>NZ_CP030840.1:0-4800000 GCF_003330725.1 Acidisarcina polymorpha | reverse complement strand
GGGGCTCGACCAATGCCTATAGCGAAGATGCCAACGGCAAGCCGGTCTACGATTGGAAGATTGTCGATCGCATCTTCGACGATTACCGTGACGCCGGGGTGCGGCCGCTCGTCGAGATCGGATTTATGCCCGAGGCGATGACCACCGGGCCGCCGCCGTACCGGCATAGCTTCCCTCAGGGCAGCGTTTTTACCGGCTGGAGCTACCCTCCAAAAGACTATGAGAAATGGGGCGAGTTGGTCTTCCGCTTCGCCCAACACCTCCGGCAACGCTACGGGGACGCGGCGGTGAAAACCTGGCTATGGGAGGTATGGAACGAACCGGACATCGGCTATTGGCATGGTACGCCCGAAGAATACTTTAAGCTGTATGACTACTCGGCGGCCGCGGTGCTTCGTGCAGTGCCCTTTGCGCGGGTGGGCGGACCCGAATCGACCGGTCCCGCCAATGACAAGGCCGCGGCCTTTCTGCGCGCCTTCTTAGAGCATTGCTCGCACGGGACCAACTCCGCCACCGGCAAAACTGGAGCGCCGCTTGCCTTCATCAGCTTCCATCCAAAGGGTTCTCCAAAGTGGCTAGGCGACCACGTGCAGATGGGGCTGAGCAATCAGCTCGCGGCAGTCGACCGCGGCTTCAAGATAGTCGCCGACTTCCCCGAATGGCGGAAGACCCCCATCATCATGGGGGAATGGGACCCAGAGGGTTGCGCCGCGTGCTCCGCCAAAGGCAATCCCCAAAACGGCTACCGCAATGGACCTCTCTATGCGACTTATACGGCCTTGGCCTATAAGAGCACCATGGAACTGGCGCGAGAGGATGGCGTGAATTTTGCCGGTGCGGTCACCTGGGCTTTTCAGTTCGACAACCAGCCATATTTCGAAGGGCTTCGAGAACTCGCCACGAACGGCCTCGACAAGCCGGTACTGAATTCCTTTCGTATGCTCGGATTATTATCCGAGTCCCGATATGCGGTGAATAGCGATGCCGCCATTCCGGCGCGGCAAATCGAGGCGTCCGGCGTCCGTTCGCTACCAGACATCGACGCGCTCGCCACGGGCAAGGATCGGGAAGTGGAGGTTCTGCTGCTGAACTACCACGACGATGATCTTCCCGGATCGGACGCAAACGTCCGCCTCAGCGTCGACCGCCTCCCGGAAGATGCGCGGCGCGTACTGGTTGAAGTCTTTCGCGTGGATTCCAGCCACAGCAACAGCTTTAACGCCTGGCAGAGGCTGGGCAGTCCCCAGCAACCCACTCCCGAACAATATAGATCGCTCGAGGCGGCCGGTCAGTTGCAGCTGGAGAGCTCGCCATTCTGGATGACAGTCGATCCAGACGGACTGCACCTCCCCTTGAGTCTTCCGGCGAATGCGTTGGCGCTGGTTCGGATTTCCTGGTAACGAAACCGCGCGATCCGTTGAAGAAAACGAGGCCACCCTTACCACAATCTCCTCATCCGAATTATGAGGAGAAACCCTACATGAGACACAGCTTTCTAGTTGCAGCTCTTGCGATCTCAACTGCCTTTGGTGGTACTGCATTCGCGCGGTCCGGCTTTCAGGATGCGCCGGCAACTCAGGATCAATCCGCGACCCAGGAAACCAAGGACACCAAAAAAGATTTGAAGCAGGAGCAGAAGGCCGAGAAGAAGCAGGCCAAGGCCGATAAGGCTGAACGTAAGGCGCTCAGTACAAAGCAACAGAAGAAGGCGGACAAGGCCCAGGACAAGGCTGATAAAGCCGAGGACAAGGCACAGACGCCGCAGTGATCCGCGGTTTGCAGGCTGCCTTTGGCCAGTCATGTCAGGTAAACAGAGAGCGATTCGCTCGCTCGATGTTCGAATTTCGTAGCGTTGACTTTGTTACTCAATGAGGGAGCGATGAAAACCTGGCGTCTTCAAGATCCAGTTCTCGCTCCAGTTCTCGGAGCACCTCGTCATTGATTTTATTCTGCGCCCATAATTCGGTGAGAGCGACGCGCTCGATGCTTCGCAACTGTCTCGCGAGCGACCGGTATTCGAGGTAGTCTCCCTGGTTCGGCAGATCTGCCACATCATCCTTCACCAGATTGAGACGCTGTCGGTAGTGATGGATCAAGTCCTCTAAAATCCAGTCGTCCTGCGGCTTCTGGTCATCTTCGATTCCATCGAGATGCGCCAGGGCCGCCTCGAGCATCGTCTGGCGGGCGCGGTTCATCTCCGTATCCGCCCGCTTGCCACCTGCTATTTGCAACCTGCGAATGATAGCTGGAAGGGTAAGCCCCTGCAGCACCAGCGTGGTGAGAATAATTGAAAATGTTAGAAACAGGATCATGTTACGCTGCGGAAAAGGTTGGCCATTGTCGAGGTACTCGGGCAGGGAGATTGCCGCTGCTAGCGCAAGCACACCGCGCATGCCCGTCCAGCCGAGCAGGAACACCTCTTTCGACCGGGGTGGTTTTTCCCGCTTTCCGAGCAACCGGGTGCGGATCCAATAGGCTGTCCAGGCTCCTGGATACATCCAGATGAGGCGCAGCCCAATCACTACTGTGCTGAAAAAAGCCGCGTACTCAAACATTTGCACCCGGCTCAATCCTCGGATGCCATCCAGGATGTACGGCAGTTGCAGTCCGATCATGATGAAAAGAACGCCGTTCAGCACGAAGTCGAGCGTATTCCAGACCGCCGACGTGTCCAGCCGCGCAAAGGTCGTCAGCAGTTCGGATCGCTTCCGGCCCAGGTAGAGGCCGCACACGACGGTCGCCAGAACTCCCGAGCAATGAAAGGTCTCCGCGCTCAGGTAGGCGAGATATGGGGCAATCAGCGTCACCGTGATCTCTACCGGCGGGTCGTCGATCTTGCGCTGGAGCAAGTAGATGATCTTGGCGGCGATCAGCCCGATCACAATGCCGCCGGCAACCAGGCCAATCATCTCAGCGAGCCCCTTGGTCAACGTAGGACGCTCTCCACTGACCACCATGGCAACCGCAAACTGCAACGCGAGCAGGCCGCTGGCATCGTTGATCAGGCTCTCACCCTCAATCAAGTCGCTGATGCGGCGTGGCAAGCCGACTCGCTTAGCAATCGAGATGGCGGCAATGGTGTCGGTGGTCGACACGACAGCTCCTAGAGCGCAGCCGAGACGCCAATCAAAACCCGGCAGCAGCCAGTCGCACATGAAGGCGACTCCCGCGACGGTGAAGCCCACCAAGCCAAAGGCAAGCAGAGAGATGCTTACCAGATTTCCGCGGAAGTCCCTCCACGATGTGTTGAATGCCCCAGAAAAAACCAGGGGCGGCAAAAAACAAGGAATACCAGGTGCGGACTCAAAGAAATGTGCGGCAGACGCGGCAGTAGAGACAAAACCAAGCCGCCAATCACCAGCACAATCGGGTATGGAGTCTGAAAGCGGCGCGCAACAGTAGTCAAGAGCGCGGTGGCCAGAAGCAGCGCCAGAGCAATCAGCTCAATGTGATGAATACCAGACTCGCCCATCGACTACTTCCCTCTTTGTCCACAATAAAGGTCCCGCTGGCAGTCGCGGGGATTCGCGCATCTGGTCGGATCGGCACAACGAAGATTAACCCGCGAAGAAAAGATTTTAAAGTAAGTAACCTCAACTCGATTGCAGACTCTCACGGGATGGCGCTGAGCTTAAGCGCCGATTTCCTTCTGGAGGAACCCATTGAGCAAGCAGTCATGGTTGTTAGGTACTCTCGCGGTTGTGGCATCGGTCGCGACGCCCAGCCTTTATGCCGGCAATACAGGCGAATTCGTTTACGTAGAGAGCAACCTGAAGGCTCCGAATGCGAACTCTATTTACGCATTTGCCCGTCAGGCGAATGGCTCGCTCAGCCCGGTGGCAGGTTCGCCCTTCAAGACTGGCGGAGCAGGCGTCCAGGACACTTCTCTGAACGTCGGGCCATATGACTCCGACCAGAACATCATTACCAACGCTGACCACTCCTTACTGTTCGCCGTCAATTCGGGATCGGACACGATTGCGGTCTTTCATATCCAGCAGGATGGCAGCCTGAAGCCGATCGCAGGATCACCCTTCCATTCGGGCGGCACCGATCCCGTCAGCCTTGCTCTACTCGGGGATACCCTGTTCGTCGTGAACAAGAACGGCGATTTCCCCCGCGTCAGCAACATCCTCCCAAACTACACGACATTTCACGTGCAAGCGGACGGATCGCTGGTCCGAAATCCATTCTATTCAACCATCGCAGTCGCCATCGGATCTTCCCCAAGCCAGGCCCTCCTGGCCCCGAACAGCGGCCTGATGTTTGGTGCTGACTTTCTCGGCGGTCTCCTGCAGCGGATTCGCATCCAGCCCGACGGACATATGCAACAACTGGCGCCCAGTTCCCTTCCGACCACGGAATTTCCGGGCGCAACCGCGCCACCGCTCCCGCTCGGCTTGTGGATCCATCCTAGCTTGCCAATCCTCTACGTTGGATTCGTGACAGGGAACAAACTCGGCGTCTATCAGTACGACAATGCGAACGGTCCTAGCGATCCCAACTTCGGACTGCGCTTCGTCCGAGCGGTTCCTAATACCGGCGCCGCAATCTGCTGGCTGCGCACAAATCACGCGGGAACCCGGCTCTATACGAGCGACACGATAACGAACTCCATCACCGTCTACGATTTATCGGACCCCTACAACCCGGTGGAAATCCAGAATCTGGTGCTCGAAGGTCCCGGCAACGCTCTGCAATTTGAGCTCAGCAGCGATGATAGCTTCCTCTACGCAATCTCCTCGCGTGGCTCGGCGACTATTCCGGACGGTCAGGGCAATGCTCTGCATATCCTGAAGATCGCGAAGGATGGCAGCGTGGACGAGACCTCGAACTCGCCCATTCTTTTCTCGCTGCCGCCCGGCACCCGTCCCCAAGGCGTGGCTGTCGTCAGCGCTTTCTAAGCAGTTCTTTGAAGGGGGAGATCGGATGCGTAATCCGGTCTCCTCTGGCGTTCTCCTCCCCTTTCCCGTGTCGAGGCTTCGATCGATTCACAGGATATTCATAATCTCCCGAGCGCTTTTTTATCATTTTTCTCCGGCTTCCTGCTAGCTTCCTAAGGAAAGTCTCTGGAGTCTCTTCAATGGCAGAAGCACCGAGTATTGCGATTCAAACTCCCCATGCGGTCCATGAAAAATTAAATAAAGGCCCGGGCACACTGGGAATGATCATCTTCGGGTTAGTGCTGGTGGGTGGCTTCGGCTATGCAGGATTTCACCTTGCAACCGACCTCGAAGGCGGTGGCCATTTCGAAAGCATCTGGCCTTATGTTCTGCTCGGTGTCGCGCTGCTGACGGCGCTCGGATTCGAGTTCGTTAACGGCTTTCATGACACCGCAAATGCCGTTGCCACGGTCATTTATACCCATTCGCTCGAACCCCATATTGCCGTCGTTTGGTCGGGGATGTGGAACCTGATCGGCGTACTAACCTCTTCGGGGGCGGTAGCGTTCACGATCATCTCCTTGCTGCCAGTAGAGCTTATCTTGCAAGTCGGGCATGGTGCCGGCTTCGCCATGGTCTTTTCGCTGCTCATCTCGGCCATCATGTGGAACCTCGGTACGTGGTGGTTCGGACTACCGGCGTCCAGTTCGCACACCCTGGTGGGCTCGATAATCGGTGTGGGCCTCGCCAACCAGCTGATGAGTCCGAAAGGATCAGGAACCAGCGGAGTAGATTGGGCGCAAGCTGGCGGAGTCTTTCGGGCGTTGTTGGTTTCCCCTCTTGTCGGTTTCGGTCTCGCCTTCCTGCTGCTGTTGTTGTTAAAAGCGCTGATCAAGATTCCGGCGCTGTACAAGGCTCCCGAAGGCGACGCACCCCCGCCGTTCTGGATCCGCGCCTTATTGATCCTGACCTGCACCGGCGTCAGCTTCGGTCATGGTTCGAATGACGGCCAGAAGGGCATGGGTTTGATCATGCTCATCCTTATCGGCACCGTCCCGACGGTTTACGCCCTCAATCACGCGGTAGGCACCGGGCAAGTGCAGGACTTCGCCGCCGTCTCCCAGCAGGCCGCCGGGGCTCTTCAAAACCACGTCACCTCCGGCGTCACCTCAAGCGATCCGCGGGCCGACCTGACCAATTACATTCGCACTAAAACGGTCACTCCGGTCACCCTTACCGCTGCGCATGATCTCGCGCTTGCCATCTCGACCAGCGTCACCGACGCAAAGTCCCTGGCCGCCATTCCAGCGAACCAGCAGCAAAACGTTCGCAATGACATGTACGTTGAAGGGGAAGCGTTACGACTGTTCGCTAAGAATGGCAAGCCCGCTTTCAACTCGACGGAAACTGCGCAGATCGCCAATTACAGAAAGCACCTCGATACCGCTACCAAGTTCATTCCCACCTGGGTAAAAGTTGCGGTCGCCTTAGCGCTCGGTCTGGGTACGATGGTCGGTTGGAAGCGCATTGTCGTCACCGTCGGCGAGAAGATTGGCAAAGACCACTTAACCTACGCTCAGGGCGCATCGGCGGAAATTGTTGCCGCAATTACGATCATCGCCGCAGACCAATACCATCTGCCGGTCAGCACCACGCATGTACTCTCCTCCGGGGTTGCCGGAACGATGCTTGCGAATGGCAGCGGACTACAAATGGCGACCATCCGCAATATCGCGCTCGCCTGGATCTGCACCTTGCCGGCAGCAGCCCTGCTCTCGGCTGGGTTGTTCTGGATACTGAACCAGTTCGTCGCCCACTAGCCAGCGCCTCACCTCTGGGCGAAAGCGCACACCCCTGCATCGGCGCTCCGGTACTATGAAAGATAGTTAACCGGAGCGCCTTTGTTGCGCAGATCGCTAAATTCAAAGATATGAGTCTTCAAGCAAAGATCGAAGCCGTCATCTATGCGGCGGAAGAACCTGTTACGTTGGCGCAACTGGCCGGCATCTTTGCGCGGGAGCTGCCTGCGGCTTCCGAAGAGCCGCCTGCGGAATGGATCACAGCCGAGTCCGCCAGCCCGGAATCCCTCGTCGAGCGTGGTCTTCTCGAGGTGACTAACCTTACCGCACCCGAATCCGATATGGCCGAGGTAGCGCTTCTGGAAGGGCTAGAGGAGCGGAGCCAGGCGAGTATCCATGACCCCACCGCCGCTGAGGCCGAGGCAAAGCGCGCTGCGCGGCAGCGGGAACGCGAGCTCCGTGAGCAAGTAAAAGCGATCGTCGACCGGCTGATCGAAGAGTACTCCAACAGTGATCGCGGCATGGAGATCCGCGAGGTGGCGGGCGGCTATCGGATCGCCACCAAACCGGAATATCACGACGCGGTTCGCTCCTTTGTCAAGAGCCTGAAGCCGCCGATGAAGCTGTCGCTGCAGGCTCTGGAGACACTGGCGGTGATCGCCTACAAGCAGCCTGTGACCGGCCCGGAGGTAAGCGAAATCCGCGGCGTGGATTCAGGCGGCGTCCTCGGCAGCCTGGTCAGCAGGAAATTGATCACCACTGCCGGCCGGAAGCAGGTCATCGGCCGTCCCATCCTTTACAAGACGACTCGGGAGTTCCTGCTCCGCTTCGGCTTGCGAGACCTGAATGAATTGCCCAGTATTGAGGAGTTCGAAAGGTTGGCAGGTGATATGGACATTTCTGACGACGAGAGTGGCGAGGACGGGACGACATTGCCGTTCGAGGCTTCCGAATCGAATGCCATCGAAGCGAATGCCGGCGAAGCGGGCCTGGCGATTGAGCCACCTTCGCCGGCTCCAGAGCAATCCGAAGAGCGCGATGCATCCCCTACCCCGGCCGATCCGAGCTCGCCCGCTGAGTTGCTGCCCCATACAGTTGCCCTGGAGACGGAGGTCCCTGGTTCGACCCCGAACGCTGCGATCGAGGTAACTCCCGCGGCCCACCCTACAGTTCCGATAGAAGAGAACGATGGCCACGAAAAATAAAATGTCGCGTGCCGTGAGCAAAACGACTGCCGACACGGAAGTTGTGGCTTCGCAGGAAATTGGTGCGGAGGAGCCAGAATCCCGCCCATTCGAAGCCGTCATCCGCCATGAGGAGCGGCTGCAAAAGATCATTGCTGCGGCCGGTGTCACCTCGAGGCGCAAGGCGGAGGAGCTCATCCTCGAAGGCCGTGTGCAGATTAACGGCAAGACCGTCACTGAACTCGGCACCAAAGCAGATCCGGCGCTCGACCACATTCGGGTCGACGGCAAGCTGCTCCGCGGCGTACAGCGGCTGCGCTACGCCGTTCTCAACAAGCCGAAGGGTTACATCACCAGCGCCAGCGATCCCGAGGGACGCCCTACGGTCATGGAGTTCTTTCCCGGTGGACCGCGCGTGTTTCCCGTGGGCAGGCTCGATTATCAAAGCGAAGGCCTCCTGGTGATGACCAACGATGGCGAACTGGCGAACCTGCTCACCCGCGCCGCCAACAAAGTACAGAAGGTCTACCTCGTCAAAGTGAGTGGAAAGCCGAGCGACGAGGCGATCGGCCAACTGCGTGCCGGAATCATGATCGATAAGGGCCGCAGCCGCGACGATCATGCCGGACGAGTGCTGACCCAGCCAGCGGGAATCCGTCGGGTCCGCGACGCGGAGAATCCATGGTACGAGGTCACGCTGACCGAAGGCCGCAACCGGGAAATTCGCAAGATGTTTGAAGAGGTCGGACATTTCGTCGAGAAGATTCGCCGGGTCGGCTATGGGCCGCTGGTGCTCGATGTGGAGCCTGGCGAAGTCCGCGAACTGACCGCAGAGGAGGTGCTGGCCCTGCAGCGGGCCGCCCGCGGCATTCGCACCATTGCTCGGGGCACGCATATCCCGGTATCGATCGCGCCGATTCGCCGAAAGAGCAAGCGGCCGGCAGTGGCTGGCCCGGTCTTGCGAGAACGGCCCAAACCGGCAGACCGCCCGGCGCTCGCGAGCGCTCCAGCCAAGTCTCCGGGCAAAAGCTCCAGCAACATCTCAACTGGTGCGAAGGCCGGATCAGGAAGAAGGTTCCAGTCGAATCCTGTCCGGAGAGATTCTGGGCCGAGGGGACGTTGATCGCCGCTCTCGCGGTAGCTGCTGGCTGCTCCTTCGGGGGTGCCGGCGCGTCTAATGATTACGAGATGAGGAGGAGAAATCATGGAGAAAGCGGCATTTGGAGCAGGTTGTTTCTGGGGAGTCGAAGTTGAGTTTGGACGCATTCCCGGTGTGACTCAAACGGCCGTGGGCTATGAGGGCGGTCAGACCGACCAGCCCACGTACAAAGACGTTTGCACCGATCAAACCGGCCACGCCGAGGTCGTTGAGTTGACTTTCGATCCCGAAAAAGTGAGTTATGAGCGGCTGCTGGAGGCATTCTTTGCTTTGCACGACCCAACCCAACTGAACCGTCAGGGCCCTGACTGGGGTACGCAATACCGCAGCGCGATCTTCTTTCATTCACCCGAACAAGAGGCGACGGCGAAGAAGGTGATCGAGCGACTGACGGCGGAACATCGGTTTAAAAAGCCGATTGTGACCCAGGTGGTGCCGGCCCAGACTTTTTGGAAGGCCGAAGAATATCACCAGAAGTACCTCGAAAAGCGCGGCGCCGTCTCCTGCCATATCTAAAGAGCCGGTGCAACGGGAAGAGAGTGTCGAAAAGTGCTCAGGCACAGTCTCGGCTGATTGCTCGGGGAGCCGATGTGAACGCCGTGACCAGGTAATCGCACTTCTGAGTGATCGTTTGCATGTCGAATACACCTCGGTGGGCCTCATGGACGCGATCCCCTCACGTCCCTGGAACCACGGATGCGCGCGGTGAAGTCTTCGACTGCCGGACGAGGAAGGAAGGAACTTTTTGGAAGGACTACTCCGTCAGGAACCGATGTGCTCAATCGAATTGACCGGGGCGTCCCCAACTTATCCTGGCTATTAAAACTCCCGGCGGAGAACTCGCGACGGGAAGATTACAGGGAGTAGAATTAGAAACATATCGGTGAATAATAGTCGCCGTTCGGCAGCTTTCAGGCAGCGAACTGGATTGTTTTTGACACTTCCTAAGCGGAATGACGTCTAATGACTCACGAGTGTATAGAGCTGGGTTCTTCAGCGGCGTTCGAGTAATTTGCGGTTTTTAGGCAGACGCAGACAGAATTGAGGGGTTTTTCGTGAATTCAACGGTCAAGACAATCATCTTCTGGGTGTTCATCTTCGCTTGCCTGGTTCTATTGTGGCAAGTATTCCAGAAGTCCGGCGGCATGGGGAAGGACGCTGAGATTCCCTACTCGCAGTTCCTGCAGGACGCGCAGGGCGGCCAGATCAGCGATGTCACCATCGTCGGCAGCGAGATCCATGGACACATGCGCGCCGACAAGAGCCAGTTCCATACCAATGCCCCGCCGAACGATCCGGACATGTATAAGGTCCTGCGGGACGGTAAGGTTTCGATCTCCGTGAAGGACACCTCTGGCAACGGGTGGCTCAACATCCTGATCCAGTTCTCGCCGGTCATCATTATTGGAGCACTGTGGTTCTTCATGCTCCGGCAGATGCAGAGCGGCGGCAACAAGGCCATGTCCTTCGGGAAGAGCCGTGCTCGCCTGCTGTCCATGCAGCAGAAGAAGGTCACGTTCAAAGACGTCGCCGGCGTGGATGAAGCCAAAGAAGAACTCAAAGAGATCATCGAGTTCCTGCGTGAAGCGCAGAAATTCCAGAAACTCGGCGGGCGCATTCCGAAGGGAGTGTTGCTCGTCGGACCTCCCGGAACCGGCAAGACTTTACTCGCCCGCGCCGTCGCTGGGGAAGCTAATGTTCCCTTCTTCTCTATCTCCGGCTCTGACTTCGTTGAGATGTTTGTCGGCGTCGGCGCAAGCCGGGTTCGCGATCTCTTCGAACAGGGCAAGAAGAATGCTCCCTGCATTATTTTCATCGACGAAATCGATGCCGTGGGACGTCACCGTGGCGCCGGTCTCGGCGGCGGTCACGATGAGCGCGAGCAAACCCTGAACCAGCTGCTGGTCGAGATGGATGGCTTTGAATCGAACGACGGCGTGATCCTGGTCGCCGCGACCAATCGGCCCGACGTTCTTGATCCCGCCCTGCTCCGCCCTGGCCGTTTCGACCGCCGGGTTGTAGTTGGCCGTCCTGATGTCCGCGGCCGCGAAGAGGTTCTGCGCGTTCACGCTAAGAAGGTACCGCTCTCTGAGGACGTCAATCTGAACGTGCTGGCTCGTGGGACACCGGGCTTCTCCGGCGCCGATTTGGCCAACATGGTCAACGAAGCCGCCCTGAGCGCCGCCCGCATGAACCGAAAAGCGGTCTTCATGGAAGACTTCGAGACTGCCAAAGACAAGGTTATGATGGGCGCCGAACGCAAATCCATGCTGCTCTCGGAAGACGATAAGCGGGACACTGCGTATCACGAGGCCGGGCACGTGCTCGTTGCTGCCAAGCGCGACCACGCCGACCCACTGCACAAGGTCACCATCATCCCCCGCGGCATGGCTCTCGGCGTCACCATGCAGTTGCCCGAGGAAGACAAGCACACCGTCACCAAGGATTATTTGGAGACCCAGCTTGCCATCTTGATGGGCGGCCGCTGCGCCGAGGAAATCTTCATGAATCGCAAGACCACCGGTGCCGGAAACGATATCGAACGCTCCACCGATCTAGCCCGGAAGATGGTCTGCGAATACGGCATGAGCACCATGGGTCCGCTCACCTTCGGCAAGAAGGAAGAGCAGATCTTCCTCGGCCGCGAAATCTCGCAGCACCGCGACTTCTCCGAAGAAACCGCTCGCCAGATCGACGCCGAAGTTCGCCGGATGATTGATGAAGCCTATAAATCGGCCTACGACATCCTCAACCAGAACCACGACATCATGCATCGCATGGCGGCTGCTCTGCTCGAACGCGAAACCCTCGACGCGGACGACATTCGCAAGATCATCGACGGACAAGACCTGCCGCCGATGAAGTCGCTCGGAGGACCCGGCGGACCCACTGGCCTCGCAGCCGACGTCCAGCAGGTTCTGCGCCCCGAAGGCAATCGTGGTACCGGCTTCCCCGAGGGCAGTCCGTCACCGGCCTAACTAGTCGGACGATCGACTTACAAACCGAACCTTGACCAAAAGGCAGCCAAACCGGCTGCCTTTTCTTTCTCCGCATTTTCCAGTCTTTCCTACCGAAAACACGAATCACGGCAGCTCTGGGGCTCGCCCAGGTGAGCCCGGTCTGTCGTACCCCCGCAAATTCATTAGTCGTCGAGATTCAAAGCCGATACTCAAGCCGCCATCAGAACCTGCGACAATAAAAGGTCATCCGAAAAACTAATTGAGTGATAGGAGTGCGCTTTCCCATGGCCCTAAACGCAGTCATCTTCGATTACGGAATGGTCCTCAGCAACCCCGCTGACCCGGCTGCCCACCATGAACTCATGAAAATATTTGGAGCGACCGCCGAGGACTTCGAGCGCGAATACTGGGCTTATCGCCATGCCTACGACGAGGGGCAATTTGATGGCGAGGGCTATTGGCAGCGTTGCGCCGCCGGTGCCGGTGTAGCCCTAAGCGACCATCAAATTCGCCAGCTGATTGCGAACGACATCCGCATGTGGAGCAGCCTCAACCGTAATATGGTCGACTGGGCAGTGACCATCAGCAAATCTGGATTCAAGACGGGCATCCTCTCCAACATCGGTTTTGAGCTCGCTGACGAATTCAAGCAGCACGACTGGGTGAAGGGCTTCACCCACAACACCTGGTCCTGCGAGCTGCGCCTGGCTAAGCCGGATCCCGCCATCTATCACCATGTCCTGGACGCGATCCAGGTTCCTGCCGCAGAAGTGCTTTTTCTCGACGACCGGCAGGAGAATATCCTCTCCGCCGAGGCGGTCGGTCTTCAGGGGATCCTCTTCCGCAACGTGCAGCAACTGCAGGAAGATTTGCAATCGCGAGGATTCGCGGACACTCTGCCGCCTCTTCATGCGGCTCATTCAGTATCCGTTGCGGCACTCTAATCGGGCAGCATTCCTGCGACAATACTGATGTCGGATTCCATGCGTCTTCTCATTCTGTCGATTGTTTGTTCTGCCCTCGCCGGTTGCGGGTATCACACCGCGACGTCGGCTGCCCATCTGCCCGACACCACCCACTCCATCGCAGTCCCTATCTTCGAAAATGCCACCCAGTCCTATCACACGGAGCTGGCCTTCACCCAGGCCGTCGTTCGCGAGCTCACCAGCCGGACGAAATACGCGATCGTCAACTCCGACGGACCCACCAACGCCGACGCCGATGCCACGATCCATGGCAGAATCCTCACCTTCCAGATCGTTCCCCTTATCTACAACCTGCAAACCGGCCAGTCCTCCAGCTTTCTAATCACCATCACTGCCAGCGTCCACGTGAATGACCGCGATGGCCGCCTGCTCTACGAAAACAACCAATACACATTCCGCCAACAATACGAGACGACTACCGATCTCACCACCTTCATCCAGGAAGATCCAGCCGCTGTCACCCGGCTCTCCCGCGATTTTGCACAATCGCTCGTCAGCGATATGCTGGAGTCCTTCTAGATGGCCGCCAGCCCCACCCGCTGGGGAGCAGGGTTCTCCTCGACCGAACGATTTCTCGCCGAGGTCGCCTCCGCTGCCGGCAACCCAGGTTCGCTACGTCCCGGTTATATCTTTGCGGGCGATGAGACCTTCCTGTACGAACGTTGCCGCCGCGCCATTCTCCAGGCGTTTGTTCCTGCCGAGATGCGAGACTTTTGCCTCTCCGATTTCGACCTCGCCGAAGTCAGCATCTTCGAGGCTCTCGACCGCGCCCAAACCCCTTCGCTGATGGCGCCGTTCCAGGTAATCTTCATGCGCAACCTGAAGACTCTTTACACTCGTGGCGCCAAGAAAGAAGAATTCGCTGCGATCGACGGCTATTTTCGCTCCCCGAACCCGCAGGCGCTGCTCGTCTTCGTCGCCGACCACATCCGCATCTCGGCTGACCCAAAACGGATGGACATGCAGGACAAAGATCGTTATGAACGTATACGCGAGACCCTCGGAGATTGGTGCGGTCTGGTCGAACTCGCCAGGGTCGAGGAAGCCGACGCCACGCGCTGGCTGACTACCGAGTCGGAGCGCCACCAGGTTCGTTTCGACACCGACGCTGCGCGAGAACTGGTCGATGCGCTGGGCGCCGACATGATGCTGATCGCAAGCGAATTCGAAAAGCTGCTGCTCTACGCCGGCGAGCGGCGTCGTATCACTTTAGGGGACGTCGAGACCATGGTTCTCGCCGCCAAGCAGCGCTCGCTCTACGAGCTCACCGACGCCATCTCCGCGAAGGACAAACACCGCGCACTGCTCTTGTTACAGGGCCTTCTCAATGCCTCCGATGGCGGCGAAGATTCGGCCATCGGCCATCTTTACATGCTTGCCCGTACCTTCCGCCAAATGCTTGTCATCCTCGAGAAAAATGTCCGCGACTCGCGCGCCATCTGGCAGGCACTCTGGCAAGGCTTCCGCATGCCGCCCTTTGCCGCCGAAGATCTTATCCGCCAGGCGCGCCGTTACAAATCCCGCCACGAACTCACTCGCGCCATCCGGCTTATTGCCCGCGCTGACCTGGAACTTCGCTCTTCCCCTCCCGATAAGCGTCTTGTTCTCGAACGGCTCGTCCTCGAACTCGCCAGCGAACCCCGGGTGGCTTCTCCAATCGAAGGCTCAACGCAATATCCCATGCAGTTGTAAGCATGGGCTGCCGGTAGATGCGTGGCTCCTCGCCCACGAACTCAGCCCTCTTATGACCAGGCTCAGGCCTCAAAGCTCATGGGCCCCATCCGGCAGAACTACTCGAGCAGAACTCCACTACGAGGAGCCGGGCCGCGGGAAGCCTTTTATTTTCGCGAGATGAAACGCCAGGAACGCGACTCGGTGTACATTGTGAGTCGGATGAACTTGCGACTTTCAACTTCTACGCTAGTGCTGGCGGGCTTTCTTTCCGCGATGCCTCTATGGTGCCAATCCAAACAGCAGGCCGTCATCAACGTCGATTTGAAGCCGCTGGGCGCGGCCCCCGACCTTTTCACCGATCAGTCCGACTCCAAATACTCGCAGCGCGGCGTGATAGGCGTCTTCTGGGTCAACCGCGATCGCGTGGCCGTGGCCTTCAGTACCACTCGCCGCTGGAGCGATAAAGAAGAACGGCAGCCTTTGCAGATCCGCCTCATCATCTTCGATCCGTCTGGCAAACAGCTAAATCAACGGGACTGGAACTTCGGCGGCGAGGGTCCGGCCGGCGACAGCACTCTTGACCTCGCACCCGGCCCGGAAAACACAATCCTCGCGATCCACGACTCTGCGACTCCGCCAGCGCCGGGCGCCATTCCTGAGGGCAACTTCATTCAGGTGCTCAAACCCGACACCTCGCTTGAACAAAATTTTTATGTGCCTGCCACGAGTGTCGCGATCACCGGGATCGCCGTCGGTCCCGGACTACCCATCCAGACTTTTTACGCCGACAAGCACTCCTCGCTCACCTGGTGGAGCGGCAATCCCCTTCAGCCCGGGCCGAAACTCGACATTCCTCACGCGTCCGGCCAAATACTCGTTGGTCCGGCGACCGCGGCCCGCCCCGTGTGCGCCGATCCCAACGCATGCACGGCCATTCGCGTCTTCCGCCCTGGCCAGCCCGACTGGTTTTTTCGAAATACCAACGCCGACCTGGTGCCATCCGGTCTTGTTTTCCTGGACGGCAATTCCTTGCTCGTCGACCTCCTTCACCTCGATGGCAAAGGCGAACGCATGCTCCTCGCCCATCCGGACGGCACTCAGACCCCTTTACCCGACCTGCCCAAAGCTCAGACGAGACTGACCATCACCGGGGTCTCGGCCAACGCTCGGCGCTTCTCGATCGACGCCTCTACCGATGCCTCCACCTGCAAACCTATCAACTTCTTCTGCAAGCAGGTAGCTAAGGCCTACGTCATCGACACCGCCGCCAACAAGATTGTCTTGGAAGAGAACCTTTCGCTTAACGGAGCCCAATCCGCACTCTCCCCCGACGGTACGCAGCTCGCCATCTTTGACAAGGACAAGCTGGCCATCTACCCGGTGCCTTAGCAGTGGTCTCGAAAATGAGTGAGGCCTAAACGAACGGTATGCTTCGACAAGCAAATGGCTTCAATGTTTGGGAAGACATCGGCGGAGAAAATCGAAGGAGTGCTGGAGAGATGGTGCACCCGGCAAGATTCGAACTTGCGACCTAACGCTTCGGAGGCGTTCGCTCTATCCAGCTGAGCTACGGGTGCCTTCCTACAGAATACTACGCCCGTCGTCTGGATCCAATCGAGTCCCGGATGGCACACTCCGGGTGCTTTCTCTGCAGCAGAGATGAACCAGCAGCCGCCACCGGCAATCTCCCGCGAACTTCAGGAATGGTGTAGCCTTCTTCGAGAGCGGCGGCCATCGCCGTCTCTAATTTTCGCTGTTAAGGATTTTGACCTCATGCTTCAAAAGAAACTGCTTTGTACCATCGCCAGCCTGCTGCTCGGCTCGCTGGCTACTCTCTCACTTCAAGCCCAGGAAGCTAACGCCTCCAATGATTACGGTAAGAAATTACCGAGTCCCCCGGCAAAAGCACACGTTGAACTTAATGGGAAGCTAGTCACCATCGACTACAACACTCCCTTCATGAAGGGGCGCAAAATCTTTGGCGGCCTGGTCCCCTACAACGAGGTTTGGCGCACCGGCGCCAATCCCGCCACCACCCTTAAGACCGAAACCGCCATTATGATCGGCGACCTGAAGGTTCCGGCCGGAACCTACACCATCTATTCCCTACCCTCTGAAACCCAATGGAAGCTGATCGTGAACAAACAGACTGGGCAATGGGGCACCGTCTACAATGAGCCCCAGGACCTGGGTCGCACGGACATGCAAAAGGGTCCGACTCCGGCGGCGCCAGTCGAACAGTTTGCCATCAAGTTCGAAAATACCCACGGCAACAAGACCGAACTGCACCTGATCTGGGAGAACACCGACGTTTTTGTTCCGGTGAGCGCCGCTTCGAAATAGCTATCGCGGTGTAGCCGTTGACGCCATCGGGCGAATTACCTGGCCATCATGAACGATACTTACCAGCTCGTGGACATTGGTGATGCCATCGAGCGGGTTTCCGTCAAGCACCAGGAGGTCGGCGCGCTTTCCCACTACGAGCGTGCCGCGATCTTCCGCCTGGAGCAGTTCGGCGTTCTTTCCTGTCGCACAGACAATCGCCTGCATCGGGGTGAGCCCGGCCCGGACCATCAATTCCAGTTCGCGATGCTCCGCGAAACCAGGAATGCGGCTCGGCATCGCCCCCGAATCCGTTCCAAATCCGATGTGAACGCCGGCATCAAAAAGCAACTTCAGGTTCTCCTGTCCATTCTCAAAATCCTTCTCATGCTGGGCAGTCGACGGATCACCGTTGACCTTCGCGACATAGGAGGCACTCTTGAGCATGGCAGCCAGTTGCGGACCAGCCGCAGCCTCGAAGAACGGTGTATCCATCCACTCCGGGTGTCTCGCGTAAATGAAGAACGAGTCATCGACGGTGAAGGTCGGGATGTACCATGTGCGGTTGCGTTTCATCTCAGCAATCAGTTCCTCGTCTACGAATTGATCGCGAACACTATGCGCAAGAACGTCCACCCCGTCACTGACCAGCGATTTCGCGTCGGCGAGGGCATAGACATGGGCCGCCACGCGGAGATGCTGTTTGTGCGCCTCATCGATGATCGCCCGGTAGACCTCTGGCTTCATTTTGGGGACCTTGCCGTGCAGATCGTCCACCCAGATTTTGATGATGTCGACCTTCTGCGCGGCCATCGAGCGAACATCGGCGCGGGCCTCGTCTACCGTCGTAGGGCGATCGATCTGGTCGGGACCAAGGGGAAGAGGGGGTGCGCCTCCCGGCGCGCCGATCCCGCGGCCTGCAGTAAAAATGTCAGCACCGCCTAGCATTCCGGCCTGCTGCTCGCGGCGCAGGTCGAAGACCAGGTCGCGGTTGCCGCCGAGCGAGAGCATGTCTGTCACTCCATAGCCTTCGTACTGTTTCAATTCACGGACGACATTGTCATGGGTGAATGCTGTGGCCGAATTTTCGGTGCCGCTAACCAGGCCGAGATGTCCATGAGCATTGATGAGGCCGGGAATGACCGTTTTCCCGGAATACTCGTAGACCTGCGCGTGAAGCGGGGTCTTCGGGTTCGAGCCGGTATCGATCGCGGCTATGCGGCCATCCTGGATAACGATTGTGGCGTGCACGAGGGGGGGCATGCCAGTTCCGTCGATCAGACGAACATCCTTGAGCACGATCACGCCGGAATTTGCAGGTTGGGCAGAGACTGGAGCGCTGATGACAACTCCGACAGCGACCGCGACGACTGCTCGAACGAGGCTCATGCCCGTTTGGACGCAGAAAGCACGTATAGCGGTTCCACTATTTGTGCGGCTTACTTGCTTCTTCTGCCGCCGCTGCACGCTCCCGGCGTAACTCTTCCATCACCGATTGCACCAATTCCTTGGCGCTCTTAATTTCTTTGAGCACCACCTCGAGATCGAGCGCGGGCTTCGAGGGATTGCGGCTCGAAGTGCAATACACTCCGTGCTGCCCGATGAGAATCAGCGCATCGGTGAGGCGGTCGAGCGAGACTGCCAAACGCCCGCGCGCCGTTCCCATCATGAATTCGTGCTTTTCGAGTTCTTCGCGATATTCGTCAAATACAGACATGCTCAACCTGGGGCCTTGATCGAAGGCCCACGACATTCAAAAAAGACAAGGCTTCGTGGTTTTTAGTTTTAGTGGATGGCCAGTTCCGCTTCCCTGACGGATTCGGGGGTCTCGGTGATGCTGTCGCCGAGAACGTGTAGCCGCAGGAAGTTAGTGGAACCGGACTTGGTGCGGGTTCCGGCAACGATGCCTAGAATCTGCCGGGAGTGTACGTATCCCTTTTCCTCCAGGATGCGCTCGGCCTCGGCAACCATCTGTTCGGTGGTGTAATTCTTGGCACAGATGATCGGAATGACGCCCCAGAGAAGGGTCATGCGGTTGATCACGACCTCGATATTCGAGAGCGCATAGATTTGCGGACGCGGACGATACTTCGAAAGCTGGCGGGCGGTTGCTCCCGACTCGGTAAAGACCGCAATGGCGCTGATATCGAGGTCCTCCGCTGCATGGGCCATCGATTCGCAGATCGCTTCGGCAATCGAGAGGCGCGCCCGGCTGCTGTGCGCATCGTGCGGCATGTCGCGCATCTGGGTTTCGGTTTCGACAACGATCTTGGCCATCATCTTGACCGCTTCGACAGAGTATTTACCGGCTGCAGTCTCGGCCGAAAGCATGACCGCGTCGGTGCCATCATAGATCGCGTTAGCGACGTCGCTGGCCTCGGCCCGGGTCGGCCGAGGATTCTCGATCATCGACTCGAGCATCTGAGTTGCGGTGATGACTGGTTTTCGGTACTCGCCGGCGCGACGAATGACGTGCTTCTGGATCGCGGGAACTTTCTCTGGAGGAACCTCGACACCGAGGTCACCACGCGCCACCATCACGCCATCGGCGACCTCCAGGATGCTTTCCAGATTGTCGATTGCCTGCGGCTTCTCGAGTTTGGCGATCACCCAGGTATCGGCGCCCAGCGCGGCAATCCGATCTTTCACATGCCGTACATCGTCGGCCGTGCGGACGAACGACACGGCAATCGCATCCACTCCGCTTTGAATCGCAAATTCGAGATCGATCTCGTCCTTCTCGGTCAACGACGGAACCCGCACCGCAATCCCGGGCAAATTGATACCCTTGTTCTCGCCAAGCATGCCGCCATTGATGACGGTACACTCGACGTCTCCGCCATTTACATGGAGAACGCTCAACTCGATCAATCCATCGGACAGAAGTATACGGGAACCGGATTCGAGATTCTCTGAAAGCGTCACGAATGTGGTCGCAATCAGGGTTGAAGTGCCGAGGATATCACGCGGAGTGATGGTCAGAGTTTGTCCAGCAACCAGTTGGACCGGTGTGTGGTCGACGAGCTTGCCGGTACGAATCTTCGGGCCCTGCAGGTCTCCCAGGATACAAATTGACTTCCCCTCCTGGCGGGCTACTTCGCGAACCATCTCTATCAATTTCAACTTCTCTTCGTGGATTCCGTGTGAAAAATTCAGACGGGCCACGTCCAAACCGGCACGAACCAGCTGACGAAAGGACTGTTCAGTGTTGGACACAGGTCCCAGCGTTGCAACGATCTTTGCCCGGCGCTGTTGCGTGTCGGGACCCAGACTTGTAACCAAAGAACTCATGAACATCTCCCAATAGACCGCTATGAAACCGTTTAGTCTCTCGACGTATTCTACGCCCGAAGCCTCCATCCCGCCGGAGCAGGGATGACAGCTAAGGCTTCCACTTATTGAGAAATTCGGTGACCGAGGCCTCATCCGTGCGGCTCATCGCCTCACCCTCTTTGTTCTTCTGGCTGTAGAGGACTTTGCCATGTTCACTCAGCACCGCCAACGCGGGTACTCCCTTCGTAATCGGCACTCCATACCTGCTAGCGATATCGGTATTTCGATCCATGTGGCCGATGTCGATGTGCACCAGCACGAAATTCGAAACCAGCAGCCTGAGGTTGTTTTCATCGTGGAGATACTGGTTCAGCACCTGGCATTCGGCACACCAGTTTCCTCCGAAATCGAGGATGACCCGCTTATGCTCCTTGGCCGCCATGGACAGCGCCTGCTGGATTTCGGCATGAGCATCGGCGAACTCAGGATAGATCACCGGCGCTCCCGCAAAGGCCCTCCAGGGGAACCCGGCACAAGCAATTAAGAGCGCGCTAAACAAAAGCAGCCACCGTCTCCCTGTGCCCGCCGCGCGTGGCTGCATCTTTCCCGTAAGCATCCTGAAGTTGAAAGACCGCATAGTTTCCAAAGGCCGTATGTATCGCTGCATGTATTTAAGATACGTGTCCGCTGTTCTTGTTTGCCTAATCGTCACGGCGCGGCTGAACGTCTTAGCTGAGAACTTAGACGCACCAACGAGAGCGCTGCCCTGGATTTCATCAAGAATTATTGACTTTGTCCTTGCGCCGAGGGCGGATCCGAAGGCGGTGCGGCTGCGCTTCGCCGGAGCAGGCGGGCTCCATCCGCTTCGAATGGGGACCTGATCGTCTCGGCGGGCAACGCAGAGATCCCAATCCACAGGCCGGTCATCTACCAGACAAAGAACGGGCGGCAGGAACCAATTAACGCAGGCTTTATTCTGCTGGCGAAGAACACCGTCGGCTTCAACGTCGCTGGTTATGACCATATCCGCGAGTTAGTCATTGACCCAGTATTAGCTTACTCGACCTACATCGGAGGAAGTGGTGGCCCCAACTTTGCGGCGACGGGTCACGCGGTCGCCGTTGATCATCATCCGGGAGGTCACCCCGTAAGCTCCGGCTGACATATGGGGAAACCAGGCATCCTAGGGCGCTACTGGCTCCCTGGCGGCCTCACGAAGGCCACAGCAGATAGAACGACTCTTTGGCTATATCAAGAACGGCATGAGAGGCTCCAAGCACCTCACCATCGGCTTCGGCAAGCACCGCCGCCAGGTAGTTGTAATCTGCAACAGGACGGCAGACGACGCGAAGCGCGTCCGTATAGCGGACCTCAGGAGCGCCTCCCCGGCTGGCCGAGCTTCCGTTTTTCGAAGCAGTGCGAGCAAGGGCTTGGAAACTGGCGGAGGCCAATCCCCACCGTCCAGTCGCGTCGACGGTGGCGAGGCGGAGCGAGGGCTCTTCGAGCCGTCCGCCCGGACGCCAGCGATTCAGTTCTGGCACGCGCACGGCGATCGCCTCGCAAACCCGCTGGCAGAAGACCTCCCCTGCCGTGGTCGTGACTTCCACTTCGAAGGGCTGAATGCGGTGCCGCAGCAGCAGGCTCATTCCGGCGAGATAGTAGGATGTACGTCCGATCGCGCGTTTACCCCACCCATCGGAAGCGCTCATCAAGGCCGCATGCAATCCCATACCGGCCGCCATCGTGAAGTACCAGCTCTTCTCCCTCATCCGCCGGGGAAGTCCGCTGGGTGATAAATCGGAAGGCAGGTCGGGCACTTCCAGCGTGATCCTCCCTAGCGGAGTTCGACGGGGCGTCGACTGGAGCAGCCTTCGGGCAGCCTCGACAGGATTGCGCGGTAAATCCATGTTTTGCGCCAATACATTGCCGGTACCGAACGGCAGTATCCCAACCGGAATTTCCGTGCCGGCGACCCCTTGGATCACATTAAAGACGGTGCCGTCGCCTCCGCAGACCAGGATTGTGTCGAAGCCGTCTTCAATGCCCTGGCGGGCCTGATCGCCCGCGGATTGTGCCGAGAGCGTCTCATGGACTTCGACCGACAAACCGGCGGAGCGCAACAAATTTGCAATGCGTCCGATGGCATTGCGATGACCCGCACGCTGATCGAAGATCGGATTAACAAACAGGAGAACACGACGCATCCGCGTCTAGGATACAGATCAGGCGCAAAAGGATGATGTATCGGCGTCGTTTTCTAGTAAAGCGGAATCACATTGATACCGGGTAGTAGCCATCTGCTGCGATAGGTGCTCTTAAGGTGCTATAAGCGTCCCAAGAGATTCAGCTTTACTCCAACCGCTATCGAGGCGGAGGCATAGGGTAGACAGCTCGAGGACGGAACAACAAAGCACGGATCGCCCAGATAATCAGAGCGACAACTCCGCCCAACAACAGCAATGGCAGGAGGAGTACGAAGATGGGGAAGACGACCCGATCATTTCCGATCGTGGCATTGCTCCCGACGCGGAGACTGCCGGCAAAGACAACGACATCCTGAGCAATGCTGGCATTGTCACCCAGCGAGACGTTGCCTAGGAAGGCGACGGCATCGTGCTCGGCATGTCCGCGCACGTGAATGTTGCCAAAAAAAGCGACGACGTCGCCATTCACCGTGCCGTCGATTTGGATCGAGCAGAGAAAGCAGACCGTGTCGTGCGCTTCTTCTCCATCACGAATGACAATGTCGTTTCCGAATTGAACGACATCGCGGCTTTGGGCACGAGCAATGCCGGGCGCAAGCAGGCAGAGCAGGAAGGCGAAGCCAACGAACAGGCGACGGAGTTGAACGAGTTCCGTGTTTAAAGAGCGGGACAAAAACTTCGCCAAGCACGGCCTCCGGGGGACGCGATCAGGTGCTGCAGTCAAGTACGCCGTTGGATGCAAGGTAGTTCCATGCGAATACTTTATCCCGCGGCGGCTGCCGTTGGCCCAAGGACTGCCTGGTTCATCTTCCGGCGCCTTCAAGCTCCATGGTTCCTCCATGGTTCGAAGTCGCGAGTTCCTGGCCTGACCGGGAAGTGGTTTTGTTCGGCAAAAACTCGTCTTCAACCAGGGAGATGCATTCTTCGAGAATTTCCAATGCGATGGTTGCTTCCTGGGTGTTCACGATGAGCGGCGGCGCGAGGCGGATCGAGGTTTCTCCGCAGCCGAGGATAAGCAGGCCGCGCTCGAAGGCGAGCTCGACAATTCGGTCGCGCCACAAACCAGCGACGGAACGGGATGCCTGATCCTTGACAATTTCGATGCCAATCATCAATCCGCGACCCCGCACGTCGCCCACAATCGCATGTTTTTTCGGCCATTCGCGCAGCCGGTCTAACATCTCCTCGCCCATCCGAGCGGCGTTGGAGATGCCTTCCCGTTCCAGGATGTCCATGGTTGCGAGCGCAGCTGCGATCGAGACGGGATTTCCCCCGAAGGTAGAAGCGTGCGAACCCGGAACCCAGTCCATGATGCCGGCGCGGGCCATACAGATGCCGAGCGGCATTCCAGAAGCGATCCCTTTGGCAATGCACACGATATCGGGTTCGACGCCGGTATGTTCTATGGCCCACCACTTCCCCGTCCGCCCGGCGCCCGACTGGACCTCGTCGGCAACCAGCAGGATGTCGTACTTGTCACAAATCCTGCGTAATTCCTGCATGAAGATCGTGGGCGCCACCACGTAGCCGCCTTCCCCTTGAATAGGCTCCACAAAAATCGCGGCAACCTCTTCGGGAGCAATCGTGGTCCGAAAAAGCTTTTCTTCGATGTAGCGGGCGCAGCCGAGCGCAAATGCTTCTTCAGCTTGCGGTCCGCCGCTACAGCCGCGATAGGCGTAGGGATAACGAACGTGAGTGACGCCGGGGACCAGGGGCGAAAAACGCCGCTTCTGCTGAGGCTTGGAGGCAGTCAGCGAGAGCGCGCCCATGGTACGGCCATGGAATGCGCCAAAGAACGCAATGACCTGTTGCCGCTGGGTGTGGTATCGCGCCAGCTTGAGCGCGCACTCAACCGCCTCCGCGCCGGAGTTGCCATAATAGAAGCGATGCGGTCCCGGCATCGGTGCTACTGCAGACAGGCGCTCGGCGAAGGTGACCAGGCTCTCGTAATAGAAATCGGTGCCGGAGATGTGAATCAGCTCCGCAGCCTGCTTCTGGATCGCCGCAACGACTTCCGGGTGGCAATGGCCGGTAGAGGTAACGGCAATGCCGGCGGCAAAATCGAGGAACTCGTTGCCATCGACGTCCTCTACGCGAAGACCGCGCCCTTGTTTAGCAACCATCGGGTATGAGCGCGTGTAACTCGGCGACATCAGCCGGTCATCGGCCTCGATGATGGCACGCGCCTTCGGTCCCGGTACAGGCCCGAGGAGCTTCGGCCCATATTGGGCGGCACTGGACTCCTGGCTCGAAGGAGCCGAGGGAAATTCGAGTATGTGTTTGCCATTTGGCATAAAAATCTCTCCTTGCAGGGGCCGGAGTCCGGAGCATACAGCTGGGAGCAGGTAGGTCGGGTCCATTCTCGCCGGACACGACGAGGATCCAGGCGGTTAGCAGCGGAGATTAGTCGCCGAAAAGACTAGGGCGAGTTCGCGTTGGGAGAACGCGAAGATGCTTGCGGGGAGCGGTCGAGCTGGCGAACCGGCGCATCGACGGAGTGGGGGTTTCGCCGCTCAATGATTCGACTGGTTTCCTCATCGTAACTCCGCTCTCACGAAGAGTAGCACGTCGAACCAACGCCGGAAAAGAAGTTTGTAAGTGGAAGTTATGTTGGATCTCATCTCGGACATCGATTGCCAGAAGCATCCCGCTATCCTGTCGTGCGAGGATCTCGAGCCCAGCCTCAATTCATCTCAGCCCTCCGTTTGAAGCAAATTGAAAGCAGGAGAGCGGCGTGATAGCCTCGTCGACGATGAGAATCTATACAATTCCGTGCGTTCTGATCGTTTGCTTAGGACTTACTCTTGCCGGGATAAACAGACCAGTACAGGCCAAGAGCACCGCTTCTCCGCTTTTGCTCGTCGCGAACCAGGGAGATCGCAGTTTGAGCATCCTCGATCCGGCAACCGGACATCTCGTCGGTGCGGTGCCGGTCGGCGGAGTGACGGGCCATGAAGTTGCAGCCTCGCCCGACGGACGCACTGCGTATGTACCGATCTACGGGAACTCGGGCGTGGCCAAACCCGGTACCGATGGAAGCACGATGGCAATTATCGATATACCCTCCGGAAAAGTGACTGGAACCGTCGATTTCGGACATGGGGTACGGCCTCATTGCCCGATCTTCGATTCTGGCAGCAACCAGCTTTACGTCACCACCGAACTCGATAAAGACATCACCATCGTCGATCCCAAGACGCTTAAGATCGTAGGAACCATTCCGACCACGCAGGATTTTTCGCACATGCTGGCCCTCTCGCACGACGGCAATCGCGGTTACACCGCGAATGTCAAACCCGGCACCGTCTCCGTGCTGGACATGAAGGCGCGCAAGACGATCGCCGTCATCCCAATCTCCGCTTATACCCAGCGCATTTCGGTCTCGCGCGACGACCGCATGGCCTTCACTGCCGATCAAACCCAGCCGCGTCTGGCAGTCATCGATACTTCCTCCAACCAGGTGAAGAACTGGGTGGCGCTTCCCGGTGAGGGTTACGGCACAGGTGCAACCCTCGATGGCCATTGGCTCCTGGTGACCGTGCCCTCGGCCAACCAGGTCGCGGTCGTCGACCTCACCACACTGAAAGTGGCGAAGACAATCGACGTTCCGGAGGCGCCGCAAGAGGTGCTCCTCAACCCAGACGGGCACACCGCCTATATTTCCTGCAACGTCAAAGGTCAGGTCGCGGTCATCGATCTTTCTGAATGGAAGGTAAAGACGCTGATCGACGCGGGCAAGGGCGCTGACGGCCTTGCCTGGGCGAAATAAGCGTTAGGCGATCAGCGTATCGTGTGCTCCAAGACGAGTGGGCCGGTAGGTGATTCAGCCTACGTCTGCGGCTGTGTTTTCGTAGCGTGCCGTCACCACTGCTAAACTCAGAAACGCATGGCTTTTTTGCCCTACCTATTTGTCGCTGCAGTCGCTTACCTTCTTGGCTCAATTCCGTTTGGATTCCTGCTCGTACTGTTGTTTCGCAAAGAAGATATACGAACCAAGGGCAGCGGAAATATTGGAGCCACAAATGTCGTCCGGTCGGGCGCCAAAGGGCTCGGTCTACTGACATTTTTCCTGGACGCCGCCAAGGGCTACCTTGCTGTACTGGCCG
Source organism: Acidisarcina polymorpha (assembly GCF_003330725.1). Classification (NCBI taxonomy): domain Bacteria; kingdom Pseudomonadati; phylum Acidobacteriota; class Terriglobia; order Terriglobales; family Acidobacteriaceae; genus Acidisarcina; species Acidisarcina polymorpha. Next base: position 4,773,450 of record NZ_CP030840.1, on the reverse strand, counting down.
CTGGCTGGATACTTCGCTGGTTTGGCGGAATGGCGGCTGTCCCTCAAGACGCTGCAGCGATCGCAGCCCTTTTCGCCATCCTCGGTCATATGTATCCCATGTGGCTGCGCTTCAAGGGCGGCAAGGGAGTCGCCACTTCCCTGGGTGTCTTCCTCGCACTGTCGCCGGTCGCAGCGGTGAGCGGACTGGCGATCTTCGTCGTCGTCCTGCTGATCTGGCGCTATGTCTCCCTGGCCTCGATCGTGGCGGCGCTCGTCTTTCCTGTAGCGGCCATCTATGTGAGTCGCGCGAGTCGTACCTCCATGTTCGAAGTCGTCATCGTGCTGGTCCCTCTACTCGTCATCGTGAAGCACCGTCAGAACCTCAATCGCCTTTTGCGGGGGACCGAATACCGGTTCGGCAAATCCCGGGAGCAATCTGCTCCATGAGTCGTATTGCCATTCTAGGAAGCGGCGCGTGGGGCACCGCCCTGGCAGTTCATTTGAGCCAGCGAAGCGATCACAATGTGGTTCTCTGGACGCGCTCCCCGGCGGCAGCAGCGGAGATGCGTCAGCAGCGGGAGAATCTTCGCCATCTTCCCGGCTTTGCCTTGCCGGCTGCCCTGACCATTACCTCCGAAGCGATAGAAGCGGTTGCTGATGCTGAGATCGTGGTCAGCGTCGTGCCCTCCGAACATTTACGCGCGACCTATACGCATTTCGCTCCTTGGCTGCGAAAGGAACAGATCCTGGTCAGCGCCACGAAAGGGATCGAAGACGGAACCCTCCTGCGGATGACTGAAGTGATCCGGCAGACACTGGCCAGCTCGGCGCTGAATCCGCCTTGCGGGGTTCTGAGTGGCCCGTCCTTCGCTCAGGAAGTCGCGGCCGGCTCTCCGACGGCGTTGACGATCGCCTTCGTCGAGAATGCATTCGCCGCAAAAATTCAACGCGAGTTCAGCAGCGCGACTCTGCGCCTGTATACCAATGAAGATTTAGTGGGAGTGGAACTTGGCGGGGCGCTCAAGAATGTGATCGCCATTGCTTCAGGAGTGGTGACAGGCCTCATCCTCGGTCACAACGCAGCCGCCGCTCTCATTACTCGCGGCATCGCTGAAATCACCCGGCTGGCGGTTGCCTGCGGGGGCCGCCGCACCACTCTGGCAGGCCTCTCCGGATTGGGAGACCTGGTTTTGACCTGTACCGGTTCGCTCTCGCGCAATCGACTCGTCGGTATGGAACTGGGTAAGGGGCGAGCATTAGAAGAGATCCTGACCGGCCTCGATGGCAAAGTGGCAGAAGGTGTCAGGACAACCTTCGCCGCTCTGGATCTGGCGAACAGTCATGGAATTGAAATGCCAATTACCGAACAGGTTGCCGCAATTTTGAGCGGACGAAGGTCGCCGCTCGATGCCATGCGCGAGTTGATGGCCCGGCCAGGGAAGGATGAATAGCCATAGCGCACCTCATTACTCATCCCCGGGAGCAGCTAGGTGGTACGCGTTTGCCGAATGACGATCATCAAGCCAAGCCCAGCGACCAGCATGGCCGCCGCCAGGAAAAAAGGCGTCCCCGGCAGCTGGACCGGGGCATGAAGGCCGATCGATTTGCTGAAAACGTAGGTAAACAGTCCGGGGCCGAAGAGGCCCGCGATACCGCGCAGACTATTCACGGCGCCCTGGAGTTGTCCCTGTTCCGAGGGGCCGATCTCGTGAGACATGATGCTCTGGGCGGACGGCCATGCGAAAGACATCATGTTCAGAAATGGGATTGCCGCCCAGAAAAGCACACCGGTGGCGGAGAGCCCGAACATGGAGTAACCAACCGCCCCGCCGACAAACCCCAGGACCATTGCCTTGCGTTCGCCAAGCCACGCCACCACGGGTTTGACGAGCAACGCGCCGTAAACTCCAGAAAAGATCCCGACCAACGCCAGCGAGAGACCTACCGTTCTGTCGGTCCAGTGATACCGGTAATCAGCGTAGATGACGTAGACGTTCATCAAGGATTGTTGGGCGATATAGCCAAGCAGCAGTAAGCCGGCGATGCCGAGCAGGACGCGATTACGGCTCAACAATGAAAGCGATCCAACCGGGTTCGCGCGCTTCCAGGAGAAGGGACTGCGATGTTCTTTGGCAAGCGACTCCGGCAGGATGAAGAGGCCATACATCCCGTTAATCAGGCTTAATCCGCCGGCGACCCAGAAAGGCAATCGGGGATTCACGTTGCCTAATACTCCACCAAGCGCCGGCCCGAGCACAAAGCCCATCCCAAAGGCCGCATTCAACATGCCGAAGGCGGCAGCGCGTTTTTCCCGCGGCGTGACGTCCGCCATGTAGGCCATGGCCGTGGGTATGCTCGATGCAGTCAACCCGGAGATGACGCGACCAACGAAGAGCCAGTCGAGTGCAGGCGCCCAGGCCATGAGCATGTAATCGAAGCCGAGTCCAAAATTCGAGAGCAGCACCACCGGACGACGCCCAAAGCGGTCCGACAACGAGCCCAATACCGGAGAGAAGAAAAATTGCATTGCCGCAAAGAGGGTGCCGAAGATCCCCAGCATCTGGGCGGCATTCACGGTGTCGCCGTTGAGGAAGTTCGTAATCAGCCGCGGCAGCACCGGGGCTATCATCCCCATCGCCAACATGTCCAGCGCCACCGTCAAGAAGATAAACGTGGCGGCGGCGCGACGCCCTTTGGGGATTTGCGGTGTAGGCAATGGGCCGTCGACGCCCACCAGGAACTCCGGCTCCGTCGCCAGCGGATCCGGCAATACTTCTTGAGCGTCGTCGCGGGGGGTCGCCATGGCTTGTCGCCAAGTTTAACTGACCATTGGCCCGACCGAATTCTTTTCAGCGCGAGATTCTTTCGATAAGAACGGCAATCGAGAGGAATTTCTGCTCGGCGCACGCTGCTCTCGCGATTGGCTCCACGTGCAGATTGCTAAACTCAATTAAGCGGACAAACCGGCCGCAAAGGAACCTCCGCTTCGCATGATTCAAACCCTTTTTGGCAGCCTGAACGAACCCGAGAAGAAATCGATCTTCGACCGCATGAAACAGGCGGTCACTAAGACTCGCGACAGCCTGGGCGAAAAAATTGAAGGCGTCATCGCCCTCACCCGCGAAGTCGACGAGAGCTCCCTCGAAGAACTCGAAATGGTGCTGATCTCGTCCGACATTGGGGTCGCCACCAGCAGCGAGGTCATTACCGCGCTCCGCGAACGAGCCAAGCGGCAAGGCATCCGGGACGGCGCTGAGTTAAAGCAATTATTGAAGGATCATCTCAAAGCCATTCTTGATGAACACCAGAAACCCACCGCCAAAATCGCCCCTCCGCTGGTCATTATGCTGGTCGGCGTGAACGGCACCGGAAAAACCACCACCACCGGCAAGCTCGCGGCCTACTTTCGCCGGGACGCAAAAACGGTGCTACTCTGCGCGGCCGATACCTTCCGCGCGGCCGCGATCGAGCAGCTCCAAGTCTGGGGCGAACGCAGCGGCGTCGAGATGATCAAGACCAAGCAGGGGGGCGATCCGTCGGCTGTGCTCTACGACGCCATGCAGGCGGCTAAAGCGCGTTCCACCGATGTGCTGATCGTAGACACCGCCGGCCGGCTGCACACCAAGAACAGCCTGATGGCGGAACTCGACAAGATGCGCCGGACCGCGCAGCGTATTGTGCCGTCGGCTCCTCATGAGGTGCTGCTGGTCATGGACGCCACCACCGGTCAGAATGGGCTGCAGCAGGCCCGGCTTTTTACTGAATCCGCCGGAGTCACCGGCATCGTTTTGACCAAGCTTGACGGCACGGCCAAAGGCGGCATCGCCATCGCCATCGCCCGCGAGCTGAATCTGCCCGTCCGCTACGTGGGTGTCGGCGAGAAGATCGATGACCTGCTGCCTTTCGATAGCGAGGCCTTTGTGGAGTCGATGATTGGTGGTTGACCTCTCCTCTAAATCCCCGGAAAGCCGGCATGAACATTGGATGGCGCAAGCCCTCACCTTGGCAGGTCGAGGCGTAGGGCTGGCTTCGCCTAACCCCACAGTTGGTTGTGTCATTGTGCAAGATGGACGCCTGATCGGGACGGGTTTTCACGAATATGAGCGTCGAGATCACGCCGAAGTCGTCGCACTCCGCGAAGCTGGCGAGCTTGCCCGCGGCGCAACTGCTTATGTGACTCTCGAACCATGTTCGCATTACGGACGAACCGGCCCATGCGCCGACGCTCTGATCGCGGCCGGCGTCGGCAGCGTCGTAGTCGCCACCGCCGATGCAAATCCGACCGTCCATGGCCGGGGGATGGAGAGGCTTCGGCAAGCCGGGATTGATGTCACGGTCGGGATCCTGGAGACTTCCGCCCGGCGATTGAACGATGCCTTTGCCAAATACATCTCGACCGGCTTCCCCTACGTGACCATTAAATCCGCTATGACGCTGGACGGCCGCATCGCCCCACCGGCTTCTTCCCGGATCAGAGGAGAAATTGCCTGGATTACAGGGCCGGAATCGCGGCAGCAGGTTCAGTTGCTGCGACACTCGGTCGATGCTGTGATTACCGGCATCGGCACCGTCCTCAGTGACGATCCGCTGCTCACTGATCGCAGCGGCCTTCCGCGGCGGCGGCCATTGTTGCGGATCGTGCTTGATTCCGAACTGCGTCTGCCGCTGGAATCGAAGCTGGTGCAGTCGGCGAAAGACGATCTGCTCGTCATTTGCACCAACCCATGCCTTCAGACTGGGGCGCACGCTAGTGCAAATTCCCAAATCCATGAACAACGCATCGCCGCTCTCGCCGCAGCCGGAGTGACCGTCAAGCAGATCATTCCTGATCCTGGCAAGACATCTCCCGCACTGCCCGAGCTACTCCGCCAATTAGGCGAGATGCAAATCACCAGCGTCATGGTGGAGGCGGGATCGGGAGTCAACGCCAGCTTTCTTGACGCTGCTTTGGTGGATCGTCTTTTTCTCTTTTACGCGCCGTCGATGCTCGGAGCCGACGGTCTACCCTTGATCGAGAAGGCCCCGTCACAGAAGCCAGGTGTCCGCGATTTTACGCTGCATCGCTACGGCAGCGACTTCGCCTTCGAAGGCCGGCTGACCGATCCCTGGCCAGTTCAAAGTAATCTTCCTGATCGTTTACTCTGAGAGTATGTTCACCGGCCTGATCGAAACTACCGGCTCCATCGTCTCCGTCGAGCAGCGCGCAGGATCGCAGCGGATCGCCATTGACGCTCCTGGCCTGGCCTCGAAGCTGCACGTCGGGGACAGCATAGCGGTGAGTGGCGTCTGCCTAACGGCGCTCGATATCGCCCCTCCGCTGTTTCACGCCGACCTGGCGGCAGAAACCGTCGCTCGCACTTCCCTGACGGCGCTCGCACCAGGATCCGCAGTCAATCTCGAACTACCGACCCCGGCGGGTACTCCGCTGGGGGGACATGTCGTTCAAGGCCACGTGGACGGCACTGGCACACTGCTGTCGCTGGCGCAAATCGATGCTGGAGCCAATTCGGAGGTGGCGGATTGGTGGCTCCGGATCGCAGTCCCGGAAGGTATCTCACGCTACGTGGTTGAAAAAGGCTCGATCGCGATAGAAGGCATCAGCCTAACGGTTGCCAGGTTCGATCGCGGAACTCAGGAAGGCGACATCGTGAGCGTCGCAATTATTCCCCACACCTATGCCTCAACCAATCTTCACACGCTCAAAGCAGGCCAGCCTGTGAACCTTGAGGCTGACGTGTTGATCAAGTTTGCCGAGGAGCGCCTACAGCGGCAACAACAGAATGCAGACGACATTACCCTCGAGTTTCTGGTCGCCAACGGCTATTAGCCGAGCGCCTGGCTAGAGCTCGAGTGATCAGTGACCACCCGCAGACCCTCCCCCGGGCCGGAAGCTGCGAGTCATGAACGCGAGCGGAATGCCGATCAGCGAAAACACCGCCATCATGCGAAAGCAGTCCATATATCCCAGCATGCTTGCCTGTTGATTGAGTTGGTTATAGAGCATACCTTGTGCGTGCTGCGATGCATTTGCGTGGGAAAAACCCAGATGTTCGAAGCTCTTGGTGAGCGCGTCGATACGCGCGTGAAACAGCGGCGATGCGCTGTCGGCTGTGCGCGAGAGCCGGTCGCTGTTCAGGTCGGTGCGGCGCTCGTGAACGGTGGTTATAAACGCTACCCCGAAGCTGCCACCCCAGTTTCGAAACAGATTGGTAAGGCTCGAGCCCTTGTTGTTCTTAGCCGGCGGCAGATAGGAATAGGCGAGCACACTCACCGGGACAAACAGAAAAGCGTAGCCGAAGCCCTGGAGCGCACGCGCCAGTGCGAAATGAAAGTAGTCGGTTTGTAAGGTAAAGCTGCTGTAGTAGAACATCGACGCCGAGACGACAGCGAAACTGAAAGCAATCAGCCAGCGCGGCTTCACTTTTCCTTTCTGCGTCAGGATGGCGACCATTGGCGCAAGCACGGTGATGACTGCCGCTCCCGGGCCCAGCACCAGCCCCGCATCGGTCGCGGTATACCCATAGAGACTTTGCAGCAGTTCGGGAATCATGGTTGTGCTGCCGAATAGGACAAAGCCGAAGAGGAAATAAAAGACATTGGAAATGGCGAAATTGCGCTCACTAAGCAGAGCAAGTTCGACGACCGGATCCGGAGTTCGTAACTCCCACCAGATGGCGAAGCCAAGCGCAAGAATCGCCGCGATAAACATGCCGGAGATGAAGCGGCTGCCAAACCAGTCGTCGATCTGACCGCGATCCAAGACCACTTCTAAGCAGGCAAAACCAAGCGCGATCAGAGTAATGCCGATGTAGTCGATACGAAGTCTACCCAGTCGTTTTGCTTCGGCAACTTCGGCTTTGAAAGCCGGAGGATCGCTCACGAGCCGGTTGGTAAGAAATAAAGAGATGAGACCGATTGGGACATTGATGAAGAATACCCAACGCCACGAAAAGCTGTCCGTGATCCAGCCACCCAACGGAGGCCCGATTGCTGGAGCCGTCACGATGGCGACGCTGTAGAGAGCGAAGGCAGCCGCTCGCTTCGTAGCTGGAAAGGTGTCGACCAGGATTGCTTGCTCGACGGGAGCGAGGCCGCCTCCGCCGATCCCCTGCAGAACGCGGAAGATCACTAGAAAATTTAAGCTCGGAGCGATGCCGCAAAGAAACGACGTGGCGGTGAAAAGTCCCACGCTGATCATGTAGTAGCGCTTCCGCCCGAAGACCCGGCTCAACCACGCGCTCATCGGCAAAACGACCGCGTTCGCAACCAGGTAGGACGTCAGTACCCAGGTTGTCTCATCGAAGCTGCGCCCAAGTCCTCCCGCGATATGTGGCAAGGACACGTTTGCAATTGAGGTGTCTAGCAGTTCCATGAACGTGGCCAGAGTCACCGTCAGAGCCACGGCCCAAGGATTCACTTGTTTCGCACCCCCAACCGCGGGAGCAGCGACAACTTCCATCGTCGTGGTAGCCAATTGAAGTGAATCCTCTCGAATAAGGATGTTTCCTGAGACCGATCGGTCGCATCTAATTGCGAGAAGGAGTGCAGTGATGGTGAAGACTGGTTCTTCCCTTAAGAAGGGCGATCAAACAAGGCGGCGGATCATTGAGAAGTCCGCGCCTATTTTCAACCAGCACGGGTACGCTGGTACTTCTATGTCCGAGTTAATGGCTGCGACCGGTCTGGAAAAGGGCGGCATCTATCGCCACTTCAAGAGCAAGCGATCGCTTGCAGGGGCGGCGTTTGATTACGCGTGGGAGGCGGTGAAGATCCCCCGCCACCAGGGCATCGAGAGCTGCACCAGCAGCCTGGAAAAGCTCTTGCTGCTCGTCAGAAATTTTGTAGAAGAGCCAGTCAAGGCGATTCCGGGAGGCTGCCCTCTGCTCAATACCGCAGTTGACAGTGACGACGGAGATTCGTTGCTGCGCAGCAAAGTCAGTTCCGCACTCGCTCAGTGGCGGGCGAAGATCTCCGGATTAGTGCGAGAGGGACAGAGGGATGGCGAGCTGCGCAAGGAGGTCGATCCCGACTCTGTCGCCGTTCTGTTGATCGCGAGCCTTGAAGGCTCGGTCATGATGAGCCGTCTGGAAAAATCTCGCGAGCCGCTGCGTACTGTTGGAAAACATCTCGGCGAGTATCTGGCGTCGCTCGCGGTCCGGACTGATTGATAGTGCCCGATTTTTGTAAAAAAGGAGTTATACAAGCTCCGTGAAACCATGATCGTCCAGACCGGTTATCCGGAGCTGTGTCCGGAACAGTGCAGCACGCCAAGATATTGATTCCAGGGTCCGACCGCTTCCCTGTTTTGGTGGGCGATGACTCTCGAGATCTGATGTAAGTGCGTCAAGTCATGAGTCGCCCAGGTCGCTAGTAGCTGAGCGAGAGTCACCTCTCCGAAAACAGGGTGCCGTCCACGCAGGTTGAGATCCTCTCGGCTAAGACTGAGCGCCCCCAGTTGAACCAGATTTTCCGAGCGCAGTTGAGCGAACTCATCCAGTAGTCCATCGAGTGACCTGCCTTGATCTTCGCGTAGATACCTCATGCGGTCGAATGGCTCAAATTCCCGCTTGTTGCCGTACTGCAAAATCATCTTCGCCCGTGGCATCCAATTCACCTTCTCCCCATCGATCAGGTGACCAATGACGTCAACGACACTCCATGTCTCTTCTCCTTCATTTGCCGACGTCCATATGCCTGGGAGGTCTCTTAAGAGCGCGTCGAGCGTCCTGGGGGTACGTGAGAGTAGAGCGATCGACTGGACGAGATCATTTTCCATCGGCCTGTTTCACTTCGAAGAGATGACTACAGCACCCGATTGTACCTTCTCTCAATAGGCAAATGGCGGCCCTCAACCTGATTTCCCCTTCCGATTAGCTCTGTCTGGCATCGACATCTTGGCCTACTGAGAAAGAGCGGGATTATTCACCGGCTATTCACCCTTTCGTAGCTGGCATGGCGATACTGGACTGGTGCGTGGATCCCATCCGCCACGATCCCTGGGCCACGCCATAAGGAGCATTTCCCTATGAGCATCAATCGCAGAGATTTCCTGCGCCGGGCCGCATCGGTGTCCGCGGCGGCAGCAATCGCGCCGGCCGTTGCCGACGCTCACCTGGCGGCAGAGGCGCAGACTGCTACCCCGCTTCCTTCCCCCGGCGCCTCGGGTATAGACCACATCGTGATCGTGATGATGGAAAACCGGAGCTTTGATCATCTGCTGGGCTGGCTACCCGGCAGCAATGGACGCCAGGCAGGCCTGGTGTATCAGGATAGCCAGGGGATCGGGCATCCGACTCAGCGTCTGACTGACTTCGTCGGCTGTGCCCATCCCGATCCGGACCACTCTTATACGGGCGGCCGTTCAGAGGTCAATGGCGGCAAAATGGACGGCTGGCTGCGCACGACCACGAACGATAATTTCTGCATCGGCTACTACACCGAAGACCAGCTTCCCTTCCTGAGTGGGTTTGCCCGCAATTTCACCACACTCGACAATTACTTCGCATCGATCCTAGGGCCTACATTTCCCAATCGCATCTTTTCCTATGCGGGACAAACCGATCGCCTGTCGAATACCGTCGACCTTTCCGATCTGCCGACGATTTTTGACAGCTTGCAGCACGCAGGCGTCAGCTGCAAATACTATTTTTCGAACGTCCCGTTTCTGGCCCTGTGGGGTCTGAAATACGTAGATATTTCAGGCATCTACGATGAATTCTTGCTAGACGCCTTCTTCGGCAACCTTCCCTCTGTGAGCTTCCTCGACCCAAAATACACGATCCTAGACGATGGAGAAGGAAACGATGACCATCCTCATGCCGACATTCGCGCCGGCGAGGCCTTCCTGAGCCAGGTCTATCATGCGCTGTCGCGAAGCCCGGTGTGGAAGAACACCGTGTTGGTGGTGAATCGCGATGAATGGGGTGGATTTTACGATACGGTCCCGCCTCCACGGGCCGCGGCACCCAATCAGGTTGATACCGACCTGGTGAATGGCAAAGCTCTGCTTGGATGCCGGGTGCCGGTCGTGGTCGCGTCGCCTTTCAGCAGCGGAACTCCAGCCAAACCTCGCATCAACTCGTTAGTGTATGACCACACATCGGTGCTCAAACTGATCGAATGGCGCTTCGGCCTGGCGCCGCTCACCCGCCGCGATGCCTCGAACGATGTCGCCAATCTGGCTTACGCCCTGGATTTTCAAAATCCCAACTTCCATCCACCATCGCTGCCCGAGCCGAGCGCCCCTGCACCGACGCCTTGCGGACTGGAGAGCATCCTTCCGCTTACCGCAGAGGCGGCCCCCCTTACCAGCACACAGCGTGAACTGGCGGGGAAAGACAACGAGAGTTATGACTTCTACGATCTGCTGGTGAGCGAGCGCACAAATGGCTGGCCCATTCCCTCTACGGTCAAACCATTCACCAGACCGAAATCGTAACCCGGTCGATCAGAGTGATCCTCAGTCAGGGGATCACTCTCTTCTCAATGAGGGAGTGAAAGCTCCCTCATGCTGCCGACCACCTTTCCGCAATCTGCCCCCCACGCAACTTCGCTACACCGGTTGACCAAAGACCGGAACCGGAGCGAAATCCCCGCCTGAAAGTTGCTTAGCGGCCAACCAGATTCTGCTTCCAACTCCTGGCTCATTCAGGATTAGCCAACTCTCGGCCCACAAGAATACCGCTCCTTTGCGGAATTTTCGACGACATCCCGGTGTTAACTCGATGGGGATATACCTGCAGGCAGGAGAGCAGCGCGGTCTCTTCGTGGCTCAGAATGCTGCCGCAACAAGTTCGAGGGGAAGGACCGTCTTTATGCCAAAACTCACGCTTTTTGCCTACCAGACCGGTGAACAATACATCACGAAAGCAGCGCTCATCGCAGATCGCAGCATGGAGGTTGAGATCAGCCCGGGAACAGAAAGCATGTACGCCATGTATGAAGAAGCAGCCGCAGCCCGTAAGATGAGCACTCTCGATCTCTTTGCGTCCAGATTCAATCGGCAATTCGGTAGCGAGGCCGAGGTCAAGACCCACCTCCGGCCGATACTTCAGAACCAGGCAGCGCAGATGGCGAACTTTCTGCAATCCGGGATTCCCACCAATCACTACAAGCGCGATCGCGTATCGGTGGTGGCTGATACCGAGCGAGGCGGGAAGGTGCGCGGTTCAACGGATGCGGCAGTTGCGCCGTTTCTGGAGGATCCCGTGCGTGCTCAACGGCGCCTGCACGCAGCAATCGCTGCCAGCGTGCCAGAGAGTCGATCACGAGGCGAACTCCGCGACTTTTACCTCAAGCAGGGTTTTTCTCAGGACGAGAAGTACGTGTTGCTCTGGGGTAGAAGCTCCGGACGGACAAATGCCGCCGGACCGCACCTTGACACCAACCCAACCATGCTCGCGCAGATGATGGTGTCGATACGGGAGATGGAGCCGGATCGCAAGCTTGTCTTGATTGGCGACCCGGTAAATATCCCCGGCGCTGTTGGAGGCACATCTGTCCCTCATGCGGACATGAATTTGTTTCAATACTGGCGTTCGAAAGACTGGCCCGGAGGCAAGGACATGGCGTCGCAGATGTTCTTCCTGGCCCTGATCCAAAGTCATCATCCCGAGACCGTAAGTGTCGGCACAAACAGCGGGATTCTGGAGCTTCCCCATCTGATGGGCATGCGTACGATCTACCTGGAAAATAAGCATGACCATGACCGCAAAGGTCTTCGTTGGCAGAAGAAACTGGAAATGACAAATATTGATCGCCTATCCACGACCGCTGCCACGGAATTGTGGGGGCGCAAAAACGTGCTTTTTGAGGAAGTCCGGGAGTGGCTGGGCTCGCGGATGCCAGGAGCCTACCCGAGCGAGGAGCAGGCTGCCTTTCTAAGCCAATTGAAGGAACTCGCTTCCTTGGACGAAGGCACGAAGCAGCCCGGCCAAACGAGGCCTTTTGCACAGAAGCTCGCGGACGTCTCAAGCAGCTGGGCGCGTTCCCGCTCGGAACACTTCACCGGATCCAACTCGACCAGCGGGGCGGCCTTGGCGAAGATGAATGACAGCTTATTGAAGGACAAGTTGACAAGGGATGAACTCGATCGTTTTCGGAAGATTTGGCAGGAGGGTCTGGATCGAGAGACGTCAGGACGAAGTCAGGAGGCATGGCGAAGTGTCTTGGTAGACCAGCAGCAGGAGGGGACACCGATCGCCGCGGATGAGACCGACTTCAATCCGCCGGTGAATGTGGCCCGGCCGCGAAGCCCAAGTTCAACGATGCCTGGAGCATTTCCTGAAGGGTCCTGACGGTCCACGCTTCGCCCCAGGGTCCTTAGCTCTCGGCACCCTTGACCGCTCCAGGCGATCGCAGCCGTCACCTCGAAGCAGCAAACGACACCACTAGTTGATCGAGCGGGAGTGCTTCCTTGACCGTGTGGGGCGGGGGGATCGCCGTAATCGGCACGGGAACTCCCTTTTCTTCCGCTTCATCGAAGGCCTCGGTCCCGGGAGTCTTCCCCGTCACCTCGAATTGATCGATTTCATAGGGAAGACCATTTGCAGTGAGCGATGACGGCCCGTCCATGACCTGGAAATGAAGATGCGGAGCGAGCGAGTTACCGGTATTCCCAACCAGCCCAAGCACCTGACCGCGTTTGACTCGTTCACCCGGATGGACCTTGATGCTCCCCGGCTGCATATGCGCGTAAAGCGCGTACTGCTGGTTTCCGAGATCGAGAATCACCGAGTTCCCGTCAGCCTCATCGAGCGAAATACGAGTTGGATATTTTCCCGGAACCTGTTCCGCCTGCCCCTCGGTAATAGAACTAACACTTCCATCGGCAACCGCCAACGCCTCTTGGCCAAAAATCGTATAGCTCTTCGGGTCTTCTTTGGGGCCCGAGTAGATGCGATCCTGCGAATCCATCTGTTCCCAATCGACGGCGAAGCGCTGCCCCAGCCAGACTCGACCATTAATTGGCAGAGCGGCCCGGGTATGACGGCTTGCATCGCAGCAGGAGTCAGCCGAGATGTACCGTTCCCCACGCAGCGGCGGGCCGATGACGGCGACCTTACGATGATCGACTTCGCTCACTCCACCGCTCTCAGTCATTTCTTCGCTGCCCGGCGGAGCCGCCGCGACCCGCATCGTTATCCGATGGGAGAGCTGTTTCGGAATCGGCGCGCCCGTGTCTAATGCAACGTGGAGAAAGAGGAGCCCTTGCGCACTCTTTGCCAGTGTCCCGGTCGGCGCCCGCGTCCCCGCAGGTTGCAGCCGGCTTGCGATCGCGCCGGCATCCAGCCGCTGAAGGGCAGCTCCGTCGCCCAGCACTTCCACGCTCTTTAACGCGACATCGCCGCTGCTGAAGTTCTCCAGCCAAAGCTCATACACCAGATGAACCCGGCCATCTGACCCCAGGAAGGGCACCGGCGCATCCTGTACGGAGAGGATCAGCGGAGTCATCTGCGCTGTCGGAGTGCCCGCAAGACATGCTTGCCCGCTGACTCCGGCAATGACCGCCAAGACTAACCCAGCCCACAAACCTGAGCGAATATGCATCACCCGTACTTATATACTGCAAATGCTTAGCGCTGGGGGTAAATCCAATCAGAAATCTCGTGAGCTTCAGTTCTTCAGCTCAGGATGTTCTGAGATGCTCAGAATATTCCCGTCCGGGTCTTTAAACCAGGCGACCTTTGCGCCAGTGGGTGAAGTCCAGACGTTCAGCTCATCCTGATCCATACCCGGATAGCGCTCAAAGCGAACTCCGGCTTGTGCCAAATCCTTAACGGCTTCGGTAATCTCCGGGACTTGCCAACCCAGAACCGTGCCATGGGCCGGCGGGATTTCTTTGGCCATTCCCAGTCGAAGCATGATGCCATTGGCGTCAAAGACCAGTGCGAACGGCGGTTCTTCCATTACCAGCTGCAGTCCCAGCGTATCGCGATAGAAGACCTTCGCGCGGTTTACGTCAACGATAGAAACGAATCCGATGATGTTGTACTTGCCAAGTCCGGAGCGTTGTGACATGCGGCCATCATGAACTCAATCGCCGGTTGTCGCAAGAGTGCTGTTACGCCATAATGTACCTCAATTGCGACACAGCAATGTTTTGACGAAATACGATCCGAAGCGGGGCGTGTCTGTTGCAACGCTCGCTTACGAGTACCCTTCCAGGTTTCAGGTGCCAGAACACGCACATGGGTCGGATCAACTGATCTATGCGATCAGCGGCCTCATGGAAGTCTCTTCCGGTCAGAGCATCTGGGTGATTCCGCCGCATTTTGCGCTTTGGATCCCAGCACGGACCCGTCACCGGATTCACATGGCGGGCCCAGTTTCGATGCGCACGCTTTATCTAAGAGCGGGCCTGACTGCGCGATTAGAGCCGCGTTGTTGCGCCGTGCTGCACGTCACACCTCTGCTGCGAGAACTCATCGTCGAGACCGTGCGCCTGGGTCAACTTCGTGTACGGAATCGCTACGAGTATGCTCTTCGCGACCTGCTGATTTCCCAGCTTCAGCGCGCCTCCCCGCTACCAACGTTTGTGACGATGCCACGAGAAGCGAGGGCGCTTGCTATAGCTCAGAGAATCTTGCGGGATCCGGCTGAGTCGAAGGCGATGGCGGCTCTATGCGCCGAAGTGGGCGTCAGCGTCAGGACGATTGAGAGGGTCTTTCTCAAGGAGCTCGGCATCGGCTTTGAATCTTGGCGACGACAGGTTCGGTTGACCAAAGCCGTGGAGCTGCTGGTTTCGGGTTCCTCCATCAAGGAGGTAGCCTACACGGTCGGCTATTGTCAGCCGAGTGCTTTTGTAGAAATGTTCCGCCGGACCTTGGGAACAACTCCGAAGGCATGGATTATCGCTTTAGAAAGCCTTGGCCATGAATCCACAAACTCGCACACAAGCCTTCCTTTGCCGCCACTTCCGCGGAGCCTGTAAAGAGGGCTTTGGGGGGGCACTTCCCTCACCATCGCCTGGACTTCCCAACTCCATGAGAATGGTTGAGGGCTGGGCCTTAGATTTAATCTCCCACCTGTTTGGCAATGACGCCCAGATCGGTCAGTCCATTCACAAAGAATTGCACGGCGAGCGCCATCAGCAGCAGGCCCATGATTCTGACGAGGATACGAATGCCGGTCTCGCCGAGAATTTTTCGCACCCGGTCGGCGCCATTCAACACGAAGTAGCTAGCGGTCGCGGTCAGAGCAATCGATCCCAGGATCGCCGCCATCTCCCACGCCTTCTGCGCCTGCCCTACCAGCACCATGACGCTTGAGATCGCACCCGGCCCTGCCAGCATCGGGATGCCGAGCGGCACGATGCCCGCGTCTTCCTTGGCTGCGCCTTCTTCCGCCTCGTCTGAAGACTCCTGCGTCGGCGAACGCTTTGCCTCCAGCATGTCGATGCCGATCAGAAGCAGAATCAGGCCGCCGGCAATTTCGAAGGCCGGCAGCTTGATCCCGAACATTTTGAAGATCGTCTGGCCGGCAATGGCAAACGAGGTCAGCATGATGAAACAGGTCAGCGATCCCCGCAAAGCCATTCGCCGGCGGCGGCGCGCATCCGCTCCTGCAGTGATCGCAATGAAGGTTGGAATGGCGGCAAAGGGATCGACCAGGAAAAAGATGGAGCTCAACGCCAGCAATGAGAACCGCACGTAATTCGAGTGCTGAAAGTTCAGCACTGCGCTCGCCGAGTTGAGGATCACTGCCAGCACCTATCCCAATATATCTGCCGGATCATGATTCGCGGCAGGCTCTCCTGCTCAGCGAGCACCAGTGACCATCGTCTAACACCTTTGTGGGACAGCGTTCCCTATGCATCAGCGCTACGATTGCTGGGGGTGTATTGTATGAGGTTTGCTCCATCTCAGCACTCCGGACCGCCTTCTCCGCACCGCATCTATCGGATCTATCGCTTCGGGCGCTTCGAGTTGCAAACTCGTTCCGGCGAGTTGCTTCGAAATGGGCATCGGATCCGTTTACAGGAGCAGCCTCGACGCATTCTCTCCGTGCTTCTGGAGAATGCCGGAGATCTGGTGGAACGCGACCAACTGCACCAGTCGCTATGGCCCGCGGACACCTTTGTCGATTTCGATATCGGGCTCAACGCAGCAATGCGCAAGCTCCGCATCGCCCTCGATGAGCGAATCAAGAATCCTCTCTTCATCGAGACTCTTTCCCGTCGCGGCTACCGGTTTATAGCACCGGTCGCTGTCTTCGAAGTGGACGCGGCTCAACAGCCTCCACAGCTGTTCCCCGCCGGAGCCTGGCTGGCAGCGGTTGAATCGGCGAACACGCGCTCCACGATTGCGCCGCGAGCTATCTCTCCACGTTGAGTTTACTGCGACTTGCGCAACGTTGTGGACCTGAGATATCCGCCATCATTGATACGCATTATCTTGACTAAGGGATATTGGTCATTCATCGCTTTCCGTTGCCGGTGGCAAAGTAGCCTTTGAAATCCATGCAGGCAGCTGGTTGGGAACCCCGTCACCAGAGAAGACGGCTCTCATCTGAGCCACGTAACGTCGCGCTTCGCAGCGAGGGCCTTCTAATCCAGTTTGCTAATTACTGGTTTAAGAAGGCCCTTGAGAATGGTTCACCGAGAAAGCCTCAGGACGTTGGCGCGCCTTCACCGTGTGCCACTGACCGCGACTTCGACGACCTGTGAGCTGTTTAAAGCTTCCATCTGCTTGTGGACGTGCTTTCCCACGACTGCGTCAAGCTGAGTGTTGCTGCCGGCTGTCCTGACCTGAGCAAGGGCATACTCGCCATCCTCCCGCTTAAAGACCAGGCTTGATTGGCTTGCGGGTTGCTTGGCATAGTCCCTGTTGGTAAGCATACTGGCGGTCTTTCCGTTCCTTGCCGTAAGAAAAACGACCGGGCCGGACTGGCGCACGATGTAGCGTCCGGCTTCGAGATTCGCGCTCCGAACGGTGAAGTCGAACGGGATGTTGATGGCCCAGGACTGCTGCTGCAATGACTGCGCGGAGGCGGAAAGGCTGAGGATCGAAACTGCAGATGCGAGGGTAATATGTGCAATTCTCATGGTGTTGCTCCTTGTGTCGCGCTTGAAACTACCCGCGAGCAACTCCATAATCGGCCCACTCTCTCACCGCAACAATGAACTCCGAGTGAACTAAAAATTATCAATTTATGATCCGCTAAGCTGCTCCGCTTGAACGGTTAACGCGTTCCCGTCTCGTAAACTGAACTTGCGGACAAGGCCTTCATTTCTCCCTTTTCCGTCTAGCCGCAGGTGCGCCGACACTTGGAATTGCGCCACTGGAAATGTGGGACGTGCGTGGCGATATAATCAGGCATCAAGAGTAAGCGAGGAGCCCCCACGAAATGCCCATTCAGCCCACTGCGAATATCTGGCATAACGGAACGTTGATCCCTTGGGAGAAGGCCCAGATTCACGTCATGAGCCACGTCATCCACTATGGCTCCTCGGTCTTTGAAGGAATTCGATGCTATTCCCAGCCCCAGGGCGCCGCCATTTTCCGGCTTCCCGAGCACATGCAGCGGCTGCTGGACTCGGCCAAGATCTACCGCATGGATCTACCCTACTCGCTCGATCAGCTCTGTACCGGTGTCGTCGATCTGGTAGAGGCGAACGAGATCGCTCCCTGCTATATTCGCCCGATTGCGCTGCGCGGGTATGGGGAGATTGGCGTCAATCCAAAGGGCTCTCCGATCGATGTCTATGTCGCCAACTTTCCCTGGGGAAAGTACGTGCCCGGCGACGATGGCGCTGACGTCTGCATCTCCTCCTGGAATCGGGCTGCTCCGAACACGCTGCCCTCGCTCGCCAAGGCGGGTGGCGGTTATTTGAACTCTCAGCTGATCCGCATGGAAGCTGATGTCAATGGATACGTTGAGGGCATCGCACTTGATGTCAACGGATACCTCTCCGAGGGTTCCGGCGAAAACCTCTTTCTGGTCCGCAATGGCGTCATCTACACCACGCCACTGACCAACTCGGTGCTCTCAGGGATCACCCGTGACTCTATCTTGACATTGGCCCGCCACCTCGGCATCCCGGTCATCGAGCAGGCAATGCCTCGCGAGTTGCTCTACATCGCCGACGAAGTCTTCTTTACCGGGACCGCGGCCGAAGTGACGCCGATCCGTTCGGTCGACCGCATTCTCGTCGCTGACGGAGGAACGGGACCGATCACTCGCCAGCTTGGGGATGAGTTCTTCGGCATCGCCAACGGACTTCGCCCGGACCGCTTCGGCTGGCTCACCCCTGTCAAAGTGAACGCGGACCAGCCCGTCGGCGTCTAGGCTCCGCCGCTTGGGGCGAAGCCGTTGGACACTTCGGCTACGATTCACTCCCGGCAGACAAGCAGAATGGCCTCACTCCTTCGGAGCCAAGGAGGTAGCTCGAAGCGCCGCTGAAGAAACCTGCGGAAGAAGAAGAAACGAGTGGATGCCGTCGCGGTAATATCCTCGGCCCAGAATTTCTCCAGCGTCGTTGATGCGCGACGCAACCAGCAATAGCCAACCGGAATGCGGAGGAATCATCTCATTGAGATTCTGGAGTGTTCCGTGCTCCCACAAGAAAGCCCGTTGCTTACCATCCGCGATTTCAGAGCTTCCGACAATCTGCGTGTGGATATTGATATCAAGCGCAGTACTGACCGAATCATCTGCATCTTCGCCGACGGAACCGAGATCGACGACTTTTTCATCCCTCCACAAAACTCCGTGGGCAATGCCATGGGCCAAATCGCATGATCCAATCACTTCACCACTGTCATTGATGGCTTGAGCGGAACAGAACGTGCTACCCGGCGGGTCTGGCAGCTGCCGCATTTTGCTGGATGCTTTCTCCCACACAAAGGCGTGGAGTTTACCGTTGGGCGTGGTGTTCGCCTCGCCAACAACGGTGCTCCGGTTATTGATATCGCGGGCTTTGCTGTAATCGCCCGCGGCTAAAACGCCCAAATCCACCGGCGTACGATTATGCCAAAGGACGGCGTGATAGGCGCCACCGCTAACCTGTGCTTCACCTACAATCTCTCCCGCTGCATTGTTTGCGGTCGCGTCGGAAGCTTTGCCATTCAGGGGAGGCAGAATCTCGGGATGCTGTCCCGGCTTCCAGCGAAAGGCGCGAGTGAAGCGCATATCTCCAGACGCTTGCACCAGACCCACTACCGTTTCGTCATTGCTGATGTCCGCGGGAAAGACGAGGGGAAAGTCGCGCAGGCCGGGGATCTCCACTGCATGTGTGGTTTGCAGGAGGAACGCCTGGATATCATTTCCGTTGGTGGATCGCCACAAAGCAACATCACCCCGCGCATTTAATCCGGGTGTATCGACAAGAGTACGGACCAGTGACGGACCCAAATCGAGAACTTTGTACCTGGGAGGCGCGCTCTGACCTAAACAGTGGGTCAAGGCCGAAGACGCACCTAGCGACCAGAGCACAACACACGTGGACCGCATTATGGTGCGGGTAAAATGAGTAGTGCTGAACATCGGTTCCTCCGGGAAACGACTTCCCTGTCTCAGGACAATCTCAATCCAGCGCCGATTGCACAGCAACATCGTACTTGGTCTCAGCCGGCCGAGTAACTCCAATCGAGAATCCTCTGTACGGCGCTATTGCCGCCGGTACCGCCGGTGAAGCCGAAGTAGGCGGTAGCGCCTCCGACGATGGCCGGGATATTCACGGTGTAAGCCTGGGTTGCGGAGGTCTTGGTCACCGAATCAGTGATCGTCACGGTGAGGGTGATCCCGTTGTAGGCAAGTTGGACGTGGAACGGATCTCCGCTATGCAGGTTGACCTCATTCGTCGGCAGGTTGGTGGCGGGGACCGTAGGCGTTGCGCCATCGGTATACAGTCCGGTGGAGTCCTGCCCTTCGCCCGCATTGTTGTGCAGGTCGAACTTGATCGCGACGCTCTTGCCGATGCCGGTATAGCCCAGTCCGCTCCCGCCCGTCCCGAGAGCTGTCCGGCCATTTCCCTGGATGGTGAAAGTCATGCCATCGGCATTCGGATCGGTAATCTGGAAGTCAAAGCTGGCAGTAAACTGCTGCACATTCAATGGAGCGTTGAAGAATGCGCTGCGCGACTCACCGGCCAGTCCGTCGGTGAGCAGGAGACTGGTTCCGCTCACCGTCGCACCCCCGTTCAGCGTCGATGAATACGAGGAGAACGCCTGCGAGCCTGCCTGAGGCGTATAGGTCCAGTTGAGGATGTCCTGGATTGCGCTCAGCCCCCCGGTCGCGCCGGTGAACCCGACATACGCATTCGCGCCGCCGACGATTGCAGGGATGTTGACTGTGTAGGTCTGGGTCGCGGATGCTCGAGTCACCGTATCGGTGATCACCACCGTCAAGGTCGTGCCATTGTAGGAGAGCTGGGCGCGAAACACATCGCCGCTATGCAGGTTGATTCCGGTCGTCGAAAGATTGATCGCCGGCACCGTCGGAGCCGCGCCGTTGATGTACATGCCGGTCGAGTCCGTTCCTTCGCCGGCACTGTTGAACAGGTCAAACTTTACGGCCACGCTCTTGCCGATCGTCTGATAGCCGAGGCTGCCGCCATCGACACCCAAAGCTGTCGAACCAACCCCCTGGATAGCAAACGTAAACCCATTGGCCGACGGATCGGTGAGCAGGAATTCAAATTGGGTGCTGAACGCTTGCACATTCACCAGGTCGCGGAAGAACGCGCTGCTCGCCTCCTTCAAACCACCATTGGTCAGACGAAGTTTGCCTCCGGTGAAAACCGCTTCGCCATTCAAGGCCATTTCCGTACCCTGAAATCCAGTAGGATAATTCGGCACCGTACCGACGGACGGTGGTATAACCGTCAGCGTTCCGGAATTGATGTCCACCTGATACTTCGAGGCCGAACTGCCCGTCACCGTTGCCGTGATCGGATAGGTGCCTGGCGCTGAGTTCGCACCCGCCGTCGTGCTGTAGTTGATCTCAATTGTCTTCCCCACCGTGTCGCCGTTGACCAACCCCGTCACGCTTGAGGTAAAGGCTGGCAACGCTGAACCCTCCACCATGCTGGCGTTGTTCACTCGCACGGTTAAGGTCGGTTTTACGGGCGACTTCAACAGACCATAGACCACCAGTTGCCCGGAAGCCACCTGCCTTCCTGTCGATAGCGGCCCGAAGGTGGCGACATACAGCTTCCCGTTGGCGACTACCGGCGGCACGAACTTCGCGAATAGACCAACCTCGTCGCGGCTGTCATTGAACTTGTCGGACCACAGAAGCTGAAGCGTATCCGCATTGAATGCATACAACACACCTTGCACGACGCTTGTAAAAGCGCTGGCGACATAGGGCGTCGAAGCCCATATGATTCCGTTCGTTCCGCCGTCGGCGGAAATTGAAAGAAAGCCGCCAGGCATGGCGCCGGAGATGTGGGTGGTGGGCGCGGTCATCGTGCTCTTGGCGAAAGGCGTCGCGTCCAATAAGCCGCCCGCCGCATTGAATCGGTACCCACGCAGAAAGTCGTTCTCTCCCCACACATAAGTCGATGGTCCATGTGCCGCGCTATCGAAGTACACCGGCGTGCCGTGGATGTGGCTCGTCCCATAACCAAAGATCGCTTGAAACTCCTGCGTCACTTGGTCCTCGGAAGCGTGGAACTTCCCTAGATCGTTAGGGTTAGTCAAGTAGAGGATACCCTGCTTGCCGCCCGTAAGAACATACTGAGTTCGTCCAGGATTGTTGGCATCAGGCACCAGCAAGACACCACCTGAAGCGAGATCCTGATCGCCAGCAGTAAGAGCGGCTTCGTTCTTCGGAGTAAAGTAGTCGAGTAGTTGTAAGGAAGGTGAAAGCTTGATCAGACTCTCGCCGGTTTGCACAAGCTTGTTCGGAGTGATACCGAAGTCGCCGTTGCCTGTAGACATATACAGATCGCCGTTCTGATCGATGGCAGGCGCTGCGCCGGCCATCCAGATGCCCCCCCCATAGCCGATGGGAGTATTTACGAAGACTCCATTCTGATCCAGGTTAGAGGCGTTATAGGAGAGAAGCCAGCCATGCCACGGGCCGTGATCGCCGTTCGCACCAAGGCCGAAGTACACATTCCCGTTGGCCAATGCCAGACTGGAACGCTGAGTTTGTATTTGGGGATTGAGCACCAGGGGAGTGTTTCTATCCGCGTCCTTGTAACTCGCGGTGATTTGTTTCGGACTACCGAGTACCCGATCCCCGTTGATGATGTCCAGTGCCTCGAGGACATAATGATGGGATGTTGATCCGTTTACCGTGCTGTCTTGCCCGTGAACGAGATACATGATCCTGGTTGCTGGATCGATAACTGGCGTCGACAAAATTCCAATGGGAGAGATTCGCGCAAGGACGGAGCCAACTTCCACCTCCCCGGTGTTGATCGGTGTACCCAGATTTCTAGTCCACAAACGCGCGCCGGTATCCGCATCCAGCGCATAGACAGTGTTGTTCATGGTCGCGACATAAACGACATTATGGGTGCCACCGACTATCGGTAGGTTGGAAACATAGAGGGGTTGCGCGTACACCTCTCCATCGACGTTAACCGTGAAGAGCTTGCCAAACTGAGAACTATTCACGTTTGCCGGAGATAAGGTGCTCTCTTGCAGGTTTGCTCCGGTCCGCGCATTGTTAAAGTTGCGCGTATAGACATTCACCTGAGCACTCATGATGCCGCACAGCAGCGCTGGCAACAGCGCACCCGAGACTAGGGCACTTCTCCAAAACCGCTGCAAGCCCCGTTTGATTTGCTTCCCACTTTGAAAGGAAAACCCAGGACATTCAGAAGTGATTAAAAATAATTCGCCTGCCGATTTCATCTGAAACCTCCAGCCCTTTCAAAAGAAGCTGTAAGCGCGCAGTTAGGATCTCTAAAGAAAGAAATGAAATGAAAAACCTATTCCCAACCGTCCAACGATCCTAGGGAGAAACGCTTCAGTCGTTCAGGTTCGAAAGCACAAAGGACAACGCTGTTCAGGAGTTCGATGTGTGCGTCGAACAAAGCTTTCCCGCTCGATTAATGTGTTAAGGGGTCTCAACCGGAAAAGAACAAGACCTAGAAGCGCTGTGACGAGGTAACCACTCTGGAGGTGGCGATGGTTCGCCTCGGCTCATGAAGATCGCGTCAACGCTAAAAGCTGCAATTTGTGTAACAAACACTTTACTTTTTAATAACTACTATTGCGACGTAATATAGCACTGTTTTTCCAAATTGGGAATATTCATTTGGGTGGTCCTTTAATTGGGTGGGCAGGCACCTAGCTGTCGCCGGTACAATGCCCATCCCATTGCCCATGTCAGCCGTGGATGTAGCTCCAGTCCATGATGGTCTGTATCGACGTAACCCCGCCAGTACCGCCGGTGAAGCCGAAGTAGGCGGTAGCGCCTCCGACGATGGCCGGGATATTCACGGTGTAAGCCTGGGTTGCGGAGGTCTTGGTCACCGAATCAGTGATCGTCACGGTGAGGGTGATCCCGTTGTAGGCAAGTTGGACGTGGAACGGATCTCCGCTATGCAGGTTGACCTCATTCGTCGGCAGGTTGGTGGCGGGGACCGTAGGCGTTGCGCCATCGGTATACAGTCCGGTGGAGTTCTGCCCTTCGCCCGCATTGTTGTGCAGGTCGAACTTGATCGCGACACTCTTGCCGATGCCGGTATAGCCCAGTCCCTTCCCGCCCGTCCCGAGAGCTGTCCGGCCATTTCCCTGGATGGTGAAAGTCATGCCATCGGCATTCGGATCGGTAATCTGGAAGTCGAAGCTGGCAGTAAACTGCTGCACATTCAATGGAGCGTTGAAGAATGCGCTGCGCGACTCACCGGCCAGTCCGTCGGTGAGCAGGAGACTGGTTCCGCTCACCGTCGCTCCCCCGTTCAGCGTCGATGAATACGAGGAGAACGCCTGCGAGCCTGCCTGAGGCGTATAGGTCCAGCTGAGGATGTCCTGGATTGCGCTCAGCCCCCCGGTTGCGCCGGTGAACCCGACATACGCATTCGCGCCGCCGACGATTGCAGGGATGTTGACTGTGTAGGTCTGGGTCGCGGATGCTCGAGTCACCGTATCGGTGATCACCACCGTCAAGGTCGTGCCATTGTAGGAGAGCTGGGCGCGAAACACATCGCCGCTATGCAGGTTGATTCCGGTCGTCGAGAGATTGATCGCCGGCACCGTCGGAGCTGCTCCGTTGATGTACATGCCGGTCGAGTCCGTTCCTTCGCCGGCACTGTTGAACAGGTCGAACTTTACGGCCACGCTCTTGCCGATCGTCTGGTAGCCGAGGCTGCCGCCATCGACACCCAAGGCTGTCGAACCAACCCCCTGGATAGCAAACGTAAACCCATTGGCCGACGGATCGGTGAGCAGGAACTCAAATTGGGTGCTGAACGCTTGCACATTCACCAGGTCGCGGAAGAACGCGCTGCTCGCCTCCTTCAAACCACCATTGGTCAGACGAAGTTTGCCTCCGGTGAAAACCGCTTCGCCATTCAAGGCCATTTCCGTACCCTGAAATCCAGTAGGATAATTCGGCACCGTACCGACGGACGGTGGTATAACCGTCAGCGTTCCGGAATTGATGTCCACCTGATACATCGAGGCCGAACTGCCTGTCACCGTTGCCGTGATCGGATAGGTGCCTGGCGCCGAGTTCGCACCCGCCGTCGTGCTGTAGTTGATCTCAATTGTCTTCCCCACCGTGTCGCCGTTGACCAACCCCGTCACCGTCGAGGTAAAACGCGGCAAGGCTGAACCCTCCACCATGCTGGCGTTGTTCACTCGCACGGTTAAGGTCGGTTTTACGGGTGGCGGGTTCAACAGACCATAGACCACCAATTGCCCGGAAGCGACCTTGGTCCCTGTCGACAGCGGCCCGAAGGTGGCGACATACAGCTTCCCGTTGGCGACTACCGGCGGCACGAACTTCGCGAACAGACCAACCTCGTCGCGGCTGTCATTGAACTTGTCGGACCACAAAAGCTGCAGCGTATCCGCATTGAATGCATACAACACACCTTGCACGATTGCCACGGATGCGTTGGCTTTGTATGGCGTGGAGGCCCAAAGAATGCCATTCGACCCGCCGTTAGCCGAAATTGAAAGAAAGCCGCCAGGCATGGCGCCGGAAACATGGGTGGTGGGCGCAGTCATCGTGCTCTTGGCGAAAGGCGTCGCGTCCAATAAGCCGCCCGCTGCATCGAATCGGTACCCACGGAGAAAGTCGTTCTCTCCCCAGACATAAGTTGTTGGTCCGTGAGCGGCGCTATCGAAGTACACCGGCGTGCCGTGGATGTGGCTCGTCCCATAACCAAAGATCGCTTGAAACTCCTGCGTCACCTGGTCCTCGGAAGCGTGGAACTTCCCGAGATCGTTAGGGTTAGTCAAGTAGAGGACACCCTCTTTGCCTCCTCCTAACACGTACTTGCTTGTTCCGGGATTACCGGGCTCCGGCACGAGTAGTACACCGCCAGAGGCGAGATCCTGGTCACTCGCACTGAGTGCAGGCCCATTCTTTGGCTCAAAATAGTCGAGCAACTGGAGCGAGGGAGAGAGCTTGATGAAAGCCTCGGCGGTCTGTACTAATTTATTCGGAGTTGGACCGTAGGTACCGTTTCCAGTGGAGTAGTAGAGGTTACCATTCTGATCGACTGCGGGCGCAGATCCGGCCATCCAGATGCCTCCTCCGGCTGCGAATCCGGTAGCGATTGGAGTATCGACAAATACGCCATTTTGTTCCAGAGTGGACGCATTGTAGGACAGCACCCAGCCATGATACGCACCAATATCCTCGTGCGAACCAAATGCGAAATACACGTTCCCGTTAGCCAATGCCAGACTGGAGCGCTGATTTTGTATTTTGGGATTAAGGACCAGAGGAGTGTTTCTATCCGCGTCCTTGTAACTCGCGGTGATCTTGACCGGGCTCCCGAGCACCGGATCACCATTAGTAATGTCTACAGCAACTAAATAGTACTCGTATTCTGGTGACCCATTAACATGGATTTCGCTCGCATGGGTGAAGTACATGATGTTCGTCTCCGGATTGATGACCGGAGTTGAAAGAATTCCTAGAGGTGAAATCCAATTGATATTCTCATCGTTCTCGACCTCATGGGAGACGATGGTAGGGCCGAAGTTCTTTGACCAGAGACGTTCACCGGTATCTGCATCGAGGGCATAGACACTATTCTTCATGGTGCCGATGTAAACGACGTTATGCCTACCTCCTGCGATTTGCAGATTGGAGACGTAAAGTGGTTGTGTGAAAACCTCTCCGTCGACATCGACGGTAAACAGCTTGCCGAATTTAGACGTATTGACGTTCCCGGGAGTCAAGGTCGTCTCATGAAGGTTAGCGCCGGTGCGGGCATTATCGAAACTGCGCGTGTAGATGTTGACTTGTGCCTTCGCCACAGCACCCAAGCACACCAACAGAAGCAGGCTTCCCTGCAAGGTCAGGCGTAGGCCCCCTGGAAGTAACTGCTTCAGCTGCTTTGCACTTTGAAAACGGTATCCATACCGCCCGGAAACAAGAGTAGCCGCTGAGAAACGTGAGAACCGCATCTGAGACCCTCCAGCCTGCAGAAGCAGAGCTGCAAAGAACGTAACGTAACTATCCTCGCTATTAAGACGAAGACTTCAAGGAATACCGAACACCTCAGTCGTTATGCTTGTGCATTAAAGGCAGTAGTACTTCCTGTCTTCGGTTTGAAGAAGACAGCGACCACTTCAACTCCCTTAATATCTCGGCACGCAAAGACAAACGACCAAGGACTTCCCCTACAATTTCCTTTTCGGATGAGTTGTCCAGCGGGAATGTCAACTGAAACAAAACAAATGAAATAAGACGTGAAGCAAACTTTGCGCCATGACGGTCAGAGACCCAACTAAACTTGCCAAAAAGCTTGCTCTAGCGAAGACACACCGGGACGTAGTTTGCGCCATTTCTAGTTCCGCAACTATTCAGATTCGATACAAAGATTCTTTTTCGCCCCAAGATGCCAGACCCTGAAAGTAGGCGGGAATGATCCTCTTCACATCGTGCCTCTATCTTGCGATGAGCATACCACCGCTTTCTCGGTTTCACATATCAAAAATTTACATTGATTGTAGCCACACCAAGACTGTAAGCCGATGATGGCTAGCCGGCCCGGTGTTCCGAACTAGCAAACTTCATCAAGAGACTGTGCATTGTGGCGCATACATGCGGCCGGTTGGTGACAGCTTGAGCTCTCTACCCTCCCCTTCATGCGTTGAAGCAAGCCTCACAAACGGACCCTCGTTATGGAACATCACTGACCTCATAGTGTTCCAGAGGGCCTTTCCGTTTCAGCATTGACGAACTACCTACTTGTCATCCTCTCCTGCCATGCCGGAAGTGATCGCAGTCTGTTCATTCAGTGGCAAAGGCCCAATCAAGAATGTTCTGGATCGCAGTCTTGCCCCCGGAGGCAGCCGTGAAACCTACGTAAGCTGTGTTACTGCCGATGGTGTGCGGAATGTCAATGACTACCTTCTGAACGGTCGAGCGATGGACAGCATTGAAACTGTCATTGAGTGTCCAGGTGAGGGTGGTTCCGTCGTAGGTGATGTGGGCATGGATGACGTGGCCGCTGCTGAGTTGAAGGGTTCCATTGGCCAGGTTAATCGCCGGCAGGGTGGGCGTGGCTCCATTGACATAGACTCCGGTAGAGTCGCTGCCTTCCCCGGCGTTGTTGTAGATGTCGAATTTGATGGCAACGCTGGTGGGGATGCCGCCATAGCCGAGGTCTTCCCCAGCGCCAGGATTCCCCAGCGCGGTGGGTCCCTGGTTCTGAATCACAAAGGTAAATCCATCGGCGACCGCCTCCGTCAACTGGAAGTCGAAGTCGCTGGTGAAGGTGGTAATCCCAACCGGAGTGGAGAAGTAGGCGCTGGCAGTCTCAAGCGCGCCGCCGTTGGTCAACTGCAATGCCGTCCCGGAAAGCGCCGAACTCCCATTCAGCGTCAGACCCGCTCGATCAAAGCCCGCGGGATAGTTCGGGAGCGGAGGCGCGCCCGCAAGGTAAGTCCAATAAGTGAGCTTCTGGCTTGCCGACAGACCGCCAGTGCCGCCGGTGAAGCCGACATATGCGGTCGGCCCGCCGACAACCGCCGGGATGTTCACCGCGAAGGAGTGCGACCAACTGGCCAGTGTCAGCGCGTCGGTCAGCGTCAGATTCAGACTGATTCCGTCGTAGGTGATATGGGCATTCATGTAGTCGCCGCTATGCAGGTCGATACCGGTGCCCGCTAAATTGATCGCCGGAAGGGTGGGAGCGGCGCCATTGATGTAGAGTCCGGTCGAGTTGGGGCCCTCGCCAGCGTTGTTGTAAATGTCGAACTTGATGGATAAGCTCTTGCCGATTCCGGCCGAGCCCAGCCCTCCGCCTGCGCCGCCAACCATGGTCGGACCATTGTTCTGAATGGTGAAGGTCATTCCGTCAGCGGCCGGATTGGACAACTGAAAGGTGAAGTCGGTGGTGAACGACTGAATATTTACCGGCGTGGCATAGAAGGCGCTCCCCGCTTCGTTTGAAACTCCATTAGTCAACTGCAACCGGAAATCATCCAGATCCGTGCTGCCATTAAACCGGATCGCTCCCTCAGCCAATGCAAAGCCTTGGCTGAAGTCGAACGTATAACGCGGATCAATGGTATAGTCTGCCGAAACTAGGGAACTCGGGAGCAGGCCAGGAGCGGTAGCAAAAGTTCGGACGACCTCCGAGACGGAGACCCTGATGGGTTTGGTATAGAGAGCGGAGTTCACACTCGGGGTTGAGCCATCGAGCGTATAGAAAATCCGCGCGTTGTTCATGCTGTCAGTGATGGTGAGATTTTGGGCTCCGGAGTAGGTGCCGCTGGCCAAAGACAAAGCAGGGTTTGGTGCGTTCGCGGAAGATGAGTACACAGCAGATGCCGGGGCACTCTGCAGATATCCAGTTGCGCTTGCGATTGCCGTGATGGTCGCATTGGTCCGAAGGGTGATCGGTCCCTTATACAGTTGTGAGTTGACCGTCGGCACAGAACCATCGGTGGTATAGAAGATTTGCGCACCTCCGACTGCATCAGTGATCGTGACGTTCTGCGATCCGTTAAATCGACCCGGCGGGGTCTCAAAAACCGGAGGCGGGGCGGTGGGGGTGTCCCCCAACAATCCATAGACACTCAGCTGATTTGTCGCCGCTACATAGACCTTTCCATTTGCAATCGTGGGGACGGCAAATTTGAACGCAGGGCCAGGGTTATCTCGCGATGAATTGGAATTTGTCGAATAGAGCAGATTTCCCAGGTTATTCGCGTCAAACGCAAACAGGACATCTGGTCCCCCCACATAGTAAGCACTCGTGTCCACCGCCCATACAATTCCATTCGCGGTAGAGTTCGCGGAGATCGACGGAGTGGGGCTTGGCGAACCAAACTTCCAGACACTTTCGCTGGTTGGTGTGGTCGATAGCTTCCCGTTCACAAATGAGTAGGCAGTCATGCTATTGTTGACCCCTTCGTTTGTGCCTCCGAAATAAAGGTTGCCATTCCAGTAGGCCGAAGATCCCCAGATACCTGCGCCCCAGCTCTGATCGCCTGACTCGGGTGTCTGCACCTCCTGCACAATCTGGTCCTCGGTTGCATCGAATTCGCCCAGATGATCCCGATTGAGGATGTAGATCTTTCCAGTTTTTCCTACTTGAACCAACGGGTTAAGAGTGTTGCCGGAGGCCAAGGTTTGTGATGGAAGAAGAACAACCCCGCCGGAGCCGAGATCGCCATCCTGAGCATCGCGTAGAGCCCAATCATATGGAGTGAATTCATCACGTACGGTCATCTTCCCGCCGGTCAGATCGAGATTCACCACACTCATCCCATAACTCATCGTGCTGTTCCAGGGCCAGCTTGTGGCGTAAGATCCGTTCCCAGTAGCGAAGAACATTCTGCCGTAGGGCTGCGCAGGATTATTCACTTCGGCAGCCAAACCCGCCCCCGACATCCAGATACCATCTCCGGTTCCGTTCGGTGAGGTGCAGAAAATATCGATCTGCCTCAGACTCGTGGCATTGTAAGACATGATCCATCCATGCCAGGTTCCCTCATCGCTAACGGAGCCGAACCCGACATAGAGTATCCCATTCAAGAGGAGCAAACTCGGTCTCTGCGTCTGAGTGCTGGGATCAAAGGCCAACTTGCCCCCTATACTCCCCGCGCCAGTTCCGGGAACTGAACCCTCGATTGCTACGGGACCCCCGAGTTTCTCGGCGCCGGTAGTGATATCAAGAGCATGTAGTTGATCTACGGCAGAGTTGCCCTGCACGGCGGCGCTAACCACATACATGGTATTAGTCGAGAGATCGATCACCGGGGTTCCACTGATGCCGGCTTGAAGTGCCGAGGGTGGAATCGTACCGTTTGGAGTCGTGTTGACGCTCCAGAGAGGGGCTGCATTGATTCCCCCGTTATCGTCGGCATCGAAGGCGTAGACATAATTTGTCTTGGTAGCCACGTAGACGACATTGTGTATCCCCTTGCCGGGGATAGCGAGTTTTGAGACATAGAGCGGCTGCGCGTAGGCCGGACCGTTCACTGCCCGCGAAAACAGCTTGCCAAACTGGGATGGATTCACGTTCTGCGGAGTGAGAATAGTCTCCTTGAGGTTTTGGCCAGTACGCGCAATGTCATTATGTGCTGTCAGCACGTTGACCTGGGCCTCAACCCGGCAGAGGCCGATCGCTGTAACAAACAGAATCAGCATCCACTCTCGCGGCGTGCATAAGACTTTGCGTAGCCCTCTGGACACAACTCCGAACTCACATAGGCCTTTAAACATTGGGCGAAGATATCTCATTGCGTCTTGACCTCACTTAGTTCTGTATAAGAGACAAACAACGTGTATGGAGAATCGCCCGCTCGGGCAACTGGATTCGAGTCTTAATCTTGCTTCCTACGGGTTTGTGAGCGTCCAATCTAAAACATTCTGGATCGCAGTCTTGCCCCCGGAGGCAGCCGTAAAACCTACGTAAGCTGTGGTGCTACCCACAACATCAGGTATGTTGATTGCCCTACTATTTGTAGC
Organism: Acidisarcina polymorpha; assembly: GCF_003330725.1. NCBI lineage: Bacteria > Pseudomonadati > Acidobacteriota > Terriglobia > Terriglobales > Acidobacteriaceae > Acidisarcina > Acidisarcina polymorpha. Next base: position 4,742,404 of record NZ_CP030840.1, on the reverse strand, counting down.
CACAGCATTCGTGGTTTTGTCATTGAGTGTCCAGGTGAGGGTGGTTCCATCGTAGGTGATGTGGGCATGGATGACGTGGCCGCTGCTGAGTTGAAGGGTTCCATTGGCCAGGTTAATCGCCGGCAGGGCTGGCGTGGCTCCATTGACATAGACTCCGGTAGAGTCGCTGCCTTCCCCGGCGTTGTTGTAGATGTCGAACTTGATGGCAACGCTGGTAGGGATGCCGCCATAGCCCAGGTCTTCCCCATTGCCAGGGTCTCCCAGTGCAGTCAGACCCTGGTTCTGAATCACAAAGGTAAATCCATCGGCGAGCGCCTCCGTCAACTGGAAGCCGAAGTCGCTGGTGAAGGTGGTAATCCCAACCGGAGTGGAGAAGTAGGCGCTCGCAGTCTCGCGCGCGCCGCCGTTGGTCAACTGCAATGCCGTCCCGGAGAGCGCCGAACTCCCATTCAGCGTCAGACCCGCTCGATCAAAGCCCGCGGGATAGTTCGGGAGCGGAGGCGCACCGGCAAGGTAAGTCCAGTAAGTGAGCTTCTGGCTCGCCGACAGACCGCCAGTGCCGCCGGTGAAGCCGACATATGCTGTCGGCCCTCCGACAACCGCCGGGATGTTCACCGCGAAGGAGTGCGACCAACTGGCCCGTGTCAGCGCGTCGGTCAGCGTCAGATTCAGATTGATTCCGTCATAGGTGATATGGGCATTCATGTAGTCGCCGCTATGCAGGTCGATGCCGGTACCCGCTAAATTGATCGCCGGCAGGGTAGGGACGGCCCCATCGATGTAGAGTCCGGTCGAGTTGGGACCTTCGCCGGCGTTGTTGTAAATGTCGAACTTGATGGATACGCTCTTGCCGATTCCGGCCGAGCCCAGCCCTCCGCCTACGCCGCCAACCATGGTCGGACCATTGTTCTGAATGGTGAAGGTCATTCCGTCAGCGGCCGGATTGGACAACTGAAAGGTGAAGTCGGTGGTGAACGACTGAATATTTACCGGCGTGGCATAGAAGGCGCTCCCCGCTTCGTTTGAAACTCCATTAGTCAACTGCAACCGGAAATCATCCAGATCCGTGCTGCCATTAAACCGAATCGCTCCCTCTGCCAACGCAAAGCCTTGGCTGAAGTCGAATGTATAGGGTTCGTTGATCTGGTAGCTTACGGTGACAACCGGACTCGGCAGCAACCCAGGCGCCAAGGCTAACAGCCGCAAGGTCTCGGATACCCGGATGTTGAGAGGTCTTGTGTAAACAGGCGAGCCTGTAGTCGGCGTGGAGCCATCTACTGTGTAGTAAATCTTGGCGCCCTCGGTGTTATCGGTGACAGTTACGCTTTGTGCTCCGGAGTATGCGCCGGCGGCCAGCGACACGACGGGGTTGGCGGTATTGCCTAATGACGTGTAAGTAGCGGAGACAGTCGTGCTCTCTAGATATCCAGTAGCGCTCGCCATCGCATTAATCGTCTCGTTGGTCTTCACGGTGATCGGCCCGTAGCATAATTGCGAGTTGACCGTTGGCATTGAGCCGTTCGTGGTATAGAAAATCTGTGCGCCGGGAGTCGCATCCGTGATGGTAACTACTTGTAGCCCGCTGAAGCTCTTCGAGCCTGGGTTGATTACGGGAGGCTCTGTCCGCGGTGTTGTGAGCAAACCAAAAACAACTAACTGATTCGTTGTACCCACATACACTTTGCCGTTTGCAACCGTTGGCACCGAGAAGCGGTCAGGACTGCCAGGGTTGTCCCGTTCCGCATTCATGTTGCTCGAGTAGAGTAGATCGGAGACATTGTCTGCGTTGTAGGCGAGCAAGACACCCTTGCCTGAAGTATTGGCAGCAGTCGTGTCCCATACCCAGACAATGCCGTTCTCCGTCCCGTTTGCTGATACGACTGGTGTAGGGCCAGCGTATCCGAACTTTTCGTTGCTTTGGCTGGTCGGATTGGTAGAGAGGACTCCATTGATAAACGAATAGGCTTTGAGAGTATTGCTCGTCCCAGGGCTTGTCCCGGCAAAGTAGATATGTTGATTCCAGTAGGCGGAATCGCCCCATACCCCTTCACCCCAGTTCTGTGCGCCGGATTCTGGCGTCTGCACCGCCTGCACCACTCGGTCACCTGCCGCGTTAAAACCCCCGAGATTGTTTCTGTCGAGAATATAGATTCTGCCCGGTTTTCCGATCTGTACAAGGGGATTAAGAGTGCCTCCCGACCCCCTTGCTTGCGGCGGCAGAAGAACCACTCCTCCCGATCCAAGATCGGCATCTTGACTGTCGCGAAGGCTCCAATCGTATGGCGTGAACTCGTCCTGCACAGTCATGACGCCACCAGTCAGATCGAGATTCAGAACGCTCATCCCATAACTCATCGACCTCGTGAAGGGCCGGCTGGCCGAGAAGCTCCCATTGCCGGTCACGATGAACATCCGCCCATACGGTTTCGAGGGGTCATTTACTTCAGCTGCCAGGCCCGCTCCCCCCATCCACACGCCATCGCCCGTCCCGTTCGGGGCCGTGCAGAAGATGTCGATGAGCTTCAACGTGGTGGCGTTATAAGAGAATATCCATCCATGCCACGCCCCCTCATCGTTGAGAGATCCGAAGGGGACATACAACACTCCATTCAACAGCAGGAGTCCAGCACGTTGAAATTGGTAGTTTTCGTCGAATGTCAGCACTCCGCCAACGCTTGCGACGCCTGTACCCGGAACCGAACCCTTAATAGATTGCGGACCGCCAAATTTCTCCGCGCCGCTGGTGATGTCGAGAGCATGCAACCGAAAGACAGTATTCGAACCTTGGACCTCAGAGCTGACTAGGTACATGGTATTTGTGTTTCGGTTTATATAGGGGGTTCCATAGACTCCGCTTTGCACCGCGAGTTTATAGGTTCCCGCTGGGGTAGTGTTCGTTAACAGCGACACCCTCCATAAAGGATTGGCGTTGATCCCGCTATTGTCGTCCGCATCGAAGGCGTACACATAGTCCGCCTTGGTTGCCACATAAACGACATTGTGAGTCCCCTTACCAGGGATCGCCACCCGCGATGCGTAGAGCGGCTGCGCGAAGATCCCGCCATTGTAGGTCGTCTGCTGGGTGAACAGCTTTCCAAACTGATTAGGATTAACGTTTTGCGGTGTGAGAATGGATTCGTTGAGGTTTTGTCCGGTTCGAGCAGTGTCGTTATGCGCCGTAAGTACGTTGACCTGCGCCGACGCCCAAAGTCCACTCGCTAAGACAGCGATGAGACATGTCGCGCCGTAAACGAGCCCCATGAACTTGGGGCTCCCTTCACCGTTGACTCCGCGCCGGTTGCGAGCGCAGTCGCTCGCCATCCGCAAAAAGAACTCTCTCATTCGGTATCTCGCTCCACACTAGTTGAAACATAAAGACCGGAGTGCAACAGGTATTGTGTTCGTCGCCGCCTTGAGAGCAGAATCAACTTACCGCCCATTGAGGCCAGCTGCTCTTTCGTATAAAGCACAGACTCAGGCTAAGTCGCCTTGAGCGAAACAGCGCTCAGTATCTACACAGACCGTAGTGACAGGCGCTTTGATCCATCAACAACCATTTGCAAGAGGCAGGTGCGGCGTTGCCAGAGTCTGTACCTCCCGGCCCCCTAGGCGCACTCCAGCATTCTCAACTCCATTGCCGCCACTCTTGCTGAACGTATGTCCCTTAACCGTCAGGCAGAACAACAATTCAACCCGGCTTGACACGCCAACTTTGTCAAACGCTCTGAAGAGATAATTTTTGACGGTGTGTTCGCTCAACCCCAACTCCAGGGCGATGACCCGGTTGGTCTTTCCCTGAGCGGCTTTTTGAACGACTTCTAATTCTCGAACCGTCAAGGACTGAACGCCGGCATCACTGAAAAGAGTCGGCCCCGGAATGTTTCGTAGGGCCGCAAGCAACACACTGCTCTCCGCCCTGCCAGCCCATATGTAACCTCTTCGAACGAAATCCACGCATTCGAGAAACTCGGTCATGGTCTGCTGCCTGGAGAAGACACCACGAGCGCCAGATCGAAATGCAGTGATAACGGAAGTGCGAGATGGTTGATTCAACAGGATCACTATGCCCGTCCCGGGATGAGTCTGCCCCACAAGCTGCGCCAGGTCGAGCCCGCTTCCGGAGTTGCACTTCACATCGGCGCCAATGACTACTAGCTCTATGCCGCCTTGATCTATGGTCCTTGAAAGGTCCGACGAGAGAATCGCACTCGCATCATACTTTCGACCGCGAACAAGAGCATCGGCAAGCAATTGGCTGCTCATTGAATCCCGATCCACTATCAACGCTCGAGCATGGGGGCCCGAGTCGCTCTTGATATTCGGAAGCATCTCTACTCCACTGAGTTTTGATGGCATAGGGTCTCTCCACTCGCTCTCAACTGTTATAGGCCAATACCTTAAACCAGCAATGGTCGGACTTGGCGAGGATACATCTCTGTCGTCGAAAGATCCTAAATAGATCTACGCTTCTGACAATTGCTCGCGCGATGGCTCGCGATTAGCGTCAATTATGTGGCAGTGCCTATAGGATTGCAAGGCATTTAGCAAGTAAGAACACTTTACTCTCTACATGAAGTAGTGCGAACCAACTCACACCCTACCATGTCTAATTACCATTATTGAGGGTGGTCCAGAGTAACTAAATTGCTTGATGAGACCCTATCTTCTCACAGCTATTTGAACGCTTCGGCGGCTTGTAACCGATAGCGCGCTAGCCTACGCTCATCGTATGCGGAACGTCACGGCAATGAACTCTGGTATGCAACGAAGAGGCCGCCGGTTTAAACTTCGACTTCCAATTATATTCCGCTGGTCAGACGGGACAGACCATACCGAAGGCGGTTTCACGAAATACATCTCTTGGCGCGCCGCGTGGGTACTGAGCAAACGCTCGCCTCCCGTCGGTGCTGATGTTCACATTGAGGTTCTCATTCCCTCCCCGGATGAGACCGTGGGTTTATTACGGATGGAAAGCTTTGGCACGGTGGCTAGGGTCTTCGACGAAGATGGATACACTGGATTCTTATTTCAAGGAGTGTTCGAAGACTGCCAGATTATAGATCCAACCCACAACGGCTATATCAATTGACTCTGGGCAGTTGCTTCCCGCGTAGCCGCCTTAGTCTCTATGGCTTTGATTGTCAGTTCATCTTTGGCCGCACGAGCAATCGTTCGTCCCGTTATGTCCATTCCATGCGACTGCCAAATAGCCTTCTTAGCTCTACGAGATGGGCGCGGGTGATGGCTAACCTGATGATAGAGGCTGGCAGAGGAAGCTGGTTTCGTGGAAGAGAGGGAAACGCCCGAGTGTCACCTACACTCTACATCTCTGCCACCTTCACGAGCCGAACTCATGGTGTCGCGGTGTGGCTCGATGATGCTCTGGCAACCTGAATCAGATCTCACTCATCGAATGCTCCCCTGGCCCCCGATATGCCCAGGATTACGGCGCCAACCGAAATGAGGAGTGGAGTACCAATCGCGACCCCAATGGACGCTCGAAACAGCGGGGCTTCCCTGGCAACCATGATGAAAGAGTGCTGCCCTAGCGCCCTTAGCGCATAGAGCACGCTCGTTGCCCATATCATTGATAGGATACGGACGATGGACCTTAGCATCGGGCCGGGATTATTCTGCGGGACCATGGCGCCTTTTAGAGTTCAATTGCTGTCACTCAACCAAGAATCGTCAGGGAACCGCGCCCCAGACGATCCACTGCCTTCAGTGATTGCACACCTGTCCGTAGCTATCGACGATAGCACCTTACGATGCTCTTTAGTTTATTGGATTTCCTGGGCGTGTGCACCCACCCGCCCCTGCCGGACCGCCATCGATACCAGGAGCCACACGAGCGGCGACAAAGCCTGATCGGTAACCCAGCTCCTAAGCTACCACTCTAGGAACGGCGGCTGCCGCGTACCAGGTCCAGACCTTTTAGACAAGCGGGGCGCGGACGTCGATCGGTTGCACGCCGTGTCAACGCTCTGACTCTTTGAACCCAGCCACCACAATTAACCCGTCGAGTATCCGGCAAGGGCGACGCTTAATGAGAAGGAAATCAGGCCACCTCTGCCGCTAAGGTCTTCAGAAAGTCTCCGCAAGTGCCCCTTGAATAAAGTCGCTCATCCGCTGCTTAAAGACGGATGTATCGAAACGCCTCGCAAATGCGCTAATGGCGGTGGGTTCGAATGCAGCTTCAACAGCCTCGAAATTGAGAATTCCCTCACAGACAGATTGCACCGTCTGTTGGTCGAAATGCACTCCGGTAGGTTGAGGAGACTCCCCATAAGGCACAACTGTTTCAAGAGATCCGCCCCGACCATACGCAATCACCGGACGGCCATAGCTCTGAGCCTCTAGCGGCACAATGCCAAAATCTTCTTCTGCGGCAAACAACAGCGCTCTCGCCTTCGCATATAGCCCAGGCAAGTCCTTGTCGTCCACCCGCCCGAGGAACTCTGTTGTTGGCCCGGCGATCGCCTTCAATGCCTTCTCAGCACGGCCTGTGCCGGCAATCAGGAGCCTTCTGTCTAGACGATTGCACGCCTGAATCAGCAGGTCAATGCGCTTGTTCTCCACCAGCCTGCCGACGTGGAGATAGTAGTCACCTACCTTATTGTCAACATAGGCGGTAGAGGTATTAACCGGCGGGTAAATAACCGTACTGTCCCGTTGATAATAAGTCTTGATCCTGCCGGCGACATGTCGCGAGTTGGCTACAAACTTATTTACTCGTTGGGCTGCACTAAAATCCCAATTCCTCAAATAGCTACTTGTTATGGAAAATGCGGGCCGCGCCGCCCACGGTAAGCTGCTCTTGAACTCGTCGTGGAAATCCCACAAGAAGCGACCAGGTGTATGGCAGTAACAGATATGCACCTGTCCTGGTGCGGTTACTACACCCTTCATGGGTGGGGAATCACTTGAGATGATTAGGTCGTAATCACGCAGGTCGAATGATTCAATTGCGACGGGAAAGATCGGGAACACCGCCCTGCTGTACCGCCGTGCCATCTTGCTGCTATCTAAGAACGACATTTTAGTCCGGTGTGAGCTAAGGCTGGCCGGCATCGACGAGGGTTCCGCGAACAACGCGAAAATATCCGCCTGCGGGAACATCTCTCCGAGTACTTCGATTACCCGCTCCCCACCGCCGCAAACTAAGAACCAATAGTGTACTATCGCTACGCGCATCTCTTGGGGGTCCTCTTAATTCAGTGTTTCGTTAGAATTGCTTCGATGCCTTGGCGGTCACTGGAACTGGCATTCCCTTTGCGTCTCGGACACTCTTAACCGGTATTGTTCGTACTAAAGGCGCGATCCATCCGAAGGCGAGGTTGATCAGAGTGCCAACGAACGCCAGCAATAGCACGGCCATTAATTCGACGACCCGCCTAGATACACAGAGCCAGCGGGCATGTGAGCTTCCCAATGAATGATTCATCGACTAAAACCCTCCTTCTATTCGCAGTCCATCCTTAAAGCCCGTCCGTCATCAACTCGCAATAGCTTGCCCTGATCCGAGTTAACTGCTCCCCAGCGGCTGATTCGTATACAGCAGGGCCATGCACCTACTGATCTATTCATCTATAGCGCGAAGCTACATTCGACGTTGTCGACAACTTACGGCACCGCCGTGGCGCTTACAAGCCGCTGAAAGTGTGAAGAGGTTGTGAGACAAGGACGGTTTAGACACCTGCCGATGCGTCCACAAAGACCATCAAAACGGAGACGAAGCGGCATCTTGAGATGAGGCGCTAGACCGGTAAGGTGTAGAGAATAAAGTATGTGGCGCCGCTAAAATGCTTGCAAACCGCCACAAGTCGACACATAATGAAGCCCACGTAAGCCAACGTAGGCGCTCAAGACCTACGCTAACCCGAATCCGGCACGAGCAATTCCACTTGACATTCAAACTACCCCATTCCCCGGGGTTGCGGAGCGTACCCAATGCCTAGCAGACCCGTCCGATCTGAGGTCACTTTCCAAAGCCCTTCAGAAATTCATGCCAGTCGACGAGCCTTAATAGTAGATCGTGATTCGATGAGCAGCCAGTTACTTGCCGACGCTCTCGTCCGAAACCGCAAGTTCGAAGCGAGCCCAATACTTTCCTCCGAACTACTCAAGCGAATGGCAGTCCGCGAAATTGGCCTTATAGTCATTGGTGCGGAATTAAAGTCAGGCACCACCAGCGGTCTCTCTCTTGCAGATCTCGTATCTCGTACCTACCCGCACACTAGCATCGTAATCCTGCTGGATCAGGTATCCCGCACATCCGTAATTAGCGCCTTTCGAGCTGGAGCACGCGGGGTCTTCTCTCGCCAGCAGCCTATGACCGAGTTTCTTGAGTGCATTGATTGTGTAAGAAAGGGAGTTATTTGGGCAGGAAAGTCTGAATCAAGCATTTTGCTTGAAGCCTTTCGTAATATTCCGGCCCCCGTTCTCTCTGCGGCGGGCAGTGTACACACTCTCACGATGCGGGAGTTGCAGGTTGTTCAGAAGGCCGCGCAAGGTAAGACCAATCGTACTATTGCCCAAGAACTAAGCCTAAGCGAACACACCGTTAAGAATTACCTATTCCGGGCGTTCGAGAAGTTGGGGGTATCTAGTCGAATCGAGCTATTGTTCTACTTAACTATTAGAGGTCACACATTCGGGGAGCACGCCGCGGGTGCGAGTTCCTCAGCAGCACCTACTGTTGAAGAACGTCCCGGGCACATGTTGTCTAATCCTGGTTTAGTAGGCCAGCCGGTCTAACCACATGGGACTAACGTTACTCTGCTCCGTGGTACTTTATACCCCGTTGACTTAGTAGCGTCGTAATAATACCGTTCAGATACACGACTGACCCACTCATATTGAGGTGCTAAGTGAAGACTCTTCCAAGTCCGCAAAGTATTTACACTCCTATACCCGAGACTCCCCTTACCATCAGTGACATGGGAGCCTTAGTCGTGCGCCGTCGTGCGATCATCGCCGGTGTAACCTTCGCGTTTTTGGCCATAGCCAGTCTCTACTGCCTGCTGAGTACCCGGCGATACATGGCAACAGGTACGATCCAGATCCAGAAGGATTCATCAGATGCCCTACGCCTCGAAAGCATGATGCAAGGCGGCGCAGCCGACGAAGATGCGCTTGATGAGAACATTACGCTTCAGACTCAGACAAATATCCTTCAGTCGGACAGTCTGGCCTTGCGCGTCATCGAAGACCTACACCTGGATAAGACGCCGGACTTCGAATCCAAGTTCAACCCTATCGACATGGTTTTGGGCATCTTTTCACCCGGTGGTGCGTCCGACCCTCCCGGTGCATCCTTGCAGCAATCCCCTGGTCGAATGTCTCATGCGCTGAAAGTCTTCAGCAAGAATTTAACGGTTACACCTGTAGTGGGTACCCGTCTTATCCAGATAAGCTACGTTAGTTCAGATCGAAAGCTCGCCGAATCGGTTGTTAACGCTCTTGCGCAAGATCTGACCAACTTCTCCTTTGAGACACGCTATAAGGCAACGGCCCAGACGTCGCAGTGGCTGACAAGCCAGATGGCAGATTTAAGGAAGCAAAGCGAAGCACTACAGGCGAAGGTTGCCGACCTGCAGAAGGAAGCGGGCGTCTACACCGTGGGTGACGGCGGGCCAGACGGTAAGACGCAGGCATACAGCAGCGACATCAACAGGTTGGAGCTAGCTACTACTGCTCTGAGCGGGGCAGAGTCAAACCGCATCCTAACTGGCGCGGTTGAGCAGATCGTGAAGACGGGCGATCCGGAGCTAATCTCGGGTCTTGCCGGTAGTCCTATGCTCGGTGCCGCCTCTTCCGGAGTGGCAAGTTCCCTGAGCTTGATTCAGGGGCTACGATCACAGGAGGCAGTGCTACAGGGTCAGATGGCTGAGTATTCCTCTAAGTTCAGCCCTGACTACCCAAAACTAGTCGACATGAAAAGTAACCTGCAAGTGATACAAGCGGCGATCGCCTCGGAGGTGGCGCGGATGGGAGCGCGCGCTGAGAACGATTTTAAAGTAGCCAAAACGGCCGAGGCCCAGAGCCAGATGTCCTACAAAGCGCTAAAAAAGCGAGCAGACGCGCTCAACGATAAAACCATCGAATACGAACTGACTCGACAGGAAGCTACGGACAGCCGAACCCTCTACGTTAGCCTGTTGGGCAGGTTGAAGGAGGCAGGTTTACTTGAGGGACTGCGCTCCACTAATGTAAGTGTCGTCGATCCGGGCCGATCGCCTGCCAAGCCCACCAAGCCCAACATCCCACTCTTCCTCGGCGGAGGACTGGCATCCGGCTTATTCCTTGGTTTCTGCGCAGCCTTGCTCTTCGACACTACGGACACCAAGATTCAGGACCTAGATGAACTTGAGTTGATGTTAGGCGGGGTTCCTATAGGCATCCTCCCGGCTTTCGACCGGCCGGCAACCTTTCTTCGGTTGACCTCCTCATCTGGTCTCGACCGAATTGATGCGGTTGATCCAGTTACTAGGAATGTCATCGCACTTCAACAGCCTAATAGCGGCTATGTGGAGGCGCTCAGGGCGATTCGAACTTCTCTATACCTATCCAAAGGCGGCTCTCCACCACAAGTCGTGCTAATCACCAGCTCGATTGAAGGCGAAGGAAAGAGCACGCTTGCAGCGAACTTCGCTGTCCTGCTGGCGAGGCAAGGCAAAAAGGTCCTACTGGTGGATGGTGATCTGAGGCGCCCGAAACTACACACAACATTTGATGTCGCGATGGAGGGCGGACTCAGTTCTATCCTTTCAGGAAGCTCAAGCGAAAAGGACTCATCGCAGTACTCTGCTCCGGTTACCTCCCTGCCAAACCTTAAGTTACTGGTCGCAGGCGCCCCTCCTACCGAACCGACCGACCTGCTAAGTTCAACTCGGATGTTAGAAGCCCTCGCGGCTTGGAGGCGGGAATACTCGTTTGTAATCATCGACGCCGCACCCGTTTTATCTGCGACTGACTCGGTCATTCTAAGCGGCCTCGTCGATACGACCCTGTTGCTTGGGCGCTATAAATACACGGATCGCCAGTTGCTTGCCCGAAGCTACCGTCTCCTGCAGATGCACGGCGGATCACCGACGGGCATCGTCCTAAACGGGATCGAGAGGGAGGCAGAAAAGCGATATAGCTGCTATGGATATTCCGGTTCGGACCTAGTTACTCAGCGAAAGGGAGGGGAACATGCGAACGCTTAAACTTTGTCTACTGGTGCTGTTCATTGCATCGACCATGTGCTATGCACAAAACGAAAGCCTGTTGATTGGACCTGGAGACGTTTTGCACGTCCAGTTCTACGATACTCCCGATATGGAGCAACATCCTCGGGTCTCTGACGCTGGCGACATCAGCCTGCTCTTTCTCGGTCAGATTCATGTGGCTGGGTTGAGCGCCACGCAAGCGGCTCGCGCCATTGAAGCGGCATTCGCGGCGCACAAGATAATGAGGCAGCCTCAAGTCATCCTCAATGTTGAAACGTATGCCACACAAGCCGTCACGGTGACCGGGCAGGTTCATACCCCTGGCGCCTACCCTATCTCAACACCCCGCTCGGTAGTTGATGTTTTGACTCTCGCAGGCGGGCTCTCAGATGATGCCGACCGTAATATCACCATTGAGCGACGCGGAACGAAGGAGAAGATACCTTACTTCCTCTCAAACCATGCGGATCGCGCTCTGGACACTTCCGTGATGGTTAACCCCGGGGATACGATCATTGTGCCGAAGGCGGGGCTCGTCTACGTTCTTGGCGACGTGAGCCGGCCGGGAGGGTATGTTTTAGATAGCAATAACGATGCTAAGCTAACCGTTCTTCAGATGGTTGCCGTTGCGGGGGGCACTTTGAATAGTGCGGTTCCATCACACACACGCCTTCTTAGGAAGAAGCCTGATGGTAGTTATGAACAAACTCCAGTACCTCTCGGTGATATGCAGAAGGGGAAGGCAGCTGATGTTGCCATGCAGGCTAATGACGTTCTCTTCGTTCCCTTCAGTTACTTGCGCAATTTTTTGACCAGCGGTGCTTCTGGGGTCATGGCGTCCACATCTGGTGCGGCGATCTACCACTTCTGAGGAGAGACAAAATGACCCAAGCACCCCTGGTCAGTGCGGTGATTCCAACGCGGTTTCGTCCCCACTTGGTTTGCCGTGCTGTACGCAGCGCTCTTGCACAGACTATGGCTAACCTGGAAGTGATTGTCGTCGTAGACGGGCCGGATCCGGAGACGGTTGCGGCCCTCAAGGAGTTCCACGACGAGAGACTTCGTGTGATCGCGCTCGAGTGCAATGAAGGTGGCTCCGAAGCACGCAACATTGCAGTGCGACAAGCTCACAGTGAATGGATTGCGTTGTTGGACGATGATGACGAATGGTATCCGACCAAAGTTGAAAAGCAGCTAGCAGTTGCCGAGGGCATGCCCAAGGGACGGACGGTTGTGACCTGTCAATATTTCGACTTCCAGGGATCTTCGAATCTGCTGCGCCCGCGTCGCTTTCCTAAGCCCAACCAAGCGATTAGTGACTTCTTGTACTCAGAGGTCTCTCTCCTCGGCACAATCGAGGGATTTCCGCAAACATCCACGTGGCTTGTCTCTCGAGAGTTTCTGCTAGAGGTACCATTTGCCAAGGGGCTTAAGCGCAATCAAGACACAGATTGGCTCCTACGCGCTCTCCGTCTGCCGGACGTCAGCATGGCCCTAGTAGATGAACCACTGAGCATCTTCTACAACGAGAAAAAGCGCGTACGAATCACTCAAGCGCTTGATTGGAGAGATTCATATCAATGGGCGATGGGGAACAGGAACTTGTTCACTCCCCGCGCTCTCTCGTCCTTCCTCGCGGTGATGTGCATGAACCACGCGGGAAAGCACGGTATCCAATGGGGTGTATTCTGCACTCTTCTAAAAGATTGCCGGAGATATGGTCGGGTTACCCCAAAGGTTCTTTGGCTCCTTGTACTCTACGGGCTGGTCTACCCGAAGATGCGCGCCTTTATCTCGTCGGAACGGCGGACCGCCCTCCTGTATCACTCGAGCGCTCCGGGTGCATCAGGGGATTAACATCCGACGGCTCCTCCATCGCAACCCGCCAAATCCCTCGCCATTCACCTTCAACCGGTCTGGTATGGTGAATCAGAACCCGGTGAATCTCAGAATTCAACACACTCCTCAAGGAGTGTAGTCCTGGCGCCCGCTAAGACTACACTCCTGAAGCAATTTCCTGATAGAGATCACAATATCTGGCGATAATACTCTCTTTGCCAAACCTTTCTAGATTCTCCAGACCAGCACGTATCAAGCTACTACGCCGGCCCAACTCCAAGCCTACCTTACTTGCTGCAGCCTCGGGGTTCTCAGGGTCGATGAAGATCGCAGAGGCTCCCGCGATCTCCGTCATCGGTGCGCGATCCGAGGTGACAACCGGACACTTACAAGCTTGTGCCTCCAAGATAGGCCATCCGAACCCCTCGTAGAGGGACGGAAACAGAAGTGCCATGGCGCCGGAGTACAGAGCTTGCACCTCTTCATTACTTGGATTTATTACTTCAAGTACGTCCTGAGTTGTGGTGTCTGAACAAAGAGACCGCATTTCTGTGGTCCACGGCTTCCCAGCCATTACCAACTGAGCGTCTCTGAATTGAGGCAGCTTCTGAAGTCCCCGGAAGATACGGATCACACCTGCCCGATTCTTGTACCACTGATTGCCGCCCACGTGAACAAAATACTTTGTACTGATAGCCGGGTTCACTCTCGCTAGCGTAGTCCGGATCTGCTCCTCTGACATATCCGCGAAGTCACGATTCAAAGGATGCGGTATCGTCACAAGACGCGTAGGCCCCCCTTGAAGAAGAGCCTCGAGATCATCTCTCGTCTTGTCCGACACGCAGACTACATTGCGGCTGGCCCGAATCGACGAAAGGGTCCAAGCAATGCGCCGGCGATACTGTAAGCTGGAGGCTCCCTGCATCTGCGGGTAATGACCTAACTCGCCTTTGATAGAGAATAGATCGTGACAGGTGATGAGGCAGGACGCTCGAGACACCTGGTGCAGATAGAACGCGTTCGAGTGGTCACAAATATGGACTACATCGTATCTCCTACTGAGCACCCGTAGGCGCAGAGGGAATACAACATATTTGTCGATGTTGGCCAAAAGCTTGGATGCCTGCCTGTACTTCGTAGCCCACCGACCGAAGACAGCCTCCGGCCGCACCAATTGGACGGAGACTCCTTGGGATAAGAGCTCGCCGTACAACAATTCAGCATAGCGCTGCATGCTCTGCTGGCCATCGGGGAGATAGTTCCCGACGAGTAGAACACTTGGCTGCGCCTTTGAGGTAGCTGTGCGTGGCATCGGTCTCCTAGATAATAGATATCAGCAGCCGGAGGATCTACCTGCTGTCCGGGGCGTTCTTCGGCCCGTCCACTCGGTTCTTATGTCGAGTATTCTTCCCTAAGCTCGAATGCACGTGTGTAGGCCCTACGAGCCGCATCGGGGCTGTAACGCTCATGGATGATATTGCGCGCTCGCTGCGATAGCGATCTACGCATACTCTGATCCTCTACCAGCCGGAGCAACTTCGCGCGTAGGTCGTTGGCGTCGCCAACCTGAAAAAGCAACGAGGCGACTCCATTGTCGGATATTTCCCTATGCACCGGCAGCGCACTGAAGATGCACGGCAAACCGTGGGCCATTGACTCGAGCGACACAATTGGTAACCCCTCCGGCCCTAGTGAGGGATTAATGAATATGTCTGCTTCTTCATAAAACGGGGCGGTATTTGCACAGAAGCCTTTGAACTCGACGTCAAGACCTTGGGCGAGTCTTTCCAGCTCCTCGCGATAGCTTCCGACGCCGACGACTGTGAGGTGTAGACCCTTCATGCCGCGGATTGCTTCAAGCAGGAGATGAAGCCCTTTGTACTGTTCCAGTCGTCCGACATACAGTAACTTTATCGGTGGCGATAATGACTCAGGTTCGGTCTTGGCAACGGGCACTTCTGGAACCCAGTTTGGAATGACTACGACCTTATCCGCAGGAACATTTTGCAAGACGTCTTTACCAACGGCTTCGGAAACGCAAATCACCTTGGTAGCCAGCTTCAATAGGTGCATAGCGGCCAGACGAGGGAAATACTTGGTAGGTTCGCGGTACCAACGGTAGCGATCAATTTCTGAAGAGCTATGCGACGTCCTGACAATGGCGCATCCTAGAAGTCTGGCGGGTAGCACCAACAGCGATTCGTAGTAGCCGTTCACCTGAACTATGTCAATTCTGTACCGGAGGACTAGTACTGGAAGAATGGCGAACGCCACGATTAAACGAACGAGATTGCTCAGTTGGAAGAGTATGAGGCTCCCGCCAGGACTTCTAACAACAGGTATGCGGAAGACCTTCACATTGGCTCGACGTAAACGGGCAGCTAGTTCTGGAAGGCCGCATAAGGCAAACAGTTGTGCCTTCTCTCCGAAAAGATCGACCAGGCCGAGAATGTAACTTTCGACTCCTCCGAATGGAGCTCCAATACCGATGATCAAGATACGTTTGCGGTCTTTTTTGCTTAATCGGGCTGAGGGCTTTATTCCGCCGCCGGACGCAGTTTCATCGAGTCTATTGTTCATAGGGGGCTCTAACATTCTCCGGGAATGTGCAACACAGGGCTTCTTTTAATTGACGTTAGGGACGACATTTGTGATGGCTGGTCAGTTTTTGCTTTGCGAGTACTTTGACGGAAGAGCCTTGCTAGATAGCTTAGTGGAACGCTGAGCAGCATCATAGGGCCGAAAGTATGTCCAAGCTCGCAGCATCCGATCTATCCAAGTTATTACTGTGTGCGATTCATGGTCGACTAAGCTGTGTGAACGAATCTTCGTGAGGAAGCTTTAGCTACGAAAGAGAAGGTGTCCTATTTCACTTTAGCCGGAACTTCGCTATATTAGCTCTGACATCTCGCGGTCGCGGCGGCGAGAGCATAGTCTAGTTTGCTCTTAGGTTTGTTGTCTTAGTAACCTTCGCTCCAGGTCAGAGTAGAGCCGGCATTCAAGGTCAGCCTTGGGACCCAGGAATGATTCTCGGGAGTTGGACATAGACGATGGAAACTGACTGCATGGTATCCGTTGAAGAGTACCGCTGCACCTTTGAGGCGGCGGCAGCTTCCCGCAATCTGTCCCCGCTGTTTCTTCTGCCAGGACTAAAGGACAATGATCCCGAGTTTGACCGCGTGTGGCTTCCTCTTGAGGATAGTCTTCCGGTTCATCGAGTGAATTACTTGGATTGGACCGATCTGGTGGTTCCGGGGTCACACTTCGCTGAGGTGGTCGCTTTTGTCAAAAGGCAGATCGAAAGAGAAGTGCCCGTGGGCCCATTGCGAATTGCGGGTTACTCCATTGGCGGACGAGTTGCCTACGCCGTCGCCCTCGCGTTTCAACACGAAGGCAGAGATGATTTGCGTGTCGCTATACTAGATGCACCTGCCATCAGCGAGCCTTCAGGTCCCTCTCGTGGTAAGAAGCTGCACAGCCTCATTTCCAACGTGCTTGACTTCCGCGTCCGCGAAGTGCTGGCATCAGTGATCGCTAAGGGTCTCACGAAGGTAACATTTCGCCCTGTCCTTCAACTGCTTTCCAGGTTTCGGAGTGTTCCGTTGATTTTTCGATTTGATGGCTATCTCCATCCTAAGATCACCATGCAAATGGAGCTTCAGCTTGCCCGGCCATGGTGGAGCGCTATAACCCGTTCGAACTGCTTCCTGACTGCACCGGTATTCTTGTTTCGGTCTCGAGATTACGATTCAGTGGGAAATGACGATCTCGGCTGGACTGATTTTTGTTCCGATTGCAAGGTGTTCCGTGTACCCGGTGATCACCAGACCATGCTTCAAACAGATAATAACGCGATGCTACTTTCCACTCTTCTTGACCTCATGACTGCGGGCCGCCCCGGGGGCGACTAATCCTAGTTAGAACGAACTCTATAAAGCCGTGAGCGAGGATTCTCCCTTCAGGCGCGGGAAAACGCATGAGGTGTTCTTAGCTGTTGCCATCTGGCCGGCTCTAAGAACCCTTGATGAAGACGTTGGCTTCCACGGCCGGAGGGGGAGGGATTGAGCAGAATTCCACCGGGTCCTATGTCCCCAACTCTCTAGTCCTTCTCTCACAAACTCTCAACAAAAACTCTGGGGCCATGTCGCTTTTACCAACGGTCTACTCACTCTCGTTCTCACCGGTTGGCCTTATATTCGTTTTGACAGTGAGGAGTTTCGATGTCTTTTCGTTTTGATCGTGGAAGGCTTGCTCCGATGCTCTCGCGACTGCAAACTAGTACGCTGGCGAAGAACTCCTTATGGGTTTTCTCGGGGCAGGGCGCTTCGATTATTATCCAGGCGTTCTACTTTATGGTCATTGCGCGGCTGCTAACCCCCTCGCAATGGGGCTTATACGCCGGGGCTGCGGCTCTTGTGACGATGATAGCGAGCTACAGTAGTTTGGGTTCAGGGTTGGTCTTTTTGCGCCATGTCTCATTAGATTCCTCCCGCCACTCTATTTACTTCGGAAATATTCTCCTGACGACTTTTACGATGGGTTCCATGCTGGCCATTGCGGTGCACTTTTGTGCTCCCTGGCTTGTGGGATCAGCAAGCGTTCGCTTGGTGACCGTGCTGGCGGTTGGTGATTTCTTCTTCCTGAACATTGCCGGTTGCATGAGCCAGATCTTTCAGACTTATGAGCAGATGCGGATCTCAGCGATGATCGGTCTGGTGGTTAATCTAAGCCGCTTCGCACTCGCATGTCTTCTCCTGGTTCTCTGTCACCAAATCTCAGCCCAGACATGGGCCTATGCTTCGGTCGGTGTGTCCTCGATCGGCGCATTGGCCTCATTAGTTATCGTCTTCCGTAGGTTTGGGCCTCCACGGTTTGACTTGCTCCATACCGTCAAACATGCCGGCGAGGGACTATCCTTCGCAATGTCCGGGACGGCTGTAGGTGCCTATAACGACATCGATAAAGTAATGTTGGTTCATTACGGCATGACGGCGGCCAACGGAATTTACGCGATGGCCTATCGGATAGTCGACGTATGCACAGTTCCGATTCGTTCCATCCACTCTGCGGCTTTTCCACGGTTTTTTCGCTTAGGAGCCACAGGGGTGGAACCAGCGTTTCGTTTCGCCTCGAAACTATTACGTCGCACTTATATCATTGCGATCGTCGGGACGGTCTGCATGTTTCTGGCTGCTCCTCTGTTGCCGCATGTGGTTGGACCCAATTATAGGGGCAGCGTCTCTGTATTGCGCTGGCTTTGCCTGCTGCCACTCTTTCGCTGCCTCCATTTGAGCGCAGGCGACGCTTTAGCTGGCATCGGCCATCAACGGATGCGCCTGATGGCCCAGTTTTCCGTCGCCTTCTTTAATTTCGGCCTGAATCTTTTCCTGATCCCCCGTTTCTCATGGCGGGGCGCGGCTTGGTCAAGCCTCGCCACCGATGGCGCACTCGCCGTCATCTGTTGGGCAATGCTCTTGTTCTTGCTCGAGAGGGAGGGCAGATCCTCCGCGGTCATGGGAGTAGAGGGACTAACAGACAGTGTTCATTAGGTAGCACCGCCTAGACAGATCAATGTCGGATATCAGGATATGGAGAAGCATTCATGGCTCTACGTGGCGTACTTACTCTTGCTTTTGGTGCCCCGAAATATATAGAAATGGCGAAAGCGTTAGGTCGATCGCTGATGCTTCACGCACCGGAGACTCCTCGGGCGGTAGTAACGGATTCGCGAGACCCTGAGCTTAGAAAGCTTTACACCGCCACGATTGAATACCGGCCCTCATTTGGCAGTAATGTCAGGCAAAAGATGTATCTTGACCGATACAGTCCTTTTGACGAGACTCTTTTCATAGACAGCGACTGTCTCGTAGTTGGAAAGCTCGATGTATTTTGGGAAGCGTTCAGAGGACTGAATTTCGCCGTGCAAGGCGTACAAACATTGCGCACCGGTGACGTTGATACCTTTCTTGATGTGGATTTTGTCTTACAGCGTTTCTCGCTCAGCGGAATTCCTAAATTTAATGGGGGCATCTACTTCTTTAACAAATCTCCCGAGGCAGTCCGCTTGTTCGAAACCGCCCGATCCCTGTTGAAGAACGCCAGAGATCTGCGATTTTCTGATTTTCGCCGTGACGGCCCAGCAGATGAAGCACTCTATGGAGTAGCCATGGCCATCGAAGGTCTATCGGTGACCGACCTCGGACGGCGCGGAATGTGGAGCCCGGGAGAGCTTCAGGGAAAGATCAAAATCGATGTCGCGAAGGGCATCTGTAGTTTCGTCAAGAGGGTCGGCGAAGCAAAAGTTCCGCGCTTGGTCGAGCCGGACATTATGCACTTCTTCGGTAGGTTTACTGAGAGCCTGACGTATCGCCGAGAGTGCGTTCGATTAAAAAAACTCCTGGAAGGCGAGATACAAAAAGCAGGGGCGATTACGCTGAGCGATGAGTTGAAGTTACGGGCGATGACGATTCCATTGGGATATCACAGACTGCGCGGATACTTCCGCAGGGCAACCAAGGCACCCGTCAGCGCACGGCTTTCTCAGCCGCCGCGCCCTGTCTCTAGTTCCGGCGTCCTGCGCAAAGCGCGAAAACTTTCGAGCCCGGCCGCGAAAGTAGAGTAAAGATGGGATTGGACCCGCTCAGTTCAACCGTTGATGCAGGCCCGACGGACCCAGCTTGGGCAACAGAGACTGAGTCTCACTTTTAGATGTAGCAAGCCGCAAAAGAGTCGAACGTGGTTGCGACGGGACGGCGGCCATTCTGCAATCTACGATGCTGCCAAACGAGAATGTCCTGCCTACCTGCTACACTCGTCCCGGCCCCATAAGCGGTCGTTTTTGCCAAAGGTTTCGGCAACTCTCTTCTCTCGAACAAGAACTCTTGATGTGGGGCCCATTCAATAGACTTTGTTTTCGGGTTAGCAGAGAGATACTCCTCAGTCATTACGAATTGTGAAAACTGGTCAGCATTTCGTATGCTGATAAGTAGAAACCGCAATTGCGGGAAGAGCCCCACAAGGAGATTGAATATGGCAGAGACAGTGAAAAAAGCGAAATCACCTGCGAAGCCACGGACAGCGGCGGCAAAAAAGACCGAGCTCACCGAGCAGTTAACAGCGCCAGCCCCGGTGAAATCGCGAAGCACCTCACCGAAGACCAAAGCAGTATCAGAAAAGCCAACAGCGATTACCGGCCCAACGCCGGCGCCCAACCGGGAACAAATCGCGCAGCTGGCTCACAAGTTCTGGACCGACCGGGGTCGCCATCACGGTTCGCACGAACAGGATTGGTTCCGCGCTGAGCAGGAACTTCGGGGAATGGCCTCGTAAAGCACCTTATCGCGCTTCGCTTTGACCGGATCTGATGGTCTTGCCTGGCCGCTCCTGATGGAAGTGATGCTAGCGTCACTGAACCTCGGCGACTTCCATCGGGAGTTCATGATCCAAAGCCCGGCAGATCGATTCTCTTGGCGATGTGGTCCCTGATCCAATGGGCGTCCCACCATTCTTTGGGATCAATCTGGATGCCGTCGAGCTGCATGCTGAAGTGAATATGGTCACCGCCGGCCATGCCCGTTTCCCCGCTCTTACCCATGATCTGGCCGCGCTTAACCGTGTCTCCCTCATGCACGGCTATCTCGCTCAGATGGCCATAGATGGTTTGCAGACCGTACCCGTGATCGACAACGATACAGTTTCCGTAGATGCCTAGCGGCGCCGCATAGATGACCCGGCCATCATTGGATGCCTCCACTCCCACATGCTGGGTGATGGAAAGGTCGTAGCCGAGATGGACCTGCTGATCGATCTTCTTTCCTTGATAAATGTAGTTGCGTACATCCGCAAAATTGGCTTCCACCTTCGAGTTATGCTGTTGCAAGAATGGCTGAGACCAAAGAAATTTGGCTTCCGTTTTCTCGCGCAAATTGAAGAGAGTCTGATTATTGGCGCGCCGCATCTCGCTGTTGATTTTCACGAACCGGGCAACCGGGTCTCCGGAGCCGTTCGGATCGAGCTCGTGAATGACTTTTTGCATAAACCGGTCATCGATCGGAAGGTCTCGGACCCTGTATTTCGGTTGATCTCTCTGCGGAAATTGGAAGACCATCTGTGCGGTGACGATATTCCCGGCCGGGTTGGTCGCGAAGACCAGCGGAATCGTCCCCGGTTGCATGTTCCATGCGAACGCAAATAAGGAAAACTGACCGGGCTTGCCGGAGGGCATCGGCCATGCGCGAAAGGTTTGATCCCCGACATGGACCCCGGCCTCGGTCCAATAGCCAGTGGCGTTGAAGGTCACAAGGTCCGCCATGCCGAGATAGAGGTAGTGCTGATCGGCGTCCACACTGAGGGAGGGTGGCTGGGTTGCGATCACGATATCGCGTTCGACCCGGGTCGTCGAAGCGCGAAAGTCATTGGACTTGACCTCAACGATCAGCTTGGCCTTCCCGTCCTTCAATTCAGGCGTAGCCTTGGTGCCAACGGTAAGAACCCAGGTCTTTGCGGGAACCGAATGGCTCCAAAAGATATGGCGAGCCGGCTGCGACAGGTCGGCGGCCTTATAACGAGTTCCATTTTGTTCGATGAAGGCAGCGATGCTGCGGATGCCATGCGGGTCGCTCACCTGAACTGGAAGCGCTGTGCTCTGCCCGATAGCGACGATGGCTGGCGAAATGCGTACCACGGGCGTTGACGAGAAGACCAGGAGCAGCAATACAGGCAATAGGACAGCCAAGATAAGGGCGGCGAGTACAACGATCTTTTTCATGGGGAGCTTCAGAATAGCAGGGCGAAGAAGACCTTGGCCGCGATTCTAGGCTCTAGGGGGAAGGGGTGTTCCGCAAGTAAACCGGCGCAGGCTCCACCGTGGAGTCAGTATTTCCACGACTTAATATCTGCGCCCGCCGGAGCGCTTGCGGTCATATGCTCTGACATGAGCGGCAATACGCGCTGTGCCCAGTTGGCGTTGTTCTGTTGCATTGTGTATTCCGGCGGGCCGCCGGTGTAGCAATGGGGCATCCCCGGACCATATTGAAAGGTGGCATCGGAGTGCGGACTGCGGGTGGCGTCCAGCTGCTTCTGCAGTAAATGAACAGCGTTGTTGAGAAAATAGGTGTCTCCATCCCCTACCGCGAGGTAAAGCTTTGTTTCGAGCTTCGGTCCTAGAACGGGCCAGTCTCGCTTGAGGATCGCGGTCAAATCGTAGTGGTCATGCCAATAGACGAGGACCTTCTCATTGATTTCGCCGGTGAGCGGATCGATAATTTGCGCGGGATAGCCGTCCGGGCCTGCGGGAGAGAAGACCGCTTGCCAGATGTCCCATTGCTCGGTGGAACGCCCATGAGTGCCGAGCACATATTCATAGGCGTACTCATATTGGGCGGTCGCGATAGCCGACCCGTCGGGCTTCCGGTCAGCAATGATAGGGACCTCGGCAAAATCGCCTCTTCGAACGAAGGCGCTCTTGTCTTCATAGAGGTCAATATTCTGAAAGGCGTGAAAATCGACCGGGTCGGGACAAGCGGCGTAGGCACCGTTATACATATCGGGATAGAAGATCTGGGTCGCGAGCGCCTCCCATCCCCCCGTCGAACCGCCGAAGGTGGCCCGCGCCCATCCCTGGCCGATGCCGCGGTACTTTTCCTCAATGGCTGGGATCAGTTCTTCGTTGATGGCCGCCCCATAAGGGCCAACATTTGCCGAGTCGACCAAATAGGAGTCGTCATAATATGGGTTTGCATTCTGGACGTAGATCATGATCACCCGTGGAAGCCGCCCGGAAGTCCAATCCTGAAAAAACCGATAGCCGTTCTGCTGCCGGCGGGCCTCCGGACCACTAGCATCCGGCAGCGAAGTGACGAATGGCACGGGTGCAAAGCCGGCGTGGTAATGGTCCTGATAAACAACCAGCGGGAATTTAGCATCTCGATGCTCGTCGAAACCGTCCGGCAGAAGAATCCATGCGGCCAGATACATGTCGCGGCCCCAAAATTTGCTTAACTTCTCACTGCGGAAGCGCATGTACTTCAGCCACTTGTTGGCTGGACTTCTGGCTGCGATGACCAGCGGGTCCTGGTCAGTACCCTCGACCGGTGGGATGACCTGATCAAGCGTCAAGCGAATCGTTGCCCCCGAATTCGGATCGAAGTGAAGCTTGACCGGACGGCTGTAAGGATTGCCCGGTTTGGCATTCCAATGCTGCCCTTCGCCCTTGTCCGGGGGAAGCCAGATGCTTTTGCCGGAGGCGAGATGGAAGAGCTCGTAGACGTTGAATACGGCTTGCACGTAATAGTCGCCCGCATCGATATCAGCGAGCGATCGGCGCGGATAGCCAAAGGTCTCGGCACTGACAACTATGGGTTTATTCGCCTCTAAACCGTCAACATCGACTCCAAAGCCTTGGGCTGAAAGGTAATCCTCACTGAGTTGATTCCGAGGCTCAGTTTTGTCGTTCCTTGACATGACCAGAACGAGGTGGCCATGAAGGGGTTGAGAAGCGGGGACCGTCATCTCAATCCGCTGTCCACAACACAGAGTGCTTGAAAAGACCGGCATACAGGCCAAGACCGCCGCAGCTAAAATCCGGAAGATTTGCAAGCCGACCTTCTTAGAGCAGAGAAGTAGCGCCAGTCTAGCATGCAATTTCCGCCATCAGTCCCCTGGGACCACGCCTGGCATCGAGGCGTCATTTGCCGGCGCGACACGAAAGATTCGGCGGCCGGGTTTGACCCCTCAAAAATGGGGGTGCTACCGTTAGTGTAAGAAGCATTTCCAAGGAAACCCATTGTCCAGCGCCGCGACAGCTCCCGTGCTACGTAAGACTGCATTGAACTCCACTCACCGCCATCTCGGCGCGAAGATGGTCGACTTCGGCGGTTGGGATATGCCGGTGGAATACTCCGGCCTGGTCGCCGAACACATGGCGGTACGAACCGGAGTTGGCGTCTTTGACGTCAGCCACATGGGCGACATCCAGCTGCGGGGACCATCCTCGCTTGCGGCTGTCCAGCGGATTTCGATGAATGATGCTTCCAAGCTGGCGGTTGGACAGGCGCACTACTCGGCCCTCCTGTATCCGCAGGGGACCTTTGTGGACGACGTGATCGTTCATAAACTCTCCGAAAATGATTATCTGCTGGTCATCAATGCAGGGACGCGGGAGAAGGACGTCGACTGGGTTCGGTCGCAAATAGGCGCTATGCCGGGTGTCCACGTAAGCGACTACAGCGACTACTACACCCAGCTCGCGATACAAGGACCGCGCGCCGCGGAGACCTTGGCCAAGCTGACGAACGCTGACCTGTCGACCATCAAGAATTACTGGTTCACCTGGGCCACGGTCTGCGGTCTGGCCAACACCATGATCGCCCGCACCGGCTACACCGGCGAAGATGGCTTCGAGATCTACGTGCCCTCCGATGAACCGACCAGCGTGCGGGTATGGAATGAGGTCTTGGAAGCAGGACGCGAGTTCGGGATACTGCCGTGCGGGCTGGGTGCGCGCAATACTTTGCGCCTCGAGGCATCGATGGCGCTCTATGGACATGAAATTTCGGAAGAAATCACAGTGTTCGACGCTGGCCTCGACCGCTACTGCAAATTGGAAAAAGGACCGTTCGTCGGCGCAGAAGCACTGAATAAGATTAAAGCCGAGGGTGGCCCGAAGCGAAGGCTGGTCGGTCTGGAGGTCATCGAACGCGGCATCGCTCGCGATGGTTACGGCGTCTTCGACGATGAAGGCAAGCAGATTGGCTACGTAACCAGTGGCTCGCCTTCTCCGTTTCTGAAAAAGAACATCGCGATGGCTTACGTTCCTCTAGATTTCTCGGCTGTCGACACCGAAGTTGTTGTCCAGTGCCGCAGCAATGCAGTGCGCGCGAAAGTGGTTGGTCTCCCCTTTTACAAGAAACCCAAAAAACAGTCGTAAACCGCCGCAGTTGAAAACCTGATCAGTAAATATGGCGGGACAACAAGCCCTCACGGAAGAGTGCTTGCCTGCCGTAACTCACCGTAAGATGAAAGAGAGACACTCGATGGCGTATCCAGAGTCATTTCGCTACACCAAAGAACACGAATGGATTGAGGTTGACGGCAAGACGGCCAAGATTGGCATTACTGATTACGCCCAGAATTCGTTGGGAGACATTGTGTTCGTCGAGCTGCCCAAGATCGGTTCCACGCTCGAAAAGAACAAGGTCTTTGGCAGCGTCGAATCGGTGAAGTCGGTCTCCGACCTTTTCGCGCCGGCGAGTGGAACGGTAACCGCAGTCAATGAGGAGTTGGCGACAGCGCCGGAGAAAATCAACACCGATGCGCATACCGCCTGGATCCTGACACTCGAACTCTCGGAACCCAGTGAAATCGGCAGCCTGCTGAGCGCCGAGGATTATCAAAAGTACATCGCCGAAGAGGGCGCGCATTAAAGCAGAATAAGTCTTTGTTACCGGATCGAGCACTTACCGGATCGAGTCACGACGCTTCGGCGTGAATTGAGGCATTCCAGATTGATTCACATCGTTGCGCACCGGTCGAGTTGACCAGCTAACCGTGGATTGAGGACGGGCGCCTATCGTTTCCCGCCTGAATTCCGAGCAGTTTCGAGAAGGAAGACCATGCGCTATTTGCCGAAGTCCCCTGCCGACCGCGCCACCATGTTGCACGAAATCGGCGTCGCTGCAATCGATGATCTGTTCGCTACTGTGCCCGCCGAATACCGGCTTGGACATGACCTCAATATCCCGCGCCAGTTAGGTGAGTCGGAGATCATTGATTACTTCAAGCATGCCGCCGCGCTGAATGCGACCGGCTATAGCAGCTTTCTGGGTGCCGGCGCCTATCGTCACTATCGTCCGGTGATTATTGATTCCCTGGTACAGCGCGGCGAGTTCCTGACCTCATACACCCCCTATCAGGCAGAGATTACTCAGGGAACGCTGCAAGCGATCTTCGAATTCCAGACCATGATCTGCGAGCTGACTGGTATGGACATCGCCAACGCGTCGATGTACGACGGATCCACCGGCGCGGCGGAAGCCGTCATGATGGCGGTGCGCATCACCGGACGCGATGGGGTCATCGTCGCCCGCAGTGTGCATCCCGAATATCGTGAGGTCATGCAGACCTATGCGCAGCATCAGGGCCACAGCGCGGGCGAAATCGGCTTCGGAGAAGACGGTCGAGTCGATCTTGCTGCTCTCGATGCGGCCGTCACCGAGCAGACCGCTTGTGTGCTGGTGCAGTCGCCTAACTTCTTCGGCATTGTCGAAGACATTCCCGCAATCGCTGAAATCGCCCATAAAAAAGGCGCATTACTGGTGGTCTCGATCGCCGAAGCAGTCTCGCTGGGCATTGTTCGACCGCCCGTTGAGGCCGACATCGTTTCGCTCGAGGCGCAATCATTCGGTGTTGCGCTCAGCTATGGCGGCCCGTACTGCGGCGTTATTGCTGCGAAGGAAAAATATGTTCGCCAGATGCCCGGGCGACTAGTCGGGGAGACCAAGGACAAACAAGGCAGGCGCGGCTTCGTGCTGACCTTGTCCACCCGCGAGCAGCACATCCGGCGCGAGAAGGCGACTTCCAACATCTGTACCAACCAGGCGCTGGTGGCGCTGATGACGACAATCTTCCTGACCGTCTACGGCAAGGAAGGGATTCGCGAGTTAGCGTTGCAGAACCTGGCCAAGGCCAATTACGCCGCCGAGACACTCGGCGGGACCGCAGAGACGAGGCTGCTCTTCAAGCGAACGCCGCGCTTCCATGAATTTGTTCTGGAGACCGAGGAGAGCGTCGAATCAGTCTCGTCGCGACTGCTCGAAAAGAAGATTATCGGCGGACTTCCCCTTGCAAAGTGGTATCCCGAGCTTGGAAATGCTTCGCTCTGGTGTGCCACCGAGTTGACGACGCGTGAACAGATCGACCAGGTGGCGTCGGTGCTGGCGAACTCCCCCGTAGCGGCAACTTCGAGGGCGTAGGTCCAGCCGCCGAACGAGTCGCCCCCTTGTAACGTGACTGAGAGGACTTATGGCAAGTGCATCCGAAGTTCAACAAGAAGAAATTCGAGCGACAAAGAAGCCGTTTGTCGGCAATACCCGCAAGGTTACGGCGCACCTGACCCAGAACGAATCGTTGACCTTCGAGAAGTCCTCGCCGGGTAAGAAGGCCTACAAGCTTCCGCCCCTGGACGTGCCTGAAGTAGATGCGGCCGCCGTGCTTGGCGGCGCTGTTCGTGAGGATGCCGGATACCTGCCGGAACTCAGCGAAATCGAGATAATTCGCCACTTCACCCGGCTTTCGACCTGGAACTACGCGATCGATCTTGGGATGTATCCGCTGGGTAGCTGCACCATGAAATACAACCCGCGGGTGAACGAGCTGGTCTCACGCCTGGAAGGGATTGCCGAGGCGCATCCGTATCAGCCGGAGCATCTGTCACAGGGCGCGTTACAGATCATCCGCACCTTGCAGGACTGCCTCATCGAGATCACCGGTATGGATACCATCACCTTGCAGCCCGCGGCTGGAGCGCATGGTGAATTCACCGGAATTCTGCTGACCCGCGCTTACCACCAGTCGAAGGGGAATGCCCGCAAAACCGTGCTGGTGCCGGACTCGGCGCACGGAACCAACCCGGCCACGGCAGCTGTGGTTGGTTACAAAGTGCAGAACATCAAATCAAATGCATTGGGCATGGTTGATGTAGGCGCTTTGGAAAACCTGGTTACCGAGGACGTCGCCGCCCTGATGTTGACCAATCCCAGCACCATCGGGGTCTTTGAAAGCGAGATCCACAAAATTGCCGACATCCTCCATGCGAAGGGCGCGTTGCTCTACATGGATGGCGCGAATATGAACGCGCTTGTGGGTAAAACGCGACCCGGGGACTTCGGGGTCGATGTGATGCACCTCAACCTGCACAAGACATTTTCGACACCGCACGGTGGTGGCGGTCCGGGGTCGGGCCCAGTCGCCTGCAAGGCAATCCTGGAGCCATTTCTACCCACACCCGTAGTCGTCGAGAAAGCCGACGGGTCACTCAGCTTTAACTACGATCGTCCTCAATCCGTCGGTAGAGTGCGGATGTTCTACGGCAACTTCGGGATGTTCGTTCGAGCACTCGCATACATTCTCGCCAACGGCCCCGATGGCCTGCGCCAAACTACCGAAGATGCAGTGCTGAACGCAAATTACATTCGCAAGAAGCTGGAAGACGTGTATGAACTGCCGTATAAAACGCCAACTCTGCATGAAGTTGTCTTCAGCGACCGGCGTCAAACCCAGCGCGGCGTCAAAACCGGCGATATTGCCAAGCGGCTCATTGATTATGGCTTCCATCCCTACACAACGGCCTTCCCGCTGATCGTTCCCGGCGCACTGATGATTGAGCCGACGGAGAGCGAGTCGAAGGAGGAGCTGGATCTCTTCATCGACGCTATGCGGCAGGTCGCTCAAGAGGCGGAGGAGAATCCGGAAGTCATTCTGAGCGCGCCGCACTCGACGCGGATCTCGCGGCTGGATGAGACTGCGGCCGCACGGAATCCAGTGCTTCGCTGGAAGCCTCCGGTTGGAGCATCCCGCGAAGAGTAAGCTGATTCGATGGGCCGTATCCATATCCTCACTGATCAGGTAGCCAACCAGATTGCGGCTGGCGAGGTGGTGGACCGCCCTGCTTCGGTGGTCAAGGAGCTGCTGGAGAACTCGCTCGATGCGGGCGCCACCCGCATTCGCATCGATGTCGAAGCGGGTGGACGCAAACTCATTCGCATGGCGGACAACGGCCATGGCATGGGGCGTGATGACGCTCTTCTCGCCTTCGAACGCCATGCCACTTCCAAGATCCGCTCGAGCGAGGACCTGCTGTCGATCGCCACTCTGGGCTTTCGCGGCGAGGCCCTACCCTCGATCGCTTCGATCTCTCGACTTGACTTGACGACCCGCATGGCGGAGGAGTCCACCGGCACCGCGATTGAGATAGCCGGCGGCAAGATCCTGCGGGTTGACGATGCCGGCGGTCCGCCGGGGACGACGATCGCTGTGCAGGATTTGTTCTTCAATACTCCGGCTCGAAGGAAATTTCTCAAGGCAGAGTCAACCGAGCTCTCTCATGTAACGGCGTTAGTGACGCATTATGCGCTCGCCCATCCAGAGAAGCATTTCGAATTGCATTCGGCTACCCACGCGCTGCTGATTGCGCCTCCAGTGAAGAAGCCTGCCGAGCGCATCTTTCAGATCTTTGGCGGCGATACTTTGCAGCAGTTGATTCCGGTGGCGGCCGAGTTGAGGATGGAGCGCACCGGGCTGCCGGAGCCCCCGCCGTGGAAGCGGGATCAGAGCTACACGCCTCCATCGCCCGGACACCTGCGCATCAGCGGCTTCGTTTCCAAGCCGGAGCTGCAAAAGCTGAATCGGAATTCAATTTATTTCTTTGTCAATCGGCGGTTGGTCCGGGACCGGCTGATCGTTCATGGAGTGATTGAAGCATACCGCAATATCATTCCGCCAACCTCTTTTCCGGTGATCCTCATGTTTCTGGAGATGCCACCGGAGGAGGTCGATGTGAACGTCCATCCGGCAAAGACGGAGGTACGCTTCCGGCAACCGAGTTTCGTGCATGATTTCGTGCGCGATACGATCCGAAACGTGCTGGTGAGTGCGCGGCCGGCAGCGGCATTCCTGCAGGCAATCACCGCGAGCGCTCATGCTACCGCTTCGCTGTTGCCGGTGGCCTCGCCGTCGCCGGACCTGGCGGCTGAAGAAGCGCTCAACCACAAACTGCAGTCGGACCCGCCCGCGCAGGCGGAGGACGCCGTACCGTTCAGCCTTGCACCATTGGATCCACGGCAGATCCCGCAGCAACTGCCCTTCAACGGAGATTCCCTGCTTGCCCTCGGCGCGGCGATTGCGCTGCCTGCGACCCACAACTGCGGAGAGCAATTTCTGGTCGAAGAGCCAGAAGACTTGTCAGCAAGTGAGACTGTGCCGAGCCTCAATTCTCTGGCAAGCTTGAAACCCCTTGGGCAGCTGCGCGAGTCCTTCATCCTTGCGGTCAACGATGAGGGGCTTTGGATCATCGATCAGCACGTGGCCCACGAACGGGTATTGTTCGAGAAGGTCCTGCGAGAGCGAGAGGTCGAACGTGTGCAGCGGCAGCAATTGCTGATGCCGATGCTGATCGACTTGCTTCCAGAGCAGATGATTATCTTCGCTCGCATTGCGCTGGAGTTGGAGCGGAATGGCTTCGAAGCCGAGCCGTTTGGACCGCGGACGATTGCCATCAAAGCGGCCCCGGTGGGTCTCGAGGGAAGGCAGCTCGAGCGCATGTTGACCGAAGTGCTGGAACAGACCGAGAAGGAGACACAGTCAGAGAACCTGGAAGCGGCGCGTACCCGAATTGCCGCTTCGATTGCCTGTCATGCGGCAATCAAGATCAACACTCGCCTCGATCCAAAACGCATGGAGTGGCTGCTGACGGAACTAGCGAAAACTGCGCACCCGACCAGCTGTCCGCACGGCCGACCCATCGCATTGAGGTATTCTTGGAAGGACATCCAGCGGGCTTTTCAGCGGATTTAGGCGCGAATCAAGAGGTTTGCTGTCGAGATCCCGTCCGCTCACGAAAAAGGTTTCTTTGACATCCGAACAGCTTTTAGCAACTCGCGCGACTCTCTGGCGGCAAAAGGGCGATCCCCTGTTGACCCTTGACGACGCGCAATCCTGGCTCTTGCAATCAGGCCTTTGCTTATTTCTTCCACGAAAGGCCCAGATCTCCGCTCCTGCTCCGTCTTTCGTGGAAGCATGTCTTGGGGAAACCAACCCAACTCCGCCTCGAAAAGCAATCGAGACCGCCAAAGAGCTGCTCATCCGGCTAATTGAAGCCAATGCTGCCCTGCCGCTTAATCTGCTGGGTACGTCGGTGGATCATCCGGATTTTTTGGTAAGCATCGAGGCGTTGCCATTCGTTTACGCGCTGCGTGGAGATCGCGACTGGAAGCATGCTCCTGGAACCGCGGGCGCCAACCGCGTTTCGCCGTTAATTGCGGAGGTTTGGAAGTTGTTGGAACGCCGCGGCGTTCTGACCGCCACGGAGATTCAGGAAGAGCTCGGCCGCGAACTGACCGAGGCTGCTGTAATCCGCGCCTTGCATGAACTCTGGTCTTCGCTGCGGGTGGTGCCCCTTTATCAGCCGGGAGGTCAAGAGACGCTTTGGGAACCATTGCAGTCACGGTACCAAAAAGCAATCAACTCTGGCGCGGGAATGTCCCAGGTGACCGCCCTTTCCGTTCTCGTTTCCGTGTACTTGCAGTCGGTGGTGGCGTCGAGCAGCGACGATGCAGAGTCTTTTCTCTCGCCGTTAGCGTCGCGCTCGAAGGTGCGCGAGGTAGTTCGCGGACTTACCGCGACTCGCCAGCTCGCACTGATTCAAATGGAAACGCACTCCCTTCTCCATGTCGAAGGATCGCTGCCGGAGTTCGCCGAAGCGGAGAAGCCACCGATGGTGGAAGGTGCGGCACAGGTCGTCCGGCGTCAGCACCCTACTTCTCCTGAAGGCCTCCAGGCATCCTTGTCACGGAGGACGGGAGGCTCAACAACAAGACCCCCCTACAAGCGCCCTTCTCCGCCTTCCCATGACAGGCCATCGGTAGCCCGAGAGCCCGGCGCCGTCAGCGAAAGAGTGCGTCCAGCGGCGAGTGGTCACTCCGCCCCTCGCAAACGCGAGAACTCGAGCAGCTCTCGGCCAGGAACAGGTGGATCCCGGCCCGCCTTCCGTCCGAAGACTTCTTCTTCCTTTAGCAAGGCATCTTCCGTCGAACGTACAGAGCCGGGTTCCGGTTTGCGTCCGGACGGAACTCCGAAGAAGGCGCGTTGGCGAGACTTGCCCGGCGGCAGGCCTGATCAGAAAGGCAAGCCGGCGCGATTTGGTCCCAGAAAGGCGGAAGCATCGACCAGCGAAGGGCGGGAGCCTCGACCGCCACGTCAGGAGACGGCGAGCTTCCGACGGCCAGCAGATGCAAGATCCTCAGCGGCAAGACCCCCTTACCGTTCCGCCGGAACGCGGCCTCCGTTCAAGAGCAGCGGCCCTCCGCGCGCATCTGGAACGGGACGTCCAGCAGGCGGCTTCCGCCCTTCCTCCGGACCGCGTTCGGACCGCCCAAGCTACGGCGGGACCAAAAGTCGCGAAGTCGGGAGTCGCGAAGGTGGCAACCAGCCGCCGTCGCGTTCGACCGATACCCGGTTCGGGGGCCGTCCGCCGGCGCGATCGGCGGGCGGGTCTTCCGGCACGAGACCGGAGGGAACACGTCCTTACCCGCGACCGCCGAGAGCGGATGGTTCGCCGGTAGGCGGAGCTCCCCGGGATCGCGCAGCGAGCGGCGACCGGAAATTTATTCCTCGGCCTCCGCGAGGCGGTGAATTCCGCGCCTCTCGGCCAAGCACGGGAGAGTCGAGGCCATTCAAGCCGCGACCCAGCGGTCCTGGCGGCCGGCCGCCGTATGGGAGACCAGCGTCCGACAGACCTAGCACCGACAGACCTAGGCCAGGCGGCCCCTCTGCTTACCGCGGATCCGGGCCTTCGGGTCGATCGGCGACCGGAAGGCCAGCCTCGGGAAGATCCTTCGCCGGCAAGCCGGGCGGGAGCAAATTTGGCGGACCATCGAGTAGCGGTGGCAGGCCTTCTGGATCTGGGTTCAAGCCAGACTACAAACCAAGAGGCTCGAAGCCTGGTGGAAGCTCTGGGACCAGAACCGGCGCACGGCCCGGATTTGGCCAAGGTCCAAGGCCTGGGTCAAGCGCCGGACGGCCTTTCTCAAAGCCACGAGCCGGGGGACCGTCGAAGTTCAAGAAACGGCCTGAGCCTTCCGCATGAATCAGCAGCAGCGCAGTATTATTGCGATCGACGGACCAGCAGGAGCAGGCAAGAGCACGCTGGCAGCACGCATCGCCAGCCGATTCAATCTCCTGAATCTGGAGACTGGCGCAATGTATCGGGCATTCGCTCTCAAAGCGATCGAGAATGGCGTCTCGCCTGAAGATGCCGCCGGGCTGGAAGCGCTTGCCGCAAGTTCTTCAATTCGGCTCGAAGCCTCTCCCGACGGCAATCGCGTCTACCTGGACGGAGTTGAGGTGACTTCCCGGCTTCGCGACAACTCCGTGACCGACGCCGCGTCCAAGGTGAGCGTCCATCCGGCAATTCGCAAATGGATGGTGCGGTTGCAGCGCGAGCTCGGAGAAAATGGCAGGATTGTCATGGAGGGACGGGATATCGGCACTGCCGTCTTTCCAGACGCCGATGTCAAGATTTTCCTGGATGCCGATCCGGTGGTCAGGAGTCAGAGGCGCTACGAGCAGATCGAGGCAGCGCCGGCTGCACCCATAGCCGCCGCCGAGTCCGTTCTGCGGGAGATGCGCGAACGCGATCAGCGAGACCGGACGAGAGCACTGTCGCCTCTTCAGCCCGCTGCCGACGCGGTCGTAATAGACTCGACGAGTCTCACCCTGGATCAAGTCATCGCGCGTGTCGAGGAGATCATTCGCGAGCGGCTTGGTCTGGCTTAGGGCAATTACCGGATGTAACTCAATCAACCCGACACGACAGTGAACTGTTCGGCCGCGCCTTCAAGTACGCGGATTCCGCTAGAGTATTTTGGAGTCCGGGTTCTCACCATCCGAGGCGTGGAGATGTCTCACTGGCCCCGAGGGCGGTGCCGGAACTTTGGGCAATGCGGGCGTCTTTGGCATGGCGGGCATTACAGGCATCCGAGGCATCGGTGGAAGTGGCGGAGGATTGAAATCGCCTTTCTTTATCGAAATGTCTCCGTGGCGCACATTCAGCTCGATCCTGGGCCCACCCTTCCCTACATCTCCCGTCGCGGTCCGATGTTGATCGCTTCCGTTGACGTTCAAGTTGAAGTCGCTGTTCAGATCGCCGCCGTTCGTCGTCGCATTCATAGAAAAGCTCGCATTTGGCGGTAACGTAAGATTGACGGGATCGCTGGCATTCGTGATTTGGATATTGCCAAGCGGCTCGACTGCGGTCACCGAGACCTCCCCATTGGCATTCTCGATATGGATGTCTCCGGAAATCTGCGAGCATTCAATGTTTTTAGAATGAGTCACGATCCGCAACGGCCCGACTGACTGGCCAATATGTAAGTCATCCGAGTCCATGGTCAGATCCCCAGCGAGCCGGGCGACCTCCATGTCTGTCCGGCTGGAGTGAAAGTGCAGAGGCGAGGCGATTTGTTCGAGGTGGGTGTCGCCGAAGAACTCCCCATCCATCGAGAGATTTCCGGTGACTTCGGAAATCGTCACGTCGCCGAAGTGGCCATCGAGCGAGACCGGGCCGCCAATTTCATGGGCGGAGAAGTCGCCTTTATTCATGTGCACGTGGGCGCTCCCTCCGATACTCGATAACTTCACGTCACCCCGATTGGCGATGACATTCGAGTTCCCGCGGAGACCATCGATACTGACGTCGCCGCGACCGGCGGTGATGTCGGCGCTCGCTCCTTGCGGCATTTCAATGGTCAGATCTGCATGCCCGTTGTTGCGGCTTTCGATCTTAACCAGGACATTGTTCCCATTTACGGTCACATGCGGATTCAGCGCAGGAAACGTGCGCTCTGCGTCCGAGTCGGAGTTTGTGTTGACGACCTGGTGGGCGTGAACATGCAGCTGATTGTCTCCGGAACCAGTGACCGTCACGTCGCCGCGAGGATTTTGTACTTCGACCGAAGCGTTCGACGGAATCGACACACTGCTGTCGGCGTCGTGATCATGGTCGTTCCCCATGAAGTTAGGCCACCCTTTGTCGCCCTCGACACCAAAACCTTCAGCGAGCCGGTGGACATGATCCTGCGAATACGCGATGCCGACCAGAATCGAGATAAGCAGCACAATGCCAAAGGTGCCGCTCTTCCGCCGGTAAGGTTGATCGCGGTCGAGAAACCACTCCAGCAGCGAGACCATACCCACGCCGACCAGCAGAACCGGCCACCAGCGCAGAAACCAATCCCAGAAGTACGGCGCGTTCAGTCTTCCCGAAGTGATGAGCAGGGCCACGATGCCGATGGCCAGCAGCACGACCGGTCCGACGATCGACGGCCGGTGCATCGACTGCCAATAGTACCGTTGATCGCGCCGTTGCGCGCGCCAGAGGTCTTTCTGGGAGCGATAAGCCTCTTTTTGTGCACGCCAATAGGCTTTCTGTTGACGCGGATCTTGCGACGAAGGCGGATAGGGGGGAGGCGAAGCGGCCATTCAGGGCCTCCCCGCGGTGGGATCCGGTCCTGGTCCCGCGGGTGAAACCGGGGAACCGATCGGATTGCCGGTGTCGATATGGGTAGAGCCCGCCATCGAGCGTGGCTGTCCAGTGGTTGGGTCATAGGCCTCGAGGTCCGCCTGAGCAAGAGCAGCGCGTTCTGCCAAGGCGAGGACCCCTCCGAGGATTAGAAACAGCGGCCAGCTTCGACTAAACCCGAAGTCCGTCCACTCGTGCAGCATAGCCATAATCCCCAGGAGAAGCAGGAAGGCCGGTCCGCGAAGTCTGCGAATGAGCAGCCACTGAGTCATCGTCCACCTCCGGAAGTCGTTTCCCGCGCCCGTTTGAGAAAGAGCCAGACGCCGATGGCGATGATGATCAAGGGCCACCCACGACCGATCCAATCGAAGCGGAAGATGCCCAAGGTTCCGAAGAGGAACAGGAAGCCCAGGACGATAAGTGCGATCGCGCCCGCTGGCTCATTGCGTCGAGCCATCTCAGGAAAGGGCGGCGGTGGAACCTCGGGGTAGGGGGCAGAAGGTGTGAATGGCACGTTTGGCGGCGGCGGCACGTAAGCTGCTCCGGCTGCCGGATTCGGAGGATAGGCCTCGCCCACAAACGGGGTGGCAACCGGTGGCGTGTAGGGCGGGGGTGGATACCCGGGATGAAAACCAGGTTGCACCGGGGGGCGAGCGGCACCGGCCGGGTATTGGCTTCCCAGCCGGCTCGCGAGTTCATTGATGCCGAAGGGATCAGGCAACGGTAATCCTTCGCGGCGCGCCTTCGCCGTTTGATTTGCGTCGAAGATCTGGTACAACACCCAGGCGGCGATAAAGAAGCCAAAAAAGTCGTGTTCGTTGGTGATCGCGATGAGCAGCACGAAGATCAGGACATGAATCATGGCCTTGACGAATTGGCCGTTGTACATCGCGCCCACCCCGGGAATGACACCGAGGATTGTGGCTAACGCAGGATTCGGTCCAGGTTGCGAAAAGGCCCCTCCAGCGGGAAATGGAACACCCGGCTGGGCGCCCGGTATTCCAACTTTGGCGGCCAAACATTGCTCGCAATAGATGAAGCCGCCCACAGGTCGAGTGCACTCCGCACAGAGTGCCTTGCCACAATTCTGACAATACGACGATACCGGCGTTTCGGGATGATTGATGCAGTTCATGCGATGCCTTCCTTTGCCTGATCTGCAGCTTTAAAGTCGATCTGGTCCAACGTATTCCCCATATCCTCTCGAAAATCTGGCTTAAATCCAGGTCGACTCTTCTCGGTTTGCACAGCCGGGAGCCGCAACGCTGCTTCGACTTTTTCACCCCAGAGGATCGCCTGCGGTTCCTGGGCGCCAGGCGCCTCGGACTTGCCGCCATTTTTATGATTACCATCCTGCGAAGAACCATTCGAGGCAGGCGGCGTTGGATTGCTGGCAGGGCTGCTGTTGTCGAGATCGGCATCTCTCCGCAGTTCCCGATATTGAGCTTCCATCTCATAAACGAAGCGGAGACTGTCGTAGTACCGAACGACGCGGGCACTGGCCATGTGATATTGCTTGTCGAGATTGACGCTCAGCACAGCGGGTCTCAAATCCGAAACGCGGATAGCCGTCAACCGCACCCCGGCCATGTTCAGCGTCAGGGTTATGGAGAAAAATGCCATTGCAGCCGTCATGAGCAGGCGGGGCTGTGCGACACGTCGGCCGGCAGTTGCCATCGTTCCCCGCTTCCAAAAAGGCAGCGCGGGAGCGCTGGGGACGGCGAGCACCGATGCCGAAGGTCCCTCGCTGGCAAGATTGCCGCTGTCGATTGTCCTGGCGGCAGCCGTGCCGCTGGTTTTGGCCAGGATTTTCGAAACCAGCAGCGAAGAGACCGGCGGTTCGACGCGAAGAAAGTTCAACCATTCGCGGCCCTGGGGCGCATGCGAAAACATCTCCGAGCAGGGTGCACAACTCTGGTCGCCCCCCGATGCACTTTCGGGAGGGGACTGGAGATGAGCCTGGAAACTTTCGAGATCGCCTGCAGCCAGGGTGCCATCCAGGAAATCCACTAGCATGGCCTCCCACTCTTCGCAGGTGAGTTTTCTGATGGCGGGCGATGCGCCAGTTCTGTTCCTACTTGGTAGGTCCTCATTCGTCGTCTTATGTTGACTGTGTTCTGACATCTAAACCACCTGCCTTTTGTTACGTTCAAGCAACCTTGCAAGTTCCGCCCGGCCGCGGCTGATGCGCGACTTCACCGTGCCTTCGGGGATGCGCAATACCTGTGCAATCTCCTTGTAATCAAGGTCCTGGAGATCACGAAGGATCACAGCCTCCCGGAGCTCTGGTGAAATCTTGGTGAGCGCCTGCTGCACCATGCGCTCGAGTTCCCGCGCCGCCGCCTGCTGGTGCGGGCTCGGCTGCGTGTCTGCCAACCGGTCGGACATCTGGAGTTCACTGGAATCTTCCCAGCCCGCATCGATCGAGTCGGTTGCGCGCTGCTGACGTCCACGGCGAAAGTGGTCCACCAGCAGGTTGCGAGTGAGCGTTGTGAGCCAGGTCTGAAAGCTACCTCGGCTCAGGTCAAAACTGTTTAGATTCCCATAGACCTTGAGGAAAACTTCCTGGGTCAAATCTTCAGAGTCATGCGACGAACCGGTGAAACGGTAGCAGAGACTGTAGACGCGCCGATGCTGACCTCGGACCAATTCGGCCCAAGCGAGCGAATCTCCATCGAGGCACCGCCGGACAATTACGGCCCAGTCAAC
Organism: Acidisarcina polymorpha; assembly: GCF_003330725.1. Lineage (NCBI taxonomy): Bacteria > Pseudomonadati > Acidobacteriota > Terriglobia > Terriglobales > Acidobacteriaceae > Acidisarcina > Acidisarcina polymorpha. Next base: position 4,704,352 of record NZ_CP030840.1, on the reverse strand, counting down.
TTCCAAGCGTCTCTCCTCAAGTCCCCTAGCAGGAGCTTGCCGGACCCGGTCACTACCCGGAACCGGAATTCCTCGCTCCCAGCTTGCCATCGGCGCCACAGCCGCACGGGTCGCGCTTTGACCCGATTTACCCGGTCTGTCGGGCTCCTGCTCCGTGGGGTTCCCAGACGAGTTTGAACTCGTTTGCGTCGCCCTACGGCCGTCGGCTGATCCCGGCAGGATCGTAATCGACGTCTTCGCCGGTCCGCGACTGGTTCTTCCCTCGCCTCCAATGTTGCTCCACGGTAGGACCCCTACGCAGCTCATGATCAGGGAATACGCGATCTGGGTAGCGTTGGTTCCGGGGCGTCTCCTAATGCCCGATTTATGTTCTGCTCAGGATACGCAATCCCCGCGAGGCTTGCGTTGGTTCAAACCGAATTTCAATTACCATGTTCCGCTTATGCGCCCTTAACCTTTTGTGCTTCGGCGGACCGGAATGTATAAGTAAGCTAAGAACTATATCCAATTCCTGGCACACAGATTTCAGAACAAGATGCCAATTACTTAAGTGCCACAATTTCGAAATGTAGCGGCTTGCCTCCTTCGCTAAGGCATCCGGCCTAGATCATCCAAGACTTAAACTTTTCCATACGCTGTGTGGGTTCGAGTCTTCTTGGCTTCGTTTGCGAACGTTCGAACAGGAAGGGCGTAGCTAGTGCCTGCCAAGCGAATCGTGATTATTGATGATGAAGCCAGCTCCGGCCACAAGACCGGCAGCCTGCTTGAAGACGCCGGGTACATCCCCGTCTTCGTGCGGGCGAGCTCCGAAGCCTTGCAGAATCTGAACGGCAAAGTCGTCTTCGATGCTCTGATCCTGGACATCAAAGGCAATGGCGCTCTTGGATTGGAGCTTTTACGGCGAATCCTGCAGCTCTACCCGGATTCAGCCGTTGTCGTCATTTCAGCCCTCGAGGACATCCGGGTGGCGATTACGGCCATCAAGGCGGGGGCCTACGATTATCTGCTGAAGCCTCTAAGGACGGAGGAATTGCTGAACACAGTCCAGGCTGCGGTGGAACACCGTGAACATGGCCGACAACTGACGCAAGAGCGGCAGAACCTGGAAAATCTGGTTGCAGCGCGCACGGAGTTGTTGCGCCGCGCCATAACCGACCTTGAGCGTTCCTATGACATCACACTGGAAGCCCTGGGCAATGCACTTGATCTTAAGGATGCCGAGACCGAGGGGCACTCAAAGCGAGTCACCGCTTACGCGATCGTGCTGGCCCGGGCGATGCGCATCGATCCCGCCGAGGTCAAGATCATAGCGCGTGGCGCTTACCTGCACGACATCGGCAAAATGGCCATTCCGGACGCGATCCTGTCGAAGCCGGGAAAACTGGATCCCGCAGAACAAGCGATCATGCGTGAGCATTGTTTGCGGGGATACACGATTCTGAAAAAGATACCTTTCCTCGAAAAGGCATCGGAAATTGTTTTTAGCCATCAAGAACACTTCGACGGTAGTGGTTACTCGCGGGGACTGAAAGGCGAAGAAATTCCACTGGGCGCGAGGATCTTTGCCGTAGCCGATGCGCTGGACGCCATCACCTCCGATCGGCCTTACCGCAAAGCGCAGCCATTCGCGAACGCCCGGCGGGAGATCGAACGCTGCAGTGGAACACAGTTCGATCCAGCGATTGTCAGGGTCTTCCAGTCCCTGCCGGACCAGCTCTGGGAAGATTTGCGCACCGAGGTCAATCATCCTAAAATGTCGATTGCTGTCGACGTGCCGGAGACACTTCGCAATCGATAGAGAGCCTATGACTCAGTTGACTGATGCTGAAGTGGCTGAAGAACTCACTAGGTTGCCGGAGTGGCGCCTGGTGGGGGCCGAAATCGTGCGCGACTTGACCTTCGCCGACTTTAACGCGGCCATGGCTTTTGTCAATCGAGTCGCTGAAAAGGCGGAGAGCGCCGGCCACCATCCCGACATCGATATTCGTTGGAACAGGGTCAAGCTGGCTCTGGTTTCCCACGATGCGGGGGGCCTCACAGACCGTGACTTTGAACTCGCCCTGGATATCGACTCGCTAGCCTAGCTTCCGCTTCCGCTGCGCTTGGGCAAATGCTCAAGATCAGTAGATTCCCTCATCGTCCCGGCTGCCCAGTGGTTCTGTGGCATTCTGAGCGGCATCAAGCAGCGACTTCAGGGCGCTCCGGTTCCACAAAACCAGCGCCAGCGAGCCAAACACGACGCTCGCCGCCACCCATAAAGCCGTCTGCCCTATCCCGTGGGGAGCGCTCTTCCTCGAACTCTCAGAGTCTTGTTCCATGGATCGCCACTCCTTTCTTGTAACAGATGCAGATTGAGCGCTACAACATCGGGAGGAAGTGGCCCCAATCAAGATCGGGCCGCCCGAATTCTATGCGGAAATGTAGATCCAGGAAGATTTATCTTGGAAGCTGGATTGCCTTTTTCTACGATTCCCTGCCTTGATTTATAGAGTACCCGTCTAAACGTTTGATTTTAAACAGGGAATCTTGGGAGATCGGTAGACAAATAGGTGCTTTCGAATTCTTCGAAAGAAAATATTCTGAATATAGAAACTTTTTCATGGATTTCTACATCTATGTGTATGTAAGATGACTTCAGATGAGTGATGGAGCGGCGCTCTCCTTATCTTGAAAAGTTTATAAGTTGCGTCACTGGCCTCCCGGCACGATTCAAAAGACCGATCGTGCCGCCTTTTTTTGTTTGAAGGTAAAAAGACGCCGGGCCCTCCCTCGCTTCCCTTCCCGTTACAATGCAGTCAGGAGCTATCAATGAGACGGTTGTTGGTTAAGAGCGCCTGGGCGGTTTTGGTAGGAACGTTGACGGTTGCTGGGTACGCGCAGTGGTCTAATCCCGCGGATGACATCCCGGCCTACAACTCCCAGCCGCCGGCGAAAGGTTCCAAGCTTCCCCCTATTCTCTCGGGTAGTCAGCTTACGGGGGATTCCTTCAGGTATCCCTGGCAGGTCAAGGTCTACCAGGAGGCCGCAACCATTCAACCGGTTCTCCACCAGCTTCCCTGCTATTGCCGCTGCGATCAGGCAATGGGACACAACAGCCTGCATAGTTGTTTCGAAGGGACCCACGGCGCCGTTTGCTCCACCTGCGCCAAAGAAGAGCATTACGCCTATCTGATGACTCAGAAAAAGATGACGGCCAAGCAGATTCGTGAAGGGATCGAACGCAAGGAGTATGAGTCTCTTAATCTGCAGACCGTTGCGGCAGCACGGCCAAGCTCGCTTGGAGACAGCCGAAAGAGCGTTCCGGGAGAATAGCTGTCGACGGGTGGTCTGCGTCCTGCGCGCCTGAGTCCATTTGGGCGTAAACTAGATTTGTTGTAAGGATGTTCCGGCTGATCGCAGGACAACCCGATGGGGGCGTCACGGTTTCGACGGAATTGCTTGCGGCAAAGAGGCATGCCGGGGTCTGGGCACCCGTAATCGCCTGGAAAAACATAGTTGCCAACAACCAACTAGCATACGCAGCTTAATTAATTAAGTTGCCGTCCTTCGCGGCTTTGTCTGCGGGCTTCGAAAGGACGTCGCACAGCAGGCTGGTTCTTACCGCTACGTCTGGGTTGTGAGAACGAGATCCACAGGCTAGCGTTACGCGCACCTTGTCCGTTCTGAGCGCGTAACGCGAAGTCACCGGAACGCGACTGAGCATGGAGTCTCTTTGTTGTCAACGATTTCGGACGCGGGTTCGACTCCCGCCGCCTCCACCATTCCTAACTGACCTCGCGTCGATAAGTTAGGCAATCGGACAAAGAAATCAGGGCAAAATTGTACCGTGACTGTACAGTTGCCTCAGATGTTCCTCTTCAGCGATCGAAGCAGTATCTCGCTGAAGTCGGGCTCGAAATGCTTTCCGTCTATACCCGTCATCATCCGGACTGCAAGAATTCGGGCGACAAGGCCTGGCGTCGCTGCAACGGCCCGAAGTGGATTTGGGGATCCGTCAACGGCAAGTTCATTCGTCGGAGCGCCAGAACCCGTCTATGGGAAGAAGCCGAAGAACTGCGCCAGCGCCTCTTACACCGCCGGTGCTCCCTGTACAGCAGGCCGTTGCGCCGACAACGCCTCTCGCTTTCTCATCACCCGCTATTCAAGCACATTCATCCGTCAAAGTTCTGCCTTCTGCACCGAAGAGACTACCTGTCCCAATCAAGAAGGCCGTCGAAGCCTACGTCGAGGATGCGGTCAGCCGCAGCCTAGCCGAGGCCACACTCAACAAGCTCGGGACCATCTTCGACAAGCAGTTTCTCACTTGGACCCAGGCACAGGGATTCGAGTATATCTACGAGATCGATCTCGACGCTCTGCTCAACTTCCGCAGCAAATGGAAGCATGGCGGCCCTTGCCAAGCAAACGAAGCAGAGCCGCGTTATCGGTTTCTTCTTGGCCTGCGTGCGACGTCGCTACCTGATCGAAAATCCCACACTCGGCCTCGGAAGGGTCAAGGTCGTTCAGATCGACTAATTCCCTCCTGATGAGTTCAGAGAATTCTCGAGGCGAAGTGCGTGTAAGGCGATCCGCGCGGAGGCTACATCCCGATTGAGGACACCCGGACTTGCCTCCGCACCCCACGCTTCTCATGCGCTGGAGCGGCCGGTGAATCCGCGACGCAATTCTCCTTGAGCGCCACCGTCTTCACGAGCATAGTCTTTTGCTCTACCAGCCGAAGACTGGAACTCCCGTTTACGTACAGGACGCGACTGCCCAAAGTGGTCAACCTGGCAGCAAGCGCCTCAATCAGGTGCCCACGTTCGAGCAGCCGGACACAACGTCTAATGGATCTCCGAAGTGGACACCGCCTCCCTATAGTGCCGGTCGAAATGAACAGCAGGTCCTAACATGGAAGAGGAAGAATTGAACCAACCGTCGCTTGTCTTCACTGCCCATGTCGAAGCACTAGCGGTGTGCGCTCCGACTCGCGAACGTCGTGACCAAACGCCGGCAATCTGGGCCTAGCTCCGGATATCACGTCGCAACCCGGATCGAGTCAATCGCCTCAACCGCCGTACATGCCCCAGTAAGCGCGGCGGTTGAGTACAACTACGAGCGGGACGGAGCAGTTCTAATCCCTGCAGAAGCCGCATCGTAGGTAAGATCACGCAAGCAGACCCGTCGGGCTTCGTGAACATCACATTCTCTTCGATCGAATTCCCGGAAACGTCGGAGTCGCTGGCCAAGCAGCTCTTGGGTGTTCTGTGGAATGGCTTCAATCCATGCCGACGATCCCGTCAAAATAGTCGTGTGAGAAGAGAAAAAATGTGTACTTTGCTTTGTAACAAACGCCGCGTTGAAAATGAGGCTGGTAGATCGCTGGTGCTCATCACTCAAGCAGTGAGTCTAGAAATCGGAGTATTGCGGCGGTAGTGTGTGGCTGCTGGCAGGCTTGTTCCTAAGCCGGAAACGGCCCTAAGGCAGGCGTAAGTACTTCGCAGCAGAATGATACCGTACCCCTTCCTGGTGCGACCGTGCTAGGCGTGTATCGTGGGCTTCGCGCTGAAGATGCCGTTGAAGCTTTCGCGGTACTGAAGGAAGACCAGCACCCAAAGGACACAGGACACCAACCCCGGCGCGATTCCCGGCGAGAGCGTCAGGTGAAATGCAAGGATGTTGTAGAGCACTGCCGCAAGCAGTGTCAGCGCAAGTGGAACGAAAAACCCGCAGAGCAGGAGCAGCCCGCCAAGAACCTGCACAGCGAAAAAGAAGGCGGCGAAGTGCGAGGTGCTGACAGCAACAAGGAACTGGAGTGCCAGTGGGTTGGCCGGTGGCGGCTGGTGGATAAAATGGAGAAATCCGTTCAGGCCGAAGACGACGAAGATCAGGCCAAGCAGATAGCGAGCGATGATTGAAACAACCTTCATGTCTATCCTCCTCACTAGATCGTCACAGCGTGCGTGTGCACAGCTTCAAGATGTGGCGCAAGAAACGCGACACGGTCCTGCCCATGATTCAGGGCCATCGTTCCGCCCGCGGTCAGGAACGTCACATCTGTCAGGCCAAGGAAGCCGAATAGCGATCGCAGGTACGGTTCTACAAAGTTGAACGAGGCCATCTGTGTCTGGGCGTCGTAGATGCCGCCGGTCGCAATGATGAACGTCGCCTTCTTGTCAATGATGAGACCTTTCGGTGTTCCGTCCGCATAGGAGAATGTTTTGCCAACACGAGAAATCTGATCAATCCAAAGCTTCAGCACCGAGGGCACACCGAAGTTGTGCATCGGAACTCCGATGACGTATTCGTCAGCATTTTTTAGTTCAGCTATCAGGGCATCCGATGGCGCAAGGAGTTTCTTCTGCTCTGGAGTTTGCGCCTCTTCAGGCGTATACACGGCGCCCACCCATTCCTCGGTGATCGGCGAGATCGCGGTTGCATTGAGGTCACGATCGATGACAGCTCCATCCGGGTGCGATGCTTTCCATTGGGTGACGAATGCAGCGGTGAGTTCACGAGAGACTGATCGGCCGTAGAGTGGGCTTGAATCGATGTGAAGAAGGGTGGGCATAGTAAAATCTCCTGTACGACAGTTGATGTCTAATCGACACGTGTTGATTCATAATACATCGACAACTGTCGCTTTAGCATCAAATGACGCGGGAAGAGTATCCTTAAGCCTGAGATGACCCAGGCACTACAATCAGCCGCCGCACCTGAAGCGACCGATCCGCGCATTCTGCGCAGTCGGCGCATGCTGATGGAAGCCTTGGTCAGGCTATTGACTCAAAAGGAGTTCGCCGACATTTCGATTCAGGAGATTGCGGATGAGGCGACCCTCAACCGGGCTACCTTCTACCTCCACTACCCAGATAAGAACGCCTTGCTCCAAGCCATGACCGACGCCCGCTTCCGTGAGCTGATCGCGCGCCGTGGCCTTTCCTTCACAGACTGCAACGGCGCACTTCGCGCCATAGCGCTCGGCGTTTGTGATTATCTCGCCGAGACGACCGGCTGCCCAAGCCAGCTAGCGAAGATGCCCATTGAAGGCTCCATTATTCCAGTCATTGAGGGCATATTCATGGAGGGCGCCGCCCGTCATGAGCCGGCACCCGGTGTCGATACAGTGCTTCTGGCGACCACGGCTGCCTGGGCCGTCTTCGGAGCCGCGCGACGCTGGCTTCAGACTCCCGGCCGCATCCCCGCTGAAGAGATGGCCGCCAGAATTGAAGCTATGGTGAAGCCTGTATTCCTCAGTGCCACCCAATAGCTAAAGCAGGCAAACCAAGACTGCGCCGACGTCGTGTCCACGTGAGTGTCGTCGAACCTATCCGCAGAAGATTTGCATCGAAAAAGCCGCTCTCGGCAATTGTTGGAAGTCAGAATCACTCCTCGGTCCCGATCGCGCGATCCAAATGACTAGACTCATGTAATGCATCGCGACGTCCCGCGATCGATGAAGAGAGAAAATGCGTGTGCGCCACTTATGTAATGCCGCATCCACGTCGCCACATAAGCCGCACTTGTATTCGGCACGAGAAGACAAGAGGCACGGTTCAGGTAGGTTCAATGAACGCTGAGTAGCGATCCAGCATACGCTACCGGGGCAATTCAACAGTCAGTACTGACTGCTACGTGCGCCGCCCGTAATCAATCAGTGCCTTTCTGCAATTGATCGAAATCCAGAACGATGCGACTTCCACCTTGATGGAACCCCGTCAAGGAGGCAAGTCCATGATCAAGTCATTTCATGCGAGTTTTGCGCGCCACGCAGAAGCAGCTGCGGGCGATCATGGTCGTATCCTTCATCGGAGCCGCGCTGGTAGCTCCCGTCGTCAGCGTGGCCCAAAACCTAGGAACGGCAGCAGCCACAGGCCACGCAGTCCAGGGTCAGACCGCGTCGCAGCCAGAGGGGGCATTCCTGAATGCCGCCAACTGGGTCTGCAACGTTATCTGCCCGGTGGGCGCTGGCATCGCTGTTGTCGCCACGATCTTACGGTGGCGCAGCGGCCGTAGTTGGCTTCCTTCCGATATGGCCGCCGAAGGAGGCAGGATCAGGACCCACTTGTTCCTCGCCGCGGATCAGAGATTGCCCGTCGTACCGTTCAATTTGTAATGCGAAACTGCCAATTCACCAACGATTTCAGCAAAACGACGGACATAAGCCGCTCTTGCGGATTTCCGGCGATGAAGGATGACATCAGTCATTCCCAGCGATGGCATCGCCGGAGGAGCGAAATCGAATTCTTCCGGAGCACCGATCTTGGCACGGACGGTCATTCCTAGCCCGCCCTTGACGGCGGCCCAGAGTCCTGCGACGCTCGGGCTTGTCATCGCTATGCGCCAGGATAATCCTGCACGGTCTAACGCATCGAGTGCGTAAGTTCGGAAGATGCAGGGGTGCTCAAAGAGAACCAAAGGTAGAGGGTCTTTGGGTTTGAGGGGGAACTTAGAATTGATGATCCAACAAAGCGGCAACTTCCCGATCTTCGTGCCTGATCCCTCACGATGATTGCCGAGGGTAAGCGCTACATCAAGTCTTCCCGCGCCGATTTCGCCTTCCAGTAACGAGTTTCGGTCGATCGTCACTTCCAGCTTGACGAGTGGATAAAGAGCATTGAAGCGGGCCAATGCCAAGGGAAGCAGTGTATCAACGAAATCGTGCCCGAAGCCAACTCGCACGACGCCTGATAGAGAAGCGCCGCGCAACGTGTCGAGCATCTCGTCGTTCAGTTCCAATACTCGACGAGCGTAGCGAACTGCAATCTCGCCCTGCTCCGTCAGGAGGGTCCGTTTCCCCTGGCGGCGAAACAACGACACGCCCACTTCTGCCTGCAAGCGCTTCATCTGGAGACTGATCGCTGAGGGAGTTCTTCCCAACTGCTCCGCTGCGCGTCCGTATCCGCCAAGATCTTGCGCGATCACAAGCGCTCGAAGACTGTCGAGATCTACGTTCGTAAGATTCATACTTTAATAATAATCAACAATAATGTCAGAATTACGAACTGTTGTTTCTCAAAACGGGTATGTAAGCTGGAACTGTAGTACGCGGTCATGATGACCAGACCTGTCTCTCTCCTTGGAGGCCGTTATTCGCCACTTTGCTCTCTCTTTCATTTTGTGTTCCGCAACTCTTATGTCTGCTCAGAACCCGCCAGCCACGCCACAGCAGCATACGCAGTCCGCCCTCGCCTCGCACCCGGAATGGCCAAAGGCGAACCCAGCCGATGTTGACACCGTCGAAGACATTATCCGAGCGTTCTACGCCACCATTTCAACTCCGGCTGGCGGGAAGTTGGATCAAACTCGTCTACGGTCCTTGTTTGTCCCAGGTGGACGGATCGCGGCTAGTGTGCCACCAAATTCTTCGCGTACAGCGGATGTTCGCTTTCTTTCGCCAGAAGAGTATGCCGCTATATCCGACTCCCAGACGGTTACGTCGGGCTTCTTTGATAGCAATCCAGCCAACCAGATCGAGAGGTTCGGTGAGATGGCTCACGTTTACTCCACGTTTGAATCCCGCACAAACTTAGAAGACCCGAAGCCTATACGTCGCGGCATCAAGTCGTTCGAATTGCTGAAAAGTGCAAACCGCTGGTACATCGTCGGAGTCTATTGGAATTGGGAGCGGCCCGACCTCCCCATCCCTGAACGCTATCTCCACGACAGCGATCATTAGGGTGAGCCTCCGGCTTGCAGAAACTCGGTGTCAATTTCTGAGGAAGGTATTTGAAATGCGTATCCTTATGGTCGGCGCCGGTGCGACGGGTGGATTTTTTGGCGGCAAACTTGCCGAGGCTGGACGCGATGTAACATTTCTGCTCCGCGAGCGGCGAGCGGAGCAAATTCGCGAGCGCGGACTCGAGATCACTACGCCAAACGGCGATCTGACAATACAGCCTAAGGTCGCTACCGCGGAACAACTTCGTGAAAGCAGAGAACGCTTCGACTTGATCGTGCTCACCACCAAGGCCTATCAACTTCAAGCCGCAATGGAAGACTTGGCCCCGGCAGTTGGGCAGGCGACAATGCTTCTGCCAATCCTGAACGGAATGCGGCAGTTCTCTATGCTTGATGAAAGGTTCGGTGCAGAGCACGTATTGGGTGGGTGCGCACGAATCTACGCGGAGATGGACGAACTAGGTCGAATTCATCAATCCGCAGGACCTAGCCAGATCAACTATGGCGAGCACTCTGGAGAGCGCTCCGAACGGATTCTGTCCGTTGATCGAGCGCTCAGGGACGCGGGCTTCCAAACTGTTCTGGAACCCGACATTCTTGCCACGCTGTGGCAGAAGTGGTGGTTCCTGGCAAGCCTCAGCGCTACCTGCGTGTTGGGGCGCGGAGTCGTGGGCGACATTGCCGCCGTTGTGCCTTATGGCCCGTCACTGGCTCGTGCCGTGATCGAGGAATGCGCAGCGATCACCCAAGCCAATGGCTATCCGATCGCGGAGTCTGCCCTCCTCCACCACATCGACACCATGACCCAACCTGGGTCTACGCTTTCCTCTTCAATGTACCGAGATTTGATAAAGGGAGCCCCCGTTGAGGCCGACCACATCCTTGGGGATCTGGTCGACCGAGCCAAAGGCGTATCCGCGCCGCTCGTCGCGGCGGCCTATGTGCAACTGAAGGTGTATGAAGCCGCTCAAGCAAACTAATTGTAGGAAGAACCGTTCTTCCAATGTAGTAAGTACGGGGGAAATGCTGCTGTTGTCGGCGAAGTCGTAGGGTTCGACGTAGAGGTCCGGCTCCCACAGTGACTTGAGGAAGTCTCCAGCGACGCGGTAAAGCCGACTGAGCGCGAGGAAGAGCGGAAAGGCGCCGGTGGCCTTCGCCGCCTCTTTGAGCAATGGCCACGCATCCTCGCTGGTGCCGAGTGGCAAAGGCTTGGCGAGCGGAAAGAGCGGAGCGTTGGCGGAGTCGGCGACGGTCTCAAATTGCAGCCGTTCGGCATGGGAGCGGATGTCTTCCTCGGCGGAGCCGACGGTCTGCGGGATATTGGGAGCCCGGAAGTTCGTTCCCGCGTTTCAGCCTGCGAGTATAGTCTTCGGTCAGGCGGGACGGGCAACGCTTTTTGCGGTCGCCTCCGTCCCACGTCCCAACCAATCACAGGATTGGGGTCTCAACCAAAACTCGCCATCAGCGTGGTAGGATGTTGACGTTCGAAACGATCATCGGCCTCAGTCGGGCGAGGGTCGTCTTCGGACTTAGGCTCAAAGTTCCGCAAGCCACATACACGATGAGCTGGCAGCTTCGGACTACGATTCTGCACTGCTCCCTAGCCAGGAGACTTCCATGAAAATTAAATTCTGCCTCGGTATTGCTCTGGCCACTCTCAGCCAGGCTTATGGATTCTCGCAGGAATCATCCCTCTCGACAAACCACCTTGCCACTGCGGCGGTCGCGGCCAACTATGGCAAGCTCCCGCTGAGCTTTGAAGCCAACCAGGGGCAGACCGACGCGCAGGTCCGCTTCCTCTCCCGCGGACAGGGCTATTCCCTCTTCTTGACCGACAAGGCGGCGGTGTTGTCGCTGGCGAAGCCGTCGGGCAAATCCCCTGAGACCAGATCTGCCGAGAGCGCGGTCGTTCGCATGGAGCTTGCCGGAGCCGCAAACGGCCTTCGCGTCGACGGCGCCGTGCCGCTGCCAGGCAAGAAGAATTACTTCATCGGCAGCGATCCGGCCAAGTGGCACACCAATGTGCCGACCTTCAGCAAAGTGCGGTACACCGGCGTTTATCCCGGCGTCGACCTGCTCTACTACGGCAACCAGCAGCAGCTTGAATTCGATTTCGTGGTCGCGCCGAATGCCAGCGCCAAGCCCGTCAAGCTGCACTTCGACGGTGCGGAATCGCTCAAGCTGGCCAGCAACGGCGACTTGAAGGTGAGCGCCGGAGACGGCGAGATCGCGTTCCACCAGCCCGTCGTTTATCAGAAGAAAGACGGCCAGCGCCAGCCGGTCGAGGGCAAGTTCGCCCTGTTGGCCGGCAACACTGTAGGCTTTGAACTCGGCAGCTACGATCACAGCCGCGAGTTGGTGATCGATCCGGTGCTGGCTTACTCAACCTACATTGGCGGAAGCGAGGCATATGGCACCGACGGATACGCAATTTCCAAGGTGGCGGTGGATGCGGCTGGGAACGCGTACTTTTCGGGTGAAACGGATACCGCGGATTTCCCGGTCACGAGCCGTGCCTTGAAGGCGAACAATCTGCACTATAGTGCTTTCGTCAGCAAGTTGAACGCGTCTGGCTCCGCTTTGATGTATTCCACCTATGTCAGTGGCAACGCGCCTAACTTGTTCGCGGTGGATAATGCCGGGAATGTCTATCTGGCCGGGGCGAATATCCCGGTCACGCCTGGCGCCTTCCAAACAACCAATAGTAATTACGGGAAGACTTCAGTCGCGAAGCTTGATAGCACTGGTTCGACCCTTGTCTATTCAACCTACCTCGGAGGAAGTATCGCCGAACAGGCCTACGGCATAGCGGCGGACTCCTCGGGGAATGCCTACATAGTAGGCGCCACCCAATCGAACGATTTTCCCGTAACCCCCGGGGCCTTCCAGACGACAAAGACAAATCCAAGCGGGGCCTCCACGGTATTTGTGACCAAACTTAACGCGAATGGGTCCGGATTGCTGTATTCCACGTTTCTGGGCGGGAAGTACCAAAGCTACGGCATGTCAGTGTTTGTCGACTCCTCCAACCATGCCTATGTTGGGGGCCTGACGTATTCGCCGGATTTTCCAATCACGCCGAATGCGTACGATCCAACCTACGCGCCGCGTGTTGACGAAATGGCATTTGCTGCGAAGTTGAACCCTTCAGGATCGGGCCTGATCTACTCCACGTTTTTTCCTTACGTAGCGTCTGCGTTGGATCAAGAGGGCAATATCTATGCGCTCGACCTGTACAGCTACGGAAAGGATCAGGTCACGAAAGGGGCATATCTCAAGAGTGGCAGCGAATGGTTAGGCAAGCTCAACGCCAGCGGAACTGCGCTGGTCTTTGGCACTTTCCTGGTGCCTGAAAATGCTACTTACGCCTTCAACGGGCTGGCAGCCGGTCCCCAGGGGGATGTCTTCCTTGCCGGGTCTGGTGGGCCCGGTTTCCCGATCACCAGTGATGCCTACCCGTTCAAAAGCAATCCGGACGGCCAGACAATCAATGCAGTTCTCGCCAAACTGAATCCCACGGGCTCCGCTCTCACCTACGCCACCTACCTCGGCGGCAGCGGATCCGTCGGGTCTTTCCAAAATGATGGAACTACCCATCCGACAGGCGACGCGGCGAGCGCCGTCGCATGCGATCCACTAGGAAATGTATATCTAGCTGGGGTCACTAGCTCGGTCGATTTCCCGGTCACCGATGGAGCCTTTCAAACCGTCAACAAAGAGGGGATTTACTACCCGGCAAGCGAAGGCAAGTCCAGCTACGGAACAAACAAGGGCTACGCGAACAGCTTCGTCACTAAATTCGTTTTCAATGGCGCAACCACCACGACGGTATCGAGCAGCGACTCGTCCGTGAAGCTGGGGAGCAGCGTCACTTTCAGCGCGTCGGTTCGATCCCAGTCTGGAGGGACGATTCCTCAGGGTCACCTCGAGTTCCTCGTGGACGGCATCCCGGCGGCGAACGTTGTCCTGGACGGAGCGGGGAACGCCGATTACACAACCTCAGCGCTCTCAGCCGGCGCTCACGTAGTCAATGCCAGCTATTTCGGGAGCAAGGCGAGTTCTTCCGGCAGCGCTGTCGTCACCCAAGAGGTCACGGGCGGAGCAGTGGCCGCTCCAATCTTCTACCCGGTCCCCGGCACGTATGCTCCGAAATATTTCGCGGGCGATCTGGCTATCCACAATGGCGTCCTGATTAAGTCCCCGACCCCGGGCGCAACTATCTACTACACGACGGACGGGACTACTCCGACTACCTCTTCCGCCGTTTACCCGGTCGGTGGAGCACAACTTATAAACCCCAACCCGCAATCTTCGCTGATCGTGCGCGCGATCGCCGTCCAGTCGGGAAATACTCCCAGCTCGGTCACGACGGGAATCTACACGATCAACCCTCACGCGATTCAGACAGCCACAACTCTGACGTCTTCGGCGAACCCCTCAACGCTAGGCGAAGCGGTCACCTTCACCGCAACCGTCAAGGCGGATTCCGGTCCGGTACCGACCGGCACGGTGCTCTTTCGCAGCGGGGATGAGGTGTTCGGCACGGCTCCGCTGAAGAACGGCGTCGCAACCTTCACCTACTCGGGGCTGTCTCCGCTGGGGCACGACATCACCGCCGTCTACACCGGCAACGACATCGATTCGGAGAAGGGCTCTCCCGTCCTCTTCCAAATCGTGAATGCCCAGTAGAAACTCGAACGCCGCGCTCAACGCCACGAGCGGTCTCTCCCTGAGGCCGTCCGTGGCGCTACGTCGCGCCGTCCCGGCTGCAATCGTCTAGGCTGGAATGCATGACACTAGTGTCTCGGGTCGTTCATTCGTTAAATAAATGTCATCTTGAGCGTAGCGACGGATTCGCGTTTTCAGCTATTTCCATCACGGCGATATCTAATCCAATTCGTGGACGAGTTAATGACTCAGGACACTAGAACGCACAGACGCGCACATTGAGAGCGGTCGATCTTGTCGCTCATTCTGAAGGTCCTGGAAAACCAATTGGTCGGCGTCAGCTCCTTCTTTGGAGACGCGAATGGCCACAACGTCGGAGATCGACGAACGCCGCCGCGATCTCCGCAGGTTCCAAAATCTGCCACTCGCGATCAAGAATGCTGACCACTTCTTGCCGTTCGACGACTCGGGAGCAGGGCGATCGATTGGGGGACATGCTATCCGCACCCCGTCCGAATGGCTCTCGCCGCTGCCATATCTCGGGCTACGGAACTCAAGGCCACGTTCGCTTAGCGCCTGGGCAGCATCCCACGCGGCTGTGCGAGCCCTCGTACCAACTCCCGCCTGATTCATACAACCCAACTAGGTTCAGCGAACCGTGAAAGCGCGGCCACGGCTTCGATCGGCGGCACTACTCTCCGCCAATTTGTGGATACTTCACAATCGCGATGGCGCCGTCGGCTGCGAGCCTGGGCCACTGTGGTTGTTCAGACCCGTGGCGACCTAGCCGGGGCAAACCGAGTTGACCATCATGTTTGTGTCCCGCAATTCCCACGCCGGGTTGACCTTAAACCTGTTCAGCGCTGCTTTCGAGGCGTTCTGCCCGAGCGGCTTTACGCGAAGGCTTCAGCGTAGTCCAATTTTCCAATTGGAACATTGGACGGCCCACCGGACGTAGAGCGATTCCGCTCGTGCCTCGCAGTTTCGAATGAGACAGGTAGGACGACGATACATGGTATGCCGGGCGCCATCTATCGTCGTCTACAGGCAATCAGAATTAGAACGTCAGCTTCAGAGCGGCCTGCTGTACGCGGGGCGCAATAGGACCGATGGTCGTAATCTGGCCAAAGTTACCGCTGGTTGGGGATGTATTCGGATTGGCGAAGTTCGGGTGGTTGAAGGCGTTGAACATCTCCCAGCGGAATTGCAGATTGAAGCGCTGCTCGAACATCCAGTTCTTCATCAGTCCAAGATCGCTGGTGTTAATACCAGGCCCATTGAAGAGGTTACGCGGCGTATTGCCAAATGTCCCCGGCGCGTTCTGAACGAACTTGGAAATGTCGAAGTAGCGGTTCAACTGCTGCTTGCTGCCGTTGTGGATGCCGAAGCTGCTGCTGCCGTAGCTCGCGCCGGGAGCGAAATCGGCACGATCGCCGTTCTGCTGCGCGCCAGAGTTGTTGTTGCCACTGCCACCCTGGATGCTGAATGGCGTGCCTGATTGCATGGTGTAGATGGCGCTCACCTGCCAGCCGCCGAGGGCTTCGCGAAGCAAGACACTGTGGTTCGACAGCGAAGGCGTGGTGTAAACCAGATTCGTGACCGAGATCAATGGGATGTTTAGATCGGAGCGTCCGAAGTTCTGCTTCGGGTCGAACGGGTCTGGAATGTTGTTCACGAAGGAGATGCTGTTTGCAGTGAAAAGATCTTCATTCTTCGACCAGGTGAAGTTCGACTGGAACTGCAGCCCATGCGAGAACCGCTTTTCCAGACCAACCTGCAAGGAGTTGTAGCTCGCATTTCCTCCGCTCACGTTCTCCTGCACGCGCGAGAAGGCTGGATAGATCGTACGTGCCCCGTTCAGCGCTGGATTGGTGCTGTAGATGCCAGGGTTGAGATCGAGAGGAAACTGAAGATGGTTCGTTTCACTACCAACGTAGGCAAGGTGCATGGCTAGATCACCTGGAAGCTGCTGTTCGACTGACAGATTCCAGCTTTGCGTCCGGGCCAGCTTGAAGTCTTGAGCAAACACGGTAGAGATGTTGACCGCATTGGGACCGGTCGGGAAGGTAGCGTCCGGTCCGGGAACCTGCGATGCCGAAGCAAACGGCGGAAACGGATTGACACCACCCGTGCCCGACTGAGGCGAGGTCCACGGCGAAGCAAATGGGATAGGCGTTGTTTGTGTTCCGGCAAAACTGTAGGTAGGGCTAAAAGGGCTGATGTCGGCGGTGTGGTTGTAGATGGAATATTCGAGGGGCGCGAAGAAGGTGCCGAAGGCCGCGCGGAAGGCCGTTGTCGGTAAGGAGCGAGGCTGCCAGGCAATGCCGATGCGAGGAGCCACCTGCGTGTAGTCACGCGGTATCAGGCTGTCGCTCACGCCAGCGTCGCCAGGAAAGACCATGCCCGTGGGGGCGTTGGGATATCGTGTGCTCTGCTGACCCGGAATGAAGGCCGCGCCGCGCCCGTTCTGCAAGGAAGGTGGCAGGTTCGGCTCCCAGCGTACACCGGCCGTGAGCGTAAGGTTCGGTTTGATTCGCCAAGCGTCCTGTGCGTAGATACCGAGCAGGAATCCACGCTCATTCTGAACCTCACCCGCGCCTTGACCGTAGCTCTGCACATCGCCAAGGAGGAAGTCGGCCAGGCCGAATCCCGTGTACTGCCCGTTGAAGTTGACCTGCGGATTTGCCGGGTAGGCAGAGATCTCATTGGCGTACTGCCGCAGCAGATTTCCACCCACGGTGACGACGTGCTGACCGATAACGCGGGAGTAGTCGTCGTTCAGCGTCCAGGTTCTGCGGTCCTCGGTGTTGGGCGACGAATAGCCCTGATTGAACGCACCAGATATGCTCACGCCACCCTCGATGTAGCAGACACCCGGGGGGTCGCTGACGTTGATAATTTGTGAGAGGCAGAAGGGGGACCCATCATGATTGAGGACCTGCGCTGCGGTGTAATAGTCGTTCTGCAGCCAGGCTGCGGAGAGTGTGTTCACTGAGTTCGGGGAGATGGTCCATGTGTCCGAGATCAGTTCGTTATAGATCCGGCCTCTCTCACCGATCACGTAGGTCAGGACATTGCCGGGAACACCGAGTCCCGGCTGATCAAGAAAGTCGAGGAACGAGCGTGCGGTGATTCGGTGGGAAGGAGATACATCCCAATCAAGTCGCCCGGTTGCTTCCTTGTAGCTGTACCTTTGCGAGGCTCCCGTATAGGTCACCTGCCCGGTGGCAGGAACCATGCCCAGCGGCAGCTGCTGGGAGAGAGCCAGTGCAGGAGCGCTCAGAAGTGCGGGGTCCACCTGATTCGGTTTGCCACCGATCGTCGTGAAGGGGCCACCAAGCGTGATCGGCACAGCGCTAAAGTCTCCGGCCAGCATGGCCGCGGTCGGCGTGTCCGTCACATTGGTGGCGGCAGTTGTGCTCGCGAGCGTCTGCTGGTAGTTGGCGAAGAAGAAGAGCTTGTTCTTGATGACAGGGCCACCCAGATCGCCACCAAACTGGTTACGCCGCAGCGGATCAACTTGGTGACTGAAGTAATTTCCGGCGTTCAGAGCGCTGTTGCGGAGAAACTCAAAGGCGCCGCCATGGAACTCGTTGCTGCCGCCTTTTGTCTGGATGCTGACGACCGCCCCCGGAGCGAAGCCATAACGAGCATCGAAGTTGTTGGTGATGACTCGGAACTCCTGCGTGGCATCCGCATTCGGAAACGGTGCGGCCAGCAGTAGGTATGTGTCCATGTTCTGCACGCCATCCAGCAGGTAGTAAGTGCTGCCTTGGCGGCCACCGTTGGCGGACGCACCCGACTCCGTCGGGAAGGCGGCGATCGTCTGCAGAGTACCGCTGGAGTTCAAAACGTTTGTGACGCCCGGCGCCAGCAAAACGAGGCTCGACGGGTCGCGGCCATTCAGCGGCAGCTCCTTGACAGAGTGCTCATTCACCAGTGAGCTGACCTCAGCAGTGCTCGAGTTGATGAGAGTGCCTGACTCCGCATTGACCGTCACACTTTCTGATTGAGCGCCAACCGTCAGGACCGTATTGAGCGTGGCCGCTTGGCCGACCGTGAGTTGCAGACCTTCCTGGACCTTGGTCGCAAAGCCATCCTCTGCGACCGTGACGCGGTAAGTTCCAGGAGGCAAGGTCGTGAAGGTAAACGTACCTGCGCCGCTTGTCTTGGTGGTCTGCGATGCACCGGTGTCGACGTTCAGTGCGGTCACGGTCGCGTTCGGTAGCGCCGCTCCACTCGGGTCCGTCGCTGAGCCGGAGAGCGAAGCCGCCGTGACCTGAGCTCCCACAGGAACAAGAGCCAAGGCCAAGATCGCGACAAGCGCAAGCAGATTACCCGCATGGCTGCCGCCAAGAGAGTGGAGGAGAGAAAGTGTCCGGTTGGTAGTCATACATCCTGCCTTTGTGTTGGTTTCATATGAGTCCGCGCCTGAGGCGCGGCCGTAGGCGTTCTTTATGTCGCCGAGCTGTCGAATTGTGAGCATCGAGCCTTGATAGGGTTGGTCTTTGTCTCTCCCCGCACAGCTTCGCTGAACATTGCGAGGAACGGGAACGCTCCTTATTCCGAGTGGCTAGCTTGATGCGGATTCCAGTTCGGCCGTGCCGCCCTGCAAGCCAGGGGATTGCGCACGGATGACGATCTTTCCGGCTGCGCCGCGCGGCCGCACCACAGCCAGGCAAACTCCGTGGTAGGTATCGCGATGTGGCTGTTGGAAGCTGGTAACGTCCTTAGGATTGGCGTTGCCCACGGCCATAAGTTCGCCAGCGCCTTCTACCGTGAAGGAAACCGGCACGACAGCATCCGGGACGGGCCTACCTGCTTCGTCCACGACGGTGACCATGACATAGCCGAGGTCGTCGCCATCGGTGATGAGCCTGCGCCTATCGGGCGTGAGGACCAGATGGTGAGGCTGCCCTGTCGTGGCAAAGGCGATCGAGGATGTCTCGATGTCGCCTTCGTAGGCAATTGCCTTCAACTCGCCAGGGCTGTACGGAACGGCGAACTCCGTCTTAAGGCCATCGCTCGGCTTCAACTCCTGCGTGCCGATCTCCTTGCCGTTCAGTAGAAGCTTCACACGCGTCGCGCGCGTGTACACACGCACCTTGAGAGGAGTTCCCTCGAAGCCGTACCAGCTCCAGCTTCGCAGCTCGTCACTCCAGGACCAATCCCCCAGGCGCTCCGACCACCCTGCGGGGATCGGCCTCTGCACGGCCATCTCTATCTTGCTGCGCCGCCACACGATATCGCGGAAATAAGACTGCGGCTTCTTGTTGCCGATCAGATCGATATCACCGCAATAGGAGTTGAACCACGGGTAGCCCTGCAGTCCAGCAGCGCGGCCGGGGCCGTTTCGAAGAGCCGTGAAGCCCAGCCCCGACTCGCCCATGTAATCGGCCGCCGTCCAGACGAAGTCGCCGATCACCCAGCTTGATCTCTCAATGAAATCCCATATCTGGTACACGGCGCCCGGATAGGACTCAGTACCAACCATCACGCGGTCAGGGTATTTCGCATGGTCTGACTCGTACTTATCAAGCCGGTAGTTATAGCCGGCGACATCAAGATAGGTGAACGCCGGCTGCATGTCCTCCCAAGTTTGCTTAGGGTGGTCATACGGTTCGCAGATAGCCGCTGTCACCCTGCGTGTGGGGTCGACCTTGTGGGCGACGGCGGCTAGGCCTTTGCCGATTTCCACGCCGCGAGGTTCGGCACGTTCCTTCATCTCGTTGCCGATACTCCAGAGAATGACGCAGGGATGATTCCGATCGCGCAGGATCATGTTTTCAAGATCCCGGTGCGACCACTCGTTGAAGAAGAGGTGATAGTCGTCAGGATTCTTTTCCTGCTCCCATCCATCGAAAGCTTCGTCAATCACCAGCATGCCCAGCCGGTCGCACGCATCGAGGAAGTTCCGCGACGGAGGCGCATGGCTGGTGCGAACGGCGTTGTAGCCGTTCGCCTTAAGTATCTCGAGCCGGCGCTCTTCGGCCCGCGGAATGCACGCGGTGCCGATGGGCCCGTTGTCGTTGTGCACGCAGCCGCCACGTAGTTTCACGTTCTCGCCGTTGATTCTCAGCCCATGGGCCGCATCGATCTCCACGGTGCGTATGCCGGTCGAGACGCTGGCCGCGTCTACCACCTTGGTGCCGTCTTCGACGACAACCTCAACCCGATACAGTTGAGGACGCTCCGAGGACCAGAGGCGAGGATGCTGTACCTGCAAGGGCAAGGAAGCCACCGCGCTTGCGTTCGCGGGAATGGTCATACCCTGTGTCGATGAAGCGCTTGGAACGCCTTGATCATCGACAAGACGAACAGCCACACGAACCTTTCTCGGCGTCGACGCGCGATTCTCAACCGTGCTCTCGACCTTGATCTGTGCGGCATCGGCAGTAGCGCTCTGCGTCCACACGAAGACGCCATACTCAGGGATACTCAGCTCGCCCTTCATGCGGAGCCAGACCTTGCGAAAGATCCCAGACCCCGAGTACCAGCGGCTGTTGCGCCCGGCATTGTTCACCTTTACGGCGATGGTGTTCTTGCCCGGCTTCAAGTGCTGGGTCAGGTCGTACGCGAACTCGGTGTAACCGTAAGGATGATTGCCCAGGTGAGCGCCATTGATCCAAACATCGGAGTTCATGTAGACACCCTCAAACTGCAGCTCGACCTTGCCGCCTGCAGGGACCTCGGGCATCTCGAACGTCCTGCGGTACCAGCCGACACCACCGACGGTCCATCCAGTTGCCGTCTGGCCCGCGCTCTCATACATGTCGAAAGGACCAACGCGCACCGGTTTGTCACCCAGGGCCCAGACGGTGCCCGGCATCGACTGGGGCTGCGCGACCCCATCCTCAATACTCCAGTCGTGGGGAACCGTGACGGTCCGCCACGACGCATCGCTGAAGTCGCCAGCGGATGCTCCTTCCAACTCGCCGCGATGAAAACGCCAGCCTTCATTCAAAGGCTGTGGCCGGGGCAGGTTGCGCACAGCTTCTGCTGGCCAGGCGGTCGTTCCCTTCTGCTTCTGTTCGGTATAAGCACTCAACGGAGTTGCCGCTATCAATGCGGCTCCCAGCAGGCCTTGCATGGCTTCCCGCCGTGTAAGTCCCTTGTCCATCTTCATTCGGCAACTTTCCTCTGTCGCAGCTCCCGTACCGCAGCGGCCTCGCCTCACGGGCAGTCCGGAAACCGCAGATCAGAGCGCACAAAACGCTTATTGATGTACCTCGCGAACGATACGCAACCACGAACACGATCGTGAACGGACTGATGAGCGGAAAGAGGTGGCCTATTTAGCGCAGTAAAGCAGCCATCACATGGGCCACATTGATATGGCACATTTGTGCCATATGCCAGCGGTGTCCAGCGGCTAAAGGCCCGAGTGCGATAGCATGCGTTTTGAAGGAGGATGCAACCGATCCTCTGCAGGCTTTAAAAGATGAACCGGCGTAGTGACTCCGAATTCGCAGCAAGGATCGTCTCGAAGACACACGCAATCGCTGCGCTCTTGTGGCTCTGTACGTTATGCTCCGTCCTTCTCGCTCAGGACGGCCAGGTTCCTTCGTCTAGGATCAAGTACACAAGTGCAGCCTCAATCCTTGCCTTGCCCTACGGAGTAGCGGCGCAGGGCGGCCTGGCGCGCGTTGTCGGAACCGTCACACTCTCAAGCAGTCTCGGGCTCGTCGTTCGCGACCACACAGCCGGCCTTTGGGTGGACCCCGATGGCACTTCCAGGCGCTATGAGCCCGGCGACCGCATTGAGGTGGTCGGCTTGGTCGGCCCCGGGCAGTACTCGCCCCGCATCACGGCTCCGCACATCCGTTTCCTCGGGCACGGTCCGCTGCCGACTCCCACAGAGGTCTCCTTCAGACAGTTGAGCAGCGGACAGCAGGATGTTCAGTACGTCTCGATCGAAGGCACGATCCGTGCCGTGAACTCCAGAACTAAAATCGCTGGTCTGGAGGGCATCGCGTTTTCCATCATGATGCCGGAAGGTCGTGTGGACGCGATCCTTACCTCGTCCCTCAAGCTGCCTCTCTCCGCATTTTTCGACGCGAGGGTACGTGTCACAGCGACAGCCATGGACCGCAAGAACGACAACATGCAGTCGACAGGCGTCGTTCTCGCCATCCCGGATCCAAACAACATCGAAATCCTTCAGCCGAAGCCACCCGATCCCTTCGAAACGCCGATGTTACAGATCGGAAACCTGATGCGGTATGGATCCGGGACCGACTACTTTCACCCCGTGCGTGTGCGTGGTGTGCTGACCTTTTATGCACCCGGCAATAGCCTGGTGTTGCAG
Organism: Acidisarcina polymorpha; assembly: GCF_003330725.1. Taxonomy (NCBI): domain Bacteria; kingdom Pseudomonadati; phylum Acidobacteriota; class Terriglobia; order Terriglobales; family Acidobacteriaceae; genus Acidisarcina; species Acidisarcina polymorpha. Next base: position 4,681,716 of record NZ_CP030840.1, on the reverse strand, counting down.
GACGGTACGCAGGCAATCGAGATCTTTTCAGCGGACGCTCCAACGCTGCAGGTCGGAGACCTGGTCGAAGCAGTCGGATATCCGAGCCCTGACGCGACAGGCCCCATTCTTCGGGATGCTGTGCTGCGCAAGCTCGGCCACGGCACTCCCCTGACGCCTGCGCATCTCGATCTGCAGAGTACTTCGTCGAGCAAATACCGCTTCTGTCTCATCAGCATCGAGATGCGCCTGTTGCGAGTCATCGACGAACCCGCGCGGACTCTACTGCTGCTTGAAAAGGACGATCAAGTGATCACGGCGGAGCTCGAAGCGCATAGCACGGGTTCTTCGAAAGCCCTTGTTCCGGGAAGCGCCGTCCGGGTGTCGGGTATCAACGTTCTCACCGGCGAAACCGGGTTGACGTATGGAAACGCCATTCGATCGGAGCTGCTCCTTCGTAGTCTCGCGGATGTCTCCGTAGTTCGTGCCGCCCCCTGGTGGACAACGGCGCGGCTCGTGAATCTATCCATTGCGCTCGGAGCTGTGGCGGCAGTCATCCTCGTACTTCTCTTCTATGTTCAGCTCAAACGATGGAAGATGGAGACTGTTCTGCACGAACGAGAACGGCTAGCGCGAGACATCCACGATACCCTCGCGCAAAGCTTCACCGGGATCGGCTTCCAACTTCAGGTGATCCGCAGGAGCGTCGCCAATAAGGAGGACAGCGCTCTACATCATGTGGATGTAGCCAGAAGGCTGGTTCAGTTCAGCCACCGTGAGGCTCGCAAAAGTCTGACACCCATATCGAAAAAGTCGTTCTCCAGCACGGATCTGCTCTCCTCGCTAAGAGAGTGTGCGCAGGGTCTCACGGGTAGCGGGGATATTGCGATCGAGACAAGCTCCTCGGGTATATCACGTGCTCTGCCCAGTGCGATTACTGAGCAGATGTTCCACATAGGTCAGGAGGCCATTGCGAACTCCGTACGTCACGCTTCACCAACTAAGGTCGCCATCGCCATCGACTACCAGCCGGAGCATGTTCAGTTGAAGGTGACCGATAATGGTCGAGGCTTCACGATGAGCGGCGATCTTCTTGGGTTTGGTATCCGAGGCATGCGGAGGCGTGCCTCGGAGATTGCCGGCGAGCTGGATATCTCATGTATGCTCGGAACTGGAACGTGCGTTTCGGTCACCGTACCCGTCCTTGGAATAAACAGGCTAACATCGTACGTTCGTGCGGGCATCCGTTTCCTGGAGAATACAATTCATGCAAAGAACAAGCGCCTCCTCGATCCGCATTCTGATCGTTGATGATCATCCTGTTATGTGCTCAGGGTTGTCGAACCTCCTGAATGGTCAGGCGGGCATGACGGTCATCGGAACATGCGGAAGCGGGTCGGAGGCTATCAAGATGGTCAACATCTATAGCCCCGATCTGCTGCTGTTGGATGTGCGCATGCCGGGCATGGACGGCATCGCCGTACTTCAGGCTCTACAGTCATTTGCAGTGGCACCGAAGGTCGTTGTGCTCACCAGCTATGAGCAGGACGAACTCATCTATCAAGCGATTCGCGCAGGCGCTCAAGGCTATGTCCTCAAGGATGCTGCGGAAGCAGATCTCATCGCCGCGATCACCGTGGTTCATGCGGGCAAGCGGTACATCCCCCTTCATATCGCAGCCAAACTGGCCGATCGCATGATGAGGGCCGACCTGACCCCACGCGAGGTACAGACTCTCGAGCTGCTCGCCAAGGGGCTAACGAACAAGCAGATCGGCTCGACCTTACATCTCAGTGACTACACAATTCGCCACTATGTCCACAGCATTATGGACAAGCTCGCCGTATCAGACCGCACAGAGGCGGTTGCAATGGCGTTTCGCAGCGGGCTGTTGTCCGACGTAGAACGCAACTCATAGTCGGGCTGATCCCTCACGGTCAGCACTCGCCCACGTCGGATTTCTTGCTGCGGGTCGGGTCCTTGACCAGAAACTCCTGCTCGATTACTTCATCGAGATACGACCTCGCTTGCTTCACGCGATCCTGGCAATCCGTCTTTGCCAGATGATTCACATGCATTTTGAAGCTCAAACTTGTCTACCGACTCCAAGATTGGTGATCCCAACTTGAAGATGATTTCAACCTGAGCCGTCTTCTCCTTCGCCGTCTCTGGCCACCAGTCTCCCTGGCAAACCGGAAGGTGGCGGCTGCGCACGAACCACTCAAACGTCACGGCATCCTTCAGTAGCCTTCCGTGCGGGATCTGGCCCGTTTGCTTGGCGATCTCGCTATGGCGCTTCCTGAGAACCGTCACGCCCTTTGCCCGCAGTGCAGCCCCGGTTCCACTCATATCGTCAGTGTAAAAGCGATGTGTGCCGCACCGGCGTCATCATAGAACACGGTTGCGGTCGCCGTGTCACATGAGCTAGTCGTTTGCTACCGAAGGCCCGGCGGCCAGTCGCAATTTCTGCAATGTCTGAGATCGCCCCTGCTAATCCAACTCCGAGACAAAAGTGAAGGGCTAATCTTAGAGGAGTAGCAACAATTGCAGACTGTTTCGTATCTCTCTGTATCATTTTGTCTGGACCCCCTTTTCGTGGTTCGTTCGCCAGAATCGCAAGATTTCGATAAAATTTCGCCAGTTCTTGCAATCTTCCGTTCCTGAGTCGGGCGCAGTCAGGCTTGTTTCACAACATGCTATGCATCGGCGGCGGTGAGCTAACGTAGGATGCATCCGATGTGAATCGGCAAAGCGTGGTCAGGAGCCACTGAAATCGCCTTCGATATGCTCGATTCAGGAGCTGACCAAGGGGGAAGGAGGCCAAAACGAATGAATAGCCTAGCCGATGACGTAAGAGGCAAGTGCGATGCGGGACACAGCAAGGAACTTCTGACTAGCGAGTCAGCTGGATGGAAGTCACTCTACCTCCGATCGAGAGTGAAGGCGTATTCTCCCGAACCGTTCCCCATCGACGCTTTTGCTAATCCCTCAATGATCCTTGTCCTTGAAAGAAGCTTCCGCATAAGCCATTTCTCTGAAGGACGATGGCGCAAGATCGATTACACCCGAGGCACCGGCATGCTCACACCTGCAGGGTGCCCGCGCCTTGTACGCCACGACTTTGTAGGGAAAGCTCTTAATTTATTGCTCTTGGTTGTGCCTCAAGAGACCGTGGATGTCGTCGCCCAGGAAGTGCAAAATCCGAGAACCCTCATAGGAGGTTCTCTCAGCGATTGTCCGTTCTTTGATGATCCGGTCGTTGGCAACCTCGCCTTCTCTGCGATGTCGGCCCTCCAGAATGGAGCTCCAGATTTTTACGCTCAAGCCGCTGCGCAATGGATATCAGCACATCTGTTGCTTGGCGCAACCAAAGGTTTTGAATGGCGTCAGTCGCTCGCCAAAGAGCGCATTTCCGATTACCGCCTCGTGCGCGTACTCGAGTACATCGAAGCGCATCTTTCTGAAAGCCTGAACCTCAGCGTCCTCTCCAAAGAGGCGGGCATTAGTCCATTTCACTTCGCAACTCTCTTCCGCAAAGCCGTCGGAGCAACACCTCACCGGCACGTGCAGCACCTACGAATGGAAGCTGCTAAACGGATGCTTGCGGAAACAGACAAAGCGGTTCTTGATATTGCCTTGACATGCGGATTTGGTACGGCATCTCAGTTCGCCGCCGCCTTCCGCCGGAAGTTCTCACAAAGTCCAACGGAATATAGATCTTCTCACTACAGCCTTCGTATCGGACCCGAGAAAAGTAAAGACTAGTGATATGCCCCCTTTTATCGTGACACCAGTTGGTGGCAACCTGGAGTTGCGTTCGAGCCCACCGCAGATTGCAACGAGTGCATAATCGGCAATGCGTTCACTGATTAGCGGTCAATCAGTGCATTGGCAGTCGAAATCCTCAAGCGACAGAATTCAGCAAGCCGCGCGACAATCCGTGTTCGAGAGCGATCGGGTTCCTAACGGGTAGTGACCGCCTATTCATGCGGAACCGGGATGATCATTCGTCGAGACACCTGGCTCGGTCGTCGTTGCGATTTCGACCACATGATCGTTGACGCACACTAGGGTGATGCTCTCCGGTCACCGGCCGCGAAGCTCGTTCATCCTTGCTGCCCTTCCCATCGCGCAAACCGTAAGTTTTGGATAATCTATCGCTGTTTTTTGCAGGTCCATTAAGCACTGGTCGAATCACAGTATTAGCGTTATTTGAGCCGAGCGTCTCGCCGACGTATGGAGAGCCAAAACATGGTCCAAAACAAATCCGAGCGCGCCGCAAGAGGTCCAGGGTTGGGCTCGGCAGCGATCCTGCGAGCGGCCACGGCGACCTCCGGTCCGACGAAATTGATAAAGCATGGCAGCCGTGTCCGGTGCGCGGCTGGCCCGAGTCTATAAGACTCAAGGACGCTAGGTCCCTTCCTATTTAGGCAGGATCTTAGACCAGTGGCCAGTGGCGATATCGTCTCCGACGACGAACCGATAGTTCGGTAGACGGTCGCTTCGACCGCCAACATCATCATCCTCGAGATACGGTCCTCGAGCACTATGTCGCCGCTGATCTCGCCCTCGCTGCGCGGTTAGCCTTCCATGAAGCCGGGCGCTGCTGGCCTAGTATCGGCTCACGCGCAGGCCCACTACGTAACTTTTGCAGAGGTCATGTTGGCTATAGAACGAGGAATCGAAGATCCAATCGACGTTGGGTCTTTTGTTGCAAACGATGAAAGAGTTGTCGATCTTATACGTTGCCGCTCGGAATACCGACTCTGGAACTTGCAAACATTGAGCGCCTCATTGATAGACGTTGCGCCTGGTTCAGGAGCTAAACCCCTCCTCCCAACCTGCATGCTTTTAGGCACAATGACGAGTTCAACGGCTGTCCAACGATCTATTGGTCCCTTACTTGCTGTACCAACAAAACTTCCAATCGCAACCATTTCAAGAGTTGCAGGAACCTTCTGCCTACTCGGATCAGGCCTAATGCTCAGCTTCAGGATCTTGCCATTCGACTGCTTTTTTGTCACTTAACCTTCGACAACGTCGGTACCAGTGCCGCAGACCCTAGGAGGAACTTGGCAAAGGGCTGGGGCGACCTTGACACAGATCAGCGTTGCGGAGAGAACCGTCAAATAAGCTTTCGATTGAGGATCGCCTTCTTGCCAACAAACCGTCTGAGTTGGTTCCTGCACATTGGCGCGGGTCCCCACAAGCGAGCAGATGCCCGAAGCTTTGCAATCTGCAACGTAAGGACTACCAGCTCGGATCGTCGCGACTAACCGGTTTTAGATCAGTCATCGTGGCCCACCTCTCAACGATCTTGTCGCCCCTGAACCGCCAAAGCGTGAAGCCGTGAAACTCCATCAGTTGTCCGCTTTCTGCGTCATGTCCGCTCCAGACGGCTCGCACCGCTACCTTGTCGCCTTGCGCAAGGACATCTTTTAGCTCGCAACACATATCCGGGAACCGCTCATAGATGCGCCTTGCGAATGCCATCCCTTCGGCAATCGTCTTGGTCCCGCCGGGAGGATTATGGTCGATGAGGTCCGGAGCAAAGTTGCGCTCCGCTGCCGTGACGTCCTTGCGATCTACAAAGTCAGCGAAATGACGGCGGATCAGGTCGACGTTAGCCTGCTCTATATCGATATCTATCGAGTCCATTGGGTTACCTCACAGTGAGTATCTGACTTTAGCAATTCCTTGCGTAAGAATGATCGCGCCGATGACGTTGACCTTGAATTCCTTTCGCATGTTGTCCCCTGGAATATCTACGACCGCGCCAAACTCAAGTACGCCGGCATTATTCACCAGGATCTCGATACCCCACTTTATTGCTTTCTTTCGATCCCTAGCCACCGTTACATCCACCTGTCCAACAAGATGCGGCTTTCGTGTCTAAAGCTCTCAAGCTGTCACCTCATTCTGTCGTTGATCTCGGTAGGTACGATCGCTTGCGCGCGTCGTCTCCTTCTGTCCTGGGGGCTGGCCGTACAAGCGTGCATACTCCCGGCTGAAATGGGACGCACTTAGGTACCCCACCTGAAAGGCAACGCTCTTAACATTCGTCTTTCCACCAAAGAGGAGCCGCCTGGCTTCGAGAAGCCGAAGCCTTTTTAGGTACTGGTGTGGGGACAAGGAGGTCAAGAGTTTGAACTGGCGATGCAACGTCGCTGGACTCATGCATACAAGATCTGCCAGGTCGTCAATACACACGGGATTGCTATAATTTGCATGCAAGTGCTGCACAGCGTCGGATGCGCGAATTCCCTGACCAGCTGTAACCAGGCGCTGCGCAAGCTGCCTGCCGCCCGTACCTGACAGTAGCCAATAGCTAAATTCTCGCAGCAGACTCTGCCGGAGAATTTTCAGTGCTTCCGGGCGCTCGAGTAAAGAGATGGCGCGCAACAAACATTGCAGTAGCGGCAAGCTTAGATCAAGTACCGAAATATCGGACTGGTCGGAGGAACCTTCCGGCTTCCGCAAGAGACCAAGTCTATCCGCGATCTCTCGGGAGTAGGCGTAATCCAACTCTATACAGAGCCCGAGATAGGAATTCCCTGCACTACCTGCGTGAATCGTGCAGCTGCAGCCCGAGTCAACCGTCAAGAGAAACGCTTCACCGGAACCATAAGAGGACTCTTGCTTCCTGCGAATAACTCTAGTCGCGCCCTGCAGCGTTATCCAAACTGCCGGTCGCGACAACTGAGCCTTCGGCACCGTTGCCTGGTTGGACCGAATGATGGAAATTTCAGGAACTACGGTCTTCTTTATGACACTTTTGGGATCCGGCCTGACTTGGGCCTCGAGAGTACGCGCGAGGAGTTCCAAGCACGCCTGCCGAGATGACACAATGACATCGTTCCTCACTGGAATAGCATCTTGAGCGGTCAAAACAACCTCCTTTCAAGTTCGAACGCCCATCGCAGCGCTCGTGGCGCAAGAAAAGCATCGCGTCGTCTTTCAGAAGGAACTTCTCCCCTGAGCCATCGTGAAGACCGAATCCTGACTTCACGTGAATCGTGGCTGCGAAGACACTGCGCATGGCTGTCTCAAGTGAACCGAGATTCCTTAACGGGTGCGGCTCTGATTAGCTACTGGGCACAGGCGCATCAGGGCTGGGATAAAATCCATCTCCGCCGGATAATCCAGCCGCCTTTCGTAAACAGGACTTGGACGCTGATCACAAAACTTCTCTTGCAGAGGCAGCCGAAAAGCGCGTACCTCCTCGCGTCCCGACTACTACGATGTGCCCGGCAAATTAGGCGGTTGCAAGTGATTACGTACGGTTCGCACGAATCGCAAGATTCTGATAATCTTTCGCCGTTTTTAGCAAGTCACCACTTAGCTTCGTATGGAGTTGTCGCTTGCAGTCGTTCTGCCCCTTGGAGGCTTGCGCTCCCGATACAGACCCCTCGTGGATGGAGTGGGCTTCGGGGCTCTCTTCCCGAGATCTAGGTAAATCGAAAAGCGAGGTGAGCTCGCACCGGTAAAAGTGTTGACCCAGGCATTACATCGGCGGTATAACTCCTTTGCCAATGCTGACAAGTCCGGCCTCGTCGCCCGGGCTTGTCTTAATCATCACAGCTGCACCAATGCTCAACGCGGATCGGTCCGCCAGTACGTAGCGCACGATCGGCGCGTTAGCAGGCACCGTGATCCTAAAAGTCTTGCTGCCGCCATCGTAAGCGACCGTAAGCGTGCGGCCAACTCTACTGCTCTTGTCCGAGACGACGCCGCTGGTCATCCTCGCGTCGACGAGTTTGGTCGCTACTGCTTCCGAGATGTTTGTGACCAGACCGTTTGTCATCTTGGTTGGAGTCTTGACAGAGGAGTGCTTGGCGGTAGGGTCGGGCAAGGCGTCCCATCCGTAGTAGGCAATCCGTCCGGCGCGCATGTCTTTGGGAACGAGCGCGACTTCGACCGCGATCATCGACTTCGGAGTTCCTTTGACGGCGGAACCGACGAAATCGCCAATCTTGATCTCGTCGAGGCCCGATGGAAGTAAGTTGGCATACGTCGAGTACGCTCCCGTGTTTAGCGTGAGAGTGCGGCCGCTCTGATCCTTGAGCGTAATGCTGCGGTCATCGATCGCGGTAATGGTTCCGCGAACCCGGGCGGGCGTTTGACCAAGGGCAGCTGGAGTTGCAATCATCGCCCCGGCGACGACGAGCAGAACGACGGTGCTGGCGACTAACGAGAGACGGAAAGAAAGCATCGGTGGACCCCCTCTCTACTTTCAACAGTTTCTAATTCCGAAACGATCCGAGCGGACCGGCGCGCTTGCTTAGTACCTTCGCTAGATCTGAAGCCTATCCTCGTTACTCGCGGCGTTGCTGAATTCATCGCCAGGATCCGCTCAGCTTACACATTCGAAGCTGCCTTTGCCCGCGAAAGTTAGGTCGCCAGGAGAAAAACCGTAAGCGTACGAGCGCCTTGCGCGCCGTGAATGATGACACCTTCGATGTCCCCGGTAGCTGACGGCCCGGCCATGAAGACTCCGTACGGATATTTGTCGAATGGAATGATCCCGCCGTATGCCTCGTGAAGGGTCGGAACGATATCCTTCGGATCTAAGAGAACGACAAGATGTTGCGTGAGGACGCCAAGAGCGGGAACGATTAAATCGAGATCTGTAAGCCAGACGGCGCCCGCTTCTGCCACACCTAAGTGGCTTCGCACTACCGCGACATCTACGTCAGCTAAAGAACGAGAAGATGTTGCCTGTGAAAGTGGCTTCGCGTCGGACATCTCCGGAATGACAGAACAGATCCGACGCGCGGCCGGAAACAACTCCCTCACTTTATCTGGGATCTCTGCAGCGGTATTGATGGTAAGGCTTCGGCCTCCCATTCTGGCCAACTGACGTTCAAAGTAAGGCGTGAGAGACTCGCCCGGTTGAGGAGCGCCTTCAATCTTTTCGAGCGACGAAAGATTCCCTCGGTAGCCAAAACCTCCAGTTGCGCCCAAGTGCTTCTGCTCCACAGGGACCGCAGGGAGATCAATTTTTTGAGTCGGCAGCGCTTTGCGAACAGCATTCAGGATCGTGGTTCGTGCGATCTGCTGTGGATTCACTCCGAGCCTCGATTCTTTTGGTACCACTGATGGAATGTCTGCTTCGGCGGGTTCGGCATATCGCGGTGCTTTGTCCACGGGTTGAGAGGATTATTGAAGACGACGCCGGGCAGTTGTTCGATTGCCTTGATCGCGACAGCTTCGGCTCCATGGAAGGCTTCGGTATGAGAAAGGGTCTCGCCCATAACCGCCATACCCGCTCTCTTCGCCAGAGGGAGTAGCCCTTCATCGGCAATGACTCGCCTCCACTTGTAAATCTGGTCTGCTATGTCAATCCGGACCGGGCATACCTCGGAACAGCTTCCACAGAGAGTGGAGTGGTACGGAAGCTCTCGATATTTGGTGTGATCAAAGCCCGGGTCGAGGATCACTCCGATCGGTCCGGAATAAGTTGCCTGGTAGGACAATCCGCCGCTTCGACGATAAACCGGACAAGTGTTCATGCATGCACCACACCGAATGCACTTCAGTGCGTGCCAGAAGTCGGGCGAGGCCAGCCGGTCAGAGCGCTTATTGTCCACGAGAATGAAATGGATCCGCGTACCCGGCCTGGGTCGGTGCAGGTGCGTCGTGTATTGAGTCATCGGCGTTCCCAGCGCGCTGCGTGAGAGGAGGCGCAGCATAACACCGAGATCAGCGGAGCGCGGCACCAGCTTTTCAATACCTATGCTACAGACCTGAAGATCAGGGACGGTAACACCGATGTCGGCATTGCCCTCATTGGTGCAGATGACGATTCCACCGGTCTCCGCAATGGCAAAGTTAGCCCCTGTCATGCCGGCATCAGCATGCAGAAGAGCAGGCCGAGCATCGTTACGCATGGCTTCAGTCAGATAGTGCGGATCTGAATTCTGCTCATCTGTAGCCAAATTTTTGGCGAAAAGAGCCGCCACGTCCGTCCGCAGTTGGTGAATGGCCGGAACAACAATGTGGCTAGGCCGCTCGTGCGCGAGCTGCTGAATACGTTCACCTAGGTCCGACTCGCGCACCTCGATTCCTTGGGTTTCAAGAGCCGCTGCCATGCCACACTCTTCCTGCAACATGGATTTGCTCTTAATCACCCGTTTAACGTTGTGCTTTTGAAAGATGCTCAGCACAATGTCATTGTGCTCGGCGGCATCAAGGGCCCAATGGACATGCACGCCATGAGCGATGGCATTCTGTTCAAATTGCTCGAGATACTGGTCGAGGTGGGTCAGCGTGTGTTCTTTGATCTGTGAAGCGAGTTCCCTAAGTTCTTCCCACCCAGGAATCTGGCGCGCCGCCTCATCCCTGTGCATGCGCATACCCCACACCAGACGATCGTGTGTCTCCTCGTGCTTTGTATCAGCGATGAACTTTGCCGCTGCGCTCTCGGGGTCGACAGGTCTGTCGGTCAGAACGTTGAACAGATTCATGCGAACGGTCCTCCATTCAGGATCTGTGCAATGTGAACAATCTTCAGAGGCCGCTTCTCGCGATCGATGATGCCCTTCATATGCATGAGGCAACTATTGTCCGCAGATGCGATGTACTCGGCCCCGTTCCGCTCAAAGTCAGCGACGCGGTCTTGACCCATTTTGGAGGAGACAGCTTCATCGGTGACACAGAAGCTGCCACCGAACCCGCAGCATTCATCCACGCGATCGGACTGGATGATCTCGAGGCCGCCGACATGCGTGAGGAGGTCCCTGGCCTTTGAAAAATCCGGTTCATGGACTCGCTCGGACGGTCGTGCGTGGCCGAGTCCTCGCAGCGCGGTGCAGCCGTTATGTAGCCCGACCTTGTGCTTGAAATCGATTGGGGGGAGGCTCTTTATATCTTCATGTAAAAATTCGATCAGCTCTCGAATCGACTTGCGCACGTGAGCCGCCTCTGGTGTCTGCTCGCATGCGTCAAGATGCAGGCGAACATGGTGAACGCAACTCCCCGACGGGCCAACGATCAGGTCGTAGCTTTTGAAGGTGTCTACGAAGTGCGCCTCTGTTGCGGCAGACGCAGCCTGGTCTCCGCTGTTCGCCATGGGCTGACCGCAGCAGGTCTGCTGAGGCGGGACTACGACCTCGTGCCCGAGACGCTCCAAGAGCTGAAGGGTAGCGATGGCTACCTCTGGAAAAAAGGCGTCGACGTAGCATGGTACAAAGAGGGCGATCTTCACGTCGCCCCCTTCATTCGCCAAGCCCGAAAGTGCGAGTGTCTCTACCAAGATCTCCGCGACGGTGGCCATAGTCTCCACTCAGAACATTGAAATGATTAGACGCCTCAGTTGTTCTTGCGCACGCGGGCCCCCGTCCAGCCAGCCATGAGGATGATGAAGGCTTTATAGAGTTGCCCACCTTCATGATCGCGATTCAACAAGTCAGTTCATTAGGCCTTTTACAATGATCACGCATTACCGTTGCCTATGGCTCCTCAAGCTTCTCTCGCCTGGTGCGAGAGTGATTGCCTGAAACTCGCAAAGACACGCTCATATCTAGCGAGGGCCTTCTTTCACGTCGTCGACGTGAAACTTCCATAGGGCTAAGTGACTCGTACCTCTCACCTCTGCTGCGGACAGGCGCGCCTTTGAGCGAACTCCACATACCTTTGAGAGTTTTGAGGAATTTTCCCGACGTTAAAGAAGTGATAGTGAGATCACCCCGGTGATGTGTCACGGGCACGCGGAACCTCGTCGATATCGAAACTTCGGAGCAGCTTCAAGAACCCAACATGAGAGATGGGCTGTTCGATAGCAGCCTTAAGTCGTCTGCTAGGTGAATGTCGCCGCTCGGCGCAATGTCCACTGCGTGAACACGCTTTAGGTAGTTTAGGAGAGATCAATATGTCCGATTCCAACCGCTTTACCAACGCTACAGGCTCGCCCGTACCGGACAATACGAACATCTTGACAGCGGGCCGCCGTGGGCCGGCCCTTCTCCAGGACATCTGGTTGATCGAGAAGCTTGCACATTTTGATCGCGAGGTCATACCTGAGCGCAGAATGCATGCCAAGGGTTGGGGGGCGCATGGGACTTTCATCACCACTCACGACATTACGAAATACACGAAGGCAGCGATCTTTTCGAAGGTTGGGAAGGAGACGCCGATGTTCGCGCGCTTCTCGACCGTGGCTGGCGAGCGGGGGGCGGCCGACGCGGAACGCGATATCCGAGGATTTGCTCTCAAGTTCTACACCGAAGATGGGAACTGGGACGTGGTGGGAAACAATACACCAGTCTTCTTTTTTCGTGACCCGCTACGCTTTTCTGATCTCAACCACGCCATCAAGCGCGATCCACGCACCGGGCTTCGGAGCGCTCAAAATAACTGGGACTTCTGGACTCTTCTTCCAGAGGCACTTCACCAAGTCACAATCGTCATGTGACCGCGGCATTCCGAAGTCATTCCGCCACATGCACGGCTTTGGAAGTCACACCTTCTCTTTGATCAACAGCGAAAACAAGCGCACCTGGGTCAAGTTCCATTTCCGTTCCCAGCAAGGGATTGAGAATCTGACGGACCAGGCGGCTGCCGCTGTCGTCGCGAATGATCGGGAGAGCAACGGCCGCGATCTCTTGCAAGCTATCGAAGGCGGAGATTTCCCGCGCTGGACTCTGTTCATCCAGGTAATGACAGAGGAACAAGCAAAGACGCACAAGCACAACCCCTTTGACGTGACAAAGGTCTGGCCAAAGGGCGATTATCCCCTGATTGAAGTCGGCGTCATGGAACTCAACCGCTATCCGCAGAACTACTTCGCAGAAGTGGAGCAAGCGGCCTTCTCTCCCGCGAATGTGGTTCCGGGAATTGGTTTTTCTCCCGATAGGATGTTGCAGGCTCGCCTGTTCTCCTACGGAGATACCCAACGCTATCGCCTCGGTGTGAACTTCAATCACATACCGGTGAACGCGCCGGTGTGCCCCTTCCATTCCTATCACCGTGACGGCGAGATGCGCACCGATGGAAACCTTGGAGCGACCATCAGCTATAACCCGAACAGCCAGGGGCTCTGGAACGATCAACCGGAATACGCCGAACCACCGCTTGCGCTTGAGGGCGATGCTCGTCACTATGACCATCGGTTGGATGACGATCACTGGGAGCAGCCAGGCAATCTCTTCCGCAAGATGTCACCTGAGCAAAAGCAGCTGCTTTTTGATAACACGGCTCGCGCAATCAACGGAGCGTCTCAAGAGGTTCTTGAGCGGCATGTTGCGAACTGCAAAAGAGCGGATCCCGCCTACGGCGATGGTGTGGCACGAGCGTTGAAGCTCACTCTCGAAACTACCTAACATCAGTGTCCCACTGACGTAGCTTGAGGAGGCAGAAGCATGAGTACAAAGGCGTCCGCGGTCGAAGCAACGCAGTTAGTTGATTCCGGTCCCATGAGAGAACACAGGGACCTTCAGCGTGACACTGAGTTCCGGTGAGACGCTAAGCACTTCCAAGCTGCTCCTTGCCTTTGGGCGGATCGACGTTCTTCCTGAATTGCCGGGGGTAGCTGAACGTCGGGTAAGACGGTGCTGCATTGCCCCTATTGCCACGGGTTCGAGTTCAAAGGCAGCCCACTTGGCGTAATCATGTCGCACCCCTCTCGATCTATCAGGCGCTACTGATCTCTGATTGGGGTCACGCGACGTTATTCCTAGATGGAAATACGCTCGAAGATAAAAGCGTTCGGGGCATAGCTCGCGGAACGCGGGGTCACGCTAGAACCTACAAAGGTCGCAGGTCTTGCGGGCCCAAACGTTGAGCTTTCAGGCGTTCGTCTGACCGATGGACGCACTTTGCCGATCAAAGCCCTGAACCTCGCTCCAAGGCAACAATTGGGAGCAGGCTTGCCGAACAAACTCGGGTGCGCCCTTGATGAAGGTCCCGTTGGTCCAGTTATTCACACTGATGCCGGTCAAGTGACTAGCGTGCCCGGAGTGATGCGGCGGGAGATATTGCTCAGGTCATGCAGAATGCAACTGCCGCTTCAGCCGATGGGGTTTTGGCCGGTGGCGTTACCTCAAGAAACGGGAATTTATGTACGCTTACGATCTCTCAACTACAGGGTTCAATCCCCGAAATCCTAATACTGCACCGGTTTTTTCCACATCTATATCTGCTGCCACAAAACGCCATCGTCGGCAACCGCAAGTTGAACAACGTGTTGCGATACGAAACGGCCAGGCGCGCAAGACGGTGGGCAACCGCTGAACTCGTATTCAATGTGCTCAATAGCAAAATTTCGCGAGCAAAAAGGAGGTGCAAATGGATTGAATAGGATAGCCGAGGACGCAGGAGGCAGGTGTGATGCCGGAGACTGCAAAGAGCTTCTGAATAGCAACTCAGCTAAGTGGCAGTCACTCTACACTCTCTCGATAGAGAGGGCCTACTCTCGCAGGATGGTTTGAGTTAAACGTGCAATTGCCCGATGAACGAGTCGATTGCTCTCGCCGTTTGCATGGGTTCGTCTATTGGTAAAAGATGTCCGCTGTGCGGGATAACTTCCAGCCTTGCAACCGAAATCCTCGCGACTACTTCGCGCCGGTGCTGTTCGATCGAGTCAAGACGATCCAGTTCCGCCGCGAGTACAAGGGTCGGCACGGTGATCTTTGAAACCTCCGAGGAGATGTCTTCCAGCATAGCGCTGGTTGGCCACGCTAGCTTCGCTTCTGGAGTTCCACTCAGACTATCCTGAACGATCTGTTCCACCGTATCCGGATCGGGAATGCGAGCGCTGAGAAAAGCAAGGGTCTGAAGCACGGTCTCGCGATTGTCATAGGCATGAATCTGTTGCTCCTTCGCTGCCTCCGGCAGATGAGATGGCGTGGGCGTAGCTGGCGCTACGAGGATCAGCCCAATAAGTCCCTGCGGCCTTCGCGATGCAACCAGTTGGGCTACTTTCCCGCCCATCGAATGACCTATCAAAACATACTTGCTGAGCCCGAGGTGCTCGATGAGCGCCGCAGACTCGGCCGCCAGGGCTGAGATGGAGTAGCCGTCGTCTGCCGCACTCGATTCCCCCCAACCGCGCATGTCGTAGGTGACGATTCGGTAGGTCGACTGGAGTTCCGCAGCCACCTTGTTCCAGGTGCGGTGCGTTCCACCCCAATAGTGCAGGAAGACGAGGGAAACATTTCCTGTTCCCCGCTCTTCAACCGCCAGCGATACATTTCCGATCGTAACTTTCATGGCAAACTCCTTCAACTGCCGTTTTGCGATTTCATTTCAGAGTGGTTCCTGACTTTTAACCGAGCCGCAGGCGGAAGTTCCGAGGGCGCTCACAAACATAAGGCGTTGAGCCCGACTTTCGCCGCACTCAGTCGATTGTGATGGAATTGCGCGGAAAGGCTGCTACCGGATATTGCCGCCCAGAAACATATCTTGCGCTAATTTAGAAGCCGTTCCGGAACGTGGATGGTGCGGTGCCAATAGCGCGACGAAAGGCGCGGGTGAAATGGCTCGAGTAGTCAAAGCCGACACGGACCCCTACCTCAGCTACAGTCAGATTGCTGGTCATGAGCAAGGACCTCGCTCTCTCCATACGAAGGTCAAGAACGTACTGGCCAGGCGTTACTCCCAGGCTCCGCTTAAAAGCCCGAAGAAAGTGGAAGGAACTCAGACCGGCCACGCCAGCCAGTTCGGCCAGGGTAATGCGCTGATCCAAGTTTTCAACAACGTACGATTGAACCGCGCGAATTTGCCGTGGCGCGAGCCGGGCGCCGGTTTTCGACGACTCGATTGCTATGGCTCTTGCGTGCTGGCTGAGCGCCAAGGCGATTGCTGTGGCAATGCACTCCAGGCCGAAGTGGTCGTGGGTGCTGGGCAGTTGGCTCTCGTGACCGAGCGCGCGCATCAGGTGTTCAATCTTCGGCGGACTGGCCGCTAGCGATTGAACGATCGCTGTAGAACACTTCCCGCCCGCAGACTCCACCAGGTGGTCGAACCGGACTGGTTCGAACGCCAGCGCAATTCCTTCCACCGGTCCTTCAAAACGAACTTCATGCCGACAACCTTGAGGCATCACCCAAAGAGCGCCGGGACGAATCCATCGCAATCCGGAGAAATCAGGGCTCTTGATCTCCGCTCGCACAGCCGGACTGGTGTACATGAAGAAGTTATGCTGTTGGGGCTCACGCTCAGGGAACTCGGCCGGTTCAACCGCGTGGTGCTCGACAAGCACTCCCCGTACCGCGAGACTCGGATGTCTTCTTACGACGTGAGGGACGATTGGAATGACTTGCGAACCTTGTCGCACTGAAATCGAGTCGCTCACACGTTCCACCTTTTGTGGCCATGACGGCAATCTTAGGATTCTCAAACGGACGGACGCGACCCACGAAGAACGAGGCAGCCATCTAGCCAACTCGGACCGTGTCCCTTACAGAACGGCCTTTCCGCCACCTCAAAACCAGAATATTTACTGCGCGATGAGAGTTATCCGCAATGTTAGTCGGCCGGCTCGCCGCAACCATGTATCCGACTTGCCGACTTATGGCCCACTTGAAGATAACTCCTTTTTTAATGCGTAGCGCGGACGGTACAACTTGGGAGTCTCTGAAAGGAGCACCCTTAAATCAGTTTCTTTGGCAGCCCAAGGGACCGGTCGGGGAGTTTTTACGCCAATGCTCACGCGGTATGTGTAAGTCGATCTAAGTCGGTCGTGCACTGCGTCTTACGCCCGGTTCGCAGAGATGCGAGTCTTGGGTGGCCAGGGATGCAGGAATCGCAACGCCGCTTCTTTCAAGCAGCGCGGCGAAGCGCGGATCTCCATGCAACGAGTCGAAGAGGGGATCGACGCCGACGTGCAGCAGATACGGGTCGCGCGCGGCGGAGAGCCTTTCGAGCTCGGCGATTGCCTGATTGCGGTGTCCGGCACAGGCATACCACTCGGCGGGCGAGAAATCGTTAACCTGAGCGACGCCTCGGTGATTCTGGATTGCGGCCAGGTGGAGCTCGGCATAGGCACGAATTCCCTGCGTCTTGAGCATTCCCATGCCCTTTTCTTCCAGCTCAACCCGGGCCTGGTCATTTTGAAGCAGTGCCATCCGCCGCCACTCCGCCGCAGCTTCCGAATAATGGCCGGTCTCGAAATCGACCCACGCCAGGGTGTTGTGCGCGATGGGAAGATCCGGAAGCAGCTCGGCATAGTGAGCTGCAGCGCGCAGCGCAATATCATCGCGACGGGCGTAAGTACCGACCAACCCCTGCATTGCGTAAACCGATGGCCAGAAGGGAGCGCTGGTCTGGGCAAGCTGAAGTTGAGCCAGCGCTTCGTCGAAGCGTCCCTCTTCCGCAAGCAGGATGGCCAGCCAGTTGCGGTACTCGGCCTGAGTCGAGTCGATGCGAATAGCATTGTGCAGCTCGGCTTCGCCACGGGGAAAGTCCCGGTCGAGCTTGTAGGCAGTCGAACCAAGGACGGCATGCGCCTGCGCTAAGGAGGGATCGAGGCGAATGGCGGTCTGGGCAAAATGCTCAGCCTTGCCGAGATAATTTTCCTGCGGGCTGGTGTAGTAGTTGCTCAGTTTCAGGCAGGCCGTCGCCATGCCGGCGTGGGCAGCGGCAAAGTTGGGATCGCGCATAGTGGCCTGTTGAAAGAGATCGAGGGCGCGACGGAGTGAGTCCTGGTCCCGCTCGAACATATGGTAAGAGGCCTGCAGGTAAAGTTCATATGCATCGGCATCGTTGGTGCTGCCCTTGATCGTTTGCAGCGCCTGGGTCTGCGATTGCAGGTAGTGGAAGACATCCTGCTGCAAACGTTGGCTGAGGGAGGGAAGGTCCTTGGCTGCGCCGCTGTATTCAAAGGATGCCAGATGGGTCGCATCCTCGGCGCGCACGAGCTCGAACTTCAGATCGTACTGATCTCCCTGCCGCGCGATGCTGCCCAGGAGGAGGTCATCCAGGCCGAGTTTGCGGGAAAGGCGTGGGATGTCGGCGGCGTCGGAGCTGGTGAGGCTGCTGGTGGCGCGCACCTGGACGTTCGGTAAGCGTGAGAGGTCGTCGCTGAGCATGAGCCGAAATCCCTCGCCAGCGTCACCGGTCTGAGTATCTCCATGAGCGCGCAGTGGAATAATGCCAAGCTTGAGCACTCGAGTAGCCGCATGGGCATGGCGAAAGTGGATTCCCCCCATAAGCGCAATCAGACCGCAGAGGCTGAGAGCGATCGTCGCAGAAAGTCGATTGGAAAACCGGCTGAGGGGTGAAAGCGGGGAGGCAGTCGCCGGGGCGAACGGCGGAAGGACATGAACAGGACTAAATTCCGATGAACTGGTCGATATCTGGGCAATCGGCTCGGCTTCAATCTCCGTTGAAGCACGATCGCCAGCTTCGGCCGCTCGGATTTCGAGGGGGGCTGCCGGAGGAGAGGCCGACAGATCAACGGACAAGGCCGGGGACGTTGTTGTAGAGGTCGTGGTTCGTGGTACAACCCGGACTTCTGCATAGAAGGTATAGCCGCGCTTAGGAATCGTTTTAAGAAAGCGAGGATTCCGTGAACTGTCGCGAAGAGTGTGGCGAAGCCGGTTGACAGCGACATTGATCCCCTGAGTGTAGTCGAGAAATTCTTCGTTCGGCCAAAGCACCTGGCGGAGCTCCTCTCGGCTCACCAGATTATTCGCATTTTTGAGCAGCACCTCAAGCAGCACGGCGGTTTGGCCCGGAAGATGGGAACCACGATTCTTCCGCATGAGAATGCCGGTTTCAGAATCGAAAGTGAACTCGGCAAATACAAAAATGTCTCTAGACATAACGCAGCGGATTGCCCCCGGGCGCGAGCCTCCGGCCCCGTGGATAAAGCTCGGCTGGAGCCTCCGGCAAGCGGAAGAAAGCGTTCGGTACCAAATCTTGATGCCAGTTTAGCACGCGACCCGGAGTGCTTCGAGACGCCCCTTCTTTGGCGCACAGCACCTAAATCATAGAAACCATAAGGATTATCCGGTTAGGGTTTGTTTAGGAAAAGATTAGCTTGGTTCAATTGCCTCAAAGGCTACCTGTTCATACGATCTTCACAACAGAGCCATTTCTTCTCCAGCGATCCCGGCCGGCCGGCCGGGGCTTGCCGGTAACCCAAATCCTCAGCGACTTCACTTTAGGGAAGTCTATTTGTGACTCGCGGTGTCTTCCGCGTGACTCGAGATATGTCCGTAGCGCTAGCGAACGCGCCAGGCCCAAAATCTCCCTGACCACTACGCGGCGGGGCAGGCGTAATGATTCGCAAATCCTCTGGTTTTGAAACCCTCGATGTTCCCAGTGAAGTAAGACAGGAGCTTTTGGAATGATTCGAAATTCCCGGTACCGTATTCTTTGCGCTGGAGCAGCATTCCTGGCGGGCCTTATCCAACCCATGTGCGCTGTTGGGCAGGGTAGCCCGGCTCCCCGCCTCATCACGACTACGGTAAACAACTCCGACCGAGTTCCGCTGAGCGGCAGCGTGCGCAGTGCGGTCGAGCGGGCCGTCGACCTTGGCGCCGCCGACCTTGCGCTCCCAGCACATCACGTCACCATGGTGCTGCAGCGCCCGGGGATGCGGCAGGCGTCGCTCACTCAGTACTTGAGCGATGTTCAGAACCCGCATTCCGCCGCATATCATCACTGGCTCACTCCGGCAGAATACGGGTCTCGGTTCGGCGCCGCGGCCGAGGACGTGCAGACCATCACAGCGTGGCTTGAATCCGAAGGCCTGACGATCGAAAAGACATCGCCCGCAGCCAATCTCATCACCTTTTCGGGTTCGGTGGGCCAGCTTGAAACGGCATTCTCGACTTCAATCCGTTCGATTTCGATCGGCGGCCAAAAGCATATCGCCAACACCACAGCGCCCCAGATTCCACGAGCCTTCGCGGCGGCGGTAAAGACCGTGGTGGGGCTGGATGACATCCATCCCCGCTCCAACCTTCAAATCGGTCCTGCGGCGAAATATAACTCTTTAACTCGCCGGATAGAGCCGGAGCTCACGCTGTTCGACTCGGTGGGCAATCCGTATCTCTATGTGGATCCGGCGGATGCGGCCACGATCTACGACACGCCCAATGCCAACCTCAACACTAGCTATAAGGGAAGGACCTATGACGGCACCGGCGTGACTGTCGGCGTGGTTGGCGACTCGAATGTCGACCTCACCCCGGTCACGAACTATCGCACGGCCTTTCTAGGCGAGACGACCGCCACCGTCAATTTGCCGACGGTGATTGTCGACGGCGACGACCCGGGACTCAACGGCGATGAGGTGGAAACCTGGCTCGATCTTGAAGTGCTGGGCGGCATCGCGCCCAAGGCGAAGATCAACTATTACACCAGCGCCGACAGCGACATCTCCGCCGGTCTGTTCAATGCGATGATTCGCGCCGTCAACGACAATGCCGTAAGCGTACTAAGCATCAGCTTCGGCGAGTGCGAGGCGCTGGCCGGAACGGAAACCACCGACTTCATAGGAGAACTCTTCCAGCAGGCCGCGGCGCAGGGCATCACGGTGACGGTCTCCTCCGGCGACGCCGGATCCGCCGCTTGCGACAACCAAAACAGTGAAACAACCGCAATCAACGGGCTGGGGGTCAATGGACTGGGTTCTTCGCCGAACAACGTTTCGGTGGGCGGCACCGACTACGATGTTCTTGGGACGGCGTTCTCGACCTATGTGGAGACCGGGAGCACCGGCAATCCGCCTTACTATGCGACCGCGCTCTCCTATATTCCTGAAGAACCGTGGAACGACTCGACCAGCGTGAACGGCAACCTAGCCGACAATCAATCCCTGCTTTCCAACGGAAGCACAAACATCATCGGCGGCGGCGGCGGCGCGAGCAGCGTATTCCCGAAGCCGGCCTATCAGAACGCGCTTACACCCGCCGATAATGCCCGCGATCTGCCCGACGTATCGCTCTTGGCCGCCAATGGCCTCTATGGCGCGGTGTGGGTCCTCTGCGAAACAAGCGCGATTTACGGTCCGGACTGCGTCACCAACAACGGCGCGTTTACGTCCAGCACCCGGTTTGACGGGGCGGGCGGCACATCGGCCGCGACACCGGCCTTCGCCGGGATGCTGGCGCTGGTGGTGCAGGCAACCGGGTCGCGCCTGGGCAACGTCAACAATGTCCTCTACACGCTGGCGGCAAATAAATACAGCACGGTCTTCCATGACGTCACCACCGGAAACAATGCAGTCGTCTGTACCTCCGGAACCCAGAACTGCGGCGGCAACGGCTTCATGACCGGCTACAACGCCGGGACGGGGTATGACCAGGCCTCAGGCCTCGGCAGCGTGGATGCCGCCGCCATGCTGGCCAACTGGACCAGCGCCGTCGGCGCAAGTTCGACCACCGGGCTGACCATCAATGGCTCGACCTCGCCTGTCACCGCGGTTCATGGCACAACCCTGAATTTTGGCGTAAACGTGACTCCATCGACCGCCACAGGCGCGGCGGGTCTGGTGACGACCGCGACGGCCGCAGCCGGCGCGCCCACCCTCAATGGCCAGCCAGCCACCATCGCGATCAGCGATGGTACGGGCAATACCGGCTACAACGGCCTGCCCGGCGGCGTCTATACCGTCTATGCCAACTATGGCGGAGACACGAAGACCGCTGCTAGCCAGTCCAACGCAATCAGCGTAAACATCTCTGCCGAGGCCAGTTCGACCCAGCTCTCAGTGAACGCCTACAACCTCGCCGGGACGCCGCTGGCGAGCCTCAATGCGATCCCGTACGGCTCGTATATCTTCGCCGACACGTCGGTCTATGGAACGGCGGAGGGTTATGCCGGCTCCCAGGGTTTCGCCACCGGAACGATGACCAACCTGGATAACGGAACAATCGCCGGCACCTCGCCGATCACCAGCGGCAACTACGCCTCGTTTCCGCCAGTCGGCGCCACTGTCTATCCTTACGCTGTCGGCGCGCATAGCGTGACGGCGACCTATCCAGGCGACTCGAGCTACAAGCCAAACACTTCCAACGCGGTGAGCTTCACGGTTGTCAAGGGCGCAACGTCATCGGCTCTCTTCCCGGCAACAGCAGTGCTCGTCTCAAACACCAGCGACAAGATCGAAGTGGACATCACAACATCCAGCCTCGCGCTAGCGCCCACCGGTACCATCACCCTCAGCGCCAATGGCGTAACGCTCGGGACCTCCTCGAACCTCACGAGCGCGGAGAGCGTCCAGAACGGAACTTCGCTTTCCTACGCGATCTTCAACGTCCTCGGGTCGCATCTGGCCAACGGGGTGAACACGATTACCGCAACCTACAGCGGCGATTCGAACTACTCCGGTTCGACTGGCGCGACAACCGTCACCGTCACTGAGGCGGCCATCTCGCTGCAGACGGAAGCGATCGATGTCAGCGCTGGCAGCACCACCGACAACACGGCAAAGGTGACCGTCAGCTCAGCCGGGGGATTTGCCGGCCCAGTCAATCTGAGCTGTGCTGTCACCTCTGCGCCGGCCAATGCCATCAGCCCGATCACCTGCGGCATCCCCGCGTCGATCGATCTGTCTGGAACTGCCCCGGCAACGGCAACCCTGACCGTCAACTCCTCCGCAGGCACCACGACGGGAACTTATGTCGTTACGATATCGGGTAAGGATGCCGCTACCGGCATGGTCACGGCCTCGACGACCAGCACGGTCGTCGTCACCGGGACTCCAGCCATCACGCTGACCAACAGCGGGGCGATCACGATCGCTCGTGGGGCGACGACCGGTAACAGTTCAGCACTCTCGGTGACTCCTGTTGACGGATTCACAGGCGCCGTAAGCTTCTCCTGCGCCGTCACCACGTCCCCGGCTGCGGCAAAGCAGCCGATCACCTGCGCGGTATCGCCGAGTTTGGCGACAATCAGCGGCGCGACGGCGGCGACGGCAACCCTGACGATCAGCTCGACGGCTGGAACTCCTGTCACAATCGGAGCGATTCCGCTTCGCGCCATTGGCGGGACAGCGCTGGCGGGAATGCTGTTCTTCCTGGTTCCAACCGTTCGGCGTCGTCAGCTTCGGGGTTTCCTTTCGCTGATCGCTCTGATCGCTCTGGGCGGCATGGTGGCATGCGGCGGTTCCTCGGCTTCATCGGGCACCCCTCCTTCAACGTCGACCGGCACCACTGCGGGAGCCTATGTCGTTACCGTAACCGCGACTCCGGCTGGAGCCAGCGCGCAAACCGCGACCGTGAACGTGACTGTGAACTAGAGGATTTCCCGTAGACCCGCGGACCGAAGCCACACGTTCGGTTCGCGGCGCAACCCAAGAAATTCTGCGATTTGGCAGTGTTCTAAGAAAGTTTGAGGAGGCTTTTCCATGCTGCGATTTCTCCCTGCCGGCGCTCGAACGGCGGTTACGTTGATTACGATCGGTTGCTCAAGTATCGCCTTCTCTCAGCGGCAAGCGCAGCCGGCGCCGCTGAAGACCAAGACCCCTCCGGTCACGGCTCTTCAAAAGCGCTACCAGACACCGGCAGACCAGTTGATGATCCCCTATCTCAAGGCACACGGAAACTCGGGCTCTCGGGTCGACGCGATCCATCCGAATGCAACATCCGATGTCACGGTGCCGAACTTCGGTGGTTACGTAAACGCGCCGAATTTCCCCGCGCGAAACACCGCATCGCTGGCCGCCGGCATCTTCGATACCGGCGTTACCGTTGAATTGGAAGCCGACTTCAATAAGGACGGCAAGCCGGATATCGCCGTTATGCAGGAAGACGGGACTCTCAACATCCTGATAGGAGACGGGGCGGGCAATCTGAGCGCTCCAACGAGCTACTTCAATCCGAACCAGGCGACGACTAACGTCTTGAATGCGAATGCAGTGGACGTGAACGGCGATGGCGCAGTGGATATCGTGGCCTTCGACTACATCAACAATGCCGTGATCACCTGGTTGAATCTTGGCAACGGCCAGTTCAACGCCGCTGTCACCACGCTGCTCGATACGACGTACGGCTATGCCGGCCAGGTGTATGCAGCCGATGTCAACGGCGACGGCAAGGCCGACCTGATCTACGACACCACGATCGCGCAATCCAACACCAGCACCACGATCGCCCTGGAGGTGCAGCTGGGCGCAGGAGATGGAACCTTCGGCCAGTCCTCCGCGGCCAAGGTGCAGCAGCTCACAATTCCAGCCTCGGTATCGCTGTTTCAGGCGGCGAGTATGGCCATGGGAGATATAAATGGCGACGGCAAGATAGACCTTGCTCTGGGGCTGCCCGAGAATACCGGCAGCACCGGCAACTTGGTTGTGATGACCGTGCTCGGCAACGGCGATGGAACCTTTTCGATCTTTGGGGCGACACAGGCCATTTCGGCAGCGGCGCTTACCGGCCCCTTCGGACCGTTCTTCAATAGCAGCGGCGTCTCTCTGGCGGATGTGAACGGCGATGGCAAGGTCGACGTCCTCTCCGAGCTGGACGGCACTCTCTATGTTGCCCCCGGTAATGGCGACGGAACCTTTGGCGCGCCCGTCACGAGTTCAGACGCCGCGATCGTCGGCCCGGCATCGACGGTAATTCTAGACGTGAACGGCGATGGCAAGCCGGACTTCGTGACCGCGGGCGGCACCCTCGGCATATTGCTCGGCAACGGCGACGGAACCTTCGCCGCGCCGACTGCCAGCAACCAATACGTTATCGATCCGGCCGGCTACAATTCGCTGTTGGCGGGGGACTTCAACGGCGACGGCAAGCAGGATCTCGCGTTGCTCGGAGCCACCTACGTACAGGTCTCGCTGTTCTTCGGCAACGGCACGAACTTTCCCGGAGCGCCGGTTGTGACAGCCAACAACGATCCGCAGGCAATTTCGACGGAGCTGGTAGCGAGCGGAAACTACACCAAGTCCGGATATCAGAGCCCGCTGTTTCTGTACCAGAATTCAACTACCTTTATTTCGCAGCTCTATACCGGAGTGAATGACGGCAAGGGAAACTTCACCTCGGTGCAATCGCTTGCCGGTGGGCTGCCTTCAGACCTCCAGTATATTCAACCCATCCAAGCCGACCTCAACGGAGACGGCTTGACCGACCTCGCCTACGCGACCTCAACGGGCGATGTTCTGGTTGCGCTCTCCAAAGGAGACGGAACCTTCGGCACACCCGCGTCGATCGGCATTGGCACTGAGGCCTGCCCTGTCTACTACGGCGCGGCCGGCGACATCAACGGCGATGGCAAAGTCGACCTGGTTATCCCATACGGTAGCGATGCAGCCTGCGGCTCTCTCTCCGGCGGCCCTTCAGGATACTGGGTGGCGCTGGGCAATGGAGACGGTACCTTCGCCAAGCCCGTATTTATGCAATTCGGTACCGAACTCTACAGCTTGACGCTTGCCGACATCAATGGCGATGGCAAGCTCGACATGCTGATCAACGATGTTCCATTCGTCAACGGCTCCGGATATCAACTCTCCTATGCTCCCGGGAACGGAGATGGGACCTTCGGTCAGAGCTCGGTGATCGAGAGCAGCTATGTCATCAGCAATGTGGCGACGGCCGACATCAACGGAGACGGCAAGCTCGACATTGTGCTCAGCGCAGAAGAGGTTGCCGGCAGTGACGTCACCACCGGCGGCATTGTGACCATCACCGGCAACGGAGACGGCACCTTCAATCTGCCGTCCACGGTCACCATGGGCGACTTCTTCTACGGAATGCAGGTAGCCGATATGAACAACGACGGCATTCCCGACATCGTCGCCTGCCTGTATGAGACAGATGGCCAACCCGTAGAAAATTTTGGGATGGTCACTTACATCGGACTCGGCAATGGCCAGTTCACGGGCCCGTACAACCAGCTCCAGACCCTCGGCAGCACCTTGCCGCTGGTGGGAAGCTTCTACGACGACAACGCAATGGACGTGATGACCGAGACCGGATATGGGCCGGCGCTCTTTATCGGCCAAGGCGGCTCTTCTCTCGCGCTGACCTCATCGGGGTCGTTGATCAACTTCGGCGATTCGACCATGTTGACCGCCACCGTCAAGGCGGGCCTGGCAGGTCGTCCTGCAGCGACTGGCTCCATCTCGTTCTACGATGGAACGACACTGCTCGGTACGGCCTCGCTCAGCTCCGGTGCGGCGACCTACTCGCCGGCTGCGCTGGCCATCGGTACGCATACCATAAGCGCAGTATATGCGGGAGACACGAACTATAACCCCGTTACATCGGCCTCGTCGTCGATCACGGTTGCTGCGCTGCCGCCTGCCTTTACCCTCACTGGAACGCCGGCTAAGGTAACCGTCACGGGTGGATCGCAGGGCGTGGTTACACTGAATCTCACGGCCAACGCGAGCTTCAGCGGAGCGGTCACCCTCAGTTGCTCGGGCATGCCAACGAACGGCACTTGCACGGTTAACCCGGGTAGCGCGATGCTGACGGCTGGCGGTTCATCCGTAGCGACACTGCTCATTGGAACCTCCGCAACGCATGCCGAGTTGCAGAGCGTTCCCTCACCCTGGCAGGTTCCCGCTACCGGAGCAAGCCTAGCAGCCCTCTGCGGCGTCTTGTTCCTCCGCCGCCGACGCCTCCACATCTCGTCGGCGCTCGGGCTCGTTGCGTTGCTCTGGATCGGTGCTTTCATGGCTGGTTGCGGTGGCGGTGGCAATCCCAAGAATTCGTCGGCCCTGACCGTGACCCCAGGCAGCTACACCATTACCGTGTCGGCCACACCGGCCACTGGCAGTACGGCCGCCGCACAGACGACGACGGTTTCTCTTACCGTGAATTAGCTCCTGGCTAGTAGGGCGTTTTTCCGGAGCCGGCCACTAAGCCGGCTCCTTTTGTCCGATAAACCGGCTAATCCTACAAGCACACTCGTCGATCGCGTGTGGACAATTCGCTCAACTAGCATTGGCCTTTCGCACTGTCGCCGATTAGTTGCGCGAGGAGGTGGCTTAAGGCGCCGGAGGCGCAGATTAACTGTCGCGGAAGCGGACTCCATCTGCCGTCTGAGCACTGCTGCATCATCCGACTAGGGTATTGCAAATTCAGCCGGGAACTTGATCGGTACAACGAAGCGATGTCGATAAGGAGCGTTTTTGTCACGAGTGATAGAGTTTTGTCGGCGCTGGCGCATTAGGGAGTGCAGGCAAGTTCAGGGGCCGCTAAGAATTGAGCTGGCGGAGACTTCCCCCAATTTGTCCGACTCCGTAATTCAAAGGATGGATCTCGATGACTCTCCAAACAGCTCTTCGCCGCATCTCTGAGGTGTCACACAAAATAGCTGTCATGTTGGGCGGTATTATGCTGTGTGCCGCGAGTTCTCCTTTGACGGCACAGACACCAACTTTTGCGTTTAGTTCAGCGCAAATTCTCCCCGCAACTGAAACCTCTCAACCCACCCTCGAATCCATGGCGGTCGATCAGGCCGGGAACCTGTTCCTGGCCAATAGCAGCCTGGGTTCGGTTGTGGAGCTTCCCGCAGGCAGCAACCAGTTGGCTCCAGTGAATGTGAAGGGCGTAAGCAATCCGCTGGGCATCGCAGTGGACGGAGCCGGAAACCTCTACATCGCGAATGATTCTGTAGGCTATGGCGGGCAGTCGACGAGTTCGATCATCAGATTGACGCCAAGCGGCGCGCAGAGCACTGTTGCATCCGGCTGGATAAGCCCTGTTGCAATCGCGGTTGACCTCGCTGGGGATGTGTATGTGGTGGAGGCAAACGTCAACTTTACGGGTGCTTCCGGCGTTTTCATGGTGGGGAGAGGGAGCGGCACGCGCGTTCAATTGAATTTCAACGGACTAATCTCACCCAGCGGCATTGCGATTGACCCCTTAGGGAATGTGTATGTCACGGACTCGGACCAAGGCACGATTACTGAATTGCCCGCCTACAGCACCACGCAAACGACTCTGGTGACCGGACTCAGCGCCGCCTGGGGAATTGCGACCGACCTAGCCGGAAATCTGTTCTACAACAACGGCAACGAGATTGACGAGATTCCGGCAGGTAGTTCGACTCCGATCGTGGCATACAGTGTGCTCAACTCGCCGGGCTACTATGGTCCTGAAGTAGTGCCAACCGAGGGCATCGCGGTAGATATGAAGGGAGATCTAACGTTCGCAGCTACGGATGGCGGCAATGAAATTTATTTTGTGGCAACGACTCAGCGAGCCTCCGTGAATTTTGGATCGGCGGAGATCTGCGTTCCGGGTTGGACCTCGGTATCCGCGTGCAACGCAACGCAAACGCTATGGTTAGGTACCCCAGGAGCGATTACGCCGGGTGTTCGGTTCATGTCGGGTGGAGTGCCGAATAAGGATTTCGTAGCCAACTACCCTGGCAACACATGCGCCGGGTCTGGATGTCCACTCAACGTGACCTTCTCGCCGAAATACAGCGGATCGCGCAGCGCGGTGATGCAACTATTGGACTCGAGCGGGAAGGTGCAGTCGAGTACAAACGTCTACGGTTTGGGCGTTGGACCGCAGGTCGTTTTCAACTCTGCGGTGCAGAGTACCGTTGGTATGGGGAAAGGTCTCAAGGCAATTGCTGTCGATGGCGCAGACAACGTGTTTGTCGCAAACCCAGCGGCGCATAATGTTGTGGAGTTCCCAGCAGGCGGTGGCCCCTCGAAGGCTATCGGTAGCTTTTTGATAACTCCAGTCGCAGTGGCAGTCGACGCTCAAGGCAACGTCTACATCGCAGACTCCGATGGCAACCAGGTAGTCAAGGTGGCGCCCGATGGAACGCAGTTCCACCTGGGGAACAACTTAGCAAATCCGCTTGCCGTGGCGTTGGACAATGCGGGGAATGTCTACATCGCGGACGCGGACAACAATCGTGTCGTCAAGGTGGCGCCTCTGAGCGGCTATGCGTCGATTGTGGCTGGCAACTGGACAACACCGCAATCGGTTACCGTGGATAGCGAAGGGAATGTGTATGCCATCGATGGGCCAGGTGTAACCAACCCGAAGGTCTGGAAATTGACGATAAGCACTGGCGTCTCAACCGTTATCGGCAGTGGCTTCATCAAACCCTGCGGCCTGGCCGTGGATGCAGCAGGCAATGCATACGTGGGCGATTCAGATATCAATGCTGTGGTCGAAGTTCCGGTGAACGGAGGACCCCAAGTGAATCTTGGAAAGGGCATTCTAAATCCCTGTGGCGTGGCTCTGGACGCAATCGGCAACGTGTTTGTGGCGGATTCCGGGAACGGCCGCATCCTGAAAATCACTCGCACCCAAGCTCCGACATTAAGCTTCGCATCGACACATGTGGGCGCGACGAGCGCCGATAGTCCGAAGTCGGTACAGATTGCAAATGTGGGTAATGCTCCACTGGTGGCTGCCGGCGGATTGACCAACGGTACGAATTTCGCTCAGGTCCCCTATACAGGGTCGGGCACAGATTGCACCGAGGTACTCTGGCTCGAACCAGGGTTCAATTGCGAACTCAGTTTCAGCTTTAAGCCCACGCTGGCCGGGCCGTTGGCCAGCTCCGACTTGCTCGCGTCCAACGCCAATCCTGACACGACTTTGATCGGGCTGAAGGGCACAGGCACGGATGTTGCGACAACAATTACCAACGTGGGCGGCTCGGGCCAAACTGCAGCATATGGAGCCGGGTTTGCAGCGCCTCTGCGCGTGCTCGTGCAGGACAGCTCGGGGGCGGGAGTGGCGAATGCGACTGTAAGTTTCACGGGCACTGGTGTCAAATTCGCTTCCTCGACGGTGCTCACTAATGCCAGCGGATACGCATCTGTCATGGCGAGCGCTGCTGGGGTTGGCAGCGTCACCGCGACGGCGAAGGTCACCGGCGTGACCAAGCCCGCTACCTTCAACGAGACGGGCACTAAGGTGACTTTGAAAGTGACTGCCACGACGTTCGCGTGGGAGTTGAACGAGGCCTTCCCGCTCACGCAATACCTCATTACAGGACTTGTTAACGGCGACACCGTCACCGGCACACCGGTCTTGACGGCGACAGCACATGTGGGGTCACCAGTTGGCTTCTATTCCATCTCCGCTAGCAAGGGGACGCTGGTGATACCGGCAAGCTACACAGTCGTTTATGAGCCAGGGGTATTGATTATTGATACACCAGCTGCAGTCACGGTTTACTCAGGCCTTTACCAATCTTCTCCCCAAGGCACAGCCTTTGTTAACCCGCTGAAATCGCTTGTTGTGGGAACCCTTCGTCAGCCTCTAGGGGGTGTACCGATCACCTACACCTCTACCGGTATGAAATTCTCCAGCAAAACCTCGACCACACTTGTCTCGGGCATCGCCTCGGTGACCGCGACACCAACCGCCGTAGGAAGCCTGATAGCAACGGCGACGGTCACCGGAACCAAACTAAGCACAAGCTTCACTGCGACGGGAACCGCAGCCGCAGCGTCGAGAACAGCGACGCCACTGATGGTCTCTGCGAATAACGTGAGCAACACGTATCTGGCCCCGGCATCTACCTCCACTTACACGATCACCGGACTAACCGATGGGGATGATCCTACGGTTGTATCCGGCGATCCATCGCAAACTACACCGGGAGCAATCGGCTTGGCTCCAGGCACTTATTCAACCGACATCACGCAAGGATCCCATCCCTCACCAAAGTAAGCGTGGCTCCATCTTGTGAATGGCACGTTGGCTGTTACGCAGTTTGGGTTCTTCGCGACACTTGTCTGCGTGCGATCGAACGAAAAGCAGTAAGGCCCTTGCCTTTCAGGTTAAGGGCCTTGTTGCTTTTGCGGTGAACATTGATAAATCGCCAGTTCTCTTCCTGCACATGCTGTGGTCGGCCAGTCCATCCAAGCAATCGAGGGGTATGATAATGGGCGAGTAGGCTGTGCCGACGCTTTTAACATCCCGAGATTGGATTCGCCTGCAAGAGATCTTCGATGCCGCCGTGGAATTGCACGGTGAGGAGCGCTCGAACTATCTCGAGCAGGCTTGCGTGGAAACCCCCGATGTGCGCCTCCGAGTGGAATCACTCATTGCTTCGTTTGAGGCCGGAACAAAGCTAGGCGAGTTGGTTGGGGCGGCCGCGAGTCAAACTCTGGACGTTTCGCTCCCAGCTTTGGGTGGACGCGTAGGCCCTTATCGAATCACCGCAATCCTTGGCCGGGGCGGTATGGGAGTTGTATATCGAGCCACTCGTGACGACGCCGAGTATGAGAAAGATGTAGCCATCAAGGTGGCTGCGATCAGTTTGTCAACCGGCGACTTTCGGGAGCGATTCCTAAGCGAACGTCAGATACTGGCGAACCTCGACCACCCGCACATTGCACGGCTTCTTGACGGGGGTACGACAACCGATGGGCTTCCGTTTGTCGTCATGGAGTACGTTCCCGGCAAGCCGATCGACATCTTCTGCGCCGATGCGGCGCTTGATCGTCGCGCGCGGGTGCGACTTATGGTCATCGTGGCTAGAGCGGTGGACTACGCGCACCAGCACCTAGTAGTTCATCGCGACCTGAAGCCGGACAACATCCTCGTTACGGCCACGGGTGAGCCCAAGTTGTTGGACTTCGGTATCGCCAAGGCTCTCGATCCAGGAGCAAAGGGCCTTCCGGGTGTACACACAATCGACGGGACTCGGTTGATGACGCCGGACTACGCAAGCCCGGAACAGGTGCGCGGGCAAGCCATTACCACGGCGACAGACACTTACCAGCTTGGCATACTTCTATACCAGTTGCTTACCGGCTTGAGGCCTTTCAAGCCGACTGGCAGCATGGGGGAATTGGAGCGGGCGATATGCGAATCGACACCGCCAAAACCGAGGCTGGATGCGGACCTTGACCGTATTTTGCTGCATGCGCTCGAAAAGGATCCCGCCCGCCGTTATGCCTCAGCCGGAGCACTTCAAGACGATCTTGAACGATATCTCAATGGCTATCCAGTTCGCGCCCGCTCTCCCTCTTGGCCCTATCTAACTGCCAAATTTGCTAGCCGTCACCGATTTGCCGTAGCTGCTGCGAGCCTCTTCCTGCTGTTGCTGACAAGCTTCGCTATTGGTATGGCGATCTTCGCCCGCCGCGCCTCTCAGCAGGCCCGGATTGCAAACGAGACCACGGCTTTTCTGCTTGGGCTTTTCGAGGCCAATGACCCGGAACAGGGCCGTGGCGATAAGATCACAGCTCGCGAGTTGTTGGATAAAGGCGCCAGCCACCTCAGCGACAGCGCTGACCAGGATCCCGTTGTTCAGGTGCGCCTGCTAGACAGCATGGGGACCATTTACAACGCCCTTGGGGCGTCGGACAAGGCAAAGGAGATGCTCGAGAAGTCGCTGCGCCTTCGCCTGGAGCGTCTTCCGAAAGACGATGTCGCGGAATCCGACACGTTGGCTCGCTTGGCCGACGTTGAAACCGACTTAAGCCACTACGATCAGGCAATCCAACTAAGTCAACGCGCGCTCGCCGCCTATCGCCGCCGTTTTGGAAACAAGTTTGGGGGGAAGGACGAACGCATTCCCACTCGTCTGGCAAGGATCAGTTCAGACTACTGGGAACAGGACAAGATGTCGCAGGCGGAAGCGTATGAGCGGGAGGCTTTAGAACTCAGCACCCGGCTGGTCGGGCGCCATGATCCGCGCACACTGGAGATGATTGGCGATCTGGGGACCATCGTCGACCTTGAAGGCAAGGCGCTCCAGGCAGAGCCCTACTACAACGAGTTTCTTTCCGCAGAGCAAGCGCTCAGGCCTCGCAATCTCCCCAACCTTGGCCTGGCTTGGAATTACAACGGCTGGCTTCACTACCGCCTCGGCAAATTTGCCCAGTCTGAGCAGGAGATGCGCAACGCACTCGCCCTCCGCATTCAGGCCTACGGGGAGAAACACCCGGTCACAGCTGGCGCGCAGACAAGCCTGGCTTACATATTGCTCAACCGCAACAAAGCGGATGAGGCGCTCTCCCTCGCCACTCAGGCCAAAGATACTGTGACCTCTCTCTATGGACCGACTCACCGCGAGACCGCCTTCGCGGAAGACTCCCTTGGTCTCGCTCTGCTCGCCAAAGGGCGCACAGCCGTGGCGCGGCGGCACTTTGAGTCTGCGCTGGCTGCCCGTCTCATCTTGTTACCGCCCGATCACATGCAGATCGGCAAGACCTGGATGTTCCTCGCCATGGTAGATTTTGCCGCCGCCGACCTTCCGCTGGCCGCTGAGGAGAGCCGCAAATCCATTGAGATCATGCAGCGGGTGTATGGCCCTCATGGGCATCCCCAACTGGCGGAATTCGACGCTGTATTACTGGAGATTCTGTCGGCACAGCGTAAGCTGTCGGAGGCCGAGGAGTTCGGTACTCAGTCGGTGGCCAAGTTCCGCCAGACGCTTCCGCCGGGAAATCCTCGGCTTGCGGCAATTCTGTCCGGTTTGTCCTGGGCACTCTATCGCGACGGCAAATTCGATCAGGCGGCGCCACTTTTCCGCGAGGCTCTGTCGATCGATATCGAGACGTATGGACCTGCCGAGGTTCAGACTGCCCAAGTAGGCGTCCGGCTTGCCGCTTGCTTATCGGCCTTAGGACGGCGGCAAGAAGCCGAAATACTTGTGCACAAATATGGGGCAGCGTTGCTCGCCTCCCCCAATGAAACCTATCATGAAGAGCGGGAATGGCTGAAGGCGCATAGCTCGTTCGTCAAACCAACACAGATCCTGTAATCAGAGAAGGCTTTCATGATGGCGGAGTCAACCTCGCAGGTAACCCGGCTGTTGCATGCATGCCGCTCTGGCGACTCTGACGCATTGAACCAGCTCTTGCCCTTAGTGTACGAGCAACTTCATTCGTTGGCCGCGAACTATATGCGTCGTGAGCGCGGCGAACATACGCTTCAGGCTACGGCCCTGGTTCACGAGGCTTATCTCAGATTATTCGATGAAACAACTGACTGGGTAGATCGCGCTCACTTTCTGGCCATTGCCGCCATCACCATGAGACGCATTCTGGTAGAGCACGCGCGATCCAGCAGAAGGATCAAGCGAGGAAGCGGTGCGAAGAGGATTGAGTTAGACGACCTGCTTCAAATTCAACCGCCCATGGATCTCGACGTGTTATCACTTGACTTTGCCTTGTCGCGATTGACAGAGCAGGACGCGCGCAAGGGGCGCCTTATCGAATTGACATACTTCGGCGGAATGAACGCCGCAGAAACCGCTATTGTCTTAGGGGTTTCGACTGCCACGGTCAACCGTGATTTGAAATTAGCGAAAGCCTGGCTCAGGAACGAGATCGGCAGTGCACAAGCACGCTTAGAATCATGAATGCCAATTTCACTTGACTGACCGCTTCTGAGGAGTCGTGTTTTTGGCCGGCTCATTGCACCTCGTCAGAATGATAGTTGGCCGAGTCGTCGCCGATGAAACTCTGCGGGCGCATAAACCGAAAACAGTCAGCGTGCGGCAGTCTGCCGTGCTGGCGCTGCACCTGCGGTCTGGGTCGTCAGTTGAGCGAACAGAAACCGCGCTTCGAAAGCTGCACCCGGGAGTTTTGCTAGGATGAGGCTTCTTAATGACAGCCAATCATCAGCGGCATTGAGTTCGCGGGTCTGAAAGCTCACGACAGCCTGGAGTTTTCCAGGAAGTCTCTAGCAAACAGGATTCGTTCAATCCTGATCTCTGGCCTCGCAGGCTAAAGTCGCGACTGAATCATCAGACTCCTACGGAGTGAGTTGACCGCGGGCGTAGTCTAGCGTTCGTAGCGCAAGCAGATAGTCGTATCGTGCGTTGACGGCGGCCACTG
The DNA here is from genome assembly GCF_003330725.1 of Acidisarcina polymorpha. Classification (NCBI taxonomy): domain Bacteria; kingdom Pseudomonadati; phylum Acidobacteriota; class Terriglobia; order Terriglobales; family Acidobacteriaceae; genus Acidisarcina; species Acidisarcina polymorpha. The sequence continues at coordinate 4,647,062 of NZ_CP030840.1, read as the reverse complement.
CAGCCTGGGTGGATTGGAGCTGCGCCTGCGAAAGCTCAACGATCGAACTAAGACCTAACTTATAGCGGGTTTGCGCCAGGGCAAGAGCTTGAGCAGTCTGGCGCCGGAATTCGTCGGCGACTGCTATACGGCGAAATGCGGTTTGGGCATTGAGTATGGCGACGCGGACGTCGCGGGCTATGTTGTCCGTTAGCTCGCGGGCTTGTTGTTCTGTTGCTTTCGCGCGGAGCCTGGCTTCCTGGGTTTGGGCGGTGATACGGAAGCCGGTAAAGGCCGGAAGAGTGAGGTTTACGCCGCCAGCGGCGTACCAGTCTGGCACATAGACACCGGCAGGCCCCGCCGGAGTGATGCCGCCCGTTCCCTGGGCAGTGATGTTGGGAAGATGCTGTAGGAACTGGGCTTTGGCGAGTTTCCGGAAAGACTCGGCGTTGAGCTTGAGGCTTTTCAAGTCTGGCCGTTCCATTTCTGCGGCAGCAGTGATGACAGCAGTGCTGGAAGTCTCGGGCGGGGGCGGAGCCGCCCGGTCTGGGTCTTCGATGGCTTTGTAGAGTGTCTCTGGCGGGGACGCGAGAAGAGCGGCGAGCATGGCACTTGCAGAGGCTACAGCATTTTCGGCGTCGAGTTCGAGCAACTGCGATTGCGAGAGGTCAGCGGAGGCTATGTTGAGGTCGAGATTGCTTTTGAGCGCGGATTTGGTTAGAGCCGAAGTCAGGTTCTGAACATCTCCCCGGGCGCTCACCGTAGCGTTAGCGACATCCAGGAGTGACTGGGCATCTACCAGACGGTAGAAGGCTTGGTCCGTAGCCAGGAGAACATCTTGTTGCGTGGCGAGAGTGGTTTGATTTTGTGCTTGCTGCTGGAGTTTGTTGGTGGCTACGAGAAAGCGCGTATGGCCGAAGTCCGTAATGAGTTGCGAGAGAGTACCACCCGCGCCGAAGTGCGAGTAGAGCCGTGAGGAAGTGAGCCCTGCACCGGCACCGATGCGACTCGCGTCTTCGGCACCTTCGCCAGTGAGATAGCCAGTGACCTGCGGCAGGGCGGCCGAACGAGTCTCCCGCGTGACCTGTCCGGCAGCAAGGGCCAGGAGTTGGCTTGCAGTGATACGGGGATTGTTCTTGAGTGCTAAGCGCTCCGCGTCTGAACGTGTGATCGAAACCGTCGGGGTGTCGGGATTGACAAGCGGAGGGGGCTGTTTCCTCGACTGTTCAGAGTTCGGTGTTGTCGTCTGAACTGAACTCGGTGGAGGGGATGACAGGTTGAGCGCCACGAACTCGGGTGCGGGCGGGGAATTTCCCCGCTGGGCAGACATCACCAGAGGAGCGAATGCGAAGGTCGTAGCAACTGTGAGGCTTCTAAAAGAAGATCTCATGCGTGAGCCTCCGCCGGGTTTGCCGTGGCCCTTTCGTTTCGCTCTTCAATCCGGCGATGGATCAGCAGGTATGCGCTCGGCACCAGAAAGGCCGTCACGATACCGGAGACAGTCAGGCCTCCAAGAATCGCACGAGCCAGAGGAGCGTACTGCTCGCTTCCGGCCTCAAGCGCCAGCGCCATCGGTATGAGGCCGAGCACGGTTGCCAACGTAGTCATGAGGATCGGACGCAAGCGAACCTTGCAGGCCGTAATGATCGCCTCTTCCAGCTTCAGTCCCTGGCCGCGCAACTGGCCGACGAATTCGACGATCAGGATGCTGTCAGATACGACAATGCCGGTCATCATAAGAACCCCCATCAAGCTCATGATGTTCAGCGTGGTGTGCGTGGCGAGCAGGAACAGGATCACACCGGAAATGCCGGGAGGAATAGCCAACAGGATGATGAAAGGATCGACGAAAGATGCGAACTGCGCCATAAGGATTAGAAAGACGAGGACAATGGACAGGATGAGCCCGATGGCGAATGATTTGAACGATTCGTTCATATTGTTGACTGAACCCCGTACAGTCAACACCGTGCCATGCGGCGGATTCGCATCTTTCACGATCTTCTGAACGTCACCGCTGATGCTCGAAAGATTTTCTAATTTGGGCATGACATACACATCGAAGACCCTGCGGAGTTGGTAGTGGTCTACCTCGGTTGGCGTATTGATCGATTTGATGGAGGCAACGGATTCGAGCGGTGTCGTATTCTTGCCATCTGCTGACCTCAGCGGGATCTGTTTGAAGTCGTTCAAAGTCTGAACCTGCGTTTCGGGATATTGCACCGTCAGCATGTAGTTGTTGCCGCTCTTAGGGTCGATCCAGTAGCTTGGCGCAACCTGTCCGTTCGATGTCATCGCCGTAATGACACTGTCCACGATCGTCTTTGGGGTCAATCCTTCCAGGCTTGCTTGCTGACGATCGATGTCAAGGGCCAGCCCTGGATAGTCGATATCCTGCGGAATTAGTACGTCACTGACCCCGTGAAGGGCTCGCAATTTTTGCGCAAGTTGCTGCGCGACCTGATACCCACCTTCCATATTGTTGCTGCTTACCTGGATGTCAAAGGGGGCAGGCAAACCTTGGTTCACGATGGAATCCACCAATCCGCCAGACTGGAAATATGTCTGAACTTCGGGAAGGTCCGAGGCCAGTTTTGCCCGTACACGCTTCATGTACTCGAAGCTGCTGAGGCTGTGGTCTTCCTTTAAGCTGACCTGTACAAAGGCGGTGTGCATCCCCGAATTGGGCGTGTAAACAGCGGAAAGATCAGGAGTCACTCCGATGTTGGACACGATCATGTTTAGATCTTTTGCGTCAACAACTGCGCGGATGTCATTCTCAACCCGCGAGATGTACTGGTCCGTCAATTCGATGCGAGTCCCCGACGGGGCCTTGACACTGATGACGAACTGTCCGGGATCGGTACGCGGGAAGTATGCGTGTCCCAGGAATGGAGAAAGTGCAAAACTCAGAAGCACGAACGCCGAGAACACTATGACCACGAGCGCCGGCTTCCCGAGACAATAATGAATTGCACTGTCGTAACGGGTCTGCAACCAACCGAACGCCTCATTGAAGCGGTAGACGATCCTTGCGAACAAGTTCTTGGGCGCATGACTTCCGCGCATATGCTCCGGGATTGGATCGTCGGCTTGGGCGGATTCATGTTCCGTGCCGTGCCCTGTCTCCTTGATGAACTTCGAGCAAAACAGCGGCACGACAGTCATCGCGACGACATAAGAGCAGAAGAGCGCGATGACCACTGCCAGAGCTAGAGCAGTGAAGAGATACTTACTGACGCCGGTGAGCAAGACGACCGGGAAAAACACAATGGCAGTGCTGAAGGTCGCTGCCAAAACGGCCAGTGCAACCTCCTTTCCGCCTTCCTCGGACGCCTTGATGCTGTCTTCGCCCATCTCAAAGTGACGGAAGATGTTCTCCAGCACAACGACGGAGTTGTCGATCAATCGCGAGAGAACGAGCGCCATACCGCCCAGAACCATCGTGTTGATCGAGTTCCCAAAAGCGTTCAAGACGAGAAATGTGGCGATGCAGGAGATTGGGATAGACAGCAGCACAGCAATCGTGGCGCGCACGTTACCGAGGAACAGCAAGATCATGATGCCGGTGAGACAGAGTCCTATTGCGCCCTCACTGATTACGTTCTTGATCGCCGTCTTCACAAACACTGACTGGTCAAAGACAACGGCAGTCTTGAGATTTGCTGGGATATCAAGCAGATGGGCCGTTGCTTTCCGAATGCCATCGACAATAGTGATGGTGTTTGCGCCACCTCCCTGCTTGAGCACCGGAATGTAGACGGAGTGCTGGCCATCGACGCGAACGATGTTGGTCTGGAACTGTCCTCCATCGACCGCATGGCCTACGTCGCCCACGAGGATAGAAGCATTGCCCACAGTCTTGAGGGGAATGCTGTTGACATCATTTGGGGTTGCGACTTGGCTATTCGCATAGATGTTGTAGTCCTTTGGCCCAATGCGGACATCGCCGGCCGGCAGAATCAAATTGGAGTCGTTGATGCTGTGAACGACGTCCATGACGCCAAGCTGCGAGGCCTGCAGCTTGAGCGGATCGACGTACACCATGATCTGCCGGTACGTTCCTCCATAGGGCTGAGGAACGGAAGCACCTGGGACGTTTGCAACCTGATTGCGCACGTTGAACTGCGCTGCATCTTTGAGTTGCGTCTGGTTCATTCCCGCACCCTTCAGGGTGATCAGACAGACAGGAAGATTCGCCGCGTCAAAGCTCAGAACGACGGGCGGCAGGGTTCCCGGTGGAAGGCGACGTAAGTTAGCCATCGCAAGATTCGAGATATTGCTGACGGCAGCCGTCGGATCGGTGCCAGGCTGGAAGTAAATCTTGATAAGGCTGACGCCGCTCATCGAGCGGGATTCGATATGGTCGATATTGCTCCCCAGCGTGAAGAAGCGCTCATCACTATCCGTGATATCGGACTCAATCTGCTCAGGCGGCATACCGGAGTAGAAGGTAGCGACTACAACGACAGGAATCTTGACAGGTGGGAACAAATCCACCGGCATATTTGTGATCGCGGCAACGCCCACAACGATGCTGGAAAGGCAAACCATCAGGATGAAAAACGGATAACGGATCGCAAAGGAGGACATAAACTACTGGGCGCCCTTCTGGTAGTTGGCAAGATCGCTGGGGGCGGGCTGAGGCTTTACCGCTTCGCCAATCTGAAGCGTAGAGAGCCCACCGATGATGACCCGGTCTCCTGACTGAAGTCCCGAAGTGATCTCCTGGGCGTTAGCGCTGGCAATTCCAAGGACGACTGGGCGCTTTTGAACATGGTTGCCACTGTCTACAAGCATCACCGAAGGTTGGTCGCCTTGAATGATGGCGCTGGCCGGAACGATCAGCGCGTTGTCCTTTTCCTCCAGATTGAACGTCACATCCGCATACATGCCCGGAGTCAAGGTCAGGCTTGGGTTCTTGACGTCAACCTCCGTCAACATGGTGCGCGTTGAATTCGATACGTCGCGGGTGAACCGGACCACAGTGCCGGAAAATGATTGACCAGTTGCTTGCACATGCACCATCACCGTCGAACCCTCGTGAACCATCGGAACGTCCCTTTCCGGCACCGGCATCCGCAGGCGAAGCACGTCGCTTTGGGCCAGTCTTACCACGGCCTGATTCAAACCTTCAGCAGTGCCAGCCGGAATTAGCGCGCCGGTATCCGCGTAGCGCATGGTGACGACACCGCTGTAAGGGGCGGTGATTGTTGCGTACTGCTCCATGCTGGAAACGCGGAGGTTTTCGGCACGAGAAACGCCAAGTTGCCCTTGCGCTGCAGCAACTGCGGACTTAGCCGCGTCTACCTGGGCCGCTGCCGCCAGATCTTTGGCGCGGGCGTCGTCTAGCTCCTGCGCTGCTACCAGACCTGGTTGTAGATCGAAGGCCTGTTTAAGCCTCACATAGTTCGCGTGAACAGCGGCGTAGCCGGCCTCCTCCCGCGAGACCTCATTCTTTAGGCGTGTGATGTTCTGCTCTGTCTGAGTAACGCCGGCTTGGGCGCCGGCCACCTCTGCCTGCAACTCAGGAACCTCAAGCACAGCTAGAGTCTGACCCTGGCGGACTCGATCACCAATATCGACGTAGATGTGACGGATATAACCGGAGACCTTCCCGTGAACGTCGATCTCCTGGAACGGCTGAAACACGCCTGCGACAGTGAGTTCGTTCGCAATCCGTCCCACCTCCGCCGTCGCTACCGACACCGCGGGTGCCGGACGCGAACCATCCGCATCGGGGGTTTCGTCAGAGCGCCGGTGGCGCATGAAAGCAATCCCAATGGCAATCACGACAAGACAACAGACGGTGATAGGTATCAAGCGCCTATTGCGCATCGTGGATCTTTCTGTTTTGGGAGATCATTGCTTGGGGTCGCATCGTCAATGCTGTTTCGCCGACCGCGGAGCAGGTTACGCATGCAATGTTGGGAAAGTCCATGTCAAGGCTTCTCTCCGAAGCTGGAGGAGTCTCGGGTGTCAAGGCTTTCGAGGAAAATAATCCGGCACGGATACCGACGCTGACAACCGACATGGTCAACTCCTGAACGGCGATACGTCTCGCCTTGACACGAGTTCACCACATAGATTCCTGACATTGCCTTACATTTCCTGACATGCCGTGTGCGGCACTTGTGCCGTGCGGCAGTCAAAGCCCATGATTGCTCAAAGGAGTCTCACTTTGTCTACTGCTTCCCCTCGTCAGCGAATCCTTATTGTCGAGGATGACAAGAAGATGGCTAGATCCCTACGTGAAGGGTTTGATGAGCGTGGATACGACGTGCAAGTGGCTTCCAGCGGAGAAGAGGGATTCTTTGTTGTCTTCAGTTTTCGTCCCGACTTGCTCGTCCTCGATCTCAACCTGCCGGGACGCGGCGGCCTGGAAGTTCTTAGACAGCTTAGAGAGCAGGCGCTTGATCTGAGAATTTTGGTACTCACCTCTCACAACGAATTGGAAGAGCGTGTGCAAGGATTGCGTGAAGGAGCCGACGACTATCTCGGGAAGCCGTTTGCATTCTCTGAATTGATGGCACGTGTCGAGGCATTGCTTCGCAGAGGTCAGCCCACTGCGCCTTCGCACTCTTTAGCCGTGGCTGACCTGATCCTCGATCTGACACTACGCCGCGCGCAACGGTCGGGAATCAGTCTGGCTCTCACGGACCAGGAGTTCGACCTCCTCCTCTATCTGGTCGAGAATCGCAATCGAGCGGTGTCCCGCGAGATGCTGGCGCGTGATGTATGGCATGAGACTTCCCGCTTTACACCGATCGACAATGTGATTGATGTCCAGATGGCCAGACTGCGCCGGAAGGTCGATGAGCCCTTTGAAACCAAACTCCTCTATACGGTTCGTGGCGTTGGATTCAGTCTCCGGGAGCCACGCCCATGAAACGGCCCTCGTCTAGGAGTATTCGGGCGCGCCTGACATTGTGGTACGTCGCTGTCCTGGCGCTCATTCTGGCGGTATACCTAGGCGTAGTTTTCTTTTTTCAACTTGCGCTTCTTGAACGGCAGATGTATCACGACGCCGTGCAGGATGTCGAAACGGTAGAAGCCTTGTTCTTCTTCGACCCATCAGGCCAATTGCAGCTTCAACAAAATTACTTTGTCCACCCGCAGAATCGTCTGCTTGTCGATCGGTTGGTGGAGGTGCAGAATCTCTCCGGGCAAGTGCTCTATCGCAGCTCCACTTTGAAAAATCTCCCACTCGATGGAGCCCAATTTCCCAGCGAAGGAACGAACTCCTTCAATGAGCGCACAACAAAGCTTGCGGATGGATCGCGCGTATTTCTGGTAAGCCACGTTCACCCAGTTGAAGGCCATCCGCTGCTGATCCGCCTCGGATATCGTCTCAGCTCTCTCGAAAGCCGGATGCTTCAGTTCACTTTCGTTCTGCTGCTCGGCCTGCCCATCGCATTGATAGCAGCAGCTTTTGCCGGATACGGAATTGCGCGAAAGGCGCTCAGTCCGCTGGATGAAATGACAGAGAGGGCGGAGAGCATAACCTCAAAGAACCTGCATGAACGTCTTACCGTCGAAAATCCGGATGATGAACTCGGGCGCATGGCTCGCGTGTTCAACCATCTGCTGGGTCGTCTTGAGAGGGCCTTTGCCGAGTTGCAGCGGTTTACTGCGGATGCCGCGCACGAACTTCGGACGCCCTTAGCGTCTGTTCGAACCACCGGGGAGTTGGCTCTTGAACGCAATCCGGGAGCCGACGAGTTTCGCGAGACGGTCAGCAGCATGCTTGAGGAGACGATACGGCTCAATCAAACCATAGACGGTCTTCTAATTCTGGCCCGAACAGAAGCTCGACAGGTAGGTGAAACGGAAGAGCTGGTTTCCCTTCCTGAACTGGTTCACGAGATTTTAAAGCTGCTTGAGGTGGTCATCGAAGAACGTCGCGTATCTGTGTCGGAGGATCACGACGGCCATCCTGAGGTTCCAGTGTGTGCCGACCGCAGCTTTGTAAGGGCAGCGATCCTGAATGTACTTCACAATGCCATCAAGTTCAGTCCGCCAGGATCACGTCTTCAGATTGCCTACTCAAGCGCGACGCTCGAATCCAAGCCTGCCGAGCGGGTGTGCATTGCGGACTCAGGACCTGGAATACAGGCGGGCGAGCATGAACGTATCTTCGACCGCTTCTTCACCAGTCGGAACCCGGACACTCAACTCAGCAGTGGCTCAGGGTTGGGGTTGTCCATCGCGAAACTCGCGATTGACCGGTGCGGCGGTCGCATCTTCTTCGATAAAGCTGCCACCGAGGGCGCGCGCTGTTGCATTGATCTTCCTGTGGGTCAATGTCCACCAGAAAAGAAGTGATGGACTTCCATGCTTCTTGCCAACAGGAAAGGGCGATCGTCGCAAGCGTGCGATAAGTCGACGCGATTCAGATATAGACCATCAAGCCAACTTCTCGTCGGCAACTGCCGAGGCGACGCCACGGATCCATCAGACCGCAATCAGTCTCTGGTATTTCTATGGCTTCAGCAAGACACAGGCCACCGGCCATTCTTAGTGGTTGCCGCCCTGTTGCTTGCGCCCATGCTACGAGAGCGACATGATTGTTTGCGGAGCGGTGAGATGACTGGTGTTAGTGGGACAGAACTGCTGACATGGAATGGTGCGACGTTCACGAAATGGATGGGGTTTGTCGAGGAACATCCGGAACTGCTGGACGTGCCGTGTGACGTGCTGGATACGGGCACGGTGCGCGCTTTGCTGCACCACATTGTGATGGCGGAATTGAGGTACGCTCAACGGCTGTGCGGCGAAGTGGAATCGGATTATGAGGATGTGCCGCAGACTGTACCTGCGATGATCTCGACGCATGAGGGCATGAAGCAGCGGGTCGAGCGATTGCTATGGCGGTCCATTCCTTCTTTATCAGAGAACCATGTATTTTAGGGATATGAAATTCCCTCAGATTGCCAATCGTGCAAGTCGTGTGCTGTTGCTTGCGTCCGCCCTCCCTTTGCTGTTCCCCGCCTTTTCCGTGATAGAAGCTCAGGCTGCAAAAGATTCGGCAGCAGCGCCAGACAAAGGTACCGACAAGGGTGCGGACAAGGCCGCCGACAAGACGGCCGACAAACTGCCGCCGCTGCCCGCGGATGCGCATACGCAGCAAAGCGCGGTGATCGACGGCAAAACTCTGCGATACACGGTCACGGTGGGCTCGCTTCCAGTGCGAGACAAAGAGGGCAAGATCAGCGGGGAGGTGGTTTTCACTGCTTACACGGTTGAGGGAGAGAATCGTCCGGTCACCTTCGCCTTTAATGGTGGACCTGGAGCGTCGTCGGTTTTTCTCAATTTTGGCGCGATCGGGCCCAAGCATCTGCTGGTCGGCAATGAAGGAGATAGTCCTTCCGATCCGGCAACGCTGTCTGATAATCCGGGGAGCTGGCTCGACTTCACCGACCTGGTGTTCATCGATCCGATCGGCACTGGTTTCAGCCGGTCGACGGTCCCCGAGGCGGAGAGCAAGAAGCAGTTCTTCAGCACGACGCCGGACATTGAGTATCTATCCCGAGCGGTCTACGACTGGCTGCTGAAGAACAATCGCATGGCTTCCAAAAAGTACCTGGTGGGGGAGAGTTACGGCGGTTTTCGTGGGCCGCGGATAACCCACTACCTCCAATCGCAGTTGGGAGTCGCGATGAATGGCGTCGTGCTGGTCTCCCCTTACCTGAACCCAACGCTCGAAGACAACGGCGATCTTTCCCCCATTCCGTGGATGGTGACGCTGCCCTCGATCACCGCTGCGCATCTGGAACGCGAGAAGCAGCTGACGCCGGAGGCGATGAATCAGGTAATCTCCTATACGCGGGGAGAGTATGCGACCGACCTGCTGAAAGGGCATTCCGACCCGGAGGCGACGCCCCGAGTAGTCAAACGGGTCACGGAGATGACCGGGCTGAACCCGGAATTCGTGAAGCGCTCCGGCGGCCGCCTAGAGACTGGCGCTTATCTTCGCGAAGCTTTCCGGGACCAGGGCAAGATTGGATCCGTTTACGACTCGAACGTAACCGCGTTCGATCCCTTTCCTTATTCGCCCGACCAGAAGTCGAATGATCCGATCCTCGAAAGCATTATTGCGCCGACCACTACGGCAATGGTTGACTTCGTGACCCGGGTGGTCGGCTGGAAAGTGGACGCCCGGTATAACGCGCTGTCCTATGAAGTGAACCGGTTGTGGGACGGAGGAGACGACCTCCGCAAGGGTTCGGTCGAGGATCTGCGCGAGTCGGTATCGGCCGATCCCAAGCTGCTAGTGCTGATCGTGCATGGATGGAACGATCTTTCGTGCCCGTTTATGGGATCGGTGCTCACCGTAGACCAGATGCCGATCATGGGTGATTTGACCCGGGTCGCGGTCAAGGAATATCCGGGCGGCCACATGTTTTACACCCGGCCATCGAGCCGCGATGCCCTTCGTAGGGACGTGATGGAGATGTACGCGAAGCACTAGGACTTTGTCTCCTGGCAACGAGAATGAACTTCGACGACGCGAAGCACTAGGACTTTGTCTCCTGGCAACGAGAATGAACTTCGACGAGAGTGTTCAGTCGATCGCCTCGACATCATAGACGACCGACCTTCCCCGGCACGATTGGTGATTGAGGGGTCTACTTTGAGGCGATTGGCTCTCCAAACAAGCCACCGCATTTCCCTCTGTGACGCTCTGATCGAGAGCTGCCGAGCGGCTGGTCTCCTACTGGCTTAAGCAGTGCAGGCCTCAAGGCTTAGCAGCGGAATGGAGGCTCAACCTCAGCCGGCGATCCAGAACGGCACACTCTGGTTCGCCTCGCCTGTTAAACTAGAGGTCTAGCTGTTCGTGCCCTGCCTGCTTTACCCCAGCCAGGAAATATCCAGCAGTGACATAGTAACGACATAAAGATAAAAGGAAACCCGCGCCCGTGAGTACGACTATCCGCAATATAGCCATTATCGCCCACGTAGATCATGGCAAGACAACGCTCGTAGACGCGATGCTCAAGCAGGCCGGGACCTACCGCGCCAATGAGGCGATCACCGAGCGCGTCATGGACTCGAATGAGTTGGAGCGGGAGCGCGGCATCACCATTCTCGCCAAGAACACCGCGGTCTATTACCACGACTCGAAGATCAACATCGTCGACACTCCCGGACACGCCGATTTCGGTGGCGAAGTCGAGCGTGCGCTGAAGATGGTGGATGGCGTGGTGCTGCTGGTCGATGCTTCGGAAGGGCCGCTGCCTCAGACCCGCTACGTGCTGAATAAGGCGCTCGAAGCAAAGCTGACGCCGATCCTGGTCATCAACAAGATCGACCGTCCCGATGCCCGGCCGCAGGAAGTTTTGAATGAGGTCTACGACCTCTTCATCGATCTCGACGCCGGCGAAGACCAGCTTGATTTCCCGGTGGTCTACACCAACGGGAAGCTGGGGACGGCGACTATGGACCTGAAAGTTCCCGGAGTGGACCTCCAACCGCTCTTTGAGACGATTGTGAGCACGATTCCAGCGGCGACTGGCGACGCCGAGGGGGCGCTTCAGATTCTGGTGACGAACCTCGACTACTCCGATTATCTTGGCCGGCTTGCCATTGCGCGGGTCTTCAGCGGAACGTTGAACTTCGGCCAGGAAGTAGCGATCTCCAAGCGGGATGGTTCGCTGCAAAAGGCGAAGATCACGAAGCTGTTCAGCTTCAGTGGTTTGAAACGCACCGACATCGAGAAGACCGAGATAGGCGACATTGTCGCCGTGGCCGGTGTCGAGGGCATCACCATCGGGGAGACAATTACCAATCTCGAAAACCCGGCGCCGTTGCCGCTGATCGTCATCGATGAACCAACGATCGCCATGCAGATGTCGGTGAACAACTCTCCGCTGGCAGGTCGGGAGGGGCAGTATGTCACTTCCCGTAATATTCGCGAGCGGCTAGAGAAAGAGCTGCTCACCAATGTTTCGATTCGCGTGGAAGATACGGGAAGCCCGGACAGCTTCAAGGTGCTCGGGCGTGGTGAGCTGCAGCTTGCGATTCTGATCGAAGTCATGCGTCGAGAGGGCTTCGAGATGATGGTCGGTCGACCCGAGATTGTCACCAAAGAGGTTGACGGGAAGCTCATGGAGCCGGTCGAACACCTCACCATCGACGTACCGGACAACTTTGTCGGCGTAGTCATCGAGAAGCTCGGGCCGCGCAAGGGTGAGATGGTCAAGATGCATAACCATGGGTATGGCCGGGTCCGGCTGGAGTTTCGTGTGCCCAGCCGCGGGCTGATCGGACTGCGCAGCGAGATGCTGACGGAGACTCGTGGAACGATCGTGATGAACACGATATTCGATGGCTATATCCCGCATCAGGGAGACATTCCTCAGCGTCCTACAGGCGCGCTGATCTCGGACCGGGCGGGACAAACGACAACGTACGCATTGAATGGGTTGCAAGAACGGGGAACGCTGCTGCTGGGGCCGACGGTTGAGGTCTATGAGGGCATGATCGTTGGAGAGCACAATCGCGACAATGATCTCGATGTGAATGTCGTCCGCGAGAAGAAGCTTACCAACATGCGCGCTTCGAGCGCCGATGAAGCGATCCGCCTGGTGCCGTTCAAGGCGTTCAATCTGGAGCAGGCAATTGAATTCATCGCTGAAGATGAACTGGTTGAAGTAACGCCGAAGTCGCTGCGGCTGCGCAAGAAGGTACTGCAGGCCAACCGTCGGCCGCGGCGCCAGACTTCGCAGTAAGGAGACGCGGAGTGGAGTCCGGAGCTCCGTTTGGAGACGGTGCCGCTTGAAATTCACGAGATTTTCGACTACATCCCTGCGGACGCGGGTACCCGCAGCCGATCATTCTGCTGTGTTAGTTTGAAGGTTCAGGATGGAATTTGCGAGGAGTGGCTTCCATCCGTCTAAAGACAATGCACCAACAGCCGAACCTGTTTTCGTCGGAAGTTCCGAGCGGCTCGGCCGAACCAGAGCCGCAGCCACTCCCAAAGCTGCAGCAGCCTGCGCCGGTCTGGCTGCAGCGGCTTGAGCTGTTCCTGCGGGTAGCAGTGCGGCTCTATTTAGGCATCTTCGTGCTGGTGCTGCCCTGGTGGCCCCGTTTCTGGGACGATAATCCCCTGTTCCACTTGTTGCCCGGGGTCGGAGAATTGGCGTCATATGGCTCGGTGCGAGGGATCATCTCCGGGTTCGGTCTATTAAATTTGTGGATCGCCTTTCATGAGGCAATTCATTATCGCGAATCGGACCGTTAGCGATGGCGTCCACCTCTCGTGAGGAGTCTCCGATCTCTGCAGTGCCGGCGCCGGATCCTTTGGGACGAGCGCCGCTGGCCTATGAAAATGCTCCATTCCTGAATAGCCCCGACGCCAGGATTATTCGAATTCTTTCGGAGTATTCCGAACCGCTGGCGCGGTTTCGCCGGGAGCGTATTCAGGACACTGTCGTCTTCTTCGGTTCGGCCCGGTTCCGCGCCCTGGACGAAGCGCACAAGCAATTAGAGCTTCTAGCGAATACTGGGTCGCTGCAGGCGGCGCCGATCGAAGAGCAGCCAGCCAGCGACGCCGATATCGATGAGGGAGACACGAGCGAACTTCGCCTGCGACGGGCAGAAGCTGCGGTCGAGATGTCCCGCTATTATGAGGACGCCCGCCGGCTGGCATTTCTGCTGACGCAATGGAGCCGCGGAATCAAATCTCGCCGCCACCGCTTCGTCGTGACATCAGGTGGCGGTCCAGGCATCATGGAGGCGGCCAATCGTGGCGCTTACGAGGCGGGCGGCAAGACCATTGGCTTGAACATCCGGCTTCCCTTCGAACAAAGCCCGAACCCCTACGTGACCCCGTCGTTGAACTTTGAGTTTCATTACTTCTTCATGCGGAAGTATTGGTTTGCTTATATGTCCAAGGCTTTAGTCGTCTTTCCGGGCGGCTTTGGCACGATCGACGAGATGTTCGAGTTGTTGACCCTTGGACAGACCCACAAACTGAACAAAAAGATGACGCTGTTGATTTACGGATCGTCTTATTGGAAAGAGGTACTAAACCTCGACGTTCTGGTCGATAAGGGCGCGATCTCGCCGAGCGATCGCGATCTTTTGCAGATGGTGGATACTCCCGAAGAAGCTTTTGAGATGTTAAAGGCTGGTCTGACTCGAAACCACCTGGAGCCGGAGGCGGAGCGTCGCGCCAGAGGCAGCGACGAGGAAGAGCAGTTGCCCGGACCGGAGATTGCGCAGACGTTCTAGAAGATGATTTTCATGCGAGTGCCGATCAGGGTCGTGGCATAGGGCTTGGCGGCATAGGTTGGATGGATCGAGACTTCGACGTCCGGGCCTGCTTCGATGCTGCTGGTAAGTCGCAGCCGGTAGAAGGATTCGAAGAGGCTTTCATGGCGCTTGCCGGGATGGTTTGGCTCGGTGTAGTTGAACGACGCTCCAAACAGATCGCCGCGACGGCGGAATGGATGCGTGTTGACAACTCCGAGGGAGTTGGTCTGCTTGATGCTGGTTCCGGTGTCGCTGGCGAAGCCGAAACGGCCAAAGGGCGCCCATCCATTCAGGGATTCATGTTCGAAGGCAAAGCCTCCTCCGTAGCCGCTACCGAGATTAGCAGTGTCATCCCGCCACACGATGAACCGGTAGTTCTGGTAATTCTTGCCGGGCGTACCGGCAAACCAGCCGGTTTCAAGCGCCTCCAGGTATTTTCGATCGGCTAAGGTCTTTAGATTCGCCTGCGCGGAGCCTTCGGTGTCAACGGCCAGAGCGTGAAAATAAAGATGATGAGTGGCCTGGAATTCGACCGCTCCCCCTCCGGCATAAGTTCCATCAGAAGCGATGGCCAGGTTACCGTCATTTTCTCCGTTGAGAAACTGGCTGCGTTCGTCATTGTTGTACATGCTTAAGCTGACGTATTCGTTGGGATGGATTTTGCCTACATAGAACGACAGCCGCCTGGCAAGAACATCCTGCCGGTAGTACAAAATATTTACCATGATGGGGCGCTGCGGACCGCCCCCTTGCAAGCAGTTGAGAAAAAGCCCGGAGCCGAGCCGGTCGCTGAGATCGAATTGCTGGCTGATGCCGATGTTCGTACCGGAGCGAACCAGCAGGCTGAACGATCCGGACGAACTTTCGTGATCGTAGGCTACCCAAGTTCCGGAAAAATCGAGCCGACCGCTGGTCTGGTCGTGTCGAACTCCATTGGGCGTCAGGGTGGCGTATTGATTGAGGAAGGTATAGGTCGCACTGAATGCCATACGGCCGGAAGGAACGAATTGGCGGGCAGTTCGATCGATCGGTTTGAGGATCGGGCGCAGCGGGTCTGTAGCAAAGAGTGGATCAGGAGGAATCTTCCCCAGGGCTAAGGCATCGGAGTCGAGTTCCTGCACATAAGCCGTTTGCTCTGCGGCTTGCTCTGCGAGTTTCGCCGGGCGCACCGGCGCGGCGCCTTGGGATTGTCCAGGCTTTTGCTGGCTCTCCTGTGGCCAGGCGTACGAACTTGCTATTGCGATCAGCAGGAGTGCGGCAGCTACGCGTCCAGGCATAGCTGTCCGAAGTTGAAGCAGACCCAACCCGAACCGATCATACGTGGCCATGGTTGCAAATCCTTGTGTCGGGGAGCACGTATTTGCTCCGGCTAGAGCCTGTTTACTAAACCCGCAACGATTTCGCCATCCTCACCGTTTTAACAGGCCCTAGTTCCCTTCTGCTGGATGCGGTCCGGTGAACGGCGCGCAGCAGGGCTCCCTCACCGGGGTGAACTCCATGTATTCCAGGCGGGTGTTGTCCGGATCGAAGTCGTTGAATTGCCACTTGCCGTCTCTTCCAATCTGCGGACCATTGCCACGAGGGCCGACGCGGTTCTCGCTTTTCAAGGTCGCAACCGCAGCCGCCATGTTCGGGACGCCTACCGAGAGATGGTTCAGCACACCAAGCGCTTTCTGGCTGATGCGGTATGGAATTCCGGATCCTGAAGGGCCACTGGTCAGCATATATTCAAGCCAGTCAGTGCCGTCCGGGACCTGCATTGAGACCCAGTCAGTCTGGTCTGGATCTACCCCGCCATGCCAATAAAGCTTGAAGCCGAGGACGTCCCGGTAGAAGCTGTCGGCCTCGGCTCGATTGCGAATCGCCATCCCAATGTGAATGATGTGGTGGCCGACGAGTTTCGTATCAGGCGCTGCCGGCTGACCCGCCGCCGCTTTGGCATCTTCGACGAACTGAACGCGGTTCCCCTCGAAATCCTTGACCTCGAGCCACTTGGTCTTGTTGGCGTCCTGGCCGATGTTGATCCGGTCCGGAACCGGTACCCCATGGCCTTGCAGGTAGAGCCGGAGCGCCTCGACATTGGCGGTGCGGAAAGCGATGTGGTCGAGGCGATCCTCACCGGCAGAGGCTGGGAGTGGCAAGACCTCGACATATTGGGCTGAGTTGAAGGTGTAGCGTACTCCGGGATGATCTTCAAAGTCCGAGGTCTTTTCGCAACCGACGATGCGCTGATAGAAATCCGCGGTCTTAATGGGATCGGTGGCGTAGACCGCCAGGTGGGAGACGCCGGTGATGGCCGGCCGGGTTGCAGGCGCATGGGAGCCCTGCCGGCGGGAGGCATGGGGGGGCGATGAAGGGGACGCGGAACTCTGCGCCGTGCCGAGGAGCGGCAGCATCCACAGAGAGAGGATGAGAGTGGTGGAGCGGAACGATTGAATCATGAATGAACTCCTAAGAGCCTGCAAAGACTAGAGGATATTCGCTGACCTAGGGAGCTGGCGAACTCGATTGGCGGCGTTTCCGTATGTTCGAGTTAGTATGGTGACGATTCGCCTATGAGATCTTCTCGCTACTCGACGCTGCTCAGAATATTGCTGGCCATGATCGCTCTGGCGGGAATTGTCTTTTGGTTCTCCGATACTCGCGACCGCTTCGAGCTGGGCATGCATCCAGAGCAGCATGCCCGCATGCCGTTCGAAGTGAACGCCGACAACCGCCGAGTCGCCAGCCTGCAGCAGGAGGCAGAACACTCAGGCCTGGTCAAAGGCTCGACCATCGACTCGCTTAACGGCGTGCCTTACGCGGGGATCATGCAGTTCATTGAAATCGTCTATCCGGCCTCTCCCGGCGAATCGCTGACAGTGGATTTCAGGCGTCCGGACGGCTCGAGCGGAAGCGCCGTCATCACCCTGGCCGCCCGACAGACTCTCCTTGGAGTACCCCCCGGCTTCGCCTCGGTCTTCTGGCGCAGCTTCATTCTTTTCGACCTGCTTCCGCTCTTCAGCATGTTGATCGGCTATTGGGTGGTCTTCGTAAAGCCCGATGAGCCGAACGCGTGGCTGCTGCTCGTACTGCTGCTCTACCCCGCGGTGGTCTTCGCCTGGGGAACCGGATTCGCCACAGGCGAATGGCTCTTGTTCCGCGGCCTCTACTACGAGCTGCTGCAAAACTTCGGGGTCCTTGCTCTGGTCCCCTTCGCCGTCTACTTCCCCGAGCGGTCACGGATCGACGTCAGGCGGCCCTGGCTGAAGTGGGTCATCCTGGCGCCGGCCGTGGTCTGCGGCCTGCTCGAAATAAAGCAGGCGATCGGCCAATATTTTTACGGCGGAAATTCTCCGGCATTCGCCAAGCTCATGACTCAGGTCGATCGCTTCGACAATGCCCTGGCGCTCGTCTGCGTCGGCTTTTATATCGCTTTGATGTCGGATAAGCTACTTTCGGCATCGACCGAGGATGCGCGTCGCCGGCTTCGGATCCTGCTCGCAGGCACTGGGACCGGTGTCGGCGCTCTGATCGTCGTCTTTGTCCTGCTACCCGATCTGGGCTTTTCACCGAATACTCCTGCCCACCTATGGGCCGCCTACTTAGGAGCAGTCCTTTTTCTCCTGGCGCCGGTGGCGCTGGCTTACGTGGTCCTCGTTCAGCGGGCGATGGATGTCAGCATTCTCGTCCGTCAGGGGACCAAGTATGCGTTGGCAAAGGCCACGCTTCTGGTTGTACAGTTTACGCTTGCGGCGGTCGTCACCTATCGATTTCTGCTGCCTTTATTGACGCAGAAGCAGATCCCCCGCGATCAGCTTTGGCAGGCGGTCGTTTTCATTGTTCTCATCCTTCTTCTGCGGCTGGGCTTCAGCAGGCAATCGAAGAACTGGCTGGATAAGAAGTTTTTTCGTGAGGCTTATGACTCCGAGCAGGTGTTGAACGAGCTTTCCGAAGAGGTGAGAAAGTACACCGAGAGCGGCCCGTTGCTGAAGACGGTCGCGAAATGCGTTGCCGAGACATTGCATGTCACGCAAATCGGCATGCTGCTCCGGGATGGGGCGACTTTCTGTGTCACTCAAGCTGTCGGCCACTTCCCGGGTAATGCCGGTACGCTTGCGCTAGCGGTCAATTCTTCCACAATCCGCAATCTGAGTAACACGAATGCGCCTGCGGAACTCTACCGCGAAGATCCCGATGCCTGGTACCTGATGGCAGATGAGGTGGAGCGTCAAACCCTGGACGACCTGGGTGCGGAACTGCTGCTTCCGCTTCCGGGGAGAGACCGGCTGATGGGGGTGATGGCGCTTGGCCCGAAGCAATCGGAGGCGGCGTATTCAAAATCCGACCTGCATCTATTGCAGGTGCTTGCCACCCAGACGGGAATGGCGCTCGAGGTCAGTGAACTCGCTCACTCCCTCGCTAAGGAAGCTGCCCAACGGGAACGTTCGAACCGGGAGATGGAGATCGCCCGCGAGGTGCAGGAGCGGCTTTTCCCCCAGGAGATGCCGATGCTTCTGGGTGGAGATGTCGCTGGCCATTGCCGGCCAGCACTGGGAGTGGGCGGGGACTACTACGACGTCTTTCCATTGCAGGATGGGCGGCTGGGGCTGGCGATTGGCGACGTGTCCGGCAAAGGGATTTCGGCTGCGTTGTTGATGGCCAGCTTGCGAGCTTCGCTGCGCGGGGTCACGCTAGATAATCCGCGGGACTTCGCGAAGCTGATGGATAAAGTAAACCGGCTGGTCTATGAAGCCTCGGCGAGCAATCGCTATGCTACGTTTTTCTTTGGGGCGCTGGATCCGGTGACCCAGGTGCTGGAGTGCGTCAATGCTGGCCACAATGCTCCGCTGATCTTGCGCAGAGAGCCGGATGGCTCCTCGGAGATCCTGCGACTGGAGGCTGACGGTCCGGTTGTGGGTCTACTCCCTTTCGCTCCGTATAGCGAACAGAGCGTGCAGCTTCGAGCCGGTGACCTGCTGGTCACCTACACCGATGGGATCAGCGAGGCGATGACCAAGGATGATGAGGAGTGGGGTGAAGAGCGGATGATGGCCGCCGCTGCGTCAGCCAATGGAGCGTCGGCGAGCGAAGTGCTGAAGATTATCTTTGCCGAAGCGGATAAGTTCACTGCGGGAGCTCCGCAGCACGATGATATGACGCTACTGATTCTGAAGCTGAATTCGCTGTAGTCTCACTTTTTCGTCAATCTGTCACCGCGTGTCTTTTCTCTTCCTGGAAGCGATTCAAACCGGCGTTCTCGGCGTGGGCAGCGATGGTCGAGTTGATCTCCAAAGCAAGAGCCAGGGCGGCCCGGCCATCGGCTCCCGTGACCTGGGGTGCTTGGCGGGTCCGGACGGCATGGATAAAGGCTTCCAGCTCCAGGCGAAGCGGCTCGCCGGGATAAATCTGCGGCTTGGTAAACCCCAACCCGGCCGGAGAGCCTGCGGTGGGATTGACGTCGATAAGGAGCAGGTCTTTTCGGGCGTAGTCGAGGGAGACGTACTGGTGAGGCTGGAAGAAGCGAAGTTTGCGGACGAGCTCGGTGCTGACCCGGCTGGCAGTAAAGTTGGCCACACAACCTGACTCGAATTCGAGACGGACATTAGCGATGTCGACCTTCCTCGAGAGGATCGGAAGGCCGACAGCACGCACTTCTCGAACGGGGGAGTTGGCCAGCTTCAACACGATATCCAGGTCATGGATCATGAGGTCGAGGACGACATCGACATCGAGCGCACGCGGAGTAAAGACGCTCAGCCGGTGGGCCTCGAAGAACATCGGGCCATTCAGGTAGGGCTGGATGGCAGCGACGGCCGGATTGAAGCGTTCCAGATGGCCCACCTGGAGAACGCAGTTTTTATTTTGCGCCAATTCAATGAGGCGATCAGCCTCCTCGGTCGAGGACGCAATCGGCTTCTCAATCAGCAGATCAATGCCGTTCTCGAGGAGTGCGGACGCGACCGGAAAGTGGGCGGTGGTCGGCACACAGACCGATGCGGCATCGATCGAGAGAGCGGCGGCGGAGAGTTCCTCGATTGAGGCGAAGGCGGGAATCTGCCACTCTCCGCCTGCCTGCGCCGCTTGGTCTGGATTCGAATCGACGACGGCAACTAACGTGACGGCATGACCAGCCTGCTCGAGTTCGCGATAGACCCGAAGGTGGTTGCGCCCGAAGGCGCCCGCGCCAAAGACCGCAACCCGGAGACTGGCTTCCTGCTGCCCTGCTGTCAGTGGAAAACGCTTTGCTGGCAAGTTCGAGATCAGGCCTTGTCCTCGACAACGCGCAGGCAGCGGGTATACAGCTCCAGCAAGTGGGTGATTTGATCTTCCTGCTTAGGAGCGGAAGGGGTTGTGAAGCCGGTCGACGGGGTGGTGGTGCGACCGACACCGGCGACCGATGCGACGAACTTGAGCAAATCAAGGGCGATGTCTTCGCTGCGGCGTAGTCCGCTGGGCGAATTCTGTGCCTGTTCCATGAACATCCTCCGGTGCGATGCTACCAAAGTTCGCCAAGTCTTGCCTAAGACGAGGTGGGCGGTCACGTTTCAGAGAGGACGAGGAAGACGCGGCCGACGATAAGGTCCCCTGCGGCCTGGCCCGCACCGAATGGCAAGAGGGTTGGAACGTATGCAGAATTGTCGCCACTCAGGAGGAGCTGCCTCCCTGTTTGCTGGAGATACCGGAAGGCCAACACCCCCTTGACTTGGACCGCGTAAACGGTTCGCTCGTTGGGCGAGTAACCGATCGCGGAAGTATAGTGCCGGTCGAGCAGCACGATCGCTCTGGCGGGGATCTTGGGCTGCATGAAACGAGCGTCTTCTTCTCCGATCTGGACAGCGACGAAGCGTTCCCATTGCCGGCGCCGGGTGGAGGAGCATTTGTCGCGCAGCGCCTCGAGCAGTCCTTTGCGAATTGGGATGAAATCGAGGGTGACCCTGGAGCTCAGCTGAGGATCGTGCAAGGCGGTTGCGGAGTTTACCAGGGGAACGGAGCGGAAACTCGCAGGTGGCAGTTGGGGCCTGTTCTCCGTGAGATCGGGCTTACCCTCCCGAGTGAGATCGGCCACGGTGAGCCCCAGGGCGCCCATGAACTTGTCAGCGGTTCCAGGGCTGAGCCCACGCTTTCGTCTCAGGAAGTTCGAGATGTGTTCCCGGGACATGCCGGTCTTCCGGGAAAGCAAATAGCCCGACAGCTTTTTGCGACGAATAAGGCCGACTATTTCAAGACGTAGCCGTTCATGTAGTTGAGAGGAGTTCATGGTTTGGCGATTAGCTCTGAGCTAACTAATTTCCAGTGAGCGTACTTAGCTTTAAGAAAACAAAATTACGACTGTTTCCCAGTGTTTCCGTATGGTCCATCGTCCCTGGGGGGATTCGGGTCTATGGCGAGCACGGAGTTGATTGACCGGACTTTTCCAGATAGATAGATTTAGTTTCAACTTCGCACTCTTACAACTGCAAGCAGGCCTTTACTGGAAGAATCTTTCCGGATAGGAAAGCCATTGCTCCTAACGGGCTGGTCCGTTATGGGCCATGGATTGCTTGCGCGTGAGGGTGACAGAAGGAAGGTATGCCGAGAACGGCTGGATTCTTCTGGCTCGGCAGTCTCAGAATATCCTTAGCCCTCTTCCCCGAAATTACGCGTCCGCGATCCCTACCATGACCAAGAACGGAAGCCTACTCGCATCACGCAGCCGGGCCAGAAGAGTCCGCGTCCGCGATCCAGAGCTTCCTCTATCCCGTGTGGCGGCGACCCTGCAGTTGCCATGCGGATTCCACGCACTCTGATGGAGTATCGACAATGCATCAGCTCATCGATTTGAAGATTTGCGAAAGCTGCGGTTCGCTCTGGTATCGGACATCCGGTGTAAGGCAGGTGTATTGCGCCAGCTGCGCAATCAAGTTAGGGGAATTTCCAAGCCCGCGGCTGCGGCGCAGACCGGGAGGACGGCGGAAACGACCGTGCGGCATGGTAACCCTATTTGCAGCCGGCATGGGAAGTGCGCGATGAGCGCAGCGCCAATTCTACCGAGAATATGGGCGAGCAATCGGGCGCGACCAGCGATAGCGCCAACTTATGCAGAGCCGTTCGAAACCCTGGCGTTCTATCGCAAACGGACGGAAGCGCTGCTTCACCGATATATGCGAGCATCTATGCATATAGGCCGTTCGCCATCCATGCTGGGTGATTCTATTACGCGGGGGAAGGCCTCAAGCTCTCGCAGGCATGGGTTCGATGACAACATCAATTTTGTGATCGACGTCGAGAGATGCTTAGCGCGGCTTGACGGCTTTTCGCGACAGCTCGTGGCGAGGATTGCTCTTCAGGAATATACCCAAGGCGAGACAGTGTCACTGACGGGCTTGTCGCTGCGATCCGTAATCCGCAAGTACGGTGAGGCGATCGATAAGCTGACCGGGATCCTTCTTGAATGTGAGCTTTTTGAGTAAGTCTAGAAGTTGTCAAGGGGCCAGATTTCGGATTTAGCGGCTAAGTATAGGATTCAGTTCGAGATAATAAATCACAAAAGCTGGCATAGTGAAAGGGGTAAACTTGGTATTCTAATAATAGAGATCAAGAAAGAAGTGAGTGAAGGGGGCGCTGCCTGCGCCTCCTTTTCTTTTTGGGCGAGATTTGAGCAAAGCAGAGTTACCGGAAGCTGTCTGATCATGATCAGCAAGGTTTCTCCAGGGTAAGTTTTGTTCGACTTGATGGTTTCGTACGATGACTACTTTGCTTTGGCTCCAGGTAAGGCGGCGATCCGTGAAAGAGAAAAGCAGCTGGAAGACCCCCGCGAAAAAGGCTGCGTTGCGCGTCAACGCAAAACCGCGGAACAAGGCGGCCGGCAGCAAGGCGACCCTGAAGAAGGCTGAAGCCGTTCCATCGATTTCGCTGCCGGCTCTCGATGAAGGTGAGAAAGAAAAGCCGGTGCGAAATTACCGGCGGCATACAAAGGGAGTTATCTCTGGAAGGTTTGCCAAGATCATGGTGAGGATGGCGGAAGCATCGGAGAAAGGCAGCCTGCCGCACACCAAATACCTCTTTGATATCGGCGGGGTGAAGGAAGATATTCACCGTCAAAAGCGAGGGAAAGCGGAGCCTAGTCTGGCCGATCTGTTGTTAGCAGAAATCAGAAAGCAGCACGCGGACGAGGCTAGCAAGAGTGGCGGAGATATCAAGGTTGACTCCGAGGCAGTGTCTAATGGCGACATGAAGGAAAGAGGCGTCAATTGCGGAGCGAAGGAACAATGACCATGAGCAAGGCTTTCCATCAAATCGCGACGCGCTTGCATGCGAGCCGGCGAGGACTCCAGAACCTTGCGGGCTCCATCCTTCAGATAAGCTTGACCGCGATACTGCCGCTCGCCATGGGTCTGGTGGCGACGGCCCAAGCGCCGGCGACGACCGCTATACACGACGTCATCTATCGCGCCGATGGGTCGCCGGCGGCTGGAACCCTAATCGTAAGCTGGCCGGGGTTTACCACTGCGACGAATGTAGCAATTGGCGCGGGGAGCATCACGGTGCCGATCGGTGCGAATGGAGCCGTGTCTTTCAGTCTCGCGGCCAACGCCTTGGCGCTGCCGGGAGGCACTTACTACACTGCTGTGTATCACCTGAGCGATGGCACGGTGAACAAGGAATACTGGGTGGTTCCGGCAGCGACGAGCGTGACGCTTAGCGAGATTCGATCGCAACTGGTGCCGGCTACCGTGGCGATCCAGGCAGTCAGCAAACAATACGTCGACGCGGCGGTCTCGGCAATTACGGGCAGCTACTTATCTGCGACCGGTGGAACGATGTTGGGGCCACTGTTGTTGAGCAGTGATCCTACTTCGGCCCAACAGGCGGCGGACAAACACTATGTGGATGATTCAGTCGGATCGTTGCTTCCACTTTCGGGAGGGAGCCTGACTGGGCCGCTAACGCTTGCGGCGGATCCGACCGGCGCTCTGCAGGCAGCGACGAAGGAGTATGTGGATACGAGTTCAGGGAGCGCAGGCGGGGCCTTGACAGCGGCGAACGCAGCACAGGCTGCAGCGAATGCCGCACAAGCTACAGCGAATGCCGCGCTGCCTCTGAACAAGGTGGGTGTTGCGGGCGGGGTAGCTGCTCTTGATGGAACCGCACGCGTGGGAGCGACCAACATGCCGACGGCGTTTGCGGCGAGCGTCAATACAGAGATTTACGCAGGCAGCCCTCAATTTGGAGCCTTGTGCAACTGGAACGGCACTACCGGCGCGGACGACACGGCGGCATTCCAGGGAGCGATAGCAGCTGCCACGAATGCAGCGACGGCAAAGACCTTTCAGCAGGGCACGCAGACCGTGCTAGTGCCAACCGGAACTTGCAAGGTCAGTGGTGAGTTGCGCATTCCGTCGAATGTAACGCTAAAAGGCATCTCCAAGGAAGGCTCGATCCTACAACAAACCAGCGCCACCGCGAATGCGATCACGGTGACGCGGTGCACGAATGGCATCGGTGGCGTGGGCGGCCCATTCGTCGACTGCGAGGGCGGAATCTTCGATCTGACGATTGAAGGCAACGGGCATACCAGTACGGGCACGCTGGTTGAGATCGATAACGTCGTGAGTTACCGGCTGCAGAATTTGCGCCTGTACAACGGCGGCGGACGGGGACTCCAGCTGAATGGCGGCACGGAGCGCCTGGAGAGCCACGACTTGACGATCATGCTGACGCGATGGCCGCTGGTTATCTCCAACACTAGCAATGAGAGTTACTTCTATAACACGAAAGTGCTTTATCCCGGCCAGTCGGCAGACGGCTACTGTTACAACGTGAATTGCGTAAATGGCGTGTATCCGGCCGCGGGAGCTATTGCACCTGACCCACATGCAGCGATTTACAACTATCAAGGCGTAAATGTCGGCTTCTATGGCGGCTCGATCAAATCGCTGCAGATGATGAGTGGATTCAAGACGTTCAATTCGGAAGAGACGAGCGTCGACCATTTCTACTTTGAACTCGGGTTTGTCAACCCGGGAGTCATTGCGGGCGGCATCGGAGATTGGACTGCTACGACTGCATCGATGAGTGCGACGGCACTTTCATTCCCGGTGCAGAGTACGGCGTGGATGCCGCAGTTCTATACGTCGCCGAGCGACGTGCCGAGCACACTTCCGGCTTATCTTGCCTATACGATTCTTCCTCCCGACTTCTTGTTTGGAAGCACATCGGGATCTGTCCTAGGAAACGGGATCACCCGGGGCACTTATGAAGTGGTCGAAGTGGCAGGGTTCGCGGGAGATGGCAAATTGTACCTGGGGACAAATGGACGGGGCGCGAGCGGGACGACCGCAATAGCGTGGCCGGCGGGAGCGCTGATCGAGGCTCGGGGTACGGGAATCCGGTCTTTCAAACTGACGAACTCCCATGTAAACGCGCAGGATGCTTTTTCGGTGCTGGGTGCTCCGGGCGCGAACCTGACGCGCAACTGTGACGACAGCGGGGTCAATACCTGCGCGGAGATCATTGGCGGGTATGTGCCGGACGGACGCTGGGTACAACAACGCGGGAGCGCGGGCGACAGCACAACGGGCCCCGCGGTCGATATGGTGCTTTCAAACGTCTCGATGTTCACCGGCGGTGTTGCTGGACAGGGCATGCTTGCTGCTCACAGTAATTTGATTCTCGAACTAAGCGGCGTTAACGCCGGGATCTCGCCTGGAGAAGGATATAGCGTGCCTTCGGGAGCATCCCTGGTGAACGTAACCGGCGGCTCTCTGGTCTCGGTGCCCACCTATGCGAATGGCTCGCAGGCGCTGCTCACGCTGGTCGACGATGCGAACCAGCGCACGGTGGGGAACATCAGCGGTATCTATAAACAGACGGCCGCAGTATATGACGGAAACGGACACAACAGCATTGGTGAGCAGATCGCCAATGAAAACGACATGATGGATATGCCTTACTGGGCAGCGCCGGGCGTCCCGGTTTTGACGGCTGGCGGGAGCGTACCAGCGGGAAGCTACAGCGTTCGCGCGGCGTACACCTATGCAGGCGGAGCCGGTATCGTGTCGCCGAGCGTTATGGCGGCAGTGTCGGCTGGGCAGCAGATGACGGTCGCGTCTCCGCCTGCGGATGCGGCCGGGTTGGCAACGGGCTGGAACATCTATGTGGGCACGTCGGGCAATGAGAATCTGCAGAACAGCACGCCGCTGGCAATTGGGAGCGCCTTCACGCTGAGTACGGCGCCGACCACGAACCTGGGGATTCTGCCCTTGGGTTGTTCGGCGTTTTGCCATCCGCTCTATCGGTTTCAGTTTCTGGGAGGACCTAATTACACGGGGGCCAGCGCGGGGATTGGATTTCATAAGTGGAATCCTCAAACCTCGGCGTGGCAGACGCAGTTCAGCGTGAACGGGAATGGCAACCTGTCGACGGCGGGCAGCGGCAGCTTCGCATTGGGCGTGAGCGTGTCCGGCGGGTCGACGGTAACTGGCGGCAGTACAACCGATAGCCTGACTGCAACTGGAAATGTAAGCGCGGCTGGCAGCATCAGTTCGACCACCTTAACGGCGGCCACGGTTACGGCCGGGCAGATCAACAAGGTTTTTTATGCGGATGGCTATCCGGCGGCGGGCTGTACGGTGGGCAGCACTGTCTATACGACCGAACTCGACTGCGCGGCAGCGACCGCGGATGCATGGATCGCAGCCAACAATGCAGGCGCAAAACTGGTGCTAGGGCCGGGCATTTACGCGACTTGTAGCGGACTGATCCTTCCATCCTTGAATGGATACTTTGGGTCCCTCTCCATCCAAGGCGCGAGTCAGGAACAGACGATCATCTCCCAGACGTGCACGATCGCGAATGCGGTGATCTACCACGCGGACGCGATCAACGGCAATCTGAGCCGGCTGCTGCTGCGGGACTTCCGGGTGAACGCCAACCAGAAGGCGCCTTCCTGCATGGACATCTTCGGAGTCAATGAATCGAAGATCGAGAACATCAACTGCTCGGGCGCCGGCGGAAGCGATCACTTCATGAAGATTGGCGATACTCCGGCCAATGGAAGCAATGGACAGGTCTACCAGACGCCGGTGAGCAATGTGTATATAACCGGCAATCCG
Organism: Acidisarcina polymorpha; assembly: GCF_003330725.1. Lineage (NCBI taxonomy): Bacteria > Pseudomonadati > Acidobacteriota > Terriglobia > Terriglobales > Acidobacteriaceae > Acidisarcina > Acidisarcina polymorpha. The sequence goes on along the minus strand of NZ_CP030840.1, from coordinate 4,619,751 downwards.
CTGCCTAGCTTTGCTACAGTGACGGCCAACGTAGTTGGCGGTTCGGTGACGAGTTACACGGTGACGAGTGGCGGGAGTAACTACGGTTCGACAAACCAGGTATATCTGCTGGGATACGGCTATAGTAAAAACCCTTGTCAGGTGATGCCGACGGCGACGGTGACGGTGGTGGGTGGCGTAGTGACGGCAGTGACTCCGGTGACAACTGGTTCCAATTGCAGTGGTGCGATTACGGTGATGATATCGAGCTTGCCTGCGGCGGCTTATGGAATCGTCTTTGGCAATTTCACCGATAACACCCTCTATGACGTCGCCACCGGAGGGGTGGGGACCACGGCTGCGATCGAGGTCCTGGAGGGCGACAATGTCTTTTATCATTTCCACCCGAATGGCTCCCCGGTCGGAGTTTCAGACTACGGGAACGCATATTATGGGACCGAGTGTGATTCGATGTATGAGTATTGCTTCGATGTCGAGGGCGGAACTGGGATCTTCGGAACTACATTCACCTGGAACAATGCGACGGCTTACCCTCTGTCGGCCGGATACTATATTTCTCCAAACGCATTCAACGCAAAGATTATTGGATCGATGCAATGCCTGACCAATGTACCTTCTGGATATGTGCAGTTCTGGAACCAGTATGGGCCGGTGACCTCGGCGCTGCCTTCGGGAGTGACAGTAGTTGCGGACCGGGCCTGCTCAGGGACATCCCAGACCTTATTCGGGGAGCCGGTCTATCTGAACGCCACAAATCGCGCCAGTTCGACGAACAACTATTTCTCGCAGCCGCTCTACTTCTCGGATTCTTTCTGGAACAACATTGCTCCAGTGAATGATCCCTGGCAAGTGGTGGTGGGCGGAACGCCGTCTGGAACTCCAACGTTCGAGAATCTCAACTTTTATGCGCCGGTCGGCTTTTACAGTACGTTTCAACCGTCCTTCAAGTTGAGTTATAACACCTCGGCGACGTCATCGCTGAACTATAACTCTCCTGGCTGGGACTTGAATGCGACTTACTGGGATGGGACACAGTCGCAGTCGAGCGACTGGATAGTGAAGCAGTCGTTGGGCTCGGGCAGCAGTCCGATCTCAACGCTGACGTTCACGCCTACCAAGACCGGAGCGACGGCATTGCAGGCGCAGGTGGTGGTGCCAAGTCTACAGATCGTTCCCGGCACGGCGATCCAACCGGCGTGTAACGCAACCAACCGGTCGCTGCACTGGTATGTGCAAGGGACGCCCGACCATGAGCAAGTCTGTGTGCAGACGGCGACGGCGGGGACCTATGCGTGGGTGCAGGCATTTTAGAGAACGGCTCCCCAGCTACTGCGCAGCGTGGAGGCTGGTGCGGTCAACGCAAGGGTAGCGCGCCGGCGGGAGTACATCTGGATTGATAATGCGTAACCGTTTTCTGAGAGGAGGCTTGGATGGAGCGACGATGTCGTACTTCTGGTGGCAGCCTGGCGGACCTAACGCACCTGGGACAGGAACTCGAACGCAGTTCTCCGGAGCTAAGGGGAAGAACCATGGCGGTGTTTCTGGCCGAGTCGCTGCTGCGGGTGCGGGACAAGAAGGGGAAACAGGCGCCATTGCGAGCGAACCGGGCGCAGCGGGAGTACGAGAGACGGCGCGGCCAGAACAACATCGTGCTGAAGGCGCGGCAGATGGGGATCAGTACCTGGATCGCGGGAAGATTCTTCCTGAAGACTATTACTCAGCCGGGAACGTTGACGGTGCAGGTGGCGCATAGCCAGGAGGCGGCGGAGAGCATCTTTCGCTGTGTGCACCGCTTCCTTGGGGCTTTACCGGCTTCGCTCCGCAATGGGGCTTTGAAGACGGCCAGAGCAAGTTCGAGGCAGATTGTCTTCCCTGCTCTAGACAGTGAATACCGGGTGGAGACGGCGGGCGACCGCAATGCGGGACGCGGGGTGACGATACAGAACCTGCACTGTTCGGAGGTAGCGCGCTGGCCGGGAGATGCGGCCGAGACACTGGCGGGACTGAGGGCGGCGCTGCCGAAGGATGGAGAGCTGGTGTTGGAGTCGACGCCGAACGGAGCGGACGGTTGCTTCTACGAGGAGTGGCAGCGGGGGATGGAGGACGGACGCAGTGGGGAGAGCGCCGGAGGGGGATTGGTTCGGCATTTTTTCCCGTGGTGGTGGGATGCGGATTATGTTGGAGATCCGGTCGCCAAGGCGCAGTATTCAGTTGAAGAACGACAGCTTGCCGAGCGCTATGGATTGCGCGGCGAACAGATCGGTTTCCGGCGCCGCATGGAAGCGGGCTTCCGCCATTTAGCGCGCCAAGAATATGCCGAGGATGCCGACGCGTGCTTCTTGTCAAGCGGAGCCTGCGTCTTCGATGTAGCCTCAGTGGATGCCCGCCTTCGCGAGCTGCCGGAGCCGGTGGAGGCGCGGGATGGCGGGGAGCTGTTGATCTGGTACCCGCCGGAGACCGGGCGGGACTACATCGTCGCGGTAGATCCGGCGGGAGGCGGTGCGGCAGGCGATTTTTCCGCGGCCCAAGTGATTGAGACGACCACGGGGCTGCAATGCGCGGAATTGCAGGGCAAGCTGGAAACTTTGGAGCTGGCGTTACGGGTAGCGGCGCTCGCGCGTGAATATGGCACGGCAATCCTGGTCGTAGAGCGCAACAATCATGGTTCGGGCGTATTGGCGTATTTGAGGAGCGTCTGCCGGTATCCCAGGGTTTACAAGCAGGAGGGGCAGGATGGATGGCTCACCTCCTCCCTTTCCCGGCCGGAGATGATTGGAACGATGTCGGCAGCGCTGGTCGAGAGTGCAGGGACCTTTCAGAGCCGGCGGTTGATGAAGGAGTGCCGTACGTTTATCCGGTTTCGCAATGGAAAAACGGGGGCAGAGTCGGGCTCGCACGACGACTGCTTGATGGCGATGGCGATCGGACTGGCGGCGCGGCATGAGATGGCGGGGAGAGCGAGCCGGAAGTCCGATGGGATGCGGAGGCCAATCTTATCGATATAGGGGTAGAATCTGGGAACACTTCGTCACTTGAAAAGCTGCGGCAGAAAAGGGCCATCGGAGGAAATGGGTTGGCGGTCATTGCTGTGCAACAGATCCGCCGGATGCGCGGGGGCGCTCAAAGTCAATTGATGCTGGGCGCCGACGACCACCTGTATGTCGTCAAGTTCCAGAACAACCCGCAGCACCTTCGGGTGCTAGCGAATGAGCTGATGGCGACCCGGCTGGCAGAGGCTGCCGGACTGACAGTTCCCGCCTGCGAAGTGATCGAGGTAAGCGAATGGCTGGTTGCGAATAACTCGGAGCTAGATATGGAGCTGAGCCGGAGCCGGGAGAGTTGCCTTCCGGGGCTGCAGTTCGGATCGCGTTTTGTGGGCGGATTAATGCCCGGGCAGGTGGTGGACTTCCTGCCGGAGGAGATGTTGCTCGAGGTAAGGAACCTTCATGAATTTCCTGGCATTCTGGCGTTGGACAAATGGACTTGCAACGGGAACGGCCGACAGGCGGTATTTTCGAAGAAGTATCGAGAGAAGCGTTACCTCGCCACCTTCGTCGATCAGGGATATTGCTTCAATGCGGGAGAGTGGAAATTCGTAGATGCGCCATTGCGAGGAGTCTTCGCGCGCAACGCGGTATACCACGAAGTGATCGGCTGGGAGAGCTTCGAGCCCTGGCTGGGACGAATTGAAAACATGGCGGCAGACAAGATCTGGAGCATTGCGGAGACGGTCCCTCCGGAGTGGTATGGGGGCGACACGGGAGCGCTGGAACGGTTGGTCGAGCAGCTGATTGGGGCGGCAGGCACGAGTCCGGGAGCTGATTGGTGAGTTTCGGGAATCTTCGCGCGTGCCTTTTCCTAAGTGGGTGGGGCGGGGGGAAAATGTCCGCGGGAAGGTGATGCGAGGAGTGGATTGGGACGAAAATAGCGGTAGCAAGTCGGTCATGTGAATATCCGCCGTGGGGTGGGGCGCTGTGCGATTGCCAGCTTGGATGGCGCTGCGCGATTGTCAGCTTCGATAAGCGCTGCGCGAGTGTCGGCTTGGATGAGTGATGCGCGAGCGTTTGCTTCGAGCGCTGCGCGACGGTCAGACTGGATGAGCGCTGCGCGATCTTTGCAGGAAGCTGAAGGCGACATGGGTAGCGGGATGGGGCGAAATGCAGGAGCGTCGGCGGTGTGAGTTCTTTCTGGTGCGGTATGTGCCCGACCGGGTGAAGAACGAATTTGTGAATATCGGAGTTTTGCTCCGCGAGGCGGGAACGGTACCCGGGCAACCGCGCGCCGGTGGCGAGACCGTGGTGCGATTTACCCGCAACTGGTCGCGGGTGCGCTGTCTCGACCCGGACGCGGATATTGCGGGGCTGGAAGCAATGGAAGCGGACATCCGCCGGCGGCTGGAGGAAACCGGCGACGGTGTCCGCTCAATTGTTTCCGAATTTGAGGACACCCTCTCGAATTCAGTGCAACTGACGGCGATCAAGCGTTGTCTCGCGGAGAATTTGATCGCCGAGACAGAGCTGCTGATGCGCTTGTTTGTCGAGCCTCAGAAACGCGAGGCTATCTCGAGGAAGAACCGCCGTCAAACCATCGTAGCGACGATGCGCAGACAGTTCGAAGTAGCTGGAGTATGGGAGAGAATGCGCAAACGGATCCCCGTATCTCAGTACACAAGACCGGGCGACCCGCTGCGCATCGATTGCGGTTATCGTCCGAACGGAGTAGTCCGCCTCTTTCAGGCCGTCTCTCTCGAAGCCGATCCAGATGCTGCGAAGGTGCTGGCATTCAGCATTTCAGCAATTAAGGACGGAATCAGAAGAGAAGAAAAAGCAGACCTGGAATTGACTGCCATTGTTGAGCCGCTTGGGTCCTGGTCTTCTCGCTTAGGAGGGAAGATGAAGGAGACTCAAGGCCAGGGGGACGAACCCGAAGGAGAGATCGATATTGAACGGGAAGAACAATACCGTTTTGCGGTGGACACGATGGAGCGCGAGACCATCCGGGTGCTGACTACCCTGGACCTTCCGCGGGTAGCCGAAAGAGCACGAATGGAGATGGCGGGCCAATAAGGTAAAGAAGCACGGCAAGCATTTGGGAAACGAGGCATGGCGATGGCGCCATGCCTTTTCTATTTGGATTGCACCTGGATCAGGCAAGCATCTCGAGCTGAATAGCAGCTTGATCTGAAAAGCAGAGCGGCGTGTCAGGAAAGGACCGGTACTCCAAGTGAACGTAGCGAGATCGATTCAACAACTCTGGAAGCAATGGACTGGCGAGGTCGGCGCCGGGGCTACGCCTTCGACACCAAGGAAAACGGTCGCGCTGCCTTCAATTCTCGGACCGTATCAGGCGCCGGCAAGTCTGCTACCCAAACCGACCCCGGTCAACCTGCGGAGATTCGCGGAGACTCCACTTGCGCGCAGGGCGATCAACATCATCAAGGACAGGATTGCCAGCCTGGACTGGCAGATCACTTTGAAGCGAAGCTATCCGGCGGCTGCAGTCCCTGATTTCGAGGAACGCAGCGCCATCTTGCGGCAAACCTTGGAGAGTCCGAACCTGGGCGATTCCTTCCGGACGTTAATCGAACAGGTGCTTGAGGACACTCTGGTCGGCGGCTACGGAGCAATCGAGATGGAGCTCACCGGCGACCGCCAGCGGCCTTTCGAGTTGTGGCCGGTCGATGGCGCCACGATCAAGGTGAATGCGAAATGGGACGGAAGCGCGGAGACACCTCGCTACGCGCAAGCGACTGGTTTGGCGATGGGACAGATGGCGCCACTCGGGGGAAGTCCGCTCGACGGAACGTTGACACCTGGATTGATCCCGCTCCGGGACGACGAGTTGATGTATCTCCGCATGAATCCCCGGACGTATACCCCCTTCGGGCTTGGGCCTTTAGAAGTCGCGTTCGAGACGATCAACAGCTTCCTCGGGGCGCACCGGTTTGCCGGTAAGCTGGCCAGCAATTCGGTGGTGCAATACGCGTTGTGGCTGAACGAGACCAGCCCGTCTCAGCATGAACGGCTGATCCGTTGGTGGCAGGACGAGATTGAAGGCACGGGAAGAGTGCCGCTGATATCGAGCGAGCAGAAGCCGGAAGTGTTGCGTTTCGCCGCTGGCACTGACGCCGATCTGCGGCTGAACTGGCAGGAGTTCCTCATTCGTATGGTGGGCAACGCATTTTCTCTTCCCCCGATGCTGCTCGGCCTAGAGCGCGATGTGAATCAATCGACGGCTTCGGAGCAGGCCGACGAGGCCTTTCGCAGCGCGATCGTGCCTCTCGCGAAGCTGGTAGCGGAACACATCACGCGCGACCTTTTCGCGAAGAAGCTGGGCTGGCCGGAGTTCGAATTCGTGTTCAACGATCTCGAAGCGCGGGACGAGATGACCGAGGTCACGATGCAGACGGCTCTGTTGGCTGCGGGAGTTTTGACAGTCAACGAAGTTCGGGCGATGCGGGGATTGGGGCAATTGCCGGAGAGCGACGTCCCACCCGTTCTGCCAGCGCTTGAGATCGGGCGTGAAAAAGAGGAGGCGACGACGAATTGAATCGATAAGATCGCAATCACCGACGGCCCGCAGTCTAGTTACATTGCGAACATGCCCTGGCCTCCACTGTAGGTGGTGAGCTGATTAGCGTAAGTACAACCGGATCGATGGCGCAGGGAAAGGCTAAATCTGATGAGACTAGAGGCGATGGCAGTGACGATGCCGAGAGTGATGGGGCACCCAAACCGGGTTCCGTTTGAGGGGGTGCTGACGGTAGTCGATGCCGCCAGTGACCGTTCTCCTTCCGGAGCGCGGGGCCATCGGGTCGTCCTGACCCATGATGCGGCGATGGCGGCACTGCCATCCCTGCTGGGCATGGCGGTCGACTATCGGCCTGGGTGGGACGGGCATGATGCGCGCCGCAAGTGCGGGATTCTGACTCAGGCCGATATCGAAGCCGGCAAGCTGTGCGTGAGCGGCTATCTTTTCGGACGTGATTTCCCGGAGGTGGAGGAACAAATGCACAAGGGTGCGCCCGGAAGCATGGGCATGTCCTATGAATTGGCCGATGCCCATGTTGCCGATATGAGGGCTTCGGTCTGGGTGCTTACTCGAGCAACGTTTACGGGAGCGGCCATCTTGCTGCGGGACAAGGCGGCTTACCAGCATACGTCATTCCGCCTGAAGAAGGCCGCTCCGGGCGCCGACCTGCATGCTGGTTCGATCTTCGCCGGGAGACCGACGGCTGCGACATAGTTTAGCTGCTATTCAATCTGGGACGACAAGGAGATTAAGTACATGGAAAACCCTACAGAAGGAATCAACGGCGCACTGCTTGACGGAGTAACTCAGCTCGCGGCCGCAGCGGCACAACTTCAGAAGACAGCATTGGTCCTCGAAGAACGGTGGAACGGCGCGGGAGCTCCGCAGAGTGGCGAGGTCGCCAAGGTGGTGGCGACGATCGACCCCGACCCGGCCGGACGGATCACCGAACTCGAGGCCAGGCTGCAGACAGCGGAGCAGCAGATTGCCGAGTTACGCGCCCAGGCATCCTTGGGAGTTTCGGCAGCGGGGGCGAGCCGCAAGACGCTGCCGGTGGCGGCTTCCCATCTGCTGGCCAAGCACGGTATCGACACCTTGGAACAAGTCAACGGCGGCGCCCTCGACGCTGCTCTGGTTGGCCTCAGCCTCGAACAGCGGATTGCGGTGAAGTCGCAGCTGATGCGTGCTGGACTCCTAGGCTAAACTCCTTATCGCGTCGCTCCAATCGATGGAAGAGCCTGTCGATAAGCGGTGATCCGGAATTTGTAACAGTAGCGGCACTTTAGTGCCCCTAACCTGCGAGAGCCTGTTCAGGCGGAAAGAACCTATGAACGCTAATTTCTTTGACATCCATTCGGCAGCTGATTTTATCGGACCTGGTGCGATCGAAGTTCCCCTCTATCAAACGGAGATTACGGATATTGTTCGCCGCCGGGGCATCTTCGGCCAGCGCATCAAGCAAGTGCCGGCGACCGGTCATCCGTCGCGCTTCTTTGAAGAGACGGCAATTCCGAATCCGGGTTCGGCCGGGTTTGTGAATCCGCGCGCGATCGTGGCTCCAACTGTCAGCCCGACGCGAGTCGAACGTAGTGTGCCGCTCAAGGCGATCGTGGCACAGATTAATTACAACTTGTTCGATATCGAACTCAGCAATCAACAGAAGCAGTTCGCCTATCTGCAGGCGAAGGACCTGGTGGATACGGTCGAGGGGGTGCTCACCACTCATGATGTTGGGTTGTGGAGCGGAAGCGACACGTCGCTCTCAACGCCAACCACGGCGCAGTACTTCGGCGCCATAGGCCAAATTGTGGCGGGTGGAAACACAACGACGATCGGCACCACGGCAAGCATTGTGGATGGACTGAAATCCACAATCGCACAGATGGTGGCGAACGCCAACTATCAGATTCGTCCCACGGCCATTTATGCCAATCCGGTGCTGCTGGATTTGATCGATCGAGAGATGAAGACCGAATTCAACGTGGTGTTGGCGACGAAGGAGATCAACGCCGGTTTCACGGTGAAGACGCTTTCGACTCAAGCCGGCGAGCTTCCGTTGATCCCGGAGTGGGCGCTTCCTTACACGGGTACGCCGGGTTCGGGATCGGCGGTGCTTCCGGCCTACATTGTGACCGAGGACATGATCGAGTACCACTGGCTGAGCGATCCTTCGCCGCGGATCTTCCAGCTTGGAGTCCCCGGCTCGCTTGCCTCTCAGTATGTTGCTGTCAAGTTTGGCGGGGTCGTGGTGAAGGGCGCAAGTTACGCGCACTATCAGGTCCTTGTTGACCGCTAGGCGGTATGGAAGCCGCTGAGTCCGCGCACGATCGGGCCAGTCCGAAATGGACTGGCCTTTCTTGTTGATTTTCGAAGTTGAGCGGAACCACCGATTGAGAGTGCCAGCATGGGATATTTGCAGCCAACGGATTATACGAATTTCGGCCTGGACCCAGCGACGACCGATGACCGGGTGACGGCGGCTTCAGCTCTAATGGAGTCCTACTGCCGGCGCACCAGTCTGAATCCGGCACAATACGCCGAACGGATGAGGTTGACAGAGGGCGCGCAGACGGTGCGTTTGAGCTATCTTCCATTGGTCGCGATTCCGCCGTCGAGCTCACCGCTGGTGAGCATCAATGCCAGGTATGCGCGGCCTCGCCGAGGTGAACTTATTTACCCGGTGCAGGCGGAGATAGCCTGGGCATTCGGCTTGCCGGGCGCATGGACATTTGTCGACCCTAGCACCATTGATTGGGTCTTCGACACTGGAGAACTAATCTTCCCGATGAACATTCTGGGGCTTCCCTATAACGAGGTCGCGATCACCTACACGGTGGGCCTGATGGCGATCGGCAATGACGTGATGTCGGCGTGCGCGCAGATCATCAAGAACATGCAGTCGACGCCATCCTTGAATGTCAAGTCGAGCAGGTTAGACACGCTGCAGATGAATTATTTTTCTAATTCGCTCATCGATAGCCAAGTGGCTGCGCTGCTGCGGCCTTACATCGCAAATCGGCTAGGATGAGCGGTGCCGGCGGAATGCACAAAGAGAGGACACAATGAGCGCGGATCTAAGTGTTCGAATTTACAGCCCGATCGCGCAGCGTGCCGCGGACGCTTTGCTGCGCTCCCTCGGCGGGTTCTCGGTTGGATTGCAGATGCCGGTATACGCCGCGGCGGGAGATGCGGCGCAGATCGGCATCACGCCACAGACCTACCAGCAGCTTCCGCTTAGCCCTGCCATCTTCCGCCGGGTGCGCATACCCATGCTGGAGGGCGAGCCGGAGAAGTTTGAGCTGTCAATCTCCGCCTCTGCGATCCAGGCGCTGGTCGGAGCGTTGCAGTTGAGTTCCGCCGATGCGCTGTTTACGCAAGCAGCGGGAGTGACGGTCAATGGCAAGTTGTTCATGATCGAAGCAGTGACGGCGCCCGAGGTGTTTGGTCAAGCCTATTTGTATCGGCTGCAGTTACGAGAGGCGTTAGCTCAAGCCCTTTGACGATACGGCTTTGACGGCGTGACGGAGGACAATATGCAAAATGCGAAGGACACCTTCTATGTCGCCTTGCGCAACAGGCTGGCGCTTTTGAATCCAAATCGGACAATGCTGTTGCGTGGTACTCAGCGTCCCGGAATCTTAGTGGAAGAGGCGGAGGCGGTAGTTGCAATGCTGCCAGCGGATGTTTTTGTTTTGCGCTGGAGAGGACTTCAGACAGATATTTACCTGCCTTTGGTGATGGCGCAGATGGTTTGCGAAATCCACTACACGACCGGTGGAACGCAAGTGGCATCGGGTTTAGACCGAGGGCGGGCTATGGAGGAGATGGATGCTGAAGTTGTCAGTATCCTTTCACCGCCGTCAACGCCAAAGCTCAATTATGCCCAGAGCCCGGTCTTGCAATTGAACACTCCGGTTTTCTGGACGGCGGCCGCGTTTACCGCGGTCATTCCGCTCCGCGACCGCCTGACGCGTTCTGCCGCCGTTACCGTATTTGCCTACCAGGAACCGGGAGAGCTATGAGCACAGCCGCTGTGACGTATACGACACCGACGACGCCGTTGACACGAAGAGTGCGGGCCTACTTTGCTCCGGTGAACCGCGCGGCCGGGCAGCCCACGATCTTCGACCCGTCGGTCAATGGATCGTTCAATCTGGATAGTCCTCCATCTCCTTGGATCGACCTTGGATGGATCGCCGACTTTTCTCGAACATCGGCCAGCTCGGTGGGTGTTCTCAACGTAGGCAGTCCCGCTGCTCCTCAAGTGCAAATGCGGGAGATGATTGGAGCGAGCGTCGCGTTCCGCTTTCTTGCCTGGAAGAAGTTGTCGATGGCGCTTAGCGCAGGATCGGAACACATGAACCTGCTGGCGCCCGCTTCAGCGCTCGCTGCGAACGGCTCTGGAAGTACTGGTAAGCCGGCGGTGACTTTGCTTCCTGGATCGACGGCGACGACGCTCTATCTTCCTTCGGCGAACCTGGCTAGTTTTCATGCGGGGCAGATGGTCGTCGCCGATTTGGATTATGGCGGGCAAACGGGATTCGTCGGGAGCGGGGTCAGCGCAGCTTATGTTCGCAGCGCAGCGAGTGTGAACAACGATCCGGATTACGTACGGAGGGTTAGCTTCAACGTGGCTTTGGTTGCGTCGGTCAGCGGAACTGCTTTAACGCTGGCTCAAGCTCTGCCCGCCGGCGCACCGGTGACCAATATGAGGCTTCAAGTGATTGAGGGATTCGTCGATCGGGAAGGTGGCTCCTTCTTTCAGGAGTGGTCGGCGCTTTTTGTAATGCTCGGGGAACAGCGGGAGCGGATCCTCTATCACTATCCTCGCTTGCAGCCGATGGGTGGCGCACACGAAAGCATTGAGACACTGATCCCGCTATTGGATTGGATAACACTTAGTGCCAGCTTTCGAGCGATGCCGGTCATTGATGCGAACGATGGCGAGCAGGTGCTTTGTTTCCGCAGCTTCCTGCCTAGTCCGATGACATTGCTTTAAAGCGAGGAAGGGACAGTGCTTTGAAACTGACGATTGACAATCTCAACGGCAATGGAACCATCGACTACTCCGGATCGCTTTTGAACAAACCGCCCGTCTCTATAACGCGGAAGCTGAATGTGCCGTCCATTTGCTCGTTTGCTTTGGCGCTGAATGCTCCAGGACCAGAGACACCCCTTAGAAACGGAAGAGTAATTGTTACAGATGACAACGGCGTCGTCCTGTTCACCGGCTATGTGGTCACTGAACCGGCACGCGAGCTTGCAGGTGCTGGAACAACCGGCGCTATTTGCCAGCTTACGCTCACGGCGGAAAGCGATGAAGTGCTACTGGACCGGCAGAGCGTTCCGCAGACGCGTGCGACCGCCGGCCAGACGGCGGGGCGACTCCTCTCAGCACTCACCTCGAGGGTGGATCCAACTCTTCTGACACTGAATATAGCGGCCACTCCGGTTTCTGTGGGGCATTTTATGCCTGATCCAGGGCAATGCTGGTCGCAGAACGCGGGCTCGATTGCAGCGATGGCACGTTCCGCTTATTCGGCGATTTCCGGCACATTAAGTTTGGCTCCGATCGGCACTGTGACTCATGTGCTAAGCGAATCTGCGGGGACGCTGCAGGTGAAGAGTCTTAACGCATCCAGAGTAAAGACTCTGGCCAATGACATCACCGTTTGCGGGACCGAGGAGGGAGCAGCCTATGTCACCGAGATTTTCTCCGGAGATGGCAGCACGGTGGTCTTCGATCTGACTCTTCTTCCCTACTTCCCTACCGCGTCGCACTCGAAAGCCTTGGTCGATCTGTTCCAGGGGGCGGTCATCAATCCAGTGTTATGGCAGATCGAGGATGGCGGAGGGCACATCAGCCTTACCGCAGCCGGTCTGACCTTGAGTGGAGGGAATGGCATCGACGGACAGACAGCGGTTGTGGCTATCGATCAGCTGGAGGTCGGCGGAGCATTGGTGATTGAGGCGGGAGGGGTACAGTTCGGAGCGTTGAGCGCGGGGATTGTCTGCGGGCTGTATACGGGCTCAGTGAGCGCGGCTGGATGTTTCGCAGGTTTTCTGGTAGAGCAAGTGGCAGGGGCTACGGTTGTTTCTCCATTAATAGAGGGCGTCGCAGCGGGCGCCACGTTCACTCCGACAGCGGGACACAGTTATACCCTGCGCATTCGGACCTATTGCGTCGAGATTCAGCGGATCCTGGCCGCCTACTATGCAGTAGGAAGCAACGGAGAAGTCAGCTACGGAGGCAATGCCATACCGGCGGGAGCTAAGTTGGTCATCGAAGTACAGGACACGACTAGTGGAGCGACCGACATATCGACGGTGCTGTACGACGGATGGGTGGTGAGTTCACCGGCCTTAGTAACTTTTGCTCCAGTGAATAGCACGAATCTGATTGGAAGCATCGCCAGTATCCATGTGACTGAGGCGGGTGCTGTCTGGGTTATGAGTCAAGATCCAGGCGGAAGTGCGTTTACGCGGAAACTTGGGCTAGCCACTCAGGGTGCGGATGCCCGGATTGAGCGGAATGGAAGACTGCGGTTCTACACAAGCGCAATACCAGCGGCTAATGAAACCATCACCGTGACGTATCGAACTGCGCATCGTTCCGTGGCTCGATTAGCCAACTCAGCCAGCGTCGGCGCAGAAGGAAACGGCACTATCCCGGGAACGGCACGGTGGATAGGAAGCGTTACGAGTCCGGTTACTCGCAGCTCGGCAGATTGTGAAAACGCGGCGTTTACTCTGCTTGCGCAGACGACCAGCCGTGACGCGGCATGGTCGGGAAGTTATACGGGCTTCAATTTGCAGGCTCCTCAAGACTTCTGGCCGGGAGATTTGCTGGCGGTGAATTCGATCTCTCTGGGGATCAACGTGAGCTTGGTGGTTCGTGCGGTGTCGATCGAGGCCAGCACCTCATCGCCCGATTTACCCCGCTACACAATCGAGTTCGCCAATGACTGGGCAGAGGCACTCTCCATGAAAGTGTCAATTAGCGTGCCCAAAGATGCCTGGTTGCCACAGCAGGCGCAGACCGCGGTGACGGTACTCGCGAGCTTGACGCTATTGGCAGTGTCTTCGGTTACAGGAACAGTCATTCAGATAGCAGCGGGAGTGAGTCCACCGGCCGGGGGCGGCTTTGAGGTGCGACGCCGGGACTGGTACTTCGGACCGAGCAATGATGCCGACCTGGTACTGCGGAGCCCCGTATCCAACTTCGCCATTCCCCGCGAGGCCGCAATCGAGCAATACTTCATCCGTCAATACGACGCTTCGTCGCCTGCTAATTACTCGCGCTTTTCCAGCGCGGTCTTCATCAACGTTCCTTTGTGATCGCACTGTCTTGTTCTGTAACAGTGATGGCGACATTGCTGCGGAAACAGACGATACTTCGAAAGCGATGTGGAAGCGATGACAGATTTCGAGACAACCGTGCTCAACGACCTCTCGCTGGTAAAGAGTGAGATGGCGGTATTGAAGAACCAGATGGCGTCCCTGGTGGGCGCTGGACAGCCGGGCCGGCTCTATGCGCTGGAACACCGACTTGATCAGCACGAACGCGGAATACAACACGCAAAGGGAGCTATCGCAGCTTTTGGTGTGATCTTCACTCTGATTGAAGTGGCAGTCCGCTACCTTCATGAGCGCTAGGATCAGCCAACGTTCTACAAGTGGAGTTAGGAGGCAGATGATCTCTCGCCTCGAATCAAGCTTTCGGGCAGTGAGGAGTACTCCTTGACAATAAAGTCGAGTTTTCTTGTGATTGCAGGAACCATCGTTCTACTGGTGGCGCTTTTCGGGGTTCACGGGTGGAAGCAGGAACACGATGCACGCCTCAAAGCGGCGAATGAAAACGGCCAGCAGCAAAAACAGATTGAGGGGCTGGTGCAGCAGCAAACAAAAGCGCAGCTGGCACTGAAGACGAGGCTTTCCTCAATCGAGGAGCAGAGGCGGCGACCAGTTACCGCGACCCAGCTCATCACCGACGCCGACGTGCTTGCCGATCTTCCCGAACCGCTCGAGGTACACACGGCGCCGAAAGACTCTGCGACGCAGGCCACTCCTGGGGCTCAAACGGTCGTTATCCCGGAGGTAGATTTCAAGGTCATTCGTGATGCTGAACTTACTTGTCAGGAGAACGACGTAAAATTGAATGCCTGCGTTGCAACTCAGCAAAACAATGGGGAGCAACTGAAACTGACCCAAGCCGAACGCGACGAGTGGAAGACTGCGGCAAAGGGTGGATCTGTTTGGCATCGCGCCGTAGGTGCAGCAAAATGGTTCGCGATAGGCACGGGCACAGGTGTCGTCGTGTACGCACTCGCACACCATAAATAGATCAGGTTCAACAAGGAGCCACGATGGATAACTGGAATAAACCGTTCTTTCGTTCCATGCTGTCCGAGTCCGACGGAAACGTCTCCAGCGCCAGGTTTTGTATGGTGCTGGTTGTGATCTTTTCGCTCGGATGGGTGACTGGTTTGGTCTTACGGAACAAACAGTTGCCAGATCTAGGAGCGGTCGGCGGCTATGTAACTCTGGTGTGCGGCTCGCTCTATGCAATCAACCGCGGGGCATCCATATTGGACCATAAAACGCAATCGGGACAGAACAGCAACTAGGAGGCGCTATGGAGTTTGGGATTGGATTTGTGGCGGGCGGAGTGTTGGCGGGGTTGGCGGCGGCAAATTCGGGAGCCATCCTCAGGCTGACCCATGCATGGCTTTCGAAAAAAGAGTCTTCGATCGAGAAGACAATGGCCTCAAAGGCCGATTCCCTGAAGATCAAGCTTTAAAGTTATCGTCGGAGAACCTGCCACGGTAAGGCGCCGCGAGCATGGCGCGAGCCCATATAATCACAGGATGGAATCGCACCCGCTCGTCGGCGTCGTGATGGGCAGCAAGAGCGACTATGAGGTGCTCAAGCCTGCCATCGATATCTTTATTGAATTTTCTATTGCGCATGAGGTACGAGTGGTCTCAGCCCATCGCACTCCGGATTGGCTCTTCCGTTATGCGGAGCAAGCCGAAGATCGAGGCTTGCAGGTGATCATTGCCGGAGCTGGCGGAGCAGCCCACCTACCGGGAATGCTGGCGGCTAAAACCCTAGTGCCTGTGCTCGGCGTACCGGTCCCGGCTACGCTTCTGAATGGCATTGATTCCCTGCTCTCGATTGTGCAAATGCCAAAAGGCGTTCCGGTAGGCACACTGGCAATCGGCAAACCAGGCGCAGCGAACGCGGCGTTGCTGGCCGCTGAAATCCTGGCCTTGCAGGATGGAGGTCTGCGGGGACGACTCAGGGGATGGCGCGAATCGCGCCGTGACGAAGTGCTTGCAGAAGAGCTTCCTCAATGACCGCAATCCTTCCTGGCGCAACCATCGGCATTCTGGGCGGCGGTCAACTAGGCCGTATGATGGCGATGGCCGCTCGTTCGCTTGGTTATCGCATTCACGTGATGGATCCGGACCCATCCTGCCCAGCGCGGTTCGTCGTTGACGCATGCTTCGAAGGTGATTGGGACGATGCCAAAGTTGCCGCCGACCTTGCTCGCGGCTCGGACGTCGTGACGTTGGAGATTGAGCAGATTTCGCTCGCTTGCCTCGAGGCTGCTGCACAATACGCTCCGGTTCGACCAAGCAAGGCGCTCATGCAAATCATTCAGGATCGGATTGTCCAGAAGGATTGGTTGCGTGATCACGGCTTCCCGGTCGGACGCTATCGAGCAATTGAGAATGAGGCGGACCTTCAAGAGTCCGCCCTGGCGCTTGGCGGCCGCTGTTTCGTGAAGACTGCGCGTGGCGGATACGATGGACGGGGACAAGCCAAGATCGGATTCAGCGGACGGTTGGGTCCGGTCCACGAAGAAGTTCATGAAGCTTGGTTGTCCCTAGGGGAAAGGCCCTGCATTGCAGAACAGGCCCTGGACCTGGAGAAAGAGATATCGGTGATGGTGGCACGCACGCCAAGCGGCCAGGTCAAGAGTTTCCCTTCCGCTGCCAATCATCACGAGAATCAGATTCTTGTCTGGAGTGTCATTCCCTCGTCGATCCCCATGGAACTTGAACAACGGGCTCAACAGATCGCCCTACGGTTAGCGGAGGAGTTGAAGCTCGAGGGATTGCTGGCAGTCGAAATGTTTCTCACCAAGCAGGGTTCCCTGCTGGTCAATGAGCTTGCTCCGCGCCCTCATAACAGCTACCACGCCAGTGAACGAGCCTGCGTTACCAGCCAATTCGAGCAAGCGGTACGGGCTGTCTGTGACCTTCCGCTCGGCGATGTAAGCGTCGTGCAGCCCGCGGCGATCGCCAACCTGCTTGGGGACACCTGGTTGAAAGGCGAACCGCGTTTCGATCTGGCACTGGCGGTCCCGGGAGTGCGTCTGCATCTCTATGAGAAACACCAGCCGCGCAAGGGGCGAAAGATGGGGCACCTCTCGGCGATTGGAGCGACTCCGGAGGAAGCGATTGCGCGGGTCTTGGAAGCAGAGCGGCTTTTGTAAGGGCATTAGCCTCAGAGAAAGCAGGGGCAGGCGCGAAGCCTGCCCCTGGGTCAGGTCCACCTACATTTCTCAGCCGATATCTTCGTTCCAGTTCTCCAGGTACTTCTTGACTTCCTGCATAAACCGGCCTGCGTCGGCGCCATCAACGATACGGTGGTCGAAACCTAGGGTAAGGCGAATGATGCTCCGCACCGCAATGGAATCTGAGCCGCTTTCGTCGGTAATTACGGTCGGCTCCTTAAAGAGGCCGCCCACGCCCAGGATTGCGCTCTCGGGTTGATTGATGATGGGAGTGCCGAACTGTTCGCCGAAGATACCGGGATTGGTAATGGTGAAAGTGCCACCGCTGACTTCATCGGTCTTCAGTTTCTTCGCGCGGGCGCGTTCGGCTAGATCGACGATGGCGCGAGCAATCCCAAGGAAACTCTTCTCCTCAGCCTGCTTGATGACTGGAACAATCAGCCCCCAATCGAGCGCTACAGCGATGCCAATGTTTACGTTCTGGTGATAGCGGATGCCAGCACCTTCCCCGGTTGTCTCCATGGATGCGTTCACGATTGGCATCTTGCGTAATGTGTTGACCACCGCCCGAGTAATGAAGGGCATGTAAGTGAGCTTGACCCCGTTCCGCTGTTCGTATTTCGTCTTCTCTTTTTCGCGAAGGCGAACGATCTTTGTCAGATCGATCTTGAAGCAGGTGTGGACGTGGGGACTGGTGTGCTTGGACTCGACCATGCGCTGAGCGATGATGGCCCGCATTCTGCTAAGCGGCACTAGCTCACCGGAAAGCGCAGGGAGGGACGGCGCTGCTGGGGCGGCCTTGGGTGCAGCCGCGGCGGGGACGCCGGGCTGGGTGACTGGGGCTGGCGCCGGAGTTGCCGCTGGAGGCGCTGCCGCACCCCGTTGGGCGACAGCCGCCAATGCGTCTTCCTTGGTGATGCGTCCCCCGGAGCCGGTACCTTTCAGCTTGCTCAGATCAAGGTTGTTGTCCTTTGCAATCTTTCGAACCAGCGGCGATGAGCGAACGCCTTCTGCGCTGACCTCTTCATCGATCTCTGGAACCACCTGCTCTGGAACCACTTGTGCTGCCACAGGAGCTTTCGATGTCGCGGCCGGAGCAGGTGCGGTTGCAGCTGCAGCAACATTGGCTCCTCCAATCACGGCGACCACGGTGTTGATCTGGACGGTCGTTCCCTCGGGCACCTTAATCTCAGTGAGGGTTCCGGCGGCGGGTGATGGAATTTCGGCATCGACCTTATCGGTCGAGATTTCAAAGAGTGGTTCGTCCTGGCTGACCGTGTCCCCAACTTTCTTGAGCCACTTGGTAATGGTTCCTTCGAAAATCGACTCGCCCATCTGAGGCATAACCACGTCGGTCGCAGGACCGGCTGAAGAAGCCGGGGGCGCGGTGGCGGCAGCTGGAGCTTCCTTCGGTGATGCCTTAGCGGCCGGGACTGCTTCTGCAGAGGGTGCGGCCAGGTCGGTCGGCGCTGCGGGAAGGGCACCGCTGCCATCTTCAGAGAGCACGGCAACCACGGTGTTGATCTGGACGGTCGTGCCTTCACCTACCTTTATCTCGGTCAGGGTACCCGCGGCGGGAGACGGAATCTCGGCATCGACCTTATCGGTCGAAATTTCAAAGAGCGGTTCGTCTCGCTGGACTACATCTCCGGTCTTCTTAAGCCATTTGGTAATGGTTCCTTCAAAAATTGACTCGCCCATCTGGGGCATGATTACGTCAGTCGGCATTGGTTTCCCTTCCAATTGTCAATCAAGCAGATATTCGCAAAATCGATCACGGATCCTTCTCCGACGGTTCGAGGGGTGGGACCGATTCGGCAACCTTCCAGTCTACGCGAGAACTGTTTCCTCTTGTCCTCTGAGCCTTTTCAGCTCTTTTGGGATGCTTAGCGGAGTGTCTTCTGGAACCAATTGCGGCGTTTCCCCTGTCGGCTGCTTAGCGTCGCTCAAAAGGTCTTCTAACGACGCCCGCCGAAGGACTTGTGTACCGAAGACTATGCCGAAATGGCGTGCGGCGGTATTCCCACTATCTTCCAGGTTGGGAGACTGACGGGTTCTTGTATCGATCTCGTTCTCCAAGCTGGTAACCGGCCGGTCGGCGATTCCACAGGGAACGATGAGATCAAAATCCCGGAGATCGGTGGTGACATTCAGTGCAAACCCGTGCGAGGTGATGCCCCGAGAGATATGAACGCCGATGGCCGCGATCTTCTTTTCGGAAATCGAACCGCGGGGCAACGTCCAGACGCCAGTTCGTTTCGGAATACGCTGGGTGACGATGCCGTAGCCGGCACAGGTACGGATCAGGACTTCTTCAAGCATGCGCACGTACTCGACCACTCCCAGCCGCGGGGTGAAGCTTCGCAGGTCGAGGATTGGATAACCGACGAGCTGGCCGGGGCCATGATAGGTGACGTCTCCACCGCGGTTAATCTCGTGAACCTCTACCCCGCGCCGGCCTAGAAGTTCGTCATCAGCGAGGATGTTCTGCCGCTGGGAATTGCGCCCCAGGGTGAGAACTGGCGGATGCTCGAGGAGTAAAAGGGTGTTGTCGATGCGCTGTTGATGGCGGAGTTCGACGAGTTGGCGCTGGAGGGTGAGGGCTTCTGCGTAAGTGATTCGGCCGAGTTGGAGGAGGTTGAGGATCATTTACAGCCTGATCTGTTCGCCAGGACTAACTTCCAATTTTGCCTTGGCTTCCAGGTACTCCTGAATCGTCAACTTGATGTTCTCCAACGCCTCTCCCTTGGTCTCACCTTGAGAATGGCAGCCTGGCAGGCTTGGCCACGAGACGCAGTAGCCTTCTTCTGACCTATGCAAATTGACGCGGTAGTTAAAGGACGACCCCTCAAACGTCCTCGGTTCTTACGAGCCAACTTGGCTATCCAAGTCTAAACCCATCCAAAGATCGATGAGTGGTCGCTCGCTGCTAAGACTTCAACGGAAAATCCTGCCCCTTTGGCCAATGATCTTTAGCCACAGGGATAAGGAGGGCCAAATGACTTCAGGCGCAGCGAATGTCTGTGAACTAAATGACGGCCTGCTCCACAGACTCGAACTTTCGCAACATCTTAAGCGTTGATCGCCATTCCCTCCACGCTGCCAAAGGCATCCAGCATTCCTTCGGCAAGTGTCGGGTGGGCGTGGATGGTGAACATCAAGTCTTCCACGGTAGCTTCCATTTCGATCGCTACTACGGCTTCGGCAATCAGCTCGGTTGCCTGAGGGCCGATGATGTGGACGCCGAGGATCTCGCCATATTTCTTGTCCGCGACTACTTTGATGAAGCCTTCATGCGAACCAACGATCGAGGCTTTGGAGTTCGCTGTAAACGGAAACTTGCCGACCTTGACCTCGTGACCCTTCTCCTTGGCGGCTGCCTCGGTCAAACCGACACTGCCGATTTGCGGCTCCGTGTAGGTGCAGCCGGGAATGCGGTTGCGCTTAATCGGCCGCGCGTACTTGCCGGCGATCCGGGCGACGGCGACCATGCCGGCCATACCTCCTACATGCGCCAACTGGGGCAATCCGGCGACGATGTCACCGATGGCGTAGATCCCGGACTCGTCGGTCTGCTGCCATTCGTCGACGTGCACGAACCCACGCTCCGTCTTGATCTTCGTCTTCTCGATGCCGACACCCTCGGTGCGCGGCCCACGGCCGACAGCGACTAGAACCTTCTCCGCTTCCTTCACCACCTGCTTGCCGTCGGAGGTGGTGTAGGTCACCTTGACGCCGGTCTCGGTCTTCTCCGCCGTCTCGAACTTGGCGCCGGTGTTGCAATCGATGCCTCGTTTGCGAAAGCTCCGCGCAAGTTCCTTACTGATCTCTTCGTCCTCGACCGGCACTAGCCGGGGCAAGTACTCGACGATGGTGATTTCACTGCCAAAGCTATTAAAAATTGACCCAAACTCGACACCCACCGCGCCGGCGCCGATTACGACCATGGATTTTGGTATCTCCGGAATGGCAAGGATTTCTATGTTGGTCAAGACGCGATCGTCGGGGCTGAGACCGGGCAGCATCTTGGCATCGGAACCGGTCGCGAGCAGGATGTTCTTCGCCTGGATCGACTGATGTTGACCTCCGCTTTCGACGTCAACGGTGTGGATACCCTCTTTCGCTGGGCCGGTGAGCTTTCCGTAGCCGGTGATCGTCGTCACCTTGTTCTTCCGCATGAGGAAGTTGAGGCCCTTGACGTGCTTGGCGATGATGTCGTTCTTTCGCTGAAGCACAACCGGCCAGTTGACCTTGACCTCGCCTTGGACGTCGATGCCGTATTCCTTGGCGTGCTTGAAATGGTCATAAACTTCGGCGTCAAAGAGCAGCGACTTGGTCGGGATGCAACCCCAAAGCAGACAGGTGCCCCCGAGCTTCTCGTTGTCGTTGATAAGGGCAGTCTTGAGACCGTACTGGCCGGCGCGAATGGCTGCGGTGTATCCGGCGGGGCCGCCACCGATAATTGCTACATCAAAAATTGTCTCTGCCAAGTAGTGCTCCCGTTCTGGATAGGCGATAAGGTCGTGCCGCGGAGTCCACTCCCGGCAAACACTTTAGTTTACGCGAAGCAGGAATATTCGACGATGGCTCTTCACATACCCGTTGTACGAGATGTTTGGGCAGACCGGTCGGATTCACGCGCTTCGACGACAGCCCGGGACGAGTTGGACGCGCCCAGCAATTTGTCTGCTTTTGTCGAAATCCTTGCAGCGAACTGCTTTAAGCGAGCGCGCGCGCGGCTTGCTTCGCAAAATAGGTCACAAGGAACCCGGCGCCCGCCCGCTGAATGGATAGTAGTGTTTCGAGCATAGTTCGCTCGGGATCGAGCCAGCCTCGAGCGAATGCTGCCTGTAGCATCGAATATTCCCCAGAGACCTGATACGCTCCGATTGGGACGTCGAAGCGGTCCCGTGCAGCGTGAATCACATCCAGGTAAGGCATGGCTGGCTTCATCAGAATCATGTCGGCGCCTTCGACCAGATCTTGCTCGATCTCGCGCATGGCCTCTCGCAGGTTGGCGCCATCCATTTGATAGCTGCGCCGGTCGCCGAACTGCGGGGCGGAATCTGCTGCTTCCCGGAACGGACCGTAGAAGGCCGAGGCAAACTTCGCGGCATAAGAGAGAATCGGGGTCTGAGAGCACCCTTTTTCGTCCAGTTCCTTGCGTATCGCCGACACCCTCCCGTCCATCATGTCGGATGGCGCAACAATGTCAGCCCCAGCCGCGGCGAGCGAGGCTGCGGTTCGGGCGATCAGCTTCAGGCTGGAGTCATTTTCTATCTCGTAGAGATCGCCCTCCCGCTTGACCACCCCGCAGTGACCGTGGGAGGTGTATTCGCAAAGACAGACGTCGCTGATGACGACTAAATCGTCCAGGCCGCGTGTGGCCTTCAAGGCGCGAATCCCCTTCTGAACGATGCCGTCCTCTGCCCAGGCTCCGCTGGCATTTTCGTCCTTCTCTTCGGGTAGCCCAAATAGCAGCAGCCCGCCTATGCCCAGGGACGCCGCCTCAGCGGCCTCTTTTATTGCCTCATCGATAGAGAGGTTAAAGACACCGGGCATGGAGCTGATTTCCTTACGGACCGCCTCACCTGGACACAAAAAAAGCGGGTAGATCAGCGATTCGGGTTCGAGCCGGGTTTCGCGCACTAAGGAACGAAGCGCCGCCGTCCGCCGCAGACGCCGTAGCCGGGTGACAGGAAATTCCATAGAACAATACTACCGGCAGCCTTTATGGTTAGTCGTTCGGAGGGCGGAGGGGCACCAAGTTCCTGTATATTCAGGAAGAATGGCTTCGAATGTTCATCTGCCCGCTAAGGGCGCCGCTCATCGGGGCACCGACCCGGTTTCCCATTCTTCCTCCTACGCCTACTTCGCGCTGATTTTGGGGTGGTTGATCCCTGGCGCCGGTCATGTGCTGGTGAAGCGTCCTTTTCGGGGCCTTTTTCTATTCCTTTCAATCACCTGCATGTTCGTGCTCGGCGTGGCGATGCAGGGCAAGCTGTATTCCCCCAATGCGGGAGAAATCCTTAACATTCTTGGCTTTGTTGGAGATCTGGGCGCGGGCCTCTTGTACATCGTCGCTCGTGCTCTCGACTATGGGCACGGCGCAGTGCAGATTGCAACAGCCGACTACGGCACGAAATTCGCTGTGGTGGCTGGCTTGTTGAACTTTATTGCCGCCATTGATGCTCACAACATTGGAATTGGTAGAAAGTCATGACCTTTGCTCCCTCGCATTTCGCGGCGGTGTTGCTGTTCGCCGCCCTTGCCTCGGTTGTTTTTGGAATCACCCAGCGCTCAACCACGCAGGCGATGGTCAAATATGGGCTTTACTGCTTTGCAATGTTTGTTGTGGCCGTGGTCGGCGCTGGGTGGCTCATGTGGCTGATCCGGCGCTGAGTTGACACAGAAAGCGCCGAGCGGGTGCCGCGATACCTCGATGGCCTCGTTTGCAGCCCTCTCCCTCTCAATTTGGATACGCCCACAACGACGCAAACGAAATAGCTGAGAGCTTGCAGGTGCAATTGCACTAAGCTATTGACGAGCCATGAGCCTTGAAACTCAGATTCGGCAAAAAGTGGCAGTTGTTTGTTGCTGCGAAGACGCGATCACTGCCCGAGTCACGCGCATTCTCAATGATTGGCGAATCTTGCGCATTGGCTCAGACAAAGCATTAAAAACCCTCCTGACAACAGAGACTCTGGACCTCATCTTGACCGGCGAGGAGACCTCAAGTCAGGAGGCCGTGGAGCTTCTGAGGAGTGTCCTGGACGTTCAGCCGGAGACGAAAGTGATACTCCGGCCACTTGAGGGCAGTCCCGAAGATGTCATTGCTGCCATGCGGGCTGGCGCCTTTAGCTATTTTTCCAAGACGTATTTTGAAGCAGCCTTTGACGAGATGCTACGCCACGCTGCCTCAGACGCTCCTTGGCGGGATGGTATCCGAGTCGACTCGGCAACCCCGGCCTGGCTCAGACTGATTGCTCGTTGCGAACTCATGACTGCCGATCGTGTCATTCAATTCATGAGTGAAATTTCACATTTGGAGGCGAAAGACCGCGAGTCCATGGGATTTGCGCTCAAGGAAATCCTAATGAATGCCATGGAATATGGCGGCAAATTTAACTGGGACAGACTCGTCGAAGTCTCATACGTTTGCGGCAAGCGCATGGCGTTGTACCGGGTACGCGATCCCGGGGAGGGCTTTTCGTTGAGCGAGCTGTCTCATGCAGCCATCTCCAACCCCCCCGAAGAGCCCGTGCGACACCTTGATGTCAGGGACGCACTGGGCATTCGTCCGGGAGGATTCGGAGTTATGCTCTCGAAAAAACTGGTTGATGATCTTATCTACAACGAACAGGGAAACGACGTTTTGCTCATCAAGTATTTCGACGAGCATCCCACTCCCAGTTCGAAACCCGAGTAAGCGAAACAGTTCACTGCCCTACCGTCTAATCGGTTTGGCTTGCTTCAGCTACGGCTGCTTCCAGTTCTTTCCACTCACCCTCATCCAAATGAACACCGGCAGCAGCCGTATTCTCGTCGAGATGTTTCACAGTAGAGGTTCCCGGTATCGGCAAAATCACCGGTGAATGGTGCAAAAGCCACGCAAGCGCCAACTGTGAGATCGTCGCCCCATGCTTGGTGGCGGCTTTTTCGAGAGGACCCCCAGGACGGACCAACTTCCCTGCGGCGATTGGAAACCATGGAATAAATCCCAGCTTGTGTTCGGTGCAATAGTTCACGGTGTCATCGTGCTTGCGATCGCCGATGTTGAATTGATTCTGAACGCTGACGATTTCGACCGTCTTGCGCGCTCTGTCAATCTCATTCGGCTTCACTTCAGAGAGCCCCACATGCCGGATCTTCCCCTGCTGCTGAAGTTGCCTAATCGCACCTAATGACTCCTCCACGGGGACCTTGGGATCTATGCGGTGTAGTTGCCAAAGGTCAATGCGCTCCACCTTCAAACGTCGCAGCGACATCTCCACACACTGGATCAGATATTCAGGTCGACCTACTGGCGCCCACTGGTTCGCTCCCTGGCGTGTAAGTCCACCCTTGGTCGCAATGACCAGTTCCTTGGGATAAGGGTAAAGCGCCTCGGCAATCAGTTGCTCACTGACTTCGGGCCCGTAGGCATCGGCTGTATCAATGAAGTTGATGCCAAGCTCGACGGTGCGCCGCAGAACACGAATCGCTTCATGGTGGTCTTTGGGCTCTCCCCAGATCCCGTCTCCGGTGATGCGCATAGCCCCGAAACCCAGGCGTTTAATGCTTAGATCGCCGCCCAAAGCAAAAGCTCCGCTCTGTCCTGCAACCTTCTGCCCTATTTTGTTCGTTTGAGTCGCCATGGTACTTAAGATGCCGAGGCATATGCCTCAGTTCCTCAAAGATGGGAAATATACGGGTTCGAGGCGGCCCACAAAGGCCAGCTAGAGGCAGGAAACGCTAAGGTATTAGGCCCTTACCGAGACGCCAGTGAAGGAGAGGACAGCCAGGCCGCGAACTGGCTGTCCAAACGAGCGCGCTGGCTCGAAGACGCTGAAAAGCAGAACGTTCTCGAGTTCAGAACGGGTCGCGGGATCGCTCGGGCCGGAGACGATGCGATAGTCATATACCCGGCCGGCTCCATCAATATAGACCTCAACGATGACAGGATTATCGCGTCCACCGATCGGAACCGTCTCAGTTTCCACCGCGGAATAGAGAAATCGAGGGCTGGATGCCCTGCCCAACGGTTCATCGCGGGCCGCAAGCGGCTCGGGCGTCGCAAACATGCCAATGAGGAGAGCCACCGTACCGACCAACAAGATCGTGCTCGCGAAGCCAGCCGACGCCTGTAAGAGAAACGGAGCGAGGGTGTTCTTCCACTTGATCCTGAGACCAGAGATGAAGTGGCTCGGAGTTTTGGCGCGTTCGTTCGAAATAGCCACCCTCAGCCGCAACGAAAGATCGGCGGGCGCCTTCAATGTCCCGAGCGATGCCAGCGCCGACTGAGTGGCACACAATCCATTGAACTCTCTGGCGCAGGCCTCGCACTTGCGTAGATGGGCATCAATTCTTTGCATCGCTACGCCGGTGACCGCGCCGTCGAGATAGCTTGAAAACTGAGCTCGTATTCTCCCGCACGTGCCTGGGATCAGCCTCATAGCGCCTCCTCAGTCTGCAAGTTGTCGAAGGAGTTCATCCTGCCGGATCCAGTACCTAACGGCGTTGCCGTTGCCTTGGCAAATGGCGCTAGTAAGGTTTTCAGTTGGGCGCGCCCTCGCATCAGCCGGGACTTCACTGTACCCAAGTTGATGCCTAGAATGTCGGCAATCTCTTCGTAGGCGAAACCTTCGATGTCGCGGAGAACGACTACGGTCCGAAACGGCTCGGGCAACCGGCGAAGCTGCTCCTCAACCCGGTCACGAACCTGCTGCGCCGCCGCAAAATCGAAGGGCGACTGATGCCCGTCGATCAGGGTGTCTTTGATGCTGATTGGTTGGCCATCGCTCGTGTCGCCCGACTCCGCTTCGATCGTAACTTCCTGTCGCTTATGCCGGCTCCACCAACGACGTTGATTAAGCGCCTCGTGGAGAGCGATTCGGTAAATCCAGGTGCGGAGGCTGGAGTTGCCACGGAAACTTCCAATTCCCCGGTAAATCTTAATAAAGATATCCTGTGTCAGATCGGCAGCATCCGCAGGATCGGGAACGGTGCGAGCGACGAGGCTGTATAGCGGCTGGTGGTAGGTGGCAATCAGCCAGGCAAAAGCCTCCTCCGAGCCGGCCTTCAACTCGGCGATGATCGCGGATTCCTCTGGTCTGATGACGGCGATGCCTGCTACGTTTCCCACAACGATTTCCGCTTGCACGAAGAAGCACCTCCTACAGTAACAGGACTGCAATCAGGCTGTCGCCATCCGACCGCCAACAGATCGATTGCCGAAGATATTCGCCGCCGGCGGCCGAGTGTCTCGCTCACTCTGCTCTTTTAGACACCGGGAGCACTCAATTCGGTCCCTCAGACGTTTTGCCTTCTATTGCGGAGCGGGAGCTGCATTCGGCGGTGGCTCACTCGCGAGCTTTTTCTTCTTCTTCGCAGACGGGGCGCTCTTCGCGGATGCAGTTGGGCCATCGTCCACCACTGTCTTGGTAGGGGCTGCTGGCTTTGCCACCGCCGCAGCGGCTGCAGCCTCAGCAGCACTTCTCAGGTTGGCAAGCTCCTGCTCATGCGTTACAGCCAGCTGAGAAATTGCGTCGCCAAGGTCCCTCCGGGCGCCCTCCAGGCTGGACAGGGCGCCCTGTAGATTACTGCCGTCTGTCTGGGACCCGGCCAACGTCGCTGTCTCCGAGACCCGAAGCAGAACGTCGTAAAGGGCATCGATGTTGCGATAAACCGCAAAGTAGGATGCCATCGAAGTGGGTGGCTTGTTCGCCTGATCCAGAAGCGGGGGCAGTGTGGAGCTAAGGTCGCGTTGTATGGAATCAACGTCTCGCTGCATCACGCTCCTCACTTCACCAGGGGCCTTCCAGCGACCCACATTGAGGGAGGCAATAACTTCGCTGATCTGGTTCAGCGTTGGCCTCAGGGCCTCAGTCGCTGACGGCATAGGTGCAGGATGTGCACTCTGAGCAACCGCGAAGGCACTCCAACAAAAGAAAAGCACACCGACAAGGCGAGCTAGATGGCTCGAGACCGCAAGGTCTCCAAAATCCGGGATTTCTCTCCAGGCGGATCGAGAGAGAAATCGTGCAGCTTTGTCGCGAAGGAGAATCGAAATAGCCATCCTTAAATCTTACGTTTTTTCGTCCACCCTTGGAGCCTAAGCCGCAATAGGACTGTGGAAGCCGCTGATTGGTATCTGCCGGCCCCTCCATCATTGACGAACCGCCCAGACTCAACGAGAATGAAGAAGTTGAGCAATGTGGGCCTGTGGCGCAGCTGGGAGCGCGCTTCCATGGCATGGAAGAGGTCATCGGTTCGATCCCGATCAGGTCCACCAATCCTTTCAACAACATAGCGGACACTTCCAAAACAGTTTGGTAGCAACTTGGTAGCAAATTTCTATTTGCCTCGTTGCTCAAACGTGCCAGTAATCGTTCGCCTCCCTCCTGAAGCCCCTCGCTTCGAGTTCACCGCCAACAATTTTCGCCCGCTAATTCACCAGCGCGGATGCTGTCGTTGCTGTCTGTGGGCCGACCTTGCCGGCCAGCTTCTTCATCGTGCCGTCGAGCTCGTCGTGGATGGAGTCGACAGTTGCGCGTACTCCTCCGCAATCTCCTGCATATAGATGTCGGTCGTGGTTGCGACACGGGTGTGCCGCATGACTCCCTGAACATCCTTAACCGTGCCCTTCCTCTGGGCCAGCGTCGCGATGGTGCGGCGGATCACCTGGAAATTGAGCTTCGGTAAGGCGAGGTCCTCCGCCAGCTTGTGCAGAACCCGCTTCCGATAGTTGCTCGGATCCATGAACGATCCGAACCGGCAAGGAAGATGAACGCCTCCGGATCAGACGGCGGCAATCCATACCTGTCCTTGTTCTTGCCTCGACACGGCTTCCTCTTGTCGTACCCCTCCTGACAGACCTGCCTCACGTCTCTACACCGCCTACGGAGATAAGAAGCAACTATTTTTTTCAATCCGTCCGAATATATATCTCAGGGATGTGACTTCAGAAACAATCATCGACGAGGCATCCACTGCGCGCGAGGCAGCCCTCTGCAGGCTGAGAGGAAAATCTGGCAAGGCTCTTTGAACCAATCACTCTTCTTAGCGTCACAGTTTCCAACCGCACCATGATTTCGCCGATGTGCATGCACTTGGCAAAGGATGGCTTAGCGAACGACTTTCACCTCGTACACCGTGGCAGGTTTGCTCTGGGAGGCTGGGGCCCTCGTCATGGTGGAGGCCACGGCGGTCGAACCGCGAGGCCGCATCACGCACGGGGGCCGCTCGCACGGGAATGCTGGGCAAGTAACGGCGACGAATCTGTCGCCACTCACCTTCAACATGGATGGCAGCAGCGCGTGATCCCGCGATAACCATAGCGGATCCCTAATAACCATAGCGGATCCTAAAGGAAGCCTCAGGCGCCAGACGCTAATTTTGCACATAAATTCTTAAGGAGCCAGGGCAATTCTGCAAATAGCAGAGTGTCATCAGCGGTGGCTCGCGCCTAAAAGACCCTGTCGCGGCGGCCGAAGCCGGTCCCCAACTTACGGCCCGCGAGGATATAGAGCGCTTTGGGCTGATGACAGGGTCATGATTGCTGCAGTACCCCGCAAAGCTGAACACTTCTATCGGGTCACATTGCAAGTAGACGGGCGTCTCTTCTTGAAGTAGCCGTCGCTTCCGTCGGGAACAACATCGACCTTTCTAGAGGCAAGCCCGTCGTATGTTCGGCATCCTCGAGTCAGCCCTTCTTCCGATCCGTGTGTTTCGGACCCGGATTAGGCGGATTTTCGAGAGGTTTGGGCATTTACCTCTTAAGGCACCGCCATTACCTTCTAGAAAGCATGAAGTGGAGCAGTCTCCGCTACGAGGAGAAATTTCGGCTTTGCGAAGGAGCTATACCATCCGGAAGCGCCACTAATGTCTTTCCTCGCCGAGCCAAGCTTTGCGCATCGGTAAATTGATACGTGCTGCCGCACTTGGCGTCTTAGGTTCTGGATGACGTCCCGATCAACCCACCACCAGTTTCTTGAGGAGATCAGATCAGTTCGTCAACATTTACGACCGTAAATCCTGCAACGGGTGAACCGATTTTTTCACTCCAAAGAAATCGAAGCCACTCTCGTGGGCGCGGATAGAGCTTTTCAGTCATTTAGGAAAGTATCAGTGCATCAACGCGCAAAGCTCCTTACAAGCCTCGCGGTTGTTCTGAGGAGAGAAAAGGCTGCGCTCGCAACGGTCGTTACACGAGAGATGGGCAAACTTACAGCCGAGGCCGAAGCGGAGATCGAAAAGTGCGTTACTGAAGCTGACTGGCATGCCGAGCATGGGCCGCAGATGTCTGCCGACGCACCCGCCGCGACAGACAAAGTGGAAGGCAAGCGGAGGGCACCATGACAACCGATTCCTTAGCTGCTTGGATAATCCAGAAGGCGTCGCTCACGGCCGCTAGGGCAAAGGCGGTCGGACGGCAGGGAATGATGACCAGATCGACAGACTTTGCAATACGGGCAGCATCAGGTGCGGTGTGAGACGCGGTGTCAACGAGTTCAGGCCTGGCACCCCGAGGAGGAACGGCTTATGAAGATGTTGACGATGAAGACGAACTCGCTGGAAATGGCTGTTGAAGAAACCGGGCCAGAGGATGGTGAGCCGATTCTTCTGCTTCACGGTTTTCCGTATGACCCGCGTTGCTTCGATGGAGTAATCGACAAAATCCGCGACGGAACCCGCCGAATCCTTGTACCGTATCTGCGCGGATTTGGACCGACGCGGTATCGCTCAGAGCATAGTTTTCGATCAGGTCAGCAAGCGGCCCTGGGAAACGACGTCCTCGAACTCCTCAACGAGGCGGGGATCGTGCGCGCCACGCTGATGGGCTACGATTGGGGCGGCAGGGCGGCGACTGTCGTAGCGGCGCTCTGGCCGGAACGGGTGCGAGGGCTGGTCTGCGCCGGTGGCTATGCTATTCAAGACATCAAGAAGTCGTCGAAGACGCCTGGCGACGTGGAGTTGGAGTATCAGCAGTGGTACCAGTGGTACTTCAATATGGACCGTGGGCGCGTGGGACTGGAGATGAACCGTAAGGCGCTCAGCGAGAAGCTGTGGCGGCTGTGGTCGCCAAACTGGTTCGACGCGGGGCTCTTTGAGCGGGAGGCCTTGTCCTTCGAAAACCCGGACTTTGTAGCCACGGCTATCCATTCCTATCGCCATCGATATGGGAACGCCGCGGGAGATCCTGCGCTAGAGCCACTTGAAGCAAGACTCGCGGAGCAGCCAAAGATTACAGTGCCAACGATCGGGTTCCAAGGCGAGGACGATCGCGTAAGTCCGCCGGCGGGGTCGGAGGGCAAAGAAGGCATGTTCACGGCCTACTATGAGCGACGGCTACTCTCAGGGGTTGGGCACTGTGCGCCGCAGGAGGCGCCCGGCAAAGTGGCGCAAATGATCGAGGATGCCTTGCGACTGACCGTGTGACTCGGAGGAGGCATCTGACTGGCTCAAGCTGAAGGAATGAACTTGTCTACCATGTGCCTGGACGAGGCAATGCTCCACAGTAAGAACATGGTGAGAATGGTGAATTTGCGCCACACTATTCCGCGGTCGTGACCGGACCTGTAACCGTGAAGCTAACTCGTGTCCTCTCAATCTCCACCGACACCACCGTCTTCCCCTGGGTGAAGCGCACGCCCATAGACGGGGTACGCGCAACGATTGCCGTAGCGATTGTGCTCAATCATCGGTCAGCGCTCAGGTCATCCCCGGTGCAGGAGCCATCGCCGCAGGCGCCGCCTTCACCGTCGGCTTCGCCATCTTACACGAACCCTTGCTTCGACTCTCCTCAGCATGGGTACGCTCACCTTCGGCATCGCCTTGGCTACGTTGGCCGGCAGTATCGGCGCAGAATCGACTGGTCTCGTTGTCCTCCTTCTCGTCTTTGCCGCCATCAACTATGCCCTGCTCTTCGATGTCAGCCCGCCCGCAGGTTGGATCGGCCAGCAATGCGCTGTCTTCGTCATCGTCGCGAGCTTCTTTCCTGACGGCCTCCATTACGCCGTCGGCCGCACCTCCATGGTGCTGGTCGGTGGAATTCTCTAGATGCTCGTCTTCACTGCCCTTCACTTTACCCACCGGCGCGAATTTGGACCCGCAGCCTACCTCCGCGCCGATGTAAGGAAGTGCAGGATGCAGGGCCTCAGAAAGTGTAGGATCCTGCGCGGCGATCGCGCGGACCCTGACCCAGCGACACATGTTTGCGCAGCCGTATACCTCAACTCTTAGCCCGCTTCCGCCAGAAGCTTCACTCCTCGCACGAGGCAACGTCCTACGCCTTGCGCCTCATTATGACGCTCGTTCTCTCCACCGTCATCTGTCGTCACTTTCACGTCCGTAACGGCTACTGGTCGCCTAAGACGGGGCTCCTCGTTCTCAAGCCGCAATGGTCCAACACGCTCAGCCGGCGTTATAGCCCGCTTTATCGGAACCCTCCTCGGCGCGGGGATCGGTATTGTAATCGCACTGTACGTTCCACTCACCATACCGGTCGACCTTCTGCTAGTCATAGTCTTTGCGTGGTCCTCATTTCTCTGCAAGCTGTCAACTACGCAGCCTTCTCGCTCTGTGTCACCATCTACATCGTCTGTCTCTTCCGTTTTGGTGGCTTCTCCCAAACCGATGCAGCTCACATCCGCCTGTTCAACACTGCCTTGGGCGGCTCTGTCGCCCTATTGGTCGATGGCACAGGCAAACTCATTGCTCGTCCCAGAACAGTCAGACACTCCCTCTCAATCAACGGCTCATCGAAAGACTAAACGGCCCCGGAACCAATTCGGTGCCAGAGTCAATGAGGTTAGGTAGCGTTCTTTATGTTCGCCTCCTGTACCAAGCCTCCGAAACTGCCTGCGACCGCTCGCAGCCACACCTAGCAATATCAGAACGATGATCGCAACGGCCATCCATTTAGCGCGTGTTCTGAAAAGTCACTCAACCAATGCGTTTGATCACTGGGGAAGATGGGACCTTGGATTACAAGCCTTAGGATCTGCGTTCAAGAAGCGGAAGTTGACCGCGTGCCGAAAAGGCAGATCTTTGAGAGCTTTCGGCATTCCCTCACTGAAGGTATCCCAGTATGTTTAGACAGCATGAGGTTGAAAGGTTCTGCCTTTCAGATCTTGTCATATTTTCACCTCAACTCTGCGCCACAGGAGACTTACATGCCATTTGCACGTATTGATCTAGCTAAGGGGAAACCCACCGCGTACCGTGCCACTCTGGCCGACGTCGTATACCAGGGTATCGTCGGAGTCTTGAAGGCTCCGGATGGAGACCGCTTCGTCGTAGTCGGCGAGCATGAACCGGAGAATCTCATCTATGACCCTAGCTTCCTTGGAATGAAGCGGTCACCCGACTTTATCTTGATCCAAGTCACCAGCACTGTTGGCAACGATAAGGAATCAAAGCTCGCCTTCTACAGGTTCATCGTCGACGAGCTCAAGAATAAGCTGTCCGTGCGCCCTGATGACGTCATGATCAACTTGGTCTTCGTGGAACGCGCAGACTGGTCGTTCGGCAACGGCGATCCCTGGAACTAACCGGGTCGCTACTTATGGTACGGCTTCCCGTTGTTCAGCGGCTCTTGCCATAACGAAGTTCGCTACTACTGTCTGCTCCCCTGGGGAAACAGAAAGGAAGAAATGACCTCTGAACTCCTATATTCCGACGCCACTAGATTGGCTGAACTCATTCGCACACGTGAGGTTTCGCCCGTGGAGGTTGTGCAGGCCCATCTCGATCGCATCGAGGCGGTGAACCCGAAACTTAACGCCGTCGTTACGCTTGCGGCAGGCGCACTCGCCGAAGCTAAGGCAGCGGAAGCCGCAGTGCTGCGAGGTGATGAAGTGGGCCCTTTGCACGGGGTTCCGTTCACTGCAAAGGATTCAATCGATACCGCCGGGGTTCTGACTCAGCGTGGCTCACCGATTTTTAAGGGCCGCCTTCCGGACGTGGATGCCGTAAGCGTAGCTCGCATTAAGGGAGCTGGTGCAGTCCTGCTGGCGAAGACCAATCTTCCGGAGTTTTCTTACCTTACAGAGACGGATAACCTGCTTACGGGAAGGACAAATAATCCCTGGAACCTCGATCGCACGCCGGGTGGTTCGAGCGGTGGTGAGTCGGCTGCTATCGCGTCCGGGATGTCACCGCTCGGCCTCGCAACCGACTTGGCCATCTCGATACGCGGTCCAGCTGCGAACACCGGGGTCATCGGCTTCAAAGCGACTCATGGTCGCGTTCCGATGACGGGGATCTGGGGTCGGGTACCGCGTCGAAATTGGCACGTTGGGCCGATGGCACACAGCGTTCGTGATATCGCATTAGCCTATTCGCTTCTTGTAGGTCCAGACGGTGCCGATGGTTTTTCTGTGACATCCCTTGGGTTCGATACTGGTATTGGATCAAAGCCCGGGCGTCCACTTCGTGTAGGCTGGCTGGTCGAACCGGGATTCGGGCCAATAGATTCTGAAGTCGCTGCGACAGTAGAGAAGGCAGCTGATGCACTTCAGGGAGTTGGCTGCGTTGTGGAACCGGTGCGCATCCCGGAACTGGAACGGGACAATGCGCTCGATGTATTCAATCGCTTGCACGTGATGGAGATGAAGCCGTCCTTTGCGGAGGTCACCGCCGGTCACGAGAACGAAATGTTCAAAATCTCTAAAGGCATGCTCGCGACCCCTGATACCAGCATGGTGGATTTCGTGCACGCCGAACAAGCATCCGAGCGGTTGAGGGATGGGTTTGCCGGTTACTTCGAACGTTACGACGCCTTACTTTGCCCGGTCCTGCCTGTGCCGGCACATGCACATGGGCTGTCGGAATACATGGTGAACGGTAAGCCCGTCCCGGAAGTACAGATCCAAGGTGCTACCGTGCCGTTTAACGTGACCGGACTGCCGGGACTGTCCATGCGGTTCGGTACGAGTCACGACGGCCTACCAATTGGAGTGCAGCTTGTATCCAAGTGGTACGCCGAGTCGACGATCCTATATCTCGCTTCTCTGCTCGAGACGATCAGTCCTGTCCGGGATCTTCACCCAAGCCTCTAGCCAGGGCGCATAGTCGCGTCGCTTCAATGCTTTGAACTGAACCGACGTGGCTATGCTGAAAGGAACCCGATGTGCTCTGAGCTTATTTATTGTGACGCAACCAAGTTAGCTGAAATCATCCGGACGAAGGAGGTCTCTCCAGTAGAGGTCGTCCAAGCACATCTGGATCGCATGCAGGCACTCAATCCGAAACTCAATGCGATCGTCACTCTGGCAGACAATTCCCTTGAGATGGCAAAGGCGGCCGAGGCAGTGGTTCTTTCCGGGGAAGAACTCGGACCCCTCCATGGGGTTCCCTTTACGGTAAAGGATTCGATAGACACTGCAGGGGTCCTGACCCAGCGTGGCTCACCAATTTTTAAGGGCCGGAT
This sequence comes from Acidisarcina polymorpha, assembly GCF_003330725.1. Lineage (NCBI taxonomy): Bacteria > Pseudomonadati > Acidobacteriota > Terriglobia > Terriglobales > Acidobacteriaceae > Acidisarcina > Acidisarcina polymorpha. The sequence goes on along the minus strand of NZ_CP030840.1, from coordinate 4,584,562 downwards.
CCCGGAGACCGATGCTTTATCCGTCGCGCGTTTGAAAAGCGCCGGTGCGATCCTGCTTGCGAAAACCAATCTTCCCGAGTTCTCGTACGCGACCGAAACAGACAATCTTCTCACTGGTCGAACGAACAACCCCTGGAATCTCAATCACACTCCCGGCGGTTCCAGCGGGGGAGAGTCGGCGTCCATCGCAGCAGGCCTGTCACCGCTGGGTCTTGGTAGTGACGTCGCCATCTCACTGCGTGGCCCGGCGGCGCACACCGGTATCGTCGCTCTGAAAGCAACACACGGTCGCATTCCGATGACGGGTCTGTGGCCGCGGGTGCCGCGTCGCTTTTGGCATGTGGGTCCAATGGCACGCAGTGTTCGCGATCTTGCGTTAGCTTATTCACTCTTAGCCGGGCCGGACGGCGCCGATGGGTTTTCTACAGCGCCCCTCGGTCTGGACTCTGGGCTGGATGCATGGTCTAATCAGCCTCTTCGGGTCGGCTGGCTCGTCGAGCTGGGTTTTGGAACGATTGACCACGAGGTCGCCGCCACGGTGAAGGCAGCCGCGGCGGCGCTGAGTTCGGCTGGGTGCATCGTAGATCCGGTACAGCTGCCTGCACTTGAACTGATCAGTTCCATCGATGTCTTCTTCAAGCTACAAAAGATGGAAGCGAAGCCCGCGTTCAGGGAAGCGACGAAAAACCAGGAGGGCAAAGTATTCAAATATGTTCAGGGGGTCCTTGCAAATCCCGATACATCCATGAAGGACTATGTCCAGGCGGAGCAGCAAGCAGAGCGGCTGAGAGATCAGTTCGTCAAGTATTTTCAACGTTACGATGCATTGCTCTGTCCTGTGACACCCATTCCAGCGCCTGTGCATGGCCTCTCGGAGTTTGTCATCAATGGCGAAACCGTTCCCGCCACTAACATGCTCGGAGCAACCGTACCGTTCAACATCACCGGGCTACCCGCACTGTCGATTAGGTTCGGGACGAGCGGGGAGGGATTGCCACTCGGAGTGCAATTAGTGTCGGGCTGGTTTGCCGAGTCGGTCGTGCTGCACCTTGCCTCTCTGCTCGAGATGGCGAGCCCTGTTCGAAACCTGCACCCTCCCGTCGGGACTGACGTTTCTTCACGTCTACATCTCGACGGGCACTCTTCTCAATAACCCCTATCCCTTAGGAAGGTCGGCGATGGCCACAGGCGATGGCCACATTTGTCCAGATCATTCTCGCAGGTGTCGCTCCCGAACAAATTGTTTTCAAGTTCCGTAATCGTCTGTTTCGCAAACCGAACCTGCTGAAAGAAGAGCGGTGTCCGCCCGTGCTTTCTTTCCGTTTCCTGTTAACCGCGAGTACCGCAGCTCTGATCGTCGTCGCCGCTGCCCTAATTGCGCCTTCTGCTGCTCTTGGCCAAACGCCCGCCCGTGTTCGCGGCGTCATTACTGCGATGGATGACCATAGCATTACCCTCAAGGATCAGGGCGGCCGCAGTCTCACGCTAAAGACGGGAGCGTACACGACGTATGCCGAACTACTTCCATCGAGCCCGGATGAAATCAAAATTGACGATTTCGTCGGTGCAGCCGTCAAAGGAACTCCGAAGTCGATGATTGCGGTTGAAGTCGCGCTCGTTCCCAAAGACATGCGCGCCGGACGAGCTGCCTACTACGGATGGGACGCCTTGCCCGACCCTACCGCCACGCACTCCTCTGTCAAGACTCCGACCGAGATGACAAACGGTGGGGTCACAAACATCTCAGAGACAGTAGCGAACAAACTCGTCGACACGAAGGCGACCAGGGGCGCCGTCTCAGCCAAGGGCGGTAAAGCTGGCCGCACGCTCATAGTCGCTTACGATGGCGGCAGCAAAACTCTTCAAATCACGGTACCTGCTAACGCGCCGATCGTGCGCTACGTGCTGGCGGACCGATCCGCACTGAGCATCGCTGCGGCTGTGATGATTAAGACGAACCCGAGCGGCGAAGCCGGACTTGTCAGCATTGGCAAAGAAGTTATTCCCCCGATGTAAGGATCGGGGCCAAAACTTCTAGCAGTGGAAATCCAGCTAGTAGCGTTCGAGGCTGAGTACCAGCTCCTGCAGATATCCATAATTTGAGATGAGCGTTGCGGTACTGTTCATTGGTCTATCCTGCCTGCTCCGGCTGCAGGATGGATCCAATTTTCACGTATTCGCTTGGGCGCAGAGTAGTTCTCCGAACTATGGGAATTGGTCGATCCAGCCAACGTAATGACCGACCAGCCATTGGCGTTAAGTCGAGGGGCCAATTTCGGTAATTCTCTTCCCGAGCATGACACTAAACTTTCCGTACATGATGTCGACCCTATACAGGTGTGCAGGGTAGGCCAGCATCTCTTCCAACTCCGCTCCACGTAGGAAGTTACTGCCACCGGGACCGACGTCATGCGCATGTCGCGCTTCTGCGTCGTGCATGGCCTCGAAGATTCCAAAGGTCGTGTCGGAGTAGCGGAGGCCGAACCATGGACCTGTACCTGGTTCCTTCTCCACTCCAGCGTGGATGTCTTGAAGGAACTTCTCCACCTTGTCGCCATAACCGGGCTTGGCTTCAAGATTGATGTAATAGCCCTTCATCCCAGGTGTGTTATCTCGACCACTCCGCACCCAACCTTGATGTACTTCCAGTTCCGTATCGTTCGGAGGGTTGGGTCCAGGCGATGTTCCAGTTTTGGGCTTCGCAGCGGTTTGTGCCATAGAAATCTCCTTGAAGGTAATGCTTAGCTTTCAGGTGGAATGACAATGATTCTCATTTGGTTTAGAGAGGCGGAGCCGCAAAACTCCTCATCCTCTCCTTCCGTGTCATACGATGCATAAGTTGCAGATGATCCTTGCGCCATCGCGTAAATCGCCAGATTTGGACAATATTTCGCTGCTTTTCGCAAGTCCAGCATGCACTGCACGAATCAGAGTGTTTAGGTGCGACACAGGGTAAGACTGATATGAACTTCAATGACAAAGTGGCCGTCGTTACCGGTGGAAGCACTGGTATCGGTTTCGCTGTCGCCCAGCACCTAATAGCCGATAGTGCCTTCGTGTAGGGAAGACGACAGAATGAACTGGAGAAGGCGGCCTCCAAGTTGGGTCCGCAAGCGGCGATAGTACAAGCGGATGTGACAGTGGCTGCGGATCTCGACCGGTAGTATGCCCGCGTTCGAAAGAGGCAAACTAGACATTCTTGTAGTTAATTCTGGCTTAGCCGATTTTGCGAGTTCGAAGAAATTACCGAAGATCATTACGACAAGACCTTCGATCTGGATGCTCGATCAGCGTTATTCACGGTTCAAAAGGCAGTGAAGCTAATGGCACGTGGAGGCACAATCGTTCTGGTGGCGTCGGTGGCTGGTTCCATCGGAGAACTCCCGGCTACGGGGCATATAACGCCAGCAAAGCTGCGATGCGATCATTTGCGCAGACGTGGACCAACGAATTAGCTACACGTGGGTTGCGGGTGAATGTAGCGAGTCCTGGACCAACGGAGACCCCGATGATGGCGGAAGCTTCATAAGAAGTGAGAGACACGCTAAGAGCCCTTATCCCACTCGGGCGGCTAGGCCGGCTGGAGGAAGTTGCCAATGCGATATGTTTGCTGGCGTCGGATGAAAGCAGCTTTATCGCGGGTGCAGACCTTTGCGTGGACGGTGGCATGACACAGGCATAGCGGGCTGTATTTCGTCTCGGCTCGGATGGTTTGTCGGGAATGACTAATTGTCCGCCACCGCGGTTGAGGGTCTAAAAGGACGGGGGCGCTGTCTGTTCCCAGTAGCAACTTTTGGCCGTCATCAAATGCATCTAGCAAATCAACGCGCATGCTGCGCAACCTTCGTTCACTCGTTATGTCTCCGTGCCAGCAAAAGCTGGTCAGTAGGCTCTACCAACCCTGCACGGAGGATATGAACGGCAAGCGCGGTCCCGAGGGCGCCAGATACTCCCAAGATGGCAATTCGTTTCGGCATATCTTCTACCTTTCATAATGGCTCTCGTCCTCTGCTTCGGCCATGCGGTGTCTCCGGACGTACTCAGAAGTTTAGGTTGCCAATGAGGTGGGTGTTGCGCCAGCAGACGGGCGAGGTGCTTATCCGCTCCTTCGGGATGAGCTTCCGCGCATAAAGATCATTTTCTCATTGGTGGCAGCCGATTCAGCTTGCCAATCGAACCACAGGCGCAGCAATGCTCTCAGTCATGACGTTGATACATGAGGGTTTACCGCTGGCAAGCGATCGCTCGATCGCACCTGCAAGATCATCCGCTTCAGTCACCAATTCGCCGTGCCCGCCGAGCGCTGACACAACGAGATCATAGCGTGCAGGCGTTAATTCCAAGCCATGTATTCGGTCCTGACCATATGTCCGCCGTTGAATTTGGCTCTCGGCGTTCCAACATGCATCGTTGCCAACGATCGCAACAAAAGGAAGATTGCACCGCACGGCCGTCTCGATTTCCGATAGATGAAAGCCGATCGCACCGTCGCCTAGCACAGCGAATACCGGAGCCTTGGGCTCTACATATCTTGCCGCAAGCGCGAGCGAGAGTGAGCTTCCAATCGCTCCTGAGACCCCGTTGACCATTCGGCGCCGCGCCGGCAGCATGCTTTGGGCCCATTGTCCGATGTCACCACCGTCGCAGATGAAGACTGTGTCGTTATCCCGTTCGACGTAAGGACGCAGAGTGCGTAAAAGCTCCGCCGGATGAAGCCGACCGGCAGTTGACGAGCGAACCGAAGCCCACTCAGCAGGTCGCCCGCTAAGCGCCGCTCGTACTTCTTTGAGCCACTCGTCACCGCGACGACAGACTGCCCGCGCAATAAGTGTCGCCGCCGCAGCCCTCGCGTTTGCTACACAGCCGAGAAGAAGCCGGTCGCCTAGTTCCTTCGCCGCACGTTCTAACATCGTCACCTCAGGGTCAATCGAGATGACTCTTACATCTTGGGCGAAATCTGGAGTTGCGATCCAACGCGTTGTGAAATCGAGAGACTTCCCAAGGAGTACAACAAGGTCGGACCTTCCGAGCAGATCCGGAAATGCGCCGAGGGTAGCATCGGCGATGCCTCGTGGACTTTCCAATATTACTGCGGGCGCGTTCGTGATCTCCTCCAACTGCCTGAGAAGCGTGCGTCCGCTGACGTCAGAAAGTTGGGGCGGAGCGAAGATAACTGGCCTGGCAGCGGACGCAATCGCCGCGAGAACGTCGTCCGCAATATGCGGAGAAAGGTTCGATGCGACTGGTCCGTCATGCTCATTGGGCCAGACAATCGAAGCGGCATCAACGATCTCGTCGAGAAGATCTGAGGGAAGGCTGACGTGGACAGGTCCCGGCCTCCCTTGTCTGGCAATACGCATCGCGTTGCCGATATCCTGGCTTAAGCTGGAGGCCGATTTCGCGGTCCATGAAGCCTTCGTTACCGGCCCGGCGATTTCGGCTTGTCTGAGCTCCTGGAACCCGCCACGTCCCAACTCCCACGTTGCAGCATGTCCCGACAGCAGCACCATCGGCGACTCCGCGGCCAACGCAGCGAAGAGGGCACCAATAGCATTCACATGCCCCGGACCGCCCGTGACCATTGCGACACCGGGCTCGCCGGTTAGGCGCCCCCAGCCGTCCGCCATGTGCACCGCCGCGGCTTCGTGCCGTACGTGGACCAACTCGATCTTGGTCTCAAGCGTTGCATCGAAGAGCGACATGATGTGGTTGCCGGATAACGTGAAAATCCTCCTGCATCCAAGCAGATCGAGGGACCGAGCTACAATATCGGCACCCCGCATAGTATTACTCATAACAAACCTTCCATCTCTCAATCTTGTCGGTGCGTGACGCCTTTGCCGTTCGCTTTCGTAAAGGCCGGGATGGCTCGTCTGACCAGTGCGCTCTGCCCAGCCGAACAAGGTCTCGCAGTCTTTTCCCAACGCCTCGAATGAGGCAAAAGTGGCGACTCTCACACGGGCGGCCCTTCGTCTTCTGCTTCGGGCATGGAGCGTTTCTAGTAGTCTCTGGCCTGTTAGCGGGTAGCAAGGGCTTTGATGTCGACCCGGGATAGCCCGTCTGTAAAGTGGAAGTCGGGGGTGAGATGGGCGCTTGACCACGCGACGAGCGAGATACAGCGACGCGACCGTAACCACGTTCAGTACCGGCCTAGAGGCATACCTCCGGGGATAGGTGTGGGCGGATTAGAAAGTCTCACCCCTCGGGCGCGAGCCCCACTCTTGTTGTTTTATCGCAGATATCTTTGCAAGGTGATAGTCGTCGTGCTCCGCAATAAAATAGACAAGATCTATGATCCGCATCGGGCGCTTGAGGCGAGGGTGAAACGCGGCCTGCTCGATCAAAGAATTATCGAGTGAGTCGAAACGTTCTACAAGCGTCGATCGAGCACTGCGGAACCCAGCCAGTAGCTCCTGAAGGGGCTGGGCATTGTGATTTGCTTCCCAGGTCGCGCCATTCGTCTCTTCCCAAGCTCTGAGTTGCGGAAGCTTTTGTCGAAAGTCATCCAAGCGACCCAACATGAGGGGTTCAATATCCAGCAGGTGTCCAATATTTTCCTGGATGGACCAGGAGGTCCCCTCCCGTTTGGTCATCAGGGATAAAGGTACATCCCTTGCGGCGTCCTCAACCCGCGCCGGTCCCCCGCGAATTCTCTCCACGAGGTTTGGATACATCCATCGCGGAGAATCAAATTGAAAGCTACGCTCGATCCACGGGAAAACCTTCAGCATTCAAACAATCCTTGTGCTTGTTTTTAAGTCGAATCGGAAATCAGAAGTACGGGAATTTCACTGGGCGGGTTTAGGTTGAGTAGCGATGCGAATAGCCCATCTACACTTGCCTTCTCTGAATTTCATGTGACAAGACAGCAGCCTAGCTGAATGGTCTAGCCACACAGGTTCGCCGCCTTTAGCAACTTGTCAACTGCGTCTGTGGAGATGCTGTGCTGCATGAAGATTGGTCGTTATTCTCCATGCGGCTACCAGCCACGACACCAACCCGCTGCACATGAACCCGAAGTTGATATCTCACGCTAGGCCATATTTTATTCGAGCCGGCACCGTCGTGTCGAACCAAAGATATATCACCAATCGATGTAGGCAAATCAGATCTCCATATTGATGTCGAGCCACCGACATGGTGCAGCAGTACAGTGATTAAGGCGTCGCCAGCTTCAGAGCGAGCTTAAGAAGCAGATCCTGCACGGATTTCGAACTTCAACAATTAGACTCAGGACGAGAGGCCTAGGGTGCGTAATCGACCTGCGCAAAACGGCGGAATGTTGCTTACATATTGCGAATTACGAGAGAAACTAATCACCTGCGACCGCGCATCTTGTTCGATCTCGTTGTGCTTGGTGCTCCCCGGCACCTTCCCCTCTTCGTAAAGTGTTTGTCTCCGGCACTGTCTCTGCACCATGAGAACCAGGTCAGCAACCCGATCCGGCAGCGGTGGAGTTCACGGCATTGCATCTTCATAAGTCGCCCTAATTAGCGGACGACTTTCTCAAACCAAAATAGACGCCACGTTATCCAATGCAAGTTCTTCCAATGCTTGCATTGTCCGCCATGTCTAGCCATGTGGCCCCACCATGGCTAGAACGCCAGTAATTCGCTAAGCGTTTCTTGAGGGCGCCACTCCTGGCGGCTCTGGAGAAAGGATGTCGCATCCGCACTCACGAGTCCAACTAGTACTTCGGCTACGATGCGACCCCCTACCGGGCCGAGACGATGACCGCCCTCGCAAACATCGGCCTCGCGCAGGATGTAATACCAGAGGGGCGTCTCGCTACGCCAACCCGTCGAAGCGATGCCCACCTCGTCCGCGGAGAGCGGAGCTATTCTGAGGTGGCGTGCCACGGCCTCGCCAGAGGGCAGCCCCACACCCTGCCCTCGTTGCAAGTCACGAACAGCGAGTGAATGATACGCCTCAATCTCAGTTTCACCGCTGACCGCTACCGGCAGTTCGATCAGAGCCTTTACAAGCTTTCCATCCATCTTCTTGGCTCGCTGCGCCGGCGCGGCTCCAGGGGTGTCGAAGAACAGTTTCCAGTCGACCGCGTGCTCGCGTGGTACCGCACGGAATCCCAGAAGGTCAGGAAACAGAGGGACCGGATTACTTTGTGGGTTCACGTGGTAGCGGTGGCGAATCTGAGAATGGCCGTATCGGTACGCGGCATCGGCAAATTCGAGCGGAATAAAGGCGTCATGCCCGGGACGATAATAGCGCGGACCTTCCCTGAGAACCTGCTCAGCAAGGGCTGGTCCGACGAGCGCAGGCAGAAACTCATGGAGAACGACCCATTGATAGTGCCACCGCAACTGACGGGCGGCTTCCTCGAACACGCAACCAGGGGGTACTCCCGCTTGCCGGGCGGCATCGACAAACGCATTGTGAGCCCTCAAGACGGCGAGGTGCAATTGAGAGATCAGCATGTGGGAATCATTGCGTGGATCGCCAATGATCGCGATACCCTCTGCGTTTCGTTGAACATTCGCGTTATCCAGACCAAGCAAGAACTTCGCCGGATCATCACGTTGATAGAGGAAGGGGTGGCCAGTTGGTCCATCCCCGTACAGAGATTCGAGGTTGAGTTTCGGGCTGCGTGCATTGTGCAATTTGGTTGTATCTGTATGAACTCGCAGAATGGATCGGTCCGCGGTTATGTCGTGCGCCACAAATTGACCGAATATAGGCCAGCCGGCTGCAGTGTCACCTAAGGATTCGGGAAAGCCATCAACATCTCCGCAATCACAAAGACCGCCGCGACAGCCGAGTGCGTGCAGGAATTGCTCATCGGCCTGAAACGCCGGGAGATCGGGGAACATCCGCGCATAGGAAACTGAGCCAAGCGGTGCATCAATCGCTGCTCTCGCCCGTGAGGGCGACAAACAGTGAGTTCGGACCGATGAGGTCGATTGATTCATCATTCTCTCCTCCTTTCGTAGCCACAACTCACGGCTTTGTTGCACTAACTCTCTCATCAGACTCCAAGTAATGTCCAAGCTAAACAGGAAAGCGCGGACGTTTGAACATGACCCATCCTGTCCGCGTCGTCCTTGAAGACACCGTGCTGCTCGGATCAGACAGCAGCGACACAGTAGTATCAGGTCACTTATACGCACTAAACCTGGTCTTCACCACTCTTTCCTCCTCCCGAATTCGGATATTAAGGGGAATAGAATAAAAAATACCGACCACTATAAGTGTTACGAAGGCGTGCAGACCAAAGCTAAGCCCGATCAGTTCCGGTACGATATTCAGAAACAATTTGGATGGCGTACAACGCCGAACAGTGAGCGTTGCACGAGTACATGATCCCGTGCAATCAGCAACTCTACTGTCCACAGCCGGCACAAGTTGCTGATGACTCCGACGAGCGCCATCGCACTCATGACATATAGTGCAATTCCTAATATCGATAAACCGTCTACTGGAGGCTTCCGAATGAACCACTCGGTTATGGCTGCAATGTAGAAAAGAACATGAGCGATAGCAAGCCAAGACGAGTTAGATGCTCCGTACTCGATTGCGCCGTCCTTCTTCACTCTTCTCGCGTGACCTAACGAGATCGCCTAGAGTCGCAAGACGAAATAGTAGAGCCGATGCAAAAAACATTATCGGCAAGAGTGCCATGTGTTTGTGGCTTACACCTAGATCGTATACATCATCCATTCTTTCGCCCACGGCCAATAACTGGCCTGAGCCGTCGCTCTGCTTCTCGCAGAGCCCTAGATCAAACAGACGTCTATGCACAAGGGTGGGTGCTTCGTTGTGATGGTTGGGACAGGTGTGAAACTTGTCCATAGAGCAACCGGGTGTTTCCAAAGCATCCTCCCACGTGTCGGATGGGAACGCATCACTCTCACCGACGACTGCCAGTCTCGTAACACCGCAAGATCGGCAAGGGCGAGTGTGCTGTATCTAATGGGCGAGATGAGCGGTTTTTCCGCTAGTCAAGACAGCAACGAGGCCCATCGAACTCGCGACTGCAATGTAGTCTGATGCAGCCAGAGAGCTGTAGTGGGTGAGCGCAGCAACGGCAAGAGGAGCGACTCCCCCACAGACCGCGTATGCGATGTTGTAGCTGGCGGCGAATCCCGTGATCCGTAGCGCCGGCGGGAACAGACCGACCATCTCGAGAGGAGCGACAATGATGCAACCTGCAAGAAGACCGGCTATTCCGTATAGCCCAATGAAATACTGAGGATGGTGTCCGGCGCAGAGATAGAGGGCATAGCTTGACAACACGAAGAGAGCAATCGAAATCGACGCGACTCGCTTCGTGCCGAAGCGATCATATGCCGCCCCGAACATAATTGTTGAAAGGCACAGAGCCGCTGTGGCTAGAAGATTGCCTGTCTGGATCATCCGAATCGGCAATTCGAACAGGGAGTGAAATAGTGTCGGCGACATCAGCAGAAGGACGACGATTGCAGCGGTGAGCATCCAGGTCAGCAGGACCGCACGAACGAAGGCGCCACCGCAGCTTGACAGGATGGTTCGTAGTGGCACCCCTTTCGCCAGTGCGTTACGAGCGCGCAAGTCTTTGAAGACCGGGGTCTCGGAAAGCCAACGTCTCAAAAACACTGTGGTCAATCCAAAGACTCCGCCAAGCGCAAACGGTAGGCGCCAGAATCCCTGTTCAATTTGAAGGGGTGTGAAGAACCGATTCAGCAATGTCGTGACTACCGAGCCAAAGAAGATACCCACAGTCAGACCGCTAGTGAGCAACCCGACCGCCAAGCCTCGCCTACGATCGTCCGCTTGTTCCGCCACATACACCCACCCCGCAGGCGCTTCTCCTCCTATCGCAATCCCCTGCACAATTCGGAGGAACATCAAAATGAGCGGTGCAGCAACACCGATCGTCTTGTAAGTTGGCAGAACTGCGATAAGCAGTGTCGGAATCGCCATCAGCAGGACGGACAGCTGAAACGTGCTTTTCCGGCCACGGATGTCGCCCAGATGTGCCAGGACGATGCCGCCCAGCGGACGGGCGAAGTACCCTACTGCGAATAAGGCATAGCTCTGCACTTGGCGAGACCAGAGGGGCATAGTTGGCGGGAAGTAGACGGTTGCCACAACACCGGTCAAAAATACAAAAACTACAAAATCGTAGAACTCCAGAGCGCTTCCAAGAGAAGCCAGGGCGAAAAGCCATGGTTTACTCACTGAGCGTTCGGTTTGGATTGCGGTAAGCACAAAATCTCCTATCGAAGCGTCTCGCTCGTTCATACCGCACGGATGATCGGGGTCATCGCAAACCCCAGTTGACGTGAAACACTTTACATGAAGTAGCTGCTGATGTTTTGTTCAACGTCGGATGGCGAATACCTGCAAGTACTCGTTGCGAACGACGGTACGGCTTTCGTCGGAGGCACGATTTTCTTTCATCCAAAACTCTTCCAAATCATGCAAGAGAGCGGAAGCCTGCTGGTCATCTAAACGGTTGAGCAGGAGTTGCAAAGGGCCCGCGCTCTTCGCGAAGAAGCCCGCAGCATCGAGTGCATTCATTTGCAACTCCCAGTTGAAGCCCACAATTGTAGTTTCAACATGTGCGAAGTCATTCTTGAGCCTTTCACGGATCGTTCCTTCGTCGCCCCAGAGCATTGGTGATATCGCCCCTGGACGAGCGGGGAAATAGGCACTCGGGATCGCAGACATTCGGCCGGAAAAACCTGACTCTGACCAGTTGGCCATAGCAAACTGCCCGCCTGGCTTCAGCACGCGAGCCACCTCGGATGCGACTGCCTCAGGGTGTGGAGAGAACATGGCTCCAAACATCGAGATCACCGTATCGAAAGTTGCATCCGGGTAGGGTAGCTCTTCAGCAAAACCTTCATCGAAGCGGATCGATAGTGCTTCACTCACTGCGTTTGCGCGCGCTTCTTCCAGCAGATGTCGCGTCATATCTAGGCCAGTGACTGACACGCCTCGCCGAGCCAAAGGTATCGTTGCAGCGCCAGTGCCACAGGCTACGTCCAGCGCCTGCGCTTTGGGTTCACACTTTAAGCGGGCAATGAAAGCCTCAGCCTCTCGAGCGCCAAGTGTTCTAGCAAGTGCGCCATAATCGCCTAACTTCCATGGCGCCAGCATGGAGTCCTTCTTCTGTTCTAAATTTAGTGCTTGCGCGGTTGTCATTAAGATCCTCGGTTCGCTTTGACTCAGGTTGAGTCGATTCGGCAGGTTCGCTAGACGGGTAAAACATTTGGCACGATAATGTCTCGACCGGTAAATCTTCCTTGTGAAGAGCGAAGCTGCTGGAACGGCACATCATAGTTGTGTGGAATGCGCCCTCGTCCAGGAGCACGTTCAGGGATTGCAGAACCGATTGACAATCACAGGAAATAGTCACTCAAAGCCTACTCCGGACATCCACGCTGCGGATGGTGGGTATTCAGCTCGATGGATCGTTGCGGGATGCATTCAACGTTCCCGAAAGACATCTTTCGCCCAAGTCAGCCCATTCAATGCTGCGGGAAATCTAGCATAGACGGCTATCTGAATGATGATCTCTAGAACTTCCTCTCGAGACGCTCCCACATTGAGGGCGCCATGAACATGGACCTTAAGTTGAGGTGTGGCATTACCCATCGCCATGAGGGCAGCCACTACCGCGAGTTCGCGTGTCTTCAGATCAAGACCAAGCCGACTGTACACATCTCCGAAAGGAAATTCGATCAGATAGGTAGCGAAGTCTGGCGCGATATCTCGGAGACTTTCGAGAACGCGTTTGCCCTATTCTCGGTCGATTCCTCTTAGCTTGGCCCAGCCACGCTTAAAGCGTTCGCTCTCCATGATTCCTCCCGTCGCACCAAGTCTCCCGGAACGGGGCTTGTGAAAACCCTAGTAGGGGCTTGTTGTGGGACGTACGATGATCTCACTGACGTCAACGTCGTCCGGCTGCTCGATGGCATACGCGATTGCGCGGCCGACAGCGTCTGACGAAATTGCAACTCGGCGAAACTGTTTCATTGCTTTGCGCGCAGATTCAGCGGAGATGCTGTCCGCAAGCTCCGACTCCGTTACTCCCGGTGAGATAACAGTCACTCGAATCTTGTCATTTTCAAGACGAAGTCCTTCGGAGATGGCAATCACGGCAAACTTAGTTGCACTGTAAACTGCCGCCGTCGGGTGCACATGATGTCCGCCTATAGAGGATAAGTTGATTATCTGACCGGACCCTTGTCTTTTCATGATCGGCAGCGTAGCGGCGATTCCGTGTAAGACACCACGGATGTTCACATCGATCATGCGGTTCCACTCGTCTACTTTGACTTCTTCGAGTTGCGATAGTGGCATGACACCGGCGTTGTTTACGATAACGTCTATACGGCCGTTCGACTTCAGTGTGAACTTGGCAAAAGCCTCCATTTCTTCGAGGCTAGTGACATCCAGTGCTCGGAATTCTGCCTCTCCGCCCTCGCGTCGAATTGCCTCTGAGATCGCTTTCAAACGTTCCGTGCGGCGTGCGCCTAGAACGACGCGGGCCCCTTTCTTTGCTAAAAGTCGCGCGGTTGCTTCACCAATTCCGCTGCTGGCCCCGGTAATCAAAACCGTCTTGCCCTTTATGCCTTGCATGATCTTATTCCGATGTGATCGAGTGCGACCTGGTTGCAGTTGAATAGCTTCCCCTCGCTTAGATCGCACGTTTTGAACAATCTTCCGCTGCTTTTTGCAAGTCCGAGAGGCAAGTTGGAGTCTAGAAATGAATCTAATGATTAGAGCTGGAATGCATAACATTAGGAGGTGGCAATGGCTGGAGACTTAGCTTTTTCCGGGAAGGTTGTGATTGTTACGGGAGCCGCCAGCGGCATTGGACTGGCGACGACACAGTTGTTCCTGGCTCAGGGAGCCCGGGTAGTAGCGGAGGATATAAACCCTGAAATCGACAAACAGTTCGCAGGTGTTGCCAATGTGGCTACTCTGGTGGGTGACGTCTCAAAGGAAGAAACCGCAGTCGAAGCCGTCCGGCTTGCTCAAAACAGATTCGGCGGACTCGATGTTCTCGTCAATAACGCGGGTCGCATTGTCTACAAGCCTGCCATTGAGATGTCACTGGATGACTGGAATTCGATAATGGACGTCACATCTACGGGAGTCTTCCTCCACTCCCGCGAAGCACTGAAAGCCATGATGCCGAACAAGAGCGGAGCGATTGTCAACATCGGATCATATGCCTGCTTTCAGACATTCCCCGGTATTAGCGCCTATGCTGCCGCCAAGGGAGCGCTTGCGCAGCTCACCCGGACCTTCGCGTTAGAAGCGATCGACCACGGGATCCGAGTAAACGGGGTCGGTTCCGGCGATGTGGTCACTAATCTCCTGAACACCTTTCGTTCAGACGGCCGCCAGTTCCTCGCGGAACATGGCAAGAACGCGCCGATCAAACGTCCTGCGGATCCTCAAGAGATTGCTGAAGTGGTGGCTTTCCTGGCTTCAGACAGAGCCAGCTTTATGGTTGGCGCGATGGTCATGGCCGATGGTGGAATGAGCATCGCCGTCCCAAGCGATTGATACCCTAATGGCTTCGCGTGAGGGATGTATCCGACATCTTCGTTAAAGTGAACTCAGTATTTGACACGGCCTGCAGCATGAAGGCAGAGTACGGCGAAGCCTTGGATTGTGGAGATGCTTCGATGCACGAAACAAAAGACATGCTAAGTCTGGCACTACGTGCAAGAAGCCGGGAGAGCAACTTTATCTCGCGACAATTATCCATGTGGAAGGATCGTCTTACCCCAAACCTGGGGCTCGCATGTTAGTGACTTCAGGTGGCGAGCGGGCAGGAACGATCAGCGGCGGCTGCCTGGATGCTGAAGTAAGCCAAAAGATCGCCTGGCTAAGCGCGGAAGGAGGCAAAGTGGAAACGATACAGTTCCTCCCTCGAAGATAATTTGGAAGTTCCCTACAGCTCGGGACGTGGGGGCACGATCTGGGTGTTGGTGGAGACCGGACAGGCTGTTGTCGCCGTGTTGGACGCAAGGTTGCGAGCACGGTCGGGCGCGGAACCCTGCGTTGTCGTGGCTTTGCTCGCAGGGGATCAAATTGGGAGCGCTCTCATCGTAGAGGCGGCAACGGGCCATGAGCACTTCCGCTGAGCAGCGGTACGCGACTGGTCTTCGGCAGCGTTGGAGGCGCCGGTGCAAAGGATAGCGCTGAAAGATGGTCGGGGGTTCAGTGCCGTAGAGCGATCGCCGAATGGTCTGCCCGGACTCGTAGGTCTACCAATGCAGCCGGCTCCTAGCTGACCGTGTTTGGCGCTGGAAATGACGCTCAGCCACTTGTCCGCTTCGCCTCCGAAGTAGGGTAACGGTGGCCGAGGGCCGCAACTACCTTCTCACCCGGGCTAGATTTCCGAGGCGGACAATCTACAACTGCTCACATACGCGGTCAGCGGGGACAGTTCTGAGAAGGGGCTGGTAGTGACGAATGCATCCGCACTGAAGAGATTCAGGTTTGAAGTAATCCTCACCCACTCTTATGATCAAGACCAAGCCCTCCTTCGCGAACAGATTCCGGCAAAACTGGAATATTTAGGCATCCTCGGTCCGTTACATCGAACAGAACGGCTAGCGACCGCGGTCGCTTCTGCTCTGGGCCTGGCACCCGTAGAGTACTCACGACAGCTTCACGCGCCCGCTGGTCTGAATTTTGGTTCCGATGATCCTGCCGTCATTGCGCTGTCAATTATTTCTGAGATGCAGGCGGTGCTATCTGGGACAGAAGGATCGCTCGGACGTCAGTATGACAATAGCCCCCGCCAGTCGTCGTTAGTTAACAGGCGGATTCGAAGAATAGGTCATCCCGGCTATTCTCCAACCATCACTCCCTTTAACCAGAACCCATGTTTCACTTCCCCGATTTGTTTCTTTCCCATCCGCGAGGAACACGAAGTCGAAATAAACCGAGGCAATCGTACCGTCACTGTTCTGCTGCAGGTGGGTGTGGGTCGGATTGAAGCTCACTTTGGCTGTCGACACCTGCTTGGCAAAATCCGCATAGCTTCCGACTCGCACCTTCAGCGCGGCCGGGTTCTTGGCCCTCTGAAGCGCGAACGCTTGATCCGAAAGCACATTGAGCCACATGCCTCCCTGAGGCAGGAACAGGGTTGCAAGTCTCGTGCCGTCATGAGCGACGACTGCTTCATGGTAGGCGTCGATGACGTGCTGGACGTCGACGGTGTCCGCTGCGACATTCGAACTGGCACTCTGGATGCCGTTGTTCGGTGAAGGGCTTTGAGCCGAGCCTACAGTGCTAAGCAAACCTGTAAGAGCAATGATGCTGCTAATGATGAGACGCTTCATGAACTACTCCTTATTGATGAGGGACTGCAGCGCAAACTTGATCGCCTGAGAGAAGGTTGTGGTATCTCTACCGATCAGCTTCGACAAATCACGAGAGGAACTATCCAGCTCCCCTTTCGAAGATTTCGAATCGGCATCGATGACGACGTCAACGATCATCTGCGGCAACCCAAAGCTTAGGAGTGCTGCTTCGTATTCGGCCGCCGTCACATTGTTGTAAGCCACAGACCGATCAGCCTGCTTGGAAACCTCTTCTGCAAATTCGTACATGGAGAAGGAGTGGTCTCCCGCGAGTTCATAGGTCTTGTTCTCATGACCAGGCTGGGTAAGAACCGTAACCGCAGCACCTGCGTAATCTGCCCGCGAAGCAGAAGCAAAACGGCCTTCACCGGCACAGCCCATGATCGAGCCATGGGTAAGCGCCGGCCCAAGAGCTCCGGTGTGGTTCTCCAAGTACCAGCCGTTGCGTAACAGTACGAACGTGATTCCGGATTTTTTCAGGTACTCTTCAGTTTGCTTATGCTCGGCGGCAAGAAGCATCGTAGAGTTATCAGCACGTAACATGCTTGTGTAGGCAACCAACTTCACACCTGCTTGTCTCGCAGCATCAATTACGGCCTTGTGCTGTCTGAAGCGTTCGCCCGGCACTACCGCAGAGACGAGTAACAGCTTCTCAACTCCTTTAAGAGCCTCAGCTAACGTTTCGGAATGATCATAATCCGCTTTCCGCACCTCGACGCCCAGGTCGCGCAGATCGCCGGACTTCTCTGGGTCTCTGACTGCGGCTACGATCTGATTTGCTGGGATTGTTTTCAACAAGCCATTCACAACCAGCTTCCCTAGGTTTCCGTTTGCTCCTGTTACGGCGATCATGTTTTAGTTCCATTTCTGCTCTGAAGAGCATAGTAACGATTTGTGTTTGCAAGGAGATTAGCCATTGTCCGTGCAACGGGTTGTCGTCGTGATAACAAGCTTTAGGTACAAGAAAAGGTCACTTGTCGTTTGCTCTCACATCTTCCAGCGACGAGATGAGGGACAGCAACCGATTCTCCCCTAATCTCCCCATCAAGCCAAGCATTGCATCGCGCATCGGCTGTTGGGTTTCATCAAGCAATCTGTCACCGTTCAAATGAAGCATAGTCAAAACTACCCTGCGATCGGCGGCAGATCGCTGGCGAACAACCAACCCGCTGCGTTCCATTCGGTCGAGTAACCGAGTGATGTCCGGATCTCTCGCTATCATTCGTTCAGCGAGCACGGAGCATGTGATGCCTTCATCCCCGGCTCCACGCAAGATACGGAGCACGTTGTACTGGGTGAGTGTGAGGTCGAATGGTTTCAATACGGTGTTCAGCTTCTGTTGAATGACCTCCGCCGTACGCAAAACGTTCAGCGCTGCCTCGCCTTCTGTAGAGGCGAAGTCTTTGGTCTGCCGGATTTCTCTCTGCAACTCTCCAGCCATAGCATCGACATTAATCGTTATGACGACTATCGTCAACTACAGACGATCTAGTTCTGAAAAGCGAACTTGGCAACGCCACGGGGTGCCTATTCAACGGATCTATCGCTTGCTTCCTATCGGAAAACTTGACCATACTGTGACCCTGAGTTTGCACTGCGTCACTCAACCCGAGCTACAAGAGAATCTCTTTCATCTGTCTCGCTCCTTTGTCGCAATTTGGGGAAGCGCAACCCCCGCACCCATGCAGGCGGAGACACCACATGAACACTCAGAGGTTGGTGGTTCTGTTACGCGAAGACAGAGAAGCCCACTCCAGAATCATTTGCGGTCAAAAACAAACAGCAAATACGGACGGACTTCGGACGAATCGCAAACGTGCAGCGAATTGCGTATAGGTAGCGAAACGCGCACAGGTAGCGGAATGGCAGACATTTGATCGGAACCATCTATCGCGGCCTGCACCGTTTATGCCGGGAGTAGACCAGCTACGCGGTAGCTCGCGATCACAGCGTCATAGAGGGCGATGTCCGAACGACTCCTGGCCATAAGCTGTGCGCCAGTAACGGCAGCGAAGATGGCGCGAGCTCGTGGTTCGCTCTCCTTAGAGCTGACTGTATTCGCGGCGGATAGAACCTTACTCAACCATGCCACATTCACCTCTGCAAATTTCTGAACCTCTGTTCTTACCGGTTCCGGCAGGTCGTCATATTCCGATGCCATGAAGCTGCATAGACAAATTCGGTTTTGATTCTCGAGTGCCCAGCGAAAGGTCTCCGGATATCGGCGCAGGGCCGCGGATGGATCGGAGGATTCGGCCAGGAGTGTCTCGAGAAATGCCGCAGAATCCTCCCAATACCGTCTTGCCACTGCCACAGCTAGGTCGCCCTTACTTGGGAAGTGATAGTAGATGCTGGCGGCCCTTATGCCTACAGCTTCCGCCAGATCACGGAAATTTAGCCCGTTGTAGCCTCGTGCCTGCGCGACCTGTGTCGCGGCCGCCAGGATCTTTTCCCGAGAATCTGAACTCACGTTGTCGCCCCAACTTGAACTGCAAAAATTCATTGGCAATTGAATCTACCAAGTGACAGGTAGCATCATATTCTTTATGTTTCTACCATGTGGCAGGTAGACAGAAACAAGGCCGGCGAACAACGAGTCTCTGCCACAACGAGCCTACGATTCGCCACCGCATATAAGGGGCAACCCCTGAGTCAGGGAGACTTGTATGGCAGAAAACACGGAAAACCCGCAAGCATTGGCTGGAGCAGATCCTCCGAACGACACCCAGCGTGATGTTTGGCACAAATCGCTTGCTGGCGAGCGAACCTCTGACTATCGTTTGGTGAGGGTACTGGAGTACATCGACACACATTTGTCGGACCACCTCGACCTTCGCGCCCTTTCCAGGGAGGCCGGCATCAGCCAGTTTCACTTTGCGGCTTTGTTTCGGAAAGCCGTAGGCAGGTCGCCACATCAGCATATTCTACATTTGAGATTGCAAGCAGCGAGATCCATGCTATGCCGTAAAGACAAGAGCGCCTTTGAGATCGCTTTAACCTGCGGTTTCAAAAGCTCAAGTCACTTCTCGGCCGCATTCCGCCGAAAATTTTCACAGAGCCCGACGGAGTTCAGATCATCTCAGCAGTCACACAATAGGTCTGACAAATCGTAACCCTTCTGCCAGCAGTTGTAGATATAACGTCTCTATCGATCAGATTGATACTTCCCAGAATCCGATGACTTCCAAAAGGGTCGGCTATTCCTCGGTGAGGTACGTGGGTAGATGCCCTTTGATGGTGCCGAATGAGGACGCCAAGGCACTCTTTGTGGCGATACCAGGAGCCGGTCGGGCGCGCAATACTGAGATGAAAGCAAGAAGACCGCTCTGCGACTCTTCCGTGATGACGCAATAGCCCCGTTGACCTGTCTACACACCAAACATGGTAGCGGCTCATTCCTGGCTGGCCAAAGAATGAGAGCATGGTGCCATAGGAATGTCAGGACATCGAGTTCCAACTGCTTGGAAGTCAACCGGCCTCAACATACCATTGGGGCTTAACTACACCGCCAGCTGCTTAGTTATCTCCAGACACGCCTTGTGGCTCGGTCAACCCCTCCGCTCCAGCAATTCGGAAGGAAAGCAATCGCTCTGGCGGATCGTTTACGTCAGTTCGGGAAGCTCGGGCTTTCCGGGAATGGCTGTTTACGAATATGAGCCGACCAGATCAGGTTGAGGGCATGCACGGGCGTTGTGCTCCGTACTCCCCCAAAGAAATACGCCAAAAGCGCGCATACCGATCGAAGAATGCTCTATAACCTCTCTATACCTTCGCTGAGAAACCATCTCGTATTCGTTGAGGAGTTCGACGCTTATGATCAACTTTCTTGCTTAAGCCGAATTCTGTGAGAACAATGGAGGGTACCGCAAGCCGGTGAAAGATCGGCTAGCGACGGGCCAATGCACTTCTGTAAGGCGAATAACGCTCAAAAGCGTGAGTAACAGAGGAGGCGATGCCAGATTGAAGAGCCCATCCGACTACCTGAACAGGTAGTTTCCTGAAGGGGCATATAAAGCACTTTTGACTAGCGACTCGGCGGGTTGGCGATCGCTGAATGTACTCGTTCAGGAGCAGCAGCCTTATGGAGAGCGATCGAAGTGCCGGCACTTCGTGATCCGGCAATATGCTTGCTTCTCGACGGAAGCGTCAAGGTGGATTCATTTTCCGAGGGGAAATGGCGTGGCATGACGCACTACTTCCGAGGAACGGGCACTTTCCATCCTGTAGGACATGAAAGTGTCGTACGGCTCCGCCTAGAGGACCAGAGGAGTTATTCCTCTCTCATCTTAATGTTGCCGCAAGATACTGTCGATTTTGTTGCACAAGAAATATGCAAGCCCAGTAGCGCGAGTCAAACAGCTCTAAGCGCGATTCCGTTTTTGGATGATCCAGTGATCACGAGCTTCGGTTTGTCAGTGCTCGCCGCTCTCAAGGGCGGAGCGCCGGATTTTTACGCTCAGGCCTCAGCACAGTGGCTTGCTGCACATCTTCTACTTGGGTCATCCAAAGGTTTCGAGTGGCAAAAGTCGCTGGCTCGTGAGCGAATCTCCGACTACCGCTTGATAAGAGTCCTGGAATACATCGACGCCCACTTGTCGGACGACCTCGACCTTCGAGTCCTCTCTAGGGAGGCTGGCATCAGTCAGTTTCACTTCGCGGCTTTATTCAGGAAAGCTTTGGGTATGTCCCCGCACCGGCATGTTCTGCATTTGAGAATGCAGTCAGCGAGATCGATGCTATGCCACACAGACAAGAGCGCCTTGGAGATTGCTCTAACTTGCGGTTTCAGAAGCGCGTCTCATTTCGCCTCGGCCTTCCGCCAGCAATTCTCGCAAAGACCGACGGAATTCAGGTCGTCTCAGCAGTCACACAACAAGTTTCGCAAGTTGTGACGCCTCTGGCACCTGTGGATTTAACGATTAGGCTATTGCGGCTATCCCCCAGCCATCCTTTCCTTTCACTAAATACCCAAGCTTCGTTACCGTGATTTACTCGTTTCCGCCAGCCATAAGCTGGCAGATACGTTCTCGAGGTGATCTTTGGTGATTCTGCGACGGTCACGACAGCGAATGATACGGCGACATAGCTAATGCGCAGGAGGTCCCCACCACTTTTACTTGGATCGTAGAGGGGCGTGCCGGGTTTCGAAGTGCGCCATCGTCCTCAGAGAAGTGGTTTATGCGGAAGCTTTTGTCACGGGAGAGAATGATGGAGGGATTAGCAAAAGCGGCGATCGGAAACGGATCGAGAGTACGCCCTCGCTCTTGACCGTAAGAGAGGGATTCCCACTTAGCTGATTCGCTAGTCAGCAGTTCCTTGATGACGAGCTTTGCTCTTCGTCTTTTTGTTCACTGGGATTTTAGCTTTGTTCGAAATCTTGAGCTCGCGCTTATGTGCCGCGTTTCCCTTCACCTCATGGACAAGCGGTGTACCGTACGTTTGAAGAAAAATCTCCACAGCGGACTCAATCCATCTCTTTGCGGTTGCGTCATTGTCAAAAAAAGGTGGCTGTCCCACAACGATTCGAGCGACCAGCGGGCCTGCAAGCAGCGCCGCCATTTGTTCTACGGCAAAAGTTAGGTCCCCTATCTTCAGCGTCCCGCGGACGACCTGTTGCTCCAAATAAGGACGCAGCCGAACCCTGAACCGGCCCGGTCCGATGTCCCAAAACTGTGAGGCTAACTCGGGAAAGCTTCTAGATTCTGCCGCTACAAGTGCGAAGAATCGCTGCACTTCGGGCTGTCGCAAGTTTGAAACAACCTCTGTCGCAAATTGTATGAGAACGCATCTTACCGTCTCATTATCGTAGCTAGGCACATCGCTTGGATCGAAAAGAAGCGCTCCGTAGCGCATAACGAGCGCTTCAAAGAGGGCATATTTGGAATCGAAACGAGCATAGACAGTTTGCTTGGATATCCCGCATGTCTTCGCAATCTCATCCATTTTTGTGCGAGCGAACCCTTGCTCCAGAAAAAGTCTGGTTGCTCCCTCCAAGATTTGCTTTGTGAGTATTTCGGCACCGCGAAGCGTCGGTCGGCCGCGTCGATTCTTAGTGACCTTTGCGTCTTTGCGAATGCGCTTCATCTTCGTTGCTCTTACCCTCCACAGATACTTGCTAGCCCACGAAATATCGTTCGAGATCCGTATATACATCGAATGCTAAGTGGGAAGCCCAAACTCTCTCGTTAAAAAGCCAATCTGGCAATTACTTGGTCATCTTCATTATGAAGCCCGGCGGCGGGGTGAAGCGGAAGGCGCACTTGACGCTCTCCCTCCAAAGTGTTCGCACTGCAAGAACTTGAGTAGTTCAAAAACTTCGTCGCGAGATGCTTGACAAATCATACCTGTCAGTCTGATTATGGTCGAGCTGAATAGTAATCGATAGCGCCGAGCACCACGGGCATGGAGGTATTACGGTGATCTTTAGGTTTCACCATCTCTCTCTCTGGGCAATAGCCCTCTCTCTATCCCTCATTTCTCCGCGTGCCTTCGGGCAGATCACCAGTGCCACGGTCACTGGATCGATCGTCGATGCCAGCAGCGCAGCAGTCCCGGGAGCCACCGTCAACCTAACCAACGTGAACACCGGTGTCGTCTCCGCGGCCTCAACAAACGCGCGCTCCTTCATGGGAGCCGTCCGTCTCTTCCTCATCGGATCACTTTCGCAGGTCCGCCGAGACGCCATCGCATCTGCGTAAACTAACATGCACGCCACATCGATGTTTCTGCGTAATCTCGTCCTAAGGGAGGGGAAGTTCTCACTGTGATACTGGAGAGAGGGAAAGTGTCGTAATGTTACCTCAAATGACAAGCTGGGAATTGATTAATAGGCTTCACACAATGCTGGGGGAGCGGCACAAAGATGCCATGTATGAAGGAATCATTACGGGTTCCGATGATGATACCGTCTCAGGCATTCTGGTTGCCAACGAGCCCTCGGTAGACGCAATTCGCTTGGCGATCCGGACCGGGAAGAATTGCATTATCTGCAGGGAACATCCCTTTTATCTCTATGGCGAGTATCTGTCTGTGGGTCTGAAGGATGCGATGGCGGGTGACCTTGTCCTTAAGGCCAAGCGGCAGCTAATTCAAGACCACCACCTGCTTATTATTCGCTTGGCAACCCTCTGGGACACGGCTCGACCCAAGTGGTTCTCAAATGCGTTGGCCAGGGAGCTTGGCTGGCAGCCGGAACCCGAAAACCCTGGCGACCAGTGGGCTACAGCCTTCTGCAACATTCCCAAGAACACCCTCTTAGAGCTTGCTACCTTCTCCTCCACACGTTTGGAGTCAAACACGCTACGAATGGTGGGCGACCCGAATCAGCCGATTACACGTGTCGCGGTGATCCATGGCTTCGCGTATCCCACGCTCGTCCTAAGCAATGTACTGCGCGACCCCAGGGTCGATTGCATCATCACTGGAAACACACCAGAAGTCGATCACTGCACCACTTACATCCGGGATGCGATCACTGCCGGTCGCGGTATAAGCCTTGTGCAGGTCGGCTACGAAGAGTCCGACTATCCCGGCGCTGTTGCACTGACAGGGTGGCTGAAGGGCATGTTGCCGGGTATGCCTATCGAAGCGAAACCCTCTTCGCATGAACTCTGTTGGCTTGCATAAAAGAACCGCTCAGGATGAGGAAAAGATCGGGGTTGACAATGTTGATTTCTCGCAGGACGTTCGGCCAAGGCGTCGGTGCCACGATGCTGATGAAGGGCGGACTGGCACACGCTTACGCCACAGAACTGCAACGCCCGACCGCGAAGGATATTGTGGAGCGGATCGTGAACAAGGTTGCTGCGGAAGGGTCGGCTTTTGAGATCCCCGGGGTTGGATCCAGACACCTTCAAGTATGGTGATCCTGGGACCCTAGTCACGGGCATCGTCTTTACATTTCAGGCCACTTTCGAAGTCTTGAAAAAAGCGGTACTCGCGAAAAAGAACTTTGTGATTTCCCACGAAAGAATGTTTTGGGACCATATCGACGATGTCGGGACCACCAAACATGATAAGCCTCTCGAGGTTACTGGGACGCTCGAGACCGACCCGGTCATGGTGGCGAAGCGGAAGTTTTGCGAAGAGAACGGTCTGGTGGTGTGGCGGTTCCACAACCGCCAACACATCCTGAGACCCGATCCTATAATGGCAGGATTAACCGCAAAGCTCGGCTGGCAGGATCATGTAGTCGACGTGCAAGGACAGATGATAGGCATAGCCTACTCAATCCCAGAGACCACCCTAAAACAGGTGGCGCGTCACGTGGCGTCATCACTGGGCTCACGAAATGTACGGGTCATTGGCGATCCAAACCTGCTTGTAAAGCGGGTCGGACTGGGTGCACACAAACTAATAGAGATTCTCAAACCACTGCAAACGTGCGATGTTGTCCTAATGAGTGAACCCCAGGATTGCGATGCCTTTCCCTATCTGCGCGATGCAATCGCGCTTGGTTTGCCGAATCCACAGGGACTAATCGCGGTGACTCACGAGAGGTTCGAGGAATGGGCAGAGGAGAGCGCGCCTGCATGGCTGATGCCGCTGGTTCCGGAAGTTCCGATCGAGTGGATTCCGTCCAACGATCCATACTGGGTGCTTCCCTTGAAAGCGACCTAACCGTTTCGCGTATCAAAACCCACTTGAGAAGTCGGATGAAGCTTGCGATGAACTGTGTTGATGATTTGTTGCCCATCTCTAAATATCTGCCTCCCACGTCAAGTGATCAACTTGCCAAAAGCGGCTAAAGACTGTCGGAATTTTGTGATTCACGCGAACGAAGGTTTACGGCCGAAACCGCGGCTCTCTTCGCACATCCCATCGATAGATCGGGAACGTCCGGAGAACCATGTGCGAATGTCTCTTCCAAGCAGACTCACCTTTACGGCGATTGGCGTGAGTCCGCCCATTTCAATTCGGTGGGAGGACCAGACAAAGCTGATACTGAGAGACATCAAACAAATTGCATTCGTGACTATTCCTCGAAGACTGGCACTTACTTTCGTCTCGGGGCCGGCGTCGTTCCGCCCAGCAGTACGCCAGCTCAACAAAATGTTCCGACTCTTGTGGGTCATAACGACCAAGCGCCGACTATTCTCCGGCAGAGAGAAATGACGATGACCTCAACAAGCAACTGCCGACGCTATCCGAAACGATCTTTATGGTGCGAGTGTGGCGACCCAGCGGGATGTTGCCACAATTACTCCCCATGTGTTCGTACCCCCTGGTGAAATCTTCGAGGGCAACACAACACTTCAGATCGATGGTGCTCCTCTCTCTCAGCGCGCTCCTCGCCTGCTTTGTGCCCGCCCGCCACGCCATCACCGTTTCACCCGCCGAGGCTCTCCGCTATGAATAATGCGCGTCCAATCTGATCAGAGCCCCGGGTGCCTTGTTCGGAGCCACTTCAGAACAAAGCACATTTCCAGGTCGTCGGCCCAGGCAATACTGCCGATCTTGCTGGCCAGTCTTCATTGTCGAAAGAGTATGCCCCGAAAATCAGGGATGAAGGCGGCAGCTTGCACCTAGACCGTGACTGGCGCGGCGGTCAGCTCAGTCGACCCCTATTTCTCGAAACTGTCCTCCGTGCTCGGTCAGCCGCCATATCTGCAACTCATGCAGCAGACTAGTCATGCCATTTGAAAGGGAGACAACCATGTTAATAGCACCCGCTTCTCCCGTACGGAAACTGGGCTAACTATATGAGTCATTCGGCCTCTTGTGTCACAAACCACTTAAATCTATGTTTACGGGGTTCGCTCAATCTGCAAAGCAAGACCTACTGGGGCGCCATGACCTTTCCCGGCAATGACCAGCCGTGTCCGCGTGATATAACAGCCCTCTCGATGAGAGATGGCGAGAGCTACGACGAGGACGCTCAACATCGCGTCTTGCGGCGCAGCCCATCTTCTTCTGACGACCGAATTGTGCCTCTTGTGCGCGTGGTCATTCCCGCGTGTCGGGCCACCGGACTGATCCGATACGCCGTCCTCGCTGTCTTAGCATCGCGCGGGCCATTCACTCTTGAAGTTATCGTCGTGGACGATGGCGGCAACGACGATCTGGAAGAAATCCTCTCTGGATTACCGGCCGCCATTCTCAGCACTGGAGGAAGCGGCAGCGCCGCAGTGGCGCGAAATCGCGGAGCAGAGGATTTCACCGGGAGCTTTCTCGTTTTCATTGATGCCGATGTTCTGGTCGACTCGCGATGTATCGAGACTCTCATCGAGCCGTTGTGCTCCTCTTCTGCCGAGGCAACCGTCGGCAACTACTCCAGAAATGTTCGTGATCTGCCCTTTGCTGCCCGGTACAAGCAGCTCTACATCTCGAAGATCTATCAGCGGCGCGCCGGTTATTTGCAAAACGAATTCTGGACCGCGATCGGAGCGATCGATGCTTGTGTTTTTCGACGGATGGTAGGCTTCGATCCTCGCTTCAAAGGGGCTGGCGGGGAAGATACCGACCTCGGTCGCCGCCTGACCGAAAGCGGGTTTCGCGTCCTCGCTGTGCCCGCGGCCCTAGGCGACCACCGCCATCTGCTCTCACTCTGGCAACTACTGAAAAACGACTGGCGAAAGGGCCTCTTGGCAATGGAGAATCATTTCGAATCTGACGGATCGCTGTCGGAGAATCGCCACGCCACCGGCCGCGACATGCTGGCAGTCGGATCGGCAACGATGCTCATAGCTGCGCTGCTTGCGATGCCCTTTGCTTTCGCACCAATGCACGAAAGCATTATCTTCAGTCTGCTTGCGGCCCTTTATCTGTCGACACGCGCCGACGTTTTGCGTGTCTTCTCTTCGCAGGGGGTGTCCTTCGTCTTCCCAGCCTGCGGTCTAATGTTTCTCTTGGACGCAACCAGGTCCGGTTGCTTTATCACCGGCATCTATCGCCGCTTTTTCGTCCGCAGCCAGCGTGCTGCAACCAACGAAACCAGCAATGAGGTTCCTCTGGAAATAGACGACAGAGTCCACGATGAAGAATATCTCCACAGCCGCTTATCGATTTGAAAGGGATACAACCATGCTAATGACACCATTGCGCCAAAGGGCAACATCTTTGAAACGGTTAATGGCGCCTGGCGCACAGATGCCGGTCTATCTGCTCATGTTCGTCACTAATCGCTGTAATGCGAAGTGCGAGCATTGTTTTTACTGGAGCGAACTCAATACCAAGGTCAAAGAGGAGCTCTCCGTTCCCGAATTCGACAGCCTGGCAAAGAACCTCGGCCCGATGCTGCAAGTCACCTTTACTGGAGGCAGCCCCGAACTCCGCAAGGATCTCCCTGATATCGTCGAGCGATTCTACTCGTACTGCCGCCCCGCAAATATGACTTTCTGCATGCTCGGGCATGCCACCGCAAGAATCGTTGAACATGTGACTGAAATCCTGAAACGATGCCCTGGGCAGAAGGTAAAGATAGGGATCTCACTCGATGGCCTCGGCGAAGATCACGACAAATTGCGGGGGATCCCTGGCCTCTTCGATAAGGTGGTCGCCACCGTGCGCGAACTTGCCGAGCTTCGCAAACAATATCCCAACCTGCGAGTCGATATCGGGATGACCGTGCACGGTATGAATTATAAAAATGTCGGCGAGGCGGCACGCTGGGTCCGCGCCAATCTGCCTGTTGATGTACTCAAGCCCATACTGGTGCGAGGAAACCCTCTCAACGCAAAGACGATCGACGACGTCTGTAAAACCACCTACCTCAGCGTCATTGATCGCGATTCGCCCTGGCTCAAGGGCACCGATCGGACGGGGGAATTCACTCCGTGGGACTTTCTCGTGCACTCCAAGGAGAAGGTCTCGAGAGATATTGTCGCCGAGACCAGTCACTCCAAGACCGCCCCACTCCTATGCGCAGGCGGCCGTGAGACTGCTGTCATCTATCCCACTGGCGACGTCGCCGGGTGTGAACTCCGCGGCGATGTGTTGGGCAATCTTCGGGACCACGCTTTCGATTTCCGAAAAATCTGGTTTGGAGGCAAAGCAAATCATTTTCGCGCTACGAGTGGCCAGGTGCCGGAATGTAAAGGCTGCTACCATCACTGCTTCATCAGCCCCGCTATCTTCCGTACGCCCAAGATGTGGGCGCGCATGGCCGAGGCCGCGTGGGACATCCACAACAATCTCAATTCGGGGAGCCAGCTGGAAGCTTAATAGAGGCAATGTCAGAACTTGGACAACAGAGCACGGCAAGCAATCTGCAGGCAGATGAACCTTCCTCGCGGATTGCTGCACGAACTCCTCGCAAGTGGAGAGGAACTGGATTCCTCACGAGCTTTATGGATCGCCGGGTTGCGTTAGGATTTGCAGCTTTCGCGGGGCGCGTGAACGCCACAAGCATTAAGGGGTCAGGCAGCCGGATGTGCTGAGCGGGAAATCGAAACTCGTGCCGGATCAGGGTCGCGGTAGATCCAGCAGTACCAGGTTCGAGCGTTCCTGCACCCGTTCGACGACAACTTCACGACCGTCTGTCGAGATATCAAAATCCTGAATGTCGAATTCGGGAGCGAGGTGAGTCAACTGCCGCTGGACACCCCTCTTAAGGTCGATCAGCCAGAGATCCTTATGTTGAATCTCACCGCGCAGAAGCACGAGTGCGCGTCCGCCCTGCAGCAGCGCCACGCGACGAGCCCCGCGGGTCAGAGTCAGGGCGGGAAGCGAATACGGTGCGCCCTCAGCCGTGACGGCTTTCAAAGAAAATGTGGTGCCAATGTCGGGCCCCGAATAAACAACAAAGCGGCCGTCGGGCGACCACGCGGGATCGACGGAGTATTCACCAGCAAGGGGAATTGGAGGGCGGCCATCAATTGGTACTCGAAACAGATCTGGGGCGCCGTGATCGGTGATGGCCGTCGTGATCGATTGGCCATCGGGCGACCACACTGGATTCCCTTGAAGATCAAGCGAATCAGCCACCACTCGTGCATCCGTACCGTCGGACTTCATCGCGTATAGGAGCCTTTGCCCGTGTTGCCGGACTGAGAAAGCGACATATTGCCCATCGGCGGAGATGGCGGGCCCGCCAAAGACCCTCGCCCCCTCCCCCCGCCACAACTCTGTGCCTCTACCATCGGCAAGTTTCCAGATGCGGTCCCCCGTGCCGGTGGCAGAAACATACAGAAGATAGTTGGGACCTAGTCGCGGGGAGAATCCAGGACTGGTCGTCAGCAGGATGCGCTCAGCCTCCGATGCCCCTTCCGGAGAATCAGTGATGCGCATGCGCCAAAGTGTTCTTTCTGGAGTGGTACGCGTAGTAACTAGACGTTTACCATCAGCGCTGGCTGCCAGTGATGTGTATCGCTCAAGGTCAGAGGTCAGCCGGTGAGGAATGCGGCGCTCGACGTCCAGGCTATAAAGCCACGGCCCTGAATCATCAGGATCATTGGCGAGATAAATTAGAGTGCGCCTATTCAACAAGACCGGATAAGTCACTCGCGCATTCTGCGCTGTGACCCGTTCAGGGGCGCCTCCTTCCGGCCGGATACGCCAGATGTCCAGTTTGTCGGGAAGCTCGCCCTGAATGAAGTAGATAAATGCCGCGTCGGGCGCCCACAACGGAAAGTGGGCGTGGAGTCCGGCAGGCGCGGTAAAGATGGGTCGCTGCTTAGATTGGAACCCACCGTCCAAGACGAAAAGAGGGTCTCCAGGCGCCGACGTGTGATACGCAAGACGGCTGCCATCGCGCGACCAGTCGAACTCTGCCACGCCTTCGAGGTAGGGTCGCGGTTCACCGCCCAGTGTAGGCACTGACCAGACGCTGATGCCGCTGCTACCCGGGCAGTTTTGTTTGCGAACCCAGAAGGTGACCAGGGACCCATCCGGCGAGAACCCCAGGGTTCGAATGGACGGATTTACGAGGTCCGAAACGGTCCCATGGGTGAGGTTATGGAACTCGCCCGATCCAACCTGCGTTACCCAGACGTCCATCGGTCCATCCCGGTCTGACAGAAACGCCACCAAATGACCGTCTCGGGAGACCGCGGCAGCCTGCTCCAGCCCGCCAAAATCCGTAACCGTCTGAAATCGTGCATTAGCGAGGGGGTCTCGCCAGAAGTGTTCGGTTCTCTGAAGCCACCAGCCGGCGGCAATCGCCAGCGTGGCTACCGTTGCTGCAAACGATACCAATAATTTCCATTTGCTTCGCGAATTCGACACCGCCGCCTCGATCGGTCGGATCCGAGGGGCCGGCAATACGCCATTCTCCGCGTTCTCCTGTGGAGCTCGAAGATTTCGGCTGCGCATCCACGCCTCCAGGTCCGCGCGGGACGCGTAGACGGAGCCCATCCTCCCATGCACATGCCGATGAACGGGCATCCCCTCCCGCTTCTCCCAGCGCTGGACTGTCGTCACATCACGGTTGAGGTATTCCGCGATCTCTTTCCACGAATCAAGCCGGTCTTCAGGCAGCTTCTCGGATGGCTGGATGTTGGGGGATGGTTCGACCATCAAGCGCTCCAGAGCGGTCCGCAGTCGAAACGAGCCGGGAGCCAATTGTACCTTTGGCAGGAGGCACGGCAAAGAGCTGCATTCGACTGTAAATCGAGGGGCTGGCTGCGATTCTGCACCTTACTGCTTGAACTCACCCGCTTAGATGCCCGACTGTGTTCGTGGAAAACGAACAAATCCCGAATTGGAGATCTTTCATGAAAAGGAAACCCCTGATTTCAGCGGTTCGCGTGCTCTCACTCCTCTTGTTGCTATCAGCCGCCCATGGTTTCGCTCAGGACCGCAGGCCAGTGCACTTCAGCGGTTTGATCAATGACTATTCACCGCTGAATCCCGCGATCAAAGGCAGCCCATGGGAAATGCACGGTGAATGGTCGATGGACGTCCACCCGGAATGGGGGACCGCCGACTTCTCAGCAGATATGACAATGTCCGGCTATGGAAAAACTTCGGCGGGTGCGGTAGATCCGGCCCAGCCTCTCGTGAATCCTCACACCCATCACATCCGGCTGAAGAACGCCAAAATCAGCTGGGACACGAGTGACTGCCCTGCCTACCTGCCTCCCGCCACCAAGATGGGCTTTCAGCTGAATGACACAGTTCATATCTTGACGGGGAACGGAAGCATCGCCCTCTTTGAGACGCATCCGCCTTCCTCGACGCTGCAGGTCTGCGTCACCGGAGGGGATGACATCCGGTACTCGGTCACGCATTCGAACATTACGCTGGTCTTCAGGGGGCCCGCCGCGACACATTTCGGATCGCAGGCCATCCATGGTGTTGTGCGTAAACCAACGGATGAGAGCGAGCATCGAGAAGACCGCTGGTAAGGGATTAGTTGGGCCCGGGTCTCACCGTGCATCTCTATCGAGCCCGGACCGCAAGAAATGGGCTCGATATCGAATGATACGAGCACTCCGGGTCTGATACGAGTACTCCGGGTCGTCTCTGCTGCCACAATCGCAGTCACGACTCCGGTCATTGTCCAAGCGTCCTGGCGACGAAGGCGGACTGTTACTACCCTCCTTTGGTCTCCAGGGGCGGTTGGGCGAAATTAGCACCTCTGACCCAGTTCAAGATTCCCAATTCCTGCTACAGTGTAAAGCTGGCTTGCGCGTCCTCGCTGGGGCACCTCAACTACAGACCTTGCAGGGCATGTTTGTAGGGAGATTTGCGCCCCGGCCCTGATGCCGCCGGCTTTCCCAGCCGATAGCAAACCTATGCTTGCTAGCGGCGGCTGCTGGCCAGCGACTCTGTGCGCCAGATTCAGAAGTGCAACGTACCTAGAATTGGGAAAGCGAACGACGTGACGGACGCTACTCTCTTTCGCCGTGAGACGCGGGTTAAGGCCCTCCTGCCGGCTGCTCGCTCGGGTTACCTTTTCTTGATGTCCGCTGTCCTGGTTCCGGTGCTTTGGGCTGCGGGCTCGGGTTTCTTGGGGTTGACAGCGGATGCCGAAGCTGAGACCGATACGCGCGCCGCGTTGCGGACGCTCACGACCACGCGCGAAGCGCACGACCTCACTGCCGAACAAGCCTCACTCGGCTATCCCGTCCATTTTCGCGCGGTTGTGACCTACTTTGATCCTGATTACGGCACCGGATACTCTGCGACCTTCGTCCACGATTCAACCGGAAGCATCTTTCTAAAGGCGCGAGCCGGTACCTTCCCTTCACTCACGCCGGGGACAATCGTGGATGTGCGGGGCGTAAGCGGACCTGGCGGCTTTGGCTCCATCGTTGAGCGGCCTGCGGTACGTGTCCTCGGTCTTGGTAGTCTTCCCTCGGACCCGCAGCGCGTCAGCCTCGGCATGCTCAAAACCGGTACCCTTGACGCCCAGTGGGTTGAGGTCGAGGGTTCTATTCATAGTGCGACCGCCTACTCCAACAGCCTGGTGCTGCGACTGGAGATGGCAGACGGACCCATCAGCGTAACCATGGTGCGAGATCCGGGTGCGCCCTACTCCCACCTCATCGATGCCCAGGTTAGAATTGACGCCACCGCCGCGCCCCTGGTGAATGCCGACTTCCAGATGATCGGCGTCCACCTTCAGGCGCCCAATCTCTCTGCCCTTCGCGTGATCAAGCCTGCTCCGACGGATCCATTTGCGCTCCCTGTTGTCCCAGTCGACGAATTATTGAGTTGGGGGCACTTTTTCACCCCCGCTCATCGCATCCACCTCAGGGGCAATGTAACGCTGCAATGGCCCGGTTCCCTGCTCTGCATTCGCGACGGAACACGCGGGATCTGTGCGCAGACCACTCAGTCCACCTCCATCGCCGTCGGTGACTTGGTCGATGTGGCAGGGTTCGTGGAGGTCAACGATAACGCCCCGATTGTGACCGATGCGGTCTTCCAAATCGCTGGAAGCAGTCGCCCGATGATCCCCCAGTTGGCGACCGCCGACACTATTCTGAAGGGCGGAGTCGCCTCCCAACTGATCCAGATCGATGGCTTGCTGATCGGTTACGATCTTGCCTCCTCCGACGTCACCCTTCAGCTCTCCTCCGGTGACACTCTGTTCGCGGCGATCGTGCCCAAAAGCCTTGCGGGATCCGAAGTGAGTGCCGGGAAGATCGGGAGTAGGCTCCGCGTCACCGGCATCTGTTCAGCCCGCGTCGACACAGAAAGCCACATACGCGCCGGTCTGACGGTGATCCAATCCTTCCGCATTCTCATGCGCTCGCCGGCCGATATCGCTATCCTGCAACGCCCTTCCTGGTGGACGCCTGCTCATGCGACTGTGCTGCTGGCTCTGGCGCTTATGGCTACTCTGGGTGTGCTTGTCTGGGTGGTCGTTCTCAGAGGCCACATCCGTTCGCAGCTCAACGAGGCTGGTGCGCTGCGCGAGGCGGCGGAGGCGGCGAACCGTTCCAAGAGCGAGTTTCTGGCGAACATGAGCCATGAGATCCGGACGCCGCTCAATGGCATCCTGGGGATGACTGATTTGGTGCTGGACACTGACCTGACTGCAGATCAGCGCGATTGCCTCGAAACGGCCAAGTGGTCGGCGGACTCGCTGTTGGCGGTTATCAACGATGTCCT
This sequence comes from Acidisarcina polymorpha, assembly GCF_003330725.1. NCBI lineage: Bacteria > Pseudomonadati > Acidobacteriota > Terriglobia > Terriglobales > Acidobacteriaceae > Acidisarcina > Acidisarcina polymorpha. Next base: position 4,550,732 of record NZ_CP030840.1, on the reverse strand, counting down.
TGATTTCTCCAAGATCGAAGCGGGCAAAATCGATCTGGAGACGATTGAGTTTAGCCCGCGGGACTGCGTGGAAGAGGCGCTGAAGCTCTTCGCGCCGCATGCAGAACAGAAATCAGTGGAACTGCTTGGCGAAATCGCCCCGGAAGTGCCGGACCTAGTGGTCGGAGATCCTGGACGCCTTCGCCAGATCCTCCTGAACTTGATCAGCAATGCCATCAAATTTACGGCGGCCGGCGAAGTGGCTCTGCATGTGGAGGCGGAAAAGGGGGAGGGCCTGGGTTGTGTGCTCCAGTTTATCGTGGCCGACACGGGTATCGGGATTTCGGCCGACAAGCAGCTGACCATTTTTTCCCCCTTCACGCAAGCCGACTCCTCGACAACGCGAAAATTCGGAGGAACTGGTTTGGGACTCACAATATCAGCCCGTCTGGCGTCGATGATGGGGGGAAGGATATGGCTCGAGAGCGAGGTGGGGAAGGGCTCTCGGTTCTGCTTTACGGCGCGCTTTGGCCACGCAGCCTCACACTCATCCAAGAACATGCCTGCGGAGAGCCCTTTGCAGGGTTTGAAAATCCTGGTTGTCGACGACAACCTCACCAGCCTAAGGATCTTGACGCGAACCTTGCTGCACTGGAAAGCTAACGTTAGTTGCGTAGCAGGTGCGGCCGAGGCCGTGGCCGCATTGACCGGCGCAGCAAGCGTGAACCCATACCAGCTGGTTCTCACCGATATGCAGATGCCTGGGATGGACGGTCTTTCCCTGATCGAGCACATCCGCGGCATGGCCGGATTCGCTACCCTGCCGTTAATCCTGCTGACTTCAGGAACTCCAATGATGCAGGCGGGGCGTCCCGGCAACTTGTACCTAACTTCCTTCCTGAACAAGCCGGTTCGTACAAGCGAACTGCTGGAGGCGCTGCTGGCTGCCTCAGGCAGCGACCCCGAGCGGCAGGCGGTCTCCAAAGAACTGACTACCAAGCCCTCACCTCGGGGCCGAGCTTTGCGAATCCTGCTCGCCGAGGACAACCGCGTGAACCAGACCGTGGCGACCCGCATGTTGGAAAAAATGGGGCACTCTTTAGTGGTCGCCAGTACCGGGCAGGAGGCGCTCGCTCTCTTGGCCGCGCAGCCCTTTGAGCTGGTGCTGATGGACATTCAGATGCCCGAGATGGACGGCTTGACAGCCACACGCCAGATCCGCGATCGGGAGATATTGACCCATGCCCACGTGCCCATCATCGCCATGACCGCACACGCCATGAAGGGCGACCGGGAGCGTTGCCTGGCAGCGGGCATGGATGGCTATGTCTCGAAACCGATCCGGGCCGAGGACTTGCAGGAAGCAATTGCAGGCGTCCTGCGGATACAGGACGCCTGCAGCCATAATCAAGATGCCGATGCCGCGCCTCAACTGGAAAGCGGGGGCGGCTGGAACAGAACCAAGACCCTGGAGGGCCTGGGCGGCGATGAGAACCTGCTCCGGGACGTGATGGAGATATTCCGCGAGCAAGCTCCGCAGCATCTGGCCTATTTGCGAGTGGCAATCGTGGAAGGAGATGCACGGGCGGTTGAGGCTACCGCCCATAGCTTGAAGGGAGAACTTGGCTACCTGTGTGTCCCCGAGACGTACCAAATCTCCCGCGACCTGGAAACAGCGGGACGGGAATCCGATCTACAAGCCGCAGCCAAACTTCTTCCGAAATTTGAAGCCGACATCTGCACCCTGCTCCACTCGATGGCGAACCCGACCGGAATGGCCGGCAAAATCCAGACTACGGCTGCCACCTTGAAGCGCAATTTATAACCCCGGCGATGGACTAGCGTTTGGCGCTTGAGGAACTCTGGGCGCGTGCGGCTTTGCTGACCACAAAGGTTGTAGTGACGAGCGGATCTGTTGCACAAGCTGATGCAGGTCATTCGCTGCGGAGCGCTCTCATCGGGTTAATGGAGCGGCACGGCACGCGGAACGAGTCCGGCGATGGCAACAGCTGCCGCCAGGGCGAGTACAGCAAAGGATAGGTTCAATGGTAAGCGTGCTGCGCGCCCATAGCCGACAAAGTCCACAGGACGATTAGGTCCAGCAATCCCTGCAGCAATTGCCGGGGCTTCCCATCTTCACTAGGCATCCAAGTAATCTCTTAGCAAGGAGGATGATGGCTTTTCACTTGAATATCAAGTGAAGGTGTATTCTCGCCTCGCAGGCTTACCTCCTGCTTGATATCTCCACCTCCTTTGTCTGCGGAAGGGGGGAAACAGCTGAATGGTCATACAATGGTTTCCTCGAAATTCATGAGAGGGTATTTACTATGAAATCTAGGTCATCCCGTTTGGTTCCTCTGGCGCCTCTTTTGCTGACACTGCCCTTGATGGCACAGCAGTTTCACAGCCCGGTTGGCTATTGCAAAGCGGTAGGAACGATCGACAAACCAGATGCGAGATATGTCGGCCCGAAGCTGCCCGGATGGATGGCGAGAGATCTGAACCTAAGATCAGATCAAAGCCAGATGATGGAGTGGCGATGCGCTAATGGAAAGGTCCTGGCCTGTGTGTACGGCGCTAATATCCCTTGTGACTCCAAGGCGAATACGGATCGAACGCCGTCGCAGCCTGTACGGGAGTATTGCCGGCAAAATCCCAGCTCAACGTTTGTTCCGATGGTGGTGACCGGCCATAATACCTCAGTTTCCTGGGCTTGCACGAATGGCGAGCCCAACATCGTCGGGTCGAGCAGTGTCGATAAACAGGGATATGCGACAGAGTTCTGGAAGGTAGTCAGTCCGTAGACATTCCTAAGCGCCGCCTGGGTAGTAAATCGTTTGCTGATTCTGCTCGCGACCGGAAGATGGGTAACGGCTTCCCTGCCGCTTTGCAAGCTGATCAGTGCCCTCGCGAGCCAGTCTTGCAGACGTTTGCGCGAGTTGGGCCAGATGGAATGAAGTTCATAATTCCTTCCAGACTGCAGAACGTGTCGAGCGTCGCGGCCGCTATACGAAACATGTACTCTCATTTGCCAAGGAATAAGGCACCGCTCTCACAAATTCCCGCAATGCCCATCCGCAGCACACAGCACAGTCAGATCGACTGAATCCCACGGTGAAAGCAAGTGGAGGAAAGTCACGTTCTCGCCGCCGCCTTAGCGTCGACCAAGCGGGCCTTGTCCTCTACGGGATAAGGAGCTGTAAGGGTTACTGTATCTTCGGAGAAGGCGAAAAAGCTGGCCAGAGCGGGAAACTGAAAAGCCTGGATAAGCGCGCACTATTTGAGTCGGTCAGAAAGCGAGAGGGATGAATCGAAGAGAATTTACTGGCGGTCTGGCCGCGTCGGCGGCGTATGCCTCAATGACAAAGGCTTCCTCGGGGACGATGCACAGCCTCAGCTCAGAGTTGTCGATGTTGGAACTGCAACAGCGCTTCCTCAATCTTCGCTTTGGCATGTACATTCACCTGAACATGGCTACCTACGAGCAGCGGGAGTGGGGGGATCCGAAGGCTTCGCCGGCGCTTTTCAACCCTAAGGACCTTGACACCGACCAGTGGGCTCGAGCCGCGAAGTCGGCTGGAATGGAGTACGGCTGCCTGACAACTAAGCATCATGACGGATTTTGCCTTTGGCCCACCGCAACCAGCAGTGCGAGCGTGAAGGATGCGACCTATAAGAAGGATGTTGTGCGTGCTTACGTGGACTCATTCCGGGCGCAGGGACTTAAAACTTGTCTCTATTTTTCGATGCTGGATCTGCGCCGAGACATCCGGCCATATTGTGTGACGCGTGAGAAGATCGACCTGGTCAAGACGCAGCTCAACGAGCTGCTGACTAATTACGGCGAAATTACAGCGCTGGTGATCGATGGCTGGAACGCGGCATGGAGCCGACTGAACTACGAAGAGATGCCATTTCTCGAGATTTATCGTCATGTGAAGCAGCTGCAACCGACATGCTTGATGAGCGATTACAACCAGGGCAGGTTCCCGGCACCCGCACTCTTCTACACCGATGTAAAGCAGTATGAGCAGCACGCAGGCCAGACAATTCCAGCCGGGAGCAACGTGCCCTCGCAGTCTGCTACCACGCTCCAGCGAGATTGGTTCTGGAAACTAGATTATCCGACGCAAGAGCTTCGCGCGGCGAAGCAAATCGTAGAGGAGTGGCTCGAGCCCTTCAATGCCCGCTACTGCAATTTGATCTTAAACGTGGCGCCGAACCGGGAGGGGCGGTTCGATCAGAATGCGGTGGATCGACTCGTTGAGATTGGGAAGCTATGGAGAGATCGGAAACCTGCGGCGCGCCTAACGGAGACACGGCAGATCATCTCTTCAAACCTTGCGTTTGGACGGCCATCGTATGCGAGCAGCATTGCAGATACATCGGGGCCGGATCTAGCCAACGATAATGATCCGGGAACCTATTGGCAGTGCGACGCAGGACAAACGTCAGGGTGGATTGAGATCGATCTCAGAAAACCTACCTCGTTCAACAAGGTCGCAGTCGTCGAACCCACCTATCTCAGTGACTATGGAGCGGAATCCCGGATTGTTTCCTACCGCATCGAGGCGTGGAACCAAGGGCAATGGCGAGAGATCTGCATGGGAAACTCTCCAACAACGATGGTGTACCGAGTCAAGCCGGCGATTGCGGAGCGAGTACGCTTGAGCATTCGCGGGACAGGCAAGTCGCCGGGGATTGCGGAGTTTGGGCTCTTTGCGGAGCCGGAGCGCGTTTGATTTGCGATTCATGCCCCGACAAAAAACGCTCCTGCCCTGGGGCCGGGTAACCTATCTGCAGAACTCTCTTTGTGCGGGCAACCGGCTCGAAAGCCGTTATTCACCGGCCAGCCGCGCCTGATACCGTCGCGCCTTCATCCGGTTGCCGCAGATCTTCATATCGCACCATCGCCGCGTCTGGTTCTTGCTGGTGTCGAGAAAGAGCCACCGGCAAGTATCGCTGGCGCAGAAACGGAGCCGATTGACCTGCTCCGAAAGCAAAAGCTTTTCTCCCTCTCGCGTCAGCAGCCACAAAGGAGCCGAAAGCTTCTCCCCCTCCGGCCAACTCCACACTAGACGCTTCCCATCGTCGGTCAGACGTCGTGCCGCATTCGCGCGGTGGAAATACTCTTGCAGCGTGGCGATTCCATGGATCGGCAGTTCCTCCGCGTCCAGCAACGCATAGGCTACGCCGGCCACCGCCTCACGCAACTCCTTGACCTGATCGAGAGCTCGTCGGCGCTCCGCCTCCGCGCCCGTCTGCCGCCTCAGTCTGCGAACCTGCGCTGCGGTGAGCAGCCCGGCCTGCTGAACGAAGCGCAGCAGATCATCGTAGCTTTCCAGCAGCTCATCCGGGCCGCCCTCGTGGAAGCGGTTGTCAAGCGTATTCACCAGGTCCAGGGCCGTGTTGCCGGCCACCAGTTGAAACTCCTTCGCAGACTCGCGAGACCTCACAGCAACTAACCTCTAAAACTCATTTTACAGGTGAAGAAACATTCGGTATGGTTATAACCATCAAGAGATAGTATGACGGTTACACAGGTTTCACCATCGGTTAGCCGCAGACGCATCGAGATCCCTGTCATCTTGGCGTTCTTCGCCATTTACGTCATTTGGGGATCCACCTTCCTGGCCATCCGCACCGCCGTGCTCCTGGCGCCCCCCTGGTTCTCGGCTGGGACCAGGTTTTTCACTGCCGGCGTGATCCTTTACGTCTTCGCTCGCCTGCGAGGCGCCCCACGCCCATCGATGCGCGAATGGCGCAGCCTCGCCGTAATTGGTTTTCTGATGTTTTCCGTCACTTACGGCGCTCTCTTCTGGGGAGAACAGTACGTTCCCTCGGGCGTCACCTCTGTACTCGAGTCCTCTTTGCCACTGCTCACCGTCCTGTTCGAAGTCTTTGTCTTTCGTCAGCAGAGATTTCGTTGGCGGATCCTCTTCGCTGTCACGGTCGGATTCGCCGGAGTTGCGCTGATGTTGCTCCGCAACGGCGGAACCGGCTTCCCTATTCTCCCCTGCTTCATCATCCTCGGGGGCTCCGCGGCCTGGTCGCTTGGCTCAGTGCTGACCAAGTCGTTGCCGCTGCCGTCCTCTCGCACTGTCGCCGCTGCAGCGGAGATGATGGTCGGTGGCAGCCTGCTGCTGATTCTCTCTGCGGTAACTGGCGAGTTGCACCCTTTTCCCGCACTCCCCGCCAAAGCTATTTTTTCGCTGCTTTATCTCATCACCGCGGGATCGCTCCTCGGCTTCACCGCCTTTGTCTGGCTTTTGGGCCGGATGCCCGCCAGTAAAGTCGCAAGCCACGCTTATGTGAATCCAATCGTGGCTCTCGCCCTCGGTCATTTCCTCGCATCGGAGCAGATCACCCTCCGAACCCTGCTCGGAGCGGCACTTGTCATCGGCAGCGTTTTCCTCACCATGAGGGAAGAATGAGTGAGATCGATGAGCTGAGTCTACGCTAGCAAAGCCATTGATCGCGTTGTTGCGGGTATGACCATGCTCTCCCCTACAAGAAGATCTTGCCTCGAGTTCGAAGTCGAGGAAGCTATCCCAGCGTCGCAGGAGGGAATGTGACATCCAATGTCTATAAAGAGATTTAAGGGGTATATGAAATGGAATACCGAAGGCTCGGCAAAACTGGTCTTAAAGTCTCCCGCATTTGTCTCGGCTGCATGTCTTATGGCGAACCAGCCAAAGGGACACTGACTCCGGGCAGTCATGCCTGGACACTGAATGAGGCTGATTCCCAGCCGTTTCTCAAGCAAGCACTGGACCTTGGCATTACCTTTTTCGATACGGCCAACGTCTACTCGCGGGGCGCGAGCGAAGAGGTCCTGGGGCGTTTTCTGAAGAACAACACCCAGCGCGACAGCACGGTGATTGCTACCAAGGTTCACGGGGTGATGCGCGATGAGCCTAATGGCGGAGGCCTCTCCCGTAAAGCAATCCTGAGTGAGATCAATGCGAGCCTTCGCCGTCTACAGACAGATTATGTCGACCTTTACCAGATTCACCGTTGGGATCCGGAGACGCCCATCGAAGAAACGCTCGAAGCTCTGCACGATGTGGTCAAGGCTGGAAAAGCGCGCTATATCGGAGCCTCTTCAATGCATTCCTGGCAGTTTGCGAAAGCTCTTTATCTGGCCGACCTGAACGGTTGGACGCGGTTTGTCTCCATGCAGAATCACTACAACCTTATCTACCGCGAGGAAGAGCGCGAGATGATGGGCCTCTGCCAGGCCGAAAACATCGGTGTGCTGCCGTGGAGCCCGTTGGCGCGAGGTCGCCTCGCTCGCCCGTCGAACGCAGAAAGCACCAAGCGCCTCGAGACCGATCAATTCGGCAAGAAGATCTACGGCGACACCGAAGATTCCGACCGAAAGATTATCGACAAGCTGACGGAGATTGCCAAACGCAAGGGATTGCCGCAGGTTACCGTCGCACTTGCCTGGATGCTCTCGAAGCCCTATATCGATAGTCCCATCGTCGGGGCGACCAAGCTTAACCATCTCGATGATGCCGTCAAGGCGATTGCGGTCAAGCTCTCGGCCGAAGAAATTGCAGAGTTGGAAGCAGCTTATGTTCCCCATGCTGTGGCCGGCTTTTAGCAACAGCGGAGCGGTACGCGAGACGACTTTCTTGATTGGCTCCCGGCGATCGGCACGCAGTTGGAAAAGCATTGCTAATCGATGGCGAGGCACCCTCCAACAAGTTCACGCATCTGGTTGCCAGCTTCAGGATCCGGCCTGATGACAACGACGACTAACGCATCCACCTCGATCGCAAGCGGACGCCTGCGATCGAGACAAAGCAATAAGGAGATGGGGTCATTTCGGTATCAGGAAAGCCGCGAGTGCCGATTTCCGGTCATTCAGAAGCTCGCCCCGATGAGGATCTCAGCTGCGGCTCGATGTCAGAGTGCTTGCCTTCGATGGTCATGCCGGTAAGAACTATCGCACGTAGGCGGCAACTTCAACGACATTGGTCTCGAGTGCAAAGTGTCCTGCGTCAATGAGATGAACCACTGCTTGCGGGTTATCGCGAGCGAAGGCTTTCGCACCGGCCGGAACGAAGAAGGGATCGAAGCGTCCCCAGACCGCCAATGTTCTTGGCTGCTTCTCACGAAAGTATCTCTGAAACTCTGGGTAGAGCTTCACATTGTTTTGATAGTCCAGGAAAAGATCCAGTTGGATGTCAGCGTTTCCGGGCCGGGAGATTAGCGCGGCGTCAAGCGTGTACCCCTCGGGCTTTACCAATTCCGGATGCGGTGCTGCGACATATTGCTCCTTCAACCCATCAAGCGTCAGGGCTCCAAGTAGCCGTGCGGTTCTCATTATTTGGCTCCCGCCAGTACCTTTAAATAGGGCCCCAGGCACTCCCGAGTCCCTCTTCATACGCGTTGCCATTCTGACTGATGATCGCGGTGATCTTTTCTGGATGCTTCGGTGCAAGGCGAACATCGGTCGGCGCCCCATAATCAAAAACATAAAGCGCAAATCTATCCAGGGACAGCGCCCGCGTAAAAGCGTCAGTCGTCGTGGCCAGGTTTTCAAAGGTGTACTTATAGCCGCGCTCGCTCGGCGCGCGGGTGAAACCGAAACCAGGAAGGTCCGGAGCAATAACGCGGTACTTGTCCGCAAGTAAGGGCATGAGTTCTCGGTACTGGAAGGACGATGTCGGGAAACCGTGCAGGAGAAGCAACACGGATCCATTTTCTGGGCCGGCTTCTCTGTAGAACACCTCGATTCCGTCCGCTTGAACAAAGTGGACGGCAATCTGAGGTACATTCGGCGTTTGATTCGCGTACTTCGTCCGTGAGTTGGACTCTGAACCTGACACAATAGCTATTCTGTGTGGCTAGTGTGGTGTAGATGAAAGTTCGACGGTTCAAGTTGTCGACATCCGGCTCGTTATTGCTGACTTGACCTGCAAGTTTCGTAGTCGGCCGGCCTTCCCATGCGCGCATAATCTTATGCTTTGCATTGTATGCTATGAGTCCATAAAGATCCCGGATCGAGAGTGCATTCATCTCGATCACGCCATGCTGTCAAAAACATTCGCTGTCCGCGCTTTGCTTGTCGCCGAGTCCCCCTGCTCATCCCGTGACTTAATCACGTTCAGCCAGACACATGCATTTCGATAACCAACCCACCGGCTAGATCCACCAACCCGCCGCTCACTAAGGTCGCCCCGGTTCCCAAGCTTTATCGGTCATCTCGTCCAGAGTTTTCGTGGTGGAACGATGTTCCCTCGAATCACCCTCCTACGGAGACACCTACTTGTACTACCTTCTTCGATTGGCGGCCTTCGTCAATCCGGAGTGGGCTAATCGTTGCTTTTCAACAGAGTAGCGATGGCACGTGACCTGCACTGTTGATTTCGAGGGCGGCGGCGATCTCACGCGCGAAATGAGTGGCTACAATCGATTGAGGCAGGTACTTCAATTTCAAAATAGCGAGAGAGCCATGTCCATTTCCACGAAAGTTTCGCCATCCCCGACGGGACACCCTTCTGCCATGCAGATTCCTGATAGCAAGCTCGCCAAAGACATCACGGAATTCGTGCGTGACACCGAATCTACCTTACTGTTCAATCATTCCAGTCGCGTCTACTGCTTCGGGGCGCTTGCGGGGCAACGTCGCGGTCTCAGCTTCGACCCTGAACTACTCTACGCCGGAGCCATGTTCCACGACGTCGGTCTGGTGCCATCCTACAGCAGCGCAACCGATCGGTTCGAAGTTGACGGGGCAAATGCAGCGCGCGATTTCCTGCGCCGCTACGAACTACCATCAGAAGACATTGATCGAGTGTGGACAGCGATCGCACTCCATACAACTCCGGGTATTCCGCAATACATGCATCCAGTTGTCGCATTGGTGACGGCTGGTGTCGAAATGGACGTACTTGGAATTGATTACAGCAACTTCGCTGACACAGAGCGCGACGCTGTTGTACGGGCTTTCCCGCGCACTCCCAGTTTCAAAGAAGACATTTTGCAGGCGTTCTACGACGGCATCAAGCATAAGCCGAACACCACATTCGGAAATGTGAAAGCCGACGTGCTCGCTGAAAAAGACCCCTCGTTCAAGCGCATCAACTTCTGCAGCATTATTCGCAACTCGCCCTGGGGCGGCTGACCAGGCGGTTTACTCTTCGCCACCGTAGGAACACTGTTCATCGTCCCGGTGATTGACTCGCTTATCCGCACAAATGCTCCAGTGGACTATGGAAAGCGTTCGCGAGAGCAGGTAAGACGCAATCATCCTGAAATAGAAACCTGCGCTAGCCAAAGGTCGATAAACTAAGCCGCATGATTGCTACGTTCATGGTACTCAGGGGAAACAGAAGGGCAATCGCGAGATCATTATTGCGCGGCTGCCGTTAAAATCCTCTCGACCTTTGCGTCCAGTTCCCGCGCTACTTTGAGGGCATCACTGTTTTCGTACGGTGCAAGATAGGAGGCCATCCTGTCATACGAGATCCGGACGCTGTCCGGACGCTCCTCAATGAGTATGGTCACCGGCGCGTACGAGCCTGCGTCAACGACATGCTTCACCATTTCCTTCATGATCAGGGGATTTCCTGCGACAATGCGAAGAATTCTTGGCTTGGTCGTTCCATTATCTTTCTGGAGAACATCTCCGATATCGAAGCGCGCAAACTCCATAAGGCCGTTTGGTTGGGTCACGGGATTGACGACCTTTTCCATCTCAGCTTCATTTTTTGCCGCTGACAAAGATTTGTGAAATGCCACTATATCCGGATGACCGATTGCTGCGTCGATCCGTGCAACCACTGTGTCAAACGGCTCGGTGGAAATCACGTTCAGTCGCTGCACCTTAACCTCTTGAATAGTCATACGCGTTTCTCCTTTTATTGCTTCAGTCCTAGATAGTATTCCGAGACAATTGGCTGCCACGAAAGCCGTGCCGATAACGATCGGTAGTATTTGTGCATTTCTCATATCTTTCTCCTGTCGTTACATCTGCATCAGTTACCGTCCGTTGGTGCAGAGCAGCTTTCATGAATGAGGATGATGATCTTACAGCCTGATTCCTCAGCGAGTTGCGGTTTCCAGCCACAATGCTGCACTCACTCAACCTAGGGGTGATTGCAACAATCTACTCGGTACAGGAATGTGAACAAGGCTACCTTCCCTACAAATCCGACGATCTCGGCTGCACGCTCTCTCACGGTCACTCAACAAACCAGTCAACCAATTGCTCCAAGTCGGCTTTGCCCTTGGCAATACTTAACTCTGATTGGAGGCGGTCTTGATTCCACGCATTATCGACGGGCACGCTCCTCACATCTCGTAAACCTACGAGCCGCAACCAGAAGTCCAGGTAGGTTGCCTGGTAATCAAATCGCGAAGGTGGGATGGGAGTATCTTTCCAGAAAACGTGACCCGCGTGTATAGACCACGACTGCCTTCCCCACATTTAGAAGAGGGCAGTACTGTTTGCCATCGTAGGAGAATAGGAAGTTCCGCTGTGCTACGAGATCGATTAACTGTTTGAGCTTGTAAGGCAGACCGAAGTTCCACATTGGCGTCCCTAGTACAATGCAATCCGCTTTCTGGAAACGTTGGATCAAGGATTGAATCTGGTCCCATACTTTGGTCTCCATCTCAGTCATCGCTTCATTTTTAATCGCTTTGTACTTCGCTCCGATTGCGCCGTAATCGAATTCAGGCAAGTGCTCATCCCTGACGTTCAATGTATCCACCACGATTGAAGAGCCGTAGTGGAGACAGGACTCTAGAAACGCTTTGGTCAGTTTGCTCGAATCAGAGGATTCACGCCTCGGCGAAGACTGGATATCGAGGACTCTCATTTGTTTCTCCGTAATCGTTGTTCACAAGCTCTGGTTTAGTGCGATACTGTGCGAGCTGCCCGCACGATCGTTTGCCCGTTTGGCATAAAACCGTTCGAGGTTGGGATTGATCGTCCGGTCCGCGCCCGCGACAACCATCCAGCTCGGTTTTGTTGTCCAAGCAGCTTTAGTAATGACAGCTTTAAAACTCACGGCCAAGTTCAACACCCGGGAGTTCGCCATAAAAGCTGCCTTGTCAGCGGGCAGATCGGCTGCGAAGTATGCATGAAACTGCGACGGATCGAGGTAGGTGAAACCATCTGTCGTCGTCTTAAGCGCGGTAGACTTGCTGAGGGCACTCGGGAAGAGCTTTCCTTCCCCGGCTTCGCTCTCTCCTGCCTCAAGCATGTGAGCAGCGACGTACACCAATCCTGCAACGGATGGATCGTTTCCCGATTCGGTCACAACAGCTCCACCATAGCTGTGTGCGACAAGAATGCTACGTCCGTCTTGTAGTGCGAGCACGCGCTGCACGGCAGTCACGTCATCCTGGAAAGTGGTCTCCGGTTCCTGGACGATGCTGATCTTAAACCCTTCTTTGACCAGGATGTCGTAGATCCCCTGCCAACCAGAACCATCAGCCCAGGCGCCATGAACGAGAATAATATTTTTCACTGTAGGCTTTTGGGCTTGTGAGCTTTGCGTACCCAGCAAAGCAACCATACCCATCAGCACCGTCAATCCGGCGATGCGCCTAAACATGACTATCTCCCGTTTCTTATTGCTAAATCTCTATAACTCATTTCAAAAACTCCCAAACGCGAGGTCAGCGGCCGTACTTGAAGTGTTCCTGACCGCTGCCACCGATTGAGTTCTGTTTCTTTAGCGGCGTCAGCAGACACTGTCGAGAAAGCTATTTGCTTGCGAGACGAAGAGCATGGTGCTGCACAGAAGTGAGACCTCCCGAGCACAGTCATACAGGTCTTGAGATTCGGGATGGTGAGGTTTTACTTCGAGTCCCCTCGGATGCCGCATTCACAACTACATGAGCAAGCTCCTACGGTCGCTATCTTATTTAATTTGAGTTTAGGTTTGGTGTGGCATCGCATCTAGGCACAAACCGCCAAAGACGTGACAATCCTGCTACATACAGATGTGCAAAGGCCCAGCTTGCTCGAAGAGGCAAGCCCGACATTAGCTGCAGTATTGGTAGCGAGTACATTGCCGACGAACGCAGGCGAGTTGGCTGGTCTTCTTGCTTCATTATCCGTTGTTCCGTCGCCAGCTTCCCGGAGTGATTCCATACATGCGTTTGAAGGAGCGGTTGAACCCTGACTGATCGGTAAAACCGCATCGAACGGCAATGTCTGCAAGTGGCAGACGAGTCTTCTCCAGCAAATCCTTCGCTTTGTTGATACGACGTTCGATCAGCCACCGATAAGGTGGCTTGCCATAGGTTTGCCGGAAAGCTCGCGCGAAGTGGCTGAGCGAGAGGTCGCAGACCGCGGACACTTGCTGAAGGTCGACATCTCCGTCAAGATGGGTATTGAGAAACTCTGTTGCTTTCCTCATCTGCAGCGGGCTCAATCCGCCTTGTAACGGTCTTGCCGGCAATGTGATGCCGCCGTAATTGCTGACGAAATGACAGTGCAGCGCGTGCAACACGTGGTCGACGAAGAACCTAGACGCGTCGTTCTGTTGATCCAACGTTGCGAGGAGGACATGCCCCAGATGATGCACAACCGGATCCGGACGCCCGAAGAGCCAACTGAGTCGGTCAACTCGTGGCACGCGGTGAGTAGCAGCGACCTCGTCGAGAGAAGCCTGGGTGATGTGCAGCACCAATGTGTCGAACGGATTCCGAAGGTCGATCGTCGGCCTCTCTTCGAGACTGTGCACGCTTACCCCGCCGACTGGATAAGAGCCGCTTGACACCCTCCTGTTACCAAGAAACTCCTCAATGGTGGGGATATCCGCGAGTTGAATCGCGACCATGTAATCACGTGCAGCAACTTCTCCCCGCGTGACCGCAGGAAGCCCTTCTTCGCTCGAAATGCGCCCGAAAGAAAAAGGAGCGAATTGGGACACGACGAGCTTGGCGGAGGGAGTTTCCTTGACGTACATTCCCTTCGCGAACTGGCCCCAAAATGTTGGAATCATCTGCATGTTCTTTTTTTGAGGTCTGTCTTTCCCTTGATTGTCTTAGTCCCACTCCTCGGCACCCTCATTCCCTGCGGAGCGAGATGGCAAGCCATGCTGTCGTAGGAGATGTGGCTGAGATCGGCACGTTCGACAATGTCTATGGTGACGGGAGCATACAAGCCCGCATCGGGACCATGCTTTACCTATCTCCTTCGTAATGAGCGGGTTGTCGGCCACATCGACTTCTCCCTCGCGGCTAAAAGCGCGGGATTATGCTCGAATAGATGCGGCAAGCCGATTGCCGATGCACAATTTCAAACCAGTCGGAAGAACCTCTATTGTGCTGATGCCCCAACGATGAAGAAGCATCAAATAGTGAGTAAAAAACAGGCCGGGGTGCGTACGGCAACCAAGGCAGAGGGCTAATGCGAACCTTTCCCTTACTGCTTACTGGCGTGCTCGCACTTCGGTCTCGAGGAACCGAGTCAAATTTTCCTGTACGTGCGCGAGTGCGCCTGAGCGCTTGTCAATACTAGAAACGACGGTCGCCCCTTCAAGCGTAGAAATCAAGAAGTTTGCCACACTTCGTGGACGTACTTCGTGACGAACCTCATCTCTACTCTGCCCATCCGTAAAGACGGGAATTGATCTTCCTCCCGTTGACCAGATCATCAAGGACGCGACTCAACCCAAACCCTGCGCTCCTTCGGCAATGCCAGCTCCGACGCCGGCTGCCGTTCCAGCGCCTACCGTAACGCCCGTTCCAGCTCCGGCGGTTGCGCCAGCACCAGCAGCATCCACTCAACCCAACTGAACGTTGATGGCGGCGCGGCGACGCGATCGTCGCGCCCTTTTCCGGAGAAATCAAATGGCAAAGGATCCCGTACTCGACCGCGTAGTTCTGCAACTGTCAGACACTGACTGCCTGACTTTTCGGGCATTTACTGAGGGAGGCTGCCTAACGCTCGGCGGCCTGGGAGCGGGGAAAACTTCTACCGTCGGCGAGACGACGGCAAGATCGCTGCTTCAGGTTCCCTCCGACAAAAATGTCCGTCCTTATGGCGGTCTGATTTTGAGTGTAAAGAGTGATGAGCCAGCCCGTTTTAGCGACTGATAGCCATGCGCATTTCGGCGTCAATGCCAGCCAGCAACTTGCCCACCTGATCGAACCGATTGAGTTTACCCGGTTGCTAAAACCGGTCGGTGAGAACCCGCTCGCTGAAGCCATTTGCTATCAGTCTGGTCGCATTTTCAATGCGATCAAAACCCATGACAAGCCGCAGGGATTGCCATATCTCCGCGTCCATTTCTCTCGCGAATAGAAGGAACTATGTTCGGAGCTTCCGAAGAGATGCATGTCGAGCATCTTCAGAACAACGCCCTTCATTTCGTCGACGTGGTTTGCAGCGTCGTCGCCCAGCCCATCGAGATCCTGCTTCGGTGGCAGTATGGCACTCGGTACTACCCGGTGCCTGTTACGTTCTTTGCCGTTTCCATGATGATCCTGCTCCGGCAATGCTGGCACTATTCAGCAGCCTGACCAGCATGATTCCGTTTTCCCACGCAGCAGGTCCTGTGGGGATGTTCAGCCTGGAAATATGGCTGGGCTTTTCTTTCTCGTTTCACTCGCCCATTCGATTTGACTCGGTAAGCGCATGCTTCACCCCCAAAACCGAGAACCATTCAGAGTTCGAAGGTCCGGCGCTTCCTGTTTTTCAGGTGCTGCCGAAAGGGAAATCTTTTTGGTTTGTCAGGATCGTGTGGGAGCCAGCACTTGTACTTCTTCTCTCCGTCGTCCTGCAGGACCTCTTCATCATTCAGCCGACCCTGAGCCTTTACCTGAAGTTCGCGGCACTGGCTCTGATGACCAAAAACTTCATCGCCTGGCATCACGCATGGGAATACCTGCGCAAGCTTCTCCATATGCGAATTTCCGCGCCGATCATGGCAAAGCTCGTAAGCGGCGACGCGACGGAAGAAGAGCTGGCACCCATGCACCTTTGCTCGTTTCCAAAAAATCTTTCGCCCGCAATCCGGCAGGCTGCCGCCGTGCAGATTGCCCGCAGTTATTCGCATGATCACTGACCAAAGGAGGCATTGTACAGCTGACTGAGAAACACAAGAAATGGATGTGGATTGCAGGCATCGCGCTTGTGGTCCTTCACTTCGCACCGGGTTTCATCGCAAGGCTGAGGCAGGCGCACCAGCCTGCTCCCAAGCCGTCTCCGGTGCGTATTGCGCCGGTTCAAGCCGTGGCACCTGCTGCGCCGGTAGTTCCGCCAGTTGACCCCCAGGTAGCCCGATCGATGGGCTTCTGGACCGGACAGTCAATCCGGCCAGATGAAGCGAAAAGCTGCATGCTTCATCTAGAGCTGAAGCCGACACCGGTCAAACCCGCTGACTATACCGGCTATCTGACGATAAGCTGCGGCCCGACACTTGCCCTGATGAACAACCGGATGAGCCAGTCAGGCGAAGCCAGGGCCATCCTGACGCAGATGATGCCGGTCTCGAGCATCCTGAGCGGTCCGGCGTTGAACGGCTCCATCACCCTGCATGCCGATCAGGTCATCGGAGCGCCAAAAGGCTGCACGACCTCCGATCTCATCCTGACCCCTTTGGAGATAACAACCTCGCTGCGAAATGGCAGGAAACGCCTGATACCTGCCATGGAGGAGACATGGTTCTGACGAGGGCGGCAAGATGACCGGCCGCCCGAACCCTCAAACGCCCGAACCTTTCGTATCGGCAGAGACCGCTGCGAAGCATCTTGGAATTAATCGCCGTTTGCTTCTTGCGATGGCGCGGAGGGGGATTGGCGGGTCCTATGCCATAGGAACAGGTGATTTTCGAAAAGTCTGAATCTTCAGGCTGTCCGAACTGGGAATTGCGATTGATCACCGTCATCGCAAACCATTTCCGCCAGACGAGGATTATGATCCCCGTAAGGGCAGCGCTCGTTGAGAAAGGTCAATCATGACTTATCAACGGGGCAGCATTCGCAAATCACGTTCAGGCGAGTATTGGGTGTTACGTACCGGGCGACAGTAGCGGACGGACGGAGGGTGGAGCACAATGCCACCATCGGATTCGTCCGCGACTTTCCCAAAGAAAGTGACGCCTGGAGAGAAGTGGATCGTCGCGGCATTCTGGTTTCAGTCGACGCTGAACGCCAGCCGGGGCGCATCCGCTTCGATTCACTCGCCGAGTTCTATCTCAAGGCAGACTTCGGCGATGATGCAGCGCGTCCGAAGTCGGCCACAACTGTACCGATTGTTCAGCATTACGTTCGCGCATATCTCATCCCACGGTGGGGGAACCTTTTGGCAGCGGATATCAAACCGATTGATATTCAACGCTGGTTTGCCTTCCTCCACACAGAACAAGGACTGGCGAACTCGACCGTAGGCAAGATAGGGACGATTTTCCAGCGGATCTACAAAATCGGCCTTCGGCATGAAGGGTGGATAAGAATTCCGTGGCTCATACGGAATGCCGCACGAAGACCGATTACAAAGCCATCATCGTCACCCCAGCACAGACCCTCAGCATCCTCGATACGCTTTCCTGAAATCCGCTCCATTACGCCTTGGTGCTCACCTGCGCCGCAACGGCCCTCCGCTCGTCGGAGATCATCGCGCTGCGCTGGTCTGACATTCATTGGGAGCAGGGGAAGATCAGCATATCGAAGCGCTGGGCCAAGGGCAGGGATGGCGAAACCAAAACTGCCTCTTCAACGGGGACAGTACCGCTGCATCCGGTGCTGGCAGAATCCCTCAAAGAGTGGCACGTCCAGACGCCTTACCCGAAGCACGACGACTTCGTTTTTCCGTCGTTAGCGAAGTTCGGGAATGTTCCCATCTGGGCTTCAACCTTCGTACAGGATCACCTGCGGCCGGCTGCAATCAAGGCTGGTGTTCAGATCGCTCCGGGCCAAAGATACGGCCTTCACAACTGCCGGCACAGCCCTGCTACATGGCTGGCGAATGCCGGGAAGGTGGCGCCAAAGACGGTGCAGGGCTTACTCCGCCATGCGAACGTCAAAACTACGCTGGGGCTCTATACGCAGGATGACAGTGACGAAATGCAGGCAGCACAGGGGCATTCCTAAGCGCCGTAGGGCTTGGAAGTCGTCTGGTGCAATGATTGTGTGGGTAAATTTGTGGGTAGTCACTTGAGGTCCCATCAACCCTTAAGTCCTTTGGATTGATGGCGGGGACGACGGGGCTCGAACCCGCGACCTCTGCCGTGACAGGGCAGCGCTCTAACCAACTGAGCTACGTCCCCAGATTGTTTTTCAACAACTCGGGTGTGTTACGTAAATCCAAGCATTTGCAGCTTGCGCCTGCTTCGCCCTTTTCGCTGTAGCGGCCCTGAATCTTACGTTTGAGACCCACATGGAGACCAGATACCAGCGATTACGACAACAGGTTTAAGTCTATCAGATGTACGAAGAGTCTTGCGATCCCGCAACCGTCTTCGTTGGCAGATAAAGGACAAAAAAAAGCATGAGCGGCAGATTGATCCTAAAACTCGAAAGAACGCGTAATCGCTAGATGCTATAGCGAATCGTCCTAGGACGAGGCCCTTGGCTGGAAAGCTGACAATCCATCCATATGGGATCCTCCGAATGGTGGCATTGCGCTCCGAAACGAACTGCATTCCAAAAAGCACTTCACATCATCCCTCAATGAAGCCGGTCAGTGGTCGCTACTCTAAACCGACTTTTTCCGCTATCCTCGTTTTAGGCGGAACATCTTTTCAGTGAAGGCTAAAAGCAAACTCGGCAAAGTACTCACCTGTGTGTTTTGCTTGGTTCTGACTGTCTTCATAACAGCTCAGGCGGCACATGTTCATGCCGATGCGGCATCCGCGTCGCACTGCCAAGTCTGTGCCTCAGCGCACAATGCGGTTGATGTGAAGCCAGCCTGGCTCACTCCATTCGTTCTCGAACTTCTAGGTACGGTGTCATTTGGAGAGCCAGCAGCAGGCTCTCGCGCTGTGCTTGTTACCGCCTTCATACGACCGCCTCCAGCCTCGCTCTAGCGCTCAGATTTAGGAGTGCAACGACCACTTAGCATTCGATGTGGCTGTGCTCCATCTCTTCTCTCCCCAAATCTGGAGGCTTTATGTTGTTGATATCGAGGGCCAAGCGGCTTGTGCTGCCCCTTCTCTTTCTGTTGTTTCAAGGATTTGTTGTTGCTCAGAATAACTCTGGTTCGATCAATGGCACGGTAACCGACTCCCAAGGAGCGGTGGTGCCTGGAGCCTCGGTAAAGATCATCAATCCGGTGAGCGGTTATATCCGCACCGCGGCATCGGACGCATCAGGGAACTTTCAGTTCACGAACGTGCCATTCAATCCGTACCACCTGACCGTGGATGCGAACGGTTTTGCGTCCTTTGTGCAGGATGTGGATGTGCGCTCAGGCATCCCTGTTAAGGTAACCAGTGCTCTCAAAGTTGGGGAGTCGTCAACTACGGTCACAGTCGAGAGCGGCGGCGACCTGGTGGAGAACGATCCAACCTTCCACACCGACGTCGACCGCAGCCTTTTTCAAAAGTTGCCGCTGGAGAGCCAGTCGTCTTCGCTGAGTTCGTTAGTGACGATGGCGTCGCCCGGCGTGGCTGCCGACTCGAATGGCCTCTTCCACGGCCTCGGGGACCATGCATCCAACTCCTTTTCGATCGACGGCCAATCGATTACCGATCAGCAAAGCAAGGTCTTCTCCAACCAGCTTCCAACCAACGCGGTCCAGTCTCTTGAGGTCATCTCTGGAGCGCCTCCAGCGGAGTTCGGCGGCAAGACCAGTCTCGTCATCGTGGCGACGACTCGTTCTGGACAAGGGGTTACAAAGCCGACTGGCAGTATCTACTCCTCTTACGGCAGTTTTGGGTCAGCGACTGGCGGGTTCGACCTGAGCTATGGAGGAAAAAATTGGGGAAACTTTATCGAATTTGACGGGCTGAATACCGGTCGATTTCTCGACCCGCCGGAGTTTACCGTCTTTCATGATAAGGGCAACGAGGAAAATCTCTTCGATCGAGTGGATTACACCTTTACACCCAGAGACTCGGTGCATCTGGATCTAAATTACAGTCGCTCCTGGTTTCAGACGCCAAATGCTTTCAGCGGGCTAAATGTGCAGAATGTTGTGGCTGGAACCGGCGCCAGCGCAAACCCGACGTTCGCCACTGTGGGAAACACCGACCAGCGCTCCTTTATCGGGACGTATGACATCCATCCGACGTATACCCGAATCGTCAACGACTACTCGGTCTTCAATCTAGGCGCATGGGCCCGAAAGGACCAGTACAAGTACTTCCCAAGCGGCAATCCTCTTGCCGATCTAGGGCCTGCAAACCTGCAAACATCCTCGATCTCTCAAATCCGTTCTCTGTTGAATACCGCAGCTCACGCAGATTATTCGTATGCCAGGGGAATCAATAACATCAAAGTCGGCGCCCAATACGGACAAACGTTTCTGCGCGAGAGCGACTCTCTGGGGATTGTCGAGAACGTGTACAACTCGCCCTGCACGGACGTTAATGGCAACCCTCTGGCAGGCTACTCCGGCTCAGCGACTTGCGACGGCATCGTGTCTTTCCCGAACGGGAATTACCTTCCAGTCCTCGCGCCTTACGATCTCACCCGTGGCGGCACCCACTTTAACTATGTCGGTCGCACGGATGTAAAAGAGTTGGCGCTCTTCCTCGAAGATCAGATTAAAGCCAGGAACTGGCTCTTCAATCTGGGCATTCGAGGCGATCTTTACAACGGGTTGGCGGTTGCGCGGCAGGCTGAGCCGCGCGTGGGCATCGCCTACAACTTCCCCAGAACGAGTACCGTGCTGCGCGTTTCCTATGCGCGAACTCTAGAAACGCCGTTCAACGAAAACCTGGTGCTGTCGAGCCAGGGGTGCTCCGACCCCGTACTTAACCCTTTACTTGCATGCGCATCCACGTTTGGCACGACGCTAGAGCCCGGTTTCCGCAACGAGTTCCACGCTGGCTTCCAGCAGGCCTTTGGCAAGTTTGCGGTAGTCGGTGGCGAGTATATCTGGAAATACACCCACAATGCCTTCGACTTCAGTGTGCTCGGCAACACGCCGATTACGTTTCCAATTGACTGGCACAACTCGAAGATCCCGGGCTTCGCGATCAATGCCAGCATTCCAAACTTCCACAACTTCTCTGCGAATGTGGTGATGTCCTCGGTCTCTGCCCGCTTCTTCCCGCCTCAGGTGGCCGGTGCGGGCGCCACAAGCGGCGTCGCCGTAGGATTTCCCTTCCGTATCGATCACGACGAGAGATACAACGAGACCACCCACCTTCAGTACAACCTTCCCGGCGGAAAGTTTACACGTGCCATGTGGGCCGGCTTCAATTGGCGCTACGACTCGGGTCTTGTGGCTGGATCGACGCCATGCTACAACATCGCGGATCCGAACTCGGCCTGCGGTAACAGTTCCTTAGGACCGGACGGCAATCCTGCAACACTCAACGGAGTTCCAGCTGTAGCTCTGGTAGACAACGGCGCGGCGCCTAGCACGAATCCTGTCACCGGTATCCCAGTGGCGATACCCCTCAACGCCGACCAGGAGACTCAATCGGGACTGTCCTGCGGCGGAGACAGAGCAACGCCGACCCACCTGATCGGCACCCCTGTTACCTATTTGGGCACGACCTACTATGAGTGCCCCGCCAACCAACTCACCTCGAGTCTCCTGAAGATTCCAGCGGCTGGCACCGGGGATAACGATAAGAGCCCGCCGCGCGTGGCGCCGCGGAATCTCTTCGACGCCTCCATCGGCGATGACAACCTCTTCAGCGGCGACAAATACAAATGGAGCCTTAAACTCACGGCGATCAATATTACTAACAAGACCGCTCTCTATAACTTCCTCTCCACGTTTAGTGGTACCCACTTCGTGACACCACGCGCACTAACGGGCGAAGTCGGCTTTCACTTTTAGAGCAGAAGTTGCTACAACGTGGGCAGACTGGCAAGCATTAGCCTGTCTGCCCATTCTTGTTTCTGCGGATAAGGCCTGTGCGCCATGAATAGAAAGGAGGGTAGATTATTCTATGCAGGATTTGAATCGACCGTAAAGCCCAAGTCGGTGATGAAGGCCACGATCGATCGTTCGTTGGTCTGCTTCGGATCATAGGCCACTTTCACCAGGCCTTCGGGGTAGGTGGATTTGCTCGACTGAATTCCTTTTTCTTTGGCAAGCATTGTGTCTAGACCGGTAGCACAAGTGATGCAACTGAATCCCTTGACGTGATAGGTCGCCGTTTTGACCGTGGCCAGCGCATCCATGGGAGCCAGAGCGCCGGCGCTGGCGAGAGTAGCAAGTTGAAGAAATTTCCTGCGAAACATCTGTGTCTCCTCCATTAATTCAGGTTCGAGTCCGAACCTCGACTTATTTCGCCACCGCGGTGCCCGGTTCATATTTCCAAGGGGTTTGGATACTCGCCTGGTCAGAGAACCGCGTATCGGTGTAATCCTCAAATTCGAGTTTCTTGTTCAAGACGCCGGTTTCCATCATCAGGTCGCGCACCATGTCAAAGTCCGCTTTACGCGGAGCTAGCGGACTGTAGGTCACCCGATCCATCGGCTTGGTCAAGGCCCAGCGAAGAAGCGCCGGTTTTTGGTTGTAGTAAAAGCGGCCGACGAAATCCGCAGCGTCTTCGCGGTGCGGCTTGCTTGTGTCCAGCCAGAGTCCGGAGCGCGCCACACCATCCACCAGCACCTGGACAACATCAGGACGGCTATCGATCAGGTCCTGCCGCACGACCAGGATGCACGACATGTAATCGGGCCAGTATTCCCGAGCCTGGAAAAGCACGCGGCCGAAGCCGGCCATCTCCGCTTGCGATGGAAATGGTTCGCCCATGACAAAGGCATCGATAGCATGAGCGGCGAGTGCTCCGGAGACATCGGGAGGCGCCATCTCGACCATTTTGATTTCGCTTGGCTTTATTCCCCACACTTTCATCGCTCGAAAAAGGAGCAGCCGTTCGTCGGAGAAGCGGCTCGGAATGGCGATTGTCTTACCGCGCATGTCGGCGAATGTCTTGATGGGGCCGTCCTTGCGGACGACGACCGCCGATCCGTAACGATGCCCAAGATAGACGACTTTGATCGGAACTCCCTGCGACTTGAGCGCGAGAGCCAAAGGCGCGACGATGAAGGCCGCCTGCACCCGGTTTGAGATCAACGCTTCTTTGATCTCCGGAAACCCCTGGAACATACGCGGCAGAAACTCTTCTCCCGATAGCGAATATTTTGAGATGTAGTCGGTCACCGGACACGTAAGCTGGCAGGTCACGGGCAGATAAGCGACCGTGATCTTTCGCTTGCTGGCAGGACGATAGTCGTTGAGCACGGCTGCCCAGTTCACGTTTAGATACGCATGCAGGCTTGAAATAAGGACAAGCCATCCGAGCGCGATCACGGCGATCTTGCCTCTAAGACCCATGACGGAACCCCCATCGAACCGATCGGATCTTCTCCAGCCGCCGAATGCCGGTATCGAGTGCCAGCCCAATGAGACCGATGATGAGCATCGCCCCGACGACCAGATCATACCGTTTGCCGGAATTGCGCGAGTCGATCACCAGATATCCTAAGCCCGAATCGACCGCGATCATCTCCGCTGCGACGACCACCAGCCAGGAGACGCCAAGCGCGAGCCGCAATCCGATGAGAATTTGCGGAAGCGCAGCCGGGAAGATCACTTTGGAGAGGATATGCACTGGAGAGAGCCCAAAATTGCGTCCCGCGCGTCGGAAGATCGCAGGGACGCTGGAGACGCCACTGATACAGGCGACGACGATCGGAAAGAACGCTGCGAGAAAAATCAGAAATATTGCAGCTCTATCTCCGACACCGAAAAAGATGATGGCTATGGGAATCCAAGCAATTGGACTAATTGGACGCAGGACCTGCAGGACCGGGTTCACGACCTGGTTCATTGCCGGATACCATCCGAGCGCTAAGCCCACCGGCACGCCCACGACCGTAGCGAATCCAAACCCTAGGGCGACGCGCCGGAGCGAGTCGCCAATGTCTGACCAGAGCACATGTTTCTGCAGTAGACCGATGAGTCCTTTCTCGACGCTGACTGGCGACGGGAAGACTTTGGTTCCCGTCCAGACAACGGAGAACTGCCAGACTGCTAGAAGCAATCCGGCCGCGACGAGCGGCCAGAAGAACTGCTCCCACAACGCTGGTTTTGCCGACGATGTCATCCTGAAAAGGCCACTCTGATCCTCTTCAAAAATTCACCTCGACGTTCGAGGTAGCTCGAAGATCTTCAAGCGTTTTGCTGATCCCCTGCCGACTGGTCTCGTTTGTAGTCTGCAAATTCATTCCCCAGCATAACTCCAGCGAACCGACTTGACCCGCTCCATCTGGCGCATGCCCAAATCCAAGAGCAGCCCAATCAAACCGATGATAACCATGCCTGCGATGACCAGGTCATAGCGGTTCCCTGCGTTACGAGCATCGATGATCAGAAATCCCAATCCCGAGTTCACTGAAATCATCTCCGCCGCAACCACCACCAGCCAGGCGATGCCTAGCGTGATCCGGCAGCCGGTGATGAGTTGTGGAATGACTGCCGGATATAAGACACGCAGGACAAAGTCGCTTGTACTTAATCCGAAATTTCTCCCGGCATCGATATAGGTGGCGGGAACGTTATGCACTGCGCTCATGGCTGTCAGCAGCAAGGGGAAGAAGCAGCCGACGAATATAAGGAAAATCGCAGCTAGATCGCCGACTCCGAACCATAGGATCGCGATTGGTATCCAGGCAAGCGGAGAGATCGGGCGGAATATCTGGAGCAGGGGGTTAATCGCCAGCTCCGCCCGGCGATACCATCCGATCGCCAAGCCAAGCGGAACCGCCATCACCGCCGCCAGCAGAAAGCCCCAGGTAACGCGAAAGAGTGAGGCCACCGCATACTTCAATAGAAGTCCTTGACGAAGTAACTCGACGATACCGTGAACTACCGCAACGGGACCGGGGAGCAGCTGATCCGGATGGCGAGCGGCAGCAATCTGCCAGACAAAAAGTAGGACAGCCACAAATGCCACGGGACGAAGTGCGATCAGCAGCCTGGCAGGCTGCCTCGCTTCACCTTGCACCTCCGTGGCAACTCCCATTCCAATCCTCTCGCAGCATCCGACTTCGAACACTGCGGAGCAGCGCTTTTAGAAGGAAACCAAGTCACCAGAGAGTATACCGGGCAACATTCTGCTTGGGATCAATCGAAGGGATGATCCCGAAACCAGTTGCGCGACTCGAGAGTTCGAGCCCATGCATGGTTCCTAGACCCTTTCCATCGCGGCGAGTTGAACGCATATTGCCACCGCCTTCGCAGCCTCCTGGACCTCTGCCAGAACTGGAAATGATGGGGCTATTCGAATCGTGCGATCTTCTGGATCTTTTCCATAGGGGTGGGTCGCGCCCGCGGGAGTCAACACTACGCCTGCATCCTTAGCCAGAGTCACCACGCGCTTCGCACAGCCTTGTGGAACTTCCAGACTGATAAAGTAGCCACCCTTCGGGGTGGTCCACTTCACGTCAGGAAGATTTGCTAACTCGGCTTCGAACGTCTCGAGGACTGCATTGAACTTCGGCGCTAGCAACTGTCTGTGCTTCTCCATCAGCTCGAAGATACCTTGCTGGTTCTTTAGAAAGCGAACATGCCGCAACTGATTAACCTTATCCGGACCGATCGTGCGCGGCGTCAAACGCTCCAGCAGCCATTTCACGTTTGCCGCGGATGCAGCCACGGCGCTAAGGCCCGCGCCGGCTAAGGTGATTTTAGAGGTAGAAGCGAAGACCAAGGGCCGGTTGGGATTCCCATGTGCGGCGCTGCGTTCCAGTATGTTGGCAATCGAAATCCGGTCCTCGGTGAGGTGATGCACAACATAGGCGTTGTCCCAGAAGATCCGAAAGTCGTTCGCGGCAGTCTCCATTGCGACCAGTCGTTCGACTACGGAATCCGAATAAATGGCGCCGGTCGGATTACTGTACTTCGGGATGCACCAGATTCCCTTGATCGAAGAGTCCTTGTCGACTAGCGCTTCAACTTGATCCATGTCCGGTCCATCGTCGTTAAGGCGGACTGGAACCATGCGGATGCCATAGTCTTCACAGATTCTGAAGTGCCGGTCGTATCCGGGTACCGGACAGAGGAAGCTGATCTCTCCTTGCCGCGACCAAGCCTCTGGGCCATCACATACGCCTTTGATCAGCGCAAATACTAGAGTGTCATGCATCAACGCCAGGCTCGCATTGTTCGCCACAACTATTTGCTCAGCGGGAGCGTCAAGGAGACCGGAAAATAAACGGCGCGCCTCGCTCAATCCTTGCAGGCCGCCGTAGTTGCGAATATCAACATCGTTCTCCGCGAGATAATCCTTGGCGCCGGGCAGACTGAGAAGATCGTTGCTGAGGTCAAGCTGCTGCGGAGATGGTTTTCCTCTGGTCAGGTCGAGTTTGAGGCCGCGCTTTCTCAGAGCGGCGTACCCCGCCTCAAGTTGCTGCAATGACATTCATTTCTCCTGTGGTGTGGATGGCAAGCTCTGGTCGAATTAAATCGGCCATAGTCAACTGGAGGATTGAAGCTCCTGTACCTTTCTCCAGCCATAAGAAGCTTACACAACTCCATCGGAACGGCGCCTGTACGTCACTCTTAGACTGGTGGCAACTTGGTCGTGTCCCATCCTCCGCCCAGGGCCTTGATCAACAATACGCTGGCGTCGAGACGACGTTCGAAGATATCCAGGTCGTTACGCTGATTGTTCAAAGCCGCGGTCTGCCATGTGACCACTTGCAGGTAGGTGTCCACTCCGCCTTCATACCTGGTCTGAAATAGATCCAGGGACTGCTCTGCCGAGGCCGTAGCCTCGTGCTGTTGCCGCGCTTCATCCTCAAGCACGCGCAAAGCGGCGAGGTTGTCTTCCACTTGCTGAAATGCGGTAAGTACAGTCTGCCGGTAGTTGCCCACAGTCGAATCGTATTGCGCCTCGGTAATGTTCTTAGCAGAGCGGCGGCGTCCAGCGTCGAAGAGCGTCTCTGAGAAGGTTGGACCGACGGCCCAGAAGCGGCTCGGCCAAGTGAACCAATTCAGTGCTGAAGTCCCCTGGAAGCCGGCGATCGCGCTCAGTGACAAGGTTGGATAATAGGCTGCCTCGGCGATACCGATCTGCTCATTGGCTGAAGCCATCCGGCGCTCATCGCCAGCGATGTCGGGCCGGCGCTCAAGCAGCGTCGCCGGCAACATGCCCGGGATTCGGGGTATGGCAGGCGCCTGGGAGTTCAGAGGCAGCACCGGGACTGTCAGCTCTGACGGCGGCTTCCCTACCAGGACAGCAATGGCATGCTCATACTGGGTTCGCTGCACTTCGATATCGGTCCGCTGCACTCGTGCCTGATCGAGTTGGGTTCTGGCCTGCGCCACGTCCGACTGGGGCGCGGCTCCGCCCTCAAAACGGTCCTGCGTCAACTGCAAGGCGCTCTCATAGGCCTTCACCGTATCGTCAAGCAGTTTGATCTGCGCGTCGGCGGTTCGCAACCCGAAGTAGTCCATGGCGAGTTCCGCATGCAGACTAAGTCTCGCGTTTTCGTGGTCGGCGTCGCTCGCTTGCGCTTGCTCCCGGGCCGAGGTGACACCACGCCGGATCCGACCCCAGAGATCGATCTCGTAGTTGAGGTCGACTGGCAGCTGGAAATTGCCTTCGCCGTTGTTGGCAAGCGCGGGTGGAAAATAGAGCTGGTTCGCTGAATAGCGGGTCGCACTGATTGAGGGACCTACGCCAATGGTCGGCGCTTCGTTGGAACGCGCATAACCGATCTGGCCTCGAGCCGCGCGAAAGTTCGCCTCTGCCGCTTTGAGCGTCTGATTAGCCGTGTCGACCTGCACCTCAAGCGCCGTCAATTGCGCATCGTTGAAGAGCGACCACCAGTCGCCTTTCAGTTGGGTGTCGCTCGGCTGTCCCGGTTTCCATCCATCCTGTTCGGTAAATGAGGTCGGAGGGGCCTCCTTAAAGGCCGGCGTTGCGGCTGCGGCGGGCGTCTTGTAATTCGGTCCAACCATGCATCCGGTTAGAGCGCTGAGCGCTAAGGTAAGCCCGAGCGCAGCGTAGCCTTTCCTGTTCACTGCACATCCCCCTTCTCGACCTGTACGCGCTCTCCCTGCGCAAGCGAGTCGGAGGGATTCAAGATCACCTCATCTTGCGGCCGCAGGCCGGCTGTGATCTCGACGGTGGCTCCGTAGTCGTGACCTATCTCAACCGGCACCAACTCCGCGCGTCCATTGCGCACCACTCCTACGCGGAGACCTTCCGCTCGAAAAAGCAAGACGTTCGACGGTAGGGTCATCGAAGCAGTGGATGGCGGTAGTGGCAGATGAACAAAAGCATACTGTCCAGGCCGCAGTCTATGTTCAGCATTGACGACATCCACTTCCACGTTCAACGTACGACTGGCCAAATCAATTGAATCGGAGTTTCGAACGATCGTTCCCATGAATTTCTGGTTCGGCGCTGCATCGGAAGTCACAACGATGCGGTCGCCGGTGTGAACTGTATTGGCATACACTTCAGGCACCGGAACGAAGAGGCGCAGCTTGTCGGTCGCTGCCAGGTGAAAGAGTTCAGCCCGCGGCGAGTTGCTGTCACCGGCCTGAATCAGCGAACCGATGTCGACGTTGCGGGCCGTCACGACGCCATCGAAAGGCGCGTAAATCTTCTCGAAACCCTGCAACTGCTGCAAGCGGCGCACGTTCGCCTCCGCCGAAGAAAGCGCCGACTGGCGGGCGCTGAAGTCGCTCGTCGCCTGATCGGCCTCCTGCTTGGAGACCGCGTTCTTCGCCAGCAGCTTCTTCCATCGTTCAGCGGTAATCTGCGCGATCTGCAGATTCGCTTGTGCCGTCGCAAGATCCGATTGGGCTTGCTGCACCTGCTGGTCGAGCTCGGGGGTTTCGATGTCGGCCAACACCTGTCCACTCTTGACGTGCTGGCCAATGTCGGCATACCAATGCCGCAGGTAGCCGCTGGTGCGCGCGTAGATGGGCGTATCGATAAACGCCTGAGTGTTGGCGGGCAGAGTAATCTCCAGGGCGTTCGCACCATGGCTCGGGTTCGTGACCGCGACCGACAGGATCGCATCCTGTCTAGTATTTTGGGTCAGAGTCTCTTCGGCATGCACGCGAGCGCGGATTCCGGTGACGATGAATACCCCGAGCACCAGCGCTGCCAGAAGTGCAGCCAGGATCGGACCGCGACCCAGTTTACTCTTCGGATCGAGAACGATCGGAGGCGCGGTTTGCGACTCATGAGCCGGGTGACCGTGATCCGCCGCGACAACAGAGCCTTCCGGTACGCCGACTTCTCGCGTGTCCCTCAGCTCTTTAGGAGATCCCTCAGCAGTTTGATCATTCAATTGCATTGTCTTTCGTCCCTCTCTCGAATACCGCCATTACGCGTGTAGTGGGTGCGGGTCTAATGCCTGGTCTTTTACCGGCGAACCGCCCTGCTTCGATCCGTGAAGCAGCCCGAAGACCGATGGCACAAAAACCAGCGTGGCTACAGTCGCGCAGAGCAGGCCGCCGATCACCGCCCGCCCCAGGGGTGCGTTTTGTTCCCCGCCATCGCCCAGCCCGAGTGCCATCGGCACCATACCGATAATCATGGCAAGCGCCGTCATGCACACCGGCCGAAAGCGTGTCGCCCCCGCTTCGATGGCCGCCAGAATTGCGTCCCCATGCTCGGCAAAGCGAATCTTGGCGAAGGAGACTACCAGGATACTGTTAGCAGTCGCTACTCCCATGCACATAATGGCGCCCATCAACGCCGGGACGCTCAGCGACGTGTGAGTGAGAAAGAGAAAGACCACGATCCCGCCGAGAGCCGCTGGAAGCGCGGTGATAATGATGAATGGGTCGAGCCACGACTGAAAATTCACAACAATCAGCATGTAAACCAACACGACCGCAAAGACCAATCCACCCAATAGCGAGATGTAGGAACTGCGCATCGTCTGCACCTGTCCACGGACGGATACAAACATGCCGCGAGGCAGGCCCTTCTGATGCTGCTGAACGATCGCTTCAACATCCTTCGAAACCGCGCCCAGATCCCGATCCTGAACCGAACCATAAATATCGACCACTCGGCGGATGTTGTAGTGGGAAACCACTGCCAGTTCGCGATCGCGCTTGATCGACGTCAAGTCACCCACGACTTCAGGGGTCGACCGAGGCACCGCCGAAGCGGAGTTGACGGGAATATTCTGCAAATCCTGAAGCGTATCCATTCGGTACTGCGGCGTCTGCGCCACCAGGTTATAGTTCACCCCGTTCTTGTAGTTCAAATAGAACATGGGGGTAATTTGGAAGCTCCCGCTGAGGCTGTTCAACAAGCTTTGCGCTACGTCGCGGGTCGTATATCCACCCTGCTCCGCCTTGGTTCGATCCAGGTTGACTTCGAGCGTAGGATAATCGGTGGGCTGCTGAATACGAAGGTCTGTCAAGCCCGGCACCTGCCGCAACTGTTCTAGTATCGCTGTAGCTTGCTCTGTGCTCGCGACGACATCGTTGCTCTGAAACTGGACGTCGATCGGCGCTGGCAATCCGAAGTTCAGAATCTGCGTCGTGATGTCCGCCGGCAGGAAGTAGAAAAGCACTCCGGGAAACTCGCGGGGCAGCGTTCGCCGAAGCTCCCGCACATAATCCGCGGTTGGATGATGGTTCTCATTCAAGGTCACCATGACGTCTCCGTCCGCGGCACCAATCAGGCCGGAGGTGCTATGCATGGTATTCATCGGACTATAAGGTAGGCCGAGATTGTCGAGAATGTTGTTCAACTCCCTACCTGGAATCTTGTTCCGGATTGAGGTCTCCACCAGATCGGCCAGCCGGGCAGTCTCTTCGATCCGAAGCCCGCTCTTGCCGCGAACATGAAGAATGAATTCGCCGGAGTCGGTGTTCGGGAAGAAGTCTTGCCCTAAGAACGGCAGCAGCAGAAAGGCGCACAAGCATGCAGCGAGAAAGGCAGGCACAAATAATTTTCGCGAAAAGACCAGCCTGGTCAGCAGGATCTGATAAGCACTGCGTACGCGCTCAAATCCGTTTTCGAAGCCCCGCTGAAACTTTACCAGCAGGTTCCGCGTGGGACCGTGGTTTTTCTCGCGTAACAAGTACATGGCCAGTGTGGGAACAAGAGTTCGCGACAAGATGTAGGAAGCAATCATGGCGAACATGACCGCCTCCGCCAGTGGCGCGAACAGATAACGCGAGACGCCCTGCAGGAAGAACATCGGCAGAAAAACGATGCAAATACAGAGGGTGGAAACCAGCGCCGGCACAGCAATCTGCGCAGCGCCATCGAGGATTGCCTGACGCAGCTCGTAGCCATTCTCAAGAAACCGCTCGATGTTCTCGATCGTCACCGTGGCATCGTCTACCAGGATGCCTACCGCCAACGCCAGGCCGCCCAAGGTCATCGTGTTGATGGTTTCGCCGAGCAGGCTAAGCACAATGACCGACGATAGAATCGAGAGCGGTATCGAAACCGCGATGATCAGGGTCGAGCGCCAACTCCCCAGGAACAGCAGAATCATCAAGCCGGTGAGCGCCGCCGCTATGACCGCCTCTCGAATGACGCCCGAAACGGCGGCGCGCACGAAGACGCTCTGATCGCTCAACGGCGTCATCTTCAGACTCGGAGGCACCGTCTGCGCCACCCGAGGCAGTAAGTCCTTAATGCCCTGAACCACGCTTAATGTCGATGCATTACCGGCTTTGAGGACGGTGATCAACACACCACGATGACCGTCCTGCCGCACGATGTTCGTTTGAAATGCCGACCCGCTGCTCACCGTGGCAACGTCTCTTAAATAGACGATCGCGCCGTTCACCTGCTTAATCGGCATCACGCTGAGTTCATCCAGCGTGCGTGGGGCAGCATTGGTGCGGACGTCATACTCCGCTTCACCGATCTTTGCCGTTCCTGAGGGCATGACGACGTTTTGCGCGTTCAAGGCGTTCAGGATGTCGCCCGGAGAAACTCCCTTCGACTGCATCTTGTCCTGATCCATGCTCACCGAAATCTGTGGCGTTTTGCCACCGTAAGGCAGGGGCAAAACAGCGCCAGGGACCGTCACTAGAGGGGGTCGCACCGAGTTCTGGCTGAGATCGGCAAGTTGCTGTTCGTCGAGGCCCTTGCCGGAGATGCCTAGCTGGAGAATCGGAACGCTCGATGCACTGAAGTTAATAATCTCCGGGGGAAGGGTGCCTGGAGGAAGTTGACGGAGGAGATACTGAGAGGCTGCAGTGACCTGTGCGTTCGCCGTGTCCAGGCTCGCGCCTGGCTGCAAAAAGACTTTGACTACTGCTACGCCGTTATAAGTAGTGGATTCGGTATGCTCAATGTTATCGACCAGGGTAGTAAGCGCCTTCTCGTAAGGCGTCGTGAGTCGTCCCTCCAACTCCTCCGGATTTAAGCCGGTGTATTGCCAGGCTACGGCGACCACTGGAATATTGATGTTCGGAAAAATATCGGTGGGAGTTCGCAGGATCACCACTGGGCTCAGAATCATGATGAGCAACGCCAGAATAATGAAGGTATATGGGCGATCCAGCGCTAGCTTGACGATCCACACGTTAGAAGGCCTCCTAACCGGACCACCTGGAAAAGGCAGTCTATGGGTTGACTCGTTTGCAGGCAGAACAGATTCGCATTTTGTTCCGTCCGTGATGATCGGAAATACCGATCGATCCCGCCAGGTACAATACGGATCGTGGAGTTAAGACATTTACGCTATTTTAAAGCGGTCGCGGAAAATGGAGGGTTCGCCCGTGCAGCGCGGCTGCTCAACGTCTCGCAGTCTGCAATTAGCGAACAAATTGGAGATCTGGAGTTTGAATTAGGCGTCACTCTCTTTGATCGGACAAACCGACGTGTTCGACTGACAGAGCACGGCGAGCAGTTTCTGGAAGATGCCCTCAGCGTCCTTGCCTCCGCCGAGAAAGCGGTTGCCAACATCAAGAAGGCGCTCCGCGGCGAGATTGGCACCTTGACGGTAGGATTTTTCGTCGGCGGTACCGGTACCTTCTTCCCCGCCATCATCAAGGAGTTCAGGAACCGCTTTCCCGACGTGCAAGTTTCCCTTGCCGAAATGGCGCCAGGCATGCAGCACCGTGCTCTTCAATCCGGAGCGATCGATATTGGTTTCACCCGACCGGTACAGCCCTCGGACGCAACCACGCTGAGGTCCGAGTACTTCTTGACCGAGCCGATGTACGCGGTGCTGCTGAAGAACCATCCGCTCGCCAAGAAGCGGACCCTTCTCATCCGCGAACTTGCCGATGAACGATTTGTGCTGAACGAGCGGAAGTACTCGCCCGCGGCATTCGACAAGGTGATTACCCTCTGCGGAGAGGCGGGCTTTTCTCCTCGGATCGGCGCCACCGCGACGGTCGGCTCAGGCGTCATCGCCTTGGTCGAAGCCGGTGAGGGGGTTGCAGTCCTGCCGCAAGGATCCAAGGTCCTGATCAGCGATGAATTGGTCTTTATCCCGCTCGGCGATCGAACCGCTTACATCGACCTGGTGATTGCCTGGGCTCCGGAGCACGAAAGTCCCATCCTCCAAGCATTCCTCGAACTCGCCAGAAAAAGGCGAAAAGCATCGGCCATAGCGTCGCTATAGCCTCTCTGGAAAAGACAGCCTGATCTCCCAGTGGGCCTTTTGAATGGGGACCGTAGAAATTTCTGCTGCCAGCCCCGGCGCTTGCGTCGATCGTCCGATAAGTCAACAGAATGGCGGTCCCACCCGCACAAAATTAATGGCCGGGGTGCACGAGGAGAATCGCACCGCTGCTATCGAAGTTCTGCCACGAAGCAGGAATCCTGCTCAACGGTGAAGGTTGCAGTTCAGACGTTCTAGAAATCGCGCCTCGCCGTGGGTAGATTAAAGAGGATGATTTAGCCTGGACGCACATGTGTGGACGATACTACCGGCATAGTGACAAACAGCGCATAGGGGACGCGTTCAACATTCGCGATCTGCCTTCCAGCCTCATCATCTCTGAGGCAGACTACAACGTCGCTCCGACGACATTTCAACCCGTCATACGAAATGACAAGGAGACCGGGGAACGTGAGCTTGTCCTCATGCGCTGGGGTCTAGTTCCCTACTTCACCAGGCAGCTATCGGATGTAAAGGGTATTTCCACGATCAATGCGCGTGCGGAATCTGTCGAGAAGAGCCCCACATGGAGGGTTCCATTCAAGAAGAGGCGCTGTCTTGTGCCCGCCGACGGTTTTTACGAGTGGAAGCGGCTAGACGCCAAAACAAAACAGCCCTTCGCCTTTCGACTTACGAATGGCGAGCCATTTGCGTTCGCAGGCCTTTGGGATGCCTGGAGGGAACCCAGTGGCAATTGGTTACAGTCATTCGCCATTGTCACCACTGAAGCCAATGAACTGGCGTCTCAGGTGCATACGCGCATGCCGGTCATTCTGCATCCGGCTGACTACAGCAGGTGGCTCGAGCGTGAAGAGGATCAACCACCAGTTGACCTCTTGCGTCCCTACGAATCAGAGAAGATGGACCTTGCTCCATGCAATCCACTCGAAGGAACTGCAGGGAGCATTTGGCCGGAAAGTATGGCTTCAAAGTAACAGCGAAGCAGGCAGTAGCTCTCGTAGGTGTAAGCGTGATCAGGCAGAATTGACTAACTTGAGTTTGCTCACGATTTCCTGAAATTTCGGAATACTTCGGATCGAGTCGAATCGTGGATCGACCGCAAGCCATGGCAACTCGGGCTCCTTGTCCGCAAAGGCCGAGGCAAGTGAGGAGAGTGCGGCTTCAGAGTCCCCAAGCGCCATCAAGAGCGACGCCTGTCGAAATTTGCTGAAAGGCTTCCCCGGCGCCACGAGCTTGAACTCATCGACGATAGCCAACGCCGCG
This sequence comes from Acidisarcina polymorpha, assembly GCF_003330725.1. NCBI lineage: Bacteria > Pseudomonadati > Acidobacteriota > Terriglobia > Terriglobales > Acidobacteriaceae > Acidisarcina > Acidisarcina polymorpha. The sequence goes on along the minus strand of NZ_CP030840.1, from coordinate 4,515,803 downwards.
GTGATTTCTCCACAGCGGGCGAGCAACTCGGCGATCCAGGCGCGCAAAGATAGTTGTGCGCCTGCGCTGCGCTGAACCATCCTGGCCAACTTCTTCGCCTCCTCCAGCTGACCGAGTTGAACATATATCAGCGCCTGGTACAGCAGCACTTCGAGCGGCAATGGTCCATATTTCTGCGGTTCCGAGAAATGCCCAAGTGCCTCATCATACCTCCGGCTCAGAAAGAAAAACTTGGAACAAGCGACTTTCTGAAGATAGGAAAAAGGATCAGTCTGCTGTGCATTTTCCAGGTAGAGCCAAGCCTCATCGAAGCGCCCCAGCAAGGTCAGAAGCATAGCATACTGGCGATTACTGACTGAGTGCGACCCTGAAGCAGTGGCCTGCCGAAAACTGTCTTCCGCGGCGCTCCAATCCCATTCCAGCGCTAAGACGTTTCCCAGAGCGGCGAGAGATTCGTTCATTTCACTATCGAGTTCGATGGCCCGTTCAGCAGCATGCCTGGCGAGCGAGACGAGATCCACTGACCGCAGTACGTCGTGCAGGGCCATCCACGAATAACATTGCGCAATCCCGCAATAAGGCCGAGCAAATCCCGGAGCGATCTCGGTCACCTCGCGGAATTTCGTCAGGGCAGCCTGAACATCGGCAGCGGTTCCCTCCTCGAGAAGTGCCTCTCCTTTCAGGATGGCAGGATACACGGAGAATAGGAATGGCCCTGCCGATGCCTCCGCCGAGCGAATGATAGACTGCTGTGGACGCACGCGGTTCACGAGAGCGGAGGCGAACTGCTCCTGCACGGTGAACAGGCTCGACGAATCGACGGCGGCATCGAATCGCTGAGACCAGAGTTGAAAGCCATCTGCATGCACGATTCTGGAAGTGACGCGGATCCGATTTCCTTCTTCCCTCACTGTTCCTTCGAATACGATCTGAACTCCCAGCTTACGAGCTAGCGCGGGAATATCAGGGACTTGAAGTCCAAGCTGAGCGATCGAACTGGCCGCGATTACCCGGCAGCCGTCGCAATGCATGAGTTCATGAACCAGTTCATCGGTGACGCCCCTTGCATAAGTGGAGGATAAGGGCTGCCCCGATACATCGAGAAACGGTATGACGGCGATGGCTATTCCCGAACCTTCTACAAACAAGTCTTCACTAGAGCTTGCAACTCCCGACGGCCCATCGGACGGCGCACTCTTGGATCGAAATACAGGGATGTAGCTACCCGGACGGAAATAGATGAAGACCGGGTCTTCCTTACCTTCCGATTCGTAATACTCCTTCAGTTTCAACCGCAGCCGGCGTGCTTCAGTGCGAACGATCGAGTCCTGGCTCGGATGATAAGGCGGCTTGCGATCGTAAACCTCAGTGCCGATGATATATTCCTTGAGGCCCTCGTCTTTGCCGCTGAGAGCGTGTTCCACCGTGAATCGAAGGAAGCGGCCGAGACGATCCGACTGCGCAAAGATCGGGCTTTGCAGGATTCTGGTAAGCTCCTGGCGGATCGTGTCTTTCGAAGCCGTATTTTCGTTGACCGTGTTCACTTTTTCACAGCTCCGTGCGGCTTGAATTCGGGCGTCGTCCCGGCAGGTCTTTGCTGCCCAAAGGGAAGCTGGAATTCGGAGCGGGCTGTTGCAGAACGAGCAGTGGCCACCATGGGGCCATTTTAGCCTTGGATGGCTTTGGATCAAACTGAACTGAATTTCTCATCACTGTTAGCTAACAGTTGCATACTCACGTAACCAACAAACTCTGTCATTCTCGCGTGTATGTAGTGCGAGGACAATAGTGACGGAGAACCATGAACAGATACGAATACTTACTGTCGCAGGCGCTGAGATGCGAGAGGATTTTCGGCGTAAGCTGACTTCCTTCGGTATGTCTCCAGTCCTTGTAAGCCGTGCGGCGGAGCTCGCACACTACGTTCGACACGGAGAAATATACCAAGTCGCCCTGATTCCCGCAGCTCTTCAGGATAGCGACTGGTGGTCGATCTGGGGAGATCTAGCCCTGCTCAATCCAAAGCCCGCAATTTTGGTCTATGCCCATACGGCTAGCTTCCCCTTGTGGTCTGGAGTTCTCGAGGCAGGAGGCTATGACGTCATCGTGGAGCCGTTCACCGACGAGAAGCTCAAGGGAGCAGTGCTGCGCGCTGCCGAAAGTTTTGCGCAACGCTCGTCGGAAGGCCCCTACCAGGAATAAGCTAGCGAGGAAGACCCTGGAGGCTACGAGGATCCAGAGGGCCGCGTAGACCCCACTTTCGTGGGGGTAGACCCATTATTTGGAGTCGGGCCAAACCCAACGCACATCTCTAGGAGAAGTTCTTCCTAAGAGATTTAAAGAGACGATCTCAGACAGTTCTTCGTCTCCCTTCATCACTGTTAGCTAGCGGTGAGATACGTTGTGATTCCAGTTGAGGCATGCGAGTCTTTCTTACGCAGCTATATAGTTAGGGCGTTGACGAACGGAGCGCCAGGACCTTTTCGCTGCTTGCACTTAACGTGTTCAACGAAGCTTTGATCCGCGAAGTTCAGGGAGTTGTATGTTCAGAAAGATCGCCGTCGCTTACAACGAATCCCCCGAATCCGAGCGTGCGCTGCTCTCCGCCATTCGGCTAACAAAGAGCCTCGCAGCGGAACTGAGCACGATCACGGTTGCTGCGGATCTACCCGCTTATACCGCTTTCGCCTCAGCAACCGACCCGGATCTGACGAGAGTTCTGAAAGATGACCGACTCGACTTTTACGAGGGATTGCAACGGAAGGCCTTAGCGATGGCGCACGACCACAACGTTGAGGTCACCAGTCACATCGTAGAAGGCCACGATGTCGCCGCCATCGTCGACTTCCTGCGCAAACAGCATGCGGACCTCCTGGTGATTGGCCTGCACCAGCGCGACTTATACATAGCGAGATTATGGAGCACTGTCTATGAACTTGCTCAGGAGGCGCCTTGCAGCATCCTCGGCGTTCATTGATCAAAGTGGTAGCGCACCGCTCCGGATGTGGTCGGCTTTCGATTGCTAGGCGGATGACCATTTCCGTCTTGCCGGAAGTGCCCACCTTGGCGACATCGAAAGCCGGGAACAACGGACTTGCATCTGCAATCTCCCATGCGAGGGGCAATTAAGACATGTCGAAACGAGCTGTCATCTTTCCGGTAATCACGCTAGGAGTCGCCGCCGTGCTGCTTTTCGCGATCAGAGATGGCTGGACTTCCTGGGAAGGTGGAAGCGCCGAGCAGCGCACGGACGACGCCTATGTGCGCGCCGACATGACGCCGCTAAGCACACGTATTTCGGGCACGGTGCGGAAAATGGAAGTCGGCGATTACGAAACGGTCCAACCCGGGCAAGTGCTGGTGCAGCTTGACGACGAGGACTACCGCGCAGTGCTCGCGGAAGCAAATGCAGCCTTGGCCGGCGCGCGCGCGCAGTTGGAAGACAACCAGGCCGCAAAGCGGATCGAAGACACCAAGATTGAAAATGCGGGAACGGTTGTTACGCAGGCTGAATCGGCGGTCACCGCAGCCAAGGCCGGCGTAGCCGCTGTTGAGCCGGATGTTCTGCGGACCGACTTGGAACGAAAGCGCCAGGAGGCTCTCCTCTCTTCCAAGGCAGCAACTCATCAGCAGGTAGAACAGGCCGTTGCAGACGCAACTCGTTTCTCTAGCATGCTCGCCAGTCGCCAGGCCGATCTGGAACGCGCTGAGGCTTCGCTCGCAAGCAGCCACAGCCTGCTCGAAGCCGAGAAGCGGCAGCGCGAGGCGCTCGACATCAAAGACAACGTCTACCGCGCCGATATCCAGGCCAAGCAAGCAGCGATCGTCGTTGCCAACGTCAATCTTGGCTACACCAGAATCGTTTCACCGACGGCAGGTGCAGTCGGGGAACGCCACGTGCAGGAAGGTCAATTAGTGGCACCTGGGATGCAGGCCATCGATTTGGTCAAGGGCGACGTATGGATTCAAGCGAACTACAAGGAAACGCAGCTGACCAACATTCGGAAGGGGGACGTCGCCGATATCAGCGTCGATACGTTTCCTGGAACTGTGCTCCATGGGAGAGTTGTTGAGATAGCGCCGGCAAGTGGTTCGCAATTCGCGCTGTTGCCGCCCGACAATGCGACCGGCAACTTCACCAAGGTCGTGCAGCGAATCCCGGTCAAGATTGCCCTTGATCCAGACCATCCGCTGCAAGGCATGCTGCGTCCCGGCTTCTCTGTCGTAGTCACTGTACATGCCTCCGGCAAAACCGCCAGAGCGGAAGGCGCACAGCCTTGAGCGATCCCGCAAGCCCGCCGTCAGCAGTTCCTGCATCGAGGGTGATTACCACTCACCCGATGCTCGGGGTCTTCGGCGTTCTGTTTGGTGCCATGATTGCCACCTGTACAGGCCGCCTGATCAGCGTCGGATTGGCAGACCTGAGAGGCGCTCTGCACCTCGGCTTCGACGAGGCGTCGTGGATCGGCACGGCATTTAATGCATCCCTCATGTTCATCGGCCCCTTCTCCGTCTACCTGGGTGGCCTGCTTGGTGCGCGTCGAGTGCTCTTAGCTTGCGCATCGTTGTTTACGGTGGTCAGCTTGTTACTTCCCTTTGCTGCCAACCTCCCGATCATGCTTGCGTTGCTGGTGCTCGCAGGGCTAACGGCCGGCACCTTTTATCCGTTGACCCTTTCCTTCGTGTTGCGCAACCTGCCAATGCGATATGTCCTGATTGGGATTGCGACCTATGCGATGGACATCGTCTTCACGACCAACTTCGCGACCACATTGGAAGCTTGGTATATGGACCATCTCTCCTGGCATTGGATCTTCTGGAGCGGCGCGGCGCTAACTCCAGTCATGATGGTCCTGATTTACTTTGGAATTCCGTGGCAGCCGCTGCCGCAGCCGAAGGAGGGTCAGCCGAAACCAAATTGGAGAGGATTCCTATACGCGAGCCTGGGCCTTTCGCTCTTGTATATGGCGCTCGATCAGGGTCAACGATTGGACTGGCTGCACTCCGGCACCATTATTGGATTGATCGTATCGGGCGCCTTCCTCATTCTCGTTACGGTGATACGCAGGCTCGTAATGCCCAATCCCATGGTGAATTTCAAATTCCTCGCCAGACGGAACACCCTGCTGCTCGGCATAGTCTTGTTTTTCTTTCGCTTCATCATGCTGTCGACCGTCGTCCTGATCCCGAGCTATCTTTCCTCGGCCAAAGGGTATATTGCATTGCAGACCGGCCCGGTCCTGCTCTGGGTTGCTCTTCCGCAGATTTTGTGCGGTTTCCTGGCAATGTATCTACTACAGTACGTGGATGCCAGGCTGATCCTGACCGCCGGCTTCGCCATGGTAGCAATGGGTTGCCTTGTGAATGCCCATCTCTCCTCGGAGTGGTCGGGCGGCAATTTTTGGTTCTCTCAGGCGGTTTTGGCGATGGGCTTCGCGTTTGCCTTTAACGGCATGGTGGGAGCGATCATTCTCGAGGTCATCAACACCGGAGCTCTCAGCCGGCCGATCGATGTTCTTACTTTTGCCGGCTACTTCCAAACTGTTCGTCTTTTGGGCGGAGAAATCGGGGCCGCCTATATGCAACATTTCATCCCCGTGCGCGAGCAGTTCCACTCCAATATCCTCGGTCTCGGCGTCGACCTCGGCCGTTCGACCACAGATCAACGCTTGCTCGGTCTAAGGGCAGCCATGGCGAGTCACTCTCCCGGATTGGCGACCGCGACGGCGAGAGCTGCAGAGATTCTCGGGTTGCAGGTGAGGCAGCAGGCGTTCACTTTGGCGATCACCGACGGCTTTTTGCTGGTGGCCTCCTCGGTCATCTGCTGTTTGTTGGTCATTGCGTGCATGCAGCGAGTGCCTACGCAATATAAGCAAGTTATATCTGCTCCCGTCGTGCCGGCCTGAGAGGGCGAAGCAGGGTGAAGGAATCGAAGATGCAGCAGTTAAAGAAAAACCGGCGCTCGTCGCGCAAAGTCATCCTGCCGATCTTTTTGTTTGTGACTGGAATATCTTTGCCCGGCGCGGCAAATGCTCAGACCGCGGCTCCGTTGTCCCTAACTCTCTCCCAGGCCATCGACTTGGCGCTCAAACAAGACCGTAGTCTTCTGCTCGCCCGGCTCTCAGTGATCGACAAGGAACATAAGAAAGAGATTGCCCGCTCCGATTACTTTCCCCACATCAAGAACGAGTCCAGCGTCCTGCACTTGACTGAACTAGCCGGGGTGGATGTTCCTGCCGGAGCCTTTGGTGTGCCGCCAGCCACCGGCCCGATTCCAGCCAGGAGCTTATTTATCGGCCAAGGATCGCTGACAAGTTATACCAGCGGAACCGGCTTGGCGCAGCCATTCACCCAGATGTTCAAGATTCACGAATCAAACCGCGCCGCCATCGCTGATATCAATACCGCGAAGATCCAGGTAAATCAGGCTGAGGATGAAATCGCACTCAAGGTTAGACAACTCTACTACGGCCTGCTGATCGGTCAGCTGAGACTTCAGGCGGCAGCCGATGAAGTGAACGCCAACCAGGTGAAGGTCCAGGAGAGTGCAGACGCCGTGACGCAAGGACGCGCCCTCGATGTTGTGGCGCTTGAAAGCCGGGCAACGCTACTCGACGCTAAGCAGACCGAGTTGACGCAGACTCTCCAAATTCACGATCTCACGCTTACACTCAATGACATTCTCGGGATCCCGCTGAAGACAGAGCTGCAACTCGATCCGGACACTTCAGCGGCGTCCATTTCGACTCCCAGCCGTGAAGAATGCATCAGCATCGCACGGCAGCAAAGTCCTGAGATCCGAGTCGCACAGCAAGCAGTTATCAAAGCAAAGGCTGCCCTGGGAGCAGCAAAGGACGCCTATATTCCCGACGTAACTGGATTAGCCCGGTACAGCTATCAGAGCGGCGTCCCGCTCTTAGTTCATAACTTCGGGACCTTCGGCCTTAATTTCAGCTATGACTTGTTCGATGGCGGCCGCCGCAACGCGGAGATTCGAGACGCACAGACAGTACTCTCTCAAGCAGAACTCAATCTCGCCAAGATAGACGACGAGGTGACCGTACAAGTAGAGGCAGCTTACGACAAGGTGGAACAACTGAAAAGCATGGTTGGAGTGGCGGAAGAAGCACTAGGGGTGAGAACGGAAGCCGCCCGCCTGACAGATCGTCAATATGAACAAAACGCCGCGCTTGCGTCGGCGCGGGTCGAGGCCCATGCAAAGGCTACTTCGGCTAAAGCTTCATTGCTCGAGGCTACCCTCGGTTTGTCGCTGGCCCAGGGCGAACTCAAGCGCACTCTCGGTCAGTTGCCTCGATAAGTCAAAGAGCCTTCGCATCGAGACGACTAGCCCTTATCTTAGTTGAAGACGGGTATCAGTATGTACTCTGCAAATCCAGCCGTCATTAGCGCCGTGGCAGCCCTCGGAGGCTCATCAGTCGGGGCGCTCGCCCCTATTTTAAGCAACTTCATTCTCCAACGCAGTGCGACACAACGGGACCTTCTGACCAGCCAAATCTCTCAACGAGAGACGCTCTATTCCGACTTCATCAACGAAGCATCCCGCCTCTATGGTAAGTCGTTAACCAACACCCTGGAAGATATCGATGAAGTGGTGGCGCTTTTTGCGATCGTGAGCCGAATCCGCCTGCTCGCGACGGAGCCAGTCTTGCAGGCAGCCGAGACCCTGATCAAACGGATCGTCATGCACTATGGAGAACCGAACCTTACCGTCGAAGAGATGCGGACTGCCGCGCTTACGTCCGGGGCGGATCCGTTAGAAAGCTTCAGCTTCGCCTGCCGCAAGGAGTTGCGCGATATTCTTCGAAGGGGAAAACTCTCGGCGACCCTCCGCACTTGAATCGTACCCCCACTCGGAGCAATCCAGCCTCACCATGCAAACGCATGGCGAGGGCGGGTAGACTGCTCCTAAAATAAGCATCGCACTTAGCATTCACTGAAATGCCCCACACTGAGTTCAACTATGAACCGCCGTCTGAACCCAGAGCGTTGTTGACTATCTCCTGGGCCTCGCTAACGATCGCATCCAGGTGTGTTTGGCTCTTGAAACTCTCCGCATAGATCTTGTAGATATTCTCGGTGCCGGAAGGACGGGCCGCGAACCAACCGCTGTTCGACACTACCTTTAAACCCCCTATAGCAGCGTGGTTGCCTGGAGCGCTGGTCAGCTTGGCAGTGATTGGCTCGCCTGCCAGATCCGACTCTTTGACGGACTCCGGCGAGAGCTTCTGCAACTTGGCTTTCTGCTCCGGCGTCGCGGCAGCATCGATGCGCGTGTAATACGGAGTGCCGAACTGCTCGGTGAGTTCGCGGTAGTGCTCCCCGGGATCCTTGCCTGTGCGAGCGGTAATCTCTGCCGCCAGCAGGTCCATAATCGGGCCGTCCTTATCCGTTGTCCATACGGTACCGTCGAGGCGCAGAAAACTGGCTCCGGCGCTTTCTTCCCCGCCGAAGCAGTAAGAGCCGTCATACAAACCTGAGACAAACCACTTGAAGCCTACTGGAACCTCACTCAGCTTACGGCCCAGGTTTTCGACGACTCGGTCGATCATGCCGCTGCTCACCAGGGTTTTTCCGACCACCGCATCTTTGGACCACTGCGGACGGTGCGTCAGCAAATAGCGAATGGCCACGGCAAGGTAGTGATTTGGATTCATCAATCCCGCAGATGGAGTGACGATACCGTGACGGTCCGAATCCGGATCGTTGGCAAATGCGACCTGATATTGATCTTTCAGACCGACCAGACTCGCCATCGCATAGGGGCTCGAGCAATCCATGCGGATTTTGCCGTCGTGGTCCACCGTCATGAACGAAAATGTCGGGTCGATCACCGGGTTGACGACCTTGATGTCCAATCCGTAGATGGTGTTGATCGGCTCCCAATAAGGCCGGGCGGCTCCCCCCAGCGGGTCCACCCCGAGCTTCAACCCGGCGGCGCGAATGGCATCCATGTCAACGACGTTCTTGAGATCGCGAACGTAGGGCAAGATCAAATCTTGCTGATGAGTACACGCCGCTTGGAGGGCCTCTCCGTAAGGAATTCGCTTGACGCCTGCATTGCCGCCCCGCAACAATTCGTTCGCACGATCTTCAACCCATCTCGTGACTTCGGTGTCCGCGGGGCCGCCATTGGTCGGGTTGTACTTGAACCCTCCATCCTCGGGTGGATTGTGGGACGGCGTGATGACGATTCCATCCGCGAGATGCTCCTTGCGGCCCCGGTTATAGACCAGAATCGCATGCGAGATCACCGGAGTCGGAGTGACGCCATCACCTTCCTGGATCACCGTCTCCACACGATTTGCCGCCAGAACGCTGAGCGCGGTCTGCTGGGCGGGTGCAGACAAGGCGTGGGTATCTTTCCCCATATAGAGCGGCCCGTCGGTGCCCTGGGCGCGCCGGTAGTCGCAGATTGCCTGGGTTATGGCGAGAATGTGGGCTTCGGTAAAGGTGCCGCGCAATGGCGAGCCACGGTGGCCGCTGGTGCCAAAGACGACGAGCTGGTTGCGATCTGCCAGATCCGGATGGCGCTCAAAATACGCCGCCTCCAGGCGAGCCAGGTCCACGAGCAATTCTTTTGGGGCCGGTTTGCCGGCGAGCGGCGAAATCTTTTCGCTCGCGCTTGGCGGCGATTGCGTCTCTAGATGACTGGGCATGGTTCCACCTTCCAGATATCGGATGCATATTCAGCGATCGTGCGATCACTCGAAAACTTACCAGAGCTCGCAACGTTCAGAATAGCTTTCTTCGCCCACGCCTCAGGATCGGCATATAAAATCCCGACTTGGTGATGCGCTTCGCAGTAGGATTTTAGGTCCGCCAGGTGCATATAGTGGTCTCCCATGGTCAGGAGCGTTTCGCGCAAGGGTGCGAATATACCCGGTTCATCGGGGCTGAAGTGGTCGGAGAAGATTAGGTCGAGCGCTTCGCGGGTCTCCGCGTCATGATCATAGTGCCAGTACGGGCTGTACCAGCTGCGGCTGTTCACGACCTGTTCCACGGTCAGCCCGAACAGGAAAAGATTTTCTTCGCCTGCCTCTTCGGCCATTTCAATCGTCGCCCCATCTCGGGTACCAACGGTTAGTGCCCCATTCATCATGAATTTCATGTTGCTCGTCCCACTGGCCTCATAACCGGCAGTGGAGATTTGGTTGGAAACATCACTCGCCGGAATCAATCTCTCTGCCAGAGAAACATTGTACTCGGGCACAAATAGGACTTTAAGCCGGCCCTTTACCACGGGGTCTGCATCGATCGTGGCTCCCAGGTTATTGAGAAATTTGATGATCAGTTTGGCCAATCGATACGCGGGGGCCGCTTTTCCGGCGAAGATGAAGGTCCGCGGCACTACGTCGAGCTCCGGATTTGAGCGCAGCCGGTTATAAACCACGATGATCCGGAGCGCGTTCAGCAGTTGCCGCTTGTATTCATGAATACGCTTGACATGGCAGTCGAAGAGAGTGCCCGGATCGATAATCTGCCCGGTCGTCGATTGGAGCCAATCGGCAAACCGCTGCTTCGCCTGCCGCTTGGAAGCGAGAAACGCCTCGCGAAACCCGCCGTCCTCGGCAAACCGGCGAAGTTCCTTGAGCCTGCTTAAATCGGTGACCCACTCCTTGCCAATCGCTTGAGTAATCTCTTGACCCAGCGCGGGATTAGCCTGCAACAACCAGCGCCTGGGCGTGACGCCGTTCGTCTTATTGTTAAAGCGGTCGGGAAACACCTCGGCAAGGTCCTTAACCGTCGTTGTCCGCAGCAGTCTCGAGTGGACTGCCGCCACGCCGTTGGTGCTGTGCGAGCCGACAATCGCGAGGTTCGCCATCCTGATCTTGCGCCGCTCGCCCTCTTCAACGAGACTCACCCGTTCAACCCGCCCGTTATCTCCCGGAAAGCGAACGCGGACCTCATCAAGCAGACGGCGGTTGATCTCATAAATAATTTCCAGGTGGCGGGGAATCAGTACGTCAAACCAGGCCACCGGCCACTTCTCCAGGGCCTCCGGCAAAAGCGTATGGTTTGTATAAGCAAGCGTTTTCTTCGTCAGCTCCCAGGCCTGGTCCCATCCAAGGTGAGCATCGTCCAGCAGGAGGCGCAGCAACTCAGCGACCGCCATCGAAGGATGAGTATCATTGAGCTGGATCGCCACTTTTTCGGGCAGTTTTTCCCAATCCGTGTTGTACCGCTTGAAGCGGCGAATGATATCGGCGAGCGAACAGGCGACCAGAAAATACTCCTGCAAAAAACGTAGTCCCTGCCCCGCCGTCGTGGAATCATCAGGGTAGAGCACCCGAGTCAGCGATTCCGCTTCCAAGGTGTCACTGAGCGCACCGACAAAGTCGCCAGTCCCAAATTCCTTGAAATCGAAATAATCAGGCGCCGCTGCCGTCCATAGCCGGAGGGTGTTAATCGTCTTGCCTCCATAGCCCACTACAGGACGATCGAAGGGTATGCCAATTAAAGTGGAGGGCCTATCTCTAACGGTTTCAATGTTTCCCGCTCGCAACTGAAAAGAGCAATTCAGCTTGACTTCCACCTTCTCGTGATGTCGGGCAACCTCCCACGGATCACCGTCTCGTAGCCAATTGTCCGGATTCTCCTGTTGCCAGCCATTCGCAATGGTTTGCCTGAACATGCCGTATTCGTACCGCAGTCCATAGCCCGTGGCCGGAATTTGCATCATAGCCATCGAGTCGAGAAAGCAAGCTGCCAGACGGCCGAGGCCTCCGTTGCCCAGCCCGGCATCCGGCTCCTGTTCGATCAACCCCAGCCAATCTAGCCCCTTTGCCTCGGCCGCTTGCTGCACGGCCGGATCGAGTAACAGGTTGCTGACATTGTTGGCCAGGGAGCGGCCAATTAGAAACTCTAGAGAAAGATAGTAGACGCGCTTGGCATTCTGCTGTTCATAGGTTTTCTTGGTTGACACCCAGCGCTGCGCGAGGATGTCCCGGATAGAACGGGAAAAGGCTTCAAACTGCTCACGGGCGCTCGCGACCGCCGGATCGATCACCCGATCGTAGAGCAGGTGGTGCTCGTAAAACGCGTGATCCGCCCCGATGTAAGGGCTTAGGCTCCCGTAGGATTCAAGAAGCTGTGACAGATTGGCTGGGTTCTGGTTCGACTTCTCGGGTGCCGCGGATTTCTCTTCCCTTAACGCCGGTGTGCTCATCGAAGATCCTTTAGGCTGAGTGTCATAACTCGTTTGTGTGTCACCTTACGAGCTGGCCATTAATTCTCGATGATTATGTACGGGATAATATTTGCGGTTGATTAAGAGCCGAAGATCTTCCGGCGAGCGATTCATCAACGTCCCGAGCCACATGATGATCGTCGTTCCAGAGTTGAATCACCGGTCGGGAGAGGTTGTGCTCGTAGCTGAGCGCGCTTAGACTCGCGGTGTTCAGTATCCAATGTGCGCCGGAGCCGGGATCAAGGCTTAGCCAGCGGGCGGCAAGAACGCGAAGGAAGTGACCGCTCGAAAATAGAAGCGTATTACCCGTAAGGGATCGAACCAGGCCGACAACCCGGTCGGCGCGGTCGCCAACCTGTGCGGGCGATTCTCCCTCCGGACAGCCGTCACGGAACAGCTGCCAGTCCGGACGTTCAGCGAGCACCTCGGCCGACGTCAGCCCCTCGTAGCGGCCGTAGTTCCACTCCACAAGATCGCGATCAATTTTCGCCGGGCCTTGAAATCCGGCCAATTCACAGGTTCGCCTAGCACGCTGCAATGGGCTGGTAAAAACGTTCGCAAACGTGATGTTCTTCAAACGTTCTCCGAGTCGCCGTGCGTTGATCTCGCCGTCTGCAGTCAGGGGCAGATCGGTGAGACCCGTATGCTGTCCCGACTTAGTCCATGCGGTATCGCCGTGACGCGCCAGGTATACCGTTGGAAGGACTTTGCTCATGATTTTCTCCCCTCAAGTGTTCAGTCTTCTTGCGGCTTTCCACATGTTCCAATCAAATCGCCGGGAAGGCAAGAACGTGTTGACTCCCTGCTACCTCGAGAGGAGTAGCTCCTCGGCATAACTCTCCAGCGCTAACCGGATAATTCCTCAAGCCCACGGGGGGAGAGGATGCGGATCGAGTAGCCGGCGATCTGAATAAGCTGTTCATCCTGGAAACGGCGTAAAGTCCTGGTCACCGTCTCCCGCGAGGTCCCGGCCAAAGCGGCAAGTTCCTCGTGTGTAAGCGTCATGGCGAAGCGCGACTCGCCTTCCCGGTGGCTTGCCCCGCAGCCCCAATTCAGCAAAACCGCCGCTAATTTTCCTGCTGCTGAGGCGGAAACGGCGAGACGCCGGATGTTGATAAGCGCCCTATTGCTTTCAAGCGAAAGCGCATGAGATGCATGCAAACTTGCCTCGATATGCTCGTGCAGAAACTCGTTGAACTCTGCCTTTCGAACTCGTTTGAACTGCACGGATTCGATGGCCTCCGCCGTGGCCTCGTGTCGGGCGCCGGCGATCATCGCGCTGAGTCCAAGAACATCCCCAGGTTGAGCAACTTTAAGAATCACTCTTTTCCCCGCCTTCGAAGTGCAGAAGAGCTTGATCTGCCCGGTACAAAGCACGAATATCTCATCGCACGCTTCCTGCTCCCGAAACAGAGTAACGCCCTTGCTGACGTCACAATTTGACCCAATTGCTTTGAATTTTTCGAGGCTGGGAGGAGAGAGATTACAGAACATCCTTGAAGTACGATAAGGGCATGTTCCACAGTCCATGATCTGGGTGACTCTACCGAAATGCTGCATTTCACAACCTCGATGGTGCCTTCAGAGAGAAAACCACGCCATGCAGTCTCCTTTCTCGCTCCTGAATCGCTGATAGATCGTCACTCTGACGAGGCTGCGCGCCGCCTCGTACTGTCATCGATCCATAAATCCAGCAGGCAATCAGGCATCGCCGCCCTCAGCCGGTTTGGCGCTGGTTTGCGTGCACCTAAGGCATGCTCCTGCGAAGGATATTGCGGGCGCGGGACAACCGTGACTTGGCGGCCGAGACGGAGATACTCAGTCGTTCCGCTATCTCCACCGTGGACAGATGCTGGCTCTGACGGAGTTCAATAACCCTGCGGAGATTCGGCCGTAGCCGGCCGACCGCCTGCTGCATCTGTGCACCCCTCTCATAATCTGCGTAAAGTGCCTCAGGACAAAACCTTGTGTCTGGAATTTGAATGCATGTCAAGCCATTGTCGTCATCCAGCTTAGCCTCAAAAGGAACTTCCCGCAGCGCTCGCTTCTTGCGAAGTATCCCAAGCGCAGAGTTAATGGCAATGCGAGTCATCCATGTCGAGAACAGCGAGCGTCCATCGAACGAACCGATATGCATGAAGGCCTTCATCTGCGCACTTTGCAACGCATCCTCAGCATCCTCGCGATTGCCGGTGATCTGGTAGGTCTTGCGAAATATCGGTCCGTAATGGCGGTCAGTAAGTTCAACGAAGGCGCTTGCCTCCCCGCGCTTCGCCAGTTCCACGAGCATCTCTTCCCTCGTAGGGGCCGGCGGCTGGGCATTGCCTTCGATCATCGACAGTTGATTCATGAGGTTGCCATGTCCCTTAGGTTGAATGTTTGGATCGCCTACTTCGGGCGCGTGCTCCACTAGCCTTCTAACGCAGTCTTGCGCAGCGGCGTGAAAGAACTCAGATCCGAATTGCCTTCCTCACTCGTTGCTGCGGTTCAATTCACGATGGCATCTGCTGCATTCACTATGGCAGTTGATCCCCTCTACCAATAGGTGAGCAACGGTTAGCTCACAGTCAGCTAGCTCGGTCAACCTGAACCACGACCAGTCTGAACGACGCTTCGAGCAGGCTTGTGAGTGAGGATCTGTCACCTTGCGATCGCCTGCCCGATCTACACCCCGTGATCGTCGAGCGATGACCGTTAGCCAACGACCGTCAAACTCCCTCACTTTGCTCCTTGAGCTTGGTTCGCGTTGGCGACGCAACCCCTGCGATACAATAGGCTTTTAGGTGCAGACTCACGGTCCTGTCCCGCCGGCCTTCGGCCAAATCCAGCAATCAGCACTAAGGAGCCTTTTTATGGCGATTCCCGCCACCCAGATGCGTCCGGGCATGATTATCAAGCACAATAATGAACTTCACGCGGTCTTTGCCGTCGAGCATCGCACCCCCGGCAACCTTCGCGCCTTTATTCAGGCGAAGCTGCGTAATCTGCGCACCGGCGCGATGTTTGAGCACCGCTTTCGCTCCCCGGACCCGATCGAGCGCGTCGTAGTCGACGAAGTTCCGATGGAGTTTCTCTACGCGGACGGCGACGATTACTACTTCATGAATCCGCAGGATTACGAGCAGACGACGTTGAAGCAATCCACGCTAGGGGATGCAGTCGAGTACCTCACTCCAAATCTTCAGATTAAGGTTTCGTACTTCGACGGAATTCCGGTCGGCATCGAGCTCCCGGGCACGGTCGAGATGACGGTGGTCGAGACGGAACCCGGCATCAAGTCGGCGACCGCCTCGTCAGTGACCAAGCCGGCAAAGACCGAGACCGGGCTGGTCGTACAGGTGCCACCGTTCATCAACGAGGGGGAGAAGATCAGGGTAGATACGGCTGAAGGCGCTTATCTAAGCAGAGCGTGATTGGCAGAGCGCGATTAACGACAGACTTGCCTCCTGAAATCTGGAAAACCCCACTCGAGTCTTCCAACTCCGTGGGGTTTTCTTCGGTTACGAAGCTCCGCGGCCTGGATGGCCCTTCGACTCTACTTTGACGAGAGCACCAGGGAACTCAACTCACCCAGGTGTATATACGATGAGCCCGAATTGATGTCCACATAGCTCTTCTGATTATTCTTATTTGCCCTTTCGAGCAGCCCGTATTGCCGACCCGGTGCCAGGCCGCAGCCGGAAGGTACGGTGATGTCCTTCGCGCCGCCGCGATTAACCGCGACGAGCACGCAATCGTTCTGTTCCTTCCGTTCGAAGACCAGGACATCGGCGCTGGCATATAAGGGGATATAGGCGCCCTTCCAGATGGCGGGACTTGCCTTTCGCAATGCGGCTAAGATCTTGATAATCTGGAACGCCGACGTGTCTTCTTCCCAACTCTTCATCCCTGGGCGATTGAATGGATCGTCACCAAAAGCATTGATCGACTCCTTGCTGTAGGAGTGTCCATTCTGCTCATAGAGATCGTAGTTGGCGAGATACTGCTCATCGCCATAATAGATGATTGGGATACCCCGCACCGTCATCAGGAGCACCGTTGCGAGGTCCATCCTCCTTTCCCGTTCGGCTTCGCTGCAGATTCCGATCTTGTCCAGCCGCACCATGGTTCGAATCTGGTCGTGATTGTCGATGAAAGTCCCCTGCCAGGTATCCCGGCCTTCGAAGGCTGTCACTCGCTCCTTCAATAGATCGTTCAGCATCACCCCATCGAACACTTCACTCGAATACTCGTAGCTTCCGCCGATGAACCGATTCAGTGCCAGAGACAGCGTGAAGTCCAGAATGTTGGTCCGGAAGTAGTCATAATCGTTTGCGAAAGCGAGGGACCTCTGGTCGCCGACTCCGCCTCCTGACCACTCTCCAACAATGTAGGGCGGCGTACGCCTATTTATGTCTCCTGCATGTTCGATCATCTCGTGGGTGAATTTCGAGATGAAGTCGGGAAAGGGGAACTTGACCGCGTCGAGGCGGAAGTCCTGAACGCCGTGATCCATCCAGATTTTTCCAGCATCAATCAGATAGTCGGCAATGCGGATATCGTGTTGGTTGTAGCCGCTCAGATCCGCGAGCAGGCAATGATGGAGTTGCCAGTAACTCCAATCGGCATCGCTTTTCTTCTCTGCGTCCTTGCATTGTTGGGTATCTTGATAATGCTTGTACGCACGGACACCATTCTGCTTATCGAAATCATCTTGGTAGGTCTTCACCAGGATTTCGTCGTTCTCGCCTTGAAAGAGCCTCCCAAAAACGTGATTGTCGTACGGGTTGGAGTGGTTCAGGGTAATGTCCTGCATATAGCGCATGCCATGGGCTCGCAAGTGCGAACCCAGTGAACTCACGTCGTCCCAGTCTCCGAAATGCGCATTGACTTTGTCATAATTCTGCACCCAGTAGCCGTGGTATCCGGTACCATACCCGGTTCCTCCTTCATAGGCGCGAACATTCTCCATCAAGGGCGTCAGCCAGACCGCCGAGACCCCGAGCTGGTCGAGATAATTAAGCTTTTCTTTCACACCTTGAATGTCACCGCCCCAGTATTTCCGCCATTGATCTTCTTGCGGACAGCTCGTAGTGAAGCAATCAGAGGTATTTGTGGCGTCTGGGTATTCCGGATCGATGTACGGATGGAAAGGATGTTGGGGGTTGAAACGGTCGGTGACCGCGAAGTAAATCGTGCGCGAGCGGTAGTCGACTGGTTGCTGCGCCCAAATCGAGTTCCGCACGAGCAAAAGAAAAACGAGCGATAAGAAGCACTTCGTCACTTTCCACCTCGAAGGGAGCTTGTAAATTAACCGGCCAGCGAGCTGTAAAAATCTTCTGCAAAGGACAGGTTGGCTCGGGGAGACATGGGAACCATGGGAACCATACTGCGAAATCAACCCATTTTGCTCTCGATCGCTCCGCGTGTCTATTGATTGTTTAGGTGGAAAGTCTTGTTTAAGGGAGGAAAGCCTTGCTCGCGCGACAGCAGGCGAGAACTTTTGCACGGGAATCCACCGGGCCCTTACGTTACAAAAAGCACAAATCCGGCTGGGTTGCGCCCCACTTCATCATCTGCAACACTGACCTAGAAGCAATGGTCCACCATTACCTAGTCAAGGGCCGCGTTCAAGGAGTAGGTTTCCGCTGGTTTGTCCATCGCGAGGCCGCGGAACTCAACTTGCGAGGCTGGGTGCGCAACACTGAAGATGGCCATGTCGAGATCGTGGCCGCCGGAGAGCCAAAGAACCTTGAACTGCTACAACAGGCGCTCCGGAAGGGCTCGAGAGGCAGTCGGGTCGACGCTGTATTGCGGCAGGAATTAGCGGAGACCGAGGCTGAAGGTTTCGGGCCGTTTCACATCGAAGGAGCTTGGTAGCCTTCCATTTAAGGAGTTTGTCCCCAATTTTATGCCTCTTCCCCCCATTGATTGCGAGCCGCTGAAGGCCCTTGTCCGCACCGTTCCTGATTTCCCCAAACCAGGCATCCTCTTTTACGACATCACTACGCTGCTGAAAGATCGCAAAGGCTTCGCCGAGATGATCGACGCGTTTGCGCAACACTACATCGGCTCAGACGTCGATCTGGTACTAGGAATTGAGGCTCGGGGCTTCATCTTCGGCCCGGCGCTTGCCTATCGCCTGAATGCCGGATTCGTGCCCGTCCGCAAGCCGCGCAAGCTCCCCGCTCCCACCGCCAAGGTTACTTATGACCTTGAATATGGCAGTGATTCGCTGGAAATCCACGTGGATGCCATCGAACCGGGGCAGAAGGTCATTCTCGTCGATGACCTGCTCGCCACCGGCGGTACCATGGAGGCGACAATCAAGCTTGTCCAACAGCTTGGCGGCGAGATCGCGGGGCTGGCTTTTGCCGTCGAACTTGATTTCCTTAGGGGACGAGAGAAGTTTGCACATTACGACGTCTTCAGCCTGCTTCACTACGACGAATAATTCCCTGCCGGAACACCCACATGCCGAAGTGTGGGTTTGACCGGGACTCGCAGGAATGCCCAGGGCGAAGGCGGTTGAGCTGTTCCCTAATTCTGGGCAAAACGAAAAGGGCGCACTCCGCGCCCTTTTCGGAACTCAGACACTTCTTAAACGGCTCGCGTCCCGCCTCGCAAAAAGTGGAAGACGATCGAAATGACCGCGAAGATCAACAAGATATGGATCAAGAATCCTGCCGTGTGGAACACGAAAAATCCACCCAGCCAGAGCAATACCAGAACCAGCCCGATAATTAAATACATCTCTTTCTCCTTAAACGTGCTCGCCAGAAGTCGCCCGCCGCAGGGGGGCGGCTTGTGTAAACTCTTGGTTACCATTAAGTTGCATCAATGGCCTCAGAAGTTGTTCCAATTTTCAGGAAATGAACACCGGCAGACTTCGTGTAAGCGCGTTCACAGCTCAATTTGGGCAAATACCTTGATGTAGGAGAGAAGTCAGCCGCCTTGCGCAAGTGGATTGCGATGCATCCATGTTTGTCGACGCCTTGGGCGATTAGGTTGCTTTGAAGGGTCTGTCACCACCCCAGAAGCTCATTCAGAAATTTCCGTATTCCGACTAGGGACATAATCGACCGAGCCCGTCTCCTCTGACAAAATCGGGAGCACTGGTAGCTTGGCGGTATGCTTCGCTTCGGACATCACTGCGTCGAGGTGCTCCAACACCTCGGTCACGGTCATGGTGTACATCTCTCGACCGTTGTCATACCCGGATTCAACCGCTTCTTTCAGGTAATGACCGGCTATTTGAGCGGCTAGTGCATCCGTGATGACGCCCCCGCTCCGCTTCTTCTGGGCAACCCATGCCACGGCCGGCATCGCGATCCACACTGGCCGCTCATTGACTTCGAATCTCACATCAACAGCATCGGCATGCCGGGTGGCGATCGCGACAATGTTGGCTTTCCACTGGCAGTGGAGATCTTCACCTGTCCAGCGGTCTCTTACCTGGAAATCTTCGTACATATGTTCCTAGCCTATTGACATGAGTGCATCGTGGCAAGCCCCTCGACCGTCTGTTGAAGACAGAAATACTTTCGCCCTGCTGGATGCGGAAACATCTATTTCTGAAATCTCGCGTCCAACATGAGGACAAACGATTCTCGATACTTTGAAGGAGCACTCGAAGTGACCCATTCGCCAGAAACCGTCCGCCAGTTTGAAGACAAACTGTTGCGCCAACAGGCGGACCTCCAGCGCGCCATGCTCTCCGCCGTCGAGCAGGGCCGTGAAACCAGCACCGATGACACCCAGGATGTCGCCGATCAGGCGGTCGCCTCCTATCAGAAGGAATTGCTGTTTAGCCAAGGAACGAACGGGCACGTGCAACTGACGCTGGTGCGGGCAGCGCTGGATCGCCTTTCCGATGGGACTTTCGGTGAGTGTCTGCAATGTGGCGAGACCATCGGTATCAAGCGCCTTGAAGCCCTGCCATGGACTCCTTATTGCATAAATTGTCAGGAAAAGATCGAAAACGGCGAACTGGAAGATCCTGTCCGCGCGGCCTAGCCCAGTTAGAAGATGAGCGTCCCAGGCTTGCCGAACCTTAGCCTGGGACGACTCACTTGCTCCCTGACTTAACTTTTCCTCTTAAATCACTTCCTTTACTTCACTCCTTCAACCGGCGTAATCGCATTCTTCGCTTCTGGGTCTCGCGGACTTACTCCAAAATCCCAAACCGCCAGATTGATCTGGCCTGGTGCGAGGACCTCCATGAGGGCATATTCGTCGATGTCCAATGGCTGCTTCGGAGTCAATTTCATCCAATGATTTCCCGGCAAAATCTCCGATGTGGTCTCAACGATATCCACCGACTGCTCTGCCTTTCCTAACAGGCTGATTTTGAGTGCGCCAATCACGCGCGTCTCACGTTTCACCTGTACCCGGATGATCGCGTAGCGACTGGTCGCTGAGCTATGCGACTTGTCCTTCACTGAACTTGCTCCACGGGTGTCGACGGTGAGTGCCGAATCATCGGCCTCGGTGCGCTCCTTCGGATCATCGAGGCTCACATAGATCACTGGCTGGCTCACGTGCAGCTGGACTTTAGCCTTATAGCCTTCCAATTGGATGAGTTGCTTGGTGCCTCCGCCGGGAATCGCTGCTCGCAGAACGTTGTGGGGTGTGCTGGTATTCAGGCCGCCGCTGTTCTGCGGCACTTCGATCAGTTCCGGCTGATCGTGAAAGGTATCGAGAATGAAAACCCCGTCCGCATCCGGAAGCCGTAGACCGGGCGCCACAGTCGGCATTCTCGCCACCTCTTCATCGTGCTCAGCTTTGGCCTCCTTGTCGATCTGAGCCGCATCCTGGCTTCCTGCGGGAACGGCAATCGGACTCGTGACGACTGGCCCGGGGGCTCCAGGAGCATGCGCCTTCGCCCAGGCGTTCGTCGCGCTCCAATCCACAAGGCTTGCAGGGAGCTCCTCCCAATCTCCGCCACGCTCAGCGCTGATGTACCGGACTCGATCGCCAACCACCTCATACTTGTGAACAATTTGGTAGGAACCGTCCTTCAATATCAAGCGCTGGTTTGAGGCCTGTGCCGAAGCCATCCATGAACAGCAAACCAAGAGCAGAGACATCGAAACGAGTCGAAGGTTCTTCATTTGGCTATTAGAGCAAAAACGAAGTCCGCGGGAAGCTTTTCGCGACTGTTATGAGGGCCTTTCTCGAGAAAAAGCCTTCTCAATTTGGAGTTTTGTAGAAACCATCTTCGCCTTTGTATTCGACAACTCTCAGCAAGCCAAAGTCACTCTTACTGGAAACAAAGTTGGCCTCATCTACGTCCTTTTTTCTGGACAAGCGGAAAGAAAATCCAGGTGGTACGCTGTTGAAGCAATTGCAAGGAGGAAGAATGCGGCGGATTTGGATGGCGTATGTGGTGACGGGTGTGACTCTCTCCGTAATGGCAGGCGCACAGCAGCCGGCAAATTCTGCAAGCCCAAGCGCTGCGGACTCGCTCTCGAAGGAAGTGCAGACCAACTATGAGCGCATAAAGGCCAATGTCATCAAGGCAGCCGACAAGATGCCGGCCGAGGACTACAGCTTCAAGCCTACTGCCGACATCCGCACCTTCGCGCGCGTGGTTAACCACGTTACGGAGGCACAGGATCGGATCTGCGGAGCCATTAACCAGACGAAGCAAAGCGCTTCTACAGTTCCGGCGGAAACGGCCGACAAGGCAGCTATCGTCGACGCTCTCAAGTCCTCCTTTGCCGAGTGTGACAAGGCGTACGCATCGCTCACCGATGCCAACATGAGGGAAGTCATTGACGCTGGTCCCTTTAAGCGCTCCCGCCTGGGACTTCTATGGGGTAACGTGGCACACGACAATGAACAATATGCAACCTTGGCCATCTATATGCGACTTAAGGGGCAAGTACCGCCAAGCAGTGAGAAATAGCCTGCTTAAGACGGATAAGAAAACCGCGTTTGTCACCAGATGAGACCATAGTCGAGGGAGCGTCTGGACAAACATGAATTTGATCAAGCCGTCGGTACGCATCGGCAAGCGGTATCAGAACCCGGTGCCAACCACCGTCGGCAGTTGGTCGACGATGCTCAAGGTGTTACCGCGTTACCTGACCAATAAGGCGGAACGCACGCCAAAGCGCACCTTGGGGCCCTTCCGCACCGATATACGCATCTTCGATAAACCTTCGACAAATGGACTGCGTGTTACCTGGATCGGTCATTCCTCGATGCTGATCGAGATTGACGGCGTTCGCGTCCTGGTCGATCCGGTGTGGGAGAAATACGCTGCGCCGGTCCAATGGGCTGGCCCGAAGAGGTTCTTCGAGGCGCCTCTGCAATTGGAGGAGATTCCTCACATTGATGTAGTGTTATTCTCCCATGATCATTACGACCATCTCGGCGCGGGCACCGTCCGGCAACTCTCTGGGCTTCCGTCGGCAGCCGAGGCAAGTTGGGTGGCGCCGCTCGGGGTCGGTAAAGTGCTTGCAAGCCTCGGCGTGAAACCGCGATCCATTACCGAACTGAACTGGATGGAAGCCAAGCGGGTCGCAGAGATTGAAATCACTGCCCTGCCGGCGCGGCACTTTTCCGGTCGCAGCGCCTTCAATCGCTACCAGACACTCTGGGCTTCGTTTTGCCTTGCAGGACCGCGGAAAAAAATCTACTACGGCGGCGACTCTGGAGATTGGACTGGCTTCGAGCAGATTGGGCGGCAGTTCGGCCCTTTCGACCTGGTCATGCTCGAGATCGGGGCCTTCGATGCTGCCTGGGCGGACATCCACATGGGGCCCGATGGGGCAGCGCGGGTGTTCAGGGCCCTGGGTGGGAAGGGATTGTTAATGCCCATTCACTGGGGACTCTTTGATCTCGCCCTCCACCCATGGTTCGAACCTATCGAGCGAATATCTTCGATCGATGATCTAAAGATTTGGTCACCCGAGCCCGGCCTCCCCACGGAGGTGACGCCTGGCGTCGAGTTACGGTCGGAATGGTGGCGCAGAAAGTGACCTGTCCGCAACGCCATCGCACTGCGGTTGATGTTTCTCGCAATGGCGCCGCCTGAAGTAGCCTCCAGTGACGATTGTCGTTTCGGATAGGTTGTCCCTGCCCGCAGATATGGAACCGGTCTAGCGCGGGGAGCAAGATTCTGCGTGTTTCACAAAACCGTTTCCTAGCAGCCTTCGTTCCATTGATAGCGGGAAGAAGCGGTCCCCCCGGCCCGCAACCCCGAGCGGCGCCGATCTCGTCCTTCCGCGAGACGGCGCCGCGTTTGTCTTTCCGGCCACTGATCTTCTATGGCTTAGTAAAACATCCCGAAAAAACTTCTTACCCTATAGATCCAGTTCCACGAAATTAAGCGTTCCCGTGGTGGAGGCAAGAACAAACCTCTACAGGAATGCTTTAAAGACATCGCGAAGACTGGTGAACTCGACCTGTCTCCGCCTTCACTAGGCTGAACAAGACTCTCTGGCTGCATATCCGACTTGCTCTATCCAGATGAACTCTTGCCAATCAATTAAAGGAGATCTTTCGTGACCAACGAAGAGGAAGTACAAGCAATCAACCAGAAAGTTGCCGACCGCCGCGCCTTTCTAAAATCAGCAGGATTCACCGGACTCGGCCTGGCGAGCGCCGGCATCTTGGCGGGACAAATGGGCGCTTTCGACAAGAGCCCGATTTCCAAGGCACTGGGCATGAAGCCCACATCGGTAATGGCCGCTGAGAACGCTGACATCGATGGCGCTATCCTGAACTTCGCTCTGAACCTCGAATATCTGGAAGCTGAGTTCTATACTGTCGCCGTCACTGGTAAGCGTATCGCCGACATCGGCATCTCCGGAACCGGAACAGGAAGCTACGGCCCGACTACCGGCGGCAACAAAGTCAACTTCACTATCCCTGGGGACCCTGCCCTGACCAGCCAGATCACGAATATCGCGACTGAGCTGTATGAAAACGAAGTAGCTCATGTGAAACTGCTTCGCTCCGCACTCAGCACCTCAGGCATCGCCAAGCCGGCAATCAACCTGGGCGCTCTCGGGATTGGTTTCGCCAATGTGGCGCAATTCATCACCCTTGCCCGCGCCTTTGAAGACACTGGACTCTCCGCCTACAACGGCGCCGTGCCCTTGATCACCAGCAAAGCCTATTTGGCAACAGCGGCCCAGATCGCCCTTACCGAATCCAACCACTCCGGGCTCCTCCGCTATCTTTGCGCACTCACAGACGTTAAAGTTCCGGCGCTCGACTCTCTCGATGTTGTGCCGCCACCGGCCGGCTTCCGGTACTTCAACGTCAGCCTGCCGAACGCCCTCGCCACCACCCGCACGACTGATCAGGTCCTTGCAATTATCTACGGTAACAGCGCCAAGGGAACCAGCAAGGGAGCCTTCTTCCCAGACGGTTTGAACGGCGCCATCACCACCATCATGGGCTAAGAGTTCGGCTGGAGCAAAACTACGGTTACCTTATACAGGGAACACGTTCCGCAGGCCTTTTCCTCAGAAAAAGGTCTGCGGACCTAGAATGCCGGCGCACCACACCTACCGTACTTCTGCTTTAAGGCCTCCGTGCTGGCAACTTTCAGGCTGAATACGCTGCCAGTAGTCAGCCGACGAGAATCAGCAGACCGTCTTAAGAACGACCCTTCCCATCGCGAAGATCTTCTGCAATACTTAGAAGTGCCCACCCTGCACGACAATCCCAATCCCTCAAAATTAGGTGAAGCGAAAATGTCTGCAAAGTACATCTTTGTGACCGGCGGAGTTGTGTCTTCGCTTGGCAAAGGCCTGGCCGCGGCGTCCATCGGATGCCTTCTCGAAGCTCGCGGACTCCGCGTCAACCTGATGAAGTTTGATCCTTACCTGAACGTCGATCCAGGGACGATGTCGCCCTTCCAGCACGGCGAGGTCTTCGTCACGGACGACGGCGCGGAGACCGACCTCGACCTCGGCCATTATGAGCGTTTTACGCACGCCCATCTCACCCGCGACAACAACCTCACCACCGGCCGCATCTACGAGTCAATCATCACCAAGGAACGTCGGGGCGACTATCTCGGCAAGACCGTCCAGGTCATCCCTCACGTCACCAACGAGATCAAGAATGCGATGCGCAAGGTCTCCTCTGGGGTCGACGTGGCGATCATCGAGATCGGCGGGACGGTCGGCGATATCGAGTCGCTTCCCTTCCTTGAAGCGATTCGTCAGATGCGCCAGGAACTCGGCCGCGAAAACACGGTTTTCGTCCACGTGACGCTGGTTCCATGGATCGCCGCTGCCCAGGAATTGAAGACCAAGCCCACCCAGCACTCGGTCAAGGAGCTGCTCTCGATCGGCATCCAGGCCGATATCCTGCTTTGCCGCACCGACCGCTTCCTCTCCCGCGAAGTTAAATCCAAGATCGCCGCCTTCTGCAACGTCGAAGAACGGGCAGTCGTCACCGCCAAGGACGTTGCTTCTATCTATGAATGT
The DNA here is from genome assembly GCF_003330725.1 of Acidisarcina polymorpha. Lineage (NCBI taxonomy): Bacteria > Pseudomonadati > Acidobacteriota > Terriglobia > Terriglobales > Acidobacteriaceae > Acidisarcina > Acidisarcina polymorpha. The sequence continues at coordinate 4,490,162 of NZ_CP030840.1, read as the reverse complement.
CCACTCGTCTTCCACCAGGAGGGCGTCGACTCCCTGGCCCTCAAGTATCTCCACCTCGAAGCCAGGGAAGCTGACCTCAGTAAGTGGAAAGATTTGGTCGAGCGCGCCTATAATCCCACCGACGAAGTCTCAATTGCCATCGTGGGGAAGTATGTCGAGTATGAAGATAGCTATAAGTCGCTCAAAGAAGCGTTGACTCATGGAGCTTTGGCCCAGAAGCTTAAACTGCGGGTCACCTGGATTGAGGCGGAAGGCCTGGAATCCAAGCACCCAGGCGATGAGAGTTATAAGTCCCAGCTAGAAGGCTTCGACGGCATCCTGGTTCCGGGAGGCTTCGGCAAACGCGGCATCGAGGGCATGTTGAACGCCATTCGCTACGCCCGTGAAAATCAGGTCCCCTACTTCGGAATCTGCCTCGGCATGCAGACTGCCTGCATCGAATATGCTCGCAACGTCTGCGGACTGGCTGGCGCCAACTCCAGCGAATTCGACCCCGCCGCGCAACACCGCATCATCTACAAACTCCGCGAACTCACCGGCGTCGAAGAGATGGGCGGGACAATGAGACTGGGCGCCTGGACCTGCATCCTTCAAGAAGGATCACTCGCCGCCAAAGCCTACCAAGCCACCGAGATCAGCGAGCGCCATCGTCACCGCTACGAATTCAATCGCGAATACGAAGCCTTACTCACCGGGGCCGGGTTGCGTATCACCGGAACGACCCCGGATGTGACTTACGTGGAGATCGTAGAGATCCCGGGACATCCGTTCTTCCTAGGATGCCAATTCCACCCAGAGTTTAAGTCAAAGCCGCTCGAGCCGCATCCGCTCTTCCGGGCTTTTATCGAGGCTAGCTACGGGGCCAGAGCAAAGCGCGGCCTCGAGCTGAATACTGAGCGCATACTAGCGAGAGCCGAGTAGGCCTTTCTTGTCCTCTGCGGCATAAGAGGTAATCTGGCTGAACAGTCTGATCGACATCCGGTCTGCTCTGCATTCCTGTCACTCTGGGTAAGCGGGACTTTTTGCTTGATCACCCAAATCCGCGAAGATGGTACAGCCCTTGCCGCGCCACTTCGCTCGATAGAGGGCACTGTCCGCGACGGCGAGGAGATCGGTGGCGCTGGCTCCGTGGTGAGGGTAAAGGGCAGCGCCGCAGCTGATGCTCGGCATCAGCGAGATTTTCTGTAGCGGTACCGGTCGGCATACAGCCTCCCGCAATCGTTCGATTGCGGTTTGGACGCCCGATAGCGTCTTTACTTCTCGAGCTAAATAGATGAACTCGTCCCCGCCCAGCCGGGTGACCGTGTCTTCTGCCCGGACGACGCCCTTCATACGGCTGGCGATCTCTTTGAGCACTGCGTCCCCGGTTTCATGCCCGTGGCTGTCGTTGATTTGCTTGAAGTCATCAACGTCAATAGCCACCACGCCGACTAGGCCGCCTCGACGTTGAACGTTCGCCATGGCTGTCGAGATTCTGTCTAAGAGAAGAACGCGGTTGGGCAGACCCGTCAGGAAATCGTGGGTCGCCAGCTGTTCAGCTCGATTTTTGGCAGCCTCAAGTTCAAACTCAAGATTTTTCAATCTTGTAACATCGGCAACCTGAACGCTGAAGCCGATCACTTCCCCGTCCGAAATATCGGGATAGTAGCAGGCGAGGCTATGGCGGATGCTGCCATCAGGAAGAGTAATGGTCCTTTCAAATACCTGCGTCTCGCCGCGAAGCACAGCTAAGATATGCGGCAGGTTACTCTCAAACACAGGACCCAGCAGGTCCTCCATGGAAGTACCTACCATCTCTTGCCGGGACTTACCAAACCAGACTAGATATGCAGAGTTAGCAAATTGGCAGCGCAAGTCCCGGTCCCAATAACCAAGCAGTACATCCACGTTATCTACGACCTTCATCGCAATATCGATCGGCTCATGTGCCATCATGTGTCCTTGTTCCACGATCGCAAACCGGGCCCGCATCTTTACGAGCTCGCCTTCTTTCGGTCACTTCCTGAATCAACCTTGGATTGCTCTACGAAGTCGAAGATGATTGCAGCACAACCTACCGTCCCAGTGAATGCACTGAGCAATTCCAATGTGTATTCTTTTATATCTTTGGGGGGATCGGCTCGGTTGCTCAGCAGTGACGCCTTTGAAAACCATCTTCGCTGAAAGCAAACAGTAAGTGCACACAAAACACGAAATTTAATGCCGTTTTGCTCTACAGGTAATTACCTTAGTCCCCGCGGTAGCGCCCGCCTCCCAAACGTCCGCACTTCTGAGCCGTCGTGATGTTGGAGACTAGATGCCGGATGGAGGAGCACTCAACCACCGGATGTGCTGCAACCGAAGCCACCTCCAGACAGGTTAAAGGTGTGACGGCGACCGAACCAATGCCGCCACCATCGCCGCGATATCTGCGGCCGCATTGGGCCGCGCCAGCGTCCTTGCACGATTACCCATCTCGATCAGCTTCGCCGGCGCCAGAAGCAGTCGCGACAAGGCATCAAGGAGAAGCTCCCCCGTTCCAACCTCTGTCTGCAAGCGCATCTCGGCGGCATGTGCCGAGACCATCACTTCGGCATTTTTCCTCTGGTGATCGTCGGCTGCCAGGGGAAATGGCACCAGCAAAGCTGGCCTGCCAGCTGCACACAACTCAGCAACGGTGCTTGCGCCGCTGCGAGCGAGAATCAGGTCAGCCCAGGCGAACCGCTCTGGCATATTGTCCAGAAAGGCGCGGACCTCCCAGCGGTTAGGTTCGGCGCCCGATGCCACATAGGCAGCCCTGGTCGTCTCCTCCTGCTTGGCTCCCGACTGATGAAGAATGAACAAATCAGGAACCAACCTTAAGAGCTGTGGAGCAATCCGAGGCATCAGTTGATTGAAGATTTGCGCACCTTGACTGCCCCCGAAGACCAACAGATTTTGCTTGGATAAGTGGACGGAATCGGATGTTGAAGTGGCTTGGGAATCTGGCAGAGTTTCTTCCGGTGGGCCTATGCGAGGCTTGATGGTAAAGAACTCCTTGCGGACTGGAATACCTGTAACCCTGGCATTCCGGAAGTAGGCGCAAGCCGGAGCAAAACTGACGGCAGCCGAACTCACCAGTCGGCCGACGATCCTGTTCGCCAATCCTGGAGCCGCATTCGGTTCAAAGGCGAGAGTTGGAATTCCCTTCAACAGAGCGCCGGCCATTCCGGGGCCTGAAGCATAGCCGCCCACTCCAACCACCACATCGGGTCGAAATGTTTTGAGGATGGAGAGACAACGCTGAATGCCTAGTGGAAGGTCGAGCAGGGTTCGCAGCCGGGTCTTCAGGCTAACGCCCTTCAATTGCCCAACCTGAATGAGCTCTAGCCGGTATCCAGCCGCCGGAACCAGCCGCGTCTCGAAGCCCCGCTCGGTCCCGAGAAATCGAACATGGGCGCCATAACTCTGGCGAAGCTCGTCGGCGATGGCGAGAGCAGGGATCACGTGCCCGCCGGTTCCGCCGCCAACGATCAGCACTCGAGGGGCGCTCATCGGGCAGCGGCTCCAACAAGACTGCAAATCTCGGAGCACTGGTCCCGACCGCACTCGAATGAAGAGTAGACAAGCGAGTCATCCGCAATGGAATCCACGATCAAAACGAAGAACGCCAGCTCAGTCAATCTCCCGCGTGATATTCAGCAGCACACCCATCGAAAGCAGGGTGATGAACAGCGACGTTCCTCCATACGAGACAAACGGGAGGGTAATTCCCTTGGTGGGCACTAGCGCCAGCACCACGCTGATGTTGAAAAACGCCTGAATCAGGATTGTCGTTGTGATGCCAAACGCCAGGAAGCGCGCAAAAGTGTCCTGCGAAAGCAGGGCGGCTCGCAATCCTCGATAGCCGAGCACCACAAACAGCGAGACGACAACCAGCGCTCCCGCAAGCCCCAGCTCCTCTGAGATGTTCGCGAAGATATAGTCGGTATGCGACTCCGGCAGGTAGAAAAGTTTCTGGAGGCCCTCCATATAGCCACGACCGAAGACGCCGCCCGTACCCACAGCTATCAGCGATTGGTTCATGTGATAGCCCGTGCCCAGCGTGTCTGCGTTCGGATGAAGAAAAGCTAGGAGCCGGTCGCGCCTGAACTTGACGAAGAGCAGCATGTAGGCGAGCACCGGTGCGGCCGCGGCCCCCGCCAGCGCCAGGTACTTCAATTCCATGCCGGCGAGATACAACATCAGGGCGGTGACTCCAGCACAGACCAAGGCAGTGCCCAGATCGGGTTCTTTCATAATCAGCCCGATGAACAGCAGACTAGGCAATGCGGCTGGAACGAGGGTAGCGCGCCAGTCGTTGATCATGTGCAGCTTGTTCTGCAAGAACCAGGCCAGGAATAGCACCAACGTCGGCTTCGCAAACTCAGAGGGCTGCAATGACAGCGGGCCGAGAGTGAGCCAGCGATGCGCTCCATGCGAGACGCGCATCGCGAAAACCCCCAGCAACAACACCGCCGTGATCGCAACCAGAGGGAATACGATCCGCGGCTGGTTGTATTTTCGATAATCGACCTGCATCAACACGGTCATCGCAGCCAGCCCGAGCACCGCCCAGATCGATTGCCGGATCAGGAAGTTGTAGGGCGACCCGAATGCCGCCTTGGCGGTGATTGCCGAAGCGCTGAAGACCATGACAAGTCCAAGCACCACAAGGATCAGCGTGGTGCAGAAGAGCACTTTGTCGACTCCTACGCGCTTTGCCATTCCGGCAATCCTCGTCGCGCCATGACGATCTCCTTGAAGACCCGGCCGCGCTCTTCATAATCGGCGAACTGATCAAAGCTTGAGCAGGCGGGTGCCAGCAAGACAACTTCGCCTGGCTTCGCCGCTTCGCTGGCTAAATTTACGGCCTCAGACAACACCTCAGCGCTCCTGATAGGCACGGCGCCTCGAAGTTGGCCCTCGATCTTCTTCGCCGCCGATCCAATCGTATAAACGGCCTTGACGCGCTCCTGCAAGAGCGCGGTCAGCTGCGTATAGTCGGAGTCTTTGTCTTTGCCACCCATAATTAGATGAACCCCGCCAGCAAACGAGGAGATTGCCTTCGCAGTGGCGTCCACATTCGTCGCCTTCGAATCGTTGTAGAAATCGACCCCATTTAAGGTAAGGACGAACTCCAGCCGGTGCTCAACCGCGTGGAAGCTCTCGATTGCCGAGCGAATCGCTTCCGGCGAGACCCCAGCGAGACGGGAGGCACACACCGCCGCGAGTACATTCTCGACATTATGCTCGCCTTTGAGCGAGATTTTTGCAATTCCGATAATGCCCTCGGCAGCGCCGCCGGCGTCAGGCTTGAAGACAATCTCCCCATTTGAGACATAGGCGCCTCGCTCCACAACGCTCTTCCGGCTAAACCAGAAGACGCCCGAGGCAGCCCGCTTCGCCGAGTCCCGCGTTACCGGGTCATCCCAATTCAACACAAGGGCATCAGTAGGCCGCTGACGGGCAAAGATCTTCTCCTTGGCAGCCAGGTAGTTCTCAAACGTATGGTGCCGGTTTAAGTGATCGGGAGTCACGTTGAGAATGACGGCGATATCCGGCCGAAACTGCTCGGTGGTCTCCAATTGAAAACTTGAAATCTCCAGCACCGACCAGCCATCGTCGCGGCTATCGTCCACCAGGGCGATGACCGGCAAGCCGATATTGCCCCCGACGCCAACCGGCAAGCCACCTCTTGCCAGAATTTCACCGCAAAGGCTCGTTGTTGTCGTTTTCCCGTTCGACCCGGTAATGGCCAGCACTTTACCCTTGAGATAGCGGGCCGCGAGTTCCACTTCGCCAATCACCGGCAGGCCGAAGCTCTTTACTTGAACAATCTCTGGAGTATCGAGTGGAACACCGGGGCTGACAACGATCAAGTCCTGACGCCGAAAGGTCAGCAGTCCATGGCCGCCGGCCTCAACCGCGATGCCCTCTTCAAGCAGAGCCGGGATCTCCTTTGCTAAGGCCTCCGCGCTGCGCACATCGGAGACGGTCACCTGTGCGCCGCGGCGCCGGAGAAACAAAGCCGCAGCCAGGCCCGACTTGCCCAAACCTACGACCAGGATTTTCTTACCCTTCAATTCCATAAACTTCGTTTATCTTCCCGGTCTGAGAGCGTGTTGGATGCGCCGGACTTTTGCCTGTCAGTTCCAAACCCGGCGGAGACTAGTAACTTCGCTGCCCAGTCCATTCTCCCATAGCGATCGCCTGTGCAAGTTTGCTCAATCGAGTGTCAGCGCAGTTTCAGAGTCGTAAGTGCAAAGAGTGCAAACACCAGCGCCCCAATCCAAAATCGTGCTATGACCTTCGACTCCGACCAGCCCAACAATTCGAAATGATGATGCAGCGGGGCCATCTTGAAGATGCGCTTGCCATTGCGAAGCTTGTAACTGCCCACCTGCAGAATGACTGAGAGCGCTTCGAGCACGAAGATGCCGCCGATGAAAGGCAATAGCAGCTCCTGCTTGATTACCACCGCGACCGTAGCGATGGCGCCTCCGAGCGCCAGCGAACCTACGTCCCCCATAAAGATTTCAGCCGGATGGGCGTTATACCAAAGGAAACCAATGCTCGCTCCCACCATGGCGCCGCAGAAGACTGTGAGCTCGCCGACCATCGGCATTCTTTGCAATTCGAGATAGTCGGAAAAGACCACGTGGCCGCTGACATAGGTGAGGACAGTAAGCGCACTCGCCGCGATGATCGTGCACCCGATCGCGAGGCCATCGAGTCCATCAGTCAGATTGACAGCGTTGCTTGAGGCCACGAGCACGGTCACGACAAAGACGACAAACGGCAGGAAGGCCAAGGCGCTGAGATGAGGAATTCCGCCGAGAAAGTGCCACACGAGGTCGGGCCGGAACCTCTTCACGAAAGGCACCATAAGATGGGTTGAATACGACCCCTGCTCCTGCATCGCAATCAGCGCAACCGCTACCGCGATCCCTGCCAGGATCTGCAGAAGCATCTTGGCTCGAGCAGTGAGGCCAAGGCTTCGCCGCTGCACCACTTTGGTGTAATCATCGATGAATCCGATAGCTCCGTAGGCAATGGTAGACCCCATCACCAGCCAAACGAATGGATTCGAAAGATCGGACCAGAGCAGCGTCGGCAGCAAGATGGCGATGCAGATAAGCAGTCCACCCATCGTGGGGGTGCCGGCCTTCTTCTGGTGGGCCTTCGGGCCATCGTCGCGGACGTACTGGCCGATCTGAAACTCGCGCAGTTTTTCGATCACGTAGGGACCGATAATCAATGTGATCAGGAGTGCGGTCAAACTGGCGAAGGCGGTTCGGAACGTCAGGTAGCGAAAGATGCGGAAGGGGCGAAAATACGGAAAAAGCTTCTGGTAGAGCAGCCAGTAGAGCAAACGTCCTCCGGCAAGATTGCGGATTTGCTCTATCTTACAGGCTCACGATTCAACTGAAGAGTCTCGAGAGCGGTACCCAGGCCTCATACGGGAAGCCTGGGATCCACAATAGTCATTACGAATCACCGGGTAGAGAGCGCTAGGCAGCAACTGCTTCCTGATTGGCGCGCTTGGAGATACTGTTCAGCAACGAGTCTGCATGTTTTTCTTCATCAAGCGTCTTCTGGAGCAATGCAGCATCTTCCGATCGCCCGAGTAAAGTCGCCCAATCGCGTGCAGAACCGTAAGATGCAATCTCGAAATGCTCGATCTTCTGAGCTCCTGCGATCAAGCCAGCATCGCGCACCGGCCCCTCGTCCGACTCCTTGACGATGTTTTCGCCAGCGGAGATGAGGGCCGCCGTGACCGAACACTTCTTATCGTCCACGCCGCCCTGAAAACTCTGCAGGATCTGCTCGATACGTTGAGCATGCACCTCTGTTTCCTGCAGGTGCGACTGGAAGGCTTCCCGAAGCTGCGTATCCGAGGCCGCATCGATCATGCTCTCGAGACCCTTGATGATCTGGTTCTCCGTCGACAGGAGATATCTGAGTTGGAGTGTGTAAAGCGATTCGAAACCTTTGATTTGATTCGGAGTTAACAGACCCATTTTTCACCTCGTGTGTTGCCTTACCCTTGTTAAGAAGCTCGCACATTGAGGATCGTTGTCCGGTCACTCCACTTCCAGACATCAGTTCACTGCTTGACTGGAGGCTCCACGTCTTCCCGTTTTCTTCCCAATAGCGCCACGTGGGCGGCAGTCCGGTAAAGGTTCGGACCACCACTGGCAGTATTCAGCATATGCACCGATTCGCACGCATCTCTTATTTGACGATAGTTATTAAAGACCGAGTAGGAATAGCCGACTCCGTCCTCTTCTGATAAGAAGTATCCCTTCCCTTTCGTTCTTATCGTGTTGACGAATGGCCACAAACCCGCCGCGTTGATGACTTGCTTCAGTGTCCGGGAGAGTTTGCTGCCCTGGCCGAAATTGTTGCTGTCGGAGATGAAGATGGCTTTGCGTGCGACTCGCAACATTTCGGCAACCGCCCGGTGCGGATCGGGGATGTGATGCAGAGCGCCAAATTCGCAAACAAGATCAAAGGAGCGGTCTTTGAACGCTAACATCTGGGCATCACCATCGATCAGCTGGGTCTTCGATAGCCCCTTTGAATGTCCAATTGCACGTAGTTCAGCAGAGGGCTCAACCCCTATGACAAAGACTTCAGGCTGTTCTTTGATAGTTTCCAACAGACCACGGCCAGTGCCGCTCCCGATGTCGAGGATGGAACGGATGCCCCAGGAAGAAAGGATGGAGAGCATGTACCGCAGCGCAAAGGAATGCTCATCATCTTCATGGAGATGCATCTCATCATATCTATTTGCAGTCTGGGCGTAGTACGCACGCTGCAGCTGGATTGCAGTTTGTTGCGCGCCGCTGGCTTTCATCCCGGTTCTAATTGTTCGCTCTTCGGCCCGAACTCGGATGCCGAGGGCCATCAGAGGACCCTATACGTCACAGAGTTCGACGGCTTGCCTCAGACTGGTCAATGGATCTCCGGTAGGTACAAACTCGTGCGCCACGTAGCCTTTGTACCCGGTCGCAAGAATTCCCCTCATCACTCCGTCCCATTGCACCTCTTGCTGATCGTTCAGTTCATGACGGCCAGGAACGCCGCCGGTATGAAAGTGACCCAGCCACTTCTGGTTGTCGGTGATGGTCCGGATGAGATCACCTTCCATAATCTGCATGTGATAAATGTCGTACAGCAATTTGACATTAGGAGAATTGACCTCCTGCATGACGCCAACCCCCCAGGCGGTGTGGTCGCACATGTAGTCCTTATGGTTGACCTTGCTGTTGAGCAACTCCATGCAGATGGTGACGCCGTTGTCTTCGCCAATTTTCTTGAGACGGTTGAGCCCGATCACGCAATTCTTCGCCCCCTCTTCATCGGACATGCCCCGACGATTGCCTGAGAAGGTGATCACGTTCGGTACACCCGCCTTTGCCGCGAGAGGAATGTTTTTGCGGAAGGCCGCCTCGATTGCGGCGTGGTTCTCGAGCCGGTTCAGCGCATCGGGAATCGAGCCGCCCCCGGCATAGCCCATGGTGCAGATGAGTCCGTACTTCTTGGGGGCGTCCCACTCGCTGACCTCGAGCAGATCGACTCCCTTGAGGCCGATCTTAGCCGAGTAGGCACAAAGATCGTCAAGCGGCACATCTTTGTAGCACCAGCGACTCACCGACTGACGAATATTTCCTTTTCGTATCATTGCGCCGGTATCGGCAGCTGCTTGGGCGCTTGCCAGTCCGGCGCTTGCAGCCATTCCTGCCGTCACCCCAGCCTTCACACCGGTCTTCATAAATGCGCGTCGCGATACCCCTGATCTGTTCATAGCCCTCTGAATGAATGCAGAGACAGCTTACTACGGAGTCAATCCCGATGCACAAACCTGATCGAAGCAGCATAGCGGGTTCGCTGCCCAAAAAAAGAGATGCCCCGATCGCTGGGTGAGTATCGAGGCATTTGGGAGGCTGTAAACAAGACTGAGAATAAAGGAGCGGCCAAATCATGTCTTCGGCCTCCGGGACGGTTTTTCCCTCAACCATCGGGATGATTTTTCACCGATGACGTTCGCTGCCGCCCCTCCGACGGCAAGATGATCGGTAAGACCAGAAAGATGCGTAACTCCACCAGCACGTGCAGCAAGATGGGAATCAGCAATGAGCGAGTCGCCAGAAACAGCACGCATAGACCGAGCGCCAGCAGGAGGGTCTGTAACACCCCACCTACTCCCTGATAAAGGTGAAAAATGCCGAAAACTGTACAAGCGACAAGCAGCGACGTCCCGATATTCAAGCGCCACGGAAACACGTGCAAATAGTGCAGCAGGAAGCCCCTGTACAGCACCTCTTCACAAACGCCGGCAATGACCGCGGCCAAGCCGAACCAGAGCCGTTCTACCCCGCTGTGGGGGAGCAAGTTTCGTATCTCAGAAATTTGGCGCTTGAAATTTGCCTGAAAGCTTCCGTTCGTACGTGCAAGGAGGGCCGGAACAGCCGTTAAGAGAACGAGCACTATCGCCAGCGCGCTGATCAGTTCTCGACTGGGAAGCCACGTGACGCCCCGATTCTTGATCTGCGCCGCAAAGAAGGTCGCGGGTGGTATCAGGAGGAAGACCGCCAGGCTGGCCAGGAAAAGACCAAGGCTCACAAGTTTGTAGCCCAGCACTCTCGAACCGAAGGAAGGCGCAGCCTTAATGCGGCCGGCGACGATCCACCCAACACCCGGCGCGGCAATGACGAGCACGAACGCCAGCAGATGAAAGAAGATTCGCGCTTCCGATGGCGCTAAATGGAGCATCCCAGCGATCATACAAACCGATCCGCAAGGTGGTCGATCTTAATTCGTTCCTGCTTTCAATTGATAAGGAAATCGTGGATTTGATAAGAGAATCATGGGTTTCATAGGAGCGACATACGGTCGCCCCTATAACTATGCATCCTTCCCAGGTAGTTAGAGAGCTTTGCCTTGCGGGAGCTTTGGATCATGGTCGCCGGCGATGAGCAGATACAGAACCGCGCCGATGACGCCGCCCAGGATCGGAGCAAGCCAGAAGAGCCATAACTGCTGCAATGCCCATCCACCCACAAATAAGGCCGGACCGGTGCTTCGCGCAGGATTGACTGAAGTGTTCGTCACCGGAATGCTGATCAGGTGAATCAAGGTCAACGCCAGACCGATGGCGATCGGGGCAAAGCCGGCCGGGACCCCCCGTTTGTCGGTTGCGCCCATGATCACGATCAGGAAGAACGCCGTCAGCACAATCTCGGCTACCAGGCACGCTACCAGGGAATACCCGCCGGGCGAGTGGGCGCCATAGCCATTGGAAGCAAAACCGCCGGCCAGGCTGAAGTCCGGCACCCCGCTCGCGATCAGGTAGAGCACGCCAGAACCAGCGACTGCGCCGACTACCTGAGCGAGAATGTAGGGCAAAACGTCGCCCACTGGAAATCGCTTGCCAACAAATAGCCCCACCGTCACGGCGGGATTGAAGTGACCTCCGGAAATATGGCCGACAGCGAAAGCCATGGACAACACGGTAAGTCCGAAGGCGAGAGCGACGCCAGCGAACGCGATTCCCAACTTCGGGAAGCCAGCCGCCAATACTGCGCTGCCGCAACCCCCAAAGACTAGCCAAAAGGTTCCGAGGAATTCAGCACCCAGTTTCTTAATAAGTGGCACGCGAGAGCTCCTGATTGTTTTGGAGTAAGCAGAAACACGAAAGGGAAAACAGCCGAAGTCTAACCGGAATCCGGTTTCTATGCCATAGGAATCTTTTTAAGAGACGCTCGTCCCGCGCGGCTGCCATCCATGCTGTATAACCAGGGTGCCCGCATCGCATTCGGAGAACATCCTGAACAGGAGAAACGCATGAGCGAAAAAGTACCCCAGACGCTGGCCAATCACGGCAGGATCGATCCGATGTTTCACTATGTGCTCATTCCCGCCTTACTGCTTTGCTTCGGTTTCGCGATCTGGTTCACAATCCGCCGGGCGAGTCCGACGCATATCTGGCTGGATGTTTTCTCGTTTATCGTGCTACTGCTGGCTCTGCACTGTCGCAGGTACGCGACGAAGGTGCAGGACCGGGTCATTCGGCTGGAAGAGCGCCTTCGTTTGGCGGCGCTGTTGCCCGCGGCGCTCCAAGCGCGGACATTGGAGCTGAGCGAAGGACAGCTAATCGCGCTGCGTTTTGCCTCGGATGAAGAGCTTTCCGAGTTGACAGACAGAACCCTGCGAGAGGGTCTGCAAGCGAAGGCGATTAAGCAGTCGATCCGCAGTTGGAGGCCGGACTATTGGAGGGTTTAATCCACTTTTGTGGTTCTCGCGCGTTCGTTCTTGCCAGCTCGATTTGAGCTTAGGCACGTTTGGCTTCGAGCTCCGCCCAGCGCGCGTAGAGGGCGTCTACCGCCTCTTGGGCGGTGTCGAGTTCAGCAAGGGCAGCCTGCAGCTTGACCGGATCAACGGCCACGGATGGATCGTCGACTGCTTCGCGCCGGGCCTGTAGCGCCTCTTCTGCCTTTTCGACCCGCTCCTCGATGGTAGAGAACTCCCGCGCTTCGATATACGACAGCTTTTTCTTGGAGGATGCGGGAGCAGCACCGTTCTTGTTCGCTGCTGGCGCGGTTGGCTGGAGATCGCGGTTGGCGGTCTGCTGTTGTGTTGCCTGCCACTCCTCCCACTGGCTGTAATCGGCGAAGCGTTCGACATTGCCTAGGCCGTCGAGGCCGAGCACGACCGTAGAGACACGGTCGAGCATGAAGCGGTCATGGGTCACGAGGACCAGCGCACCGGGATATTCGAGCAGGCTTTCTTCAAGGATCTCGAGCGTTGGGATGTCCAGATCGTTGGTCGGCTCATCGAGCAAAAGCAAGTCGGCGGGCTGCAGCATTAGGTTGGCGATGAGCACGCGGGCGCGCTCGCCCCCAGAGAGCCTTTCCACTGGCTGATTGAGTTGTTCGCCGGTGAAGAGAAAACGCGAAGCCCAGGAGGCGACATGGATCACGCGATCCTGATAGATGACCGAATCGCTGTCAGGCGCGAGCGCGCGGCGAAGAGTCTGGTTGCCATCGAGGATGCGGTTCTGGTCGAAGTAGACGGTCCGCAGCAGGTTGGCCTTGCGAATCTCGCCTGCGTCGGGCGTGATCTCGCCGCGTAAGAGGCGCAACAAGGTGGTCTTACCGCTGCCATTCGGCCCGACCAGGCCCACGCGCATTCCGGCAGTGATGGGAAAGTTGAGTCCTTGAATGAGCTTCTTTCCATCGATCGAGTAGTCGACATCGAGGAACTCCACCAGCCGCTTGGTTTGGCGATCGGTGGCGACAAAGTCGATGCCGGCGGTCGAGGTTTGGCTGCGGTTGCGCATCCCGCTGAGTTCGCCGATCAGTTCATTGGCTTTATCGATGCGTGCCTTCGATTTAGTCGTCCGGGCCTTGGGTCCGCGGCGCAGCCACTCCTTCTCGACTTTGACCCGGTTTTCGAGCGCTTCCTGACGCTTGCCTTGCGCGTGAAGATATTCTTCCTTCTTCTCAAGGAAGTTGCTGTAGTTGCCGGAGAAGCGGAGCACCCCGTCAGGATAGGCGCGGTTCAGTTCACAGACCTCGGTAGCAACGCCCTCAAGAAAATAACGGTCGTGGCTGACGACGACGCAGGCGAATGACGCGCCGGCGAGCAGCGCCTCGAGCCACTCAATTCCGGCAAGATCGAGATGGTTGGTCGGCTCGTCGAGGAGCAGGACGTCTGGATTCTGGACCAGCGCCTCGGCGATCGCCAGTCGTTTCCGCCAGCCGCCGGAAAATGTAACCGCCTCGGTGGCGAAATCTTCAAAGCCGGCCCGGCCGAGCGTATCGCGCAGACGGCCTTCCCAGTCGCCCTCAGGAACGCCGCTGCGTTTCAGGGCTTTCAGAATCACGTCGCGCACCGAATCGCCGGGGGAGAACTGCGATTCCTGGGTCACGTAGCTCAACCGCGCGCGCTTACGAACCGCAACCTCTCCGGCATCGGAGTCGATCTCGCCGGCGAGGATGCGGAGCAGCGTCGACTTACCCGAACCGTTCGGACCGATCAGGCCGATGCGGTCGCCCTCGCCGATGGTGAAGGAGATGCCACGGAAGAGGGTCGTCGCGCCGAAGGACTTGGCGAGGCTTTGGGCATTGAGAATTGGGGTTGCAGGCGGCATTTTTTTCTACTTCGCTCTTTCGTTCGGCCTTAGCCGGCCCGGATGTATTTGGGCTTCGGCGGCAATGATATTTCGATGAAGGTATAACTGCCGACTCCCGACGAACTTACTGCTGAGACGATCTTCGGCAGATGTTCTTTTAGGAAAGGCCACTGGTTGGAGCCAAGCACGACCAACCCGATCCGACGCTCCGATAGTTCTGCTGATAGCGGATGTTCTGATCGGCGGTGACCATCAGGTCGAAGCATGTCGCCTCCGCGGCGCTCAGAAGTTCGCCATTGGAGATCAGGTCCCAACCAAGGTCTTCAGCAAACTGAACCGCGTGGAAACGCAAATGATGTCGCAATGGGTAAGGCACATTCTTATCGAACAGAACGCGCATCGGCCCAGTCCCGTGCCGCTTCCGCGTAAGCAAAAAGAGACTCAACATCGGCCAAGGGGACGTGGAACCAGTCGTGGATGTCCTGCGCCGTCGCACCGTAGTCGTGGTTATCCACTATGGAATCCGCAGAAAGCCGCCACGCGCGCAAGGTCGGCACTCCGCCCATCTTCTCGGGATTGGTTTCAACGATAGGACAATCGGACCAGTCGATCTCAGTCATGACAGTACCTCTCATCTCCAGTTTCACACCTAGTTCATCCGGCGCGTAAACGTGTCCGGCACAAGTCTTCAACGCGCACTCGCAGCAGTGGCGGACACGTATTCCTCGTAAGGCCCCTTGAAGTCCTCGACGCCGCTCTGGTCAAAGTGCCAGATTCTGGTGGCAACCTCGTCGATCAAGTCGTGGTCGTGGGTGACGAGCAGCACCGTCCCCTCGTATTTCTGGATGGCCTGGTTGAGCGCGTTGATCGATTCAAGATCAAGGTGGTTGGTGGGCTCGTCGAAGATGAGGATGTTCGGCTTGACCAGCATCAGCTTACAGAAGATCAGACGGGCGGCCTCGCCTCCGGAGAGCGCGTCGGTCTTCTTCAATCCCTCTTCGCCGCGGAAAAGCATCTGCCCGAGAATGCCGCGAATGTCCTCTTTAGTCGCCTTCGGATCGAACTGATAGAGCCAGTCGGCGACGGTCAGACCTTTCTCAATGACATTCGACACGTCTTGCGGAAAGTAGCCTATCTGCGCCTCGTGGCCCCATTTGACCGTGCCGCCATCGTTGGCGAACTCGGGGTCATGAAGTTCGCTGCGCATCGCCTTGTCAATCTCTTTATCTCCAACCAGGAGCGCCTTCAGCAGCGTGGTTTTGCCTAGACCGTTACGGCCCATCAAGGCAATCTTCTCGCCCCGGGTGACGCTCGCACTGAAGTCCCTGATAACTTCCAGATCGCCGTAACCCTTCGAAAGTTTTTCCACCTCGAGGATGTGCTTGCCGGAGGGCCGCATCATGTCGAAGCGAATGTAGGGCCGGGCGATATTGGACCGGGCCAGATCTGTGGTCTGCAGCCGCTCGACTTCCTTCTTGCGGCTGGTAACCTGGCTGGAACGGGTGCCGGCAGCAAAGCGGGCGATGAACTCGTTCAACTGAGCGATTTTCTTTTCGCGCTGTTCGTTCTGAGACTCGAGGCGGGAACGGATCTGGGTCTTGGCCATCACCATATCGTCGTAGCCGCCGGTGTAGGTAATGATGGTCTCGTAGTCGATATCGGCGATGTGCGTGCAGACGCTGTTGAGGAAATGCCGATCATGCGAGATGGTGATCAGCGTGCCTTCAAAGTTGATCAGGAAATCCTGCAGCCAGTGGATCGAATCGAGATCGAGATAGTTCGTAGGCTCGTCAAGCAGCAGCGCCTGGGGTTTGCCGAAGAGCGCTTGAGCGAGCAGCACCCGGACCTTCTGCCCCCCCTGAAGTTCGCCCATCTTGCGGTCGTGAATCTCGTCGGGAATATCAAGCCCCTGTAACAGGATGGCGGCGTCGCTCTCGGCGGTATAGCCGTCCTCTTCGCCGACAATGCCCTCGAGTTCGCCGAGCCGCATGCCATCTTCATCGGTGAGCTCGGACTTCTCGTAGATCTTGTCCCGCTCTTCAAGTGCAGACCACAGGCCCTTGTTGCCCATGATGACGGTGTCGATCACCCGGAAGGCGTCAAAGGCAAACTGGTCCTGACGCAGGATACCCAGCTTTTTGGGGCGAACGACATTGCCCTTCTGGGCGTCAATTTCACCGGTAAGGACCTTCATAAAGGTCGACTTTCCGGCGCCATTCGGTCCGGTCAAGCCGTAGCGGCGACCGGAAATAAAGTTGATCGAGACGTCGTCGAAGAGGACCTTCGCCCCGTACCGCATACTCACATTGCTGACTGAAATCATGTTTATCTCTATTGAGTTTACTTGGTTCTCGTTCTAAATCGGGCCTGGAAGAGCGGAAGTTTCCGAATCCTCGGGGCGGTCGCCCTCAGGTCGTCTATCATCAAGAAGATGAACGGACTTCCAGTCTGGCAGCTGCTAACAGTCTTCTCCGTACCCACCTTCACGGTGCTGCTTGGGATATTGCTCGGGCAAAGGGGCAACGATCGATTGGAGCGCCGCATGGAGCGGATTGAGGACGAGCAGCGCGCCCTCCGAAAACAAATGAATGAGGAATACATAGGCCTGCTGAACATGTTTGGCGATCATGGTCAGCGAATCGTCCGGCTCGAGCAGCGCGGCTCCCATTCGGCTTAGAAAAAGCGCGAAATGATCTGATTCGTCGCCAGGGCCGCCACATAGGCCAGCGCGGTCATATATACAAATTGTACCGCTGGCCACTTCCAGCTGTTGGTCTCTCGCTTGACGACGGCGAGTGTGGATGTACATTGCATGGCAAGGGCAAAATAAACCACCAGGGCGATCGCTCCGCCTAGATGCATATCGTGCCTGAGGGCCGATTGCAGGGTCATGCTCTGGGTGGCCGGATCGGCTCCGTAGAGCGTACCCAGCGTACCGACAATGACCTCCCTGGCCAAAACGGAGGTCAATAAGCCGATGCCGATCTTCCAATTGAAGCCGAGCGGCCGAATGACCGGCTCGATGAAGAGTCCCAGTTTTCCAATGAAGCTGTTCGCGAGTTGCGGAAACGAACCGCCGTGGGCGGGGATGTGGCTGAGCAGCCATAACACCAGCGTCACCGCCAGGATCACCGTCCCGGCTTGCTTGACAAAGACCTTGGCCCGATCAAAGAGTCTCAACCCCAACGAACGCAGGGTTGGGAGCCGATACTGGGGCAGCTCCAGAATGAATGGCGCAGAAGAAGCCTTCAGGATAGAAGATTTGAGCAGCCGGGCGGTCGCCAGCGCAGCGACGAAACCGAGCAGATAGAGCCCAAGCATCACTGCTGCACGCATCCCGAAAAATTCCCCAAGGAGCGGACGATTGGGAATAAAGGCCGCAATCATCAATAGATAGATGGGGATACGGGCCGAGCAGGTCATGAACGGCGTTACCAAGATGGTGGCGATCCGGTCGCGCTTGTTCTCGATGGTGCGGGTGGACATAATTGCCGGCACGGCGCAAGCATAAGCCGAAAGCAGCGGGATGAAAGCCTTGCCATTTAACCCGATGGACCGCATCACGCGGTCGGCGATCAAGGCAGCCCGGGCCAGGTAGCCCGAGTCTTCCAGCACTCCGATAAAAAGAAAGAGCAATAAAATCTGCGGCAGAAAAACGAGAATGGACGAGACGCCTTTCCAGGCGCCATCGACCACCAGCGACTGGATCCACCCCGGGGGAAGCAAGCCGCCGACGCGAACGCCAACTTGATCCAGAATCGCTTGGAAACCGTCGCTCAACGGCTGGCCAAGGGTGAACACTGCCTGGAAAAGGGTGATGACCACCGCCAGGAAAAGCAGCGGTCCCCAGATTCGATGTAGCAGAACGCGGTCGAGTTTGCGGGTTGTCTCTGACGAGAGCGGCGCCTTGTATTTCGTGCGCGTACTGACGCCGGTCGCCCACTGCCGGTAGGAGGCGGCATTCCCCATGATCGGCAGCTCGAGCGGACGCTGGATTTCCGCGTTCTTGCGGGCCAGGAATATTCCGATGGCATCGAGGCCGGTGCCCTTGGTGGCGCTGATCTTGGCCACGGGCGCACCGAGTTCCTGTGCCAGGGCGAGTGAGTCTACTTCGCCGTTGCGGGCTTCCATGACATCGGTCATGTTGAGCAGGATCAGGGTCGGCAGTCCGAGCGCGAGCACTGGTCCAGCGAGCATGAGTTGTCGGCTCAGATGCATGGAGTCCAGAACCAGCAACACGGCATCGGGTGCGGGGGAGCCGGGCATAGTGCCGTGCAGCACTTCAACGGCAACGCGCGCATCTTCCGAATAGGAGCTGAGGCTGTAGATTCCGGGGAGGTCGATCAGGATCAAATCGCTGCGACCGATCCCGGCCAGCTTGCCGACCCGCTGCTCGACGGTCACCCCGGGATAGTTGGCGACCTTCTGGCGCAAACCCGTGAGCCGATTGAATAAGGTCGACTTGCCGGAGTTCGGCGGTCCTACGAGCGCGATGGTGCGTATCTTCCCGGGCACCCTCGGGGTGGGAGGTATCTCGATACTGACTGGTGTGCAGCAACTCATGGCTGTCCTTCTAGATCGTCACTAGCCCGGCGAATGTGAATCGAACACGCCGTATCTCGACGAAGAGCAATCTCCAGTCCATCGATTGCGTAAACGGTAGGATCTCCAGCCGGTGCTCGACGCAATGCAATTACCCGGGCCTCGGGAACGAACCCCATGTGCATCAAGTGGTGCTGCACATCGTCCGGCAGATCTAACGTAGAAACCACCCCTACCTTACCAATCTCCAGTTGGCTCAATGCCATCAACTTGCCTGCCTCGGCGTCAAACGCAGTGGCCAGCCCAAATTGGCTGCCTTCCGCTAGTTTATCTCAAATGCGACCAAATCAATCGTACATCGGAATTGAGTATCTACAATAGCCAGAACGAAGGTTTCTCTGACACGACGTTCGTCCCAGGAATTTTGCCGGCGTCAGGCAACTCCACCGGCTAGCCGCTTTTGTTGTGGTAGCCTCGGGTAGGACTCGCAACGCGAGTACAAAATAGGCTCTGGGCGCGCCGTAAGCGGGCAGCATTCTCCCTAAGCATCACGCACGAGACGCAAGCTTTGGTAATCTCATCAGACCGGAGAGCGTCTGCAACCTACATGACAACTGTTGAAGGAGCCTGAGGATGCAAGGGCCGGATCCAGCATCCGAACGGCAACAAGGCACCTCGGTGGCAGGTAAGCCGGCGGGCTCCGACCGGCAGGATTTTATCCTGACCCCCGCGGACTTCCGCAAAATCCTCATTAAGCGTCAGTTCATTATCCTGGCTTGCCTCGCTACTGGTCTGATTCTTGGTGCGGTGATCACCTTCTTCACGACCCCCGTCTTCGAGTCAACTGCGCGAATCGACATTAATCCGGATCGATCCACCAATCTTGGAATCTCCGATCTGCTCAACAGCAAGGCTGGAGGGAATGATGAATCAACGCGGCTGTTGACTGAGGCCCGTATCCTCCAGAGCGATTCGGTCATCTTCGCAGTCATAGAATCTGAAAATCTTTTCGCAAAAAAACCGTTCTCCAAGGTATTTGAGAAACAGCCCTACGTTTTAGGCAAGCCTCTGACTCCTGCCCAGCGGATCCCTCTCATTCGGCTGCTCAGAAGCAATCTGCAGGTTGTGGTAATTCCCAATACCGACCTTGTCGAGATCCACTATCGCGACCCCGATCCCAATCAAGCCAGCCGGATTGCCCAGGCAGTCGTCGACCAATATTTGGAGCTCGACCTGCGCTCCCGCTATGAAGGAACATTGCGCATTTCCAATTGGCTATCCGGCCAACTCACTGAACTGAAGGCGCATGCCGCCGACGCACAGCGCAAAATAGCCCAATTCCAGCGAGCTAACAACTTGATCGGGATGGACGCTGAAGGCGGCAACTTGGTAAGCGATAGCCTTCGTCTGGTCAACGAGCAGTTGATACAAGCAGAGGCAGATCGCATCGTTAAGGAGGCCCGGTACCACCTGGCCGAAACCAGAAATCCGGAGCTGCTGGTCTCGGTTGCGCCGACGACGACTCTGGTCAGCTTGAGAACTCAACAGGCCGAGTTGCTCGTGCAATCCGCCGAGCTGAAATCGAAATATGGTTTCGATTACCCGCGCGTTCGAGAGGTCGAGAAGCAGTTGACCGCCGTCCAGACGGACATTGACGCGGAGATCAGTAATCTCTTGAAGCGCTTCGAGGAAGAATACAACGCGGCCGTCAATACCGAGGCGCTTCTCAAAGGACGGCTTGAGCAGGTCAAGCAGGAAGCCTTCCGGGTGAGCGACTCCTCGGCCGATTTCGAGATCCTTAAGCACGAAGCCCAGTCGACGACCGATCTCTACGATGCATTGCAAATGAAGTTGAAGGAGGCCAGTGTCACCGCCGGGCTGAATTCCAACAACGTGAACCTCGTGGACAAGGCTGAAGTTCCGGCGTTTGCAGTGGCGCCGAAAAAGCGGACCAACTATGGCTTCGGCGCGCTGATCGGTTTGTTCATCGGCATCGCTGCCGCGCTCTTCCTCGAAACCCTGGACGACACGATCCGCACCTCCGAAGATGCTGAAGCCATCTCGAGCCTTCCCTCGCTAGCAGTTGTTCCGCGTTTCACCACCGCCGCCAAGGAGGCGAGGTCGACCTATGGTCAGCAGGCCAAGCCAATCACACCGGCCGACTCGCAATTCCCCTCCGATCTGGTCTCTTACCTGACACCGCAGACGGTCGGCGCCGAGGCATTTCGTACCTTGCGCTCGTCGATCCTGCTTTCCTCGGCCGACAACGAAGCGCGGTTGATCTTGATCACCAGCAGTCTTGAGGCTGAAGGGAAGTCGACAATCGCCGCGAATCTCGCTATCTCTTTCGCCCGGCGCGATGCACGCGTCCTGTTGGTAGACACCGACCTTCGACGGGGGACCCTGCATCTCAAGTTCCGGCTACCCAATCGCGAAGGGCTCTCGACTTTGCTCGTGCGCGAATCGGGCTCGAGCGCGTACCAATCGCCTATCGACGATTTACCAAACCTTTTTGTCCTGACTCGTGGGCCGATTGCGCCCAATCCCGGAGAAATCCTCGCCTCCCGCCACATGGAATCCCTGATGGAGGGCTGGAAGACGGAATACGATCACGTCATCCTCGATTCGGCGCCAGTGCTTCCGGTAGCGGACTCCCTGAGTCTAGCGCCGGGGGCGGATTCCACCATCATCGTTGTCCGTGCCGCGATCACCCGGAAGAAGGCGCTGCTTCGCGTACGGTCACTGCTGCGCCGGGCTAGAGCCAGGGTGACAGGCATTGTGGTGAATGACGTCGACCTTCGCCTGGAAAATTATTACACCTATTCCAAGCAGTACGGATACGATTACGCCACCAACTACGGGGGCGGTTATGGGGAAACGGATGCGGAAAAGTAAGCTCTTGCGTATGCGCTCGCCATTCCGGTCTGAGTGCAGCTGGCTGCTCCCCTATCCCACGGCAGCTGCAATCTCATGCGCTGCCTGCTTGCTCCTCGCATCTGCGCAGGGACAGGAAACTAGTACACCCCCGAATGTCCCCGACGCCCAACCATCGAATCCCCAGCCGGCCGCCATCAACATCGGACCGGGCGACCTGCTCGACGTCGTGGTCTTCGACACCCCGGAGCTCTCGAGCCACGTCCGCGTCGCCCAGGATGGTTCCGCCAATATGCCGGTCATCGGACGTGTCGATCTAAACGGCCTGAATGCCGATCAAGCAGCGCGCTATTTAGAGCAGCAGTTCCGCAAACAACACCTGCTTCTCGAGCCACATGTGACGGTGTTCATTGTGGAGTATGCTTCGCAGGGCGCGACGATCTCGGGCGAAATTCGGCAGCCCGGGATCTACCCCACCCTGGGAAAGCGCCGGCTGTTGGATATGTTGGCTATCGCCGGCGGCATCTCGCCTACTGCGGGCAAGACCGTCTCAATAATCCATCGCGATGATCCAACCCATCCGGTTCTGGTTCCGCTGCAAGGCACGGCCGCCAATCTGAACGCTCAAGAGAATCCCCAAATTCTGCCTGGAGATACTATCGTGGTTGGTAAGGCGGGGGTCGTCTACATTGTGGGCGATGTCGGCAAACCCGGTGGTTTTCTCGTTGATAACAACGAACGGCTATCGACCGCACAGGCGTTAGCGCTGGCCGGTGGTCCGAACCGGACTGCCTCGCTTAGCAAGACCCGGCTTATCCGCAAAGTGGCGGGCGGCCGAGAGGAATATATGCTCGACCTGGCCAAGCTCCTCAAAGGGGAACAGGCGGATCTGAAGCTCAACGATGGTGACATCATCTGGGTGCCGTCGAGTCAGTTCAAGACCTTCGGATATCGTGGAATCGAGGCGGCCATTGCGATCACGAGCGGATTGATTATCTACAGGAATTGATCCGAGTTGGCGAATATTACAGCTCTGGCCATCTCCGGAATCAGCGTTTGAGGAAAGCCATAGATATGGATGACGGCCGCAAAATCCGCTTGGCCTACTTCGTCTCTCACCCGATCCAATACCAGGCGCCGCTGTTGCGGCATATCGCCGCCCAACCCGACATCGACTTGACTGTTTTCTTTACCGCCGACTTTTCCGTTCGCGGTTACGTCGACGAAGGCTTTCTGGTGAATGTCGAGTGGGACATTCCGCTCCTGGGCGGCTATCGCCATGAGTTCCTACCGAAGCGCCTGTTCAAGAACGCCCACCCCGACCACCAGATTAGCTCCGGCATCGCGCGCCGGCTCAAACATGGTGGCTTCGATGCTGCCTGGATTCACGGCTATCACACATTCGATGCCATCCAGGCTTTAGTAGCGTGCCGCCAAGTCGGGGTACCGGTGCTAATCCGCGCCGAATCGCACCTTCAGGATCGACCTCGGTCGGCCATGAGATCGCGCATTAAGTCGACCTTCCTGCAGGTGCTCGCCCGCATGATCTGGGGAGTTCTAGCGATCGGCAAGTTGAATCGGAAATATTGGGAGCATTACGCCGGAAAAGACCTACCGATTTTTGATATGCCGTACGCGGTCGACAACGAGTTCTTTCGCTGCCAAGCACAAAAGGCCTCCCTTCATCGAGAGCAACTACGCTCGGAACTGGGACTCGAATCCGGCCGCCCTGTTGTTCTCTTTGCCTCCAAACTGCAGGAGCGGAAACGCTGTATCGATCTGGTGGAAGCCTTCCTGCGGGTGACAAATTCCGCCTCCTTCTCTCGACCTCCGTACTTAGTCATCATCGGAGACGGAGAGCAGCGCGCGGAGATAGAACAGCGTGTTGCCGGCAATCGTGACATCCGCATGCTCGGCTTCCGGAATCAAGGGGAACTACCGCGCTTTTACGATCTCTGCGATGTCTTCGTGCTGCCGTCGATCCACGAGCCCTGGGGTCTTGTGATCAACGAAGTGATGAACGCAGGTCGCGCGGTTATCGTCTCCGATCAAGTCGGCTGCCAACCCGATCTGGTCTGCGACGGTCTGAATGGCTACGTCTTCGAAGCGCTCAATGTAGACGCGCTTGCAACGGTATTAAGCCGTGCCCTGGAGGCGGGAGAAGGCTTGACGAGTATGGGCCGGGAGAGTCTTCGTTTCATTCAGAACTACAGTTTCGAACAAGACATCACAGGTTTGCGTCAGGCCTTGCAAGCAATGATGAAGACCCGGAACGTCACGAAATCTTTGCGAGCGGCCCCGGTACCCGGGAATGAGGTTTCCTCATGAGGATCCTCTACTTCGGCCGTCCGCATGGGACCTCCGGGCATCGGATGGCAGCCCTCCGGCGGCTCGGCCATCAAGTGACACTTATCGATGCGCACAACATCATTCCTGCAAACTGGGTAACTATCCGGTGGAGATGGCTCACCGGCGGCTTCGGCATGGTAGAGGTTATTCGACGCCGCGCGATCCGGGCAATCGGCGACGCCACCTTCGACCTCGCCTGGATCGACCATGGGGAACTAGTCAGTGCGGGACTGGTTCGCGACTTGAAAGCTCGCATCCCATTTGTCCTTTGCTACAACATCGACGATCCCTTCGGTGGGCGCGACGTCATGCTCTGGCGTGAATTCTTCAAAGCGCTGCCTCTTTACGATCTGCTCGTGGTCGTACGTCCTGCCAATGTCGGTGAAGCCAAACAACGCGGCGCGAAAAGAGTGATGCGCGTCTACATGTCCGCCGACGAAGTTGCACATGCTCCCCGCCAACTGACCGAGCTTCAGTACCGGGAATGGCGGTCCGAGGTCCTTTTTGTCGGAACCGCTTTCCCGGAGCGAGGACCCTTCCTTGCTCGCCTGGTTGAACTAGGAGTTCCGCTGACGATCTACGGCAATCGCTATCGACGGCTGCGCGAGTGGGCGCTGCTCAAGCCGCATTGGCGCGCCGCCGCCGCCAGCGCCGATGACCGGTATGCGATGGCGATCATCGCCGCAAAAGTCTGTCTTGGACTTCTCTCTAAAGGAAACAGGGACCTGCACACAACCCGCAGTATGGAAATCCCTTCACTGGGTAGCCTCTTGTGCGCGCAACAAACCAGTGAGCACTCGGCTCTATATCGGGAAGATGAAGAAGCGGTCTTCTGGAGCAGCCCCGAAGAGTGTGCCGAGAAGTGCTTCGCGCTGCTAGCCGATGAGTCTCGGCGCCAGGCGATCGCGGCGGCCGGCCACCAGCGCTACCTGCAGAATCCGTGGCAGAACATGTTAGTCGTTCAGGCTATTCTTGACGAAGCCGCACAAGCGAGTGCTGCGACTTCTAACCAACTCCTCTCAACTTTCGTGCCAACTGACGGAGAAAGGGCCGGATAGTCAACGCCGTGTCGAAACTTGAATTCAGTCCTGCATCGCGGAACCTGAACGCCGTCTTCGCCGAGCAAGCACGGCCATTCGGCTCAGATCTGGCTGGACAGAGCCCGATTTACCTGCTGTATTTGCCGCTGATATTGCTTCTTTTCGGGCTGGTGACCTGGCTTTTCGCCTCGAATATCACCTTCGTTCTTGGCTCTGCATTGGGTGGCTTCGCCAGTCTTTACGTGCTGTTCGATATCCTGTTTCGCGGGACGCCGCTCCGCCTGTCGACTATTCTGGGCACGAGCTTGTTGTTCGGCTATAACCTTGGCGCCTTCAACAGCTGGTTCTCGATACCTAGGGGCGGACTTACTATTGCCGAGTATTTCGCTCGCGACGTCGACAGCCTCGCCCGCGGCACTGCCGCGGTGATGATTAGTTGTGCCCTGCTCTTCGCTGTAGGCGAGATGTACGAGCGGCCTATTTTTGGTCGGGATTTTCACATTAACTTCCAGCCGCGCTCGATCGTGCTCGTGCTGGTGAGCACCGCTCTTCTCCTGTTCGCATTTGCCACCGGCCGTCTTGGTTTCATGGGCATCGCTCACGACGAAAGCGGCCGTATAAGCCCGATGGCTTCCTTGATCATCTGGTGGTCCGCACCCGCTTTTGCCTATTCTGTCTGCGCAGCTCTGAACACTAAGGGCGCCACCCGCTTCCTGGTGGGACTTTGTGCGATCGTTCAGTTTCTGGCAATCGTTCCACTGGGGCGAAGAAACCTCACCTATGCGGTTCTGCTGGCGTTGCTGGCCTCTCAACTCGGCCGTTTTCGGAGTCACCTGTCTCTGCTCCAGAAGGTCCTCGTTGGCGTTGCAGCCGCGGTTGTGATCTTCGCCGCGGCAGTCACATTCCTCTACCTGCGGGTTGCGGGCTACGGACATAAAGCGGATGTTCCATTGGGCGCACGGATCAGCATGGCGGTCGAGACGATGCATAGTCACACTCCCGCCCAAGTCATCCAGCTTTTAGGAGAAAACGCGGCAATTCGCAGCTTCGATTTAGGCTACTTTGCCGACCTGCTGGATGCCAGCCAACACTCCACTCCTTTGCTAGGAACGGATCTTGCCGAAAATCTGCAGTTGATGATTCCCTCCTCTATCTCTGAGGACAAGTTCGGGCTCGAGCTCTATCAGGAGGAGCAGCTCGTCAACATGCATTGGGGCTTCGGGTATATCGATGAAGGCAATTCTATTCTGACCG
Organism: Acidisarcina polymorpha; assembly: GCF_003330725.1. Lineage (NCBI taxonomy): Bacteria > Pseudomonadati > Acidobacteriota > Terriglobia > Terriglobales > Acidobacteriaceae > Acidisarcina > Acidisarcina polymorpha. Next base: position 4,463,963 of record NZ_CP030840.1, on the reverse strand, counting down.
CGGGGGCAGCTGACTTCGGAATCATCGGGATCATTCTGTATCCAATTGTGATTGTCTTTCTCTTGCGGTGGGCGCTTGAGGTCATTCAATCCTCGATGCCTACCTTGGTCGCGGTGCTGCTGGCCCTCGCCTTCATCTCCGAGGTCTTACAGACTGAAGACACGCTTGCCGGGTATTTCGTTCAACTGAGAAATGCACTGCTCTTCGCCATGCTCTACTACCTGTTCTCCCAATTACCTAGTTTTCGCATGCGCCATCCGGATTCCAGCGACCAGGATCGTGAACTTAGCCACGCGGCAGCCCCACGAAGATGAACGGCCCTCTCAATCCGGCATGCGCCGAAGTTGAGCGCGTTCTCATCTACCGGTTAGGAAGTCTCGGCGACAACGTTGTGGCGTTGCCTTCCTACCACCAAATCGCCCGGGCTTTCCCGCGAGCCGAACGCCGCCTCCTCACCAACATACCGGTCCACAGGAAAGCGCCCGCAGCCTCTGCGGTATTGGGCGATTCCGGACTCATTCATGGGTATATCGCCTACCCGATTGGCTTACGAAGTTTGAGCTCTATCCTGACGCTCCGCTCGGAGATCCGGAGATTCCATCCCCAGGTGCTGGTATATCTTGGTTCGTTACGCGGCTTCCCTGCCGCGCTCCGGGACAAATGGTTTTTTCGTTTCTGCGGCATACCGAAAATCGTCGGGGTGCCGCAATCGAGAAGTGACTGTAAACGGCGACGCATCAGCGGCACAACCTACCGTGAATCCGAGGCGGAACGTTTGGCACGAGGAATCCGCGACCTTGGCGCCTTCGATCTGGAGGCTCCGTCCAGTTGGGATCTAAACCTAACGGACGCAGAGCTGCATCGCGCCAAGGAAACCGTATCGGCTATGAACGAGGCGCGTTTTCTGGCGGTCAGTCTCGGCACGAAAGCGCAGGCCAACGATTGGGGCGAAGCGAATTGGACCGCCTTACTCTCCCGACTGGCCGCGCACTTGCCGGATTACCGGCTGGCGATGGTTGGCGCCGATGACGAAGCGGATGCTTGCTCGCGCGCGTCGATCGCCTGGCAGGAACGGGCCATCAACTTATGTGGACTGCTTACCCCTCGGGAGAGTGCGGCTCTTTTCCGCTCCGCCGAATTGTTCATTGGCCATGACAGCGGACCAATGCACCTTGCCGCTGCAGTCGGTGTTCCTTCGGTCGCAGTCTTCTCGGCGCGGAACTTCCCGGGTGTATGGTTTCCACACGGCCGCCAGCATCGCGTGATCTATCATCAGACGGACTGTGCCGGGTGTGAGCTTGTAACCTGCATCGAGCAACAAAAAAAATGCATTCTCTCAATTACCGTCGACGAAGTTTTCGACGCCGTGCTCTCGCAGCTTTCTCGGAACCCTGCCGAGGGGCGCATCGCCTCAGTCCTTGGATGACACTTCGAAGACAGTAACAAGATCGATCTCACCCGCATCAGCTATGACCCTAATAGACCGCATCCTCGATATCGCCACCCGGCCCGTTCCGCTGCGAACCCTGCTTCTTCGCCGGCTGCTGGTTCGCTGGCCAGTCGGTTCGTATCGAGCACGTTTGTTAGCGGGAGGCGTGAACCGTCCGCCTTATGGCTGGTGTTTATACCACGCTGCTTTAGAGGCTAAAGCGCTTGGCCACAAGGCCATGACGGTAGTGGAACTGGGTGTCGCCGGGGGCAACGGTCTGGTCTGTTTGTCGGAACACCGGCAGTTCATCCAGCGAGCGATCGGCATCGAGGTCGTCGTCGCCGGATTTGATGGCGGTAACGGGCTCCCGGCCAGCCAGGATCCCCGGGACCTCTTATATTGCTGGCCGGCTGGTTCTTTTGAAATGGACCGCGCGGCCCTCGAGCGCCGTATCGCCGGACGGGCAGAACTCATTATTGGCGATGTCCGCACGACACTCGGCGGCTGGAATCCACGCCCCGACGCTCCACTCGGGGCCGTCCTATTCGACCTCGATCTTTACTCGTCAACCATGGGCGGCTTCACACTCCTGGAAAAAGCAAACGTTCTTCCGCGGATCTGGTGCTACTTCGACGACATCTGCGGATATTCAGCAGATGCAACGACTGATCGCGTGGGCGAACGCGAGGCAGTCCGGCAATTCAATCTCGCGCCAGAAAGAGACATCCACAAGGACCATCTTTCACTTGCCTATACCTTCAAAGGGATGGTGCCTGAAGCCTGGCATCAACATATCTACCTGTACCACCGAGTCAGTCATCCAGACTACAACCGCTGTCTTTCCACCATTGACGATCATCAGCTGCCCCTCGACGCGGTTTAAGAACAGCTTAGTATCCGGCGAACCGCCTCATCCAGCGACTGAGCCACAGCAGTGGCCATCTCCTTTGCGGCGGCCGCATCCTGGCATCGCACGTCTTCGGCGGCTGCAATGCGATCCGGCTCCCCTCCTGCTTCGATGAAGATGGTTGGCATGCCTGATTTGAGCCCGCACTCGATGTCAGAAAGAGAATCTCCGATCAACACCGCATTGTTGGGATTGGCATCCGGAAAGTCGCGGAAGGCGGCCTCGATCATGCCGGTGCCCGGTTTTCGGCAGCTGCACTCCTCGCATCCATGCGGACAGTAGTAGATTGCGTCCAGCGTGGCGCCTCCCGTGGCAAGCTTCTGCTGGAGCTGGTCATGGAGACCGCGAAGCTCCTGCTCGGTCATCAGTCCTAGAGAGACGCCGCGCTGGTTGGTCACCAGGATGACCTTCCGTCCAGACCGGTTCAAGCTCGCGATTGCCGAAGCGGATCCGGGAAGCAGTTCAAGTTCTGCCCACCTCGTAACGTATTGACCTTCGGGCAGTTTGCGGTTGATGACCCCGTCCCGATCGAGGAAGACATACTTGATCTCGCCGCTGCGAGCTAAACCCGGGTTGGATGTCATTCACTTTGTATAATAGGCGGGTTGTGCGCAGCAGTACCTCGAAGGACCGGTTGCCATGCCAGTTACGCGTGGCCGCCTCGCACATCTCAAAGACGCGTTCTTCCAGACGTGCCTGACACCATCTACGCCAGGCCCGCATTGGAGGCGCCAAAAGAGGTGACCATCGAATGAGTCTGGACCGGACTGGGACGCAGATGAATTCCTTCGATGCCGGAAGCCGAGATGCCTCCCACGAGATTGTTCGCCTGATAGAACGTGATTGGGATGGCAAGCACATCCTGGTCGTCGGTGACGTCATGCTGGACAAGTACATTCAAGGCACGGTTGAGCGTATCTCCCCGGAGGCGCCGGTTCCGGTCGTCCAGGCCTCGCAGCGAACTCAGCGTCCGGGCGGCGCGGCGAATGTCGCCATGAACATCGTTGGTCTCGGAGCAAGAGCCTCCGTGATAGGCTTCATCGGCGATGACGAAGACGGCGCCTCGCTCACCGATCTGCTCGAGGTCGGGGGAGTGGACGCCCGGCTCTTGGCTGTACCCCAAACTCCCACCACTTCGAAGTTGCGAATTCTCAGTGGAAGCCAGCAAATAGTCCGGCTCGACATCGAGACGAAAACGCTCCGGCCAGAGAAGGCTTACAAGAATCTGATCGAAGAAGTCCGCAAGCTCCTCCATAAAGCCGATGGTGTCATCTTGTCGGACTACGCCAAGGGAACACTTAACCCGGAAGTTTGCCAAACGATTATCGGCGACGCCAACGACGCCGGTCTCCCTATCCTCGTCGATCCCAAAGGCCGGGACTTCCTTCGGTATCGCGGCGCAACGACGATTTGCCCCAATCTGAAAGAGTTGGGCCTCGCTCTGGCCAACAGTGAGGGCTCAGTGGATTCTCTGCTCGATGAGGGCCAGGCACTGGTAAGCAAGCTGGATCTCGACTATCTGACGGTCACCCTCGGCGAACACGGAATTGCTGTTCTGCACTCGCACGCTCCCCGCTTCCATGTACCTGCAATTGCGAGACAGGTCTTCGATGTCTCTGGAGCGGGTGATACGGTTATCGCTACGCTCGCACTCTCCGTCTCATCCGGATTCTCGATCAATGACGCTGCGCATTTGGCCAACGTTGCCGCTGGAGTGGTGGTTGGGAAACTCGGATCGGTGCCCATTGCCCGTCATGAACTCGTTGCGGCACTCATTGAATTTTCCGGCACAGAAATTCACGAGAAGACCCTGAACCTGGCTCGGCTCCTGGTTCGCGCAGCAGAGTGGCGTGCCGCTGGGCACAGCATCGTCTTCACCAATGGCTGCTTCGACATCCTGCATGTGGGACACATCACCCTGCTTGAACACTGCCGTCGCTTAGGAGACAAGCTCGTTGTCGGCATCAACAGCGACACTTCCGTCTCGGCGCTCAAGGGACCGGATCGTCCGATTGTCGGGGAGCGCCAGCGGGCGCGCATCTTGGCTGCGCTCGCCGCTACCGACGCTGTCGTGGTCTTCGAGGCGGCAACGCCGATCGATCTCATTCTGGCTTTGCGCCCCGAAGTTCTCGTCAAAGGCGGCGACTACACCGAAGACACGATCGTAGGCGCACCCGAGGTGAGAAGCTGGGGTGGTCGTGTGGTCATCGTTCCAACAGTGGAGGGGCACAGCACCACCAGCATCGTGCGCAAACTTGCCGTCAAGGATGATGCTTGATGCGCTCGCTCTCGGTCGGACCCAGCACAACTTCCGCCGGTCTTCGCATCTACCTTCGCTACAATTACTCCAGAGAGTAGATCGAAACGATGCTGATTCCAACTCGTCTCATGCTCTTCATCGGCGTCTACTCGGCGCTCTTCTGCGCCAATGCTCAGGTCGTACCCACCCTTTCGCCTTCCTTGGACGAAGCTCCGACTTCCACCCCGGTGACCACGCTTTCGATCGATTTGCTTTCGCCCCAACGGACATACACGGTCGACGCCACCGGTGCGAGCGTCTTCGCTAATGCCTTTGACCCCACCGTAAATGCGTCAGACTGGAGCCTGGCGGTAGCAGAGACCGATACGGCAATTCGCGACTCAACCCAGGCAGGCCAATACAACCCGTACGGATCGCGCCTCGGCTTCCGTCTCGCTGAAAGCATTGGAAGTAGCCAATCCACCAACATGACCTCGACCGCCGGAGCGGCCGGCCGAGCCGGCTCCGAGAACAATGACGGCATTGTAGAGGCCAACACTGCAGCCGACATCAACCAGGGCCTCGAGACGGAGAGCAGCCATTATCACAGCACGTGGGGAGGTACGAGCGCGGCGGGCCCGGAGCGGGGCGGCAGTGCCTGGGGTTTGAAGAGCGCCCCTGTAAACCGCATGGGCTCGGCGAGCGATCCGGCTTCTCTACCGGACTCCGGGATTGGCAGCGGTTACTCGCAGCTGTCGCTCGATAGCAGTTCCCTGCAAAGTCAACGTGCAGGATCGGACCTAAACCGCTCCAGTGCAACCGAGTTTTCAAGAGACTCTAACTCACGAGCGTCGATGGCATCGAGAGATAAGTTCCGCTACCGGGAGCAATCATCCAGAGTAGCTTCGAGCTATGGCGACCTATCCGGGCTGCCTTCATCGCCAACAACTTTGGCGACAAGCAGGGTGGGATCAATCCTCTCAACATCGCATATCTCGTCACAGAGGTCTACGCCACCGCGCCCCGGCGATGCTCATTCCGCAGCGAATCTGTTGGAATTCTCGCCGCACTCCTATACTGACTATTCCTTCGGCATGTCTCCCTTTTCCCCTCCCGGGGCCGGCGACGGCGAATTGAGCTTCCTGAATCCGGACATCCTGAATGTTTCCGGGTTCTCCACCTCGTTCAGGAAGACTGGTGTAGATATCGTTCCCCAACGCACCTACGGGTCCAACGACTGGAGCAAGTCTCTGCCGACCAGCGGTAATCATTATGGATTAACCTCGGAGATCGCTCCCGGCCGCAACTCCACGGGAAGCGACCGCAAACGGCCGCACAAAAATCCCTTCCTCACCGGCGACGAACTCGGCCCCAGCGCTGCTCGTTTGTCCGGGCGCAATCCATAACCGACACTCTCGCGAACCATGGTGGTTCCTCATCGACGATCGCGGCCAGGCTTTGTAAATTTCCGAGGACGCCTGCTCTAACGGGGCTTTCTCGATCATGCCAGCAGCGGACTCGTAAAGTTTTCCGCCTTGACCGGCGACCGGAACCTCTTCCGTTCGACCTGCGCATCTCGCTTTGAACGAAATGGAAATCAGCTTGTATTACCATCAACAACATGCGAAATCAGTCATCCCTGATTGCCTTATTCGTCACGATCTGGGTGTGCGAGTGATGAATCGGGATCGATGGCGGCGGTCCGAGTGATTCTGCCGGTGGCCGGCGCCGACCCTACCCTGCGGCCCTCGTTCTCGTTCCGCAATCGACTCGCCCGAGGAGCTTGGGGTCTTTGCTGGGTATTGTTCTTTCGAACATCTCCACGGCCTTTTCACGCCTGGCGCTCGCTGCTTCTCCGCCTCTTCGGGGCGACGCTCGGAACCGCCTGTCATTTTTATCCGAAATCGAAAATCTGGGCGCCATGGAACCTAACCTGCGAAGACCGGGTCAGCGTGGGCGACGATGCCGAACTCTACAATCCTTCGCACTTCTATCTCGCCTCCCATTGCATCATTTCCCAGGGAGCTTACCTTTGCGGAGCGAGTCACGACTACAACGACCGCGAGTTCGCTATGATCTCCTTCCCGATGAAGATCGGCGCATACGCCTGGATATGCGCGCGCGCCATTGTGCATCCGCGGGTGAATGTCGGAACTGGGGCCATTTTGGGGTTAGGTTCGATCGCGACCTCTGACCTTGAGCCCTTCGGTATCTATGTCGGACTGCCCGCCAGGAAGGTCAAGGAGAGGCTACGCGCCTCGGTTCCTGAACAGTATCGACATCACTAACCTCCTCGTTCCGGTATTAACCCGCATGGGAGGGCCGCAACAAGACCGAGCGTTCCGCGTGCGCTTCAGGTTTCCTCTGACTACAGCTTTCGCGCGGTTGCAAATTGGTCCGCGATGATCCTCGGCGTCTGATTCAAATCGAAGCGCCGCTTAAAGGAAGAATGACATCTTTCGGCCATTTGCGTCTTTTCAACGGCGGACATTCGCCCCCAGCGTTCCAGCAGACGCTCGGTTCCTTCGAGGTCGTCATTTTCGACCAGCCCCACGCCGTCCGCCATAATCTCCCTCCAGATGTTGACCTTGTTGGAGATCAGCACCGGAGTCCCGCAGGCCAGGGCTTCGGCCACTGCAATGCCGAAATTCTCTTGGTGCGAGGGCAGCACAAATACATCGGCCGCATAGAAGGCTCCCCATTTAGCCCCGGCTTGTAACATTCCGGGAAAATGGACCCGGTCTCGCAATCCCTGGCGAACCGCGAAGGAGACAAGTTTAGGAATCCAGCCCTGCTGATCAGGACCAGCCATAATCAGGTGGACCGCTGGGTGTGCTCGCGCCTGCCGGGCAAAAGCCTCCACCAGTAGGTCGCAGCCTTTTTTCTCGTGAAGGCGACCGAGGAAAAGCATAAATGGATGCCCGCAGACCCGTGGACATCTCCCGTAAAACTCGCGAATCACTGACTCCCGGTCTTGTGGCGGCTCCCCCGTGCCATAGGGTGAGACGACGCTATTCCACTGAGATGGCCAGAAAGACTCTCTCGCCAATTCAGCCTCAAGCGAAGAGGTGAACATGACACTCAGTGCATCGCGCAGCACCCGGTGTTCGACGGCGCCCCAGTAAACGGCCTTTTTCAGATGCTTGATTGGGTAATGCCGCTTGAACCAGGGGTCGAGCATTCCGTGGGTAAATACCAGATAAGGAAGCGTTTCCCGGCAAGCCTTCCACGCGGCATATGCGTGATACTGCCAAAGACCGTTAATTACAACGCCGTTAAAGCGCGATAGATTTTTCTCAAGCCATTGATCGAGGCGCTGGGTGTAGCCGTATTTACCGAGGCCAGGACCGACCGCATGAGCAGTCATATAAGCGCATTGGAGGGGCGAAGAAGCGGACTGCAAAAAAGCCGATGAAGGGTCATCCAGAGAGACCACTTCGGTCTCATAGATACCGGACGTATGCGCTTTTTCGGCGAGCTGCCGAAGCCCCTCGGCGGGGCCGCCGCTTTCTGGCGACAATGAATGGATGGTGTGCAGAAAGCGCATCACGACGAAGCCGGCAATCCGAGTCGAACTGGTATCCCGCATTGGGGAAGCGACCGAACTAAAAAGCGCCGGTACAAACCGGCGCTTCTAGCTAGCCCTCGCGGAATTGAATGTCTCCGGCTACGGGAGGCGCTTATTTGCGTACCACTCCCGTGACGGATAGACAGCAGGACGCCCAACGCTTACATAGGTGAAGTTCTTTTCCAGCATCAAAGCCGGGTCATAGAGGTTGCGTCCATCGATGATGATGGGGAACTTGAGCGCCTTGTTCAATCGGTCGAGATCGAGATCCGCGAACTGCTGCCAGTCCGTTAGAATGACCAACGCATCCGCATTGCTGGCGGCCGAATACGGATCATCCACGTAGCGAATCTGCGCTGATTCAGGAAAAACTTCCTTCGCGCGCTCAGTCGCGGCCGGATCGTGGGCGACCAGCACACAACCCTCATGCAGCAGCATCTTGATGATATCCAACGCGGGTGAATCCCGGATGTCATCGGTATCGCCTTTGAACGCAAGTCCCAAAATCGCAATGCGCTTTCCGCGCAGGGTCCAGAGTGCCGCGCGGATCTTATTAAAAAAGTTCTTCTTCTGAACCGAGTTAATCTTTTCCACTTCGGCGAGCAATTTGAAGTCAATCCCCTGCTGTTCAGCGACCCAGCGAAACGCGGCCAGATCCTTGGGAAAGCAAGAGCCGCCATAACCCACGCCGGGATTCAGGAACTTCGGACCGATGCGCCCATCCAGCCCAATCCCCTTCGCAACTTCCTTGACGTCCGCGTTCACCGCCTCACATAGATTGGCGACGCTGTTGATGAAGGAGATCTTCATTGCCAGAAAAGCATTCGAAGCATGCTTGATTATCTCCGCGCTCTGCGCCGAGGTGTACAAAATTGTGGCCGGAGTCGCCGGGGTCAAAGGCCCGGGAACCGCTGCTTCGCGCTCATAATAGGATCCGTCGGTGATCGGCGCATAGATTCGACCCAGCAGTGCAGCCGAGGCCTCGGAATCGGCGCCCACCACAATCCGGTCGGGATGAAGAAAGTCGGAGACGGCCGTGCCCTCCCGCAGAAACTCGGGATTAGAAACTACATCGAAATGACCTCGTTCAACGCCATGCCGTTCCATCACTCGTCGAACCCATTCGTTGGTGTAGACCGGAACGGTGCTCTTTTCAACAATGACTTTGTAGCTATCGATAGAACGGGCAATCTCGCTTACGACCGCTTCCACATAGGAAAGATCGGCGTGTCCGGAGTCACTTTGCGGTGTTCCAACAGCAATGAAAATGACCTCCGACTTGCGGGTAGCCTCGCCGAGCTCCGTCGAAAAAACGATCCCTTTGTTGCGGTGGCGATCCAGCAGTTCGGGGAGGAAGCGCTCGTGGATCGGCACTCCGCCATTGCGGAGCATCTCGACCTTCTTCTCGTCATTGTCCACACAGATGACGTCGTGCCCAAGCTCCGCGAAGCACACTGCGGCTACGAGACCCACATAGCCGGACCCTACCACCGCAATGGATACTTTTTTTACCATGAAGTTTCTTGTCTCCCGCGTTGTATGGAAAAAATCGAGACCATTCCAGCCAGGAACGCAAAATAAGCAACAGAATGGCAGCAAAATCCGGACGAGTCTGTGGGCAGGCGAGACCTTCCGGAAGGCAGGTTCACCAAATACAGAAGCCACCGGAAAACAGTTCCGTTCCTCTAGAGCTGGCTCAAGTGTACCAGAATGACCGATGCCAAACCCTACCCGGCAAGGGTCACAGCGCAGATCGACGGTCTTCGCGAAGCTGCAAAATAAGAGGCGGTAAGGTCCTTCCGCCGCGATGTAACCGCCCTCCGACTTCTCATCAAAGCCGGTCGTGCCTTATTCGTCTTCGTCGTCCTCGTCGTCCAGATCGTCGTCGTCATCCTCTTCATCCAGATCGTCGAGATCCTCTTCGTCGTCAAACTCGGGATCTTCGTCGTCCTCAAGATCCTCTTCGTCTTCGTCATCGTCGTCAGGGTCGAGTTCATCGTCCTCGTCTTCAGCATCGACATCATCCTCTTCGACGCGCACCGCTGCCCAGATAGGCGCGAGGCTTGAGGCATGCGAAAAATACGAGCTCGCCGACGGTGCAAACCCGAGGTCCTGGGGAGATGCCGTATCTGTCGAGTCCATTTGACCAGGTTCCGCCAGGCAGTGAGTAGCGGCCGCCACTATCCAGCTCTCGCTGCGGTGTTGCGAAGGACGGCGAAGCCGGGGTGAGGCGGCCGAAGATCGCGGACGCGGGGCCGGCTGCTGTCCAGGGAATAGGGTCACGGCGGATTGCTGGGTCGATTGCGCCTTCAAAGTCATTGCATTAGCCTTTCAGTCGGGTTAGCTGAGTTCAAGCATGGTTCATGCGTGTTCTTGAGATGCGAAAAAACGTCCTAAAACGAAACTTTTGGGAAAGTCCGTGTTCAGTCTTAGCGCGAGCGGTACGTTCCATAATGAAACAGCCTAAAACACTTCCTATCAAATCCTAACGCACGGTCGACAAACCGCCGATAGTGGTTTTGGAAGGAGTCCGTTATGTCTGCCAAGACTCTCAACCCCGGCTATACGATTCATCGTCCGAGCATCCAGTCGCATGGAACTTACTCCATTGCTCCCACCGCATCTACGACGGCCGAAGCATCTACGACGATCGAAGAGTACGGGGCGACCCCAAACCACATCGAGTCCTTTCTCGAAGTCGAAAACCCACTCGGCTGCATTCGCGGAGTGATGTGGGTGATGGCGTTCAACGCCTCTGTCTTTGCGTTGGGCTTTCTCATCTGGAAATCCTGCAAACTGCTTTGGTAGGATTCGCGGCAGAGTTTTCATTCTCCAGCATACCGATTGACGCGTGCCTGGAATAACTTGAATCCCTTTTTAATGACCTCCAAAGTTACTGGAGCCATACGAGAGAGAGGCCCTGAGTTCAAGTCGCCTTGCGTAACCCATTGTGCCTCCAATGCATCGCTACCGGAGCGCAGAGATCCGCTCGAAGTCGCACATAGAAAATCGATCAACACATAGTGATACCGAATACGCCTGAAGCTAGGATTTTCCGCTGCCCTTCGCCTCCGCTCACTCCCCTCGCCGGTTGTTGCCGAGACATCGCGATCCTCAAAAACAATCTTGTCCAGTACTTCCAGTACCTGAAGAACTTCAACGAGAAGCCCCGTTTCCTCGTGAATCTCCCGGAGAATGCCGGACTCAAGCGTCTCTCCGAGCTCCAGGACTCCGCCCGGCAAGGACCACTCCCCTTTCATCGGCTCTTGGCCCCGGCGCACCAGCAGAACCTGGTCACCTTCGATAACTACGCCACCGACGCCCACAATCGGAGCATCCGGATACTCTCTTCGAATCAAAAACAATTCTCCCGAAAGACGCTTCCATAGGAGGCCGCGGCGTCAGATCTTCAACCTTGGTTTGACGGAAAGCTCTCTCGATCGGGCCTGCCGCCACACATTTCGCGATCAGTGACTTTTCGCTAAAACTTCAGCGGCTTCCCATACTCCTCAGCCCAAACCGTCCTTGCCATACTGAAGCGTCCGCTCGAAAACTTGTCGGGTCCCTTGGAATGTCCGATGGCCAGTAGTGCTACTACGCTGTAGCTGAGCGGCAGGCGTAACGATTCGCGCACCTTCTCTTCTTCAAAACCTTCCATAGGAGCAGTATCGTAACCCAGCACTTCAGCCATCAGCATCATCGTCGTAAAGGCGATCATAACGTGCCGGTTGAGCCACATCGGCAGGTTGGGATGATTGGACAGATACGCCGGAATCGTCGTCTTCGCCTGCTCGGCATAGTTTTCCGGCATACCGCCCTCTTTGCCAAGCCGCAGCATTTCTTCGAGGTCGCCATTACGCCAACCGTCGGCATCGCCGCACGCCACAATGATGACTGACGCCTCTTCGACCTTTGCCTGGTTATAGCTTGCGGCCCGCAGCCGTTTTCGTTGTTCAGCGGAACGCACCACGACAAATCGCCAGGGCTGGAGGTTGTAGCCGCTCGGGGCCAGCAATCCGGCCTGGATGATCTTTTTCAGGTCCTCCGGCGGCATCTGGCTGCCGTCGAAGCTGGGAGTTGCCCGGCGCTCTGCGATCGCCTTGCTCAGCGGCTTCTCTATGGCTTCTGCCATGCCCAAACCTTTCTCTTACGCGGATGGCTTGCCACAGTTTGGGCTGGATCAGGGAGACGGCGACTCCTGCGACCCTTTACCCTCTGGATAGTTCGATTCATTGAATTTGTCCCATAGCCAGCTCATTGGCGAACGGTCTTTGGTTGGGTGCGTTAGCGTAGGCCCATAGACCATGAAAGCCATCCTTCAATTCAGGATGCTGCGCCAGGAGCGCCTTCATCAGATCGATGTTCCTGGTCCGGCTGGCGACTGGATCCGAGGTGTCCTGGGTCTTGTAGTCGATCACTAGATCCAAGCTTCCCAAAGAACTGTCGGTGTGCATATCGTCGATCTCAAAGTTCTGACCACCAGCGCTCACCAGCATCGGCTGAGTGCTGGTCGGGAGCCCAGGTGGCGCCACCGCGGCCTGCTCTTTCAGGAGTTTGTCCAAGTTCGGACTCGAAATGAAATATACAGGCGCCAGTAAATAGGCGGCAGTCTGATAATAAAAGTAGGCATTCCAGTTCTGCTTCTTCCTGGCGAACTCACGCGCCTGGTTCCAATACCACACGCCGTCGTGGCCTGCCGAAGTCAATGGGTGAATAAACGACCCAGCCAGCTTCCACGACGCTGCTCCCGATCCACCCTCCGAGAGGATGAAGGTAATCACCTGCGGCGCATCGACGCCGCTGGCGTGAAGGACGGTGAGGGCATACTTTCCGGGTGGGATCCTGGGAATCGTCAGCACCACTTCATGTGCATTCGCTCCTCCACAAAAGAACTGGGTTTCCTCCTCGGTGGTCTTCAGATCGGAGGAATTCAGCAAGTACACTGCTTCGACCGTCAAGGAGCCCCTCTGAATCAAGGGGGAAGCCGACTCCACCGCTGCCGCAATCGAGTCGAAGCGCTCCGCAACGCTGGGAATGGTCATGGCCTTCAACCCGGCGACATCACCATTCTGTACCAGGGCAGCCAGGCTCTTCGCCGACTGGACCAGCGAATTACGTTCGGCCTCGGTCATCTGAGACTGAGTGGTGCAGGAAACTGCCACCGCCACAGGCGCTACCATCAGCGAGAACATGGCAAGAGTCAGAATCCCGATCTTGGTTCGTATGAATGGCACCGGTTCCTCTTCACGCCGTTCGCAATCATTCTGGTCCAGTTCTGGATCGCTCGGCCAAATACCGTTCAAGAGACACGTTCAAATATCGCGAACGAAACCAAACCACTGCTAGTCTATACATACAGAGCCAATCGGTGGAGTTTGGCTCGCAAGTTTCCCCTCGTCGCAATTCGGGTGAATGCAATCAATGAGCATTTTGATGCAGCTAGAGAATAAGGCGGGGTCGGTTGAGATCGACCACGATCCTTTGTTGTCTGCAGGCTGCACACGTACATGGTTTCTTTTCATAGCGCCGCTGACGCTGTCAGCAGTTCTCCTCGCCGTCCTGCTCTGCTCGGCGGCAGCCTTGGCGCAGCCTCAGTTCCCCCAAGGAGGGCCCAGGCAAGGACAAGCTGTCTCCACCAATCCAGAGGAGATGGCGGCTTTTTCCGCAGCCGTCAACGAGCCCGATTCCGCCGTCCGCGCATCGGCAATCCAGCAGTTCCTGGTGAACTACCCTAATAGCTCCCTGCGGCAGTCGGCGATAGCCCAGCTGTTCCGCGCTCAGCGCCAGAGTCGAGGGGCGTCTCCAACCCCATCCCCCGAGAGCGGAAGCCCGGTGAGGACGCAACCGATGGTCTCGACTCCGGCCCCGCAACCCGTTCAGATAAGCACAGGACCTGCCAAAGAATCCCTACTGCTGCAACCCGCAAAGCCGGCCCAAGTCACGATCATTGCTCATACTTTGGCCATTAAAGCGGACAATTCAGGTCTGGCTGAGATCTTGCACCAGATCTCCGGCTCGACTGGGATGAAGATCGAAGGCCTCACCAAAGACGAACGCGTCTTTGGCAGCTACGGACCCGGCGAGGCGCGGGACGTTCTCATGGCGCTGCTCGATGGCTCGGGGTACAACATCGTCATGGTCGGCGATAGCGCAGGCGGCGCTCCACGAGAATTGACCTTGTCCCCGCGCACCACAACCGCCTCCGCATCGGCGGCGCCGGTTCGAAGCAGCAATGGTGAGGACGACGAAGATGCCGATCAGGATGTCCCACAGACCCCTCCGATCGAGCCTGCTCAACCGCTTCCAGGAAGCCCGCAAAATTCCGGACCGGCTAACGACGGATCAAACCCGCAGCAGCCTCGCTCTCCTCAGGAGATACTGCAGGAGCTTCAACGGATCCGGCAGCAGCAACAACCGAATGGCAATGCGCCCCAGTAGAGGTTATCCTGGAACGGAGGGCTGAGCGGCTGAAGAGTGCGATCATCCTGCGCCATCCGGCCTAAACGCTACTATGCGGGGAGTTCGCCAGCTGAGGGGACGCAGAAGTTCCGTAAACAACGGGTCGGAAGCCGAATAATTAGAGGTGAGCTTACACTTCAGCGGTTTGCGCCTTGGATGGAACCGGCGCTGGCACATCGGCCTGCGATCGTAGCAGGATAAAAGCGCCCTTGCACACGGCGAACGCCAGCAGAACACCCAGCCCCAGAGACGCGATCGCTGCACATATCAGCACCAAAGTATTGATAAAGTCCTGCATCTTGGCCTCGAAAACAAAGTAAACATCTATGCGCCGACTCATAATGATCGGCGCTCGCGCCTATATAGAGGGGCATTTCCATTCAGTTGGATGCCGCATAACGACAATCTGCCCACGCACATTGTCGCAGAAGCCCGAGCAAGATTGACCCCCGTTTCTATTGCCGAATAAGATACGTTAAGGGCTTAAGAATCCATTCTAGCTGGGAGAAGTCTGCAATCGCTTGGCACTAGCCAATTTCGCGTGCGCTCTTTTCCGGAATCTTCTTGTAATTCCAAAATGGCAATCACCCACATCACCGTGCATGGCGCGCGCCAACACAATCTACGCGACATTCACGTGCAAATCCCGCGCAATACACTGACCGTCATCACAGGACTCTCAGGCTCCGGCAAATCCTCGCTTGCTTTCGATACCATCTATGCCGAAGGCCAACGAAGATACGTTGAGACGCTATCAACGTATGCGCGGCAGTTCCTCGATCAGATCGAGCGGCCCGATGTCGACTCTATCGAAGGCCTAAGTCCCGCGATCTCGATTGAGCAGAAGACGACCAGCCGCAGCCCGCGCTCCACGGTCGGCACCATTACCGAAATCTACGATTATTTGCGCCTGCTCTTTGCCTCGGTGGGTGTACCCCACTGCCCGCAATGCGGAAATCCGATTTCGCGTCAAACTCCTGAGCAGATCGTTGAACGCATTCTGTCCCTCACCCCTGGGGAGCGAGTCATCATTTATGCCCCCATTGTTCGCGGCCGCAAAGGAGAGTTTAAGGACCTGCTCGATGAGCTCGACCAGCAAGGATTCCGCGCGCGGATCGACGGCGAACTTCGCGATCTTGCCGACAGCATCCATCTGGATAAGCGCAAAAACCATACCATCGAGGCCGTGATCGACCGCGTTGTTCTGAAACCTGGCGTCGAGAAGCGGCTGGAAGCCTCGGTCGCGAAGTCGCTGCAGATGGCGAATGGGCTGGTGCTCATCGGCTCCAATGGCAGCGGGAGCGGCAAGGGGACCGAAGAACAGCTTTACTCCTCATCGATGGCTTGCCCGGATTGCGGTCTTGACATTCCTAAACTGGAGCCGCGCAGCTTCTCCTTCAATAGCACTTATGGCGCGTGCCCCGAGTGCCATGGTCTGGGTAACATTTACGACTTCGATCCAGCCAAGGTCATCACCGATTGGACTAAGCCGCTCCTCGATGGCGGACTTGGCCCTGGCTCGGCCTCCCAGTATCTGCTCAAGCTCATTCACCTCGCCGCGCAGAAATACAAGATCGACCTGGGTCTGCCATTTGAGGACCTCACCGAGAGGCAGCAGAACCTGTTGCTTTATGGACCGCCGAAGACCGAAGCTCCCCGTACCGGATTTCACGGGATTCTCGCCTACCTTCGCCACTGGATGCAGGATGTAAAGTCAGAGGAGGGCCGTGAGTACATGTTGAATTACATGTCCGCGTCCACCTGCCCGGTGTGCAAAGGCCAGCGACTCCGGCCCGCATCCTTAGCCGTCAAAGTAGGTTCGCTTTCTATTGCTGATTTCACCGCGCTCCCCTTGCGCCGCGCTCTCGATGCAGCCCGTCATCTCGAATTTTCAAAACGCGACGCCCTGATCGCGGAGCGTTTGCGCCGCGAGATCGTCGAACGCCTTGAATTCCTCGATTCCGTGGGGCTTAGCTACCTTGCCCTGGATCGAAATGCCGCTTCCCTCTCGGGCGGCGAAGGCCAACGCATCCGCCTGGCTACTCAGATTGGCTCTCGCCTTCGTGGCGTGCTCTATGTTCTCGATGAACCGTCGATCGGTCTTCACCAAAGAGATAATCAACGCCTGATTGCCGCGCTCGAATCGCTGCGCGATCTCGGCAACACCGTGCTGGTCGTGGAACACGATGAAGACACTATTCGCCATGCCGACTATGTTGTCGATCTCGGCCCCGGGGCCGGCAAGTTGGGCGGCTATGTGGTTGCCCAGGGCACCCCCGCGGAAATCATCCGGTCGACCGGCTCCCTCACCGGAAAATATCTTTCCGGTGAGACCAGCATTCTGCATCGCATTGCGCCGCGCTCGCTTACCGGGAAAGAGATCATTCTCGAAGGCGCGCGCAGCCATAATCTTCGCAACGTCAATGCACGATTTCCACTCGGCGTGATGACTGTCATCACCGGTGTCTCAGGATCGGGGAAGAGCACTCTGGTGAACGATATCCTCTATCGTGCACTGGCAAAAGAACTCTACGGTTCCCGAGAGGAGCCCGGCGAGCACGACAAAATCAAGGGTTTCGACCAGATCGACAAAGCAATCCGCATTGACCAGTCACCGATCGGACGCACCCCTCGATCCAATCCGGCCACTTACACCGGAGTTTTCACCGCCATTCGCGACTTGTTCGCCATGCTGCCCGAGGCCCGCGAGCGCGGGTATAAGCCGGGACGCTTCTCGTTCAATGTATCCGGAGGACGTTGCGAGACCTGCCAGGGTGACGGCCAGCGGCGAATCGAAATGAACTTTATGCCTGACGTCTACGTGACCTGTGAGGTTTGCAACGGCCGCCGTTACAATCAGGAGACGCTCGCGGTTAAGTTCAACGGTTACTCGATCGCCGATATCCTTGACCTGGCCATCGAAGACGCCCTCCCTGTCCTTGCCGACATCCCCAATGTGCGCCAAAAGCTGCAAACACTGGTCGACGTAGGGCTGGGCTACATTCATCTTGGACAAGCAGCGACGACCCTCTCGGGTGGGGAGGCGCAACGGATGAAGCTGGCCCGGGAACTCTCCAAGCGGCAGACCGGGCGCACACTCTATCTGCTCGACGAGCCGACAACCGGCCTGCACTTCGACGACGTCCGCCGGCTGCTCGAGGTCCTTCACCGCCTCACCGATCTTGGCAATACAGTCATCATCATCGAACACAACCTCGACGTCGTCCGGAATGCCGATTGGATCATCGATCTTGGCCCGGAAGGCGGCGAAGGCGGCGGTCAGATCATCGCCGAAGGTACGCCGGAATACGTCGCAACCATCGCGCATTCTCACACTGGTGAATTCTTGCGCCGCTACTACAGTCAAACCGGGAGTTTGCCTGCGAATGTCGTGACTCTAAGCAAGCAGGAAAATGTATCGAACGGCAGCCACGCCTTGTCTAAAGCGAAGCCGGCGCGGGTTCCCCGCAAGCGGAAGACGGAACTGGTCTCATAATGCTGGATCCCGTTTCACAGACCGATTGGAACCTGGGGACGAATTTGCCGCCGGACCAGGGCGGCCAGCCGGAGCTCGAGCCGATCCTGAACCGCTATGCCGAGGAATTTGCCGGACCACCACTCTCCAGGTTCGAGGACATTCCCGGTCTCGTGCATACCTGCCTCTTTTTCATTTTGGCCATCTTGATCCTGTTTGCGGGAGAGTTGGCAACCGTGGCCATCGGCCACCAGCTGCCTCCCTTCCGACACGAAAGCTACCTCAGCCTGGCAAGCGATGCGCGGCTGATGATTCCCGCTCAAGCGCTGCAATATCTCATCCTGCTCGGATTGACTACGGTCATCTTTGGCGCAATATGGCACCACCCGTTTTGGAAAGCAATTCAATGGAACTTCCCCGCCGTAGGCAAGCGATGGATCGTTCTTCTGGCGGTTGGAATTCTTCTCGGTCTCGCCAGCAGTCTTGCGAGCAATTACCTTCCCATGCCGAAGGAAGCGCCGATCCTCAATGACTTGATGCACAGCACCACGGGGGCGTGGTTGATGTTCGTCTTCGGTACTACCTGCGCCCCGCTCATTGAAGAGCTGGCTTTCCGCGGATTTCTGTTGCCCTCTCTGACCAACACCTTTCGCCGGTGGGAACGCAGCCACCGCATCTCGCATGCAGCGGCAGCGATGGTTGGGATTCCCGTCTCGATCCTGCTTACCAGCGCGCCCTTTGCGCTCTTGCATTCCTTGCAGGTTTCCTATGCCTGGGCGCCGGTGTTGCTGATCGGCTTTGTCAGTATCGCGCTCTGCATCGTGCGACTCGCGATGAACTCGCTCGCCGCCAGCACGCTTGTTCATGCAACCTACAACTTCTGTCTGTTTGCCGGAATGCTCGTCGCCAGTGACGGTTTCCGCCACCTGGACAAGCTGAACAGCTGAAGTGGCCACATCGATAAAATCTTAGACCAGGTATCCACACATGAAGATGACTCATCGAGAAGCCCTGCTCACCCTCCTCGCCCGCACCTCCTTCAAGCTTGGAGAATTCAAGCTCTCCTCGGGCGGCACCAGTGACTACTACATCGATTGCAGAACGACCACCCTGCACGCCGAGGGCGGGCGCCTCACTGGGCTTGCCATGCTCGACCTCATCCATCATCAGAAGCTGAAACCTGCTGCGATTGGCGGTCTCACTCTAGGAGCCGATCCCGTTGTCTCAAACCTTGCCTCAGCCAGCGCCTGGCATGCGCAACAACATCCCGGGGCAGCGTTCATTCATGGATTTCTCGTGAGAAAAGCCGAGAAAACCCACGGCACCGGACGCAGGATCGAAGGATTTCTGGAGAAGGGCGCCCCAGTGATTATCGTGGATGATGTATGTACAACTGGCGCTTCCACCATCCATGCTATTGAAGCCGCGCAGGAAGCTGAGATGAAGGTTATTGCGGCGATATGTCTGGTCGAACGCGAAGAGGCTAAGGGTCGCGCTGCGGTCCAGGCCGCCGCAGGGGAAGCGCCCTTCTTCAGTCTCTTCACTGCCAACGAAGTGAGGGCTGAACATGTCAGCCACCTCGCGCTTTAACTAGCAATGTCCAAACGATTCGGTAAAGTCGGCTAGCGGGCTTGAGAGACCGTCTGTCCCGCCGCCAACGCCGCATCGTTCGATAGCAGTTGTATCTCAACTCTCCGGTTCTTTGCCCGGCCGGCGGCGGTGGTATTCGGAGCCACTTCCTTATCCTTCCCGATGCCGATCAAGTAAAAACGGTGGGGCGGGATGTTGTACTTGGCGGCCAGATACTGGACGACCGCTGACGCGCGCCGTTGGCTCAAGTCGTAGTTATAGTCCGCCGACCCCACTGAATCCGTACCCCCGGTGACTTGCAGAATGTAGCTTTTCGTCGATCCGAGTTGCGCCCCCAACTGATCGAGTTCGGCCTTGCTTTCCTTCGTCAACTCCGCCTTGTCGAAGCCGAAGTTCACGGCAACATCGCTGACCTGCTTGTAGGTATCCAAACCAGCCACGACGCTGGCCAGAGAATCGGCGCGGTTGACGGCTTCCTGCGCCTGCTGTTGGGCCTGAGCAGCCGATTGACCGGCGGCCTGCGCACTCTGCGAAGCGGAATTTGCAGACTGTTGCGCTTGCGCGATTCCAGACTGCGCCCGTGAATCGACATCACGAATGTTGCGAGTGTTGGTCGCGGTCGCATCATCCAGTTCATTCGTCTTCTGGACCACTGGGGCGGTCTGGTTGCGGACATAGTTTTTGGTCGCGCAACCGCTGGTTACGAACATTGCGCCGGTAGCCACAACAACAGCGAAAGAACAGACTCTCTTTAGTTTTGGGGAAATCTGAGGCATCGAAACGAACTCCATCTGCGCGGCTGGGCACGCTCATTGACTGTGTTGTATGGCGAAGTCCGATGTAATGGACTTCATCAAGCCTTATCGGTAGCATCCCTAACGCCATCCTGCGATTGATCTCTCGCCAGTTCGAAAGAAAGCGCTTAGCGAATCATTATGCGCCTCCAATGAGCCTGGCTGCGTATTTATTACATTTTATGCTCGAAAATCCGGGAGGTCCTGATAGCGAATAAAATAGAAATGTACCCCATGGACCTTCAGGAAAAAATCCGGACCCTACCCACCCGACCCGGGGTCTATCTCTATAAAAACGGCGACGGCGAGGTCATCTACGTCGGGAAGGCTAAAAATCTCCGCTCTCGCGTTCGCTCCTACCTGCTTGAGGCCTCCCAGGCGAACGCCAAGACCGGGTCTCTGATGCGCGAGGCGGTCGACCTCGACTACATCCTGGTCGATAACGAACGTGAGGCCCTTGCGCTTGAAAACAACCTCATCAAGCAGCGAAAGCCGCGCTTCAATATTCTTCTACGTGACGACAAGACCTATCCCTATGTGAAGCTCACGCTGGGTGACCGTCATCCCAAGGTATTCGTGACTCGAAAGCTGCGCAAAGATGGCAGCGCCTATTACGGACCCTATTTTCCCGGCAACCTCGCCCACCGTATCGTGGAGTTGATCCACCGCAGTTTTCTGCTGCCGAGTTGCAAGCTCGATCTCTCGCGTTATCACAGCCGCCCCTGCCTGCAGTACTACATCAAACGCTGCCTTGGACCCTGCGTCGAGTCGCTGACGACTCCTGAAATCTACCGGGAGGCGGTCCGCGACGCGCAGATGTTTCTTGAGGGGCGCCAAGCGGAACTTGGCCGCTCAATCGAACAGCGCATGAACGAGGCTGCCGTCAACGAGCAGTTCGAGCTCGCCGCAAAGTATCGCGACCTGCTCATTACCGTCAATCAGATGCAAGACAAGCAGCGCATCGCGACCGCCGATGGGGATGAATCCGATGTCTTTGGCTATCACTACGAAAACGGTATGGTCGCCGTCAATCTCTTTCACATGCGCGGGGGAAAGATCGTCGATCGGCGCGAGTTCTTCTGGGAAGATCTGCCGGATTTTCTGGAACCGGATACCGACACCGACGTGATTGCGTATTCCGCCGAACCCGGCGCGGCACCGATCGCTTCGGCGGATGCCGCCGGCTTGGCCGGACCCGCACCCGCACCCCTGCCATTTGAAGCGGGAGCATTCTTCTCTGCTCTGCTCAAACAGCTCTACATTGACCAGCAATATGTGCCGCGGAGCATCTATGTGCCGGTCGATTTTGCCGACCGGCCCGCGCTCGCGACCCTGCTTTGCGAACGAACCGGTCACAAGATCGAGCTGGCCGTCCCGCAGCGCGGAGAAAAACGCTCGCTCGTCGACCTCGCCGGCCAGAATGCGAAACAGAGCTTCGATCAGCGCTTTCGCGTCTTTCAGCCCAGTCAGAAAGTAATCCAGGAGACCCTGCAGGATATCCTTATGCTGCCTGAACTCCCCCGCCGCATTGAATGCTTTGACATCTCTCACATTCAAGGCGCGGAGACGGTCGCCTCCATGGTTGTTTGGGAGGACGGCGCGATGAACAAGTCGGCGTATCGAAAGTTTCAGATCAAGACCGTGGAGGGGGTGGACGATTTCGCCTCCATGCACGAGGTCGTCACCCGCCGGTATAGGCGTCTCGTCGAAGAGCAGAAGCCCTTACCCAGCCTGATCTTGATCGACGGCGGCCTGGGCCAGCTTCACGCCGCCGCAGCAGCCTTGGAATCACTGGGGATCACCACCCAGCCGCTCGCTTCCATCGCAAAGAGAGAAGAGATCATCTACCTCTACGGTCAGGAAGATGACCCGATCGTGCTTGACCGCCGGTCTCCGGTATTGCACCTGGTGCAGCGGGTGCGCGATGAGTCCCACCGGTTCGCCGTCACCTATCACCGCAAGCGCCGCGAGATGAGAGACCGCGATTCGGAGCTGCTCTCGATTCCTGGAGTCGGCGCACTTACCCGCACCCGCCTTGTCGAACACTTTGGAAGCGTGCGCAGCGTCAAAGAAGCGGATATCTCCGCATTGACCGCCGTCGTCCCGCGCAAGACAGCCGATGCCATCCACAGCTTCTTCCATCCTCCGGAACCGGCGCGGGCGAATGCATTTCCTATCTTGAATAACTCCGAATAGCCGGGGCTGTTCCGCATGGTGATCTGCCGTGGAATTGCCGCTCGCAGCCGACACTTCGGCGCAAGTTTACAGCGGGACGCCTTCGGCCATTTCTTCCGTAGGAACCCCGCGCATCGAAGCGTCCGCCTCTTTGCCCGAGAAGGTCAGGAAGAACAGCAACAACACGACTGCCGAACATCCGGCCGAAAACAGCCAGATAGGTCTCCACGCGTGAGTGACCAGCCCGTCGGCGCCAGTCCGCACATAGAAATCGACGACCCTGCCGGAAAGCCACGAGCCAAGCAGCATTCCTAGCCCATAAGTAATCAGCGTGATCGTGCCCTGAGCCGCGGCGCGGAAGGCGGGCGAGGACTTTCTGTCGATATAAATCTGCCCCGTTACAAAGAAGAAGTCATAGCAGATGCCATGCAGGAGAATGCCGAGCCACAGCATCCACACACCGGCTCCGGGGTTGCCGTAGGCGAAGAGCGCATAGCGCAGCGTCCAGGCGGACATGCCCGCCACCAGCATGTACTTGACCCCGAGACGCCGGAAGAACCATGGGATCAGGAGCATGCAGAAAAGCTCCGACATCTGGCCGCCGGTCATTTTGCTGGCTGCGTTCTTTACCCCAATTTCGTTCAAAAAGAGGTTGGTAAATGCGTAATAAAACTGCAGTGGGATACAGATTAGAAACGAAGCGAGTGCGAAGATGGCAAAGGACCGCTCCCGAAAGAGGTTCAGAACTTCGGAGGGGAAGATATCTCGCATACCGAACTTCTTGGTGGCGCCAAGCGGTGGCGTATTCGGTAGTGTGAGGCAATAAATCGCCATGGCCAGAGAAGCCCCCGCCGCCAGGCGCAGCGGCATGGCCGTGGCTTCGAGCCGCAGCGAGCCAACCAGGATCCCGGCCGTGATCCATCCGCCGGTGCCCAAAACCCGGATTGGTGCAAATTCCAGCTTTGGATCGCTCATCTGCCGAAATGCAAGCGAATTCGTCAAAGCGAGAGTGGGCATGTAGGCGACCGCATAAAGCAGCACCAGCAAGTAAATGGGACCGAACGTAGTCTGCGAAGAAGCGAGGAAGAGCAGCACTGCGCCCAAAGCGTGCAACACTGCCAGCACTTTTTGGGTGGCGAACAATTTATCGGCGATAAGTCCAATAAAAAAGGGCGAGGCAATCGCACCGATCGCGGTCGTGCCGGCAGCTAATCCGATTTGCTCGCCAGAGAAGTGCATCCCTTGCCCGAGCCAGGTCCCAACCGTCACATACCACGCGCCCCAGATGAAGTACTCCAGGAACATCATCAACGAAAGCCGAGATTTCATCTGCAGTTTCATATCGCCCCAACTATCACTGAAAGAACCCGGCAAAGTATGTTCGTCATCCCGATAAAATCCGCTACGAAGAACAATCGAGGCGGCCCCTTCGGTCTACACCCATTGCGAAGTGCTTGTCATGAATCACTATCTTCAAGCGAACTCAAAGCAAATGCAACCTAGGCCCAATGAAAACCTAGTCTTAGAGGCCGTGCTGTAGCCCTTCGGTCCGGTAGCGGGTAAAAACAGAATGGACTCCGGGGCTTCGGCACAAAGATCTTGAACTTTGAACTTCGCCGCATCGTAACATCCAGACGGGGACGCGTATCGGGGGCGAGATGCTGCATCAAAACTGGCCAGCCTACTTACGGATTCTGCTCACCTTGCATATCGCATGCGGATGTATCGCGTTCCTGTGCGCTCCTGTTGCTTTGGCTACCG
The DNA here is from genome assembly GCF_003330725.1 of Acidisarcina polymorpha. Taxonomy (NCBI): domain Bacteria; kingdom Pseudomonadati; phylum Acidobacteriota; class Terriglobia; order Terriglobales; family Acidobacteriaceae; genus Acidisarcina; species Acidisarcina polymorpha. The sequence continues at coordinate 4,439,566 of NZ_CP030840.1, read as the reverse complement.
CCAAGGGAGGAAGGAACCATCGCCGCTGGGGGAAAATTTACTTCTGGGCGATGGCCGGAGTGGGAGCAACGGCGCTGATCCTGTCCTTTGCCCTGCCCATCTTCTTCCTCGCGATGGTTGCGGTCTTCAGCTTCTATGCATGCTTTGCCGCCTATCGCATCCTCTACTTGAAAGAACTTTACAAGGGAGGGCGGCCCCTGCCGCTGGATTGGCTGGCGGCCGGGGTGACGATTCTTTCGAGCTTTCTACTCTTCTTAATGGGCTTCCTCAAACCTGCATTGATGGGGGTGGGCTTGATCCAGATAGCCGGGCACACCATCAGCGTCGTCTCTGTCGTCTTTGGCTTGCTCGGAATGCGTCTGGGCTCTTCCTCGATCTCGCTTTTTCTGAGGCCGCCCGGAGAGAAAATGTTTTGGTGGTTTGCTCACATGCAAGGCATGATCGCCAGCTACATCGCGGCCGTGACAGCGTTCTCCGCGGTAAATCTATCCCACTGGTTCGGCGCCGCCTGGTGGGTCTGGCTATGGCCCACCATGGTCGGCGTTCCCGTAAGTGCGATTTGGACGGCCTACTACAAGCGAAGATTCTCTCCGAAGAGAAAAACTGCACCGGCCTGACTCAACCTCACGTTTGGACCCTAGTGGGCCTCGCTCGATGCGGTCACTTTCGGATGCGAGGCGGTGCTGCCATCCGTCATTCCCAGCGCCCACTTCACTGCTTCAAAATACATCGTGCGAATATCGGGGTCTTCCCAAGATTCTTCGGTGTGGCCGAGGGTCGAATAGAAAACGCGCCCCTTGCCATACATCTTCGACCACGCGACGGCGAAATCGTGATCGTCGCGGTGAATTCTGGGATTATTGGAGTAGTCAAGCCTCGATGCATCGAGACTCAGCAGCACATTGACCTTGTCGCGCGACCAGGATTTCGGTTGATAAATTTCGTCGTATTTGACGAACTCATGCGGAAAATGCCGGACAGCTGGGAAATTGGGGTCTTCGGTAATGATCGGCGCGTTGAAGGTCATCCACGGGTGCTGATCGAACCACCCCCCGATCATCTCGCCATACTCCGGCCACTTGTAGTTGGTATCCATCGCCGCATGAATGCCGACAAACCCCTTGCCGTCCTCTTTGATGAACGACATCATGTCTTGCTTCTGGCTGTCATCCATGTCCAGTTCGCCGGTAGTGCTGGCGAAGACGATGAGGTCGAAATAGTTCAAGTTCTTTGCGTTGGCTTTAAGCTCTTTCTTGGTCAGCAGCTCGGTGTCGGTGCGAAGCATCGTATCCCATAAGCCGCTCTCATGACCCATGTTATAGATTGCTGCCATCGCCGCCGAGACCGAATCGTGCTCGAAGCCCTTCGTTTGACCGATCACCAGAACGTGCTTCAAGTGGGTCGGCTTCATGTGGGGCGCGGGCGGAATCAACGGATTTACCGGGAGCTGCGGCGGCGCCGCCGGAGGTGGCTGCTGGGCTAGCAATGCCGGGCAAAGGCCTGCGAGAACGACCAGGGACAATGAGAGGATGGACTTCTGGACAGGTTGCAAGAGATCTCCTTAGGCTGTCGCCGCGCGAACTGACAAAACTCCCGCAGGGAACTCTGTCGAGGACGCGTCGGCGTTTTCGCGGCTCTCATCCTGGCTCGGCAAAGGGAAAATCGATTTCGACGCGACCTCAGGCCCTGATACCGTTCGCGAATCAGTCTATTGCATTTTCGCGGCTGCTGTGAATTCTACTCGCGCCTGCCACCAGGCTTGATCGCGAAGAAAACCACCAGATGGCGTTCCTCCGCTTCACGCCCGTTTCGAAACTGACAGGGACGATCGCGCAGAGGCCGCCATGCGAGGTGGCTAAGCCGCCTCAACTACGTTAGGCTGAGCTTTCGGCAGACTGGCGGCTTTCCTGTCGATCGCCGCACGGAGGAGCACCAACCCATGTTCACCTGGCTCGACCGGCTTCAACCTTTTGGCGCGCTCGTCCTGCGTCTTGTTCTTGGCGTGATTATGGTCGCTCATGGCTATACGAAGATCATCCCCAAGGGTGCGCTCTACAGCTTCACTCAAAACGTCGCCCATCTTGGAATGCCGATGTGGCTTGGTTATGTGGCTGCGTTCACCGAGTTCTTCGGAGGCATGCTGCTGATCCTGGGCTTGCTGACTCGTTTAGCCGCCTTGGGCGCCGCTATCGACATGGGTGTTGCGATCGTCAAGGTCCATCTTCACGGAGGGCTGACCGGCCATGGCAACGCTCCAGGATTTGAATACCCGCTGGCGCTCTTCGCAATCGCCTTGATGGTGGTCTTCACCGGAGGCGGGCTGCTCGCGATCGATCAGGCGATCGGCCGAGGAAAGCTTTGACTCCCCCGCTAGGCCGAAATGATATTCAGAAAATCCGTGGATTTCAGTTGAGCGCCCGGGAAGACCATATCGAGATTCCTGGCGCCGAACGTTTTGTAAGCGGCTTCTCCAAGCACTTGCCGGAAGTCAGTTGTGACCGCCAAATCGCGGCTTTCGTGAAGCTGCTCATCCGCTAGACCGGGCCAAGCGCCATAGACCTTGCGCCCTTTCACCGGCCCGCCCAGAACGAACATCACATTCGCGTGGCCGTGATCGGTGCCGGCGGTGCCATTCTGTCTGGCGGTGCGGCCGAACTCAGAGAGAGTGACCACGACAACGTCTTTCGCCTGATCACCCATGTCTCGCCAGAATGCAGCAATTCCTTCGCTGAATTCCTTCAACCGATTTGCGAGCTGTCCGGTGGTATTCCCTTGATTCTGATGAGTATCCCAGCCTCCGATGTCAGCGAAAGCTGCTTCAACCCCAAGGTTTGCTTTGAGCAGTTGCGCAACCTGTTTCATGCTGTCGCCAAACTGGCCCTTGGGGTAGTTGGCGCCGGTTGCGGGACTATAGTGGGCTGGATCCGTAGACTTCAACATCTTGACCGCTTCGAAGGTCTCGGCGCCGGTTCCATGCAGAACGGTGTCGACCGCGCCTCCATACATAGCCTCGAAACTGGTACTGACTGGCTGCTCTGAAGGATTTCTACCGCCGACATTGAAATCCTGCACATTGCCAACGGCTACCGCGGGGATCATACCCTGCAAGGTGCGCGGCAACTGCGTTCCCATCGCCACTGCCCGGAACGCGGTGGCGTGATGCAGTGCGTGGCCCTGATCTTCAGCCCGCAATGCGCGGTTCAACCATCCATCCGAAGTCGCCTTGACCCCCGGCGTGCCGCTCTCCATGTAATCTTGCGCGTCGAAGTGCGAGCGCGTTTCATCACGCAAACCCGCGGCATGGACGATCGCCAGATGTCCTTGGTCCCAGAGCGGCTTCAGCGGCTGCATCGCCGGGTGCAGCCCAAAGAAGCCATCCAGGTCGAGGACCTGATTCTTCTGGACCGCGATCGTCGGCCGCATCTGGTAGTAGTTCGGCTCCGCGTACGGAACGACGACGTTGAGGCCGTCCGCCGCCCCGCGTTGAAAGAGCACCACCAGGCGTTTGCCATTGGCCTGTGCAGTTGTCGCCTGTGCCAGGACTGACCGAATGAGGAAACTTGGAAGGACAGAGGTGCCAACCACGGCCATCGCTCCGCCTTTCATGAAAGCTCGCCTGGTCATCGGCATCGTGATCACTCCTGCTGAGTTCTTTCCCCGCTATCGTGCAGACGCGATGCGGAGAAGGAAGTTGCGCGCTAGCCCGCTTTACCTTCACAGCAGCCTTCCCTGATTGGGACATTCCCACTTTTTGAGAACTAGCTCATCCGTTCTGCATTACATTGCCAAGACCGTAGACCTAGACCTCCCGGATGTCCTAATCGACACGAAGGAAGGCAACTCAAGTTCCGAGCAGCAATATGGCCCTGCGGAAACAGGGCCAAGGAGGAGCACCTTCCGAAATTGGAAACCGTGTGTGCGCTTCCGGATAAGGAGAGACGCCGTCGATGAAGACTCTCTCCAGAAGCGGCAAGACCAGGCTAATAGGCGGCGAGGGCCCGGATAGCGAGATAAAGATCTTCCGGCTGGGGCAGAATTGCGTCTTCTAGAATGGGCTGATAGGCGACAAACGTATCCATCGCCCCGACTCGCTTGACTGGAGCATCGAGGTCATCGAAGAGTTCGTCGGCGACCCGAGCGGCGATCTCTGCCCCGTATCCCCAACTGAGCATATCTTCGTGAGCGATAACCACCCGGCTGGTCTTGCGGACGGACTCGGCGATCGCCTCCCAATCATAAGGATTGAGCGTGCGCAGATCGATGACTTCTGTACTGATTCCATGTTCGCGTTGCGCTTTTTGCGCGGCTTGCAAGGCCCTGGGCACAACCGCCCCGTAAGTCACTAGGGTTACATCGGAACCCGGACGTACGATCTTGGCTTTGCCAAAGGGAATGGCGTAGTCCGTGCCAGGATACGCAGCACGACCATAGGTCTCGCGATAGAGCCGTTTGTGTTCGAAGAATAAAACCGGGTCGTCGCAGCGGATCGCCGTTCGCAGCAGACCGCTCGCGTCCAGGGCGTTCGACGGGTATACCACGCGAACGCCTGGCGTATGCGTAAAGATGCTTTCCCCTGACTGCGAGTGATAAATAGATCCGCCCGTCAGATACCCGCCGATTGCGACTCGAACCACGACCGGAGCGGCATAGGTCCCATTCGATCGCCAGCGCAGCAGACTCAACTCATTGCGCAGCTGATGCATGGCCGGCCAGATGTAATCGAAAAACTGTATTTCAACGACTGGCTTCATGCCGCGGGTGGCGTAACCAATGGCCCGCCCCACGATATTGGCCTCGGCTAGCGGAGAATTAAAGACGCGGTCCGAGCCGAACTCAGCCTGCAGTCCGGCAGTCAGCTTGAAAACTCCGCCTTTGCCTTTGACTTTGCCGCTCTCCAGATTTTCTTCGCGACTGCAGTCGGCTACATCTTCCCCGAAAATGACCACTCGCGGATCGCGACGCAACTCGTCGCTCAAGCAGCAGTTGATGAGGTCCGCCATCGTCCTCTCCTGGTGATCGGCGGAGACTGCAGGCTTGCTTTCGATCAATGCAGTCGGATCCAGGTCCTCTGAATAGACATGTTTCTTGATCGAAGATATTTCAGGGAGAGGCGACCGCAGTGCGCGCTCGGCGGCCAGTCGGACTTCTTCATCGACTTGTCTTTCCAGCCGATTGATTGCCTCGGCATCGAGAATGCCCTCACGCAGCAAGCGCATTTGCAACTTGGGAAGCGGATCGCGCAATGACTCCGCCTCTAGCTCGCTGGCGGATCGGTAAAGCCGGTCATCATCCGACAGAGAATGCGAGTAAGGTCGCACCACATGCCCATGCACGAACGCAGGGCCGCTGCCAGAGCGGCACCACGCGACCGCCTCCAGGAAGACTTGGTAACTTGCCACCGGGTCCGTTCCGTCGACCTCGGCGAAATAGAAGTTCGGGAAATTCGCCACCAGCCGTGAGATATTTCCTCCCGGCGTATTTACCTCGACCGGTACGGAAATCGCGTACTCGTTGTCCTCGACGACAAACAGCACCGGCAACTTAGCGTTCGATGCGGTGTTGAGCGACTCCCAGAATTCACCCTGGCTGGTTGCGCCTTCGCCAAGCGACACATACACGACCTCATCGCCATGAAATTCAACGTGCTTGAATTGGCGATAGTCTCCACTGCCCTCCTCCGCCGCCTCGGGGTGGCGGGAGAAATATCGCCCCGCCTCCGCGCATCCTACGGCCTGCAGGCATTGCGTGGTTGTCGAAGACGATTGCGAAACGATGTGCAGTCGGGGATTGCTCCAGTGCGAGGGCATCTGGCGCCCGCCGCTAGCGATATCCGCCGCCGCGCCGATGCCTTGCAGAAATTGCTCCTCGGGCGTATTGCCTAGCGCCAGGCAGAGAGCGCGGTCGCGATAATAAGGGTAAAACCAGTCGTAACCCGGCTTCATCGCCAACGCCGCCGCCACCAGCAGCGCTTCGTGTCCAGCGCCGGAGACCTGGAAGAAAATCTTCTGCTGCCGCTTCAGCATGATCTCGCGGTCATCGACCTTCCGCGACATGTACATGAAACGATAGATTTGAATGAGAAGTTCGGGATCGACTGCGGCGCCTGGACCCGAGGATTTTGAGGCCTCACCACGCTCCAGATCTAAGACGACTCGGGCCATTCAACCGGCTCCCTTCCCGCAAATCACAAATTCGATGAAACCTGATTGTAACGCGATCCGCGACGCTTTGCCGGTGTTGGCGACTCCGGTGCACCCCCTCCGAAGCAGTCCATTGACCATCGATTTCCTGCCATGCTCTAATTACGCCTTTGAGCGCAGGACTCAGTCACGCATCGGTTCCATCGGTTTTTCCCGGACCGGTCGCACCATATCGGATACTCGTCAGCTTTAACAAAATTCGATAAACGGCTTGGGTCTGGTGTTCCCATCCGGATAGCTCTCTATTTTGGAGGCAAGTGAATGTACTCTTTCTGCTCGCCGGCTCTTGCCGCAGTTTGGCAGGCTAATTCGTTGTATTCGAGCCAGACACCCGATACTTCGGGAGACACTTTTTTGTGGATCGCGCTTGCCGTTGGTCTGCTTTCGCTTATCGCTGCTGTCGTCTTCGCTCGGAACGTGTTGGCCAACGACGCTGGGACGCCGGAGATGCGGCTCATCTCCGACGCGATCCGTGAAGGCGCCGAAGCCTTCATGAAGCGACAGTACAGCGCCATCGCAATGCTTGCCGTCGTGATCGCCGTGATCCTGTATATCGGGTACTATGCCTCCGCTTATTCTCGTCCGTTCGCCAATAAGGTCGTCATTAGTTTCATCATCGGCGCTGCCTGTTCGGCGCTATCCGGCTATAGCGGTATGTTCGTCTCCATCCGCGCCAATATCAGAGTCGCTTCCGCGGCACGCACCAGCATTGGGAAAGCTCTCCAAACCGCGCTTCGCGGCGGGGCCGTCACCGGTCTGGTCGTGGTGTCGCTCTCCCTGCTTGGGATCGGCATTCTCTTCCTGGTCTTCGGCGGCTTGAAAGACCCCCAGCAGGCTCCTTATCAACTGGTCGGCTTCGGATTTGGCGCTTCGCTCGTCGCCCTCTTTGCTCAACTTGGAGGCGGCATCTACACCAAGGCGGCTGACGTCGGAGCTGACCTGGTTGGCAAAGTCGAGGCGGGCATCCCGGAAGACGACCCTCGTAATCCGGCAGTGATCGCCGATCTCGTCGGCGATAACGTTGGGGACTGCGCCGGTCGTGGCGCGGACATCTTCGAATCGACCGCTGCTGAAAATGTCGGCGCAATGATCCTGGGTGCCGCGCTTTATCCGGTCTTCGGCGTCAAGGGAATTCTGTTCCCGCTGGTCGTCCAGGCGATCAACCTTGTCGCGAGCATCATCGGCGTCACCATCGTCCACAGCAGCGAGACCGAAGATCCGATGCACGCGCTCAACCGCGGCTACTATGTAACTTCGCTGCTCGCTCTGGCGGGCTTTGCCGTGGCCGTCAAATTCATGTTGAGCGGGCATTGGTGGCTACTCGGAAGTGGCATCTGCGGCATCATCACTTCTTTTCTGTTCGTCCGAATTACCGAGTACTACACCGAAACCAGGTTCCGCCCGGTTCGTTCGATTGCCGACGCTTCGAATACCGGCCCCGCCACCAACATCATTACCGGCATCGCCGTCGGAATGGAGACCCCGGCCCTTCCCGTGCTCGTGATCGGCGCCGCCCTTCTGCTGAGCTACTACTTCGGCGTCCGCGGCCTTGAAGATGCCACCGGGATCAGTAACTACGCGAAAGGAATCTACGGCACCGCCATTGCGACCATGGGCATGCTCTCCTCCGCCGCCTATATCCTGGCGATGGATACCTTCGGCCCGATTACCGATAACGCCGGTGGAATCATAGAGATGTCCGATCAACCTCATGCAGTCCGTGAGAAGACTGACCGCCTGGATGCTGCAGGAAATACAACTAAGGCGTTGACCAAGGGCTACGCCATCGGATCAGCATCGCTCGCCGCGTTCCTGCTCTTTTCCGCCTATCTGGAGTCGATCCATGCCATTGTGGCCCGTCGCGTCGCGGATTCAGGCGGGGTGTTGCCAGCTGGCTGGAGCTTCTCGAACGTGAACCTGGCTTCGGTCCCGGTCTTCGTAGGTGCGCTCCTAGGCGCGATGTTGACTTACCTCTTCTCCTCGCTGGCGATCAAGGCGGTAGGGCGAGCCGCGCAGTTCGTAATCGAGGACGTTCGCGCCCAGTTCCGCGAAAACCCCGGCATCATGGCCGGGACCTCGAAGCCCGACTACGGCCGTTGCGTCCGCATCGTCACCACCGCCGCCCTCAAGCAGATGATGGTTCCCGGGCTGCTCGCCGTCGCCATGCCTCTGGTCGTCGGCATCAGTTTCCGTCACCTCAGCGGCCTCTTCGGCGTGCAGCAGCTCTCAGGAGTGCCGACCCTGCATGGGCTGCCGATTAACCTGACGGGGGCGGAGGCGGTCGCCGGGCTGCTTATGGTGGGAACAATCTCGGGCATTCTGCTGGCCATGTTCATGAACAACGCCGGTGGTGCGTGGGACAATGCCAAAAAGTACATCGAGACCGGGGCGCATGGAGGCAAACGCTCCGAAGCCCACAAAGCCGCCGTGGTCGGCGATACCGTTGGAGACCCCTTCAAGGACACCGCCGGGCCATCTCTTCACGTGCTCATCAAGCTGCTGGCCACGGTAACCCTGGTGCTCGCTCCGCTCTTTGTCTGAGTGGGGCCACCAGCGGTCGAAGGCTGAGCCGGTCGCTCCGCTTTGATGAGTACTCCTTCGACGCTACAATGAGACGATGGGCGAGTAGCTCAATTGGATAGAGCATCAGCCTTCTAAGCTGAGGGTTGTGGGTTCGATCCCCGCCTCGCCCACCAAATAAAACTCCCCTTCTAGCGGGCGAACTCCCGAATTAAACACCGCTACAGCTTCCTATTTCGCCTGATTACGGAAATGGGAGTCGTGCTCGATCATCCGCTTAGGCATACGTCCTGTGAATGCCACGAGGGTTGCGTCTGCCATCTGCGCTTCAGCCAAAACCCTAAGAAAGAGTGCCACGCGGTTCTCGTCTTACGCCTCAAGTGAAAATACAAGCGCCACGGCTAAGGGTGGGAATAAATTTGTTTAGGAACACTCTTCGCCTCCGTGAGGTTGAACTTGCCAACATTCATTACACTTCCCGGAATTGGTGGCTCAGATGAAGATCATTGGCAAACTTTCTGGGAGAATTCTCAACCGCTGATGACGAGGTTCAAGCCTCCCGATTGGAATAAGCCAGAGTTGAGAGAATGGATCTTCGCGCTGCAGAAGGCCATCGATTCTGCTAACGAGCCAATCGTCCTTGTGGCGCACAGTCTTTCTTGCCTTTTGGTGGTGCATTGGGCATTTCATTCGAGTTCCAAGGTCGCAGGCGCGTTCTTGGTGGCCGTGCCAGATCCCCAGAGGCCTTCCTTTCCTCTCGCAGCAAGTTCCTTCCTTGAAACTCCGGCAAAAGTATTACGCTTTCCGTCTCTGATCGTTGCCAGTACGAACGATCCCTACGGGAGTATCGAGTATGCGGCACGGTGCGCGGAGCATTGGAACTCCCGCCTGGTGAATATCGGAGCCGTCGGTCATATCAATGGGTCGAGCAACCTCGGGGCATGGCCGGAAGGAAAGCGTCTCTTGAAGGAATTCTGCGAGGAGCTTGGAATGAATGGGTGACGGTGGTCCTCGCTGCAGCCGTGATAACCCGCATGAAAGGAAACACGGGTTGTTCGCCCCGGCAGGCCTGAACATGTAGGGACTCGGCTGGGTATCTATGGGTAACACGTGGTAAATGCAAATCCACGGGGACCCTCTTTAAGCCCAAAGAATGCACCGTGTTAGTCAGAGTAGCTTTCATTCCACCAATCGCTTTGCAATGCGACCCAATAATGATGGGTCGAGCCTGCATCACGAGCAAGGATCTCCCGGTTGGACATCTCCACAGGATCGCAGCTCCGGCAACAATAAAGGGCTGACGTAGGCTTCAAAGGGCTGACGTAGGCTTCGTTACCGCTCTACCAGGTTGATCTGTCCCGATACATCATTCTCGAGGACCCACCATTGTCCAGAGCGTCGCGCCGTCACCTTCTTGCCGCTGGCCCAGACTCCGCGCGAGCCTGGTAGCGCGGGAAGTTCGACCTTGGCCACTACGCCTGGGGGGAGAGCGAGAGCCATCGAAAAAATCTTGCCTCGTCTCCAGCCCACCAGGACTTCGCCTCGCGGAGTCGGTACGCGGCCTTCGGCGCTGACCAGCGTACCTGGATGCGGCTGGATCAATGCTCGGCTCCAGCCCGGCTTCAACACTCGCACACCCAGCACGAAGCGCGGCAAAAGATTCGCCGGAGCTGCGCCCCAAGCATGATTCCAGTCCTGATTCGGTTTGTACTTTTGGTCCCAAGCTTCCCAGGTGATCGTCGTGCCGCTCTCCACCATGTGCCTCCAGCTTCGATCTCCCGCCGCACCTATCAGCGATAATGCGGCTGTATCTTCGCCGTTCTCGAACAGACCCTCCAACAGATACTGCGCGGCATAGACGGAGACGGCCATTCCACGTTCTGCAAGCCAGTGGGCGATTTCCTGCCTGCGGCTGGCAGGCACAATGCCGAACGCCAGGGGAAATAGATTCGCATGCTCTGAGGCGTGATCGGTGCCCACCCCGTCGCGGTAAAGCCCGCGCACCGGATCAAAGAGCAGCCTCTGGAACGTCATCTCGGCCGATCTCTCACGCTCCGCAAACTTCGCAGCCTCTTCCTTCTTGCCAAGCGCCCCGGCCAGTTCGCTCATCTCTCTAAGTGCACGCAAATGGAAGGCATTGACCACCGTATTTACATGGGTAAAAACGTACTGGTCGCGCTCCTCGACCGGCCAGTCCACGATGTCTCCGTGTTGAATCTGCTCCGGCGTGCTCGTCACCAGTCCGTCAGGACCTGCGCGCTCATCGAGCAGCTTCGTTTTCAACCCCTCGTAGTGGGCGGCAAGCCAGGTAGTGTCCCCGGTCTGCATCCAGTCGGCGTAAGCGATGAACACCATATGCGGGGCCCATTCCGTTGGCCAGGTCGGAAACTCCATAAGCCGGTCAAAGGTAGCTCGAACCATCCGCGGATCAGCGTTCCCCGCGTAGTAGCTCAACTGGGTCAGATAGGCATCAGCTTCATAGGCCAGGCGCTCCCGGTCTCCATCCACAAAAACACCGGCAAACGTCGTCGCCTTAATCGTGTAGTGACAGAGGTCCCAAATCTGATTCAGGGTCTCGTCTGAAGAGCGGAGGGCCGCGGCATCGTCGTTCCACGTGCTGTCGAAGGCCGCAAGCCGCCGGATCTCGTTCACGCGCAACTCGCCCGGCCAACCCTCTATTTCGACCCAGCGAAAGGGCAAGAAGACCCCCCAGCCGGGAGGCGTCAAGACTGCAGGAGGTTTGGTGTTGTGTGCGTCCGGCGGAGGGTCCATCCGGGTTGCTGCTGAGCCCTTCAGCGTGACCTTCACCTCGGCGTATCGCACGGATCCGGGTGGATGGGTATCCACGCGCCCGTTTTTCAGCGCTTCGCCGAAACGCACCTTCACTTCATGACGTGTAGGCAGATCGGCGTCCCCGGCCTGAGCTATAGAACCAAGCAACAGATTCCCGAACGCAACCCGCCCGAAGTCGACCAGGAACACCCCGGGAGCTACCTCCATGATTTGTATGGGGGCCTGTTCTACCAGATGTGTGGGTGCAGCTTGCGTCGTCGACGGTCGCGGTGGAACTTCGACCGCCGGAACTGCGAGCAATGCAAGCATTGCCGCCGACATGAAAAGCAGTTTATGCATATCTGCTCACTTCGCAGAGAAACCCCGCGCGACGATCATGAGCGCTTGCCCGCCGCGATTGAGGCGAAAACTCACACTGAATGGGCTTCTACGCCAAAGATAGCTGATTGGCTGACCTTTGCCCAACCTGATCTAGAAGCCGAGGGCCTATTTCTCCATAGCTTCAAGAGCCTGCGCCCCCCGATCCGAGCGCCTGAGTAAGTGGAGTAAAGATTCGAACTTAAATCTTGACCTGGCTTTATGGCGTTTAGTCTCTGAACGTCGCGATCATGAAGCACACCGAGAAACTGATTGACGACGGCATGGGAATGCGGCATCATCCTCCCTGCTTCAGGTGGAGGAATTTGCCGTGCGATACTTGCCTGGGTTGGCCCCATCCCCGAAATCAGTTCACTCTGCCAAGATAATCTGCAGCTTCATTCTCGGTGCCGGGTCGTCTTGCTTGTTTCCTGCATCGCTTTCGGCGCAGAATCCCGTGGTTCCGGCCTCGTTGGCGTTCGGCTCCATTTCCTATGGGAGCACCCTGTCGCTCCCGCTCCCAGTAACAAATGCAGGTAGTGGATCGCTGACAATCTCCCCGTCGATCCAAGGGCCGAGCTATAAGGTCCTAAGCTCGACCCCGGTCGGTTGCCTGTCAGCGACGCCGTCTGGAGCGACGTGTACCCTGACAATCGAATTCGCTCCCGTTACGATTGGACCGCATGATGACAGCTTAACTTTGACGACCAATGGGAACTCCAGTCCGATCGTCCTGTTGAATGGAACGGCTACTGGGGCGGGCACCGAACAGGAATCGCCATTGCGATTTCCTTCGATCCCCGTAGGGACCTCCGTCTTCTTGCCTCTGCCCATGAACGCTGTGGGCGTCGATACCAGCACAGTGGACTACACAAAATCCATTGATGGAGCGAGCTTCAAGGTTGCAGAGAACAGTTACAACGACGCGTTCTGCCAAGGCCGGGTGTTCCTTAACGGCACCTGCGACCTTTTGATCGAATTCACGCCGACGGCGGAGGGATTGCACGACGGCACGCTGACTTTCAGGCCGAAGAATGCAGCCGCTTCGAAAATCAAACTGACTGGAAGTGGAGGTCCGTCTACTGCGCCCCAGCCTATTCCTAAGGGAAACATTTTCGTCTACAGCGAAGGCGACGAGCGCGTTGTGACGTTCAATAGCGAGGGGGTTTACCAAAGCCAGTTCACGTATCTCTACCGTCAGCCGGGAGGGATCGCGGTGGATGCGACGAGTGTTTACGTAAAAGACGGCGGAGGCTTCTACGGGAGCGACAACGATCCCCACTGCCTATTGGATAAATTCGATCCTCGCGGCTTTTTAGTCGCTCAATTCGGTATTTGCACAGGCGAGGGCCCAGGTGCCTTCGACAACTCCGGAGTGGTGGCCGTGGACGGTGACGGGAATCTGTGGGTAACCAGCCCAACTTACGGATACATACAAAAGTTAGACAGCTCCGGCAATTTCCTCAAGATTATCTGCCTCGGGCCAACCGCCGCAGCAGCGGTACCGAACTGTCCGGCAGCAACAAAGTTCGATGTCGTCCCGTACTTCATCGCATTTGATGCAGCCGGGGACATCTATGTGACGAACAGCAATCGCGATGCTGGACCTTCTCATAGGTTTCTCGTCAAGTTAGACAGCACGGGGAAGTATCTTCTGTCCTTCGGAACCGTAGGCTCAAGTCCAGGGCGATTCAATGAGCTGTTAGGTCCTTGGGGCATCGCCTTTAATGCCGATGGATTTCTCTATGTCGTAGATCCCGGCAACAATCGCGTTCAGGTCTTTAGTCAAGACGGCATCTATCAAAGTCAGATTGGCACGGGTATCGCCGGGTGGGGCCCGGGACAGTTCTACGACCCGATTGCCCTTGCATTTAGTAGTGAAGGCATTCTATACGTGACCGACCAGCAGAACTCCCGAGTGGAAGAGATCAGTCCAGCAGGTACCTTTTTGGGAAGGATTGGTCGCCTTGGATCTAACCCCGGTGAACTCGAGGGTCCTTATTGGATTGCGATTGCCAAGTAACCACCTGGCAACGCAACGCACAACCCGAATCTGGCCTTGGATCATTCGCTCCCCATGCAAGATGCAAAGCGGCCCGGCGGTTAGGTTCCAGGCCGCTTCGTCCGTGATAGCGATTATCGCGCCGCGATGAGGACGGGTTCGCCTCCATGGAGCATCGCCTCTTGGCGCTCCACCCGCTTCTCTAACTTCGAGGGCGGAATCGCTACGTTCATTCCCGGATTTGTTGGGCAAAGAATTTCACGGAGAAAATACTGGTTGCCGTGCTTGGTAAAAACCAGCTTACTTCCATTGGGCGATTGTTTCGCGTCCATAAAAGTGGTGGTGGCCGCCGCGAAGTGTCCGTCGCGGTTTTGAAGCCTGATCAATCCGGCAGATATGACGGTGACGCGGTAAGTATCTGCGGGAAGCAGTCGAGTGCCAACGGTGAACTCAAAAGGCACGGTTGCTCGAAGTCCCCGGTCCTGCGCCGAGGCAGCGCCGATCGAGGAAAGAGTTGCAAGAGTGACGAGTGCAAGTGCGGTCATCCGGTTCATTGGATTGTCTCCTTCATTGAGGCGCCTTCACAAGAACGCCTTCACTCAGTAGTGAACCTGTTGGCTACTTCGTTACAGAGGTTCCGAAACGAAACCGTAAGAACGGCGGGCAGAGCTTTGTGTATCGTTGGAGCCCTGCATTAGTATGGGTTTCTCGGAGGGATCACGATGAGAAGGATCTCCCTTTTCGTTCTCGCCACCGCGCTTGCTGTACCCGGAGCCTTCGGACAAACGATAGTGCCACGCAAGAAGCAGTTCAAAGATCGCTGAGCGCTGACGGCTTCAAGAACGTTGACGCCTCCGTCCTTCAGGGCGTTGTGACTCTAGGCGGCTCGGTTCCTCTCTACAGAGCCAGGATCGATGCAATGATGGTCGTGAGCAAAATTCAGGGCGTTCGCGGTGTTCGCGATGAGATTGAGGTTGCTGCTCCCAGCATTCCAGACCGGAAGCTTAAGGCAGAGTTGGACGAAGCCATCATTCGTACGGCATACGAACGACTCGGTCGCCCGTCAAAGGCGCCCACTGGAATCTGCGTCCATGTCCACAGTGGGGTCGTCACTCTCAGCGGCTACATCGCTGACCCAGGTCTTGCGATGGCCGCCCACGCCGTCTCTGCCAGTACTGTAGGTGTTAAGAGCCTTCACGACAAGATCGAGGTTAGTCCGGACGCAAGCCTGATGACCGAGTGGACAAGCAGGGCAGATTCAAGCACGGGTCTAAGTTCGGTACCGTAGCGACCTGTTGGATCCGGCTGCCTTGACTCGACAACTCGACTCGGACAACGTTCCCCCACAATACCCGAGGCGAAGATGCAGTGTTGTAGCATCCTAAGTGATATGGCCACTGAATGCTCTCACCTCGATCAGATCCAGGATGTCAAACCCCACACCCGCGGCTGCGAAGAATGCCTTAAGGCAGGAACCAAATGGGTCCATCTCCGCATGTGCCTCGTCTGTGGACACGTTGGCTGCTGTGACTCCTCACAAGGCAAACACGCGACCAAGCACTTCCATCAAACCCACCATCCGCTCATGCGCTCTGCCGAGAAAGGCGAGCAATGGGGATGGTGCTACGTCGATGAAGTTGAACTGGAATTCTAAATTGCAATTGCAACCAGGGCGGGCGCCCTGCGTCAGCCTGGCGCCCAATTAGGCGGTACCGGTATGAGAAGCAAAGCCGGATCGGTTCACGATGTGCGGTTTCATCAACTTTGACAGAAAAGAAGGTTACATGGCCCTGAACCGTAGAGAATTTACTCAACTCACGACCGCCGCGCTCGTCTCCCAGCTTCTCCCGAACCTGAACGCACAGTCCAGCACCCAACCGCTTGGCTATGCCATGGTGGGTTTGGGACGCATTTCGATGGGCCACTTCATGCCCGGCCTCAAGGATGCCAAGCAATCGAAACTCACGGGCTTGGTCAGTGGCCACCGCGACAAGGCAGAGAAGAACGCCGCAGAATACGGCGTTCCAACTAGCGCTATTTACAGCTATGAGAACTTCGATAGCATTCGCGACAACAAGGCGATTGATGCCGTCTATATTGCACTGCCCAACAGCATGCATGCCGAATACACGATCCGCGCCGCCAAAGCAGGCAAGCATGTGCTCTGCGAGAAGCCGATGGCGACCTCGGTCGACGACTGCAAGGCGATGATTGCCGCCTGCCGCGACAACAACGTCAAGCTGATGATCGCCTACCGCTGCCAGTTGGAGCCGACCAACCTGCGCGCGATCCAGATGATCCGCGACGGAATGCTCGGCAGCGTGCAGGCGATCGAGAGTGCGAACGGCTTCAACATCGGCCCCGATTGGCGGCTCGACAAGAAGCTGGCCGGCGGAGGGCCGTTGATGGATGTGGGCGTCTACTCGCTCAACGCCTGCCGCTATCTGACCGGCGAAGAGCCGCAGGTGATCTCGGCTTACTCCTCGGTGATCGACAAGGACGGCCGCTTCAGTTCGGTCGAAGAAAACGTTGGCTGGACGATGAAGTTTCCCTCGGGCATCGTGGCGAGTTGCAATACGACTTACGGCGGCCAGATGAACGGCTACTTCCGCGTCCACGGCGCGAAGGGCTCGATCGATATGGATTCGGCCTTCGGCTACCAGGGGCAGCACCTGACCGCCCAGATCGGCCGCGACAACAGGATTGACGAGCCGAGCACCGCCCGTGATCCGAGCCAGTTCACCCGGCAGGCAGATTACTTTGCCGACTGCGTCCGCAACAACAAGGAACCGAAGATGGATGGGCAAGAGGGGTTGCGGGATATTCAGTACATGGCGGAGATTTATAAGATGGCTGGGGTTGCGTTTTGAGGACGCAAACACAGACGAGATCGCGGCGACGAACTAGCACTATGAGAGTGGAGATATTGGGGATAAATGATTACGAAGTACATCGGCTTCTTTTGCCACTCTTGCAAGAAGTTTAATCACATCGAGACTTACCTGGTGAGAAATGTGGACGAGATAGGAGTCGACAAGACGCTCTATCCCGAAAGCGGGTGCTGCAGGTCCTGCAAGACGGTGGGATTCTACGCGGATTTTCTTATCGCGCAGTCCGCCCCGCGAAGGGCGACAACCGCTGTTTTCCGCACCGTTGATGACGATTGGTCTTGCTCTTCCCTGCAGACCACTAACGCCGTCCTGCTAATCCACTAATGCCCTAGCGCCATATCGATCAGCGTCTTTGTTCAAGATCCCTGTGTGCCTTGGCAGAGCCGGTAGCCGGGCTAGCCGCCGCCGAGCGCTTCACACTCAACACCTGCCGCGATCCGGCGATCAGACGCAGTCTCGGCATGACGAACGACAAGGCGCCCATGTTCGCTGGCTCCTCCTGAACCCAGACGATCTCGTGAGCTTCGGGATGGCGCTCGAACTCAGCCTCGAGGTCGGCCTCAGGCCAGGGATAGAGTTGGTCAACCAGGACGATGGCCGTCTTTTCCACACCGCGCTTCTGCCGCTCGATCCGCAGCTCATGGCCGATCTTTCCGGTGCAGAGCAGCAGCCGTTTGGCGTTCTGTGCCTCGGTATCGGGGACGACGTTGAGGAAGTGCGGCCTCGAGAAATCAGCAATCGGTGAGGCCGCCGAAGGGTTGCGCAGCATGCTTTTCGGAGTGAAGACAACGAGCGGCTTGCGCCACGGACGCATCACCTGCCGCCGCAGAAGATGGAAATACTGAGCGGCCGTAGACGGCTGGCAGATCTGCATATTGTCATGTGCCGCCAGTTGCAGGTAGCGCTCCACGCGGGCACTGGAATGCTCCGGCCCCTGACCTTCATAGCCGTGGGGCAGCAGCATTACGACACCGCTGAGCAGCCCCCATTTGTCTTCGCCGGAGGAGATAAATTGGTCAATGATGATTTGTGCGCCGTTGGCAAAGTCGCCAAACTGCGCCTCCCACATCACGAGCGCTTCCGGATAATCGCGGCTGAAGCCGTACTCGAAGCCAAGCACTCCGGCCTCGGAAAGGATCGAGTTATACACTTCGAACTGTCTCTGATCGGGAGCCAGATGGTTCAACGGGATGAAGTGCTGCTCATTCTCAATATCGACCAATACGCTGTGCCGCTGGTTGAAAGTACCCCGCTGGCTGTCTTGCCCGCTTAACCGAACCGGGGTGCCCTGTTTCAACAACGAGCCAATGGCGACGGCCTCGGCCATTCCGTAGTCGAAGGGCCGTTCACCGTGGCCCATCTCGAGTCGCTGCTCGAGCAGCTTCTTAATCTTGGGGTGAATGTGGAAGTCCGCGGGATAAGCGGTCAGCCCCTCGCTGATCTTGGCAATCTCTGCGGTCGTGAGGCCGGTTTCGACGTCATATTCCGGCTTGTATGAGCCTCCGTGAAAGGGCGACCAATATTCGGGAAGATGGGACAATACCGGCATCTTCTTACGAATAGTCGCTTCTTTCTGGGCCTCGACCAGCTCGGTTTGCAACTCCTTAGTCCGCGCCGAAATATCCGCGCCAATGGCTTTGCTGTAAATCTGATAGAGCGGCGGATGGTCTTTGATCTTGGCGTAACGGATCGGCTGAGTAATGGTCGGATCGTCGACTTCACTATGCCCGTGCCGCCGGTAGCCAATCAGGTCGATCACCACGTCATTGTGGAAGGTGAAGCGGTATTCAGCGGCCAGAGCGGCAATGCGCAGGACCGCGTCGGGATCCTCGGCGTTGACGTGAAAGATGGGAATCGGCAGCCGCTTGGCCACATCGGTCGCGAACCGCGAAGAGCTGACCTCGTCCGGCCCGGCGGTGAAACCAATCAAATTGTTGACTACGATGTGGATCGTTCCCCCGATCGAAAACCCATCGATCGTCGCCAGGTTCATCGTCTCGGCCAACACCCCCTGCCCGGCGAACGCCGCATCTCCGTGGATCACAATCGGAATCAGCTTGTCCTCGCCGCCCTGCCCGAAGCGGAACTGCTTGGCGCGGGCGCGGCCGGCGGCCACGGGGTCAACGGCTTCCAGGTGCGAGGGATTTGAAACCAGGTGCAGGTCAACGGTCTTGCCGCCGCGGGTGACGTAATCGCCGGTGGCGCCTACGTGGTACTTCACGTCGCCGCCGCCTAAAATGCTGCGTGGATCGACATCTTCAAATTTCGAAAATATGTCGGCTGCCTCGCAGCCAATCACGTTCACCATCACGTTGAGACGGCCGCGATGGCTCATGCCGATCACGCCGCTCACCGCGCCATGCTCAGCCGCGTGGTGCAACAGCTCGTCAATGAACGGCACCAGGACCGTCACACCCTCAAGCGAAAACCGCTTTGTGCCCAGGTAGCGCGACTGGATCACCTGCTCGAAAAGGTCCGCGCGCAATAGTAGCTCCAGCGTGCGATTTTGGTCCTGAATTTGCAGTTCTTTGCGCGAATTTGCGCGGTTTTCAAGGCGCTCCTGAATCCACTCGCGGCGCCCGGCGTCAGCAATGTGCATGAACTCCGCCGCTACCGTGCCGCAGTAATAGCCGCGCGCTTCGTCAGCATCGGGACCCGTCAGATCGAGATCCGGGATGGTCTTCGGCGGCAGATACTGGCCCAGTGGATCGAGCTGCGCCTGCAAGTAGCCCCAGCGTCGGAATGCGTCAAATACCTGAGCGCGTGAAGCCTGCACAGAGTTTGGCTTGTTGACAGGAGAAGAAGTTGGCGCTTCGGGAGTAGTAATGGTAGCCATAGGATAGATTTCGGAGAGCCACGCCCGGGAGAATACCGCGAGGCCGCTCCGTATATTCTAACCCCCCGATGCCAGCTCGCAGGGTTCGCGAATGCGACTGGTAAACGGATGTCCGTTTTGGACGTTTCCGTTTCGCCCCGCTCCAAGGACCCTTCCTACTAGCGCCCTTCCTACTTGGGGGGCGTCGCTTCAGGTGGAGTTGCTGGAGGCGTCTGCTGCTGCGGCGCAGGCTGGCTGGAGCCATCAGGTT
This sequence comes from Acidisarcina polymorpha, assembly GCF_003330725.1. Taxonomy (NCBI): domain Bacteria; kingdom Pseudomonadati; phylum Acidobacteriota; class Terriglobia; order Terriglobales; family Acidobacteriaceae; genus Acidisarcina; species Acidisarcina polymorpha. The sequence continues at coordinate 4,419,717 of NZ_CP030840.1, read as the reverse complement.
TGTTTCCGCTGCCGTTACCGATGTCCTGGCCATCATAGGTGACCTTGACCGTTGACTTGAACTGCCGGTAGTCGGTGTACTTGACGAACTCGCGGATATGGACATCCTGGCTGATGTAGCCGCTTCCTCCGGAAAAGTGCAGGATGCCGTCCCCCTTGGTATACACCGGAAACCAGTATTTCCCATCGATCTCTTCCCGGTAAGTGACGAAGGGCGGTGAGAGGTCTTCGTGGCCTTTGCGGGTATCGTCCGGCACATTCTTGCCGTTGGTGACGACGATCTGCAAATCCTGGGTGTCGACCCAGATCTTCCCCTGAAAATAGCGGTGCTTCTTTTCCATCACCTTCGGCGCCACATCGAAGACATAGGTATCCAGCTCATCCACCTTCTGCTTACCGACATAGGTGACGTTATACTGGCCAACATCCTCCTGAGTCAGCACAAACGGCAGCCGCTGCTGGATGTCGGCAAAATCGGCCGGGCTCATCATGATTCGCTCAAGCGTACTCGCCGGAGCCTGGAGGACGTGCTCAGTCCGCCTGCCGGTCGAGTCGAAAGCTACATCGGTCAGCTCGTAGTATTCGCCATCGACTTTGCCATCGTCGTCGACGGTCTGCACCTTGACGCTGCGGCGGTAGACGTAATTGTTCAGGGCTTGGCGAAAAGCACTCTCTTTGGCAGTAAACTTGGCGATGATCTGGTCGGGCGGGATGGCCGGCTGGGCTTTATCAAGCGGGCCGAAACCCTGGTCCATCGGCATCGGCGTATACGAAACCTGCGCCAGCGCCGCAACGCTCGTTGCTGCAAGCAGCGCTGCTCCCAAGAAAAAACCCCGTAGTCTGCCTGCCATTGCGAAAGTTCCCATACCCGCTAGTCTATCGCCACTCCCAGATACACGACTGTTTAGACGATCCGCTTCGCAGAAAGGATGAATGCATTCATTCTGACCACTCCCCGAAGGAAAAATCTGATGCTCGGCTCATTTCCCAAAACGCTGGGAATACGGGTATTCCAGGTTAGCCCGGGTACAAGAAGACTCTCGTTCCAATAAGACCCGGGCGTCTCTTCCTCGTTCGGATTTCGGAACGAGCGTTCATCAACCTCATTAAACCCAGTACACTAGGCAACAAATGCAATCCACTCAGAAAGTCGCCGCCTTCTGCATCTTCGCGCTTGCGGCCGCTCAGCTTCCCGCCCAGTCGCGCCGCCCCATGACCTTTGAGGACATGATGAAGATGCGCCGGCTCGGCGATATCGATCTATCTAAAGATGGCAAGTGGGTGCTCTTTTCGGCCACCGACGTCGATCTCGAGAAAAACACCAAGACCTCGCACCTGTGGATCGTCCCGACAGGCGGCGGCAAAGAAGTCGCTCTTACTGCCTCCTTGGCGGGCGAAAGCCGGGGTCGTTTCTCCCCAGACGGCAAGCAGATTCTCTTCCTGAGCCCCCGCGATGGAGGACAGCAGATTTACCTGGCGCCGTTCGACGGCGAGACCGGAACGCTCGGCGAAGCCCACAAGCTGACCAGCATCTCGACTGAGGCCGATGGCGCCACCTGGTCGCCTGACGGCCAGAGCATTCTCTTCACCTCAGCAGTTTATCCTGACTGTCCCGCGACTCCTGACCAGCAGGACGCCTGCGACAAACAGCGGGATGACGAACGCGCCGCCTCCAAGGTGAAGGCCCGCATCTTCACCGCGCTCCTCTATCGGCATTGGAATGCCTTTACCGGCGACAAGCGCAGCCATCTCTTCCTAGTCCCGTCTAACGGGGGAACTCCCCGCGACCTTAATCCGGGAGACACTCACGACGTTCCGCCATTCTCGCTCGGAGGACCCGACGCCTACGCCTTCTCGCCCGACAGCAAAGAGATCGCCTTTGAAGAGAACCTAGACGCGGTGCCCGCGACCTCGACTCATGTCGACATCTTCACGCTGCGCCTGGACGATCCGGCCGCCAAGCCGGTGAAGTTCACGACGAGTGCTGGAGGAAACTTCAGTCCTGCGTATTCGCCAGATGGAAAGTACATCGCCTTTCGTTCTCAGGCCCGGGCCGGATATGAAAGCGACAGATTTCGCTTGATGCTTTTCGACCGGCAATCGAAGCAGATCACGGACCCGATGCCCGCATTCGACAATTGGGTTGATGAATTTCTTTGGCATCCCGGATCGCACAATATCTTGTTTACTAGCGGAGATCGAGGCGAAGAGCCTCTCTATCAGCTGCAACTGGACTCGACCGGCGGCGACCGATTTAGGCTCATCAATATAACGAAGGCGGGCGAGTTCGGCGATGCTCATATGTCGACGGATGGCAGAACGCTGGTGGTCGCAAAAATGACGGTCCGAATGCCCGGCGAGATCCTCGTTCTGAACGCAGCCGCCACCTCTTCTGCTTCGAACGGTTCATCCGTCCATGGCATCCCCGTGATTCCGGCGGAGGAAAAACAGATCACCCACCTCAACACAGGGCTGCTCACACAAATCGACTTGCCCAGCATGGATTCTTTCTGGTTCCCCTCCATCGGCAAGGTCAAAGTGCAGGGCTTCGTCATCAGACCCCCAGGCTTCGACCCCGGCAAGAAATACCCCGTCAAACTGATCATCCACGGAGGGCCGCAGGGCGCATTGGGCGACTCCTGGAGCTATCGTTGGAACGCTGAGCTTTTTGCCGCCAATGGCTATGTCGTGCTCATGATCAATCCGCGCGGATCGACCGGCTATGGGCAGGCATTCGTTGACGGAGTCAACGGCGACTGGGGCGGCAAGCCCTTTATTGACCTGATGCGCGGCCTCGATTACGCGGAGCGTAGCTTCCCCTATATCGATAAGACCCGCGAGTGTGCGATGGGCGCAAGCTACGGCGGGTACATGGCGAACTGGATCCTCGGCCACACCGACCGCTTCAAGTGCATTGTCAGCCACGATGGCATGTTCAATCCGGTCTCCGCCTATGGGGACACCGAGGAACTTTGGTTCAACGAGTGGGAGTTCAAAGGCAAGCCCTGGGACTATTACGGCAAGCCCGCCTCGCTCGACCCCTATCGCAAATGGTCGCCCGCACTGGCAGCGAAGAACTTCAAGACGCCCACGCTGGTTATTCATAGCCAGCTCGATTACCGCCTCGATGTCTCTGAAGGATTCCAGCTCTTCACTACTCTGCAGCGGCAGAATATCCCCTCGAAGATGCTCTACTTTCCAGACGAAGGCCATTGGGTGCTGAAGCCACAAAACTCACAGCTCTGGTATAAGACCGTCAACGATTGGGTCGATCAGTATACGAAGCCGCAGCCGTGAGCGCGTCGCTTTCAGCAGTATGGCCCCTAAGGGCCCGGCAGTTGAGGTGCCCAAGTCACCATGAGTTTCAAGCCAAAGAAAAGACCTGAGCCGTTCGACGAAGCGAAGCTCTATGAGTACGCCGTCGGCGCGCTCGGCCGCCGCATGCGCACTGTGGTTGAACTCAAACGCCTCATGCGCAGCCGCGTCGAAGAAGGAGAGTCCGGACAGGCGAAGATCCTCGCGGTGGTCACGCGCCTCGAAGAGCAGCACTATCTCGATGATCCTGCCTATGCCGTCACCTTTACTCGCCTCCGTCAGGAAAACGACAAGTTCGGCAAACGACGCGTGCAACAGGAGCTATCGAGAAAGGGCGTTGCTTCGGAGCTGATCTCCTCCACTCTCGATGTTGCCTATGAAAGTGTCAGCGAAGAGGAGTTGGCCCGCAAGCACCTGGAGCGCAAGCGAGTGAAGCAGCCCGCCACCGAAAAAGAGTCCGCGCGAGTTGTCAGGCTCCTGGTTCGCGGAGGATTTTCACTCGGAGTCATCTTCAAAGTCTTGAAAAGCTGGAATGTTTCCGACGAGACTCTCGCCGCCATCGAGACCATCGACCTCAATGAAGCCGCCGGCTATGAGTAGGCCGGCGGCTTCGTCAGCGACATCTCCACTGTGCAGTTTGCTGAATTGCTGTCTTGTTAGAAGTGCCAGATAAGATCCGCAGCAAGAGTTACGGCGTAGTTCTTGCCGGTTTGTGGAATTCCGTTTTCCAAGTGAGCGGGAGCGGATCCTGGGGCCGTATTCAGCGCCCTCAAATCGTACTTCCCGTAGTATCTGGTGAAGCTAACCTCAGGCCGGAAAGTTACCGTCGATCCCGCCCAGAAATTGAAGCCAACCATATGCTCCTCATAGATGCCCGGGGTTCCGATACGCTGGCCCTTGATATCGTCCACCACTTCGTTGCGGATGTTGAGCGAAGCCTGGTTTTTCCAGAAGTTATGCTCAACGTAGTTGGTGATTGCCCATTCGCCCGCATAGCAGTGGGCCGGTTGCTGCGCTGCCGGTAAGCGCGGGTCAACGCAGATCGCGCCAAAGTTGAGGTTGACCGCACCGTCTCCAGGGCGATAGTTGGTCGCCTCAGGCCACGGCGTCTGCGGAGTGTTCGCATACTGAATGCCTGTATTTGGATCGGTCCCGTTATACCAATACATGTTTGGTGTATCTCGCATGTACTGATACCAGGCCTCGGTATCAGTGTGCCAATGGTCGTTGATGCGGTGGTACCAGGTCTCATAGAACGCGGTCAAGTTGTTATAAGCGTACTTACCTTTGTTGATGGTGTTGTCGCAGGTATAAAGCGCGTCGCCGCCGTTGCTCCAGGTGAACTGCACACAGACATTCCCGGTCACCTGGGCGTCGGTGGTCCAGGGCATAACATCACAGCCCGGCGAAATGCCGCCTTGCACCGTCCAATGCTTGTTGATTTTGGTCGTCCAGTTCATGCCTAGCTGGGTATAGCAATCAACCGTGTAAAGAATAGAGTGAGAGTAGCTGTAATTGTTCGGCGCCAATTGTGCTTCAATGTCCGGCAGGGAGATATACCGCCCTACCCGGATGTTGGTGCCCTCGCCGATGTGAGGCAGATAGAAATCCAGATAGAACATCACCGGGTCCCAGCCATACTGCGCGCCCTTGACCAGCAGCTGCTGGCTCAGCATGCCTTTGGAGGTAGTGAAGCGATAGTCCTGTCCATAAAGGCTAGCGATGCGCCAGCCCCAGTCGAAGTGGTCTTGCTGCGCTTCGTTAGGGATGCGCTCATAGTAGACCGCAAACTGGTCAAGCACGATGGTGTTGGGGTATTCGTCGTAGGCCGACGGGAAATTCGCGGGGACATTGGGCACATGGCCGCGGTTGTTGGTCGAGCCGTTGGCTCCGATCGAAACCCAGCCATACCATTTCTCGCGCGATTTGTTTTCATTTACCGCCTGCATGAGCGGATAGGTCTGTGTATCCGGAGCGCCGATCAAAATCGTGCCGCCGATCGGCCAGTCGGTTGCCGGAAAGGGCGGTGAAAAGATAGGCGGCGGCGTACCGCGGCGCGGCGACACCAGCTTTGGATCGGTCCCTGGGGCATTCCCATGCCAGTCTGCCACGTAGGCTTGTCCCCAGCGAGTGAAGAATCCAGCCTTTGGACCAGCCAGCGGCGGCACTGTGCCGGGATTCGGCTCCGGTGCCTGGGGATTTGCGTGGGCGTCATCTGAAGAACTTGCCGAAGCGTCCGCTGCCGCAGATGCAGACGCAGGATCGGCTGCGGCGGCCGTCTCCGTCTTCATATCTGGACTTGCATCCTTTAGCGACACTGCCTGGTCGCCATTTGCCTTAGCCAGTGTGGCGCCTACGGCCGCCGACCCCGCGGCCTGGGCGGAAAGCCGACAGATTCCTCCTGAACAAAGTACGAGAAACATTGCTCCGCAGCACGCGGATCGTCCGAGAAAATTCATGACACCGTCCTATCGGTCTGGCGGTTACACTCCGCCTGAAGTTGTAGAGCAGCTCTGTAGTCGTTCGGCCGCATGCCTGAATCGCAGCTTTCAACTGTTCTCCAGCCCACCGCTCGGCTGAGGAAAGTACCGGCCAACCCGTATCAATTCATTGATCTTTCTCGTTGATTAGTTCGGGTTACAAACAGGCACCCGGACGTCGCCTGAAGTCGAACTCTTTCATGGGCCGGCATCGAGTCCCTCCATCACCGATCTTAGGCAGCGAGCCATAATCGACCGGTAAGGATGGCGTAAGGAATTGATAAGCGGCGAGCGATCACGAAGGGGCTCGATTCGATCCCTCTGGCGGCCCGAAAACACCTTTCCCGCCATAATTGCTGAATGATGCTTTGAGAACCCGGCGAACAGTGACAAGCTAAAGGACGTTCCTCGTAGTCTCCCGCTGCGCGAGGTCTATGCACACTTGAAGCTCGCACGAGAGGGTTCGATGAATATGGCCTCGCCTCGAATCATCGTGGTGGATTGGTCGGGGGACCGCACCATTTCCAATCAGCGTAAGAAGATCTGGATCGCGGATTGGAGCGAGAACAATGTCTCCCTCACCAGCGGCCGCACGCGCGATGAAACGGCCGAATACCTCGTGGCGGCGGCCGTGGATACTCCCAACCTCATCGCCGGTCTCGACTTCGCCTTCTCTTTTCCGGCCTGGTTTGTTCGCATGCAAGGCTGTGAGCGCGCTGAGGAATTCTGGGCGCTCGTCGCCAATGGCAAAGGCGAAGAATGGCTCTCCCAGGCAAACGCCTTCTGCTGGGGAAGAAAAGGCAGCCGCCGCCCAGACCATCACCGCGCGCCCGCGTGGCAAGGCTTTCGCCAGACAGATCGCAAATTCAATGGCCAGCTGAATGGCATTCAGCCGAAATCGCCTTTTCAGATCGGAGGAGCGGGAGCGGTCGGGACCGGCTCGCTTCGCGGCATTCCCATTCTGCGGGAACTGCGCCGCGCCGGCTTCAGCATCTGGCCTTTCACCGCGACCGGCTTCCCGGTAGCGCTCGAGATTTACCCACGCCTTTTTACCGGACCCGGTAATAAGAGTAGCGAAGCCTTTCGCATCGCTCATCTCCGGCGGCCGGAATACACTTTTCTCCCGGAAGACGTCCTCGCCCACGCCAGAGGCTCGGAAGACGCTTTCGACGCCCTCTGTTCGGTCCTCGGGATGCGGGAGCACGCCCGAGACTTCGCGTCCCTTCATCAAGCAACCGATCCGGTGCGCTTACTCGAAGGAGAGATCTGGACACCGCACATGATCTGAGCCGTGCCAGTGCAGTCAATCACGCGACCCTCTTGACGGCAAAATGAACGGCCGCAAGCCAGCACCCAACCGCTACGGCCATCGGCTCACGTAAACTGAAAGTCCGTATGCGATATATGTCCGGCTCTGAAATCCGCGAGATGTTCCTGAGGTTCTTTGAAACCAAAGGGCACCGCCGCGTCCACTCGTCGTCACTCGTCCCCCATAATGACCCGACGCTGCTCTTCACCAACGCGGGCATGAACCAGTTCAAGGACGTCTTCCTCGGCGTCGAGCGGCGCGACTACTCGCGGGCAACGACGTCGCAGAAGTGCGTCCGCGCCGGAGGCAAGCATAACGATCTTGAAAATGTCGGCTTCACCCGCCGCCACCACACGTTTTTCGAGATGCTCGGCAACTTCTCCTTCGGCGACTACTTCAAGCGCGAGGCAATCGCCTACGCCTGGGAACTCGTCACCTCCGACGAATGGTTTGGCATTCCCAAGGACAAGCTCTACGTCACCATCTTCGAGGGCGCCGACGGCGTGCCCCGCGACGACGAAGCCGAGCAGTATTGGCTCGACGTCGGTGTCCCTAAAGAACGCATCTTCGAAATGGGGATGAAGGACAATTTCTGGGCCATGGGAGACACTGGGCCTTGCGGGCCTTGTTCGGAGATCTTCTATGACATGGGGATTGAGGCTTCTGAAACGCCGGGAAAAGACCTGCCATTCCCGCAAGACGATGCCCGTTATGTTGAGATTTGGAATTTGGTTTTTATGCAGTTCGAGCGGGATTCTACTGGGACGCTGAACCTTCTTCCGAAGCCATCGATCGATACAGGCATGGGGCTTGAGCGGACTGCCGCGGTGTTGCAGGGGGTGGTGTCGAATTTTGAAACTGACTTGTTCACTCCGCTTATTAAACGCGCCGCCGAACTGACCAACACCGCGGATGACGTGGGCAACGCTTCGCTGCGAATCATCGCTGACCATGCCCGGTGCGCGACATTTCTGATCTCCGACGGTGTTCTCCCTGCAAACGAAGGACGCGGCTATGTGCTGCGCAAAATTCTTCGCAGAGGGATTCGACACGGTCGGTTGCTCGGGCAAGAAAAGCCGTTCATGCGCGACATGGTCTACGCAGTGCGCGATGAAATGCAATCTGCATATCCGGAGCTGATAGAGAACGCTGATCGGGTTGCAAAGGTAGTCTTTGCGGAAGAGCAGCAGTTCGCTCGGGTCATGGAAGTCGGATCGAGGATGCTGCATCAGGAATTGAGTTCGTTGACCGGCGACAAGGCATTCCACCTCTACGAAACGTTCGGCCTTCCCCTCGATTTCATGATGGATGCCGCCCATGATGCTGGCATCCACTTCGACCTCGAAGGCTTCGAGCAAGCTCGCGCCGCCGAACAAGCCCGCGCCCGCGCCTCCTGGAAAGGTGGCTCGCAAAAATCCGCGAGCCCGGTCTTCCGCGAACTCCCGAAGACCGATTTCGAAGGCTACCGGCAACTCAGTGTCGAAGGCGCCGAAGTCCTCGCCATCATTAAGGATGGCATTGGCATTCAGGAAGCCAAGCCCGGTGAAGAGGTCGAGGTCGTCCTCGATCACACTTCCTTCTACGCCGACTCCGGTGGACAGGTTGGGGACATCGGCTGGCTCTACTCCGACGACCACAACTCCATCGTCGCCGAGGTCAGCGGCGCGACCAAGCCGGTGCAGGGAGTCTTCGCCCACAAGGTGCTCGTCCGTCAGCCGATTCGCGTTGGCGACAAAGTCGACACCGTGGTTGATACAAATTACCGCAACGCCACACGGCGCAACCACACCGCGACCCACCTGCTTCACGCCGGACTGCGCGAGGTCCTCGGCAAGCATGTAAAGCAGGCCGGATCGCTGGTAGACGACCATCGCCTGCGCTTCGACTTCTCGCACTTCACCGCGATCGCCGACGAGGAACTCCAAGAAATCGAAGACATCATTAATAAGGAGGTGCTCGCGAATACTGGCGTCGTCACCCTCGAAGATGTGCCGATCGATGTCGCCGTGAACGAGTATCACGCGATGGCGCTCTTCGGCGAGAAGTATGGCGAGAAGGTGCGGGTGGTCAAGATCGGCGACTTCTCCACTGAGCTTTGCGGAGGCACGCACACTGGCGCGACTGGAGAGATAGGCACCATCAAGCTGCTCGGCGAAGGCTCAGTGTCCTCGGGGGTTCGTCGCGTCGAAGCCATCACCGGATTAGGCGCGCTCAAAGAATTCCGCCGCGACTTCGCGGTCGCGCAGCTGGCCAACCAACTGGCGCCGAGCATTGAACTCTCCCCGGCCGAAGCGCTGCGCCAGAAGATTGCCTCCAACGAAGAGGATCTGAAAAAACTTCGCCGTGAACTCGATGAAGCGCGCATGAAGTCCGCGGCTTCGTCGGTCAGCTCGGCCGCCGACCAGGCAGTCGAGGTTAAGGGCGTGAAAGTCCTCGCGCAAAAAGTTGGTTCGCTCGATCGCGGGCAGCTGCGCGTGCTGGTCGACAACCTTCGTAATAAGCTCGGTTCGGGAGTGGTCGTCCTCGGCTCCCCGCAAGAGGATGGCAAGGTCGCGATCATCGTCGGCGTCACCAAAGACCTTACCAGCAGGCTACAGGCCGGCAAGATCATCGGGCCCGTTGCCAAACAGGTTGGAGGCTCGGGCGGTGGACGCCCAGACATGGCCGAGGCCGGAGGCAAGGATGCCCACCAACTCGACTCGGCTTTGGCAAGCGTGCCGGAGGTAGTCGCGTCGTTGCTGGCTTAGGCCTGCGACTGCTCTTGTGCGTGCCGACTTAAGTCGGCGTAGCCAACCGGCAGTCGCTTCTGCTTCCGTCGGCAGCGTCGCGGTCTTCGGGAATAGGCGTTCTCGGGTTGGGTTTTGGGTTCCCTGACGCAACCGGAGGCCGGTTTCCGGGTCTTTGCTACTCGGCGCGAACTTATAATGAGAGTGTCTGTGGCGGGGAAACCCTCGATACTTTATGCCGCGTTCGGTTCGATTCGGAGGACCCATGCGCCTCCCAAACCGCAAGATCACGGCCGCTGAAGCACTCGCCAGGGCGGAGCGATCCTCGCTGCTCCTGATACTGCTTGCGCTGCTGGCACTCCCCGGTTTTGGATCGCCCACCGGCCGGCCGACTCAGTCGCAGTCCCCTTTCGACCGCGCCCAGCGAGCCCGTCAGGCGCTCGCCTCCCGTCCCGAAGAACAGCGCAGCAAGCGAGACTACGAGCGCGTCCTTGAGCTCTACCGCTTTGTCTATCACGCCGACCCTGCTTCACCAAAGGCGGATGCCAGCGTCTTTGCCGTCGCGCAGCTGCTGGGCGAAGAGGGCCGCGTCTTCAATGACGAAAAGTCCCTCCACGATGCGCTCGGCCAGTACGAATTTCTCCGTCGCGAATACCCCGGTAGCCGCTATCGCCCGGAGGCGTTGTTCGCCGAGGCCGATCTCAATCTCAGGGCGCTGGACGATCGCCCCAATGCCAAGGCGCAGCTTCAATCTTTTCTCAAGCAATATCCTCATAGCCCGTTCGCTACCCAGGCCCACCAGGATCTCAAAGACATACACACCGAGGAGCAGGCAGCGAAAAAACACGGCGTCGAGCCGCCGCCCGCGCTCGCCGCGGGATCGCCGCGCTCATCGACGCCGACTGCCGCCTCGAGGCGCTCGAACACCGTGCTCACGGCGGCAATGGCATCTCAGAGCGAGCAGGCCGGGTCCAGCAGGACCGATGCAGCGACGAGGACAAAGGCAACCCCGTCGACCGCGCAGTCCACCTCCACGCCACCGCCTCCGATAAGGCCTGCCGCCGCGCCAAGCCCCTCCCTTCAACAGCCGATTTCCGCTAGCCCGGTTGTGCCTCCAGCAAGAATAGCGATAGAAACACCTCTTCCCTTCTCCCCACAGCCAGTAGCTGTCTCTGAGCCGCGGCGCAATGCCAGGCCGGTCTCGGTCACCGGCGTACGCCATTGGTCGACCGCGATTTACACCCGAGTCGCCATCGATCTTGGCGACGAGGTCCAATACGAAGCTGCCCGCGTGCCCGACCCGGACCGCATCTTTTTTGACCTTCATGGCGCGAAGCTCTCGCCGGAGCTCATCGGAAAATCGGTCACCGTCACCGACGATGGTTTTCTGAAACGCATTCGCGTGGCGCAGTTCTCGAATGACGTGACTCGCATCGTTCTTGACGTCAGCGATGTGAGCGATTACTCGGCCTTCCTGTTGCCAAATCCCTATCGCCTCATTATCGACATCCACGGGCGCAAGCCGGGCACGGCAAACACTCAGATCGCGCAAGCCCCGGCAAATCAAAGCCCGGTCCAACCCACTGCCCCAGCGTCATTGCAAAATCCGCAGCGACCAAATTCTTCCCAACCGGTAAGTCAGGTGCCGTCGCCCTCGAAGGCGCCGCCATCTTCGAAGGTAGCCTCAAGCAGCATCCCAAATCCGGTGACAAGCACTCCGAGTCGCACGGCGCCCTTGCCAACCCAGGCAAATCGACCCGCTGCCGTGGTCGTTCCCGGCGACCCGGCTACATCGCGGACGGAAGCGAGCCAGGACATCGCCTCTCTCAGCCGTCAGCCTGACCGCATCAAGGCGACCAGTCATCCCACAACTGCGCCGATCGCGGCTTCGGTCGCCGGCACCACGCCCGCTGCGCAGCCGGACCTTACGAAAACAACGCCAGCCCGGACCGCCAAGCGCGGCAAAGACAAAGACAATACCGATCCCAATGCCGTAACCTCGGCAAGCATTCACGAGGCCGACCCGACCGCCGCTGGTGGACGTTCCATGGTGCGAGCGTTGGGTCTCAAGATCGGGCGCATCGTCGTCGATGCAGGGCACGGCGGTCACGATTCGGGCACTCTCGGGCCAGACGGCATCCAGGAAAAAGATGTGGTGCTTGACGTTTCGTTGCGGCTCGGAAAGCTGCTCAAGCAGCGCCTCGGCGCCGACGTGATATTCACCCGCAGCGACGACACTTTTATTCCACTCGAAACCAGGACCGCCATCGCCAATAAGGCGCAGGCCGATCTCTTCGTCTCCGTCCATGCCAATTCCAGTTTGGATGCGAGCGCGCGCGGAGTGGAAACTTACTACCTGAATTTCACCGCTTCGCCCGAGTCGCTCGAGTTGGCGGCACGAGAAAACGCGGTATCGCAGCAGTCGATTCATCAACTCTCCGATCTGGTGAAGAAGATCGCTCTCCACGACAAGATCGATGAGTCGCGAGAGTTCGCGTCCGACGTTCAGAAGTATCTCTACGACGGACTGGATCAAGGGAATCCCGGGTTGAAGGACCGCGGGGTCAAGCAGGCTCCGTTTGTGGTGCTGATCGGCGCGAACATGCCATCGATCCTCGCGGAGATTTCCTTCCTGACGAATCCCGACGATGCCCGCCAGCTGCGCGATCCGAGCTATCGGCAGCGCATCGCCGAATCGCTCTACCGCGGTGTCGCCCGTTATGTGAGTGGATTAAGCGGCGTCCGGCTTGCCGAAAACTCCGGCCATCTGCCTGGCGATTGAGGAGGACAGACTGAGCCGGAATTGTGAATAACCCTGGGCGTTTGACCCTGGTGTCCGTTACAATTGCGCGGGTAAACGTTTCCGTCACGGCTGCTCTCCCGAGGTCATCCAGAAGATGTTTGGTTCCCGCTTCGCCAGCAAATTGCTCCCTCTTGCCCTGCTATCGCTAAGCAAATCGCTCTACGCACAACCGGCCCCGCCCGTCACTTTGAATATTCAGGCGGACAAACCGATTGCCAAGGTGAGTCCTACGCTCTACGGCCTCATGACCGAGGAGATTAATTACTCCTATGACGGCGGCCTCTACGCGGAGCTGGTCAACGGCCGCGCTCCAGGGCCGCAATGGGACGCACTCGAACACTGGGTCGCGGTCACCGAAGGAAGCGCGCAGGCCTCCATCAGCGTTGACCCGGCCAACGGTCCCAGCACTGCCCTGCCCCGCTGCCTGAAGGTCACCATCAAGCAGGCGGGTCCCGGCGAACAGGCCGGCGTGCTCAATGATGGCTACTGGGGAATTCCGGTCCGCCCCGACACCACGTATCAGGCTTCGTTCTACGCGAAGACCGATGCGCCTTCGCTCGGCCCGGTCAAAATCAGCATTGTTGATAACCAGAGCGGAAGAGCCGTGGCGAGCGCTACGATTCCATCGATTACTTCGGAGTGGAAACAGTACAGCACAGTTCTAAAAACTGGTCAGGTCTCGGTCTCCGCCACCAATCACCTGGTTTTGTCGGTCGAACATCCGGGCACGCTCTGGCTCGACCTGGTCTCGCTCTTCCCTCCAACTTACAAAGACCGCGAGCACGGGTTCCGGATCGACCTGATGGAGAAGCTCGCGGGCATGCATCCCGCGTTCTTGCGCTTTCCGGGGGGAAATTACCTCGAAGGCGACCATATCGCAGAGCGCTTCGACTGGAAGAAGACCATTGGCCCCTGGGTCGATCGGCCCACCCATCCGAGCCCCTGGCATTACCACTCGTCGGATGGGATGGGTTTGCTGGAATTTTTATATTGGTGCGAAGACCTGCACATGCAGCCGGTGCTGGCCGTCTATGCCGGATATTCGATGATGCAGGAGCACGTCGAACCTGGCGCTGCTCTTGATCCGTACGTTCAGGACGCGCTGGACGAGATCGAATACGTCACCGGCGGCAGCGACACGAGATGGGGCGCAATTCGCGCAAAAAATGGGCATCCTGCGCCGTTTTCGCTGACCTATGTCGAGGTTGGCAACGAAGATTTCTTCGACAAATCGGGCAGCTATGACGGCCGCTATGCTCAATTCTATAAAGCGATCAAGCAGAAGTATCCGCAGCTGCAACTCATCGCCACGACACCGGTCAGCAGCATCAAGCCCGATGTTGTCGACGATCATTATTACAAGAAGGCGGAGGAGTTCTTTGCCGACGTCCACCACTACGATGGGACTGATCGCAATGGTCCTAAGATCTTTGTCGGGGAATGGGCGACGCGCGAAGGCGGCCCCACGCCGAACTTCGGAGCAGCGCTCGGCGATGCTGCGTGGATGACGGGCATGGAGCGCAACAGCGATATTGTGGTCATGGCCAGCTACGCGCCGCTGCTGGTCAATGTCAACCCCGGCGGCATGCAATGGCGTACCGACCTCATCGGCTATGACACCCTTACCAGTTATGGTTCGCCCAGCTACTATGCCCAGGTGATGTTCGCCAATCATCTTGGCAAAGAGGTGGTCGGCTCGACGGTCAGCGGTGGTGGTCCGCGCTTTTTTTACTCCGCAACCAAGGACGAAGACAAAGGGATTCTCTATCTGAAGCTGGTGAATGCATCCTCCGTTCCGCAGCCGGTCGATCTTCGACTCATGGGCGCAGGTACGATCGGATCGACTGCCAAGCTCATTAGCCTGAGTTCTAAAACTACGCAGGACACCAACACTCTTGCCGATCCGATGCACATTGTTCCTACGGAGACGGCCCTTACCGGAGTGAAGGACAGCTTTAGCCACACGGTGCCGCCGTATGCCATCCAGATTCTGGAGGTATCGCTGAAGTAGAATCGGCGGGCGGACGTTGACAGGGGCTGCCGCCAGCCGAGTTCGGTTTTGCCGGGGCGCACGGCCTCGAAGCTAACCCGAGGTCACCGGTGGTAGTCTCTACATCAAATGAGTATGCATTACCGCCATCTACCGAAGATATCGGGCCTGACTATTGCCTTCGTATTTTCCTGCACTTTGGCCGGGGCCAAGCCGCCAGTGAAGGCTGCCGCACAACCTTCGCTCCTCCCCACGGACTTTGCTGGCTGGCACGCCGACCCACGGCCGGTGTCAAGCCCAGCCCCCGAGACCGCCGATGTGGCGAATGCCGATCTGCTCAGGGAAGACGGCTTTGCGCAAGCCAGTTCGGCGACCTACATCAGAAATGGCGACAAGCTGAATGTCCGCGCAATCCGTTTTGACGACGCCTCAGGCGCCTATGCGGCATATACCTTCTACCGCCGTCCTGGTCTGCCGAAGCAGGAGGTTGGCTACGGAGGGGTCTTCGACGGAACCCGGGTACTCTTCTGGCAGGGATCGACGGTGGTCGACGCCACCTTCGATCACCTTACTTCCATGTCCGCCGCGGAGCTGCGCGAACTCGCCGGAACTCTTCCGAAACCGGAAGGAGGCCTTGGCGTTCCTCCGCCGCTGCCTGGGTATCTACCTCAAGCCTCGCTAGATAGTCAATCCAGCCGCTACGCCCTGGGACCGATCGGCTATGTCCGCGGAGGAGGGGTCTTACCGCCGTCTCTGATCGACTTTGGCCGGGGGGCCGAGGTGCTGACCGCACAATATTCCAGTCGCGATGGCGACGGCACCCTGACCTTGATCGACTATCCCACTCCGCAGCTCGCGGCCGACCGTCTGCGGGCCGTGGCCGTCTTTCTGGCGGCTGGCAATACTGCGGCTGCCCAATGGCCTAGCCAGCTCACCCAGAGCTCTCCTGAGGCCCTTCAAAGCCGACGCAGCGGTCCGCTGGTGGGTGTCACCAGTGGGTCGCTTTCGGCGGATGGCGCCCGCAAGTTGCTTTCCGAAGTGAATTACAACGCCGATGTCACCTGGAACCATCCACAGGGTTACGTTAGTGAAGTTTCAAAGACCGCCAAACTGCTGGTTGGCATCATTACATTGACAGCAATCCTGGGCGGAGCGGCGTTATTGCTGGGAGTTTTTTTCGGGGGCGGTCGCGCTTTCTACCGCCGCCTGCGCGGAAAGCCTGCGTCGACGCTGGCAGATGCGGATTTCATCAGCCTCCATTTACGGGAATGACAAAATTGAACAAGAGCTAGTGCAAATCATCGTGTAAATTACACATTCTGCTAGGGTTCAGCCATAACCCGAGGGAGTTAAAGCGAAGACAAGGCGAAGATCTGTGGCTGAGGTAAATTTAGACCGACCCGCCAAAAGGGGTCGAAAATCAGGGGTTTAGGGGGGCAGGGATTTTGCCTTGACACCCGGTTTGCCCGACCATAGTATTTCGCCAGAAAGTTCTGATGGCTTTGCCTCCGTTGGAACTGTTCTCCCTAAGTGAAAAGGCCGCCCTGTTGCCGGGCGGCCTTTTCGCCGTTTTCCGTGGACCACGGGCGACCGGTAAACCTGATCTGCGCTTCCGGTCCTCGCCTTTCCAGCTTGAGGAATCGCCTCCGGTGCTCTGCCTTATCCCGGCGGAATCGCGAGTGGTAAAATTTGGTTTTTCAGAGGGTGACCAATGAACCCGGTGAAGAATCTGAACCCAGCCGTTGACGCCTATATTTCGGGGATTCGCCCTTTTGCGGAACCGATTATCAGCCATCTCCGGGAGCTTGTGCACCAGGGCTGTCCCGACGTCGAAGAGACGATGAAGTGGAGCCGCCCTTTTTTTGAGTATCGCGGTGCAATCTTCGCTAATATGTCAGCCTTCAAAGAGCATTGCAGCTTTGGCTTTTGGGGGGAGGAGATCGGTGCGGTGCTGCGTGAGGCCAAGGTTTTACGCGCAGACGGAATGGGATCGCTGGGCCGAATCACCAGCCTGGAGGACCTGCCCGCCGACAAGCTCATGCTTGGCTGGATCCGCCAAGCTGCCGCTTTCATCGACAGTGGTCAATATACGAGCCCGGTTGCGGCGCGGCGCAAGGTCGCGAAGATCAAGCCCCTCAGCAAGACACCTCCGGAACTGCTCGCAGCGCTCCAGAAAAACAAGCAAGCAGCAGCCGCGTTCTCAGCTTTCAGTCCAAGCTGCCAGCGGGAATACGCAGAGTGGATTGCGGAGGCGAAACGCCCGGAGACGCGCGACAAGCGCATCGTCACGGCGATCGAGTGGATCACAGAGGGAAAGCAACGCAATTGGAAATACCAGGATTGCTAAATGCTCCGGTTCTCCCTCGTCTGACCCAGGACCTAATGATTCCGATGATCTCCACTTGAAGTCACTGCCCTGGCTCCATGGCGATATCCGCTCCCGAGGGGAGACACTCCATCAACTCCCCCTTCATCCAGCTTCGTTGAATTGATCCGCACATGTGGCGAAGTACGAAATGACCTTCGCCCTAGCCCGGTATGATCGATACTGCTTCTTTCTCCTCCGCTGCTATCGTTTCCGGCCGATCTCAAATCAAAGTAAGAACGTGCGTGAGTCTGCATCACTTCTGGACTATTGCAACGCCAGAACGATCGTGGTTCGTCTATAAAAGGAGCAAAAGTAAAAGGAAGCAAAAATGTCCGTCTGTAATAAGAAGCAAAAATCCAATTGAAAGTGAAAATAGCATGGAAGAGCAGGACCGCAATCAGGGTCTGAGCAGGCGTACCTTTCTCGGGAGAAGCTCCGCGGCTTTGGCAGGCGCCGCATTACCGGTCGCCGCCGCAGGACAGCAAACGAAAGACACGAGTGGCGATGGTCACACCGGTGTGAATGAGCAACAACCAGGGCCCCGCAACCCGGTGTTGGATCAAGCGGAACCTGATTCCGTCTATCCACCGACCACCGACGCCGGCGGACAGCCGCCCTTTAAATACCCGTTCAGCTTTGCGCATAAACGAATCGAAGCTGCAGGCTGGACTCGCCAGGTCACGGTGCGTGATTTTCCGATCTCGAAAAAAGTGGCCGGGGTGGAAATGCGCCTTGTCAAGGGCGGCATTCGCGAGCTGCACTGGCATCTCGGCGCCGAGTGGGCGTTGATGACCGCAGGCAGCGCACGGATCACTGCGGTCGATCACAAAGGCCGGGGCTTCGTCGAAGATGTCAACGAAGGCGATCTCTGGCTTTTTCCCGGCGGCATTCCTCATTCCATCCAGGGCCTGGGCCCGGACGGTTGCCAGTTTCTTCTGGTCTTCGATGATGGCAACTTCAACGAATTCGAGACCTTTCTGCTTACTGACTGGTTACATCACACTCCCAGGGAAGTGCTCAGTAAGAACTTCAACACCACTGATGCGACCTTCCGCAATGTGCCCGCACGCGAACTTTTCATCTTTGCACGCGAGCTGCCTCGCCCCCTCGGAGAAGAAAAAGAAGAGGTATATGCCGGGACTGGGGAGGTGCCCAACAGCTTCGCCTTCTTCACCAGCAAGATGCAGCCCACCAAGGTGACAGCAGGGGGAAGCATCAAGATAATTGACCGGGCGAACTTCCCCGCGACCAACATCGCCGCAGCGATCGTCACACTCAGGCCGGGCGGCTTGCGTGAACTGCATTGGCACCCCAATGAGGACGAATGGCAGTATTACGTGAAGGGCACGGGCCGGATGACGGTCTTTTCCGCTGGCGGACATGCGCGCACAATGGACTTCCACGCGGGCGACGTCGGTTATATCGAACGGTCAAAGCCTCATTACATCGAGAATCTCGGCGATACCGATTTAATCTTCCTCGAGGTTTTTCCCACGCCTGAATACCAGGACATTTCGCTGAGCGAGTGGCTTGCGCACACGCCTCACCGGTTGGTCGATGAACACATTGGCACGGGTGAAGAGTTCCTGCGCAAGATCAGCAAGAAAAAGCAGGTCACTACTCCGGTGTAAGAAAATCCTGCTGACGGAAATCGCGACTATGCGGCCATCAGCAGGATTTCTGAGCCACGGGCAAAACTCTCAGAGACATCCGCTACCATGACCTCTCCATTCATATAAAGCGGTGTCATATAAAGCGGCGGCATGGCCACACGCGTCTTCTGAATTTCTAGTGCGGAAGTTGAAGCAGAATTTTTCTCACCATCGACGCTTCCATTTCTCAGGGGGTGCCGGTCCTCAGCGTCTGCTTCCATCTGCTCCATCGCCCGGAGGGAGCAGAATGGTTGGGGCAGCAACCGCGACCAGCGGCTCTGCACGACTCTGCCAATATCCGCGACGATTTAACTTCGTTACCTGGTGGGGCTCTTCAGCCGAAGGATTCTGATCGTGGCACGCCGAACACTTATGAGCATTCCCCATGGATATAGCAGAGGTGAGCACATAGCTTAGCCCTCGATTGTTCCAAGTGACGATATGGAACGAACCTTCATCGCGGCTATGAAACTCGATGCCACCAGATTTTACGACCTTGCCTCCGGACGCGGTATAGAGGGAACCCGGGCCAACCAGCATGCTAATCACTTCGTTTGACATGCTGAAGGACACCATGGCAAGCCGTTCATTGCCCGCGGTCAGGAGTCTTCCACCGGTGACCTTGTACTTTGCCCCATCACTAGCAGCCAGCCCTGAGTCCGCCATGCGAAAGGGGAAAGATACCCGGCTTGTAAACCATGCAGCTACTGCTTCGGGCGAATTCGAGGATATATCCAGCGGAACGGAGTTTTGCAATAGATCCTGGTGAGCTACGGCCGCTGTCTGGAGCATCACATTCGTGCCACGCTGCCGCTGTTGGTAATAGGAGAGCACGCTTGCCGCAAAGATCGCCAGGAGAGCTGCAATGGCGCCGACTGACCACAATCGGGAGGTTGATGTTCTTTGCCGAGGCGCCTGCATCGGACGAGCCCGCTGACTCTCCGCCGCCTGCATCCTCCGTAACACGGAGGCGCGTAATGAATCGGGAGCGGTAAGGGAAGGACGAGCAGCACGGATCCGGGACGAGTAAGCTTCAGCCTCGGCGAGGCATTGACGGCATAGTTCGCAGGTCTCCATGTGGGAGAAGAGGTGTTCGCCCTCCTCCGGAGTAAGCTCTCCGTCGACGTATAACTGGACGTTCCCGTAGAATTCATCGCAACTGTTCATGGTGACTTGTCTTTCCGGATTGGGCTCCTCTGCCCCATCCCTCGCTCAGCAACACCCGTAGCTTGGCACGTGCGCGGCCCAGACGCGACATCACCGTGCCGGCAGGACAGCTTAGAACTGTTGCAATCTCGTGGTAGGAGAGTTCCTCGAATTCGCGCAGGACTAAAATTTCCTGGAACTCCGAAGGCAGCTTGTCAATTGCCGCCCTCACCCGCTTCGCGTCCTCTTCACTTTCAAGTATCTCTTGAGCACCTCGATTGCTCCCTACCAGTCCATCGGATAAATGCGCATCAGCATCGACCTCGACAAGCTGTGGCCTGCTTCTCTGTTTGCGAAGCTCGTTCAGCCAGAGATTCCTTAGAATCGTAAAGAGCCATCCCTTTACGTTACTGTCCTCCCGCAGACGGCTAAATGCCTCCATCGCGCGGACGTATGTCTCCTGCACTAAGTCCTCGGCGTCCGCCCGACTACGCGTCAGCACGATTGCATACCGATAAAGACTGTCAATGTGTTCAATGCCAAAAGCTTCAGTGGATGCCGTTAATGTTTTAGGGGTAAACATTGTTCCCCTATTTTCTACCCAATGTACTGAATCGCAAAAACTAGCGTACAACAACAATTATGTGACAACTGGCACAAATACTCCACTTATAATGCCTGTGTTCTATGCACGGGGATCATCTCCCGGCCAATTCGGCGAGATTACACTTTTGCTGGCCGGCGCTATGGGGTCAGGCAGTGCAGGCAGGCAGTCTGCCTTGCCAAATCGCACCGCACCCTGGATGGCAATTCCAGTCGCATCGATGGAGATCGCCGATTCCGCCGACTGTAGACAGATGCCGCCGAGGCCGCCTTCGATGATCACCCGCACGCCGCCTTTGATATGAATTTCCTCTCCCGATTCGATAACGTGAGCGACGCCTGTTCGACTGATCTGACTTCCTGCCACCTTGAGCGAGTAGTTGCCAGCAACGGTGCTTGCCTGCTCTCCCTTGACGTTCAGGTAACGGCCTCCTTCGATCTCCAGCACCTGCTCTTCACCAACCCTAAGGTGTGCCCTCCCGTCCACCTGCTGGTACTGGTGTTTGAGGATGTGACTGTGCTCTTCGTTGCCTATGAGCCGGTGCCAGTCATGCTCCACATGAAGATCGAAGTTGCGTTCCGCATTCATGAAAATCTGTTCTGAGCCTTTCAGGTCATCGAAGCGTAATTCGTTCGCGTTGGCGGCCCCACCACCTTTCGAGGAGCGGGTCAAAATGCCGGAACGAGTGTACTCGGACTTAGGATCGTACTTCGGCATGTTGACGCCGTTGTACACTGAACCAACCACAATCGGAGCGTCTGGGTCGCCATCAAGAAAATCGATCAGTACCTCGTCCCCGATGCGCGGCCAGAAATAAGTCCCCCAACCCTTGCCCGCCCATTGCTGCGCCACTCGTAGGAGCGTCTTGTCTGGAGTCTCCGGCGGCCTCTGACGGTCCCACCAGAACTGGACACAGACGCGGCCGAAACGGTCGAGATAGGAGTCTTCCCCAGGGAACGTCACTACTTTGCCCGTGACGACGCCTTGCACGCGAGGCTTGGCGATGGTCTTTTCCTTTCGATATACCTGCGTAAATGGCCGCGCCTCAAAGCTGTTCATATAAGGGTTTTCATCTGGCTTGACTACTTCAGATCGATAGCCCGGCTGTTGCTGCGCGAAGTGAGTGACACGTGTCAGTAAGTACTTGATGTTTTTTTCTGATTGAGGATATTTGCTGAGAGTAAACGTAAACCCGCTCTGCATCGTACTTGCCGTAGACTGGCCGTGGCAGTCGATCGACTGTGCGTCCTCTACATCGCGTTCGACATTTTGCAGTTGCGTCTGCATGATTGGCGTCTTTGGTTCGGCGCCCTCAGTCTTAAAGAAGGCTGAAGCGGAATCGGCATAGTCGTAGCGCTCGTGAGAATTCTCCCCCATCTGCGTAGTTGACCGCGCCGTCTGAGGGCTTGCATGAGAGACCGCGTACTGCATGAAGCGGTAATCCCATGATGTGTGATCGCCGGCAATGAGAGCCGATCGCGATCGGAAGTCCAGTATCAGCGGCTTATAGAAACTTAGCTGCCGCTCATCCTCCACAGCGAAATCGAAGTGGCTCGCGACTGGGCATTCGCTACAGAGCGCACTGGTGTCGGAAAGCACCAGGACATGATCGGCAGCAGAATGGATGAAATAGAAGAAGATGCCTTGCTGTTGCAGGATCCGCTCGATAAACTCCAGGTCTGTCTCCCGGTACTGAGTGCAGTACTCAAGGATTGAATAAGATGCTTGTGTATCTAACTGCGGAACAATGCTATAGGGAGAAAGGACCTTTTCAGCAATCTCGAGCACAGTCATATCCTGAAAGACTCTCGTTTGCCGGCTTAACGACAGCAGCCATAACATGGGAACCACTCTTACCCGGTAGCGGTTAAAGAACGTGTCGCCTCCGGTCCCTTCAAGGCTGGCAACTATCCCATTGAAGTAACGCTTGGTGCCGGTATCAGTTACTTGCAACTCGAGCGTCACCCGCTTGCCGACCAGCGCCGATGGGTCAATCACCGTCTCGGGTTCCGAGAGGACGTCGACCTCAAAATCGAATAGCTCTGAAATTGCCTCGACTCCGCGGAACCCGATCGCGAGTAGTGTATTCGCGCCCAAAGGGCTGTTGAACAGAAGGATCCGGTTTGTCTGTGTATACCCTGCCATCTTGGAGCGCCTTTCGGTTATGCTGCCGTGTAAGTCTGGGAGTCGGGAGCGTCCTTACTCTGTGTCCAGGTATAGGTGAACTCTCCGGTCTCCGAGACTCCTACGCGAACCTGCTCCAGAGACTCTCCCTCTGCCATACCCGCCAACAAGCTGCGTGATATTTCGGGCAGCAGCGTATTGGAAAGCAGGTGGTCTATGTTGCGGGCGCCACTCTCAACTTCGATGCAACGCTGCCGGACGAGCTCAACGAGTTCGTCGTCGTACTGCAGGTGTACTCGATGCGCTGTCGCTAACCGGTCTTCGATCTTTCCCAGCTTCAAGCGAATGATATGTTTCAGAACTTCTTCCTTGACGGGGTAATACGGCACCACAAGCGTGCGGCCCAAGAAAGCGGGCTTGAAGATGCGATTGAGTTCCGGCCGAATGGAGGTTGCTAATTCAGCCGGAAGCGGCATGGACTCAGACTGCGCGCAGAGTTTGGAGATCAGACCGCTCGCCGCATTCGTTGTGAGCAGAATAAGCGTATTGCGAAAATCTATCCAGCGACCTTCGCCGTCCTCAATGTGGCCTTTGTCGAAGACCTGGAAAAACAACTCGAGGACATCCGGGTGGGCCTTCTCCACCTCATCGAGCAGGACGACGGAGTAGGGCTGGCGCCGTATGGCTTCGGTAAGAACTCCTCCCTCACCATAGCCGACATAACCAGGAGGGGCGCCCTTAAGCGTGGACACTGAGTGCGGCTCCTGGAACTCGGACATGTTGATGGTAACTACGCTGTCCTCTCCGCCATAAAGCACTTCCGCCAGGGCTAGCGCGGTTTCTGTCTTGCCGACACCGCTCGGTCCAGCAAGCATGAAAACGCCTATTGGCTTTCCGGGATCGTCCAGGTTGGCGCGAGAAGTCCAGATGCGTTGTGCAATGGCCGCCAGCGCGTGGTCCTGACCGACGACTCGTCGCTTAAGCTCCGTCTCGAGACTGAGGACTTTAACGATCTCATCGTCCATCATCTTGCCGAGCGGAATGCCGGTCCACTCGGAGATGACCGAAGCCACTATCTGGGCGTCCACTGCCAGATAGGTCAGTGGCGCCTGCGATTGTAACGCTCTCAGCTGAGAGCGCAACCCCTCCAACTCGTTCAAAGCCGCGGAGCGCTCTTCGGCGTCGAGACTGTCACTCGACTCCAGCCCTGCATGGAGCGCCTTCATCCTTTGCACAAGCTCAGTTTCTTGTGCCCACCGTCCGCGAAGCTGCTGAAGGTCGGCAGTCGCGATGCGGATCTGCTCGTCGCAAGCGGCAATTCGTTCCGCGTGCTGGGAGCCGGTCGCTTGTTCCCGCAGTAAGAGGCGCTTCTGGGACTCAAAAGCAGTGATGCGGCGCACTAGAGCCTCGACCGCTGCGGGATCAGTTTGCTCGCTGAGTGCGACCCGGGCGCATGCGGTATCGAGAACACTTACAGCCTTGTCGGGCAGCTGTCTGCCTGGCAGATAGCGGTGCGACAAGCGAACCGCCGCACTAATCGCCTCGTCGAGAATGCGCGTGGAATGATGTTTCTCCAAGGACGGCGCGATGCTACGCAGCATCGACTCGCACAATGGCTCTGACGGCTCATCCACTTGGACTACCTGAAAGCGCCTGGTCAAGGCGGCGTCCTTCTCGAAGTAACGCTTGTATTCTACCCAGGTCGTCGCGGCGATTGTCCGCAGCTCTCCTCTCGCCAACGCCGGCTTCAGGATGTTGGCTGCATCTCCCTGGCCTTGCTGGCCGCCCGCTCCAATCATGGTGTGCGCTTCGTCGATAAACAGAATCACTGGTTGGGGAGAGGCTTTCACCTCCTGGATCAGGCCCTTCAGCCGATTTTCGAACTCACCCTTCACACCGGCCCCGGCCTGCAGCAAAGTCAGATCGAGACTATGTAGGCGTACTCTTTCAAGCACTGCAGGCACATCACCATCTGCGATTCTGCGGGCGAGACCCTCGACAACAGCCGTTTTACCGACACCGGCTTCACCGGTCAGAATCGGATTGTTCTGTCGCCGTCGCATGAGGATATCGATCATCTGGCGGATCTCTCCGTCACGGCCAACCACCGCCTCGATTCGGCCTGCACGCGCCTCACCCGTCAAGTCAATCGTGTATTGATCGAGAAACGGCGTCTTTGCTGCTGACGTGCGTTGCGATGCTTTATTGGCAGTTGATGGCTGCTGCATCTCCGAATCTGCCTCAATGGATCTCTCCGTCAACTCGTGAAACTCCTGCAGCAATGTGGCAAATGGGATCCTCGCCAGTTCTTTGCTAATATCGCGCAACATGCGTGCAAGGCCATCTTCATTCAACAGGCCGAGCAGTGTATGACCGGTGCGGATTAGGGCAGAATCGAAAGTCAGCGATCCGATTGCCCACGCTTCCCCAAACATTTTTATGAGGGCTGGGCTGAAGGCAGGTCCTCGGGCATTTCCGGTTTTAAGCCGGTCCAGGCTGGCCCGAAGTTCAACAGCCAATCGAGAGCGGCTGACTCCATAATGGTCAACGATCAGAGCCAGATCGGTTTTCTCCAGCTCCAATGCCTTGGCCAGAAAGTGTTCGATCTCCACTTCATAGTTCGTCCGCGAAAGGCACAGGCCTGCGGCGCCTTCCATAACCTGCCTGGTTGTGTCATTGAACTTCGCTACCAGCGGCTTCACGCTCGCAATCATATTTATTTCCTCTTTATACGATCAGGTATGTAGTCTCGTCAGGATCTCTGCCCATCGGTTTTATTTTCAGCCAGCTTTCGTAGCCGAGCCGGCTGCTGGTGACTGGACCAGCTTTCAAGGGGATCTGCGGCACTTCGTCGCGCTCGAGTATCAACTGAACGACAAACTGGAAAGCCCGGCGCGAATAGAACTTCAGCCAGTCTTGCAGTTCGGCCTGCCCGCGCGATCCGGGCAGAAATTCACGATATCGAGCCAGTGGCATGGGACCGAGCCGCACCGTCATTGTCCCTTCTTGATCCCAGACCTCATTGCCTACGACCGTCGCAATTCCCAAACACTCGGCCATGGATTCGCCATCACGCAATACGGTTTGTTGCTCTTCAGGAAGCGGTACCCAGGAGCCGGTGAATTGCCTTATCTCGACGCGCACCCCAAAATAGTCCTCCAGGATTTGCTTGAGTCCGTCTACCGACCGGATCTGATTACTTAGCAGACCGGAGTAGTAGATAGAGCTTTCTTCCGGCATTGTCATACGGCCTCGCAAACCGGGCGTGCCCAAGCCTACAAGATCGTAGAGCCGTTGAGTTATCTCGTCTTCCCCACCTTGTGCCTTTTCATACGCAATGAAAAAACGATACCGTGTCCAGGCGCGATAGAAGAGCGACACGATGCGATGGTTGAAGAGATCGAAGAACTCCAGCGTCGCCCGGTCCTTCCCGCGTTGCCGTTCCAGCAAGGTCTCCGTGTAGCTGCGCGGCATTGGTCCGTTTATGACATTCAGCCCCAGGAAATTCACCTCGAGAGATGCGGGTTTGTCTTCCTGCGGCTTGTACCAGCCAAGCTCGCTGGCTGGAAACGCGAGTGCTGGAGGCGCTGTGAAGCGCACGACCTCGTCTGCCGGTGTTACGAAAATCCCCATTGGTTTGCGTTCCGGATGCATCCTCTCGAGAAGTCGCACCATCTGGAAGAATCGAAAGCTTCGCGGTTCCGCTTGCATCATTTCCCGCAATCTTCGTTCCCCAACTTCCCTTTGTTCCCCTATATCAATGACTGGCTGCCCGCTCTCGGTGACCATTCCTCCAAGGCCTCCTTTCTCATGTTCGTGCGGACGGCAAGTTGTGAAAAGCTGTTCATTGAAACGTACAAGCCGAAGAAGCGGTCCAATATCGCGCTAAACAGATAGGCACCTCCGCCTGGGAAGTGCGACTCGTCTAGTTCGATCTCCACCCGCGTTCCCCTGGCTGCTGTACTGCCGAACTCAGTTTGCATCAGCGCGATATGCTTCTTGGTGGTCATGGACACTATGCCGGCAATCTGCTTTTCGAAGTGCGTGGCTGCGGTGAAGTTGTGTAACTTCAGAATCTCCTGAAATGCAGCTAGACCAGCTTCGCCCAAGGATAGGTGGTTCAAGGAAAGCTGCGAGATCAGGCTCCAGGTTTGTCCCGCGCCGGAAGGCGAAGGATACGTCGGCGTTGGCCGGTGCAAAGCACGGATCTTTCCGATTCCCGCGCCACCTTCCCAGTAGAAATCGCCGTCGGGGTCGCCGAACGGCAGCCTTGCCGGAAGGTCGTGATTGGTGCAGGTGCACTGCACAGTAAGGACCTCCGCATTCGGCTCGGTCATTGCACCCTCCGCATCGACTATCGATACGTAGACATCGCTCGGCCTTCGATTATCTATTTCGGAGTACTTCCTAGTTGACCTCCAATACACTGGCGCCCGGGCCGGTATCGCACGAAAGCGGTGCTCAAAAAGTGGAGGCAGAGTGACCGATGTACGTCGCGACGGATTTGTTGCGAGTATTGAGTCGATAGAAAAGATCTCAATACCGGTACGACTTCGAGCACTCACCGAGACAGGATATTGATGGCGCGCCTGCGAAAGCAGAACCGGCTCCGCGGCATGACTGAACAAGTTAATTATCGGCGTACATCCTAGACGGATCGTCTCAGAAGAGACACCAACTTCGAGCATTTGCATGCGCTCTGGTTGCTCGAACTGGGAGACATAAAAGAGGATCTCGAGATCTTCTCCTGCATCAACGGCCTCTATCGCCGGTCGCAGATTGCATAATTGGAAGAAAAGAAATTTCTCATGGAAGCTGAAATATTCCTGCAAGAGCCTGTAGCCATGGAACGATCGCTGCGGATATGGCAGCAAGCTTTCGTCGGCGGCAAAGCCCATAGCGCGCAGCCCGCTGCGGTCGAGTGAAACCGTCTTGCCCGTCGGTCGCTCTGGACTACGGACCACAATCCTGCGCAGATTGTGGGACAACAACTCATAAAGCGGCAGTGCGACCCCACGCTCGCCCGCGAGATAGAACGCTAGCGTGTCCATCTCTAACTTTGAAAACAAGACTTCACGTCGAGCCTTGAGAACGACTCGCAGCACAGCGGCCGCATCGCCGACGCGCGGTGGTGATGGAATTTGTTCAGGCCGTCTCCAGGCACACTCTTTCACTTCAATAGGCCACAGAGTGACGGGGTAACCGGTGCGGAACTTGCATGGAACTCCGTCCGTCGTGCGTTTCGCCGTTAGTTGCACGCCAGCCGGCACGGTCACAGAGTTACCTTTATTGCTCCCTGTTTCATCAGAAGAAAACTCAGCAACCGTCATCGCTGGCATAGGCCGTAGGAAATGCGGATATACTACATCGAGGAAACCCTCGGTTAGCTCGGGAAAATCATCGTCTAGCCGGAGATGGATGCGCGCGGCCAAGAAAGAGAAAGCCTCAAGCAGTCGCTCCACATGTGGATCGGCACAACGGTCCGGCTCCAACTGGAGTCGACCCGCTACAGCAGGATATTTCTTCGCGAACTCAGCGCCCATCTGTCGCATGTAGCCCAGCTCGCGTTCGTAATATTCCAAGATTTGCTGTCGCATCCTTACCCCACGAAGTAAGTTTCACTTGTTAAGTCGAAAACGGTATCAAAGGTAACCGCTTCAACGCTCGGGTAAACGGGAAGATTGGCCTCGATGTGCAGCCGTATCTCACGATTGACGAAATCACCATCTTGCACCCTGACTGTCACTTCGGTTAAGCGGGGTTCATACTCGGTAAGACACTGCTGGATCGAACGTTGCATCTCCAGTAAGTACCCGCTTCTTGTTGCTCGCAAGCTGGTCAGGTCTTCAAGACCATAGTTCACGACCGAGGCGGCGGCTTCGCTGTAACCGCCCAGCTCCATGGTCATAGGCCTGCGAGTATTCAAGAGTGCCTCCAAATCTCGCCGGATCGATTCCTTTAACAGCCGCAGAGACCCTGTCTGGGTAGTGGGCCACTCCTGCTTTTCGCTCAACCTTTCCATGAGGGACTGCGCAAACAACATTTCTTTCGAACGTGCCATCGCTCTCTCCTAGGTCCGATCCAGCAGTCCTAATGCCCTGACAGGATCAATTCGGCACAGACGTGCGTAGGCCGATCTGCGTTCCCCTTCAGCATCTTCGTTACCGAGTGACTCTATGAGCATCCATAGCAACTCGCCCAATATCTCGCGATCCTCCCATTCATCAAGCTCGCGCTCGTCAGTCTCGGCGAGTAATTGGCGCAATATGTTGGCTGCGGTAGAAGCGTGTCCGAAACGTACGCACAATCGGCATAAGTCAAGGCGGCGCAGGAACCGTCCGCGACCGCTCCGGGATGCGGTAGCATCTTCCATCAATATCTCTGCGGCTCTGGCAAACTCGCCGCCCTCCGCGAAGACGCAGGCCTGCGCGTAAAGTTCGTCCGCAGCAACGATCGGCGATGCCGGTAGGGGGGCCGGCAAGAACTCACGCACCACGGGAGGCGGCTCTACAGGCGGATCCACAACGCTCTTAAACCATCGCTGTGTTTCGGTATTCGCAACCGGGGTATCATCTTCGAAAGCTGCCCCGGTTATGCCCGCATCGCGATCAAGCAGTGCGCGACTATGCGCCAGAACCAGGGCCTCTAACGACGTTGCCCCGGTCGCTTGAGCACCTTGCCATATATAGCGATAGAGATCAAGCCATTGTCTCCCGCTGCTCTCCATCACAGCGCGAATCGCCTGATCGAAGAGGGCCCTCCAGTCGCCAAGCTCACTCGCGCGTTTTAGGCCAAGCCTAGTCTCCGATGAAGGAGAGGATCCCGACCCGCTACTCGATTCGGTGTCGCCATACTGAACGGCGAGAGCCAGCAAGTAGGCAGCCGGATTGTCCGGCCGCTGCTCGAGGAAATAATTAGCACAGCTTCTTATCAGACCTAAGGCATTCTGCCATGAAGCTGGCGCTGTGAAGTTCAGCTCTTTATTCGCCTCTATTGCAGGCTCCAACGAGATTTCTGCCCTGGGGCTTGATGCTAATTGCACTGGGAAGGTCGCCGTGACTTCCTCCGGAGGAGGAGCCCCGGGCTTCATCCTCAGGAGTTGCGCGACGACATTCTGGACTTCCTCCAACGCGGATCGTATTCTTACGAACGATGGAGCGTCCGTACCATATTTTTCATCGCAGAATAGATAGAGCTCATCAAGAGCTATGAGCGCACGACCTAGCTGCTCTTTCAGTTCGGAATAGAATTCTGCGCTGGTAGCCTGTATATGAAGTTCCAGCGTCTCTGCTGTCAATGCCTCCAGATTTGCAGCTGTAACTCCAGAACGTACATGCTTGTACGCTGCATAACTGAGCTTGCTCTGAGTGATAGGCAGCTCGTAGATCATCGAAGCAAAGCGTTCCATGCCCCAGTGAACCGGGGCCGACCTCAGGGACAAGTCACCCGCTTCGATCTCCGGATACATCTCTGCCCAGAACCTTCGCTGTAGTTCAAGTAGCAACCGGAGCACCGGCTCCAACGCCACATATCCTTCGAGCTGAATACATGCTTCGCCCAGCCATACTGCCAGCCAGAGGTCCTTACTCCGGTTTAGTAGCGCGTCGGCTGCCAGCGAGGCGACCAGAGAGTAGTCGGCGCGCTTTGTTTGTCGTGACCATTCACCCACAGGAAGCGAGTCATCGTCTTGCGAGCGCGCATCGCGAATTTGATCGATGAGGGGATCGTAACGAAGGTCTTTACCGGCCAAAGCAACGGCATCAATCGGTTGAAGCAATTCTTCTAGCCGCAGCACGGTCAGAACTCCTCTGTTAACAAAGGAAACAGCTCGTTACCCAAGCAAGATGACTAACACAGGACTACCCTAGCCTGGCCGCGCAGCCGCTCTGCGATGTATTGAGAGCAGCTCGCGGACCAAGTCTGGCGCCCAGCTTTCTTATTAGGACGTCTGGTTCGTTGAAGCGTCGTACGTGTGTGTTCCGGCAGTCGTCAGATTACCCTGTGCGTTCTGCATCTTGTACTGCGTGTTGATCGACTTGTAGGTGAGTGTCAGGTTTACGACTGGAACCTGTCCTGACGCGGTTACATTCATCGAGGCCACAAAGACCTCCGTCAACTGAATGGTGATGAAATCCTGGTTGTTTGACCCTTGCTTTACGGCAGATAGCGTACCGCTGCTAATGTGTTTGCCCTGGGTCAAAAAGCCTGCGAGCTTTGTATAGGCGGAGTCTAGTTCCGCAACGATGGTGATAGGCTCCATCGTTACCTTGCCGGCACCAGAACCTTGGGTTCTACCGACAGTGCTTTCCGAGTAGCCGCCCCAGCTCCAGTTCAGCACCCGGATTTCGTTTGTATGGCTTATATGCTGAGACTCGCCCTGTGCGCCGTCCAGCTTCAGAAAGTAATCTACGCCCTGATCGCTCATCGCTAGTTGCTCCTTTCCAACCTCACATGTTTTTGGTTATGGTTAGCCTCAGTTGCGCGCAGATTCAGGTAGGTCGGCAACCAGGCGCAAAGAGATCGTTAATTCGTCGAGCTGGAAATGCGGCTTCAGGAACGCCACTGCGCGATATGCACCGGGCTTTCCTGGAATTTCCGAAACTTCGATGGATGCTTCTCGGAGCGGCAGCTTTGCTTTCGCTGCCTGCGAGGCAGAGTCATCCGATAGAACATATTGGCTGATCCACCGATTCAGGAATAACTGGCATTCCTCCCGCGTGGTAAAGCTGCCGATCTTGTCTCGCATCATAGCTTTCAGGTAGTGCGCGAAACGGGACATTGCGAAGATATACGGGAGCTGGGCCGAGAGCCTTGCATTGGCGTTCGCCGCGTCCTTGTCGTAGAGGGCAGGCTTGTTAGCTGATTGCACACTAAAAAATGCTGCATAATCGGTGCCCTTGCAATGCACTAGCGGCACCAGGCCTTGATCGGCCAGTTCCTTTTCCCGACGGTCAGTGATCTGCACTTCGGTTGGGCACTTCAACGCGACGTCGCCTTCATCCGTCTCGAAGTTATGGGCAGGCAGATCTTCCACCAGCCCGCCACCCTCTACTCCTCGGATTGCGGCGCACCACCCATACTGTGCAAATGCATTGGTCAGGCGGGCTCCAAGCGCGTAGGCGGCATTACTCCATAGATATTTCGAATGGTCAGAGCCATCGACATCTTCCTCAAACTCAAATCCATCTACCTGGTTTGTCTCCTTGCCATAGGGCAACCGCGCCAAGACCCGGGGAAGTGTCAAACCCACATAGCGAGAGTCTTCCGACTGCCGGAACGATTTCCATTTCGCGTATTCAGTGGAGTCAAAGATTTTAGCGATGTCTCGCGGTAATCCGAGCTGAGTGAAATCGGAGAGGTTCAGTAGTTCGGGTGCGGCAGCGGATAAAAAGGGTGCATGCGCGGAGGCGGCTACCTGCGCCACTCGCCGCAACAAGTCGAGGTCTTCAGGCCCGCGACCGAATTCATAGTCGCCAATCACTGCCGCGAATGGCGCTCCCCCAAAGACGCCGAACTCTTCTTCGTAGACTTTCTTAAAGAGTGCGCTTTGGTCGAATTCTGGTGCTCGCTGCAAGTCCCTAAGCAGCTCGCGCTTGGAGACGTTGAGCACCTTCAACTTCAGCATAACGCTGGTTTCACTCTGATCCAGCAGGAAGCGTATGCCCCTCCAGGTTCCTTCAAGCTTCTGGAAAGATGGATGGTGAAGGATCTTGTTCAACTGTTTGGAAATAAGTTGATCGATCTGGGCGATGCGAGCCTGAATTGAAGACTCCGTGTCCCGCGTGACCGTCAGATGACCCTCAAGAACCTGGGACACGAACTCTTTTACCAGGTCTCGTCCTCGCTGGGTTGCGGAGGCGTCTCGAGTGAAGCGCCCTTCACTTACAATCTGGTCAAGCAGAGGCGTTTCAATTGGCTGCGCCTCCGCAGTCACAGTGGCAACTGCCGTCGTCTGGTTCGCCATCATTACTCTCCGGAAGTCCTCAGTTCGTTGCGCAGCTTCTCACGCAAATCAGTGTTGGTCACGGCGGCGTATAGCGCCTCGTCAAGTTTGTCATTACCTTGAAGGCTTCCCTGCAGATCAGAGAGCTTAGTACGCAACTCCAACAATTGCCGCAGCGGCTCCACTCGCTCCGCGACTCGCTCCGGCGAGAAGTCATCGATCGACTCAAACCGAAGGTCAACCTGCAGCTGGCCCTTCTCAGGGTCGTCACTCAAGACATTCTCTGCCGAAAATGCGAGCCGTGGGCCGAGGTTTGCGAGTACCGCATCGAAGTTGTCGGGTGTAATTTCGGTGAACTTGCGCTCCTTCAAGGGGGCTAATGCTTCGGCTGGTTGTCCTGTCAAATCCGCAAGCACCCCCATGACGAAAGGCAACTCCTTCAACTCGATCGCGTCGCCGACTTCCACGTCATAAGTGATCTGCACGCGTGGCGGACGGACCCTACTCAATTTCCGCTGTGTACTTTCCTTTGCCATAACAGTGCTCCTAATGGGATCCAAGCTGGCTTCCCGACCTATAGCTTTCATAACAACAGGCCGTGCTCATCTCGCCCTGCTGGAATAAACACAGGGTTACCGTGTCTATTCCCCGTGTGCACATTTTCTTTACTGGCGCTTGCATAAAGTCGCTTTTAGCTCTGAGAGCATGAGCGGCTTGTTGACGGTTTGTGCATGAACCAGTGATAGATAAGAAACAGAGGTATAACCCACATGCGACAACTGCAGCCTGTTGTCTGGTCCAAAGGGGTGTTTCTCTCTCCGCAGCACTTACAGGCTCAGGACCATTTTTTCGAGGACTCCCTTCGGTTCACGATGGAGTCT
This sequence comes from Acidisarcina polymorpha, assembly GCF_003330725.1. Lineage (NCBI taxonomy): Bacteria > Pseudomonadati > Acidobacteriota > Terriglobia > Terriglobales > Acidobacteriaceae > Acidisarcina > Acidisarcina polymorpha. The sequence continues at coordinate 4,386,377 of NZ_CP030840.1, read as the reverse complement.
TTGTCCTTCTGCCATTGGGGCTTCTCTTCGCTCAAGATTGAGAGCTCCTCGATTGGAGAAGGTCGACTAGAGATAGCGGAAGTGACAGGATTGTTTCCGGATGGACTTGCCTTTGACACCCCTGGGGCGGATCCTGCGCCGGGTTCACGCGCTCTCGACGAGTGCTTTAAGGATGGATGTGATGCCTGTATTTTTTACCTTGCTATCCCACAGGTGCGACCCGGAGGCATCAATGTCGCATTGAGGAACGTCGGGCTAAGTACCCGCTTTTACTCAGAGTTGCAGATGCTGCGAGATGAGAATGGCTCAAGCGTTGAGAAGCCGGTCTCGCTGGCGCGCAAAAACTTGCGGATCGTGGCTGAGGGAGAGAGTTTCGAGGGACTGGTACTGCTTCCGCTGGCGCGGGTAGTGCGAACCGAAACCGGCCGCTATAAGCTCGATCATGATTTCATCGGCCCCATGATTGACATACACGCGAGCGACCGCCTGATGAGCATTCTTCGCGGACTTTCGGAGGTACTTGTTTCGCGAGGCACACAGCTGGCTGGCGCTCGCCGGCAGAGGAATCAGTCACTTGCGGATTTCAGCGCTTCCGATGTAGCAAGCTTTTGGCTGTTATATACGATCAACACGCACTTGCCCCTGCTAAATCACCTGATGCACGCGAATCACTCCCGTCCCGAGACACTATTTTTGCAAATGCTATCGTTGGCGGGTGCACTAACGACCTTCTCTCGCGCCCTCGGTCCTCTTGACCTTCCTCGTTACGAACACGAAAAGCAAGGTCCATGTTTTCTTGAGCTCGAATCGCAGCTCATGAAACTGCTCGATACCGTCATTCCAAGTAGGTTTATCGCGTTGCCTCTTCGGCAGGTGCGCGACTCAGTCTACGTTACAGACATCGATCGCGACGAATATCTCTCGAATGCGCATCTGTATCTCGCGATCACCTCGGATGTGCCTACTGCTGAGCTTGTTTCGCGCACGCCTGCTCTGGTGAAAGCCTGCTCAGCCACTCACCTCGAGACGCTGATCCGGCAGGCGCTTCCCGGCGTGGCGATGACCCACGTTCCTTCGCCTCCGCAGGAGATCCCGGTCAAGCTGCGCTATCAGTATTTCAGCCTGGATCGCAATGGGGTCGCTTGGGAGTCGATCAAGCGGGCTAGGAACTTCGGCGTATATGTACCAGGGGAAATTGCAAACCCTCAAATGGAACTTATCGTGCTTCCCAGCGATAGTGCCTAGGTCAACTAGCGGCCGGCTTTTATCTATGACGCAGCAGAATGAATACCAGTAGGACTAGAACTATAAACATCGTAAAGAAGTTCGCTATCAAGAGCACAGGTATGTATTGCTGCAGCTTACCGAGAGGTTGATGCGGAGAGGCGGTCGCACCTGCCGACCTGGGCGCTGTGGCTACCTGCTCTGACTGCTCCAACGGCAGGGGGGCGAGCATGGGTTGTGAATTTGATAGGTACTGCGGGTCCGAAGCGCTTCGATTCGGGTTTATTGCCGACCTTTGCGGTTGCGCTTGCATCTCGGGTGCGAATGATTCGTCTTGCGCTTTGACGTTCTCATGCTCTCTGCGGCTCGCAGCGTCCCGCAGAGCGGAGCGGGACACGATGCGCGTAAACTCGCCGGGCCCTTCGGGCGGCGGCTGGACCATTGGCGACGGATGGTCGGTCGGCAAGCCAGCATCGCTCTCGCTGGACAGAGTGCGTAGTAGCTGCGTAAAGCCTCCCCCGGGTTGTGGCGTCTGCCCTGCTTCCGCAGCGAACCTCTCTTGCTGGGTGATTTCGGGGGATTCAGACTCGTGATCGAGTTTACGAAAAAGTTGGGTGAAGCCTCCTGCACCGTATGACGGTGCTGGTCGAGATGCACCTGGATCCGAGGACTCAGGCCACTCCGGAACTGGATGACCTTTCGGCCGATCTGCGAAAAAACCGTCGCTCTCACTGACATTATTTCGATCGCGAGGTAGAGAGTCATGGGGTGAAGAGTTATTCGTTCCAAGCGCCTGAAACATCTGGGTGAATCCCGGCTCCTCACTTTTGGGCGGACCGCTCAATGTCGAAAATACGTCGGTAGCGTGGAGGGTTCTACCGGAGTTCGCAGTTTGCTCTTTCTCCTTGGCAGGCAGCTTCCTCGGTAGCTGCTGCACGGCGTCACGAACTGCCACTTGCTTGAATATTCCAGTCAGATCGGTACCGTGAACAGCCCCGGGACCTCCAGTTGCTGGCTCGCTCGATCTTGCGGCTGGGTTTACGTTGTCCTTGGCTTCCCTTGAGGAGGAACTTCCTCGAAGGTGCTCTTCCTGCATATTGTTAGCATTCACGATAGCAGGTGCCGGGAGAGCCGAGTCCATCGGACTTTCCGCCTTATCAGCGGCTCCTTCTACATCCACCCGAAGGCTGTGCCGCTCTTTCGACCACTGTTGCTCCATGTCTTGATCCATGCCGCTCCCCGATGGGTCTGCTGACCGTCTGGAGGAATAAAACGGCGCGGGTGTGGTTATTCCATGCTGAGACTGCGGAGTGCGCCTGCTGATGGCGTAATGCAGAGCCGGTGTGGGCGAGCTACTATGAAGTTTCTTTCGCGAGTGGTGTGGTCTGAAGGCATGTATCTGGCGCCGCACCACTTTCAAACTCAAAGCCGGTACTTCGAGGACTCCATCGCGTTCCTCGCCTCGAGCCTCTGGCGAGAGCCATGGGGGTTGCTGCATCTCGAAATGGATGCAAAGGCGATCGCAAATGGCAGCGTCTCCATGCTTGTTGGATCCGGCATCTTTCAGGATGGTTTGGCCTTCGATATGCCATCTTCCGATGCGTTGCCGGCAATACGTGAGCTCTCTTCCTTTGCAAAGGCTACCGACTCCGAGTTAATTCTCCACCTTGCCGTACAGGTCCGAAGGAATGACGGCTACGATGCGTCCTGGGACGACCCTCAGCGGCGGCCCCGCTATTCCAGCATTCCGCGGACCCTGCGTGATGAGACAAACGGGATAGACGAGTACGAAGTACAACTCGCTCACAAAAATATATTTATTGCTTCGGAAGCAGAATTGTCACCTGAACTTCTATCTTTCCCGATCGCCCGGATCGTCCGCGACGCAAGCGGCCAATTTACTTACGACCTTGAGTTTGTTCCCTGTTCGCTCCGCACGAATGCGAGCGATGCGCTTATGCTGCAGCTGAAGCGCATCATCAATATCGTCGCGGAAAAAGCCAAGACTATTGCGCGTCCTGTTCACGCTGCCAATCAGCTGAAGACCGGCAGTGTTCCTATGGAAATTGCGAGCTATTGGTTCCTTCACGCGCTGCATAGCTCGCTGCCTTCACTGCGCCACCTCGTCTACACGCGCCACGCTCATCCGGCCGACTGCTTTGTTGAACTGTCTCGCCTCGCAGGCGCACTCTGCACGTTTGCCCTTGATTCTGATCCGCAGAGCTTGCCGAACTATGATCATCATAATTCCGGCGCCGGTTTTCGCGCGCTCTGCGCTCATATCCAGCGACACCTCGAAATCATCGTACCGACTAATACTGTTGACCTTGAATTTAGTCCTTCGAGCCCCTACATACACACCGCTCCAGTTACCGACGAGCGCTGCCTGCGGAGGTCCCGTTGGGTTCTTGGTATCCGGACAGCACTTGGCGAATCGGAGCAATTGCGTTTAGTGCCTCGTCTTGTCAAGGTATGCTCTGCACGATTTGTTCCTGAGCTGGTGAAGCGTGCACTCCCAGGAATGACGCTTACTCACCTACCGGTTCCCCCTTCGGCCCTTCGCACGTCGGTCGACATGCAATACTACGCGATTGACACTGCAGGGCCTTGCTGGCAACACATTCTGCAGACGCGGTCCGTGGGCATCTACATACCAGGAGAGATCGACGACCCTGAATTCACGCTTAGCATCATTTTGGAGCAGCCAGCATGAATACTCCACGCACTGCCAACCTTGCATCGGTTTTTCAAGAGGTCATCACTGCGATTGTGCGCGTGCGTTTCCGCCTACAATCCGTGAATAACGCCGAGACTTTCCGTACCCAGATTCGGCAATCGCTGCAGACTCCGATGCAGGCGGCCCGCAGCCTCGGGTACTCCGCCGAGCAAGTGCAGGGCGCTGTGTTCGCCGTGGTCGCATTGTTGGATGAAAGTGTGCTCAACCTCCAAGATCCAGTCTTTGGACAATGGGCGCGGCGGCCGCTCCAGGAGGAACTCTTTGGAGGACACCTCGCAGGAGAGACTTTTTTTCGCAACCTGCGAGCCTATCTTGAGCAGAGCGACTCGCCGCATCTCGCCGATGTGCTGGAACTTCATTGCCTTTGTCTTCAGTTGGGCTATCGCGGCCGTTATGCTCTGGGCGACAGTGGAGAGCTCTACGCGATGCAACGTCAGGCACGCGCTCGCATTCAGCGAATACGCGGGGATGCACGTCTATTTCAGGGAGCTTCCCTGCCGAAGCCAGCCATGCCCGTGCGAACGGCCGACTGGTGGACCAGCTGTCTTCTTTACACATCCCTGGCACTCGCCTGCCTGCTCTTGATTGGTTTCATTGGCTACCATTTCTCACTGTCCGCAGGCGCCGGCTCCTTGCAACACATTGCCGTAAACGCTTCTTAGGAGGTCGCCTCGTCTTGTATATACTTCCGTTCGTTCTGCTTCTCTCGACGGCCCTCCTCGGATGGCTGGCCGGACCTATGTTTCACATCGGAGGGATGGCGCTCGTCATTCTGCGCACCGGCATTGCGGGGATTGCCATGGTTGGGGCGGCGAGCGCGTATTGGTTCTGGCCACGGAGCGCGCCTAAGAGCTCATCCTCTGCAACCACTCAGGATTTCTCCGAAATAACTACCCTGCTTCGCACCGCGGAGCAGCGTCTCGGTGCTGCACAATCAGCCGGTGCTCGATCGTTTCATTCTCTCCCGGTGCTCTATGTACTCGGCGCCCCTAACAGTGCGAAGACCACAACTGTGTTGAGGTCCGGCGTGGACCCGGAGCTGCTTGCCGGCCAGGTCTATCAGGACGAAGCAGTCATCCCAACGCGTCTGGCCAATCTTTGGTACGGCGAAGGCGCGGTTTTCGTCGACGCGGGAGAAGCACTGAACGGCGATAGTCCTGCATGGAACACCCTTTGGCGGCGAACCAACCCTAGACTGCTGCGCTCCGTATTCGGCGCTAAACGCCCTCTCCGCGCCGCAATCGTCTGCGTCAGCAGCGAATCGTTCTTTGGAACGAATGCCGCGGAAGCACTCCCAGTGCTCGGTCGGGAGACCAATGCTACTCTCCGCCGGTTGGCGCGCGAGTTGGGATCTGACCTTCCGGTATATGTAATATTGACCAAGCTGGACCGCGTACCGGGTTTCATGGAATATGTACAAAACCTCAATGATGAGGAGGCAGGAGAGCGGCTTGGCATTTCCCTTCCACGTGACCACACCGCAAACGGCGTCTACGCCGAGCGCGCGTCGGCAGCCATTTCTTCGGCTTTGGATGAATTATTCTTTTCTCTCGGTGAATTCCGCTTAGAAATACTCGCGCGGGAGACCGGCCTAGCGAATGCTGCATCCATCTATCAATTCCCGCGGGAGTTACAAAAGCTTCGCAATAACCTCATTAGTTACCTTGTAGAACTCACCCGTCCAAGTCACCTCAATGCCAATCCCTTCCTCCGTGGCTTCTATTGCGTCGGCGTTCGAGCCCAGGTTATCGAACAAGCGATCAGTGCGCCCGCGGAGATTCCGCGGCGTTCTAAGAATAATGTAGATGCAACCCATATTCTTTCTCTTCGCGAAATCCAGTCTGCAAGTTCGAGCATGGTTGGCCCACAGAGTGTCAGCAGAAGAGTCGCGCAGTGGTGTTTTTTGCCTCGTCTTTTCCATGACGTCTTTCTTGCGAAGGAAGAGCGCGAGACGACGAGCTTATCCGATTCGCGCATCTCGCTTTTACGGCGTTCGGGTCTCGCGGCCGCCTCGGCTGCTTTGCTCATCTGCATCATCGGCCTGAGCGTGTCTTACCTCAACAATGTCAGGCTTGAACATGATATTGAGGCCGCCGCCCAAGAATTGCCCGCGGAGGCTCCCCCAGCCGTTCTTGCCTCAACATCGCAGCTCGCCGCTCTCGATCGCCTTCGGGTCACTCTGCTGCAACTGCAAGACTTCCAACGGAACGGCGCGCCTCTGATGTTCCGGTGGGGACTTTATCGCGGCGACTCGCTCATCGCACCCGCACGCAAGCTGTACTTCGAGCGGTTCCGCTGGCTTCTGCTGGCCACGACACAGCAGAATCTGACGAATGCTCTCGTCGCCCTTCCCGGCTCCGCGCCTGCCGATGCAGACTACCTGGCAGCCTACAATCCTTTGCGTGGCTACCTTATAACGACCGCTTTTCCGCAATACAGTACAGCCGACTTCCTGCCGCCACTGCTTGTGCGATTCTGGCTGAACGGCCAGCACCCTCAAACCGATTTACAATTACAACTCGCGGAACAACAGTTTCGCTTCTATAGCGATGAGCTTCGCATAGCCCGGCTCTATGACATCTCTCCCGCAATCCCAGCGGTTACGCATGCTCGTGCATATCTGAACAGCTTCGGAAGTACCGATCGCATCTACCAGAACATGCTTGCGGAGGCGGCTCATGCAGCGCCGGCGATTGATTTCAACCATCTATTCCCCGGCTCTGCCGCTACTGTCGTAGAAACCCACATCGTCCCCGGCGCATTCACCGCGGCAGGGTTCGCATTTATGCAGGGAGCCATTCGGAACCCTGAACGGTACTTCGCTGGAGAATCGTGGGTGCTCGGAGACCAGACATCTCCTTCGGTACAAGAAGATTCTCTCTCGCAGAAACTGCTGGACCGCTATCGTGCTGACTTCACCACGCAATGGCAGGAGTACCTGCGCTCCGCGTCCGTGGTCAAATATCGCAGTCTTACTGACGCCCGGGAGAAACTGCAGAGTCTCTCCGCACCCAACTCCGCATTGCTGGCCCTGATCTTTACTGCCTCTCGGAACACTGCAGTAGCGGACAACGCGGTAGCGCACGAGTTCCAACCTACCCAAGCACTGGTGGCGCCGAATCTGTCAGACCGCCTCATCGCTCCTGGAAACAACGCGTATATTAATGGGCTGGTAGGTCTGCAAGGCGCGGTATCGCAGTTCACTCAGGATCCCTCCGTTGCCAACAATCCCGCGGCGGCGCAGCCGGTCATTGCCGCGGCGGTGAGCGCCCACTCTGCCGTGAGCCAGACGGCGCAGGCCTTTGATGTCGACCCAGTCGCGCATGTAGAGCAATTGGTCGTGAAGATCATGCAGGAGCCAATCAGCTCTGTTGAAGAGTCAGTACGTGGAGCAGCTCCGGAGCAAATCAACCTGGCCGGGCGTGCGTTCTGCGGAAGCTTCGCTCCCATCCTTTCCAAATTTCCGTTTGATCGCAACTCTTCCATTGAGGCATCGCCGGCGGAAGTCACATCGGTCCTCAAGCCTGGCACTGGCCTGCTATGGCAGTTCTACGATGCGAATCTCAAATCTCTGTTGATGCAGCAGGGTAATCAATGGGTCGTTTCTCCAAATGCGACGGTGAAACCAACTCCACAGTTCTTGCAGTTTTTCACGCGGACTGCAGGGCTCTCGAATGCCTTGTTTTCGAATGGAGCAAGTACACCAACGCTCAGCTTCACGGCTCACATTTTGCAGTCGCCCGGAATCCAGAGCGTCACCCTGGTGCTCGACGAACAAAAGTTGTCGGGCAGCGATGTATCCAAGGAATTCAACTGGACTGCACAATCGTCGCTTCAGGCGCAGCTCATCGCCAGCTATGGAAGTAACAACCTGCCGCTTCAGTTTTCAGGACCATGGTCGTTGTTCCATCTTGTGGACCGTGGCCGCGTGGAGCAGGCGTCAAATCCAGTGCGCCTGGCATATCCGCTTGAGATATCCGGAACTCCTATCGTTGTCAACAGCATTCCATTGACAGAGCGGATCGAACTTTCCGGTCCAGCCGCAGCCATCCTCGCTCCCGGCTCTCTTACTGGATTGCACTGCGTGGCGCAGGTGGCGCGCTGATCGATAGAAGCCGCTAGCGGCCATATGGAAACAAGAGTTCCCTGTTTTCAAGATGCTCCATGCTTCAATTTATCGATCAATGAATGAAGGAGAAACACGGAATTGAAGGAGAAACACGGAATTGAAGGAGAAACACGGGACTGAAGCAGGAACAAGGGATTGACGCTTGGAAACGCGCCGCGGGACAACGGCTTACCGGTGAGGATAGGGCGTTGTCCTTACAAGATTAGCGGCATCAAAACACTCGCATCAGAAGGCAGGTCACATTATCTTCGGCGCCATTTGCGTGGGCGATGCCGATCAGATCGTTGCAGGTCTCTTGAAGATCAGCCTCTATCTGGATCTCGCCAGCGATGCGCTCGGCATTCATGTATCGAGTCAATCCGTCTGTGGCTAGCAATACTGTATCGCCCTGCGCCAGATCGGCGACAAAGAAATCAGGTTTCACTACCGCATCCGCGCCTATTGCGCGGGTAATGAACTGCTGCAGTGGAGCGCTCATGCCCGGTTCCAGGGCTGCCCCTCCGAGTTGCGCCTGCTCAGTTTTCTTGGAGTGATCTTCAGTGATTTTATAGGAGTGATCTTCAGTGATCTGCACACAACCGCCGTCTCTGAGAAAGTAGGCGCGGCTGTCTCCAACATTCCCTATGACGATTTGATTGTGACGCACACAGGCCGCGACAATCGTCGACCCCATTCCACGCAATTTGAGATGCTCTTGCGCCATTTGCCAGACTGCTTCGTTTGCGCTAGCTATCGCGCAGTGCAGGCGCTCTTCCGGTTGCATCTCCTGATTGCCGAGCTCTTTGTAAGTTCGTAGAGTCTGCTCTACAGCCAAGCTGCTGGCGACCTCACCAGCCGCCATGCCGCCCATTCCATCACACACCACGAAAATGTTGGCTTCGAGATCATAACCAAAACTATCTTCATTGTTCGACCGCTTGCGGCCCACATCGGAAAGTCCAGCCGCCTCTATCCGAAACAATCCGTTCGCGTATCCCAGAGAAGAAGTTCTCCTCGATCCGGTCATTGCTGGTCGCCGGTCTGCGTCCATTGCGCAAGAATCTTTGGCGACACCGCTGTGTGCAAGGGTGCGTAGTGAAATTGTCTGGCAAGCGCAAATTGCTCTCGCGCCTGCTGTCGAAGAGCATCGGCGTTTGCCGGATGAGCCGGGTCGCCAAGGACGGCCTGCGAGAACAACGAAGCGCCGAGATAAAAATGAGCTACTCCTACATGTTCCTTACCGCCTTCCTGGAGATATACATTGATCGCATCCTCCGCCTGGGTGAACTGCGAGTCATAGAAGTCTTGGATGCCTTTCGTCAAATTATCCTCCAGCGTTTCGGGATCGCCCTGCGCTTCGTCTTGATGAGCGTCATGGGGCGGATTTTTGGCCTTCGGCGGATGGCTGGCCCTTGGAAGGGGAGCCGCTTTCCCTGGCGGGGAACTTTGCGCCTGCTGCAAGAGCGCCCTGTGTGCCTTGGCTTCGTCTTCCTTCTCCTGGTCTGCCTTTGCTTGCTCCGCCTGCACTTCGCGCAGGTGCTCCAGAGGCTGACCTGGGCCTTTCGGCTGAATAGTCGCAGCAAACTGATACTTCTCCGCCGCTGCCTTGAAGTTGCCGGCGCTAGCCATCGCATCCGCTTCCTTCATCGTGGCGCGATATATGCTGATGTCGGTGTGCAACTGCTTCGCGGCAGGCAGTAGCGACTGCGACTCTACCTTGCCCAACAACGCCTCTGCTGCATCGAAGTCGCCACGAGCGTAATCCTGACGAGCTTCCGCTAAAGCCTTCTGGCTGATTTGGTCGACGGGCGCACCGTTGTTTGGAGTTCGCGTCCGCTGCATAAGCTCCTGCGCCTCTTCTTTGTGGGGACCAAACGCGATCTTTCCGAGGTCGCGCAACGCTCCGGGGTAGTCTCCGCGTTGCAACTCAGTGCGTCCCATTCCAAGGTCTGCTTCAAATTGCGCAAGCGTCTTTGCCAGGTCGGTCTTCGCCTTGTCACATTTCTTCCCGTACTTTTTTCCATCCAGCTCCGCCGCTTGGCAGAGATAATTTGCCTCTCCCTGCAGGTCCCCAGAATTCTTCGCTTGGTTTGCAAGCTCGTGCAGCTGATCGGCTGTCTTGCTCGCCTGCTGAGTCTGTCCAGCGGCAATCGCGGCCGACAACAGGAATGAGGCGGTCCACAATGAAGCGGTCCACAATGAAGCGGTCCTCAATGAAGAGGTCCATGCGATCTTCATGGATGGTCTCCAATCAACACTTGGTGGATGTCGGTTGCGCCGAGGTCGGCGGTACACAGGTGATCGGCAGTCGTCGCATTACACTCAACCGTTTGCTGCTGATCGTCCGGATTGGCTAGAGTCACTTTGTATTTGCCCACCTTCAATCCGTCGATCCTTAACGGCGTGGTCAGATCTCCATTGGGAAGGGTGACGTTCTTACCGTCCTCATCCTGGACGAGCAGTACCTTCGCCCAAGGCGTCGCGTTGATCTCCAGGTCGGTCAGTGCGAGGGTGGGAGCGGGAGCGACAGTCACAATCTTCTGCACCGTGGCCGCTTGATGCCGTGCATGCCACATTGCGGCAATTGCAACGGCCGCCGCTACAATCACCAAAGCCGGCAAATATCGAGTTGCCCGGTTCGGTTTCAGGCCGGATGGGGGACGGCTGGTGGTCTCCGGCTTGACTGCCGTTTCGCCACATTCGCTCTTCACCCGGTTAAAGTCGCTCTGCATGGATGCAGAGGCAAACGGGAAGACCGGCTGAACCCGCCGTAGCTCTGCCAGAGCTTCTTTGGGAGACTTCCGCATCAAGCACTGTTGCGCCGCCTGGATGGCATCGCCCAGCATCTGCGCTGCCTTCCTTTCGCGCTTAGCCTCACATTCTTTCCGCGCGTTGGCCAAGATGCCGCTCTCGCCCTGTAGCTTCGCCGCGTCGTCCAGTGCTCGCATACAGCGTTTGAGGTCGCCTGCTGCAAGTGCCTCATCGCAGGCTGCCACTGCACTCTCTACCAGCTTGCGCGCCTCTGCTGCGCTACGAATCTCCGCCTGTTTTTCTTCATCTTTTGCCTGCTCTGCCTTGGTGATTCCGAGCAGATTCTCCAGCTCTTCACTCAACCCGTGGGCGAGGATCGCAGCCTCAAGAACGCGGCGAGCCCCCAGGTAATCCTTTGAGCCCAAAGCAGTGTGTGCTGCTACCAGTGCCTCTGCGCGGGCCGAGTTTGTTGCGATCACTTTCAGGTGCTCCTGCAGCCGCTGCTTCGACTGCAAAAGCGTCTCGCTTTCTGGAGCAGCTTCGAGTCCTTTCTCGATCGCCTGCAATGCCCGCTCGGGATCGTCAGCAAATAGATCCTGCGCTTCCAGTTGGGCCTTTCGCACAGACTGCTGCACGTCAAACTCACGTATCTTTGATTCCGTCTCTATTTGGAGCCTGAGCAGCAAACCCTCACCAGGAAGCGTCTCCAGGGCGCGGGACACTCGATCTCTAGCCTTGGTGAAATCTTCGAGATCCAACGACTCCTGTATCTCCGCGGCAATCTTTTCTAACAATTGCTGCCGTCGTTCCTCTTTCTGCCGGGTCGCCGCCGTAAAGAGGAGTTGTTGCACCTCGGTGTGCGCAGGATCGATCTGCGCCGCCTCTCGCAAGCGTGCAATCGTCTCCGTATAGTTGCGAGCGCTGTAGCTCTCTCGAGCGCTACGTAAGAGTTCCTCTACCTGAAGCGCCTGCTGCTTGCGCTTGATCTCGCGCAAGATGACCGAATATGCGTTGCGCAGGTCGGTGCTGCGCTCATCGATCCGTAGTGCCTGGCTGAGATAATCCTGGGCCTTGGTGAGATCTCCCTGACTTCGCGCTTCGCTTGCCTGCTCCCACAGTCTGGCAATCTTTAGTTGCTGCAGCTTTCGTTCCTGCGCTTCTTGCAGCCGCTCTTCCAAGCCAAACGCGTTTTCCGTATCCAGCTTCTGCGCCTGTTGAAAGAATGTGATCGCATCTTCCCATTGCCGCTCCCCGAGAGCGGTCTGCGCCTGTTCCAGAATTTGCCGCAACTGCTCGCCACGCTGCAGATGGTTCAGCCGATCCTGCACATCGTTCATCAGCGCCTTGGTGTCGATATTTCCCGGGTCGATACGCTGTGCCTGCAAGAGCACCGTCCGTGCGCTTGCAAACTGGAGCTCTTCGGCCAGCCGGCGCGCGGTCTCCAACAATGTGCCCACTCGGTCGTGCTTCAGCGCATCGGCAATCACCTGCAGGTCAAAGGCCATCTCCTCTGCGGTCGAATACCGATCCTCAATATCTTTGGCGAGGGCTTTGTCGAGCACGTTGCTCAGCCCCTCGGGGAGGTCCTGCACGTAATCCCCGATGGGAACGTAGGGCTCGTAAATGACCCGATAGAGAGAAGAAACATCCTTACCCTTGAATGGCAACTCGCCGGTCAGCATCTCGTACAGCATGACCCCGACCGACCACACATCGGCTCGCCCGTCACTTGCCTCCCCTTTTAGGCGCTCCGGCGCGATGTAATGAAATGTCCCCAGCAAAGCATCCGTCTTCGTCAGTTGCCGGGTCTGGTCCGCAAGCCGGGCGATCCCGAAATCGACGATGGTCACTCGTCCATCGGGCTGTACCAGCACGTTCGCGGGCTTCACATCCCGATGCACGACGCCATGGCCATGAGCGTAACCGAGCCCGGCACAAAGCTGCTCCACGATCGAAAGCGACTCCAGCAAGGACAAGCGCTTCCGCAGGCGCAACTTCTTCTCCAGAGACTCACCCTGGATAAACTCCATAGCGATGAAGGGGTTGCCGTCATGCTCGCCCAGCTCATAGACGGTCACGATATTCGGATGACTAAGGATTCCCGACCTGGCCTCAAGGTAAAAGCGCTCGCGGAGCTCCGGGGTCACCTCGGTCAGCGTCTTGATTGCGACTTCTCTGCCGATCAGGTGGTCTTCGCCGCGATAGACAATTCCCATGCCGCCCCGCCCAAGCTCGCCGGTGACGCGGTACCTCCCGATTTGCTCCAAAGCTATTGCTGGTCTGTCCGTCGCCATGGGGGCATCCGTCCTGGTTACCTAAGTTACTCTCCAAAGAAGTCGAGCTTAGCGTACGTGGTCTTTCATTGGAGGAACACCCCCGCATTCTCCTTTATTCCAAGGCGGCCATAGATCGTTTCCCCACGTTTTCCGGGTCAACCCAACGATCCACCCCCACTCGCCCGGGCAGAACGCTCCAGCTGGACGAGTATGATCGTCCATAATTCAGCCGACGCGCACCAACCGCGAGAATGCAGGAGCTGCTATCAACAACTCTCGAGAATTCAACGCCTATCGAGAATTCCTGGATACGCCACCGAATGAGATACCGGTGCGAGGATATCTGCACCTCCCGGCCGGTTCGGGTGGAGATTGTCTGATACTGACCCATGGCGCTGGAGCCAACTGCAATTCTCCACTTCTCGTGTCACTCGCCAGCGCATTTTGCGCTTCGGGGTTCATCGTGCTTCGCTGTGATCTGCCATTCCGGCAATCGCGGCCACACGGACCACCGTCTCGCGGCAGTGCGGAGCGTGACCAGGCGGGGCTTCGAGCAGCCATCGCGTCCGGACGCAGGCAGACATCCGGCCGCGTCTTGCTCGGCGGTCACTCCTACGGAGGGAGGCAGGCGTCGATGCTGGTCGCGGCCGAGCCCGGTCTCGCTGATGGACTTCTGCTACTCTCCTACCCGCTTCATCCGCCGCAAAGGCCGAGTGAATTGCGAGTCGGGCATTTCGGAGATCTGCAAAAACCTGGGATGTTCGTTCACGGTACACAGGACATCTTTGGCTCGATCGCCGAGATGACCGAGGCGTTGACGCTCGTGAAAGCTCGAACCAGGCTCCTTCCAGTTTCGGGAGCGGGACATGAACTCATAACGAAGCGGAGCGAAAACCAAGTCTCAGAGCTGGTGGTCCAGGCGTTCCGGTCATTCATAAGCGAGGATATCGATTGAGCAGCCCTCGATGCAGGAAACAAGGCCAATCAACCGACACTGTAGATAGAACCGTAAAGCAGGAAATGACCTGCCCCGTTTTTCTCAACCAGTCATAACTGGAGATTCTCGGTTTAGGTTTGGCTTTGGAAAAACTCCGTAGCCGCCGTGGTGGCTGTGTAAATGTGGGAGGCGTGGTTGGCCTTCCACATTTGCATAGCCTGCTCTCTGCCGGAACTGCTCCGGCGTTTGGTAGCCCAGCGAACTGTGCGGACGTTCCCAGTTATACTCCTGGCGCCAACTCGCCAGAGTGTTGCGCACATCGTTCAAGGTCCGGAACCAGCTTGCGTTGAGGCACTCGTCGCGCAACCGTCCGTGGAAGCTCTCGACGTGGCCGTTTTGCATCGGGCGGCCTGGCTGGATATGCACCAGCCCGATCTTCCAGTCCTCTGACCAGGCCAGCATGCGCCGCGAGGTAAACTCCGGCCCGTAGCACCACACGAAGCACTTGGAAGGAAGAGGTTGAGGAAGGCAGGAAGTCAGGTTTGGGGAGCGTAGCGACCGAGATCCGACTTCCTGGGCCATGGCTGGCCGTAGGTCTCCTAAGCTGAACGTATGCCTACTTTCACTTTTAGGAGAGAACCAACCATGTCCCTTGTCCAGCCTACTCAACCGTCCACCGTTCTGGTAGCGATCGATATTGCCAAGCTCCGTCACGATGTCCTGATCGAAGCTCCGGGATGGAAGAGCCGCAAGCGCCTGATCCTGCCCAACACCGCAGTCGAGTTCCGACTGTTTGCCGACTTTCTTCATGGCTTGAAGCACCCGGTGCGCATCGTCTTCGAGGCCACTGGGAACTACCATAGGCCGCTGGCGCACTTTCTGCAGGCCGAGGGTTTCCATCTGGAGCTGATCGCGTCCCTCGCTGTGGCGCGAACCCGCGAAGCCATGCATAACTCCTGGGACAAGAACGATCCGAAGGACGCCCAGGTCCTGCTCCATCTGCTCAAGACCGGCGTGACTCAGCACTACCATGACCCGCTCGTGAACCAGATCCATGACTTTCAGGAGCTGTCGCTCACCTATGCGCAGATCTCTCTTGAGAAGACCCGGACCCAGCATCGGCTCTTGACCCATTACCTGCCGCTCTACTTTCCGGAGATAGAGCGGTATTATCATGCCACGCGTTCTGAGTGGCTTCTCGCGTTCCTTCAGGTCTTCCCCACGCCTGCCCTGATTGCACGCCTCTCGATGGAAGACTTCGTTCAGCAAGCGTGGACGGTCGTCGGACGCAAGGTAAGTAAACAGCGGCTGCTAGAGGATATTTACCGCACGGCCCAGTCCTCCATCGGGATCCCCGTTGCTGAGGACTCAGAGGCCGTTGCGATGTTCCGCGTCGTACTCGGCGAGATGATCCGACTCTGCCAGCTCCGCGATCAACTGGAACAACGAGCTGCGCTTCACCTGAAGGAAAACGTCGACTTCAGGCGTCTCCAGCAGATGCCAGGCATCGGCCCTATCCTGGCGCTCACGATCCTGGCCGAAGCCGGCGACCTGCGCCGCTTCAATCACCATCGTCAGTTCCTCAAGTTCTGTGGCCTCGATCTCTCGACTCAGCAGTCGGGCCAGTTTCGAGGAGCGACCAAGCTGTCGAAATACGGCAACGCACGGCTTCGCTGCGCCTTCTGGATGGCCGCCACTGTGGCTGTGAGGCTGCGAGAGAACAGCTTCCGAGACAAGTTCGAACGATATCTCCGGCGTGATCCTGCCAGTGCCGACCGCAAGCGTATGGCGTATGTCGCCGTCGCCGCCAAGATGGCTCGCGTGGCTCATGGGATCATCAAGACCGGTACCGACTTCCGCTGCTTCTATGAGGCAGCGGCACCAAGTGGAAGAGCCGCTTCACCTGGGCCGTCGAGGCCGTAAGGACCTCGTAGATAATGATTCGGCCTTTCACTTGGTTGAGACTTCATTTTGAGTACAGTGGAGACTGCGCTCTTCGGCAGATCTCGTGTCGCTATGGTCGAACGCTCAGCCCTTGCTCGTGGAAGCCACTTGGAGGTACAGTCGTCGTCAAGCACATCCCATACGGGATGCTAAGGGACCTTCTCTTCTCTCCAGCTTTTCCTTCCTGTGTTAGTACGTTGTCCGAGCGCACATTTTCTGGCCGGCCACGCTCTTCGATCAGCCGCTCCAGCACCCGCGTCACGCGCCCTGAGCCGAGGCTGGTGTCGGCCTCCAGCGCCAGGCACTCGCGCGTGTACACGTCGACCACGCTCAGGATGCGCACCATCCGCCCCGTCGTCAACCCATCGACGATGAAGTCCATCGCCCACTCCTGGTTCGCTCCCGTCAGCCGCGGCTCGGCCGCGCGATCGCGCACCAGACGCTTGCGCCTCTTGCGCCGCACCATCAGTCGCTCTTCCACATACAGTCGATAGACCCGCTTCACGTTCACCTCGTGGCCGCACCGGCTCAACACCGCGTGCAGCCGCCGGTAGCCATAGCGCGGCTTCTGCCGGGCCAGCTTCACCAACGCCTCGCGCAACGCCGCGTTGCGGTCCGGCCGCGGCTCGTACCGGTAGCTTGACCTCTTCATGCCTAGCAGCTTGCAGGCCGTGCGCTCGCTCAAGCCATGCTCGGCCTGAGCGTACGCCACCGCTTCTCTCAGGCCGGCAAGCTCCAGCCGTTTTTTCGGATCACGCCCTTCAGCGCCTCGCCGTGAAGACTCAACTCCGCCACCAGCAGCTTCAGACGGCGGTTCTCGTCTTCAAGAGCCTTCAGACGTTGCGCTTCGCTCACGTCCATGCCGCCGTACTTCGACTTCCAGCCATAGAACGTCGCCGCGCTGATCCCGTGCTCCCGGCACAACTCCGCCGTCTTCACTCCTGCCTCATGCTGCTTCAAGATCCCGATGATCTGCTCTTCCGTGTAACGGCTCTTCTTCATACAAAATCTCCCGTCTACATTACGAGAGAACTCCAGCTACCACTGGTACAGTTTTTTGGGGGCAGGTCAGAAACAAGGCCAATCGATCGACAATGTGGATAGAACCGTACGCGCCCGCGTACTGCAGTAATCTACAGCTTGATCTTTTCTGGGTACTGAAGTTACCATCGCCAACATTACCCACTCAGATATCGCCTTTACATGGTTCCACGTCCCAAGCAGCTTTCCACCCAAATTCTCATACTGAGGCTGAACTTTCATGAATTGGATCCATCCGCGGAGATGTACGGTTCCTTCACTCTTCTTTCTCGCAACAACGATGACAGCAATTGCGCCGGCCCTCGCCCAGAGCGCGACTTCGGCTCAGGTGCTTGTAACTTCACCCGTGCTTGAGAGCAAGCTGCTAACGTTGCGCGGCAATCTTCGACCCGAGGCGAACGCCCAGAACGATCGAGGGGCGGTGAGCGGTGACCTGGTGCTCGAGCACATGCTGTTGCAGCTGAAGCGGCCAGCGGATCGGCAAGCGGCTTTAACTGAGAAGATCAACGCGCAGTACAAGCCGGGCAGTCCGGATTTTCATGAATGGCTCACCGCTGACGAGTTCGGTCAGCAGTACGGGCCGAACCCGGCGGATATTGCTGCTGTGACGGAATGGCTCCGTGGGCATGGACTTCAGGTGAACAATGTCGCCAAGAGTGGGATGGTCATCGATTTTTCGGGAACGGCGGACCAGGTCAAGTCCGCGTTTCATACCGAGATTCACACGTTGAATGCCGGCGGCATCAAGCACATCTCAAACATGCAGGATCCGCAAATTCCGGCGGCTCTGGCCGGGGTGGTGGTGGGGATTACTTCATTGAGCGACTTTCGTCCCAAAGCGGCTAACAAGGGCATCACCCGGGCGCGGATCGATGGCGCCTCTAAAGCGGTCGTTCCACAGACTGCTGCGGCGAACGGGGTGAAGCCGGATCTGACGGTGAACAGCGATACGCAGATTGTTGTGCCGGACGATCTGCATACTGTTTATAACTTCGAGCCCGTCTACAAGAACGGGATCACCGGAGAGGGACAGACCGTGGTGGTGATCGAAGACACCAATGTCTATTCAACTGGCGACTGGGAGGTGTTTCGCAGCACGTTCGGTTTAACGAAGTACACCCACGCCAGCTTCAAGCAAGTGCATCCGGGCGGCTGTACAGATCCTGGCGACGTGCTCGGCGACGACGGCGAAGCGATTCTGGATGCGGAGTACGCGACCGCGGCTGCTCCCAACGCGAAGATCGTGCTGGCGTCGTGTGCGAATACGCAGACGACATTTGGCGGATTGCTGGCGCTGCAGTCGCTGATCAACGAACCGCTGCCTCCAGCGATTGTGAGCATCAGCTATGGCGATTGTGAGGCTGGGCTGGGGGCCGCTGGTAATGCGACGTTCAACGAAGCGTACCAGCAGGCGGCCTCTGAGGGTGTTTCGGTGTTTGTCGCTGCGGGAGATGAAGGAGCGGCTTCCTGCGATGCGGGCGCAGAGTTTGCCCTGGCTGGTATCGCGGTGAGCGGCTACGCTTCTACTGCTTATAACGTTGCCGTGGGTGGAACTGACTTCGGCGACAGCTTCGCCGGAACGAACGCCCAGTACTGGAAGAAGAATGACAACTCTACTTTCGGGTCGGCCAAATCTTATATTCCAGAGATCCCATGGAACAGTTCGTGTGCGAGCACGCTGATCGCGAATGCGGTTGGCTACAACGTCCCTTACGGAAACGATGGTTTTTGCAACTCGACGGAGGGCGAGCTATTCCTGACAACGGCGAGCGGCAGCGGCGGACCTAGTAATTGCGGCTACGGGGATGCCAGTCGGATCATGCCCTCGCCTGCAGATAGCGGAACATGCCGAGGTTATTCGAAACCTAGTTATCAGACCGGGATGTTGGGCAACCCAAAGGATGGTGTTCGGGACATTCCGGATGTTTCGTTGTTTGCAGCGAATGGCGCGTGGGGACACTACTACGTGTTCTGCTATAGCCAGCCTGCGCAAGGAACCGGCGGAGCACCCTGCACGGGCGATCCCTCAACCTGGTCGAGCGCGGGCGGAACATCGTTTGCGTCGCCCATTGTCGCGGGCATCCAGGCGCTGGTTAACCAGTCGACGGGTACTCCGCAGGGCAATCCCAATTACGTTTATTATGCGCTAGCGAAGCAGGAGTTTGGAGGCACGGGAAAAAGCTCGTGCAATTCAACTCTCGGCAATGCCATTGACGCTTCCTGCACCTTCAACGATGTGACCGAGGGTGATATGGATGTGGACTGTATAGGAGCCGGCATCACCAGTTTCGCGCTCTACAACTGCTATCGGCCGTCGGGGAGGTTCGGTGTGCTCTCAGTGAGCAGCACTGCGTACGAAAAGGCTTATAACAGCAAAACCGGCTGGGATTTTGCGACCGGCATTGGGACGTTGAATGTAAATAACCTGGTGTCTAACTGGAATAAAGCCTTCGAGTAACTTGCTGCATTGGTCACTGAGGCGGGCATCTGGTACATGCCCGCCTTTCCTTTTGTCGCAGCGTCATGCAACTCCCACCCGCACCGACCCCCATCTGGTCAAGTCAGCCTCGAAGTTTTTCTTCTAAGGAGCTATGCGGCGACTCATAAACTGTGGCTCACGGACATCTTTAGAAGGTCAGTTTTAGCGCCAGTTGCACGAGGCGGGGGTTGTTGACTGTGGAGTTGACGGCGCCGAACCCGGAGGCGTTGATGTCGTTGACCGGCATACCGAACTGGGCGTGGTTGAAGAGGTTGAAGATCTCCGCGCGGAAGTTCAAGCCCATGCCTTCGCGGGGCAGCGCAAATTGCTTAATGACCGAGAAATCGGTGTTGACGAAATCGGGTCCGACCGCCGGGACGCGTCCTGCATTTCCCAACTGGCCTGGAGTGGCCGCCGGGAAGCAGGCGGAGTTGATCCACTGCAGCTTGCCGTGCGATGCGAAAGAGGGGTCGCAGCCGTAGACCTCATTAGGGCGCTCAAAGTTGTTCCCATTGCCGCCGTTCTGAAAAAAGGTGCCAGACTGATTGTTGCTGTCGATCAAGGGGACGGGAAAGCCAGAATGGATGCTTTCGATGGCGGTCACTTGAAAGCCGCCCAGGATGCTGTTGGTGAGGTTATTCCAATTGCTGCCGAAGTGTTTTCCGCGGCCGAAGGGCAGATCGTAGATGACGCTGCCGATGAAACTGTTATTGAGATTGATCTGCGATAAGCCATAATCCAGCTTCGACCAGTTGGGAAGCGGGAAGTAGGGAGCGCTCTGGAGCGAACCGAGGCCATCGGATAAGCCGTTGTCAAAGGTATGAGACCAGGTATAGGCAAGCAGTCCGTAGAGGCCATATTTGGGAGTCCTGGTCTCGGCCTTGACTTGCAGCGAGTCATAGTCGGTCTGGCCTACATCGCCGAAGAGAAAAATGGCGTTGCCGATGGTATAGGGCACATAGGGCGCGCCGCCTGCAGCGCAACCGAGGGTATAACCGGGGACGGTGCCGCAGGCGGACGGGCTGTCTGTGTTGAGGTTGTTGCCGATGACCAGGACGTGGGTGCCACGGGAGCCGGCATAGCCCATGGTGAGGACTACATTGCCGGGGGCCTGCTGCTCGATGTTCATGTTGAACTGCTGGACGCGGCCAAGTTTGAAGTTGGTGGGCTGAGTATAGAAGGACCCTTGGAAGGTGGCGGGAGTGGGCGGCGCGTTGAATATTTGAAAGCCACTGGAGAGGCTGATGCCGGAGGGCGTTCCCCCGAGTGTCGCGGCGCAGTAGGAGGTGGCAAAGGCGCAGCCTGCACCGGTGAAGTTGTCGGACTCAGCAAGGAAGGGCGGGTTCTGCCAGAGTCCGTTCGCTCCCTGGCTCCAGGCGGAGTCGTGGAAGAAGGCATAGCCGACGCGGAGGACGGTTTTGTCGCTGCCGAAGAATTTCCAGGTTGCGCCGACGCGGGGCTCGAGCGCAGTCAGATCCATGTTGACACCAGCCGAGGAGCTGACGCCATTCTGGTTGGCAACGAGCACGTTGCCGGTCGCTGGAACATAGTTGGCCAGACGCCCGTGAGCTTCGCTGACCGGCGTGGTCAGATCCCAGGCGATTCCAAGATTCAGGGTGAGGTTCGGAGTCACTCTCCAGTTGTCCTCGACGAATGGACGCCAGATGGACCAGCGGCGGCCGGTGACGGCTCCGTCGAAGGTCTGATCATGAATGCCCCCACCGGTGATGCCGAGGAGAAAATCTGCCTCTGGATTGCCGCCAATGCTGGCGCTTTGGACACCGCCGGAGTTGGTGAGAGTAAGGCCGCTGAAGTTGCCGCCGTTGCCGATGAGCCAGAATCCGTCCTGGAAGGCCTCCGTACCGACGTTCATCTGGTTGCGGCGAAAATCGATGCCAGTCCGGATGTCGTGCTTGCTCCGGGTGATATCGAGAGAGTCACGGAAGGAAAAGACGTTGGTTCCGCCCTGAAAGGGAGCGTAGCCGCGGTCGCCAAGCGCCCAGTAGCCGCTTGTAAACTGAGTGGAAACCAGTCCGCAGCTGTAGGCGCCGGGAACGCAGTTGCCGCCAGAGCAGCCGAGATTGGCGCCGGGAATGCCAAGGTTGGCAGAGTCACAGCTCCCGGTTCCTTGCGAGGCGATGTAGTCGAAGATGCGGTTGTAGCCGAAGGTGGCCTGGTTGACCATGGTCGCAGAGAAGACGTGGGTTTCACCGATGGCGGCGTTGCGCGCGTGATTGCGAATGCGCTGATTGGTGCCGAAGGCATTAGCAGAGGCGAAGGCAGGCGGAGTCGAGCCGCCGGGAACATACGAGAACGCCTGGTCATAGCTAAAACGGCCGAAGAGCGTGTCTTTTTCGGAGAAGGTCTGGTCGACGCGTCCATCGAATTTCGTCTCGTCGAGTTCGCGAACCGGTTCGTTGACGAAGTTGTAGCCGGAGGTGGCGTTGTTGGCGTTGGGAGCAGGGTAAAGATTGATCATCGCCTGGCCGATGTTGTTGAATTGCCCCGCGGGAATCTTGCTGCAGGGAGTTCCCTGGGCCTGGCTCCCGTCAGGGTTCGAGGGGAGGGGGTTCCCTGCTCCATCGCACTGGTAGTAGACATTCGGGTAGACGGACGGATCCGCGGAAGCACCAATCAGATTTGGATTGACGATGCCAGGAACGGTAACTGAGGCACCCGCGTTGTTGACGACCTGCCCGGTGACCGCGTTGCCAAAGGGGTCGTTGGTGAAGTCGCCGGTGCGCATGGCAAGCGACGGTACGAGTCCCTCGAAGGCGATGCCGTGAAGCTGATATTTTTGTTCGCCATCGACGAAGAAGAAGGTCTTGTTCTTGCGGATTGGGCCACCGACTGCGCCGCCGAACTGGTTGAGGTTGAACTTCTCGGGGAGGGTGGCAAAGTAGCTCTTAGCATCGAGGTCGGCGTTGCGGAAGAATTCGAAGAGAGTGCCGTGAAAGTCATTGGTGCCGGACTTCGTGGTGACGAGGACAGTGGGACCGGCACGGGTGCCGAATTCAGCCGAGTAGGTGTAGGTCAACACCTTGAATTCCTGAATATCGTCGATCGAAGAGAAAATTCCGATACCGCCGGCGGTTAGCTCGTTGTTGTCGACGCCGTCGAGCAGCCAGTCGGTGCTGTTAGGTCGCGAGCCCCCGACCGACAAGGAAAACGATCCGCGAGCGGCCACTTCGCTGTCGGCGCCGGAGGTGAAAAAGCTGTTCGGGTTGCTCTCCGCAGTCGCGCCCGCGGTAAGGGTGGCGAGTTGGACAAAGTCGCGCCCATTCAAGGGAAGCTGCGCCACCTGCTGCGAAGTGATGACCTGGCCGAGAGAGGGATTAGCAGTCTCAACGGCCACCGCCTCACCGGAAACCGCCACCGTGGTGACTACAGTCTGCGGCGAAACAGAAAAATCGAGCTCGCGGGCTTCGTCAACCTGAAGACGCAGATCTTTGGATTCGCCACTTTGAAATCCCGCCGCATCAACGCGCACGGTGTATGTGCCGACCGGGAGTAAAGGGATCAGATAGTGTCCTGCGGTGTCGGTCTTGGTGTCGCGAGCCTGGCCGGTCCCCTGAGATATGGCGCTGACGGAGGCTCCAGGGACCCCCGATCCAGATTTGTCGACGACATTTCCGGAGAAGCTTCCGGTCGCCTGACCGCGCATGAGAGACGGAGTGATGAGCGCGATAAGGGCGACAACCGAGATGATCAGTACCTTATGGGCTTTGGTCTCGGTTGAGCCTTCCACCGATCCGGGACACTTCGCGGCAACCATCGTGCGTTTCATAGTCAAACCCCTTTTCGACGAAGCAGGCTGAGGTGGCTTTTGTGTCGACTGAAATGCGCTGGATTATTAGGCTGTAAAAGCTGGATTACTAGACTGTAAGAATTGACAGATTGAAAGTCAACGCAAGTTTTAGCCGTCTCGTCCGGCGGGTCTCACTTTGAACACTGTCAGCCTCAGGATTCCCGCCTTGGAGGTCGACCCACTGAGCCGCCGTTGAGCGGCATCTCTCCTATACGCGAGGGCCGTACAATCGCGGCTTTGCTCCTGCGCGTCGAGAAAGCTTCCATCTTCCGACCTGATCCTTCGAGTGGACTGATCCATGGAGTGGACTGATCCATCGAGTGGCCTAATCCTTCGAGCGCGGAACCGTCGCACCGGAGCAGCCCCTCGAAGGTCTTTTGACAGCATCTTCATAGGCTCGTGACAAGTGGGCCGCCCGATCCCGTTACAAAAGCAGCAATGAAACGAATAATCCTATCTATCACCTCCCTGGCGGTGCTCTGCTTGATGCCGCTTGTAGCCACAGCTCTATCCGAAGACGAAGACAGGAATGAGGCCACGACAACGCTGCCGGTAGGCAACTACGAGCACAGTTCCCTATTGCCGACCGGTCAGTTCATCACTCCTACGGCTGCTCCAGGCTCAACGATTCAGGTGCTTGCTACCGGGTTGCGCGCCGACGGGAATGCCGATGCCTCCGAAGCAGTGAACACGGCGCTGAGCCCAGATGGCAAGACTCTGCTGGTCCTTACCAGTGGATGGAATAAGAGCAACGACGAGCCGAATGGCACGCCGATTACCTTCCCGATCCTTGATCCGATCACCGGCGCAAGTGTGGGTACCACCACCAATGACGAATGGGTTTTTGTTTATCAGCTCGGGCAGCACGGGGCTGCGACAAAGATTCAGCAGATCAGCATTCCAGACACCTACAGCGGCCTTACCTGGGCGCCCGATGGCTCGCGGTTCTACATCTCCGGCGGAGACGATGACCGCGTCTATGGCTATAAGGCGAGTGGAGGGCAGTACGTGCCCGACACCCCGTTTATTCTCCTTGGCCATAATTCGGATCAGACCTCGCCTACTCCCCATTACGACGGCAGCTTGTTGAAAGGGACCAGGGCTGCGGCCGTCAGCTCCGCCCTGGTGCGGGGCGCGGTTGTTGCCGGTATAGCAGTGAGCCGCGATGGCAAGACCCTGGTCGCTGCGAACTTTGAAAACGACTCATTGTCTATCGTCGATACCGCCACCAGAGCAGTTTTGCGCGAGGTTCACTTCTTCAATCCCGGGGATACGGTTGCTCAGGGCGAGTTCCCCTACGACGCCAAGATTCTTTGCGGTGACAAAGGCGAGGCAAGGACAGCGTATGTCACCTCGCAGCGCGACGACCAGGTGATGGTGGTCGATGTGAAGACTGGCAACTTCTCCTCCATTCAAGTGGGAAGCCAACCCAACCGTATGGTGCTCTCCAGAGACCAACGGATGTTGTACGTGGTGAATGCGAATAGCGATACCGTCTCCGTCATTGATACAGACATACAGCAGGTCGTCCGGACGTTGCACCTTTCTCGTCCTCACGACAGGTTCAAGGGCTGAACGCTAACTCCGCGGCCATCAGTCCTGACGGGAGCAAACTTTACGTCACGCTCGCGACCGAGAACTCGGTTGCCGTTGTGGATCTTCCGTCCGGCAGAGTCGAAGGCCGCATTCCCACCGGCTGGTATCCGACCTCGGTCTCCGTTAGCCCGAACGGTTCTATGCTCTACGTCTCGACATTCAAGAGCAACTCTGGACCGAACCCAGGAAACGCGGGTCCGAATCCGGATTTCCTTACACAGCGTTCCTATCCGCTCGAAAAAGCGCAGCTGAATATAATCCCGGTACCCAGCCGCGGCGAGCTGCAAGAGCTTTCTGACCGAGTGGACAAAAACAACGGACTCTCTAACCGCGCTGAAGATCCGACCATGGCTTTTCTACAGAACAAGATCCATCACGTGATCTACATCATCAAGGAGAACAAGACCTACGATCAGGTTCTAGGCGACCTGGATCGCGGCAATGGTGATCCGACTCTGAACCAGTGGCCTCAGCCAATCTCCCCTAATCATCACAGCCTGGCTCTGACCTTCGGTCTACTGGATAACTTCTACGCGACCGCAGAAGTAAGCGGCACGGGCTGGGATTGGTCGACCTATGGTCACTCCACCGAGTACAACGAGAAGACGGTTCCTGTTAACTATGGAAATGGCGGCTCAGGCGTAACTAGTGACTCGGAGGGCACGAACCGCTTCATCGGAGTTGGCCTGCCGGAGTTCGCAAAAAATCCCACGCCGTTCAACGAGCGACTGCTAACGTTGCTGGATCCCACTGGAAGTTCGAATATACTTCCCGGAGCGAAAAACGTAGACAGCCCCGAGGGCGCAAACGACGACCTGGATGCCGATAAAATCGGCGGCTATCTGTGGGACTCGGCCCTGCGCGCGCAGAAAACTGTTCGCAACTACGGCTTCTATCTCGACCAGGCTTACTACATCAGCAGTGGCGGAGATCCTACCAAGGCTGACCCGAATGTGCCTACATACATTCCGATTTCGCCGACACCCTTTACTTCGCAAATTAAGCAGGCCGTCGCCGAACAACCAGCACTCATCGGTTTGACCGACCAGTACTACCGCGGTTTTGACCAGAACAATGCCGATACCTACCTTGTCAACGAATGGCAGCGCGACATGGCCGTCAGTGGACTTCCGAACCTAACTCTACTGCGGCTTCCTCATGATCACAATGGCAGCTTTTCAACGGCCATCGCCGGATTAGGAACTCCGGCCCTGCAGATCTCGGACAACGACTATGCGATAGGCCGCATCGCGGACATCATCAGCCACTCAAAGTACTGGCAGGATACGGCCATTTTTATCCTGGAAGATGATGCACAGAACGGTTCCGATCACGTCGACTCTCACCGCTCTTTCGCCTATATCATCTCTCCATACAGCAAGCGTGGCGTAACCATCTCGACCAACTACAACACCGTAAATATGCTCCGCACGATTGAAGATGTCATGGGCATTCACCACCTCAACTTCCGCGATGCGGATGCAGCTCCAATGGCAAATGTATTCACGCGCAAACCAGACTTTACTCCTTACTCAGCAATCATTCCTGGTGACCTGTGCGTCTCGCCGGTCGATCCGAATCTGGTTCCGGCGTGCCAGAACCCAGTAGCTAAAATAACTCCAGCCATACCGCAGCTGCATGATGCAGCCTGGTGGGCAGCAAAGACGAAGGGCTTCGACTTCACGGATGCTGACCGCGTTGATGCCGATGCTTTCAATCGAATCCTGTGGGAAGGCACGATGGGAGAGGAAGTCCCTTATCCCACAGTACGAAGCCGTCAGGATCTACGGAACAATCGTGCACAGCTGATCAAACAGTGGCAGAACAGCAAAGTACAGGTAAAGCAGGCCTCCGGCAGCACCTCCGGCGGTCAGTAAACCACTTCATAGCAACAATAAAAATGCGATGTCGGAGAGAAAACCCGCTCTTCTACATCGCATTTTGCGTTTCACCGTTTGGTGAGAGTGAAGCTACAGGCGAAGTCGAAAGCGATAAGTGAGTTGAAGCTAGCTGCGATAACTTCCTTCCAGATACTCAGCAGCGCGATAGGAACTACCGAGATAGTTCATTGGGGCAACCTGTGCCCGTGAGTGCATTAGATTCGCCACTGGATGGCAGCTACTACTGACACGACGCGCGTTTATCAGCACCGAATTTGAATCGAGCATCCTTAGCGGACTACTTCATATGTCAGCAGGAGAGCCGTGACGGCCAGAGCTGCTATGCGCACTCGATGTCTCCTCTCCCAAACCCGATTTATCCGCTGCCAGTCAGCGGTACCTTCCGCCAAACGACTGGCGAGTGGGACCAGCACAAAGACCGATGCCACCGAAATAAGAACCCAGATTGCGTCCGCTGTAAGCAGGATTGCGCGCCCCGGCGTGTTCCAGCGGAGCCAGGTCTGAATGCCGGTGAGCAGTGCGGAGATCGGGTACCACACCGGCATAACTTTTCCAAGTACGAGAGCCAAACGGCTCAGCATTTTCAATTGCGACTCGGGTTCGAGCCGCCGCGCGGCAGGGTTCACGAATGCAGATACAGAAAACTCGACGCCGAACAGAGTAAGAACGACGAAGAGGGTAGCGATGTTGAACAAGTGCATCGGGGCTCCTGTTGACTCTTCGTTAGAGACGCCCTTAAATGGAGCACTGATGCACAAAGCAGCACTGACAAAATTGTCAGTTGGAGTCATCTATGGGCGTCTCAAAGAAAGAGATTTCACCATGCCCGATCGATGTGACGATGAGCGTCATCGACGGGCGATGGAAGGGTACAATCCTCTGGCGACTATTGGGCGGACCGATGAGGACGAACGAGTTGCGGAAGAGTATTCCTGAGATTACAGAGCGGATGCTTCTTCGTCATCTGCGGGACATGACAGAGGCTGGGATTCTGGAACGTCATCAGGAGCAAGGCTTGCCCCTGCGAGTGCGGTACTCTCTCACGCCGTACGGGCGGACGTTGGTCCCGGTGTTGGATGTTCTCTGCTCGTGGGGCAGAGAGCATCTGAAACGAGGTCTTTCCCCTGAACCTCGCTGAGAGGAAGGCGCAAAGTAGCAGTCATCCGGTGAGTTGATCGTAGCCGAGCTGCATTTGCGTACCGACAGACTGCGGGCCGAATCGAGGCGGATCAATAGGCAACCGTGAGTGCAGGTCGAGAAGAAGGCTGCCGTACCAGATCATGGCCATCAATATTATTCGAAATCAAACTAATTCTGAAGAAGTGATACTGGACGTGATGTCATCTAATGAGAGTCCGCTGCGCAGGCTGGGAATCCGATGGGCCGAGAGTCCGTCGGGGGCCGGCCATACCCGAGGCGTCGTTCCCTTCATGAGGCGTCTCAAATCCCTGACTCTGATGCTCCTGGTGGTATCGGAAAGCGCCGTTCTCTTGCGTAGCCAGAACGATCTAGCCGCACAAGCTTCCGAGCTGATGCGTAACGGAAAATTCCATGACGCAGAACTGATATGGCGTCAGCTGGAAGTGAAATATCCGAAGAACGTTTCCGTCCACAACGCGCTTGGATTCACCCTTGCGCAAGAGGGCCAGCTAGCCTCCGCGACTGCCGAATACCGCAAGTCATTGGCCTTGGACCCACACCAGACTGATGTCTCTCTGAACCTGGGACTCGCCGAGTTCAAGCAGGGCCATTTTGCCGCCGCGGTTCCCGCGTTCGAGGCGGTCACCAAAGCCAGGCCGGAGGACCAGCGTGCCGTCTTGTTGTTAGGAATGAGCCACTACGGGCTTCATAGTTACGCCAAAGCGACTCCGTATCTGCAGAAGGCGATCGCCAGCGACCCTTCGAACCTGGAGCTGCGGAACACACTCGCGCAGAATTGCCTGTGGGCCAAGCAATATGACTGTGCGATGGATGAGTTCAAGAGCATCCTGGCCGCAAATCCGGATGCGGTCCAGGCCCATATGCTCTTTGCTCAGGCCTTGGATGCGACGGACAAAACCCCCGAAGCCATCCAGGAGCTCGAAGAGGCCGCGCGCCTGTCGCCGCGAGAGCCCGTGCTTCATTTCGAACTTGGCTATCTCTACTACAAGCAGCGGGATCCCGATAAGGCAAAACAGGAATTCGAGCTGGAGATCAAGAACAACCCCGGTTATGCGCAGTCGTACTTATATCTGGGCGACATTGCGCTGCATTCCAATGACAATGCGGCCGCTGAGCCGCTGTTAAAGAAAGCCGTCGAATTGCAGGACGAAAGCCGCCTCGTTTACCTCGACCTCGGCAGTATCTACGCCGATCAAAGTAGAAATCAGGAAGCGGTCGCGGCACTCAAACATGCGATCGCTCTGGACCCTGCACAGCCCGACGCCCACTATCGCCTGGCGCGGCTTTATTCGGCGATTGGAGAGAAAGATAAAGCCGCACAGGAGTTTGCCAGGACAAAGCAGCTGCATAGTGAAAAAGAAGACTCGCTGATTGAAAAGGTCTCCGGCGGAGGGCTTCCACCGAATTAGAGTTTGCGGGAAACACATTATGATTCAGGTATGAACCGATGGCCTTCGCCCCCGGAGATGAGCGGACAACCGACCCACATTTCGCGCCGGGATTTTTTGTGGATGATTTCGGCCACGACACTCGCTCTGGGCCAGGGCGTCAGCCCTCGCAACGTCAAACCGTTGCCGAGGGGCAAGCCATCGGGACTTCCCTTCCTTGCCCACTTTACCGACGTGGCCGCGCGGGCCGGGCTTGTAAGTCCTACCATCTACGGCGGACTCCAACACAAGAACTACATCTTTGAAACTGTCGGTTGCGGCGTCGCCTTTCTGGATTATGACAACGATGGATGGCTCGATATCTTTGTGCTTTGCGGCACCCGTATGGAAGCGCCCGTCCCCGGCTCAACAAACCGTCTCTACAAAAACAACCGGGACGGCACATTTGCCGACGTGACCGAGAAAGCAGGCCTGCTCAAGACGGGATGGGCAAGTAGCGTGACCGTCGGCGACTATAACAACGACGGCTTCGAAGACATCTTTATCACCTACTACGGCCAGAATCTTCTTTACCGGAACAATGGCGACGGCACCTTCACCGATGTCACCAGGCAGGCGGGCCTGCTCTATGAAGGCAACACACGTTGGGGTTCCGGATGCACGTTTGTCGACTACGATCGAGACGGCCATCTCGATCTTTTCGTGGCCAACTATGTCGACCTGCATCTGGACAGGATTCCCAGGCCAGGCGCCAACCCTTACTGCAATTTCAAAGGTGTTGCAGTGAATTGCGGGCCGCGCGGGCTGCCCATGCCGCGCAACTATCTCTATCGCAACCAGGGCGACGGGACCTTCCGCGACGTCTCGGAGGAGACCGGAATCGCCAAAGCCCAGCGCACCTACTCGATGACGGCGGTCGCCGCAGACTTTGTTAATGACAACTGGTCAGATATCTATGTGGCGTCAGACTCGACACCGAGCCTCTTTTTTCGTAACAACCACGGAGTGGCATTTGTGGAGGAAGGTGCGGAGCGGGGCATCGCGCTGAGCGAAGACGGCGCAGAACAAGCTGGCATGGGCGTTGCGGTTGGCGACTATAACCTCGATGGCAAGCTCGACATCTTCAAGACCCATTTTTCCGACGACACGAGCGTCCTCTACCGCAATGAGGGAAAAGGCAACTTTACCGATGTAACGACCACCGCTGGAATCGCAGTGGAGGCGCGCTATATCAGTTGGGGAACAGGTTTTGCCGACTTCGACAACAATGGCTGGCCAGATCTCGCGGTTGTCACCGGCTCCGTCTATCCGGAGGTCGAGGCGGCGTTTCCCGAGTATCCTCTGAAGTCTCCGCGCTTCATATTCCGCAATCTGGGTAATGGCAAGTTCGAGGAATTAATCGAGGAGGCCGGCCCCGGAATCGCGGCCCTTCACTGCAGCCGCGGCTGCGCGTTTGGCGACTTCGACAATGACGGAGATGTCGACATGGTTGTCATTAATTTAAACGAACCTCCATCCCTGTTACAAAACGATCTCAGCGGCGATGGGAAATGGCTGAAGGTCTTCCTGGTCGGCACCAAGTCGAATCGCAGCGCCATCGGGTCAACGGTGATAGCACGATATGGCGGCAAAGCCCAGGCGCAGGCGGTGATGGCGCAATCAAGCTTCTATTCGGTCAATGACCGGCGATTGCATTTTGGATTGGGAACGAATACCCACGCTGATCTTGAAGTCCATTGGACGAATGGATTGGTGGAGAAGTTCGCCGGAGTCAAAGCTGGAGGGCTGGTGACGATTACAGAAGGCAAAGGCTTGGCAAAATCAGACCTGCCCAGAATGAAGAAGTCTGAGCTGGACTAAACGGTTAGGAATGAAGCAAAGGGCGCCGTGGTTTGTAGACCACGGCGTCCTTGCTTTGTAGCTTCCGCTTAGAAGTGGATCTTCGCGCCCAGTTGAAGTGTGCGAGGATCATAGGCCGAAGTCACTTGACCGAAGTTGGAGTCATTAGTGTTGGCATCGATAGCGTTGAATTGAGTGTGGTTGAAGACGTTGAAGGACTCAAACCGCAGTTCGAGCCCCGGACCACCCTCTTTGGAAGAGAGCGGGACCGTTTTGAAGAGAGAGAGGTTCCAGTTTTGCAGGCCGGGCAGCCGTACCGCATCTTTTCCGGCTGAGCCGAACCCGGCGTTCGCTCCTCCAGCACCACTGACCCAGGGAGCGATGGGAGCGGCGAAGGAGTTGGTCGAGAACCAGGCTAGTCTCGTTTTTGGATAGTGGACCTTCGCCACAAGGTCAGGTCGATTGGTGGTGCCTCCGCCCAGACCCAGGGTATCGGGGCCCGTGTAGGTGATGTACTGTGGCGCTCCGCTGTGGATGGAAGTGATGCCCGAAACCTCCCAGCCGCCGAGCGCGGTACGCTCGAGCATGTTGCTGCTATGCAGGAAGAACGGCAGTGCGTAGATGTAACTGGCGTTGAAGATGTGACGCTGGTCGAGTGTTCCCGACCCGCGGTCGTAAGCGGTGTTGAAGGGATTCGAAATGCCGCCCAGATCGCTGCTCACCTGATCGGTCTCGTGCGAGTATGTGTAAGCAAAGGTCACAGTGACACCGTGCTTGTTTTCGATCCGAAGGCCGGCCTGGAGCCCGTTGTAGTTGGCGTTGGTCTCGGTCTCTTCCTGGTTGACGTCGCTGAAACCGAGAAACTGCCTATACAGGTTGGCATTGGCACCCCCGGCAACGGCCTGGCGATTGTCGTACGAGCCATTCGCCGGATCGAACAGAGGCAAAGTGTTAATGTGCCGATCGTCGCTCTGGTGCCAGCCTGTTGTTCCTACGTATTGCACTACGGCAACAATGGAGGGGGCAAGCTGGCGTTGAACGCCGAAGCTGAACTCTGCCGTTCCAGGGTTGGGATAGTTATACGAGAGGCTGGTGAGAGTCGAGGGGAACGACGGCAACACGGCTGGGACGGTCCCGGTCGCCGTGCTGATGTTGGGGTTGGAGAAATAGACGTTGTTGGCAGACGGCTGATATGCAAAGGGCGGGTTTAATGCAGCGTTGTATACATCGTTGCCCTGGACGCGCTCGAAGAACATCCCAAATCCGCCGCGGATCACCATCTTGCCATCGCCGCCAGGATTGAAGGCAAAGCCGATCCTCGGCTGCCAGCTGTTGTAACTGTTCTTGACGACGCCGCGTGGGAAGCCGTTAACCCCGGCCTCGCGAATGCCGTTCAGATAGAACGAACCGCCGGCGAAAGGCGTTAAGGCGGCCGGGTTGAGAGTTCCGCTTCCATCGTTAACAAGCGCAGTGCTGGCGGTTGTCGCGTTGAAGCTGGCGGGATAAAAATTCGCAAACTGATTGAACCGCTCAAAGGCGTGAGGCATGCCGTCGAAGCGGATACCCACGTTCAACGTGAGCTCTGACGAAACATGAAAGTTATCGTTCACATAGAAGCTGTAGTTGTTGTTGACCCAGTGCTTGCCGGCTAAAAAATTTAACTGGGTAAAGCTGGCGGTGTCACCGAGCACAAAGTTTACGTAGGAGTCTTTGGTGTAGGTGTTGTTGTTGAAAACAGCAGTGCCCTGGGTGTTGGCCTGCAGCTGCTGGTTCTTCGGGTCATGCAGCCAAGCAAAACCGAATTTCATCTGGTGCTTGCCGCGCGTCCAGGAGAGATCGTCGCGGGTATTGTAGCCCTCGTAGGAGTTCTTCCAGGGGAAGTATGACGAGGTCCAATTGGTGCTATAGGGTGCGCCAAGATCGATCTCAGGCAGACGGTTCCCGTCATTGTTTCCGGTAAAGAACGTGGTCTGGTCCCAGCCGGTGGGCTGGGTATAAGAAGAACCCGCGCCGGCAACTGGGTCAAGGTGGATGGTGTTACCGCTATAGAGGAACGCAGTTTCGTTGAGCAGGTTGGGCGAGAGGGTCTGGGTCAGCTTAACCGTCGCGGCCCAGGATGGGTTAAGCAGCGTGGAACCGACGGTGGGATAGCTACCATCGCTCCAAAGCGGCGGATAGTATGCCTGGCTGGTCTGATCGTGGAGGTAATGGCCCATCAACGCGAGCTTGCTGTTGATGGTGTGGTCGATACGAACAACATCTTCGCGAACCGTCGTCGGCTGCGCGACCGAGGAGACGTACTGATTGGTCCCAAAGTTTGGATGCGGAAAGGTGTTCTGGTTAAGCTCACGTACCGCGTTCTGATCGATGAGATTAGCCGGAATCGTGATCGTCCCATCCGGGTTAGTGGGGATCGGCTGCCCCACCACCCAGTTCGCTGGATAGAGGGGCGCATTCGAGGTAGCAGGAACGATGGGGGCTACGCCATTCGAGGGAATGGTGTAGTTCAGTGGCTGCCCTAGAGTCGGAAAATTGCTGGCCGCTATCGTATTCGCCGTAGTGGGCGAGCTACCCTGGATGAGTCTGCGCCACTCTTCGTTTACAAAAAAGAAAGTCCGGTTCCGGTTGCTGTTGTACACGTGGGGAATCCATACCGGGCCGCCGATGTTGAAGCCAGGTTCATTGAGACGAAATTTCGGGCGTCCCTGACCGGCTGCCTTGGTGAAGTAGTTGTTCGCGTCGTAGTCCTCGTTGCGATTGAAGTAGTAAGCGCTGCCGTGGAAGTCGTGAGAGCCGGACTTAATGACCATCAGGACGACGCCACCCGAGCCGACCCCGTAGTCAGGGGGGTAGTTGCTGTCAAGGGTCTGAAATTCAGAGAGAGCGTCGATCGCGGGCAGCGAGCTGAAGCAGCCGCCGCAGCCGCGGTCATTGAGTTCGCCGCCATCCAGCATGTAGACGTTATGGCTGACGCGCGTGCCGTTAAAGCTGATTCCATTGGCGGAAGTCAGAGCGTTAACTCCGGCAAAAGCTGGCAGGTTGTTTGCGACGCCAAGGCCGAGGGCGGCAAGAGCGGTCACGTTGCGGCCATTCGTGGCGAGTTGTGTGACCTGCTGGCCGCTGATCAGGGTGCTAATATCGCTGGTTTCGGTCTGGGTCTGGAGCGCGTCGGCGTGAACGGTGACGGTCTGGCCCTCACTGCCGACGGTCAGCAGGACGTCTTCCCGAAGCGTCTGAGCGACGTTCACAACGATGCCGGTCCGGCTGTACTTCTGAAATCCCGTCCCTCCGGCTGTCAGGTTGTAGGTACCGACGCCAAGATTTGGGAAATTATAGGTTCCGGAGCTGCTGGAGTTGTCCGTCCTGACCTGGCCGGTCGCCGGATTGGTAAGCGTAATGGTGATACTCGGAACAACCGCGCCGGTCGAGTCGGTGACCGTACCCGTAATCACCGCGTTTTCCTGGGCCCATACGCCGGAAGCTAGTCCGAAGATGAGGCCAAGGAAAAGGAGCCTGAGTGGAATCGAAAATCTGAGCGCCATAACCCCTCCCTAAATTGATACCGCAAGTGGAAAACGTTTTCTTATTTCACTTACTTTTGCAACTGCGAAATTCGTTCTGGATGCTAATCACCTCAATTAGCCATTGTCAAACGAATCCTTTATGTAAAAGGCTTTACCGTCCGAGAGCTCATAAACTCCGGGTGTCATTTACCGCCACCCCAAATTCCTGCTCGGATCCCAGGTAGGGTTCGATGTCTGAATCGACGAGTGACCGAGCAGGAATTTGATCTGCCCGAGAGCGCCGCCCGACTTCCGGCACAACTTGGCGCAGGTGCGGCGCAGGTCATGGGCCCCGAAATTTCGGATGCCGATCTCCTTGGCACACCGTTCGACGACCGACCAGACCGACCCATCCCCCAG
Organism: Acidisarcina polymorpha; assembly: GCF_003330725.1. NCBI lineage: Bacteria > Pseudomonadati > Acidobacteriota > Terriglobia > Terriglobales > Acidobacteriaceae > Acidisarcina > Acidisarcina polymorpha. The sequence goes on along the minus strand of NZ_CP030840.1, from coordinate 4,351,264 downwards.
TGCCACTTTGCCCGGCTTGCCGGACCTTCGAGACCGACCGCAGCAGAGGGCGTGTGGACCAGATTGCTTCGGATGTCTAGTAACCTGCTGAGCTCGCAACCCTCGTCTCAGGAGAGACGAGTCAATGACCCAGTTCGCCATCCTCGTAAGCGGCGCCTCCGGTCAACTCTGTCGTCGCATCATCGAGATTTTGCTCGAACAAAGACTAGTCCGGTCATCGCCACAATGCGAACTCCGGGAAAGCAACAGGACCTTGCTGACCGGGGCGTTGATCTTACTTTTTGCCGACTTTGATGACCTTTAGCAGCGTTTCCACCGCATTCTTTGGAGCCAAACAGATTTTGCTGATAAGCACCAAGACCTTCGACGTCGCTGGAAAGATCGCGGGCGCGTAGTCGACGATCGTGTTCACCCCAGAGAAGTGGATGAGCTCGGTGTAGACGCCGCCGATGTCGAGTTTCCTCCAAATTCCTCGACTTGACATGTACTAGTTTACTAGTACATTATTTTGACGTGAGAAAGGCAGCAAAAGTCGAGGCAGCCTCATTCGCCTTCCGTCTGGACTCCCATAGCGGCGTTCCCGTTTACAGACAGATCATTGATCAGGTTCAGGCGGCGATATCCGCAGGGATACTGACAGTCGGAGACCAACTCCCCACCGTGCGACAGGTGGCCGTCGATCTGGTTATCAATCCCAATACCGTTTCGCGCGCTTACCGCGAGATGGAGATTCGCGGCACGGTAGATACACAGCAAGGCTCTGGCACGTTCATCGCGGACAAGAAAATCGAATACGCCAAAGGCGAGCGCGAGCGGCAACTCGGGCAACTGGTTAGGGAATTCGTTTCCCGGGCTGGATCAGCAGGTTTCACCGTGGAGCAACTAGTGAAGGCCCTAGGCGAGCTCTCATTCGAAATTGATAGCAAGAGGAGATAACAATGTTAAAGCGTAATCACTTCAATAGCGTTGCTCTTACCGTACTCCTGTGTTGCATCCTGGGTGGGATCACGGTTGAGCGGTTCACAAATCGTCCGCTTGTCATTGTGATAGGCGGCGTTATTGGCATTTACTTCCTCTTCGCAATCAAGGTCGTAGACCAATGGGAGAAGGCTGCCCTCCTCCGCTTTGGCCGATACCGCGGATTGCGCGGCCCCGGACTCTTTCTTATTATCCCGATCGTCGAAACATTGAGCCGCTACGTCGACCAACGAGTCCGCGTCACCACCGTTAGCGCCGAATCCACTCTGACCCGCGACACGGTTCCGGTGAATGTCGACGCCATCATTTTCTGGCTGGTCTGGAACGCCGAAAAATCCATCCTCGAAGTCGAAGACTTCACCCAGGCCATCACCTTAGGCTCGCAGACCGCACTCCGTGAATCCATCGGACGCCACCAGCTCGCGCAAATGATCACCGACCGCGAGTCCCTTGGCCTCGAACTCCAGAAAGTCCTTGACGAAAAGACCACTCCCTGGGGCATCACGGTGCAGTCCGTCGAGATTCGAGACGTGCGCATTCCGCAGGCACTCGAAGACGCCATGTCGCAGCAAGCCCAGGCCGAGCGCGAACGCCAGGCCCGCGTCATCCTCGGCGAAGCGGAAGTCCAAGTCTCGGAGCAGTTCGCCCAGGCCAGCCGAGTCTACAACGACAACCCTGGCGCACTGCACCTACGTGGCATGAACATGCTCTACGAAGCCATCCGCGAAAAGGGCGCCATGGTCATCGTCCCCTCCTCCGCCATCGAAACTATGGGCCTCGGCGGCACACTCGCTGCGACGACTCTCGCAAAACAACAGTGAGAGTCAGGGGAGAAGAATTGAGAACCGCGATGAGCGTCGAATGTTAAGCTACCCAATGCTTCAGGGGGAGCGAATGCAGCCCAGAGTCTGGCAGCTGGATGCGCGCATCCGGGCCTGTGTAAGCCTGGACGGCTCGCTGCCTCCCGCGGTGGCCTTTCCGGAGTTTCCCGACAAGAAAGGGTTCAGCCAGCCCGTGCTTCTTCTTGAAGTGGACCATACCGAATGCCCTTTCCGCTGGCGCAGTACAACGAGTTCTTAAAGGAACAAAGAGGCGCAACTCATTCTTTGTCCGTCAGACAGTTACGACGCCTTACTAAATCCGCAGGCTTGTTCCACGGCAGCTTCAGCGACTATAGATTCTTTGCGGCAAACGGGAGTGCCTTCTTGAACTCGGCCATGCACTTGCCTGTGCCGTCGATAGCGTGTGGTCGTGACCCCGGATGAAGTTGTGCGTATAGCGATCGGGGCGATTCCCTCGCCGCCACGTAATGACCAAACAGCGATAGATGGAGCGAGGTCCCACATGAAGAAGATAACGCTGTCTCTTGTCACTCTTGTTGTGCTATCCGCAAGCGAATTGTACGCGCAGAATCCAGCCAACCACTCTCCACATACCGTGCAATTTGTCTCCGTCGAAAAAGACGTCAAACTCGAGGTGCTCGATTGGGGAGGGTCTGGCAAACCACTCATCTTTCTCGCCGGCGCCGGGGATACAGCACATCGCTTTGACGGCTTCGCCCCACGGTTTACCAAGCAGCATCACGTCTACGGCATCACGCGGAGAGGATTTGGCGCGTCCGGCAGTCCTGCACCAGTCAATGGAAACTATTCAGCGGATCGCCTCGGCGACGACGTGCTTGCAGTGCTGAAGTCGCTTGAGATAAACCGTCCTGTGCTGGTCGGACACTCGATGGCAGGGGAGGAGCTTAGTTCGGTCGCCAGTCGCTTCCCCGAAAAGGTTTCCGGGCTTATCTATCTCGATGCCGCGACCAACTTCGCCCTCGATGATCCAGAGCATCCGCTCCTTGCAGTCGAGATGAACGACATCAAAAGACGCATCGACGAGATCGAAGGCGGCGGGGTGGATGAAAAGAAGAAGCTGCTGGAACTTGAGGCTGCGGTTGCAAGGCTTGAAACCGTTCTTCATCATGACAACGTGGAAGTAGCTAAAATGCCGCCACTACCGCCTCGTTCGCCGATCGGTGCGGCGCTCAACTTTGGCATGCAAAAGTACACCAGCATTCCTGTTCCCGCGCTCGCCATCTACGCCTGCCCGCACAACTGGGACCGCCTGCCAGACAGTCCTGGAAAGAGCGCTTTGATGGCGGACGATAAATCACGCTGCGCGCGGTGGGCCGATAACTTTCGCCAAGGCGTGCCAAGTGCACGCATAGTCATGATCCCAAACGCAGATCACTATGTGTATCTGAGCAACGAAGCTCAAGTCGCCCGCGAGATGAATGACTTCCTCGATACACTTCCTTGATCGAGGTCATCGACGCTCTGGAGGAAGCTGACGCGGCGAAGGCTATGCACCTTTGCGCATAAGCACAGAAGATTCGCCGTGCAAATCTAAAACGAAGTTCTTCAGCGTTGAGCTCTCCGATCTCCCTGTCTCGAAAGAAGACTCTTTAGAAGCCCGTGTGATCCACCAAACGCCTTAGAACGCTCGAAGTTGTATAGGGTACTATCATCGGTAGTCGTGGTTCGCTGGGAGACGCACTCGATGCACCAACGCTCGAGTAGAGATCGAGGGGAAATGACCGCGATGCCAAAGCATAAGTACAAGGACATTCTCGAAAAGGTCCAGGAAGATATCAGCTCGGGTCGATACGAGCCTGGACAGCGACTGCCGAGCGAGACCGAACTAGTCAGGCGGTATGGGGCCTCGAGGATGACCGTCTTCAGAGCGATGCATGAGCTGCAGACTATGGGACTCGTTGTGCGCCGCGTGGGATCGGGGACGTTCGTTGCCCAAAGTTCCACCTCGAAGAGTCATGTTTTTGGATTGCTGATTCCTGAACTTGGACAGACGGAGATCTTCGAGGTGATCTGCAAGGGAATGATGGAGTCTCAAAACGCCTTTCGGCATTCGCTGCTTTGGGGCAACTCCGCATCGAAGGAGAGCGAGAAGGAAGCGGTGGCAGAACAACTTTGCCAGCATTACATCTCTCAAAAAGTCTCAGGGATATTCTTTGCTCCGGTGGAGTTTTCGAGCGGACGTGTCCGGGCGAATCACAGAGTTGTTGAAGCTTTGGACAAGGCTCGGATTCCCGTCGTGCTTCTCGACAGGTGCCTTGAGCCCTATCCGGATCGAAGTAAATACGACCTGGTTGGCATCGACAATCGACGAACCGCATATCAGGCCACAGAACATCTGATTACGGTTGGCGCAAAGCGCATTGGATTCATTGCGAGACCTAATTCGGCGCCCACCGTTGATGCCCGCATTGCGGGATTCCGCGAAGCGATTCAGGCCTACACGCAAGGCGCGATTCGGTATGCTGTGAACCTTGGCGATGCATCAGACCCGAAATTCATAAAAGCAATCTTGAAGAAGGACCGTCCCGATGCGTTTCTCTGCGCCAATGACTTTACCGCAGGCAAACTGATGCGAACGCTCTTGTCGATAGGGGAACGAATTCCTGAAGATATCAGGATTGTTGGGATAGACGATGTGAAGTATGCGGGTCTGCTTCCCGTGCCGCTTACCACACAGCACCAACCTTGCAGAGATATCGGCAGAACCGCTCTCTCGGTGATGCTCGATAGAATCGCTAACCCCGATCTTCCCGCGAGGGATGTTCTGCTCGGGTGCCAGATGGTTGTTCGACAATCCTGCGGAGCCGAACCCGAGGAGCAGCTAAACGGACGGTCGCGTCCAGGCAGATGAGAGCGTAGGCGAAATTGTTTTCTCTCTCCGAGTATTGCGCTGGTTCAACTAGACCGCGACCGTAGTACTGCGGCTTAACATGACCTCATCAGATGCAAATTGAATTCAAAACTTCACCCCAAACAGCATTCTTTCGGAACCGCGTTCGTTGCCGGATGTCGTCAAAAGCGCGCCAAGTTGTCTATGCAACTTTTATTGAATACCCTGCATAAATAATTGACAACTATTGATCGAGACGCTTAGAACTTCCCTTCGGGGGCGAAAGCGCACTTGACTCTCCTTCGATTTCGATCGCTTGCCACCATCGCTGACCAGATATCGAGGAATCAAGGTGTGTCGCGGAGGTAGAGCATGAGCCACGAGTCAAGACTTCGAGGAAGCGGTATGTGCAAGACTGCTTGTTCACGGGGGCTTCAGAAGACGGTACGACCAGGGACTTCCAGTTCTCGCAAATCGGTATCGAGTCATCTCTGGATTATGCTTCTTGCGATTACCGGCGCTATAACTCCAACTCTTGTAAGAGCTCAAACAAGCTATGGAAGCGTCGTTGGCGCTGTAACAGATTCCGGTGGCGCAGTCGTTGGAGGCGCCGAGGTGCAATTGACAAACAAGGGTACGAACGCCCAGCAGAGAACGGCGACCAGCTCTGCAGGCACTTACACGTTCATCAACCTGAATCCGGGATCATACAGCGTGACCGTGTCGCACTCGGGATTCAAAGCTTCGACGACCGATCAGGTGGACGTCCAGATCGGCGGAATCGCCCGCGCCGATTTCGCTTTGGAGGTGGGAGCGGTGACTGAGTCCATCACCGTTACGGGCGCCACAGCCTCCCTCCAGACCGATAACGCATCGTTGGGCGGAGTGATCGAGGGCAGGCAGGTACAAGAGGCGCCTCTCAATGGCCGCAATGTCAACAACCTTCTCGATTTCGTACCGGGAGTAGTGCCGGGTGGTGGAACTTCGGGTAGCACCGTAGCGAACGGCGGAACCGGTCAGGTCAGCGCAAACACGCAGGCGATCTCCTACGGAAACTATCAGATTGGAGGCGCGTTCAGCGGGCAAAGCCTCTTCTTCATCGACGGCGTTGGCTCCAACATCTCCGAGAACAATGTCAACACGCTAGTTCCGACGCAAGACGCCGTCCAGGAGTTCAGGGTTTCAACGAACAACGTCAGCGCGGAGTTTGGCGGATACGGAGGCGGCGTCGTCGAAATCTCGACCAAGAGCGGCACGAATCAATTTCATGGAACCGCCTACGAGTATTTTCGCAACACCGCGCTTGATGCGAATGACTGGTTCTCCAATAATGCGGGCCTCGGCAAGGTGCCGCTCCATCAGAATCAGTACGGGGCCAACCTGGGCGGCCCTCTGTTGAGGAACAAGCTATTCTTTTTCTTCAGTTGGGAGCACGAATCGTTGAGTTCAGCCACTCCGGCCAGCTACGTCATGCCCACGACAGCTGAATTGAGCGGAGATTTTTCTTCGGACCCGCAGGTTATCTATGATCCGACGACTGGACAGCCGTTCCCCGGCAACAGCATCGTCGGCAGGATCGATCCCGTGGCGCTGAAGATTCTTCAGCTCGAGACGCCGAATGAATCCATAGTGAAGCAGACCCCCTACGTCAACAACACATTTGTGTCGGTGCCCGCGATCGGAGTTCAGACGCAATACAACGCGCGTGTCGACGCCAGCCTGGGCAAGGACACAGCCTTCGCGCGCTACACGTTCTGGAACCCGCACAATGAAGCGGTCGATCCTTTCGGAAACAAAACCGGCGCGGGGCCTACCGGCAACTACACCCAGGAAGGCGTACTGGGAGACAATCACGTGTTTTCCCCCACATCGATCGCCGAACTGCGCCTTTCGTATCTGGAGAACTATAACTTTCAGGATCCGTTGAGCAACGGCTTCGACATGGCGACCATCGGCGGCGAATGGGGGGCGATTCCCGGTCAATCCGGACTTGGCACCTTCTCTCTTCCCGCGCTCGCGATTCAGGGGTATAGCGTAGGACCGAACCTCTCCCAATTGCACTGGAACAACAACATCTGGGCGGTCAACGGAAGCTTCACTAAGATCGTAGGAAAACACAGCATCAAGTCCGGCGGCAATTGGCGCCAGGTCCTGTGGGAAGCGTATCCAGGCAGCGGAGGAGTCAATTTGACCTCGCTCCCTGGTTTCACCGCTGATCCGAGCATAGCCGGAACAGGCAACGCTCTCGCCTCGTTTCTGCTTGGCATTCCGTCGCAGACAAACGTGACGGTGACAAGCCCCACCTATGCCTTCCTGCACAACTACGGCTTCTTCGTGGAGGACACCTATCAAGCCACGCCTAAGTTGACAGTCACGGCCGGCCTTCGCTGGGAGCAGCCCGGCGCATTCTCGGAAGAGAACAACATTGACGCGGTTTTTCTTCCCAACGCACCTCTGAGCGTCGGCGGGGTCAGCTCGTACGTCGACCCGCTCGGCAACACGGTGCAGCTCAAGGGGACGGCCGCGTTGGTGGCTTCGCCGCTGTATCCTTCTCGAAGGGAAGAATCGCTCCATTGGAAGACCTTCTCCCCGCGCGTCGGCTTCGCGTGGCGCTTCGACCCTGAGAGCGTGATCCGGGCGGGCTACGGCATCTCCTACTTCCCGGCTGTTTTAGATCAGGACGGTCCCCAACTAAGCTCGCTGACCCGGTCGGCGACGAACAACGTGAACAGTGTAGGGCAACCGGTCGGCGCCACGATCGCAGATCCGTTCCCAACCGGAATCACGCCGGCCCTCGGCCATTCTCAACAAGGCGTTGACAACCTTCTGGGAAGCGGGGTATGGGCGCGCGTGCCGGACCAGCCGCTTGGTTATTCTCAACAATGGAATCTTGCGGTCGAGCGCACGATCGGAGGGAGCGCCACGGCGAGTCTGGCCTACGCCGGATCCAAAGGAACACACCTGATTATCGCGTCCCCGTACACCGGCTCCGGGCTGCAGCTGAACCAAATTCCCGATCAATATCTGTCAATGGGGGATGATCTGCTGACTCCGGTCGCGAACCCGTTCTATGGCGCGCTGCCGGCCGGTTCCGCCGCCGGGGGTCCTACTATCCTGAAGGGTAGGCTCCTGATGCCCTATCCTCAATATCCGCTGGGCGTTCTGCAGCAGGACGCGCGCATCGCGGGCTCCAATTACAACGCGCTCCAAATGTACTTCACCAAGCGTTTCGGCCATGCCGGCATCGTTCAGGCCGCATACACATGGGCGAAGCTGATTAGCGACACCGACAACACAAGCTCCTTCCTCGACGGCCAGGGAGGCACCGGGCTCGTCCAGGATCGGTACAACCTTAAAGCTGAGAAATCGGTGAGCCAGCAAGACATTCGGCAGAACTTCGTCGCGAACTACGGGCTCGATCTGCCCTTTGGGCACGGCCAGATGTACCTCGCCAACATCAACTCGGTGGCGAACGCGCTCGTCGGCGGTTGGCGCGTCAACGGGATCACAACTCTCAGGAGCGGCGTTCCCATCGCGCTGACCGCGAATCCGAATACGCTGGCGCAAGACTTTGGAGGTGGCACTCCGGGCTTTGGTTTAGGGAGCGGCATCATTCGGCCGAACTATGCTCCTGGATGCAGCAAGAGCGTATCCGGCAATCGGTCGGCCAAAGCTTTGGAGTGGTTCAACACCAGCTGCTTCTCGGAGCCGGGTCCTTTTGAATATGGCAATGAATCCAGAGTTGACACCGGCTTGAGGGCCGATAAACTAGTGAACTTCGATTTCTCGGCGAACAAATCCTTCGACTTGACCGAGAGGGCGAAGCTGAAGTTCAGCGCCGAAATATTCGACCTGTTTAATCATCCTCAATTCGCCGAGCCCGGCGTCGGCCTGGGGCCCAGTTTCGGCGTTGTGAACCATCAAAGCAACCTTCCCCGCACCGTCCAGCTCGCTTTGCGGTTCACCTATTAAGAACAGTCCAGCGATCATAGGCTGCTCGGCCTGCGGAGACGCAAAGCGGCCGACGATCCAATGCGGAGGCCGTCGAGCGACGCTGCCCCCCATAGAGAAAGGTGAAAAAGTTCAATGCCCCTTCGAACCAAGCTCGCTCTCGTCGTCATTCTGCTCTGTGGCTTGATCGCGACTTCGACAAAGCTTTACGCGCAGGACGCGGCGCAGCCGGCCCCGAACGTCGTCGTCAACTCGGACGGCACGGTGCAGATTCCCAGCTACGCCGTGCCGCTTTCCAGCTTCCTGAGCCCCGACGCCAAAACCTACGTCACGGATCACATGAGAGAGATGCAGGACCCCGAGCTTGTGAAGCAGGATCAGGGTGTGCCTCGTTTCATGAAACGCTACCTGGAGCGCGACGAGGCGCTGTTCGCCCTCGAACGCAAGGACGTTTCTCTGGGAGGTGTGCATACCTACACTTACTCGCCGCGAGCGGGAATATCGGACAAGAACAAGGCGCGAGTCTTGATCAACCTGCACGGCGGCGGATTTTCCGGCTGCTGGCCCGGCTGCGCCGAACTCGAGTCAATGCCGATCTCCGCGCTCATGAAGATCAAAGTTGTTACCGTGGATTACCGCGAGGGACCGGACAACAAGTTCCCGGCCGCCAGCGAAGATGTGGCAAGCGTCTACCGCGAGTTGCTGAAGACTTACAAGCCGCAAGACATCGGCATATATGGATGCTCTGCCGGCGGCATGTTGACGGCGATGTCTCTGGCTTGGTTTCAAACCCATGGACTGCCGACGCCGGGAGCGGTTGGCATCTACTGCGCCTCCGCCGGCGCGTTCGGCGGAGATGCTACCTATATAGCGTTTCCCTTCGGAGAGGGGAGAATGCCCCCCGCGCACCCTCCCGCTCAATCTCAGCTTGGGTATTTCGGCGGGACAGACATGAAGGATCCACTCGTCTCGCCAATGAATTCACCCGAGATCCTGGCGAAGTTCCCCCCGACTCTGCTGATTACGGGGACCCGGGACTTCGCGATGAGCGGCACGATCCACACGGATGCGGAGCTCACCAAGAGGGGCGTCAAGGCGGAGCTTCATGTGTGGGACGGGCTGTTTCACGGGTTCTTTTATAACGCCGATGTTCCGGAGTCGCAGGACGCCTTCAACGTGATGATCAGCTTCTTCGACCGGAATCTTGGGACAAAGTAGTCCAATCCAAACGGTAGGCGTTTGCGGATGGCAAGAGAGCGCCGGCTCCGCGCCATGCGGTTTAGTGTTCTGGCTCGCCGTCGATGTGGCAAGCGTTCGTTCTGGAGGAGTCGGATGAAGATAGGCGTAAGCGCCTTCGCATGGACCTCGGATTTTGGGGCCCCGCACCTTGAACTGCTGCCGGGACTCAGGGAGTTGGGTCTTCAGGGCGTGGAAGTTCCCATGTTCGATCCCGGAACGCTGCCGGTTGGCGGTGTTCGAAACGCATGCGAACGCAACGGGCTGACGTGCACAGTCTGCGCTCTTTTGCCGAAGCAATATAACCCGATCAGCCCGGAGCGTGAAGCGAGGCTCGGGGCCCTCCGCCATCTTCAGCAATGCATCGAAGCGACCGCCGCGATGGGAGCGCACCTGCTCGGCGGCCCGTTGTTCGCGCCCATCGGCTACCTTCCGGAGCATCGGCCGACTGAGGACGAATGGTCATGGGCCACGGAAGTATTCCAGTCTTTGGGCGACAGCTTAGCTGCGAACGACGTGACGCTGTCGATCGAGCCGGTGAACCGATCGGAGACATTCTTCTTGAGGACGGCCGCGGAGGCAAGCCGTCTCTGCGAGCTGATCGTCAATCCTCGAATCGGCGTCACGATCGATACGTTCCACGCCAATATCGAGGAACGTGATATTGCAGGGGCAATTCGGAGCCTGGGCCGCCACTTGAAGCACATCCATGCGAGCGAGAACGATCGTGGACCGCTCGGTCGAGGACATGTTCCGTTCCTCGAGATCGTCAATACGCTTGAAGAAATCAAGTTCGACGGATTCGTGATGATCGAAGGCTTCGGCTACAGCCCGCCGGAGAAGAATGCTCCGGGATATCTATGGGCGTGTCCAGATGTGTCGCCCGAGGCCTTTGTTACAGAGAGTCTCCGGTTCCTGAAGGAGATTTCGCCAGGTACGGAGGCTTGGTTGCCATCCACTGTCGTTGGGGAGCGCTGAAGAATCGAGTGCCCCCGAAGGACGCGACCCGCCATGGCTCGGACCGTGCCAGACTCTTTCGCTATCCTTGCCGCATCACTCCTGATCTCAACCTGGACCGTCGCCCTCCTCGAAGCGCATCGAGTATTCCACGAAGGCCAGAACATTGAGCAACAATGCTTTTCCTGGGACTAATCGACTGGCGAACCAAAGGGGATGCAATCTGCGCTGAAAGGAACACCGTGCCTATGAAGAGCCAGCTCAGGTGTTCAGAACCACACCCGTATCGCTTCCGGTGAATCGCTTGCGATCCTTCAGAAGCACCTTCTCCCATAGTTGTTGTATATTGAGATGCACATTGCAGTACCCATGCTAACCTTCAAACGGCGTTCTTGGAGACATGGTCCCCATCGCTACCTCGGACTTGCGAACGGAATCGTGATCTTAAATGACGTTCCTGTCTCGCACCTCTCGTCGAGGCGAATCATCCCGCCATGATCCTCGACAATCTTCTTCGCGATCGCAAGTCCCAATCCGTTCCCCTGAGCCTTTCCGTAAGTTACAAAGGGTCGAAACACTGAGGCCTGAACCATCGCGGGGATCCCTGGGCCGTCATCTGAGACGTCAATTTCCACAGTATCCTTCCTCCCCGTCGTGGCTATGACAATTTGTCCGGAGCCTGGGTCCACGGCCTCACAAGCATTCAAGACCAGGTTGACGACCGCCCGTTCCAGACGGCTGCAATCAAACCAGCCCACGGCCCGGCCTTTGTGATGATGCTTGATGACGATCCGATGGAACTCCTGTCTTGCACATGTCATCCGGATCGCGTGCTCGACCGTCTTAACGATATTTCCAACGGCCAGCCGCAGGGAGTCGCGGCCTTTGGAACACTCTAGCAGTGAGGAAACGAGCTCATTGATCCGGTCGACGTCCCAACGGATCTCCTGATAGAAGTCCATTCTTTCCATCTCGCTGATATTAGGCCGGGTGAGAAGTTCCGCATTCGCAAGAATCGCGGTCAAAGGCTGGCGAAGATCGTGGGAAATGAACGCAATCATCCTGCTCATCACGGAATGAGGCTCCGTTTGCGCGTCTGGAAAGGATCCGGATGTCAGCGACCGACCAAGAAACACAGCTTCCTGCGCCATAAACTAACTCCTTCAACCTGTTACCGAGTCAACTCCACAACTCCGAGCCGGTTAACAAATGCTGAATCGTGCGTGCGAAAGAGGCAGAGCGGAGCCCGGGCACGTCCAATCTCTCGCCTCTGCTCACTGGAAGCAATGCGGGACTCGCTGTTCCCACAGACTGATCGAGAATGCTTTTTCCTGGGAAGGTCAGGACAAGCGCTCTGTCGTGACTTGCTTGCAAGGTGTGACAGAGCGATCGTATCCATTCCTCGAGGACGAAAAAGAATTGCAGTGACTCTACTTGGAACTGGCTTTTGATGCCGCATCAAGAATCACAGCCGCGACTTTCGACGGTTGAGCCAGCATAATGACGTGGCTGGAGGGGACAGTGGTTGCTGTCGCACCGATTTTATTCGCCTGAGCTGCTTCTAGAGCGGGCGAAATTGTCCTGTCATTTGCGGCGATGATGTACCACGACGGTTTCGACTTCCAGGCGGGAGTCGTAACTTCTCCCTTCATTGCAGCAACGCTTGTTGGCACCTGTGTTGCGGTCAGAACGGCAATCTCCTTGGCGGAAAGATCTTGTGCGAAATCCTCAGCAATCCCCTTCGGAGTCAGTTTGAGGAAGCCACTCTTGTCTGGGCGTAGCTCTGAGCCGACAGGTGTTGGAACGCTTGTAATGAGACCAAAAGCCGACTCTCCCTGATCTGGAGCTACTGCCGACACATAGACGAGTCCTGCCACCTTAGGATCGTTCCCAGCTTCGGTGATGACAGCCCCGCCGTACGAGTGACCGACGAGCAATAAAGGCCCATCCTCGAGAGCGATGGCACGCTGGGTTGCTGAAACGTCGTCTGCGAATGATGTGAGCGGGATCTGGACAGCAACAACATGCAGGCCTTTCGCCTCCAGCAATGGAATGAGCTTCGACCAGCTCGAACCGTCCGCCCATGCTCCGTGGACGAGGAGTACGGTCTTAACTCCTGTTGCGGGGGCTGTCTGCGCCGACGCGTTGAGGGCGGGACCGGCGATCGCGATTAATGTTGCGCACGTCGCCACGACGTTCCGAATAAACTTGAATGCGTTCATTGTTTTCTCCTTTTGTTGGGAAGATCAGCACATGGCCTGACGCTGTGTTGACCGAGCTGACGCGATCAGAGCCACTATCTCGTGGCCGTCCTCACATTCGCCATCCTGTTGACTTTGAGCGTAGTTGCGGATGTGCGGAAGCGAATAGGCGAAAGCGATCAAGATAGGCGAAAACCATCAAGAACTGACGCTTCTCTGCGGCATAGGTCAGGCGTCATCAGAAAAATAGAACGCCCTTGATGCAGGTGCCTGATGCCGAAAGACAAAGAGCAACTTGTTGATCAATGCGCAAGCGTCTAGAACCACCGCCCACTCAGTCGCGCACTACCGAGACGGTGAATGCTGTTTTCGACGCAGCTGCTGATAGCATTTTGTAGAGGCGCGGTTTTGAGGGTTGGACCACCGATGCAATCGCCGAGCGTGCGGGCGTAAGCATCAGTTTTCTTTGCCACTATTTTCAGTTAAGGACGTATTCCTTACCGTGCTTTATGCCAGGATGGAAAGCGGCCTGATAAGTCCGCAGCTTGCGCGAACAGTCTGGTGTTCGTTTCGTGTGGTGGCCCGAAGCTTCCCGCATTATTGCGAGCGCATCGCATCGTTCGGTGGTCCCGTTATTCTTCTGTCTCTGATTTTCATGTGGATGGCAGGCCTCACTCTGAGCAATGCCCTTTTGTTCCATCCAGTGTTGGGTAGCGCGATCCGTTCAAGCAGCGGGAAAACTCCTACTGACTTCGTGGCTGCGCTCTATGCAGGTGGAAGCAGCATCTCGATTGTGGGTTCGGCGGACTTCTCCCAGCTATTTCGCGATACCGCCTGATTTACTTGTTCAACTCCATCGTAGGAGTTTCTGTCACGTCGCTGACGCTGACGTACCTGATGCAGATTTACAGTCAGCTGCAACAGAGGAACACGTTTGCCCTCAAAGTCTACCTCGCCACCTGCGAAACCAGAGATGCGGCAGTGTTGGTTGCAGGCTTGGCCCCAGGCGGCGAATGGAGTCACGGCACGTCAGTGCTCTGGGAGCTAGCCGCTGAGATGGCGGCGACGAAGGAGGCCACCATTTCTACCCGGTGTTGTTCTACATGCGCTTCAAGCAATCGTTCGATTCGCTTTCGTTTGCCACCTTGGTGCTGCTTGATGCGGTCACGATTATGAGTTCGCTCGGGGATGTCTATGTCGGTCAGCGCCGCCCGGTGTAAAGTACAAGGAGTGTGCGTGATGTGATTGCGATCCGGCTTGCGGTATCTTCGGTAGTGGCGCGAGCGGCTAGTGGAGACAAGACATGGGACGGCAATTTGCGAAGCTCGCCTTTACGCCTCTCGTCAAGAGGCAGCAAGAACTCCACGGCAGTCGCCGGCAATACCAGCGGATAGAAGAAAGCGGCGAGCCGGGTAGCCAGTTAGGTGAGGACGAGCGAGAGTTCATTGAAGCTCGCGACGGCTTCTACATGGCGTCCGTGAGCGAAACCGGATGGCCGTACATCCAGTTTCGCGGTGGCCCTAAGGGGTTCCTACGCGTCTTGGATGACCAAACGCTCGGCTTTGCTGACCTGAGAGGCAATCGGCAATACATCAGTGTTGGGAACTTACAGCACGACGACCGTGTCGCCCTGTTCCTGATGGATTACGTAGGACAACAGCGTCTGAAAATTCTCGGGCGGACAACCATCTTGGAAGGTGGTGACGCCGCGCAGGAGCTGATTGCAAAACTCAGAACCTCCGAACCCAATGCCTTACCCGAACGTGCCTTCGTGATTCATGTCGAGGCCTTCGATTGGAATTGCCCGCAGCACATTACGCCTCGCTTTACCGAGGAAGAGATCAGGGACCTACTCGAACCGAGGAACGGATGAACACTCCGGCAATGGTGGAAACGGAACTTGTCCTGTCACAAACTCGTGAATCCGTCTCGGACGGAAGCGCTTTCTCGCATTCCGATGCAGGCGGATCAATCCTGCTCATGGATCGTTTGGGCGTAGGTCTTACCGTATGGATAGAAGAGCTCCTTCCGGCCTTCCTGCCACGCGCGCTTCATCTCGGGCGTCGTGATGTCCCAGTCTGCCCTACATTTCTTCGTGACAGCGCGCAAATCCTGACGCAAGTCCTCCATGGTGGGCCTTCCAAAAAACCAGTACCCTCCGTAGATCTTGTGGATGATTAGCTCCGGCTCAAGAACAATAACGTGAGGGATCATTGGATTGTGGAGCGGGTCTGTATATTCGGCGATGTCGAGGTCCTTTTGAACCACACGGCCCGCGTCGGACAAGAAGGGCCAGTGTGCGCCGACTCCGCTGCGGTATTCGTTCGTCTCCGTGAGGCTATCCGTGCTGATGGTGACAAGCCGGCAATAGCCAACTTCCATCTCACGGTATAGCTCGATCAGTCCCTCATTCTGGCGTCGATCCTTTGGGCAGAAGCCTCCCCGACTCAGCACAACGATCATAGGGTCAAGGCCTTGAAGTTCGGACAATTTGCGACGTGTCGCGGTGTGATCGGTGAGCTCGTAATCAGGAAAACGAGCTCCAGGTATCATGTCGCTTCGCATTTTCTTGAAGATTCCCCTTCCTTTAGTTGCGGACCACGATGCAGCTCGGCCCCGGTTTGTGAACGGTCAAACGCCTATATGGCAATCTCATTATCCTTGTCCACAAGCAGTTGAATTGTAGCTCCGATGGCCGCCTGCTTTCGAGTTTGGCTGAGCCGCACTCGGGCTAGCGCAAGCACAGCATCAAGGCCAGCACTGGTACATTATGGCGTATTGAAAACAGCTCGGGCTGGTTTAGCCTTCAACTCAACAAGTAATGCAAACCTAGCCATTTGGATATAACCTTTCTTGAATAGTCAGTGCCTTTGTTACATTCGATTTGCACACAGTTGCTTACATCGTCCTGCGCTAATCTCATCCCTTGGACGGCCCGTTGAGCCGGCGATCTGAGACGCACACGGCCGCCAGCATGTCCTAGCTGCCGATGATCCAGACCCCGTTTATCTAAACACGACTTGTGCGGCAGGTAACGCCGTTTCTTCTGATAGTAGCTATCAGAATTAGCGATATCACGAACTGGTTGTGCTCACAAGATGCAACTGCAACACCAGGGGTTATTTCTTCCAAGGCGTATTTCAAGGACACCGGCCTCTGTCTGCGAGAGCTTACTGCGAGGATAGAGGCCGAATGTGTTGATATGAGTTGCTGGTCTAACTCCCCGGCGTAAATGTCCAGGTAAGGATGCCCTGCTTGGACGTCTCACCACCGGTCGCTCCGGTAAATCCGACAAAGGCAGTTGTGCCGCCGACCGCTGCCGGTATGTCGACGGTGAATGGATGCGTATAGTGCGCTTTGGTGATCTGATCGGTGATTGTCATCGTGAGCACGGTGCCGTTGTAGCTAAGATCGACGGTGATCGGATCACCGCTGTGCAGGTCGATTCCGGTCCCCGTGAGGTCGACGGAAGGAAGTGTTGGCGTAGTCCCTCCGGTATAAATACCAGTTGAGTTCACGCCTTCTCCCGCATTGTTGAAGAGGTCGAACTTGAGCGCCACGCTCTTCGGGATGGTGTTGTAGCCCAGCCCGCCTCCAGTGCCGCCAAGCGCCGTTGGTCCTACTCCCTGGATGGTGAAAGTCAAACCGTCGGCCGATGGATCG
Organism: Acidisarcina polymorpha; assembly: GCF_003330725.1. Taxonomy (NCBI): domain Bacteria; kingdom Pseudomonadati; phylum Acidobacteriota; class Terriglobia; order Terriglobales; family Acidobacteriaceae; genus Acidisarcina; species Acidisarcina polymorpha. Next base: position 4,334,585 of record NZ_CP030840.1, on the reverse strand, counting down.
GTGATTTGGAAGCCAAATTTCGAGGTGAAAGACTGAATGTTGAGCGCATTTGGAAAAAAGAGGCTGCCTGCCTGGTTCTTAAGGCCGGTAGTCAGTTGGACCGCGGATCCGGAGGGAACAGCGGTTCCGTTGAGATATACACCATTGCCGTCTTCAAAGCCGGTGGCGAAGTTAGGAGCCGCCGGAGAGCCGGACTCGTAGGTCCAACTGTCAAGGCTGCTGAACGAAGTTTCCCCTCCGGTGCTGCCGGTAAAGCCGACGTAGGCAGTCGGGCCCCCGACCGTGGACGGAATATTGATCTCCCAGGCGTAGGAGAACGAAGCCCGTGTATAGAGGTTGGTGATCGTCATGTTCAAGATTGCGCCGTCATAGGTCAGGTGGGCGTCGTAGATGTCGTTGCTTGCCAGATTGATCCCAGTTCCTGAGAGGTTGATGGCTGGGACGGTCGGGGTGCGTCCCCAGATGTAGAGTCCGGTCGAGTCCGGCCCCTCGCCCACATTGTTGTAGATGTCGAACTTGATGGCGAGGCTCTTCTGGATGGTCACAAAGCCCAGCCCCGCGCCATCGCCGCCAAGAGCGTTCGGTCCTGCATTTTGAATCGTGAATGTGAAACCGTCCGCGCCGCCGGCTCCCGATATGCCACCTTCCAATATGTGGAAGCTGAAGTCGGTGGTGAACGATTGCACATTGACCGGAGTTGCATAGAAAGAGCTGCCCGCCTGGTCATAGCCATCCGTAGTCAGATTCAGGTAGCCCTCGAAAAGCGAGGCGCTGCCATTCGTCGTCACAACTCCAGCAGTAAGCGGGAAGCCCTGGCTGAAGTTGATGATGGGTGTAGTGGGGTAAGTTGGAGAGGTGTAAGTAGCAGACGCCACCGCGCTGGAGGTTCCGTTATAGACCGCGATCGCCTGGATCTTTATGGTTCCGACGACGGTGATCGGATTGTAGGAATTAAAGAGCATGGAGGAGGGGGTGGGTGTGCCACCATTGATGGTGTAGTGGATCGATGCGCCAACGGTCGCAGAGCTCAGCGAGACTTGTTCGACTGGATTGTTGCCGTTGCCGCCCGCTGGAGTGAACACCGGCGGCGCCACCTGGCTCAAAACAGTTAGAGACAGGGACGGGCTCGCGCTGGGTCCATAGTTAGGCAATTCGTTGCTGTTGTTAACATACTCTGCGGAAATTTTATACGTTCCCGGCGAAATGGTAGAGGTCGTGAAGATGGCATTCCCCGCGCTGTCCAGATCTACTGTGTCGAAATATTGTCCATTTCCATTCAAGAAGAGGTTCACGCCGCCGCGGGTTACCGCAGTTCCGTCGGCAAGCGTGACATGGGCAGTTAAAGTTACTGGAACGCCTTTCTGGACGGTGTTCGCGCTGGTGGAGAGCGTCGTTGTGGTAGCAACCGGGGCAGGGAGCGTCCCAAAGTAAATTTCGCTGACGAACGCGTTGTAATAGTCATGGTTGCCAGAGTACTTTGGCTGAAAAGCGCCGACTGACACCGGGAAGGCACCGCCAGATGTGATGCCCGTCAGATAGGCGTTGTCTGCTGAGTCGAGGGCTACAGCCGATCCAGAGGCCTCATAATGGCCGCCTAGATAGGTAGAATAGATCAAGGCCGATCCGTCTCTATTGAGCCGAGTTAGAAAAGCATTCGCGGCGAACGAATTAGAATAGCTGTGGTTCTGCGGTTGAAAGGCATCTGGTGTCACCGGGAAGTACTCATCGAAGGTAGCGCCGGTCACAGTAGCTTCTCCGTTCGCGTCGACCGCAATGCCATTGCCTTGGTCGTCGATATCCCCCACGTTATAGAGAGAGCCTAAGTAGGTCGAGTAGACGAAACCGGTTCCCTTTGGATTGATTTTGGAGACAAAGCTAATGCTTGCGCCGAACGAATTTTTGACCTTTTGAAAGGCGTTGGCGGTGACCGGGAAGTTGAGGGAGACTGTGCTGCCGGTGATATATGCGTCGCCGGAACTGTCCACGGCGATAGCGTTCACGACATCGCCGGCGTCTGTTCGCGTCGGGTACCTTGTCCCGCTGATGTAAGTCGAGTAGAGCAACGAAGAGCCGTCGGCGTTGAACTTACTCACAAATCCAGTCCCGAAGTCGCCGCCGTAGTACACGGTTTGAAGGGTCCCCGAGGTCGTTGGGAAATCGGGGGAAATCGTGAGGCCGCCGACATAGGCGAAACCTGAGCCATCTACCCCTACGGACAGGCCCCGGTCGCCGCTCACTCTATACTCTCCAGTGTAGCCGCTTCCTCCGAGATATGTAGAGTAGACCAGATGCGCGCCACCCGCGTTCAGCTTGCTCAGGAATGCATTGTAGGGATGATCAGTCGGGGCCTTGTTGGTCGTCTGGAAGGCGCCAGAGGTGACCGGAAAATCGAGCGAGGCAGTATATCCCGTCGCATAAATGTTCTTGTTGACGTCGAGTGCAAGACCTAAAACGGCGTCGCCGTATCCCCCGTTGCGCCCGCTTCCACCTAAGTACGTCGAAAACACGAGGGCTGAGCCCTGCGGGTTCAGTTCGGTAACGAAGCCGATTGAGCAATAAGCGCTGGGAACGCAGTGGTAGGTGGTCTGAAACGCGCCGGGGGTGGTCGGGTAGCCGGAAAAGGCGCTTCCCCCCACGTAAGCGTCTCCAGCACTGTCCAATGCAATCGCGCTCCCTGTGGCGCCACTGCTGCCGCCGAGAAAGGTGGAGTAGATCAACGCCGTTCCGGTCGAATTCAGTTTGGTCACGAAGGCATCTTGGGCGAATTCCTCCAACGTCGGCTGGTAGGCGCCGCTGGTGACTGGGAAAGTGGTTGAGTTCGTAAATCCGGTCACCACCGCCTGCCCCGAGTTATCAACGGCGATGGCCAACCCTTCGGTATATCCCGTCGAGCCGCTCCCGCTCAAGTAGGTCGAATACCCCAAGACCGGGTCAATTACCAGCTCGCGACTATGATCGTAATCTTTGACGGCGAAGCCGACCGTATTCTTCGTCAACAGTTGGAAGCGGCCTTCAACCGGCTGGCGCTGGCCGTCCTTCATCTGATAAGCGACCGGCTTGTGGAAGGCGATCTCGCCGTCCCTGGCGACGATCTCGAGGTCGCCGTCGTGGTTCAGCTTCAGCTTGCTGGCGCCAGTGAAGCGCAGCCGCGCCTGCTTCGGATCAGCATTGCGCGCGACGACGAAGTCATACTCCAACTGCTGCTGGCTGCCGTAGTAAACCAGGTCGATCCCGGGATACACGTTGTTGTACTTGACTTTGGAGTAGGTTGGGACATTGGTGTGCCACTTCGACGGGTCGCTGCCGATGAAATAGTTCGACTTGCCGGGCAGCGGCTCTTCGCCAGCGACGCGCACTCCTTGCGAAGCGCCGTCAAGCTCCATCCGGACGACATCGATCTTGCCGGCCTGCGCTGGAAATGCTGGTTTGCCGCCGCGCCCATGAACCGGTTGCGCCTCATTTTTGTGCAACGCAAGAACGGCTTCGCGGTCGGTAAGGAAGAGTGAATAGCCTTGTCCGCGGGAAAGGAATTTGACCTGTCCGTCGGTCTGGCCCTGATTGGCCTCGAAACTGAGCGGCAGCTTGGCGAAGTTCGCCTTCACCGCCGGATTGACGGCGGCCAACTTGGAATTGGTTGTGGGTTGAGAGTTTAGGGCGGAAGAAGAGGCAGTCTGGGCAGAAGCGGCAACCTGGCCGAATGCCAGCACGTCGACTGCAATGAGAATCAAAGCTTTAAAGGGGATGCTCCTCATGGAATGCTCCTGGGGGTAGGAAGCAGGCAGCTCCAGATAGGAGCTTGCCTTCCTGGTTGGGGGCTGAACGTCTCGTTCCAGTGGAACCGCTCGCGAACGCCGTGGACGAAGCACACTAAAGATGCAGCGGTTCGGCGCCAAAGTCAACCTAAGTTTGAGAAGCACACTCATGTTCCAGAGCGCCGGGTCAGTCTCCATCGAATTCAGGTGACGGCCTAGGAAAATGGTCTTAATGGCTTTCCCGAGTTCTGATCAGGCCCGATACACCGGATGCTTGACGGTGGAGCGCCGAAAGAGGCGCGCAGGATATTATCGGTGTCTGCAGCGATGCCCAACCTCAGGGCCGTCGCACATGAAATCACTTGTCACGGAAACAAAGCAGTTTGGACGGTCTGTTGGTGGCACTTGGCGGCCGCGGTGATTCCCGAGCCGGCAGTTTGTATCCTGACCTCCTAGCGGCTCTGAAGTTGCTGTGACTTGCTACCGCTGGCAGGAGTCTGCGACGGGGACTGCAACGTGCATTGTGCCAAGCGTCTGGCTCGTCCGCATTAATTGCGGTGATCTTCCGGCGTATTCATCAAGCAATGGTTGGCCCGTAATAGCCTCGATGAAAGCGTTACTTTTGGGAGATGATCTCGCATCTCGCCTTTCAAGAGTGGCCCGAGATCCCCAGTCTTGCCAGAGTATCAAGTTAGAGTTAGTCTAAGCGCAGTGGATGCCGAGACGATCAAACGGTCACTGGAAAGCAGTGGGCTGCGCTGCACTCCGCAGCGCTATGCCGTGATGGCCTTCTTGATGGAACAGAACAGGCACCCCACCGCCGTCGAGATCTTCAAAGCCGTGAATAGGACCGACCCCCGCTCTTCAAAGGCCACTACATATAACAACTTGCGTGACTTGGTGCAGGCGGGCTTGGTGCGTGAAGTGGCGGTTGAGGGCCGCGCCGCGCGGTTCGATGCCAAGGGCCTGCTGCATCATCACTTCATCTGCGATGGCTGCGGAAATGTTGAGGACATTGAGTGGTACGACGTACCCCGGCCGGCCGCGGGCTCGCTTGGTAAGCGGATAGTTCGCGATTGCGAAGTGATTTTACGCGGACTTTGCATAAAATGCGCGGCGAAGCACCGTGCGCCTCAGCGAGCGCGGGCGGCGGCGCTCGCTCGATGAGCAACCGGCGATCGCAGTTTCTGCAAGAGCAGTTCAATCCTACGACCACACCGTGGGCAGGCAAGTGTGAACAGCCTGCCGTAAAGATCCAAACATTGAACACCCAACACCGTAAGGAGAGACTCGATGGCGAGCACAGGAACCGAATTTACGTCCCAAGCGAAATCCGAAGTGAACGCGCAAGTAGCATCCGAAGCAAAATGCCCGGTCGACCACGGAGCGATCGCAGCCAGCCCGGTAAGCAAGCCAAGCGGACCGCGCACCAATCGTGACTGGTGGCCAAATCACCTCCGGTTGGAGTTGCTCCATGCGCACTCCGAACTCTCCGACCCCATGGGCGCAGAGTTCGACTATGCCACGGAGTTTAAGACGCTCGACTACGAAGGGCTCAAGAAAGATCTGGCCTTCGTCATGACCGACTCGCAGGATTGGTGGCCCGCCGACTTCGGCCACTACGGTCCGTTGTTTATACGGATGGCCTGGCACTCTGCCGGCACCTACCGTACTTATGATGGCCGTGGCGGCGGCGGACGCGGTCAGCAGCGCTTCGCTCCTCTCAACAGTTGGCCTGACAATGTCAATCTCGACCGCGCCCGCAGGCTGCTCTGGCCCGTGAAGCAGAAGTACGGCAAGAAAATTTCCTGGGCCGACCTGATGATCCTGGCCGGCAACGTCGCGCTCGAGACGATGGGCTTTAAGACCTTCGGCTTCGCTGGCGGCCGCCCAGACACGTGGGAGCCCGATCACGATGTCGACTTCGGCGCCGAAGCTACCTGGATGGGCACCGACAAGCGGTACTCCGGCGAACGCGAGCTCGCCAACCCGCTCGCCGCAACCACCATGGGACTCATCTATGTGAACCCTGAAGGCCCCGAGGGCAAGCCGGATCCCGCAGGGTCGGCCAAAGACATTCGTGTCACCTTCGGGCGCATGGCCATGAACGACGAAGAGACCGTCGCGCTGATCGCGGGCGGCCACACCTTCGGCAAGACCCACGGCGCCGGCCCGGGTACTCACCTGGCGCACGAGCCCGAAGGAGCTCCGATTGAAAACCAGGGTCTAGGCTGGACCAGCGCCTACAAGACCGGCATCGCCGGGGACGCGATCACCAGCGGCCTCGAAGTCACCTGGACCACCAAGCCTACGCAATGGTCGAATGAATACTTCGACCACCTCTTCAAATTTGAGTGGGAACTTACCCAGAGCCCCGGCGGCGCGAATCAGTGGAAACCCAAGGGGGACGCGGGCGCGAACACCATCCCCGATGCCCACGACCCTAACAAGAAGAAGCAGCCGGCCATGCTGACCAGCGACGTAGCGTTGCTCGCGGATCCTGCCTACGCAAAGATTTCGCGTGACTTCTACGAGCATCCAGAGAAGTTCGCCGACGCCTTTGCCCGCGCGTGGTTCAAACTGACCCACCGCGACATGGGTCCGCGCGACCGTTATCTTGGACCCGAGGTTCCGGCCGAGGAGCTTATCTGGCAGGACCCTGTTCCCAAGGTCGACCACCCGCTGGTCGATGATCAGGATGTCGCCGCACTCAAGGCAAAGGTACTCGCCTCTGGCCTTTCGGTCTCCGAGCTCGTCTCGACCGCGTGGGCCTCGGCCGCCTCGTTCCGCGCCTCCGACAAACGTGGCGGCGCAAACGGCGCCCGCATTCGCCTAGCCCCGCAAAAAGATTGGGAGGCCAACCAGCCGGCCCAACTGGCTCGTGTGCTGAAGACGCTCGAGACTATTCAGAGCGAGTTCAACTCGTCGGCCACCGGCGGAAAGAAAATCTCGCTCGCCGACCTGATCGTCCTCGCGGGTGCTGCGGGTGTCGAGAAGGCGGCCAAGGATGGTGGCATCGAAATCACAGTTCCCTTCCTCGCCGGCCGCACCGACGCCTCGCAGGAACAAACGGACGTTGAGTCCTTCCAGCCGCTCGAGCCCAAGATCGACGGCTTCCGCTCCTACGGCTACAAGAGCCCGGAACCCGCCGAGGTCGCCCTCCTCGACAAGGCTCAGTTGCTGCGCTTGACCGCGCCAGAGCTGACCGTACTGATCGGCGGTCTTCGCATGCTCAAGACCAACGTCGGGGGTACGGACTTTGGCGTTTTCACCGAACGTCCAGAGACACTGACCAACGACTTCTTCGTGAACCTGCTGGACATGAGATACGCGTGGAAGCCGACCACCGATTCAAAGGACACCTTCGAGGGCCGCGATCGTAAGACCGGCGAGGTAAAGTGGAAGGCCACCCGCGCCGACCTCATCTTCGGCGCCAACTCCCAACTACGCGGTACGGCGGAGGTCTACGCCTGTGCCGATTCACACGAGAAGTTCGTCAAGGATTTCGTTGCCGCCTGGAACAAGGTGATGAACCTGGATCGATATGATCGCTTGCCGTCCGTGGTGTAACTCCACGTTTTTCAAAACCGCAGCCCGGCCTAGCCTAAGCTCTCTGGACTAGGCCGGGGCTGTAACCGTACCACCAAACTTGCAGGAGCAAAGCGGGAACATATCTTCCTGTCGCAGCTTAGCAATTGGTCGACTGAGGTGAGGTTGGCCAGGTTGATCACCCCTATTGCTGTTGATCGATCTACAGCCGACCAAAATTATGATAGGCGACGCATGAACCAATTCACGTGTCGTTATCATCGACTTCCGGCCCAGCGGCGAGAATCAATGATTCCTGCTACGAATCGAGTCTAAGTGAGTCAATAAGCGCACCTAGCGCGGCAGGCTGATTTCGCCGGCTGGGATAGTAGAGAAAATAGCCCGGGAAAGATGGGCACCAATCTTTCAGGACTTGAACCAAGCGTCCTTCTGCCATCAGACCCTTGAGACTGTCTTCCATGGCTGTTCCGATTCCTACGCCCTCTAATACTGCCTGGATAACAAGGTCTGGATCATCAAACGATGCGGGCCCCTGCGGACTTACGGTTAATGACTTGCGCCCCTTTTCGAACTCCCATCGGTACAGGCCCTTGCTGAAGCGAAATCCAATGCACGAATGATCTTTTAAGTCTTGTGGATGTTTCGGGATGCTGTTCAGTTTGAAATATTCGGGAGATCCGACTACGGCGAGACGCAATTCTCTGGTTACTCGGACCGCAATCATATCTTTTTGAATGAATTCGCCGAGCTGTACACCTGCGTCGTATTCTCCTGCAACCAGATCGACTGGGTCGTTCGAAGATGTAACCTCCAGCACGATCTCTGGGTAACTCCGAGCAAATTGTGCCAGCTTGGGTACGATTACCGCTTTGGTTGCTGTTCTTGGGATGATGAGCCGAATTCGACCCGATGGGGTATCTTTTTGCTTCCGTGTCTCCGCGAGTGCTTGCTCAATCCTCTCCAACGCAGGGGCCAATTCCAAGAGTAGCGTCGAGCCAGCAGCGGTGGGAGCGACACTACGCGTTGTTCGCGCCAGCAGTTGAAGTCCTAACCGCTTCTCAAGGCCGCGAATGGAGTGGCTAAGAGCGGATTGTGAAATGCCCAACCGTGCGGCGGCGCGCGTAAAGTTACGTTCTTCCGCCACGATCGCGAACGCTGAGAGCTCTCCCAAATCATTCTTCATGATTCATGCATTTTACTCATAGCTCTTTAAATCAGATAGCCTCTAGTCTCATAGAATGTATCTCTTTAAACTTGTATATGTTCAAACAGAGAACGACACGACCAGGAGAAACAATGCAGAAGCGCACCTTAGGAAAAAGCGGCCTTGAAGTCTCAGCACTTGGCCTCGGTTGCATGGGCCTCAGCTTCGGCCTCGGCCCCGCCACGGAAAAGTCCGAAGCGATCAAGCTCATCCGCGCCGCCTTGGAGCGCGGCGTCACCTTCTTCGACACCGCCGAAGTCTACGGCCCGTTCGTCAACGAAGAAGTCGTCGGCGAAGCCCTTGCCCCCTTCCGCAAAGACGTTGTAATTGCCACCAAGTTTGGCTTTGAAGCTGATCCCAAGAATGAGGGTAAATGGACTGCGACCAACAGCCGTCCCGACCACATCAGGCAGGTCGTCGAAGGCTCCCTTAAACGCCTGCAGACCGACACCATCGACCTTCTTTACCAGCATCGAGTCGACCCCAACACACCGATTGAAGACACCGCCGGCGCCGTCAAGGACCTCATTGAAGCAGGCAAGGTGAAACACTTCGGCCTTTCGGAAGCGGGCGCGAAGACCATCCGCCGCGCGCATACCGTGCAGCCTGTGACCGCTTTACAAAGCGAATATTCCCTTTTCTGGCGCGAACCCGAAGTGTCCGTCATGCCTACGCTCGAAGAGCTCGGCATAGGCTTCGTTCCCTTCAGCCCTTTGGGTAAAGGCTTTCTCACCGGCAAGATCGATGCCTCCACCAAGTTCGACAGCACCGACTTTCGTGCGATTGTTCCGCGCTTCAGCGAGGAAAACCGCAAGGCCAATCAGGCACTCGTCGACGTAGTCACCGGGTTTGCGAAGCAGAAGAACGCCACACCTGCACAGATCGCTCTCGCATGGCTGCTTGCCAAGAAGCCGTGGATAGTCCCAATTCCCGGCACAACCAAGCTCTCCCGGCTCGAAGAGAATCTCGGCGGCGCATCCATCGAGCTCACTACGAACGATGTGCAGGCTCTCGAAGCAGCCTCCTCCGCAATCAAGGTCGAAGGCGAACGCTATCCCGCAGTCCATGCGAAGCTTATCGATCGCTAACGCGAACTAAGTGAACTGTTCTTCGCTGTGGGGTCTCATTGGTGGAAACCAGCGCGAGACTTACTAACACCATTTCAGAATCCGCGATGAGTTACTATCTCGAGGCCCTCGGCTTCCCACCTGATCGCAAGTTGGCTGTCAGTGGGTGTCTCTCCGAACGGGATGTCGAACAGCAATTCCCATACCTGCTTTTGGAAGTTCGTCCCTCTCCTCTCGAGAGGGGCGTAAATGCATCTCTCTTACCCACCAATTATTCCTCTAACTCCTGCTCAGTACGAACCAACACGGCTTGATGCACATTGCCATCACAGGCTCAGCCAAGCTGTACGAGCCCGGACGGCACGACGCTCTATCCCCTCCACCAGCTGATCACCGACATCCAAAAGTTCAATTCACGCCGGTACATCATCTTTGTCGGCAGCATCGGATCGCTCGACCATAACATGCCCGATCCCTTTGATCCAGGCAGTCATCCGGCTACTATGCAGGACGTGTGGGACCGCGTCGCCCAATCGATCCAGGACATAGGCGGCACCTACTCTCTGTTCACATCGCTCAACTATCCAGGATACGCCAACAACATCTACGACCAATTTACTCCCGATGTAGTGCCGGAAGACGACTCTAACCTGGTAGGGCAATGGTGGATGAATGATAGTGCAGTGCCCAATCCGCTTGCAGTCGAGGCCAGTCTGCATATCAACCGCGAGACGATGATTTCGCCCACCGCCGGGAACATGGAAGGGACGCTCGAAGAAGGCAACGACGGATACTACCGCGCCAACGTGAGCACCACGAGCGGAGGGCTTCTTTCGAACACCACACTTGCCCTTACCTCCGCCCCCACCATGCTCCCGATCGCGTGGCCGCTCACCGGACCAACCGACTCGAACGCTTTGAAGACGGCTTATGCCTGGATCAGCCAGCAACTGCTGAACTGCGTGTCCGGCTGCAGTGACATAAGAGCAGCCTATGCCAATCTGAATCAATCTCCATCGGAATGGCTCACGCTGATTACGAACCTCCAGATTCCGGCTGACTGTGCTAACCAGGACAATACCCAGTGTCCACTTGGATTCGGGCAGTCGGAGTTTGATACAGCCAGGACGCAGCTTTTGACGGAAATCCAATACGTTGGGCTGGTTCGGCAATACCAGGATAATGGCCTTGGCACTCTTCAAAACCAGCAGGCGAACGTCTCGCTCTTGCTTCAACAAGTAAGCAGCGAAGTGCTTGGAAGCATAAAGTATGTGACTAGCGCTTCGGTTCCCGGCGGAAACTGGCGCAGTGACGTCGAAGATGGCTTCAAGATTGCCGGTCCTCTCCTCAACATCGCGGCCGGCTTTGTGCCTGGCCCTTCGATCATAACGGGGTACGTGAATGCTGAATTTGGCCTTGCCGACCTTATCATGGACCAGGGAGCCAAACGTACCTTTGACCCGAACGGGCGCTCGCTTCAGGAACAGGCACACGATCAGATCGATGTGAGCGAGTTGGCGCAGACCCAGGCCAACCAATACGCTGCAACTCTCACGACGATGGGCAAGGACTACTCCCGGATCGTCTCCGACTGGGGACGCCTCCAGGCCGTCGCGATTCCGATCCAAATGAACCAGCTCGTCTGGAAGCCGGAAACCGCGGGCGCCATTCTGACCGTCTACGACAGCGCAATTCGGAGAAGCTTCTATTCGCAACTCTTGCCGGTGAGCTATAGCATCACCCATTACCGCTATACCGATCCCGGCACACCGGGAAATTTCGAAGGCGACCTCTTTCGTCCTGGCTCTCCGCAATGCGGGTTTTTCCAGGGTCTCTCCAATCTTCAGGGCGTCAATCCGGACTCGTATGCATTCATCCCCGGTGCACCGATTGACGGGCCTGGATCAAGCGTCGCCTTCTCTGTCAATTTTGGCAACCTCTATCCCACGGATGTGTGGTGGGACATTTGGATGATGCAGGACCAGAACGCTTCTGCCGACTGCCCGACCAGTGACACCTCGCAGCTACCGTCTTCGTCGTTTTATGACGCGACTGGTCTCTTTCGTCCGCTGGACCCTGCCAACTTGAATGGTCTTGGCTTTTACAAACCGTGGTTCTTCTTGAGGAATGGCTTCAACATCAACAAGCAAGTGGAAACGAGCACAAATTTCTGGGAAGAATATGGTGTAGACGGAGGCCGACCATACGTTCGCGGAATGTCGGACTGGCATCCGGACCCGGATAACTATTAGGGAGCAGAATTGATTACGACTGGCGAAGTCAGGCGACGATAGACGTCAGCTCGCAGACTTGTCTCGCCAACGCAAGATCCCCTTCAAGTTGTATGGACGTGTAAGCATCATCTTGTTTGATCCCCTTTGTGAACAGCTTCCACGCCAGGGTTTCAGGGATGATGGCACGAGCCGAGGGCTCCGACGGTAAGCCTGGCATCAGTGACCACGCTGTCGAGTTTTTCCTTAACAGCCAAGTTCCGCCCGAGTCGCCGGTGATCTTCACCTCGACGGTTGTTCCTAACTCGGTTGCAATCATGCTGAAGCAATGGGGCAGACCACGGAGGAAGCAGTCGAGAACGGGATGGTAGAGTTCCCGCACCATGATCCCCGGACGGTTTGTCGCCTCTCTAATCTGCTGCTGATGATGCCAACGCTCGGTGAGTTCGCGAGCCGTGTCGAACCAGTTCAGGGAGGTGGTTTCTCCTGCCCAGCTCACGCCGAATGCCGCAGAGGCGAACGGATCGAGGGCCTCGTGGAAAGCAGCGAGTTGTCCGCAGGTTATTGCCATCAAGTCAATCAGTACTGGAGAACTGAGCCTCCGAAGGATCTGTACTCCTTCGTGGTTCAATCGGTTGACCAGATCGACTAGGTCTCTAGGCGTCTTCAATTCGACCGATTGCGGCATGTAGCAATCACGCGCTATCGAAAGCTTCCGCAGAGCGGTGTCAAGGAGATGGGCCGCTACGTCGCGCACCTTCCAAGCCGGCGAGATCGTCTGAAGTTCCCACTCTTCTGGCGACAGGCCCTTCAGCAGGTCGATCAGACGTTCGTCGACCTTTCGGATGAGAGGAGCGCACAAGATTGGTTCCGGCCATACACTCTGAGTAAAATTCATTGCGTTACATCCCCTCGCGACGGCTCAATAAGATCCCGGCGATTTCCTTAGAGATCCTAAAAAACGGCGACCACTCATAGTTCTCTTTGTGATGGTCTCGCGGAAGCGCACTCCTCGCCCAGTCATTGCAAGGAATGATATCTTGAATTTCGCTAGCCCCCTGCGCGGTTCAGTCGAATGCTCTCGCCGCTTCGGCGCAGGCGTCCTCTACCACGATCTGCGGAACTTGACACCCGTATATCTATAATCTATAAAACGAAGCGTCAAGAACCTTCACCGAAGATCCTCATGCTCGTCGCTCATGTCTCCAAGTAGCCGTTGAGTGTGCGCCGGCCTGGCGAACTTCTTCCCCATCGCGCAGGCGCGTTCTAGATCGCGTCACTGATCTTCTGCGCCGTCATGATGATCTTTCAGTTTCTCGTAGTCACGAGGTTCTTCCCGGGGACCAAGGGGGGTTACGCTGGAAGAATTCCAGGCTAAGCTCGAAATCGTTTCATAACTTGCAGCATACGATCAATGGAGAAAATGTAGGATGGAGCGCAGAGACTTTCTCAAGAGTTCAGCGATGGCTGGCGCAGTGATGGCTTTCTCCTGCAACCCCGGATGGGCGCAATCCGCGGATGCGCGCATTGAGATCTTTGCGGAGGACGCCATTGCGACCATCGCACCCGAAATCTACGGACACTTTACCGAGCACATCGGCGGAGTGATCTATGACGGCGTTTGGGTAGGGGAAGGCTCCAAGATTCCGAACCAATACGGCATCCGCAAGGCACTCGTGGATCGAATGAACCAGATCCACGTGCCGATTCTCCGCTGGCCGGGAGGCTGCTTCGCCGACAGCTACGACTGGAAAGATGGAGTGGGACGTCGCGGCAAGCGGCCGGTGCGCACCAGTTTCTGGGAAGTAGATCCGGAGGCGGCCCGCCTCAATGAAAAAGGCGCCCAGATCTTCGAGCCCAACACCTTCGGCACAAATGAATTCATGCGCTTTTGCATGCTGACCAATGCCCAGCCTTACTTAGCGGCAAATCTCCGCAGCTTGCCGGCGCTGAACTTTGATCAATGGGTCGAGTACTGCAACTCACCCCCCGGCTCGACCACGTTGGCGCAGACACGCGCTGAGGGTGGTTTCCCAAAACCGTTCGGGGTGAAGTACTGGGGTGTAGGTAATGAGAGCTGGGGCTGCGGCGGTAACTTCGAACCCAGGCAATATGCTTCAGAGTTCCGGCGCTACACGAACTGGATTCCGAAGTATGGTGTGGACCTCCAGTTGATCGCCGCGGGGCCTAATTCCGATGACAGCACGTGGACGCAGGGCTTCTTCGAAGAGATCTTTACCGGCAATCATCCGTATCGTAACTCCGAGTTCACCGGCTGGTCGGTGCATCATTACGCTTCCGACCTCAGCCGTGGCAGAGTCAAGAACAATTTCCACGAGGCGCATGGCAAAGCATTAGACTTCGACATCACGGACTGGTACGAGCTGATGCGTGAGACGGCGCGCGTCGAAGACATCATGAGCGACCAGTGGGCAATCATGAGTGAATTCGACCCTCTTCACCAGGTCAAGCTGGTAGTTGATGAATACGGACCTTGGTACCACGAGGGCAGCGAGGTCGACCCTACCCATTTGTTCGGACAACAGGTGACAGTGCGCGATGCGCTTGCAACAGCGATGACGCTCGATATTTTCAACCGTCATGCAGATAAGGTTTCGGTAGCAACCTGTGCGCAGTTAGTCAACAACTTGAACGCGCTCTTTCTGTGTCACGAGGAACATTTCATGGTGACTCCGAACTTTTATGTCTTCGAGATGTACGCAGCGCATCAAGGCGGGCAATCCCTGCGAGCGGAGTTCTCCGCTCCGCGTGTGCACTACACCCGCGATGGCAAACCGGCGAGCTTCTGGGGCCTTAACGGTTCGGCTTCGCGCAAGAGCAATGTGGTGACAGTAACGCTTGTCAACACCGATCTCGCTTCCCCAACACAGGCCCAGATATCGATACATGGGTTGAATGTGAAGTCGGCGAAGGGCTGGATCTTGGCTGCAAATGACATGCACGCGCACAATACCTTTGAAAATCAAAACGCGGTTCTATCAAAGGATTTGAAGGTAGATGTTAGTAGCGGAAGGATGCTGAATGTGAATATCCTACCAGCCTCGGTGACAAAGCTCGAAGTAACGCTTGGCTGATTGACCAAGTGTATAGCTAAGCGAAAGTTGGTAGATGGTGCAATTCGCATTCTTGATGTCTCCTGGGCGGTAAGCTATCCGAGATGACCTCTTGCGGCTGGTATAGATTAGAGACACTCTATTGAGCAGGAGCGCCCCAGCCTTGAGGATTCCACCTTCACGAAGATCCGATAGCATACTACATCTACAGACAGCTCCCGAGGCCGCGGCCCAGGCACTGCGTGAGGCGATCATCTCCGGAGAGCTGAAAGGGGGCGATCGAGTTCTCGAGCAGAAATGGTCAGTCCGTCTTGGCATCGGCCAGCCGACATTGCGCGAGGCACTGCTTGAGCTCGAGCATCAAGGACTGCTTCGCAAGCTGCCGCAACGCGGGACCTACGTCACCCAACTCAGCCCGGAGGATTACCAGCAAATCCTCGAAGTTCGCATCCCGCTGGAAGCGATTGCGATCGGCCGCGCGGCCACGCGCTTGACACCCGAAACAGAGAAAGAACTCGCTAATCTGATTAAGGCGATGTCCAGTCCGGACAACAAGAGCAGCGTGAAGCAATTCCACGATTGCGACGTGCTCTTCCATCGCACGATCTGGGAACTCGCAGGCAACCCTTATCTTGGCGAAATGTTGGAAACCATTACTTTCCGGCTGTTCGTGTTCTCAATCGTCGGCCGCTGGGATAACACGCCAAAGGCAGCCAGCGAACGAGCTGCGGCAGTCAAGCAGCACCAGAACATCATGGAAGGTCTGAAGTCGCGCGATGCCCAGAGGGCGCGAAAGGTCTTCGTCAAGAGCACAGTCAAGTACTGGAACCAGCAGTACGGTCTCAGCCTCAACGCAGAAGAACTCCTGGGAGAAGCCTGAGCCTCGCCATGGTTTTCCACGTTAGGTTAATCGTTCGAAGCTTAGGTTGACGCGCGGAACTAAAACGTGGCAAGCCACCCGCCGTCAACATAGATGACCTGGCCGGTGATGAAGTCGGAAGCGGAGCTCGCCAGGAAAACGATAGGCCATGCTATATCCATCGGCGTTCCCCAACGCCCCAGAGGACACCGGCCCTTGACCCAGCTATCAAAAGCGGGATCGGCGATTAGGCTTTTGTTCAGGTCCGTATCAATGTAGCCGGGAGCAATCGCGTTCACGAAGATGTGGTCCTTTGCCCACTCAATCGCCAAGACTTTCGTGAGTTGTCCAACAGCGCCCTTGGATGCCGTATAGGGCGAAGTTCCCGGACGCGCCGCGGCGGTCATGAGGGAGGCGATGTTGATCACCTTTCCGCCGCCGCCCAGGGCTTTGCGACGCCGCGCAAATGTCCGGCTTACTTCGAAGATGGCGGTGGCGTTGAGCGTCATCACGTCGTTGAAGTCTTGTAGTGAAAGGTCCACAGCGGGCCCGCGACGCTGCATGCCGGCTGAGTTTACGAGGATGTCAGGCGTTCCTAGCTCGTCAAATCTCTTCTCCATCCATGGACGAATGGCATCGCTCTGCATGAGATCGAACGGTAATACGTGCACAGCCTCGGTGTGGACCCGCAGAGCTTCGGCCGAGCGCTCTAGTTCTTCTTCATTGCGACCTACGAGCATGAGGCGTGCGCCCGACCTTGCCAGCGCCTCTGCTGCACCAAGCCCGATACCGCGAGATGCCCCGGTCACCATCGCCAGTTTGCCATCGATGCGGAACGGGTTCATTGCGGCCTCGCAAGCGGCAGGATCATCACCTTGCAGACTTCTCCGTCACGGAAGAGACGAAATGCTTCCGAGATATGATCCAGCGAGAACTCGCGACTGATAATAGGCGCTAATGGCAGTGACATCGCCATGTCAATTGCGGCGCGGAAATCCTTGCGCTCATAGACGCGAGAACCAATGATCTCGACTTCCTTGAAGTTAATGGCCTGCAGGTCAACCTCGACCGGCCGTTTGAACACCCCAAGGTTGACGATTGTTCCACGCGAGCGTACGAGGGCAGTCATCTCCTTGGCGGACGAGGGGTGTCCGGCGCACTCGTAGATTACATCCGCTCCGTTCTGGTTAGAAAGCTCCATGATCTGCGCACGAAGCGAGGCACCGGCGGCAAACGCCTCTAACCCAAGACCGGTCGCAAGTTTGAGACGCGCGGGCTGCACATCGCTTATCAAAACGTCCCGAATCCCCATGTGTTTGGCGACGAGCGCGGTGAGAATGCCTATGGGGCCGGCACCCAAGACGGCAGCCACACTCACGCCTTCGAGCCGGGCACGATGGACCCCATGCACAGCGACGGCGAGCGGTTCAATCAACGCACCGATGGATGCAGGCATGTCGTCTGGCAGCTTCATCAATGAAGCTACGGGCAGCTTCACGAACTCTGCCATGCCGCCATCGACATCGAAACCGAACAGGCGGAGTTGCCTGCAGACGTGAGGGTTGCCGTGCGTACAGGCGTGGCAAACGCCGCACGATATCAATGGATAACTAGTCACATGATCACCGACCGCGAGGGCGGTCGTAACATCGGCAATCTCGACGATACGACCGGAAAGTTCGTGTCCAATGGTCAACGGCGACTGCGCTCGGGGGTGCGTGCCCGCAACGATGTTGATGTCCGACCCGCAAAAGCCGCAGGCCTCGACCTGAATGAGGGCCTCGCCCGGAGCGATCTTTGGAAGAGAAACCTGACGTGCTTCAATGTGATCGGGGCCCATGTAGCGCGCAGCCAGCATTGTTTCCATCACGATTCTCCTTGCGACTTACTGCGCGGTGTAGCCGCCGTCCATCATCAAAATCGCGCCCGTGAAAAAGCTCGCCAGGTCGGTCGCCATGTAGGTGTAGAACGCAGCGACCTCTTCGGCGCTTGCGATGCGGCCAATCGGATGCGCATCCTTCAGCATCTTCCAATAGCCTTCAGGGTTCCCCGAAGCCTTCGCCGAGGAATGGACAATGGGGGTGTCGACCGTTCCACAGGCAACCGTGTTCACGCGGATCCCGTATTTCGCATATTCGATTGCCATCTGGCGCGTCATTTGATGAAGAGCACCTTTGGACGGAGCATACGCGCCTTGCGTTGGAATGCCGGCTTCACCGGAGATCGAGCCGCTAATCAGGATGAGGCCGCCTTTCTGCTCAATCATCACAGGAATCACGTGCTTGGCCGCCCAATAGAGGCTCTTCACATTCGCATTGACGACCGTGTCCCACTCTTCCTCGGTATGCAGATGCACAGCTTTCACGATGCTGATTGCGGCATTGCTGACAAACACATCGAGACTGCCGAACTTGTCGAGCGCTACCTTCGTGAAGTCGATCGCCGTCTGCTCTACGGCAACATCGCCACGAACAATGATGAGATTATCCGGATAGGTCTTCAGGGCCTCCTGAAGTTCCTCCGGGAGGTCGTTACGCCGGAAGACTGCGACGACACCCTTGATGCCTGCGTCAAGATATGCCCGGGTAATTGCGAGTCCGATGCCAGAAGAGGCTCCGGTCACGACCGCGACTTTGCCTCTGAGGGAGATGTTCATTCAATCACCTGCGCTAGGATGGCGTGCCTGTCTCGTCACGCGTGTAGAGCCAGGGTTCGTAGTAGCGAAGCATTTGGAATCTGGCAGTAGCCCCGGAGCGTTCCAGCGCCACCTTGAACATTTCCGGAGAGCCCACGTTATTGATCATCAGGTCATAGTGGCAGGGGACCGCCACGCGGGCATTCACCGCCTTCACAATAAGCGCCGCCTGTTCAGGTACAAGATTGTGGTATCCACCATTGATGCAGACGGCGCAGATATCAACGTTGGTGGGCAGCAGCGACGGCAGCAACTCCGCCCATCCGGTATCGCCAGAGTTGAAGAAGCTTATACCGCTGGGGAAGGTGAGCAGCATACCCGTATGGTTCAGATCGGTATTATCTGTAGGCAGCGCGAAGGTCGCGCACACCTTGGTGGAGCGGATCTCGATGGTCTCGCCGGGATGGATCAGGCGTCGAGCAAATCCCCGCACGCCGTGCTCTTCGTACAGCCTGCAGGAGTCATATGGGCCAACAAACAACCTATGGTCCGGCTTGGATATGCGGCGGATTGTTTCCGGGTCCGCATGATCTTGGTGCGAGTGAGTGGTGATAAATACATCGAGGTCCAGATCTTCCGGTTCGATAAAGACCGGCAGTTGTCGATCCACGCGGAATGGCGGCGATGGATAGCTGATGGCGCAGCTATTGCTCAGATAGAGATCGATCCCGATCAACTCGCTAACGGAATCCTTCAGGATGAATCCGTTCTGGCCCATGAACCAGATAGCGAGGCTGCCTTCCGGTACACTGTAGTCGCGGATGGACTTCATATAATCCCTGCTGGACATCAACTGCGGGACCACGAGCTCTACCGGCTTGGAACGGTCGAACGGATCGTTGCGTGTAAAACAATACGGATCACCGGCGCTGAGCAGATCTGAGAATGACGGCAAGGGTCTCCTCGACAATGGGCCCAATTATAGATTATCTTTCACGCTATGAAAGCACTTGTTTTAGAAGAAGTACGCGGCCTGCATCTTCGCGATGTTCCCGAGCCTGAACTGAAGACTCATGATGTTCTCATCCAGGTGAAAGCTTGCGGCATCTGTGGAAGCGATGTCCACGGGTACGATGGGAGCACCGGCCGGCGCATTCCGCCCATCATAATGGGACACGAAGCAGCCGGGGTCGTCTCAAAGGTTGGCCTCGATGTCAGCTCCTTTAAAGTTGGGGACCGCGTCACCTTTGACTCGACCGTGAGCTGTGGTCACTGCGCCTACTGCCTGGCTGGAGAGGTGAACCTTTGCGACAACCGCCAGGTGCTCGGCGTTTCTTGTGGCGACTATCGTCGCAATGGCGCCTTTGCTGAGTACGTCGCCGTCCCGGAGCACATCGTCTACTCACTGCCCGACAGCTTCGAGTATGAGAAAGCCGCTCTCATTGAGGCCGTTTCGATCGCCGTTCATGCGGCGAAGATCACGGAGATCGAGCAGGGCAGCACATGCGTCGTGATTGGCGTTGGGATGATCGGGCTCCTTGCTGTTCAGGCGTTCAAGTATTTCGGCTGCACCAGGGTCTTCGCCGTCGATCTCGAGCAGAGCAAGCTGGATACCGCGAAGAAGCTTGGCGCGGACGAGACCTTTCTCGCGACTGATCCGGACCTCTTTGCTCAGCTCAATAAGGCCGCCGGTGGCCGTGGCATCGATATAGCGGTCGAGGTTGTCGGCGCTCAGAAGTCCATCACGACTGCCATTGAAGCAGTCCGACGCGGCGGCAAGGTTACACTGATCGGCAACCTCGCGCCCAAGGTCGAGATACCCCTGCAGATCGTCGTCACCAGGCAGATCACTCTGCTCGGATCCTGTGCCTCGGCGGGCGAGTATGGTGAATGCATCGAACTCATGGAGAGCGGCGCGATCGACGTTGGCCCACTTCTTTCCGCGGTGGCCCCGTTAAGCGAAGGCGCCGAGTGGTTCAACCGCCTCTACAACCGCGAGCCCGGGCTGATGAAAGTAATCCTCCAACCTTAAGAGAACGAGCAGCAGACATGCAGGACAATCAGTTTGATCTAACTGGAAAAGTGGCCGTCGTTACGGGAGCGAGCCGTGGTCTTGGACAGTATCTCGGACGCGCGCTCGCCAGAGCCGGCGCCGACCTCGTGATCACCAGCCGCAAGCTCGGTGATCTCACCCCTTTCAAGGAAGAGATCGAGGCGCTTGGCCGCAGGGCATTGCCGCTCGAGCTTGACCTGCGCGATGAAGCCAGCATCCGCGCCATGGCGCCGAAGGCGATCAAACACTACGGTAAGATTGACGTCCTCGTGAACAACGCCGGCTGCAACGTCCGCAAGCCTGCAGTCGACATTACCTGGGAAGACTGGAATCTCGTACTCGACACGAACCTGCGCGGTTCGTTCTTCGTTGCCCAGGCGTTTGCTCCTCACATGATAGCGAACGGCTACGGACGCGTGATCAATATCGGCTCAGTTACCAGCGTCTTCGGCTACGCGGGCATCGGCCCGTACTGTGCTAGCCGCGGCGGCATAAAGCAGCTCACGATGAGCCTCGCCGACGAATGGGGTGTACATGGCATTACCGTAAATTGCCTCGCTCCCGGCTGGTTCAAAACGAAACAGAACGCCGTGCTCTACGAGAACCCCGAATGGGTCGAATACCTGAAGGACCGCATTCCGCTGAAGCGCCCTGGCCAGCCGAACGATCTCAACGGCGCAATCGTGTTTCTCGCTTCGGACGCGAGCGCATACATCACCGGGCAGACACTGCTCGTAGATGGCGGCATCTCGACCGGCGCAATCCGTGCGACGACCGCGAAGAAGTGAAGGAAATTACGTTGCGCAATTCAGGTAAGTAGCAGCCCACGATTGACTGCGTTCCGTTACAGGGCTGCTGCCAGAGCATCGCATTGGTCGTTTGCGAATAAGGAAGAGCGCGTGAGGACGTCCATCTCCCTATAGGCCCAGCGGGAACCTTGTCTATCAGCCAACACGATAAGCAATTGTGTCTAGCTGGTGTGAACTAACCCGGAGTCGTATCGCCGCGCTACAAACGATTAGATATGCGTATGGCTGGCGCATTGTTGTCTATTAGATATCTCCTCCGGGCTCGTCCTCTGAGATTTGCTGCAACGTCGTCAAGCGTTGAGTCGCGTCACCAGGTGATGACGCGACTCGAATCAAGTCGCGATGATCATTCAGGCAGCTTGGCAGTGCCTGTTACCTCGAATGTTCCCGTCACTGAAGGAGCACCCGTGTTAGGCTGTCCTCCGCCCACTGACATTGAGTATTTACCCTCCGCTACGATCGGATCGCCCGCCTCCGAAACCATGCTTAAATCGCGTGCGTTTAGTTCGAAGCGCACTTTCTGCGACTGGCCCGGTTCCAGGTGTACGCGCTTGAACCCGCGCAGCGCGCGGATCGGGGCGCCCGCTACACTCGGGAAGCCAAGGTACAGTTGAGCAACCTCGTCGCCTGCAACTTTGCCGGTGTTGGTCACTGTGACCTCTGCGTTCATGGGCTCACCGGCGGCCACGGCGCTGGTCGGAAGGGCCAGGCCGCTATAAGAGAAAGTAGTGTAGCTGAGACCGTAACCGAAAGGGTAGAGCGGCGTGCCATCGAAATAACGATAAGTACGGCCTTTCATCGCATAGTCTTCGAAAGGCGGAAGTTGATCGACGCCGGTGTAGAAGGTGACGGGCAGACGCCCGGCGGGATTGTTTTTCCCGGAGAGGGTTTCAGCTACGGCCGTGCCGCCCTCTTCGCCGGGATACCAAGCGTCGAGGATGGCATTCACGTGGTCCTTCGCCCAGCCGACGGCAAGGGCGCTGCCATTTGTGAGTACCAGGACAACCGGCTTGCCGGCGGCTGCGACTGCTTCGAGAAGATCCTCTTCTGGCTTGGGCAGATCGATGCTGGTGCGATCGCCGCCCTTGAAGCCGGGTTCGCTGACCTGCATCTCCTCGCCCTCGAGTTCGCTCGAAATACCCAGGACCGCAATCACAACGTCCGCATTCTTGGCAGCTTCGACGGCCTCAGGTTGCGGTTTCATGTCGACCTTGGACCAGACGAGAGTGGCCTTGGGAGTGCCGTGCTCAGGCGGCGTGTACTCCACATGGAGTGTCGTAGGTCTGCCGGCTTCCAGGTGCACGCGGCCTAACTTAGCTTCGTTCGGATCTCCGCCGTAAGACGATGTGACATTCTTGCCGTCGAGTTGGATCCGGAAGAAGCCATCTGCTTTCAGGCCTAAATTGTAATCGCTGGTTTCAGGCGCCGTGAGCATGCCGTCCCAGTGGATGGCAAGCGGACGTACGTCGGCCACCGCGGCGGGCAGCGGCTGCGCGGCTGCGTCCAGGCTGGGATAGGTATTCTCCGCGAGAGCTTTCGTCGCCTCCGGATTGTTCACGTTGCTTAAGTCAAGCTTGGAATAGCTCACTTTGATCCCGGGCTTACCGTCTACCGTTAGCGCGGACGCAGGAACGGTCTCCGCATCATGACTCAGGAATTGCGTTCCCGGAACATATTGGACATTGGCTCCAGCAAATTCTTTACGAAGCCCTTCAAGAATCGAGACGGTGTGCGTTGGAGTGCCGTTGTAATTACCAAGCAGCACCTTGGTCTGACTTGCAAGCGGCCCAACCACGGCGATCTTGACCCCGCTCGTCTTCAGCGGCAACGTGCCGTCATTCTTCAAGAGGACCATGGCCTCGTCTCCGACCTTTCGCGCCAAGTCTCGGTTTCCGGGGCTGTTGAGCTGGCTCTCATCGATGTTGTTGTAAGGAACGGCGCCTGGAGGATCGAACATGCCGAGTTTCATGCGTGCTGTGAAGAGGCGGACGAGAGCGGTGTCGATGTCGGCCTCTTTCAGATGGCCTTCTTTCACCGCGTCGAGGTAGGGCTTGTAGTCATGATCGTCTTTCACCTTAAAAGTGAAATCGACGCACTCATTGTCCATTCCGCGTTGCAGGCTGATCGCCGAAGCCTGCGGTTGCGTGGGCTTGTAGTGATGGCCTTGATAGATGTCGATGACCGCCCCGCAATCGGAGACGACATAACCTTTGAAATTCCACTTGCCGCGCAGCTGGTCCTGCAGCAGGAACTCGTTGGCGCAAGCGGGTTCGCCATTGATACTGTTGTAGGCGCACATAATCGAGCCCGCCTTGGCTTGGGTGACGGTGGCGCGAAACGCGGGCAGATAAGTATCTAATTCGTCGTGTTTGCTCACGGTTACATCTGCGGTGTGGCGGGTGGACTCAGGACCGCTGTGCACTGCGTAATGCTTGGGCGTGGAAATGACGCGATAATACTTAGGATCATCGCCCTGCATGCCGGTAACGAAGGCGACACCGAGCTGTGCGGTGAGGAACGGGTCTTCGCCGTAAGTCTCCTGGCCACGGCCCCAGCGCGGATCGCGGAAGATATTTATGTTGGGCGCCCAGAAGTCCAGACCCTGGAAGATATCGCTTGATCCACCGTTCGCTTTCAGAGCTTGCTGGTGCTTTACCCGGCCCTCGGTGCTGATGACGACGGCCATCCGGTGAATGGCGTCCGGATCGAAGGTGGCAGCGAGGCCGACGGGTTCAGGGAACTCCGTCGTCCCGTCGCGCGCGACACCGTGCAGCGCCTCGCTCCACCAATCGTATGCGGGCACGCCTAATCGCGGAATCGCCCGGGCCTGATTGACGAGTTGGCTGGCCTTCTCTTCGAGGGTCATCTGCTGCACCAAATTTGCAGCCCGTTGTTCAGGCGGCAGCCTGGGATCGAGGAACGCCGGCTTCTGCTGGGCCTGGACCCCCCATACGCTGCATCCCAGCACAATCGTTGCAAAATAAACTCCAGTAGCTTTCATAAGTACCCTCGCTGAGTGGTTGATGATGCCGCGTCGGAACACATCTAATCGGCCTGCGCTCACGTAGCAAACGCCCAGTATCTCAGACGGCGCTCGTGAGGAATTAAATATTGTTCTCTGGAATGAGCCGGTACCAGGATGGCTTACGTAGTGAATATTAACTCTATGCCCTCGAGGGAAAGCTTGGATTGTCGTACCGCCTCTGGCTTATTATCGTAGTGCGTAGTTCACGTAACAGTAAAGGATTAAGTATTTGACCTTTGCCGACCCTGCGTGTTAATTTGCACGTTTGATCTCGGACTACTTTCGGCAGTTGAGGTTCTTCCTTTCGAACGGCACCGGGTTTCTTCTCCCATGAACCGGTGCAGCTTCATCGTACGGGGGGAGGGCCGCAGTGGCTTGCGAATGCGATCCCTTTTCCCTTCGGACTGGGAATCGTGGTCGAACGCTATACCGACAACATCCCGTTAAAGGTTTCCGCGTCGCTATATGTGCGGCGTTTCTGCAATTCAGTGGCGCCTCCCTTTGATGAGACCGGGGCTCACATGACAGCGGTGAGAGGCAGAACTTGAACTTAATCGAAGCGCAGGATGTCAGACGAAAGGGCAAATGAGACAAAGAGTCACGCGGTTGTTAATGGCTGCCTTCCTGCTTTCGGGCACGATTTCCCTCGCTAGAGGAGCGGAAACGCCGGCAATGCTTCACTTCGACCGGCCGGCTTCCAAGTGGACAGAAGCGATCCCGCTCGGCAATGGTCGGATTGGTGCGATGGTCTTCGGCGGTGTCCAGGACGAGCGCTATCAGATCAACGAAGCTACCCTCTGGGGTGGCGGCCCGCACGATTACGACAATCCGGAAGCCTACAACCACCTCGACGAGGTGCGGAAGCTGATCTTTGCAGACAAGGTAGGTGAAGCGGAGCAGCTCGCTTCGACCATGATGGGCAATCCAAAGGTGCTCATGCCCTACCAGCCGTTTTGCGACCTGCGCTTGCACTTCGCGGGGGACCAGCAGGCGACTGGCTACAGTCGCGACCTGAACTTGGAAAACGCTATCTCCAATACGGCGTACAAGGTCGGCGAGTCCAGCTTCCTGCGAGAGAGCTTTGTCTCTTTTCCTGACCAGGTACTTGTCATCCGTTTGACCGCCAGCCAGCCGGGCCAACTCACATTCAGTGTGGGGATGGATTCCCCCCAGCCGGGTTTCCAGGTCACAAGCGGCGAAGACGGCAGCCTGCACCTCACAGGGCAGATCCAGCCCCGGCAAAACAAGCCCTTCAGCTGGACGGGATCCTGGGACCAGCCCGAGACCCGTTACGCTGCTGCGTTGAAGGTGCTGACCGAAGGCGGTTCAGTTCGCAGTAGCGGAAATCATCTCGATATCTCCGGCGCTAACTCGGTCACCCTCCTTTTCAGCAATGCAACCAGCTTCAAGGACTTTCGCGATATCGGCGGCGATCCTGTCCTGCTTGCCCAGGGATATCTCGATAAGGCCGTGCGGAAGCCATACGAGCAACTCCGTCAGGACCACATCGCAGACTACAGTCGCCTATTCTCGAGGGTCCACCTGCAACTCGGACCCGGAAATAGCGAGAGTAACCTGCCGACGAACCAGCGGATCGAGCAGTTTTCGAAGCATGAAGACCCCAGCCTGCTGGCGCTCTACTTCGAGTTTGGGCGTTATCTACTGATCTCCTGCTCGCGTCGAGGCGGTCAACCGGCAAACCTGCAAGGAATCTGGAACGACGCGCTGCTTCCCCCATGGAGTAGCAAATGGACAACCAACATTAATCTCGAGATGAACTACTGGCAGGCCGATGCCGGCGATCTCTGGGAGACGGAAGACCCGCTGTGGGGACTCATTGCAGATTTGCAGCAAACAGGCGCAGAAACCGCCCGTGTCCACTACCATAGCGCCGGATGGGTGCTTCACCACAACACCGATGTGTGGCGCGCCACAACACCAGTGGATGGCCCATGGGGCATTTGGCCAATGGGCGAAGCCTGGTTAAGCAATCAAATGTGGGACCACTATCTCTTCAGTAATGATCGTAGCTTCCTGGCCCAACAGGCTTATCCCGCCATGAAGGCAGCCGCCACTTTCATCGTCGGCACATTGGTAGAAGTCCCCTCCGGTATGGCCTTCGCAGGAGACCTGGTCACTAATCCTTCGACATCTCCAGAGAACGCCTATCTGTTGAACGGCAAGCGGGAGAACCTGACCTACGCTCCTACCATGGATCTGGAATTGATTCGGGAGCTCTTTGAGAACACCCGCAAGGCCGCTCAGATCCTCGGGGAGGACAGTGCCTTCGGAGCACAGTTGGAGCAGGTCGAAAAGCGTTTGCCCCCATTGCAGATCGGGAAGCGCGGGCAGCTACAGGAGTGGATCAAGGACTATGACGAGACCGAATTAGAGCACCGCCATGTATCGCACCTCTACTCGGTGTATCCGGGACACGACATCAACCCGGAGACCACTCCAGAGCTCGCCAAGGCTGCCTATAAATCGTTAGAGATTCGGGGCGATGGTAGTACCGGATGGTCTCAGGTGTGGAGAGTTGCCTTGTGGGCGCGACTGGGGAATCCGGAACAGGCCTACCGTAATCTGACCCTTCTGATCAACCAGAGTACGCTGCCAAACATGTTCGACCTGTGCGGCCGGCCTTTTCAGATTGACGGCAACCTCGGCGGTCCGGCAGTCATGATGGAGATGCTTGTCCAAAGCACGAATGACGAGATCAGCATCCTGCCAGCGCTGCCCAAAGAGTGGCCCGACGGCAGCCTGACTGGGGTTCGCCTCCGCGGCGGCGCCAAGGCCGATATTACCTGGAGGCAAGGACGGCTAACCAGCTTCCGGCTGCACTCAGACCATGGAGCCCAATACCGGCTACTTTACGCAGGCCAGCAGACCAAGCTCAAGCTGCAGCCGGGCCGCACTGTGGTTCTAGATGCTTCGCTGCATGCGCGAAGCGAGCACACTCATTGAGTCTTGGAGTAAACAGAACTTTCTTAGGAGTCCTGATTACCGAAAGCGAGAGGAGAAGAATTCGGAAGGATCTTCACTCGATTGAACGTGCTCTGAGTTGCTCTCGCGAGAATGGTCAGCCGTGACTTTAGGAGCTTGCTGTTCTTACGTGCGGCCGGTTCTCTTAGAGTTTGCAGGCTTAGAACGGCGCGCTGCGCTCCGGCGGCCGGTCGTTCTCATGCTTGAGTCCCGTAACACGAGAGAGGGCTCAAGAATAATGCTCCTTGCCTGAGGGCGAATCTTGGACTCGAGCAGAGTAAGGACGATTTCAGCAGTTCTATCTCCCATACCCTGGCTGTCCTGATCCACGCTGGACAGTGGAACGCGTAACAAACGATCGTAGTGAAGATTTCCGCATCCGATCACAGCGATGTCTTCGGGAATTCGAAGCCCGGCCTCCAAAATTGCTTCCATGGCTCCAATTGCGAGTGGATCGTTGTAGGCGAAAATGCCATCCGGGATAGGCCTACGTTCGAGTAGAAGGCGCATCGCCTCTGCACCCATCTTTTCGCTATTGATGTCGACACTCGAGCGCGCCACGACCAATGAGTCAACATACGGGATGCTGTTGCGCTGAAGCGCGCGCTTATATCCTTCGAATCTCCGTTCGCCGGTACTGTTCTCCCGACCCCGGATGTGCGCAATTCTTTTGCATCCCTGATCAATGAGGTGTTCGGTCGCCAGCCTGCCGACGGTTTCGTCGTTCGTCCCCACAAAATTTGCTGAAAGGCCGGCCAGTTCACGGTCAATCAAGACGTACGGTACTCCCTGTCGATCCAACCGTGAAAATGGTCCGATATCGCTGCCCGACGAAGCGACGATCAACGCGTCAAGGCTTCGGTCCATCAACTGCTCGATCTCTCTCACTTCCATGGCAGGGTCTTCCTCGGAGGAGGAAATAATGATCGAGTAACCGCGTTTCCCTACGGCTGCCGAGATCACCTTCGCCAGTTCAGCAAAAAACGGATGAAGTAAGTCGGGAACTACCAGGCCCACCAAATAGCTACGTCCGGTAACAAGACTTCGGGCCATCGTGTTCGGCCGGTAGTCAACTTCCTTCATCCGCTGAAGCACTCGGTGGCGAGTTTCCTCGGCGATATCGGGATGATTTCGCAGGACCTTCGAAATTGTGACCACCGACAAACCCAGGTCCTCTGCGATGTCTTTCATGCGGACGGGCATACATGCACTATACAGGCCAGGCTCTGCACTTGGAATACCGTTAGAGGCAAACGCAGCCTTGGAGACGGTCCGGCATCTGCCCTTACTGTATGGTTTACTTTATCGATCGTTTTTCGCTATAGTGGCGCAGAGATGTAGGCCAAATTCTTTGTGAGATCAAATGCCAGAACTCAAACCCGTTCCTCGCCAGGCAGAAAGCCATCTGTCGCTCATGCATTACCGAAGGTTGGGACAGACTGAGCTGCGCATCTCCGTCATGGGATTCGGCGCTTCACCACTAGGCGGTGTGTTTGGCTCTAGTGACGCCGGCGAGGGCGCAAAGGCCGTACATTTCGCCATCGACGCAGGAGTCAACTTCTTCGATGTCTCTCCCTACTACGGACATACCTTGGCAGAAGACCGGCTAGGGCAAGCGCTGAAGGGAAGACGAGATAGGGTGATTCTTAGCACGAAATGCGGCCGGTATGGTGTCGACCAGTTCGATTATTCCTCCCAACGAGTTCGGACCAGTGTCGAGGAATCGTTAAAACGACTTCGCACAGATCATCTGGATCTGCTCCTAATCCACGATGTGGAGTTCAGCGATACTGAGCAAATCATTGACGAAACGCTACCCGCAATTCGACGCATTCAGGAGGAGGGTAAGACTCGCTACATCGGAATCAGCGGATATCCGCTCAGAGTTCTGAAGGACATTGCGAAGAAAGCCCGGGTGGACGCCGTCCTGAGCTACTGTCGTTATAACCTCCTGATCGATGATATGGATACGGTCCTGGTGCCCACTGCCGAAGAGCTTGGGATCGGAGTTATCAATGCGTCGCCGCTGCACATGGGCTTGC
The DNA here is from genome assembly GCF_003330725.1 of Acidisarcina polymorpha. NCBI lineage: Bacteria > Pseudomonadati > Acidobacteriota > Terriglobia > Terriglobales > Acidobacteriaceae > Acidisarcina > Acidisarcina polymorpha. Next base: position 4,305,303 of record NZ_CP030840.1, on the reverse strand, counting down.
TCACCGAGCAGGGAGCGCCGGATTGGCATCCGGCTCCAACGGAAGTGCGCGCAGCGGTCAAAGCAGCGCTTGCCTTCTGCCGCGAACGCGACATCGACCTCTCTGAACTGGCGCTCCGCTTCTGTTTTGACTATCCCCGTGTCACCAGCACCTTGGTGGGTATGTCGACGACAGAAGAGGTCCGACGAAATCTGAGCGCCCTTGGAGCTGCAGCAGATCCTGAACTCCTACGCGAGGTCAAGGCCATTCTAGCCCCGGCTGCCAATGTCGTGTGGTCCTCAGGAAGGCCGGAGAACCAATGACTCCGCCGATCGGCATTCGCTAAACTATTCGACTTGCCACGGCGAAGCTCAGGTGACTGGAGTCGCCAGAATCGCACTTCCGTTGCCAGATCATCGACCGCCGGAATCAGAGAAGCGGCTCGATTTCCCCGATCCGCACCATTCCCTTGACTCGCATCCCGCTGACCCGCATCCCTTTGATACGCGTCTCTTTGATCCGCATCCGGGGGGTACCCCGCGGCGGTAGTCGAGAGGTCCGGCTGTGGGTGGTCGGTACCGAAATATCGCTTGTATGCCGCGATCCAATCGTAGGCGATGTCCTTCTGTGCAGTCGCCAGTTGAATATTGCCTTTGCAGACCAGTTCGTGAAGATGATCCTCCAGTTGGTCTTTGACACGGGCATTCCAGATAGAAGAGTGCGGCTGGGGCCAAAGATTTTGAATACTGCCGGCCCCGCCGAGCGCCGGGGTGATCAGGTAGTCCAATTCGTAGTCCTTTTTCGAGGAGGCCGGTACGCCATATTCATTTAAGACAGCCTGCTCGAGGGATGGGTTCACTGGAGGATCGTTGCTGAGATCCTGCTCGCTGCACAAGTCTGCGACTTGCACGGCCCGGGTCGAACCCGGGGTCAGAGCTCTACGCGGCAGAGCGATGGCGTCTGCCCTCATCCTATTCGAGCCGGGTCGCGCAGCGATGAGAGAGCGCAATGCCCAACTCGCTCCCGCTACGAGCAGGAGCGCCACACAAGCTGAGGCCAGCTGTCTGCCCATTAAGCTCCCGATCGGAGCGGGCAGCCACCCGCCACTTCGCGCAGAAGCTTCGGACAAGCGGGCCTTCAGCAAGTCGCGCGAGGTGGATGGAACATATTTCTGCTCGTCGATCTCTTGTTCATGCTGGTCGGCAAAGCAGGCTGAAGCGTGTTCGATATCTCTCAGACGCTTGCGGCAATGCTCACACTGGGCCAGGTGCTCGCGCGCCATGGCTGCACGCCGATTTGGCAGCTCCTGATCCGTGAAGAGAAGCAGCTCTTCGTCCGAGAGGTGAATTCGGTCATCCTTCATGGCTCCCCCTTTCGGTCGCCCGAATAATACGCGCAAAAGATCGGGAGAGCGACAGTGAGACGCTTCCGAGCGAAATGCCAAGCACGTCGGCAATCTGGCGATACTTCAACCCCTCGGCGCGCAGGTAGAGGCAGCGCTGGTCTTGCTCGGGAAGGGCCTCGACGACGGCGCGAAGCCGTTGCTTAGTCTGGTTGAATGAGAACTTCTCCTCGGCATTGGCTGCCCCGCAGGGATGCTCCGACAGGGATTCTTGATCGACCCGTTTCCTGTCCATCGCCTGAATGGCGGCCCGCCGTTTCAATGCCATATTATGGGCAACGCGGAAGAGCCAACCATTAAGATTGGAGCTTGGTCGGCCTAGTTCGAGATGACGGAACAGGGAGAGAAATGTCTCCTGGACGACATCCTCGGCATCGTGAAGTGGCAGACCGCAAGCCATTACGTATCTTAGAACTCGCCCTTGGAACTGATCGAAGAGACGAATGACTATTGACTCCAACTCCGAGTGGGCCCGCTGCTGCCCCATTCGCGAGGCCGGAGAGACCAGGAGAACGAACTCTTCCTCTTCGGAAGTTAGCGGAATTGGCTTTTGAGTGTTCTCCATCATTTCTGCTGGGCATGACTCAATTAAGACCAGCCCCTCCTTGATACCATAGAGCTTCCTACATTTTCTAAAAAAAGCCTGAACAAAACCGGTCCATCAGGAATATTCAAGTATGCGGCCAGTCTATTCATTTCTAGCGCTCCTGATGTTTTGCATCTGCCCAGCTCTCTCGCAGGTCTATACCGGAGAGCTCCATTTGAGGGTCACGGATCCGTCAGGTTTGGGCGTCAGGGCCTCGGTGCAGGTTCGGAGCCAGGTCAACCAGTATGCCAATAGCTTTGTCACCGATGACGGCGGTAATCTTGCCGTCCCGGGCCTATCCTATGGTCCGTACTCGGTGACCGTGGAAGGCAAAGGATTCGCTGCGGCTTCGAAGACCATCGAGATCCGCTCGGCACTCCCTGTAGACTCCTCGATCAAGCTTGAAGTCGCGGCGGTTGATGCGACCATCGAGGTGAATGACAAGCAGACGCTGATCGACCCGAACCGGCCTTCTTCGATTATGCAGATTGGATCCAAGGAGATTGATAAGCGAGTGGCTTCCCTGCCGGGCCGTTCCATCCAGGACCTGGTCAACACTCAGCCAGGCTGGCTTTATGAAGGGAACGCGGTCTTGCATCCCAGAGGATCGGAATATCAGACCCAGTTTGTGGTGGATGGAGTTCCGCTGACCGACAATCGGTCGCCGAGCTTCGGCCCGGAGATCGAGGCCGATGATATCGACTCGGTCAGCATCTACACGGCGGGCTTTCCAGCCGAGTACGGCCGCAAAATGGGCGGCGTCGTCGAGCTAAATACCAAGCACTATGATGACTCGGCACTGCACGGCCAGGTAATCGCGGCAGGGGGGAGCTATGACACGGCCCAGGGTTACACCCGAGTGCAGAACACCTGGAACAAGAACACCCTGGGGGCAAGCGCCTCCGGTAGCATGACCTCGCACTATCTCAATCCAGTCGTACCGCAGAATTACACCAACGCCGGGACGACCGGCGATTTCGCGGTCAAGTACGACCGCGATTTTACTGCAAAGGACCGGCTCACGATGAGCGTCCGCCACGAGCTGGCACGCTATGAGATACCGAACGAGCTGGTGCAACAAAACGGCGGACCGATCCAGCCCGGAGACGTTTACCCGGGCGGACAGCTACAAACCGGCGACAACTTTGAGACGATGGGCACGGTCAACTACCAGCATATTTTTTCGCCGGACGTGCTGGGCACTCTCTCTGGCTTTGTGCGCAACAACCAGAACGATCTTTACTCCAATCAAAACTCCTATCCGATCATCTTTGATCTAAATAACTACTTCAATGAAGGCTACTTCAAGGGCACACTCTCATGGCACTACAAGAACCAGGAGTGGAAAGCCGGGGTCGAATCCGATAACACGTTTCTTCATGAGAAGTGGAACTACGTCATCACCGATCCGAACCAGTATGACGACGGGACGCCGCTCGTCTTCGGCTTCGCCCAGCACCGGCCTGACCTTGAACAGTCGGCCTTCGTTGAAGACCTAATCCGATTGGGCAAGTGGACGGTCAGTGCGGGGCTGCGCTGGGACCACTACCAACTCGTCGTGAATCAGAACAACTTCAGCCCCAGGGTATCGGTCGGCCGCTACTTCCCTTCACTGAAGCTGGTTGGGCACTTCTCCTATGACCGGATCTTTCAAACGCCTTCGTTTGAGAACATTCTTGCGGCGAGTTCGCCGTTGATCAATGCGATCGATCCCGCAGTGCTGCGGCTGCCGGTCAAACCCTCCACAGGCACTTACTATGAGGGCGGCTTCACCGAAGCTTTCTCGGACAAGCTGAAGCTGGATGTCAACTTTTTCCGCCGGGACGAGCGCAACTTTGCCGATGACGACGAGATCGAGAGCACGACCGTCAGCTATCCAATTGCCTTCGATAAGGCCATCTTATATGGGGCGGAAACCAAGATCAGCCTGGTAAATACGGGCAAGCTAAGCGGGTATGTCAGCTACTCCTACATAGTCGGTAATGCCTGGTTCCCGGTCACTGGCGGGCTCTTCGTAGGCGACGATGTGACTAACGCTCTGACCCAGCTGACCGGGCATTTTCCGGATTCGCAGGACCAGCGAAATACACTGCGCTCACGCTTCCAATATCAGGCCTTGCCGCGCCTGTGGCTGTCGAGCGGAGTCTCCTACGGATCGGGCTTGCCCTTCGACTTCGACGGAGACCCCTCGCAAGTACTGGCGGAGTATGGACAAACAGTACTGAATCGGCTCAACTTCAGCCGAGGGCGAATCCTTCCGACCCTGGCGATCAGTGCCTCAATGGGCATCGACCTCTATAAGACTGACAGGATTCAGACGCGTTTTCAGGTCGACGGAGATAACCTCAATAACCGCCTCAACGTGATCGATTTTGGCGGTCTCTTCTCGGGAAACGCGATCGGTCCCGGACGCAGCTTCATTGCGCGGCTGAATACCAGCTTCTGACGAATTTTCTTGATTATGTAGACGGCAAAGCAGACGCCCGGCCCCTTGGTCGCGCAAGTGCCGATCGCACCGGTTCCCTCACATGCAGGTGGAGAAGCGCTTCATCGGTCGTGAACACCCATGCCTACCGGCGTCCCATCGCGGCCGTGTTATGTGTCGTTAGATAAGTACAAGAAAGAGACAAAAATATGACAACTTAGGCACGCCCCGGAGATCATCATTCTAGAGACTTCAGTTCACCAATGCGCAAGGTGAACCCGCTCTGACTTCAAGGTTGGTGCGGCAGTCTCAAAGAGTGCACGACACCGGACACCCACATGTCGATCCCTTTTCTCACTGTGCCGCAAGCGCTCGAACAATTTGCTCATGGACGCATGATCGTCGTAGTAGATGACGAAGACCGAGAAAATGAGGGCGACCTCACACTCGCCGCTCAGTTTGTCACACCCGAAGCCATTAACTTTATGGCCAAGTATGGTCGCGGACTTATTTGTCTGACATTGACCGAAGAGCGCGCGGACTACCTGCGTCTCGCGCCGATGGTGCAGGAGAACACGTCCCGCTTTGGCACTGCGTTCACTCAGAGCATTGAAGCTCGGGAGGGGGTGACTACGGGAATTTCGGCCTACGATCGGGCGCAAACGATCCGAGTTGCAATCGACGCCCACTCTACTGCAAATGACTTGGCGCGTCCCGGCCATATATTCCCATTGCGAGCTCGGGATGGAGGGGTACTGGTGCGGCCCGGGCAAACTGAGGCTTCCGTAGATCTAGCTCGAATGGCAGGGTTGATGCCAGCCGGCGTCATCTGCGAGATCATGAAAGATGACGGCACCATGGCGCGCGTGCACGATCTGATTCAGTTTTGTGATCAACATGGCCTGAGCATGTTGACGGTAGCAGAACTGATCCGCTATCGGCGGGAGAACGAGGACTGGGTACTGCCCGTGAACGAGCAAATGCTGGCCGCACACTTTGCGCAATCCTAGGACGCAATCCTAGGATCGGGTTTGAGCCTCACGTCAATCATGACTCGTGCGCGACCCGTCGATTGCATGCAAATGGAGAGGAATCTCGGCCTGCAGCCTAGCCACCCTGTCGACTAGCGCCATAGAACTTTCGCCAAGAAGCTTTCCTAAACTGACTCATGCGGGCGGGCGCGAGCCGAGAATTAAGATCGTGACCAGTCTCTTCGCGCTCTGTGCCCAGTCCGGCGAGGACGCAACATGGGAGACCCCGACGAGGGCCCGCAGCAGATCAAGCGGATCGAGGTCGGATCGGATATCGCCGCTTTCGACGGCCCGCGCAACCAAGGAATGAATTGCTCCCTTGATGAGGGAACCGGATGCGTCGAATAGCTTGGAGGGTCCCCCTACCAGCGTGTTGAGCGCGGGCGCGATGATCTGCTTGGCCTCGATATAGTCGACAAAAAGCAGCATCCATGCCCGTAACGCCTCGATTGGAGGCATGTCTCTGGCAAACTCCTGCTCCGCAGCCGCCAATCTTTCTACTTCTGTTCGATACACCTCTTCAAGGAGCGCTTCCCGTGTGGGGAAGTGACGATACAGGGTCCCAGCGCCGATACCTGCCTGCTTAGTGACATCGTCCAGGCTGGTGTTCGCACCCCAGCGGGTAAAGGCATCCTTCGCTACCTCGAGGATCCGGGCACGATTCCGCTGCGCATCCGCGCGTTGTTTTCGACGTGCCGTTTGGGGGTGCTTTTTGACCATTCTGGGGGACTTGCAAACGGAGGAACACTCCGCTTATTATGGTTGCGGAGACATTCTCCTTTTATGCTCATGAGCTATGCATGTCAATGAGCGCGACGTTTTCAGTGGGATATCCAGTAGGCAGAGGGAAAAATGGCAAACGCATTTAGTTCGACTTCAACGACCGACGATGTCTTGTCGGGTGTAAACCTGCAAGGGAAGCGTATTCTGGTGACCGGCGTATCGGCCGGAATCGGTGTCGAAACTGCGCGATCTCTCGCCGCCCACGGTGCATCCGTTGTGGGTGCGGCGCGAGACCTGGCCAAAGCTGAAGCGGCCACGGCCCAAGTGCGAACGGATGCACAATCGGGAGGAGGAAGCTTCGAGCTTATTGACCTGGACCTTGCCAGCCTTCAGAGTGTGCGAGCCTGCGCCGATCGCCTGCTCTCAGCGGGCAAGACCTTCGACTGCATCATCGCCAATGCCGGCGTTATGGCCACACCGTTCGGTCATACAGCGGATGGCTTCGAAACACAGTTCGGCACCAACCACCTCGGGCACTTCGTCTTTGTCAACCGAATTGCGCCCCTGATGGCGCCGGGATCAAGGCTGATAAATCTCTCTTCGTCCGGTCACCGCTTCGCGAATGTCGACCTGGACGATCCCAACTTCGATCGGACGCCCTATGAGCCATTTGTTGCATATGGCCGGTCGAAGACCGCGAACATCCTCTTTGCCGTTGCTTTCGACCGCCGCCACCGCGAGCAGGGAGTACGCGCTGCGGCCGTACATCCGGGAGCGATCGCGACCGAGCTAGGCCGCTATATGGAACTTGCCCAACTGCAAGCGATGATCGAACAGATGAATAAGCAGCTCGCAGCTGAGGGGAAAGGTCCTTTGGAGTTCAAGACCATACCTCAAGGCGCTGCGACTTCGGTGTGGGCCGGCGTCGTGGCTCCGGCCGACGAGATCGGCGGCCGGTATTGTGAGAACTGCCATGTCGGCAATATGGTCGCAGACGACGTTGTGATCAGCCCTGTAAGTGAAGGAGTACGCGGATACGCGCTAGATCCAGCCGCTGCTGAAGCTCTCTGGCAGAAGAGTGAAGAGATGGTGGGAGAGTCGTTCCACTGATCATCCAGTTTCACAGATCATTCAACTGATCAGTGGAATGATAGAAGCTCAGTGGAATGATAGAAGCAATGCCTTCAACATTGGGATGACCAGGCTGAGACAATCTGGCGACAACTAGAACCGCGCCAGGAAATAGACTCGTCCTTAAGTTGATGGAGATTACCCAACTCGCTGATATAAGTCTTCCGACACAATGGGCCAGTTTTCGACTACTGGCCTTCGAGGGCGCGCGGAAAGACCATAAAACGAAAGGCCCTCGCAAAGAAACTGCACTTGCCTTGGTTCTCGGTGATATTCACAGTGCTCCGCCGCTTGTCCGCATTCACTCCCAATGTGCCACCGGGGACGTCTTTCACTCGCTACGATGCGATTGTCACGATCAGCTCCATCTAGCCCTGAGTTCCATCGCTGAGGAAGGCGCGGGCGTATTGCTCTACGAGCACCAAGAGGGCCGCGGGATTGGGCTCTTGGAGAAGCTGCGTGCCTACGAGCTTCAGGAACAGGGCTTCGACACTGTAGAAGCAAATCTTCTGCTAGGACACGCTATTGACTTGCGTGACTATGAACTCCCGGTGCGTATTCTCACCTTCCTCAAAATCAGTTCGCTACGCTTGATGACCAACAACCCTGAAAAGCTCAGCGCAGTTTCAGCGTCCGGAATTAAGGTCGTCGAGCGGCTCAGCGCCGACGTTCTGGCCAGCCCATATTCCGCTCGTTACACCGCAACAAAGCGTGACAAGCTTGGTCATCTCTCCAGTGTGTCCTCCCGAATCCCGTCGGTCGGTAACGAGGCGCCGTCCGTCCATGGATGACCTTTGGAGCCTATCGAGAGTCGTGCTGCTTTACGCAGGAGAGATTACATGGCGTTGACAATTGGGCGACAACTGGGGCCTAGAGCAACCCTAGACTAACTCTCGTAGAGACATAAGACGTAGGTGTTTGCTCAATCTGTGAGCAAGGCTTGCAGCACTTCCGAGGTGAGTTTTGGCAGAAATCCTATTAACCCATTCGTATCATCTTCCTTATGATTCGAAGCAGCTTCGCAAGATGCAGCCTTACGCACCCATCGGCACTCTCTACGCGGCAACCGCCCTACGTGATAGCGGAATCTCCGTTGCCGTTTTCGACTCTATGCTGGAGGACCCCTCCAGTAACTTCGGCGCGATGTTGACGCGCCACAGCCCCAAAATCGTGGCGGTCTATGAGGATGACTTCAATTTCCTCTCCAAGATGTGCCTTACCCGCATGAGGGAGGTCGCCTGGGAGATCGCCGAGGCGGCGCGAGCGGCCGGAGCGATCGTCATCGTGCATGGCTCTGATTCAACAGATAACCCGGCTAAGTTTCTGCAGAATGGCTTCGACTATGTTCTCTGCGGAGAGGCTGAGCACGCGCTGGTAGAACTGTGTAAGTCCCTCCTGCAGGGAAAAGAGGCTCCGGAGATCGAAGGGCTCGTCATGCTCGACAGGCATGGCAGGCCCAGCGTGAAAAGGCTCGCGAAGAATCCTGCGTGGGCGGATCTCTCAGTCCCCTCACGAGATCTGATTGATCTAAATCCGTATCGGGAAGCATGGATGAAGGCTCACGGATATTTCTCCACAAACATGGTGGCCAGCCGGGGTTGTCCCTACCGTTGCAACTGGTGCGCAAAGCCAATCTCCGGCAATAAGTTTCACCTCCGCTCAGCTTCAGCTGTTGCCGAAGAAATGAAATGGTTAAAGACGAACGCCGGAGTTCAGCACATCTGGTTTGGCGACGATGTATTCGCGTTGAATCATCACTGGGTGAAACAGTTCGCCGAGGAAGTTACAGCCCGAAATGCAACGATCCCCTTCAAGGTCCAATCTCGCGCCGATCTGATGAGCGAAGAGACCGTTCATCACTTAAAGGTTGCCGGATGCGCGGAAGTTTGGCTCGGGGTGGAGTCAGGATCGCAGGCTGTGCTGGACGAGATGGACAAGGGTCTAGACGCGGCCGCAATCATCGTCGCCCGGCATCGGCTGAAAGAAGCGGGTATCCGCGCCGGTTATTTCCTGCAGTTCGGGTACCCGGGTGAGGGTTGGCCGGAGTTGCAGGAGACGATCTCCTTTGTACGGGAGACACGTCCCGATGACATTGGAATTTCCTTTTCCTACCCGCTTCCAGGCACCGTATTTCATGAGCGTGTGCAAGCTCAACTCGGACCTAAGCGCAATTGGACCGACAGCGACGACCTCTGCATCATGTTCAATGCCGCTTATAAGACCGAATTCTATCGAGCCGTGCGCGACGCGTTGCATGCAGAGGTGGATTCATGGCGGTCGTCAGCTCCGCCGTCCGACCAGGCGTCTCGGATCGCTTCTCTATGGCGCCGGGTCGATGAGTTGGAAGCCGTAAGCCGGAATGGCGAGACCACCTTTTCCGCGGCCCCGATCGCGTCCCCGGCGCCGGCCGCCTTTGTGGCAATCACCGAATTAGCATTGCCCAGAGGAGCGTAGATGCTCCGCCCTACACGAGCTGTCCGAGCTTGCGCTTCGAGACCTTGCTGACTTTGGAGATATGCGACAATGGGTACTCAGTTGTCTGCCAGCACCAGCAATCTCGCCGCCCATCTTGAACTTGGCCTACGATGCCCAAGCTGCCGGGCGGCCGTGGATGGGCTCTCCTGCGACTCATGCGGTTTTCAGATGGGCGTGAGCGACGACATTGTGCAGGCTTTGCCACCAGATCGGGTGACCCACTATGCCCAATTCATTCACGATTATGAACGGATAAGGGCCGCCGAAGGCAGGGGAAGCGAGGACGACGAATTCTATCTCGGGCTTCCCTACAAGGACGCTTCGGGGATGAATAGCAAACAATGGCGGATCCGGGCTCGTAGTTACGACTATCTGCAGAAGCATCTACTCAAGCAAATACCTCGGAGCGATGGGGGGCTCATTCTCGATCTAGGCGCAGGCAACGGCTGGATGAGCTATCGTCTGGCAACTGCCGGCTACAAGCCCGTCGCAGTCGACCTACTTACAAATGATCGTGACGGCCTCGGAGCTGCTGAACACTACCGGAAACTCATCCCTAAGCTCTTCCCGCGCTTTCAAGCGGAGCTTGCATGCTTGCCCTTCCAAGACGCACAATTCGATGCTGTGATTTTCAATGCTTCCTTTCACTACTCCGAGGATTACCAGGCGACACTAGGTGAGGCGCTACGCTGCGTGCGGAAGAGCGGGTTGGTTATTATCAGTGATACTCCCTGGTATTCAAGCGAAGATAGTGGCCAGAGGATGGTATCCGAGCGGCAGGCACATTTCTGCAGGAGCTATGGAACTGCCTCGGACTCCATCAAAAGTCTGGAGTTCCTGACCGAAGAGCGGTTGCGCCGTCTTGAGGAATACTTCTCGATTCAAATGACCGCATATTCGCCGTACTATGGTCTGCAATGGGCCGCCCGCCCGTTACTAGCAAAGCTGCGTAACAAGCGCGAGCCGTCCCAATTTCGGATCTTTGCCGCTCGCAGATAGGCATGCGATACGGCACCGTTTCGCAGCCCGCACAACGATTTCTTTGGAGTCTCGGCGCCTCAGCCTGGACAAGCCTCGGCATGCCCGCAAAACCTACCGCTTCCAAGCGCCACAACATGCGCGACAATCCGATGGCATTCTTAAGACAAATCCAAGACAAATTGACTCGACCTGCCACGCTACAGTCGAATCACGATACCTCTCGCGGGGCGGCCAAGCTGAACAAAGAAGGTATCGGACTTTCATTGTTCTCCTTCGCAATCTATAGAAACCCTCGGAAGGCAGCGCCTCTGGAGCTCGCTCATGCTGAAGCCAAAGCTCAAACATCTGCGTCATCCTCTACGAACCATAAATAGCGCGATAAGGATCGCGGGAGCACGTGTTGAGATGCGGGCGTTTGCCAGCCGCGGCAATCGCCAGTTTGAGGGCGACCCACGTTATAAGCTCCAGAATGTTACCGCGGGATTTGCATCGCGGAGACAGACCGGAGCTCCTGACACGGCCCTGTTGGACAGAATATGCGCGGCCTACCACGCGACCATCGAAGACCCTCGATCTGCTGACCAAGCTTACGATGCCACGGGCTGGTGGCAGCAGATACGGGACAGCAGTCTGGGACCCGTACGGCAAGCGCTTCACGCGCGCGATACCGCAGCCCTGCATCGGATGTACTGCAACTTCTTTCGTGATCCTTGCTCTACGGGGCTTATAGCAGTGCCCTACGGCATGACGGATATCTATTTCGGCGGTGGCATGAAGGATCTTCACCGCCGCGTCTATCTCAGCGATGCACTCTATCGTCTTGACCATTGGAAGCAACAAACCGGCGCCCGCTTCCTTTTGCGCGAGTTGGCGATACCCGAAATCGGCAATCCCTTTGGAGTTTCTATTGATGGCACATTAGTCGCCGCTCGCTCCGAGTTTCAGCATTATTGCGCAGCCAGAGTCGGAGACCTGCTCGAGTCGGCTCACTCTACGATTGTTGAGATCGGTGGCGGCTTTGGTGGAATGGCCTACTATTTGATGCGCGACCGCCCAAAGATCAAGTATCTGGATTTTGATCTTCCCGAAAGCATCGCCCTTGCAACCTACTACCTGATGAACGCGCTTCCTCAGAAGAGATTTCTTCTCTTCGGAGAGAGACCGCTTACTATGGAAAACATGGCCGCGTCTGACATCGTCCTGATGCCGCTGTTTCAGATGGAAAGCCTTCAGACGGCGAGCGCTGATCTCACGTTCAGCTGCCACGCCATGACGGACATCGACAAAGAAGAACTCGCTTCTTATCTAGCCACGACCCAGCGGGTCACGCGCAACCACTTCCTCTTCGTGGGAACGCGCATGCTTTCCGAGTTGCCCGGCATGGGCGGACTTGACGTGAAGAACTTCCAACTAAAAGAACAGCGCCAGTTGCGCTGGAACAGTCATCGGCAGCCGCGAGTTGAAGAGGTGGAGTGCCTGTACAGCTTCCATCACGCAGCCGAAAACATGAATACAGCGGAGAGGGACTTAGCACATGTCGATCGCTAGAAGAGTCAAAGATAGCCTGAAGGATCTGTTGCTGGGAAAGGTGAGGCCGCCAGAGAAGTTCTTTCTTGGACAGGACGGAGAGCAGAAGGAGGTCGCCGTCTGGCTGCATGGGATGGGTGCGCCGCGTGACGTCACAAACCGCCACTCGATGGCATCCGCTCTCCCCTTAACCATATGCGTAGCCTTCGACAAGGACACGTTCCTAAGCAAGCGTAGCCTGAAAGGTCTGTCACTTCGCTTCTGTGAAAGAGAGGGCGACTGCCGGCTGCTGGGGACGATCGGCCTCAAGCACAACGGTATTTCCATACCGACCAACGGCCCCACACTTTACTTCTTTCGTGTGGCAAGTGCGCACAGCTACTGTCTGCCCCGGCTGCATCTTTGGATGTCCTATCTTCAACAGGCTTATAGGAACTGGCGGCAGCCGCTTCCCCCCGGCACCATGACACTCTCGTCCGTGGACATGCGGGCGCGGGACATTCTCTTCATCTGCCCTCGCTTGATCGATCTCGGGAGCGCTGAGGAGAACTCTCGAGGGAATATGTTTCCTTTGAACGTGATGGGCCAGCTTGACGAAAGCTATTTCGGCTTCGGGCTTAAAGACGACAAATCACCCGCGCATCTCGTCGAACGTGCGGGGCGAATCGCGTTGAGCACAGTTCCTATGCGGCACGGAGATCTTGCTTACAAGCTTGGCCCCAACCATTCCAAGAAGAATGGCATCGAGTGGGAGGAGCTTCCATTTCCTACTAAGCCCTCGCCGAAGTTCGGTGTGCCGGTGCCGGAGTTCGCGCTCCGAGTCCGCGAAATGGAGGTGGAAGTCTCGCGAAAACTTGGCTCGCATATCTTCTTCGTTGTGCGAGTCATTGCGGACCAGCGATTCGCCGAGGACCAGGAGTGGTGCGTCGTCCACGGCCATTATCAGACCTGGAGGCTCAAAAGCCGGCCCAGCGAATTCGCATCTTCGCTAGCGGAAGACGCTCGCATAAAACGCGGCATGATCAGCAGCGGCGGCCACATCTAATGTCAATCCTCAGAACTATTCTGAAGGCGATCCAGGATCGGATGCTGGGAGAATCGGTTCTTCCTGAGGAGTTCGCGACCGGCATTGCGGATCCTCAACAAGAAATCTCTGTCATGCTCGAAGGCATGGGAGAGCCCATCGATGTTACCTTTCGCCACTCCACCGCATGCTCCGCCCCATTCCTGATCGCGGTAGCATTGCATAAGGGACAAGCGCCCACTCAGAAACAGCTTCGCCAAATCAGTTTGAAGTTTTATGAACGCGGGGAAGACCGTCGTTTGCTGGGTGTCATCGACTTACGGTTAAGACAGGCAGCGCCATTCAGCGGAGGTGAATTGCTCTTTTGTGCGCCTCGCTGCGTTCGCAACTACTGTCTAACGAGGCTGGCGATTGGTGCTCATTATTCGCGGCTTCTGCTTAAAGAATTGCGGAGCGCGCCGGCTCCGGGAATGAAGATGTCTTTCCTGGAGCGACGTGCAGCGATGGTATCGTTCATCCGTCCGCATCCCACCGTGCTGGTGAGCATAGCTGGCGAGTTCGGCGGCAATATCTTCCCGATGAACATAATGGGAGCGCTCGGTCCTGGCCGTTTTGGGTTTGCGCTCCGCACCGACAGGCTAGCAGGCGAGTCCGTCGAGCGCGTCGGCCGTCTCGTCATCAGTAATGTTCCGGTGAGATGCGCACCGCTGGCCTATGGGCTTGCGCGGAATCATACCAAGGAGTCCGTTCGGTTGGAGGGACTACCATTTGCGATCAGGCCATCGCCAGTGTTCGGGTTTCCTATCCCGGAATTCACGGTCCGAGTACGCGAGATGGAGGTTGAACGAAGCCAGCGGATTGGCAGCCATAAATTCTTTGTAGCTCGCATTGTTGGCGATCGCGCATTCTCCCAGGAGCCTTCCCTCTCCGTCATTCACGGCTACTATCAGACCTGGCGGCTCGGTGGGCGCACCGTGGACATGAAGGCTGCGCTGCTTGAGGACCGCCTGAATAAGCATGGAGACAAACTTTTCCCCATCGAGCCTGAGGCGCACCCCAGCAACTGATTTTCAGCATCGTCTCGCACCGCACGGATATGGCTATGTCACTCAAGAAACATCTGCGCCAACTGGTAAAAACCGTAGTGTTTGGCGGAGAGCGCTTGCCAGACCATTTCTTTGTTGCGCAGAAGGAGCCACAACAGGAAGTCAAAGTCTGGCTACTCGGGGCCGGCGAACCTATAGACGTAACCCAACGGCACTGCCAGGCTTCCAGCATGCCATTCACCATTTGCATCGAGTTCCCGCGCGGTCAGGTTCCAAGGGAAGACCAGTACTCGTACTCGCGTCTGGCGCTGAGTTTCTGCGAGAACGGTGGCAAGCATCGTATTCTCGGCAAGATTGGACTTCAATATCGAGAAACGCTCGAATGCGGTGACTCGCTGTTTTTGCTTTTCCACTCGAGCAAGTCTGCAATTTATTGTGTGTCCAGACCAAGGCTGTGGAGCCATTCCCTTTGGCAGATCTACTCTAGCCGGCGCAATCGCGGAAAGAACAAGGCACCCGGGGCCCAGAGACGCGCCATTGCGGCCATGTTTTGCTGCCCACGGCCGGTCTCACTCGTCAGTGTCGCCGATGAAGCGGGCAACAGCACTGTCTCCCCAGTGAATGTTATGGGCAATCTCAACGAGGCTTTCTTCGGCTTCAGCATTCCGCACGATAGTGTGCCCGAGAAGCTTGTTCGGCAAACCCGGCGCGTTGTCCTCAGCAGTGTGCCGATGAAGCAAGCACCAATCGTTTACGCTTTGGTCCCCAAAGACAATGAGCCCATCAATTGGAAGCAGCTGACCTTTCCGACCCGGCCATCGGAGATCTTTAGAATTCCCGTGCCCCAGTTTGCATGCAGGGTCCGTGAGTTACAAGTCGAGCAGGTACGTCGGCTCGGTTTTCACACGTTCTTCCTGGCGCGTGTCTTATCTGACGAGCGACTGGCCGACGTGCCGGAGTTCTGCGTCGTCCAAGGATTTTACGAAGACTGGAGAGTCAGAAATCTGGGAGTAGACAAACACCGGGCTGACGCGGAAGACCTGTACGTGCGATCCCTCGGGTCGTGAAACTCATCATCGGAGAATGAAAGGGCAAGTCTTGTTACCTTCACGCAGGGTGACGAGCGACTTTCCGGCATATCAGCTAACGGATCCTGAGGCGCTCCAATCCAGGAATCGCGCAGCGCTGAAGAAGTGCGCCGCCACCCCGCGAGCAAAATTGCACAGCTTAGTCTCCTCCACTAGAACATACTTGCCTCCAATGCTTCGTGTTCTTGCTGACCATACCCAGAAGTCTCATAAAGCGCACTTCAGATAACAGGCTGGCGAGATGCACCGCCACTCTTCGGAGATTTGGATGAGGCCCTCGCTCTTCTCTATGGCGTTCTTTGCTTTGCTACCGTGCCTTTCTCTGCCCGGATTGGGGCAGACGGCCGGCCCAGAGAAGTCGACTCCAAATGTTAGTGAAAAGGCTCCGCTGGTAGAGACGTCAGGGATCGTTGGCGCCGAGACCTGCGCAACGTGCCACGCTGACATCGCCGCTAAATTCGCCTCGACGAATCCTCATTCAAAATTAGCGTTGATGCACGGCGGCACTGGAGCTACCTGCGAGAGTTGCCACGGTCCGGGTCAGAGCCACGTGGAGTCTGGCGGAGACGCAACCAAGATTTTCCGCTTCGAAAAGGCATCTGCAAAACAGGTCGATTCGACCTGCCTTGGCTGTCACGCGTCAGCCCATCCCAACTTCATACGCTCGGTGCATGGAATCGCAGGGGTCAGCTGTACTAGTTGTCACAGCGTGCACGGACTCGCTACGGGACCGGGTGGGACCGGTCTGGCTCCGGCCACCGCGAGTACGCACAAGGAATCGTGGTTAAGCGTCAGTGTTCTTGATCTGCTCAAGCCCGGCGCAAGTTCCCTCGACAATCCGCCACCGGGCCCGACGACATCGTTCCATGTCCCTGCCCAAAACCCAAACCTGCTTAAAGCCGCGCAGCCGCAGCTTTGCTTTCAGTGCCACAGTGACGTGAAGGGGACGTTCGCTATGCCGTTCCACCACCCTGTAACCGAAGGCGCGGTCAGCTGCAGCGACTGCCACGATCCGCATGGCACATTTCAAAAAAACAACCTGAAGTCGACCGCCGATCAAAACTATATCTGCACTAAATGCCATGTGGAGACCCGCGGACCTTTCGTCTATGAGCATGCAGCGGTGAAGGCTGAAGGATGCATGAGCTGCCATACGCCGCATGGTTCTCAGAATGCGCGGCTGCTGAACATGCCGAGCATCAACACGCTGTGCAATCAGTGCCATAGTCCGGTCGCCGCCGGCACGTTTCACAGCATGAACGCCGGCTCCTCGGAGCTAACGCCATGCACAAATTGCCACACTATGATTCATGGTTCCAACCTGAACCAGGCGTTCCTCAAGTGACGATCCTAAGAGCGCATATCGGCCACGCGTGGGCAACGCATGCTGGATCGAGTGCAAGGTCGCGATGTGGCGACGCTCTCGGCAATGATTCTAGAGGGGGGCTGAGGTGAAGAAGACCGGCTGGATTCCTTGTCTTTACCAACAGTCCGCTCCCGCATTGGCCGAGCGTCTCGCCAGCACCATTGGCATCGTTGCTTTTGCGACTTTATTGATGGCTGCCGATTTCGCGTCAGCTCAGAGCCCCGCGCCGTTCGCCCAGATTACGACGCCGACTGCGCAGCCGGTCGCCCCAAAGGGATATAGCCTCCACGAGACGATCGATCTGGGTGGCCACATCGTCAACACCTCCGGCAGCGGAGCAATGTACAACACGCTTGTTAATGTCCAGTCAGGGCCTCGAGTGCTTGGTGAAACCTTCGAGTTGCACGCGCTTCCCGGCACACGGCATACGCTAGTCGATTCGCTCAGCGCCTTCAGCAACGGCTTTGGTGGGGATCCAACAAATTTTGCCAAGATGGACTTCTCCAAGGGCAAGGTCTATGAATTCTCGGGATTGTTCCGCCGCCACCGGGACTACTTCGACTACAACCTGCTTGGTAACCCGAATCTACCCTCAGGACTGTCAGTACCTATTGGGCCATCGAACGCGCCGACCGGTTCGCTGGCGTGGCCGCAGGTGGAACAATCGCCGTTCTTTGCCAATACAGTGCATCACATGCTCGACACCGGCGTTACGATTTTTCCGCTATCGAAAGTATCATTTCGGGTGGGCTACTCGCAGAACGTTATGCAAGGACCAACGCTTAGCCCGACCAGCGGGAACAACTTCTTCGATCCGTCTGTGGGTGCCAACGATCAACTCCTCCAGCAATATCAACGCAACAGCTCCGACGATTTCCTGGCAGAGATCGACTGGAAGCCCATACGAGATACGAGGCTCACCTTCGCAGAAGAGATTGAACACATCAAGGAAAACACGTACTTCACCCTGGCTCCGAGCAACTTCCTGGCGCAGGGGGCGAACGGAACGGCGGTGGCCCCAGGCGACTGGGACAGCTTCACGCCTTATGGCATCGGCAGCTGCAATACGACGAGCATGGGAAGCGCGTACACCAATGCGACGACCTACACCATCCTCTCACCGCAGAGCCCGGGCGGATTGCCAGTCATCAATCCGGCGTGCAATGTGGCTTCGAGCTACCTGCGCTCACAACCGACGCGCATCCTCTATCCCACGGAGATCTTCCGGTTGCAAAGCTCAAGCATTAAGAACATAGCGATGAACGGCGATGCGCGCTACACCCAAGCGAATATGAATCTCCCCGACTACTACGAGAATTTCCAGGGCCTGGACGGGACGATTCGATCGATAACGTTCACGGGGAACGCAAACGCAAAGCGCAAGGTCATGGCGGTCGACTACGGCATCGTCTGGGATGCCACTCCGGCCGTTCACTTCTCTGATCAGATCGAGTACTCAAATGAGCAGCAGCCGGGGAGTGCCAACATATCGAAGGGTGCTACCGCGAATACGCCCGCGACCGCGGGAGACGAGACAATCAACTACGCCGGTGCTCTGATCCCTGGATCTCCTGTGAACGTTGAGGGCAGTCCTAATGGCGTTCCCCTGCCAGATTATTTCGGCCAGAAGTTCCTGACGAACGACCTGACGGCGACCTGGGACGGCTGGTCTCGCGTCTCGTTTTCATTTACCTACCGCTATCGCCTGCATATCATCGCCCAGGGACTTCCTCATGACACTCCATTGCCGGTGGGTCAGGATAGTAATGGGACGGTCACTATTCATGGGAACGGCGGTCTTTTCAACGTAGCCCTGCGACCCGCCGATCACTGGACCGTCAATGGCTCCATCGAAGCGCTTTACAACGACAATTCATTCACACCGTTAAGTCCGCGCCAGCTGCAGCATTACCGACTTCATACCATGTACCGGCCGAAGCCGTGGATCACTCTATCGGGAGTCTTCAACGACTTGGAGCGGCAGAACAACACGAACAACAACCAAGCTGCTGTCGCGGCTGGCGATGTCCCTTACGCCGGACCGATCGGTCATGTGGATCATAGCCGCCTCGTGAACGTGGGCGCCGCACTGACGCCGAATGCGCGCTATGGATTCGACTTCAATTATGGTTACAGCGGGATATATGCTTCGACGAATATCTGCTACGACGCCCAGGCGAGCCCCGCATTTCCTGGCGCCGCATCGCCCAGTGGCACAGCGTGCCCCGGCGCAACCGTCCGGGGGACCACTTACTATGAGTTTGGTCCGGTCAAAGACTTCATGTCCACCCCAACTCAGTACGGGTCCTTCGCTCTCGTTCTGTTTCCGCTTAGATCGCTCCGCTCCAGTATCGGCTACACTGCCAGCTCCGTAGACGGTAGCCGGTTCTTCAACGACGCCCGTGACGTCAACGGTTCGCTTGTCTCCACCTATCACTCGCCCTTCGCGAATCTTGCCTGGACGTTTCATGAACGATGGATATGGAGAGCGGAATACAAATACTTTGGCTACGGAGAGGGCGGCGTTTCGGGTTCAGCCTTTTGCAGCATCTCGAACCCCACGCCGACTGCTCCGGCGCCCGTCGTCCCCTGCGACTCTGCCACACTGGGCGGAGCTCAAACCGGTCTCAGTATATCGCCCGCCGGAGAAACAGCGCCCCGAAACTTTCATGCGAATAACGTCACGCTCGGAATGCATTACGAATTTTGATCGGAACCCCAACGGACATATGCGCATACCGTTACAGATGTGACAAGGAGATCGAACCATGAGAAATAGAACTATCGCTGCAGTCATCTGTGCCATGGCACTCTCAACCGCCGCAAGCGTCCTTGCCCAGGATTCTGGCGCAGCGACCTACAAGTCGAAGTGCGCGATGTGCCATGGAGCGGACGGTCTGGGAGCCACTCCAGCGGGAAAGGCGATGAAAGCAATTCCGTTCAATTCGCCTGACCTGGTGAAAGCCACAGACGCGGATTTAGTCTCGGCGACAAAAAATGGAAAAGGAAAGATGCCAGCATATGCCGGTAAGCTTTCCGATGCCCAAATCACCGAAGTCGTCTCCTATATCCGAACGCTACAAAAATAACGGGGGCATAGATGCCAGCCGCCACGGGATTCAAAGGAGCCTGGCTTCGGCCTTTTTTCTTTTACGGGAACAATCGCGTTAGTCTGCTCGGCGGGGCGCTTACCAGCGCTGCAGCCTTCACGCTGGTTGGCTTTTGGGTTGTTGCCCTCTTTGGACACGGCGGTTCCTCGAATCCCTATCTTGGCATCATTCTCGACTTGATCCTGCCGGCAGTCTTCCTCTTTGGGCTTGCTCTGATTCCTGTGGGCATCCTTTGGAGAAGAAAGAAGCTCAAGGCTGCCGGCCAGGTACCATTCATTTTTCCTGAGGTTGACCCGCGTGATCCGGTCTTCCGGCACGGGATCGAATTTGTTGTGATCGCCACCTTCATCAATTTTGTGATCGTCGGCACTGCGAGCTATCGCGGAGTGGCCTACATGGATACACCGTCCTTCTGCGGCACTTCCTGTCATGTGATGGCGCCTGAGTGGACGGCGTATCATTTCTCTGCCCACGCCGGAGTAGCCTGCACCGATTGTCATATTGCGGCCGGCGGCGCAGGGTTCGTTAAAGCCAAACTGAACGGAACCAAGCAGCTTCTGATGGTAGTCCTTCATAACTATCCGCGGCCGATCCTCGCAGGAGATAAGATCCCCGCTGCGCAGACGACCTGTTTGAACTGCCACAACCCGGGCAATTACGTCGGTGACAAGCTTGTCGTGAGTTCGTCCTATGGAGACGACGAAAACAACACACTAACCCACTCTCTTGTATTGCTGCATGTGGGCGGCCGTAACTCTGCTTCGCAACTAAGCGGAATTCACGGCGCGCACATGGGTCATATCGAATACATTGCCACCGACTCGACGCACCAGAGCATTCCATGGGTCGGCAAGACCAATGATGATGGTTCGGTGTCAGAGTTTGTTTCCAGCGATGCAAAGGGCTCAGTTACAGGCCAGAAACATGTCATGGATTGCATCGACTGCCATAATCGCGCAGCCCACTCCTTTGACACTCCCGAGGAAGTACTCAACAGAAATATGGCACAGGGCAGCCCGAATGCGTCTTTGCCATTCGTCCATAAAGAAAGTCTGGCTCTACTAAAAGCGGTATATCCCTCGCCTGAAATTGCCAGGTCCAGGATCGTCTTCGGCTTAAAAGACTTCTACCAATCTCAATATCCCGCCATCTGGAACGGACAGCAAACCCAGATCGACCAAGCTGCAAAGACTCTCGCCACTATTTACAGCAGAAATGTCTTTCCATTTATGAATGTGACCTGGGGTACTCATCCAAACAACCTCGGTCACAACGACTACCCGGGCTGCTTCCGCTGCCATGATGGAAGTCACAACACCAAGGCCGGCGCAAGCATTAGCAACGATTGTTCCGTCTGCCACAACTTATTAGCCACCGACGAAGCTAACCCAAAGCTTCTAAGCGAGCTCGGAATGCAGTAGACCTTCGAGACCAACAGGTTAGGATCCCCTCGCGACTGCTTTGTTTCGAGCGCGGGTTTCATGGCGAACGACCGTCCGGCACCACGCGCATGTAAGTATGCGTCGAAGTGACTCGGCCCCAATTCCGTTCTTTCGACGTCACAAATTAGCAAACTTGACATGTCATCGTAGGAATGTTCTATATTGGCGGCCGGGCAGTAAATCGTCTTACTGCTGTCGAACGAAGATCACTGGCAGCAACGGGAAATGTTGCTTGCCTGGGCGCGCCATTCTGAATCCAAAGGAAACCCGCAATGTTTCGTCTATCGAGAATCTGCACGGCAAGCCAACAGCCAATCCGGATAGCAATTGTTGCCGCCTTTGCCTTCGTTTTGACGCTAATGGCCACCGTTCCATTGCGGGCTCAAACAGTTGCAACTTACAGCTTCGAAGACGGAACTGCCGATGGTTGGAGTTCTTTCAACGGTGCAACTACTCCTATCGCTACAACCGCCGCTGCCTACTCCGGCTCCCACAGTTTGCTCACTACCACGAGTTCGAGTGGCGCGGGTGGGCCTTCGATTTCGCTGAACAGTGTCTTGTTACCCGGAGCGAAGTACACGATCACGGGCTATGTCGAACTCACCAGCGGCGAAAGCGCAGGCAACGTAGACTTTACCATGAAGCGAAGCGATCCCAGTTGCTCAGGCGGGACCTGCTACGACACAATAGGAAGCTACCAGGTCCCCGTTTCAGACTCTGGATGGGTACAGATCGGCGGAACCTATACCGCCAGCACGACAGAAACCGGGTTAACTCTTTACGCGCAGTTAGTAGGTGCTACGAGTGCGCAATCACTTTTCCTGGACGACGTGGTCATTACTGAGACTGCGCCCCCTCCGGGCGGCACGCCAATTGCCGCCTATACCTTCGCCGATGGAGGTCTGGATGGATGGACGCCATTCGGATCGGCAACTCTGACCAATACCGCCCCGCCTTTACCCGATCCGAATGGCGACACGCATAGTCTCCTCGTCACCAACCGCACGGCCGGTTATATGGGCCCGAGCCTCAATCTGCTTGGTGTGAACAACGTAGTGGCGGGCGCGACGTACCAGATCTCCGCTTATGTCTTGCTCGCCGCTACAGATAGCAGTAACCCGACGGCGACGATCTCGACCAAGACGGCGGACTGCGCAAGCTCTGGAGCTTACGGTACGGTTGCAACCTCAGCAGCCCTTTCCACTACAACCTGGACCAAAGTGCAGGGGACATTCAGCTACAGCAATCTCCCGGGACCACCCAGCAGTCTTACTTTATATATCCAGTCCAGCAGCGCGACCGATTCGTTCTATATCAGCGACGTCACGATTGGAGAGCTGTCGCCTGCGCCACTCAGCCCCAGTCAACAAGACAACAGCGGCATCACCACTACCTTTGCGGATGGAGACCTCGACGGCTGGAGTTCGCGTACCGGGAGTTCCACTTTAACCAATACCGCTCCACCCGTCCTTGATCCGAACGGCGATCCACTCAGCCTGCTGACTACCGGCAGAATCGCGAACTACGATGGACCGCAGATCAGCGTCAATGACAAGATGTACAACGGTTCCGAGTACAACATCAGTGCGTCGGTGTTGATGCAACCCACCGACGGCTCAAGCCACGTGATCAATTTGAGCCTTCAGACCACGCTCAACGGCAACACAACTTATTCGAGCGTGACGGGCTACCCCGGGGTAACTGTCCCGGCAGACGGAAAATGGCACCAGATTAGCGTCACCGGATATAACATGTCGAACAGCTTCGACCCGGGCGCCGCATATTTGTATTTTCAGACAGTACCAGCATCGGGAAGTGACCTCGCGTCGTTTTACATCGACGACTTCCAGCTCACCTATGTTCCGCCGCCGACCATTCAGAAAAACATTCCCTCAATCTATAAGACCTTCGCCGATTTCTTTCCGATAGGCGCGGAGGTCGATACGACCGACCTCTCCGGGCCGCATGCGCAGTTACTGATGAAGCACTTCGACAGCATGACTCCGGGAAATGACTTGAAGTGGAGTTCCGTGGAGGCTACCAAAGGAACTTTCACATACGAAAACGGTGATGCCGAGGTTGGTGAGGCAGTCTGTGCCGAGATGAAAGTACGCGGACAGAACCTGGTGTGGGCAACCGGCGAGCAGGTTCCAGCCTATGCAACCGGAGATGGGACCAACTCACCCGCAAATCAAGCAGTTGTGACCGCCAATATTCAAGAGCACATTCAGAACGAAGTCCAGCACTTTGGCTCCAAGGTGTACGCGTGGGACGTAGTCAACGAGCCGATCGATCCGACGCAACCGGATTGTCTCCAGCACGGCCCGTTCTATCAAGTCCTGGGTCCGAGCTATATCGATATCGCTTTCAAGGCGGCCAAGGAATATGCACCGGCAGGTACAAAGCTGTTTATCAACGAGTACAGCACCACCGACCCAGCTAAGCTGGCGTGCCTGGTAAAGGTGTTACATGAGCTACGCGATCGAGGCGTTCCGGTCAATGCCATTGGTCATGAGATGCACAATCAGATTAACTATCCGACTACTGAGTCGATGGTCCATGCTATCGACACGGTGCACGCTGAACTCCCGGATCTGGAACAACAGATTACCGAGTTGGACCTAAGTGTCTACAATGGCGGAGACGACAGCTCGAACTACGGCAATAATGTACCGGCGTCAATCCTGGCCGAGCAAGGCTGGCTCTACAAGAAATACTTTGACGCATTCCGGCACCTCAAGGGGAAGATCAGCGCCGTGACCTTCTGGGGGATGGCGGACGACGATACCTGGCTGGATAGCTTCCCGGTAGTGCGCACCGACTATCCGCTGCCCTTCAACATGCAGCTGCATGCTAAGCCCGCCTACTGGGGTATTGTCGATCCAACCAGGCTGCCTGGCTACGGTTTGAAGTTCACGAGCACGACGAGAAGGATTGGGCCGGATCAGATTGCATTGACGCTGACCGCAGCGAATGGTGACGTTGGGCCTGCCTACGCAACCCTTCTAAACGCCTTCGAGCTTCGGCAGACGGAAGGGCGACGCTGCTCGCCAGTCATTCACGCGCCGGGTACTTACCCGATCGCACTGGGAGATATTCCAACAAGTGGTTCCTCCGGCGCCGAGTTTACGATTGATTTCAGTGGTTGCTCCGAATCTTCGCGCTTTGTTTTGGAAGTGCCATGGAGTTCAGCGACCTATCACACTGGAACCTATGTGAGAGAACTCCGCGGCCGAAAAGACTGCGAGTGACATCGCCGATCCACTGAATGACCTTTGATGAATGGCGGAGCGAGAGCAAGAGGCTGTTGGGTGATCGAATTAGATCGCGCCGGAAGTCCGGATATTGTTCTTACGCAAGGTAGACGACTATCAAACCGCACTTGGAGAGCCCAATGCCAGAGGAACAGATACTTGAGGCCCTGGACGCGCACTGGCAGGCGTCAGCAGCCGGCGATGTAAACGCGGAACATGAGATTTACGAGGATGATGCTATCTGCGATTATCCCCAATCAGGCGAACGAATCTTCGGGCGCAAGAATTTGCAGGCCTTACGGAGCCATCATCCAGGCAAGCCGTCGGGCTTCAACGTCAAGCGAATTCTCGGACGAGGTGATCTCTGGATCACGGAATACACAATCACCTACCAGGGCCGGCCGGTATATACAGTAAGTATTATGGAATTCCGCGACTCCAAGGTCGTGCACGAGACACAATATTTCGCGGATCCTTTTGAGGCTCCATCGTGGCGCAGCCAATGGGTGCAGCAGATCGGGTGACGCAGGATTGACCGGAATGGGCGCTGCCGAGAAGAAGCAGAGGCGGCGTGGAAATGTCGGACTTGCTCTCTCTTCTTGCCCTTGTTTGCCTTATCGGGCTTTCGGTCATTGCGAGTTGTGGCGATGGCGCGGGAGAGTGTAGACGTGCTCTCGATTGTTCTTGAGTCGGAGAACGGGAGCCACAGTTCGAGTTTGAAGACCAGCGAGTGACCCGGAAGAGGCGTCGGTCACGGGTTGGGGCCTTGCTCCCTATCGATCCTTATTGTCAACTAAAGCAGACACGTCGAGAGCGAAACAAAAGCGATCAATGTTCGCGCAAACCCAAACATTGACATATTAAACGGCGGAGGGAGAGGGATTCGAACCCCCGTTACCTGTTAAGGTAAAGCGGTTTTCAAGACCGCCTGTTTCAACCGCTCACACATCCCTCCACGTGAGTGTTGCCAATAGATTAGCAGCTTTGCAAAAACGAGGGGAAGTCACTGCGCGATGTTGTTGGAAGTCCAAGCTCACGAGCCTTCCAAAAAGCTGGGTGATATGGAAGTTTTCGATGAGGTCCCTCGCTTTTTCCTACCTTTCGGCGTGATCGTTTCAATGGCGGCAACTGCCGTTATCAGTTCTCTTGTGACGGATGGCAGGATCCTCAATGACTCCCATTGCCTAAAGAGATCAATGCTATCGGCCAGCGTCGCTCATCCTCGCCCCAGCCCTTTCATGGCGTGGTCGAAAACCTCATCGACATAAGCGTCCGATAAAGGGCCGGTGCCCATTTGAAGACGATAGTAGAGAGGGGCGTACAGAATATCGATCATGGCGTTCGGGTCCACATCCGCCCGAAGAAACCCACCTGCGATTCCTTGCTCGAAATATGCGACCGCCATCTTTCGTCTCGGCATTGTCCACCTGTCGCGGAGTTCAATGGCAAGCCTGGCATCGAATTGTGCCTCAGCCAGAAGAGTACGGATGAGGGCTCCATCCTTGCCCCGGAAGAGCCGGGCCATTGAACGCATCTGCAGGCGAATGCTCTCGGTGTAACTCCGGGCAGGAACGAAGAGAGTACCGGGGTCGACACGGGCCACGAACGCATCCATGATGATCGCTGCCTTGTTGCACCACCGGCGGTAGATTGTCATGCGCCCAACCTCTGCCCTGGTGGCAATATCGTCCATGCTGATCGCCCTGAAACCGCGCTCCAGGACAAGGTCCACCGCCGCCTTTAAAATGGCCTTGTGAATACGCGGACTTCGGGGTCGACCTCCACCGGCAGCGCGCGGTTCGGTTTGATCGCTTTCCACTCCCATTACCTCCAACAAACTCTTGAATCTTTAATGATACAGGACGTATCAAAACAAACGTAACGATACGATATGATATGTATCACTCATTGGGAACACAAGTCATACCGTACGAATATTGCTTAACAATAAACTTAAGAGGTGAACGATATGGGTAAGCTAACTGGAAAAGTCGCCCTCGTGACCGGCGCGTCGAAGGGCATAGGGGCAGCCATTGCGGAATCGCTGGGCGCGGCCGGCGCGGCCGTCGCAGTGAACTACGCTTCGGACAAGGCGGGCGCCGAGCGAGTCGTAGAAAAGATCAAGCAGGCTGGCGGCAGGGCTTTTGCCGTGCACGGCAGTGTTGCTCAAAACGGAGATGTCGAACGCATCTTTGCTGAGACTGAAAAGGCTCTGGGCAAGGTAAACGTGCTGGTGAATAATGCAGGCGTGTATAAATTTGCGCCAATCGAGCAGTTCTCCGACGAGGACTTCGACTGGATGTTCAACACCAACGTTCGCGGCCTGCTGCGGACGACGCAGGAGGCGGTGAAGCACTTCGGCGAAGCCGGTGGCAGCATCATCAACATAGGTTCGGTGGTAAGCCATATCCACCCGCCGTACAGCTCGATCTACACGGCGACCAAGGGTGCGGTGGACACGATCACCGGCGTGCTGGCTCGTGAGTTGGGGCCTCGTGGGGTCCGGGTGAACTCGATCAATCCGGGCCTGGTCATGACAGAAGGTATAAAGACCGTCGGGATGCATGAGGGAGAATTCTACGAAAAGATCAAGGCGGAAACTCCGCTTGGCCGGGTGGGCGCTCCGGAGGATTATGGCGCCGTTGCGGTGTTCCTCGCTTCGGATGACTCGCACTGGGTGACGGGCGAGGCGCTGAAGGTCGCTGGCGGGAATCGCTGATGCTTCTGCGAAAGTGTTCGATTGGGCAGGCGAAGCTTCTGCCTGCCCAGTCCTTTCCTTCGCGTTTCGTCGTGCCTATTTGAAACTTGCATTGGAGGAGATAGGAAAGCTGCTGGTGTCATTGGAATTTTGGATGTCCTGATGCAGCCGAAAAACATTAGGTACGTTTGAAGTAAAACACAGAGTGCTGATGGCGCCACTCACACCAAGCCTCCTTGAACAAAGGTATCTACCTCAGCGGACGACCCATCTCAGGCCCTATCTGCGGTGAGGGTTTTGACCATTGCCGATATTGCCATCTTCTCCATCATCAAAACTGCCCTACCTAAACCGCACACCTATAACGACCGGCGTTTCACATTCCGCACCTTCCTCGAGCGCCGATAACGTTGCCTTGTAGCCACCCAAAAGAGTGACCGCGACGCCATCCTAAATGGTCTGGATAACGCCTGCAAAATCTTCCACAATCACGTTCTAATCCTCTAGGCGGCATATCAGTGATCCATTACCGTGCAGAAATCCCGAAAATCGCAAACTTGGCGTCCCACTCAAAGAAGATGAATGAGCGGCCACCACCGCGCGGCAGCGACTAAGCGGATTGCGGGTCAACTACCTTTGCCTCGTTGGCGATTCAATAAGGACCAGGAATGCGGTCGTCTCCGCCAAACCTGGGAAGGAGGCTGCGATGATCGTCTCTCCGGCCGGAAAACGGAAACGACAGGAATTTATGGAAGACCAGCATTTAAGCTGCAGTTGCTCTATAAACCCACCCTCTCGGGCTCCTGAAAGAGCAGGTCCGCTGCGAGTCGCAAAGCTCTCTGACCCAGATTCCCGATCGCCGGGCGTCGGTTGCGAACGAGATACGTCCTATAGATTGCCAGCTTTGGATAGGTTCGATGGTGTAGGAACTTCAGGACTCATGATTCGACAACAACTCGACCGCATGCTCGAGAGCAGAGTGTTTGTACAATCTGAACGGCTGAGCCGATTTCTCCGATTTATTGTTGAGCATGCTATAGAGGGCCATCAGCATCTTCTGAAAGAGTATGTAATTGGATCCGAGGTCTATGACCGCAGACCCCCGTACCACCCGAGCGAGAACTCGATTGTCCGGACTGAGGCCCGCCGGCTGCGAAGTAAGCTAAAGGATTATTACGAAGGGGAAGGCAAAGATGACCAGATCTACATCTATTTGCGACCCGGGAGCTACATACCTATCTTCCAGTGCCGAAAAGCCATGGCCGGACCTCAACTCCAGGTAGAGGCAAAGTATGCATTGTCCGTGACAAAGGCATCTCCGGTTACGATCGCAATCTTACCGTTCACTGACATATCGCGAAACCCAATCTCTTTAGCCTATACGCGCGCAATACCGGATGAACTTGCGTACCAACTCACGCGGACCGACGGTTGCAGAGTTTTGGCTCCTTTTTCGAAAGCGTATTGCACTCTTCATAAAAATGACTTAGTGGGAATGATGTCCAAGGTGGGCGCGCAGATTGCATTTCAGGGAAGCGTTAGGGCGGCCGGGAGTCACATTCGGATCACGGCCAGCATCGTCGATTCCGGCGGATTGGTGCTATGGGCCAGGCGTCTCGAGATCGAGTCAGAGTCACAGCCCTTGTTCGCTATAGAAGAGCAGATTGCGGGTGCCTTATCCGTAGGAGTTACCGCGTTATCCGCTGCAGTCAGTTCTGAAGCCCTATTTGAAGAGACTCCACTCCTCGCCTCATAGTTACCCGCTTGCCTCATAGTTACCTGCTTGCCTCTTTGCCCGAACAAAGCAGCCGTCGCCTGGTTCGAAGAGTGAACGTGGCCATGAAAGCGCTCTTCCAACTCAGCCGTTCTAGTCAAGGCACTCCCACCTTTCGCAGTCAGCCTCTTCTGCGGGAGAATGCCCAAATGATCACCAGCTACGCATTGTATGAGTCGTGCTGACAGGACGCAGGCTGATGTAAATTCACCGTCATCGGAACACCTACTCGAGAACAAAGATACGCTGCAGCAGCTCGAAGCTATCGCTACGAGGAGTCACAACCTTTCGAGGCGCGACTTACACCTCACTTTCGAGCTGTGTCACTTATTGCGCAGCGAAGTTGTTTCCGAACATAGGGGCTTTGCTCTTGGATTCTTCTTCCGTCGCTTCGTCCTGAATCACGTCCCAATGCTCGACAAAAATACCATCTTCAATGCGGAGGATGTCGGCAGCGATCCAGTTACGCGGCCCTCCAAAGTCCGAGAAGCGACCATGTACGATCACAAAATCCCCGTCCGCGACGATCGTGCCCGCTTCGTATTTTAGGGTTGAGGGAATACTCTTGATCAAATCGAAGAGACCCTCTCGCCCTGGTCCTATGTGTGCGCTGTGCTGAATGTACTTGGGAGACCAGTACTGTTCCGCAGCCTGGTAGTCTCGCTGATTAAAGAGCGTGTCGAACGCTCTGAGTACCAACGCTTTGTTCTTCTCCTGCTTTGTAGCCGCCATGATTCGCCCCTCAATGCTGGACAACCCGAATGCTCGTAAGTACTAGAGCTTGGAGCCGCCGTCGACGGGAATGCTAGCACCAGTGATCCAGCGAGCTCCATCTGATGCGAGAAACGCGATGACATCAGCTACGTCCTCTGGCTTACCAATCCGTTTAAGCGACTGAAAGCTGAGCGTTAGATTACGTCCGGCTTCGGTCTTGGTGAAGTTCGACATATCCGTTTCGATAACTCCCGGGGCGATGGCATTGACCCGGACACCTGTCGGCCCCAGCAGGGCAGCCCAATGTTTGACGAGCGTCTCAAGCGCCCCCTTCGTTGCGGCATACGCAGGCAGCACAGGGGCACCGGGCTGGCCGGGAGGCCCTGGAGATACCCGCGCGGCCAAGGATGTTGTGACGATCACGCTCGAGCCCGCACCGAGAGCGGGGAGAAGTTGCTGGAGCAAGAAGAATGGCGCACGCACGTTGGTTGCAAACAAGTTATCAAAATCCTCGACCGTGTGGTCCTCGAATCTGGCAGCCTTCGAGATGCCCGCATTAGCGACAAGAATATCGAGTCGATCGCTGGTCAGGCTGCGCACCTTCGTCGCAAGTTCTGTAGCGGCTTCCGGTGCGGCCAGATCGGCTCCGACCGCATCCGCGGTGTTGCCATTTTTACGGATCGTCGCTACCAGAGTCTCTGCATCCTCCTGCGACTTACCAAAATGTACGAGCACGTGGGCCCCCGCGCCTGCCAGCGCCAAGGCAGCTGCGCGGCCGATTCCGCGTGACGCCCCAGTTACAAGCGCCGTCTTTCCATCAAGGCGAAACATATTTTCCTCCAAGTTATAAGTTCTTATAGCTCAGCGAAGGAAGCACTAAGCATTGGTGCCGCCGTCGACGGTAAGGTTCGCCCCGGTAATATACGACGCCTCCGGACCGGCGATGAATGCAACCAAAGCGGCAACCTCCTCAACCCGCCCGTAGCGGTTTAGTGCAGTCGCAGCTTTCTGAGGTATCGCCCATTCGCCCGCCGCGGGGTTCAGATCGGTGTCGATCGGACCCGGCTGCACATTGTTTACCGTGATGCCTCGGCTGCCAACCTCTCTCGACAATGCCTGCGTAAAGAGCTTAACGGCTGCCTTGGTAGCCGAATAGGGCACCAGACCAGGCGTCAACACACGCTCGCCCACACACGAGCCGATCGTAATGATGCGGCCGCCATCGTTCATGTGCTTCAGCGCTACCTGCGTAGCGACAAAGACGCCACGGACATTGATGTCAATTACTCGATCCAGTTCTTCGAGAGTGGTCTCCTCGAACCTCTTCGGAATGGCCGTGCCGGCATTGTTGACCAGCACATCCAATCGACCGAGCGTGGCGACTGTCTTTTCGACTGCGCTGCTGACTGCCTGCGCGTCGGCGGCATCGGCTTGAATCGTGACCGCTTTTCCGCCATCGCGCTCAATGGCTTGAACGACTTCGGAAGCCGCGTTGGCATCCTTCGCGTAGGTGATGGCTACCTGTGCGCCGTCGCCGGCCAGACGTTTTGCGATAGCCGCGCCGATGCCACGTGAACCGCCGGTGATAAGCGCAATCTTTCCGTCGAGTTTCTTTGCCATGGTTGCTCTCCTTCAATGGACCGCAATTTCGATATGGGGTGTCTCATATATATGCGGCCTTACATCTGATTTGCCATGTATCGACGAAGATTCATGATTTGAAAAGTTTTTGGAGAGGGCTTGAAAGCGGAAGAGGCCCGCCACGCCACTTACGGCCGCAAGACAAATCCTCTAAGCAGTCGGTCTCACCCGGGGAGCACCACGATATGGCCTCAATCGTTATGTTGACGGTTGATCTTGGTCTCAATACCTCTGATCAATCCCTCAGCACGTCCACGGAGCAGCCTGTCTGAACCGACCAACGGGATTGAATAAGCCATAATCCGGTAAACGTCAACGCGCCTTATCTTGGAGAGCTTGGCCGGATTTAACCACTCGTCATTGTCCACCAGCAGGGTAAGCGTTTCCAAGCCAATGAAGACCGGCCACAAACACGCCAGCCGCAGTCGGACGGAGAACGCAGGAATCGCTAATGTGTAAGTAACTGCGTCTCGGAAATAATCAAGGGCTATCTCCACTAGTTCGAACAGAACAGGACGTGCGCGTCGAGATGCTTCCGACAGCAGGAGATCCCGGGGGTTTAGCCCGAAGCGATCCAGCACAGTGGTAGGAAGATAGCAGCGCCCGATCCGAAGATCTTTGCTGCAGTCCCGCAGAACATTGGTCATCTGCAAGGCTTTTCCGAAACGAACCCCATGATTCAACATCGTCTGAGGGCTGCCTTTAAGCGTGCCAGGCATGTGCGCATAAGTCATCTCCGTCCAGAATTCACCGACGCATCCAGCGACCATGTAGATATAGTGTTCAAGTTCGGCAAATTCCTGGAGGGCGACGATATCTCCGGATAACTCCGCGGGGAACTTACGGAGGTCGAATTCCATCCCGCTCGTGAGGGTGGTGACGATATCACGTACCATCTGCTGATCAGGCTCGCCCAATTGAGCAAGAAGCTTCAGAGCAACCCCAAGCGACCTCAGTAAGGTCCTCTCGTCGGACTGGTCTTGCTGACTTGCAACTTCCACCGCTATCCGGTGCAACGCCCCTTCATCTTGAGCGCCGTTGACCTGACGGCGAAGAGACAGGAGCAGCTCCAACCTCTGCCCAGGCGGGATGAGGGATGTGTCCGCGATGGTGTCAGCAGCGCGGGCCAGCAAATAGGCGACGCCGATCGGATCGCGCATCTCAGCAGGCAACACGCGCAGCGTCAGATAAAAAGAGCGCGATACGCCCTTAAGGAGCGGGCCGAGGAGGATGGCTCGATCGGGACTAGGCATGTATTATCATCATGATCTGCCCCCCCGATTCTACAAGAAGCTGTTGCCCGCCGCGGCGCCCATGGTGGGGTGCACCGTTAATTCGGTATTCATAGTTGAGCACGGCTTTACCTGTCACTGAGCCAGTACCGGCCGCAGATTCGCAAGCCGATCGGGACGCCCGAGGCGCCAGCGTCCCGATTGGCTCGCTGTTACCAAGGTATAGCTCGTGATTGGTATTTGAATTAGCCGGCCACTCGGCCGGTCTGCGCCGAGCAACGCGACGGCGGCGCGATCTTCGGCCTAGGTTATGTAGAGCGTGACTCCGGGTGCTTGGATGCCTTCTTCCTGCAACTTGAGGGCGGTGTCGGCGGCTTTCTTGCTGGTTCTTTCGGTGACAATGACGGCGACGCCTTGTCGGCCTAATTGCCGAGCGGTTTCAAATCCGATACCGCGGTTCGACTCAGTGATAAGAGCTACTTTGTTTGAATATGGCGTAAATTCCTCTCCTGACAAGTAGACGGGCAAGCCGACTCCGAAAGCTCTATAGTTTCGACCGACCAGTCGGATTTTGACGCCTTGACCCTACCGGATTGAGGTAGGCGTTATCGCGTTTAGTCAAAACCTTGTACAGCATTCGCCAATTGGTGATCTTCGCCATTCCTCGATCAGCGCGAAACACTTTGTTTTCAATAAAACCCAACTGGCTGATCAATTGCTCCTCAACACCTATGGAGCGCCTCAGCGCCCCATAGGGGAAATTCGGAATTCCAGGATTCTGTTTGAGTTCCAAGGAGCTCTTTATGTTGCAGAACGCTATAACTAAGACAGGCTCGTTGACGGCTCGATCCTTTCCAAATGTGCCAAGAAATGATCCTGCTCCGGAATCGCTTATTGCCGTAGGCAGGATGGTCGCATTCATTTCACACGATCTTCGCCAGCCACTGAGCGCCATCCTGGCGAATGCGGAATTTCTTTCCCGGTCAGATCTCAGCGAGGTGCAACGATTTGCGTACTACCAGGAGATCCGCAGGGACATCTACCGCATCAACGAGCTGATCGGCTATCTGTTGGAGTGTTCCAAAGGCCGCTAAACCCACGGTTGGCCGTGCAAAATATCGCGCACACCGTCGCGCCACCTTCCCTTACCTGACAGGACCAGCACCTGCCCACGGGAAGCCTACATCCGGGTGTCCCTGCCGAACGATCGAGTTGTTAAAGGCGCAAGACCGGGGCCGACCGGGCCCCTGATAAAAGCCTTTCAGTCCCTTTACGCACCTTTTATCCGGAGAGCGACACACTGAGTCATGAGCTTTGCGCAGAGAACGTCGCCGACTCGCTCGCCGGCCGCACGGCGCGGTAGAGGACCTGTTTGGCTGGATTACTGGCGTCTCCCAGGTAGAGGCATGCAAAAGTATCGAACAAGTAACAAGAGAGACGCTAATCCGCTCGACCTGCTGTCGGTCTTCCAGGCTGCGCGAAGGTACTCGCAGGCGCTCGAAGAAAGAGACCGCAAGGACGGCAGATATGGATCGTTGGTGTGCCTCTTTTTCGTGCTTCTAGTCCTTGTGATGATTGCTGTGTTTGCCTTAGCCAACGCAAAAATCAAGGCGAACCTATGAGATAGTAGCTGTGCTCACTGATTGGGCTTGCGTCAATATCCTCTTAAGTCGGAGATGGATCATTCGACGGCTGCCGGATTTGTTTTGCGCTATGCGCGCCTCAAAAGAGCAATTTCAAACCGAACTGAATCTGGCGTGAGGTTGTCGAGGTCGCGCTTATCACTCCGGCAGTGGCCGACGGCGCCGCTTCGGAAGTCGGCGACTTCGGCGTGGGCCCCGAGCTATACACGACTGGATTCGGAGTCGTGAAGTTCGAGTGATTGAGCACGTTGAAGAACTCCGCCCGAAACTGCGCATGCAAGCCTTCCCGGATAGCGGCATTCTTGGCAAGCGACACATCGAGATCCGTCAAACCTGGCCCAGTCAGCGAGTCCCTGCCCACGTTCCCGAAGGCGCCGGGATAGGGCGCCGTAAAGGCCGCCGGGTTGAACCACTGGTTCACCCTTTTGGCGTATAGAGAACCGTGAAAGTCGGGATTTATGTTCGGCCGGACGGGATTGCGGGTATCTCCATTACCGGTGGGGTTATAGCCAAGCTGCGGCGAAAAGGGGAAGCCACTTTGAAGCGTCGCGATTCCGCTCACCGACCAACCGCCGATCACCAGTCGGGTAGTGGGGGAAGCATTCGTAAACAGGGACCTGCCAAAGGGCAAATCCCACGTGCCGTTGATCGCGGCGGCATGGCGGATATTGGTAGCAGCCGGGCCATAATCGAGCTTTGGGTTTCCAGGATCCATTACGAACGCGGGAGTATTCGCCGAAACGCTGGTGTTCCAGGCTGAACCGTCATCCAGATTATTTGCCCAGGTATAGACGCCGCGTAGTTGTAACCCGTGCGACAACTGCTTGCGCACATCGACCTCAAGCGCGTTGTAATTGCTGACTCCCTGAGATACCCAGGAGGTGGTGTTAGCAAGGTTGGGATTGGCTTTAGTGGTGCTGGGGTAAAAGACGGTGCCCGGCGGCAAGGCTGAAGGGCAGGCCGCGGGGCAAATGGTTGTGGCCGGTGTGTTCTGGTCTTCGGAGAGAATTTGATGATAGCCGTGTGAGCCAACATAACCGATGGTCAGCGACGTTTCAGGGGCAATCTGCTGTTCGAGTTTTACCGTCCAGGCAAGCACCGTTGGGGTCTCGATGTCGGGCTGAACATTGCTTGGCGAAATCAATCCACTACCAGTGGCCGTGCCGTCGGCAAGGGCGGGTAACTTGCCCACTGTAGTATTGCTGAACGATAGAGTGGTGTTGAAAGGCGCAGTCTGGTCGAGCCGGTAATCGAGCGCGTCGAGGAGTGCGCGATGCACGCCAAAGCTGCCGCGAAGCGCAGTCTTGCCATTACCGAAGACATCGTAGGCGAGACCCACGCGGGGCTCCGGCAGAAACTTGGCGCGATTGTCGGACAGCGCCGATCCACCCACGGTGGGATTGGTATTGATGATTCCGCCAGTGAAGCCGTAGTTCGAAGCTCGATTCTGTACCTCGTTCCAACCGGTCGTCGACTCGGAGCGAAAACCAGCGCGCACTTCCAGGCGCGGCGTCACCTTCCACGCGTCTTCGACATATCCTGCGACGAAGAGAGAGCGCCATCCTAGCTCAGTCGGCGCGGGGACAACGGTGAAGGTCGCCACATTGCCCTGGAGGAAACTAGCGAGTGTCGAGAACGAAGCCTGTCCATATTGGTTTTGCGCGAGGTTATCGTTGGACTGCAATCGTTGCAACCACACTCCAGCCTCGATCTGATGCTGGCCATGCGTCCAGAAAATGTGCTCATCGGCGGTGAACAGATTGCGTACCGCTTGATTGTTGCTGCCCGTGTTGGCCCCCGCGAGGGTCACCTGTGAAGCGCCGTTCGACGCCGTACTGCCGGCGATCACAACCGCGCCGATTGGCCGGTCGTCAACCCAGCCAGGCACCGAAACCGGCGCTTCGCCGGTGAAGTAGTAGGCAGCCCGCGAATAGCCGAAGCGCACCGTATTCAGCAGGCTTGGCGAGAAAACATGCTGCTCCTGAGCGCTAAGGACCTGCTCACTGAGACTTTCATAGATGGTTGAAAAAGGGTTCTGCGAAGGCGTGTTTGCATCACTGTCGTCGACCGTATAGACCCCGAACAGTAGATCGTTCTGGGTGAGATTGGCGTCGATCCGCGTGGTCCCGAAATCCTCGCGAACATGCTGCGGCGGGTTTGAGAATGCTTCCGCAATACCGCTCGGGCCGCCATTCGGATTCAGCAACTCCGGGCCGTTCGCGACCGGCCACAGCGCGAGCAGTGGTTGAACCGCAGGAACGGCAGCGGCCCGGGAAGCATTGTCAGGCACAAAACTGACTGCGCTCAGACCAAGGTTCTGTCGGTAGCCCTCGTAGTTGCCAAAGGCGAAGAGCTTATCGTGGCGCAAAGGACCGCCCAGGGCTGCGCCGAAGTCGTTGCGTTGAAAGAGAGGAATTTGCGCTTGATCGAAGTAGTTGCGGGCATCGAGGGCGCTGTTGCGGAGAAACTCATAGACCGAACCATGAAGTTTGTTTCCGCCAGAAGCGGTCACGATCGATATCTGGGCGCCACTGCGTTTGCCATAGTTCGCGCCATAAGTGTCACTGAGCACGTTAAATTCACGCACTGCGTCTACTCCCAGCAGCTGACCGCTGGTGCCTCCAGGAGTCACGTTGATCAGCGATGCACCGGTGTATTCAATGCCGTTCAGAAGGAATAGATTATCTTGCGGCCGGCGTCCAGATACGGAGAACATGTTGCCGACCGAAGAGTTCGAAGTGCCGACGCCGCCAGAGCGCTGGGTCGTGTAGTTTACGGCAGCGGGATTCAACTGGATCAGCTGGTCGAAGCTGCGGCCGTTTAGCGGCAGTTCCTTGACTTGCCGTTCGTCGACCAGGCCTTGCGACTGCTGAGTCGAGACGTCGACCACTTGAGGCGTGTCGACCACCGAGACGGTTTGCTGAACGTCCCCGAGCGAAAGCGCCAAATGGAGGTGAATGCTCTGGCCTACGGTGAGCGAAATGCCGGTACGTTCGAGCGGGGCAAAGCCGTCGTGAGAGACCTGGATTGTGTAAACTCCGATCGGAATAGAGGGCGCGGAGAAGGCGCCGCTGTCTTCTGTCACCAGCCGTCGCTCGGTGCCGGTCTCCTGGTTGCGAATGACGACTTCGGCCCTTCCAATCGAACTATTCGACGCGTCCACGATTTCGCCCGCGATGGTTCCACCGACCACCTGAGCGGCAACAACAGGCGTAAGCGATGTAAGCGCAGCAACAAGACTGCCGAGGTACAGTATCCGGGGGAAGAATTGCAAATAGCGCATGACAGGGACTCCTGGAAGCATTGCTGGAAGACTGGAATTGAAGATGAGCAGAGGATTAGCGGCTACAACAATTCGCAGCAACGCTGGAAAGGTAGGCGTAGTTGAGAGCAGAGCAATGAGATCGAGAGTGGGAAATCATCTTAAATCCTGGATTCGGGTCTTGGACTCAACCGCCTCAAAGGAGACCAACTCGGCGGCTATCTAGGTGGAGCAGGAGGGCTAAGATCTAGCGCGAACAACAACAGCAGGCCTGCGCCTGGGAGGCGCGGCAGCAAATCGAAATACAGCTAGAAATTTGCACAGTTTGAGCCTAACACGGCATTAATAGCTCAGACAAACACTCGCGATAAGTCAAGTTTGGGATTTGCCAGTTCTTGTCTGGCTAGCTTTTACCCAGGAAGACAAGAGTGACCCCGATCGCGACCAGCAGGACGCCTAGCCAGCGTTGAGCACTCACGCGTTCGCGCAGGAAAGTCACCCCCCCAAAGGCCCCGGCGACGTAGCTCAATGCGGTTACGGGAACCACAAAGCTCACGTTGTAAAGGGACAAGGCGCCGAGCAGGGCAAAGAAAGCGATCGCCATCATGCCAACTCCCAGCCACATCCACGGAACCCGGAGCGCGCGAAGAATGACCTTCACGATTTCGATGGGGTGAAAGCTCCTGGCCTCGCCGACGACCTTCATCGCACGCGAGACGCATAGTTCGCCGCCCGTACCGGCAGCGACAATCAAGGTGAACAAGATCACGTCCCGCAAGCTACACCCGCTCCGTAGTCTGGTGCACCGTGGTGCGAGGATCAGTGCGGCCGACAACGAAGACGCCCAAGCAAATCACGGCTATCCCGGTCCACCGCAATGGAGACACTCGCTCGCCCAGCATGAGATATCCGAGCAGCGCGACTACGCCGTAGGCGAGCGATGAAGCAGGCTGGACAAAGCTGTAATCCGCCCAGGAGAGCACCAGCATATATGCCACAAAGAAAGTGATCAGCGAAGCGACCCCCAGCCAGATCGATCCAGCGGCAAACACGTTGAGCGCCGTATGATAGAGGGCCATGGGCGGCCAAATGACCAGATTGCCGCTGTTCTTCATTCCTTTTGCCAGCAGGACATTTCCCAGCGGTCCAGCCACCACCATCACAGCGATCATCAAATAAGTTTTTAGATGGAAGGTCCGGCTGGACGTCAACGGTCCCACCCAGCGGTGCTTGTTTCAATTCCCATCCTTCGATTGTATCGTCGCGAATACTGCATCCTCACCGTGCAGAGGCAATAGGGATGCTGATGCTAGGATCAAGCATGGTCCAGAGGCGCTTAGCCTGCGACCACGAAACCCGGCTGATGTTTTTCCCGTCAAACGCATCATATTGAAATCGAAGGCTGGATTGGGAGCGAAGCAAAGAGAGCGTGTGCGGAATAGTGGGATTTACGACGAAAGACTGGTCCCCCGATCCGGAGCGCATCTGCGCCGCCACTGACACGCTGCTCCATCGCGGACCCGACCAACAGGGAGTTTTTCGTTCCCTGGGCTGCTCGCTAGGGGCAACCCGTCTCAAGATCATCGATCTCGCTGCGGGAGACCAGCCCATCTACTCCGGGGATCGGGATTCAGTCATCGTCTTTAACGGCGAGATCTATAACCACATGGAGGTTCGCCGCGAGCTCGAGTCTCTAGGCCATCGGTTCCAATCCCACTGCGATACGGAAACCGTCCTCCAGGCTTTTCTGGAGTGGGATGTGGACTGCTTTGCCCGGCTGCGAGGGATGTTCGCGGCTGCGATCTGGACGAACTCCGAACAGCGCCTGGTGCTGGCCCGCGACCGAGTGGGAATCAAGCCGCTGTATATCGCCGAGCGTGGTAACGACATTTTGTTTGCGTCGGAGCTCAAGGGAATTCTGGTTCATCCTGAAATCGAGCGTCATCTCTGCCGGGAAGGTCTCGACTGCTATCTCTCGATGAACTATGTTCCAAGTCCTTGGACGCTGGTAGAGGGCATTCATAAACTGCCAGCGGGACATTGGCTCGAGTGGCGAAACGGTGAGATAAAGAAGCATGCTTATTGGCAGATACCCGAGGCATCACCGATAGCGGTCTCTCTCGACGAGGCAAAGCGCAAACTCGATGGACTGATCGATCAATCGGTGCGCGAACACCTGATGTCCGATGTTCCGCTCGGGGTGTGGCTCAGCGGCGGCGTGGACTCGTCGACCATCCTGCACTATGCCGCTCAGGCATCGAGCTCCCGCTTGCGGACTTTCTCGATCTCCTTCAATGGCCACAGCTTTGACGAATCGCCCTACATCCGTCAGATGGTAGAGCGTTATGGGACCGAGCATGAGCAGCTGGATTTGAATCCGCAGGAGGACCTTGAAGGCGGCATCGAAGAATTGACCTACTACTCCGATGAGCCCAGCGCGGATTCGGGGGCGCTTCCGGTCTGGTTTTTGGCAAAGCTTTGCAAGACTCGATGTACTGTGGCATTCAGTGGAGAGGGAGCCGACGAGGTCTTCGGCGGGTACCTGACCTACCGCGCCAACCAGATCGCTGCGCGGGTAAAACACCTGCCCCGCCAAGCGATCGTCCTCGCGCTTCAGGGCCTGCGACTCTGGCCGGCTTCGAACGAAAAAATTAGTCTCGAGTATAAGCTCAAGCGGCTTTTGCAAGGCAGCTTGATGTCGCCCGAGCAGGCGCATGTGTATTGGAATGGCACCTTTTCCAAGGCCGAAAAGACAGCCCTGTTGAAGGACCCTCTGCCACCAGGCTTGGCCGATGTGTTGGCTCGGCTTGGTCGGAGTCTGCCCGGTGACGGCATTGCCCCTTATCTGAAGTTCGACCAGGAGTACTACTTGCCTGACGACATCCTGGTGAAATCGGACAGGATGAGCATGGCCCACGCTGTCGAAGTTCGACCTCCATTCTTAGATCACCGGATCATCGAATTTGCTGCGTCTCTGCCAACGGACTTCAAAGTACGAGGCAGTTGCCAGAAGTTTCTCCTCAAAGAGCTGATGCAATCGAAGCTGCCTCCGGCAGTGATTCAGCGCAGTAAGATCGGCTTCGATATTCCTACCCATGACTGGTTCCGCGGACCGCTGCGGTCAATGTTGATGGAGACCTTGGCAGCAGCGGAGACGGAACACAGCGGATTATTCTGTTTTGATACGATTAGAAGATACACGCAACTCCACATGAACAAGAGCATCAACATTGGCTATCACTTGTGGGGCCTCATGATTTTGTTCTTATGGATGAAACGATGGAAGATACAGTCAGCGCCGTCTCGGGTTTCAGCGGGACAGTTGCTGCCGGTCGAGCTGTAGCTCGCCCGTTTTTCTGGATTGTCGTTCTTTTCGCAGCCACTGTTTATCTCGGCTGTATCCTCTCGCCGCCGTCGCTGATGGATGACGTTGATGCCGTGCAGGCGCAGATCGCCCGGAATATGCTCACCTCTGGAGACTGGGTCACCGCCCGGCTCGACGGAGTTCCCTATCTCGAAAAGCCGCCTCTCCTCTACTGGATGATCGCGGTATCTTACAAGGTCTTTGGGGCCCATGACTGGGCGGCGCGTATTCCGGTGGCGCTTTCAGCCGTTGGGCTTTGCTGGGCGACGATGGCCTTCGGTACATGGGCCTTCGGGAGCCGCGCCGGCTTTTATGCCGGCTTGTGCATATCGACGTGTATTGGACTTTTTCTCTTTACTCGCATTCTGCTACCCGACGCAATGCTCACGCTGACGATCCTGCTGGCGCTATGGTCGCTGCTTCGAGCTCTCGATGAGGAGGAGCCGCGTCCAGGCTTGTGGGCGGCTGGACTGGCCGCCAGCCTGGCGGTCGGCTTACTGCTAAAGAGCTTGATCGGGGTCGTCTTTCCTATCGGCGCCGCTGCCCTCTATCTCCTGTTCACCCGCCAGCTTTTTTCCTTGCGCACCTGGAGGCGTCTTCGGCCCGTCACTGGCGTAGCGACTATCCTCCTGATTGCCGCTCCTTGGCACATTCTGGCGACCCTGCATAATCCGCCCTATTTCAGCCTCAGCATGAAGAGCGCCCCCGGGGAGTATCACGGATTTCTTTGGTTCTTCTTTATCAACGAGCAATTGCTCCGCTTTCTAAATCTTCGTTATCCGCGCGACTACGACACGGTACCCCGGCTTTACTTTTGGCTCTTCAACCTGGCGTGGCTCTTTCCGTGGAGTGTCTATTTGCCATCGGCTTTTAGACTCTCTTACCGACCGGTCGACCGCGCGGGGAAGACCAGGCTTCTGGCCCTCTGCCTAATCGGTTTTGTCATGGTGTTTTTCACCTTCTCGACGACCCAGGAATATTACTCGATGCCAATTTATCCGGCGCTCGCGTTGCTAATCGGCTCCGGGATGCTTCTGGATGGAAGACTGTCACGCAGCGGAACAAGACTACTGACGATCGTCTTTAGCGTTGCCGCAATTGGCGCAATCGCGATTCTGATCGTGGTACGCCATGTACCCACGCCTGGCGATATCTCCCAGGCGCTGAGCTCCAATCCAGGAGCTTACAAGCTTTCTCTGGGACACATGCAAGACCTGACGATTCGCTCGTTCGCTTATCTGCGGCTGCCGTTGGCTTTGGCCGCGTTGGCGTTTCTCATCGGATCGGCCGGAACATTGCTCAGGGAGAGAAAAAGAGCGTACGCTGTTGTGGCTGTCGCTATGGTCGTGTTTTTTCATGCCGCCCGCATTGCAATGGTGACCTTCGACCCTTATCTTTCTTCACGGCCCCTGGTCCAGACACTAAAGCAATCCCCTGAGGGCGGACTCATCATCGATCATCATTACTACTGGTATTCTTCGGTGTTTTTCTA
Source organism: Acidisarcina polymorpha (assembly GCF_003330725.1). Taxonomy (NCBI): domain Bacteria; kingdom Pseudomonadati; phylum Acidobacteriota; class Terriglobia; order Terriglobales; family Acidobacteriaceae; genus Acidisarcina; species Acidisarcina polymorpha. The sequence continues at coordinate 4,262,893 of NZ_CP030840.1, read as the reverse complement.
CACAAATAGAAGCGCTCTCCTGCTGAACGGGAGGTTTAACAATATGGTCTACGGATCCTACGCTCCTGGCGCACCGAACGTCTTTGTCGATGACAATGGGTTTCGAGACCTTTGGCAGAAGCCGGAGCGCTATTACGTATTTACAAAGGGCGCAGGTGTAGACCGCTTAGAGAGTCTAGTTGGCGCGAAGGGACTGACGACGGTCCGCGTGAGCGGAGGCAAGACCTTATTCACGAACCATCCACTGCCAGCCGCTTCTCCTTCCCATAGCCCTTACCCTTAGCCGTGTCAACGAATCGCCTCCAACCATCGCTGGTTTGGAGTTTACAGAAATGATCTTTAGGGTTGCCTCCCAGCCAGTCGATGCAACCCAAAACCGAAAGAGTACGTCGATACAAGCACTTGACAATGAATTGGAGGCAGCATGAGAATTGCCGTTCTTGGTGGTGACGGTTACTGTGGCTGGGCCACCGCGCTCTATCTTTCCAGCAAGGGGCACACGGTCGCAATCGTCGACAATTTTGCCCGGCGGCAATGGGACCACGAGCTTGGAGTCCAAACGCTTACCCCGATCCGCCCGCTTACGGAGCGCTTAAAGACCTGGTACGAACTGACCGGGAAGGTCATCGAACTGTTCGTCGGAGATGTCTCCGAATACGACTTTATTTCTTCGGTAATGAAGAGTTTTGAACCCGAAGCGGTGGTCCATTTCGCCGAACAGCGGTCCGCGCCGTACTCCATGATTGATCACAAACACGCGGTGTTTACTCAGGTCAACAACGTCGTGGGGACGCTGAACCTGCTCTTCGCGGTGCGCGAGATCGATCCCGATTGTCACATCGTCAAACTCGGCACCATGGGTGAGTATGGGACGCCTAATATCGACATTGAAGAAGGCTACCTAACCATTGAACATAATGGCCGTACGGACACGCTTCCCTTCCCCAAGCAACCCGGCTCTTTCTATCATCTTTCGAAGGTCCACGACAGCCACAACATCATGTTCACCTGTAAGGTCTGGGGACTTCGGGCCACCGACCTCAACCAGGGCGTGGTGTACGGCACCGTTACCGATGAAGTTCTCATGGACGAGGCGTTGATCAATCGCTTTGACTACGATGAGGTCTTCGGGACAGTGCTGAACCGTTTCTGTGCGCAGGCAGCGATCGGTTCCCCGCTCACGGTGTACGGCAAGGGTGGGCAGACGCGAGGATTCTTAGATATCCGCGATACGGTGCGATGTATTGAGCTTGCCTGTCTGAATCCTGCCAAACGTGGAGAATTCCGGGTCTTTAACCAGTTCACCGAACAATTCTCCGTCCTCGAGCTCGCGCAGGCCGTGAAGTCGGTTGCGAAGGAAATGGGCTTGAGAGTGGAAATCGACCACCTCCCCGACCCGCGTGTCGAGGCGGAGTCGCACTACTACAATGCCAAGCATTCGAAGCTGGCCGACCTGGGACTGGAACCGCATCTGCTTTCGAATTCGCTGGTCGATTCCCTGATCAATATCGCGTTGCAGTACCGCGATCGTATCGATCCGGCCTTATTCACGCCGCAGGTGAACTGGCGAGCTGCGAGGAATGAGCGCCGGACTGGCAACGTTGCAGGCCAGCCGGTGTTGGTGAAAGAAGCGGTATAGGGAGTTTCGGTTACTCCGGAAGCAGGCGTGACGCCCTGTGGGCGTCTCCCTGCGCCCACCGGGCTTTGCTCTATGGAATGACCTCACTTCCGGCATTTGCGTGTGGTTCTGCAGGCAAAAGAGGTACGAGCTCACCATTGCGAATGAGGTAATCCCTTCCTCGCCATCGGATCGTTCTACGGGCAAAACTGGCCAGCCAGATCAGGCTGGCCATAGCATCCCATACCGGAATCCACGCGAGTTTTTTCCAGACTCCCTTTTGCTTGAGACCCCAGCCACCTACTAGAGCAGTCAATGCTGCGCGGACCACAAAATATCCGCCGAGGTAGGTGACCGCGATGGCTGGCGTTGGATCAACCGCCACCGCCATAAGGGCCCAGGGCAGACCCAAGGTAAAGATCAGACCGAGATGCCCCCATGGGCGCATGTGGCGCATCACTGTGATCCAGCGTAGGCGCTTGTAGAACAACTCGCTCAGCGACTGGTAATCGGGAACGGTCGTGATGGCATAGGGTAGAAGAACAACCTCGCATCCCTGCTCCGCAATAAGACGCCCGACCAGTAGATCGTCGGCTGGCTGGTTTTCAATTGCGGAGTATCCTCCAAATGCATGCAGGCGGGCTCGGGTGGTCGCGATCGTCGGCCCTAACGCGAATTTAACTCCATCCAACTGCTTCGCCACTAGAATTCCTGGATAGAAGTCCGACAGCATGCCAACATCCTGAAGCCGCTGCACCCAGCTGGTCTCCTCGGTGGGAACATAGAAGCATGTCACGGCGCCGACTTTAGGGTCGGATAACGGTGCGATAAGTCTACGCAGGTAATCCGGTTCCACCCGCACGTCGCTGTCGCTGATGACAAGGTGCTCGTACGCGGCCTCATCCACCATTCGCGCCAGCTTGGCCACTTTATCGTTGGTGGCTGTGCGGCCCGATCCGATCACGATCCGGATCTTGCAGTCTGGGAAGTCTCGCGTGAGGCGCTGCAAAACCGGTAACACGGGGTCGGTGGTATCGCCGACACAGAATAGAACTTCATAGTCCGGGTAGTCTTGCCGGCAGAAGCTCGCATAGTTTTCGTAGGCATCTGGATCCAGGCCGCGCACCGGCTTAAGGTTGCTGATCGGCGGAGTAAAACCAACAGGCGACGCGGCACGGCTGCCCAAGAAAAATCTTATGCTGCTAAAAAGCGCGATCGCGTAATAAATAAAGGGAATAGCGGCGATCCCGATCAAGATGTCGCGCACGGTGAAAGTCAGCATCTACTCCTGGCACCCGGCCTTGTTTGCTGGTAGCAGGACAACATCTATCTTGTTCATCGCTATGTTCCTTTGCATGGATCGTTCAATATTCAGGTTCGCACAAAGTGGGGTCCGGCGATTGACTTTTCGCCTCTATGGTTCATACCGTTGAACCCGCACTCAAAAGCGGAGGCAAGGGCCTTCTGAGCCCCCAGCGCACCATACACAGGTACGACCTGGGTCGCGCGAGATTGGTTGTGCCTATTTCTGCTGTTTTCTCTTGGCGAGAATAGCGTCAAACTCAGCGTGCGACATCTTCAGTTGATCCGGGTGCGCGTCGATCCATTTGGCTAAGGCATCGTACTTTTGCGGCGTCCAGCCACCTTCAAATTCCGCTCCATTCTTGCCGGCCTTATTGAGTTCGAAGTTGAAGGCATCTTCGAGGTTGGTGAACTCTGCCGAGCTGATAGCCGCTTCAGCCAGAATCGCTGGAATGAAGATCACCCCATCGGTCTTGGCCAAGACAAGATCTCCCGGCAAAACGACGGCCCGGCCGATACGAACCGGAGCGTTGATGGCCGTCAGTGTCATGTCTGCCCAGGCCGACGGATCGTAGCCGCGGTAAAAGCCATTGAAGTTTGGGATCTCCCGATTTTCTTCCTGATCGCGGATCCCGGCGTCGAAGACGAAACCGGTGTGAGTGTGCGCGGCGATCCCGTTTCCGAGGTTGGAGCCGATCAGGGTGCCTTCGACAATCTTGCCGAAGCCATCGGCGACGTACACATCTCCGATCTGCAGTTCATTGATAGGCCAGCTATTGTTACCGCTAACCCGCCCCTCCGCCTTCCCCTCGGCAGCGATGGCACTCGCCATATCGGGACGCAACGGCATATATTGCGCGGTCAGCGCCCGTCCTGCAAAGGGTTTTTCGATGTGGAGGGCCTGCCATCCGCCATCGAACTGGCACTTATAACCGCGGCTACGCAAATAATCCCAAACGTCCTCAATCGATACATCGAGCGAGCGCTTGATGAGATCATCGGGTATCTTGGGCCGTCCGTCGGGAAAGCGGTCACCTTTCCAATCGGACGTATAGAACATCATCTGTTCTTTAGTCATCTTTACCTGAGAAAATCCAGGTACTGCGGACAAGATCATGCAAAGAAGCAGGACGGCTTGAAGAACACTTTTCATGGATTCTCCTCAACTTGTCGAACTCTGCGGATGGCCGGCGAAGCCTGGAACGGCCTGTGATCGACTAACGCGTTAACGGCTCTGGCTATCCTTGCGAATGGCCATTCACGGCTTAGAGAAGGTGCGCTGGGCAGACGGTCATGGCTCCGCCCTCAGGCATTGCCTTAGCTGAAGAGCGCATCATCCCAGGATTGCTTTTCATCCCACATCGGTGTCGGCTCGAAATAGCCGGTGCCCGGCTTCAGATGCTGTTTGACTACTTCGTCAACCAGGGTAATGCCGAGGCCTGGAGCGTCCGGTACCTTAATGAATCCCTTGTTGATAATGGGCTTCTCGATGCCGGTAACTAGATCCTGCCAGAACGGTACATCGAGCGAATGGTTCTCGAGCGCCAGGAAGTTTCGGGTGGCCGCCGCGCAGTGCACGTTCGCCATGCAGCCCACCGGCGTTCCCGCGAAGTGCATCGCCATCGGCACTCCATATCCATAGGCCATGTCGCCGATCTTGTGGGTGCGGAGGATCCCGCCGGAAGTCTCGAGATCGGGATGGATCTTATCCACGGCATGATTGCTGCAGAGCGTTTCGAAGTCCTTGATCTCGTAGATGTCCTCGCCCGTAAGGGTGGGTGTTGGGCTTGCCTGGGTGATCTCCTTCAGCAGATCGGTGTAATACCAGGGGATTACGTCTTCCATCCACTCGAGATTGAACTTCTCGTAAGCTTTGCCCAGCTTGATGACCGACTTGACGCCGATATGGCCGAGGTGGTCCATCGATAGCGGCATGTCGTAGCCGATCGCGTCTCGCACTGCAGCCACGTACTCGCAGAGCCGGTCGATTCCCTTATCAGTAACTTCGGCGGCCATGAACGGGTGAGGCTGGTTGCGGAACTCCCAGGTGCTTTGTCCCGCAGGCTGCATGACGGTATTCGGAATTCCCTCCAAGGTATCGATACCAAGATCCATCTTCATCCAGGTCAGCCCCATCGCCTTGCGTTCCCTGGCTCGCCTGCCATACTCCTGCGGGTCCTTCGACTCGGTCGTGTCGGCGTAGATGCGGATGCCGTCGCGCCATTTGCCGCCAAGCATCTGGTAGACCGGGCAGTTGTAGACCTTGCCGGCGATGTCCCATAGCGCCATCTCGACTGCGCATACGCCTCCGGCCTGGCGGGAACCACCCCCGAACTGGGCAATCTTCTGAAAAAGGTAATCGACATTGAGTGGATTTTCGCCAATGATGCGGCTTTTCAGAACCAGTGCATATTGAGGGCCGGCGATGTCGCGTACTTCGCCAAGCCCGTACACGCCCTGGTTGGTGTCGAGACGAATAATCACGCAGGGGCTAGGTCCGGGCTTAACGACCACGGCATAGCGCATATCTGTAATCTTCAGTGTTGATGGACTGGAAGCGAGGTTAACGTTCTTGATCGCCGGTTCTGCTTCCGCTATGAACCAAGACCGCCCAAGAGCACTACCTGCCAGCAAGGCCGCGGAAGACTTGAGCAGGTTGCGACGGTTGAAGTTGTTTCGATTGAAACCTCGCATGCAATCACCCCGGTGAGAACTTTCTCGTCATACTACACCGGCGAGCATGCAAGAGACTGAACTCAAATGCCGATGTTGACGTTCGTCAAGAGCGGCCGTCGAGAACAACGCTGATAAAGACGGGAACGAGGAGCTATCGGTCGCCGGGGACCGGGTCCCTTACTTCCGAGCCGTAGAACGAGTAATAGCCAATCGCGGCGAAGGCCGCCATCGGTACCAGATAGGCGAGTGCCAGATTGTGGAAATGCACCGAAATAAGACCCATGATGAGCGGAAGCACCGCTCCGCCAACAATCGACATGATAATTACCGAACCACCTATCTTCGTGCTAGGACCAAGATTCTTGATGCCCAGCGCGAAGATCGTTGGGAACATAAGGGACATGAAAAGACTAGTAAAGAAGACCGCCCACAAGCCCGCCCATCCTGGATGAAAGACCGCAATCATCAGCAATCCAACATTGATCACGCTGAAGATGCCCATCAACATGTTCGGCTTTACGTACTTCATCAACCCGGCTGAGGCGAATCGGCCGATGCCGAATGCAGCGAGGGTGCCGGTAAGAAAATAGCCTGCGACTCGCTCCGGCTGCAGAGTGTAGTCTTCCACGTAGGTAATGAAGTAGCTCCAGGTACCTACCTGGGCTCCCACGTATAGAAACTGCGCGAGTACCCCTAATACAAAATGCCGCTGACTTATGAGGTGGCGGAAACTTGCGTCTTCTCCGGCATGTTCGTGCTCACTTTGAATGTCAGGGAACTTCGTGCGCAGGATAAGCCCAGCCCAAACCAGGGTGATGATGCTTAGCACGATGTATGGCCCCTTGACTCGCAGCGTCTCCTGCTGCAAGTAGGACTTGTAAGTGTTCGCCGCCTGCATTGCCGTGACCTGAGCCGGAGATAGCTTGATGCCGGAAAAAATGAATTTAGTGCCGATGAATGCCGCAGTAATCGCGCCCAGCGGATTAAACGCTTGGGAAAAGTTGAGTCGCCGCTCGGAGCTGCGCGGATCGCCGAGCTGGGCGATGAAAGGGTTGGCGGCGGTCTCCAGGAAGGCGAGGCCACTTGCGATGACAAACAGCGCCAGCAGGAAGAAGTTGTAGCTCTGGACCACCGCTGCTGGCCAGAAGAGGAGCGTGCCGACACTGAAAAGCAACAAGCCGATGATGATCCCGGCCTTGTAGCCGATCCGCTTCATCAACAACGCTGCCGGCATGGCGAGTAGAAAATATCCCATATAGAACGCCGACTGCACCAGCACGGCCTGAAAGCGAGAAAGCTCAAACGACTTCATGAACTGCGGAATGAGCACATCGTTCATGTTGTTCGGGATCGCCCAAAGGAAGAAAAGCGCGGTCACCAGAAAAAATGGAACCAGCAGACCCGGCGGCAGCATCGCTGGACGCGTGCCATCGTCGGGCAATGCACTGGCCGCGCTAGGTGAGACATAGATCTGTGCCATCAGCTTCTACTTCCTCTCGATACTCAAATGGCCATCTAACTGACTTGAATCATGATTTTAGTGAAACTCGCCGGATCCGCGCTCCAGGCAGCGAGCGCTTTCGGAACTTCATCCAGAGGCACAATCGTACTCACCGCGTCCTCGACGGGAAACCGATGCTCTTCCAGCATGGAGATTACTGCACGAAAATCCTCAGGAAGAGCGTTGCGTGAACCTAAGATGTCCAGTTCCTTCTGCACGAAGAGGCGAGTCTCGTAGGCGACTGGTTCTTTGGCGTACCCGATGTAGACGACCCTCCCGGTGAAAGCCACTTCTTCCACCGCCGCGCGGAAAGTACTGGGTAAGCCGATTGCCTCGATAATCACGTCGGGGCCCATGCCATCCGTAAGCTCACTGAGCTTTGTGTGCAGATCGTGTCGATTTGTATTGATCAGATCAGTCGCTCCAGCCTTCCGAGCGATCTCCAGCTTGGCGTCGTCGACATCGATCGCGATTGTACGGGCGCCGCAAAAACCTGAGGCAGCCACCGCCCCCAGACCGACGCCGCCGCAGCCGATGACGGCCACCACGTCGTTGACCGTCACCCTTCCTCTTGCAGCGGCATGAAAGCCAACCGTCAGGGGCTCAACCAGGCAAAGCTCTTTCAAACTGAGGCGCGCGGTATAGAGCTTCTCCGCGGGAACGGCAAGATACTCGGTCAGACCTCCGTCTCGTTGCACCCCTAGAGTCTGATTATTCTGGCAGGCATTCGGCCGGCCACGCCGGCAAGCCGCGCACTTGCCGCAGCTGGTATAGGGAGACATCGTCACCTGATCTCCCGCCTTTAGGGCGCCGGTAGCCTCGACAACCGTAGCCGAGACTTCATGCCCGGGAACGCGCGGGAAGCTCACCATCGGATTCTTGCCGCGGTAGGAGTTTAAATCACTGCCGCAGAGTCCGATCATGTCGACCTTCAACAACACATCGCCGTCTCTCGGCGCCGGCTCCGGGCGATCTTCAATGATCATTTCCCCGGGCGCTTGTAGGACCGCTGCTTTCATCGAGCTCCTTCCAAATGGTGCGTTTTATCGAATCGATTGTCTTCTTGTATCCGATAGACTTCAAGCGCCGTGCCGTTCAAAATGCGCTCCCGCTCCGAATCAGATAAGTCTTCAAGCAAGCGGTGGAGGGTCGCGAACCACTTCGCGTAGCTGCTGGCTACCGTACACACAGGCCAGTCGGATCCGACCATCACTCGCCGCGGTGAGAAGGCGCGTAGCACGATATCAATGTAGGGGGCGAGGGTCTCGGCTGTCCAGCTTCCCCAGTTCGCCTCGGTCACTATCCCGGAGATCTTGCAGAAGACATTCTCGCGCCGGGCCAGCTCCATGATGTTGCTTGACCACGGCGAAAGCTCTCCCTTGGCGATAAGGGGCTTGGCGAGATGGTCGAGAACAAAGATCTGATTTGGATGACGATCGACAAAGGCAATGGCTTCGGGCAGCTGCCGCTCGACGATGAGGATGTCGTAGACCAGACCGCTCGGCTGTAATGCAGCGATCCCCGCGTTGAAGTCACTGTCGGCGAGAAAGCCGTCGGGTTCACCCTGTACGACATGCCGCAGGCCTTTGAGCTTGGAGGCATGGGATAGCCTCTCCAGTTGCCGGGGAAAATCGACACGATCAGCGATCGGCGCCCAGCCGACAACACCGTAGATAAACGCGTGTTCCTTGGCGAGCTGAAGCAGCCAGTCGGTCTCCTCAAGTGTTTGTCGCGCCTGAACCGCAACCGTTCCGCCAACTCCGGCTGCTCCCAGATCAGGAAGAAGATTCTCTGGCAGAAAGTCGTACCGCAGAGCCGAGAGGGTCTCGTCGATCCAACCGTACTCCAACGGGTCGTATTTCCAGAAATGCTGGTGCGCATCGATCAACAATTTCCGCATTCATTCCTCTGCTCACGATTGAACTCCGATGCCGGCCATAGACCGCCGTTGCAAGAATCTTAAATCGGCTTTCCAATTCAGGTCGCGCAGCTTGTGTTCTTTCTGCCAACGCAACAGGACGTGACATAATCCGGATTATGGCGACAACCATGAAGGATATAGCCAAGGACCTCGGAGTGTCTGTGGTCACGGTATCCAAGGTGCTCCACAACCATTCCGACATCGGGGCGGAAACTCGTCGTCGAGTACTGCGGCGCATGAAGGAACTCAATTACCGCCCCAATCTGGCAGCACGGGCCCTGGTCACCGGACGTATGTGCCTGATCGGTCTAATTGTTCCGGATCTGACCCATCCGTTCTTTGCTACGGTCGCTAAGGGCCTTTCTTCGGTGTTGCGCTCTCATGGCTACAGCCTGATCCTCTCCTTCTCGGAGGATGATCCGGCTTTGGAGCGCAAGGAAGTTGAACAGATGCTCGCGCGGCGGGTCGATGCAGTGATTCTTGCTTCAGTGCGTGCAGATGCCGATAGCTTTACCACCATCGAGTCGCAACAAACTCCGTGTGTTCTGCTGGACCGAAGGTTTGCCCATGTCGCGGCAAACTTTGTCGGAATCGACGACCAAGCCGCTGCATCGCTCGCGACTGAGCACCTGATTGATATCGGATGCCGCACCATCGCCCACATCGGAGGCTCAATCGTCAGCACCGCGGTGGACCGACAAGCAGGATACTCCGCAACCCTGGCCAAACATGGAATCAGGATGCCCACCGAATATACCGTCAGCTATCCCCGGGGCGACGACGGGGCGGAGCGACGTGGGTACGACGGCATGAAACAACTGCTCAAGCTGAAGCCGCGGCCCGACGGAGTCTTTTGCTACAACGATCCGGTCGCGCTCGGGGCCATGAAAGCGATCCTTGAAGGAGGTCTCCGCATTCCCGATGATGTGGCATTGGTAGGGTGCGGCAACGCCAACTACGCGGAGTTGCTCCGCGTTCCCCTCTCGAGCGTCGATCAAGAGAGCGCTACCCTCGGTCGAAATGCAGCCAAACTAACGTTGAGCCTACTGAAGCGGAAAGAAGCAGGAGCCCCTCAAACCTTGCTGGTCGAGCCGAAGCTTATCGTCCGAGAGTCGAGCCGGCGTCGGGCCGTTCGCTCGTCGCCGGCTCGACCTATCTGAAGCCGATTACATACCGCTCTTACGGCTAGCCGGGGGAATGATCCCATTCAAGCGCAGGTATACGACCATTTGTCCGTAGTGATCCATCGCGTGCGCAATGCAAAACGCTGCCGTACCAGCTCGGGTTCCTTTATCTTTGCCCAGCGACTCGAATGCATTTGCGGTGGTGATCGTGTCAGTCGCTTTATGGGCATAGGCATAAGAATCGCTCAGCGCCTTGAGAATCTCGGCCTTGGAGGTGAGCTTTTCGATTGCAGCGTCGTCTACTGGCGCCCCGACATTCCAGCCATCGAAGAACTCATAGTTCGATTCCGCGAGGTGCTTCACTTGCTCTCCAAACGTGCGTACGCCCTTGAACTCACCTTGACTGGGAGCAAAGCTGTACTTGTCCTCAGGCATAGCCTCTGCTGCGCTGGTGATTTCTTTTTCCATCCCGGACATCAGCTTGCCGTAGACTGCGGAGGGCGACGCGCTGGTCGTGACGGAGGACGATGCCGGCATCTGGGCCCGGCCGCATAAAGGAGACGCAAGGGCACAACATAAGACAAGACTGGAAAGGCTAACGCTGGAACGGCTAAAGCTGGACAGACAAATGCGCAAGTTCACGGCGAAACTCCTGTGTTGAGGGTTCGCTGCAAGCCTATCAGAGAAGGCTGCCTCTCGCTTGAACTGCGTCCAGCCAGCAAGGAATTCGGGCTTGCCCAGGATCTTCCGATTAGATTGCGATGGGTAGTACAGCCAATGAATTGATAGAAAGCCGAACCACGGTGGGCAGATCGCCATACAGACATAAGGCCAATTAGCGCCTCATGTCTGTACCCGATCTGTTAAGAACGGCCTGCCATCCTCGTGGCGAGCGAACTACTGATGCGGCCGCTGCTCCGGAAGATGAGGAGTCGCAACGGCAGTGAGCGCGACCGGTGTCTCCTCTTTTAGCTCGGGGATCGGGCCTTCCAGGGCGATCTTGAGCACATCGTCCATCTGCTCGACCCAATGAAGCTTCATGGAGTTCTTTAAGATATCCGGAAAGTCTGCAAGGTCCTTCTCGTTCTCCGCGGGCATGATCGCCTCGAAGATGCCGGCGCGATGAGCCGCGAGCAGCTTCTCTTTGAGGCCACCGATGGGAAGGACCTTGCCACGTAGGGTCACTTCGCCGGTCATAGCGATATCCCGGCGTACCGGCACTTTCACCAAAGCACTTGCCAGGGCGGTTGCTAGAGTAATGCCAGCCGACGGGCCGTCCTTGGGAATCGCGCCTTCGGGGACATGGATGTGGATATCCACGTTGCGATAGAAATCGCGTGGCAGGCCAAGGTGCTGTGCGCGGCTGCGGATGTACGAAAGAGCGGCCTGGGCCGATTCCTGCATGACATCGCCGAGCTGTCCGGTGAGCGTGAGCTTGCCTTTACCGTCGAGCACCTGAACCTCGGTCGAGAGGATGCTACCCCCGACTTCGGTCCAGGCAAGTCCCGTAACCAAGCCGATCTCGCTCTTCTCGTGCACCGCCGAATCGCGGAACTTCGGTACGCCCAGGAAATCCTTCAGGTTACTGGCGGTGATTTCCTCTTTGTGCTTAAGTCCATTCTTGACGACACGGCGAACCACCTTCCGGCACACGTTTCCGATCTCTCGTTCGAGATTACGGACGCCAGCCTCACGGGTGTAGCTGCGGATGATAGCCGCCAATCCATCTTCGGAGAAGACGATGTTCTTCTCGCTAAGACCGGTGGCTTCGCGCTGCTTTTTGACCAAATATTGCTTGGCAATTTCGAGCTTCTCAACCTCGGTGTAGCCATGCAGGCGAAGAATCTCCATACGATCTTGAAGCGGACCAGGGATCGTATGCAGAACGTTGGCCGTGGCCACGAAGAGCACCTGAGATAGGTCGTATTCAACGTCAAGGTAGTGGTCTTGGAAGCTGGTGTTCTGTTCCGGGTCGAGGACTTCGAGAAGCGCCGAAGCCGGATCGCCGCGGAAATCGGAAGCCATCTTGTCGACTTCATCCAGCATGAAAACAGGGTTTTTGGTACCCGCTTTCTTCATTGATTGAATAATCTGGCCGGGTAACGCGCCGATATATGTGCGCCGGTGACCACGAATTTCTGCCTCGTCGCGTACTCCGCCGAGCGACATACGAACGAATTTGCGCCCCGTCGCCTTGGCAATCGACATGCCGAGGGAGGTTTTGCCGACCCCTGGAGGTCCGACAAAGCAAAGGATCGAGCCTTTGGGATTCTTCACCAACTGACGGACGGCGAGAAACTCGAGGATCCGTTCTTTAATCTTTTCGAGACCATAGTGGTCTTCGTTCAAGACCTTTTCAGCATGATCGATGCTACGTGTTTCCTTGGACTTCTTCTTCCACGGCACGGCGAGGAGCCAATCTAGGTAGTTGCGGGACACCGTCGACTCAGCCGACATCGGAGGCATCGCTTCAAGCTTCTTGAGCTCCTGAATAGCCTTCTCGAAGACGTCCTTCGGCATGCCCGAAGTCTCGATCTTCTTCTTCAGCTCATCAAATTCACTCTTTTCGCCCCGGCCGAGCTCCTTCTGGATGGCCTTAATCTTTTCGTTCAGGTAGTACTCTTTTTGTGCGCGCTCCATTTGCCGCTTCACTCGCGACTGGATGGTCCGATCCATGTTCAACTTCTCGATCTCAACATCGAGAACGTCGGCAACCCGGGCAAGACGCTCGGCCGGATCGAAGATGTCGAGAAGTTCCTGTTTCTCCGCTATCTCCAGTTGCAGGTTGGCGGCGATCGTGTCCGAGAGCTTTGCTGGCTCATCCATGCGAACGGCGGCAATCATCGTTTCGTAGTTCAACGATTGTTGCAGCTTGACGTATTGCTCGAACAACGACGTCACCCGCTGCATCAGCTGTTCGATCTGCGGCGTCATCTCCAACAGACCCTTACCGGTGCGAACTGTAGCCACGAAGAAGCCATCGGCGTCGTTCATCTCGACGGCTTTGGCGCGCTCCAGCCCTTCCACGAGGACCTTAATATTGCCGTCCGGCATTTTCACGCTCTGGACGATGTTGCCGATGGTGCCCACGGTGTAGATGTCGCCCGCCTTGGGCTCATCGATGCTGGCGTCGTGCTGAGTCGCCAGAAAAATCTTCCGGTCAGCGGTCAGTGCCTCTTCCAGCGCTCGAACACTTGACTCGCGGCCCACCACAAAGGGGGTCATCATGTACGGAAAAATCACCATGTCCCGGATCGGCATCATGGGCAGCTTCCGAAGTTCATTCCTGTCGCGAGTCTCTTTGAGCGATGTCACAGTATTTCCTTTCGTCCTTCACATTGGATGAAGATGGCGGCGTACCGACTCAGCGCCGGGACTAGGCCGTTCTCGCAATGACGGTAAACCCTTCAGCTTGAGCTATATTCCCTTTCCCAGAAAAGGCCAGCTCAGCATGAACTTGGGTCTATACATTGTGAAAAAGCTCTCGCACCGACAACCGTTTGGGGCAACAACCCATTCCGCACAAAGAAGGTACGAGTCAAAAGCCGGTCGAAGTTGGGAGCTCAACAAAGTTACAACAACCGATCAGGCGTGAATGATGAAAGCCAAGTATACAAGTACGCAAGCCCCTAGAAAAAGCCACGAACGATCGGCTTTCCTCCGATCAATAGCAGGGTGTGCGGGGAAATCGCTATCGCGATTAGATTACCCGGCTTTCTCAAGGATTGGTAGAGCCAACTCGCGCTTTTGCACCATCTCGGCGGTAACTTCAAAGTCCTTGATACGCTTGTTGCCGGGCAAATGGTACATCAGGTCGAGCATCAATTCCTCAAGAATCATACGCAGTCCGCGGGCGCCAACCTTGCGGTTCAACGCCTCGATAGCGATCGCGCGGATAGCTCCTTCATTGAAGTGAAGGTGAACGCTCTCGTAATCGAAGAGCCGCTGATACTGCTTCAAAATAGCATTGCGCGGCTTGCTGAGAATCTCGATAAGCGCTGCTTCGTCAAGCTCGTCCAGGATTCCCATAACGGGAAGCCGTCCCACGAATTCGGGGATCAGGCCAAACTTGATGAGATCCTGGGGCTCGGCTTGACGGAGCAGCTCGGTGTCGCGCTGAGCCCGGAGCGGGATCGCACTTTCGGCCGATTCCTTCTCTTTGTCTGTCAGTGCCTTGAAGCCGAGAGCCTTCTTACCGACGCGGCGGCCGATTACCCTTTCAAGACCGACAAACGCGCCACCGCAGATGAAGAGAATATTCGTGGTGTCGACCGGAGTGAATTCCTGATGAGGATGCTTGCGGCCTCCCTGGGGGGGGACATTGGCAACTGTTCCCTCCAGGATCTTCAAAAGAGCCTGCTGCACGCCTTCTCCGGAGACATCCCGGGTGATGGACGGGTTCTCGTCCTTGCGCCCAATTTTGTCGATCTCATCAATGTAGATGATGCCGGTCTGAGCACGAGCCACATCACCATCCGCAGCCTGCAGCAGTTTGAGGATGATGTTCTCCACATCCTCGCCAACATATCCGGCTTCGGTCAGGGTGGTCGCGTCCACGATGGCGAAAGGAACGTCGAGCATCTTCGCCAGGGTATGAGCCAGGAGTGTCTTGCCGCTGCCCGTTGGACCGACGAGGAGAATATTCGACTTGGAAAGCTCGACCTCATTCCCCTTGGTGCGGTTCATCTGGATGCGCTTGTAGTGGTTGTAGACCGCAACCGCGAGTTTCTTCTTCGTCTGGTCCTGACCGATGACGTACTCATCCAAGAAAGCCTTTACTTCTTGAGGCTTCGGCAGGTGCGCTGGAGCCGCGCCAGGCTGAACATCGCTGCGATCGTCCTCGAGGATCGAGTTGCAGACCGCTACGCATTCATCGCAGATGTAGGCCCGCGGATAGTCGCTTGGCGAAGAGATCAGCTTGGCGACCGCATCCTGCGATTTATGGCAGAACGAGCAGCGAAGTGTGTCGTCGGAACCCGTGCGCGGTTTCATGCTGCTGACCCCTTGTACTTAACTGCGCGTGCTCGACCGTAGCCCTGATCTTAGGTACGCGGCCGATCAATGATCTCATCAATGATCCCATATTCCTTGGCTTGCGGAGCATTCATGATGAAATCGCGTTCAACGTCTCGCTCGATCCTGTCGAGCGCCTGCCCGGTATGTTTGGACATGAGCCGGTTGGTAATCTCCCGGATGCGCAAGATCTCGCGCGCATGGATATCGATATCCGTAGCCTGCCCGGAAAGGCCGCCCATCGACGGCTGATGGATCAGGATTCGGGAATTCGGCAGCGCGAACCGCTTGCCCGGCGTCCCGGCAAGGAGTAGAAAGGCCCCCATGCTGGCCGCCTGCCCGATGCAATAGGTCACGACGCCGTTACGGATGAACTGCATTGTGTCGTAGATCGCCAATCCAGCCGTGATCGATCCTCCCGGGGAGTTGATGTAGAGCTGAATATCCTTCTCCGGATCCTCCCCGGAAAGGAACAACATCTGCGCAATGATCAGATTAGCGATCTGGTCGTCGATCGGAGTGCCAAGAAAAATAATGTTATCGCGAAGCAGACGAGAGTAGATGTCATAGGCGCGCTCGCCTCGACTCGTCTGCTCAACCACCATAGGTACAAGTGCCATGCGTTCCTTTTCTTGCGCGGAGTCTCGTCGCTCGCTCCGCTTTCCATTCGGTTGTCGTGGGCAGCCTTGACGGCCAACGGCTGTGATTTCTCTTCTAAGCTGTCAGGAGCCGATCCGCTCGTACAGGCTGGCCCTCGTCTTTTCTCTTCTCAATTGTTCACGGATTCTAGCGAGACTGCCATCCTCAGTCAAACGTGTCCGCAGCGCTTCCAGCGGCTCACGGCTTTGAATTGAAATAAGTTGAAGCTGCTCTTCTACTTCCTCGTCCGTTACCTCAGTGTGCTCCGCTTCGGCAATCTTGTCGAGCAAGATGCTGCCCTTCACCTCAGCGAGCGCTGATTCCCGTTGCGCCACGCGAAGCCGCTCGAAGTCGAGCTTCCGCATGTCTTCCGGTTTCATCCCCTGCGAGGCCAACGCACGCAGACCCCGGTCGAGTCGCGCATCCACCTGCTGCTGCACCAATGATTCCGGCACGGCAAACTGAAAACGCTCGACCAAAGCCTGAACCAGGGCATCCTTTGCGGCGTTTTCAAGCTGACGCTTCTTTTCAGCGGACGCCTGCTCACGCAAGGTAGCGGTAAACGCGTCGATGGTGTCGAACTCGCCGAGTTCCTTCGCAAAGTCATCGTTGAGCTCAGGCAGGATCTTCTTTTTGATCCCTTTTACCTCGATTTGATAGGAAATAGTCTTGCCTGCTAGACGCCTTTCGCCAAAGTCCTCCGGGTAGGCGACCTCAAACTTGAGTTCTTGTCCCGTTTTGGCACCGCGCAAGGCTTCATTGAATGCTGGAAGGGTATTTGGGCCAGCAACCTCGACGAGGACGCCCTTTCCTTCCACCGGGTCAGTCAGAGGAATGGCGTCCGCACCGGCTTCCGATCCATCTTCTTGGGCTGCCGATTCCCCGTGGAAGTCAATCTCCGCCCAATCGCCATCGGCGAGCGCACGCTCTTCGGTAACTGGCTCCATCGTGGAACGGGAATCGAGAACGCGCTTCAGTTCGGCATCGTATTCGGCTTCGGAGAGTTCGACCTCCGGCTTGGCAACGGTGACATCCTTATAGCCGTCGATCGAAAACTCGGGAAGAACTTCAAAGATCGCCTTGAACTTCAGCGGCTCTCCCTCGGCGAGATGAATATCTGTCACTTGAGGCTGCGACACGGGCTTCAAGTGCTGCTCGTCGATCGTGCTACGGAAGTACCCGGGCAAGATCTCTTCGACTACATCTTGACGGATCTGCTCGGCAAAGCGAGTGCGGATCAACGAATCCGGCACCTTTCCGGCGCGAAACCCGGGAATGCGGGCCATCTTCTGATAACGCTTCGTAATCTTTCGGAAATGCTTCGAGACTTCCTCGGCGGAAATATCGACGGATACCTCGCGGGTGCACTCCGGGTTCAGCGAGGGCGTCGGATGGTGATGGTCGTGTTCCGCATGGTCGTGACCTTCGTGGTCGTGAGCGGCCTGCGGATCAGGGGACCCTGCTCCATCGATTGCAGGAGTGATTTCGGAATTGGGAGTGGTTTCGAGAGTTTCGGTTGAGCTCAACTTGTGCCTTCCAGAGGCGCCCGCCCAACTTCCATGGATCCTGCGTTCGATTGGATCCGGCGGCGAATAAACGCGCGGCGTTGAACGGCCTCTTGTTTATGTTAAGTGCCTTTCGGAGGGGGGTCAAACAAGCTCCCGTGCGGCAGTGGAAATGTGGCCGCCTTTCTGCGGTCCTTGGAGGTCAGATCCGGAGGGGCCCAATGAGATGCCAATGAATGGAAAACCAGCTGAGTACCAGACAGGAGAGCGCAACCAGCGAAAATTTGAGTTTGGTAATAGAGCGCAAGCTGGGATGGCTCCATACTTGCACACTGGCCACCAGGACGAACAAGCCCAGCAGAATTGCCCCGAGGGTGACGATATTCATCAGGATGAAGTATTTGTCCCAGGCGTGGGTGGGAGGCATCAGGTCGTCCGCGTTGACGGCCACAAAAGTTGCGATGGAGATGAGCAGCACCGACCACACCCAGGCAGCTGCTTGGGCGGAGAATGGCAACCATTGGGTTCCCGGCTGCGGGGCTGGGCGCGGGCGGTTACGGAAAAACAATCGGCGGACCCAACGGCTGACCGCGGCGATCACGACGGCCAGCAAGACAACGAAGCTGGCCCCGACAGCGAACAACACGAATCCGCCATTTTCATACCAGGAGACTCGCTGCGCCTGCGCACCGGCGAAATCGCCTGCGAGGCGAATGACTCTTCCATGGTTGTCGCGGATGGCAAAAAGGCGGCGTTGGCCATCGATTTCCTGCCATAGATCTTTGCCGATTGGCTTCCAGCGAATGGTGTGGCCCCGCAGGTCCTTCGTGTCTTCGACGTGCAGCACGCCATCCTTGTCGACGGTGGCGCTTCGCTGCGAGAAAAGCGCCTCGAGCTTGAGCCGGGTGCTGTCCGCCCGCCGCGTCGACTGATAGGTTCCCTGGATCGCATCGAGATCTTTGCGAGACAGACTCAAAAACTTTTGACCGCCGGCGATGGGAAAGTAGCGATCAGAGAACATGTCGATGATCTCTGGACGGGGTTTGTCTCCCGCGCCTGCAGAGTTGTAAGCGAGAAACAGGATGATGTTCCGGGACGGATCGAGAAAGAAGAGGCTGTGGAAGGCAATTAGATCGCCCTCATGGCCGATCCACCTGACTCCGCTGCGCCAGGTCTCATAGAAGCCCATGCAGATAGGAGGCATCTGGTCGCTGGCGCGAAACTGTGGTGTTCTCATCGCGGCCAATGTTTCCGGCTTCAGGATGCGCTTCCCTCCGAGCTCTCCGCCGTTCAGCAGCGCCTGGCCGAAACGGCCCATGTCGCTCGCGGTAGAGGAGACGCCTCCAGCCGGGGGGGGCATTAAAGATTTCAAAGCCCAGCGGAGGCTTCTCGGTGTTGCCGCGATACCCCTCCGAGGGTAATGCCGCCAGTGATTTCGGAGCTGGTTGGTAGAAAGTCGAATGGATCATCCCAAGCGGGATAAAGATGTGGTCCTGAACGTATTCTTCAAAAGGCTCGCCGCTGATCCGCTGCACGATGTAGCCAGCTAGACCGACGCCATAGTTCGAGTAGGCGGGGATGGTTCCCGGAGCGTAAAGCCTGGCCGGCTCGTTCTGGATCAGGAAGTCGCGCAGAGCAATTGTCTGTTTCGGGTCCGTGATGATGATATCCCGGCTCTCTTCTTCGAAGCCGCCCGTGTGCGTCATCAGGTTACGCAGCGTAATCGGTTTTCCGAATGCAGGCTTAATCTTGAAATCCAAATACCGGTTGATGTCGGTATCAATATCAAGCTTCCCTTGCTCCTGCAATTGCATCACCGAAATCCAGGTGAAGAGCTTGGAGATCGAAGCCAGGCGGAAGATCGTGGTCTCGGGGTCGACTGCCTTCCTGTTCTTTTCGTCGGCGTAGCCGTACCCCTTCCGCAGCAGCACCTTTCCATCCTGCATGACCAGCACCGAGGCTCCAGCGATGTCCGAACGCTCCAACTGCAGCGGCACGATTCCATCGAAGAAGGCCTGGAGATCGGCGGCCTCAAGCGGATGAACCGCCAGCGCCGGTGTTGCCGCTGTCTTGACACCGGCTTGCTGCGTGGAAATCACCGGCGTGGGACGGCTAGGGGTTTGCGGTAGCTGCGCGAGAGCACAGGTAGACAGCAGGCCGATCAGGTGGACAGTGATAGTTCGGGAAGCTGGCATTGGGATTGTCCCTGCAGTGCAAGTTCAGCAGATTCTAACAACTGCCGCCCTGCATTGGAGGGTCTCGCGTGTTACGCAAGGAAGCTCCAGTTATCCTTCCCGCTCACTCCATACGAAACTCGTCGCCCGGGAATCGTCGCATGATCGTTGGTCGAGACATGGCGCTCTCCGGTGTTGCTGATCCAGGGTGATGATCGCAGTCCCATTGGGCCACACGGTCTAGTTGGCGACTGCGCACACGGCCAGGGAGTGTCCTTTAAACAACACGGGCTTTAGCGACGAGATCCACGATTTTCGCCTGCATAGCAATTGGATAATCCATGCGCCTACAGCCGACTTCTTCAGCCGGAAGCTCGGCGCGCACAACTGACGGGCTCAGCAGATAGCGACCTCGACAATCTTTTCTGGAATCTTGAACAATTCACAGGTACTCTAGACTTGCGCTCTACCAGAAAGAAAAAGATCCGGCCCCTGTACCAGCAAGAAAAGTCTGCTCCCTCTGTACCAGCAAGAAAAGTCTTCGCTACTAACTACACCTGGAGGCAATCTCCCTGAGGAGACCCACTTACACACTCTTGTGTGCTTGCAGCGCTATCTACGTCCTGGCCGGAGCCCTGCCTTTCGCGATGCTGGTAGGTTGCTCGTCGTCACGTGGTTCGATGACGATGGAATCGACCAGCGTACAACCTGGGAATGTCAGTGCGACGGGCAACCCTTTGGTCGCTTCCTACGAGTTCACGCCGAATCGCGCCGCTCAGGTGTCAGTCCAGTTCGGAACGGATACGAGTTATGGATTGAGCACCTCTTCTCAGCAGACCACGGAGAACGGAAACTCGGTCGTCATCCTAGTCGCAGGGATGATTGCCAACACTACGTACCACATGAGGGCGGTTGCGCAGTTTGCCGATGGCACCACCGAGAACGACTACGATCACACGTTCACAACCGGAAGTCTGCCCTCAGGTCTGATTCCCAGTTCTACGGTGACGCCTACCTCTGGAATGACACCGCAACCCGGTATAGAGCTGGTCGATATGATCGGAGGAGAGACCCAGTCACTTGCCTTTGCGACGGATCTCCAAGGAAATACCATTTGGGAATACCCATTTCCTGACCGGCAACCCGCCTCCATTCTTTACCCGATAAGGTTGCTTCCTAATGGGAACTTCATCTGCATGATCGCTCCCGCGTCACAGTCATCTGTGGGCGGGCCGACTCCGGCGGGCACTCTCAATGTGATCCGCGAATTCGATCTTTCAGGGACGACCATCCAGCAGCTCACCATGGACGACCTGAACACTAGAATGGCTGCTGCGGGCTTTAACGTCACGCTCCAGTTGTTTTCGCATGACATCGTCCAGTTGCCCAACGGCCACTTGTTAGTGATTGCCAACACCATCAAGCCCTTTACAAACCTGCCCGGGTACCCCGGGGTGACTAATGTGGTAGGCGATGTCGTCATCGATCTGGATTCGAACTGGCAACCGGTTTGGTACTGGAATGAGTTTGACCACCTCGATGTAAATCGTCACCCGATGAGCTTCCCTGATTGGACGCACACGAACTCGGTGACTTACTCACCAGACGATGGCAATTTTATCGTTTCCATTCGGCATCAGAACTGGATCGTCAAAGTAGATTACCGTGACGGCGCCGGAACCGGCGACATTGTTTGGAGGCTAGGCGAAGGCGGAGATTTTGCCCTGCAGGGAGCGACCGATCCCACCGACTGGTTTTACGCGCAGCACAACGCGATCTTTACCAGCCCCAACAGCACCGGCAGCTTTCAACTTGCCATTATGGATAATGGTAACGATCGCCTGTTTCCCCAGGGCGTCACCTGTGGGAACACGGATTCGCCCGCTTGCCTTTACTCAACTGCCATGGTGATGCAGGTCGACGAGGAAGCCAAGACTGCCTCCTTTGTCTTCCACTATTTTCCGCCAAATCTGTATTCGGGCTTTGCCGGAGACACGGCCCCGCAGCCAAACGGGAACATCGAATCCGACTTCGCGGGCGTGGGTTCGGATTCCTACATCCAGGAGGTGACGCCGACCTCGAGTCCGACCATCGTGTGGCAAATGCATATCACTGGTTCAAATAGCTATCGGGCCTATCGTATGCCGAGCTTATATCCGGGCGTCCAGTGGCAATGATCCAACGAATCAGGCCGCCCGTCTCTTCGAGCGATGAAGCAGGCAGCCTGTCATTTGAAGTTAGCCTGCTACTTTGCTGGGGTAAACAGCACCAGCCTAGTGTGCCACGTCACTGAGTCCCCCGGCTTAAGTGTCACCATGCCGGTGTCCATCCCGTGCCATTCCTTGCCGAATGGATCCCCAAAGTTAAATTGTTCCTCGATTGCGGTGAATTGCTTGGCGGGGGGAGCATAGACCTGGACGGTCTTGATCTCAGGCGAGACCCCGAGGATGTGAATCCCATAGGCCGCTGCGGGGTCCGTGAGTTGAACATCCACGTTGCCGGCGGTGCGCTTCAGGGTAGAAAAGTTGTCATCCAGGAAGTCGCCGTCAAGCGGTTTCCCATTGGGGGCGTTGTAGTCGTACTTCCCTCCCTCATAGCTCTTGACCGGGACCAGCTTTCCGGTGGGGAAGACATCATCGTAGTTGTTCACCAGCGCTAGCTTCTCCGCCGGAACATGGAGGCGCGCCTGCGTTCGATCCCCGCTAGGGATAGCAAAGTAGGGATGCCAGCCGATCGACATTGGCTCGGGCTCATCCCCGACATTCTTGGCGGTGATGGTGGTATCGATGGCGCCGCCGGTGAGGGCGATGGTGAAGGTCAAATCTGTCTTCGAAAGCCAGCGGCCTCCAAAGTCCCCAGCGTGGATGACGCCGCTCTCCGTCTGGCCATCGGCGGTCGTTTCGGTATTCAGAGACTCCGCCTGGCTCTTGAGAATCAACCCATGGATGGCATGCGGCTCAGCGCCGTCTTTCTTGCCTTTCCAGTTGGCGGGCAGGGTCAGGGTTTTTCCATGCCATTCGGTTGTCAACGTTTTCCCATCCGGGGAAATCTTGCCGCGAATGCGATTCGGATAAGGAGCCAGGAATGCGCCGCCGCCGAGAAAGCTCGCGTCTCCGTTGGCATCGTCGTTGGAACTGTTGAACTGGTCGGGCAGATCGAAGAAGAGTGGGATCTCTCCTTTCCCCGGGATATTGGCGGTGATCTGATAGAGGTTCATGCCGCGGCCGGGCAGGATCGTGGCCGTCAGGAATTCGGGCTTGCTGCCGTCGCCGGTAGCCTTGCGCTGCAACTTGACGACGTCGGAGCCGCCGATCTGGGTGGCTGCGGCAGGCTGGGCGGCTGGTGAGGACGCGGGCGACTCCGCGGGAGTAGACGACTTGCAGCCAGCCGCAAACAGAGCGATGGCGAGGGAAGCTCCGGCAATCGGGTGAACCCTATGGAACGAAGTGAAGCGGTTGAGCATGGATCGTTTCCTTTTCAAGAAGGTAGGTTCGCAATTGGATTCTGGTGGGCTCGCGTGCCTCCTGCAGGCTGACCGCACAGGCCGTCCAGATGTGTGTCTGAGATCATAGCTTGTCTTTTCCGGCTTCGCCCGATCATCGGAGTTTATGACGAAGCAGCGGTCAAACGGCACACAGGATGTTCCTCGCTCCGCCATCGGCTGACCTTCCATCTAAATTGGCTGCACAGCGAGGTCTGTAATCATTGCGGAGATAAGGATAGAGCATGACGATACATTGGGTTCGAGCTGGTCTGCTTGTGATTGCGTTGATGATGACGGGACGTTTCGGACTGGCGCTCAATCCCGAATGGACGACGCCCCTGACGCCCTTTCGCATTGCGGATCACCTCTATTACGTCGGCAGCCGCGACCTGGCCTCGTACCTTGTGGTGACTCCAGATGGCGATATTCTGGTCAATTCAAGCCTGGAGAGTTCCGTGCCGCTCATCGAGCGGAGCGTGGAGCAGCTCGGCTTTCGCTTCACCGACATCAAGATCCTGCTGATCAGCCACGCCCACTTCGACCATGCGGCGGGGAGTGCAGAGGTCAAGCGGCTGACACGAGGGCAGCATGGGAGCGGCGCCGAATATATGGTGATGGACGGAGACGTGGCGACCGTTGAGAGCGGGGGCGCACAAGACCTCGCTTACCCGAAGGACCGCTATCCGTCAACGAAAGTGGACCGGGTGCTCCACGATGGCGATGCTGTACGGCTGGGAGGCGTAGTCCTGGTGGCGCATAAGACCGCTGGGCATACGCCCGGGTGCACAACCTGGACGATGCGGGTAACGGACCAGGGCCAGCAACGCGATGTCGTCATCGTAGGCAGTTGGAATGTGAATCCGGGCTACCGGCTGGTAGATACTCCTGCTACGAAAAGGCGCCCGGCAACTGCGGCTTCTTACCCGGGGATGGCTGCGGATTACCGCAAGACGTTTCTGACTCTGAAGAGCCTGCCCTGCGATATATTTCTGGGCGCACATGGAGGTTATTTCGATATGTTGGAAAAGCTGGAACGAGCTAAAGCCGGCGCAGGTCAGAGCGTCTGGATCGATTCTGAAGGATATCGGGCAGCGATTAAGGAGCGAGAGCAGGCCTTCGAGGCCGAACTGCGGCGACAGCAAGGCCGCCGATGAAGGGATGATTCGCCTGGTTTATCCAGCGCCATCTCAGGTTGGGCTTTATTATCACGCTCTAGAAGCGATACCCGGTCTTGAGTTCACAGCGATAAACGGTCGTCTTTTCTTTTTCTGCACCCGTGCGGACGGTGCAGTCGGCCCAACTCAGATTCAGGTTCGGGCCGAGCGGGAACACCATAAGAGATCCGTCGATTTCGGCTTCAAGGCTCACTCCTTCTTGAGTCGGAGGCAGAGTGAAGTTCAGCGCGCGTCCAAAGATGACCGGGTATAACTCGCGGACGTCCGAACTGATTGCGGTGTGGAAGACTTCAGCCTCCATGAGGAAAGTGGCGGTGTCCGACCAATTCAGAGCAGAAGCGGTGATGGTGCGGCCGCCATGCACAAAGCCGGCGGAGTCGATCTGCGTAAAAGGGCACGGTCCTGCAATACAGGAGGCGCGTACATTGCCGAAGGAATTGTCTGCTCCGGCATCGAGCGACGCAGAACCTATCGAGGCTTTCCAGTTCCCGTCCGGAGAACAGGGCGATTGATGATTGCAAGGTACATTTCCTTGATTGACGACCTGAAAGGTTTTGACCGCGCTCCCTACGTTTGTCTCGGTCCGCGAATTGATGGTGTATCTTACCCGGATATTGGAGACCACGGTCTCTGCCCGGTTTGAACCGGAGACGGTCTTTCGAGGCAGAGGGACCATCTCCGCAATGTAGAGTTCTTTCTGGGTCTCCAGTCTGCCGGTCTGAACGTTCATATGCAGCGGTTCGTACCCGGGATGTTGGAAGGTAACCTCAAAAGGCCTCTGAGAAAGCAATTGTTTTTCCAGGACAAGCTTGTAGTATCCGGACGCCTCAGAGCGGGTGGTAGCAGTTTTGACTCCATCTGACGCGGTGACCTCAACATCGGTAATGGGGAGTTCCTTCTTGGGATCTCCATCGCGCTGGATCACTGCACCCTCGATCGTGACCGGACGATTGACAGAGATCGAGCGGAGCCGGTGGGCGCGCATCGCCAGCACAATGACAATGGCTGCGGCAACTGCGATGATCGTTAACAGTACTTGCTTTCTCGTCATTCGACTCCGGCAGACAGTTGGACGCATGACCAGGCGGAGACGCTGCCCTGGGGTTGCTCTAAGCACGCCACCATCTGCATCTATTATTCACAAGGATAGGGGATTCGTGCCTCCAGTAAATGTACGGCCGGAAATTGCAGGAATGAGTACGCAGAGGAGTTGGAAAAAGGGGGCGACCAGCCTCCAATTCGCAAAATGACTGTCACGAAGATACATCGCAATTCCCGGCGCACGCTGCTGCGCCAAATGGCCGGCATCTCCATCGGCTTGCCCCTGACAAGCTGGAGCGCCTCAACTGCCTGGGCGCAAGCACAACCCGCGGACAAGAATGCCAAGACGCCTCTCACTACCACCTTCTCGCCTGAGGATGATCAGTTTCTGGACGACCTTGAACATAAGATTTTTATGTACTTCTGGGAGCAGGCAAATCCGCAGACCGGACTGATCAAAGACCGCTGCAATACGACCATCGTCGACACCAGCGTGGTTGCCAGCATCGCGTCAACCGGCTTTGGCCTCTCGGCGATCTGTATTGCCGAGAAACGTGGCTTCGTTCCCTATGCAGATGCGCGCTTGCGGGTCATTGCTACATTGGATTTCCTGTGGAAGAAGCTCCCGACACACCGAGGATTTTTCTACCACTTCGCCAACATCAACACCGGTGAAAGGATCTGGGACTCCGAAGTGTCTTCGGTCGACACCGCCATGTTGCTTTGCGGAATCCTTACCTGCCGCCAGCACTTTACGCGGGACCGCGATATCGTTCAACTCGCACACGCCATTTTCGATCGCGTGGATTGGACCTGGCTCTCGGAAGACACAGCGCTGCTGCCACATGGGTGGACACCAGAATTTGGCTTTCTGCCATACAAGTGGGATTACTACAGCGAATTGATGATGATCTACCTGCTCGGCATGGGCTCGTTTACCCATCCTTTACGGCCAGAGGCATGGTCGGCGTGGAAGCGCACCACGTTCGAATATGACGGTCTGAAGTATATTGGCTCGTTTGCTCCGTTGTTTGTGCACCAGTATTCCCAGGCGTGGTTCGACTTCCGCCATAAGCGCGACAAGTATGCCGACTACTTTCAGAACTCAAGTGTCGCCACCGAGGTCCATCGCCGCTTCTGCGTGGAGTTGAACAAGTATTTTCCCGACTACAGCGACGACCTGTGGGGCATAACGGCTTCCGATTCGGATAAAGGCTACGTGATCTGGGGCGGTCCGCCCGCCATGGGGCCGATCGATGGAACGGTCGTTCCCGCAGCTCCGGGAGGCTCACTTCCCTTTCTGCCGGAGGCTACGATGCGGGTCCTCAAGAATATCAAGAGCCGCTACCCGCAGGCCTGGGGCCGCTATGGCTTTGTCGACGCCTTTAATCCACTAAAGAAGTGGTACGACACCGATATCGTAGGGATCGATGCAGGCATCATGATGCTCATGGCGGAAAATGCGCGCACTGGGTTCGTTTGGGATACATTCATGAAGAATCCCGAAGCGCAGCGGGGCATGGCCAATGCGGGCTTCAAGAGCTACACTCCCGCAGCTCCATCAAGCTGAGCGTGCCATACAACAGGGCTACTTCTTTTTCCCGATCATCTGTGCACTGACAGCGCTCAGCAACGCCAACCCTACCGAGATTCCAATGACTTCCCGATAGCCGGCTACGAAAGCGCGGCCAATCGCCAACCGGATGCGAGGGTCTGTGGTGTGAGCGCCGGCGAGTTGAGGCCGCTGACGATCGATCTCCTGACGGGTAGCGGCTGAGATGTCCGGGCTGCGCAGGGTTCGATCCAGCGCGCGGTTGAATCCCGCCGAGAGAACAAGACCAAAAAGCGCGACCGAGAGCAGGCCGGCAATTCTCGAAACAGCGTTGTTTACACCTGACGCAACTCCTGCTTCGCTGGCCGGGATTGACTCCATCACGGCGGTCGTGAGCGGAGCCACGCTAATCGCCATGCCGGCACCTAAAACCACGACGGCCGGGAAGAATGTCGTCCAGTAGGATCCACCGATGCCTGGCGGGATGAAGAGTGCGAAGCCGGCTGCTGCGATCAAGGGGCCGACGGTCAGAGGCAATCTGGCTCCATACCGGGAGACGAGACCGCCAGACCAGCGGGAGAGAACGAAGATGACCAGGATGAGCGGCAGCAGAGCAGCCCCGGCTTTGGTCGCGGAGTAGCCCTGAACCTGGATGAGGTCCAGAGGAAAGAAGAACAAAAGCCCGCTGAGTGCTCCGTAAAGCAGGAGGGTGAGCAGATTCGCGCCCGAGAAGTTTCGCGAGCGGAAGAGACCCAGGGAGATCATCGGCGCCGGCGAATGTGCCTCAACCATCAGAAACGCGCTCGACGCAACCAGCCCCACGCCGCCGCATATCCAGACGCTAGTCTTTCCTGATGAGGCTTCGATGAGGGCATAGGTGACGGCCCCCAGACCAACGGTCGCGAGAATGGCGCCTTGCCAATCCAGCTTCCGACTGGCGGTCGGGTTGCGGCTCTCCGGGAGCTTCCACAAGCTCAGGAACACCACAATGATGGCCAGCGGAAGATTAATGAAGAAGACCCAACGCCAGGAGAAATTCTGAACGAGCCATCCGCCAAGCACCGGTCCAATGGCAGCGGTAATCGCCGTAAAGCCGGACCACGTGCCGATGGCCCGGCCTCGTTCCTTTTCTGCAAACGAGGTGCTGATCAACGCCAGGCTGCCTGGGACCAGGAATGCTGCTCCGATGCCCTGAAGCCCGCGCGCCACAGCCAGCGTATGGATGGATGGCGCGAGGCCGCACCAGGCGGACGCAATCGCGAAGAGGACCACGCCGAGAACAAAGACCTTTCGGCGGCCATATAAATCTCCGAGGGAGCCCCCGAGCAGCAAGAGCGAAGCGAGCAGGAGTGCATAGGACTCCACCACCCACTGAATGTCGGTGACTGAGGCATGAAGCGCTGTCTGCAAGGCGGGAAGGGCTACATTGACGACCGTCCCATCGATGAATGCCATGCTTGACGCCAGGATTGTGGCGGTCAGCACCCAGGGGCCGTTGCAAGTCTGCGGGGGATGGGATGCCGGGTAGATTGCTGTTTCTTCACACGGCGACTTGATTTGAACTACCATCGACCATTCCTCGTGTCCATCTGTCGCTCTCCAGGCCTTAGATTCGCGAAAGCAGGCGCCGTTGCTCGATTCTGCATGCGCCCGAACGAATATGGCTTGCATCCAAAAGGTCGTTGGTACTTATCGTCTTCACCGCCTTCGATCAGCGCTGCTAGAGCCGCAGCTTAGGCAAGCTCAACGAAATGTTTACGGGAAACCGGAAAGGAAGGCCATGAGCAGGATGACTTTAGGCGAGTTGTTAATCGAAACGCTAGCGCAGGCGGGGGTGAAGCGGATCTATGGGGTGCCGGGCGATTCCCTCAATGCCGTCACCGATGTGATACGAAGGAATAAGAACATCGAATGGAGCCACGTTCGCAATGAAGAAGCGGGTGCCTTTGCCGCCGGCGCTGAAGCTCATCTAACCGGTCAACTGGCGGTGTGCGCCGGCAGCTGCGGTCCCGGTAATCTGCACTTAATCAATGGCCTGTATGACGCCCATCGGAGCAGGGTTCCGGTGCTTGCGATTGCCGCACAGATTCCGTCGACGGAAATAGGGAGCAACTACTTTCAAGAGACCCATCCCGAGGTTTTATACCGGGAGTGCAGCCATTACGTCGAGGTAATCTCAACCGCCGAGCAAATGCCGCTCGTTCTGCAAAGAGCGATGCAGACTGCGATTTCGATGCGTGGAGTCGCCGTGGTTGTGCTTCCGGGCGATCTCGCCGGACATGAAGCCTCGGTGACGCCCCCGCGAATATCCTGGCCCAATCCCGTGACCCTCCCATCTGCCGCAGAGATAGAGCAATTGGCGGCTCTGCTGAATCAAGGGCGAAAAGTGACCATTCTTGGCGGTGCGGGCTGTGCCGGCGCGCACTCGGAACTGCTGGAGGTTGCCGCCAAGCTGAAGGCCCCCATCGTGCACTCGTTACGAGGCAAAGAGTTCATCGAATATGACAATCCATTTGATGTGGGATTGACCGGGTTGCTGGGGTTTGAGTCCGGGGCTTACGCGATCATGGACGCTGACGTTTTGCTCATGCTGGGAACCGACTTTCCGTACAGAGCATTCCTGCCCCAGAAAGCGACTGTGATCCAGATCGACATACGAGGCGAACAATTGGGACGCCGGGTCAAGTTGGATCTAGGCCTGGTGGGCGATGTCCGGGCGACCCTGGCCGCCGTTTCACCGAGGTTGAACGATAAAGGCGAGAGTACGCATCTCGATAAATCAATCCAACATTACCGGCACATGCGCCAGACCCTGGACGACCTGGCGAAGGGCGAAGCCGGCGAAAGGCCTATCCATCCGCAATACCTTGCCAAGGTATTGAACGAGGTCGCAGCCGAGGACGCCATCTTCACCTGCGATGTAGGAACTCCAGTCTTATGGGCAGCGCGGTATCTGCAGATGAACGGCAAACGCCGCTTGCTCGGCTCCTTCAATCATGGCTCCATGGCGAACGCGCTAAGTCAGGCACTCGGCGCTCAGAGCGCCTTCCCGGGAAGGCAGGTCATTTCGATGTCCGGCGATGGCGGCCTGGCGATGCTCATGGGCGAAATCCTGACGCTTCGGCAGATGAACCTGCCGGTCAAGATCGTGCTCTTTCAGAACAACGCTTTAGGCTTTGTGGAATTGGAGATGAAAGCGGCCGGAATTCTGGCGTTCGGGACCGACCTGGTAAATCCCGATTTCTCCGACATCGGGCGAGCAGCGGGGCTGCTCGGTCTTCGTGCCGAAACTGCCGACCAGGTTCGCCCCATGCTGCAACAGGCATTGGCTCATGACGGACCGGCACTAGTAGAAGTACTCGTGAACCGTCAAGAGCTATCCATACCGCCAACGATTACGAGCGCCCAGGCGAAAGGTTTCAGTCTCTACATGATGAGAGCGGTTCTGAGCGGACGAGGAGATGAAGTGCTCGACCTTGCTAGTCCGAACACCCTCAAAGAGCTGATTGAGGTAGCCAAGGAAAACTTGCTGGCTTGATGGACAACATCACTCTCTGGAGCAAATGACGCCCGAGTTGGACATTCAACTCGGGCATTCTATTGCGCGATGGATTATGCCGGCCGCACATTTGTGTCTCCGAAGAGTCCCGCCCAGCCTCGCTATTCAGTGCGCAACGCCACCATGGGATCGACGCCAGCGGCACGGAGCGCTGGCAACCAAGCGGCAACCAGAGAGACGAGACAGAACAAAAGAGGAACAAGCAAATAGGTGAGAGGGTCGAGCGGACTGGTTTCAAAGAGGAAGCGGCTGATCAGGCGAGTGGTGGCGCTTGCCGCAGCAACTCCGAGGGCAGATCCCGCCAGGGCCAGGCCCACGCTTTGGCCCAGCACAAGCCGGACTATTTGCAGGCGATTGGCGCCGATTGCGAGCCGCAGGCCGATCTCGCGGGTCCTCCAACTGACGGTATAGGAGATGAGGCTGTAAACCCCGATGCTGCCTACCAGCAGTGCGAGCGAACCGAATGCGACCAGAAGCATCGTCAGAGAACGGGAGTTGGCAGTTGAAGAGGTAACTACACTTTGCAGAGTGCGAACTTTGGTGACAGGTACGGTGGGATTCATTTGAGCGACCAGGTTGCGGAGATTGGCGGCAAGGTCGGCGGACCCGAGGCGCGAACGCAGCAGGATATTCATCACCGGCTTCTGATTGCGCGGGGTGAGAGGCTGGTAAATCTCCCAGCCGGCATCCTCGTCGAGGCTTGCGTGATGGGTGCCGCCAACCACGCCGACTACGGTGAGAGCACTGTTTTTGTCGATAACGGTAGGGGAGGGCTCATCGGCAACATGTTCAAGATACTTCCCGAGCGCCTCCTGGTTTGGCCATAACTGGCGGGCGGCTGCGTCGTTGATGACGACCGCGCGGCTGGAGCCGGAAGCATCGCCAGAGTCAAGCAGGCGGCCATGCAATAGATGAATGCCCATGAGCTCGAAGTAGCTGCTGGAAACGATGCGGCCCGACCCCTGCATGGCAAGCTGGCGAGGATTCCGGGGATGACCTTCCGCGTCAAAGACAAACCACGAATCGAAGCCGGTAAGCGGGAGGCGGTCCACCAGTGCGGCCGATTCCACGCCTGGAAGCAGCTGAGTACGCTCGAGCAAGCTCTGGAAGAAGGAGGAACAGGCGTTCTTCTTCGCGCAAGCGGCGCGATCCAGGGAAATCTGTGCGGTGAGCGTTTGCTCGGTGCGAAAGCCGGGGTCGGTATTAGCGAGCCGGTAAAGACTGCGAAGCATCACTCCCGCCGCCGTCAGCACAACGACCGCAAGTGCGATCTGCCCTACCACCAGCAAGCGGGAGAGGCGGAAGCGCTGCGCGGTTCCGAGGACGCTGCTCGCGTTGGTCCGAAGTCCGCCCTGCAGATCGGTTTGCTGCGCCTGCAATGCGGGAGCCATGCCCGAAAGGATGCCGGTGCAGCAGGAGACCGCGATGGCAAAGAGAAGAACGTCGCCGTGCAGAGCTAGATTCGCCAGGCGAGGAGTATCCGCGGGCAGGACCATCTTAAGGGCGCTCACACCAAAGGCCGCAAACATCACGCCGAGACCGCCCGAGAACGCAGCAAGGACGGCGCTTTCGGTGAGCATCTGGCGGATAAGCCTCCCCGCATCCGCGCCAAGAGCGGAACGGAGAGCCATCTCCCGCTGTCGAGTCGCGGCGCGGGCGAGCATCAGATTGGCGACATTGGCGCAGGCGATCAGCAGGACGAGACCGACGGCGCCAGACAGAAGCAAGAGGCGAGGACGAATGTCGCCCACGACAGAATTAAGTAGCGGCGTCACCGTCATGTTGGCCGCCCAGTCATCGGGCATGATCCAGGGAAAGAGAGTCAACATTGAGCGATGCAGCGAGCGCAACTCAGCCTGGGCCTGGTTGGCCGTCGTCCCGTCGCGCAGGCGGCCGATTGCCTGGTAGTTGAACTCGGCCCACGCATCGTCGATGTCATTGACTTTAAATGCGATTGGGATCCAAAACTGGGTTTCAGAGTTGGGGAAGTAAACCTGAGGCGGAGCGACGCCAATGATCTGGCGATCAACGCCGTCCAGAAGGATCGTATGGCCTATCACGTTGGGGTCGGCTCCAAACTGCTGCCGCCAGAAGCCGTTCGATAACACGATCACGTCATCCTGCCCAAAAGACGCCTCGGAGGAAGAGAAGAAACGGCCCAAAGCTGGCCGGACCTCCAGCGTCTCAAACAGATTCGTACTCACCGCACTCCCGAAGGCGCGTGCCGCAGAGCCAGCCGCAGTAACGTTGTACTCGGCATTCGAGGTGTAAGCGGAGACGCTGGAAAGGGCTCGGGAACGGCGTTGATATTCGCGAATCCACCCCTTTGGGTAGTTGCTGGAAGCAGCGTCGGCCTTGAGCTGCACGATGCGGTCCTGTTGCGGGTACGGAAGCGGCTCAAGCAGCACCGAATCGATGATGCTGAAGATGGCAGTGTTGGCGCCGATTCCAAGTGCCAGAGTGAGGATTGCCACTACCGCAAAGCCGCGAGTCCGGTTCAACTGGCGCAATGCGTAACGAATGTCTTGCCCGAAGGTCTCCATCAGCTCTGTGCTCCCATATCCGACTCAAATCCAGGTTGCATGCTGAAGGCCAAAATGCGTGCTGCCTTAACTTGCCCCATTTACGGCAGATACCCTTTGAATCACGAATGGGATTTAAGGAAGCGATGTTCGCTAACGACGATTTCTGTCCAAAATCGAACAGAACGGTTCATCCCTCCTTGCGGTCGACCTGTCTTCGTCCTGGAGGTCGGCGGATACGCCCCATAGAATGTGGCTGTGCCGCGCATAAAAGAGCCCGCGAACAAGTTCGCGGGCTCTTTAGGTATTCAGTCCGACGGCTTACAGACTAGGTACGAACGAGACAACTGTTACGGTGCCATCGCCCTGATTGGTGAAGAACGCCTCGCTGTTGTCTTTAGTCAACGCGATGGCATTCGGGTTGTGACCACCCTTGATGATTGTGTCTACGGAGTCCGTCTCGGTGTCGATTAGAGCCACCTGATTTTCAAGGAAACCGGCTACCAATAAATATTTGCCATCCGCAGACATTGCTTCACCGTAGTTAGCGGCGTCGCAAGTGATGATGACGGTCTTGGTGCTCAGGTTTTCAAGAGAGACGACCCATACTCCTCCGGCGGCTCCGGTGGAATCGAACAAGGACACGTAGGCGTACTTGCCGTCGGGACTGACTACTACAGCCTCTGGCGCTGCGCCGCTCGATGTTAAGGAGACACGGGCAACAATGCTGTCCTGTGTGGGGTCCACGATGACTAGCGATGGATAACCTGTGCCTTGATTGGAAGTGGAGACAAAGACAGGGATAGCTACCTTGCCAGGATAGTATGTGCCATTCGCGGGAAGAGTCGCTGGGCGCCCGCTCTGACCAGGTATGGCGATGCTTCCGTGGATGGTGAGGGGCGAGCTCGAGGCAACATCCGCTACCAGGCCATCGTTCCCCATGGTCGTAATGAGTATGTGCGAATTAGCATCGACGATGCCGAAGGGAAGCTGCAGCGGTACGTGACTCAGATCGAGCGTCTGTTTGAGTACCAGAGGCGAAACCTGAACCATCGATACGCTCGCTCCGTAACGGTTGGTCACAAATGCACGTCCACCAGGCGCGCTGAAAGCAATATCGGCCGGACCGGCTCCAACGCCTATCTTGCTGGTGACAGCTTGGCTCTCGATATCTACCAAAGAGACAAAGCCAGGATTGGTGGTGCCGTTGTATCCCGCCACCCAGATGCTCTTGGCGTCCGGAGATAGCGTTGCGCCAAATACGGATCCCTTCACGCTGTTGACCGTGGGAGCTACCGTGATCGTCTTCACTACCTTTGAGGCGATAGCATCGTAGGGTTCTATGCAGACGCAGAAAGACACCGCGTTGTCATTCAAGGTGACTGCGCCATTCCGAGCCAAGGCCCGGCCTAACAGGCTCGCTCCAGAGTTAAAGGATATGCTGGTGAGCGCTAATACCTCGCCTTGGAACTTTGATCCAGTTCCTAATGTCACCGAACTACCCACCTGCCAGAAGACGTTGTGCTGCTGAGCACTGTTGATCAGATTGACCGAGGAGCTGGCGGCCGTTGTCACGGTGCTTCCTACTTTAAAAACCCAGACCGCATTGGGGTTTCCGCCTGCATCGAGAGTAAGTGTACCGGTCACCGTACCTGATGTTGCCAGGCAATAAACACCCGGAGTGAGGGTTTTCCCTCCGAGTTCGGTGGGGATGCCGTACGAAGTAGTGCAAGCTTCGGCTGCCAGGTTGTTATAGGCCGTGGTTGTATCGGTCTGGGCCTGAGCAGCCATTGCATCGGCAGCATGGATCGCACCTCGCGCCAGAGTTCCCGGAGGAAAGCCCGTCACCGCCTTGCCCGGGGAAACACCTAGATCTCCATCCAGCACACTGGCGCCGGTGTTTGTTACGGTCGAACCGGCCAGGACCGCGAATCTTTGCGCTTCGCCCAACGACGGTGCGACCTGGGCGGTCAGCATATTAGAGGAAGCAACAAGAAGAACTGCGCCAGCAATACGAACAACCGTCTTCGTAATTGGTAATCTTCTTGGGCCTTGCGGATGGGGTGTGATGCTCATCATTAGCATATCTCCTGATTTAGGCGCCTAGGCCTGAGCAACATTCCGCCAAATACTTTTCTTAGTAAATGCTATTGTTTCTGGATTAACACTTAGGTAACTAGAAACCTGAGTGACATGATCATCATTGAATCAAAGCATCAAGTTAGCGATACGACCTTACGAGTTCACGGTTCAATGCCACAGAATGTGTGTATTGTCTTGTGTGTTCCCTTTGCCCGAGCCAACTCCGCTCAACTGATCGGCAGATAGTCAGAAGACGTGGGAAATCGAATCTTCGCGAGCATTGGAAGACTGGTCACGAACCAAAGCAGAGCAAGCTCCGCAGTGGTCGTGACTGTTAGGTCAAGTCCGACCACTGCGAGATGTAAGCAGATCAGACCGCCAGGAGGGCCGACCGGAAGTAGCTACCACGAATGAGATCGGAGACCTCGCCCCAATCCAACGCCATACGATCCAGGCGCAGACCAGTCCAGCCTTTCAGAGAAGGGTTCGCAGGAGTGAACCATTGCGAAGCAACCTTTCCCCTGAACTCTGGTGCCTCTCCAGAGCGTGTCCTGCAACACACGCCGATGATTCCGTCGCCCTGATAATCAGAGAGATAGTAGGCAAATGTTTTTCCGTCAACGAGAAAGGCGGCGTGCTTTCCAGTAATTTTCACCTGCACACGAGGCAATCGAAGACAGATTTTCTTAACTCTAGCCAGACGACTTGCCTCTAAATCAATTTTCTGGGGGCAGCTAATCTTCTCTACGCTTGCGGGTTCTTGCTGCTTTCGATGCTGTAACATCATCTCTAGTGCCGCTCTCAAGGATTCGTCTGCATCCTTTATGAGCGCGGATAGCTTTTCAGGCTCTGCTACCGATTGCTGCATCCGAGTGTGAATGTTCATTAACTCCCTCAGTTGAGGGGTCATGCTGCTGGTTAGTTCAGATGCTGACATGTTGATAACGCTAAGCATTGGCTACTCCGCTGGTGAGTGGATGGGGCTTCTACCACTTTTCGTTGTGTTCCATTTCCTGGAGACACGGTACCTTAGTTTTTTTTCTGGGAATGACAAGCCTTTGCTGCGTATCAACGGGCTCGAGCCAGGCGTCGACCCCGATAGAGTTCAACGAACTAGACGGCAGAATGGGGTTCGGATCAGCTTCAGCCGATGCATACCAAAATGACTTCACCAAGCGAGAACTGAAAGTCACGCTTGCAGACAGCGTTTATTCGCCGACAGCCCAGAGCCGGTCGCGGAACCGCCTTCTCAAAGAGTCCATGAGCTTCTAGCTGTCTTTGCGGTAAAGGAGCTCGCGAATTGCCTGTCTTCTGGCCTCATTCGCTTCTGCCGTAGCCTTTCGTTCGTCGGCATCCATGCGCTGTTTCGTGGCAGCGCTGCCTGTCTCGTCGGCGGCACTGCACTCGGGACAGCGGTTGGCAAATCCGGGCTTATCCGGCTTCAGTTCAAACTCTTCGGAGCAGATTGCGCATACTTTGATGGGAAAAGCCATACAACTTCTATGATACGACGAAGCGGCTTTTTTGCTGCGAATACACGTTCCCTGCAGGATGACTGAGTGTCTTGGGAGGGCACCCTGTTCTGACCGATCTGCAGGGGTCTCCAGGCAAAACCCCTGAGCGCAAGTTGCATATCTCTTAATCGGCCTTGATCTGGTTCGCACCCGCATGCAGGGCCTGTTCTCTGCCGTGCCAGACGAAGGATCCATTCAGATTTGGCGGCAGAGTGACGGTCCCGGTTAACGCCTGCCCGTTGCGCTCATAATGAACGCTGATCATCCCTTGCGGATGGGGGAACTTCGCCGAGATCGTGGTGAGTTCCCCGAAGGTTGGCGAAATCCTCACCGATGCAAAACCAGGAGAAGACGGTTGGATTCCTGCTACGAGCGTGAGCATGTCATACGCTGGATGCGCACTCCATGCATGGGAATCCGATCGGCTATCGCCCGGCGTCTCCGGCCAGGTGCTGAAATGCAGCGGCAGCAAGTCCCGCCATGGCTTCAGACTCGCCAGATAGTCATCTGCCATGCCAGCGTGATCGAGCGCCCGGGCAAGATAGAAGCGAAAGTAGTAAGAAGAGCCGAGCACGCCGGCCGGCGAAGTGCCGGGCTCAATGTTCATCATCTGCCTTAAAACACTCTGCTGCTCCTCTCGGGGAATGACATCGAAGAGCACGCCAAGGACATTAGTCTGCTGACTAAAGTTCTTTCGATCCGGATTGTCCGCTAGTAGCTTGCGATGAGTGTCCCAGCATTTTTCATAGAGGCCGGTGCGCACATGCTGGGCGCGGCTAGCATCACGCTCTGCCCTGTCTGGGTCGCCTATTGCGCGTTCGAGGTCGGCGGCATCCCGCAGCGCTCCGAGGTATTCGAGGGTGGTGGTGCAGGATTCACCATTGGCGCTGTAATTGGGCAGCTTGCCACCGACGACCCAATCGACGAAGCTCCACCAGGGAAGTTCCTTCAATAGTCCGTCTGGCTGCTCATAGCCTGAGAACCAATCGAGTACTGTGCGCGTACCCGGCAAATGTTCTTTCACTGGAGCGGGATCAGGACGATACATCCAGTAGTCATGTAACATGCCGATCCATAGAAGCGAGAAGGTCGGGATCATCTGCGGCTGCGAAGTAGGATAGCGGCTCTGAGTTATACCCGCTGGTATTCGCGAGTTATCGAAGGCCGCCAGCGCCTGCCTGGCAAGACGATCGTCGCCGGCTACAGCATACGAGATAAGTGCCTGGATGCGAGTATCTCCTATGTATTGAAGCTGCTCATAGTAAGGAGTATCCATGTAGGTTTCGTGCGCGTCGAGCCGGGCCGTCCTCCAGCTGATCTCCCATATAGGCGCCAGGTCGGGATCTTTCCCCTCCGCATTCTTTCCTTCAAAGGAGGCCCGCTCTTCGAATGGATACGCGGTAAATTCGGCCTTGAGAGCATCCAGTGTCAATGCTGTATCGCCAGTCTGGATGTCAAGGTCGAGATATCTCCAAGTCCTCCACCATAGCGGTTCAAAGGTTCGATGGTCTCCTCCATCGGGAAGAAAGCGATCGTGAAATCCTTCCGCCTTGCGGTTCGCGACTTCATCTCGGTCTCCCTTCTGCTGCTTCTCGTCATAGAGGGCTTCGGAGTAAGTAAGCTGAATGCTAGCTCCCTTCCCGCCAGACACTGTAAGTTCCGGGTAGCCGGTAGTCAGCGTCTTTCTATCGAGAAGTAGATGGACATGACGGTGGGCCGCGATGCTGACGGCATGTGCAGGGAATTTATTGGCCCCGGCATCGTCCGAACGTACCACCTTCCCTGCCTCGGTCGGCTCATAGGCCATATGTGGAAGAGCATCGGGGATAAGTTGCCAGTAGTTATCGAAGGTTTCGCCGGATAGCCCTGCACGCGCTGCGGAGGAGTAGATGTTTTCCCGCATAGGCGAGACGGCAGCGACCCATGCGCCGCCAGTGACCTTGGGATCATTCCAATGCCAGTCGTACTTTTCTGCATCGAGTTCTTCCCCCGGTCCATTTGCCATATAAGCATCGAAACCCTCCGGCCTTCGCGGAACGGCGATCTGCCCGGGTTCGACCTCGACCATCCATTCGTTGGGGGTATCAATCGCCGCTTCGAGAGGGCCGCCCCCGTGTACGAGGAAGGCAGCGCGATCGGTAATTTGAGCGACCGGCGCGTAGATCCCAAAGTTCCATATCGTGGCGGTTACAGAATTCATTCCAGCATTCAAATAGGGTGCAAGATCGAACGTTTCATAGCGCCAATGGGCGAGATCCCCGCGTGCGGGACCATCCCCAACTCGATGCCCATTCACGTAAAGGATGAAACGATTGTCCGCGCTGACATGCACAACATATTGCGAAGGCTTTCTATCAAGTTGTAGAGCGCGACGAAAGTGGAGCACGAGCGGCTCGCGCAATGGAGCGGTCGGATGCGTGATCCAGCTGGCTTTCCATGGCTGGTCGTCGGCCATGGCAGCGGAAGAGGCGATCAAGGCGGTGAGGCAAACCGCAGTGAACAGTCTGAAAACCTGATGCAAACACCAACTGACTTCTCTCATCAGGACTAGGCTCCTCGCAGGGGCACAGAATAGGCTCGCGGCCCGACCAAGAAGCTCTTCGATGGAAGGCATTTTGCGCGCAAGCAACGTCGATCGTACATCAAGCAATTCCGCTAGTAAAACTATTCCGATACACAACAGCGTGCGGGATCCTTGTGCAACCGTCTGCTCACGACTTGAGGTCGCGATTCCGCTGAACCACCGCTGACTCGGTTGCTGAAGTTTAGTTCGAAGTATTTGCGCTCTTCAGCACGGGCGCTCGGAGGGGAGAGGTCTGGATCTCAATTCGAGTATCGAGCGGGAAGGTGACATCTCGCCCGGGAGTCAGCCAGTTTTCATAAATGGACAGCGCGGCCGCATAATACCCAATGCCAGCAGCAAGCTCGCGGGAGCCTGCTGCTGTTCCTACGATTCTGCCAATGATGCCGAATCCGTTCGAGGCGACACCAGCCTGAAAAGTCTGGTTGCCGTCGTCATCAAGCGCCCGGCCTGCGAGGAACGTCAACGCCAGCGGCACCACGACACTTGCTTTGCTCTTTGGGGTGATGGTCCCTTCGGCGTCAATCGAAAGGTCCTGACGCTGGTCGGTGGTCGCGCCGGCAAGCGAGCTTTCGACGGAACGATTCGCTCCTTGAGGGAATTGAATCTGCTGGAAGGTGAAACGAAGCTTGCCGTTGCGTCCTA
Source organism: Acidisarcina polymorpha (assembly GCF_003330725.1). Classification (NCBI taxonomy): domain Bacteria; kingdom Pseudomonadati; phylum Acidobacteriota; class Terriglobia; order Terriglobales; family Acidobacteriaceae; genus Acidisarcina; species Acidisarcina polymorpha. Next base: position 4,223,265 of record NZ_CP030840.1, on the reverse strand, counting down.
AAGATTGCGCAGGTTTCGCAACGCTCACTCTGCCGATCAACATAGAACCTTGAGGCACAACGATCTGCCGATTGCGATCGACTACCGGTTCTACGACGAGCGCCTTCACTGGCTCGCCGACCTTCGAAGTCGCTGAACTGATTGGATCTTTGAGCAGCGCGTGAACGGACCATACTTCGGAGGCAGCACTGCTTGCCGCCGGCCAGGCTGGGTTCGGCTGATTTGAGGCCGCCAGGTTCTCATCCGGGAGCGTCAACGGATGGGCCAGCTCGAAGGTCCACGCGGTATGAGCGGGGATCTGTTCTGGGTGATACGGCAGTTGGTGGTAGAGTACCTGCTTTGCGCGGTCACCGAATCCCGGCTGAATAAAAAAGTCGATCGGCTGCCTCGCACGTGTCTTGGCCTCGCTCCATCCGCGAGCGAAGATCGATCGGTGCGGCTGCACTCCGGGAGTTGACAGCTCAAGTACGGGAGCACCGTTACTGATTACAGGGGCGTCGATGGTTAGCTTGGATCCATTGGAAAGAACCAGGTCGTCAAAACGCACCTCCGGCTGATGAAATGGGGTGAAATCCCCGTGCAGACGCGCGTGGTTGCGCATCGACCGGTCCGGATTCAGGTAGGTCACTTCCCCGTGAACGGGCGTGCCCTTGGGCAACACCATTCTTCCGTCGACATAGAGCGGGTAGAGGAGTGTGGCTGCGACCGGTTCTCCCTTCTTCATAGGCAGGGAGCGAGGCAGTTCAACCTGGAGGCTCGTGCCTGCCGAGAGCACGGGCGCCTGGACTTTGATCTGGGAGGCTTTATCGCTCTGTGAAGCGGAGACTGGTGGAGTTTGCGGCCGAGGCTGGAGCGTCTGAGCGTGCCCTGGAGAAGCGAAGCTCGCAGACAGCACCAAGACGGACACTCGAAAAGGAGTGATCATTGCTGCTGACTCCATGGAGGGATGTCGGGCCGTTCTCAGTATAAGACGGCAAGATGAAGCGGAGGTCATCGAGCGGTGATCAGGCGCCAAGGGCGCTAGAAGGGACCGGAACCGGCTTGCCGTTGGAAGTCGCCGAAAGAAGAAGGCGAATATACCCATGCCTACGCTTCCACCTAAGGAGATAAACAAGGGCAGAAGACGAACCTGTTCGAAGGCTTAGTTTCCTGTGCCTCCGACGGTCATCCGATCGAGCTTGATGGTGGGCATGCCTACCCCGACCGGAACACTCTGACCATCCTTGCCGCAGGTGCCGATTCCTTCGTCCAGTGCCAGGTCGTTGCCGACCATCGAGACATATTTCAACGCCTCCGGCCCGTTACCAATCAGCGTTGCGTCGCGCACCGGAGCAGTAATTTTGCCGTCTTCGATCAGATAAGCTTCGGACGCGGAGAAGACAAATTTTCCGCTGGTAATGTCTACCTGACCGCCACCGAAGTTAACCGCATAGAGCCCGCGCTTCACGCTGCGGATAATATCTTCGGGAACGTCTTCGCCATTGAGCATGTAGGTGTTGGTCATGCGCGGCATGGGGATGTGCTGATAGCTCTCTCGGCGTCCGCTGCCAGTCGAGGCGATGCCCATCAATCGCGCGGAGAGCTTATCGCTAAGGTAGCCTTTAAGGACACCATTTTCGATCAGCACTGTCTCCTGGGTGGCTGCGCCCTCGTCGTCGACATTCAATGAGCCGCGACGGGAGGGCATGGTCCCGTTGTCGACTACCGTGACCTTCGAACTGGCGACACTCTGGCCGATTAAGCCGGCAAATGCGGAGGTTTTCTTGCGGTTGAAGTCGGCTTCGAGGCCGTGGCCAACTGCTTCATGAAGCAAGACGCCAGGCCAGCCGGGCCCCAGGACGACCTCCATTTCGCCAGCAGGAGCAGCTACTGCGTTGAGCTGGAGGATGGCTTGCCTGGCTGCTTCGTTGGCGAAGTGCTCCGGCGATTTGGTGTCCTCAAAAAAGTCGAGCTCAACTCGGCCTCCACCACCGGAAGTACCCTTGGAGTTCCGCGCGCCGTCTTTCGCGATCACAAAAACATTCAATCGCGCCAAGGGCTGGGTGTCCGAGGCGAAGGTGCCATCAGAGGCCGCAATTAGGATCCGGCGAAGCTCGTCGGAGTAGCTGGCTCGCACCTGGACAATCCGGGCATCGAAAGCGCGAGCGGCTTTGTCGGCCCGCATCACCAGCGAAAGCTTGGCGGCGAGCGATGCGTCAGAGTCCGCCGCCGGAATGGGATACAGGCTTGGTCTCTGGCTCTCATTCGCGTTAAATCCTGTGACCAATTCCTTCGTCGGACCATTGGCGATCAATGATGCGGTGCGGGCAGCGCGTAGCAGCCGTTCCGAAGAAAGGTCGTCAGTGTAGGCATAGCCGGTGCGCTCACCGGAGATCACGCGGATGCCGCATCCTGCACTTACTCCTTGGCTCGCGGATTTCACCAGCGACTCGTCCACCCCGATCGAAGTCGACGCGATCGATTCGAAGTAGAGATCGGCGTAGTCGCCTCCGGCGGAGAGTGCTTCGCCGAGGCAACGCTCCAGAAGGCGTTCCGTCAGGCCAAATTTGTCAAAGAAGTAGCGTTTGTTTGCGGATTCGGCATGACTGGCAGGCGTCGATACGGTTGTGGACATGAAATCCCTCTGAAAATTAGATGAACGGGGCGACAATTCGATTGTAGGCGATCCCAGGCGGCGGGTCCCAAGTAGGCAGCCCAAATCGTGTTCAGGCCGAGTGTAGCCCCTTCAGGACTACAACTTTGGGCGTATTGATCTCTTCCTTGCGCCTGTTAGACTCCTTGCGCTGGCCGGGGGCGATTGCTTTGCTGGAGCAAAGCGACGCCGGCAATTCCCACCTCACACGGCTCTTGTTGGTCCCTCCGCCTTCGTCATTTTCGACGAAGGCTCAGCCCATTAGCTTCCCCGGCATCAGTCATGCTGGAGGAGGGCGGCGGCTTGGATGGCGCCGCCAACTCTTGCACAGGTGAGCGGCCTCGACAATTGATATTCTTAGCGCTATGAAAAAGTTTTTGGCTCTCTCCCTGCTCCTGATCTTCGCAGCACCGGTTTTTGCTCAGACCCACCATCATCGTCGCCATCGCCGTCATCATCACCATGCGCCTCATCACTCCTAGAGCCTCATCACTCCTAGAGAAAGCCTAAGATTGGTTTTTGGCGAGCCTCCCCAAAAACCATAAATATCCAGAAAGAGAATGTGGTATTGTCCAGCGCATGAGTGGAACTCCTGCGCTGGACGCATCTGATTTCAAGCTTCGGTACCCAATCGGCGCGTACGAAGCGAGCAGCAACCGAACCGATGAAGAGCGGACCGAAGCCATCGCCGTACTCGAAGCGTTGCCTGCCAGGTTGCAGGACGCAGTTGGTAATCTGTCCGATTCTCAACTGGAGACGCCGTACCGCGATGGCGGTTGGACTGTCCGCCAGCTAGTCCACCACGTGGCGGACAGTCATACCAACGCATACGTGCGTTTTCGCATGGCGCTTACCGAAAGCTGGCCCACGATCAAGCCCTACGATGAGGCACGCTGGGCTGAATTGAGTGACGCACGAAGCCTTCCCGTGCATGTCTCCTTAGCGCTGCTCGATTCGCTCCACCAGAGGTGGGTCTTCCTGCTGAGATCTCTCGATGCCGAGAGCTGGAAGCACGGATATGTGCATCCGGAGATGGGCCGGGAATCTCTGGATCAAGTCGTTGCGCACTATAGCTGGCATAGCCGCCACCACACCGCCCACGTCCTTGAATTGAAGAAGCGTCTGGGATGGTAGATTCGGCACTACGATGTTCCCCGTTTTGATAACTGTTCCGAATCTGCTTGCCTAGCTGCCGGAGGACGAAGATGATGGCGGAGTGCCGACCATCGTCAATGAGACCTCCGCAGCTTCTCTCACGCAGCTGCTTGAAGGATTCCTTGTCGATCATCCGCGGGCGGTGGTCATTGAAGGCGGGCGCGTCCTGTTCGACATGGCGGTGGCCAAATATGCGCTCTCGGCGGAGTATGGGCGCTGTATTCTGCACCTCTGGTCGGAGGAGAAGAACCTGGTTCGTACCGTAGCCGCCGTGGAAGCGAAGAATGGCAGCTTGCGGCTGCAGGTAAAACGCTTCGGTCAGGTGAAGCCTCAGCTTCTGCAAATGGTCTCGGATCGCGATCAGCGGACACCGACAACCCGTACCGCCGCGCGCACCAAATACCTCCAAATACTAGAAAGGGTTCTTGGCCGATGCTTCCCTGACTACAGCGCAGAAGGGATCCGAAATGCGATGGATCTGGAGCACAGCTTCGGCCCTGCCTACGCGCGCGGCATACTGGCGCGCGGCGGCAGTGCCTGGGCGGTCATCGGCGTGGGTGGCGACGAATCTCAGGCCACCATCGATGGGGTGTTGACGCTAGGAACCCTATGGCTCGCTTTTTGCCGCGAACAGAGTGGGGGCCGTCGGCTCGTGGAAGGCCTGAAGGTCATCGTTCCTTATGGCACGAGCGAGGTGACCCGAGCCAGGATGGCATGGATGAACCCCTCGCTGGCTAAATGGGAACTCTATGAACTGGACGAGCGCAGCGACGAGTTGACGCAGTTGGATCCTGCCGATCAGGGCAACCTGGATGTCAGGCTGGTGCACTCGTTCGACCGCCAGACTGCGCTGGAGCGGGCCAGAGAGGCCATCGACCGGGTCTTCAGCATGCTGCCGCAAGCCGCCAGCGGCCACGTAGAAGTATGGCCGCGCAATGCTGCTGAAGTGGCCTTTCTGCTGCACGGGTTAGAGTTTGCACGCGTACGCCGGGGACTGGCGGCCAATTCCTTCGCACCACGAAATGAGATCACCTTTGGCGCGGGCGCAAACGAAACTGCGCTGACGCCGGAGACCGAAGAGCTGTTCGCGCAATTGGTCGGCAGGCTCCTCGAGAGCCGCCATTCCGGCGGAAATATGCGCGACCCTCTCTACCGGCTACAACCCGAACGCTGGCTGGAGTCGGTGCTGCGTCGCGACCTGGTCGAGATCGAGCCGCAGATCGTGAGTGAACATATCTATGCGCAGGTACCCGCATTCGCGGCGGGCGACCGGGGAATGCTCGACATGCTCACGGTCGATCATGGCGGCCGCTTGCTGGTGCTGGAGTTGAAGGCGGATGAGGATCTGCACCTCCCTCTGCAGGGGCTGGATTACTGGCTCCGGGTGCGCAAGCTACAGGGTGACAGCATGCAAACGGGAGGGCGGGATTCACTGCATCGCTACGGATACTTTACCGGTCTCCAACTCGCCGATTTGCCGCCGCTGCTTCATTTTGTTGCGCCCGCTCTGCGCATCCACCCATCGAACGAGACCGTCCTGCGCTACTTGTCTCCAGCCATCGAATGGACACTGATAGCGCTCGACGAGCACTGGCGAGAGCGTCGCCGGGTGCTGTTTCGTAAGCGCAGCAGTGACATACTCTAGAGCCGAGGTACAGTGGCCTGGCTTTCATACCGCCGCTGTACTTCGGCTCGAGTTATTTTCGTCGGCGCCGCAGTTCTCTTCCTGCGCGGAAAGGTGCGACAAGCGACGTCTGAGTGGCGGGAATACCTATTTCAACGAGGCGGCCATTTTGATGAACGCATAGCCCTTTGGGACTCCATAGCCGGTGACATCATCCCAACCTTTTGTCACTTTAAGCGAGGAGTCAGTTCCAAAGGTGAGATCGATGAAGGCTCCCGATCCATCTCCACTCTGGTCCCATAAAGTGCTGTAAAAATCAGTAGTGGAAAAGAGCGGAGGCACCAACGCAGCTGCGGAGTAGGAGGTCGTGCCGGAGCTGTCGATAATGGCCCCGGTAACATTACTCGACGACCCCAGAGGAACGACATCGCGAATGGCGCCCAGCAGCTTCGGCAGCATCGGGGCAGCCTGCCCGAGAGACTCTCCGGCCGCCTGATCGGCCAAAAGCCATAAGCTCGAAAAGATCGGCGCCGCCAAGCTGGTGCCGGCAGAAACAATCACCTGGCCAGCTACAAAAGTGATTGCGCCGGTGTACGGATCGCCCAGCGCGGAGATATCCGGTTGCTCGCGGCCGGTGCCCATCAGCTTGCTTTGCCAGGAAGGTTTAGCAATGAGACTACTTTCGCCGCCGCCGGAGCCACCCGCGAGGCCGGTCGCAAAAGGCGGATCTAGAAGACCGTCTTGAGTAGTAGAAAGGATAGTGGCATTGTTGCCCCAGCCGACGTCAACAGGTCCATTCGGGCCAGGTATTCCGATGCTGGTTCCCCCGATTGATGTGACGTACTCCGAGGCTCCTGGGTAGAGATCTCCGCCCGCACCAGGGGAGCCGAGACCTTGGTCGCCAACGTCGCCGCTCGAGAACTGCACGGCAACCCCCGCCGCCGCAGCGATCTTCAAGGTCCGTTCGAAACCGCGCAAGATCGCCGGGCTGAACAACGCTTCCGGCAATCCATAGCTGACGGAAATCACCTTCGCAAGCTTGTGATTGACGATGTATTGAATGGCGTACTCAAACTCCTCCCAATCGTCGGTCGGCAGGATGAACAAGTCGATCTTAGCTTTGGGTGCAATGGCGTGCGACCACTCGATGTCAATCTGCGTTTCAGGGGTGGCATCGTACTGACGGTCTGCGAAGGGGGTAGGAACTCCATCGGGAAAGATAACCTGATAGTTCGCACGAGTAATGGCTGGTAATCCAGTAGCGACCGAGAAATTGGTAAGATCCGTCGTGTAGTCGGAGTTAGTTGGTCCGTCAAGGATTGCGATGGTCTGCCCGGCGCCGGTGATTCCGTTGACGTAAGCCGAGTAGAGGCCATAGTGGTCTTGTATCTGATCCGGCGTCCAACCGCACTGCAATGTCGTTCCAGGCAGGTAAGTGTTTCCGGAGTAAAGGCCAACCGGAAGAGTTGCGCCCGCAGTGGTCAAATACTCGCTGGATGGCGAGCCAAAGCACTGGTTCGTGTAAGCAGCGGCAAGGTTGACCAATGCGCTTCCTGCTTTCTGCGAAATGCCCGGCAGCGGCTTTCCGGTCCGCACGTCTAAGGGACGCTTGAACTGCGGCTTGAGGGAATAGCTTGTAAGTCCGGTAATACCGGCGATGAGATCCCCCGCAGCTCCGGTTAGCTTCGCCGGAGTTACATTCGCCGTGATTGACCTGCCTTGATACTCGAGCAAATGCAGCTGCGTCTGGAAGGCACGTTCCAGATTGACGGCCGTACCATGCGCGCGGACCGAGAAACCATTCTGGTCAACGCTGACGATCGACAAGCCCCGCGAACGCAACTCGCCCTTTACCGCCTCTACCTCGTCGCTGGACGGAGCATACTTCGCGAAATCGCTCTCCGTCATCCAGTGATGATAGTTGGGAGACGCAGGGTCGTAGAGACCTTCCACCGCCTCGCCAAATGCCGCCTCATTGTGCAGCTTGAGATGAACGGTGACGTTCGACTCCTGCTGTGCGGGAACGGAACCATGATCCACCGCCTGACCAACCAGGCGAGGCACTTCTACCAGTGACTGTGCGTAGATGAAAGGACCTGAGAACGAAAATGAACAGAGAAATACGCCGAGTGCCATCTTCTGGATGTCTGTCTTCATAGCGTCTCTGGGCTCCTATAACGGTGTTGGATTCGAGGGGAATGTGCCTTAGCCGACACATTGGCAGTGGGTGCCATCTGCGTGGAAGTTCTCCCGCTTATTGGAGAGTTCGCTGAAGGAGAGGTTTCGTCCATGAGGGGCGAGTTTAATAATAATCCTGGATGATTTGCCGCCCAGGCAGCGCCCGCAGGAAGTCTGCGAGGTTTGGCATCATTGAGCGAATTTTCGACTCCAGTGAATAAGAGGAAGAGAACGCATCGACGGCTCGTTGGCAAGCGTGGGACGGAGGCGGAGTGCGTCCTGTTTGCTCGACCAACGTTGACATAGAGATTTACGACTGTCAATGCTTTTGAGGCGTAGCGCGGAGTCGCCTCCCTGGTCACTTCAAAGTTGCCAACAAGTACCCGACGAACGGCTCCACGCCGTCTAAAACTTCAAGTCTATTGGCTGGCTTCGATCTTTCTCCCGTGGGTCGCCTGCAGCGGATGGGCATTGTCCGGATAAAGTCTGCCAAAGGTCTGAAGCTGATCCTGGGAAATATCGGCCGGGTTTTGCATCGAAAGCCAGTGAACGCCTTCCGTACAAGGGGGCACTGTAATCGACCCCACATAGCTCCAATAGCTGCGATCGCTCGGTAGCAGGCCGAGCGGATTGAAAGTGGCGTCAATCGAGGTCGTCGCTCCCGCTGTCTTCGGCAAACTCGGCCAAAGGGCCGCGAGCGCGCCATTGTCTTGACCTTCATTGAGACGCACGGCGATGATCGCCAATTCTCCCGCAGCATTCTTGTGCACGAGGTCGATCACCATGTCGCTCAGTTTTCCGTTGACGAGATCCTCCGCCGGGTGATGGAAGTGGAATTCGATCAGCTCGTAACGCGCGCCGCCAACCACGATGTACCCACCGGGGGTGACGTTGACACGAATGGTGTGGCCGGTGTTCACCAGATTGACGGGCCCACTGACGTAATGGAATTCGATGGGCGGCAGGGCTTTATTCAGTTTCGGATTCCGGATGTCGATTGGCGATTGCAGCTTTCCCTTGGCGCAGGCCGAATACGCCGGATCAAGTCTTCCCCAGTTGGATGGTCCGGTGTGGCCGTAATAGCTCCAGGGGGCGCCGGTTGGCGGAGTTGGGGGAATCGATGTTGACGATTGCTGCGCAGATACCGCCAGAGTCAAACCAAATGAGGCAAAGAAACCCAAAACAGAGAAGAATGAAGTACGCAAGTGATCTCCTGAATGTGATTCAAGAGCTGATTGTAGTTCAAGTCGGAGAAGGCACGATGAATAGGCTTTAACGCAAGAGCAGCAGGTGGGGGCTGAGCCGCCAGCCCTCACCTGCCGGCGATTACTTCTTTTGGCTGCCGGAATGCGAATGCTCTCCGCCTTTAACCTGGGCCTCATGGCTGGGCTGATTATGGCTGCGTCCATCCTCTTTTTTGGATTTGTTGCCGCCACTGCCCTGGTCGTGTTGGCCGGTAGTGGTTTCGTGAGACCCCTGCTGCGTTCCCTGATGCGAATGCTGACCGCCCTTCACCTGCGCTTCGTGGCTGGGCTGGTTGTGCGTGCGTGGATCGTGTTCGTTTGCCATTAGACTTCTCCCGAAATCAGTTGGTGCCGGCGTTCTGCTGCCGGGTCGTTCCTACGACATGGCTGGCATTCACTTTGGCCGTACATGGCAGCCACGACATGGGATCCTACGCCTGTCGGGTTTTGGTTGTCTATCAATTTGGATAGCCCATTCTCGACGAAAGTGTACTATTTCGCCCTGGGGGTAAGACTGTGGTCAAGATCGGGTTAATTGAACCAATTCAACCTTGGCTGGCGTTGGGGGTGGTCGCGTCGACTGCAGCGACCGACGCGGTATACGTCATGTTTACAGCGGCTGTCTCGGCACGGCGCCGGCTGCAGGCCGCGACCTGGAGCAGCGCCTGGTATCTACTCTCCGCCTTTGCAGTGATCAGCTACACCCGAAACTGGGTGTACGTTTGTTTCGCCGCGGTTGGATCCTGGCTCGGCGCCTATGCGTCGGTGAGCTTGCTGCAGCGGTCAAGCCGAGAGAGTGGCCGGTCTGCCCGGCCAATTGCCTGATCAGTTCCTTGGGCCTTGTGTGTCCCGATCAAGCGTTTTTATTCCCACTATCGACTTTTCCTTTCTAGAGGCGCGAACATACTCCATTTTCCTTGTTTTGGTTTCCGCGCAGAGCTACATTGAGCCATGACTGGCTCCTCCGCCACGCTCCCTGCTTGTTGCCTCGATCGCCGCCTTACAAAACAAGAGACATTTTCCTGTCCGCAAAGATCTCATCGCCCGCTTGTGCTTCGCCTAATTCACATGTGAGGTAAGCGTATGAACGTCATTCATCATGAGCTCGAGACGTCGTGTTGTCCTCCGGAAGATCTACCTTCCCCGGCCGCCATTTCCCGTCGTTCCTTTTTGCGCTTTGCCGCAGCGGCTTCGGCGGCCGGCGCCATTCCGATCTTTACCGAAGCCCGCTTAGCCGCGCAAAATCGCCGCGCGCCAAAGGTGCATCTGGCCGGAGGCGTCTACATCGATGCGAATGAGAACCCCATGGGACCTTCCCCGCTGGCGTGTACCGCCTGCGAAGAGATGACAAGAAATGGCGGCCGTTACCGGACGGACCTGCAGGTTGATCTGGTGAAGTACTTCGCCGCGCAAGAAGGCCTGAAGCCCGAATACGTGATGGTCTACGCTGGATCGAGCGAACCCCTTCACTACACGGTGCTCGCGTATACCGGACCCGGGAAGAGCTTCGTCACCGCAGACCCCGGCTATGAAGCGGGCTTGATGGCCTCCAAGATGAGCGGCGCCAAGGTGGTGAAAGTTCCGCTCAAAGCGGACCATTCCCACGACGTGAAGGCGATGCTCGCGCAAGCCCCCGACGCTGGCGTCTTCTATATCTGCAATCCGAACAATCCCACGGGAACCACGACGCCTCGCGCGGATATTGAATATCTGCTGGCCAACAAGCCGAAGGACTCGATCCTGCTGATCGATGAGGCCTACATCCATCTCTCGGATGCACCTCCCTGCCTCGATATGGCCGCGGCAGACAAGGATGTGATCGTGCTGCGGACCTTTTCCAAGGTCTACGGCATGGCCGGTCTGCGCTGTGGATTCGCCATCGGCCGGCCTGACCTTGTAGCCAAGGTGCAAGCTTACAACGGGTGGAACTCAATGCCGGTAACCTCGGTGGCGGCGGCCCGTGCCAGCCTGGCAGACAAGAACCTCGTCCCCGAGCGGAAGAAGATCATCACTGACGTTCGCAACGAGACTTTCGCCTGGCTGAGCTCGAACAACTACGAATTCATTCCCTCCGTGACCAACTGCTTCATGGTGCAGACGAACCGTCCCGGAAAGATCGTGATCGACGCTATGGCGGCGAAAAACGTGTACATCGGGCGCGTCTGGCCAATCATGCCCACGTGGGTGCGGGTTACGGTCGGTACCAGGCCCGAGATGCAGCAATTCCAAGCTACTTTCAAGCAAGTCATGGATTCATCGGTCACGGCGACTGCAGCGCTTCCGGAAATCTTTGAGGATCTGCCTCCACGATTCGTCTCCTGACGAACATCGACTCATGCGTCCGGAGAAGTGAACCCTGGCTTCCTCATCTTCGCTTCCACCGGACGCCGTCTTTTGAATCTTCCAGCACGATTCCCTTTTCCGCCAACTCCTTGCGAATCGCATCCGCGCGAGCGAAGTTCCGGCTTCGTTTGGCGAGTGTGCGCTCCTCGACCAGAGCATCGATCTGTGCGTCTCCCAGGGACATCGTGGCAAGCAGCTCCGGAGCAGCCTGATCCAGGCGGCCCTCGCGCTCGGCCCATTCCAGGGCGGTCCGGGTGATCTCTTCATCACGATCTTCAAGTACCGCAAAGACTTCGTCGAAGCGCTGGAGAGCCCCAAGGATACGCGGCACATCTTCAGCCCCAAGAGCGCCGGAATCGATAGCGGCATTGCCTGCGCGAACCAGCTCGAAGATGGCCGCCCGAGCTTCGGCGGTGTTCAAGTCGTTGGAGAGCGCGGCACAAAATCCATGGACTGCCCGCTCGGCCTCGGCAGCGAGAGACTGGTTGCTTCCTTCGATGGTTGCGGCCGTCTTCACCCGCTGGTGAAAGGTGCGAAGGCGATCGACGGCGCCGGTCTCCGCGGCAAGACCTTCGAAGGTAAAGTTCAGCTGCTGGCCATAGGGCACTGAAATCAACAGGAAACGGATCGCCGAGGCCTTGAAACCCTTGAGCAGAAGATCGCGAAGGGTATAGAAATTTCCCTCCGACTTCGACATCTTGCGCCCCTCGACCAGCAGGAATCGCACGTGAAACCAGTGACGCGCAAATTGCTTGTGGGTGGCTGATTCCGATTGGGCAATTTCGTTCTCGTGATGGGGAAACATCAGGTCTTCCCCACCCGCGTGCAGATCAAAGGTTTCGCCGAGAAACTTCATCGCCATGGCGGAGCACTCGATGTGCCAGCCAGGGCGCCCCGGTCCGAGGTGCGTCTCCCAACGATACTCACCCTCTTTCGGGGCCTTCCACAAGGCGAAATCGCGGGCGGAATCCTTGTCGTATTCGTCGAGATCCACGCGGGCTCCGTCGCTGATCCCATTGAAGTCTTTCTTCGAGAGCTTTCCATATTCGGGAAATCCGGCGATCCGGAAGTACCAGGAACCGTCTTCGGTCCGGTAAGCCAGGTCCTGGGCAGCCAGCCGATCGATCAACGCAACCATCTCCGCGATGTTCTCCGTGGCCCGCGCGATCACCTCAGGTCGCTCCACGTTGAGCGAATCCAGATCTTCAAAGAATGCCTGTTCGAAGCGAGGCGTATATTCCTCGATCGGAAGCCCTGCAAGCGCGGCGTTGCGAATGATCTTGTCGTCCACGTCGGTCACATTCATGACGTGGCGAACAGTGATTCCCTGCTGCTTGAGAAAACGCCGCAAAACATCGACCTGGAGGAAGGTCCGGAAGTTGCCGATATGGCCATAGTCGTAGACGGTAGGGCCACAGGCATACATGCCGAAAGTCTTGGCGCCCGCTGGAACTAAGTCCTCGATGGTCGAGCTGAGAGTATTAAAAAGTCTGATGGTCATTCTGAATGGCTAGATGAGGTGGTCAATTGGGGATAGGTCAATGCGCTTCGCTCTCTTTGTGGAGTTTATCAGGCTGACGAGGTCAAACCCGCGTTTGGGTCAGCTCAAAGCGCCGCATAGATGGCCTCGATAATCCTGTCGGTGGCTTTGCGAGCTCCGTCGCCGGCCGGGTCATGATCATTACAGAGGATCGAGAGTACGACTGTCTTGCCACTGCGAGTGGTGAGATAGCCGCTCAGAGTATTGACTTCGGCGAGCGTTCCGGTTTTGGCCAGAAGCTTGGCCTTAACCGGCGACTGCTGAAAGCGCGCCGCTAGAGTGCCATCCACCCCGGCGATGGGCAAGGTAGCACGAAACTCGCCTCCCCAAGGCTGGCGAGCGGCATAGACGAGCAGAGTGGTTGCCGCCCGTGGAGTAATCAAGTCCTGAGGTGACAAACCCGATCCATCGAAGAACAAGAAGTCGGAGGGATCGACCCCGGCTTGCATCAGGAACTGGCGCACCACTCGCGCTCCGGCGGCAGTCGATCCATCGTTGAGAACCGATCTGCCGAGATCGTGAAGAATCAACTCGGCATGCAGGTTCTGGCTAACCTTGTTCACCACCATCAGGTCCTGGCTCAGCGGAGGCGAGGCATAGGTGGCCAGCACGCGCTCTGCGGATGCCTCGACCGGAGCCGCGAGCGGCCGGCCCGATGCCAGGTTCGAGGGCAGTGGCATCTTCACCTCCTTAAGAAACTCGGTGGTTGAAAACGGAAAACTATGCTCGGCAGCCGAGGCTCCGACTACTGCGATGCCATGATCGATCAGGATCTGGCGGAAGGCGAGGGCGGCAAACTCCGCCGGATCCTCGATGGCTAGCGCAAGGTGAACGCCTTTGCTATTCACCGGAAGAACGCCATAGAGCCGAACAATTTTAGAGCCGGGCTGGCGGTCCAGACCGAGTTCAGGCTTCGGAGCAGCGGGCCCGGTAAGGGCGCCGTTTTCCAAAGCATAGTAAGGAACTGGAGGATTCCAGGTGGCGGCGATGGGATCGCCCGGCTTCTCGCCTGGCATCAGATCCAGATACACGACATTGTCGTTGACACTGAGCGCGGAGACTGGCGCGCCATATTCCCATTGCAGATCGTCCCATCCCCAGCCGGCGCCATAGCGTTCGAAAGGAAACCAGCGGTCGTCGCCGACCACTCGGCCGGTCACCCGGCGAACCATGCCGGATTTCACCACTTGATCGGCTAACGCGTCGAGCGCCTGCAGTGGCGGATCTGGACGTTCCGTCTTTCCCGCATAAGGCCAGGAGCGCCCCGAGATCGAAGGATCGCCCGCACCCTCTAGAATGATGTCGCCATCGAGCGTCCCTTGCGGATCGATGGAGCCGCGACTGATCACCTTAGTTGTGAAACGGGTAGCGGGCGAGAAGACTGCGAAAGCAGCCGCGGTGGTAAAGAGCTTGGCATTCGAAGCTGGTTCAAACGACTGGCCGTCGTTGAAAGCATAGAGGGGTTTCCCTTCCAAAGTCGTAACGGAGATGCCCCAGTGAGCGCGGGAGATTGCAGGATCCTCGAGAATGACGTCAATGGCCTTGGCGAGAGAAGTGCGGCTCCTCGCGGCTGCAGATTTGTGGGGCGCCCCCGCAACCATGTGCGCAGAAATGAAGACGAACAGGAACAGTTTGCGGAGGTTCATCGTTGGCCGGAGTGTAGCATTGCCCATCTTTCATCGAAAGCCGCCCTGGTTTCGCCTGCCCTAAAATCACGCTATGGCATTCACTCGGCGAGCTACATCGTCCTGGGAACTACGCACCCGCAGGCTTTCGCTGGGCGTGCAAACCACGGTCATGGGAATTCTGAATATCACCCCCGACTCGTTCTCCGGAGACGGCTTGGCCGGCGACCAAGAGAAAGCGGTTGAACGCGGGCTGACGATGTTGAACGCAGGCGCCGGCATCCTCGACGTCGGCGGCGAGTCGACCCGCCCGGGCAAGCACGAGGCGCTTTCCGCAGAGCAGGAGATCGATCGCGTCCTGCCCGTCATCCAAGCCTTGCTTGAAGCACGTCCCGACGCACTGATCTCGATCGACACCTACAAGGCAAAGACCGCCCGGGTTGCGGTCGCAGCAGGAGCGCAGATCGTGAACGATGTCAGCGGCTTCCTCTGGGATAGTGAGATGGCCGAGACCTGCGCCGACCTGCAGTGCGGTGTGGTCCTGATGCATACACGCGGCCGGCCAGACGAATGGAAGACGCTGCCCCGGCTGAGCGCCGAGGATGTCGCGCCTATGGTGAAAGCGGATTTGTCCTGTCGGCTCCAAGCCGCAATGACCGCGGGGGTTCGAAGCGAACGGATCGTCCTCGATCCCGGAATCGGCTTCGGCAAAGCTTATGAGAGCAACTACGCGCTACTCGCGCGTCTGGATGAACTGCGGGAATTGGGAAAGCCGCTACTCTGCGGGGTTTCGCGCAAATCCTTTCTAGGCAGAACTCTCGCGGCCCTCTATGGCAGGGTCGATGCAGCGGTCATCGATCGGAGCAACGCGACGCTCGCCGCGGTCACGGCATCGGTCCTGGCGGGAGCTGACCTCGTTCGGGTGCACGAAGTACCGGCGGCCGTCGAGGCGGCGGCAATCGCGGACGCCATACTTGCTGCCTCTCGTTCTGAATAGATCGAGCAGCATGAGCCGATCAGATCGATTTGCGATGCAGTGACGCCTTGTGCTTCGAGATCGCCAGGGTGGAATAGACGGCGCGGCTGATCGGTCGCCTCGTCTCCCGGGGTACGTTCCCATCGAAAAGCGTATAACCAAGATCCGACAAAAAGGCAGTGAAATCGTCGGCGATCGCCTCGTACACTTCGCAGACAAGGTCTGGTTTCTTCGCTCGCAACAACTCCTCCGCTCCGTAGAGGACGCGAAGGTCGGCCCCTTCGACGTCGATTTTGATCACGTCCGGTGTGGGGATCTGGGTGGCGAGCCAATCAAGAGTAATGGTCAGGACCCGCTGAGTTTCTCGAACTCCACCGGTTTGGGAGGCTCCGTGACCGGCCAGGTAGTTGGCTGCCCGCGCCCGCTGCACGATGTGGAAGGTAGCCAGTGACATCGTATCCGCAACCGCGCAGGGGATGACGTTTACCGGCGCAGCATGAGCGTTCTTCAAGCGTGCCGAACGTCGCAACAGGCCTACCAGGTAGGTGTCCGGTTCAAGCGCGAAGATCTGGCCATCGACGCCCGCGAGCCCGGCTGCAGCAAAGGAGAAGAGTCCAAGGTTCGCGCCGACATCCCACACGACAGCGCCCGGCTGAACCAGCTCTGCAGCGAGATCCAGGAGCATGGGATCGACCGATTCCAGATTCCCTCGAAGATAGCGGAGTCCGCATTCGGGGGTGACGTAAAGCTGAGCGCTGCCGTATTTCGCAGGAAACCGGCGACGAAAGACCCTCCGCCTGGATAGGAGTTCCGCAACCTGGCGTAGCAGCTTGATGGCCTCCTTTGGCGAATATCGAGATGCAGCCGTCATCGTCGATGCTACAGGGTCGAAAGCCCGGGGCACTGCCTATTGGTGGCGACCGGGCCGTTCGTCCGCATCGTGGATACGGCTGGCTTCAAAGCTGATGATCTTCCATTGTCCGAGTCGGCGGTTGTAAACGCGAGTGTATCGATATTTTCCGCTGATATCGCTTTGGCCATTGACTCCCTGCAGTTCTGCTTTGGAAGTCACAACGGCGGTGTCCCCGTAAAGACGCACTTTCAGATCATCCAGATCGAGTTGTGTGATCTTGAGGGTTCCGGCTTTCCGCTGCGCAATTACCTGCGATTTCGTCTCGATTGTGCCATTCGCCGAGATACCGACGTAGTCGTCTGCAAGTAAATGGTCCATGACCGTGATGTCGTTGTCGATCTGAGCCTGCCGCCACTGCATCTCCAGCGTCTCGATTTGTTTGTGGACGGCGCGGGACTCGCGCTTCGGAACCAAAGGGAGGCTAGGCAGTTCGGCATTCACAGGAGTTCCCGCGCGAGATGGCGTGGCGAAGATCAACAACACAGGAAGGACGGTACATGCTGCCGCCAGAGAGATTCGCGAGTAGACTGCAGGCGATCGGTCCTTAGCTCGGAGGCGCATCGGCAGAGGGGGCTCCCACTTCAACTGTAGGGTATCCCAAATATCTTCAGTCGTCTTGAACAGGGCGTTCGGCTGCGAAGAACGCGAGTCGAACTGATCCAGCAATGAGAAAACCTGCTCCGACCCCGGAATCCGGTAGCGCGGGCGAAGTCGAACAGACTCTCTGCCTGAAGCGCTCAAGCATCAAAAAATTTGGTCTCCGCCCTCGAGATTTCGCAGACAGGTCCAGTCCGCGATCTTTTGTCATTCTGCTCAAACGAGCGCGTCAAGCGTCTCGATCGCTCGATCTTTCATGAGCTGATAAAGGCCCCCAACCGCATATTGCTGGAAGTGAGGAGTCGCCCGGTGAGCATCGACAGCTGCCTGGTCCCGGTATTGCTCATAGATCAGGATGGTCTCTGCGTCGCCATCCACCTGATGAGGGACATAGGCTACGCAGCCAGGTTCCTGCCGGGAGGCGTGTGCGAGGTTGCGAAGAATCTCGGCGACTTTGTCGCGATCATCATGAGAGAAACGCATGCGAACTGTAAAGGTCACCATAGAAACAATGCTGCTCCCTGCCCCGCCGGCTTGGCGTCAATAAATCTTCCGTTGCTGAGGCCGGCGACTACATTTCTGATATCTTCGCGACGCATCAGCTTGTCACCGCCGCATGGAGCTCTTCAAACGCCGCAAAGAACTCGGGTAAAGTAAGCGTCTGGTCGCGATCGGGCCCAGTAGAGACCATCCCGATCCTTGCTCCGGATTCACTCTCGAGAAAGCGAAGGTATTCCTTGGCGGCCACGGGCAGCCGATCGAAATCTGTGATGCCTTCTGTCGGTTGACGCCAGCCGGGCAGAGTCCGATAGACCGGCTCAATGGACTCCAGGCCGCGGACATCAGCAGGAATGGAATCAATGAGCTTGCCGCCGATCTTGTAGCCAGTGCAGACCGGAATTTCCGCAAGTTCATCCAAAACGTCGAGCTTCGTCACCACCAGCCACTCGCTTCCATTCACTTGATTTGAGTAGCGTAGCAAAGGAAGATCGAGCCAGCCGCAGCGTCGAGGGCGGCCAGTGACGGCGCCATATTCATGGCCGCGCGCCCGCAAGGAATCACCAGCCTCGTCGTGGATCTCGGTCGGGAACGGGCCTTCCCCCACGCGGGTGACATAGGCCTTGGTCACGCCGATTACCGTGCCGATCTTGGTAGGGCCGACTCCGGTGCCGGTCACCGCGCCGCCGGCGGTCGCGGAGGATGAGGTGACGAAAGGATAGGTTCCATGATCGATGTCGAGCAGGGTTCCTTGCGCGCCCTCAAACATGACGCTTTGGCCTTCACGAATGGCCGCATTGAGCAGCACTTCCGTGTCCGTGACAAACGGAGCGATCTGCCCGGCCAGGCGGGCATACTCCTCGTACATTTTTGCCGGATCAAGAGGGTCGGTGCCAAAAAGCGCATGAGCGATGGCATTCTTCTCGTGACAGGCATTGTGAATATGAGTCCGGAGCAGCGAGGAATTCAGCAGGTCCACGACGCGCAGGCCACTGCGCGCCATCTTGTCCTCATATGCCGGTCCGATTCCCCGGCTGGTGGTGCCGATCTTTTGACGTCCTGGAGCGCTTTCCGCCGCGAGTTCGATCATGCGGTGGTATGGCAGAATCACCTGAGCGCGATTTGAGATGAACAGTTGCCGGTCAACGTCAATCCCGAGCTCGCGCAGCTTGCCAATCTCCTTGAGGAAAGCCGCCG
Organism: Acidisarcina polymorpha; assembly: GCF_003330725.1. Lineage (NCBI taxonomy): Bacteria > Pseudomonadati > Acidobacteriota > Terriglobia > Terriglobales > Acidobacteriaceae > Acidisarcina > Acidisarcina polymorpha. The sequence goes on along the minus strand of NZ_CP030840.1, from coordinate 4,204,743 downwards.
GATCCAGAACAACGCCGTTGCCGATGACGCCACGGCAGTTGGGGCGCAGCACGCCGCAGGGCACCAACTGCAAGATAAATTTCTGCCCGCCAATGATGACCGTGTGTCCAGCGTTGTGGCCGCCCGCATACCGGGCAACAACGGAAAAGCGCTCCGAGAGCACGTCGACGATCTTTCCCTTACCTTCGTCGCCCCATTGAGCGCCGACTACCACTGCTGTTTTAGCTCGCATGAACTTCCAGATCAATCCTCGAAAATCCGACCGTTGCCCGCCTGATGATATAACGGCTGCCGGGCAACGACAAAGCGCGCGTGGCTCTTTTTGGGGCAGATAAGAAGGTCGGAGCCCCATTTGAGAAAATAGGATTTCATGCCGGAACTGCCCGAAGTAGAAACCGTCGCCAATGGCGTGAACGACCGAGTCCGCGGTCAGCGGATTGAGTCGGTCTGGTTGAGTTCAAAACCGCAAACCTTCAAGACGCCCGCTGCTGAGATGGAGCAGGACCTTGCCGGCTGCCGGATTATTCAGGTGCGACGGGTGGGCAAACACATCGTCTTTGACCTGGAAAACGGCGATGCCAGAAGCGGCGTCCTGCTGCAGTGGATCGTGCACCTCGGTATGACTGGACGGCTGCTGGTCTGCTCGCCGGAGGTTCCACTTCCCGCTCACACCCATGCTGTGTTGGGTCTGTCGTCGGGCCGGGAGTTACGCTTCGTCGATCCGCGTCGATTTGGCCGATTGGCCATCTTCCGGATGGAAAACGAGTCGGTCGAACCCTCGCATCAGAGTACCGCGCAAGGCTTCCAGGGTCCCGGTCAGGAGCCGCTGAGCATCGCGCTAGCCGACTTCCAGAAGCTATTTCGGGGCCGCCATCTGCCAATTAAATCCGCACTCCTGAACCAGAAGCTGCTCCATGGCGTGGGCAACATCTATGCCGACGAAAGTCTATTCCGTGCAGGAATTCGGCCGAAACGGATCGCTGGCCGACTTCGTAAGGCCGAGTTGGAGCGACTACACGTCAGTATTCAAACGGTTCTGCGCGAAGCGATTAAGCTCGGCGGTTCCTCAGTTTCGGACTATGTCGACGCGGACGGGGTGCGTGGTTTCTTCCAACTGCAGCACCGCGTCTACATGAGAACGGGGCAACCTTGCCTGGTGTGCGGCACTCCGATTCGCAAAATAGTGCTGGGAGGAAGAAGTACTCATTATTGCCCCCATTGCCAAAGGTGAATCTCGAGCGACCATGAAATGACTTTCACAACGGAAAGCTATGGTTTTACGAAGACTTGGCAGGTTCCTTTTCCAGAAAATGAAGAGTGCAGAGGAATTGGCGGAGGTAAACCGCTCATTCCATTGATCGTGTCTCGCGGTGCTTCGATTGCTACTAAGAGATTGCCAGCGATGCACCGGAGTGATCGAGTTTAAGATCGCTCTCAAAATATAGCCCGGTGCGGGAAGAGCAAGTTCCTAAGAGGACAAGCCGCCCGCCGGGTACGAACTCCGCCCTAGAACGAGCCAGTCTCGTCACCCGGAAGTTCGATCAAGGTAGTAGTTCATGGGAGGCCAGTGATTGGCCATTACATCTGCCTGAGGACCTTAAAGTCTTCCTAACGGAGACTTCCCCAGCCCGATTTCAGAATGGCCGGATCTCCCGGCCGAAAGTCCACTTGCAACATTTGCGGGTTATGAGTAATATTGGATTTGCTCGTCGAGCGAATGTAGCCAGCGGTATCCCAGGCCGAAAATCCTTGAGTTTGATTACCCGCTGCCACTACCTAAAATGAAACGCTTCAACGACAGCGTCTTCACCCTTAGCTCCTATCGCCCGTTTACGATTGCTGGCGAACGCTTGTGGTAAGGCCACAGATTCCTTCGAGTTGAACCTTTTGGTTGAAGGTACCGCCCAAAGCATGTCGATTTCGCTTCCTCTCCAGAAGCTTTGGCTACGGCCGAGCCTAGATAGGCTGTTTAAGTTTGCCGGTAGTTTTTCAACGAGAACCAGCAGCACTCAAGCCGGATGAAAGCTGCAACAATCGCAACGCACCAGGAAGTGCACGCATGACAACAGAACAAGACCAGCCCCAGGCGGCCTCAGGGCCGCAGCAAGAGGGGCAAGCGCCGCAGGGACCGTCCCAGGGACATCGTCGCCGCAGACGCAGACGTAAGGCCCAGAGTGGTAGCAATGCCATCAAGGGTCAACCTTCCCCGCAGCCCAATGGGCAAGCGACCGCGCCAGCCAATGGCCAGTCAAATGGCCAGGGAGCCCCCACCCAGAAGCAGAAATCCTCAAACCAGGGCCGCTTTAGCGGCAAGAACAACAATGGTGGCGGAAATAACGGCGGCAATGGTCAGGGCAGCGGTTCGCGGCGCAAGAGCAAGCCCCGGCGTCAGCAGGTTTTCGTAGGCCCCATGGATCACAGCTACCGGGTCGCGAACGGCAATCTGGCCGACGGTCCCCCCTCAACTATCGAATTTCGCAATGGGAACGGTAACGGCTATCACCACGAGACAATCCTTCCCGATCCGGCGCCAGCGCCCATCCGGCCCGACGCTCCGACGCGGATTTTCTTCTTCATTGAAGACCTTTTCTTCCTGGCAAAGATTCAGGAAACCGCCCGCAAACTGGGCGTCAAGGTAGGATTTCTTAAGGCGGACAAGGATATAGTCGCCCGCCTCAGCGGCGTTCCCGAGGATGAAAAGCCATCCCTGATCGTCTTCGACTTGAACAACGCGGGAGCAAAACCTCTGACCCTGATTCCCAAAATCAAGGCCAAGTTGAAGCGTGGAACTTCGGTGATCGGTTTCCTGTCACATCTGCAGGGCGACCTCAAAGTCAAAGCGACAGAAGCAGGCTGCGATATGGTCATGCCCCGCTCGGCGTTTTCCCAGAATCTTCCGAATCTGCTCCGCCGTCACGGTCTAGAAGAAGAATTAGAAGCCGCCGAGGCTTAGGTCATTCACTTAAGTCTCCTCGCCAAGCGGATAGACATTTGTATCGCTCACGAGCTTCTGCGCCATTGCAGATCTCAACCTGGCGGCCATCCCATGGCGCGCCCTCCGAGCAGATGCAGGTGCAGATGGTCTACCGTCTGTCCCCCATCGGGGCCAGTATTAATCACTGCCCGGTAACCGTGCGTGAGTTTCTCCGTTGCGGCTATCTGGATAGCGACCTGAACTAGATGACCAAGCAGGTCCTTGTGTGCTGCTAACGCGCCCATATGCGTGAGGGAAGAAAAGTGTTCTCGCGGCGCGATGAGGACGTGCACCGGCGCTTGAGGATTGATGTCGTGAAAGGCGATCGCCTGCTCATCCTCAAAGACTTTTCTAGCAGGAATTGTGCCGTTCACGATTTTGCAGAATAGACAATCCGTCAAAAAAATCCCTCTCTAATATTCAATTTTGACGCTCCGGATTAGCCGCTCATTTGGCAACGTAGTTCTGCACGTAGGTATCACGTGGAAAGCCTGCTGAACGGGCGTGTTGCTTGAGGGCTTCCGCCTGCTCGCGGGTCATCGGACCTCCGAGGGTGACCAGAAAAGGAGCATGGCCGGTCGGTGAGAACACATCCGGCTTCAGCGAGGCATGCCGACGATCGATCCGCTCCACCTTCTTCCGGGCTTGACTCTCCCGGTTGTAGGTGTAGGCCACAACCCTCCATGCGTCTCGACTCGCCGTATCGGTGATTGGGGAAGACGGTGGGTCGGCGCTTGGCGAGGCCGCGGACACGCTTACCGGCGCCGGAGGCGGCGCCGATACGCCAGCAGCCGGGGCCGTTATCAGCGGTTTGCCCGTTGCAGCTGGCGCAGTGCTCGGCTGCGGCTTTGAGTACGCGATCGCTCGTGCTTCCGGGGTAAGCGGATGAAAGAAATACCACGCGATCGTAGCCATAATTAATACGACCGCTATAGCTGCATACGCGCCTAACTCTTTCGGCCACTTCTGTGTTGAACCACCGAACGGCAATGTGTTCTGGTCTTTTTCCACCCGCGGCTTTGTCTCTACGCGAGGCCTGGCCTCGGCATAAGGCTTAGCGACATAAGGCTTCGTCTCAGCAGGTTTGGTTTCAACAGGCTTCTTCGCGACCGGCGGCGCCTCTTTCGCGGTTTCGGGGAGAACTTTCGGAAGATCGACTGGTGGCGCTACGACCGCTCTAGGAGTTCGAATTGGAGAGGTTCCCAATGCTGCAGCCACTTCATCCAGCCCCCAATCGCCGCTAAGTCCCTTCCGGATTGCGTCATTCAGAGAGGATGGTATCGACCCAATCGAGGCCAGCCTCTCCACTCTGCGCTCCCGGGTCAGCGCCTGAAGCAACACCATTGCCAGGTCTTTCACATCCTGCGATTGGAGTTGCAGGGTCTCTGCATTGTCAAAGGGCTTCCGGACACAATCGCTTCGAAGTTTGACTGTTTCTCCTACAGCAAACACATTCGCCGGTTCCAAGTGTCCATGGACGATGCCCCTTCGATGGAGCGCCTGTAACGCCGAAATCAGGCTGGTGGCGATCTGCATGGTCTCTTCGGTATTCATGGCGCGATCGCGCAACACCTCGCCGAGGTTGATATCCGGCGACTCCATGACTGCATAGATCAGCGGGATGTCATCGACCTCGGTCGCCCCGAAGCTCCTGATTGCGATCAGGTTCGGGTGCTTCAAATCCCTGACTGTCTGCCATTGCTCGAGGATCTCCTCCTGATCGTTCAAGGTCTCAGTGAGGCGAAGAACGGAAGGGGTTCCAGTACCATTCGAGGTCGCGAAAAGGCCGCTTCGGCCTTCTGGATAGAGAAGCCTCTCTAGCGGATAGCTTCCTGCTATCGTTTTGCCTTCATAGTCATTCCAGAAATTCATGGTTAGTTCCTACTCTCAATAGACTTTCCAAGGTGAAGGGAAATGCCGATCTGGCAAGGTCTGCGTCCTGGTTTGTTTTTGAATGATATTGAGCGCCAAAGAATAGCGATTCCACTGACATCGCGAATTATCCATCATTGCGAGCGGTTTAACTCAAGTTTCGTTGTGGATCCGCATTTTTGGGATAAGGATTGTCAATGCAGGGAGTCTCTGGCGCGAGAAACGGCTTGCTTCTAAGGATAGAGCAAAATCTCACACTCTCAGCATCGGACGTACCCAATAAATAAGAGGCTTACGCTGTAGCCAGGGAGGCGGCAACAGCAGGGTATACGGGTCGCCGTTGCGGAGCAACGGTGATCAACTCCCAGGCGCTGCGGTCGCGTAACAAACGCGAGACGAGAGTAGTGTGCATCGCGTGCCCGGCACGTTCGGCGACCACGCGGCCCAGAATGTGATGGCCCGCCAGCGCCAAATCTCCTATCAGGTCAAGGACCTTATGGCGAACGAACTCATCGCCGAAGCGAAGTGGGCCATTTTGTATGCCATCGCTGCTCAGTACGATCGCATTCTGTTCACAGACGCCGCGGATCAATCCCATATCGCGAAGTCTCTGTTCATCTTCGCGGAAGCCGAATGTTCGCGCCGGGGCGATCTGACTCCCATAGGCGCCCTGGGTCAGATCTAGCTCAAATCCCGATCTACCAATGGGCCGGGGAAAATCAATGTCATACGAGATGCTGTAACCTTCCCCGGGATAAACAGCGATGAACTTGTCGTTCTCGCGAACTTCTACCGGCTTCAGGATGCGCAGGTATTCACGTCGGCGGCGTTGGATCTTAATGCCAGCTTGGCGCAACGCCTCGACATAGGGCAGAGCGCTGCCATCCAAAATAGGAAGTTCCAGGTTATCGAGTTCGATAATAACGTTATCGATGCCCATACCAATCAGCGCCGACAGAAGATGCTCAGTGGTGGATATAAGGACCCCTTTGCGCATCAGACTGGTGGCGTAACTGACCTTCGCGACATTGCGGCCGGTTGCCCCGATTTCAAAGTTATCGAGATCGGTGCGCCGGAAGATGATTCCCGAGCCGGCCGTGGCCGGGAGTAACCGCATGTGTACAGGGGCGCCGCTATGAAGACCGATTCCTGTAAATTCTATTGGCGCGGCGAGGGTGTGTTCCAGGTGGGCAGCGTCGCTCAAACAAATATCCTGGCCCTAAAAATGGGCATACCGTCATAGACTACTGAATAAGATTGAAAGTTGCAGTGTGTCTATTTCGACACATCATGATCGCATATGAGGGAATCGTGCTTCGGCATAAGGAACACATGAAGCAGGAGATAAAAAGCCGGATCGACAATCAGTCCCTCCAGGTTATCGCGAACTCAGCACGCCGCGGAGAATCCGGCATGCTCGACCTGTTGCGGCGGCTTGTTGAGCAGGAGTCACCCTCCAACGACAAGGCCTCTGTGGATCGATGCATGCAGATCGCAGCGCTCGCTTGCCAGGCGCTCGACGGGAGCGTCAAATGGCACCGGCAGCGGCACTTCGCGAACCTGCTGGAAGCTCGTTTTGGCTTCGGCAGCCAGACGCGAACCTTGAAACCGGTGCTTCTCCTCGGACATTTAGATACCGTCTGGCCCCTGGGCTGCTTACAAAGCATGCCATGTCGCCAAGCAGGTGGAAGGATTTACGGCCCCGGAGTTCTCGACATGAAGGCCGGGGTAGCCATGGCCTTATCGGCCCTGGCGATCCTGAGAGAGCACAATTTTTTCGCTCGACCCGTGATCCTGTTGTTGAACAGTGACGAAGAGGTAGGCAGTCCAGTCTCCCGATCCACCACCGAGAGCATCGCTGCCCGATGCGAAGCCGTATTTGTGTTGGAGCCTGCACAGGGGTTGGGCGGAGCGTACAAGACCTCACGCAAGGGCGTAGGGAGTTACATGGTTCGCGTCAACGGGGTAGCGGCGCATGCGGGGATCGATTTCGCCAGCGGTCATAGTGCGGTGGTCGAGTTGGCCCACCAGATAGCCCGAATCAGCGCCATTACGGATCCCGCCCGGGGGATAACGGTAAATCCCGGAGTGTGCGCAGGCGGGACGCAATCGAATGTCGTCGCCGCTGAAGCTTGGGCGGAGGTAGACTTTCGATTTATTAAGGCGTCCGACGCAAAAAAGATAGAACGGAAGTTTCTCCAGATGCGTCCAATCGATAAGAAATGCGGCCTCGTTGTTTCGGGCGGCGTTAACCGGCCGCCGATGGAGAGAACCAGGCGAGGCATTGAACTTTTTGCAAAAGCAGCAACATTGGCAGGCGAGTTGGGTTTCGAGCTGCATGAAGCAGCCACCGGCGGAGGCTCCGATGGGAATTTTACCTCCGCGATCGGTATCCCCACGCTGGATGGCATGGGGGCCGTGGGGGAGGGAGCGCACGCCAACCATGAATCGGTGCTGATCGAACATCTGGTTCCGAGAACTGCGTTATTGGCGGCGATGATCGCAACAGTGTGAGGGCGCGATGCTCAAGGCAGTAGAGTTTGGACTTCTGGCAGTCTCATTGCTTGTTATCCTTGGTTTGATCGTGGTTGGTCCTGGCGCTTACTCGCAGAGCGGTGAGGGTGGCGATTTGGAGATCGATTCCGACCCAAGGGCGATCAAGTCAACGAAGGCTTAAGGCCAGTGCTCAGTCAGCTTCGGCAACCGTAGCGACTAACGCGGCGGTCCGACGGTTCTCGCCTTCGATCATGTTTGACACCAGGGCGATCGGCAATCCCACGACATTGAAATAGCAGCCCCGAATGTGGGGAATCCAACGCGCGGCGTAACCTTGAATGGCGTAGCCTCCCGCCTTATCCATCGGTTCTCCGGTGGCTATGTACCGCGCGATATCGTCTTCAGATAGCGTCTGGAAAGCGACTGCGGTGGTCTCCACGGCAACTTCAGTGGCATGATCGGAGACCAGGCAGACGCCGGTCATCACCAGATGTGTGCGTCCCGAGAGCAGGCGCAGCATCCGCGCAGCGTCTGCTGCGCCGTGAGGCTTGCCCAGGATTTCCTCAGGGGTGACGACAATCGTATCGGCGCCAAGAACCAGCAGTTGATCTGGAACCCTCGAAGAAACAATCTGGTCAAAAACCGACTGGGCCTTTTCGCGAGCGAGCCGAACGGCGAAAGAAGCCGCATCTTCCTCGGCGCGTCGCACTTCGGCGATAGAGGAAGGAACGACTTGAAACTTGAAGCCAGCTTGAGTTAAGAGTTCTTTGCGGCGCGGAGAGGCAGAGGCAAGGACAAGCATCAAGTCAATTATTGCAAGCCGCGGTCATAATTCGCTCGCAGGACGTATTGCCAACGGGATTCAGGTCAGTTCTTCGCTGGAGATGCCGGTCCGCAGACCCCTCTCATTGCCGATGCCCCACGCCATGCGGGGGGTGTTGTGGGCAAGGCCGAAGCGCCCGTCCGGACCGAGCAGAATGATGCCCCCATGGCCCTGGAGCCGCTTGTTCAGGTAGGCAATCGCCTCATTTGCGGCGACTTCCGGGGCATTTCCGCGTTGCACGCGGTCAACCGCCCACTTTCCCAAGACCAGCTTCATGATGGGCTCGCCCCATCCGGTTAGTGAGACGGCCGCGCTGAGATTATCGGCGTAACATCCGCAGCCAATGAGGGACGAATCGCCGACCCGGCCCGGCGCTTTGTTCAAAGTGCCGCCGGTCGAGGTGCCAGCGGCCAGGTTCCCTCGGCTATCCAGAGCCACGGCGCCGACGGTGTCGTGAGAATCGAATCCTGGACGATTGGAGCCAGAGGGATCCACCGCCGTTTCTGGAGACTTGTCGTCGCCGGCGAAGGTGAGGTCGGGCAGACCGGCACGAGCGTTCGCCTGGGCTTCGGCGAGGCGGTTTCGCTCCCGTTCGAGAACGAGTTCGGCGTTGTCGATCAGCGCCATGCCGTGCTGCCGAGCGAAGTCTTCTGCGCCGGAGCCTACAAAGTAGACGTGCGGGCTCTTGTCGAGGACCAGCCTTGCCGCCTGTATGGGATTGCGGAGGCGTTCAACACAAGCGACCCCGCCGGCGCGAAGATTGGAGCCGTCCATCAACAGAGCATCAAGCTGGACGCGGCCAGAGCTGGCAAGAAAGCTGCCTCGCCCCGCATCGAAGGTCTCATCATCTTCGAGGATGGTGACCGCGGCTTCAACCGCATCGACAGCCGAGGCGCCGTCCTGAAGCAGCGCATATCCGATGGCGAGCGCGTTCGAGACGCCATTGCGATGTGTGTCGAGCATGTCGTCGGGAATGGCCCAGGCTCCGCCGTGGACGATCAGGGTTGGGGTTCTTGGCATGAGTCCTATTTTAGGGCTGACCTGAAGAATCTCGCTTTTCTGCGGAGGCCCGGTCTCCGGGAGGAAAAAAATACTTGAGACCGGCTACATAGAACGCGGCCGTGAGAACTCCTACAACTGCGGCAAAGACTGTCGCTGAAATCGCACCAATACCGCCTAACGGGTCGCCTTGCCACACGGACCGGGCATCTGTTCCACGCGCCAGCGCGATAAAAGCCATGGCGAGAATAGTTACAGGACCAACGGCTACTCCTGCTAGAAGCAAGACCAGCTTTCGCGGCCCTTGGCCGTCACTCCAGAGGACGACGAGGGGCAGATAGACACACCATGCCGGAAAGGCCGACTTGAGCGTGACCCAGAAAAAAGGATTGACGGCGGCCTCTCCATTGACGAGTCCGCTAAAAGCAACGCTAAAAATCAACGCTGAGATGCATCACGAGCAAGCCCAGATCCCAATGCGACCAAGCATTCTCATCGCCGACTGTACCCAGGCAATTACCTGATCGCCTATCGAGATAAGAATGGCGCGAAAAGAAGCTAGGCTTGGGGAACGTTTGGCGAGGAGCTGAAGGCCGCCGCCCCGGCAGGCTGGGCATTCCGTGCCGGCGCGGGCACCGCCGCCCGAATCGGAGCGAGGTGCTTCGTCATTTGGTAGGTGAATTTAATGCGATGGATGACGGTGATGGTGGAAAGCACAGCGAGCACCCAGAGGACCGGGGCCATGACGCCCCATTTCGCGAAAAGTGCTCCGAGAATTACCAGGACAATCCGCTCCGGCCGCTCCATGAAGCCGACCTTACAGGATTTAATGAGCGCCTCAGCGCGAGCTCGCGTGTAGCTGACCATCAGCGAGGTGACCATGACGAAAGCCACCAGGACCACATAGAAAAAGCGATTGCCGCGCGCATAGAAGACCAACAGGCCAAAGAAGAGCGCGACGTCGCTATACCGATCGATGACGGAATCAAAGAAGGCGCCAAAGACGGTGACCTGGTCCGTCTGCCGGGCGACCCGGCCATCCACCATGTCGAAGATGCCGGCGCCGATGATGACCAGGGCAGCGAGCAAAAACATGCGAACGTAATTGTGTTCGTTAGCGAACCCGAAGAGGACAGCAGCGCCGGTATTGATCACCAATCCAATGAAGGTGAGGATGTTCGGCGAAATACGTGTAAGCGCCAGGCCGTCAACGATAGCCTGCAGGATGACTCCGCAACCACGCCCGAAAGCGCTGGTCCAGGTCATTTTGACTCCGACTGTACAGATCCGCGCATGCCGTCCGCCACCTGCATTAGACGCTATCGACCTCATCATGGATGGTGATGAGCTTGAGAATTTCCAATTCACGCTTGCCGTTCGGCGTGACCACGACCGCGATGTCTCCGACCTGTTTGCCAACCAATCCGCGGCCAATAGGCGACGTAGTCGAAATGAGACCCTTGTTGACATCAGACTCTTCGCTGGTCACCAGCTTGTATTCGATCTTCTCGTCCTTGGTCGTGTCGTAGACGGTCACTGTGGAGCCGAAAGCAATCCGATCGCGTGGGATGTTGGTCAGATTGACGAGTGCAAGCTCACCCATCCGGGTTTTGAGCTGTCCAAGACGGGCGTTGACGAAGACTTGGCGTTGTTTCGCCATGTGATACTCGGCATTTTCGCTGAGGTCGCCGAGTGCGGCAGCCTTCTTGATTTCCGCGGGTAGCTCATGCTGGAGCTCGTGTTCGAGCTGCTTGATCTCTTCCAATAATTTTTTCTTGATGTGTTCGGGCATCGAACGTCCATTGCGGTCCATATTCGTGCGGACCGTTCTCTAAGGGCTGGGGAGTGATTTCACTCCAAACCTCGATTATACAGGGAAGCGCAAGCTTTCTAGTCGATGAGGATGGCTTGACTGAGTCGCAAATGGAAGCTTATCTTCAGACCCGGCTGGAAGGATTCCTAGTGTCCTCGGCCAAATGCTTTCCAAGGCATCCAAATAGAGATCAAATTATGAGCCTACTTCGCAGTTTCCAGGTCGGTGACAAAGTTGTCTATCCTAATCACGGGATAGGTGTAGTGGATCAGATTGCAACCAGAACCGATGGATTTCAGGTTCAGCGTTTTTACATGCTGACCATCAAATCAAGCAGTTTGAAGGTCATGGTTCCTTGCACCAATGCCAATAGCGTGGGCTTGCGGAGCGTTGTCCATCAGGAAGAAGTCGACCGCATTTTCTCATTTCTCGGGGACGACAACTGCACCAGCAATGCCGACTGGAAAGAGCGCTACCGGGAGCATTGCGAAAAAATGAAGGCCGGCTCGTTGATGGAAGTCGCCGAAGTGATGAAGAGCCTGCTGGTCCTCAACCAAAGGAAGACACCTGGCTACCGCGAACAAAAGATGCTGGAGCGTGCGCGTTATCTGCTGGTGAATGAGATTGCCCAGGCGACCGGAGCTAATGAGACGGTGGTCGACGAAAAATTGCTGCTGGCCCTCAGTGAGGCCGGCTTGAAGTTCCCGGACATCGTCGGCGAAGCTTGATTGGATTGGAGAGATTAGGACGCTTCGTTGTGCTGCTCGGCGCGAATCGCTCGAGCATCGAGAAAAGCCTGCAAAATAAGCACCGCCGCGACCTGATCCACAACCTTCTTGTGTTGCGAACCGGCCACCCCCGAGGCATGCAGATGGCGATGCGCCTCGGTGGTGGTAAGGCGTTCATCCCATAGGTGGACTGGCAACCCGGTCTCCTCCCTCAGCATTTCCGCAAACGCCTGGGCTTTGGTAGCCTGGGGGCTCAAATCCCCGGACATATAAAGCGGATTCCCAACCACAATCTCCGTACATTCATGCTTACGGAGGATCCGCAGAAGCGAACGCAAGTCCTGGCGGCGGTTGGATCTCACCAGGGTCATGAGCGGCTGCGCCGTCATACCGACGGAAATTGCTACGCCCACACGGCGATCGCCCACGTCCAAGCCCAGGAGGCTTTCAAGCGCAGGGCGCTGCTCGTCGATTGAATTCACCTCCCTATTCTAGGGCGTCTGCGAATGCTCGAAGCAAGCAGCCCTTCACTGCTGAAAACCGGGAGTCTCGGCAAACTGCCGGCCAATGAGCATAAAATCAGAGAGTAACCGCTTCGAAAATCAGATCTTCGAATCAAATCCATAGGAATCACTCTTCTCGTGCGACGCATATTTCTGTTGCTGGTCCTTCTCGGGATGCTGGCCACCGCTTTTCTGCTTTTCTCCCCGTATGGTCCGCATCGCGAGACCTTTGTGGAGATCGCGCCCGGCACGTCTTCCCGGCAGATCGCGAGAGCGCTCGAGCAGCAAGGGATCGTCCGCAGCCGATATGGATTTGATGTCTGGCGATTGTGGATGGAAGTGGCTCATGGCGGCACGCTGAAGGCCGGAGAGTATCGCTTCGACCACCCGGCGCGCATCTCCGAGGTATACGACCGGATCCGCCGCGGGGACGTGTACACCATTGCCCTCACGATCCCTGAAGGCTCCAACCTCTTCGACATCGCCGCACGGGTCGAAGCAGCCCAACTAGGATTCAAAGAAGCTTTCGAGCAAGCGGCCAGGAAAAATATCGCCCTCGTCGCCGATCTCGATCCCCACGCAACTTCTCTCGAAGGGTATTTATTTCCGGATACGTATCACTTTGGCCGACAGACGACCGCAGCCGTGATGGTGGCAGCGATGGTCAAGCGGTTCCGCTCCGCCGCAGCGTCTCTGGGACTGGAGGGGAATGTGCATCGAGTAGTGACTCTAGCTTCTCTGGTCGAACGCGAAACGCCGATCGCTGAGGAGCGCCCGCTGGTGGCAAGTGTTTTCATCAACCGCCTTGATAAGAACATGCCGCTGATGACCGACCCTTCTGTCATTTATGCAGCGCTCCTCGAGGGCCGCTATCGAGGAACGATCTACCAGTCGGACCTGAATGCCGATTCTCCGTATAACACCTACCGGCGAGCAGGGTTGCCTCCTGGGCCGATCTGCAATCCGGGCGTCACCTCTCTGATGGCCGCGATCAACCCCGCCAAAACGAACTACCTCTATTTCGTCGCGGCAAGCGCGGATCCCTCGGGCCATTCTCGATTTGCGGCTACTCTCGAAGAACATCAGCGCAATGTCGAGGCATATCGGCGTGCGCAGCACGAAGCTGGTTCGCGGTGAAGGACTTCTTCAATCGTTCGTGCCAAAAGGGTCGCAGGAGCGTTCCTCTGGAAGAGCCGGGGCGGAGAGCGGCTATACTTTCCATGCCGGGTCGGGATGAAGGCAATGGTGGAATGGCTGAGCAAGAGAGACTACTTCTCCCGGATTCCGAGCGAGCGCGGAGAAGGCTGCGAATACGCCTGGAGCGATGGGCAGGACTATTTGTACTGCCATGCCTGATCGGGCTGAATGGCTGTCTTTCGCATACGCGCAAGCTCCAAGCCGTCAAGGCCCCGTCCGTGGTGCTGACCGCCGATGCCTCGCAACTGGCCGCCGGCGTCAGTAAGGCCTACGACGCCGTGCAATCCCTGAGCGCCACCGTCGATCTTCAGGCGTCCGTGGGCGGGACCCACAAGGGTGCGATCACCAACTACACCTCGTTGCGCGCTTATGTGCTCATGCGCAAGCCGCAGATGTTGCGAGTGCTTGGTCTTCTGCCTGTATTGCGTACCCAGGCTTTCAACTTGGCCAGCAACGGAGACACCTTCAAACTCCTGATCCCACCCCAGAACAAGGCCATAGAAGGCAAAAACTCGGTCACTACGAAGGAGTCGAATCCGCTGCTCAACTTGAGACCGGCCTTATTTTTCAATTCCATGCTGATTCCCGGCATAGGGCCGGAGGACGACTTCATCCTGACGACCGACAACAATGTCAGCCAAGATCCGAAGACCAAGAGGTGGACCGAAGAGCGCGATTACCTGCTATCGATTGTGCAACCAAAGGGAGCAGGCAAAGGCGCGGCACCAAGCCACGAGTTGATCCCAAAACGAGTGATCCGTTTCAATCGCGAGAACCTGCAGCCGATCGAACAGGACACCTACGACGAGAACGGGAACATTGAGACCCAAACCCTCTACGGACCGCTACAGACTTTTGGCGCCGTGAAGTTTCCAGGCACGGTCACCATCAAGCGGCCGCTCGAGGAGTACCAGATCATGCTGACCGTGCAAAAGCTAATCCTCAACCAGCCCTTACCTGATAGCCAGTTCGAGCTAGAGATCCCCGAAGGGGTCAAGATCCAACAACTGCAATAGGCAGTGTTGCGGGGATGCCTTCCCTGCGAAAATCGATAACCTCTACATTCTGAAACGAAGAGCCAACTGCATTTTGCGTGGATCCCGTGCCCGCGTGACCTGCCCAAAGAGTCCGCCATCGCCAATCTGCCCGTCCGGATTTAAAAATTGGGTGTGATTGAAAACGTTGAAGGTTTGAAAGGTAAACTCCAGGCTCTTGTTCTCGCCAATCTGCGTCACTTTCTGGAGCGCAAGATCGGTGTTATCGATGCCCGGGCCACAGCATTGGCTGCGGGAGGCGGAGCCGAGACTGCCCAGCGCAGGCACCGCGAAGATGTTCGGGTTGAAGTAATATCCGTTGTTCTTCCTGGGGTCCTGATGAGTGAAGGGGGCCACGATGTCCGGCTTCCCAGGATTCTCAAAGTCGCCGCTTCCCTGAAGTTCTTGATCGAGATTCGACTGCATCCGGATGGGGAAGCCGTCCTGGAAGGCGATGATCGCCGAGAGGGTCCATCCGTCGGCGACCACTCCAAGGGCTCCGCTGTATTTACGGAAGGGCAAGTCCCAGACGCCGCTGAAGACAAAGCGATTGGTCGCGCCGTAGAGCGACAAGGCGCGGCTCCGGCTGAAATCAGTGGGATCAAGGCTCTGCTCAAAGCTCGACGCGTTGTCGATCGACTTGCTCCAGGTATACGCGCCCAGGAATTGAACGCCATTCGAGAAGCGCTTTTCTATCGAAGCCTGCAGAGAGTTGTAGTTGGAGTTGGCGACGACATCCTGCGCGAAGATGCTCGAAAACACCGGGACGCCGTCGGCTGGGCAGTTCGTGCCACTCACCGGATCGCAATACGGGGAGGAATATTGCCGCAGTCCAACCAGATTGATGGGTCCCGTAAGAGCCGTCCCACCCTGAATGAAGGGCGTTGAACCATAAGGAAGGTGCAGTCCCTGGGGTGCAATGGTCTCGCCCGCTGGAATCACATAGGCGCTATCTTCTGAATACGGGCCACAATTGTAGCTCGGGTCCCCGTTGTAAGCAGAGGTCGCAATCAGATCGAGGCAAGTCTGTGTATTCCCATGGTTCAGATCGTAAGTTGCGAGCAGCCGGTGTCCTTGCGATCCAACATAGCCCAGGGTGAAGACCATGTTATTGGCAAATTGATGCTGGACTTGCAAGTTGTATTGCTCGGTATATTGCGTCCTCAAGTTAGGCTGAAGCTCGCCGTAGAGGATGATCGGGCGAAAGACCGACCAATCGACCGCCGAGCCTCGAGCCGGATTCAAAAATCCATTGAAAGCATTCGGCGAGACGACGCCACCCTGGCTCACGAACGGCGTTTGGAAGAGACCTTCGGAGATGGAGCTGCTGCCACCGAAAGGAGGCTCTCCTTGGAACTGCTCCAGCACCAACTGCTCTAACGGGTTATAGAACAGCCCAAATCCCCCCCGAATCACAAGCTTGTTATTGAAGCGCTGTGGGCTCCATGCAAGACCGATGCGTGGTGCGAAGGCCTTGTAATAAGTCGCCGTCAGGCCCTTGGGAACGCCCTTGTCCCCAGGAATCACTAGCCCAAGGGGAAAGTAAGCTTCGTTGGCGCTTCCCGGGCCGCAATCGGAACTTCCGTTCCCGATCGCCGCTGTATTCGCGGCGTTGAGCTGGCAAGGAAATATTTGGGTGGCTTGGCCGGGACGAAATGTCTGCACCCTTTGCGAGGCATCAGCCAGCGGTTCGTTCAGCTCCCAGCGCAGACCGTAGTTGAGCGTCACATTCGGCCTGACCTTATAGCTGTCCTGGGCGAAGAGATAGAGTGCGTTGGCGCGGATATTCTCCGTCTGCGGCGATCCTTGCGAATACTGGTCAGGGAGCCCGAGCAGGTAGTTGGGGAAGAGAGTGCCGGCCCCGGTCGCGTCGGTGGCTGCGAGATCATTCGGGCCGCCTCCGCTGTAGGAGTAGTATCCGTTGACGTTGTAATAGAGCGTCTGATCGAAGTGCTGGATGCGGAAATCGCCTCCGAACTTCAAGCTGTGCTGACCGATGACCTTCGAAAAGTTATCGGTCAACGAGTAAGTATTTCCCACCTGTGGCAGCGATCCTTCGTAGTCGTTGCCGATGGTGAAGCCGCCGCTGATGTTGATGTTCGGCACCCCTTGCCGGCTTGCGGGGAGACCGGGAGTAATGCCCAATTTTGTGTTGTTCGCGATCGGGTTCCCGTTGTCGTCGATCAGCGGAGTATCGGTATTGCCGTTGAAGCAAAAGTTGGCCGCTACACCGGTACAGGAATCGGTCACCAGCCCGTTCCGTTGGAAGGCAAGGAAGGTAAGTTGGCCCTCCCGATAATAAGTGATACGGGCTTCGTTCTGGGTGGTCGCGCTGAGTGTCCAGGTATCGGCGAGATTGATCTGCTGATTGCGGCTGGCGTTGTTGCTGCCGAAGCCGGGAAGCAAGTTTGGGGTCACCGCCTGGAAGCGGGTGAAGGGGTTTTCGTCGAAGGCGTCATCGACATAGTAATAGCCGGTGAAAGAGTTGTGTTCGTTGAAGGTATGGTCGAAACGAACGGTGCCCTGGTTTTCGCGGCTGTGCTGGTTTGGGGACGCTTGAAAGTAATAGCCGCCCACATTAGGAAGCGGCACGTTGTTAGCCAGCAGGTTGGCCGCGACGGGATCGAAACAGGCAGTCGGAATTGAGGTGGGAAAGATGCTTGCCCAGGCAGTTCCTGGCGTCGGCGCAAGACCTCCGGCGCCGGCGATCGCGGCAGCGCAGCCAGGCCGGTTCTGCAGGATGTTGGCCACCGTCAAGTCGGACAAAGTGCCGGCGAGGGCGCCAAATTGCCCGGTACGTTCAGCCGCTGTCGGCACACGCGTTTTGTCTCCCGCGATTCCCTGCACTAATTGTTTTCCGCTGTAGGAAAGAAAGAAGAAGGTCTTGTCCTTCTTGATCGGGCCGCCGACGGTGGCTCCATACTGATTCTGCGTATCGTCGGGCGTGGTCAGGTTGAAATAGCCTTTGGCGTCGAAAGCCTTGTTACGAACGTAGTCATAGATGCTGCCATGGAACTTGTTGGTTCCCGACTTAGTGACCACGTTGATGACGGCGCCAGAGTTGCGTCCGTACTCTGCATCGAAGGTGTTGGTGATGACCCGGAATTCCTCGACTGCATCCGGGGAAGGCTCGATGCCAGGCGAGTTGACGAATAAATCGTTGCCGTCACCGCCATTCACGCTGAAGTTATTCGACCGGCCGCGGCCGCCATTGACCGAGACCGCGCCAGCCTTATCGCTGCCGTAGAACAGGTCGGAGCCGCCGACACCCTGGACGCCGGGCTGCAGCTGCAGCAGTTGGTAAGTATCGCGCGAGTTCAGTGGCAGGTTCTGCACGGCGCGCTCATTGATCACGGCACCGAGCTGGGTGGTGGTGGTGTCGACCAGCGGCGCTTCCGCTGTCACCTCAACTGCTTGAGTATTCGCTCCGACTTGCAGCTTCACGTCATAACTAACGGTTGCATTGAGGTTGACCTGAATGCCATTTGCAACAAAGTCCTCAAAACCTTGTCCCTGCGCCTGGAGATGATAGGCGCCGACAGCGACCGACGGGAAGATGTAGTCGCCCACCTTGGAGGACACCGCCGAGATCGTCGTTCCGGAAGCGTCATTGGTAAGGGTAAGAGTCGCTCCTGGTACCACTGCTCCGGTGGGATCAAGAACACGGCCGAGCACGCGACCCCCGGTCGTCTGCGAGAAGGATTGTAGGGAGGCTACGGCGAGGAAGAGGAGGACAAGACCGGGTACAGGGTCGCGGAAAGAGACACGCCTGCGACAACCGCCTGAGGAATGTGGGGAAAATTGCATGCCTTGCAGCCTCCATCAAGATGAAGAGTCACTTAGAGAAAAAACACCATGCTGTCACTTTCCAGAGTGGAAAGGGCGGAACCGGTAAAGAGCATTTTGTGCCGGTAGACCTGCGTGCTGGTTATGATTCAGTTCACAGTAGTGAAAGTGGGATTTCATGTCAAGGTAAAGTTAGAGGTTGCATCGAGCAAGTCCGGCGGCAGTAAGTCATGTGCTCTGACCCCGGGTAGAAGACGTGGCCTGGCGATAAGGATTTTGAATTTGCCGCATGATTGTTACTGATCCGCGGGCTTGTGCCGGCACGAAGATTGATGAACGAGATGACGGTGAGCTAGATGATTGACAACAAGAAACTCTGGATCGCGTTAGCCGTGGCGGCTGACGTCCCTGAACTTGGACGGCTCTTCGACGCCTATCGAGTCTTTTATGAGGCGCAGTCTTCACCGGATATTTCGAAGGACTTTGTCGACGGGTTGATCAGCCAAGGCAACACCCGATTTTTCGTTGCGCGCCGAGCAGAAGAGACTGCGATGCTGGGCTTCGTCCATCTCATGCCCTCGATGAGCACGGTCGCCATGCGTCCAATGTGGGTGCTCGAGGACCTGTTCGTCGATCCGGCGGCGCGGGGCAGCGGAGTGGCCACGGCACTGATGAGCTACGCGGAATCCTTTGCGCGCGAGACCGGCGCCGAGCGTCTCATCCTCGCCACGGCCAACGATAACCACCGCGCCCAGTCCTTATACAAGCGTATGGGCTACATCCGCGACGAGCGCTTCTGGCATTACGACCGGATCCTCAAATGATTGAAGGACCATCTGAAGCAACGGCTGCATAGCAAGCTTGACCTAAGCGCTTCCACCGCCCTACTTTCACCCGGCCCAAACCCTGCTGGCCTGCATACCTGGCGGGCATTAGAATGAAGATATGCCGATTACCCGCGAACAAGCCCTCGACTACTTCCACTCCGACGATCTCATCGGCCTCGGCATGGAGGCTGACGCCGTTCGTCGCCGGCTCCACCCGGAGGGCGTGGTCTCGTACATCATCGATCGGAATATCAACTACACCAACTTCTGCACCGAATATTGCACTTTTTGCGCCTTCTATCGCCCGCTGAAGGGCAAGATGTCGGCTGAGGGCTACATCCTCGACTTCGAGACCATTTATGAAAAAGTCCGCGAGACTGTTGAGCTAGGCGGCACCGGCGTTCTGATGCAGGGCGGCCTTCATCCCGACCTGAAAATCGAATGGTTCGAGCGCCTGCTGAAAGGCATCAAGCAGCGCTTCCCGCAGATCTGGCTGCACTGCTTCTCGGCCTCAGAGATTCTTGCGATCGCCGAATACAGCGACCTGTCGGTTCGAGACACCATTATGCGGCTTCGCGATGCCGGTCTCGACTCCATCCCCGGCGGCGGCGCCGAGATCCTCGATGATGAAGTCCGCCACCGGATTGCTCGTCTCAAGTGCGGCACGGAGGACTGGCTGCTCGTCCACCGGACCGCCCACCAGCTGGGCATGAGGACGACGGCAACCATGATGTTCGGCGTTGGTGAGAGCTTCGAACATCGCGTCAACCACTTCGAACAGGTTCGCCGCCTGCAGGAAGAGACCGGGGGCTTCACCGCCTTCATTCCGTGGAGCTTTCAGCCCGGCAACACCGCGCTCGGCGGCCGCGGCTGGGAAGAGGCGACTTCGGTCGAATACCTCAAGGTGCTCGCCATCTCCCGTTTGTATTTAGACAACATCGAGAACGTCCAGTCCAGCTGGGTCACCCAGGGGCTGAAGGTGCTGCAGATGGGCCTCCGCTTCGGAGGCAATGATGTGGGTTCTGTGATGCTCGAAGAGAACGTCGTCAAGGCTGCGGGGACTTCGAACTGCACGACGGAAGAGGAACTGCGCCGGGTGATTCGCGATGCTGGGTTTAAACCGGTACAGCGGGACACTCTGTATCGAACGATGTTCTTGAATTGACGCGTTCCCATGGGAACGATCTCCATCGCGGAAGCCGTCGAGTGTCTTCACTAAGCGGTTTTTCTCAGCGGACGGTTCTTCATTCATGTCCCTGACTGACAGTGGTCGCGGTTGTTTGCGAGCACTATGGTGCGCGGAGAGTCGACGCTAGTGGTTGCGAGGTGCAGGCGCTCTAACTTTATACGAATTGCAAGCCGCTATCTGGTGGCTGGTCTTTCATCGGTATGTCACGCTGACTATCGGCAACGACGACCTTTTCTAAATTTGAAATTTCGACATCTCTCCTTTACGATTCATTCGGATTCGCGAGCGCATTCCGTAGCGGGCATTCAGGATCCTTATAGGCGCGGCAAATTCCGAAGGACCTGAATCCCGGTGGGGTATTATGGCTTCCGACAACGGTAGGGCTGGATGGCTGACCTTTTTTGGATCTATCTTGGTGGCAGTCATCACTCTCTTAGGTACGGTCTTTTCAGGGGCCGGTCAAGAATACCTTAAGCATCATCTTTTCCGCGAAAGCTCTTCATCTCCCACGCCCGACGGGGCGACGCCCCCGGGCCAGAAGCCGGAAGCACCTCGGGGCTCCGGAGATCGGCTCAAGAAACGGAAGAATGCGATTGTCACCAACGAGGCAAGCGTCGCTAGCGGGAGCACCTCAGCCAACAGCGGCAACTCAGTTGGACAAATCTCCGGGAGCGGCAATCAACTCAACCAGATTCAAGGAGCCGATAGCGTCGTCATCAACCCGCTTGGGCCAGCGCCAGCACATCCTGTCACCTCTGGAATGGGTCTAAAGTGGAACCAGGCAGACTTCTGCGATGCCGTTCGCAATGGTAATCTGCCTGCGATCCGGGAGTACTTGTCAGGCGGCACAAACCGCAAGGATCGCTTCAACCCCAATACGCGCTGCAACGGCAACATCTTCGTGCTTGGGCTTCCTATCTTTGAGGGTACTGCAGATTTCCCTGAGATCTTCAAGTTGTTCCAAAACACAGGAGAGCTAGACTTCGAAGCGCTCAATGATCGCCTCACGATGCCGAATTGCCCCAACCCAAGCACTCAGGCCTGCGAGCTACTTTGGCAGGCGGCGAGCCATAGCCGGCCTGCGGACCTCAGAGTTCTCCTTGATGCGGGTATCGATCCCACCAAGTATATAGAGGGTGCCCTACGAGATGCTCGCACTCCCCCTGATAGTGAGGCGATCTTCAAGGGGCCGCTCACCGGAAGAAATGTGGATACACCTGCTTGGCACGCGGAAATAGAGTTGCTTACCTTTAAACAAGCGGGATACAAAATACCTGCCATTTAGAGGTACATCGGCGACGCACTGCTTGGAATCGCCTTAGTTGTACGTTTTGGGTTCTGGGTTCACATAGCGAAGCCGTCTTTGCCTGTCGCGGCCATTGCGACTTCTTAGGTGCGGGAATGCCATCCAAAATGGTAGTTTCCTGATTTCGTCGTGGCAGGTGCTGTCTACGCGAGTCTTGATCATTGGCGGCAATGGCTTCATCGGCTCCCACCTTGTCCGGGAACTGCTTAGCGCTGGTCACCAGGTCGCTGTCTTCCACCGCTCCGGTGCGGATGCGGTTGATTCTGCTGTTTTCCAGATTCGCGGAGACAGAAATCGATTGCCGGACTACGAGAGAAGACTGCGTGAGTTTTCCCCGGAGGTAATCATCGACCTCATTCTCAGCTCCGGACGACCGGCCCAACAATTGATGAAGGTTGGGCGCGAACTCGCGTGCCGGGTTGTGGCCATCAGCAGCATGGATGTCTACCGCCCCTGGGGCCTCGTACACGGATCGGAACCGGGGCCGCTGGAGCCGATGCCGATCACAGAAGAGTCTCCGCTGCGCACCGTGCGCGAGTTCTACCCAGCTGCAACGTTGAAGAGGATGCAAAGCATCTTCAGTTGGCTCGACGACGAGTACGACAAGATCGCTGTCGAAGAAGCAATCCTGAATGACCGGGCGATGCCGGGAAGTGTGGTGCGGCTGCCCATGGTCTACGGACCGGGCGATCCGCTCCATCGATTCTTCCCGCTGCTGAAGCGGATCGCCGACAAGCGTCCGGCAATCCTTCTTGCCGACGATCTGGCGGCATGGAGGGGGCCTCGAGGGTACGTCGAAAATGTAGCCCATGCGATTGCCGTCGTCGCGACATCCGAACAGGGCACGCGCAGAGTTTATAACGTTTGCGACGAGCCGACCGTCTCGGAAGTGGCCTGGCTGAAGCAAATATCCAGCCAGACAAATTGTCCGGCAAGTTCGTGTTGCTGCCCAGAGAGAAGACACCCACGCATCTTTTGCAACCCGGCAACTCCGCCCAACATGTTGTTGTCAGCTCCGAGCGCATTCGAACTGAGTTGGGCTTCGAGGAACCGGTCCGCCTCGAAGAGGCTATTCGGCGCACCATCAGTTGGGAACAGCAGAACCCGCCGAATTCTCTCCAGGAAGAGCAGTTCGACTATGCTGCCGAGGATGCAGCTTTGGCTGGTGCGGCTTCCATCTAGCTTTGGCTGGCGCTTCTTCCATCGGTTCCTGTACTTTTAGAGGCGGGCCGCGACGATAGCGACAGGAGCGCAGCGATGACCGAGTGGAAGGCGTCTGACTATGCGCGGATCTCGGCGCTGCAGCACGCTATGGCGGAAGAAGCTTTATCCCTGATCGAGCTTAACGGCGCTGAGCAGGTACTGGATGTCGGTTGCGGGAACGGCAAGACCACGAGCGAGATCGCGGCAAGGGTTCCGCGTCGCCGGGTAGTCGGCGTGGACTTCTCCGCCGACATGATCGCTTTTGCGAATGCTCATCATGATGCAGGGCTCCTCCCCAACCTCACATTCTCGGTTGCAGATGCCCGGCACTTGCCATTCAGTGAAGAGTTCGACCTCGTCGTCTCCTTCAACGCGCTGCACTGGATCCCAAACCAGATCCAGGCACTGAAATCGATTCACAAGGTCCTCCGAGCAAAGGGCCGTGCCCAATTGCGCCTGGTTCCTAAAGGAGAGCGGAAGAGCCTCGAAGATGTGATCGAAGAGACACGTCTTTCGCCAAGATGGATGGAACACTTCAAGACCTTCCATGATCCGTATTTGCATCTCACGCCCGGACAATACGCGGAGCTAGCCGAACAAAGTGGCTTCGAAATTCGCCGCCTGCAAACCGTGGCCAAGGCATGGGACTTTGAATCGCGTGCCGCCTTTCTCGCTTTTGGCTCAGTCACCTTTGTTGAGTGGACGCAACACCTGCCGGAAGATGATCGCCAGGCCTTCGTTGAGGACGTCCTCGACCGCTATCGACAAGTGGCTGCCGATGAACCCGGCCAGGAAAACTACTTCCGGTTCTATCAGATGGATATCCTGCTCGCCCGTTGAGAAGGCCGCTCGGGTCAGGAGGCCCGGGAAGCGGGTTGACGCCCTTCTCTTCATCGTGAACTGGGCGGTTCGGGCATCTCATGCGATGCAGATGTCCCTTACAATCATCTTTGACCCTGGAGTGGAGGCACGAACCTGTTTCATTTGGCGCCATCGGTTTTTGGCATGATACCGTCCATGTTCGCGCACGCCAATAGCGGCCTCGCCCTCTGGTTAGCGGGTCAGCACGGCCTTCAGCATTATCTTCATACCCACTACGGCGACAAGACTTTTGAACACCTCTACCGCTGGAACAGCTTCGATACCCTGCTGTTGGTACCATATTTCACGGTGATGATCGTCCTCGCCTTCTATGGGATTCACCGCTATCAACTCGTCTACCTCTACTACAAGCACAAGAAGAACGCCGCTAAAGAGCCTACCTCTCGCTTTACGGAGCTGCCGTTCGTTACCGTGCAGCTTCCTATTTTCAATGAGCAATTCGTCATCGACCGGCTTATCGATGCCTGTTGCAAGATCGACTACCCGACTGACCGGCTTGAAATTCAGGTGCTCGACGATTCAACGGATGAGACCGTGAAGGTCGCTAGCGAGATCGTGGAGCGCTACCGCGCGCTTGGCCATCCTATCGTCTATCTGCATCGCAGTAACCGCTACGGCTACAAGGCCGGCGCCCTCGATGTGGGCCTGAAGAGCGCCAAGGGTGAGTTCGTGGCTATCTTCGACGCCGATTTTGTGCCGCCGGCTGACTGGCTCATGAGAGTCATTCACCACTTCGCCGAGCCGAAGATAGGGATGGTGCAGACGCGTTGGACTCATCTTAACCGCGACTACAGCATCTTGACGCAAATCGAAGGCATTCTGCTGGATGGGCATTTCGTGCTCGAACACGGCGGACGCTCCCGTGCCGGCGTGTTCTTCAACTTCAATGGGACCGCCGGCATGTGGCGCCGCAAGGCCATCGATCAAGCGGGAGGATGGCAGCATGATACCCTCACCGAGGACACTGACCTTAGCTACCGCGCGCAGATCGCAGGTTGGAAGTTCAAGTATCTGCAGGACGTGGAATGCCCCGCTGAATTACCGATCGAGATGACTGCCTTCAAAACGCAGCAAGCACGCTGGGCGAAGGGCCTCATCCAAACTTCGAAGAAGATCCTTCCCAAAGTCTGGGCCAGCGACCAACCGTGGCGTACCAAGCTTGAGGCCTTCTACCACCTGACAGCCAACTTGAGCTATCCCCTGATGGTGGTCTTGTCAGTACTGCTGATGCCGGCGATGATCATTCGCTTCTATCAGGGATGGTTCCAAATGTTGATCATCGACGTCCCGCTTTTCATGGCTTCCACGCTTTCGATCTCCTCCTTCTATCTTGTCTCGCAGAAAGAGCTTTATCCCAAGACATGGCTCAAGACGTTCCTCTTTCTCCCTTTTCTCATGTCGCTTGGAATTGGCCTCACGGTGACGAATACGAAGGCTGTGCTCGAGGCGCTCTTTGGGATCAAGAGCTCGTTCAAACGCACTCCAAAATACCGGGTGGAGAAGAAAGGGGAGCGGTCGCAAGCATCGAAGTATCGCAAGCGCCTGGGCATTGTTCCGTGGATCGAATTGCTCATCGGCTGCTACTTCGCCGCGACGATCCGCTACACGCTCGCAAACGAGAACTACTTCACCGTTCCGTTCCTGCTGCTCTTTGTCCTCGGCTACTGGTACACCAGCTTAATGTCCCTGTTCCAGGGCAGATTCGAGCGGTTCCGCCTGGGTGGCGGAGCAAATACGGATGAGTCCTCGCCAAAGCCGTTCCCGGTCGGTGTTTAACGATCTGATCGTAAGTCAAGGGCGCGAAACCTTGCAGAGAGGGAATCCCATGCGTCATATCTACTTCTGGGTATTTCTCCTGGCGACAGGCTTGAATGCAGCGACTGGCAGCGCCCTCGATCGCCAGCCAGCGGCCATCTACCACGCTCGCCGTGAGGCTCTCGCCGAAAAGCTTGAGGGCGGCGTCGCTATCCTCTTTGCCGCTAACGAACCGGCACTTGAGTACCAGCAATATCGTCAGGACGAAGATTTCTACTATCTCACCGGATGGAACGAACCGGGCGCGGCGTTGCTGATCGAGTCCCCTGTCGCGGCGCATGATCGGGCGAGCGCACGAGGCTATCGCGAGGTCATGCTCCTGCCCATCCGCAATCTTCGAATGGAAAGATATACAGGTGTCAAACTCGATGCAGCCTCCGCAGGAGCTGCCAATAGAATCGGGATCGATGAGGTTAGATCGATGGCAGACCTGCCCGGAATTCTTATCGAAGATCTTGGGAAGGATCCTCGCGCTCTCTCCGGAATCTGGAGCCAGACGGATGTGCCGCAGGCGAAGCCGGCGCTCGCCTGGGCGGCAGTGACACTTGGCGCTGCCGACGCACCAGCTTTTCTAGACGTACGCCGACCGGTGGCCGAACTACGTGCGTCGAAGGATAACGGCGAGCTCGAGCTTGTACGCAAAGCCACGGATGCGTCTATTCAGGCGCAGCTCGCGATGATCCATGCGGTGAAACCCGGAGCGTCGGAGCGGGCCATCACCGGTCTTTTGATTCAGAAGATGCTCGGTGGTGGATGTGAACGGCCGTCCTATCCGCCGATTGTCGCCTCGGGATCGAATTCGACGGTGCTCCATTACTCGGCCAGCGAGAACATCCTGAAGTCGGGGGATGTAGTGGTGGTTGACGCCGCCGGGGAGTTCTCAATGTACGCCTCCGACATCACCAGAACGGTTCCGGTTGGCGGTCGCTTCACTGACCGTCAGCGGGAGATCTATAACATTGTGCTCGGTGCACAACGCGCCGCCGAGGCTGCCTTCGTCGCTGGTAAGTCGCGGGAAAATGATCCTCTACATAAGTACGCCGATTCTTTGGATACGATCGCCTGGAAGTACATGAATGAACATGGCAAAGACCTGCACGGCGAACCGCTGGGGAAGTATTTCATCCATGGGATCGGTCACCTGGTCGGCATCGACGTTCATGATCCCTTCGATTACACAAAGCCGCTCGGGCAGAAAATGATATTCACCATCGAGCCTGGGATATATATTCCCGAAGAGAAGATCGGCATCCGCATCGAGGATATTTACTACGCAGACGACCAGGGGAAGCTCATTCAACTTACTCAGAAATTGCCGCACACTGCGGATGAAATCGAGGCGGAGATGAAGAGTGGATCACCGGGCGCGCCGGCAAGCGAGTAGGTCATGAACCATTTGCACTTTGCAAACGTCGAACGATCCTTCCTCGCGCTACTGGCGGGCTTTGCGACCATGGCTGTGCTCATCACCATGGTCACCGCCGCAATTAGTAAGACCTTTCCTCGCTGGGTGGGCGAACAGGACCATCCGCGGCGCCGGTATTTACTGCTCAACCTTGTCTACAGTGCGGCCTTTGCGGCAACCGGCGGCTATGTCACGGCCATCATCGCCAGGCCAGACCCGCTTCGGCATATTCTTATGCTGGCCATCGTGATTCTGGTCTTGAGCGCGCTCTCAGCTCTACAGCTCCGCGGCCAGCAGTCCATCAGCTACCAGTTCGCTCTGATCGTGCTTACGCCCGTGGCGGTGCTAGCGGGTGGACTATTGAGAATGCATCAAGCAGGCTACCGCTGGTAACCTGCTCGATGCGGAGATAAAGGCGGCGCACTCTCACCACCGCAATCCGAAGGTCACCGGAATGATTTGCGTGTTGCGGCCAGGCGTAGCCAGCCATTCATATCTCGCCTCGGCGAAAAACTTTGCGTTTTCCCATCTGCCGAAGGTCAATCCAGTACCTATATTCAGGCCCCCTTGGTTACTGGAATAATGACTGACCGTGACGTTGGTCGTGTAGTAATAGGGATAGCAGTAAAAGAAGTCGCAATAGACTCCCTGGGCCAGAGCAGGTTCGGTGAACGAGGTGAGCTTGCGGTAGAAACCGCCGCCCCCAGTTACATAGCCGCCGACCCGCCCGCTTGTCTTGTAATTCCAGACAGGGTCAAGGGTCAATGACCACGTATGGACATTGCCACCCGGCTCACCGACCTGCTGCAGGATTGCCGCAGGTATCTTGTTTCGATCGAATTCATACTCCCCGAGCAAAGCGAACCTCTTCGAAAAATTCCATCCTAAGCCGCCGCGGAAGTTCCAGCCGTAGGTGAGATCACCGCTTGAGTTCCCTAAGGGCGCAGTAAAGCCGCCGCCGCCTTCAATGGCAAGATGACTCCAGCGGCCATGGTAGTCCGGATAGGTAGACTGCCCACCGTATTGGCCGCCTGCCGCGGGTGCGGGTTCCAACCCGCCGAGCTCGTCGCTCGACAGCAAAAAGCGGTAATCCGCCGAACTAGACTCCGTCGGAGACGGCGCCTGTGCATGAAGAGAGACCACGGAAAGTACGGCGATCGACACTACTACGCCAGACTTTTTCAGAAATGACAACACTGCACAACTACTGCCCGAAACCATTGCTGCAAGCCTCTGCTAGTGAGATGCGGGAGATGTTGCATTGCTCCCATCTCGTTCAAACACAAGTGGGATGGTTTCGACTCGTCGCTGAGATGTTTGCCGGCCAAAGAAAACGGGAGGCTGGAATCTCCAGCACTCCCGTGATTTGTAGCAGTGCGTGTTGCTGAACGGAGCTTACTGCACGTCGAACTGTTCGGGGTGAAGCGCCGGATCGCTCTTCACGATGATTGTCTTGCCGGTCAATTCTTCGAGCTCGTTCAGCCACTTGGCATTGTTTGCTTTTAAGGTTTTAACCACTTCAGGATGCACGCGCAGCAGAACATCTCCACGCTCGAGATGCTTCTGCATTTTGCGCAGTTCGGTGTAGATCTCGTTGCACACCGTTGTTGGACTCTTCACCATGCCGGTGCCGGCGCAGATTTCGCATTGCACGCTCAGCGTCCGCTCGAGCGACTGCTTGACCCGCTTCCGCGTGATAGCGACGAGACCGAAATCATTGAACTGGAGCACCTTCGAGGGCGCGCGGTCGAGCTTCAACTCCTCTTCCAGAGCCGCCATCACCTTATGGCGATTCTTACGCTCGTCCATGTCGATGAAGTCAATCACGATAATGCCGCCAAGATCGCGTAGCCGGATCTGCCGAACGATCTCGGGAATCGCATCGAGGTTGGTCTTGAGGATGGTGTCCTCGAGCCGCGCGGTCTTGCCGACGTACTTGCCGGTGTTGATGTCGATCGCCACCAGCGCCTCGGTCTGATTGATCACGATGGAACCGCCGGACTTGAGCCAGACCTTCGACTTGAGCGCCTTGCTGATCTCGTCCTGTATGCCGAATTGCTCGAAGAGCGGGGTCTCTTTGGTGTAGAGCTTGACCCGGCGCACCAGCGACGGCTCAAAACGGTTCAGGAAGCGGACAATGCGTTCGTATTCAGCCTCATTATCGACCCAGATTGTCGCGAAGTTTGCCGAAACCTGGTCGCGCAGCACCCGTTCAATCAAGTTCAGATCGTGATAGATCAAAGCTGGCGCTTTGGCGTCGTCGGCGCGCTGCTTGATATCGTTCCAGAGGCTGATGAGGAAGCGGATGTCGGCGCGAAGATCCTCTTCACTCGCGCCATCGGCCGCAGTGCGCACGATGAACCCGCCGGAATTTGCGCCCTTTTCACTGATCAAAATCCGCTTCAGGCGCTGGCGCTCCTCGTCGGAAGAAATCTTGCGCGAGACCCCAACGTGGTTGACCGTGGGCATGAAGACCAGGAAGCGGCCAGGAAGCGCAATGTGACTGGTGATGCGGGCGCCCTTCTTGGCGATCGGCTCCTTGGCGATCTGAACCAGAATTTCCTGCCCCTGCTTCAGCAGCTCGCTGATGATCGGGAGATCGGAGAGCTGCGAATTTGCCCGCCGGCTGCCGCCGCCAGCGCCTCCGCCGTTCGGGCGGCCACGCCTCCGTGGACCGCGACCGCCACGGCGAGCATCATCGGGGCGTCCGTCACGGCGCGCAGGAAGGGGCGCCGCAACAGCCTGCGATGGTTCGCCAGCCTCATCTTCGTCCTCTTCTTCGACTTCCCTGTCCGCCTCGCCGTACTCGGCTTCTTCGTCTTCCACCAACCCGTCCGGCGATGCGCCAATCCGCTTTTCCAGGTGAGCATCTCGCACCATCTCGCTGAGTTCGGCGCCAGCCAGGTTGTCGAGCGTCTCTTCTTCCAGGTCGTCCAGATCGCTCTCCTCGGCATAGGCGCGAATGGGCTCGGAGTCGTATTCATCTTCATCGATGATCTCTTCCTCGAGTGGTCCGGAGCCTGGAGCGAATCCCTGAGGACCATCCCCGAACTCGTCTTCTTCAAAAAAATCGATCTCAGAGACTTCATGCAACTCGTCTAACACTGCCTGCCCCGCACTCACGTTGGCTGGTTCCAACGACGGATGGGCGGCTTCTAACCGGTGGTCGGCTTCTGACGTTAATTCTTCTTGAGAAGCATGGGGAGCAACTGCATCTTCGTAAGTGAGCGCAGTGATCTCTTCGGGCAACCCTGCTGCGAGATCCTCGCTGATGCTCACATTGCCGGTCTCAATCGGCTGCGCATGGTGCTCTTCGGCGGACGAACCAGTCGAAGTTTCCCCGATTGCTGCTTCATTCTCCGCGATTGCTGCTTCATTCTCAACGACTGCCGCAGGAAGATCCTCGGGCACGGCAACAGGAGACGCGAGCTCTTCCGGAACAAAATGCGACGGCTCTTCGGATTGAGTCTCTGCCGTAATTTCTTCATCGAGGAATGGAGAAACGCGATACTCGCTCGGCGCAACCGGGTCGATCCGGTAGGAAGCCGAAGCATTTTCCGGTTCCAGATCTCCTTCTTCGCCGGGACCCACCTCCTGCGCCGACAGCGGAGCAGCGTCAACCACCTCGTGGTCTGCGACTACCGGAGCTTGCGCAGGGGTACCATCTTCAACCGGTGCCGGGAATTCCTGCGACTCGCCGGTAGATATCAGTGAATGCTCTACTTGCTGTTCGGGGTCGATCACAGCAGGATAGTCCCCGATGGCTGACGGCTCCTGTATGGCAGGCGGATCCTGTATGGTTGTCGGCTCCTGGGTTGGCGCTCCGAATTGGTCTGGGAGTTGCTCTTCAACCGCAGGGGCTGGTTCATGAGAGTGGGTTCCCCACGCGTGTTCCACAATTTCCGATGCCGGCGGCACGGCGGTCTGTGTGGCCTTGCCACGATATCGCGACAAGGACTCCCCTGGCAGCTCGGCGCCGCCGTCCCACCCGGGAACGACTTCCACCAGAGTGGAAGGCTTAAAGGATGCATTTGCAACTGCCGGAGTGGGCGCAGAGCGACCTTCCACTTTAGGAGTAATCTCAGCCGGCTTACCGCCGTATCTCGACAGCGACTCGCCTGGGAGCACGATCGGCTCGGCAGCAGCGGCGCTACGGGGACTGTGCTCGCGAGCAGTGAAGTTCTCGCTGAATGCAGCCTGACCTGTCCCCGGCGCGATCGTCTGTTCATAAACTACTGGGCCCGCTTCAACTTCGTCTTCATAACCCGAGACGACCGGCTCGACAGCTCCCGATGCGAGTGGCTGGCGCTCAACGGGAAGCGGCGACGCACCTTCGCGGGGGACCTGCGAGCGGCCGCCGCGACGGCGTCCCCGTCGGCCACGCCAGCGCCGCGTTCCTTGTAACTCGTCTTCACCACCCCCGGTTTCGCCGGGAAGGTGCTGGGGTTTGGCGTGGAGATCGGCCGATACGCGCGGGGCCGTCTCGAGAGCGATCGGCGACCGTGCCGGGCGAGGTTCCCGGGCCTGAGGCTCCCGGACTGGTTGTTGCGACTCGCGGGCCGGCTGGGGATCGCGGACAACGTCGCCGTTTGCCGGTACTTTCTCGAAGTCCGCCGAGTCTTCCTGCTCCTCCATGAAGTCGGTGACATACAGGAACGCGTCTCGTTCGAGCCCTAATTCCACAAAAGCCGATTGCATGCCCGGCAAGACGCGGGTGACCCGTCCCTTATAGATGGATCCGGCCAGGGTGTATTCGTTCTCGCGCTCGTAATAAATTTCGGTGAGCTGATCGTCTTCAAGGATTGCCAGCCGCGTCTCATGCGGTGTGCTGGAAATACATATTTCTTTTGCCATGCTGCCTCTCTTGCCGCCGGCATCTGCCGGAGCGGCCAACCAATGAGGCAGATCAGAACAGGATTACTCCTGTTCCCGGGCACCCGGAAAGGTTTGGGGCAGACGGAGACGCCACGCCAGCAAGCAGCGTTGCAGCGGCAACGCTCTTTTCTGGCAGGATTTTTCTTGCGGGGGGTTCCGAGGACTTCGGCCCCAAGCCGGGGCAAAAGCTCACTGAATTATGCAACTGACTTGGAAAAGCAATCCCACCAAGATGTTCCGTGCAAACAGAGCTTGTGACCACTACAGCCGTCCGAATAGATGGCGGGGTCGTTCCCAATCTCTGCTCGTTCATTCCCAATCCTGTCCGGCCCGGTGATCCACCCGACCGGCTCAACTTTCAAACTTTTACTTCCCAACTCCGTCCGCGCCAGTGTAGGGGACGCATCGGGACGATCTTATCTTCCCTAGTTCACGAACCGGCTCATACGGACGTTCATCACCATCCCTAGCGCCAGAAACGTGAATAGTACTGAGGAACCCCCATAGCTCATCAACGGCAGAGGGATTCCGGTGACCGGCATCAACCCGACCACCATGCCTATGTTGACCGCGATCTGAAAGATCAGAACGGCCACCACGCCCATTACCAGGAACGTACCCGGCAGGTCAGCGGCGGTTTGAGCGTTTTGAATCAAACGCATCAATATGAAAAAGTATAGCAGTAGAACCACGACCGCGCCCAGGAAGCCATGTTCCTCGCAGAAGGCGGCAAAGATGAAGTCCGTATACGGAATGGGGAGAAAATCGCCCTGCGTCTGCGTCCCTTTGGTCGCGCCCTTGCCCAGAACCCCACCCGCACCCACGGCGATCAGGGATTGCCGGATCTGGTACCCAGTCCCGCGAGGGTCATCGTCCGGATTCATGAAGCTGGTGAGCCGCGCTTTTTGATAGGGCTTCAGGACCTTCCCGCTGGCCCAGATTCCTCCGATCGTCACCAACGCGACGACCGCCAGGATCAGGCCCTTTCGCCAACTGATTCCGCCCAGAAACATTCCCATCAGCAGGATGGGCGAATACGTAAGGGCGGTGCCTAAGTCCGGCTGCTTCAAGACCATGAGCATGGGAATGCCCACCATCGCCATGGCCTTGAATACGTCTCTCCAGCTGAGCTCTTTGCCAGCCAGATTGGAAAAATAGCGGGCGATGACCACGATCAGAATCAGCTTGACCCACTCGGAGGGTTGAAAGTGGATGCCGCCCGGCAGTTTGATCCACCGCCGGCCACCTAATACTTTGGTTCCCACGGTAAGCACGGCCACCAGCGACACCAAGCCAAAACCATAGGCCCAGACGGCAATGTCGAGCAAACGATGGTAGTTGATCAGCGAG
Organism: Acidisarcina polymorpha; assembly: GCF_003330725.1. Taxonomy (NCBI): domain Bacteria; kingdom Pseudomonadati; phylum Acidobacteriota; class Terriglobia; order Terriglobales; family Acidobacteriaceae; genus Acidisarcina; species Acidisarcina polymorpha. Next base: position 4,171,666 of record NZ_CP030840.1, on the reverse strand, counting down.
ATGGCGAACATCGCCACCATCCCGCCGAGCAGCCAAAGCACCTGGTTTCGGTCGAAACCGACAAACTTGGTATGTAGAGTGGCGCTATAAATCTCGAGCACACTGATAACCGACAGCACCAGCACCAGACCAAGCAGCACCCAGTCGAAGTCGTTGAAGGAAAGAAAACGCCTCATCCGCCTACCTTCTGCCTGCAGCCAACGGCGTGAAGGCTGCAAGGCTGGAGGCCGAGGGGTGGCCGGCGGAATCGGAGTTTAAGAAGAAGTGACCGCCATGCAGTTCACTGGCCTCAATCGTTCCCGGTGAAGCTCCAGGCTTCGGGTTCGACCAGATCGCTCCGACTTCAACCGGTGTCGCTTTCTTTGCCTCTTGCAGGTTGTTATCCAGCCGCCGCTGCTTATCAACAAAGGCGGCGATCACCTGGGCTGCCAGTCGGCCTGCAAAACGCCCATGTTCTCCCGACTCCATCAGCGTACAGACGACGATATCCGGATTCCGGCGTGGTGATACTCCCACGAACCAGGCGTTGTCCTTCATGACATGGGTCTTCCCGGTTCGAGCCAGAAAGGCATTGCTGGCTACCTGGGCGCTTCCTGTCTTTCCGGCGAAATCGATGCCTTCCAGATGCGCGCTCGGATCGGTGCCCCCCGGAGACATCACCTGGGCCATGGCATCGGTGATGATCTGCCAATTTTCCGGATCGATCTTCAGTTCCGAATCGCCGCTGCCCGGATAGGAGTCCAACATCGCCTGCCGGTAGTCTGGTGCAACTTCATCGGGAAAAACCAGGTGTGGCCGGCGAAGCACTCCACCTGAAGTAATTCCGGCGATTGCGCGCGCCATCTGGACGGGCGTTGCGGTCACTGCTCCTTGCCCGATACCTACCGAAATCACCTCACCCGCATACCACTTCTGATGGTAGTTTTTCATCTTCCATTCGGTCGAGGGCATCGTCCCTGAAACTTCGCCGGGCAGGTCAATCCCAGTCTTTGAGCCGATGCCAAAGTGCTGCGCAAAGTAGGCAATCTTGTCGATCCCCAGCTTTTGAGCGAGCGTGTAGAAAAACACGTCGCATGACTGGTAGATCGCCTTGCTGATGTTCACCTCGCCATGACCACCCTTTTGCCAGCATTTGAAATAGTGGCCATAGAAACTGGCGCCGCCCGGGCAATGGACCTTCATGTCCTCGGCTACGCCAGCCTGCAAACCGGCGGCCGCCATGATGATCTTGAAGGTCGATCCCGGCGCAAGCTGGGCCTGAATTGCCTTATCGAGCAGCGGATGATTCGGGTCGGTGATCAGCTTGTTCCACTCGTCTCGCCGAATACGGACGGAGAATTCGTTGGGGTCGAAGGTTGGGCGGCTGACCAGAGCCAGGATCTCGCCGGTATGCGGATCCATGGCGATCATGGCTCCATTCCGGTCGCCAAGCGCTAGTTCCGCCGCTTTCTGAATGTCGAGATCGATGGTCAGCTTCAGGCTCGTCCCGGGCTTGGCGGGTTCCGTCCCCAACCTCCCTACCTCGCGACCGTGACTATCCACGACGACATCTCGCGAGCCATCAGCGCCTCGCAACAACTGGTCGTAACTCTGTTCGATTCCTGACTTGCCCACGACATCGCCCGGCTCATAGTAGGCATACTTCGGGTCGTTGAGCATGTCTTCGCTCACCTCCCCGACGTAGCCGATCAGATGGGCCGCAAAGCCGTCCCGGGGATAAAGCCTGCGCTGCTCGTCGACGGTTTCAAGCTCGGGAAATTCATCCCGGTGAGCCTCGATGAATTCCACTTCGTCCGGAGTAATGTCTTGCTTTAGCGGAAGCGGCTGATACTTCGGCGCCAGCCGGTAATGCTTGAGGATTGCGTCTAACTGCTCCTCGGTCATATGCAGACCGCGGGCGATCAGCGGCAAGTCGGGAGCGATGTCATGACCCTGCTCCCGAATGAGGAAGCAGGACACCGAGGGATAATTGTCGACGATCAATCGTCCTTCCCGATCGAAGAGTTTGCCCCGAGGCGCCAGGATCGGCACCTTGCGTATGCGGTTCTGCTCTGCCAGTGCACGATAATTATTGGCGCCGAGGATCTGCAGGCGCCATAGCCCGGAAAGCAGCACCGCAAGGATGCCCACGATCAAGTACTGAACGACTGTCAGCTTGATTGCCGGTTTCTCGTCTTTATTGTTCAAAGCATCTGGGTTCTGCATCGCACAATCCCCTGGGATCCGCCCAGTCCCACATTCCTGTATCTATATACAACGTTAATCCCGCCGCTTCGCGCGATCCAGCAGGGCAAACAGAACCACGGCGACAAGCGCATTCACCACCCCCCGGATCAACTCGTGCAACCAGCTCCAGTCGACCTCAAGACCCAGGAGGCGATGGGTGGTCAGCAGGAAAATGGCGCTATGAATCACGGTAAAGATGAATCCCAGCAACAGCCGGGTGGCATGGTTCTCCGTGTCAACCCGCACCCCGAGGGACGCGGCCAAGTAGCCGATGATGGCCTTCGCGATGCCGTTTACCCCGATGGGACGGTGAGTCAAAGCATCCTGGGCGACGCCAATCAAGGTACCGGTTAGGGTCGCAGCGATCGGATTCCGGGTGGTGATTGCAAAGTAAATCGTGACCAGCAGCGGCAGATCAAGAATGGCAAAGCGAGCGAAATGAAGGGTGATAAACGACTGCAAACCAATCGCCAGCAGCGGCACCAGCAGGTACAGGAAGAGCGGGTAAGATTGCTCCTCAACTTCTCGCCTGGAAGTGGCCGTCAAATTCGGCAACTCTAACGCCCTCCAGGAGGAGCTTGTTGCGGCGAAGTCTGCGGCCTGGTTCCTGGGCTCGTGGAAGTCGAAGGCCTGGTGGCGTTAGCCGGACGCGTAGCGTTGGCCGGGTTGATCGGAGAGCCGCCCGCGCTCGGCACACTCGTAGCAGAAGCTGCGACCCTGGGTCGCGGGGCGATGATCGAACCCATTCCAGCAGGCGTAAGAATGCCGGCACCATTGTCGGAAGGGATCACAATCCTCCGAGCTGGCGGGGTGCCCGAAGCCGAATTTGGAGTGGTACGGTTTATTCCGGACGACGTGCCTGCCGGAGCTCCCGCAGCTGAACTTGCAGTCCCCGCTGGAGTAGTTCGGCCGGTTCCTGAAGCTGGGTTCGAAGTGCTGCCGACAGTTCCCGCCGGAAGCGGGGCGGCCACGCTGCCGGCGGCAGAGGTCCTTGCTGGCCGGACAGCGGTACCATCAGCATTTGTAGTGAGACTGGTCGCCGCTGGCCTTCGGCTCGCATTTGAATCGGCGGGCTGCAGGGGCAGTACAAGACCAGAGCTGACACTTGCCGGCGTTCGCGCCAGTGATTTCGCGGGAGAAGTTGCACTGACGCTGCTGCTGCCCGCGCTCGCCGTCGTTTTCGCCGCCGAGTTCGCTCCGCTAATCGCCGCGGATCCGGTGACGGTCGAGGTTCCAGCGCTGGCGGTCGTCACTGGAGCCACTTTGGCTGGAAATCTATTCAGCGGTACAGCCGCCCTGGTCGCGCCGCCAATAGCCCCAGCATCCGTCGTCCTGAGCGTCCTTGCCGGGGTGGAAGTGCTCGCCTGGGTCGAGATGTCACGATGCAGTCCGGGGGGCGCGGCTCCTGGCGTCAAGCTCTCCGCCGCAGGCGCCGCTCCGGGTGTGTAGCGATCCGGACGTAAAGCTTGCGGTGGCCGCATGGGGCGCGCAGGATCTCCGGCTCCCGCAGTCGCCGCAGGGTTATCGGCGTCTGCGGTTTCGACCGAGATTGGCAGCGTCGTGTCTCGCAGGCTGGGCAGCTTCTCGGAAAGAATGTCCGCTGCGCGCTGCTTCTCGGCGAGCGCATCGATCTCGCTCTGCATCAGGTCCTTCTCTTGAGGAAAGGGCATTTTAGACGAGACTTCAGTGATAACGAGCACCTGTTCCAGCTTGGCCAGGTTGGCATCCGGCTTGACAATGACATTGACATACGAAGTTTCGGGATCGGCCACAACCCGGTCGACTACGCCCACCGGCAATCCAGGCGGATAGACCTGATCGCCGCCGCTGGTCAGTACTGCTTCTCCAGGCTTGATCCGTTCGTCGGGGGAAATATTGATGACCTGCGGCTGCCCGGAAGCATCTCCCTTGAGAACTCCGCGTATTCGCGTCGCCTCCAACATCACGCCGGCGCCGCTCGTCTGGTCCGAGATCAGCAGCACCTGTGCGGTGCCCGGGAAGACGTTCTTGACCTTCCCAACCACGCCATCGGGAGTGATCACCGGCATCTGCGTTCGCACCCCATCGTTGAAACCTTTATCGATGTAAATCACGTGCGCCTGATCGGTTCCCGAAGTTCCAATGACCTGCGCAGGCAGGGTCTTGTCGATGTACCGGCCTTTGAAGTCGAGCATCTCCCGGAGTTGTTGCCCTTCGCGAGCATCCTCAGCCAGGCTGGCCTGCTCCAGTCGCAGCCGCTGGTTCTCATCCTGAAGAGCTTCATTTTGCTGTCGCAGGTTGCGCAGGTAAATGTAATTGGACCAGGTGTTGCGCACCCCCAAACCGATGTCGTGCACCAGCCGTTCGGGCGGGGTGATCACACTCGCTACCCAATAGCGCCAGAGTCGGACGTTATGGCCGTCGGGCATGTCGGGCGCCGGACGCCGGACCTGCATGGCCAGCAGAACTACCTGCGCCAGGACTGCCAGCATCAGCACCAGGGCATTCTTATAGCGGCTGAAAATGGATTCCATATGATGCAGGAACCAGGGATCGAGAACCAGTGCCGAACAGATCGATTCTCCGCGTTCAAACCTTCGATCACTTTACAGAAAGTCGCGGAGCTGCACCGCGTGAAGAGGCATTTCGATCCGCTTTCCTAGTTCCTAACCTCCTATTCCCATTTCCTAGTCGTTGCCATTTCCTAATCGATCTTGATTTTTCGCAGCAAACTAAAGTCGCTCAGCATCTTTCCCGTACCCAGCACGACGCTGGCCAGAGGATCATCGGCGATCGAGACCGGCAATCCAGTTTCTTCGCGAATGCGCTTGTCCAGATTCTTAATGAGCGCGCCACCACCGGTCAGCACGATGCCCCGGTCGCTAATGTCGGCGCTCAACTCCGGAGGGGTGCGCTCGAGCGCCACCCGGATTGCATTCAAGATGGTCGAGATGCACTCAGTCAACGACTCCCGGATCTCGCTATCGTCGATGGTGATCGTCTTCGGCACACCCTCGATCAGATTGCGGCCCTTGATCTCCATGGTGAGCGGCTTGTCCAGGGGATAGGCCGATCCGATCTCGATCTTGATCTGTTCCGCGGTACGCTCGCCGATCAGCAAATTGTACTTCCGTTTCAGGTAATTCATGATGGATTCGTCCATCTGGTTCCCTGCCATCCTGACCGATCTGGAGTAGACAATCCCGGAAAGGGAAATCACCGCGATATCGGTCGTCCCACCCCCAATGTCGACCACCATGTTGCCGCTTGGCTCAGTAATCGGCAGTCCCGCGCCAATCGCCGCCACCATCGCCTGCTCGACCAGAAAGACCTCGCTCGCCTTCGCCCGGTAGGCGGAGTCCTCCACGGCACGCTTTTCCACCTGGGTGATCTCCGAAGGCACCCCGATCACGATGCGGGGATGCACCAGCATCTTGCGGTTGTGCGCCTTCTGGATGAAGTAGTTCAGCATCTTTTCGGTGATCTTGAAATCGGCGATGACGCCATCTTTCATTGGCTTGATGGCGACGATGTTCCCCGGGGTGCGGCCAAGCATCTCCTTGGCCTCTTTGCCGACCGCCTCGACCTCACCGGTATTCTTGTTAATCGCGACGATCGAGGGCTCATTGACGACAATGCCTTTACCCCGGGCGTACACCAATGTGTTCGCCGTGCCCAGGTCGATAGCCAGGTCGCTCGAAAAGAGACTGAAGAGCGAACGCACCCCGTGCGACCGCGACGAACGCGAATAACCATTCAATGACATGGATTAGGGACTTTTCTTTAGACTCAGCCCTATTGTAAGGCCAGCGACTGATTGATGCCCCGGAGGGAACATGGTAAGCCACCGTTCACGCCATCTGCCCTCGAAACGGGAACCGTAAGGTTGCCGACAGTCCAGCCCGGAATCGTGAGTCCTGCATCAAGCCGTGAGATCAAGGATGGGTCAGGTCGATCTTACCGGGCGGCAATTGGAGAACCGAAATACAGCCCCGGCCAACCTTCAAATACACCCGGCCGACCTTAGCGGAGTGCCCCGCAAAGGGGCAGATCCCCCGAAACCTTGCTCCCTTCCTCTACGCTTCGTCATCTACTGCGTACAGGAGAAAGCTACTCATGGCACAGGATAAGAAAGTCGCCCTCATCACCGGGGCAAATCGCGGCATCGGCTTCGAGACCGCGAAGCAACTCGGAGACAATGGCATTATCGTCGTAGTCGGCGCACGTAAACTTAGCGACGCGGAACAGACTGCAGCCAGCCTCAAACAAGCAGGAGTGGACGCTCGTCCCGTGAAATTGGATGTCACCAGCGCTGAGGACCGCGCCGCAGCAGCAAAATATGTCACCGACACCTTCGGCAAGCTCGACATCCTGATCAACAACGCCGGAATCTCGGGAACTGAGGGACTAGTTACCCAAACCATCGAGACGCCCGAAGAGCAGCTCGTTTCGGTCTTTCAAACCAACGTGTTCGGCGTCTTCTCGGTTACCAAGGAATTTCTGCCGCTGCTCAAGAAGAGTCCGGCCGGAAGGATTGTCAACCTGTCCAGCATCCTCGGATCGCTCACCCTTCACGCCGACCCTAATAGCCCGATAGCCGAATTCAAGAACTTCGCCTACGATGCCTCAAAGTCGGCGCTCAATGCCTTTACGATCCACCTGGCGCATGAATTAAAGGGGACGCCGATCAAGGTGAACTCAGCTCACCCCGGTTGGGTGAAAACCGAGATGGGGACTGATGCGGCGCCGATGGAAATTCCGGATGGCGCGAAAACCAGTGTAGAGCTGGCGCTCCTCGGAGCCGACGGACCAAATGGCCGGTTCATTCATATGGGTGAAGAACTGCCCTGGTAATCACACCGGCCGGCAGAAATCATCCTGCTAATGTTGGACCGGGATCGGCAGGCGGCTATCTCTTGGGCCGGAAGTTGCCTGTTTTTGCCAGTCAATCGTAATAGGCGCGACGTGCGCCGTTGCGGTTGGCTCAACGCTATGGCCGCGGCGTCAAGTCAGGTTATCCGCCTTTTTGCCGTCGCGGCCTTTGCACTCTGCAGTGAGCAGTTTCATTTCGGAACAATCCCGTTCAACCTATATCTCAAAGGTGAGCGAAATTGCTCAGGTTTACCTGCATGTCCCTCTTTAAGCTGACCCTACATTAGAGGTTTCATAGCACACACACGGTCCCGCCTTCCACTTGCTTCCATTCGCCGCATCATAAAAAACCTCGAGGTCCTCCAACGTCATTTCCGCCTCTCCAGCATCACCTCTAAGGAAAGCCCACCCGAAAGTGGGCTGCGTTCCTTCGAGAAGGCTCCAGCCTGCTCTTCACGGTTTCCATAATCCTCCGGGCGGCGTGCGCGCTTGACACGCCAAATGAGTGCATCGTTCCATCTTTCCCGAATCGACATCAGAATCGGCGTCATTTTGAGCATCGGAATGTCCACCGCGCCCTTCAGGGCCTAGACTCGAACCAACGAGTAAATTGACTTCATGATCCAAATTGATCATCTTTTCTGCCAAAAATGATTTCAATTTCTAACGTGCTGCACTGGTTATGCAGCGACGGTTCCTTTCTGGATTTTATTGAGCTAATGGAGCCGCACCTCAATCGTTGATTAGTTGCGATCAGAGAACCCGCCTGAAAACTCGGCGAGGATTGTGAGAAGCCGTCTCCCTGCAGGGGTTTGGGTGGAAGCCTAACTCCTTTGACGACTCCTCCATCCCGGCAACAGGAAAGGGCCTGGATATTAGGTGGTTCTAGGCCCCTTCTTTAAGACCGGCCGGGTCATCACTTCCTCGATGCCCCATGGACCAAGCTTCCGTGCATGCAAGATGCAATCCGGTCCAGGATTCAAGCCGGGCAAGATTCGAAGCCCGCCCAAACCCCGGAGAGGTCTTTGTTCCAGCGTTCTCCTGATCAAGCCAAGGTCGATCAAGCAAAGGTCGATCAAGCAAAGGTCTGCGCTTAAAATGAAGAAGCCACTTACGATTTCTCCAAAGAAGAAGCGGACTCTCCAAATATGACCACAAACATCGAAACATCCCTCAGCGAAGATCTAGGCGCGGCTGCCCGCCAGGCAGGTCTGCAAGTTCTTTCCGTAGAAGCGGGCAGCGATTTCCACGGCCAGCCCACAGCGCGCTTTCAGCTCGCGTTAACCGCCGACGCCAGCCCTCGGCACTCGCTTCTGCTCGAGCTTTCCGATCGCTTCGACTTCCATCAAAAGGGCTCGAATGGCGAGGAATTATTGCCGGCCATGACGCTGCATCTTCAGGAGTCTGCGAGCCGCCTCCGCAATCCGCGGCCTGACGCCTATGTCACCGTGGCCGGGCTGCCGATCAGCCTGGGCGAGTTCGCATGGCCCTTCCACCGTTCGACCTCTGGCTCGGACAATTACGTCGTCCATGGAGTCGTGCGTCTCGAAGATGGACAATCGGGGCCCGGCGTTGTTGCCCCCTTGCACGCCAAGATTTCGGCCAGCATGACGGTCACCTTCGCCGAGATCGTACCCGCTCCAGAACAACCCTATGCCGAGACTTTCATCTACAACGCGGTGCGCAAAACCCTTGACTACGGTCAGTTGGAACTCGTCAAAAGCGGTAATCGGCAGCCGGTTCCGGTCACCACGCGTTACTACAGCCGCTGGCAGAAGAAGTTTTTCTTCACCGATACAGACAGCGCTATCCGAACCGAGTTCCTGAAGTCGAAGATTTACTGGCTTTCCGGTGTCCTTGGCGGCAGCGATCCAGTTTGGGTCGCCGACCCCCGCGACGCGCAATACCTCAACACCACCGCCGATGAGCTGAAAAGCATGGTGACCGCTCTCGAGCGCGAAGGCTACGTGAAGCTCACCGCAGACTACGCGGCGCCGACAGCCAGGCTGCTCGATCATGCCGAGGAGTTTAAGGCCAAACTTGACGCCGCCTTGCTCGCCACCCGGCCCGCGTTCAATGAGGAAATGCGCCACGGCCACACCAATATGTAAGCGCAGGCTGCGATCACACCTGAGGATGGGTCCTACCTTTCGGATGGCCTGGCTTTTCGTGAGGGAATCGTAGAGCTTTCCACTGAGCCTCTCATTCGAGCGGCTGAGCCCTATGCATGCTTGGGAACTATCCCGGAGTACGCGGGCTCGATCGCGAAGGTGAAGAGGATCGCCAGAAACTCCGGCTACGCGGGAAAGACCGCCGAACCGCACTTGGCGCAGAACTTTGCTCCGGGAACGGCTGGTGTGCCGCAGGCAGCGCAGACGGCAGCCGCGCCGGCGGGCGACGCGGCATGGAAAGTCGGGCTCGCGGCTCCCAGAGAGGCAACAATCAGGGCCGCCTGGTCGGCGTTGTACCGACGAACACGGGAAGGCATGAAGAATGCCTCGAGTAATCCAATGAGCCCAGGAATACCTGTCCAGAAAAAGATCAGGTAGAGGATGCCGAGGCCATTCTGTTTCAGATAAAAGTGGTGCAATCCGAAGCTACCAAGGAAGACCGCCAGCAAAACGCCAAGCACCTCGTCCTTCTGAACGGCTGCCATCTGGTAATAGAAAGTTGCCCGCTGTTGGTCGCTCCATCCTGGTGTAGCAAGTTGTTCCATCACTAAGGTCTCTCCGCCAGGCATTCACTCGGTGGCCCAGCCTGCTCTATCAACATACGCAGGAGCACACTCCGCAGTTCCTCGGGAGGTACAAGGCCGACTGAACCAAGGGCTAGAATGAAAGCATACTTCCCTTACTACCACCCCGCATCTGTATGGTCTGGCGGGGCCAACCATTGACAAGATCAGGTCGAAACAAGACGAGGCAGGTCGGACTTGGAATTTTTTGCCAGCACGTTCTATGGATTCTTCTTCGGCTTCGCCCTGGGAGTCGGCTGCTCGCTGGTGGTGCTCTACGCCATCTACTCGGGGGGCTACCGCAAAGCTCTGGAGGACTCGCTGGTCGAGCCTCCCTCTGATCGTTATCGCCGAGTCTTGACCGCAGCGAAGGCAAAAATGGCTGCGCAGGCTAAATCCGAGGAGCGCAGCACTCCACTTCCCTAACTCCGCTTTGCCTTGAACGCCTGGATGACATTTCCACGGATCTTCGAAGAACAGCATCAACTCCACACCTGGAATGATGCTCTTCATCACAATTTTTCCGCTATCCGCAGATGGAAGAAGCCGGAGGCATATGCCACGGCTTCCTCCGAAGACTGCTTCATTGAATCGGGATCGGGTACGCCCGAGAGATGCCCGGCCGCCGTGGTAGGCGATTCGGTCAGGCACCGCCGCTCTTCCTGGGCAAGGATCCGAAACCGTTACAAATTCACGATCGCATCAAAGACCTTTGTGAAGAGAGTCGCGACCTGGTCGGGATTCTCGAGCGCTTGCGGCCCGGCATTCGAAACCGCGGCTGCGGTTATTTCGGTTGCCGACTGCAGAATCGCCAAATATCGCTCTTCCGCTTCTTCACTCGAAAGCTCGTTATCGTCGAGGTCTTCTTCGTCCTCTTCAGGTTCATCTTCAAAATCATCTTCTGGTTCGTTCGCCATGCGACTCTCCTGTTTCTGGGGATTTCTCTCAAAGGCTAGCAGCATTTGAAATCACGTGCCGCGTCGGGCGACGCTGCTCCACGAAATTTACTACTTCGTCATGAACGCAGATCAATGCACCGCTATCTGGCCCTTGCTGGGCTTGCGCTTCTTCATCAGAAAAACCAGCGGCACCATACAAACGCTGCCTAAGGCCAGGACGGTGATGACGTCGAGGTAAGACAACATTGAACTCTGCCGCAGCAGCTGCCGGTACATATTGCCTTGCGCCAATCCCTTTGCCTGCGCGAAAGTAGCTGGTCCACCGGGCGCATGAAGCAAGTAGTTCGCCATGGCCGCAGTCCGTTGCTGCATGGTAAGCGAGTTGACGTCCATATGCGAGCCGAGGCGCTGCTGATGAAATTGTCCCCTCCGCGCCAGCCAGGTCACCAGGAACGACGTTCCTACGCTGCCGCCAATGTTGCGCGCCAGGTTGGTCAGCCCGGAGACATCGTTGTTCTTCTGTCTGGGAATGTCGGTGTACGAGATGGTGTTGATGGGTACAAAGAGGAAAGCCAACCCCGAGGCCTGCAGCACCCGCAGCATGGCGATGTACTGGTAGCTCACGCCAAGATTCAACGTGTGCATGAAGGCCAGCGCCGCCGCTGTGCTCGCGAACCCGTACGCGATCAGGTAGCGAGGGTCGACCCGGCCAACAAGGAAGCCTACCAGAGGCATCATCAGCATTACCGTGAAGCCGCCGGGTGAGATCACCAGCCCTGCCTGCTCCGCCGTATATCCCAGCAACGTCTGTACGAACTGCGGGATCAAGACGGTGGTCCCGAAGAGTGCGAATCCCAGCACAAACATCAGCAGGAATGAGATGGCAAAGGTCCGGTTTCGAAACAGGGTGAGATCGAGGATTGGACGATGACTCCTCCGGATCTGTCGAATCTCCCAAGCGATCAATGCGATCAACGAGACCACGCAGATCGAGATGAACACCGTGATGAGGCGGGAGCCGAACCAATCGTCTTCCTGTCCTTTGTCCAACACGAATTCAAGCGAGCCGAAGCCGATAGCCAGCAGGCCGAAGCCAAGATAGTCGAGATTGAGCCCTCGCTTCCGCATCGCCGCCACTTCGCGTTGGATATGCGGAGGGTCCTCGACCATCCTCTGGGTCAAGAACAGGGACAACAGCGCCACCGGCACATTGATGAAGAAAATCCATCTCCAGTCGAAGTTGTCGGTGATGTACCCGCCCAAGGTGGGCCCGATTGCCGGGGCGAAGACGACCGCCAAGCCATATACGGCAAAAGCCTGTCCGCGCTGCTTCGGGGGAAAGGTATCGGCCAGAATCGCCTGTTCGCTCGGCGCAAGTCCTCCACCCCCCACCCCTTGGAGGACACGAAACAATATCAAGAGTGGCAGCGACGGAGCCAGGCCGCACAAAGCCGAACTGATCCCGAAGAGCACCACACACCACATGTAAAAGCGCTTGCGGCCCACGAACGAGGTGAGATAAGCGCTTGCCGGCAGGATGATCGCGTTCGAAACCAGGTAGGAGGTCAACACCCACGTAGCTTCATCCTGTGAAGCCCCTAGACCCCCGGCAATATGAGGCAGTGCGACGTTGGCGATAGAGGTGTCGAGCACCTCCATGAAGGTCGCCAAGGTCACAGTGATGGCAATCAGCCAGGGATTGTTTCTTGGCTTCCATGCAGCGTCGATCGCCTGGAGTGCCGCTTGCGAAGGTGCTTCGACCACCGTGCTCATAGAAGGTTGCTCATCGACCAAACTGTGCAGAGCCGCTTTTGGGGGTTGGCTCCTAAGCTTATGCTGCTTGAGATAATGCTGCTTGGCGGAGCAACTCTTCGATCGAAGGCGACACCCGCATGTTAAACTAAGTACACCGCATGGATGCTGGACTCGAACACTTAATCCGCCTGCAAACAGTCGATGAGCAGATTGCTCAACTGCTTCATTCCATCGCAGAACTGCCGAAGCATCTCGCTTCCCTAGAAGAACGACTCAAGAGCCATCGAGTCTCACTCGAGCAAGCTGAGAAAGCGATCGCGGCAGAAGAAGCCCGTCGCCGCCGGCTGGATAGTGATCTCAAAGACGTTCAGCAGAAGGTGCTCAAATACCGAGGACAGAGCAGCAGCGTCAAGACCAATGATGAATTTCGTGCCCTCCAGCATGAAATCGATTTCGCTGAGGCCGAGATCAAAAAGATCGAAGACCAGCAGATTCAAATTATGGAGCGAATCGAGTCGCTTCAGGCGACCAAGCGCGATGCGACCACTGCATTAGCGGAACAGAATAGCCTCATCGAGCAGGAAAAGAACCTCGCGAACGCGGCCACTGCCGAACAGCAGGCCAAGCTGAATGTCCTCCGAGTCGAACGCGAGCAGCACAGAAAGAAGATCGACTCTTCCATCCTGGTCACCTATGATCGCGTGTCGTCCTCTTCGCGGAAGACCGGATTAGCCAGAGTTCAGGGCCAGCGCTGCCTTGCTTGTCAGATGTACCTGCGCCCGCAAATCTGGAATCAAGTACGGAGCGGACAGCTTCTCACCTGCGAGAGCTGCGGCCGGTTGCTGTATTTCGACATCTCTCTGGAACCACCGCCACCGCCCCCGGTCACCCCGGTCAAGAAAAAACGGACGCCAAAAACAAAGGCGCCCGTCGAGCCGGTCGAAGTGGCCTCAGAGTCGCCGATCTCCGCCTCTGAATAGCGTGCGGCAGCTCTGTCAGCCACTTCCTACGCAGATTCCTAGCTGGTGGCCTGCGGTGGAACGCTAAGACCATTGGATTGAGTTACCGCCCGCTGTGCGTTGATGGTCGGCCTGGCTGAAGTCCCGCTTTGCGGAGTACGGGCCCCTAACATTGCGCCCATTGGCCGCAGATTCATAGCTGGCTGGGAACTTGCCTGCTGATGCATCGTAACGATGATCGCCACGGCTGGGATTTTGCCGGCGCATCGATAGGCATGCGGAGTACTCGCATCGAAGTAGACGCCATCCCCGGCTTCGACAATGTGGACTTTATCGGCGTGGCGGATCTCTAATTCACCCTCAAGCATGTACAGGAATTCATATCCCGGATGCACATGAGGACGGACCTCCATATTTTTCTTCAGTGGAATGAACTCTGCATAGTAGGGGTCGAGTTGGCGGTCGGGTACCATGTATCCCAGACTCTCGAAGTAATAAGTAGGGTCGTCGACCCCGGTCTGCGGCAAGCGAACGCGCTCCTTCTTCTTGTGCACCCGAAAGAGAGTATTCGGCTCGGTCTCGAAAAAGTAGGAGAGGTCTTTGCTGAACACCATGGCAATTCGGGCAAGATTCCGTAGGGTGGGCACCACCCTCCCGGTCTCTAGTTGCGAGAGAAAGCTGGCCGAAAGGCCAGTATGCCGTCCCAACTCAACCAACCCCATTGATTTTTTCAACCGCAGCCTCTTGATCCGTTCTCCAATGTGCTTTTCAGCGATAAAAGCCTCAGCGCTCTCTGGATCGATCTGTGTTTTTGGGCCTAATACCTTGGCCACAGGGCTAACCGTCTGCTCGCTCGCCTCTATTTCCGACTCATTGATCGTTTCCATGTCGCTCCTCACCTCTGAGTTAGTGAGATGGCTGCCATCTCTATTTTGTTGCTCCAGCTAAAATCTATTCTGTTCAGGTCAAACCAAATGTAGCATCTTCTATCATTTCGTTCGACCAAAATCCGCTGACTGGTGCATAAAGCCCATGAACTTTGCGTCGTTGAACAAAACAATTCTGGTGAGCGGCGCCTCGGGCCTAATCGGCTCAGCTCTAGTACGTGGTTGGATGCCGGAACCGATTCATCTTGTACGCCTGGTGCGACAGAAGGAACATGTCAGGGAAGCAAAGGCGGGCCAAGCCGTTCTTTGGAATCCATCGGCTGAGCCGCCCCTTGCAGACCTGCAACTCCTTCGTGGCGTCACCGCTGCGGTTCATCTCAGCGGGGCCACGGTCGCAGGTCCTCGGTGGACGCCCGCATACAAGCGCGAAATCTTCAACAGCCGCGTGCAAAGCACAACGGCGTTAGTAAACACCCTTCTAAAACTAGCGCCGCTGCCGGAAGTTCTTGTTTGCGCCTCGGCAATCGGGATTTACGGCAATCGCGCGGAGGAAATTTTAGATGAGAATTCTCCGCCTGGAGAGGGCTTTCTCGCAAACACCTGCGTCGCCTGGGAGGCAGCTACTCTAGCCGCGGAAGCAGCCGGTATTCGGGTGGTCCATGCTCGCTTCGGGGTAGTACTTTCGCCCCAGGGAGGGGCCTTGGCGAAGATGCTTCCTCTCTTTCGCCTCGGGCTCGGCGGGCCGCTGGGCAATGGTCGTCAGTTTATGCCTTGGATCACGCTGCGGGATGCGGTGTCGATCTTGCGCTACTGTATCGATGAACCGGCGATCCGCGGCGCGGTCAACGTCGTCGCTCCGAACCCAGTGACCAATGCCGAGTTCACTCGTGCCTTGGGAAGTGCTCTTCATCGTCCCGCGATACTTCCGGCGCCGTCGTTTGCTTTGCGTCTGGCCTTTGGAGAGATGGCGGATCAGGCGCTACTCGCCAGCGACCGGGTGGTTCCAGCTAAGTTGCTACAGAACGGCTTTGAATTCGCCGACCCGCTACTGGGCCCAGCATTAGAGAGCATCATTTCGTCGCCTGCTTGAGGGGCTCTTGGTCTGCTACGCTTAATTCGATGCTACGGCGCTTTCCCTCCCCTGCTTCGAAATTGTGCGCCGTCCGCTTCTGTTTCAGCCAGCTCTCTCTGTTGGCGATGATTTTCTGGATAACTGGTTGCGGGCAAACCGGGGTCCCCCTGCCGCCTACCTTGCGGCTCCCGGTCCCGGTGGACGATCTCACGGCCAATCGGGTCGCGGACCAGGTCACGTTGCGGTGGACCATGCCTCACCGGACTACAGATAAGCTGGCGCTCAAGGGCCCGCAACCGGTGCACATTTGCCGCCAGGTGGGCAATGGTTCCTGCGAGACTGTGGCCGATGTCAGCTTTCCCCCTGAAAAGCCCGCCAGCTATGTAGATACTCTGCCAGCCTCTTTGGCGGGTGGTTCCAAGCAATTGCTTAGCTATACGATTGAGGTTCGTAATAGGCACGGCCGCTCTGCAGGAGCTTCGAACCCGGTCTACACTCTCGCCGGAGCAGCCCCGCCGCCGCTTTCCGGCGTGCGCGGAGAGATGACAGCGTCCGGCGTGCTGCTGCAGTGGCAGCCATCCTCCTTAAACGGAGACGAGCACAAGATCGAGATTCAACGCACTCTACTTTCGATCTCCAAGCCTTCAACCTCCGCCAAACCGGGACACTCTCCTTTTGCAGAATCGTCGCCGCAGCTTGTCAAAGACCAAATGCTCACTGTGCAGCAGCCGGATGGCCTGGAGACCGGCAAGGTCCTCGATCCTGATGCAGCGCCGAATCAGCGCTACAGCTATCGACTCTCCCGTGCCGAGGTAGTCACGGTCAACGGTAAGTCGGTTCAGGTGGAAGGGGCTACGAGCTCAGAGATTAGCGTGACAACCAAGGACACTTTTCCCCCTCGGCCCCCAATCGGCCTTGCCGCCGTTGCCGCACCAGATGAGGGCGCTATCGACTTATCTTGGGCTCCGAATACTGAAAGCGATCTGGCTGGATACGCAGTCTACCGCCGTCAAGGAAGCAGCGAACCAACCCGCGTCTCACCCGCGGACGCTCCCCTAGAGACCCCCTCGTACCGCGACCTGACCGCAAAACCAGGGCAAGAATACACCTATTCGGTCAGTGCTATCGACCGGGATGGCAATGAAAGCGCCCGCTCGGTGGAAGTCACCGAAACTCTGCGCACCAAACCATAGTTCGTACTACCGGAGAAACCTGCCAATGCGATATTGCCGCTTTCAAACCGACTTTGGTCCACAGTACGGAGAAGTGCGTCAACGGGGCGGCCATGACTGGATCGAGATTCTGTTGCCGCCTCCTGAGGAGGACGCCTGGACCAGGTTTCCGAGCGAAGCGGAGGCTGCCGCCTTTGAACCGGTACCCTTCGGCCGGGCTACATTGTTCGCCCCAGTCGTCCCGTCGAAGATCGTCTGCATCGGCCGCAACTATCGTGATCACGCAGCCGAACTGGGCAACGAGGTCCCCAAAGAGCCGCTGCTGTTTCTGAAAGCTCCCTCCGCGATCCTCGCCAGCGGCGAAACTATCTGCATTCCACCGCAATCGAGCCGTGTCGATTTCGAGGGGGAGCTCGCCGTCGTCATTGGCAAACGTGCCAGCCGCATTCAGCCCGACGAGGACGTCAGGCAATATATCCGTGGATACACCATCGTCAACGACGTAACCGCCCGCGACCTTCAGAAATCTGACGGGCAATGGTCCCGCGCCAAGGGATTCGACACCTTTTGCCCAGTGGGCCCGATCGTCACCAATGAAATCGATCCCGACCTCGGCCTGGAGGTCGAGACCCGGCTCAACGGTAATGTGAAGCAGCATGGAAGCACGATCGACCTCATCTTCCCCATCGCCCACCTGCTTCGCTACATCACGGCGGCCATGACGCTGCTGCCCGGAGATCTTATTCCTACCGGAACGCCGGCGGGCGTTGCTCCTATGCAGCCAGGCGATCTCGTTGAGGTCTCAGTGGAAGGGGTGGGCACACTATCAAATCCTGTGGCCGCCTTTCTACCTTGAAGGCTGCGCAGCTCGCATGCTCTCCCAGCAAAAGCTCGATGCATCGCAGCCTCGGTTCCGTTTAGCATGGGCAAATACGCCCAAGACATGCGCCGCCCAGCTTGACGAAGCCAGAATATGGTCTCCGTGTTGAAGCGGTTACTCCCGTTTCAACATCAGACTATTGTCGCTCCTTGCCGAGGATGGGCATTTGCTACCCGTCTGGATGTGGGGTGGAATACCTGATAAAGTTCAAGTGAATAAGCTGGAGGTAGTTTTATGTCGAAGAGCCTGCTCGAGCAACTCCGCGAAATGACGATTGTCGTCGCCGATACTGGTGACATCGAGGCGATTAAGAAGGTGAAGCCGCAAGACGCGACCACCAACCCCTCGCTCATCACCACTGCCGCTCAAATGCCGCAGTATGAGCCGATTGTGGACGGCGTGCTGCTCGACGCCAAGAAGCAGCTGGGCGATAATGCAAGCGACAAAGACGTCGCCAATCTCGCGTTCAAGCATCTTGCCGTCGCTTTCGGCAAGCGCATTCTGGAGATCATTCCCGGACGCGTTTCGACTGAAGTTGATGCCCGGCTATCTTATGACACCGAGAAGACCTTGACCCAAGCTCGGGAGATCATTCAGCAGTATAAGGAGCAAGGTGTTGATAAGAAGCGCATTCTGATCAAGATCGCCTCAACCTGGCCAGGTATAAAGGCCGCCGAGATCCTTGAGAAGGAAGGCATTCACTGCAATCTGACTCTGCTTTTCGGTCTCCACCAGGCCATCGCCTGCGCCGAAGCCGGAGTCACCTTAATCTCGCCCTTCGTCGGTCGCATCCTCGACTGGTACAAGAAAGACACAGGCAAGGATTATGTGGGCGCCGATGATCCTGGCGTTCAGTCAGTCACCAAGATCTACACTTACTTCAAGAAGTTCGACTATAAGACCGTCGTCATGGGCGCCAGCTTCCGCAACGTCGGCGAGATTGAAGAGCTCGCCGGGTGCGACCTTCTGACCATCTCTCCGAAGCTGCTCGAGGAACTCGAAGCGAAGCAGGGCGAATTGCCGCGCAAGCTCGATCCGGCGAAGGCCAAGCAACAAGACGTCGAAAAGCTCAGCATCGACGAAGCCACCTTCGAAAAGATGCATGCCGCTGATCGTATGGCGCATGACAAGTTGAAAGAGGGCATCGAGGGTTTCAGTTCCGCACTGGAAAACCTGGAGAAGCTGCTCGCTGCGCGACTCGCGGAACTTGGAGCCAGCAAGGAAACCGTCGGCGCTCACTAAGGATCGACGAGCTCGTCGTCTGGAAGATAGAAAGAGGCAGCCTGATTTGGCTGCCTTTTTTATGTGATCTCTTTGGGGGTCTCTCCTCCGCATTTTGAACCGGTCCGGCACGTCTCTTCAATACCCAAACTGAACTGGAGATTAGCCTGACGAAGAAACAGAGCCGCTCATAAAAATGGATCAGCTTGCTGCGTGTCTGGTTCAGAGAGACCATCTATGATTGATCCGCTATCTTGGATCAGCCATCGTGGATCCGCCATCGTGGATCCGCTATCGTGGAGCCGCGGGAAGGCTCGCGCAGTGAGGTAGCTGGGAGGAACCCCGGATGGCAAACAGCTTCGGCGCCGACATTCTCATCCAAGCACTAGATCCAAAGGTAGCGGCATCTTTCTACGTCAATCAACTGGGTTTCAAGGTAAGCGGTGAGGCTCCAAACATGTTGAGTCTCCACGGGCAGAACATCAACTTGTTCATTGAACAAGGCCCTCCTCTTGGACCGGTTCTGGAGGTGAAGGTAGATGATGTCGGGCAAGCCAAAGTCCGGCTGGTGAAGAGCGGAGGCGAGATTCTGAAAGTTGAGCCGGAGTTCCCCCGTTGTAACGTGCGAGACCCGTTCGGCCTCATCTACAATCTTACGGCCGGAAGCTGACAGCGAGGCAAATTTAACAAAGCAGGGCGCCGCGCGTTGACTCTGTTCTCCGCGTACGGTATTCTTTAGTTCTTGCGCAGTTCCGCGCTTGCATCCCTGTGTGTTTGATCGTGATCCACAGAGAGGCTCACCCGGAAAGCCATTCGGTTTCATTCTGCGCTGCTCAGGCGAACCTATGGTTTTGTCCGTGGGAAGGTAATCCCCGGGGAATCCGCGCGTAGTAGCTATTTCAGGATTTTCGTTCGACTAGATTCTAGTTTAGGTAAAGAGGAAGAGATGTCGACTTTTGTTCCAAGCGCGAATGCGATCGACCGCAAGTGGTATGTGGTAGACGCTAGTGGCAAGACCCTCGGCCGCCTGGCGACGGTCGCCGCCAGCTACCTGGCCGGCAAACGGAGCCCGCAATACACCCCGTATATCGATGTTGGGGATCATATCGTGGTTATCAATGCCGAGAAGATCCGGCTGACCGGACTCAAGAGCCAGACCAAAATGTACCGCCGTTACACCGGCTTCCCCGGCGGTCTGCGCGAAGAGTCGTATGTCCGCCTGCTCGCGCGGCGGCCCGAAAAGATCGTTGAAGATGCGATCAAGGGCATGCTTCCCAAGACCAAGATGGGCCGCAAGATGGCCTCTAAGCTTCAGGTATACCGCGGCGACAAGCACCCTCACCAGGCGCAGCAGCCGCAACCGCTGGAGTTCACAGCGTAAGTTTCAGACGTAAAGATTCAAGACTAGGACGGTTATGGCAGATCTGGTTCAGTATTACGGCACGGGACGGCGCAAGTCGGCGATCGCCCGCGTATTCCTTCGCCCCGGAAGTGGCCAGTTCAAGGTCAACGGCAAGGGATACGAAGAGTATTTCGTCACCGAACAACAGCGCGCCTCGGCAAAGCAGCCCTTGGTCCTCACCGAGCACACCGCGACCTTTGACGTAATCACCACCGTACGCGGCGGCGGCGTCTCCGGTCAGGCCGATGCGGTCAAGATGGGCATCGCCCGAGCACTGCTAGAGTTCAACGTGGAGTTGCGCAAGACGCTCAAGGCTGACGG
Source organism: Acidisarcina polymorpha (assembly GCF_003330725.1). NCBI lineage: Bacteria > Pseudomonadati > Acidobacteriota > Terriglobia > Terriglobales > Acidobacteriaceae > Acidisarcina > Acidisarcina polymorpha. Next base: position 4,151,287 of record NZ_CP030840.1, on the reverse strand, counting down.
CCTGCTCTCCCGCGATGCTCGCATCAAGGAACGGAAGAAGTACGGACAGAAGGGTGCACGCGCACGCTTCCAGTTCAGCAAGCGGTAAAGAGAAGTAAGCAAGAATTTGGAATTCTAGGATGAGTGCCCCATGTCTCGATGTAGAGACATGGGTTTACGACATTTCAGTAGTTCAATCTCCCCGCGAGGGGATAAATCCTCGACCCAAGGGTCAGGATGCAATCTAACAAGGAGGCTGTTTGGCTAACATCACCATGAAGGAGCTGCTCGAAGCGGGAGTCCACTTCGGGCACCAGACGAAGCGCTGGAACCCGCGCATGAAGGAATACATCTTCGGCGAGCGCAACGGCATTTACATCATCGATCTGCAGAAGACCTTGAAGATGTTCAAGGAAGCCAGCAAGTGGGTCACCGATCTGACCGCGACTGGCAAGGTCATTCTCTTTGTCGGAACCAAGCGGCAGGCGCAGGACGCCATCGCCGAGGAAGCCAACCGCTGCGGCATGTTCTATATCAACAACCGCTGGCTGGGTGGCCTTCTGACTAACTGGATCACCGTGCAGAAGTCTGTGAAGCGCCTTCAGGAACTCGATGAGATGGCCACCGACGGCCGCTACGAACTGCTTACCAAGAAGGAAGTCATCAAGCTCGAGCGCGAGCGTAAGCATCTACAGGCAAACCTGGCCGGCATCAAGAACATGAAGCGTCTGCCCGATGCCCTGTTCATCGTCGACTCGAACAACGAAGCGATTGCCGTCGCCGAAGCCCGAAAGCTCGGCATCCCGGTCGTCGCCGTGGTCGACACCAACTGCGATCCGACGGTCGTCGACTACGTGATCCCCGGTAACGACGATGCGCTGCGCGCTATCCGTCTGTTCACCTCGAAGATCTCCGATTCGGTCATCGAAGGGGTACAGATCGCCGGTGACAAGCAGTACATGGACATCGCCGGTGTCTCCGCCAGTGCCGTTGAAGAAAAGCCAGTACTCTCCGTCGGCCTTGAATCCGGCGCCGATGAGCCCGAAGGCGACGACACCGATGGCGAAGTCGATCTCGAAGCCGTCCTCGGCGGCGGCATCCGCAAGGCTCCGGTCGCGGTGACCACCCTCGATGAGCCTGAAGCCGTCGAACACGCGCTCTAACGGCAACTTCGCAATAAGGAAGCTCCTGAAGCGTGGCTCTCGGCCACGCTTCAAGCGTGTTCAGGGACAACATTAAGATCGGATGACAGCCGCCTCCGCACCGGCTGTCGCCAATGAAGTTGAATAGAATTGGGAGAAGGACATGTCGACCGTGACTGAAAATATTTCTGCTGCACAGGTAAAAGAACTCCGCGAAAAGACTGGCGCGCCGATGATGGATTGCCGCAGCGCCCTCACCGAAGCCAAGGGCGACATCGAAGAGGCCGTCATCGTTCTCCGCAAGAAGGGTATGGCCTCGGCCGCCAAGAAGGCCTCGCGCACCACCAGCGAAGGCGCGGTCGGCACCTACATCCACGCCGGCGGCAAGATCGGCGTGCTCGTCGAAGTCAACTGTGAATCCGACTTCGTCGCCCGCACCGAAGACTTTCAGGAGCTGCTCAAGGACATCGCCATGCATATCGCCGCGACCGACCCGCGCTACGTCCGCCGCGAAGATGTGACCGCCGAAGACCTCGAGCGCGAGAAGGACGTCTTCCGCGCCCAGGCGGCCGCCACCGGTAAGCCCCCCGCCGTCGTCGAAAAGATCGTCGAAGGCAAGATGAGCAAGTTCTACGAAGAGGTCTGCTTACTCGACCAACCCTTCATCAAGGACCAGACCGTCGCCATCAAGGACATGATCGCCACCAAAGTCGGCAAGCTCGGCGAAAACATCTTCGTTCGGAGGTTCGCCAGATTCAAGGTTGGGGATAATAACTGGACTGTGGCTCAGGCTAAGTTAAGTGCTGAAGAGTAATAGTCACCAACAACAAAAGTGTCATCCTGAGGCGTAGCCGAAGGATCTGCGTTTCAGCAATGCCAAAGGCCCGGGAGAATTTCTCCCGGGCTTGAGTTTTTGCTGCAGCTAAACGCGAATGCCGGCCTTGTGCAAAAGCTCATCAAAAAGCGCCCTGAATTCCCCGATCTGTTCACGAACATATTCGCGTTTGCAGGTGTAAGTAATCTTGTGCGCCGAGTAATTGCCGAGTTTACGAGTATCCTCGATCGTGGTCTTGGCATTTCTAGACAGGTTTAAAATTGCATTTGTCTTGGCATCATTGACGATCCCTTCGAGCATGAAGTAACTGTTGCTCATTGAATCTTTTATGGTCCCTGATACTCCAAGCTTTTCGTACGCTAGTATAAGCAACACCTCCTCAAGGCGCCTCGTCAAAGATGTTGTGTTCATATGAGGCGTTGATTTGCTTTGCTACGCTTTCGATAAAGCCACGGGTCCCCTCGTACAGGGCAGGCGGCAGAATGGCACCTTCATCCATAACCTCTTGAGACTTTTCGGCCAGACCAGAGAACTTATTCTCCAACTCGTCGATGAAGGTTCCTTTTAAGCGCCACCCTCGCTCCGCACGAACGGTGCGGCGGCTCGCCCTCAGATTTCCGTCTAGTCTGTGTAGATTAGGTGCGATTTCCGACGACGCGCTACTGAAGCAACCCCGCCAAAGTCTCAAAGAACTCCACCGGAGTCGCAATCCGCAGCCCAGTCCGTTGCGCCACGCTCAGAGTGAAGTGCTTCGTATTATGGGTCAGCAGCCAGTCTGGCTTGGCATCCATTGCGGAGAGCAGTACCGGGATATCGGACTCATGGCGGATCAGCTTCCGACCGGCAAGTATCGCGTTCAACTCCGGAAAGGCAACCAACTCCGGTTTTGTGAGTTCTATCAATCGCCGATAGTCTTCGATCAATTCATCCGCCTGCTTCGGAGGGAGTTTGCGTGCGTGAACAAGCAGGTTCTCTTCGACCTCCTCGCGCACCGCCTCAGCCAGCACCAGTTTGCAAACTCTCGCCGCGCAGAGAGACAACACCGCCTTGTCCAGCCCCCACGGAGCGACTATGCCTCCAGTCAGCACATTGGAGTCGAGAAAAAGCCTAAGCCTGCGAGTCACTTCTTCCGACGCGACTTGGACTCGCCCGCGTCAAACGGCGTCGTCGGGCCGAGCGGCATCGTGGCGCTCCCATAGCGACGCTCAAAAAGTCGTTGTCGTGTCTCCGGCAGCGTCGCCATCAACACTTGCGGGGTGGCGCCAGCCGCGGCCAGCGCCGAACTGATTCGCTCGCAAAGGGCATCGAAGCGCCTCTGCTCAGGAAGCAGAATCAGCCCGTCGCCCAACCGCAGCACGGCAAAGGGAGCACCCGCTTCCAAGCCCAGCTCCTCGCGGAACTGCTTCGGCACCGTGAGCTGGCCCTTTTCTCCAATCTTTGTGGTATTCAGATATTCCAGGAGCGGTGGAGAACTCTTCATAAGTGCAACTCCAGTAGGAATATCCTACCACCCACCAAACAGCCTGAGGACTATGCCTCTCGGATCGATCCACCCGCGGTACCAGACCTGGAGGGTTACCTACATTTGAGCGCTCCGTGCGCCAGACGCGGGACGGCGCAATCTCCTAACCTCATCGAGGCGCTGCTGCATGCTACTCGACTCCCAATCCGTCAGCCAAGTTCGAATCTCTCCTTTGCCAAATAACGAGGGCTAAACCACCGCCATCAATGACAGGATCACCACCAAGGCTGACAAGCTCTGCGAAAACATCTGCGTCCGCCGGTTTGCCAGATTCAAGGTTGGCGACAATAATGGTGTGCGCACAGGCTAAGTTCACTGCGGCCAAGCGAACGCACTTGAATCTCCGAAGATGCTGTACTCCAGACAGGCGATGGAAAGACGCGGAATCACATCGAATCTCGGACTTTATGTCTACGCCGCAGCAGCTATCTTTCTCGGCCTGCTGGGTCTGGTTTCTGGTGATTTCGCCACAACATGGCAGAATGTCGGCCCCAACGTCCCCCTTCGTGCGCCGCTCGCGTATATCACTGCAGTCATCGAGCTCGCCGCGGGTATTGCGCTCCTCTTGCCCCACACCGCCCGCGCCGCCGCTCTGACCCTGACGGTCCTCTACTCGATTTTCACGCTCATCTGGGTGCCTAGGGCCTTGGTCAATCTCGGCAACTATGACCCGATCGGCAATGTCTTTGAGGAATTCTCTCTAGTCGCCGCCGGCCTCATCCTCTGCGCGACCTTCTCGCCTCCTGGTTCACCGATCGGCCGCCGCCGCTCCTTCTTTGTGCTCCTCTTCGGGATCTGCCCAATCTCCTTCGGCATCGTCCATATCATTGACATGCCGGGATTGCTGGGTGGAATCCCAAATTGGCTACCTCCAAACCGGATGTTCTGGGCCTACATCACGACGCTGGGATTTTTCGCGGCCGCCATAGCCATCCTCACCCGCATCAAGGCCCTGCTCGCGTCGCGCCTGCTCACCGCCCAGATATTGATCTTCGAAGTATTGTTCTGGATTCCAAGGCTCCTCGCTGAGCCGGGCAATCACTTCAACTGGGCCGGGAACGCCATCAGTATCGCCATCGCCGGCGCTAGCTGGGTCGTCTCTGACACCATCAGCCGCGAAGTCGTGACCGCCAGGGACTTGAAGAGCGAGACGTAAATCTTCCTTGGTCAGCGGGATTGTCGGCACCGCTAATTGAGAAGCCCTGTACCGGGACCAAGTCGCCTTCAGCTTGAGCGGGATTGAGGACCCCAGGTACTCAAAGCTTGCCGGACGCCACTCCAACAATCTCTATTCGTGACGTATTTGAGTATCATGTTCGCGATCGAAGGCCTCCGCGCGCGCCGACTTCAGCTCAGCATCCGCCTTCGCGATCCGGGCTCGATCCACTAACGCTTCGCCAGCCTCCTTCACATTCCCCCACGCTTCGCGCGCTTCCCCTTTGATCTGATCTTCCTGTCCGGCAAGCTTCAAGTTCTCATCGCCGACCAGCGCCCCGGCGGACTCTTCAATATGCCCGCCGATCTTCTGCAGCACACCCTTCACCTTGTCGCCATTCATGGGACCCTCCAAGAAACTGCTCTGGTAGGTTGCACCCGGCCTCGCCAAGGTTGGCTGCGAAGACAGCACGAAACTCAAGCTTCATCTCGAAATCCCTAAGTCCATCACCCATATCGGAGAGAGCTGGATCGTGCCTGCGCGTCTCCGGGTCGGGTGAGCGAGACTCAGCATGGCGCTTTCCCCGAAAGGTATAAGAGGCGGATTCCCTCTGTTGCCGGATTGGATTTCACGCTTCACCGAACGTTCCAGATCAATATAATTGCGCCTGATGCGAAAGCCGGCCCAACTTCTTGTCTACCTCCTCGTTGTCTCTTCTGTCCTATACGGCCAACAACTCTCAACCCGCTCCTGGAAGGGCGTGCTCCGCACCACGGGTGGAACCCCAATCAAGGCTGCAGCCATCCATCTAACCGGTGGTCATGGCGAGTTGGTGGCCAACACGAACGCAGACGGGGCCTTTGAATTCCCTGCGCTGCCGCCCGGCGACTATCAACTTGCCGTGGTCATCGACCAGGTGAGCCATAGCTACCCCAGCTCCCTGGCCTTGGCCACGGAATTGCCCCCGGCAATCGTCAGCCTATCGAATCAAGGCACGGTGGCGGTTACCTTTGAAGCCGCCAAAGCGGGCACGGGCGGGGAACAGCTTTCGAGTGAGACGGTAAGCGCGATACCGCTGAATAAGCGCGACTTCAGCCAATTGCTGCTGCTCGCGGCTGGCACCATGACGGATGCGAACGGCGCCACCAACTTCACCCAGCAGTTCGCCATCAATGGGCAACGCGGCGTCGAAGCCACCTTCGCGATGGACGGCGCAGACACCAGCGATCCGGAGATGGGGGGCGCGGCCTTCAGCAACTTCAACGTCGATGCAGTCGAAGAGATCCGGTCGAGCTCCGGCTGGATGCCGGCAGAGATCGGTCGTGGGGCGGCCGGATTTACGAACGTCATTACCCGATCGGGGACCAGCGGCTTCCATGGATCGATCTTTGAATTCATCAGAAATTCCTCGCTCGACGCACGCAACTACTTCGACCATCCGACCATCGCCGATCCGGGAAGAATCCCGCCGTTCCGGCGTAATGAATTTGGATTGACCAACGGCGGCCCGGTTGTCATTCCGCATATCTACGACGGCCGCGGGAAGACGTTCTACTTCGGTCAATACCAGGGATTTCGCCAAGTGCTTGGAACGACCCAGGTGCTGCCCGTTCCAACCCCGCAGGAACGCGCCGGCCTGGATACAACCGCCTATCCGGGAGATGTGCTGTTCGCGACACCAAACCCTTTGATAGCGCCCATCCTGAGCCGGTATCCGCTGCCCAATAACCCCACCGGGCCTTATGGCGCGAATACCTACGCGGCTTCGTCTAAAGTCGTCACTGACGCCAATCAGTTTTCGATCCGGCTGGATCAGCGACTCTCCGACAAGTCGCAGCTGATGGGTCGATTCACCTTCAATAATCTCTTCGGGCCAACTACGAATCCCGACCAGACCGCGATCGACCCCACCTTCGGCATCATCTATGTCGACCATCAGCGCAACGGCATCGTCACGTACACCCGTACGGTTTCGCCTCGCTTTGCCTTCGAAAGCTCGATCAGCGTCACTCGCACCACGCCACAATTTCCGACGACCAACCATGTCGATCCGGCGGTCAAGTTTAACGACGGTCTCTTCGAGGGATTCAATACGGCAGGAGGGTCGGTGATGTCCTCCTACGGAAATCTCATCATGGCGCGCCAGAGCTTCACGTGGACGACGGCGCGGCACACCATCAAGGCGGGCGGCGAGGTGAGGCTCAATCGAGACACAACTTACTTCGGCATCAGCCCTAATGGCGAATACGATTTTGGCGGAGGCACGGCTTACGCCACAGCGAATATCCCCTCTCAAAGCGGCACTCACGACGTCCATGTGGGTGATCCGTTGCCGGACACGCTAAGCGCGTTCTTGACGGGGAGCGCCTTTGTCTACACGACTGCCGTGGCCGCGCCTTATGCCTCCGGCGGCAGCCATATCGGTCCCGCCGCAATCTCTCGCAACGCGGGCGCGCTCTACATTCAGGACAACTGGAAGATCTCCGACCGCTTCGTGCTCGACTATGGTATCCGCTACGAGGTGTACTCGCCGATCACGGAACGCGCCCACCGTACTGCCGGCTTCCTGATGAACGGCGGCCAGCAGGAGTTCGTCGACAACCCGCAACCCGGCTATCGCTTCGACTGGAGCGGCGTTGGTCCACGGGTCCAAGTAGATTGGCGAGTTCACGACACGCTGCACCTCCACGCGGGCGGCGGAATTACGACAATTCCGCCCAATATATGGCAAGATAACGCGTTAACTGGAGCGGTACCTTTCGTCATTTATCCCCGCATTGTCGCCGCGCCCGCTGCGGCGGTTGCTTATGGTTTTCAAATCAATTCAGCGCAGCTTCCCACGTTCTACACGCCGAGTGGCCAGGACGTTTTTGCGAGCGGAAACACTAAGACAGTTCCTGCGAACACGGTGCTCGATATTGATCGCTATCAGCGGGACCTGGCCGCGCTCTCGCCGGGTACGAACGTCACTCCATTGACTCTGGCCGGCGTCGACCGCAACTTCGGCAATGCCTATCTGCAGACGTGGACGCTTGGCGCGGAGCGGCAGTTTGGCAAGCTGACCGCGGATGCAGCCTACGTGGGGACCGCTTCGGTGAGGCTCCCCCGCTATAGTTATCCGAATGGCTACTCTGGCGCGGGCCCTGGGTTTGCGCCTTACACCAAGTTCGACAATGCCGGGAATGTGATTGGCGGCTTCGGTACGGAGACTTTGGTGATCGCAAACTCGCATTCGAGCTATCACGCATTGCAGGCATCGCTCTCGGGCACCGTGCCCCATGGCGGCCCGGGCGTTCAGGTCAGCTACACATGGTCGAAGTCGCTCGACGATACCAGCGCGGTGATCGGCGGCACCGGCAATACCGGCGCGGTCACCGTTCCCTTTCCGCAAAATCCTTTCGATTATCGTCCGGAGAAAGGGCCATCAAGCTTCGACGTGAAACATGGCTTCACCATGAGTCTTGCCCAGGACCTTCAGCTCGAGAAAGCCCAGCTTTTGCAGCCGGTCAGCAGGAGAGTGACCGCCGGTTGGACGCTGCTCAGTATCTCGACGATCAGTAGCGGACTTCCCTTCACCATCTACTCCGGGGTGCAACAAACCGCGGCGGGATCGAATGGCGTCGATCGACCCGATCAGATCGCAACGCCGCATCTGTCGACGGCGAGAAAGGTCCGTGAGGACTATTTCGGAGAGGGCGCGAACAATGCGTCGTTCTTTTCTATACCTATCGGCGTACCAGGAGGTACCGGGCCGAACCAGGGCGTCTTCGGCTCGTTGGGCAGAAATACCTTTCGTGGTCCGGCCTACTACGACTTCGACTTCTCGTTGATCAAAGACACGCCGGTCGGGACACGCGCCAAGGGCGGCGAACTTTTCGACGTAGAGTTCCGCTCGGAGTTCTTCAATCTCTTCAACATCGTCGATATGGGCTTGTCGGCGAATACGATTCGTGGCTCCGGATTTGGTGAGATCAGCAAAACGGCGGGAACGTCGCGACAGATTCAGTTCTCGTTGAAGCTGCTCTATTGATTCCTAGCCGAATGGCGTAGTAGCTCTCGCGTCTTCAACACAATGAAATACTCATAGATCGCTTGGAGCGTGGCGTAGGTCAAACCGGGCCAGCCATCCAGAAAGCTCCGCCTTACGGCCACCATGTATAGCCACTTGAGCAGCGGCCTCCCGGGCATTCGATAAAAAAGCGCCTTCTGGTGCCGCCGGCGAGTATGAAAATCCGGGTCTAGGAGAGCGGTTTTCCATGACGGAGTCAGCGACGAGTTCTGCAAGCTCTGTTCGCTCGCGATCAGCTCCGCCTCCATGGTCGAATAGGTGTTGTGTTTGGCGATCCAATGCGCCATTCCTTTTGAAAAGGGAAAATGATCGAGTGGCTGACTGAGTTCCCCGACTTTGCCCGTCACTTCGATGACTTCGTTAACGGCTCGCGTGTAGCGCGATCGCTCCGGGCGAACCAGACGGATATAGAACGGTGAAATCTGCGCGTGTTCCAACCATGTGTTGAAGAGAAAGTCCCGCCGGCGAATACGAAAGCCGCCAATGTCCGTTGAAGCCCTCCGGACCGCCGCTTGCATCTCCAAACAGAGTTCAGGCGTCGGCCGCTCATCCGCATCGAGAATCAAGAGCCAAGGATAGGTAAAGGTAAGTTGCAGCGAAGCGTTGCGATGAGCCGCGTAGTTGTCGAAGACCCGCTGGTGGACCGTGGCTCCAGCGGCCCGGGCAATCTCGATGGTGTTGTCAGTCGAATAAGAATCAAAGACATGAACATCGTCCGACCAGGCGACCGAAGCGAGACAGCCGGGGAGGTCAAGTTGTTCATTCCGCGTCAAGATCACGACAGAGATCATGCTGCCGTTATCCTAGAGTAGTGTCCACGGAGTAGTGTCCACGAACTAGCCGAACACCCGTTTTCGGCCCTTCTGGGGCGGTGGGACGCGCACATGTGGTATGCGGACTTCCAGATTAAGATTACGAACGCGTGTTGCTTGCCGACGGCGAAGCGCTTGGCGGGCACCTCCCACGCAGTTCTGACTATGGCCAGAGATCGTTCTATCTGCTCTGGCCGTAGTCATTCGTCGTTGTCGTGAAACGCGGTTATTGGGCAACCTCCTGAGTGATGGTGGCTGCACTGGCCGCGTCGGTCGCGTTGCCGGTGTAGATGGCGGCGAATGTATTGCCGCCAACGGTAAGGTTGGAGGTCCTGATCGACGCCTTGCCGCCGGTCAGCGGGACGGTTCCAAGCACCACACTGTCGTTCTTGAAGGTGACCGCGCCCGTGGGAGTCGGCCCGGAAGCGGCGGTTACGGTCGCTGTGAACGTCACCGCGTCGCCCAGGGTTGAGGGATTCGTGGAGGAAGTCAGCGAGGTTGTGGTTGTGACTGCGGCAGGCACGATTGTGTAAGTCGCCGTGGCCACCGCGCTGTTGGTGTCCCCGCTCACAACGGCGATCGCTTTAATCGTCGTAGTGGTGGAAATGAGGATCGGGCTGGTGTACCGCGTAGAGGCTGCGGTTGGCGTCGTTCCGTCGACTGTGTAGTAGATAGTCGCGCCCGGCGTTGAATCCTCGATAGCGAACTTGTCTCCGGAATGATAAGTTCCTCCGAGTCTGGGGAAGAATGGTGTGGCTACCTGCCCTCCGGTGATGGTCTCAACTAAAGTAGCGCTACTGCTCGAGTAACTGTCGGTATCTTCGGGGAAGCGCGCAGTAATCGTGTGTTGCCCGGCAGACAGTGTGCTCGTCGAGAAGACGGCTTGCCCGGAGGCATCGACCGGTATATGGGCCACGACAGGGCCGTCGACGCTGAAGCTGACATCGCCGACCGGGGTTCCACCATACACAAGAGTCGCCGTGGCGGTGAACTTTACGGTGGTTCCAAGGACCGCTGGGTTGCTGCTGCCTACCAAGGTGGTGCTGGTTGGTTTGTGAAAGGCGAACTTGGCCACGAAGGTGGTATGTATACCGTCAGAATCGATAGACGTCTGATATTGCGTCTGAAACGCGCCGGGTGTTACCGGGAAATCACTTGAAATCGTCGTACCCGCGATATACGCGTTTCCTAAAGAGTCGAGGGCGACAGCAATTGCTTTGTCACCACCGTCATACGCATCTGAATACCCTGGAACCTTCCCGTTTCCCCCAAAATATGTGGAATAAAGAAGCGAGCCGCCTGGATCGAATTCAGTCAGGAAGGCGTTGGTACTCTTCTTGCTGGCCGCAAGGTTATGCCGCTGGATGGCCCCGCTTGTTACTGGGAAGTTCGTTGCGATAGTATGCCCGGTGACAAAAGCATCTCCTTGCTTATTCACTGCCACTCCCGCAACCACTGCGCCTGGTAAAGGGAGACCTCCATCTGTAAAACTAGTGCCACCCAAATAAGTAGAGTAGACCAAGGCGGACCCAGTCGGATCCAGCTTGGTGACAAATCCGTCGAGTGTGCTCTCGGCAGTGCTTTGAATGGCATTGCTGGTCACCGGAAAATCTGTAGAGGAGGCTTCGCCGACGGCAAACACATTTCCCTGGGGGTCGACTGCGACGCCGACGACGAAGTCTCCGGGTTGACCGAAGTTCTGAGTTCCGACCGGATTACTTCCCCCCAGGAAGGTCGAGAAGACCAGTCCAGAACCGGCGGCATTGAGTTTTGTGACAAAACCGCTGCTTCCGGATGAGCCCGGCGACGGTTTGACGGTCTGAAAGGCATTAGCCGTCGTCGGGAAGTCTGTGAATACAGTCGAGCCCCCAACGTAAGCTTCTCCGGCTGAGTTCAATACGATGGCATAGCCGTCGTCCTCTGGAATCTCTCCGAGGGGAGCGACAGAGGTTCCGCCCAGAAAGGTTGAATAGACAAGTCCTGTGCCCTCTGGATTCAGCTTGGTTACAAATGCGGAGAGTTCGCTTTTCTTGGTGGTTTGATAAGCGCCCTTGGTCACCGGAAAGTCGGCGGAGTCGGTGTAGCCGGTCACATAAGCATTTCCCTCGGCATCAACCGCAATCGCCTGGCAGTATCCGTTTTCGTACTTAATGTGTCCCCCGCTTCCGCCGAGATACGTGGAGTAGACCAACGCCGAACCGGTGGAGTTGACTTTGGCTACAAATCCGGTGTCATTCCCGTCGGTTCGTTTATAAGCGGTTTGGAAGGCTCCGCTGGTGGTTGGAAATCCATCCCCGGTCGCTCCGGTCAAATAGGCATCCCCGGCAGCATCGACCGCAAGGCCGGTAGGCGAGACGGTATTGTAGACGTCGGAGACGAAGTAAGTGGAGTAGTCAAGGGCGGTGCCGGTCTGGTTGAGCTTGGTCAGATATACGGCAGTCGAGGTTTTCTCCAGAGGGTGTTTCGTGAGGGGAAAATCCGTCGAGTAGTTTTCCCCGGTAACGTAAACATTCGCATCCTGATCCACGGCAAGAGCCTCCGCATATTCGGCCTGTGTCCCACCCAGGTAAGTCGAATAGGCCAAAACCGGATCCACCACCAACTCCCGGCTACGGTCGTAGCTGCCTAGCTCGAATCCAACCGTATTCTTCGCCAAAAGCCTGAAGCTGCCGATAACCGGCTGTCGCTGCCCGTCCTTCATCTGGTAGACGACCGGTTTGTGGAAGGCGATCTCGCCCTCCTTGGCGATGATCTCCAGGTCGCCGTCGTGGTTCAACTTCAGCTTGTCGGCTCCGGCGAAATGCAGCCGCGCCTGCTTCGGATCGGCGTTCGGCGCGACGACGAAGTCGTATTCCAGCTGCTGCTGGTTGCCGTAGTAAACAAGATCGATTCCGGGATACACCCCCGTGTATTTCACCCTGGAGTAGGTCGGCACGTTGGTATGCCACTTCGACGAATCGCTGCCGATGAAGTAGTTCGACTTGCCGGGAAGCGGCTCTTCGCCGACGACGCGTAATCCATCCGAAGCGCCGTCCAACTCCATCCGGACCACGGCGGTCTTTCCGGCCTTCGCCGAGAGCGCTGGCTTGCCGTCGCGTCCATGGACCGGCTGCGGCTCGTTCTTGTGCAGCGCCAGCACGGCTTCGCGGTTGGTCAGAAAAAGTGAGTAGCCCTGGCCGCGGGATACGAAGCGTACCTGGCTGTCGGTCTGGCCCTGGTTCGCTTCAAAACTGAGCGGCAGCTTGGCGAAGTTTGCCGTCACCGCCGGGTTCAGGGCGGAGGGTTTGGAATTCTGGGTTGGTTGAGAGGCGAAGGCAGAAGAAGAGGAAATCTGCGCAGAGGCGGCGAACTGGCCGAGAGCCAGCAGCGCGGCTGCGCAGGAAGTCAAAGTTTTCACGGTGTGCTCCTAATGGCGGGAGGCAGGCGGCTTCAGGCGGCGAGCTCGCCTCTCTGGTTGGCGGTTGGACGAACTGTTCCCAGTGGATCCGCTCGCGAACGCGGTTGTTGAAGCACATCAACGATGCGACGGTTCCCTGCGAAAGTCAATCCGGAAAGCGGGAGTTGCGGGAAGAATCTATAACCGGGCAAGCAATTTGTTCTTGCCGGCCTGTCCAACGGTTCGGCAAGACAGTGTCCCTAGTAGCACGATTCGGCCGGTGTGGAGTTCTCCTACTTCATCCCGCCCAAGATCGACCCGACAATTCCGCCGACAACGCCGCCTTCCGCGCGTTGCTCGTTTCGATTGGGAAGATACTCGGCGAGCGCGTGAGCCAGACGGGAGATCGGCAGCGACTGGAGCCAGATCCTGCCCGGGCCGGTCAGCGCCGCGAGGAAGATGCCATCTCCGCCGAAGATCATATTGCGAATACCCGGAATGCGCGCAATCTGGAAAGAGACGCTGGTCTGAAACGCGCCGACGTGACCGGGGTGGACCCGCAGAGTCTCACCGGGACGCAGGTCCTTGACGATGACCTCGCCCGACAGCTCAATCCACGCGGTTCCAACGCCGCTCACATGCTGCAGGAGAAATCCATCGCCCCCGAAGATGCCAGCGCCCAGAGATTGCTGGAAGCCGACGCCCAGCTGGATTTGCGGTGTTCCGCACAAGAAGCCGTGGCGATGAATCAGGTATTCATAGCCATTGCCCACCGGCACTGGAAGGATGTGACCCGGAACCTTGGTCGCGAACGCCAGTTCGCTGGCAGCGCCGACGGCTCGGTATTCCGTCATGAAGAGGCTGCCTCCCCCGGCGACCCTGCGAATGGCGCCGAAAAGACCGCCGCCGCCCGCCAGCTGCGTGTGGGTGGTCATCTGGATGGAAGCACCCATCCAGGACAGCTCTCCAGCTTCGGAGATGACGGCTTCATTGGGCTCGAGGATGAACTCGAGCACCGGCATCGTGGTGCCAACGATATTGCTCTGCATAGACGCTCCTGTTACAAAATCAGGTTGAACGACGCGGGAGATGGGTCCGCCGAATTGGATACGACTATATCGCTCCCGGCTGCCCTCGAGCTACTTTACTTCTCATTCAGGATGCTGGCAGGCGCCCAGGCACCCCAGTCCTCGCTGCTGGAAATCAGGCCATGCGGTACCCAGAGATTCCCATTCGCCTGCCAGCCAAAATACACCTGAAGTTACACTCCTAAGACAATTACGGTTCCCGGCTAAGTTATGATTTGAGGCAACTCTGGAGGAATCAATGCGGAAGCTGGCAAAATTGGCGGGGATGTTGTTTACGGCAGTAGCAGGGGTGGCGATGGCGGCAACGGCGGGCAGTGTCTATGATTTCTCCTTAAAATCCATTGATACCCATCAACCGGTAAGTCTATCGAGTTATCACGGAAAGGCGCTCTTATTGGTGAATGTGGCGAGTAAATGCGGCTACACTCCGCAGTATGCCGCGCTTGAGAAGCTATATGAGACGTACAAAGGTCAGGGCTTGGTCATCGTCGGCATTCCGGCGAATAACTTCATGAGCCAGGAACCCGGAACCGACGCCGAGATCAAGACATTCTGCACCAATAAGTACAACGTCAGCTTTCCCATGATGTCGAAGGTTTCAGTCAAGGGCGAGGACAAAGCGCCCCTTTATGCGTTCCTGACCGACAAGTCGTCCGACCCAAAGTTCGGCGGCGAAATCCAATGGAATTTCACCAAGTTCCTCTTCGACCGGAACGGCAATCCAGTGGCAAGGTTTGAGCCGGCCATCACGCCTGACTCACCAGAAGTGATTTCGGCAGTTCAGGCGGCGCTCAAGTAGGCCGGTGGATTCGCAGCGTTTCGCGGCGGAAGACCTCTGCCGCGGAAGACCTGGTTCTCGTTCATACCGAAAACAGATGATGTTGGTTCCACTGCAAGATCCTTGTCCCGCTTTGGACTTGAGCCTCTTCCCGCCCTCTGCCAGTACCAGGATCGGTCTACCATGAGTGCATGAGTGAGGAATTAGATTGGGACACAGCGGATCCGCTCGAGATCTTTCGGCTGTGGCTCAGCGAAGCGGAGACGGCCGAGCCGAATGATGCGAACGCGGCGGCGCTTGCGACCTCAACGCCACATGGGGTTCCGAGTGTGCGTATGGTCCTGGTCAAGCGGATCGATCAGCGTGGATTCTGCTTCTTCACCAACGCAGAAAGCAAAAAAGGCCTGGAACTGGCGGCGAATCCAGTGGCTGCCCTATGTTTCCACTGGAAGAGCCTGCGTCGCCAGGTACGGGTCGAGGGCCGGGTCTCTGAGCTGGAGAACAGCGAAGTGGATGCCTATTTTCACAGCCGTTCGCGAGGAAGCCAGTTAGGCGCGGCGGTCTCCCGGCAGAGCCGGCCGCTCGCCAATCGAGAATCGTTGGTAGAGCAGGTGCAAAACTTTGGCAAGGAGCATCCCGGAGAGGTGCCTCGACCGGAGTATTGGCGGGGATATTGCGTAGGCGGCGACCGGATTGAGTTTTGGAAGGACGGCGCCGACCGCCTGCATGACCGGTTTCTCTTTGAGTCTTCGGCAGGTGGATGGACGAAGACCCGGCTCTATCCGTGATCGGAAAGGTCGAGTAATGCGGCGCACTTTGGTGCGCCAACTCGCCTTTGGCGCGGCTCCAATATGCGATACTTCAGAAGAATGTACAAACGAGTGGTCCTCAAGCTTTCTGGAGAAGCGCTGGCAGCCGGGCGCGGATTTGGCGTGGACGTCACCAAGATCCACGAAATTGCTGGCGAGATCGCCGAAGTCCATAAACTCGGCGTCGAGATTGCCATTGTTGTTGGCGGCGGTAACTTTTTCCGCGGAGTCGCCGAACAAGCCAAGCACATGGATCGGGTGTCCGCCGACAACATGGGCATGCTGGCGACGGTCATCAACGCTCTCGCCATCCAGGATGCTCTGGAAAAGCGAGGCGTATTCTGCCGGGTGATGTCGGCGATTGAGATGAACCAGGTTTGTGAACCATACATTCGCCGCCGCGCTGTGCGGCATCTGGAAAAAGGGCGCATCGTCATCTTCGCCGCCGGTACCGGCAACCCGTATTTCTCGACCGATACCGCTGCTTCGCTGCGGGCCATGGAGATCAAAGCAGACGTATTGTTAAAGGCAACCAAAGTCGACGGCATCTACGACTCCGATCCGGTCATCAATAAAGAAGCTGTGAAATTTGACGAAATAACCTACATGGAAATCCTTCGGCTTGGGTTGAAGGTCATGGATGCAACTGCGGTGAGCTTGTGCAAAGACAACAATCTGCCCATGATCATTTTCGACATGAACCAGCCAGGGAATATCCAGCGGGTGATCTGCGAGGAGAAGATCGGCTCCCTGGTCACGGCCTGACCTCGAAGCAAACCGTGCTCAGACCGTCTGCGGCAGTACTTGATCCACCCCTCAAAGTTTCGACGGCGGCGCTGAACAAAACGGAGCCTCCCAGCAGAAAATCTCGCCTTCCAGCGCTCACTGGATTGCGAAGCTTCGCGGCTTTGAATCTGGTGTTCTTCCACTTCGGCGATCCAAAAGACTTTGGCTGGTTCTCGCCGATCGTCGACAATGGCTATACGTCGGTAAGCTTCTTTCTTTTGTTATCCGGCTTCATTCTGGCCTACAACTACACCGATCGGGCGGCCCGCGGCGAGATGAATGTGCGCGAGTTTTGGGTTGCGCGTCTCTCCCGGCTCTACCCTGTCTACCTTTTCAGCCTGATTATTTCGCTGGCAATGCTCGAGACGGAATACCACTCGCAAAGCCGGCCGATGTTCTTTGCCGGATTTTTCCTGACTCTCACCCTCCTGCAAGGGTGGAGTCCGGCGCTCTCGACCTTCTGGAACACGCCTGCCTGGACGATGTGCACCGAGGCATTCTTCTATCTGCTATTTCCGCTCGCCCTCCGCTGGAAGCGTCCGCGTAAAATTCGCTGGTTATTTGCACTCTTGATGTCGTTCTGGCTAGTGGGCATGCTGTGCCCCGCGCTTTATACCTGGTTGCATCCCGACGGGGACCTGCACCCGGATCGATATTCAAATGGCTGGTGGATGCGGGCACTCAAGTTCACCCCTCCGCCCCACGTTCCGTCATTCCTCTTCGGCATTGTGCTCGCGGATCTGAACGAGCGCTTTCCTCTTGAGAACCGATGGCGACTGCTGCTCGGCTTCGCTGGTCTCGGCTCACTCTACTTTGTGCTCTCGAACGGTGATCGACTTCCCTATGTCTTTCTGCACGATGGCTTGCTGATGCCGCTCTTCGGACTGACGATCCTGGGGCTCGCCGGCAAGAACATTCTTGCCCGGCTCTTCGGATTTCTGCCTTTTGTCATGCTCGGGGAAGCCAGCTACTGCCTCTATCTGCTGCACTTCAACTTATGGACGCTGATGCACGATTCAGGGGTGCTGCAGAAGACAGGGCTGGTCCGACTCGATCCCTGGTTCAGCTACCTGTTGCTCGTGCTGGCGGCGGTCATGACCATGAAATGGATTGAACGCCCCGGCCAACGACTGATCCGTCGCCTGGCCAAGGGGTAGAGGTTCATTTTCCTAACGCCGTTTCAGTTTTCGTGCTGGCAGGGCTTTAAATCCAACCGCCGTCGACGATGTGACTTTGGTTGGTAATGGCCGCGCTGTCATCCGAGCCGAGAAAGAGCACGAGCCTCGCGACATCCTCGGGCAGAAGAGTTCGCTTGATGCATTGAAGAGCGATGGTCTGCTCCAGGTACTCCGGCGTCATCCACAGCCGCCGCTGGCGTTCAGTCAAGATCGCGCCGGGAAGCACGCAGTTCACCCGGATGTTGCCGGCTCCGAGCGCGTGCGCGAGCGAACGAGTCATGCCGACAATGGCGGCTTTGGCGGTAGCGTAGACAGCAACCTGGGGGGATGGGATCATCCAGGCAATCGAGCTCATATTGATGATCGAACCTCCGCCGGCCGCCTTCATCCCTGCGGCGACAGCCTGCGCGGCAAAGAACTGATGCTTCAGGTTGATGGCTATCCGTTCGTCCCAGTATTCAGGGGTTACTTCTTCGAAAGAATGTCGATTGTCACTGGCAGCATTGTTGACCAGGATTGTTATGTTTCCAAGGTCGGCGGAGGTCTTGGCAATCATCTGCCTGAGCGTCTGAGTGTCCGTCACATCGCAGGCTAGGAAGTACGGCTGATGCGCGCATCGTGTCGAAAGCGAATCAAGCAGGCTCTCTGCAGAGTCAGTGGCGATGTCGAAAAAAGCGACTTTAGCCCCCTGTAGGGCGAAGTGTTCCACAAAGGCGGCGCCAATCCCCGACCCTCCACCGGTAATTAGAACTACCTTGTCTCGGAGGCTGGGATAGATTGCAAAAGGGCCCATGCGATATCCCTCAACGGAAGTTCGGTTGTAAAGCATTGCCGGAGCGCCCGACCATTCGATCTTGGCATCAAGTATTCAAGCCGGTCGACTTTAGTTGCTCCAGCCGCCGTCCGCGACAATCATTTGTCCAGTCATGAAAGACGACTCGTCGGAGGCCAGATAAAGGGCCGCAGCAGCGATCTCTTCCGGACGCCCGAGACGGCCCATTGGCTGACGCGCGACGAAGGCGGCACGCACCGTCTCCAGATCGCGATGGGCGTCGGTCTGGGCTGCCACCCGCTCGCCGAGCGATGGAGTCTCGATGGTCCCTGGGCAGATTGCGTTGCAGCGAATGCCCTGGGTGACGTAATCCGCGGCGATGGCTTTGGTCAAGCCGATTACGGCCGCCTTGGTCGCCCCATAGACAAAGCGATTCGGCGCCCCCTTGATGCTTGAAGCCACGGACGACATATTGACGATGCTCCCTTTGCGCGCCGCAATCATCCCCGGCAGAAAGGTGCGACAGGTGCGGTACATCGAGGTCACGTTCAGATCGAAAGAGAACGCCCAATCCTCCTCGGAACATTCAAGAATGCTTCCTTGATGGACGAACCCGGCACAGTTGAAGAGCACATCGAGCGTCCCAAGCTCCCGGGCAATCGCCTGGATCGCTTCTTCGTTGCGTACATTCAAAACGCGGGTCTGGATGCCGGGGCGCTCTGCCGCCAATGTCTCAAGTGCCGCTTGGTTGATGTCAGTCGCCCAGACAGTGGCGCCTTCAGCCGCGAAGCTGAGTGCTGACGCTCGTCCGATTCCCTGCCCCGCCGCCGTGATCAGTGCGACCTTGCCTTGAAGCCTGCCTGCCATGTCTCGCTCTCCCTCTAAGTTCCAAGATTCAAGCGATGATTGGGCGCTTGAATCTTGCGCGCCGGGGTTTCCCGGCTTCATTTAAATATTGACTAGAATCCAGCAAATCGCATGTTACTGGGCGATCGCGTCAAAGACCCCTGTCTCCACGGTCGTTCCATGCTTCATTTGGATGAAGATCCGGTAGGCTCCAGGTTTGGGAAATCCATACGGAAACTCCACGGTGCTGGTGACCGGTTCGGAAGCCATATTCATGCCCCCATCCATCCCATTGGCGAGCATGACAGCGGGCATAGCCGCGGAGCCTTCGGGATGAGTATGGGCGAATACACTTCCGTCAGTCTTGACAAAAGCCGCATGACCGGCCATGCCGAGATACGGCTGCATATTGCTGGCTGGCGAGCCGTCAGGCGCAAGCAGGTGAAAGCGGAAGGAGTACGCGGTATCGGCGGTCAGCGGCGTCGGACGATCCCAGACCATTGTGTAGCCATCGGGCAGCTTGTAGGAGTCGCCGAGTTGTCCGGCATTCAGCCCGTTGCCGAGCGGTGCAGGAAAAGCAGAAGCATCTTCCGGAGCAAGCGGGGCGCCATGCATGCCAGGCGGAACCTCGAGCGTGGTCACGAGCGTCTCGGGAAAGCCATTTGCATGGACAATATCTCCATAGAGCGCGTAGGTACCTGGAGGCATGCTGGGCAGCGCCATGCGGAAATCTCCCGGCGCGACAAGTTCGGGATGAAGGTGGAACGCCGCATCCATTCCCGGCTTTCGGATCGCATAGAGATGAATCAAATGACCGTGGTCCGGCAGCAGAGATGCGGTTGCGGAATCGCGGAATGTCTTGCCGGAGAGAAACGATTCTACCTTTAGATCAAGTGTATTTCCCGACAGGCTGGCCTGCGCTAACGGAGGACGATAGATGTCCTCCGCGTAACTCGCCGCCTCGACGTGCCACCACTTCGCGCCTCCCCATACCAGCAAAGCCATAAATGCCAGGCCACATACTGTCGCGATAAGGCCGCGCCGGCGCAACTGTGGAGTCACTGCCTCACCCGCGGGCAGCCGCGCTTCGCGAAAAGCCGCGCCGACCACGCCCGCCATACTGATGATCAAGAAGAGGCCGAGCAAGGCTAGCGGTACGCCCAGCTTTCGCTGCATCTGCAGTGTCGCGATCGCGACTGCCAGCACCGGCACGGAGGCTGTCGCGTCGCCCCCAGCGCCGGTTATGTCGAGCCTTACCTCCCAGGAGCCGGAGCTCATCATCCATACTCCGCCGGTATAAAATGCGGGATCAACCGGCGAAACCTTCATCGTGTCCGCGGTGGGCGGGTGCTTCGACGCTTCCCCGGTAATCGGCATGGGAGTGATTTTCAGCGTCGAGATCGCCGCTCCCGTCGACCGCACTTCGACGTTCGCAACCCCCGGAATTACATCCGGCATACGAACCGTAACAAAAAGTTTGTACGGTCCAGCCGTAACTTGCTGAAAGACATCTTTACTGCCCACATGCGCATGCGCGGATTGCGGCAGAATCAAGGCCAGGAGGAAGACTGCGCCAAGCATCCTCACCGCTGGACCTTCCGCATCCAGCTGCCAAAGCTCAGGCCGATCCAAACGCCGACGGAAGCGCAGATCGCAGCGAGGCTCAGACCGCGAAAGAGGGCCAGGCCCTGTTGGGTTTCGATGAACTGCCGCAAACGATCCACTCCCCACGAAGGCGAGTTGTAATCGAAATACATCGTTCCAAAGAAGCGGTTTGCCGATGCGGGCGTCATGAGGAAACTGGCGACGGGCCACTCGACCGCAACCAGGACTGCGACGAAGACCGCGCCTGAGAGCAGCGCAACCTGCCAGGTCTTCCACGCTCTGGTCCGCTTCCATAACAGATCGAGAGCCAGGGCCGGAACAATGATCAAGATCGGGAACTTGGCTGGCACCAGGTGCGTCACCGGATAGAAGACCGGCCCGAGCTTCGGCTGTGCGGGAAAGAGCGGCAGAATGAGGATTTCCGCGATCGCAAAAATCGTGTAAACAGCGGCCGCAAGCGTCGCTGCCCAACGATGCTGTGAAGCACGAGAGAGCATAGCCAGCGCTACTGGTACGGCAATCGCCATTGCCACGTAGGCAGTCGAGCCGTGGAGCATGACATCCCAGGTATATTCCAGCAGGAAAAACATTTGTCCGGAGACGATCAAGCCACCCAGAAAGAGAAAAAGGAGCTGAAGTTTGTGGTAACCCTGGTCTTCCGTATGGCCATCGGTGATCGCCCGGTTCATGGCGCTCAGAATTAGGAAGAGCACGCCGACGCCCACCGCCCTGATTCCGAGAATCAGCAGCGTATGCGGCGGACTGACAATCTTGACGTCGAGACCATAAGCCGAGTGCCACCAATTGTCGAAGGGAGCAGAGGTCAACATCGCAATGCCGCCCCAGGCTGCGATGAATGCACCTAAGGGTGCACGAAAGCCGAGCACACTAACCGAGATTTTTTTCAGTTGTTGCGACTTGCCGAAGGTGGTCGCAAAGATCAAGTAGCCGCAGACTACGGCGGCCAGCACCCCACATGCATAAATCGCCATATGCGCTGGCGTCCAGAAACTGTCTCGGCCGATCGAGCGGTGCCAGGAAACATCCCACGCCCCGCCAATTGCCGCCGACGTCACCGCCAGGACACCGCACCAGACATACCAGGGAACGGAAACTCTCTGAATTGACGATTGAGCGAGAGCATCCGTAGCAGCCGGACTCCCAACAGGATGAAGTGATCCAGCAGTCGCTGACATGGTACCTCCATCAAACTGCGTCAATTATCGCTGAAAGCCCTCGACGGCGCTCTGAGTCGCGTCGATTTGCCGAACATCCTCTCGCTTCAGAACGCCTTCACTCCTCCGGCACTCGCGCGCTTAGGAGATCGGCTCTACGTTGAATCCTCCAATCACCATGCGGGGTCTTTCTCCGCGAGTATCAGCGTGACGCAGCTCGGTTTTGATCGTCTGGCGATCGCCGGGCATAAGCGTAAGGTAATTGTCTTCGTAGATAGCGGGAAGAATGCGGTCCCCGGTGCTTTCCCGGACGGCCTGCAGTCGCACCATCAAAGCCGGGTAGGCCGAGGTGTTTTCGATATTGGTGGTCAGCCACCAGAGGTCGCCTTGCCGCTCCGCGCTGGTGACAGTCCTCACCTTGGCTTTTGCCAGTTGGCGGATTGCCCGGTAGTCATTCTCGTCTCGCCCGCGCATGTAGATATTTTTGGAGAGGACGGTTGCTCCGCGTGTCAGGGATAGTCGCAGGAAATGCACCGGATCGAGGCCGGTTGGATACTCCATCGGAATGCATTGAGAGGTACTGTCTTCAGCGCTATCGAGAGTAGCGGTCTTCGACCACATGGTCGACCCGTTCATGTTCAAGATGTCGACCTTGGCGGTAAGTCCAGTGGCATTCCCGCCGTTGTAGTTCACCACTTCCACGGTGTCGGTCAGGCGGTTCCATTGGATGTGCAGCGGTTCGGACGCTTTTTTGCAGCCGAAGTAAGCGGAGGTGGGTTCGAGAAAATAATCGTAGGTTTGCCATACAAACGACGGCCAGCAGGGATGGCTCATCCATAACAGCAGGCCCATGCGATATTTGCTCTGCGCCTCGAACATCGCCCGATAGCCCTCGTAGTTCACGAATTGCGCGAGCGAGATCCACTCTTCGGCGCTGGTAGCGCCCCCATAGCCATGATCGATGATGGATCGGAAACCGCTGCCACCCTGCGCCCCGTCGAGGCAAAAGTCGTGCAGTCCCCAACTGAGCCCCTGGGGCCACAGAGCGGTTTCAGGCATCATTGCTTTCACACTTTCAAGCGAGGGGATGTTCGGCATACCGATCTCGCTATGCAGCTTGGCATCCACGATGCGGAAGTAATTCACCGGCGGCAGCGCCTGATAAGGACCGTGACCGCTGACAACGAGGTCGGCGGAGCTTGGAATGTAGTGCAGTCCTGGATGGAGCTGGGGCAGCATCTTGCGGATAGCGTCTTCTAACGGCTTCGGAGGAATGCCTTCGTTTCTGCCGCAGTAGAGTCCGATGCTGGCGTGATTGCGAATTCGCAACACAAAATCTTTTGCGTTGCTCATGAAGAGGTCGTTATCTTCGGGAATCGGACCGTCCCACGGGTTGGCGAGCCAAAAATCTTGCCATACGACGATTCCATGTCGATCGCAAGCCTCGTAAAAAGCATCGTCTCCGATCTGGCCAACCCAGTTGCGGATCATGGTGAAGTTCATCTCACGGTGATAACGAACGGAAGCATCATACTCGCGAGCGCGGTAGCGGAGCATCGATTCCCCGAAGCCCCAATTCCCGCCCCGGGCGATGAACCGGCGTCCATTGATCCATATCTTGAGCGCGCTGTTTTCTTCGCTGTAGGTAAACTGACGGACACCCGCCTTGAACGTTTTCTTGTCGAGCACCTTCCGGTCCTTCATCTCGAATCTGAGCTCGACGTCATAGAGGTGGGGGGCTCCATAGCCCGCAGGCCACCACAACTCTGGACTTTTCAGGCGCAGCTCTGGATGCGTTGTGGGATCGAGCTGGATGCTCTTTCGTGTCGAAGCTTCCACAACGACATGCTGTTCGAACGGTACGCTGCCGAAAAGTCCGCGCAAAGTCCCGGAGATGGGCTTAGTTCCGTGGTTGACCAAATCCACGTTGACCGTTACTTCGGCGCTTGAGGTGTCGGGAAGCGGCAGTTTGCAGGTGATGAAGGGGTTCTCGAGTGTCACCTGCCCGGTTAAGGTCAAATAAACATTGCCCCAGATACCACTGTTCCTTCCCCGAATGGTCGGGATCCAATCCCAACCTATCGAGGCGTGATAGGTCGGATTATCGGCGCCGAGTGCGCCTCCGTTTTTACCGACGTTCTCGAGCGTCTTCTGCTTGGTGCTGCCCGGCGTAGCGTTCTTTTCAACCTTCAATACCAGGATGTTCGGTTTTCCGGCTGCCAGCTTGGCGGTGATGTCGAACTGGCCGCGATGAAAGCCGCCTTCAATGCGTCCCAACTTCTCGCCATTGAGAAAGACATCTGCCTTCCAGTTGATGCCGTCCAGGTTGAGCCACGCAATCTCTCCGGCAGGGATCGGGGCAATATTGAACTCGGTCCGGTACCAGAAATCCGAGCAGAAGAAGGAATCCGAGATGTGAAGCTGGTTCTCGCCGAAGTTAGGATCCGGGATGGCGCGGGCATTGAAATAGGAGGTGAGTGCCGTGCCGGGAACAGTCGCGACCACCCAATCCTCATTTTTGAACTCGGGGTGCGATAGAGATTCTCCAGTACCTGTGACAAGACTTGCGCGTTGCAACCGCCAAGCACCTCCGGCCAGGTCGATGCGTCTTTCACTTTGGGCTAAAGGCATGGCTCTTGGCTTAACGATCGGGCCGCCTCTTCCATAGACTTCGAGTTCGCTCAGTATGTATCCATCGGGAGAGGTTGGGCGCGTCATCAGCACGCGCACATAGCGGCCTTTCGCCGGCGTTGCCAGCTTGAGATCGTCGACCATTGCCGATCCGCCGGGAAGAGGAAGCACGTGGCTCCAGGATCTGGCGTCGTCAGACACCTGCACCGAACCCTCCGCTGCGCGAGCAATCCAGTACAGGGCGATCCGGTCGAATTCACATCGAGCGCCAAGGTCGACGTAAACCCATTCCTCGTCGAGTCCTGCGCTCATCCACGCGCTGGTAAAGCTGTATGGGCCACCGATCTGGACACGCCGCTCACCTTGGTAGAACTCCACCTGACCGAGACCCCATTGCATCTCGGCGAAGTCCGCCGATGAGCACGCGCACTCTACCTGGTAGTACCGATGCTGAGAGGTCTGCTGAAGAGGAATGGAAGGATAGAAGAGGTGTCTTCCTCGGGTAATATCCGGCGGATAGTCCGTTGGAGAAAGAGGCTCTGAGGCGTTGGCTTTGCCGACGGGCTGCCACTCGCGGCCATCCTCGGAGACTGAAACTGTAAAGGTCAAGCTCTCCACGGGAATTTTGTCCGAGAGCACCGCGAATACAGCGAGACGATCGACCGACGGGGCTTCCTCCCCGCCGCCGATCCTGAACTGGACTACCACCTGCGGACCTTCTAGCTCGATCAGGTTGGAATGAAAGTGATCGAGGAGCATCTCCCGCTCGGCCTTTGGCAGGATGCCGCGCCCGCTTACCGACGTAGAAATCCAAGTTGGAAGATGGGTGTCCTTGATGCCGTCGGTCACGAGCTGCGCGGTCAGGTTGTAGTCGTAGCTGCTGGAATGATAGGCGGGTCGAAGTAGCGCCAGGTTCCGGTAGGTGGACGCGTCGATTATTAGCTCGGGAGCAAAATTCTCAGAGGGAGCACCAGGATAGAGACCGATACCGCGAGTAAACCCTAAGTCGACCCCAGAAGATGCACCGGATGACTGGGCCGCCTGAGCTAACACTTCATTTGCCTCGTGCGAAGAAGACGCCAAAGCCGGCAGAGCGGGCAGGGAAATTCCTGCGCTCGCGATCATCGTGTTCTTCAGAAAATCCCGTCTGGATGTGGTCATTCAAATCTCCCAGCTTCACCATACCTTGCTTGCCGGGAGCGGTCGAGGTCTCGAATGAGGGACTTATGCCAATGCCAGAGGAACTGCTTCCTCCCACCGGCCCTGCGATTTAAGAATGAGTTCCACGATCTCTCGCGCGGCGCCTTGGCCGGCCAGGCGGCTTGTGGTGTAATGACAGACTGCTTGCAACTCCGGGGCGCCGTTGGCCACGCATACCGCAAGTCCAGCGCGCTGGGCGAGGGGGATGTCGGGGAGATCGTCGCCCATGTACGCGACCTCTTCTTCGGAAACTCCGGCCTGCTTGACACATTCCTCGAAAGCCACGGTCTTTTTAGCTTGACCGAGATAGACGAAGCGAACCTTCAACTCTTTGGCGCGTTGTGCGACCGCGGGGGAGTGGCGTCCGGTGATGAACCCAGTCTGAATGCCCATGGTGTGGGCCAGAGACAGGCCTTGACCATCCTGAGCGTTGAAGACCTTCATCTCGGTGACCGCCCCGGCTTCCGGGCCTTCCGCGGCCACCCTTCCGATCAGGCAGACGCCCCCATCAGTGAGGGTGCCGTCCACATCCATGAGGAAGAGCTTGATCTTGCGGGCACGAGAGAGCACATCGGGCGAGGCCAGGGAAGCAAGCATGGTATCGGACATGCCTCCATGCTAGAGCAAAGCAGAGCAGGTGTAATGTGGAACAGCTACTCTAGACGAGCTTTTTCGCTAAGAAAGAACCTACAGAACGACTCCTCGGCTTGCTTAGGGCGGCTCTGTTTTGCTCAACACCTGCGCTGCTTCTGACACTCACTTTTGAGCGTCCTTGGCACTTGGCCTGAGCGCCGAATGGATCGCGCCGAGCAATGCGCCCGAGGGATCGCTCGTATAGTCCCAGAACATGACTCCCGCGAGATGATGATCCAGCACGTACTTGCACTTCACCGAAAGCGACTCGGCATCTTCATAGGAGACGAAGATTCGCTTCTCGGCGTTGTATAGGTAGGGCACCGAAGCCTTCTCATTCCAATAACGAGAGTAGCCCTGACCCAGCATGGTAGTCGCGATTGACGCGTAGTTGGCGAAGGCGTTGGGTACGGGCGCTCCTGCCTGAAACAAACCATGATTCAACGGCGGAACCTGTCCCCATACGTGCCCGTAGAAAGGTACGCCCAGCACCAGTTTGGATGCGGGCACACCGGCTTGCTCGAAATCCCTTACGGATTGATCTGCAGAAACCGCTTTTGGATCGGAGGGATCGACAAACAATGGCGCGTGGTTGCCGGTGATCTTATCCACTCCTGGCTCATAGTAGTCGTAGCTCATCAGGTTGACCGTGTCGACGAGCTTCTGCACGGTCCTCATGTCGGTGTGCTCCAGAAACTCGGTTGATGCGCCGGTAGCGATGGTGATGTAGAGTCGGCGATGGATCTGCTTCTCGACCTTGTCGAAGCGCTCGCGCAGTTCTTTGAGCAACAGCGTGTAGTTCTGCTTGTCTTCGGACCGGAAGGGGTTCCCTGCTCCGGCCATACCGGGATATTCCCAATCAATGTCCAGTCCATCGAGCTTGTAGCGCACGACAAAATCCGCCACGCTGTCGATGAAGATGGCGCGGCTGGCCGGCGTCAACGCCATATCGGAGAATCCTCCCGACCATAGCCACCCTCCTACCGATACCAGCACCGTCAGGCCAGGATTTTCGAGTTTCAATGAGTTGAGAGTGGCAAAATTTGCTTCATCGCTCGCATAGCCTTCCACCATGCGGCCTTTAGCGATATTGGCAAATGCGTAGTTCACCCGCGTGAGCTTCCGGGCGTCGATTTGAGCCGGGGCGATCAGGCTGTCTTTCGCAAAAACATAAGCGGTTACAACTGGCTGCGCGGTAGCGCCTCGCACTTGCGCCAACAGAAGAACAAGCAGAATGGCAGTCCTGGTGCGCCACCCGCCAAATTGACCTAAAAGCCAGAACGAAGATGGATCGCCTGGGGGGCGATCGGAGAACATCAAATTCCTCAGAGATGAAACACTCAAAATCGCTCCGTTTCGTAGCACAAGCTTGGCGGTCCAATGAGTTCAAGGAGTAAAAGCCGCGATGATCCATGTTCGCAGAAGTTAGGCGCCAACCAGAACGGGCCACCGCTATTCCTTATGAAATACTTTGCGAGAGCGGATTCGCCTGGCGACGTCCGCTGATTGCATCTGAGCAAAGCAAGGGAGATTGGTTTTGGAAAAGACTTATGTACCGGATGAGAAGCGCTACGACGGAGCGACATTCCGGCGATGCGGGCGGTCGGGGATAGTTTTGCCGCCGGTGTCGCTTGGCTTATGGCAGAACTTCGGCGGCATCGATGCTTTTGAGACCGGACGGGCGATGATCCGGCGAGCCTTTGACCGGGGTGTGACCCACTTCGACCTGGCGAACAACTACGGGCCTCCTTACGGCTCCGCCGAGGAGAACTTTGGTGAGATTATGCGAAAGGATTTCCGCGCCCACCGCAATGAACTGCTGATCTCCTCGAAGGCTGGATGGGACATGTGGCCTGGCCCTTATGGGATTGGCGGCTCGCGAAAGTACCTGCTGGCATCGCTCGATGAAAGCCTGCAGCGCATGGGGCTCGAGTATGTCGATATTTTCTATTCCCATCGCCCAACCATGGATGTACCGCTCGAAGAAACCATGGGAGCTCTTATTCAAGCGGTGCGCCAGGGGAAGGCACTTTACGTTGGCATTTCGTCCTATAGTCCCGAACGGACCCGCGAAGCCGCGCAGATTTTGAGAGAGGGCGGCGTCCCTCTGCTGATTCACCAACCGTCGTATTCGATGCTGAACCGTTGGGTGGAAGAGGGGCTGCTCGACACGCTGGGAGAACTCGGGGTCGGTTGCATCGCGTTTTCTCCTCTGGCTCAAGGCCTATTAACCGACAAATACCTGCACGGAGTACCCGAGAACTCGCGAGCCCAGGCGCAGGGTTCGTTTCTGAAAGAGTTCTTAAGCGACGACAATCTTGGCCGGGTTCGTGCACTAAGCGAGATTGCAAAGCGACGCGGACAGACACTGGCGCAGATGGCGATCGCGTGGGTTCTGCGCGACCGGCGCGTGACCTCTGCGCTGATCGGAGCACGGCATGTGAAGCAGCTTGACAGTTCTCTCGATGCAATTCACAAACTCGAATTCAATCAAGCAGAGCTGGAGGAGATTGATCACTACGCTAAAGACGGAGCTATCGACCTCTGGAAGAGCGCGCGGGAAGGAGCGGCGTAGCCGACACCGACGCTCCTTTGCGGAGCGCCCGAAAAACAATCTTAACGTTCGATCCAGGCAGCGTTGTCGGAATCAAAACCGCCTCTTTGCATCGCTGTCTTTTAACGGCGTCAGTTTATAGAGGATCAGGTCATTACGGTCTTCATCGTCATAGGCTGGGAAATTCGCGACCTCGGTTAGCCGGAACTGGGTTTGGAGATCTTCGAGCGTCCCGGGGTCGAGCTCATTCCAGGCGGCATACCATCCGGGCTGGTATTTACGGATCCGGGCGGGAAGATCGAGCGTCCCAAAGTCGTCGCAGATCGCCGGGAGGCCGGTGATTAAGGCGATGTCACTACCGCTGATCGAGAGCAGCAGCCGGTTGCGGTTCGGATGCTGATCGACGTAGCGAGTCAACCCTTCGGCAGCATTGACGAACGTATATTGCGGGTGAAAGGCAAACCACAGAGTTTCATGGGTATTGATGAAAAGGCTAACCGCAATGCCGAGAGCCGCAATTGCCGTCAAGGCCCGTCGCGCCCAGTCCAGGCCTGACGCCAGTCTATGCAACGCCAAAACCGTCATGATGATCAGCGGGAAAGCGACCACCTGGTAATAACGCGGCTGCATATTGTTGTGAAAGCCGATGAAGCCCAGGTAGCTCGCGCTGGCGAGGAATGAAGCAACAAACAAGGGGCTTCGCCATACGCTCCTGAAGAGGAACACGGAGAGAACTACCAATCCAGTGGTCACCGTGACCAGCTTTGGATCCACCCATGATGTTCCATGGACGGCGTACCAGAGTGCCATGAACCACCCACTCGCCGTGGTTGGTTGCGGATAGACATTCGCGGTGAAAAGGTAATGATAGTCGTCGAGATAGTGTGGCCTGACGAGGAAGAAATAATACAAGCCCCACGGAATTGCCGCCGCGAGTCCGACTAGGGTCACTGCTGAAAACAGGCTTCGCCGGTCATGCCGCTGAGACCTCCATAGAAGATAAGCGACGGCCGGAAAGAGAAAGATTGCCGTCGTCTTGGTGAGTACCATCAGACAGAGCAGGATCCCGATCGCGACCAGGACAGTGATCCGCTGCCGCGAGGACCGCGTGCGCGGCAGGAGCAATGCAAGCAGCCAGGAAAGCAGGCCAAGGAAGATCAATAACGGTTCCAGGATCGCGAGCCGGCTAAAGCAATAGAGAAAAGCATTGCTTGCCGCGATCACGGCCGCGAGCAACGCCGCCCAGCGCGGCGCTTCGGTCTTGACGAGCAAGTAAGTTAGGGCAACGCTGCCGACGAAGATGGCGACCGCGAGAATTCTCGCCGACATCAGGCTGACGCCCGTGAAATGAAAGAGGATCCACTCCAGGAAGGGCCATACCGGCAGGGCTACAGCCGGATTGAAGTCTCCAGGAACATACCAGCCGCCGCGAACAAAGTAGGCGATTGCTGCATTGCCATACCAGCCTTCGTCGGTATACTTCGCGTAGTCCATCCACGGCGAAAAGTTCGGGAAATCCGCGCGCGGGTGAACGAAGTGGACCGCGAGGAGAATCGCCACGAAGGCGATTGCAACAAGCGACGCGGCTCGCGCCGCTGTTGGATTCTGCTTCATCCCTGGAAGACACAACTTCCGCAGGCGGATTGCCGCGGTCTTTCTATCCGTAGGAACCCAAAATCCCGGGTTTGGTTCCACGGTCTTTAGCTATTCGTGGGCAAACCTTGATTACTCGTAAGCCAAAGCGTCGATCGGATCCTTGCTGGCCGCTTTAAGCGCCGGATAAATGGCGCCAAGTATTCCCCCGGCAAATGCAATCAGCGTCCCCCGCAGCCACCAGTCGGCAGTCACAAAGAACGGCAAGGTCGGAAAACGATAGGACATCCATGTTTTGATCAGCTGGGTCAGCAACATGCCCAAAGCAATCCCGCAGATCGAGATCAGCGCTGTTTCCCGCAGCACCACATTGACGATGTATCCCTTCGAGGCACCGAGCGATTTGAGCACGCCAATCTCTCGGGTGCGCTCCATGACCGCTGTATACATGGACTGGAAAATGACAAGAAAGCCGATAATTACCGCTATCCCGATGACCACATCCAGCGCGATGGTAAAAGCCGGAAGATGCTCCGGGGTCAGCATGGAGAGCTGTTCCGCCATGGTCTTCACCTGATAATCGGAAAGGCCGGGGGTCGCCACGATTTCTTTGCGAATGAGATCTTCATTGTTGGGGTCGTCGCTGCGCAGATAGAACAGCGAAGCGTTGTCCGGGTTATCCATCAGGCCGCCGAGGGTCCTGATTTGAAGAAACTTCCGGCCGCCTTTGCCATGTTCTACGATGCCGCAGATCCTGAATTCGTGGGTCAGGATGGTGATCATTTCGCCGACGTGATGGCCTTTGTCGGAGCGAGCGAAATAGTCGTCGACAATGACATCGTTCGGCCCCTGAAACGGCGTGCCGGAGATGAAGACAAAAGGCCGCAGGGCGTTGAAGCTGGCGTAGTCGATGCCCCAGATCGTCTCCAAGGAAGCTCCGGCCGTGAGGTTGACAATCACTGGCGCCGCGACCGCGACATGAGGCACCTTGCGCAGGACGTCGGCGATCTTCGCCGGAACCGGTGCTCCGCTGATGCCGGAAAGAAAGGTTGAGTTTGGCGGCTGGACGATCATATCGGCCCCGATACCGGTGGCCAGGCTTCGCGCGCCGTTGACTTGCCCGAGCATGATCGCAACGATGCAGAGGATCATAACGACCTCTATTGCGATGGCGAAGACACTGATAAAGGTCCGCAGAGGACGATGCAGCAAATTTCCGATGACCAGTCTATTCAACGCTTCCCGCTTTCATTTCAGGCTCTCTAGGAAGTGTAGCAAGCGGAAGACGTTCCATTGCGACACCGGCGCCCGCAGACGAACACATTCAGAGGCGAGAACCATGAACAATTCCGGGCCGCCAGCCGATATGGGAGGCTGAACAAACGAAATTCGGGATTTTATTTTGCCTTTCGGCCCGCAAAGTCGTACCTTATGCACAAATTGTGGTGCCGGAAGGAAGGTGCCGGGATCGTCAGGCGGTGCTAGAGACGGGCGAAGGAGCGGCAGAGCAACATTCTGACGCGAGATTCGGAACAGGATACGAGTATGGGACAGTTTGGCGAAGAACTACGCAGAGAGCGGGAGTCCCGCGGAGTTTCCCTGGAGTGCATCATCAACTCGACCAAGATTAGCGGTCGGCACCTTTCGGCGCTAGAGCGGGAGCAATTCGAGCAACTTCCCGGCGGCGTCTTCAACAAAGGTATCGTGCGCGGCTATGCCCGCGCTGTTGGCATCGATGAAGAGGCATGGATTCAACGCTTTATGTCCGCCTACAAGGAAAGCGGGCTGCTCAAAGCAGAGGACGGCGACTGGGTCGAGTTCGCGGAAAACGTGGTCAAGGGCCGGAAGTCCGAGGGAGACCGGCCGGCTGCGCGACTCCGCTGGGCTGGAGTTTTTCTTCTGCTGATGCTGATTGCCGGGTTGGGTTGGTTTGTTTACCACTTCGTGCGCGAAAGGATATCGGCAACAAATCCATCTGCCGGGTTCACGGTATTGGCTACAGTTGTCGCTCCTGATCTTCTGCCTTTTTCCTCGGGGGAATCCGCAAGCTTTTTCGCAAGGGACCAACTAGTCAGTCCTCGCCGGGGCAGTATTCTCCAATCCATTTCTGGATGATTTCTGCTGCTCGCCTGGTGTTCTCCTTTTGCCAAGGCAAGCCTGGTTTAGTACGATGGAATTATTATTATCCAGTACTGAATCCGGCATACCTGGCTCTTTCGGTGAGAGCGTCGGGCGCCAATCCAGCAGGAGGAAGTTTCCTTGTCTCAACGTGACAGATTCCTATTTACCTCCGAGTCGGTGACCGAGGGTCATCCCGACAAAATAGCCGATCAGATCTCCGATGCCATCCTTGATGCTTGCCTTGAGCAGGATGCTTATAGCCGCGTGGCCTGCGAAACTCTCACCGCTACCGGGCTGGTAGTCATAGCCGGCGAAATCACCACCAAGGCATACGTCGATTTCCAAGCCCTGGTTCGTGGCGTAGTTGCCTCGATCGGCTACGACAATGCCCTCTATGGTTTCGATTCGAATACCTGCGCCGTCATCTCCTCGATCAACAAGCAGTCCGGGGACATCGCCATGGGTGTGGATACCGGTGGCGCCGGCGATCAAGGCATGATGTTCGGCTATGCCACCAACGAGACGGCAGAACTGATGCCGACGCCCATTTCGCTCGCCCACAAGCTCACCGCCCGCTTGAGCGAGGTCCGTAAGAACGGCCAGCTTTCCTATCTTCGGCCGGACGGCAAGAGCCAAGTCACGGTTGAATACGATGCCAACAGCAAGCCAGTTCGTGTCGACGCCGTTGTCATCTCCACTCAGCATGCTGAGTACGTCGGCAACGAACAGCTGCGCGGTGAAATCCTCAAGCATGTCATCCAGGCGGTAATACCGGCCCATTTGCTTGACGAAGACACCAAATACCACATCAATCCCACCGGACGGTTTGTCATCGGCGGCCCCATGGGCGACACCGGTCTGACCGGGCGCAAGATCATTGTCGACACGTACGGCGGCATGGGCCGTCACGGCGGCGGCGCCTTCTCGGGCAAGGATCCGACAAAGGTCGACCGTTCCGCGGCCTACATGGCGCGCTATATTGCCAAGAACATCGTCGCTGCCGGGCTTGCCGAGCGCTGCGAGGTCCAGCTTGCCTACGCCATTGGCGTGGCCGAGCCAGTTAGCGTATTGGTGGACACCTTCGGAACCGGGACCGTCGATGCTTCGAAGCTGCAGGAGCTGGTGCGGTCCAACTTCAAGCTGACCCCGAAGGGAATCATCGAGGGCCTGGATCTCCGCAGACCGATTTACCGGAAGACTGCCGCTTATGGTCACTTCGGCCGTAGCGATAAGGACTTCACCTGGGAAGCGACCGACAAAGCGGAAGCACTCAAAGCTGGAGCCAACGCTGAAGCCGTCAAAGCCTAATTAGCTTCGTACCAGACCAAAGGGCCCGGGGGTATCTAACCCGGGTCTTTTTGCGTCCGGAAAGCGTCCGGAGGAGAACAACCATGAAGAAACAGACTGCCACCCGAAGATTCGGTGCCTTTGTAATTGGTGTCGCCGTCGTCGCAACCGCAACGATCTACAATTCCCACCGCGTCCAAGCAAATGATCGACAGACTAATGAAGACGCGCAGATACGGCGCGGTTATGAAATTGCGCCGGTTCCTCTTAACTTGAAAGGAAAGAACTGGAGGGCTGTAGGATTGGGCAGCTACCTGGTCAATGCGGTAGGGAGTTGCAACGATTGCCACTCTGCCAGTGTAGAAACCCAGTTTTTGCCTGGCGGCAATCCCTACTTCAATCAGCCTACAAAGATCAATCCAGCAACTTACCTCGGGGGCGGCAGAGACTTCGGCAAGCTCGAAGGGCCTGATTCTCCGGACATCATCTCGCGCAATCTGACCCCTGACAAGAGCGGACTACCAGAGGGCGGTCATACATTCGAACAGTTCCTTACCATCATGAGGACGGGTAAGGATTACGATCACCTGCATCCGAACTGCTCGTCGACTATCACGACCAATTGCCTCACTCCTCCGTTCGACGGCTCGCTGCTTCAGATCATGCCTTGGCCTACTTATCACGAGATGACCGATCATGACTTGCATGCCATCTACGATTATTTGAGCGCAGTGCCGTGTGTTGAGAGTTCTCCGGACCCCTCGAACCCGCTGCACAACGACTGCCCCACAGAGTGACCTTTCAGAGATGTCGCGCTGTTTACCCGGTAGAGTCGTGCGACAGAATCAAAATCCAAAGACCCTGGAGCAAAGGCTTCGGGGTCTTTTTCTCGCGCGTTTATGAAAAGTCTTTGCGAAGGTCCCCGGCCGCCTGAAGTATCGTGGGCGGGAGAATCAACCGCATCTATCAACCGGTGAATCATGGCTGCACCTCCCGCCGTTGACAGCATCCGCATTGCCCGGTCTCCGACGGAACTTCCTCTTTATCGATGCGGCGGATGGCCGCGTACCGTTCTTCTATTATGTGCAGCACATCCACCTTGTCCACGGAACGGCGCTGCTGCTCTCCATCGCCACCCACAGAAACTGGCGTCTTTTTATCGGTCCTCAAGCTCTGCTCGGAGATCGGCCCCCAACTGGGGATTCTCCCTGCCTGGTATTTACTGCTTGTGGATCGCCTTTGTGCTGCTGCTCCATCCCAGCTGCCTGTGGTTCAGCCGCCTGCGAGCCCGGCGGAAAGATTGGTGGCTTAGCTATCTGTGAGCCCCTTAGTCAGCCTCCCGTAATCCTTGAGACAACCTGTTTGTTCGCCCTGGTGTGCTGTTACTTTGGTCGACCGAAGAACAAGACGTAACCGTCCGGGTCGCTTATCTCGAAGCCGCGCAGACCGTCGTGGGTGTCCTGGAGCGGTTCACTGAATGTGGCGCCGCGATTGGCAAATTCGGCGGCCAACGCATCCGGATCTGGTGCGTAGACATAGGCATCCCACCGCAATTGGCGATGACGCATGTGGTTCGGTACTGGCAATACGTCTTTTTCGGCTTTGACGAAGAACTGAGCTCCATCGCGCCCGATTAGGGCGAAGAATGGATCTCGTTCCGGCTGCTGGAGCCTCGTCTCAAACCCGAGCCTGTCGCGGTAGAAGGTGATGGTTTGGTCGACATTGCTGACGATGAAGAATGGAGAGATGGATTGGATGAGAGGTCGGCTCATGAGCGTCGCTGTGCCAGCTGCGGATCGACCGCAGGATAGCAGCGACGAGTGTAACGGATACCGCCGCGCCCGTGCTACTGCCACACTGATTCGATGCGGAGCAGTGGTCAGTAATCGGACTTGGCGGCGGCCGCCCAGATTACTTTTTGTCGTTGCTACTTCTTATCGCTGCCTATAGACGGATATTTCTTCTTCACCGCAGCCTTGACCTTTGCTTTCTCAGCAGGTGTGCCAGATTGCGAGACACGAGCGAGGGCGTTTCTGGCGTGCGCTTCATTTTCGATCGGATATTTCCGTTTCTCTGGTTCGGCAAAGGACTTTGACGGAAGCTCTTTTCTCTCAGCACTGGATAGTTTGGCCATTTGTCACCTCGTCGGAAATCGAGATATCGAGCGGCGACTGCTTCCCTTGAGTTGCGGACGTCGCTGTTTTTTAGGATGCGCAAAGCCCCTCTGGCGACGAGCTGGAACAGTTATTCCGTGGTTATGTCGCTGAGGGTGTAGGCCGAATGAAGTTCCCACATCGGGCCACTCCTGTTCCTCGACGATTGGCTCCGCAATCATCAACGTCCGCCCGTTTGGTTACACTGAATGCGCTGCGCAGATCGGTGAATTCTAGTTCTCAAAGGAAGATTGCATGAAGGCAGCAAAAACAGTCGCTCTTGCCATCGTTCTCGTCGTGTCTCCGATGTATGCGGCGGACAAATATCCGCCACTCCCGGCAAGCGTGACAGCGGCCAAAACGGTATACATCGACAATCAGACGGGAAGTTCCCACATTACCGACAAAGCCTACGAAGCATTAAGTAAGTGGGGACGATTCAAAATCGTGAAGGAAGCAAAGGACGCCGATCTGGTCCTTCGGTTCACGGCAGACACCGCTGGCAGACCCACCCCTCCAGGCAACAATATCGATGTGTCCCCTACCCCTATCCTTCTATCTGTACGCGACCAAACTAATAATGAACTATGGTCTGTCTCTAAGAACAAGCCGTTTCATAGTCAAACCACTCTAGATGTCGATGAGTTTAAGAAACGAGTGGAAGAACAAGGGAAGGGTAAGTAAGGTTAGTGGCCTGAGGGCTATACTCGGCTTGGTTGAAGAAGGCCGGGAGATTTGATCCTCCCACCCAAGCCAACTGAGCGCTTGAATGGGCCGAGCGTCCCTGGGCGTGGTAGTTTCTTGGTATGGAGACATCGACCGAAGACTCGATCATTGTGAGAGACCCGGAGATACTGGGTGGGGTTCCGGTGTTTCGCGGAACTCGTGTTCCTTTTCAGGCGCTGCTGGATTACCTCGAAGGCGGTCAGCCGCTCAGCGAGTTTTTAGAAGACTTCCCTACGGTGAGCCATGAAGCGGCCATTGCCGCTTTGGAGTTGGCTAAGGCGTCCTTGGCCGGCCAGCTGCAATGAAGGTGTTGCTCGACGAGTGCGTTCCACGCAGATTTAAGAAGAGCCTGATCGGTCTGGACTGTCAGACCGTTCCGGGGGCTGGCTTTTCGGGCAAGAAGAATGGTGAGGATCCAGAGGAGTTGGTTGCGGGCCTTTCGGCCACTGACCCAGCCGCGTTCCTTGGCCCACTTAACCGATGTGGACGACCCGCCAATCTGGGTGATGCCACTAGGCGGCACGCTAATCTAGAGCTGGAATTCCGCAATTGCGTAGATATTCAAAGGTACCGTCGTAGAAGCACGGAGAGCGCGTCCTATCTGCCGTGCTGCCTCGCGGAACAAAGAGAACCATTCCTTGTCGGGCGCGCGTCAAGAGGACGCGATAGGCGTTCTTGAGGTAGAGTCGTCTGGACTCAACGCTGACCGACTGCCACTTTGTGCCCTTGAACGACTGACAGGCCCAGCCTGTACCCTTGTGATGAAAGTCTCCGTCCCAACATACTCCTGCCCAATCTAGTTCAAGACCCTGGACTACAAATTCGCTCGCTACATCCTCCAAATAGTAAGAAGATCGAACGTCACTACTAGAATTCAAGAACCAATTAGCCGGCTCTATATCTGCTTTGACAAAAATGCCTTCTGGCCTTAAGCGCAGCGCACCCGAAGATGCAACGAGCCCAAAGCGCTCAGTTCCCCGAGCATGGCTACGCAGCCAATTCCGTGCGGAACCCAGATCTCGAGTTAAGAAGATGGGGTAGTCTTTGTGAATTACCTCGTAGGTAGTTCTCGCATCATCAGACCGATTGTCTATCAAGTAGCCTACAAATTCAGAAAGAGACTCAGCCCGAAATGATCGCATAGAAACGGCAAGGTGAAGACGTTCGTCCTTGTGCACGCGCGGTGATGCCAAGAAAACATCAATATCTCCTTGATAACCGTACTCAGGGAGCACGATTCGCGGAGAAACGTAGACTTCCCAGCTTGGAAAGCGAACTTCAAGGGCGCTGATCCATTCGGATATTCCCGCCTCACCGGTGTTAATTTCCTGGCCACCGCCGATCAAGCAAACTACCGTGCACCAATCCGCATGCCTATTCATCACGCTCAGAAGGAATTCTGGCTCCGACATGTCGAAATTAGCTTGGCCACGCTTGCGTTGCATAAAGCTCGCTGCCTGCTCGCGGGTCCACGCACGTTGGGCTTCGTCGAAGACTACCACTTTCTCAGTCGGGATCGAATCGTTTCCCACATATTCATCTCGGAAATGACGGATATTCTGGATGAAGCTTCGAACCTCGCGCTCTGCTTCTTTCTTGGATATACCTTCGCGTTTCGCCTTGTCGCGCGTCAGAGCTTCTCTCAGAACCTCAACGAGGGGATCATTTCCAGAGAGAAAGACGGCATGCTCTTCGACATGTTCAAGGGAGCGTCGTGTCGCTAGATCTAATCCTGCTAATGTCTTTCCGGATCCCGGCACCCCAGTCACAAAGCAGATAGATTTTGACTTTTCTAGCCGCGATCGATCGATGACTGTGCTTACGCTAGTGTTAGTCTCGCGAAGATTGATCGCTCCTGCGTCGGATCGAGATATCTCAGTAACACTGTGGGTCCGATAAAGAACCTCTGCTGCCTCGACAATTGAGGGAGTGGGCTTGTAGCCTCGCGTCATCCATAGTTCAATATTCCAAGCTGGAAAGATTCGCCGAGCGCAAACAAAATCGATCAAAGGTCCAAGATCGTCTCGATTTGTTCCGACTGCAAAGGCTACAAGATCGTCTGCAAATCTGAGTTCCTGAAGCGGCTTTGACTCAGCCTTTGTAGAAACCAGGATAGGAACAATCGGAACATCGTGGCTACCTTCATGAAAGTTCTTGAGATCAAGGGCGTAGTCTTGTACTTGATCAAGAGCGTGTAAGCTATGCTCCTTAGCTCCGACTTTGAACTCAATCAAGAAGACGATGTTCCGTGCGATAAGAGCGGCGTCGACCCGCTTTCCCATTCTCGGTATGTATAGTTCTAGAAACACCCATCCGTCTGGATGCCCCGCAAACGCCGTCTTTAAGATCGGCAACTGCTCAAGCCAAGCCCAACGCTGTGACTCCTCCAATGCATGATGATGCGCGGACGTGAGGACACCGAGAATCCGCTCAACATCATCATCCAGAAAGCTAGGTACAGGTGCACGGTAGTAGGCCTTAATAGCCATTACAATCCTTACTGGTAGAGGATCTCTCATCTTCTCTACTCTGCCTGGTAACAGAATAGCCTTATTGCTGCGACCACACCGTGATCATGCGGTCATCCTTAACCGCAGATCCTTCGCTTTGCTCAGGATGACAAATTTGTGTTGATGAGCTTAGTTCCTAGAACAAAAAAGCCGTGGAGCTTTGCTCCACGGCTTTAGTTTTGCGCCAAAGGCGCGATTGCCTGGACGGCCAGTCCTACTCGGCGGCCATTTCTTCGGCTTCGCCTTCTTGGCGCATTAATTCGAGTTCGCGCTCGGCTTCTTCGAAGGCGGCGGTGACTTCTTGCTGCACCTTGGCCGCTGCCTCTTCGAGTTCGGGCGAGAGTTGGATGTTGCGGTAGTATTCCATGCCGGTTCCGGCAGGGATGAGACGACCGACGATGACGTTTTCCTTGAGGCCGCGGAGGTTATCGATGGCTCCGTTGATGGAGGCTTCGGTGAGTACCCTCGTGGTCTCCTGGAAGCTAGCGGCCGAGATGAAGCTGTCGGTCGAGAGCGAGGCCTTGGTGATGCCGAGCAGGAGCGGACGACCGACGCAAGGACGGCCTCCCTCAGCGATGACACGATCGTTTTCCTCGCGGAAGCGGAACTTGTCGACCTGCTGCTCGAGCAGGAAGCTGGTGTCGCCGACCTCTTCGATCTTCACCCAGCGAAGCATCTGGCGAACGATTGTCTCGATGTGCTTGTCGGAGATAGTGACGCCCTGGAGCCGGTAGACTTCCTGGATTTCATTGACCAGGTAGCCTTGCAGCTCCTTTTCACCGAGCACGGCGAGGATGTCATGCGGGTTCAGCGGACCATCCATAAGAGGTTCGCCGGCGCGCATGCGCTCACCTTCCTGCACGTTGATGTGGACGCCGCGCGGCACGGAGTATTCCTTCTCTTCTCCGTTGTCGGCGGTGACGTAGATCTTGCGCTGACCCTTCGAGACTTCGCCGAACTTGACCGTGCCATCGATCTCGCTGATGATCGCGGTTTCGCGGGGCTTGCGGGCCTCGAAGAGTTCGACGACGCGGGGCAGACCGCCGGTGATGTCCTTGGTGCGCGTGGTTTCGCGCGGGATCTTGGCAAGGATATCGCCAGGGAAGACCTCGTCGCCATCCTGGATCATGAGGTGCGAACGGGACGGCATGAGGTAACGCTTGTTGCCTTTGGCACCCTTGATGACGATGGCCGGCTGGCGCTTTTCGTCGGCGGCGTCGGAGACGACGAGACGGGAGAGGCCAGTGACTTCATCGACTTCTTCGTTAAGGGTGATGCCTTCCTGCAGGTCCTTGAACTGGATGGTCCCGCCGATTTCGGTGAGGATCGCGAAGGTGTACGGGTCCCACTCGGCCATGGCCTGGCCGAGCTTGACGGCGGCGCCGTCCTCGACCTTGAGCTTGGCTCCGTAGACAACCTGGTAGCGTTCCTTTTCGCGGCCACGATCATCGACGACGGCGATCGAACCCGACCGGTTCATGGCAACCAGATCGCCACCCTTGGAGCGGACGGTGACCATGTTGATGAAGCGGACGAAGCCGTTGTTCTTGGCGTCGAGCCTGGACTGTTCATTCACTCGCGATGCGGTACCGCCGATGTGGAAGGTACGCATGGTGAGCTGGGTTCCCGGCTCGCCGATCGACTGAGCGGCGATGACACCGACGGCTTCGCCGAGTTCGACGAGACGGCCGGAGGCGAGATTGCGTCCGTAGCAGAGCACGCAAACGCCGCGACGGGATTCGCAGGTAAGCACCGAGCGGATACGCACCTTTTCAATGCCGGCTGCCTGAATGGCGGAAGCAATGTCTTCGGTGATCTCCTGGTTGACCTCAACGATGACCTGACCCTCGAAGTCCTTGAGACGCTCGAGCGAGACGCGGCCGACGATGCGGTCGCGCAACGGTTCGATGATCTCGCCGGATTCGACGATCGGACCGACGTAGATGCCTTCGACGGTGCCGCAATCGGGCTCGGTGACGATGACGTCCTGCGCAACGTCGACGAGACGACGGGTCAGGTAGCCAGAGTCAGCAGTCTTCAATGCAGTATCGGCGAGGCCCTTACGCGCGCCGTGGGTCGAGATGAAGTATTGCAGCACGGTAAGGCCTTCGCGGAAATTCGCGGTGATCGGCTGCTCGATGATTTCGCCGGAAGGCTTGGCCATCAGGCCGCGCATGCCGGAGAGCTGACGAATCTGCTGCTTCGAACCACGAGCGCCGGAGTCGGCCATGATGTAGATCGGGTTCATGGCTCCCTCTTTGTCGGCGTTCTTCATGTTGTTGAACATCTCGTCGGCGACGCGTTCGGTGACCGCAGACCAGATCTGGATGACCTTGTTGTTGCGTTCGCCGTTGGTGATCGCGCCATCGAGATACTGCTGCTGGATGGCGATGACGGTCTTTTCCGCCTCACGGACGACGGTGTATTTCGAATCCGGAATGACCATGTCGTCGAGGCCCACCGACAAGCCGCTGCGGGTCGCGTAAGCGAAGCCGAGCTCCTTGATGCGGTCGAGCATCTTGACGGTCACCTCAAGACCGAGATTCAAGTAACAGTAGTTGACGAGCTGGCCGATGCCCTTCTTTTTGAGCAGGCCGTTGACGTACGGCATGCCGTCGGGAAGCGAATCGTTGAGGATCGCACGGCCAACCGTAGTGGTGATGTACTGCTTCTCATAGTGGACCGGCTCGGTATGGGTGAGGTCCTGATCGTCATAGGCGGTCGTCATGTCGAGCACCGGACCGGTATAGCGTAGGCGGATCGGCGTCAGCGTTTCGACTTCCTTGGCTTCAAGCGCCATCAGCACTTCTTCGGTGTTGGCGAAGACGCGGCCTTCTCCCTTGCCACCCTTCTTGACCTTG
The DNA here is from genome assembly GCF_003330725.1 of Acidisarcina polymorpha. Classification (NCBI taxonomy): domain Bacteria; kingdom Pseudomonadati; phylum Acidobacteriota; class Terriglobia; order Terriglobales; family Acidobacteriaceae; genus Acidisarcina; species Acidisarcina polymorpha. The sequence continues at coordinate 4,109,090 of NZ_CP030840.1, read as the reverse complement.
GTCAGATAGTAGAGACCGAGGACGAGATCCTGAGTGGGCACCGTGATCGGCTGACCGGATGCCGGCGAGAGGATGTTGTGCGAAGCGAGCATGAGTACGCTGGCTTCGACCTGGGCCTCGGGCGACAGCGGGATGTGGACTGCCATTTGATCGCCGTCGAAGTCGGCGTTGAAGGCGGTACAAACGAGCGGGTGGATCTTGATGGCCTTGCCTTCGACGAGCACCGGCTCAAACGCCTGGATGCCAAGGCGGTGAAGAGTCGGGGCACGGTTGAGCAGCACCGGGTGGTCCTTGATGACTTCTTCAAGGATGTCCCAGACAATCGGGTCCTGGAGCTCGACCAGTTCCTTAGCCTGCTTGATGGTCGTGCAGTGGCCGGTCTGTTCGAGACGGTGATAGATAAATGGCTTGAATAGCTCGAGCGCCATCTTCTTCGGAAGTCCGCACTGGTGGAGCTTGAGTTCCGGACCAACGACGATGACCGAGCGGCCGGAGTAGTCGACGCGCTTGCCGAGCAGGTTCTGACGGAAGCGGCCCTGCTTGCCCTTGAGGGTGTCGGAGAGCGACTTCAGCGGACGGTTGTTGGCGCCACGCAACACACGGCCGCGACGGCCGTTGTCGAAGAGAGCGTCGACGGCTTCCTGCAGCATGCGCTTTTCGTTGCGGACGATGACCTCAGGCGCATGGAGGTCCATGAGCTTCTTGAGGCGGTTGTTGCGGTTGATTACGCGACGATAGAGATCGTTCAGATCGGAGGTCGCGAAGCGGCCGCCATCGAGCGGTACCAGCGGGCGAAGCTCCGGCGGAATGACCGGGATCACGTCGAGGATCATCCACTGCGGCTTGTTGGTCGACTTGCGGAATGCCTCGGTGACCTTGAGACGCTTGGCGTATTTGAGGCGCTTCTGGAGCGAGGTTTCGACCTTCATCCGCTCGCGGAGTTCGATCGAGAGCTCGTCGACATTGACGCGCTTCAGCAGTTCCTTGATGGCCTCGGCGCCCATCATGCCCTTAAAGCCGCCGGGGCGGTATTGCTGATCGAGTTCGCGGAAGCGGACTTCGTCCTTGATGATCTCCCGCTCTTTCACCGGCGCATCGCCGGCGTCGACAACGACGTAGCTCTCGAAGTAAAGAACGCTTTCGAGATCGCGCAGCGAGATGTCGAGCAAGTGGCCGATACGGGACGGCAGTCCCTTGAAGAACCAGACGTGCGAGCAGGGCGAAGCCAACTCGATGTGGCCGAGACGCTCGCGGCGGACCTTGGAGAGAGTGACTTCAACACCGCACTTGTCGCAGATGACGCCGCGATGCTTCATGCGCTTGTACTTGCCGCAGAGGCATTCCCAGTCGGTGACCGGGCCAAAGATGCGGGCGCAGAAGAGTCCGTCACGCTCCGGCTTGAAGGTGCGGTAGTTGATGGTTTCGGGCTTGGTGACCTCGCCGTGCGACCAGCTGCGAATCTTTTCTGGGGATGCAAGGCTGATCTTGATAGCGTCGAAGTCGGTGATCGGGCTGGTGAGTTCGAATGGGCTGGAACGGTACAAGGCGACCCTCCTGGCGGCTAGCTCTTAGCTTCTAGCTATGAGCTCTTAGCTGCGTTTACTACTGTTTCTAAACTTGGCCGGGCATAGACAGCCTCGGTCTTCATCTTCAGGTTGCGCTTGGGACTCAAGCCCCATGCTTCCCTGTCGCTTTTGCCGCTCAGCTCCCAGCTAAAAACTGCGAGCTGTGCGGCTAAAGCAGTTTTAGTCGGCTGCTGCGATCGCAGGAACGGGCACGAGCACCTTCTTGCCATCGATCTGCTTGATGAGTTCCACATCGAGGCAGAGCGACTGCAGTTCGCGGATGAGCACGTTGAAGGACTCTGGTACGCCGGGTTCGATCGCCGCTTCGCCCTTGACGATGGCCTCATAGATCTTGGTACGGCCGTAAACGTCGTCGGACTTGGCAGTGAGCAACTCCTGCAGGATGTAGGCAGCGCCGTACGCTTCGAGCGCCCAGACTTCCATCTCGCCGAAGCGCTGGCCACCGAACTGCGCCTTGCCGCCCAGCGGCTGCTGGGTGATGAGCGAGTACGGTCCGATCGAGCGAGCGTGGATCTTGTCGTCGACCAGGTGCGAGAGCTTCAACATGTAGATGTAGCCGACGGTGACCGGCTGTTCGAACTGCTCACCGGTCATGCCGTCGAAGAGATGCGACTTGCCGGAGCTCGGCAGACCAGCCGAGGCCAGCAGCGCCTTGATCTCTTCTTCACGGGCACCGTCAAAGACCGCGGTGCCGAACCAGATGCCGCGCTTCATACCCTTGGTGACGCGAATCAACATGTCATCATCGAGGTCGAGAAGCAGCTGCAAGGTCGCGGTGCCGGCAAAGCCCTCTTTGACTGCTTCGCGAATGGCATTTGCTTCCTGATTTTTCTCGACGATCTCAGCAATCTTGACACCGAGTTCGTGAGCAGCCCAGCCGAGGTGAGTCTCGAGGATCTGACCAACGTTCATACGCGAAGGAACACCGAGCGGGTTGAGAACAATTTCGACCGGGGTGCCATCCGGCAGATACGGCATGTCCTCTTCCGGCAGGATGCGAGCGATGACGCCCTTGTTGCCGTGACGACCTGCCATCTTGTCACCAACCGAGAGCTTGCGCTTCATGGCGATGTAGACCTTGACCAGCTTGATGACGCCGGGGGCCAGTTCGTCGCCCTTCTGCAGCTTGGCGATGCGCTCGTTGGTGATCTTGCGAAGCACGTCGATCTGCCGCGAAGTCATCTCTTCGATCTCATCGATCTGCTCGTTGACTCGCGGATCCTTGTCGCTATAGCGGATGCGCTTCAGGTTCTTGGTCGAGATGCGCTCGATCGCGTCGCGGTCGAGGATCGCATCCTTCACCAGGAGACGCTTGTTGGTGCGCTCATCGTGAAGGTCGGCCAAGACCGTCTTGCCGCCGAGGATTGCATCGAGACGCTTCAGCCGCTCGTCGGTGAGGATTCGAATCTCATCGGCAAGGTTCTTCTCCAGCTTGGCAATTTGATCGGCTTCGATCATCTTGGCGCGCTCGTCCTTTTCCTGACCCTTGCGGGAGAAGATGCGGACATCGACCACGGTGCCTTCGATTCCCGGAGGGCAAGTCAGCGAGGCATCGCGAACGTCGCCGGCCTTTTCACCGAAGATCGCGCGCAACAGCTTCTCTTCCGGAGTCAGCTGAGTTTCGCCCTTAGGCGTCACCTTCCCGACCAGGATGTCGTTGTGCTTGATCTTGGCGCCGATGCGGATGATGCCGCTTTCGTCGAGATCGCGCAGCGCATTCTCAGAGACGTTGGGAATGTCGCGCGTGATCTCTTCCGGCCCGAGCTTGGTGTCGCGGGCTTCAATCTCGAACTCCTCGATGTGGACGGAGGTGTAATAGTCCTCACGTACCAGCTTCTCGGAGATCAGGATCGCGTCCTCGAAGTTGTAACCGCGCCAGGGCATGAAGCCGACGAGCACGTTGCGCCCGAGAGCGAGTTCGCCTTGTTCGGTGCAGGGACCGTCCGCAATGACTTGGCCCTTCACCACCCGGTCGCCGTGACGAACGATCGGCTTCTGGTTGATGCAGGTGTTCTGGTTGGAGCGCTTGAACTTGGTCAGCTGATAAATATCCGAACCAACTTCACGCGACAACTGCGTGGGGTGATGTTCGCCCTCGACGCGGATGATGATGCGCTCTGAATCGACCGAATCCACAAAGCCGTTACGGCGGGCAAGGATGACGGCGCCGGAGTCGCGGGCGGTCACACCTTCCATACCGGTCCCGACCAGCGGAGCCTCGGCGACGAGCAGCGGCACGGACTGACGCTGCATGTTCGCACCCATCAGTGCACGGTTCGCATCATCGTGCTCGAGGAACGGCACGAGCGAAGCGGCGACCGAGACGAGCTGCTTCGGGCTGACGTCGACATAATCGACCTCCGACCGATTGACGAGCACGAAGTTGCCGGTGCGGCGGGCATTGACCAGCTCTTCGGTGATCTTAAGGTTCTCGTCGAGTTCGATGTTGGCCTGAGCGATCGTGTGGCGATCCTCTTCCCATGCGGAAAGGTAGAAGGAGAAGGCTTCAACATCGAGGCCGCGCTTGCCTTCAGCCTTGAGCTTCTCATTGAGCTGACGGGCTTCGCCCTTTTCCAGGTGATCGCCGACGCGAAGGCCGCTCTCGCCGGCATTCGCGACCTGGACATAGTCGAGCACCTGACCGTCACGAACGCGGCGATAGGGCGACTCGATGAACCCGTACTCGTTAATGCGAGCGAAACACGACAGCGAGCTGATCAGACCGATGTTCGGACCTTCCGGGGTCTCGATCGGGCAGATACGGCCATAGTGGGTCGGGTGAACGTCGCGGACTTCGAAGCCTGCGCGTTCGCGGCTCAGACCGCCAGGCCCAAGGGCGGAGAGACGGCGCTTGTGCGTGATCTCCGACAGCGGGTTGGTCTGGTCCATAAACTGCGAAAGCTGCGAGGAACCGAAGAACTCGCGGATTGCGGCCATCACCGGCTTGGCGTTGATCAGGTCATGCGGCATGGCCGTCGACATTTCCTGATAGACGCTCATCTTTTCCTTGATGGCGCGCTCCATGCGGACGAGGCCGATACGGAACTGGTTCTCCATCAGCTCGCCGACGGCCCGAACGCGGCGGTTGCCAAGGTGATCGATGTCATCGACGACGCCGATGTTCTTGCGCAGCTTGAGCAGGTAGCGGATCGTCCCATAGAAATCTTCGGGAGTCAGAGTGCGCTTGTCGAGGCCACCGGCATCCTGGTTCTCATAGAGCTTGATGTTGAACTTCAGCCGGCCGACGCGGGAGAAGTCGTATTTGCGCGGATCGAAGAACATGCCTTCGAAAAGCGCCGTGGCTGTATCCAAAGTCGGCGGATCGCCGGGACGCAGCTTGCGGTAGATCTCGATCAGCGCCTCTTCCGGCTTGCGGACTGAGTCGCGGCGGAGGGTATTGGTGATGATGTTGCCCACATCGTCGCGCTCGGGGAAGAAGACCTCGATCGAGGTTACGCCGCTTTCCGTGATGCGGTGCAGGCGCTCGGAGGTCAGCTCGAGATTGGCTTCGACGATCACCTCGCCGGTGGTGGTATCGACCACGTCAGCAGCGGTGACGGCGGCGTCCAATTCGGAAGCTTCAACCTCGACGCTGGCCACCTTGGAGCGCAGGGCCTTGAGGATGCTGGGCGTAATCTTGCGGCCGGAGTGGGCGATTTCTTCGCCATTGATGACGACAGCGTGCGCCGGCTTCGCGCCAAGCAGGTGGGTCGGCTTGGTGGCGTCTTCGGAGATCCTCCAGTGCAGCTTGCCTTCCTGCACCGTGATGGTGTCAACGGTGTAGAAGGTCTTGAGGATTTCCTCATCAGTCTTCAGGCCGAGAGCACGCAGGAAGATGGTGCCCAGGAACTTGCGCTTACGGTCGATGCGGACGTAGAGCGTGTTCTTCTGATCGTACTCAAACTCGACCCACGACCCGCGGTATGGAATGATCTTGCCGAGGAAATAAGTCCGGTTGTTGGCGGTCTCAAAGAAGACGCCGGGCGAACGATGCAACTGCGAGACAATGACGCGCTCGGTGCCATTGACAATGAAGGTGCCGTTCTGGGTCATCAACGGAATGTCGCCGAAGAAAACCTCCTGCTCCTTGATATCCCGGATCGACTTGGCGCCGGTCTCCGCATCCTTGTCATAGATAGTCAGCCGGACCGTGACTTTCAGGGGAGCAGAGTAGGTCATGCCGCGCTCTTCGCATTCGGACTGGTCATACTTCAACTGCAGGCCAACCGGATCGCCGCACTTATTGCAGAAGTCAGGCGTGTTCTTGTTATAGGTGCCGCACTTGTGGCAAAGCACGTCGCCAGGGTGGAACGGGTCGGTGATGACCATGGCTCCGCAATGAACGCAAGTAGTACGAAGGTGGTGCAGACCTTTCAAATGGCCGCACTTACACTCCCAGTTGCCTATGGAGAAATCCACAAAGTCGAGTTGTGAGATATTGCGAAAGTCGGTGATGGGAAAAACCGAGGTGAAGACGGACTGAAGCCCATTGTCTTCGCGCTCGGAGGGCAGCTTGTCCATTTGTAGAAAGCGCTCATAGGAGCGGCGCTGGACTTCGATCAGGTTAGGAATCTGGATGGCAGTTGGGATTTTGGAAAAATCGAGACGGCTACGAAGGGCGCGATTCTCGTTCGGCATGCATCACTCCTATGGCCCGTAAACGCGAGGTTCCGGAGAACTGACCGGAAAAGGGAACCGCCGCCCGGGCCGCGCGGAGATCCATTGTTGTGGCGATACGCTCTAAGTGTCCCCATCCGCCTCGATCGAATGGAGACATAGCGCTTTCTACCGAGTAGTCAGCCTCGCAGATGGTGCATCCCGCGAGACAGACTACGTTTACTGCGACACTGGACGCTCACCCTGCCGCATCGAAGAGCGATGGGAGAGAAGACGCCGCTGATTAAAGATCAAAGTCACGCGATACTGCGAAGTATTCGAGCGGTCCGACCGCAAGCCTCGGCCACACTCACGACAGTTGCCGAATGTGTCGATAAACAAGCAAATCGCTCGCGGAGACAGGAAGTCTCGCGAGCGCCACATTCGACTTGTGCACTTTTCAATAACAGCTTGTCCGAATCCTGCCTGACGTCTGCGCCCCGTGCTGCTGGCGAGTGAAGGTCTTTAGCGGGCCGCCCACCCAGTAAAAACCTGGCGCCATTGCGCCGTGAAGACCGAAGAACTACTTTATGCCGATTAAAAAGACGACCATGCCAGCCAGAACGCACATCCGTTAGGATAGCGCGTTCTGGTTTGGCATGCAACTTGCCTTGTTGACAACCTTAGATTTTCGCAACAGCCATTACTTGATTTCGACGGTGGCCACGCCATCAAACTTCTTCTTGATGGTCTCAGCCTCTTCCTTGCTGATGTTTTCCTTCAACGGCTTAGGTGCTCCATCGACCAGATCCTTGGCTTCCTTCAATCCGAGCGAGGTCACTTCGCGGACGGCCTTGATGGTGCCAATCTTGTTCGCTCCGGCATCCTTAAGAATGACGGTGAACTCGGTCTGCTCTTCGACTGGCGCTGCCGCCGCCGCTCCACCCCCGCCGGCTACGGCGACCGGAGCCGCTGCTGCCGCGGAGACGCCGAGACGCTCCTCAAGCTTCTTGACCAGGGCCGCCGCGTCCAACAGGCTAAGCCCGACTAACTGATCTTCCAACTGCTGCAGATCCGCCATGATTCTCTCCACTACCTGAAATTTGTTCTTACCTGAAACCTGTCAATCCAACTTTGCCCATCGATCCGGAGAACTTCCGCGCTCCGGTTGCCGCATAGCCCTTTGAGGTTTCCGTTGTGCCCAGACCAGCACCCCTCATTGGTTTCCGCCGCGAAACTTCACTAAGCGGCCATACTGCGCCGCCACTTCTAATCCTTAGCTGGCTGGCGCTTCTGGCGCGGCAGCCGCCGTCTCTGGATTCTGAGTCTCGGCCACTGCTTCCACTTTGCCTTCAACCGGGTCTTCGCTGGCTGCCTGCTCGTTGGCGGAGGGGCCATCCGGGCGGGATTCGGCTTGAGGAGCAGCCTCAACTGGGGGAGCCACTTCGATTGGAGGCGCCGCAGCTTCAACCACAGGAGTCGACTCTGCCTCTGCCGGAGCAGGAGCTTCGGTTGCTGCCGCCGGCGCCGGAGCAGCTTCCACTGCCGAAGCCTCTGCCTTGGCGGCAGCCGGAGCCGCTTTGCCCGCAAACTTCTCCTTTTCGACGCCCTGGTTCAGCACGACGGCGAGGTCGCGACCGGTGGCATTGAGCACCGTTGCCAGACGCTGGGCAGGAGACTGAATCAGGAAGAGCAGCTTGGCATAAATCTCTTCCTTACCCGGCATGGTCGCCAGTTGACCAACCTCTTCAACGGTAATGACCTTGCCTTCAACAATGCCCAGCTTGAAAGTGAATTCAGCGTTGTCTTTAACCCAGGCGGAAAGCGCCTTCGCGAGTGCAACCGGGTCGCCGGAGGTGTAAGCGACCGACGAGACGCCCTTAAGCCCCTGGAGCGCTGCCTCGACGCCGGTTCCCTGCGACGCACGCGCAGCCAGCTTGTTCTTGAGTACGCGATAACGGCCGCCCGCATTGCGCACGACGCCGCGCAAGGAATAATCCTGCGCTACAGTCAACTTGGCGAAGGTGCCTACGATCGCACTGGTCGAGCCTTCCAGCTCTTTGGCGAGCTGGGCGACTTTCTCCGCCTTCTTTACTTTGGTCAATGCCATAAATAGCCTCTGGCTTTTAGCTACTAGCTCTCAGCTAAAAATCCGATTCTGTCTGCCGCATAGCGGCTTGGTCGTGCGCTTGCCCAGCGAGCTTGCTAGCGGCTAGCGCTAGAAGCGAGGGCTATCTTCAGGCTTTCGCCGCGGAGTCGGCAACCGCGCTATCAAGCGCGATACCGGGGCCCATGGTCGAACTGATGGTGATTCCCTTGATGTATTTACCCTTTGCCGCCGAAGGCTTGGCGCGGACCACGCTCGAGATCACCGTGGTCGCGTTATCGATCAGCTTTTCCACCGGGAACGAGAGCTTGCCGACCGGGACATGAACCAGCGCCGTCTTATCGGTGCGGAACTCCACCTTACCGGCCTTGATCTCGCGAATGGCGGCGGCAACATCGTTGGTCACCGTACCGGTCTTCGGGTTAGGCATCAAGCCGCGCGGACCGAGCACCTTACCCAGGCGTCCAACGGACTTCATCATGTCGGGAGTGGCGATGAGGGCGTCAAAATCCGTCCAACCCTCTTTCTGGATCTTTTCGACGATGTCTTCCCCGCCAACAAAATCAGCGCCTGCGGTCTCCGCTTCCTTGAGACGATCGCCTGAAGCGATGACGGCCACCCGTTTGGTCTTCCCCAGACCATGGGGTAGAACGACCGTGCCGCGAACCATCTGGTCGGCATGCCTAGGATCGACTCCGAGTCGGAGGGTCAGGTCGACGGTTTCGTCGAATTTCACAAACTTAACTTTTTGCAGGAGCGGCACCGCGTCGGCCAGGGAGTAAGGACGCTTCTCCACCTGCGCGCGCGCCTTCGCTATATTCTTGGATACTTTAGTTGACATTTTTCCTCGTCTCCCACCGCCAGGAACCTAGAGCCATCCGGCCGTGGTGTGCGACTGGTCTCAACTTGGCGCTGAGACACTCTTATGAGTATGCCGGAAAACGCCCGCTTTAGCAAGGGAGGTTTCGCGAGCGCTTTGTTGATGAACCCATCATCTGGCTAATTGGGGAGGTTAATTCATGCGGGTGAATTCATGTTTTCCACATTCGAAGTTGTGCAACCTTTCCCGCAATAAAACCTACCAATCGTGTGTGTTGAATTGCGAGGGCGGCGGGAGGATGAAGTCACCAAGCACATGAACTCTTTCGCGGAAAGAGCGCCCTTCATCAACAATCCTTAAATTTCATTGAAGCTTGTCGCCCTCAAATGGGGAAGGGGCGGAGCTTTGTTCAGTTCACCAGCACGACTGACGAACTACAGGAGTTTTTCACATGGCGAATACCACCGCATCATCGACGACCATCGTCGCTTACTTTACGAATGAATCCGCGGCTGAAAATGCGGTAAGTCAGCTGCGAGATGCCGGTTTCAGCAGCAGTCAAATTGGTGTCGCGACTCGAGTCAGCAATCCTTCTGACACCGGAGCGGCAGGCACAACGGCCTCTTCGACCAATAAGCCGGCTCATGCTGCTGGCAACCAAGAGAGCGCCTGGGACAAGGTGCGTAACTTTTTCAGCTCTGAGCCGGTCGAGCCGTATGCAGACGAGCGCACCCGCGGCGACTTCGCCAGCCACGAGATTACCGGCGCTGACCCCTACACCGACCGAAGCGCTTACTCGAGTGAAGACGTTCATCAGTCTCTCTCTGGGCTGTCGGTTCCGGAAGAGCGGTCCCGCTACTTTGGACATCGTTTCAGCAGCGGAGAGCAGGGTTCGGTCGTGACTGTGAACGCTCCCGGCCGCGAAGCAGATGCGGAGCGCATTCTCGTTGAAAATGGCGGAGACCTCGGCAACGAAGCCTCTTCCTACGATTACAGCCAGCCGGCGACCCCTTCCGTCGTGGAAGGTCCGCAGCGTATCCAATTATTGGGCGAAATTCTTCGGGTCCAGAAGGACCGCGTGAGCCGCGGAGAAGTTCGCATCCGCAAAGAGGTCATCACCGAGACCCAAACAGTGGAAGTACCTGTGACCCGCGAGGAACTCGTCATTGAGCGGACTGCGCCCACCGATGTTCATACTGCGACCGGCCGGGTAGGCGAGGGTACTGAGATTCGCATTCCGCTGTCCGAAGAGGTTGCTTCGGTCGGCAAGGACACAGTGGTTCGCGAAGAGGTCTCTGTGGGCAAGCGCGCAGTTCAAAACGTGAGCAGCGTTGGCGACAACATCAGCCACGAAGAACTGGTGGTCGAGGATTCCACCCGCGACGCCGATGTAACCAAGCGCACTGCGTAAAGGGCGGCTTCCGAGAACAGATAGGGCACCCAAATGGGTGTCCTATCTGCTTTTGCAACTAGAATTATCTGGCCAGGTAGAGAACAGCTCGGTTTGCACCTATCCCGGACCAAAATCGACTTATTCCTTATCCAACTAACCCACTTGCCCTAACCTACTTGCCGGCCACAACCAGCGGCATTCCTGGCGTTCCCGCATAGAAGACAATCAGCACTGCTGGTGAGTCGCCGGTCATTCCTCGATGCAGTGCATCGACCATCTCGGGCAGCACTTGCCCGGCGGTGATCAGTCGCTTCTCGCCGTTGTCCTTCTTCTCGACAGTGATCTCGCCGGAGAGAACATAGCCTGCATTCGGCATCGGGTGTTGGTGCCACTGCAACTCGGTATGGGCTGGGATGGTAATCTTCAACACCGTAAGCTCCGGCTGGCCTTTCGGATAGGAAGCATACGGAACACCATCCCAGGATGTGGTCGTCTTGAGCAACGTCTCCGATTTGACAGATGTGTCGTCTTCGGTAAAGCCGTTTCTCGGAAAACCCAGCATGGCAATCACCAGGATGCCCGTGATCCCTTTCACCAAGATGCTGATCAGCCACTTCATTGGTCGCGTCTCCTCACGCCGTGTCTAGTTCTTCTGATGGTTGAGCAGTCCGCCGAGGGCATTGCCGAGCGGATTGGTTTGAGCAGGCGTTTGGGACTGTTTGCCATGAAGCAGGCCCTGGGCAGCGTTGATGCCGCCAGCTGTGGCCAGGCCACGCATATCGGGGGTGAACGTTGGATTGCTGGTCGTTCCCCCGATGGCGACAGGGATTCCGTTCTTGAGAGCGCCGCCGGCGATGCCTCCCAATCCTCCACCAGATCCCTGGCCAGGGATCATGCCCATTAGCTGGCCAGCAATGCCCCCGGCGGAGGAGTTTGCCGAGGTAGTGGTGCCGCCGCCACCTAAGGCCGTCAGCTTCAAGAGCATCTGGTAGTTCAGCGCGCCCGCCGCACTGACGGTCCCGTTGCCGGTCGCTGAGCCGAGCGCCGGCATGACGAGGGCTACATTGTCGGTTCGAACGTCGCCTCCATCTACCCGGACGTTCATCTTGAGGGAACGGATGGCGGTTGCGGACCCGGTATGGGATCCGCCGGTGAGGGCGGTGATTGTCGACAGTTTGGAGCCAAGATCGAAGCCGCTGAGCTGCGTATTCTCGAGGGCCACCGGGCCGCTAATGACCGGGCTCGCGCTCGATCCGGTGATGGCAAGCGAGGTAGTCAGGGTCCCGCCCTGAAGCCTGGAGCCAGGCGGCAGGTGAACGCCGAGAGCGGGAAGAAAAGCCTGCAATTCGTCGATTGAGACTGCGTTGCTGTTCACTTTCAGGTTGAGCGTGGTGGCCGGTCCGGTGGTCTGGTACGTACCGGAGATGGCGATGGGCGCCTTTCCTATCGCGACGGTCGTATTTTGCACGCTCCCGGCGAGCGTCGAGATATTTTCGCTAACCGCAAAGCTGGCATCGACGGGCATCGAGGAGGGCGAACCATTCTTGGCCAGCCGGATGCCGTCGACATGCGCGGTTCCCGTAGCATTGAGGACTTGACCGTTCGAGTTGGCTTTGGCATCGAGGTTGGCGATCCCGCCAATTCCTGCATCGGCCGCGAGCAGCCCGCTGGTTGCCAGGTCGATGTGTTTGAGCGCCATCTGTGCGTCGAAGGGGGTCGAGGAGGAGGCTTGCGGACTCAGAGGACCGGCGTGGCCGCTGGCGTTGACGCTTCCTCCGGAAGGAACCACTGCGCTAAGGGTGAAAGGAGCGGAGGTGGTAGAGGAGAAATTGGTGAGGTTGGCGTTCAATTGCTGGTAGACGGCAGGCGGCCCGGCTTTGCCCGCCGAGGTCATGGTGATAGTCCCGTTCTTCACCTCGAGTTTGTCGAGCGCAAAGTTATTCAACATGGTGTTGCCGGCCTGACCATTGGCGGGGGCGGGCTTGGGAGGCTGGTTGGTGCTGGCGAGCGTGAGGCGGGGAGAATCGATGGCCAGCTGAGTGATATGCAAGAGGCGGCCATTCCAAAGCGCATCGGCCGTGATCGAGTCGACGGTGCCGGAGATGCCCTCAGCCGCATCGACAAAGCCAGCGGCGAGCGGATCTAGGTTTTTCAGGACGAGACGCGCAGAGAACGGAGTCAGGGATGCGTCTTTCTGATTGACCGGACCGGCGTTTCCGAGAATCGTGACGCTCCCGCCATGGGGCAGGCTTGCTGATGCGCTATAGGGAAACTGCTTATCGAACGAGAATTTCTTTACATCGAGGTCGAGCTTGTCGTAGACGCGCGTGGGCAGAGTGGGGGTTCCGGCCGCAGGGACGCTGCCCACGGTCAGTTGGCCGTTGTTCACGTCGACGTAGCCGACGGTGAGGCCGCCAAAGACGTCAGCCGTGTCCTGCTGTTTACTGGGGGCTTTGGTCTGAGAGTTGCCGATGCTCGAGTAGTTCCAGGTGCCGGTGCCGGTGCGAAGCAGTTGGATTTTTGGAGAATCGAGGGTAAATCCGGAGATATGCAGTTGACGGCTCAAGATCAGCGGCAGCAATTCCACACTGATTTTTACTGAAGCCGCCTGCAGGAAGGGCTGGGTGCTGAAGGAGGGATCATCGGCGACGGAGGCATTGTCGGCGACCAGGCTGCCGGACCATACCGATAAGCTGAGCTTCCCGAGCGTGACTTTCCGGCCAAGCGAATTCGAGAGTGTGGTCTCGATCCGAGCGCGAAAGTTGTCCGCATTCAGGAACAGCGGAATGCAGGTAATCACCACCACGACGAGGACGATCACCGAAGCTGCGACTATCAAGATTTTACGATTGCGGCTGGTCATATCGATTCCCTTCCTCTGCCAGAGAGTATGCCTTCTGTTATGGAGTCTCGAAGATCGAGCAAAGTGGCTTTTTCTTAGAAAAAGGCCATGCATAACGCCGCTTGCTGCGGGTTTCCATGGCGAGACTGTTCTAGGCAGCTTACTCGGGAACCGCTTCTTTGGGAATGAACTTCGGTAAGCGGAGGCTTGGGGCTAGCCCCTCGAGTAGGAGGTCTCCGGAATTAAATCATTGGAGGATGATCTGCGCCAGATGATGACGCTGGTGGGCGATGTAGTCCTCGATCAGGAATTGCAGGGTGACGGGCGCGGCATTGTCCACGACACACGCGGCCTGGAGGCGCGATTCGGGGATATGTTGGACGACCTGCTCGAGCATAAGATGCGCGGACAGCCAACGTGCCAGGAGTAGTTCCCAAGGGAGCTCGGCATAGCCGTGGAGGAGGACCCAACGGTCCTGCTCATAGCCAGGGCCGGAGTAGTACCCGTCGAGAGCTGCGCGGACGAAGCGCTGGTGGTTGTTCGAAGCGGAATCGAGCATATGGCCAAGGACTTGTTTGCGGGTCCAGCTCCCGGGGCGGTAGGCAGTATTGGCCCGATGGGGAGGGAAGGCGACGAGGGCTGCGCGAATCTCTGCGCAGCCCTTGGAGAACGCGGCGACTAGTTCACTCACAGGAAAGACTACATGCCCTTCTGTTCTACGGTCGCGAGCTCGGCGAGAACTTCCTCGCTGTGCTTGGAGGGATCGACGCCTGTCCAGACCTTAACGATCTTACCGCTGGGGTCGATGAGGAAGGTGTTCCGCTTGGCGATGACCATCGGCCCGAAGCTCCCCAGGGAGCCGTAGGCTTTGACTACCTTCTTATCGGGATCGGCGAGCAGGCGGAAGGTCAGATTTTCCTTGGTGCAGAACTGCTTGTGGCTGTCGGTCGAATCGACGCTCACACCGAGAATCACTGCATTTTCCTTGGTGAACTTATCCTGGTCGCGCTGGAAATTGTGAGCCTCGATGGTGCAGCCGGTGGTCATGTCCTTGGGGTAGAAGTAAAGCACGACCCATTTACCTTTAAAGCTATCGAGAGAGATCTGGGTACCATCCTGCGACGGCAGAGTAAAGGTAGGCGCCGATTGGCCAACCTGCGGCATGCTGCTGTCGTCGGCAAAGCTGCTGCGGGCAGCGAACGCTGCGACACCCACTACGGCAACGATCAGAGTTACAACGAACAAGCTTGTTTTGGACATCGTATGGTTCTCCCGTACAACGATCTTGCGCCACCTGGCGGTCTTCTGAATCGACTTTACGCCTCAATCGACTTTACGCTGGGTACAATGACGCGACTACCGCAATATTGGACTCGTTGGCCAGCCTGCAAAGTCCAATTTCATCAAAAATCAATGTTCGACCGGCATCTAAGGCGAGACAGGTGGCGCCCGCTTCCCTCATAGCATGGATCGTCGCCACCCCGATGACCGGCACGTCGAAGCGAAGGTCCTGCTTCGGCTTGGCTACCTTGATGACGGTCAAGCTTCGATCCAAGGTCGATGCTGCCGCTTCGAGCGATTTCATGATCAAGCCGGCGCGGAGAATGGCAGCATCGGTGCCCTCCATGGCCTCGACGGCTACGCAGGCTTGGCCAGCAATGACGACGGTTTGCCCGATGTCGTGAGCGGCAATCATGCGGGCGATCTCGCGGCCATAGACGATATCGAGCTGCTCTTGCTCATTGGGCGCGCGCACGGTGAGAGTTCCCGGCTTCGCCAACATCGGCTCGAGATACGACGTCGACGAGATAAGTTCAATGCCTTCATCGCCGAGGACCTTAGCGACTGCTCCCAATAACATATTGGTGTTTCGCGTTCGCAGAGACAGCAGCAGCTTGGCGAGTCTCCAGTCGGGCCGGATGCTCGAGAAGATCTGTTTGTGCTTGACCTGGCCGGCCATGATGGCGCGGGTCACTCCCTCGGCCTGGAAGGTCTCGATAAGGCGCGAGAGTTCGCCGAGCGAGAGCCAGTGGACGCGGATTCCCGGATC
Organism: Acidisarcina polymorpha; assembly: GCF_003330725.1. NCBI lineage: Bacteria > Pseudomonadati > Acidobacteriota > Terriglobia > Terriglobales > Acidobacteriaceae > Acidisarcina > Acidisarcina polymorpha. The sequence goes on along the minus strand of NZ_CP030840.1, from coordinate 4,093,696 downwards.
CGCCGCCGCGCGAGCATCCATTTCCGTATCGGTCTCCTCTTTGAGCGCAGCAACCACGATCTCCTCGCCGTGGGCGCGGGCCGCGTCGAGCAGCAGAAAGGGAAAGCGGCCATTGCCGGCGATCAGGCCGAGCTTTTTTCGTGGATCCAATTTGTTGGGCTGATCGAACTGCATGGCGGCTACTTGAGAACACCGCGATGCGATTGTTCGACGAATTTGACCAGATAGGCGACTTCTTCGCTGGGGAAGCCTTCCGATTTCAGGCGTTCCACGGCCTGGCTGGTGTTCAATTTGGCCGCCAGCAAGAGGCGATAGGCGTGCTGCAGCGCGCGCAGCTGCTCACGGGTGAAGCCCCGACGCTCGAGGCCAATTTTGTTCAGTCCGAAGGCGTGGGTTTCGCGTTTCGCCGAAGTGAGGGAAAACGGCAGCACATCCTGCGTAATCGTGGTCCCGCCGCCGACGAAGGAGTATTTTCCGATTCTGCAGTATTGATGAACTGGGCAGAGCGCGCCGACGGTGGCGTAATCTTCCACCACGACGTGGCCAGCCAGGGTCGCCGCGTTCGCCAGGATGCAGTGGCATCCAATCTGGCTATCGTGGCCGATGTGCACGTAGGCCATGATGAGACAATTGCTGCCGACCCGGGTAATGCCCCCGCCGCCGACGGTCCCCCGGGAAATGGTGACACTCTCGCGAATGACGGTATCTTCGCCGATCTCGGCGCGGGTTGGTTCGTTCTTGTACTTGAGATCCTGGGGAGCGACGCCGACGCTGGCAAAGGGAAAGATCCGGTTGCGAGCCCCGACCTGCAAATGGCCATCAAGGATGACGTGTGAGACCAACTCACAGTCTTCTCCAAGAACCACGTCGGGACCGACGACGGAGTAAGGCCCGATGCTGCAGGATTGGGGAATGATGGCGCTCGACGCAACGATCGCTGTCGGGTGAATGCTCACTCAGTAACTACCGCCTCCAGAACCCGCGCTTCCGGCTCAGGCTCGGCGGTCTGAGTGGCCTCGGCGACGCGAGGGACAACGGCGCACATGATGACGGCTTCACAGGCTAATTTTCCGTCGACGTAAGCTTTGCCCTCCATCTTGACCGCGCGCACTCGCCAGTTCAACACTTCAACTACGATCCGCAGTTGATCGCCGGGAACCACGGGGCGGCGGAATTTGGCGCGTTCGATGCCGGTAAAGAGCATGACCTTCTTCTCCCGATCGGGAATCTCGGTCAGCAGCAGGGCTCCCCCCGCCTGAGCGATCGCTTCGACGACGAGAACGCCGGGCATGATCGGATATTCAGGAAAATGGCCGGCAAAGAACGGCTCGTTGATCGTGACATTCTTGATCGCCACGATACGCTTCATGCGTGTAATTTCAACGACGCGGTCGATCAGCAGAAAAGGATAACGGTGCGGCAGGATCGCCATGATTTGGGCGATGTCCAGCACCTGCTTCGACTGCGGAGTGGGGTTTTCAGCATCCATAGTTGCAAGCTGCATTATAACGGGAAGCCGGGGGCTACCGAGAGAGGCCACTCCGGAAAGGAGCGAAGTTCATGGCGGAGCGGCGGGTCAAAGTTATTTCTTGATCTTTGCCGCCGTGGCATCGACATCGAACATGCTGTCGGGGAGATTGGTGTTGTAAGCGGCCTTGTAAAGATACCGCTGATTGGTCATGTCGCCATTGTGGAAGCGGGTGACGGTGACCGGGGTCGGGATGCCGTCGAACAGATGGTAGTCGTCATACTCTTCGGCTTCCTGGTTCTTGTCCTTGTAGACCGGGTCGCGCCATTGAAAAGTTCGACGAAGAGGCAGATGGGTTTGCGCGTCCATCTCAATGGTGATGGAGTCGTTGGTCGAGGAGATCAGCGTAACCTGATCGGCGAGGTGGCGCTCGACCAGGCTCTGCTTGTCGTAGATGACGATCGTCTTCGGGTCTTTGAGCCAGACGCGGATGGCGGTTTCGACAGAGTGGTCGCGGCGGCGAAGAACTTCATCGATCTGATCCTGGGGCAGTGCTTTCTTGCCGCGGTAGGTGACCTCCCAGCCAGCATCGCCCAGAAAAAACTCGACAACATCGCGTTTCTTGCCAAGTTCGACGCGTTCCCGGTCTGGAAAGCGGCGCAAATCAAAGTAGTCTCCGATCGCCCCGGTTGGCTTGCCTTGATAAAAACCAGAGGTCCGTCCTTCAAAAGTCTCGTCCTTGAGCGTGAGCCAGCGGTCGCCGCCGAGCGCCTGCACCATGGCGGCGATGGTGGCGCGGGCCTTCTGTGCGTTGGCCTTCTCGATGGCATCCTGATCGCCATTCTGGGCAAGTGTGCTTCCGGCATAGAAGGCAACAACCGCGAGCCAAACTCCGAAACTACCCAATCTCATCTTCGATCGCATTCCACACTCGTAACTCTATCCAACCAGATTTATCCAACCAGAACTCGTTCAACGAGAACTTTTCCAATCAGAACTCATCCGACGAGGACGGCTCCGCCATTTACATTGAAGATCTCTCCGCTGATGAAACCCGCCAGCGGTGTGCACAGGAACAATACCGGCCCGGCGATCTCTCGCGGTGTCGCTACCCGGCCTAGAGGAATTCCGGAAAAGATCTTGGCCCTCCTGGCCGGATCGTCGAGCGCAGGGGTCGACATATCCGTCTCTACCCAACCGGGGGCAACGCAATTCACATAGATGCCTTCCGGGGCCAGTTCACTGGACAAGCTCTTGGTAAGACTGACGATCGCTCCTTTGGTCACTGCGTAATCGGCATGGAAGGCCTCCCCGCGCTGCCCCGCAGTCGAGCTAACGAGGACTATATGTCCGGCTGGTTGGCTGCTGGCCCGACTTTGAGTTTTCATCTGGGCCGTAGCCGCTTTAACCAGTCCGAAGACGCTGTCCAGATTGACATCCATGGTCCGACGCCATTGGCTGTCGCTCATGGAGGAGATCGGCGCATCTTCCGGGGGCCAGATGCCGTGATTGACGACCAGGATGTCGAGCCGTCCAAAACCAGCGACCGCTTTCGCCACCAGCTCGCCTCCCTGTTGCGGAGATGCGAGCTCTTGTTCAATGGCAAGGCAATCCTGCCCGCACTCGCCGGCGAGCGTTTCGGCCTGGCGGCGGGCGGTGCGGTAGTTGAAGGCGACCTTCGCGCCGGCAGCACGAAACAGTCTGACGATCTCCCCCCCGATGCCGCGGGATCCGCCGGTGACCAGCGCGGACTTGCCCGACAAGGAAAGCGACACACCCTGGCTTACGGTTTCCATGCTCCCACCCTACAAAACCTTCTCATTTTTCAGCAACTTGTGCTCGCCGGGCTGCACGTCCAGGCCTCGAAGGTGGCCTGCCGGGTTTGCACTTTCTCCGGCAGCCGGCGCTGCCGCCAAGCGACGTCACATCCTTTACGCCATCTTGACGGCTTTGACATCAATGGGTTCATGCTCTTGGCGATCTACCGGGAATGCTTCTCGAGCATTCTCATCGCCGACGCGACGCTTTCTTAACAGCTTTCTTTGCCGCCTGCGCTTTTCTGCCCGCCTCGGTTTTGCCAGCCGCCTCTTGAGCGTACTTGGCTGCTGCTTTGGCGGCAGCTTGCTCGTTGGCGCGTGCCGCGAGCAGCTTCCTCCGCTCTTGCACCGCTTCCTGTAGCGCCGCCGGGGAAAGCGCGAGGAGATCCTTCGTGCGTTTCGGCAACTTCCGGTAGGTGAGATCGCGGGCGTCTTTGAGAAGATCCAGCAACTCATTTGCCGAAAGCGCGTGCCACCGCTCCAACGCCACCCAGTGAATACGCGCCAAGTAGGGAGCGGGGATGACTCCTTCGTTTTCCAGCAGCTCGTGGTAGCGCTCCGGGCCGGCCGAGAAAGAGATGACTGCCTGCCCGTCCTCGTCGAGGTTCACCACCGTGAACATCTTCCCGCCGACAACCTTGTCGCCCACCCAGAAGACGAGATTGTTGCCCCACTGTACGGTTTCTTGAACGTGGGGGAGCTTGCGGAGAAAATCGCGGATGCGTTCTGCGTCCATTGTTCTACGTTCCCTCGTTCTGCGTGCCCGATGCGGATTATGCCTTATGGACGTCCTTGATGCTTGGCCTGCTAATCCCAAAAAACAACTTTTTTATCTGCGACTCGATGAAGGGCTTTATTTGCGCCGTAGTCGGATAGCACCCTTGGCCTGATCAGGATCGACGACCATTCCGTGTTGTGTGATGACGATTTCACCAGCGGCGGCCAGGCGCCGCGCGACTCGCCTGGTTGGTTCCATCAGCGGCCTCCAGCTTTCCCCCGCAACCTTCCTGGCTGCGTCAGACGGGCAGATGGTCTTGCCCGGGCCTCGCTGCTGCAAAAGCTCAAGAATGGCCCGCTCCAGGGATGTGTCGAGGTCGATGTCCGTCATTAAGGATGGTTGCAGCCGGTAAAGATCCGCCAGAAGCAGCAGCGTCGCTTGAGGATGATGCTCTCACAGTGGCCGAATTGATGCTGCGAACTTGGCGCTACGAATCCGTTCGCGAAGCTGCATTGTGACCACGCTATGACAGCGGCGGCAAAGAGTGCGGAGATTGACCAGGTCGCATTGGCCACCGCCTTCAGCGACGGGAAGGATGTGGTCCGCATCCCAGAGGCTCTTGCCAATCCTCGCCTTCAGGCCCCAATGCTTAAGCAAGGCTGAGCGCGTTGTGCCGCGGGAGCGCTTGAGTCTGCGCCACTCGGCGATCGTATCGATCGAGCAAATGGCGCAGACACCGCGGTCACGTTGGAAGACATGCTCCCGCAGATAAGCGGGCTGGGTGCGTAGCTTCCATTCGTGAACGCAGTAAGCGGAACAAAAGGTATAGCGACGCGGAGGCACTTCGAGCGAACACCATCGGCATAGACCGCGACCGTTTGCTCCGCGGGGCATAGTCTTCCGGTCGACCCAGCCGCCCGCCAATACTCGCGCTGTACTCACTCCTTTTGTTCTAAATGCGGGAGAGGCTTTAGGGGGAGTATGCGACGAGGTAACCGGAACGCAGCGCATGACGTTTCGTAGAATTCATACGATCTCAGGAGAGAGCCGCGGCAAATCTTTTGTCTGAAAAGATCTACTGCCTGAAGAGATTCAAGCCGATCTTGGCGACCTGTCCTCAGTTCTAGTCGTTGGGTGCAATCGCGTAATACCCTTTGCGCGATTGGACCTTCAGGCCGTCGCCTTTGCACTGGATGTCGAGCTTGCGATAGGTGCCATCCAGCTTCGCGTTGACGGGCGTGTAGCTGGCGACGTATTGGGTACGCAATTCGTCCTCGATCTGCTTGAAGGCGGCTTCCATCTTGGGACCATTGTTGCCAACGTCGATCATGCGGCCGCCCGTCTGTTCTGCAAGCCGCTTCATCTCCGCCGGACCGTTATAGCCGAAGCTTATGCCGCCATAAAAGCCACGATCCGCAATCAGCAGCACGTACACGATGGCATTGGCCTTCTGAGCGGCTTCGATGGCATCGGCAAGCTTCTTGCTGCTACCCTGGTCGCCGCCGTCGGTGAGCAGGATCATCGCTTTGCGGCCATTCTCTGAGCGCATCTTGTCGTTGGCGGCCAGATACACGGCATCGTAGAGCAAGGTTCCCTTTGGAGCGCCATGGGTGGGCACCGGGCCTTGCCCGATTCCCGGTGCGCCGCCGGCTCCGTTCCCGCCGGCAGTGTTGATCTCTGCCTTGTTCATTGCCTTCGACAGTTGACTTGCGCTGCTGGTGTAGTCCGAGAGCAGGTCGACATCCACATCAAAGGAAACCAGGAAGGCTTCGTCTTTCGACCGCAGAACCCGCTTTAAGAATGCGCTTCCCGTCTCCTGCTCGAGTGGCAAAACGTTCTGCTGGCTGCCGCTGGTGTCGAGCAGGATTCCCAGGGTGAGAGGTTGGTCGGCTTCGGCCGTCCAATTCTTGATGGTCTGCGGCGTCTTGTCTTCGAGAATCGTGCAATCTTCCCTGGTGAGCGTAGAGACCAGGCCGTTGTGCTTGTCCCTCACCGAGAAGTAGAGGCTGACCAGGTTGACGTTCACCTTCAGCGTCGTAGTGGGGAGCTGGTCGTCTTGAGGAGCAGCGTCGGGAGCGGTGCTTACCGGAGGAGCATCGGGGTCGGGCGCAGACTGCCCCTGCACCTGGCTTGCGGCCAGTCCTAGAATGGCAGTGCCGGTGAGAAACACAGCTCGACAGTAGGCGCGTAATCGCATATCGGCTTAGACGGTGAAGAAGCGCATAAAGACAGCACCAGTGTACGGCACGAACGCAGTTGGCGGCGGCGCCCGCTACTAGTCTCGATCTGCTAGTCTGGGAGTTAGCCCTGCCTACCTTTTACGATGAACTGCATCTATCTCCACGATGTCCTTTTCAGCGGATGCGAGTCTAGTAAAAGCAGTGCGAAGAGGGTGAAGTAACGAGTCGCGTGGGCTGGAAGTCTGGTTTGACCGGTCTGCCGATCTGGGGGTTTTTGGTAAATGCAAGGTGCTTTGGGGATCGCCCTGGCTTTTTTGATGTTGGCTCAACAACAATCGCAGCAGCCTGTGCCCGACGCACCGTTGCCACAATCTCCTTCCGGATTGTCGGACGGCGTGACTCCCGGCAAGGCGGCAACCCCGGATGCCCCTCCTGACCAACCGAAATCCCCTGCCCCTGCCCCGGCAGCGGCGCCGCAAGCTCCACCGGCAGCGGATGATCAACCTCAGCAGGAAGAGCCCGAGCTGGGAAATAAGGGATCGAACCCCTACGTCCTGCCACCCGCCGGAATCGGCATCGTCCAGGTCCCAGTTACGGTACGGGACAAGAAGGGCAATCTCATTCCGGGACTTACCTTCCGCGATTTCCGGGTCTACGAGAACAAAGAGCGTCAGCGGATCACCTATTTCAGCACCGACGCGGTTCCGCTGTCGGTGGCCTTTGTGATTGACCAGAGCGTTTCTGCGGGCACGATGCGCAAGGTGAACGAATCATTGACTGCGGTCGCTGGAGCTTTCACCCCGTATGACGAAGTCGCCGTTTATACATACAACAACGGTCCGGCAAAGATCACCGACTTCACCGGCGCGCAAGGCAATCGGCTTCCGGCTGCGTTGCAGGCAGCCAAGCGGCCGGGCCGCGATGAAGGCGTCCCGGTCAACTCGGGACCACTGGCCAGCGGTCCGACAATCAATGGCAAATCGGTCGATCCAAACCTGGATCGCGGCAACGCCGGGGGCATTGGCGGCTTCTTGACCCTGCCTAAAGAGATCCACACACTGAATGACGCTATTCTGTTCGCCGCCAAGGACCTGTCGCAGCGCCGCCGCGGGCGCAGACGCATCATCTACGTCATCAGCGATGGCAAGGAGTCAGGCAGCAAGGCGACGCTCAAGGAAGTCATCCGGTACCTTCAGGGAAACGACATCAGCGTCTACGCGACGATGGTCGGCGACGCCGCGACCTGGGGCTACGGCTATCTGGACCGGCTCAAGCTACCGCTGCTGCCTTCCAACAACGTGCTGCCGAAGTACACGGTCGCGACCGGCGGCTTTCTCGATGCTGAGTTCCAGACAAATGGTATCGAGAAGAGCTTCTCCAATATTGCGAGCGATGTTCGCACCCAGTACACGATTGAATACCATGTAAGTCCGCAGAAGTCGCTGGACAGCAGATTCCGGACCATCGAAGTGACCATGCCGGGACGTCCCGGCTACGATGTCACTGCAAAGCAAGGGTATTACCCGACGGCCACGAGTCAAGCGACCCATTAGGGCCGCCAGTCAAGCGACCCATTCGAGAATTTCGGCTGACTCGGAGAGATTACCCGAGTCAGCCGATCGGCTTCGGTTCATCTTGCCCGTGGGCTTTGTCGAGTTCATGGCCCGGCTGAAATGCCCTCACAATAGAAATGCAGTCATTCTTCGGCCGAAGAACCGCCGCCAGAATGACTGCACCATTTAGGTCCCGAATGGGCGAACCACTTATTTCACTTCAGTAACTTCCGTCTTGGTAGCCGGGGTCTCGGGCTTAGGAGCGTCTGGTGAACCCTTGATTCCCTCCTTAAAGCCGCGGAAGCCTTCTCCCAGCCCCTTGCCGAGTTCTGGTAGCTTTCGGGGTCCGAAGATCAAAAGAGCGATGACGAGGACGATGATGAGGTGTGAAGGCGTGAGCAGATTATCGAACATTGTGAATTCCTCCCGAAAGTCCACGGTTTGAGCGCCGCTCAACCGGTAGCGACTCGGAGTTTCCTCCAGATATTGTCGCACAACGAAGCCAACGCAGATTTGACTACTTCTGTACTCAGAACGTGCGCTGCCAGCAAAGTGGATGTCCTGACAAACCTTGGATGCATCCGGTCCGATCCGACATGGCGTAAAACTTGTCGAAGCGCGCGTGGTATCGCTATTCAATACTAGGTCCAACGTCTGACAGAAGTGTCTTCGCAATGTAATCTTTAGAGTTGCGGGAGTTCTCCGCAAAGCCGCATCGGACGCGGTCTGGATCGAAAATCTGAGGGGGTTGTTCTGGAAAACGGTAGGTTCGGTAGGTATGGTGCGCAGCATTGCTCCGGGGGTCATCCTGTCGCAGCAACAATATTTTTTTTCCTGATTGTTTTGGCAATGACCGGCGAGAAGGCAATCGCCCAGGTTCCTGTATATTCGCCGCCAGCGGTGGCGACCGATAACTCGCTGGCTAATGTGCGCTACGACTATCGCTGGGAGCTGTACGGGGGCATTGCTTATTCGCACTTCAATGCGGGTCCCAACTTGCTGCAGGGCTCCAATCTTGGCGGCTTTGACTTCCAGGCGGCACATTGGTTTCGCCAGCATTGGGCCCTCGCCGGCAATGTCCGGGGCTACTACGGTACATCCGGGGTCGTCCCGAACATTTACGGGATCAAGGGCCCGTTCGTCAGCGAACATATGTTCATGGCCGGTCCAGAGTACCGCGGCCCGAGCAATCCCCACGCTTCATTGACCCTGCACGCGCTCTTTGGCGGAGCCTACGGAAATTTTAATTCGGCGCTCAACGGCGTGCCCCCCAGTACGCTTGGTCTGTTCAACAATCAGACTACCTTTGGGGGCGCTTTTGGCGGCTCGATCGATTTGAACCGTTCTCCGAATCTGGCGTTTCGCATCTCTCCAGACGCTACTCTGACCAACTTTGGCGGAGCTGGCCTGCATGAGCAATTTGCGCTATCGGTGGGGATCGTCTATCGACTCGATCAAGTGGGCAGAAAGAAGCGAAAGTAGCGCGTCCTTGAAGGCGGTTTGGGAGTATCTCGCTCATTACTGCCTTCACTTCCAGGCTTGGAACCGTAGGGTGCGCTTTAACGTACTCTTGGAACAAATAGCGCCGATGAACTTACCTGCTTCGCGAGTGGGGTGGAATTTTTAGGCGCCAGTTCACGTCTATACGGATGTGGACAGACGATGTCCACTATCGGACATTCTGGTAGCGGCGAAAGAGTCTAAATACTGGCATGTCGATGAAGGATTAATTGTTAAGAGTGGTTCACGGCTTGCTAACCACTCTCGGAAGAGGAAGTCTGTTGGACAAGGCTGTGGACCGATGAAGCAGTTCGGCTGCTTTCAACTCGATATTCAAAATGGGTGCTTGTGGCGCAATGGGGAACGAATTCCATTGACGCCGAAGCCGTTTGCCGTGCTTCGCTACCTGGTAGAAAATCCGAGGCGTCTGGTCACTCACGACGAGTTGCTCGAGGCTCTTTGGCCGGAGACTTATGTTCAGCCTCAGGTGCTTCGCACGTACGTTCTGGAACTCCGGAAAGTCTTCGGCGACGATGCTGGAAATGCGCGCTTCATTGAAACGGTCCCCAAGCGGGGCTACCGGTTCATTGCCCCGCTTGCGGAGACCTCGCACACCGCCGGCTACGAGAAAAAGCCAGGGCTGCCCCAATCCCCCGAACTTCCCGGGCGTGCAGCCGAATTTGGCGAGCTCACGAAAGCGATGGACACGGCTATTGGCGGCGATCGCCAGCTGATCTTCATCACCGGCGAAGTCGGCATTGGAAAGACGGCGCTGGTGGATGCATTCTGCCGCCGCTTGGGCGGAGAAGGGCAGACCCAGATTGCGCGCGGCCAGAGCGTCGAAGGGTTTGGCGGCAAGGAACCGTACTATCCAGTCATGGAAGCCCTGACACAGCTCTGCACCGACGCTGGTGAGGGCCGGAATCTGAGGATTCTGCAGCAGAAAGCGCCAAACTGGCATGCCAGACTACCGGTGGTCATGACCTCTGAAATGCCCTCTCACTCAATTTCGACCATTCCCGTCGATGGAATGCAGCCCGACCGGATGCTGGGGGAGATCTGTGATGCCATCGAATCGATCGCTACCGAGACACCCTTGATTCTCGTCTTTGAGGACCTGCATTGGGCCGATAATTCGACCTTAGATCTGATTTCCGCGCTAGCCCGGCGGCGTGCCCAGGCCAAGCTGATGTTGATCGTGACTTATCGGCCCGCAGATGTCAGCGACTCACAGCATCCGCTGAAAGGCTTGAAACAGGATCTGGTTACCCGCAAACTCGGGTGTGAGATGGCGCTGCGCCCACTGGAGCGGACCGCGGTCGCGGAATACCTGGCGCGCGAACTCCATCAGAACAAGCTTCCAGCCGGGCTGGCGGCATTTCTGCATCAGCATTCCGAGGGCAATCCGCTCTTCATGATCGCCGTCCTCGAACATCTTATCTCTCTGGATTATCTTCGCCGGCAGGATGAGACCTGGCAGCTTACCACCCCGCTGGCCAAGATCGACCTGGGCGTCCCATCGGCGCTGTCTGAGTTAATCGAACTCCAGATCGAAAGGCTCGATGCCACCGATCAGCGGCTGCTTGAGGCTGCCAGCCTGATCGGCATCGTCTTTCCAGCCTGGGCTGCCGCCGCAGCGCTCAAGGAAGACCTCGAGGAGATTGAAGATCAGTACGAAAAACTGACCAGGCGGCTCCACTTCCTTCATCCGGCCGGTCACGATGAATTGCCAGATGGTACTCAGTCCGCTTTCTACGTCTTCGCACATGGGCTTTATCGCGAGGTGCTCTACAAGCGTCAATCATCTTCCCGTCGAGCGCGGAGGCATTTGCGGGTCGCGGAGAGGCTGCTACAACTCTTCGCAGGGCGGGAGCAGAATATCGCCTCCGAGTTGGCAATCCATTTCGAGGCCGCAGGCGACTGGCTGCGCGCTGCCGAGGCTTTGGCAGTATCGGCCCAAGCCTACCTACGCCGCGGAGACCAGGTAGAAGCATCGCAACGCATGCGTCAGGCGGAGAAGCTGATCGAAAACCTTCCCGAACCAGAACGGGTCGCCGCGACGCGTAGATTTCTTCTACACATGCCGGCCGGCGACCAGGCGCTCTCTGAAGCGCTTTCTGCATAGATTCTCCGACTTAACCACTGTGTTCCTTTCATCAATTCCCTTCTGACTGCAACTCCGAACATGCCTGTGAGGGTCGTGATTTTTGCGCGCTCTCACCTATTTGTCACCATCGTAGTTACTTTATTCTCGAGCCTTCAGGCGCTCCATATCCGTCAAAGAAAGTTTGACAACAACTAGACAGCAATTTGACACCAGGTGTCATGAGGCCGGGGTATTGTTCTTTTCGTTGGAGGACATCAACATGCGAATCACCTTTAGGACTCTCGTACTTACCGCGGCCGCTCTCTGCTCCAGCGCCGCATTTGCGGCCACTCAGTCACGTGTGGACGTTCCATTCAGCTTCACAGCCAAGGGCCAGTCCTTTCCAGCGGGAACCTATGACGTCGTGTTGGATGCCGGCAACAGCTTCGTGACCCTGGCCAACAAGGCCGACCAGAGCAAGCACCTCACCTGGACGGTAGGCCCAGCAGAGCCCGCCGCGACTGCTGCCCTCGTCAAGTTTGATACCACCGGCACAGACTATGCCTTGAAGAGCATTCAATTGGGAACGCGAGTCACACCGAACCTCGATCGCAATAACAAGCGCGGTGTGAGCGCCACCACATCGATCGGCGGCGAATAGCCAAGCTCTTCCCGGATCCCCTGAAAGCAGATCCGGACAGACTTCCAAGCAGGGAGCCTGCGGGCGAAAGGCGCAGCTGGAACCGCTTATCAGAAGCGTCTCGTAGGCTCTCATTTTTATCGAAGGAAAAGCGCCGATAACCTCGGCGCTTTTCTTCATTTTGGGAGATCCTTCTTAGGCGCTGATGCGGTGCGCCGGCGCCAGGTACTCTGGTCCAACCGGATCGAGGACCGTCTCGGTGACGATTGCGTCAATTTCCTCGAAGCCTGCGGCGTCGAGATTCCAGTCCATAACTTCTTCGACTGCCTCCAATTGCGCGGGGTGCCTGGCTCCGAACAAGGCCACACTCACACCGGACCGGTCCAACACCCAGCGGAGAGCCAGATGCAAGACCCGCTTCCCGTAACGCTCTCGCGCGAACCGATCGAGGCGCGCAACGGCGTCAAGGTACTGACTGAAGCGCGGCTGCTGGAATTTGGGATCGACGCTGCGGATGTCGCTGGCGTCAAACTGCTGGGTTGCCGCTAACCGTCCACCCAGGAGGCTCCGGCATATAGCACTGTAAGCCAGCACCGCGATGGAGTGTCGACGGCAGTAAGGGAGCACGTCCGCATCGATCGCCCGTTCGAAGATGTTGTACGGTGGCTGACAGGAGTGGAGCGGCGCGACGGCACGGAACACATCCATCTGTTCAGGAGAAAAATTGCTAACGCCAATGGCGCGGATAGCTCCGGCATCGTAGAACTTGAGCATCTGCTCGGCAGCTGCTTCAAGCGGTTCGGCGGTATCGGGCCAGTGAATTTGATAAAGATCGATGTAATCGGTGTCGAGACGGGTGAGCGAAGCGCTCAGCTCCTGGCGCAGCCTCTCTGGCGTTACCTTGGCAACGATGCCTTCCGTCCCTCGCTCCAGACCGGCCTTGGTGGCGATGTAGAAGTCTTCACGATGGCCGTGTTCGCGAATGGCCTTGCCAACGACCTCTTCGGCGCGTCCATTCCCATAAACGGGAGCGGTGTCGATCAGGTTGATGCCATGCTCGAAGATGGCAAGGCAGGTAGCGATGGCATCCTGATCGGAGACGTTGCCCCAATCAAGGCCGCCAAGCGCCCAGGTGCCTAGGCCGATCCGCGAGACATTCCCATTGTTGAGGTTAGTGAATTCCATGAAGCGGCATGCAGATCGCGGCAGCTGCGAGTCTCAGTTTAATTGCTTCGGGCTCTTCAGCTGCCATTCCAGAAGGCTGGCAACTGAAGAGCTGAGAGCGACTGTGAAGCAGAGGTACGGCTCGGGCTTAAAGTCATTCCTGCAGCTTTTCCCTGAAGGGACAGTCTGTCGACGTGGTGCTTCGGCGTTTTAGCAACGGAACTTCAGTCCTATGCCAATTCGTATCCCGCGAAGAAATAGCCGATTTCAAATGCGGCCGTCTCTGGCGCGTCGGAGCCGTGGATCGCATTTTCCTCAATCGATCCCGCAAACTTCTTGCGGATGGTTCCCTCCTCAGCGTTCGCGGGATTGGTCGCGCCCATGAGCTTGCGCAGGTCGGCGATGGCGTTGTCCTTCTCAAGGACCAGCGGAACGATAGACCCGGAAGACATGAAGGTGGTCAACGAGTCGAAGAAGGGACGAGCACTATGAACTGCATAGAAGCCCTCTGCTTGGACTTTCGAGATAGAGATCTTCTTGAGGCCTACAATCTTGAAACCAGCCTTTTCGATTTCGGCGAGAATTGCGGCAGTGTACCCCTTGCGCACGGCGTCGGGCTTGATAATGCTGAAGGTGCGTTCAGACACGGACTTCTCCTGATTCAAATTGTTATGTTTCCAGTGTAGAGCAGTCTCTGTGGGGTCTGGGTTGCGCGCATGTAACTATGCAGCTGTGGATTCATCTAATTCATTGGGAGAGATTGACTATGTCGGAGACCAAAGTAGAGAAGATTGAGAAGTCGGACGCCGAGTGGCGCGAGAAGCTGACGCCCGAGCAGTACCACATTACTCGTGAAAAAGGCACGGAGCGCCCCTTTACCGGAGCACTCTACCGGAACCACGCCGACGGCATGTACCATTGCGTCGCCTGTGGAGCGGAGTTGTTCAAATCCGATACAAAGTTTGAGTCAGGCAGTGGTTGGCCGAGCTTTTATCTGCCGGTCGACTCAAGCGCGGTTGAAACTCATGAGGACAACAGCCTGGGAATGCGCCGGATCGAAGCGACCTGCGCTCGGTGTGGCGCCCACCTTGGGCATGTTTTCCCCGACGGCCCTAAACCAACCGGGCTCCGCTACTGCATCAACTCGGCTGCTTTGGATTTTGAAAAGGCAGAATGAAAAGAAAGCCCGGCAGGAAAGACCGTTCTTGGTAAGAAGGGCTGGGGACTTGGTTTCAGCCTCCAGCCTCGGATTTGAAGGATCGGAAAGGTAGGCGTACTGAAAGAAGGATAAAGGCTAGGCCTTGACGATCTTCCCGGCTTTAATGCAGCGAGTGCAGACCCGAATTCGCTTTGCTCCGCCTTCGACCTTAGCTTTAACGGGGCGCAGGTTCACGTTCCAGCGCCGGCGGCTGATATTGTGTGCGTGAGAGATATTGTTTCCGAACTGCGGACCCTTACCGCAGACCTGGCAAATCTGTGCCATAACTAACTCCATCCAATCGAATTCTTCGGTAGCTCGCGCCGCCAAGTGTCTTTAAATTTCTTGAAGCGGTACTTTGGAGGGCGGATCGCGCCTCGTCTGCATGGGTCGAAACTGCCGTACCCGCAGAACTTTCAGTCTAGCTCAATCAGCGACGATCTCGCAAATAATTCAGCGGGGAGCGTTCTTAAGCATTGACCGCCGCTTCCCGTACCGATAGACTTAAAAAGTTCGGCAGTTGTTCCAGCGCGTTCCATTGTCAGGCTTTCTAAAGCGATGAATGAGGTCGCCGAGAAACTCCTGGTTTGGAAAATGATTGCTGGGACCAGGGAATGAGTGGCGGGACTAGCCCAGCTAGGTCGAGTGAGCCCCAGTCAATGCGCCAATTCTGCCGTCTGCATCGGCTAACCAGATTTCGATTGGATTGGATAGCGTTCTCAGGCAGTTTGGGACGCTGGAGAAAAGTTATGTACGCAGTGATTCGCACCGGTGGAAAGCAGTATCGCGTCGCGCCAGGCGACGTACTGAAGATAGAGAAGACCGAAGCTGGTGATAACAGCACCGTGGAGTTCAGCGAAGTGCTCGCCGTCTCGGGAGAATCCGGTTCGGTCACGCAGCCGGCCGGCGCGAAAGTGCTCGGTACGGTGGTCAGTGAAGGCCGCGGGGCTAAGGTGCTGGTATTTCACTACAAGCGCAAAAAGCAGTACAAGAAGCTGCAGGGCCATCGGCAGTCCTACACCGAAGTTCGTATCAATGAAATCCAGGTTGATGGCGCGTCCTACACTTCGGCGAACTGAGCCACTATTTTGATTGAGAATATTCGACCGGGGGCCTGCTCCCGAGAGCATGAGGATTAAGAGATGGCACACAAAAAGGGGCTTGGAAGTTCAAAGAACGGCCGCGACTCCAATGCGCAGCGGCTTGGAGTCAAGAAGTTCGGTGGTGAGGTCGTCACCGGAGGATCGATCATCGTTCGCCAGCGCGGAACCAAACTGAAGCCTGGATTGAATGTAGGGCGCGGCAGCGATGACACGCTCTTCGCCAAGATCTCCGGACGTGTGAAATTTATCGATCGCGGCAAGACCGGTCGCTACGTGGCTATCGAGCCGGTCGCGGCGGCAAACGCTCCGACCGAAGTAGCTGCTGACTAGTCCATTCCAGGAAGTAGTTTAAAGCCCGAGCGCCTGGCGCCGGGCTTTTTGCTTGTGGGTCAAGCCCCTTCAAGCTCGAGATCCAGATGGCCCATTTACCCTCTAGATGGTGTCGAGGATTAGCACCGAAAACCACGTCTGTAGGTCTTATCCAAGGGAAAGTGGCTGCCGAGTTCGCTTCCTCGCCTTTCAGTCACCATATTTCTGCTTCATCGGGCGGGATTCATGGAGTTCTTCTCCAGGACTTTGTCCACGGCCTTTTCCACGTCATGAAGGAAGAACTCGCTCGAGGAGCCAAGCGCCACATGCGGCGGCGGGTGACCAAGCGCACCCGCAATCTCATTCCACCGCAACAAAGGTGAACCTACGGGGAGTGCGGCGGGTTTGGCTGCGGCCCCCAATTTGAGGAAATATGCAATCCAAACCACCGCGGCCAAAGCGAGGAAGATGTTGCAGGCATAACTCGTAGCCAAGGCAAATGACGAAGGGCCTAAGTTCACAGCGGAATTGACCAGCTCGGAGGCGGCCACCATTCCTAAGCCGAGCGCAACGCCGAAATCCTGGCTGCGGAGTGAAATCTGCAGCGTTTCCATAGAGAGAACGATGAAGGCGAGCAGGCAAAGCTCGAGGACGCTGACACAGCGCATGACACTGCTAGCGGCAGAGAGCAGCAAATCCCTTCCCGAGGCCACTGGGAAGACCGCCAGGACTCCGGCAATCAAAACCGAACTCAGGGTCACCCACCGGAAAGCAATTAATCCCAGCTTTCCAAGACCAGGTAGCGGATCCATGAGGTGGCGAAATACCTCTTGAATCACCAAAAAAGAGACTGCAGCCTGCGCCAGGTACCCTACCCAGTAGATGTAATAGTAGGCGTTGTAGGCGATGTGGTCTTCCAAGAACCGCCCTCGGGCGGAGTACAGTAGGAGGTTCAAGACGGCGTAGATGGACAACCGGAAGCCCAGATAGGCGCCAAACCATGGGAAACGCTTGTAAATCCCTGCCTTCAGGAAGGCGCAGAGCGTCAACGCGAGCAAGATCGGCTCGGCGGTCGCCAACAGACTGACTCCCGGCAGGTAGCTCATACATACCAAACTATTCGAGATTAGAGCATATCGCGAATAGTTGAAGGTACAAAAAAAATCAACGAACCCTATGGCGACACCACAACGCGGCTGCTACCAGGTATCGATATTGCATGCATTGACGTCGTTGGGCGGACAAGCCGGAACCGGCATCCCCTCAGAAGCGGTTTTGAACTGCAACTGCCGGGTCACGCTGTTCACTTGGATGTGACCGGCAGCCAGCATCCCGCCGACGATCAGAGCGGCCGTTAAGCCACGAACCAGAATCCGCACCATGAATTGACTTGCCTTTATGGTCGCACACCGGAATTTTGGAAGGGCTCGTACGGAAGAAGAGACCTTCTAAAAAGAAGTTTAATCCACTTTGAAATTGATTCGCGACCGAGTTTTAAATCCAGCGAGTTCATCAATTACGGAAGTGACAATTCTGTCTAAGACAGCTTCCCGGGGACGACTGACGCCTACCCACTTCTTGGTTCCCGGGATTGTTCTCCGTGGTATACTTTTATTAGCAAAATACGGCGTAAACCCTTTCTCTTTCAGCCATTTAATTACCGCAGCTTTGATCGTTCAAGGAAGTTGCGCGGGGTTTCGCACCGGAGTTTCATGTCCACTAAAGAGCTCGTAGTTTCCGAGAATATTACCTTTCCTGAATCGACAGAGATCTCCTCCCGTTTGAACGGGAAAGAGAAGGCCGCTCCCCGGAGTTATACCGGGGAAGACATCAAGATCCTTGAAGGTCTTGAGGCGGTAAGGTTGCGTCCTGCCATGTACATCGGTTCGACCGGTGAGATGGGTCTGCATCACTTAGTTTACGAGGTGGTGGATAACTCCGTCGATGAGGCTCTGGCGGGCCATGCGAAGCGGATCGAAGTTACGATCCATGTCGACAATTCCATCACGGTGGTGGATGACGGCCGCGGCATTCCGGTGGATGAGAAGGTTTTGCCGAACGGCGAGCGGATGACGGCGGTCGAGGTGGTGCTCACCAAACTCCATGCGGGCGGCAAGTTCGACGCTTCGAACTACAAGGTCTCGGGCGGTCTACACGGCGTTGGTGTTTCTTGCGTGAACGCGCTGAGCGAAGCATTCGATGTCGAGATCTGGCGCGACGACCACACTTACGAGCAAACTTACGCCAAGGGCGTGCCACTAGAGAAACTTCGGCAGACTGGCAGTTCCAAACGCAAGGGCACCAAGGTCCACTTTTTGCCCGACAAGTCGATTTTTACGGTCACCGAATACAACTACGACACCCTTGCCCAGCGACTGCGCGAACTCGCCTTCCTGAACAAGGGCCTCGAAATCTCGCTCACCGACGAACGCACTACCGACCCAAAGACGGGCGAGGCTAAGCGCGCAGAGTTCAGGTATGCCGGCGGCATCGCTGAGTTCATCAAGCTGCTGAATAAGGGCAAGCAGGTGCTCCATGACAAGCCGATCGTCATGGAGGCGACCCGCGACAATGTCGAGATCGACATTGCGATGCAGTACAACGATGCCTATTCGGAGACCGTCTTCACCTTCGCCAACAACATCAACACCGTCGATGGCGGCGCGCATCTGTCGGGGTTCAAGACTGCCCTTACCCGGACGATCAACAGTGCCGGCCAATCGCTCGGCCTGTTTAAGGACTTGAAAGAAAACCTCTCCGGGGACGACGTACGAGAAGGTCTGGTTGCGGTCATCAGCGTCAAGCTTTCGCAGCCCCAGTTCGAGGGCCAGACCAAGGGCAAACTCAACTCCGATATCGCCGGCACCGTTCAGGCGGTGGTCAACGAGAAGCTAGGCGGCTTTCTCGAACAGAACCCGCCCATCGCGAGAAAGATCATCAACAAGGCCATTGAAGCTGCCCGTGCCCGCGAGGCTGCCCGCAAGGCGCGTGATCTCACTCGCCGCAAGGGCGCTCTGGACGGCGGCGGTCTTCCTGGCAAACTTTCCGACTGTAGTGAGCGGAACCCGGAGAAGTGCGAAATCTATCTGGTCGAGGGAGAGTCGGCCGGCGGAACCTCGCGCCAGGGCCGCGATCGGCGCTTCCAGGCGATCCTGCCACTGAAGGGCAAGATCCTCAACGTCGAAAAAGCCCGATACGACAAGATGCTCGGTCACGAAGAAATCCGGGCGATGATTACCGCCCTCGGCGCGGGTATTGGCAAGGAAGACTTCGACCCTTCCAAGCTCCGTTACGGAAAAATCATTCTCATGACGGACGCTGACGTCGATGGATCGCACATCCGGACGCTGCTGCTGACCTTCTTCTTCCGCCATATGACGGAGCTGATCAAACGCGGCCATGTTTACATTGCCCAGCCGCCGCTCTACCGCATCAAGAAGGGCAAGTTCGAGCAGTACATCAAGGACGATCGCGAGTTTGTCCGGGTGATGGTCAAGCGCGCCTCCGACGGGATGGTCGTCTATCACGGGGCAGGCGCAGAGGCCGGACCCACCGAGCACAAGCTGGATGGCTCGGTGCTGACCAAGTTCATCGGGCAGTTGCGGGAGTACCTTGAACTCTTCGACAAAGTAGACAAGCGCCTTCGGAATGAGCACGTTACCAACCTTCTTGCGGAGCTCGAGCTGGTCCGCCGCAGCGACTTCGAAGGTGCGGAGGGTCACGCTCCCGCGAAGCTTGTGGCATTACATCGCAGGCTCGAGACGGAGCGAAAAGCACTTCAGTTCAAGGCCCTGAGCGAACCCGCCTATGACGAGGAGCACCAGACCTGGTCGATTGCCTTTACGGATGACAATGGAGCGGAACGCAAAATCAACTGGACATTGGCCTCATCGCCGGAATACCGGCAGATGATGTCGAAGTTCGCCCAGATTAAAGAGCAGTTGGAACCGCCCTTCCGGATCGAGTACGCCACCAAGCAAGTGGTTCCCGATCCTGAAGAGACGGAGGGCGAGACGATCGGCGAAGTGGAGGCGGGCAAGCCGGCGCCCAAGCGGGCCAGCCGCGCCAGTCATGATCCGGTTGTCAAGCATACCCCTAAGGAACTCTTCGATTATGTGATCGAGCAGGGACGCCGTGACTATCAGGTGCAGCGTTACAAGGGACTCGGCGAGATGACCTCGACCCAGCTGTGGGAGACGACCATGGATCCCGAGCGGCGCACGCTGCTCTCGGTGAAACTCGAAGACATCGCCGAAACCGAGACCATTTTCACCACTCTGATGGGCGAAGATGTCGAAGCCAGGCGGAAGTTCATCGAAGAAAACGCGCTGGATGTGAAGAACCTCGATATCTAAAACGAAGTGGCGTTTCCCTATTCAAGCTACCCTCTGATCCAGAAGGGTAGCTTTCGTTTTGAGCCGGCTACTCTCTTCTGTTGAACGACCGGCCGCTTCTTATCGTGAATTCGGCATCCGATCTCTCGAGCAACTCGGCAGGATAGGATCACCACACGGCGGCAAGCAGGTCCATTCCCTCCCCACGCGCAGCACTCCAGCCGGCATTCACATCTTGGAAATAATTCAATTCCTGAAGTGTCTTTCCTGGAAGGGCGCTTCACTCCCGGCTGTTTCCGAGCTAAATTTCGATCGAAAAGGTATCAAAGTCCATGTCAAAGCCTGGCTCCTCAAGGCAGCAGGTAATTGTCTTTCTAGTGCTGACTTTCGCTTTCAGCTCAGTCTTCTACTGTATGTGTTGGTACACGCAGCAGTTGCGAGGAGCCGAGGGTAAATATGCGATTGGTCTTAAGTGGTGTGTGGCATTCGCAGCAATGCTTACCTTGAAGCTCAATTGCCGCAAGCTGTCGGATCTGGGCTGAAAGTGGCCGCAGGCTCGCTATGCATGGATGAGTTGGTTCGTCCCGTTTGCATATGCTCTCATCGCCTACGCCATCGTGTGGGGCTCCGGACTGGGTGGCTTTCCGAACCACGAATTCATGCAACATCTTGTCCCGGTCATGGCCTTGAGGGCATCGCCCCTCACCTCTACCGTCGTCTATCTGCTGCTCACGGCCACTTACGGCATAATCCCGAGACTGGCCAGCGACCTGGGCGAGGAAATGGGCTGGCGTGGCTTTCTTGTTCCAGAGTTATTCAAGACAATGGGATATACCAAGACCTCACTGCTCAGCGCCGCGGCGTGGGCCGTATGGCATTTTCCCGTGATGCTCTGGAGCAACTACAATTCCGGATCCAGAGAGCCGCTCTGGTTCGGCATGATTTGTTTTACGGTTGCGGTCATCGCCGATTCTTTCATCTTGACCTGGCTACGTATGAAATCGGGAAGTCTCTGGACCGCGGTGATCCTTCACTCGAGTCACAATCTTTACATTCAAAGCATTTGTACCCCGCTCACCCGCGATACGGGGAAGACTCTCTGGTTTATCGATGAGTTCGGCATAGTGGTGCCCATCGTGACGGTGTGTTTTGCAATCTATTTTTGGCGTAGACGTCACGAATTGGATTCTGCTCCGCCGCGCCATAGTGGCGAGCAAGGCTCGCTGAGGGAATTGGCTCTGTCGCGGTAAAACTCGAGCGACGGCCCGAACCCAATGACGCTTGTATAGCGAACCGACGTTCTCCGGGTCCATGCTACCCTCATGATTCAAGAGGGTAGCTGTCCTGAGCCGATCCATTCTGACCATCGTGGTCAACGCCTCCTAACCTGGCGAGGAGCGAACACGGCCACCATTTCCTTACAGCACCATCTCCATCTTCACCACCTTGTTGGGCGAAGATGTCGAAGCCAGGCGGAAGTTCATCGAAGAAAACGCGCTGCATGTGAAGAATTTGGATATCTAGGAAGGGATCTTCTTCGTACCTGGCTGACGGAGCAGGGTTTGCTTTCCTGTGCGAATGCGTCGGGAGACGAACGCCAGTAAGAGCGACAGAGAGTCCCGTCTACGAGCGACGTCTTAACTTTCGCGTGTTAGAAGATATAGCGAAAACTCTCCTCGATGCTCGAAGCTCATTCGTTCGTAGAGGGCGATGGCATTGGCGTTGTTTGCGGAGACGTGCAGGTATGACTGTAATCCGGCTTCGCGATGATCGCGCATGAGCTGCAACATCAACACGGCGGCATAGCCATTGCCGCGAAAGTCCGGATGCGTGCAGAGACCACTAATTTCGCGATATTCGCGAATGGCCATCCGTTCGCCGCACATCGCGACTAATCGTCCTTCTTGGCGGATGCCGTAGTAGCTGCCCATTTCACAGGTGCGCGCTCGGAAGAAGCCTGGAAAAGCGATCGAAGTCAGTTCCACCATCTCGGCAGCGTTGGCGCAGGAAAGCGGTTCGATTCGGATACCATCAATCCGAGCATTGATCGGCAGTGGCCGGTTTTGGGGATATGTCATCTGCTTCACTCCCAGCGGCCCGTCGCATCGCAGGCCCTCGAATGCCAACGAAGCTCCGCTGACGACATACGTGCCCTCGCCTGGATTCAGGAGCGAAAACAGATCCCGCAGCGCCTCCTCCGAGCTATCCTCAATCGCCGCAAAAGGAGCGACATCCGCTGGGTACTTGCAGGCCCGCCCTGCGGCCATCGCGAAGCGTTTGTGGGTAGTTCGGAGAGCTTCCAACGGCGGATCGCCGAATTCGAGAGCAATTGCTTCAGGGGACCGGTTGGGCGTTGCCGGCGGAAGGAAGGTCTCTGGAGAAGGAATCAACTCAGCACCATCTCCATGAAGACATCGGCGCGCCGATAGAGTGAAGGTTTCAACCGCTCCACTGGAACATGGCGAAAGCCCAGCTTCTCGTACAAATGGGTCGCATTGGCTAGTTTGCTATTGGTCTCGAGGTAGAGCCGGGAGGCTCCCATCCCTTTCGCAGTTTCGATCACCGCCTGGAGAATTTTACGTCCAATGCCCTGTCCTTGCAGCTTTTCGGTCACTGCCATCTTCGCAACCTCGTAGACGCCGGGCTCCAGTTCGGGAACAATCGCGCAGCAGCCGACCGCTTCTCCGCCGATCACGGCGAAAAGAATCTGTCCACCTCGGTCGAGGATGTGCTTCATGGGATCGTTGAGAACGGTACGGTCCTTCTCTTCGAGGACGAAGTGACGCACGATCCACTCCTCGTTCAGGCGCAGAAAAGCGGCTTCGTCTCCGGGCCGGAACCGCCGGATTTCGACCACTGGCGGGGCAGGAGCAGTGAGACTCTCTTGAACACAGACAGGCATAGATCTCTCCTTTTTAAAAAGTATGCTGGATCCCCCCATACGTCCAATATCTTATTTGTTGCGATTAGGATGAACAAAGTATGGATAGCGAAATCGAATTACGCCACCTCCGCTACTTCGTGGCAGTGGCGGAAGAACTGCACTTCGGCCGCGCCGCTTCGCGGCTGCACCTTGCCCAGCCTCCACTCTCCCAGCAAATCCGCAAGTTGGAGGAAATTGTGGGCTATCCTTTGTTCCTCAGAACCACCCGCGCAGTTAAGCTGACTGCCGCAGGGGAGATCTTTCTCGAGCGGGCACGGCGTACGTTACGGAGCGTAATCGAAGATCTGGCGGAGGCACGAAGCGTTGGCCGGGGCGAACTTGGCGCCCTGCGTGTGGGCTTCATCAGCTCCGGCATGTTGACTCCGCTACCATCCATGCTGGGAGAATATCGTCGCAAACATCCCAGGGTCGATCTTCAACTCCGCGAGGGTTTTTCGTCGGAGATGACGCAGGCATTGTTGGACAGCCTGATTGATGTCGCCTTCCTCCGTGACGGAGGCGAGGTCGAGGGCCTGGAGGCGGAGACGCTCTCGTCAGAGCCTTTCGTGGCAGTTCTACCGGCGCACCATGCTTTGGCGAAGAGCCGGACGCTCTCTGCAGCGGTTCTCCGAGACGAGCCTTTTGTCTTGTTTTCACCACGGGCCGGCCGTCTCGCCTATGAGAAGACTGCATCTTTGTGTGAAGCCCATGGTTTTCGGCCGCGGGTCGTTCAGGAGGCGCCGCAGTGGTTCACAGTTCTGCGGCTGGTTGGAGCAGGTTTAGGAGTGAGCATCGCGCCCGCATGCATTGAGCGAATCGCGGCGCCGGACTGCGTCTGTATCGAGCTCAGCGGAACAAGCGTTCGCAGCGATGTAGACCTGGTCTGGCGTAAAGATGAAGAGAGGGCGATCGTCAAGGCGTTCTGCGACCTCGGGCGCGAGATGCTCGCTCAACGTCACCGTGGATGAAGCGGCGAATACACTGAATTTTGTGTCTGATTTTCTCGGCTATCGCGGACGCCTCGCGCCCTCCCCTACCGGACTGCTGCACCTCGGCCACGCCGCAACCTTCTGGACTGCTTACCAACGGGCGCTGCGTTCCGGCGGTGCATTAGTTCTGCGCGTGGATGATCTTGATCCACAGCGGTCGAAGCCGGAGTTTGCTGCCGCGGCGGTGGAGGACCTTGACTGGCTCGGTATTCGCTGGCAAGAGGGACCAGACGTTTGTGGGGAGTATGGCCCTTATCTTCAAAGCATGAGGTTGCCGCTCTATATTTCGGCCTTGAAAGAATTGATTGAGGGCGGCTTTGTCTATCCGTGCCGCTGCTCGCGCAAAGATCTTACCCGGATGACGCAGGCGCCGCACGATGAGGAACCGCTCTATCCGGGGACATGCAGAGCGACGGCTGGTCGAATCTTATTCTCTGGCTTTGGCGAGGCGATGCTAACGGGATTGAGCTGGCGCTTCCGGGTCAGGGATGGCGAAGCAATCGAATTTTCCGATGGCCACTTCGGCCGCCAGCGGTTCGTGGCAAGCGAAGATTTTGGTGACTTTCTTATTTGGCGAAAAGACGGAGTTCCTGCTTATCAACTCGCGGTAGCCGTGGATGATGCTGCAATGAAGATCACCGAAGTCGTTCGCGGGGCTGATCTATTAAAGGCGACGGCGCGCCAGATCCTGGTTTGCCGGGCGTTAGGTTTACCCGAACCTGCCTGGTTTCACTGTCCGCTGATCACCGACGAGCATGGCCGAAGGCTGGCCAAACGCCACGATGCCCTCAGCATAAGAGAGCTGAGGGCCTCAGGGATGAAACCGGAAGATGTGTTGGGCAGGGCGGCCGCTAAAGTTGGAGAGCCAAATGCTCACCGAGGGCCGGACTTGTGAAAACGAGGAACGGGCCGGGCAGAGACATCGATCGTAAAAGGCACACTGGAGCCGCAAGTACCGCAGACACCTGTTTTGCCGTCTGCCGCCGGCCGATGACCCTGGACGGAGGTGAGGGAGCCGCTACATGGCGGCGGAGCTGAGCGCTGTTTCTTCATATCTTCTTAGGATACTCTTTTCCGGCAGTTCAACCTACTAGACGGCCCGCCAGTGAAGCTCAGCAGGCACGCTGCCTAAGAGATTTGACACCTCAAATTTTCGAGAGTGAGCAAGGCTCCACTAAGGCTGAGTGGACGGACCCGGAAGATTTACACTGGCTCCAGACCCATCCCATGGCCAACGACTTCGCCCAGACCGTGAAACAGCAGGCAGACATCGTCAAGATCATCGGCGATTATGTGCGGCTGAAGAAGTCTGGAGCTCAGAACTTTCAAGGGCTCTGTCCGTTTCACAGCGAGAAATCTCCTTCGTTCTCGGTCCACGCCACACGGCAGTTCTACCACTGCTTTGGTTGCGGGCAGTCTGGCGATGTGTTCAGCTTCCTGCAAAAGATTGAGAACCTGAGTTTTCCGGAAGCAGTCCGAGCAGTCGCTCAGAAATGCGGCATTCCGCTGCCGAAGCGGGACTTCAACTCACCCGAGGAAGCGCAGGAGAGCCGGCAGCGCGGCAAGCTTCTGGATCTGCATGAGGCTGCGACCGTGTGGTTTCAGGAGCAGCTCCGTTCGCCGGAAGGCGCGGGCGCCCGCGAATACCTCACCGGCCGCGGCGTCACTCCTGAAGCGATCGCCAAGTTCCGCATCGGCTTTGCGCCCGACTCCTATACCGCGCTCCGTGACCGGCTTGCCTCGGGAGTGGACGCAGAGAGCCTGCGCGCCTCCGGTCTCTTTTCCTGGAAGGAGCAGGAAGACGGATCGCCGGGGCCGCTTTATTCGCGTTTTCGGAAGAGAATCACTTTTCCGATCATGAATGAGTCTGGGAGGGTGATCGCTTTTACGGCACGTGCTTTGGATTCGGCGACGGCTGGCAATGAAAAGGCTGGGCCAAAATACCTGAATTCGCCCGAGACGCCGCTTTATTCGAAGGGCCAGGTGCTCTTCAATCTGGATAAGGCACGGGCCGCAATCCGCCAACTGAACTTTGCCTTGCTCGTCGAGGGCCAGATGGATTGTATTTCGGTGTACATGACGGGTGTGCAGAACGTGCTCGCGACCAGCGGCACTGCCTTTACCGAATACCAGGTGAATCTTCTGAAACGACACTGCACTCAGGTGGCGGTGAATTTCGATCCCGATACAGCGGGCGCGAATGCTGCCGAGAAATCCATTGCGCTGCTTACTGAAGAGGGTTTTACCGTCAAGGTCATCACTCTCGAGGACGGGCTCGACCCGGACAGGTACGTCCGTGAGCGCGGAGCGGCCGCCTACCACACCGCGGCCCGGACCGCGCAGGCCTTACCCGATTACCTCATCGAACGAGCGCGGCAGCTCTTTCCCTCACGAAGTCCTGAGGCAAAGGTCAAGGCGCTGAACTATCTGTTGCCGCATATTCGCAGGATGCCCAACCTGCTTGCCCGGGATGAGTTCGCCGCCAACGCGGCCCAAAAGCTCTCCATTGATTCGGCAGTCTTGCGCGAGGAGTTACGACAAGCAGCGGCGAAACGGCGGGATGCAATCTCTTCAAACAGCGTGGGCTTCAATGAATGCGAGCGGGTCTTGATCCGGGCCTTTGCCGCATTGCCGGATGATCCTGCATACATGGCTGCCGCGGCGGCACTTGACCGCGAGCCACACATCTTCGAAGAACTATCAGTCGCTTCACTGCTCGAGGCACTTCGAAACCGCGGGAGCGGCGATCCAGTAGAGGCGCTGACCGAAGGGCGAGATCGCCAGATGGTGGCGCAAGTCCTCTTCGCTGAATCGGAACCGGTCACCCTCGATCAGGTGACGGCTGCGCTGCAGCCGCTGCACCACCACTACCTGAGCCGCCGTCAGCGGGGGCTGCGCGCCTCCTTAGCTGAGGCTGAACGGAAGGGTGACTGGGCCCAGGTCGCGGCTCTCTCCAACGAAAAAATTCAGCTGGACCGCCAGCTGAGGGAAATAGGTCACTGACGATGGGCCTCTTACACTTCCTCGCCTCGGCTTTCATTAACACCTTTGGCATCACTCAGCCTTCCACCCCGAAACAGGAGAGAACCGTATCGCTGCTGCTCGGCGGTCTGATTCTGACTGTGATCGTCGTCGTTCTGTCGATCACCGGTTTCCTGTTGTACCAGCTTCATGCCGGGCGCTAGGCGTTTCTGGGACGCAACCTGTTTGTCGCGCAACCCCGCGAAGCTCTCGGAGTGCCGGTACACTGGTAAGTGAACACTTCATCTTCCGCTCGCCTGCGCCTTGCTGCCATCGACTTCCTCAATCCTGCTCCCTTGATGTGGGACTTTGAACATGAGCCGGAGAAATCCCGTCTGGCCGAACGGTATGACATCCGCTACTCAACCCCCTCGCGCTGCGCGGAGGATCTTTTCACCGGTCAGGCGGACATTGGCCTGGTTCCTGCAGCGGCGTATGCCATCGATCCCACGATGTTGATCATTCCTGGCTGCACGATTGCCGCCAAAGGAAACATTCGCTCCATTCTGCTAGTCACTCGCGAATCTGGCCCCGGAGCCGCCCAGACGGTAGCAATGGATACGTCTTCGCTCACGTCCGCGGCCTACACGGAGATTCTCTTCCGCAAATATTGGAATCCTCAAGCCAGGTTCATTCCCGTTGAACCGCAACTCGACAAGATGCTGCGGATCGCGGATGCCGCCCTGCTGATCGGGGATCCTGCGTTGATCGCGCTTGAAGACAGCCAGGCAAGAGCCGACCGTACCGGCGAAGAGCTGCTCTATATCGACCTTGCTCGTGAATGGCAGCAGAAGACCGGTGTGCCATGGGTTTCCGCCTTCTGGACGATGCGAGCGGATGCCCTCAAAGGGACTTCGTTGTCCCGGGAAGAGCTGGTCGCCGATTTCGTACACTCCCGCAACCATGGCCTCACCCACATCGACGATCTGGTCGAGGAGTGGGCCAGCCGTATCGCTTTGTCGAAGTCAATTATTCGAGCCTACTTAACCGAGAATATTCACTACGTGCTCGACCAGGCCTGCAAGGACGGACTGCGCACGTTTTTCCGTTATGCTCATGAATATTCCGTGCTACCAGAAGAACCTGAATTAAACTTTATGTGACAGAAACATCAGGAACTGAATGTCAAGGCGAGAAACTTTCGAGCCTCCTGCCGGGATTATGCGTCCAACAGTTTAGATGGCAGCCCTTCAAAAAATTGCTTCAGCGACTGCGAGGCATACTGCTAAGCGGACCCGTCGTTCGGTGCTGCCGCACTGGCTGACCCATTTGGGCGGACTGGGACTTTTCGCGGTAGCGATTTTCGACTCATCCCCCATCCCGTTGCCGCTACCCGGCAGCACCGATCTGCTGTTGTTGCTGCTGGTCTCTCACCATGGCAATCCCTTTCTGCTCGCTGCTTGTGCCATCACGGGAAGCGCGATCGGGGGCTACATCACCTGGAGCGCCGGCAAAAAGGGAGGCGAAGCATTGTTGCAGCGATCCGTGCCCAAACGTTTTCGCGCGCGCATCGAGCACTGGACCGATAACCACTCCATGTTGTCAGTGATGGTCCCGGCCTTGCTGCCGCCGCCTATTCCGCTGACTCCTTTTCTGCTGGCTGCAGGGGCGCTTGGGGTCTCGAGGCGGCGGTTTCTTGTCTCCTACAATGCTGCGCGCTTGATCCGCTATAGCTTGGTAAGCTGGGCAGCTGTCACCTACGGGCGAAAGGTCGTCAGCTGGTGGACGAAAAACCTGGCCGAATGGTCCGGGGTCATCGGATGGAGCTTCGCCGGCCTGATGGTCGCGGGCGTCATCTATGGAATCTGGCAGTATCGCAGACAAACCTATGACGCTTCCGGGAAGCGTACTATGCCTCAAGAAGCACAAGCCTAAGTCTGCCTAGAGACCGGGTCGGGCTGAGTAGAAGGTGAGGCGATGTTCCTCACTGATGCCCCGGAACCAGACAAGAGCTCGCCTTCCATCGTCTATGTCTTTTTTTTCCCCTCTTTAAAACTCCCACCGGAGTAGTGAAGCGCCTACCGTAAAGCCGGCACCGACGGAAGCGATGAGGATCAGGTCGCCCTTGTTTAGTCGATCGCTGTTGCGCGCAGTATCCATCGCGAGCGGGATGGTCGCGGCGGTAGTGTTGCCGTATCGATCGATGTTGATGACCACCTGATCGTCGCTGAGACCCAATCGTTCGGCGCATGCCTGAATGATTCGTTTATTGGCCTGGTGAGGAATAAAGCGCTTGAGATCGGAGATTTGGATGTTGTTTCGCTTGAGCAGACTCTCGCATGTCTCCATCATTTTGCGGACGGCATACTTATACACTGCTTGTCCGTCCTGGTGGACGTAGTGCATTCTCTGCGCGATGGTCTCCAGCGATGGCGGGTTCAGACTGCCACCGCCCGGCATATAAAGCGAGTGGCCGCCGGAGCCGTCGATCTCATGTAAGTAATCGATCATGCCGGTTTCGCCCTCTTCAGCCGGCTCGATGAGAACCGCTCCAGCACCGTCCCCGAAGAGGATGCAGGTCGTGCGATCGCTATAATCCAGGATCGACGACATCTTGTCCGCTCCAATGACCAGCACCTTTGAGTGAGCACCGGATTCGACGAACTTTGCACCTACCTGGAGCGCGTAGACAAAGCCCGAGCAGGCCGCCGAGAGGTCGAAGCCCCAGGCCCCGTGAGCACCGAGCTTGTCTTGAACCAAGCAGGCGGTCGCGGGAAAAAGCATGTCGGGGGTGACGGTCGCGACGATGATGAGTTCAACCTCCGAAGCGGCGATGCCCCGCGAAGACAGGCATCGAGTAGCCGCTTCAACTGCCAGGTCACTGGTGACAACATCTTTTTCGGCGATGTGGCGTTCACGGATGCCGACTCGATCCACGATCCACTGGTCGGAGGTATCGATGATCTTTTCGAGGTCAAAATTGGTTAGAACTTTGGGGGGGACATAGGTGCCAAGGGCACTGATTTTCGCGCGTCGGGACACGCGGCCGGTTTGGCTCAATTGAGATTCTCCACTTGCTGAAAACATTCCCTCCATTGTCTCTGACAGCAGGTAGGGGTGTCCATGCGCGAAGCCGCTGAAAGCCGTCACTCTTCCGGCCAAGGCAATGGCGTGGCTTAAGGCTGCATGGCTTTCTTCATCTGGGCGACAAGCTTCTCGGCTATTTGTTCCTCACCGCCATGTTTCATGGCCAAGAATTTGACGTCGCGATCCCCGGCGGTCCCTGACCAAAGGACAACCTTCTCAGAAGGATCGACCAGTTCCACTGTTCCTTTGCTGGTGTTCTGAGCTCCGAGAGAAACGCCGCGGAGAATGGCGTCGGCTTGCGAGCGGTCGAGCACTACGGTCATGTTGCCGTGAAACTTCCTCGATATCTCGGAAGTGAGATAGTGATCAAGATTGTCATCCATCTTTTCGACGTAGATCTTGCGAACGTTGAGCAGCGACGGCTTGGATTGGGCAATGCCTTGAGACGCGACGAGGATGAGCACCAGCGCAAGAAGACGTTTCATACCGCTCTAGTCTAGAGCATTTGGCTGGTCGCTTGCTCAGAAAGTATCTCCTTGGCCCTAGGAGAAGCTCCGCATTGTCACTTATGCTTTTTGGCTTACCTTCAATTCGCTGATCGCGCGATGAGCCTGATCGATGGCGCAATCGGTATAGGCATACGCGTCCGCATCAGCATTGGCGATCGTGATTCGCCCGAACGGCTTCCGAGCTTCTACGCAAGATTGCAAGCCACCCTCTAACCAGAACGGATCCCACAGGGAGTTGTATTGATAGGCATACCCATGGGGCCATCGGTTTACGGTGATCGCGGCGATGTCCTTCGCCGGGTCGAACCCTCCGCTGCCCAGACTGCGCGCCAGTTGCTCGCGTATGTTCCGCTCGAAGGTGGCGAACGGGGTGCCATACAGCTGGGCACGTCCGGCGCGATGCTGCGCCCGGGCAGGAAGCCCTGGGCTGCCGGGAAAATGATGCATCGTGAGCACGATCGGCTCCTCTGGCCGAGTCGTCGCATGATACTCACCGATGCTGACTCTTTGGTCGAGACTTACATTTGTGAAGTAGCTTCCTGGCGCGTATGTAGAACCGGCCTTCAACTTTACAAATGCTTCCCAGTTCCGCAAAGCGACATTGGTATAGACGATTGGAACTTTCTCCGAGGAACGGAGCGCCTCCACTTGCGTATCCGGCAACTCCGTTGTCAGGTAGGGAATCATGGTGTGCCAGCAAGCCAGGACGCAATGGCCGGCGCGTACCCGCCTGAGCTTACCCTGCTGCGAGTAAGAGACTTCGACTTCGCTGGCGGTGGCAGGATCGCCCACATGCTTGACCTTGACGACCGTGCTGCTGAGGCGAATCCGAACCGCATTGCCCGCTCGATCAAGCCGGTCATATTTCACCTGGCTGGTGACAATGTCCTGTGCATTGCTGCCAGGCACTGCCTCGGGGATAAGGCTGCGCACCAGGAGCCTGGCGATCGATGCGTTGCCATCCGGGAAGTGAAAGAAGTATTTCTCCGCCTCTTCGTTTGGAATGGCATCTCGCCCCATTCCCGGGCCCGCCCCGGCAGCTAAATTCAAGCCGTTGAATCCTGCGAAGCCGAGACCCCAGGCATCCTGAGCGGAGACCGCATCGATGCCCAATCCATAGAGTGGCTGCGGAAGCGCCTGCTGCACCGCAATCACCTGCGGATCCGCACGGCAGAAATCGCTTAGATAATTGGCATAACTCATCCGCGCCAGTTTTGCCTTCTTCTCGCTGGAAGTCATTCCAGGCATGAAGTCGACCTGAGAGGTGTGCAGACGACGGTAGTCTGCCTTGGCTTTGTCCGTCATCGGGGCGTCCGCTGCAAAACGCCGCCAAGCATCGGATTGCGCCTCCGCTGCGGCCTTTCCGCCCCAAACCGGGGCTGGGTCGACGACCAGCCGGTCACTGCCGAAGGTCTCCTTGTCGAAAAAGATTTTTGGCTCGAGGCCGAGCGAGGGAAATAGCTTTCCGTCGGAGACCTGGCTGAAGCTTTCGACGTCTATTCCAAGGTCTTGCACGACTTGTTTTGCGACCGGACTATAAGGCTTGGGGCTCTCGATTGCATAGGTTCCGCCGAACCCCAGCATCCTGGTTCCGTCTACTTTGAACTCATTGCGCTTGGCATGGCCTCCAAAGTCGTCGTGAGGATCGAGAATCAGCACACGGGCGCGAGGGCCGGCGCTCTGAAGAAAGAACCTTGCGGCGGATAGCCCGCTGATGCCGCAACCCACCACGACGAGATCATAGCTCTCCCCGGTGGCTTCGGCGGCGCCGGCATGCTCCCAGAAACTGCCATCCCGGACGCTATGCGCGACCGTGTAGGAACCCTCGTGACTACCACGCAGGCCCTCGATCGCGGGCGGATTGTAGCCGGGCGTATTTTGTGGCTCGCGACTGTCCTGCGCATGGAGCGTGTGGCCCACTGCTGTGCTGGCGATCGTCATTGCCATGCCGTTCATGAAATCCCGGCGGGTAATTCTTCGGCCCATTCCGAGTTCCTTGTCGCTGTAGCTCATTGTTTCCCTTCCCTTGCGAATTGTTCAGCCAAGCAATGCCTTTGCGGCAGCTACGCCCGTCCCTACTGCTCCATCCATGAAGCCCTGTGAGTCTTCTGAGAGGTGCTCGCCGGCGAACAAAACCTTGCCATGCGGCCGCTGTAATAAGGGTCGCAGCGTCAACCACTGGCCGGGATGATACACCGCATAGGCCCCATGCACCCATGGGTCGTTCTGCCACGCCTTCGAGTGAGTAGTCACGACCGCGTTTGCCGCGTCCGGGGATATCGCGAGCAGATCGCGAACCATCTGTTCCCTGCGTCCCGCTTCGTCTTCCGCGGCAAGCACGTCCGCTTTATCGCCGATTGCATAAGAACAGAGAATGCCCATCGGACCCGCCTGGCCCTGGGTCGTGTGGAAGTATTCGTGAGATGTCTCGTCGCTCATCAATGCAAAATTCTCCGCCGGCCAGAAGCGTTTGCTGCAGAGTACCTGGGTCTTCATGATGCGGCCATACTCCAACTGCTCGGCGGCCTCCAGCTTTGCCGGCGGGAGTGGCGGGTCAAAGTGGATCGAGGGAATCACGGAGGAGGGGGCCGCGAAGATACAAGCATCCGCCGTGAATTTCCCCTGAGCCGTTGCCATGGTCACCATCCCGGACCTTTCGAAGATGCCGGTCACCGGGGAGTTCAGGCGCACGGTTCCGGCGGGCAGCCGCGCGATCACCGCATCGACCAGCCTGCTGTTGCCGCCTTTGACGTGATAATCCATCTCATCGGTATCGTCGGGATTCATATAGTCGCTCCCCGCATAAGACTCTGCTTCGACCAATGCGGAGGCATCGCGCATCGACTCGCCGATGTCGGTACTGTCGATGATTTCCCTGATGCGAAGGTCGTCTTCGGTAAAGCCGATCTTTCGCAACCATGCATACCAGTCGTAATTATCAAGGCGCCTGAATTCCTGCGGTCCGTAATGCTTGTAGGCAGCCGCAAATTTCTTCCATCCCGTCCTGGCCGGCTCCGAAAACTGCCATCCCGGGCTCTTCAATTGGCCGGACAGTAGCAGCCACAAGCGAAACGCATGCGGCTCCAGCGTCACATTCATTTCCGTACATAGATCGAGAATGTGGTGCTGGTCTTTGCCGATCCACTCTCCTCCCATCTCGCAGACCAGCTCCGGCGCTTGCTTAAAGCGATATGAGGAGACGCGGCCGCCGGGACGATCGCGGGCTTCGAGGACGGTGACCTTCCAGCCGCGCTTGGCGAGATGATGTGCCGCGGCCAGTCCAGAGAGGCCCGCACCGACGACCACGCATGACGAAGGTGGCCTTGCCGCATGAAGGTAACGAGCGAAAGGCCATCCGCAGCCGGCGAGCATGGCTGCTCTGAGAAATTCGCGACGGTTCAGCGTTTGCACAGTCATTCTTTTCTGGTTCGAACGAAGCGGGGAGAAGACCTGTCTGAACTCATCTTCGGGCTTAGACCTTAGGTTGCCATCGGCATCGTTTTGTCCGGCTGAGCCCGCGCTAACCTCTGCCAAATGGTAATCGTCACGAGCGAGAACAAAAAGATCAGCGTCGAAATTGCGTTCATCTCGGGAGTCACTCCGCGGCGCAATCGTGACCAGATCTCAAGCGGCAGCGTGTTCTCCCGGCCGATCAGGAAGAAGGTGACCGCGATTTCGTCCATAGAGAGCGTGAAGATCAGCAACGCGGTACCGACGATCGACGTCTTCATCAGCGGCAGAATGATCGTAAAAAAGGTGCGGCGCGGGTTCGCTCCGAGATCGGCCGCTGCCTCTTCCAGTCCGCGGTCCAGCTTGCGTAAACCGGCGTAGAGTTCGGTGGTGGCGATCGCGATCAGTGCGGTTCCGTGGCCAAGGATCACGGTGACCAGGCTAAGATGCACGCCGGCGGCAACCATCAACATCAGGATGGAGATTCCCGTGACGATCCCCGGAACGATCAAGGGGAGCAGGACGAGACGGCGAAAGAGCGCCTTTGCTGGAAACTCAAATCGATCGAGCGAATAAGCGGCGGGAAAGCCGACAGCGATAGCGATACCGACTGCGGAGAGCGCAACGATGAGGCTGTTCTCGACCGCGTTCCACATAGCAGCGTCGCGGAAGAGAAGACCATACCAGGCGAGAGTGAGATGCTGAGGGGGAAAGCCCCCTACGCCGCTGCCGTTGAACGAATAGACGATCAGCACGATGATCGGCAGATACAGGAAGGCGTACACTGCCAGCGAATAAAGACCCAGCCAGCTCGAGCCTGCGCGAGATATCACGCGGTCCTCCAGCGGCGTTCGAGCCTGTCGGTTAGATACAACAGCGCCAGTACAATCAGCAGGATGACGACCGCAACTGCAGCGCCAAGCGGCCAGTTGTAATCAGCACCGAAGAGGTTCGCGACGATATTCGCGATCATGATGCTGCTGGGACCGCCCACGAGTAGCGGCGAAAGGAAGTCTCCGAAGCTGAGCAAAAAGGCAAACGTCGCGCCGGAAACGACGCCGGGCAGAGAGAGCGGAAGGACGACCCTGAGGAATGTCTGCCATGGCCGGCTGCCAAGATCGCTCGACGCCTCTAGCAGCTCCGGCGAGACTTTTTCCAGAGCGGCGACTAACGGCAATACCACGAATGGCGTGTAAATGTGGGTGAGAGTCACCATCACAGCGAACGGGCTATAGAGTAGAAAGCCAAGCGAATGGTGGATGACATGAGCCCACAGGAGCAATGTGTTTAGCACGCCTTCGTGGCCAAAGATCACCTTCCACGCATAGGCGCGCACCAGATAGCTCACCCAAAGGGGAATGATGACGGCCTGGTACAGAAGGCGCTTGAATCTTCCCGAGTGAAACACCAGAAACATAGCTAACGGATAGCCGAGCACCAGCGACAGGAACGCCACACTCAGGGCGATGCGCAACGAACGGAAGATCACGTCGAGATAGACCGGCGTGGTCAGCAGATGGATGTAGTTCGCGGCCGACCAGTGATGGAGAATCTGCTGAAATGGGCCCAGGCTCCAGAAGCTGTAACAGAGCAGGATACAGTAGGGCGCGAGCAGAAACAGAGCGATCCAGCCGAGAGGCGGAAGCGCAACCATGAACCGAGTGGCGCGTGCTTTCATGTGGCCGCACCCTGTGTATCTTCCACACGGACAAAGTCCTGTGGGTCGCAGGTGAAACCAACGGGGACAGAAGTATCTGCTTGCAGGACACTCCTTGTCTGCGCAGATAGCCGTGTGCCGTCATCGCAGCATAAAGATAGTAGTGCGTTCGCCCCCTGGAATTGCTGCAATTCGATGGTTGCAGTGAAGCGGATGCGATTGGCTGCCACACCTTCCGCCTCCAGCTTGACAGCCTCTGGACGAAGCGAAAGGACGATTGGCCCATCGGGAGAGTCGATCGGAACAGTAATGAATCCGCAATTTGCGACTCCGTTCACTACTCGCCCGCGAAGTAGATTGCTCTTGCCGATAAAGCTGGCGACATAGCTGGTGCGCGGGCGCAGGTAGATGTCGCGGGGCGGGGCACATTGCTCGATCCTGCCGCGATACAACAAAACGATGCGGTCCGACATAGCCATCGCCTCTTCTTGATCATGAGTGACGAAGAGAAAGGTGATGCCGAGTTCCCTCTGCAGCAGCTTCAATTCCCGTTGCATCTCGCTGCGAAGGTTGGCGTCGAGAGCGGATAGCGGCTCGTCGAGCAACAATGCCCGGGGACGATTGACCAAGGCCCGCGCCAGCGCAACCCGCTGCTTCTGTCCACCGCTAAGCTGGCGCGGCCAGCGATCCGCAAACGCCCCCATCTTGACGAGGCGAAGCGCCGACTGGACGCGCTCCTGTATTTCGGGCTTTGCAATCCCACCGACTCGCAGTCCGTAGGCGACGTTATCAAAGACACTCAGGTGCGGAAACAAAGCATAATTCTGAAAGACCGTATTGATGGGGCGACGAAATGCAGGTGAGCGGAGCAGCGACTTGCCTTCAAGCAGGATGTCGCCGCTGGTCGGCTCTTCAAACCCGGCGAGAATGCGCAGCAGCGTCGTCTTTCCCGATCCGCTCTCGCCGAGGATGGTGAGAAACTCGCCACTTTCGATATTCAGATCGATAGAGTCGAGCACGGTCTGCTTGCCGAATATCTTTCCTACCGAACGGAGTTGCAGAAACGGCGGCGCTGGAGTCAATGGGCTACCTGGCCAATTTGGATGTGCGCTTCATGCATTCTCTCAATCACTCGCCTTCACTGAATTCCAGATTTCGGTGTACTTCGCGCGACGCGGGACATCTTGCCAGAAAATGATTTTCTTCTGGTAGGCGTCGACATCGTCCAGGTGCAGGTTGTGCCGCTGTTCCGGGGTCATAAGCGACGCAGCCGAAGGATTCGCAGGGATATATCCGGTCACGTCCGACAGTTCCTTCTGAGTCTGGGCAGCAATCATATAGTTCAGGAAAGAGAGCGCCAAATCCTTATTCCCGCTGGCCGTTGTAATCATCAGATGGTCGATCCACCCAGTCGTTCCCTGGCGCGGGATGGTCTCGCCGATGGGAAAGTTGAGCTTGCGAAGCTGGTTCGTCATCAATGGCCATCCCATGGCCGCTACAATCTCGTGATTCTGAAACAGGTTGGTGAGCTCACCGCCCGTGGTCCAAATCTTTCGGATGTTTGGCTCGAGCGCAATCAATTTTTGCTTGACCTGTTCGAGCTGCTGATCATTCAGGTTATAGAGCGCCAATGGGTCAGGCTTATCGAAGCCAAGCACCTGCGCCGCCATATAAATAGTCGACAAGTCGTCCCACACCGAAATCTTTCCTCGGAGTTTGGGGTCCCAAAGATCGTCCCAACTTTGAGGGGCCTCGGAATAATAACTTTTGTCGTAAAGCAGCGGGTTTGGTCCCCAGGTGAGGGGTACACCATAAACTTTGCCGTCTTTCTTCACCAGCGGCAGCAGCGTGAGCACGGGCGAGACTTGGGCGTAGTTCGGAAGCTTTGCCAGGTCAAGCGGCGCTGTCAACCCGGACTGCGTCAACATAGTGGCGACATCGCTCGAGGGTGAGATCACGTCATAGTTCGACGCTGCCCCCCCGCGAAGTTTCGCAACCATTTCATCGCTTGATCCCATGTAAGCGGCATTGACCTTGCATCGGCACGTCGCCTCGAATCCCTGAATGAAAGAGGGATTGGCATATCCTTCCCAGACCAGCAGGCTGAGGGTCGGGAGTGGTCTTTTACAACTGCTTAGCAGGAGCAACGCAGAGATCGCGGTGAGAACGAGAAGCTTCTTCAAAAGCACCTACTTCCAGCAAGTAACATGCGTCAATTCCCTACCAGCCTGATCGAGCCTACAATATAGGAAGATTGGTTGTTTTGCATCAGTCACGATCCTTGGACCTTCTTAGAGAAGGACGGACAGTCTGAGGGAGTTGGGGTAGTTTCAGTCGCCAGCTTTTTCTTGACTTTACGCTAAAAAGCCGTTAATTTGGCAAAATTACTTTTTGATTCGCTGCTCGCAAGTTCTCCCTTTCGCTGAGCAACAGCCATACCGGCTAATGTAAGTTTTAATTCTTGGCGTTTGCCGCTCGTTTGTGGAGGTTCAACCGTGAAAAGCTCTGGTAGCGACGGTTGTTATATCCTCGACCATCCGCAAGGTCTTCCATCAGGAAATGATCTGCTATGCCGCTCCTCGGTCGTTACCGCGCGCAGCTGGCGTAGCGAGCCTGTTCCGCAAGGCGTGCCGGGCATTTTTTGCCGGCAGCGCTGGTTTACAGGTTATGCGCGCAGTGAATGCCGCTGCTGCTTCTCCTTCTAGTTCTGCCTTTGCAATGCGCCGATTTGTCTTTGTCGGGCGCTCCGCTGCAACCGCACACAAAAGGATGAAACATCATGCATACTTTGCTTGAAAAAGAACTCGCCACCTACGAATCCCGTACCCCCTCCTCCCGCGAAGCGCTGAAAAAAGCCCAGCCCCGCATGCCGCTCGGCGTCGCCAGCAACTTCCGCAGCTACGAGCCCTGGCCGCTCTATATCAAAGACGCCAAGGGCACCCATATCCACGACCTCGATGGTAATGAATATATCGATTTCAATCTTTGCTTTGGGGCGCTGATGGCCGGACACTGCCACCCCGCGGTCGTGCGGGCGGTCCAAGAGCGGCTTGAGACCGGAACCATGTATGGCATGCCGCATACTCTGGAATTCGACCTTGCGGACGAGATCTGCCAGCGCTTTCCGATGGACCAGGTCCGCTTTGGCTCCAGCGGCACCGAGGTCACGATGCATGCCATTCGCCTGGCACGAGGATTCACCGGCCGCGACAAGATAATCAAGATGGAAGGCGCGTATCACGGCGTCCACGACTCCGTGCTGGTCAGCATGAAGCCCAAACCTGAACTGGCTGGCCCGGACGACCGCCCTACTCAGGTGCCGGCTGCTTCCGGAGTGCCAATGGACACGGTCAAGAATACGCTCATCGCCCAGTTTAACGATCTGGCCGCTGTTCAGCGCCTCTTTGCCGAGAATCCAGGCCAGATCGCCTGCATCATCGTCGAGCCGATCATGATGAACATCGGGGTC
Organism: Acidisarcina polymorpha; assembly: GCF_003330725.1. Taxonomy (NCBI): domain Bacteria; kingdom Pseudomonadati; phylum Acidobacteriota; class Terriglobia; order Terriglobales; family Acidobacteriaceae; genus Acidisarcina; species Acidisarcina polymorpha. Next base: position 4,054,581 of record NZ_CP030840.1, on the reverse strand, counting down.
TGCATGCCCGAAGAAGGCTATCTTGAAGGGCTGCGCGATATTTGCACCCGCGAAGGCGCCTTGCTGATCTTCGACGAAGTCAAAACTGGCGCCAAGCTCGGCCGCGGCGGCGCCTGCGAATACTTCAACATCAAGGCCGATCTCATCACTCTCGCCAAGTCGATTGGCGGAGGCTTTCCGCTGGCCGCCTTCGCCGCCAGCAAATCCGTCATGGACATGATCGCCCAGCACAAGGTCTTCCATGCGGGCACCTATGCGACCAACCCATTGGTCATGGCTGCGGGGCTCGCGACCTTCCGCGAAGTCCTGACCCCGGATGGTTATGCCCACGTTGCCAAGATCAGCGACGCCTTAGTGGATGGATACAACCAGGTCCTCAAAAGCACCTCGATTGAGGCATATGTTGAGTGTGCGGGCGCAAACGGCGCGCTGCTCTTCTACCCGAAGCGCATCCGCAATTTCCGCGAATGGCAAAAGGTGGATATTAATCTCTGGAAGCTCTACTGGTTCGGCATGATCAACCAGGGAGTCATGGCGCAGCCCTACTGGTGGGACGAGCAATGGACCATCTCCATGGTCCACTCGCTCGCCGATGTCGACCAACACCTCACAGCATTTGAGAAGATCGCGCCGGCCATCGAGCAGATGCAAGCGGAAACCAAACTCCAGACGGTCAGCTAAACGGACACATGGGAGAAAGGCTGCAAGAACGGCTTTTCTCCCTCTCGCCTGTGACGAGTAGAAACGGAGTTTATAGGTTCCCTATCCTCGGAGGGCTGTGCTATGACGAATATGTACCGTCCCTATTTCTCAATTAGCGGGCAATTTGAACCGGACGATATTACCCGTGATCTCGAAATAGAGCCCAGTTGGATTGAGCGGATAGGTGATCCAGGACGACCTAACGCTATGGGCCCTCGATCAGGAGCAATATGGAGTTGGCAACCACAAGACGATGATTCCGACGATGTGGGCGATCAGTTGGCGTACTTAGCTGGTGCCCTTTCCCTAAAGCGGCAGAAAGTGGCCGCCCTCTCCAAGAATTTTGGAGGAACATTCCACGTTTTCCATCTGGAGGGTAGACCTCCGCGTTGGTTTCTGTCCGCCGACACGCTTCGGCTGATCGCTGATTTGCAGGTCAATATCGTGTGTAAACAAATCGGGCTCGACGAACGCGGTTAAGTTCGACACAAGTTGCTTGCTGCCGGCTGCCGGGTGCCCCACTCAAGACGCGCACTTTGCGGCTTGACTGGGCGAGCAATGCCGCAAGTTTTTGACGGTGGATCCAAGTCGAAGGGGCCCGGCTTCAGCCGGGCCATCTTCAATCCGAGCGGAAAGCGGCTTCAGCCGCGGAGGGATCCTCTCCTCTCAACAACCACACCGCGTAACTAACCCCCAAAATAAAAGTCCAATAAGAAAACCCCGCGCCCCCAGCCTGCGCGGGGTTAGTATTTGAAAATCGGCTGCTCAATATCGCTCTAATTTCCCTGAAGGTCAATCGGAGGTGAGTTGGCAAAGACGATCGCATTCGGACACAAGTCTGGCCTGAAACGCGTACTCGGCCGCAAAGACCTGATCCTGCTTTTCGTCGTCGCCGTCGCGAACCTCAACATGGTGCCGCCCATTTCTGCGAGCGGGCCGCTCACTCTCTGGCTGTGGATCCTCGCGCTCGCCATGTTCTTTTGGCCGCAGGGCGCGGCAGTCACTGAACTCTCCCAGAAATGGCCTGGCGAGGGCGGCATCTATCTCTGGGCCAAGCGAAGCTTCGGCGAGAAGCATGGCTTCCTCGCCGGCTGGTGTTACTGGCTCTCGAACGTCTTCTATCTCCCTACCGTCATCCTCTCCTGCATCGGCGTCGGCCTCTACGTGGGCGGCCCCAATGTTCAAAGGCTTGAACACAGTCACCTCTTCACTGGCTCCGTCTCGATCGGCATCATCGTCTTCCTGATGCTGTTGAATATCCGTGGCCTCTCGCTCGGCAAATGGATCAACAATCTCGGCGGCGCAGGCACCATCGTCGGCGCGGCGCTGATCGTGCTGCTCGCTGCCCTTACCGTCCGCCATCACGGCAGCGCTTTCCATTGGAACCAGCTCCATCAGGGCATCACCGACTGGCGCTTCGTCGCCGTCTTCGGCACCATCTGCTATTCGCTCATCGGACTCGACCTCGCCTCCATCATGGGCGACGAAATCCAGGATCCGCGAAGAAATCTGCCCTTCTCCATCTTCTGGGGAGGCCTCGCCGCCGGAGCCATCTATCTCGGCACCACCCTCGCCATGCTCATCGCCATGCCCCAGCAGGACATCGGCATTCTTTCCGGCATCCTCCAGGGCATCAACATCATGGCCTCCCATACCGGCTTACTCATCCTCGTCGCTCCGCTCGCCTTCCTCGAATGCATAGCCATCCTCGGCACAGCCTCCGCCTGGTTCAGCGGGACGGCGCGTCTGCCCTTCGTTGCCGGCATCGACCGCTATCTCCCCGCGATCATCGGCAAAATCCACCCCAAATACGGAACCCCCTACGTTAGCTTGATCATGTTCGCTATCCTCTCTTCGCTGTTGATTGGGGGCAGCTTCTTCGGCTCCTCCGTCGAGGAAGGGTATCTCACCCTGCTCGATCTCGCAGTGATCATGCAACTGGTGCCATCGGCCTACATGTTCCTCGCGCTGTTGAAACACGCGCTTAACAAGCAGAGCGAACTCAAAGCTGCCAAGCCCTATCTCATCGCCAACTGCGTCGCCGGACTCTCTGCCACGACATTGGGCCTGGCTGTCGCCTTTGTCCCCTCCCGGCAAGTGAGTTCCGTCTGGATCTACGAAGTGAAGCTGCTCATCGGCTGCGCCATTGTCTTCGGAACCGCCTACTTCTTCTACCGCCGCTCACTAGCCCACGCCCATCAAACAGTGCTCCTGGAAGTAACCGCCGCTGACGCATCTTGAATTGCGAAGCAATCTGTTGGAACAGTGGGACCTTAGCCCACTGATTCTCCGTTGACCGGCCATTGACCGCAAGGGCGCCGCGGCGCAGGATACTGAGAGAGATCTCCTCAATGGCTACCGTCGCAACCAACCCGAAGCAACAGGCTCACGAACTAATCGAGCGCATGTCTACCCGCCAGGTCTCCGCCGTCGTCGGCCTGCTCGAAGCGATGCTCGATCCCGTCTCCATCGCGCTGGCCAACGCCCCATATGACGACGAGCCGGTCTCGGACAACGAGGCCCGCGAGATAGCCGAGGCCCGCTCCTCGTTCGGGCGCGGAGAAAAGCCATTCCCAATGAGGATGTCCTCGCCGAATTCGGCCTCTCGCTGGAGGATTTCGAGCGCATGGGGTGCACACCCCTCGAACCCGAACCGCACCATCCGGGACAATAGGCACAAGGTCAGTAGGCATGGACCGCAAGGAGATCGTCTGGAGGGACCAGGCCAAGGCCCAACTCCGTGCCATCGACCAGCCAACCGGCCTGCGCATTCTACGCGCCTTCTTCGCCGCGACCGGCGAAGGCGACGTGAAACGCCTGCAGGGCATCGACCCGCCCGAGTTTAGGCTGCGGATCGGCGACTATTGGGCGCGCTTCCACGAAATCGGGCACACCCTCCACATCACGGCCGTCAAGCATCGCCGCGAAGCCTACCGCTGAACGAGCTTTCCACCCCTCCAGCTCCGAACTAAAATGGTCAGGACATCCAGGAGCTGAGTTTCATGCCCACTACCAATACAGCCGTCCAACAAGAATCTAACTTCATCAACGGCGAATTCACCAAGAACACCACCGGTAACTGGATTCCCGTTTACGATCCCTCCACCGAAGAGATCATCGCCGAGATCCCCGACGCCTCGACCGCCGACGTAGACCAGGCCGTAGCCGCCGCCCGCCATGCCTTCGACGAAGCCGGATGGCCACAGACCACCGCCCAGGAGCGCGGCCGCATCCTCTTCCGCATCGCCGAAAAGATCCGCGCTGAAGCGCCCATGCTCGCCGAGCTAGAATCGCGGAACGCCGGCAAACCCATCGTTGAGGCCGAGTTCGACATTGCCGACGCAGCCACCTGCTTTGAGTACTACGGCGGCCTCGCCACCAAAATTTCCGGCACCGTCAACCCCGTCCCCGACAACGCGCTGAGTCTTACGCTCAAGGAACCCGTCGGAGTCGCCGGACAGATTATCCCCTGGAACTTCCCCCTGCTCATGGCCGCCTGGAAGCTCGCGCCCGCGCTGGCCGCCGGCTGCTGCTGCGTCCTCAAGCCCGCCGAGCAAACCCCGCTTACCGTCCTCAAACTCGCGGGCTGGCTCTCCGAATGCGGTGTCCCTCCTGGAGTCGTCAACATCATCACCGGCTACGGCGAGCAATCGGGCGCAGCCCTGGTCACTCATCCCGGAGTCGATAAGGTCGCCTTCACCGGCTCCGCCGCCGTCGGCAAAATCATCATGCGCTCGGCCGCCGACTCCCTCAAGCGCGTCACCTTGGAGTTAGGCGGCAAGTCTCCCAACATCTTCTTCGCCGACGCCGACTTCGAGGCCGCCATCGACGGAGCCCTCTTCGGCGTCTTCGTCAACCAGGGCGAAGTCTGCTCCGCCGGCAGCCGCGTCCTGGTCGAGCGCTCTATCTATTCGAAGTTTGTCGAAGCCATGACCGAAAAGGCAAAGAAGATCGTCTTAGGGCCGCCGCTCGACCGCGATACCAAGATGGGTCCGCTAGTTAGTAAGGAACAATTTGATCGAGTAAGAAGTTACCAGGAGTTAGGCAAGTCTGAAGCCAAGACCGCCATCGGCGGCAACCGTCCTAAGAACTTCGACTTAGGCTACTATGTCGAACCAACCATCTTCTACGACGTCGATAACTCCGCCCGCATCGCCCGCGAAGAGATCTTCGGCCCAGTAGCCACCGTCATTCCCTTCGAAGACGAAAAGGACGCACTCAAGATCGCCAACGACACACCTTTCGGACTGGCAGCCGCCGTCTGGTCCCGCGACATCTATAAGGCCCTAAGAATGGTTAAAGCCATCCGCGCCGGAATCATCTGGGTCAACCACATGCAACCCACCTACGTCGAAGCCCCCTGGGGAGGGTATAAGCAGTCCGGCTTCGGCCGCGAACTCGGCCTCCACGGAGTCGACGAATACCTGGAAAGCAAGCAAGTGCATATCAACTTGAACGAGCAGCCGATTGGTTGGTACTGAGTTGCTGAATCGAGGAAGCTAAAGATGCGCTATAGTACCCTCTCGGTAGCCTCTTCTAGCCACGCAGCTCGCGGGCCAGCGTGCCGGTCTTAGGAATGATTATCAAAGACGTTGCAAGTCACGCCAAATTTCGGCTGAATCTGGAGCGGTTCTGGGATTAGGAGCGCGATAGTACGCGCATCTTCTCCAAAACAGGGGTTAGGCAGAGCGCGTCGAACTTTCCGCATCGTCTTTTCGTTCATCGCGGTAACTCGCGCCCAAATTACAATAGAAGCGAAAGAACCAGCAGGAAGAAGCCGCCCATGCCCGCCATCCGCATCCAAACCGAACTCCCCGGACCTAAATCTAAAGCCTGGCTTGACCGCCGTGCCGCCGCTATTCCACGAGGAGTCTATGCCGGCACCCCGATCTTCATCCACTCCGCCGAAGGCGCGACCTTTGAAGACCTTGATGGGAATCGCTTCATCGATCTCTGCGGAGGAATCGGCTGCATCAATGTCGGCCATCGCAATCCCCGGGTGATCGGCGCTATTCGCCGCCAGCTCGATAGCTTCCTGCATATGTGCTTCCAGGTCACGGGATATGAAAGTTATGTCGAGTTAGCCGAGAAGTTGAATGAACTCACTCCGGGGAACTTCCCTAAGAAGACCTTCTTCGTCAACTCCGGGGCCGAGGCCGTCGAAAACGCCGTGAAGATCGCTCGCAGCCACACCGGTCGCTCGGCGGTGATCTGTTTCGAAGATGGCTTCCACGGCCGGACATTGATGGGGTTGGGGCTGACCAGCAAGACTCATCCCTATAAGGCAGGATTTGGCCCATTCCCGTCTGAGATCTACCGAATTCCTTTCGGCATTCCATCTCGCAATCGGCTGAGCGGAAAGGCCGTTCCAACCGCGGCGGACTATGAGGTGATGTTAGAGGATGTCTTCCGCCAGGTGGTCGCTGCCGAGCAGGTTGCCGCAATGGTCATCGAGCCGGTGCTTGGCGAGGGCGGGTTTGTCGTTCCCCCTTCGGGCTTCCTTGAAGTGCTCGACGCCACCTGCAAGAAGTACGGCATCGTCTTTGTCGCCGACGAAGTGCAGACCGGCTTTGGCCGGACTGGAACCCTCTTCGCCTCCGAACAGTTCGCCATCGAACCGGACCTCATTCTTACCGCAAAATCACTCAGCGGAGGATTACCGCTCGCGGCGATCACCGGCCGTGCCGAGATCATGGACGCACCAGGGCCTGGTGGCCTGGGCGGCACCTTTGGAGGTAACCCAGTTTCTTGCGCCGCTGCGCTCTCCGTCATTGAGGAGTTCGCCGACGGCTACCTGCTTCGCCGCGCGAAGGAACTCGGTACAGACTTCCGCCAGCGCGCGCTCGCCTGGCAGAAAGAGTATGAGTTCATCGGAGATGTGCGCGGTTTGGGTGCAATGCAAGCGATCGAGTTTAACCACTCCAGTGTGGACCACGAACCATATCCAGCAGCAGCGAAGAAGGTTATTCAATACGCCCTGAAGCATGGAGTGCTCTTACTTGGAGCTGGAACTCATGACAACGTGATTCGCATCCTGATGCCGCTAATGATCAGCGATGAAGAGTTCGCTGAGGCGATGAACGTCATGGAAGAGGGGATAGCTCATGCTGCCAAGCAGGTAGGGAAACCGTCAGCTCTTGCAGAGACGGTCGGCTAGCTACTACAGCCAAGCTTAATTTGAGGTCATCTTGTGACAGACCGGATAGGCCTTCGATATCATGGCGTTTGGTAATGGGACGGAATATACGTCCAATCGACGTGTTCTCCTTCTTAGGAGAAACCAACGATGCGCTTCATGTTCAAACTTCTTGTTCTTGTCCCGATCATCTGCACAACTGCCGCCTTAGCTCTTCCCGTCGAGAGTGCCTCTGTGATGTTACCGTTTGGCTTTGAAACTCAAGGCAAGAGCTTTCCAGCAGGCCAATACGACGTCACGGTATACGATAATCCCCATTTCCTGATTATGCGTAACAGAGACATCCCAACCAAGAGCCTGAGTTGGGAGGTAGGGCCGGCCGAGCATCTTCCGCACAGCCCGGCCCTTAGCATCAAATTCGATTTTGGTACCATAACGCAGTTGCGGACCATCCGCTTGGGAGCTTTTGCGACTCCGGTTTTGGACCAACATGAGACGACCTCACCTAATATAAAGGCGCTGGCCCACACAGCGCATTAACGACCGAGAATTCTAGCCCCAGCCTATCTTGGCCGGAGCTAGATACTCGTGGCGTCTCAGTAAAGACTAGTTCCGATACTACTTAGTGGCCCGATCGCTCGGAGACTCGATCTCAAGCGCAATTTTCTTGTCGGAGAAATAAATCTCTGACAAATTTCGCTTTCCGTCACCCCCAGTTACCACTACAGCGGAATCGTTGTTGGCTTTCTCGTTCAAGTTCACCAATTTAGCTGATGTTGCTGCGACGACTGTCTTACCTTGGATCATCTTGATCTCAACCTCGGGTCCCGATCCATCCCATAAAACCGTATAAGTTCCTGCGGGCACTGTTTGCCCCGCTACGTAAACGGGGTTACCCAGGTGCAATGAACCGCTGTTCTTCGCCAAGGCATTCGACGAAAGCAACATCGCTGTGCTTAGAAACAATCCTTTTAATGTTCTTGATGTTTTCATACTTTCTCCATTTTTCCGTCCGAATTGCGGACTCGCTCGGCCTGCCGGCCCAGGATCTTTCCTCGACCCCGGCCAGCTAAAGTCCCATGCTTGCATGCGAAACACGCCGGTCAGCTGCGTATTCCAATTGACATAAGATTCGATCGCAGAGGCGATACTCACTCTCAACAGACGGGGAGCGTTTGTTTGATCTTCGGGAATAAAGGGGTCACTTCAGGGTTTTTGTATCCGGGCTCAATCAAATTGAGAGCTCAATATCTAACTCAGCTATCCCGACTGTAACCTGGCTCCAATCTTGTATGGAAAAGAGACGAGCATAGGCCGGCATCCGAGGAGAAATTGGGTAAGAAACACTACGGGAGACTTATACATGAAGTCATTACAGCGAATCGCGGCCAGTACATCGGTGGCCTTGTCTCTAGCAAGCGTAGCTTTTGGGCAAAATTACACCCAGACTAACCTTGTTTCTAACGTCTCGGGAGTTGCTCCGGTCACTGATCCGCAGCTCGTCAATTCATGGGGACTTACTCGCACTTCTTCTAGTGTCTGGTGGGTGTCTGACAATGCAACGGGAGTGTCCACTCTTTATAACGGAGTAGGCCAGAAGCAGTCTTTGGTAGTAACGATTCCTCCTGCTGATCCGACGAATAAGTTGACGCCGAATGGAAGTCCAACCGGCGTCGTCGCTAACGGCAGCGCTACCGAGTTCAAGATAGCGCCCGGCGATCCGGCGGTCTTCATTTTTTCGACAATCGACGGGACGATTGCCGCCTGGAACCCGAAGGTGAACCTGGCCAAAGGTCAGGCGGCGCCTTCGACCCACGCCATCACCGTCGCCAAAGGCGCGACTGGATCCGTCTACACTGGACTCACGAGCGGATTCATCAACGGCAAGCGTTTTCTATATGCTGCGAATTTCGGCAGAGGGCGGGTGGACGTCTACGATACCGCGTTCTTCCCCGTCACGCTGCACCGGTCAGGCAGTGACGGAGACCGTCACGACGAGTACCGCAATCCGTCCGACAACGAACCGTTTGTCGACGACCAGCTACCGCCCGACTTCGTACCCTTCAACGTGCAGGCCATCGGCGATGACATCGTGGTGACTTATGTGCTTCACCTGCAAGGATCTCCTGTTGAAACTGATGGCCCGGGTCTCGGCTATGTGGACATTTACAGTTCGTCCGGCAAGCTGCTGAACCGGCTTGAACACGGGGACTGGCTGAACGCTCCATGGGGCGTCGCTTTGGCTCCTCTGGACTTCGGACGCTTTAGCCACCACCTATTGGTCGGGCAGTTCGCCGGCGGCGGGACCACCCAATCGAGCGGACTCATCGCTGCTTACGATCTCGCTACGGGAAGATTCGACGGAGTGCTTCAAGATGCTGGTGGAAAGCCGCTTTCGATCCAAGGGATCTGGGCGCTCAGCCCGGCGAACCTCAGCCCCGCCACCGTCGACCCGGATCAGGAGCCTGCGTCGGAGATCTATTTCACCGCGGCTCCGAATCACGGCACTGGCGGTCTCTTCGGCTACTTGAATGCGGTCTCTGATGAGTTGACCGAAGGAAGCGTCCAGTAAGCTGCTGGCGATGCCCGCTTCTGTTGCAGCAGGAGTTTCATCGATCGATGGACTCCTGCTGCAACGAGCAGCTCACCAATCTTTGCACCTAGCCTTTACTGGCGGAAGACCATTACCGGACAAGGCGCCTCCGCAAATACTTTCGCGGTAACTCGGGGCCAAAAATGAGTCCCAGCTGCCGAGCCATCATGCGCCCCCATGACAATGAGGTCAGAATGCTGGTCCTTAGCCAGGTTGACGATTGCGGAGCTCACGGAACCCTTCGCGGTCTCAATAAACAGGGCCCCGGTCGCTTCCTGGGCCTCCGGCAGGAACGCCTTCAAGGCCTTCTTGAAGGGCTCAACTCCAGCGCCGTTTTTCTTCTCAGATTCTTCGACGTAAAGAAGCGTGAATCTCGACTTATAAGCGCGCGCAAGCAGGAAGGCATAAGCTGCCGAAGCAGTCGAGGCAGGGTCAAGATCGCTGGCGCAAATAATATCCTTGGGATGCCATGCCGTTTCCCCGGCGCTCGGAGCAGCCGGCCCGACGATCAAGACGGGACACTTCGTGTTTCGTAGAACAGCCTCGGATTCAGAACCAAAAAGCACGCGTTCCACTCCCCTCCTCCCGTGAGTTCCGAGCACGATCAAATCGACTCGCTCGTTGCTAGCGAGTGCAGGAATTTGCTCCCTGACGGTTCCACAAAGAGAGATAGACTGCGCTCTGAGACCCTCGGAGCGAAGCTCTGCGCCATACTCCTCCAACATTTCTTCGACCCGCTGTTGTTCGGCCGCCTCGTCTATCCATATTCCTTCAGCAGGAGCTACCGGGTTGATTGGCCGATCCACATGAGCAAGGAAGATCTTGGAGCCATAGTATCTAGCGATGCCCTTCGCGTAGTCGAGTGCACGCTCTGAGATGTCAGAGAAGTCTATCGGAACCAGGATTCGTTCCATCACGATTCTCGCAGGAGCTAGAGTCGCCATATCAACCTCCATTTTCGTTCTCTTTGGTCTATGTGTAAGTGTCTCTTCTGCCCACCACATCGCAGCGGCGATTAACTCTTGGTAGCGGCACCGGGGACAGCTATCGGCGGCGGGACATAATGCACGTCAGTGCTTTCTCTGGTAAGTGTCCGCTCCGCTTCGCGGGTCCGGTGGAGAGACCAGGCAAAGAAGAGCAGCTTCGAACCGACGAAGCAAAGGTATACGCCTACTACCGTCGCTGCTAAGAGATCGTCATTGCGTGTAGCCAAAACAACCATAGTGATGGCGAACACGAGTGAAATCATTCCACTCGTGACCACGAGCCATCTGTTTCCCGGTCGCTGGCGCGCTTTGAAGTAGAAGGCGAATACCGAAATGCTGAATAGACTCGCGTGTGCCGCAGCAAGGAGGAGAAGCAGCGGCATCGATCCGTAGGGATAGCAAGCAAGAAAGACCGCGGCCATTAGAAGTCCAGAACCGCAAAGCAGATATAACGTAAACCTACGGAAATGCCTGAAGCCTTCGCCAAACGCTGCCATCCAATCTGCCAAGCCAGCCAGGATGAGGGCAGCCACCGAAAGCAGGAGAGCCAACCCGACGGCGACAACATCAAAGAACAGATTCGTCATGGTCGCGCGAAGATAGAGAAGAGCGGCACCCAGAAGTGCAATCAAGATACCGTGTGTCGTCAGAACAATCATTCGAATCTTAAGTGATCGAAGCATAGCTCAACCTCCTGTGACCTCTCTCAGTTCGCCCGGATAACATTTACTTCTCGGAGCCGCGGGGCGATTTCTGTGGAGATTCCTATCGCCTCGATAGGCTCACGCTGACTTCTAACTTAATTGCTGGCTTTGCCGGTCTGCAGTGATCCCGGGCACCTTCAACTGTGACGCTCATCACAGTCGTCCGTGGAGAGTAGGCTGCTTAGACCGAGGAAATGGCATGCTCTCTGCGTAAGGCGACTCATAGCAAAAGCACCTGACGTGGATCAAAAATCCGTATCCCTCTTAAAACAATGAAAAACTTCAGTGGGCAACGGGTTTCTCGTCAGAGGTCATGGCAGTGAGTTCACAGAGTAGTCCAGTTCTCAAGTCTACCTTCACGCCGAAGGCGCCCGGCATCATCGGACTTTGACTTTAATCCCCCTGATCTGCTTCGTTAAGCTGCCCAGGTTTATAGCCGGGGAATTTATGCTGCGCTCGAGTGTTTGAAGGACAGGAAGGATGCAGTGTCGTCCTTTACTTGCTCCTTCACACAAATGAGAAAGAGGCTCCAGTGTTTCCTTACTTCGGCCATGAAGTTGTTGAAGCGCTTATGAATCCAAAGGCCAAATCACGGCCTGGGCAGCTCCATGGGAAGCCATTCGGCCTGGTAGATTCGGGCGTAGGGCCGGATATAAAACCCCTACGAGCCTCGGAAGATACGCGAAACTTGCTGAACGGAATTCTAGTAGCTGGCCTCATCGGCACAACCGTCGGATTTTTGAATTTTCTTATCTCGGGGCGCACCCGGCTTCGGCGTTTCCGCACCATCTCTCCGAGGAGTCCAGAGGACGAAGCTGGCGCCAGTTTCACTCTCCCGCGGCGATAGGGCATCGCAACTGTAGAGTCTGTACCCCGTCGTCGCTTTAGGTCCCTTCCAATTTGAGCCGATCGCTACCGCGTCGACAACGGTCGGTATTTCAGCCAAACTATTGTTTTCGAAGGTGTCTTGGTGGGTTGTGGGACCCTCAAAGGCGCCCTCCAAAACCGGTGAGACGGTCAGCAGATATTGGTGACACGGCGGAAACCTGCAGAGCCTTCAGCGCATTTGCCGATCCCAACCAGGCCGCGTGCAGGTTCATCCCAGGTTCATAACAACGTAACGTGATCACCTGCCGACGATCGACAAAAATCTCAATGACTGAACCGTCTATCCAGATATCGAGGTTGGAGATTCCTTTACGGTCGGGGAACAAGGGGATATTTCGCTCGGCTACCGAAATTGAGGGTTTTGCAGCAGGGTCGTATCTAATGGCCAGCAGGGGCGGGTTATCTGTTCGTTCGGCATCTCGAATTGCGAGGCTACAGGGGCCCGCCATGGTGTCGAGCGCCAAGGCGATCCGGGCGCTCCGATTTGGAAGAGGCAGCCCAGCGCTCGCATCAGCGTGGAGAGTGGAAGGCGGCCTGCTGATCTCCCGGCACACAGACGAAAACTCTGGCGGGATTTCCATCCTCAGTTTATTGTCGTCAGTAAGCGTGAGAAGTCGAGGCAGCGACATGGCGCCAGCCCAGCCGGCCGCAAGACATTGCTCGGCAGAGCGTGTCTCCTGGATCCAGCCCCAGAGAATACGCCGGCCTTTGCCGTCCACCATTGTCTTCATGGCGTAGTAAGAACCGTGATCGAGAAGCCCACTGGTTTCAGCATGAAACTTAAGCTCGCGTTTGTCGAACTCACCAACCTGCCAATAGACCTTGCGCTCCGTCGAGTAGAGCAAGATATACTTCGTGCCTAACTGAAAGAAATCCGGACACTCCCACATCTCGCCCGTATCGACGGGATTGGTCTGTGTTCCACCATTCCACTCCCCCTGCGCAAGCGGGTGCAGGTAGGACCAGTCGAGTCCGTCTGAGGATCGATAGAGCAGAACTGCCCCGCCTTGCTTCGAGAACCCAGATCCTATGGCCATATACCAAGTGTCACCGTCCCTCCAAGGGCAGGGGTCGCGGAATCCCGTTACTTTGAGACCGGCTGGCGGTCCGTCCAGCAGAGGCTTCTCCAGCTTCTTCCAGAGACGCAGACTCTCATCTTCTGACGTAGCCATGCATTGAACTTCGCGGATGCCCTCTCCCCGGATCGTCTCCTGGTCGGGCGTGACCTTGGTGACTCCGGTGTACAGGATGGTGGGTATTTCCATCCCCGGTAGCGCGCTTCCGGTGAAACACCCAAATGCGTCATACGAGCCTCGAGTCGGCGACAACGCAATGGGCAAATGAGTCCAGTGAATGAGATCGGAGCTTTTGGCATGACCCCAGTGCATATCGCCCCACACCGCAGCACCAGGATTGTACTGAAAGAACATGTGGTACTCGCCGCGGAAAAACCGGGGCGCGCAAGGGTCGTTCATCCAGTTTGCCCTAGGCAGCAAATGGAACTGCGGCCGCAGTGGATCATGCATAAGCTTCTCGCGCAAGGCTGGCGGAAGGGAGGCGTCCTCGCTTGAATTTGCTGCGCTAGCCTGCCGTTTCCCAACTGCAGAAAAGGCTGCTCGAGATATAGAGATAGCCGCTGCGGAGGCGAGCGACGATGATACAAATCTGCGACGGTTCATAGATCACCCACACCAGTATAGGGAACGCAGACCGCGCCGGATTCGCAGCCCCAGCCCAGAGAATTCATTGTGCCGAGGTGATTGGAAACTCGGCCGCCTTCGAACTAAGGCAACAGATTCACCTGTCCGAGCGCCCGGCGCTCAGGCAATCGATCGGGCGCCCAGTGTCACCTGGTAGCGCGGTACCACGTGCCTTCTTTAAGAGTTCGACTTAGAATCTCTTTCGTTGTACCCAGGTGGTCATGCAGCGATAGTCTTGAACAATCGTGGTTTTCAATGGATCGACGAGAACGGCATTCATCTCTCGGCCAAGTTCTAAAAGCATCTCCTCATCCACCAAAAACCATTCTGAACCATCTCCTACGACATAAATATTGTCCCGCACCCATTCGAAGTCCATTCCGATCCTTGAACCTAAGCGGCAAAAGAGCATGCCTCCGGGCCTTAGGACACGCCACAACTCGGACAACATCATCCTGAAGTGATCTTCATCCCTGGCAAAGTGAAGCACGGAGTTGCACATCACTACGTCGGCAAACGCTTCCGGGAAAGGCATCCGCTCAATCAGTCCGACTTGGAAATTCTCGGCAGGAAGTCGAGTTCCCAGAGACCTCGATAGCTGACGAACATGATCGACGCCGTTTGGATCGGCGTCCAGTGCAAATACTTCACACCCTTGTCTCAGTAAATGGACTAAATTCCGTCCATATCCGCAGCCGGCATCAAGCACCCGCATTCCACGGCCAATGTTCCCTCGAAGAATTTGATCGAAGACATAGATGTCGATCTGTCCGAACTCCTCTTGAACCTCTAGCGCCATAGGCCGCCTTGCCATCCCAAGCGACCGGGTAACATGATGTCCCGAATCGCGCTGGATCTCCCTTTGTTGAAAGTCGAATATACGGACAAAAGGAATGCCTCCCGAAAATTTGTTGAATCGCTGTCACAACAAGTTTAAGCACTGGGAGGAAAGAGGACACATCTTGCCAATCAGGGCTCGCGGATCATCGCTGCGATCTCGGCGAGGAAGAGTCGGGTTGGCGAGATTAAGCGGGAGGGTTTGGCTCGATGTCATGTTGAACGGCAAAGAACCGCGATTTGGCGGCCGCAAGTTTCAAGGACTATTCTGTATCTGGGACGGCAGCCTCGCAGTTTTCCAGGCATCGCCGCAAGACTCGTGCCCACCGATGCGCCGATGATCCGCGCGAACCACGAAGGGATTTGTAGTCATGGAAGACGTCGTCATTGTATCCGCTGTCCGCACGCCGGTCGGTAAGTTTCAAGGGGCGCTGAGCTCTTTCACCGCCCCTCAACTTGGCGCGATTGCGGTGCGCGAGGCGGTCCGGCGCGCAGGCCTGGCACCATCGCAAATCGACGAGTGCATTATGGGCAACGTGCTTTCAGCGGGTTTAGGGCAGAACCCCGCGCGCCAGTCGGCAATCTTCGGCGGTCTACCCTACGAGGTTGCCGCACTGACCATCAATAAAGTATGCGGATCTGGTCTCAAAGCAGTTGCATTGGCCGCCCAGGCCGTGCAGACCGGGAATGCGGAGATTGTGGTCGCCGGCGGGATGGAGTCGATGACCAACTCCCCTTACCTATTGCCACAAGCCCGTCAGGGCTACAGGCTGGGCAACGGCACACTCGTCGATTCGGTGATCAATGACGGCCTGTGGGACCACTATAACGATCACCACATGGGCATCAGCGCGGAGGCCGTCGCCGAAAAACACTCTATCTCCCGAGAGCGGCAAGACCAATTTGCTTTGGAGTCGCACCGCAAGGCAGCGGCGGCGTGGAAGGAAGGCCGCTTCAACGATGAAGTGACTCCGATAGAGATTCCCGTAAAAAAAGGGCCACCGACGCTGCTGCGAGAAGACGAATCGATCCGCCCTGATGTATCACTTGAATCGCTGGCAGGCCTTCGCCCCGCGTTCAAAAAAGATGGTACTGTCACTGCCGGCAATGCGCCAGGTCTGAACGACGCAGCCGCAGCGGTAATCGTGATGTCGGCGAGCAAAGCAGAGTCTCTCGGGCTTAAGCCGATGGCGCGGATCCGTGCTCAGGCCAGCAGCGGAGTCGATCCAAAGTGGATCATGCTGGCTCCCGTAACCGGGGTCCAGAAACTCCTCGCGAAGACCGGTTGGTCGATCGATGAAGTCGACCTGTTCGAGTTGAACGAGGCATTCGCGGTGCAGGCTCTCGGTGTTACGCATGAACTTGGCCTAGGCCTCGACAAGGTCAATGTCAATGGCGGCGCAGTCGCGATCGGTCACCCCATCGGCGCGAGCGGCGCCCGCGTGCTGGTGACTCTTTTGCATGAAATGATTCGTCGCGACGTCCATCGTGGAGTCGCCGCTCTTTGTCTCGGCGGAGGGAACTCGGTCGCCATGGCAGTCGAGCGATAAATCGACCCGTTGAGTGCATTGCCCATCTGCTCACCGAGCCTCTCTCTCCGCGATTGTCTAAAGATGGTCAAAAGAACGTGGTAGAGAATTCACTTTGAAGAATTAGTCACGTGCATCCGGCGCCAGCAGGATGATCTTCCCACCCCCACCTTTCTCCCCGAGCGCATGGGCTTCGGCCGCATGATGGAGTGGCAGCCGGCGACCTATCGGCAGAACGAACTTGCCATCTCGGAGGTCGTCAGCGAACTCGCGCACTTTGGAGGGATCCGGCTTTGCCTGCACCCGGGTGATCTTGACCGCCGGGTATTGTGCGGCGGCATCTTCAGGAATTGTGGCGCTGTAGCCAAAAGATCCGCCTGGCTTGACCTTCGCGAGCAGTTTCGCCGCGACACCGCCACCGACTGTGTCGGCGACTACATCGACCGGCCGGAATGCCTCGATGGCCTGGTCGTCGTCGATTGCGAGCACGTCGGCGACGCCCAGGGAGCGGGCCTCGGCAAGCTCTTTCCCGCGAACACCGGCAATTACCTGCGCACCTAATTTTTTAGCCGAGTGAACTGCCGCGCGTCCCACGCTGCCCAGAGCGCCGGTAACTAAAACAACCTGTTCTTTCTGCACTTTGGCCGCAAGCCGGACCAGCTGGTCACCAGTCACTGAGATAAGGGGGATGGCGGCCGCGTCAGCCAGATCCAGGCCATCTGGCAGATGGGTCACATCCGAGTCATTGACCGCGACCAAGGTGGCATAAGTCGCGTTGGAGAGTGCGAGAACGCGCTCGCCTGGCTTGAAGTGCTTCACGTTTGCACCAACTGACCGGACGACCCCACTGACGTCGCGCCCAAGGATAGCAGGGAAAGACAACGGAAAATCCTTCTGCCTCATTCCCGAGCGGACTTTCCAGTCGATTGGATTGACACTTGCGGCGGCTGCCGCAATCAGCACCGTATCTCCGCTGACCTGGGGTTCTGGAAACGCCTCTTCGTACGTCAGTTTCTCAGGTCCGCCATATTCGTACAGCACCACTGCTTTCATCGCATACCTCCTCCGCTGGTTTGCGGCCGGCGCATTTCTTTAGTATTGGGTTCAGATGCGCGGAAGGCTGCCTGGGTAGGTTTCGATAGGTATGCGGCTAACGTCATGCAGGAAGTGCTGTCTTCTTAGCGGGAAACACGTCGAAGTCGATGACCACGCAGCTTGTACCATGCACGAGCGAACTGGTCGGCAAATTCTTCCGGCTCCTAGTGGAAGCACCCGAAACCTTCCACCTTCAGGGCGAGATCGGTCGTGAACATCATGGGGCGCGTACTTCATGGGGCGCGTACTTCTTCGACCTGATCTGGGACGCCGTATGCTGCCGGATTCGTTGAACCGCGGAAGGTCGGAAGGCCGACGAAAGGAATTCTTGCAACGAGAGCGGTGATTGCTTGAATGACTTATGCTTGTCTTTATGTGTGATCTAGTCAGGGTGATCGATCGTATCGGACAATCTTCCTGCTGATATTTCATGGAGTCTGAATCGATGAGTTCTAATCTGCTGCAATTGAAGCAAGCAATGCGGGCCACATGGATGGCCGGGGATTTTGGCCAGATCGCGAGATACATGGCGGGAGAAGCCGAAAAGTTCGTTGAACGGATCGGTATCCTCCCTGGGATGAAGCTGCTTGATGTAGCATGCGGAACCGGGAACGTAGCCATCCCGGCCGCCCGGGCGGGCGCTCAGGTCGCGGGTATCGATATCGCACCGAATCTCCTGGAACAAGCACGGCAACGCGCTCTTGCAGCGAATCTGCAAGTGACGTTCGAGGAGGGAGACGCAGAACAGTTGCCCTATTCCGATGAGCACTTCGATGTGGTGACGAGTATGTTCGGGGCCATGTTCGCTCCAAACCCGGAACGGGTCGCGGCCGAGCTTGCTCGAGTCTGTCGTCGTGGTGGAAAGATTGCCATGGCCAACTGGACACCTGAGGGGATGACCGGACAGATGTTTCGCCTTCGCGACCGGTATCTCACTCCGCCCGCTGATATCCCCGTTCCGGTCCTTTGGGGCGATGAAGATATCGTTCGAGATCGGCTAGGAGCTCACGGAGTTCACGTGGAAACTACGCGATACGCCTTCACCAACGAGCTTCCATTTCCCCCGCGCGAGGTCGTTCACTTGTTTCGAGAATACTTCGGACCTACGAAGACGGCGTTCGCGAAATTGGATGCCGCGGCTCAGGCGGCCTATGCCGAAGATCTCGAAAGGTTATGGTCTGAACACAACGAAGACACGACCGGGAAAACAAAAACGAAGAACGAATACCTGCTAGTGATAGGAACGCGCCTGTAGCGCTTGGTTCAATAGGCAAGCCGAACGCCCATTTGGTTCCGCAATAAACCAGTTAGCCGCCAGGTTTGATAGACCACAGGCTTATGGAAAGCAATTTGTCCGTCATTCACGAGGACGGTTAAATCGCCGCTGGGCTGATCCTCTGGGCTCCGGCAAAATGGAGCTTCACTGATTTTGGGCTGGCGCCGGGCGCGACGACGAAGTCGTACTCCAACTGGCGTTGGTTGCCGTAGTAAACCAGGTCGACTCCGGGGTAGACAGCCGAATATCTAACCTTCGCGTAGACCGGTAACTTCGAGAGCCACTTCGCAGGGTCGTTGCCGATGAAGTAGTTTGCCGTCCCCGGCAACAACTCTGAGCCGCTCGCCTGCAGGCTTCGGTTCGCGCCCACGAGGTCCATTCGCAACATGTCGGTTTTGCCGGCTTGGCGGCCTTCGCAAATGCCAGCGGGGTCTTTCCCGCTTGCGTCTTGAAGTCCGGTTGCTGGCTGGAAAGATCGGGCTTAGTCAGCGCCAGCACCGCCTCTTTCTCCGCGAGAAAAAGCGAATAGCCGCTACCGCGGGAGAGAAGCTTGACCTGCGGCGCGCATTGGCCATGGTTAGCTTCGAAGCTAAGTGGAAGCTTGCCATAATCCGCAGCGAAGCCCGGAGAAGACGGCCTTAGCGTGCTCTGGGTTGACGTCGCCGCAGTCGAGCCTGACACCTTCATCTGCCCATGCGCGATCGAGTGGCTGAGCGCAATTCCGCATGCCGCAGTTAACCCCAGGGCCGTCATCGGCCTTGCCCAAGTAGAGCCATGGCGACCAGCCAAGCTCCATCGCTTGCAGGTGCGGAGCGAGGCGGATGGGAGGGGTCTTAACAGGCGGCCCCAGCTGGAGGTCAGGATGAGGGGGAAGCAAGTAGCTAGACAACGCAGAGCGAAAGAGGTATGCGGACGTTCATGGCAGTCCTTATGTCTTCAGCGCCAACCGTTGACGGTACTTGGCGCTTGCCGTATCTTTGAGCGGCTATCAGAACTCTTAGCTGGGGCCGGGCGCATCGCGCTGAAGAGAATATGAGCGTGTGCGTCTAACTCGGCAATCCCACAAAGGTTGTACTTATGGGAAATCAGTGGCCGTTCCATCCAAGTGGCCCGTACCATCTAAAGGTCCGTGAGGAAGTGTGAGGTCGTTAAATGATGGCGTCGCCGTTGAACGACGAGTCTCGCATGGGTACTTCCTCAATCATCCGGCGTCAACCGGCGCCGAACAGCGCATCGCCGGCCTTCCGACCTCCACTCATCGAGCGTAGTTCAGGGAGCAGACGCAACGCTGGCAGGTTGGATTGCTGGCAACCTTCAGGCGGCTTCGAAAAGAGAGGGCAGCATCGGTGTTGATCGCCTCTTCCAGTGGGAGTTGATGGGCATTGCCGACTGAGGGATGAAAGAAGCACGGGCGTACACTCCCGTCCACCTCCATTACGGCAGAGACCCATGGGGCGTTGCAGATTGGGGCTTTCGTCGGTGAACCGTCAATCCGTTCCCGAAAGCGATTTGCGATCCTCCGGAGCTTCGCCTGACTCTCCGTAACAAAGCCGCTTTTGATGTCTTCTTGGTAGGTCTCGATCAGTAGTTCGATCTCGTCCTCGAGCTTCATCAGCTCGGCTCGACTGAGCGCAACCTCCTCCTGGCGTTCCAGCGCCCAGGGCTCCTCTCGGTTAAAAGCAGCCGACGAGACGTCCGCAGCCAGGAAGGAGATACTGTTGAGCCCAAGTGACCTGGCGGCGGAGACCGTCGCTCGCAAATGTGCATAGTTCAGCTTCTGCACGGTAGTTCGGCACGAGATCGGCATCTCGGGGCGGAGCGCGCGCACTGCTAGGATACCCTTCTGGATGACCCTAAAAGCGCCGGAAACATTGCGGATGCGGTCATGGATCTCGGGCGGACCGTCGATCGAAATGATGATGTCGTCAAAGCCCGCTGCAACGATGGCCGCTTTCTTCTGCAGCAGAAGTCCGGTAGTGAGTAAGGTGAGGTGAAGGCCAAGATCGCGAAAAAATGTGCATATTGCCTCCAACTCACGATTGAGCAGTGGCTCACCACCGGTGAGCACAATCTGTCTGACGCCTAGTCTTCGGATTGAATCCCGATGGCGCTCGAGATCGGCGGCATGGAACTCGCGGCCATCTTTTCGCTTCCAGATATCACACATCACACAGCGGCAATTGCACTGACTATGGATATTCAGCAGCAGGATGGGAAGCTCGGTGATCCGCGATCCTTCCAGATGCGCTGATTGAGCTGGCTGAATTTCATACAGTACCGGCATATCGCACTTCCCTTCCGGCAAGCCAGAGGTTGTTCTCGCCGAGCACTCGCTCCGCAGCGGTGATGAGGTCCTGCAGGGGAGATCGAATCCAGCGTTGAAGACCCGCAACCTCAATCAATTCCAGACCCGAGCGGAGGTTGGAGGTCAAGCGCTCGTACATTTCAGCAGACGCCATCTGAACTCGACCTGCGAGTAGCACCAGTTGCACGTCGCGGAAGGAGAGTTCCGACAGCGCGGCGGCGGGCGTGTGATCCCGGTCAGGAATCGCAATGAGATCAGCCACTCCAGATTCCACAATCCGTCCTTGGCCGTCCGCCAAATGAAAGATGTCAGCGGGACCGGTGGTGACCATGTTGTAAATCGGCTTTGGATCGAGGCCCATTTCTGCTGAGAGATAGTGAATCTCGTCCAGCAGGTCGCCTGCCGCGGTAATTGGTGAGTCGCTGCCTAGCGCCACTCGATCGATGGAAGTGAGCAGGCTGGCCGGAATGGTCTTTGCAAAGAGAAAGAGATTCGACGTCGGACAGATGACCAGCGAAGTTCCTCGCTGGTTGATTAGCGCTATTTCGTCGGTCGTGCATGCAAGCCCATGAACGAGAACGGTGCGTTCATCGAGCACCTCCATATGGTCGAGGCGGTAAATTTCCTTCCTGCTTTCTTCATCAAGACCCTCAGCCGCGTGGAGGATGAACGGGTGATCCGTCGGAGTGTCATGAAACTTCGCAGCCAGATCCGGGTCGAATGCGAGCGAGTGCGACCAGCCGAAGCGCGAGAGAACCCGCACCGGAAAATCGGGTTGAGCAAGTTCCTCGTGAAGTGGATTGTGATGGCAAACCGTTGTGACGCCGCACAAAAGATTGCGTATTGCTCCCCACCATAGGTGATCGGACTTCGGAATTTGCCTGTAGAGTTCAATGGGGCCGGCGTGGACCTCATGGATCTCGTGTGCCCACTCGGAAGAGCTCTGGTATGGAGGGCGGCCTGTTGGACGTCCAACTCTGGGAAACAATCCAAACTCGAGATGTTCGTGCGCATTAATCAGGCCAGGAAGAAGGACATAACCCTCCAGATTGAGAGTCGCCGCCGAGCCCTCGGCTCCTTGACTGAGGGACCCAATCCGACCCTCCTCGATAAGAACGGATCCATCTCTCCATCCCAGCGGACCAGTGGCGACCCGCGCATTGACAAGCTGGAGTGTGCGGCTCCCGGGAGCAGGGGTCCCTGCCGGACGTGGTTCACGCTTCTGCAACTTCGCAATATAGATCGCAGCTACTCCAGAAAGTTCTTCAAAGTCCGCAAACTTTCCTGCATCTTCAAAGACAGCCCGCTCGGGCGCTGCAAATGGTGGTTCAATAAGGTCTTCAAGCTCGAAGCCATGAAGCTGAAAGACGGAAACGATCTCATCGATGGATCGGGAATGAGCTGCGATCTCAATCCTCTCCCCATCGGCATGAAAGCTTCGTGTCCAGCCTCGCTCCACTGCTGTCGCCGGATGCATGTCGGAGATAAGCAGCCATCCATGAGGTCGGAGGATGCGAGCGCATTCGCGTGCGAATTGCTGCAGATCGTCGACATAGCTGAGCACAAAAGAAGCCAGAACAATGCTCCTCAAGGCATCGTCTTCCGGTAGCGCGGAGTTCTCATTGAGCTCGAGGGTTGTAGTCGGATGGACTTTTTCGCGCGCGCGCTGCAGCATAGTCGCCGAACAATCGATGCCCTTGAGCGAAGCAGGTCCGAGTGCTTCGAGCCTGGTTAGCCAGCGCCCGGTTCCGCAGCCGACATCCAGCACATCCTGCCCACCGAGAGGTGGCAAGAGCGGAAGGGTGCAGCGCTCTTCAAGCTTCAGCAGCGGGTTCGATTGCGCGTCATAGACCTCTGCCCAACGATCGAAGACACCGGGCCCGCTTTGAATCGAAGAGGCCATCGTCGCTCCAGCGCCTGTACTCATAGGCTCTCCCGCTTAGGCTTTCGCAGAGAGATGAACTGGTTTGCAAGATGAAGCTCAAAAGGAAAGTTGTAGAAATGCAAGGCGTAGCGCCACGCACTGAGAACCTGCAGGAAGATGCGGCTCCAGCGCGGAGCCCGGATATCCTGAACCGTCGGCCAACGCGAACCAACGACAATCTCAAAGTTGTCGATGAGCTTCTTGGTGCGCCGCTTGAGCCATGGAGCATTGGTGTCGATGCGAAGGGTAAAGTTCATCCACTCCTTGGCTGCCCATCCGGCCGGTGAATCTGGAAACGGGACCTCAATCTTGCCATACATCTCGCCACCCGCGTCGTGTGGCTGAGGTGTAGGCGTGTAGTGCTGGATGATGATCTCTGAATCCGGATTGATGCGTTTAATCTTGCGAATGAAGCGCAGTGTCTCGCGTGTATCTCGATCCGGATCATTAGGATTGCCAATGACAAAGGAGAATTCCGGAATGATGCCGAACTGGCGGGTTCGCCGGGCAATCTCGAGGGTCTGTTGGGTAGTGATGCCTTTTTGCATCTCCTCGAGAACCCAGTCGGATCCGGATTCCGCACCGAAAAATATCATCGCGCAGCCAGCCCGCTTGATCGCCGCAAAGGTTTCGTCCGAGTAGCGGGACATGATGTCGACGCGGGCTTCGCACCACCAACGGAGATTCAAGTGCGCCATGCGATCACAGAGCTCTCGAGCGTGATCCTCGCGCAGGAAAAAATTCATGTCGTAGAACTGAACCGAGTCTGCTCCGTAGCACTCGACGAGATGAGTCAAGATGGCGACTGTGCGCTCCGGGGACTCCATCTTCTCTTTATTGCCATAAGCCGCATGAACACCACAGAAGCTACAGTTGAACGGACAACCAATGCTCGCATGATGAACGGCAGTGCGCTTTCCGAAGAAGGATGGACCTAGGTATTTTTCGACGGGCAGACGGTGAAACGGCGACCATGGAAACTCATCTGGTCCTTTCATTGGCCGCTCCCCATTGTCGTGGCGCAGTCCGAACATATCTTTGTAGGAAAGACCCTTTACGGAATCAAGCGATCGATTCCCTCGTAGCGCGTCAAGGAGTTCCAACAGAGTATCCTCACCCTGTCCGCGAACAACAAAGTCCACGTAGCGTGCATTCAGCGCAGCATCCGGGTAGATAGATGGGAAGTAGCCGCCCCAGCAGATAGGGACGTGCGGGTGAAGACGGCGAATCTCTCGAGAGGTCTCCATGGCCGCCACCATCTGCGGACCGGGCATTGCGGAGACCCCCAGCAGCTCAATCTTATGCCGCGCGATCAGTTCCAGAATGCGGGCGGTCGGATCGTCTTCAAGATTCCCGTCGACGATCTCGTATTGCTCCTTGCCTTCGAGCGCGGCAGCAAGAGCGAGGACGGCAAGCGGCAACCGTCGGCTGCGAGGCCGGGTAGCACGCGGATGATAGAGGATGATCACGCGCTCACCTGCCCGGCACAGCTAACTCCGTAAACTCGGCTTACATAGTTCCGTTCAAATGCAAATACGTTTTGTGAATGATGCCGGCGACTTGGAGTGAGACGTCCAAGGCTGGAGATTTGGTCAGGCATGTGCATTGTCATGGTCATCCGGATACCCTCTCGAAGCAGAGCAGCACGTGGTCGCCCGTGCTCCGGAGAATTGGCAGGCGCGCAACAAGTCCTTCTAGGCGGCGGAGAAAGCGAAAGACGTCAGGATGCCGGCGAGCCCATCGTTCAAGATATGACGGCGGCACAGCCACACCAACTCCGGTATAGGAGTAGAGACTAAAATAGGGCGCAAACGATCGGCGTATCTGACGAATGGTGGGATAGTAAACCGTGAACTGCACATCGTCGAGCGTCACCCGGGTGTGGCCTTTGCAACGTCTGAACGCTTTGCGCCACTGTCCGAGAACGAGGTAGTGCAAGATTTCAATGAGACAGAAGCGTGTCGAAAAGCATAGAACCAGTCGCCCATCGCGTTTGACTAAATGCGACAGCGAGCTTGCGACCTCGCTGAGATCGGCAACGCAGTTCAACCCGGAGAAGTTCGAAAAGGCGCCATCGAATTGGGTCTTTGGCTGAAGTTCTCTAAGTCGCTCTATCGGTAATTCACAGAAGACCGCGGGCAGCTGAGATGAAATGTGCCGGAGGCGCTGCTCGGCCCTTGCGATCATTTGTCTGGAAGCATCACAGGCAAAGACGGAAATGCCTTTGCCGGCCAGGAAGATGGCATCTTCGCCAGTGCCACAATTGAGCTCGAGAACGTGATCGTGCTCTCGGAAGGTCTTGGTGAGCACCTTCCACACCGAATCACGTTGCGCTCGTCCAATCAGAGAGTCAGTAAATATTTGATCGTAGTCCTCTGCGATCCGGTCGAAGGCTGAGCCGCTGGCAGTTCTGGGATAATCCGCGAGCGGAAAAGCCGTGCTTTCCGCGCTCATGCTTCCACCTCGCTCTGGGTGGCGAGCAGACCTTCCCGGGAGGCCCGGATGTTCACCTCGAGCTCCTGGAGAAGTGCGGAGTTACCGGCACCGCTCTCTCGCAGCTTTGCCAATTGCACTTCATCGCGCAGGAGTCTATCGGCATGCGCGTAATAAGCCCGCGAATGACGCCCGGCGATCTTGATCTCGCGATCAGAGGTCTGGGCCCAGGGCTTCAGCTGGACCAGCTTGCTCTGCACCTGCTGATAGTAAGGAGTGCCTTTAATCGGATAGGAGACAGTGGTGAAGAAGATGTCAGGCTTGGCCTTGCTGACATGACGGACGGTGGCCTCAATGTCTTCCATCTCCTCTCCTTCGTATCCCCACATCAGAAACATCCCGCTTTCGATCTTCCGCGCGCGGCTCATCTCGACAGCTCGCTGTACTTGCTCTACCTTCACACCGCGATCCATGGAATCGAGCAATCGCTGCGAACCACTCTCTGAGCCGATCCAGATACGGAAGCAACCGAGTTCAGCGAGCAGGTCCAGCATCTCTTCGTTGAGCCGGTCCGCGCGCGAGATGCACTCGAACGGGATGTGCAGGCTACGCCGGCGCATCTCCGCGGCATACTTGCGGATCCAGTCATGGTTGATGGTGAATACATCGTCAGACACCCAGGCGATGTCCGGCGTGTACTCGGTCAACAGCCACTCCAGCTCATCGACAACCTTGATGGGATTGCGACGACGATGTGTCTGGCCATAGACTTGATGGCTGCACCAGCGACATTTATAAGGGCACCCGCGCGCGGTAATAAAGTTGACTGAGCCTTGTCGATGGTGAGTTCGCCATGTATCGACGTAGCGATGCAGGTCGATGGCCTGACGGGCAGGCCACGGTTGGGCGTCAAGATCAGCGATTTGCGTACGCGGCGGATTCTGATGAAAGATCCCTTCTTCATCGAGATACGCTGTACCAGCGATCTTTGACTTCCAATCCCCGCCGGACTTGTCAGAGCCATCGCGCAGGGCTGTCAGTAGCTCTTGCATCGTGGACTCGCCTTCACCAAAGACGACAAATTCTGCGCCTGACTCCAGAAACTCCTGCGCATATGCACCGGGCTCGGGCCCACCAACGATGACGCGCCAGCCGGCTTCGCGAGCGACGCGGATAATTTCTACCACGTTGCCGCGTGTCATCAGATTTGCGTAGATTCCAAGCACGGATGGCTTCTCACTCTGCAAGTGATTGAAGAGGGACTCACGGCTTGAAAAAGTCGTATCAAAGACCTCCACGTCAAAACCCTGCTGGCGCAAGTGGGAGCAGAGATAGAGAATTCCAAGAGGCGCATACGGCTTCATGATCTGCACCTCTTTGGGGTCTTCGTAGAGAAAGTAACCGTGTGTAAGCAGCAGAGATGGCATTAGAATCTTTTCCTCCCCGCGGTCTCTTCAAGCGTCCCAAGCGCGTTTTGCATGCTACTGTGAGAAAACCCTGGCGTCAGAGAGCGTAGATTTCTATTTGGGTACAGAAGCTCCATCTCGAGCCATCTCTCGACGTCAAAGCTGAGGTCTTCCTCATAGAAGTTCTCGTCAGGCCCATTGCAGGGTAAGTGGTATGAGTGAGTCAGCTGTAACTCAGTCATTGGCCAACCTCCGCGGGAAAATATTTCAGCAAACATTTGTTTGCTCCGCGGGCAATGCCTGGCCCGTGACAAGAGAACGGCGCTTAACGATGTGCTCGGTGAGTTGCGCGACCCACATCTCCCAAGGAAAAGAAAGGAAGCTGGAGTCCAGACGCCATCGAATTGAGGCCTGGACAAGGAGGCTGGTAAGCTTTCGAATGAGCGAAGTCTTCTGCGAGCGTCGAATCTGATTCAGCAATAGGAAATAAGCGAGCATCCGATCGAGACGCGCCAGCTCGCGGCCTTTCAGCCAACGCAACAGGTTGGCTCCGAGTGGCATCGTCATCCATTCCTCAAGCGTCTGCGGTTCGACAACACCGAGTTCCCGAAGCTGAGGCCAGATCGGAATACCGGGGTAGGGTGTGAAGATGTTCGGAGAGAAGCGAACATTGCTGAACTGGCGGCCGATGTCGCTCATGGTCCTGAAGGTGATGAGCCTGTCGGCCTCGGTTTCACCCGGATAGCCAAGGATCAGGTTGAAGGTGACGCGGATACCGGCGAGGTTAGCTTTGCGTGCAGTCTCATACATCTCGTCGACGCGCTGGTGGCGCTTGTTCATCATCTTCAAAACCGCCGGTGACGTCGATTCGGTGCCGAAGCCCATGTAGCTTACGCCGCTGTCGGCCAGCAACTGAACCTCTTCCTGGCTCATGCGGCAGATGAAGTCTGTGGATGCCTGGAAGGTCCAGGTGAACTTCACGCCGGAGTCGCGTATGCCTCTGGCAATGGCGATTGCCCGCTTCAAATCGACGGGAAAGTTCGAGTCGAGAAGGGCTACGTTGGTAACGCGATAGCGCTCAACGAGGTTAACGAGCTCAGCGACCACATGTTCGGCCGAGTACGCGTTAAAACGGCGTTTGTACACCACCATATCGGTGCAATAGTTACAGGCATAGGGACAACCAATGCTCGTCGCGTAGGCCAACTCGCGCTTGCCCGCGACCCGCTCATATGCATCGAAGTCGGTCAGGTCGTAGGCAGGGGGAGGAAACGTGTCGACGGGCTGAACGCGCCGTTCGAAGTTCTGTATGAGGCGCCCCTGCTTCTTCCAGGAGATACCCGCGATCAGGTCCAGGGGCTGCTGGGCAGCGAGTGCGGTGGCGAGTTCAACTATAGTAATCTCCCCTTGTCCGCGCACCACAACATCCACGTACGGCTCACGCAGAGTCGACTCGGGACAGAGCGTGGGGTGCCATCCACCAAAGACGATGCAGACTCCACGAGCGTGGCTCTTGACAAAGGAGGCCGCGTCGATGGCTCCACGGATCATGGGACCCGTGAGAACGGAGATGCCGATGCAGAGCGCCGACTGGCACTCCTCGGCGATGCGCTCCAGATATCGCGGCTCAATCGCAGCGTCGATCAGCACGACGTCGAAGTTGGCTGCGCGGAGCGTGCCCGCCAACGACAACAACGAGAGTGGGGCGCCAAGCGGAGGTCCGTCGTATGGCGGGTAGAAGAGTACTACCTTGCCTCGTGTCAGCAAGCTGCCTCCGCTGGTGTGTTGGCCAGCCTCTTGGCGTCAACCGCGGGCTTGCTCGAAGCCATCCGCTTCTTCAGCTTATTGTTAAGCCATATCTCGACGGGATACCTGTAAACATCGTGGTCCAGACGCCAGCGGGCCGGCAACGAGATCGACTTCTGAACGATTCTGGTAATCGGACCGCGGGTATCGGTCGCAATGGGAATCCTGTCGAAGGCGATGCGAAGGTAATCGCGCGTGACCTGCAGCTCTTCATGGTCACGCCCCTTCAGCCAAGGAAGCTGTGTATAACGAGGAAAGAAGTCGGCCCAGCCCTCAAGGCTCTTAGGTGGCTCAATGCCCAATTCGGCGCATTTCTGGAAGATGGGCGAGCCAGGATATGGAGTGAAAATGTTGGTCCAGAATTCGGCTCCAGGAAAGCGCCGGCAGACGTCCATCATGAAGCTGACTGTCTCCCTGCGTTCCTTCGGGCCTTCACCAGGGAATGCAAAGATGATATTGAAAGACGGCCGTATATCGGCGGCGAGGCAGCGAGCGGCGCTCTCGTAGATCTGATCGAAATCCTGAAAGGTCTTGTTCATCAACTGCAGAATCTTGGGAGATCCTGAGTCGACACCCTGGCATATCTGGTGAAGGCCCGCACGCCGCATCAGCTTGAGATCCTCTGGCGTGAGCCGCGCGACCATGTTGGTTGTCGCCTGTATGCTCCATTTGAACTGCGACCCTGCGCGCACTAGCCCTTCCGCGATGCCGCGGGCGCGGTCGAGATCGACCATGAAGTTGTCGTCGACCACCCAGAGCATTTCGAGACGATATCGCCTCGTTAGATCGACGGTCTCTTCAACGAACTGCTCGGGCGGCAAAGCGTTCCACTTGCGTCCATAGACGCCTGCGTTGGTGCAATACGCACAGTTAAACGGGCATGCCAGGCTGGAGGTGTACATGGCCCACCTTTTGCCGCAACCACGCTCATAGGCATCGAAGTCTGCTATGTGATACGCCTTTGGAGGCATGTCTACCAAAGGCTTAAGTGGCCGTTCCGGAGTAAGGATGAGCTTGCCGCCGCGCTTGAAGCCGATGCCCGGGATGAGATCCGGCGCGGCCTTCGTTTCGAGATGCTGGACCAATTCGAGCAGCGCATCTTCACCCTGTCCGCGCACGATGTAATCGACGCAATCGGCTTGCAGTGTCTGGTCGGGAAGCAGGGATGGATGCCATCCGCCGAGGATGATGGGGAAGTCCGGATTCCACTCTTTGACTGCTCGCGCAATCTCAACTGTCTCCCGAATCATAGGTCCGGTGACAAGCGAGATGCCGAGGCAAACGGCATCCCGGACCTCTTGAAGCACCCGTTTCTTGTAGTCTGGCGTGATCGTCGAATCGATAAGGGTAATCTGATATCCGGCCCGGATCAGGGGTGTGGCTACGGCCAAAACACCGAGTGGGGCTGTCGCCTCAGAACTCGCAAACGATGGAAAGAAAAACACCACCTTCTTAGATGGACTAGTAGATTTCGGCATTTGTAGTCAGCACACCCTCACTAAGAGATTGCCTCGCGGGGCGCCGCGGGGTGTCAAGCTACCGTCACAAGATTGTCATCGGATTGTGTCGATCGCTGGCTGGATCGGCAAGGAGCTCCAAAAAATGAGAGGTTCATTGAGCGGCGGGAGACAATAGCAGCGGTGGAACGGGCAATCACTTCTACGCCTTCCGCAGCGATCTTGCAGCCGCCGTCTCAATGTGGCGAATGAATTACCTTCCCTTTGTGAAGCCCCGATCGCTCTCGATTTGAACGCCCATTCCTGCCCTATGACTTACCATTCAAGGGATGACGCGCCGCCGGGCGACGGCTGTGAACCACAGGCTGCGGCCGCAGTCGGTGCCGTAGATCAGCGTCTTCGAGTCACTCTCCCATGATGATTGAATCTGATTGCACGGCACATCAACTACACGCCGTATTGCCCCGCTACTCTCATCGCGGATCCATAGGTTCCACACCCCATGTTCAAGGTGACTATATGCCATCCAACGGCCATCGGGGGACAGTGCTGGATAGCGGGATTCTCCAAGCGAGAGCAGCGCGTTTGAGTGCTCCCCATCGGTCACATAGATCTGCGGAGGTCCTCCATTCTCTACTGCGGAAAATGCGTATTCCTTTTCGGAGAGAAACGACGCCTCGTAGATGTTGAGCGAGGCGGCGGTGAGCGCGCCTTCGGTCGCGGAATTGGACTTGAAGCCTCTTTGCACCATGAGCCGCCCTCGGCCGCGGTAGTCGCGTACAAAGCCAAGGCTCTGGCCGTCGGCAGAAAGCATCGGCTCACGCGCATCGTCGAGCACAACATGCGAGAGATCCCGCAGATCGACCACCTTTGAACGAGGACTAAGCGCCCGCTCTATCCAAACCTGCGGCGTGCTACCGATTGCCGAGTTGCCGCTGAAGGACAGATCGTCGTTCAAGAACGGATCAATCCAGGCCTTATCCCCTTCCGCCGTCATCAAGTGATACCCGCTCTGGTTCAGCGCAATGTAACGAACCTCGGTACCCGCAGACTGCGGGTCTGCCTGCATAAACGCTTGCGTTTGTAACGGCACTCGAAAGGCGTACTCCTGCCGGACGGCCCGTTCTCGATGAAGAGTGGACGACACATTGAGGACTACCGAAGCGCACATGAAAGCCGCCCACGCGTAGTGCGTCCAGTCCCGCGAAGAAGCTCTAACCGGACGGTCGCGCCATAGCAGAAGATAGTGTCCGCATAGAAGTGCAAGCATCAGAAACAGACGAGGCACATAGAACAGGACCGCAAGTCCCAACGTTTTGCTTGGACTGGGCATGGGAAAACCGATTCCAACATAAACAATTGATAGAATTGCTACCCACCGATACTGCCTGCCTTGCAGCAGTCTCGCCATGAGTACGCACATAGGCAGCGCGATGAGCACAAAATGGTAGGACGCTGGGATGGTGGAGATGGCAAGCGACGCCACCAGCAGCGCAGACCACTCCAACAAGATCCGGTCCCGAGTACGGTCGTTCTTACGAATGAGTAGAATTGCCGGAGCTAACACAAGCATCTGCAGCACAGGCTGCAATAGTGAGTAACACAGCGGAGAGTTGTGCCAAGGATGCGGATTCCACTGGGGCTCGCGGAGCAAAAGAAAATGCAGCACGCTGGAGATCGAAGCACTCGAAGTCACATATGGAGGCAGACCTTCGCCATGCAGTGTCCATGGCAGGATCTCATGCAAATAGGTGCGATGCAGGTTCCAGCCAAAGACGGCGATCGACGTACCAGCAGTTGCCAGCCCCGTGACCACTCCCGCAGTCAAAGCCCTCCAGGATCTGCGCTGCAGGAAAAAGACAAAAAACAGGACGGGAAAGATCTTGCAGGCCGCGGCAACCGCTACTAGCACGCCAGCCAGCACATACAACTCCCGCAGATAGGCCCAGCAGGCTGATGCGATCAACAACAAAAGAAAGACATAGAACTGTCCAAACAAGAAATTGCGATGGAGCGGGAAGCTTAGCAAGAAGACCAGCGCAATGCGCTGATACCGTAATCCAGTCATCGAGCGTAGTATGCAGCCAAGAGGAACCAGCAGAGCGAGGTTCAACAACAGCCAGGCATGTTTGGCCGCAAGCGGCTGCAGAGCCGTCAGAGGCCACATAACCAGCGTCGAAAACGGGGTAATTGGAATGAGTCCAATAATCCTGTCGTCGACCGCGCGATGATCCTTCTCGCGCTGCAGCCAAACCCACTCATAGATGCGGCTGGTGTCGTATCCCTCATGCGCCAGCCGCGCGGTCATGTAGTAGTTCGGAAAGTCGGTGTTCAGAGTACTCCATGCTCGCGGTATGCTGTGCGCAAACATGTAGAACACGAGAAGGACCAGCGTGCTTCGCTCAACCCAATAGACAGTGCCGCGATCCCGCAATCGATCCATAATTTCATCGTAGTTGGGCTTGCGATTGGCAATTGCGACTCGTTTGTCATCGAATGGTCATTCAATTATCAAAGTACCCGCTATGTGCTCAGCGATGAGGTTTGGTTTCCATGGGATTTTGATCTAGGCATGCTACTGCTGCTGTGCGGCCGCCGCCGACTGGGCGGAGCGATCCGGGTTTTCTGCAGGTACGCAAGCAGTCATGGAAAAAGCGCCAGAACGTGGCGCTTTGATTGGGCCGCGCCACGGCGCGTGCCATGGATGAGACCTCATTCGGTCGGTTCGCGTAACAACTGTGTTGCCATCGTCCAAAACGCACTCATCACCGGCGAGAACCACTTGTCCCTGTGGCGAACGAGTTGTGTATACACGTGCATGCGTTTTTGCGGCCAGGGCAGTGCAACCAACACGCCTCGCTTGAGTTCTTCTGCAACCACCATCTCGGGCAGAACGGCCACGCCCATTCGCGCTACTGCGCACTGCTTTAAAGCTTCCACGCTGGCGAACTCCAGTAACTTGTTCACCCGTCCACCCTGCTGCATCAAGGTGCGCTCGAACAGACCACGATAACTGCACCCATGCTCGGTCAACAAGATCTGCTGCTCGGCAATCTCCACTGCGGAGATCTCCTTTCGCTTGCTTAACGCATGTTCAGCCGCAACTACCGTCAACATGCGCTCGCTGCGAACCCTCTGCACCAGAAGCTGCGGCACCTCTACCGGCTCATCGATCGTGATGCCAAGATCCACGCCTGCCTCCAGCGGGGCGATCGATGAGCAGGATGCGCCGGTGTGAAGGATTAATTGCACGTCAGGATATGCCGACTGAAATCCCTGTAGAAGCGCGGGCAGCCTGTATGTCAACAGGCTCTCTGCCGCGCTCACCACTAATGGTCCTACAATGTTGCCGTTCTTTTGGACGGAGAGTCGCGCCTCCTCGGCCACGCATATCAACTTTTCCGCATGACCGAGGAATTGACGCCCCATTTCAGTGAGCTCTACCTGCCGCCCGAGACGATTGAAGAGAGGAAGCCCAAGGTCCTTTTCGAGGGCCTGCACTTGTGCGGTAATACTCGACTGTGCATAGTAGAGCTGCGCCGCAGCCTTAGTGAAACTGCGGGTCCGCGCTACTTCGATAAAGGTTCGAATTTGGCGTAGATCAAGAAGACCTTCCATCGAAATCTCCGATGGCAATGATCATATCAATCATTGGACACGATGGCCATTCACTGCCACGCTTTATCTATGAAGACGCGTTATTTGGCGGAGTTGATTCTGCTCTCAGCGATCTGGGGAGTCTCTTTCCTGATGATCCGTATTGCGGCTTCGGTCTTTCCGCCGGTCTGGGTTGGCTTTCTTCGCGCATCCACAGGCGCATTGCTTCTCTGGATTGTTTTGCTGGCGAGTGGTTATAAACTACCGCCCCGCAGGCTCTTCCCTTGGCTTTTTCTGGTTGCGCTTTTCAATAATGCCATTCCCTTCAGCTTCTTTGCCTGGGGAGAGCGAACGGTACCAAGCAGCATGGCCGCGGTGGTGAACGCCACGACTCCGATCTGGACGCTGCTGCTTTCTTTAGCCGTCAGTCGCACTCGTGCATCACTACACGTCATCCTTGGCGTGATTATTGGCTTTGCCGGGGTGGCGCTGGTTGTATTCTCTCGCCCATCAACGCAGGTCACGCCGCGAGAACACGGTAGTATGCTGTTCGGCATTTTGATCATCGCGCTCGGAGCACTCGGCTACGCGATAGCGACTGTCATCGCCAAAACAAAACTGAAGGCGCTTAATCCCCTCGGACTTGCAACCGCGCAGCTCTCCCTCGCGGCACTCATGCTTACTCCGTTGGC
This sequence comes from Acidisarcina polymorpha, assembly GCF_003330725.1. Lineage (NCBI taxonomy): Bacteria > Pseudomonadati > Acidobacteriota > Terriglobia > Terriglobales > Acidobacteriaceae > Acidisarcina > Acidisarcina polymorpha. The sequence continues at coordinate 4,020,515 of NZ_CP030840.1, read as the reverse complement.
TCTCGTCGGCCCACACCCGGCTGTAATCAGCCCAGCCCCAATACTTTCAATTCTTGTCCTAGGATTCGCAGGGAGCGGCGTCGCGTATCTTTTGTACTATAATCTGCTTTCGCATATCTCAGCCACTCAGGTCGCCGCCGTCACCTACCTGCTGCCGGTCTGGGGAATCTTCTGGGGTATGGTCGCGCATGAGATCGTCGCTCCGCTCGCCTACGGAGGAGTTATTGTCGTGATTGCCGGACTTGCTCTCATGAACCGGCCGGCCCGTCCCACGCCCAGGTTGGTGGAAGCAACTGCAGATTAGCCATGGATACTTCTGTCGCTGTCGATACAAGTCCGACGCTGGCCCACTCGGGACGCAATTACCGAGTCCAGTCGCTGGACGTACTCCGCGGCCTCTTGATGGTGATCATGGCGCTCGATCACACCCGCGACTATTTCTCGAGTGCAGGGATCGACCCGACTGATCCGATCCATTCCTGGACGGCGCTCTTCATCACTCGCTGGATAACACACATTTGCGCACCAGGCTTCATTCTGCTGGCTGGGGCCAGCGTTTACCTCCAGCGTCAGCGGAAGAGCGCAGCCATTCTCACCCGCACCCTCATCCTCCGTGGGCTGTGGCTAATCTTTTTCGAGATTACCGTCATCAGCTTCGGATGGTCTTTCGGCTTCGGGATGCCGATCCTGCAGGTCATCTGGGTCATTGGCATCTCCATGATTGCGCTGGCCGCGCTGCAATGGCTCCCAGTGTCGGTGATCGCGCTTTTCGCGATTGCCGTGATCTTCGGACACAATCTCCTTGATCCTGTCCATGCCAGCAAGCTGGGTGACTGGTCCGATGTGTGGCGCATTTTTCACGAACGTGGACTACTTACCTTCCATGAACATCCCATCGCGCTTTACGGCTACCCGGTGCTCCCCTGGGTCGGGGTCATGGCCCTGGGTTACTGTTTTGGCGCGGTAGTCACTCTATCACCTGAGCGGCGGCAGCATCTCGCGGCCTTAATCGGGGCTCTCAGTCTCGCAGGATTCGCGCTGCTGCGTTTTACTCACAGCTACGGCGACCCAGGCCCCGGCTTCAATCATCTTGGAACACCGGCCCAGACAGTTATGTCGTTCTTCTCCGTCCAGAAATACCCGCCCTCATTGCACTACCTGCTGGTTACGCTTGGAATTGTCCTGCTGCTCTTTTCGCTCTTCGACACAGCGGTCGAGCGTGGCTGGGCGCCGCGCCTGAGGTCCTTCTTTAACGTGTATGGCCGGGTGCCCTTCTTCTTCTATACCCTGCATATCTTCCTCATTCATGCTCTTGCCCTTCTGGTAGCGCGCGCTACCAGTCCTAACTGGCGTTTCTGGATCACTCCGGATGTCGTATTTACAAGTCATTTCGCTGGCTGGGGTTACTCCCTCCCAGTGGTCTATCTCATCTACATCTTTGTCGTGTTCTCGCTCTACCCGTTGTGCAGGTGGTTCAGCCGCCTTAAAGACCGGCGAAAGGACTGGTGGCTTGCTTATCTGTGAGAGCCGTCAGGGACCGCGGCGCGTAGACGAACCGCCAAAACGTGAGATGTAAGCGCACGTCTGCCGCCGCGATGGAGAGTACTGGAGATGGAGCCTGGCAAGAGGGAGTTGATCGAGTCACTGTTTGCCGGCGACAGCGAGATAGCCAGGCGTATGTGTGCGCTCGACAGGTTGGCTACGCCGCTTGGCCCCGTGTAGTATTGGCCGCAAGCGCCTGCTGACAAGCCTGCGAATCATGCTGTCGGGCCAATGGGTTGAGCGGATTGCGTAATGGAGAATTGAGCTCGAATGGAAAGAGCACCTGCGGCAACGTTGTGCCGGGTGAAGTGCGATTCCTATAGTCTTTATACGAAAGAAAGTGCACCGTGAGCTTGCTTGTCTCTGTGAACGTCGGCCTTCCAGTCGATATTGAATGGCAAGGCAAAGTAGTCCACACCGCTGTCTGGAAGCGACCTGTAGCCGGCAGGGTGATGGCGCGCCGTCTTAACCTTGACGGTGATGGCCAGGGCGACCTCGCGGGCCACGGTGGAGAGCACCGCGCGGTGATGGTGTATCAGCTCGATTCCTATCGCTACTGGGAGACACACCTCGCGCGCCACGACTTCGAGTATGGCCAGTTCGGCGAAAACCTGACAGTTGATGGTCTTGGCGATGATGAGGTGTGCATCGGAGATCGCTACCAGATCGGAGGCGCGCTGTTTGAAGTGACGCAGCCGCGCGTCACCTGCTATCGAGTCGGCATACGGATGAACAACCCGCAGATGCCAGCGCTCCTGGTCTCGCATAAGCGGCCAGGCTTTTATTGTCGTGTCATCGAGGAAGGGGAGATTGGCGCGGGCGACGAGATCGTGAAGGTTGCCGAGGGCCCGGAGCATGTCACAGTCCAGGAAATCGATGGACTGCTTTACCTGCCCGGCCGCACGCGGGAACAACTGCAACGTGCTTTGCGGGTTCCATCACTCAGCGCCGGTTGGAAGGGATCGCTAGCAGCGCTGGCCGATGCCGAGGAGAAGCCTGGACAAGGTGGAAATGCGGGACTAGCCCCATCTTTCACAACACCGCCGATGTGGCGCGGGTTCCGCACACTGCGAGTTGCGGCGGTACATCCCGAGAGTGTCGACGTACTTTCGTTTGTTCTAGAATCCGAGGACCGCAACCCATTACCGACGCCTCTTCCCGGTCAATTCTTAATCTTCAAACTCAAGCTGGACAAGGACTCAGATCCAATCCTCCGAAGCTATTCGATGTCCGGTCCAAGTGGTACAGGAACGTATCGTATCAGCGTGAAGCGGGCTGCTGGCGCAGGGAGCCGCTACTTTCATGACTCTATTCGAGCTGGCGACCTGCTTCAGGTGAGCGCGCCGAGAGGCAGCTTCACGCTCGCTCCGGGCGACCTACCTGTTGTCTTGCTCAGCGCCGGTATCGGGGCGACCCCGGTACTCTCAATGCTTCACTCGCTCGCGGATAGTGCCGCAAACTCGATGCGAGAAGTGTGGTGGTGTTACGGCACTCGAAATGGCAAGGAGCACCCATTTGTGGCGGAGGTGCGAACCCTTCTCAGTGGTCTTCCTCACGGTCATTCTTTCGTCGCTTATAGCAAGCCGGAAGATGGCGATCAGTCAGGTAAGGATTACGACGTCTCCGGACGCCTGAATCTCTCATCACTGCAACAGCTTCAGGTCCCGAAGGAGGCGGACTTCTATCTCTGTGGACCAGCTGCTTTCCTTCGCGACTTTGTCGCGGATTTGAAATCGTGGGGTATTCACGACTCCTATATACACTCCGAAGTGTTCGGCTCTGAATCGGCCATAACACCGGGAATCGCGCCCACCACATCCGTCCCCCCGCATCCGCCGGCCGAAAGCGTTGGCGCTGGCCCTGGTGTTTCCTTTACACGCAGCGGTCTCACGGTGCCGTGGGACTCGCGGTATGGAAGTCTTCTCGAACTGGCGGAAGCCTGTGACGTTCCCGTTAGGTGGGCGTGCCGAGTAGGTGTCTGCCACACATGCGAGTCCGGGTTGATCGATGGACGGATTAGCTACGCGCCCGAGCCGCTCGATCGACCTGTCGAAGCGAACGTTTTGATTTGTTGCTCGACTCCGCAGACGGCGGTCGAACTAGATCTTTAGTCCAACGGCACTCACTTCGTTTGCCGTTATGAGTGATCTTCCGGATCGCCCGGTGAACTTACCTGGAAGCCCGTTTTCACAGCACTTCGTCCGCCAGCAGCCGAGAGACGTCGTAGACTTCTCAAATCGAATAGCATCTCGGTGAGTGACTCGGCCTGTCGATGGACGCAGAACTCATTCGGCAATCGGTTGGAAGTCATTTCGCTTTGGCTTCTGCGACATCGAGACGAATCTTCAATGGATCTGCCATTGCTTTCGGTCCGTCGTTCGCGAAATTCATGAGTTGATCGGAATCGGCTTTGTAGGCCGGCCAGTTCGGTAAGCCAGCTCCGTTAGGATTGCCGTTCTTCGCAAAGTTGATCCAATAGGCGTTGACACTGTTCGCCATCTTCTCGTCGGCATCAGTCAGTGCTTTTTCATATCTGGCGCTGACCGTGTTGAAGACGAAAGGAATCTCGGTCGCATGGGGTGCGCCGGGCCATTCTTTGCGCACGGAGTCGGCGACATAGGAGAACTTGAATTCATACGCTGTTGGGCCGGCGGCGGAGACCTCGCGTGCGACGAACCGGGCGGGCTCGACCATGAACTGGTCTCCCCCCACCTCAAAAGCTACGAGGCGCAGGTCGGCCGTACCGTCTGGATCATAGGCTTGCTGCGCAGCTTTGGCATTCGGCCCAAAGGTAGCAAAGAGTTCTTCCTTGGTTTTAGCGCTGGCGAAGCCGATGTCCATGCTGTTGGCGCCCACAATCATTGGCAAAGGATGCTGCATGCCAGCCGCGTACATTGCGCCTAGCTCGTCACGCACAATGACGCCATCGATCATTGGACCTGGGTAGGTGGACGCAGCCGGACCCATGCTGGCCATATTCAGCCCGTCGACGACAGCCGGTGCAGGCAGCGCACGGAGCTTTGCGAGTGCTGCGGCGTCTTCCCCCTCGATCCCGTTCTTTTTGGCAAAGGCGACACCAATGCTCTCGGCAGAGGGACGACCACCCGCAGAGGGATCGTGAAGCCGAGGGCTGTTGAGCCCCGCCCGGCCCCCGCCGGACTCGACAATGGCCCGCTGGAAGAGTCCATCGGTCAGCTTGGTGGTCATCATCATATGGACAGAAAAGCCGCCGGCCGATTCGCCGAAGATGGTGATGTTGTCGGGGTCTCCACCGAAGGCGGCGATGTTGCGGCGGACCCATTTGAGGGCCGCGATCTGATCCATGTACCCGTAGTTGCCCAGCGCTTCTGCTGGGTTTTCTTTCGTTAGAGCTGGATGAGCAAAGAAGCCAAAGCGGCCTAGTCTGTAGTTAAAGCTGACCAGAACCACTCCGCCTTTCGCAAACTGGCTGCCGTCATAGACCGCGGGCGAGCTACCGCCGTTCACCCAACCGCCGCCATAAATCCAAAACATTACCGGGAGCTTCTTCGCCTGCGCCTTTTCCGGCGCCCAGATATTCAAAACAAGGCAATCCTCCGCGGGAGTGGTCCCCAGTGGCGCGGCGTCGCTAGGGAAGGGCAGCTGCATGCAATCGTGGCCATAGCTGGTCGCAGCAAGGGGCGTAGACCACTTTGCCGGGGGCTGCGGGGCGCGCCAACGGAGAGCTCCGACGGGTGGGGCCGCGTATGGAATTCCCTTATAGGAGATGACCCCATCAGCAGTCGCGCCTTTCACCGGGCCGGATTCCGTGTTGACCGTTTGCGACTTCATGATTCCCGGCAATACGAAGGTCGCGACCACGAAGAAAATGCCGATAAGCTGGATCGACCTGGAAGCGTACTGAATTTGCATGTAACTCCTAAACCCGACGGAGAATTGCGTTTCGCCATTCGAGTGCCAACTATACGACCGCAGCGATGCTTGCGTATATTGCGGTTTTCTCAATACACTCATCGCTTTTCCGGAAGAGGATCCGGAACCATCCGACGTTGCGTATTCCTGCTTGCGATCTCCGCGCGTAGTGTATGCAGAAAGCTTGTCGCCGCGGGAGAGAGGCTACGATCCACTCTCTGAAGCAGGCAGATTTGGCGACTCATCGCGGGCTTCCGGATGCGCACACAGACTACTTGCTCATGGTTGTCATCCCGAGCCGACGTCGGCAGAATCGCAATCCCCAGACCTCTTCGCACGAACGCAATCGCCGTAGGCATGTAGTTCGTCTCATACCGGACTGCGGCTTGAACATGTGCGCGCGCAAACGTGGCCTCGACGATACTGCGCACGCTGCTTTCGCGGTTCGGCAGGATCAAATCACAGTCTGCCAGCTCCCGAAGCGTGACCTCGTCTCTCCTTGCCAGATCGTGAGAAGCCGGCACGAAGGCTGCGAGATGGTCGTGGTATAGCGGATACGCCTGAAGCTCTTTGTCTTGCCGACTGGCCGTGCCTAAGCCGAAATCAACCGCAGCTTTCGTAACCAGCTCGCGAACGCGGTCGGCAACCACATCATGCACCGTGATGCGAACCTCAGGATTCGTTCGCAGGAAGGCATCCATCGCGCGCGGCAGCAGATCGGCCGCTATCGTTGGCAACGCCGCCAAAGCAAGATTGCCGGTGCGCACAGCGGATATGTCTCTGGCGTAGCCCACGATAGCTTCAGAGTCCAGGACGATGCGCTGGAGCGGGCCCAGCAAGTCTAGACCGGCCGCTGTAATGGCGACGCCACGCTTGTTACGGTCGAAGAGCAGCACTCCCAGCTCTTCCTCCAGTTGTTTTACCTGCACGGTAAGCGCCGACTGCGAAACATGCAGCTCCGCGGCCGCGCGCGTGAAGCTTTGCAGCTCGGCGACCTTGAGGAATGCACGGACCTGCCGCAACTCGTGTCTCATCGAAGAACGCGATTATAGCGGCGCGAATATTCAATGTACAGATAAGCTCCGCGCTCCCTATACTCAGCACGATTTCGACTTTGCGTAACGGAGAGGACGTGTCGCTCGTGGCACTGTGGGGAGCGGTAACGATTGCGGGCGTGCTTGCGGCCATTCTCCTCCGCAGGCTCTCTCCGCTTGCCGCATTGGTGCTCATTCCCGTCCTCACATCTTTGGCCAGTGGCTTTGGGTTGCGCACTTCAGGCTTCATCATCAGCGGCATTCAGAGCATGGCTTCGGTCATCTCCATGTTCGTCTTTGCCATCCTTTTTTTCGGAGTGCTGACCGACGGGGGAATGCTGAATCCCTTGATCCACTGGATTCTTCGCATCGTTGGGAAGAGCCCCATTCGCATCGTTCCAGGGACGTTTCTGCTTGCGCTACTGATCCACCTCGACGGATCGGGCGCCGTAGTCTTTCTTATCACGATGCCTGCGCTGCTGCCTCTTTACGACGAGGTTGGCATCGACCGCCGCATTCTCGCCTGTGCCGCATCGCTCGCCGCCGGCGTCAACTTCCTTCCCTGGACCGGTCCTACCATCCGGGCCGCTGCATCGCTGCATGTCTCCACGATCTCTCTATTCCGCCCGCTCCTTCCGGTACAAATCGTTGGTTTGCTTTTTGCTCTGGGTATCTGCACGTGGCTGGGCTATCGGGAGGGACGTCGCCTTGGTCGCGTCGAAAATGGAACGATGATTCATGCGCCGGTATCAACACCGCCTCGGAGCAGCGTTCGCTTCGCCATCAATGTTGCGCTCACGCTCGTCGTTCTCGCCGCAGCGGTCACCGGAAAAGTTGAACCCGCGGTCTGCTTCATGGTGGGGACCGTGGTTGCACTCATCGTGAACGTTCCCAATGCTGAGCGACAGCGCATCCAAATCGAGGCGCATGCGAAGGCCGCAATCACGATGACTGCGATTCTCTGCGCAGCGGGTGCTTCACCGGCATCCTCAAAGGAACGGGGATGCTCGCGGCCATGGCGACTGCCTGCGTGCATATCATTCCCGCCCGTCTCGGAACTCATATCCCGTTCCTGCTGGCGCTCGTGGCCATGCCGCTTAGCCTTGTCTTCGATCCCGACTCCTTCTACTTCGGCGTGCTTCCTGTGATTGCTACTACTGCGGGAGCCTATGGAGTCGCGCCGATAACTGTTGCTCAGGCCTCGCTTCTCGGCGTGCACACTACAGGGTTCCCCGTCAGCCCGCTTACTCCCGCAACGTTCCTCGTGACCGGCCTCACCGAAGTTGACCTTGGCGAGCACCAGCGTTTCTCGGGTCCGTTCCTCTTTCTGGCATCGTTGGTGATGGCCTTGGCTGCTGTGGCGTTCGGCATTTTCTCCTTTTAGAGTGAGGATTGATGAAGACGATCCGGATCGGGGCAGGGGCGGGATTCGCGGGGGACCGCATCGACCCTGCAATTGATCTTGCCCGCGACGGGAAGCTCGATTACCTCGTCTTCGAGTGCCTGGCCGAGCGGACCATCGCGCTGGCACAACTGGCCAAGCGCCAGAATCGCAGCCCGGGCTTCGATCCAATGCTGCGGATGCGTATGGAAGCCGTGCTCCCATTGTGCGTCGCCAATCGTACTCGCATCATCACGAACATGGGTGCGGCGAATCCGGAAGCTGCCGCTCGAGAGACCATCTCAGTCGCTCAATCGCTAGGTCTTTCCGGAATCCGGGTCGCATGGATCTCCGGTGACGATGTGATGCATCTTCTTGCGGACCATGCTTCCCATGACCCGCGGGAGCATCTTGTATCGGCGAATGCTTATCTCGGCATCGAGCCTATCGTCGACTGCCTGCGCGGCAACGCGCACGTCATTATTACCGGACGAGTGGCGGACCCGTCGCTCTTCCTTGCGCCGATGGTGCATGAGTTCGGATGGGCGCTCGATGATTGGACTCATCTCGGCCAGGGAACCGCCATCGGCCACTTGCTGGAGTGCGCGGGGCAACTCACGGGCGGATACTTCGCCGACCCGGGCTTCAAAAATGTGCCTGACCTCGACCGCATAGGCTTTCCGATTGCCGAAGTCAGCGAAACCGGAGAAGCGCTGCTCTCGAAACTCGACGGCGCCGGGGGTGCGCTCACCGTCCGCAACTGCAAGGAGCAAATCCTGTACGAGGTGCAGGACCCCTCGCGCTATCTAACTCCGGACGTCACCGCCGATTTCAGCACGACCTGCTTCGCCGAACTCGGGCCCAACAGGATCCATGTCTCAGGCGCGCGTGGCGTAGAGCGGCCGATAAACCTGAAGGTGTCCGCCGGTTTTGCGGCTGGCTCGATTGCGGAGGGCCAGATATCCTATGCCGGAGTTGGGGCCTTGCCGCGTGCTCGGCTTGCTCGTCACATCCTTGAGAGTCGATTGGGATGGATCTCCCCTGGCGACCTGCGTATGGATTTCATCGGCATCGATTCCATGCATGGGGCGGCCCTCTCGGAGTCCGGCCGCGAGCCTTATGAAGTTCGCCTTCGTGCGGCTGGCCGGTTCTTTGACGAGAGCGACGCCCGCCGTCTGATGCACGAAGTGGAGAGCCTTTACGTCAATGGCCCCGCGGGCGGGGGAGGCGTCGTCACCTCGATCCGCGAAAACATTGCGATGGACGCGACCTTCCTCTCCCGAAGTCTAGTTAGGCCGACGATTGGCATTGAGGTGGCTTCATGAAACTCCGAGAGATCGCACACGCTCGCACTGGCGACAAAGGCAATCTCGTCAACATCTCGCTGATCGCCTATCGCGATGACGATTATCCGTTGCTCGAGCAGCAAGTGACTGTGCAGCGGGTCACCGACCTCTTCGCTTCGATGATCACTTGCCCGGTCGAACGCTTTTGCATCCCGGGCCTCGGCGCTCTTAATTTTGTTTTGCACCGCCCGCCGGGCGAAAGTGTAACGCGCTCCCTTGCGCTCGATGCGCACGGCAAGACCCTCGGTTTTGTTCTACTGAACATAGAGATTTGACATTTGCTCAACTTACTCGCGGCGCAATCCTCTGCGGCTTGCGGTCATGTTCCTGAAGGCCGGTTGCAGCCCAGTAGCCTTGATCGGATTTGCACACCATCGAAGCAGGCTTGTGACGTCGCGCAGCAACTAGCAACCATCGCGCCGGAGCAGCAGCTCGTATTCGGAGCTATTTGCCAGGCATTGTAGATTCAATCCTGTGATCTGCTACAAGAGCTTCACTGAATTTGATGGCTTCGGGTCGCGACGACCCGGCGATCGAGAACTGGAAGCAAGCCCCTTCGCCTACGGCGCTCTTCAGCATGAGACTGGTGCCGTGTTTCTCTGCGATCCACTTTGCGAGCGCCAAACCCAATCCCGATCCGCCTGTATTTCCGCTACCAAACCGGCCGACTCGATAGAACCGGTCGAAAACCCGGAGCTGATGTTCAGGCGCTATCCCTATGCCGGTATCCGAAACAGAGACGATCACCCGGCCTTCTTCCTGTTTGACTCGAAGCTCCACCGAGCCGCCCGGCGGAGTATAGCGAGAGGCATTATCGAGCAGTATCGTCAGCAGCCTTTGCAGGCTGCTTAAGTCGGCTGAAACAAACGCCGGATTCGGGTCGATATGGACGATAAGTCCCAGAACTGCCAGTTGCATGGGGACCTTCCATCTCTCGCCGAGCTGCTGTGCGAGTTGGTTCAGATCGACTGGCTCAAACCGCAGCGTCTCCGTACCGGCGTCAACGCGGGCTAACATCAACAGGCTATCAATAAGACGGGTCATTCGCACCGTCTCCTTCTGCACCTGTTCGCAGGCTTCGCAATACTCTTCGTTCGAGCGCGGTAAAGACAAAGCGACCTCGACTTCGGTCCGGATCAACGCCAGCGGCGTTCTCAATTCATGTGCTGCATTCGCAGTAAAATCGCGAATACTGCGCACTCCCGCCTCAACCCGTTCCAGCATCTGGTTCAGTGTCTCCGACAGGTGCGAAATTTCGTCGTGGGTCGCCGACACCGGCAAGCGAATGTCAAGGTTGCGATCGTTGATGCGTCGTGCTTCCGTCGCGATCGCTGCAACGGGCTGGAGCGCCTTCCTGCTCATGAAGTGGCCGGTGATCGCCGCAAGCAACAGCACCCCCGGCGTCAGAAGCAATAGTTGTGTCGTGAACGCGGAGAGCAGATAGCGCGATCTCCTCAGCGAAAGTCCTGCGATCACTGAATATGTCCGTCCATTTACATCGATGGGATAGGCCAGCATACGGATATTCCAGCTTCCCCTATGCAGATCCGAAGATACTCCGCCGTTCGGAAGCTGGTTCGCCAGTGGCAGTGGAACACCCCAATCTGCCATACGCTGTGAGCGATAGAGCCAATGGCCCTGCGCATCGGCTATTTCGAGGTATTTGCCATCGTCCTTCAGTCCGTAAATTTCTCGCAGATTTCTTTGGAGTTCCTCAACACTCATCGCCGGTCCGTAACTCTTGAGCAGTGCCTGCACGTCTTCCGCGCGTTCCTGCAACTCGTAGTACTGCGTAGTGCCGACGCTGCTCTGCAGCATCCACCAACTCGCCACGCTCAACAGCGCCGCCGCGGCTGCGAACGTTACAAAATACCAAAGTGTCAGGCGAAGACGAATCGTCAGCGGCTTCATCGTATCGCTGCCTGTCGGGTCATCGTTTCGGGACCGCCGGCCTCTGAGTGAAGCGAATATCCCTGCCCTCGCGCCGTATGTATCAGGCGGCGATGAAACGGTGCATCCAGCTTACTGCGCAGCGAATTCACCAGTACATCCAGGGCGCCATGACCGATGTCGCTATCGATGCCCCAGATCCCTTCGATTAGCACTCTTCGCGGCGCCACCTGTCCTATGCGATGAACGAGCAGCTCCAGCAATGTGAACTCGGTCTTCGTCAGCTCAATCGAGCGACCCTCGCGACACACCTTGCGATGCGCTCGATCGATCGTCAAGTCGTCCAGTTCATAGATTGTCGAAGCGGCTTCAGGCACCGGCCGCGTTACGGCACGAAGCCTCGCCAGCAATTCAGGAAATGAAAATGGCTTCGTCAAATAATCATCCGCGCCCAGATTCAGCCCCCGCACAATCTCGTCTTCTTTGTTGAATGCGGTGAGCATCAGGATCGAAGCCGAATACTTTCTCTCGCGCAATACCTGTGCCACATCGTAGCCGCTCAATCCTGGAAGTCCCACGTCGAGCAGCACCACATCGAACTCGTGATCGAGCGTGACCTTCAATGCCTGCGGCCCATCCACTGCGACCATTACGTCATGCCCATGCTCCGAGAGGCCGCGCCGGAGCAGCTGTAGCATGCGAGGTTCGTCTTCAATCACCAGGATGCGCATCGGTTTCGATCGAGCTCTCCTCTATTCATTCCAGCATATTCCTTCCGACATACGGCCCGCCTTCCGCAATCTTAGAAAAGATTCACTGTCCGCTTAACGTCGCTTTAACTTCGAACGCTACCGTGGCCGTGGGTGCTTTCTCTCCGGATGCCAGTTTGAATGTGTTTGCACTTATCACCGGCGTTCCCAACGCCAGGAGATCTACATTGAAAATCAAAGTTCTACTCTCGTTGACGCTGCTCGTCCTCTTCATGTCCTCGTACGCGCAGGGACAATCCACCCGAGGCTCCATTCAAGGAACGGTCGTTGACGCCGTCAATGCCGTATTGCAGGGAGCAAGAGTCGAACTCCAGCCAGGCGGCCAAACCACTTCCTCCGATACTCAAGGAAGTTTTCATTTCCTGAACCTGGTTCCTGGGTCATACACCATCAAGGTGACGTTTGTTGGCTTCTCTCCGTACACCAGCAATGTTACTGTAGGGACGCAGACGACCACTCTGACTGCCACCCTCGCGGTTTCTAACTCCAACCAGCAAGTCCTGGTAACCGCGAACCGCGCCCATGGAGAGGCCGAGGCCGTCAATCGAGAGCTGACAGCAGAGAACATCCTGCAGGTACTACCGCACGACATCATCACCAGCCTTCCGAACGCGAACGTGGCAGACGCCATCGGCAGACTCCCTAGCGTTACATTGGAGCGCGATGAAGGTGAAGGCAAGTACGTTCAGATTCGTGGGACCGAGCCGCGCTTTAGCAACGTAACCATTGACGGCGTGAATGTGCCTTCCCCGGAGAATGTCCGCCAGATCAAGCTCGACATCGTACCCGCCGACCTCGTCGAATCTGTTGAAATTAATAAGACTCTCTTGGCTCATTCCGACGGAGACGCAATTGGTGGATCCATCAACCTCCGCACGAAAACCGCAAATGAGCGTCCTACGATTGAAGCCTTCAGCCAGGGCGGTTACACGCCGATTATCAATGGCCGTACCGAAAGTCAGTTTGGCATCACTCTCGGCAGGCGATTTGGCGCGACGAAAAGGCTCGGTGTCATTGGCGGCTTCACCTATGACTTTAACGGACGCGGTATCGACGACGTGGAACCCGTCCCGGTCGCGAATCAACTCGCAGATGGCAGTTATGTTGCCAGCTACGCGCAGGCCGATCTTCGTGAATACCGCTACTATCGCGACCGCTACGGATACGCGGGCAGCTTTGACTATAAGCTCACTGACCAGTCCAACATCTATGCCCACCTGCTCTACTCGCACTTCAACAACTTCGGCGACCGCTGGGACTACAACCTCTCCAGCGTAGACGGTAGCACAGCGTTCGACGCACCCGGCGGTGCAGGTTTCCCCGGCAATGTCGCTTTTGGCGCCGAACAACGCCGGCCTGTCCAGGTAATCGGAAGCCTTGCAATTGGCGGAAACCAGTTTTTCAAGAATTCAGTTATTAACTATGAGGTTGCAGTTGGTCGTGCAGCCACCGATGAGCATGGCTATCAAAACGCCACGTTCGGGAACAGCGACTCGACCGCGCCTATTAATAATGTCCAGTTTGGAGTAGACCTTAGTAAACCGCTGGTACCGCGCTTCCCCGTTCTAAATGGCGTCAACATTTACGATCCGACTCAATACTTCCTGCAAAAAGCCGACATTGACTACAGCTACGGTCCTCAGGTGAATGTCCAGGGTGGCGCTGGTTTTACCGAGAACTACTCCGTAGGCGATCATCACGGCATCGTCGAGTTCGGCGCCAAGTTTCGCAACGTGCACAAATTTCAAAACAGCAATGACATCCAATACGCTCTGAACCCAGAGACGAATCCAGCGATTCCTTTTACCCAGTTTCCAGACTCGTTCCGCAACAACCATTACTACAACGGCGGCGAGTACCAGTTTGGTCCAGTTACAGACGTAAGTACTCTCTTCAAGTTTATCCGCAACAATCCCGGAGTTATTGCTGTCGACCCGCTCGGCACGCTGCTCGGCAACGCTGGCGGAAATTTCAGCTTCGATGAGTTCATTCCTGCTGGATACTTCTCGAACTCCATCACTATGGGCAAGTTCGAGCTTTACACCGGGCTTCGATTCGAAAGCACGAGCGAGCGACTGCAAGGGAATGTTGTAATTTTCCCGGCGGACGGCAGTGCGCCGACAGTCAGCAACCAGGTGACGCACCCGAGCTACGTGGACGTGTTGCCAACGATGCAGCTCCGCTACGCTCTTCCCTCTGGCTCGAGCGTCAGGTTTGTGTATGGCCGCGGCTTTGCTCGTCCTGACTACCAGGATCTTCCCCCTTCACTTCAAATCAACCTGGCCACGGGCGGGGGTAGTGGCACCATCTCAGCCGGAAACCCGAATCTGAAGCCAACCCATTCGAATAATTACGACCTTCTTTACGAAACCGAACTGAAGCCCTTCGGACTCTTTCAAGCAGGTATTTTCTACAAAGACATAACCAGTCCGATCTATGCTACTCAACGTTATGTAGTTCCGGGTGACTCGCTCTATCAAGAATACCCAAATTATCGTTATGACCAGTCCGTTAACGGCACGAGCGCTTGGCTTTGGGGCTTTGAAGTCGCTTATGAACAAAAATTTAGTTTCTTGCCGGGGCTATTTAGCGGTTTTGGATTTTCAGGGAATTACAGTTATACAGATTCCCTAGCCCGGGGCCTCTTGCTTCGCACCGATCAGCCACATCTTCTCCGGCAATCGCCTAACACCTTCAACTTGAGTCCCACTTACGACAAAGGCTCGTTATCCGTCCGCTTGGGCGTCACCTACAACCAGGCCAATATTGACTTCTATCAATACCAAAACGAGCAGTATCAGACGGATCCAAAGACAGGGAATCCTGTTCTGGATGGAAATGGGAATCCGATTGTCATTCCCAATCCTGTCCCACTTGGAATTAAGGGGCCTAACGGCGACAACTACTTCTATACCCATACCCAGATCGACTTACAGGGTTCCTACCACATCAAAGGACCGATCTCGGTTTACGCCTATGGACTGAACCTTAATAATGAAGTCTTTGGCTTCTATAACGGAAGCACGACAAATGTTGTTCAACGCGAGTTCTATCAGCCCACTGTAGCCGCTGGCGTACGGTGGTCACTCAGCAGAGAAAAGTAGTCGCAATTCTTGATTCAAGGCCCCTTGCTTCCGGGGCCTGCCTTTTGGCTGCAATTCCAATTCAAGTGAAAAGAGTAATCCATGCTTCGTCCCATGTCTCATGTCTTGATTTCCAAGTTGGCCACAAGCTTAGTCTTGGCAGCTTTAACGCCCGCAGCCTTCTCGCAACTCACCCTCAGGAAGACCTTCACACTCCCCGAAGGAACCGGCAAGTTCGACCATTTCGCAGTAGACCTCTCCGCAAGCCGGCTCTTCATTGCCGCAACCGGCAACCACACCATTGAGGTCCTGGACCTCGCCAGCGGTAAAGTCAACGAGACGATCACCGGCCTTGGCAAACCGCACGGCCTCGCGTGGCTCTCAGAGACGAGCCGTCTCTATGCCTCCGACGGCTCACAAGCCGACCTCAAAATCTATGAAAACTCGCCTCTGAAGATAGCCAGGTCGATCAAGCTCTCCGACGACGCTGACGATATGGTCTACGACGCCAAGACGAAGCTGTTATATGTCGGTCACGGCGGCGGAGATGCTGCGAATCCAGCCAGCGTTGCGGTCATCGACACGACCAGCCAATCGCTGGTGACGCAGCTCTCAGTCGCCACCCATCCGGAAGGTCTTGACATCGATAATGCGAAAGACCGCATCTTCGTCAACATCGCCGACTCTGCGGAAGTCGCCGTCCTCGACGGTGCGACCCACACGCAGTCCGCAACATGGAAGCTTACCCGCGCAAAGGACAATGTGCCCCTCGCCTATGACGAGGAACATCAGCTGCTCTTCGTCGCCTGCCGCACCCCAGGCAAGCTGCTCGTCCTCGACGGCAACTCCGGCAAAGAACTCTCCGACCTGCCCTCCGACGCCGGCGCTGACGATATCTTCTACGACGCCGAACTGCATCGCGTTTACCTCATCGCCGGCGCGGGCGCCATCGACGCATACGAAGTCGCCGCCGACAAAACCGTTCGCTCGATCGGTGTCGTCCACACCTCGCAGGGCGCGAAAACCGGCCTTCTCGTCCCCTCGCAACACGCCCTCTACATCGGCGCTGCTGCCACCGGCGGCAAGCCGGCAGAGATCCGCTTGTATTCGACGAAGTAGTCCATCAACCCATCGAACAAAGAACCGGGGCGAACAACTCTTTCCATGACCAGAAAAAAAATCTACACCACCAGGTTGGTGCAAGTTCTAGCACTGCTGCTTATCGCGACCGTCGCCGCGCCGCCCAATTATGCGCAGAAGAAAGCGGAAGCACTAGGTACGGTTAAGTTCGTACTCATCTTTAGCCGGCATGGTGTACGCTCCCCGTCTGGAAGTGCCGAACAACTGAACCAATACTCATCCCAACCGTGGCCGAAGTGGGACGTTCCTCCTGGTCACCTTACTCCTCATGGCGCCAGACTGATGAACCTCTTCGGCGCCTACTATCGGTCCTACTATACTCAGCAAGGTCTCTTCGCCGCTCAGGGCTGTGCCGATGCCGGGCGCATCTCCTTCTATTCAGATTCAGACCAGCGCACGGTTGAGACCGGAAAGTCGCTCATCGCGGGCATGTTTCCGGGCTGCGATGACAAGCAGCCGGAGCATCATTTTCTCGCGGAGGGCGAAGAGGATCCGCTCTTCCACTCGCTCTCCGCCGGACTCGGCAAGCCCGATCACGATCGCGCCGTAGCCTCCATCGCCGGCCGCATCGGCGCCGATCCGGACGGCATCACCGAGGCATACGGGGCTCAGCTGGAAGCCCTGCAGCGCATTCTCCTAGCCTGCACGCCATCCACTCCATGTCCTAGCCCCGGCCACACTGCAGCGAAGACTTTGCTGGCTATTCCAGCCAGCCTCGATGGCGGCAAGAGCGACCATCTCGCGGAACTAAAAGGCCCGCTCAATACGGCATCGACAATCACGGAGAATTTCCTGCTCGAATATGCCGACGGCATGCCGATGGACCAGGTCGCCTGGAGCCGTGTCGACCTTCCGACACTAAAGCAGCTGATGAACCTGCACACCGCAGCATCGGATCTCACCCGGCGAACCTCGTACCTGGCCACCGTCCAGGCCTCCAACACGCTCGCCCACATTCTCCAGACGCTGGAGCAGGCCGAAACCGGCAAGGCCATCCCCGGCGCACTGGGCAAGCGCGGAGACAAGGCAGTCATCCTCGTAGGTCACGATACTAACCTCACCAATATCGCCGGCGCCTTGAACCTGAACTGGCTCCTGGATGGGCGCCGTGACGATACGCCACCTGGCGGCGCCTTAGTCTTTGAACTCCGGCAGCGTCCAGGCGAATTCGAAAGTCGAGTTTATATCTACTACGTAGCGCAAACGCTCGAACAGATGCGCAGCCTCACTCCGTTAAACCTGGATAGAGCTCCTGCAAGGGCAAGCATTTTTCTACCAGGCTGTAGTGGCGGCGCGGTTGGTTACCCATGCGATTGGACCAGCTTTTCTCAAGTGCTCACAAAAGTTATAAATCCAGAATTTGTAAAATAGCCTTTACGCAATGCGCGTCAATCACCTATCGGAACGAAGCCCATCTCTCTTGATTTCGCTCGACCCGCGAAAATCGATCACGTTTTCAGGCTCGAGTGGGCGTCCTTCGAGTTTGCGCTTCAACCTCTTTTCCCACAAGCTAAGAGCAAACAGACTGCCAAGTGCCAGTGTGTCGAGGGCGGCCTTCAAAACCTGGCATCTCTTCACCTTCGAAGATAGCTTGTATCGCATGTGGGGTGACAGCGCCCACACCCCGCTCACAATGAGGGTGTCGATCGGTCCCACATAGTCAGCATATTTGCAGGAATCAGCGATGATCATTCCGCCTTCTGTTGTCACAGCGCCGTTCGATCGAGTGTACAAAATTCGGATCGAATAATATCGCTCTCCATTGACTACAGACGCTCGAAAACTGAAGCAGGGCCTGTCAGATCGAGAATCTCGAACGGATACGGCACACCGAAAACGACCACGGGATGTGACGCATCGGCGAACTCCGTTCACTGGAAATGTGGGCCGAACAGACGTCCCTCGACCGTCGGTCTAATGAGCACGAGCCTTTCCAGATTCAGCAATCGATTTGGCGACAAAGCCGACGCGGCAACTAAATTAGACCCTCGCTTCGTCTTCGAAGAGCCGCTCTGGGAGTAGTCCACGATCGCGACCCAACTCCCCAAATCGTTCACGGTACTGATTCGGCGTCAGCCCAATTTGCTGTCGAAGTGCTCTACGTAACGCCTGTTCGTCGCGGAACCCCGTCATGTGAGCAATCTTGCTAAGCGAGGTACTGCGCTCTTCAAGATGTTGCATCACGGCTTCGACGCGAAGTGATTGCACCCAGCGCGCGGGAGTCGTATCAAACTGAGTTTTGAATTGACGCATGAAAGTCCGTGGACTCATCGCGGCGGCTCTCGCAAGATCTTCAACGTCGAGTTTTCGGTTTAGATGCGCTTTGACCCAAACAGGAAGATCGCGCATCCTCGCGTCTTCTATCTCTTCTTGCTGCGCCAACAAAGTGCTGTACTGAGATTGCCCTCCAGGCCGCCTCAGAAACAGGACCAATATCCTGGCAATCTCAGCAGCTACCGCATGTCCAAGATCTTCTTCGACAAGTGCGAGAGACAGATCAATACCCGCCGTCACACCGGCGGTGGTGTAAAACTTGCCCTCTTTGATGAAGATGGGATCGCGTTCCACCCTGAGATGCTTATAGCGGTTCTTGAAAAGATCGCACCAAAGCCAATGTGTAGCAACGCGATGCCCATCGAGCAGGCCAGCACCTGCCAGAATAAACGCCCCTGTACAGATGGATGCGATACGGCGAATATAAGGGGCACGCTCTTGCAGCCATTTCGGCAATTCAGGTGACTGCTCGGCGACGGCTCCGTCGCCTCCGATGGCAATCAGCGTATCGATTGGTCCCACATAGTCAGAGAATTTGAGGGCGTTGCCGATAGACATCCCGCCTGCAGTCTCGACTGTGCCACCCGATCGGGTGGAGAGGATTTGAATCAAGTAATGGCGTTCGCCATTCTTTGTAGCGCGCTCAAAAACTGAGACCGGCCCCGTCAGATCGAGGATCTCGAACGGAGACGGCACAAGAAAAGCGATAACGGGATGGCGGCGCTCCGTCATGGTACGATATTACCCCAGAATTGGGCGATTTCCGGGTGATTCGTCGGGTCGCGCGCCCTTTTGCAAAGGTTTCATATCGCGCTCTGGGACACCGTGCCGGGGCACGATCATTCGAGCCCGCACGTCTCCTTAGATGAAGGAAGTCACCGCGCAACCTAAGGTTAGTCGGATGGATGCCAACCGCCGCCGAACGAGCGGAACACTGTTATAGCTGCGCGAGATGCGTCGGTTCGATTAGAGGCCAATTCGTCCTGGGCTGTCAGCAATTGACGGTCCGCATCCAGCACATCGGTGAGCGTGATTGAACCAGCTTTGTAAGCCTCTTGGGACAGATCACGAGATCTTGTCAGCGACTGCACTTCGGCTTGCACCTCAGTGCTATAAGCCTCTGTTTCAGCAAGCGAGGCAAGCGCGTTTTCGACATCTTCCGCAGCCTTCAGCACAGCCAACCTGTAGTCGATGAGAGATTCGGCATTCACGCCACGAGCCTGTCTCACTTCAGCATTGACTCTGCCAAAATCGAACAGACGCCAGCGCAAGCCGCCTACAGCAGCAGGTTGAAAAGCGGCCCCGGTGAAAAGACTCCCTGAGTTCAAACTATCAAAACCTAGAACTCCCGACAGCGAAATCTTCGGATAGTACTCAGCAATGGCAACCCCAATACGTTCGTTCGAGGCGGCAAGACGTCTCTCCGCTGCAATGATGTCAGGGCGACGACGTAGCATGTCAGTTGGTTCCTGGTTCGCGATGTTGGGAATAGAGGGTACAGGTGTTACCGCATCGAGTTCGTGGGCGTACGTGCCTGGTTGCGCTACCATCAAGATATCCAAGCGGTTCAATTGCTTCTCAAGGGCTAATCGCAGCGGAGGAAGGGTTGAACGAGCTTGCCGTAAGAGCGCCTCTGCCTGCGCGATTTCGCGTTTCGTGGCAGCACCTGCATCGAGTCGGTTCTCCACCAGCTTCAACAGGTGTTTGTCTGTCTCCACCTGGTTATTCGCGATTGCGATCCTCGCTTGATATCCGCGAATTTGCATGTATGCGTCCGCGGCGTCAGCTGCGACCGTGATACGCGTCCCGATCTGACTCGCTTCGGCAACTTGTACCTCATCACGTGCTGCCGCAGCGTTGTGGCGGATTCCGCCCGCCACATCCAGCTCCCAGCTTGCGACAGGACCGATTGTGTATTCGTGGATATTGCGCCGGAAGCTTGGAACGTTACGAGAAACATTCCCGAGGTTTCCCTCTAAACTCTGGTGCTCAGCAGTCGCTGAGGCGTCCAGTTCGCCGGTCGGATACAATCTGGCGCCAGCCCCAACGGCAACTGCTCTCGCTTGATTCACTCTTTCAAGCGATGCGGCAAGGTCGAGGTTCTGGCTTAGAGCCCGCTGCTCGATCGTGACGAGCATGGGATCATTGAAGCCGGTCCACCATTCGTCGAGTGATGGAGCAGGCGTTTTGCCGGAGTTCGAACTCTCTTGCCTGTTATGAAAAGGGGCTAATGCCGCTCCCGATGGCGCCTTGTATTTTGGGCCGACTGAGCAGCCTTGGAGAAACACACTCAGTACCAATACGCTAACGATTGCAGCAGTGGTAAGAGCCGACTCGGGAAGTCCAACTTTCCTCTTCTTCTTCGCCTCACCCTTGCGCACAAGTGCGTAAAAGGCTGGTGTAAAGAGGAGGCCAAAGGCTGTTACACCGAGCATTCCAAAGAACACTGTGGTCCCGAGTGATTGCCGCATCTCCGCGCCCGCGCCATGCGCGACCACAAGCGGCCCCACACCTGCGATAAACGCGAAGGAGGTCATCAGAATTGGACGAAGACGAACATGGGCTGCGTGTACAGCTGCTTCTTGAGCATGCACTCCATCGTGGTCTTGCCGCTGCTTGGCAAACTCGACGATCAAGATTGCGTTCTTAGCGGCTAAACCAAGCAGTACAACGAATCCAATCTGTGCGAGGATGTCAATCGGCATTGTCCGGATATTGAGGCCCGTCGTTGCCGCGAGCAGGCACATCGGCACGATCAGCACGATCGCCAGAGGAATCTTCCAGCTTTCATACTGCGCAGTCAGCACGAGGAACACAAACAGAGCAGAGGCACCGAAAATCGCTGCTGTAGGGATGCCTTTTTTTGCCTGCTGATAGGCGAGGTCCGTCCACTCAAACGTAATACCTGGGGGAAGGTTCTCCTTGGCCAACTCTTCGATGCGTTTGAGCGCGGCTCCTGACGAGACATTCGGAGCAGGCTCGCCCATGATTTCTGAAGCAGCATAGAGGTTATAACGGGGCACACGATAAGGGGCAGTCTTTTCTTTGAAAGTGGCAACCGTACTGATCGGAACCATCTCACCACTTGAGTTGCGAGCCTTCAACCTTCCGATTTCGTCTGGTGTTTGGCGGAACTGTTGATCTCCCTGCACAAAAACTGGGTAGGTACGTCCGAGAAGATTGAAATCGTTCACATACTGCGAGCCCATGTAGAGTTCAAGAGTGGGAAAGATATCTGCGGTAGAAAGTCCGACTTTCTCCGCTTTTTCACGGTCGATGTCTGCATAGACACTGGGCGAGCCAGCGTTGTAGAGCGTATATACAGCAGCGAAAGATGGATCTTTTCGAGCCGCCGCCACGAGCTTATTCGTAGCATCGGCCAACGCTTGTGGTCCTAGTTCTGCACGGTCCTCAAGCATCATTTTGAAACCACCAGCCGATCCGAGTCCTTTCACAGCAGGTGGATTCACGACGAGTATATTGGCGTCCTTGAACCCTGCAAATTTCTTGCGAAGAGTAGCCACCATGGATGCTGCGTTGACTCCTTCGAGGTGCTCTCCATAGAGGGAAGGCAGCGAAGTGAAGACGGTGCCGACGTTCGGCGCAACAGTGTTGGTGGTAACGTCGAGTCCCGTTACGGGCGAGGTGTGACGACCTCCGCGAGTCGTAAGCACGATTTCATTCACACGACGCACGACTTCATCGGTTCGCTCCAAGCTTGACCCTGGAGGAAGCTGGCACACGACAGCGAGGTAGCCGATGTCCTGCTGGGGGATGAAGCCGGTCGCCATCCTAGACATCTGAAATCCGGTCAGCCCTATGAGAGTTACTTAGACCAGAAGGATGACGCCGGTGATGCGGACAAGACGACTTGTCAGGTTGCCGTAGCTGGTAGACAACCAATCAAATACTGCGTTGAAGCCCGAGAAGATCGGGTTCAAAAGGCGAGCTAAACCGGTAATCCTGTCATGCTCGGTCCCAACTGCGTGGGGTTTCAAGAGGATCGCGCAGAGAGCAGGACTGAGAGTGAGCGAAACAAAGCACGAGATGATTGTCGAGCCCGCGATCGTTATGGCGAACTGCTTAAAGAAGAGCCCCGGGATTCCGGAGATGAAAGCGACTGGGACGAACACGGCGCACAGTGTCAAAGCGATCGCAATAAGAGCCGTTGACACTTCGGTCATCGTCTCGTGGGCTGCTTCGAGTGGAGACAAGCCGCGCGCCATATTACGCTCGACATTTTCGACTACAACGATGGCATCGTCGACGACAATACCGACGGCAAGTACCAATCCAAAAAGAGACAGGTTGTTAACCGATCCGCCCATCATGGTCAAGATGGAGAATGTGCCTATCAGCGATACCGGGATCGCGACGACAGGAATGATCGTCGCTCTCCAGTTCTGCAGGAAAATGAAGACAACAAAAACAACAAGGACGATTGCAATAGCAACTGTCTTAATCACCTCCTCAATCGACTGTCCTACAAATGTCGTCGGGTCATAGATCTTGATGTAATCCACACCTGGAGGGAACGTCTTTTTGAATTCAGCCATTTTCTTCCAGATGGCATGTTCCAACTGAACCACGTTTGCATCCGGTGTCGGAGTCACAAAAAAGGGAGCGCCGGGATATCTATCCGCGTAAGCGAGTGAGCTATAGTCGGCGGACCCCAGCTCCGCACGACCGATATCGCGGATTCGGGTAATACGTCCTTGGCTGTCATTCTTGACAATCACGTCCTCGAATTGCTCTGGTGTGCTGAGGCGGCCCAACGCTTCGACATTGATCTGATAGGCCCCTTTAGTGGACACCGGCGGTTGATTCAACACGCCCGCAGAGATTTGGGCGTTCTGTGCGCGGAGAGCAGCGAGGATCTCGGTGGAGCTGATGTTGTAAGCCGCTGCCTTGTCAGGGTCAACCCAAATACGCATGGCGTATTGGCGATCACCGAACAGTTGGAAGTCCGCAACGCCGGGAAGCCGGGCAATCTCGTCGCGAATATGAACCATGTAATTCGAAAGATATTCAGGTGAACGAGAGCCATCGGGCGAATATACGTGCACACCCAACAGAAGATCGTCGATCGTCTTCTTCACCTGCACTCCTTGAAGCTGAACCTCTTGTGGAAGGCGGGAGAGTGTATTTTGAACTCGCGTATTGGTGCGGAACAGGTCAATGTCAGCGTCGCTCCCAATCTTGAATATGACCGTGATCGTTAGCTGGCCGTTGCCGGTGGATTGGCTGCTGATGTACTCCATGCCTTCTACGCCATTGATTGCTTGCTCAAGGGGTGTCGCCACAGTACGGGCGATAACATCCGCGGAAGCACCTGGGAAGAGCGTTGTGATCTTAATGGTCGGGGGGACAATGTTCGGATATTGGGCGATTGGCAACGACAACATCGTTGCCAGTCCGGCCAGCACGATGAACACGTTGAGAACAATCGCGAACCGTGGGTGTTCGATGAAGAAATGAGTAAGTTTCATGGCTAGACCTAGTTGCTCCCTTCATCTGCGCTAGCAGCAATCGTGCCGCCCTGACTCGATACCTTTGCTCCTGGGGCGACGGGCGTTCCCCCGATAACAACTCGATCCGAAGACGTGAGACCGGAGTAAACAACGCGCAGGCCAAAGCGAAGGCCTCCGGTCTGGACTTTCTTTTCCTTCGCTACGCCGTCCGGTCCAACAACTAGAACCATGCGGTCTGTCTGATCGGCTCTTACAGCAGCGTCCGGGACGAGGAAGACTTGGTTTGAAGACTGCAGGTTCACGCGAACCCGACCGAACGATCCTGGCGCCAGCAGAAGATCTGAGTTCGGAACGGTCGCTCGCGCATGTATGGTTCCGCTCGAACGATCAAGAGTGTTATCGAGAAAATTCAACGTGCCTTGGCGCTTGAATTGGCTTTCGTCACTCAGCGAGATATCAACTCTGTTGGCTAGGGCGCTCCTCTGCGATGCCCGCTCGCGCTGGAAGTTGAGATAGTCGCCTTCGCTCATGTCGAAGTTTAGGTAGATAGGATCGACGGAAACGACAGTCGCTAGAAGTGTCGTCGAACTGCCTCCACCCCGATTGCCAGACACGAGATTGCCAATAGAAACAAGATGCGTACCCATACGTCCAGAAAATGGAGCATAGACGCGCGTGCGATCGAGATCGAATTTCGCGTCACGAACGAGGGCTTCTGATTCTTCAAGCGCGGCTTGAGCAGATCTTTGCTCTGCGGCCTTTTGATCTACGTTCTCGACGGTACCGGCATCCGTCTTCTGCAGTGTTTGAGCACGTGCTAGCTCTGTCGCTGAGAGCTCCAGCCGGGCACGAGCTTTCTCCACTTGAGCCGTACTTTCGTCGAGTTTGATCTGATAGGGAGTCGGATCAATGACGAATAGAAGGGTGCCCTTCGGGACTACGGCGCCGTCCTTGAATCCGATGTACGTCAGTATCCCACCGACTTGAGCTCGCAACTCGACTTGCTCTACTGGCGAGAATTGGCCCAAGAACTGGAGCCTTCCGTTAAGCTCTCGTTGCAAAGGCTCGCTGACGATAACAGTTGGGGCAGGTGCCGCGGCACTGACAGCTGATTCGTGGAAAAGTTTCGGGCCGACTATCGCAGCCGCTAAGACTAATACGAGCAGAGTTGCAACTCCCACGTAGAGCCTTGGGCTATGGTGGAGCGAACTCTGCGCGTTTGCGGAACCCGTCGTTGTCTCGGTGATTGTGTTTTCCATGGTCTCTCTCGTGTGAGGTGTTTTGCGTCGTTCTTTGAAGGTTTCGGAGCCCGGTTTCAGCCGTGGTGCTCACCGACGGACCGAGTAAATGGACTTATTGCGTTGTCCTCGAACTGAACGGTGCGACACACGCCATGATTCCTTGCCTATCTGGTGACCGCACGAGCTGCCTGTTCCAAAGCATTAAGCGCCTCGATGTAGGGGCCTGCCCCATAGCTCACGCGGGATACACCGCTATCGGCCAGCATTTGAACCGAGGTTGATGAATCAGCCAAGATGTTTATTGGGATTTGGCTTCTCTTCGCGAGTTGGGAGATGAGCGATATCGTCGTCAACCCCGGCACAAAGAGGCCGTCCGCTCCGGCTTCTGCATATGCGGATGCTCGATCTAGAACCTTGGCAAGCAAATCCTCATCGTGCTTGACGGATGGACCTTGGAAGAAAAGGTCACATCTAGCGTTGATGAAGAATTCAACATCAGCTGCGTCCGAGGCTCTGCGTGCGGCGCGAATACGGCCTACCTGCGTCGCTATATCCCGAATCGTCCTGGTACCGGGCACACTGTCCTCAAAGTTGCACCCTACCGCTCCCGCACTGATAGCAAGGGAGAAGTTTTTCTCCACTTCCTTCGGGTTCTCGCCGTAGGCGCTTTCGAGATCAAAGCTTACTGGCAAATCCACTGCTTCTACGACTTGGCGAAGGCTCTGAAGTGCCAGCTCGTAGGGTATCTGCTCACCATCTTCGAATCCATGAGCCTTTGCGACAGCCCAACTGCTAGTTGCAATTGCTCTTGCTCCGGACCTGGCAACTGCCCGTGCGCTGCCCGCGTCCCAGATGTTGTAGAGGATGAGCGGCGTTCCGGGAACATGCAGCTTCCTAAACACTTCGATCTTCTCGGCTAATTTCTCTTTAGGTACATTTCCCGCTTTTGTCGTCATGTGCTTTCACCTGCCCTTTCTTGAATGTCGCGCTCGCAGTCGCACGTCGGTTCCCAATGCCGCGGAACTATCTAAATAAGTGCTAGCGATTTATAGACGCGCATCGAAAACTGACGATCTGACATATAAGGGGCAAATCCTGCCACAATGTCGGCGTAGCCGGGAACGAGTTTGCCGACAGTATTCTGTTCCTGGGCTGTCTCACGGGAGATCGGCGAAACACTGCAGGGACCCGGAATGCATTTGGAACGAGTCAGTCTTTCAGTCGCATAGATATCCACAATGAATGCAACGAACATTGGGTGGATGCAGGAGCTTCGCACATCCATACTCCGCATTTTTGAGACTGTGCTTATGCAGTTGTGCCGCCACAAACATCCCCAAAGGTGGTCCAGCGAGGTACACCCAGATATGCTGCCACATCATCCCTGGCACAGCGGAAGCAAGTGTTCGAGCCGGGTTCATACTTGTTCCGGACAATGGCGCCTCGATGATGATTAGGACATCCACAAGAACACCAATAGCCAATGCCGTGAAACGGATCAGACGAGGCGAGGAGACACAAATCAAGATCGTTGCCATGAGAAGGAACGAAATTAGCGTCTCTGCCGTGAAGGCGATCATTTCACCACCGGGGCCTGGCATCGTCATGGCATAACTGACCGGCGGATCGGTAAACAGGCTCCCCATGGCCAAAGCGACAAGAGCAATGCCGAGAGTTCCACCCATCGTTTGTGCGAGGACGTAAAACAGTGCGTCCCAGGGGTGAACCTTCTCTAATAGGAGAAACGCTATTGTGATCGCAGGGTTCATGTGGGCGCCTGAGCGCTTACCCCACGGAGATTGAATCAGAAGTCCCAAAACCATGCTGATTGACGTCGCCATCAGGACAATGCGTAGGGTTGTGTTCGGGATGAGCGAGTAGAGAAGCGATCGGGGCGCCTCAAACACAGTTACGAGAACCCCAACCGAGACCATAAAGACCGCCAACAGTGCGATCTCTATCAGATACTCGGGCCAGTGTTCCTGTAAGGACGATTTCATCGACATGCTTTTTCCATACTCGCTATCAGTCCCGGCGCGGGAGGTTTAAGCACGCAATAAATTGTCCGCTGCGAGAGGGTTCCGCCGCCCGCAACGGAGATCTCAGTGACCAGCCGTACGACCGCCATCGATATAAGAGATTTCGCCAGTGACAAAATCTGAATCTTCGAGATAGTTGACCGCGCGCACAACGTCGGCCACCGTCCCATATCGGTTTAGCGGGGCGAACGACTTCTTTCCCTCCAGAGATGAAGGATCATGGAGCGGTGTATCGATGATGCCAAGCGATACAGCATTTACTCGGATGTTGTCTCTGGCTAGTTCCATCGCAAGTCCGCGAGTCGCGGAAGCACAGGCTCCTTTCGATAGAGAGGCCAGGACAGCGGGCACATCTTGAAGCGCATGTTCAACCAAGCTCGTCAGGACTTGGATGATGTGGCCTCCGCCTTGCTTTTGCATGGCCGGCACGGCGACTTGAGTTGCGAAGAAGACGGCATCCACGTTGGTCGCCATCACTCTTCGATACATCTCTTCAGAGATCGACGCAATCGGTCCTGGACGCCAGATGCCTGCATTGTTGATGAGAGTGTCGACTCTACCGAAGCGGTCTAGCGCCGTTTGAACGACTTTCCTGGCAATAATGGGGTCGCCGATGTCACCGGGGACCGTGATGTAGTCGGCGTCATCGGATGGCTTAATCTCACGCGCATTTCCAACAACACGCCATCCGCGCGCTCTATAAGACTTTACGAACGCCGCGCCCAATCCCTGCGACGATCCGGTTACGACCAAGACTTTTCGCTCTTCACTCATTTGATTTCCTCACTCCAAGGGTTGGCTTGCCGGGGTCTATGTTCGGACGCTGCGGAGGGTTCGAGCGTCTGGCGTGAGCCTGTTCCCCGTCTTCGCTTGTCGATGAACGAAGACAGACTCAAACTCCGACTGAACTACTGAACGTTCAATTTCGTCAGTCCATCGAAGCCGATGCCAGAGATCATTTGGGCCTGAATGGGTTGCACGGCGACGTTAACTGCGTCAGCGCCATATCCTGCGCCAACGATCAGACGGTCAGGACGCTGACCTGCAGGCGTCTCGACCAGCTTGACCAGCTCTTTTGCCACATCGTGGGAGTCGGGCGCCTCGGCACTGCTGAAGACGCGCGACAAGAATTGGACAAATGCACCTGGAAGTGTGGCGATCTCTCCATATTCCTGAGCTCGACCGGCATCAGCGGGCTGTTGGGTCGCCGAGTATAGGCCAGTCGGATATGCGCTAGGTTGAACGAGTACGACGTCGACACCCAGCTGGGACAACTCATAGCGGTAGCTCTCAGTAAGAGCTTCCACTGCGAATTTAGAGGCACCGTAAAGTCCGATGAATGGAATCGTCACGCGACCGAGGATCGATCCGATATTGATAATCAGACCGGATCGCTGCTTCCGCATATCAGGAAGAGCAGCTCGGGTCACACGCTGAATCCCGACAACATTGACCTCAAACATTTCGCGGACCTGTTCGGGAGTGTATGTTTCCGAAATCCCTTGAGCAAACAAGCCTGCATTGTTGATCAAGACATCCAGCTTGCCACCAGTTTTCCTGTACAGCTCGCTGAACGCAGCGCCAACACTGACGTCGTTGGTAACGTCCAGTTCTAACGCCTCAATACCTTTGGAACGCAGATCATCGGCGGCCCCGCGATTGCGACCACTCAGATCGCGCATTGATGCGAATACCTGATGCCCTGCTGTAGCAAGCGTTATAGCTGCGTCTTTTCCGAAGCCGTTAGACGTGCCAGTGATAAGAATTGTCTTGCTCATATAAGACTCCTCTTTAGTTTCCGTGTTGTCCTTCATCCAATCTCTAAGGAAGATCACGTGGGCGATTGATCCCGCGATTTCTTGCCAATGCTTGATAAACGGCACGCAACAAAGCCCTATAAATTAGGACTCGGCCGAAAGTGTCGCTATGCCGAAGCCGCTGCCTTCATACGCTTTACGGCCTCGTCAGTGGTCCACATTGCGTTCGCCATAAAGCGAGCGTTAACCATTGCCGCTTCGTAGCCGTCGCCTTCGTCGTTCACGCCTGCCGCCACCGCGTCTCGCACCAACGCGACTTCGAAACCTGCCTCGATAATGTCTCGCATGTGGGATTCAAGACAGATATTGGCGACTGGGCCCGCCATGATTACCTTCTGAACCTTGCGCATGTGCAATTGCTTGATCACGTCGTTCGCTACGCAGCCAAAATGCTTGTGAGGTGACGTGTTGCAGGTATGCCCGTCCATCAGATATTTCTTGAACGGCTCATAATAGTCCGACCGCGAGCCGTGGAAGCCTTCGAGATCAACCGGATCCTTGCGACCACAGAAACCGATACCAATGAGATAGTCCGCGATGGCTCCGGGAGGGACATTCCATTGGAGGTCCGTAGGGTAGTACCAGTGTGGCGAATGGATGATGTAGTAGCCGAGTTCCTGCGCAGTCTTCAGGAGCTGCTCCAAATTCCCAACTACGTTACGTTTCTTGAGCGCGTCCGCGATCAGCTCGTAATACGTCCCGGTCTTCTCTTCAAGAAATTCGTTTTGGATGTCGGCCAAGACCAATGCGGTATGTGGCTTGTCGATCTGCATCTCCGGGTTGCGATGGGTGAACGTAAACATTGGCAAACTCCTTGATGATCTGAATTCGTTGCGCTTGTTCGATGACTATCGGAAAGCATCGTTGTGACAAAAAAGAGGCAAATTCTGCCAGGCCACACTTGCCCACCGCCGATCTACACAGGTTGATGAGGCGCATATATCCGGCACTGAACCCGTCAGCGCGATGATGCTGTGGAGCGATAAACGCCAATGCTGACGCGGCTCGTACGACGTGGCAAGTGGGCAGTTCATCTCTTCGTTGGGCGACGAACATGCCACCGTTAACTGCTATCGCTAGCGTCGCGTCGGCGTCAGTACCATAACGATGACTCTGAGACTTCTTCTCTTTCCTAGGCATCGAAAGATTCGCGAGCGTACTAAAACACTATGCCGGGATGCGAGGGTCGAGACGCTTTGATGAACTCGATGGATGAATTGCGTGCGGTGCAGATCGCAAGAGCATTTTGCGATCACACCCGCTTCTTGATCTACAAACATATCGCCGAACTGAATGAGATGCGGTGCCAAGATATCTGCCTCGGCACCTCAGTCTGCGCTTCAACCGTCTCCCATCACCTAAAGGTACTGTCAGAGTCCGGTTTGATTGAATCGCGAAGGGAGGGCCAAGGAGTGTACTATCGCACGGTTCCAAACAGTCTGAGAGCATATTGGAGATATCTCCGGATGCTTGAATCTGAGGGGCGGCCACTGCGGAAGATCTCTACCGCTACGAGGCGGGTGCCGCCGGCTGTACAGCACTAAGGAATGGGTCGGGCTATGTTAGGGATGAAATGCAATTGCGAACGTTGCGGCGGAGAGCTGCCACAGGATTCGCTAGATGCGATGATCTGCTCCTTCGAATGCACGTTTTTTCGAAAATGCACGGTTGAAGTCCTAAAGAGCCGATGTCCGAATTGTGGAGGCGAACTGATTCGGCGCCCTGTCCGGGCCCTCAGCTGAATTATGTTAAGACGCGTAGCACTTCATTTCGAGCTCGTTCGAGATGAGCTAGAGGCAAGAGATGATTGTTGTGGACGACATTCATCGGGGTCGGGACAAAATACTCTAAGGCGATGTCGGGCACGGTACAACCTCGCTTTTGCCGCACATACTGAAACGTCTAGGGCGTCAGCGATTTCCTCTAACGTGTAGTCGTTATTTACCCGTAGCATAAGGGCATGTCTCGACACTGGATCAAGCGTTTGGGAAGCCGTGGCAATATGCCGGAGCCATTCTTCGGCTCTGCAGATCTCTTCCGGAGACCACTTATGGTCCGGGATCTCCTTGATAGGCTCCCGGTCATCCGAATGGCTTTGATCGCTCAATGAATATTCTCGAAGAACCTTCCGCTTCCGGACTTTCATTAGGGCGCAATTGATAGCGATTCTGCTCATCCAGGTGTAGATGTGGCATCGACCACCAAATTGGGGCAATGCAACGTAGGCTTTATATAAAGCGTCCTGCAGGGCGTCCTCTGCGTCTTCGTGATGTCTGGTGATCGCGATGATCTGTTTGAATAACCGCTGTGAGTACGTTGTTTGCAACTCTTCAAAGGCATCGTGGGAGCCGGCCTGAGCTAATTGCACAAGATCTTCCGACGCAGCGACCTCATTTATGCTGTCATCTAACCGGTTGGAATCACAGATCGCCCTATCCATCTTCCTCTCCCTTCGAGCTTCAATGCGGCTCGCCAATACTGCGAGGGAATTCGATACACGTCAAATTCTCTCGGACTTATATTCACCGATTGGAGGTTGCAAATGCTGCCAATAACCAATCATTTTGTGCCACGGTGCGAGGCGCATTCTTCAAGCCGTGATGTCGAGCGAATTAGGCCGTAGGCTGCGGTCGGACGACAGGTGAACCGGTTGGTAGCGAACCGATGAAAACACGTGGGAAAATGCAATTCTGTTCGTTCGAGATCATGCTATGCCTAGTCGCCCACGAGTCATCGCTTTTATCGTTGCTCCGCCAGTCGATCTTCTTAACTTGATAGGGATCGCCTCGTTGTTGTTCTCCTACCCCGCAGTTGAGGGGAAGCCGTGATACGCGCTCAAGATTTTATCGACAAGTCCCGAGCCCGAGGTACAGTGCACGGCCGGCATCTCTGTGAGCAACGGAGTATTGTTTTCCGAATGTAACGGTCCCATAGACACGCTTATAGCCATTAGCGGAGAAGGGGCACTCGGCGAATTATCACCAGATCTGTTCCGTTGGATACGTAAGCGTGCAGCTCGCGTCCGCCGAATCGCCTCTGTGTGTACTGGAACGCTCATGCTCGCACCAACAGGAGTTCTAGATGGAAAGCGAATAACGACCCATTGGCATCATGTCGACAAGCTCACAAAGCTTTATCCACATCTGCGGGTCGAGAAAGACACTATTTATATCAAGGACGGGAATGTTTACACGACTGCGGGCGTGGCTGCAGGGATCGATCTGGCACTCGGGTTCGTCGAAGAAGATCTCGTGCACGAAGTTGCTACTTCTATCGCCCGTGAGTTGGTGTTATACAGGCGTTGCCCCGGTAGCGAAGCACAGTACAGTACTATTCTCAGTCAGCAGGCCGACGTTAGCGGGACGCCAATGCAAGACCTTCCAGCTTGGGCCATGGCTCGTCTTAATCAGAGACTTGACGTTCACTCGTTAGCCAAAGTCGTCGCAATGACGACCCGCACCTTCGCTGGTCAGTTCGAGGTGCATTTTCGTACAACACCGGCTCGTTGGCTGCAGTCACTACGCGTAGAGGCAGCATGTGGACGTCTCGAAGCGCAAGCGTTGCCCGTCAAGGCCATTGCAAGGCTTACCGGCTTTCGTGACGAGCAATCCCTGCGTTGTGCCTTTGTGCAACAACTGTCAATGACACCCGTGAACACCGAGAACAGTTTGGTGCCTTCATGGCGAGCGATCTTAGATCCGATTCTCAGGGAGAACCGGCGGCGACGTGATGGTTCAGTTTGCAATATAGGTGGATCAGGCCTTAGCCAGCCCTTCAGCACGGAGAATTCTCTGTCCGATACGTTGATTCGCCAGGTAGCAAGTTCTGCGACGCCCAATGCAACAACTACGAAGACCGCACCTAGATACCCAAGATGATGAGGTCCAAGAACATTGATGGTGAGCGCCCCAATTACACCAGCGGTTGTAACACCGAAGTATGTGCATGAAGTGTTCAATCCGAGTACAACAGGGGCCGTCTGGGGAGCTACTGCAACTAGCCGATGCTGCTGCGGCGCTAGAAGACCCCAGCCGCAGGCGCCCCAGAGGATCAAAGCAGGGATGGCGGTCCACAAAGTCGCGCTCGCCCAAGAGAGGGACGCAAGAACGATTGTGAGCATAATGAGCATTCCGAAAATTAGCCTGCGATTGCCCATGGAATCCGCCAACCGCCCGACGAATAGGTTTGCGACTGTTCCACTAAGCCCAAATGCAACCAGGAGCAGTCCGACCAATACAGAGTTGTGGCCAATAGCTCTATCGAAGACAACCGTAAAGTACGTGTAAGTGACAAACTGCCCGCTTTGATAAAGCCAAGTGGTGAGGAGCGTAAACGCCACCCGGGGGTCTCCCACAGGCTTTATGCGCTGGAAGAGAGAGATCTTGGGCGGCGGTGGAACTTGAGCCAACATAAGAGCAACACCCACCAACGACGCTGCGGCGAGAGCTGATACGAATACCATCGTCCACCGCCAGTCCCCCAGTCCGCCGATAACAGCACCAATAGGTGAACCAAGAGCCGTAGAGGCAGTCAGCCCGGCGATCACGATCGACAGCGCATAACCGCGCCGTTCGGGCGGAACCAGAGTAGCAGCGGCACCCGTGGCGGTCGGCGCAAACATTGCGGCGCCTATGCCAGCAAAGATTCGGCTCGCGATAGCGAGGGCAAAATTCGGTGACGCTGCCGTAACCAGGTTAGCGATGACGAAGATACAGAGCCCCGTTAGCAACATGCCTTTCCGTGGAACGTGCGCTGCCACCGCCGCAAGTAGTGGTGCCATGAGGGCGTAGGTGATCGCATATGCAGTTGTCATCTGTCCAGCAGCGCCGATGCTGATATGGAAGTGGCGTGAAATCTCTGGTAGCACGCCTGCTACGACAAAACTGTCGGTGCCGAGAGCGAACATCCCGAGCGCAAGTACAAGTAAACGTCGATCCATCCTAACCTCCAAGCGAAACAGGCTTATGATGATCCAAGGGAAAAACCTGTCGTGACAAAAACAGGGCGAATCCTGCCAACTTGAGATCGCCGAGCCTTCTGACTGTCTCAGAATCCGCAACCGTCTTTTGTTCGAAGTGCTTCGAACTGTTCGTCTTCACGAGAACAGCATTTCGTCGCGACCCTCAAGCCGAAGAAGATGAGCCTTAGCATCTAGCCCGCCTGCGAACCCGGTGAGCTTTCCGGAAAAACCGATGACGCGATGGCAGGGTACGAGGATTGCTAGAGGATTCCGTCCGTTCGCTGCACCCACCGCTCGTGTTGCTTTCGGGTTGCCGAGTTGAATAGCAAGCTGACCGTAGGTGCGAGTCTCTCCAAACGGAATTTCTAGGAGTGCTGCCCATACTTCCTTTTGGAATTGCGTACCTCTCATATCGAGAGGCACTGTGAATGCATCTCGCTTGCCGGCGAAGTATTCGTCTAGCTCCTTCTCTGTGCGAGTCAAGAGGGCATGATCCGGACGTTCTACCAGCTCTGACAGGCGAACACGCCGGGGACTGTCGTTTTCCCAAAGAATAGCCACCAGTCCCGTCTCGCTGGCGACCACTTTCAGCGGTCCGATGGGAGACGCAACGATTTTGTATGACAAACTCATGCTGCTCCTTCTAATTTGCCAGACGTTCTAATGAGTTTTTGCCTCGCATAGCGGGAGTAGATGCTCTTTAGCAATGCGTGGTCGCATCAAGCCGAGCTGCCTTCAAGGTTCTTTCCAACTGGTCGAAACCGTCATGTAGCAGATCCTCCGTGGAAGCAAGAGGCACTTCCGTGGCTCGTTCTGCGTGCCCACTGGCGACGCACCGAGGCGTAGAACGTAGGTATTTTTCTAATTCTTCTAAACCTTCTTGCACTGGGTCATGGGAAAGTTCTTTCAACGTTGCAACACTCTGAGCCTCGGCTTTCATCGCGTCCTCCTTAATGAACCAGTCTTACGTACTAAGCGATAGATGAGAGCGCAGTGCGGCAGGATATGCCAAAAAGCATGCATATCCTGCCAATCGCTCTTCAAGTGAGATTGGATGTCGATTGATGATTCTGACGTAGGAAAGCTCCGCTAAACCACACTACTCGCCAGGCAATCTCCTTACCAAGACACTCGCTACGGAATACCAGATGGTATTGCCCGACGAGACTTCCATTGAGTGTCATGGCTGTCTACCCTGAATCGCTAGGGCGTTCTTCAGGACTCCAGTCCGAGTGATCGCCGACTCTTCAAGCAGCTGGCAGAAAGACGAATACCAAGGCCATTGCATTTGCTAGAGCTGCGACCTAATTGGACTCCTGGTTATCTAACAAATACATATGAGTGCCCAGTCCAAATCAAAACGCCGAACAGCGCCGCCAAGGATTGTATTCGAACAGCTGTCAATCGAACGGAGCAAACGAGGCTTACTTCGTGAGGCGCTTCGACCCAACGAGGAGCGCGATATAGCATTTCGAAGGATGATCTTGTCAATTCCGGTCGGCAAGGTCAGCACCTACGGCAGCGTCGCTGCCGCTGCAGGTTACCCCCGATATCATAGAGCCGTCGCCAAGCTTCTTCGGATTGACCCGGTAGACCAATTGCCGTGGCATCGAATTCTGGGTGCCGGCGGCGAGATCAAACTGCGCGGCGATGCAGCTCACGAACAACGCTCACGGCTAAAGCTCGAAGGCGTGGAATTCGAAGGAAAACGAGTAAATATGGACGAGTTCGAACATTTGTTCAAACCCTGGGAAGTGTATGGAGATTACTAATAGCTTTTCCTTCGGCGAAGCTCCTCCAGAGCGCCGATGCGGCATATGCGCGCCAAGGACGAACTCGTTTGACCTCAATCTCGGGATGTTGCTTCAACACCTTCTTTAATCCATAGTCTGTTGCAGGGAATGCATCATTATCGTGGAAAGCCCTCATCGCTATATACTCTGCTGTCCAACTACCCACGCCCGGAATGGCAAGAAGAGTCCTTTTTTGCTCGCTCGTTGATCCCGTTTTGCTCCAATCGATCGAACCATTTCTAAGGAGCGTCGCCAGGGTGCGGATAGTTGACCTGCGATCTTCCGAAGTACGAACACTCGACAAGTCTGCGTCAATGATCTGCTCTGCGGTCGGAAATAGATAAATACCGTCAGATGTTTTCGGATGACGCGCTTTCGATTCAGCGGTTCTCATCAACTCGTTAATCAAAGTTCGACCGAAGCTCACGGATACCAATTGCCCGAGAACCGTAGTAAACATCGATTCAACGCCATTCCAAGCGCGACCGACACGGAGTCCTGGGGACTGGGTCCATAGCTGAAACAAAGAAGAGTCGCTGCTCATCGCTTTATCGAGAATGTCAGGTTGTGCTCTGAGATCGAACATATCTTCCACCGTCGCAGAGATTTCGACGACGTCCTCTTCAGTAGCGTTCCAGACAGAAAGACGAATGGCGTGAAGGCTATCGTGGTGTTCAACACGAAACCAGCCGAGTCCAGCGCGCGTGTGTGCGATACGCTCATACCCCGAGCTATCTACTGACTCCAGATGCGGAAGGTGATGAGCACGAAAAAATGCGAGCATCGACTGCCAGTCGTATGGCTGAGCGTACGAGATGTCTCGTATCATCGGTTTGCCGCCCGGCGAGATTTTAGAATGAGAGGTCATCCAATGGGCGCGATCGACTGAGAGCGTCTGGCCTCTTGAACTCCAAAGCGTTCCCGATATTGTTTTGGAGTAATCGCAAGCTGTTGGAGAAACGCTCGACGCATCGCTTGTTCATCTCGAAATCCGACGCTCCGGGCGATCGCCTTCACAGGAAGTTCGCGGGCTTCAACCAGCTGTCGTGCGGCCTCTACCCGAAGTGATTGTATCCAACGAGCCGGAGTCGTACGAAAGTGTTGTTCAAACTGCCGGGCAAAGGTCCTCGGTGTCATCGCGACGGCTTTTGCTAGGGTACTCACATCGAGCTTTTGCCCGAGACGTGTTTTTGCCCACGACGGAAGATCGCGAAGCGGAGTGCCAATCACGTACGCTTGCTGAGCAAGCAACGTGCTGAATTGCGCTTGATTACCAGGTCGCCTCAAGAACAGGACCATTTCACGAGCTACAGATGCTGCCACCGTTTGCCCAAGGTCTTCCTCGACGAGATACAGTGCAAGATCGATTCCTGCGCTGACCCCAGCCGTCGTGTAGACCTTGCCGTCTTTGATGAAGATCGGATCGCGTTCGATCAGCAATTGCTTGTGAGTTTCCGCCAACAAATCGAGATAGCGCCAGTGGGTCGTCACGCGCCTTCCATCAAGCACTCCTGTCGGGGCAAGCATGAAAGCTCCAGTGCAAACAGAGGCAATGCGATGGGCGTGCGAAGCCCGTTTGCGTATCCAGCGAATGACATCGTCCGCCTGCCTTCTAAGAGAGCCTTCTCCCCCAACGGCGATGAGGGTGTCGATCGGCCCCTTGTACGTGGAGAAATGGACAGAATTGTTAATCGCCAGCCCTGCAGTGCTCTGTACCTCTGTGTCACTGTTCGTCGAAAGAATCTTTAGAAGGTAGTGGGGTTTGGCGTTCACCTTAGGGTACGAAAATACAGAAGCTGGCCCGGCCAAATCGAGAAGCTCGAACGGCGAAGCAACTAAGAACGCGATGACGCGTGGGCGACTGGACATAGCTTGAACTCGCGTTTGATTCTGAAGTCTGATTATTGCGAACCTGAAAGGGCAACGAATGCCAAAAATCAATTGGATTCGGCCATCTAGATCCATCTTGGTCCAGGCGCATAGAAGCGCAAGGTGCAGTATCGATCAACTGACGCGGACCGAGTCGAGTGCCGCACCATGGGCCGTCGAAAGCACGATCTCCAAAGGCGACCGATTATCCGTTAGTCGTCGGGATCTGTTCTGCGCGAGCGCAGTCCGGAAGATTGGGAAGACCCCTTACCCAGCAACGGGTTTGTAACGGATGTCTCAGGTCCACAACGTAGCGCATGTCCCGGTACACTCATCCCCTAAGCGAGGCTTGTCTTCCTTATCTGCTAGCCGATGGCGAGAACAGGGCGAGTCGCTCATCTAGGGTGAGCGCAACGTTCCTGTAACCACAATAGCCTGGAGGGTAAGGGTCCATTGCTGTTCCCTCTTCTCTATCTGCCAAAAGGCACACACCAGTGAAAAAGTGCGCCCAACTGTCAGATAGTCAGAGGCTCCTCTTAGGCGGACTGATTATCCGCTGCGCATTCCGTCATCTAGCGTAAAGCGAGGCTAACTAGACATAGATTGCTGGGGCAGAGTAAGTGCCAGAGATGCTTAACCTATTCAAAATATGCAGGATGCGCACTGTACCCTATTTTGTACCCGAAGTGTACTAGAAGTTCTGTGTCGCCTTCTCGTAAGACACTGAAACTAAACTGGATTCTATGGTGCCGGGAGGGGGGGTCGAACCCCCACGGGCCGAAGCCCGGCGGATTTTGAGTCCGCTGCGTCTGCCAGTTCCGCCATCCCGGCTCTACAAGTGCAATAGATCGAATAAGTTAAGCGTTCCTTACTGCATCACGATGACGGCTTCAAAAAGCCCCCTGCGGCAGCTTTGGTTGCACCTGCGCTCAAAGTATTCTCAGTATCGCACAGTCGCTGTCTTCGGCCCGAAGGTATCCAAATCAAAGCAGAGATCGAGCCGGCACACTGGTTTCTCAACGCCAGCACAGATGTTCGATCGTCATACTATTCAGACGACGTGGCAAGTGAGTTTGCCGTATAGGGGCTTGAGCTGGATTGGGTCGGAATATGTTGGGATGGAGACCTGCATCACAAGAATGGGAAATGGGCCTACCAGACCTTCAAGGGCACCAAGTGGCAATCCATCAAGGACGATTCCAGGCGACTGTACCTGAAGAACGCATATCGAGTGATCTTGAGGCGAGCTCGGCAGGGGATGATCGTCTTCGTTCCAAAAGGAAACACCTCCGATCACACGACCCCGCTCATTCTACGATGGCACATTCGATTATCTTCGCTCGTGCGGCATCACTACGCTCGACTGATGGTAGGCAATGGGTAATGTTTCGCGGTCAGCTTCGATGGCATGGACGAAAACTTCACGATAAGGCCTGCTGCTATGTTTGGGGCGCGCATCGGTTTCGAATTTCCTCGCAAACCGCACCCGCGGTTAAGCCCAGGTCAGCCTCGTTCAGGCGCATCTGGGTAGTGGGATCTAAAATATCCAGAACTCTTCTTATTTTCGGGTGGGACACCATTCGCCTGTGCAGCCATAATTGCACTGTGAAATTGAATCAAATACTCCTTTCTTCGCCGCTCAATCGCTTGATTGAAGAGCAATTCATCCATACGGATTTGTAAAGCCAAGAACTGCTGAGACAGCATTCATCATATGTACATCGGGACCCAGCGCCTGTCACCCGGCATGGTATTCGCTGTATGTAAACAGTTGGTGGACCGAATATGTATCTATTTTTGAATTTGAAATCGTTTGGCTTGCGATCGGCCCCCAAAGA
Source organism: Acidisarcina polymorpha (assembly GCF_003330725.1). NCBI lineage: Bacteria > Pseudomonadati > Acidobacteriota > Terriglobia > Terriglobales > Acidobacteriaceae > Acidisarcina > Acidisarcina polymorpha. Next base: position 3,981,136 of record NZ_CP030840.1, on the reverse strand, counting down.
TTTCGCTCAGCGTCCTCCAAAGTCTGAAGACATTCTTCAAATTTTCATTTGCATCAAGCAGTCGCCGAATTCAAACGTCAAGCCAAGCATCCGCTCGACTGTCGCTAGCTGTAACCCAACGACAATTGACATCGCCGTTGCCGAAAAACAAACTTTAAGGAAGACGTACCACCATTTCAATCTCGACCATAATTTCCGGCGTATAGAGTGCCTGAACGCCAATTGTCGTGATGCTTGGCATCGCGTTCCCAACCAGTTCATGGAGAGCCGGGAGGACCTGCTGGAACGCTTCCGTGGTCGCATCCACGACATAGACGCGCAGCATCACAATGTCTTGCGGCGACGCCTCCAGTTCCTTGAGTGCGGCCGCGAGGTTGGCACTAGCGATCTTTGCCTGGCCGGCGATGTCCTTGGGAGCGGCCTCACCGCTGGGCCGCCAAGCGACCTGGCCGGACAAGAAAGCGAGGCGGCCTGGTTCCGTGACACTGATGTGCGAGAATCCGACCGAGGCCATATCCCACATGGTAGGAGGGTTGCGGCGGCTCACCGACGCTGAAGGACGAGACGGAATGCGGGCGATTACCTTGATCTCGAAGTCGAAGCCGGCGAGCCAGTTGACGCCGACCGCCGTCCAGTTCGGGTAAGGCCTTTGTTTGAAAATCTCGTTCTTGACGGCCGTTATCGTCTCAAACTGGTTCTCGGGATCAGTATGGAATGTCGTTACGTCGACGATGTCATCGAAGGAACATCCGGCTGCGAGCAAAGTCGCTGTCAAGTTGGCAAACGCCAAACGGACCTGATCCCCAAAGTCTGGTTCCGGCGAGCCATCGCTTCGGCTTCCAACTTGGCCGGACACAAAAAGCAGGTTCTCGGATCTGATGGCAGGTGAATAGCCGTGTGCAGCGTAAAGCGCATGGGGGTTCGCTGGAAATACAGGATCACGTTGGGTCATAAAATCCTTTCAGGTTCTGTGTAGTCTTCGCCCGGAGGGGCCAATTCGGCATAGGTCACTTTACATACGCTACGTATGTCAAAAGATACTACATACGCTCCGTACATGAAATAGGATTGGTAATCTCCTGATAGGAAGGTGCTGTGGCTCCAAAGCGTCGCATCGAGACAATGGAAAAGAACCGCATCAAGCTGATCGCGGCGGCACGAAAGGCATTCGCTTCCGTCGGGTTTGCCGCGTCATCGATGGATCAACTCACAGCAGATGCTGGATTGACGCGAGGCGCGCTGTATCACCATTTTGGCGACAAGAAGGGGCTGCTTGGCGCTGTCGTGGCGGAGATTGATGCGGAAATGGCCGCGTGTGCGAAACAAGCCGGAGCGGTCGCAGAGAACGATTGGGAGGGGCTGCTCGCCGAGGGTTCAGCATATATTGAGATGGCATTAGACCCCGAAGTGCGGCGAATTGTGCTGCTCGATGGGCCCGCATTCCTCGGCGATCCGTCGCTCTGGCCGAGCCAGAATGCGTGTCTGGAGATGACCAAGCGGGCCGTAGCGAAACTAATCGCTGAAGGTATATTGAAGCCCGTAGACGTTGAAGCGGCTGCTCGCCTGCTCAGTGGAGCAGCGCTGAACGCTGCCTTGTGGGTGGCAGCTAGCGACCATCCGCGCTCGGTGCTCCCAAAAGCGGTCGAGGCGTTTCGCCTCTTAGCAACAGGCCTTTTGGCGTCGACAGGTCGAACGATGGATCAGGCTAAGGCTGCATCCGCTGGCTCCGTGCCGTAGGCCAATGAACGCCCACAACTTGCGCTACGCCTCGGCGATGACAAGGTCATAGATGCTGCCTTTCCCCCGTGGCATAAGTCCGGAGGATGCAAACTCTCAAAGTTCCTTGCCGTACGACCGGAACGATCGGCCGTCGTCATCATGCCATTCATATTGGAACTTCACGGCCATGCGATGCCGCAATTCGGTTTCGCCACTCGGTATCCTCTGCGTAAGCGGCGGCAAATCCCCTTTGTCAGTGAGTTGAAGTCGCAAGGCGGGAGACCTTGGCGCGAAGTCCTCACAGACGACTGGTAACGGCTGGTACCTCATGGCGGGTCGGCACTCTGCGCTAGGGGGCGCGCCCTCCAATGAGCGGTGCCTGACGAAAAGCACTTGATACTGCATGCATGACTTCCCCAGCGTGAATGCACGCCAGCACTAGACACAGGTGCTGCACGATTCGAACGAAGCCTGTTACCAGTGCCAAACTGTCGGCTCCCAGCTTCGCACTTGCCCTCGTTGGGTGATGTGGCCAAGTCCGGGGAACGGAAAATGAGGCACCAACACTAGCGATCTTTCAGCAATGACCTGATTGAGGGCGCGTAGCCTTGTGCGAGCCCCCAATTCTTGATCGTTGTCGAATCCGACGTGCCACTCGGGATGCGCAATGCTGAGGGCGAAATGATGCAACGCGTCCGCAGAATAGAAGAGGCTCTCCGACCCCGATGAAATATTGAAGGCGAGCATACCTGGCGTGTGGCCGAACGCTTCCACTGCGGCAATCCCGGTCACGACCTCCTGACCCGGCTTCACGAACTCGACTCGCTCCTTGATTCCGCTAAGATGACGTTTCGCCCCCGCAACAATCATTTGCTTCCACTCATCCGGGAGGAGATTTCCAAGCTTAATGTCTGGCTTCATCCAGTAGGTCCACTCCTGCTCACCGACCACATAGCGGGCGTTCGGAAAAACCTGGGAGCCATCGGATGCGAGGGTACCGAACACATGATCCAGATGTGCGTGGGAGATGATGATGGTGTCAATTTCTTCTGGAGCGACACCGAGGTTGCGGAGGTGATTGGGCAGGTGTCCGCCGGATGGCCCAAGGTATGACCCCATACCGTTGTCGATAAGTACCTTGTGTTTTCCGGTGTCTACATACAGTGAATTGATCTGAAAGTAAGCCGTTGTGGAAGGCAGAAACTTGCTCTCCATAAAAGCTTGAAAGTCCTGATCGGTGGCACCTGCCGCGATCATGGTCTTGAGATTCTCAAACTGGAGAAATCCGTCGCTGACGGATGCAACTTCGAACTCTCCAACGTTGAAACGGTAGAATCCAGCGCCTTGTTCTTTACTCATTCCACACCCTCCTTTGGAGCCGACCGCTGGTGAATAGTTAACAGCCGATTCGCTGTTGTTGCATGTCGTAGGGTCGCGCCAACCCTTGTACTGTAACGAACCCTATAGTACGATCGGGAAGGTTGTCAATTTTGTATAGCTATCGCTATACAACCGCGTCGATGCCACAGGAGGGCACAATATGCCTGCACTACAGGGAAAGGTCGCCATTATCACTGGCGGCAGTAGCGGAATCGGACTCGCCATCGCAAAGCGTTATGTGTCGGAAGGCGCATACGTCTTCATCACCAGCCGCCGTCAATCGGAGTTGGATAAGGCAGTGGCCGAGATCGGCAAGAACGTCACCGCGGTTCAGGGCGACGTTTCAAAGCTGGAGGATTTGGATCGGCTCTATTCGGTTGTCTCTTCTGAGGGGCGGAAAATCGATGTCGTTGTCGCAAATGCGGGTTTCGTCGGAATGGGCCCAATCGCAACTGCAACACCTGAGTTTTTCGATCAGACCTTCGCTACGAATGCGCGCGGCGCTTTCTTCACCGTCCAGAAGGCGCTGCCATTGATGAACGACGGCGGCTCGATCATCCTCATCACTTCAGCGGGCAAGGACAAGGCCACTCCAGGCCGCAGCGCATACAGCGGCACCAAAGCAGCTCTGCGAGCTTTCGTCCGCACCTGGACCATGGAACTGAAGGATCGAGGCATTCGCTCAAATGTCCTCAGTCCCGGAGCCACGGAGACGCCGATCCTCGACGGCTTGTTCGGCTCGAAAGAGGCTACCGAGGCGGGAAAGGCGCAGTTCGTCAAGGCCACGCCGCTTGGCAGGATGGGCCGGCCCGAGGAGATCGCGGCGGCAGCGCTCTTCCTGGCATCGAGCGAGGCCAGTTTTATTACAGGCATTGATCTGGTCGTAGACGGCGGATTGAGCGCTGTTTAACCGAGACGAAAGCATTCCAACCGAATCAGGAGAGAACAAGATGAAGATCCAAAGAATCATCACTGCCGAGGGCAAAACTGGCGTAGCCACCAAAGTCGATACCATTGACACAGCAACAGTCGACTTCCTTACCAACATCTGGGGATTCGACAAAGTTCCCGAACTACCGCTAACGCCAGAGCAGGTTCTGGGCGAATATAAACCGCTGGGGATGTTTGGTCCGCTCGGTGGTCTTCGAGTTGATCTCTTTACGATAGCCCCTGAGATGGCAGAGGGACCATCGGAGCTTCAACGTACTGCTGCCGCTTCGATCGATATGGGCACTCCAGGAATGGTCCCAGGAAAAGAAGGTGACGGGATGCATCGCACCGACAGCATCGATCTTGCCATAGTGATGGATGGTGAAGTGAACGCCGGATACCCTGGCGAAGATGGTCAGGTACACGAACTCACGCTCAAGGCGGGCGATCTGCTAGTGAATAACGGAACATTCCATAGCTGGCACAACCGTTCCACTAAGCCTTCCACCATTCTCTTTGTCGTTCTTGCAGCCGAGCGCAAAGCGTCTTAGCAAACTCCACGCCAGGTTTCTCCCTGTGAGAAACCTGCTTCCATAAAGTGGCGCCTCACCGACATGAGGCGTCCATTGCAAGACGGGAGTTGTCTCTAGCCAGAGTCGGGCGCGTTCCCTCTCGAGCCGACATCAACGGTTCTAGTAGCGGGCATTAGCGGCGGTACGACCCATGACCCCAGGAGCAGCCTTCTTTCGTCGGACCGATGGAGGCCTACCGCCGGGCATTCAAAGACACTACTGCCGACGGTGTGCGGACGCGCTCTTACGAGTAGTTGGCAGCAGGCGGCGCTCCGGGGCGGGAACGGCAGCAGCAGGCCACGCTGCGAGGCCCGCTGCGATTGCACTGTATAGGTCTTTGCGCTTGGCTCCCGATTGAGCTTCGACCGCCAACCCCCATGCGATTACTGCGATGTAACGCGCGAGCACATCGGGATCAGCATTTACAGGAAGGTCGGTGGTGCCACGGGCCTTGGCAATTCGTTTACGAAGTCGGACGATCAACTCGCCGCGCAACTTGGCCAGCCAAGCGCGAACTGTGTCATCTTCTGCAGAAGGAAGAGAACTGTTGAGAGCGAGGCAGCCAGGCGCGTGAGATGGCCCGGTGAGGACGTCGGCATAGCCATAGAGAAACTTCTCCGCCACACCTCGCACAGTCGGTTCCCGAAGCGCACTCTCAAGAAGTTCTAGCTGTTTTTCGTAATACCGCTCGATGACTACCCGGAAGAGCTTTTCCTTATTTCCAAAAGCAAAATAGAAGCTCGGCGCGGTGATGCGCATAGCACCGGTGAGATCACTAAGCGATGTGCCTTCGTAGCCCTTTCGCCAGAAAAGTTCAGTCGCCGTCTTGATGGCCGTGTCGATGTCGAATTCGCGTGGACGTCCCATAGCTGCTCCGTACTATTCTATACCACGCACTACATAACATTGACACTTTCCGTAGGGGTAATATAACGTTCGATATAGAACTGGGGTCGTGGACGACGTACCTATCTCGGTCCGATTCGCGAGCGCACACACACTTTTTCGGAGGGCCTAGAAATGCCAAATACCAACTACGAAATCTTCCCCACCACGGGCTTCACCGTGACGCACTTTCTCGTTTCGGCGGACATAAAGAAGTCGCTGGACTTTTACTCGCAAATCCTCGGCGGGATAGTCGTCATGGACGGCGAAAACGGCACGCCGTGCATCGTCCAGCTCGAGAACACCTGGGTCATCATCAACGTGGGCGGCGGGCCGACCGACGACAAGCCGGCCGTCTACCTTTCGGCTCCGAAGGATGGCGAGGCTGTCAGCAGCTTCATGAACATCCGCGTCGCGAACATTGCGGAGTGCTACGAACGTTGGAAAGGTCCGGGTGCGAAGTTCCTCACCGAACCCAAGGTTCATGAGTCCGAGACGCGGTGCTATATGCGCGATCCCGACGGCCACCTCATCGAGGTCGGCGAGGCGAAAAAGTAGCGGCGAACTGCTGACGCGGATGACGTACCTATCTGGGGGCGATTCGCGTGAGCACATACAGTTTTTCGGAGGTCGGAAGTGCTCTCAATAGACGTTCCTGTTCTGGTGGTCGATGGGGTTGTAAAGCTTCCTCCTGAAGCAAACGGTGCCGTCGTTGTTGGCGGTTCGAATGCCACGGCCTACGTGGCGTACTACTCGGCCAGAGCCGGTGTTCGCGCTGCCATACATCATGACTGCGGCATCGGCCGGGATGAGGCGGGGGTCAGCGGTCTGCCTTGGGCGGACCAGCATGGCATGGCTATGGCGGCCGCAGCGACGCACAGCGCCCGGGCCGGCGACGCCGCAGACATGCTCCATCGGGGGATCATCAGTCGCGTCAACAAACTTGCGGCCACCTGTGGCGTAGAGACCGGTCAAACCGTCGCACAAGCAGTGGAGCTACTGAAGTCTGCCCCGTGGCCCCACGCAGAGGTGGAGGCACCGGTAGAGGAACGCGCCTTTGTTGACGGCATCCTCTGCATAGGCTCCATCTCATTCGCAACTCCAGAAGATGCAGGCTTGGTCGTGGCAAGCGGTAGTCATGGCGGCAGAAGCGCTGCTCCATTTACGCGTTCCTTCAAGCCGCGCCTTGTTTTCTTTAACGATGCCGGCTTCGGCGTCGACCTCGCGGGCGCTGCCTGCCTTCCTCTTCTCGATTCGGATGGGATTGCCGCCGCTACGGTCTCCGCGGATTCGGCGTGTATTGGTGATGGCGAGTCAACGCTGACACAGGGCATTATCTCGGCGGTGAATGAAACGGCGTACCGACTCGGCGCCAGGGTCGGGGCGACGGCGCTTGAGGTTGCGCGCAAGGTAGCGGAGAAATGATGAAGAGTCCACGCAGACCAGGCGCTGCCGGAGAACAATGCACGACTGCGATTAATGCACTCACGCGTTCCTAAATGCTTCAGAACAGATAAACACAGGAGACAACATGGATCGGTTCAAAGGAAAAACTGCGCTTATTACAGGCGGAACCACCGGCATCGGCTTAGCGACCGCCAAATTATTCATCAACGAGGGTGCCCGCGTAAGCGTGACTGGGCGTACCGCCGCAACGATCAAGATTGCTCAGGCTCCAAGCAGCTTTGGATACACTCGGATGGAAGATCTGTGGGTACTCTTAACTACAATCGCTTAGATGTTCGGCAGGCGGGCTGCTTGATTAGCGAGGAAAGGTCACTTTGGGCTTGGATGAACAAAAACTTTCGGCTGTCGCGAATTTTGTTAGCGACCACTTAACGTTACCCTGTATTCCCGTTGCCAAAACATCCCCCGACTTTCCCAGAGGTATACATTGCTCGGGATCTATAAAGATTTCTGCGCTTATTCTTCTTCTGCTCATCTGTAGTGAACATGCAGTATGTGCCCAGTCAATGCAAGCTCCTTTGGCCGAGGCTCTTCGCGGAAGCCAGGCTTCGGCTTTGATTCTCGACTTCAAGACGGGGCGGTTGCTCGGTGAAGTGCGGGATACGCGCCGGGGAACTCCCGGTTCTTCATTGAAGCCTCTGGTCCTCGACTACGCGTTACGGCATCACATTGTGAATTCGAATACAGAGGTGCTCTGCAAGCGTGACCTTCATGTCGGGAGCCGCTATCTGCCTTGTACCCATCCCGGAGATGCAATTGTCTTTGACGCGGAAGCCGGACTGGCCGAATCCTGCAACACTTACTTCGCTGATCTAGCCAAGAGATTCTCGCCCGAAAACCTGGAGGACGCGCTGCGTCAGTCAGGCATCCCACATGACCCGCACGAACTTGCGACCGTTGAAGGCCGCGAGCTTGTAGTGCTGGGTCTTAAGGGCGGGATGATCTCGCCGCTTCAACTCGCTCGCGCCTATCGGCAGATGGCACTCGGCTTGACTGCCGATAGTCCGGTCGCGCTGGGACTGGCCGATTCGGTGAAGTATGGCATGGCAAATGCGGCAGCGCTACCGGGAGTGACAATCCTGGGAAAGACGGGTACAGCCAGCAACGCTGGCGAGCAATGGACCCATGGATGGTTTGCCGGATATTTGCCGGGCCGCCTGGTCTTGGTGGTGTTTGTGCCTCACGGCGATGGAGGAACAGCGGCACTGCTCGCCCACACCTTCTTTCTTGAACTCCAGCGTCACGAGGCGCCTCGATGAGGCCCTCGTCTTTATTCGGAGTAAAATCCGCCAATCTGAGGCCACCGGCACTGAAAAGGTTGTCCACTCTTGCTCTAGTCTCGGCACTCTCGTGTGCACCAGCTCTTGCAGACACGCTACACGACGGTGGGCGTGATGTTTCCGTACTTCTCTTTTCGACCCACAGACTCGCCGCCGTCACGTTAACGCCTCTCTCTTCGAACACCTGGATTTCCGCCTGCGCCTCTTGCGTCCACAAACCGTTGACCGCGCCACTGGTACTTACCGGACCGAGAGAGCTATCTGCCGGCGGCACGCTCAAAGTTATAGACAACGACACTGGCGAGCAAAAAAGCGCTGCCGGACTATGGCATCTAAGATCGGACCGCAACGGAATCGACGTGGTGTTGACTTTGTCAAGCGAACGCTACGTCGCGGCAGTGCTGAACGCGGAAACAGCGGGCGACGAGGCGCCCGAATCCCTGCGCGCAATGGCGATCGTCGCACGTACGTATGCGTTGAATGGTCCACACTATTCCGCACAGCCTGCACATCTTCCCGCGGACTTGTGCGACAGCACCGGGTGTCAGGCGATGCGTCTCGGAGAGGTGTCCGCCGCCATCGACGACGCGGTCCGCGACACGGCGGGTGAGACCGTGTGGTTTCAGGGCAGGCGTGCAGAGGTCTTCTTCAGCGAGCACTGCGGAGGCATGACCGAAGATGCCTCCACGGTCTGGCCTCGTCTTCACGGGGCAACGTACCTCCGCAGGCATCCCGATCCTTATTGCCTTCGCCGCGGTACGGCAGCCTGGCACACCGAAGTGTCGTCGGCAGAGTTTAGCTCGATTGCGTCCGCGCAAGGATGGCAGCTGCCCGAACCACTAGTCGCCGCAAAGGTGGTTCAGCGCAGCGGATCTAGTCGAGCGCTTCAGGCTGAGTTCTCCGACGCTCACTCACATTCGACATGGCTCATGGCGAGCGCCTTGCGGCTGGGCATCGATCGCACTCTGGGTTGGAACCGGATCCGCAGCGACCAGTACGAGCTCGCGCTGCGCGGCGGAATACTCGTCTTCGATGGACACGGATACGGACACGGCGTCGGCCTTTGCCAAACGGGCGCGGCAGAGATGGCCAGCGAGCACAAAAGTACCAAAGAGATCCTCGGATTCTATTTCCCTGGCACAGCGGTCCGCATCGGCCTCGACGATCAGGGATGGCGAATTACCCATACGCCGTCCTTCACCGTGCGCAGTACACAGATAGAATCAGCCGCTCAACTAGAGGAACTGGAGGGGATATGGCGAGAGGCAATGCAGCGATTCTCGCCGCACGGCAAGCTCTCTCCAGAGATCACTATCGCCCCATCCACCGAACTCTTTCGCCAGCTGACGTCGCTGCCGGGGTGGGTCCTGGCAAGTACCCAGGGAACACGGCTCGTGCTGCAGCCGGCATCGGTGTTGAATAAGGGCGGCAGCATCAGAAAAGTGATGCTGCATGAGATGCTGCATTTGCTGGTGGAATCAGAGGCCACCTACCACGCCCCGCTATGGTTCCGCGAGGGGATGGTGGAGGAGTTATCCGACGAGGCACTTAGTTCTGCCTCGAGCATGCCCCACGAAGCTATCGACAACGCTTTGCGAAGTGCAGCTAGTTGGAGCGAGAGTGAACGCGCTCATCGAGCCGCCGGCGCCCGCGTGCACATGCTGGCTGAGCGTTATGGCATGTCCACGCTACGCGGCTGGCTTCGCTCGGGACTTCCCTCCGGAGTCGCCTGACCATCTTCCGAGCGGACGACCAGTGTAGCGATCACGGCTAGCACATAGCAGACCAAGACCGCATCGACAATCACCACCACGACGAGGCGAAGCACCAGGCTTAACGCTTCGACGCGAAGCCCGTGGCCCGGGGTCCACTCCACCAGCCTTGCTGTTATCATCGTCACGACGATGGCACTTGCCGCCAGGACAAGCCAATAGCTGATCGAGAGGAGCACTCGCAGGCTGGAACGTACTGGGCGCTTGCTCTGTGCAAAGGGTACGGCGATCGCCAAGAGGATTCCTGCGCTGAGCCACTTCAGCGCAAGCGCCACCCAGCCAAGCAACCGCAATATATTTGCGAAGGTAAAGAGGTTACGAAGCGAGTGAGGAAAGCGCGAGTTCGCATAACCGGCCGCCTGCATGAAGAAGTCGCTCTCGCCAATATGGTTGAGCCATAACCAACTGGCGAGCCAAAGCGCGGCCGCCAACAGCAGAGCGATCGCTCCGGCAAGCAGATTTCCTTGCGTCGAGCCAGCTAGTCGGCGCAGCAGCACCGCTTCGCCGCCGAAGGTCAACACCGAAATCAAAGAACCCAGCAAACCAGTGCCGATCACTGCTAAAACACTGGAGTCCGGAATGTGTAGCCATAACGCGAAGAGCATCGCAACAATCACTACCAGGCCAAGATGCAGTAACACGAACCTCGCGGTCAGGCGGGTGCGCGCATTGAGCAGGATAGATCTCATTGCGCGCCGCCCGTGGCTGGGGGAGCCGGAACCTGCAGTTGAAGCTCGTCGCTGGTCGCCTGAATGCCAGGTTGATACATCGGCTGCACCCTCGCCGGGCTGATGACGAAGCTTCCCGGATTGACCACCTTGACTAGATAGAAGATCTCCTGCCGTCCGCTAAATGTCGTCGAGAAGAAAACGGCCCGGTCATCGCGGAATTCGCGCCTCGTATACCAGCCATACCAACCGCCGGGACGCTGCTCGAGCGGGTAGCTGTCTTCGCTAGCGACAAACTCGGTGCCGGCGGCGATCGGATCTTCCAGTAGTAGATACTTCATCGGCGAGCCGTTGATCGCCTCGTGAACGGCCAGCACGTCGCCGATCTGCGCGTCGCCGCGCAGGGGTTGCAGGCTATAAACGATCTTGCCGTCTTTTTGGGTGGGCTGCAGCTTGTAGTAGTCGCGAGTCAGGTTCAACGAAATCGTCCCCGCCTGATACTGGCTCTTGTCGGTCGTATAGTAGGTGCCGCCGATCGACCAGTAGACAGGTCCTGTTCCGCTCGAACGTTCGATTCGAATGCTGTTGGCGCCAGGCTGCAGCGAAGAGGCGTCGAGATCGATGCTCAGCGAGGCGCCGCTGGTCGCATCGGCGGGAGTGAAGTGACGTTGACCTGCGGAGCGGCCATTGACGGTGACCTCCGCCGTAAAGTCGGAGTCGAGCTCGTGCGAAACCGCCAGATAATCGACCAGCCCGAAAAGCACCATAGCGGTCTGCTCAGTCGAGTCCCACCAGACGCCCCCATCGCGGTTGAGCATCAGCCATTGCGCGGCGGCCGGTAGCAGCGGACTGTTCGCATCGACCCGGGCAAGCAGACGGATCGCGAACGCCGTCGCCTCGGCATCGTTCTCGTAGTCCGCATCCAAGAGCGGCGCATAGGAGCCTTTCCAATAAGCGACGATGCCTTGTTTTTTCGTGCTGGATTCGAGCAGCGTCGCGATCTGCACGGCGCGATGGTCTCCAGCCTCGAGCATCGCCAAGCCGGTCATCGCCAGCGCCTCGGGCTGCAGGTCGTTTCGCCGCGACCACTGTTGATCGAGCGGCACCTGGATATTCTTCTCGCCGGATTCAGCGAGTGCATAGACAACGGCCGAGCGCAACTCCGGCCGCATCCTCGGATGCTGGTCCAGTTGGGTCCGAAGATACCGCTGGCCATTTTCTAGCATCGCCCGCTGGTTGCCGCGCAAGGGAACGAACTTTGCGCCCTGGCCGATGCCGCTCACCACGTAGGCGGTCATGTAGACCTGGCTGACGTCCTCTTTCCACCATCCCCACCCGCCGTCATCATGCTGGTAGTCTGCGAGACGGTCGAGTCCGGCCTGCATCTTCGCCTGCAGCTCGGCCAGGTCGATTCTTGCCGGAACATTCAAGCGGCTCAAAGTCTCCGCGACGATGACGTTGGGCAGGTAGCTCGACATCGTTTGCTCGGTGCAGCCGTAGGGGAACGAGGTGAGATAGTCGAGCGCGGAGAAAAGCGAGCCCGAGATCGATGGACTGACGTTGATCCGCAGCGAGTGCGCGGCAGATTCCGTGTTTACGGGAAACACAATACTCTTCTCCACTCGCGGGCCGTCCGAAAGAATACCGCTCAGAGGGATGTCCTTGGCGACGCCATTTGGCTCCACCGGAAAATTTATTGCCAGAGCGTCGGATTCGGCGTCCGTGATCGCGCTCGCCACCAGCTTCGCGGTTCCCATCTTCGTCGCGCGCAGCCGCCAGATCGCCGTAGCCTCGCCCTTGCTGGGAATGTTTACGCTCTGCTCGGCGCCATTCACGACATCTAGCCCGTCGACACTGAGCGATAGTTTCGCCTGCTTTGCCGTGTCGAGATAATTGTGGGCGATCACCGGCAGCATGATCTCGTCGCCGTTGCGTAGAAAGCGCGGCGTGCCCATGCGCACCAGGATATTCTTGCGCACCAACACGCGGCTGATAGCGGAACCTGCCTGCGAGTTTGCCGTGATGGCGTGCACCGTGGCCCGCCAGGTGGTGAGCGAGTCGGGAAATTTCAAAGTCACGTGCGCATGGCCGCTGGCGTCGGTGCGGACCGAAGGATTCCAATAGGCGGTGTCCGGAAAGGCCTTGCGCACACGCGGCTTCGCCTCATTGCCAGGCTTCACCTGAGCCAACTGGGGGCGATAGCGGAGATTGCGCATGGCGAGCAGGGGAGACTTCGTGCCCGCTGCTCCATAGAAGTAGTAGGTCAGAGATGAGTCGACCTGGCTGTATCCGTAGCGCTGGGGATACAGCCGGCTCACCATGTCGCCGCTGGTGTCGGGATAGAGCGAATAGATCGCTTCATCCACCACCCCAAAGCTGAGGTCGGCGATAACCGGCCTACCCGCAAAATCGCGGGTGACCACATCGTATTCGGCGGTCTGGTCCGGCTGGAAGACATCATGAGTTGGCGTGATCTCCACGTGCAACTGCTGCTGCGTGGGCGGAACCTTGATGTTCTTACTCGCCTGATAGAGAGTGTTGTCTTTCAAAAAGATCGCGTCCACATTGATGTTTGGCTGCGAATCTGAGGTAATGGGCAGATCGAATGCAATCGTCCTTCCATCCGAATGCATTACTTCCCGCTTCTGCACGGTGTATCCCTGCACCACGACCAACGCGTCAAAGCCGGGCGTCTCGGAGATGATGCTCAGGTGCGCTATGTCGCCGGGAGCATAGCTCTTTTTGTCGGCGACGATCTGCGTCGGCTGGTTCGATCCGAATCCGTAGTCGATCTGGGCGGCGCCCATGATCCATAGATAGGCTTGGCCGATCGGGTCCCGTGTCCCCGGCTGGATGGCGGTGGCGTCCGCATGCAACTCCGCGCTGCTGTATCGTTTCTCCTGCACCGTTATCGCGCCGGTCCCCATCCCGGTTGAGTCGGTCGAGACATCGACCGCCCCACCCGCGATTGTGTCCGTCTTTCCGTCGTGATAGTGACGATAGACCAGCTTCACGTTCACTTTCGTCTGGACAGGTTTGTCGTCGTAATCGACGGCGGTCACGCGAAACTTTGCCGCTTCTCCGGCGCGCACCGCATAGCTGATCGGCTCGATGTTTACGCGGAAGGTGCTGTACGTAGCGAGAAAGCGCCCGCGTCCGGTAATCTCGCGGTTCGCGGCGTCCGTGACTCCCGCCTCAACGGTGTAATCGAAATCTCCATCGCCTTGGCTAACGACCTGGGTGGGCACCGAAATGACGAGCTTGCCGTCGGCGTTAAGCTGACCGGTCTTCTCTGCCTCCTCGTCGCCTGCATAGCCGCCCGAGTCGCTTTCGCTATCATCGCTCTGCGTCGAGCTTTCTTCGTCATTGCCCTCGCCGAACCAGTAGTGGCGGTCGTGATAAACCCGATATTTCACCTTGCCGTTGGCCACCGGCTCGCCGAAGAAATAACGCGAGTCGATCGTGACCTGCATAGCCTGCCCCTGAAGTACACGCTTTTGCGCTGAGGAGACCTGCACTCGATATTCTGGCTTTCGATATTCCTCTACATGGAAGTCGCCCGAGACGACGTTCTCGCCATCGCCCACACGGATGCTGTAATAGCCCAAGGAAGCATCCTTGGGCAAATCGAAATCGCCCGCCACAAATCCGGCGGGATTCAACGGAATACTGCAATCAAAGAGCGCTTTGTCCTGCTGGTCGACAATCGTGACATGGACGCTCTGCGGAGGCGGGACGGCGAGCGCGTTGCCTTCGCGCAACCGCAGAATGGCCTTCCAATGCACGGTATGCGTCGGCCTATAAACCGGCCGGTCGGTGAATATGTACGCAGCCCATTTCCCCCCGCCCGACGAACTTAGCGCGTAGCTCCCGGGAGTGGACACGGCGAACTCCGCGCCCTTCCCTGCAACCACCCAGAAGTTGTCCTGCTCGGTCTTGCTGCCCGCGAGAGCTAGATCGGCAACCCCATCCGCGCCCGTAGATGCGCTGACCGCCAGTTTCTGGCCGAAGCCGACGTCGACCTTCACGCCCGAGATCGGCGCTCCAGTAAGCCGGTCTACGACGAATCCGAGCACACCACCGGCGGCAGTCCGCGTAACCAGCGCCATCTGGCTGACCATCAGCAGCGTATAGGCCTTGTAGCGGCCGTCAGTCGCCTCAACCAAATACAGCCCCGCGCCGAGGTTCTTGACCGGCACATCGTTGTTGTCGGAAATGTAAGTCGCCGGCACCTGTTGCCGCCAGCGCGCGACCAGTTGTTTGGAGTTTAGTATCGGAATCTGCGCAAACTCCGCCTCGCTGACGATGCGGCTTTTCCGCGTGTAGGCGTATTGTTTGGAACGCAGGGCGCTTCGCGCTTCCCTTGAAAACTGGTGGCGGAAGAAGTCGCGGAGATTGGACCAAATCTCTTCCTTCCAGTCGTGGAAGCGTTCCAGCCAGGTGCGTTCGTCGATCCGCTCCGCCGGGCCGAAGGGAACTTCGTTGCCAAAGGAGTGCAGCTCGCGCAGGTTCTCGATGAACTTCACTGGATCGTCGACTCGGTACACGCGAAATTCGAGCGCGTCCACATTCCGGCTATATAAATGAATCTTGATCGGCTCGTTGGGAGCGAAGCTCTTGCCGGTGCTCAGGTTGAATGAAACCGGCTTGCTCTCGCCGCGCGCGAGCTGAAGCGCGCATAGCAGAAACAGCCCCAGGGATACAAACAGGGTTCTTCGAGGACGACGGCCCGAAGCAGCTTCGAATTGGCGGGTTGAGCCGGACAGAACGGTTTGCGCGGTCACGGGCCGTCCGCGCGCAGAATGTTCCACCGGTAGACGCCAAGAAAGTTGGAATTCTCCGGAAGCGGGCGCCAGCGGCGATCCGGGTGCCGAAGCAGATCCTCGACCGAGACGCGACGTATTTCTCCAGGAGCGTTGCCGATGGGACCAGTGTGATACACGGCCCAATTATCCGCTACTCCGGCCGAATTTCCAGTCAAAATCATCGAATGATAGGGGGAGTTTTGCTCAAGCTGCCGATAGAACAGCAGATCGCCCTCGCGCGCGACGCGCACATCGCGCGTCACCAGGTGGGTGTTGCGGCGCATCAGCGTCTCGGCATCGGCAAACTGGGCAAAGCTGCCATTCGTGGCATCAGCGGCGCCATACGGTCCCGGTCGAATGCGGAAGAGTCCCGCACCAACCGGAGTGAGCGGGTAGACGTATTGCGCCACCGAGCCAAGCGGAGGCAGCGTTTCGAATGGTTGCTGGCCTAGCCACGCCTCATCATGGGCGTGCAGGGCGCCGCGATAGCACCAGCGCAGGAGAGCGGCGCAATCGTCGATCTCCCTGGGAAGACGGACGGGCGGCAGTGCGGCGGCGGAGTCGGCCAGCGCGGCGAACCACGCGCGAAAAGCAGTGCGGTCGGCGGGCGAGTGCAAACGTAAAAACTCCGGCGTTCCATCGCCGTAAAGGTCGGTCGCGTCGGGCAAGAAGTTCAGCGTAACCGTGGACCTCGCCTGCCCGTAATTCAGAACAAGTGTGCGCCGGCCGGGACACACGGGGCTCGCCACTTGCACAACCGCTCCCGCTTCATCGGGAAAGACCTGCGCGTTGATCCCGCTGATTAATACTTCCTCCGGCGGCAGGTGTTCTCCACCTCTCAGACGCAAATGTATCGCTCGGCGCTGTCTTCCGTCGGCTGGAAGGGTCACGCTACTTTCTCCGATCATCAGACGTTTATGCTGAAACCCGCAACCAACCGGAATAACCCAAGCGTGAAGCAAAACGACAACACACGCACAGGTGAAGGGCCATTTCCACTGAGAGGCATCGAGGTCGGTATTCATGCACTGATCTCAATCATGCCTGATGGGAGCCACCAAACAGCGACACAACGAAGGCGAGCAATAGCGCCGCCGACCTGGAGGACTTGCTCATTCTGAGCAAGGTATCGCGGAAAAGAGCTACGAACAGGCAGAACACGAACAAAAAAAGAACAACCATGGCGACGTATCACCTTGATAAATTTGACATTATTCCTCTGGGAAGTCTCTCCGCCCTCACATGGAATGTGATGGGTAGTGTGACTCGAATGCTGATAACAGCATCTCGACATCGAAGAATCTCATATCCCGGAAGATTGCCCGACTATATCATTCTGTCGCGGCCCGGGTAAGTACCTGACTTGGTGTTTGAAGACGACCTTTCGGCAACCGGTCCGTTCTATACGAAGTAGGATTAGGGTCACGGGCTACTGTCATGAGCGGAGAGCAATCGCGGGTTGTTCTTCTTGCTGAAGGTGTTCGTTTGCCGCGTGCCATGAAGAGCGGAACAAATATATGAAGCTGCGCAGGTTCTGAAAGCGACCTGGTGCACAAAACAATGATCTCCGCATGCAATCTAATTGGCTCGTTGGTGCTCTTGTCTGCCACCGCCAGGCCCTGGCGTCTCCCGGCAGGCCGTGCTAAGCCGAGGGCCCCACTGACCCAAATCAACCTTCTCTATGTATATATACTTTCTTCCCTAAGGGTTCTTATTGTTGTCATATAGATACCGGCGCCCAAGAGATTATCTGCCCTTTCTTCTTGACGCGAACCACCCTCTGACATAACTTATGACCCATCAGCAGTTTACGGTTTGGCACTCTTCGCAGGCGCGAGGAATATGTCGTCCTGAAGGTACTACGCAAAGAGGCAGCACAGGGAGTGATCTCGAGCTATACAGAGCCATGCGATCTTTACACGCAGATTAGCCGGTTGACGACAGACGCAGCCAGTACGTCATTCGCCGACGGCGACTTCGATAACGAACTCTCATATCCTGTCACCGAACATTCACAAGTAGTGAACTAAGGCGTTCGATGACGCCAGACACATTAGAGTCGGAATAATCATACTGGGTTCAGATACTGGGTGCTCTCTTTGCCTTAGAACCTTCCCTCCTAAGTATCTGATAACTCGCGGCGCTTCGATGTAGATACGTTGCTTTGCCTCATCTCGTTACATAGTCATAGAGGATTCTGTTAATGAGCACTACTATAACTATCCGGCCTCATCCGGTGACGGCGGAACACAAGGTGCGGTCTGCCGCAACAGGCTCCGTTTGGCTAATCCCTGACACATGGGCAGCTCTCATCCCGCTCTTATTTTTAGTGGTTCGGGGCACCTTTTCTTTCGAAGGCGTTGACACAAACGTGCCGAATGGTGGTGTCTACGGGAGCATGCTATCTGCCTCAGCATTGAATGGCGCGCGCCACATCGTCGAAATAGTGGTTTTTTACGCGATCATGTGCGCACTTTGTCTGCCGTGGTACAAAATCATCTGTAAATCTTTCCTCCAAAACTGGCTCCTCACAGCGATTCCCGTGGTAGCGCTCCTGTCTACCGTGTGGTCAGCGGTTCCGTCACGGTCTTTCGCGTTTAGCATTATGGCCCTCGTCAATACGGCCTTTGGCATCTATCTGGCGAAGCGGTATTCGCGGGCACAATTGCTTGAGCTATTCATAGGGCTCGGAGTGATCGCTCTCGTCCTGAGCTTTCTCTTAGTGGCGGTCTATCCCGCCGCAGGTCTAGACCACAAAGAGAACATGCCGAATGCATGGGAAGGTCTCTTTGGGCACAAGAACCATTGCGCGATGATCATGCTATTGCTCTTGATTCCCGCCTTTCATGTGAAGGCTTCCAGAGGACTTCCGCAGATCCTACGTGCCCTCTACGTAGTAGCGACTATCTCCCTAATTGTGATGACGACCGCTAGGACGGGCTGGATACTTCTGATGCTCGCCTTGTTTTTTGTGCCGTTTGTGCGGCTGCTGGCTCGTATGAGACAAAAGGACCGGTTTGTGCTCGCTACGCTGGTAATCAGCGTTTCTTTAATCGTATCCCTGGTTGGTCTTTATGAAGCGTCTAACATAGCGCTCATGCTTGGTAAGGACCCTACCTTCAGCGGTAGGACGGATATCTGGAAGGCCGTTCTGAGACCTATTTTTAAGCATCCATATCTTGGCTATGGATATTATGCATTCTGGACGAAGGCAAACCCCGAAGCGTTGGCTACCGCCCTGGCCATCGGAAGCACAGGTCTGGGAAATGCCGAGAACGGCGTCCTTCAAATGTGGTTGGAGATGGGCGCGCTCGGTCTCGGCCTCCTGTTTCTTGCCTTGGCACACCTTTGCAAAATGGGGATGGCCTGCTTCCGCAAGGACCACTCCGGCTTTATCCAATGGTCTCTCTGCATGGTTTTTCTGAGTCTGTTGTATGGCCTGCTTGCCGGGGACAAGTTCATGTTTCCGCACACCATAGAATGGACAATCCTTGTGCTTGTCTACGTATGCATGCATGATGACCTGCAGAGACTGCGGCAACCACGGTCGCGGAAGATTTCATATCCTCTGTAAATCCGAGCGGTTCGAATGAGTTGTACCCATCCGTGGATCAAGGGACTATCTAAGCTCATCGGACTGCCGCAGCTCGCGAACTTACATCCGCGCCTGCACAAGAAGGCTCTATGGAGCTACTATAAGACTTAGGCGGGATTACATTCATTGAGACCGCACTCCTATCGGGGATAAGTCTTTCGTGGCCTTTAGAAGGATGGCGATTCTCTCGCTCTTTGCCCCCGTGCTGTCGCTCGGTCAATCAAGCGCCATCGAAGATGCACAGGCCGATACCATCGCACACAAGTACGATGATGCGATGCGCATCTGCGAATCACTCCTGGAAACAAACCCCGCCAACCAAGCCGCGGTAGCGGGCGAGATCGACGCAGCATCCAAAGCTGCCCTCGATCTGCGTAGCCAGAACCGCATGGAAGATGCTCTGTCCTATTTGCTTCGAGCGAACCGGATGATCCCAAATGAGCCTTCGCTGCTTTTTGACATCGGTATTCTGGAGAACCAGATGCATTTAAATAAGGATGCGGATGAGGCGCTCCATAAGTCATTTCTACTCAAGCCCCAAGATCCGATGACCCTCTATGCCATTGCGCGGGTCAAAATGGATCTTGGGCTTTACCCTGATGCGGAAGCGGCGATGCGATCCTATCTAGAAAAACGCCCGGGAGACGCAAGTGCTCATTATGGGCTTGGACGAATATTGCTCATCAACTTGAAAGACGATGCTGCACTCAAAGAATTTCAGCTAGCCATCGATCTTCAACCAACTCAAACCGAGTCCTACTATGAAATAGGCGAGATCTCGTTACGCGCGAACGACCTCGATAAAGCCGAGACAAACTACCAGCTTTGTCTTAAACGCGATCCACAACATGGTGGGGCGCTGACCGGTATGGGCGTCATTGCATTTCGTCGCAAGCAATACCAACAAGCCGCTGATTTTCTGGATCGCGCGGTTCACTTGGCGCCTCAGTTTCAGACTGCTCATTACTACGACGGGCTAACTTTAGCCAAACTCGGTCGGAAGGCAGAGGCGGAGGCGGAGCTTGCGACTGCAAGCAAGATGGCGGCACAAGAAAACGCTCGCAAAGATGATCTCCGCCGACTCGCTCCGCAGTAGAAAGACGACGCAAGCTTGCAAATCAGCGCTCTTTTGCAGCCATGACGCGTTTTAAGAAAGACTACGGGTTTTACATGGATGGTTTCGGTAACGGTTGGCTAGTCGCAATGGGGCGTCCAAAGTCGGGCGTTCCATCGGGATTCCAGGTGAATCGTTGAGCACGAGGAGACCTCGACCGGCCGCAACCCTGGCCTGGTTCGGAGTTGGCATGATACAAGATCCAATCCTCTTTCCCGTCTGGCGACTTAAAGAACGTATTATGACCTGGACCGTATACCGATGCTTCGGGAGACTGCCAGAAGACCGGGTTCGAAGACTTCTTCCAGGAGGATGGATCGAGTAGATCACTGCCTGCCGTAGCGGTGATCATTCCCAGCTCATAGTAGTCTGTCCAGCAGCCACTTGCAGAGTAAATCAAGATGATTTTACGGTCGTGCTGCAGGATCTCCGGGCCTTCATTCACGTCCACATGGGGAAGAGATTCAACTTGTGCTGACTTAAGGATGTCGCCGACTTTCTCCCAGGGAAATTCGGGGGTAGAAATAATTGTCGGCTTACTGCCCAGCGTCCATGGGTTAAGCAGCCTGGCGATGAAGATCCTCTGTACACCATTCGACTCGGTGTCCCACCCTGACCAGACGACATAGTCCGCTCCATCTACTTCAAAGACGGATGGATCGATCGCCCAGTGGTCTGCTGGGCTGGAAAGCTTTCCCTTCATCTGCCACGTGCCTGCCATCGGATCTTCAGATTTGTTCTCTAGAACCCACACTCGGTGCGAAGCATTTGTTCCTGCATCTGCGGCGAAATAGATGTACCAACGATTCTGTATGCGGTGCAGTTCCGGGGCCCAGATCTCATGCGAATAGGGGCCGGTTAGCGGTGGCGTCCAAACTACCTTCTTCTCCGCATGCGCTAGATCGGTGATATCGGCGGTCTTCCAGATGGTCAGATTTTGGCCGGTAGTATTCATGTAGTAGTAGGTATCGTGCCATTGCAGGACCCAAGGGTCCGCTCCACTCGGCAGGAGAGGGTTTGTAAATGTTTTTGCGTTGCTCTGGCCACCGCAAATCGAAGTGAGAAGAAGAACCGTCAATATCGCACTACAACGCGAAAATGGGAAAATCGCTTGTCTCATTCCTAAGCCTTCATTGACATGGAATTGGCTAGATCGGCTTCTTTCAGTATTTGAATGAGAGAGCAGGGCGGTCCTGCCGCCCCGCCCTAAGCATGCCAAACGCCTCAGAATGTAATGCGCCCCGTGATCTGGAGGTTCCTCGGGGTCGAGATCGTCGTTGTGGGAATGCCAAAGTTGCCGTCCGTCGGATTCAGGTCTCCGGGAAGCGCGAACTGGTGCCGGTTGAGCGCATTCAGGAACTCCGCCTTCAGCACAAAACTTACTCCTTCCTTAATCGGCGTGGTTTTGAGCAGACTGATATCTTCATTCAGATACGCCTGAGTACGCACCTCATCTGTAACGCGCGGGACATCACCGAAGCTCCACGGAGCAGTGCTATTGGGCGCTGACGCAGCCGCGTTCGGATCAAAGAAGGCGCTCTTGTTAAAGTAGTTGTTCTGTCCTGGGATCAGCGGATTCAAATGCCCGCTCTGGTAATTTGCGCTCTTCAAGGGCTGTCCGAACACGCGGCTATAGTAGATCGAGTTTTCGAAACCTGGTATCCCAGTTGCGCAGCAGAACGACACCGGCTGGCCTGACTCATAACGCTGGACCGATCCAATCTCCCATCCGCCAGCAACGACGCTTAGGAATCCGTGGTTAAGAAAAGGCTGCCCGGCCCCAAACGGCAACCGATATAGAGGCGCTAACACTACAGTGTTGCGGATATCTTGAGCACTGATCGCTTTGTCTTGACGGAGGTCGAACGGGTTCTGAACCTGGGACACTGATATGCCGTTGTTCGGCAGCGCGCTGTCGGCATCGGTCAGGTTCTTGGCGAATGTATACGAGAATTGGAGCGTTAACCCGTTGCGGTATCGCCTCGTTAGCGAGACGAGTAAGGCATTGTAAGTGGACATGCCTACATTTTGAAGGCAGCATCCGGTGTCGATGTAGTCATATTGAGGGAATGGCCGAAGCGCTCGCTGTACAGGAGCATTCGCTCCCCAAATAGTGGTGAAGCCCGGGAAAGGAGGAGTAACTCCCGCAGTGTTTGCAGTTACACTCTGGTTAAGCTGGCTGCTCAGTGCAAAATCAGCGATCGGGATGTTATTAATGTTCTGCACGTTAGAGCGAAGGTTTTGGGCCTTGTTGCCGAGATAGCCGATACTCAGGATAAGGTCCTCGGCCAGCTGCTGTTGCATCTGAAGGCTCCACTCATAGACGGCAGCCGGCTTGCCATCGCTCGGCGCGATGAAGGAGCCTGTCACCGCTTGTCCGTTGAATAATCCCGGATCGAGAGACGGCGGTTGAGGATAGGCAGGGTAGCCGCTATCGAGTTGGAAGGCCGGGGAGAATTCGTCCGCACTAGTGAAGCTTGGTGCTATTTTGTAGCCCTGGTTCATGCTCCCGCCAAAGTCGGAGAACTGTAACGGGCCATAAAAGATCGCTCCGCCGCCACGAAACACTGTCTTCCCATTGCTATTTGCCGGAGTGTAGGCAAAGCCGATGCGCGGCGCGATATCCTTGTAGTAGGTGTTTGCCCAACGAGTATTACAGTGGCATGTTGTCCCGAAGACCATCGCTCCGGGAACTCCGTATTCGGTATCGATAGCCGTAGGACTAAAGTTCGATGTCGCGTTGTGCGCCTCGGTACGCGGAACATCCACATCCCATCGAACGCCGAGATTCAGCGTAAGGTTGTTGTTGACTTTCAGATCGTCCTGAGCGAAAAGCGCATAGTAGTAGGACGTCCAGCGGGGCTTCTCAGCATACAACCCTGCTGCAAAGTTGCCGCCCGATGTCTGGCCGAGCAGCAAACTCGCGAAACTGTTGCCGTCGTTCTCTGAGTTCCCAAGATCGGACGACGTTTGAGGACGAGCGAAGTTCACCGCAGGACTTGGGTTGTTAATCGGCGAATACTGTTGTAGCCGATAATCAAATCCTATCTTGTAACTGTTACGTCCCTTTTCGATGCTGACGCTGTCATTGACCCGCCAGCCGTTGTCGACGTTATCGTCGTTTTGCCCGGGGTTACCCAGGTTGACAAGGTCGTCCCTGCCGTCGAAGGTGACCTGCGGGAAGTTGAGCGACGGTGGCGCATTTGCGATACCCAGCCGTTGAGCGTAGTCGATATTATTGAAAATCGGATAAGCGAAGTTCTTGCTATTTGTGCGATTGAACCCGAAATTGAGGTGATTGAGCACTGCAGGCTTGATGGCATAGTCCCATCCCGCGCGGCCTAGGTGAGTCTCGAAGTCCTGTTTCCACGTGTTCGGATCTTCCGGATATGGGAGCAACGGATTGCCACCAGAGGTCCGGTTGTTGTCGCGGGTGCTATAGGAGACGAAGATCTTGCTAGCTTCCGAGACGTTTGCGTCGACCCGCACAGTGTAGGTGGTATTGGTCAGCGGAATCGTACTCGGAAAGAAGAAGTTATTGAAGAGGGCTGTCGTAGTTGGCGCAGGAATGTAATTGAGCAGGCCTCCGGCAACTGCGCTAAAGCGGTTGACCGGCACGATATTACCTGGGAATGGAGAGCGGCACGGAGTTCCATTGACGGTTCTAGTCGTGGACGGGTCGAAGACTTCACCCGTGTATACGGGGGTGCCGTCACAGGGGTTTGTTCCGGATGGCGTAGGTGCCGGGGCTGCGGGATTGTATCTGTCGGTAAAGTCTCCACCCCGTTCTGCCAAGGTGGGTACCGTACTGATTTGAGTGGCTCCGAGTTTCTGCTGGAACTGCTCCCATGCGAAGAAGAAAAAGTATTTGTCTCCGCCATTGAAGACCTTAGGAATTTTCACCGGACCGCCGAAGCTGCCACCATAATCATTTTGTTTATCGCTCGGAGTCCGGAAATTAGCGGCGCACGCCGGAGTGGCTGCGGCTCCCACACAAGTGAGAGCGCGATTGCCGTTGTTGAACCAGGTGTTGGCATCCATGGCTTCGTTGCGGAAGATATCGAAGGCAGTGCCGTGGAACTCCTTCGTCCCCGATTTAGTTACGAAGCTCTCGATACCGCCGGTTGTGCGGCCATATTCCGCCTCAGGGATAGCAGTCGTAATTTTAAACTCCTGCAAGGCCTCAACAGAGGGTGCTTCCTCATCAAACGAGGAGCCGTTCTCACTGCGGGTTTGACTCGCCCCGTCCAGCAACACCTCGTTACCATATTCCTGTCCGCCGGATATCTTCGAAAGAAAGATACCGTTGTTGCTGTTGGCGGTTCCGGGACCAGTCGTTCCCGGGAGCAGGAATTCAAACGCTTCCGGCGAACGTAGGGCGCCCACACCACCCAGGGCAAGTGGCAACTCAACGATCTGCCTGGAATCAACGGTTCCGCCAACATCCGAGGATTGGGTTTCTATAGCGGGAGCAGACGCATCCACGTTCACGGTCGTCGATTCGCCGCCCGGCGCTAAGGTCAAGTTCAAAGCCGAGACGCTGCCAATCGTTACTAACACTCCGTGCTGCACCTGTGTGCCAAAGCCATTCGCCGTGGCGGTGACGTCGTAGGTCCCAAGCGGAAGCTCAGGGAACCTGTAGGATCCCGCAGAGGTCGAGGTTGTTTCAAGGGACGCACCGGTCCCGCTATTCACAACGGTAATCTTCGCTCCAACAATCACCGCCCCGCTCGGATCCAACACATTTCCGGCAAGTGAGCCTCGAACGCTCTGTGCTTTTAATAGTGGGGAGAGGAACAATACGGAGGTGATCACAGCCAGGCCGGCACAGGATGATGCCAGCAACAACGATGGACGAATCCAGGCTCTACTTGCCAGGTACTCAACGCCTGGTACCTTCAAGATTCTTTTTAGAACTTGCGCCGTACTATTCAGACCTTTGAATGTCATTACTGCCTCCCGGCTAAAGTGTTGCTTTTTCTTATCTGGTAGTGCTTTCTCTTCTTTGGTATCGCTCGTCTTCTCTTTGCCGCCCTACGGAAGAATTTGGATGCGCTCTTGAGCAACCCCGTAGTCAGTCGGAATGGTTCCTTTTGACCTCACTGAATGGCCTTTTATGTAATCGCTTCCAGCCTCATGAGCACCAGCACCGACTCTGCCAGTCGAGAGCCTAGTCCTTCTGGCAAAGAGTTGGGAAGGTGTCCGATGCACTATTGCGGCATGGTGTATATGAACTAGGGCAGCGACCGGTGATGGATGGATCGTAGATCTTGCGCGCTTAGTCGGAGACGTCGATGAGGCCTTGCTGTATCGCGATCGATACCGCCTCGGTCCTATCTGCGACTTCAAGCTTCTCGATGATGCTGTTCACGTGGTTGCGAGCAGTGTTTCCGCTAATCTGGAAGACCGTTCCGATCTGCTTATTCGTCAGGCCTTTCGCCAGCATTTGCAGTATTTCGAGTTCTCTAGCGGTGAGAGCAGGGCGCGACATGCGCTGCGCGAGGCGTGATGCAATCCTCGGGGGAATATGCCTCTTACCTTCTGCAACTGCGCGTATCGCCACGATCATCTCGTTTTGCATCGTGCTTTTAAGCAAGTAACCATGCGCCCCCGCCTGCACTGCACGATAGACATCTTCATCCGTTTCGAAGCTCGTGAGCACGAGGACTCGAGGCGGAGAGACTATCCGTTGTAACTCTCGAAGAATGTCAAATCCATTCATTCCTGGCATACGCAGATCGAGAAGCAGGACGTCAGGATTGAATTGCTGCGTCAATTGAAGGGCCTCTTCACCAGTCGATGCTGCGCCAACCACATCGAAGCTTTCCTGCGTCGTCAGCATACTGGTGAGGCCGGTGCGAACTACCGGGTGGTCATCGACGATAAGAATACGAATTCTGCTTGGGTGCTTTTCCATTCGATAGGCCCTTCCGGGAGTCACGGAGAAAAAGTCGATTAGCCTTCAGCCAGGTAAGCCTGGGAGGAAGCGGCGCCACAATCTCTATCCGAGTTCCCTGTCCCGCTCCAGTAAAAAGATGAAAAACACCTGAAATCCCCTGCGCCCGCTTCCGAATCCCCGTGAGCCCGAATCCACGCAAGTCACCCGTCTGGTCGAAGCCGATTCCATTGTCCTCGATGACCATGGTGATGGTGGTCGCAGCGTAATCGAAAGATATTTGTAACAGACTTGGATTGCCATGGCGCAAGGAGTTTGAAATAGCCTCTTGTCCGATGCGGAAAAGAGCGTCTTTTACCGCATATGGCGTAGCTGTATCTTCGCCTGTGACACGCAACTGCACGCTGATTGTGCCGTGTTCGACCATCCTACTGGCAAAGTTATGAAGGGCCGAGTGCAACGTCTCCAACTCTAAGAACTCACGCCGCAGGGTGGACAGACTGCGGGTCGCTTCTTCGTGGCTATGACGCACCAGTTCGCAAGCGAGATCCAATTGCTGGTTAATATTTGGCAGAGTTAATGGGACGTTGTTGCTGATCGCCTGCAGCTGAAATCCGATCCCCACGAAGCTTTGGGCCAACGTGTCGTGCATCTCATGAGCAATGCGCTCTCGCTCATCCACGATGGCGCGCAGGCGCCAGTGCCGCGCATGCAGATAGAGCAAGTATGCTAGCAAGCTCAAAGTGATGGCAATCAGGCCCGAAATGGCGAGATTGCGCACGCTCCACCACGGCGGACCCGCCAACACCTCCACATCATCGCTCGATGCAACGAGCAGCACGAAAGGTGTGAGGTTGTGAGTAAACTGTGGGTCCACAACGCACACACCACGAAGCCTGATCAGGCTTCCTTTTGTCATGTTTCTGAGAATCGTGTTGCCGCGAGTTAAATTGACGATCGCATTGAATGACTGACCGCTGGACGAGATCGCGAGTGAGGTCGTTTTGTCTTGTCCGGCGGTCTGCCCAGCAAGACTGCCGTCGACCTCAATAAACCTGGAATCGAATGCCCCGGTAGCCGCCTGAGTCGGAGTGACGGCTAATGGCGCGGCGGGCGCATGCGCCCACAAGAGTCGCAATCGCGCATGCCGAATGATACAGCTGAAATCGTGCACCTCAACTTGGCCGGTCACCTCAACCTCATCGCCGACCTTCAATCTTGTCTCGGCAGCAGGCATAACGGCTACGCCGCCGGTGGCATCTTGTACGTAGATTCGCGGCGAATTCAAGATGACCGTGCCCCTGACCATAGCGGTCCTGTTTTCTGTCCTTACTGAACGGAGGCCTCCTATGGTTTCCACAGGGAGAGATCGCTCGCTGATACCCGGCACATTCGAGCTAATCATATCTCGATCATGCGGATCAAACCCGGACTCCCGTTGGCTCATGGTGACTGGATCGTCGATTGCATAGGGGAGTAACACTGGTACTGCGGAGCTGGCTGGTGAAGATACCTGCGGATCCGATCCAGTCAGAGCCTGCACCACAAGGCCCTTCCACACACCACCCGATGAATGAGAACGAAGACCGACCCGGCCTTTCATAATGCAGTTGGGATCATTGAATGAGAGGGTCTGGATTGGACCAAGCGGTACTTCGTTGGCATACCCGGTAATTCGGCATCCGTTCACTACGGCTTTCAAGTGATACCACTGAAACGCGTGCACACCGCCGGGCATGGATCGTGTGGCGAGTTCGATCCATCCGTAGTCAGCGCGACCAATGACCAGGCTGCCATCGTTGCTGCGAAGTCCAACATAGTATCCCCGATAGGAATCCACGCCGGGCTCTTCGTCACTCGAGCGAAGGATGAGTCCCGCATCTCCTTGTTTCCCCAACAACTCGAGGTCCGAGGTAAAAGAATAGTCTTTCCAGTAGGGAGATCCGGTCATCAGTTTGGCGCCACGCTCATCGGAGTCATTACGCATAGCCCCTTCGGAGATTTGCCAGGTGCCCCCAAACGCACTCCATTCATTGGCATCGGCTGAGGCGAACGCATCCCGGTACGGCAGCCCTCGGACGGCTCGGCCGCGCAAATATACCGCCGATAGGATTGCGGGGACGATGACCGCCGCGAGTGCGAGAGTGATCAGGAGAGTACGCTTTCGAAGCGCGCCCGAGACCGTCATCGCGATCCGCTCCAATCCATTGTGAGCATCTGCTGAACTTCTGCGGTGTTCAGATTTTCACGCGTAACCAGTTTTGGGGGCAATTTGACTTCGGCTGGAACCGCTTCTCCGCGGCGTTGTGCGGCTATCTGCTGCACCGCGCGATATCCCATCTGGTATGTGTTTTCAACGATGATCGAGTCGATCTGCCCGGTTGTTAGCGGGGGTACCAACTCTTGTTCGCAGGCCACCAGCTTAACCTTTCCAAAAAGACGCTCGTTCTGCAATGCCAGAAAGGCCCCGCGTGTTGCCGACGAATTCAGGGCCAGGATTGCACTTAAATGAGGATTCTTCGCGAGGACATCTTCAGCGATCTCTTGTGCCTGGGCAATGTTAAACCCGCCCGCGCGCTCGTCAACTACTTTGATGCGTGGAAAGCCAACTCGCAGGTCTCTTTCAAAGGCATTCGCCCGAAGAACAATACCGGTGACATCGGGGTCAATCCCGGTAACCGCTACGGTGCCTTCACTCTTGAGAATCATGCCGACGCGTGCCGCGGCAATCCGACCGGTCTCGTCTTCGTCATTCAAAATATAGGAGAGCTTTCCGCCAGGTGGAATGGCAAGCGGAGAACTGATGACAACGGTAGGTATCCCTTGCGCGACGATGTCGCGGATCGGAACCATGAGCGCGAGAGCCTGATCGGGGGCCAGGATCAGCCCCTGTGCTCCATTGTGAATGGCGTGTTTGATGATTGCGATTTGTTTTTCGACATCATCTTCACTGGTTGGTGCATTCCAGTAGATCGCGTAGCCGGTCTTTCTGGCCGCGGCGACGGCACCAGCATGTTCCGACTCCCAAAGCATAAGGGCGGTCGTTCGAGGGATGACGGCAATGACGGGCTTGCTGGCTGAGTGGCAACTCATGCCAGCAAAGACGGTAAGGATTGCGGCCCAAAGCGTCCTCGACGCTTTTTGATGTCGAGATTTGCCAGCAACATCGATCTTGTCCACAGATGCTCCAGCAAGAAGTCTTTCACGGCCAACAATTTCTTCGACAGTGATTCCCGCAGAGCGGCCACGCGTCAACCTGCCGCATCTGCTACGACCCTGCTCGTTAAGCTCGCCTACCGATTTCTGCGAACAAGCCGAATCACCACCACTCCTGCCCGCGGAAACACATGCTCAAAACTGGATCCCACGCTGATTTGATCGGCGACCGCTTTCACCGCTTCTGGCTCCATTTCGTCATTCTCGGTATAGATGCTCGGCGCCGCGATCGTCTTTATTTCTGCCAAAGGACGAGGTGTGAAACCATCAACTTGGATCGTCGCACGGTAGTCGCGAGTCAGATTTCGATTCACACAGAACAGAATCAATTCGTCCGGTGTTTGCCCTTCGGCCGCCACGACTTCAAGCCATGGGACATGTTCGATATGGGGCAGCCGAGTCACACCGTGATCGACCGTGTATTGTGGAGCATCGCTGTCGGTCGGTACCAGACGGCTCGGCTTTTCTTCCGCGTAGGAACGAAGCACCCAGTATCCCGGGGCTCCATACACCTGCTCGCGCTTCTTCCATATGCCTCCGAATTCGAGAATACCGGTCATATCCGAGATCGGAACGATGTCGGCGTTCCTCATCAGCATATTGAGAAAGCCCGCAGTATCGATCGCTCCGCCCATGTTACGAAATCCAGGTGCGGGATGATCGGCGGCGACGAAGAGCCACTCAGTAAATGCGATTTGGGCATCCTTGTGATTCGATTGCTGAATTTGCTCTGTCATCTCTTTCATTCGGCGCTCCAAACCGATTGGCAGCGCAAACGCCGAAAGCGCAACGAAATCATTCGACGGGTTGCTCATCTGCACCTGGTCGTCGGTGACGACAAAGTGGGTCGAGAGGTACTGAAATGTAGCCGGAGGTGTTCCCAGTTGGACCGCATTCCAATCGTGGTAGAAATCCTCATCGGCGCCGGTAGCAATCAGGCGCGCCGTCGGATCCACCTTGCGGATGGCTGCGCTGAAAGCCTCAGTACGCGTTCCGATCTGATCCCGGGTGGGATAGCCCATGTTCCAGCTACCCCATAATTCATTCCCGAGTTCCCATAGCAGCCCACCCTGCTTGTTCCCCCAGCGGGCATTGACGTACTTCACCCAATCGCCCGCTTCTTGAGGCATACCGGAACCAAGATTGAGCGCCACCTGTGGTTGAGCTCCGATCAACTCGCAAAATCGCAGGAACTCTTCAGTTCCAAAGGTGTTGTATTCCGGAATATTCCACGCAAGGTTCGATTGGCTGCTACGTTGATCGGCTGGCCCGATACCGTTCTTCCAGTGGTAAGAGGAAGTGAAATTGCCTCCATAGCGCACAAGCGGCGTGTGGAGGTCCTTAGCCAACTTCAGCACCTCCGCGTCCATGCCGTCGACATTATCGGCTGGCATCAGCGAGAGCTGGTCGATGAAAGCGCGCGAATCATCCCGCACCGCAACGACGAAGTCGGCCGGCTGAAGCGCATCGACTTGACCTAGCTTAATCGTCAATTCGAAAGAATACTTTGTCCAAACTTCCTTGTTTGCTTCGATCGTGGCGTCCGCCAAAACCTGCTGGGGATCGTTCCGTCTGCGGATCGAGATGTACACCTGCGCCGCACCCGATTGGTGCTTGATGAAAAGACTGCCTCGATACGCAAGCGTTCTGTGCACTGGCAGATAAATTCGTTGACGAATGCCCACCTCAGCCTGAGGCAGGCCCATCACGAGCAGGGACTGTGAAGAATTTGCCGCATCGCCACGTTCCGGTTCATATCGATTTCCTTGCCGGGCATCCAACGGCTCCCAGGGAAGAGGGAGATCAAGCTGCGAGGCGCGCTCCAACTCTGGACGCTCTTGAACCATTTTGACGATAGCGCCAGCACTCCACAGGCCTTCTTCGAAGCTGGGATTTTCTAGTAATTCAGCCCACAGTCCCCCATAAGTGGATCGGCCAATTGGTTCGAGGAAGCTGCCGAAAATTGTATTCGGGATGACATCTCGATGCACCTGGTCGGCGTGGACGCGAATGTGGATCGGCCGATCGGTTGGGCCATGATCTTCATCGATGACTTGACCGGATGCCATAGGCAAAGAGAGCCATGAAACGGCGGTGGCGAAGAGGCCCGCGCGCTTGAATCGAAGAAGCAGCTTCACATATAACTCCGGCTTGGGATTCCGAATCTGGCAATAGCCCATGGATTATAGAAGAGTCCTCCCACCCCATTGCCGTTCCAATCGAACTACGCGGACTAAAACTTCCCTGACGCTTTCGTCTCTCCTGGAATCTAGAATAGGGATCCATGTGGGTATTTCGCCTTAGCCTGCTGTGCGTGATGACCTTCGCTGTGCTCACCCTGACGGGGGTGGCGCCAGGACGCGCACAGGTGCAATGGAAAGCGGATGATGCGACGCTGCTGCAGGCAAACGACGCCATCGAGCGGAAACAATGGCCCGAGGCCGAGCGCCTGGTCCGCACCTATCTGGGGAACCATGCGACATCCGCGCAAGCGCACTATCTGTTGGCGTTCACCCTATTCCGTGAAGATCGTCCGAAAGAGTCTTTGGCCGAATACACGAATGCGGCGCGGCTGCAGAATCCGTCAGCCCTCGATCTCCGCTGGGTCGCTCTGGACTACGTCCTACTCCACGCCTATACCGATGCTCACACCTGGATGGTCAAGTCTCTCGAGTTGAACCCCAACGACGGCGAATCCTGGTACAGTCTCGGACGCATTCAGTACACCGAGAACCGTTTCGCAGAAGCAATTACAAGCTTTAACAAGGCGCTGGTCCTGATGCCGCAATCGGTGAAAGCAGAAGACAATCTCGGGCTCGCCTATGAAGGTTTGAATCAGCCGAAGGAGGCCATGGCGGCTTATCGGCAAGCCATCGCGTGGCAGAAGGATAAACCGGACCACAGCGAACAGCCGCTGCTCAACCTTGGAGTTCTTTTGCTGGATGACAACAAGCCTGATGAAGCGCTCCCCCTCCTCCAGGAAGCCGAATCGCTGTCCCCTAAAAACAGCAAGATCCACGCAGCGCTCGGGCGTCTCTATCGTGCGAAAGACGACTTGGCTCGCGCACAAACGGAATTTGAACAAGCGGTTGCTCTCGATCCTGATTCCGCCGGATTGCACTTTCAACTTGGACAGGTCTATCGCAAAGAGGGCCTCGCGACCCTAGCAGCCACCGAATTTCAAAAGGTGTCCAGCCTGGGTGGTACTCACTCCTCTGAGTGATAAAAAGAAGGCTGATCAAATCGACGCGCGCCGTACCGCTGGGCCCCTCGCTCTCTTGCACGTTGAAAAATTCGGAAAGTTTGATACACTTTTCTCACTCACTTTGCCGAAAGGAAGCTCCGATGAAGAATCACCCGATTAGCTCTCGCGATCCACGAACCCATCGGTCCGACTTCCTGCCAGGCGCCAAGCTCAGCTAGCTCACTTCGCTCCGGGGTTGCAGGTCTCGGGACCCACCCTCTGGATCTCCTGCGGCAGTGTACCTGTCTGGCAAGATATCGCGAATGCGCGGCAAACGGCCTTGATCGCCAAGCGATCTCCTTGGCCTTTCACCTGAATTGAGCGTGAGTAATTCATGAGAAAAACATCGAGAAAGAATGCGTTTCGTGAGGTCCTGGCTTTCCTGTTCCGCCACTGGCGGCGGGAGGCGATGGTCGTCTCCGGAGTCGCTCTTAGTATGACCGTGGCGACGGTCGCCGATTTGTTCTTGCCCGTCTTTTCGGGGAGATTGGTTGATGCCATTGCAGCATCCGGCGGAGTACGCGAGCAGGCGCTCCCCATTGC
This sequence comes from Acidisarcina polymorpha, assembly GCF_003330725.1. NCBI lineage: Bacteria > Pseudomonadati > Acidobacteriota > Terriglobia > Terriglobales > Acidobacteriaceae > Acidisarcina > Acidisarcina polymorpha. The sequence goes on along the minus strand of NZ_CP030840.1, from coordinate 3,948,050 downwards.
AACGCAGGCGATTGCAATGATGGCCCTCTTGGGCGCAGTCCTGATGGCGGCACGGCATGGAGCTATGCTCGGCATCGTCCGGTTGACCGTCCGGCTCATGTCCCGCATTTCCAGTGATGCCTTCTGGCGGGTCCAGCGTTTTTCCACTGATTGGCATGCGAATAATTTTGCCGGCTCCATTGTGCGCCGCATTACCCGTGGCATGTGGGCGGTCGACTTGATGGACGATACTCTGTTGCTGGCGCTCCTGCCTGCCTTGCTGGTGCTTGCCGGATCCTCCTTGTTGCTGGGACTTCACTGGCCGATCATGGGTCTGATCGTCGCTCTAGGAGCAACACTCTACGTCGGCGTCTCGGTCGCGTTATCGCTCGGCTATGTGGCTCCCGCAGCACGTCTATCCAATGCGCAAGATACGCATGTCGGCGGCGCTATGGCGGATGCCATCACCTGCAACGCCGTAGTCAAGGCATTCGGCGCGGAGAAACGGGAAGATCAGCGCCTGTTGCAATTCTTGAATAAGTGGGCAAGCCGCACCTCTCGCACATGGGTCTATGGCACTCGCAGCGGCAGCCTGCAAACGACCGTATTACTCGTCTTCCGAACGCTCGTTACCTCCTATGCCCTATGGCTGTGGTGGCGTGGTCGAGCCACTCCGGGCGATGTGACCTTTGTGCTCACAAGCTACTTCATTGTGCACGGATACCTGCGGGACATCGGGCAGCACGTCGCTAATCTCCAACGCAGCGTCAATGAGATGGAAGAGATGGTGCAATTTCACTCGCAATCGCTAGGGATCGTCGATCGCGCCGGCGCCCCGGCGATTGCCGTGAAGAAGGGGGAGATCGCCTTCGAGCGCGTCACCTTTCAATATGAAGCTCATGCCACACCGCTCTTCCGAGACCTTTCTCTCTCTATAGAGGCGGGCGAACGGGTTGGGCTTGTAGGACACTCCGGCTCCGGCAAGACAACTTTCGTGAAGCTCTTGCATCGTCTCTACGACGTCTCCGGCGGTCCGATTTTGGTCGACGGTCAGGATATTTCCCGAGTAGCTCAGGACTCCCTCCGGGCCCAGTTGGCGCTCGTTCCTCAAGAGCCCATTCTGTTCCATCGTTCTCTCGCGGAAAACATCGCCTACGGGGATCCGGACGCTGCCTTGCATGAGATCGAACAGGCAGCCCGGCTTGCGAATGCTCATGACTTTATCCTCCGCCAGCCGAAGGGCTACGGAACCCTCGTAGGGGAGCGGGGCGTCAAGCTTTCCGGAGGTGAGCGTCAGCGTGTGGCCCTGGCGCGGGCCTTTCTGGCAAACACCCCCGTCCTGGTGCTCGACGAGGCCACCTCAAGTCTCGACTCAGAATCAGAAGCGCTGATTCAAGACGCCATGGAGCGGCTGATCGTCGGCCGAACGGCCATTGTCATCGCTCACCGGTTATCAACGGTGCGGATGATGGATCGCATACTGGTATTCGATCGCGGCAAAATCATTGAGGAGGGAGCCCACGACGAGCTCGTGCTGAGACCGGGAGGCGCTTACAAACGCCTCTTCGAAAGACAGGCTATGGGGTTCATTGTTGATGACGAGCGCGACTCAGTTTCGTTGAATGCCTAGGAAGAAACCCTTTGAAGATGGAGATTCGACTTCATCTTCAAAGGGAATCATGCTGTGAATCGCGGTTCATGGCCGTGCAAGCCGTGGGGAGACTTTGCATCGCTAACTGTACCCTTGCCGGAATGCGGCCGGTTGGGTGTATTCTCATTGCAAATCATGAGCATCCACTTTTCGAAGTCTCTCGCGTTCGCAACACTGATGGCCATCGTCGCTCCCCTGGTTGCGCAGCAACCGAACGCGCAACAACCTGGAACCGCAACAACCCCTGCGATGAAGCACCAAGATACGGAAGTCTATGAACCAGTCCCCCCAGTGGTTACGCCGGGCGTTACCGATTCGGCGCCTCCATCGGACGCAATCATCCTTTTCGACGGCAAGAATCTTGATGAGTGGGTCTCGAACCGGGACAAATCGCCGGCGAAATGGACTGTCTCCGACGGAATCCTGACGGTGAGCAAGGCGCCGGGTTCCGGCAACATCGAAACCAAGCGGACGTTCAAGAATTACCAGCTCCATATCGAATGGCGAATTCCAGAGAATATCACCGGCAGCGATCAGGCACGTGGCAATAGCGGCGTTTTTCTCGCCTCTACCGGGCCGGGAGATGCGGGATACGAACTGCAGATCCTCGATTCGTACAACAACAAGACCTATGTGAACGGTCAGGCCGGCAGCATCTATAAGCAAGGCATTCCGCTCGCGAACCCAAATCGCAAGCCCGGGGAGTGGCAGACCTACAACGTGGTGTGGACTGCGCCGACATTCAACGACGACGGCTCTTTAAAGACTCCAGCCTACGTCACCGTCTTCTTCAACGGTGTGCTGGTGCAGAATCACTTCGAGCTTAAAGGGGAGACACTTTTTATCGGCAAGCCCTTCTACAAGAAGTACGACACCGCGCCGATCAAGCTACAAGCTCACGGAGACAAAAGCGAACCGATCAGCTTCCGGAATATCTGGGTCAGAGAACTGAACTAGGTCTCTCCGAGTGCAGAGCCGAAGTCCAGCTTCCCCGACTTCATCGGAGAGCTTACTTCGGTGCAGGCGTCGACATCAATTCCACGAACATCTTGGTAAACTTCGGCAAGTCCAGGTCGACTTGAGCGTGAACCAGGCGTACGCCCGTCTGCGGCTTCAGCGCCTCGGTCCAGGTCAAAGTGTCTCCATAGTCGGGTCCGTGGCTCAAGTCGACGTCCATGTAGACGAGGTTTTCTTTGGTGACGATCGATGGATCGAGCCACGCGCAGGCGGCGAGTTCGTCCCAAAGATAGTAACGGTCCTGCGAGTATTTCGCGATGTATTGAGCTGTGGGGGTGGGTGACTTGGCAATGGCGTCAAGCATGGCTTGGGTGAACATTGCCTTGATCGAGATATCGACGGTGGTGACATCGATGCGCGGCCATGCGGCGCGGAGCGTAATATGGGCCGCCTCGGGATCGAACCAGAAGTTAAACTCATGCCGTGGGCTGGTGGCAAATTCTGGGTCTTGAGACTGCGGATTGAGGCTGCCGCCCATGAGAACGATGCCTTCAGTGAGTTCCGCAAAGTGCGGGTCGATCGAGAGGGCCAGAGCTATGTTCGTAAGCGGGCCGGCAGCATAGATGGTCACCTGGTGGGGGTGCGCATGGACCTGGCGAATCAGGAAGTGAACGGCGTCTTCGTCAAGCGGCTTGCTGTGGGGTACGCCTTCCGGCATGACCGGGACAAAATAAGGATCATTGGGGTTTGATTTCGGAATCGTAGGGTGGTCGACCGTAGTAGGAACGGCGCCACTTGAAGTCTCAAGCAACGTTGTAGGGCCCTGTCCCCAGGCGCCCAGCCAGACCACCTTGCCGTAGAGGGCGGAGGCAAGACGCGTCTCCTGCTCGGTCCGAACCAGGGGGAAGACAGCCCCGGGAACAACGGGGACATCGGTGCGGCCAACCAGTTCCAACATGCGCAGCGTATGCTGCACCTCCTCATCGCGCCAAGCGTTGCCAGTGACCATGGTGATGCCGAGCACTTCGACTTTGGGCGATTGCAGGAAGACCATTATGGACATCTGGTTCGAGCCGCCAGGCCCCGAACCGTCCTGGTCAAGGAGCACCAGGCGCTTTTGAGCCAGTGCGAGGTGGGCGGCCGCTAGGACAAAAAATAGGGTGAAAATCGATTTCATGGATGGGGTAATTCTTGCACACGGCGCTAGATTGGTGGAGCGTTATCCCATCTGGGAGAAGGGATTCTCAATCACTATGCCTGCTACCTTCTGTCCTGTGTTCAGATCTTCTGACAGAATGCGGCTGGCCCCGATCTTTTGTGCGGACGAGAGAATGAGCGCGTCCCAGAAACTGATCTTCGCCTCATCTTCTATGCGGAAAGCTGCCACTATGTCGGTAGGAGTTATATCGACGCTCCAGCTCGAGTAGAGTTCCACAGCCCGTCGAGCAGCAGTTCGCGACAGCCGAGAAGTCAGCTTCCTGGTCACCGATACATAGAACTCTTGCAGGACTTGGGTGCTGAGGCGTCCCTCCCGGCTTCGCCAGAGTTCTGTCAGGACATCGATGGCCCTTTCCTGCTTGCTTCCTGCGTCTACATCGTACGCATACACCAAAAGGTTGGTGTCGACAAAGGTCTTAGCGCTCATGCAATGAATTCCGATTCATCTTGTGCTTGCCGCCCAGGTGGAACCCCTTTTTCATCGAAGCCAGCGCTTCCCGCGTAGCCTGTTCATAGGCGTCATCCTCGCCGACCAGGGATTCGATCTGCTCTGCCACCAGCTTGCTGATAGACGTAGAACGGCGAGCAGCCAGGACCTTCACCTTCTGGATGGTGCCCTTTGCGAGCTTGATCGTCAGGTTTTGCCTGCTATCTGCACCGAGGATTGCCATTGTTTACCTAGCACGTGCGCCACGTGCTACACGTATTATCGTGCTAGTGTACCCCGCCAAGCAAGGATGAGCGACGGACATGGCACTTCTTCGAGCAAGAGCCCTCCACATCGCTGACGACTTCCTCTAATATGAAGCTTCTCTACCATGGAGGTTCCTGAATGCCCGAACGCCCCGCAGCCTTCGAACCCTTTATTCCGGCCAGCGAAACGCGGCCGGAATTTACCTTTCGCGCGATCCTGCTGGGCTCGCTCTTCGGTATCCTCTTTGGCGCTGTGACCGTGTATGTCGGCTTGCGGGCCGGGTTGACGGTGGCTGCTTCCATCCCCATATCCGTGCTCTCGATCAGCGTGCTGCGAGCCCTGGGCCGGGCTTCGATCCTGGAAAACAATATCGTCCAGACCACCGGCAATGCCGGCCAATCGATCGCCTCCGGCGTGATCTTTACCCTGCCGGCGCTGGTCTTTCTGGGCTTCGATCTGGAATATTCGCGCATCTTCTTGCTGGCTCTGATCGGCGGCTGGCTGGGTGTGCTATTCATGATCCCGCTGCGGCGACAGTTGATCGTCGAGGAGCATGGACACCTTACTTACCCGGAAGGCACAGCGTGCGCCGATGTGTTGCTTGCGGGCGAGCGTGGCGGCTCTTTTGCCGGCCGCGTCTTCCTCGGGCTGGGACTCGGCGGCATCTACACGCTTTTTCAGAACGAAAATCTGCTCGGGGCGTGGCCCGGCACTCCGGACTGGCAGCCGGACTTTGGGCCGCAGCACGTTATGAAGGGTGCTGCCATCCGCGCCGATGCCACTCCTGAATACCTGGGCGTCGGCTACATCATCGGACCGCGAGTGGCGGGCGTGATCTTCGCAGGCGGCGTCTTTTCTTGGCTGGTGCTGATGCCCGCGATTTACTTCTTCGGGTCGCACTATACACTGCCCCTCTACCCGGCGACGAAGCCGATTGCAGCGATGTCCCCTAGTGAACTCTGGTCGACTTATATCAGGCCGATGGGTGCCGGCGCCGTAGCTGCGGCAGGCTTGATCACTCTGCTGAAGACGCTGCCGACCATCTTCAATGCGCTGCGCTCAGGATTGAAGACCATGAGGAGCAAGGCTGGCAAGACGGCCGCCTTGCGTACCGAAGATGATTTGCCGATGAGCGTTGTGGTTGGCGGTTCCGCGCTCCTGGTATTGATCATGTTTCTCTTCCTTACCTTCAAGCCGGTACCGGGAGCACAGGTTGGTTTGCTCGCGAATCTTGCCGCCTCCTTGCTGGTAGTGATCTTTGGATTTCTATTTGTTACCGTCTCGTCGCGGATCGTAGGGCTGATCGGCAGCTCCGCAAGTCCGGTTTCGGGTATGACGATCGCCACGCTGATGGCCACCTCGGCGATCTTCCTGGTAAAAGGTTGGACGGCCCCCGCATTTGGCGCACTCGCGATCACCATAGGCGGGGTGGTATGCATCGCCGCATCGAACTCTGGCGACACCTCGCAAGACTTGAAGACGGGGTTTCTTATTGGCGCAACTCCCTGGAAGCAACAAGTCGCCCTGATGATCGGCGTGGTCGTCTCCACCGTTGTCATCGGCCTTACACTGAACGCGATGAATAAAGGACTGGAGGAGTTTCATGCGACCTCACAAGCATGGAACCTCAACGCGAGCCATTCGGGAGTGCGGGACCAGGGGACCTTCACCCGCAGGTCTTTTCGCATTGCCGGAAGCAGTTCCTCGGCCGCACTGCAAGGCAGCAACTATGTCTTACTGAACGCGTTAGGCTCTCCAGAGTTAGCCGACGGTAAGTACCTCTACAATCCGGCAACCGGCAGAATTGAAGTGCAGTGGGTGCAAGGCATCGGCAGTGAAAAGGCCGCGGCCCCGCAGGCGCGGTTGATGGCTACAGTGATCAACGGCATTCTCACTCGAAAACTACCTTGGGGGCTGGTCCTCCTTGGGGTCTTTCTGGTGATCGTAGTCGAACTGCTGGGCATTCGTTCACTATCGTTTGCGGTAGGCGCTTATCTCTCCATCGCCACCACATTGGCAATCTTCGTCGGTGGGATCGTCCGCTGGATGGTCGATCGCGCCGTCGCTAAGGCTGGAGGCGGAAGTACCGAGAGTGAAATCAGCCCGGGTTCACTCTACGCGAGCGGCCTTATTGCCGCTGGCGGAATCGTCGGCCTCTTAGGTGTCGCCTTGAAACTCTATGAAGCTGCCACCGGACATACGGACATATTGAAGTTCCCGAAAACCTTCCTCTTTCATGATTGGGTGTCTGTGATCATGTTCGTGATGCTGGCTTTTTCGCTGTACTACTTCGCGAAAAAGCCGTTGAACGACAGCGAATCCTGATTCCATCAGTCGGTCTGCTTCAATCGTCGTGACGCGTCTTTGCCCCCGGGACTTGACCCGTCAAGACGGACCGCCGCTTCAAAGGCGTTACGGGCGGCGGCAGCGTCACTCTTATCGCTGAGTACCTGGCCGTAATAATCGAGCGCGGCCGCACCGAGTTGCGGGGGCAAGCTTCCGTTGGCGACTGCCTGGGCAGCGCGCGGAGCGATAAAGGCAAAGTCGCTTTCAGCTTGCTCCCGGCGGTGAAAGAAGAAGGGAAGATGCCAGGTCGTAGCAGCGCGGATAAACCGGACCTCCAGATTGGTGGAGTCTTGATCGACCGCCTGGTCAAGTTCATGCAATCCTTGCTGAGACAGCACATGCTTATTCCAGAAAGCCCAGGTGCGGGCCGCGTCAAGCAGATCGAGGCTGCCGATATAGGCCTCGACTACGGCATCATTGGGCCGTTCACTGGCGAGCGCGGCAAATTGTTGCCTCGCTTGCAAGTGCGCGGCATGATCGCCCTCGAGATCTTGAAAGTAGGCGAGCCGGGCGGATGCGAGCCGCTGATTGAACGTAGGTGAAAGAGTTTGCTGACCGGTCGAACGTGCCGGGTCCTTTGCTGCATCGGCAAAGATCCGAGGCAGAGTTAAGGCCCCAACCAGGAGCGCGACTTGGAGGTAATTGATCTTCATTCCGAATCGAATTTTATAAGCTCACATTCGGGCCGAACAGTCTTCACAGGAGCATTCGTAGCTAGCCTGCGTTGTAGACGCGGTCCTTCCACGTCGCTTGCTGGCCGGCCAATTTCCTAAAAAACGCATACCACTGAAGAGCCAACAGTACCGCAATACCGATCGGATGCAAGACTGCGCTCATCAAGCGTTGACGAAAACGCATAACTGCGACGAGCCGGGGTAACAACGAAGCGAGCACGGCAGCAAAGATCCAGGGCCTGATTACGCCAATAACAGAGAGCGGTGTAATCAGGATGGCAACCGCCAGTAGCAGCGGGGCTATCTGGCCGAAAAACAGAAGTCCACTGAAGAACAAGATGCGGGAGGGGGCAGCAAGTCCTTCGGTAGCATTCTTCGCGAGTCCGCTCCATACTTCCGAGGAACATTGATACATCCGGCAGGTCGCAAGATTCGTTAGGTCCGCGATATCGGTGCGAAAACCATGCTTTCGTAACAGCTGCGGTAGCAGAAGCCCGTCATGCATGGTGGTGCGAATGGCGGCGTGGCCTCCGCTTTGAAAGTAAGGTGCACGGCGCACCATCAGGAACTGGCCGCAGCCGGCAGCAAAGCCCGGGGCCCGAAATTTGCGCATGCCGGCAATCGGGAGATAGGCAAGCAGAACGAAGTGGATCAGCGGAAGCAGTAACCACTCGAGGAAGGTCTTGGTTTCTTGAAATGGAAATCCACTGACAAGGTCGGAGCCGGAAGTCTCGAGAAATGCAGACATCCTCGAGAGCGCTCCCGGCTGAAGGCGGACATCTGCATCGAGAAAACAGAAGGTGTCATAACGGGCGAGTGAGGCCAGAACATAGCAGGCGTGTTGCTTGCCGTTCCATCCCGCTGGGAGCGGAGGCGCGGGCTCAACGCGGACCCGCGGGTCGCTTGCAGCGATCTGAGCGACCATCTCTTCCGTACGGTCTGTCGAGGAATCATCGAGAACAATAATCTCGAATTCAATATCCCGGGAGAGCAGCACGCTTTCAACGGATGCACAGATGGAACGCTCTTCATTGCGCGCCGGAATCAGGACAGATAACGGCTTGAGTTCAGCTATTCCGCTCTTCCGCGGTTCGTGATAGAGAGCGACGTTCCACAAAAACAATGCTGCTGGAACGACGGAACAAAATAGGACGAGTTCAATTAGACGAATAAGAATCATGAGCGATGAATACTCCCATGTTCGGCCTGGTAGCGCTCTCCGCGGGAGCCGGCACGGAAGCGCTGCCAGAGGTCGTAGAAGGCCCCGACGCCCGCGCCTCCCTCAAGCAGCGCTTCGAAGTGACCGGCGTCGCGAGTGATCGCGAGACGTGCAAGTTCATCCTGAGCCGCACTCAACGAGGCGGCTAGTACCGCGTTGCACTCGGACGTCTTCGAAAGGCTGTCGCTGGCACGAAGAGGAAGACCGATGTTCAGCAGTATCTCCGGAAGACGCTCATCCCAATAGGTGTACTCGATCGCCAGCGGTATCAGTGTTGCTGAGGGGAAGCGCGAAAGCAGCGAGGCCAATCCCGTTTTCAAAACAAGTGGCCGAGGCCGCGGATCGGTAAAGTGGCCTTGCGGTGTAAGCCACAAAACCGAGTTCGGTGTCGACAAGATTTTTGCGCTGGAACGAAGAAACTGCCTGGCCCCGCGTGGCGAGTTGAGTTCAACCGGGAAGAGCCCGAGTCTGCCAAAGAATCCATAACGCGCCAGAGCCGACTCATCCATAGGCGCGTAGTGGCTCGCAAGCGGCAAAAAGTAGCGGGAAACCATGATGCACGTCAGCGGATCCCACCAGGATGGATGGTTGAGATAGATGATTGTCGGGCCCTGCACCGACCGCGGAAACCTCTCGCTATGGGCGATGCGCAAAGCATGGAAGTGGCGACCGATGTACCAGCGAAGATAGAGGGCAAAGGCAGCCAGCAGGCGCCTTGAAGGCTTGGTGACTGAATCACCCGGTCTCCGCTCCATGTTCATGATGCGGCGGAAAGCGTCTCTTCGATTTGCCTGCGTGGCGATCCTCCGGTGTACCGCTGGTCGAGCGCATCGGCAGCAATCCATCCCGACATCATGACCATCGGCATGCCGGGACCGGGGTGGGCCGCGCCACCAGCGAGAAACAATCCGTCCACTTCGCGGCTGGCATTGGCAGGCTTGAACGCTCCATTGAGACGGCCATGACTCGAGAGGCCGTAGATTGCGCCGTTCAGCACCTTGTAGCGGTTGTGAATGTCGACTGGCGTGAGTGCCCTTTCGAAAACAATGCGGTCTTCTATATCGGTCAGGCCCGCAGTCCGCTTGAGCTTGTCGAGGATGACTTGGCGATAGGCCGGAAACATCTTTGACCAGTCATGTTTAGGGCGCAGAAAGGGCGTGTGCACGAGGACGTAAAGCGCATCGCCGCCGGGAGGAGCGGTCGCCGGCTCGGTGCGTGTCGTCGAGGCGAGATAACAGGTCGGATCCGGCGCTGGTTCGCCGAGATCGTAAATGTGGTGAAACTCCTCCAGCGGATCGCGTGAGAATACAAAGTCATGATGGGCAAGATGGTCATAGCTTTTGCTGAGTCCTAAGTAAAGGACGACACCAGAGCAAGCGGGTTCATATTCGCGCCGCCTATCGAACGTTTTTGCAGTCTCTCCGCCAATTAACTCGCGATAGGTCCGCACGGCATCTTCGTTCGAGATGACGGCGTCGAACTTGTACTGCTCGCTGCCGCCAAAGCTATTCGCAATCAGACCGGTAATCTTTCCGTCTTCGACGAGCAAGCGCTCGACCTCGACCGCAGTGCGATAGCGAACACCCAGTTCCTTGCCGAGTTTGACCAGCGCCTCGGGAACGGCGCGTGTGCCGCCCATGGGATACCAGATACCCTCCTCCGACTGCATGTGGCCGATCGCGCAGAGGATGGCCGGCGACGCTTCCGGCGAGGAACCTACGTATTGAACGTAGTGATCAAGCATCTGCGCCACGTTTGGGTCTTTGATGAAGCTGCGAATAGTTCCGCCGACTGTCTGGCCAAGGCGCATCCGCATAACGTCTTTGAGCACCTTGATATCAAACGCGCCGTTGATATCGAAGGTGTCCCACATCGAACCCACTGACTTCCAGAAGAAGAACTTGTCTGAGATAGTATGCAGCTTCTCCGACATCTCCATAAACTCGACATAGCGCTGCCCAAGACCAGGCTCGCGCTGATTCAGGAGCTCGGCCATCTCGCCGGTTTCGTGCTTAAGATCCAGGACAGAACCGTCTTCAAAAAAACAGCGCCATTGCGGGTCGAGGCGCACCATATCAAGATAGTCGGAGAGTTTGCGGCCGGCTTCCCCAAAAATTCGTTGGAGCACCGAAGGGCGTATGAGGATAGTCGGTCCCATATCAAAGCGGAAACCCTGCTCCTGCAACTGCGCAGCCTTGCCGCCGAGCCAGGCATTCTTCTCAAATACTTCGACATCGTAGCCGCGGGCGGCGAGGGTACAGGCCGCGGCCAGCCCTCCTAAACCGGAACCGATAACTGCTACACGCATTGCACTTCTCCTGAATTGCGAGCCACCCTATCTCGCTTGTTTAACCAAAAGGGCGTCGTGCTTCTTAACTCTCTTCAGCTGCATTCCGGCTACCACAACATCCATCGTCACTTCAGTTTCATCATGGCGCGTAGGAATTCGCGCGCGCCCTGCATCCGTGAGCGCCAGCTTCCGCCGTGGGCCGCCCGTATGTAGCCGGCGATAAATTGGGAATGGTGCGGTGTGGGCGGTGCGTAGGCGCGCCGGTCCTTTGCAATCTGAGTTTGGATCGTCTTGAACGTGGTCATTTCAAGTAACCCTTCGCGACCTCGGGTTGCTCCGAAGCCGCTCCGTTTGCGGCCGCCGAAAGGGGCACGGGGATCGGCGGTCGATACGATGATGTCGTTGATCAGTACTGATCCGGCCGGGATCCGCGACGCCAATCGCTGCGCCTCATGGGGTCGTCCAAACACCGCGGCAGTTAACGCGTACGGACATCGGCTATCCGCTTCGATCGCCTCATCCTCATTCGAGACCTCGATAATCGAGAGAACCGGTGCGAATAGATCTGTGCGGCATAAGTCCATATCTGCTGTCGCTTGAGTGACGAGGGTGGGATGGAGCAGTGTTCCTCCGGCTTGTGCGCGGATCGCACGGTTGAACCCGTTGAGCCTGAAGTGGGCGCCCTTGTTCTCAGCATCGAACATGAGCTCCTGAAGCAGATCACTGGTTTTCTCGGGAACATGCACCGGATCGAGGGCACTCAAAGCGTCCTCGAGAAGACCGCCCAGTCTTTCTGCCACAGCAGTAGTTGCAAATACTCGCCGCGGCGCCATGCAGGTTGCCGATCCGTTAAGACGCATGCCAAAGGCGAGAGCTTCGGCGGTCCGGCCCAGGTCTGCCCCGTCGAGAACAAAAACCGCGTCGCAACCGGAAAGCTCCATCACGGAAGGGGTCAGAGTTTCCGCCAACTCGTGAAGAACCGTGGTGCCGGTGGCGGCTGATCCGGTGAGGAAAACTTTGTCGACCCCCGACCGAATAGCTGCGGTGGCGGCAGTGGGCGCCTCCTCTAGGACTTGCAATAGCGATGGGTCGATGCCTGAAGCAATCAGCAGCAGCCGGCAAGCTTTCGCCGCTGTTCCTCCTCCATGTGCGGGTTTCCAAAGAACCGCGTTGCCAGCGGCCAACCCTTGAAGCGCCTGAACCCCGGGCAGGAACAGCGGATAATTCCCCGGGCCGATAATCAACACTATCCCTATAGGTTCGCGCCGAATCTCTGTGGAAACGCCACGCAGCCAGAAAGGCCGGTTGTCAGAGCCGGGGCTATATGGCGCAAGGATGGAGGTTGCTTCGCGTTCGAGAAAGCGGCAGGCCTCGGCCAGCGGCAGGACCTCGGAGACGAGCGTATCGGCATGCGTGCGTTGCAGACTACCCGGCAGATGATTGGGGATGGTTGCAGCTATGTCGTCGGCTGATTCGGCAAGCGCGTGGCGAAATCCGCGGAGAATTCTCAACCGATCTTGCAATGGGACGCCCGCCCACGCCTGCTGCGCGTCTCGGGCCTTACCGATAAGGGTCGCCATGTGTTCGGTTGCAGCGGCATCCATACCGTTTCCCTTCTCTGCGAAGCCTGCGCCCACGCGCGCCCTCATCAAGAAGCTGCCTCGTACATCGGCGCCGGCTGCAATGTCGCTTGCTCCGCCCAACGTGGCTGCACGTTCAAGTCTTCAAGCAAAAGCCGCGACGTGATGCGCGCGGATTCGAAGATGACGGGCAATCCGCTTCCCGGATGCGTCCCTCCCCCGACCAGGTAAACGCGATCTAGATCTTCAAACCGGTTATGCGGACGGAGATGAAGCATCTGCCTTAAATTATGCGCCATGCTGAACGTCGCGCCCTGATGCAATCCGTAATCGAGCTGCCAGTCCTTTGGAGTAATGATCTTCTCGAACCGAATGCGCTCTTCCACTCCTTCGATGCCGACCTTCGATAGTTGAGCGAGAACCGTCTTACGAAACGCCAGTTGTTGCTCGGGCCAGTCAATATTTGGAGTTTGATGGCTCACCGGCGCAAGTATGTAGAGGGCGCTTGAACCGCGCGGAGCAAGGCTCGGGTCGGTAACGCATGCGTTCTGAACGTAGAAAGAAGGGTCGTTCGAAAGAACGTGATCTTTCTCAATATCGCGAAGGTTCTGCTCGTAATTCTTGGATAGGTAAATAGTGTGGTGAGCAACGTCTTTGTAGATGCCTTCTATGCCGAGATACATCATGAATGTCGAGCAGGAAAACCGCTTGGAGGCAATGCGTTCGTTGGTCCACTTGCGGCGCAGTTGGTTGGGCACCATACGACGCATGGCTTCAGCAAAATCAGCGTTCACGACAACCGCATCGGCCTTCAGAGTTCGCGATGCGGTCTTGACGCCCGTAGCTTTGCGTCCGTCGAAGATCATGCTTTCGACAGGTTCTTCGAGCAGGATCTTAACGCCCAGGTCCTGGGCTACACGAGCCATTGCCAGAGTGACCGCTCCGCAGCCGCCGATGGGATGAAAAACTCCGTGCTCGTATTCGAGGAACGACAGGATGCTGAAAAGGCTCGGACAGGTGAAGGGTGACATGCCGAGATACTTCGATTGAAAACTGAAGCCCAGCCGGATTCGCTCGTCGGAGAAGTACCGGCGCAAATCAGTATCGAGCGAACTCCAGGGCCGCAGCGTCGGCAGCATCTTCAACATCTGGAGCTTCGCCAGATCGCGCCAGCTATCGAAGGGATTCTCGAGAAATGGCAGAAAGCGGTCGAGCTTGTTCCGGTTATCCATGAAGAACCGATGGAAACCGGCGGCATCGCGAGGACATAGTGCTGCGATGGCTTGCTCCATCCGTTGGAGGTCGGGGGTCGCGAGCAGTTCACCGCCCGAACCGAAAACCAGGCGGTATTGGGGATCCAGCCGCTCCATTGGGACCTCAGCATCGAGGTTGCGCCCGGCGGCAGCGAAGATCTCGCGCAGCACCCGCGGATACAAGAAGAATGTCGGACCCGTGTCGAACTTGAATCCTTCGCGCTCGATCGTCGAGGTGCGGCCGCCGACGGTGGCGCGCTTCTCGACAACCATGACTTCTACGCCAGACTTGGCGAGCAGAATCGCAGCAGCTAGGCCACCTGGACCGGCTCCGACGATCACTATCTTCTGAGTTTTTCTCATCATTGAATTTGACAATTAATCGGCTCTGCGGAAGTACCAAGACCGTGATTGCCGGAATTGCGATTGAACACCATGGTTCAAATCTTTCATAAGCAAGTCACACTCACCATACTCTTTTGAAAGGAGTTGAAACGAGAACTTGACTTTCAACTGGCAAATGTTGCTCGCACGAAAGTGCCAGTCTGAATCGCTGAGAGGCGGAGTGCGTCAGCGAGAGGCGACGGCGCCGAAGAGCTCAACTAGGACTTCCACCGATCCAAGCAGAAGGCAAGAACATGCGATAAGCAGGCGCTTACGGACTTCGGTCATCGTGAACCTCCAGGCAGACGCAAAGCTCATAGTGCCTAAACCGGAGACGATTGAAATGTCGCGAAAGTTGAGGTTTGAGGCAAGACGTCGGAGGCAAACAGATCAGGAGGCGAGTAAGCTATTTGCCAGAGCGCGGCCTTGACGAACCAGGTCAGGTAGACCGACTCCATGAAAGGCGTTGCCGACCAGGTAAAAGCCGGGAATTTCACGGCTGATTTCTTCGATCCGGCCGACTCTGCGGCGATGGCCGATCGTGTACTGCGGCAGAGAACGAGGCCATCGACGAACCAGAGCGATGCTGGGTTCGGGTAGTTCGCCCAGGATGTGCGAAAGGCGGCGATGACTCAGCTTCAGAATGGAACTATCGTCCTCGTCCAGGAGCTTGGGGGCAGACTCGCCTCCATAGAAGGCGCGAATGAGCATGCCGCCTTCGGGAACTCGGTGTGAAAATTTCTGGTCGACAAAGGTGGCGGCAAGCAGCTCGGGCTCTTGGCCGATCAATTCATTTTGGGATTGAGGAACGAGAAAACCGAAGCCCTTAGGAGTTTGCACCGAGCTAGCCAACTCCGGGCTAAAAGCAAACGCGACCACAACCGCGGAAGTTGCTTCGATGTCCAAGAGGGAGCCTAGTTCGGAATTCCAGCGCGCGACTAATCTGCGGCTGATGTGGACCGGAGTTGCTAAAACCACCCTATCGAAGCAGGCCAAGCCAGAACGAGTAGCAACTTCCCACTCCCCTCGGCTCCAGTTCATCTCCGAAACCGGCTCACTCAAGCGGAGATTAGAGGGTGGAATGACGGCCGTCATTCGTTCGACCAGCGTTTGCAGGCCGCTCTTCAGAGTCGTGAAGACCGCCGAACTTTGTCGTTTCTGAGAACGTTGCTTTTGTAGCGCAACCACCAGGCTGCCGTATTCCTGCTCCATCTTGACGAAGGGCGCCATCACTGCCGAAGCGCTGAGCTGACGAATGTCGCCGCCGAAAACTCCACTGAGAAGTGGGCCAGCAACCTTTTCGGTGACCTCACTGCCAAAGTGCCGCTCGACAAAACAGGCCACGGACTCATCTTCCAGTGAAGGGCGCGCGGCTGCAGACGCCTTGAACTCCGCGGCCCGCAAGGCCTCTAGGCGATAAGCCTGCTTGGCTGCCTCGCTAAAAAGGGGCGAACGCTCAATATCTTCAAGGTCGGTGGGAACCATCATCCGCATGCTGTCTGGCATCGGAGTCAATTCGCCGTTTAAGAGCAGATAAGTGCGTCGAATGGCATCGTTCGAGGCGAGGATCTCTGCTTCGAGGCCAAGTTCCAGAGCGAGGTCGCGGGCCCATGGCTTTTCAGTCACCCATGAGTCGGGGCCGCACTCAATGACAAAGCCGTCTTGGTGAACCGTCTCAACGATCCCCCCCAGCCGTGCCGAGGCTTCATACAGAACGAAGTCAGCGTGACCGTTCCGCGAGAGTTCATAGGCGGTAGAGACTCCGGCAATGCCGCCTCCGATAATCGCTATCCGCGAACGAGAAGCGGCGCGCATCAGCTTCCCGCTGGGACGGGTTGAGCCTGCGGATCCGCAAGACGCAGTGCCAGCCGGCCCAGCGATTGTGCACTCAGGTCGGCAAGGGCCTCGGTTAGGATCGGCGACCCATTTAACGATTCGGTGCGCTCGAGCCTCATGCCTAGACCGGCAGCGAACTGCCGAAAGGAAATGTCGATATCGTAGAGGATTTCAACATGGTCGCACAGGAAACCGATGGTCTGAAGGATGATCGCCTTGCAGCCCTGAGAGCTCAGCGACGTCAGAGTGTCCTCGACGGTGGGGCCGATCCACGGACCTCCGGATTGGCCCTGGCTCTGGAAGGCAAAAAACCACTGTGACTCGTCCATGCCCGCCTGCTCGGCGACAAGGCGGGCAGTAGTCTTGGCGTCGACCGGATAGGGATCGGGTAACCCGGCATTGTTGGGGGGCCAAAGAATCTTATCTCTTTCCGCAGGAGCGGTTGGCGATGTGGGAGCCTGAGGCGTTTGAATGGTCCGGCAGGGCACGCTGTGAGCGGTAAACAGGACCGGAACCGTGGCGCCTGTCTCTTGGGCAAGCTGTTGACGAAGCGGTACCAGCCTCTCAGCGAATGCCTTCACCAGCTGTGGATGGTCTGCCCAGCCTTCCACGAAATCCAGATCCAGCGCTCCGCCAGCCTCTGCGAAGACGGCCCGCCGGTAAAGTCCAACGCTGGTTCTGGAATTCTGTGGAGCAAGGCAGATGACAGCTGCCGCGGTGACCCCATCGGTTCGCATCTGGCGAACCACATCGGCGATGTAGGGCTTCCAGTTGCGCATGCCGACATACACCGGCAGACCCAGCTTTTCCGATAGGAGCTGCCCCTGCAGCATGGTCAGTTCCGTCAACGGACTTTTGCCAATCAGCGAATAGCGATGGCGAATCTCCGCAACGACATGATCCGGCATGGGTCGGCCACTGACGACATTCCGAAGGTAAGCGGGTATGTCATCTAGGGTTTCGGGAGTGCCGTGGGCGAGAAGTAGAATTGCCGTTTTCCCAGTGGCGGTTCGAGCGGCGCCTTCAGCCACGGGCTCCTCCCAGGATCTGGGGAGAGAAAGCCGCCTGACGTCCGTATTCGCGGACGTATCTCACCACCGCCTGCACATTTTCGACCGGAGTTCCGGGAACAATGCCGTGACCCAGATTGAAGATGTGGCCGGGCCGCCCCCCAGCTTGGGTGAGGATCTCATGAACGCGCTTCCGAAGAAGCTCCGGCTCGGCGAAGAGAGTGATCGGGTCAAGATTGCCCTGGACCGCGCATGCATAATCCAGCGTCCGCCACCCCTCATCGAGCGGAATACGCCAATCCAGACCAAGCACGTCTACTCCGGTCTCGCGCATGGCGGGAAGCAGGCTCGCGGTATCGACTCCGAAATAGATCACCGGGACGCCAAGCGCCTGGACCTCCCGCACGAGGATCTTGGTTGCGGGAAGAACGAAGTCGCGATAATCGGCAACACTGAGCGCGCCGGCCCAGCTGTCGAAGATCTGAATGACGTCCGCGCCGGCGGCGACCTGCTGGGCAGCATATTCGCGCAGCACCGAAATCAGTTTGTCGAGCAGCATCCGCCACGCCGCTGGTTGGCGGTACATCAGGGTCTTGGTATGGATATAGTTCCGTGAGCCGCCGCCCTCGATCATGTAACTGGCAAGAGTGAAGGGCGCGCCGCAAAATCCAATGATTCCAAGCCGATCCTTGAAGTGGGCGACAACCCGTTCGATGGCCTCAGCGACATAGCTGAGTTCCGCGGCGCGGTCGGTACGAAGACGCTGAATATCGGCCACTGTCCTGACAGGATGATGCACAACCGGGCCTTCTCCAGCCTGAAATTCGAAGGGAAGCCCCATGCATTCGAAAGGCAGCAGCAGGTCGGCGAAGATAATGGCTGCGTCCACATCGAGCTTCTCGGCAGCGGTGATGGTCACCTCGGCTGCGAGTTTCGGCTGCTTGCAAATCTCAAGCAGGGTATGGTGTTGGCGTACTGCCTGATATTCCGGCATATAGCGGCCCGCCTGGCGCAGAAACCAGACCGGCGGCCGGTCGACCGGGCGTCGCAGGCAGGCGCGGACAAAGCGCGCTCCCGAGGTCAATGGGGATAGGTCCTGCATCGGATCGAGACCGGCTTTGATGAACGGAGCTGGAGAGATTCTGGTCATTTCGGTGGACGGCGGCTGCTATGAGGGTACCATCCTGGCTGCGGCTTTGGAGCGGCCAGCGGCTACCCGCTTGTGCTAATGAACAATGGAGGTGTGCCATTCCAGCACGCTCCATTTCGCTGCTCGCGACAAGATCGAGGCTCGACAATCTCGTTCCCTCGCAACAATGCCGCGGGTCGAGCCTGCGAGGCACGTTGGTGGAATAACAAGACCGCCTTTCGGATGACAACTCGGTCATTAGCGGCTGGTACCATCGACGAGTGTTCTCCCGGCGGGATTTTCTGAAACTGAGCGGCGTGGCCGCCGCTGCATCCGGGCTGCCGCTTTGCGCTCACCCTCTCAGTGCGGCAGACTACACCCTGGATATTGCTCCATATTCTCTGCAAATCTCCGCTAAACACTCCGTCAAGACCACCGCCTACAATCAACAAGTTCCGGGACCCCTGTTGCGCTTCAAGGAAGGGCAGCCAGTCACCATTGAGGTAACCAATCAAACTGGATCGGAAGAAGTAGTTCACTGGCATGGGCTCTTTCTGCCGCCGGATGTCGACGGTGCGATGGAAGAAGGCACCAATCCCATTCCGGCGGGTGCAAACGCGCGCTACACCTTCACTCCGCGTCCGGCTGGTTTCCGCTGGTATCACACCCACGTCTTTGCCGGAAATGACCTCAAGAAGGGCCAATATACTGGACAGCATGGATTCTTGTTGATCGAGCCGCGTGAGAATCCCGCCCGCTATGACCGGGAGTTCTTTCTCGCGCTCCATGACTGGGACGGCCAGATGTTGAGTAGCGGCGACGGGTCGATGAACCCGGCGTATAACTTTTCGACCATTAACGGAAAAATGCTCGGCTTCAGCGAGCCGCTTCGGGCGAAGCAGGGCGAGCGCGTCCTCCTGCATATCCTGAACTCCAGCCCTACCGATGCGCATTGGCTCGCGCTTCCCGGGCACGAATTTCAGGTGATTGCACTCGATGGCAATCCAGTGCCAAAAACCCAGACCGTTTCGATGTTGCGTTTAGCTCCCGCCGAACGGGTCTGTGCCCTTGTCGAAATGAAGAACCCAGGCATATGGGTGCTCGGCGAGGTAAGAAAGCACATTCAGTCGGCGGGTATGGGGATTGTGGTGGAATATTCGGGAAGCAGCGGCAAACCAATCTGGCAGCAACCGCATTCGCTCGATTGGAACTATGGACAGTTTTCGGCACCGGTCTCATCATCGGCAACCGGGGAACAGCTAATCGAAGTCCCGCTCATCTTCGAGTCTAAATTTGCAGGCCATGGCGCCCCCGACCATTGGATGATCAACGGAAAGCCCTTCCCGAACACAGATACCTTGACACTCCATCAAGGACAGCGCTACCGGCTCCAGTTCATCAATCGGAGCAACGATGACCACCCCGTCCACTTACACCGCCACAGCTTCGAGGTTCGGAGCCTGCCTGGCAATGGCCCGGGCAGCGACGCAAAGGTAAGAGGCATCATCAAAGATGTGATCTTAGTGGATGCTCAAAGCCGGGTGGATGTTGAGTTCACTGCGAACAATCCCGGCATGACGCTCTTTCACTGCCATCAACAAAATCACATGGACCTTGGCTTCATGATGCTATTTCGTTATGCATAAAGAGCTTCGCGAGTGGTGTCGCCGTTTCCCGGCCAAATGGTGGCCAGTCAGCTTATTGCTGGGACTATTTTGTGCTGCTTCCGCACACGCTCAGGGGAACTACGAGATTCAGGTCTATGGCGCCGCTACCGTTGAACCGAAAAGCACAATGGTAGAGTTGCATTCCAACTTCACCGCCGTGGGACAGATGCTACCCGCGAACGCGCCCTTTCCGACCGTCGACGGCGTCTACCCCACGAATCACCAGGAACACGAGACCTTGGAAATCACTCAGGGCATCAATGACTGGTCCGAGGTTGGCTTCTATGTCTTTACTAGCCTGCAGGATGGGCACGGCTGGCAATGGGTTGGGGACCATATTCGTCCTCGAGTCCGAGTGCCGGATTCCTGGCATTGGCCGATAGGCGTCAGTCTGTCGACCGAAGTCGGCTACCAGCGGGCAATTTACTCGCCGGACACTTGGACGTGGGAAATACGTCCGATTATCGATAAATCCTTAGGCCGGTGGTATTTCGCTGTGAATCCTGCGCTGGAGCGAACCTGGCATGGGCCGGACGTTGCGCAAGGCGTCGGTTTTTCTCCCGCCGTGAAGGTCGGATACGACTTCACCAAGTTGGTCAGCGGTGGCATTGAGTACTACGCGGATTATGGACGTCTGGGAAACTTCTACTCGCTTCACAACCAGCAGCAGCAGATCTTTGTTGTCACCGATTTGAATGTCTCCCCGAAATGGGAAATTAATATCGGAGCGGGTATTGGCCCAACCGCAGCGACCGATCGCTGGATCATCAAAGCCATTCTCGGACGCCATTTCTCATGGGTGAAGCAGCCACAGATCGAATAAAGGAGCAAGACGAAATGGCTTGGTTGCTTGCCGGGCGACTTATTGCCTGCCCTCCGGGCACCCTCTATGGGGATTTCTTCTTAGGGTATTTCTCCTTAAGGAATTTCTAACGTGCGAACGACTCGTTCGTCGGCCAAGCCTGTCGGACCACCATTCAGCGGCAGCGGACGCATCACATAGCGGACCCCAAATCCTCCAGCAGCGTTGTTATAGTCGCGCGCATTATTCGCATCGACAAAACCTTCCACAATCCAGTGTTGATTGAGGTGGTATGCGACTCGAGCATGGAAGTCATAGCTGGCGCCGGTGACCGATTGCACGCCCGTGCCGGCGATGAGAGATCCGGCCTGTGCCGCACTGTCCTGGAAGCTCTGGATACCAAGGCTTCCATTGAGCAGGTACGAAACGTTATTGCTAGTGGCGCCTTCCCAGGTGATGGGTGCATTCATCAGCAGAAAAGAAGCCGGACTGAAGTAGCCGCCCTGGCCAAAGGTGAAATATCGCTCGTTGTGGTCGTAGTGCATTGCGGTGAGATTGACGCCGACTTTCAGCGCCCCGTTCTGGTCTCTGAAGACCTGAAAGTAAGCACCGGCGCCGCCGTCGATCTTGGTATTGCTGCTCACATTCCGCCCGGTCAACTCCTGGCCATCGATCGAGGCATAGAACCCGGACAATCCCGTTCCACTGGCAAGCCTGAGCGATCCCCCGGTGGCCACGACACCACCCCAGATCACGCCGGAATTTAGGTCCTTGATCCCTGCATACGAGAGCAGCGTGTCCATAACCGGCTCACGGTAGGCACGCAAGGAGACGGGCAGGCTTCCCAGTTGCGCCGCGAGGCTGCCCAAGGCGTGGGCAACCGGAAAATTGTAAGGCGAGTAGCCGACGCTGCCTTGAACAAGCCTGGAGGCGATCTGCAACTCTCCGCCATAGCCGGCGGCGAATTGATCGACCGTCGGCAGAGGGTTGCCGGTCGTCGCGGTAGTGAGCCGAGCAGGAGTGCCGGCACTGCGCGAAGTCGAGCCGAAATGATAATTCGAGCTGGCATCCGGGATGCCAGATTCAAGCAACACCGGGTGAGTGGCCACCGTGAAGCGAACCGAATCGCCGAAGACGGAACTGCTCTCAAGGTCAGCCTCGAAGCGCTGAAGTCGATCGAAGCCTCGCGTTCCGGTATGGCTATCGAGATACCCGCTCCCTCCGGTATAAGGGCTGTAACGGCTCTCGAGAGTAGCGAGTTGATCGGAAGCTCGCTGTACGGCCGCGACGCCGTCTGCATTTAATCCTTCACTCAACGGCACATCCATTCCGAAGGAACGAATCGGATCACCGGAGGCCGGGTCTGAAGTCTTTTGTCGCGGCTCCGCATCGATTGCGGCACGGACATTCGGCCAGAACAACATCCCTGAGACGGCGAATGGCAGGCTCACGCTCGTCGGCCGAGCGCATGGCCAGAAGCGAAAAAGTAGCCTCTGCAAGTTGCCCAGCCGCGTAGCCCGGGTCCTGCAAGGATGGCCGCCGCGTCTCCGGTCCGGAGCGCGCGAAGGTCATTCGCAACGGCCATGCGGGTAAGTCAACGGTCGCTTGGACTGCGGCGCCGAGGCTCTTGGATGACGCGTGATCATCATCCTTCAGGTTGCGCGGGGTGGTTGCCGGAAGCTTTGGTACCGGCCGCTGAGAGGTTAACAAAGGGTCCGCTAATGTGGGCATTTGACGGAGTCTGCTACCAACAGAATTCGACAGCGCCATCGTCCCGTCCGATCCAACCGGAGTCGCCGCGGAAGCGCCAAGAATTGCCGTTAGCGCTCTCCCCGTACCTCGAGAAGGGGCAAGACCATCATCAGAATCGGAAGCCGGAAATCGAAATGGGGAAAGAGAAATGGAGCCGCTGCTGGGGTCGCCGGCTGAGTGGCTGTTATCGATGACCGTTCGTAGATACTGCTTGGCTTTCTTGATATCGCCCCGGTGTTCCTCCAGCCGCGCGCCAATCTCCAGTAACTGATCGTTGCCAGGGAAGTGATCGATCCCATCCTGAAGCCAATGGTCGGCCACGAGAAGCTGGTGGGCCGCAAGCGCGGCATCGATGGCGCTCGCGTAATCTTCAACTTGCGCGCCATCCCACTGCATGCCCTGATAGATCTTTACCGCCAATCCGGGATTACCCGTACGCACGTACATCGAACTGACTTCTCTACGCAGAGTAATGTTCTCGGGATAGGCATCACGGGCATCCTGAAGAACTGCGAGCCCCTTATGTCCATCGTTCGCTGCGTAGTCAGCCTCCGCCCGGCGCACACTCCAGGTTACCCATATATTCTCTACATCGAGCTTCTGGCCCTCTTCGAGAGAGGCAGAGTTGGCGAGACGGTTGAGGATCGTAGCTAACCCGCGCTTATCGCCCTGGTTGAGCAATAGCCACGCCATTTGAATATCGACTCCGGCGGGAACCATTTGCCCCCCGTGCTGGTAAAGAGAAGAGGCCGCCCGTAACGATTCGATCGCCTGGCGAGGATAGCCGGCTTCGCTGTAGATCGACGCAAGCACCTGCAGAAAGGGGGCGTCAATGCCCAGCGAGGCTCTCACATCTCCAGGAATTTTTGCGATCCACGCTAAAGCCTCCCGGTCGCGCTTTCCCTGGTGGAGCGACTCCATCATGCCTGACCAGGCCTCGAGTTGGCCGGGGTATTCCGAAGCCACTTCGCGATAGCTGTTATACGCGCCAGCATAATTACCGCGAGCGAGTTCGAGGGAGGCCAAACGCAGTTGAAAGC
This sequence comes from Acidisarcina polymorpha, assembly GCF_003330725.1. Classification (NCBI taxonomy): domain Bacteria; kingdom Pseudomonadati; phylum Acidobacteriota; class Terriglobia; order Terriglobales; family Acidobacteriaceae; genus Acidisarcina; species Acidisarcina polymorpha. The sequence continues at coordinate 3,924,569 of NZ_CP030840.1, read as the reverse complement.
GCGGAGTTGCGGTGAAGACCTCTCCAGCATTTGAGCGCACCTGCTCCAGTAGTTTCGCAGCCTGGTCAAATTGCTTACGATCCTGCTCAATCTCCGCCATCGTCATCAGGAACTCAGGATCGTTCATGGCCACTTGATAAACCGCGGCCGGCATCCGCTCCGCAATGCTGACGGCTGTCACATCGTCGCCCGAGGCGTGTGCAGCGCGGAACAACGTCTCCCAGGCGGGTGGGTTTCCCCGATCGAGCTCGAGAGCTTTGCGGCATAGTTGGGCCGCGAGTCCGGCGTAGCCTTGCTGCATGAGGAGGTCAGCAGCCCGCAACTGCGCGGCGATCGATTGCGGGGCGGCGGGCAAAGCGTTCGTACGGTTGGCGATATCTTGAATCCTATCCACCGATCGCTGCGCATTCCCTTCTTCCCCGAGGGATCGGTGAACAGAGAAGAGAATGGCGAGGTAGTCGACTCGCTGTTCAAGGTTTTGGCGAAGAGGCGGCTGAAACTTGGCTTGTTCCTTGAGGACTCGTTGCGCGTCTCCGGCCGCCAGCAACGTATCGAACCAGCCTACCCATGCATCCAGATCTTCGGGGTTGCGCTTGTTCAGCTCAGCGAAGAGCACTTCTGCTTGGCTCGGCTTCCCCGCCGCGGCCAGGCAGCGAGCCAGGGCCTCCACCGCATCGAGCCGTTGTGGATCGATCTGCCGGGCCCGGACAAAAGCGGCTGCCGCCGCCTCGAAATCCTTCCCGGTCGACGCCTTGTTGCCTTCTGCCATCGCAGCATAAAAGCGGGAGCTCTTGAGCGCTTTTTCGAGTGCGGACGTTCTCAGGCCCAATGCCCGGGCTTGATTAAAGTCCTCAACTGCTGTGCTAAAGTCCTGCTCCTGCATGGCGACATAGCCGAGTCCCACTCTAGCCTTCGCGGCCAGGCCGCGCGAGGCCAGCAAGGCGGAGAACTTTCCCTTTGCCGTGGAAAGATCCCCGGCCGTAAGCGCCTTGTAGGCCTCGCCTTCTAACGGCGAATGGACCTCTTGATCCGGTTTGGGAACATGGATTGCGGCCGATTGAAGGCTGCTAGCGAGCTCTGCGTCAGCAAAGCGGGCGAGGTATTGCTGAGCTGTCTCACCAGCAGCCGGCCCCGAAAGGTCCCAAAGAATTGCCTGACGCCAAGCACTGCGGGCCTGCTCATTTTGGCTAGCTGAGCCGTGCAGATCAGCCAGCATGCGAGCGCCCTCGAGGCGTGTGGCTGGCCGGTAGGTAAGCAATTTTCCGAGGGACAACTTATACGCTGGATCCTGGGGATACTTGACGGTTAAGGAGCGCAAGCCGGCGATTGCCGAAGCAAGTTCCTCGGGCAGTGCCGCTTCTGTCTCATAGTAGGCGATCGACCAGGAGCCCGCTGGAGGAACGACGCCGAAGATGAGCCGGTAGAGGGCGATCGACTCCGCATAATGATGGCTGACGGCTAGCCTAGACGCTTGTTGCAGGCGAGGGTCAGTGGCGCTCGCGGCGTCTTTAATGGTGCCGGCCGAAGCGCCGATTCCCGTCGAACCGAGTTCTCGCTCCAAAGTACGGGCATGAACGCTGTCACCGATCGAATTGTAATAAGCCGCGAGAGCGGACAGTGCCTCCGCGTGCCGAGGTTCGATCAACAGCAACTGCCGCCAGTTAGCGGCGGCGAGTTCATGCCTGCCTTGGGCATCGAGACCCCGCGCGCGAGCCACCAGCTCCTGGGCCCCGGTTGGCTCTTTGGCAATTTCCTGACGTGTCCTGATTTGCTGGGGCGTGTTCACTGAAGGGTCCACCTTCAGGATCGTAGTCTGCGCCAGACCGTACTCAATCAAGCAAGCGGGCGAAGCAAGCCCACAGCCGAGGGCCGCCAAGACGGACGTCCAGTTTATTTTTTTCGTCACTGTAGATCCCTGCTTTCCGAACGGCTGTGTCTGTCTTGCTGATCGGGTCATGTGCCGCCCTGATACCATCGCTTGACCATTCAAGTGCACTGTGTGCGGCCAGACTCTTCCTAGTCGGCTCTAGCTCGCGAGTCCCCAAGCCCACTCTCGTCGGCTTGAAAAACAAGCCGCGACCAGACGCGATGCCCGATCCAGATCTGGATCCAGATGGCGAAGAGCGAACACAACAACAGCAAAGCAAGCGCGACCGTCAACGGATACTGGGGAAGAAGAAGCCGCAGCCGTTCAAGCGGAGAGGAGTCGCCAACTGCATAGCCGGGTGCTACCAGGAGATAACTCCCGAAGCTGGCGCCCTCCCAAATGCTTACATTGCCGTGAATGCTGTCATGCGGAAGCTGCGCCATCAGCTCAGAAGTCATGGGATCCAGTGCGGCATCGTCTTTCCCTAGGATGAAAACTATGCTTCGTTCTCCGCTGTAAGGCGAGCGGATGCCTTCGATCACACCGTCTGGATGGGCGTTGTCCTCGAGATTGAAGAGACTCGCCGCTCCTGGATGCAGCCATGATTCGACTTTTTGCGCGATTCGGGCCCGAATGGAGAGCGACCAGGATCCTCCGTACAGGCGGAGGGGAGGGTGCAACAGAGACTGATGCATCGCGGCAAGATCCTCAAAAGTGCCGAGTACAAGCAAGTCCTTGTTCGAGCTCTCAATCTCATTGCCGATCGAGCCAACCTGCACCCGGAGGGCGGAAAGGCCTGTCTGCGCACCGAAGTGACCCATCAAGTCCAGATACAGAGTAATTTCAGACACGCTCGGGGACGCAGGAAGGAGGACCGCCGTTTCACTAAGGTCGGCGAACCGGGTAAATGGGAACCCTGCATTCGCGAACAGCAGCAGGTCGGGCAGAAAGGCGAGATGGGCAGCGCCGCCCATGTCAAGAAACGAGTTATCTGCGACCGTGGCGGAGAAATGGATGTCGCCACAGGCGTTGTTCGAACGTGGTACGGCGTAGAACTGGATTTGCATGGTATTGGCAAAGACCGCGGCAGGTAGGTCGCCCAACGGTATATTGACGGCACCGGCCGCTCCTTCAGTCAGCGGGACACTGTCGGCAGGATTGCCATTCAGGCGAACCTCAATGTTGGAGCGCGGTCCGAGACGATCCAACCGCTGACTGCCGGTTGAATAAGTAAGGTGGAGGTACATGTCCTTTCGGTTTCCGAAGTTGAAGTCCGGGGCAAAGTGCAGGTAGAAGTTCAGAGGATTCGAGCCTTCTACCTGAATGTGCTCGGTCCCCGCGAGTTGACTCAACATCACTCTATCGGCATGGATCCACCGGGGGGCGTCGTTCGGCGCCCTGCGACCGGGAAGAACCACGCCTCCAACGGAGGCGCTTTGACCGCTAAGCGCAATTTGACCGAGCACGAGGGCCTGCACCAGTTCAAGCAGGCTTGCCGGCGAATCGGCGTGTAGAACCAGGAGCTTGGCCAGGGGATCAACCGGATTGGACACCACCGAGACGCTCGCCCGGCTCGCAGGCGGGGTGGAGAGGCCAACGATGCGCTGGTCTCCGACGAGCAGGACCACCGCATTGCCGGCGGGAATTGACGCCATCTGGGCCGGGAACTTCGAAGCACTGTTATACACCTCGGATCCCGCCCAGGAGGCGAGCACACCAGCCGCTTCTAGCGTCACCAGCTCAGGCGCCTCGGCGAAGACAAAGGGTAGCGACAGCGGCACACTGACTGACTTTTCCAGGAACGGCTCCGGAAGGAGACTGAGGTCGTCAGCCGTCGCCAGACGACGAGCCTCAAGAGAGATTCGGGTCTCCGGGTCGATGCGGATCGGAGCGCCTCCCGCCGCAGCCACTTCGCCGCAAGCCCCATCTCCGCCGGAGGCGAGCCGGATGGTAATCCTGTTTTCGCGAATAAGTTGGTCGGCGGGGAGCGGGATTTCGACTTCTCCCCCGCGATTGGCTACATCCTGCATCGTCGGGGTAATCGATGCCAGAGGCAGCTCATTTAAGAGAATGTCGAATGTTGTCAGGCCACCCTTGCTTCCCTCCGGGAGACCATACTTTAAACGAAGTTCGCCGCTCTCAACCAATGCCGTCGCAGGTAGATCTACGGCAATCGTCTGGCTGGGATGATTGTGATTGAGAAGGATGCCATCCCTGCCCGCCAACGAGCCCAGGGAGAACTGAAAGTTCGCAACTTCGCTGGGATGCGAAAACGTCGTTCGAGCATGCTGGCTGTTGGCGGACGGGAGGGGCTCCGCGTTCACTTTCCAATAGGCTAATAAAAGCATGGAAATCAGTAGAACGAGCATGGCGATGTTGCGGCTAAAAGCAGGTTCGCGGAGCTCGTTCTTGTCACCTCCGCCAGAACTGAGGCGAAGCATCTTGCCAAATCCGCCCAGCGACGACAATGCGACCTGGTAAAGGCTGCGCACTGGATTGTCCCGAGCACGCACGTCGCTCCAATTCAGCCACCGATCGGCGCGCGAGTAGATGACCCGAGTAATGAGCCGCTGGTCTTCGATCGTCTTCGAATCAAACTCGAGACTGATCCCGGTGGCAGAGACCAGCACCACATGGGCAGTGAGCGGCGACTGATCGTCTTCTTCTGGAAAGGAGATTCGTACCTCGTCGCCAACCGACCACTCTCCCTTGGCGAGCACGGCAGCCCCTCCAACCGATATGTCCTCGGTTACAGCCAGGCAGGATCGCCCGGCGCACTCGAGGTGCACTGGCACCGGGGTGGTGATCCGGACCGCCGTACGCCGTTGCTTGCTTTCCCAACAGACCGACAGCGTCACGCCAAGCACCGCAATGTTGAAGCATGTCCAGAAGAGATTCATCGCGATCGTTCCCCGATGCCCTGGATCCCAGTAGAGAAGCCGTGGCACCGCCATCGCTACCGCGAGCACGTTCAGGCTGAGAAGGACCAGGAACGGGGCGGCCATCGTGTGGTCGAAGGAATCGTCTTGCTTGCTCTGCCCTTTAGCAGTGACGTTGAACTTGCCCAGTTTAGGCGAGATTAACGCAAGCATTGTTGGCAGCAAAATATAGGGGGAGAGCACCGTCTCGTAAATTTCATTCCAGAAGGAATGCCGCTTTTCCCCCTGGATGCGGGAGTTCGTGATCGTCGCCATCGCCAGGTGGGGCAGGGCAAAGACCAAAATCGTGAGCCAATAGCCTGGTATATTTAGCTTTCCAAAAACCAGATAACAGATCGGGGAGGTGAGGAAGATAAGCCTCGGCAGCGCGTAGAAGAAGTGCGCCATTGCGTTGAAATAGCACAGGCGCTGAGGAAGCTTAAGTCCTCTGGCGAAAAGCGGATTGTCGATGCGCAAAATCTGCGCCATCCCGCGCGCCCAGCGGACCCGCTGCTTGATGTGGTCGCCGATACTCTCCGTTGCCAGACCGGCTGACTGGACGAGGTTGATATAAGCGGTATTCCAGCCCGCTTTATGCATGCGGAAAGAGGTATGAGCGTCTTCAGTCACCGTTTCGTGGGCGATTCCATGGACTTCGTCAAGCGCGGCACGACGAAGCACCGCGCAGGAACCGCAGAAAAAAGTCGCATTCCAAAGATCGTTCGTGTCCTGGATGATGCCGTAAAAGAGCTCTCCTTCATTGGGAATCTGCCGAAAGTGGCCGAGGTTTCGCTCGAACGGGTCCGGAGAATAAAAATGGTGCGGCGTCTGCAGCATTCCAAGCTTCCGATCCCGCAGAAACCAGCCAGCCGTCACTTGCAGAAAAGAACGAGTGGGAATGTGATCGGAATCGAAGATAGCGATAAGCTCGCCAGAGCTTTTTGCCAGTGCGTGATTGATGTTGCCTGCTTTCGCATGGTTATGTTCGACGCGGGCGATGTAGCGAACCCCTGCTGCCTCGGCAAAGGCGCGAAATTCTTCCCGGTTGCCATCATCGAGCAGGTAGACCTCGATCTTCTCCCGTGGCCAATCAATCTCCTGGGCAGCGAGTACGGTATAGCGGACCACATCAAGTGGTTCGTTGTAGGTAGGCACCATGATGTCAACTGTCGGCCACTCGGCAAGATCCTCGGGGAGCAGCACTGGCGGACGTCGCAAAGGCGCAATCGTCTGCACAAAGCCCAGATAGAGGATCGCGAATGAGTACATCTCCGCGCCGATCAGCAGCAGCATGGCAGCCGCATTCCAGGGATCGATATGCGTCCACGGGCTGGCGAAGTAATGGATCAGCGCGCCGATCCGCCACCAGGCATATCGGGCCGTCGCAGAGGCGGAAAGCAGGACAAGAAGATAAACCGCATGCCTGCCGCGGGAGAACCGGCTGAGCAACATCCCAGCGCCGACCAAGACTGCGGCAAATGCCGCCTGCTGCTGCCAGGACATGGGGAGCGACGCCGCCAGCAAAATCGTCAGCAGAATCACCAGCAGGCCGCCGGTCTGCCCGAGTCGAGCGAGAAGCGACCGGGAGGACTCCTTGGGTCGTGGAGAAGAAAGTTCCCGCACTATCATCCGGCGCCTACCATTTCGGCCGGTGCGATCGGCTGTGGCAATTGCTCGGCCCATTCGGCGAGCGCGTTCATATCCCGAACTGCCGGAGAGCCGGAGCGATAATCAACAATTGTCATGCCGTTGGCGGCAGCTTCGGCGATTTCGGGATCTTCCTGCACAACGAAGGGCAGCAGACGATCTCCAAGCTTTTTCGTCAAGCCGTGCCTGATTTCATGATGCAGAGGCCGGGTGGGGTCGAAACGGTTGATCAAGAAGTAGACCTGAACATCTGCGCTGGGCCGGTCGATAAGCATATTCCTGAGCAAATCCAAGCTCGCAATCGAACCCACGTCGGGGGTGATCGGGACCAGAATATGAGTCGCGCACGTAACAAGCTCCGTCAGCCCGGCGCACTGAAGGGTGGGAACATCCATCAACAAAACGCTCTCGCTCGCCTCGACTTGTTCCAGAAGGCGGCTCCATTCGGTCTTGTCTGCTTCGGCAAGTGGCAGTTGAAACAGACCTACCGGGAACCCGCTCATGCCGCATGGGGGATAAAAGAAACGCAGGAGACCGAACCGCTCACCAGATGAGCCAAAGTGGATTGGGATTGCCGGAAATAGGCCGCCTTCGGCCAAGAGCACCCGGTGCTGAAGTCCGCTTAGGGTTCGCGCCAGCGTTACGGCCAGTGTAGTCTTCCCAGCCCCTCCAGCAAGAGAAAGGATCGCCAACTTGAGCCCTGAACCCGCAATACGATGTCCATCACTTTCCGGTAATCTGCCGTCAAAGATGCGTCGTAGCGAACTCCATCTGAACGCTGGGGAAGTGGCCGGCTGGGGCGCTCCTGACGGCGACGTCCCGTCCGGTACCGGTACTGACTGCTTCGTGAAAACGGCTGCCGAAGCTTGCCGCGGCAGAGTCGGCCCCACCCATGGCGGCACGGATACAAGCACAGCTTCTCGCCGAGGGAAGACCCGATATTTTGCGCCGATCAATCCCGCGCGTGAAAACAATGACTCAACGTCTTTCTCCCGGACGTCGGCGGTAGGAGACGGTCGCTTCTTGAAGGGCATAGTTGTATGACGCTCTACCTTAGCGAATCAAATAAAACCTTCGGATTACAGACACCTCTCAACCGCGGCGTCCGAGCGAATGAGCTCAGCTCAAGCTAGTATCAAGAGCTTGGCTCAGGATCTAAATGGCCCATGTCCAGGGCTTTGCAATCTCGTGGCCAGAGATTTGAGAAGCACGTGAATTACTGTTAACCATCGCTGTAGTACCCGCAACACGATCGTTAGTAAGCTTCTGCAGCATAAGCAGAGCGCTAGGAAAGCGCTGATCTCTGGGCTTTTGTGTGCTCGATGGTTAGATTTGTTTAACCAACCAGAAGCCGCTAGCTTCTTGCAAGCCACACGAACAATACCTTCATCGGCCATCGAAGCTAAAGAGGCTACGTAACGTTGGTCACGTAGCCTCTCCAGTAGAAAGCGGCAATGACGACGAGCCGGTCAGGGTACCGTGCAGATACTGCCATTGAGTGAGAAGTTAGCGGGAGAATAATTGATGCCAGTATAAGTTGCGACCAATCCCAAAGCGTTGTAAGTTGCTCCCGCAGCAATCGACCAGTTATACCCCTCATCCGTCAACGTGATTGCCTGGCCCACCTGCAGGTAGCTGGCATTCCAGAGAGTGGTGACTTGCTGGCTCCCGGGAAAAGCAAAGGCGAGCTTCCATCCATGAAGCGCCGTCGAGCTGGTATTGGTCACTGCGATCGCGGCCTGAAAGCCGTTCGTCCATTGACTAACAATGGTGTAAACGACCCTGCACTCCGCACCTATCGACGGCTTAGCGGTAGTAGCACTCGCTTCTGGAGATGCTCCGGAAGCTCCTTTTCCGTCGACCGCCTTCACGACGTAGAAGTAGTTGGTGGATGCGGCCAATGCAGTATCGGCAAAGCTCGACCCTGAAAGTCCAGCGACGATCTGGTTTCTCGAGGACGGCGCAAAGTCGTTCGCACTACTGCGAAAGACCGAGTAACTCACCGAACAATTTGCCGGCGCCGGCACCGTCTTCCAATTAAGAGCAATCGATGTCGAAGACAATGGCAGCGCAGCCAGACCGCCCGGGTTGGAGGGGACCGCTCCGCAGACAGACGCGGCTAAGGTTGAGGCACTCGCCTTTGCAGAAGCCGTCGAGTCGCCCACAGCATCTGTCGCCTCAACGGCATAATAGTAAGTCGTGCTGGGCTGTAGGGCAGCGTCGCTGTAGTTCGGCGCGGTGACACCGCTCGCAATCAGAGTGGCTGAGGATACAGCGAATTGAGCTGAAGCTCCGCGATAGACGGAGTAGGTTACCGAGCACTTCGCCGGCACAACCACAGCGCTCCAGCTGAGACCGATGCTGCTCGAGGAGATCGCTTTCGCAACAGGCGAAAGCGGAGTTGCCGGTAGGACGCCACAACCCGGCGGAGCGCTCGACAATTTCGATTGAATCGAAGACAGAAGCTGCTGCTTGAGCGAACTCGCCGGGATCGCATCGTAAGTAGCATCAAGCAGGCCGTAATGATCTTCTCCGTTGAGTGCCCAATAGCTCCAGTGGATAAGCGGTTGATTCCCGAGAAAGCTCACCAGGCTTGAAAACCACTGCCCCTCGCTTCCCGGAACACTGCTCTCTGCTGATGCCGCGTCGTTGGTCGTACCAAATTCACCGACCCAGACCGGAGCAATCCCATCGACGCAGATATAGGCCCAGAATTTGGTCCATACGGCGTCCAGGCTCTGATTCGATGTGGTGGAATTGAACCAGATCTGATCGTATTCGGCCGGACCGTAATCGTGGGCCGAATAGATAATCCGATGCGGAACATTCAATTGGAGAGGATAGCTCTTCACTCCTTCCAGGTTTTCACCCCAGAAAGCGCAATCACCCGAATAGCAGTCCACGCCTTCGACGAAGATGAGAAGATTTGGGTTAATCGCCAAGATTGCGTTGGCGGCCCGGGTCGCCGCCGCCGGCCAGTTCTGCGCTGCATTGCCGGTGGGACATCCGCCCGCCTTGGAATCACCTGTCCAGCAAGCGCCGTTCCCCGCGCCGTTGTAGAAATGAGGTTCGTTGCGAAGATCGCCGCCGATTAACGTCGGATTGCCGCTCGCGTCGACATAGCCGCTGTAGCGGGCGACGAGCATCTTCCAATCGGCTATCCAACTTGTCTCAGAGTAGGCGCTGGTGTACCACAAACCATTGAACTCGGCACTGTTCCCAGCCTCGGAGCGATGGTTGTCAAGGATGACCTTCAATCCAAGAGTGCCCGCTTCGGCGATCACCTTGTCCATGATCTGCAGGGAGTTTTGTCCCTTCAGCTCCGAATTGATGGGTCCGCTTGAGTTAGCGTAGCCGATGCTCGAGGGGATCACGGGACTTTCTACCATTTGATTGGAGTAAGGCAATCGAACAGTGTTATAGCCCATGTTATACATTGTGCTTAATATGACCTTGTAGTCTTGATTGCTTAGCCCATGTACAACTTCGTCGGTTGTTTCGAAGCCGTACCAGTTGATGCCGCTTATGCGCACCTGCTTACCGCTGCTGTCGAGCGTTTGCGCTCCGTTCGTATGCCAGTACCCGGTCGGTTGCCCAATAGCAGCGGGTATGAACCAAGCTAGAGAAGATAGGGTAAGCGAAATAGGAAAGTACGACCATTTCGTAAATCGACGGGTATTTGGAGAACCAAGTGGCATGGATGGAGCCTCGAAAGACATTTTTCGTGAATTTGGTGCAATGAATCTGTTAGTCAGTTATGAGACAGCTCCTGAGTTGAGTTTATCCCTTATGATGCCAGCGAAGCTTGAACCATAGTCACCGCATGACAAGTCCATAGTTTTACTTAGGTAGGCTGATATGTCCCGGTAGATCCTTATATGTACACAAATAATTAAGCTTGTTGGTGCTGAGCTTCATCATTGATGTTGTTAGAGGAGATGATGACCTACCTGTCACGATGGTTATAGAAGTGCTTCAAGTTCAAACACGGTGCGTCAATCAGGGCTGATTCCACGGAGGAATCGAGTCTTTATGGGGAGTGGTGATCCGCTACGATCCCACTCTGAACAGGTCTCTCGTGCGCCTCCCCGTTTCGAGCTTTCCACAAATTTGGTCCAATCTATGGCCGCCTTTGAACGAGAAGATGGAGCACGGTTTCCCAGAACAGAACGCCGGTCAAGGGTGAGAGGGGGATAAAAGGGAGTCGTCCGCGATGCCCCCTCTATAATCAAAGAGCCTGGAGAGGTGTGTCTCGAGGGAGTCGGTATGCCAGATCAAGATACGGCGATCATTCTGTTGGCGGAAGCCGCTGGCGGTGTGATGCGCCATGTCATCGATCTCTATAAGGGCCTGCGGCAGAGGGGATGGCAAGTCCACATGGTGCTTTCGCCTTTGCGCATCGAGCCCCGATATTGTGAAGAACTTGCGCAGTTCAATCCCCAGGACATTACGTATGTCCCGATGCGTCGAGCTCCCCACCTAGCCGACCTGCGGGCTTATTCGGCCATCGCCAGCATCCTGAAACGAGCGCTGGGAAAGACCATCTTGCATGCCCATTCAACCAAGGCAGGGTTGATCGGGGCACTGCTGCATTCCCAGGTAATTGGAAGCCTCTACACCCCGCATTCCTATCGGGGCGTGGATCCCGCGTCTCCGCGGATGTTGAATGCTCTCCTCCGCAGCGTAGAACGGGCCTACAGCAAGGACTACGACCGCGTCATCACGGTCTCCCCCGCAGAGATGGGTTATGCCGAGGCGATTGGGATCAATCGTAAAGCGTTGCGCTGCATTCCCAATGGACTGGATATCAGCCGTGTTAATTTTGAGGAAATATTTGAGCGCCGCAAGCTACAACGAGGACGATTGTGTCTGGGCTTTGTAGGCCGGCTCGTCTACCAGAAGAACCCGCTCCTGTTTATCGAAGTCTTAGCAGAGATCGTGCGCCGCGGCCATGATGCCCACGCCATCATCATCGGCGACGGTCCCTTGAAGACGGTGATGGAGACGCTGGCCGGGCATTATGGAATTGCAGGTCGGATCGACTGGCGGGGCGGGATCCCGGCAAGCTCATCGTTGCCCGAAATGGATGTCGTAGTGCACACGAGCGTGTACGAAGCGCTTCCGTATACCCTCATCGAGGCTTGCGCCGATATGCTTCCGATCGTGGCCACGAGCAACTACGGTTCCGAAGCAATCCTGCGCTCGCGCCTGCCGATGAACATTGCCTCCACGCCTGACGCAAATGAGATTGCTTCCATTGTTCTGTCAATCATGAACAACGAGGGCTACCGCATGGAACAGCTCCGTCTGCTGGCTGAGATCACTCGAGATTACTCAACCGAAAGCATGATCAATCGGATTGAAGCCGAGTATCTTGCCTTGGCCAGCTAGTAGATCACTACTTGACTGGAGCGATTTTCAGAGAGGCGCCCTAAACCTTATAAAACTCCCGGTACCAAGTTACAAATTTGGGGATACCCTCATCGATGCTCGTCTTCGGATAGAAGCCATAGTCTTTGACAAGCGGATCGATGTCCGCGAAGGTCTCTTTTACGTCACCTGCCTGCATCGGCTCATAGATAATGTTGGCTTTTAACCCTAAAGATTCCTCGATGACCGAGATAAATCGCGGTAGAGGTTCCGAGCGATGGTTCCCGATGTTATAGACCTTCGCGGGTACCGCCATTCCGCTAGGCTGTCCGCTGGCAACGGCAAGAATACCTTCGACGATGTCATCGACAAAAGTGAAGTCGCGGCGCATGTCTCCGTGGTTGAAGACCTTGATTGGCTTACCTTCAAGAATGGCCTTGACGAAGAGGAAAGCGGCCATGTCTGGGCGTCCCCAGGGCCCGTAGACGGTGAAGAAGCGAAGTCCGGTACTGGGAATTTGATACAGGTGGCTATAGCAGTGCGCCATCAGTTCGCCGGCCTTTTTGGTCGCCGCATAGAGCGAAACTGGATGATCGACGCGATCCTCGATTGAAAACGGCAGCTTCTCATTTGAACCGTAAACTGAGGAGGAGCTCGCGTAAACGAAGTGGTCACATTGCTTGAGATTTCTTGCCAGCTCCAGCATGACCAATTGACCGTCGATGTTGGAGTGGGTATACGCGTAAGGATTTATCAGAGAGTACCGAACCCCCGCTTGCGCGGCAAGATGAATGATGCGCGTGATCTCTGGATGCAGGCTGGCAACCTTCTCCATGTCTTCACGCTCGGCGATGTCGGCGCGATGAAAGGTGAATGCCGGGTATTTCTTGAGCAGGGCGAGCCTTGCTTCTTTCAGCGCGGGATCGTAATAGTCATTTACGACGTCGACTCCGATAACCGGTTCCCCCCGTTCGAGCAACTTCTGAGAGGTATGAAATCCGATGAAGCCTGCCGCTCCTGTCACCAAATACGCCACAAAAATCCTCCGTGACTCTTGTTTTCGTTACGAGACTGCCTTCTTGATTGCAATATCGAGAGCATTTCCGCAGCGCTCTATCTGCCTTTATATACGGCATGATAACCGCCCGTGATCGCTGACTCGCTGAAGATTTCAAGCGACTTGGGATCGAGAACTCCTCCCGTTCGCCAGCGATCAACGTCACCAAGGGCGCGATCCATGAGCGAAGCAAGAGCTTGAGAGTCACGCGGCGGATAGGTTTCGACCACTTTGCCCAGCGAGGCAATCTCGGGAATGCCGCCCGATTGCGCGCAGATTGCGCTCTTGCCTGCCGCAAACGTCTCAATCAGCGTTCGCGGGAGCGGCTCAGCCCACACCGACGCAATGAGGCTTACGTCGATGGAGGAATAAAACGCGGGGGCAGTGACGAATCCTAGCCATTCGATGCGCGGATCGGTAAACCTCCGCTTCAGATTGGCGACATAAGTATCCAAGCCGCTGCCCGCGATTCGAAGCCGCCAGTTCGGATTCGACAACTTGCTCGTCGCCTCGAGCACAACATCGATGCCCTTTTCCGCCTCGATCCTGCCGATAAATCCAAAGATGAGTGTCTTGTCCTCTGGGTCTCTCTCTAAAGGCGTTATCTGCATGTTCGTGTCGGCGATGTTATAGACCACGGACGAGGGAACGTTTTTGAAGTATCCGTGCTTCTTATGCTGTTTCAGCACATAGTCGCTGTTCGAGACAACCGCGTCCGCCCATTGCGAGGCGGGCTTCCGATTGATGCTCATCACCTTGCAGTCGAGACAGCGCTTTTCACAGGTGGTCCCATTGCGGAAGATCGTACACTTCGGGCATAACATCCAGTAGTCGCGCAAGGTATGCACGAGACGTATCTTTCTCTTCTTGATTTCTTTCATGACCGCAACCGAGAAGCCAAGGAGGTTATTGACATGAACTACATCTGGCTTGACTTCATCGAGGATTCGGCCTACTTCCCTCGCAGCCTCCCGGTTCCACATGTCCTTGGTATGCCATAACTGACGCAGGAGTACATTCCGTTTTTCCTTGCGTGCGAATGGCCAGAACCGGTTATACAGAGGCACGCGGTAGAGGCGCACTCCGTTTTTTTCCTCCACCACCGTCGTTTTTTCGGGATGCAGAGTGATGACGGAGACCTCATCGCCAGAACGGACGAGGGCTTCCGCAAGGAGTGAGACTGACTTCTCCGCTCCTCCAACCTGAAATGGCGGGTACAACGTATTAATCATCAGGATCCGCATATTCCTCGATACTGAATCGTGCAAAGTGTCAATGAATGGCTTACAACTCGACCGTCTTACCCATGCGGTTCAGTAGCGCATCTCGCAGTCCGGCTACCGAGTTCTTCATTTTGGTGAATCGCGGCTTTTCGACCAGCAGGATTTTGAAGGTGTCTTTCGCAGTAAGCGCAAGTAAGTCCAGGCAGTATGCGGGATACTGCTTCCAGTAGAGCTGGATCATCCGTACCCGGTTCCTGGTGATGTAGTAGCGTCGCTTCGCATTGTGGTGGGTCGTGATGATATTGAAGAGACCCAGCACCCTGTGGCGCTGCCGCTCCCCGAGAGAGTGGATAAGGGTTGCTTGGCGGCAAGCGATGATCTTGTATCCGAGCGTACCCAGGCGTAAGCAGTATTCGTAATCGACTTGATCGATGACAAAGTCTTCAAGGAACCAGCCGGTGTGATCGAAGACCGAGACAGGCATGAGACTCCCCGATGTACGCACCACCATGATCTTGCCGTCCTTGTCATGCAGCAGTGGCATCTCCGCGCCGGACTTTCGATCAATGTAGCGGGGAACGACGATTGCGACCTTCGCCTGATCGGGCTGCTCCGCATAGTAGGCAAGCATTTTTTCGATCAGCCCAGCTTCGACGGTGCTGTCTTGATCGAAGAGCGCCACCCAGGAAAAATCGTGAGACTGCGCCCACCGGATGCCAGTATTGAGCGCTGCCGCAATGCCAAGGTTTTCGCCATTTTCGATGATCGTGAATCCCAAGCGAGCGCTCGCTTCATAGAAAGGCGCTAATTCCTGGGGAGAGGAGCCGTTATCGACGATTACCATTCCTTGCAACTGCGGACGAACCTTGGCCAGGTTCTCGAGCACATCTATCTTGGGATGGAAAGTAATCACTACTCCGCAAACGGCCGCTCGCATCATCAAGATACCCTCAGGGCGGCTCTAGAGCTCAACTACTTTGCCCATTCTTCCCCGAAGAGCATCAAAAATCCCGCGAAATGTAGTGATCATTTTGCTCCATGGATGATCTTCGAATAAAAGGTTCACCACCAGATCATGCCCAATGGCAAACATCGTCCAAAAGGCCCACCGGGGATATTGTCTCCAGTACCTCTTGGCCATGACGACCCGGTTACGCGTCAGATAGTAGCGGCGCTTGGCGCCATAGTTGGTTGCGCGGACTTTCTTTCCGAGCAGCGAGTGCATCGTCGGGGTACCGACGGAATGCCGGAGAAACGCCTGCCGGCACAAGACGAGGGTGTAGCCATAAGACCGCACCCGCAGGCAATATTCGTCATCCACTCGATCGATGATGAGATCTTCTTCGAAGTAGCCGCAGTGGTCGAAAATATGGACAGGCATGACGCTGCCAGACGTAATTGCGATCAAGGGAGTTCCGTCAACGGCAAATGCGGGCGGCCGCCACTTCCCCGTCTCCAGTTCCATGTGCTTCGGAGTGATGACGGCGACCTTCTCCTTCTCCGGATGAATATCGTACTCATGGAGCATGGCTGTCATGAAACCATCCGTCATGGTGCTGTCCTGATCGAAGAGCGCGACCCACTTAAATCCCTGGGCTTTCGCCCATTTCACGCCCACGTTCAGAGCGGCCGCGATGCCGAGGTTCGCGCCATTTTCGATCAGATGGAAGTCCAGCTCCTCACTAAGCCGCCGAATGGGGGCAAGCGACTGCTCCGACGAGCCATTGTCGACCACCACAAGACCTTCCACTTGAGGGCGGGCGGCGGCCAGGTTACCGGGAACCACCGCCGGGGGACGGAAGCTAATGATGATCGCACAGACTCCGTTCTTTGCCATCTAGACCTTCGCCTCTTCCATAATAGTTCCTGCTCCCTCCCGGGACATCCTCGACCAAACCCAAAGAAGCATCAACGTATTCAAGACTGCCAACCCTCCATCCGCGGCAACGCTCGCCCACGCAGCGCCGATCCAACCAAACTTGGGGATCCACCAGAGGTTCAAGAGGAAGTTTGATCCAGCGATGACAAATTGAGCTACGGTGCGCATATTCTGCCGCCCCGACCCGGTAAGCGCGCCTCCGGTCATGCGATGTATGCCGCGCAGCAATGGCAACCAGGCGAGCCAGCGTATTGCAACCAACGCACCCGCGAAGCCGTGGCCGACCAATCGTGGAATGATCGGGGAGACCAGCAGCAGGGAAAAGGTAATTCCCAGGCCGATCAAGGCGGCGAGCGCCGCCGCTCGGAAGGCCAGGCGCATCAGCTTGGGCATCTGGCCGTGGCTAAGCTTGAAAAAGCGCGGAAGCACCGAGCCATCGATAGCAACGATCGGCGTCGTGGCAAAGTCGACGACCCTGTAGGCCAGCGAATAGAAGCCATTCTCCCGGTTCAAACCGTAGTGGCTGAGCATGGTCTTGTCGATGTCGTTATAGGCCGCCTGCGTCGTGCCAGCGAAGGAGAAGCCAACTCCCTCCCACGACCGGTGAAGCAACAGATCGGTATCGACCACCGACTTTCCGACTTCTTTGTGCACCCAATAGATGGCAAGCACCGCGCCAACCCCAGTGGCTAACATGACGCCGATCGACCACTGCACCGCGGTCGCACGCTTCATCGTGAGCCGCATCAACAGCAGCAGCACTACCCTGGACAGATTGGCCACAAAACTCAACATGGCCGAATAGCGCATCTTTTCAAACGTCTGAAAGACCCGGCTGCCCAACTCCGAGATCTGGCTGAAGAGGCAGTTGGCGATTGCCAGAACCACAAAGATCAGCCGGCTGTTGATATGGGCGATCGGGGGTCCCACGAAGAAGAAAGCTACCGTCATCAGGACACTGACCGTCGACGTCAGAAGCAAGGCGTTGCCCCAGTAAACGCCAGCCTTGGTATGATCGGCGCTGACGTAGCGCATGAACAACATGCCCGCACCCAGCGAACTGTAAGGGGTCACCAGGCTGACCAGTGCGAAGGCCCCGGCGAATATGCCATACTCGGTCACCCCGAGCAGCCGAGCCAGGAAGACGAAGTAGATGGCCTGCAGCAGGAAATTCGCCCCCTGGCCGATCAAAATCCAGGAAGCATTCCGCGAGAGCTGGTGTTCCCTCAACCTCTTCACAAAGTCTGTGATACGCGACATTTAGAAGAGGCCTCCATCCGTTGATGCGTCCAGCAAGAGACACTTGGTCTGCAGGCGACCGCAACCATTCGATGCTGCGATCATGGCCTGGCTACTTCCTGCCCAAACCTCAGCCCCGCCATTGCTTCAACGAGTGCTTGGCGCCAGTGTGGAAGAGCGACCCCGAATTGATGCCGCAGCTTTCCATTATCGAGGACGGAATTCGCCGGTCGGCGCGCCGGGGTTGGGAACTGAGAGCTGGGAATTGGCGCTACCTCCGGGCGGCGTCCGTCGAGAAGGTCAGCGGCCTCTTCGACGATCGCCTCGGCGAACCCATGCCAGGTCGTCTCACCGGCACACGTCAAATGGTAGATGCCCGACCAATCGGGCGAACGCGAGTTTGTGCCCTCTGGACCGCTCACCCTGTCAAGAACCTGTGCTGTTGCGCGTGCAATGGCAAGCGCCGAAGTCGGTGCGCCTTTCTGATCGGCCACAATCGTAAGCCGGTCGCGCTCTCGAGCCAGACGGAGGATCGTCAATAGAAAATTCTTGCCGTGAGGCGCGAAGACCCAGCTGGTCCGGAAGATTAAATAAGCTCCTCCCTGAGAGGCGATTACCTGCTCCCCAGCCAGCTTCGTCTTTCCATAAACGTTCAGCGGCCCGGTCGCATCTTCCTCGATCCACGGCGAGGCCTTGCTGCCGTCGAAGACATAATCAGTCGAATAGTGCACCAGGAGACCGCCATAGCGAGCCGCCTCAGCCGCCAGTACGGCGGGCGTCTTCGTATTCACCAGCTCCGCCAGTTCAGGCTCGGACTCCGCTTTGTCGACCGCAGTGTAGGCTGCCGCGTTCAAGATGATGCTCGGCTCTAAGTCCGCTACAATCTTCCGCAACTGCTCCGGCTTCGAGAGGTCAGCTTCAGCCCGCGTCAACGCGTGGAGTTCGCACTTATCCTGGAGGAGCGTCCGGAATTCGCTACCTAGTTGACCATTGGCGCCCAGCAGCAGGACCCGCCTTTCCTTTCCGGCCCCGTTCATGGAAAGACCTCGGCGTCCTTCCACGATTTTCCTAGTTGGTCCTTGGCAGAGACGATTGCCTGGGCTGCGTCGATCGGCCACTCGATACCCAACTCGGGATCGTTCCATAGCAAGGTGCGGTCGCCGGAAGGCTCATAAAAGTCGGTGACCTTGTAAGCGAAGCAGGCATCATCGGTAAGCGCCGTAAACCCGTGCGCAAAGCCGGCGGGGATGTAGAAGGCTAAGCCGTTCTCTGCGCTCAACTCGACCGACACGTGCTTTCCGAAGGTCGCCGAGTGGCGGCGCAAGTCCACGGCCACATCGAAAACAGCTCCGCTGATCACGCGAACCAATTTCCCCTGCGGCTGAATCAGCTGGTAATGCAAGCCGCGCACAACATTCTTTCGCGACATCGAAAGGTTGTCCTGCTTCCAGTCGATGGGTAGACCCAGTTCCAGAAAGCGGCGCTCGTTGTAGGTTTCCTGGAATTGCCCGCGGTCATCGCGGAAGATGGGCATCTCCAGGACTACGGCCCCCACGATGGGGGTCTCAATCAACTTCATGCTTGCTCTCCCGGTATCGGTGATTCCTTCGCTTCTTCAAGCAAGGCCAGCAAGTAGTGGCCGTAACCACTCTTGCGCAGCGGAGCGGCCAGTTCAGCCAGCGCCTCGGCGGTGATGAACTTCATCCGGTAGGCAATCTCTTCGGGACAGGCAATTTTCAAGCCTTGCCGCCCCTCAATTGTCTGAATAAAGACGGCCGCTTCGAGGAGTGAATCATGCGTTCCAGTATCGAGCCAAGCCGTGCCTCGTCCCATGTGCTGAACATCGAGAGAGCCGCGGTCGAGGTAGGTCTGATTCACGTCGGTGATCTCGAGCTCTCCGCGCGGCGATGGCTTCACCGCCTTGGCGATATCGACCACCTGATTGTCGTAGAAATAAAGTCCGGTAATCGCGAAGGACGACTTGGGACGCTTCGGCTTCTCCTCGATGCTGAGCGCTTTGCCGCTGCGGTCGAACTCGACTACGCCATATCGCTCCGGATCGCTGACGCGATAGGCGAAAACCGTAGCGCCGTCGGACTGAGCCGAAGCATGCTGGAGCTGATCGGAAAGCTTGTAGCCAAAGAAGATGTTGTCGCCGAGCACCAGCGAGCACGCACTATCCCCGATGAAGCTGTCGCCGATGATAAATGCCTGCGCCAATCCATCCGGGCTTGGCTGAACTGCATACTGAAGGTTTAATCCCCACCTACTGCCGTCCCCGAGCAGCCCCGAAAAACGAGGCGTGTCTTCAGGAGTCGAGATGATCAAGACATCACGAATCCCGGCCAGCATCAGCGTGCTGAGCGGATAATAGATCATTGGCTTGTCGTAGACCGGAAGCAGCTGCTTGGAGACCGCATGGGTCAGCGGATACAGCCGCGTGCCCGAGCCTCCGGCCAGGATAATGCCCTTTCGCGCCATCGATTATCGCTCCTTGTAGTTCAACTCCAGCCAATCCATATAGGCGCCGGAGCGTACATCTTTTACCCAGTCAAGGTTTGCCAGATACCACTCGACGGTCGCGCGGATCCCGGGCTCGAAAGATGTCTTCGGAGTCCAACCAATCTCCCGGCGAATCTTCGTGGCGTCGATAGCGTAGCGCCGGTCGTGGCCTGGCCGGTCCTTGACATAGGTAATCAGCTTGCGCCGCGAACCAATGGATGCGCTCGGCTGTAACTCGTCGAGAATGTCGCAAATTGTCGTGACCACATCGATGTTCTTTCTTTCATTGCTTCCACCGATGTTATAAGTCTCTCCCAGCTTTCCCTTCTCGAGAACAGTGCGTATCCCCTCGCAATGATCGAGCACATAGAGCCAGTCGCGGACATTTTGTCCATCGCCATATACTGGCAGTGGCTCGCCATCCAGTGCTTTCAAGAGGACGAGTGGGATCAGCTTCTCGGGAAACTGGAAAGGCCCATAGTTATTAGAGCAGTTGGTGGTCAGAGTCGGAAATCCGTAGGTGTGATGATAAGCACGGACTAAGTGGTCCGATCCTGCTTTCGACGCTGCATAAGGACTGTTGGGCGCATAGGGAGTCTGCTCAGTGAAAGCTGGGTCGTTCGGACCGAGAGTCCCATAGACCTCGTCGGTGGAAACATGAAGGAACCTGAACGCTTCCCGCTCTTCCCCACTTAGTGTTTCCCAATAGGTGCGGCTCTGCTGCAGTAGGTTTAGCGTTCCATTTACGTTCGTGCTCACAAACTCGCCTGGATCGGTAATCGAGCGATCGACGTGGCTTTCAGCGGCGAAGTGCACTACCGCTCGAGGCGTGTAACGCTGCAGCAAGGAAGCAACAAGGTCGGCGTCGCGAATGTCTCCGCGTATGAAGGTGTGACGCGGTTCACTCTCGAGACTTGCCAGATTTCCCAGGTTACCGGCATAAGTCAGCTTATCGAGCGTGACGACGGGGCCGGACTCTTTGCGTATCCAGTCGAGGACAAAGTTGGAGCCTATGAACCCTGCGCCGCCAGTTACCAGGATAGGTTGTTTCGAGACAAAGCTGTCTTGCATTCAGATTTCTCCTCGAAGAGACATGCAGAATGTGGACTACGCTGATCTAAAGCACAGCGAACGGTGGTTCCGCTCGCGAATCCGTGCCTTCCTAGACAGGAGCGGCTAACTGGCTGCTTGCTCAGTCGTAGCGTTGATGTAAAACGTGGGTTTTACTGAGCTTCTTCAACGGTACACGTCGCGCCAATCACGGTCAAGCAAACTACCTTTGAACGGTTGACCTTGATCGTGACCCTGGATCCGTTCAAAGAATTCAGTCTTCCACGTCGCGCGGAGCTCCGCAATCTATAGGAAGAGGAGCTCCCAACTCAAGCTATGGCTACTCGAGAAAGCCGGCCCTACTTATCCAAAGTTCCGACCTTTTCATACTCGTATTTTGGGTCGCCGCGGTAGCCATAGTATCCATAGTAGGCAGCCGAGCGCAGCGAGATGAAGTTAAGCACCACGCCGATCCTGGGATTCTGCGGGTCCTTCACATGCCGGTATAAGAGCTGATAGGCACGCTGGAGAGCAATCTTCGATGTGGACCCTGCTCGTGCCACCAGGAAGGTGGCGTCGGCCATCCCCTCTAGATATTGCGCATCTGTAACGGGAAGTACTGGCGGACAATCGAGCACGATAAAGTCGTAGTCCCGCCGCCATTCGCGCATCAGAAACTGCATCCGTTCAGAGCCGAGCATCTCCGCCGGGTGAGCGGGGATCGGCCCCGCCGGCAAGCAGTGGAGATTCATGTGGTCGGGGAGGATCTGCGGCGCTACCGTCGCCTCAGGATTGCCCAGCAGGTCGCTAAGCCCCTCCGTCCCGGATAGGCCGAGGATCTTTCGCAACACCGGACGCCGCATGTCTGCTTCGACAAGCAGGACTTTCTTCTTGAATTGCGCCTGCGAGACTGCCAGATTCAGAGCGAGTGCCGACTTCCCTTCCCTGGGACTGCTGCTGGTCACCAGGAGAACCTGCGCCTGCTTGCCACTGTGGGATTCGAGCAGCGTCGAGCGGAGTCCCCGTACCGCCTCCCCGTACACCGAATATTCTGAGTCAAGCAGCAGCTTTCCCGGTTGAGCCTCATCCAGCTTGATCTGAGGAACGAGACCGAGCACAGGAAGATTCATGGCCTCGATGTCTTCGGTACCTTGAATACTGCCATCCAGCGCATCGATAAGAAGCGCCGCGCAGCCGCCCAGAAAAAATCCCCCTACCAACCCGAGCGCGAGATATAACGGCACATTCGGCTTGCTGGGTTTTGCTGGAGGGCTGGCCGTGTCGACGATCGTGAGGTCCGAGGAGCGCAGCCCCTGCACAATCCCGGCTTCCTTCAAGCGCTTGAGTAAGTCCTGATAAAGTTGCTGGCTTTGATCCGCCTCTTTCGACAGGATCTGGTACTCAACCCCCTGACTGTTGAGTTTCTCCGCCGCGCCTCGATCGGAATCGTAGGCCTGCTTGGCACCTTCTTCAGCCCGGACCGCAACTTCATAGTCGGCCTTCGCCCGGCCCGCGATTCGGGCAATTTCGTCCTTGAGCGATTGCTGAACGGCGGCCAGCGAAGCTTTGTCCTGAATGAGCCGCGGATAAGCAGGCCCGAACTTGGTAGATTCCTGCTCGATCTGGCCTTGCAGGCTAGACTCTTGCTGCCGGAGGCTTTGGATCAGGCTAAGCGAATTCATCACGCCCTGGCCGCCCTCTGCGCTCATCTGAGTGCCGCTCAATTGGGAAATCGCCTCCGGGTCGCCAGTTCTTACGACGTCATAAACTGCCTGCTTCAGCACCCGGTTCATTGTGGCCTGAGAGAGCTGCGCTGTCGATTTATCCAGATTTTGCAACGCCGGGCTGGTGACCGTGTTGTTGCCCTGCGCATCAGTTCCGGTGACGCCAAACAGACCGGAAGTCTGCTGCAGAGCAACCACCTTCGCCTGCAAATCCTCGCTGTGTTTCCGCAGACCGGCGAGCTGACCTTCCAATCCCTGAGAGACCGCATTGGTCGCCGAAACGCGAGTCTGGAACTCGTAATCCATCAGCGCCTGGGTGAGATGGTTGACAACCGCCGCTGCGACCTTCGGATCGCGGTTGGTGAAGCCAACATCGATCAGCCGGGTACCGGCATTGACTTTGACCTTCAGATACTTCGCCCACACTCGAAGGACACGGCGGCGGCGCCCCGGGGAATTTTCCAAAGAAGCGTTCGCCGGATCGGCAGGACCGCCGGGCGAAACCAGCCCCATCACCCATCCAATCGGGTTGAAGTGGGGCTTGAAATCCTCATTGTTCTCAAGGTTGAGATCATTGATTACCTTGAGCGCCAAACCTTCGGACTGCAAAATATCGGAGGTCGTCTCCAGCTCAATGTTCAATGTCAAGGCATCGACAGCGCCAGCCGACCCGCTGCCCATGAGATTCTCCAAACCCATGCCGTCTGAAGCAGTCTTATCCAGTTGAATGACACCAGTCGCGGTGTACTCTCTGGTCATGAAAATACACGCCAACACAGCCACTACGAAGATCACGGCAGCGATACGGAATATCAGGCTCCTTCTGCGATCAAACACCTTCAGAAAGTCGCGAAGATTCAAGTCTTTTTCGGGGACGGTATTCACGGGTTGTCACTCCCTTGATTGAATTCTATGCTGCATTTAGCCGTACGTACCCATTTTCACCATATCAGAAAACCCTAGAGCGAGGAGGCCAAACGGCAACAATATCAATAGGCCGCCGCATGGAAGCCAATATGGAGGAACTCAGATGGCTTTGCTCGCCCCGCATACAATAGGCGCTCGCTTCGTAAGGCCTGGGCATGCCCGCGGAGAAGATAGAGAAATAGCGACCTCGTGGAGGTGATTTCAATCAAGCCAATTATATTCTGGCGCTGAGTCGTCGCGCTCAGCGATCTCGCCTGCAAGGCGTTAATTTTCCGTAAGGTAACCTTCTAGAAAACGGTTGACCGCGGCTCTCAACAGCCTACAAATTCCCTAGTCTTGGCGGGCACAAGGAAATCCAGGGTTACGCCCGGCCCTTTCGTCCTCAAAGACCACTACTAACGGAAAATCTGGTACGAAGCAATCTGGGGTGGCGTCGACCGTATTCAGCAAAGCGCGGTCAATCTTGAGCATACTGAAAGATCACCGACCACGTGATTGTCGCACATTCGCTCCAACGAAATCCATTGGCGAATGCGCGGTAACCTTCCCGCTGCTCCTGGGGAGTTTCGCTGGCCAGCCGGATCATCTCCGCTATCGTGGACGAGTCATGGGGATCACACAGGAACGCAACCGGGCCGAAAACCTCAGCCATGGACCCGGTATTGGCCACCACGGCCGGGCAGCCGAGGGCTAGAGCTTCCAGCGGTGGTAGACCAAACCCTTCGTAAAAGGACGGAAAGGCAAAACAGGCGGCGTGCTCATAAAGGCTGCGCAACTCGGATTCGTTCACATAACCCAGGTCCCGTACCCTGTCTCCGGAGATCCGCAATTCCCCAAAGACCTTCTTATAGCTCTGCCCCGCGATTGCCACATCGAAGTCGGTATCGGCAAGGTAAGGAAGCGCGCCCAGCAGGCCAGGCAGGTTCTTGCTGGGATTTCTTGAACTCACCGCTAACACGTACTTAAAAGGACGTAGCCGGTTCGAGGTGAGCACACCGGGTTCGGGTGTGGGCCGCAAAGCATGCTCAGAACCCAGGTAAGTCACTGTGATTTTTTCGGGATCGGCCTTGCAGTGTTTAATTAGTTCCGCTTTGGAAAAGTGCGAGACAGTCAATACCTGCAACGCCTTGTGACACATTCGGCGATAAAGGAATTGATACCAGAGACGGAATCCACGCGAAAAGCTTTGCGGGGAAGCAAAAACGGCGGCATCATGAATCGTTAGAATATTGCGCCGGTGAAGAACAGGAGAACCGCCCACGAGCGTGACGAGTATGCCTCCACGGGCATAGAAAGGCAGTTCGAACTGCTCCCACAACTGGCCAGAAAATCGTCCCACCTGCGACAAGCGGATCTTGCGATAACTAGGTAGAGGACCATTGGACCTTGGCACCAGCATAGTGACGGAGGGTGGCGACGCGGAACGGGTCAGCAGAACATCCAGTTGATCCAGAAGTTCGTGAGCATATCGCTGAGTTCCCGTTACCCGTTGCGTCACAAAACGCCCATTGATAAAGATGGGTCTCAAATCTGTCCCGGCTTCTTGAGTCTGGTGTAGGGCGAAAGTCTTTGATTGATTTCCTTTGCCTGACCGGGCAGTCGATGCCATCCCTTTCCGAGCGGCTGTAGAGATCGTAAGAACTTCATTGGATCAACCTCACCTGCCTTGGGATCGAAGCTCATGTTTTTGAAGCTTCGAAACACGGCTTACCCCACGATCGCAGACTTATTGTCTCCCAAGAGATCGGCCCCATGCGTGAGAATGGGGCCAATCGCAACGGTCGACTCAACTCTAGTGAAAGCACTGCGATTCCGTGGCGATCCACGCCGCCTTCTAAGGATTGCTGTAGGTCCAATCCAGAATATTCTCGATTGCTGTCTTAGAGCCAGTCGAGCCCGTGAACCCGATGTAAGCAGTATTGCTTCCTATCGTCTGTGGGATGCTGATGCTGGTGCTCTGGGTAGTGTCGTGATGGGAGGCTGAGCCGATGTCGGTAAGTGTCCAGGTCAGGGTCTTGCCATCGTAGGTGACGTGCACGTGAAACACATCACCGTTTCCAATGACCACGTTGGTTGGGGTGAGGTTGACGGCAGGCACGGTCGGCATTGCGCCATTCGCGTAAACACCGGTGGAGTCGGTGCCTTCACCGGCATCGCTGAAGATGTCGAACTTGATCGCTGTGCTCGTTGGGATAGTTGCGTATCCTAACCCTCCACCTCCGCTTCCAAGCGCGGTAGGGCTGGCGTTTTGGATCACGAATGCGAAGCCTTCCGCCACCGCATTGCTGAATTGGAAATCGAAGTCACTCGTGAAAGCCGTCACGTTCACCGGCACTCCGAAGAAAGCACTCGATGTCTGGTTCGTTGCGTTGGTGGTCAGATGCAAAGCCGTTCCCGCAACTGAAGAGTTCCCGTTTAACGCGAGACCGATCCCATCGAACCCAACAGGATAGTTCGGTACCACCGGTTGTCCCGCTAAGTATGTCCAGTAAGTGAGCTTCTGGCTTGCCGTTTGACCACCCGTGGATCCGGTGAAGCCAACGTAAGCCGTCTTGCTGCCCACCACAGCCGGGATATTGATTGGAAAAGAGTGAGACCAGGTGGCCAAGGTAAAATCGTCGGTCAGGGTCATCACTAGGTTCAGCCCATCATAGGTCATGTGGGCGCTGATATAGTCGCCGCTGTGCAGGTCTATGCCGGTTCCGGTCATATCGATCTCGGTTGATCTAGGAGTATTGCCGTTCGTAAACAGCCCCGTGCCATCCGGACCTTGTCCGGCTTTATCGACAAGGTCGAACTTGATGCACATGCTGTGTTGAATCGTTGTGTATCCGAGATCGGACTTGGCCGAGCCCAGCGCTGTTGGACCGGAGTTTTGGATGGTGAAGGTGATGCCGTCGCCCGCAGGGTTGGAGAGCTGGAAGGTGAAATCTGTCGTAAATGCCTGCACATTCACTGGCATCGCATAGAAAGCGCTGCCGGTTTCATTCTGGCCCCCGTTGGTTAGTTGCAAGCGGAAGTCGTCAAGATCGGTGCTTCCATTGAACTGCATCGGGCCCTGCGCCTGGGAGAAGCCATTGCTGAAGTCGATCGTGTAGACCGGATTGATCGTGTAGGAAGCGCTGATCGTTGAACTCGAAAGCAGGCCAGGGGCGATCGCCATCGCTTGTACCGTCTCCGAAATCGAAATTGGGATTGGGTTTTTGTAAACCGCCGACGAAGTCGTCGGAGTCGCCCCATTCACGGTGTAGTAGATGGTCGCACCGGCCGAGCTATCGGTGATGGTCAGCATCTGTGTCCCCGAGTATGTACCGCCGGCAAGCGAAAACACCGGGTTCGCAGCGTTGGCGGTCGAAGAGAAGGTCGACGAAGACACCGGGCTTTGCAGGTAGTCGGTCGCGCTGCAGATGGCGTTTATGGTTTCGCTGGCGGTGATCTTGAAGGTTCCCGTGTACAAGGTAGAGGATGCAGTCGGAATCGAGCCGTCGGTGGTGTAATAGATGTTGCATGTGGCTACTGAATCGGACATCGACACACTCTGCGATCCGGTGAACCGGGCGGAAGGCGTAATATTGGGCGCAGGTGCAGTCGGCTCGCTGCTGAGCAAACCGTAGATATCGATAAGATTCGTTGCTCCCACATACACCTTGCCGTTAGCGACCGTCGGCACCGTAAACTTGACCGCGCCGCCCGGATCGTCGCGAGAGAGATTTGCATTGGTTGAATACAGCAGGTTTTCGAGATTGGTGGCGTCGTAGGCAAGCATGACCCCATCGCCTCCAGTGGTGTATGCGTCATTCTTCAGCACCCAGACAATCCCGTTCGATGTGCCGTTCGCCGAGACCGACGGCGTCGGCCCGGGATACGCGAACTGCTCGGCGGTGGTGCTCACTGGAGTATTGGATAGCAAGCCGTTGACGAAGGAATAAGCAGTTAGGCTGTTATTCGTCCCGGAGGAAGAACCAGCGTATTGAACTCCTCCGAAGTAGATATTGTTGTTCCAAAAAGCAGGCTGTCCCCAGATGCCAGTACCCCAGTTCTCAGAGCCGGACTCCGGCGTCTGCACCTCCTGAACCACCCGATCACCCGAAGCATTGAAGCCGCCAAGATTGTTGCGATTGAGTATATAGATCATCCCGGACTTCCCCATTTGCACAAGTGGATTCAGGGTGCCTCCTGACTGGAGGGTTTGAGCAGGCAGAAGCACAAGGCCGCCTGAGCCAATGTCCCCGTCTTCCCCATCGAGCTTCGCCTCATTGAAAGGGGTGAACTCGTCCTTCACGGTCATCACCCCGCCGGTGAGATCGAGGTTCAGGACAGACATCCCATAACTCATCGCACTTGTATAAGGAGAGTTCGCCGAAAAGGTGCCGTTCCCAGTCGTAAGAAACATCCTGCCATACGCGCTGGTCGAACTGTTTACCTCCGCCGCCAATCCAGCTCCTCCCATCCAGATGCCGCCCGAGGCGCCGTTCGGCGTAGTACAAAATGCATCGATTTGCTGTAAGTTCGCTCCCTTATACGACAAGATCCAGCCGTGCCATGCGCCATTGTCGTTCACTGAACCGAAAGCAATGTACAGGACGCCATTCAGCAGCAGAAGCCCCGGACGCTGATAGTGAGAAGCCGGATTGAATGCCAGAACTCCCCCGGCGCTGCCACTGCCCGAACCAGTAACGGATGCCTGGATGACGACCGGCCCGCCAAGTTTCTCTGCGCCCGTCGTGATATCCAGGGCGTGCAGACGAAACTGGTCTGTCGAACTCGAAGTGGAGGCCTCCGAACTGACCATGTAGATCGTGCTGGAAGGAAGGTCGATAACCGGCGTGCCTACGACTCCGAAGTTAGCCTGAAAGCCACTCGCCGTAAGGTTCTTCGACCATAACGGAGTCGCATCCACGCCGCCGTTGTCATCTGCGTCGAACGCGTAGACGTTGTTCCGCGTGGTCGCCACGTAAACGACATTGTGAGTACCTTTGTTGGGAATTGCCACCTGCGATACATAGAGCGGCTGTGCGTAAACCAGCCCTGAGACCGGTTGCGAGAACAGCCTGCCAAACTGGGTTGTGTTCACATTTGCGGGGGTGAGGATCGTCTCACTCAGGTTCTGTCCCGTCCGGGCAATGTCGTTGTGCGCGGTAGTCACCGCAAGCTGAGCTTCTGCACCTGCGCCAAAGGCCACTAATCCTAGTATCGCCAGGAGGTTATAAACTGCATACCGGATTGATACATTCTTGGCGGTAGAGACGCAGCTTCGTAAACACGCAACTCCAGAGGCAAACCACCCATACATTCCCATAAAACACACTCGCTCCGCATAGAAAATGACCGCAAGAATATCGAAGTTCGAAATAACTCTTGAGACACAATAGCCTGATTACGTTACCAGGCTGATAACTTAGTTTCCCAATTTACATCAGTACGGATCACTATAGTCACATTTCCAGTGCTGTTAATAATCTTTTCGCAAAGCGGTAAATTGAATATGGACTGCGCCATGGGTACTAACACTTCAAGCCCAATGGGGATGATAGTTTGACCGCATCAGAGAGGCCGTCTCACAACGCAATGTAGTAGCTTCCGGAGCCCGGCAATTGGCGGCTTTGCTGCGACTCGACCGAGCTGTCTGAACTTTGACAAACAGAAATGTAACCAAACTGTCCTGACAGTTCTGCACGGACAAAGCTCTGTTTAAGTTAAAGGTTGAGATAACTGAAGCGACAACGGTGCCTCAACCAATCGACGCTAGTGACTTTTACCCATGTGTTATGTACTATTTGGACTATAACGTATCACAGTAACCAAGCGTACGTGACTTTCTTCGCGACCAATTTCTTGATCGCGTCAGCAAATTCCCATTATTTTCTTTATGTGTTCGCAGCGAAGGAGCAGCGTGCCGAGGTGTATTTAGGGCCCGGCCCTGAAGGTTTTAGGGCTCTCTTACTTCGCTGCTTAGGCTTTTCTTACTTCATCGCTTGAAGGAACGCTGCTCGAAGGGGACCATTGATGGAAGGATCCAGCATTCCACGATGCGTGCCGGGTACCGGAATGACCTTTAGATCTGGGCAATATTTCTGCCATCCGAGATCATCCGCCTCATACGGTTCGTGTTCTCCTGACCGAAATAAGAAGGTAGGCATCGTTAGCGGTATTCCTTGCGATGTCAACGAGCCCCACCAAGCAGGGAAGATCCGCCGTATGAGCTGCATCGTTATTTTTCGGTGAAGAAAGGTGTCAAAACGGAATGGTAGGTGCTTGCTTCGGTAGTGGGAGAAGCGGCGCAACAAAGGGTGCATCTGTTCTCGAATAAGTACTTTCGCGAAAAGCGATGCAAGTGACGCTCTTGGGTTGAAGGCAAGAAGTCCGTCCAGGCGCGCCTTCATCCTTTTGCGAAACGGAGGGGTAAGGCTGCTGAGCTCTGCCGGAGAGTCAAGAAGCACGACACACACAACCGGTCTGCCTTCTGCCTGGAAACTGACGGCCAGCGCGTACGCGAGATGACCTCCGATTGAATACCCCGCCATCCTCACTGGCCCGGCCGGCAGCCGGTTCTCGATTTGTCTCTTCACATGGGTGACGACCGAGGAGAAGTCGCAGTTCTCTCTGACTAGGTCCGTCCAGTCAACGTACCGGAGCGATAAAATCTCCAGCTTGTCTCGAGAAGGAGCCCAGAATTTTTCAAGCTCTGGATCTTCTTCCCCCCCAAGTCCAGGAAGCACGAAGACCACAGGTTTCGCGCTAGGAGCCTGCCTCTCGGGTGAGACTTCTTGGTGGTTTCCGCGTGGTTCAGCATCTTCGCCAATCCATTGGGTTCCGTGAGCTGTCATCCACTCCTTAACATAGACTATGCCTGGCAATCGTTCAACAAAGCCACTGTAAATCGAATAGGTTGCAGTCAAAAGGGCGCCTTTGCCGCGCAGGGACAAATCCGGGCGTTCGAATCTCCCTGCGCGCTTCGCGGCTACCCTAAGAAGCCGAGATTGGCGGTGGGGAAATTGCTGATATTAGGAAAGATGCTCGCCAGCTCAGCGGCCGGTACGCCGAACCAGGAAGCCAGGGTGGCGGCGTATTGTACGGAAGCTGTGGTGGGGACCCAGCGGCCGTTGCTGCCGGAGTCGTCCGGTCCGCCGAGAGCGAGAGTGGGCATGGTTCCATAGACCTTTCCGCCTTTCACGGCGCCGCCAAGCACGAAGAGGCTGCTTCCCCAGGCGTGGTCGCTCCCGTTGTTGCCGTTGGGCTGATAGGCCCGGTTGAAGTCCGACATGGTGAAGGTCGTGACCTGGTTGGCGACTCCCAGCTCCTGGGTGGCCGCGTAGAAAGCCCCGATGGCCGGGCTGATCATGGCGAGCAGGCTGCTCTGGACCGAAAGCTGGGCGGCATGGGTGTCGAAGTTCCCGACACCGGCAAAGAAGATCTGCCGGCTGATGCCCAAAGAGGGTCCGACCTTAATCATCTGCGCAATCTGTTGAAGCTGCGATCCGAGCGCTCCGTCGTTCGGAAATTGAGTTTGGAGAGTGGCCGACTGCAGGGCGGTGGCCAGAATTCCATCGTATTTATAGGCATTGGCGGTGATGTTGTTGTCGGCCTGGACGAGCGAAACGCCGCTCTCAAAACTAAGGATCTGCTGGGCAGTGGCCTGTCTGGAAGTGCACATGGAGGCGGTCTCGGAGCACTTACCCGTTTGTACGCTTCCAGGAATCACCGCAACCGGCGAAGTGGACGCGCCGTCGCAGAACAAGGTGTCCCCGTCACAGGAGGTGACCATCGGAACTTGCCCGTTCGGATTGTAGATGGGGGCCATGTAGTCGGCGATGCGGCCGGCCCAGCCGGTGGGCGTCGCCCCCGACTGAGGATAGTTCTGCCACTGCAATTGCTGGTCGGGATGCGAGAACAGGCTGCTCGGCGCAAGCGACTGCGAGGCCAGGTATTGGGTGCGGGTCAGCGGCTGCACCAGGGTGCCGACGTTGGCCACGATCGCGGCCTTTCCATTATTGAAGAGCGACTGAATGTCGGGCAAATTCGGATTGAGGGCGTAGTTCGGCAGGGGCGTCAGCGGCAGCAGCGTGTTCTGGGCAAGCGCCAGGGGGCCGCGAATTTTCGCATAGCTGGCATAGTCGGCGGTGTCGAAGGGGATGATGGTATTGTTGGCGTCATTTCCCCCGAACAGGAAGATGCAGACGAGCGCCTTGTAGTCGGAGGAGCCTTGAGCGAAAGCGTTCATCATGCCGAAGGGACGTAAGCCGGCGGCGTGTCCGGCGGCTGCTAACGATGCGGTGCGAATAAAGCTGCGACGATTCATGGTCGTAATTCCTCTCTGGATGAAGCACAATTCGGACTGCTGCTGCCCGGCCGTGGAAGGCACGAGCAGCAGGACGCAGGTTCTGGCTGATGCGGGTTAGTGGGAGACCTTGTACTGCGACGCGGTGATGACCAGGTAGACAGCCAGCCTGACGCGTTGCCCTAAATCGGTCACCGAGCTGACTTCGCTGATGATCGATGCGCGGATATTCGGATCCATCTCCGCATGCATGAAGAGGGTGCCGAGAGCATCGACCAGAACCGAGGGGGTGGACGCCATCTGTCCCCAAGAACTGGTGGCGCTCAGGTCCACATTGAAGCTGACGAACTTGTTCATCATCAGCCTGTCGGCCAGAGTGAGCAGGGTGGCGACACTGGCGGTGTTCTCGATCCCGAACTCCGGCGCGTTCAAGGTCGTTCCCGGAATCACGTAGCTGGGCGAGAAGAAATTGAAGACGCTCGACGCGGCAAACGGCCGTTCCCCAAGCGGTACCAGATAGGTGGACAACTGATCGTAATAGTTGTTGGGGTCGGTGTTGGTGACGCCGAGGCCGCGCATCACCGCCGTCAGCCAGAGAATCGGCTCGCGCAGCTTCCCTACGTCGGCGGAAGCATCCGTGTCTCCTGCCCTGGCTTCAGGATCGGTAAAGATCGCATTCAGCACCGCGGTCATATTCCCGCGGACGCCATTGCCATCGTTGGTGAAGACCGAGGCCACGCGGGAGATATAGCCGGGGCTCGGCATACTGGTGACCAGGTGTTGAATGAGCTGCTTGGAGACGAAAGGAGGAACGTTGGGATGGTTGAAGACGTTAGTGATCGCATCCTGCACGTCTTGCTCCGCAGTCTGGCCTGACGGCAAGGTCGTCCCTTTGTACGACGTGGGATCCGTATCGTTCAAGAGTGTTTTGGGATTCGTATCATGGTCGGCCTCGACGGCCACCATGGGATGAAAGTAGTTGGGCACGCCGATCAGAGAAGATGGCGTAGAACCATCCGCATTGGCGTAGGTCCAGCCGGTAAAGGCCCGGGCGAACGCCTCCACCTGGGCTTCGGTGTAGGCAGGGATCGGATTTCCGTTGCCATCCAGCTGCAAGCTGCCGTCCTGGTTCAGAAGGTAGATTCCCATGTTGAATAACTGCATGAACTCCCGCGCGTAGTTCTCGTCGGCTATCTCAGTTCCGGTCGGCGAGTGGCTGTCCAGCATGTCCAGGTAAATGCCCATGGCCGGCGACAACGTCACGTCGGTCATGATCTGGTGCCAGTTGGTGAAGGCGTCGGCCGCCAGCATGTTGATGTACGGAGTGACCCCGACTCCGGTGATCGGGAACGCCGAGATGACATAGAGCTCGCTCAGTGCGAAGGCTACTCTCTGGCGGAGTTGATCGTTGCCCGTTAGCACCGCCTGGTACCACTCTGACTCGGTGCAGTATTCAGCTGCGCTGCAATAAGAAGGGTGGGTTGAATAAACCGGAGCCAATACTGTCTGTGGGGTGTTGAACTGCTCCGATAGCCAGGCATCGATCCCCTCTTGCTGAACATGCGAGATCAATGCGCTGGTAGGTCCAAACGTCGTCTGATCGAGGATCCGGGCCGCTGCTCTGACGCCGAGCGACGCCGAGATCGACTCCAGATAGAAGAGGCTCGTGCCACCCCCAGGCGCGGGATTTTGGGCGGTGATGGAGAGGTTTCCGGTGTCGCTTGGCGATACCGTCACCTCGGCAACCACCGATGTCGCCGACTGATAGGTCGTCGGCACCGGCGTATTGTTCACCAGGACCACCGTGCTCGGGACGAATCCGGTACCGGTGAAGGTGATGGCCGTCGACTCTCCGGCAGGAGCAAGAGACGGACTGGAGCCGCTGATGACCGCGATGGGATTAATAACGTTCAATGAATAGCTCGCCGTAATTGCGGGGTTGGACGCCAGCGCAGCAGTGATGGTCACTGCGGTGTTGGTTGGAAGCGCCGCCGGCGCGGTGTAGACCCCGTTGCTCGAGATAGAGCCAGCTCCGGCCACACTCCAGTTCACTGCCGTCTGTTCGGACCCGCTCACAGCCGCAACCATTGAGACGTTGGTGCTCAGCTCCGCCGTGCCGGTGTTGGTGCCGTCGGCATCGGTCGCCGTAAGGCTAATGGTGTTAGGCATCACGGATTCAGTAAACGTGTTGCCGGTACCCCCACCGGGGCTCGGATTTTGCACTTGAAGGCTCAGCGTGCCCGTTGCATTCGCCGCTACCGGTACTTGGACTGTCGCCGAGTTGTAATTCGTATAAGTTGTCGGCAGCGAGGCTCCGTTGAAGAGGACCACGGTTCCAGGCATGAATCCAGATCCAGCTAACGCAACCGACTGCGTTCCGCCCGTCAATAGTTGTGTCGGAGTTGCCGATGCTACCGAAGGGATGGGATTGCCAAGACTGATTGCGTAAGTGGTTGCCAACGCTGAATACGACGACAAAGATGCAGTGATTGAAACGTTCGTATTCGAAGGCATTGTAGTTGGAGCGGTGTAGGTCGCGTATTGACCATTATTGCCACTCCGGACTAGCGTTCCGGCGCCTTGCAGCGTCCAGGAAATGACCGCATATTGCGAGTTCGCCACCGTCGCCGTCAGATTCACGGGCACACCCAGTTGGGCCGTACCGGTATTAGTGCCGGCAGCATTCGTCGCCGTGATCTGCAAAGTGGAGATCGCCGACTGCAAAGCTGCTCCCAGACCGCCGCCGGGAGCGGGGTTCTGCGCCTGCAACGAAAGATTGCCCGTTGCCGAGGCAGGAAGAGTCAATTGAGCGACTACTGAGGTCGGCGATTGATAGGTCGTGCTTCCGATGGAACCGACGTTCGAGACGATCGTGGTTCCGGGAACGAACCCATGACCGGTCAGCGTTACCGCTATCGTCGAACCCGCAGGAGCATTCAGCGGGCTCATGCTCGTGATTACCGGCGCCGGATTGACAAGCGTCAGCGGATAGGGAGTTGAGACCGCGGGATTTGAGGTCAGGGTCGCCGTAATAGTGACGTTTCCATTGGTAGGCATGGAACTCGGTGGAGTGTACACCCCACTACCTGAAATAGAACCGGATCCAGTAACACTCCAGGTGACGGTCTTCGAAACCGATCCGGATACCACTGCAGCCACATTGACATTCACGCCTAATCTGGCCGTTCCGGTGTTCGTGCCATCCGGATTCGTGGCCGTAAGTACGATCGATGTGGGCTGAACCGGCTGATTGTAGCTTGCCCCCGATCCTCCTCCCGGAGTTGGGTTAGCGGCCTGGAGAGTGAGGAAGCCGCTCGCAGTCGCCGGTGTCGGAAGCGTAACCGATACGTGGTTCCAATCCTTGTAGGTCGTCGTCAGCGCAGCCCCATTGGCGCTCACTACGGTGCCCGGAACAAAGCCGACTCCGTTCACATTTGTGTTGGTATAGGTGTAGCCCGGCTCCGCCTGCGGAATGGCGGTTGAAGTGACCGAGGGTACCGGGTAGATCAGCGACAGCGCATAAGATTGCGTCACCGATGGCGCCGAATGCAGATATGCCGTAATCGTGACGCTGGTGCTTGAGGGCATAGTTAGAGGCGGCGTATAGGTCGCAGCCGAGTTACTGGTCGCGGAGACACTACCGCCGCCGGTAATACTCCAATTGACCACTTGGTATGGACCCGCGGATACCGTTGCCACGAGGCTGACCGGCACTCCGACCCGGGCGGTTCCGGTGTTCGTTCCATCCGGATTCGTCGCGGTGATCTGAATTGTTTGCTGCCCCTGGGAGTACATCGTTGTTACTAACATTGTAAGTGCAACTGCAAGCAAAGACAGCCTTGCAATGATTCTGGGCAGATTGGACGTATACTTGTTTGACTGCACGATGTACTCCCTCAGCTTAATTAGGTTTTCGGACACGAGGTCCCCATGACCCCAGCACGCACAGCTCTGAGACGGGGGATCACCGAATGTTCAAGTTTGGAATTGGCTTAACCGTCGCACCAGGCGGATCAACAAGCAGTCGGCAACAAAAACACCAAGTTATATCAATCCCGGCGGACCAAAGACAGAGGTACACCGGTCATGTTATATAACTCAAAGTGCCACTTACTTGATAAAATCTTTATTAGCGATCGACAGCGTTCTTTACTGTCAACTATGAAGTAATTTTCGGCTCACAGGAGTGTTTCAATAAATAATAAAATTACCAAGGTAATGGATTTTATATCTAATGTTACTAACTAGTCTTATGGAGATAAGACTCTTGTTATGGAGGCGAATTTGATGCAGCGAGAGGGAGTTCGGTTCGTGCCCGAGGCCGTGTTTACGTTACGAAAGTCATGCCAACCTGCTGTTGAGCATTGGCTAAGGGGCAGACCATCATTCGCTGGCATAAGCAATTTAAGGCGATAGCTGGATTGCTCACTCGGCTTGCTAAACCATACATATATGAGGCTAAACAGGAGGGAAATCTGGAAGGGGCGCTCAGAGACGCTGACGTGTAGGGCTGCCAGAGCGGGCGCTGCTATCTTCTGCGCCGAGGAGGCAAATGCGCGGGGTGCATCGGGTGACGTGGACAATCATGCGCAGGGAACAACGGAGTGGCGTCTGCGACCGCAAAGCCACTCCTACTTGATTACGACACCTCAGCCCATAAACGCGAGATTAGCTGGGGGCGGGAAAATATTCGGTTGAAGGTACGGGAAGAGTATTGGAAGTTGCGCGGAAGTCACGCCAAACCAGGAGGCCAGCTGCGCCGCGTATTGGAAGGAGGCAGTCGTCGGCACCCACCGTCCGTTGGTTCCCGAGTCGTTCGGGCCACCTAAAGCCAAAGTCGGGAAGGTGCCATAGATTTGACCGCCCGCCACTGCGCCTCCGACGACAAAGTGGTGGCTGCCCCAGGCATGATCGGTTCCGTAATTAGAATTTGGCTCGAAGGCGCGGCTAAAATCCGACATAGTGAAACTGGTCACCGAATTTGCAAGCCCTAACTCCTCTGTAGCCGCGTAGAACGAAGCCATGGCTGGGCCGACGAAGGATAATAGCTGACTCTGGATTGAGAGTTGGTTAGCGTGAGTGTCAAAATTTCCCAGGCTGGCAAAGAAGATCTGCCTCTGCACCCCGAGCGCCGAACGCGCAGCAATAATCTGGGCAATCTGTTGCAGTTGGGCGGCCAGGGGGTTTGCTGGCGGGAAGGGGGTGTTCACTACGGGAGCTGACTGCACGGCAGATGCCATGTGCTTCATATAGGTATATGCATTCCTGGTTATGCCCATGTCCGCTTGAACCAGCGAAAACCCGCTCTGAAAGTTGGCCAGTAGTTGCGCTGCCGAGTTGCGTACATTGCACGCCGCGCCTTCTGAACAAGACGCACCAGAGAGATTTCCAGGGGCCACGGCGACTGGGGAGGTGAGACTGCCATTACAAAACAGGCTGTCCCCGGCCAGGGATGTGATTAGCGGTATCTGGGGATTAGTTCCATAGGTGCTTCCCCAGGTATCGGCCAGTCGCCCTGCCCAACCCGAAGGGTATGCCCCATTCTGTTCGGCATTCTGCCATTCGAGCTGTTGATCAGGGTGGGAAAAAAGATTGTTAGGAACCGGAACCGATTGGTTTTGAAAGGACGCGGGAGTGGTTGGAGCGACCAATGTTCCGACATTTGCGACAATGGCCGCCTTGCCGCTGTTGAATAATGATTGTAAGCCGCCATAGGTAGGATTGTTGAGACTTGGATGCAGGCCAAATTCTCCATTCGCGCCGAGGCCGAGCGGCAACAGCGAGCTGGCGGATAATGCAAGCGATCCCCGGATGCTTGCATAGTTGGCGTACCCATTGTCGCCCGAGCCAAGGGGAATGACGGTATTATTGGCGTCGTTGCCACCAAAGAGGAAAATGCAAACAAGTGCCTTGTAGTCCGGAAATGCCCCTTGCGCAAGCGCGTTCATGGCGCCGAACGGACGCAGACCGGCGAAGTGCCCGGTAGCTGCCAGCGCGGCGGATCGAATGAAAGTGCGACGATTGAGACTCATGGGTTTCCTCTCTTCCTGGGTGTAGCTTGGCTTTGCGGAGTGCGAGCCGAGTGGCTCGCGATACTCACTCTCATGTCTTTAGTTCAAGATTTTGTACGATGAAGAACCAATGACCAGAAATGCGGCTATCCTTACGCGCTGCGACATATCCTTGAGTGAACTGATGGCATTCTTGATAGTGGTGTGAGAATAGCTATCTATGTTGGCATGCAGAAAGATCAAACTAAGGCGATCGATAAGCGCATCGGGGTTGGAGGCCAGGTGGCCCAGTGGGCTTGTGGCACTCAGATCCACGTTGAAGCTGATAATTCGGTTGTTCAGCAGATGGTCGGCCAGGGTGAGCCTATCCATCACGCTGCCTGTGTTTTCGAGCGCGAATTCTGGCGCGCTTAATCGAGCGTTGGTGACGAGTGGGTCTGCAATTGTGTAGCTCGGAGGATAGAAGTTGAAAACGCTCGACGCGCTGTATGGCACTTCGCTCAAAGCCAACGAATAATCGGACAGCCGATGGTAGTCGTCGTTGGGATCTATACTGACAACTCCCAGCCCCCTCATGACCGCTGTCATCCAGAGGATGGGCTCCCGCAGATGACCGCCATCAACTGCAGGTTCGCTGTCCCCGGCCCGAGCTTCCGGGTCAGTCAAAATGGCCGTCAAGACCGCCTTCATATCGCCTCGAACATTGTTGCCATTGTTGATGAATACGGCCGCAACTCGAGAGATATAGCCAGGGCTAGGATTACTGGTTACCAGATGTTTGATCAGTTGAGTGCATACGAAAGGCGGTAGGTTGGGGTGCTCAAATACATTAGCGAGCCCCTGCGCGAGATCCTGCTCTGCTGACTGTCCGGCGTTCACGGGCTCCCCGTTCAAGAGCGTCTTTGCAGAGGTGTCGTGCCAACGCTCGATTGGAACCAACGGATGATAGTAGTTCGCCGTGCCAATCAAATCGCCGGGAATCGACCCATCGGGATTCGCAAAGGTCCAACCGGTAAAAATTCTTGCGAAGGCCTGAACTTCGGCCTCTGTATAGGTTGGGATTGGATTTCCGCTCCCATCCAGCTGCTGACTTCCGTCCTGATTGAGAAGATAGAGTCCCAGGTTGAATAACTGCATGTTCTCCCGGGCAAAATTCTCGTTCGCGATTTGGGTTCCTATAGCCTTACGACTGTTGAGCATGTTCAAGTAGATCGACATCGCCGGCGAGAGGGTAACATCGCGCATGATCGTGGACCAATTGCCAAAGGCATCGTTGGCGAAGATATTGGCATAGTTAGTGATACCGCGCCCCTCGACGTTGTTAGTCGAGACGACGAATAGTTCACTTAGCGCGAAGGCAACCCTCTGTCGCAATTGATCGTTGCCGGTGAGCACCGCCCTCCACCATTCCGACTCGGCACAGATATCAGCATCAATGCAATAAACAGGAGTTGGAAGAGGGACATCTGCCAGCGATGTCATTGGGGTATTGAATTGCTCTTCCAGCCACGCGGCGACGCCTTTCTGCTGAACGTGACCAATCAATGCAGCGGTTGGCCCGAAGGTCGTCTGATCGAGAATCCGTGCCGCTGCCGTTGCGCTGATGGGCGAAACGATCGCCTCTTGCGTCTGAGGCCCAGCGCCTCCACCAGGAAGCGGATTCTGGCCCTGGACCGAGATATTGCCAGAAGCGCCCGCTGGAAGTGCCATCTGCGCAATCATTGTCGTGGCGGATAGATAAGTTGCATTCACGGCGGTGTTGTTTACAAAGATCACCGTGCTCGGAACAAAGCCACTGCCGTTGAGAGTTACCGCTGTCGTCTCCCCTGCTGGAATCTCATAGGGGGCCATCGAGCTAATGACCGGCGTGGGATTGATTACGCTCAGCTGATAGGAGGCCGTGATTGCAGGATTTGAGGTCAATGCCGCGTTGACCGTCACCAACGTCGCGGTGGGCAGGGCGGCAGGCGCGGAGTAAATGCCACCGCTCGAGATCGAGCCCGCGCCGTTGACGCTCCAGGTCACCGCCGTCTGTTCCGATCCGGCGACCATAGCCGTCATCGTCACAGTCGTGCCGAGAGCTGCGGTCACGGTGTTCTCCCCAACGGCGTTCGAGGCAGTCAACGCAATGGTATTCTGGGCGACGGCAACATTAAAGCCAGCGCCAGCCCCGCCGCCCGGCCCTGGATTCTGTAACTGAATGAACACGCTCCCTGTTGCATTGGCCGCCACCGGTATCTGCGCGGAGGCGTGGTTATAATCGGTGAACGCGGTTGGCACGGTGGTCGTACCGTTCACCGCTACTGTCATCCCGGGAACAAATCCGGTACCCAGAAGGGCGACCGGTTGCGTACCGCCAGTCAACAGTTGGCTCGGTGTAACTCCATTCGCCGCGGAAATGCCGGGGACAGGATTGATCAGAGTCATCGAGTAGGAAGCATCTACGCTTGGATAGGAAAGCATGGAGACGCCTATGCTTACGTTTGCATTCGCCGGCATGATCACTGGCGGGACGTAGACCGCGTAATTTGCGTCAGAGCCGCTCGGGGTCAGAGTACCCGGCCCGTGCAACACCCACGCGATGACTTTGTGTGTACCCGACTTTGAAGTGGCAGTGAGATTGACCGGCACCCCTAGCCGGGCGGTACCGCTGTTGACTCCATCTGAGTTCGTGGCGGTGAGTCGAACGATCCAAACAGAGACCTGAAGAGCGGCGCCCGTGCCCCCGCCGGGAGCGGGATTCTGCGCCCGCAAGAGAACCGTTCCAGAAGCAGTCTCTGGCACTGTAAGTTGAGCCACCATGGACGTCGGGGATTGATAGGTTGCCGTTACCGTGCCCTGGCTGGTCGCCACCGTTGTTCCAGGGACAAATCCGGTGCCGGTCAAATTCAGTGTCGTCGTAGTGCCGGCTGGAGTCTGGGCGGGCAATGAGGCGCTGATCGTTGGAGCCGGGTTGACCAGGCTCAACGTATACGTGGCAGTGATCGCCGGATTGACGGCGAGCGATGCCCGAATGGTGACGACGCGATCGGTGGGCATGAGGCTGGGCGGCATATAGATGCCTGCCGTCGAGATCGACCCGCTCCCCGTAACCGCCCATGTAACCGCCGTGGAAAGCGAGCCGCTAACCGCCGCAGCCATATCCACATTTTCAGTCAAATCCGCTGTGCCGGTATTTGTCCCGTCGCCGTCGCGCGCCGTCAACGTGATCGCCGGTGTGGCCACTGGCACGGCAACGGCAGTCCCTCTACCTCCGCCGGGACTTGGATTTTCTACCTGGAGTGAAAGCGTTCCACTTGCGGTTGCTGACACCGGCACTTCGACGCTGGCGTCGTTATAGTCCTTGTAGGTGACCGGAAGAACCGTGCCGCCCGCCAGCGCTGTCATCCCGGGGACGAAGCCGGAGCCCGCAAGAAAGACCTTCTGTGTCCCGCCGACCAGGAGTGTAGTCGGCGTCACACCGCGTGAGGCCGCAATGCTCGGGACAGGATTCAGAAGAGTGATCGTATACGACGTGGTTACGGAGGGCAGCGTTTTCAAATAAGCAGTGATCGTAACAGTCTGACCAGTCGGCATCGTGAGCGGCGGCGTGTAGATCGCATGCTCGGCATCGGATCCTGAAGCGGCGAGACTTCCGCCCCCCTCAACTCGCCAAGCCACAACCTGATGAGCTGTGCCGGTGACGATCGCCGAGAGAGTGATTGCCACTCCCAGCCGGCCAGTTCCCGTATTGGTTCCGTCCACGTCATCGGCCACAAGTCGAATCGTCTGGCGGGTCGCGGCTGGAGTCGAGGAGACGCTCGCCCATAAACAACGGACAGGAGCGCCACAATGAATCATCAACAGGATGAGAAGAGTACGAACGGTAAGAAACTTCTGGCGCGAACTCTTGCGGTCTATCATCGGACACCCCTGATTACGCCCCACTTCTGCGCACGACTCCGCGCACGAAGAAGCAAAGGCTTCTCTCGCCTATTCGGCAGTGAATTGTTCAGCGTTAACCCGGGCAGTGTCCCTAGACACGGTAATAGCAAGAGCGCGGACCACAGAAATGATCCCGCTCAAATCCGTCAAAAAACGGATAAGTTGTTTGCACAGCTTCGTTCAAAATGTATGTTGAGATGAGCCTACATTGAGACCGGAGTTTCTTCAACAGTTAGAAGTTACACAGCGTCACTTTTGTGATCTTGATTATTGAGTGTTAATGACAAAGGTAATGTTTTGACCTCAAATGACGACGCAAATAACTCTATTAAATCGAGACTTTATCGCTAAAGATGACTGTCTCCGGGGCTGAGTTTAAGGATGGATTCCTTAATTGGAAATCCCGGTGAAATCTAACTGGAATATCTTCCCCCCTATCTTTGATTAAATTCTTATAAACATGAAGGCATCTAAGATCAAGAGCGCTGACGTCGAGATTAGCTAGACCATATTGATATTTCGGCCTTCTCCTCAGCATTCCAGTTACGATGGTTACTTGATCATCTGGAAATCGCTGTGCGCCCTAAATGGAAGACCGCCGGCGCGTTGCCTACGGATGATCCGAGAGCTGCACATTCAGAGAAAAGGCCAGCCTCGCGTCCGGCTCCTTGATGTTGGCTTCTTCCTTTTTTCTGTGGAATCAACGTGGCGAGAGAGTCTCTGGGTTCGAGCCATTCGAGAGATGCGCTCCGCATCGACATCCATTTCTCTTGACATCTCTCGCGGTTGGACCTTGCTGCATCTTCTCCTCCGGCTGGGCAGATCCGGCCGGGCGGCGAAAGCCGAAGTCGAAGGGGGAGATTACTAACCGGTGTTCCAATAACAGACAGATCAATCCACGAAGGACGAACCCGAATCGCCCAGGGATGAGACCGCAAGACCTACCAGGCGCTACGCCGAGTCAGACTCAATGTTCCGGCATTGGCGATGTGCCGCAACGCCACCAATCCACTGGAAACGGAGGAGATTTCGATAGCCTTGGCGTGACTGTTTTCCGGCGCGCCGCAAAGCGCAAAATTTACCTAGAATCGCTATAAAATATCTTTCATTTTATTGGATTTGTGGTATCTTGCTCGTATCGAAACGATCTACAGAACT
This sequence comes from Acidisarcina polymorpha, assembly GCF_003330725.1. Classification (NCBI taxonomy): domain Bacteria; kingdom Pseudomonadati; phylum Acidobacteriota; class Terriglobia; order Terriglobales; family Acidobacteriaceae; genus Acidisarcina; species Acidisarcina polymorpha. Next base: position 3,881,795 of record NZ_CP030840.1, on the reverse strand, counting down.
CATACTCTCAGTAGCAAATTTGACATTAGGTAGTCGGTAATCGAGCATTCTTCGGCTTTTCGAAAGAGTGTATTTTGTCTTAACTTGTAGAGCTTTCTGTTTCCCACCGGATGTCTAGCTGAAGTTTACCGAAGCCTCATGAATAGATTCCTGGCGCAGCATCAGGTTTAGCTTCAAAATGCAACAAAGTGTCCGCATGTGCCTGGCTTTACGCATGCGGCGGCTGGCTCTATCAGCCACTCCATCTCACTAAACCGTCTTTTTTGCCGATCATTTCCGTGCATGTGTAGGCTCGGAGTTCGGCGACTTGGCGGCGCAAGCAATCGTTCGACCTGTTGTCTGATTTTCGATGTCCTTTTATGCGGAGCGAAGACCTATGAGCATTTTGCAGCAGACCCTTGCCCTTTTGTGCCGTGTCCAGCGAACCACCTTCAGCATGAAGTCCCGGCATCTCCGGCAGCCTCTCACTGGCATGCTGCTCGTTGCCCTGTTCTCGCTTGGCTATCCCGCCGCTGCGCAGGTGAATGTCTTGACCGGCCACAACGATATTGGCCGCACTGGGCAAAATCTGAACGAAACGATCCTTACTCCCTCCACTGTAAACTCCAGCCAGTTTGGCAAGCTGTTTTCATGGCCTGTCGACGGAGGCGTCTACCCTCAGCCCCTGTACGTCTCCCATCTCACCATTCCCGGCAAAGGTGTTCACAACGTCGTCTATGTGGGAACAACTCACGACAGCGTCTATGCGTTTGACGCGGACAGTAACGGGGGAGCCAACTCGGTTCCATTGTGGCAGGTATCGTTGCTGACCAACACTACTCCGGCCGGCACCTATACGCCGGTCTATGGAATCTGCGGGACGCCGGTTATCGATCTATCCACAAACACGATGTATCTCGTCAGCTCCGAAGAGAAGGTCTCGAACAGTACCTATCCTTTCCGGATTCATGCGCTCGACATCACCACCGGTGCAGAGAAGTTTGGAGGTCCGCTGCAGGTGCAAGGCGGGGTTCCGGGAACTGGCAGCGGCAGCGTCAACGGCTGGCTGGCGTTTGACGGCGTCTATGAAAGACAAAGGCCAAGTCTGTTGCTTCTGAACGGGGTCGTCTACGCAGCCTTCGGATCGGTCAACGACACTGGCCCATGGCATGGCTGGATCTTCTCCTATAATGCCGCGAATTTGTCTCCCATCGATGTATACTCCACTGCCCCGAATGGCAGCGGAGCCGGCATCTGGATGGGAGGGTCGGGATTAGCGGCCGAAGTCAACGACCCGAGCAAGCCCTACGGGCGCATGTTCTTTGCGGTCGGCAACGGTTCCAACTCGGCAGCCGCTCCTCCCTACAACAACTCGATGAGTTATGGGATGAGCGTAGTCGATCTTGACCTTACCGGCGGCGTCATGAACGTCACCGACCAATTCACGCAATCCGACTGGGCGCGGCGTAATGGCCAGGACGGCGACTTGGGGTCAGCCGGTCCGGTTCTTCTCCCTACTCAAACGCTGGCCTCCGGGAAGACCGTTAGCACTTTGGTCCAGATCGGAAAAGTAGGCACATTTTACGTACTCGATCGCAATCATCTCGGCGGATACAACGCCAATAGCAACCAGATCGTCCAGGAGCTCCAAACCCCGGAGTCGGGCGAGCAGCAATGGGGCGCAGGTATCTGGGGCAGCAGCGCTTACTGGAATCAAAACATCTATTACGGTGGTCACAACCCCGGCGCGGCGAATCCTCTTATCGCGTATTCGTTCAGGAATGGCCAGATGTCCGCGGGCCCCACCAGCCAGAGTCATGAGACCTTCGCCTATCCAGGCCCAACTCCTTCCGTTTCTTCCAATGGCGGCCAGAACGGCATTGTTTGGGTCATCGACAATAGTCAGTATCACGTGGGACCAGGAGTCTTGTACGCCTATGACGCCACTAACCTGGGAAATACGCTCTACTCCAGCAATGACAACCTGAGCCGGGACAATCCAGGCGGCGCGGTCGAGTTTACCGTCCCAACTGTTGCCAACGGCAAGGTCTATGTAGGCCAGGCATTTCAGTTCTCCGTATATGGGCTACTCAATAGTCCCACGGCGGCCGCTCCCATCTTCAATCCTCCTGGTGGCACCTTCAATGGCAGCGAAATGGTCTCATTGACTTCCGCTACTCCCAACGCTCAGATTTACTACACAACGGATGGCAGCACTCCATCGACCGAGTCTCACCTCTACACCGGCCCTATCAACGTCAACTCCGACGAAACTATTACCGCCATCGCGAACGCGAATCATTACCTGCAGAGCGCCGCAGTCTCGGCAACTTACACCGACTCGACAGTTACAGGAAATCCAATCTTCTCGTTGACCGCCGGTACCTATTCAGGCACTCAATACTTGAATTTAGTCGACACTACTGCGAACGCGACCATCTTCTACACCGTGGACGGTTCGACCCCCACGACCTCTTCGCAGCACTATACCGCCGGCTTTCCCCTCATTATTTCGGTCACCGAGACGGTTCGAGCGATGGCCATCTCGCCGCACCTGCCTCCCAGTCAGGTGGTTTCCACGACCTACACCATCAATCCCCCCTACGTCATCGATTTCAGCCAGGGATTCGCGGATTCGCAAGCACCCATGCAGTTCAACGGCAGTACTTCGCTTGACGACTTCCGCCTGCAACTGACGAATGGAGGCACCAACCAAGCGGGTAGCGCGTTCTATGAGACGCCAGTCAATATCCAATCGTTCACCACCGATTTCACCCTGCAGCTATCCAATCCGGTCGCCGATGGCATGACGTTTACGATCCAGAACGTCGGAGCAGGCGCCCTCGGCGGGGATGGTGGCGGACTGGGGTACAACTCGATCGGCAAAAGCCTCGCCATTAAGTTCGATTTGTTTAGCAACGCAGGAGAGGGACCGAACTCTACCGGCCTTTACATCAATGGTGCGGAGCCCACGTTGCCGTCCATCAGTCTGGTCGGCACTGGTATCAACTTGCATGATGGCGATTATCAACTCGTCCATATCACCTACGATGGCACCAACCTGGTTCTGACGATTACCGATGGCACCACACTGGCATCGTGGTCGCACACCTTCACCAATATCAACATCCCGGCGATCGTTGGCGGGCCAACGGCTTATGTCGGCTTCACCGGAGGATCGGGTGGTTTCTCGTCAAGCCAGAAGGTCACTTACTGGACTTACCTGCCCGGCGCTCCGCTGGTCCCGAATAATCCAGCCGGCTTCGATGCTCGTTCTCTCGCCTTGAATGGAGTGGCCGCCCTGGCAGGCACCGCCTTGCATATCACGAACGGCGGACCCAATGAGAGTGGAAGTGCCTTCTTCCCAACTGCCGTCAATCTCACCTCGTTTACCAGCGATTTTGACTTCGTTCTGACTCACGGGAGCTCTTCGACTATCGGCGATGGTTTTACTTTCGTGATGCAGAATGACAGCGTCAAGGCGATACAGGGCTCGGGTGGTCTGCTCGGCTACGGTGGCATGCCCGCGAGCGTAGCCATCAAGTTCGACACCTACAACAATGCAGGAGAAGGCAATGACTCGACCGGCGTTTACATCGATGGAGCGACCCCAACCCTCCCGGCCATCAACCTTACCCCCCATCGCGTCGTGCTCTCCAGTGGCGACTCTCTCCATGCGCACATAGCCTACGACGGAACGACGCTTACTTGGACAATCACCGACAACACACTTCCATCCAAACCGAGCGCCACCAATAGCCAGGTGATCAATATTCCGCACATCTTGGGTGGGAACGTCGGTTACGTCGGCTTCACTGGCGGCAGCGGGGGGGCTACTTCCATTCAGAGCATTCTCGATTGGACATTTGCCAGCGCCACTAACTAGAGCTCGCCAGAGCGTCTCTAAGGAAACTGCTTGTTGTAGAAAACAAAACCATCTGCCAAACACTTGACAATAAAGTTGCTTCGCTCTAGCTAGACAGTTCCCCCGATGTCGTCGACACAAGCTCCAGTTTTATTCCCTGAATATTCAACGTCAGGCCGGTTCATCCCCGGTCTGGCGTTGCATTCTTAAATATGTCCAACATCTGGGCAATGGCCTTGAAGTCACATGCAAGTGATGCGACCACCTTTATGTATGCGGAGCGGAGATCCAATGCAGAACTTGACAGAACTGAGCCGTGTCATTCGTGCGCTAGGTGAGGCATTCGTCGGACCCAACCGTGGGAAGGTCTTTTCCCTTCGGCACTCCAGCCCTAGCATTTTCTTAGCCAGCCTGTTGGCTGTGACTCCAGTTGTTGCGCAAGTAAGCGTCGTGACCGCGCACAACGACATCGCCCGTACCGGGCAAAATCTGAATGAGACCATCTTGACTCCGGCGAATGTGAACTCGAATCAATTTGGGAAGCTATTTACTCACCCCATCTCCGGCCAGCCGTTTGCCCAACCTCTGTATGTCCCTCAGGTCGCAATTCCTGGTAAGGGCGTACACAATGTCGTCTACGTAGTTACCAGCGCCGACTACGTGTATGCCTTCGATGCCGACAACAACGGCGGCGCTAACGCCGCTCCTCTGTGGTCAACTTTCGTGCTGACAAATACCGCTCCGGCCGGAACCTACACGCAAGAATTTGGCATCCAGGGAACGCCGGTCATCGATCCTGCTACCAAGACGATGTATTTGGTCAGTTCCGAAGAGCCGGATGTCTTCCGTCTCCACGCTCTGGACATAACCACCGGCAAAGAAAAGTTTGGCGGTCCCGAACCTATTGTCGGCCGGGTCGACGGCACGGGCAGCGGTAGTGCAAATGGACTTCTCACCTTTGACCCGGGCTATCACCGCCAGCGGGCGGGATTGCTGCTCCTCAACGGGGTGCTCTATGTGCCTTTCGGTTCGGTCAACGACAATGGTCCCTGGCATGGCTGGATATTCTCCTACAATGCCGCCACCCTGGCGCTGATCGACACTTTCTGCACCTCGCCGAATGGAACCGCGGCTGGCATTTGGATGGGGGGCGCCGCTCTGGCCGCGGAGGTCGACGACCCTGCCAAGCCATACGGAAGGATGTTCTTTTCAACTGGGAATGGCGCTTACGCCGGCAGCGTTCCTTATAGCAACGGGATGAGCTTCGGAATGAGCGTCCTCGATCTTGACTTGACCGGCGGCATGATGACGGTCAAAGATTCGTTTACTCCCCACAACTGGGCAGCGTTGAGCGCGCAGGATGCAGATCTCGGCGCCGGCGGAACGGTACTGTTGCCCGCCGAGAAGCAGGCGTCCGGCACAACGCTGAATTCCTTGGTCGCGATCGGCAAGAGCGGAAAGATTTATATTCTGAATCGTAACAATCTGGGCGGATATAGCCCCACATCCGATAACGTCGTGCAAGCATTGCAGACGCCGCAGTCCGGAGAGCAGAACTGGGGGGCCGGGGTCTGGGGCGCCTCTGCTTATTACAATCAGCACATCTATTTCGGAGGGATCAACCCGGGAGTCACCAACGGACTGGCCGCCTACTCCTACGTCAATGGTGTGCTTTCGAGTGCCCCGACCAGCCAGACGACCGAGCAATTTGCCTATCCCGGCCCTACCCCTTCCATTTCTGCGAATGGCGCGTCGAATGGCATTGTTTGGGCATTAAAGAACGACGCCAACGGTAGCGGTCCAGCCGTCTTGCTGGCGTTCAACGCCAATAACGTCACAGATCTGCTCTACTCCTCGAACACCAACCTGGAACGCGATAATCCCGGACTTGCCTTGAAGTTCGCTGTACCCACGATCGCCAATGGCAAAGTTTACGTCGCTGAGTGGGGCTCGTTTAGCACTTTCGGGCTGCTGGGAACGATTCCAACCGTCGCCACGCCGGTCATCACCCCCCCAGGGGATACCTTCAACGGATCTCAACGTGTGTCGATTACTTCGGCAACTCCTGGCGCACAAATTTATTACACCACTGACGGAACCACTCCCACGATCAATTCCCACATTTATACCGGTCCGCTCACCGTCACCGAAACCGAAACCATCACTGCTATTGCGAACGCAACCGGGTATCTGCAAGGCCAGCCAGCCACCGCCACTTTTTATTCAGCGGCGAACGCAGCAAATCCCGTCTTCTCGCTCGCGGGTGGAACTTACTCAGGATCCCAGTCGGTCGCCATCACCGATAGATCGAAGAACGCCGTCATCCATTACACCGTCGACGGTTCAACCCCAACTACCGCATCCGCCGTCTACACCACGCCAATCCACGTCCCCGTCACGGAGACCGTGCAGGCCCTGGCCACCGCGCCCGGACTCCAGCCGAGTTCCATCGTGACCGCCTTCTACGATATTGATCCTCCCTACCTTTTCAACTTCAACCAGGGATTTGCCCAAGCCCAGGCGCTCGGCCAGATGCAATTCAACGGAAGCACCGATCTGGACGACTTCCGGCTGCAACTGACCAACGGCGGGTTCAGCGAGGCAGGGAGTGCGTTTTACACAAAGCCCGTCAATATCCAGTCATTTACCACTGACTTCACCTTCCAACAATCGAACCCGAATGGCGATGGCTTCACCTTCACCATTCAGAACAATAGCGCCGCTGCCCTGGGCGGTGACGGAGGTTCGTTGGGGTATGCAGGCATTGGCAAAAGTGTCGCCATCAAGTTCGACCTCTTCAGCAACTCGGGAGAAGGACCCAACTCCACCGGCCTTTACATCAACGGCGCTCAGCCCACCGCTCCAGCAGTCAGCCTCGTCAACACCCCGATTAACCTCCACAGCGCCGACTATACGACCGCTCACATCACCTATGACGGAACCAATCTAACCATCACCCTTACCGACACCATCACCCTCGGCACCTGGTCTCATTCCTTTGCCGTGAACATTCCTGCGATCGTCGGCGGCAATACCGCCTATGTCGGATTCACGGGCGGTTCTGGAGGCTTAAGCTCCAGCCAAAAGGTGACCTCCTGGACCTATTTCACGGGTCAGCCCCCCTATCCGAACTATCCAACCGGATTCCACCCAACCAACATGGTCATCAACGGAACCGGCGGTCTTTCCGGAACCAGCCTGCAACTCACCAATGGAGGCCTGAAGGAGACCACCAGCGCCTTCTACGCAATCCCGGTCGGTGTTGAATCCTTTACCAGCAACTTTCAATTCCTGCTCACCAAAGCAACAGCCGACGGTTTCGCTTTTGTCATCCAGAATGCGGGCCCGCACGCAATCGGCACGGGCGGCGGTGGTTTGGGATACGCATCAATTCCCAATAGCGTCGCCATCAAATGGGACTTCTTTAACAACGCCGGCGAAGGAAATGATTCGACAGGCGTCTATGTGAACGGCGCCATGCCAACGCTGCCTTGCATCAACCTCGCGCCCACCGGTTTTCTCGTGAATGACGGCGATCTAATCGGAGCACAAATTGACTATGACGGCACAACTCTTGAGTGGACGATATTCAATCTCACTCAATCGACGCGCGGTCAGATTACCGAGCGAGTCGCCATCGATATCCCTCACACGATCGGTAGCAATACCGCCTATGTGGGATTCACTGGGGCCAGCGGCGGCGAGACGGCGATTCAGAACATCCTGAACTGGACGGTGACCAACCCCTAACCGGAATCACAACCATGCCCCAAAAGTCAACGCGCGCCGAATGCTGGCGCGCGTTGACGGTTAAAGCTGGCATTCGTAAGATAAGAGTTGCGTCGCACGTAGCCGATAATCTTGGTACCGCGACCCGGCGGCGTAGCTCAGATGGTTAGAGCGACGGACTCATAACCCGTAGGTCGATGGTTCGATTCCATCCGCCGCCACCAATCCACAAGAGCCCAGCCCAGTCGTGCGTTTACGATGCTATAGCACGTTCGTTGATCGCTACCGGACGCTTCACATATCGCAAAGACTGCTTCGGAATAAGCCGGAGCTCCTTCTCGGGAGTTCGTTCCAGCAAATGCGTCTCGCAGCAGTCACCGCAAAGCCAATAATGCTCCAACCGATGGCCGCGAAGATTGCTGCCGTCCATCCCGGAATCAACCACATCAAAGATATACACTGTGCCTTCCCGTAAGTAATGCAACGGCTTCATACACTTCGGATTCGCGCAATAGTCAACCATAGACCTACCCTCCATTCCGCGCCTGGCTCCAGTTCCTGTGGCCCTTACAAGATATCTCCTTGCGAACCCTAGGAATTCACCGATTTGGTGAGAGAACCATGGTATGGGATTACGTTTCGCGAGGCCCGGGTTGTCCCACTCTAAGGACAATTTGTCCCACTTCTAAGGACAATTCTGTAGTGGCTTCTCATCCATCTATCGACCATTGCCGAGCGGCAGTGAATCTTCCCTTTTTCTGTCCTAAAACAAGCCGCGGGAGTTTTCTTCCCGTCGGAAGGTATCGGCCATGGCCATCCCTTCCTTATGCGAAAATAGCTGGAGCCGTTCTTCGAGATTCATGCCTGTCCTTCGCTCTGCCTTTATCGCTCTATCTAGAAACTCCGGGCTACGCAGCTTTTCCGAATCTTCGCCCATCGGCCAACGTCTGTCCTCCCGCTTCGTTGCCGGCCTGGAGATCGAGGACGCTCTACGCGCAACCGAGACCCTGAACGCTCAAGGCATTGCCGCCACCCTCGATAGTCTCGGCGAGAACGTAGAAAACCCGGATGCGGCGAGGCGCAGCGCCGAAATCTATCACCAACTTCTGGATGCGATTCGCAAGCGCGGCTTGAACGCCAATGTGAGCGTCAAACTCACCCAGATGGGGCTCGAACTCAATCCCGATCTCGCCTCCGGGATCACAGCAGAACTCGTAGGCCATGCCGTTCAGACCGATAATTTCGTTCGCATCGACATGGAAGGCTCAGCTCTTACCCAGGCAACCCTCGACATCGTGCGAGGATTGCATGCGGGTCAGAGTTCGACTGGCCCCCACGCCGGACACGTCGGCGTTGTCATTCAGGCCTACCTCTACCGCAGCGAAAAGGACATTTGTGAATTGATCGCCGATGGCATTCGCATTCGTCTGTGCAAGGGCGCTTACCAGGAACCGGCCCAAGTCGCCTTTCCCTCGAAAGCCGATGTCGACGCCAACTTCGTTCGATTGATGCGGATCCTGGTCAGAAGCGGCATCTATCACGGCATCGCGACGCACGATGAGGCCATGATCGAAGCAACTCGCCAGTTCGTCCGCGAACGCAAGATCGATCCAACCAGCTTCGAGTTTCAGATGCTCTACGGAGTTCGCCGCGACCTCCAGCGCGCCCTGGTTGATCAGGGCTACCGCGTCCGCGTGTACATCCCCTTCGGCCGCGAATGGTATCCCTACTTCATGCGCCGATTGGCCGAACGCCCGGCCAATGTGCTCTTCCTGGCCAAAAACTTTTTTAAGAATTAGCCGCTCCGGGCGGCCCTAGGCATTCAGCCCGCCTTCTCCGGTTTCTGAAAGCGCATAACGATGCTCACATAAGTCCTGTTTAACTTGTGTTCGGTTTCAACCGCCCGGACCACCGTGGCTGAATACCCACAGTGACCTGCGATAGCCGGGTTTACTGGTTGACCTCCTGAGTGATGCCCATTCCGCTCGCCGCATCGGTAGCGCTGCCGGTATAGATAGCAGCGATGGCATGGGCATCCGGCGTCAAACCCGAAATACTGAAGCTGGCTACACCATGGACCAGCGGAGCCGTGCCGACAATCACGCTTCCATTCTTAAAGGACACGCTGCCGGTAGGGGGCCCGGATGCCGCCGTAACCGTGGCCGTGAACTTCACGGATTCTCCAACGGTGGAAGGGTTACTCGAGGAAGTAAGCGTGGTCGTCGTCGCAATGCTACCCGGCGCAATGGTGTAGGTGGCCGTCGCGACCGCACTCTGTGTATCTCCGCTCTCCACTGCAATCGCTTTGACGGTAGTCGTAGAGACGATAGAGAACGGGGATTTGTATATCGCCGAGGAACTGGTTGGCGGAGTTCCATCGGTGGTGTAGTGAATGACCGCGCCCGGCGAAGAACTCTCAATAGCTACGGAGAGTGGAGTGATATAGGTGCCGCCTAATTTCGGGAAGGTTGGGGCTGCGATCTGGCCGGTGATGTTCTCGGTCAGCCCATCGCCGCTGGAGGAGTAGGCCTTCGGGTCTCCAAGATAGCTGGCGCTGACGAGGTGAGTACCCACGACGAGGCTGCTGGTTTCATAGGCAGCAGTGCCGGAGCCGTCAAGGGGGACGTGCGCCACATTGACGCCATCCACGATGAAGCTCACCAGTCCGGTGGGGGTTCCGGTTCCGTCGACCGGAGCGACCGCAGCAGTCAGTGTGACGCTCCTGCCGGCTGGAGCCGGGTTGCTACTGGAGCTGAGCGTGGTCGTTGTGGCGCCGTGAAGAGCAAATTTCGCGAGGAACGCAACGCCCGGTTCCGTTTCCAAGACACCCTTGGTAATCGGGAAGTCGTTCGAGATTGCGAATGCCCCAAGATACACATTCCCTAGTCCATCGATGCCGACCCCGTAGCGGGAATCCCCGTCATAGCCGCTAGCGCTCCCTCCGAGATAAGTCGAATAGACCAGCGAGGAGCCGGTCGGATTAAGACCGGTCAAGTAGACGTTCCCTCCGGAGCTGTGGTTGACACTCTGGAAGGCGTCAGGAGTTACCGGGAAGTTCGTTGCGGTTGTGAACCCAGTCACAAAAGCATCCCCTTGGGCGTCAATGCCGAGATCATCGATGTGTGCACCGATAAGGCTCGACTTAGGAGCAAACTCCGAACCGCCTAGGTAGGTAGAGTATGCCAGCGCCGTGCCCGCCGGATTCAGCTTGCTGACAAATCCAACTACGGTGCCATCGTTTACTTTCTGGAATGCAGTAGAGGTTACGGGAAAGTCTGTAGAGACCGCGTCGCCGGCAACGTAAGCGTAGCCTTGCTGGTCCACCGCGATGGCATGGGCAACATCACCGGACAACAGCGACTGCGCAATGAATGAAGCGGAACCACCAAGATAGGTGGAGTAGATCAGCTCGGTGCCCGTGAGATTGAATTTAGAGACAAAGGCGTTCTGGCCGCTATAGCTAGCACCCGTGGAGACAGCGCGATTGGTCGTTTGTAGCGCACCGGGGGTTGTCGGAAAGTGTGTGCCCGAGGTACCGCCGCAGACGAAAGCGTGCCCCACGCCATCTACGGTAATGGCAAGGCCATAGTCTCCCCGGTAATCTGCCCCCTTCACAGGACTGCCTCCGAGGTAAGTCGAATACAAGAGATTCGTTCCTTCAGGATTCAACTTAGTGACAAAGGCGGAATTCGCACCGTTATTCTTGGCCGCAGTTTGAAAGGCGCCTGGAGTCGTGGGAACGTAACTCGGCGGATAGAATTGTCCATTTGCCAATCCGGTAAGGTAAGCATTGCCTGCTCCGTCTACAGCAACTCCGTTGATTTGGGCGGTGAAACAGGTCGAATAATCCAAAGCATTCCCCGTGGCATTTAGCTTGAGGACGAAGTAGCTCTCTACGTTGGGGCACTCTTGGTAGGCTCCAGCAGTTGTCGGAAAGCCGGCAGAGGCGCCCCCGGTGACATAGACATTGCTTGCCGGGTCGATCGCAAGCGCAGAAGGATAGGTGCCGCCATCGGAAGGGAAAAATGCCGTATAGTCAATCGCCGAGCCAGCCTGATTCACCTTGGTGACGAAGATCACTCCCGATTTGCGACTCAGCGAGCCTCCAAGCGCACCGGATTGCGCAGGAAAGTCGGTCGAGTACGTAATCCCGGCAGCGTAAACGTTGCCGATCGCGTCGGCCGTAATCGGAGCCTCGAGTTCGGTAAAGCCACTCCCGCCAAAGTAGGTCGAATACGCCAATGTCGGGTCGATCACCAGTTCCCGGCTATGGTCATATTGGCTTAGATCGAAGCCCACATCATTCGTCGTCAGTAATTTGAACCGTCCATCCACGGCCTCCCGCTGGCCACCTTTCAACTGGTAGACCACCGGTTTATGGAAGGCAACTTCACCGTTCTTCGCGCGGATCGTCAAGTTACCGTCTGCATCGATCTGGAGCTTTTCAGCCCCCTCAAAATGCAGCCGCACTGGCTTAACGTCTGCAAGTGGCGCGACTACGAAGTCGAATTCCAGCTGCTGGTGGTTGCCGTAGTAGACCAGATCGACGCCCGGATAGACGCCGCTGTACTTGACCTTGGCGTAAGTTGGCACATCCGTCCGCCATTTTGTCCGGTCGCTACTGAGGAAATAGTTGTTTTTCCCCGGCAACGGATCTGCTCCATCGACCCGCAATCCATGTGCAACGCCGGCAAGCTCCATCCGCACCACATCGGTTTCAGCGGCTTTCGCCTTGGCTGGCACGTTCCGAAGCTGGCCGTGAAGGCGATCCAGCTTCGGGCTGGCCGGATCTCTTTTGGTCAAGGCGAGGACCGCAGATGTGTCGGTGAGAAACAACGAATATCCTTGGCCGCGGGAGAGGAACCGAACCTGAGAATCGGTCTGTCCCTGATTCCCTTCAAAACTTAATGGCAACTTGCCGTAGTTGGTGGCCGGCGTAGACACTCCGCCAGAGGTTTGAATATGGCTTTGTCCGGAGCTTGCCGCGGAGGGATCGGTCCCCTGTCCGGAGGCTGCAATCTGGCTGATGGCTAAGAGAGTGAACGCGACTGGAAGAGAAGATTTCACAATAGCTCCTTTTGGGGGTTAAGGAGAGCGGCAGCGAAACGCTGCGCGACTGCCTCGCAATGGGTTGTTACCGGAAGGATTTGGCCGTTGTAGTCGACGGCTCTCGAAGCGTGGAGAAACGATGCGCTGATTCGCGTCGAATGTCAACCGTAAGCCCGCTCTGCGGCGGGGTGCTTAGAATTCGGTTTACGCACGAGTGTGCGTTGTAGACCGCTGCTCAACGACCACATCTGGAAGGTGGTTGGTGTCGGTAGGTCGAGAACACTAAAACTGATTGATTGGCGGAGAGGGGGAGATTCGAACTCCCGATACCCGTAAAGGTATGGCTGATTTCGAGTCAGCTGCATTCAACCGGGCTCTGCCACCTCTCCGCGGTCGCCGACACTCTTTTCAGTCTACCGTCGAAGCAACCAGCAAGCAACATCGCCGGCAATCGCTGGCATGCGCCTCTTGAGAACTCAGCGCGTTTCAGCCACTGTCAGCTTGCCTATTTGCTCATCGCTCTCCGCTACACCGGCGTCCACTTCCACATACGCATAAAGCTCCCGCGCCTCTTGCCAGAGTTCGAGCGCTTCTTCCCGGTGCCCAGTCTCTTGTTGAAGAAGCGCAAATCCGCGAATCGCATTTGCCAAATCGAGCGGAGGCGTATCTTCCTGGCCGCAGTAAATATCAAGGGCTTCCCGGTAATGGGGTTCCGCCGGCGCCAACCTTCCTTCCTCGCGAAGGATGTCGCCCACATGGCGCACCGTCTGCGCAAGGCTCAACGGATCGTTCACCGTGCGAAAGAGCGCCGTCGCTTCTTCGTAGCATTCCCGCGCACCTTCGGTCGCTCCCAGGTCTCTTTCCGTTGCTCCCAGATTGGTCAACGATTGCGCGAGCAGACGCGGGTTGTTGGACTTTCGGTAAAGAGAAACTGCCTCCGTGAAGGCTTCTTTCGCGTCCTCAAGGCGGTTTTCTCTACGCGCGTTGTAGCCGCGCGTCAGTGGGGATTCGGGTCGATTGTCCATGCTGGCGTCAGCCTATCACAAAGTCCCCGCGGACTCGCCCGCTTGCCCTGCAGTCAAGACATAGCTGACGCTTGGATGTGGGTCCGGCTAAAATTGCCCGGGGACTTCAAACCATATCCCAGTAGCCGGTCGAAACTGATATGCGAGAGCCAGATCAAAGATGCCTGTCCCGCGACCCCGGATTGATACTTCCACGCCAACAGCCCGAGCAAGAGCGGCAAGATGTAGGTGTGTACGATGTTATAAAAAATCACCGCAGCGGGCCGCGAAGTCGCTTCCTTCTTTTGTCCAAGATATCCAAGCAAGGCGATATCCGGAGCAAGGAACCATAAGAAAAAGAGCCACCATTTGCCGGGATATAAAGAACCAAAGGCCACGCAACTCACCACCAAAGCGATCAAGCCTTCGCCGCGGAGAAGAACATCGACGCGCATCCCGGCAGTCTCCGTATTCATTGTGCATTCCCTCCTGTATGCACAAAAGCGTCCACCCGTAGACCGACCGGCAGATCTGCCCCCGAATCTAACTGGATGAGCGTTTCCAGGATCTTTGTATCGACCTTCTCTGTAGGTTCATCGGTCTGCACGTTCTTTCTTCCTAACTCCTTGCCGACCCGAATGACATGGCCCTGAAATCTTTCTCCTCCATAAGCGTCGGCGGTGACATAAGCAGGTTGCCCAACCTTCACTTTGGCGACATCGGTCTCGTCCACATCCATTCGAACCCGGAGGACGGAGTTATCTCCAATCGTCACGATAGGATCGGGCACGGTTGAAGAATTACTCACGCTCTCTCCCGAACGATGGTGCTTGCGCAATACAACTCCATCAATCGGCGACCGGATCAACGTCTTCTCATATTTCGCCCGCGCTTCCGAAGCCTCTGCTTTGGTAAGCGCCAGCGCCGCCTCCGCTGCCGCCCGGTCTTCTTCGCGGGGCTTATCGTCGACCAGCGAGTGATGTTGAAAAGCTTCGTTGTAATTCGCCAGCGCTACGTCATATTGGCGGACATATCGCTCCTGATCCTCGCGGGAGACAATGCCGGCGTCGAAAAGCTGGTTGCGACGGTCCATCTCCGCCTTAGCATTTTCCATGACCGCCTTGTTCTGTTCGACCGTGGCATAAGCCTCTCTCCGCTCCTGCGTGCGGGCGCCATTGATCACCTTCCGCAATTCGGCCTCACGTTGCTCAACGGTTGCTTCGGCGGACAAAATCGCTGCCCGATAGTCAGCATTCTCTAGCTCCGCCACTATCTGGCCGCGGTGAACGAGGTCGCCCTCTTCAACCAAGACCTGCTTCAGTTTTCCACTCAACTCCGATCCAACCTTGATGTCTTCGGAGACTGGCTCGACCTTCCCCGGCCCAGCAACATACCGGCTTCCCGCCATACTGACTTCTGCATGCTGTCCACTTTTGACGGAAGCGGCCTTGACTTGTCCTGACCGCTGAAAGCCATTGACCGCAACTGCAGCCGCAACCAAGCCGACCCCCCCTAACATCCAATATTGTCTTTTCATACTGCCCCCGTATAAGCGGCATCCGCGCTCTCCGAATGCGTATTCGATGTTTGTGACGAACACTGTGACAGAAGACCTTGCACGTTCTGAGTAGCCACGATCCGCCCGTCCTCGATGCGGACGATCCGGTCGCCCATGTCCAGAATTCGGTTATCGTGGGTCACGATCGCGACAGCTCTATCCCGCTGGTGAGCCAGATCGCACATCAATTGCATCACCGTCCGCCCGGTATGAGAATCCAGCGCCGCTGTCGGTTCGTCAGCCAGCAGCACTTCCGGGTCTCCGGCCAAGGCCCGTGCCAATGCGACCCGCTGCTTCTGTCCGCCGCTCAAATCGGCGGGTAGCGTATTGACTTTCTCTGAAAGCCCGACTTCCGCGAGCAGCTCTCGAGCCTGCCTTCTAGCCCGTTGCCCTCGGATGCCCTTTAAATCGAGGGCCACTTCGACGTTTTCACTCACCGTCAACGTCGGAAAAAGATTGAAGGCCTGGAAGACAAAACCAATATGCTGCAGCCGGACCGCCGGCAAGTCTCGCTGGCTCATCGTTGTCGTTTCGATTCCAGCGACCCGCACACTTCCTGAAGTCGGCCGCAGAATGCAGCCCATGATCGACAAGAGCGTGGTCTTGCCGCTGCCCGAGGGACCCATGAGAAGCAGCACTTCTCCGCTGCAGACGTCGAGATCAATCTCCTCTAGCGCCGATACACGCATTGATCCCTCGGAATAGACCTTGCTGACTCCTCGAACCCGAATCGCTGGTTGCATAGCCAACTCTTTCTGTTACGGGATACGTCACTCAGTTCTTGAACACCATTGCCGGATCGATCGTCAGCACCTTCTGAATCGAGACCGTCGCCGCAATCAGGCACATGGCTCCGGTAAGAAAAAACATCACCAAGGCCGATTGCCATGTCAGGATGATTGCCGCGCCGCCGGTCGTTCCGCCATGCACCACCACCAGGCTCACCATCATTCCCTGCGCGTAGCCGAGCACCGCCGCAATTGCGGCCTGCTCCAGAATGATCCGGTAGATATAGCTGTTCGGCGCGCCCATCGCCTTCAGCGTCCCGTACTCGCGCAGATGATCCACGGTCGTTGCATAGATGGTCTGGGTGACGACCACAATGCCAACTACGAGTCCGAGCGCCGCGGCGATCAGCACCGAAACCCCCGCTCCTGTGGTGAACATCCAATATCCTCGCGTCATCGCACTAAACCGTTTCGTGGTCAGCACGTCTACGTCGCGCAATCTCCGCTGCAAGCTCTCCCGCAGGGCTTCAAGGCCAATGCCGGGAGCCGCCTTGATGAGAATGAAGACTGTATCCGGCTCCTTCAAGTTGGCTACCTGCTGCGCGTTCTTGAAGGTCATGAACACATACGGCGAAGTCGTAAATGACCGGATGCCATGAGTGAACCCGACCACTCGCACGCGATGGCCATTGATCTCGACGACCTGTCCTAGCTGCTTCAGACCGAGCTTGTCCTTATAAAGCTCATCGATCATCGCCGCGTCCGGAGCCTTCAGGTCTGCAGTATTCCCGCTGACAACGTTCCATGGCGCCCCCATCTTCTGATCTACATTGAAGCCCACTACTTGCACGCTCTCGAGGCCGCCATCTGGCCGTTTTCAGCTGCCGAATCGTGCAATGTACTTCTCTGCCGACGAGACACCCGGCGTTGCCCGCACCTGGTAAAGCTTGCGTTCGCTGAAAATGCCGCCCTGTTCGATGTAGGGAATGCGCTGCGACGCGACCCAAAGATCGGCGCCCGAATGATCGATCAGGCCCGTCGTAGTAGTACTAAATCCGAGGAACAGCCCCAGCTCCACGACCATCAGCACCACGGCAAAGGTGATACCCGTTAGGGTGACAATAAGTCGGACTTTATCGTGAAAGAGGTTCCGTCTTGCGATCGGGGGCATGGCTCACTTCACTTTCCCTTAGGGCGTCTTCGTGAGGTCGGGCAAGTGCTCACTGGTGCGGGCCATGCCATGCATGATCGCCTCCAGCATAAGATCGCTGCGCTCCCGGAGCGAACGCCAATCGATGGCGTCTGCCTTGCACTGCGTTATTTCGAGTGCTGCCACTCCGTGCACTGCCGCCCAGATTGTCTGGGCCATGAGATCGGCATCCGTCAGTTCCAAGCGGAACAACCCCTCCCGCATGCATTCGACCAGAAGCGACCGCACGTAGGCATAGGCGTTCTGATCGGGATTGCCCCTATTCTTCAGTTCTTCCTCGCCGACCGGAAGGTTCATCGGCGTCATGAACATCAATCGGTAGTGGTTGGGGTGCGCAACGGCAAACTCGATGTACGCTCGCCCACAGGCTGTGAGGCGTTCCTTCGGATTGCGAATCGTCGAGAGCTCTTGAAAAACGGCCGCCAGTGCGGCAAAGTCTCGCCCACATAGTTCCTTAAAAAGCGCCTCTTTATCTGCGAAATGGAGATAGATGGCGGTAGGCGAATAGTCAATCCTGCGCGCCACTTTGCGCATCGATACACCTTCATACCCCTGCTCGACGAATAACTCGCGGGCCGCATCCAGAATCAACTCCCGAATCTCCACTCGCTCCCGCGCTCGCCGCTCTTGGACTGTCATGATCCCCTGCTTAACACTGTTCACTAAACACTGTTACCTATATGCACAGTGTTCGAGAATTTCTAGGCCTCTTCAAACAAAATTTGCTCTCAGTGAGTAATACAAGGAAGCAAGTCTTAAGGGAACGGCGGACAAGTGCTCATCTCGGCGCGAAATCGAACGGGTCCACAGTTCAAGTCGACGTGCCATATTAGCGAAGACCCCGACAGCCGTTTTCTGGAGGAAAAACCGCTATGGCAATCGAAAGAACGTCGAAGAAATGTCTAGGAAGTTCTATCCCGCCTCGGGAGCTGCCCGGCGACGACGTCCACTGATGAGGTAAACGGCCGCTCGCACTTCCAGCAGAGGGTCCCCCGACGGCTCAATTCCCTCAATCCTGGGTATGGGATCGAAGATGATCTGCTTCTGTTCGTGGTCGCTATCAGCTACTGGTGCGGTCAGGGCAATCGTTCCCAACTCGAGCAACGTTCGATCTTCCGGCCAGTGAATCGTTGCGTCATCGACGGTATCTCCGTCGTTAGCAAGCTGCACCAGGATCTTGTACTCGACCGGTCCCGAGCCAATCCTGCTCTTAATCTCGTCGAACAGGTAGTCTGGACCTTTGGAAGCAACAACTGCATCGTCAAGGTGTTGGTTGCCGGCTGCGGGAACTATTCGGTAGCGGCCAAAGCGGGAGGCGCCGTCGGCGTTGATGAAGCGGAAGGCAGTTACGCCATAATATGTCTCAGTCGCAAAGCTCACCGGCGCCGGCTTCGGCGTCTGCACGTACGCAAGCGCGGCTGGGTGTGACGCTAAGAATGCCCCCAGCGGAGAAGCCGGAATGTTGGTCACATCGCTGGTCGCGATCGCCCGTAAAAGCTCCAAAAACTCCTGGCCGGTGTGCGTCGGAAAGCCGTCCGATGAGTGACTCACAATGTCGGTGTGAACGTGGGCGGCCAAGTTGAAGCGGATGGCCATGCCGCGAGGATTGGCATTCGGATCGTTGTCCGGAATGAGGGGAACTCCCGTGGAGTTGGAAAAACGGACAGTTACCGGCGTAGAGCTGCGAGCGATGTGGGGAGCACGAGTCAAGGTGGCGGCCCCTGGCGAAGGAGTGAATGTCCCAGTAAACATCGTGCCCTTGGCGTGTGCCGGTCGAAAGCCCGGATGTTCACCAAAGATGGCGTCGAACTGTTGGATCAAGTCATGGCTCAGCGCTAGTAATTTCTCATCATTGGGTAGTGGCATGGCTTCGCTCCTTGAACGTAATTCGGTGTAGCGCGATTAGCTGTCACAATGGATTCGCATCTGTCGCGAAGAGACTCACTTGTTGTCAATCATGAATTCGTATAAGCATGAATTGTTCGAAGCTATGAGGTTCGAAGTTTCATCCGCACACGTAGCCCAGAGAGGCGGCTACGCGGCACTATCGCACTGTGCGGCCTCGATTCCACGAAGAGCGAGATGTCGCCGGGGCGTAGGATCGATCGGCAACGAATGAACAGGTAAGTCTTATGGTTTCGCCCGTCGAACCCTTAAGTCTGCAGCAGCACCGAGTTGGCCTCGGTGGCGATAGCGGTAGAAAGAAATTCTAAGCTCCCTCAACATGCCTGAGCTAAACTGCTGCCTCTGCCGAAAGCCTTAGCCCTGCCGCATGAATTCCGGAGAAACCGGACTCTCGTAGAGCGAGTAATCCCGAGCGACCACGGTCAGTCCCGAGGGCGTCACAAAATAATTCCGCCGATCCTCGTTCTGGTCATAGCCGATCACCGTTCCTTCCGGAATATGGACGTCGCGATCGATGATCGCCCGCTTGATGCGGCAATGCCGTCCGATGTCGACATGCGAGAAGATAATGCTCGAATCGACTTCCGAGAATGAGTTGATGCGGACATCCTGAGAAAGCACGCTGTTCCGCACCACCGCTCCTGAAACAATGCAGCCCGCGGAGATCGTGGAGTTGATCGCCATTCCCGTGCGCCCCGGCTCGCCAAAGACAAATTTCGCCGGCGGATATTGCCGTACCCGCGTCCGCATCGGCCAACTCGCGTCATACAAGTTGAACATTGGCGAGACCGAAGACACATCCATATTCGCATCGTAATAGGCATCGAGTGTGCCTACATCCCGCCAATAGAGGGTCTCTTTTTTATTTTCATCGACGAAATTGTAGGCCGTCATCTTGTACTGGCCTAAGATCGCCGGCAGGATGTTATGGCCAAAATCATGTTTCGAGTCGGGGTCCTCGGAATCTTTGATCAGGGCGGGCAACAGGACATCCGTGTTGAAGATGTAGATGCCCATCGACGCATCGACCATTTCTGGATTGAACGGTGAACGCAGCTCGGTACTCGTCGGCTTCTCTAAGAAGCCAACCACCTCGCCGTTCTTGCCGACTTCCACTACGCCAAATCGTTTCACTTCGTCTGGTCGAACCGGCAACGTCGCCAGGGTCACGTCCGCGCCGGAGTCGACGTGGTGCTCCAGCATCTTGCTGTAATCCATTTTGTAGATGTGGTCGCCGGAAAGAATGAGCACGTGCTTGGGCTGCTCAGCTCCGATCGAGTAAATATTCTGGTAGACAGCATCTGCCGTGCCCATGTACCAGTTGGCGCTCACTCGCTGCATAGGCGGCAAGATCTCGATGAACTCACCGAGTTCCTGGGCCACGATTCCCGTCCAGCCTTCGCGGATGTGGCGATTCAGCGAAAGCGCTTTGTACTGCGTGAGAATATAAACCCGCCGCAGACCCGAGTTGATGCAGTTAGAGAGCGTGATGTCGATGATTCGATAGTGTCCGCCAAACGGGACGGCTGGCTTCGCCCGGTCGCGAGTCAACGGAAATAGCCGTTCTCCAGCGCCGCCAGCTAATAGAACTCCAAGCGTATCCCTCATGCTGTTGCCACGCCCCTGCATATCTGCTCACTATTCGAAAATTCGATTTCCGCCAGACATTCTCGTTCTCTTACGGAACGAGCGAGTGTAGCACACGAATGCAACCCGTATCATGTACGGTCAATGCATGGCTTCACGCATCGGACCACATCCCCAGATTTCTTTCACCCGGACCGCTATGCCTCGGTCTGGGAGTCTCCCGCACTCTCACCCTCAACCGCGATCCGGAGGGAACGCAGGAAGCTTACATCCTGAAGTGTGAACTCACCCACGTTCACTACTTCTCCGTCCGCGCCCTCGCCCTCAGCCGGCGTGGTATTGCCTGAGCCAAGACGCTTGGATGGCGGCAGGATCGCGCCGGGTTGCTGCTCCACTTCGTTCAGGCCGATGGTCGCCTCTAACATCAGGAGCACGTCAAATCCCTGCTTGCGGATATCCTGCACGACGCTGGCAATGTCCTCTGATTCCGAAACGGTTTCATGGATCGCCTCCCCCAGTTTTTGAATCAAACCCCGCAGGCGCTTATTCAATGGCCAGCCCCATTTCCGCCTGCCGGGCGCGACCCCGGACAGACATATATTTTCACTACCTTACTTCTGATGATCCAGCACCGCAATCCGAATCGTCCTCACCAGAAAAGAATCCTGTCCCACTGATAAAATTCCCACATGGCTGCGGAAACTTTTGGGCGAAAATTAGGGATTGGCCTTCGACTTGCCGCAAAAGCAGTCCAGCAGCGGGCTACCGCAACCCCTGCGCCTTCAGCGGTGAACGCCCCGGCATCAGTCGGTCAGGGGTCATACTCGAGAAAACAACCCATCTCAACTCCAGCCACAATCCAGGCTGCAGCCAAGGCAAAAGGAGTAGCTCGCGGCGCCAAACGGTTCGGCGAGGCGGTCTGGGGGCCAATGGCCCATACCGGCGGCGTCCTTTGGCTGGAGATCACTGGCTTGTTCTTCGCCTTGTTTTTCCTTTTCTTCGCGCAGAACGTCTACAAATTTCGTTTTTCTTACAAAAGCGGCCCCGACCACACCCACTTTCTCATCTATTCGGTCTTGACCGTCCTCTTTGCCGCCTTCACGTTCAGCCAGTTCTTCAAGGCCCGGCGCAAAGAGCAGAAGAATCGCGCACGCCGAGCAGAGCGGTAGCTCGGTTTTAAGTCGCAGATAAATCTGCTATGGTGCGCGGTGATGCGTGACCAGCCCTTCTTCACCCAGCAAGATCTTGACGACGCTAATTTCGATCCACACCGGGATTTAGGGGAGCCGGGTCAATTTCCCTACACACGTGGCATCCAGCCCACCATGTACCGCGGCCGGCTGTGGACCATGCGCCAATATGCCGGAATGGGCGATGCCGAGGCCTCGAACCTACGCTACAAGTTTTTGCTCGCCAACGGCACCGCCGGGCTCTCCGTGGCATTCGATCTCCCCACCCAGATCGGGTACGACTCCGATGATCCGATGGCGCTCGGCGAAGTCGGCAAAGTCGGCGTCGCTATTGACTCCATCGAAGACATGGAGCGGCTCTTCGCCGGCATCCCCCTGGACAAAATCTCCACCTCGATGACCATCAACTCGACGGCCAGCATCCTGCTTGCTCTCTACGTTGCTGTTGCTAGACGACACAACATCCCCCTCGGAAAACTCTCCGGTACTGTACAAAATGACGTCTTGAAGGAATACATCGCTCGCGGCACCTACATCTACCCGGTACATCACGCGCTGCGCATCGTCACCGACATGCTCGCCTGGACCACGACAAACGTGCCTGAATGGAACACCATCTCCATCTCCGGCTACCACATGCGCGAAGCTGGCTCGACCGCCGCGCAAGAACTCGCCTTCACCCTGGCCAACGCGATCGCCTACGTCCAAACCGCCCTCGATGCCGGCATGGAGATCGACGCTTTTGCGCCGCGCCTCTCCTTCTTCTTTAATGCGCATAACGATCTTTTCGAAGAGATAGCCAAGTTCCGCGCCGCTCGCCGCCTCTGGGCGCACATCATGCGCGACCGCTTCGCCGCCAAGAATCCGCGCTCCTGGATGCTCCGCTTCCACACCCAGACGGCCGGTTCGACACTCACCGCACAGCAACCTGAGAACAACATCGTCCGCACCACGCTGCAAGCGCTTGCGGCGGTGCTTGGAGGCACGCAATCCCTGCACACCAATGGCTACGACGAAGCCCTGGCCCTCCCTACCGAGGAGGCCGCCCGCATCGCCCTCCGCACTCAGCAGATCCTCGCCCACGAGTCCGGAGTCGCGCAAAGCATCGATCCCCTCGCCGGCTCTTATTTCCTCGAGTCGTTAACTAACGACATTGAGCGCCAGGTGCAGGAGTACTTTGCCCAGATAGAAGCCATGAGCGGCATGTTAAAGGCGATCGAACGAGGCTGGGTGCAGCAGGAGATCCAGAACGCCGCTTATCGTCACCAGCAACAAGTCGACTCCGGAGAAGTAGTCGTCGTCGGAGTCAATCGCTACTCCCAAGAAGAAGACCCGGACATCCCCACACAAACAATTGACGAGAACCTGGAACGCCAGCAGGTGGATAGAGTTCGCGCCCTGCGGCTTCGCCGGAACCAGCAGCGTTGTCAATCTGCAATCGACGCTGTGACAGATGCCGCCCGCAATGGAGCCAACCTGATGCCGGCGATTCTAGAAGCCGTAGAAAGCTGCGCTACCGTTGGCGAGATCGCTGGGGCGATGCGGAAGGTGTTCGGCGAATACCGGGAGAGTGTGGTTGTCTAGTCTGCTGCAAGGTCGCTCACTGCACCGGAGTCTCATCGACCGCCTTATACCCCGCAGGCACCTCGAACAACTTTGGATCCGGCTCGCCACGCTTCACTTGGGTCACCGAAATAATCTGCGCGCCGGTGCGAGGGTCTTCATGCTTCATGAGCATGTTTAAGTGCAGATCCTCGGAATACCAGTATTGGTCCTTGATCATCAACGGCTTGCCGGTGGTGCTCACTGCGGCGGTCACCGTCTTCGTCTGCAGGATGCCGTGGACCGCGACCGCTTCCATCACGCTGCTGCCCAGATCTTCCTCCTTTATCTCTGGAGACAATGGATGCGACGGCTCTTGAGGTCTCTGTTGAAGCACCATCTCATGGGCGAGATGGGTAGAAGGAATGAGAAAGACGCTCATCCGCGTCTGCGGATCGTAGAGATGAACGGACAACAAGGACGGCTCCCCTGCAAATGTAACCGGCACCAACTGCCGCCGCTCATTGTAAATTCGTCCCTGCGCGTCGCGGGCGATCCGGTTCGTCGTCTTGCGCATCGCAGTCTGGCCGTTGTCCAGTTCCACCGTCGTCTGGATGTCGACGACCGCCGAGAACGGTGCGTTGGGAACCGGCGTCACAAAGACTCCCGGCACTCTCGTCTGAACACCTCGATAAGGATGCTCGATCGATCCCTGCGCCACCTGCCCGTAAGAAACGGGCGCGGACATCAAAGCACCGAGCCACAATACACTGGAAAGAATCACAACTCTTCGCACAGGCGCCTCCGCAAGCAAGAGTCAGCGAAAGTTTACCGCAAAGGCTACCGGGATACAGCCACTCTTTTGGCCGCATCGCTGTCGGTGTCCCGCAAGCGGGATAATACAGCCGCAGAGTCACTCATCGAGAAAGAATCGGCTTTGAGTTCCGACTCACTCCGATTTGGGTGTTCTAGCCAAGCGTCAATTCGCCGGCTTCCAACGCCACCCGATGCTTTCGATCCAGATGGGCCGACCATAGCGCCAGCACGAGCATGCAGACGGTCACGATCCCGCTCGCAATCGGGAGTTGCCGATAGCTGAACCCCGCCGTGAGCAGCGCGCCGCCCAAGGTCGCTCCACTCGCATTGCCCAGGTTGAACGCGCCCTGGTTTAGCGTCGAGGCGAGGTTTGGCGCAGCCGATGCTTGTTCGACGATACGCGCCTGCAGCGGGGTTCCCGCCGCAAACACCAGCGCCCCCCAAACCAGGACCGAGACCACCATCGGCACCGCGAATGGCTCGGCGAAATAGAGACAGGTTAGCGCCAGCAAGAGCGCCAGGAGCGACATCACCAGGAAACGCATCGGCCGCCAGTCGCTTAACGCGCCACCCGCCAGGTTACCAACCGTGATGCCGATGCCAAAGAGCAGGAGCACCAGCGTCACCCCATGGGGAGAGATCGCCGTAACCTTCTCGAGCGTGGGCGCGATGTAAGTGAAGACGCAGAACAGCGACGCCGAGCCGAGGACGCTCATCGCCAGCACCAGCAGCACTCGCGGATTCCGCAAGACACGAAATTCGTGGATGAGTTCACTGCTGACCTTTGGCTGCCTTGGAACCAGCCAGAAAACCGCCACGGCAGCGATCAACCCAATCGGCACAATCGCCCAGAAGGAAGCCCGCCAACCAAATGCCTGTCCCAGAGCGGTTCCCGCCGGCACTCCCAGGACATTGGCCAACGTCAGCCCCGAAAACATTATCGCGATGGCTTGCGCCCGCTGGTTGCTCGCGACCAGGTTCGAAGCGACCACGCTGCCAATGCCAAAGAACGCGCCGTGCGAAAGCGCCGTCAACACCCGCGCTAAAAACAACATGTTGTACGTCGGAGCCGCTGCACAGGCGAGATTACCCAGGATGAAGACGCCCAGCAGCAGGAGTAGAGCCCGTTTGCGCTCTAACCTCGCAGTCGCCAACGCCACCACCGGCGATCCCACGGTGACGCTCAGCGCATAAGCCGTGACCAATATGCCGGCCTTGGGGATGCTCACCTGAAAGCTGTCCGCCAAGTTCGGCAGCAGTCCCATGATGATGAATTCCGAAGTTCCAATGCCGAAGGCGGCGACTGCCAGCGCCATCAAAGGGGTGTGCGTCAGAATATTCTTCCGGGGAAGACTCTGTACAGACTCTGCCATAGCTCAATTGCAACACAGGAAGCGCTTACTTGGGTCTTCGTTCAAGAAAAACCGCAATGGCGATCGATCCTCATGAAATACTGCCTGAGCAGCGACTGAAAGCCCTGCTAATCCCATTCTTCGCGAGCGTCGGCCATGCGCGCGTTGAGTACACTTTCGAAATCAGCGTGCTTCTTGATCAGGATGTCACTGAAGTTCTGTTCCTGCCTGAGTAGAATCGCCTGCAGCCGCACGAGTTCCAGCAGCGCCAGGAACATGCAGATCAAGGCGCGCTCAGAGCGGGTGTTCGCCAGCAGCCGCCGCAGCGCTATGGGCTTGTCCTCCATAACTAATCGCCTGCGCACAACCTCGATCATCTTTCCCACGGTCACCGTGTCTTCCTCGACATCGAGGACAGGGCGAGTTCGCGCCCGCTCCAGGACTTGCCGAAAGACGCGGACCAGATCCACGGTGTCAGCGGCGATCTCCTGGACAATGTCCTGCCCTGGGCCATCAGCGTTGAGGAACTCGCGCATCTGCGGGTTGCTCCAGGTCGCGTTCTCGATCTGCTGCTTTTGCGCCAGCATCTGCGCCGCATTCTTGAAGCGTTCGTGTTCAAGCAGCCGCTCCACCAGTTCACGGCGAGGATCTTCAGTCTCGGCGTCGCCCGATTCCGCTGGTGATCGCGGCAGCAGCATCTTGCTCTTGATATGAATCAGCAGCGAGGCGGTGTAGATGAACTCGCCGGCAACATCGATGTCGGTCTGCTTCAATCCTTCGACGTAGGAGAGGAACTGCGCAGTAATCTTCGCGATGGGTATGTCGTAGATGTCGATGTCTTGCTTGCGAATGAGGTCCAGCAGCAGATCGAGAGGACCGTCGTAGACCTGACCCACGCTCACCGAAAACGGCGAAACGTTCGCTGCCTCCTTCTTCAGGTCGGAGGCGGTCTTCTCATAGGGCGCTTTCGCGTCTACTCTGGCAGCCGCATTCGGGTTGGCGTTTGCTTCGGTCATGTGCCGATCGAGCCTCGGCGCCGCGGCGAAAGCCCCATCACCTCGCGGACCTCAACCATCGTCTGCTCGGCGCGCTTTCTTGCCTTGGCTCCCCCATCTTCGAGGATCTCCCAAACCAGCTCGGGATTCTCTTCAAAAGGTCTACGCCGTTCCTGAATTGGCCTCAACGCGGCCACGATCGAATCGGCGGCCCAGCCTTTGCACTCGATACAGCCGATGCCGGCAGTGGTGCAGCCTTCGTACACTTTAGCGAGTGTCTCCGGACTCGAAAAGACCTTATGCAGGTCGCCAACCGGACACTTGTCGGGATTGCCGGGATCGCTCCGCCGCACTCGCGCCGGGTCGGTCACCATGGTCTTCAGTTTCTTGCGGATTTCATCTTCGGGATCGGTGAGCAGAATGAAATTTCCGTAGCTCTTGGACATCTTGCGGCCATCCGTGCCAGGAAGCTTTGGGGATGGAGTCAGCAGGGCTTGTGGTTCGGGAAGAACCTCACTCAAATCTTCGGATTTCTTTCCACAGTAGTAGCCGTTAAACCGCCTCGCAATCTCCCGTGTCAGCTCGACGTGCGCGGCCTGATCCTGTCCGACCGGCACAAATTGCGGCTGATACACAAGAATGTCTGCCGACTGCAATAGCGGATAACCGAGAAATCCATAAGTCGTCAGGTCCTTGCCGACAATGTTCTCCTGCTGCTCCTTATAAGAAGGAACGCGCTCCAACCATCCCAGAGAGGTGATCATGGACAATAGCAAGTGCAGTTCGGCATGCTGCACGACGTGGCTCTGAATAAACAGTGCGCTGCGCTCGGGATCGAGGCCGGCGGCCAGAAAGTCCATGCCCACTTCAAGCGTGTTCTGCTTTACGCTGGAGGGATCAGCATAGTCGGTCGTGAGCGCATGATAGTCGGCGATGAAGAAGTAGCATTCGTACTCGTCCTGCATGCCGACCCAGTTATGCAGCGCGCCCATATAGTTGCCCAGGTGCAGCTTGCCGGTCGGCCGCATGCCACTCAGCACGCGCTTTCTGTTACCGGATTCAGCCGCCAGGCTTGCATCGCTCAAAGATGTTTCAGAAGAAGTCGTCACTCAAGTCCTTGCAACCACAAGAAAGTCACCGCGCCCAGAGAAAGGATTCTGGCCTCTGGCACTCGTCCTATTGTACGGAATCGGAGCGGGCGCCCCAGGTTCGCGAAGCACCGCCGAGTTCACTAACCCTGGACGACCAGCCTAGAGCGAAAACAACATGGATCGAATTGCGAAGAGCACTGGGCTCACCACGAATCCGACCACCCGGCCCCCGAAGAAGATCATCAGGAAGAGGCTGATCATGCCGAGCCGATCGTACATCGCCGTCCAGCTATACGGCAGCATGTGCCGGAAGATGTGGCTGCCGTCGAGCGGCGGAAGCGGCAGCAGGTTGAAGGCCGTCAGGAAGAGATTGATGATGATGCCAAAGTAGCAGAACAGCACGACCGGCAGCATGATGGTGCTTTGAAAGACGTTAATTTGGCCCGATGCCACCTGGTGCACGACATCATTGCCAAGCTGCGAGGTCTTCGCGATCACCACCAGCAGGATTACGAAGGCAAAGGCCGCCAGCAGATTGCTGCACGGGCCGGCGAGCGTCACCAGAATATCGTCACGCTTATAATTCCTGAAATTACGTCCGGTTACCGGCGTCGGCTTCGCCCAACCGAGCAGAGGAATTCCAGAGAACATCGCAATTAAGGGGAAAAGAAGCGTGCCGATCGGATCGATATGCTTGATTGGATTCAGGGTGACTCGGCCAAGCATGCGCGCCGTCTGATCGCCCAACCGCGAAGCCATCCAGGCGTGCGAAGCCTCATGGAGGCTCAACGCGAACAGGAGAATTGCAAATTGAAACAGCTTGATGACGATCTCTTGTGGACTCATAAACGCACTTCATTCGATGGTAGCAGGATATAGACCGCCTGGCTTTCAGTTGCGCTGCCTCAGCCCATGCCACCCACGGTTATCCAGCCAGCAGCCGCTAGATAGTGAAGGTTCATTGCCGCGCGACGGCCTTTAATTCCCCAGTAAGAAGCTCCACGAACCTGGCCTCATTCTCGATAGCTTGGGCGACCAGCACGATCTGGGCATCGGCATCGGCATACCTCCGCTCCTCGATCGCCTCGCGGATGCCAGGCAGCGTCTTCGCGCCATAGCCGGTATACCAGCCCGGAGCATAGATCAAATGCTCCATCCAGGGGCGCCGCGGCAGCCCCTGCGGACTCGTCAGTTGACGCTCGGCCTGGGTGAGCTGCGCGTTCAGCGCCTTCAGGCTCGCGCTGAAAAGAGCCTTGCCGCTGGCGTCGGAGCGTGCCTTCGCGTAATCGCCGGAAGCCTTGTCCAACGAAGCCAGGGCATTGTCGAGCGGGGCAAAATTGAGGAATGGCGGGGTTTCGAGCGACGGCGGAGCCACCATCGGGTGCTTAGGATCGTTGGTCAGCACGTAAGCATTCAGACTTAGCGCCGCCTGACGCTCTTTCGCCTCAGTACGGAGCGTTTCGAGCAGCGCCTTCACTTCGGTGGCATAGACGTGCAGAGTATCGGCAAGCGCCGCAAAGTCATACGGCAATAAGTCCGACTCCGCCATCCTCAAAACCAGGGTGCCGTTGGTCTGCGCCAGCGCCCGGCCGTACACGAAGGTCGTATCGGCGAAGTGGGTGTACCAATAAAAGTCGTCGTAGATGGAGTGGTAGACTCCCTCGTCGTCCTCGCCGCTATAACCGAGGTCGAGCGAGGCGATGCCGAGGTGATCGAGAAAAGCGGCGAAATCCGACCCGGAGCCCAACGCGCCGATTCGCAAATCGGAGCGGCTGGCGGCATCCTTGCGTTCATCGGCTGTTCCGTGGAGGAGCTCATAAGCCTGCAGCCGCTGCCAAACGGAAGCCTTGGTTTCCGGATCGGCAATCCCGCGCGCGACCTCGTTCACGAGTGGCTCGAGAGAATGAGATCCTTGAGCGGAGAGGTAACCGCGCTCATTGCCGTCGCTGTTGATATACACAGCGGCATGCTCGCGAAGCTCCTCGGCATGTTGCTCGGCCCACTCCGTCGAGCCCAGCAACATCGGTTCCTCGCCATCCCATGAACAATAGATAATCGTCCGTTTCGGCTTCCATCCGGATGCAGCTAGTTGGCCGATCGCGCGGGCCTCCTCCAGCAAAGCCACCTGTCCTGATATCGGATCATCCGCTCCATTAACCCAGCCATCGTGATGATTGGCGCGAAGTATCCAGACATCCGGCTCTTCGGAGCCGCGCATGGTGGCAATGACGTCGTAGACCGGCTTCAAGTCCCAGTTAAACGCCAACTCCAGGTGGACCTTTTCCGCGGTTGGCCCGATGCGGTAAGTCAAGGGGAGCGCGCCACGCCAATTTTCGGGAGCGACCGGGCCTTGGAGAGCCGCGAGTAAAGGTTGGGCGTCTCCGTACGAGATGGGAAGCACCGGTATCTTGGCCAGCGATTGTGCATCCTCGCGCTTTAAGCGCTTGGCGTCCGCGGTGGCGCCGATTCCAGGCGTCAATGGATCTCCGGGATAGAGGGGGGCATCGAGCACGCTGCCACGTTGGACTCCCTCCGACGGCCGCATCGGTCCTTTTGGAAAAACATCGTCATAGGTATAGCCATCATCTGCCGGATCGGAGTAGATGATGCACCCGATCGCCCCATGCTCGGCGGCTAATTTTGGCTTGATGCCGCGCCAGGAGTGTCCATAACGAGCAATGACGATCGCGCCCTTCACAGAAATGCCATAGCGGGCGAGCTGCTCATAATCCTCAGCCAGGCCATAGTTCACGTAGATGAGAGGCGCGGTTACATCGCCATCAGGAGAATAGGCGTTATAGCTCGGCAGTTGCTCGTCTCGCTGATTGCTGGTGGGGTCACTGGCCACTGCCGGTTCTTGCAGCTTGGCGCGAAAGGCTCCCATCTCCACTACTCGCGTCTTAGGCGTAGGAAAAAGGACCTGAAATGTCTCGATATGCGCGTCCCAGCCCCATTGCTTGTACTGCGCCAGGATCCATTCGGCATTCTGCTTGTCATACGGAGATCCGACATGATGCGGTCGAGCGCTAAGCAGCTGCATACTGACGCGCATCCGTTCGGGATCGGGAATTGCAAGGAAGCGTTTTTCGAGATCGAGCTCGTTCTTCGCGTTACCCGCACTAAATCCCAACAGCGTGGAGGCGACGGGCTGCTGGGCAGAAACCACAGGCACCATGCATAGAGCGGACAGGGACAGAGCGGCCAGTCGCAATATTTCTCCTCAATCAGACAGGATGGACAGCAGAATGAGGAGATGCTATCAGGAATGCCAGCCGGCTACAGGATGGACATTCAGAACACTTTATCCGGCATAACCGGTGGAGAACGCAGTTTCTATGGCAGCCCTCGAATCGCTGGGCTACCACAAGCCTACTGTGCAGGTTTAGTATCCGCGTTTTCGCCCCTGAGATCGTCCTTGCTTTTGATCGTCCTTGCCGGAACACCGCCGACGATAGAATGTGGCTCGACCGTGTGGGTGACGACCGCTTGTGCGCCGACAATTGCATCCTCGCCCACCTTTTGACCCGCCATGACGGAGGCATGATAGGTGATTCGCGCGTCCGGACCTATCTCCGTTGTTTTGTTGGTCACATCGGAGGAGTTGATCGGGTGGTGGGTGTGGGAGTACACAGCCGCGTAATCGGATAATGATGTTCCTTTACGCAGGATGATCTCGCCCCGGTCGTCGAGCATCACGTATTTGTGGATGACGACATTATCCTCGACGGTCAAGTTGTAGCCGTAGCTAAACTCGACGCCATGGAAAATCTTGACTCCTTTGCCGAGGCTCTTGAAGATGTGTCGCCCCAACATGCAGCGAAAACGAAAGCCGAGCCAGTGGTTCAAGCCGACCGGCGACCGATCGAACATCTGCCAGAAATAGATGAGAGGCTTACGCTCCGCATATTTTTCAACGTCGATATCGCCGTAGTATTCCGGCTCGAGAGTAATGTTGGCCGGATCGAGCGAAAGCTGTAATACGTTTCCCGGCAGCTCCGAAGTAAGCGTAAAGTTCAATTTACCGCCGTGGGGCCGGCCCAGGTACAGTTGGTGCAGATTGTCTCGAACAATCTCGGCGCGGAGTGCCGGCTGCTTGTGTTTGGTGAATTCTTCGTCAAGGTACTTCAGCCAGCGGCGGTAAAGTTCTTCAGCTTCGGCGGTCGGATGCAAATCGCGATATGGATAAACAGGCATTCAATGTCCTAGGCGAGGCCAAGCAAACACCGCGCGCAAAATTCAGAATACGCTGAACATCTCTACGATGCGCCAGGATACGGCTTGGCTTCAAGCAACTCATTCAATCGCGAAAACTGCATACACCGTTGCGGAACGAGTAACTTTCTGCGAGCTGATGGCCAGCGGAGCGGGAGCGTCGGCCTTCATCATCATTCCTGCCCCCGCCCGGGCGATCATCGGCATCGGACGCTCGGCAACCTGATTGCTGGCGTAGACAAGCGGTCCGAGCGTTGCGGCGAGTCCCTTGGCCATCTGATCGGCAATGGCATGCGCCCGCTTCAAGGCGCTCTCCGCCGCTTGCGACTCGAGCGCATTTGGGTCCGCAACATCCCACTCGATTTGGCCGCTCTGGTTCGCGCCGGCTTGCACCGCCGTATCCAGCACCGAAGCGGCACTCTTCGCTGGGGTCTTCACACTCCAACTTTGTGAGACCTGAAACTTTCGTTGCGCCTTCTCTCCCTCCGGAAGATTCTGCATTTCGTAAGGCTGCACCGGCGCTACGCTCTGGGCGTCGCTTTGAATCGCACTCTCTTCCACCCCAGCCTTCTTCAGCGCAGTGAAGATGGCATTGGACGTCTTCGATCCCAACGCATACGCGCCAGCCGAATCGGCCGCGTATATCTGAAATCCGATATGAACGGTGGCAACCTCAGCGTCCGCTGTGGCCTTATCGGTCGCGGTCACGGCAATGGTGCGATTGGTTTTGTTGACCTCGATCTGCTGCGCGTACGAGAGCGAGTTGGCAGTAATCATCGCAAGGACCGCAAATGTAATCCCCAGGCAGGTCTTCCGCACGAATTCACCTCCGCTAGCGCAACAGGCTTCAGAACGCCCGCGCAGCCATCTTACTGAAATTTCTAAGCCCCGCAAGCGTCTGCAAGGCCGCCCCCGAATCGATTGCCTCGGCCGCCCGTTCCGCGCCTTCGCGAAAGTCTCCGGCAATCCCCGCGACCACCAGCGCTGCCCCGGCATTGAACAGGACGATATCCCGCTTTGGCCCTTTATCCCCCAGCAGGATCGCTTCCAGTATGGAGGCATTCTCGAGCGCAGTAGGAGCAGCGTGCAACTCGCTCAGCGAGGAAGGCGTGAGTCCCGCATCGGCAGGGCTTACCCGGTAGTGCTTCACCTTGGAGGTGGATTCGTGTTCTTGTGTGGATTTCTCCGTTCCCAGAACCTCGGCCAGCAGAGTCTCTCCGGAAAGCGTCAACTCGTCCAGTCCATCGAGCCCGTGAACTACAAAAGCATGGCGAACGCCAAGGTTGGCCATCGACTCTGCGACCAGGCCGACCCTGTCGGCCGCAAAAACACCCATCACTTGCTGGCGCGCTTCGGCAGGATTCGATAACGGCCCGGCTAGATTAAAGATCGTCCGAAAACCGAGCGCCTTTCGGACCGCCTGAACACGCTTGAGGGCTGGATGCAGCAGCGGAGCGTAGAGAAACGTAAAACCCGTTGTTCGCAGGCATTCGGCCGCTGCCTCGACGGGGAGGGACACTGGGACGCCAAGTGCTTCGAGCACGTCCGCCGAACCGCACTTGGATGTCACTCCGCGATTTCCATGCTTGGCGATCTTCGCCCCTGCTCCGGCGGCGACGAGCGCCGATACGGTCGATATATTGAACGTCCCTTTGCCGTCTCCTCCAGTTCCACAAGTATCGACGAGCTGGCTTCGTTCTTCGTTTGTCAATGGCACGGGAACAGAGAGCGATCGCATCGCTTCGGCAAAGCCGGTCAGTTCGGCCACGGTTTCGCCGCGCTTCGTCATCGCCGTCAACAACGCGGCGATTTCGTCGTCCTGGGCCTCGCCGGTCAGCATCTGCTGCAATGCCAAACTGGCATCGGAACGCGTGAGCGAAGTGCCGAGATCCCGAACCTGTTCCAGATGATCTTTAAAATCAGCCATTACTCACTCAAGACAGCCTACCGAAGCGAGGCCGCGCCAGCCAGCCCGAAACGATCTGGCGGCCGCAACCACTCGTCGCGACCCTGGCGCCGATTTCCTTTTCCTAGTCTGTGCTCTAGTATGGACTTTCCGCCTAAAAGCATTTCGAGCGGCAGACGAACCTACTATGAAAATTCACGAGTACCAGGCAAAAGACATTCTTGCGAAGTACGGTGTCGCCGTTCCCCGGGGGGAGGTCGCCAATACCCTCGACGAAGCCATTATCGTTGGCAAGCGATTGCTGGCTAACGGAGCCACAGGCCTCGTGGTCAAGGCGCAGATCCACGCCGGCGGCCGCGGTAAGGGTGGCGGCGTCAAGGTCGCCAAGACCATTGATCAGGCCGAGGAGTACGCCAAGCAGATCCTCGGGATGCAGCTGATCACTCATCAAACCGGTCCTCAAGGTCAGAAGGTCCAACGCCTCCTCATCGAAGAGACGGCTGCAATCGACCGTGAGCTCTACCTCGGAATTGTGCTGGATCGCGCTGCCGCGAAGCTGGTCTTCATGGCTTCAAAGGCTGGGGGTATGGAGATCGAAGAGGTTGCCGCCAAGGACCCTGACGCGATCGTCAAGGCGTACATTGATCCCGCAATTGGTTTCCAGCCCTACCAGGCGCGCAAGTTGGCCTTCGCCCTCGGCCTCAAGCCGACTCAGATCAACGAAGCGGTCAAATTCATGCAGGGACTCTACAACGCTTTTGTCGATACCGATTCTTCGCTGCTTGAGATCAACCCCTTCATCACGACGAAAGACGATAAGCTGTTTGCCCTCGATTGCAAGATCAACTTCGACGACAACGCAATCTTCCGCCATAAGGAGTTGAAGGAACTGCGCGACATCGCCGAGGAAGACCCGCTCGAGGTCGAAGCATCGAAATTCGCCCTCAACTACATCAAGCTCGACGGCAATATCGCCTGTATGGTTAACGGCGCTGGACTGGCCATGGCCACCATGGACATCATCCAGTACGCCGGCGGCTCGCCCGCCAACTTCCTCGATGTAGGCGGGGGCGCCAACCAGCAGCAGATTGAGCAAGCCTTCGCCATCCTGCTCTCCGACAGGAATGTCAAGGCAATCTTCATCAACATCTTCGGCGGCATCCTTCGGGTTGACGTGCTGGCCAACGGAGTCGTCCAGGCGGCCAAGAACCTCGACGTTAAAGTCCCCATCGTGCTTCGCCTCGAGGGCACGAATGTAGAAGAGGGCCGAAAGATTTTGAAGGATTCCGGGCTGAACTTCATCGTCGGCGAAACCATGCAGGACGCCGCCGCGAAGGTCGTCGCAGCAGCAAAGGGGAGCAACTGATGTCAGTTCTGGTTGGTAACGACACACGTTTGATTGTCCAGGGAATCACCGGCAAAGAGGGCACTTTCCACGCCAAGGGGTGTGCTGAATACGGCACCAAGGTGGTGGGCGGCGTGACCCCAGGCAAGGGCGGGACCACGCACGAAGGCTGGCCAGTCTTCGATACCGTTGAGCAGGCAGTCTCCGCAACCGGCGCCAATGCTACTGTCATTTTTGTGCCGCCGCCTTTTGCGGCTGACGCCATTCTCGAAGCAGAAGATGCCGGGCTGCCATTGATCGTATGCATCACAGAAGGCATTCCCACCATCGACATGGTGCGCGTCTGGAGCGTGCTCAAACACTCCACATCCCGGCTGATCGGCCCCAACTGCCCCGGGGTCATCTCGCCGGGCAAGGCCAAGATCGGAATTATGCCGGGCCGCATCCATAAGGAAGGCTCGGTCGGCATCGTCTCCCGTTCCGGAACGCTGACCTACGAAGCCGTCTATCAGCTCACCCAGCGCGGCATCGGCCAGTCTACCGCGATCGGAATTGGCGGCGATCCAATCATCGGCACTAACCATATTGACGGATTGAAGCTGCTCAATGAGGATCAAGGCACGGAGTCGATCATCCTCATCGGGGAGATCGGCGGTACCGCCGAAGAGGCTGCCGCCGCCTATGTGAAGGACCATGTCAAGAAGCCAGTGGTCGGCTTCATCGCCGGCCAGACTGCGCCTCCCGGCCGCCGCATGGGCCACGCGGGCGCCATTATCTCGGGCGGCCAGGGCACCGCGGCAGACAAGATGAGAGCGCTGACCGATGCCGGCATCCATGTAGTGCAGTCGCCGGCGGAAATTGGGGAAACATTGGCGAGGGTGATCGGGAAATCATAGTGCGAGTAGAGTCTGTCCTACTTCAATTTGACTCCGACCAGCGTCACACAGCAGTTTCCAAGTTCCGACCCAAAGACCACTTGGCTCAAAGTAGTGCTTCCGCGCAGCTGCAGAATGTAATCCCTTCCTCGTACCACAGAAGGGATGGAAATCCCCGTCTCCGCCGGCAGAAGCGCCTTGAAGTTGCCGGCAATCATGTTCACCAGCTCGCCGAGAGAATCGCACACATCGGCATTGACTGACCCCGGCAGCGGCACCGACATCAGCCTGGAGGTGAATCCAAAGGCCAGCGGCAGCACACACTCGATCATCATCGCTCCTTTCCAGGGCGCGGTGAAGTAGATGGCCGCGGTCACTAACTCCTCGCTGGGCGGCCAGGAGGTCGAGATCGGCTCAATCACGATATCCGCCATCACGCCAAAGACTTCACTTGTGATTCGCACTTGCTCGGCAATGTGCTCATCGATCTGCATATCTGCCATCATCGTGGATGCCCTAACCCTTCCGGTACACGACCGTCGAACCGACCGCGATACGCTCAAACTTGTCGTGCAAGTTCAGTGTTGTTTCCGCGCCCCCCAGGAGCAGAAACCCGCCTGGGTTCAACACGCTCAAAATCTGCGTCAGGATCTTGACCTTGGTGTCGACGTCGAAGTAGATGAGCACATTGCGACAGAAAACAATGTCGAACTTGCCCAGCCCCAGCATTGACTGGCGAAGATCGAAGCGCTTGAATTTCACCATCGCGCGCAAATCCGCTTTCAACTGCCAATCGAGGCCTTCCCTTTTGAAGTATTTGACCAGGTACGCCGCCGGCAATCCCCGGTTGACTTCAAACTGCACATACTTCGCCTCTCGGGCGCGCTCGAGGATCTGTTCGGAGAGATCGGTGCCCAGGATATCGACCGGGCAGCCGCCTATCCCGTACTCCTTGATCAACATGGCAATGCTGTAAGCTTCTTGGCCTGAAGAGGCGGCAGCCGACCAGATCGCGAGCTTCTGCGGCTTCTTGGCCAAAAGCTCCGGCAGCATGTGCAGCCGCAACGCTTCAAAAGGAGCCATGTCGCGAAAGAAGAGCGTCTCGTTGGTGGTCAAGGCTTCGATGACTGAACGGGCCAGACCGGGGCTCGTCTTGGCCCGCAGCCGGGTGCAAAGCTCATCGAGGGACGACATCTGGGCCGCCCTCGCAACCGGCATCAGCCGCGATTCCAGCAGATAGTGCTTATCCTCATCGAGCACAATGCCCGATTCGCGGTAAATCTCCTGCTGCAGATACTTATAGTTTTCCGAGGAGATCGCAATGTTCTTGACGGCTGAGACGGATTGGGGAACCGGCGGTCCTACCGCCGAACTTTTTACGCTAGTCACACTCATCGGGCCACCTGCCTGAAAATCTCGGGGACGACCTCGCGAAGTCCCAGAACCGCATCCGCCAATCCTGCCTCGACGACCGCTCCGGGCATGCCCCAGACCACGCTCGAACTGCGGTCCTGGGCGACTATATAGGCACCTTTGCTTTTCAGTTGCTCGACTCCGTGAAGACCGTCCTGTCCCATCCCCGTCAAGATCACGCCGATCGCCGCTCCGTCATAGAGCTCGCCGACGGAACGAAAGAGCACATCGACGGCCGGGCGGCAGGAATTCTCCTGTGGCCCCTGATCGAGCACCACGGACACCTCCTTCGATGTGGAGCGGCGCAGTCGCATGTGAAAGTCACCTGGTGCGATCACCACGCGTCCCGCCTTCACCGGCAAGCCCGCCGAGGCCTCCATCACTTCAAGCGAGCACTGATCATTCAGCCGATCGGCCAGCAACTTCGTAAACAACGGCGGCATGTGCTGGACGATGACCACCGGCAAGGGGAACGAAGCGGGGAATTGCCGCATGATCTCCATGAGCGCAGTTGGGCCGCCGGTCGACACGCCAATCGCGACGATCTTCGGCAACGGGGCCTTGACAAAGTGCGGACCCGCTGCGAGCGGAGCGGCGGTCTTCCGCGGGCTGGATGCGGCGGCAGCAGGGAGGCGCGGCACTGCAAGATGGGGGTCGAAAAACTGCCTGATCTTTGGCACCAGCTCATCGGTTAAGGTTTTGAGCGCCGCTTCCATCGGCCCGTTATGACAGGGCTTGGTGACATAGTCATTCGCGCCCATCACCAACGCGTCGATGGTCGCTGAAGCCCCCCGCGAAGTAAGCGTGCTGCACATGATCACGCAGGCTTTAGAGGCCTGCTGGCGTAAGCGGCGGACTGTCTCCAGTCCATCCATCTCCGGCATCTCGATGTCGAGCGTGATGACATCCGGCTTTAGCTCGGCAGCTTTGGTCAGCGCCTGGGCGCCATTCACCGCGAAGCCGACGACCTCAAAGCCCGGTTCTTCGTTGAGCGCGTGGGCGAGAAAGCGGCGGATCACCACCGAATCGTCGACCACCAGGATGCGGATCTTTGGACGACCCGGCCCGCGCACGCCAGGCCGGCTGCCGGGCGTCTCAAATGGGATCTGGTTACTCATAGGAGCCTACCTCACCACTTGAAGCATGCGGAGCTTGTCTTCAACCATCTCGGTCGTAAACGGCTTCATGATGTACTCGTTGGCCCCTGCGCTCAGGGCAACAATCATTTGCTCGATATGGGTCTCCGTGGTCACCATAACGATCGGCAGCGCAGCAAACCGCTGGTCGGCTCGCACTGCCTTCACGAAAGCCAGGCCATCCATAGTGGGCATATTCCAATCCGACAACACCAGCCTCACCTGCGAGTGCTCGTGCCCCAGGATGGCGAGGGCCTGAAGACCGTCGCCTGCCTGCAAGACCTCGAAGCCCAGCCCCGCAATAATTTTGGCCAAGATGCATCGCATCGCGCGCGAGTCATCGACTATCAGCACTTTATTTGGCATAACGGTCTCGACGCTCCTTTCTGGTGCGGCATTCGGATCCCCGCGGAACTCAAGTCGAACTCCGGGAACGGAACTCCAGGAGTTCTTCTCGTTCGGACATTGCAGCCAGCAGAGTTGAGCCCGTCGAAACCGCTGAGGAACACAGCGCAGTTGCCCGGAGTTTCGGGAGAGCGCTCCGGCTTGAACTCCTCAGGCGAACGGATGAGACGGAAGGTTCAATATCGTTGCTCGAAGCGACGACCTCGAGAGCGCCCGGCACGGTGATCGGCGGGCGCTCCATTCAAGAAGCCTCAGGACTCTTTCGCGCGGCTCGACAGCAGTTGGAGACTCGCTGCCATTTCACTCAAGGAACGCGCTGCGGTTTGCGTGTCCGATGCTCCTGCCATGGTCAGCTGCGCTGACTTGGCGACGCCCGAGATGCTCCCGGCGATCTCGTTTGTCCCCATTGCCGCCTCAGTCACATTGCGCCCGATCTCGGTAGTCGTCGCCGTCTGCTCTTCGACCGCAGAGGCGATGACGTTCGAGATATCGTTCACCTGGTTGATGATTTGGCTGACTTCACCGATGGCTTTGACCGCGGCCTGAGTATCAGTCTGGATCGCCTCGATCTTCTGCCCAATCTCTTCGGTGGCTCGCGCGGTCTCCTTGGCCAGTTCCTTCACCTCGTTCGCCACGACTGCGAAGCCCTTGCCAGCTTCGCCGGCGCGGGCCGCCTCAATGGTGGCGTTGAGTGCCAGCAAGTTAGTCTGTTGCGCGATCGAGGTGATGACCTTGATCACCTTGCCGATCTCAGAACTCGATGTACCCAGTTGATGAATCGTCTGGTTGGTCGTCTCGGCGATCGTCACTGCGGCCTTGGCGACGCGCGCCGCTTCCGTCGCACTCTTCGAGATCTCGCGGATGGATGCCATCATCTCCTCTGAGCTGGCCGCCACCACATTCACGTTGGCCGAGACCTGCTCACTCGTCGCCGAGGCCGCGTTGGCCTGCTGCGCCGTGTCTCCCGCGTTCGTCGTCAACTGCTGACTGACGGTGGTCAACTCTTCAGCCGAGGCGGCGATGGCGATGGCTGTCCCGCCGATGGTGTCCAGCAGTTCCGCCATGCCGCGGCGCATCTTGACCTGTTCGGTGACATCGGTGGCGAACTTGACCACCTTGAACGGCTTGCCGTTCAGATCAAGGATGGGGTTGTAGGAAGCCTGGATGAAAACCTCTTTGCCGCCCTTGCCAATCCGCTTGTACTCGGCGGACTGGTACTCCCCGCGATTCAGCCTCACCCAGAAGTCGGCATAGGCCGGGCTGTTTTGCTCTGCCGGATCGACAAACATGCGATGGTGCCGGCCCTTGACTTCCTCAAGTGAGTATCCGAGCACATGGAGGAAGTTTTCGTTGGCGGTGAGGATTGTGCCATCCATCTGAAACTCAATCACCGCCTGCGACTTGCTGATCGCCGCTATCTGCCCGGAGAGGTCGATGTTGATCAGCTTCTGCGCGGTGACGTCGGTGGCGAACTTCACCACCTTGAAGGGCTTCCCGGCCGAGTCGAGGATCGGATTGTAAGATGCCTGAATCCAAACTTCGCGGCCGCCCTTGGCGATGCGCTTGTATTCCGCTGCCTGGTACTCGCCACGGTTGAGTCTTGCCCAGAATTCCGCGTATGCCGGCGAATTCTGTTCGGCCACATCAACGAACATCCGGTGGTGCCTTCCTTTGATTTCGTCAAGGCTGTAGCCAAGGACCTTCAAGAAATTGTCGTTGGCGGTGAGGATTGTCCCATCCATCTGGAACTCGATGACCGCCTGTGACTTGCCGATGGCGGCAAGCTGCTGCTGGAACTCGAGCGCGGCATCGGTGGCGGCCGTGTCCATTGCCGAGGAGCGTCGGCCGTTGGTAGCCGGAACGGTGACTGGGGTGCCCTTGCCGCGTGTCGAGACAAGAACGTTTGCGATCGAACTGCCGTGACTGCTATGTGAACTTGCCATGTTGTCTAACTTCCCTCGTTCGTGATTTGTTTTGTATAGCGTTGCTTGCCTTATCCGCCCGGCGGCTCAACCCGCGCGGAGGTATCCGGCACCCGTCAGTCTCCAAAAATCGGCTGCGCCCCGACGGCGGTGAAACAAGCCCTACGGCGCATCCGGCAGATCATCCGGCCCTCGGAGGATTGAGCCATAGCTTCAACCGCCCCGCTTAGTGCGCCGCGCTTTCCAGCACCCGCTGGGTGTTGAGGATCAGCAACAATCCGGTGGTCAGCTGGTAGACGCCATCCAGCAGCTCCCGCTGAGCTGCCGGCATGTTTTCCGGCAGCGGCTTTGCTGCTTCGAGGGGAACGTCGAGCACGTCGCAGATTTCATCCACCAGCAGGCTGACCGGGCCGCCTTCCGACTGAATCACGATGTTCATCGGCAGAGCGTCTTCGGATTCAAAGGCCGGAAGCCCAAGAATCCGCCGCACATCGAGCGCCGTAACAATCTGCCCGCGCAGGTTGATGAGGCCTTCGATCGCCCGCGGCGCCAAAGGAACGCTCGTCATCTCCTGGAAACGGAGCAACTCCTGCACTCGCGTTAGCTCGATCCCCATAAACATATCCGCCACCCGGAACGTTGAATACTGCCGTGTCTCCCCGAGCTGTCCTGCTGCCGCACTGCTAATGGTCATCTGGAACTCCCCGCCATTTCGAACTCCTTCTTCCCCGCTGTCTTTTCTCCAGCTAACGCTTCAATCGTCCGCAACAATCCGTCGCGGTCGGAGGCTCGGACTACGCCATCAAACCGTCGTCCCTGGATCGTCTCTTCGGGCAAGTCTCCGCTCTCATCGACGAGTCCAAGCACCGGAACCGACACGAGCGCCTCACGGTTCCGCATCGCGTCGAGCAGATCGCCGGCGCTCGATCGCCCCAGACTGGACGCGGTGATCACCACCCGCACCGGATTCCGGGCGACAATCTCAAGGGCCGTTTCTACACTGCTTGCCTCGAGCACATGATGGCCGCTCATCTCGAGGTAGCCGCGAAGCACCCCGCGGGCGATCTTCGAGGCGTCCACGACCAGCAATGACGTGCTGAGCGGAAGCTGTGAAGAGAAGGCATCCGGATGACTCCCGATCGCGGCTTGGAGCAGTGCCCCCAAATCAATGAAGTCGGTAATTTTTCCCCCCACCACACCAGAGCCCAACAAGCCGAACGAGGTGCTGGCGCGCTTGACGGTCACGGCTTCTTCGACGATGTCCTGGATTTCATCGACTACGAGACCGACATGCCGGTTGCCCTCGCTGAAGACGATCACCTGCAGGGAGTCCCGCTCCATCGCCGCATCCGCGCCGCCGCGGTCGAGCATTGCACCGACTGAAACCAGCGGCAGGATCGCGTCGCGATAGTGAAGCACAGGCAAACCGGCCGCGTATTCGATCTTCGAACTCGCAAACTCCTCCAGCCGGGCAACCATCGAAAGCGGCACCACCAGCCGCGGATAGCGGCCAGCGCTGAACAGCAAGAGCGTCTGGCGAAGGTCCTCAACCGTATCGAGCGACTTGGCTTCCGTCCTGCCGCGCTCGAGCGATTGCGAGAGAATATTGGCTAGACGCCCTAAGCCCGGGACATCGAGGATGAGGGCAATCTTGCCGTCCCCCATGATCGTCGCACCGACATAACAACTCAGCGATTTCAGCTGTTTTCCCAGCGCCTTGACCACAATCTCCTGGGTGTCGCTGACCCCGTCGACGACCAGCCCGAAGGCTGTATCCTCCGCCTGCAGAATGACGATGTTGAGCAGGTCATCCTCTTTGTGGGCCGGAGTCAGCCCCAGGACCCGGCTTAAATAGGTCAGCGGCAGCAGCTTGCCGCGACGCCGGTAGACCTCTGTGCCGTGGATGCTTTCTATTTGTTTGCGATCCTCGGCGCCTTCCAGGCGCACCAGTTCGAGCAGATTGGCCTGCGGAATGACGAACCGGTCCTGGCGCATGGTCGCTACGCCGCCGCTCGACCGGCTGCTGTTCAAGTTCACAATCAAACCAGGGATAATGGCGAGGGTGAGCGGAATCTTGATCTTGACCGTGCTCCCTGCTTTCGGACGATTGAAAAGATCGACGGCCCCCCCGATCTTCTCGATGTTGGTCTTCACCACATCCATGCCGACGCCGCGGCCGGAGATGCTGGTGATCTTCTCTGCCGTCGAGAATCCGGGCAGAAAGACCAGTCGAAGCGCCTCCCATTCGCTCATGATCGCAGCCTGCTCGGCGCGGATGAGCCCTTTATCGACCGCCTTGCGCTTCACCCGCTCCGGGTCGATGCCAGCACCGTCGTCAGAGATCTCGATGTTGACGTGTCCACCTTCGTGATAAGCGCGCAGCAGGATCGTGCCCGCCTTTTTCTTCCCTTTCTTGACCCGAACGTCGGGAGATTCAATCCCGTGGTCACAGGAGTTTCGCACGATGTGGGTCAGAGGGTCTTTAATCGCTTCGATAATGGTCTTGTCGAGTTCGGTCTCCGCTCCTTCCATCTGGATCTCGATCTGCTTGCCAACCTCGGAGGCCAAGTCACGCACCACTCTCGGCAGCTTGTTCCATACCACTCCGATCGGCTGCATCCGGGTGCGCATGACACCCTCTTGGAGCTCGCTCGTGATCAGGTTGAGCCGTTGCGCCGCTCCGCTGCTGGCGCCACTCTGGGTCGCCGTCCCTTGAAGGATCTGGTTCCTGGCCAATACCAGCTCTCCCACCAGGTTCATCAGCTTGTCGAGCAAGGTTACGTCGACGCGGATGGTCGAATCCGCCACGGATCCGCCGTTCGAAGTACCGGCCGCTCCATTGCTCTCTTTCGGGACCCGGGGCTCGGAATCAGGGCTTGCTTGTTTTGCGCCTGGCGAAGTCACAGGCTCGGTGTGGTCCTCCTCGACCTCCTCGGCAGCGAGAGCTGGCAGGGGACGTTCCTCGAGGGTATGGATACAATCACTCAGATCGGCTGGGGCGCTCGATGGCGAAGAATCGGCCGGCAAATCCATTGAGGGAGAGTCGATTCCCTCGCTGGACGTCGATGGCGCCGCAACCGGTAAAGCAGTTCCCGATACAGCCAGGCCCGAAGCAGCAGAGGGCACCGATCCTGAACGGAAGTTATAGGCGTCGTCGAGCCGCTGCCGCAGGCTCTGGTAGACATCGACTCCTTCTTCGCCCTGTTCCTCAATGTTCGACAGCACCAGCTTGACGACGTCGACGGTTTCGAGCACCAGCGAGACCAAATCGGGAGTCAGATTCCGTTGTTTCTCGCGCACCTGGCCCA
Organism: Acidisarcina polymorpha; assembly: GCF_003330725.1. Taxonomy (NCBI): domain Bacteria; kingdom Pseudomonadati; phylum Acidobacteriota; class Terriglobia; order Terriglobales; family Acidobacteriaceae; genus Acidisarcina; species Acidisarcina polymorpha. The sequence goes on along the minus strand of NZ_CP030840.1, from coordinate 3,837,673 downwards.
GGATGTTTTCCGCCACATGCGTGATCGAGCCCAGGATCTCGAAGCCGAAAAATCCGCAGGTGCCCTTGATGGTGTGAATCGTACGAAAGACGCTCGCAATCAGCTTTTCGTCGGCTGGGCTTTTCTCAAGCTCGACAATCTCGCGATCGAGTACCCCGAGATTCTCATTGCTCTCGATCAGGAACTCTCGGACTTCTTCAGCAAACTCCATGCGCGGCCCCTCAAATCTTGGGAAACTCGCGGAATTTCCGTAGCCGGATCGGCCCTGGTACCGGGGTTCCGAAAAGATACCGGGACCCCGCATCCAAGCTACAGACAAACCACTCTCATCCCCACTGTGACTGGTATCGGCAGGAATGCTGGCGGGGTTAACGTCAATCCGATAGAAATAGAACGATCCTTTCTGGAGGAAAGAATTGATGCGACCCAGATGTCTCGAACTGATCCTGGTTCTGCTCGGCTCGTTTGCCGGCTTAACTGCCGCTCCCGCGCAATCGGCTACGGAGACGATTGCCATCGATGCGCAATCCCCAGCCACTCCGTTTCCGCATTTTTGGGAGCAGATGTTCGGCTCCGGCCGGGCCGAACTTACCATGCGCGACAGCTACCGCCGCGACCTCCGTGAAGTCAAGAAAATCACCGGCTTCCAATACGTCCGCTTCCACGCCATCCTGCATGACGAACTAGGCGTTTACGATGAAGACGCTCACGGCAAGCCGGTCTATGACTTCTCCTATGTCGACCAGATTTATGACGGCCTGCTGGCAAACGGGGTCAAGCCCTTTGTCGAGATCAGCTTTATGCCCAAGAAGCTGGCGCTCCGCCAGGACCTCCATCCCTTCTGGTATAAGCAGGTGGTCTCGCCTCCAAAGGATTACTCCAAATGGGATGGGCTGATCACCGCCTTCGCCCAGCACCTCATCGATCGCTATGGGGTCGACGAAGTCGCAACCTGGTATTTCGAGGTTTGGAATGAGCCGAACATCGATTTCTGGACCGGCCGTCCCGCCCAGCAGACCTATTTTGAACTCTACGACCACACCGCGCGAGCGCTGAAGGCCGTCAATCAGAAGATCCGGGTTGGCGGCCCGGCGACCGCGCAGGCCGCCTGGGTCGATGCGATCATCGCCCACGCCACCGCAGACAAAGTTCCGCTCGACTTCGTCTCCACCCACGTGTATGGGAACGACGTCTCACAGGATGTCTTCGGGGACAAGCGCCCCATCGCGCCCCACCAGATGGTCTGTGCCGCCGTAAAAAAGGTGCACGACCAGATTCAGGCCTCGGCGATGCCAACGATTCCGCTGATCTGGAGCGAATACAACGCGACCTACGCCAACGAGTCGCCAATCACCGACTCGATCTACATGGGGCCGTGGCTCGCCGATACGATCCGCCAATGTGACGGCATGGTCAACGTGATGTCTTACTGGACCTTTTCCGATGTCTTTGAAGAGCAGGGTCCAGTCAAACAGCCCTTCTACGGTGGATATGGCCTGATCGCCGCCGGCGGCATCCCGAAGCCCGCCTTTGACGCGTTTGAACTCTTGCATCATCTGGGCGACGAACGCCTCGCCTCGACCAACTCCGACCTTCTCATTACCCGCCACAAAGACGGGTCCCTCACCATTGCCCTATGGAATCTGGTTGAGCCTGGCAAAACCGCTCCCGACAAAAGTTTTCATCTTGACTTTCGCGGACTCTCGCCCCAAGCTGTCGCCGCTATCAGTCGAGTGGATTCCAGACACGGAGACACGTTGGCCGCCTACAAGCAAATGGGAAGCCCCCAATATCCTACCCGGCAGCAGATTGAGGAGCTTCGCCGGGCAGCCGAGGTCGGTCGTCCAGGCACTGAAAAGCTCGATCAGGGTAGCTTGACGGTGACCGTTCCCGCGAGTGGTCTGGCTGTAATTGACATCCGTTAACCCGTTCGTTCCCGTCCAACACTCGGTGGCATGGAGGTTTTGGCGACGGCCGGAGCGGCGAAGCGGAAGTAAGATGAGAAGAGGTGAAAGCCTCATTTGACCTCGTGATTCTCGGCGCTGGCGCCGCTGGACTGATGTGCGCCATCGAAGCCGGCAAGCGCGGCCGGCGAGTTGCCGTCCTCGATCACGGCGATCGCCCGGGCAAGAAAATCTTGATCTCGGGCGGAGGACGCTGCAACTTTACCAACCTTCATTGCCGTCCGGAAAATTTTCTTTCCGCCAATCCCCACTTCGCCCGCTCTGCGCTTGCCCGGTTCACACCACAAGACTTTCTCGCGCTGGTTGAGAAGCATAACATTCCCTACCATGAAAAAACTCTAGGTCAGCTCTTCTGTGATGGCTCGGCAAAAGAGATCCTCGCCATGCTGCTCGCCGAGTGCGCCGAAGCAGGCGTTGCAATCTTCCTGAACCAGCACATACAGCGTGTCGAGAAGGAGGAAGTCTTCCTGGTAAACACTAAAGCCTCTGGATTCCTGGCTCCGGCGTTGGTGATTGCCACAGGTGGCCTTTCCATCCCCAAGATGGGAGCGACCTCCCTCGGCTACCAGATAGCCGAGCAATTTGGAATCGCAATTCAGGAGTGTCGGCCGGCCTTGGTACCATTCCTGCTCGAGCAAAGCGATCAACAGGATTGGTGCGATCTGGCCGGGCTTTCGGCGGAAGTCATCGCCTCTACCGGCAGGCAGCAATTTCGCGAGAAGCTGCTCATCACGCATCGCGGTCTGAGCGGCCCTGCGATTCTTCAGCTTTCCTCCTACTGGAAGGAAAGCGAGGCAATCAGCGTCGACTGGGCGCCAGAGAAGCCGGCCCTCACCAGCCTCCTTGCCACCAACACTCGCCGCGATGCGAACGCGGCGAAAGCTACGCTCCGGGAAACCTTCCCCGCACGGCTTGCCGATCGCCTGGTCGACCTCGCGACTCCCTCCAGGTGGACGAACGCCGCCATCCAGCAGCTTGAAAACCGGCTTCACCATTGGCCCTTCGACCCCGATGGCACCGAGGGCTATGACAAAGCCGAGGTCACTGCCGGAGGAGTCGATACCGCTGAACTCTCCGCCAAGACTATGGAGAGCAAACGCATCCCCGGGCTCTTCTTCATTGGCGAAGTTGTCGATGTAACCGGTCAACTCGGAGGCTTCAACTTCCAGTGGGCGTGGGCCAGCGGAGCCGCTGCCGGCCGCTGCCTCTGAAGAGCCTGAAGCCGTCCGTCCCCACTTCAACTCGAAGCGAATGCATTCCGAATCAGCTCTAAGCCTTCCTCCCGAGAAGCAATGCGCCCCTCTAGCTGAGCGTCTTCCGCAACCGCAAGCATCTCCTTGAACCGAGGGCCAGGACGATACCCTGCGGCGATCAAATCTCGACCCGTGACCAGTAGCGCGGGCCGCACTTCTTCTTCCGGGACCGCCTCATAGCGGCTCTTGGCGAACTCGTAATTCTCCAGATTGCCGAAGCTTGAGAGCACATCCATGCGATGCAAGGCCAGGTGCTCCTCAAACTTCGGCAGACGGAAGAACCGTTTAAGCGTCGACTCCTTCATCTTGTGCACATCGCCAAAACGCATGTGGTTTTCGATCAGCGAAAGTATCTGGGATGTTTCTTCCAGTGAGAACCTTAGACGCCGGCAGATCGTCTCGGCGATCCGGACGCCTACCTCGACGTGACCATCAAAGCGGATACGGTCTGGAGCACGTCGAAAGGTCGCCGGCTTCCCTCCATCATGCAGCAGCGTGCCCCATGCCAAAGCCGGCGAAGCATCCGGTGGCAGCTTTTCAAGGAGCAGCAACGTATGTACCCAGACATCTCCCTCAGGATGAAACTGCGGCGGCTGTTCGACGCCATGCATCTTCGCAACCTCGGGCAGCACTTCCTGCAACAACCCGGTTCGATCGAGCAATTCAAAGGCACGGCGAGCGTGCCCCTCGGTCAGCATTCGAGTCAACTCATCGCGCACTCGTTCCCGGCTGACTTGCTTGATCTCACTGGCGAGGGATTGGATAGCCCTTAACGTTGCTTCCTCAATCGAAAAATCAAACCGCGCAGCAAAACGAACTCCGCGAAGCATCCGCAGCTTATCTTCCGCAAACCGCCGCCGCGGATCGCCAATGGCCCTCACCACACCCGCGGCTAGATCTGCTCGTCCGCCGACGAAGTCGAGAACCGCTGTGTCGACATCGCCGCTCGTGCGTAGAACCTCGGGATCCAACAACATGCCGTTGATGGTGAAGTCGCGCCGCTGCACGTCTTCTTCGGCACTCTCGGAGAAGCGGACCGCGTCAGGGTGGCGTCCGTCTGAATAGGAGCCATCATTCCTGAATGTCGCAACCTCGGTGACAATCTCCTCGCCGTCGATCTCAACAGCAACCAGCACCACGCCGAAGTGAGCCCCAACGGCGAAGGTCTGCGGAAAAAGATCAAGGACGACCTCCGGCACCGCGTTGGTCGCCACATCAAAGTCTTTGGGTTGACGGCCGAGCAGGAGATCGCGCACACATCCACCCGCGAAGTAGGCCGCATAGCCATCCGCTCGCAGCCTCGCCGCTACAGCATCGGCCGCTCTCTGACGCGCTGAATTGGGGTGGCTTGCCATGCTCTCTCCGGCGTCCAAGGACTCGCTTCACACGGACAAGGACTCGCTCTACTAATACGAAGTACTCGCTCTACTAATATTAGAGATGTGAATCCGTCTCCGGAGTCTTCATCGTCTATCGGCCGCCGATCTGAATCCATAGCTTCCACCGGGCTGGTTCTCGGGATTGAAAGCTCGTGCGATGAGACCGCAGCCGCCGTTGTCCGCTACGGCCGGGAGACCCTGTCTAACATTATCGCCTCGCAGATTGCCACGCACGCGCTCTTTGGCGGGGTAGTTCCCGAACTAGCTTCCCGCGAGCATCTCCGCAACATTGTGCCGGTCGTCCGTGCCGCTCTCGCTGCCGCAGGCGTCGGCTTCCGGGATCTGGACGCGATCGCGGTCACTCACGGTCCCGGACTGGCTGGAGCGCTGCTGGTAGGCATCACTTATGCTAAGTCCCTGGCCTATGCGCTCGGTAAGCCGCTGATAGCAGTCAACCACCTGGAAGGACATATCCATGCCGTGCTCCTCGAGCACGCTAGCCAGCAGCAATCGCCCACATCTCCGATCCTTGCCCTGGTCGTCTCTGGAGGCCACACTCATCTCTACCTGGCTGACTGCGGCGATGAGGCGTCCGGCGGAGTGTGGCAGTATCGCAACGTTGGCCGCACAGTTGACGACGCCGCCGGAGAGGCCTTCGACAAGGTCGCCAAGCTGCTCGGTCTCCCTTATCCAGGTGGCCCCTGGATCGACGTCCTCGCTCCTTTTGGAGATCCGAAGGCCGTGCCCTTTGCCTTTGCTCAAATCAAGACCAAGCACCGCGCCCAGCGTGCCGGAGACTTGGCAGCCTCGCCGAAGATGCTCTTCTCGTTCAGCGGCATCAAGACCGCCGTCCTCCGGTACATCGAAGCTCACGATCTGAAAGCGTCGATTGAAGCGCGCCGTCTGGCCCTCGCTGCCTTTGCCACTCCAAAAGTGGACGACGCTCGGGCTCTCTGTGACTCGCAAACCCTCAACCTGATCGCGAGTTTCCAGTACGCGGTCGTCGGAGATCTGCTCCGCAAGACCTTACGGGCAGCGGAAACGCTGGGAATTCAGAGTCTTATCGTCACTGGCGGAGTCGCGGCGAATCGCGAACTTCGCAGCCGGTTCGCGGCCGAAGCCAGCACCCGCAGCCTCCCCATTGCTTTTCCTTCGCTGGCGCTCTCGACCGACAATGCCGCCATGATTGCCGCGGCCGCATGGCCAAGGTTCCTGGCTAAGGATTTTGCCTTAAACAGCCTGAACGCCGAACCATCGCTGCCATTGCAGTAACGTCACCCATCAGCTTCTTGGCCCGCTCCGGAGCTAAGCGTAAACTGGTTCTGCTATGGCTACCGCGACGATAGGCACCGTGATTCTTCCACGAACGCCGATGGGCGTTTTCCGCAACGAACCGTTCACCGATTTCTCCCACAGCGATAAGCAGCATGCGATGAAGGACGCGTTGCTCAAAGTCGGGGATCTGCTCGGCCATGAATATCCATTGATCATCGGCGGCGAACGCCTGCATACTCCAGGAAAAATCGAGTCGCACAACCCGGCTCGGCCAGCGCAAATCGTCGGCATTCATCAAAAGGCCGGCAAAGATCATGCCGAAGCCGCCATTCAAGCAGCACTGACGGCGTTTAGCGCGTGGAAATATGTACCCGCCGGAACCCGGAGTTCGCTGTTGCTACGAGCGGCAGAGATTATTCAGCACCGGAAGTTTGAGTTCTGCGCGTGGCTGGTTTACGAGGTCGGCAAAAACTGGGCCGAAGCCGATGCCGACGTTGCCGAGACCATTGATTTTCTGGAGTTCTACGCTCGCGAAGCACTTCGTCTGGCTGCCGCCACGACCCCCATCCAATATCCGGGCGAACGGGATGAGCTGCTTTATATTCCCCTCGGGGTTGGCGCAGTGATTCCGCCATGGAACTTCCCTTTCGCCATCATGGCGGGGATGACTGCTGCAGCAATCGTCACCGGCAACACCGTCGTGCTGAAGCCCTCGAGCGATTCTCCGACCATCGCGGCCAAATTCGTAGAAGTGCTCGAAGAGGCTGGGATGCCTCCCGGGGTGGTGAACTTCTGCCCCGGCTCCGGCGCGACCTTTGGCAATGCCATCGTGGAGCATCCTAAAACGCGTTTCATCGCGTTCACCGGATCCCGCGATGTCGGTCTAGACATCCATGAAAAAGCCGCCAAAACGCAGCCAGGCCAAATTTGGATCAAACGGACGGTGCTCGAAATGGGCGGCAAGGACTCGATCATCGTCAGCGGCGACTGTGATCTCGATGCAGCCGTTGATGGCGTGATCGCGTCGGCTTTCGGATTCAGCGGGCAGAAGTGTTCGGCTTGTTCGCGGGCGATCGTGGACGAGCTGGTCTACGATCTCTTCATCGAACGAATCAGGGAACGCGTCGCCTCACTGACCATCGGAGATCCTACTCTGAATCCGAACATGGGACCGGTCGTGAATCATGCGGCGATGCAAAGCATTCTCAGCTACATCGAAATTGGAAAGTCGGAGGGGCGCCTGATCGCCGGCGGCCAGGCCATCGAATCTCCCGAAGGCGGCTACTTCGTTGCACCCACCGTCTTTGCCGATGTCGCACCTACCGCGCGGCTTGCGCAGGAAGAGATCTTCGGACCCGTCCTGGCGCTGATCAAGGCAAAAGGCTTTGAAGAAGCGCTCTCAATTGCCAATAACACTGAATATGGCTTGACCGGCGCGATCTATACTCACGACCGAGTGGAACTTGACCGCGCCCGGCTCGACTTCCACGTAGGCAATCTCTACTTGAACCGCAAGTGTACCGGCGCAATGGTGGGGGCCCATCCGTTCGGCGGATTCAACATGTCCGGTACGGATTCGAAAGCTGGCGGTCCCGACTACCTGCTTCTCTTCACCCAGGCAAAATCGGTGGCCGAGAGACTTTCAGTGTAGAGCTTGCCTCGAAGGAGATCCAACGCTCGATCGTTTCACACGTGGATCTCCATCTGGTTTCCTACCGCGGCTGCGGCCTCGGCCAATATCCGGTGATGGATGGTGAAAAGCGCCAACTCGAGCCGGTCGGAAACTCCGGTCTTGTCGTAAATGCTGCGCAGGTAGTTTTTAATCACCTGTTCCGTGGTCCCCAAACGGATGCCGATCTCCCGGTTCTTGCATCCTTGGACGATGAGCGCGACAATCTTCATTTCTTTCGGCGTGAGCCGGTCCCGGACGCGCGCACCTACCTGGTCGTCGATGGCGTCGCCGGTGTTGGGAAGGGCAGCATGAATCACCCGCTCCCCGCGAATGACCCGGCGCACACAATCGATCAGGGCTGCGCTGGTTACATCCCGATACATCAGACCTTGCACCGTCCCGGTGATCTGCTCCGGAGGAGTCTCATTGTTCTCCGCAATCAGAATCACCCGGCTGGCCACTGCCCGGGCTCCTTCGACGACCTTCGCTAGATCAGCTCGAAGCGAGCAGGCGACAATCACGACAGAGCCGCGAAACGTGTTCACGGCGTGGTAAAGCCTGGGGCTGTCGGGACATTGGGCGATGATCCGCAAATCGTCTTCCATGGCCAGGACTTTAGCAGTCCCAGCACGAAAAATAGCCTGGTTATCAGCCAGAATAATCTTATTCATCGGTACGATGCCTCGTTAAATTCGCGTATATGTCGATCTGGACGGGCACATGCGGAACGTGGCCGAACGCCAAGGTCGCTCGCGACAGGAGTGTCTTGCGCGGGCGGCCTTATGGCACCCATCTCTTCCTCGTGTATCGACGATTGCGATCGACTTCTTTTCCGGTGTCTCCAATTCAGACAGATCCGCTCTTGAAATTCAACAAATCGGCTGGGAAAAGAAGGAATTCAGTGGTGGACTGACGTGCTTTCATGCGTCCTATCAACTTGGACCGTTGAGAAATACACTACCGCAGCAGTAACAAAATACGGGGAAAAATCGTAACGGCTTGTGCAATATGATTCATCCGGATGTACACACCTGATAAGCCTGGGTCCGCTGAGCGTCGGATCCGCGGACGGCTCGCGACGCTCTCGTTCCTGAGATATTGCACCTGGCCGTAAACTTGTAGAGCAGGACTGGAAAAACGCTCTGGATATGGGCGGGCAAGATTCCCGTCAGGGCTTAAGTGCGCTGAGGGAAAATCATGAGAGGGTGGAGCAGGTTTTTATGGGCAAGCCGGTAATCCTCGCGGTCGACGACGACATTAGCGTGCTCGAGGCGGTCGTACAAGACCTGCGCCGTCAATACGGCGCTGGCTATCGCATTCTTCGCGCCGGATCCGGGCAGGCAGCATTGGATACCTGCGCACAGTTAGTGGAGCGAGGCGACTCGGTAGCGCTCTTCCTCTCCGATCAGCGCATGCCGGGCATGACTGGAGTCGAGCTGCTCGAGAAAGCACAACTTGTCTTTCCCGAGGCCAAGCGGGCGCTGTTGACCGCCTATGCGGACACTGAGGCGGCCATCCGGGCGATCAACTCCGCGAAAATCCACTACTATCTCACCAAACCTTGGGATCCGCCCGAAGAACGGCTCTACCCCGTATTAGACGATCTCCTGGGCTCGTGGAGAGAGGGCTACAAGCCACCATTTGAAGGTTTGCGCGTGATCGGTCCCCGTTGGTCTTTGAAAGATCACCAGGTGAGGGATTTTCTGTCCCGCAACCAGATTCCGTATGAATGGCTGGATCCGGAACGTAGCGACGAGGCACAGCAGCTGCTGGTCAAATACAAGCTTGATGAGCACAAGCTTCCTGCAGTCCTGTTTGCGGATGGAACGTCGCTAGTTCAACCATTGCAAACTGAACTTGCTTCGAAGATCGGTCTGCATGTCACCGCGGAAAGGGATTTCTACGACGTCGTCATCGTAGGGGCGGGGTTGGCAGGGTTGGCTGCGGCGGTCTACGCGACGTCGGAGGGTTTGCGGGCCCTGCTAATCGAGCCGGAAGCTCCCGGAGGACAGGCTGGCAGCAGCTCTCGGATTGAAAACTATCTGGGATTTCCGACCGGAGTGAGCGGAGCCGAGTTGGCCAAACGCGCGTTCATTCAAGCATCCCGCTTTGGAACCGAGTTCCTCGCCCAGACTGCGACCGGTATTCGCAGCGCCAACCAATATCATTTTGTGACCCTCGCCGACGGCAAGGAAGTCTCTTGCCGCGCAGCGCTGCTAGCAGTCGGAGTCAACTATCGACGGCTCGAGATTCCCGGGCTCGACCGGTTCACCGGCGCCGGCATTTATTACGGAGCGGCGATGACTGAGGCGATCTCCTGCCGCGACGAGGAGGTTTTTATCGTTGGCGGAGCCAATTCCGCCGGCCAGGCGGCGATGTATTTCTCGAAATATGCCCGAAAAGTAACCATGCTGGTGCGGGGAGAGTCGCTCGAGAAGAGCATGTCGAAATACTTAATCGATCAGATTGCTGGTACATCCAACATAGTGGTTGAGACGAGATCGCATGTAGTTGAGGCATGCGGCGAGGAAAGATTGGCAGCGATTCGGGTTTCTACAGCGGACGGAGAGAGTACCAGGCCGGCCTCCGCGCTGTTCATTTTTATCGGAGCGGCGCCTAATACTGGATGGTTGCCCGAGGGAGTCATGCGCGATCCGAACGGGTTTATATTGTGTGGACGCGATCTCATGATCGAGGGCAGGATGCCGAAGAGTTGGAAGGAAGACCGACAGCCCTATCTTTTGGAGACCAGTATTCCTGGAGTATTCGCCGCGGGAGATGTCCGTCATGGTTCGATCAAGCGGGCAGCGTCCGCAGTAGGGGAGGGTTCCATTTCGGTGCAGTTTATGCACCAGTATCTGGCCAGGTTCTAAAGCCAGCTCACCACGATGCCCGATGAACAGCTAGTCACGACAGTGAAGGTAAACGCGCGAGAAGTCTATTCCGACTTGCGCCAGATAGCCATATTCTCGCAACTCCGTGAAGAGGATGCCGGATGCCTCGGTGAAGTCGAGGTGGTTCATGCACCCGCCGGGTCAGTGCTTTACAAAGAGGGCGAACAGGTGCGCGGTCTCTCCGGACTGCTGCGCGGTGAGATTCGCGGATTCAAGAAGGAGGACGACGGCTCGAGAGGACTCCTCCTGCACTTTACTGCCGGGGAGAGCTTTGGAGAGGTACCACTGCTCACCGGGCGTCCAGCTACCGTCACCTTTTCAGAAGTGGTGTTGGATACAACCCTGATTCGGGTGGATGAAGAGGGGTTTTGGCGACTGATGGCGACCTGCCCCGTCGTCCGCCAGGCGGTGGTGGCGAATATGGAGCGCCGCCTGCAGGATTATCAGGCGTTCGCGCTTCACCGTGAGAAGCTGATGTCGCTAGGGACCCTGGCGGCAGGCTTGATGCATGAGCTCAACAATCCCGGTACGGCAGCCCGGCGAGCGGCGGCCCAGCTGCGAGAAAATCTGGTACAGCTTCAGCAAATCAGCCTGCGGTTTTGTGAATCGCCCCTGCAAGGGGAACAGATCGATTGTATGAAGAGCCTTCAGAAACGCGCTCTCACCTGTGAAAAGCAGAAGGCGATGAGTTCCCTCGATCAATCGGACGCCGAGGAATGTCTAGCCGAATGGCTGGATGCGGCGGGAGTGCAGAACAGTTGGAAGATGGCTCCAACGCTCACCTCGGTTGGCATCACCGACCGGGATTTGGACTGCACTCAGCATGCCTTTCGTGGCGCTGATCTCTCGGACGCCCTGAATTGGCTTGCGTCTCTCGTTTCCAGCATGCAACTCGTGGTGGCCATCGAAGAAAGCATTACCCGGGTGTCAGAATTAGTTACCGCGGTTAAGAAATATTCCTATAACGAAAATACGACCCAGGTCCATGTGATCGATGTTCATGATGGCCTGCAGAGCACAATTACGATCCTGGCCCACAAACTGCGCCCGAAAGACCTGAAGGTCGATAAAAAATTCGCCGCTAATCTCCCGGAAATTGAAAGCCGTGGCGCCGGTTTAACCCAGGTGTGGACAAACCTGATTGATAACGCCGTGGACGCGAGCCCCGACAGAGGAACCATCTACGTTCGTACCTGGGCGGAGGATGGCTTCGTGTGTGTCGGTATTGCCGATGAGGGGTCGGGCATCCCCGAGGAATTTCAAAAGCATATCTTTGACCCATTTTTTACCACCAAGCCAGTGGGTGTCGGTACCGGGCTTGGGCTGGACATTGCAAGGCGGATCGTGGTGAGTTCCTTTGGCGGCGAAATTGGATTTAACACGACTCCCGGCAAAACCGAATTCGTGGTCCGCATTCCGACCGGCAAATCAACTTCCTAAAGACCTCTTTTCCCCACTCTGCAGACGTTGTGAAAGCTCCGCGACCTTCGCTGCAGGGCTGAAATTGGCTGCTCCGATGCGAACCACTTGAGCCGGCGGTCATTTCCTCGAAGTAGCGGCCTACGTCAATCTCCGGAAGCCACACCATCTGTACTTCTTCTCTAGCAGTCAAGTTCAACCATCCCGGTGCCGATAGAGCCGGTGAGACGGTCGATTTTTCTCCCTTTACCCCTGGGTTAGAGAAGCCACCTCCGAACGACGGTTGGATCGCCGTCCCGATGCGGATTTCTGGGAGCGTGATGTGTTTGCCATAATCGGTATCGTGTTAGTGTTCGGGGCCGTCATAGGCGGCTTCATGATGGAGAAGGGACACTTGGCCGTGCTGGTGCAGCCGGCCGAGGTCTTGATCATCGTCGGCGCCGCAGTGGGCACGCTGCTGACTGCCAACCCGTTGCACATCCTCAAACAGATCATTGGCGCCCTGCTGGGGACAATCGGCAGCTCCAAGTTCGGCAAGGTCCGCTACATCTCCTCGCTGACCATGATGTTCGAACTGCTCAACAAGGTCCGCCGCGGCGGTCTACTCTCGATTGAAGGCGATATTGAGAAACCGGAAGAGAGCGAGATCTTCAAGAAATATCCGGAGTTCCTGAAGGATCATCACGTCTGCCACTTTGTCTGCGACACGATGCGCATGATCGTCACCGGAGGAGTTGACCCCTTCGACATGGACCAGATGATGGAGCTGGATATGGATGTCTGCCATCATGGCGCCTCTGCGCCGATCACCGCGCTTTCGACGGTCGCGGATGCGTTGCCGGGTCTCGGGATTGTCGCTGCGGTGCTCGGCGTGGTCATTACCATGGGCGCCTTGAGTGGTCCGCCGGAAGAGTTGGGGAAAAAGGTTGCAGCAGCCTTGGTCGGCACATTCCTAGGAATTCTGTTGTGTTATGGAGTCGTTGGTCCGCTGAGCTCGAATATGACCAAGGCCACCGAGGAAGAACACACTTACGTGCACATGCTACGAGTCCTGATGCTGGCCTCGATGAAAGGAAATGCACCGCAGACCGTGGTTGAGATTGCTCGCCGATCTATTCCGCTCCATGTCCGGCCGACGTTCGAGGAATTGGAAGCAGCTTGCCGAGGTGAGTCGGCAGCGCCGGCCGCAACCGAAAAAGAGGCCGCCTAGATAGAAGAAGAAGTGCTGCCGGGGACTAACCATCTCTCCCTGGACCTCCTGTCGACAAAAATGCGCGTCTGCTTGGCGGTTCTCGCGGGACTAGTCTTTTTTCGAACGAATCGCTATCCATTCACACCTGCAACTTCGGAGCGCTCCAAGGTATGGCTAAGCCGACCATTATCATCATTAAGCGCGGGAAAGGGCATGCCGGCCACCATGGCGGGGCCTGGAAGGTCGCCTATGCCGACTTCGTCACCGCGATGATGGCTCTCTTTATCGTGTTATGGCTCTTGAATACTAGCGAGCACACCAAGAAAGTTGTTGCCGGTTATTTCAACGATCCGCTAGGCAAGTCGACCGAAGTTGGATCCGACAAGTCGGGATCGGGCGAGGCACTCCCCTTTACCAAGGAAAATATAGAAAAACTGAAGGAGCAGCTGGAGCGGCAGATCCATCAGACGGTCAACTTAAAGGACCTTTCCAAACAAGTCGAGATGACTGTCACTCCGGAAGGACTTCGGATCGAGCTGCTCGAATCCAAGGACGGGACTTTTTTTGATCTTGGAGGGACAACGCTCAAGCCGGACGGCAAAGACATGCTGAATCTGCTGGCCGACAAGCTTTCCACCGTTCCCAACCGCGTCTCGATCGAAGGCCACACTGATTCTCAACCGTTCTCGGGTGCGAAGCTTTATTCCAATTGGGAGCTCTCCGAAGACCGGGCGAATGTGGCCCGCAGGCTCATGCAACATCCCGGAGGGCTGAGGGAGAATCAAGTCTCACAGGTGCGTGGTTTTGCCAACCAGCGATTACGTATGCCCGCCGCCCCTTTTGACCCGTCCAACCGGCGGGTCTCGCTGATCGTTCAATATCTCACCCCTGCCGACCTGCCCGCCCAGAGTGCTGCCGCAGTGCCGAGCCCGAACACGAACCCCACGCCAAGCTCGGCGACCGTGCCCGCGAAGACGCCGGGCAGCAAGCCAACCGCTGGGCATTAAACTGCGACCAGCCAGTACTCCTCCCGGGACTTCTGAAACCAGCATCGCCAGAGCCCACCAGAATCGCCAGAGCGAACCAGCATCGCCAGAGCGAACCAGGGGCTCTAACATCCTCCCCATCGCCAGGAAGCGCCTGTCTCCCATGAAACGGTATCGCCCTCGGAGTCACCATGACTAGGATGGCGATAAAAAATGTCCGGAACGAGGGGGAATTTCCCCGATCATCCTGACGTCTGAAACGAGTCGATTGGGGCCAACGGAAGACGATCGGCGGTCCCTGCTTAAACTCGTTTTTACTTCTCTTTGCACGTTATATACTCCAGTGAACTAGGCGTATTCATTGGCAACTGGAGCCTGAACTCCGCAAACGGTTCGATGTGGGTCGCCGAGCGTGACCCGGAGCATCAACGCTTTATGGATGAGAAGCGCCGAGACCGGCAAGACGACCTGCGAAACAAGGGTGCAGGGATACGCGTTCCCCTGCCGGGCGAGAGTTCCTCCTCCGGGAGTACACCTGGTCTCGATTCCCCGACCCTGATTGACATACCGGATCGCAAGATCTCAGACCTTCCTGGCCGCAGAATCTCCTCCGATGCACCTACCATGTTGGGCGTTCCCGCGACTCCCCGCCCGGCCTCCGGACCCTTCAATGTCTACGCGGGTGTGCCCATCCTGGAAGTCGGGACGGTCCTTGGCCAGCGCTATGAGATCCTCCACATTCTCGGAATTGGGGGAATGGGCGCGGTCTACCAGGCGAGAGACTTGGAGTTGAGCCGTATTGTGGCGGTCAAAGTGATCCGACCGGACCTCGCCGGAAATCAGTCCATCATCGACCGATTTAAACAGGAACTCATCCTCGCTACTCAGGTAACACACAAGAATGTTGTTCGTATCTACGATCTCGGCGAATCCGATGGAATGAAGTTCATCACCATGGAGTTTGTCGAGGGCCAGGATCTGCGCTCTCTGATTCAGGAAAGAACCAAGCTCTCTCCCGTTGAAGCAGTGGAGATCATGCAGCAGGTCTGTCGCGCCCTCGAAGCAGCGCACGCAGTGGGAGTCATCCACCGGGATTTGAAGCCGCAGAACATCATGCGGGATGTGAATGGGCGCGTGGTGGTCATGGATTTCGGTCTGGCCAGGACTTTGGGAAGCGATGGAATGACTCAATCCGGAGCGTTGGTCGGCACGATGGAGTACATGTCTCCGGAGCAAGCGCTGGCGAAGGAGCTCGATCAGCGCTCCGACATCTTTTCTCTCGGCGTCATTTTTTATGAACTATTGAGCGGCGCCATTCCTTTCCGGGCAGACAGCGCTCTGGCCAGCCTGATCAAGCGGACTCAAGAACGCGTGGTCCCCGTCTCCGAACTGGATGACACGATTCCAGCCCCTCTAAGCGCTATCGTGACCCGTTGTTTGGAACGCGATCTAGCCGAACGCTACCAGACCTCGGCCCAACTACTCGCGGATCTAGAAGCGTGGCAGGGCAGGCGCGCGATCAGCGAGGCGCCTCCGGCCCGCAAGGAGAATGCCAAGCAGGGGCTGGGGAAGAATGCGTGGTTGCTGATCGGTTCCGGAGTGGTGGCAATTCTCCTGGCCCTGGCGATAGGCGGCTATTTTGTCCTTCGTCCAGCCGCGAAGCCGGAGACATCAACGCGGGGCGCGGCGGTCAATCCGGCCTTTACCCTGGCCGTGCTGCCGCTGCATAACGCTTCCGGAGATCCAAAGCTCGATTGGCTGGGCCCCTATTTGGCTGACACGCTTAGCACGGACATTGGCCAATCCGAGCAACTCCACACCATCTCGAGCGGCCGTCTTCACCAGGTGATGTCTGATTTGCAGGTGCAGCCGGGGACAATCGTCGACGCCGACATGCTGCGGCACGTGGTGGATCTCACCGGGACGGATATAGCTGTTTCAGGACAGTATGTGCGATTAGGCGATCAGATCCAGATCGATGCAAGCGTTCGTGATTTCAAGCACACCCGGACTGTGGCAGTGAAAGCGACGGCTGCAAGCGACCGGGCCCTCCCGGCGGCAATCGATGCACTCGCCGACGAGGTTCGCAAGAGCCTCGCTTTTTCCTCAAGCGAAGTTAATAAGTTGCAGAACCAGGCATTCAAGCCCACCTCCCAATCGCTTGACGCTCTCCGCGACTTTAATCAGGGACTTGAACTGATGCGGGTCGGGCGGAATATTGAAGCGAGCTCCTCCTTCCAAAGCGCGGTGGAGGCGGATCCTCAGTTTGCGCTGGCCTACTCGGCACTCGGCCAGACGCGGGCGTCATTGGGCCACGAGGCGGACGCTCAACAATCCTCGCGGCGAGCGGTCGAGCTGGCAAGTTCGGAAAACCTGCCGCAATTAGAGTCATCGCTCATCGCGGCCGCCCACGCAACGATCCTCGACGACTCCAAGAAGGCAATCGGTATTTACGAAAGTCTCGCTCAATCGATGCCCAGCAACGTTGATGTGCAGTATGCGCTCGGCACGTTGTATTCCGACACCGGAGATTACCCGAAAGCGCGCGCGCAGTTCACGAAGATTCTTGAAGCCGATCCAAAGAACGTGATTGCTCTGTGGCAGTTGGGCATCGTCGAGGGACAGAGTGGCCAGCCGCAGGCCGCCCTGGATCCTCTGAGCAAGGCTGAATACCTGACCATTCAGACTGACAATAAAGAGCAGCACGCGATGATTCTGCTCTCGATGGGCATCACCTACCGGCTGCTGCAGAAGCGGGATGAAGCACTGCGGTATTTCGATGAAGCCATTGCCATCAGCGAGAAGATCGGACAGAAGCGCGCGGTTGCCGCGGGACTGGACGAAACTGCCCAGATGCAGCTTGATATGGGTAAGTCCGATGAGGCGCTCGCGAATTATAAGAAGGCGCTCGCGCTCTTCCAACAGATCGGCTCGAATAAAGAAGCTGGTGACGCTCTCATCGATATGGCGGGTGTTTATCAGGCCCGCGATCAGAATGACCAGGCGCTACAACTCTTCCGCCAAGCGCTCCAGGTAGAGCGCGATGCCGGCGACCAGAACAACGAAGCACTCTGCCTGAACGATATCGGCGATCTCCACCTGGCCAAGGGAGATACCGAAAGCGCCTTTACCTATTTCCAGCAGGCGCTCCAGCTGGGGGAGAAGATCGAGGTTCCGCAGCGCATAGCCGAGCCGCTTCAGGGGCTTGGCAGCGCTTATACGATGACCGGTCAATACGACCAGGCATTGTCCTCTCTCAAACGAGCGCTCGACATCTGGCGCAGCAACGGTAACGCTCTGGGCGTCGCTTCGACCCAGAGCCAGATGGGTTTGATCTTTGGATATCAGGCAAGATTCGGCGCCGCAGTCGATTCGATCCAGTCTGCTGTCAAAGGTTTTGAGGCTCTGGGAGACAAGAGTACTGATGCCGCCATGGCCCTGGTCAACCTTGCCGAGGCGCTCGGCCGAGCCGGAAGAGGCGATGAGGCAGGACCGCTGCTGGATCAGGCTGAGAGTTTGGCCAAGGAGTTGAAAAACGAGACTCTTCTGGCAAGTGTCCAAGGCACACAGGGGAAAACATCGCTCTATATCGTGGAGACTTTGCCGGAGCCAGCCCACAATTCGCCGCTGCTCTCAAATCCGCATCCAGAGGGAGCAGTCCGAACGGGATAGTCGAAGCCACGCTCAATCTGGCGCGGCTGGCTATCGCGCAGGGCCATGGCAGCGATGCGGTCAGCCGGCTGCGCGCACTGATCGCCTCCGACAAGGCTTCTGACAGGAACCTGGCGTTGCAGTGCTCCGTTTCGCTCGCCGAGGCACTGATCCAGGCGAAGGATTACGCGCACGCCAGGCAGACGCTGCAAGACGTCACAGCGCCCACAGAGAGGTCAGGAATGCGTTTGCGTCTGGCAAGAATTTATTATCTCCAGGCGACCGCCTCCCGCCTCAGCGGGAATTCACAGGAAGCTTGGAATGAGTATCGCGAGGCAATGACCCTTCTGAATGCAGTTCGCAGCGAACCAGGCGCCGAGAATATCTTGAGACGGAGCGATTTGAAAGCAATCTTTGATGATTGCAATCGCTGGGTAGGCGTTGCCGCCACAAAGACCAACTCATAGCCTGGTGTGGCTGCGGGTGCGCTGCTCATTGCGAAGGGCGTTCCATTCGCCAGACCGGGATAGCTGATGCGGAGTTCGGTCTCTGTGGAGACTTTCCGCGGCTAAGCCCCATTGCAACCACGGCTTGCCTCCAAGACCTGGATCATCCCTCCTAACACTCTCATTACTAACTCACCTAAACGCCGTGCACATTGGTGTGCGCGGGATTCTTAGAATGCTCTCACGGTTCTCCAAAATTGTCCGAAGTATCAAGCATGTGGCCAGGAACACAGGTGCTTAAGAATCATGCTCCTGAAATGGGCCGAGGAGATCAGCGGTCTACCTTGGAAACAGCGGCTGAATCGCCGGACCACCAGCAGCAAACCGTCCAGTCTGCGAGCTCGGCGCTATCTTTGCGTCTGCGAAACGAAACTTCCTCTCTGCATGAACAGGTTGAGCGAGATTTGAGGCTCCCCGATTCCATTCATACCCTGGATGAATATCGCGAGTGTCTCATTCGGTTCTACCGGCTTTACCGTCCACTCGAGGCCGCATTACTCGGATGTGACGGCTGGTCGGATGCGGGTCTGTCCATACAAGAAAGACTGCGCACCGTGCGGTTAGCGTCGGACCTATGCGCCTTGGGTGTCGTTCCAATCATGATGAGAGATGCACCCGTTCGCGCTTTACCGGTCATGCCGAGCTTTGCTCACTCTCTTGGGGCACTGTATGTATTGGAGGGCGCCACACTGGGGGCCCGGTTCATTCTTCGTCGTCTCGAACAAGTGCTTGGAGCACAGCTTACCGGAGCGACGGCATTCTTTGCCTGTCGCATCCCGAATGCCGAGGACTCCTGGAAATACTTCAAGAAATGCCTCGACGATTATGGAATTGCCCATCCAGGAGAAGCTCAGCAAGTTATTGAAGGCGCGATCGCCACTTTTCGCTCCATCGGGGAATGGATGAAAAATGATCAGCACCGATAACCATTGCGATCTCCCCGAGATGCCGGTAGACGTGACGAACTGCCATCAGGAACCGATTCACATCCCATCAGCAATACAGTCCCACGGGATGCTGCTCGCCGTCACCAGTGGAGACCTGCTCATAGCCTATGTCAGTGCGAACGCCGAAAGCTTTTTGGGCATTGCGCCGGCAACGGTTTTAGGCCGGCCCTTAGCGGAGATTCTGACGGCTGACTCTGCCGCCGCGATCCTCAAGTCCCATGACGCGCAGGGGCGAAAGCCGGGCAACCGGCTGAACATCAATCTGCCGGGCGGGGGCGCAGTGCAGCTCCTGGCGTTCACTCATCGCGTCAATGACCTGATCTGTGTGGAGATAGAAAAGGAGCGGCAGACCGATGGTTGGGACAACTTGACCGAACGGATGGAAGTTGCAGTAGAGGGAATTCGGGAGGCGAAAACCCAACAGGAGCTCTGTAATCAGACAGTCCGGGGCATTCGTGCGTTGACCGGACACGACCACGTCATGATCTATCGCTTTCACCCCGATGACCATGGAGAGGTCGTGGCTGAAGACAAGGAACCGCATGTTGCAAGTTTCCTTCATCTTCATTTTCCGGCTTCGGATATCCCATCGCAGGCGAGGGCTTTGTATCTCCTCCAGCAAACCCGATCGATAGCCGACGTGGACTCCCTGACTTCGCCGATACTTGGCGATCCTCTTCTTACCAAAGGGCGGCCGCTCGACATGACCCGATGCACGCTGCGGAGTGTCTCGCCGGTTCACATTCAATACATGAAAAATATGGGGGTGGGCTCTAGCTTCGCCATTTCGCTGATCGACCAGCAACGGCTCTGGGGACTCATTATCTGTCATCATCGCAAGCCACTCCAGGTACAGCCAGAGGTCCGCTCGCTATGTGACGTTTTGGGGCAGATCATCTCGATGTTGATCGGGGTGACCGACACCAAGGACAGGAATGCGGAGGAGCTCGACAATCGCGGACGACTCGGTAAGGTGGCCTCGATGGTCGCCTCCGGAAGACCAATGGCCGATCTGTTGCCGGACTATACCCAGGAATTGCTTGCGCCTCTCCGTGCGACGGGGGTCCTGGTCCAACTTCACGGATATGCACGCCTCGGCGGAGTGACTCCGCCACTCCAAGATGCGCTTGCATTGATGCATTTCCTCCGAGGGCGCTTGTCGAATGGAATCACCAGCTGTGATGCGGTTCCGACTTTGAAATCCCACTTTGCTGAATTCGCTCCTGTTTCAAGCGGTGCGCTTATGATTTCGGTTGCTGATTCGACTGACGATTGCGTGGTCTGGTTTCGTCCCGAGGTCCTCCGAACCATCGAATGGGGAGGCAATCCGGGTGAGTCGAAAAAAGTAGATCCAGCCAGCGGACAAATCTGCCCGCGTACCTCATTTGCAGCCTGGACCGAAACTCAACGTGGCAAAGCCGCTCCTTGGACGAGAACGGACATCGCCGCGGCCCTCGAGCTGCAGCACACCTTTCATGTGGCACTTTTGCGCCAGGCAGACGCAGAGGCCCAAACGACGTGTGTCGATACTCTCACGAATTTGCCCAATCGGCGCGTTCTCCTGCACCGGCTTTCGATGAGAAGGGAGCATCCGTCCGAGAGTCCCGCATCCTTGATCTTTATCGACATTGATCGCTTCAAGTTATTGAACGATACCTTCGGGCATGACGCAGGGGACGCCCTGCTCATTCAAGTGGGCAAGCGGCTGGTAGCACGAGCCGAGGGAAAGCACCTGGTGGCGCGATTGGGCGGCGACGAGTTCGTTGTCTGCTGCGAAGACCTTGAACTCGATGAGGCCAGCATACTGGCGCAACTGATCATCGAGGACTTCCGCGAGCCTTTCTCCCTGGATGGACGGCCATTTCGCTGCGCGGCCAGCGTCGGTCTCGCCCCCACGAACGGCCGGGGCATGAACTCGATCGCCGATATCCTGCATACTGCCGATTCTGCGATGTACTCCGCAAAACAAAAAGGGGGCAACCAGTTCGTCGTCTTCGAGATCCCTCAGCATGAAAAGCTTGTACGTCGAGTTCAGCTCGAACAGGACCTGTTTCATGCCATTGAACGTGGAGAGATGAAGGTCCACTTTCAAGCTCAAATTTCTCTCGACGAAGGGCGCCTGATCGGATTCGAGGCATTGCTACGCTGGCAACATCAAGAGCTCGGTAACATTTCTCCAGCTGAGTTTATCCCCATGGCCGAATACACCGGAAATATTCGAGCCATCGGTGTTTGGGTGCTAGAGGAGTCACTCCGGCACATCGGCGACTGGAGGTCTCGCTACAGCACGAACTTGTTCGTTGCGGTCAACGTCTCGCCCCAGCAGATGGAGACCAACAACTTTGCCGAGCAAGTGCGGGATGCTCTAAGTCGAGCCGGGCTCCCAAGCAGCGCACTGCATCTAGAGGTGACGGAGAGTATGTTGATGCAGAGCTCCGCGGAAGTTCAGCTTGATGCCATTCAAGCACTCGGCGTCAGGATCGCTATCGACGATTTCGGTACAGGATACTCTTCGCTATCTTACCTTCCGCGGCTCGCAGTCTCCACCGTCAAGCTGGATCGGACTTTCTTGGAGGATGTTGGCACCGATGAACGCAAAACGCAGTTGTTTGGCGCGATCGTACGCATGGCACATACCCTCAACCTGGTTGTCGTTGCAGAGGGAATCGAGGATGCCTGCCAACTGGAATGCATTCGGAGCTATCGCTGCGATGCCGCTCAGGGCTATCTCCTGTCAAGGCCGATCCCGGCGGAAACAGTGGAACAACTGCTTGAGACCGAGTGGAGAGACGGCCTCTTGAGTGCGGTGCTGGTTTAGAAGACGCGTCTGGGTGAAGGACGGTGCGGCTTCTAACGGAAGCCGCACTTGCCTTCACTATCTGTGCCTCTTACGGGAAGACAGAGTAGTCAACCGATGCAGAAGCTCCCTGGTTTTGTGCAGCGTCGACCACATGCACCTTGAAGGTGTGGGTACCCTTGGTCGACGTACTCACCAGCGTTTGTGCAGGAGGCGGGTTTTTGGTTGGACTGGAGTAGGATTTCGTTCCACATTTGGCTACTCCGGAGAGACCATCTGCGCACTGGTAGGTGGCAGTGACTTGCTGACCGACGTGATAACCCAGCTCGCCATGGATCAGAGTGGGCGCGGGGGAAAGCTCCGGACCCGAGATGATTTCCGGAGCCACTGTGTCAACGTCCAGCCGCGCCGTGTAGAACTTCGTTTGCCAGCTTGCACTCTGGTCCTGGTAAAAGAAGAGCTCCTCCGTTCCCGCGCAGTCAGTGGCGAAGTAATGGACGAAATATTCGCCATCGCTGGGCACAGTGATCGTTTGAGGGGGCGTCTGAAAAATCTCAGCCGGGGTGCCAGGCTCCGGGCAACCGCCCGGAACTCCGACCGTGATGTCGGTAGGAATCGGAAAAGTTGTCGGAGGAAGTTCGCTTTCTAAAGACACGCCATAGGTGATTCCCGAGAGCGGCGCGGCTACGAAGCCATTGTTCGGTGCAGGAACTATTGGCGGCCTGGCGAGGAAGGTGGCGTTCACCGTGCGTCGATTGATCCAGCTCTGATCCTTAGGAAAGTCGAAGTTGACGACTGTTGCATATTCGGGCACCGGTCCGACGCTGATGAAAGTGGAATTGTAGTGATTGGTGTTGGAGTGGGCGGTCGTGGCTCCTGGACCGGTAAAGGCAGTCAACAGATTTTCTGGGCAGGAGTAGATCTGGTCGGAGTTGGGGTCGAAAGTGCAAGGGCCGCCGCTCCATCCCTCGTTGGCCATGAGGTAACCGAATCCCTGATGGAAAGTGGCCCGGCCTGCATGAATATCCGGCAGGGTAAATTGCGGACCGTCGAAGGCATCTTCGATGACAATGTTTCTCATGGTAGACGAGGGACATTGAGCGCCAGTCCCGGTCGATTCACTGCCGATCTGACAAGTCACGGTGTAGAGCTTGCAACCGGCTTGACCGCTGGGCAATAACTCGCCGAAGTGGACTAAGCACTGGGATGTGGCAAATGAAGTATTTGCTACAAGTGCCGGGAAGTCGGTTGGATCGATCACATGATCCGTCACAGTCGGAATTGCGCCGTCGGGAATAGTGATTGTCTTCTGCTGATCGGCGACTGAGAAGTCCAGCACCTGCTTGATGAGGTGGTCGTCCGACAAGCTGAAGTTAAAATTCTGTGTCAACGTGGAGGCTGGGGGATTGGTCGCTGGGATCGGATTGCCGCTGATCTGCCCTCCCCCGCTTACGCCCTCCGAGGTGCAATTGGTAAAGAGGTAGATGGATGAAGAGGAAA
This sequence comes from Acidisarcina polymorpha, assembly GCF_003330725.1. Taxonomy (NCBI): domain Bacteria; kingdom Pseudomonadati; phylum Acidobacteriota; class Terriglobia; order Terriglobales; family Acidobacteriaceae; genus Acidisarcina; species Acidisarcina polymorpha. The sequence goes on along the minus strand of NZ_CP030840.1, from coordinate 3,814,238 downwards.
GTACACTCCCGATATCGTTGGCCGTTAAGGTTACGTGATTGATGCCCGGAGCCAGATGGCCGTGGATATCGAGCGGACCGACACCCCAAGTAGCCGCTTTGCTGTCCGGATCATTCCCAATGACTCGTTCCTTTTGATAGGCCGGGGTGAAGCATGCCGTGGGAAGGGCTCCAGGATGGGTAACGCCGCAAATATCAAATGGCCCCTCTGGAGCGGAAGTTCCCTCACTTACGGTCAGGTCGAGGTAGTCGTCGACTACCACTTTGCCTAAACCATTCGGGGTCGAAGAGACGACAGCAGTAATGGAAGCCGGGCAGCTCAAAACGAGTGGTGCGGATCCGTAAGTAACAGGTGTGGACGGGCTGGCCGCCGAGCTTGAAGATCTAACGTTGACCGAAGGAAGAACGGTGATGGCGGTTTGTGCCGAGGCGAGGAGAGCGGGGAAGCCTACACAGGCTGCTATGAAGGCTGCACGAAGCGATCGGTTTACAATTTCGAGCTTTGCTGTCATTGATTTCCATCCTGGTCAAGTCCGCCCTGGGGGAGTTGGGGCCGTTCGTTATTGCAGAGATTCGGAAGACCGCCGGACCACGACAATTCGCGGCAAGGGCAATCCCTATCAAGGTCGACGCCGTACCGGACACGCTTGCCGGCGATGAGTTCGTCCTGCCTTGAGACATCCTTCCAATTCCGGGTACATCTCCGCGGCAAAGGTATCATTGAGTCCGGCTTCGGGCGGTGTCAAGAAAAAACCGGGCAAATACAACCAAAGTCGTAGGGTGGATAGAGTTCCTGTTGCTTTCAGGGGCAGATGTTGGGCAATCCGGAGACTGGATTCAGATATAAAGGAGTCTATGTTGTTGGAAACGATTCCACTTGAGGAGCTTCTGTCTTGACCCTGCATCGGTACTCCATCGGTGTCGACCTTGGAGGCACCAACCTTCGCGTAGCTGCCTATCACCAGCATTCCACGGACGGCGGCCAACTTACAGAAATCGTCAGCCTGCCTACTCGGGTGGGAGACGGTCCGCACACCGTGGCCGACGACATGAGTGCAGCGATCGTTGGTTTGTTGGACAAGTATGGACGGAATGAAAAGCTCGCCGGCGTTGGGCTGGGAACCCCGGGACCGCTTGAGCTGCCCGAGGGGATCCTGCGCAATCCGCCAAACCTCCCCGGCTTTGACCGGTTCAATCTGAAACAGGCGATTGAGCAGCGAGTCGGAGCGCCGGTGGTGATTGAATCCGACGCGAATCTTGCCGCTTTGGCGGAGTTTGTGTTGGGTTCGGGAAAGAGCTATGGGGTCCGGTCGCTTTGCATGCTGACGCTCGGGACCGGGGTGGGGAATGGGATCATTCTGGATGGAAAAATCTGGAACGGGAACAACGGCATGGGGGGTGAGGCAGGCCATAATACGGTCGATCCGGATGGCGAAGTCTGCCCCTGCGGCAGCCGGGGGTGCCTGGAGCTCTACGCCTCGGCGACCGGGGTGCGACGGATGGCGGAACAGGCCCGCGCCCTAGACCAGGACGATGCCGAGATCGAGGCAGAGTCGCCGATGCTGACCGCGCGGCACGTCGCAGATAGCGCGCTTGCCGGCGATTCGCGCGCCCTCAAGGTATTCGACCGGGTAGGAACGGTGCTGGGCATCGGCCTCGGCGCGCTGGTGAACACCCTTAACCTGCCGCTCTATGTGATTGGCGGCGGCATGTCGGCGGCGTGGGAGCTGTTCGCGCCGCGCATGATGGAGGAGCTGCGAATGCGCAGTTACGTCTACCGGCTGACGGCCCCCACCGAGGAGGAATCCCGAGCGCGATCTCCGCGCAAGACCCATGTCGTCCGCGCCGAGCTAGGTTCGGATGCGGGTATACTTGGCGCTTGCTTGTTGCCGTTCATGCAGTCGTAGCGTAAAGGGGCTGAATACTGAAGATGAATCGATACCTGTTGAAAGGCACTGCGGTCGGAGCGCTGGGCGGTCTGTTATTTGGATTTGACACGGCGGTAATTGCGGGGGCCACCCACCAGTTGACTGAGGTCTATTCGTTGACCCCGTCGCAGTTAGGCCTGACGGTGGCGATCGCGCTGGTCGGCACAGTCATCGGGGCGATGTCCGCGGGGGCGATCGGGCAAAAGTTCGGCGGCCGCGACACGCTGCGGGTGATGGCGGTGTTGTATGTCATCTCCGCTCTGGGATCGGGCTTTGCCTGGAGCTGGTATGCGCTGTTAGCGGCACGCTTCATTGGCGGCCTGGGGATCGGCGGATCGTCGGTGCTGGGTCCGGTGTACATTGCCGAGCTTGCGCCGGCGAAGTGGCGCGGACGCTTGGTTGGCATGTTCCAGGTCAATATCGTGATCGGCATTCTGCTGGCCTACTTCTCGAACTTCGTCATTGCGCAGCTGCATCTGGGCGCGACGCAGTGGCGTTGGCAGCTCGGAATCGCCGCGCTGCCGGCGGTGCTCTTCCTCATCATGCTGTTCGGGATTCCGCGCAGTTCGCGGTGGCTGGTGACCCAAGACCGGGTGGACGAGGCCAGGCTGGTGCTCGAGCTGATGGGCTCGCCGAACTCCGAGGCCGAGCTCAAGGAGATCGTGGATTCGATCCACTTAGAACGAGCGCACAAGTCCGAGCCGCTATTTTCCTGGAAGTATCGCAAGCCGATCTTCCTGGCTGCGAGCATCGGCATGTTCAATCAACTCTCCGGCATCAATGCGATCCTTTACTACCTCAATGACATCTTTGCGGCAGCCGGTTTCAGCCGCATGTCGGGTGACTTACAGGCGGTCGCGATTGGCGCGATGAACCTGGTCGCTACGCTCATCGCGATGACGGTGATCGATCGGCTGGGTAGACGGACGCTGCTGCTCGTCGGCTCAGTGGGAACGGCGATCTGTCTGGCTGGCGTCTCGGCGGTCTTCTTCACGAATTCGCATCACGAGCTGCTGGTTTGGCTGCTGGTCGGGTTCATCGCTTTCTTCGCCTTTTCGCAGGGCGCGGTCATCTGGGTGTACATCAGCGAAGTCTTTCCAACGAAGGTGCGCTCGAAGGGACAGAGCCTGGGCAGTAGTTCGCACTGGATCATGAACGCGGCGATCGCGTACACCTTCCCGCTGCTGGCAAAGTCATCCGGGGCTTATCCTTTTGTCTTCTTCTCGGCAATGATGGTGTTGCAGTTCTTTGTGGTGCTGTTCGCCTATCCGGAGACGAAGGGCGTGACGTTGGAGCAGTTACAGCACCAGCTGGGGATCGAGTAACGTTTGGTGCTCCATCTGGTCTTTTTGACGCGCATGCCTCCCTCCGTGCGCGAAAGACCATAAACACCTGACACAGGTGGTTTCTCTTCCGAACCAGTATCCCCATCCGCTAAAGCCGGCCGCTCCGTTAGAAGCTGAACTTCACCGCTCCCTGGAGGACGCGGGCGGGGGCGGCGCTGATGGCCTGCCCGAAGGTGGTGCTGCCGATATCGCCATCGACCGAGTTGGGGCCGCTGAATTGGGTGTGGTTGAAAAGGTTGAAGGCCTCGACGCGGAAGAGAACGGACTTCGATTCGGTGAGTGGCAGGTTTTTGGCGACGGCCATATCGAAGTTGTCCGTGCCTGGCCCGTAGAAGAAGCGGCGCTTGGCGGTGCCCGGCGTCCCGAGAGCGTTCATGGTGAAAGCGCCGGCAGCGAAGTAGTTGTGGCCGTTGATGCGCGGGTTGTGGCTGAGGCGCAGCGGGCCGCCGTTATAGTCGGGCTCGTCGATGCTGCTGTTGTTGATGCCGTTGGGGTTGGTGCCAATGAGGGAGTTATCGCCATTATTCACCATGGTGACGGGGAAACCGCTCGAGAAACGGGTGATGCCGGAGAGCGACCAGCCGCGGGTGAGGCGGTCGGGGCTAAAGAGCTGGTCGATGGGTAACTGATATTCATAACTGACGACGAAGTTATGTTTCACGTCGAAGGACGAAAGGGCATAGCTGAGCGCGGGGTTAAAGGGGTTGACCTCTTCGGCGATGTTCGAAGACTGATCGAGCGACTTGCCGTAGGTGTAGGAGGCGGCGAACTCGAGCCGTCCGCTGGTATGGCGGGCGCTGACCTCGAGGGCGTTGTAATTGGCATGGCCGATGGTCGATTGCAAGGCATTGCTGCCGAAGTTTGGGCCGAGGGGGCCGCGCGTGCCGTTGACTTGCCCGCCGCCGATGGGGAAATAGACGGTGTCTTCGCCGTTGGGGCCACAGGTGAGGGTGCCGGGCTGGACTTCGCCGGGCTGGCTGAGACTGAGGCAAAGGGCAGGATTACCGGAGTTGGGTTCGATCAGGACACGCTGGCGGTGGCTCGAGGTGCCGACATAGCTGGCGCTGAAGACGGTATTCGGTCCGGCTTGGCGCTCGAGAGAGAGCATCCACTCTTCGGTATACGGGGTGCGGTTATGGATGTCGTAGCCGGGGATGCCGCTGATCGGTTCGTAGGTGCTCCAGTTGATGTTGGGGTCGGGATTGCGGCGCGACGAGTTCAAAGGAGCGAAGGTATAGGGGAAGGGCTGGCCGTTGCTCTGCCCGTCGGCGGCATTGATAAACGGCGTCGCAAAGAGCGGCGGCGCGGGGCTGGTGTAGGTCGTGCCGTAGGGCGCGTTGGCGGCCAGGACGCCGATCGAGAGAGCGTCAATGGCGGTGTAGAAGTTGCCGAAGCTGCCGCGAATGCTGGTGCTTCCAGGCGCGCCGAGGAGTTTGCCGAGGAGGCTGCCGGTATCGGCCTGCGGGGACCAGGCGAAGCCGACGCGGGGCGAGAAGCTGCGATTTCCGATCGGCGCGAGGGTGCTGGGGACGCCAGGATCGCCGGGGTAGAGGATGCCGGCCGGTGCTCCGGGAAAGACGACAGACTGCGCGCCGGGAACGAAGGTCGAGATCTGGTTGTACTTCTCCGTCCAGGGCGCGATCCGGTCCCAGCGTAGTCCGTAGTTCAAAGTTAGCGTGGGCAGCACGTGCCAGCTATCCTGCGCGAAGAGGCCGATGTACTTGTTCCGGGCATAAAAGGGATTGAGTTGGCTCTGGTTGTATTGGCTGGGCACGCCGATCAGGAAATCGGCAAAGTCGACGCCGGTCTCAGTCCCGGAAAAGACGAAGTTGCCGTTGAATTGGGCGATGGGGTGAGCGTTCACCTGATCGATGTGAAACTCAGCGCCGTATTTCATCGTGTGGTTGCCGAGCACCTTCGAGAAGGTGTCGGACGCCTGATAAGTGTTGTTGGACTGGATGAGTTGATTGGCCGCGGCGCCGGTTGAGAAGCCATTGAAGTTCAGATTTTCGACGCTCTCGCCCTTTGGATCGAGGGGCACGATGCTAGGTGTTCCATCGGCATTTTCAAAGCCCTGCGAGGTCAAGCTAACGCCGCGGCCGCCGAGCGGCTGGCCGAGGTTGGTGAAGTCGCGGAGATAGCTGAAGTGGAGTTCATTGACGGCGGTGGCGCTGAGTGTTTTGGTGTCGCCGAGCGAGATCAGCTGGGCACGGCCGGTGGTGATGGCGCTGAAGCCGGGAACGCTGGCGCCGCTCTGGGCAACCGGGTAGGGATCGGTGAGGTTGAAGTCGTCAATGAAGTAATAGGCGGAGAGCAGACCGAGGCGGGTGTTGGCATCGAGGCGAACGCCGGCCTTGTCGTCGCGGACGGTTTGATTGGACGAGGAGGTGGCGAAGGTGCCGGCGGCGGTGTTGGGCGCAGGAATGTATTGCAGCATTCGCTGGGCCGGAATCGACCAGGCATTCAGAGGAATGGTGGCGTTGGGGAAGACGCACTCCGCGGTGGTGGTGCAGCCGGGGACGTAGTAGGGTTCGCTGGCAACGACGGGATAGCCGAGCTTCTGGGTGAGGAGGCTGGCGAAGTAGGGGCCGCCGACGCTGCCGGTCAGGCCGCTGGCGACGTCTTGCAGATTGCCGGAGCGGTCCTGGTTCGACGGCACGCTGATGTTGCCGGTATCGATGCCCTGGGTCTGGCGGGTGCCCTGGTAGTCCACGAAGAAGAAGGTTTTGTCGCGGCGGATGGGGCCGCCGATGGTGCCGCCGAACTGGTTCTGCCGGAAGACGCCGCGGGTGGGAGAGAAGTAGTTGCGGGCGTCGAGATCGGTGTTGCGGAGGAAGTCAAAGGCGCTGCCGTGGAAGTTATTGCCGCCGGATTTGGTGACGACGTTGATCTGGCCGCCGCTGAATTCTCCATATTCGGCATCAAAGTTGCCGGTGATGATACGGAATTCCGCGATCGAGTCAAGGTTGGGAATGATGGCCGTTCCAGCGTTAACGTCTTCTTCGGCGTCGCTGCCGTTGACGCTGAAGAAATTGGCGAACTCGCGCTGGCCGTTGACGGAGATCGTGCCTGGATTCAGGGTTCCGGAGGGATTGAGGATGGTGGCGCCGACATCCTGCACGGTGCTCGAGGTGAGCGAGGTCGCGGGGGCGACACCGGGCTGCAGCGAGAGCAGATCGGTGAAGCTGCGGCCGTCGAGCGGGACGGCGGTCATCTGGCGGCCGCTGATGACCTGGCCCATCTGGGTGCTGGTGGTTTCGACATGCAGAGTGTTGTCGGTCACGTTGACGGACTCGGCGACGTTGCCGACCTGGAGGGTGGCGTCAAGGGTGAGGGCCGCATTGGTATCGAGGACGATCTCGAGGCGCTGGTAGCCTTGGAAGCCGGGGGCCTCGACATCGAGTCGGTAGTGGCCGATGGGGAGAACAGGGAGGGTATAGTGACCTTTGTTGTCGCTGCGGGCGTGGTAGACGAGCCCGGTGTTCACCTCGTCGAGCGTGATCTCGGCGTTGGGGACGAGGCTTCCGGCAGGATCCTTGACCGTGCCAGAGATGCTGCCTCCGACGCTGGCATGAAGCAGCGATGCGGATAAAATTCCGGCGAGGCAAAGGAACCTGCTCGAGCTACGGATAAAACGTGCTACCACGGTCAACATTTCTTTCTCCTGATCTTATCGCTTCTATCTGGTTCTTAGTCTCGGGTACTTAGCCCTGGGTACTTAGTCTCGGGTACTTAGTCCCGGGAAGTTACCGACTTATGCGCTGAGTTATGGCGATGCCGGGTCCTATTGAATATTGATCGGCACATCCACGCCGGTCTGGTATTGGGCGGCCCCGCTGCCGGCGGTCCCGGTCACCACAACGGTGTAGCTTCCTTTGGCGGTCCCGGGATCGATCTTGGCTGCGCCTCCGCAGCCGAGGACACTGAAGGTAGCGGCGAGAAAAGCAATACCAAGCAGGGCGATACCGCGCCAACGGCGTCTCGGCAGAAACAAGAAGAGCAGGCCGGCGAGGCTGAGGCCTCCACTGGCGGCGAACCAGCCGGGAGCGGAGTTGCGGCTGCTGAGCGGATGGGACGGGGTAGTGTTGACGGTGAGCGAGACCTTACCGGTGCCGGTAGCCGAAGTTGGGTTCACGAAGCAGGCGGATTCGGTGAGGGTGCTGGGCATGGCGCAGGTCAAAGCAATCGGACTGGTGTAGTTGTTGGCGACATTGACGGCGACGGTAGCGATGGCCGCGGAGCCGACTGTGGCGGTGGTTCCGGAAGAAGATAGAGCGAAGGCGGACAAGGTGATGGGAATGGCGGCGGATTGAGATTCAGTGTAGGTCGAATCCCCTTGGTAGAAGGCCGTGAGGTTTCCGGCGCCTGCGTCTCCATTAAGGGTGGTGGTCAAGGTGGCTTGTCCAGCGGCGAGCGCGGTGGGAGCGCCGACGTTGACGCCATTCAATTGAAATTGCACCAGCCCGGTTGGGGTGGGGTTGCCGGTGGCGGCGTCGACGACATTGGCGGTAAGGGTGATGTTCCCGTTAGGAGTCAGGCTGGTGGCGGAGGCGGCAGCCGTGGTCAGCGAAGCCGAGCCAGCGGGGAGCACTTGAATTTCGGCCATCATGCCGGAATCTTCGTGCTGCAGGATATGGCAGTGATAGACGAAGGTGCCGATGATGTTGGTGTCGCGGAAGTCCATGCGGAGCTTCACGCTGGGATAGGGGCCGGTGCCGGTCCAATAAGGCAGGTCGACGGTATCGCGGACGGCGGGGTCGTTGATGGCGACGCCATTGGCTTCGAGGACCTGGAAGTGAATCTGGTGGATGTGGAAGATGTGGTCTTCGGTGGCGTGGTTCTCGATGACCCAGTCTTCGACGGTACCGGCATGGACGACAATGTTGGGGGCCTGGTCCATGGTGAAGGCGGCGGGGGCTTGCCCTTGTTCGGTGATGAAGAAGGTCGTGGGGCTGTTGGGGTCGGTAGGATTTTGAAGGACTTCAGAGAAGTAGAGGTTGCGCTGCGCTACGGGCGTCGCTTGGGCGAGGGCGGCGAAGCGCTTCACTTTCCGTGGCGTGATCTTGAGAGGGCTGGTCTGGGCTGACGACTTGGTTGCTGCCGCTGAAGCTGGCTCGGCGCCGTTTTGACTGACGATGGTGGCCAGCGTTCGAGTCGGATCGAAATCGCCATCCGGACCGGTATTCCAATATTGGGTGACGAGCTGGGCCTGATCTCCGATGTTGGGGGTGGTGACAACGAACTCGGCGCGCGAGCCGGGCGGCAGCAAGATGCTCGTTTCGCCCACGGAGGCTTGACCGCTGCTGCCGGCGGCGATGGGGTAGCCATCGATGGCCACCACCTGCATGGTCTGAGCGGTCCCATTGACGAGGTATTCGAGCTTCATGATGGTGTCGGCGGCGGTGTTGGCGACGCGCCACAACTCCTGCTGGCCAGGATTGGTCGCAATCACCGCGGGAGTATAAGCGGGATAGGTTACAGGCACGTAGTTGATCGAGACGTCCCATGCAGGGATGTTGGCGTCGTTGGCTTCAGAGGCGGTTAGCAGCTGGTCGCGGAGAACGAAGGTGCGTTCGGTCAGGCCGGCCAAGGCGGGATCGACACTTTGCAGGCCTTCGACGATCAAGGCGCCCGTGGCGCCGCCTTGCACCTGGCCTTCAGAAATCCCATGCGGGTGGGGATGATACCAGTAGAGGCCGGGCGGTTCGTTGGCGGGAATTTGTACTTTGTAGTCGAAGCTTTGTCCGGGCGCAACCAGGGTATGCACGACTTCATCCTGCCCGCAGACCGGGGGAACGTTCATTCCGTGGAAGTGGATGTTACTGGCGGAGGCAGACATGACGCCGTTGCAGGCCGCGTTGGCGCTGGAAGCATCGGCGGCGAGCGTCATGTTCATGCCGGCCATGTTGTCCTTCGCACTGGAGGCAGCGGCGGCGGGCAGATCGTTCTGGAAATGGATGATGAGCGTATCGCCAGGATTGACGCGAAGAGTCGGCGACTGGAGGCCGGTGTCGGTCACATAGCAGTAGCGGACCAGTCCCTGAGCGTCGGTGGCGGTGAGGAACTTGAAGGTGACTTCAAGAACTCCGTTCTGACTCTTCAACTCAGAGGGCGCCGGAACGACGGCCCCAGTTGCGGAGCGAGCGCAGACCTGATCGGCATCGGCAGACGCGGCCATTCTGGCCGAGTGCTGGGCCCGGTACTGGGCGATATCTTGGGCGGAGATCGCACCACGGCCTGGATAGGCGCGTTGAGCGTTGGCCGGGAGAGTTTCCGCATTCAGGATGAACAAGTAGGTCAGAACTGCGTAGAGCGCTCCGAAACGCAGACGGGTACGACCGCCTGCCGATGGGTGCAGGGTCTTACGATTCATTGCTGCGAGCCTCACAAAGTACAGGTCTTGTCTTCAGGCCTAAGGAAATGACACGTTGGCCACGATGACAGTTGAAACTTTGCGGGCAGCCGCCCTATAGTGAAGGAAGCCCGCAGTCTATTCGGCTGTGGTTTCCAGATCCTCGCGGACTCCGCCAAGAGTATGCCGCGGGGATCTGGTTCTTAAATCCGGTCGAAAGCTTGCTGATTCTTCTTTAAACTCAGCAAATTCAATATACGACAAAGTCAGTCGTACTTCCAAGAATTTTCCGGTCTTTAGCGGAACGCTAGAGATAACTCCCTGCTGACGCGATTTCTGAGACCTCCACAACCACCGCCATCCAAGGTGCAAGTTGACGCATCTTGGAGATACAAACGCGCTTCTCAGTGAAGGAGATGGCTGTGCTTGATCACATCATTCTTACGTCGGCGACGTCGAGCGCTCGTTGACGTTCTATGAGGCAGCCTTGAAGCCTCTGGATATCAAGTTCTTCCTCCCCTACAGGGGGACAAGAGGGTCATCCTGACCTGTGGGGATTTGGCGACGGGAAGCGAGCGTGCTTCTGGCTCAAGCAGGGGAAACCCGTTCCGGCGTCGATTCACTGGGGCTTCAAGGCTCAAAGCAATGAACAAGTCGATGAGTTCTACAAGGCTGCGATCGCCGCCGGCGCGAAGGACAATATCTCACCGCGAGCGCGGGTCGAATACTATCCGGGATACTACGCCGCCGATCTATTCGATCCGGACGAATACTCGTTCGAGGTCGCTCATAAGAGCTGAGGCCGAAGCCTGAGGCGCCACCTTCCGGGCCTGAGGCTGACCTGACCGGCAGCACCCGCATTCGGCCTAGTAATCCATTCAATTCGCGGCTTAGTGGACCATTGCTGCGTCAGCTTTAGGTGGTCTTTGGGTGACTTGCTGGGGGGTGGCTAACTGGGTGCGGTCCCAGCCTCCGCCGAGGGCCTGGATGAGCGTGACGGACGAGGCCATCTGCTCTACCTGCAACGTGGTGAGCGCCTGCTGATCGCCCAGCAAAGTTGTCTGCAGAGTCACCACGTCAATGTAGGGGTCGATGCCGGTTTGATAGCGTCCCAGCTCCAGGTCGAGGGCCTTCTGCGCAGAGGCGACCGCTTCCTGCTGCTGTTGGATTTGACGCGAGTAGACCTTGACGGCGACGAGGAAGTCCTCGACTTGCTGGAAGGCAGAGAGCACGGTCTGCCTGTAGGTCGCGACATCAGCGTTATAAGTGGAGACGAACTGGCTGAGGCCGGCGGTCAGTCCGGCATTGAAGATAGGCTGAGAGATCGAGGGTCCGATCGACCAGACGCGGCTGGGGATGTCGAAGAGGTGCTTCCAGGTAGCGCTTTCGAAGCCGCCGCTAGCGCCGAGGGTGACGGTGGGGAAGAATGCCGAATAGGCGACTCCGATCGCCGCGTTCGCTGAGGCCATGCTGCGTTCTGCGCCGGCTATGTCTGGACGGCGCTCGAGCAACTGCGACGGAATCCCGATCGGGATGGGTGGCGGAGCGGTCGTCATCGGCTTGACCGGGATCGAGAAATTCGACGCGGATTGGCCGATCAGAGTGGCAATGGCATGTTCATACTGCGCGCGGAGCAGGCCGACATTAGTGGCGGCGGCTTGCGCACTTTGTAACGTCGATTGGGCCTCGACAACGGAGATCTGGTTATCGACTCCGGTCTCGTATAGAGCCTGGGTCAAAGCCAGCGCCTTCTTGTCGGCTTCGACGGTATCGTTAAGCACTTTTTGTAGAGCATCTTGCCCGCGAATCTCAAAGAAGAACTGAGCAAGACTGGATTGTTCGGAGAGACGCTCGTTTTCCAGGTCGGCGGCGCTGACCTGGGCGGCGTACTGCTCTTCATGAACGGTGTTGCGGATGCGTCCAAAGAGGTCCGGTTCCCAGGAGACGCCAAGCGGCAAGGAGATGAGGTTCGCTTGCTGACCGCTGTTGAAGGAGGCGGATGAGTTGCCGAGGTTGGAAGAGGAGCGCGAACGGCTCCAGGACGGGCTGGCCGTGACGGTCGGGTAGTACTCCGAGCGAGCCTCGCGCACCAGGGCGCGGGCGACCATCAAGTTCTGGAAGAACAGCTTGATGTTCTGGTTGTCTATATTGAGCTGCTCTTCAAGGGCGTTCAATTCAGGGTCGTTATAAATCTCCCACCATTTGCCACGAAGCATGGCGTCTTGAGGACTGGCGGGGCTCCACTCTTTCAGGTCCGCAGCGGGAGGAGGGGCGGCGCCAGTGGCGACAGCAGCGGGTGACGGAGGTGGGGGAGCGGCCTCTTTGTAGGCTGGCGGCGGCGGGGTGGCGAGGGCGGCGGGCTGGTGGTACTTCGGACCCGGCAGGCATCCGGAGAGCAACGACAGAACTGTCGCAGAGAGCAGCGCCAGAGCGGGAGGCGTGGCTGCGCGGACCGATTGGAGAAGAGGTAGGGCGCGAGATTCAATGGCGTGTTTCTGCATGGCATTGTCCGTTCTAGCTTGACGCATTTCCAGTAGTCTGCAGGTCGGGCGGCCGATGGAATTCGCCGCGCGGCTTGCCTTGGACGCGCAGCCGCAGTCCATCGAGGAAGAGGTAAACGACCGGCGTGGTGTAAAGGGTCAGCATCTGGCTGACGATAAGGCCGCCGACGATGGTGATGCCGAGCGGACGGCGCAACTCCGACCCGGTGCCGGTGCCGAAGGCCAGCGGCAGTGCCCCGAAGAGGGCCGCCATGGTGGTCATGAGAATGGGGCGAAAGCGCAGCATGCAGGCCTCGAAGATGGCGTCCGCAGTGTTTTTGCCGTGTTCACGTTCGGCCACCAGTGCGAAGTCGATCATCATGATTGCATTCTTTTTGACGATGCCGATCAGCAGGATGATGCCGATGATCGAGATTACGTTCAAGTCGATCTTGAACAGCAAGAGAGCGAAGATTGCGCCAACGCTTGCGGAAGGCAGGGTCGAGAGAATGGTGAGCGGGTGCACCAGACTTTCATACAGAATGCCAAGGACGATGTAGACCGCGAGCACGGCGGTCAGGATCAGGTAGGGTTCGGTGCTGAGCGAGTCTTGAAACGCCTGTAAGGTGCCGGCGAAGAAGCCGCGGACCGTATTCGGAGTGCCGAGCCTCTGCTTAAGCTCATCGATCTCCCTGGTAGCGTCGCTGAGCGACATGCCCGGCGCTAGATTAAAGGCCACGGTCACGGAGGGAAAGAGGCCGGTGTGATTCACGGTTAGCGGAGTGGTCGTGGGTTCAGCTGTGGTGACGGCGCGGATCGGTATCACTCCGTGAGAGGAAGTGTTCATATAGATGTTGTTGAGCGCCGATGGGTCTTGCCAGTAAGGTGGTGCGACCTCCAGCACCACATAGTACTGGTTGAGCTGGGTGTAGATCAGCGAGACCTGGGATTGGCCGAAGGCGCTGTAGAGAGAGCTGTCGAGCGCTTGTGCGGTAATGCCTAAACGGCCTGCAGTAACGCGGTCGTAGGTAAGGTTCTCGGTCAATCCGCCATTTTGCTGGTCCGAGTTGACGTCCTGGAATCCGGGCAGCCGTTTCATCTGATTGAGTAGAATCGGCCCCCACTTGGCGAGGTCCTGAGTAGTATCGGACTGGATCGTGTATTGATAAAGAGCGTTGGCGTTGCGTCCGCCGATGCGAATGTCCTGAGCGGCCTGGAGAAAGGCCGAAGCTACCGGAAGCCGGTTCATCTTAGGCCGGACGCGATTGAGGAAGCCTTCCGCGGTCACGTCGCGCTGGTCGAGCGGCTTGAGCGACATGAACATGAAGCCGCCATTGGTCGCTCCCTGGCCGCCGGTGAAGGCGACAATATGATTGGTCGCCGGATCAGCCTTGATGACGTTCACGAGCTGAAGGACGGAGTTATTCATCACCGCAAAGGATGCGTCCTGCGGGCCTTGCACACCGCCAAACACTACGCCTGTATCCTGCTGCGGGAAAAAACCCTTCGGGATTTTGGCAATGAGCGCGACGTTGAGGCCGATGGTGAGCAGCAGCACGGTGAGGGTGGGACCGGGGTTTTCAATCACCCAGCTGAGCGAGCGCTTGTAGAGGGACAAGATCCAGTCGAAGAAGCGCTCGCTGGCGCGGTAGGCGCTGCCATGTTTCGCGTGTTTCTGGTCTTTCAGAATGTAAGCGCACATCATCGGCGTGGTGGTGAGCGAGATCACCATGGAAACCAGGATGGCGGTGGACAGAGTGATGGCGAATTCGCGGAAGAGACGACCGACAATGCCACCCATGGCAAGGATGGGAATGAAGACCGCGATCAGCGACATGCTGATCGAAAAAACAGTAAAGCCGATCTCCTTCGCGCCCTGAAGAGCGGCGGCCATCGGGGCTATGCCGTCTTCGATGTGGCGGGAGATATTCTCCATGACGACAATGGCGTCATCGACGACGAACCCAGTTGAGATCGTGAGCGCCATCAGCGACAGATTGTCGAGGCTGAAGTCCAGCAGGTACATCACCGCAAAGGTGCCTATCAGCGACACCGGAACGGCTACGCCGGGGATAAAGGTGGCGCGGCCATTGCGCAGGAAGATGAAGACGACGAAGACCACGAGGACGATGGAGATGATAAGGGTACGCTCGACATCATTGACTGAGGCGCGGATCGTCGTGGTCCGATCGATGGCAATCGTGGTCTCGATGCCTTGCGGGATAGACGCCTTGATCGACGGGAGCGCAGCCCGAATATTGTCGACAGTGTCGATAATATTGGCGCCTGGCTGGCGGAAGACAATCAGCAGCGTTCCGGGCTTGCCATCGAAGTAGCCCGCGGAGCGGACATTGGAAGTAGCATCTTCGACGTCGGCGACATCCGCCAGGCGCACCGCTTGGCCGTGATGGTAGCCGACAATGAGCGGACGGTACTCCTCGGCATGGGAAATCTGGTCATTCGCCACGATGTCGGCGGTCTTGACGCCATCGGAGATCTGCCCCTTCGGCATGTCGGCGTTTTGCAGGCTCAGCATGGACTGCAGGCTCTGCATGGTGAGTCCCTTGCTGAAGAGCTTGTTGGGGTTGACTTCGACGCGCACCGACGGGAGCGCGCCGCCGCCAACGCTCACCTGGCCAACACCCTGAATCTGCGAAAGCTTTTGCTGGACGATGGTCGAAGCCACGTCGTAGAGCTTGGAGGGTTCGTAGATGTTGGAGGTCAAGCCGATGACCATAATGGGAGAGTCAGCCGGGTTGACCTTGCGGTAGGTTGGGTTGCCGGGCAGGTTGGCCGGGAGATAGGTGCGGGCGGCATTGATGGCCGCCTCCACATCCCGGGCCGCTCCGTCAATATTCCGGCTCAAGTCAAATTGCAGTGTGACCGACGTGCTGCCGAGCGAACTGGAGGAAGTCATCTCGGTGACGCCGGCAATGTGAGCAAACTGCCGCTCGAGAGGTGTCGCGATCGAAGAGGCGACGATGTCGGCGCTTGCACCGGGGAGTGAAGCTCCAACGGAGATG
The DNA here is from genome assembly GCF_003330725.1 of Acidisarcina polymorpha. NCBI lineage: Bacteria > Pseudomonadati > Acidobacteriota > Terriglobia > Terriglobales > Acidobacteriaceae > Acidisarcina > Acidisarcina polymorpha. The sequence goes on along the minus strand of NZ_CP030840.1, from coordinate 3,799,110 downwards.
GTGGGAAAGTCCACCTGCGGCAACGCCGAGACGGGGAGCACCCGGTAGGCAATCGCTCCGGCTAAGGCGATGGCCGCGGTCAACAATGTGGTGGCTACGGGCCGGTTAATGAACGGCCGGGAGATGTTCATCAACCCACCTCTGGCTGGGGGCCGACGCCGGATTCAGCCTGCGGTTCATTGCCGGTGTTAGGCTTGTTCGGTTTGCGCGAAAAGCGGCTGCCGAGATTATCGAAGAAGATGTAGATGACGGGCGTGGTGTAGAGCGTGAGCACTTGACTGAGGAGCAGGCCGCCGACCATGGCGATGCCCAGCGGACGGCGAAGTTCGGAGCCAATGCCGCTGCCGAAGGCCAGCGGAATGCCACCGAGCAGCGCGGCCATGGTCGTCATCATGATCGGACGAAAACGCAGCAGACAGGCTTCGTAGATGGCGTCGGTGGAGTTCTTGCCGTGTTCGCGCTCGGCTTCGAGGGCGAAGTCGACCATCATGATGCCGTTCTTCTTCACGATACCGATCAGCAGGATGATGCCGATGATCGCGACGACGCTTAAATCCTGACCGAAGAGCATGAGAGAGAGCAATGCGCCGACACCGGCGGAAGGCAGCGTAGAGAGGATCGTTACCGGATGAATGAAGCTCTCGTAAAGAACGCCCAGCACGATGTAGACGGTCACCAGCGCAGCCAGAACGAGGAGCGCCTCGTTTGAGAGTGAATTGCGGAAGGAGGCGGCGGTTCCCTGGAAGTCGGCTTGTATGCTGGCCGGCATATCCAGGTCTTTCTGGACCTTTTCAACCGCCGTTATAGCATTGCCCAACGCCCCGTTCGGGGCAAGATTGAAAGAGACGGTCACCGACGGGAATTGTCCCTGGTGGGTGATCGAGAGCGCCTGGGTATCGTTTTTAAAGTGGGTGAAGGCGCTCAAGGGGACGGCGTTGTTATAGGTCGAGCCGGTGGTAGTGTTTGCCGTGGTAGCAGGTGTCGAGGTAGTCGTGGTGGTGCCAATGCCGGCCGTGAGGGCGGTCGCCGGAGGCGCCAGGGTACCAGGGGCGGGAGTATAAGGAAGCGCGGTAGTGGTGGCGTTCGACCCTGCGGAGGACGATCCCGAGGAGGCAAATGACGAAGACGCGGCCGCGCCGCTTGCGCCTGACGAGGCATTCGCCTGGATGTACATCTGGTGCAGCTTATCTGGATCGCTCTGGAAATGCGGATCGGTCTCCAGGATGACGTGGTACTGGTTCAGCTGGGTGTACATCGTGTTGATCTGGCGCTGACCGAAGGCGTCATAGAGGGTGTTGTCGATAGTGGTAGGCGCAATGCCAAGCCGCGACGCGGTAACCCGATCAATGACCAGCGAAGTAGTGAGGCCTCCGGTTTGTTGATCGGTCGCGACGTCAGTGATCTCCGGGAGCTGCTTGAGCTTGTCGACGAAGCGGCTGGTCCACAGATTTAACTCGGCCTGGTCCGGATCTTCAAGGGTGTATTGATATTGTGTTCGGCTGACCCGGTCATCGACGGTGATGTTTTGGACCGGCTGCATGAACAGGGTGATGCCCTGCACTTGCGGCAGGCTCTTCTGCAGACGGCGAATGACATCGGCAGCGCTGATATGTCGTTGATCGAGCGGCTTCAGGTTGATCGACATCCGGCCGCTGTTGAGCGTCGTGTTGGTGCCATCCGCTCCGATGAAGGAGGAGAGGCTCTCAACGGCGGGGTCCTGGAGGATGATCTGGGCCAGCTGCTGCTGCTTCTGGGCCATCGCCTTGAAGGAGATGGTCTCCGGCGCCTGCGAAATACCCTGTATAACGCCCGTATCCTGCACCGGGAAAAAACCCTTGGGGATGATGATGTACAGGAAGACGGTGAGGGCCAGGGTCGCGACCGCGACCAGGAGAGTCAGAGGCTGAAAGCGAAGAACGACCTTCAATGTCCGCCCGTAGAAGGCGATCATGTTCTCAAAGACGCGCTCGGAGGCCTGATAGAAACGCCCCTGCTGGTCTTCCGGGGTGTGCTTTAAAATGCGCGACGCCATCATCGGCGTCAAGGTGAGCGAGACCACCGCCGAAAGGATGATGGTGACGGCAAGAGTTACGGCGAATTCCCGGAATAACCGGCCCACCACGTCGCCCATGAACAGGAGCGGAATCAGCACCGCGATCAGCGAGACGGTCAGCGAGACGATGGTGAACCCGATCTGCTCCGCACCCTTAAGCGCGGCTTCCATCGGACTGTCTCCGGCTTCGAGGTAGCGGGCGATGTTTTCGATCATCACGATCGCGTCATCGACGACGAACCCGGTCGAGATGGTCAGCGCCATGAGCGAGAGATTGTCGAGCGAATACCCCAGCGCGTACATCGCGCCAAAGGTGCCGACCAGCGAGAGCGGCACGGCGACGCTGGGAATGATGGTGGCGTAGAGATTGCGCAGAAAGAGGAAGATCACCATCACCACCAGCGCGATGGTGAGCATCAGTTCGAATTCAACATCGTCGACCGACGCTTGAATGGCAGTGGTCAAATCGGTGAGCTGCGTCACCTTGATCGAGACCGGCAAGGTGGTTTCAAGCTGAGGCAGCAGCGCCTTGATGCTCCTGACCACGGCGATGGTATTCGCGCCCGGCTGACGCTGGATATTCAGGATGACGGCGGGCGTCTCATCCTCCCAGGCGGCGAGGTTGTTGTTCTCGATGCCGTCGACCACCACGGCAACGTCTTTCAGCATCACCGGGGCGTTGTTACGGTAGGCAACAACGATGTTGCGATAATCGTCGCTGGTCGTCAGCTGATCGTTTGCGTTGATCTGATAATCCTGATGCGGACCATCGAAGTTGCCTTTGGCAGCATTGACGCTGGTTTGGGTCAGCGCGGTGCGCAGGTCTTCCAATCCCAGCCCGTAGGATGAGAGCGCCACCGGGTTCGCCTGAATCCGGACTGCTGGCTTCTGGCCGCCGCTGATACTCACCAGGCCAACGCCGTTTAGCTGTGAGAGCTTAGGCGCGAGACGGGTATCGACCAGGTCTTCCACCTGCGAGAGCGGCATCGACTGCGAAGTGATGGCCAGAGTCAAAACGGGCGCATCGGCAGGATTGGTCTTGCTGTAGACGGGCGGCGTAGGCAGATTCGAGGGCAAATAGCTCTGCGCCGCGTTGATGGCCGACTGGACCTCTTCTTCAGCGACATCGATGTTCAAGCTGAGCGAGAACTGCAGCACGATGACCGAGGTTCCGCCCGCGCTTGTCGAGGTCATTTGACTGAGGCCCTGAAGCTGGCCGAACTGCCGCTCCAACGGCGCGGTGACGGTCGTCGCCATGACATTGGGGCTCGCGCCGGGATAAAACGTGAGCACCTGGATGGTGGGGTAGTCTACTTCGGGCAAGGCAGAGACCGGCAGCTGCGTATAAGCAACGATGCCTACAAGCAGGATGGCGGCCATCAGCAGCGAAGTCGCGACCGGCCGCAGGATGAATGGGCGGGACGGACTCACGGAGTGTTGCTCTCGGTCGTATTCGCCGGAATCGGCTCCTTGGAAACCACGGTCTTGACCCCATCCTGCAACTTTTCAAAGCTGCTGGTGGCGACCACGGTACCCGGGTCAATTCCCTGCACCGCGGTTATCCCTTGGTCCGAGACTCCGGGTTTCACGTTTTTGACCTTGGCGGTGTTGTTCTCAATCGCATAGACAAAAGAGACTTGACCGTTATGCTGGATGGCTCCAGTCGGAATGAGGGTGACGCCGTCGATGGTGTTCACGAGCAGCTTTGTATTCACGAACTGATTGGCGAAGAGGGCTCCGGTCTTGTTATTGAAGAGCGCGCGAAGTTTGACCGTACCGGTGGTGGTATCGATCTGGTTGTCGATCGTCATCAATTTGCCAGAGGCAATCTTGGTCTGCTGATTGCGATCCAGTGCGTCGACAAGCAAGGACTTTCCGTGCCGCATCTGGCTCTGTACCTGGCCAAGGTTGTCTTCAGGAATGGTAAAGATCACTGTCGTCGGATCGACCTGGGTAATGACTACGAGCACCGTCGTACCTCCGGCGGTGACCACGTTGCCGGGGTCGAGGAGCCGGAGGCCGACTCTTCCAGTAATCGGCGACACGATGTGGCAATAGCTCAACTGCACTTGATTGAATTGCAGCGTGCCCTCGTCGTTCTTAACCGTGCCCTCGTCCTGCAGCACAAGTTTCTCTTGATCGTCCAACGTCTGTTTGGGGATTGCGTTACGGGCCCACGCAGCTTGATAGCGTGCAAGATCCATCTTCGCCTGAGCGAGCAGGTTGGTGTCGCGATCGAGTGCGCCCTGGGCTTCGACCACCTGCGCCTGATAGGTACGAGGATCGATGTCGATCAGGGAGTCGCCTTTGTGAACCAGTTGGCCTTCATGATAGTGAACTGCAGTGACGACGCCTGCGGCCTGTGCGGTAATCGAAGAGGTGTAGACAGGAGTAACGGTGCCGATGGCGTCGAGGTACACGCCAATGCTGCCCTTAGACGCGGTAGCCACCGTGAGGGTGACCGGACCGAATCCACCGCGTCGCGACCCTGCAGCCGCCTTTTGCGCGGTATCGCCGTGATGGCGAAGAACAAGATAGAAAGCCAATGCGAAGAGCAGCAGCACGATGATCCAGGCGATTGCCTGTCGGGACTTGCGTCGAGGGGGACTTGTATGTTCCGGAGGAGCGGGGCGAGTGACCGGATGATTCGGTGGCGGAGCACCAGGGCTTTCGTGGTTCAAATCGTCTTCAGGCATCGTCTCAGGATACTCATCTCACAATTAAGGGTTTTTCCCATGAGATGTTGTAGACGAAGAACAGATGCCCAAGGACTCCAAGAAGGCCGAAAGGTTTCCGTTGAGCGGAACAGCATTCCCGATTTTTGTAGAACTTGCGAAGAATGCAGTAGCGCGTCTACTCGTCTCGTGCAGTGGCTTCAGTTTAATGTCAATTGAATGATCCGGGTTGATGCGTCGAGAGTTTTGATGCGAAAACTCCGAATGTGGCCTTCGGCAAGCTTAGGTACAGGAGTGGCTGCGGGTGAACTGCCCTTCCAGCGAGCCTGCAGCATGGAGGTCAAGGAGGACAAATCCGCCTTGGCACCCGCGGTTACTGACAGCGCTGATTGACTGGTCTGCGGAACTGTACTTTCGCCGTAAATGCCCTCGCCTAGTTCCACACGCGCCAAACCGTCCGCTATTTCAATCACGCGTCCAGTCACGATGTCACCCGACTTGTGTTCGGCGAAATACTCATCAACGCTGATGGGTGTGAGCTGCTTGATGCTGAGCTTGAGTTGACGCTTCTCCTTATCAAGTTCAAGCACCTGTGCTTTGACCACTTCGCCGACCTTTAATGCCTCCTGAGGATGATGCAGGCGCATTTCAGCAGTGATCTCGCTGATGTGGACCATACCTTCGAGGCCCTCAGCGACCTGAATGAAGGCGCCAAACTTGGTGAAGCTGGTCACCGGTCCCTCCACAACAGAGCCAGGTCCCAATCTCTGTGCTGCTTCAGCCCATGGATCGGTCAGGAGCTGCTTGAAGCCGAGCGAGATGCGGCGCTCTTCAAGCTTGATGCCGAGGATGACGGCCTCGACGATCTCCCCTTGCTTGAAGATATCGCCGGGCTTGTGGACCTTTTTCGCCCAGGACATTTCCGAGAGATGGATCAGCCCTTCGACGCCGGGCTCGAGTTCGACGAAGGCGCCAAACTCAGTCAGCCGAGTCACCGGCCCGCGCACCCGCTCGCCGGTCTTGTACTTGTCGGGAACGGAGTCCCACGGCTGGGGCTGGAGCTGTTTCAGCCCGAGAGAGATGCGTTTCTTTTCTGGGTCGATCTTCAGGACTTTGACTTCAACCGTCTGCCCGACGGCAAGCACGTCGGCCGGATTGGCGACGCGGCTCCAGGCGATATCGGAGACATGAAGAAGACCATCGACGCCGCCAAGGTCGACGAAGGCGCCGTAATCGGCGAGACTCCGAACGACGCCCTGCACGACATCGCCTTCGCGGACCTCGGAGTAGCGGCGTTCTTTCGTGACGCGCTCTTCCTCTTCGGCGAGCACGCGGCGATCGACCACCACGTCTTCTTCGGCGACCTCGAGCTTAATGATGCGGACGCGCACCTGTTGGCCGATCAGCTTGGCCATCTCTGCTGCATCGCGGGCGCCGCTTCGCGAAGCGGGCATGAAGGCGCGAGTTCCGATGTCGACGGTCAAGCCGCCTTTCACGACGGCGGTGATAGTGCCGAGCACCGCTTCCTTGTCGTTGAAGGCTTGCTCGAGCAGCGACCAATCTTTTGGTTGGACGACTTTAAGCAGTGAGAGCTCGTAGTAGCCTTCGGCGTCGCGGCCTTTGACCGAGACCTGAAAATGATCGCCGACCTTGATCTCTTTGCCGGCAAACGCGGCCAGCGGCAGGATGCCTTCGGTCTTGAACCCGATATCGAAGAGGGCCGATTCCGCGGTTAGAGCGACAAGCGTAGCGTCGATTTGACGGCTGCCGTCGTCGGACTTGCGGACCTGGTTTTTTTCGAATTGCGAGAGGATGTCGCTGAAGGATTCTACGGGTTCGACCGCGGCCAAATCAGGGGCGGAGAGTTCGGGAACGTTGGAATCAGGCATGTCGCTCTTGATTGTGGCATAAAGCGAGGCAGCTTGGTCCTGCAGCCAGCCGCCGGGATCGTTTGCGATAGGATGGGCTGGGCAAGACGGAGCCCGACGACCATGGCATATTACCTAGGCATTGACGGAGGCGGGACCAAGACCGACTTTTTGCTGGCGGAGGAAGACCGGGAGCTTGGCCGAGTCAGGACGGGCAGCATCAAGGTGCTTCGCCTGGATGCAGCGACGACGGGACGAAACCTCTATAGTGCGCTCAACGAGCTGACTTCGCTGACCGGGGTATCGATGCGGAAGGTGACACGCTGCTGCATCGGAGCGGGGGGAGTGGCGGTACCAACAGCCGCGGCGTGGATCCGGAGCACTTTCGCGGAGCTTATCGGGGGTGAACTGATGCTGGTCGGCGATGTGGAGATCGCCCTCGATGCGGCGTTCCGCGGCCAACGCGGAGTGCTGATCCTAGCCGGCACGGGATCGCAGATCGCGGGACGAGGGAACGATGGCGTCTTCAGGACGGTGGGGGGTTACGGCCCGATCCTCTCTGATGAAGGTTCAGGGCATTTTCTTGGCGTGGAAGGACTGAGGAGATCGTTTCGGGCAATCGATGAAGAGCGCCCCACGCAGCTGCTGGATTCCATTCGCAGGCACTGGAAGTTGAGCTCCCCTGAGGAAGTGGTTGAGTTTGCAAGCCAGAACCTGGCACCGGACTTTTCGCAGTTAGCGCCGTTGGTCGTGGAGTGCGCGGTCAGCGGGGATGCGGTTGCAGCTGAAGTAGTGCGCGACGGGGGCAGACACCTGGCCGAGCTAGCCACGTTGATGATTGAGCGTTTACGCAGGGTGGAAGGCAGTCGACAAGAAGACTTCGTAGTGCCGCCCGTTGCATTAGCGGGCAGCATTTTGACCAAGGTCGCGCTCGCTCGCCAGGCGTTGGCCGAAGCTTTGGGAGCCCGCTATCCAGGAATTGTGATCTCCGAGACAGCGACGGATCCGGTACAAGGCGCCCTGTGGCGAGCGCGGCGAGGCAGTTGATGTCGCGCCGCGCTGGCGTAAAACGAAGGTGCCTGTCTAGATCTTGCTTGACTAGCTAGACCGCAACGACCCGTGCAGCGTCAACGGAATTCGTTGAAGCCACCGAATTGGTGGTCTTAGTTTCCAAGGTGGGCTTTTCTTGTCCAGGCTTGCGAATGTCGATGCCGCCCTTAAAGAAAGCACCGTCTTCGATGCTGATCCGCTGAGCGATCACGTCGCCGGTGAGGGCGCCTTCGCTACGGATGTCGACTCGGTCGCTGGCATTGATGTTGCCCTTGACTTTGCCGAGCACGACAACTTCGCGGGCGGAGATGTTGGCTGACACCTGGCCGTTGCGCCCAACGGTGACGCGATTCCCCGGCAGATTGATGGCGCCTTCGACTTTGCCATCGATATAGAGCGACTCCGAACCCGTGACTTCCCCCTTCACGACGAGACTCTTGCCGATAGTCGCCTGATCGGTCGAGACCTGGGACGCAGGGCTGCTCGCGGCAGCGACGCTCGGACGAGCGGCGGGGGTAGGTTCGAACGGCGGGGGCGTCGAGGTTACGGGCCGGATCGGCTCGTTGTTGGGGGTGGAGGAGGCGTTTGCGGGTTGATTAGGTTTCCACATCGGATTTCTTGGTCCTTTCCTGCTAAAGCTGGTCGTTCGTTGCTGGTCGTTCTGCGTTGGACGTTGATCGTTGAGCTTTTAGGCTGAAGACTGTTCGTCCCGGTCGTGCTATGCCGTCCTGAATTGTTCTAGAAGCGAATAGACTCGAAGTGCGATATCGCCGTTACTATGCCGGTATGAATGCTTCGTATGGGTGCTCTTCCGCTAGAAATGGTGTTCCCTGCTCGAATCCTATGCGCCAAGCTGACTTTAATTGAAACTACTCACTAAATCTTAAACATCTGCTTTCCCATTTTGCACTGATGGCGAGTCTTTTCCGATGTGGGAAACGAGGTCGGAATCACATTCATCACTTGCTCTACTCTGAATAGGGAAGCTCTTACACTCGACCGTTCCCTTTCTACTCGACGGAATGCCTTCATTGATGACCGACCGTGACTTGCTCCGCCGCATTGAACGCTCCCCTGGCCAGCGCGCTGGTTACAAGCAGTTGGTGCGCGAACTCTCGCTTCCTGGAGGACGAGAGCGGCGACTGCTGGTCGAGCACCTCGCACGGCTGACCGCAGCAGGCAAATTGGTCAAACTGGACCGCGACCATTGGGCGATGGCGAAGTCAGTCGCGACGCGCGACAATCTTGCGGCCGGCCGCCTTGACCTGCATCGCGACGGCTATGGATTTGTCCGGCCCGATGCTCGACAAGCCTCGGGCCAGGAAGACATTTTCATTCCGCCGAATGAGATCAACTCTGCCATGCAAGGCGATCAGGTGCTGGTCGAGCTGTTGCCGAACCGGGCGGATGGCCGGAAGCTGGGCCGCATCGTGCGCGTGCTCACCCGCCGCAACCCGACCGTGGTCGGCATCTTTCATTACTCGCGCAACCAGCGGTTTCCGGAGAACACGGTCACGCCCTTCGATGATCGCATGACCCAGCCGATCGTGATTCCCGACGGCATGGAGATCTCCGCCACGCTGCCGAAGTCGAATGCCAATCGTGTCCTGGGTGACGAAGCTGTTGCCGCCGCTGGAGCGATCGATTTTAATGACACCTCTCCAACGCCGCTCGAGGGCCTGGTGGTGGACATTGAGATCACCGACTTCCCAGGCCCTAATCGTGCGGCCCGTGGGCGGGTGATCGAAATCCTTGGCGATCCGGATGCCTTTGGCGTCGATGTCGAGATGATGATCCGGAAACATCATTTGCCGCATGTCTTTCCCGAGCAGGTGTTGGCGGAGGCCCGCGAGGTGGCGCATCTCGATCCGGAAACGGTCGCCGAGCGACGCGATTTTCGCGATCTGCCCATTGTCACCATTGACGGAGAGACCGCGAAAGACTTCGACGATGCGGTTCTGGTCGAGGAGAATGCGGACGGCACGTATCAGCTTCAGGTACATATTGCGGACGTCGCCGAATACGTACTCACCGGCACCGACCTGGATCTTGAAGCCCGGCTGCGCGGCAACTCCGTTTACTTTCCCGACCGCGCAGTCCCGATGCTTCCGCAAGAACTCTCGACCAACATCTGCAGCCTGCGCCCGGGCGAAGATCGCCTCGTGCTCTCTTGCCTGATGCGGATCGATGTTCATGGCGAGGTCCTCGACTATGAGATCTGCGAAGGTGTGATCCGTTCGGCACGGCGGATGACCTATACCCAGGTTGCGGCGATTATCGATCCGGGACGAGACGATCATGGATCCACCCGCACCCGGTTCAACGATCTGGTTCCGGCCTTCGAACGTATGTATGCGCTGGCTTTGCTGCTTAACAAGAAGCGTCAGCGGCGCGGCTCGATCGATTTCGATCTTCCCGAGCCGGTGATTGAATTCGACGCATCCGGGGCAATGCTCAATGTGGTCCGCTCAGTCCGCAACTGGGCCAACCGGTTGATTGAAGAGTTCATGCTGGCCGCGAATGAGTGCGTCGCTTCTTGGATCGAGCAGCTTGGCGTGCCCTCGATTTACCGGATTCACGAGATGCCCGAGGCGAAGCGGGTCATTGAAGTCGAAGATACTGCCGCGCATTTCGGCTACTCCCTGGGCATTGGCGCACTGCCGGTGAAGCGCGTGCAAATGAAGTCCGACCGCCGCGAGCAGCAGCGCGGAAGCCGAGGCAGGGACCATCGCGGCGGCCATCAAGGTCACAGGACGCCGCAGCAGCATGAGATTGCGCAGGAGATCCCGGTAACTCCGCAGATGTATCAGCGGCTGACCGCGAAGATTGTCGGCAAGCCGGAAGAACGCATCCTCGCCTACCTCATGCTGCGTTCGCTCAAGCAGGCCCGCTATAGCGAGAAGAACGAAGGCCATTTCGCCTTGGCTGCTCCGAGCTATACGCATTTCACTTCCCCGATTCGCCGCTATCCCGACCTGGTCGTTCACCGCATCGTTAAGGCATTGCTGGCCGAGGGGGTCAATCCTCAAGGAGCGCTCGCTCCCGGCGAACCGCATGCTCCGGGCAAACATGCGGCCTTCCGTCCGAAGCCTAGGGCGGCTGCTCCCTCTGATCCGGCGTTGATTCCCATTCCCGAATCTGAACTGGCGGCCATCGCCCAGGAGACGAGCCAGACGGAGAGACGGGCCGCGGAAGCCGAACGCGAACTGATCGAGTGGAAGAAGATCAAGTTCATGCGCGACCGGGTCGGCGAAGACTTCGACGCGCTGATCCTCAACGCGACGAAATACGGGCTCTTCGTCGAGCTCGACAATCTCTTTGTGGAGGGGCTGGTGCCGATCGACAGCCTCCGCGATGACCACTACACCTATCGCGAAAACACGCGCGAGATCATTGGCAGCCGCAATCATCGCAAGTACTTCATGGGGCAGAGGGTGCGGGTGATTCTAGAGCGGATCGATGCGATCCAGAAACGGCTGCAGTTTGCGCTGATCGAGGAGGAGACGGCGGGGAAGCGTCCGGCGAAGGCGGGGCAAGCTAAGGGAGGTCAAGCGAAGAAGGCGAAGGCAGCTAAGCCGAAGGAGGCTAAATCCTCCGGAAGGCCAGCCTACAAGCCGCCCAAGGCCAAGAAGCTTAAGCCTAAGCGGAAGAAGGGCAGGAGGGGTTGACGGTCGATGGCGGCGCGACGGCGTCCTACGTTTACGACGCACTGAACCGGCGGGTGAGCGTGGCGAAGCCGACAGGGACCAGCGAGTACTCCTACGACTATGCGGGAAGGCGCATCTCCACCTGGAATGCAGCCACGAACAATGGTACCGATGGCCGCATGTATTGGGACGGGCAGCAGATCGCCTTTCGTTCCTCCGACACCGCCACCTACTTCGAGAACCAGGATTATATCGGCACCGAGCGCATACGGACTGACCATAACGGCACGACGTCTGCAACCTACAAGTCCCTGCCCTGGGGTGATGGCTACGTAGCCAGTATCCTCAATACCGAGGCCGATGTAGACAACTTCCACTTCGCCGACATGGAGCAGGACGGCAACGACGCCGGCGCACCTATGTCCGAACACGCTCAGTTCCGTAACTACTCCTTCTACCAGGGACGCTGGCTCTCGCCTGATCCTTACGAAGGGTCGTACGATATCACCAATCCGCAAAGCCTTAACCGATATGCCTATGTGCTGAATAATCCGCTGAGCTTCTTTGATCCAACCGGCCTGCAAGACGACGATCCAAGTCACCCGAACTGTAATGACGATGACACCGTTTGCGTTAATGGGGGTGGTGGCTTCTATGGCGGTGGCGATGGCGGAGATGGTGGAGCTAGTGGCCATGGCGGCTCCGGAAGCGGTTCTGCCCCAAGTAAAAAGACCTGCGCAACTATAGCCAACAACGTTGCTACAACAAAAAACGATATCAAGAACAACGGTACGGTTCAGGCACTTGTCAATTTCGCGAGCCGTTCCTGGCCCACGGGATCGTATAACCCGTTTGCAGCTTTCTCGACCATAGGCCTTAACGACCAGTCAGCTTGGGACTACAAGTCTGGCCCAACTGATCAAGCCGGAGCCAACTTCGGCAACGTGAACTATGGTGCAAACTGTGCTCAGTTTGGTTTCGGAAAGTATGGGTGCGGTTCTGCAGCAGGTGCAGCGACTCTCATACCTTCCCCTCATAACTTTGGAGGGCCGGGGCTACCGCTAGTGAATTACCCGTACGGAGATCAGGCCATCGACGCTCCGAACGTCATGGGTGGCGTTGACATCGCGAATGGCAGCGGATGCACAGGCTGGACCCCGGGAGGCTAAATGCGGAACTTCTCAGTGATGACAGCTTGGTTGATGTGCCTAATGGTCACGACTGGTTGCGGTCAGTGCAACGAGATGGTTGTTTTACGATCAGCCACGTCGCCCGATAACGCTCATCAGGCAGTTTTGGCGCGGGACGAGTGCGTCCGCTTTTCTGGTAGTTCCAGGTACAGAGTCATTATTTACAAACTACCGAGGCAAGACAGACAGTTCTTCGAGAGCTCCAGAGAAGAAGTCCTTAACACGAACAATGCCGAGGCGCTCAAAATGTCATGGTCGAACAGCAACGGCCTGATTCTAAGCTGCCGCGGTTGTGACATCCGGAGTGAATATATGAACACCTCCAAGTCGAGTTGGCATGGCATCACGGTTAGCCACGATGGTTTTCCGGCAAAGTGAACCAACCGCAGGTCATCGCTGCGACAAGGCTGGGCTATAGCCGATGCGTTCCCGCCCGTTCGGGCTTTCTCTGGCGCTCATGCTCGGCACCGTCGCCGCTGGTCTGGCGGTCCGGTTCGCCCATGCGGGCTTGCCGTCGTTCTTGGTCAAGTACGGCGGATCGACCCTCTGGGCGTTGATGGTCTACTGGATCGTCTCGACCCTGCTTCCCTCGTGGCGTCTCCCCGCCGTTGCCCTGCTCACCGGAGTTCTGGCGACGGCGGCGGAGTTCGTCAAGCTCTGCCACTCGCCAGGGCTGGACGCCTTCCGGCTGACGCTCCCGCGCGTTCTGCTGCTGGGCCGGGTGTTCTCCGGCTGGGACATCGTAGCGTACTGGCTCGCCATCCTCGCCGGTGCCCTAGTCGATCAGCGCATCCGGCGGCGGTACTCGGACACGTCGTACGATATCACCAATCCGCCAAGCCTTAACCGATATGCCTATGTGCTGAATAATCCGCTGAGCTTCTTTGATCCAACCGGCCTGCAAGACGACGGTCCACGTCACCCGAACTGTAATGACGATGACACCGTTTGCGTTAATGGGGGTGGTGGCTTCTATGGCGGCGGAGATGGCGGAGATGGTGGAGCTAGTGGCCACGGCGGCTCCGGAAGCGGTTCTGCCCCAAATAAAACTGCCAAGCTGGACCGCTGAATCTTAGCCAAAACATACAGGTTGCGAAGAGTCTGGCGGGGCAGTTTTGGTCTGGCTTTCTCAATGCCGGGTCGCCAGGAGGAGCAGCATCCGCTGGGGGCGCGGCGGGTGCTTATATCGGTTTAGTCCAAACGGGTGGCCCGTGGGACCCAAAGACGACGATGGGGATGACGCCGGAAAACGTCGCGGCTGGGAATATAAACTTCGGCGCTACCTGTTCGCAATTTGGCGGAAACACTTGGTTGGGAGGCCAGGTCTGCCAATATGGAGCTGGCCTTTATGGAAAGCTGAGCGGCGTTTACGGCTCATCGTTCTTTTCCGCTTCGCATGGTGATATTCCATCTGACAATCAGCAAATTCGCCAAGGACTAGCAATCGCCAAGAAAGGAGGTTGCTAGATGCGAGTTCTCAGCATTTGTCTGTTCCTTCTAGTCTGTCTGTTGGGCTGCAAGCCTGCTCCGATGAAAAACACCGTGGTTGTGAAGGCGGAGAGTCCTGACAGGAAGTCTTCGGCTATCTTGGTTGATCGTTATTATCAGGCAGCCAGAGTGCCCGATGAATTTTTCTTGATCGTCATTCCCAGCGGCCAAGACGCTAATGAAGCAATCAATATGAGACATATCGGCGATTCGTCGGCTCTCGTGGCTATCTGGGCCAGCAAAGTGCAGCTTCGGTGGCAGGGCGCTGACACTTTGTTGGTGGTTTGTGATTCCTGTGGTCTTAAACCCATCGACATCTCAAAGAAGCTGGATCACGTAGGTTCTACCAAAATCGTTTGCCAAGGCTTTCCCCCTGGGACAGCAGATTCACAGCCATAGCTATGACGGAGGAGATTACATGTACGACGAGGTTCGCCGCTTGTGCATTTGGTATTGCCCCAAGTAACTTCCAGCGAATGCCGCTTCCCGCAAACCATCTGAATTGCACCACGAGCACTGGGGCTAGCTTCCCCGCTCCGCCGGGATTTAGCGTTAGCAATATAGCTGCAAACGGAGCGACCAATGGGCTGTCAGGGGCGGGAGCCGCTGTTGGGCAACGCGGATACTACGACTTCCAGCGTTTCCAGGTAGGTTCTGTCACACAATTTTTCTCTGGATACACACCGGTAGCCAATGTCGCGGTAGGAGCCTACGTTCAAGGAGCTCGAGGTCGCCGAAGAAGACGTGGTGGTCGATCGCCGCGTGCTGAAGAGCGCGTCACGAAAGAACGCCGCTACTCCGAGGTCCGCGAAGGCGATGTCGTGCAGGGCGTCGTTCGGAGTCTCGCCGATTACGGCGCCTTCGCGTTCATGGCCGCCAACGTAGTCGGCATCGGGCTTTACCTTCATGACTTGCATCTCGCGGCTGGCGAATACCGCAGGAGCGGATGGTTCCTGTCGCCGGGGAGCCCTTCGTCTGGGCTCTAGCTCTGCCGGTGCTGGGAGTTTTTTTCGTGGCCGATCTTGTATGGGGAGGCTTGCTCTTACGCGGTGGAGGGTCCAAGAGAAGGCTCTGGTGGCTCGTCACTGCGGTATGGCTACTTGCCATCGTTGTAGACTTCTCCCGTCACTGATCGGCAAACCGCTCCCAAATGGTGTCTTCGCAGCAAGGCCGTTCCTCTCTGGGGAGGCCTTGCTGTCTGTGGCAGCCCTGAAATCGGCGTCCCATCCAGCATCCCGCTGCGGATAGTCCGCGTTGGATGAATTCGTTGAAAAGATGAAAGCAGGAACTTTCCGTCCCAGCACCCCGTAGCAATGCGGAGGTGAACGGATGAAAGCTTTCACGTTGATAGCGATGTCGTTACTCCTTCCTGCTGCGATCGGCCAGAACACAGGCTTGACGCGCAGCGTCCCGAGCCGACGGGATGCGGCCGTTGAGCCCGCGTATGACGCGCAGGGACGGTTGCAGCTGCCGTTCCAGTATCGGGAATGGGTGTATCTCAGTTCGGGAATCGGGATGAGCTATACCCCGAAACCGGAGATGGAAGGGATATCGGTATTCGATAATGTCTTTGTGAATCCAGCCGCCTACCGGTCATTTCTCTCTACCGGCACCTGGCCGGACAAGACGGTGATGGTGCTCGAACAGCGAGGGGCGAAGAGCCGCGCTTCAATCAACCAGGGCGGAAACTTCGAGAGTACTCAAATGGTGGGATTCGAGGTGCATGTCCGCGATGAGGCTAGAACGCCCGGCGGCTGGGCCTTCTATGAATTCGATAACGAGAAGCCTGCGGAGCAAATTCCAGCGGCGGCCGTCTGTTACTCCTGCCATGAACAGCATGCAGCCGTTCAGACGACGTTTGTGCAGTTCTATCCAACGCTTTTACCGGTGGCCCAGGCGAAGAAGACGCTCAGCGCTGCCTATTTGAAAGACCTGGCTGCCGCGCCGTAGAAGCCGTTTCTAGTTAGAGCCCTTATGAATTAGAGAAAGGCGACGGTCTGAATTCCGGCAACGTCGAAACGCTTGCGACAGCGAATGTTCTTGCAAGCCATCAAGTCGTCCTTGCGCACCATGTAAGACTGGGCCTTGGCGAAGCGGGCGCGGTCGCGATCATCGGCGTTGCGGGGCAACGCGGCTTTTTTGCGCCGAACCAGCCAGCCGATCTGGTACTCTTCGGCCTTGCCGCAGTGCGGACAGGTGAGTGTATGGGTCCGCTGTTCAGGCTTCTCGTCGAAAAAATCGCGTTCTTCCATGCTGGTGGCCCTTTTCCTCGCTTGCTTATCGTACTACGGGAGGTTACTGAACCATCACTAGACCGCGCAAAAGTATCATCGATGGATATGGGTGCGGGAGGAACGTCGGTGGCGGCAAAGAAGAAGGCGGCAAAGTTTTCGGTCACCAAAGCGGTGAAGGCGAATGCCCGGGAGCGCCTTGGCCAGCCCAAGGCAGAGCGGGCGATCGTCGAAAAGCCGCGTGAAGATTCGAGAAAAACCAAGCACAAGGAGAAGCTTGCCGATATTCTGAATCACGAGCCGGAATAAGGTTCGGCCACACGGCCGACAGATTGAACAACTGGGAGGCACAGGATGGGGAAATTGACCGGATTAGGTGGCGCGTTCCTGAAAGCGAAAGACCCGAAAGCGCTCTATGCGTGGTACGAGCAGCATCTCGGCATTCAGCGCGCGGAACATGGCTCCTTCTCATTCCCTAAGTCCGAGGTGACTGGCGATACAGTCCTGGCGTTTTTCCCGGAAGAAACACCCTATTTCGGGCCGAGTGGCCAACGAACGATGCTGAACTTTCGCGTGGATGACCTGGACACGATTCTCAGTTCCCTACTCGCCTCGGGGGTGAATGTGGATCCCGAGCGACAGAGCTACGACTTCGGGAAGTTTGGCTGGTTTACCGATCCAGAAGGCAACCGGGTGGAGCTTTGGGAGCCATCCGCAGCCGAGCCGGACGCATAATCCGGAATGCTTCGGCTGCTGGGATTATTGATCGTCGCCTTTTATTTCTACCGCTTTTGCCGGGCGGTCTGGCTTGGCTATCATCGGCGAGCCCTCGATGGCAGCGAACACCCGCGATAAAGATCGCCGCCAGCTTTTATTCTCGTCATTCAGTACCAAAAGGGTTCGACGATGACCTTTCTTCAAAATTATTAGGCGCAGGGCTCGAAGCAGCGTATTCTGGGAACTGTCGCGTCATTATCCCATCTGCCCTCCGGTTATCCTCTTGGACCGCCGCTGGGCCCGGTAGGAACGAAATACTGGGCTTCCCAGGGATCACGTTAACAGCACCACACAAGAGGCAAAAATGCGTTCTGAACTGGTTTACTCTGCCGGGATCCGTATTCCCAATCGCTTCCTATTGACTACTCTCACCATCAAGGCTGTTCAAAGCCTGCATATCACCAGCACCCGTACCGAAGACACCGCCAACCGAGTCTTCGCCGATGTGGCCAGCGGCCGCTTCACCGACGTCAAAATGCCGGCTGTCGTGATCCAGCCTTCAATGGATCCATTGCTGATCGCCCCCGCTGCCTAAGCATCTGCAGGCGTAGCCGCCCGTTAGCTGAACTGGATACCTTTTCAGATTCCTAGTTCTGCGCGGATCGCTGTGGCTATGCGATCGGCGTGGAACTGCATGGCCGTCCTTGATTCAGCCTCGATCATGACGCGCGCCAAAGCCTCGGTCCCCGAGTAACGCACTACTACCCGGCCGTTGCCGTTCAATTCCGACTCGGCTTGCTGGATCGTCTGAACCACCTTGGCGAACTGCTCCAGCGGCCGCTTCTCCTTCACTTTCACGTTGACGATGACTTGGGGATACACCTTCAGGTCGGCAGTGAGCTCGTGGAGCGGCTTGCCGGAGCGGCGGAGAATATCGAGCACCACCAGCCCGGTTAAAAGGCCATCCCCGGTGGTGCTGAGCGCGGGAAAAAGAATATGCCCGGATTGTTCGCCGCCGAGCGACGCCTGGTAGCGCTGCATCCATTCGAGAACATATTTGTCGCCTACCGGGGCGCGCAGCATTCGGATGCCGTCGGCGCGCAAGGCGGCTTCCAGTCCCATATTCGCCATGGTGGTGCCGATGACGAGATTGCCGTTGAGCTCGCCGCGGCGTTGAAGGTCGCGGGCAGCCAGCAGAAGAACTCCATCTCCATTGACCACATTGCCATTCGCGTCGGCGAAGAGCGCGCGGTCGGCATCGCCGTCGAAGGTAATGCCTAAGTCCGCTCCCTGCTCTCTGGTGGCCGCGGCGACGATCTCGGGGTGGAGCGCGCCGCAATCGCGGTTGATGTTGCGTCCATCGGGCTGAGCATGGCTGAGAACAACCTGCGCGCCGAGCTGGGTGAAGATATCGGGAGCAATGGCGGAGGAAGCTCCATTGGCGCAATCGAGCAGGATGCGCAGACCGGTAAGGTCGAGCGGGGAGACGGCCTGGCGGAGAAACTCTTCGTACTCGGCAACGAATTCCGGCTGGACGACTGGGGGCAGAGTATCGCTTTTCGGAGTTATGTCGCGCTGGATGTACCTGAATATTTCTTGCTCGATCCCGAGTTCGATGGCGTCAGCTAATTTATAGCCATCGCTGCCGAAGACCTTGATGCCGTTGTCCTGCGTGGCAAAACAGGGATTATGCGAGGCGGCGTTCGTGCCACTGCTTGCGGATCGCCAAAACATCTTCTGTAGACCGCCACGATGCCGGCGGCGAGGCCATGTTTCCGGGCGAGGAAGGCAATTCCGGGAGTGGTGATCACGCCAGCGTTCAGGACGGCTGCTCCTCCGGCTTCGAGTCCCTGGGAGATGACGGCGGCAATGTGGGGACTAGACTCGCGGGTGTCCGCGCCGAGGATGACACGTGGAGCCGAGACCTGGGCGCGGAGAAAGTGTGCGAGGGCCATGCCGGTGGCATAGATCGTTTTCGGATCAAGCGGGTACTCGCCCGCGATGCCGCGAATTCCATCAGTTCCAAAGAGGGCTCGTTCTTCGTTCATGAAGATGTATCTGTCGACCTTTCGATAGCGAACACCCGGCTCTTCAGCGTGCCGTAGGCGAGGCGGGTGGTAATGGATTCTCCCTCGTGTGCGGCGTCGGAGGTCCTGATCAGGTTGCCTGATTCGCCGTAGACGAGAGCGTAGCCGCGATTGAGCACAGCCAGCGGCGAGAGGCCGGCGAGCCGGTCGTCGAAGCTCTTCAACTGGGTGCGGCCGGATTGAAAGCGGACGCGGCTGGTGTGGGCGAGCCGGGCGTCGAGCGCGGCCAGGCGTTCCTGTAAAAGGCGCAGACGATGACTGGTGTCCTGGCGAAGCAGGCGCAGGGTGCATGAGTTGACATGATCGGAGGATTGGCGCACCTTGGCCCGCCAGGCGGCTTCCATGCGAAAACGCAGCTCATCGATCCGCTGCTGGCGACGTCCGAAGGCGTCGCGCAGACTGGCGGAGGAAGCGTCGATCTGGACTCGGGAGAAGCGTTCGCGCGACTGGATTAACTGAAAGCGGCAGGCGCGCTGGAGCCGATGCCACATGGTTTCGACGTAGCCGGCGACTTTGTGCTGAGCTTCGGTAATGAGCTCGGCCGCAGCGGAAGGAGTAGGCGCGCGAAGATCAGCGGTAAAGTCGGCGATGGTGAAATCGGTCTCATGCCCGATGGCGGAAACTACGGGCAACTCGGAAGCGGCGATGGCGCGGGCGAGCAGTTCGCTGTTAAAGGGCGCGAGATCTTCAAGCGAACCACCGCCGCGGGCGATGACGATGACGTCGACGGTGTGGGCGCGATTGAAATATTCGATACCTGCTTTGACTTCCATCGCGGCGGTGGCACCCTGCACGACCACCGGATAGAGGAGCACATTGAGGGCTTCGTGACGGCGGCTACCGACGTTGAGGAAGTCGCGGATGACCGCTCCCGAGGGCGAGGTGATGATCCCGACGCAGTGCGGAAAGGCGGGCAGCGGCTTCTTGCGCTGGGCGTCGAAGAGGCCTTCTACCTGAAGCCTGGCCTTCAGCTGTTCGAAGGCGATTTGGAGCGAGCCGGCGCCGACCGGCTCCATGAACTCGGCGATCAACTGCATTTGTCCGCGCTGTTCGTAGACGGAAACCTTGCCGCGCACGAGCGCGTGCAGGCCGTCTTCCGGGCGAAAGCGCAGCAGAGAGGCCTGGCGGCGGAAAAGCACAACAGGCAGTTGAGAGTCGCCATCTTTGAGCGTGAAGTAAACGTGTCCGGACGGGGCAGAGCGGAGGTTCGAGATTTCGCCTTCTACCCAGAGATCGGCATACTCCCGCTCGATGGATTCGCGCACCTCTCCGACCAGCTCACCTACCGTCCAAATGCGTCTTGGGGCAGCCTTGGGAGCTTCGAAGCTAAAGCCAAGTTGGCCGGGCTGCGGAGAAGCGGTCACAGGAAAAGTCTACACGGATGCTGAAGCGGGCACGTCTCGGCGGCCACCGAAAGCGATGGCGGCGAGCGCGATGACGACAGGGAAACATTCCAGGGTGTAGCGGGGTTCGGGGGCTTCCAGGGTGAACAGCAACGCACAGCGGAGCAAGACAAAAGCCAGCATGACCGCGGCCAGTGGAGGCCGCCGGACAAAGCCGGCAACGGCGGCTACTAGATATCCCAAATTCAGGGCCGCATAGACGAAGACGAAGTCGGATTCTTCGGGATGATGGTAATGGTCCCACCAACGCATCTCGATCCATAGGAGTTCGGTGCGAGGGCGCAGCCACATGTCGGCGAGGCGCATCAGCGGCAACACCAGGTAGGAGCGGATTGCGTGGCCTTGGGTGCGCTGCTGGGCCAGTTCTTCGAAGCGGACATCGATCTCGGGCGAGAGGGTGGTGGTTTCGTTGTAGTCATCCAGCAACTGCTTGGTTTGCTGGTATTGCGCAGGGCTGTCGAATGCCCGGGAAGGGAGCTTGCCAATGTCGATCTTGTCGCTGTTGCCGTTCCAATAGACTTCCGAGGTCGAAACCAGATCAACACACCAGGTCTTCACCCAGCGGTTGAACCCCGGGTAGGTGAAGTCACCGGGATCCATGGCATACCGCGGGGCCAGCGGTTGGAAGATGTGGAAGGTACGCCAGTTGCGGGCGGCCCAGGGAACAAATGGGAGCACCGAAAGGATGCCAGCGAGGATGGCCAACTTGAGCGCCCGGCCAGTTGCGAGCCTGGAAATGGAGCTACGACGAAGGCTACAGAGGACGATTGCGGGACAAAGGGCCACTGCGAGGAGCGCGCCATCGGGACGCAGCAGGGTGGCGTAGCTCATCGAAAAAGAAAGCAGCAAGAGCCAGCGAAGATAGGGGTTTTCGAGCAGCCGTACCAGCGCGTAGAAGCCGAGGGCGACACAGAAGATGGAGAGGGTCTCAGCGAGGGGTGTCGCGGCATAGTTCGCGGTAAAGGGGCAGAGAGCGGCGAGCCACAGAGCGACCATGGCCGCGCGGCGGCTCCAGAGGCGGCGGACGAGGGCCGCGATCAGCAGACAGGTTCCGAGATCGATGGCGGTCTGGAAGAACATCACGGCGTGGTAATGTTCCATGCCGAAGAGGGTGAAGCAGAGAGCGAGAAAGGCGGGATAGCCGGGCAGCCGGATCAGGGTTGGACGGATTCCGTGATCGGTCGTGAGGCCGTAGATTCCGTGCTGGAGCCAGTTCTTGGCGATGTCGCCGTAGATCAGCGGGTCGCCGTCCACCTCCGGATAGGCGTGAATGAACCACAGGCGCAGGGCCGCGCCACAAGCGAGGGCGAGAACAACGAAGATCCAATGCCGGGCGCGCGAGGACAGCATGAAAGGGAATCATAGCAAGGGGAGCATCAAAGCAAACACGAGTCGGTGAACGATGCAGCGAACGATGAGCCAATCCGCTGTTCAACGCAGCCTTTTACCGGGACGCGGGTTCCTATAGTCTCGTAGTGGGCAACATGAGCCAGCAGATTTTCCTCGATCCCGACCGCAAGCGGTGGAAGCGTCTCCGGCGCATCTTCGACGTAGTCGCGGTCTTGTCGACATTGGTGCTGGTGACCTTCTTCTTCAGCGTGATCCGCAGGCAGGCAT
The DNA here is from genome assembly GCF_003330725.1 of Acidisarcina polymorpha. Lineage (NCBI taxonomy): Bacteria > Pseudomonadati > Acidobacteriota > Terriglobia > Terriglobales > Acidobacteriaceae > Acidisarcina > Acidisarcina polymorpha. The sequence continues at coordinate 3,777,084 of NZ_CP030840.1, read as the reverse complement.
TGCCGGAGCTATTGCTGCCTGCACAGAAACGCAACTATAAGGCGCTCAAAGAGAGTCCGCTTTCGTTCAAGGGGAAAGCAGCGCGGCCGGCCCGGCGCAAATCGCAGCGCAAACCTTCTGACATCCCGCTGAATACCGATGAAGGGGTGCGCGCGGCATTCTATGTCGATGATGAAGCCAGCTACTCTTCGCTGAAGCAACACATTCATCAGATCGACCTGTTGTTTCCCGATTGGCTGCATGTAATTACCCCGGAAGGGCGGCTGCAGGCGACGACCTCCTTGTTCCCGGTGCATATCTACGATGTGGTCGATGCGGCCGGCGTGCACGGAATTGACCCCGAAAACAAAGTCCACCGGGTCATCGAGTCGACAAAGGAAGACACGGAAATCTTCCCGATGGTGAACGACTATAACCTGGTCACCGACAAATGGGGCGAGAATGTCGGCACGTTGTTGAAAAACCCACAGGCGGTCGAGCATCTGCGGGAACAGATCAATACCTTCCTGGCTGGAAGTCCTTCCTACCACGGCATCACGCTTGATTTCGAAGAGGTGCCCGATGATGCCGAAGACGCCTATCTCGCATTCATAGCGCAGCTTTATTCGGATTTTCGCGCGAAGAATCTTCGTCTGTATGTCAACGTGCAGGTGAGTGCGGACGATGATGAAATTCGCGCCCTGGGCAAGACAACCGACGGCATCATCCTGATGGATTACGACGAGCATGAGACCGGGAGTGACCCGGGACCGATCGCCTCGCAAGATTGGTTTGAAGGCAATCTTCGCCGGGTGCTGAAGCTGGTTCCGAAAGAAAAGATCATCTGCGCGATGGGCAATTACGGATATGACTGGACGGAGCAGCTGCCCGCGCAGGGGGCAAAGAAGACCGGCAAGCTGAAGGTGGTCGAAGCCCGCGACCTCACGGTACAGGAGGCGTGGCAGGAAGCAGCCGACTCCGATGCTGACGTTCATCTGGAAGGCGACGAACTCAATGCCCACTTTGCCTATGACGATGAAGACAGTCATCAACGCCACCAGGTCTGGTTCCTCGATGGCGTGACCGCGCTGAACGAAATGCGCGCCGCCCGGCAGATGGGGCTGCGAACTTTTGTGTTCTGGAGGCTAGGCAAGGAAGATCCGACCATCTGGTCGATCTGGGACCGTCCCAGCGCCAAAGACGCGCAAAATGCCTTGAAGGTAGTGCCGCCCGGTCAGGACGTCAACGAGGAGGGCGAGGGAGACATTCTTAAGGTCATCGGGCGTCCGGCGAATGGCTCGAGGACGTTGTCGATGGACGCGGACGACTTTACCATCACCGACGAACGGATGCCGGTCTATCCGCGCTCTTATACGCTGCAGCTTTACGGTTACCAGCCAAAGAAGCTGGCCATCACCTTCGACGATGGGCCGGACCCTAAGTGGACCCCGAAGATCCTGGATATCCTGAAGCAAGAGAAGGTCAAAGCCACGTTCATGGTGATCGGCGACGAAGCGGAGAACAATGTGGGTCTGCTTCGCCGCTACATCCAGGAAGGCCATGAGATCGGCAATCACACTTTTACTCATCCGGACATCAGTGAAATCTCGCCGAGGCAATTGGAACTTGAACTCAACCTGACGGAACGGCTTTTCGCCAGCAAACTTGGGTTGCAGCCGCTGTACTTCCGGCCGCCTTACTCTATCGACCAGGAGCCGGACACCAACGATCAGGCGGCGCCGATCGATCGCGTGGAGCAGATGGGATACATCATCGTCGGGAACAAGATCGATACCGATGATTGGAACGAGCATCCGAGGAAATCTCCGCAAGAGATCACCAATGGGGTCCTGCAGCAACTGGAGGCGATGAAGGACCGTCCATGGTTCCGCGGAAGCATCATCCTGATGCACGATGGCGGTGGCGATCGCTCGGCTACGGTGGCAGCGCTCCCGCTCTTGATCGATACCCTGCGATCGAAGGGCTATGAGATTGTTCCGGTCTCGGAGTTGATGGGAAAGACAACGGCGGAGGTCATGCCCCCGATTACTCCGAAGATGCAGTGGCAGGCGCGACTCGATTCCCTGGCGTTTTTTGTGTATGGCGCTTTCGTCAAGTTTGGCGTGTTTGTCTTCTTCTTTGGCGATGTCTTGATGAGTGGCCGCTTGATTATCGTGGGCATCTTTGCCCTCATCGATCGGCTTCGGCCGCGCAAAGTACCCGATCCGAATTTTCTGCCAAGAGTCGCGGTGCTGGTGCCCGGCTACAACGAAGAGAAAGTGATCGTCCGCACGGTGCGTTCGGTGCTCAATTCGGATTATCCGAATATGCGGGTCATTGTGATTGACGACGGCTCCAAAGACCGCACTTTTGAGATTGCGCGAGAAGCTTTCTCGCGAGAGATCGCCGAAGGCCGGGTCACTGTGCTCACCAAGCCGAATGGGGGCAAGGCTGAAGCGCTCAACTTCGGCATCGAGCATCTCGATGAGGAGTTCTATGTTGGCATCGATGCGGACACGGTCATTGCAGCGGATGCAGTTTCAAAGCTGATCCGGCATTTCGCCGATCCGGAGATTGGAGCAGTCGCAGGCAATGCCAAGGTCGGTAACCGGGTGAACCTATGGACCCGTTGGCAAGCGCTTGAATACATCACCAGCCAGAACTTTGAGCGGCGCGCGCTCGATCTTTTTGGAGTGGTCACAGTGGTCCCAGGAGCCATCGGCGCGTGGCGGACGGAAGGCGTGCGGCGGGCGGGCGGCTATCCGGTCAATACCGTCGCCGAGGACGCCGACCTGACCATGAGTCTGCTCGAGCAGGGTTATCGCGTCATCTACGAGGACCGCTCGCTGGCGTTCACCGAAGCGCCAATCGATATGCGCGGTTTGATGAAGCAGCGCTTCCGTTGGTCTTTCGGGACGCTGCAGGCCATTTTCAAACATCGCGGCGCATTCACAAGGAACAAGGCGATGGGATTTTTCGCACTGCCGAACATCCTGATCTTCCAGCTGCTGCTGCCGCTGGTCTCGCCACTGATCGATCTGACCTTTGTCGTCGGTACGCTGCAATACCTCATCGACCGGTATTTCCATCCGGCGGCAGCGAGCGCTGCGAATTTCGAAAAGCTGCTCGTCTACTTCCTGGGCTTTCTGGTGATTGACTTCTTGACTTCAAGCCTGGCGTTTTCGCTCGAACCCCGGCACGAAGCCAACAAGGGTGATGGCTGGCTGCTCTTCCACATCTGGCTGCAGAGATTTGCCTACCGGCAGGTATTTTCTATCGTGATCTTCAAGACCATCAAGCGGGCGATCGATGGGCGGCCCTTCAGTTGGGATAAACTCGACCGAACCGCGAAGATGTCAGCGGCGACGGAACGGATTACTGCGGGTTCCTGACTCAGAGACGCAATCAACTCTATCTCAAACGCGAGACCTGGGGCTCCCACATCCCCGAGTACTCTCACATATCCGAGTGATAAAGTTTAGGTCTGCGACCCGCCGGCTTCGCCGAGGACGACGCGTGCGGTTAGCTTGCGCTGTCCGCGCAGGAAGGTCACGACCACGGAATCTCCCACCTCGTGGCGGTTCATGACTTCGCTGAGTTCTTGCGTATTGGTGACCGGTTGATCGTCGATGCCGAGGATCAAGTCCCCCCCGAGGAAGATCTCGGTGTTGCCTAAGTACGCGCGTTCCTTACCGCCGCGCAGCCCGGCGCGGTCGGCCGCTCCGCCTGGAACGGTGCGCAGGATGAGCACACCGGAGTCGGCCGCCAACCCCATTTGCTCGGCCAGATCGGGGCCAATGGCCAGCGGCATAATGCCCAGGGAAGGCCGCCGCACATGGCCATACTTCGAGAAGTCTTCAAGCACCGCCTTGGCAGTATTGATCGGGATTGCGAAACCGATGCCGGCATTTTGATCGGCTCCGCCGCCGGTCGCAATCATCGAGGTAATGCCGATCACTTCCCCGCGGGAGTTCAGCAGCGGCCCTCCAGAATTGCCCGGATTGATGGCGGCGTCGGTTTGAATCGCATTCTCGATGAGCGCCCCCTGCGGACCTTTCACCGACCGAATGGAGCTGATGATTCCGGTGGTCATGGTCCCGTTCAGTCCGAAAGGATTGCCGATGGCATAGACCTTCTGCCCCACAATCAGGCCGCGTGAGTCGGAGAGCGTCGCCGGGACCAGGTCAGGCGCGTTGATCTGAAGCAGTGCGAGATCATGGGCCTGATCGCTGCCTAGCAGCTTTGCCTTGTAGGTGTGCTTATTGTCGAGGGTAACTTCGATCTGGCGCGCATTCGCGACGACGTGGTAGTTGGTCAGGATTCGTCCCTGCGGATCCAGGATGAAACCCGAACCCTGCCCCTGCTGCGGTACCGCGCCGTAGAAGAAGTCATAGGCGACAACCGACGAGGTGACGTTGACCACCGAAGCGAGAGCCTTTTTGTAGACCGAGATATTCGCCAACTCTTCGGAGTCGTATGCCGGGGCGGCGTGCGCTTCGGTCAATGCCAAGGGTGAATGGTCGACCACCGGATCTGCCCCGGATAATGCCAGCCGGGCCGGAGAGCGGTGGCTGGTGAAATACCAGAAGGCGCCAACTAGAAAAACGATCAAAACTATCTGACGAAATCTCATGACTTTCAACCCCGCGTGGGTTTCGCTGGACGGCCAACCCGCCGACGCGAACCCCGCTATTCAGCCTCAATCATCGAAGCTCTAACACTTTATTTTATAAGGTGGCAAGTTCTGCCGCTTCGGCGCGCAAGGCAGCGTAGATTTTTGCAACTGCCGCGCCAGTGACCTTAATATCTCCCGAGTTATCGATCACCCAATCGCAATGCGCAATCTTGTCGGCATCGGGAATCTGCGCGGCAAGCCGCTTCCGCGCATCGGCGGCCAGGGCTTCGGGATCACCGTCGTGAGAACGCTCGACATAGCGCCGTACCTTGACTTCCTCAGGAGCGGTCACCAGGATGATCCGGTCGAAGCGATCGCGCCAGCCGGCCACAAATCCGGATCGCCCAGCCTCAAAGATGAGGGCCGATTCGATCATGGCAATCTGTCGGGGGTCTGCCGCAAAAAGATCGCCCATCCATTGTTCCTGGGCTGCGACGACGGCCGGATGCACTATGTGATTGAGCTCTTCGACGCGGCCACGCTGAAAGGCCAGCTGGGCAAGTGCCCGGCGATCGAGGCTGCCATCTTCGCGAACGACCCCGCTGCCAAACTGCTGGACGATGGCGTCATAGACCGGCTGGCCGGGTTGCATCAGCCTGCGGCCTACCTCGTCAGCGTCAATCACGGCTACCCCCAGGTCGGCAAACATGCGGCCCACGGTAGATTTGCCGCTGCCGAGACCTCCGGTGAGTCCGACCCGAAGCCCCTGCTTCTCCATATCAGGCAAGCAGACCGCGGCGGAGCTTCGCCGCGCGGACGGTATTGGCCATCAACATCGCAATCGTCAAGGGACCCACGCCGCCGGGCACGGGCGTATACGCGCCACTCACTTCATAAGCTGCGGGATGGACGTCACCGATCAGGGTCGATCCTTTAAGCAGAAAAAGTTCTTCGCGCCGCACATCGCCGGCGAAGAAGCGGTCGAACTCTTCCCGATCGTTGATACGGTTGATGCCGACATCGAGAATGGTCGCGCCAGGCTTGACCATGTCCGGAGTGACAAAGCCGGGCCGGCCGATCGCAGCAATCAGGATATCCGCGTTGCGGCAATGCGCCGCGAGATCGTGCGTCTTGCTGTGACAAATGGTGATGGTCGCATTTTCCTGGAGCAGCAGCATGGCCGCCGGCTTCCCGACTATGTCGCTGCGCCCGATAATGACAGCATTCTGGCCGGAGATTGGCAGGCCACTGCGCTTGAGGATCTGGATCATGCCCGCCGGGGTACACGGCGCCAAAGCGGGCTGCCCGGATTGCACTTTACCTACATTGACCGGGTGAAAGCCATCGACATCCTTCGCCGGGCTGACCGCCTCGAGCAGCAGCTTGGCGTTCACCTGGGCAGGCAGGGGGAGTTGGATGAGGATGCCGTCGATATCCTCACGGGCGTTGAGGGTCGCCACCAACCCCAACATCTCTTCGGTGGTCACCGTGTCGGGTGGAGTGATCAGCTCGCTGAAGAGGCCAAGCTCGGCGCAGGTCTTGACCTTGCTGCGCACATAAATCTGCGAAGCCGGGACACTGCCGACGAGAACCGCCGCCAGCCCCGGCTTGATTCCTTGAAGCGCCAGCGCGCTAACTTCCGCGGCAATCTCGGCCTTGATCTCATTGGCAATTGTGGTTCCGTCTAGAATCCGTGCTTTTGTCATCGCCCTTCCACTCTTTACTCCTTGACTCTTATTTTGCGGGTCGCATAGTTTCGCAGGACCCGACATTATCGTAAAGGAAGCGGTTGCCGTTTGTTTGTGATGGTACGGACCGGGATAGACTTCAACTATGGGAAAGCTCTCACATTCGACTGAGCTGTTACAGATGGTCGTGTGCCCGCGCTGTCACCAATCTCTCGTTGCTCTTCCATCGGCAGACGTACCTGTATCGCTTCGATGCACCGGATGCGGGCTTCAATATCCGATTGTGGATGGAATTCCCATTTTGCTCATGGACCGCGGCAAGCAATGATTGCTTAGCGCATGCGTGGCGAATGAGGTCGATCAGCGATGTGGCTGATGGAAGAATGGATAGACCAACAGGTAAGCGAAGAACGCCGCAACCATGATCGCCCCTAGAACCAGCCACAACATCGTTCCCCAAGAAATGGACGATTGGCTGTGTTTCATTACATCCTTTCTCCTCCAAGGGCCATCTCTGAATTAACGAATGGCTCTCGTCTTTAAAGAACAACCCTTCTTTCAGTGTACCGGCAAGTGGACGCCATCATAGGCCCAGTCTCCTCATGGACGAGTGCAGAAAACCTACACTTGAACTGAAGTATTCTGCATGAGCTACCGATTTGCTCTTCGTTTCGTCTATTCGGTTACCAAGGGTTGATTGGTCACGCTGGCCAAAACGCACAGGCTTCCGATGAACTGCCGTGTGAAGCGATGTATGACAATCGACCTCTAACCGACCGTCGAGTGTAGCGACTTTCTAGGACACTTGCTCTGCTTTGCGCTGGTCCCGCTAAGCGAATGAATGCCGGGATGGAAGCTTTCTTCAAACTGCCATCCAGCAAACTACGAGGTGATTCAGATGGCAGAGCAATCCAAGGTAGAGAAGTTTTCGATGAGCGAGCTCTCGAGTCTTCGCAGCGAATTGATGCAATCGGGTATCGACTCGTGGCAAGCGGCGGATGTTGTATCAGCCTTTCTGGTTGGGCGCGGCTACGGAGTGAACACCATTACCGTTCGCGACGTCGTCACCCGGCTTGACCCTTTCAGCGCATCGATGGATGCGATGGACATCATGCAGGAAGTCCTCGAAACAGTGGCCTACGTGATGTAATGCCGCGGGCGGCACACGTAATCAAGCACCACGCAACCTATTGCCGTCTGTTAGCTGATTTGGATTCACTTCGAGCAGAAATACAGATGTGCGATGTCTTCGAAGTTGGTTCCCTTCTCTTCAAGACAACGGTTTGCCAACTGGAGTGGTTCGCAATCTAGTAGCTGTTGTGCTGTTCGAATGGCCGATGCGAAACTTCGCATCGGCCATTGTGTTCCTGTGAGCTCCAACCGAACAAATTACATGCCCGTCTGATTGGATTGTTCAGGGTGAATGACGCGATAGGTGGAGTTGCCCTTCGACCAGATGAGCAGCAGCAGATCGTTGCCTGCAGGAGCGGCGTGTACCTGGCTGACGAAGTTCTCCGCCGACTGCACGGGCTGGCGATTGACCTGCAAAATCACATCTCCCGGCTGCAGGCCAGCTTCGTCGGCAGGGCTCTCCGGACGGACGTTCTCCACGGCGACACCTTGCACACTGGAAGGCACCGACAGCTGCTGCCGGACATCCGGGGTGAGATCGTTCACCGCCAGGCCCAACTTGCCCTTTTGCTGGGCTGATGAGGAAGAATCCTCCGCGACTTCAGTGTTGGCGTGATATTCGCCAAGTTTCACGCTGAGCGACTGCGGTTTGCCGTCACGCAAAATGTCGATCGACATGCTCGTGCCGGGCGCGTGCTCGCTGACAGCGAGTTGCAGAGCGCTTGAGTTAGAAACCGGCTTGCCATCCAATTTACGGATGACGTCTCCGGTCTTCAGGCCAGCGCGGCCGCCGGGAGCATCGGGGGTAACCTGGGTCACGATCGCGCCATCCGCATCTTGCAGGTTGAAGAACTTGGAGTTCTCCGGAGTGACATCTTCAATGCCGATCCCCAGATATCCATGATGCGCTGAACCGCTCTTGATGATCTGGTCGACGGTTGTATGAGCGAGTTGTGCCGGTATCGCGAAACCTGCTCCTGCAAAGGAATCGCTCCCCGAGATGATAAAGGTGTTGATGCCGATCACCTGTCCGTGCGCGTCGACCAGCGGTCCTCCGGAGTTGCCGGGATTAATCGCCGCATCGGTCTGGATAAAGCCTCCTGGTTTCCGTGCATCGTCGCGGAAGGGATTCGGCCGATCCAGAGCGCTGATGATGCCGCGCGTCACCGAGAATTGGAGGTAACCGAATGGGCTGCCGAATGCTAACACCGTCTGGCCTGGCTTCAACTCACTCGAATCACCCCAGCCCAGGCTCGGCAGGTCATTGGCATTGACCTTAATCACCGCCAGATCGGTCAACTTGTCCCGCCCAATCAGCTTCGCGTTGAGAATCCGGCGGTCATGGAGAGTGACCCGGATCTCGGTGGCTCCATCGACAACGTGGTTGTTGGTCACGATGTAACCATCCGGAGAGATGATGACGCCGCTGCCGATACCGTGTTCAAGCTGCGGAGCCTGTTGGCCCTGGGGCATCTGGTTTCCAAAGAATCGTCTGAACTCGGGCGGAATTTGCTGTTCCTGATCGTCCATCGCCTGGTGCTCGGTGGAGCGGGAGGTGACGGCCACGTTCACTACTGCTGGAGTTACGTGAGAGGCAACCGCCTCCATGGCGGTGTCAAGGGAGGTCAGCGCGGAGACGCTGTTACCCTCCATAGGTGCGGAGTAGCCGCCTGCTGCATGGACACCGTGATGGTTCCAAAGCAATGTGGTGGCGAAGGCGAGAGCAGCGACCGAACTGATAGGCAGGAGAGTTCGCTTCACTCTACCTCTTAATTGATTAGTTGATGCAGACATGTGGAATCACCTCAGTAGAATTTCAAAGACGTTTAGAGTTGGACGACGTACCAGCCGGACGAGGACGGTCCGGCTGAGAGAGCAGAGATGCGGAAGACGCTGTCAATCAAGGTCACGGTAGTCTGTGGCCCTGCGGAAGTCTCCCAGCGCGTGACTACAATCCACGACTGAACGGCTGGCGTTGACGGCGCAGTGACGCGACGAATTGCGGGCGTGTGCGCGGTATGCGCTGGAAGCAACTGCTTCGCCGACTTCAGGACTGCCCCAGAATCACTCAGGGATGACGAATCCCGGGAAAAAGAGGTACGCGCTCGAGGGGCCGGCTCATGAAAGACCACGTCGTGATAGGAGACCTTCGGCGACGGACTTGCCGATTGCGCCAGAGAAGGATGATTCGCCAAATGTGCCCGGTCGACCGCCGGATACGTAAACGCGACGAGTTCCCCGGAGCGGCCCAGCTCCAGAGCGCCCGAGGCCGTGGCAAGCACAAGGGCAGCCATGACAAGACGCGCTTTCATCGGGCTAATCCGGCTGCCTCCGCGCAGAATCTTATAAATGCGGCAGGCCAGAGCTGAACGGTGCTCCCAGGCACCCAGCGATAACGCCGCGGAAGTGGCCCTCATGCGCCGTACCATCTGCGCTTCAGCGAGGTTAGCGAGACATGTGGCGTATTCGCGCGGCGACTGCGTCTCGCGGATAACCCGCTCATCGCAGGCTTCTTCCCGGGTTGAGCAGAGTTGACGCTCGATCCAGTACAAGGCCGGATTTAAAGGAAACAACACCAAGCTCAGCTTCTGCAGGACATTCGTCCAGTCGTCGAAGCGCTTCAAGTGAGCGACTTCATGCAGCACAACCTGCCTTAACTCAGCAGGGGTGGCCTTCGCCAGAAGCCACTCTGGAATGAGAACGCGAGGCTTCCAGAAGCCAATCACGCAGGGTTGGTCGACGGCTGTCGAGCTATAGACCTGCGCTGAGCGAGTCATAGCCGATATAGACTGCGACGGCTGCCAGGCCGGATCGGTCGGGATGGCAAGCGCGTGATTCCACAAACTCCGGATTCTTAGCGCCCCGCGCACCAAAACGGCGGCTTGAACCAGCGCCAGGCCGATCCACAAGGCCGCAATTACCAGCGCCCAGCGGGAGTCCAATTCAAAAATCGTGTGGCTCGGAGACGGGCTGGTTGGCGACACCGGACCCGAGCTCAAAAGACGACTGACGTAGAGGCCAGGCAGCAGCAGAACCGTCGCGAAGACAGAGGCCCAGATAGCGAAGCGAAGGCTGGCGGACAGTGTGGGCGCGAGCTTCAAGCACATCCAGATCGCGGCTGCCAGCAGCAGACCTTGCCAGGCGCTGGCAATGACCATGCCCGCGGTGACGTGGCAGACAAGTTGAACGATCGAGTTCAGTTCCATCGCCCTTCACCCTCCGCATCGCTTTCGACGCTGGGACCGCTGTTCGCTCGGCTTGCGTCACCTTCAGCAGCGCCGATTGCGCTTCTTAGACGCTGCAACTCCGCTGGGGTGATCTCTTCGTCGCCGATCAAGGAGAGCAGGAGTTTCTCCCGCGAGTTCCCGAAGAATCGGCTTAGCACATGGCGAACCTCGACTTTGCTCGCATCGTCTTCGGCGACGCAGGCGGAATAGATATAGGCCCGGCCCTCTTGCCGGTGGCGAACATAACCCTTTCGCTCCAGAATCCGAATCGTCGTCAGGACCGAATTGTAGGCCAGGGAATCGTGGTCCGGCATGGCGGCGACCAGATCGCCGACCGCGGATTCCCCACGCTCCCAGAGCATCTTCATCAATCGCAATTCAGCTTCGGTGAGAGTCGTGGACTTCTTCGGGGGCATTGTCACAATCCTTGTGTCAGCAGCTGGCTGAACGTTCCAGCACTGATAGGACGATGCTAATAAGCTAGGGTTAGCATGTCAACTAATGAATTAGTTAAAAATCGGGTTGAGGTCTTCCGCGAACAGCTTTGTGCCAACCCGCCCACAAGAACGGATCCAGACAAGCGGTCCACACTAGGCAGAAATGGGCTTGTTCCGAATCCTTGCCAATACCTGGTTAGGAAGTTGAGAGCCGGTAACTTTGAGGACAGAGAAGGCGACGGCCGCCCAGAGTGCGGTAGCAACGAGGAGCAGCAGCAGGTCACCCCATCTGCCGGAGAGGGGCATGACCTTTCTCAGGAGGCAGATGGCGGCGTAGCTGATGACCGTGGCGAGCAAAGACCGCGCCAGTTCGGGGAACTCCAGTCCGGAGAGCTTAACCATTTTGCGGCGGTCGAGCATCACGCCCAAGGTGACGGTCTGAATGGCAATGCCGATGTCTGAGGCAATGGCGAGGCCGGTGGCTCCGTGAGTCCGGTAGAGCGACCAATAGATGGGAAGCGAGACCAGCACCACCAGGGTGCCAGCGACCATCGGCGCAAGGGTATTGCCGGCGGCGTAGAAGGCGCGCGCGTAAAGCGTTTGCGCCGACCAGAAACAGAGCGAGATGGAGAAGATAGCGAAATAGGCAGCCATCTCCGAGGCGCTGTTGCGATGAAAGAGGCCTCCACGAAAGATCAGGTCGACAGCCGGAAAGGCGAGACCGAGCATCCAGGCGGTAAGCAGAAACGAAAAGGCGAGGATGCGCGAGACGGAGGCATTTACATTTCTCGCGAAGGCGGCGAGATCGGGCTCGCCATTTTCCTGGACCCGGGTAGCGAGCGAGGCGAGGAAGGGCAACGAGGCGGCGCCGGCGGCCTGTCCAAGGGCGACGGGCGCAGTGAAAAGGTTCTTCGCATAGGTAAGCAAGGTGATGGCGCCGTGGTCAGCGGAGGCGAAGTAGTTCATGATCCAGCTATCGAAGGAGACCAGCGAGACCCCCAGCATGAGCGGCACGGAGAGCCGGATCCACTCGCGCAGACCGGGGTTTGTCCAGTCGAGCAGAGGGCGGTAGACGACTCCGGAACGATGAGCGCCGATGGCGTTCATAAGAAAGGGGCCAATGAAGATGCCCGCCATTGCTCCCCAGGCGAGAGAACGAATTCCGACCGTCCGGGCGAGCAGCACGCCTCCGAAGATGATGCCCAGGTTATAGACGAGCGGGGTAATCGCCTGGAGCGCAAATTGCTTCCGAACGAGAAGGACCGACCCGAATACTCCGCCCGCAAAGAAGAGCAATTGGCCGGGAAGCAGGATGCGAGTCATGGAGGTGCAGAGTGCAGCCTGCTCCGGCGTAAAGCCTTTGAACCACCAGCGGACATAAACGGGCGCGAGGAGTTCGGCGAGCAGGATCGCGCCTCCGAGCACCAAGAGCATCGAGGTCAGGATGACCGACATGGCCCGGGTGCCGTCCTCTTCCCTGCCGGTTTCGCGATAACGGCTGAGCATGGTCACAAAGGTGACCGAGGCCGCGCCGCCGACGAGGAAATAAGCAAGCATGTCGGGCAGCTGAAAGGCTGAGTTGAAGGCATCCGTCTGCGAACCCGCCCCGAAAAGATAGGCGATGTACTTCACTCGCACCAGACCGATGATCCGAGAGAGGAAGGCCGACAGCATTAACAGCAGAGTCGCGGTGAAGGCGGTGTGTTTGTGCGAAGGTCGGAAGACCCGCAGCACACCTGACCAGGAAGATGAGGACGCTGCGCTGGGGTCTTCGGCCATTGAGGATAAGACCAGTTTACAGGCTGAATCCGCGGGACCTGCGCAATAGGTCTAGCTGGGATGCTCGTTCGCTATGACCAACCCTCTTCTCGTTGGAGTTCGAGCCTGAGAACAGAATCGGGCAAAAAAAAGCCGGAGCTGGTGACCAGCTCCGGCCTCAGTTCTAGATCCCTTCAACTATTACTCGCTGAAGGTAAAGAGATCCCAGAGATCGCCGAGCGCCGGGCTGTTGACCGGCACATAGGGGTTTCCGGAAGTGACCGGGTCGGGGAAGTTGTCGCGGCTGCGCTTGGTGATCGGGCCGACTGACCAGTTCCGCTCGATGAACTTGTCGATCGAAACGTGGTCGGAATAATCGTGCGAGATATGGCTGGGCTTGGCGTAAGGGGAGACAACGATCAGCGGGATACGGGTACCGTCGCCAAAGAAGTCGACAGGCTGGACATAGCCGGAGTCGTAGTAGCCGCCGCCCTCGTCGAAGGTGATGAAGATCGCGGTGTCTTTCCACAAGGAAGGATTGTCCTTGACGGCATCGACGATCTTCTTGGAGAAGCCTTCGAACAGGTTCAGCTTGGAAGAAGAGGGGTGACCGTCGACCAGGCCGCTGGGCTTGACGATGGAAACGGCCGGAAGGGTTCCGTTGGCGATGTCGCTATAGAGGTTGGCGGTGTCCTGGATATGAGCGGTGCGGACGGCGGCATCGGCCATGATCGAGGTGTCGTATTGGAAGGTGTTGCAGATGTTGCAGTACTCATCGCTCTTCGCGCCGACGGCTCCGTAGTTGAGCTGATACTTGTCACCTACGTAGTTGTTCCACTGGTCGCCATAGTACTTCCAGGAGACGCCATTGGAGATCAGGTTGTCGCCGATGCTTCTGGTCACCGAGGGAGGAATGGTGAAGACGGTGTTGGCCGGGTTGGTATCGGTGTAGGCGTTGCTGCCGTCGCCGAAGTAGCCGGGATTGTAGTTATTCAGCAGGTAATAGTGACCCTCTTGGCACCGTGCATCGATGGCCGGGGTAAGGTGCTTCAGGTAGCTGACGATGGGGGAGACACCTGGCTGCGCGGTATCGGAGCAGTTGCTATAGGAACCGCCACCATAGGAGGCCGAACCAAAGCTGCCGCCACCATAACCATCCTCCGAGTACCAGTTATTGGTACCGGCGGCTGGGTTGGGGTTCTCGACTTCGTCAACAACACCAGCATTGGCCGTGCCTTTAGCGACCAGAGTGTTGTGCGGCGGAGGGATCGCGTGACCCTTGCCGTCGCTGAACCAGATCGCGTCGGCATGGCCGAACATGATGTGGTTGGCGCCAGTGCCGCCATTGACGGACTGGTGAAAGTTGTCGCTCATCGCATAAGTGTCGGCGAGGTACTTGAAGTAAGGAGCGTCGCCCTTCTGGACGTTGTAGAAGCCCAGAGCGGTCGAGCCTTCACCGGTGGTGACGGCGGTGGGCGAATACTCGGTGCTGAAGTTGGCGGGCTGCTTGATGCCGTTGGCGCCGGCGCCCACGGTCGTTTCAACCCAGGAGAAGAGGCGGGAGTTGCAACCGGAAGGATTGTCGGCGGTGGAGTGGGTGACGCTGCAATCAAGCTGCTGCCACATCTGATAGAAGCGGTGCACAGGGCTGGCGGCGTAATCGTTATAGGAGAAGGTGCTGCCGTTGGTCAGCTGGAACGGTCCGGTGGGAAGCGCGTTTACATTCGTGATGCGGGCGTCCGGAGTGTGGCTCTTCTGACCCGTACCGCCGGTCACGAGGAAGCCGTAGTAGCTGGAGGGCAGACCGTTTTCAGACTGGATAGCAGTTTGGAGGCTATCGTTCGGCACGTAGGAATCGGTGGGTCCGCCGACCAGGGGGGCAGGCAGAACATTGCCGGGGAACGACGCATTAGCAGGATTCAGTTCAAAGGCGTCAGGGGCCTTATCCTCTGCCGCTCTCTGATTGGCCTTGGCAAAGTTGGGACCGGGGGTTCCGTCGGCGTTCACAATGCCTTCCGACAGGAGGTTGAAGACCGTTTCGGCCTTCTTGTGTGGCACATAGGTGGCGAATACATGGTCAAAACTGCGATTTTCGCCGATGATTACGATCACGTGCTTGATGGGCGAGGTGGTCTCGGTGTCCCGTGGGGATAGCGGTTCAGCGGCGAACGCGTTGCCGACGGCAAGCTGGAGAACGGCGGCGGATACTAATCCCGCGCGCACAGTCCTCAAGGCAGCGGACGCGTATTGCTTTACAGTCATACTTCCTCCTGAGTTGGGGCATCTAACCTCAACCTGTTGAGGAATATCTTTTCCAAATGAATGACGAGTGTTCGTTTCTTGAACAAGCCGTGAATTTCGTTTGATATGGGGAATATTAATTGGAGGATTGGTTTATCGAGGACCGCCTGATTTTCTCGAACGGGGACGAGGTAAATCCTCGCCCTGATTTCGACTTATCGAAGGGCGAGGATCAGCGGGAACTTTGATCCGAAGCCTGAATGTTTTTGCAAGGTAACGCCTTGCCACACGAACTCTCAGCGTTCTGCTCCCAGGGACGCGGGGCCGGATCCACGCGGATCGACCCCATCATGCCCTTGTCTTCATGCTCGAGAAGGTGGCAATGATAGACGAAGGTTCCCACAATATTCGGGTCGCGAAAGTCCATGCGCAACCGTACGCTCGGGTAGGCAAGCGAATGCCCGTCGTAATAGGGCACATTCACGGTGTCGCGAACAAAGTTCTCATTGACTTGCCTGCCCATGTAGTCGAGGAGCAGGAAGTGGAGTTGATGAATGTGAAAGGCATGCAATTCCTGCGAACGGTTTTCGATGATCCAGTCCTCAACAGTTCCCTGCTGGGCGACGATGTTCGGAACATCCGAGCTCATGTCGAACATCTTGGGTTCCTGCCCATCCATGGTGAGGTAAAATTCGACGGCGCTGGTCGGATCGTTCGGATCGATCAACTTTTCAGAAAAATAGAGGCGACGCACTCGCACCGGCGCAACAGTACCAATCCATGCCTGAGAGGGAGCTGGGAGAATCTCCGGAGAACTTGCCAGCCTCGAGCGGGGCTCGGGGGCATCCGCTGAAGTCACGATCTTTGCCAGCGCCCGATTCGGATCATTTTCCCCACCCGGACCGGTGTCGACGGTGCGTGTAACCAGCAAACCGGTCTCCCCATCGGCCGGGCCGGACACGATAAACTCCACTCGCGCACCCGGCGGCAGGCCGATATGGGTCTGCCAATTCACAGCTTCTCCAAGCGGGTCACCATGACTCATCGGTACGCCGTCCATGGCCACGAGTCCTAGTTGTTGAGGGGCACGGTTCACCAGGACCGCCAGATTAAGGTAGGTGATGGCCGAGGCATTCAGCACCCGCCATAGTTGACGCTCGCCCGGCTTCATCTCGATCACCGCCGGCGTGTAATCGGGATAAGGCACGGGAACGTAGTTGATCGACAAGTCTTTGGCCGGTTTGCCGAAGCCGGTACCATTATTCGCGGCGTCTCCATCGCGGTCGATCATGAACTTCGGCACAACCGGCTCGGATTTGGCCGGGGAGGCGTTGGGATTGACGAGGTCCTGGTCGCGAATGATAAAGACCCGCTCCGGCAGTCCCACCACCACCTTTTTGGCGCGTTCGGCGCCCTCGACGATCAGGGCGCCGGAGGCTCCGCCGAGAAGCTGCTGTTTGGCGAAGCCGTGAATATGGGGGTGATACCAGTAGAGGCCCGGAGGCTCATCGTCCGGAATGCGAAAACGGTATTCGAAGGGAGCATCGCCGGGCTGCACCGAAGTCTTCATGACATCGTCCTGATGGCAAACCGGAGGGATCGTCAATCCATGAAAATGCAGGTTTGTCGACACCGGACTCATCATGCCGCTGGTGCATGGATTCTCCGAGGTTTGAGATGGCATATGAGCATGAGCATGATCTGAAGCTTTACCGGGACCAGCTTTGTCTGGGCTAGTTTTGTCGGGGCTAGTTTTGTCGGGGCCAGTTCTATCCGGACTTAAATCGGTCAGCGCATTCTTCAGATGAAGGACCACCAAGTCGCCAGGATTCACGCGTAGATTGGGTGACTCACGCCCTTCAGCATCGGTGAAGCAGTAGAGCACGGAGCCATCTGCCTCCGCAACGTCACTCGCGATGAGATCTGCCTCAAGCACGCCTTTACGACTCCGCAGGTCCTCCGGCTCCTGGACGATGCTGCCCACTGAAGGCCGTGGGCAAACACCCTTAGCCGAAGCCTGGGCCCGTAATGAGGAGGAGAAGAGAAGGCACAGACCCGCAACTACAATCGAAGACACATTCGGCATTGGAGGGCGCGCAAAGCAAGACTGAGGCAATATCAACTCTGGAAGAGGGTTGAACCCGCTTCCCTTTAGTCTTCGCCAGACTGGTTAATATCGGGTAAACCCGGGGATCAAATTTACACAATTGAAGATAAGGGCATATTTCATTCGGATCTCGGGGCCTACATGCGGAGTTCGATCCGGCGGAAGGGCTTTGGCTATCCTCCATTGAGTGCATCACACTGGCGAGAGGCCACATGCCAATCCCGCTGCTCAGGTAGTTGATACCCTTGCACTACTCCCGCCGCCGAAAACGTATTGTGCTGCGACTGTTTTAGCGAGCCGGAAATGAGGCCCCTTGGCGCTCTCAGCGTGGCTGTGCAACACTAAAAGCTGCAGAATTCCTGTCTGGCGGAATCCTTTAGCCTCAGTCATGCTGAATGAATCCCACCAGGCTGAAACGTCGGCTCTTTCCGCACCTCAAGTTGCCGGCTTATAGCTCAACTGGTTAGAGCAGCGGACTCATAACCCCTGCTCTTAATTGCTGTTGAGTGCGCGGGGTGCCGTCAGATTCGGTTTGGGTTATCTCTGCTCGCGAAGAGATTTGTAGGGCCTATAGCTCAATGGTTAGAGCAGAGCACTCATAATGCTTTGGTTCCAGGTTCGAGTCCTGGTGGGCCCACCACTTCTTAGACTTCACCGCTCCCCACGAACAGACTCGACGTTTTATCGCCCGGCGCTTACTTGCTTTTCGCTAGCGCCAACCGGGATCCGCGAATGGCCTCCAATTGGTCGGTGGCGTTCCCTCGGTCTTGAACGACTCTGCTTGTGCACGCTCATGAGATAGTCGCCCCCTTGAGAAGCGCTTTGCTCCGGGCGTTCCAAAGCCGCATCTCGTGGTGGTCGGGATCTCGCGGCGTTCCATTGCTTCAATCCTCAACAAAAGAGACTACCAGCCTTCTCCAGTTAGGCTGGCTGCCTGGAGCTCGCGACCGTAATGCTGTTTGAGGTTGGCTGGAGTCAGCAAAAGGTGTTTGATGAAAACCGCGCGAGGGGCCGGATTCCGCTGGCTGAGTAACTCGACGACAAGGCGTATGAGTTGTTCACCGTATCGCTCGGGAAAATAGGCGACTGACCCAATCAGGCGAGAGCTGGCGTGATGCATCTCGAGACGAGCCTCAATCGAGCCGTTTTGACCGACGATCGCACAATTATGAAGACGTCCTGCGTCTTTGAAAGCCTCCAGCGCTCCGATCGCGCTCGGATCATTGATCGCACTGACCAGGATTCTGCTTGCAGTGGAGGTCTTGAGATAGGATTTCACCGCATCGTGGCTCATGTCGCGGCGCCAGTCCCCATCGATCATTGTGATCCGAGCATTTGCTGAGTCTGGCAGGACCTGGTGAATGCCGAGAAGACTTCCTGTCAGTCTCGCCTGAGGGAGCGCGCCGGCCCGAGTAGCGCCGATCAACAGAATCTCGTCGGTTTGTCCGTTGAAATTTTGTTCGGCCCAGCGGGCAAGGTAGCGGCCGGCAACAAGCCCGGCCTGACAATTATCAACCCCAAAATAAATCGCGTTGGGATGAGGAATCTCGACAGCAATGAGCGGCACGGTGCGGCGATTCCCACGGGCTGAAATCACGGACGCGACCTGCCCGTATGCGTGAAATTCGATGGCAAGATCGATCTTTTCCGCCAGCAGTCTTTTCGCGTTCGCCAACGCGATCTCGGGACTGTTGTGGCTGTCGAGCGCGATAAGGTCGATGCCAGCTTGGGCGGCACTCTCCACAAGCCCTCGCGAGACTGCCCGGTAAAAGGAGTCCGCACTCGTCTCGGCTATATAGCCAATTCTGTAGTTTTGCCCTTGCATTAGACCACCTGCGAGCCGGTATCTGCGAGCGTCATCTTTTACGACGATGCCGTTTGCCTGCAGGGTAGCAAGCAACCGGAAGACGGTTGGCCTGCTCAGGCCGACCATCTCGGAAAGCTCAAACAAAGGCAAGTTCTGCTGGCCCTGAAGAATGCGCAAAATGCGGCAGGCGCGGGCCACGGCTTCGATCTGATACGGAACATCCTCTTTTTGCTTTTCATCGGCGATCGAAGGGCGCTTCACAATAGCACAATTTCATCTATCGAAATCGCTTGTCAATCTATTTGGGTTCGTCGTTAAGGTGCACACACAAGTTCCCTTCACGGACAGGCTCTACTACCTGCGGTCTTCCCTCCGATTCCATTACGCGAAACTATTCATCATTTGGATGGGCGACTAGTTGACGATGGAGCGGCGCAGCAACTAGTGTTTCCAGTGCAACATAGTTTGCTGATTGAAATGTCTTCGGTCAAGGGGGACTGTCGCCAATCTGTTGCGGCAATAAGGAATCATGTTTCCCTACTTTTGTTCACGCAAAGAAGCGGGCGGCCGGCGGCGGTCCTTGAGGGATGTCGTCTCTTGCCGAAATCCTTGCAGCTAGAAGCCAGGAGATTTCAGACGTGGCTCCTTGTCGGTTTGCAGCCTGCTTGATGGCTCTGGTACGGCTTTGTTCCCTTTTACAGGCTTACAAGAAGAAATTTCGAAGAACCACCACCCAGATTTGAGAGGCAGCGATATGTCAACAAACATTGCAGGCTGGCTGGTTAGAAGGCTTGCCGGTCTCCGTCCTGCTACGTCAGTGCTCTTCAGCGTTCTCGCGCTTGTCGCCGTAGAAGGGTTGCTGATGGAGCAGGGATTTGCGCAGACAGATCTGGGCGGCATTACCGGAACCGTCCAGGACAACACCGGCGCCGCGATTCCCAATTGCGAAGTGCAGATCAAGAACCTGAATACCTCAGCGGTCCGCACAGTCAAGACCGATCAAAATGGTTTCTATACGGTTCCGTCGCTCACCGTCGGCCCCTATCAGATCACCGCAACCGTCACCGGTTTTCAGCGCGCTGCCAAATCGATTGAATTAACCACGAGCGGCGCCAACGGAGATATTCAACTGACAGTCGGCAGCGTACAGCAACAGGTAATGATCACGGAGTCTTCCGGATCAATTGCGCTGCAGACCGACAGCCATGATGTTGCCACGACAGTTTCGCCTGCCCAACTGGTAAATCTGCCCAACAATGGCCGTAGCATTCTAAACATTGCCACTCTGGGGCCTGCTTCGCAGCCGGGTACTGATGTCGGCGTGGACGTGGGAGACGAAGGCTTTTACAACCAGACTTCGGCATCGGTCATCATCTCCGGCCTTGGCAACGCTCACGCGGCGTTTCTGCAGGATGGCGTCGCCAATACCAACCTGCTTACGCAGACGGCAAACATCTTGGCCTCGGTGGAGGCTACGCAAGAGGTGACTACGCTGTTGAACGGCGCCCCGGCGCGATTCAGCCAGCCGTCGGTCATCGATGTGATCACCAAAGGAGGCTCGAACAGCTTCCACGGCACCGCTTACGACTTTCTTCAAAATGACGACTTCGATGCCACCAACTGGTTCGCGACCAGCAAGCCTGCGAAGCGCTATAACCAGTTCGGGGGTAATGTGGGCGGCCCGATTTTGAAGAACAAGGTTTTCGCGTTCTTCGATTACTCCGGATTGAGAAGCAGGACTGCTTCGGTGAACCGGGACCGCGTACCGACCCTCGCCGAGCGCGCGGGAGACTTTTCCGCAGACAACGTCACTCTGTACGATCCCTCCACTTACAATCCCGCTACTGGAACTGATCTGCCGTTCCCAAACAATGCGCTGCCTGCCCTCAGTCCCTTTGCTCAACTGTGGCTGGCCAACTATCCCGCGCCAAATAGACCTCTTGGCGCTGACAACGTCAACTACGTAGTGAATCTGCCGAATATCAGTAACTACGACGAATATCTTGGCCGGATCGACTACAACATCTCCGGCAACGACCAACTCTTCGGTACAGTGTCCAGGCTGCAAAACAATGTCGGCAGCAACAGCATCACACCCGGGCTCTTCGGCATCTTCAACGCGCTGAAAGGGACGAACATCTCCATCGCCGAGACCCATGTCTTCAATTCAAACATAGTCAATGTGATCAAAGCCGGTTATAACCGGAGCAATCTCTTCCGTACGCAGCAGGGTCAAGGAGTAGTCGACTACGCAGCCAAATACGGGCTCGTGAACGTGAATCCCGAGCCGCAGCAATACACGCCGCCACAGATCAACCTGAACAACTACACCTCGCTGGGCGACCCGTACTCGCCGCAAGGCGCAATCCAGAACCGCTTTCAATACGGAGACGAGGTGACCTGGAAGATCGGAAGGCATACCGTGACTTTCGGCGGAGAGTTTGTCCGGACGCAGTTCGACGGCAACTGGGTGGTTGGCAACAACGGAATTTACAACTTCGACGGCAGTGCGACCTCGGCATACGTCGGCGGGGTGCGCAGCGCGACCGATCAGGGCAATGCCCTGGCCGACCTGGAGTTGGGCTTTCCGCGGACTGCCAACGCAGCGACGGGCATCTCTCTTGGCGCTTTTCGAGGATACGACTTCGCCGGGTACGTGCAGGACGATCTGAAATTAACGCCGAAGCTCACCCTGATCCTGGGATTGCGGTACGACTTCAACAATCCGCCAAGTGACAAGAACGGGCACGGCGGTCTCTTCAATGTTCCGCTCAATGCGGTCATCCCTGGCACCTGGAACACCAATTACAACGATTGGGGGCCAAGGGTAGGTTTTGCTTACTCGGTCTCCCCGAAGACGGTGCTTCGTGGAGGATACGGGATGTACTACGCCCCCATTCTTTACAACAACCTGCAATTTGAGTTGCTCTACTCGCCGAACTTCGTCAATCAGTCGTATAGCTTCGACGTCGCCGCCCCGGGGGATATTCAGCAACTGTTCGCGTCCGGCGGATTGACCGCCGGTCAGCAGAATTACACGCTGACCAAGACGCTCAAAGACACATCCGTACAAGAGTGGACCTTGAACATTGAGCAATCGTTGGATTCGAAGACGCTCTTCACCCTGGGTTATATCGGAAACACGACTCGCCACCAGTCCGCGCGCGCCGATCTCAACCAGCCCCTCGGACTATCGCCCGGAAATACCAGCGGCATTCTAGATCTAAGGCCCAACCCCGCGGTCGGTACGACCGACGGACAGCTCAACATACTGCCGGCAAACTACAACGGTCTCATCACAAAGGTGGAGCGTTCTTTCGACAACGGATTTCAGTTTCTGGCCAGCTATACCTTTTCGAAGGCGATGGATATTCTGGATGGCGATAACTCGGATATCCAGGATTTGTACAACCCTCACTTGACGTATGGACCCGCGGGTTTCGACCGGACCAACAATTTCATCTTGAGCGCGGTGTACCAGTTGCCGTTCGGCCCGGGCAAGAAGTTTCTTAACTCCGGTTCCTTTATCGATCGCGAGGTTTTTGGAGGATGGCAGTTGTCTGGGATTCAGCAGTCTGCCACCGGCCAGCCGATCCAGATCACGGCTAACAACAACGCGGACACCAGTTCAGTGCACAGCGTTTTTGCAGACAAGATTTGCGCGGGGACATTACCCTCGGGGCACCCGAGGCTCCAGTTCTACGATCCGGCCTGTTATGTGCAGCCGGCTACCGGGCAGTACGGCACAGCCAGAAGCGGTCCCCGCCAGCCCGGGCTAAACACGACGGATTTGAGTCTGCAGAAGGCTTTCGCTATCACCGAGTCGCATCAACTACAATTCCGGGCCGAGGCATTCAGCGTCTTCAATCATCCCACTTCGGATCAGGAAGCTATGCCGTAAACAATCCGGGGTCCGGCCTGCTCACCTTCGAATCGGCCGGGCAGCGGGTGCTCCAAGTCGCCCTGCGGTATTCGTTCTAACCGTGGGCCGTCATGGCAATACGAACGTTTGAAGAGGATAACCATGGCGGCCGCGCTTCATTTCACCAGACGAGTAGTAGCCAACAGGGAGCAGCATCGATGAGTGTGACACGTCGTACTTTTCTGATCGGCAGCGCGTGCGGCACGGGACTTGCGTTCACTGCAGGTTTACGGCCGTCGACCTGGGTCTTTGCCGACACCGCATCTGCGCAACTGGCCCCATACCTGACGGGCATGAGGATGGCGGCGACTCCGGCGACAGCTTACCGCGCCTACCGCTCCAAGGTCGTGCAGACGCCCGCTATCACGACCTGGGTGCAGATCGATTTGACCAAGTCCGTGGCGATCGAAGCAATTCAGCTCTTTCCTGCCTCGGAAAAGATGTTCCCAGGCCGCGATCAGTATTACGGCGGCGAAGGCTTTCCACTGTGCTTTCGACTTGAGGCAGCCGAAGATGAAGGGTTCAGTCATCCCCAGATCATTGCCGATTTCAGCCAGGCAGACTTCCCCGATCCCAAGGACAACATCACCCAATATCCAGCAAGAGCGGTGCAGGCGCGCTATGTCCGCCTGACCGCGACAAAGCTGCGTCCGGTCATGATTCCTCCCGCCAAAGAGTTTGCCCCGTTAGGCGCTAAGCCAGTGGAGAGCAAGGACTACAGCCTTGTCATCGCCAAGATCGGAGTGCTATCGGGTGGACACGACATTGCGGTTGGCTGCAACGCCACCGCTGACCCTGTGTACGGAAATACGCCGGAAGAGTTGAAGCAACTGACCCGCGCGCCCCGGCAGGACGGCGAGGGTATTCGCATGGACAATCCCCACCGGGTTACCGACGCTTCGACGTGGAAGCGGCCTCAACCGATGGCTGCGGCGCCGCGGGGCGGTGTGACGCTCGAAGGCGGTGTGTTGCAGACTGCGATGGAGAACAATATTCAATACCTCTTGAACTCCTTCACTGTGGCTGACCTGCTGCGGCAGTTTTATGAAAGGACCGGAAAGGTAAAGGATTTCAAACCGACAGGCTCCCAGATCTTTTGGGAAGAAGACCTCGCCGGTTCGAACGCCGGGCGCTTCCTCATGGGCGCAGGCAATACCGTCCGGTGGATTGATGACCCTGAGTTGCGGAGGCGGCTGAATCAGGTGGTGGATGGCATTGAAGAATGCCGTCAGCCGAACGGGTACATCATGGCCTATCCCGAAGATACGATCTCCTACTCGGAGCGGGCCGCCTACACCCGCGCGTGGCTCACCCATGGGCTATTGGAGGCGGCTTATGCGGGCAATCCGAAGCCGCTTCCCATGTTGCGCGGGTACTACGACTGGTTCAATGATCAGCCGTTCCTCCCCGATATGCTGCGCGGAGCAATTCAAGGCGGACAGGGAATGATCGCCAACACGCGCGTGAGCCTGAGCCCGGTAGGAAAGCCGGCCGATGTGCAAGTGATCCAGCGTTATTATCAGGAAGATGGATGGCTCACCGGCCTGGCCGCGCGGGAGGAAGATCAGGTATGGCAGTATCCATACGATCGCCCGCACTGCTATCTGCTGACCAATCTTGAGGCTTATCTCGATCTCTACCTCGCCACCGGCGATGAACGTTACCACGACGCCGTACTTGGAGCCTGGGAGTTATACCGCGCTCACTGGCAGCAGGCCGGAGGCAGTATCTCCATCATTGAGTTCCAGAAGGATCCGCCGGATAGCAACTATCTTCACCAGGAACTCGGCGAGTTATGCGGAAGCTCTTTCTGGGTCTTTTTAAGCCAGCGTTTTCAGATGCTCCATCCGGATGACGAACGCTTTGCGGCGGAGATCGAGAAATCCATTTACAACGTGGGGATGGCCAACCAGGACGGCAGCGCCGGTCTTCGCTACCACACCATCTTACAGGGCAAGAAGGAAAAATCTACGCACGAGAATACCTGCTGCGAAGGCCAGGGCACGAGACTGCTTGGGTCGCTCCCCGAACATATCTACTCCATTGCTCCGGACGGCATTTACGTCCACATGTATGAACCGTCCACGGTCCGCTGGGAACAAAACGGACAATCACTTTCGCTGGCAATGAAGACACGGTTCCCCTATGAAACCGGGGTGAAGGCAACGGTGAGTGCCGAAACAGCGACGCAGGCGAAGATCCGTATCAGGGTGCCGTCATGGGCGAGCAGCCCAATGGCCATTGCGGTGAACGGCGAGAACGCTGGAACCGGCAAGCCCGGCTCCTATGTAGTGCTCGATCGCAATTGGGCCACTGGAGACACTATTGAATTTACCCTGCCGGCGTCCATCCGTGTGAAACCATACCGTGGAGCCGACCAGATCGCGGGCGAGACGAGGTATTCGGTTGAATACGGCCCCATTCTTCTCGCCGCTGTCGGCGCTCCCACGGCCCGGCTAAAGGTAGGAAAAGGGAATGGGCCGGAGTCTCTCAAAGATCATCTGCAGGCGGACGCCCAGTCGCCTTTGCATTTCACGGTGCGTGGTAACCCTGGGGAGAAGTTCATGCCTTACTGGCAGATTTCTTCCGAGGAGTTCACCTGTTATCCGTCAATCTCTGAGGAGGCCTGAGAAATCATCACCACTGAGAACCTGACATAGAGTGCTAAGTCTTAACTTCAGGCCTTGCCTGTTCGATAAGGAATACATTGATCGTCAGTATTAACCCTATCGCTTATACCGCCCAATATCCTTCCTATTGGTGCAGTGCATATCATCTATATTTTCTATCCCCCCTGCGAATCAACTATGAGTACCGGGGAGTGGCCTTAATCCGCTCCAGATGATTGAGCAATTTGATCGAAGCCAAACCGCTCCGCGATTGATCCTGACGTGCGCCTAAGTTCCTCCTAAACACACGGAGGCTTGCCAACTGTCTTGCTGTATTACTCAGACAAGCTGCTGAGCATGGCAAATGTACCCGGAAAAGTAGTGATACTCATACCTCACAAACGTTGTATTTGCCGCCAGTTTACTACTTGCGTTGATGCATTTTGCTATTAATTACCAGCCTTGGCCAAATCGTCCTATCCCCCGCTCGGCGGACATAAAGTGACGCTATAGGTAGCGAGGCCCTGGCCCTGCTTCCTCACTTTAAGAACTCTGCTGTGTGCGGCTAACCACACTTTAGTAACTTGTAGATGGTTGATGGCCTCCTGATTTCCACCGCGGAGCGTCTTGCGCATGCAACAAACCTATGTGCGTGGTTAACCATAGGGACTGGTTGCACACCAAACAGGAGTGGAAAGACGATCGATGGAAAGCATGGAATGCCAGGCAAATTACCTGAAGAGATCGTCTAACATGAAAAGGCAGGGATACATTCCGGAAGCTCCTGGCACCAGGATTACTCCACTCGAACAGCGTTGGCGCCCATGATCGCCATTCAACTCCTGGCCGGAGTATCGAATCACTGGGTTCGCGCGAAGATAACGGGCTCGGCTCCCCGTGACGCCGCCTGGATTGGCACATTTACACTTGTAGTGATTGGGTTGGTCGCCCTCAAATCGATCGCTAATCGGCGTTATCAGACCGACCGCGATCTGCTGGAAGCTTTCCTTGAACATATTCCGGACAACGTATTCTTCAAGGACCGCAACAGCCGATTCATAAGAATCAGCCGGGCAATGGCAGATTACTGCGGATTGGCCCATCCGTCGCAGGCCGTGAACAAGACCGACTCCGACATTTTCAGCTCCGAACATGCTGCGCGGGCACTTGCAGACGAGCAAGAAATTATCCTTACCGGCGAGCCCGTCATCGGCGTCGAGGAGAAGGAGACTTGGCCCGACGGTCATGAGAGCTGGGTCCTCACCACCAAGGTCCCGCTGAAAGATCGGCGCGGCCAGATCATCGGCACAATGGGGATAGCCCACAACATCACGGACCGAAAGCTGGCGGAAGCAAAGATCCACCATATGGCCCTGCACGATGCACTGACTGGACTTCCCAATCGCATTCTCCTGGAGGATCGCCTCACGCAGGCAACGGTCCAAGCTGCACGCGATCAGACGCGACTCTCGGTGCTGATGCTTGATCTGGATCGCTTCAAGAACGTTAACGACAGTTTTGGTCACCGAGTTGGCGATCGCCTGCTCGAGGCAGTATCAAAGCGCCTCAGAGCCTGTCTGCGCGACAGCGACATCGTAGCACGGTTAGGCGGAGATGAATTCATTATCGCCGCACCCATGTCTAGCGATGATAAAGGCGGGGAACGCGTCGCGCAGAAGATACTGGCCGCTTTGATTGAACCGTTCCAGATCGAAGGCCGCGACCTGCGCATCAGTGGGAGCGTCGGTATTTGCGCATACCCGACCGATGGCGAAAATCCCCAGGCTCTGCTTCGGTCCGCGGACGCCGCCATGTATGAGGCAAAGAAGCTGGGCCGCGGCGCGTATCGCTCCTTTGCGAGCGACCTCACTGACACGGCTCGGACTCGGCGGAATCTCGAGAACGACCTTCTCCAGGCGTGCGCTAGGGGCGAGTTTGTACTCTACTATCAGCCCTTGGTATCAACCGTCAGAGGCGTTATAACCGGGGTCGAGGCGTTGCTGCGTTGGGATCACCCAATCTATGGTTTGACTCCTCCCGGCCAATTTATTCCGCAACTTGAGGAAATGGGATTGATGGTCGAGGTGGGAAAGTGGGTCTTACGAACGGCATGTATGCAGAACGTGATGTGGCAAAAGGAGAGGCTCTCACCCGTTAGAGTGGCAGTCAACGTTTCTGCGCAACAATTTTATGGGGGCGACATCGTCGATGCGGTAGATCAAGTCTTGCGTGAGACTGAATTGGACGCCAAGTACTTGGAGCTTGAGCTAACAGAAACCCTGACCCTGGACGCCTCGGAAAATACGGTCGCGATTATGCAAGACCTGAAGAGTCTTGGGGTCAGCCTCTCGTTGGATGATTTCGGCACGGGATGGTCGTCCTTGTCTTATTTGAGCCGGTTCCCACTCGATCGACTAAAAATTGATCGGTCCTTCATGCGCGACATTGCGTCGCGACCGGCTGCTCGCGCTGTTGTTGGAGGCATCATAAATCTAGGTAGGAGTCTTCATCTCGACTGCATCGGTGAGGGCGTCGAAACGCGTCAGCAACTCGACTACCTCCGAGAGCAACAGTGCTCAGAAGTCCAGGGATTTCTCTATAGCCCTCCTCTGCCCGTAGCGGATTGCAGCACGTTGCTGCGTTTCGGGTTACCTGGATTCATTGATGAACCAAACGCCTATTTAGAAGAACCAGCCGGTTCAAATCAGTAAGGCGTCAGTAAGGCGACCTGGCACGGATTCAGCCTCAAGCCCTCCATTGGTAGTCTTCTCTGAAATCGATGTCCCCGGCCGAGTGGCGAACGCTCTTCTAAAGCGCCATTCTCTAGGTGCTTGTGTGACTGGAGTGCGGCGTCGACAAGTGCCGTGTTCGCTTGCACTCAGGATCGCGGGAATGCAGCCGCGGTCGTCAGAAAAATGATGTTCATAGTACACCTTTGCTCCTCTTCCGTTGACTTGGGGGACTAGTGCGAAACGCACTTCGAGTGGCGTTGATTACGATGTTCGTTTTCCCTGCATCCGCAGCCACACGCGGGACGGTTCAAGGGTTGCGCGAAATAATGTCGCTCGAAAGTGCAAAGAAGACGGCCGACGCTGATGTGGCTCAGAAGCTTGCTTCAATTGATCTAACTGAGCGGTTAACCCAAAGTGTACTCACCTCCCTGACCAAGGAGTTCAAGCCCGGGCCACAAACCTTGGAGGAGTTGGAACTGCTGTAAGACACGTCGACCTTTTTGGATCCACCAGCATCCCAAACAGTTTCAAGATCGGCGCCTTCGATCTCAGATCAACAGATGATGCTGAATCAGGCAGTCCAGTTTGTCGCTGTGACGCTTCGACAACTGCCGGACTTCCTGGCGACGCGTCAGACGCAAAGCTTCGATGACAGTCCGTCGGTTGTAACCCACAGCGGCCGGTCCCCGGCAGGTCAGCTCCACTCGGGCGGAATATTCCGCCTGACCATCACTTATCAAAAGGGCCGGGAAGTTATTAGCGATGAGCCGGAAGAACGCATTAAGAGCACTGCGAAAGGCCCACGAGGGCTCGCATTTCGCGGTCAATTGTTGTTGCGTTCGGAGCACCGAAGACGCCGCCGGCTACACCCCGGGTGCAGAGCAAGATTCAAATGCCTATCACGGGACCCCAGCGTACCACGGTCTGTTGTACTTGGATCCTGCGAATGGAGCGATCCTACGAATCACCGTGCAATCGGATCTCCCGGCATCCGCGCCCATCTCGCGTTCAGTGTAATTCCTGAAAATCGGGTTATTGGAACTTCAGATCGAAAGACCCTCCGTGTCGCAAAGGGTAAGTTTTGACCCACGACTTCCCTTTCCTGTTTTCAACAATTTGTGCGGGTCAAAAGTCGGGGTCATAATTGGCATCAAAAACGGCTACGCCTGCGTCTCGACCGACGGCCACGCCCGCCCTGCAGCTCACCGCGCCGTTGCCCGGCTTGAAGGTGGCGGACGGCGAGCTATGGTCCCGGGAACAGCGCGCTCTTGATTTAGGTGCGCTGGTTGAGATTGCCATGGATCCTACTTCATAGTTGTCTAGCGATGCTTAGAAATCAGGGTTGAACCTGATTTACCAATCGAGATTTGGGGCGGGTGACGCGCTGCTCCATGATCCGGCGACGGAGCGCAGGAACTCGGTGCGCAACCCGCATTGCGGACATCCCCAGTTTGAATCCAAGCTTCTTTGGTGCGACCGCCTGCTCCATCGATTTGAGGGATTCAGCAACGGCCTTGAAGCCATAGATCCGCATCTCCGCCTCATACTCTCCAATCCTGCTCGCCGCGGGCACGCCCGACCTTTGCGCCCCAACCAGTTTGGAGCACAGCAGCGCCGCGTCTCTCAGCGCCACATTCGCACCGATGCCGCGAAACGGAGTCATGCTGTGGATGGCGTCGCCCAGCAGGGTGACGTTCGATGGCGTCCAGGGCGGGGTTGGCTGCGAGCTGCGGATGCGGAGAAAGCCTAGTTCGTCGCCGGTCATCTCGGCGAGCTTACGCAGGTTTGGGTGCCAGTTGAGCATCTTGCGGCGGAGGATGGCACGCATTTCTCCTGGAGTGCTCTCCGGGATTTCGGTGTCGAAACCGAAGAATTCGCGCTTTGCGGCAAGCGCGAGGACGACATAGTCTCCTTCGTCTTGGGCGGCTTCGCCGGCGGCATTCGCTGCGCTCAGCAACTTCACCTGCTCGCTTGCATGGGAAGACCGCCTCCATGCCGCGAGAAAGAGGTTGGCAGGTTCCGCAGGCAGGACGATGGCGGGGCCATCGAGCAGGGACGGAGGGATCATGGCCATCACGCCATCGGTCAGGGGGATCTTGCCGCCGAGGCTGATCACGCCGGTATCGAAGGGGTCGTTGCCGGGAAGGTACTGCTGACGGACGCGGGAGTTCACTCCGTCGGCGGCGACAAGCACATTGCATTGCGCCCTTGAGCCATCGTCAAAGAAAACGATGATCCGGCCGTCCTCTCGCTGCTCATAACGTTCGAAGCGTTTGCCGAAGTGAACCGCATCGCCAAGTCCGGAGAGTAGGATTTGGCGAAGGGTCATTCGGCTGACCGAGCGGTGCTGCGCGACGAGATCGCTGGCCTGAGGCTGATCGCGGAACTTTATCAGCTCTTCGAGCCGCTGGTTGAGCATGGTGAACCCCTGTGAAAAGTCGCCGCAGGTGGAGACGAAAATCTCCCAGAGATGGCCGGGCAGGCATTCATGAAGCGCCCCGCTGCCGTCAGGATCGATGTGGATCCGGAAACCCTGAAGGCGCGACGTTGGCGTGAGGTCGCGTTCGTAGACGTGGACGTCGACTCCAGCCTTCTTCAGACCTTGAGCAAGGCAGAGGCCGCCTATGCCGCCGCCGACGATGAGCACTTCCAAGTCGTTGTTCCTTGTGGGATCAATCATGATTCGACTCCTTTAACTTTTTCTTCACTTCGGGCGCGAGCAGCCAGGACTCGACCCCGCGTTGAATTCTGTTAAGCTCGTCGGAGCCCGCGACAGACTTTCCCGCCATCACCGCCATCAGCGTGGCGACCGTATCTTCGGGATCGAGGTCGCGACGAAATGCTCGTTCGGCTATGCCGCCCTGGACGATGGTCGCGATCCATGCGCGCCAACTTTGCAACATGACTCCTAGGGCTTGTTGAACACCTGGGTCGCGCTTTGCCCGCAGCGAGAGCTCCTCCATAACGATCTGCAGCTCGGGGTAGCGGTCGTTGTAGAAGCGGGTGTCGAGGAACTCCTGTCGGAGTTGGTCGAGGGCCTTGTAACCGGTGAGTGGGAGAGGGGGCGCGTGCAGCGTCATAAAGATGCCGGTGAGAAACTGCGCAAGACCCTCGATCAGCAGCTGCTTGGTGGGGAAGTAGTAGTGGAGAGTGGCGATATTGACGCCGGCCCGCTCGGCGACAGCGCGGGTGCGGAGGCCTTCAAACCCCGACGCCGCAATCACGTCAAACGCCGCCTGGAGCAAGCTTTTGCGCCGATCGATCTGCTCGGTGATGGCGGGGATGATGTTTTCGGCGGTTTCAGACTTCATGGGGAGACAATATCATCATCCGATTGATCAATCAAGTGATTGATCGAAACTTTGGTTGCCGTGAAGACGCATTAAGCTCTGAGCCTGATGTAGCGGTTCGCTTGATAACGAAGCGCGGACCATCAGTCCAAACGGACAATTGGCCGGAAGTAACGGAGAGCCAACGGGCGCGATCAATCCCGCCACCCTCTCACGCTGACTGGCCTCTGCCGCCAAACGTGCACCAAAATTAATCTTGAACCAAGTTGACATAGGTCAAGCTGGGATGTCACCGTAGCCAGTTAGCAAAATGCCCGCAGTTCTACCACGTCTACTCGACAAGGAAGACTTCCGCCATGTTTACACCCAAAGGAAAATTCGGCTGGTACGAACTCATGACCAGCGACACACAGGCCGCAGGAAAGTTTTACTCTGAGGTGGTCGGCTGGACGACCCAGGAGATGCCCAGCGAGGGCATGCCGTACACCATCTTCAATCTCGGCAAGGTCGGCATCGCCGGTATGTTGAACATACCAGGGCACACCGCTTGGGTCGGCTACATCGCCGTCGACGATGTGGACGCCCACATAGAAAAAGTCGTCGAAGCGGGAGGCAAGCTGTTGAGGCCCGCCGCTGATGTTCCCGGGATGCTTCGCTTCGCCGTCATGTCCGATCCTCAGGGCGCTGCCATTGTGATCTTTACCCCCAACCCAGCCATGCCCTCGCCGGAACGTCCCGCACCGCCTACACCGGGCACGATCGGCTGGCACGAACTCTACACGACTGACCTCGACGGCGCATTTGACTTCTATAGCAAGCTCTTTGGCTGGACCAAAATGATGGATATGGATATGGGGGAGATGGGTGTCTATCGCATCTTCGACCAGGGCGACCACAAAGAAATGGGAGACGGCGGAATGATGACCAAAGCTCCCTATATCCCGGTCTCATGCTGGAACTTCTACCTTTGCGTCGATTCCATCGGCGGAGCCATCGAGCGAGTCAAGTCCGGCGGCGGCAAGGTTGTTAACGGTCCCATGCAGGTTCCCGGTGGCGGCTGGATTATTAACGGTCAGGACCCTCAAGGCGCTATGTTTTCGCTGGTCGGCACCAGAGAATAACTAACACGATTGCATTAACTTCTAAGAATCAACACTTGGTTCGAAGATCACTCAGGTTAATGCAATCGTGACTGCCGCATGAGGCGGATGGTTAGAAAGAGTAGTGCAGGGACATCTGAATCTGACGCGGCAGCGAGCGGACGTTCGTGATCTTGCCGAAGCTCTTGTCCTGGATGCTGTTGTCAGGGTTGTCATAGCTGGCGATGTTGAAGGCGTTGAAGAAATCGGTGCGAAACTCCAGGTGCTGCGATTCTGAGATCGCAAACGACTTGGATGCCGCGAGATCGACCTGTTCATAGCCGGGTGCCCGTTCGGTGTTGTTGGCCGCCGTGCCAAATTGGCCAGGACCAGCCGCACCGTACGCGCATTGCCCGTTGTCGATCCCAAGCCCAAGGCAAGGCGTCGCGGAAGGATCGGTGCCAAACCAATTGCTCAGTGAGCGATTGCTAATCCGCAGCGTCCTATATTGATTTGCTCGCTCCGCCCGATTGAAGACGTTGGTGTTGTTCGGCCCATTGATCGTCACTGGTAAACCGGAGAAGACGATCGCGTCTCCGGCCAGCTTCCAGCCTCCAAGTCCTTCATCCACCCAGCGATTCATGCTGCTGCCAAATCGCCGCCCGCGACCGAATGGAAGCTGGTATACCCCGGTGGCGGAAAGATTCTGCCGAACATCGAAGCCTGCGTTGCCGTAATCGGCACGGCCGTTATTGGCATCCTGCCAGTAAGGGCTGGCGCCGTTCACATCGGAGACCCCGAAGAAGCCGGCATTGTTAGTCAAGGAATGCGACCAGGTGTAGTTCACCTGATACTCAAGTCCATTGCTCTGACGATGGCGGGCCTGAATCTGCAGGGCGTTATAGCTCATGACGCTTTCCGACTGGGTCTCGACGATCGACCCTTGCTGCCCGACGAGAGTAGCATAGGGCGCGATAGCCCCCGGGGCGGCAAGCTGGTTGGCTGCGCGCGGATCGACCAGGTGATCGCCAATTTGCCCGAGATACGTCATTGCGATCGAGGTCTGATTGTCGAGTTGGATCTCATTGCCAAAGGTGAACTCCTGAATGAACGCTGGCTTCAGGTTTTTGTCCCAGGCGTTGTAGCTGGTGGGTGGCGCCGATTCGCCGACCGGCAGACCGGACTCGACGGTAATGGGCGTCCCCGGAGAATTTGTTGTCGGCGTCTGCGCTGTCTCCGAGAACGACCCGTGGAACGGCGGATTGTAATTCAGGCGCAGTGCTGCTCCCGTGCCTTCCAGGTAGTTGGTGATCCCATAGCCGCCGCGAAAAACGATCCGTGGATTCATCTGCCACGCAAATCCTAAACGCGGCATGAAATTGGTATAGGTGGGGCTGTAAAGAGCGCGGCTGTCGCCAAACACCTTGCCTGCACCCTGCTCGCCCGCGGTGTACACCGCTCCCGTGTCCAGGTCGACGTTCGCCTGCTTGTTGTTCACTTCATAGATGGGTTGATCGTATTCATAGCGGAGGCCCAGGTTGACGGTTAGTGTTGGCGTCAGCTTCCAGTCATCCTGGAAGAAACCGGCGTCGCGGAATTGGCGCTGTCCAGTGCGGCCGGTCACCTGGCCTACACCTGCGACCAATGCCTGATCAGTAACAAAGTCAGCTACAGAATAGCCGGGATTCGTCGCGTTCGACGTAAAGTTGCCAGAGTAGCCGAAGCTGCCCATCGCGCCATTGTTTCCTGGATAGAAGTCATTCTGCTGATAACGCAGTATCTCCACACCCATCTTGAAGGTGTGCTTGCCGCGTTCGATAGTCAGGTTGTCCCCGTATGTAAAGGTGTTATCGAGTAGATTGCTGGCCAGCCCGGAAGTGCCGATCGTTGTTGGCACGTTTGCCGCATTCGAACTGCCGGAGGTTTGCGCGTTGAACGCGAGATCGGCGAATCCAGGGTATGGTTGCGCAGCGTTGATACCCAGCAGGCTGTTGCCGTTCAATCCGAAGGCGCCAGTCAGATCCTCGGGAAGACCCTGTATCCAGCGGACCCGCGAATAACCGGCGCGCGCCTCGTTCACGATGGAGGGCGAGAAGGTGTGTACCCAATTGAACGCCAGGCCCTTGAAGGGATACTGGCTGGCGGTCGGGAAGGTAATCAACAATGGGGCCTGCGTCTGTTGGTCTCCGGCATCCGACTGGGAGTAGCGTCCCATGATAGTGTCGTGCGGGCCCACCGTGTAATCGATTTTAAGGTCGCCCTGGTTGTTGTAAACGATGTTCCGGTACGATCCCTGGTAGTTATCTAGGACACCGAAGGTCCCAGCGACTGCATTCTGATTGGGCAATGGATAGAGTTCCGGATGAGCAAATAGAAATTTGGCCGCCGGGCTGAGGATTGGCACCTGGTTGTTGGCGTATGCTACCTGGCCAACACCGGGAACAAAATGGTAGAGCTGAATATCCGGGAGCAACGCGGAGAAGTCTCCGTTGCGCATCGCTGCAGGGATGACGCTTGCCGCCTGCGTACCGCCCTGGTGGTAGCGGATGCCTTCATAGTCGGCGAAGAAAAATAGTTTATCGCGCTTGATCGGTCCGCCGAGGGTGCCGCCGAAGATTGTTTGCGTGTAGGGCTGTTTCGGAACTCCAGCGAGATTGTTCGACCAGGTGTTGGCATCTAGAGTGTCGTTCTGCAAGTAGCCGAATGCCCCCCCATGCAGGTGATTGGTGCCGCTCTTCAGCACTGCATCGATGTCGCCGCCATTCACGTTACCGAATTCGGCGTCGGCATTTGAAGTGATGACCGTGAGGTTGCCGATCGCCTCCGGAGCAGGGTTATAACCGATAGTATTGTTGATCGTCTCGTTGATTTCAATGCCGTCAAGCCGGTAATTGTTCGCCTGTCCGCGGTTGCCGTTGACGGAGACCTGACCACCCTGATTGGTGTCCCGCTCGATGGCATTGACTCCGCTCATCTGTTGTGGCTGAGTGTTGATCGAGCCCGGCAGAAACTGGGTGACCGCTGAGAAGTTTCGCCCGTTGAGCGGAATGTTCTCGATCGTGCTTGCGGTAAAGGTGGTAGCGACGCGGGAGTTGTCCGTATCGAGAATAGGCTGAAGGTCGGCGCTGACGTTGACCTGCTCTGTTGAATTGCTGAGGCCCAGGTGAACGTTGACCTTGGCTATCTGATCCACTTCCAACGTGATCGGACCGACCTTCTGATCCGCGAAACCATCTTGATGCAAGGTTATGGTGTATTGGCCGATCTGCAGAAATCGCACGTTGTAATCGCCGGCTCCGTTGGTGACACTGCG
Source organism: Acidisarcina polymorpha (assembly GCF_003330725.1). Taxonomy (NCBI): domain Bacteria; kingdom Pseudomonadati; phylum Acidobacteriota; class Terriglobia; order Terriglobales; family Acidobacteriaceae; genus Acidisarcina; species Acidisarcina polymorpha. The sequence continues at coordinate 3,741,149 of NZ_CP030840.1, read as the reverse complement.
GGTGGTCACGCCAGTCGCCAGATTCGTAATAGTCACTGTGGCATTTGCAATCACCGCCCCACTTTGATCGGTGACGTTCCCACTGATTGAGCCGGTAATGGTTTGAGCAAATAGAGTCGCAGCTGTGACCACAAAGGCGACGGCGCCTGTGAGCACAGACCTGAAGGAATAATGACGCATGGAATTTGGAAATCTCCGGTAAATAGGATCGAATGCTTTTGAATCAAGGATGGGATTCAGCGTTTCTGACAAAATCATGCGTAGTCTAGAGATCAAGAACACCAAAACGTTGAATATAGATAACGTTATCATTAAATGAGCTAAGGTCGCAAAGGCGCTCTGGCCGGCCTCATGCGGATCATGCAGGCCTGGAGGAGAAGACACGAAGTGAGTTCATCGGCACGCCACTACACGCGCGTTTCCCGTGGCTCCTATCCGTCGCATATGGATGGATCTCTGAACCTCAGTTTCGAGAGCGAAGCGGTGGCAGGGTTGTTCGTTGACAGACATGCGATCGATGTCCACTTAGTGGCGGGTTCCTGTTGCGGCCATGCTATTCACATGGCAGCGAGAAGAGAGTTCATCCTAAGAAGCACAACCTTCGAAAGCACTTGTTTTGGGGATGGAAATCGGGCGGTAAATTCGGAGCTTCCGCATTCGATAAACCAGCGATGTTCGCTTCATTCCCAGCCTCTCTGCGGCGCCATTCCGGCCGCCCACTACCCAATTGCTCGCTTCAAGAGCACGGACAATATGATCTCGTTCCACCTCGTTAAGTAAGGTCATCGGTAAACTTGATCCTTCGTGAACACCGAATTGCTCGAGCTCGCTAGTGGGTGCGCGCAGCACCGTGTGAGGGGAGAGAATCACCGCCCGCTCAATGAAGTTTTGCAGCTCACGAATATTTCCAGGCCAACGATATTTCACCAGCGCATCCATAGTCTCAGTGGGTATTGCGTCGATGCTCTTGTTCATTCTCTGCCCATAGAGCTTGGTGAAGTGCCACACCAGTTTTGGGATGTCTTCAGCACGCCGCCGCAGGGCGGGAACGGTGATCGGGAACACTTTCAGCCGATAATAGAGATCTTCACGAAACGAATTTTGCTTTACCATGGCGGCTAAATCGCGATGAGTGGCTGCGATCAGCCGCACGTCTACCTTGTTGGTGCGGTTGCTGCCCAGCCTCTCGAATTCCTGCTCCTGCAGGACGCGAAGTAGTTTTGCCTGGAGTTCCAAAGGGATATCACCCACTTCGTCAAGGAAGAGGGTGCCTTTGTGCGCGAGCTCGAAGCGTCCGGTCTTCTGTGCGACGGCGCCAGTGAATGCCCCTTTCTCATGCCCGAACAGCTCGCTCTCGAGGAGCCCAAGTGGGATTGCGGCGCAATTCAACTTGACAAAGGCCCGCTCTCGGCGGCCGCTCAGATTGTGGATGGCGCGCGCGATAAGCTCTTTACCGGTACCCGTCTCACCCAGGATCATCACGCTCGAATTCGTAGGCGCCACGAGGGACACCAGGTTCAACGCAATCTTTAGCGCGGGACTGTCGCCGATGATGTCTCCGAATTTCGCGCGCGCGACGTGGTCCAAATATCCTCGCGAGCAGAGTGACTGCGGTTGCCTGGAGGATGAGCGGACCTCTGCGTGCGTTTCTCTGGATACAGGAAGCTCGTCCGGTGTTCCGAGGTGAACATGAAACCCCTCAACGTTCGGGATCGATTCGGCAGGCGAAGTCATAGTCGGGTCCTTTCCACGAGTTGATGGTCACAAACCACCTTCGCCTGTAACCGGTGTTGGATCGAGGGGGGCAATCGGATTCTTTAGTTCGAAGTGAGTATGGAATGACCTTCCGGCCATATACAACCACAAATCGACTCTTGCCGGACCGCCATAGGAATGGGCAGGACGCTACCATTTACAGGGGGAGGCTACCGTTTTAAGCGGGAGATGAAGCTTCATCGCTGCTGAATTTCGAAATGCTTCCTTCCGAAGAGACGCGCATCAACGGACCATGCTCCAGGCCCGATCATCGCCAGCGTGGCGCCTGATGCTGCCAACAAGATCGGAACCCCGCTGTGGTCCGACAACGCAAGAGCGATCCATACCTCAGCGACCGCGATCGAGGTTCCACAGATGGGGGTCCATAGCCCGAGGAGCAAAAGAAAACCCGCACATCCTCCGATCACACGCGGAAAGACTAGTGCGAACTCGGCGGCATCATTCATGTGACCAAAGCCCAAATAAAAGAGAAATCCCGCAGTGATCACGCGATGCAAAAGGAGGCCACTTCCCGGCCAACCATTGGGAAACCCGGAGAAAAGACGTTGCACGAACACCCCTTTTCCGGTCTTGACTTTATGATGTTGGCGGCAACTTCAAAAGGCCCAATCGGATGCCTCTGCCTCCGTCTTTCGGGGGATCTAGAGCTCGATAATTCCTCGCTTCAACCCGATGGTGACCGCATGAGCCCGGTCCTTGGCGTCGAGCTTCGAGAATATGTTGGCGATGTAGCTTTTCACGCTTGCTTCCCCGATTGAAAGCTGATCTGCGATCTCTTTATTGGTGTTCCCGCAGGCGATTAGTCGCAAGACGTCAATTTCGCGCGGGGTGAGGTCATCCCAGGACCGATCCACGAGCTCCACGGCAATCTCCTGAGGTATGCGGCGCTGTCCGGCATGGACGGCTCGAATCGTCTCAAGGAGTTCCCGATGCACCTGTCTTTTTAGCAAATAAGCTCGCGCTCCTGCCTTGATGGCCCGCACCACTTGAACATCGCCACTATAGGTAGTCAAAACGATGATCCGCGCATTCGGGAACTCTTTCTGAATTTGAATGATGCACTCGATCCCGTTTACGCCAGGCAGCTGGATATCCATCAAAGTCACATCGGGTCGATGGGCTCGGAACTTCTCGATGGCTTGCTCTCCGCTGGACGCTTCCGCAACCAGCTTCATGTCGTCTTCAGCGTTAACCAGGGCGGCGATCCCTTTACGAAGAAGAGGATGGTCGTCCACCGTAAGAATTCGAATCAGGCTAGGATCGATGCTCATGATTTTCAGCCCCTTGCGATCCTTCGAATCTGGAGCGGATCGATGCTTTTTCATAGGCTACCAAAGCAGTAACACTCAGTTGAACTTCTGTTCCTGCTCCCGCTTCGCTCCAAACATCGAGTTTCCCGCCAATTTGCTGTGCTCGTTCTCGAACTCCGGGTAAACCCCAGTGCCCAGGACGCATCCCTTGCTCGAGCACTTGTGGGTCCATGCCTCTCCCATCGTCGCGGACACGCACCCGGAGCTGGTATTCGTCGTAGAGGATCTCAGCTTCGATGCGTCGCGCTTGAGCGTGCCTGAAGGCGTTCCGTAATAGTTCACGCGCGATTCCGTACACTTCATCTCGGATCACCGGACTTAATGCCCGTTGTTGACCCTCAACGGTGAGTCCAAATGCCGGAGGATCATAGTCCTCACTTCGCGGGGTAGCGAAGTTCTCTCCTGTTAACTTTATCAACTGAGCCAGATCATCCTCGGCTGTCGCAGTGCTGCGCAGATCTTCAATGGCTTCCTGACTCTCGATGATCGCTCGTTCGGTTCCGACAATGGCGCTGTCGAGGGCTTGCAACGCCTCTTCTGGCCGCTTCCGGAACATATTGCGCGCTGCCTGAAACTCGAACATCAATCCATGCAAACTCTGTAGCAGAGTATCGTGCAGTTCCCGCGCGATCCGTGTTCGTTCGCTGACACGTTCTTCTAGGCGAAGTTCAACTATGCGTCGCGTCATTGCCCAGCCAAAGAAGGCCGCAATGAAAAACGTCGAGACTGCCGTGATCGGCACGACCAAAAAAATCCGCCGCTGCACGCTTCCCATTCTCCAGACCGCCTGTGTCAATTCAGCGTTGGCTTGTTGTTGAAAGTTCCCGACTAATACTGAAGTCTGACTTTCAATCGGTTTTAGTTCGTTGTCTAGACGGCGCTGCACAGTTCCCCAATCACCTGATTTCGCTAAGTCGTTAATGGCGTCCAGTTGTGCTGACAAAGCGACTTCGATCGTTTTCAGAGTTGGCAGGAAAGCCGGATCTACTTGGGTTCCGAGGTTGGCGGCGGTCATTCCCGCTCGTTGAGCCTGTTCCTGGAGGGCTAAGCGTAACGCCCCGCTTTCATCGGCCAACTGGTGTGCGTCGCCTGACCGTGCGAGATCGTCCAGCCGCTGGTGGAATGAGAGAAGGCCCACTTGGAGCTGCATTACCGCAATCAGTCGTCGATTTGCCGCGGTGAGACGATCGATTTGGATGCTCGCTACATGAAATTGCCAGATGACAAAGCCATTCCCTGCCAGAATCAAGGCCATGAGCAGCGCAAAGGCAAGCGTCAGCCGAGGACCAACTTTGAAATAATCTGAAGATTTCATTCAGTCCCGCTTCCTGAGGATCATCCCGGCGCCATGTCTTCCGCCCAATGGTAGCGCTTGCCCCACCGACACACCCGACCGAGATAGTGGCATGGTTTTCACATCTTGGGCGGCCCAGGACGGAAACCGGTTATTCGAATCAATTGCTTCTCCAATTCTGCTGCCGCCTCGGGCGCCGATTTCTGGCCGGTCAAAACCGAATGCACCGATTGGGTGTAAGCCTGGGTGACATTTTCATAAGCGCGACCGGTGACATTCGAAGGCCGGCTAACCAGCCAGCTGTTTTGTTGATTCAGTCTAGTCGAGGGGGCATAGGCCTGCAGTATCTGTGGCAGGTCGTAGAGTTGGGTTGGGGGGATCGGCACGAAGTGAGCCGGATCCACTTTCGACTCCTGCTCCTTAGCGATGAGAAAACGGATGAGCGCGAGTGCTTCCCGAGGATGAGTTGAAGATCGGGGAACAGCCAAACCGACGCCTCCCAAGGTACCCACACGGCCCACGGATCCTCCAGGCATGCTTGTATAACCGGTTCTGTCCCGTAGAGGCGAATCCCTGGGATGCGTAAGACGGTAACCCCACTGCCAGCTGCGCATAAAGGCAGCATTCCCGGCGTCCCAGGCGCTCAGCGAATCCACTTCCTGGTACGCCACGACACCAGGCGGCGAGATTCTGCCGATCCAGCGGGCGGCTCGCTGCCAGGAACGGATTGCAGCAGGATTGTTGACGCTAATCGTCCCATCATCTTCGATGATGCGGCCTCCTCCTTCAGAGACCTGCCATTCAAGGGCGTTACAGGTCAAGCCCTCGGTGGCCGCACCTTGCCAGACATAACCCCAGAAATCTTTTTTGCCCTTAGCGCGCTCACCCGCCTGAATTCTGGCGGCCATCTGTTCCAGCTCATCCCAGGTCTCTGGAGGTCGGCTATACCCATATTGCAGAAGCAGATCGCTTCGAAAGGCGAGAACGCCGACGTGCGCATGATAGGGTACGGCCACTACCTTGCCATGCACCGTGTAGCTGGAGACTAATTGGGGGTCCATCGTTGAAAGTTCGGTGGCAAAATCATGCCCCACATCGATCAAATCGTCGGAGAGGATACCGGGCCAGATGACATCGATTCCCAGGACATCCGGAATAGGGCCCCGTTCCTGGAGCGACCTACGCAAGAGGCCCAGTTGGGCCTGAGGCGGGAGCGAAGAGAATAAGGTGTTGGGAACCGGCGACTGCCGAATGGCGATTCCCGTTTCCCTGGTGAACTCCTGAGATTCGCGCGCCGCACTGGACAATTCATCCGGCTGCGACCACTCCTGATCCAGAAAGGATACAGTTCCGGGCGCCGATGCAGGATTGCTACAGCCAAAGACCATGCAAAACAGCAGGACAGTAGTAAAGGGCGGTGTGTTTTGCAATTGATGATGGATCGACCTGCAGATGTTCATGAAGATGTTCCTCGAACGATCGCGATCTTCCCGTGTGTTGTCCTGCAACTTACTTCCTTTTCCCCCCGCACTCAGATAACTCAGCAGCCGCCTGTGTTGGGCTGTAAAAGACCGCTTCTACCTCAAGCGTTCGAACCAGCTAGGCATCTCTTGTGCATTCATACTATTTATGGGTTAGCTAGTGCAAATCCACCAAGATCTCACCTACGTCGGGAGGCCGGAGCTTACCCAAAGGTGACATCAAAAACCGGTCATGGAACCAGTTGTCCTTGTGCATACTCGAGCAGCCGTATCGTCTCTTTGCTTTCAGGCAGGCTAAGGAGGCGGTACGCGGAGCGTCGCAACTGCGGGGGATGTGTTGCCCGGACATCAGCTTTCGCGATTAGTAGGCTTCAAGCGGATGCCGAATACTCGAGTGAACGAAAGCTTGCGCGACGATCTAATCGCCACTGCGCCATCTGAGCATCTGGCTTCACACGAAGTTCCACAAATACAGGATGAGCCGAAGGACCGCGTCGTTCGGACCCACCTGTACGCGATCGGCTGCTATTCTGTTTTGGCCAAAACATTCGCCAACCCATAGACAACCAACTGCCCTGCAGCACCTGTCGTCCCTTTTGGACCGAAGTTGACTGCGTAGACCTTCCCATTCGCAATCGTCAGTGGAACGAACTTGGCAAACATCCCAATGTCGTCCCTTGAAGCATTGGTTTTATCGCTCCAGAGCACTTTGAGAGTATTTGGATCCAGAGCATAGAGCACTCCCTGGACTGTGGCCTGGCTGGCATTCGCGTTGTATGGCGTCGATGCCCAGATAATCGCGTTTGTCGTGCCGTTCGCGGAGACGGACAAGAAACCGCCGGGCATCGCGCCATTGTCATGGGTGACGGGCGCTGTCATGCTGCTTTCGGCGAACGGACTTGTGTTGAACAGGCCGTTCGAGAAATGGAAGCCGCGAAGATAATCATTTTCGCCCCAAACGTAGATGTTGCCGTTGAAATAGACAGGCGTCCCGTGGATGTGACTTGAGCCCATGCCATACACTGCCTGAAACTCTTGCAGAACCTGGTCCTCAGACGAGTTGAACTTTCCGAGGTTGTCGACGTTGTCCACATAGATCACCCCAGCCTTGCCACCGCCGACGACGTATTCGTCGCCGACCAGCAGAATGCCGGACGAGCCAAGATCCATATCTCCTGAGTTCAGGTTTTCGGCATTATGTGGCGTGAACCAGTCGAGCAGCGTGAGTGTCGGACTCAGTTTGATGAAACTTTCGCCAGTCTGTTGGACGCCTTTAGGGCTGACATCGTAGTCGCCATTCCCAACTGAGATGTAGAGGTTCCCTGCCGTATCGATTGCCGGCGCCGAGCCAGCCTGCCAAATGCCGCCCTTGACTCCAGTTGTAGTGGTCATGTAGCTGGCAACGAAGCCAAGATCACTCGCGGAGTAGGCGTAGACCCATCCGTGATAGCCATTGCTCTGGTCGTTGTGGCTCGCGAACATAACATAGATGTTGCCGCTGGCAAGCGCTAAGCTGGACCGTTGGTTCTCGCTTTTGGCGAGGAAATTGTAGGTACCGTCTGCCGTCGTGAAGGGCTCGCTGATAGTCACCGGCGAGTTTAATAGCTTATTGCCGGAATATATGTCGATCGCCTCCAGGTGATGGCTGTACGCCTTTGTGGACCCTGAAGTCAGTTCCTCACCGTGATCGTAGTAAAGAATACCCGAGGCCGGATCGATCACCGGCGTTGAGAGTATCCCGGTGGGCGACGCGGGGTTGATATTCGGGTTCTTGGGGTACTGGACGTCCTTTGTTTTAATTGGGGTGCCGTAACGTACGTGCCAAAGCTCGGCCCCGGTGTCGGCATTCAAGGCGTAGACGCTATTGTTCATGGTTGCGATAAAGACGACATTCTGCGTGACCTCCGCAATTGTCAGGTTAGCCATGTAGAGCGGCTGGGCATAGACCTCGCCGTCAACGTTCACGGTGAAGAGTTTTTTGAGGCCGCTGACATTCGCGGGAGTGAGGATTGTCTCATTCAGGTTAGCGCCACTACGAGCATTGTCGTAGTTGCGGGTAAGTACGTTTTGGGCAAGGCTAACGGTTCCTGCGATGAAGAGAATCAAGCAAGTGATGCCGGACATTACGTCACCTCGCACACAGAATGACAGCACCATAGGGAGCTGGACGGGCGGCGAACTATTGGCGCAGTGAACTACTGGCCTGGTGAACTACTGGCTAAGACTGATTGAGTTCCTGGAGTTCCACTCAATGCGTGGGTATTTCGAGGGCTGGACCTTTGGCGCAGAGGGAGAATGTGGTGCAGGCTTCGAGCTGAACTAAGTCGGAGTAGAAGACGCTTTCCGTCTGCTCAGAAATAGCTCCTTGTCTTCCATTGATCGTACGTTGGCACTTTCTGTCAGTATATAGACTTTATATCAACGGTCTGAGCTGATTTGCTCATCAATCGTGCAAGTGATGGCTGTGTCGCATTGGGGAGAAGAGCGGGGCAGGCCCGGGAGCAGCCAAGCGCTTCGTCCGGTGCCAGGAGCGGCTAGACCGTGCTAGGTGAGGGGAGAGCTGTCAGTTCTCCCCTCACGTAAAGTTAGGACTTGATAAACTCCAGCAGATCCTGATTGATCTGCTCTGCATGGATGATCGGCATTCCATGCGGAAAACCCGGATAAACTTTCAGCTTTGCATCTTTCACCAGCTTTGCCGAGAGCGCTCCAGAGTCAAGGTAGGGCACGATCTGATCATCGTCGCCGTGCATCACGAGGGTGGGAACATCGATCTTTTTCAGGTCCTCGGTAAAGTCGGTCTCGGAGAAGGCCTTGATGCAGTCATATTCGCCCTTGACCCCGCCTTGCATGCTTTGGAACCAGAAATTTTCGCGGACCCCCTCAGAGATCTTTGCTCCTTGCCGGTTATAGCCGAAGAAGGGCAAGCTCAGGTCCTTGAAGAATTGCGACCGGTCGTCTAACAGGCCGGTACGAATGCCGTCGAAGACGTCCTTGGGCAAGCCGCCGGGGTTCTTCTCCGACTTAAGCATCACCGGTGGGACGGCACTGATCAGTACCGCCTTCGCGATTCTTCGCGAACCGTGGCGGCCGATGTAGTGGGCTACTTCTCCACCGCCGGTCGAGTGACCCGCGATGATTGCATTGTCGAGGTCCAGCGCCTCAAAAAGCGCCGCAAGATCGTCGGCATAGGTGTCCATCTCGTTGCCATCCCAGGACTGCGCGGAGCGGCCATGGCTGCGACGATCGTGCGCGATGACCCGGAAGCCTCGCTCGCCGAAAAACATCATTTGTGTATCCCATGCATCCGCATTGAGAGGCCAGCCATGCGAGAAAACTATGGGCTGCCCTTTGCCCCAATCCTTGTAGTAGATCGTTGTTCCGTCTTTTACTGTGATGGTGCTCATGTGTTCTCCTTGGCGTCGTCGGGGTGGATTCTATTTCCTTGTTAGGAACGGGGTTGCAGAGTTCACGAATTGGGTTGATCGATAACAACGCGTTCAAAGCAGGCGTTCGCAGCCAAACACTCTGGTTCGCTACTTCGTCAGCGCTTCTTTCGCAGCCTCGTCGATCACGGCTGCGACCTTCTCCGGCTCTTCGAGGATGACCATGCGACACGTCGGCAGGGTTGTTGTCGCCGCCTTCATCTTCTTCGCGCTCGATTCTTCCATCGCCGGTGGAAGCATTCGGTCGTTTGTCGAAATGACCGCCCAGGTCGGTTTCGTCTTCCATGCGGCAAGCTTCAGTTTCTCGTCGAACATAGGCCCGTAACTCTGTCCCTGAACCGCAAAGGCAAGCTCACGTTCGGCCAGCGGAAGCCCCTGGGTGACATACTCCAGCATGCCTTCGGAAGTAAGCACGGCAAATTTCTCGCTGTCCAAACGAATCTGTTTTTGCCCGTCCGTCCAGCCGAATGGTTGGCTGGCATCGTTTGCCGACTCTCCGGCCTCCGGAGCATAGGCCGCGCCGCACACCAGGGCCGCAACTTTAGGGTCATCGCCAGCCTCGCTGATGACAGTGCCTCCCCAGGAATGGCCGACAAGGATCACCGGCCCGTCCTGCAGTGCAATGATTCTCTTTGTAGCGGCCACTTCGTCCTTTAACGAAGTCAATGAATTCTGGACAGCGACCGCTTGGTAGCCCTGCGCTTGCAATAACGGAATCACTTTCGACCAGCTTGAGCCATCGGCGAAGACGCCACGAACAAGAACGATGTTCTTCACTCTTCGATCTTCATGATCCTTCATACAGGTCACCCGTGAATTCGCAGACTGCGGTCACCCTTGAGTCCACAGAATGCGGCTCGGCACTTAGCATTTCCGTTCCCTGGCTGCAATAGGATTGTTCCCCAACACCGATTTCCTCGAAAGACACTCTCGGGGTAATTCCTCTTACCCATTTAGGGGGGCAGGTATGTTGATGATGACGTTAGTCTCTGTCAGGTGGCCGTCCGCTCAGCGCCCAGGCTTTGCAAGCGCCTTTATCGTCTCGATCGAAGTTTCAGCACCTAGAATTTGCCGCACGGCCTCTTCCAACACTTCATCTCGACCGGCGCCTATGCCTTCAATGGTGGGCACTACGATCTTGTCGGGAATAATGCCCACCCGCTGAGTTTGTTTACCGTATGGATAGAAGATCCCGATGCCGCTGATCATGGTCCTCAATCCGCCAGGAAGGGAAAGCTTTGACACATCGCCATCGGCGCCGGCCGTCGTACTGCCAATCACCATGGCATGCGGCGAGGAGCGGAAAGCCATCGCTGTGTATTCGGCCTGGCTCTGGGTCACCTCATCGACCAGAATAATGACTTTCCCCGAATAGTGCGGTTCTGCTGGTTGCAGGAGCGGGCCCTTAGTCCAATGAAACGCCCCGGGATTCGATAATTCTGCTTGTGTAAATTCGACAAACGGCGTCGACCATTTAACCAAGCGGGAGCCGAGAGCGAAAACCACGAATTCCGAAGGGTAATTGCGGATGTCCACGATAAGACCTTTTGTATCTCTAGCGCGCTGTATGTAACTGACGGCATCCCCAGCTTTGACTGAAGACAGCTTCAGGTAAGCCACTTGATCGGAGAGTAGCCGAAAAGTATCGCCAGGCAAGTCATGCGTGTTGGTGATTGCGGTCATGCCGGCGCTTGGGAGCCGCTTCGTTGCAACGGTGAGAAGATCGGGCCCTCGCCGAATCCGTACGGTGACCGGACCGCATGGGCCGTTCGTCATTGCCCGCGCGATATCCCGGAGTCGAGCGGCATCGTTTGAATCGGCATAATAAGGCGACCATGATTGAAGCAGGTTTTCGACAGGCTTCCCGTCAAGATCGGTAAGCACATCGCCAACTTTGAAACCGCCGACAGCAGACAGATCCTGAGAGGCAACGGCGGTGATGACGGCGCTCTGGCCAAGGAAACGCAGACTCAGTGGAAGCCTGCACTCGCCTACCGGCGGCCGAAGAGAAAGCGAGCTCCAAAGGTTGGCATGAGTATCATGAACTTGAGCGATGAGCTCCATCATTTCGAGTTGATACTCCTCGGAAGACTTAGCTAACGCGAGTCGCGGCAAGAATTCGCGAAGTACGCCATCCCAATCTTCCCCGACGATATTTCGATTGGGCGACCAATACTCGATGATGTTCCAAAAGCGATAAAGCGCGAGTATTTGAAAGCCAGCATCGGGGAACTTAACGCCCACATAGTCACGTTCATGATCGAACGACGGATTCCCTATCCCGGGAGCGAGCGAGATGTAAAACTGTTTACCGGCAGTACGATTCTGTTGAAGATATTGCAATGCTCGGGCGAGCTCTTTTCCCAGGAGCGCCTCGTCCGCGATCCATGCGATTTCAGGACGAAGTGCAAGCATGGGGACAGGCGTCAAGACGTGTCCTATGCGTGGTCCATCCTTATCTCCGGTAGCGCAGGAATTGCCACAAGGCTGTACGGGACCAAGACCGCCAATCCAGTGGATCATGGACGTCTGTGCGGCGGCCTGATCGGGGGCAGCAAGGATCTCCGGCAGGATGCGAAAGAGCTCGTAGTCCCATTGAAGCTCACCGGAGGTGACTGTGGGATGGTGATACTTCAGAAAGCCCCACACCTTTCCCAGTAACACCAGGTTATCGATTTGGACTGACGTCAGACTGGAGAGCACGAGTCCAGAGCCACGATCAAACTGACGATCGCCAGATGGCTTCGCGGCTGGCCCAGGCTGAGCAGTGCCCAATAGCGTCACAGCGAGGCTGACGAAGACCAACACTACCATTCGCCTCATGCGAACATCCCCTCTTCAAGTTGTCTGAGGTAGAGCATTGCCGGCCTCTCGAGGAACGGCAAAAGTTGCATGGATGTCTTGGTACAGTGGCGAAAGAATTGCGGCCAAAGTCTGGATCAGGCGGATCACGTCCGACGCCTCTGGGGAGATTTCCTCCCCAGATCCTTCATAATATCTGCGGATCTCCTCCTGCACCCGGGCGGCGGAGGCTTGAATTTCGGGCGCCGGTTCGGCTGGCTTTTCGCTCACTTCGTTTGCCATGATCCGCATCATGCGAGCGACATCCTTCTGAAAAGCGACCAGAGCCCCGGCGATCGCCTCGGGCAACGCCACCAGCGGCCGTTGCGTACGATATTGGGCCGCCGCAATTTGCACTTGCAACAAAGTCCGGATGGTCGGTTGCCAACGCCGCACATCTTCGCGAATTTGCATCTTGCGCTCGCGGCTGGGGCCAAATTCAAACAGCACTGCATCGGACTGCGCGGTAACTGCCTGAAAACCGGCGTTGATCTGATCGCGAAGCTGACGGATCTTCAGGATCGCCTTGACCTGGTCGCTTTCGATCAGCTGTTCCGCCACTTGCGCGAAGAGTTCCAGATTGCGCGCGAAGACGGTTTGCATTTCATCCAGGGCGTTCCTCACCCATAGACGATCGTAGAGCAGCCACATAGAGATCAGTCCGAGTAGCACTCCGAAGACCCGGTCGCGGGCTATGGCTAGAGAGATCTGGATCGTAAACTCCTGCAAGTTGATCAGGTAGAAGGCCAGCGCGACCTGGACACCGAGGTAGGAGAGCCTGGCGGACGCAGTCGAAATCCATGCCGAGATTGCAGTCACAGTGGCAAACAGCAGGGTGAATCCTGCAATGGAATTCAGATAAGGCAGGATGAGTACCTGGGCGCCCATGCCGAAAACAAATCCGCCCAGGAAGGCGCCCCCCAGCCGCAAAATCTGCTTCTGACGCGAGGAGCCGATCGTCGAAAGGGCAGTAATAAAGCACGTCGCGACCGAGGTGCTTAAGCCCGGCCACGCAATCGCCGTGTAGGTGACATAGCAGGCCGTCGCCGCGAGCGTACCGCGCAACGCAAATTGTGCATGCGCTGGATTCGAAAAGGCATCGGCAAGGAACAGCCGTGTGGGGCCCTCCTCATCGAGCGGCGCGACCACGAACTCCTGCATGGATACGGAACCCGAATAAGCCTTAGGGATCAGCGCCGCCGTAGCTTCCATCGTCGCCAGGAAAGGAATGTTGGAGGGTTCTTCTTCGGCCGGCAGCTGGCTATCGCGGGGAAGTTGCCTACGAACCAGGTCTTCACGGAACCCGGCCAACACCTCGGCCAACCGTAAGCAGCGCTGGCCGTCGGAGGGCTCGACTGGACTCGTCCGTTCGTGGAGTGCCAGTTGGAAGCTGCCGGCGATATCGACGAGCCGGCCCAGCAGAGCAATGGCAGCGGTCATCTGCGCCTTGAAGTGCGCGCCATAGTCGGACCGGTACATCAGCCTTCGAAGCCGGGATATGCCCACAGTCGTATAGAGTGAAAGCCGCTTCTCCGACTCATCCGGGAGGGGCCGCCCTTCACCCGCGCTCCTCAGAACGTCTTCCACGGTCTGCAATCGCGCTTCGATGCCTTCGGTGAGATCAGTAGTGGGGTGAATGCTCCGAAAGACGTATTCGACGACGATCGTAACGACCACTCCAATAGCGACCACAAAGCAGAGCCACAGCGTGTTCTCAAACCGCTCGTTCACATTGATGGTGGTCTCATCCCATAACGGAATTGCGCCCGCGATCATGAATCCAAATGCCGCCGCTGTGCCATAGTCGGAGAAGATGTGGATGAGATAGAAGGAAAGAAAGAGGCTGACGGCGACCCAAAGAAAATGAGTCAGCGGATCGTCGATGAACATGACTACGCTGACCGCCGTATACGCCGTGGCCAGCAGGAAAGCGATGACTGTCCGAAAACCCGACCGAAAAGTCGCTGCAAGATTCTCCCGGCTCAAGAACAGAGTGAAGATTGCGCCCAGAAAACCGCTCGGCAAACGAAACGTCATCACCAGCAGCATTACGATCGTGGCGGATATGGTGACCCGCGCGACCACCCACCCCCTGCCTGGATAGGGGGACAACTCCTTCTCCAGAAAGTTCTTAAACCACTTTCCTATCTGATCGATCGTGGCCGGCTGAGGCGCAACCGGTAGAGCTTTCCCCCCGCTACGCATCGCTACCTCGTCTTCCCGTCTCCGCGAATGATCACGACGGCAGACTCGCTGACGCGAAAAGGCTCAGACTCAGGCGCGTTGATGCGCACGCGGACCGGATAGCGAGTGGCCAGGTGGACCCAGTTCAGCGAACGCTGGACATCGGGCAATCCATTTGACGAGAATGTGCCGACCAGCGTCGTATCAGGCTGGACGCCAAAGCCAACGCTGTCGACCACTCCGTCATACTTGATCGTCGGCCGCGAAAGGATGTAGACGTCGGCGTGCATTCCGGGAACGATATGACGGATCTGCGTTTCGCGGAAATTCGCTACCGCCCACCATGTCCGGGTGTCGATCAGGGTAAATACCTGCTGACCGGTGTGAGCGTAGGCGCCTTGCGAGATGGTGAGATTCGTGACCCGCGCATCAAAGGGCGCGTAGACCTTGCAGTTGTTGAGGTTATACGCTGCCGTGCGAATCGCCGAAGCGCGCCCCTCGCGCTGAGCGGTGAGCGGATCGATGGTGAGTACGCTGTGTTGAGATTGGTTGAGTTGGGCGTGGCTTTGTTGCGCCGCTGCCCTTGCCTGCTCGTATTGGGCCTCCGCCGATTGCACCTGAGCTTCGGCCAGGACGACCTGAGAACGTTGTTGATGCACCGCTTGTTCGCGGGCGGTCACTGCCGTCCGGGCCTGATCCACCTGATCTACGGTGACGAACTGCTTCGCCAGCAACGGCTCAATCCGGTGAAAGTTGTTGGTGGTGTAGAGTAACTCGGCACTCGCGCTGTCGAGCCCGGCCTTCGCATTCGCGACGTTCGCTTTGGCTTCGTTGACCGCTGCTGCCGCGCGATCGATGTTGGCCGCGGCGCTCATCGTGTTGGCCTCGGCTGCTCCAACCGCGCTCACCTGCGAAGCAATCGTTCTACGTTGATCGACGATCTGTCCTTCCAGCACATTGAAGTCGGACTTGGCTCGCTGCAGCGCATATTCGTATGGCCGCGAATCTATCTCGAAGAGGAGCTCCCCTTGCTTGATGAAGGCGTTGTCGCGAACGGCGAGTTGCTGGATTGGTCCGTCGACCTGCGGAGCAATGCCGATGAAGTTGGCAAAGACCTCTGCATCGTCGGTACGCGGATTTCGGTTTGTTTCGCCGATCACGAGCAGCCCCGTAACCAACGCGGCAGCAATGATCGATAAGCTGACGATCCTGCCCAGGCGGGGACGCTTGGCGGCAACTTCGACTTCGGGCATCGTACCTCCTCTCCGTTCTCAGCTGAAGAACAACAGCCAGAGGGTAAATGTGAAAAATGCTGCCAGGCACGGATAGACAACGATCAGCGGCGATAGATCCTGTTCGAACTTGAAACGCACAAACAGCCAACGAACCGCGACCGTGAGCAGAATACCGGCCAGACCGCACACGATCCAGGCAGGAAAGAAAGATCCAAGGATATTGAAAGAAGGCGCCCGAGAGCAGCCGCAGAGGATCAACATCACCACGGACAGCGGTCCGATGGCGGCCCTGCGCGCCGTCCGCGCATGCTGACTTAGCGCCCGATTTTCTGTCATGTTATGGCCTTTTTGCATGAAGTAAATCGCTCGTTTGAAAAGCTAGCGCCGCCACTCCGGTCAACAATTGTGTGCGCGCGCTCACATCGGCAGTTCGCGCCGAAGCCAGTGCGCGCTGCGCGGAAACCACGTCGATCTGGCTGCGCACTCCGAAGTTGTACGACTGTAATGCGGCATCGTAGGATTCGCTCGCAGCAGCCAGTAGTGCGGCAGCCGCCCGCTGCTGCCGGAGCGCCGTCTTAGCGGTGGAGTAGGCGGACCAAACCTGATTCTCAACCTGATCACGCATTGCATTGAGCTCCGCGCTCGCTTGCTTCTGGTCGGCCTTCGCGCGCGCTAGCCTGTTCTCGCGGGCAAAGCCATCAAAGACGTTCCAGCTCAAGGAAAGCCTTGCATCCCAATACTCCTGATTTGGCGAATAGAGGCCCGCTTGCTGCAATTGCTGAGCATAGGACCTTGCAATCCCGCCATTGCCATCGAAGCTCAAGGTGGGCAGATAGGCAGTACGGGCAGCCCTGATCTCCGAACCGGCAGCCCGAAGGTCGGCTACCCGCTGCAACAGATCCGGCCGCTGCGCGAGCGCGCGATCGATCGAAGCCTCTACGGTGTCGGGAAGCTCGGTCGGTATCGGCAGATCCCGAATGCTCTCGACCTTGAACTGTGCGGTCGGAGAGATGCCAAGCGAGGTCGCCAAGTCCCCATGCGCTATCTCGGTCGCGCCAATCGCCGCCTGCAGATCGTAGTCCGCCTGTGCGGCGGCGCTGCGCGCTTCGAGAACATCGGGTAGCGTCGCCAGCCCTTGTTCAAGTCTTGCCTCAGCTGCCCGCTCGACGGTCTGGGCATTGTTGAGATTCGCCTCTGCCGCGTCCTCCTGGCCTTTACCGTTGAGCAATCGATAGTACGCTTGCATTACGTCGAAGATGATCCTGCGGTGGGTATCATTGAATAGAAAATTTGCTGAGAGAAGACCGCTGCGGCTGATCGCTACGTCCTGCAACCGGCGGCCAAAATCGAAGATGATGTAGTTGAGAGTGATTCCCGGAGCGAAAGTGCCCGTCGTTTGACGAATGAAATCGGGAGAAAAAAAGATGTCAGTCCTATTGGTCTCAGCAAGCGCAACCGCGGCGATAGTGGGGTAAAGACTCGCCTTCGAGATACCCAGATCGGCGGCACGCGCCTTAGCGTTCTCCCAGGCCACCCGGGTCTCGGGATTATTGTGCTCAGCAAAGTCAACGAGCTCTGATAATGAGTAGGTTTTGGACGGATCCGGAATCAAAGCGGGAGGGGTTCGGGGCGGGGCGGCAAGGACCTGCCCTGGAGCAACATCCCAAGGCCGCTCCGGGGACAATGGCGCCGTCTGTGCGCAGGCCAGTCCCGTCGCCAGCAGGATGGGAAGGAGGGCACATCTCTCTGCTCGACGTCGAATCATTTTGAGGCCATTACGCCGTTCCTGCGGCCAAACATAGCAACGTAGACGGATCATAACATTCCGGAATGCGCGCCCTCCTAGGAGGCAATGGCGTGTCCGGGAAATCCGAATCACGAGCGCTCCGAGCCAGCCAGCAGCCCGTCTACCAACGCCTCCCATTCAGCAGCAAGCGACGGCCGGTGAAAGGTGCGTCCTGCGCGTTGATACCAATAATTTGCGTTCCAGTCTGAGCCTTCCTTGCGGTGCAGATAGGCGTGGACGGCCATGCCATCCGTAGTTTCGAGTTCATCAACCAGAGCATGGGCGCGAACCCAGTCGCCCTTCGCATCCCACCACAAAGCTTCAATCGGAGCCGGTAGATCGCTGTCTGGCGCTTCTCCCGTTAACGACATTTTAAAGTGCCCCGAATTCATTTCCTCCTCCATTCTTGCTCCCCACCCAGTACAAACGAAGCAGTGCAGATCGACACACACGACGGCTACGTCCGTTTCCGGTAGCGAGGGCGCACGGCGCACTGACAATGGTAAGTCGCAGGCGCGATGCCAAGGCAAACTATTTCTCCCCCGGACTCGTGCGTCTCCGGCTCCCATAGGGAGGCTCACCGAGGAACAATCGCAAGCAAAAGCCCCGTTGGCTGAATTTGTCACCGTCGCCCGCACACAATATGCTGGACCCACCTGTATACAGACGGCAGACCACTTGCATTGGCGATCCATCGCGCGCCTTGAACATCGGCGCCATAGTAGAGCTCGCCAGCAAACCAGACAAATGCTTGATATTCGCCGAATCTTCGCCTAAACTTGGTGTGGGTTTGTGCCCAGCGAGCATGGCCCAGGCTGGCAAATCGTGCCGCAGCAGTGCTGCCACAAAGACTGATGAGCAATGACTTCAACTTCGTTTGCAGCTCGGCTCGTCTCCGTCGCGAGCTGAGCGCAAGAAACCTCCTGAGAGCAAAGGAGCATGCCAGCGAGCTGACGTATGGGGAAATTCCCAGCGTGATTTATAACGAGGGTGAAAACGACTGCCACGGGAACTTCCTCCGCGAGTCCTATCGGAGAATCTGCGCGACACCGGCGTGGAGGAAGAGGCTCGACAAAGTGTATACGGGATCAAGGTTTGTGCCTCGGCAGATGGAGCGGCGCCGCGCGGAGTTGGATTGTTGCAACAGCTCCGACGCATTGCTGATGAACGTGTTTTGCTATCCAGGTGTATTGGCCCGCAACTCGGTTCGCTCCATTCTGGGTGTTGATCGGCGTGCGATCATGGAGTTCGGCTTCCGCCCTTATACGCCACTCAATAGAAACGGCATCGACCGCACCGAGATCGATCTGCGAATTGGAGATGTGCTCATCGAAGCGAAGTTGATCGAAGCCGATTTTCAGAGCGCGCAACTACCGTTGCTGCAGCGATACCGGGACTTCGAAAGTGTCTTCGACGTCGAGTCGCTCTCCGTTCGGAGAGGAATGGTCGCCTCGTACCAACTCGTTCGCGGCGTGCTTGCGGCGGTAGCACTGAACTGCTCCTATTGTGTCTTGTGCGACCAAAGGCGCCCAGACCTGATAGAGGAATGGTATCGCATCATGCGAGCGATACCGAGCGCCGCAATCCGAAGTCAGCTCAAAGTCCTGACCTGGCAGGAGATTGCACGAGCGCTTTCGCGAAAACAGCAAGCCTTCCTTGCGGAGAAATACGGGATTTTGCCGAGTTAGCCCCCGAAAGGCCCTGCCTCCCACGTGATTTTTCTTGACTTGTACCTTCGCTTGATTTTATAAGCCGTTAGTAGCCGCTTTTCTAATGATGTTCCACCTTCACGCTAGCTTCAAACCTGCAATCAAGAAAAACTGCAATCCGATGTATGACTCCAGGCGCTAAGTTCGCACGAGAACTTCGATTTCCTATCCCGGGAGCCCAGATGAGCTGTTATGCAGGTACTATTGGTGCCGTCGTCTCAATAGACGGATCCGCCGATCACACTCACTCTGTCGAAGACCTTCGAAAAGATAAGCTCTACATGAAGGCAGGCATTGGAAATACGCAACTCCCTCAAACCTGAACCTGCGATTACGCGCTGAATACTCGGTGCCCTCAATCAACCGCAGTTCGCAGCAGTAAGTCGCCATAGCTACAGATCTTTATCCAGAACCACAACTGCCGCCACACCTCGTTGCGGCCAGATGTCTCTCAAGCTTGCTCTCTAACTTGCTGGCACGGAGCACTGGTTTGTTTTGCTTCAAGGACACTTGGAATTCCGGGGAAACATGACACTGAATGGTGAGTCTCGCTTTAAGTTTGGTTGTGCTCCGAATAGCTGGGGCGTGCTCGATTATCCAGGTCCGTCCTGGGAACAGTCGTATCGAACAATGTTGGACCAGATGGTGTGGGCCGGATATGAGGGAATCGAACTAGGACCTTACGGTTTCTTTCCAATAGAAGAATTGTTGCTGCCTGAGCTAGAGCAGCGCAACTTGCAATTGATAGGTTGCTTCACGGGGGTACGGCTTAGTGATCCAGCCTCGGCTTCCACAGTGATCGACCACGTACGCAAGGTTGTCGATCTGCTGTCAGCACTGGGCGCCCCATTTCTCGTCATCGCCGATGAGCAATCGCCGGCGCGAGACAAAATCTCTGGGCGTGTGCCCGCCGACGGAAGCGCAGGCCTTTCCGCTGCCCAGTGGAAGCACGTCGGCAGCATCGTCGCCGAGTTGGCCAAGCTCGTCAACGACTATGGCTTAGACCTGGTTTTTCATCCGCGCGTTGCCACCTACGTCGAAACTCCGGAAGAGACGGCGATTTTTTTTGATGCGGCCTCTGGGTCGAACGTGGGCTTGTGCCTTGACACTGGCCACTGTGTCTACGCAGGTGGCGATCCGGCTCGCGAAGCAGAGAAATACCGGCACATTCTGCGCCATGTCCACATCAAGGACCTGGAGTTCGATATCCTGCAGCAGGCGCGCAAAGATGAACTCACCTTTGATCAGGCCATTGAGCGGAAAATCTTTACAATCATCGGCCATGGAGATGTGGACTTCCCTGTCTTCTTCAACACACTGGCAAAGAATGATTATCGTGGCTGGTGTGTTGTGGAACAGGACATCAAATTCGAAGCGATCGAAATTCCTTCGGCCGTCAGCGTCGCCGAGAGCCTGAAATACCTGAGAGGCGTGGTCGCCGGCGAGAGCGCATCCACGGCATAGAACACCTGTTAATTGCCAGGAGTGAGTTTGAGGCGCGAGTGGACGTGGTGCCCGCCGCGCTCGGAAAGCACACGGCGCTCTACGGCGCAGTGGAGCTCGCCTGTCAGGAGTCTCATGAGCGAGTTGTATGAGCAGCTTCCCTTCGACCGCACCATCTACGGCCCCAGAAAGGGGGACGCCCCTGCACCATCGCTCCAGCGGTAATGGCGCTCCCTGTCCGATTTTTCGCGCTGGCTCGAACCCCAATCCTCCGGCGTGCCCGTTTTCATCCAGTCGAGCGGCTTGGCGCCGACACCTCCTGACGCTGCAATCTGAAAGGCGGATCGGATCGCAGCCCTCTCTTCGACGCCGCGCGCCGGCGGTCCTGGAGAGACGAGTGTTGCCGCCCCGCTGCGCGCCAGCAGGTCGAGCCACTGCCGGTTGAACTCCCACGGGATGGCGTCGGTGATGCCAACCAGATCCGGATCAATGGTGAAGAAAACATGATTCTGGGGCAGCCGAAACGCAGCCGTGTTCACTCCCATCCGCCGCGTGCGCTCCCATTGGTGCCCGCTGGTATCGTCGCCAACGCGCTGAAGTTCAAACACTCCCTGGCCGAGATGGCCTACGGTGTTGCATCCATCCAGCAGAATCTGGTCTCCGGCTGTCTCGCGAATCAGAGCATAGAGCGAGGCGATGACTTCGGCGTTCGTTCGGCTTCGGTCATGAAGCGACCATCCCGGCAGTGTGGGCTGCGGCCCCATCTCGAACCCCCATTGCCCAAGCAGGTCATAGGTCGAGAAGTCATGCTTGACCATCTCGTACCCCCAGGACGCAGCTTGTCGCAACTTGGCGGCAATCTTTTCGAGCGCCTCGGGGACAGTAGGATCGTACGCATACTCACGCGCCCGCTCTTGCTTGTCGCCGAAGCGAAGATCCGGAAGCAGGAGGTGGGGGGCGGAATCTGCCGGCGCCTCAAGCGGCCGAATCCAGAGGCCCGGGCGCGCGTGCCTCTGTTTGATGTCAGAAGCAAGTCTGCCCATATCCGGCCACGCTGGCGTGCCGTTCTCCCATCCGCCGTCGATCACCGAGAAAGGACGGACTCCACCGGTGGGTGAAAGCTCAACGATGAATTCCGTATCTCGAAGAATTGTCTCTGCCGTGCTATGCCCATAGCTATAGCACCAATCATTTGTGCCGTAAATTGGAGAAGCTCGCCGGGATGTCCGCGCACACATGGCCCGGCAAAGGCTGGCAATCGCGTCGATCGGGTCCTCGCTCTCTGAACCTCGGCGGGTGACCACGGTAGCCATCGTCAACTGCCGCTCGCCGAGCTCGACCCCATTGCCTCCGTTGGTCACGTTCAACCACAGCGACACTCCCTCTGGATCGAGCTGCCAGAAACAGAGTGCGCGAGCATCGGTCTTCACCCCGTAGCCATGACACGCGCCCTCTTCGTGGGTCGCGAAGTACCAGGGCATCACGCGCTCTGGAATAACGTTCCGCCATCCAAGATCTCCATAGCTTCGCTCCCACGCGTCCCCTAGAACCAGCAGGTTGGACTTGATCTGTGCCAGCCATCGTACATGGACTGCAGCGACAGCAGCAGAAGGCGCTTGGAGTGTCAGGATGAGCCCGTCGCTCTCCAGATTGCTTTCGACCGTCACACCTCCGGCCACCCATCTCTGTCCCTGTCCCTGCAAGGAAATCATGCCCGTGGGCAGCGTCTTCACGAAGCCGCTATAAACCGTCACCGAGTCCGGAGGCCTTAGAATATCGATAAAAGATGGCTGCCTTTGCGATCGCTTGGCCGAGCCCTCTTCGCCGGAAGTCTTAAGCGCCCTCACCTCCGCTCCTGCAATGGGCATAGATGCTCCGAGACCTAATGCAGTGCCGCCGATAGCGGCAACCCCAGCTCTAACAAAAGACCGCCGGGTAAGCGAATCCACGTGCTGGCTGTCTAATGCCGGAAGTCGGTCAACGAGTTGATCGATATGGGTAGGTCGCATAGCTACCTAGCAGTCTACGGCAGGAAAGTAATGCTTGCAGGGCTGCCTATGGAGGCGTACTGGCCGCTAAATGTGAGCAGACCCGAGTCGTGATTCATCCAGAACGAAGTGATACTGTCGCTTCGCCGGTTACATACATACAGAAAATTACCGTTGGGTTCGATCCTGCATTGGCCGGGATAATCGCCGAGGGTCGAGCTCTCCCCCAGGAGAGTGAGCTTGCCGTCCGCACCGATTGCGAAAGCCGCGATGGTGTCATGCAGCCGGTTCGCGGCATACAGAAATTTTCCTTCCGGCGACACCAGAATCTCCGAGGCAAAACTCGATCCCGCAAAACCGGCCGGGAGCGCCGAGAGTGTCTGCTGCACAGCAAGCGTCCCCTTCCCCGGAGCATAGTCAAAAAACACGATGGTCGAGGATTCTTCCTGTATCGAATACAACCAGCGGCCATTTGGATGAAACGTAAAATGACGAGGACCGTCGCCCGACGGCAGCATCGCATACGGCGCGGTTTCGTGCGGCGTCAACTTCCCGCTTCCCAAATCCAGCCGGTAAATGTAGATCCTGTCCTGACCCAAATCCGTTGCGAGCACGAACTTGTTTTGCGGATCGGCGGCGATCATGTGCGCATGTGGGGCGTCATGCCCGCTTATGGCAAAGCTGCCAGGCGGCGCATCGGCCGCCTTCGTGCTGCCCAGGGCCATGCTATCGCGATGCACATCGACCGCCGGCTGAAGCGACCCGTCCTTCGAGACCGGCAGCACAGCGACACTTCCGCCGCCATAGTTCGCGACGAACGCATAGCTCCCGGTAGCATCGAGGCTGAGATATGCTGGGCCCGCTCCCGCGGAACTGACAACATTCAGCTGCCGCAAATCACCGTCATCCTGCATCGCAAAGGCAGTCACCGAACCACTGTTGCCGCGAAAGTCATCGATCTCGTTCACGGCGTAGAGGTACTTTTTCGATGGATGAATGGCGATCCAGGAAGGATTAGGAGTCTTCGCGGCCAGTCTCGCAGGAGACAGGGCACCGGTCTGGGGATCCATCTCCACGAGGTAAATACCCTCACCGTTGCTGCCGTTACCTACCGCCCCGGTGTAGGTGCCGACATACGCGACTGCTCTTCTTCGAGAAGCAGGGTTCGCGGAAGGCTGCTCCTCGCCATGCGCATAGGTTGCCATAGCCAGAGCGGCAGTCGTCGCCAGGAAACGCCGGCGGGAGTATGTTTCTTGCGGTTTCTTGACCGTCATTCTTCGTCCTTTTCAACGTAGTCGATTCTTCTTCAAACCACCAACGACAAGGCGACGGTAAGAATGAGCGCGGTGACCGAGATGATGGTTTCGCAAACCGACCAGCTCTTCAGCGTCTGCGCCACACTCATGCCGAAATACTCCTTGACTAACCAGAAGCCGCCATCATTAACGTGCGAAAAGATCAGCGAGCCCGCGCCAGTAGAAATGGCGAGCAGTTCAGGGCGTACGCCGGTGCTGTGCAGCGCAAGTGGCGCGACGATCCCGGCGGCCGTCGTCATGGCCACGGTCGACGAACCGGTCGCAAGCCGCATCATTGCCGCCAGCAACCAAGCGAGCAGCAGCATCGGCACGTGGAAGTGCATGGCCACCACGATAATCGCATCCGAAACACCGCTGTCCTGTAGAATTCGCCCAAACCCAGCACCGGCTCCGACCAGGATAGTGATGGTTGCGGTAGGCGCAATGCACTCGTTGCTGAAACGCAGGATAGTCTCTCGCGAGAAGCCTCGTAGAGTGCCTAGAGTAAAGAAACTCAGCAGCGCCCCGATCAGCAGCGCCAAATCGTCATTCCCGATCAGCCGCAATCCTTCATTCAGGGCGCTCTTCGGCGTGGACAGAACGTCCGCCCAACTTCCAGTCAGCATCAACAGAACCGGCAGCAGGATGGTGAACAAGGTGAGCCAGAATCCGGGCAGACTTCGCTCGTCGCCATGGTCGACAAACTGTGCAGCCATCGAGTTCTCGTCAGGAAGCTGGACATGTGGCGCAATCAGCTTCGCATAGACCGGCCCGGCCAGGACGGCAGAAGGAAGCCCGACGATCAATGCATAAAGAATCGTCCTCCCCACGTCGGCCTTGAAGATGGTCACTGCCATCAGCGCTGCTGGATGCGGAGGAACCAATCCATGGACCACCGACAATCCGGCAACCATGGGCAGGCCGACCAGGATCAGCGAAGTCCGCGTACGCCGGGCCACCGTGAAGACGATCGGGATCAAGAGCACAAAGCCGACTTCAAAGAAGGCCGGAAGACCAACCACCAGGCCGATGACGACCATCGCCCAATGAATCCGCCTCTCGCCGAATAGCTTAATGAGGGTGTAGGCGATTTGGTCGGCGCCGCCCGACTCCGCCATCATCTTGCCTAGCATGGTGCCTAGCGCCACGACGATCGCTATGTGTCCGAGCGTCCCTCCAACTCCGGTCTCAAAGGAGTGCACGATCTTCGAGAGCGGCATCCCCGTCACCATGGCCAATGAAAGCGCCGTGAGGAACAAGGTGATGAACGGATTCAGTTTCACCACCGCGATCAGCAGGATCAAAGCGATCACAGCAATCACGGCAGAGACCAGTAGGAAGATGCTGTGATGATCGATCATAGTGGTTTGGGCATTGCCGAAAATTGACGGCCTGCTGAGGACACGGCAAGCCGCCGACGCCAACCAGGCATCGTGCCTCCGCGGTAGGCCGTGAGGATTGAACGGCGCGAGATAAAGAAGCTACCAGTCATGCGGCCGGAGCCTTATAGGCCACGCACTCAATCTCCACCTTGCAGTCGACAACCATGTTCGAGACGACGCAGGCGCGGGCCGGGGGGTGTTCGCCGAAGTATTCTTTGAATACCGCATTGAACGCGGCGAAATCGCGTGGATCTTCGAGCCAGACTCCGCAGCGAACCACGTGTTCGGTTCCGTAACCCGCTTCCTGAAGGATCGACAACAGATTAGCGATCGCCTGTCGTGTTTGCGCCACAATATTCCCCGAGATCACTTCGCCATTTACCATCGGCACTTGTCCCGAAACGTAAAGCCAGCCATCCGCTTCGACTGCGCGAGCAAAAGGAAGGTGCTGTCCGCCCGCACCCGTACCGCCCGCCACTCCATATCGCTTGATGCTCATAGACGCTCCTAGCGTTCTTTATTCTTTTGTCCTTCGTTACGGTGTCTCTTTATTGGATCCACGCAGTTTTGCCGCGAGGCAGGAAGCGCCCGGCTCGATCTCCTGTAGCGCCTAGAGCAGTATAAGAGAGCACGCCATTCACCCAGACACTTTCAATACCCACCGCCGCGCGCACCGGATCCGAAAACGTGGCCGTGTCGGCGATCTTTTCAGGATTGAACAACACCAGGTCGGCGTGGTACCCCTCGCGCAAAAGCCCGCGCTGCTCAAGGCCAAATCGCTGCGCCGGCATGCCCGTCATCTTGTGCACGGCCTCAGCCAGGGATAACAACTTTTCTTCCCGGCAGTAACGACCAAGCACCCGCGGGAACGTGCCCCACAGGCGGGGATGCGGCAAGGGATCGTTCGGCAGCCCATCCGAACCGACCATAGTAGCTGGGTGGCGCAGAATCGTACGCATATCGTCTTCGGAGATGCTGTGATAGATGGCCCCGGCCGGCTGCAGTCGCCGCGCCGCTTGCCGCTGGTCGATTCCCCAGACCGCTGCTATTTTCTCGAGGGTCTGGCCTGAAACCTCCGGATGAGGAGTGCTCCAGGTAATCGTGATCTTGACGCGCTCATCCACCTGCCGGAGATCCAGGGTACTGGAACCAGCCGCGTATGGATAACAGTCGCACCCCGCATTCTGGGTGGATCGAGCTATTTCCAGAGTTCGCAAAACCTCTGCGCTGCGTCCCCAGTTATCAACGCCTGCGCACTTCAAATGGGAGATCACGACCGGGACGCGAGCGAGCCGCCCGATCTCGAACGCCTCATTCATCGCGTCGAGGATAGCCTCAGTCTCAGAACGCATGTGGGTGGTGTAGATCGCACTCGCCGCCGCCAGCGGCTTAGCCAATGCCAGCACCTCTTCAGTCGAGGCCGAATTTGCCGAGAGATAAGCTAGCCCGGAGCTTAGTCCCAGGGCCCCGCCATCCAGCGCCTCTTGGACCTGACTCTGCATCGCCGCGATCTCTGCTTCGGTTGCCGAACGATCTAGCCGCTGCAGGTGGTTGTTGCGCAGAGAAGTGTGGCCGACCAGTGCGCCCACATTCACCGCTGGCCGTGCGCGGCGGACCGCATCGACATACTCCGAGAAAGTCGCATAGCGGAAGGCGGCTGCGTCACCGAGAAGGTACATCGGATCGGTCGGCTCGCCCCGTAGGCACACAGGAGCAGCACTGATTCCACAGTTGCCGACGATCACCGTGGTCACTCCTTGCGAGAGCTTGGGCAGCATCGATGGAGAGCTGATCACAACGCAGTCATCATGGGTATGAACATCGATAAATCCCGGCGTGAGCGCGAGCCCTTCTACATCCAGTTCCTTAACCGCCTTGAACTTGAGCGATGCGCCGATCTGCACGATGCGGTCACCTTGAATGGCCACATCGAGCGCCTCGGCAGGAGAGCCGCTGCCATCAAGAACGCTTGCATTTCGTAGAAGAGTGTCGCAAGTCTGCATCGAAGCTCTTCCAGGATATAGGCTGGATTGGTTGAAGTTTCGCAAGTTTTTTAATTTTATGGCGATCACGGTTGGAGATTATTCTTGATGGGCTACCCGTTCACGTTGACAACACAAAACCAGACACTCGACAAAGGACTGGGTTTCTTCGAGAAAGCGCTCGAATCATCCAGCAGTCTTGAACTCAATTGGAATCTGCTGCGCGAAGATCTCAGCCTACCCTCCGCTGTTCTTTATGAAGACCGGCTGTTGCACAACCTCGAATGGATGAGCCAATTCATCGCTGCCTATGGTCTCAACCTTGCCCCCCACGGCAAAACGACGATGGCGCCTAAACTCTTTGACATGCAACTACAGAAAGGCGCGTGGGGAATCACCTTGGCGACCGCCCATCAGACTGCGGTTGCATTCCATCATGGAGTGCGGCGAGTACTGATGGCGAACCAGTTGATTGGCAAAGAAAACATGGCCATCATCTCTCGCCTCTTACAGGACTCCGCCTTTGAATACTACTGCCTCGTCGATTCAGCGGCGCAGGTCGATCAGCTTGGTGCTTTTTATTCCGAACGCGCGCAGCGCCTGAACGTATTGCTCGAACTGGGAGTGGAAGGCGGCCGTACCGGGGTGCGCAACGAGCAGCAAATGATATCGGTGCTTACCGCGCTGTCACGCTGGCGCGGCGCCATCGCCCTCTGCGGCGTCGAGATATATGAAGGTGTCCTCGAGGACGAAGCGGCTATTCGCAGCTTTCTCGAACGCGCAGTAAACGTCACCCGGCGGCTCGACAGTGAAGCCCGCTTTGCACGCAAGCCACACTTGCTCTCCGGAGCGGGTTCGGCCTGGTACGACATAGTCGCAGAAGTCTTCTCCGCCGCCCATCTCGGTGCGGCGACCGAGATCGTCTTGAGGCCCGGATGCTATTTGACTCACGACATCGGCGTCTATCGTGAAGCTCAGGCGAAGATACAGGAGCGCAATCCAATCGCTCACCAGATGCGCGCAGGCCTGATTCCCGCGCTTCAAGTATGGGCCTATGTGCAATCGGTGCCGGAAGCCACCCGGGCGATCGTCGCCATGGGCAAGCGAGATGCCGCGTTCGATGCCGGCCTGCCAATGGCCGCTCTTCACTTCAGGCCCGGCTGCGCTGCGCCGCGCCAGGCCCCAAGCCATTGGACCCTTACCAAAATGATGGACCAACATGCTTACCTGCAAATTGCCGCCCAGGATGATCTTCAAGTCGGAGATATGATTGGCTTCGACATATCTCATCCTTGTTTGACCTTTGATAAATGGCGGTCCTTGCCGGTTTTGAATGCCAACTACGATGTCATCGATGTGATACAAACCTTCTTCTAACCTACTGGCTCACGGCAACTAATTAATCCTCCGCGGTAAATCCTTGCACATCGCCACTGCTTGGTTTACGCTTCGCATCGACGCGTGCTGACGCCAGCGCAGACGTTCGAAATAGCCAAGCTGCAGGATCCCAATCAAGGAAGGATGTCGATGGATAGGAGATCGTTCGTCAAAGGGGCGACGGCGGCGTGTATTCTAGCTGCATCTGCTGATAGCGTTACCATGGGTCAAACCCAGGGACAAGCCGGTTCGACTCAAGCGTCGCGTTCCACAATTCGGTGGAAAGGCTTCAATCTTCAATGGCAACAGCGTAAGACGGATCCGTCCACGAAGCCAGCGTACGAGGAATCCGACTTTCAGAACATGTCGAATTGGGGATTCACGTTCGCCCGGCTTCCTCTTTCCTATTGGATCTGGGGTAAGCCTACCGATTGGACCTACATCGATCCCGAACCGCTAAAACGACTCGACCGCGCCGTCGACCTCGGACGCCAATGGAACATTCACATCAATCTTAACTTCCACCGCATTCCCGGCTACTGCATCAATGGCCGCGAACTGGAGCCAGCTGACCTCTTCACTGGCCGTGCCGCGGAACGAGATCGCGCTCTCCAGGCGGCCGTATATCACTGGCGATACTTCGCGAAGCGCTTCAAGAGTGTTTCGAGCAGAAACCTGAGCTTTGACCTCATCAACGAACCGCCAAAAATGCGCTCCTATGAAGGTGCGTTCCAGGAACGTTATGTTGAGATCGTCCAGGCTTTAGTGAAGGCGATACGCGAGGAAGATTCGGACCGCATGATCTTTGCGGACGGCATCAACATCGGACAGAGTCCGGTGATCGAACTTGCGGATTTGAACCTCATCCAAAGCACGCGGGGCTACCAGCCCAAAGCAGTTAGTCACTATACCGCGACCTGGGTGCCGAAAGACGAGTTTGAAACATTCAAAACGCCCACCTGGCCGCTTACTGACGACAAGGGTGTTGTGTGGGATCGCGCCAAGCTCAAGCAGGAATATATCGACAAGTATAAGCCGCTGACCGACCGTAACGTATTAGTGCATGTCGGCGAATGGGGATGTTACAACAAGACCCCGCACGAGGTTGCCCTGGCCTGGATGCGCGACTGTATCTCGTGCTGGAACCAGGCTGGATGGGGCTGGGCGCTCTGGAACTTGCGCGGCGACTTCGGAGTCATGGACAGTGGAAGAGCTGACGTCGCATACGAGGACTACCAAGGACATAAGCTCGATCGCCAGATGTTGGAGCTCCTGAGAGAGCCTCCGAAGGAGACTACGGCGTGAGACATTCCTTCCGCAGACTCTTAGATCCCACGTTGGCTCTAGCCGTCGGTTTGACTGGTTGGAATGGTTTGATATCACAGACGCAAAGCCACACTCCGCCGGTGGCCCCCGACCCGATCACCTATTTGCCGGCAACCCCGGCCAGCTATCACGCTCTCTCCGAGCAGGTACATGAGATGTTGCGCACCGACGTCCTTGATGTCTGGTTTCCGCGTGCGGTTGACAGCCAGCATGGCGGCTTCTATTCCGATTGGACGCGAGATTGGATGAAGGCGCCGAGCGAAGGAAAATTCTCCGTCATGCAAGGCAGAATGACCTGGATCGCTGCGCAAGCAGTGTTAAGAGAGCCACGGACGAAGGCTGCTTATCTCCCCATCGTTCAGCATGGCGTGACTTTTCTCCGCGATGTGATGTGGGATAAACAATATGGAGGCTACTATTGGGGGCTAGCCGATGATGGCACGATTTCGCCCCGCTTCGGCGACCGCAAACAGATGTATGGCATCAGCTTCTGCATATACGGCCTGTCTGGGGCTTATGCGGCTACGCACGATCCTGAAACCCTGGAACAGGCCAAGCGTAGTTTCCGCTGGGTCGAGGAGCACGCCCATGACGATCGGAACGGTGGCTACTTTGAATGGCTAACCCGTGAGGGCAACCCGATCCTCGTAGATCCCAGCGCCGTTCGCGTCGAGCAGGCCGGGGGCTTCCCCGTTGGCTATAAGTCCATGAATACTCACATCCACTTATTAGAGTCCTATACCGAGCTTTATTCGGTATGGAAGGATGAGACGCTCCGCCGCCGACTGCAAGAGCTGCTCGGAATCGTGCGCGATAAGGTTACCGTGCAGCCAGGCGCCATGAATCTCTTCTTCACCAGCGACTGGCGGCCCGTACCTGATCACGACTCGTACGGTCATGATGTTGAAGCGACCTACTTATTGCTGGAAGCCGCGGAAGCCCTCGGCGAGACCAACGACCCAACCACCGAACGCATCGCCCGCATGCTCACCGACCATGCTCTGGCGTATGGCTGGGACGACGCCCATGGAGGGTTTTTTCGAGATGGAACATTCGACGGCCGGCCCGAAGACAAATTCAAGGAGTGGTGGGTGCAGATGGAGGGATTGAACACTCTCCTACTACTTCACTCTAAGTACGGCAGCAATACCAGTGTCTATTGGCAGGCATTTCAAAAGCAATTGCAGTTCATCCGCAACTACCAGGAAGATCCTACCTATCACGGCTATTACAACCTTATAGACACTGATGGTAAACCCCTCACTACTGACAAAGGAAGCATCTGGAAGGGCGCCTATCATGATGGAAGAGCGCTGATGAATGTAACAGAAAGACTGAATCGGATGGCAGCCCAAACGGAAGGATCCCATTAATCACTGTATATGACTGCGCTTCAGTGTTCATTGACGATACCGGCATCCTTCAAAGCCCGGCGTTCTGCCTCGATCGCGGTGGTGTGGAGTTCAGCAACCCGGCGCATTGTTGCGTCCGCATCTTGTACCTGGCCCTCCGCTCGGAGCGCCTTTGCAAGCAGATAGAGCGAACTTGAATCGTCCGGGTTCATCTCCGATGCCTGGCGTAGCAGTGGAACAGCGGCGGCGTTGCGCTTGAGCTCATACTGGGCTTTCCCCATATAAAAATACGTCGCCCAGGAGTCAGGAGTAAGACTCTGCGCCTTAGCTAGATAGACAAGACCGTCCTCATAGCGAGAGGACTGAACGAGGAGCGCGCCCAGAAAATAGTAAGCATCGCCATCGTTGGGATCCAGTTGAATCGCCTGTCTTAGCTCCCTCTCGGCATCTGCGTTCTGCAACAGTCCTATGTATGCCTTGCCAAGCTCGCGGTGGGCGCCGGGAAAGGCGGGATCCGCCTGTAACACTGCCTCGAACGCCTTTTCTGAATCCCGGAATTTGGTAGCCTCATAATAAGCCTTGCCAAGCAGAAAGTTGGATTGAGCAGGAGTCGCACTGCTGGCGAATAACTTGCTGAAGACATCTTGTGCCTCGTTAGCCTGTCCCGCACGAGCATAGGCGATGCCGAGAAGATACATGGCTGCTGGATCCGCATTCGGCGCATCTGTCATTACCTTCAGTGGACCGATAGCATCCCCTGGATGACTGCCAGAGGCTAAACAAGTAGCCATGAGCATGGCTGTTCGCTGGTCGTTGGGATCACGATCGTGCAGCTGTTTAAAGAACGGAAGTGCATGATCATAACTTCCCTCCTTGAGGTAGGCCAAGCCAAGATCAAGTTGCACCTCCCGCAACTGTGGGCTCACTCGTAGCGCCTTCTGATAGGCATCGATCGCTTTCGCATAGCGATGAGTCTTCGCATAGAGAATGCCGAGGTTCGCTAGTGCGCTGACGTTGCGAGAATCGAGCTCCAGTACCTTGTGAAAACCGGCCTCTGCCTCCAGGTATTTTCCCGATTGCAGTGCCTGCATCGCGGAGTCAAAGGTCTGCTTTGCTAGGTCAGCAGCTGATAGGACTACCGGGCCGCTAGCGAGCAGCGCAGCGAAACCCAGCGCGACCAGAAGTTTCACGGAATGAGCGGCGCGCTTCCGCATCCTTGCAGGACTGATGAGCATAGTGACTTCCGATGTCACCCCTAGTTTGTCATAAAACACTCTAGCCGGGCTCGTGTATCTGAGCCCGGCCAGCTTCACGATTATGTGCGGTTAGAAGTAGAACTTGCCTCCCAGTTGCAGAACGCGGGGATCGCGCGCTGTTGTAATCTGGCCGGCGTTACCGGCGTTGCTGCCGGTGAAGGGAGTTCCAGGTGTCGGGGCGGAGAGGCCAACATTCACATTTCCCCATTGCGTATGGTTAAAGACGTTATATGCCTCAAACCTCAATTGCACCCGGGTGCTCTCGGTGAAGTTGAAGTTCTTGAACAAGGACATGTTCCAGTTTTCCACTCCTGGGCCATAGATGGAGTTGCGATGGAAGTTACCGAAGCTGCCGTTTGGTGGGGAGGAAAAGACTCCCGGATTAAACCACATGGGAAGTTGATTAGCAGGAACATTGTGGCCATGACCAGTTACGATAGCGCCGCCATTGTAGTCGGGGCGGATGTGCCCAAACCCGCCGTTCCCCAGGTTACCGCTCGAACTAAGGTCGCATGCATCGTTCGTGGGACTGTTACCAGACAAGCAAGGAGAACCGCCCCAGAATTGAGTCACCCCAGACCACTCCCAGCCGCCGGCGGTAAGCTGTACAAGCTTGTTCTGTCCCTTGAAATCAGGAAGATTGTAGACGTATTGGAAGTTAAACACATTTCGCCGGTCAAAGCCGGCAGGGGCATAGAACCTCTTGAGTTGAGTGTAGTCGGGGAAGACATCGGCGTCATAGTCGACATCATCCAGATCGATCGCCTTCGACCACGTATAGTCCGCGTTGAAGGTGAGCCGGTCGCTAAACCGGCGCGCGACTTTGATCTGTAGGGCATTATATGCGCTGCTCGCACCAAATCTGTTGTAGTGGATCGAGGTGTAACCCCGATAGGGCAAAATTGCGGCTGTCACATTGTTAACCGTTGAGAGGACGTCCGTACTCGTCGTAAGTCCTAGAGGTAACTGCTCCAGCTCCTGATCATACATTTGGTGACGGCTGACGTTACCGACATAGCCCATGTCAAATACAAGTTTATAGGGCATCTGCCGCTGTATTCCGAGGTTGTACCCATAGGTGGTCGGAATCTGACCCGCCCGATCTGCTGATAAAATTCCGCCTGATGGAGTTAGCGGCGCTCCGTTCACTAAGGATGGCGAAATGTTGCCGATGTTACCGCCATACAAGGTTGGTGTGTAGACCAGAGGGGGATTGCTGATGCCGCCGAAGTTAAAGGAATTCTGTTGGTAGCGCTCGAAAAACACGCCGAAGCCGCCGCGGAAGGCAGTCTTTCCATCGCCGAAAACGTCATAGGCGAAGCCCAGGCGCGGACCGAAATTATTCCACCGGAAGTTAAGGCCGCCCTTCGGTAATCCATTCGTGCCTTCCTGAACCATACCGTTGTACGGATTGCCAGTGCCGGGAAGGATTGTATTCTGGGTGGGTATTTGTCCCGGAATATTTGGCGCAGTGTTGATTTGGACCGCAGAAGCGGGATTATAGAAGTCAGGCTCAAAGTAGTACTGGTGAAAGGGAGCCACTGTGTAAGTTGGCCCTATGAATTCATAGCGCACGCCATAATCCAAAGTAAGTCGAGGCGTCGCCTTCCATGTGTCCTGGGCATATCCCTCGTATTGGAAGAAGTGAAAATGGCCGAACGCATAGATATTCGATTGGCTGACCGTCGTGTAGTTCCCTAAAAGCGTATTCGCGATACCAGAGTTGCTGTTATTCGGGTTTTGGTTGCTCGCGCCGAAATTGAGCGACGGATTTTCCTGCCAGCTTCCCTCTTGCCCGTTCTCGTTGAGGTCACCGAATATGCCAAACTTAATGACATGTCGACCAAGAATCTTGGTGACGTCATCTGTAACCACTACGGTATTGCCGGTGGAGGTCCATCCAGATGGAAAGGGGCTGATATTAATATAGCCATCACCAGTGTTAATATTCGGCGCGAGATCGTGGGTGTTCGTGGACGGATAGATATCGCTGAAATTAAATCCGAGGGTTGCTTTGTCATAAAGCGACTTCGAAGTTCCCGGCACAATATCGACCACTTGATTCAGGTGCAGCCAGCCTACGCTAACCTCATTGGTCAGTGACGGAGAGATAACGTTCACTAAGCTCCAGGCATAGCTCTTGCCGGGCTTCTCGCGAAACTGCGGGAGCACGGGAAAGCTGTTTCCAGAGAAGATGCCGAAACCCTGGCTCTCTTGCTGGCGGTCGTCCACGTACCGGAAGAAGGCGTTTGCCTTTGGCCCGAAGTTGTAATCGACCCTGACGACATACTGATTTTTATAGAAGGTGTAGGTGTCTTGAAAATTGATCTGTTGCTCATCCCCAAAGGAGTTTCCAGTGTAGGTCGGATGATTGAAGCTACCCCGGTAACCAGGGGTAAAATACTTGATCATGGCCCCATACTGGCTATTGAAGTCGCTCGCCGGGATTACATTGTTGATGTAAGGGGTGCCGGTTACGATTTCGCCAAAGGAGTTGTACTTGATGGTTCCAGGCACAAACACCTGCCCATTCTGCGGTATATTCCCGTTGGTATCCGTGATCGGTGTGCAAGTCTTGCCACCATTGAAATCGCAGATTGAACCGGTGCGGTAAAGAGGCGACAACTCCGCTTCACCATTGGGCGTTCCGATGCCCAGCATCGATGGCTGCGGCATGGTGTAATAAGTGCCGCCGTTCGGCCGGTTGGCGCGCGTTCCCTCATAGTTGAAGAAGAAGAAGGCTTTCTTGTTCGTTCGGGGAGAGATCTTGGGAATCGGAATATAGCCGCCGATATTCCCGCCGAAGTTGTTGTATTTCAATTGCGGCCGCGCCGACCCTTGATGATTGCTGAACCAGTCATTTGCGTTGTAATCGGTGTTGCGGTTGAACTCCCATACGGTCCCATGAAAGCGCGAGCCGCCGCTCTTTGTGTTCACCAGGATCATCACACCCGGACTGCGGCCATATTCCGCATTAAAATTTCCCGTCAGCGTTTTAAACTCGCCTACTGCATCGATGCTGAGGTTGGTGTATTCGCCATCATTCGCACCTACGTCAGTATTGATCACGCCGTCGAGAAAAAAGTTGTTAGCAGTACCGCGCATCCCATTTACATAGAAGTCATCGGTCTGGTTGAAGACCAGCCGGAATTGCGAGTTGTTGTTAGTCACCACCCCGGGCAGCACCGTCAATAGCTGTTCGAAGTCGCGTCCGTTCAACGGCTGCTCGGTCACTTGCCGCTCGTCGACAACTGCCGAGTTATTGGAGGTGGCGGTATCAATCAACGGGGTTTCAGTGGTGACAGTAACGGTCTGCGAAGCCTGCCCAATCGTCATCTGTAACTGGCCGAGACCGAGAGTCTGCTCTTCGTCGAGAACGATCCCAGTCCGGACCAATTCCTCCATGCCGTTCGCGCTGATTCTTAGCCTGTAAGTACCGGCGGGGATGTTCAATGCGCGAAACGTGCCGGTGCTGTCGGCAACCGCATCGCGAGTCAGATCGCCGGTTGCCTGATTGATGATCTGGACGTCTGCACCTGGAATGGACGCGCCGGATGGATCCGAAATGGTGCCGGTAATCTGGCCGGTCTGCGCATGAAGATGAGGAGCGGCAAAGAAGGCTACCAACAACGCTACGCTCGCCCATCGAAGCAACGAAGACAAGCTCAGTCGAATGTCGGGAACGCCTGGCGGTGTGCTGCTGGAGTGTCCAGCTTTTCTTTCGCTATTGGGTTCGAAGTCCCTCGCCCATTGAGCACAATCGCCATTCTTGCTTCTCAAGCTTATGTTTTTCATACGTCTCCTCCACAGAATGCACTGCGTGCGATAGAGCGGACCGGCGCTGTTCTAAACCGGTAAAGGTCTTTGTGTACGCCTCTTTTTTATCGCGATGATATCGTTATCGCGAGTGGGGATGACGATAAGCAATCGCAGCGAGGCTTGTCAAGAAAATGTTTCGTCAGCTTTGGGTGGCGCCAAGGAGATCCGAGTTAGTATGGATTGCTCCTTGGAAGGTGAAAATTGCTAGCAGGCAAGGCGAGAATGCTCGATGTCGCCAGACTCGCCGGAGTCGGCACCATGACCGTCTCTCGCGTTCTGAATAACAGTGCGCCTGTAAGTCCGCAGACCAGGGAACGGGTTCAGCAGGCCATCAAGAAGCTGAACTATCGCCCGAATCCCTTTGCCCGTTCGCTGCGCCAGGCCAGATCGAATTCGATCGGAATCATCGTACCGAACTTCTACGACCCTTTCTTCGCCACCTGCGCGCACGCGATCAGCCTGGTCGCAAAGCAGCGCGATTATACGGTGACCGTGGCGACATCCGATGAGGATGCGCAGTTCGAGTTCACCGAGGCTACCTTGATGGTTCTCAACCGTGTCGCGGGACTGGCGGTAATCCCCGCAGCCATGGGCAAAAATCAGTTGCATCGCCCTGAGTTCCGTACGACCCGTATCGTCATGCTCGACCGTCCCATCGAGGGGCAACGCTTTTCCAGCGTCCTGGTCGAAAACCGGTCCGGGTCGCATGCCGCCGTCAAGCATCTCCTCGATCATGGACACAAGGTGATCCAGTTTCTCGGCCTATCGGAAAAGCTCTACACGCTCAACGAGCGTTACCGGGGCTATGCGAGCGCTATGTGCGAGGCCGGCCTCACGCCCAGTGAGCACTTCACCTGCCGCACCATGGAAGAAACCTGTATCCTCATCCGAAAAGCGATCTCTGGGCGACAGCCGCCCACAGCATTCTTCCTGGGCAATAATCTGGTTACCCGGAATGCGCTTCATGCCTTTTCACAGCTGAAAATCAAGATCTCTGACGATGTCGCCATCATTGGCTTTGACGATTTCGATATGGCCGATATCTTCGTTCCAGCGATCACCGTTGTCCGTCATCCCGCTCAAGAGCTGGGGCGCGTCGCGGCCGAACTATTGTTCGAGCAGTTAGCCCGAAAGAAGGTGGCTCGCTCGAAAGAGCAAGTTGTCCTGCCGGTCGAGCTTGTCATCCGGCAGTCGTGCGGGTGCAATGTCGAGACCAGGATGCCCTAAGGGGTCCGAGCCTCGGCGATCTTCGAATGAGAGAAGTTAGGTAGTCCGCCTTCGAGAAGCTCCGCGAAGCGATACCTGAACCAGGAGTGAACTTCAAACCGCATCCGGTCACGTCCCGGAGACATTGCTTCAGGTTTACACTGGCGTGGAGGAGATGTTTATGACTCTCGCCACAGAAGTGTCCCAGATTTCCCCTGCCTCGCTGGCCCAGAATGCTCAAATCTTCGAGTACAGCAAGGCAGCCAATCCGATCGAGTCCGGCGCTACTCCCCGCATCCCGATCAAGAAGTTCTCGGCAGATCTTTACTCATCCGGACCAAGCCGGATCGTTCCGCTCGATCTGAGCGCCGACCTGCACACCCCGTATCCGGCGACCGGGCCAAGCCTGCTTGCCCATTTCCTTCGCATTGAGGCCGGCGATCGCTTGAAGACGCATAGTACCGCCAGCAGCGAATTCTACTTCGTCATTCGCGGCAAAGGGTACTCAGAGACCTCCGAAGGCTCCATTGAATGGAAGGCTGGAGACTTTCTTGCCCTGCCGGCCATTGAAGCTACTCACTTTGCGGTCGATGAAGCTGCCCTTTATATGGTGAACGATTCTCCGCTCTTCTCTTACCTGGGGGCCCGGCAGTCGCATCCTCGGTTCGCGCCGACGCTCTATACAAGGGAATCCGTGATGGCCGAGCTCGACGCGGCCTGCAACGACCCGGCGGCGTCCACGCGCAGCCGGGTGAGTGTGCTGCTGGCAAATAAGCAATTCGAGCAAACGATGACCATCACCCACACCCTGTGGACGATGTTCGGGACCATCGCTCCCGGGACGCGACAGCTGCCTCACCGCCATCAGTCCGTGGCCCTCGATTTTGTCGTTAAGGCGCAGCCGGGTGTGTACACCCTCGTCGGCCCGGAGATCGACGCTGACGGCACGATTAAGGATCCCATTCGGGTCGATTGGATGACTGGTTCTGCGTTCGTGACGCCACCAGGACTGTGGCATGAACATGTCAACGAATCGAGTGAAGACGCCTTCGTTATGCCGATTCAGGATGCCGGCCTGCACACCTATCTACGAACACTGGACATTCAGTTCTACCACGAAGACTAGCGGCAACTTCTTTGCAGTCTTGTTGCGCCCGATGGTGCTTTGCAACCATGAGAGGAGTTACTTTGTGAGCGCGACCGAAGCTTTCCTTGATCTCCCAGACGTTCGCATCCTCTTCCGCTGGGATGGCGAGGAGGGCCTTCCGGTCTTGCTGCTCTCGAATGGTCTGGGAACCAATCTGACGATGTGGGATGAGCAAGTCTCCGGATTGGCAAATCATTTACGGTTGTTGCGCTATGACCAGCGTGGCCATGGCCAGTCATCCGTGCCACCCGGCCCTTACAGCATCGAGCAAACCGGGCGAGATGTCCTGGGTCT
Organism: Acidisarcina polymorpha; assembly: GCF_003330725.1. NCBI lineage: Bacteria > Pseudomonadati > Acidobacteriota > Terriglobia > Terriglobales > Acidobacteriaceae > Acidisarcina > Acidisarcina polymorpha. Next base: position 3,702,220 of record NZ_CP030840.1, on the reverse strand, counting down.
GCTCGATGCGCTCGAGGTCCAAAGCTGTTCTTTTTGTGGCCTTTCCATGGGTGGAACTGTCGGCCAATGGCTCGGGATCAATGCTCCCCGGCGCATTCAGAAACTTGTTCTATCGAACACTGCCGCAAAGATCGGCACCGAGCAGAGTTGGAACGCGCGCATCAATCTGGTCCGTCAAAGCGGCGTCGCGGCGGCGATTCCTTTAGTGCTCGATCGTTGGTTCACCGCAGATTTCCAAAAGCGAGCGCCCGAGACAGTGGCCCGCATCCGCACGATGTTTCTGGCCACCGACCCGGAAGGGTACGTCGCTGGATGCGCTGCCATCCGCGACATGGACCTGCGTGAAGATGTACGCAATATACAAGGACCTACCCTGATCATCTCCGGCGCTGATGACGCCGTGACTCCTCCCGCGGAGGGGAAGTACCTTGCCGAAAACATCCCTGGTGCCAGCTATGTCGAACTGGCTGCCGCCCACCTCTCGAATGTAGAAGCTGCGCCGGCTTTTAACTCCGCATTGCTGCAGTTTCTGCTGCCGGATCAAACGGCTTAATCACCCTCCAGATAGTCGCCCTGTCAGCCTTCTTCTTAATCCCAGAGCATTTTCCTGAGAAGCCTGTATGATCAGGGCACACATTCCCATCGACAATCGACGGCGTGTCTGTCTCTTATTGCACAGTTTTGTATAGGTATTGAGGCTCTAGTTGAGATGCGCCGTCCGTCCAGGTGCAATGCGCGCGAGCGCAGAGAAGGTAAACCGGCCCATCCATGAGTGTGCACCTCGTCAATCCAAGTGACAATTCCTTCGGTACTGCCGTCATAACGCCGCGGTGGCTCTTCGTACTCGCTGCGGCTACCCCGCGCCATGTTGGGGATCCGATCCTTGTCGATGAATCCATCGAACAAATCGATCCCGCAACCATCAAGCTCGGTGACATCGTCGGTATCAGCGTTCATACCGGAAATGCCCTCCGCGGGTACGAGGTCGGCCGTCTGGCGAAAGAACGCGGAGCCATCGTCGTCTACGGCGGCATCCACGCCACCCTCTTTCCCGAGGAGCCCTTCGAGCGCGGTTCCGCCGATTGCGTGGTCAAAGGCGATGGGGATGTCGTTTGGGGAAAAGTTGTTAATGAATGTCTCGCCGGCAATCCCAGACGCATTTATGACGGCGGCAAAATCGAGGGCGACCAGTTCCTTGCCGCCCGATGGGATCTGATGGATGCCGGTAAGTATATGTGGGCCTCCGTGCAGACGATTCGCGGCTGCCCCAAGCATTGCTCCTTCTGCTCTGTCTGGCGCACCGATGGACAGAAGCCGCGGCAGCGCGGCTATCAAAGCGTGGTCGATGAAATTGTCGACCTGCGCCGCAAAGGCTTTCGCTTCATTGCCCTGGCCGATGATAATTTCTACCCCGTCACCCTCACCGATCTCCGCCTCGCTCGCCAGCAAAACGACCTTATCAAGTTGGAATCGCTGCAGCAGGTTCGCGATGAGCGTTTCGCTTTAATGACGGAACTCGCCAAGCTTCCGAAAGATATGGTCTTCTTCACTCAAATCACCATGGAAGCAGCCGAGGACACGGACTATCTGGACGCGATGCGTAAAGCAAATATCAAAGGTGCTCTCGTCGGCGTTGAGGCAGTGACCCCGGAGGGACTAAAGTCGGTATTCAAAGACTTCAATTACTCTGGCGATGACCTGGCCAATCAGCTTCAAACCTTCAAAAAGCACGGAGTACACGTGCTCGGATCGTTTATCTTCGGTCTGCCCACCGACCAGCCGGGCACCTTCCAGGCGACCGTAGACATGGCGCTCAAGGCGGGTGTCACCTTTGCGCAGTTCGTCATGATGACTCCGTTTCCTGGAACCGTCGATTTCCTTCGTTGGGAAAAAGAGCAGGCCGCCGATCCGACACTGGTCGAGGGAACGCCGATCACCCGCTACTGGCTCATCCCTCCGCACATTCGACCAAAGATGTTCACTCCTCATCCGTCGATGAGTTCGGAAGAAATCCGTGAGCGGACGCAAGCCGTATGGGACCGCTTTTATGATTGGAGTTCGGTCTGGAAGCGCTCGGCCTGCACTCCGACACTCCGGGCACGAGTAGCATTCGTGCTGCTCTCCAAACTTTATCGCCAGATGTATGCAAGCACCGGAATTTCCTCCGATAGCGCCCGCCGTCAGAAGGCGAAGAGTTCGGCACGATGGATGGCCCGGCAGACGCGAAAGATCTTTCAGGCAAAGCCGATGCCAGAGTTGGTCGGCCCCACCTGGGAGCCGAAGCCGAAGTCGTTAGGCGTCGGATTGGTCTCCTTGAGTTAGGAGCGATTATGCTTTCCCTTTCCTGCGGTGGCATGGCAACGCCTTCTTGAATTGCTGGGCTCGACATGTCAAGCTTTCGACGCGTCATGGATTCTGAATCCAGGAATGCTTGCTGCTGACGGGCCCTGGTGCTGATGGATCCTCGATAGACTACAATCCGAACGTCAGCAAGCCGACCGCTGAACGACGAGACCGGCAGGTCGAAGACGTTTGGATCGGAGTCGCCCATGGTCGAATCCTCCAAAAGTAAAGCGGCAAGCCCCCAGAGGTACGTTGCCCTGCTGAGAGGAATCAACCTCGGCGCCAAGAATAGAATTCCGATGCCAGAGCTGGTCACTCTCTTCGAGCAGTTGGGTTATACCGGCGTCAGCACGTTCATCCAGAGTGGCAACGTTCTGTTTACCGGCACTGCTAGTAACGAATCGGAACTAAGCGCCGATATCAGCCGCAAGATAGAAGCTCGCTGGGGCTTTCGCATTCCCGTCGTTTTGAGGACACGAAAAGAATTGGGGACCGTTCTCGCCAACAATCCCTTCTACTCGGCCAACAATTCCATGGCGTCGGCCAAGAATCCCTTGGACTCAAAAGATCGCGAGACAAGAAGCCTTCATGTCTATTTCCTGAGAGACACTCCGGCCGACTCAGCATTGGCGTCCCTGGATGCCACTCGGTCGGCGCCCGATACCTTCGTGGTGGCAGGTCGAGACATTTACGTCAACCTGGCTAACACCATGGCGAAGACTAAGCTGACGAACGCATACTTCGATTCGAAGCTGAAAACCATCAGCACGGCTCGGAACTGGGACACTGTAGCCAAGCTGTTTGAGCTTCTGGGGAGTTGAGCCGCCACGGCGCTACAGGAGAAAGCCGGCGGTAATTCTGCGCTAGAACTCGCCCGCAGCGTAGAGGGATGCTAGCCTGTCTACTATGTTGAGGCCATGTTTTCTCGTCCTGGATCGCGAATTCCCCGGCAGTATCTCCACCCGCAAGCTCGTCATAGAGACCGCGAAGTTCAATGTGATCACCGCCTACTCCGCCGAGGAGGCCGTAGAGACACTGGCCGCATTCCCAGCCATCCACGGCGTTGTCATGGATGCAGATATCCATGGTGTCCCTTGCGACGAGCTGATTGACCGCCTCAAGGAATTGCAGCCCAGAATACGGGTGGTGGCCATCTCCGGTCCGCGGGGCAGCGTCTGTGAAGGGGCCGACTATCATCTGGAAAGTTTTGATCCCAGAGTTCTGCTCGAGACCCTTCGCACCCTACAGCCCGAGGAAGTCGCAGAAATCGAAAAGCAGGAGGAGCAGTTGGCCCGCACAACGCAAAGCAGACGCGACCGAATTAGAGGCCAGAACAAGTGACCTGCTCGCCCGTCTCTAGCTTGCTCTCCGGTCACTGCAATGCGAAACCCTAACCAGATAGCCTTTCCATAAGGCCGCAGAACTGATTTCTGACGACTGAATTCTGGCGACTGATTCCTGGCCATAGGCCATTTCTACTTCTGCTATTCATCCTCCTCATCGGCATGAAGTCGCTGGGTTGAAGCCGCTATGATCTTTTCTTGCTGCGCGGCCGGAACGCACTCGTAGTGATCCAGCTCCATGTGGAAGCTCCCCAGTCCTTGGGTCATCGCGGTGAGATCGGCTCCATAGGTCAACATCTCCGCCATCGGCACCTCGGCTCGAAGCGTCAGAGCGCCGGCGCGTGATTCCATTCCCTGCACCTTGCCGCGGCGCCCATTCAAATCGCCCATCAATACGCCGGCTGCCACTTCCGGAGCGTCGATTTCCCCCCGCATGATTGGCTCGATGATCGCCGCCCGGGCCTGCTCGATGCACTTGCGAAAGGCGATCCTGCCCGCCATGCGGAAGCTGAGTTCGTTTGAGTCCACGTCATGGTAGGAACCGTCCTTGAGAATGACTCGGAAGTCGACCACCGGGTACCCGGCAAGGTAGCCGCGCAAGGCTGCCTCTTGAATGCCCTTTTCAATGGCTGGAATGTAGTTTTTCGGAACTGCGCCGCCGAAGATGTCGTTGACAAATTCGAAGCCGGCGCCGCGCGGAAGCGGCTCGATGCGAATGACGCAATCGCCGAACTGGCCATGGCCGCCGGACTGTTTCTTATGTCGTCCTCGCGCCTCGACGGCAGCGCGAATCGTCTCTCGATACGGTACCTTCGGCGCTTGCAGCGTCACCTCAGTGTGGTAGCGCTTCCGTAGCTTCGAGACGACCACTTCAATATGCTGCTGACCGGTGCCGGCAATCAGGAATTCATGCGTCTGCGGATCGCGATAGAACCGGATTAAGGTGTCTTCTTCCATGAGCCGGTGCAAACCGGTGGCGAGTTTGTCTTCGTCGGCGCGGGTCTTCGGTTCAATGGCAAACGCGATCGCCGGCTCGGGAAGCGCCGCCGGTTCGAAGAAGATCGCGTGCGCTTTGTCGCCCAGCGTGTCGCCAGTGAAGGTGGATTTCAGCTTGGCGACGGCGCCGATATCGCCGGCATGAAGTTCAGTGACGCTGGTAGCCACTTTGCCTTCCATGATCGCCAGGTGCCCAAATCTTTCGATGGTGTTCCGGTTGTAGTTCTGAATGGCCGCATCGTTGCGAACCACTCCGGAAAATACCTTGAAGAACGAAATATGGCCGGCGAAAGGATCGGAGATGGTTTTGAAGATATAAAGCGAAAGCGGCTGATCATCCGCAACTGGTCGAGTGACCATCTCGGTCACCGCGTTGGTCCACTCATTGGACGCATGACCATTCCCGACCGTCCTGGATTGACTGGCGTTCGACCGTGCCGCGATGGGTGCGCGCTCCACCGGCGCCGGCGCATACACACGCAGAAATTCCAGCAGCCGGTCGGTGCCAATATTTGGTAGTGCTGCAGTGAACAACACGGGAAAGATACGGTCTTCGCGAATCGCTTCATGCAAGGCGGAGATCAGATGCTCTTCCGGGATCGTCCCCTCGGCGAAGAACTCTTCCATGAGCTCATCCTTTCCCTCAGCGACCAACTCCACCAATGCCTCATGAGCAGACTTGGCAGTTTCCAGCAACTCAGGAGGAATCTCTCCCAGTGTGCCCTTCCCGTTGCCGCCGGCCGGGTAAAGGAAAGCCTTCATCGAGACCAGATCGATCACCCCGGTAAATGGGGCACCTGAACCGGCGCCGCCCATGCCGATCGGTAATTGCACTGGAACAACATTGCGGCCAAACGAATTTCTCAGCCCGTCGAGCAGCGCCAGGGCTTCGTCCAGACAGTCGCTGCCGCTGCTCGCCCTCTTCCCTGTGTCGCGGTCGAGCTTATTGACGACCAGGATGCGCGGCAGAGAGAACTCCTCCGCATAGCCCCACACGCGGGTCGTCATCGGCTCAACCCCGGCGCACGCGTCAACCAGCACTACCGCTGACTCCACCGGCAGCATCGCCGCCTTGGCTTCATGCACGAACATGCTGAACCCGGGCGTATCGATGCAGTTCACCTTGACGCCGTTCCATTCGCACCACGCAACCGCGTTTGAGAGCGTCATGTGGCGCGAAATCTCTTCCTCGTCGTAGGCCGTTACCGCTGTCCCATCCTCAACGCGACCGAGGGCAGAAACCGCCCCGGCGGTCGCCAGCATCGCTGAGATAAGCGTGGTCTTGCCGCAGTGCGAGTGTCCCGTGACCGCAATGTTGCGAATATTGGTTCCGGAGAAGATGTTCATCCAGCCTCCCACGTCAGCGCTCGAACCAACGACCCACGCCCGCGCCAAGGAGATTCCCTGAAAGACGTGAAGCATAGCACACGGGGCAGTCCAGAGGAAAGCGAGCGAGAGCCTCCCGAAATGGGACGAAGCAGCATGAAAACTCCGCAGTCGGGAACCACCGCGAAAGCAATTCAGGTTACTATCAGTCCTATCAACACTCAGATTGATGAATCAGACCGCTGTTGCACTGCATTGATCAACTTGCGCCTGCTCACTCGTTGAAACGGTCGGTACTCCTCCCAAAGGAAGTACAACGCCGTGGCCACTCTGAAGTCGTCCATCGTCCGTAATGGACTCTCCCCTTATGCTTTGGCAATCCCGCCTTTTCTCCTGTTTCTCTTCGCATGGGTATTTCCTCCGAGTCTGTACACCCACTACATCCGCGAGCCCGATCTGATGTACCTCAACCCCGGGGCCCTGGTGTACTTCATCCTGTGCCTCATCGCATTTCTCGCGGGTGTCAAGGCGGTCAGTATCCTCGGCTTCCAGGGCCCGAGAGGATCCCTTGAGAAAATCAAGCTTCGCACCAGCTCACCCCTGTCCTACTTGGCCAAACCTCTTTTCGTCACCGGTTCAGCTTGTTTTTTCTATATGCTCCTGATCGGAGCGAAGTTCAACTTCATCAGCCTGCTGCTCTCTCAGCAAGGCAACGTCATGAAGCAAGCACATATTTCCGCAGCCAACGGACCGGACGCCAACGGACGATGGGGCGCATCGTTGTTCTTGTTGACCGGCGTCCTCTGGTGGGCCTGGTATCGCGCCAGTCAATTGAATCTCCGCAAGGCTTCAAAGAGGGCTTTCAACGTCCTCTTTATCATCTGCTGTCTCATCGATCTATTCACTTGCCTCGCCACTGTCGATCGGACCAACCTTATGCCCTATATCGCCGGCCTCAGCATCACCGCCCTCTTCTTGAAGACCAGGGCATCCGATGCGCGACCCGGCAAACTCATAGTCACTACGCTGATCTCTGCCGGAGCGGTGATTGGTTCGTTCCTTGCCTTGCAGTTCGCTCGAGGCGCGTCTCACTTCGATGCCTTTGTGACCAGCATGCTTGGCTATACAATCGTCTCCTTCAACCGCTTGGCGGCTTTCGTGGACGGTTCCCTTCATAGCGCCTATGAGGGCCGCGGAGCCTACGTGTTCGCCTTCCTGCTACAGAATGGGAGATTTGCCGGCCTGCGCCACACCCTGCAGCTTCCAACCTCCTTCGGGCTTTGGACCTCCGAATTTCCGGCGCTCGAGGAAGCCGGCCTCAACCACAGTTTCAATTGGGCTGGTGTCTTTGGCTATCTCTATTCGGATCTCGGCTGGTGGACGCCGGTCTACACCTTCGCCATTGGCATGCTGGCTGGTTACGCCTGGTACTGCTTCAAGTCCGGGAAGACGATCGGCATTGTTCTCTATCCATGGGTGTGCTTTTGGATTCTGTTCTGGTTTGGATGGAACCTGCTCTTCGACGCCCGGGGCATCGCCTTGTTTCAAGCGGCCGTGCTGCTCTACATCTACGACAAAATCTACATCCGCACCCTGCGGGAGCCGGTCGCGGTCCGTCCGATCCTGCACTCCAGCTGGGAGGTCTACGGCCAGACGATCGCCGTCGTGCCCGCAGCCGCTGTGATCGTTCCAATTCCGGCACCACTCGCGGCCGGAGACTAGGACTAACTCGTCCTTCCGCAACGCGCCGGGTCTTGAAGCCAGCCAGCTTCAGACCCGGAGTTTCGCGCCGCGAGGTATAGTAACGGTGAAATCGTTGCCGACATGCCGGAACTGCCAGATATTTCCGCCTACCTCAGCGCTCTCGAGCCGCGTATCGTCGGTCAGCCACTCGAACAGGTTCGCATCGCCAGCGCATTTCTGCTCAGGACCGCGCAGCCGCCGATTTCTTCCGCGGAAGGCCGAGTCGTGCACGAGCTGCGGCGGCTGGGCAAGCGCATCGCCATCGGCGTCGATGGCGATCTATGGCTCGTGCTTCACCTGATGATCGCCGGACGGTTGCACTGGCGAGCCAGAGGTGCAAAACTCGCTGGGCGTCAGAACCTCGCCGCCTTCGATTTCCCGAATGGCTCGCTCGTGCTCACCGAGGCCGGCTCTAAACGCCGCGCCTCGCTCCACGTGGTCGGCAGCACCGAGGCGCTTCAGGCGCTCGATCCGGGTGGCATCGATGTACTCTCCAGCGATCTCGACTCGTTCCGCGCAGCGCTCTCCACCGAGAACCACACCCTCAAACGCGCGCTTACCGATCCGCGCCTGTTGAGTGGAATCGGCAATGCTTACTCCGACGAGATCCTGCATGCGGCAAAGCTATCGCCGATCGCCTTCACTCACAAGCTGAAGCCGGAGGAGTGGGAGGGGCTCTTCGCCGCAACCCGCCAGACCCTTCGCCTATGGATTGAGCGCCTGCGCTCCGAAGCCCAGACCGCCTTCCCGGAAAAAGTCACAGCCTTCCGCAAGGACATGGCCGTCCACGGCCGATTTGGAGAGCCTTGCCCAAGATGCGGCCAACCGATCCAACGAATTCGCTACGCGGACAACGAAACCAACTACTGCGCACAATGCCAAACCGCCGGGAAAGTCCTTGCCGACCGCAGTTTGTCCCGGCTCTTGGGAGCAGACTGGCCGCGCACTCTCGACGCCCTCGAAGCACTGAAGCGGAAATAAAGCTCGAAACCCGGCCTCAAGCCTTTCCCATATAGACAAAGCGCAGCAGAAACAAAATCGCCAGCACATAAAGAAGCCAATCTTCCCGGCGGAAGCGTCCGCGGATCAACCGCAATCCTGCATACGCGATCATTCCGAAACCCAGTCCGCTTGCAATTGAGTAGGTCAGCGGGATCATGATCAGCGTCAAAAACGCCGGAAATGCGACCAGCGGATCCTGCCAGGGAATTTCGCTAATCGTCGAAAGCATCAGCGAGCCCACCACAATCAGCGCCGGAGCAGTCGCCGCGGAGGGGAGGACCCCCAGGAACGGAGCGACGAACAAGGCCACCAGGAACAGGAGTCCAGTGACGATCGCGGTTACTCCGGAGCGGCCGCCCGCAGCCACTCCGGCAGCGCTTTCCACGTAGCTCGTCACCGTGCTGGTGCCTGCCAGCGACCCGCAAATCGTCGCGGTCGCGTCCGCCAGCAGAATCCGGTCCACGCGGGGAATCTCGTGATCGCTGCCGATCAATCCCGCCTTCTTGGTCACCGCAACCAGGGTCCCCAGGTTGTCGAAAAGGTCGACAAACAGAAAGATGAAGACGATTTCGAAGATGCCGAAGCGCAAGGCTCCCCTCAGGTCCAGCTTGAAGGCTGTCGCCGTAATGGCGGAGAGATTGTAGGGGGTCGGTTGCCAATGAACGAGCCCCAGCGTCCAGCCGCTGAGCGCCGTCCCGACAATCCCGATCAGCATCCCTCCCCTCACCTGCCAGACCTGCAGCGCGGCCACCAGCAGCACGCCAAAGAGCGCCAGCGCCGTCTCCGGGCTGCGCACGTTGCCGAGCGAAATCATCGTTGAGCTGTTCGCCACAATAATGCCGGAGTTCTTAAGCCCGATAAAGGCGATAAACAAGCCGATGCCGCCAGCTACAGCCGGATAAAGTTCATGCGGAATGCTGCGCAGGATCTTTTGCCGAAGGCCGGTGACCGTCAGCAGGACGAAGACCACCCCCGAAAGAAAGACTGCACCCAGCGCCGTCTGCCATGGGATTCCCAATCCTTTGACGACCGAATAGGTGAAGTAGGCATTGAGCCCCATACCTGGCGCCAGCGCAATCGGGTAGCGCGCCATTACCCCCATCAGGATGCTGCCAATCGCCGCCGACAGGCAGGTCGCCGCGGTAACGGCGGCCAGGGGCATGCCCGCCTCGTGCAGGATCGCCGGATTCACCACCACGATGTACGCCATCGTGATGAACGTCGTGAAGCCGGCCAATACCTCGGTGCGCCAGTTGGTACCGAGCACGGAGAACTCGAAGTAGTTCTCGATCCTCCCGATCAGCGTGTCGCGCATGGTAGCGGGTGGGGAATTAGGCAAGCGGCCAGTACCTCGGTTGCAATTTTGAAATCAGAAATTACGGTGAGCGAACCGCTGGTTGCGACGCCAGCACCGCCGGCGGTTTCGGAGGGGGTTAAAACGAAAATACATCATTGCTAGGTATCATGATAAAAAATCCTGTTCCGGCAGAAGTACGCTACTGTAAGGCGAAGCGTCCGTCACGGCAGGCTTTTACCTGAAGAGAAAGCCTTCTAAGGTCGGCCTCCGACACATGACATCAATCGTCCTTCTGCCCTGAACCTGCGCTGGTTACGCTGTTTCATGCCTCTTCCAACCACGCCTACCATCCCGCCGCCGGTCCCCGAAGCCCACCCGACTGGATTCGAGCCGCTCAAGTCGCCGCTCTTTCGCAAGCTATGGATCGCCTCGACGGTCTCGAACCTGGGCGGCTGGATGCAGGACACCGCCGGCACCTGGCTGATGACCGTGCTTACCACCTCGCCCTTGTTGATCGCGCTGATGCAGACTGCGGCCAGCCTTCCCGTCGTCATCCTCGGCCTGCTCGCCGGGGCGACTGCCGACATCTTTGATCGACGCCGCTTGCTGCTCTTCTGGCAGGCATGGATGCTGGCCGCCGTCGGTCTGCTTTCAGTGCTCACCTTCTTCAACATCATCTCGCCCTGGGTGCTTTTGATCCTCACCTTCCTGCTGAACATCGGTACGGCCATGAACAGCCCCGCCTGGCAGGCGATCATGCCTGAGCTGGTGCCCCGAGAACAGCTCGCCGACTCGGTGGCGCTCAACAGCGCTGGATTCAACCTCGCCCGCGCGCTCGGGCCCGCCCTCGGCGGCCTCGCCGTGGCCGCGTTCCTCCATCCAATCACCGGCGCGGGTTGGACCTTCCTGCTCAACTCGCTTTCTTTCGTCGGCGTCATTCTGGTCCTCTATCAATGGAAGCGAAATCCGATCTTCAAGAGCGCGCTTCCGGCGGAACGAATCTACGGCTCGATGCGCGCGGGCATTCGCTACATCCAGTACGCGCCACCATTGAAGGCGGCACTCGGCCGGGCGTTCATCTTTACCGTCTTCGTCAGCGCGGTCTGGTCATTGCTTGCCGTGGTCGCCGCTCGCGACCTGCACCAGGGCGCCTTCGGCTACGGAATCCTCAACGGCAGCATGGGACTAGGCGCGGTGATCGGCGCCACCAGTCTTCCCCGCGTCCGGCGGAAGTTTTCGGCCGACATGATTATTGCCGTCTCTACTGCCGTCTTCGTATTCACGCTCATGATTCTCGCCTTCGTTCGTCTTCCGCTGGTCATTATTCCGGTTCTGCTGATGGCCGGTTTTGCCTGGACCAGCACCATGTCAACGCTCAACCTTGCGGTGCAGGTCTCCGCACCGGGTTGGGTCCAGGCCCGCGCCCTCGGAACCTACCAAATGGTCTTCTCCGGGGGCATGGCCCTCGGCAGCGTGGTCTGGGGTCTGATCGCCGAGCATGCCTCGACGCCAATCTCGCTCGCCACTGCCGCCGTAGGCTTGTTGCTGACCTTGCCCTTCAGCCTGCGTCTGCACGTGCTCCACGGCGAGCTGCCCGACCTGCGGCCGTTTCGCTCGAAGTTCCTGGTTCCACAGCTGGTCATGGAACCGGAAATGTCGGACGGCCCGGTTCGCATCATGTTCGACTACTACATCGAACCCGAGGACTACAACGACTTCGTCCAGGCCATCCATAAACTTCGTGACGTCCGCCTGCGCGATGGCGCGATGCGCTGGGGTATTTTTCAGGACGCCGACGACCCCCGACATCTGAATGAGACATTTGTAATGGAATCCTGGATCGACTACCTCCGCCAACGCGAACGCTTCACCGCCTCCGATCGCACCATCCGCGACCGTGTCGTCAGCTTTCACAAAGGCCCGGAGCCACCGCGCATCACTCATACCATTTACGCCAAGGAACGGGCCAATCCAGATCCCGGCAGCAATCCACCCAAAAATCCGAGCTGATTCGCAGTTTTAGAGGCGCTCATTGTGGGCGGGTCTGTTCGCGCCGGGTCTTACGCCCGACGTATTTCTTAAGTGGACTGCCCTTGCTAGGGTTGCTTGCTCTTTCCCGCCAGAGACTCGGCAAAGTGCTCCACCCATTGGATTTGCAACCAGGTGTCGGGAACTCGCAGCCCCCGGGCCGCGCTCAACCGGGAAAAGGCCTCTTCCGGAGTCAACCCTTCACTACAAAGAAGGCACGCCATTAACAGGCAGGAACGGCCAATGCCGGCATAACAATGGGCGCCAACGCCGCGACCTGCTCTCAAGTCGTTCTGCATCTGTTCAACGACCAGCCGGAATTCGTCCATCGACTCAGGGATGGAGTGGTCCTGAACCGGCAGCCATTTATAGTCCACTCCCAGCTCGCGACAGACTCGACCCTCCGCCTCGAGCCGGAGGACCCGCCCTTCGTCGGCCCGCAGCAAGGAGACGAGAGTGTCAATCCCTTGATTGTGGAGTGACTGGATCGACGCAGGCAGCTGCTCTCCTCCAGGAGGGCATGGAACGATTGCCAGCCGGGGGGGCGTTCCCGCTTCGGTAGTGGCCAAACCGGTTGCGTCGATCCAATAAGGAACGATCATGAAATCTACTCCGCTGAGAACGAGTTTACGAAACTTTCGCTCAATCTTGCCCTACGGAAAATAGGATATTACCCTATGATCCTTGGTAACTATATTGATAAACAGTTCCGTAGACGGTTCATTCCGCCTGCCACCCGAATTGGTTCTCACTGTGTCTGGTGCCTTGAAGGCCTGCGATCCTCTGCATTTTAGAGGGTATACTCTCGAATGGAGACCCGGCTCCGGCCCTCTTTCATCATGGCAGCCAAGTTGCATTAGAGCATTTGCAATAGGTTACCGACCGAAGGAATAAGCTTAGGTGGCCTTTTCCAAATGGAAGAGGCCAATGTGGCGTCTGCCAGCAAATTCTACGGTGATTGCCAAGATGCTCTAGCTGGTTTGGAGTTCTCCTCGTCGAGCCCGTTATGCAGAAGTCCTTTCAAATCCGGGTCTCTGTCGTCCTGCTGGCGTTCTTCACCTTGTCAGCGGTCATTTGTGCGTGTTTCAACTTTTATCAGGAAGCCCAGGAGCAGACTCCCTTCGATGGAGTCACATGGTTTGAGGCCGCAGGAGGTTTACGGGCTCACCGGGTCTTTTCAGGTGGACCTGGAGAGCGAGCGGGGATCAAGCCCGGCGACCTGCTGGTCGAGGCCAACGGTCATCCCACGCCGCACGTTGCCAGCCTGGAACGGCAGATGTTCCACACCAAGCCTTATGGAACTGCCACCTATACGGTGATCCGGGATGGGTACCGGGTCGAGCTGGCAGTCATCCTCGAGGCCGCTGACCGCAGCTTAAATCAGGGTTTTCGGTTTATCGCCCTGGTCTATCTGGGAATTGGCCTTTATGTCTTGTTTCGACGCTGGACCGCCCCGCGTTCGACTCACTTCTATATCTTTTGCCTCGCCTCGTTTGTTCTGTACTCGTTTAAATACAGCGACCGCTTTACCGACTTTGACTGGGTCATCTATTGGGGCAATGTGCTGGCGACGGCGCTGCAACCGGCGCTTTTTCTTCACTTTGCGCTTGCATTTCCCGAGGACAAGCGGCTCGACAAAAACCGCCGCTGGCTGATCGCGCTCACCTATGTTCCGGCGGTGGCGATTGTCGGTCTGCGGATCACCGCGATCAACCTCTGGTCGGCGACGGCGCTTCTCGATGACCGCTTGAACAAGTTCGCCTACGCTTATCTGGCCACTTGCTGGGTCTTAGCGAGCGGCGTTTTCTATATAAGTTACCGGCGAACTGACATGCCGCTGCGCCGTCAGCAGTTGAAGTGGCTGACCCGCGGGACGGTCCTGGCGATTGCGCCGTTCACCCTGCTTTACATCATTCCTTATCTCACCGACATCCCCGTTCCTGCCCTTTTTGGGAAGCTGGCGGCCATTTCGCTGGTGGTCCTGCCGCTGACCTTTAGCTGGGCGATCATCCGCTACCGGCTGATGGATGTCGATTTGATCTTCAAACGTGGCGTCACCTATACGCTGGCGACGGCTGCTGTGGTCGGCCTGTATTTCCTGCTGGTCTCCATCGCCGGCGAGTTCGTCCACAACAAGCTGCCGGCGTTTGGCTCCTGGGGCCTGATTGCGGCAATCATCCTAGCGTCGCAGCTCTTCGATCCGCTCAAGCGCGCCATCCAGGGACGGATCGACAAGGTATTCGACCGCAAGCGGTATGACTACCGCCAGACGCTGATCGAGTTTGGCCGCGGCTTGAGCTCTGAGACCGATCTGGCCGCGCTTTTGAACTCGATCGTCGACCGGCTCTCCCGCACCTTGCTGGTCACCCAGGTCGCCGTCTTTTTGGCCGACGAGTCCGGCGCCTATACACTGACCGCTGCGCGGGGATTGCCCCCATCCTTGGCAGGGCAAGATCGGGAACTCGACCTTGGTTTCCTGGATTTCGATCAGCCCGGCTCCGGTTCTCACATCTTCCTCGAGAATACCCAGCAGGCGCTGAATCTTCCCGAGCCGCAACGCCGGACAGTAGCAGCGCTGGACCTGAATTACTACCTTCCCTGCCGGCTCCAGCAGCGAACCATCGCCGTCATCGGCCTCGGCCGGACCGCCGATGCGGATTTCTTGTCGAGCGAAGATGTCGAGGTCCTGGAATCCCTGGCGAGCTACATCGGCATCGCTCTCCAGAATGCCCGCCTCTACGCAAGTCTCGAACAGAAGGCCTCCGAATACGAGCGGCTCAAGGAGTTTAACGAAAATATCGTAGAGTCGATCAATGTCGGTATCCTGGCCGTCGACCTTGAAGAGCGGATTGAGAGCTGGAACGCACAGATGGAAGTGCTCTACGCCCTGCCTCGAGCCGAAGCGCTGGGTAAGTTCCTGAGCGACGTCTTTCCGGAGTCCTTTGTGACCGAATTCCACCGCGCCAAAGGCGAAGAGGGAACGGTCCAGGGGGTCCACAACCTTTACAAGTTCCGGATCGAGACCCGGGCGGGAGAGCAGCGCACCGCCAATATCGCTATCGCCCCGCTCGTCTCACGCAACTTCGCGACCGTCGGCCGGATCGTTCTGGTGGACGACATCACCGACCGGGTCGAATTGGAAACCCAGTTGACCCAGGCGGAGAAGTTGTCTTCGATCGGGTTGTTGGCTGCGGGCGTCGCTCATGAGGTGAATACCCCCCTGGCGGTGATCTCGTCCTACGCACAAATGCTGGCCAAGCAGGTGCGGGGCGACGAGCGAGTCGGTCCGCTTCTCGATAAAATTACTCAACAGACCTTCCGCGCGTCAGAAATCGTCAACGGACTGCTCAACTTCTCCAGGACCAGCGGCACTGCCTTTACGGAGATCAACATCAACACCGTGATCCAAGACACGCTGAACCTGCTCGAGCACCAATTCAAAACATCCAATGTACGTCTGGAGTCAGCGCTTGACGGTTCTTTGCCGACCATCCTCGGCAACCCCGGCAAATTGCAGCAGGTCTTTCTCAACCTCTTCCTGAACGCCAAGGACGCCATGGCCGGCGGCGGTACGCTGCGGGTCGCCACCGAGGTGAACGGCCACATTAGCGTATCGATCTCCGATACCGGTTCAGGCATCTCTCCCGAGCACGTGAAGCGGATCTACGATCCCTTTTTCACCACCAAAAGTGCGCCTCGAGAAGGCCAGCGACGCGGCACCGGGCTGGGACTGGCGGTCACGTACGGCATCATACAAGAGCATGCCGGAAAGATCGACGTCCAGAGCCAGGCCGGGCGCGGAACGACGTTCTATCTAGAATTTCCATTAGTAAGGAAACCAGTAAATGCCTGAAGCGACCCTGACTGTTCCCGACATAAACAATGGCCCCCAGGATGAGTTGAAGAACGGGTCCGGGTCTTCCGCGGCAGGCGGCTCTACCGCCCAGCGCATCCTCATCATCGATGATGAAGCCGGCATTCGGGAGTCTCTCGAGACCTTGCTGGGGCTGGAAGGCTATACCGTCGATACCGCCAACGATGGCGAAGCTGGACTGAATACGATCGGCCAGCGCTCCTACGATCTCGTCCTCCTCGATCTGGCCCTGCCCGGTCAGAATGGAATCGAGATCCTCGGCCACATTCGGGAGCGTTACCCGGATCTGCCGGTCATCATGATCACCGCCTACGGTACGGTAAACAACGTCGTGGACGCGATTCGGGCCGGCGCGCAGAACTTCGTCCAGAAGCCATGGGACAACGAGAAGTTGCTCGCCGACATTCGGGCGGCGATCGCCCGGTATCGCGCCGAAGAAGAAAACATCCAGTTAAAGCGCGCCCTCAAGCAGCGCTACAACTTCGAAAATATCGTCGGCAAAAGCGAATCTATGCGGACGATCTTCGACCTGGTTGCCCAGGTGGCGCCCAGCCGCTCAACCATCCTGATCCTAGGCGAGAGCGGCACCGGCAAGGAACTCATCGCCAAGGCCATTCATGCCAACTCCCCCCGCCGGGATAAGAACTTCGTTCCCGTCAACACCGGTTCGATGCCAACCGACCTGCTCGAATCGACTCTGTTTGGACATGTGAAGGGCGCCTTCACCTCCGCCATCGCGGCGAAAAAGGGATATTTCGAGATCGCGAACGGCGGGACGCTCTTCCTGGATGAGATCGGGAATATGAGTATGGACACTCAGGCGAAGATCCTGCGGGTGATCCAGGACAAACGCTTTATGCATCTGGGAGGGGTCCACGAAATTCAGGTTGACGTGCGCATCATCGCCGCCACCAACGTCGACCTCCGCCAGGCAGTCCGGGACGGCAAGTTCCGCGAAGACCTCTACTACCGCTTGAATGTCATCTCGATCGATCTGCCGCCCTTGCGTGCCCGGCGAGAGGATATTCCCTTATTAGCCGCGCATTTCCTCAAGCGCTTCTCCGAGGAAAACGAGCTGCCCCTCCGCACTCTCGCCCCCGATGCAATCCGCGCCCTGCTCGACTACGATTGGCCCGGGAACGTCCGCGAACTGGAGAATGTCATTGAGCGCGGCGTGGTGCTCTCCTCCGGACCAGTGATCACCTCGGACCTGCTTCCGGGGCACCTCACCGGCCGGAGCTACTCTTCCAGCCTGCTTGAGCAAAACGGCGATGCCTCCCTGTTCGACATCCTGGAAGACATCGAACGCCGCATCATCATCGACAAGCTGGAACGCTGCCACTGGAACCAAACCGATACATCCGAGCAGTTCCGTATTCCTCTGTCCACGCTGAATCAGAAGATCAAGCGTCTGAACATCGAAATTAAGAAGCGGATCAAGGACTAGGACCGAAGCAAGTCGCTCACCCTTCGCCTGCTTGTGACTGCCCCTCCCAACCGGTGTCGGGACGCACTGAGTTCGTTAGAGTTGCCACAGATGTGGCTGCCCGTTCCGATCTGAGACCTGCGTGTTTGCAAACCACTCAACCTGGCAGGCCTTTCCCCGAGGGAAGGACCTTCACAGCCAAGTTCCGCCACATCCCGCCAACTGGACTTTTGCTTAGGGGTTGGTCACCGTCCAATTCAAGATTTTCTGCACGGCGGTAGCCCCCCCGGAGGCAGCCGTGAATCCAACGTAGGCAGTGTTCCCATCCACGGTTTCAGGAATGTTGATCTTCTGAGGGCTACTGGTAAACTTCGCCCCGGAGGTCATGTCCCGAAGCGTCCAGGTAAGCGTGGTTCCGTTGTAGGTGATGTGCGCGTGGATGGGATGTCCACTGCTCAGCACGACACGGCTTGGGGTGAGATTCACCGTGGGGACCGTAGGGGTGGCCCCACCCGTGTAAAGGCCGGTGGAGTCGCTTCCTTCTCCCGCATTGCTATACAGGTCGAGCTTGATCGCGAGGCTCTTGGGAATGCCACTGTACCCAAGTCCGCCGCCGGTGCCGCCGCGCGCCACCAGCTCAGAGTTCTGGATGACAAAAGTGGCGCCATCGCCAAACGGCGGTACGGATCCCTTGCTGACTTCAAACTCAAAATCGACGGTGAAGGCAGTGATATTCACCGGCTTCGAGAAATAGGCGCTGGCGGTTTCATTCGGATAGCCATTGGTTAGCTCCAAAGCTGCTCCCGAGAGCTTTGCCCGATTTAGGGTCAGATTTGCCGGGTCGAAGCCGGCAGCATAATTGGGCAGAGTGAGCGGCCCGGTGAGATAGGTCCACGCAGTCAGCTTTTGACTGGAAGACGAACCGCCGGTCCCGCCGGTGAATCCGACATAGGCAGTGTCGCCTCCGACCACAGAAGGAATATTCACCGCAAACGCATGCGACCAGGAGGCCAGCGTCACTTGGTCGGTAAGCGTCATCGTCAGGTCGGTGCCATCGTAGGTGATGTAGGCATCAATGTAGTCGCCGCTATGGAGATTGATTCCGGTGCCGCTGAGGTTAATAGCTGGCAAGGTAGGTGTTGCACCGTTCAGGTAGAGGCCTGTGGAGTCCGGGCCTTCCCCGGCATTGCTGAACAAATCAAACTTAATTGCCAGACTTTTCCCCATGCCCTGGTACCCTAGTCCTCCTCCGTCGCTGCCGCGCGCGGTCGCACTCTCATTCTGAATAGAAAAGGTGAAGCCATCGCCAAGGGGATTTGAGAGCTGGAAGGTAAAGGCAGTGGTGAAGGACTGAATATTCACCTTCTTTTTGTAAAAGACGCTCCCCGCCTCGTTTTGTCCGCCATCAGTCAACTGCAGCCGAAAATCATCGAGCCCGGCGGTGCCGTTGTACTGAATCGTACTTTGGCTCCCGCTAAATCCCTGGTTGTAGTTGAACGTATACGGGGGTTCGATCGTGTAGGTCGCGAGCACGACGGGGCTTGCATTCAGACCCGGCGCCACTGCGAAGGCGCGGACGCTCGCAGAGACCGAGACACTCAAAGGCTGGGAGTAAAGGTTAGAGGAGGTCGTGGGAGTCGACCCATCGATGGTGTAGTAGATCCTTGCGCCCTTCGTGCTATCGGTGATCTTCAAGCTCTGGGTGCCGGTATAAGCGCCCGAGGACAACGAAAAGACCGGGTTGGCGGTATCAGCCGAATCGGTGTAGGTCGCACTGGACGGTGCGCTCTGGAGGTAGTCAGCAGCACTCGCGATGGCGGTGATGGTCTCATTGGAGTTGATCGTGAACGCGCCGCGGTAAACCGTCGACGAAGTAGTCGGCGTGGTCCCATCGGTGGTGTAGAAGATCGTCGAGTTGGCGATCGAGTCTTCGATGGCAACCGAAAGTGAACCGTGGAAGGTCTTTGAGTCCGGAACGAATATGGGTGGAGGAGCCGTAGGCGTATCGTTTAACAACCCATAAACGCTGACCTGATCGGATGCCCCAACAAAGACTTTTCCATTGGCGACCGTCGGCACGACGAATTTTTCGGCTGGCCCCGCATTGTCCCGGCTCGCATGGGTGTTGGACGAATAAAGCAGGTCGGCAAGATCGTTTGCGTTGTAGGCAAATAAGACCTCATTCCCGCCGGTGGTATACGTATCTGTCTTCAGCACCCACACAATGCCATCGTTCTTGCCGTTGGCGGAGACCGAGGGCGTCGGCCCAGGAAAGGAAAACAACTCGGCACTCTGACTGGTGGCAGCGGTCGAAATCCGTCCCTTCACGATGGAATAAGCGGCAAGGCTCGCACCCACCCGCGAACCGACCGGATCATACTGGGCTCCTCCGAAATAGAGGTTGCCATTCCAGTACGCAGGCGCACCCCAAATGCCGGTACCCCATTTGTTCGGACCGAACTCGGGAGTTTGAATCTCCTGAACGATCTGATCAGAGTTTGCGTCGAATCCGCCCAACTGGTTTCGATCCAGAAGGTACATCGTGCCCGACTTGCCCATCTGGACGAGTGGGCTGAAGGTCTTTCCCGAAGCGGTTGTTTGGTTGGGCAGTAGGATCGGGGCGCCCGAGCCGACATCGCCGTCCTGGGCTTCGCGGACCGACCAATCGTGCGGCGTGAACTCGTCCTTCACCGTCATCACGCCATTGCTGAGATCGAGATTCAGGACGCTCATGGAGTAGCCCATGGAGTTCGAGTAGGGCTTGGTCGCTGTAAAACTACCGTTGCCGGTCGCAAGGAACATCCTTCCAAATGGCTTGTCCGGGGCGTTGACTTCGGCCGCCAGGCCAGCGCCGCTCATCCATATACCCCCTCCGGTACCATTGCGGGTCGTCGAGAAGATATTGATTTGGTTCAGGTCCTGTTCATTGTAGGAAAAAATCCAGCCGTGCCAGGTGCCCGCATCGTTCTGGGAGCAGAAGCTTATGTAAACCACTCCGTTAAGAAGCAACAGGCCAGCCCTCTGATACTGCGATCCAGGATCGAAGGTTAATTTCCCTCCCGTGCTCCCATTGCCCGTCCCCTCGATCGTTCCCTCGATCGGGACGGGACCGCCAAATTTCTCCGCTCCCGTCGAAAGGTCGAGCGCATGCAGGCGGAAGAGAAAAGTGCTGCCTCTGGCTTCAGAGCTTACGAGGTAGATGGTCTTGGTCGTAAGGTTGATGGAGGGCGTGCCAATGACACCGAACTCAGACGTATAAGTACCCGCTGGAGTGGTGTTCGTCAACAGCGACACACTCCATAGAGGTCTCGCATTCCCTCCGCCATTATTGTCGGCATCGAAGGCATAGACGTAGTCGTTCGCAGTCGCAACGTAGACGACGTTATGAGTGCCTTTATTAGGAATCGCCAATCGGGAGACAAAGAGTGGTTGCGCGCGAACTTGGCCATTCACCGGCTGGGAAAAGAGCTTGCCGAAAAGAGTGGCATTCACGTTGTTGGGAGTAAGGATCGTCTCATTGAGATTCTGTCCCGATCTTGAGATGTCATTGTGCTGGGTTAACACATTGACTTGCGCTCGAGCGAAGCTTTCCTGCCAGAGGAAAAGTGCGAGCAACGCCAAGCACGGGCCAACAAACTGGTGGAATGACTTCGTCGATTTTTGGACGTGACAGACACTACTCCGCGATACGATTTTCATCACGATCTCAGCTCCGCATAACAAACAAATAGTTCGGACAAATAGTCCGAAGAATTGAAAAGAGGGACCACGGCACAGCTATGGCGTGAACCTGCCTAAGCAGGCCATAGCGGTGCGAACAACCGTCTTAAGAAACTGGAGAGAAACTTGGAGAATTGATGCTTAAAGGCAAACAGAAAACCACACAAGAAGCGCGTTCATTGACGCTCAGTTCTTGTCATTGCTACCGCCAAAATGCGTAATCAGACAATCGGGACTTCCGGCAGATAAAAGGCCAACCAACCACGTCGCCGGAGAATCATTCTTGACTGCTACTAGTTCCTTATTGGCAATAGAGTAACCATAGACAGATTGTGTTGCAAGATCAATCTCGCCTCCAGCAACACTTTTCCCATAATTTCTCGTGACATAGCAATGGTTCGTCCTGTACGAGAGCAATTCACAAGCCTTCTCGTGAAAGCCCCCGTCGGGAAATGCTCGCCTGCGCAGCCTTGGAAGTTCGGCGTAGCGCATGTGTTAACCTCGGCTCTAGCACTCAGAAACGTTCGAGCGCCTCCATGTTGAATCGCCATGCCTGCAAATAGACTCGACGAAGTCGCCAAACAATCGGTCCTGTCTGTCCAGAACTATGCGACCCTGTCGGCCCGTGCGCTAGGCACGTTCCTCAATCGGCCGCGCTACCTGGCCGACTTCATTACCCAGGCCGACAGTATTGGCGTGGGCTCGCTGCCCATCGTGCTGCTTACCGGTTTCTTCACCGGGGGAGTGCTGGCTCTGCAATCCGCCTCCACCCTTGCGCAGTTCGGAGCGGCCGCAATCACCGGCCAGCTGGTCAGCTTCTCCATGATTAAAGAGTTGGGACCGGTGTTGACCAGCCTCATGGTCTCCGGACGGAATGCATCCGGAATGGCTTCGGAGCTCGGCTCCATGCGAGTCACCGAGCAACTGGACGCGATGCGCGCCCTGGGCACCGACCCGGTACGCAAGCTGGTCGGTCCGCGCATCGTGGCCACAGTCGTTGTCCTCTTCTTCCTGACCATCATTTCCGATGCGGTCGGTACCCTCGGCGGGGCCGCGGTCTCGATCTTCATGCTGGGCCAGGATGGCTCGCAGTATTTTCATACCGCCTACCAGTCGTTGCGTTACGCCGACATCCTGCAGGGTTTGGTTAAGCCGATATTCTTTGGTTTCATCATCGCGACCATCGGGTGTTTCTATGGAATGAATACCAAGGGAGGCACGCAAGGCGTGGGACGCTCGACGACCCAAGCCGTGGTGGTCTCATCGGTGCTCATCATCGCTTCGGATTTCGTAATCAGCCGGTTCATGATCGGCATCTTTGGGCGCTAGTGTGGTGAGTCCTTCATTCACTACACAACGCTCGTCATCCTGAGCGAAGCGAAGGATCTGGGTTTCGAGCGAAGTGGGTACAGTCATGTGCAACGCGCTGCTGTCTTCTTGTAGTGCTTGAATGGATTAATTTGTTGAATGGACTTCAGATTCGGGACACCAGCTTCGTTTGTTCCGGATGGTTCTTTTTTCGATCATGGCCACCGCTGAGCTAACTCGACCCGCCGCTCCTTCGGAGGACCCGAAGCAGCCGGTCGTCGTCTTTGAGAACGTATCGATCAGCTTCGATCGGAACGAAGTTCTGCGCGATATCTCCTTCAAAGTGATGCCGGGCGAGTCGCGGATCGTTCTCGGCCCAGCCGGTTGCGGGAAGAGCGTTCTGCTGAAACTGGCCAATGGGCTGCTTCGTCCCGATAGCGGACGCATCTTTGTCTTCGGCAATGAAATTGACGTGATGCCGGAAGAAGAGCTCTTCAAACTTCGCGATCGCATCGGAATGGTCTTTCAGGAGGGAGCTCTCTTCGATTCCATGACGGTTCGCGACAACGTCGCCTACCGTCTGATTGAGGAGCATGCCTCGGCGGAAGACATCAACCGTCGCGTTCTCGAAGTGCTGCGTTTCGTGGAACTCGAGCACACCATCGACAAGTATCCTTCAGAACTCTCCGGCGGCATGCGACGGCGCGTCGCGATTGCCAGGGCGATCGTCAGCAAGCCCGACCTGCTGCTCTACGACTCGCCGACCGGCGGCCTTGATCCGATTACCTCGACCACGATTATCGAGCTCGTGGTGAAGCAGCGTGATGTCTCCCACACCAGTTCTCTGCTGGTGACCCACCGGCTGCAGGACGCCTTCACTATGGCGACCCACTACTTTGACCAGCAGCAGAACAAGATGGTCCCCTTGCCCGATGGCCAACTCGACCCGCAGACCAGTTTCCTCATGCTCCACGACCGCAAGCTGGTCTTCGACGGAACAACCGAAGAACTGGTGCATTCGACCGACCCATTCATCAAAGATTATCTGGAATAGCTAAGGATAATCTGGAATAGCCAAGTTCCGGATCGGGTGACAGGGTGAGTCTTCTCATACTAGCTGACCACAGTGATCAACACCACGCCCTCAGTGCCTCGCTATGCAGTGGACGTGGAAATGCTTTAGGCTGATCACTCCGGGTCTACCCATGGAGTCAGCAAGAGATGGCATTCAAGTTCAAAGGCGTCGACTTCCTCAGCTTCGACAGCCTGCTTAGCGAAGACGAATTGCTCACTCGCGAGACGGCGCGCGAGTTCATTGAAGACAATCTCATCCCGATCATCGAACAATGTAACCGGGACGGCCGCTTTCCCCGGGAACTGATCAAGCCCATGGGAGAACTGGGCTTCTTCGGCGCGACCATTGAAGGCTATGGCTGCGCCGGTCTTTCAAACGTCGAATACGGCCTGGTGACTCAGGAGCTTGAACGCGGTGATTCGGGAGTGCGCAGCTTTGTCAGCGTGCAATCGGCGCTGGTCATGTATCCCATCAACGCCTTCGGCTCCGATGAACAGAAGAATTATTGGCTGCCACAACTCGCGACCGGTGAAAAATTAGGCTGCTTCGGTCTGACTGAGCCTGATTTTGGTTCGAATCCTGGAGGCATGCGCACCCGCGCCCGCAAGGTCGGGGATGAGTACGTGCTCAACGGCGAAAAGATGTGGATCACCTCCGGCTCGATCGCCGACGTGGCGGTGATCTGGGCAAAGGTGGAAGAAGAGGCGACGGGCGAAGACGGCGCCAAGGACGCCCAGGTGCGAGGCTTCCTGGTGGAAACCGATCGCCCCGGCTTCTCTGCTTATGACGTTCATGGGAAGTGGTCGCTGCGGGCATCCATTACCTCGGGGTTGTCCCTGCAGGATGTTCATATCCCCGCATCGAACCTGCTGCCTTACACCGGTGGCTTGAAGTCGCCGCTGATGTGCCTCAACCAGGCGCGCTATGGGATCTCGTGGGGAGCGATTGGCGCGGCGATGGCATGCTACGACACCGCGCTCCAATATTCCCTGCTACGCAAGCAATTCCGCGACGAGCCAATCGCCAGCCATCAACTGGTGCAGGAGAAGCTGACCTGGATGATCTCCGAGATCAGCAAGGCGCAATTGCTTGCCTTGCATGTTGGCCGGCTCAAGGACCAGGGCAAGGTGGGTCATCAACACATCTCGCTAGCCAAGCGGAACAACGTCTGGATGGCGCTCGAATGCGCCCGCATGGCGCGTGATATTCTCGGCGGCAACGGCATCACCGACGACTACCCAATCATGCGTCACATGATGAATCTCGAGTCGGTGAAGACCTATGAAGGTACCCACGATATTCACGCGCTCATCATCGGGCAAAGTATCACCGGAGTTCCGGCATACTAATGTCCGAGTTTGGATTACTTGAAACAACTTCTCGTCATCCAGACTAAAGCGAAGGACCCTCGTTCCAGCGATGTGCTCTACGTCGTAACGGAAAGTGATCGATGAAGCAAGGCAAGCAGATTAGCAGGAACCAAGTGCCGCGTTACTGCAAGAAGTTGGGTCGATTAGCCGCCCTGCTCGTCATGAGTTCAACGCTTGCCGCGAACCTGGCCGGCGCCCAGCCGATCCCATCCACCCACATCGACGACTTCACTGGACATCCTAGAGTTATCGTCATTAGCGACATCGGCAATGAGCCCGACGATCAGATGTCGCTGGTTCGTCTACTGATCTACTCGAATGAGCTCGACATCGAAGGCCTGATTCCCACGACGTCAACCTGGCAGAAAGCCGCGGCCCATCCCGAAACGATGCATGCCCTGATCGCGGCCTATGGGGAAGTACGCGCAAATTTGCTTCTGCATGCGCAAGGCTGGCCCGAGGCGGCCTATCTGGATGCACACGTCTTTCCGGGACAGCCCGCCTATGGGCTGGCGGCCACGGGGCCTGGTAAGTCTTCTGAAGGATCGAAGGCCATCCTTCGCGCTCTCGACCGCGACGACCCGCAGCCGCTCTGGATCTGCATCTGGGGTGGTGCCGGTACCTTAGCGCAGGCGCTCCAGGACCTGCGCTCGCAGCGCTCGTCTGAAGAGGTCGACCGACTGGTTGCGAAGCTGCGTGTCTATTCGATCTCCGACCAGGACGATGCCGGTCCATGGATCCGCCGCGAGTTCCCGAACCTGTATTACATCGTTCAGCCAACGACTCCCACCAGCGGGGAATACTATGATGCGACCTGGACGGGGATCAGCGGCGATGTCTACTACCGCAATGGCGATGGCGCGAATTCGACGACCGTGACCAATGAGTGGCTCGAAACCAACATCCGCAGCAAGGGACCGTTAGGCAAATTCTATCCGCGCTTCCTGTTCATCATGGAAGGCGATACCCCTTCGTTCATGAACCTCATCGACAATGGTTTGAATGCCTACCGCAGGCCGGACTGGGGCGGCTGGGGAGGCCGCTACATTTACCGCCAGCCCTATGGAGAGACGCATCCCATCTGGACACAGGGTGGCGACGAGTTCTTCCGGGTCACCTCACAGGACACGGTCGCCGGCGTCGATGGAAAGCAACACGTCTCCGACCAGGCCACCATCTGGCGCTGGCGCGAAGCCTTCCAGAATGATTTTGCCGCGCGCATGGATTGGACCGTCAAAGACTATGCTCACGCCAATCACAATCCAGTTGTGGTCGTGAACGGGCAGGCGGGCACGGCTCCGCTCCTGATCGACGCATTTTTAGGCAAACCTGTCGAACTCGATGCAAGTGCAAGCCGCGATCCGGATGGCCAGCCACTCCACTACACGTGGTTCCACTACCCTGAAGCCGGATCAACCGGCGCCAACCTCGCAGCGATCCAGATCACCGGCGGCTCAAGCGCAAAAGCCATCGCCACCCCCACCGCGGTCTGCCGAGAGCCTTGGCTCCCTAATATGGTCAAGTGTACGGGAGATGGAATCGCCCACATCATCTTGGCAGTCACCGACGAAGGCTCGCCGCGACTAACAACCTATCGAAGAATCATCCTGAAGGTGCACGCCGCCGAGTAGCATCGCAGGGACCTGCCTGTATCGCGAAAAGGGCCTTCTACCAAATACCCTCCCGTGGGTGAGTCTGGTGAATCCACTACACCAATTCACGAACGCGGCATTCGTCTTCCTGAGCGTTCAATGCATTTGTCATCCTGTGCGAGCGAAGAATCCGCGTTCTCAGCGATGTGCGCGACGCTCACCTTCCGTCCGCTCTTGACGGAACTTCAGACCCAAGACTAAGCGTTTTCGGATTGAGGTACTTTTTCGCCCTCTTTTTTGGCGCCCCGTTCACCTTGCCGCGCCGCCAGGTCTTCAATCACCATATTGATTTCAGCGCCCATCAGCACCGCTAATCCGCTCAAATAAAACCAGGTCAACAGAACGATGACGGCCCCCAACGAACCGTAGGTGACCGAGTAGCTATTGAAAAAATGAAGATAGATTCTCAACCCCGTCGAAACCAAGAGCCATAAAACGATGCCGATGGTCGCGCCAGGCGTAATCCACCGCCACTCGGCGTGCTCGACGTCAGGGGCAACGTAATAGACCAAGGCGAACGCGACCGCCGAGATTGCAAAGGCAATCGGCCACGTAAGCATGCGGGTTAAGACCCTGAAGAACAACGGCAGATTCACGATATGGCTCAGATAGCCGGCCACGATGTCGCCTCCCAGCAGAACGGTCAGCGCCATGGTAAAGAGGATCGCCATAAAGATCGTGAGCAGCACCGCCTCCAGGCGGGCCTTCCAGAAGGGACGCCGCTCTTTCACCTTGTGGACGGAGTTGAGGGCGTCCTGAATCGCCGATGTCCCTGCACTCGCCGACCACAGGGCGACGAGCAAGCCCACGACGACTTTCCCTCCGCTGCTGGCATGCGTTGTCTGGTTGAAGGTCGATAACACAATATCGAACGCCGCCGGCGGGATCACCGTCGCTAGATAGTCGATAAGCCGGTCGGAGAAGGCCCTTCCGGATGTTGCCACCATGCCCAGGACCGCCGACGCTGCGACCAGGCCCGGGAAGAGCGAGAAGAAAAAGTAATAAGCCAGCTGCGCGGATCTTCCCGTCAGGTCGTCCTTGGTCATGGATTCCCAGGTTCGCTGCGCGATGAGCTTGATCCCCAGCCGCTGCAAATTCCATGACGATTGCGCCCAGCGTGAGCGAGCCTTCTCCATCGCAATCTTTCCCAAAGAAGCCTCTTCTGCACGATGAACAACCATGGTTCCCCCTGTGGCCGGCAATCGTTGGGTATTCGGAGGTTCAAGACTGATTCGAAAAAGCAGCTTCTGGTGCGGTACTTATACGATGCAACTTTTCCCCGAGCGACTCCCGGATTACCGAATTCGCCCTGGAGCCAAACGCATCAGATACTGGAATGTATGGCAATGGACGATATCTTGATTGTAGGGGCAGGAGTAGCCGGGCTGGCGGCAGCGAGGGAATTAGCCGTCGCCGGGCTACGCGTTACGGTGGTAGAAGGTCGAGAGCGGATCGGCGGGCGCATTCTGACATTACATCCGGAAGGGACCGAAGCGGCGGTTGAACTGGGCGCCGAGTTCATTCACGGGAATCCACCGGAATTGCTGAGGCTGCTGAACGAGGCCAAGATCGCCCTCTTAGAGAACGATGGAGTCGATGCCTGTTTTCATCGCGGCAACTTATCTGCATGCGAAGATGACCATGACCTGAGTTTGCTCGACGATCTCGAAACAACTGTGGCGAGGGAAGGAGACATGAGCTTTGATGCCTACCTTGCCAGCCACAAAGTTGCTGAGGAAGAGGCTGAAGGCGCACGGTCTTATGTCGAGGGCTTTAACGCCGCCGATGCCAGCCGGATCGGGATCGCGGCACTGGCCGCCCAGCAGAAGGCAGAGGATGCGATCGAAGGCAGTCGCTCGTGGCGCGCTCCCGGTGGCTACGATCTGCTTCCAAAGTTTCTGGCTGAATCCGCGGAGCAAGCGGGAGCCCATATTTTGTTGAACTCGCCGGTGACGGTGATCCGTTGGAGCTCAGGCCAGGTCGAGGCGCAACTCGCATCGCAAGCCACCGTGCGGGGAGCAAAGGCCATCCTCACGCTTCCGCTTGGCGTTCTGCAGGCTCGCTCCGTGGCCTTCGATCCAGTACCGCATGCCGTGCTCGCGGCGGCAGATCAACTGGCCTTCGGTTCAGTGCAGCGCTTGGTGCTGATCTTCCACTCCCGCTTCTGGGCGACGGCTATGTCGCAGATGCGATTCCTCTTCGCCGAGCGGACGACGCCCAGTACCTGGTGGACCCAGTATCCGCTGACGACGCCGGTGTTGATCGGCTGGATTGGCGGTCCGCGGGCCTTGGCCCCGCCTGCAAACGAGCCTGCGGCGCTGCTGGAGCAGGCAATGCGCTCGCTCGAACAGATCTTCTCGCTGCCTCTGAACTCTCTCGACCGCCAGCTGCGAAGCTGGCATCTGCATGATTGGCAAGCCGACCCGTTCAGCTTGGGCGCTTACAGCTATGCGCCCGCGGGCGCGCTCGAATGTTCAGAGGTCATGGCCCAGCCGACCGGCGAGACACTGTTCTTCGCGGGAGAGCACACCGACACGACCGGGCATTGGGGAACCGTCCATGGAGCCATACGATCCGGTTTACGCGCAGCCAGGCAGGTGCTCTCCCGCGAACTCTTTTGAACTTACCCGCATTGATCTCGCGGGCCTGCCCACGCAACCCGCTCAGATGGTGAATCGTCTAAACCACTAAGAAGCATCCACTCCATAGACAATGAAGTTTCCGAAGCTGCCCCGCAAGCCCGAATTGGACGCCCTTCGAGGTTTATTCCTCGTCTGGATGACCCTGACTCATCTGCCCACGCATTTCAGCGATCTGGTGAATCAGCCGTTCGGATTTGTCTCTTCCGCCGAAGGTTTTGTTTTTCTCTCGGCGCTCCTGGTGGCCCGTCTCTATATCCACCAGGCCGCGCTCGACGAGGCCGGTCTGCGCAGCAAGCTTTGGCGTCGGGCGCTCAAGATCTATGGCTATCACCTGCTGATGCTAAGCCTCGCCTTTACTGTGGCTGCCGGGCTTGCGGTGACGACCCACAGGACGGCAATCTACAACCTCCTGAATTTCTACATTGCTCATCCGGTGGTCGCCGTCGTCGGCTCGGTGCTGCTGCTCTACTGTCCTCCTCTGCTGGACATTCTGCCGATGTACGTCATCTTCCTCGCGGGTACGCCGCTGGTGCTCTCCGCTGCGGTTCGCTGGGGATGGAACCGCATTATCGCCATGAGTCTTGCGGTTTGGCTGCTGGCCCAGTTCGGATTGCGCGATGCCGTCCACAATGCGGTCATACACATCACCCACCTGCCTATTCCGCTACAAGAGACAGGCGCGTTCAACCTGTTTGCATGGCAATGGATCTGGATTGCGGGAATGTGGTTGGGCGCCAAATCCGCCCAGGGGCCCTTGCCGATCAGCCGGGTTCCGGGCAAGGTCGTCGCCCTCTGCGCGGTCGTCTGCGCGTTTTTTATCGGAGTACGCCACGAGTGGTTCGGCAGCCGGCTCACCCAGCAGACTCTGAGCACGATGCTGGACAAATGGAGCATTGGTCCGCTGCGCCTGCTCAATCTCGTCGCGTTCACGATTGTTCTCTACTGGCTCCGCAAGCCGGTCCTGCGCCTGGTCGCGGTCGAGCCCTTCCTCACGCTCGGAAAGGCTTCCCTGGAAGTCTTTTGCGCGCATGTTTTCTTCGTCTTTTTCGGACTCGCCCTGCTTTATGGAGAGATGACACAGCTGCACGGATACCTGGCAATCGGCTTGTTGGTATTCACGTTTACCGGGCTGATCCTGGTGGCGCTGCGCGAGGTGCGCCGCAGGCGAGATGGCAAAGAGCGTGCCGCGGAGGGCGAAAAGTCCTCCGAATCGACAATTCCATTGCCGCCCACGGTCAGCCGCTTCGCCGAATAACGGTACGGTGCTCGCGCCTAGCAACCGAACACAGCTTGTCAAAGATGCTGTCCAGAATTGAACGGAATTGTTCACGCTTGAACAGACAAAGACGGCTCACATGCGCCGCATGATCTAAATATCTGACGGTTAGTTACGAATTTGTCTGCTGGCGATTGGCCTGCGAAGTGCTCTCTCAGTAGTTCTTAGCCAACTCGCCGGAGGCACAAGTGTTTACGATCTTCCATGACCTGCGTTATGCGCTACGCCAACTAAGAAAGACCCCGGGGTTCACGCTCGTCTGCGTGTTGACGCTGGCCATGGGCGTCGGCGCGAATACCGCTGTCTTCAGCGTAATGAACGCGGTGCTGCTCCGGTCGCTGCCCGTCGCCGATCCAGGCCGGGTCGTGTATCTCAGGACGTCAAACGCGCCGCGAGGGACAGGTACGATCGACTCCGTCGAGACATTTTCCTATCCCGTCTACGATGCCTTGCGACGGCAGGGTCGGGGACTATCGGCGGTGATCGCATACGTGCCCTTGTCTGCCGGCAAAGTCGCCGTTCGCTACGAGACTCAGCCGGAGGAGGCCGAAGGCGATATGGTAAGCGGCAACTTCTTCTCCGGATTGGGCGTGAAACCGGCGCGCGGGCGGGGCTTTAGCGAACAGGATGAGACCAGCCACGCACCGGTCGCCGTGATCAGCTACGGATATTGGATCCGGCGCTTTGCTCAAAGCCCGGAAATCCTGGGGAAGACGCTCTCCGTCAACGGCGTGGCAATCACCATCGTCGGTGTTGCGGCGGAGGGCTTTGAAGGACTCGAACCGGGAGAGTCGACCGACTTTTGGATTCCCCTGCAGAGCCGTCCTGAGCTAAATGCTTGGGGAAATCCTCCTGAGGATGGCAAAACCTATATCGCGAATCCTACCTGGTGGTGTCTCCGACTGGCCGGGCGTCTTGCTCCACAGGCAACGAAAGCGCAGGCCGCGGCGCAGCTTCAGTCGGCCTTTCAAACCGCGGCTTACGTGGGGTTGGGCAATCCGCAACCGGGCGAAAAAAGCCCTACTCTCAGTCTGGTCGCGGCCGAAGGTTTTCCCGGCTACGACCAGCAATATGGCAAGCCGCTGCGCATGTTGATGGCCATGGTGGGACTTGTTCTATTGATCGCCCTGAGCAACGTCGCGATGCTATTGATGGCGCGCAACGCGACCCGCCAGCGCGAATTCTCCTTACGCCTGGCGCTTGGAGCAAAACGCAGAGAGCTGTTCCGGCAATTGATGACGGAAAGCCTTCTGCTGGTAGCGATCGGTGGCATGCTGGCCTGGCTCTTTGCGGTCTTCGCGGTGAAGGCGCTGGCGGCATGGGCGCAGATCGAATCAAGTTTGACGCCCGACAAGACCGTCCTGCTGTTCACCTTGAGTGTATTGGTGGTGGCGGCACTGCTCTTCGGGCTGGCTCCGCTGCGCGCGGCGCTTGCTGCAGGACCCCGCCTCGCCTTGAAGACTTCCGTGGCGACGTCGAATTTGGATGCCGGCAAGACGCGCGCCGGCCGGGTGGTCGTCGCTCTGGAGATGGCGCTATGCCTGGTGCTGCTGGTCGGGGGAGGATTGCTGATCCGCACCCTGCGCAACCTCGAGAATCTTCCCTTAGGCTTCAAGACCGATGGACTGGTCGTCTTCGGCGTCAATCCAAACATCAAGTCTGTCCCTCAAGGGATCGCCTTCTATCGGCGATTGATGGACAAACTGCGAGTACTGCCGGGAGTGGAATCCGTGACCATCATGGAGGAGCGCCTTGGTTCATGGTGGTCCAATAACAGCGACATGACCGTGGACGGCAGGGTTCCAGAGGTGGAGAACGGGACATCGAGGTCGGTACGCAGCAATGTGGCAGGACCGGACTTCTTTCATACGCTGGGCGTTCCGGTGCTGGAGGGCCGGGATTTTACCGATTCCGACACCGCCGCATCCCCGCCCGTCGGCATCATCAACGAGCAGTTCGCAAGACGTTTTTTCCGGGGCCAGAATCCGATCGGTCATCACATCGGCACCGATAATGGCAAATTCGAGATGACGGTTGTCGGCGTGGTCAAAGACCACAAATACACCAGCATCGATGAATCACCGACCCCGATGGCCTGGTATATGTATGCGCAAATTCCAGTCATCGGCGAAATGCAGATGGAAATGCGGGTGCATGGCGATCCGCTCGCCATTCTGCCGGCTGCCCGCAAGGTAGTGCAGCAGATGGATCCGAATCTGCCTTTGCTCGAGCCCATTACACAGCGCGCCCAGTATGAGGAGACTATCTCTCACCAGTTGCTGTTTGCCCGCCTTGCCGGCTTCTTTGGAGTATTGGCGGTAATCCTGGTCGCGACCGGCCTCTATGGAACGTTGGCCTACAGGATCAACAACCGCACGGTCGAAATTGGGGTCCGCATGGCGCTTGGGGCGCGGCGCGGACAGCTGGTGTGGATGGTGCTGCGCGATAGCCTGTGGTTGACGGCGGCGGGCATCGCCCTGGGAATTCCGGCAGCGGCGGCAGTGGGAAGGGCGCTCGCATCCACCCTCTATGGTGTCCAGCCTTATGACGCTGCCAATATGATCCTGGCGGCTCTGTGCGTAGCTCTGGTGGCGGTCGCGGCCAGCATCGTTCCGGCGCGGCGGGCGGCCGGGGTCAACCCTCTCACAGCACTCCGGTCGGAGTAAAGCATTCCGCAGCCAATTCGCCGGCGAAAGGCGGCGCTGAAAAGCCGAAAGTGAATCGCCGCCGCTCGAGTCACTCAGAAAGCCCCCGGGACTGAATGAAGCTCGCCCAAAGCGTCCCCTTCCCGTAATTCCACGTCGTGAAAGGCAATATTCTTCTCAACGACTCATCATGTGGCCTGATGTTTCCGATAGTACCGTTGATGGAACGACGAGCTCAAGTTGCCGCAAACGATGCCAGCCGACCTCGACCGAGGGAAACTGGCCGGCTGAAGTCAGACATCGCAGCGAAACCTGCGCCCGTGCAGGCAATCGTCCCCACTCCCGGCTCGGGGGCGCCCGTTGCTGCAGCCGATCGCCGGCGAACACCGCGCTTCTCCTGTTCCGGAACCGCTCAGGTCATTGTTCTCGGAGGCGCCTTATGCTTTACCGGGGAAGTACAGAACCTCAGCTCCAGTGGCTGTTGCTTGAAGACCGATATCGTGTTCACACTCGAGCGCGGCACTCAGGTCGAGATCGTGATGATCGTCAACGGTGTGCGCTTCCGCGTCGCCGGGGGAGTTCGATGCAATCGGGCCGCGCGGCATGTCGGCCTTGAATTCATGAACGTCTCTCCGCGCTGCACACGCTACATCTCTGACCTGATCGCCGACCTGCAAGCGAAGCAGAAGGCCGAAGCGCTTCCGGCGCCGGGCCCGCCATGCAAATAGACGCAGCTTCCGCTAAATCTTCCGCTGATTCCAGACCATCGCGTCGAAGACGTGTTTGGTGTGGAAGTGCTGCGTCTGATACAACGACACTGCTTCGCTGTTCCCTTCCGTCACGGTAAGTGTCAGGGTCGAAAAGTTACGCTTCCTCAGTTCAGCCGCACAGCTTCTCAACAGTAAGGTTCCCAGACCCAGACCGCGGTGCTGCCGGTCAACGCAGATCTGCGTAATATGGGCAGTGTCGCTTCTTACCCGCGAGCACAACAGAATCGCCGCCAGCGCTTTGGTGCTCGAGTGGACAACGACTTTGGAGGCGGAGATATCGAAGGTTCCGCAGCCAGGAAACCTCACCACATTGTGCAGAAAACGCAATGAACCTGCGACCGACCGGTATTGATCATTGATGTAGCTATCCAGATGACCTTCGTAGCACGCAGCAATGAGCCGGCCAGCGCCGCTGAAGTCTTCATCGCGCCAACCCCGGATCTCGAAGCCGGCCGGCAGCGGCTTGATCGAACTATCGCTATCGGCCGCCTGCATCGCAAGAAGCGACTCCAGGTCGAGCTCCATAAAAAGACGAGGATAGATCTGAAATCCCGCCCGCTCAAAAACCTCGGCATGCACTCCGTGGGGATGAATCAGCAACTGGGATTCAATCCGATCAATGCCCGGGGAGTTCATCAGCAACTCGACCAGATGATCGAGCAAGCGGACCTCCACCTCGGTCGCTGAATACGTTGCATTCCGGACCTGGACGGCGAAAGCATCGCCGATCACCGCCTTGTTCTCCTCATAAATGCAGAAAACATAGCCGGAGATCCGGCCATCCTCGATGGCGACATAGCCGGGCAGAACCCGGGAATCAAGATACTGCAGCAGCAGATCGGCAGAGGCGCGATAATCCCACCGTAGACGATCGTCCCAGAGTCGCACTTCCTGCTCCAGAACAGGACGAAGCGAGTTCGCCGAAAAATGACGAAGGTCGAGTATCTCGAACTGTAAGGCCGGTGTCATGCGTCGTCGAGATGCCGGGAAAACGATCTGCTGCACTATTTGACTCGCGCTGATACAGAATAGATAACTAGATTCTGGGCCGGATAGGTAAACAATGGCTCATAAGACCGGCCATGCAGTAACTGACGCAGGTCTTGCGCATAAGACTCACGAACCACGAGAATGTGCCGCTCTGCCGGAATCGAGAGCGTGCCGTCCTGCTCGTAGTTATATACCTCTTTGTTTCGATAGAACGATAATCCGTATTCGACGTCGCGCCTGACTCGGTAAACAGCGAGCACTTCGCCCGGCTCCAGGAGCGGCAGCAGCACACGCGCCAGCGGTCGCGCCGAGTAGGTCTGATCGAGTAGCTGAGCAATGGCCTTAGATCCAGGCATTGGGCCAACTCCGAAGACCGGACCAACGCCCAGGAGAAACAGTAAGAGCACCATGATCGGAATGATCGTCGCAATCCGTAGACGTTTCAGTCCAAACCTAGCTACCACCACCAGGATGAGCAGGGCCGCGGCGAAACCCGTCATCCCGGCCGCGATCATGGCATTTCTGGCAGGCAGCGCGTCAGGATGCAGCAGATAGCGCGGCAACAACAGCACTACCGCGGTAAGCACGCCGGTTGAAATGGCATGGAAGATCAGCAGCCAGGGTCGCAGCCCCTGCTCCCGCTTCCGGTTCAGGTAGTCGCCGGCCAGGATAGTCAGCGGAGGGATCGAAGGCAGAACATAACCGGGCAGCTTGGATTTCGAGAAGGAAAAGAAAATGATGGGGAAAAGCGCCCACAGCAAAAGAAACTCCGGAAACGCGTCGCCCGCCCGACTATGGCCAATATAGCGGATCTTGACCCGCCGGGCCCGCCACTCGGCGAAGGATTCGCGGATCGCATCAACCAGGGCTGCCCCCGCAATCACCGCCCAGGGAGTCAGCCCAAGCAGCATTGTAGGGACGTAATACCAAGCCGCCTGTTCATGTTTGTAAAGATCGGTGGCGAAACGCTGCAGATTGTGTTCGAGGAAGAAGATTCGCAGGAAATTCGGGTTGCGGCGCTGTACGGCAATAAACCACGGGAGCACCATCGCGAAATAGAGGATGACCCCAGGGATCCAGATGCTGCGCCGGAGGATCGACCACTCCCGTCGCAGAGCAGCGAAGCTGAGAATGATGGCGATCGCCATGAATGGGGCAATCGGACCCTTTGCCAGGGTCGCTGCTCCTACAAAAAAATACAGATCGAAGAGCCAGAACTTGCTGTCGGTCTCGTACCATGCATACCAGCCCAGCATGCCGATGCAGAAGGGAGCGGCCAGCTGCATGTCCGTCGAAGCGCCTCTAGCGAACGCGATAATTCCCGCGCAGGATGCCGTAATAATCGCTGCATCCAGCTGACCTCCCGCCCGGAAGCGCCGCATGTGCAGATATATGAGCACAATCAGAGTGAAGGCAAAACTGGCAGACGGCAACCGTGCAGACCAGTCATGAATGCCAAACTCGCGGAAGGCGAACATTGCGCGCCAATAATAAAGCGCCGGCTTTTCCAGCCATGGCTGCCCATAGAGGATCGGGGTAATGAAGTCGTTGCGCGCCAGCATCTCGCGGGCCACCTGCGCATAGCGCGGTTCATCCGCGCCAACCAGCCCCAGCACCGCGCCGCCAAAAATAGGCACCAGGCCATAAAACAGGAAGAACGCTGTGAAACAAAAGAGAGTCACCCCCTCCAGCGTGGTGTTGAGCAGGGCGGATCGCGCGGAGACATCGTTTTCCCGGCTGAAGGCAGCCCGGATTCTGGAACCAATACCCACGTTAGTCAGACCGGTTTCACTCTTGCCGTTCGTAGACTTTGGCCTATATATCTCAGCAGCCACTCAGAAGAATCCTCGCACCGTGTCTGGGGTTGGCTCCGCAACCATCGGCGCCGATACTTAAGTGGATCCGTCGAAATAGTGGCCCAGGACGTTTTAGTCCGCTAAGCCGCCTCGAGTGGAGCTTGCGAGCGACAGTTGCCGGTGCCCGGAATCTTCCAGGGACCCTGCGATTCTCCGCCGACGCGGCTGCACAGTGAAACGCTTGAACGGCTTAAGGCTAACAGATTCATGGCGCCAAGGCGTCATTGAATGAATGACTCGAACGAAATCGGCCTTACTTGGACTCCGAAGTTGGAGTCGAAGAGGTTGCGGCGCCAGACGCTGCTCCCGGCTTCTTGCGTCCGCGGCTTCTGCCCATCAGCTCATCGATACGCGCCTTCATCTTTTCCGATCGGTCGATATGGAAGCTAAGATCCGGCACGTGCCGCTTTCCGGTCCGCTCCAACAGTTCATGGCGAATATAGCCCCGCGCGTCCATCAGCGCAGCGACCGTCTCTTCCTCTTCTTTGGGACCGCCATCCACGGTGATGTAGACGAGCGCCGACTTGCCCCCGGGGTTCAACGCCACCTGGCTGACGTAGGCGAAGGCGATTCGCGGGTCGGAAAGCTGACCCTCGATCATCGCCGTAATTTCATCGCGCAGGGTCCCGGCAACCCGGTCCTGGTGGTACTTGCGCGCCCTTTGTTCTGGCATCGAAATCTTCTCCGGCTCAAAGTTTAAGGCTATCAGAACCGCACCTTCAGCGGTCGGCAGCGATCCCCATGGCCGGACCGTCGATGGGCGCTACCGGCGCTCCGGGGAGGAGCCACGCCGCGCCATGATCCATACACCCTGCCGAGGTTCCGAAGAAAACTTAGCCAAATCGATGCCCCGCAATCGTCGAAAGCGGGGCAGATCGACCGGAATTATGGCGCTAATGCGCCGATCTCCAAACCGTTCCCCGTCAGGGCTTCAAGGGAAGTGTGCTGAGGTAGCGCACCAGGCTATTCAGGTCTTCTCCCGTGATCTTTTTCCCGTATGCAGGCATAGGATTGGGAGTTCCCGTGCTGGTAGTCGCAGGCGGACTGACAATCACCGCTCGTATCTGGTCTGCTGTGCGCCGCGTTCCCACTCCGTTCAGCGACGGCCCGATCTCCCCGCCGTCCGCTCCGATGCGATGGCATGAGAGACAGCTGTTGTCCGCAATGATGCTCTTTGCGTGGTCGGCATTGGAGCCCGTCGTACCCGAGGAGCCACTCGGCGTCGCGGAGCTAACCGGGGCAGCCGTTGCCGGCTGGGCGGCTGGGGTAGACACCGCCATGCCCAATGGCGTCAGCCGGAAGAGGCCACCCGGCTTCGCGTCCTCGATCATCCACAGCGCTCCGTCCGGGGCGACCTCCACATCCCGGATTCTGTGGCCCACGTCCCAGCGTTCGGCTGTCTGCGCTCCGCCCTTGCCGTCGAAGGTGATGCGGATGAGCGCTTGCGATGCCAGGCCGCTGACAAAAGCCGACCCATTCCACTGCGGGAACATGGCGCCTTTATAGAACATGAGGTTGCCCGGTGCGATGACGGGGACCCAGTAAATCACCGGCTTAGCCAGGTCAGGGCGCGTATCCGGACTGGGGATGGGAACGCCGTTATAGTTGTGTCCGTAGGAGACAAGCGGCCAGCCAAAGTTTCTGCCGGGCTCGACCAGGTTCAACTCGTCTCCGCCCCGCGGGCCATGTTCGAGCTCCCACAGCCGTCCATCCGGCGCGAAGGCCAGGCCGTAAGGCGTACGAACTCCGGTAGCCCAGGTCTCCGATGGCGTCAGGTTAGGGCCAGGAAACTTGTACGTCCTTACGACTGGGGCCGTCTTCGCTGCCTCGGTATCTTCAGGCGGGTCAATGACGGGAACAGTCTCCGCACCTGTCTTTCCAGCCATTGGATTGCCTGGAGCCGGTTTGCCATCAAGCGTCAGGCGCAGGATCTTGCCGAGCGGCTGGTTGGTGTCCTGAGCAGGCGTAAATCGCTGCCTTTCGCCAACGCTGAGGAACAAATACTTGCTGTCCGGAGAGAAAGCGACCGCTGCGCCGAACTGCCCACCCTCGCCGCGCTCGCCGTCGCGCCAGATGACTTGGAGCCCTTCCAGACTCGCCGAATCGTTCTCGATCTTCAACTGGGCCCGCGCCAGCGCCAGGCTCGAACCGCCGTCACCCGGCTCCGAATAGGTCAGGTAAACGCTGTGGTCTTTCGAATAGTGCGGCGAAAGATAGACGCCCAGCATCCCGCCCTGGCCCTTCCAGAGAACGGCCGGAACGTTCGCCACCGGCGTCTTTGCTCCTTGCTGGGTGACCAGTTGCAGACCGCCGACCTTCTCGGTGATCAGCATCCGTCCGTCGGGCAGGAAGGCGATCCTCCAGGGCAAACTCAACGTCGTGACTTGGGTCACGGTGAAGGGCAGGTTTGGATCAGACTTCTGCTCGCCCGCGTTAACCTGTGCTGATGCGTGGCTTGATGCCATGGCCAGGAACAGCCCTGCAATCACAAAATGCTTCAACGTGTCCTCCCGTTTCGATTGAGCGATGCGACAGCCAGGCGAGACTCAGTGGCGCGGCCGCAATCTTTTCTTAGAGTATCGCGCTTGGGCGCTTTGCGGGTTTTACGAGTGAGCCCAAGCGGCTTTCGAAAGGTCGCTGTCGTAAGCCTGTTACGGATCAGCCGAATTCGTTTACCTCTGCCATGACCTGAACGCCCTTTGCCAAGTTTTTGTCCCGATCATCGCCGAATGCCGAGATTCGAAGCAACGCTACGTTGGACCTCATACGGATTCCGATGCGCGTCGAGATTGATTAACCTTCCGCATCAATAGAACTAAGGGCGCTGCCGTCGCGCGCTGCAAGGCTGTCCCCCTTCGTGTTTTTGGCTTCCCCTAGATGGTCAGAGGTTCACCGAGATGCCACCCCAGCTCTCCGGGTCCACGTCTTCTAACGTCTCAGTAAAGTCCCATCTGTGGCCGTAGAAGTCTTCGGCGTTGTACTGACGCTCACCATACATGTGATCCTTCGGCTCCGTCAGGATTTTGGCCCCTGCCTTCCGGGCACGCTCGCAATGGGTGAGCACGTTCACGACACGTACCTGTACAACGCTTGAACGGTTTGGAACGATGTCGCCCTCGGCGATCGTAAAGCAACCCTCGCCGGCGCGCATTTGAACTCTGTGATTGGCGATACGTAACCGCACAGTAAAACCGAATGCCTTGACGAGCCAATCAGCCGCCAAACCGGGATCG
Source organism: Acidisarcina polymorpha (assembly GCF_003330725.1). Classification (NCBI taxonomy): domain Bacteria; kingdom Pseudomonadati; phylum Acidobacteriota; class Terriglobia; order Terriglobales; family Acidobacteriaceae; genus Acidisarcina; species Acidisarcina polymorpha. The sequence goes on along the minus strand of NZ_CP030840.1, from coordinate 3,662,305 downwards.
GGGTAGATGAGTACAGGAATGACCGGGCAGGGCGGAACCGAACGGTTGTAACGCATGGCGACCCTCGGAAAGAGTGCGCGCTCAGATTAGCACGCCCGGGGGCGGTAACAGGCCGGTACCTCTTTATCTCCAAGTCGTGACTGCTTGTCTGGAATTGGGAAGGTGCCTGTTTGTCGCCAGCCGTCAGTGACCCTACGGTAACAATGCGATGGTCGGTAATTCCCTTCCCGCGAGCCAGCCTTATAACACCTGCCTTATAACACCTATTGACAAAAAGGATTCCTCTTGAGGGCAGCCCAGGTCAGTGCTGTATCCGTAGGTATCGCTGCCAAAGCCGAGCTTTAGTCTGGCTGCCTTCCGCCTTGCTAACCCCGCGACGGCATGCGTCCCTTGCCGCACGGCCAGGTCCCAAGGGAAGCACTAGCTCGCGCAATGAGCGATAACCTTGAACAGCTACTGCGCGGATCACGTTATATAGACTAATAGGCGAAGCCAGATAAGTCCGCGTCAACCAGCCCTCAGGGTTTCGCTCCATTCCCCGCAATCGCTGAGATTATTCTGGAGTCCATCTCCACCTTCGCTGAGCGCCGCGCTTCCTAAGAAGCCCGGATCGCGTTAAGTTCTAAGAATGCCTCCCTTGACTGCACCAACGCCCAACATCGTCCGCTATGGACGTCTCGTCATCTTTGTCGCTGGTCTTGGTGGCCTGCTCTACGGAATCGATGTCGGCATCATCGCCGCAGCCTTGCTCTACTTGAACAAGACCATCAATCTCTCCGTCGAACAGACCTCCGTCATCGTCGCTGCAGTCCTGGGTGGAGGCATGTGTTCGTCGCTCGTGGCCGGCGTCCTCGCCGATTGGCTGGGACGGAAAAAAATGATGATCATCAGCGGCCTGCTCTTTGTCCTGAGTGTCGGGCTGATCGTCGTCTCCCAGGGATTTCTGCCCCTCTTCCTAGGCCGTCTGCTCCAGGGAATCAGCGGCGGCGTCATTGCAGTCGTGGTGCCGCTCTATCTGGCCGAGTGCCTCGCCGCCAGCAATCGCGGCCGCGGCACCGCCATCTTTCAATTCATGCTCACCTTCGGCATCGTCATCGCTGCAACCGTCGGCTGGTTCTACACCCGGCAGGCCGAAGCCGCCATTGCCGCTGCTGCCGGAAATACGACGCTCATCGTAGCTGCAGAAAATCACGCCTGGCGCGGCATGTTCCTCGCCATTGTTTATCCCGGCATCATCTTCTTTCTCGGCTCCTTCTTCTTGAGCGAAACTCCCCGCTGGCTCTTCCGTCGCGGGAAGCAGGAACAAGCGCTGGCCGCGCTCCGCAGATCCTCAACAGAAGACGAAGCCCAGTTGCAGATGCGTGAAATGCAGGCCCTTGCCCTCGAAAATCAGCGCCAGGCCGAGGCCCGCACCACTGGCTCTCTTCTCCAGCGAAGATACGTCATCCCCTTCATCCTGGCATGCGTCATCCTGGGGCTGAATCAGACCACGGGCATCAATTCCGTCCTCGGTTTTCTGGTGATCATCCTGAAACAGGCCGGCATGAGCCCGGCCCATGCAACCTCGGGCGACGTTGTCGTCAAGGTGCTGCAATGCGTGATGACCCTCGTCGGTATCGCGCTGGTCGACCGCAAGGGGCGAAGGTTCCTGCTGAAAATGGGCACCGGCGGCATCGTCATCGCCCTGGCTGCCGGAGCGATCATCTTTCACGCCTCGGAATCGCAGCGGGTCGATATTCGCGACCGGATTCAGAGCGCTGTTCATGGCAATTCCCTGGACGCACCACTTCCCTCCACCCAGGCGTCGACCTCAACCGTTCTGACGGTGCTCTATTCCTACGGAAAAGGCGACAAGCTGGCGACCGTGCTCAGCTCCGACAACGACCCCGTCCTGCACATTCAACCCGACCCCACCGCGCCGAATGCGCCGCTGGTTATCGAGCGCGCTCTCTATGGCCCGGTGCCGACGGAGACCACCGGCTGGCTGGTGACTGGATGCCTCTGCCTGTTCATCGCCTCGTACGCCCTCGGTCCAGGAGTGGTCGTCTGGCTCATGCTCTCTGAACTTATGCCAACCCGTATTCGCTCGGTCGGGATGGGCATCGCCCTGCTCCTGAATCAAGGGGTCTCGACCCTCATCGCCGCCGTCTTTCTCCCCGTCGTCGGCAAGTACGGCTATTACGCGATGTTCGCCTTCTGGGCGATCTGCACCCTGCTCTATTTCTCCACCGCGGCATTCTTCGTCCCCGAAACCAAGGGCAAGACCCTCGAAGAAATCGAACAACACTTTGAAGGCAAAACGCTCGGAACCACGATCACCGAAGGAGCATAATCGCCGCAATCGATTTCACCTGGAGGGGGCCGGTTAAAAGGCCGAACATAGCCTGCCATAGCATAGCAAGGCCGATCAGGCGCTCATCCTCGTCCGCGAAGCCGGCTCAGCTCCCGCCGGTCCCGCTTCGATGGCCGGCCTTCTCGCATCGCTTCGAAGTGCGGCATCGCCTTCCGCTCCTCCGCCAGCTTTTGGCGCTGTTCGCGGCTCGCGTCCGTCTCCCGGTAAAGCGTCTGTGCGACCGCTGCCGGCCCGCGTACCTCGCTCAACAGCAGGACTTCCACCTGGAAGTCGCCGCCGTCGTTCCTCACCAGCAATAAGTCGCCCACGCGAACGTCCCGCGCCGGCTTGGCCGCCTGGCCGTTCGAGGTGATCCTGCCCAGCTCGCACGCTCGCGCCGCCAACGCGCGGGTCTTGAAGAAACGCGCCGCCCAAAGCCACTTATCCATTCGCACGCTCGTCACTTCTCCATTCTCATACAGATGCACATTCGCCCAGCGCCCTATACTGGACAGCGATGCAAGCAGATCTTTCACCGGGAGAAGAATCATGACATTTGCCAGTGGGGAATTCACCGTCAAGCTGGTCCCACAGGACGGCCCAAGCTCCGATACGAAGTTGGGTCGAATGACGATCGACAAGGAGTTTAAGGGCGATCTCGAGGCCACCAGCCAGGGTGAGATGCTCTCGGTCCAGACCGACGTCAAGGGATCGGCCGGATACGTCGCTCTTGAAAAGGTAACCGGCAAGCTCAGCGGCCATTCCGGCTCGTTTGTCCTCCAACATTCCGCCACCATGAACCGCGGAACGCCGCACCTCAGCATCGTCGTCGTTCCCGATTCGGGCACAGGCGAACTCACCGGACTCACCGGCACGATGCGCATCGTGATCGTCGACGGCCAGCACAGTTATGAGTTCGACTACACGCTCGAGGCGTAGAAGCAAACAGCGTGGGCTAACATGATGCAAGAACGAAGGGAATTTCGATGTCAACCACGAATGCCGCCGAGCCGCGCCAACATGCGTATACCGGGCCCTCCTTGCCGCCCATCCCCGAGCCGAGCCACGCAGAGCGGGTTCGGACCCTCGTCTCCCTGACCTCGATAGCGATGCTCTCTACCATGTCACGGAAGCATCCGGGATTTCCCTTTGGCTCTCTGATGCCCTATGCACTGGATCCCGAGGGGCGGCCGATCTTCCTCATCAGCAGCATGGCCATGCACACTCAGAATCTCAAGCAGGATCCGCGCGCCAGCCTCTTCATCAACCAGCCTCCCGTCGAAGGAGACCCGCTCGGCGCTGCCCGGGCGACCCTGGTGGGCCACGCCGAGCCAGTACCCGCGAGCGAGGTCGCGGCCGCTCGGGAATGCTACCTGGCGCGACACGAGAACAGCGCCTACTGGGTCGACTTCCCGGATTTCAGCTTCTTTCGCCTGCAGCCGCTCGATCTGTATTACGTCGGCGGTTTCGGGGTGATGGGCTGGATTACCCCCGACGCCTACCAGCAAGCCTCGCCTGATCCGCTCGCCCTGGTCGCTCCCGACATCCTCGCCCACATGAACGCCGACCATAGCGACGCAATGATTCTGCTGGCGCGCGTCCATTCCCAGCTGGAAGCTACTGAAGCCACCATGACCTCCGTCGATCGACTCGGGTTCTCCCTGCGCCTCAAGACCGCGGAAGGCATGAAAGGCGCTCGCATCAACTTTCTTCGCGAGGTCGCAACTGCACAGGAGACTCGGCAAATACTCGTCGAGATGGTGCGGCAAGCCCGGGCCGGCGCAGACGAACGTACCTAGCACCTGCCAACGAATTAGCACCTGCCTTCAAGGCAGCTCAGCGACATCGGTACAGCCGTAATTTGAGGGTCTCATGGGCCTGTCGGCTAGGCCGGATCAAGCCGTGCAAGGTAGCCGTGCCGGACCATCCGCAAGCTCGTCTTTCGCTGGCTCGGTGAGGGCGACGGGTGCGCATTGCTTCTAGTCGGCTTTGTAGATGGACTTACCTTCCTTGATCGTTTCGACAACCTTTATATCCTTGATCGCGTCGGGTGAGGTTGTTATCGGATTTCCAGAAAGGATGACCAGGTCCGCCAACTTGCCCGGTTCGATTGAACCCTTTGACGCTTCCTCATCGTATTGGAATGCAGCGTTGATGGTGATCGCTTTCAGCGCCTCCATAGGAGTGACACGCTGATCCGGCCCGATGATTACACCGCTTCGTGAAACTCGGTTGACTGCCGTCCAGATGACGAACATCTGATCGAGCGGTGCGACGACAAAGTCGGTGTGATTGGTGGGACGCAAGCCCCTGTCGATCGCGGCCCGCATAGGGCTCTCGTAGAACGCCTGCTCTTTGCCGCGGTTGAGGACGTGCGTGTCGCCGAAGTAGAAGGTGTGTTCCGTGTAGAGCGAAGGGGTGATCGAATAGGCGACATACTTGTCCAACTGGTCGGCGCGAACGAACTGGGAGTGGATGACGGTAGTGTGCCGCTGTCTGGCAAGATCGCCGGCTGCGGCAAATTCATGGGCCTTGAGGAGCATATCAATCGTCGCATCTCCGTTGGCGTGGACATTCAGCGGGATGCCGAGGTCATACACCTTTTTAACCCAGGTATTCAACTGCTCCTGAGGAAACGTGGGTTGACCGCGCCAGTTCTTTTCGCCGCCCGGGCCCCCGGTTAGGTAAGGCGTAGTGAAGTAAGCGGTCTTGCCTTGGGGAGAACCATCCATCGTGATCTTCACGCCGCCGAGCTTTACGTGATTAACATACTTCCCGAAGCTGCTGGCCGGGTTGTTCGCAAGTACAGCGTCCAGGTCGAGGATGAAGGGATAAGCGACGACGTCAACCACATGCACTCCGGAGCCGGCGACACGTTGCATAAGGGCCACGTCCGACGCATGGGTCAACCCCTCCTGGGCAGTAGTAATTCCGGCGGCAGCATAGAGCATCTGTTCGGCTCGGCTCCACTCCACCTCCTCCTCGCGGGTTGGTTGGGGCAGCGCAGAAAAAACCGGCAGATAGGCTGTTTCCATGATCAAACCCGCAGGTTCGTTCGATCCGGGTTTGCGCAGGATGATACCGCCCGCTGGCGTTTTGGTCTTCGCCGAGATGCCGTATTTTGTGAAGGCCGCCGAATTGAGTACGGCTCCATGCATTGAGACATGGTTGACCATCACAGGATTATCCGGGAAGGCCGCATCGAGGTCGTCACGGTTCAGACCCACTCCGTTGGGCATCATATTTTCGTCATAGCCGTATGCCTGGATTACGACGCCGCTGGGAATCTTGTGGTCCTCACGAAATGTCTTGAGAGCCGCCAAGATACTCGGAATGTCTTTGCCGGGGCCTACTGGAGGAGCGTAGACGTTCACCTGATTGGCTACCGACAGCGAGCTGACGTAGTGACTGTGGGGATCGAGAAAGCCGGGCACGAGCGTCTTGCCACCGAGATCAACCATCTGGGTGGTTGCGCCCTTGTGCTCCTTCTCAATGGCGGACCTTGTTCCTACCATCAGGATCTTGCCATCTTTTATGGCGATCGCTTCCGCACTTGGTTGCGCGTCATTGACGGTGATGATGGGGCCGCCGAAGTAAATCGCGTCCGCGGCCGCAGCACCATGGGGGCTCGATTTGCAGCCGGTGCCAACGGTGAGAATGATTGTCAGCGCGGACAGCAGAGCTTTGCTGTTCATTGTTTTCGCCCTTTCGATTCAAATCGAGATAGCGCCCAGATTGGCTTGGATTTCGACTCTGCGCCCGAGTACTTACTTCAAAACTTATGATTGTTTTGAAACTGAAGTCGAAGAAGCCTAGCACGGGTCTTCCGGAGGAAGATAGAGTAGTCGGAGAAAACCAGTCGGACCGAGACCAGGCGCACCTGGTTAACAGGCCGAGGAAATTACGCAGACCGGAGCATCATGTTTCATGGAGGTGTCCTTGCGCTATCACGCCCCAAAATTGTCCCTCGGTCCGTGGCCGGCCCTTGAATGGAGCCAGTGGAAGGACACCGCCGAAACCTTGCATATGTGGATGCAGATTGTCGGCAAGACTCGGCTCGAACTGACTTCGACCCAAAACCATTGGTGGAACGTTCCCCTCTACGTGACGTCTCGGGGACTCTGGACCTCGCCAATGCCAATCGACGCGGGGCATCTGCTCGAGATCGAGTTCGATTTTCTCGCCCATGAGCTCCTTTTTCGAGTCAGCACCGGCATAACCAGAACGATAAAGCTCGAACCTCGAACCGTCGCCGCCTTCTATGCGGAATACCAGCAGCTTCTCAACGACCTCCACGTCGATGTCGCCATCGATCCGCTCCCGGTTGAGATAAGCGGTCCCATCCCCTTTGATCAGGACACTGTACATCGCTCCTACGATGCTGACGCAGCGCAGCGTTTCTGGCATGTTCTGCGACTGGCAGACACGCTCTTCAAGCGCGCCTCAACCAACTTCTACGGCAAGATCAGCCCCGTTCATTTCTTCTGGGGTTCCTTCGATCTGGCCGTGACCCGGTTCAACGGCCGCCGCGCTCCGGCCCGCGACGGCGCGGATGCTATTCAGTCGGAAGCCTACTCGCATGAAGTCATCAGCTCCGGCTTCTGGCCCGGAAATGGAGGCTATGGGCGCGCCGCGTTCTACACCTATGCCGCACCCGTTCCCACCGGCTTGAGCAACACTATTCTCAAAACAGCAGGTCGCTTTGATCCGGGCCTGGGCGAGTTTCTGCTCGACTATGAAGAAGTGCTCAACTCGCAGGATCCAGCCCACACCGTCCTGAGCTTCCTGCAAGAGACCTATTCTGCTGCAGCCAACGCCGCCGGCTGGGACCGCTCTTCGCTCGACCGGGATGATGAAGTAGCGCGAGCAATTGCACTTGGCTGAAGCGACTCGGATCATTCGCGGTGTGCTCCATTGAAGCTAGCCTTGATTGGGTAAGCGGGTAGCCGGGTTCGAGCGCTCCACGGCTTGAGCGGATAACACGGTGCCCCATTCAAGCCACTTGCGACTTGAGTCGAACAGCAATCTGGGCGGTCGCAGGCAGCCAAGCCCCCGCTCTCGATGCGATAGGACTGCGCCTGGAGTCGCCCACCCGCCAACATCATCCCGACAGGATTCAAGAGCGCTCTTTGACGCGCTATCCAGCCTTTTGATATACCTAAGAGGGTCAGAGTGGCGTCCTGCCACAACACTCCTCAGTAGCTCAATGGCAGAGCATTCGGCTGTTAACCGAAGGGTTGTAGGTTCGAGTCCTACCTGAGGAGCCAATCAATCCAACAACTTGCGCATTCTCAACCGGCGGCGTTTCGGTGGATAGCGGGGGATTATGGTGGGTACTCCCCAGCAAAACATTATTTTCCTCACTGATTGATTCCACCGCAGATCTCAGATCGTCTGTTGTGAACTGGCCATACTTCTTGGACATCGCGATCATGGTCGACGGACTCCACCCCACGATTTTGGCGACCTTCGCGATGGGTACGCCGGCGTTCAGCATCCGTGTCACCGCAGTCACTCTAAGGTCGTGGATCCTGTAGGCGAGCGGCGCCGCTTTGGCATTCTCTGGATCGCCTGAACGGATTGCCCCCGCAAGTCTCAGCGCAGCCCTCCAAGACGTCTTCCATGAGCCCATCGGCTTGGTAGCATCTACGTTGTAGGGAAGAGCGAGACCACTCTGATGCCCCTGCTCGCCATTCAGCCCGTACCTTTCTGAAGGGAAGACGTAGTCGTCAGGCTGTCTTTTTGGGAATTCGCTCGCCCAAAATGACAGAGTTGCCATTGCTCGCTGGTTCAACGGGACGATCCGACCTGTGCCAGATGACGTTTTATCACGCCCAAACTTCAAACAGCTGTTGGCAAAATCGATTTGTTTCCACTGCAGCATGCGAACGGTGTTCTTTCGTGCGCCTGTTTCGAGTGTGAGAACAATGAACGGCAACAGTGACCGAGAGCGAGACCTTGCACACGCCTCGATAAGGGCCTGTTGATCCGCCCGCGTTAGCGACTTACCAATGTCTTCGCCAGGATCGAGCATAGACACATCGGGCTGTATTCGAGCCCACGTTCCGGACCGCCTTAGGATCGACCGCAGTGTTCCGACCTCGTTATTGATCGTCTTCGGAGCTGAACCTTCCGCCTGGCGAGCTTCCTGATATTTGTGAACATCCTTCGCTTCTATGTCGACCACCAACTTGCGGCCGAAAACCGGAAGAAGGTGCTTGAGGTTGGCATGCTCACCCGTGAGGGTGTTGGGTCGCCATTTCTTCTTCTTTATTTCGAGCCATTCCGATGTCGCTACCGAGAATAAGCGTGGGGCTTTGCGCTTGATAATGCCCGCGGTTCCCTCTTCCAATTCGCGTCGACGCTTCTTTTCAATGTCTGCGGCCAACGTTTTCGATCTAACACCCGTAGACTCCCGAATGCGCTGTCCATTGAACAGAAACTCCATGGTCCACGTCTTCATTCCCTTGCGGCGATACAGTGACATATCATCTCCCTTTCTGTGCCCAGCGCGCGGCGTAGTTGCTTTTGCTCCAAGCAGACTGCTCCGCGGTTGTACAGCAATCGCTATCGATACGCTTTGGGTAGAACGGCTTGCCACAGGCCTTGCAGAAGCGCCAAGATAGTCCACTTCCTGCCTCGGCTGCGAAGATCTCCCACATGGCGGACCACAAGCTCTCGATCCGCCGTTCTGGTATGCAACGCAGATTTTTTACGCCGTCTTCTATGCGCCAGAGCGTCTTGGCGCTCTCTGTTTGGCGGGTGAGTTCATGTTGGATGAGGGCTATCGCAAGCGTTCTATTCATGGCGCTGGAACTGATGCGAACAACCTCATCGTTGAAACGCCCTTCCGCCATAGCAAGAGAGGGTAGCACCTTAAGCATCTGCTTATTTGCTTGCCAAGGCATCGGCACTGCAATCGAATTCACGCGCTTGCCTGTACCGATCGTTTGCGTTGGATCGCTTCCAAGATCCGGCTCACCAGCAATCCTGGTTGCCGTAAGGTTTTCTTCTATCCACTTCCAGGCGTCTTGGATTGCCTGCTCGCCATCCCTAAGAGAACGCCAGAGCTTGGAAATTGCGAGGAAGCGAGCGTGACGAGCCCAGAAATCGTCGAGATGTATCCAGTCCGCAACAGCCAACATCTTCTGCGGCCAGAATAGGGGGCCGAACGTGTCGATGAACTTCAACGCACTGAGATCATCGTCACGCTGAAGCGTGACGAAACTTACTTGAGGCGAATCCTTAAGATCTTTACTCCGCTTTGCATCCGTGACAAGACTTTCAACACTGTAGCTAGCTCCGCGAACGATGCGGACTGATGGTCTCGTGTGTCCGTTCACTCGGATCACTGGAGCCACATCCTTGATCTCGTCTAGATAAGCGGGGGTGGCAGCGTCCACAGTTGGGAAAGACTGTCCCCTTAAAAGCTGCTTCACTTTAAGCAACTCGCCCTTTTGCCATGCCGGACGAAACCACTGGAGACCATACCGCGAATCTTCGCGAAAGTCTGCGATCTTGCTCATTCGCCATTCCTCTTGATTCATACTAGTGAAGCACTAGGACTTCCGCAATGACATTCATGCGAAAGTTCGCATGAATTTTCAGGAGAAAGGAGGACGCGTACATGCCGACAGTTAGTCCCAAGCGTTTTTTGAACGTCGATGAATTTGCCGAGAGAACCGGGAAGCGACCTGCAACAATTCGGCAGAAAATTTGGCGCCGGGAACAGGAACATCTGAAAATTGGCCGCAACATCCGGTTCACTGAGGAGATGGTGGAAAAGGCACTTGAAAATTCATACGTACCGGCGATCGCGCGGTAGAAGTCAACGCCTACGGGTGGCGACGACGGCACTTAGGCAACTTTAACGACCAACATAAGGCCCGCTCGTAACGGGCCCCTGGAGTACCGACTCGAGAAAATTTATGTCCAAAGACGTCATGCAATCCCCGAAGGGGTGTGAATTCCCTGCGATCCAATTGCGCAAGTACCGCAAGACGCTTGCGCAACTAGCTAGTGCGCTGCCAAGCGCTCAGGTCGCGCCTATTATGACGGCAATCCTGTCGATTGAGAACCTGCGCCTCCATCACGAGACCATCGATGGGTGTGGCTGCTGGTACGCGAAGGCGGGCGCATGATTCGCCCGAGCTTCCAATTTTACCCGGGCGACTGGTATCGCGACACGGCCTTGCGCGCTGTTTCGATTGGAGCTCGTGGGCTGTGTATTGAAACCCTCTGCCTCTGCCACCAAGGAGCTCCCTACGGACATTTATCGATGCTGCAGAAGGAAGGCGGGGAGGATGTGGTTCGACCCATCCTTCCTGAGGTCCATGCCCGCATGTTGGGCATGACCGAGTCCGAGCTTGTGCCTCTTTTGGCAGAGTTGGAGCGGTTTAAGGTCTTCAGCCGAACTTCTGACGATATCCTTTTCTCCCGTCGCATGGTGCGCGATGAGAAATTGCGTCAAGTCCGCGCCTCGGGCGGAGTTAAGAGTTTGGACCACCCAAATGTCCCGAGGCCGAAAGCGAAGAATGAGTTTACTGGGAAGGCATCCTTGCAGCCACCCTTAAGGACGTCCCCTTCTCCTTCATCTTCGTCTTCCCATTCAATGAAGAGAGATACAGCCGCGATGAATCAGTTGACTGATGCGGCAGTCGCGGAGATTTACAACAATTACCCAAAACGGGTAGCTCAAAGACCGGCGAAGGAAGCAATCCGGCACGCTGCGGAGAGGGTGGCGAAGGCCGAAAACATCTCCCTCGAAGCAGCTCTGCAGAGGCTCCTAATCCGCGTGAAGCTGTACCGTGATCGCGAAACTGCGAAAGGTACCGATCAACAATTTATCCCTCTCCCAGCAACCTGGTTTAGTCAAGAGAGGTATGACGATGAGTCCCTCATGCGGCTCGACAACGCGGTCCGACCAGGGGCCCTCGAGAAACTAAGATTGGAGGCGGCGAGTGCCTGAGCCATTGCATCTCGAGTACGAAGAGCGCGCAATCCTCGGGCACGCCCTAAATTTCGAGGTGAAGCAGCCTGAGTTTTTCGAAGGCGCGACCGACGACCTATTTTTCACAGACGGGAACCGGCGGATCCTTCGGGCGATGGTTCGCCTGAACGGGCGTGGAGCTTCAATCGATTTGACGGCGGTCCAGACGGAACTCATCCAGTCGGATGAACTATCGAGCGCAGGCGGCGCCACATACATTTCCGACCTCACGACGGGCACGGTTCGGACTTACGACGTCAGGCAGCACTTGGAAACACTCCGCGCGATGGCTGCAAAGCGAGCCCTTGCGGCCTCGCTCGAGCGGGCTCTCGCGAGAGTTTATGGAAATGAAACGGCGGACGACGTAATCGCTTCGATCGAACACGACGTCGCGGAGGTGCAGTCGGGTTGCGGGGTTGAGGTGCTCTCCTTGAAAGATTTAATCCAACCTGAACTGGATGCGATCGCCCGTGAGCGCCAGACAAAGAAGGCCGTACTCGGCATACCAACGGGTATTGCATCACTCGACGAGGTGACGACGGGCTGGAGGAGTGAATTCTCGCTGGTGGGCGCTTATCCTGGTCGCGGCAAGACCTCATTCATCGTGCAGGCGGCGCGGGCAGCCGCGCAGGCGGGCTTCCCGGTACTGATCCTGTCGCTCGAGATGCGCAAAGGCGAACTGCTTCGCCGGCTTATGTCTCTTGAATCAAGGTTAAGGCCGCGCAAGTTCCGCGAGCCTCGCGAGATGAATACCTCTGAGTTTAACCATGTGGTGGAATGCGCCGGAGCGCTCGCGGAACTGCCGATCTATGTATGCGATCAGGACAGCTTGAATCCTCGTCAAATCACAGCGACGGCACGCCTTTGGATCCGTAAGGCCGGCGTCAAAATTGTCTTTGTCGACTTCATCCAGATCGTGAGCGAGACTGGCCGTGATGCCCGCGATGTGATGAACAAGGTCTCGGCTGCCCTTCGTAGTCTCTCGAAAAGTGCAGGAATTCCCGTCGTGGCGGCTTCGCAGTTGAGTCGTGCGAATTCACGTAACCTCAATGAACGACCGACGCTTTTTCACTTGAAGGAAACTGGAAACCTTGAGCAGGACGCCCACAACGTTTTCCTGCTTCATCGGCCCGTCGATGATCGGCAGGATTTTACTGGCGCCGACGAGATCATCATCGCTAAGCAGCGGCACGGGGTCACGGGTCCGATCAACGTATTTTATAACTCCGAACGCCTCATCTTCGAGGAGAGAAGCACCGCATGATCTGTTCTCGGGCAGAAAAGCTCGAGTGCCCACATCGCGAACATGTGCTTCGCGATATAGCAGCGATCATGTATCGCTGATTTATTTGGCGCCGGACGTCGCTGCCATCCATGCTGCGCAGCACCCCGTCAGGCTCGAAGAACTTGACGCATTGCTGAAGCTGTTAGCTTATCCTCGGAACAGAAAGCAAACGCGGGCATCGTGTTCAGCGCCATGGGGTGCAGGCGAGGCGCGGCAGTCTCGGCGGTGACCGATCAGGGTGTGATTATGCACTTCGATGTCAGAACCTTATAACTCCTTTCTTAGAGGAGCCTGGCAAGGCTTGTATGATCAAGTGCTCCCTGGGTATTCACAAAGCTCCCCACGATCTTCAGAAACGAGGAACAATGCCGAGAGCCTGTCGAGTGTGTACCGATCGGCGCCGTGACGAGATCGACGCGGCACTGACTGCGGGGAGGTCGATCCCGGCGATCGCACGGGAGGTGGGGCTACCAGAAAGCAACCTGTATCGACATCGAAAGGACCACCTCACTGCCGCCGCGACTTCGTTGGTGCACCGCCCGGCTGCGCTGATGTCTTCTATTGAATTTCTAGAGGAACGCGATCGGGACCTCGCGTCTGTTCAGACCATGGCGATCACTCGCGGGCACACGCAATCGGCCGTGGCCGCGCTCAGCCAGCGAATCAAGATCGGCCTCGAGATCGCAAATCTCCGCGGCGAGATTCTTCCAAAGCCAAGATCGGCGTTCTTTGCAACTCTGGACAAAGAGACCGCGGCACGGATCGCAAACAGCTACTTGAAACACGAGGCACTTAGCCATGCAATCATCGACGTCTGTCAAAAGTGAGGAAGTCTTCGCGCTTGCCCGACTTAGCCTGGCAGCCTACGCCCCGCTCATGTTCCCTTCATTTCAGCTGTCCCAGCACCATTCAAAGCTCATTCGCAAACTCGAAGCTGTAGAAGCAGGCCGCCTTCGCCGCCTGCTCATCTCCATGCCGCCTCGGCATGGCAAGTCACTGCTGGCTACTACGATCTTCCCTGCGTGGTATCTGGGGCGCAATCCTGGCAAATCGGTGATTACGGCAAGTTACGGCCAGGACCTTGCGGACGATTTTGGCCGGCAGGTCCGAAACTTTGTGAATGATGGTTATACGCAGGCCGCTTTCCCGGAGCTCAAAATCGCGGAAGACTCGAACTCCATGAAGAGATTCACCACGACCGCGGGCGGGAATTACTTCGCTGTTGGTGTTGGGGCAGCTATCACTGGCCGGGGAGCAAACTTGCTCCTCATCGACGATCCAATCCGCAACATGGAGGACGCCCGCAGCGAAGTTATGCTGCGCACGCTGCACGATTGGTTTTCCACGGTCGCGTACACGCGTCTGGCCCCCAATGGAGCCGTAGTGGTCATCCAGACGCGCTGGTCGCATGACGATCTCATTGGCTGGCTGCTCAGGGAGCATCCGGACGAAGGTTGGGACTACCTCAACATGCCGGCGATCGCTGAAGTCGACGGTGACGGTCGCAACGAAGGGGAAGCGCTCTGGCCTGACCGATTCGACTTAGCAGATCTTAAGTCCAAACGTTCCATTCTCGGCGGTAAAGCATTCGACGCGCTCTATCAAGGCCGCCCAACCACTGAGGAGGGCGCCGTCTTCCAGCGGTCCTGGTGGCAGAGATACACGGAGTTTCCAAAGTTTCGTCGCATCGTTCAGTCGTGGGACACGGCGTTCAAGACGGGCTCAGAGAACGATTACTCTGTTTGCACAACGTGGGGAGAGGCTCAGGATGGCTTTTACCTCCTTCATCGTTACAAAAGAAGGGTTGAATTCCCCGAATTAAAACGCCAAGTGGCAATCTTGGCTGCAGAGTGGAAACCTCGAATCATCCTGATCGAAGACAAAGCATCAGGCCAGTCGCTTCTGCAGGAGATCAAGAACAGCACTCGGTTCGCGGTCCGGCCGATCAAGGTAGACACCGACAAGCTGTCCCGGGCTCATGCTGCAAGCCCTCTGGTCGAATGCGGCAAGGTCTTCCTACCGAAGGCGGCACCGTGGCTGGAAGACTACCTGACCGTCATGTCGACATTTCCCGCAGGTGCCCACGATGATGACGTGGATTCGACAACGCAAGCGCTGAACTACTTGCGCGGTAGCAACCAGGCTCACGGACTGATCGAAGCCATGAAGCAGCTGGGCGGCGCGTCGCACGAGGATCAGACTGAGTGGCTGGGCTTATCGAAGCCGGCTGCGCCCGTACCGGACCCGGTCCTGCAGTGTGAGAGATGCGGCTCAGACTTCATCCAGAAACTGTCTTCAGGCTTTCGCTGCGGCATGTGCGCCCACCAGTTTGGCACGCCGGCATTCGTGTTTTCGGAGAGTCAGCGGATGCCTTCGTGGAGGATGTGAAGAGAATAAGGACCTGGGGCCGAGATTCGGATAACGCCACGCGGAGTGTGCTCGATCTATCGCCCGCGTGGCGTTATCTTTATAGTTTTACGATCACATGGTGGAGGAAGTGGAACTGAAATTCGAAATGATCGCCAGGGATTATGTGAACTGTAGTCAGCTCGCAGTGTACTTCTCAGATGACACCATGGCGATCTTTACGGCTAAACAACTCGCGTCATTTTCGCTGGATAGACTCGAGGCAGAGGAAATTGCGCCCGAATAATAAGGAAAGAGGGTGGGCGACGCACATGGCCGATTTGTGCTTGGAAGTAGAGAGCCGATAGAAATTCCTCTTTAGGGATTCACCGTCGGCACGAGCGGAAGCGAAGCGCTAGCAGCGCCGCTCGTGCCGGCCGTGTAGAAGGAAGTAGCACTGTAGTAAACAATGCGTTGGGCACACTGGGCAACAGATGCGTTTCTGATGAAATCTTGTCGTAGATCGCGAGCGCGATCCATGCCTCGATCAGCACGATTCCCCGGGCGTCAAAGAGGCAGTTCCAGCCGAACCAGAACAACACCCAGAAGGCCATCCATGGATAAAGGACGATGCCGGATGTCCGCCCGCGCTTGAATGCCCGCCAGAGCCATCCGGCAAGCAGTCCGGCGGCGAAGAGATAGACCGGCGTCCACCAGCCGAGGTCCCAGAAGAGATAGCCAAAGACGCCCGGTAACGCCTAAATGGCTTCGCCCCTATCTGAGTTCCATAAGGGCTGATGCGGTTGCGCGAGTGCTGATGGTATTACGCCGAAGTTCCGTCAGTTACAAACAAACGGAAAGAGAAGAAATGCTAGGAGCGGGCGCCTTGATATGGCCCTTTGGTCACTCCAATATGTGGAAACGAGACAACTGCGGACACACTGGGTGAAAAATAGTAATAACCTATTTGCTCCGCCAGATCAAGTTTTTCGCAGTCATCTCGCTCGAGTAAAACTGCGGAGAAACATGAGTCAGGCTCCAAGTTCATCGAACAGCGTGACCAATGTTGGAATGAGACTCATTTCCAGGGGGCTGAGGTTGAACGGCAGGCGAATTCCAGCTCTGTGAGCAGGCGTAATAAAAGTTTAGCCGCGTGCAGGAAGAATCGTTGAAGCAGATTTTTCATTCCTTCTCTGATTTGAGCGCTGCAAAAGCTTTGTTTCGTGCCCGACATAGTCTACGCTTGCAGGGTACACCGTGAGAGAGACGTTGGAAGAGGATTCATGAAGAATCCGGCACAAGCAGTTCTTCCGCGGCAGTACTATGGCCTGCTCGGAGGGTGACAGGATGGCTGCTACCATCCCCCAGGACGGTGCGAGCTTCAAAGCGAGCGCGTCGGACGAACTGACGGATCGCTCCGAGATTACGAGGTGCTCGGGATGATCCAAGCTGTCGGAAGCCTGCCGAGCCTGGTCGGAAAGTCGCCCTACAATCACTGCGGTCGTCGAAGTATCCCAGGATTCTCTTCAAGACAACCGATCCGTACGCGAAAGAGAGTAGGTCGGCGCTACGGAGACCACGTAGTTAGTCAGCAAAGCCGTCCTTTAGACTCAGGCTTCTCAAGCGAATGTCAGTTCGGTCGGAGGATAAAGCATCTTTGAGCCAGACGGCGTTGGCGGTGGCATGGCCCATCGCGGTGTTGTCAAAGATAACCCAAGTCTCCTTCGGCCTCGGTCCGGCCTCAAGCAATTGTAGTCGCTTCGCAAAGGTCTGCAGCCATTGCTCGTCATACTCCGAGTAGTAAATGCGCGGAGTTCCATGAAGACGCCAATAAAACAGGCCTGAACAGCCTCCCGGCAGGCTCGCGAGTTCAGATCCTTTGGGTGGGTCGGCGGCAACGCGGGCGATTTCGAAGCTTCGCAAGAGGCTGTCGACCTGGGGATGGAACCAGCTCGGATGACGAGGCTCCAGAGCCACCGCGCCCGGATGGAATTCTCGCAAAGTAATGAAGAACTCCTGTGCAACACCTTCGTCGAAGGCGAGCTTCGGGGGAAGCTGGAAGAGCACTGGTCCTAGTTTATCGCCAAGACCACGCACCGAATCAAAGAATTCCAGCAGAGCGCCGCCTGTGTTCACAAGTTTAGCGGTGTGAGTTACGGTCTTGGACGCCTTCACGGCGAAGCGGAAGTTAGCGGGCGTGGTTGCCGCCCACCGCTCCCAGGTGGCTCGCCGGTGCGGCCGGTGAAAGCTGGAGTTGATCTCCACGCACCGCAGTCGGCTTGCATAGCCCTCCAGATGCGAACCCATCGCGCGTTCCGAGAAGAGAGGCAGATGCTGCTTCGGCACAGTCCATCCTGCCGTACCAATAAAGACTGTCATCTATCAGCGTATACCCCATGTGCTACCTTGTTCGAGTTGTTTATATTGAGAATGCCTTACAAACACATCGGGCCTTGTTTCATCGTTTAACCCGGGGGCTTCAAGATGTGCCATGCGCCGAGTTGGTCCGCCAGCTTGACGATATGCGGCCCGATCTCAGGATAGTGGTCGTTAGGCAGCCCTGAGCATTGAAAGTGTGACGGAGCGGATCATTTCCTCGAAGACTTCGAGCCAAAGGAGCTATGAAGCTTTTCGCAGCCTGGATTCCTCATTGGTGCCACGCTGATGGTTCTCGCCGCCATCTGCGAGTGGGTGATCGGCCTGAAGGCAGCAGGTAAATCGCTCGAATCAATCTCTAAGCCTCTACAAAGTCGCACTTAAAGGCCATGCCTGCCACGAATATTTCAAGAACAGCTGCTCATTTAGCTCTTTCAGAGGCAGCCGTCCACAAGGCAGCATGACCGACGAACAGACAACGACCCTAAGTTCCGACTGACTTTGACAAACCGAGTTGCTGCCATCTGCATCGTACTTTTCTAAGGCGATGTAAGCACCTGCTAGGTCATAGGAGTAGGAATTCAAGAGCTAGACACAGGTACAGAGAACGCAATTGAGGCTGATGATCGTGCTAATCGGGCTCACAAGACTGGGGCGGGCCTCTTGGGAAATTTCGAACCGGAAGGCTCAAGCGAGGAATCTTCAAGCGAGCTGGAAGGAACCATAAATCAAAGGCTTTTTACCGCGCTAAGGGGGTGGCATAAACTTTGAACAAGCAACTGAGTTCGAAATCACCTGCATCGCAGATCTGAAGAGGACGATCATGATTGACCGCTGCTTTAATCCAGATTGCAGACTGCAGTTGCACTACCTTCGTGACGGTCGGGTGGTGCGAGTGATTACCCGAAAAGGCGAAACCGATGTATTGGAACACTTCTGGCTTTGTGGCCTTTGCTACGCAGCCCACGATTTCACTTTTTCGCCCAGCGGGGAGGTGAAACTAGAGGCCAAGAGTTCGCTCCGACGCCGCGGCGTTGAGGATGTAATCCTCTTAATGCCTACCCACCCAACGGGCATTTAGGCCTCTTCCGTCAAGACGTGATTGCGACTTATTGCCTGCGATCCGACGCTTCCAAAGTTGGGAATATAGATCCGAGTGAGCATGTGACCTCGATTATACGAAATGACGTCTCCTTTTTTCGATTTGGCGGCTTGTCTTCGACGCCAAGACTCACAATCCATGTTCTCGAGTCGCACGAGCGAGGAATGACGTCTTCAAATTACCCAGGTAGGAGCTCTCATGTGCGCTTCATTGACCCGTATCCTTGGCGCCACCTCTCTTTTGGCAGCAATCCTAACCGGCTTGGCGGACGCAGAGCCGATTCACGTTCGCTTCGCCCAGGGATCAAGCCACGGTTTTCTTGCTATCCGGACGCTTGACGGCAAGCTCATCGCTACGGGTGAATCAACCCAAATAGTTCATGGCGATCGGGTCACTTCGCGGCTTATTTTTCGATTTCGTGACGGATCAATCGATGACGACACCACCATCTTCACGCAACGCGAGGTCTTCCGACTGGTCAGCGACCACCACATTCAGCATGGGCCTTCATTTCCCATGCACGTTAACCAAGGAACATATGGACTTGCCACCCGACGTGTCGAACGGGCTTCCGCCCAATCTCCTGCTGAACATTCCTCCATCCACTGCGGAAACGAAGATTTCATACGTTGTACCAGGCAAGAAGCCGCGTCTGATCCTAGTCTCTATTAAACCGACAGGCAGTCTAGCCTTTACCGTTGGGGGATTACGGCGGCAAGCGACCGACTTTACCCTTCACATTGAGTTGGGTGGGGCTTCTGGGATGGTCGCACCGATGATCGGCAAACAGCCGGCCGACTATCACATCTGGCTACAGAGCGGCGCACCTCCGGCTTTCGTTCGGGAGGAAGGACCACTCTATGAGGGTGGCCCGATCTGGCGCATCGAGGAAATCAGTCCTACTTTTGGCCGCTGACTTTCGAGCTAGGGGTTTGGTATGCCGCTTACAGGGCGGCCATTCGCCCGCGGCTTAGCCAACTCAAGTGGGCCAGCCGTCATCAAGCGGAGCGGGAACGGAGCTTCTTTCTATTCGAGAGCCAAGGCATCGCAAGCGCCCAAACCTTAGGCAAATGGCCTAGCCGTCTTTTTCCGCCCACCTCTGTCAGTGGGCGACAAAGGCGTGGTCTAGTTTATCAACGTCTCGCGGAGAAAGAAGGGGTCGGTCCTATGCAAGTTGGCAATTTTAGTCGTTTGACGTTGCGGCCTTTCTCGCGAGACTGGGCCGAAAATCTAAACAGTTCATTTTGCAACGCTATGCCGTGTTTTCAAATCGGCGTCCCCCAACAGCGGCAGCAAAAAGAGATTAGCGAGAATGTCTATGACCGTTCCGGCAACGACTACGAGGCCGAACCTCTGTGTAGGAGGAAAATTCGAGAGGGCAAAGATGGCAAAGCCGGCCGCGATGATGACATCTGAATAGACGATGCCGCGCCATTGCTCACGACGGCCTGCTGCCCACGCGCTCCAGCCCTCTTTGCCATCGCGCTGCGCACGCTTCACCCCAAACACCAGGTGAACCATCGAATCGATCGCCATTCCAATGCAGACGTTGGTAGCGGGCGCGGAGATGATATCAACGGGAATACGAAGCAAACCAATACCACCCAGCATCCAGATGGGCACCAAGCTGAGGCTGAAAATCATGGCGATCGCTACCCGGATATTCCGGCCGACGATCAAGGCCACGCCCGTAAAAAATACTAGTAACCAAATCAGGCCAGTTCTGAGGCTTGACGCTACCAGCTTCGCCAGCGCTCCCTGCAACTGATACACGCCCCCAACGAGATAGGGTGTGAAGCCTTGCTTCCGAACAATCGATTTTAGATCGTTCACAACCTCAACTCGCGGCTTGTCCCGCCTTTGCTCGTCCATGCGCAGATAGAAGGCCGCCAGCTTACGATCTTTCGATACGAAGGTGCTCGCGATCCTATCGTGCTTCGCTTCGCTCATGATTTTTAGCAGGCGGTCCCAACCGAAAAGGAAGGCAAACGGCTGACGATGCCCCTCGTCCATCAATACTGGCAGCGAGAGCACGGTTCCTACTCCCTTGTGCTCTTCGAGCGCCTCCTGCAGATTCCACATCTTGTCGTACTCTTCTTTCGTATCCAGCTTGTCGCCATTCGCTGCGGCGATCACCAGGGTCAGCGGATTCGACCCCCCGTTGCGGTCGACATATAGAAGTCCGTCTCGCGGTTCCCTGCCTTTCTTGAAGTAATCAAGCAGGCTGGGGTCGGTATTTAGCCGCGATATGCCAAAACTCAAGCCGACGCTGACCAACAGGATAGCCACGGAAGGCCAGGCAAACTTCCTAGTCCAAAATTTAGACCAGCGTTCATCAGGCAGTGTTTGTGTCTTTTTGGGCCGTGCCCACTCCAAAAATGACGGGTACATTAGGTATGCGCAACAGAGCGCGATCACCGTTCCCTCCACGCCGCCGTAGCCTAGCTCACGCAATGGTTTGGCCGGCACCAGCAACAGACTTCCGAACCCAAGCGATGCACACACCATCGACCAGAACGAGGCTGGCAACGTCATACGCCACGCCTTCGCACTCAGGCTGCGCGAATCAACCTCCTCCTCATCTCCCTGACGCGCAAGTGTCTGCCAGTTGAACGTCATATAAACCAGGTGAGACAAGGTCACGACAAAGACAATTGTTCCCAAGTTTGCAGTCAGGATCCCGATTTTTTCGCCCACTGCCGATTGGACGAGCAGCGTCGCCAGCACGGCGCTGGTACACGTCACGAGAATTCCAAGAGTGAGCTTCAACGATCGAAAGAGAAGCCAAGCTGCCGCTCCGAACAGGAGCACAGACGTAAGGCTAAAGACACGGAAATCATGCTTCAGACTTCGTCGGATCATCTCGGCCACATACTGGGCCCCGGCAATATTAATGCGAAAATCCTTTGCATTGAATTTGTCCACGATCGCTTCGACCCGGCGGATCAGTCCCTCGCCGTCTCTGTTGGAAGCAAAAAGGACCACGTTGCTGGAGCGCCCATTCTCCGCAATCAACAATCGCTTCCAAAAGGGGCTCTTTTCCGCATCCGCAAAGTCTTTCGGTCCGTCAGTCAGGCTTGCGGCACCATTAACTGTTTCAACCGCCTGCAATTGCCGCGTCAACTGTGCCAGCCGCTGAAGGTAGTGCTGCGAAGAAACACTCGACGCGGCTACGCTAACGATCAGCTGGCTGCCGGAAGGAAATATCTTATCAATCCTTGCCGACTCTTTATATTCGGAATCACTCGGAGAGAAAAAGAAGTTCTCGGTCACCTGCGGCTTCAGGTCGACAAATATAGCTACGAGACCAAATAAAAGTACGGCCAATGCTAGCATCAGCCAGTGCCGCCCTGGAAGCTTATCTTTGAACGTGATCATAGGACTTTCTTACCACCGCGCAAGGGTGGGATGCGCGCCACTCACGCAAGGGATACTGAGCGAAATTCGAAGTGGCGGAAGGACTATTGAGTTCAAGTGTGCTACCGACAACATGAAACCTAACATTGCTGTCACGAGCCGCGAAGTAGTCGTCAGCCGGTGAGTTGGTCGTAAATCGTTGATGACTTGTTGCAGCGCGGGCGATGCCAGCTTCACCGCTTCCATGATGGCTTGTTCCAGGCGTGCGACCCGCTCCCGCATGTGCTCGACCTAGTGCAGATAATCCTGGCGCGTGGACTCTTGAGCGATCTCTGTGTGAAACGTGGCTGCGCCACCCAGATCAGCTGGATGAAACACAAGCTGTAGATCAACGCGCAGATTTCTCACTGCGACTCAAGAATCCGCATCAGACTGAGTATTGGGCGCTACTAGCTACGCATGCTTCACTCACCTCCGAAAGTGTCGTAGTTGGCCGGGCGACCGAAATCCCGCAATTCTTCTTAAGAAGAAGCCATTTGTTTCTACGCTCTGAAAAGCTTCTGATACTCCTGGAAGCCAAAGGACTCGGAGCCGAACGGAGCACAGCGATCCGCCTGGGCGACCTTCCGGCAGGGCCATAGTTCCGGCCCTTACCACCTTCTCGCCGGGGGCTGTCATCGGCGCCATTTCGAAGCCTTTGCAAGGCAGAGGGTAGGAGGGCACACCATGAACCCGCTTGTTCTTAATGACCAGCTGTCGCACCAATTCGGCGTTCTTATATTGCTCGGGCTTCCGGTCGCTTGCGTCTCATGGACGATCACCCACGAGGAGGTATTTCGCGAGCCAAGGGAATACTGCAAGGACAGAAGCCAAAACTGCAAACCGCTCTACCAGCGCAAATTCTTTTACCTCTTCACATGTGAGTATTGCTTTAGTCACTATGTGACGGCGCTGTTCCTCTTCTTCACCCATTTTCAGATGCTTTACCAGGGATGGCGGGGCTTCCTGATCTCGGAGTTTGCGCTTGTGTGGATGGGTAACGTATACATGAGCGCATTCAATCGCCTGCGGCTTGAGATCAAGGCGGAGAATCTTTCCATTGCCGAGCAGACCTCTCCTACCACTGAGAAGAGCCATCCCTCTCCTATCGTTATCGACAATCCCGTAAGTTCAAAGAACGGCCTGCCCTCATAGCTCGGGAGAACGAGCGGACTATAGCCTTCGCCAATCTAGCGGCCGTTGTGAGTAAAAAAGGCACATGACGAAGCGCCCAGTATCATTCCTGGCGTCTCCGCGCGAATAGCGTCGCTTGGTACCTAATAGCAGAAGATGACCGCATGATCCTTAAGGGCGATCGCGTATACCTCGAAGGCGAGTTGCGAACCAGCAAATGGGAGAAAACCATTGGCGGCGAAACCCTCAAGCTCGTTCGGTATGAGGTCTATGCTTCGCAGATCGAACGCGTGGCCAAGGCCGAAGATCCGGAAGACGACGCGACATCACAGGACGTCACGGTAACCTACGTGTAATCAGCAGTTGGCCAAAGGGGGCGGTGCGCGAACACTGCCCCAACCACCCCCAATGTAAATGGCCTGTCACTTAGAGATATGTGGCATCGTGTTTCAGAGCTAGTTGTCGTAATCGTCATCGGACTTGCCAGAGAGCCTGACCAAACGGACAGCCCAGCTCTGCAACCGCATTCAGACAGACGCATCATGTCTTTTCCGCTCGCTGCCTCCACCTCTCCGCCCCAAGGAAGTGTTCGTCGTGATTATTGTCGATGAGTGCTTTGGCGATCGTGCACCAAATGAGCAGAATAGCTTTTGTCCGATTAGCCGGTTTGAACGAAGCCGCTGGCGCGGCGGACTGAGAGTCGTGGTGTAGCGAAGGGAGTCCTGCAGGGTTAGGGTGAGGGGTCATAGGAAGGAGATTGTTTATGACCCAACTTCGCGAGCGCATGCTGCACGAGCTTGAGCGGCGCAACTATTCACCTTCTACGATCCGCGGCTACCTCGGTGCGGTGCGACAGTTTGCCGAACATTTCCATTGCTCGCCGGAGCAACTGGGCGCTGAGCACCTGCGGCGTTATCAGCGATACCTGCTGCAGGAGAAGAGGCTTGAGCCCAGCACCGTCGAGATGCGCGTCTCGGCACTGCGGTTCCTATACAAGCGCACACTGAAGCGGCGTGATCTGGCCTTCGACGATCTCATCTTCCCCAAGGTGCCACACAAGCTGCCGACCGTGCTTAGCCAGGAGGAAGTCGTGCGGCTGATCGAAGCCGCGCCCGACCGTTTGTACCGCATGATCCTTGTGCTGCTCTATGCCACTGGAGTACGCAGGACCGAAGCGGCGCGGATCAAGGTCGAGGACATCGACAGCGATGATACTGGCTTCCGCAGAGTTTCTGCGCCGCTTCGTACAGCATGTCCTGCCCAGAGGCTTTCCCCGCATCCGCTACTTCGGCTTCCTCGCCAACCGAAGACGAGCCCGCATACTGCCACTCTGCCGCGCTCTGCTCAACCAGCCTCCTCCAACTGAAACGCCTGTTATCGCAAGGCCCACACAATGGGAGTGTCCGCACTGTCATGGACGCATGCACCTTGTCGCACGGCTCTCGGCCGCACAGATATTCTTCGCGGAAGCAAAGGAGGCATATCAGCTTGACTCTTCCTAGCCGCCAGGTCAAAGCGGCGATCATCGTGTGCTTCGCAGCATGCTTACTGGAGGTGTGTCTCACGGCCCAAAACAGCGCCTCTTACTCGCTCTACGACCCCCGCTGCATCCTCCCCGTATCCAAATGCGGGTGGCTACTGAGAAGGCTTCGCTCCACTTGCCGGACCTCATCCATCGCGTCGACCCAGCCCATAGGCATTAAAAACCCATAGCCAACATCCTCTCCCGACCGCACCAGCGCCTTCCTTCAAACCGCTCTATCCGACCTACTCCCCTCTCACGCCACTGCTACACCACACACTCGCGCCCGCGGAGCAGCTCCGATAGAGTATGACGTTTATCGGCAACATGGCAGAACTTAGGCCGATCTGGACGGCTCAATGAAGGCATCGGCCAGTATCGCTAACCGATATTGCGTCGAAGACTAACCGCGGTAGTTCGGTCTCGAACACTCGGCCTTCGCCTGCTCCCAGATGAAACTTTCGGATCGGCGCTTTTCCGGCTCGTCTGATGTTGCTTATATTTCCGCCATGACTAAGGCAGTGGAATGCGGTAAAGATTTCTATGCACGCTTCGGAGCAGGTACGCATATTGTCCTGGATTCGGCCCTGGAATAACCATCTTATTGATAACTTTGGTGCCCTTCAGGGTCTCGGGATGATCAACTGAACCCACTCCGTCAGGTGGCAGCGAGGGGAGACTATCTTCGGCATCAAGCTGGAAAATAACAGTCTTGCCGGCTTCTCTGTCATTGAGGAATACCGCAAAGGTTTTCCCTTGATCACCCCACCTCGCCTCGCAATGCTCCCGGCAGATAATTACTGGAGTTGCCCCGCCAAGCGGGAATGCTGTTAGGTTTGCGAACGGAGGGTCCTGATGCTGGGATGACGCGCCAACGACGGCCCAGCGACCGTCGGGCGAAACGCTCTCGAATTCGAGGATTGACGAAGGGAGTGCTTTTAGGCGGTCGCTTCCGTCCTCTTTCATTTGATAGAGGAAATTCGACCCGCCTTCCGCGGCACGGAAGTAAATGTTGCCGTTCTGGTCGACCTCAGGCGAATCTTCGTCGACGGTTGAGGGGAACTGCCGAGGCGAAGAACGAAGATCTAAATCGGCAATCCAAAGGCGGGAGTGGACCTTTGGGTCGGCTGCGGAAAACACGACTCGCTTTCCGTCGGGAAACAGGGCATATCCGTTCATCAAAAAACCGGGCAGCAGATGCTGACTTTCGCCGGTTTCCAGACCTACACGAAAGAGCTCCCCACTCCCGAACAGTTGCCCGGAGGTTCCGGGCGGAGGAACCAGGTAGAAGATATATTTCCCGTCGGCCGAGAATCGGGGTTTCACCGCGTAATTTGCTGACGAAAGCTGCCGTTCTCCTTTCGAATCATGGAGCATGATCGTACTTTGCACCAGCCCTACGGATGTGATCAGCGATCCTCCGTCTGGAGCCATAGCAATGCCTTCCTCCTCCGTCGCCCCTGAGGTAACCTGCTGAGGCGTGCCGCCGGGAAACCGCTGCCGCCAGATGTGAAAGTGGCCGCCGGCATCGGAGCTGAAGTACATCCAGCCCCCATCCGGAGACCACCCCACGTACGTGCACCCACCCTTTGTCGGGCCCACAGTCCGCCCCGGCGAAGTGCCGTCGAAAGGCACCAGACGACAGGGAAGCCACCCGCCGTTGTCCATCTCGGTGAGAAGCACCCACTTGTGGTCCGGAGAGATTGCCGAGCGGTGGGCCATGCCTCTCTCCCGGGGCGGCACATAGATATCTCGGCTGTTCTCACGATTTTCGCCGGCTGTGACCAGCACCATGTGCAGCCCTTTCTTCAGTTCGGAGAAAAGAATGTTCTTCGTGTCGATCCAGGTCAGGCCCTCGGCATTGCCCAACATGAGTCGAGGCTCGCCTCCCAGAACTGGCACGACCCAGGTGTCCCAAAAACCGGGCACCGTTGTATACGCGATGCGCGAGCCGTCAGGAGAAAACTCCGGACTCATCTTTTCCACGCCGTCGTGTGTCAATTGGACGGGTTCGCCGCCGGGCAGAAGCTCGACATAAACCTGCCCCTCTCCGTAGAAAGTGTTGGAGCCGCGAACAAACGCGAGCATTCGCCCGTCCGGAGAGATTGCCGGAGAAACGGCTGAATCCGCGAGGTCGGTGAGCGGCGTCCACGCATCCTGAGTCGCCATCGGTGCGGATGATTTACGGGTCGAATATAGATACACGCCGCAAGTGATAGCGCCTACCACTAATGCCAACCCCGCGTAGAACCAGGCGGCGGACAAACTCCTCACACCACTCCCGGCGGCAAGGGCGCTCCTCCCGCGGCTGCCTGAGGCGGTCACGTCCGCGAGACTTGCCTCCAACTCGGCGGCGGATTGCCATCGACGTTCTGGATTTTCCTCAAGACACCGGCTTACTATCTTTTCCATTTTTGTTGACGGAATAGGTCTTCGCACCGACCCGACTCGCGTGCCAGTCAGCATTTCGTAGAGAACACGGCCGAATGAGTAGATGTCGGAGCGCGCATCGGCGGTTTGGCCTTGCCTTTGTTCGGGCGACATATAGGCGGGCGTACCCATCACCATGTGGCTCGCAGTGAGCGTTTCGTCGTGGCCTGACTTCGCCAGGCCAAAATCCAGGACCTTCACTCCGGATTTCGCGATCATGATGTTTCCCGGCTTGAGATCGCGATGCACGACGCCCTTACCATGCGCTTCCGCCAACGCCGCAGCAATCTGCCCTCCGTAGCGCAACACCATTTCGATGGGCATGGGACCCTGTTTCAGCCGCTCTGCAAGCGTTTCGCCCTCTACCAATTCCATCACCAGATAGTTAGGGCCGACGTCATGCACCGTGCAGATATTGGGGTGATTGAGCGATGAAATGGCGCGCGCTTCGCGATCGAAGCGAGCGCTAAACTCTCCATGACTGATCTTGATCGCCACGGAGCGGCCTAAGCGCGTGTCTACCGCGCGGAAGACCTGCCCCATGCCCCCCTCGCCGAGTTTGCTCTCTATGCGGTATGGCCCGAGGGTGGCGCCGGATGTCAATTGGGCGACGGTTGATTCATTTGGCAGTTGCAGGGGGTTATGAATGGCGGGCCGGTCGAAGAAATCGTGATCGGTTCGCTCGACGAGAAGCGATTCAACTTCGTGGCGCACTTCGGAGTCTGCCTGCGCTAACAGCGCAGCGCGCTTGTCCGCGGATGCCTCGCGACAGGCGTGGTACAGCTCTTCAATCTTCCGGAAGCGCTCCTGGGTCATGTCCGGAGTTCTTATCGTCACTTACAGTATGGCTTAACTCTCGAAGCAGCCACGCCTTGGCGAAATCCCAATCTCGCCTGACCGTACGCGGAGAGATGATGAGAGCCGTAGCAATTTCCTCTTCGGTCAATCCGCCAAAGTAACGCAGCTCGACAACCCTGGCCTGCCGAGGAGCCGACAGCGAGAAGGTTGTCAATGCTTCGTCCAAGTCAAGGATCGACCGGTCCAAAGCCGGCGACAAGACAGCCGTCTCATCGAGGTTGACTCTAACCACTATGCCGCCGCGCTTCAGAGAACCTCGGGCTCGGGCCGCGTCAACCAGAATGCGTCGCATCATCTGCGCCGTTATTGCAAAGAACTGGGCGCGCGCCTGCCAATCGACCCTGGTCACATCGATCAGGCGAAGGTAGAGCTCGTGGACGATTGCGGTGGACTGCAGGGTGTGGCCGCGGCACTCGTTCTTCATATAGCGGTGGGCCATGCGGCGCAATTCGGGATAAACGTGCTCGACCAATTGGCCGAGTGCTGCTTTATCACCACTGCCCCAGGCCTTTAGCAGCTGGGTGATCTCTGCGGAAGGTGCGTCGATGGATGGCCCTTTCCCTGCGGGCACAAAAAATATATCAAAACGTGGCCGTTCGTGCCGCCCAATTCCGCCTGTACCAGTGAAGAGGAGATCAGGCCGGCCGAACGGTCTGATATCTGATTCCACGGAATTTTATGAATTCAAAGGAGATCATCATGAAACTCAGCATTATTGCAAAGGCCCTTACCATCGCCGCAGGCGGCGCGTTCGTCCTGGGTATTACGCCCGCGGCGAAGGCTGCCTGCTCTGACGTCACCCTGGCCAGCCACCACTTCGCTTATACGTCCACCGGGGCGCTCGTTGCTGCCCCGATCCCGCCCGTAGCGTGGGGGCCGTATGCCGAGGTTGGAGTGCAACACTTCAACGGCAATGGCAGCGTTACCTTCATTTTCAGTACGAGCCAAAACGGCAACGTAGGCCCCGGGACCGCAACGGGCACGTATTCGGTGAATGATGATTGCACGGGCGAGTTCACCGAGACTGGGGGCGGGATCACTTCTCACTTCAACTTCGTGATTGATGCAGACGGGACCGGATTTCAAGCCATCTGTCAGGACTCGGGCGCCGTCATCACCCGGACAGGACGGAGGCAATTTGTAGAGCGCGATTAGAGATAAAGGACAATTTCCGGCCGAGTGTCCCATTGGATTGAGTCCTCAAAACAGCAGTGGACAGCCGCTTCGGAGGTACTTTCACTTAGCGACGATGATCCTTGTAAAGGATTTGTAGGCTGAGCGGGTTCCGAATTGGCGAGTGTGACAAGACCTCGGGGTTTCGAGAGAGCATCTCGCAAAACCCCGAGCGTCCCTTTCTATAAACATCATCGCCAACTCAATTAATGACGATTGAGAGCAATCTACTCGTCTGTGTAGTCGGCAACTCATACACCTGCCAATCCGGTCGTTCCGCGACTCTGGGATGAGAGCGACAAGCACGACTTCTTTTTACCCACCAGGTAGTAGGCTGTCACTTTCTTTCGAGAGTTAGAGAGTAGATGTCGGAAGTGCTCAGATCGCGGAGAAATAACGGCGCACCGGTAGGGTCGAGGCCCATCCATCCGCCATCGTTCCCCGCGTAGCGAAAGTCCTTTAGATCGACGACGCGCTCAGTCGCGCCGTCCGCCGCAGTCGGAGCAGTTTTGAGCGACGATTGATCAATCTGATATTCGCGGGTCGGAACCGCATAATCATGATCCATCGGGAGCTGCCTCTGACTGTTATCGCGAGTCCGGTTGAGCCTGTCGCATAGGCCGAGCGAGGATTCTCCTTCGTGCTTGCCCTGGCTGCTGCTGGCTCTGTGTTCGAGATGGATGTCAGCGTTCATCGATAGTGTTCCTATCTTTTTCCTTCTTAGGAGGTTTTTTGTTCTGCGTTGTTGTCAGGCTGCAACTTGCTGCCTGGAGACAGTCTCTGCTCTGCTACCAATAGCCCAGATAAAGCCCAGCAGCTCTCGAGCTACAGCTGTGACGATCTTCCTCTGGTCCTTGCCGGCCGCACCCAGCTTCAAATATCGCTTGTGCAGCCTGTGTTGCGCCTTCCATGCAATCTCCTTGGTCTCTTCCGAGATGCTCTCCTGTCGTCTTCGCAGACCGTACAAGATACCTGGCGGACGACGATAGCTCCATGCGGCTTCGACAACGATGCGTCGCAGGTGCGCGTTGCCAGTCTTGGTGATGCCTCCGCGTCTCGTTCGTTTACCACTGGAATCCTCGCTTGGTACAACGCCGCAGTAACCCATCAGTTGCCGAGCACTGTCGAAGCGGGATACCTGGCCTGACTCGCTCGCAATGGTCACAGCCGAAATGTCTGCGATACCTCGCAGTGCCTGTAGATCGTTGATGACCTGTCGCAGCGCTGGTGATGCCAACTCAACCGCCTCCAGGATGGCTTCCTCCAGCCGTGCCACTCGTCCCCGCTACGGCAGCACTGACCAAATGGTTTAGCGCTTCCGATAAGGTGGCAGGACTCGTCTACGTGTCCGCATTGGCCCCAGATAAAGGAGAATCTGTGCTTTCGGTCTCATTACGAGCGTTCCTACGCCGATCGGAACCGAACTAGGATCGTTGCCAGCTTCGGTAATGACAGCCCCGCCGTACGAGTGCCCAACGAGCAGTAACGCCCATCCTCGAGAGCGATGGCACGCTGGGTTGCTGAAACATCGTCTGCGAATGATGTCAGCGGAATCTGGAATGCAACAACATTCAGGCCCTTCGCCCCCAGCAATGGAATGAGCTTCGACCAGCTCGAACCGTCTGCCCATGCTCCATGGACGAGTGGTACGGTTTTCATTCCTGTTGCAGGGACGGTCTGAGCGGACGCTTTGAGGGCGTGACCGGTGATCGCGATTAGTGTGGCGCACGTCGCCACAACGTTCCGAACAAACCTGAATGCTTGCATAGTCTTCCTCCTTAGGTTTGTGAGAATCAGCGCACGGCTTGACGGTGTGCTGACCGATCTAGCGCGAGCAAAGACACTCTCTCGTGGCCGTCGTCACATTCGCCATCCTGTTAGCCCTGAGCGTAGTTGCGGATGCGCAGCCGCATATAGGCGAAGACCATCGGGAAGGGCGAAAACGATCAAGAACTGATCTTTTCTGTTGCAGAAGTCAGGCACATCGGAAAGATGGAATGCCCTCTATGCAGGTGCCCGCTATCGGACGACGAAGAGCAACTTATTGATCAAACCGCAAGAGTATGGGACCACGTAGACTGCCTGCTCCACGCGTGCCACCGAGAGGATGCATGCTGTGCTCAAGCAGTTGCTCACAGTTCGTCACGATTCGGCTTTCAGGGTTACACCGCCGACGCAATCGCTGAGAGTTCCCGCCTAATCATCGGTTCTCTTTACCAATACTCAAATATGGTTGCTGTGACAGTCCCAATGATTGAACGCGAATTGACTCGATCCCTGGCCGATGTCGGAGAAGATGACTCCGTAGCTGACTAAGCGCACAGATGAGGCGGCAACCCTGGCGCGCCTCTGGATATTGAAGAGAGTCGATTGCCAATCGGTCAACGCATCCGGTCTGCGACTGACGCGATACTTGAGGTGCTACTGCGGACCCCCAACCGCCCGGATGCCCCTTAACTTCCTAAACCGCGGCGGCCCCGGGTCGTCTCGCCCCGCCATTTTCCCGGCGGTAGCCCGATGATTCGTTTGAACGAGCGGTTCAGTGCACCTTGGTCTGAAAATCCAGACTGCATGGCGATCTCGGCAAGGGGCAGGTGGGAAGTCGCGATAAGGTCTTTGGCCCTGGCTACGCGGCGTTCAATCAACCACCTGTAAGGCGGCCTGCGAAAGGTTTGCCTGAAGGCCCGAGCAAAGTGACTTACCGATAAGTTGCACACTCTTGCAACCTGATCGAGGTTGATATTGCCGTCTAGATGCGCCTCCAGGAACTCTGTCGCTCTTCGCATCTGAAGAGGAGAGAGCCCACCTCGAGAGCGCGGGGTCGATATTCTCAAACCGCCATACGAACTGACAATATGACAATTCAGAGCATGCAAAATATGGTCCAGGAAAACCTTCGATGTGTGATTGGGTTGATCGAGCGAGGCAACGAGAGTCTGTCCTAGGTGGTATACGACAGGATCCAAATGCCCATGCGGCCAAACCAATTGATCGACGCGCGGTATCTTGTGGGCATAGGCGATCTCATCGAGAGCTGATTGAGTTACATGGAGCACCAGCGTGTCGAAGGGATTGGGAAGCAAAATCGCTGGCTGGTTCCGCACCCTGAACGATGTGCGCAACACTCTGGCGAACTGGCGGCAGGAGTATAAAATGTGGAAGGCCAACGCCTCCCACATTTACACAGCCACGACGGCGGCTACGGAGTACTTCCCAGGATGGTAGGCGAACGAAAGGAGAAAGCCAGTGACCAAGTTTGGTGCACATGGGCAACAGTGACAGAAATCAACGCCGGCGACGAAACCGTACGACTGAGACAAGCATCTCCAACAAACAAGGGCGGAAACGCAATGGCTCGAGTAGGCGAGTTTTGTGCTGCGAACATAGCTAGGCTGGTGCTCAGCACCGTCATCCTGGTAGGCCTACTGCTGGGCTTAGGCGTTTGGATGTTCTACTCGGCCGGAAATGGGCGCCTGGTCGATCAACATCCTCAAGCAATTGTGCCCGCCAAATGAAGGCGGCTTAAGACCTCAGCGCGCAAGAAATGGTAGTTTCACAGGTATGCATGTCCCGTGGTGTCCTGCCAGGCTACAACTGCTTGATGAATATTGCGAAGCGGTATGTTTCTTGGATGATGCCATCTCCAAACTGGCCTTCATCTCAGAGAATGGGGAGCCGGAGGATGTCTTGGTGGCAACGGATATCTGCACGAATGCCCGGGAACGCGCCGAAGAGGCACGGTTCCACTTCCATGAGTATCGGCGCGAGCATGGCTGCTAAGCGGTCAACGACCATCACTTAGGAAACACGAAAAAAGGGGGACGCAGGGCGCATCCCCAGGATCCTGCTGTGTGTGAGCGAGCCTCGAAGGGTGTGGACTCGCGCTACTCGAGAGATTCAAAATCCAGTGGTAAGGTTGTTCACACCACCTTTTCCAGGTCACTCCAGTCGACACCTGGCCAGCCTTTACGCCCCATCTCGCAAATCGAACGGGTCTACAGTTGATAGCGCCCCGCAGAAACTCCGGAATCGATCCTCGTCTACTTCCGGGTATCTTAGGGTGTGAAAATGAAATTCCTGGAAATCGCCTGCTCCCCCTATTTAACTGCCGAAGGACGCCACCTGATAGCGGTTTTCTTCGGTGACTGGTGTAACTGCAAGTGTTGCCATTGGTTCTTTCTCCTTGCTGAAACTTGGGTGAAATGCTAAACGGCGGTATTCAAGACGCGCTCACGGGCTTCCCCACCTGCGTGCATCATGTGCGCGGCAAAATAAGTAAGGACCTCCGCGCGGCTGTAGGCAAACTGGAGCTGCTCCTTGTCATGAGGTTTGACAAAGACCACAACATCTACCTGTTCAACCGGATAAATCTTGGTAAGTATCATCCGAACGGGGGTTTCATCTAGGTAATGCGAACGGAATTGCATGGGCAATCTGGCATACCAGTCCGTTTGTTCTATACGCGTTTAATGCTGAAGACCTATCCGATAAGTATTACGACAGCGGGCAGGCTGGCAGCCGTGATCTGTTTGGGGCAGCAGCCGATTTCGCCGCGCCCACCATCGCCAACGGCAGAGTCTACGGAGGCACTCCGACCGGTGTTGCGGTCTTTGGCATTCTTGAGAAATGAACAATGCTGCGCGAGACACGCGGCATTTCAGTGGAAGCTATCAAGTCGCGGACAACGAAAGGGACGCAATCATTGCTGAAATCGAAGCGCTGAAGGAAATGTCCGCCAGATTGCTGCAGCAACGCTCCTCGCCCAACCCGATCTCGATTACCGTTCCAACCGCGCAGGAACTCAGCGGGAACTTCTCTGCGTTGCTTGCCGAAGGGATCGCCATCTTCAACCCTGCTACGGGTCAGCCTTACCCGAACAACATCGTTTCAACTCCGATCAATACTTTATCGGGCAAACTGGCGAATACCTATCTCGTGCCGCTGGCCTCGGATCCGTCGACAGGCATCTTCAACTCGACTTCCAACTCCAACGTAGACAGTACGCAGTACCTGGTCAAGATCGACCAGGTAGTGACATCGAACAACCATCTCAACGGCAGGTATTCCTACAATCAAGACAACTTCCAGCGTGCTTTCAACGCACCGCTCGGCTTTTACGCGGAGAATCTCTTCCGCAACCAATCGGCGATCATCACCGATACGCAGGTTTTCGGTCCGACGCTCACCGCGACATTTTCGGTGAGCGCCGGACGTTTCGCCCGCACTCAGATCCCCGAGGCTCCCGGGCTGCAGTCTCTGCAGGACCTTGGACAAAACGTACCTCTTGGCACTCCGGGCGAGTCCATCTTTCCGGGTATCCGCGCGAACATATCCGGTTTCGTAGACATCTTCTCTGGTGGCGCCCTGACGCAGGATTCAACCTTGTTCGATTACCAGGCGTCAGTTGTGAAGGTGCTCAGCGCACATACCATCAGCTTCGGCGGTGAGTTTGAGCGTGACCGGATCGACATGGACGATTACTCTTATACGCCGGGCGACAACACCTTCAATGGCGAACGCACAGCAGCGCCGACCGGTGCCGTGCTGCCCACTGGAACCAAAACAAGCGGCTCAGCGCTGGCAGACTTTACCTTGGTCTCGAGTCACAGTTCTACCAAGACAACAACCGTAAAGCCTATCTCCGCGGAAACCGGCCATCTCTGTATGCGCAGGATGATTGGAAGCTTAACCGCCAACTCACTGTGAATGGCGGCCTGCGTTGGGACCCGTGGCTTCCACCGACTGATCTGAATGAGACATTAGTGGGATTCGTCCCGGGCCAGCAATCTGCCATCGCGCCGGGTGCTCCGCAAGGGCTTATTTTCAAGGGCGACGCGGGGCTCCAGTCCTCGGTGTTCCAACGGAACTGGAAGGATTTCGCGCCTCGCGCCGGCTTCGCGTGGAACATTGGCGGACGTGGCGTCCAGGTGCTCCGCGCCGGTTACGGGATTTTCTATGGCTTTCCCGAGGGGCTTCTTTATCAAAGGACCGACGCGATGCAGCCAGTGAACTTATATCTAAGCTATCCCGCTCCAGCGCCTGCCTGGGAAGACATCTATGCGGGATATCCGGCGGCGATCCATTTCCCCGTGCGCATGTAGGTCCCGACCAATTCGCAAACTACAAGTTTCTGCTTCCGGTTTCAGGAGGAGTGCTCAATCCAAAATCAAAGGTGAGTTACACACAGTCTTGGAATTTGACCTTTGAGCAGCAGCTACCTCATAACACCGCGTTTTCGCTCGCGTATGTTGGTAACCGGGGTGAACACATTATGGGGTCGAGGCAGTTTAACCCTGCAATCTTCGGCCCGGGCGCGACCGTGGGGAACGAGAACTCCCGGCGGCTCTATCCCGGTTTGGGTGCGGTAGAGCTGGCGCAGTCTTATGAGTACTCCATCTACCACGCCTTGCAGGCTAACCTCCCGGGATGGACTACGGTCGCGAACTGCGGGCGTTTGGCCTTTAAAAAAAGGGACCCTTTTGCCAAACAGATCATAAAGGAAGCCGACGCACGATCGATTCACTATCGCTCAGAAACCCTGTCGTATTGATTCGTAGCCAATCAACCAATGTTCTTTGTCTAGGTCAACTGACGTCAGACCTTTGATATCTGTGTTGTTGCGAGACCCTATCGGGAGAAGTCCGCAAGTTCGTATGGAGAGCCTGCAGTGCGACGCAGTCGTCTTCCATGACGAATAATGATTTGCCCCGTCCTTTGTCGGACCCGCCGAGGTCGCCTGCTCACGCCCCCTTTTGCGCAAGCGCAGCCTGCATAGCAGTCGGGGAAATACCCGGCATTTGCGCTACGATCTCCTCCCTCGTCAGTGGGTGGCCACAATTGGTGCATTCCGCTTCAATGAACGAGAATTTCGAGTTGAGCTTGGCATCCGTCTGGAATGTATGCTCGCCACAATCCGGGTAGCTGAACGGCGCCTTGTATTGCCAAAGGTTCTCATAGTCGGGTGGCATAGCTCTCGTCGGACCCTAGTTGACGGTGACCGAAACCTCCTTGGCCTTATCCCAATTCGGCTTCATCTCATTGCCCCAGGCATGCGGGTCTTTTTCGTGCTGAGCTTCCATCTCGTTCGCCAATTCGGGATGATTCTCCATCACGTGCTTGTACATCAGCTTCACTATTTCGTCCCAAGAGCTCGCCGTCAGCTCGTGATCGCAAACGCCGCCTAGATCCTTGCAGTTCGTCGTTTTCATGGTTCGACCTTTCGCCTAGCGTTTACTTCGACGCCCAATCCGGTAACGCTGTTGCTTTGAACCTCTGAGTGACCATAGCTCTCCGTTCCCTCCAGATCACCAAGGCCGCATGGTCATCGGCTATTACGAGGGAAAGAAGCTGGTCTACAGCGCTCGCGTGCGCAATGGCTTAACGCCGGCGACCAGGGTGCAGTTGTTTTGCGGAAGCCCATTGGTTGCGCCGCTCGCCGGCAATGAAAAGGCAATTTGTCTTGGCCAAGGGGTGCCGCAAATATGTAGTTAGGCAAAAGGAGTTCCCGCAAACATTACCCATGCTCCCTTATCGCGGACCGTAGTTGGAAGCCCGCTCTCCGCTGCATCAAAGGGCCACGTAATCATCCAATGAGGCCCGATTGGTATAGCGGGACTCGTCTTATCGGTCGGATCGGTATTGCTCCTCTGTGTTGCTCCGCAAAGCATGTAAATCATGCCTGGAGATTCATTCGTCGGCTTCGGTTTGCCCTGCATGGCATCCATCATCCATCGCATTCCCATCGGGTTCATGCACATTGGCGGTTCGCCGATCTTATTCTCGTTGCCAGGCACACAAACCCATTCGTTAGTTCCTTTAGCCAAAACGTTTAGTGTCCCGTCGGCTCCCAGCTCGGCGACCGTCGCATTCCGGGTCACTTGTTTAGGGCCGGAAAGCCGCGCTCTTGTAATTCTTGGGTCTTCCGCTTGGTTCACCATTTGTGGGCCTTTCGTTCTTGGGGTGAGAAGATCGGACGCTGTCTCCTTCGAGAGAACCGCACTTTGACCGGAACTGCTGCTCAATGATGCAGCAGCAGCTCCCATCGTAATGGCTATGAAGTCTCTTCTGGTTCTCATTTTCAGACTCGGACTGTCGAAGCTCGGGGTCCGGCCGCGACAGGAATGTGCCGATCGATCCAGCTCTTGATATCCACGATGACCGAATCCTTATCGATGTCGTTGAGTAGATCGTGAAAGCCGCCTTCGTAAAGCTTTAAGGTTTTGTCGGTGGAACCGGCCATGTCGTAAAAATGCTGGCTGCCACTTGGCTTCGTATTCTTATCAAGGGTGCCATGCAGGATCAGAGCCGGCAGCGTGATCAGAGGAAACTCTTTCTTGAGTCGCTCGTCAGCCCTGACCATAGCGGCCATGGTTTGGGTTGGCTGAGTCTCATGTGCAATCAATGGATCATTGTCCATTGCCTCGACGACCTTCGGATCACGAGAGAATCTCTCATTCGGAAGGTGCAGGATATGCGCGTGTGGCGCGACATGGCTCAGTCCCTTGAAAACCGCGAGAGCAAAATCAGGAGCGGGTAACTCGTGGGCGAAACTCTCACAGATTAGCCCCGTCAACTCGGCCTCGTGATCGAGAGTATAGAGGCATGCAACAACGCCGCCAGCGCTATGACCGAGCAAGAACATGGGGAGACCCGGTTCGCGCAACTTTACATCTGCCGTAACCGCTTCGACGTCACGCACGTAGTCTTCAAAGGCTTCGACATAGAAGCGTTCGCCGTCCGAATTCCCGCGACCTCGCAGATCCAAGGCGTATACGGCCAGACCATCCTATGCCTTTGTCACCAAGATAAATCCAGAGGGAACGGCCTTCGACTACTCGACTTATCTTGGAGGACCGCAGTATTCCGACCGGAACGGTGGACTTCATGGTCGATGGAGTGACCGTGAAGAGCGTTCCGCTAGGATTTGGCGGCTATGCGGTGTACTACGCAACTGGTCTGAGCGTAGCCAGCCACAGCGTCGTTGCAAGCTATCGAGGAAGCGCGCTCAATGAGCCGTCGGATAGCGGTGTCACAACAGTGAGTGTCTCTAGAGTTGTCGCGACGCCTACCTTCCCTCAGCCTGGAGGCAGCTACAACCTCCCGGTGAAAGTAGTCTTGAAAACCGCCACACCTGGGGCGATCATCCACTACACGACCAATGGGGCGCTCCCAACAGCAAGCTCGGCAACGTACACCGGGCCGATCACTCTGTCGACCACATCGACCATCAAGGCAATCGCCGTGAAGAGCGGTGAAACAACCAGCGCAGTAGCCACCGCGATCGATAGCATCGTGACGTCCGCCGTCCCCACCGCAACAGAAATTACTTCTGAGTTCAACCCATCCGCGTTGAACGAGTCGGTGGAGTTTCACACCTAACGTGACCGCATCTTCCGGAGCGACCCCAACCTGTACGGTGGTCTTCAAGGATGGCAGGATGCAATAAAACGACCAGTCGGTAGAATGAAGTAGTGGATCTGCATCTAAACAGTAGAACGGAGGTTGTGATGTCCAAAGTATGGTTGGTAACAGGTTGCGCGAGTGGTTTGGGGCGCGATATCGCGGAGGCAGTTCTTGCTTCGGGTGATCGGCTTATGGCGACCGCCCGCGATCCACACCGGTTGAACAATCTGGTGAAGCAGTATGGCGAGCAGGTGCAAATAGCCGCCCTCGACGTGGCAGATGAGGCGGCGGCAAAGGCAGCGGTCGAAAAGACTGTTCATAGCTTTGGACGGCTGGATGTTGTCGTCAATAATGCAGGGTACGGAGATGTTGCCCCCTTTGAGCAGCTAAGTTCAGAGAGCTTTCGCGCTTTGATCGAAACGAATTTCTTCGGTGTTGTCTATATGACACGAGCGGCGATCCCGATTATGCGGACGCAGAAGAGCGGATGCATCCTTCAAATCTCTTCCGTGGGTGGCCGGTTGGGGGTCCCTGGGAACGCGGGGTATCACGCCGCAAAATGGGCTGTAGGGGGCTTCACCGAAGCCCTTGCCCCAGAGTTGGCCCCCTTCGGCGTTACAGTCTGCGCAGTGGAGCCAGGTGGTATTCGGACGAACTGGGGGAAGCGGGCAACCGCTGGCGCACCTGAGCTTTTTCCCGACTATGAGGCCTCAGTAGGCACATTTCTTAAGATGTTGCAGGAGCACTGGGGGCATGAGATGAGCGCTCCAGCAAAAGTTGCTCAGGTCATTCTGCAACTAGCCTCCAAGGAGCAGCTCCCTGCACACCTTTTGCTTGGCAGCGACGCAGTGCAGTATGCCCGCTTTGCCGAGGAAAAGCGAGAATCCGACGCCAGGGCATGGCACAACATTAGCGTCTCAACCGACGCCGAGAATGTGAAAGGATTACCCGATTTGAAGTTTTGAATTCTATTAGTGTGGCTGCGGGGATCAATGGCACGCAAGGAGCCGAACATGTCGGGTGGACCATCAACATTCCTTCTCAGCGGATCCAACTTGAGATGTTCACACCTCTGCCCTCAAACTACTTGCGGCGCGAGCTGGCGGAGTGGGCCGAAGAGGCCCACCAACTGAGCCAGCGCCGCGCGGCGGGGCTGATCCCGGTGAACCGGGCGACTTTGCGTTACGAGCATCATCGCGATCCCCAGGATGCGCCCCGGGTGCGATTGCGCGACTCGCCGGCAGCCGAAGAGGGCCTGATCGTGCGGACTCAGAAGCGCAAGGAGCGAGCCCAGCGACAGCGGCTCCCAATAGGACAGGCCGCGCGCCCCACCCACAAGTGGAGCATGGATTTCGTCGCTCAGCGGCTGCCCGATGGCCGCTGGATCCGGCTTAATGTTGATATTTTGATCGATGCGCACCAGGTCTTCACGCACATTCGTCGGCTGCTTGATCGACGTGATGAATGAATTGCTTCCGTTGCTTGCGTTCGGTTTCGGAATCGCGCCGGGTACCCATAAACAGCACAGCGTTAGGGTCGATCAAATTTGCTGGACCCACAGAGCCAGGAGACGGGAGCGCGTCGGGCAGGTAAGGACGGCGCAATGTCTTGACGAACAGGAAGCGCAGCGCCGCCGTCTGACCTGCGATGGTGCGTGCCGAAAGCTTGCGGTCGCGGAACAGATGGACCTGGTACTCGCGGACGTGATCGGCGCCAAGCTGCTCGGGAGAACGACCCAAGTGCCTTGCAAACTTCTCCACTGCATGCAGGTAAGACCGTGCGGTGTTCGGAGAGTAGTTACGACGCTCGAGTTCGTCGAGTATCAACTGGCGAAGATGGGTCACAGGAAATCCTCCTTGTGACCCGAACCCTAAATCCAGCCGCCGCCAGCGCCGCCACCAATGCAGCATCCGCCGCGCCAGCGGCTTAGTTCAAACGCGCGTCTCAGAAGTTACCGCCGCCTCCGAGATGCCGAGTCTATTGCATCGAAGAGTCGTTGCGCCCCTTCATCCAGACGCTTCGCGCTGGCTTCCGATGCGGCAACTGCGGCCACCAATTCGGCGCGCAGGCATGCGTGTACTCGGAAACTCAGCAGATGCCTTCGTGGAGGATGTGATGAAGCGCCCTCGACGTTGGCAGCCCCAGGTGAGAGCATTGCGGTCATGGGGAGACGAGAAGATTGGGCGGAAACAGTATGGAAAAGCGATCGAGTGGGACATGCCTTGGTTCTGGTGTTTACCGGGATTGCGGTATGGGCTGCATATACGGTGCGATCCCCAGGTGTCTCAGTTGGCTTGCTCGCGACTGCGGCTGGCATCATGAGTATTCGTACAGACATGCACATAGTGGAGAAAGTCTCCTGGATGCTCATCCTCATGGTTCTAGCTACGGCCGAGATCCACTCCATTGGTAAGAGCAACTTCGAAAATAACAAGCAGAGGGCCGAACTGAATTCGGAATTTAGCCATATAGCCTCTACTCAAAAGTCTGAGTTTGAAGCCACTGCAGGTGAGCTGACACGGGCGTACGAACTTAGCCAGAAGCAATTCAAGGCGACGATTGATGACTTATCCCAGACAAACCACCAAGAACGCCGTCGCTTCCGTGCCCTAGTGACACAAAACAAGAAACTCTTTGAACATGAAGAACAGTTAGCTGAATCATACTCAGGAAGAATAACAGCGGGGAAGATGGTAACACCGCACAATGGCTGCGAGGGAAAAGCTCCTCCGGGTTCGACCCTAATTTTGTATCCCGACTACACTGGATTCGCTGACCATTTTCCTTACACTGTTCTTGAGGTCAATGGTCGCCCGCAATTTCAGCTGAAGCAGGTGTCGCCGGGCGTCATCACTCCAATACTGGATATTCGCGACGCTGATGACAAGATCATCGCTCGATTTGACGAAAACGGCTTTGTCGTAGGTAGAAGGTTATCTGTGAGTAGGCCAAATCCAAGCACGTTGATAGTCATAGATGAGTATGGGAACGAGGCGATCAATATTAGTTACTTCAATGATCACGCTATTAGCCTGTCTAGATACATTTATGTGAACAAACAAAAACGCCCGCTCGGACAATTCGCCTCCCACGCATCTTTTGGATCAGGATCATGCATCGGAGGGAGTATCGGTTCTGATTTCCTCGTGCGGTGACGATCGATAGTCACCGCTTTGCGTGCGTCTTTAGACTTTGCACCCCATGGCAGGCGAAGAAATGGAGAAATCCTAAGCCCGGATTTGGTGCAATCTCTGATCGTAAGAGTCCCCCATTTTTTTTGAGTTCGTTGGCAAAACCGTCTCGCTGAGACAAGCATCTCCAACAAACAAGGGTGGAGACGCAATGGCTCGAATGGGTGACGGGTGCGCGCCGAAGAGGCGAGGGTTAAATACTATGAACATCGGTGCGAACTTTCCTGCTAGGGTCGACGGCGGACAACTACTTGAGCACAAAAAAGAGGGACGCGGGCGCGTCCCTAGATTCTGCGTGGCCGAGTCGCGTGAGGTGCGACCCTTTTCTCAAACAAAGGGATGCAAATGCATTGGTAAAGGTTGCTTACACGCGGTAGGTGCGCGGAAAGGTTGAATCGAGACCATAGAAGCTCGCCGGGAGGATGGAACGAGAGAGAACTTCTAGGCAGTGAAAGACTGTTCGGAGATCAATCGCTTAATCGCGTCCCACGCCTCTGTGACGCGTTCGACTGCGCAGTCAGGGGCATGGGTCAGTCTGTGCAGCTTGGCGCACGTCGCCCCGCAGGACGCGCAGCGCCAGCCCTCTTTGTCGAGGGTCACTTGGGACCGTGCAAGCTCGAGGGATGCCTTAAACATCGCGGCGGCCAGAACGTGTTTTGGATCTCTGGTCTTATCAGGGGTGAGGACAGGGGAAAATGTGTCTTGAGGCGAATCGAGCGGACTGATAGTGTGACAGGTAGCCATGTTGCCCTCCCGTGGGCGACTTCGGTTAGCGCCACACGACTGCTCTAACAGCCGCGTGGCGCTGTATTTCAAGTCCAGACTAGAGTTCAGAAGCGAGTTGCTTCGCTCTCTTGATTGTCTCGATGTTCCGCTCAGCTACCTGCTTGAGGTTTCTCAAGATCAAGGGCACCACCTCGAGCGCTTCAATCCGCACATTTCGAGCAGCACGAAGGAGAGACTCCGCCGGACCAGGCATCAGTTCGTCACCCTCGGCGATCACGGCTTCGAAATTGGCCTTCGCTTTACGGGAATCACGGTGCCGCAGGGCCAGTTCCCATGCCTGATCCTTCCCGCTGTCGATTCGCGCGTAGCCGAACTGGAAAGAGCCTGCCTCTTCGGGATCGATCCATACTTCGATTCCGATGTTCAGAGCTGACAGTTTTCGGTTCAGATCTGTGATTGTGGCGTTAATGCCATCCGATTCTTCGTTGAGGGTCTTTGCTACAGGGATAAGCTCTTGGAGCTCATTGGGTGACATAAGGGAAACACTCCCAGGGGTTCAGCCCGTTTGATCTGCTTAAGTCTGGTTCGGCTTCGCTTCCGGTCCGCCGACC
The DNA here is from genome assembly GCF_003330725.1 of Acidisarcina polymorpha. Classification (NCBI taxonomy): domain Bacteria; kingdom Pseudomonadati; phylum Acidobacteriota; class Terriglobia; order Terriglobales; family Acidobacteriaceae; genus Acidisarcina; species Acidisarcina polymorpha. The sequence goes on along the minus strand of NZ_CP030840.1, from coordinate 3,619,432 downwards.
CAACGAATCAGTGAGAAGAAATTGCGCTTGGTAAATCCCTATGTCAAGCGAAATCCGAGGAGGGACTCATGCATTCGAAACACCAAGAGCCTGCCTGAGGCGCTCAAACGCCTCTCTTACCTCATCCACTGAGCTCTTAATCTCAGGCACCACGTCCCGCCAGTCCTCATTGTCAAAGCTGTCCACGTTAACCTCTAGATCGCCGAGGGAGGACTCCACGCCCTTCATTGCATCTTGCACCCGACCATTGTTCAGAAGCGTGGCCGCCGCCGATGGTCTTTGATCGGAATCACAGCCGGCCAACAGTCCGGCGACGGGTAGACAGGCGGCGAACTGGCGTCGGTTCATGGCGGATACTTATCCTCAATTTTCTGGTCTGTGGCCAGGTGTCCCGAAGGCGTGGTCCGCGATCGACGAGGCTCGAGCGCCGGCTTGAGAAGCATGCTAGTGGCAAATGCTGACAATGATTGCGGTGAATACTGCTACCGCAAGGCAGAACGGAACGCGGTTTCGGCGGGCACCGTACACCCCGTTCCACAGAACAAGAGCTGCTACGTGTTTCATGCGACCCCCTTCTTATCAGTGCATTGTCGTTGATTCTATACACGTCAGTGAATAGCACTTTGGTGGTATACGAACAGCTGGAGCGCCCGTACAAGCGCACTGAGAAAGTGGATTCACATGCGCTAGTTACCACTTAACCCGTTCCATTAGACTCCATGATACTTGTCGTCTTTACTTGACTGGGCAAGAGTGAAATGGTTTTTAATTCCCACGGCAGCAAGGACAGTCCCTGGCTCAAATTGAAGAGCGGGCTGATGATCCGCACCAGGGTGTGTTGGCCGGAACGCTCTTGGAACCGCAGCAGAGGAGGCCCTCCGCCCTCTGCTTGCTTGATGGCAAGGACCTCAACCTGGCTCGGGCTCACCTCAAGGTACGATCGCTCCCACGGTTGGTCGCCGCGGTGTCGCGAGTCAAGCACATATCCGGCCGGCGTCTGCAGACTTCGGGCTTCGCGATCGAGGAAGAGATCAGTGTAGATTCCCTTTGCCCGCAACAGCCAGAAGGTTCGCTCCTGGCGACCCTGATCTTGCCAGGCAGCAATGCCGTCCTCAGCCACTTTGTTGGGATAATGCCGGGCGTATGGAGCAGAGCGGATGAGAACGGTTCGGAGCAGACCATCCAGGCAATCGTAGCTGTAGGTAGCACTATTTGCCAGTGCCAGAACGTAGTCTTGCTCATTGCGTGACCCTTGCAACGCGACCCAATCCTGGTAAGGCTCTTCGTTACCGTTTGCGGTGCGCTCAAGGGCCGCTCCGGGAACCTTGGCGAACACTCTAGGTGAATGGAATGCCGTTGGCACTTCCAACTTCAGAATCTGTTCGTGCTCCTGCCAATTGATAACAAATCGAAGTTCTATTGCATCGTTTGCCGAGAACTCGGCGATGTCGACCATAATATCCGAGCTCTGCCATTTCAGCTTCTGGCGAGTCACTCGAGTGACCGAACCGTCTTCGACAATCCTGGAAGAGATGAAGGTCGGCCGTCCCAACTCCTGGCGAAATGCCGCCACACCATGCGCCCAGGTGTCGCTCTTATCCCCTATAACGACCAGCCCAAGGTTGGCTGCAAGCAGTTCAGTACCATCCGGAGCACGTAAGGATTTAATCCCAAAGCTGTTGTCGGAGACAGTCGTATATTGCGAATAGGCAGCAGCCACAGACTGCGCGCCGCGCTCGAGTGTAAAGACTTTATATCCGCACGCGGGAAGATCGACCCACGATGAAAGCCGGGGATAGAAGTCTGTCATGCTGTCGGACGGGCGCATCTGAAGGGGTGTCTGGCTACCATCTCGCGCCTTCAGATAGCTGAAGTGCTCCGTGGTCGTGTTGGTCTGATAGTGAAACTCCAACAATGCCTTCCGCCGCCAGGGCAAAGGATTATAGGCAAAGACAGCGCCCTCGGGTACATCGTGGAGGTCTACCTGCTTTGCCAGCGCCTCTAAAGCAGGACGGCTCGTCTCCATCGCGATCTGGCAGGCGTACCCTATGCCGTCGCGAGCATTCTGATAATCGGAATAGAGAGACGTGCCCGCGAGAACATCATGGAACTGATTGAAGAGCACTCGTTCCCATGCGCCCGCTAACTCGGTTCCGGGGTAAGATCGGCCTTGGCTGAGGGTTGAAATCAGCGCCACCGACTCGGCATTAAAGAGCTCATGTTCGGCACGGCGATTCTGAAACTTTTCTTCCCCGCAGGCCGAGTAGCAACCTCTTGCGTGGTGCTGAAGCTCGCCGCGCATGACTGGAAGATCAGCGACTGATATGGATTGCTCGACCGAGGTAAAAAACTCGCGCAGGGTGCTCCAGCGAAGCTCGGGCAGAGTGGAGTCAGTCTGCCGGGCGACAATTTCCTGCAATTGTGCTTTGGTCACCGCACCGCCATGATCGCCGACGCCGAGAAAGAACGCCCCGTGGTGGCAACCTGATGGGAATGAGTGCGAGGCTGCATCAGTCAGGTTCTTTGCGAGCCAATCGTAGGAGCCGTAAATTCGATACGTCATGATCCTGGATCCATCCGACCCCTCCCACCAAAAAAGGCGAGGCAACACTCCTTCATGCTCTTGCGGACGTAGAAATACATAGTACTTGTAGCCCGCGTTCTTCAAGATTGTGGGCAGGCCGGCGGCGTGACCGAAGGAGTCCGGATTGAACCCGACGTTAACATCCGTCTGGAGTTTTCTCGAGGCGTAAGTCTTTCCATAGAGACAATGCCGGGCGAAGCTTTCCGTTGAAGGGATGTTACAGTCAGGTTCGACTGGCCAACCACCTACGACCTCCCACCTACCTTCTTGAATGCGAGCTAATATCTCGGCAAACATCTTAGGGTCTGCCTTCTCCACCCATTGATAATGAATCATTGACGAGTGGCTGTATTTGAATCCCGGCGTTTCCTGCATTCGATCCAGCGCACTACGAAATGTCGTCAGTACAACGTCGGAGCTGTCGGTCCACGGCCACAGCCAGGCGGCATCGATATGAGAGTGTCCGATTATATGTAAGACGGGACGCTCACCGCCCGCCGCTGTCACCAGGGAAGATGCGAGTGCCCCACGCGACAAAAGGCTTGTGCCTAACACTGCAGTGGCCGAAGTTCTGACGAAGTCCCGTCGGGAACAACTCGATCTAGCCTCATGAGGATCCTTGCTCTTCGAACCCTTGTCCATATTTTCTCCTGCGGTTGAGCTCCATGCGCCGGGCCGGTCATCATCTGATTGCACCAGAACCCCGCTACTGATGGCTAAAGAACTCCTCCTCCAGCATCATTGATAAAGAGTGGTAGATAGCCAGATGGTACTCCTGGATCACCTAGGTCTCGCGTGAGGGGTCAAGGATGATGACATCTCAAAGAGTTTTCATCGTTCCACCAATTTCACCCGCCAGACCTAGCGTTCGGAGGCCCCGAGAGCGCGCCGCCTGAAGTGCTGCACAGACGTTGGCTGCATCGCCGCACGTGGTAATGCCGATCAGCACGTCCCTGACTGGCCAAGCCCCAAACCAACTGAGCGAACGTCAGTTCCGGATCGACATCATGCCCGAAAGCTGTGGTTAAAGAAGGAAACCCCGTGAGAGTGATTGTCGGCAACGCGCCTTGAAGGCTCGCTGTCAGCTTTTCTGGCAGTTTTGCGCGATCTTCCGGTGACAGCGGGCGCTTGTGGCGAAAACCCTTCAACAGTTCTCCGGCCCAATGTTCGGCGTCTGCTGCGCTTCCCCCATTACCGCAGATGAGGAGCTTATGCTTAGCCCGAAAAGCTTCCCGAATCGTATTAAATGCACGCTTGACGTCTGGCTCGCAAACCTCAAGATCGATGTTCCTTTGCATGAGAAGGTCGAGTTGTTCTGAACTAGATGTCACCTGGGCCATGACTACCACCTACCGAGTTGCACGCTAGATAGGATGGTGACAACGAATAGCACCGACGCTGTGCTGGACAACATTCTTTGAAACGTTGACTGGAAAGTGGTTGGCATAGACTTACTTCGCTCCTTCGGTCGCCGCTTACATTTATTGGACTTGTGTGCTGAAGGGTGCTCCGCGTGGCCATCGGGCACAGTGCTATTTCTTGAGTTCAATTTCAATGACGGTTACGCTCGCGCTGGGAAAGGTATAGGAACCTCTGGCTTCTAATCTTTCGGATCGTGTCACGGCCGTCACACGGTTGGGACTGTATTCGTCGTTCTCGGCAAGCACTCCGTCGCCGGCGATGGTCGTCACTTGTGTAGGACCACTCTCCGCACCGATGGAACTAAAATCGATGGTCGCGGATTCCGGACGCGTAACGTGGCGATTCACGCACAGCAACAACAGAGAGCTTCCGTTCTCGGATAATGCCGCAACCACATCGAGATAGGGTGCAGCGATGATCTCCGGCAGTTGGGTAACACCTTTCGATATGTTAAAAGTTGGTGAAGTGGACTCGACCTTAAGCAAGGTCGTGGGTTTCGCTCTTGCGTAGGCCCGCAGTACCCAATAGGCAGGCGAGGCATACACCTGTTCTCGCTTCTTCCATATCCCGCCAAACTCAAGGATGCCCGTCATGTTCGCAATTGAAACGGCGTCTGAGTTGCGCATCATTGTGTTCAGGAATCCGGCAGCAAACAGCGCGCCTCCCATGTTGTCGTAGTTCGGTACGCTATGCGAACGGTTGGCGATCATCAGCCACTCCGTAAAGGCAAACTGCATCTTGGGTCGATGAGCGTCAATAGCCTGTTGTTTCATCTCATGGATCCGCTCTGACAAGCCCCAGGGAACGGCGATCATCGCCATCGTGCGAAAGTCGTTTGATGCCTGGGGAAGAAGCACGTCTTCGTTCACGATGAAGTGGCTGGAAAGATAATCAAAGCTGTCGACCGGGTTAGTGAGCTGCCGCGCGTTCCAATCCTGGAAGAGACCTCCGTCCCCTCCGGTTGCTATCAACCGGGCCGTCGGGTCAACCTTTCGAACGGCTTCACTGTTCGCCAAGGTGGCAGCTGCAGCTAAAGTCGCAGCAGGGTATCCCACCTGGTAGGCCCCCCAAAGTTCGTTCCCCAGTTCCCAGGTAAGGCCACCGCGGTGGTCCGCCCAACGCGTATTGACGTAGTCGACCCAGGAGGCCGATTCGCGCGGTGATCCGGTTCCCAGATTCAACGCGATTTGCGGCTTCGCCTGAATAAATTCGCAGAACCGTAAGAACTCGTCTGTGCCAAAGGTGTTGTACTCAGGTATACCCCAGGCCAGGTTCAACTTACTCACTCTGGTGTCCGGCGGCCCGACACCGTCACGCCAGTTATAGGCGGAGGTGAAGTTACCTCCGAATCGAACTACTGGGGAATGAAGCTCCCGAGCCAAGGTCAGCACCTCCGGGTCCATGCCATCCACAGCGTCATCAGGGTTTAGCACCACGTTATCCACCAGCACGCGGGCGTCTCCTTCGAGGGAGATCACCAGGTCAGACGGCTCCAGTGGCGCCAATTGGCCGCGATTCAACTCAAGATGAAATGCGTACTTGCTCCAAGCGTACGACGGGGCCTGCACGATGCTGGCGGCCAGCACTTCCCCGGGATGTGCATGGCGCCGCAGGGAGAGCTTCACCGACTGGTTCCCTTTGATATGTTTGAGCCAAAGGCTGCCACTATAACCGAGTTCGCGATGAACAGGAAGATAGACCCGTTGAAGTACGCCCACTTCTTTGTCTGGCAAAGACATCAGGAGCAGAGATTGTGCTGAATTCGCCGCATCTCCGCGCATTGGAGCATAACGGCTGCCCTGAGCTGGATAGAGTGGCTCCCACGGTGCTGGCAGGCCGAATGACGACGCGGCGCGAAGTTCGGCACGGGAGTTCCATAACGTCTCGAGATTCTCCGCAGACCAGAGCCCTTCTTCGAAGGAGGGATTCTCAACAACGTTGGCCCAAAGACCGCCGTAAGTTGAATGACCGATGGGCTCAAGAAAGCTCCCAAAAAGAGAAAATGGTATGTCTTGCGGCTTGTTGAGCCGACTAACTCGAATCACAATGGGCTTCTCCTGGGGCTCCGAAGCAGATTCTGTCATTTGGGAACGGGCGGCAGAGATCGTCAAGAATGCCACATAAAGCAAGCAATAAAACCTGAGGCGTTCCGGTGTCGACTTGTGAGGTGTCGTCATGTTAATGATTTTCTTTCGTGCAAAGAAGGGGACGAATGATGCTACCAGGTAGTTACCACCCGGGTAAGCAGTGACATCTGTCTTCGTATGACGAGGAAACCCGGCCACGCGAGGCGCCCTATTGCATGGGGCAGGTCCCCTTCCGCGATCAGAAACTTACACGTGCGGTGAATTGCACGTTCCGCGGGAGTGAAATGGTTGAGGTTGGGACACCGAAAGAAGAATCTGTTGGATTTGTATCGGGCACTGCGAATTGATGGCGGTTGAACACATTCAGCATCTCTGCCTTCAATACAACACTGACACCTTCACGGATCGGCGTTGTCTTCCATATGCTCACGTCTTCGTTGTAGAAGTTCTGCGCTCTCACTTCTCCTGTAACCCGAGGCACATTGCCAAAGGTGTAGGGTCCGGCCCCCCTGACGGCAGTGCTGTTGGGATCAATAAAGGCAGCAGGATTGAAATAGCTATTCTCACCCGCGACAAAGGGGTTCAACCGGCCTGCGCGATACGCAGCACTCGCCAGGGGTTGGGTTGGATCTCGACTGTAGAAGATATTGTTATCCCATCCTGGTATCGAGGTTGCGCAGCAGAATGAGATTGGTTGACCTGACTCGTAGCGCAGAACTGCGCCAACTTCCCAACCCCCGGCTACGTAGCTCGCCGGGCCATGATTTAGGTATGTCTTGCCTCCCCCGAAGGGTAGCTGATAGAGCGGCGCCACCACGAAGGTCTGTGGCAGATCTTCGGCGCTGAGTGCCTTTGCCTGGTGAAGATTCAAGGGGTTTTGTACCTGCCAGCCAGTCACGTTGCCGGGAATGGCGCTGTCAGCATCGGTCAGGTTCTTCTCCCAGGTGTAAGAGGCCTGCAGAGACAATCCGCTTCGAAACCGGCGGCTTAAGGACACGAGCAGCGCATTGTAGGTTGACATGCCTGCGTTCTGAAGGCAGCAGCCTGAGTCGATTGCCGAGTATTGCGGGAATGGGCGGAGCGCACGTTGGATCGGCGCGCCTGCGCCCCATAACGAGTAGAAGCCTGAAAACGGGGCAGGCACACCCTCAGTGTTGCCTAACACACTGGCATTCAGTTCATTACCCAGGGTCAACGCGTTCAGAGGGATGTTGTTAAGATTCTGCACACTCGACCGCAGGTTTTGCCCCTTGTTGCCCAGATATCCAATCTCAAGAATCAAATCCTGTGCCACTTGCTGCTGTAACTGCAAGCTCCACTCATAGAGCACCGGCGGTTTACCGAATGAGCGCTCGATATAAGTGTCGCCGAGAGGTTGACCATTGAAGATACCAGGATCCAGGTTCGGCGGTTGAACGTAGCCTGGAAAACCGGTGTCACTCAAGAACGATGACGAAAAACCATCGCCGCTTGTGAACACTGGCTGAACCTTGTAACCGGCGATCATTCCATTTCCATCATCGGCATACTGCAGCGGGCCGTAAATGATACCCCCGGCGCCGCGGAACACGGTCTTTCCATTCCCATAGGGAGAAAACGCAAATCCTACCCGAGGCGCAACATCTTTGTAGTAGGTGTCTGCCCAGCGCGTATTGCCCTTGTACTGGGTGCCGAAGACGAGAGCTCCGGGAATGCCGTACTCAGGATCAATCGCATTAGGGCTGAAATTGGACGTAACACTGTGGGCGGCAGTACGCGGAATATCCACATCCCAGCGGATGCCAAGGTTGAGGATCAGCTTCTCGCTCACCTTCAAGTCGTCTTGCGCAAACAATGCAAAGTAGCGCGACGTCCACCGCGGCTGAGTTGAAAGCACCCCCGCTCCAAAATTACCGCTTGAGACTTGACCAAGCAGCAGACTCGCCAGACTATTACCGTCGAGCTCTGAATTAGCGGGGTCCGAGGAAGTCTGGGCACGGGCGTAGATCAGGGAATTCGTCGGGTAGCTCAGGGGTGAGAACTGCTGTATGCGAAAATCTGCCCCAAAGCTAATGCTGTTACGTCCTTTCGCTAGACTGACGCTGTCATTGAAACGAAATCCGTTGTCGATCCAGTCGTTGTTCAACCCGTTGCCTAGGTTGCGGTACTGGTCACGGCCGTCGAAGTCAATGCCAGGAAAATTCTTGGACAACGGTGCATTTGAAATCCCAAGCACCTGCGTGTAGTTGATGTTGTTCAGAGTCGGATATGCGAAATTAGCGCTATTTGAGCGGTTGTACCCGAAATTGAAGTGGTTCAAAAGGTTTGGAGTAAAAATGAAGTCCCAACCCGCACGACCGAAGTGAGTGTCGAAGTTCTGTTGCCAGGTACCCGAATCTTCGGGATATGGAAGAAGGGGAGTCGCGCAACAGGTTCTAAGATTGTCGCGAGTCGAGTAAGACGCAAAGAACTTTTGCCGGGGCGAAGGATTGATATCGACTCGTATGGTGTATGTTGTGTTGTTGACCGGGAACGAGCTTTGATAAAAGTAGTTATTGAAGAGGCCTGATGTCGTAGGCAGGGGAATGTAATTGAGAACGTTACTTGCCACGGCGCTAAAACGTTGCGCCGGAACCATGTTGCCTGCAAAGGCAGAACGGCATGGCGTTCCGTTCACTACCCGTTGTGTCGCAGGATCAAATACCTCGCCTGGATAGACTGGCAAGCCGTCACATGGATTGATGGCGGTGCTGCCAGTGGCTGGAGGCGCTGCCGGATTGTAGAGATCCGTGAAATTCCCACCCCGTTCGGCAACCGTGGGCACAGTACTCACCTGCGTTCCTCCGATCGTTCGCTTCAGTTGCTCCCAGGCGAAGAAGAAGAAAACTTTGTTACTCGCGTTAAACAGGTGTGGGATGGTTGCCGGACCACCCAGGCTCACTCCGTAATCGTTCTGCTTATCATCGGGCCTTCCATATAGGTTGGTGCACTGCGGAGTGTCGTTCGCGCCTACGCAGTTTGCAGCCAGGTTTCCGTTGTTGAACCACGTGTTTGCATCAAGAGCTTCGTTGCGGAAGATGTCAAAAACGGAACCGTGATATTGGTTACTGCCGCCCTTCGTGACGAAGCTCTCAATTCCTCCACTCGTACGCCCGTACTCCGCCGCAGGGACGCCCGTGATAACTTTGAACTCCTGCAGCGCCTCCACAGATGGCGACTCTTCGTCAAAGGACGAGCCATTTTCACTTCTTGTCTGACTGGCTCCGTCAAGCAGATCATCATTGCCAAAAGCCTGACCACCGCTGATCTTCAGTGTGTAGATACCGTTGAAGCTATTTGCGGATCCTGGTCCCGTGGTACCCGGTAGTAGAAATATGAAGGCTTCCGGAGAACGTAGCGCACCCACGCCGCCTAAGGCGAGCGGAAGCTGGACGATCTGGCGCGCCTGAATAGTTCCACCCACCTCAGACGATTGCGTCTCTAAACCTGGCGCGGACGCGTCGACATTGACGACGGATTCAACATTTCCAGTCCGCAGCGTCATGTCGAGCGAAGTGATGTTGTCGATTGTAATCTGAACGCCATGTTGGACCTGGATTGAGAATCCGGCCGCTGAGGCGGTGACATCGTAGGATCCCAGATTCAGCTCGGGCAAGCGATAGGAGCCTTCCGCACTCGATAACGTTTCTCGCGTCACTCCGGTATTGGGGTCTACAACAGTGATCTTGGCTCCCGGGATTGCCGCTCCAGACGGATCGAGAACATTTCCCGACAGAGACCCCCGTACCGATTGTGCCAGTGCTGGATGAGCCGGATAGAGGGTAATTGCTAAAGCCACGAGCGACCAGATACCGATCAATGCCGGTGTCATCTTATTTAACTTCTTCATGGTTTGCCTCCTAAGACCTTCACGAACAAACTGACCAATTTCGTGCGACCGCCGTGCAGCTTTCACGATCTCGCTCCTCATCTTCGCGCAAAGGTGGAGGGCTGGCTAACGTTATCCATAATCCGAGTGAGCATCACGGATAGCAATATGCTCTGGATCAAGTCTCACCGGGTAAAAAGCCGCTGTTGACAAGCAACAAGGCAAAACCTAGAGTGGGGTAACGATATCCATGCCACTTGAAGATTGTCAAGCGATTGTCGACAATTTTCCCGTCAGAGCTGGTGAGCGGATAAAGGTGAAATGCAGAGAGTTTTCGCAGGTGTCGACATCGGTGGGACGAAGACCGCCGTGGTTCTGTCTTTCGAGCCGCCTCGGACGGTTGCGCGGCTTTCGTTTCCCACCCGACCGGAGCAGGGTCCCAACATGGCCGTAGGTAAGATCATCGCGAGCCTCCGGGAAGCACTTGCCTCCCAGTCCATAACCATGGCTCAAGTGGCTGCAATCGGGGTGAGTTGCGGTGGACCCCTGGATCCGGCGCGAGGCATCATCCAGTGCCCGCCCAACTTAAGCACCTGGAAGAACGTGCCTATCTGCGCGTTGCTGGAAGAAGAGTTCAGAGTTCCGTGTTTCTTAGAGAATGATGCAAATGCAGGCGCTTTAGCCGAGGCCCGCTTTGGCGCCGGGCGAGGATCTGAGAATTTGATTTTCCTGACCATGGGGACAGGGCTGGGCGCCGGACTTATCCTGAACGGGCAACTCTATCGCGGAGCTTCGAACGCCGCGGGCGAGATCGGTCATGTACGTTTGACTGAAGACGGACCTGTTGGCTTCGGCAAAGCCGGAACAGTTGAGGGCTGGGCCAGCGGTGGTGGTATGGCCCAGGTGGCGCAGATGTTTCTGAACGCCGCCGTGATCCGAGGAGAGTCGAGCTTGTTGCTGGACACCAGCGGACAATCGCCAGCAAATGTGACTGCCCTTGACGTTGCTGAGGCTTTAAGAGCCGGAGATTCGGTCGCGCAGGCAATAGTTCGGGCAACTGGGGAACGGTTGGGCGAGGCCATGGCGATCCTGGTTGATTTACTTAATCCAGAATGCATCGTGATTGGAGGTTTAGCTACGAGATTTGGCGAGGTCCTGCTGGGACCAGCGCGCGACGTCGTGTCGAGAGAAGCCCTCAGATCTTCGGCTGCGAAATGCCGCATTGTCTCCGCTGGATTAGGGGAGCAGATCGGGGATGTTGCCTCATTATGCGTGGCCGTCCGAGCCTTCACCTACCGGCACAAGCCTTCGCTAGTCGAGTAACTGCCCACACCTCATGAATCCGCCTTGTCTCCTAGGACACTGAAAAACGGGGTTCCGCTTCTAAATTTGCTCCACTACATCCGCAAGAATTTCTGAGGACGAGGCGCGTCTTCAGTTCAATAGTCGTTGAAGGCATGCCGCCGGCGTTTTGCAGTCGGTCGAGCATCATGCGTGTCGCCGTTTGGCCGAGTTCGGCGAGGGGTTGTTGGATGACGGTGATCGGGGGAGTGACTAAAGTTGCGGCGCTAAAGTCGTCGAAGCAGATGAGCGCTAAATCTTCAGGAATGCTCATCGAGTGTTCTCGCAAGTAGTGAAGAATCTCGGTGCATACGACATTGCTGGCGGCAAAAATTGCGGTGGGAGGATGCTTCGAACCAAGATGTAGCGATACTTGTTCCTCGACTGAGCCAGTCATTGCTCCCACAAGGCACACTCGAGGAGCTAAATTAGCCTCTTTCATGGCACGGGAGTACCCGGAAACCCTTTCAAACTTCGTGTAAATTCTTTCGTCATCGGCGACGCAGACAATTTCGCGATGTTGATGACCGATCAGGTGCTCGGTTGCGCGGACGGCTGCCTTGAAGTTGTCGACCGTAATAGTATCTGACTGAACATTTTCTATTGGCCGATCGAGGGCAACGAGGGGCACGCCTTTATTTTGAGCGGCAGCGAAGTGGTCGTTGTGTGCGCCGACGGCGACAACGATAAGGCCGGCGACGTGGCGTTGTACCATCATCTCCGTTTCACGCCGCTCCAACTCTTCACGATGTGCGGAAGCAACCATCAGCGTCATGTATCCCGCAAGCCATGCGGCCTCTTGGATTGCGTTACAACAACCTGCAAAAAAGGGATCCGCCAGATCGGGAACTATCAAGCCCAACACACTGGATCGAGTTCCTTTGAGAACCCGGGCGGCTTCGTTCGGCTGGTAACCAATTTTCTCAATTGCGGCGCGGACTTTTCGCTCCACCTCTGGAGATACACGTCGGCTTCCGTTGACCACCCGCGAGACTGACATTACTGCAACTCCGGCAACTTTAGCAACGTCAGCGAGTGTAGGCATGTGTTGAGCTTAAACGATGGAAGCAGACCGCCCAGGGGCCCATTGCTGCTGTGATCTCGTTCTCGACGCCAGGTAGGCCTCCGGGTTACTCAACGGCCAGACTCTCCCAGATGCGCGAAGCGGCCCGGTGGGCAACTGACCTCCCGTGCCCGATATCGAGCATCGTTCACTAAATGGGGAGCTAATCGCCCGATTGGAAGCCCTCACCAGACAATTGTGTGAAAAGCATTGGGGTTACTGTGGAGGAGCTCCTGGGGTAGTGTCCCCTGCACACGCTGAGATGAAAAATCTCGGTTTACGTGGAGCTTAGTCGGGGCGAGCGATCACTGCTGCTTTGATACAGCCTGATCTCGCGGCCGCGGAGAAGGGGACCGTCGGCAATGACTTCTTGACAGTGATCTGGTCGATCGCTCACTAAAGGAGTACCGAATTCTCAAGATGATGCAGGACTGCAACCACATCCGCGCCACCGCCAAGGTGAGTGTCCTTCCGCGGAATTGATGGCGGTCCGCGCATGGCTAATGTAAAGATCCATTGTGGCGATTGCGGCGAACCGTTTGTAACAGTTTAATTCCTGAGAATACAGACCGAGGGACCGGCAGACCGTCCAAGCGTGGACGTGAAGGCGCAGGATTTGCGCGTGCCGATCGCGGTACGGAGCGAGGTTGAACCGAAAGCAACGAAGGAGATAATACAGTAGTGGAAGTATTATCCCAAGAACCCCTGGAGGCTGACTTGCGAGCGCAGCCGTCACCGTCTCATATCGTGACATACGCTAACTCGTCAACGCATATCTCTTGAGGCAGCACAACAGGATTACCAGGGGCAGCGCGGGGAAAGAAGCCCGCATGCATACCGCTCCACGAGCACAGGAGCTCCTCAGAGGGACTCGAACCTACAACACATCGTTTAACAGCCGGGAGAAGCCTATCGATACCGTGTGGTACAGAGATATGCGAATCAGCAACTTACCGCCGCCCCTTGAAACTCTGAGACTTCTGCCAATTACTAGTGGTTTGTGCGGAGTGTCCCCGGTAAATTCCCCGGTATTTTATGGCCGCCGGGTTCGGGGCAGAAGGCTCTTTACCAGTGCCTTTTCCGGTAGGTGGTGCTCGGCCGCCATATAAACGCAACCCGGTACAGGATTAGCGTTCTCCCCGGAGCAAGCTCTCTGCCCAGATCCTCCAGCGCAAGCAAAAGAAAAGGTGGTGGGGTTCGCGTCCCGTAGGCGTGAATGTTGATGGCTAGCGCCGCGGAAACGTTACGGACATCGTGTGCGTAATCAGGGACTTTCTGGGGTTGAATTCCTCAAACGAGCCGAAGCATGAATGCCTTCCTGTCCACAGATGCCGGGCGCAACGCTATACGCTGGTCTTCAAAAGAGCAGCTTCAGTCCGAACTGAAAGACCCGCGGACTACTTGCGCTGGTGATCTGACCATAAGTGCCCGAAGAATACGTGGACACAGGATTAGTGAAATTGACGCGATTTAATGTGTTAAACGCTTCAGCCCGGAATTGGGCATGGATAGGTTCCTCTTCAAAGAGGTCTTTGAAGATAGAGGCGTCCACATCGGCATAACCCGGACCCCGCAAGCTGTTGCGCCCAATATCGCCGAAGGTGCCCGTTGCTGCCGGCACAAAGGCAGCGGTGTTGAAATACTCTTTGATCTTGCTCACGCCGGCGGGGCGAATGGGGTTTCCCACAATATCCGCATAGTCATTACCGATACCGGATAAAGAGCGGTCTGTGCCGCTAAGCACGGTAAAAGGAAGGCCGGTTTGAAGACTGGCGATTGCGTTGATCTGCCAATTGTTGATGAGCGCGTTCTTGAAACCGGTGACGTCTACGTGAGGCGTGGCGTAATCCAGGGCGAGGTTATAGCGAATGGTCTGGTCGAAATCGGCGGGGCCGCGCCCGCTCTGCAAGTTGAACGGATTCGGCGGCCCGGTGTTGCCTTCGATCGCACTGGAGGTGTTGTCGATGGTCTTGGAAAAAACGAGATTGGTCAGCACCGACAGTCCGTGTTGCTTGTGAATCACAAGGTTAGCCTGCAAGGCGTGGTAGATGGAGTACTCATAAGACTGCGCCAGCTCTACCGCACCCAAACCGGGATAGAGCCGCCGGGAGTTCTCGTTCCCCACGGTCGCGCCCGGGCCGAAGATTGCAGGGTTAAACTGCCTCGACCCCATAATGTGTTCACCCCGGTTGCCAACATACGCGAGCGAAAACGCGGTGTTATGAGGTAGCTGCTGCTCAAAGGTCAAATTCCAAGACTGTGTGTAACTCACCTTTGATTTTGGATCGAGCACTCCTCCTGAAACCGGAAGCAGAAACTTGTAGTTTGCGAATTGGTCGGGACCTACATGGGCACGAGGAAATGGATCGCCGCCGGGATATCCCGCATAGATGTCGTCCCAGGCAGGCGCTGGAGCGGGATAGCTTAGATATAAGTCCACTGGCTGCATCGCGTCGGTCCTTTGATAAAGAAGCCCCTCGGGAAAGCCATAGAAAATCCCGTAACCGGCGCGGAGCACCTGGACGCCACGTCCGCCAATGTTCCACGCGAAGCCGGCGCGAGGCGCGAAATCCTTCCAGTTCCGTTGGAAGACCGAGGACTGGAGCCCCGCGTCGCCCTTGAAGATAAGCCCTTGCGGAGCACCCGGCGCGATGGCAGATTGCTGGCCCGGGACGAATCCCGCTAATGTCTCATTCAGATCAGTCGGTGGAAGCCACGGGTCCCAACGCAGGCCGCCATTCACAGTGAGTTGGCGGTTGAGCTTCCAATCATCCTGCGCATACAGAGATGGCCGGTTTCCGCGGAGATAGGCTTTACGGCCGTTGTCTTGGTAGAACTGTGACTCGAGACCAAGGTAAAAATCTGCCAGCGCTGAGCCGCTTGTTTTGGTTCCAGTGGGCAGCATGGCACCGGTCGGCGCTGCTGTGCGTTCGCCATTGAAGGTGTTGTCGCCCGGCGTATAAGAGTAATCGTCCATGTCGATCCGGTCGCGCTCAAACTCACCGCCGAAGCTGATGGTATGTGCGCTGAGCACCTTCACAACTGACGCCTGGTAATCGAACAAGGTTGAATCCTGCGTCAGGGCGCCACCAGAGAAGATGTCTACGAAACCGGATATGTTCGCGCGGATACCCGGAAAGATGGACTCGCCCGGAGTGCCAAGAGGTACGTTTTGTCCAAGGTCCTGCAGAGACTGCAGCCCGGGAGCCTCGGGGATCTGAGTGCGGGCGAAACGTCCGGCGCTCACCGAAAATGTCGCGGTGAGCGTCGGACCGAAAACCTGCGTATCGGTGATGATCGCCGATTGGTTGCGGAAGAGATTCTCTGCGTAGAAGCCGAGCGGCGCATTGAAGGCCCGCTGGAAGTTGTCCTGATTGTAGAAATACCTGCCGCTGAGATGGTTGTTCGATGTCACTACCTGGTCGATCTTGACCAGGTACTGCGTACTGTCGACGTTGGAGTTGGAAGTCGAGTTGAAGATGCCTGTCGACGGATCCGAGGCCAGCGGCACGAGATAGGTATTCGCCAGTTTGCCCGATAAAGTATTGATCGGAGTTGAAATGATGTTGTTCGGGTAAGGCTGACCCGTAGCAGGGTTGAAGATGGCGATCCCTTTGGCAAGCAACGCAGAGAAGTTCCCGCTGAGTTCCTGCGCGGTTGGAACGGTAATCGAGATCGGGTTGGGCGAGGAGCGTTGCTGCAGGTCCTCGGCCGAAAAGAAGAAGAAGGTGTGGTTCTTGATAATAGGGCCGCCGGCCGTTCCGCCAAACTGGTTCAACTTGAATGGAGGAATCGTCTGCTGGAAATAATTCTTCGCGTTCAAGTCCGTATTGCGCAAAAACTCGTAGGCTGATCCGTGGATTTGGTTGGTGCCGGAGCGGGTTGATAATTGCACCAGCGCACCAGCGCCTCCATATTGGGCGCCGTAGTTCGAGGACTGAATCGTGAACTCCTGCAACGCGTCGGGATTTGGCAAAATCGGGACTGAATCAAAAAAACGATCGTTGTAGATTGCGCCGTCAAGCTGAATATTATTTTGCGTGGCCCGCAGGCCATTTACCGTGAGACCGACGTTGTCTTGCTGGCCAGACTCAGTTCCAACGCTGGTCAGCGTAGTGCCAGGTGTTAACACGGTCAACTGCAGGGCGTTCCGGCCGTTCAACGGCAGCGACTGTATCTGTTCCTGCTCCACCGACGTTTGGACGCTCGATGAGGCCGTCTGGATTAATGGTGCGGCGGTCGTCACTTCGATCGACTGGGCAGTGCTCCCGATTGTAAGCTCGATGTTCAGGTCGACGGTATGACCGGTAAGCAGTTGAATGCCGTCGCGCTTTTTGCTCTCGAAGCCTTCGTGGCTAACCTGCAGAGAGTAGTTTCCAATTGCCAGGTCCGGAAAAACGTAGATGCCTTCCTGGTTGGTAAACACGGTGCGCGTTGCCGAGGTGTCCAAGTTCGTCGCAACCACGCTCGCGCTGGCGATGACTGCTCCGCTTCCATCGGAGACAGTGCCGCGTATGCTGCCAATTGCCTGGGAGAACAATAGCGGAGAAGCGGCTGGGAGCAGGACGACGGCTGCCGCCGCACCTGCGATCATAAATCTGCGTATGGTCGAAAACATGAATTCCCTTTCAGGGACATCTTCCCGGGCTCTTAGGAGCCTCGGAATGAGATCGAGAGGAAGAGTGATTGCCATCGAGAGGAAGAGCTAACCAGAATGGTCTGCTGACTTTGAAAAGACCTGAGGTTTAACGTGTCAGCAAGGTTATCTGCCGAGTCGATACTTCAGGGCTTCTCTTTAGAGACTCGACGAAGCTCTCGCAATCAGCAGGAGGGAGGGATTAGAGGCAACAACAACACGAGCATAAACGAACGGCGGAAGAAGGCACACCATCCACAACCATAACCGGACCCTGTTGGAGGGGCGACGAGTTAAGCTGCATTGCGCTCACATCCACAAGATACCATTGGCTCCGAGCTCATGCAACGTTTGAGCAAACCGCACATAAGCAAATCTCCAATCACTGTAGGCTCCTATATTCCCGGCCGATAAGAAAGAGCAGTGCGGTACCGATAAGCGGCATAAACCCGACCATGACAAAAACCGGCGCATAGGACACGTGATCGACGAGATGCCCGGTCAGTAATGGAAAGAGCAGACCACTAAGCCCGCCAGCGACTCCGGTGAGTCCAGTTGCGCGGCCAACAGCATGATCAGGAAAGAGATCGGTTACCGCTCCAAACATGTTCGCGGAGAGGAAGTTATCAGCCATGACGGCGATGCCGATGGCGAAGAAAGCTGCCGCCGTATTCGTGAGATATGGCACCCCCAGGCTGGCAAGACAGAGCGTCGCGCTTGAGTACATCGTGATGCGTCGAACCGAGTAGATGCTCAATCCGCGCTTCTGCAGCCAGCCGGCAACCCAGCCGCCTGCAATGCCGCCAGTGTCTCCGAGTAAAAATGGAACCCAGCCCAAAAGACCGATCTGCGCAAGTGACAAATGCCGCACGCTGTAGAGATAGCTTGGAATCCAGTACCAGTAAAACTGCATCACTGGGCCAATGAAGAAGCGGCAAAGCATGACCCCCCATGCGGAAGACCGCGTCAGTAACGTCCGCAGGGACGTCGTGACAGTTAATGTGGGCCGCTTCGACGCTACGTCGCGATAGAGGTACAGCCAGAAGGGCGTCCAGAATATGCCGAGCAACGCCGGAACCAGGAACGCGGTGCGGAAACCGTAACGCTGAGCTAGGAAGATGACTAACGGAGGAGCGATGGTGGCGCCAACCATGCTACCGCTGTTGAAGATCCCAATCGCCAGCGTGCGCTCGCCTGGAGCGAAGAGCCTGAAGATTGCCTTCATCCCGCCGGAGTAGTTCCCACACTCCCCAGTGCCCATCCAGAACC
Organism: Acidisarcina polymorpha; assembly: GCF_003330725.1. Classification (NCBI taxonomy): domain Bacteria; kingdom Pseudomonadati; phylum Acidobacteriota; class Terriglobia; order Terriglobales; family Acidobacteriaceae; genus Acidisarcina; species Acidisarcina polymorpha. The sequence goes on along the minus strand of NZ_CP030840.1, from coordinate 3,601,183 downwards.
GAGTGAGCCCCAGCTGCAATCCAGAGCGTGTCATCGACTGGGTGCCGGTCGCAGCCGACCACCACAACACCGCACCAGCCAGACCGACACGTACGCCCCATCGGTCCATCAACCAACCCATGGGAAATTCGCCTGCGGTCATACCTAGTTGAAAGGCAGAGACGATGCGGCCATATTGCTCGTTCGAGAGATGCAGTAGCTGGCGCAACACTGGCGCGAGCACCGATACGGTCTGCCGGTCGATGAAGTTGATGATTGTGATCGTGAGCAGCATTAAGAGCACGATCCAACGAGCGCGCCCAGTACGGTCAGCTGCGACCGTCGGTGGCGATTCATCGCGAGAGTGCTGTATGGCTGCGGAGGTTACGCTCATTAGCTTTGGTATGGCCTCACAGTGATGCTTACTTCACCGGCCGGAACTCATTTCCCACAAAGTTCGCCGCTGCACGCACACTCTTCCGCTCCGTACCGCCATTCGAGTGATCGACGGGGAGCAGCGGGAAGAGGAGTTCGGCAACGCGATACGCCTCTTCCAAATGCGGATAGCCGGAAAGGATAAAGCTCTCAATACCAAGGTCGGCGTATTCGAGCATGCGCGCGGCCACGGTCGAGGCGTCACCCACCAGCGCAGTGCCCGCGCCGCTGCGCACCAGGCCGATGCCCGCCCACAGATTGGGGCTGATCTCTAGGCTGTCGGGACTTCCCTGAACCAGCGACGCCATGCGCCTCTGCCCCTCGGAGTCGAACTTCGCCAGTCCTTTGTGCGCGCGTTCGATCGTTTCTTTGTCGATGTAGCGAATCAGTTCGCGTGCGTCGCGCCAGGCCTCTTCGTTGGTCTCGCGCACTATCACATGAAGGCGAATGCCAAAGCGAATCGTTCGGCCCTTGCTCGCGGCCAGGCGCCGCATGCGTTCGATCTTTTCCGCAACCAGCGTCGGCGGCTCGCCCCAGGTCAAGTAGACGTCGATGTGCGCGGCTGCAATCTGCATCGCGGCGTCAGAAGATCCGCCAAGATAGAGCGGAGGATGCGGCTGCTGGGTCGCGGGATAATACACGCGCGAGTTCTCCACGTTTAAATGCTTGCCATGAAAGCTGTAGCTTTCTCCGGCAAGGATTTTTCGCCAGATCGTCAAAAATTCGCCAGTGACCTCGTAGCGCTCATCATGAGAAAGAAACACGCCATCAGCAGCTGCCTCGTGTGGATCGCCTCCGGTAACAACGTTAATCAAGAGCCGGCCACCGGAGAGCCGATCGAAGGTCGCGGTCATGCGCGCCGCTACCGTGGGCGACATGATGCCAGGGCGGACAGCGATCAGAAACTTGAGACGCCTGGTGCTTGGCATCAGGGTAGAAGCAACCACCCAGGAATCTTCACAGGAATTGCCCGTCGGCAGCAACACCGCGTGAAATCCCAACTCATCGACCGCCTGTGCAATCTGGCGTAGGTAGGCATAATCAGTAAGCCGAGACTGATGGCTGGAGCCGAGATAACGTCCATCGCCGGTAGTGGGGATAAACCAGTTGATCTGCATATTTCTCGTCCTTAACTAAAGTCTGCTTCGGAGACGATCTTCTGCGTTCTGTAAGACTGCAGCGCCATCTGCACCGGCCGCGACGCCTCGATGCCCGCCTGCAACGGCGCACTAACGGTGCTCCCGGTAACGATCGCATCGAGAAAATTCTTCGTGTGTGCACGCTCGAGGCTCTCGGTTGACTTCACCTGGATCGCGTCGCCCTGGGTTGGAGTATAGGTGAAACCGTCACGCGATAAGTCGAGCGTGCCTTCGATGCCCTCGAAGAATACCGACGGCTGGTCATTCCGGATCGGTAGCACCGACGATTCGAAATTCAAATTCCAGTCTTTATACTGGACGATCGCACTGACCGTGTCCGGGTTTTCACGGCCATCGTGAAGCTGGTAGATTCCTCCCAATGCCGCCGCACTTTGTGGGTGCGCGTCCTCGAGCATCCATTGCGCTACGTCCGCCCAGTGGGTAAGGATGTCGGCCAGCAGTCCATTGCCGTAATCGGGAAAGTAGCGCCACGACGAGTAGCGAACCTTCTCGTAAGGAACGCGCGGAGCCGGTCCGAGGAAGCGTGTCCAGTCGAGGCCAGCGGGCTGTGGCTCGGGCTTGATGTTTCTCGTTTGCCACGGGAAGTTGTGCCACACCGCACGCGCGAAGATGACTTTACCAAGCTTCTGCTGACTGAAGATCTCTTGCTTCGCGCGAATATAATGCGCGGTGCTTCGCTGTTGCATTCCGCATTGCAATACAAGTTTGTGCGTGGCTGCGGCGTCTACCAGCGTACTGCGCTCGCTCCAATGATGTAGCGTTGGCTTTTCGAGAAAGATATGTTTGCTCGCACTCAGCGCATCTTTCGCGATCGTCACGTGAAGATGGTCAGGGGTCGATATCAAAACTGCATCCACATCTTTTCGCGAGAGCAACTCCTCATAAGCTACATATGCTGCAGGCGATGGAGAACTCTTGATCACCCGGGACACATAACTCTTCGTCTGGGCGTCATAGATATCGCAGACCGCGCGAATACTGACGCGATCATCCTGAACGAAGGCTGCACTCACAATCGTGCCGCGCCGCCCTAACCCGATGACTCCAAGTCCAACGCGATTGTTAGCGCCGAGCACCTGAGTATAGGAACGCGCGCTCATACCAGCCGTCGCCGTTGCAGCGGTGAAGAGAAAGTCACGCCGGTTCATTCAGCCAGGACTCCTTGCAGCGCTTTAAACGCTGGTTCGATGACGGTCAAGCCACCCTTCGTGCCGTCTTCGCGCTCTTCTTCATTTAATACCCACCCCTTCCACTGAAGCTGCTTTAGGGTGGCGGCTACTTCTGACAGCGGAAACCTGCCTTGCCCTAAAGGAACCTGTTTTCCGTCTTCGTAATCGCGCAGGTGAACTCCGACCAACCGCTTTGCATGAGAACGCAGAAAGGCTGGAACATCCGCCCCTCCTCGATAGGCGTGACCCGCGTCGAGCAAGAACGAAACGAGCGCGGGGTCGGTTTGCGAATAGAGCGCGTCGATCTCTCCGACCTTCGAATCGAACTCCCACCAATGATTGTGATAAGCCAAAGGCAGGCCCAAGCTCTTGCTGAATCTTCCAGCAGTATTCAGCGCCTCGATTTTAGCCTTCAACTCGTCCGCGGTTCTGGATGGAGCTCCACTCAGAATGAGGTGTTGCGGGCCAAGCGCAACTCCGCCACGCGCGACCTTCTCGTAAAGCGCCGCCCCTGGAAGCCTGGTAGCCTGGTCAACTTTGTCTGGTGGAAGGAAGATGTGAATTCCGAAGAAGGTCAGCCCTGTGTCTGCGATCTTCTGCCGCGCAACATTGGGCGAATCGAACTCCGCAAGAAGATTGACAAATCCGGTTTCGAATCCCGCATATCCAACCTGCTTGACCTGACCCAGTACTGCGAGAAACGACCCGAAATTCTTCGGGTTGATCGCCCACGCATTTGTCTGAGCACCGATCTGGATGCTAGCTCCAGACTTAAGGCCCAGAGCGAAGGCATTAAATCCCGTGATCGCAGGAAGGGCACCTCCAATTGCGAACGCGCCTGCTGACTTCAAAACATGTCGCCTGGTTGTCATATTGATCGATCTTTTTCGGGGGTGTGACTGATCTTTCGTTTCCGGCACCGGGTCAGACGATGTTGATCCGTTTATTCCGGATTAAACTCAGAAGATGATTGGGTACCCGTTCAATGAAGGGCAAAAGAGCTTGAGAATGCCGTCGGGGTCAACAACAGGTCAATAGGTCTGGACCGGCCGGCCCCAGAGCACAGAAATCTGAATGGAAGGGTGTATTCACTTCATTCTCTAACGCTAACGTAAATGGCAATCCGGTTCATGTCAATTTGCCACCATGTCATAGAACACGCTTCCCTGACGGAATCCCCGAAGCGTTGCCACATCGCACCTGAGAACAGGCTGTTTCCCTTTGAAGTGCGCCATCTGCTCTACGGCCGAAAGCCTACATCTACCGATGTTATATCGGTAAGGTTGGACTTACTCTGGATCGGTCGGCTTCGCCAAATGGCGGCCGGGGAAGAACTGACCGTTGACTACGGCACATTCAGCGAGTACCCAGACCCAGCTTAACGCCGCGTGCGATGTCTGTTGGCGGAGTGCTACCCTTGCCCCATGTTCAACTTCGGCAAACCCAAATCTGCCGGCGACTGGATCGCACACGCAATCCTCGGAGTAGTGGCGCTGTTTCTCATCTGGTGGATGACGCAAATGTTCGTCTGACGGCGTATCCTTCTGGCCATGGCAACGAAGAAGAGTATGACCAAGGGCGGAAGCAGAAGACGCCCCTTCCTACGGCAAGAAGTCCGAACCGCCGCGCAAGTCTGTGAAGGAAATGATGTCTAAGCAGTCGGAGTCTTCGAGCACAGACGAACTGCATAGCACGCCCAAACCTAAGCGGAAGGCCAGTAAGGCGAAGTAGCACCCGGCCTCTAAACGAGACCTTCTGCAGCCACCTGGAGATACTCCAAAGTTTCCTGGACGTGCGCTTGCTGGTTTACGAGAACCTGACGGATCGGCAGAAGAAGCTTTTTGTCGAGAGCAAGTTTATAGATCTGCAGCGCCGACTCCTCACCTTGACAGGCAGTCTCCAGCAGGTCGCGATCCGTGCTTCCGAGCTTTGCCTTAATGTCGCCCCAGCTTCTGTGGATTGCTCCAACTACAGTCCCGGTCTCAGTCGCATCCGCCACGCCGATTTGATGAAGCGTTTCCTCCAGCGTTCGGCGAAAAGCGGCACGTGTCTGGGCTTCAGCGAGAAATGAGGTCTTGAGACTTTCATCTTTGAGATCCTGGCCGATTAGGCGGAAACCTTCCTCGCAATCGATGAGTGTCTCGATGACGGCGCGCAGCGTTTCCTCGATGCTCTTTGCCAGATCGGGCTCATCGGCCATCTGAGTCGTCTCCAGCCACTTGGAATAGCAATTTGCCGTGGACGTTGCCCCTGACGTTCGAGAAAGCGGGCAAGCCCGAAGTAACGAAATCCCGCGTGCGTCCTTTCGTGCCGCTGCTATACGGGAGGCATGAAAGCTCTCAATCATTGCGATCGTCAGCCAAAAAGGAGGAGGAGGTCCTGGCGAGCAATGGGCGAATCGAGGTGATGAGACATAGTTTCTCCCTTACTACTTGAATGTTTTTCGGTTCGGCGATGAAAGCTTATGGCGTGGACTGACTACTCCGACTGTCCTAAGACCATTTTTGAGGGGCCTAGAAGCTCGAAAGCAAGAACTCACACGTGCTGGAAAGGATGCGTTCCTGCACGGCAGGGTCAGGCAATGTCTGGGCAATCTCTGTGGTCCCAATCATCGTGGAAAGGATCACAAAGAAGTTTTTCCTTGTCCTGCTTTCGGCGGTCAGACATGACACGGTCTCCTCCGTCCAAAGGTATGCATCTAAGAGCTTGCGAAGACACCTTTGCGGCTCTTTCCGCCGACGTTAGAAATGACCTTTTGGAGCAGCTTCGTACTTCAATTGGGGCACTGTGGATGAGCCGTTGGGGCTTTCGGGGTGTTATATGCGCGTCTGAGATGAGACCCTTACCGGCGTACACGACTCTAGGTCGATCACTTACCGAAGGAGACCGACACCCTAAGATGACTCAGCAGAACTGCAAACACTACCGGGCCACGGCCAAGGTGAGCGTTCATCGCGGGATTGATGGCGGCCCGCGCATGGCTAATGTTAAGATCCGGTGTGCCGATTGCGGCGAACCATTTGAATTTCTTGGAGTAGAGACCGAGGGACCGACGGACCGTCCAAGTGTCGACGTGAAGGCGCAAGATCTGCGCGTACCGATCGCGGTGCGGAACGAGGTTGAACCGAAAACAACGAAGAAGAAAATACAGTAATGGAAGTATTAGCCCTAGAACCCTAAAGGGCTGACCCGGGAGATTGCGAGCGCAACCGCCACCGTCTCAAATCGTATGTCAGGGGAGCCTTCGAAACGATATGCTGCCCGGAAACGCAGACCTGCTGCCTGGGCAAGTGCTGCCCGCCAGGGGCCACCTGCTGCACGATCGGAGCAGCCGGACGTCGTCCGATAATGGGCCGCAGGCATTCATCGACGTACACGTTATCGGCACGCTAAACCTTTTGATGATGAGGTTAAAATAACCAGGAAACCGGCACTATCCAACCAATCCGGTATTCCCGGCGTCACAAGACGAAGCTTGATGCACAACAGATGGATCCGCTGTGGCGATACCACCTAAGTCGCTTGGCGATTGAGCGAATGAAGCGCAATTCACCAGCCACTTCAGGATGGGCATCACAGGGAGACATCATGACGATCAAAGGCCCTTTTTATCTCGCAATCACAGTATCACTTCTCACCTTTACGTCCAGCCATAGCTCGTATCTCAATGCCGAAGATGCCCAAATCTATACCTGGCATGTCAACAATGATCGCAATGGACTCAATAACAATGAGCAGTTGCTAAGCTTCTCCACCGTGCATTACTCCACGTTTGGCAAGCTGGGCTTTTTTGCTACAGACGGTATAGTCGACGCCGAGCCTCTTCATGTTCCGGGGCTAACGATTGGAAATCAAATCCACAACGTGCTTTATGTGGCCACTGAACATGATACTGTCTACGCATTTGACGCGCAAAGCGGCGCGACCTTGTGGAAGAGCTCTCTTCTTAAGGTGGGTGAATCGCCCAGCGATGATCACGGCTGCTCTCAGATTACGCCTGAGATCGGCGTTACTTCGACTCCGGTGATAGATCCATCTAAGGGCCCGCATGGTGCAATCTACGTCGTCAGTATGTCAAAGGATGGGACCGGCCATTACCATCAGCGCATCAGTGCTCTCGATCTGGTCACCGGAACTCAACTGTTCAATGGGCCAACCGAAATAACAGCTCGGTATATAGGGACAGGGGATAATAGCAGCTCGGGACAAGTGACTTTCGATCCGGGCCAGTATGCCGAGCGAGCAGCATTGCTCGAATGGAACGGTGCTATTTACACCTCATGGACGTCACATTGCGACAGGCGACCCTATACCGGGTGGATCCTCGGCTACAACGCAACCACTCTGCAACAATCAGCCGTCCTTGACGTCACACCAAACGGCAACGAGGGATCGGTTTGGATGAGCGGTGCGGGTCTTGCGGCAAATGGACTGTATATGTATTTTCTTGATGCCAATGGCACCTTCGACACCACCCTCGACGCCGGGGGGATGCCTATCCATCAGGACTTTGGCAATTCTCTTATCGCTCTAAGCCAGGACGGTTCTGGCATCAGGGTGTTTGATTATTACGCCACCGACAACACAGTTCAACAATCAGATGCTGATATTGATCTTGGCTCCGGTGGCGTTCTTCTGTTGCCTTCTCTGACCGATAACGCTGGAAACCTACACTTTCTCGGCGTTGGTGCTGGTAAAGACCACAACATCTACCTGTTCAACCGGATAAATCTTGGTAAGTATCATCCGAACGGGGGGTTCATCTATCAGGTTCTGAGCAATGCTCTACCAAATGGGGCGTTTTCTGCACCAGCCTACTTTGATAACAAGATATATTACGGTGGAGTCAACGACACGCTGAAGGCGTTTAGCATCTCGAATGCCACGCTGGTGGATACGCCTGCAAGCCGTAGCGCTGCCACTTTCGTATACCCAGGATCGACCCCCTCGATATCGTCAAACGGTAATGCGAATGGAATTGTATGGGCAATCTCGCATACCACTCCGTTTATCCTATACGCGTTTAATGCTGAAGACCTTTCCGATAAGTATTACGACAGCGGGCAGGCTGGCAGCCGTGATCTGTTTGGGGCAGCAGCCCATTTCGCCACGCCCACCATCGCCAACGGCAGAGTCTACGTAGGCACTCCGACCGGTGTTGCGGTCTTCGGCATTCTGGGGAAATGAGCAGTGCTGCGCACGACACACGACATCTCAGCTACCCCGTACAATCGATCAAGGTTCTACTGAGGCGGAGTAAAGGGACGATTATGTAAACAAAATGGTCAGATCGCCGGCTGCCTGTTTTCTCCTTACTTTCTGCCCTGGATCGAGGTTCGTAGGACGGTGTTAAGGGGTGATCTGCTGGACAAGTAACGGGTGAACACTTTGCAGCGTGAGTGGCATTGCCGGTGTAGACAGAGGTGATGTCATGGCCTAGCGGGGTCAAGCTGGAGGTCGTGAAGGACTCAAATTGGTATCGTAGGCGCCGGATGAGGTCGGCAGGAAAAACCGGCAAACCGGTGAGATAAGCAGCGCCAGAGTTGTCGAGCGCTATTCCCGACGGGCGGGTTTGGTAACCCCCGAAGTACATCGAATAAACCACCGTCGAAAGAGTGGGGTCGAGTTCGGTAAGAAACGCTCCTGGAAGCGAAGGACTCGTCTCGATGACGCCGGGAGTGGGAGGGAAATCGGTGGAGAAAGTCTTTACCGGTAACGTAGACGTTTCCCGCTGCATCTACCGCTACCGCGGTGATCTCATCACCGAATATTGCCAGAGTTCGCGGATCCCCCAAGTTAGGTTAAGTAAGCGAGGATAGGGTCGATCACGAGCTCGCGGTTGTGGTCGTACTGACGGTATTGTTCCTCAGCAAAGCGAAGCGTCCCTGAACGGACTCGCGTTGACCGCCTTTGGTTTGGTCGACGAATGGCTTATGGAAGACGATTTTACTGTCCTTCGCCGCAACAGTGGCATTTGTCGGAACGGACATCGCTCTGGCAGACGTTGCATTGCGCTGCGGCTTCGCAGATCAGGCCCACCTCGCCAAAGTGTTCCGGCACCGCCGACAAATATCGCCGTCCGCATATAGGCGCCTTGCTCGGTCGCAAAGGCAGAATCTCTGCTAATGGGATGAAGTATTCATCCGTGTTTCGGTTCCTCAATTGCTGCGTTATCGCCACCGCACTCGAGTCGGCTTGTCGGAAGCAATCCGCCCAGGATTTACTCAAGTCACGAGAACAGGCCTATGCACGTTTCCACGCCGGCCTCCCTCGACACGCGTGTTGGCGATTACATATTGACTGTTCGTCAGTCAAGCTAAGGGCCGACTACCCTTCCAGGTGAATACAAATCAGTTTTGCATTAGGTCTTCACCGATGTAATAGAGGATTTCAAGAAGAAGGAGTACCACCATAAATTAACACTTGGTTCGGGTAGCCAAGCCCGTGAACTTTCATAAAGTCGTGGCGAAACGCTTCGCACCCAAGTGTCACTACCTCCTCAGAGGGAAACAAATATGGGCTTCGCGGGCGGCGGCAGCAACAACAGTATTCTGGTGAACGGTTGCAAAAATCTCGAGAATCTGACGGTAACCCTGCAGGTCACCGAGGATTTGATCGAGGTGAACAACAAGGGATTCTCACTGCAGTTGAATTCCTATCCGCAGCCTACAGCGATAACCCCGAATTCAACCCAGGACACAACCTTCCCGGGAAAAATCGTTGGCCAGCTTAACTGGTTTCAATATCTCATCATCGTGGCCAACAACCAGGTCACCTTTGAAATTCAATACTGGGCCAGCGCACAGTCCTATCGAACAGCGGGGCCGAATAACAACCCTCCCGAAATACGGTGGCCCCCAAGGTACACGCCGAACCCTGCGAATACGAGTCCATGGCTCCCAGTCTTTCCCAACTCCTCCATAACCGGCACTGTTGTTGGCTCCACGGCTTCGAATACGGTGGTTGCGGGCTCAGTGATCACAATCAAACTCCCGACCGACAGCAACGGAAACGTGACCGGGGCGACCTTCAGCATCACCGATCCAGGCGGTAAGGTTCAATCAGCCAGCACCCAGCCGTGGAAGAACTACGCCGGCCAGTCTGAACCGGCAGATTACGCCCTCTTTCCGATCTACGGCTTTCAGGCCGACCTCGTCTCTGCGCCCGGCTTGCCGTGCACCTTTTCGTCCGGCGCTGGAACTCTGACCTACTCCATATCCCAGGGTGCACTTGCAGTTCAGGCCGCGAGCACACAGTGCTCCAGCGTCCGTCAGACTCCTACCGGGGAATCCTCCAACACCATCTATCGGGAGATCACGCCCGCCTCAGGCGCAACCGTGAGTCAGAGCGTCTACGTCCCCCAGTTGCTCTCCTATGGAGATCCCAATCTTCCCGGCGCTGTAGCCAACCCGGTAGGCGTCGGCTTTGCGGGATGGTCGGCCTTCATGCTCCTCTTCGGCGGTCAAAACATCTACGGCCAGAGCCGCATCTACGCGGTGGACGGGCAGGGTCAACTGCTCGCCTACGCAGATGCCGGAACCATCGGCAATGTGTCGTCTCCAGTCGTCGTTGGCTTTGGCGGATGGTTGCAGTTCAAGTTCCTCTTTGGAGGCTGGAACACAGACGGGCAAGGCCGCATCTACGCGGTAAATGATCAGGGCCAACTGCTCTCCTATGGGGACGCCGCATCTATCGGCAATGTGTCATCTCCAGCGATTGTTGGCTTTGGCGGATGGTTGCAGTTCAAGTTTCTCTTCGGCGGCAGAAACGCAACCGGGCAAGGCCGCATTTACGCGGTGAACGACCAAGGTCAACTGCTTTGCTACACCGATAACGGAAATACCGGGAATGTCTCGGCACCAGTCATCGTTGGCTTTGACGGATGGTTGCAGTTCAAGTTCCTCTTCGCCGGCAAGAACCAACTTGGACAAGACCGTATCTACGCAGTAAACGACCAGGGTCAACTGCTTTCCTACACCGATAATGGACTCCCCGGCAACGTCTCGGCTCCGACTACCGTTGGCTTCGGCGGGTGGACGGATTTCAAGTTCCTCTTTACCGGCACGAATGAGCTCTTCCAGGATCGCATCTACGCTGTCTATGCCTAATCCACAGTACCTTGCGATGGCAGCTGCGAGCATACACCAAAAGCTATTCGCAAGTAGCCGGGTCTTAAAAGATCAAATGTCCGAACCACCGGTTTCTCGGACATTTGATCTTTCGCGCGATCAGCCTTTCTCAATGCGTGACAAATCACCAATATGGAGTGACCCTGTCCATCCCTGCGAATCGGTGGGTTGTTTTTTGTCGTTGCGGTTGCTTTTGCTGTTTCTCGAGGACAGGGCAAGCAGCAGTCGAAGCGTGTTTGAGCGACGATTGATCAGTCTGATATTTGCGCGTCGAAACCGCATAATCTTGATCCGTCGGGAGCTGCCTCTGACTAGTGTCGCGAGTCCGGCTAAGCCTGTCGCATAGAGACTTCTCTGATCCTTTCGGGTCGCTGCCAGCTTGCAGTAGCGCTTGTGCCGCCGGTGTTGTGCCTTCCAGGCTGTCTCCTTGATCTCTTCCGCAACTCCCTATTGCCGCTGGAGCAACGCCGGTCCGACGCATGGTCGGAGCCTGTCGCTCCAGGCCGCTTCGACTGCGATGCGTCTCAAGTGTGCGTTGCCCGTCTTGGTGATACCCCCGCGTTGCGTTCGCTCGCCGCTGGAGTCCTCACTGGGCACAATGCCGCTGTAACCCATGAGTTGCCTAGCATCTTCAAAGCGTGATCTGCGACTCAAACGGGCTTTGCGGCTGGAAAGCGCGCATGGACTTGGCCGAAACAACCACCTCCGTGAGCGCGGTCATTCCAGATATTGTCACCAGGGGCAATTGGCACGGCGACTCCTCACCCGTTCGGCGGCTCGCTCCTCCATCCAGCCGAGGAACATGTGTAGCAAGTGACCGTTTAGGTACTTTCTTCTCCGTGGGAAATCCGGCTGGTCACTCATACGCATACAAACTTATATCTCTTTGAATTTTACCAGCAAACATGAGGCTTAGCTAGATGTTTGCTCGTGTTGAACGCGTTCCCTGAAGAGATTGGACGGCCTATCGTCAACGAAATACGTCCCGTGAAAGCCAACTGAATGGTGTTCTTAGTCTCGGGTAAGTGAGCTAAATCCACCTAAATAGCCAGCGTGTCCGCGACAATCAGCTACAAGGGTCTTCACAGACAAAGGGAATAAGACAATGTCTGAGTTATGGCTAGCTTCACGTTTGGTAGGTACGTAACTCCGACCTAGGTGAACGGGCTTTGCCCGAATTCTATCCGCTGTTTACCAAAGACTCTGAAGAGCACTCCGCAGATGAACACCTAATCATTTAGCAGACGAAATAGCCAATCACCCGTCTTACTTCGCGTTATGGAAGAACTGTCCCTTGGTATTCCCCGATCTTGGCTGGCTGGAGATGTTGCGTCCAGTTATGCAGGTCCTCAGGAGATGACAGGCTGTGTGTGAGAAGGCGATCCAGAAGCCTGCGCGTATTCACGGTGGCGAAAGGTGTATCAATCGTGATTCCGGTCACTTGGTAGGGCAATTTAACTAAATAGAACGGGCGCGTATCAAAGTGCCCACCATCGCTGGCCTCCAGCTCCTCCTTTGTCAACGAATGCTCAAGAATCGTACGCCAGGAATGATCTCCCATAATGAGTACACTAGACGAATCCCAATGGCCGGATTGCTCAAGCTCGGACTGAATGTGGTCGAGGCATTCGTCGGCAAGCGCTAAATTATCGATGTAGGTTGAGTTTGTCGTTGTGAATTGGTTCGTATGTCGATTGTACTTTCCCGGAGGGTGCGGAACAGGCAAGTGTATGAGTACGAGGCTCATCGAAGGATCGCCGAGCATCCGATCCGCCGCATTAAGAATCTCTCGGTAGTCCGAGATGTCATACCCGGCGGTCAGCTCTTCCTTCGTCCTGCCCGCTTCAGTTGCATAATGCAACGGGCCTAACAAATTTGCGAATGCGGTCCGATTCGGTAGAATTCCATTGGGCGCCGCCCGGTTATAGGTCCAGAAGCATTGGTCTAAAACCTCCGGCAAAATGCGGCAGTAAGGGTTGTACCAGCCCGCTACAGCAGTGCCATAGCCGTCGTATATCGCATCTTGAAAAACAGTGTCATGCTCGTTGAAACGCTTCCACTCCCCTGAGGCTTGATGATGCACCGATAATTGGCCGTCGGGCGACGAACGAATCTTATCCAGAAGTACACCCGTCATAAGAGTGGGAATAACTTGGGCGGTTGATAGGCCCGCAGGGATGACATCGGTAAACACTGAAGATTGTTTGCCAATTCGATCGAATGCCGGTAGCTTCACTCCTGGAAAACGATGCTCATATACTTGGCGATAAGAGAGCTCATCGAAGATGATCCAAACTACCTTCGGCAGCCTTGCAGCTCCGCTCTGAGCGACGGAGTGAGAATGACGGATTTCTGAATCATCGATGGTCCGCCGGACATCCAAGGCGCGCGCTTGCCAGCCAAACCAGCCGAGTTCAACCAGGAAGAAGACCCCAAGCACCGCTGCGAAAACAAGGAGCACAGACGCAAAGTGCACAATGCGCTCAAACCAGATCTCGAACGACGGACGCCAAAGCAATACCAAAAGTGCGAGGCCCAAGATCGCCGCGCCAAGTAATGTGCGAGTCAAGGCTGGGGAAGGTGTGTTCCCCGAGAGGCTACTCCAATTCTTGATCTCAATCCACGGCGTAAACAGCAGAATTCCCGACCATATAGCCACACGCAATCGACCGCGCTTGCACGCAATCAGAAGAAAACAAGTCAACACAAGCCAAAACAAGGAGAAGTCCAGCGCGGCAGGAACGAAGAGCGTCGAAGCGGAACCATTCCAACGATAAATCGCGTCATGCCCTCCCGAAAGCAGAGGACCCAAAATCCACGTGAGAAAGATGGTCGTCGCGCCTAATGCGACGGCAGGTATTTCTACTTTCTTGTTCATTTTTGATGAGCCACAGGGTGTATGGCTCGTCCTGTTCTGTGCGAAGAACAACACCAAGCCAACTCCTTCCAATATCGTCGTTTGTTCAAGCGGTCGCCTCCAGCAGCCACAGCGTGCGGCCATTCGGGAGGTGACAACGATCGCGCAACGAGAATCTGCTGGACAGTGTCTTAATGAAGAACCCTTCATCCAAGTGGGCATAGAGTTCCTGGCGCCCACGGCATAACCCATCAAATTGCGAGTCCTCTTTCGGTATCCATTCGAGAATCGCCCAGCGCTTGGTAAGACCTGAGAGCTGTTCAAGGATGGCATGAAGCGGAATCTGGTCGGCAAGTAGAAGATGATGCAGTATGCCCAACATTAGGACACAGTCGAATCGACCTTTGGCCCTGTCGAGCAGGCTGGGACACTCGCGATTTTGCCAACCAACCGCTGGGGTAGGTCGAGCAAAGTCGGCAACGATGGGAAGAATGCGCAAGCTGTCGCGACGCGCAGTTTGCCAATTCAAATCGGCAGCTTGTACGTCAGTGTCCCAAGCCACTACATCGGCGCCACTCGCGGCCGCGATGCGCGAATATTCACCGGTATTGGCGCCCACATCGAGAACGCGGGCGGGCTGGATGCGGTCGAGCGACCTACGGACAAATGCCTGCTTCGCGCCATCATCGGAGAAACTGTAGTGCGAAGCTGTCTCAGTGTAAGCACTCCATCGCGAGGAGCGCGGCACAGGAGTCAAAGCTAGCAGTAACTTGCGCGTGGAGCGCAGCAGGCGGTGAAGGGCGAACGTTGATAGCTCCCCAGAGACTTGCTTCTGGGGGCGCCCAGCGTTGGCATTTCTCTCCAGCAGGCATGGGAGGGTGACCAGGGAGCGGAGGGGATTACGCCAACGACCGAGTCGAGGGAGAAAGGGAGCTAAGTCGTACGGCTCGTATCCATCGCGACGCTGCAGTGTGGCGGACAAAGGCCACCCGAGATAAACGTATGCGCAAAGCGGCAGCAGGAAGGTCCTTACGAACTGTCCGTAGGCAATCCAAAGCGGGTTCTGTGGATCGCGCTCTTCAAGTGACAGCACATCCACCAGCATTGGGACCGGACCGGAGAAAAGAATGTTCAGTGGCGTCGCATCTTTAAGAATCAAACCGCCGGCGATCGCTTCTTGGCAGAGTTCGAGTGTGAGCGAAGCCGACTCCATCCATTGGCCAGGAGTCCACTCCCAGGGATAGGAAGGAAAGAAGATACGGTCATGCTCAAGGAAAGCCGATCTGCCGGGTTCAAAGGACAGCACCCGCGTCGCAACCATGCGGCGTTGTTCAATCCAGCGTTGTACAAGCGGCGATTGGAGCTGCGCCAGCACCAATGGCGCACAGTGGGCGTAGACCTCGCGCAAAATGCGTCCATCATGCTCATAAAGTCGACCTGCAGGATCGCGGAAGGTTCCTGCGGAGCTTTCCGGAGGGGGCTCATTTGGGTACAACGCGCTCAACCTTAGCCCGCGAGAATCTGGTTTGTAACAGACGCCGAAGCCGCTTGCGAATGACAAAGATCACTCCTGCAAATGTAGTGCCAATCATTTGAAATGCAAGCAGTCCGGAACCCGGGTCAACGTATGCATATGCGGGTTGGGAAGTTGCACAGAGGATGGCTACGATCTGTAGCCCGAGCAGAGAAAACATTACAGCCTGGAGTATCTGTCGCAACAAAGTTCCTTTCCAATATGTTCTTAGACGCTTTTCTTATAAAGGTCACTATGTATGGTCTGTCGCCTGATTGCAAGCAGATTTTGATGGTGAAGCGGTCTGCGCCAATGCAACGGCCTTTGCTTAGCGGTACTTAAATGGGTCCGGTTGCGCACCTGCGGGTCCCGATGCACAAGCGCAGACGCTCACCTTCCTTCGCAGACGCTCACCTTCCTTAATGGTGCGGCCCAGCAATGGTCTAAACATTCGGCGGAGATCTTAAGGGTTCTGGGGGTTCGCGGATCGTGCCAGCCGGGGTGACAAGAGGAGCATGAGCGGTACGACTGCGAGGGCCGTTATGGCGGCTGCGGCGGTGGCCCTGACCTGCCCTGCCGCATCAGCGAGCCATCCGTAAAGCACAGGAGAAAGCGCGCTTGAGCCAAGAATGCCCGTGTAGAAAATCGCGAAGGCTCGCTCGAGTCGTTTAGTGGTTATAAGTTCAGGGACGGTCCCGTACAGCACGGAAGACGTACCGTTGAGCATTACTCCCAAGATCGGCAGCAACCCCAAGGTGGGTCCAAGATGCAAGGCTAGCACCGTCAACATGGCTGCCGTCGTGCCAACCTCAGTCGTTAGTACGGTTGTGAGAAGACCAAGGCGCGCGCCAAGCCAGCCATAGGCAGCCTTTCCGAACGCTCCGTTGAACCGACGTTCAGTACCAGAATGCCGAGATCGTCGATGGGTGCGACGAGAATATCGCCATGAACATTGCCGCAAACAAAACCAGAAGGCTATAAAGAAACACCACGCGCATGATTATGCTTTTCGCTCGGTCCTCGGTGACCGGCTTATACAGAGCCAATGTGACCCTCCATTTTGGCACTCCTATCACAGGCACGGAGAAGTTCTTAGTCGCGTTTGCGGATAGACCATTTCTCATTTGTCGTTCGATACCCTCTACCTTGCCGAGAGCGTCTGCCTTTGC
Source organism: Acidisarcina polymorpha (assembly GCF_003330725.1). Taxonomy (NCBI): domain Bacteria; kingdom Pseudomonadati; phylum Acidobacteriota; class Terriglobia; order Terriglobales; family Acidobacteriaceae; genus Acidisarcina; species Acidisarcina polymorpha. Next base: position 3,584,772 of record NZ_CP030840.1, on the reverse strand, counting down.
TTCGGCCAACTGATCCCCCTGAAGGACCTTTTCTCTGATCGAGAGCATCGCCTGCAAGACGTCAGCTCGCATTTTGTTGTCTTTGACGATTCTCGCAGCCCTTGCTGCCTTTCCTCGTTCCTTGGCGATGGCCATGAGGAAATTCCCAATGGCGGGAATCAGCAGTATGGCGGAAATCAAGAAGTTCGCATGGGTAATCCACGGCTCTGGGGTCGATGGTAGCGACGTATCGTACATTCCAAAACGATATCAGGGCCGGAGTCCCCTAATCCGCTCCGCCACAAGTGGCTAGATCTTGCGAGGGTTGCCAAGGTTCAGGGCGTCCTGTGCATGCGTTTGGGAAGCGTCCAGATCGGTGGCCATGGGATAATCTTACCCGCATGGACATTGCAAACTTCATTGTCGCTGGCGTGGCCATGGTCGCTGCGATCATCGCGGCTTACTTCGCTTGGAAGGCGCCGAGCAAGGAAGACCTCGCCAGAGTAGAGGCCTATACCGCCGAGAGCGCAAAGCACATCGCGGAGCAGACCAAACGCGACCTGATAGCCGCGATCGCTGAGCATGTTTCGATCACGGTAAATGGACGGAGCACCATGATCGAAGACATGCCGGTTCGCTTTGACCTCAAGGACCCCGGCGTCACCTTGGTTAAGGCAGACCTGCTCAACCATCTCGGAACCCTCTCCGGCACAATCGAATGCTGACAGACATCGCCGATGCAATTCGACGCCGTCGTCCCATCTAGAACCGTGGAGATATGGTTCACTAGCGGTGACGTTCGCCAGTCCTTCAACAACAAACAATTGCAAATCCGCTGCCATCTCCTGATAGAGGGGAGGGAGGCAAAGAGGAGTAGCATTCCGCTGGAGAAACTACAGTGACCTTTGCGCGACCATTCTGAAGACAAAAGAGCGAGTCCACGGGTTCTCCCTGCGAAAGGAGCGCTTTCTTCGGCCCCAATCGGATGATTCTTCTCCCCACGCCGGCGTTCGCAAGGAAAGCGGCGGCATCGAATCGTGGCTTTTCAAGTTCAACCTTAGAAGGCCTACTTACTGTTGCGGCCCGTGAGGGGTGATTGGTGAGGGTTGCGCGGGGGGTATAAAAAGCATTTTAGTAAAGGAGGAGGTGGGTAATCATCCGTTGCAGTCGGGGTCAAGCTGGACCTTCTCCCTTCAAACGAGCAGTCCTTGCACCCTACGGATTCCCCGGCAGCGGGACAACCCGTTCAAGTTTGCTCATCCTTCAGAAATGTTTCAATTATCTTTGGATTGCAACACGTTGAATTGAGTACGATGAACCGTGTCGGGATAATGCTTTATGCTCAAGGCGAACGTAGCTTGTAAACAAAGAACCGAAACGATGCCTTCTCCACAAAAAACGCGTGATTTGGCCCGCAGCCTCGTTGCTTGCGAGGCCGATACAGGTGCATCCATTTTGCAATTTGAACCCGCCACCGTGCGCGTTTATGAGAGGCTGCGCCGGCAACTCAGCGCAACCGTCGGCGTTGATGGTTTTCAGGCGCTCGCTTCTCGTGCCTTGGCTCTGGCAAGATCGGAGTCCCCTGACCTCAACACCGTGCAGGTAACGGCGAATGGAGGATTGAGCGGTCTCGGCGAGATTGAAGGCCACGGGGAGGCGGATGATGGCGAAGCCGGAATGATTCTGATTGCGCAGCTGCTCGGGCTCTTTCTGACCTTCCTTGGCGAGGCAACAACGCTAGGTTTGATCGAGGATTTACGCCTTCAGGTCGACCTGGGGACAGAGTCGGCCACGACAAACTTTGAGTCCGACGGACCAGCAATAGCTGCGGCATTCAACGACCTTCTGGTGGAGATTGACCGGCTGCGGAAGGTGAGCGCACGTATTGAAACCCTGGCGGATAAGCATGCAGGCATGGAAGATGGGCTGGTGAGTGTTGCGGGGAACATTCGCAGTATTGCCGCGGTTCTCGACGTTTTCACTCTTATCCGAAGCAAAGCTGGCGGTCCCCAGGACGAGTTGCCTGACCTACAAACCGATCGCTACATGAATTGAGATTCTGCCGGCGCTACCCCAACGCGACTCTGGATGTCGAAGATCACACCCGCTAGGGCGCTCGCCAAAGGACAGAATTGCCGCCTGATCCTCTAACAAAGCGTGTAACGGCAATTGCAATCTGCTCATTTGAACGATGCTTGGTTAAACATGACGGCTACCCCAGAAATGCGAGACTTAGCCCATCGACTTCTCATGTATGAAGCCGGTGCGGGCGAGACCTCCGAGCCAAGCGCGTCTCCGACCCTTCGCGTCTATGAAAAGCTGCGCCAGGGCCTCGGTGAGTTCGCTGGAATTGCGGGTTTTCAGTCGCTGGCTTCTCGTGCCTTGGCGTTGGCCAGGATGGAAGCTCCCAGTCTTGCTGCAGCTCGGATCTCCGCCGATGGAGCATTAGAGGGCCTAAGCGAGATTGAACATCAAATAGACACCGACAGGGATCGGGCTGCCGAGTGTGCGGCTGGCGGGGGAGGAATCATTCTCATCTCCCGCCTGCTCGGTTTGCTGCTAATCTTCCTGGGCGAAGCTCTAACGTTAAGCCTTCTCCGGGTTACCTGGCCCGACACAGCCCTTGACGATTGCAATTCCGAGAACGGGAGAAAAGCGTGAATACCCAAGACAAAGTGAAGATCAACCAACTACCCACCGGAGTTCCGGGCCTCGACCAGATTGTGGGTGGTGGTCTCCCGGAATTTTCATTCAACATCATCGCGGGTGCACCCGGAAGCGGGAAGACGACGCTGGCACACCAGTTCGTCTTTGCCAACGCCACCCCTGAACGTCCTGCCCTCTATTTCACGGTACTAGGCGAATCAGCCATAAAAATGCTGCGATACCAGCAGCAGTACACGTTCTTCGATCCGGCCATGCTGCCCGGCTCCATTCGCTTTATCAACCTGAGTCAGGTTGTCCTGGAGAAGGACCTGGGCGCGGTCCTGGAGGAGATTACCAAGGAAGTTGAAAAGTCTAACCCCGCCGTCGTGGTTGTAGACTAGTTCCGGACCATGGTGCGGAAGCCGGAAAGCGACATGGACCTGCAATCCTTCATCCAACGGCTGGCCCTTTATCTGGCTAGCTGGCAAGCTACAACCTTCCTAATTGGTGAATACGCGGAGGAGGAGCTACGCGACAATCCCATCTTCACCGTGGCCGATGGTCTGTTCTGGCTGCGCCAAACGCCGGAGCGCAATTCAATTGTGCGGAAGTTGCAGATCATCAAACTGCGCGGTCAGGATTCCGTGCCAGGACTGCACACCTTTCGGATAACCGATGCCGGGGTGCAGGCCTTCTCACGCACCTTTGGGTTGACCGCGCGCAAGAGGAATCCGCCCGGCGATCGGCGCCTCTCCTTCGGGGTTCCGGAACTGGACGCGATGCTGGATGGTGGCGTGCGCGAAGGCGACAGCGTCCTCGTAGCAGGTTCTTCGGGTACCGGGAAATCTGTCCTCGCAACCCAATTCATTTCGGAGGGCATACGGCAGGGAGAACCGGGAATTGTGGCGGTCTTCGAAGAGCGCCCCCAAGCATATGTGGAGCGGGCCGCCAGTCTGGGATTGGATCTGGAGACGCCGCAGAAAGACGGGAAACTGACAATCCTCTATTTGCGCCCCCTGGATCTCTCTGTAGATGAAACCATGCACTCGATTCTCGATGCGGTGCGGAAGATCGGCGCCAAGCGTCTGGTAATCGATTCCCTTGCCGGCTTTGAAATGGCTCTGTCGCCCGGCTTCCGCGCCGACTTTCGCGAATCGCTTTACCGTATGATCTTCGCTTTGACTGGGATCGGGGTAACGATTCTAAGCACAGTTGAAGTGGATGAGTCTTTCACGGAATTCCCCTTCAGCACCTATTCAATTTCTTTCCTCACTGATGACATCATTCGACTGCGGTACGTATCCATCGATGGTCAACTGCGCAAGATCATGGTGGTAATCAAGATGCGGGGTGGAAATCACGCCAAGGATATTCGCGAGTACGAGATCACGTCCAGGGGCGTGGTGATTCTCGGCAAACGCCTCACAGAATATCAGGGCCTTATTAGCGGAATTCCCATTCGATCAAACCGCCCCAACTCGACGGAGGAGACACCCCCCACCCCGAACCCGGCGGCCTGAAAACTGTGGGGGATTTAGCGGGGACCCTAAGCACATATCAGGAGTAATCAGCATCAGTCGAGGGAGCCGTAATCCCGACGTAAATCAATGATTTATATAACTCAGCATATCTCAGTAGCAACAGACATCAATTGAGCTCCTTTCTTCTGTTAACCGAAGGGTTGTAGGTTCGAGTCCTACCTGAGGAGCCAATCAATCCAACGTCCCCGGTATTCTCCCCCGGCCCTGGAGCGACTGATTGTTTCCATCGCCCCTCTCAACTCATCGGTGCTGAAGTGGCCGTACCGTGCTGCCATCTTTACCATGGCGCTCGGCGACCATCCGACGATCTTGGCGACCTTTGCGATCGGCGGAATCGCGTCGAGCATTCGAGATATCGCCGTGTGTCTAAGGTCATGGGTTCGGCAGACCAGCGCCCTTCCTTCGCCTGGATAGAGTGTCTCGCCGGCGACCTTCCTCCCTGCAATCCAACTTGTCTTCCTGGATCCCATCGGCTTTTCAGGATTGATCTGATAAGGGAGCGAGTGCCCATTCAGATAGCCGGCCTCTCCGTCCAAGCCATATCGTTCTGTCGCCTTCCCTGGATGGCTTCGAGGAGACAAATCGCATTTATCGGATTACGAGGCGGCGCATACGCGTGTCGGAATTTTCTTCCCCAAGCCCGTAGAGAGACGAGCAATCGGTGATTGGCTCTTGGCGAAGATGACAAGCCGAAAACGTTCTCTGCAGCAAGCCGCAATCGCCCGCGAGGAAGAGGTCTACAGAAGAGAGCACGCAGAATCCTATATACCCATAGGCGAGGTATTTGCCAATGTCCTGCAGGGCAAGAAAGAGATTCGTCCAAAGGTGACCCCTGAAGTCGAGAGGGACGAACAACATGCGTCAGAATCCGAATCAGGCATTTGCTCGAAGTGCGTTACCACGTGGATCCTCGAGACGACGGAGCGCGGCCGCGAGGTACACCGCTGCGACTGATGGAAGATCAGGATGCGATCGCGTACGCGTGCATCAGCATCCTGAAAGCCAGATCGCCATTCTCAAGAGGATGGAAGCTGTGGCGCATGGTCATTTCCATATTGTTATCAGTCGGCCAGGTGGAAGCGTTCGTGTAATCGTTCTCTGTGCCCAACTTATATGCCGTGTCCCAGCTTTGAATCACTCGTTTGAGTTTGGGTATCTCCAGGGGAGAAGCTCAAGACGGCTTTTACCTCCTTCATCGTTACAAGAAACGGGTTGAATTTCCCTGAGTTAAAGCGCCAAGTGGCAATCTTGGCTGCAGAGTGGAAACCTGGAATCATCCTGATCGAAGACAAAGCATCAGGCCAGTCAATTCTGCAGGAGATCAAGCAAAGCACCCGCTTTGCGGTCCGGCCGATCAAGGTCGACACTGACAAGCTGTCCCGAGCTCATGCTGCAAGCCCTCTGGTCGAATGCAGTAAGGTCTGATCGAAGCCATGAAGCAGCTGGCTAGCGCGTCGCACGAGGACCAGACGGAGTGGCTGGGCTTATCGAAACCGGCCCCGCCCTTACCGGACTTGGTCCCGCAGTGTGATCCATGCGGCTCAACCTTCATCCAGAAGCTGTTTGTGAGCTACCGTTGTGGCCAGTGCGGGAGCCAATTTGGCGCTCCGGTGTATGTGTTCTCGGAGAGCCAGCGAATGCCTTCGTGGAGAGTCTAATGGCAAACACAACGAACCTATACTACAACTCCAATATGGCACGATGCCAAGAGGGAGCTTTCGGTAGGACAAGGAGCAGGCGGTTCTCTGGAACGCTGCAGTCGAGGAAATTCAAGATCGTCGCCGTGGACTCAACCTCGGCGCATCCGGTTGAGTATGAGGGGAAAAAGGCGGCGTACGTTGTGCCTAGATGAGGCCGCTTGAGGGTTGTCTGAATCGACTTTTCTGATCGTTAACGGACTCTTCGTCCAGGTTATCGTCCGCTCTTTTTCCGATATTCGCCATTTTCATAGCGTCTGACGATCGAAGGATTGGGAGCCTTGCAGTTGTCCGGATCGTCCTCGAAGTAAAGGCACGAAGGCACACCGTCGACGAATGCAATCTCCACTGCGCCCTGCCGGGTCACTCCCTTCTGATCATAGGTCGCGTGGATGTGGCGGGGCCTGCCTTGTGTGTCTAGTTGATCATCTACCTTAACGCTCTCGAGCCCGAGGTACTGGTTCATCAGCCAGCCGGCGGCGTTTGCTCGTATCAGGTCGTCGGCTAAGCTATGTGTGTCCAAGTTTTGTGCGCTGGTGGCTTTGCTGGCGTCCGGAACGTAACCCGAAAGGTGAACTGGATCCTCACCCGTGGCGAAGCGGGTCAGGTTTTCCTGCAGACGCGCCAACGCTTTGCTTGTGCATCCATTTTCCGCAATCAACTTTGGGATGTCCCGGCTGAGTGAGATGCTAGAGCCGATCATGTCCTTCATCTGTCCGGCCGTGTCTCCGACTGGATCTTTCGACCCAAGCACCTGCAAGAAGCTGCGCATCCCGTTTCGCTGCGCCGCATCTTCCAGGTCGACCTTGGCCGCAAAGGCGCGTGGATCGGCATAAACACCGATGGGCCGGCGTCTCCACTCGATGCAGGTGTCGGGGCTGACCTGAAGTCCATACCCGTTGACCAGGTGCTGAGACCTTGCGCATTCCTTCACGGACATCTCCACCTTGTCTGCAGGCAAATTGGCAGGGCAGCTCTTGCCGTATGTCTCCAGATAGCCGGCAAACATGTCCACAAAGATGACATTTGCCCGCTCGATGCCGGAGTGCGCGAAGTCGCCCGTGTAGAGCGCACGAAACAATACGGCATTAGCAAGGTCGGCGGTTTTCAGACTGGAGGCCACAATGTCACCCCGGCGCAACGCCGCCTGCTCAGCCTTCTCCTCCTCCGCTCGCCGGGCCAGTTCTGCTTTCCGCGTCAGAATCTCTGCGCGAGCGGTTCTGGCAACGACAAGTTGACGGTACACATCCGTTTCACGGTCGTCCTGGAGCCGGAAAACATCATCAAACAGGAACGCTACACTTTCCGGGTCGCCTGTGGTCTCGATCGTTTGCCGAAACCTGGGAGCCATTTTCGCCAGTGTCGCCTCCCTCCGCGTGATGTAGCTTTTCGCAAGACTGACAGCTTCAGGAATGGCCGGCGGGTCAAGGAAAACGCTTTGAAAGGCGGAGAACCATTCCGCCCCATCATCCAGTCCCTGTCGAGTTGCGGGGAAACTATCGGCCTTCGCTTGCTGAGGAGGAAGCATTTCGCGAAGCACCTGACTGCGCCGATCGGCAAGCTTCGCTTCGAGAGCGCTACGCTGCTCAGCGGGAACGGCCTGAAAGAGGGCGGCATACTTACGGGGCGCATCCTTCAACTGCCCGGCGCTCTCGGGACTGGCAGGGGCGCTTAGCAGCGGTTTAAGATGCGCCTCAAGAGCTGGCTCAGCGGAACGCGTGATGGCATCCTTCACGGAAGCCAGAAACTGGGTTTTCTCGCTGGGCCACACCCGAGCGAGTTCGTCTTTGCGTTTCTCCTGCAAGCTGGCCGCTTGATCAGAAGTCTCTGCGGTTGGTTGCATCGACTGCAGTAATTGCTCATCCTTCTGAAGGGCAGCCCGAGCACTGGCGAGACGATCGAGGGCGGGTACCAGCTGATTGGGCGACAGCGGACCCACGCTTGCCGATGCAGGTCGAAACGCGGAGCCGAATACCTGCAACACAATCGTCTGCTGTGCGTATTGCCGCGAGGTTTGGCATGGAATCACGTGGGTTGAAAAGAATTGCTTGCGGTCTTCATCGGACAGCTTTGAATAGGAGACCCCGAATTGCTTTTGAAACGGGTCGTCCGCGAACAGAGGGATTGCCATCTGTTGAATTTTGTCCGAGACGGTGTGGGCTAAGTCGACCCCGGGGTATTCCTTGGAGAGGCTTTGAAGCCAGGACTCCATTTGGGGGCAGACCTTGTCTGGATCAGGACGCCCCACATTGCCGCGAGGATTCACTGGGCGGTTCGGGCGGCCCTGCTGCCTGGGATCGGTCACTGTGATACCCCCGGGCAGGTGAATTTGGCCAAGACAACGAGTAACGGCAAACAAAATCAACAGTAAAACAGACCTGTTCCGCAAACCCTCGCTCATAAACTTCTCCCACGATGTCACCGCGGCCGTGCGGCAGCATCCATGCCCATCATCACTGCTCTCGACATCTATCGCCCGCGTGAATCTGTAGCGAACCCTACTAGCTCCAGCGTGCGAAGCAGCCCTATATGCCCGAAAGATCTTTGGCTCAAAGCAGAGTACGAGCCGCCGGGCAGCCTACAGCCACGATGCATACAGTCAATAACACTCATGCCACCTGCAAACCTTGCGGCAGTTTCCAACCTTCACTAGCCAAGGGGTTTGTGTTATCAGAAGCGAGCGGTGGTCCAGCCAGTCCTCAGATGAAACCGCCGCCCGGATTCCACGGAGCGGATTCTACTTTTTCTTGCCAGAGGTGTAGCCAGTTTGAATCTGCTGGCGGATTGCGGTAGGAGTGTTGTTCATGGGCGGCAGCGGTTTGTTGGTCTGGCCGAGTTTCTGCCCGATTTGAAATGGGGATGGCATAGTGCACCTCCTGATGCGGTTGTGTGTTGCTCGACCCCTTGCGTGTGATAGCACCGGGACCGAGGATAACGGGATCGGGATCGAGCCCGTCGCTGAAGTAGATTGAGCTTGCGAGTCCCAGAGCCATATTGTCCTGTCGACTGGCCCAAGAGTTTTGACAAGTTTCCGTGTGGAGCGTCAGTCCGCTTTGGAATCGCGAGCCAATCGGCGAACTGCAATCACGCTAACCCGAATTCAGCGGCCTGAAGCCTTAAGAGTTCTTAAGAATGACAACTCGATTGGAATGTGCGCCCTAAACTCCACTCAGTGCCAAGACCTGAACTTCGCTTAGAATTACCGACACGATGCGATCGGTGCACGGATCAAACTCTGGGTGATGTCGAAGTATGGCCAAGGTCAAAGGGACCATTCTGACGGGACGTCGGTGGCAATTTGCCTGGTGCGAGTTTGATGAGATCAGCCGGACGCTCACCGTGCGCAAGCAGCCGGTCAAGCTTGAAGCGAAACCGCTTGACGTACTCACTTACTTATTGGAACACCCTGCCGAGACGGTCAGCAAAGAGGAATTGCTCGATACGGTCTGGGGCAATACCACCGAACAGTCCCTGGCAGTAGCAATTTCGAAGCTGCGCAAGGCGTTTGGCGGAGATCGCGACGCAATCATCCTGAATGTTCCGGGGGTGGGCTACCGTATGGCGGTCCAGGTTGTCTGCATTCCATGGCAGCAGCCGGCGCCGTTGTCCTTATGGCTTGAACCGGGGCAGACCGTTCCAGGCAGGCCCGAATGGCAGGTAGTGCAAAGGCTCGGGCGCGGGGATGATACGAGCCCGGTCTGGCTGGCCGAGAAGAAGGATACGGCAGAGCAACGAGTATTCAAATTTGCGAACGACGGGATTCACCTGCGCGCCCTGCAGCGGGAAGTGGTTGTATCACGTCTCCTCGAGAAAGCTCTGGGAGGCCATCCCAAGTGGGCGGTGCGTATCCTGGATCGCTGGTTTGAAGATCCACCGTTCTTCATCGCCAGCGAATATGCTGGCGTCGATCTTTTGGAGTGGTCCACGACTCCTCATTTCAGAGAAATGAAACTGGAGCGGCGAATCCAGCTTGCCGCTGAGATTGCGGACGGAGTAGCCGCCGCCCACTCGGTCGGTATCCTGCACAATGACCTCAAGCCGAGCAACATTCTCCTCATCCGGAGCGAACAGCCGTGGGAGACAAACGGAGCCGCACCGTCAAGCTGGCATTTGAAGATTGCGGACTTCGGTGTAGCGTCCATCTTTGACGATCAACGGCTTCGGGAAATGGATATCTCCGACTACGGGGTTGCCGGAGGAAGCGCGGCCGAAACGCAGAGCACGCCTGTGGGCACAGCGATGTATCGTGCGCCGGAACTTCATGCCGGAAATCCGCCTACAATGCTAGGCGACGTTTACTCGCTGGGCTTACTGCTATACCAGATTGTGATTGGCGACTTCACTCAGCAGCTGTCCCCTGGGTGGGAAGTCAGGGTTCCGGACCTGCTGCTGCGAGCGGATATAGCGAAGGCGGCTGAGGTGGACCCCGCCCATCGCCTGGTCAGCGCGTCCGAACTCGCATGGCGCCTGCACCAACTCGACGTGCGACGCCGCGAATGGGAGAAATCGGAAGCCGCACGGCAACCTGCTCACGAATCTGAGAGAGTTCTGGAGCGCGCCCGGCTGCGACGGCCCTGGATGATTCTCGCTTTTGCGACTCTGATCGCAGGTCTCTGTGTTAGCTTGAGCCTTTATCGTAGAGCGCTGAGCCAGAAGAATTTGGCAGATGCCCGTCTGGCGAGCTTTGAACAGATGTACGGGTTTATGGCGCGAGATCTGCTCGGACAGTCCAATCCTTTTCTCAACGTGCCCGGAGCCAACGTCCCCGGCCAGACCCTGGTTGACGCGATTCAAACTGCGCTTCCGCGGATCGACCAACGCTTCGCGGGCAAGCCGGCCATCGCCGGTCGCCTTCACGCAACGATCGGCGATGCGTTCCGGGCGCGTGCCCAGTATCCCGCTGCCGACAACGAATATGAAGTCGCCGCACAAAGGTTCCGTGAAGACAGTGGGGAGCTCTCGCCTGACGCGATCCTCACCGAACTGAAGCGCGAGGACACCCAGATGGTGAGTCTTGCTCCCGGCGCCATCGATTCTGCCAAAGCCGGCTTTGCGCGCCAGCAGCCACTAATTGCTAAATTGCGAGACCCTAACCCTGAACTACAAGCCTGGGAGGCTCTGGTGGGCGCCAGCATCACTGGACTGAGTTCCAAACCCGGAGATGGTCTCCCTCCTCTCGAGCAGGCTATTCAAAAAGCAGAAGGTACACCTGGCTTCGACCCGCTTCTGCTTATTACTATGAAAAAAAGGATCTGCGGAATCTACTTGCGCATGGGAAACGGTGCTGCCGTGGAGCGCATCGCACGGGGACTGGTTCAGAGCGTCGTTAATACATATGGAGCGGACAGTCCCTCGATCGCCCCTTTCCAAATGTACATTCAGGAGGGGCTTTATCTTCAGGGCAAATACAAGGCTGCCATTGCTCAAGCCGACTCCAACTTTGCCCAATTTACTAAGATTCTTGGCCCCGAACACAACCTCACGCTCGCCACGCTCGCCAACCGCGCCGCCTCGGAAGGTCAACTGGGTCTGTATGAGGCGGCGGCCCGAGACGACCTGAAGCTGTATACGGCGGAAAGAGCTCTCCCTTCTCCATCCCGACGTTTTGAGATGGGAAGTCTGGCGGATGCAGCGATGTTCGAGTGTCGCGCTGGCCATTTCCAAGAGGGCAATGATTATGCCAGACAGGTGGTCCGCGAAACCAGCTCGGGACCTGCTGCCATGCCGGTTTTCGCGGCTCAGGCGACGTTCACGATAGCAGAATGCGCGATCGGAGAACTCGAGGGCTCAACGCGACCGAGCCCAGAGCGATTGAACGAGGCGGAAGCATTGCTCGATAAGGTGGATCCGAAGATCAATGACCCTCTGGGTGAATTGGGAGACTACGCTGCCAGGATTGACTTAGCCCATGCTCGCATCGCGTTGCTACGAAAGGATGAGGCCGACGCTTCCAAATTCGCTTCCCGCACAGCCGACACGTTTCAAGCAAAAGATGCTGATCCCTATGAGAAGGCTGCGTTGGAGCGCATCGAGAGAGCCATTGCAGCAAGAAGATAATCACGCTATCTACCTAAATTCAAAGATCACATTTGTCTTAAGAAGACTTAATTGGACTTCGGCTGGAAGCTAGGGCAACCTTGGCCCGTGGCGTTTCACGCGATGGACGCCCCGCATCAGGAGATTTCTCGTCATGTATCCAGTCGTCCCGACCGTAGGCATGCCTGTTGTCGCTCTTTTAATCCTCGTTAGTATTCGGGCTAACCGCCGGACTGGGCCGTGCGGGGCCAATTTAAGGCCCATCGGGATGCATACTGTGCGCCTCCAATCCTGCGTTCGGCTTCTAATCCTGTGCGTTCTATTTACCTGCCTCACAGTCGCCTCCCGTGCGCAAGGCGGATCAATCAGCAATGGGGGCAGAGTCAGCGGTTCTCTCGCCAGGACATCGCAGATCGATTTATGGACTGTCGATCTCACGGCGGGTGATGCAATAGAGCTGGGCTTCAGCATCGAGGATGCACTTCCGTCCAGCCATGATCTTTATTACGAGGTGTATGCGCCTGACAACTCGGACGCCGGTTACGGTTATGTTCACGCCTACGGAGTCAAAGCCATGTCGGTTATGGCGGATCCTGTCCTCAATTTTGGTCTGTGGCCTGCGTTCCCCAAGAAGTGGCCCCGTTACCTGCGAGCCGCCGGAAACTTCCTGGGGTTCTTTAGCGCAAATCAGCAGCTAATGGCAGATGCTCACGATGATTGCGGCGACTACTGCTACCGCAAGGCAGAACGGAACAGGATTCTGGCGGGCATCGTATTCCCCGTTCGACAGAATAAGAGCTGCTATGTGTTTCATGCGACCACCTTCTAATCAGTTCATTGTCGTAGATCTAGAGATAGCGGTGAATAGCGCTTTGGTCGTATATGAACAGACCGGAACGCCCGTACAGGCACGCTCGGAAATTGGGGTTTGTACATGTATTGGGCCGGGTCATCGCCGGAACCCTATCGGATATAACGTCAAGAGTGCGGTAGTCCTGCCCGGTGAGCCATCCTTTCGTCCTCGACCAGAGTGTTACGGCGTCGATGTTGACACTGCCCGCCTGCCCCAAGTTAATCCGGGTGTCATTGATGGCGCTGACGGCGACTTGCCCATCGAGCAAAAACGCGTCGATGTAGGGCTCGTCAATGATGGCGCGCAATTTATCGATTGCGACTTGGCGGTTAGGGACGATGAGCAGGTCTATATCCGACCCTTAGCTGGCATTCGACAAGTGACGACGCGAACCGAAAATCCGGACTTCGTCGATCCATGGGGCCTCGCCGAGCTTCAGAATATGCGAATACAGATCCATGGGTATTGGTCGACATAGGCAGTTATTGTTTCTTTGCTCCGCCGGATGGCACCGTATCGGTATTACAGCTTCCTTATTTTGGCTGTTCTTCGGGTTATTTGGGGCTCCAAGGCGCATGACATCGATCAATGGCGTGGTGACCTGCCCCCATTCTTCGTCCAGTTTGGTGTACGAAATCATAACTCACATTTTTCTGCTTTTCTTTCTTAGGTAGAGATCTCTTGGCTGTGGAGCAGCCGTGTCAGGGCCGGAGCGAAGCGGAGCCCGTCAGGGTCGCCTTGATACGGCTGGTCCACAGCCATACTCTTTGCTTCTGAAAGCGAAGCAGCCTGCCACTGCCGCGCGAACTCGTCCGGCGTTCTGTAGCCAAGCGAGCTGTGGGGGCGGCGCGAGTTATATTCCGTCCTCCAAGCCGTGATCTTCCTCCTGGCATCGAACAGGTTCCAGAACCAGCTTGTGTTGAGGCATTCGTCGCGCAGCTTTCCGTTGAAGCTCTCCATGGCTCCGTTCTGCGTCGGCTTGCCCGGCTGGATGTGCAGCAGATCGATCTTCCATTCGATGGCCCACGCCAGGTAGTGGCGAGAGGTTAGTTCGGGTCCATTGTCACTGCGAATCGATTGCGGCTTTCCGTATGCCGCGATCGCCCGTTCGAGCACGCGGGTGACGCGCCGGCTGGGGAAGCTGGTAGCGACCTCCAACGCCAGACACTGCCGGGTGAAGCTGTCGAGGACACCCAAGACGCGGATGCGCTGGCCCGCCGCCGTAACGTCGCTGGCAAAGTCCAGAGCCCACTCCTGGTTGGGCACCGTCAGCACGGGCCGTGGCTGAAGCGTCCGCCGCAGATGCTTGCGCCGTGTCCGCTTCACGGTAAGACCCAGCTCGCGATACACGCGCTGCACCTTCTTGTGGTTCACGCCCATCTCCTCATGCAAGTACAAATGCAGACGCCGGTAGCCAAAAGCGCGGATGCTCCCGCGCCAGTTCCCGCAGCCGTTCCTGAAGCGGGCTGTCATCTCTCTGGCTTCGATAACGGCCACTCGATCTCGGCACCGCCATCAGCTCGCAGACCTGGCGCTCGCTGGCCTTGAACTCTGCCAGCAAGCGCCTCACTTCTGCCCTTCGTTCTACGAGCCCAGGGAGTTTTTTCTTATCACCGATTGCAGCATGTCCTTGTCGAGGCTGAGATCGGCGACCAGCTTCTTCAACCGCGAGTTCTCATCGCGCAGGTGCTTGACCTCTTCCGCCTCGCTCACCTCCATGCCCCCGTACTTGGCCTTCCAGGCATAGATCGTGTGCTTACTCACACCTTGTTCCCGCGCAACATCCTCGGCGGTGCGCCCCGCCTCAACCTGCTTCAGCGCGGTGATGATCTGCGCCTCCGTATGACGACTCTTGCTCATCGCACTTCCCCTTTCCTTCGTCCAAATCGTATTCCGAACTGGACGAATTCAGGGGGTCAGGTCAGTGGCAATTGCATGATCCAATTGGAAAACGCAATCGATCAAGTCTGTCACCAGAGGCCTTTCAGTAGCGGACTGGTGTATCCAGCAATCCGACTGGCGCTGGCCTTTTCACACTTACAATACTGCTCCGTGGTACACGGCTCTCTACGCTGTTGTGCCGATTGTCTTGGGCTGGCTAACGGCGTACACCTTTATCGGGCTCGTACGCTGAATAAGAACTGGTTTCAGCGCTCCGACAACTCCAGATTAGGTGCTTACCAAGGCTACGGCCATTCGGCATCAAGGCAGCAGCGTCTCCGAAAACTGCCAATCGGTCACACCGTCTCGCAGAACGGCGACATACCGGCCAAAACTGAACGTGCTGTAGTAGATTTGGTCGGCATAGCCCTCGAGCGCAAGAATGCCGCTGATCAAAACATTGAGTCCCTGATGGCCTTCTGGCGCGGTATTGACTGGCCGCTCATCGAGCCGTGTAGCCAGACTCTCCTGCTGTCACCAGCGTAATCCCATTTTCGCTATTGACGACTCCCTCGAACAGCGACGGCCTTGGCCCGGGTACTGAATATTCCTCGTGATCGTGGCTTCCCCATAGCGGTGTATAAGGTAGATGTAGGAGACATCGGGGTCTGACTGGAAGGATATTGGTCAGGATCACATCCTCGATGACCTGCATGGGCGACTGTTGCCCAAGGTTACCAACAGTGCGCGTGTCGTCGAGGAAAACGACCACATGGGACGGGTTAGCGTTCCACACCACCATACCCTTCCACGTGCCTACGACATTTGGAACATCTGAGTTTGCCATGCGAGGAATTATAGCTGTCACACAGTACCGCACAGCGCGGCGCTCCACTGCGGCTAGGTAGCGTATCACTGCCGCTAGAGCGGCTTACCGATCTCCCACCGATGCCCTGATGGGTCCATGACCGAGCCATCGCGCCAACCATAGTCGTGGTCCTGCATGGGGGATCGCACCACCGCGCCAGCCGCCACAGCCTGATCGAACACTGCATCTGGATCGTCTACGATTAGCATCAGCCGCACTGCCGTACCACCAAGCTCAGCAGGCGACGGATTACCGATGTCCGCTCCAGCCGGATGTACCCAGAATTCAGCGCCTTGCACCATGAGCTGCGCTACCATATCCTCGCCCGGAGGCGTGCTCCAGCCCGTCGTCGCGCCAAACGCTTTCTCGTAGAAAGCAATAGCGTCACGAACATCACCGGGAATGTGCAGCATCGCAGAAAAGCGGCAGCTCATGTAGCAATCAAATCTACACTATATGCGCTCCTGATGAGACTACCCTTAAGGATGCGTATCCCGCTCGCCCGTCCAGTGCGCTCGACAAGCCACCTTGTACGCCGGGTGCGCAGCATTCTTGTCTTCGATGGCCCGCTTGATCCGCTTTGCTTTGAGACGATCAGCAAGCGAGCGTTCCCGGTTTCACTGAATGGTTCTTCGGCACCTTGGCCCGGAAGCTGCATCAGCTTGGAATACCATCATTTCGGCTTGCGCGACCGCGACTACATCTTGGATAGGTCGTTCAGGTCGTTACGAAAACGATCCATCTCAAAACTTTCTCTGTGCAAACTCGAACAACGCATTTAGCGCAGCCTCACCCACCAAGACAACGCAGCCGTTCGGCCTTTTAACGAGGCTAAGTTGCGCGGCTATCCGGTCAGTATGAACTTGCTTGATCTCGACGTAAGTGCCGGAAGCCGGCGAATAGAAATCTAAATTTGTCGGATCGCCCGAATCACGCTCGGGGCGCGAGAACTGGATAGGGATGATGACTGTACTATTCTGCACTTCTTGGCGTGTAGGGTGCTCACATTGCTCATCAGCAACGCACAATCGCTTCGTCCAATCTGAGTTCCAGAAGGACTCGTGCAGTTGAGCTAGTGCTTGATGGTATTACGCCGAAGTTCCGTCGATAACAAACGGAAAGAGAGAATTGCTATGAGCGAGCGCGTTGATATGCCGCTTTGGTCACTCGAGATGTGGCGACAATACAACTGCGGATACACTGAGTGCTAGGTAGTAACAACCCATTTAATGAGCAAGATCGAGATTTTTCGCCATCAGCTCGCGCAAATGACAGATCGCGGAGAAACCTGAGTAGGCGCTCCAAGTTCATCGAACAGCGTGACCAATGTTGGAGCTAGACTCATTTCCATGGGGGCTGAGGTTGGAACAGCTGGCGAATTCCAGCTCTGTGGGAGGCGTAAGAACACTTTACCGCGTGCAGGAAGAACCGTCAGCCTCCCTCCAGCGGCATTCCTTTACGGACCGAATGAGCGCGAGCCTATCGCGAGTTGAGCGTAATGACAACGATCGCCATCAGCGCGACTACGACGACCCGGCTGGCATAATCGGTCGCCTTGACGAGAAGTCCCTCCGCAAGCGGATCGCGTTCCCCGGTT
This sequence comes from Acidisarcina polymorpha, assembly GCF_003330725.1. Taxonomy (NCBI): domain Bacteria; kingdom Pseudomonadati; phylum Acidobacteriota; class Terriglobia; order Terriglobales; family Acidobacteriaceae; genus Acidisarcina; species Acidisarcina polymorpha. The sequence continues at coordinate 3,567,674 of NZ_CP030840.1, read as the reverse complement.
CTCAGCTCGCGCATCTTCCTCAAGAAGAGGGTGTGCATGAGCCAAATGCCGAGCGCGATTCCGATGGTAAAGGTCCGGGCGAACAGGTGGCCGGGTCCGGCGGGATACGCCCTTGCCGCCGCCACCGGAACGAGGATGCCGGCGAACGCCGTGATCACCCAGAAAGAGACCGAGTGAAGCGGGTTGGCCGCGAAGTACCACTTTCCGAAGAGCCGGTGTTCCAACGTTAGATTCATCTTTTTAAGTCCACCTCCCGTGGTGATTCAGCAGATCCGGGGAACGGACCAGACCATTAGTGCGAAAACGGCGATGGCCACCGCTGCAAAAGCCAACAGAAGCCGCGCCGGAACTAAGATTCGTAGTCAGTCAAGTGAGTTAACACCGATGTAAGTTGTTGATTCATTTGTAGCGTCATCGCGGATCAAACCCGTACTCTCCGCCGTGAGAGGGCGTTTTAATGCACTTTGCACCACTTTGCATGAGTAGGTAAGGCTTCGCTGTTTGCCGGCACAAACGGTTGTAATGATTGAGGATCCCACCTTGCTTGGGTTTGCATTGGTTCCCACCTCTTTATCACCTCTGAAGTCCCCCCAGCGTCCCCTGAAAGACACTGGTATTTCACGTCGCCGGGTTCGGGAGCTACTACGCTTCAGCCTGGTGTTGCCATACGCGATTGATGCGCAGTGTATCTAGATCGGGAAGGTCTGCCCATAGGATCGGGTTTTGAAATCTCCCCATCGGAGACAAGTTGGTTGGAAGAGCCTTCTGCGGCACGACACTCCTGAGGCTGCAGCCTAAGACGATAATTGCCGCAGATAGGCAGAGGGTCCGAAAGATCACCGTGCGTACCGCTGCTCCATGCACTCTAAGGCTCCTCGGTAATTCTCGCATCCGTATAAAAGAATTACGTCTTTTGCGGGTTGATCGGCAGAACTAACTCTAAGGCGATTGCGACATATCGGGGACAGTCCATTTTGGAATAGTTCGTTTAGAAAGACGATCTGTGGTCGTTGCAGATGCGTACTACACCCAAAAGGATGGGACGGGCCTGCTAATCCCGTCCCGTGGGAGTACAAGCGTCATTAAAATTCGTAACGTAACGACATCTCCATGATGCGACGACCTGTTTTGTAGGTCGCCGTTCCAAAGTTTGTACTGGAGGTCTTAGCACCGCTAATGATGTTGCCGAGGTCTGCACCAGTCTGCGTTTGGTTGAAAAGAAGAGTGTATTCCTGGCTCGCCAAACCGGAGAAGCTCGTATTGGGCCGATTCAGGACGTTGAAAGACGCAAACCGGAATACGATCCCGCTACCTTCGGTCAACCGAAACCGTTTGGATGCGGAGGTATCCGCGTCGAAGTAGGGCGGCGCTGGCATGTAACCGAAGTGGAAGCTACCATTGCTTCCCAAGGCGGGAAGGCCGAAGGAATTCGGGTCGGCGTATTGATGTGGCCCATGACCCTGTGGCGCGCCCAGCAGGGCAGGCTGCAGGTTGACGTCGGGCGTTCCAATCCACAGAGTGGGACTCACACCTACTCCGCACGGGTTGGCAGCGCAGGTAGAAGGACTGCGCCCTGGCAGGGTCGCAGTGGTACCGGTCGGAACGGTCAGCGTTCCCCCAAGACCGAAGTTGTTCCCATAAAGCGAAGGCATGTTTGCGCCACTCTGGAAGCCGGCATAGCCTGAGAGTTCCCAGCCGTTAGCGAGGATACCGAGCCGACGATCCTTGACTAACTCCCCTGTCCAGACACCGTACGTGACATTGAAAATGTGCTTCCGGCTGAGGTTCAAGAGGTTGTAGTCGTTGGCGTAATTGGTCGGGTCTCCACCGAACACGACACCCAGAGCCTTGGACCATGTGTAGTTGACTCCGAGACGACCATGGGCACCCTGCATATTCAGTACCGTCTGAAGTCCGTTGTAGTTGGCGTAGGCGTTGTGTTGCTGGGCACTCACCGAGTTATACAGCGGATATTTTTTGAAGGAATCGATGTGCGCTTGGTCGATGTTCTGCAAGCTGGTATTTGCGGGGCTGTTGGTGGAAGGCGTAAAAAAGGGGTACACCATGCCCGCGGTCGCGGCCGTGTCAGAACGGCTATTGGGCTGGGCACTGAAGAGAGCTCCAGCGGGCAGCGCGTTAACGTTCTCAAACGCGCTATTTAAGAGATGTTCGCTTCGATTTCCCGCGTAAGCGATCTCAAAGGTGAGGCCGTGGTTGAATTGTTGGTCGACGGCGGCGTTATAGGTCATAACCTCGGGCTGTTGGGTGTCGCCTTTGAGGAGCGACCCATTGATGTTCTGGTCCGGCGTAAACGCGCCGGGAGCGGATGCCAAACTTTGGTAAGCATGGACGGTTGCGAGTGAGGTAAAGGTGGGGGAATTAAAACTGCGCTGGCCGAGCCCGGTTGAGAGGGCGTTATTCACATCATTGAAGGAATCGTGCTGACGGTAAATCCCGAAACCGCTCCGGAGCATGGTCGTGCCGCGCCCGAACGGATCCCACGAATAGCCCACGCGCGGTTCTGGCCACACGGCCCGGCCAGACACGCCCGTGAGCGGTACGGTGGGATCGATCTTATGGTAAAGAATGCCCGGCGAGGTCGAGGGTGTTCCGGCCGCATACGCCTGAGGATCAAAGATCGAGAAGCCGACCCCGTGAGCATCGCTCCAGGGCGTAAAGTGTTCTAGGCGAATGCCCAGATCGACCGAAAGATGTGGAGTGACTCGCCAGTGGTCCTGGATATAGCCGGAGAAATTCCAGAAATACATGTTGGATTCGACTTGGATATTGCTCTGGCTGTAGCCGGAAACGTGGCCCTCTGCGAAATCCGCCACATAGTTGCCGGGAGTGCCAACCTGAGTGCTTCCGGCGGGGAAGTTACTATCGGTGTTGTAGACCGTTCCTAAAATCGGATCCACCCAGTTAGCAGGAAGATAGTACATGGTGATGGAGCCGTTGGTCCCCTGCTGCGACGCCTGGGGGTTGCTGGAATATTGATAGAAGACTCCGGCCCGCAATGTATGCCTTCCTATCAATTTCGAAAGATTGTCTCCCGCCATCCGGATCTGCTTCTTGGTAAAGATCCCGCCAAAGGTGGGATCGAAAAGGTTGAGAAAGGGCAGCCCGTCCGTACCATAATCCGTGAGCGAGGGCAGGGCTTCGGATCCGTTGTTGTACAAGCCTTGATAAGGATTTCCTGAAGCCTGAATGGCCGGAAGCTTTGAGTAGGCCGCAGGCTCCCTCGCGTTGAAGACTTGTGAAAAATACGCTCCGGCTACATATAACTCATTGGTGAGAGTGGGCCCGAAGACGGTGGTAAGGTTTGCGCTTGCGACGTGGGATGAAAGCGGGCTCTCGAGGCCGTCGCCAGGGCTATTGAGCCCTCCCATCGTGGTTTGAGCGTTCGGACCATACTGGGTCGCGGGCTGATAGGCCTTGCCACGCTCGACGCTATACGAAGCGAAGAGTTTATTTTTGTCCGAGACGGCATAATCCACCCGCCCGCGGACTTGGTACAGATTGTTATTCACCAGGTTTGTCGTGACCCAGTTGTAGTCTCCACTCGATGTACCCGTCACCGTGTGGTTCGGAAGAGGCATGTTATTCAAGATGAGCTTGGCTTCCGCATCCATATACGGACCGATATTGCCATTTACGACCGGTTGGCCGTTGGGTGCGGTCTGAGGAATGTTGCAGAGGTTGTTATAAATACTGACATTGCACGCCGCGCCGGGCGCCACAGGAACTTGGTAGAAAGGTCCAAGGTATTGCTCGATCTGGGTTTGGCTGAAGTCGCCGTTGCGCATTCCCGCAGTCGGAACCAGCGCGCTCACTGTGGCGCTCGACGCGCTGCCGTAGGCGTAAATATCCCGCTGGGCGTATTCCTCCGCGCCCACAAAAAAGGTGAGCTTGTTGTTCCGGTTGAAATTCGTATGAGGAATCCGGATCGGACCGCCGAGGCTGCCACCGGGATAGATCTGCCTATCCGGGGGTTTTCCCTGTCCTGTTGCACCGGCGATCCAGTCAATCGAGTTGAGCTGTGAGGTGCGCGCGTAAGTATAAAGCGCCCCATGAAACTTGTCGCCGCCAGATTTCCCTATCGCATTGATGACCACCGGACCACGCGCGGTGTCGGCGGTGAAACTTCCCGTCTGGACCTTGACCTCGGCTACCTGGTCATAGTTAACATTCTGAATCGCAATTCCATAGGAGCCGGGATCGGTAATGTCGACGCCATCAGTCAAAAGCGATGTCCCGTTCACGGGTGTGCCGTTCCCGGCATACGCGCCCAGCGCGCCGGTGAAGTTGACGATGGACGGATCGTAAGATCTGTTTTCAGGATTGACGTTATAGGCTGCCGTACCATTGCGAATCGCCATGCCAGGGAGAATCTTCAGCAGTTCCGTTACGTCCCTGCCCTCGACGGCCAGATGCTGAATATCGGCGGCGGAAATCGTGCTGCTTAGCTCTCCTGAATCGGAATTGAGTTGGTTTGTCGCGGCTGTCACGGTGACGCTCTCGCTCGCCGTGCCGAGCTTTAAGTGGATGTCCCGGATGGTTCGCTGATCCCCTGGATCGAGGTGAACGTCGGTCTGCTCATAGCTCTCAAACCCTTTCGCTTCGATCCGGACTTGGTAGTCGCCGCTGGGCACTCCGGAAAAAGAAAACGCTCCGGAACTATTGCTCGTTGTCTGGCGAGTGTCTCCGGTAGCTGTATTGGTCAGCTTGATCTCCGCCTCTGCGATCGAGGCCCCGGCAGGATCGACCACAATGCCACCTAGGGTGGCCGTGGTGCCCTGCGGCCGCGCGGACTGCGGCGCGACGAAGACCAAGCTGAAGACCAGGGCCACGATGAGGCTTGGTACAACCCGCGTCTGCCCGAAAACCGTATAGTTGAAGTTCATCTTTCGTTTCCTCAATGGCTTCTCCTTAAAAGTCCGCTTCTTAATCGAACTATCTGCTACTAATCCACAAAGAGGTAAACGTTTCCTCCGGACACTGCCCTCGGACTCGCTTCTGCTTTGTGCCGCGAGTCGCTGTGATGGGTTTCCATTTCGAGCAAATGCTTCAAAATTTTGGCGACTGTCCACTACCCTCTCGCAATGACGGGAGGACACTAATGACAAAGTCGAATAATAGGGAAGGTTAAAGGTGTACCGAGATGTACGGCCGCGTGAAACATAGACGTACGTTATTGATTCCACGATAATTAGCTCGGTGTCTCAGCGCGACGAGCGCGCTTGTACATCCTCGCCGCCCCTCTGTAGAATCGAGCCATAAAGTGGCTTGATTAGGGGACCCTTGTGCAAGAAACCTCCGTTCAGACGTCCATCAACGTGGAGCGCAAAGAGCTTGAGTCAGTTCTATCGCACTTGGAACGCACCCCCCGTCTCGCCAACCTTTTGCGCTACCTCGCGGAGAGGTTTCTAGAGGGTGAAGGCGAGCAACTCACCGAATACAACATAGCGACCGAGGTGTTTGGCCGAAAGAAGAGCGAGTTTGTAGCAAGTGAGGACGCGATCGCCCGCGTCGAGACGCACAGGCTTCGCAAGCGATTGAAGGCCTACTACGACGCCGAAGGCAAAGACCATTTCATCCAGATTCTGATTCCCCCGGGAACGTATGTCCCGGTGTTCATGGATCGAAGCACGGAGATTGGTTCGCCGGTCGAACCATCATCCCAGCCCGGCCCGCAGCAGACGCACAAGACACCGCGACCGGATCTTCCAAGCAATAAACCGCCTCTCGGTGCTCGAAGGACCGGTCGCGAACCGTCCGAACCGCCTCAAGGGGCTGGCGTCGCGGCGCACTACGCTCGTCGGCTGTGGTTATATGCCGTGTGCGCGGCTGCGGTACTCGTTGCCGTTCTTGCGATCTACACACCTGTACGCTTCAAGCGCGCAGAAGCTGTCAAGAGTTCAGCCCTGAGCCGCCCCGCAACTGCGTTCGATGCCTCTTCTTCGAGGACACCGGTACCGTCCTCGGTCGCAATTCCTTTTCGCCTGATTGCGGGATACACCGGGCCGCCACAGAGAGATAGCGTCGGAGACGTATGGCAGACGGACCAGTTTTTCCAGGGGGGTTGGTCCTTGCGTCGACCGGCCGTCTTTCTCCCACGAACTAGCGATCCTTTCATCTATCGGTACGGTAGAGCTGGGGATTTTTCCTACAATATTCCGCTGAAGCCTGGAATCTATGAACTTCACCTCTATTTCGTTCAACCATCAGACACGGATCAGTCCGAAGATGCCGCAAACAAATCCATTTTTAACGTCTCAATCAACGGCCGTCTCGCGCTCGAGGCTCTCGACATAGTCTCCGATGCAATGGGCCGTAATATTGCCGACGAGCGGGTGCTTCGCGACATTTCTCCGACTTCCGACGGAGTGTTGCACCTTCATCTCAGTACTGTAGTTGGAACGCCTTCGCTCAGCGCCATTCAGCTTCTGAGCGGGACGCCGCATAAACAACTTCCCATTCGCGTGATCGCGCAACCCACGTCGTTCACCGATGCCAAAGGGCAGTTATGGCATCCGGACAATTACTTTATGAGCGGCCGGCACGTGTCCCATGACCTTCCCGCAAATGCACCTCTGGACGCAGACTTGTATACCACGGAGCGGTATGGACATTTTTCCTATGCATTTCCGGTAGATCCGCGAGACCGGTATGCGGTCGTTCTTCATTTTGTGGAACTCTATTTCGGGGAAGGCGAAGGGGGAGCAGGAAGCCGCGTATTCCGGGTCATGTGTAATGGAAACACGCTTCTTGATGCTTTCGACATATATAAGGAAGTCGGCAGCCTGCATATGCTTACAAAAACATTTCACGACTTGAAGCCGACAGCGCAGGGGAAACTGAATTTAACGTTTGAGCCAATCAGGAACTATGCCACCGTCTCCGCCATTGAGGTCATTGACGAGTCCAATTAGTCGGCGTCCCTATCGGAGGGCCCTAAATGCGGACCTCAAGCAACCCGTAAAGCATATGGCAACGGAAACGCGTTTCGCGGTCGGAATTCTTGCAATCGAGATGACCGGGAAAACGCTTACTCAATTCCACGGATCATGTTGACCGGGCAAACGGCGATAGGCCGCTTTGGCCGCCGTGCGAGAACGGGCTGGAACGTACCGTTCATCGCGCGTTAGTCGCTTCGTGCAAGACCGCGAAAAATGCGGGCTTTGGCTTGCCTTCGCGATCGAAAAGTAGGGGATAATTCGTTCGTCCCCGGCTGGGAAAGTTGTTGAGCCACGATTCGCGATCCGTTACCCCCCACAAGGTGACCCGGCCCATCGAGCCGTGGTGCTCTACGAAAACCCGGAACAACTCCGCATAGCGTTTGGCCAGCGCCTGTTGCATCTCCTCAGGCAGCCCCTGAGTATACGGATTGGATTGCGATGTCACGGCTGCCGTCATCGAAATATCCGCCGAATCCGACTTGGTCGTCCGCGGAAGAACGTCGACATCCAATTCGCTGACATTCACTTGTAGTCCCAACGAGGCAAACGCTTCGATGGTTGCCGCCTCCTGTATCGCATCCGGGCCGTCGATCTTCACGTGGCCTTGCAGGCCAATCCCAGTGATCGGAACTCCAGCCGCTTTGAGTTTGCGCATCAACTCGGCCGCGCCCTTCCGCTTGGCCTCGTTTTCAAGAGAGTAGTCGTTGTAGTAGAGTTGTGCGCCCGGGTCCGCTTCATGGGCGAACTGGAAGGCCTTCACGATAAAGTCGTCGCCGATGATCCGATACCACGGCGACTGGCGCATGGTTCCGTCTTCGTTCAACGCTTCGTTGACCACGTCCCATCCGTTGATGCGTCCTTTGTAGCGGCCGACTACCGTCCGGATATGGTCGTGCATGCGCTGAAGCAGCGCCTCGCGGGTGAGCGGCTTACCTTCTGAATCCTCAAAAACCCACCGGGGGGTCTGGCTGTGCCACACAAGACAGTGCCCCATGATAAACATCTTGTACTTTTCGCCGTACGCGACGTATTGGTCGGCCTGATCGAAGTTATACGTGCCGATGCTCGGGTGTACGGATTGCCACTTGAGCGCATTCTCGGGGCTGATCGTATTGAATTGCGCAGCAATGATAGGGTCCGCGATCTTATCGAGGCCCTCGAACTGCGCTGCGTTCACGGACGCACCGATCCGGAACAACCCATGGTAGGCCTGCTTGAGCGAGGGTAGAGGCGACCCCGCCTGGCCGTGTGCAACTCCTGCCGCTAACACTAGGAACGCAAGAAGTTTCATGAGCTGGCTCTGTCCTCCGGGCAAGCTTGGATCCTGCTGCTGTAACAAAGTGCCGGATCTTCGTGCCCTGCTGAAGCGTTTAATCTTCCAGTCGTGTGTAATGACACGTCTCTCGTCGGGCTACTTACAGCTTGCCTCGAAACACAAGTTCTTGCTGAAAAACGGCATTACGTGATTCTGGAAGCGATCCGCAACGGCGCTGGTATGGGTTCCGGAATAAATCTCGAAGCTGTTCACGATGCCATACTTATCAAAAACGTCGTGTAGCTTGCCGGCATCGATGCGCAAACCATCCTGGTCGCCGACATCCATCGAAATAGCGTGATACTGCTTCAAATTCCCAATATATTGGTCCACGAAAGCAAGTGGCGAGTTGGCGGCAAACTTCGCCTGGACCTCCGGCACCGGAACGCCGTTCTTCGTCGGTAGGTCGAGATACAGCGGCGGATTCTTTGGATCGGGGGCCCAGGCCGCCGCTGTAGCCAGCTGGGCAATACCGAAGCCCGGCAATGCGGCGGGCGCGTCCGACGGCGATTTTAGTCCTGCAATAATCTTTTCGTTGGCGATCGCCATCTCTTTCATCTTGTCCGCAGGGCCGGGTCCGCCACCTCCCATCGGCGACAGGCAGCAGGGACTCATGATGTATAGAGCTCCGAAAACATCCGGATGCTTCATGCCGATACGCGAGGCGCCGTAGCCACCCATCGAGTGGCCTACCAGTCCCCGGCTCTCGCGATTAGGGATCGTCCTGTAGTGCGCGTCGATATAACCCACTACATCATGGAAGATGAACTTCTCGAAATCTCCCGTAGTCGGCGAACTCGAATACATTGAGCCGTTGTAGATTGTCTTCGAGTCCGGAAGCACAACGATCATTTCCTTCGCGCCCTGCGCGAATGCTCCTTCGATCGTCTGCGGCACGTGGATTTCACCCGTCCACTGCGCTGCCCCGATGAAGAAGCCATGCAGCGCATACACGACCGGATACCTGCGGTGCTTGTCCTTCTGGTAGCCGGGCGGCAGAAAGACGATGACGTCGCGATCGACGGCATCACCCTCAAGATTGCCTTCCAGTGCCGTACCGTGGACCTTGATGTGCTCGACCATCACCGGTTTTGCTCCCGGAATAACCGGCGGCACAATCGTCTGCACCTGAGCCGCAAGCCGGGGTGCTACTGTGAGAGCTATTGTCAGTGCGGTCATCATGCACTTCAGTCGCAAGGTTTTCACAAAGGTCCTTTCTTGAATACTTAGCTGACTGCACAGAAAACGAAGAAATCTTGATGCCGCGGGACATGACAAGTGAGTCCGGCGTATCCGCCCAGACGCTTTCATGGACTAACGCTCCAGCTTGCTCAAGAAACCGCCTGTAAAGATACTTCGTAATAAGCGCGTGGGTCTTGCGCCATCGATGATGACATGCAACGGCTGGGAAGGCGGCGGCTGCGCCCCAGAGAGCATCGAATCGTTGCGAGCAAGAGTCCTGTCAGCGGGTAAGCCCGTCTCCTTCAACGAAGACGCCATTCTCGTCAGCCGTATCATGCAATCTTTCCGTCAACGCACTCGGCCACCGGACTTGCAGACTAAGCCACGTTTTAGTTACCGTTCTCTGGCATACGGAATATACACACTTGATCACGCCGTTCGCAAGCCAAATAAATCGCTTTATCCCTGCGGCTTTTGTTTGGACACGATTGGTACAGTCCTTCTTCGGACTGCCGGATTCTTCAACAAGGAAATACGCCAATGATCGTAACGCCGCGGCTTTGATGGCCATTTTTGCGGATGGCTCTTAAGTCTCGGGCGCCGTTGCTCAAACGCCTGTGCAAACCGCGCCTAAGCCGTTACTGTTCGTCAGCCCGCTCTTTGGCGACGACATGGTCATGCAACGCGGCAGGGCCAACACTCTATGGGTTTGGTCGGAACCGGGAGACAAGGTCACAGTCGAGATCGGCGCAACCACCGCTTCAGCGGTCGCGGGCCGACCACCGCTGGCAGTTGCAAATCCACCCGCCTGCCGTCGGCGGCCCCTACAGTATCAAGATCTCCGCCCGTGAAGCAGTTGTGCTTCATAATGTCATTGGCCGGCGATGTCTGGATCTGTGGCGGCCAGTCGATATGGGCCTTCCGGATCACGCCCCCGGCTATACTCTCACCCTATCTGGCGTGCAAGCCTTTCCAACAGATGAGTAATTCAGCTCAGCGATAACGACACCCGACTAGCCTCCTCTAAGAACCGCGAAGAGCGCAAACGTGTTCTCGTTAGGGTATAAATCGTTGCGACGGCGCACCAAGAGCGGACGGATTTTTCCGTTTACACCTTTCGGAAGACCTCTACGGGCAGCAGGCTGCCTTTTGAAAGTTGTTTCTGCGAGGAGTATTCCGGCGGAGGGGAGCTGCCTCCCGAATCAAGGAGGATGCCGATGGTGGCCCAGCCATTGGCCTCGGGAACTACTCTAATGGATCTCGACGTTTTGCACGACTCGGCTGATGGCTCCGTTGGGGCTGGGAACGTCTGGCTTCGATCCCAACTGGATGGAGGCAAAGAGCCCGAGCAGTTGGCCGAAGACTACGTCGAGGACCGGCCGGTACAGGTCGGGGATGGCGGCCCCGGTCTCTGGAGCGAGCACGTATTCAGCGTCGGCGAGTAAGAGGTTCGCATCGGTCGCTACAGCGACGCGGGTGCAGACTAAATCCTTGCTGCCGATCTCGCAGAGCAGGTCCAGTTCATACTGCCTGCGGCGTGGATCGCTCGAACCCAGACTCACGAGTAGCGTGTCGCGATCCAGGGCTGCCATTGGTCCGTGACGCAGAGCAAGGGTGGATTGTGTCATGGTCTGGACCTTGCCGGCGGTGAGTTCAAGCAGCTTCAGCGAGCATTCCAAAGCGGCCCCAGCGAGCACGCCCGAACCGACGAAGCATGCTTTGCTGTAGCCGTGCTGCGACAGCTTGAAGGCTAGTTCGGCGGCCCTGGGCAGAAATGATTCGCCTGCGGCCACCAGAGTCTGGAGGATAGATTCGTATTCGGCGGCGCTCCAGGCGTGGGCCAGAATCTGGCCGGTCAGTAGCATATTGGTAAAGGAGCTGGTCATCGCCAGGCCACGATCGTTTGTCGCATCGTCCAATACGATCGAGCCGGTGCTTACCCTGTTGCACGATTGATCCCTCAGGGCCGCGCTTGACGGCGATCACCGGGACCGCCTCTCCCCGCACATCGAGCGCCTCGTCGAGGGAATCGCGCCTGGCGATGCGGCGCGCTTCGTCGCCATTGGGGAGCAGGAGATCCACATACGGCAGAAGCTCTTGCAGCACACCGTTCCACTGGTCCTCAGGATCGTCATTGGTGTCATGCGAGGTGAGGCCGCGGCGCTTCAATTTCTGAAAGAGCGCCGGCAGGCCTGGCTGGAGGTCACGCAACAAAAATAAAGAAGATAAATGGAAATGCCGGGCAGAAGCGAGGTAGTCGATGTCCAAATCTCTGACTGTCATGTCGAACATGACGCCGGGGTAGGTGAGAACCTGCGGGAGCGGCCATGGGGCAACAGGACCGTCACGCCAGTTTTTGCGTTCTCTGCGCCGCAAAGGGAGCGGGAGACGTCGACCCCACTGTCGGTGAGCCGCTCCATGGCGAGCCGTCCCATAGAATCGGGCCCGTAGCAGGTGATGAAGCCGACGTGGAAAGGTTGTGAGCGAGAATCGCGGACGAGCTGCCGAGGGTCATCTCGAAGTTCGAGGCCAGGAGCTCGCGTTCGACCGGCAGGTCTTCTTCCAGACCGTAAAGGATGAGATCCAGATTGACTTCGCCGGCGATGGTTATATCAAACTGAGGCATGAGGCTCTCAAAGTTGGAGCAGTTTTTGGCTTCCGTATTATTAGCATTTATTTCTAAATGTACATAGTTGAATCCTTTTGGATGATTGCTGCCGGTCAGGTATACGACTCGGGGCAGCTTTCCCGTAGATTTGGCCGGACACCAATATGTGCGTGACTGGCGGTCCGGTTTGGTGTAGGCTCCGAAGGAAATTATCCGAAACCTATGGCGCGCCCTGCAGAAAATCACTCTACGGAACCCACTCAGCTTCTGATCGATGAACGCCGGCAGCATATACTCTCCTTGATTGAGAATGAAGGTCGTGTTCTGGTCGGTGAGCTCTCGCGCGAACTTGGCATCTCGCAGATCACGATACGCAAAGACCTTGAATATCTGCGGTCAAAGGGGTTACTCCACCGGACCCATGGCGGAGCGCTCCGCATGCAAGCCAGTGCGCTGTTCGACCCTTCGCTGCAGGAGAAGCAACAGCAGCATTCCCAGGAAAAACAGCGGATCGCGGTAGCCGCGGCGAAGATGGTCGAAGAGGAGCAGTGCGTCATTCTCGATTCCGGGACGACCACTTCTGCAATTGCCCAAGAGTTGAAGAAATTCTCCCAGCTCACGGTCATTACGAATGCAGTGAATATCGCAACCGATCTGGCCAGTAGCGACCTGGAAGTGATCCTCATAGGTGGAAGCTTTCGCAAGAACTCATTTTCGCTGGTTGGACCGCTTGCTGAGGATGTGTTGCAGGAGATGCATGCGGATATCCTTTTCCTGGGCGTGGACGGGTTCGATACGGAAGTAGGGCTGACGACGCCCAACCTGCTCGAGGCGCGTGTGAACCGCGCGATGGTTAAGGCATCCCGCCGGGTTGTGGCGGTTTGCGATTCCACCAAGTTCGAGCGCCGCAGTCTGTCGCGCATCGTGCCGCCCTCCGCGATTCACTGCGTGATCACCGATCGCGACCTTCCCGCGGAGACGGCCGAGTCGCTCCGCAGCCAAAACATCGAAGTCGTCCTCGTGTAAGTCTGAACCGCAACCGCTACTTCGGTACATATCGGTTGTTAAGCAGGGGAGTAAAGACACTAGCTGGCGGTAGATCGAGCTCAGATACTGCTGTGCCTCGGGATTGGTGGTATCGAGCACATAGAGTTTGTCTTTTTGATCGACGACATATCCAGCGTGAATCGGCTCGCCCTCCGCGTTCTTCAACAGCCAGTCAGGAGGTTGCAAGTAGACCGACGAACGTTCGGAGACTTCGAAGGAGGTGGTCCAGATGCCCGGAGTCAACCCAAGGCCCCGGATTTCGTGCTCCATGGAGCCGAGTCCGTTCGGAAAGACCCAGGCATCGGGGATGCCGTACTCCCCACGCGCGAATTGATAGCCTTCGTCGATGTGGAAGATGTCAGAGCCGAAGGGCTTGAGATACTCCGCCTGCCACGCCGCATTGCTGAGCGGCGCGCCTTCGTTGAGGCCGAGGTAGTACGAATGTCCCGGAGAGCCTCGACCGCTTTCCTAACATGAGTGTAGACATCGCTGCGCGGCTGGGAGAGTTGGGCAGGCAACCACGCACGGCGCGTAGAGCCCAGTTTTCTCTTCAGAAAACTCGTACGGCTTTCGATGATTGGTCCCTGTACTCTCAGGGAACCGCTTTCTATCGGCTTGTTTCGAAACTTTTGTTCTCCATCGAAACGGCTAAGACTTTGGGACAAAGCGCGTTTTTTCTGGACAAGCGAAACAAGACGATATACAAAAATGAAACTAAAGATACATTTCGCTATCATGCGGAGGCCAACCTTTGAAGAAAGCCGCATTATTTCTTGTCGCATTTTGTTGCCTGGAAACTGCGGTCAGTGGGTGGGCGCAGGTAGACACAGGTTCGTTCGCGGGCACGGTGAAGGACTCGACAGGCGCGGTCCTCCCTCAGGCCACGGTAACGGCGACTAATTCCGATACCGGGATCGCGACGGTTACCAAAACCGATGCAGGCGGAAGTTATGTTGTCACTCCGCTCGAAATTGGCCGCTACTCTCTTTCGATTGAATCGGCCGGCTTCCAGACGCAGGTACGCAATAACATTGTTCTGAACGTGCAACAGAACGTTCGCCTCGACTTCACTCTGCGCGTGGGATCGCAGGGGGAAACAGCTATTGTCACCGGAGCTCCTCCGCTACTCGAAACCGAAACCGTTTCCCTGGGAGATGTGATTACCGGCCAGCAGGTGGAACAGCTACCCCTCAACGGGCGGCGTTACACCGACCTGGCGACCCTAACAGCGGGCGTGGCGAAGATCACCGAAGGCCCGGTGAATGGTGGCTCGACGCCGACCAACGGGAATGCGGGCGGCGACTTCTCGGTGAATGGAACTCGCGGGGACCAGAATAACTTCGTGCTGGATGGCGTGGACAATAACTCCAATGACAACGGCGACCTGTCCTTTGTAAGCAGTGTCGATGCGATCGCCGAATTCAAGATCCAGACATCGAACTACTCCGCAGAATTCGGCCGCAGCGGCGGCGCGGTAATCAACGCCACGACCAAGTCTGGAACGAACCAGATCCATGGGAGCGCGTGGGAGTTCCTGCGTAACGACGTTCTGGACGCCCGTGGTTATTTCGAATCTCCTGACGACCAGAAGGCTCCCTACCGACAGAACCAGTTTGGGGGGACCATCGGCGGTCCAATTCTGAAGAACAAAGCTTTCTACTTCCTTGATTATGAAGGGACACGGATCGGATCGGCGGACACCGACTTTGCGACAGTGCCGACGGCCGCGGAGGCCAAGGGCGACTTCAGTGATATTCTCGGCCCCCAGACCGGCGTAGACCCATTGGGTCGTCCGGTATATACGAATGAGATTTATAACCCGGCCACTACTCGCACCGTAAACGGACAGACGGTCCGAGACGGGTTTGGATTCGACCCTGCAACCGGGCTTCCGATCCCGGGACAGGCGAACGTCATCAATGAGGGCATTAACTCGATCGGGTCGAATTATGCGGCGCTGTACCCGACGCCCAACCTCCCGGGCTTTGCCAACAACTATCGCGTGAATGCGCCGGGCTACAACAACGGTGACCAAATGGATGCGCGGGTCGATGAAAGCCTGACATCGAAGATCCAGCTCTTCGAGCGATATTCGTATGGCACCCAGCAGCGCTTTCAGGCACCAGTGTTTGAAGGCATTGCGGATGGAGGCGGCTACAACACCGGGAACCGGCCGACAGACATAAACGGCGCGGTATTGGGCTATACGCATCTGCTGACCTCAGACCTGGTGAATGCGCTGCGTGTCGGATACAACCGCCTTCATTATGTTTCGAACTCGCCGTCTTATGGACAGCATTATCCCCCGGTCAATCTCCAGATTCCGGGCGTTCCTGACGATCCTCAAGTCAATGGCCTGACGTGGTTTTCGATCGACGGATATAACGGTCTTGGCGAGCCTTTGTACACCCCGACCAAGAGCACTAGCCAGGACATTCAGATCGACGACACCCTGAACTGGGTGCATGGAAATCACCAGATCCGAGTGGGACCGCAGATCCATTGGGACCAATTCAATCTGTTACAGATCGGTCAGCCACGCGGCAACATGGAGTATAGCGGGCAGTTTACGGCGGCTGATCCGGTAAACCAGCAAGGCAGCGGCAATGCGGTGGCGGACACGCTGCTGGGTCTGCCGGTCTCCTCGAAGATCTCGACGGTATCTTATTATGGCAATCGCCAGCATTCCTATGGGGCATTCTTTGAAGACATCTTCAAAGCTGCTCCAAGTCTGACGATGGACCTCGGGCTGCGCTATGACTATGCGACGCCTTCTTATGAAGCGCATAACCGGCAGAGCAACTTCGACTATACAAAGGGGATCATTATCCCTGCGGGAACGCCCGGGTATCCTTCGAAGCTGGCCAATACAGCGAAGGACAATTTTGCTCCACGTTTCGGCTTTACCTACAAACCGCTTCCCGATCGTCCACTTGTCGTGCGGGTCGGTTTCGGAAGATTTTTTGTCTTCCAGGAAATCCGAACCGGGGACCCGCTTCAGATCAACTACAACCTGCCTTTCTTTTATGAGCCTACGTTTATCAGTGATGGTTTGACGCCGGCGTTGACCCTGGCGACCGGCTTTCCCGCTCTCAATGCCGACGAAGCGGTCAACGCCGGCGTTACCAGTCAGGACTTTAACCCGCGCACCGCGGTTTACGACGAATGGAACATGAACGTCGAGTACCAGCTTCCGGGCGACATCCTTATCTCTCCGGCCTATGTCGGGACGAAAGGAACGCACCTCCAGGTTCTGGTCGACCGCAACCAGATTCCGACACCTCAGACGATTTTCGATCAATCCCTGCGTCCCTATCCGAACTTCGGCCCGTTTGCGTCGATCGAGAACCGGGGCAATTCGACCTACCATTCGTTTCAGCTCAAGGTGGAGAAGCGGTCGAATAACGGTCTGTATTTCATTAGTGCTTACACCTTCAGCAAATCGATCAACGATCAGCCGGAGATCTGCTGCAATGCACCCTGGCCGCAGAACAGCTATAACCTGCCGGCGGAGAAAGGCGTCTCCGATTTTGACAACCGGCATCGCTGGGTCACGAGCGTGGACTATGCATTGCCCGTCGGCAAAGGGCAGCGGTTCCTGAATAACGGCAAGATGCTCGACGAGGCTTTTGGCGGATGGCACGTGGGTGGCATCATCACCTTCCGTTCCGGCTTTGCCTTCTCGCCGGAGATGAGCTACGACCCGACGAATACCGGCTCTCAGGGCTTGCTGCGCACGGACCGCATCGGCGATGGCCACCTGGCGCATCGCGGTCCATCGCTGTGGTTCAACCCGAATGATTTCCCGGTGCCGACTTGCAATTGCTTCGGTAATGCGGGCAAGAACATTCTGGAAGGGCCTGGGGAGAGCTCACTGGACCTCTCGGCGCGCAAATTTTTCCCCATCACGGAACGCGTGAGCTTCGAGTTTCGCGCAGAGTTCTTCAATGCTTTCAACCATGCCGTCTTCTCGCAGCCCGATCCATTTATCACCGATGGACCAGGCCAGACCGGCGTCATCACATCGACTGTGCTTCCACAACGTCAGATCCAATTTGCAGGCAAGCTGCAATTTTGACGTTCGGCAATGAAAGAGCGGCGTCCGTGCTGCACCGTATTCCAACCATGAGGAGCTGATTTCAATGCAGCGCAGAGATTTTCTCAAGAGCGGGATTGCCGCAGCCGGAGCCCTTAGTCTAAGTACCGGGCAGGCCCCTGGAATGGTGCGGGCCCACGACTGGGGGAAGTACGACTTCGGCTCTGGTCCCGAGGTTCGAGATCGTTTGAATCAGGGTCCTTTTCCTCAGTATCCGCCCGACGCTGCTATCCCGGGAGACGAAGTGGTGATGACAACCACCCCGACCGACGCGGTGGTCTCAAATTATGGCAGAGGGCTGGTCACCTATGTCACCGCCGATATGGGGACGGACGAGATCAAGTCCCCAGACGTGAACCAGGAGATCGAGAGGCTGGTGAAGTTTCCGCTGGGAGAGCTGATCTATCTTCGGCCGACGTGGCGCGAGGTGCAGCCACGCCCTGGCCGGCTGGAGATGCCTGAGTATCTCAAGCTGGCGTTTGATCTCGCCAAGAAAAACAGGAAGCGAGTTGGCTTGCGCGTGCAAATGAGTGCGCCAGACTATTTTCACGAAGCCGCGCTGCCTGACTTCGTACTTAATAAGGTCCCGAAGGTGGACCTGGTCATGAGCGCAAAAGAGGACCGCAAGGCGGGACAGCGATTCTTAGACAATCCGCACTCCCGCTATCAGCCGCGCTTTGATGATCCTTACTTTCAGCAGTGTTTCAAAGAATTGGTCGGCCTGCTGGCAGCGGAGTTCAATGGAAACCTGCAGGTCGAGTTCATCGATACGTTTATGTATGGATTCTGGGGCGAAGGGCATACATGGCCCTTCGCCAACAATCCTTTCCCCGACTATCAGACGGCCGAACGCACGTGGGTCCAAATGCTGGAAGTACAGCTGGACAGCTTCACAAAGACACCGCTGCTGACTAATACTCAGCCCGACTACAGCCGCGTCGGAAACTCTGAAGTGCTTGACCGGACGGTACGCAGCAACAACTGGATCCGCAGCGATACTATTTTTATCGAGAACGAGCAGATCGAGGCCCTCAGCAATCGGCCGCCATGGATCGGCGCATTGCTGGAACAGGCGCTGCCGGGTAAGCCGCCCACGCCAACCACCGCGCACGAAGGAATCTCTCCCGCGGAGAACATGATCGCGCACGTGATGGATATTGGAGCGAACTACTGGTCGCTCTGGAACTTTCACCAGATCAGTGCGAAGAACCTCGAGAGCTACTACGAGGCCTATCCCGTGTGGTTTGATCGCATTAATAGTCGCATCGGTTACAAGGTGAGACCGTCTTTCATCTGGAGCTATGCAGACGCTGGCAATGTTGGATTGATTGTCGGCTTCGCGAACGACGGCATCGCCGGTGTTCCCGGTGTGTTACGCGTGACGGTCGAAGGCGACGACGGCAAAAAGCTGGCCAGCGGATGTCTCGATGCGGGCTATCCTTTGCCGGGCAAGATCCGGCAGGCGCAGTTTGTATTGCCCGCGGGCACCAAGTGGCAGGGGGCAAAGCTCAAGGCGGAGATTGAAGTCAAGGGGATGAGCTATCCGGTGCGCTGGGCCTGCCACCAGACGCTCAATGAGGATGGTTCCCTGACCTTGCGGCCGAATCTGCGCCAAGAAGTTTGAGCGGGCGCTTTCCCTCTATTCCAACAGTAGTTTTTCGCGAGGTTTTGTATGCGGCGACGAGACTTCCTCAAATCGGGAGCGTTATTGGGTACGGTCGGCAGCGTCATCGCTCCGAGACTGAGGGCCGACGTTCCCGATCATCTATGGGAGGGCTATGACTTCGGGCGCCCGACTGTGACGAACAGGCTGGACCAGGGACCTTTCGGCGTCAGCCAGGACGACGGGTGGTATACGATCTTCATCACCCATGCCTCGCGCGAACATATTCGGAACTTTGGCACGGGATTGGTGGGCTACACCTGGGAAGAGAATGGTCCCGCGCTGCGGGTCCAATGCGGAGTGGAGACGCTCGAACAGAGCGTTGAAAAGATGGCCGCGTTGCCGTTCGTCGATGTTCTCTATATCCGGTGCGACTGGCGCGACATTCATACGGGACCTGGCAAACTTGAACTGTCGCCGGTGTGGGAGGCGACCTTCGACGCGGCCAAACGCCATAACCTCGGCGTGAGCTTCCGCATACAGCTGTCAAGTCCGAACATCGAACCGCAGAAGCTGTCCCTTCCCGACTTCCTGCATGGCAAAGTGCCGATCGTCAACATCGGTCATAAGTCGAAGGAGCATCGCACCAGCTACGACTTCTATGAGCCACGCTATGACTCGCCGGAGTTTCAAAAGGCCTTTGCCGATTTGAATGAGCTTCTGGCTGCGCGCTTTGAGGGCCATCCGCAACTGGAGTATATGGACTTGATGATGTATGGGTTCTGGGGCGAAGGCCACACCAACGATCTTCCCAACCCGTTTCCCGATTACCTCACTGCGGAAAAGACCTTTGTTCAGATGACCGAGCTGCAGATGGAGACATGGAAGACGACTCCTCTGGCCGTCAATACCGAACCGGACATCAGCGCAGTCGGCAATCAGCAGATACGGGACATAGCCGTCCGCGCGGGCTGCTGGCTGCGCTCTGACAGCCTGATCATGGATGAGCCGGTGCAGATTGAGGAACTTAGCAACCGGCCACCGTGGATAGCGACAGTTCTCGAAGATGGCGCGAACCGGCACCACGTGCTGCCTGGGTTCGCGGACGAGGAGAAAGCCTGCCTCGCGAAGTTGCCCGAGTCGAAGCTTGCTTTTGTTGGCCATGACAGCGAACAGCAGCCCGCGGGCGATTATCCGCAGCAGATTGGCGGGCCCATCGCGCTGCCTTATCGCGAGAGTGCGGGCTATCATGCGCTCGACATTGGTTCGAACTACTTTGGGCTTTGGACCGAGGCTGACAATATTCGCCGGTACTATGAGAAATACCCAGATTCACTCCGCGCCATGGAGCAGCGAATGGGCTACCGCGTTCGTCCGTCACTAATCTGGCAGAGAAAGCGCTACGACACGATGGAGCTTATTCTGGCCATCGTGAATGATGGAGTTGCCGGCGTACCTGGAGTGCTGGGAATCTATGCGGAGACTCTCGACGGCATCAAGGTTGGCGGGAACCTCGATGCCGGTCAGCCTTACGCGGGGCGTTTGCGCGAGGCCTCGATCCTGCTGCCTAGAGGGCTGGATGGCCAGCAGATTGTGCTGCGTGCCGAGTTGCTGGTGAAGGGCGTGCGCCGGCCAATTCGCTGGGCTTGCCATGAGAAAACAAATGCGGATGGCTCGTTGACACTCCGTTTGAAGAAAGCGAGCGATGCTGACTGGAAGAAAGGGGTTTAAAGCGAATCGACCTATAGCGGGTCCGACGGGTCGCTGTTCGTCCTGAAGGGCTGGAGATGGGGAGATGGAGAGACGACTAGTGATTTTGCCGTTCGGCGGTGAATTCGCCCGAAGCTCCGGAAGGATCGATCGAGATTGTCCCCTGCATCAGCTTGTCTTCGCCGATGATCCCGGACAAGGTGAGCTTGAACGGGGTGTTCTGGTAGGTTGTGGTATAGCTCCATGTCGCTTGCTTTCCCTTGACCGATCCCTGCGCCGCAGCGGTACGATTTCCATCTAATTTGCAGGTTCCCGAGAGGATGTGCCCTTTCTGCTCGAGCATGCAGGCAGGGGTGACGGAATCATCATCTACATCGCCGCTGACGACCCATAAACCGGAAAAATTCTGAGCAAAGGCCGAGGATGACAGGAGAAGCACCGACAGAAGCCAGGTCTTCATCATTTGGTTTCGTTCCCCAAGTTCTGAGCCATACTACCGGAAGAAATGACCCATTTGAGACAATTTGAGAAAATTTTCTCAATGTTGGGTCCGTTTTTTGGGACGGCGACCATAGCGTAGGGTCAGAGCGACCTCTCAGAGGATTACTCGATCATCCGATTGTCACCCTTTGCAGAGCTTCTTCGAGAGCCGTGGCGTCCGGATCCGAGATTGCACGGCAGGATTCCCGCTGGATGAATTCGGTAGGAACGGTCACGCTCTGGGGCGGAAGGCTGGGATCGGAAATCCGTTTTATCGCCATTTCCACCATCTGTTTTCCCATGTGTTCAGGGAACTCGCGAATGGTCGTCAGGCCGGGGTAGAGCCAGGCTCCGATGGTGTCGTCGCATCCGGCAACGCTTATGTCGTCGGGGATTTTGAGGCCGCTATCCCGGACCGCTTTATAGACTCCGTATGCGGTCTGATCATTTCCCGCGAAGATCGCCGTGGGAGGCTCGTTTGAGGCCAACAAGAATTTCGTGCCGAGATAGCCAATCTCGGTATCATCCTCCGAATCGATGCTGCTGTGGGCCGGGCGCAGGCCAGCCCGTTCCATGGCCTTCTGATATCCGATAAAGCCGCGCGAAAACCACGGTAGCTGCAGGTTTCCCACAAAGCCGATACGGCGATGGCCTAACTGGATGAGATACCTGGTCATATTGTGGCTTCCCTGGGTCTCGTCGGAGAAGATCACATCGTAACGGGCTTTCTTCGGTTCTCCGATGAGATTATTTCCCAGTACAACGGAGGGGATTCCGCGGTGCTCCAACAGTTCCAGCAGATTCGAAGAGTTTGTGCCTGCCAGGATTACGGCGCGCACCATGTCTCTGCGCTGCACGACCTTCGGCAGATACAGTTCCTGCCAGGGCATGTGGGGGGAGTAGCTGAATGACAGAAAAACCATGTCCCACCCATGGGCGGCGCAACATGCTTCAGCCCCCTTCAACACTCGCGAGTGGAAGGCGTGCAGCATGGCGCGATTGCTTAGCAGGAAGGCGAGGGCCTTGGTTTTATTTCTCTTGGAGAGGTCCACATCGAGCTTGGCCGCGGCCTGCAGCACTTTCTGCTGAATGGCTGGATCGACCCGGTTATTTCCATTCAGTACACGCGACGCGGTGGTGACGCTGACCTTGGCCAAAGCAGCTATTTCGCGAAGTCCTGTTTTCTTTTTGGGTGCGTCTTTTTTCATGGCACGTTGGGACAGGCGGCAATGCTTCATTGTGCGCTCTGTTCGCACACAGTATACATAGCGAGAAATTTTTCTGATCCACTCAATTAGCCAAGCGTTTCTTGCACGCTATTTTGAGAAATAATTCTCATTTAATGGGCAAATTTTCTTGACACGCTTGTTGCCTTCATTTAACGATTGTCTACATCGTTCAGTACCGCAGGCTCGCTGTCGCTTCACCACCTACAGATCACACCAGATCGTCCGAGAGCCAGACGACGCCGGTCATTCAAAAAAGACGAGGGGTCATGGGTAGTCCGATCACGGATATCGAGCGTTTTGAAGTCGGAACATTGAAGGTTGAGGTTTATCCCACTCGGGCGGCGGCGGGCGAAGCTGCCGCTCAAGCTGCTGCCCGAGCGTTACGCGATCTGGCGCACAACAGGTCTATCGGCGTCATTTTTGCCACTGGAGCATCGCAACTGGAGACGCTCGATTCGCTCACTCGCATCCAGGATGTTCCCTGGAAGCATATCCGCGGCTTTCATCTTGATGAGTATGTCGGTATCCCGGCAGACCATCCAGCTTCCTTCCGGAAGTATCTTCGTCAAAGGCTGACCGAGAAAGTTTCCCTGCATCAGTTTCACGAAATCAACGGGAGCTCCGCGGATACGGAGGCTGTCTGCCGTACTTATGCAGAAGATCTAGCTGCGGCCTCACCCGCTCTGTGTTTCCTGGGAATCGGGGAGAATGGCCACCTGGCGTTCAACGATCCAGGAATCGCGGACTTTGCTGATGTTGTGGACGTCAAGGTCGTCCATCTCGATCCGGTTTCGCGCAACCAGCAGGTCGCTGAGGGCTGGTTCTCTACTTTTCAAGACACGGCCGAGAGTGCGATCACAGTCACGATGCCCGCGCTCTTTCGAGTGCCTAAATTGATTGTTTCGGTGCCGGGAAAAAGAAAGGCGCAGATCATGAAACAAACCTTGACCTTGGATATCTCGACGAAGTGCCCGTCCACGATTCTACGGACGCATCCCGATGCGACCGTCTATCTCGATCAGGATTCAGCCGCAGAGCTTCACAGCTTTTGGCGCGGTAACTAAACCTCGCCAGGAAGCGAAGCGGCCGGCACTGCAAGGACTGTACAAGAAAGTGCACAGGACCGATGGGGGCGTTATGACGCAAGAGACGAATTCAGGTACCGATCGACGGACATTTCTCAAACAGGCGGGCGGTACTTTGCTGGCAGCCAGCGTGAGCGCCCGCTCCTACGCAAGGATTCTCGGCTCCAATGACCGGATACGTCTGGGACAACTGGGCTGCGGCGGCCGCAGTCATGGCCATGTACATATGGTCCAACTGGCCTCAAAACAGACGCCCGTCGAGACGGTTGCAGTCTGCGACATCTGGAACAAGGCGCGCGATCGGCGGGCCGCCCAGGTACGGGCGGCATTCAATCTCGAACCTCAGATCTACAAGTACTCCGAAGAGATGCTGGCGCGCCAGGACATCGACGGCGTGATGATCGCAACCGGCGATTTTCAACACGCAAAGCTATGTACTGAAGTGGTGAAGGCGGGCAAGGATTGTTACGTTGAAAAGCCTTTTGCCAACGTGTTGTCAGAGGCCAAGGAAGCGCGCGATGTGACCAAGGACTCGAAGCAAGTCGTGCAGATGGGATCGCAGCACCGCAGCCAGCCATACCAGATCGCTGTGCGTGACATTATTCGCTCAGGACGCATCGGCAAGGTGGTGCACGTCGAACAGGAATGGAATGTCAACGAGGAGCGCTGGCGCTTCGTCCCCTGGGACGTCGGCGTCTCGCGCGAGATGCTAGAGGACCGCAACATGGAGTGGAAGGAATGGCTCAATCGCCCCTCGCAACTCAAGGAAGAAGACACCGACTGGAAGCGCTGGCTGTTAGGCAAGCCGGACCGTCCGTTTGACCCGCATGTCTATCTGGAGTTCAGACTGTACAAGGACTTCTCTTCCGGACTCTTCGATCAATGGATGAGTCATGGCTGCGACCTGGTGCACCTGTGGACCGACGAAGCTTATCCGGTCAGCGTGGTGGCGAATGGCGGGGTCTTCACCTGGACCGATGGGCGCGAGAATCCTGACGCCTGCGTGGCGGCGGTGACCTATCCGAAGGGATTTCTTTACACCTATAAGTCCATCATGAGCAACAGCTACCGGAGCTTCTCTCGCATCCAGGGCAGGGACGGCACGATCGCCAACTATGGGGGAGAAGGGGCTTCGCTGTTCACGGTGAGCAAAGAGGGCGGCAGAGATGAGTATGATCCTTACGGTGGCGGCCCTGTCTACAAAGGAGTGCCTATCGTTGGAACCGGCAACGATGCCGAAGAGTTGATCCAGGTGCCGGGGGCAGCGGCGCCAAACTCGCTCGGCCCCGACGATGACGATGTAAGTCATGTAGTCGATTGGTTCGCCGCCATGCGCAACCGCAGCCAGCCGAGCGCCACAGTCGATCACGGATTCTCTCACTCAATCGTGATCATCATGGCGGCCCAATCGTATTTGACGGGAAAGAAGCTTTACTGGGACCCAACGGCAGAAGAGATCGTCGATCATCCTGTTCCGCAGCCGGGATGAGCGCGAAGAACGGCGCCTGAAGACACAAGACACATAACACTGGGTCCGCCCACCTTGAATGCTCAGCGGATCAAGCGGGGAGGTGTCGCCAAACAACGATCGCGCTTAGGGCTTCTTCAGGGCCAAACAGTACCGAAACATCATTCACTCGTGGAGGAACTCCGATGTGCCTAACTAGAGTGACACACAAAACAAAATTGTATATTTCCGTTCTGGCGAGTCTCGGTCTGTACATGCTGTCTTTCACAGCGCCAGTCCTGGCGCAGACGGCGGGTACGGGCAGCATTCAGGGAAGTGTTCTCGATCAGACCGGCGCGGCCATTCCGAACGCGACGGTGACGGCTACCGACGTTGCAACACAGGTTAAGCATGCGGCGACGAGCAGCAGCACCGGCCTGTACAGCTTTCCGAGTCTTCCCATCGGGAACTACCTTGTCGACTCAGACGCTGCAGGATTCCAGCACTATCGCCAGTCGAACATTGTGCTCGATGTGGGCAGCAGTATAGCTGTCAATGTGAGCATGAAGCCAGGAAACGTTAATCAGGTGGTCGAGGTGCGGGCCGCTGGTCTTGCACTCCAGACCGAAGATAGCTCGCTGAAGCAGACGGTCGATGAAAAGACGCTCACCGCGCTGCCCCTCAATGGAAGGCAGATGACCGACCTCGTCACGCTTATGGGAGGCGCGGTGAATGCCAATGAGGGAAATGATGTTCAAGGAAGCAAGACGTTCTATAGCTCAGCGGTCATCTCCATTGCCGGCGGACAAGGGAACTTCACCGATTACCGGCTGGATGGGGGCGACCACAACGACTACATGACCAATATCAATCTTCCCTTCCCGTTCCCTGACGCAGTCGCGCAGTTCAGCGTAGAGACGACAGACCTCGGCGCACAGAGTGGACTGCACCCGGGAGGCCTCGTCAATGTGGTTACTCGCTCCGGATCCAATGACTGGCATGGCTCGGCCTTTGAGTTCATTCGCAATAACTACATCGATGCGACGAACTTCTTTTCGACATCGAAAGATACTTTGCATCAGAACCAGTTTGGCGGCACCTTCGGCGGCAGGATCATTCGCGACAAGCTGTTTTTCTTTGCCGGATATCAGCGGCTCAACAGCGGCCAAAGCCAGTCGTTGACTCCTGCTTATGTTCCGACGGCCGCCAACCTGGCCGGCGACTTCTCTGCAACCGAGAACTCAGCCTGCCAGACGAGCCCTATCCAATTGGTCAATCCACAAACGGGCGCACTCCTGCCGAACAACCATATCGATCCGTCTCTTTTCAATGTCACAGCTCTTGCGTTAGACAAATATCTTCCTGCGCCGACCAACGCGTGCGGTCTTGTAACCTTCGCAATTCCCTCGAAGGTGACTGAGAACCAATTCGTGACCCGCGGGGATTGGTCGATCAATGCGCAACACAGCCTGTATGGACGCTATTGGATCGATGACTACCAGCACCCGGCTTTTTTCTCGCCGACCAACATTCTTATCACTGGACAAACCGGCAACTACGAGCGTGTGCAGTCAATCACGCTGGGCGAAACCTATATTCCAACCCCTCACCTCGTTAATACCTTCCACGCGACGGGATCACGGCGGCGCATCAATCGAGGTCCGGCCCCCGAAGGCATCAACCCGGCCACCCTGGGCATCGACATGTACAGCACCGCGCCGGTCAGCCTCAATCTGCAAGTCACCGATAAGTGGAGCATCTATTCGGGTGCGCCAGCGACGTTCAATGTGAATACCTTTGCCTTTGCGGACGATATCACCTGGGTGCATGGCAAGCATCAGATCGCTTTTGGCGGCGAATTCGTACGTTCCCAGTTCAACGAGAACAACGTCTATCAAGGCAATGGGTCTTTCAACTTCAGTGGCGTTTACAGCCAGTTTGGACCCGCCGGGCAGAGCCCGGGCGCTACGGGCGCAGATGCAAATCTGGATTTCCTCACCGGGTCGATGAACAGTTTCGAACAGAGCAGTCCGCAGCTGGATGCGTTGCGCGCACCGATTCCGAGCCTTTACATCATGGACACCTATCACCTCAACGATAAGATCGTCTTGACCGGCGGCGTTCGCTGGGCGCCGGAGTTTTTTCCGACGGACTATTTTGGCCGCGGCTCTACGTTCAGCATAAAAAACTTTCTCAATGGCACCGTGAGCAGCGTCTATCCCAACGCCCCGGCGGGCAGCCTGTTCTATGGAGACGCCGGCGTTCCCAAAGCCATGACGAAAAACTCTCTCTGGCAGTTCTCTCCACGGGCTGGAGCGACGATCGATCTGAAGGGAGACGGCAAGCTTGTCTTCCGTGTCGGCGGAGCCATGGTCTATGACCTGGTGAATTTCTTCATGGGCCAGAACATGAACGTAAACCCGCCGTTTTCACAGTCCATCGCGAATAATCCCGTGAATCAGCCCTTAAACTTCTCGAGCCCGTGGTCTAACGGCACGGTCACGACCAATCCGTTTCCCGCGCCGATCAAGCCTAATCCGGATATAGCGTTTCAGCCTGGATCGCAGTACATAGTTCTGCCGCGCCAGTACCAGCCGCCGGTGATGTTCCAATACACCGTAAGCATACAGCAGGAGTTTGCGCATGGCTGGCAGTTCCAGATCGACTACATCGGCAACCGGACCAACTACAACAGCTACGCGTTGCCGATGAGTCCCGCGGTTTATATTCCCGGCAATTGCGGCGACGGTCCGTGCTCGACGCTTGGCAATACGGCGTCGCGGTTTTCCCTGACGCTTGCGAATCCAGCGGCGGGCCCCTACTACGCGGGGGGCGGTCAAGGCTCTACCTTCGTGGTTACGGGAGCCAACTCAAGTTACAACGGACTCATCACGACCATTCAACACCGCCTGTCGTCGAGCTTTGTATTGATGGCCAATTACACCTGGTCTCACTGCATCGACATCGCCGACAGTGTCGGCGATACAGAAGCCGTCACGGTGCAGGACCCAGCCAATATCAAAGCCGACCGCGCCAATTGTGGCTTTGACTTCCGCCATGTCTTCAATACCTTACTAGTGGCCACGAGCCATTTTCCGCTCACCGGGGCTGCGGGCCTGATCGTGAATCACTGGGAGTTCGCTCCGCTTGTTCATGCAACCGATGGAGCGCCTTTTACGGTGATCACGGGCGTGGACAATTCGCTCACCGATATCGGGAACGATCGTCCTGATCTGGTTCCGTCGACTGCTTTGTATACCCATAACAAGATCAAGAGCGGACAATCGATCAACGCTCAGTTCATCAACCCCGGCGCCTTCGCGCCGAACGCGATCGGAACATACGGGAGTGTGGCGCGCGACCAGTTCCGCGGCCCGAAGTTCCTTCAAGTCGACAGCGCCTTGAGCCGAATCTTACCCATCCACGAGCGTCTGAATCTTGCGCTTCGTCTGGAGGCATTCAACCTGCTAAATCATCCCAACTTTGCGACCCCGGAAAGCGGCGGCTATATTGGACAGACTACCTCCCTGACCTCACCAACATTTGGACAGATCACAGCCACAACCAACAACTATGGAGCCAGGATCTTCCAGGGAGCGGTGAAGCTGAACTTTTAAATCGACGGAGCGCTATCCGAGAGACTGCGGCCGTGCGCTCCATTTTGCACTGGCCATTGAGTTGAACTCCAAAAAAGAAGGATGCCAGTCAAGATCATGCCGGGGCAGCCGACCAATCCAATCGAAGCGAAGCATACACCACCCACGACATCGGGGAAGAGTGCCGGCGGGAATGTACGGTGGCGCATTGGCTGGGTACTCTTCTGCTCCACCGTCATCAACTACATAAGCCGCCAGACCTTTTCAGTTCTATCTCCCATGATCACGGCGCAGTTCCATCTCACCCACACGCAGCTGGGGAAGATTATGGGCGCGTTCCAGGTTTCCTATGCGTTTACCTGGCTGATCGGCGGAATTATTCTCGACATTGTCGGCACGCGTATCGGGCTGGCGGCAGCCGTCATTCTCTGGTCGACGGTCAACATGATTACCGGTCTGGCGAGTTCGGCTTTTGGTTTCGCTGCCTTTCGGTTCATGCTGGGTATCGGAGAAGGCTTCAACTGGCCGGGAGCCGGGAAGGCCGTCGCTGAATGGTTTCCCGATCAAGAGAGGAGCCTTGCTGTCGCAGTCTTTGACAGCGGCTCAAGTGTTGGCGGAATGATCGCGGCACTCGCGATTCCCTGGATCGCACTCTCGGTTGGGTGGAGATGGGCGTTCATCTTTTCCGGCTCACTGGGATTCATCTGGCTCTTTGTGTGGTTGCGGGTTTATCACCCACTCGACCGTCATCCGCGAGTAACCGGGAGCGAGGCCACCTATATTCGTTCGGGACAGACGGCGCGCGCAAAATCCATAGCCGCTGGGTGGGGCCGCTGGGGGAATCTGTTGCGGGAGCGGAATCTATGGGGTGTTGTCCTAGGTCGCGCCCTCACCGACCCGATCTGGTGGTTTTACGTGTTCTGGCTTCCGCAGTACCTGAGCGATGCTCGTGGCTTCAGCCTGCAACGGATCGCACTCTTTGCCTGGATCCCGTTTGTCGCCGCTGACATTGGAAACTTTACGGGGGGCGCGCTCTCCGGCTATTGGGTGCGGCGGGGCATGCCCGTACTTGAGGCGCGGCTTTGGGTGTGCGCCATCAGCTGCGTTCCCATGCTTGCCGGCATTCCCGCGGCGAGGGTGCATAATTCCTATTTCGCATTGGCTTTGATCTGTGTCGCACTTTGGGGATTCGCGAGCTGGTCGACGATGGGCCTGACGCTCCCTGCGGATCTCTTCCCTCAGGATGTCGTGGCGACGGTTACGGGGGTAAGCGGTCTCGCGGCAGGATTGGCGGGCTCCGTCTTTACATACATCGTTGGCGTAACAGCGGACCGCTTCTCATATGGGCCGGCCTTTCTTGTGGCCGGTCTAATGCCTCTGGCGGCAACCGCCGCCATCTACATGCTCATCGACCGACGTGCACCCTCGGCAACCTCGGCGAGGAATTTGGACGAGCCGGGACCAATGAATCGCCGTCGGGACGAACGTTAGTCAGCCATTTTGTTTTATTTCGTTTCTGATTCACCGATCCTTTTTCAGCCTCTAGAGTGGCAAACGCGCGGGACACTCTCAAGAGGCTCTCCCTGCAATGACTCTACCGAACGACGAAGACAAGTTTGTGGCCGTGGTTACGGCCAAAGCGGAGGTTTCTCTTCCTTTAGGGAAATTTAAACCGCGGTCGATGCTCGTAAGGAAGAACGTGAGATCGAGAAGCCGAAGGTCCGGTCATTGACTATCACAATCACCTGGATGCCCTGGAGCCTGACCGCGTACTTGAAGTGATGGATGCCTGCGGCGTTGAGCGCATCGTGAATATTACGACGCAGACCGGCGAGGCGGCGCTGCGGATGATCGATAATTCCACGCCGCCGACCCGCACCGGTTTGCGACCATCGGCTGGATGGATCGGTCAGGCATTGAGCAAATCACTTTGCTAGGGTGACGTGCGACCGCCTGGAACAGCTGGTCGAACGAGGCGCGCAGGGGATCAATTCTGGAAAGACCTGGGGCTGCTTGTTCGAGACGACGATGGCGAGCTTTTTAGGATCGACGACGAGAGGCTCGCTCCGATCTTTGACAAGGCCGCGGAGCTGGTGACCCCGGTCATGTTTCACACTGCTGACCCCAGTGCGTTCTTTCTGCCGATCGATGCCTCCAATGAACGGTATGAGGAGCTTGCTGCCCATCCGGAGTGGGGTTTTCACGGCTCTCAATATTCGAAAGAGGAACTGCTCGATCAGAGAGACCGGGTCTTCGCGAGGCATCCAAAGACGACTTTTGTAGCTGCCCATGTTGCGGAGAGCGGCGAGGACCTCAGCCGCGCGACGAAGCTGCTCGAGACTTATCCGAATGTGCTGATCGACATCAGCGCGCGGGCTTCGGAGCTGGGACGCCAGCCGTATTCGGCGCGGCGGCTCTTTCTGCGCTTTCCGGACCGGATTTTGTTTGGTGCAGAGCTGCTGCCCCAAGAGACAATGTATCGGCTTTACTTCCGCTTTCTCGAAACCGAGGACGAGTATTTCAAGTATCCCTCGCACGCTTCGACACGGGGACGGTGGAACATCTATGGACTGAATCTGCCGGACGAGGTCCTGCTCAAGGTCTTTCGCGAAAACGCGCTCCGTCTGCTGCGCTAATCGAGGGACGGCGCATACTCAAATGCGCAGGAAGAGCTTTCTGCGGTACATCCAGTAGAGGATCAGCCAGTAGATTGCCATCACCGTTGTGCCCAGCACAAAAGGTTCGAGGCCCGATCCAAAAACCTGAAAGATGCGATATCCCAGATTGATGTGGAGGCTGCTGATGATGAAACCTTCCCACAGGTGGGCGATCAGGTAGGCGGCCATGGAGTTCATTCCGACGACGACCAAGGGAAAAGCCCAGCGGGTATGGTTCTTCACATCGACAATCCAGGAAAAGGCAGCGAGGAAAAAGAAGCAGATGCCGCCGCTGAAGAGCGTCCAACTAGGCGTCCAGATTCGCTTTACGATCGGACAGACACCGGTGAAATGCAAAACGAGTCCGGCGCAGAACAATGCCAAGCCAGTTAGGAGAAATCGTTGCAACGGTATTTTGGGGTTTGAGCTGCGGAACCATTGACCGGCGAAGAGACCCAGCAACATTGTACCCAGTGTTGGAACGAAGCTGCTGGTGAGATAGCCGCCGTCATTGAAGAGAAAGGGCGAACTGCGCGGGAAGAGATTGAGGAACCAGAGATCGAAAGCTTGCCCGAGGTTGCTGTTCTTGTTCCAGTGCGAGGCGAAGCCGGTAAAGTTATGGTGCCAGTCGGCGGGAACTCCGACGGCAGCGTAATTGAAGTTTGCTCCCGGCGCGGGATACAAGGCCCACGCCGACCAGTAGGCGAACAAGATGCCGGCGAATGCTGCCCATTGCCACTTTGGGCGGCAGAAGGAGAGCAGAAATGCGAAGGAATAGCCGAGACCGATCTGGGTCAGCGTGTCTTCAAAGGTGAAATAGGTCTGCGTGCTGTGGATCGACCGGAGAAAAATTCCGAGCGCCACGAGTAAGAAGCTGCGCCAGATGGTGTGAAGCAGCAGCTTGCCGAAGCTTTGTCCCTTGCGCAGCCGACTTTGATTCGAGTATGGAAGCGCTACCCCGACAAGAAAGGTGAAGGAGGGCTGGATCATATCGTGGAGGCCCAGCCCCGCCCACTCGACATGTGTTTGGTTGTAGGCGAGCACTCGCCAGAAGAGGCTTCCGGGATAAGCGCGGGAGACGGCGGCAAAGCTCATCACTTCACCCATCATCAGGAGCATCACGAAGCCGCGGTAGGCATCGACGGCTACGTTGCGCTTTACCGGTAGGACGGAGGGATTGTCAGCGGGAGCTGCCGAAGGGCTCTGGATATATTCGGCGCTGATGGTCGTCGACATCGGAGGTCACCTGCCATCGATAAGACGGGTCTCGTATTCTGCTTGATTACGATACGCCTCTTTGGATTTCGAATCGTAGCATATGAAAACCAGGCTTTCCAAGATATTCCTTCCGAACCAGGGCGGAGCGGCTTGTTCGTGGGCGGGTATCAGGTAAGCAAATGCAGGCGATAAACGACATTTCTTGGTTTGAATTTCCTGTTGACACCCCCATAAGTTGACCGTAGACTCCATAATTTACCGAAATAATTCGAAACAAACTAAAGATGGCGGGATTGAGATGAACTCTCGAAAAGGAAATACGATCCCGATGACACTTCCGTCGACTTCTTGCCACCGCCGCATTTTTCCTTGTTCTGCTCTGTTGTTGCCCATGCGGAGAAGGACACAGCATCCATCACAGGGCGAGTCGTAACCTACTCAGCAGATCCAACTGGATTGAAGTTTTATTGCTGAAAATAACTCATGAGATTCGAGACAACGAATGACTCAGGCGATACAAGATGTTACAAGCGCCATCTCGCGGCGCGGATTTATTCGGTTGGGCACCATGAGCGCAGTGAGCGTGGGGCTTGCATCTTCCACCAATAGTATCGAGGCGCAGGATAATCAGACGGCGCAGTCGACCATGATCGACGTACCCTTCAACCGTGTCGATCCAAAAATCGGAATTATTGGCGTCGGTGGCCGGGGCACAAGCCTGCTCACGAATCTGTTAGCTGCCGATGCACATGTAACGGCAATCTGCGATGTGGTGCAGGAAAAGGCCGTGCATGCACAAGCACTGGTAACGAAGACCGGTCAGAAACCGCCGACAGTCTACACCGACGGCGATCATGCCTTCGAGAAGCTGGTCAGCCGGGACGATCTTGACTTGGTAATCATCGCAACCCCCTGGAAATGGCACGTAGAGATGGCCGTGGCCGCGATGGAACACGGCAAACACGCTGCCGTGGAGGTGCCAGCCGCCGGCACGATCGAAGACTGCTGGAAGCTGGTGGATACCTCGGAACGGACGCGCAAGCACTGCATGATGCTGGAGAACTGCTGTTACGGCTACAACGAGACTCTGGTGCTGCGTATGATCCGACAGGGATTGTTCGGCGATCTACTTTATGGATCGGGCGCTTATATCCATGATCTGCGGGAAGAGCTTTTTTCCGATCACGGCGAGGGTCTCTGGCGGCGCACGGTGCATACGGAGCGGCAGGGAAATCTTTATCCGACTCACGGATTGGGCCCGGTGGCCAATTACATGGGCATTCAACGAGGCGATCGCTTTGACTATCTCGTCTCGATGAGCACGCCGCAGCGCGGCCTCGACGTGTACCGCAAAGCGCATGTGCCGCCCTCGGACCCTCGCTGGAGTGAGCACTATGTAACCGGCGACATGAATACTTCACTGATCAAGACCGCAAACGGCCTGACGATCACCGTGATGCATGATGTCTCGAATCCCCATCCTTACGATCGAGTGAACACCATCGCAGGGACCAAAGGCGTCTTCGCGGACTATCCACCACGCGTGTATTTTGACGGGCAAGCTGGCGGAGAGCAGTGGGGAGGCATTGATGCATATAAGGAGTATCAGCATCCGCTGTGGACCAAAGAGGGCGAGATCGCCAAGAAGCTGGGCGGCCACGGTGGCATGGATTACATCCTGCTCTACCGACTCTTGCAATGCATGCGTGAGGGCCTGGTTCCGGATATGGACGTGTACGACGCAGCCGCCTGGTCGGCCCCGTCGCCGCTGAGCCTCTCGTCAGTCCAAAACGGAAGCGCCCCACAGAAATTTCCTGATTTCACTCGCGGCAACTGGCAAAAGCGTTCAGCCTCGCAGATCGCGACCCAATCGTAATCGACTAAGAAGAGTAAGCTGGGTGAGCGACCGTCGTCAGGTCGCAATCCCGGCTTTTTCCTGGTTGATAGGGCGTACTTGCTGGAGACATGCGGCTGGAGTCTTCTACTTCCTCTCGACTGGCAGCCTGCGCTGCGTCTCGGGATGGAAGCGTGTCGGCATCTGACCAGCAATGGAGATGGATGAACGAGCGGTCGCGGTTGATTTCTCAAGACCGACAGCGGTCAGAGTTACCTCATAGTTGCCTGGCCTGGTGTAGGTATGGACTGCGTGCTGACCTTCAACGGAAGTTCCATCGCCAAAATCCCAGCTATAGGACACGACGGGATTGTCTTCGCTCGATCCGGAGGCGCGCCGCTCTCTTCCTGCTTTGCGACCGTGTGTTGTGGATAGTCCGACGCCTTCAGCCAGTTGCCAGCCACCTCGACCCCCGCCGATGCACGCAGAATCGGTTCTGTATCCCCCGGGGCGGCGATGGTGTAACTGCCATCGCTTTCATTGGCATGAAGCTGTAATTGTCCCCCCTGGCCGTGGAGGAGGATAGGAGACACGGCTGTAGCGCCGGCGAAGATGATCGATGAAAACGATCCGCTAGAGCGCATGCAGTACCCTCGCTTTGGTATTGGTAGTTGCGATCACCCCCCCGTGGGAGAAAAGCAACTACATATCCGTAGGATTGCGATTAGTTAGCTTTATGGCTTGACTTTTAGCTTGTCAAAACATTCAACAAAAGCATTCTCTTTTCAGAAGCGGCAATGCTCGTCTCGTATGGGCCAGAAGCACCCTGGGTAAGCCCGGATTGAGGATGGTTCGCTTCTCCTCACGCCACCGGAGCGCAGGCAGCTGCGTAGGGTTCGAGGACTTGAACAATACGGTCCAGAACAAGAGCTTCCGGTGTGACGGAGAAGAGATTGAGGCGGAGACGCCGATACTGTTCCGGAAGATAGGCACTGATCAAGGTTTCAGGAAGAGTTTGCTCCACGAGCCTTGCCATCAGCGCTTCCACCGCCTGTTCGATGGCGGGGTCAGCCCAGTAATAGCGAAGACGGTCGCTGTAACTGAAGCGCCGCAGGAGGCGCACTTCGTCCTCTGAACCCAGGTAATGACTTTGCCATGCTCCAGGACTGCGAAGCATCGCTTTCTCGACAATATCGGGAAGATATAAGGTGATCGCGGAAGGGTGCAGTTCCGCTTCAATCGCCGCCAGGGCAAACAGAGCCTCGCGCATGGCGAAAGTCAGCGCAGGACCAACTTTGAGGATTGCAAAGCCATCTCGGACGAGATTTTCGTACGCTGCCGGAGTCTGATAATCGGTGGAATGGGCTTCGAAGACCATGTGCCCTACCTGATCGCTTAGCCACTCGACGAGAGGCGCCGCCTTTTTGGGATCGTAGAAGACCACCGAGTCGTGGTTGAACTCGACGCCCGGCTGGACCACCATTCCTACAACTCGTGGCCATACATGCTCAAGCCCGCTTTCAGCAAAGATCTGACGGTGAACTTGCAAGGTCTGCAACGCCGCTTCGCGCGTGGTGACCTTCAGGTGCCCGAGGTCTTCCAGCGCGCCACCGGGCGTGGGGACTTCTGTACCAATGATGTAGAGGGGTTCTCGGCCGCCAGCTGCTTTTTCGGCGGCGAGGCAAAGGCGGGCCGCGCGCCGGGCAATAACGGCGTCGGGCAGTGGCGTCAAATCCCCCGCACACGGCATACTCGCGTCGAGATGTATCTTGGTGAAGCCGGCCGCGGCATAGGCGGAGACCATGACCTCTGCCTGGTCCATCGCCTCGGCAGTCGGCTGACTTGCCCAGGGATTTGGCCCGAGATGGTCTCCGCCTAGGATGAGCTTGCCCTGCGGAAAATCCTCCTGGCCGGCGAGCCGGTGAACAAAATCTACGAAGCCGGTGGGTTGCATCCCCGTGTATCCGCCGAACTGGTTCACCTGATTCGAAGTAGCCTCAATCAGAAGTGGGCTGCCTTTCGTTTTGGCCAGCTTCATCGCCGCTCGAAGAACATATGGGTGGGCTGAGCAGACGGAGTAGATTCCTCGCCATTTGTGTGGCTTCTTTCTCTCAGCCAGCAGTTGCCGAAGTTCTGTTGACATTTCTCTCCTTGTTTATTCCCTGTTTCCTTATGGCACGGGTTTGCGGCCGATTTTCGCTGCGGAACGTCCGCAGGCATTTCGCAGATTTGTATAACGTAACCATTCGAAAGTCAACGGATTATGACCCTGCGGTTATTCATGCGAAGGGTGCATGGCCGCCTAAAAGCGGCTTGGCGGACTGATTCAATAGCTCAAGCCTGCGTCCATCAGGAGGCTTAGAAGAGACTCGTGATCTCATACAAATCTGAAATATTTGTAAAAAAAGCTTGACGTGAGTGGAAAAAGACAATAAACAATCGATTACAGCCCGAATCGAAAGTTTGCTCGACGCCCGTTTCCTTACGAATTGGCTCTATCCGACAGCGTAACGACCCAGTCCACTCTTGGAGAGACCCTTCATGCGTTCTTGCCGAATCGCCTGCGCGACGCTCTTTCTTCTTCTCGGATGTCGACTGCAGCTCCGCGCGCAGTTGACCTCAGCCATGATTAGCGGACAAATCACGGACACCACGAAATCTGTCATTTCAGGGGCTGAGATTGTGGCCGTCGACGTGGCGACGGGCGCGACCTACAAGGTGACTTCATCTGCCGACGGAAGTTACGTGTTCACCAATCTCGCGCCTGACACTTACCGCTTGACCGTCACCATGGCGGGCTTCCAAAGTAATACGCAGGAGAACCTGATCCTCGGCGTAGGGCAACATGTAACCGCCGATGTCGCGCTTAGAGTGGGATCGATGGAGCAGAATGTCGTGGTGCAGGCTTCCGCGGCCGCGGTCAACCTTCAATCGCCAACTGTCTCCACGGTGATCGACAACAAGATGACGCAGCAGCTGCCGCTGAACGGGAGAAATGTGCTGCAGCTTGCCCAGCTTGCTCCCGAGTCGGGCGTCACCTCACCAGGGCCGTATAACCAGGCTGCTTCGCGTCCCGATCTTGCAAATGCCTACGTCGGCGTGAGCGGCGGCCGTGGCGATTCCACGGCGTTTTATCTGGACGGGGCGCTGAATGAAGACGTGCTCACGCAGATTGCGAACGTGTTTCCCAATCCAGACGCAATCCAGGAATTCAGCCTGGATACGAGCACGTTCAGCGCCAAGTTTGCCGGTCTGGGAGGTGGCGTGATGAACGTGGTGACCCGCGGAGGCGGGAATCAATTCCACGGCACGGCGTTCGAATTTCTGCGCAATAGTGTGCTGAACGGAAGGAATTACTTTGCCCCGGCGCAGGACGGCCTGAAGCGTAACCAATTTGGCGGAACTATCGGTGGTCCGATCCGCAAGGACAAGGCATTTGCGTTTTTTTCGTACCAGCGAACGACGGTCCGGCAGAACCCTATCAATTCGACGACCGTTCTGACCCAGGACCAGCGCGACGGCGACTTCTCAGGGAGCGCGAAGCAGCTGGTAAATCCCACGACCGGCGTTCCCTATGCCGGGAACCAGATCTCGCCGTCGACCTTCGATCCGATCGCACAGGGGCTGCTTGCCCTGCTGCCTGTGGGGGCCCCCGGCACGGGCCTGGTGTTTTATACATCGCGTCTGGAACAGAACAGTAATCAGTTTGTGACTCGCATCGATGTTGCGCCGACCGACAAGCTGCATCTGTATGCGAGCTATCTCTACGACAAGCTCGACGAGCCGAATACAGCCGTTGCCGGAAACATTCTTACCGCGGGGACTTCTTCAGGTTCGGGGCCGGTGGCGAATTGGCTGAGCCAGTTCGCGGTTCTCAATACGACTTATAACTTTAGCCCCAGACTTACCAGCGCGTTGGTCGGCTCAATGAGCCGGCGTACCAACCTTGCCTCATCCGCGCCGGGATTTCCGGGATGGAGTGAGCTGGGGGCGCAGATTCCGAACCTGGTGGCCCCTGGGCATACGGCGTTGAGCCTAGGGATTACTAATTATTTCTCCCTTTCCTGGACCGGCGTTTATCGCATTCCTGCTACCGAAGGCGGTATCTCGAACCAGTGGACGTGGGTGCGCGGCAACCATACCTTCGAGTTTGGCGGTGACATTCTCTGGAGCAAGGTCATTAAAGCGCAGGACTATGAGGGGAATGGCGCCTACACCTTCAGCAACTCCCTTTCCGGCGACAATGCACTCGATTTCCTACTTGGAGCACCTTCGCAATTCATCCAGCAGGCGTCTTTCTATGTCGTGCCGACGCGCATGCTTCCTGCTGCCTATCGCAGTCGATACGTGGCGCGCGAACCAGCGGCTCGTGCTTACCCTTGGAGTGCGGTGGAACCCGTTCGTTCCGGTCTTTGATTCGGCTTACCGACAGGAGGGCATCTTCAGCGCGGCGGCCTATGCAGCTGGAATTCGCTCGCAGCAATATCCGACGTTGTCGCCTGGCCTGCTGCTGGCCGGCGACCCTGGAGTCCCTCGGCGCGTTATTGACACGAACTATCACGTATTTGATCCCCGAGTCGGCTTTGCCTGGGACGTCTTCGGTGACTCGAGGACCAGTCTCCGTGGAGGCTATGGCCTTTATCAGGACCAGATGACGGCGAACATGATCAACCTGAACTACAGTCCATTCAATGTGAATGTGACCATCACGAACCCGGCCAGCACCGCCAATCCTTATCTCGGTCACGTGGACCCCTTCCCGATCACCAAGCCGACGCCGCCCACGACACCATTTCAGATTCCGATGGCAGCCGGTCCGTTTGTGCCGGACATGAAGCCTCCCACGATTCAGCAGTGGAACCTCACGCTGGAGCAACAGGCCCCTCTGGGCATGCTGTTCCGGCTCGGGTATCAAGGGTCCAATGCCTTTCACCTTCTGGGTGCCATCGAAGGTAACGCCGCGATCTATGATCCGGCGCTCACCCAAAAGCAAAATGTGTCGAACTACAACGCCCGCAGACCGATGGGAGAGTTCTACCAGGGGCTCTCTCTCAACGAGGATATAGGCACCTCCAATTACAACGCGATGACGGCGAGTCTCCAGCGACAGGTGGGTCATGGTCTCACCCTGTTGACCGGCTATCGCTGGTCTCGTTGCATGAGCACGGCCGATCCTGGCGGTTTCAACTCAGACGTGTATGCCACGCCGGTTCGCAGCGCCGATTATGGCCGTTGTGCCTACGACACCCGCAACCAGTGGAAGGCGTCGGGTGTCTGGCAACTTCCGCGCACCCACTTCAACTTCGCTTTCGCCAATGGCGTGCTTTCCAGTTGGGAAGCCAATGCGATCGTCACGCTTCGCTCCGGTCAACCGTTCACAGTCCTGTCGGGCGTTGACAACTCCACTAGCGGCATCGGCAAAGACCGCGCGGATATCACTGGCAATCCTAGGTTGCCCTCGTCGCGGTCCCACGCCCAGGAGGCCGCGGCGTTCTTTAATGTATCGGCGTTCAAAGCTAACGCGCTCGGCACCTATGGCGACACGGCACGTAACCTTCTCAGCGGCCCCGGCTATTCGGACATCGATTTTTCCTTGAACCGGTCG
The DNA here is from genome assembly GCF_003330725.1 of Acidisarcina polymorpha. Lineage (NCBI taxonomy): Bacteria > Pseudomonadati > Acidobacteriota > Terriglobia > Terriglobales > Acidobacteriaceae > Acidisarcina > Acidisarcina polymorpha. The sequence goes on along the minus strand of NZ_CP030840.1, from coordinate 3,528,003 downwards.
TTTCCAATTCCGCTCCGGGTAACTGAAGGTCACTTCCTGCAGTTCCGCGCCGAGTCTTTCAACCTTTTCAACCGGGTCAATTTCTCCAACCCGAATGCGACCATCTCTTCCGAGACCGCCGGGAAGATCACCTCGGCGAGTGACCCGCGTATTCTGCAATTTGCGCTGAAGTACGTTTTTTAAGCAGAGAGCGTTCCAACGTGCCGCCGAGGGAAATATGAACCTAAAGACCAAATGTGGATTATTGGTGGCCGTGATGACCGCGGCCACCATGCGCGGTCAACAGGGCGGGACTGGGGGCAAGGGATTCAGCGAGACGGAGCTTCAGCAGTTCAAGGCCGTGCGCCCCATCGATAGTCACACCCATATCTATCGATACACCCCGGCTTATTTCGCGCTGCTGCAAAAGCTAGACATGCACACGTTGGACATCATGGTTGTTTCAGACAATGCCGACCCGGAACGGAAGGTGCTGAGTCAAGAGAGTGCCGACGTCTTCGAATTAGTGAACAAGAGTGGCCACCGGGTCTACGCATGTACGACCTTTGACCCGTATCTCTTCAATCAACCGGATTTTGCCGCGAAGGCCATCACCGGCATTGACCACGCCTTTGATGAAGGCGCGGTGGCCGTCAAGATTTGGAAAAACGTGGGCATGGAGATCAAGGACGCGAAAGGCAAGTACGTTTTGCCTGACGATGCTGCGTTTGCGCCGATCTATGCCGACATCGCAAATCATCACAGAACGCTGATCATGCATATTGCGGATCCAGACACTGCCTGGCTGCCGCCCGACCCTCATGCCTCGGATGCGTCTTATTTCATCCAGCATCCAGAGTGGTACATGTACCGGATTTCGGGATCGCCCTCAAAGGACCAGATTCTTAATGCGAGAGACCACGTGATCCAGATGAATCCAAACCTCAAAGTCGTTGGCGCACACCTCGGCAGCATGGAGGGCGAGTTCCCACGGATTGCCGCTACCCTCGATCGGTACCCAAATTTTGCCATCGACCTCACCGCGCGCATGCCCTACATCATGAAGCTGCCGCGCGCTGAAGCGATCGCGTTCTTCACGAAATATCAAGATCGGCTCATTTACGGCACCGACGATACCTACTATCCAGGAGCTGATGCGCAGCGGCTGGTTCGCGAGGCCGAGGACACCTATGCTCGCGATTGGCGCTTTCTCTCGACGGACTCGGCGATTATTTTCCGTAATATTCAAGCACAGGGCCTTGCCCTGCCACCGGAGATTCTGCGCAAGGTGTACCACGACAATGCAATCCGCTGGTATTCGGAGATGCGATGACCGTTGGATCATGGTTGTCGGTGAGCGCACTTCATTCTTTAGTTCGGACCGATAGCGCTGTATCGGTTCGCCGCCGCACCCCCCACCCCGAACCCGGTGGCCTGAAAATTGTGGGGACTTTTGTGGGGACCCTGTTGGATATCTGTGGGTTAAACGTGCCGGGGAGAATACCGGGGACACCGTCGAGGAATGTGCATCTGAGCGACTGATTGTTTCCATCGCTCCTCTCAACTCACCGGTGCTGAAGTGGCCGTACCGTCCTGCCATCTTTACCATGGTGCTCGGCGACCTTCCGACGATCTTGGCGACCTTTGCGATCGGCGGAATCGCCGAGTTGGCTTATATTCAGATCGACTTGCTTGAGCAAAGGCTCAAGATGTTCGGCGATTTGGGCCACCGTAGCGTTGTTCTTGAACATATAGTTATGGAACTCCGGCAGACGATAGTGAGATAGCTTGCCTTTTACGAAATTAGACCAACCCAGCGTAGGATTTACGAAATGGGCATTCGGCACCGTCTCACTTACGAGCAAAACTACGTCATCGGTGGTCGCAGGTACCTGATAGTTGGCACAAGCGTTCCGAAGAGCTGGTAAGAACCACGCTCCTCGCGAATTGATCTCGATGGGTGCCGAAGGGTCTTCTAGGAGGCGCAGTTGAGACAACAACTTGAGAAATCGGGTCCATTTGAAGACTCGGGTTTGTGCGAGATATTCTTCAAGCCTCAATTTTGCGGTTCGGACGAGCCTCAGCTGACGCCAATGGTGACGAAGTTTGATGCTGAGGTTCATTCGTTTCCTTAAGATACGCTGGACAATGGTGAGGCATACTCGGTGACCGGGACACCAGGTGTCTGCCATCACAACCAGTGGAACGGGTTGTCCCGCCTGCCTGAGCAGCCGAGCGGTTTCATAGGCAAGAAGTCCCGCATTGCAAAGTCCAATCAACATGTACGGACCGGATGGGATTGCCATACGAATAAGTCGCACGTACTCGCCTGCAATCTCTTCCAGGCTGAGGCTGGGCAGCGCTTGAGGATTGTAGGGGTCAAACACCTGGACGGCAAGAAACGGGCGATCCGTCCCGATGCTGCGAGAAAGCTTTTGATACATCATCGGATGATTGATCGCGATGATAGGAGTTTTGTCGCCGAAGGGCTGAATTGGGACTATCCCCCATGGGTCGGGAGACTCGTCACCGGTGGTCACACGAACGGCGAGTTCGCGGATGGTCGGCGCCAAGAGCAGGGCCTCCACGTTAATCTGCACGCCAAAGACATTCGCAACCTGGCCTACGAGCCGTGTAGCCAGTAGCGAGTGGCCGCCAAGTTCAAAGAAATCATCGTTCCGGCCGACCTGCTCGATCTCGAGCGTCTCGCCCCAAAGTCGGGCCAGAGTTTCCTCGACTTGGCCGATCGGCGCTTCATAGCAGCCGACAGAGTAGGCTTTGGTCTCCGGAGCAGACAGCGCCGTGCGATCCAACTTGCCGTTCACAGTGAGTGGAAGGGCGTTAAGCTCCACATAGGCCGCCGGCACCATATAGTCAGGCAGCTTCCCGGAGAGGTGTGCCCGTAACAACCTCGCGCCGATGCTCGGCTCTTTTGGATCGGCGCTTGTGTAATAGGCCACCAGGCGCTTATCGCCGGGAATATCTTCCCGCGCCAGCACCACCGCGTCGCCGACTGACGGATGCTGTGCCAGGCAAGCCTCGATCTCTCCGAGTTCGATACGGAAGCCGCGGATCTTAACCTGAAAGTCGTTGCGACCCAAAAACTCTATATTGCCGTCATCGCGATAGCGGCCAAGGTCCCCCGTCCTGTACATCCGGACGCCGACCTCGGCTGCGAACGGATCGTCGAGGAATCTCTCTTCCGTTAGCTCTTGCCGATTCCAATACCCGCGCGCCACGCCGGCGCCGCTGACGTAAATCTCCCCTATGGCTCCAATCGGGACTGGCTCGCCGCACTCGTCCAAAATGTAGATCCGCATATTGGAGATCGGACGACCAATCGGGATTGAACTCGACCCGTCCAGCGGTTCGACGATATCGAAAGTGCAGCAGCCAACCGTTGTCTCGGTGGGACCGAAATGATTGACCATCCTTACTTCTGGAAAGCGTTGCTGCCAAAAGAGGAGATCCGCTGGCACGAGCGCTTCTCCGCCTATCATCAGAATCCGGGTAGGAGCGTTTTTGTCGTTGGAAGAGAAAGCCCGATTTAAGAGCTTTAGATGGGAAGGCGTAACCTTGACCATCGTGTATGGAGCATGTTCCGATGAGCCAAATTGGGCGATAGACGTCATCTCGCTCCCCGGCGACAGCAACGTCAGGCGCTGTCCGCAGAGGATAGGTCCATAGAAAGTAGTAACCAATCCATCGAAGCCGATCGAGTGTATCGCAGGTGATCCAGATCCCTTTTCCTGGAAATATGCACTCAATGTCCAGAAAAGATAGTTGGTAATGTTTCTATGTTCCACCACGACCCCCTTTGGCTTCCCGGTGGAGCCGGAGGTGTAAATAACATAGGCGAGATGGCGCGAAGTGAGACCAAGGGTGGCCGGATCGGGATTCTTCATAGACTGACTTCCCCAAAACCCTGCGTCCTCTTCGAGGTTCACAACGAGTAAGGTTTCGGGCAGCCGGCCGAAGGCTGGGAGCACCGACTGCTGAGTCAGCACTGCCAACGGGACACTGTCTTCGATCATGAAGGCGAGCCGTTCCATCGGAGAGGCAGGATCGAGCGGCACATACGCCCCACCGGCCTTGAGAATGGCGAGCAGCCCGATCACCATCTCGGGACTCCTCTGTATGCCGATAGCCACATGGGTGTCCGGTGTGACACCGAGAGCAATGAGGTGATGGGCAAGGCGATTGGCTCTGTCATTCAAATCGGAGTAGGTCAGCTGCTGCCCTTCGAAGACCACAGCAACTGCATCCGGCGTTTTCTCAACCTGTTCCTCGAATAGCTGATGTACGCACTTATCAGTCGGGAACGGAGTCTCGGTGGCGTTCCATTCATAGAGCAGCTGCTGGCGCTCGTCTGGTGGCATCGCATTCAAATAGGACGCATGTCTCTCTGACCTATATCGATTATGAAAATGGTCCACGTCTGCCCCCAGTGTCTGACTCTTAAAATTCGTGAAACAGTTCCATCGTCGTGAGCGAAGTGAAGGACATGCGCTTCCAGCAGTCTAAGCGATGGACAATGCTCTCCGCGGATAGATACTACCTCTCCGGTATATATCCCTCGTGCTCCATCCCGCCCCATCTTACCGTCACAATTATCAGGGACTAACTGACGACGGCCGGTGAAAAACGATTCCGTTCGAGGTATCTACCGACTTTCATGGTTTGAATTCAAGCGCCTCGACAAAAGGATCTAATCTGCAGCCTCGAGACTTTAGATTGGCCTTCGATTGAAAGCCTCCTCCACTGCCGTTCAGAACAGCATTCGCGGAAGAAACACAGGCCGCCTCTCGCTCGCGGTATACACCTATAAGAGTACTGATCTCGCGTGGGGTTAATGGTATGGCCAACCAAGTTGCATCGGAACCGGTGATCGTTGGGAGAGGGTTCGAACGTACTGCGGACAAATTCTATCCATCGATCCAGGGTCTGCGCGGTTTTGCCGCCGCAAGCGTTGTCTTGGTTCATGCGTATCTGATGGCCAATGGTTCCGGCTTCTTCCCAAGAATGCCAGCGGCTTTGATGGTCGGCTGGAAGACGCTCGGTGAGGCTGTCGGCCTCTTCTTCGTGATTAGCGGATTCGTTATCCCAGCCAGCCTCTTCCGCCATCGCAGCTTGACGCGTTTCTTCATCGATCGCGTGTTGCGCATCATGCCTCTTTTCGTCACGCTTCACCTTTTAGTTTTTTCTATCGGACCCTTCGTCGGCTACAAGTGGCTCCACGGCATTGATTTTTTCCATTACACTTTGTTGTTCTTTACCAATCTGACCTTCACTGCGCTTCCTCTCGGCCTGCCGCTTGTCCAGCGAAACTCCTGGACACTTACTTACGAATGGGCCTTCTACTTCTGTGTTGCCGCGGCATGGGTGATCGTTGGCAGGACGCAACGTCGCCGTTCGGCGCTCGCATTGATTGGTCTGCTAGCGATCGGCCTCTGCATCATCTTCCCGGCCTGCTGGCCGTTCCTGTTGGGCCTCGCGTTTGCGCGCTTCCTCCCGAGCCTCTACATGAGCCGCAGGCTCGAGATTGTCGCCGTTCCGATTAGTCTTGTGCTCTACTTTTACGTAGCGCAGTACGTATCCATTCTTGCATCGATGGCCTTTGCCGCCGTGCTCTTCCGGGCCGCGCTTCAGGATGGAACCTATACTTCCCGCTTCCTCTGCACCAGGCCGATGCAGTTCCTCGGCATGATCAGCTATAGCATCTATCTGGTTCACCCCTTGGTCATGTTTGCTGGCGAAATGATCGGCCACAAGTTTGTTCATTGGGGCGTGAGCGTACCGGTAACCTTCATCATCTTTATGATCTACACGATCAGCGTTGTGCCGATCATGTCTTTTATCAGCTATGAGCTGGTGGAGGTCCGGTTGAAGAAACTCCTCCGGGTTCGCCTGACATAGGACGCTTAGCCAAATGCTGACCGTCCTATCGAAAAAAGGCGCGCTCGAAAGACTTTCCCTAACGTGTACCCGATCGGCAAGTGCAAGAAGCGAGTAGCTATCTGTTCACCGCTTGGGCAAATCCCAGCGCAAAGTTGGCTTGGCGAGCGAGGATGTCAAAAGCACCATAAGTGCTTGTAACTGGGTCATACCCGAATTGTCCTGCGCAGCAGATCGCCAAATATTTGGTTATGGCGTGACCTCCTGGGTGATGCTTGCTGCGCTGGAGGCGTTCGTCGCGCTGCCGGTGTAGGCGGCGCTGATGCTGTTGACGTAGAGCGTGAGATCCGAGGTCGTGAAAGTTGCGACGCCCTTAATGAGTGGTGCGCTGATGAGTGCCGTGGCACCGTTCTTGAAGACGACGCTCCCAGTAGGAGTCGGGCCGGAGACGGCCTTCACCGTCGCGGTAAAGGTCACCGCGTCGCCTTGCGATGCGGGGTTCAGCGACGAGACGAGGGAGAGATTGGTGACGATTGCGGTCGGAATGATGGTGTAAATCGCCGTGCTCGGTTTGCTCGCCGAATCACCGCTCTCTATGGCGATCGCCTTCACGGTAGTGGTTGAAGCGGAGACGGTGAACGGGGTGATGTAGGTCGTCGACGCGGCGTTCGGGGCGGATCCATCGGTGGTGTAGTGAATTATGGCTCCAGGCGTCGCGGTCTCGATCTTGACTGGCACCGGCAGGGCGTAGGTGCCTCCCAGGCGGGGGAAGGTTGGGGCGGCGACCTGGCCCGTGATCCGCTGGGTGAGGCTGCCGCCGCTGGCGGTATAGGTGTCTGGCTCGCCGAGATAAGTAACTGCGATGGTGTGCGGCCCGACGGAGAGCGAGGTCGCGGTGTAGCTTGCGTGGGCGGTGCCATCGAGAGGTACGTTTTCAACGAAATGGCCATCGACGGCGAAGTCCACAGATCCCGTGGGCGCGGCTCCGCCAGCAATTTGCTGGACAGCGGCGGTGAAGGTGACGTTGCCGCCGGCCTCCTGTGGGTTGGCGTTGGAAGAGAGAGCGGTGGTGGTGCCTCCGGGGAAGTTGAACCGCGCCATGAAACCGGTCGATGGCCGCGCGGACGCCGCGCGATCGGTCCTATCATACGCGGCGGGCGACAGAGGAAAATCGGAGGAGTAAGTAAACCCAACAAAATAGGCGTCGCCCATGGGGTCGAGGGCAATGGCCGTGCCGCTATCCCCCGGGCCCAGGAGGCCGGACCCTCCCAGATAAGTGGAATAGACCAGATGCGAGCCGGTGGCGTTCAAGCGGGTGAGAAATGCGTTTGATTCGGGAAAACTCTCACCACGGTAATGGTTTACCTTTTGGTAGGCGTCGGGGGTGATTCGGAATGTCTTGCTGGCGGTGAAGCCAGTCACAGTGGGAAGGCCGACCGGCCCGACCGCGATTCCGTTGACGCCGTTGTCGTGCGCGCCGCCGAGGAAAGTTGAATAGACCAGCCCTGGCCCATCGAGATTAAACTCGGCTACAAATCCGGTCCGGAATTGGGCGATGTGGATCGTTTCCAGGACGCCCTTCGTGATGGGAAAATCAGATGATTCGGTACTTCCCACGACGTAAGCCATATTTGCGGCATCCAGCGCGATCCCGGTTGGAAGATCGCCATTCACGGAAAAGCCTCCGTTCCCGCCGCTGCCACCAAAATAGGTAGAGTATGCCAAAGCCGACCCGCCGGGGGCCAGCTTCGCCACAAATCCGGTGGCGCTACGGTTCTGTTGCGGCTCTGGATTCTCTGCCTCAAAGGCTCCTGGCGTAATCGGAAAATCTGTCGACGTCGTGTATCCGGTGACATAGGCCGCGCCGGAGCTATCCACCGCGATCGCCTCTATGACATCGCCTATTAAGCTGTCGTTGATGTCTCCTCCGCTGCCGCCGAGATAGGTGGAGTAAATCAGCCCAGTGCCGTCACTGTTCATCTCAGTGACAAAGCCCGTGGACGTATCGTTCGAATCCTCGGGCGATCCTCCTGGAGTTTTGTTGACCTTCTGATAGGCATTCGCGGTGACCGGGAAGTCGTGCGACATAGCGCTACCGGCAACATAAGCGTCGCCGGAGATATTCAGAGCGATGGCTTTGATCGAGTCGGCCTGGTCGCCAGTGACTGTGCCGCCCAGATATGTGGAGTAGATCAGCCCTGTTCCGGTGAGGTTCAGTTTGGTAAGAAAAGCATTGCTGTGGTCGATGTAGAGCCCACCATCGATGTTCTTCTGGAACGCGCCCGGCGTGACAGGGTAGTCGTTGCAGGAAGTCGATCCGGCGACATACGCATACCCGGAGGCGTCGACGGCGATCGCGTTGCCCAAAGCTGCGCAAAACCCCCCAGAAGCAGCGGCGGTTCCGTCGAGTATCGTCGAGTAGACGAGGCCCGTGCCAGTCGGATTCATCTTCGAAACGAAGGTTCCGTTGGTGTTGTGTCCGACGGACTTCTGAAACGCGCCGACGCTGGTGGGAAAGTCGTTGGAATATGTATATCCGGTCGCATAGGCGTTGCCTGCAGAATCGATGGCGACGGCAAGGACAGAGTCCTGGTTGCTACCTCCAAGATATGTCGAATAGGCAAGGGTGGGGTCGATAACCAGCTCGCGGGAATGGTCGTAGTCGCCGATCTGGAAGCCGACCGTATTTCTCGCCTTCAGCTGGAAGCTGCCACCGACTCGTAGCCTCTGGCCGTCCCTCATCTGATAGACTACCGGCTTGTGAAAGGCGATTTCGCCGTTGCTGGCGACCACCTTGAGATCGCCATTGGATTCCAGCCGAAGCTTTTCGGCGCCAGCGAAGCGCAGCCGAATTGACTTGGGACTGGCATCCGGGGCAATGACAAAGTCGTATTCGAGCTGCTGCTGGTTCCCATAGTAGACCAGATCGATGCCGGGATAGACGCTGCTGTATCTCACTTTAGAGTAAGTAGGGACGTTGGTGTGCCACTTGGACGGGTCGCTCCCGACGAGATAGTTCGACTTGCCTGGCAGCGGTTCCAAGCCCTCGATCGCCGGGCCGCGCGAAGCTCCGGCAACTTCCATGCGCACCACATCTGTCTGTTGGCTTCTCAATTTCGCAGGGAAGTTCCGGAGCGTTGCCCTCTCCGGGCCAGGTTTAGAAAGCGTCAGCACCGCAGATGTGCCGGTGAGGAAGAGCGAGTAACCCTGACCGTGGGAAAGGAACTTCACCTGCGAATCGCTCTGGCCCTGGTTGGCTTCAAAGCTGAGGGGCAGCTTGCCATACTCGTCGGCAACCGCCTGCGAAGCACCTCGCAAAGCTGATGCTAAGTCGTGACCATCCGAAATGCTCCCAGCGGAAGGAGTGACCTGCGCGGAAACGGCAATGAAACTAAACAAGAAGGAGACTGCGGCAGAGGGGAGGGTTTTCATCTTGAACTCCAAAGAGGTTGGGGAGCAGGACAGAATCGGCGTACCAACTGCCGCTCGGATGAATGCCCAAGGCGACCTCCAGCTCTAATGGCCGGAATAGCGCCCCGCAGCCGGAGTGCCCTCAAGGCACCTTCACAGTGCGCCAGAGTATCGCAAATGTCAATTCATTCTGCTGTCGCTTTGGATTCTCCGGCGTCTCGATGGCAAGTTGTCCTTGTACGATCAAGAACAATTCATCTTCATTTTTGTGGGTATGCCAGACTAGTCGACCCTTAACTTCGCGGCTTTGATGTACTGGTCATTCACGTGACCGACCACCTTCGGCGACCAGTAGTCTGCTACACGACCAAAAGAAGACAATAGATTCGAAGCGTTTAACATTTGTAAGTAACCGGTCTCTTCTTTCGGATCATCAGTCCTTATTCCGTTGCGCAAAGCACATTACACATTGTCGTTCGTCCAACCTCGATTCAACAGGGTTGGAAATCTGCCATCGACCATGACACTCGATCAGATCACTCTAAGAGGGTCAAGTCGAGAATTAATTCGGCCGTCCGATACTCTTCATCATTTGCAGCAACAGAGGCAAAAGAGAATGGCTCGGCGATGAGCCCGTTAACAAAGCCGAGCTCCGCAAGTTCTTAACATGAATCGTTTTGCCATTTCTAATGGCCTCCCAATGAATCCCAGCTGAGCAGTGATGCCCACTTTGAATCATCTCAGAAACCCTAAGTCGAAAAGTACCTCTAGTCGTGGCGAATGCTTTAGTGAACTTGCGATGACTGCATCTTTCCCCCAATTTTTTTATGAACCTTCACCGAGAATTATCGAATGGTACGAGACCAGTCGGCGTTGGCTCCGTCAGAGTTCCCTCACAAGCACAACCGAACGAAGTCGTGATTCGTATGCTGTACCTAGTGTTTCGGAAGTGTCACGAGAGCCGCCAACCCATAACGCCAACAAGCGAATTTTTGCGGCGCTTCTGGTGCGAGTAGGCCGAACAAGAGCCCCAAACCCGCGCTCAGGATCACGCGGAGAAGGCCGCGTGGTGAAGCGCCGGAGCGCTGTCGCACTCTTTTCCAGCTAAAACCCATCCATCTTCCGCTTGGAACGTTTGGGCATCTGTGCCTTAGCTTGCCGTCTGCGCATGCGCTAGAAGGTCAGTCGCACGCCGAGTTGCGCGGCGAAGGGAATGCCAACCGTTGTGCCCGGGCCAAAGAAGTCACCGAGGGCGCCGGCGGGTATGCCGAGTTGCTTGAGGTTGGTGGCGGTGCAGTTGGCAGAATTGGGCGCGATGACGGTGCAGTTGGGGATGGAGGCGGCGTTGGTTACGTAGTTTGCGCCGGGATTGTTGCGGTTGAAGAGGTTGAACATTTCGATGAAGGGCATCACCTTGGCACTCTCCGGCCAACGGCTGAACGCGATGGGGCGGCTGACGCGCAGGTCGGTTTGGATGTAGGGCGTGGCGCGAAACTGGTCCAGTGAGGTGGGCTGATTGTTGACGGTAATGCGTTGGGTATTGTCGGGGGTGGTGATGGTGAACGGCCGCGCGCTTTCGGCCTGAGAGAGGCCGCTGATCTCGAAGCCGGCGGGAGCTTTGAGGGTACCTGCGAGGACGAAGCGGTGCCGGACATCTTCACCGGATGGCCCGTAGTCCCCGGGCCCGAAGGGGTTGAGCGGGTTACATACACCGTTGACGTAGTCGAAGAGCTCGCCGAGAACACAGCCCCAGGTTTGTGCCTTGGAGAAGCTGTAGTTCGCGATGAAGTTGGCGCGATGGCCGATGGCTCCCTGTAAGTGGAGCAGAAGGCCGTTGTAGCTGGAACGGTTGTCGGAGTGGTAGACGTTGACGTCGGGGACGTAGGTGGCCTGGTTGGGGTCGTCGGGCGCAAGCTGCGGAGTGAAGAGGCTGGTGCCGCCGGTATAGTTGTACGCGCGGTAGCCGTGGTTTCCCTGCTCGTGGATGAAGTCGCTCGTCATGGACCAGTTGGCGTTGAGGTTGTGCTGAACGCCAGCGGAGACGTGAACGGCATAGGGCGTGCGGTAGCGGGGGTCAATCAAATTGGCAACGCCACCGGCGGAGTCGCCGGGTATGCAGCCGGGTGAGCCCTGGTTCTGGATGGGATCGGCGCAGGGAGCCGGTAGCGTGTTGACAGCCTGAAATGCGGTGGCCCAGCCGTTTTGAGCGAGGTCGTCGAAGTAGAGGCCGAAACCAGCTCGGATCACGGTGGATTGGCTTCCGCGCGGAGCGTAGGTGAAGCCAAAGCGCGGAGCGATTTGCGCATGGTCGTCGTGCGGCGCGCCCCGAACGAGCGGTATGCCAAGCGACTGCAGGGTGAGGTAGCCGGGGTTCTCCGTCTGCGGGCGGCCGGAGGCCTCGAAGAGGCCGAAGGTGGTGGAGTAGTGCAGCCCGTAGTTGAAGGTGAGGTTGCGCACGTGCCAGGAGTCCTGCGCGTAGAGGGCGAGGCGTTGAACGTCTTGCGAGAAGCTGCCCCCATCGACTCCGGAGGTTGAAGCGCCCGCGGCGTAATCGACGGCGAACTGCGCCGGATTCGCAAGATAGTAGGTGGGGTTTTCGGGGAAGGTGTAGAGGGTTTCGGGTTTGTTGGGGAAGGCGCCGCCGAGTACGGGCTCGTGGATGAAGTTGACGCCAAACTTGAGCGCGTGCCGCGCGCGGGTGTAGCTGAGGTCGTAGCGGAGTTGATACTTCTCCTGATTGCGGATGGAAGGGAAATAGGTGATAGGCGTAGCGAACTGGTTGTCGCCATAGGTTTCAAAGCCTGAGATGGTTTGCGAGGTGGAACTGAACGGGAACGCGAGGGCGAAGCCGAGATCGGAATTGCGCGCCTGGGTGAGGCGCAGGCCGACGCCCGCAACAACAAGGCTGCCAAGCAGGTTGGACGAAAAGACGAACTCGTTGGCGACAACCATGCTGAGGTAATTGTTGCGCGAGCGCAGGCCAGTGCTGGGAAGGGTGCCTTGCTGCACGAGATTGTTGTGCGTGGTGTATCTGTCGACGGTGCCGCGGAGATACCAGCTCGAACGCTGGGATTGCGTGTAGTCGAAGCGGCCAGAGCCGAAGTAGTCGCGAAAAGGAATGGGAACGAAGGTGGGGACGGCGATAAAGGGCACCCCGGGAATGAGGCCGTCTGCGGCAAGGGTAGCAAGAGCGTCGAACTGAGTGGTGCTGCCCGGGCTGTAGGCGATGCTGGCGTTCTCGTGGACGTGTTCGAAGGCGGAGAAGAACCAGAGCTTGTCGCGAACGACGGGGCCGCCGAGGGTGCCAACGTAGTTTTGCCGCGAGAATGGCTGCTTGGGATTGGGTGCGGGATTCTCGATTGGATAGCGAGCGTTAAGATCAGCGGCGCGTTCGTAGAAGGCGGCGCCCCCGTGGAACTGGTTGTTGCCGCTCTTGGTGGTGATGACCACGGAGCCGGCGGTAGTGTTGCCGCTGTCCGCGTCCTCCTGCGCGGTGCGTATGGCGAACCCGGCGATGGCGTCGGGGGAGATGTTCTGCAGGAAGCCTCCGATGTAGTCGTCAGAGTCGTCGGCGCCATCAACGGAGAGCTCGTTGTTGAGGCCGGAGCTGCCGCCGGTGGAGACAGCCGTAATGCGAGCTTTGGTGGGGTCGGAGGGTTCGACCGGCTCGGTGCCGGGAGCGAGGTAGGCGATGTTGGCGAAGCTGCGCGCGGGCAGCGGGAGAGCCTGGAGATCGGCGCTGGTAATGATGCTCTGGTGGACGTTGCTGTCGGCGTCGATGCGCTGCGTGGTGATCGACGATGCAGTTGCGCTGACGCCGGCGCTTTGAAGCACGGAGACGAGGCGCATGGTGACCGTGACGACCTGCGTGCTGCTAACAAGGACGTTGACGTCCGACGATGCGGTTGCGAAGCCCGGTGCGTTGATGCTGAGCTGCCAGGCGCCGGGCTGCAGGCCCTGGACGCGGAACTCGCCGTTGGCCTCGGCCGTGACGTGGCGCACGAGCGAGGAGTCGGCGCGCCGGAGGTCAATGGTGGCGTTCGCGACGCGGGCGGAGGTGGGGTCTTCGATCATGCCCCGAATGGCCCCGGTGACGCTCTGGGCATGGATATGGAGCGCCGCGCTGAGCACGAGCGCAACGAGGAGGGGACGTGATTGCATGTATCTCCGAAAGGCGGTTACTGCGTCATCAGGATATAGACTTCGTGTTCGATTGCAGAGATAGCGATTGGTGTGAGCTTCTGCTGAGTCAGCTGCTGGTTGAACTGCACCAGAGCGCCTTGCTTGAGGGCAGCCCATTGCTTGAGCCGAAGCGCAGAGGCGGCGTTGGCTTCGGAGTACACCTGCATGACCTGCGATGGGATGGGACGGTCGGAGCTTTCGGCGGCGTTGAGCGCGGAGGTGATCTCGGAGTTCGCCTGCTCGAGTCCGAGGCTCCCGCCGGCGCCCTCGGTGATTTGGTCTATGGAGGCGAGCAATGCCTTTTGCATCTGGGCGAGTTGCGGATTGATGAAGGAGTTCTTTCCAAGTTGCGTCTTCACTGAGTCGATCTCGGCGAGAGCCCGGCGGGTTTGCAGTGATGTCGAGAAAATCTTGTAGGCTGTGGTCAAGTTTTGCTGGAGTTCGGCGGTCGTAGCCTGGATGCGCGGGTCCATCGTGATGTTGAGTTGTTGAGGCTTCAACGGTTTCCCATCGACGCTCAGTTGCACTGTGTAGATGCCTGGCGCGACTTTGGGCCCACGTGGAATGCTGCCTTCTCCATCGTCTGGCTCGTCGCTTTCCTGAACGCCTGAGGTGCCCCAGGCGAGATTCCAGATGAAACGGTGATGTCCAGGCGTGGTTTCGAGACGCTGCGGGACGGGAAACCAGCGATCGGCGATCGGGAGATCCATGTGCGAGGGCTGCGCCGGGATCGCCGAGGAGACGTGGCGGACGAGCTTGTGCGACTGGTCGTAGATGTTGAGGTCGAGCGACTTAGTCTCGGCGGGTAGGTAGTAGTCGAGGATAGCGCCGGCGGGCGGGTTCTCAGCCGTGGGCTCCTCAGGCGGCAGCGGCGTGCCCGGAAAGGCGTCGTTGTCGATGCGGAAGGTAACTTCGGGCTTGTACAGGAAGGGTGTGGCGCTTGCCGCGTGAGCTGCGGCCTGACGGAGCGGGGTGATGTCGTCGAGAATCCAGAAGGAGCGGCCGTGGGTCGCGATGACGAGGTCGTCGCCGTGAATGACCATGTCGCGTATGGAGGTGACGGGCAGGTTCATCTGCAGCGGCAGCCAACGGCCACCGTCGTCGAACGAGACGTAGATGCCGAACTCGGTTCCGGCGTAGAGCAGGCCCTTCTGCTTCGGATCTTCACGCACAGCGATGACGAACGCCGGGTCGCTGAGTCCGGCTGTGATGGGCTGCCAGGTTTTGCCATAATCGGCGGTCTTGAAGAGGTAGGGGGTGCGGTCGTCGACTCGGTAGCGGTTGACTGCCGCGTAGGCCACGGCAGGATTGAAGTGCGAGGGCTCGATGAGCGAGATGCGCGCCCACAGCATGGACGGGGTCTTCGTGGCCGCGGGAGTCACGTCTTTCCAGGATGCGCCGCCATCCCGTGTGACCGAGATGACGCCGGTGTCGCTGCCGGCCCAGATTAAGTTCTTGTCGAGATAGGAGGGCGCAACCGTCGCAAGCGTGCCGTAGCCGAGAGCGATAGCATTTTCGAGCGTGGGCGCGGGCGGTGATCCGACGGAGTTTCCGGCAGAAGGATTGCCCGGCTCGGCGATCGCCGAAGTCCGCACAGTCGTCTTGCCGCCAGTGAGATCAGGGCTGATCTGCTGCCAGTGAAGCCCGCCATCGGTAGTGCGCAGGACGTACTGCGCGCCCAGGTAGAGGCTGGTCTTATCGGCGGGCGAGAAGACCAGCGGAGGAGTCCACGGGTCCCGATATTTGCGCTGGTCGATCTCTGTGCCGAAGATGGGCACAGGCCATGGCGACACGTCCTGCGAGAGCGAGACGAGCTTGTCCCAACGCTGCACGGTGCCATAGCTCCCGCTGACGTAGATAATGTCTGAATTCTTCGGATCGACGGCGAAGTAGCCGCTTTCGCTGCCGCTCGCTGGGAACCAGTCGCGCGGTGTGATCTGACCGTGGTCAGTACGGCTGAGGACTCCTGCACCGCCGCTATCCTGCTGCGCGCCGTAGACGGTGTAGGGGAACTTGTCGTCGGTGATGACGTGGTACATCTGCGCGGTGGGCTGGTTGTACCAGGTAGTCCACGAGTTCCCTTTGTCGACACTGATGGAGGTGCCCTGGTCGGTGGCGAGCAGGAGCCGCGAGCTGTCCTTTGGGTCGACCCAAAGCTCGTGGTAGTCGTCCCCGCCGGGAGCCCCGCGAACCACGGTGAAGGTTTTGCCGCCGTCGATCGAGCCCATCAAGGCGACGTTAGGAACGTAGACGGTGTTGGGGTCATTCGGATCGATCGTGATGCGATTGAAGTACCAGGCCCGGCTGGTCAGGCGAGCGTCGGAGCTGGCAAGCGTCCAGCTTGCGCCGCCATCGGAGCTGACGTAGAGCCCGGCTTTCGCGGCTTCGATGAGAGCATAGACGCGCTGGCCATCGGAGCTGACCGCCACGCCGACGCGGCCCCACTTGCCGTCCGGCAAGCCCTTGCCGGTGCAAGTCTGCCAGGTCTGTCCGGCGTCGATGGAGCGATAGAGTCCGCTGCCATCGCCCGCCAGTGGGGCGTAGGTGCTCCAGGGCGGCCGATGCGCGTTCCAGAGCGAGGCGAACAGCTCATTCGGTTTACCCGCAGCAATGGCCAGGTCTGCCACGCCAAGCTCCGGACCTTTGTCCAGAATGTGCTGCCACGTCCCACCCCCATCGGTCGATTTGTACACGCCGCGTTCGGGATTCGGGCCGTAGACATGGCCAAGCGCGCCGACGTAGACGATGTCGGGGTCGTTGGGATCAACGACGATCTTCGCGATCTGTCTTGTCTCTTTGAGTCCGATGAACTTCCAGGTTTTGCCGCCGTCGATCGACTTGTAAACGCCCTCCCCAGAGGCGAGGTCCGAGCGGATGTCCGTCTCGCCTGTACCGGCGTAGAGGACCTGCGGGTTCGACGGCGCCATCGCGAGCGCCCCGATCGAGGCAACGGGCTGCCCGTCGAAGATCGGCTTCCAGGTGGTGCCTGCGTTGGTTGTCTTCCAAATGCCGCCATCGACTGCGCCGAAATAGAAGGTGGCGCCATCGCCCGGAATGCCGGACACGGCGACGGCCCGGCCCCCGCGGAACGGGCCGATCAGGCGCCAGTCCATGTCGCTGTACATCTGGGGCGAGACCGTCTGCCCAAGGGCCGGCATGACCGCGATAACGGAGGCGCCGGCTAGCAACGTCTTTAGCAGCCTTGAGGATGTAAGGTTCCTGCGTGCCATGGTCTTCTCCGCGAAAAATTGTCGTCTGCTCAGTCTTCGTCACCGCTTTGGGGCATGGTCTCCGGCCGCTGTTGCAGGTCGAGCTGCGAGAGATGAGCCGCCGTTAGTTGGCCGTTCAGCTTCGTAAGCGAAGCTTGCTTCCACTTGTTCCACTGACGCAAGGCCGCTTCGGTCTCTTCGCCTGCATGCGCCGCGGCCTTCTGCTGTGCGGCTGTCGGCGCGGCGTCCACCTGTCCCACCTGGTTGTAGAGTTCAGCGTCCTCACTCGAAATATCGTCGAGACCAGGAACTTCCTCACTGGCTGGCTTCATTGGCTTACCGTCGAGCAGCGTTTCGAGCTGTTGATCTGATTGCTTAAGCGACTCCTTGAGTTGGGCGGGGGCATCTTTCGTGAGCTTCGCAATCTGCTCGCGCAACGAATGCGCTTCGAGTGCAGCCTCAGCGCTCGAAGAGGTCAACGCTGCAAGCTTCGACTCGGTTGTGTGCACGGCAGTGAGGTCCGCAGGCGAGGCCTTCACGCGCGGATCCATCTTGAGAACGAAGGGGGACGTCAGTACCTTGCCGCCGGCGGTGAGACGAACGGTGTACGTGCCGGGCAGCGCCAGCACTCCCTGCGGTTCGCGCGGAGTGCGGTGCGGCACGGCAGAGATGGGATACTCATAGCTGGTCGCCGTGGGGGTGGTGGCACGCATATCCCACAACCAGCGATGCATGCCGGCTGAGGCAGGGAGCGCCTCGGGCATCTTCAGCCAGTAGAGCGGGATGAGCTGCTTCGCCAGTTGCTCGGGCGTCGCGTAGGGCGCGTCGGTACTGGCGTATTTACGCACCAGTTGGCCGTCTCTATCAAGAATCTCGAGGGTGACTGTTCCGCGAATGGAAGTGGGCAGCGAATAGTCGATAACGGCGCCATCTGGAGGATTCTCTCCCTGTGGCTCATCGATCGGTAAAGGTGTGTCTGTATTGGTGCTGCGCCGCACGCGGTACGCCGCACCGGGCTTGAAGAGCGTGACCGCATCGGGGTTGAAGCCGGCAAGCTGCCGCAGCGGGGAGATATCGTCGAGGATCCAGAACGAGCGGCCATGTGTTGCGACGATCAGGTCGTTTCCGTTCACGCCCAAGTCGCGCATCGATGTGTGCGGCAGATTGAGTTGCAGCGGCTGCCAGTGGTCTCCATCGTCGATCGAATACCAGACCGATGTCTCGGTTCCGGTGAAGAGCAGACCTTTGCAGATTGGATCCTCTCGCACCGTATCGACGGGTGAGCCATCGGGCAGTCCGGCGGCGATGGATTGCCAGGTGGCGCCGCCGTCGTGTGTGCGGAAGAGGTATGGTTGCAGGTCATCGACGCGCATACGGCTGACCGACACATACGCTGTCGCGTCGTCGAAGTGCGATGCCGAGATCTGCGTAACCTTGCTCCACGCGGCCAGCGAAGGCGGCGTGATGTTCTTCCAGTGTGCGCCATGGTCATGCGTCGACCAGACAAGCCCATCGTCGGTTCCTGCCCAAAGCACGTCGACGGACTTGAACGATGGCGCCAGCGAATAGATGGCGCCGCGGCGCTTGGCTTGATCTTTCTCCGGCAACGCGGGCAAAGAAGCCGGCTGGCCAGAGTGTTCACGGCTCAGATCCGGGCTGATCTTCCGCCACGTCTTCCCGTAGTCTTTTGTCTCGAAGAGCACACTAGTCGCGCTGAAGAGCAGATGCTGATCGACGGGCGAGAACAGGATGGGCTCGGTGCGGTCGGCGCGAATTTCCGGGTCGTGCGTCGGCAAAGGCGTCACATTCTGCACTTGGCCGGTGATCATGTTGTACTTTGAGACCTCGGTTCGCCCAGCCCCGTAGACGATCTCCGGATGCAGCGGGTCGGGTGCGACGTAGCCGTACTCAATGACCCCGGCCGGGTGCCAGTCACGGAAGGTGATGGTGCCGTCGTTGCTGCGGCTGGAGGTGCAGACTGAGCCGCTCTCCTGTTGGCCCGCACAGACAAGGTAGGGAAAGGTGTTGGTCACCGCGACATGATAAAGCTGGGCCGTCGGCTGGTTGTACCAGGAGCTCCAGCTCTCGCCGCGGTTGACGCTGACGAGTGCGCCCTGATCGCTGACGAGCAGGACGATTTCCGGATGCAGCGGGTTGATCCACAGGTTCTGGTAATCGTCGCCGCCGGGTGCGCCGCGCAGGCTCATCCAGGTGTGGCCCCCATCGGTTGAGCGTACGGTGACGATGCTGGCGCTGTAGACGACGTCGGCGTTCTTCGGGTCGACAGCTGGCTCAGGCAGGTCGCCACCGCCGATCTTCATCGCCGGCCGGGGGTCGTCGGTCACCTTGTACCAGTTTTCGCCGGCATCGTCTGAGCGATAGACTCCAAGGCCAGCGCCCGAGGCATACCCGCCTTGCTTAACCGTTGCGATCGTCGCGTACAAGCGCTTCTCGTCGCTGGGCGCGACCGCGATATGAGCCTGCACCAGGTTATCCGGAAGCCCCTTAGTCAGCGGCTTCCAGGTGTCGCCGCCGTCAGTCGATTTGAACAAGCCGCCGTGGGTGCCTTCATACCGATTGCCGTCTTCCCATGGGCCAAGCCGCGACTCCCACAAGGACGCGTAGAGGATGTTTGGGTTCGCCGGGTCGAGCACGATGTCGTCACCGCCCGTATTTGCGTCCTTGTAGAGAATCTTCTTCCAGGTGGCCCCGCCATCGGTGGAACGGAAGATGCCACGTTCCTCGTTGGGTCCATACGGATGCCCGAGTACAGCAGCGTAGACACGATTGGGATCGCGCGGATCGATGGCTAGCGCGGGAATCTGCTGACCTTCATGAAGCCCGAGGTGCTGCCAGGTCATGCCGGCATCCGCCGAACGGTAGATGCCGTCGCCGACTGAGAGGTCAGGCCGCTGCAACCCTTCGCCGCTGCCGACATAGACGATGTTGGAGTTGGAGGGCGCGACCGCGATGGCGCCGATCGACTGCGAGGGCTGTGCGTCGAAGATGGGCTGCCAGGTGCGGCCGTAGTCGGTTGACTTCCAGACGCCGCCATCCACCTGCCCGACATAGAAGACGTTCGGCTCGCCGGGAACGCCGGTAGCAGCGCGTGTGCGGCCGCCCCGGAACGGCCCGATCATGCGCCAGCGCATATCCGGAACGGTTTGGGCAAACAGGCTCAATGCGCCAACCCACAACGAAGCGAGACAAAGCGAAAGCAAAACGGCGGCACGGCGGCGACCCATCATGGAAGACCTTCGCAAAGAAGCTGGTTTCAGCCATCTTATACAAGTCTCCGTTTGGCCAAGCGTATCTCTTGCAGAATGGATTGGCCCGGTGATCTCCATGGTGCTAAAACCGTACCCATATTCGGAACCAACTGCGTGCAGGATCAGAGCCGCGGTATGAGAAATCTTTTACGTCTGGAGCCATGCTGAGCGTTGTCGGCTCCATCACACAAGCCTCCCAGAGGCCTCGCTCCTCCTGCTTGTACCAACCTCCATCGCCAAAACTCAAATCGAAATGGGCAAAAATTAGCCTACGTTATCCTCAGGGGACTTCCACCCACCTACCTTTCCATTGCAGGACTCGATCTGCCGGTGCAATAAGGCGATCACGGCATCAATGCGTAAGCCGGCCGAGAAGTGATCCTGTTACTTCGGAGTCGCTATACAGAACCATCCCAGCTCGGCGGCGTGCGCAAAATACTCCTGAATTTTAGCGGTCTGATCCTCTGCGGTATACGTGCCATCCTGAAAGGCTGATTCGAGAGCAGAACCGAGAGAGTTGCCGGACTGAAGAGAGGACAGCAAGAGAAAGGCTTCGCGATCAATGCGCCTATAGTAGACGGAGTTGTCGTAACGGTGGACTGCAAGATAGATGTCCTGACGGGGCAATTCCGGCAGGTCAGCCTCCGATGTTTGGCGCCGCTTGGAGATTGCGTTGCTCATGATGTCGCTGAGAGCGTTCTCCCTATGTACGGCGAGAACGAGCTCGTCCACGGGATATTTCAGATTGAGCAGTTGTAAATGCGGCTGGAGGCTAAGCCTTGTCTCGCCGTCGAAGCCCGCGAAATCCGCACCATTTACCGGGGGGATGGCCGCTCGATCGAACGCCTCCACGTAGGCCCACTCCAACCGTGCAATATCCACTGCCAGATCGTGGTTGCCGGAGGTGAACTCGGCGTGATCCTGAAGCCATTCCGGAAGCCTGGAGCCGAGGTCGCGGAGCGTAAAAGAGGACGAAGGGTTGTCGCGAAGGTACGCAAGCACCAACACATCGAAAGCGTCGCTTCCAAGAACCGCATTCAAAGCCGGGAAGTCTTCTGCGACCGCGGTGATGACCCGAAACCAGTACTGGCGGTTGTATATCTCAAGCCGGTCGAACGAGGACAAGCGCTCGTTCGGCTTGATGTAACCTTCGGCGATCGCCGCGATCGAACGTCCATCCTCAGTCGTCGTCTGCATTTGAAAATCAGGACTCAGAGGCCGCATAACGTCTTCCGCCATCCGGCGTTGCAACTCAAGCAGTGTCATGAGTGGACCACCTCATAGACTATCTGCGCTTCGGCTTGCGTAGCGGTCTCGGTTGGTTCCAGATACCTGTTTGCTTTCAACGCTTCCCCATGTACCTCATCAAAGGAAGGAATATTGTCGTCCCACTCGAGCAGAGTAGCGGTATGCCCCACACGCTCGATCGTGCGTTGGTACAGGCTCCAGACTGGATCCAGCACCGGGTGATCATGAGTGTCGAGGATGTACTTTTCAAACTTGGAATGCCCGGCGATATGGATTTGCGCAACGCGCTCGACGGGAACGCTGTTGACGTAATCGAAGGGGTTGAAAGTATGATTTTGCGAAGAGACGTAGATGTTGTTGACATCGAGGAGAATTCCGCAATCGGCTGCCTCGACTACCTCGTTGAGAAATTCCCACTCGGTCATCTGGGATTCGTTGAACTCCGCATAACTACTTACATTTTCGACAGCGATTGGAATCTCAAGGAAATCCTGGACCTGCCTGATCCTTGCCGCGGTTATCTTCACAGCTTCGAAGGTGTAGGGGATCGGTAAGAGGTCGTGCGTATAACGCCCATCCACGCTTCCCCAGCAAAGATGGTCAGAGAGCCACGGCGTCTTTGTCCGTCGTGTCAATTCTTTGAGACGTTTCAGATGCTCCCGGTTCAACGGTTGCGCACAGCCGAAATACATTGAAACCCCGTGCTGCACGACCCTGTATTGATCGAGGATGTCGTCGAGCACCTGCAGCGCCCTGCCACCGTCGACCATATAGTTCTCGGAGATAATCTCAAACCAGTCGACGACGGGCTTGTGTGAAAAAATGTGCTCGTAGTGCGGAACGCGTAGACCGATCCCGACCCCGTAGTCCGTGAACCCATTGAAGCGGTTGGCTGGCATGTGTCCCCTCCGAACACTTAAAGAAGGATAAACCTGGAGGCTTGATAGGAATCCAAGCCTCCAGACAACGCGACATGTTAAGCGGCCTTTGGCGGCTTGGAACCGTCGGTGGCGCAGCCGCCCTTGCCCTTGCAATCGTTCTTGCCGGCATTCTTGCCGCCGCCCTGCCCCTTACAGTCGTTCTGTCCTTTGCACGCATGCTTGGGCAGCGGCTTATCCTGGATCAGCAGAACGCCGGCGTGCGTGGACTGAACCGAACTGCCGTTAGACTCGGCCGTCTGAGCGTTCAAGCGAACGGTGGTGCCGCCAATCAAGCCTGCGAACGCAGCGGCCAAAGCGAGCGATTTCACTGAGTGATTCATGAGGTTAATCCTTTCATTGGTTGAGCCGCGCCTACCGGCGTGGGCATTGACGGTTGGCTGCGACTGAAATCGCAGCGACCGGAAAGCAATTAGGAGCGAGGGAGCCAATCATTCGTAACCCTCGTACTTTCCTGTGGGCTGCACATTGGAGTGCTCGAAGGGATAAAGGTTACGGCCACTCTGAGAGACGGGAAATACCTATAACTGTCTCCTAGGCGCAGTTCATGTCGATGCTGCGATTGCGATCCACAGGCTCGTGAGTGCGGTCGCAGACGCTCATTAGAGGCGACCCGCGCAGAGTTGACGAGCTTTCTAAACGGGTTGGAAACGCTAAATGTTCATGCCGACGGCAAGACAATCAAGATCCTCTGTAACAAATCATCAAGCAAGAACTCTAACTGAGCGTAACGGTAGGAAGTCGAGAAGATGTCACCTTCCGTGTATATGTTGGGCAGCTCAAGATCGCTCGACGCGATAACGCCCGAATTTGAAAGAGGAAGTTATGAAGGCTTTGCTCGATTTGTATTTGCGATTTTCGGGCTGGATCTTGAAGCTTCAATCCCCGTTTCTCCTGGCTGTACGGCTCTATTGGGGATGGCAGTTTGCACAGTCGGGATGGGGGAAGTTGCACCACCTCGACAAAGTGACCGACTTTTTCACGAGCCTCAACCTGCCGGCCCCGGGACTTACGGCGCACTTCGTATCAGGCCTCGAGTTTGTCGGTGGCATTTTACTCATTTTAGGATTGGGTTCGAGACTAATCGGACTCGTACTCACCGTAAACATGCTGGTTGCATATTGGACCGCGGACAAGGAGGCATTGCTCTCAGTGTTTTCCGACCCCGGAAAGTTTTACGTTGCGGATCCATACACATTTCTCTTTGCTTCCGCCATGGTGCTGGTGTTTGGTGCAGGAATATTTTCTCTCGATGCGTTGCTCGCAAAACGTTGGAACGTAGGTACAGCCAAGTGATGGTTAATACCGCCCAGGTTGTTGACGACATGCAGATCATAGCTTCCATCGTGAGTGGAGAGACCCACCTCTTTCAAGATCTAACTCGACCCTATGAGCGAAGTGTCTACGCGATGGTATTCTCCATGCTCCAGGACAAGGCCGACACAGAAGATGCCGCGCAGGAGGCATTCCTCAAAGCCTCCGGAACCTGGGCAGACGTAGAGAACTTGAGTGTGAATGAATCGGCAGAGGCTATCGACATCTCCGCAGCTCCGTTAAAGTCAGATTTCACCGCGCCCGAATGATGTTACAAAAAGCACTTGCACCACATTTGAAACAAGTCAATCCTAAGCGGAGGTGGTTCCCTTGGTTATAGCCTGCAAGCAAGTCTGGGAATACATCTCTGCTTACCTCGACAATAACCTGAAAGCTTCAGAACGAAACAAAGTCCAGCTGCATCTGGAACACTGTGAGATTTGCTCTGCAGTTCTGGATTCCACTCGAAATATTCTGATCCTCACCGCTGACGAACGAGTCTTCGAGCTGCCATTGGGTTTCGGGGAGCGGCTGCACGTACGCCTCGAGGAGGAGATACAACGTTTGGCATGACGAAGGCGGATCTCGATCCGGCAAGGCAGCACTCTTCAAGCGTTCCAGGAGCGGTATTCAGAGATACCGAGCCGAGACATCTCGTTTGTTGCTGTCTCTTCGCACATACCCTGATCATTCCTTGTCACCCCGAAAGAAGCATAGCTGTTGATTCCCGTACTGTGGGACAACGGCAACAGCGCACCCGGTCTCTGAGCTAAACCGTAATCCCAAGGAGGTTCAGGAGCAATCTGGTGATGTGGAGAGATCTGATCCAAACACGATCCTTGTCGCCATCTTGGATCTTAGGGTAGAACCGACGGCGATTGTTGTAGGGAGAGATAGCGATGGTAAGACGATCACTGTTGGTTCTGGTGTTGTCAGCGCTATTGGCTCCCCGCAGCTTTACGGGTGAGGAGCAAGTTAAAGAGGCGAAAATGCCTTTCTCCCGTAGCTCTGATCGAATGACCGGCGTGACGCAAGTCCTGTCAATTGGTGGCGCGACGATCGAGGTCGATCTCGTCCCGGGAAACATGGACGTCCAGCCGTCACAACTCCTCTCCTGGATCGAGCGGGGTGCCCGCGCGGTGACCGTCTACTACGGTAGATTCCCGGTTCAGAGGGTGTGTGTTCAAGTAATTCCCGACTCCGGTCAGGAGAACTCTATTCACGGTACAACTTGGAGAAACGTCGGTGGCTTCCAGGGATTCATACGCATGCGCATCGGTCGCCATGTGACCGAGCGAGATCTGGCCGACGACTGGACCATGACCCACGAATTTGTCCATACGGCCCTTTCGTCGTTGCCAGACAGCCAGAGTTGGATGGAGGAAGGCCTGGCGACATATGTCGAGCCGATCGCGCGCGCTCAAGCCGGACAACTACCCGTCCGGCAGGTGTGGGCGGGCATGATCCTGGGCATGTGGCAAGGACAGCCTCACCGAGGGGATCTCGGTCTGGATCAGACTCACAGCTGGGGCCGCACCTACTGGGGAGGGGCGATGTTTTGCCTCGTCGCCGATGTTGAGATTCGCCGAAAGACAGAAAACCGCAAGGGGCTGCAGAACGCGCTACGCGCTATCGTCGCCACTGGTGGAACGATCGACAAACAGTGGCCTCTGTTGAAGGTCCTCGGGATCGGCGACAAGGCGACGGGAACAACGGTTCTTGTTGACATGTACAACCAGTGGAAGAACAGGCCGATCACAGTTGATCTTGAGGAGCTATGGCTGGAGCTGGGAATTCGACGATCCGGAACGGACGGAGTGGTTCTCGCGCCTCGGGCGTCACTATCAGCAATCAGAGCCGCGATCACCACCCGGCCTGGGCTGGATTAAAGAGTGAACCGATCAGATCGAGTGATGCAGATGGAAATGGATTGTCAACTCGGCAAACACCAGAAGCAGGGTGAGAACCGCAAGCGCGATCTGGATTGTTTCAGCTCGTTTCTTCGCTGATGTGACGGGTCGGACTCTCCATCGCGATGAAGGCCGGCCACGCAGCGAGCGAATGCGCCAAATAACATAGAGGTTCACGAGAGACCCGGCGATTGCCAGCAATTCCATTGGAATTCGAATGAAATCTCCGTGGATGGAGGCCAGAACCTCAGCTCCAGTCGCGGCAGCCGCAAGCGAGCCTATGCCTATCAGGAGACGAAGGCCGCTAAGTGCAGTGACAGCCGTGCAAGCACTTTGCAACAGGATGAAGAACAAGCTGGTAACGCCGATAACCCAGGAACGACCCTGGTGAGTGACCTGCGGGGTTGCGTCGACCGATGATTCCCGCTTAAGCACGTTGATTTAGACAACAGAACGGCTGCAAAGGTTACGGCCCTCCTCGATTTCTAATGATTGCTCCTTTTTGGTAACCTTCTCTCGGACTACGACTCTCATTGACCACAACCATCCCGATCTCTGACTGGAGCAAGGTACCATGACGTCTTAATAGCAGAGCGGAAACATACGGACCCCGAATCAACAATTATCAGGGCGAAACATAGACGACGGCGGTAGTCTCCGAAACTTTCTCATAGATACAGTCGCATTTTGGGGGCCCTCTGGCTCAACGGATGAAAGGGCAAAAGCCGACATGACGAGACACTCCTCTTATACAAGGACAATCCGACAAGCCAGCTCGGCAAGTTACAACGTCGTGCTTAATTTGGTTTGTGGCGAATAAAACCACACACGCTCATCGAAGAGCTTGAAGGGTTAAGAGCCTACGTCAGATCGACCGTTGAATGAGAAGCTGGGATTGTTCAAACGAAGTCAGGCTCGAACAATCCCAGAAGCAGTCTTTCGATCAATCTAGCCTTTGGACGATCGGGCAATTAATGGAGAAACCCGCGCTGCCGAACGGTGCTGTAGCAGAAGCTCCGGTGATCAAGCCGTCTTGCGCGTAGGTGAGAATCTGGAACTCTTCACGAAGTTGCTGGCGATACCCCTTGGAAATGGCCTCGTCAGTCCACGTATACAAGTTCGCGTCCCAGGCCGGGCTGTAATCGAGAGCGATTGTCGGAATCCCTCCCAATGTGTTGTTCGGTCTGTGACCATCGTTCAGGTCGGCTGACAACCCCTGACGTCGAGGATTTTCGCACCCTTCAACGCCGTTAGTGGCGATGAAGATGCGCTCAATCGGGCTAGCAAAGCTGTCGTCATTACCCAGAAGCAGTTTACCCATCAACGGAGCGTAGGTGTTGTGCTCGATCGCGGCAGCTAGCGGGATGCTGGCGTCCATGGAGATGTACCAAACCGGGCGGCCGAAGCTGAAACCGTTAATCAGGTTCAGGGTAACGGTCATGTTAATAGGATCGATGGCCACAACCTGGTCATGAACCTTGGTATAGTCCACGTGGCCCTTGGGGAAGTTGATCTGGCTGGCATCGACGTCGTACGCGACCATAGGAGCGTTGTAGATTACGCCCTGGGCATTGCTGATGCTGACGTAAGGGCTATAGTTCGCATCCCCGGTCTCGCCGGGCACGGCGGACTTGGGAGGAAATTCCGCTCCCTCGGGTCCGGGCACGATATTGCGAACCGGCGCGAAGTTGACAGTGCCTTTATCGAACACAATGTTTCCTTCCGCATCCAAGTTGCCGGTCCTCGCTGCCGCGTTGATGAAGTTAAGCTTCGCGGAATAGTTCAGACCGAGTTCTTGGGCAACCCCTTGATCGGAAACGTCCGTAAGGACATACCAAGCGGTCTTGCCGGTGCTCTTTACTTTTCCCTTGTAAAGCGGAATGGTGATCGTTCCAGCTGTCGCATCGACCTGTCCGGTATTAAGCAGTTGCACGGGGCCGACAAGGCTTGGGTTTACTGTGGAGGGGGAAGGGCCGAAATAAGAGAGCCCCACGTCTGTGCCGACGGATGCGGGCGCGGGGAACAAGTCGCAGCCAGGATGACCGAGATCGCGCGGTCCGGCTCCGGGACCTTGTTCCGAGTTGACCCAATCCGCCGGCTCAACGACGTCTATCGCAACCGAGTTCGCGACCGGACGCTTTGCGAGAACATGCACGGCCATCGCCTCCGGTGACACCGGCGGTCTCGCCGCCACAACATTCTGCGCCGATACGGTTGGAGATAAAACGCTGCTCATCATCGTGGCGCTGGCCAGAATGAAGAGCTTTGTGGAGGAATAGATGCGTGAGCGAAGAGCAATCACATTAAGGTCTCTTCCGCTAGGGGAAGACCCACGAAATGCAGGAACCATCGTCGTACTCCTTATTGTTCAGGGCTACACCACCAAGTATCTTTACGCCTGTCGGTGCGCCCATATAGGAGTTTTCGGCGCGCATTTAGTTACATGGCTTAGCTACTATATCTAACATTCAATTTCCCGTTGATTATCACTGGAATGAAGCAAATATATATGCCTTAGGCCGGTAACCAATCATGCGTCAATGGGTCAAACAAATGGGCTGCGCCACCACACGGCGCAGCCCATTGGTTTTTCGCGTTGCACCTGCCCTCATCAATAAACCGTACGATTGCGTTGAAACTGCTCACGACGCTCAATGAGTAGCAGAAGATGGAATAATCCCTTGATAGCAGACGTCAAAGACGAAGACGATCCTCATTCAACGCGATCTCATCGAGCTTTTGGAGTGATTCCGTTGGCGAACTTCGACAAGTTCAGCTTGCGGCTTCATCTCAACAGCTCGCTACAACACGACCCAGGGACAGGGTGTTGCAGATGTGTGCTTAACTCCGGGATATCTTTGCTGAGGCGGTCGACCAAGACTTCCTCTCAAAAGATCCTGCGCGCAAAGCGAAGGTTTCAACGCAACTGCGAGAGACCGACACGACAACTCTGACACGGGATCAGCTCCGCCGCGCTCTCTTGGAACTCGACCGCGAGATCGTATTTTGAGGTTGGGCCAGATACGGTCGAATTTGCCGGAAAGAGCGGCGGAGGTCGTGCGGCGCAAGACGCGGAATATTCATACTGCGGCGCCCCTCTTGACGACGTGCCAGACCGTTTCTCGGGTACGCCCCCAGAGTTTACCCGCCTGACAGACACATCGGAATAGCGGACCGCTTTCGATGCCGGGCGCCGCTAACCAGGTATCGAGGGATTCCTACACCCAATTCGGTAGAAGGACAATCCGTAGGTGGTTTCCTTTGCCGACCAGGTCCACATTGGCCCAGCGTTCCTCGCGACGCTGCAAGCTTTCGACGGCGAGTTCCGCAAGTGCGCGGCGACGCAGCCGGCAACCGAGCAGGATCGCCAGAATCGCTCGACTTCTGCTGCGTTAAGCGGCTTTTCCAGCAAACCGTTTCGGAGAACAGCCCACCGCTCTGGTGAACGATGTGCTGAACGCGCTCGGCGACTGAAATCCTACGGCCAGCGCAATCTCGACGATGCTTCGTCTTCCGCGTCGCAGTTCATCCTTGGCCACGGCCATCCGCCAATTCATCAGGTATTCAATCGGTCCAACTCCCAACACGTCCTTGAAGCGTGTTGCAAAACCCGACCTCGACACGCCGCACAAACGCGCCAGCTCCGCTACGCTCCAGGCGCGCGCAATCTCGCCATGCATGGCTAGAAGCGCATTTGCAATGGCAGGATCGAGCAGGCCGGCAATCAACCCTGTGGAGCGATCATCCACCTTCGGCGTCTCACGCCGCAGCATCTCCACCAGGATCAGCTCCATCAACCGCGCGATAAGAAACTCGCTCCCCGGCCCCGGCTGCAAGGTCTCCATCTCATTCAATCTCAGCAACGAGCGCACGCGCCACGACGAAGTATCGTCCGCCGCAACGTGCAGCAGCGACGGCAATAGCTCCCACAGCAAGCTCTCATTCGCCGTATCGAAAACAAACCGGCCCCCGCGCAGCGTAACCGGCGACTCCGTGCCTTCGCCAAGTTGCAGCGAGACACTCTTCGCGGCCGCTACCAACTCTTCGCTGTCTTCCGGCACCATCAACGGATCTGAGGTAAGCACAAACGGCGTCGAGGTATGAATCAGCACGAAGTCGTCCTGCCGTAGTAGAACCGGTGAAAATTGAGGCCGGAGCAAGTGACACTCGCCCCGCTCCACGCGGCAGAAAAGCAAATCGTCGCGCTTCCGAAACGCCAGCCCCCATCGGCCAAAGCCTTCAATTTTCGACCACAATGTGGCTCGGGGTCGAAGCAGTTGCACCACATCGAGAAACGGATCCATTCCTCTAGAATGCCGCGATTTTTGGGTTTTCAGTAAATAAATTTGGGGTTTCAGCTATCGACCGTACAGAAGCCACAGCCTACCTTAGGGACAGAAGGAGAACCACCATGACCAATCTAGAAGCCTTGCACGTCTACCGAAGATATGTGGAAACTTGGAAGCCGATTTCCGACGCGCAGCGAAAGAGCATTCTCTCGGAGGTCTTCGACGAGAATGTGGAATATCTCGTGCCGGAGTACGTCGGGGGTACGAGTGCAGCAATCGAAGATATGGAACGCTTCCAGAAGCAGTATCCCGGCGCCCACTTTGACATCGAAAACGTCTCCACGCATCACGCGGTTGCGCTCTTCAAGTGGGTGCTCATTCTGCCGGAGGGAAAGGTTACGGTGAAAGGCCATGATTGCATTCGCTTCTCGCCGGCCGGCAAAATCGAAAGCCTGCTCACGTTTGGTCCAGCATCCCCGAAGTCATGACCCAGCACGCCCGTAGCGAAGCTGCTGCGGGCTTGTTCGCCGCCATCGCCTTTCTCGTTTTCATCCTTGAAAAGCATCGACTTCTACTGCTGATCTGTTCCGCCCTCCCTGCGCAAATGAAGCTCCCGAGGGTAAGTCAGAGACTCGGACACTAGCCGGTTACGGACGCATGCCTGCGCCGACCAAGACATCCACGTCCTGCTTACTTGTAAGTCATGGTTACTGACAATCTGAGAGAAATAAAACTTCATCGAACAACAATGCGTGTAGCTAGTCCGGACAGCCCATAGATCCAGGCTGCGAGCGAGACGACGGAGACAAGAGTCGTCATCGATACAGTGGACGCGATCATCATCTCCTCGCAGTGATACTCTCCCGCGAGAATGTAAACCGTCTTGGCCGTAGGCACGGCGGCGCAGATTACGGCCGCAATCGTGTAGAGGGGGTCTAGGCCCAGCCACACGCTTAATCCGTACACGATCAGAGGCATGATAAGGAGCTTGATGACCGCGATAACAGAGGCTGGCCCGATATTGGCTCGTAACCCATCAATCGACAGCCCCAAGCCAATGGCGAACAGTGCACAAGGCGTAAGCGCACCCGCAAGGATGCCAAGGTAGCCGGTAATCGGCCCAGGCAAGCGCAGATCAAAGACGGAGCAAAGCATGCCGATCAGGATTGATAAAACCATCGGGTTGAGCACGACATGCTTCACCATGCTCATCGGGTTCTTGCGTGGGTCGTGCGCATCCTGCTGACCGAGTTCGAGCAGGATCACGGCCGCCGGAAACATCACAACGGCGACGAATGCCGTGGCGATCGCTGCCGGCAGCACGGCACGCGGGCCATAGATGGCCTGCAACACGGGTAAGGCGACAAAGCCGGTGTTGGTCATCGATGCCGCCATGCCATACATCGTCCGGCTCGCAAGACTTCGGGAAATACGAATGCTCATGATGCCGAATACGAGGATGAAACAGAGGAGGGAGCCGCCGCCGAACGCAACGAGGAAGCGCCAATCGATCAGCGACCGGCTTGGTTCTTGTGCAATTGTGACTATCAGCAACGCCGGCATTGCGATGTTATATGCGAAGTGAATCAGAGCGTCAGCCAATGCTCGCGACAAATAGCCGGAATAACCGGCGATCCAGCCAGACAGGATTACGGCGAATACAGGGAGGACAAGATCTGCGATCCGCATGAAGGTATGTCCCAGGTCGATTGTAACGATTGCATGGACAACGAATGGCGGTCAAGAGCGCAAGCAATTACTGCCACTTGATGTCGAGCAGCACTGCAAAGCCTAATAGTCATCGAAGCGCTTAGCTTTTCACACAAGGATCATTCAGAGTTTCGGGATTCACAATATCCAGCTGCGAGGCCACACTGGGGGCATGGCCGGGATGAAAGCACCATCTGATAACATTTACCAGCCAAGCCGGTCTTAGGCAGCTTGGAACATCTGAGGAGATTGCTGGGTTTGGAGCTGGATTGACCATTCTCGCGGGCAAAGCTGCAAGGAGAACCTCAAGTATGTCACCGAAAGTCGATCTCTACGATAATGCGTATCGAAATCATGAGTCAGCGATCTATCGCGCGGTGCGCATTGAGACCTATGGCGAGGATTTCGGCCAAACGAGCTGGGTCACAACGCAAGAATCGAACGAAATCCCGCGACTGTTGGGACTGCGATCTGATTCCTTTGTGCTCGAGCTGGGGTGCGGGTCGGGGGGATATACGTTGCACCTTGGAGAAACAGTAGGCTGCCGGCTCATAGGGGTGGACATTAACCAACCGGGTGTCCGCAATGCGAACCTGCTCGCGCAGTCAAGAGGTCTTGCTTCCCGGGTGCATTTCGAATTGTGTGACGCTTCGAAGAGATTACCTTTTGACGACAACACATTTGACGCTGTGTTCTCGAATGACGTTCTATGCCATCTTCCGGGACGTCCCGAGGTGTTGGTTGAAATGTTTCGCGTACTAAAGCCCGGCGGACGCGTGCTGTTCAGTGACGCTCTGGTAGTCGGAGGAATTGTCTCTCACGAAGAGATCGCTACGCGTAGCTCGATCGGCTTTTACATGTACAGCCCGCCAGGAGAGAACGAACGCCTGATGGAGCGAGCGATGTTTCGAGATATCCGCGCAAAAGATACAACCGAGAGCGCGGCTCGGATCGCGAAGCGGTGGCATGACGCGCGGAAGAAAAGAGAAGATGAACTGGTCGCTGCCGAAGGCAGTGCTAACTTTGAGGGGCTGCAACGGTTCCTCTCCTGTGTTCATCTTCTGACGAACGAAAAGCGACTACTGAGATACCTGTATGTTGCGAATAAGGAGCATACACCACTGGGACACTCCGTTGTCCCGGCTCAATTTGTCAGTACAGACCAGCTATCTTGATGTACACGTCCGACAAGCCGGTCATACGGCAACTTGCCGGAGGTGTAGACTATCGGACGGTTCAACGAGTGAGTTGGCCTGTTATCGTCAGTTGAGCACGCGTGGCATTTTGCTTCGCAAACGATCCTATTTATAAGGGGTGTTTCAACTGTTTTCCGATGACAGGGATAGTTACCGTTTCTGTGTAAGGTTTTTCTAGGCACATCACGCTATCTGTCCATGGTGATATGTCAGAATGGTATTGCCAACGCAGATGTACCTCCGACTGGAGTCTGTCTTGCTCGATAGAGGCTTTCCGAAAATCTGTCCGCTCGCCATTATGCTTCTTGGAAGTTCCCTTTCGGCCCAGCAACTCCGTCTCACCCTCGACGTAGGTAAGGCCGGCACCCCTGTCAGCCCGACCCTCTACGGCCTCATGATCGAGGAAATCAACCACTCAATTGATGGCGGCCTCTATGCGGAGATGGTTCAGAACCGTGCCTTCCACAATGACTGGTCCGGGACAACGCCATGGGATCTGGTTCGGCGAGGCTCTTCGCAAGGCACCAGTGAACTCGATTTCACCTCCGGCCCATCCCAATCACTCTCCAGCAGCATGAAACTCTCGATCACCTCCGCGTCCCCCGAGAATGAAGTAGGGCTCACCAACCCTGGATATTGGGGCTTTGGCCTCAAGGCCGAAACCACCTACATCGGCTCATTCTATGCACATGTCGCCAGCGACAGTCCGGGCCCCATAACGATTAGGCTGATCAACAACCGTACCGGCGCCGTTCAGGCCAGCAGCACGGTCACCCCGCAGCCGGGCGGATGGGCTCAGTACCAGTACACACTCAAGACCGCGAAGATCGCCCCTTCCACCGATAACCATCTCGAACTCTCCGTCGCCCATCCGGGAACCGTTTGGCTCCAACTCGTCAGCCTCTTCCAGCCCACCTATCACGACCGTGCAAATGGCCTGCGCCCCGACCTCATGGGGATGATGGCCGACATGCATCCTGCATTCCTCCGCATGCCGGGTGGCAATTTTCTGGAAGGCAATACACTCGCCGACGCATATGACTGGAAGAAAACGATTGGCCCCATCGTCGATAGGGCTGGCCACAACGGGTCATGGTTCTACTGGTCCAGCGACGGCGTCGGGCTGCTTGACTACCTGACCTGGTGCGAAGATCTGCACATCGAACCGGTGCTCGCCGTGAACGCCGGCTACGCGCTCGACCATACTCATGTCACTCCGGGGCCAAACCTCGCGCCACTGGTTCAATCGGCGCTGGATGAAATTGAGTACGTTACCGGCGACACCTCGACCCATTGGGGTGCGGTTCGTGCAAAGGACGGTCACCCAACTCCATTCGTCCTGCACTACATCGAGATCGGCAACGAAGACTACCTCGACAAGTCTGGCAGTTACCCAGCGCGCTACGCGCAGTTTGCCCAAGCGCTCCACCAGAGATATCCGCAGTACAAGCTCATCGCTACCGATGGCAACGCCGAATACAGCACTCGAGTCGTCAGCCCCGAAGTCTCGGACGAGCATTACTATAAGTCGCCGTCTGACATGATGGATCTCGTTCACCACTACGATAACGCTCCTCGCGACGGCCCGAAGGTTTTCGTTGGCGAGTGGGCGACGCGTTCTGGCTCGCCGACGCCCAACTTTGGCGATGCGCTGGGCGATGCCGCCTGGATGACATCGCTTGAACGTAACAGCGATCTGATCGTGATGGCCGCCTACGCTCCTTTGTTCACCAACGTGAATCCCGGCGCCATGCTGTGGCCCACCGACCTCATCGGGTACGATGCCGGCACCGCGTACGGCTCTCCGAGCTATTATGCCCAGGCCCTCTTCGCCGGCCATCTCGGCGATACGACGATCGCGGCCAAACTCTCTCGCGAGGACGATCGGATCTTCGTCTCGGCGACGAAAGAGAGCAGCACGGGCACAGTGCATCTCAAGCTCGTCAACGCCCATAGCACCCCGGAAACCCTCGCCATCGCGGGTCTTCCCGGAGGGCATACGGCGGAAATCTCAAGTCTGCACGCAAGCACCTGGAATGACACAAATTCGATTACCGACCCTGCCCACATCCGCCCTGTCGTTTCTACTGTGCCGGTGAAAGTAGGCGAGTGGTCGCACACCATCCCTGCAAACACCATTGAGGTCCTCGATATACCATCGCGCTGATCCGGGACACCAATCGATAGTTGAGAAAGCCGCCTCCCTGTTCAGGTCGTTCTGATGTGGCGCCAAGCAAGTGACACTTTAGCGCAATTTCGGGCGGATCCACCGGGGGTCGTTTGTACGGCGATCAGAGGCGCTAACTCCCGGAGTGGTCCCATATCGCCAATTCACTCATTGACGGCCCGTACTTCCAAGTTGCCGTGTATTCAGCAAATCAAACACTTGTCGATCACCGCACACGAGTTTTCCGTATAGCCGCTTTTACGGACTCTTGCAGAGAAGCTCACTACAGAGGTCGTCTCCGTCGACAGTCTCTATTGCTGCCACCCGCCACCCAGAGCTGCGTAGAGCTGGACGAGTGAAGCGGCTTCCTGCTCCTGTGCGAGTGCCAGGTTCAGCTGAGCGTCGTAGAGATCGGTATCCGTGGTGAGCACCTCGAGATAGCTGGTATTGCCGCCCGAGTAGCGCATCCGGGCGAGCCGCACTGCGTCAGCGGCGGCGGTGACCTGCGCGGCCTTTTCCTCGCGATGCTCCCGTGTCTCCTTATAGGCGACCAGTGAGTTCGAGACGTCCCTCAGAGCGTTGAGTATTGTCTTCTGATATTCGAGAAGCATCTCCTGCTCTTCTGCCTGAGAGAGATGGTAGTTGCTCCGAATGCGGCCGCCGTCGAAGATCGGTTCAGATAACGATGCCGCAGCATACCAATATGCGTTCTTGCCGGAGAAGACCGATTGCAGTTGGTTGCTGGCGGAGCCGCCAAGACTGCTCAGGGATATGTTCGGGAAGAACTGCGCCTTCGCGACCCCGATGCGAGCATTGGCGGCGATCAACTTTGCCTCGGCTACTTGAATGTCTGGACGCCTCTCCAAAAGCTGAGAGGGCACACCCGCTGGAACCTCCTCGGGATGAGGCTGCTGATCCACCGGCAGGCCACGATCCACGGCGTCAGGATTGTGTCCGAGAAGGATACTGATCGT
Organism: Acidisarcina polymorpha; assembly: GCF_003330725.1. Taxonomy (NCBI): domain Bacteria; kingdom Pseudomonadati; phylum Acidobacteriota; class Terriglobia; order Terriglobales; family Acidobacteriaceae; genus Acidisarcina; species Acidisarcina polymorpha. Next base: position 3,492,312 of record NZ_CP030840.1, on the reverse strand, counting down.
ATTTTCTTCTACGGCGATTTGCTGCCGGATCTGGGGGAGAACAGCTTGCGCGGAGTGGAGCAGTTCCTCCGCCTGGCGTGTGTCTTCAAGCGACCCAGCTCCGTATTTTTCGAGTTCGCTGACGAGCTTGAGAGAGTCCTTGCGTGCCTGGATAGTGCGGTTCGTGACCTCCAGCTGCGCATCAAGGCTCCGAAGCTGGAAATATGCTTCCGCGACGCCCTCGACTAGGGCAGATCGGGTCGCCTTTTGGGCCCACTCCGTCGAGAGAAGATCAGCCCGTGCGGCCTCCGTTTGCCGGCGGTACAGCCCCCAGAAATCGAGGTTCCACGCGCCTGACGCGCTAAAGCCACCACCGCTGATGAACGAGCTTGTGGGTGCACCGCTGGTATTAGCGAAGGCAAGCCCCGATGGCAGCTGCAATGCGGAGTAGCTGCCGCCGGCATTCACACTCGGCAATTGTTGCGACCGGGTGATGCCGACCTGCGCCTGTGCTTCGAGGATCCGTTGTGCCGCGATGCGGAGATCCAGATTGTTCTTCAGAGCCTCTTCCACGAGCCTCTGCAGTACGGGGTCTTTGAAAATCGTCGACCATTGCTGATCTGCCAAAGACACCGCTGGGGCCGCATTCGTACGACCAGGTGTCGCTGCGATATCGGGAGCGAGGGCTCCGCGATAACTTTGAGGGTTGTTGACCACGGGACGCTTGTAGTCAGGGCCAACATTGCAGCCGGCGACCAGCAGGACGATGGCGACGAGCGAAATCCTGAGCACCCATGCCCTGATTTCCTTGTGGTCATCAGCCATCTCGTCGGAAGATCGTGAGTGGAAAAGATGATCAGCGGACTTCGACATGTTCTCCCTCACTCAGCAAGTCACTGGGACTCGCCACAATGGACTCGGAACCGTTGAGGCCGCTGCGGATCTCGATCGTTGTCCCCATGTCCTTGCCCACGACTACCGGATTGAAATGAACGGTGTGATCTTTGTTCACGGTGACGACGTGCATGCCTGCGCGGTCGACGACCAGCGAACTGGTTGGGATGATGAGCGACGCGCGCTGTTGCGGCAGCGTGAACTTCACCTGTGCATACATACCAGGCAAGAGCGAGCCATCCCGATTGTCGATCTGGACCTCCGTCAACATGGTGCGAGCGGCACTGTCGAGCGAACCGGCGCTCCGTGTCACCGTACCCGTGTACGCGCGGCCGAGACGTTCCTTAACATCGATCTCTGCTTTTTGTCCGTCCTGGATGTTGACCGCTTCTGACTGCGGTACATCGATCTGGATACGCAAGGTCCCGCTCTGCGCCATGCTGAAGAGCGGTTTTGCTGCGTTTCCTGTACTCACGAGGTCGCCGCGCTCGACATTGCGTGCAGTGATGACTCCGTCGAAGGGAGCGACAATACGTTCGAAGCTCTGCATCTGCACGAGCCGGGCGACGTTGGCCTGGTTCGCGGTGACATTGGCTTCGGCAGCGGTGATATTGGCCTGGGCCGCAGCTACATCCGCTATCCGCGCGTCGTTGGCCTGGACGGCAGAGTCTACAATTTGCTGCGAGATCGCGTGCTCATTGCCGAGGGGAAGGTCGCGCTCCTTGGTGAGGCGCGCCAGCTCCGCGTTGGCCTTCGCCTGTTCGAGCGCGGCGCGAGCTTGAAGCAGAGAGGCTTCGGACTGCACGACGGTGGCGCGGGCCTGCAAGAGCTGCTGGTCGATCTCAGGTGAGGAAATGATTGCGAGTACTTCCCCCGTCTTCACCTTGCTCCCGATGTCGACATTGCGCCGTTCGATATAACCGTCGGTACGCGCAAAGAGATTGGCGCTATAGAGCGGCTGGATATTTCCCGGCAGGAGAAGCTCAGAACTTGGCTCACCTTTGACCGCATGGGCAAGCGTGACGATGGGGTGGATCGTCGCGGATTCGTTCACAGCCGCGAGCGCCTCCCGGTGTCGTGCGATGCGAGGAAAGATGCCCACTGCCACAAGGATCACTAGCAAGATGATGGCCCCAATAATTCTTATGGCCACGGAGGAAGATTCGCCGCCGATCTGCGGCTCCCCGATCTGCGGCTCTTCAATGGCGGTTGCATTCTGCTGGGTCATACGGCCTCCTGAGGGCTGCCGGCGTTGCGTCCGCCGCCGTTCCGTCCGTGGATCAAGGTAAACATCAAAGGCACAAAGAAGAGGGTAGCGAAGGTTGCCACGCTGAGTCCGCCAATGACTGCGCGCGCAAGAGGAGCATTCTGTTCGCCGCCTTCGCCAATGCCGAGAGCCATCGGCAGCATGCCGATGATCATCGCGAACGCGGTCATGATAATCGGCCGTAGGCGCGTGAAGCCTGCCTTGACCGCGGCTTCAAGCGGGTCCACGCCTTGTGCGCGTAGTTCATTCGCAAAGGTGACCAGGAGTATCGAGTTTGCTGTCGCTACGCCGATCGACATGATGGCGCCCATCAGACTCGGAACATTAAATGTAGTCTGCGTGAGAAACAGCGCCCATACGATACCGCAGAAGGCCCCGGGAAGCGCGCAGATGATGATGAACGGGTCGAGCCAGCTTTGATAGTTGACCACCATCAGCAGGTAAACCATGAGGGCTGCGAAGGCGAGTCCAAGACCAAGCCGGTTGAAGGCCTCGTTCATACTCTCTACCTGACCGCGAACGACGATCTTGGTTCCCGGAGGCAGGTTCTTGCTCTCTTCCTTCACGATGCGATTGACCTTGGCCGCGACCGAACCAAGATCGCTCGACTGCGTGTTCGCGAAGATGTCGAAGACTGGCGCTCCGTTGTGGTGGTTGATCACCACCGGAAGAACAGCCGGTGTAAGCGTGGCCATGTTGCCCAGCACTTCCGTCCGATTATTCATGGTGTGAATCGGAATCGGTGTATTCTGGAGCGCGTTAATTGAGTTGATGCTGTACTGCGGAGTTTGCGCAGCGACGGTGTAGGTGATGCCCATCTTCGGATCCAGCCGGAAGTTTGGTTGGACCGCGGCGCTCGAGCTTAGCGAAATGTAGAGGCTATTCGCCACATCCTGTTGGGTGAGGCCGAACTGCGCTGCACGGACGCGGTCGATGTCGAGATGAAGATCGGGGGCATCGACGACCTGGTGCAGGTGAACATCAACCGCTCCTGGGACGGTAGCCAATCGAGCGCGAAGACGCCGCGCAATCTCATAGTTTCCAGGATCGTAACCCTGCACCTGCACGTCGATCGGGGCGGGAAGTCCGAAGTTCAGAATTTGCGTGACCATGTCAGCGGGCTGGAAGAAGAAAGTGAGATCCGGGAATTGCCGCTGTAACTGCGATCGCAACTCACTCACATACCTTTGCGTCGGGCCATGATGCTTGGTGTTGAGGGCGATAAGCACCTCGCCGTCGGCGCTCCCGATCGTTGCTCCATCGCCAAACGCATAGTTGAAAGTCTCCGGCGTCAGCCCGATGTTATCCATGATGAGGTCAGTTTCATTCGCGGGGATCGTCTTGCGAATTTGGTCCTCGACCTGGCTGAAGAGCACTTTCGTGGTTTCGATACGAGTCCCAGGCCGCGCACGGATATGCAGCTTGATCTGTCCCGCGTCGACGGAGGGAAAGAAGTCCCTGCCCACAAAGGGCAGCAGCAGGAACGCCGTCGACATGATGGCGATTGAAGTGATCAGCGCTGGCTTCCGGTGATGCAGGACGCTTTCGAGGGCATGCGTATAACGCTCTTGCACCCAGAAGTATCCCTCATTGAACCGTTGGTTGATGCGACCAAAGATGGAGCGTCCTCTCGCCCTCTCGTGAACAGGTTCGCCGTCGATGCCGGGTTCGACATGCTGCTCCGCCCCAAGCATGAAGTTCACCATGACGGGGACCAGCGTCCTCGAAAGAACATAGGAAGCAAGCATGGCGAAGACGACCGCGAGCGCCATCGGAGTAAATAGGAACTTTGCCGGTCCGGTCAGAAAGACCACTGACACAAATACGATACAAATTGTGAGCGTCGACACCAGGGTTGGCGTCGCAATCTCCGAAGCGCTAATTAGGACGGCCTCGCGAAGAGGCTGATCTTCCATATGGCGGTGAATGTTTTCTATCGTGACGGTCGCGTCGTCCACCAGGATTCCAATAGCCAGCGCAAGTCCGCCGAGCGTCATCGTGTTCATCGTTTCGCCCATCGCGCTGAGCAGGATGATCGAACTTAGAATCGACAGCGGAATGGAGACAGCAATAATCAACGTGCTCCGCCAGCTGCCGAGGAAGAGCAATATCATGAGTGCGGTTAGGGATGCGGCGATCACCCCCTCGCGCAATACGCCGACGATAGAGGCCTTCACAAATATGGATTGATCGAAGAGCTCGGTGATCTTCAGTCCCTTCGGAGCGGCCGCACGAGACGCCGGAAGGACATCGTTCTTGATCTGATTGACGATATCGAGCGTCGACACCGAACCCGTCTTCATAATGGCAAGAAGCGCCGCCGGCTTGCCATTTGCGCGTGCAACATTCTGCTGCACGGACCAGCCGTCTCTGACGTGAGCGACGTCCCTCATGTAAACCAGAGACCCGTTGACAGTCTTGATCGGAACATCATTCAGCATGAGAGCATCGGTCGGACTGGAGTTGGTGCTGACTGTATACTCCCGGCTGTCAACCTTGGCCGTACCGGAAGGGAGTGTCACGTTTTGTGCATTGATCGCGGCGGTGACATCTATCGGAGTAATCCCTTTGGCAAGAAGAGCGTCCTGATCGAGATCGACCATAATCTGCCTTGCTACACCGCCGTACGGAGTTGGTAGCAACGTTCCTGGAACTGTCGTCAACTGCTGGCGAACCCGAAACAGCCCGTAGTCGTAAATCTCAGATTCTGAAAGCGTATCGCTGGAGAGCGAAAGCTGAATGATCGGCACCGTCGAAGCGCTGAATCGTAAAATCCACGGAGGATTGACCCCCTGGGGCATGCGGAAACGAATGGAGTTTACAGCAGCGCCCACCTGAGACATGGCCGCGTCGATCCGCACCTGTGGCTGGAAGTAAATCTTGATGACGCTGGCCCCACTGGTCGTCTGCGAGTCGATGGATTTCACATCGTTGACGACCGCCATCACAAACTCGCTGAAAGTCGTAACCCTCTGCTCCATCTCTTTCGCGGGGAGCCCGGAGTACGACCAGATGACGGTCACCACAGGAATGTCGATATTTGGGAAGATGTCGGTCGGCGTCGTTGCGATCGCCGAGAGTCCAAGGACAACAATCAGGATCGCCGCCACGACGAAGGTATAGGGCTTATTCAGGGCGAGTCGTACAATCCACATGGGGGCGCTCCGGCACTCAGCGTCTTCGCTAGCGTACTATTTCGATGTGGATCAAAATACTAGGATTCATTTGTTCGAAAAACCTGCCGGTTGCGGAATATAGAAATGAGCAAGAAAAGAATCACCGACGACGAAGCCGCTCAGATTGGAAGAGCGTTGGGCGATCCCAACCGGCTCGCCATTTACACCCAAATAGCTCAGCATGATGAGCTATTCTGCGGAGAAATGCATGCGAAGAGCCATATCTCTCCGCCTACGCTCTCGCATCATTTGAAGGTCCTGACAGAGCTCGGCCTGATTGCTTCTCGAAAAGACGGCCTCAACGTGTTTTATCGAATCGTACCCGGGACGTTCAAAGCATATCTCGATTACCTCAGACAGATCGGATCCCGTCCGATGACGAAATAATCTGGAAAAATCATCGAAACCTCCGGCCAGAGGATGGTGGATCGGGTAGGCATCCCGAACGGCACATCGCTGAATGGGAAGTAGCGACCAGCGTGAATTGTTTGTTCCGCTGTGGATATGAACTGAGCGTCTGTCCCGAGTGTTCATGCAAACTGTCGAGGGCAAGTAGCGCGACCGCATGATCTTCTAACCAGCGGCTTCGTTGTACTGCAAGTTTTGAGAGTTCTAAATCTGGAATGCCGGGCTTAGTCTCGGTCGAGCCTTCTGACCTTTGGTTCTCTTCGTAAACGGTTTCCTCATGATTCCCACCTCCGTAGTGGCGGTTCATGAGGTTAGAGAAATATCGGAATTGGCTTATGGTTGCGCGCCGTTGATTTTAGCTTTAAGCGCCGAGACTGCGCCGACCTGGAACTCCGGTTCGATGGTTTGTGCGGCCTGGAGAGCTGCCGCGTACGCGACTTTCGCCTCGGGTGCTCGATGCAACCCGTCCAAGGCGTCACCCAGCGCGGTGAGCGCATCGGTGCTCTCTGGCGCTAGCTGAGTTGCAAGCTTTGCTTCGGCGAGGGCGCCATCGTAGCGTTTCTGGCGGATGAGGCTCTGCGATGCCTCGGCATGACTTAATGCCGCGGCGAGGGGCAAGGTGAAGGTTCCTTCGTAGACGTAGACCGCTTCATCGATCGTTGCTGTTGGCTGCAAGATCCGGAATTGCTCATAAGGATTGAGCTTACCCGGACGGTCGACGCCGTCAAGGTTTCCCCCGCTGATGAGGATGGTTCCGGAGACGGTCGGGCCTGAGGCGAAGCTCATGGGCGGGAATCCCAGCCATGAACCTGAAGAGGTTGGCAACTGCTGGCACTTGATGCCGTAATCGGTGAAGTTCACCGGGCCCTGGGCGAAGTAGGCAAAGTAGCAGGGCCTTCCAGGGTGCTTATCGAGATAGATTTTCACCATCTTGAGTTGCTGTCCCCAATCGGTGTTGGAGTCGGAAAGGTAGAGATGAGTGTGGCTCGAGCCGCCCCATGCCTCGTTGGCGTAAGCCACGCCGCCGGGTATGGAGAAAAGGGCGGTAGCGATCTGCCAGACGAGCAGAAGGGCAAGCGCGGGGCGCCACCTGCGGTCTCGATTTGCGAGGTAAAAAGCGGCTCCGCTGATTAGTATGTAAAGTGGGGGAAAGATCGAGAAAAGGTGCCTGAATCCGATCCCGAAAACGGAAAGCGTAGCAACTGCGAAGAGCACCACTGCAGGAATGGTGAGGAAGATAATCTCCCTTCCCGCTCGCCACTGCCCCATCACGATGAGGGCAACGGTTAGGAACAAAAGAACCAGAAATGGAATCGTCGATTTGATCAGGAGCGCTGCGGGATAGTACCAGTGCGGAGCGTGAGGGTACATCTTTCCAAAGAAATAGGACGGGTAATCATCGCCGGAAATTTTGGTATCGGCCAGACCATAAAGATAGGCCTCAGGCAGCAGATGATGTCGCGCGCCGAAGCTCATTGCGTTACGGCTGATGGGCGAGCTCAGCCCCTGCAAATACGATGCTGCGGAAGGGTTCAACTCTAGAGGCGCCGGCCTTGCCTGGTAGCGAAAGCCATAGATGGCCCAGATGCAGAAAAGTCCGAATGCGGTGGCGGTGCACAGGCAAACAAGCATCTGACTGGCGGAGGCGGTCTTCGGGTTTGAAGAACGTGGGGTACGCGAGCGCCAAGTCTCGGCAGCCGCAATCAGCACAAGAATAGGAACGATGAGTACGCCGGTGAATTTGGCGGTGAGTCCTAATCCCACGGCGATCGCAAGAAGAAGCATTCTGGGCACTGTGGGACACTTAGTGAATCGATAAAAGGCGTAGACGGCCAACAGAGTGGTGAGCGCGGCGCCGATGTCGGTGGTGACATATGCGTCGTGGGCAAGGAAGTTCGGGTCGAAGGTAAAGAGCGCGAGTGCAAAGAGGGCAGGCGCTGCGCCGAACAGCTCCTTTGCGGTGATGAAAAGCAGAATCGCGAGCATGACTGAGAGAAGCGCGGCCATGAACCGCGCAGGTATCAGCGTGCGGTCGATTCCATTGATCGCCATGAATTTCTGCCCGAGGGCGAAGCCTTCGAGCTTGAAAGGAGCATTGATGTAGGCGGGCTGTTGAATTTGGCGATGCAGCAGGGGGATTGCACACCACATCTTGATGAGTGGGGGGACCTCGGGGTTGAAGCCGAAGTCCGCGTGCTTCCAGGAGAGCCATCCGGAGTAGAGGTGTTGAGATTCATCCCAGTTCAGCGAGTCTCTTCTTGCGGTGAGCATGCACTGCATAAAGAAGATCGCTATGAGTCCGACAGCGAGAGCGAAGAAGCGCAAGGGAAGCTTGTTGGCGTTTTCCGAGTGGTTTCCCGTGGAGGAGGTCATGACGCAGCTCCGATCTACAGTATCTTACGGTGGGGTTGCAGCACCACCTGATAAAACAATTGCTTCTGGTTGCGGCTTTACGCTTCTAACTGAAGACTCTGGTCCTGCGCCACGAGGCTGTTGACGAGATAAACGAGATGCCACTCTAGTGATGGTTCTCAAAGGTGAGTTGGTGCTCACCGCGCCAGGATCCAATGCTACCGCCGGAATTGTGGCGAACTCACACCGGCTTTTTGGTCACTTGGCCGGGAAGTCAACAAATCGTCCACTAGCCTAAGAATGGGCGTAGCTACTCAACGAGTGCCTGAAGGTGGGTTTGCGGTTCCGTTGGCCGGATACGGTAGCCTCTCCAGCCGTAATAAATCACATATAGATAGCAGAGCAGCGGCATCAGCAGCGAGCGGTGGATGCCGAACTTGTCGGCCAGGAATCCCATGAACACCGGAAAGACCGCTCCGCCGACGATCGCTTGTACCAGCAAGCCTGATCCTCGCCCGGTGAGGGGACCCAACTCGGCGACCGCCAGCGTGAAGATTGTGGGAAACATGATGGAGTTGAAAAGACCGACGGCAAGGATCGTGACCACGGCGAAATAACCTGTACCAAGCAGCGAGGCCAACACCAGCAGGCCCGCTCCAAGGCCGCTCCAGGCAAGCATCTTATTTGCGGCGATGCGCTGCATGGCTGCCGAGCCGATGAATCGTCCGACCATCATGCCGAACCAGTAAAAGGTAACCAGCTTTGCGGCTCTTTCCAGGGGCAGTCCGGCTATCTTGGGATCGGCAAAATATTTGACCATGTAGCTACCGATGGAGACCTCAGCGCCAACGTAAATAAAAATGCCGATCGCACCAAGATAGAGGTGGGGATGGTTCCACACGTGTTCCTGCTTCACACCCAGATCTGTCGGGCGAAATTCGCGAGTGATCGCGATGCGAGGGAAACGAAAGAGCGCGACAGCGAGCGCGAGGACCGTCGCTGCGCTGGCAATCGCGATAAATGGCAGCTTGATGCTGGCAGCCTGTTGAATGCGATAGGCGGTGAGGGCCGCTCCCTGGAGATGCTCGCCCCTCGGCAGGGCGGCGGCGGCTCCGCCAAGAATCAAAACGCCGCCGATATATGGCGCAACGCTGTCGCCAAGCGTATTGAAGGCCTGAGTCAGATTCAGCCGGCTTGAAGCTGTTTCCGGAGGCCCCAGGATGGTGACATATGGGTTCGCCGCGACCTGCAGGACGGTCACGCCGGCCGCCAGCACTACCTCTGCACAGAGGAAGAACGCGTAGGTGGCAACGCTTGCGGCCGGTACGAAGAGCAGCGCACCGGACGCCATCAGGACCAGCCCGACGACCATGGTTCGCTGGTAGCCGATCCACTCGACCAGTTTGCCCGCCGGCAGGGCGAAAACGAAATACGAGCTAAAGAAGGCGAGTTGTATCAGAGACGCCTGAACGTAGCTCAAATCAAAAACAGACTGAAGATGCGGAATAACAGCATCGTTCAGAACGGTGCAAAAGCCCCATGCGAAAAAGAGCGTGGTGACCATGGCCATCGCGCCGTAGTTCGTATGGTCGGCGGGATGAGCGGAAACGGTCCGCGCGCTGCCCGCATTTACGATTGCCATTGTTTTGCGATCTCCTCCAAACGACCTGCTTTGCTGCCATGTTCAAAAACATCGACGACTCGTGGAGCATGGGCGCGCAAGCTGAAACGAATTGCTGAGATACTACATGATCCAATCTGCGCGTGACCGTAAATTATTGCTTTCGACGCTCAACGCATGGAGCGGCTGGCGTGCATTTTCCCAGCCGTTCCATGCAACTTGCCGAAGAACCGGAACGATTGCTGGCGGCATACGACTGCGCTGACCGAGACCGGTTCGACAAAGGGGCTAGAACAGGCGGATACTTTTTCGGCGGTGTCCGGCGAGGTTCTCTCATGCACATGAACGCTGAACAAGTTCGAGCAGGGCTACGGAACAATGAGTTTGTGCCGTTTTTCCAGCCAGTTGTGGTTCTTCATTCAGGCGAAGTTGCTGGGATGGAAGTTCTGGCCCGGTGGCAGCATGGAAGTCTTGGCGTCGTGCTGCCCGGAGCATTTGTCGGTGTTGCCGAGCAAGCAGGCGTGATCGGCGAACTGACGGGAATGTTGATGCAGAAGGCATTCAGGGCCGCCACCTTGCTGCCCGAGCCTCAGTGGCTCGCCTTTAATGTTTCCCCATACATGCTGCATGATCTCACACTCCCGGAACGGATTCTAGAGGCAGCGACTGCAGTTGCATTTCCTCTCGATCGGGTGGTCATCGAGATTACGGAGAGCGCTCTGCTCGAGAACCTGCAGCATGCGCAGGCCATCTCGATGGAACTCAAGACGCACGGGTGCCGCTTAGCGCTTGATGATTTCGGTACGGGCTACTCCAGCCTGCTTCATCTACAGTCGTTGCCCTTCGACGGATTAAAGGTGGACCGCAGCTTCGTAGGCTCGATGACAGAAAATCGGGAGAGCCGCAAGATTGTTTCTGCGGTCGTCGGTCTCGGACAAAGCCTGGGCTTGACCACGGTTGCTGAGGGGGTGGAAACCGGGGAACAGGCTGAAATGCTGCTGTTGCTGGGGTGCGAGATGGGCCAGGGCTGGCTCTTCGGTAAGCCCGTTCCGGCGGAACGGCTGAGCGACGCAATCACCATGCGGGCGCCTGTTCGGTTACGGCCCAACTCCAGCGTCTGGCGGGATATCTCCTACAATTCCCCTCCTGGCCAGCGGCTCTCTCACCTGCAGGCCCTGTATGACGGCGCTCCCGTGGGCCTTGCCTTTCTCAGCCCTGAGTTGCGCTACATCAGCATCAACCAGCAGCTCGCAGCGATGAACGGTGCTCCGGTCCACAGTCATTTGGGCCGGCTTGTCAGTGAAATGATCCCGGGAGTATATCCTCAGCTTGAAATCCACTTGCAGCGTGCCTTGGGAGGAGCGCCGGTCCATGCAGTGGAGATCACGCGCGAAGCGGATGACGGACGGCCCGAGGAGACCTTCCTGGTCTCCTACCTACCCGCCTTCGACGAAGCGAACGAGGTGGTGGGCATCTCCGTAGCAATCGTTGATGTCACTACCCGCAGGCGAACGGAAGCGGCGCTGCGGGAGAGCGAAGATCACTATCGCCATATGGTCGAGTTGAGCCCGCAGATCCCATGGGTGCTCGACGAACATGGCATGGCAACGATGATCAGTCCGCGCTGGCAGCAGATCACGGGGATGAGCGAAGAGGACTCTCGCGGACGAGGATTTATTCGTGGGCTTCATCCGGACGATCAGGAGCGCGTGACGGAAAGCATCGAACACTCTTTACGCACCGGAGAGCCCATCGATGTGGAGTGCCGCGTCCGCGCTGCCAGCGGAGAGTGGCGCTGGATCCGTTCCCGCGGAGCTCCGCGGCACGACAAAGATGGAAAAATCATCCGCTGGTACGGCAGCGCCGACGATGTCGAAACGCAGAAGCAGTTGGAGGAAGAACTGCGGAGGCGAGCAGGGGAAGATCGTTTTCTACCTATCTAATCGGTCGTCTACTTGTTGCGGATCATCTCGAGGGGAAAGCGCATTCTCTCCACCTCATCTTCAATGAGAGCCTCCTTCATCGTCTGGGTTAGCGATAATTCGCCAATGCACTCACAGCCACATGAACCAATTCACTTGTCTGATAGTCAACTACTTGAACACATGCGGCTATCGAGTGTAGCTTTATGAGTAGCCGGTTTATTGGCTACTTGCCAAGTACGACGGCGCCGACCGGCTCGAGCGCATTGGCCTGATATGACCAGTTGACATAACCGATGGAACGCACGGCGTTTTGCTTCTCGACTGTCGCGTTCGACAACGATGGATGTGCCTGCCTCGGGGATGGTAGAAGAATATCCCTGCGCGCCTAGCGAGGTGATTGTGCCTCCACCAGGGCGGACATAAGAAGAGCAAGGTCGGAAGGATTCACGTCGCTCACAGCGGTGATACCCAGGTCCTGAGTCTTGGCGTACTGAATGACGAATCCGGACTGAGATCCTGACGACACCGATGCACTTCCATTTCGGGATCTCTGGATAAGGAAGACCGACGCACGATGCTTGCCGATGTTGAAGAGGAGTAGCGCCGCGGGCTGTCCGTGAAGATAGGTGAGATCGCCGCCGTTGAGCGTAGTACCATCAGGCAAAACCTCGGGCAGGTTGAAGCTGAATGGCAATCTACCCTGGAACCAGGGTTTGACTGTATGACGATCGCTTGAGATGACCTCGGGCGGCGCGCCACTGGATAAGACAGCCAGATGTTGATCGAGCAGCTCCGCAGCGAGGTTGTTAGACTGCCGAGTTTGTCGCCACCCGATGAAAGACGCCACAAGGATCACGCTTGCGGCCAGAGCGCCCCAGGCCCATAAACCAAAACTGACACGCGCCGGCCTCTTCGCCGCGTCGGGACGAAGTTGCGCGGCCAGGCGGCTGAGCGCCTCAGGCGGAGCAACAACGCGCTCGTAGGCACGTGCGGTGGCAGCTTTTAGCTGCATGGCAGAAACAATGAGCATGGTGCACGAATGGCACGTGGTCAAGTGTTGCTCAAGGTCAAGCGCAGCGCTCGCAGAGAGCTCACCGTCAATGAAGGCGCTCGCTTCATCGTGACTCAGATGTTTGTGGTCTTGAATCATACCGACCCCCCGAGCTGTTGTCGCAGATCTTCGTAAAGCGTCCGCCGTGCACGAGAAATGCGCGACATGACGGTACCGACCGGAATGTCGAGAACTATGGCGATTTCCTTGTACTTAAGCTCCTCGACTTCGCAAAGTAGCAGAACTTCACGAAGTTGAGGATGCAGACGTTCCAACGCCTCGGTCAATGCCGCCTGGTTGTTCAGACGGAGCAGGTGATCTTCCGGGGACGGGTTGGTGTCCGTAACTTCGAGCAGATCAGCCAGGTCTTCCAGAAACACTGTGCGCGAAGCCGCGATGCCAGTGCGCGACGTGAGGAACGTATTGCGCAAGATACGGAAGATCCACGCCTTGAAGTTGGTGCCGGTTTGAAAGGAACTGAAGGCGCGGAGAGCTTTGGCAATGGTCTCCTGCACGATGTCTTCGGCCTCTGCATGATTGCGGCTTAGCCAGAATGCGTGGCTGTAGAGCGCAGGCAGCAGAGGCAGTGCAAGCTGTTCGAAGAGCACGCTACTGGCGGGGACGCGCATTGTTCAGAGCTCCTCAAAGTTGCGCGGCGGCGTGGGTGCGCTTGGAGTCGGCGTTGCTCCTTTCAGTGAGCCACACCTCCCATAACTAGATCACGCTGGTTTCATTCCATCTGCCCACTTGTTTATTTTGCCGTGAATAAATCGCGGATTTTGCTGGTTCTCGATGGCGCAGGCAAGTAAACCGGATGGAGATGGAGATGAATTCGCCTTCAAGAAGATGAAGTCGTGAAAGATAATCAGGCGTGGCCTGTTGGCGACGGTTAGTTGGCGACGAGGTGAAACTTCCTGGGATGCGTGGCTTGGGCAGGCACCGGTCTGCTCTGGACGATCGCCGGTGGTGTTTCCGCGTCCACGCTGCTGGCACCGCTGGCGCGGAAACCGGTAAGGTCCTTGGAGGGTTTCAGGAACTTATTGCCAACGGAGTCGTATAATAAGGGGGTACTCGAATTTCAAGTGGGTACTCGAATTTCTTCCTCGCCTCCAGCTGTTCGCAGCTTGCTCTAGACGGGCACCTTTCAGGACAGACCATCACCGATCGGAGGGCACCATGCGCTTCAATCAGAAATCCGACATACAGAAACATTTGTCAAATCGGAAGCGTCCCCTGTTCCTACACAAGACAGCAACTGAAAACCTGACCACCCCCAGCACCACTGAACCACGCCATGGTATAGAACCGGACGCAGACAGCTCCGTCGTAAAGCTTGAAGAGCCCTTGGTTCATTCGTCCTAGCCCTTGGTTCATTCTCCTAGCGAAGTCCCGTCGCGCAGAAAGCGTGGCGGGACTTTGTGTCCCGCCTCATCCACAGGTCGGTACGACGCTAATAGCTCACAGGTTGGTTGTGCTTGTACTACCTTTCTCTCTGGATGTCGATCTCAGCGCGTTTCCGAATAGCGACCCAACCCACTTGAAGTTATCCCTTTTACTTCTGTTCCCAGACAAACTTCGCATTGGTCAGTTCACGCGCGCCAAGCCCGCCCAGCTCGCGTCCAAAGCCGGAAGCCTTCATCCCGCCAAATGGCGCGCGCGGATCGGAGCGCACGAAATCATTAAGGAACACCGCTCCCGCTTCAAGCTGCAAAGCCACCGCATTCGCACGCTCCGAATTCTGGCTCCAGACGGACGCGCCTAAGCCAAACTCGCTGTCATTTGCCAGTTGGATAGCCTCTTCTTCCGTCTTGAAGGTGTAGAACAGCGCCACCGGGCCAAAGAACTCTTCGCCAGCCACAGCCGCATCATGCGGCAATCCGCTCAGCACCGTCGGCGGGTAGAAATATCCCGGCCCTTCCAAAGCCTTGCCGCCAAGCAACACACTCGCTCCCTCAGCCACCGCGGCCTTCACTTGCCGTTCGGTATTTGCAAGCAGGTCTTTGCGCGCCAGCGGTCCAAGCTTTGTCTCCGTCAGCAGCGGATCGCCCACCTTCAGACCCGCGGCATGTCCAAGAAATGCCTTGGTGAACGTCTCCGCTACCTGCTCGGCGATGAAGAACCGCTTCGCTGCAATGCAGCTTTGCGCGTTGTTGGAGTAGCGCGACACGACACCGAGCTGCGCTGCCTTTGCGAGGTCTGCATCTTCCAGCACGATGAACGGATCAGAACCGCCCAGCTCGAGCACGACTTTCTTTCCATAGCGGCCTGCGATCTCTGCTACCGCACGGCCGGCAGCCACGCTGCCCGTCACCGTCACAGCGCGAATGCGAGGATCGGCAATCACCTTCGGCGCTGCCTCTCGCTGCACGGAAAGGTTCACATACAAGCCTTCCGGCGCGCCCGCATCGCTGATCAGCTTTTCGATCGCCAGCGCGCATCCCTGCACCGTCTCCGCATGCTTGACAACCACCGAATTGCCTACCATCGCGGTTGGTATGAAGAATCGCAACACCTGCCAGAACGGCAAGTTCCACGGCATGATCGCGAGGATCGGCCCTAACGATTGATACTCAATGCGTCCCGGCATCCCAGGAATTCGCTCCGGCGCAAGATATGCCGGTCCTTCCTGCGCGAAATGACGGGCCCCCGTCGCCGCCTTCTTCACTTCATTTACGGCCTCGCCAATGGGCTTGCCCATTTCGAGCGTGATCAGGCGGCCATACTCATCAGCGCGCTGCTCCAGCAAGTCGGCGAGGCGCAGCAGAAACCCGGTGCGCTCGCTCAGCGGTGTCTTTGACCACCTCTGCCAGCCATCCCACGCACTCTGCAGCCGCGTCTCTACCTCCTCCTGGCTATGTTCGGGATAGGTGTTCAGCACTTCGCCTGTCGTCGGGTTGATCGATGTAAAAGACATATTGGCTTCTCTCCTGCCGGCTCTTATAGCCTGCATGTTGTTAGGTAACGCTCAGCGCAGGTGGATAGAACTTCCTCGCCCGGCCGCTTCCACCAGTTTTCGGACGAGAAAATCTCCACTTCCTGCGGCCCATGGTACCCAGACTTTTCAATCGCAGCCCGGATCGCTTTCAGATCGATTACGCCGTCGCCCATCATACCCCGGTCAAGCAATAAGTCGCGCGTCGGCGCCAGCCAGTCGCAGACGTGGTGGCCCAGGATCCGCCCTGCCGCGCCGGCACGGGCAATCTGTCCGGAGATCCTCGGGTCCCACCAAACGTGATAAACATCCACCACCACGCCCACGCCCTCGCCCAGCAGGTCACATACGTCGAGCGCCTGTTCCAGGGTGTTGATGCAGGCGCGGTCTGCCGCATACATCGGGTGCAGCGGCTCGATGGCGAGAGGCATCTTCTGCTCCCGCGCGTACGACAGAATGGCCGCAATGCCGTCCGTCACCATCTGCCGCGCTGATGGCAAGTCGCGCGAACCCGCCGGAAGCCCGCCAACGACAAGCACCAGACAGTCTGCATGGAGTGCCGCGGCTTCATCGATGGCGCGCTTGTTGTCGTCAATCGCCGCGGCAAGCCCTTCTTTATCCGCTGCTGGAAACATGCCGCCCCGGCACAATCCAGTGACGCGCAGCTTATTCGCTTCCACAATTCGGACTGCTTCCTGCAAACCGATGGCCTCCACCTGGTCGCGCCATGGAGCGATACTGGTAATTCCCTGGATGAGGCACGCGTCCACCGCCTGCGCAAAATTGTACTGGCGACGCACCGTGGCCAGATTGATCGACAAGCCCGCCAGGCTCACGCGACGCCGCCAACGGCAAGCACGCGCCGCATCCGTTCTACTGCTACCTCCGGATCATGCAGCACCCGCGCCGCATCCGCTAGCCGGAACAGCTCCGCCAGATGAACCAGCGACCGGGCGCTCTGCTGGCCGCCGAGCATCAAGAAGTGATCTTGCAGCCCGTTGAGATAGGAAAGGAATACGACTCCTGTTTTGTAAAAGCGTGTAGGAGCTTTGAAGATATGTCGCGACAGCGGCACGGTCGGTGCGAGGATTTCGTAAAATTCCGCCTGATTGCCTGCCCCAAGCTCCGCCAAAGCCAACGAAGCAGCCGGGGCAATCGCATCGAAGATGCCGAGCAGCGCATGCGAATAGCCCCGTTCATCGCCTGCGATCAATTCGGCATAGTTGAAGTCGTCGCCGGTATACATCCGCACGCCCGGTACGAGTCGCCGGCGCATCGTGATCTCCTTCTCAGCAGAAAGCAGAGAGATCTTCACTCCGTCCACCTTTTCCGCATGGAGGTTAATGATGTCCACGCAGACATCCATAGCCGCCAGGTGATCTCGCGAGCCCCAGTAGCCGTCGAGTGCCGGGTCGAACATTTCTCCCAGCCAGTGCAGAATCACCGGCTCCTTCGCTTGCCGCAGAATACGGTCGTAGACACGAACATAGTCTTCCGGAGTCTTGGCAGCCGCCACCAGAGCGCGGCTCGCCATCATGATGAGACGCCCGCCAAGGCCTTCGACAAATTCGGCCTGTTCCTCGTAGGCCTGAATGACGTCATCGACCGTCACTTCCGCGCCGGGAACCAGATGGTCGGTGCCGATGCCGCAGGCAATCAGCGCATCCGGCCTGCTCTTCGCAGCAGCGAGCGAATGGCGGATCAGTTCTTTCGCTCCCGCCCAGTTCAGTCCCATACCGCGCTGCGCCGTGTCCATAGCTTCCGCCACGCCCAGGCCCAGGTCCCACAGGTAATGGCGGAAAGCAATCGTACGCTCCCAATCGAAGCTCTGGTCGACCCACGGATTGTCATCTGCCAGCGGATTGACCACAACATGCGCCGCCGAGTACGCCACCCGGTTGAAGCTGCGCGGTGCAGTCTTATCCGGCGCAGGCAATGGCATGTTCGCGACCGTGTAATTCTCGATACCGCCGCTGCTGTTAGGCAGCTTGATGGTCAGAGGCATTATTTTCCCGTCTCCAGCGACAGCGGAGGAATATCGATCCAGCGCCGCTCGGCCCAGCTCTTCAATCCAAGCTCCGCCAGCTGTACGCCCTTCGCCCCCTCCAGCAGGTTATATCTCCATGGCGTATCCGCTGCCACGTGGCGGATGAAGTCCTCCCACTGCAGCTTGAAGCCATTCTCGTAGACCTGGTTGTCGGGGACTTCCTCCCACTGCTCTTGAAACTTGATTGTCTGCGGCTGCTCAGGGTTCCATACCGGACGCGGGGTGTTCACACGGTGCTGCGTGTAACAGTGCGTCAATCCGCAGACCGCAGATCCAAGCGTCCCATCCACCTGGAAGGTCACAAGGTCATCGCGCTTCACCCGCACCGACCACGAAGAGTTGATCTGCGCGATCACGCCGCCTGCCAACTGGAAGGTCGCATACGCGGCATCGTCGGCATCGGCCTTATACGCTTGGCCATGCTCGTCGACTCGCTCAGGAATATGCGTCGCGCCCAGGCAGCTTACCGCCTTCACTTCGCCAAAGAGGTTGTCCATCACATAGCGCCAATGCGGCAGCATGTCGAGAATAATGCCCCCGCCATCGGCCTTGCGATAGTTCCATGACGGACGCTGCGCTGGCTGCCAGTCCCCTTCAAACACCCAGTAGCCGAACTCGCCGCGCACTGAAAGAATGCGCCCGAAGAAACCTGAATCGCGCAGCATCCGGATCTTGCGCAGTCCCGGCAGATACAGTTTGTCCTGCACGATGCCGCTCTTTATACCCTTGGCATCCGCCAGTCGCACCAGCGCTACTGATTCTTCCAGCGTCTCCGAAAGCGGCTTCTCGCAGTACACATGCTTGCCCGCCGCGATGGCCTGCTTCAGCAGAGCAGCACGCATCTGCGTTGAGCCGGCGTCAAAAAAGATGATGTCCTCAGGATTGGCTAGCGCCGTAGCGACATCCTTGGCAACTCGGGTCACTCCATGGCGGTTTGCCAGCGTGCGCACCTTTTCTTCGTTGCGGCCTAGAAGAATGGGATCGGGCACCACCCGGTCACCGTTGGGAAGCGCCACCCCACCCTGGTCCCGGATCGCCACAATTGACTGCAGCAGGTGCTGGTTGTAACCCATGCGTCCTGTGATGCCGTGCATGATGATGCCTATTTTTTTGGTTGACACGCTTTCCTCACCAGTTTGTAATCTTTGTTATATAAGTGTCGCGCACCCATTGTCGACCTCAACGGACGACTCTGACAAGCGGCATTTCTAAGACTCATCAGCTCTCATCCTCGGACTACCCGCTTTTCGGAGGTTTATTGAAACTCGCATCGCTCTCTGCAACAGTGTGTTCTTTGTTTCTTCTACTCACCGGCGCAGCATGGGGCGGCGACAACATCCCCAAGGCCGCATGGACACGCCCACTCGGCGAGCCGCTCGCTAATCCTGGCGTCACCCGCTCTCACGGGGACATCGATGACGGCTACTGGCAAGGCGTCCCGGTTGGCGGTTTCGGTGCAGGCACCTTTTCTCGCAGCTATCGAGGCGATTTCAATCGCTGGCACATCAAAGCCGCGGTCCACAAGTATGAGCCGATCTATGCGAACCAGTTCGCCGTCTTCGAGCAGGCGGGAAGCGACACTCCACCGGTTGCGCAGGCGCTTCTGAACGGCCACCCCGAAGGCAACGAGCTTTCATCGTGGAAATGGGACTACCCGGTCGGCGCAGGCAACTACTATGCGCTCAATCCCAAGGCGTGGTTCGACTACAAGTACGACAAGTTCCCCGCCCACCTGACGCTCGAACAGTTCTCGCCCGTCCTCCCCGGCAACTACAAGGAGTCCAGCTATCCGGTCGCCATCTATCGCTGGCATGCCGACAACCCGACGAACAAAACTGTAACCGTGTCCGTACTTTTATCATGGACAAATATGTCCGGCTGGTTCCGCACCTTTACCCGCGACTTTAAAGGCGCTCCCAATCAAGGCAATTTCAATACCTACAAAAGTGAAGACGTCGCCGGCGCCGGCAAGATGAAAGGCATCGTCTTCGACCGACTGCGCGCTGGCACTGCGCCCAACGAGTGGGACGGTCAGTTCGTCATAGCCTCCATCGACTCGCCTGGAGTCGAGATCACCTATCACAACTCGTACCAGACGGAAGGCGACGGCCATGCCATCTGGACGCCGTTCTCCAAGGACGGTCGCCTCGACAACAACGACAAGAGCTGGGTCAGTGATAAGGAAAAGCTTGGCGGCGCCATCGCAGTCCGCTTCACCCTCAAGCCCGGCGAAAGCAGAATCATCCCCATGGTGGTTGCATGGGATTTCCCGCTCGTCCAGTTTGGCGAGGGCCGCAAATGGGAGCGCCGCTACACTGACTTCTACGGGACCTCCGGCACCAACGCGTGGACCATCGCCAGAGACGGTCTGCTGCACGCCTCCGAATGGAGCGACGCGATCGACAAATGGCAGGCTCCTTACGTCAACGACGAGAGCAAGCCTCTCTGGTATCGCGGCATGCTTTTCAACGAACTCTACGTCCTCACCGATGGCGGAACCTTCTGGGGACGCCAGCCAGGCTCTGATCCAAAGGCGCCTGCCACCTTTGCCCTGCTGGAGTGTTTCGACTACGCCTACTACGGCACACTCGATGTCCGCTTCTACGCGTCTCTACCGCTTCTGAAATTCTGGCCGGATGTTGATAAGCAAGTGCTGCGGGAGTTTTCCGACACCGTCGCCAAAGAGTGGCCCGAGCAGGGCATGTGGGTATGGAAGAGCGATCTCGAGGGCCAGCCCGTCACCCACAAGCGAAAAAAATCGGCGCCGTGCCGCATGACCTTGGCGTGCCGGAGGGCGATCCATTCATCTCTGTCAACGAGCCGGGCATTCAGGACACCAACGACTGGAAAGACCTCAACTCGAAATTCGTGTTGATGGTCTACCGCGACTATGTCCTGACCGGGCGCACCGACAAAGCCTTCCTGCAGGAGACCTGGCCCTCCGTAAAGATGGCCATCGAGTACCTGCGCCAGTTCGATCACGGCGGTGGAGTGCCGGAAAACAGCGGCTATCCCGACCAGACCTACGACGACTGGGTCGTGACCGGCGTCAGCGCCTACTCCGGCAACCTGTGGCTCGCCGCCCTTCGCGCTACCGAAGAGACAGCAAAGATCCTCGGCGACACCAAAGCAGAAAAGGAGTACCACGATCTGTTCTTGAAGGCGCAGAAGACCTACATCTCGAAGTTATGGAATGGGGAGTATTTCCTCTACGACACAAGTAGTGAGTCCAAGAACGCCATTCAAGCCGACCAGCTCGCCGGCCAGTGGTACGCCAATCTCACCGGTCTGGGAGACATCGTTCCGTACGACATGCAGCAAAAGACGCTGAAGAAAATCTTCGACTACAACGTGATGAAGTTCGGCGGCGGCGACATGGGCGCAGCCAACGGCATGGAAGCCGACGGCAGCATCATGACCAACGCCGAAGCCAAGGAGGTCTGGGTAGGAACCACAATCGGCTACGCCGCGCTCGCCAAAAGCGATGGATTGGAAGATCAGTCATGGAAGACCATCCACGGCCTCTACCACGTCATTTACGAGGACAAGGGCTATTGGTTCCGCACCCCTGAAGCATGGGACATCACCGGAAATTACCGCGCCGGAATGTATATGCGCCCCGCATCCATCTGGGCGATGGAAATGACTCCTCCTCGCAAACAATAAGCACTTGCTCCATTCGGTGGCCCGTTCCGTTCCTGGATCGGGCCCCTACTTTGCGGCTCCAATCTATGTATCGGCACGCAGATGGCGTTCATTGTCCCGCTGCCCAGAAGATGGCGTTGTGAAAGATCTGAACGAAGTTGGGATTCTCGAAGAGGTCAGCATGATGTCCCATGAAGATGTAAACGTTGCGGGCCTTGTAATGCTCGTTTGACCAGATTGCCGGATGGTCGCCTCCCATCTTGATGAGGCTGTCGGGCTGGTAAGTGGATTCATCCACGCTGGCCAGCACGCGCACATTCGGACGAGGCGATTGGTTCCACGTGTACCACTCCTCATGCTGCACAACGAAAGACGATGGAATGCCTTTCAAAACCGGATGCGCCGGGTCTTCGACACGCACCGTCGCTGTTGCGAAATCAGGAATGTAGCTCGTGTAGCGAATGTCCCCCATAAACTTCGAGAAGAACGGCGACATCGAGTAGCCGTCAAAATCACCGAGCAGCGCCGCGTGATGGAAGCCGATCCATCCCCCCTTGCCTTCGGTGAGATAGCTTTCGATGGCCTCTTGCGCCGTCGGCGACCACATATAGGGTGGGTAGTTTAATTGGATGAACAGTTTGTACTTTGCTAGAAAGGCGTCGTTAATGGGTTTTGTGTCGCCGATGTAGTCAACGGCAAAATTGTTTTCGACAGCCAGCCTGTTCAAATAAGCCTTTGCCGCCTCCACAAATCCTTGATGGTCTTTGTTGCCGGGCTCTGCAATCGCCACCACCCGAAACTTTACTTCCTGCTTGGACGAAATGTCCTGAGCGGAAGAAAGGGCCGCACAAAGCAGCAGACAGAGGAAAATACCCAGGATCTTTCTGGACTTCATCGACTCTATAAACCTCCATGGATAGAAGTTGCCACTCAATCCCATCAGTTCAACGGATGAGTTCGATCGCGCTGTAATGGGACATCTACATCCTTCACTTGCTTACTTCCTAACGGTTGTTTAGCATGTTGCTTCTAATGTACCTCGAGGATTTACCGACGGCGCGATTTTTCCTGGTGGCCGATTTGCTTGTGAACTTCTAAAAGGAGCAGCAGATGAAGCTTCTTCACTGTCTCACGGTAATGTGCATTCTAACGGGGACCTGCCGCGCTCAGGTGCCTGAATATTACCAGACCATCAACCGGGTCACGTGGGTCTCTCAGAATATCGATGCGATTCTGCCTGCGTGGACTGCGCTCGGAATGACCGACATCCACAAGTACGCGAATATCAAGGCCACTGGCAGTGACCACGGCAAGCCGGCAACCATCTACACCTGGCAGGTCACTGGACGGCTCGGCAACCTGACCGTCAACTTCCTCCAGCCAGCTGAAGGCCAGCTGAATTCCTACAACGATTTCCTGGAAAAACATCAAGACGGCATCTTCTCTGTTGTCCATGAGGTCCCCACCAGGGCGGCGATGGATCAAGAGATTCAACGGATGGCCAGCCTCGGAATCGGTGTACTGCAACAGGTCACATTTGAAATCGCCCACACCCCAGTGACCTACACCTACTTCGACACTGAATCTCAGGGCAAATACGTACTTGGCCTCGTCTACTGGCCTGGCGAAGCGCCCCAGCCTTCGGAGCAACAAACCGTCTCCCACGTCGGTATAGTCGTTCGCGATGCCGCAGCGGTTTCAGCATTCTGGCAGAAGCTCGGCTTTCCCGGCTTCGCCCTGGAGCACGCTACGCCCCGCGACGATTCGCGCTATCGCGGCCAGCCGCTTCTTCTGGCGTTTGACGTGGGCTTCCAGCGGATCGGCTCCATCAGCTATGAGTGGATCCAGCCGCCCCCCATGCCAGCCAATATCTATGAGGACTTCCTCAAACGTCATGGCGAAGGCGTCCAGCACATTGGCATGCTTGTGGGTGATCTTCCCAAAGCAGCTGCCGCCTATGAAAAACTCGGCTTTCCCGTGTGGCAGGCCGGCGCATGGGGCGACATCGGAAAACATGACTCGGGGCAGTACAACTATATGGATACGGATAAAGTCGGCGGCGTGAGCGTCGAACTGATCCACGCCTACTGACGCCTAACCGTCCTCACTTATACCCGGAGCACCGGCCCATACATGCTGTTTATATGGAAGATGAGTGCTTTTGATCCCTCGGCATCGACGATCGGCCAGGTAAAAGTTCCCTTCAAAAAGTAGTTGCACGTTGCCCCGCTTCGGGTACATGCTTATTAAATCTTAGTAAGTAAGTTTATAAAATCCCCTGGACCGTTCGTTTTTGCTGTCGCAATCCTTCCAACGAGGTAATTCAAATGAAACGACTGACGTCATGTAGATTTACGGTTGCATTGGCTTTTCTGCTGGCCCTCTTCTCCCCAGGAAGCAGCTATGCACAAAGCACGAACTCCGGTGACATTCGTGGAACAGTGACCGATTCTTCTGGCGCCGTGATTCCCGGCGCCACCGTCACCGTTCTCAATACCAACACCGGCGTGTCCAAGGATTACAGCACCGATCAGGCCGGACTCTATGACACTTCCTCGATCGTCACCGGCTCGTACACCGTCACCGTCTCCAAAGAGGGCTTCAGCAAGACCATTCGCGGTCCCATCACCTTGCAGGTTGGGACAACCACAGTCAACATGCAGTTGAGCGTAGGCGGAGCCACGCAGCAGGTGGTCGTCAACACCAGCGACGTTCCACTCCTCAATACCGACTCCAGTGAGCAATCGACTACTCTCGATTCCCTCACCATGTCGCAGCTTCCGAATGTAGGCACCGATTGGGAAACGTTTGCGATCCTGCTGCCCGGCGCCCAGGGCAATACCCAGGGGACCTCTCTTTCCAACGGCTGGCAGGGCAGCAACAATCCTCAGCAGTTCGTTTCCGTCAATGGAAGCCTTCCCTATAGCGCCATCCTTGCCGACGGCGCAGTGACGACCTTACCATCGAGCGGCAACGCCGATGTCTCCATCTTCGAAACTGTTTCCGAACTCCAGGTCATCACCTCCAACTTCTCCGCGCAATACGGAATCGGCGGAGTCGTCTTTAACCAGATCAGCAAGGGCGGCACGAACCGGTTTCATGGCTCAGCCTATGAATACTTCCAGAATGACGCGCTGGACGCCGCCAACTATGGCTTCGGTACCCCCATCGCCGTCACTCCCATTCGGTACAACAATTTCGGGGGTTCGATCGGCGGTCCCATCCTCAAGAAGAAGATGTTCTTCTACTTCAATTTCGATAAGACCAACAACAACACCACCTACAACGGCTTCATCACCGTGCCCACGCAAGCCATGCGTAACGGCGATTTCACCGGCATGCCGACCCTCTACGACCCAACCTCGCAGACCGTCGTGAATGGCGTCGTCAGCCGCAAGTCGTTCGCCCAGGAAGGCTACGGGAACACCATTCCAGCCAACCTGATCGATCA
Organism: Acidisarcina polymorpha; assembly: GCF_003330725.1. Lineage (NCBI taxonomy): Bacteria > Pseudomonadati > Acidobacteriota > Terriglobia > Terriglobales > Acidobacteriaceae > Acidisarcina > Acidisarcina polymorpha. The sequence continues at coordinate 3,467,564 of NZ_CP030840.1, read as the reverse complement.
TGTGGCGAACGCGCTTCAGGTCTACTACCCGCTGCCGAATGCCACGCCTCAAAGTTTTTCTCAGGGAGTGCCGAACGCGAACTACTACTACACCGCTCCGGTGAAGCTCCCTTACACGAAGTACTTCGGGCGGCTCGATTACGACATCACCTCCAACAACCGACTGACCATGACCGACACCCAGCGTGACAATCCCACCTATAACGCAGGCATTGGCACTGCCTACTGCCCGATGGACTGCGTCGATGGCGACGTCGACAGCAATGCCGCCCAAATCTCCGACGTCTGGAACATTAGCCCGACGACGATCAATGAAGCGCGCATGGGCTTCACCTCGGAACTGAACTACTACATCCCTGAGTCTCTGAACAAGGGCATCCCCCAGCAACTCGGCTGGCAGTTTGCCAAAGCCGACCTCTTCCCGACCCTCAGCCTCGCCGGGGCTTGTTGCTATGGGCTGAACTCCGGCTTCCAGGTCTTCCAAAAAGAATTCGTCTACGATCCGTCAGACGTCGTCACCATGATCCGCGGCAAGCACATCATCCACTTCGGCGGAGAATTCCTGATGTGGCAGGCCAATCAGGCAAACGGCAACAAATTCAATCCAGGCTCCTTTACCTTTACCGGCGCCTACACTCAGTCCACTGTCGGCGACAGCACGACGGGCCTGGCCTACGGGGACTTTCTCCTCGGCCAGGTGAACGCCTGGAACGCGAGCGTGCAGCCTGAATCCGGCGCGCGGTTGAAGATGCCACAGATGTTCATCCAGGACGATATCAAGGTGCGGCCGAACTTCACCCTCAACCTCGGCATCCGCTATCAGATCTTCCACGGATGGAACGAAGTCAAGAACAACATCGCCGCCTTCGATCCTGAGGTCTTTAATATTGGGTCGGGAACTAACGGAGGTATCTGGTATGCCTCCACCGGCGCACATGGGCGCAGGTCGCTCCAGGCAGATGTCCTCGGAACCGTTCTGCCCCGTGTCGGCTTCAACTGGGCGCCTGATCCCTCAACTACCCTGCGCGGCGGATTTGGTGTTTATTCCTATGACTGGAGCACCAACGTATACGGCGGCGGTCTTGGCAACGCCTACATCACCCAGGGGAGTGCAACCGACCAGACGAATGGCATCACGCCCGTTGTGACCCTTTCATCCACGGGCACCAACCTTCCCTACGTTCCACCCACCACCGACCCTACCGCGCTCAATGGGCAGGGCGTGACCTACAACCAGTATCACACTCCGGTTCCGAAGATTTATCAGTGGAACTTCGCCATCCAACGTACGGTGGGCAGCAACATGGTAGCGGAAATGGCCTACGTGGGCAGCCATGGCTTCAACCTCAGCTTCCCGGTCGATATCAATCAGGTCCCAGAGAATTTGCTGGCGCCCGATGACAGCCCCAACTCGCGCCCCTATCCTGTTTACGAGAGCATCAGTGGCAGCACCAACAATGCCATTTCCAACTACAACTCGCTGCAGGCCGCGATCACCAAGCGCCTGACCTCCGGCCTCAGCTTCAACTTCAACTACGTCTGGTCACACTTCCTTGACGATCAGGATTCCGCCGCAGAAGGCGGAATCGGCGGAACGCAAATCTACCAGAACTCCTACAAACCGTCCGCAAACTATGGATCGTCGAACTTCGATGCCCGCAATGCTTTTAAGGGCAACGTCGTCTACCAACTGCCCATCGGCAAAGGCAAGATGCTTCTCAACCATGACGGGCTGATCGATGAGGTCGTTGGCGGATGGCAGGTCTCCGCCACCATGATCTTCAATTCGGGCAATCCGTATACGCCCTACATCAGTGGCTCCAACAACTCCTATTCCCAAGCCGGAAGCTGGTATCCAAATGTGATCGGCAATCCCCAGCCTCTTCACCGAACCATACAAAACTGGTATGACCCCTCGGCCTTCGCCCTTCCCGCGAATGGCACCTTTGGTGACATGCGCAGAAATAGCCTCGTGGGTCCTGGCCTGAGCGTTGTCAATCTCTCGGCGGGAAAAACCTTCACCCTCCGCGAAGGCGTCCAGCTCCAGATTCGCGCTGACAGCACCAATGCCTTCAATCACCCGAGCTTCGGCCCACCAAACCAGGCACTGGTTCCCGACAGCAGCCCGGGTCCAGGCGGAATCACCACCTTCTCGCAGACCGGAACCAGCATTTCACAGGTAACCGTAGGCGGACGCACCATGCAGTTGAACGCACGTCTTTCCTTCTGACCCTGTACCCAACGCAAAACGCAGAGCCTGCTATGGATCCGTCCATAGCAGGCTTTTCTCTTGCATGCGTCAAAGCCAAAGCACGCCCAGACCCCACATCGACTCACTCCTGCGACTTGCGAACGGTTTCAACATTCATAGGAGGCGCAGTCCGAACCTGACGATTCGCCGTCGATCTTCGCGCCCCTCGATGACCTCCGGCTCTCCGTGAGTGGGCACCACCTTCAATCGTCCAGCGGATTGACGAAGATCGCCTCATCTTAATTTCCGCCCGTGCTACGGAACCCTAACGTGCAAAATTCACTTGAATCCTGTAAATCGTGCCATGCACAACCCATGACTCTCGCTCGAATGTGACTTAAGTGACGTTGTCGAGCCGCATAAATCGCCCACGCAAGCTTTGTAACCTGGATCATCTTCGTGGCGGGTCGTTATGGCAAAACTAACCGTTAATCTGCCGTTAACTCTGCCGGCGCACAGCTTGCAAGCCATTCGCTATAATTTGGCCGTCCAGCCATTAGGAGATCGCGGAGATGTCTTCAACGTATTCAGAACCTCGTGTCAAAGAGGACGAAGAGAGAAGCGAACTGCAAGCCGTTTTACAATCCGGGATTCTGAAGCGGGCGCCTAACCTTCAGCATTTTTTAGAATTTGTGGCGGAAGAGTATTTTGCAGGAACGGCCGATCAGGTGAAGGAGTACAGCATTGCGGTGCAGGCCCTTCATCGTCCCGAGAAGTTCGATCCTCAATCCGACACCATTGTCCGCGTCACCGCGCATGCGCTGCGAAAAAAGCTGGAGCAGTATTACGCGACCGATGGGGCCGCTCACGAAGTGCAAATTCAGCTTCCAGCCGGCAAATACGTCCTGCAGTTCGTGCGTAAAGAACCGGAGCTGCCGATTGTGCAGCCATCCGTCACCTTCGGGCCGCCCGACGTCATCCAGGAAACTGCGCCGGTAGCCGATCGCAAATCGGGAGTGTGGGTGGCCTTCGCCATAGTTCTGGTGGTCCTTCTCGCTGGCTCCGTCATTATCTTCTTCCTCAAGCAGCGGCAGGCCCTGCCCCCATCGAAAGCCGCCAGCGCCTCAGTCGTCAGTGAAGCGGATTCCCTGATGCGCATCCGCTTTGGCAGCAGCACCACCCCCTACGTCGATGCTGCCGGCCAGTCATGGATCAACGAACACTACTGCAAAGGCGGGACCACCTTCAATCACTCCGGTCACGATATCCAAGGCACCGACGACCTGGCCATCTTTCGCGAAGGACGTAAAGGCAAGTTCCAATGCAGGATCCCCGTTGCGCCAGGAATCTATAAACTGCAACTGCTCTTCGCCGACACCGCGGGAGATAAAGTCGGAGCGGGTCAGGTGGATTACACGATCAATGACCGCATCTCCGAAGCCTTGGATGTCGTCGACGAAGCCGGTGGTAGCGATATCGCGCTCGGCAAAGTCTACGAGGGCATTCGGCCGATGAGCGACGGCACGATCCATCTTGATTTCAGATCGGAAGACGCTTTTGCCAACGCCCTCGAGCTCACCCGGACCGATTCCGAGGTTGGACCGCCTCTCCGGATGCTCGCTGGTCCCGCCGTTTTCCACGACGACAGCGGTAATGTCTGGCTGCCCGAGCGTTTCTTCCTCGGCGGAAGACGTGCCTCTCACTCAGATACTCTTCCTAAAATCGCCAATGCCGGCCTTTACGGCTGGGAGCGTTATGGACATTTCCGCTACATGCTGCCCGTCGTCCCCGGCAGAGAGTACACCGTTCGCATGTACTTCTTTGAAGAATGGTTCGGTGCAAAAAACGGCGGCCCAGGCGGCGTCGGCAGTCGCGTCTTCGATGTCTACTGCAACGGAATGACCCTGCTGACCAATTTCGATATCTCGAAAGAATCGAGTAGCGGCACCATTACCATGACCATCCGCCATGTGAAACCAACCGCGCATGGGACGTTGGAGCTGAACTTCACGCCCGTCACGAACTATCCGCTCGTGAACGCGATAGAAGTAGATCCGGAAGGCTGATTTTCGCGGGCCGGAACGCGCTTCGGCCACTAGCAAGCAGGCGTTATGGCTGGGAACCGAGCGTTATAGTTGGGAAGCTACCGTTTTAGGAGGATGAATGCGAGACCCGAAAGCCATTATTGAGCAGGCGTACTCCGCATTCAACAAGCGGGACATCGACGGTGCACTAGCGCTGATGACCGAGAACGTGAGTTGGCCCAAGGCTTCGGAGGGCGGCAAGGTCGTCGGAAAAGAAGAGATCCGCGCCTATTGGACTCGACAGTGGGGTGAGTTCGATCCCCATGTCGAACCGCTCGCTATGACCGCGGAAGACGGAGGCAAGACCCGCGTCCGGGTGCACCAGCTCGTCAAGAGCCTCGCGGGGGATGTTCTTTCGGACAGCGAGGTTCTTCACGTGTTTACCATGAAGAGCGATCTCATCGCAGCCATGGATCTCGGCGATGAGGCCGCCTCAAGCGCTGGTCCCTCCGCCGCATTCGCACATAGAGCCTGACTGGCCATCCCCGGTGAGTGTTAGAGTAAGCCGGCCGCTCTGGCAAGGTATCAGGCCAGAGCGGCCGTGCAAAGCAACGGCCCCGCGCCTTCAACTCCCGGAAGTGCATCCATCGCTGCTTTCGAATGCGCTCCACTACTGGCCTTGTTGCACTTCCTTCGTGATCGCGTCTGCCGCGTTGCCGGCCACGACCCAGCTTGCCGACCCCGCAACCACAGCTTCATCCTCGAACCAGAGGAACCCGAAGTCGTCGATGCACTCCGGAAAGTCCGGCTTGATGATGATGTAGCCCGGAATCACGGCGCCCGGAATGTAGGCGTTATCGGCGCGGTTGTTGCTGTAGGTCTTCGTCTTCGAGACCGTTCCGACGCCAGCTACATACGAAGTGCTGGACACCGGATGCGTGCCGAGAATGTAATTCACGGCGCGAAGCGTATATTCGGGACCCACAAGATCCGGAAACGCCTTGTGCAGGAAGTACATCCGGATGGCCATGTCCACCACCGCGCCTGAGCCACCCCAGGTGCCTAGGCTGGGTGGCACGCCGAACGGAGTGGCGTCCAGCTGCTTGTCCACACCCGCCATATAGGTCTTCACCGCCTCCCGCATCTGATCCTTCGCGCCCGCATCCAGGTAAGGCAATGCCCTCACTGCCATCCAACCTCGCGAGTCCATCTGCTGCGGCGTGATCATCTGAGGAAACAACTCTTTCAAACGCGACTTATAGGGTTCGGCGCCGTTGGTGGCAATCGTTAATTCCAGAGCCGCAGCCCATTCCGGTGCAACGCCAAAACGCCCGAAGCCGGGCGGAGCAGCAGGTGCGCCAGGCGTCGCAGCATTTGTCGTCGCAGGATTTGGCGCCGCAGAATTTGCCCCACCCGAACTTGCCGGCGCGCCGGAGTTGCTCTGCCCGTTGTGACCGCCTCGAGCGCCCGACACCGATCCCTGAGACGCCGCCAGCACGCCACCGGTAGCTCCCGCCGGGGCGCCCCCAAAGCCGCTCGCCGGATACGGTGTTGGGTGTGCCTTCTCATCGTTCCACGCCTTGATTGCGGTATCCAGGCAATCTTTGGCTAATGCGTTGTCATAGCCCTTCAGCACATCGGACGCCGCAGCCAGCGCCGCGATGGCGTTCCATTGAAAAAATGGGTTCGTGGTCGAGAAAATCCAGCGGTCATCCGGCTTGCCGGAGTAGTCGCCCTTCACTTCGTTCGGGCCGAGTTTCGGATCATAGATGCGGCCGTCGGTCTTTGAGGCCGCATCGCCCAGGTGCGTATATTGGCGCAGGTCCGGTTCGTGAGTGCCGCGAATCGAGTGGCCTATATTGTGGAACTGCGCCAGGATGAGCACTGCGCCATGCTTGACTTGCTCGACCGTATCCGGCACGCCATCGGGACGGTGCATTTCCACCTCGCGCGTGGTTTCATCCACCGTAAGCTCGTCATACTTGAGATTGAACTCGCGATATGCCAGGGCCAGGCTCTGAATTACGTTCAGTTGAGCAGGCTCCTCAAGGTCATAGTCGCCGGCGTCATACCAGCCGCCCACATTCATCCCGGGAATGTGATCGCCGCCTTTGTACTTCCCGTCGGTTGCCGTAGCCTGGTTCCAGCCGTCGAACTGCTCCCCGACCACTGGGGCAAGGCGGCCATCATCCAGGTGCGAAGCCGCGTGCCACACGCGGTAAGCTTCGCGAACCGAGACGTGGTCCATCTGCTCCGCAAGGTGATGGTCCAGGCTGTCCTGCCAGGTGTTCGCGTAAGCATCCTTGGAGATAGGGAAGGGCGCCGTCCGCTGGTCAGCGTACTCGATGACATATAGGCCAGGGTCTTTGACCGGGGTGAAATCGAATTTCGAATACACGTAGCGCAGCCACGGCGTTGAAGGCGTGATCGGCCCTTCGAAGACCTGCTTGTACGATCCGTCCTCCATCAGGCGCAACACTTTGGCCGTCTGCGGGCCGTTGTACTTCGGGTCGAGTTCAAGTACCGCCACTTTGGAGAAATCCGGCGCATAACCCACCTGGCTGTGCGCAATCATCGGCGGCCGCGTCCAATTCGGAATCACATCCGGCCGGATGTGCCATACGATGGCCCCAGTGGTCTTGCCCGCGGGGATCAGCGAACGCAGCACAAACCAGCCGTTCTGCGCGCGGTCTCGTCCATCGAACAGCATGAGGTCAGCTGTCTCCGACTGAACGTTGACCCGGGCCAGCGCGTCGTCTACGCCCAGGGTGATGCTCTTGCCCTCGGCGAACGGCAGCGGCTGAGTGTATCCCTTGGCCTTGTCCCAGTCTTCCAGGTAATACGCCTTCTTCGGTTCATCCGCCAGCGGCATCACCTTCACCATCGGATCGTCAGGCGTCCGCGGAAAGATCCCGGCTTTGCTTCCGTCCACCAGGTAAGCTTTGCCCATATAGATCGAGGGCAGGAACTCCAGGTTGAAGCCAGCTCGCCCGGCCAGTTTTTCAGGTAGCGGCTTGTCGAGATTGATGCTGACCTTGACGCCGCCTGGCTCCGCCGCTACCTCCAGGGTGTAGCTCAGATCGAACGTCGGAAAAGCCAGGTTGGCGGTGAGCCGGTTGTTCGTTTTATCGGCCTCGCGCCCCTTGAGGGTCGCCACCAGGTCCCACTGCTCAGGCGTCGGCATCAGGCGCACGTCGCCGTTCGTGGCGATGCGCTGGCCGTGGAGAATCATCTCCATGGCCGTATTCTTTTGATCTACGAAAACCGGATGGTACGTGCTGTCGTAAAGGAACACGCTGAAACCTTGAGTATCCAGGTAATTCTTGTCGTTCACCCTCATGGAAAAGTCAGCGCCGAACAGGCTCAGGCCGGAGGTCAGGGCCAACAAGAGACACACTCTGATTAGGGTGAACATAGATGGGTTAAAGTGCTCCTTTGCCTCAACATACCATGACATGCGCAACCTCTGATTCCTCAGCCCGGCGATTTGCGCACCCCCGCTCAACGATGAGTACCACCGCCGCGCGCGTCATCACGTAGATCTTGGCCGATGCCAATACACCATCTTCTCGGCCATATAGCAATGGGCATTTGAGGAAGACATTTCTCGCGAGGCCAGGGACGCGCCCGCCCCTGTAAAGACTGATCAAGTCACCCTCGAAAGTAACCTGATCCAGTGTTATTAACGCTTCCGTTAACACATTAACGGTCGTGAATGCCCGGCCAAACTCGAAAACCTGCCGAAACCATCTCCGGTGGTTTTTGGCACGCCTTCAAACCCCTTAGTTGTTAGGACCAAAAGACTTAATCTCTCCATAGCCCAGGATTATGCGCCTCACGCTGCGCGGTCCGGAGCGCTCTCTGCTCCCTGAGTCGCCTGCCGTTATCGGTGAATGAACGCCCACTCACTTGCCAGTGAAGCATCCCGGCGTCGAGTCTCGCGCCATTGCATTCTCCGCCCCTCAGCAGGGCTCAGTTCAAGATTGCTTGCAAAATGGAGCGCCCAATGTCTTTTTCAGAAATTCCGGTCGATGACAGCATTGTCCCCACAACCACCGCAAAGCCTTCCAATGCCACCCCCAATCCTCAGGATGCCAGCCTCCTGAGCTTGCCGCAGGAGAAACACACCTTTGACTGGCGTCGCTTAGGTATTGCGACGCTCTTCGTGGCAGCTTTCGCTCTCGTTGGACTGCTTTCCGGGACATCCAGCGCCAGCGGACAAAACAGCACGATCTTCGGTCCCAACGTCTACGTCTTCACCCCCAGCGATTCCGTCTCCTCGATCAACGCCACCCTGAACACCCTGAACGCCAACACTCAGTTCAGCACCAATCGCTACGCCGTCCTCTTCGCACCAGGCACCTATACCGGAGTTGAAGCCGAGGTAGGGTTCTACGAATCGGTCGCCGGTCTCGGCGAGACCCCTAGCGCCGTCACCATCAGCAACGGCTACCTCACTTCGAATCAGACCGACTCCAACGGCAACCTGACGACAAACTTCTGGCGATCCCTCGAGAACATGTCCATCACCCCTCCATCGGGAGATCTGCTGCAGTGGGGAGTCTCCCAGGGCGCCGACTTCCGGCGCATGTATGTCAACGGCGGCATGGAGCTCACCAACACCTACTGCGGGGAGGCCAGCGGCGGGTTCATCAGCGACTCTCAGGTCACCGGAAACGTCGGCTCCTGTTCTCAACAGCAGTGGTATACCCGCAACAGTTCAATCGGCAGCTGGTCGGGAAATCTCTGGAACATGGTCTTCTCCGGCGTCTCCGGCGCTCCGGCACAGAGCAACCCATTTGGCTCCGGCACCTCGTACACTGTGCTGCCCACAACTCCGGTAAGCCGCGAAAAGCCCTTTTTGTACATGGATAGCAGCGGCAACTATTGGGTGTTTTCGCCCTCGTCGAGAACCAGTTCCTCCGGTACGAGCTGGTCCAGCGGGGGCCTGGGCGCTGGCGCCTCGCTGGCCATCAGTTCGTTCTTCATCGCCACGCCCTCAAGCACCCTCTCCCAGATCAATGCCGCCCTGGCAGCAGGCAAGAACCTCATCCTGACTCCGGGAATTTACCAATACAGCGGTTCAATCAACGTAACCAATGCCAATACCGTCGTGCTCGGTCTCGGCTATGCGAATCTTGTCCCGCAATCCGGAACAGCCGCCATTTCCGTGGCAGACGTCGATGGAGTCCAGATCGCCGGCCTGCTCATCGATGCAGGTCCGGTCAACTCGCCTGTTTTGTTTGAGGCGGGTGTGGCCGGCGCATCCCGCGTAAGCCACGCCAGCAATCCCACCTCGATCAGCGACGTCTTCTTTCGAATTGGCGGGGCCGTTACCGGAACCGCAACCACCAGCCTCGAAATCGACAGCGACAACGTCATCCTGGACAACATCTGGGCATGGCGCGCCGACCACGGAAACGCCCCGACCGGGTGGACCATCAACGTCGGCGAGCACGGATTGGTGGTGAACGGAGACAACGTCACCGCCTTGGGTCTCGCCGTGGAGCACTATGAGCAAAATCAGGTCGTCTGGAACGGAGAGGGTGGCGAGACCATCTTCTACCAAAGTGAGATGCCCTACGACGTTCCCAGCCAGTCTGCATGGATGGACGGGAGTGTCGATGGCTATGCCTCCTACTACGTCTCTCCGTCGGTGACCTCTCACACCGCTTACGGGCTCGGCGTCTACTCCTTCTTCAACCAGGGCGTGAACATCATCGCCAACAGTGGCATCGCCGTCCCCGTCTCCGAAGGCGTGACCTTTCACGACGCCGTGACCGTCTTCCTCTCGGGCAGTGGTCAGATTACCTACACCATCGCATCAGACAGTCCAACCGTCGACAATGCCGGAACCACGGCGGATTCCGCCTCTTACATCAGCTATGTAACCTCCTATGGAGGCACCGCCGGGAGTTGCTCGGCCGTTCCCAGCGTACCCGGAAATCCCTCCGCCACCGCCACCTCCGCAAGCCAGATCAGTGTGGCCTGGGGCGCGAGCACGGCAGGATCATCCTGCTCGGTGAGCTATAGCGTCTACCGCAGCACGACCTCCGGCTTCACTCCATCGTCAGCCAACCAGATTGCCTCGAACCTTGCGACTGCGTCCTATGCCGATTCCGGCCTGGCCGCATCGACTACCTATCACTACGTCATCGAAGCCGCGGATGGAGCAGGCGCCTCGACAGCGTCTGCGCAGGCATCCGCCACCACTCCAGGCAGCGGAGGCGGCAAGTGCTCCGCAGTTCCATCCGCGCCAGCAGGAGTAACGGCAGCGGCCTCGTCCTCAAGCGCGATCGGAATATCCTGGTCACCAGTAACTCCTCCGGCTAACTGCTCCATCAGCGCATACAGCATCTATGGCAGCACTGCCAGCGGTTTCACGCCTTCGTCGAGCACTCTGCTATCGAATAGTGTGACCGGCACGAGTTACTCGAACACCGGACTTTCTGCTTCGACCACCTACTACTATGTCATCGAGGCCACCGATGCCGACGGCACATCGACGGCCTCAGCTCAGGCCAGTGCCGAGACCTCGGCGGCAACCTCCGGAACCGAGGTCGTGGCCATCAACTCCGGGGGTCCCGTGGTCAGCAACTCCGGCGGCGGCGATGCCTCCTTTGTCGCCGACAAAGACTTCACCGGCGGCGGCACGGCCGTCACCGCCAACACCATCACCACCGCGGGAGTCGCCAACGCCGCACCCACGGCCGTCTATCAGACGGAACGCTCCGGGCAAATCACCTATACCATCCCCGGCCTCACTGCCGGCGCCTCTTACACCGTGTTGCTGCACTTCGCCGAGTTCTACTGGACGGCAGCTGGCAAGCGGGTCTTCAATGTCAGCATCAATGGCACCAGCGTCTTGAGCAACTTCGACATCTATGCTCTCGTCGGACCAAATAAGGCGCTCGTCGAGCAGTTTACCGCCACCGCCAACAGCAGCGGCCAGATCGTCATTGCCTACACCAATGGCACGGCCGACCAGCCGAAGTCGAGCGGCATCGAAATCAAAAGCTCCTCTGCCGCGACCTGCAGCACAGTTCCCGGCTCGCCAACCGGGCTTACAGCAACAGCAACCTCCTCTAGCGCCATAGGATTGACCTGGACAGCCGTAACCCCTCCCGCCAACTGCTCCATCAGCGCTTACAAAGTCTACGGCAGCACCACCAGCGGTTTCACTCCGTCAACAAGCAACCTCTTAGCATCGGTATCCAACGGCACCGCCTATTCAAACACCGGCTTGGCAGCATCGACTACTTACTACTACGTCGTTGAAGCCGTCGACGCCGACGGCACTTCCGCCGCCTCAAATCAAGCCAGCGCCAAGACCGCAGCCGCTACCTGCAGCGCAGTTCCCGCCGCGCCCACAGGCCTGACAGCGACCGCATCCTCCTCGAGCGTAATCAGCTTAAGTTGGGCAGCCGTAACTCCACCCGCTAACTGCTCCGTTAGCTCCTACAAGGTCTACGGCAGCACCACCAGCGGATTCACCCCATCCTCAAGCAATCTGCTGTCCGGCACTGTCACCGGCACAAGTTATAGCAACACTGGGCTGGCAGCCTCGACTACCTACTACTACGTCGTAGACGCAGCCGACGCCGACGGCACTTCCGCCGCCTCGACGCAGGCTGCCGCGACGACCCAGGCTGCCTCCGGCGCGGAGATCGTCGCCATCGCCGCCGGCGGGCCTGCAGAAAGCAACTCAACTGGCGGAGACTACGCCTTTGTCGCTGACCAGGACTTCAGTGGCGGCGGCGACAATCAAGTCAGTACCGCCGCCATCAACCTGACCCAGCCGGGCGCTAACGCAGCGCCGATGGCAGTCTATCAACACGCGCGCGCCGGGACCTCAACCTACACGATACCGGGGCTTACGTCGGGCGCCCAGTACACCGTTCTGCTGCATTTTGCAGAGACCTATTTCACTGCGGCAGGAGATCGCGTCTTCAATGTGGCGATCAATGGTACCTCGGTGCTGAGTAACTTCGATATCTACGCCACAGTTGGCGTCAACGCCGCACTGGTCAAGCAATTTACCGCCACCGCCAACAGCAGTGGCGACATCGTGATCGCTTTCACCAACGGCACCGCTAATCAACCCATCGTCAGCGGAATCGAAATTCGTTAAGACTACTGAACTCACCTGGACCGACGACTCACAAACTCTCGGTCCAGGCGAGATCCCGTCGAGACGATTCCCTCTTCACTTCTCAGCACAGTACTTCAAGGAGCTTTTTGTGAATCAGCGCATCTTCCAAAGTCGCAGCGGGGCATACTCCGGTCAGTCGGCGCTACAGATCGTAACGGGCCTTATCAAATTCGTCGCCCGCAGCCAGCATGCAGCTATCGTCCTTGCGGCCACTTGTGTTCTGTGCACAACTTCTCTGCACGCCCAGTGGACCCAGGTGTGGGGCGGCAACTTTCCCGGCGCAGCCGGCGCCACCTATAACCACTCCCAATGGTGGAACGACGTTCAGCCCACAGCAGTATGGGGTGATGGGACCATACAAAACACCAGCGACAGCTTGTCCAATGTCTATCTCGACGGCAATGGCGACCTGGTGATCGCCATGACCTACAACCCCAACAACGCCGTCCCATACACCTCGGCAAGACTGACCAGCACCTATGCCGCGGGCCCTTACGGCAAAATCGATGCCAGAATTCAGAATCCATCCGCGCTCGGCATGGGAGCCGCCTTCTGGGCCCTGGGAGCCGATGCCTATCCAGCAGCCACCGGTCCCGGCTCATCCCACCCCAGCACCAGTGGCGGCGTGCCTTGGCCATGGTGCGGCGAGTTGGACATGATGGAGATTCAAGCCAAAACGTCCAATCACAATGGTTCCACAATCCACGGTGGAGAGACAGATTCGCAAACCAGCTATGAGTACGGTGGTCTTAGCTCGGCGATTAACCTGACGGGAAACGCTACATTCGACAACGGCTTCCACGTCTTTACGACAGAGTGGTCGCCCTACACCATGACCTATCTTCTCGACGGTGTGCAATATGCGACCTATAACCTCGCGAACATTGGGGCTACCGATCAATGGGAGATGAATCAGCCAATCAACTTCATTCTCAGCTCCGGAATCGGCGGAAATGGCGGAACGCCAAACGGCCAGGGCTTCCCTTCGAACCTGGTCGTCAATTATGTTGATTATTCTCAGTGGGCTGCGGGGGCGCCAAGCCCCGTCACTGGCCTTACCGCCAAGGCTACCAACAGCAACGCAGTCAGTCTTAGCTGGAATGCCAGTTCTACTTCCGGGGTCTACTACGACATTTATGCCAGCACCACTGCCGGGGCAGCGCCCAGCCTGGCAACCCTCGTCGCGCAGAATGTTACCACAACATCCTATGTGCATACCGGTCTGCAGCCCAGCACGACCTACTATTACACCGTAGTCTCAGCTAACTTCGGCGGAGAATCCAGCGCAACCAACGCAACCGTGACCACTCAGGCGCCCGGTAATAGCACCGGGATGCAATTAAGCGCCGGAGGATACGCAGTCGGCACTTACATGAACTCCAACTTCGTTCTCGGCGGAAACACCAATTACCACTACAACGTCGGGCCTCCCTCCGGTCTCACCGCTGTCAACACCTCTCAGGTGACCAACCCCGCGCCGCAGGCCGTCTACAACACCGAACGCTGGGGCGCTGCCGCATGGACCATCACCGGCCTCACTCCACTCGCTGGCTATAACGTCCGCCTCCACTTTGTCGAGTTCGCCCACACCGCCGCAGGCCAGCGCAACTTCAACGTGTCGATCAACAGCGATCAAGTGTTGACGAACTTCGACATCTTCGCTGCTGCCGGCGCCGCAGATACCGCGATCGCCGAAGAGTTCTACACCACTGCGGATGAGAATGGGATCATCGAGTTACAGACCGCGCCTGGAACCACATCCGTTGCAGATCTCAATCCCACCATCAACGCGATCGAGATCATCCCCGCCACCGGTTCGAATCCCGTAGGCGCCGCCCCCGGAACCACCACCGACCTTGCGATCAACTCGGGTGGTCCCGCGGTCGGCAGCTTTGTCGCCGATGAAGACTTCAACGGCGGAGATGTAGCCACCAACACAAACACGATCACTCTCGGCGCCAACTCAGCTCCAGAGGCGGTCTATCAAGATCAACGCTACGTTCCCTTCACCTATGTGCTGACCGGAATGATTGCCGACGCGTCCTATACGGTCAAGCTGCACTTCGCCGAAACCTACTGGACCGCGGCCGGACAGCGCATCTTCAATGTTGTCATCAATGGAACTCCGGCCTTGACCGGGCTTGATGTCTTCAAAACTGCCGGAGGCGAAAATGTTGCCTACGATCCATCACTCGCCGCTAAGGCCGATAAGTATGGCCAGATCATCGTGCAATTCATTTACGGCGGTGCGGATCAGCCCTTCATCAATGGCATCGAGGCCATCCAGAGCGGCGGTGCTTCCTGCGGTGCCATCCCCTCAGCGCCCGCCGGATTATCAGCAAACGCATCCTCCTCCACCGCTATCAGTCTAAGTTGGAACGCAGTCACGCCTCCGGCTAACTGCTCGATCAATTCCTATAACGTATATCGCAGCACCACCAGCGGCTTCACCCCCTCTTCGGCCACGCTAATTGGCAAGGGGATCTCCGGCACGAGTTACTCGAGCACCGGGCTCTCAGCCGGCACCACTTACTACTATGTGGTGGAAGCCCTGGACGCAGACGGCTCGTCTGGACCATCGTCGCAAGCCAGCGCCACCACGCAGCCCACCGGTGGTGGAAGCTGCTCCGTGGCTCCTTCTGCGCCTACCGGCTTGGCCGCGACTGCGGCTTCGTCAAGCTCGATCGGCCTAAGCTGGACGGCAGTAGCTCCTCCCACAAACTGCACCATCACCTCCTACCGTGTTTATGGCAGCACGACGAGCGGTTTCACTCCGTCCTCGACCACGCTGCTATCGAATAGCGTGACCAGTACGAGTTACACCAACACCGGTCTGCTGGCATCCACCACCTACTATTACGTTGTTGAAGCCACCAATTCAGACGGCACCTCGGTTGCTTCTTCGCAAGCAAGCGCGAAAACCTCTGCTTCCTCTTCACCCGGTAGTGAGATCGTAGCCATCGCCTCCGGTGGTCCAGCGGTAAGTGACTCGGGCGGCGGCGATGCATCCTTCGTCGCCGATGAAGACTTTAGCGGCGGTGGAGGCGCCACCTCAGCTAACACCATCACCACAGCTGGAGTGGCCAACGCCGCCCCTGAAGCCGTATATCAATCCGAGCGCGCCGGAAGCTTCACCTACACCATTCCAGGTCTGACTGCCGGCAATCAGTACACGGTGCTCCTTCACTTCGCGGAGTTCTATTGGACCGCCGCCGGTAAGCGCGTCTTCAATGTGGCGATCAACGGAACGCCGGTGCTCAGCAACTTCGACATCTACGCCACTGTCGGAGCCAACAAGGCCCTCGTTGAGCAATTCACCGCCACTGCGAATAGCACCGGGCAGATCGACATTGCCTACACGCCGGGAGCCGCCGATCAACCGAAGTCAAGCGGCATCGAGATACGAAGCACCTCTGGAGGCAGTACTTGCAGCACACTTCCCTCAGCGCCTGCAGGGCTCACAGCCGCCGCAACTTCTTCAAGCTCGATAGGCTTGACCTGGACGGCCGATACCGCTCCGGAGAACTGCACCATCACTTCTTACAACGTCTACGGAAGTGCGACCAGCGGCTTCACTCCGTCTTCGTCGAATCTCATCGCGACAGTTACAAGCCCCAGCGACTCCATCACCGGACTCAGCGCCTCCAAAACCTACTACTACGTCGTAGAAGCCGTCGACGCGGATGGCAATTCTGCAGCGTCTACTCAAGTTAGCGCAACCACTCAACCGGCGGGCGATTTCATCGCCATTAACTCCGGAGGGCCGGCAGTTAGTAACTCTGGAGGAGGTGACGCGCCGTTTGCCGCTGACGAAGATTTCAGCGGCGGAGGCACCGATACCTCGGTCAACACCATCACTACCGCAGGCGTCGTCAATGCCGCGCCAGCAGCGGTCTATCAATCTGAACGTGCTGGCGCTTTCACCTACACCATCCCCGGTCTAGTTGCCGGCAGCACCCATACTGTTCTGCTGCACTTCTGCGAATACTACTTCACCGCATCCGGAGAGCGTGTCTTCAATGTCGCCATCAACGGAACACCGGTGCTTACCAACTTTGATATCTACGCCGCTGCTGGAGCCAACAAGGCGTTGGTTGAGCAGTTCTCAGCCACGGCTAACAGCAGCGGACAGATCGTCATCGCCTACACTACGGGTACTAAGGACCAACCTAAATCAAGCGGCATTGAAATCAGGTAAGTCAACTCAGCTTGAGCCGGCGTACGTAACGTCGTCGGCTCAACCGCCATCCCAGCGCCGACATGCTGATGTTTGGTATGTGAAACTCGGCCACGTATCGCGATCGAAGACACGACCGCATCGATGGCAACCGGAGCCAGCTTCTTTACTGCACTCCGTTTTACTGGATTCTTTGTCTTACTGCATTCCCTTCCCACTGGTCCGCCTAACAATTAAGCCGAAGTTAAGGGAGCGCCAATGTATATCCATCTCTCCGTCGCCACAAGTCCAAAAGGCCAGCGGTTCAGCAGCGCGGACCCTCTTAATAACTGCTTCTTCGGACTTTCCCAAAGTCTGGCCCGGTCTCGCCGAACTGTGATGCTGCTAATCATCCTGTTCGCCGCGATCGCATCAACCAGCGCGCGCAGCCAACAAGTCGAGACCACTCTTCCAACGTCGCAGCGAACCACCATCAACTTGTCGGCCGGCATGCCCGGACAAAGCCCATGGCTCTACATAAAAGACTCTGACTCGACTGCGTACGCCACAACGGCATACAACGACTCGGCCTGGATGCCAGTCGGCATTCCTTACTCCGCGAATCTATTGACCTCTTTTCTGAACGCGGACTCGGGCGGCGGTGACGGCGACTTGAACGGCACCAGTAACTGGTATCGTCTTCATTTCACCCTCGGCACGCAGTATGCGAACAGCAAGATCTTAGTGGAATTCGAAGGCGCCCACACCGGTGCCCAGGTTTACATCAACGGCACCCTCTTGCGAGGAATTAGCGCCGTCGCCGCCAATGCTCAAGCCTCGCACGTCGTCGGCTTCATCCCCTTCATCGTTGATCTCACTCCTTATGTGAAAACCGATGGCGTCACACCAAATGTGCTCGCCGTGAGCGTCTCTCGGAACGATACCTGGTTCGAACAACCGGGCTTCTCCCAGGATTATCGCTTCGGGCAAGCCGATGCGGGTTTGTTCCGGCCCGCCTATATGTTCATCACCAACAAGGTGCATATCCCAGTGAACGTCTACTCGAATCAGAAGACGTGGGGCACTTACGTCGCGACGCTCTCCGAAGTCCCCTCTTCTTCAAATACCGCAACCGCAAACTCGGCGATTGTCGAGGTGCAGACGAATGTACTCAACGAAAACACGACCTCTCAACAAGTGACCCTCACCACCCAGATTGTAGACGCGAACGGAAACGTTGTCGCAGTCGCGCCGACCCTGACTCAGACCGTTCCGCCAATGACTTCGAGTACGTTCCCGTCCACCGCGACTCCGATGTTTGAGCAACAGATCACCGTGAACAACCCCACCTTGTGGTATCCCAACAACAGCACGTATGGCAAGCCATATTTGTACAAGGTCTACCACATCGTCAGTGTCAACGGGGTGGTCGTCGATGCCGCTCAGAGCCCGCTCGGCATCCGCACCATCACCTGGGACCATAACTTCCCATACTTCAACGGCCATCCGATGTATCTATGGGGTGCATCGGGCCGCTATGACTATCCCGCGCTGGGCTCTTCCGTTCCCGAAGAGCAGCAATGGCGCGACCTCGCGCAGTTAGCCGCCGAGGGTGGCAACATCTGGCGCCCCGGCCACTCCACCACCAGCGAAGAGTTCGTCAATGCGGCGGACGCCTACGGCATCATGATCGATCAGCCTAGCGGAGACGGAGAGGGCGCGTTCTCTTCGCCCACCGCCGACCAGGTCACCTTGAAAGAAGAGTTACATCGCGACATGATCATTCGCGACCGCAGCCATCCCTCCATTCTCGATTGGGAGTCGAACAACGGCACCATGAATGAAACGGTTGGTGAAGCTCTCGAAGCCATCAACGAGTTATGGGACCCGGTAAATACGCGGGTCGCCGCCGATCGCACACCAGACCCCGTCAATGGCTACATGCTCGGCTGTACCCTGCAAGGCTGCGAAGTAGGTGTTAAGTCCGAGTTCCCCAACAACCCGGCATGGGGATCCGAATACTGGGGTAATGGCACCGGGCGTGGTTTGGCATGGGATTATGAATTGGCCTTTTCCGCGCCCTTCCTTGATAACTGGCGTCAAAGTCGAGCGGCAAATGCTTTCGGCATGGCTCAATGGTACTTTGCCGATTCTCCCGGTGAAGATAGCCTCTACGCTGAATATCAGAAATACCTGAATACATCCTCGCAGGCAGCCTACCAGTCGAGCGTCCGTTCGCTCGGGGCCTCTTCGGTTGATATGAACCGCTTTCCGAAGCTACTGTACTACGTCTACGAAGCTGCCTGGACACCCTTCACCATCAAACCAGTTATCCACGTCGCTCATCACTGGAACCGCGCCTATCAGAACTCCGGCCCCATACAGGAGAACGTCTTCAGCAATTGCCCATCGGTGCGGTTGATGATCAATGGCGCTCAGCAAGGTGCGGTTGAGACACCTAATAGCTGGGAATCGAACTCCCAGTCGAACCTGACTCAAACCACCACCCTGATGCCATTTCAAACTTCCTGGATGGTGAACTGGGTCTCCGGTACCGTGGAGGCGGAGTGCCTCGATCAGTTTGGAAATGTCGTCGCCACTGATAGCAGGGTGACGGCTGGACCCGAGAGCAAAATCGTCCTATCGGTTACACCCGAGTTGGCCAAACCCGATGGCAGCAGCTTCGCCGTCACTGCCAACGGATCCGACGCTGCCTTCGTCACAGCCAGTGTCGTCGACACCAACGGCAATGTGGAACCGACCGCCTCTGACACAATTACGTTTTCGGTGAGCGGGCCTGCTACCTACATGGGCGGCTCCCAGCAGTATGTGTCCACAGCCTCCGACGCATACTCAACGTCTTCAGGCCATACCGAGCTGAATTATCACGCGCCTGGCGATCCTCAGTTACAGGTTGAAGGGGGCATGACCCGGATCACGATCCGCAGCCAGTTCACTCCCGGAACAGTGACCGTCACCGCAACCGCTCCCGGTCTGAGCACCGGCATTGCAACCTATACCATCGAACCCGTCCCAAGTGTTACGCCGGCCGCTACCATTCCAGCTATCATCGTGCCGCCTGCAAGCATCGCAGTGACCGTAGGCCACACCGCATCCTTTTCGGTGACCGCCGCCGGCACAGCCCCACTCACCTTTCAATGGAAGTTAAATGGAAGCCCCATAGCCGGAGCCACCAACTCCACCTATACGACCCCTGCCACCACCTCTGCCGCCAATAATGAGAGCTTCACCGTAACCGTCACCAACGGCGAAGGCTCTGCAACCTCAAGTGCCGCTATCCTTACCGTGGATGCGGCAGCCGATGTAGCCATCACCACTCAACCCGCAAGCCAGGCCGCGTATGTCGGTCAGACGGTGACGCTGTCAGTTGTTGCCACTGGCTCGCCCACATTGGCATACCAATGGAAGCTGAACGGCACAGCCATCCCCGGCGCAACTAGCTCGATTTACACCGTACCGGTGCTTACCTCCAGCAATAGCGGCGAGAGCTTCACCGTGGTTGTAAGTAATCCGGTCGATTCCGTAACATCGGCAGCCGCAGTCATCACCGTAAATGCCGCCATTGCCCCATCCATCACTCAACAACCCGCCAGTCTCTCTGTGCTCGCGAACAATCCAGCGACCTTCTCTGTCGGAGTCGCTGGTTCCTCTCCCTTCACCTATCAATGGCAGCTGAATGGAGAAAATCTGCTTGGTGCGACCACCTCGACCTATTCCATTCTCCAGGCTCAGTCCACAAATGTGGGCACTTACACGGTCATTGTGACCAATGCCGTCGGGAGCGTAGCCAGCGCCCCAGCCACCCTCACGATAGCGCCTCCAGGAGTTAACCTCGCTCTTGGCCAGCCTGCGACAGCAAGCAGCTCGCAAGGTGCTGGTCTAACTCCGAATTTGGCGAACGATGGCAGCCTCACCACTCGTTGGGCCTCAGTAGCAGCCACCGATCCATCCTGGATCCAGATCGACCTTGGCTCCGTTCAGCCCTTTGACAACGTCATCCTCTATTGGGAGGCTGCCTATGCGGCCACTTATCAAATTCAATACTCGACTACTGGCACAACCTGGAGCGTCGCCTATAACAACACCAATGGAGTCGGTGGCATCGAGAACCTCACCTTTCCCACCGTGCAAGGTCGCTATGTTCGGATGTACGGCGAAACCCGGGCCACAGCCTACGGTTATTCCCTGTACGAATTCCAAATCTATAACATCGCGCAATGCGGCGGCTCGAGCGAACGCTACACAGTCCTGAGTCCAACTAGCGTTCTTGACAACGCAAGCCACTTGACCTGGCAGCGCGCCGAGACTACCTATGCAAGCGGTGGGGCCCAGTACACCCAGCCTATCGCTCAGACCTACTGCAGCAGTCAGGGCCTGCGTTTACCCACCCAGCCGGAGGCGCTTGCCATCAGCGGTGCAAGCTCACCTTCATGCGCATTCCCACAAGCCTGGAACACCTGGACTTCCACCATCGACCCCTCGAACAGCAACGACGCAGGATTTGTGACTTCTTCTGGGTTGGCTACCTGGCAAGTCGCAAACAACTATCCCGGCGCAGTCTTATGCAACTCAGGAACGACTGTCCCCCCGCCCGCGATCACGACCCAGCCAGCATCTCAATCCGTCAATGTCGGCGCCAGTGCGACCTTCAGCGTCGTAGCCGGCGGTACCGGGCCCTTCACCTACCAGTGGTACATGAACGGCAACGCGATCACCGGCGCCTATTCGTCGAGCTACACCACCCCAGCAACTGTGTCGAGTGAAAATGGTGCACTCTATAGCGTCGTTGTGATAGGCCCGACTAAGGAGACCGTCACCAGCAACGCCGCTACCCTGACGCTCTCCGCTCCTCCGTCCGATGTTATCGCCATCGCCGCAGGAGCAACCACCACCGAGGGGACCTTCGCGGCAGATGAAGACTATACCGGCGGCAGTACGGCCGGAACCACAAACACCATCAGCACAACAGGCGTCACCTTCCCTGCCCCCGAAGCCGTCTATCAAGCGGAGCGCAACGGCGTCTTCAGTTACATAATTCCCGGTCTCACTGCGGGAGTGAGTTATCCCATCCTGCTCCATTTCGCCGAGTTCTATTGGACCGCCACTGGCCAGCGGGTCTTTAACGTCAGCATCAATGGCGCATCTGTCCTCAAGAACTTCGATATCATCGCTGCTGCCGGAGGACCGAACCAGGCTGTCGTCGAGCAGTTCAACGCTACCGCCAACACCAGCGGGCAGATAATCATCTCCTTCACCGCAGGCGCTGCTGATCAACCCAAGGTAGATGGCATCGAGATAAGGAAGGCCGGCGGCAGCCCGGCTTGCAGTGCCGTTCCTGCAGCACCATCGACTTTCGCCGCTACGGCATCTTCGTCGAGCGCGATCAGCTTGACATGGGGAGCAGTAACTCCTCCCGCGAACTGCACCATCAGTTCCTACAATGTCTACCGCGGCACAACCAGCGGCTTCACCCCATCGGCCGGCACCCTCCTTGTCAACACTGGTACCAATACCAGCTACTCGAACACCGGGCTCCCCGCATCGACCACTTACTTTTACGTCGTGGAAGCGGTCGATGCCGACGGTAACTCGACCGCATCTTCACAAGCTTCAGCTACAACGCAGTCGAGCGGCTCTACTTCAGAAATCCTGGCGATCGCCGCTGGTGGTCCGGCAGAAAGCAACACGAGCGGGGGCGACTATCCCTTCATCGCTGACGAAGATTTCAGCGGAGGTGGCGACAATCAGGTAAGTACCGTGACCATCAATTTGACCCAGCCGGGTGCCAATGCGGCACCGATGGCGGTCTATCAGCACGCCCGCGCCGGTGTCTTCACCTACACCATCCCCGGCTTGACCGCGGGCGCTCAATACACCGTCTTGCTCCACTTCGCAGAGACCTATTTCACTGCCGCTGGAGACCGGGTCTTTAACGTCGCCATCAACGGCACCACCGTCCTGCCTGGCCTCGACATCTACGCCGCGGTGGGCATAAACGCGGCATTAGTAAAGCAAATTACGGCGACCGCCAATAGCAGCGGACAGCTCGTGATCGCCTTCACCGCCGGGGCCGCCAACCAGCCAATCGTCAGCGGCATTGAGGTCCGATAGAACGACTCGGTAGAACTCAAGTCTAGAGATTGGACTGAAAACGAACCAGCATGCCCGACATCAGCGCACAACCTGCAGTCGATAGGAGAAACATCATGTCGAAGCAACACGCTAAATCCTTAGGATGGACTTTCCGGCGGACACTCCTCGGCTTGACCATTGTCTGGGCCCTCAATGTTACCGCTACACCGAAAGCTATCGCGCAGGAGATCGTGGCCATCGCTGCCGGGGGACCCGCCGAAAGTAACTCAACCGGTGGAGATTACTCCTTTGTTGCCGACGAAGACTTTACCGGTGGAGGAGATAATCAAGTGGGCGTGGCCGCCATCAGTTTAGCCCAACCTGGAGTTAATGCGGCGCCAGCGGCCGTCTACCAACACGCCCGCGCTGGGATCTTCACCTATACCGTCCCCGGCCTGACTGCGGGCAAGCAATATACTGTGTTGCTCCACTTCGCCGAGACTTATTTTACCTCTGTCGGCGATCGCGTCTTTAACGTCGCTATCAATGGGACCGTGGTACTGAGCAGCTTCGACATCTACGCGACCGTCGGAATCAATGCCGCTCTCGTTAAATCCTTTCACGCCACCGCCAACACTAGCGGCGAAATCGTAATCGCCTTTACTGACGGTACTGCAAATCAACCCATAGTCAGCGGTATCGAAATCCGCAGCCCTTCCGGCACCTGTGGCGCAGTGCCTTCCGCCCCAACCGGACTCGTCGCGAACGCATCGTCCTTATCCGTTATCAATTTAACGTGGACACCCGTAACTCCCCCGGCAAATTGCACCATCGGCTCCTATAGCCTTTACGGCAGCACCATCAATGGTTTTACTCCATCGGCAGCCAACCTGATTGCCAAGGGAATCACCACCGCGAGTTACTCCAACACCGGGCTAGCAGCTTCGACAACCTACTACTACGTCGTCGAAGCCCTGGATGCTGACGGCGCATCCACCGCTTCAACTCAGGCCAGTGCTAAAACGTCTACTGCCTCCTGCTCAGCCGTGCCTTCGGCCCCAACCGGCCTCAAAGCGACCGCTTCCTCTGCAAGCACCATAGGCGTAAGCTGGGCCGCGGTAACTCCTCCCGCCAACTGCGCCATCAGCTCCTACTCCCTATACGCCAGCGTGAATAGCGGATTCACACCATCGGCGAGCAACCTCATCGCCAGGGTCACCAACGGGACGACTTACTCCTCTACCGGCCTATCCGCCTCGACCACCTATTACTACGTCGTCGAGGCCGTGGACGCGGACGGCAACTCGGCCGCCTCGACTGCTGCCTCGGCGACTACGCAGGCAGCCGCGTCCGGCGCCGAGGTCCTGGCCATTGCAGCCGGCGGCCCATCCGAAAGCAACTCGGCAGGCGGCGATGATTCTTTCGTCGCCGACGAAGACTTCACTGGTGGCGGAGATAACACCGTCAGTGCGGCCGCCATTAACTTGACCCAGCCCGGCGCGAATGCAGCACCAATGGCCGTCTATCAGCACGCGCGCGCTGGGATCTTCACCTACACCATTCCGGGACTAGCCGCAGGCGATCAATACTCAGTCCTGCTCCACTTCGCTGAAACCTATTTCACCTCGGCTGGCAGCCGCGTTTTCAATGTCGCCATCAACGGAACGACCGTGCTCGCAAATTTTGATATCTATGCGGCCGTTGGCTTGAATGCGGCGCTCGTCGAGCAGTTCACCGCAACTGCCAATAGTAGCGGTGATATCGTGATCGCGTTCACCGATGGCGCCGCAAACCAGCCCCTCGTCAGCGGCATTGAAATCCGTAACACGGGTGCCTCCGGAGGCTGCACTAGCGTGCCCTCCGCGCCGGCCGGCCTGGTGACGAGCGCGTCCTCTTCGAGCGTCGCCTTGAGTTGGACGGCAGTAACTCCTCCATCCAGTTGCAGCATAACTTCATATCGTGTCTACGCCAGCACCGTCGGTGGATTTACCCCGTCAGCGGCTAATCTGGTAGGACAAGGAATTACCGGCACCACTTACACTGCAACCGGACTCGCAGCCTCCACAACCTATTACTTCGTAGTCGAAGCCCTCGACGCGGTTGGCGCATCCGTCGCCTCGACGCAAGCGTCGGCTACTACCCGAGGTTCTACTACATCGGAGATCGTAGCGATCGCAGCCGGCGGCCCTGCGCAAAGTAATGCCAGCGGCGGGGACGACCCCTTTGTTGCCGACGAATATTACAGTGGTGGCGGCGACAACGGCACCGTGTCCTCTGCCATCAATCTCACGCAGCCCGGCGCGAACGCGGCTCCGACCGGCGTATATCAAAACGGCAGGGTTGGAGCATCTAGCTACACCATACCGGGGCTGGCGCCTGGCGCTCAGTACACCGTTCTGCTCCACTTCGCAGAAACCTATTTCACTGCCACGGGAGACCGCCAATTCAACGTCTCCATCAACGGGGCATCCGTCCTGACCAACCTCGACATCTTTGCCACTGTCGGCATAAACGCAGCGCTGGTCGAGATCTTCACGGCCACGGCCAACAGCAGCGGCAATATCGTCGTCTCCTTCACGGTCGGCGCGGATAATCAACCGCTCGTCATGGGAATCGAGGTGCGGGGCGCTCCCAGCGGTTGCACCCTGCTTCCATCTAGCCCACCCACCGCCCTCACCGCCGTGGCGTCCTCGCCCAGTATCATTGGCTTAAGTTGGATGGGAGTTACTCCCCAGCCGAATTGCCCTGTCACTTACAACCTCTACCGCAGCACCACCAGCGGCTTTACCCCATCATCGGCAAACTTGATCGCAAGCGGCTTAACCACACTGAGTTACTCCAATAGCGGCCTCACTCCCTCGACGACCTACCATTACATCGTGGAGGCGGTCGATGCAGTAGGCGCATCGGCGCCCTCGGCGCCGGCAAGCGCAGAGACACATTCGGCCACATCTTGCATCGCCATTCCTTCAGCGGCGCCTGGAGGCCTGTTAGCGGCTCCATCGACCTCGACCGCGATAGAGGTAAGCTGGGCGCCCATCACCCCGCCTGCCAACTGCTCAAACATCACCTATAACCTATACGGCAGCTCTGCCGGCGGCTTCACTCCATCTTCGAGCAACGAGATCGCGAGAGGATTGACCGTCGCCACTTTCTTCCATACCGGCTTGCCGCCTTCATCCACCTACTATTACGTGGTGCAGGCGGCCGACGAAGATGGTGTATCTCCGGAAATATCCGGAGTAAGAAGCGCCACCACCCTTACCCCTCCCACTACGCTGACGGCAGCGGCTTCGTCTGCCAACGAAATAGATCTTACCTTCCCGGCAGCGAGTGCTCCGGCCCCGGTTATCTACAACATCTTCCGAAGCCCCACATCCCCTTTCACCCCATCCGGCAGCAATCAGGTCGGCAGCACCAAATCGAATTTCTACAACGATGTCGTGCTTGCCGCATCGACCGAGTACTACTACATTGTCCAAGCCAGCAGCTCGGCTGGAACTACGAATGTGGGCGGCCCGGTCAGCGCGACTACCCTGCCGCTCCCGCCCAACACGCCTCCGTTCTGGGATGCCAGCAACATACCGGCCACACCCGCCGGGGACGTCATTACCATCAAGTTCCTCAACCGGACCAACGGACAATACCCAGACAGCGAGGTCTTCTGGAGCGTTGACGTTGGTGGTGTCACCACGACAAACTCGATTGCGGCGCAGCCGACACTCTCGATGCCTGCCAATGCGTCAGGGCGGGTCTACTTCTATCTCGGCGCCGTCAACCAGAATACGAACAACTACTGGGACTTCCTCGAGTACACGCTGGGCTCAACCTTTATCAATATGAACTCCACCAGGGTCGACGCCTTCGGGCTCAAATACGCCTTCCAGCTAAGCTGCGGCGATGGAACCGATATTGCCATCGGTGAAACCGCCGGAGTCTTTGCCGAGGACCGGGCAAGCTTCTTCCAACGCTATCTTAACTCCGTTCCGGCAAACTTCCAGACGCTTGCGGAGTTGCAGGCTCCGTATCGGATCGTCTCTCCCGGGGCGGGTGGATTCGACGCCGGCGGTCCATATCAGACCTACTACAACGCTTGGATCGAACAGCTCTGGGCAGCCAACGGCATCACCATTCCGCTGGCGGTTCCCAACGGCGACGGATTGGGAAGTTACCCCGATCTCTCAGCTGCGATCTACCGCCACGTCGGCGGCGTCGCGGGTACCTTCAACGCGAACGGTACGCTGAACAACCAGGCATTGTGGGGCAATCCCAGCGCCTTCTATCAGACGGCGCCGGCGAGCTACTATGCGCAGTTCCTTCACGCCAACGCCATCAACGCCCAGCAGTATGCCTTCCCATTTGACGATGCGGGTGGCTACTCGGCTGACGTTGGTTGCCAAAGCCCCAGGACGCTGCTGGTTGCGATCGGTTGGTAGCCTGCAAAGAGGTTCGAGCGAGTTCCCTCCTGTCGGGATGGGACTCGCTCCCCAAGGGGAAAGCTCTTATTAAGGTCTGAGTAATCACACTACTTTGACAGGTATATCTTTTGGGATACTTTGGTCTTGCAGTGACGGAGTCAACGATTCCGATCAACACAGGTATGTTGACCGCAATAATCAAATCGGTTGGTAGGGGGATCGTAGAGCCCACAAAATCTGGTTAGATGCTTGATGCCGAACGCATCGACATAATGAATGTTGCCCAAAATCATAGACCCACAGAGTTTTGGCTTGTATCTCCACAGCCTGCTTTTCGGAAACAGGAATTTGCGCCGGTATCGGAGCGCTATCGCCAGGTGCGAATATAGCGGACGCTGCAACATGTTCCCGAATCTCCTTACTCGAGGAAATAGCCCTTTCTATCTCTAGTGGACCGTAACTTGTTTGAACCCCACTACGCGCTACGTGAATGTCAAAAGCTGAGATTTTCCACTATTAAGTATAGTCACCGCTGTCACGAGACGCGGGTGTGCCTGATCCGGAAATTGAGGTCGATTCCTCTAACGACGACCCACGGTCGCTGATCCCTTCTGAATTGTTCCCTGGAGGTGTCGATTTGGTCTTGCGCGAGTTTCGCTTGATTCGCGTCGCTGATCGCAGTCTCGGCCAAGGTTTGCTTAGCTACGCAGAGCGCACCGCTTGCAGCGACCGCGGCATCCTTAGCGGCGTTAGCAGCTCTCTGCGAAATGAAGCCTCTACCATACCCCGACGCCAATGGTGCAGAATGTCGCGAGAACCAGAGCAAGCGTGAATCTAGCCAATGTCCTGTTCGTTTTGACCTGAGATCGTGCGAATTCGTGCTGCTCAACCTCGCG
The DNA here is from genome assembly GCF_003330725.1 of Acidisarcina polymorpha. Taxonomy (NCBI): domain Bacteria; kingdom Pseudomonadati; phylum Acidobacteriota; class Terriglobia; order Terriglobales; family Acidobacteriaceae; genus Acidisarcina; species Acidisarcina polymorpha. The sequence goes on along the minus strand of NZ_CP030840.1, from coordinate 3,439,634 downwards.
TTTTTCGCGGGCGACCTCTTCCTCACTCTTAGGCTTATCGAAAATGATCATGCCTCCTTCTTGGTGCAAGGTGGCCGAGCCGCTATCCTTTCGTGTTTGGACAAGTGCTTATAGACCCGCTTCGCAAGAGGACTTACAGATTCTAAATAGAAATACCACGAAGACATGGGTGAGTTTCCAAGAGGGAAGGAGGAACCTCTTTCGCGTCCCGAAGGTGGCGGCTGAAGGAGAGGACGAGCTAAAACCGCAATCAAAGCGCAACGGAAGACCGCCAGCAAGGATTAGCGTTTGTGCATGCCCGTCCTTGCCCCCGCTGTTTGTAGCTTAGACGCTTGTTGGCGACCTTCCGCTTGGCGGCTTCGAACCAGGTTTGATCGTTCAGGTCTTGCGGTGTTGTACGGAAAGATTGTTCATCGAGGTAGCAGCCTCACCACTCGTCAGGCCACGGTAGCAGTCGGCGGTTCAGCAATGACCCAAGTCCCGTCGGTACCCCTCTTGGAGAATCCCGCAGTCCTCAAGTCCGTTAGTGTGGACGCGCCCGTTGACGTACACAACAGCGTGTTGCATAGAGTTGCTAATGTTTGCCTGAAACGGAGTTTGCAAGTACTACTTCGGAGCAGAAGCTTCGCCGCCATCTTTCTCTTTGTCTTTCTTATGTTCGGCGAACCACTTAATTTGGTCTGCCTGCAGCTTCTTGGCTTGCTCCGCTAGGCTCTGGCCGGCTTCCATCGCCGTCTTGCGGGAAAAATCATAACTCTGGTCAGCAGGAGGTTTGCTCAACGCAATCAGCCATTTCTCGCTTGCCGGAACCAACTCTTTCAGCGCCTTGCGCACGTCGCTATGGGTAGAGTCATAGGAGTCCAGATTGTCCTGCAGTTCATCCACCAGTCGGGTATATTCCTCAAGCAGGTTGTGAAGCTTGGTCGCTGTGTTTTGGGTCTTCGTGTCCCCGACTAGCTCCTGAATCGCATCAGTGCGTTGGGAGATGAACTTCATGTACAGCTTGATTCGCTCGACCGGCTGGTCGGCGACCTCGCGTACCTGGTCGACTTCGGCGTCGTTGAGCGGATCGCCCTTCGCCTGGCTGTGAGCTAAAACCGGAGTGAGAACCAGCATGCACCCCAGCATCAAACCAACCGGCTGCTTCCTCGGAAATCTAGGCCAGCGGGACAATCTCCACCACCTTGGCGTCGGGCTCACCGCCGCCCATCCTTCACCTGCGAAATACCTGCAGCATCATCTCCGCTTGTACTTGATCGAGCTGTTTGAGCGTGGCGTCGAGCGTCGGCCGGTCATCCAACGAAGCCTGCTGCAAAAGGTCCTTCAAGCGGAACGCGGTATGGCGAACAAGAATCTCAGCGTTCTTCAGCTTCTTGCTATCGTTGGCCACGCCCATGTGGATCTTTGCCGCGTATTGCTGGACGGTGTGCAGAGTTCCCGAAGCATTTTGCACATCTCCCGCCGAAAGCTGCCGCCCAGCGAGTTCGGTCATGTCATGGACTAGCTCAGCATAGAGAAAGCACTGTTCGCGAGGAGTCGCCTGACTGGCGCGTTCTGCCAGGGCAGTGAGAGTCTGCTGGTCGACGTTTTTCTCGTCCAGGGCCAAAGCGCCCGGAGTGGGCAGAAGAAATGCGAATGTCAGGACACTTGCCGATACTGCAACGAACCGCATGATGCACCTCCTGGGTGCCACGGGAACGATATGCTAGTTTGACTTACCCAGAGCGATCAGGCGATGCTGCGCCTCCCACTCCTGGTCCGGAAACTTTCCTGCCGAGGAAGCCAGGAACTTCTCATAATACTCCACTGCTTGCTTGCTCTGATGCAAATTATCGTACGCCGTAGCACGAAGGAAGTGACTTCCGGCATTTTCCTCGGCATATTTTGCCCGCATCGAAAGCGCCTCCAGAACGACCGCGTACTGTTTGTCCTGAGACGCCGCAATCGCTAGGCTCATCCAGTCATCGGCGTTCTCCGGAGCCACCTTCAACGCTGCCTGCAAAGCCGCTATCGCCTCCGGATAGCGGTGCTCTTGCAACAGATTCTCACCTCTGGCACTCAGTAAGTCGGCATTTTGCGGAGACTTCTTCAGCAGGTCGGTCAAAATGGGTTCCGCCTTCTCCGGATTCCCGTTCTGGGTGTAAGCGTCCGCCAACATCCCTCCGATCAACGCATCCTCCGGCTTCATCTGATGCAGCCGCTCGAGAATCCCTACCGCCTCCCCCTGCTTGCCCTCATACGTCAGCGTGCTGGCCAGCTGAGAATTCAGCGCCGGATCTTGCGGATCCCGGGACAACGCCGAACGCAGCAGCGGCTCCGCCTCGGCATATTTCTTCTGTTTTAGCAGCAGATGCACCAGCCCCGCGGTCGCCGCAGAGGACTCCGGCTGCTTCGCCAACACCCGGCGGTAAGCCGCCTCGGCCGTCACATCGTCGTCGTTCGCCGTAGCGATCTCAGCCGTCAGCAAAACATCGTCCGGCTGCTCCGGCCCCAGCCGCAGCGCCTCGAGCAGATGCTCCTTCGCGGACGCAGGGTCGCTCGTCCGCTCCAGACGCGCCAAAGCTCGAAAAGCCTGCGCCTGCGCTCCAGGATTCGGAGGATTCGGCTCGAGCGCTACCGCTTGCCGCAGCTGTTCAATCGCTTCCTGAGAGCGGTCTCGCCGGGCCAGAAGCAGGCCCAAGGAGAGCCGGGGCTCGAATGCTTTGGCGTCGGCAGCGATGGACTTCTGGTAGTCTTCGATCGCAACGTCTGGGTGATTCTCGGCATCCTCTATATATCCAACATCGAAGAGCGCTCGCGCGTCCGCGGGATGATCCGTCAGCCAGGGCTGCAACAACTTACGCGCCGGTTCATAGTTCTGCAGCGCCATCTGCCCTTCGGCCTCGGCCAGAGGAGTGGTAGCAGTGACTCCAGCGTTGCGGGCCGGTGAATCGACCGGTGTCGTCCCCGGAGGCAGAGGCGTTTGCTGCGCCCCCATCCCCATCACTGCCCCGCCAAGCGCAAGCGCCAGGACAACCACACTACGCTTCATCGTCAAACCAACATTCCTGTCGCGGACGCAGCCGCCGCCCTCGTTGCCGCCGCCTCGCCCTTTCCGGTCGCTAGCCCCAATGTCTTCGCTAGCCATTGCCCCGTGTGAGATTCCCGGTTGGCCGCTACCGTTTCCGGGGTTCCGGTCGCCACTACTTTGCCGCCCGCCGAGCCACCTTCTGGGCCAAGATCAATAACCCAATCGGCCGACTTGATCACATCGAGATTATGCTCGATAACCACCAGGGAGCCGCCCGCGTCGATCAGCTTGCGAAAAGCCGTTAGCAGCTTGCCCACGTCGTCAAAATGCAACCCGGTGGTCGGCTCATCGAGAATATACAGCACCCGGCTCTTCGCCTTCTTCACCGTCGTTGTACCATTCGCCTCAGTAGACGTAGAGCGGACCGTAGCCCTGCCCGACGCCAGGTGCGAGGCCAGCTTGACCCGTTGCGCCTCGCCACCCGAAAGCGTCGTCGCCGACTGCCCTAGCCGCACATAGCCCAGACCAACCTCCTCAAGCACCGCCAGCTTGTCCAGGATCTTTGGATTCCCGACAAAGAAGCGCAATGCTTCCTTGACCGTCATTGCCAGCACTTCATGAATGTTCTTGCCCTTATATTTGACTTCAAGCGTGCTCGATTTGTAACGAGTGCCGTTACATTCTTCGCAAGGCAGTTCAACGTCGGCAAGAAACTGCATCTCGACCGTCACCGTACCGTCGCCATCGCAAACGTCGCAGCGCCCGCCGGGCACGTTGAACGAGAAATGTCCCGCCGCAAATCCCCGCCGCTGCGCTTCCGGCTGCGCTGCAAACAGCTCCCGGATCGCGTCAAAGGCCTTGATATAGGTCACCGGATTCGACCGCGGCGTCCGTCCAATCGGTGCCTGATCGACCAGGACGATGTTGTTCAGCAGCTCCGCGCCCTTCAACTCGCGATACAAATTCGAAGGGTCGCCGCCGTCGGTTTCGCCCAGCGCGTGGGCCACCGCGCGGTAGAGAACGTCATGCACCAGGGTCGATTTTCCTGACCCCGAAACCCCGGTAATACACACCAGCAGCCCTAGCGGGATTTCGCAATCGACCCCCTTTAAATTGTGGATGCGTGCGCCCTTCAGCCGCAGCCATTCCTTTCCCGGCTCCCTCCGCCGGGCCGGAATGGGAATCGAAAGCTGCCCGCTCAGATAGCGGCCGGTAATCGATTCCGGGTTCGTTTCAACCTCCGGAACCGTCCCTGCAGCCAGTAGCTTCCCGCCGAATTCCCCGGCCCCCGGCCCCAGATCGAGCAGGTAATCCGCCGCCCGGATCACATCCGGATCATGCTCCACCACCAGGATCGTGTTGCCCAGATCGCGCAGCTCCTCGAGAATGCGAATCAGCTTCGCCGTATCCCGCGGATGCAGGCCGATTGAAGGCTCATCCAGAACATAGAGCGCCCCCACCAGCCGCGACCCGAGCGAAGTCGCCAACTGGATCCGCTGCGATTCCCCACCCGACAACGTCGACGCCAGCCGGTCAAGCGTCAGGTAGTCGAGCCCCACCGCATCCAAAAAATGCAGCCGCTGCCAGACTTCCGCCAGGATGCTCCCCGCAATCTCATGCTGCGCCGGGCTCAGCTTCAGTTCGCTAAAGAACTGGTTCGCCCCGCGAATGGTCATTGCTGCCGTCTCGCAGATATTCTTGCCGCTCAGCCGCACCGCACGAGCCTCTGCCCGCAGCCTTTGACCTTTGCACTCTGGGCACGTGGCGTAACCGCGATACTTGCTCAGCATCACCCGTACATGCAGCTTGTATTTCTTGCGCTCGAGCAGCGCAAAGAAACCGTGAACGCCGGCAAACGAGCCGCTCCCGTTCAAAATGAATTCCTGCTGATCCAGCGGCAGGTCATACCAGGGCACATCGGTCGGAATGCCGTGCTGCTTCGCAACCTTCTTCAGCTCGGTCTGATGCGTTCGATACTTCGGCCTCGTCCACGGATCGATCGCCCCCTCGTCAAGCGTCTTCGACTTGTCGGGAATAATCAGGTCCAGGTCGAAATCGATCGTATTGCCGAACCCCTGGCAGCGCGGACAGGCGCCGAATGGATTGTTGAAGGAAAACAACCGCGGCTCCGGCTCGCGATAAATCCGGTGACAGCTCTTGCACTCGAAGGCGCTTGAGAAGCGCAGCCTCTCCCGAACCGCCTCCGCGTCGCCACTCTCGCGCGGCACAATCTCGTAAAGGATCTCCCCCGACTCGCGATACCCGATCTCCGCCGCATCGACGATGCGCGCCCGGTTCTCCGCCGAAACCACAATCCGGTCGACCAGCACATAAACCGGCCGCGAAAAATCAACCTCCAGGATCGACTCCGGGGTCGAAAATTCGTAAATCTTCGCGTCTTGATAAAGCCGGTTGAAGCCACGCCGCCGAAGGTCGCTCAACCGCTCCTTCAAGGCCTCCGTAAGCGGATCCACCTTCACCGCCACCTTTGCCGCTGAAGCAGCTTTCTTCGCCGGACGGCGGACTGGCTTCGGCGCCGCTTCCACCTGCAAGGCTTCCTCCGGAAGACGCGGCGGTAGCTGCTTCTCTACCGGGAAGATCGCATGCAGCCGCGTTCCTTCCTGCATGGATAGAACCGTCGCGGCGATCTCATCGACCGAATCCCGCTTTACTATCCCGTCGCAGACAATGCAGTGCACCGTTCCACAGCGCGCATAAAGCAGCCGCATGTAGTCGTAAATCTCGGTCGCCGTCGCAACCGTCGAACGCGGGTTCCGCGTCGAATTCTTCTGCTTGATCGCGATCGCCGGGGCCAGCCCATCGATCAAGTCCACATCCGGCTTCTCGATCCGCTCCAGAAACTGCCGCGCATACGCCGACAGCGATTCCACATAACGCCGCTGCCCCTCGGCATAGACGGTGTCGAATGCCAGCGAAGATTTCCCCGATCCCGATACCCCCGAAACCACGGTCAGTCGCCCGTGGGGAATATCGCAGTCGATGTTCTTGAGGTTATGGGTCCGCGCACCGCGGATAACGATCTGATCGGTCAAAGCTGGGATTCACCTGCTCTTCTCATTATAAAGAGTTCGCCAATCGCCGAGACCGCCTCCCGGTTCGCAGTTCCAGGAAAGAAGATTGAAGTTTGTCTCCGCAAACCAAAGACGCGGCCCAATCCAGACACGGAAGCGTCCAGAAATCAAAGCGGATCGAAGGTTCAGCCGCTAAACACCAGTGACCCAGATCACAGAAGCATTACCCGACACCCTCCAGAATCGACTCTGGAGAAAGAAAGCCATGAATTCCGTTCCCGCAGGACTTTCCTGCGCCTCATCCAAACCAAACTGCGCCGGTCCCTGCCCCGGTTATGGTTCACGCGCCCACTGCCCTCCGCTCATCGTGCTCGCCTTCCGCGCCGTCACTCATGCCGAGACAAGTAAGAACCGGGTGCAATGAGCACCCTCGCCGCTATTCCGGCAACCATCGAGGCGCCGGCCAAGCCGTCTCCTCGCAACTACCTCAACGACGAATATGGCCTGAAAAGCTGGCTGCTCACCCAGGACCACAATGGGCCTGGGATACTTCCTCGTCGCCATCTATCTCGTATGGTCGCTCCGCTATGGCTCGATCGCCGGAGACAACCCCTGGAACGCCGCCGGTCTCGAGTGGCATACCTCATCCCCGCCGATTCGCGAGAACTTCACTGAAATACCAACCGTCGACCACGAAGCCTATAACTACGAAGAAATCGACGCAGCCCTCCGCAATCGGAGTGTGGCGGCCGACTGATCCGCCACACCCTTTCTCCTAACTCCCCGGGCCAATTACTGATTGGGAACGCGACCCTCGACCAGCACCGCAAAGAACGCGTGGCCAAACGCGGTCGGATGTTCAGCGTCCCACCAGAGCGTATGGTCGGGGTCGCTGCAGACCGTCAATGTCTCACTCAAGCAAGGAGTCGTCACGTTGGTAAAGCCGAAGTGGGTGGTCGCATTTCCCACCGCTAGAAAGGTTTGGAAGACCGGAAGCCGGTAGATGTGAATTCCCGGCAGCTTCATATCGGCATCGAGAAGCCCGGCAAGCTCCCAGTTCACATGGATCGAAGTATCGCTGGCGAACTTGATGAAAGCAGCGCCCCCCGCACCCGCCGCCGGAAGCTGTCCTACATTGATCATGTCGGGAACCAGGAAATTCTTCGCCCCCGCCCCGCGCAGTTTCTTTTCGAGTTCATAGATTCCGGTCGCGATCGCGCATCCCAGCTTGCCGGGATCGAACTCCGTCGCGTTCAGGATGTCATTACCCCCGCCCTCGAGCACATAAAGCGCGTTCGGATCCGCCTTGCCGTGGTTCAAAGCCAGGTAAGCATCGACCTGCATCGGAACACTCGGGATCGGCAAGCCTTCGACGACCACTGGTTTCAGCAACTCCGCTCCGCCAAAGGCGAAGTCTGTTCCCCCCAGCAGAGAGGGCGTAATCGGCAAGCCCCAATCGCTGGCAATGTGTTCGACCCAGATCGGCCCATTCGAAAAGCGGCCCTTATAGTAAGGCGCCGGAGGATACGGGTTGTGGAGCGCCGTAGAGGCCGCATAGATGTTCCCAACATCGTTATAACTGTCGCCGAAAACGACAATCGAATCATAGGCATGGGCTGCCAAACTACCGAAAGCAGCTAGGGACAACATGGCAATGGCGCGCGCCAGAGAGCGGAACGGCATCAGAATTTCTCCTTGGGGTTGGCAGCGTGTCCGGGCGAACCAGGCACCGCCCCGAAACTCTAACCCGGCCTTCCATCCCCTGTAAAGAAAATCCAGCCAAAGCACCCGAGCGGGTGCGTACGCCCATTCAAGCCAAGCGGCTAGAGTTGAAGGTGTCCCATTAAGCCGCATCGGCTTGAATGGGATAGCCATTGCAGGCGGACGAACACACGCCCAACTCCACCCGCGAATACGACGGGCAAGTCCAAGATCAATAAATCTGGAAGTTCACCTCAATATTCACTTCGACCGGAACCGCCTTGCCCTGGAACATCGCCGGCTTGAACTTGTACTGCCGGACGGCCTCGACCGCTTTCTCATCCAGCCCCATGCCCAACGCCCGCACCACCCGCACATGCTGCGGATTGCCCTGAGGGTCGACGATCAGCGAGACCACGACGATACCGGTGTACTTGGCGCGCCGCGCCTCATCGGAATATTCAGGATCGACCGAAGAGAGCACCGTCGGAGGCGAGACCCCGCCACCGACGTGATAGACGCCGCCACCGGTGCCGCCCCCCGAACCCGGCCCATAGCCGCCGCCCGTCCCCGAGCCCAGTCCACCGTTTTTGCCGCTTCCCATGCCGGCGCCGCTTCCCGTGCCATTCGAAGCCAATTGCACCTGGGTTGAAGTCGGCAAGCCCAGATTCGGCATATTGGCATTCGGTAGCGGCACATTCTCCGGCATAACGATCGTCGGCTCAACCGCAAGCTTGGGATGATCATTGCGAATAATCTGCGGAGGCGTGATTTGCTCTTTAGCCAGTTTTGGCAGCTTGCCCTTGGAGACTTGCACCAGGTCGCGATCGCCGCCGCCACCGCCGCCGCCCATCCGATCCATCTTTGGAGGCGCAATCGGCGTATATGGCTTCAGATCCACAACCTCACTGGTCACCGCCTTGGGAGGCAGCGCTCGGACTTTGACGTTGACCCATAACAGTAACGCCACCGTCGAACCGACTACCAGGATAATGGCCGCGATCCCCGGCCCGATCCGCCGTTGCCCGGCCATCGGGTCGATGACCGCAACCGGTTGCGAGGTAAGTTGAAGCGGTGGAAGCTTTCGCGGGAAGAAAAGGTCCTGTACGCTCGCGCCGAGTGTCTTCCAGATCGGTTCTTCGCGAACAATCAGGTTGTCTTCGATCGGTTTCGAGGTAAGCTGCAGCGGCGGCTGCTTGACCGGGGAAAAAACGTCGCGCAGGTTCGCAATCAGCGAGGCCCACATCGAACCTTCCGCTTCGACGAGCAGATGGGGTTCATCCTCGCCGGCGGACAGTCCTCGGTTACCGGATTGAAGGGGATCGAGTTCCGGAGGTGTCAAAAGCTGATGGCTCATCTACAGATATGGCGGGGAAAGGCTAGATGCCTCGGTGCCCTCCGCGCATCACTCCATTATGGACGACCGCTGTCCGTATTGTCTGTATACCGTTGCCCGAAAATGTTCATCCACTCGTTCAAAAACGGCGCATTCCTTAACGAATACGCAACGTCGAACATTATCTGCGACCTCAAAGTGGGATGCAAATGGCAGACTCTCGAGCCCAATCTTCTGGACGGTCTTTGCCTTGCACTAATAGACGCCTCAATCCGCCAGAAGTCACGGGCGTTTGAGGAACGCTACTCAAAGATACAATAGATGTTGACGCTTCCACCGGATTTCACTGCTTTTTGCATGTCCCGCCGGAAGCTGTTTGTGGTTGAAGCTAGGAGATAGAATGTCCGCACCGCCGCCAGAGCTCAAGGCGACCCTTACCCTCCCCAAGACCGATTTCCCCATGAAGGCCAACCTCCCGCAGAACGAGCCCAAGCGGCTTGAGGCGTGGAAGGAATCGGACCTCTACCAACAAATCCGCGCCGCCCGCAAGGCTTCGAGCAAAGGCCAGTACATCCTCCACGACGGGCCGCCCTATGCCAACGGAGCGATCCATCTCGGCCACGCCTTGAACAAGATCCTCAAAGATTTCGTCGTGAAATCGAAGACCATGGCCGGCTACGATGCCCCTTACGTTCCCGGCTGGGATTGCCACGGTCTGCCCATCGAGATCAAAGTCGACGAACAGCTCGGCCGCAAGAAGCTCGAGATGCCGCCCATCGAGGTCCGCCGCGCCTGCCGTGAATACGCCCAGACATACGTCGACCTGCAAAGCGAACAGTTCCAGCGCCTCGCCGTCTTCGGCCAGTTCGATCGGCCTTACTTGACCATGTCCAAGGAATACGAGGCCAAGATCGCCGAGACCTTCTTCGAATTCTTCGAGCAGGGCTTTGTTTATAAGGGATTGAAGCCGGTCTACTGGTGCATCCACGACCGCACCGCCCTCGCCGAGGCCGAGGTCGAGTACGAGATGCACACCAGCCCTAGCATCTACGTGCGCTATGGGCTCAAAAGCGACCCGGCAGCGATCGACGCGGCTTTAGCTGGAAAATCCGTCAATACCATCATCTGGACCACGACCCCGTGGACCCTCCCCGCCTCGCTCGCCGTCGCCTTTCATCCAGAACTGGACTACGTGGCGCTCGAATTCGACGGGCAGGTCTACATCGTCGCCGAGGCCCTTGCCGCTGCTACTCGCGAAGCCTGCAACCTTCCCCTGGCCACCGAGATCGCCCGCTTCAAGGGAACGAAGCTCGATCGGACCGTCTTCCAGCATCCCTTCCTCGACCGCGAGATCCTTGGCGTCAACGCCGACTACGTCACCACCGAGCAGGGAACCGGCGCCGTCCATACCGCGCCCGCCCATGGCGCCGACGATTTCTATACCGGCGGCCGCTACGGCCTCGACCAGTCAACCAAGGTTGACGATGCCGGGCGCATCTTCGACGGGCTGCCGGAATATGACGGCCTCAGGGTCTTCGCCGCCAACGCCCCCATCATCGAGCTGGTCAGGTCGCGAGGCGCGCTCATGGGCCGGTCGGACATCTATCACTCCTACCCGCATTGCTGGCGCTGCCACAATCCCATCATCTTTCGCGCCACCGAGCAGTGGTTCATCAACATGGACACTCCGATGCCGCAACGGAACGTCGACCAGCAGAAAACTGTCATCCTGAGCGAAGCGAAGGATCTCGATTCCCCGTTGCCGGCCACCTTCCGCCAATTCGCCCTGGCCGAAATCGACAAAGTGAAATGGGACCCCGCCTGGGGCAAGGAACGCATTTCGAACATGGTCCAAAGCCGCCCCGACTGGTGCATCTCCCGGCAGCGCATCTGGGGCGTCCCAATTGCCGTTCTAGCGTGCAAAAAATGCGCAAAAATCGTCGAAAATCGCGCCTTAAATCGCCAAATAGTGGCGCTTTTTGAGCGCGAAGGAGCCGACGCCTGGTACACCCACGAAGCCAGCGAACTCGTTCCTCCAGGCACAACGTGCGCGAGCTGCGGCGCTGAGGAATTCGTCAAAGAGATGGATATCGTCGACGTCTGGTTCGAGTCAGGATGCAGCTGGAACGCCGTGCTGCCCGAGAGTCAGCAGCCCGCCGATCTCTATCTCGAAGGCAACGACCAATATCGCGGATGGTTCATGTCGTCGCTGCTCAACTCGGTCGCGCTCAAGCAGGCCGCGCCTTACAAGATGGTCACTACCCCCGGCTGGACGCTCGACGAACAAGGCCGCGCCTTGTCGAAATCGCTCGGCAACTACATCTATCCGAGCGAAGTCGCCGACCAACTCGGCGCGGAGATCATCCGTCTCTGGGTAGCTTCGGTCGATTATCGCGAAGACGTCGTCGCCAGCGTCCCCCTGATGAAGCGCCTTGCCGAAGAGATCTACCGCAAGCTGCGCAACACCTTCCGCTTCCTGCTCGGGAACCTGCACGGCTTCGATCCCGCCAAGGATTCGCTGGCCTTCGAAGAGCTCCAGCCGCTCGATCAATACATGCTCGCGAAAACCCGAGAGCTCACCGAGAAGGTGCTGAAGTGGTATGAAGAATTCGAGTTCAACCGCATCTTCCACGCCATCAACGAATTCTGCAACGCCGATCTAAGTGCGCTCTATCTCGATGTGCTCAAAGATAGGATGTACACCTTCGCGCCAACCAGCAAAGAGCGGCTCTCCGCACAGACCGCGCTGTATAAGATCACCGACGCATTAGTCCGGCTAGTCGCCCCTATCCTGAGCTTCACTGCGGATGAGGTCTGGAGTTACATGCCTAAGGTCGAGGGCAGGCCGGCGAGCGTGCACTTAGCGGACTTTCCTGACCCTTCTGAAGTTACTCGAGGCAGTGTGCCTGAAGCTTACCTTGGATTGCCCATTGAGAAGCTTGAGGACTGGTCGCGTCTCCTAAGGCTGCGGGGCGACGTTTTGAAAGAGCTCGAGGTTGCCAGACGCGAGAAGGAAATCGGGAAGGCTCTTGAAGCGAAGGTTGAACTTAGCGCTTCTGATAAGGAGTACGAACTGCTGAGCTATTTCGTAGGCAACCACAAAGGTCAGTTAGAAGAGCTTTTCAATGTATCTGAGATTGCTCTGAAGCAATTAGATGAAGGATCGCACATTGTAGAAGTGGCAGTCGGTCGATCCCTGAATGCTAAATGCGAAAGGTGCTGGAGATACATTCCGGGTGTTGCTTCGTACGGCCCTTGGTCAGCGGTGTGCGAGCGTTGCAAGGATGCTCTGAACGAAATGGGGTATGCGGAACTAAGCGCGAGTGTGGCGCAATGAGCACCGCTGCCCTGGTCTCTTCGCGCCGCACCAGCAAGCTGCCGCTGCTCTTCGGACTATCCGCCCTCATCATCCTGCTCGACCGCGTCACGAAGGTCTGGGTTTCGAACCATATCGAGCTGGGAAGCGCGCGCACTATCATCCCCGGCGTCTTCAGCATCTCCCACGTGCTGAACGATGGCGCGGCCTTCAGCCTCTTCTCTTACTCATCGAGACCGCAGCTGGTGCGCATCATGCTGATCGCTTTCTCGATTATCGCCGCACTCGCGGTCTTCGCATTCCTGCTGAAGCTAGGACGCCAGCTTACAGCTACGACCGTCGCACTCGCTCTCATCCTTGGGGGCGCCATCGGCAACGTCTACGACCGCCTGGTCTACGGAACCGTCATCGACTTTCTTGAAGTCCACATCATTCTCGGTCACTGGAACTACCACTGGCCCGACTTCAACGTCGCAGATTCCGCAATCGTCTGCGGAGGGATTCTGCTATTTCTTGGAGCCCTGCGGGGAAGCAGTGATGCGAACGTCTGAGACGGACGAGCTAGGCTCTTCTGTACGCCCTGGGCCGCAGCAAATGAACCGCACTTCCCCCGTCAGCGATAGACTTACCGTATGACTCCGGAAATGAATTCAGGATTCTTTCTGACCTTTGAAGGTCTTGATGGCTCGGGGAAGACGACCCAGCTCCGCCGGCTTACTACCTGGCTTGAAGCGCACGGCGAGCATCCACTGGTGACCCGTCAGCCCGGAGGAACCAAGACCGGCGACCGCATCCGCGCGCTGCTGCTCGATTCGAAGACCGAAGGGCTTGCCCCGCTGACCGAGTTAGGTCTGATGTTTTCTGACCGTGCCCAGGCGATCGCCGAAGTCATTCAGCCCGCGCTCGATAATGGGCACATCGTGCTCTGCGACCGCTTTACTGATTCGACCGAAGCCTACCAGGGTGGTGGCCGCGAGCTGGGCAGCGAGATTGTCCTCGCGCTCCATCAAACCATGTGCGGGGATCTGCAGCCCGACCTCACTATCCTCCTGCTGCCCGACTTTGAAGCCTCTCTCGAACGTGCCCGCCGCCGCAACAGCCGCAATGGCGAGGTCGATGAAAACCGCTTCGAACGTGAGGGGAACGCCTTCTACCGCCGGGTATTCGACAAGTATCACGAGATTGCCGCGCGGGAACCTGTGCGTGTGGTGGTAATCGATGGCGACCAGCCCATTGAAGAAGTCCATCAAAACGTCGTAAGACTGGTAGAGGCGAAGCTCTCCGCGAGGCTCAAAGTAACAGCCGCCGGTTGAACTCGCGCTTCGTTGCTCTCGAAAACCAGGCTTCCTCTATGGCAACAGTTCTGCAAGCTCCCGACGATCGAGAGAAAGAATCAGAGAAGGATGCGCCGTCTCCTGCGGGCGACTGGATTGTCGAAGAGCGCGGCGGCTACCGCTATCCTCCCGGCCTGAAGATGAATCTTCCCTTTTACCTGGTGAGGAAATTCTTCAAGCCAGGGAATCCCATCCTGCTCTTCGAGCATCTTGTTGCGAACTATGGACGTATCTCCCACTACAAACTTGGGGCCAGTCATATTGTTTTCATCAACGATCCCGGCCTGATCTGGGAGATCCTGATCAACCAGCCGCAGAACTTCATCAAGGAGCGCACTCAGCGGCGGATGAAAATCCTGTTGGGCGAGGGACTGATTACCAGCGACGGCGAAGTGCACCGGCGGCAGCGAAGAATCGCCGCCCCTGCCTTTCATCGGCAACGCATTCAGAACTACGGCTCGATGATGGTCGATCGCGCGGCCGCGATGCGCGAAGAATGGAAGCCCGGCATCGAGATCGACATCGCCGCCGAGATGATGCGGCTGACGCTTCAAGTGGTTGCGCGAACCATCTTCAACACCGATGTCACGCGTGACGTTCAGGCCATCAATGACGAGGTCAACGTCATCATGGATCTCTACAATTTCCTGATTGCTTTGCCGAAAGCAGAAGCGATGCTGCACTGGCCGATTCCTGGTCTCATGCGCTTCCGCAAGGCCCGCAAGCGATTGGACTCGGTGGTCCATCGCATGATCGAGCAACACCGCAAGGACGGAGTCGACCGCGGCGATTTGCTGTCGATGCTCATCAGTTCGCGCGACGAGGAAGGCGAGCAGGAGGGCGATGCCGCCAAAATGTCCGACGAGCAATTACGCGATGAAGTGCTGACCATCTTCTTGGCCGGATACGAGACGGTGGCCAACGCGCTCACCTGGACCTGGTTGTTGCTCGGTCAGAATCCCGAGGCCGAGGCGCGGATGCATGCCGAGATCGACACGGTGCTCGAAGGCAGGTCTCCGCAGCTGGACGATCTGCCCAACTTGAAATACACCGAGATGGTCTTCGCCGAATCCATGCGGCTCTATCCGCCGGCCTGGGCGATGGGCCGGCAGGCCACGAGAGACATCGAGATCGGTCCATATAAGTTCCCCACGGGGACGTACCTTTTCTTCAGCCAATACATCATGCAGCGAAGTGAAGAGCAATTCCCTGACCCACTGCGATTCGACCCTGAGCGGTTTGCTCCCGAAGTCAAGGCAGGTCGACCCAAGTTTGCCTATTTCCCTTTTGGGGGCGGGAATCGGCAATGCATCGGGGAAGCTTTTGCCTGGATGGAAGGAATCCTGTTGTTAGCCACCATCGCACAGCGCTGGAAATTGCGGTTGGCGCCTGGTCAGCGGATCGGATTGGCGCCCAAGATCACGCTGCGGCCGGATGGGCCTATCCGGGTCGTTCCCGAGCTGCGGAGATGAACTGCAGAAGGTTCTGCTAGGCTCGTTGCGTGGGTTTCAGTAACTTTCTCGGAAATGAAGCAGTAGTTCAGCAGCTTCGCCGAAGCATCCTTTCGGGGCGGCTGCCGCAGGCGATGATCCTGGCCGGCCCGAGCGGCGCGGGCAAATATACCCTTGCCGTGATGTTGGCCCAGGCGGCAAATTGCACCGATCCTTCAGAGTTGGAGGCACGGCAGCCGGGCGAGCTCCCGGATTTCTGTGGCGTCTGCCCGAATTGTGTGCGAATTGGAGCGGCCGCACCGTTGCGCGCGCGCTTCGATGAGGCTGTCTCCGCCCGCGAGGAGCTGCGGGAGGTGGACAAAAAAGAGACTCGCATCCTGATCCAGACTCATCCCGATGTCCTCGTGGTTCCCCCTGATCCGCCCCAATTATTGATTAAGCTCGGCCAGGTGCGCCGGGTCATTCACGAGATGTATCGCTTCCCCTCCGAGGCCAAGAGGGCCTTCTATATCTTCACCAGCACCCGGTTTATGAAGGAGGCGGCGAATTCCCTGCTCAAGGTCTTGGAAGAGCCGCCGGAGTTCGCGACGATCGTGCTGCTTGCGGAGAATCCAGGCGAATTGCTGCCTACGATTCGGTCACGCACCAGCCTCTTCACGCTGGGGGCCCTGCCGCTGGAAGCTTTGGAAGGCATTTTGGCCGCTCAACGGGCCGAATGGAAGCCGTCGCAACGCTCCCTGGTCGCAAGACTCGCCGAAGGGGCGATCGGGCGCGCACTGGCTTTCCCTTTGGAACGCTATCTGGCCAGCCGTCAAGATGCCCTGGTCCTGGTCCGCGGAGCAATCGCCGGGCCCGACTACTCAGTACTCTTCCGCATGACAGAGACTTACCGCTCTGGCGCTGAGGGCCAGGAAAAGATGGTTGATCTCAATCGCGCATTGATGAGCTTACTGGAAGACTTGATGCTGCTCTTGGCGGGTGCGCCCCAGCTAGTGCGAAATATCGATCTCACAGCCGAGCTGGCGAAGTTGGCTGCTGCCGTCGATCTCCAGTGGGTTGAAAGGACCGCCGGGGGTGTGGTCCAGCTCGAAAGTGGACTGCGCCGCAACCTGCTGCGCTCGTTAGCCCTCGATGCTTTTGCGAATGAATTTGTTCGATAGCGAGAGATAATTCCCATTTTGGTGTTTATGCAGGTAAGAAATGAGAGCTATTTCACATTTGCCTCTAGCTTCCAACTAAATCCTGGGCTACTATTTTGGCAATCAACAGGTCTGATTACTTTGCCTCAGCGAGCTATTTACGTTGCCGAGGATTCGTTCCGGGTTTGGGTCGTTTCACGACGGTAAACCTGGCAACCTGATGCCGCATCTTATTAAGAAGATTAATGGAATAATTTTATGGCTAACCGATCGCTGATACCCGCTCCCGGGGGAAAGCATTTGCGAGTCGCGGCTTCTGCACCAGTTGCCGTCGGCAAGATTCCTGCCACTATGCCTACACCAGCGGTAACTGGACCGCGCAAGCTCGTTCGTCCGCCGCTCTCGGAAAATACTGTGAATGCGCGCCTCTTCAACCGGCGAAGAGATTCTCCATTGACTGCCCACCATGCGGCTCCTCTGTCCGCCAACCCGGGACAAGAGAGTTCGCATGCCGAAGTGTTTTACTTCCAGAAGCAAATACACACGCAGACGCTGATGACGATTGTCCTGGATGATGGTGAATCGATCGAGGGCACGATCGAATGGTATGACCAGGACGTGATCAAAGTCCGCCATGGCGGGCGCACTCTGATCTACAAATCCTGCATAAAGTATCTTTATAAGTCCGGCGAAAACCAGAAGACCTAGAGAAGGCCGAAGACGGCGTCCGGATCGGCATTCTTGCTGGTTGTGCGTCGGCGTCTGTCTACTATGTTTTCCGGGAAGCTTTGAAGAGACGGTCCCGAATCGCGGCTCCAATTCCTTCGCCCTGCGGGACAGGGCAGAGTATGATCTCGACACCCTCGGCATCCAGGCAGCGTAAACCCGCGAACAGTCGATGTGCCAGCATTGGCAGGTCCGTCCAATCTCCCCAATCGAAGACCAGAACATTGGGAAGGGCGGGCAGAGACCTTGAAAGAAAGCCGGATGGGAGCATAACACCCAACCTTTTGTTCACGGCAGCGGCGTCCTGGACAGCCTGATACAAGGCCTCCGGTAAGTCCGCCCACTCCTCCTCGATGGGAACCAAGCGAGCTTTGGGCGCGTAGTGTCGGATGCCCAATCCGGGGGAAGGCAATGACTCAGGAGGCTCCGGCATTCGCGCCGAATTCCCTTCCCTGCTCCCGTCCTCGATTTTCCCGTACACCCGACGAAGATCCTCGATTGGAATTGCACCGTGTCGATACAGAACTACGGGATCCTGGGCCACATCGACGACCGTCGACTCGACCCCATGCAGGGTCTCGCCTGAGTCGAGCAGCATATCGATGCGGCCGTCCAGATCCTCAAGAACGTGGATGGCCAGCGTCGGGCTAATACGACCGAAGCTGTTGGCGCTTGGCGCCGCGATAGGAACGCCCGCAGCAAGAATAAGCGCGCGGGCGACCGGATGAGCAGGGATCCGGACGCCTACCAGCGAACGACCGGCAGTGACTCCATCCGGGATGCTCGACGCTTTTGGGAGAAGCAGCGTCAAAGGCCCCGGCCAAAAAGCTTCGGCGAGCAGCCGCGCGGAGTGGGACAGTGGAGCGGCAACCACCTTCGAAAGCATGGCGGTATCGGCGATATGAACGATCAGCGGATCCCAGGAAGGGCGCTGTTTAGCGTGAAAGATCTTTTCCACGCTTGAGGCACTTAAGGCATTCGCGCCAAGACCGTAAACCGTCTCAGTAGGAAAAACAACGAGGCCGCCAGCCCGGATCACATTTGCGGCTTCTTCAATCATTGCCTGAACAGGGGCTGTATGCAGACCGTTAATGTCTACTTTTCGGCGGAGTGTCTTCATCCAGGGTCACGGAGCATCTAGGATACGGGGATCCAGGTCACCGGGTCTGTCTATTAGTTCGGCGTCTATCTGGGCGTCAATCTCCGGCTAGTTTTCGGGAATGGCGCTCAAAGCTCAACATTTACGACACTTCTCAAGAATTGCGCTTTGTAACCGCTCGCGCAGCGGGGCCGGAAGCGGATAGAGCTCGCGGTTGGCGTAAAACTCGATGGTTTTTCGAGTCGTGTTCATGGTGATGAAGCAGTGCTCACATCCACTCAGGTGCTCGTCCAAGTCGGCGCGTAGGGTGGCGCTGACGTCATCGTCGAGCAGGTCATCAAGCAGGGCCATAAATTCAGAGCAGGTCACTGAACTCCCTCTCCATTTTTCTTGCGGAAGTAACGACTGAGCCGTTCCCGCAACTGAAGTCTCGCTCGTAATAATCGAGATTTGACTGCTGGAACACTCAAACCAAGAGCCTCTGCGGTTTCGTCGGTAGAGAGCCCCTCGACGTCCCGCAAGGTAAAAACAACCCGGAATCCGGGAGGTAAGCCTTGAATCGTCTTCCGAAGGATGTCCGCGAGCTCGGACTGCCCATACATCTGCTCCGGATCGGGTCCCCAATCAGCGAGATCCCGGGGCATCGAACCTTCTTCGGTTTCGACGTCTTCGTCGATTGAAACCATGCGTCCGGTACGCCGCTTCCGTAATCGCATGAGCGATTCATTAACGGCAATCCGCACGAGCCAGGTATAGAACTTTGAATTGCCCTGGAACTGATGAAGTTTCTCGTACGCCTTGAGGAACGCATCCTGGACAACATCTTCCGCATCTTCTTTGTTTTGCGTGATGTGCTGGGCAATGCGAAAGACTTGCCGGTCATATTGTTTGACAAGCGTTTCGAACGCCTGCAAGTCCCCATCGCGCGCCCTGGCTACTAGCGCCACATCGGGGTGAACCTCTTCGGTCCCTGTTGATTGGATAGTGTCCATGGCTGAAGGCTTCAGAATTTTGACCTTTTCTTAGTGCGATTGACCGGGGAGCGATAGGTTGCGGCGGAATAACCGCCATTGCTCATAGTAAACGGGATAGGTTGAGGCGGCAAAGCAGGGACGTACAAGTGAGGGTTTGGAGGTGCAAATTCCATCAGAGCTGTTCCTCCTCTGGCTATTCGGATTCCCGCAAGGTCTGAGTTCAGGCGGCCTGATCGTTCCTGCACGCGAGGCGCTCTCGCTCTTTCACGATTCGCCGATAAGTGCCTAAAGTGACGCCAGCTGCTTCGCGTCTGATCCCCTTGACATAAGGATGCATATGAGCGAAGCCTTAATTCGAATCGTATACGTTAGCAGAAACACGATCGAGGGGGACGAAGTAGATCGGTCTGTGGAGTGCGCAAAGATATTGGAATCTTCAAGGTGTCGCAATAGCCAGAACGGCATCACCGGCGCCCTTCTGTTTAATGGCGGTTTTTTTGCCCAGGTCCTGGAGGGGCCTCGGTCCGTGATCGAAGGTACCCTGTCGAGAATCGAATTTGATAAACGGCATGACTATCTGGCCGTACTCAGCAACAGAGAAGTGGCGCACCGGGTCTTCGAAGATTGGTCAATGGCTGAGCTCGAGATGCCGACGGGGGCCCCGAAAGCCTCGTTACAGGTGTTGCTGGAACGGGCTTTTCTCAGTCCGCCGGAATCCGGCGAGGAGCTGCTGGACATGATGCGATCTCTGGTGATGCGCTAACGACCATTTCGGGGCAGGCAGGAGCAAAATGCATAACGACTGAGGTTCCGCAAGTAAGAGGTACAACTTCCCAGCTGATCTCGGCTTAAAGTCTTAGTAGGGGATGCTGTGCTGTGGCGGAAATTGTCAAAATGAAAAGAAGAAAAGTGAGAACCCTCTCCCGGCTTTCGCAAAGCTGGCTGCTTTATCTTTTGGCCTTGTGGATTATGGGAGTGGCCCCCGCGTTTCTCGCCAGCGGCCAATCGAACCCAGCGAAGCCGAAGCCCAGACATCCGGCAGGTTCCTCCGGAAGCACCAAACATTCGACCAGCAGCCATTCGAACGGGCACCGGAAGACTGCGGCTCACACCGCCACTCGATCCAAGCACAGCAAGCGGAAGCCGCTCTCCCCAAAAGCCCTGGCAAAAAGTCATTCCCTGCAACGGGCCTTCGTGGCATCTTCACAGCTGCGCCCGATGGCGCAGGAGTTGACCGCGATGCGGTCGCCGGCGGCCTATGCCGGGGTGACGGCCTATGCCCAGTCGCATATCGGAGAGGCATCTTCGGCGGCTTATCTGGCCCTGGGTCATGCCTATCTCGAAGATCACAAGTTCCCCGAAGCAGTTGCCAGTTTAAAGAAATCCTCAACTGCAGGGCAGTCGCTGAGCGACTACGCTGACTATTTATCCGCGCAGGCCTACCTTCAAGGGGGTAAGTGGCCGGAGGCAGAGCTGGTGCTGAGCGGGTTTACGGCACGGCACCCGGATAGCATCTTTGTCAAAAGCATTCCGGTTCTCGAGGCCAACGCATTGATTGAAGAAGGCGATCCGCAGACCGCTCTGGCCAGGCTGAAACCGCATTTCGGAGAGCCGATCGCGAACCACGCCGATTTTCAGTTGGCCCAAGCGAAGGCAGAGATGATGGCCGGCCAACCAGACTCGGCTGCCAAACTCTTTCGCCGCGTCTTCTTGAGTTATCCGCTCAGCAACGAAGCCCAGGTCGCGAAGACGCAATTGGCGATTGTGGGGGCTGCGGCGCCGCTTAGCCCCGAAGAGCGGCGCAACCATGCCGATGCGCTCTATAAGGCAGGTCGTTTCAACGAAGCCGGGGAAGAATACCGGTCGCTCGCCGCCGATCCGGCCGAAGCCGGCTCGCAAGCACGGAACGCCCTTCTGGTCGCTGCTGCCCACTGTGACTGGAAGCTGAAGAGGCTAAACAAGCAGGAGTTGGAACGAATTCCCGATACCCAGGACGAAACTGGTGCGCGACGCATGTACCTGTTGATGGAGTTGGCGCGCGACAAGGACGATGGGGACGCACAGCGGAACATCGTCGAGCAGATGAGAAGCCGCTTTGCGGAGAGCCCCTGGTTGGCCGAGGCACTTTATTCCAGCGGCAACATGTATCTGTTGAGAAAGGACTACGCCCACGCGATCGAATATTACGGAGATCTGGCAAGGCGCTTTCCCAAGTCGTGCGAGCCGGAGCGAACGGCGAATTGCTCTAACTATTCGCCCAGCAGCCATTGGCGCGCGGCCTGGTTGAACTACCGGCTGAAGCAATACTCCGAGGCAGCGCGTCTCATGGACGAGCAGATCGCCTACTATCCCGGCGGCAAGGAAATACCAGGAGCTCTCTACTGGCGAGCACGAGTGTACGAGCAGCAAGAACGGCGTCCGGCGATGGCGGCAGCCTATTACCAAACCGTAATTCGCGTCTACCAGCATTACTATTATGCGGCAGAGGCGAAGCAGCGCCTTATGGCGCTTGGCACGGTTTCGCCGGAATATGTCGCCATGCTCACGTCGATGCGCCCGGAGATGATCCCTGAGCTTAGCGACGACGTGCCCGAAGATGATCCCCACGTCGTCAAGGCGCGCCTGCTTGCCAATGCCGGGTTGAATGAGTACATCGCCGCCGAGATCCAGGCCGGTGATGGCAGCGAAGAGTGGGGTGCCTTTGCCGAAGCGGAAATCTATACATCCTACGGCGAGACGTTCCGCGCCATGCGAGTGCTCAAGCGGGCAATCCCGTTCTACAGCTCGGCGCCGATTACTGCGATGCCGCTCACTTACTGGCGCATCCTTTTCCCCCAGCCGTACTGGTCGCAGATCAAAACATCCGCTGCCGCGAATGGGCTCGATCCGTATATGGTCGCTTCGTTGATCCGCCAGGAATCGGAGTTTAACCCGATGGCAATCTCAAATAAGAGCGCTTACGGTCTCATGCAATTGCTGCCTTCGGTAGGAAAGACCATGGCAAAGGCGGAAGGCATGAAGCACTTCGATGCTAACCAGCTACTTGATCCGAATGTGAATATTCAACTGGGTTGCCGGTACCTCCGGCAAACAATGGATAAGTTCGGTGGGAGACCGGAACTGGTATTCGCCGCCTACAATGCGGGGGATGCGCGGGTGGTTGATTGGCGCAGCGCCGCGGGCGATCAGAGTATCGACGAATTTGTTGAATCGATTCCTTTTACGGAAACCCGCGACTACGTTCAGGCCATTCTAAGGAATGAGGACATCTACCGATCGATCGATCAAGCCGCTGCCCAAACAGCACTTCAAACTAAGGCAAATTGAATGCCTCTCGCAGGTTTGAGCGCGACACGATTGTGCTCTGGCGTACCTAGACTGGGGCGTTTCTCAACTTTTGCATTGACAAGTAAGACCTTCCCGGCAAGAATCAGCTCAAACGTTTTGAACGAAAATGTTTGGAACGGACGCGACGAAGATTCGATTGCTGGAATGCCGCCATCATGCTGACTGGAAGCTTCAGCACTATCGAGGTAATGCACTTGACTGGGGCCACTGCCCGGCAATTGCAATGGTGGGATGAGCATCGCCTCATTGTTCCGCTTCGCCGGGGCCGGAAGCGCCTCTATTCGCCAAGTGACCTCGCCGAGATTTTGGTCATCCTTGAGTTGAGGCGCAGGCATATCTCCCTACAGCAGATCCGTCGGGTCTTGCGCTTCCTCAAGAAGCAATTTCATGCCAGATTAGCCGATCTAGTTTCCGACCAAGCAGAACATCCATTGACCGACTATCACCTGCTGATCGACGGGAACCGCCTTTATCTCGAGACGGACGCCCAGCAGATATTCGACCTCCTGAAAAATGCGGAGCAAGCCGTCTTCCTCATCAGCCTAAGCACCGCGGTGAAGAAGTTGCGGGTTGCCAGGGTGAGCGAAACGGATGCGGCTATCCCCAA
The DNA here is from genome assembly GCF_003330725.1 of Acidisarcina polymorpha. Lineage (NCBI taxonomy): Bacteria > Pseudomonadati > Acidobacteriota > Terriglobia > Terriglobales > Acidobacteriaceae > Acidisarcina > Acidisarcina polymorpha. Next base: position 3,416,561 of record NZ_CP030840.1, on the reverse strand, counting down.
GAAGCCATCAGGAAAAGTGGCGACAAAGGAAGGTGCATCTGAAAGGAGTGCTTAAGCTCCACGAGGACGCCAAGTTTAATCTTCCCCGATGTTGAAGTGCTTGATCGAGAAGCCTTAGCCAACGCCAACCTCAATAGCAAAACCAGCAGGAGGACGCCATGATAGCCGAATTGCAGATGCTTGAAGAGTGGATACCCGAACAGATGGAGCCGGGAATGCTGTTCGTGCTCGAGAACGCGGGAACGATGGGCGAGGCGGCCAACCCCTATTGGGCAGTCCTATCCTGCCCGATCTGTGGCGCCTTGGGCTTGATTACCCGCAGGCAATACGCCGGAAGCGAATCCATGATCTGCGGTTCGCAGCAATGCTCCGCCGAATACTACCTGCATGAGGGCGCTATCGAGTACAGGCGCGTACAGTAGCCTTGGCTACCGACCTCCCTGCAATGGGACACCGCTGTCTCGAAGATAACCACTCGATCGTTTTCGAATTGCAGAGGAAGACACACATCGCTTTCCGGACCTTAGTCACGTCGGCTGAAGAATAGCCGCTGCTTAACCCCATAACGGATTCCATCTGTCCACCACCGATTGGCGGAATTCTTCCTCCTGCTTATCTGTTTAAGCCCTACGGCTCACCGGATGATTAGGAGGTTAGGACGAGTAACCAGACTTGCCTGAAATATTCAAGCCCGTCACGCTTGTTCCAAACGATATGACGGTTGAGTACTATGCGCGAATAGCTTCTGGCCGGGCTTAATCATCTTCGAAGCGAGAACGATCATCGCCCCCGTGCGTGGACATCTGGGGGCGCCGATTGTCTATTCGGGAGCGACCACTCGCTCCTTCAACAACACGACCGTCTGACAACCTCTCAATGGCTGTGGGATACTAAATTTGTTTGCTCTTTGAAACGCCGCCAGGTAGGCCGACCAAGCTTCTGACGTAGCATTGCAGAATCTGCCTGGCAGGTGGGTCACTCAATAAGCAGAGCAGTCCAGCCCGGATGGCGAAATCGGCAGACGCAGCGGACTTAAAATCCGCAGGCCGCAAGGCCGTGGGGGTTCAAGTCCCCCTCCGGGCACCAAAGACCAGCTAAGAGGCTCATAATTCGCCAGTTAAGCAAAGTGAATTCTACTGGCCTTGTTGGGATCAACTCATTAGAGTTGAGAGCCGCAGCTTTTCTTTAAGCTCAATTGCGCTTGATTACGACGATCGCAGCGGATTGGGCGAAAGGCATTTGTCCGAGAAGTCGACTTTTCTTCCAAGCGAACGCTAAGCACGTTTATCAGGACCTAGTAAACGCCCATAGCCTTTCTCAAGGTGACCATATGGGTGGCTCGCGCAGTCGCCTACAGCCACTACCTCGGTGGCGTTTCGAGTTATTTCAACGCAAGGGGATCTTTCGATTCGACTCCGCTGGACGTGCCAACCGGGAACCGGCAGCCTGGGTGTCTTTGCAGGTTTTCGAGGTGGGCTCTGGCTCCGCAGTTGGACTCCTTAAGCGCCTGCCCGAAAGCCTGCTCTTCATCATGGGTTCACATGAAGTACACCGAGAAAACGCCAATCATCATGAGCTTGGTCCTCGGCATCATCATGGCCTTCATTGCCTACGGTAGATTGGCGCTGGCGCCGCTATAGTTCCTCAATTATCCAGTCCTGGTAAGCCGGCATATGTTTACTAATCCTCGTTTCACGTGTCGTTAAAGCCGGCTACTCGTATATCTGCATTCGTCAGTTGGCAAGTGTCCGAGTTGCCGACTTTTCGCTCAAAGTCAATTCCGTTCATATCACAAATTCTCGCTAAACCGACTGCCCAGACGGTGCGAGGCTTGCGGGCTTCGTTACAGCCGACAGTTTTCCCTGCGCGTAGTTCAACGGGGCTCCGACATGGATTTACCCTCGTGGCGATCTGGAGATGCACAGATAGACCTCCTCTTACGCCCGACATTACTGCACTCTTCGGAGCAGCGTAGGAATGAGAAAGTGGTCTCCCGCTTCGGTATAATCCACATTGCTATGGCTCTCCCTCCGGGTTCGAGACTGGACAACTATGAGGTTCTTGGCTTGCTGGGCGCAGGCGGGATGGGCGAGGAGTATTTTCGAGCCGCGAAGCCTCCACTCCTGGCTATTTGGGGCAAGTTTGATCCATACTTCGTGCCGCCCGAGCTAAGGCCTTCAAAAAGGACATCTCGAACGCAACGGTCGCGCTTCTGCCCACTGGCCATTTTGCGCTCGAGACGCACCTGGAAGGGATTGTCGCCGCGATGCTTCAGTTTCTTTCGGAACACAATATCGGCGCGGTTGATTCAATATGTGCACAATGTTTGCCAAGTAGATGCATCACTCGACTGGATCTATCAAGAGTGTGAATAGCAAGGAGGCCGCATGCAGAGCATAACTGAGAACATTCCTGGCTATGCCTATGGGAAGGCGACGGTTGCTCCGTCGAATGTTTCGCTAGCAGAGTTGGAAAGTCTGAAGACTAGCGCTGGTTTCACCGAACAAGATTGGCAGTTTCTACGTCTCGCTGGAGAGGTGTTGGCGGATCAGACTGAGAAGATTGTGAATCAGTGGCGCAGCGGGATTATCGCTAGTATTCCCCACCTCGCCAGACACTCTCGGACACCAGAAGGGGATCCAATTCCTGAGTATCTGGCGAAGAGCAACCTTCGCTTTCAACAGTGGATCTTGGATACCTGCACGAGGCCGTACGATCAGGATTGGCTCAACTATCAACAAGAGATTGCAATTCGCCATACTGCAGTCAAGAAAAATCAGACCGACGATGTGAACTCCACTTCTCAGGTGCCACTAAGCGATATCATCGCATTTGTTGCAGTCATGAACGAAACAATTAAACCTTATTTCGCCGCCAAGGGTCACTCGGCCGCAGACGTTGAGAGGATGCATCTCGCATGGTGCAAATCAATGCAGTTGCAGATGGCCCTCTGGGTTCCAGCGTATATGGATGCAAATCGCAATTCTAATCACGCGTAGGCTTTGTTTCTTTGTTCGCTTCAGAAGCTGGCTTCTGTTTTCGCGGCAAACCCTATTGTGAAGGATGGGTTATGAGCGCGGCGCATTGCAAGAACGTGATCATAGGAAGCGGTGAGGGTGGAAAATAGCTCGCGCGGCATCTTGCGCAGTCTGGCGAGCAGACAATGGTCATTGGAGGACGCTGGATCGGTGGTTCTTTGTCCAAATGTTAACTACCTTCCCGCTAAGAATGAGATACGGAGCGCGAAGGTGGCATATCTTGCGCGTCATGCAGCAGACTTCGGTACTGTTTCTACAAGGCGACCGGCACTGAACTAGTAATGGATGAAGCCAAATTCGTCCCCCTAAAAATCGGCACTGACCAAACTTAACGAGGGCGGTCAAAGAACCCTCACTGCGAAGCGCCTCTTTCTCAAACTGGTACACACGCAGCAATCCCTCCAGTTCGGGCCTGCAAGAGTCCCAGACCCATGACGCATATTGAGGTTCTGGAGCTAGACTAAGTGCCAGAACACCTCATCGTGATCGGCGGTGGCTACGTTGGACTCGAATTTCCTCAGGCCTACGCCGCTTCGGATCAAAGGTCACCATCCTTCAGCGTGCCCCCTGCTTATACCGAAAGAAGATCCGGACGTCGCGGAGGAGTTGCAGCGCGTTCTTTCGAATGAAGGCAACTACATCATGATCTCTGCGGATCTCCGAGAGGTAATAGGAAACTCTGGAGATTGACACACCCGGACCGAGAGCGACGACTTGGCTCGTGCCATCCGTCACTCGGACGATTGCGAAACTGGGAAGAGGGTACTTGCCTGTGGCCACTGCCAAGTCGAGGAAGTTCAGCGCCGCGCCTTGCAGCCAGACTAGAACCTCTCCGTAAGCAGGAACAGGGTCGGTGAGTTCTATAACTTTCAACTTGGCCACTTACGGTTTCATTGTCTAGATCACGATGACGACACGTCCGGGACGTGCCGGATGGTCAACAAGTTCATGTGCCCGGACGATCTGCGCCAGCGGGACGCGTTCCCCGATCTCGAAACCGGACCAACCCGACTCCAGCGCGCGACTCAGTTCCTTGGCTGCCGCGATCTTCGCGGCAATGGGAAAATCGTCGCTGCCTAGGAAGTTGACTTGAATGTTCTTGAACACCATAGACCAGAACGGGACGCTGTGCGTCGCATCGTTTGTGGCGTAGGTCGCCAACGATCCGCCGAGCTTCAGCATCTCTACGTCTCGTTCAATATTCGCGGCGAAGGCAACCTCCACAATGTGGTCGAGGCCATCCGGCGCGACCCTTCGAACGTTCGTAATCAGTTGGTCATCGTTGAAGAGGACTTCATGCGCACCGGCGCGCCGAGCGGTCTCAACTTCAGGGCCGGATCGGACCGTACCGATGACATGTGCCCCCGCAAAGCGAGCGAGTTGGACCGCGCAAACTCCCACCGCGCCGCCGGCACCTTGCACCAGTACGGTTTTGCCGTTGACCGGTCCAGTGGCGTGTACTGCCCGATGACCCGTGATGCCAGGAATACCAAGGCAGGCACCGATTTCGAACGACACATTGTCCGGAAGGGGGACCACGTGATCCGCTGGGACCACTGTGAACTCAGCTGCAGTGCCGAAAGGCCTGTAGGATTGCGCACCGTAGCACCAAACACGTTTACCGGCTAATTCTTCAGAAATTCCGGTGCCGACGAGGTCTACAGTGCCTGCACCATCGCTGTGAGGAATGACGCGAGGGTAAGGCATTCCAAGACTGAAAACGTCACCTCGTTTTTTGGTGTCCCCGGGATTAATGCCTGAGGCCACAACGCGAATGCGAACCTCGCCCGCTCCTGGGACGGGATCGGGCATTTCGCCCACTGTAAGTACGTCGTGCGCCGGTCCCTGCTTTTCATACCAGGCTGCTCTCATCGTTTTTGATTCCTCTGCATTGATTCCTCTGCGATCGTTGACTTGCCTAGCTTACAGTTCGGTGCCTATTCACTCAGGAACTGGTGAACGAAGCTGATCTCCAGAGAGCCCTCGCCGACGCCAGAGGCGGACCGACTCGCAGAGAGTTGCTTCAATGGTTCCAGCGCCGGAGCAGACGCCGATACCTTCGAAGTGCTCGACGCTGTCGATGCGTCAGTTTCGATAATGCGCTCCGGTCGCTATGACGATTGTTTTGCCCTCAGGTTGGAACCGCACGTTGTCTTCAGCTCGAATGGTTGCTGACCACATATAAGCTCCACTGCGGATCGAGCAATTAGAAACTCTGCTCCATGACGTTTCGTGATGGCGTCATGAGTACTGCGTCGTCGGCATAAAGTTCGACTCAGGCTTCGGGATCACTTCGATTGAAAGACTCTTCATAGTGCGAGATAACATCTCGAATCGCCTTGTCGTTCCTTGTGAATTGCTCTTCCACAACGTGGTCGTTCTTGTCGTACGAGTGGGCCTGTGGTGTTGCCATGAAAGACAACACACTGGTTGAAAGTAGAAGATAATTGCTGAGATTTGATACTTCATGGGTGATTCCTCAATTTCATAGGGCGGCTCACATCAGGCTTGATTCAGCCTAGTGAATCCCTACCGCGTTGACTAGTGGGTTAATCGACAAAACATATTTGCAATAATGGGAAAATGGAACCGGATCTTAACGACCCTGCAATCTTCGCCGAAGTGATCGCAGCGAAAAGCTTCTCGGAAGCGGCACGGAGACTTCATATACCTACATCTACGATCAGTCGAAGAATTGCAGACCTGGAGTTACAACTCGGCGTGAGCCTCATTATTCGGACGACTCGTCAGCTTCGACTCACCGAGGTCGGTTCGGAGGTGCTTGAGTTCGCAAGACAGGGTGCCGAGTTGAGAGAATCCGTAGGAAATATCGCCGCAAGCCACACAGACAAACTTTCTGGAACCTTGCGAATTTCGGCCCCGCCCAGCATCTCCGATTCGTTCCTCGCTCCACTCGTTGGAGCATTCCAGAATTCATATCCAGACGTAAGGATTCAGATCTTCATCACAGATCGAATTGTCGATCCGATCTCCGAAGGTATCGACCTGGCTTTCGTGGTTCGTAATCGACATGATCCTTCGCACAGCGTTCTGGAGCTCTTAACCTATCGACATATTTTGGTGGCCAGTCCCAGCTATTTCGCCAAACACAGCAGGCCAAAAACGCCTCGTGACCTACGTTCCCATCGTTTACTGGCGTTCTCCTTCTGGAGGCCGCAGAATGTGTGGAATTTCACAAACGTCCGATTGAAGATAAAAGAAAGGGTGGCTTTTCAACCTTATCTTTCAATCAATGAGTACTCCGGTCTTGCTTCGGCGTTGCTTGCAGGCACGGGTATCGGGGAGCTGCCACCAATCGTTCAGCCTGAACTGCTGCGAAGCGGTAAGCTGGTCGAGGCAATGCCGGAGTGGCAGTTCACCTTGTATACCCTCTCGATTGTTCACGTGGGAAACCGTTTTGTTCCTAAGATCGCCCGGATATTCAAAGATTTCGCTCTTGAGTTTTCTCCAACCCTTTTTCCCAAGTTTCGCGGAAAGCGCCCACCGGTAGAGACAAAGTGAGAGCGGCAGACGCGATGTGGGCGACCGAGGACATCACACTTCCAGAGTGTTGAGCGCGCCGAAAATGAGGGCGTGCGCGGATCGGCGGCGATCTTCCGCGACGAAGCATTTCCCGGCCGCGTTGCTGTTGGCAAGCTGATAGGCCTCAACCTCACAGCCAAAATCCCCCACCGAATTCTTGCCTCAGCAAACCCGATTGGATCGCGCTGGTCGAAAAAGCGCCACTTGCTACGGAAGAATAAGCAGGCGCACAGATTGCGTCAATCCTAAAGGGTAGAGTGGCGTGTCTCGACTCCAGACCTGGGCTGTCTTATTGGTCAACAGGAACTTCATATAATCGCCCAGTGTCGACACGACTCTGATAGTGATCTCGTTCCTGCCTGATGTCAGCGCATTCGATACGTCATAAGTATGCACGCCGTACCAGCGCGTGCCGAGGTGACGGCCATTGATCTCCAACTGCGAGACACTGTGGAGGTGCCCGAGGTCGATGATTACACGTTGGTGGTGATGGTCGAATTGGAAACGGTTGCTGTAGATCATGGTGCCCGCAAAAGACTTCAAGTCGTCCTGCTGACTGAGATCGACTAAAGCCTCCACAACGCGAGATTGCGTTGTCCCGTTCACATGAATCAGCTTGAGATTCCAGGGTCCGGGTATGATTTGCTCATAGCGCGGGTGGGCCGTCGCTGCAGGCAAGAGGTCTGATATTTCCACAGAAGCGGCGGTGTCAGCAGCGATAGAGGATGGCTCGAAGACGATGAGTCTGGACTCGGATGGGCCCAGCGTGATGCTCAACACGTTCTTTGAACCGGATGTTGGATATGGCGCACGCTCGCCTGACTCGGGGTTCCACAGCCAGGGAGTCTTGCCGGGGAGAGACACGGTGGCCTCAAATGTGTGCGTCTCCTCCGGGCCGTAGTTGGAGAAGAAAAAGACGTCACGGCTTCCGCTGACGTAATGTAACTGACTGATGAAGTCGGTGGGTCTGTCGATCGAAACGTCCGGCGTCAGTGCATAATTCTTCTGCAGGTCGCGATACCAATTCACCAGATTCTGTTCGTCGATGTGCAGGACAGCGGTGCGAAGTGGATAGCTTTTCCGGAGAGATTGGAAAACCTCATGGACGACTAAGCTCTCTGACGCGTTATTCACCAGCCCTGAGGCCTGACGGGGAAGGTTGCCGATACACAGCAGGGTCCCGCCGGATTCGACGAACTTCTTCAACTGTTTTGCAGTGATGAGATGAAGCGACTCGACATCCGGCAAGAAGATGGCCTTGTAAGACCGGTCTCGAAACAGCAGCCTGCCACGGCCAACCGTTGATTGATGAATGATGTCTTCGGTGAGGTAGTCGCACCCGCTTCCATTCTGATGAACGACCTCCCAGAGCTTATAGAGATAGGGAGGATCGACTGTCTTCGGAAAGGGATCGCGCTGAAAGCCGTATTTCGATGCGAGGTCGGCGAATGGAGGCAGGATCGCGATATCGGCCTGCATGACTGACTGCTGAAAGAGCGCCGAGAGACGAGACTTATAGTCAACCCACAGCTTAAAGTAGGGCCACCATGTATTCCGCTCGCTGAAGTAAGTACCGTAGCGCACCCAACCTGGAAACGGCGCATCGGCGGGGCTGTAGTTGAAGCCATGCAGAACGGATTGTGTCACTCCGGACAACATGCTTTGATCTCCGGCAAGCTTGATCCTCTCGAGCGAAGCATGGAATGGGTCGTCGGTATTCGTCATCTCCTCGCAACTGATGAGCTGCTTGCCAGACAGATGAGCAGCAGAAGAGACAAACTTGTTGATCATGGTGTAGCTGCGACCTTGCCGATAATCGCCGGTGCCAAAGTCCTCGATCTTCTCCGATCGAATCCATGTTTCACATTCAGGAATATCGAGCATCATGCCGGCGGTTATGGCATCGAGCTCCATGCCATAGGCCTGCATTCGTGATTTCACGCCGTTTCTCTTACACCACTCTGCAAACGTCCCCACAAACCTTTCCTGAAAAAGCTCGTGCTTGGTCGTTTCAAAGTCGTATCGCACCAGATCGGTCTGCGCCTTGAACCCAGCAGAGAATTTCGCCCCATACTCCTCCGTGACTGCATTCCCCATCTCTCCAACTTTGAAGAGCACGAACGGCAGCCATGGCGAGAGGTCATAACCCCTTCTCTTGCGAAACTCCGCAAACATATCGTCACACCAATTCGCCCCCTCCAACTCGATACTGTCGGTGAAGAACGCCCGGAAATGATCGCCTAGTGGACCGATCTTTGCCGATAACCTCGTCGACAAGCGGTCCAGATATCTCGCAACAGCCTGTTCACTGTAGTGATTTAAGACCGGTCCGGTCGCGCCAGGAGCTCCGTTGATGACGGCCATGAAACCGGTAAGTTTTACGAGGAAGTAGAGTACGTGATCTCCGGCCGGCACATCGAACTCAATGTTCTCATCGCGTACCTGTTCGTTCAAACGGATGCCATCGGCCGTCGTGGAGATTGGAGATGGAACCAGGGTCAGCCCAAAGAGCTCTTTTTCGCTGTCCTTGTAGGGCGACACCAGAGCTGGATTGACACCATCCAGCAACTCCGCGCGAGTCATTCGAACTTGGGCAGGTCCGGTGAAGTTTTTTGTGCCGAGCGCTACCATCTGGGTCTGGTCTTCCCTCGATAGGAATTCACCCCCATACGGCCAACCGGAACCCACGATCATGTCACAGGTCATTCCCCGCTCTTTCGTACCTTTCAACGCCACCTTTAAAACCTGTATCCATTCATCGCTCATCCAGGTCAGAGCTTTCGTGTTCATCGGATCGGCTTCCGCCGGAAAGCGGATCAGATTGATCTCGACCCCTCCGATTCCCGCAGCCTGCAACACGTCGAGTTCTCTCAGAATCTCTTCCCCCACAACCCGGTCGCCGTTCCACCACCACCGGACCATCGGACGATATTGATTTGCCGGCTCCCGGAAGATTTCATAGAGACTGACATCCTTAATCGATTTCCGGGATGCCAGACCCGACATGCCTTCGTAGCCTTGCAGGCCAACAAAGGGGAGTGCGCCCACCGAAAGCGAAGTCAAGCGTATGAACTCTCGTCTAATCACAAAACACTCAACTTTCCGGGCTTGGCCACGGGAATGGTTCCAAAGCGTTGCCAATCGCTACGGTGCCATAATCAATCGCAAGGCGCCGCGCCCATTAGATACGATCCTTACTCCATCAGCTAACTTCACCGCGTTGCCGTTCGCGACCTCGACAGCATAATCGAAATCGCGAAAGCTATAGTTCAGACGGTTCGACGCAACGCTCCGAAGGGCGGCGCGGTCTGGAGCCCACTCCAAGAGAAGAGTGAGTTCCGAGCGGACAGGCATCTCGACCAATGTGAATGTAATATCCCGGTCCCGGAACGAAACTCTGAGACTTCCACCCCCGGATAGAGGAACATCGGCATCGAGGCTCGTGCTCCCCTCGCTAATCTTTGGCAGGCCGGCCATCCCAGGAAAGCTTTCCTCTCCATTTGCTCCGACAACAGCGAAGCGGCCCATAGCGCGCTTGCCCGGGCGGCCCGACCGAACCTCATCATCGCTCCAGTGGTAGCCATCGAGAGCAGCGAGCATGCGTTGTTCAATGCCGTGCTTCCTAACCGGCTCTTCCAGGTATGGCTGCGGAAATTGATCGTTATAGACGTGAAGATCGCGGAGATAGAACTGCTCGCCACGGAAGTGTAGATTGGCGCGGTGGTACTTGCTCTGGTACCAAACTGTCCGTTCCGGAACAGCCTTCTCTCCAAATGGATCTTCAAGCATCACCTGGGCCTGCGTCGGAGTTGACTTGAAACGCTGCTTGAAACGGCGGCCGGATTCGCCCATCGTTTCGATGCTGACCTGACCGCCGGTACGCGCCCGGGACAGCTTCTCCATCTGCATCGGATAGGCCTCTTGCATCTCCGCCCAGCCGAAGCTGTTCTCCTGGCCGAACTGCGCATACGCAAACGCCTGCGTCGGGCTCTCATCGATCATTTGAAGAAACCGGTCGATGAAGACCTCTGACCTTCCTGAAGGCCACACTGGTTCGACCGTATCTGGATACGGGAACTTCTTGTCGTAGTAGTAGACCGGATCCTGTCCGAGCAGGCGAAACATCGGAGTCGAGATTTGGTTCTTCTCCTCCAGCGCCGGGCTCCAGGCATTCTTGCGGTTGGGGTAGTATCCGGCGATCGGCGCTCCCCATATGGTGAAGCCATCGGTAGCCAGCTGGTCCCGGCAATTGCCAAAGGCGTCCATGAAGTAATGGTCGGAAAGATGTGCGATCGTCACCGCGTCAAGGTTCCAGGAGGCCAGGGACTTGAGATCGCGGCCGAAGACCCGCTTATAGGTCGCGACCGCGGTGTCGGCCAGCCTCCGGCGCTCCTCCGGCGTGTAGCCAATCGCGTAGGCAACGGGGACGTGGTAATCCCACTCCCACTTGGGGTTGCCGCGCCACGCAATGCCCGCATCGTCGCAGATCCTGCGATTCATCTCGAACCAGATTCCGGTCTCGTGATCGATAGGCATCTCTTTTTTGAGGAACTCGACGTATGGGCCCTCGACCAGTGCGTCATACTGCAACAGCCAGGTTGCTGGAAGCTTATGGGCTTTGATGAGGGCCATCTGTTCTCGCACCGGCTGCATCAGGTCGATGGTCTCCCGCGGCTCCTCCGCGCGGATGAAGTTCATGATATTGATGACGCGTAATGCGCGCTTCACCCGAGACGCCATTGCCGCCGTTGGGGGCAGTGTCCACCCAGCGACCATGCTCGTTATACTGCCTGCCAGCAGCTCACGCCGGGTGAGAAAAGTTCGATCCTGTCTGTCTGGCTTCTTGGCCATGAACGTCCTTTCGGTTCCCTTTGCAGGTCAACATTTGCAAGGGATTATGGAATGAGTAGGTGCCAAACGCGACCTCAAAGCGGCGAGGTCTCAAGTTCAGGAAGCTGCCGCAAAGAGGCGTGGCGGATTCTATGCAAAGGATTGGAGTTGTACAGGTGCCCTCTCCGCGATTCGAACGTCCGCTCGCTCTGCCCGCGACTCCTCAGGGGGGAGCGCGGGCGGCGACGAGCGGGCGCGCACGATCAGAACTTCAGTTTAAGAGCTGCCTGCATGACTCGCGGAGGAATGACCCCGGTGCTGGTGATCTGTCCGAAAGTCGCTGATGTCGGGTCGGTATTCGGAGTCCCGAAACTCGGATGATTGAAGGCGTTGAACATCTCCCAGCGAAACTGAATACCGTATCGCTCGTTGAACGTCCAATTCTTCATCATTGCGGCGTCGGTGGAGTTGACGGTAGGCGAAATGAACGGGTTGCGCCCAGTGTTGCCGAAGGTGCCCGGAGCATTGGTCACAAACGCAGCCGGATTCAAATAGTGATTGAGCCAGTGCTGCTGGCTGCCCTGGTGCACCGAGGGCGAAACTCCGGGAACGACATCGGCCCGATCTCCGTACTGGTCGGAGCCCGATGCATTCTGGCCGTTACCACATCCGCAAATGCCGAACGGTGAGCCGCTGTACGCATTGATGATTCAGCTCAGTTCCCAGCCGCCAAGCAGGTTTCTCGCGATCGGATTCCAGCCCTGAAAAGAGGGCACGGTGTAGACGAAGTAGCTGGTGGAGACGAGCGGAACATTCAGCTGTGAAATGCCCCGGTTGTATCCGATATCGAAGGGATTCGGCAGACCGCCCTGAACGGCGATATTGCCGGTAGCCGACAGATCGATGACCTTCGACCAGGTAAAGTTCGACCTCGCCTGGAAGCCGTGGGACATTCGCTTCTCCAATCCGACCTGTAGGGACTGGTAGGGAGAAGTCCCGAGGCTGGTCTCTTCTTCGATCTGGTTGAAATTCGGATAGTTCAGGCGCTGCCCGGTGAGCGCCGCGTCGGTCGAATAGATTCCAGGATTCCGATCGAGGATGGTACCCAGATGATAAGACTCTTTCCCCACATAGGCGATATGCAGAGCGATCGTCTTCGAGAGCTCCTGATCGACAGCCAGATCCCAGCTTTGTGTCGTCAGAGCACGAAAATTACTCGAAAAAACAGCCTCAACGCTTACCGGCAGCAAGAAGGGAGAATTGCCTGGAGGCAGATAACCGGTGGTGGCGAACGGTGGAAAGGGAGTGACATTTCCGGTAGTTGTGTATGTCGACCAGGGGTTATCGAAGGGAATCATAAATCCGCCTCCCGGTGCCGCGTTGATGTTGTACACCGGGCTGAAGGGCGCAATGTCGGCGGTGTGGTTATAGGTTGAGTAGGGCAAAGGACCGGTAAACATAGCGAACGCGCCACGTATGGCAGTCTTCGGAAGACTCTTTGGCTGCCAGCTGAAACCCAATCGCGGCTGAAGGTATCCATAGCTGGTTGGCATGAGCGCGGAGTTGACGCCCGCATCGCCCGGAAAGACAAGTCCCACTGGAGCATTGGGGAATCGTTGGCTCTGCTGGCCCGGTCGAAACGCGGCCCCTCTGCCTTCTCCCGGCGTAGAGGGCGGAAGATTGGGGTCCCAGCGCAGGCCGGCGGTGACGGTCAGATTAGACAGAACCCGGTATTGGTCCTGGGCAAAGAGACCGAGTTGCCACCCCTTAACGCTGGCGATCTCTCCACCCCCCTGGGTGAAATTGTTCAGATAACCCAGCAGGAAGTCGGCGAGGCCGAAGCCGGTGTAGTTCGAGAACCCGGCAATCGGCGCCGCGGGATAATCAGCGTTCTCCTGCGCGAACTGCTTCCAGATATTACCCCCGACGCTGACTGTGTGCGCCCCTATGGTTCTGGTAAGCGCATCGTTCAACCCATAGGAGTGGCGATTTTCAACCTGTAGCGCGTTATATCCAGATCCGAATCCGCTCGTACTCAGACCCTCCAGGTAGCAATGGCCCGGGATATCATTCACCGCAATGTACTTCGACAGGCAAATTGTATTTCCATTGATATCTCTCGGCTCGGCATAGGAAGCTACATAGTCCTCCGTCCAAAAGAGAGTGGCCGCATTCACCGTGGAGGCGTTGATGATCCAGTCATGTCCCAAAACGATGTTGTAGTCTTTGCCCTGCTGCGCATCTTGAATCGCCATCAGATTGCCGTTGATGGCAGATGACGGCTGCTGTTCCCACAACGTAAAGCTGCGCAGATAGAAGCGGTGGTTGTCGTTCAGGGTGTAGTCGAGTCGCGCTGTTCCCTCGTCATAGTTCTGCACTTGTTCGGGACTCACATAATTCACCTGCCCCGTGGCGGCTATCTGACCCAGAGGCAACGCTGTAGTCGCAAGTTTGACCGCGGCGGGAGAGAATAGCGCGGGATCGATCTGGTCCGGAATTCCGTTGACCGTCGTGAATAAGTTCGGCCGATTCGTATAAGGTGTCGTGCTCAGTACTTGTCCCGCCGGCAGAGCCGCGCCCACCGCGCTGAAATCGCCGTTCAACATAGCCTGAGTGGGAGTCGAGGATTGATTGTATTGAGAAGCGTAGTGTTGCCGGGTACCCTGATAGTTGGCGAAGAAGAAGAGCTTGTCTCTGATGATAGGGCCGCCGACATAGCCGCCGAACTGGTTCCGTTTCAAAGTGTCGACTGTCTTAGCAAAGTAATCTGCGGCGTTGAGATCGTTGTTGCGGAGGAACTCGAAGACTCCCCCGTGAAACTGATTGCTTCCCGACCTGGTCTTGATGCTTACGACTGCGCCGGGCGCGTATCCATATTGCGCGTCGAAGTTAGTGCTGACCCGGAACTGCTCGGTCGCGTCGGCGTTGGGAAACGGCGCGGTCTCCGGCATATAGGTATCCATATTCGGGGAGCCATCCAGCAGAAAGAATGTGCTTCCCTGACGGCCGCCGCCCGACGACGCATTGATCTCGGTAGGAATCGCCGTTCCACCCGGACGAAGGCCGATCGGGGATTGCAGGACGTTGGTGATGCCGGCGCTCAGGAAGATCAGGCTCGATGGGTCTCGGCCATTGATGGGAAGCTCGGTAATCTCATGCTGGTCGATGACTTCACTCACATCTCCGGAGGTGGTGTTAATAAGTTCGGTGCCTCCGGAAACCGTCACCGTCTGCTTCGACTCGCCGATACTCAGGGAGAAACTGAGACCCTTCTTTTCCCCGATGCTCAAGACGACGCCCTCGGAAACGACGGTCTCAAAGCCAGAGCATTCGACCGTGATGCGGTAGCGGCCCGGTTCGAGCGCCGGGGCGATGAATTCCCCGCCCTGGTTCGTCTTGACCTGGCGGGTGGTGCCGGTGTCCTGGTTGGCGATCAAGGCGCTGGCGTTGGGCAGCACCGCGCCCGAGGCATCCGTGACGACGCCGGTGATCTGTGCGGCCGACTCCTGCGCGTTCAGGCGAGAGGCGGGATTGAGAAGCAGGGCTCCTATACAGAGTACGTATAGGAACAAACGCGTCATGAATTGCCTCATACGAGTCTTTCTCCTTATTTCAAATTCGTTTCATGCACCCTTTGGTCGAGGGTCTGTAGTTCCGTTTGCAGCTGGGTTAGAGAAGTGCGGAGGTTCACCTCGATGGCAGCTCCATCCTTCTGTTCGCTGGGCTGCGAGCTGCTCAGCAGGGCGACGACCGCCTCGTGGATCGCCTCGGTCGATGAGCGAATGCGGCGGATTCGCTCCCTCCAATCGTCAGAAGAGTCCAGGGCCCCGGCGGCTCCCGGTGTCAGTGGCGCTTGCACCGAGGTGTTCGCGGCGGGCGTATTCGAAGAGCGAGAAAGAATTGCACCTAACTGGTTTTGCAGGGAGCTGATGTCTTCGCGCAGCGCGGAAACGTGGTCTGCCAGCAGCACCTGCAATTGCCGGCGCGCATCCTCGTTGAGCACGGCCACCTCCGGCAGCGGGTGGCGCGCCGCGAGCCGGTCCAGCGCCCATGCACGCGCCGACGCTAGCTGGGCCATCGAGAGCGTCTGATTCACATAGGCAATCCTCTGGTCTTTGTCCGGGAAGTGGGCATTGAGCTGAGCGTCGAGGAGCGGCGCAGTGACGACCATTTGCTGAATGGACAAGGGGGGCGAGGAGTCCGTTTTGGCTGGCGACGGCGAAGACCGTTGAGCGGCCTCATCGATGGTGACCAAGCGCAGCCGCGTATGGGGGATTTCCTGGAGCGCGGCGATGAGCTGTTGCTTGCGGGCGTCGTCTTCGACAACGCCTTCGATCAGAAGCTCATGCCCGGTATGATCACCGATTTTGATCTGTTCGCCCAGATCGGCGCCAAGCCCATGCAACGCGACTTCAACCTGGACCTCTGCCGCCGCGAGCACCGCCCTGTCCGGCGGTATCGGCCTCGGCGCGGCAACCACCGAGGGTAGAATTGCGGCGGGAAGTGACGGTCTACCGAACACATCGGTCGGCACAGAGCCGAAAGGAACGACATCATACGAGAGCTCGGCAATCTCAATCTCGCTGTTGTCCTGCAGGCGGACTTTCTCTTTCACCGCATGGTAGTCGGCGGTGCGCAGGGTCAGATCGGTCTCTGCGATGCCTCCGCTAGCGTACGTCGTCTCTAACGTAAGTTGATCGTTGCCGAGCCTCGCCACGCGGTCGCTTTGAACGGGGAGAGAGGCCCGTAGGCGGGTATATGCCTCTGCATCCAGCGAAGAGTCCCAGTCCAGGGAGTATTTTGAATAAGCCGCCTTGACCAGCGCCTCGCCGCCCGCGCCGGAATTGGTGCGCCCGGCCGTTCGATGACGCTTCACATCCCGATACATGGTGCGCGTCAGCGATTTCTTCCCGGCGCTGATGCGGAGCTTTTGCACCACGACCGGCTCAGAGGCGGACTGAAAGGAGGACATCTCCGATGCCTTTGCGCGAAGCAAAAGATCATTGACACTAACAACTTCAGGAGAATGCAGAAAGTAGGCAACCGGGAGAAGCGCGAACAGCGCAAACATTCCGACAATCCAGCCAACCTGGCTCATCTCACCCGGACTTAGCAGGCGCCGCGCGCCACTGAGCCACTCCCGGAAACGCGATGGACGGCCCATTTCGTCCGCAAGCGCATCCAGACGAGCGATAAAAACGGTTCGCTGGTCCACGGGAGGAGGAAGATACGGAGCCGTGACGGCATTCTGATACTCGAACAGTTCCGCAATGCCGTCTCCCATGGCCTGCCGGCGACTGCGGCACGACCAGCAGGAGTGAATGTGTCCGTCGACATCATCGGCCTCCCTGGCGGAGAGCTCTCCATCCAGCGAACGCAGGAGGGCTTCCTCCGTAAGATGGTCCCCGATGAAGAGCCCGACTGCGGCACTGCCCGGGTTGCTGTGCCGCTTCTTCATGCACTCCCCTTTAAGAGTCTGGTTATGGCGTTTCTGAGCGAGCCAGAAACGGTGGATGTGCCAATGCTCAGGATTTCGCCGATCTCGCGATAGCGGAATCCCTCCAGGCGAAGGTTGAGGCAATCCCTTTGCAACTGGGTAAGCTTTGCGAGCCCATCGTGAATGCGGCGATAAAGTTCCTTTTTCGAGCAACTGTTCTTCCGGGCCGGGAGCGCGGTCGAAGGCCGATTCGCTGAGCTGCTTCCATATTTCAGGAGTTGTTTCGACGAGGCGGCGCCGGCCCTTGTGAAAGTTACAGGACAGGTTGTGGGCGACCTGATAGACCCAGGCACGGAGATTTTCCTCACCCCCACCGCTACGCATGTGGCGATAGAGCCGAAGAAAGGCTTCCTGGACAACCTCCTCGGCGTCCTGAGGAGAAAGGCCGCCGTTGATCAGGTACCGGTAGAGCGGCGGACGCAAGGCGTCGTACAACTGAACGATCCGCTGCTCGGGACCTTCCGTATGCCGCTCGGAGACTTCTTCATTCAGACTGCTCAAATGAAGCCCGATGACCCCGCTGGACGTCGAATTGGCAAACGCCGACAAAAAATACGTACCCCTCTTGCTCGAATCTTTTTCAGTTCCGCATCGCGTCCTCAAGCACCGTCGGCATGCCTCTGGTGGGCAGGTCAGTCTTCGTGTTGAATATGAAACAACTGAGTAGCCTGTTTTGTGCTTTCTAAGGGGAAATAATTTCTCGTTGACCGAGATCTCCCGGCCATGTCCCATCCCTATTTTTCCGGAGTTTATGGGGGTGCGGCATGTTCAAGAACGACACGAAACTCATGGAGTCGGCGATTGCCCTCGCAGAGGAGTTGCATTTCACGAGAGGCTCGCAGATTGCGCATCAGCCAGCCGATGCTGACAAAGAACATCCAGGATGTGGAGGCGCGTATGGTGCGTTCGAATATGACGCGGCGTCGGATACGTTCAGGCTCGCCGACTTGATAGACAAACCGCCACAAGGGAACGACGCCACCTGATGCGAGCAGATCGTATGCCCTGTGGACAAACTTTTCCACTTGCCAGGCGGCCTGGACAATTCAGTCGGGGCCACCTCCTATACGAATCCTCTGACTGCATGAGCATTGACGAGATCAAGTCACAATCTGGAGGAGGGCGAGTGACTCCCGCAGACGGCTGTTGCCTCCACCGCTCTGGCGACTAACCCCGTGCGAATGGATCTGTCTTAGACGTACGTCGTCCCACTCCGTAGGTATTTGACTAGAGCAATCCCAAACCTCTTATGGTTTGTTCTTACTGAGTAGCACGAATGACGGAGACTACGTAGTGGTCAATTTTGCAGATCGGATCCGGCTGGGGCGCTCCCCTCTAAAGCCGTAGAGAGCTGTGAGGCCTAATACAGTTTGAATGGATGCAAAGGTGGCTATCGCTATGTTGAAGCTGAAGACGATTAGGTGCTGAAAGAACAGTGCTCCTGTGCCCATTCCGAGGAAGTTCGCGAAGGTTGCGAATCCAGTAATCTGTCCCCGGTGTTGAGGGTCCAACGAAGTCGTGATGCTAGACATGAGAGGATGCGTCGCATCGAACCCGAGTGACAGAGCTGTGATGACAAGTGCGACGATGAAGCGGGGACTGTGAGGAAGCAATAGAAAAGCGCATGCCGCAGCCCATAGGAACCCGAAGGGGACAACATAACGCCTTCCGTAACTATCACCCCATCCCCCGATCGTCGTCCCTAGAAAGATGCCAGGTAGGCCATATCCCGCGAGGGCTAAACCGATGCCGGTGTCATGCAGATGATACCGACGTGTCAGCAGAAGACCGAGCCAGGCAAAAATCCCGCCGTGGAAGGCTCCGTTGCAGAAAATGAACATCACGGTTCTTCCACCCCGCGGGGTGTCCAAGATGGCGAAGTACTCCCGAAGTACTCGCCCCAAAGAAATGGGTCTTCTATGCACGCGAATGGATGAGCGGACATCCTTGCAGATGAGGACAGCACCAAGGCAACATACGCTGGCAAGGACCCGAAACTCGTTTCTCCAACCAAAGATCGGATTCAGAATAGGTCCCAGCGTTGAGCCAAAGCCAATACCGCCGGCAATCGCTCCGAACATCCTGCCCATGGGGCGTCCCTGGACGGCATACGGATAGCGATCACCAACCGTGGCTAGGCCGATTGTCACTATTCCGCCGCACCCGGCGCCTGAAAGAACTCTTGCGACGACAAGAGTGTGCCACGATCCCGCAAATGAAACCATAAAGATTGTCGTAGCCGCGAAGCATAAAAGTACCACCAGCACGGGAGCGCGTCCCCACCAGTCAGACAATGCTCCGAATACGAGTGTCGAAATGCCGTAGACAACGAGGTATCCTGCAAGCAGCCAGCTCAGTTGATCGGTGGGCGCCGAAAACTCACGCAAGAATGCCGGGATCAGGGGCGCGACCATGTAATTGACGTAGAAGATAGTGAACGCGAGGATCGACATCAACCAAAGCTGAACATCATCATTGCTCGTAGAATGGTCCGTCCGAAGTTCCATGCAAAGGGTTTAGTAGTCCACTCGGCCCCTGATTATTGGGCTATTGATGCCGATTGCCGTTGATTGAATAGTCGCAATCGCGCTAGAACGACTTGCTTCACCGACTCTTCTACGAACGGAAGCAGTTTGTAGGGAACAATCTCCCGCGGCATTAGGGCGAGGGCCTCTTCTAAACCTTTCCGCCATGCAACCCGAAGTTCGGTGTTGATGTGGATGATGTTGATTCCGGCAGCGATTGCGCTCCGCAGGTCGCTGTCTTCTGTGGCGGAGCCGCCGTGCAACGTAAGGAAGCTCTTGGATGCCCGCTTAATGGCTTCGATGCGACTCAAGTCGAGGTGCTTTCTCACATCTCCTTGCACCATGGCTTGTAGCATGCCGTGGCTATTGCCCACTGCCGGCGCGAGAACATCGACTCCTGTGCTCTCCACGAACTGCATTGCTTCCTCCGGCTTGGAGAGTTCCAGTGAGCGATCTGGCAGCGATTCATGAATATCAGAACCCGTTCCAATATTTCCAATTTCTCCTTCCACTAGGATCCTGGGGTTGATTGATTTCAACGCCTCGACTGCCTGTTTGGTCTGCTTGACGTTCTCCTCAAACGGCAACGCGGACAAGTCATATACAACGGAATCGAATCCAGCTTTCGCCGCCGCTATGGCGCTATCTAGGGTGTGCGTATGGTCGGCGTTGAGGAATATGGGAAAGCCATCCTTCTCTCGCAAACTTCTGACCGTGGCAGCGAGTTGAGCAACACCCAAGAACGCGCGCTCCCCTTCGGATGCCCCGACAATGACTGGGACCTTTAATTCGTAAGCAGACCCAAATACAGCTTTGAGCAAGATCCAATCGGAAATGTTGAAGTGGCCGATGGCGGTGCCATTGCTTTGCGTCTTTTCCAAGACGTCCCTGAGGTCGTTCACTGTCTTCTCCTTAAGCGTGCTCAATGCTTGAGGCGAGCGCGCTTGAAACATCATGTGAGGCATAGTTACTGATAGTGATTCATTCCTGCAATTACGATGATGTTGGCAAAGTGGGCGCAGACGAGAACAGCGGACTTAATCCCTCGGCAAGCGTCGGGTGGGACCATATGGCATCGCGAAGTGCGGTATAGGGAAGCCCAGCGATCATCGCCGTCTGTACAGATGCCATGACCTCGCCGGCATCCACAGCGAAGGCGGTAAAGCCGAGAATTAAATCGTTGTCGACTCCTACCAGCGCCTTCAAAAATCCGCGGGTCTCAGAGAGAGTATGGGCACGCAAGACTCGCTCCATTGGGATTTTGAACAAACGATAAGCAATGTTTTGCGCCTTGGCTTCATTCTCTGTGAGTCCGATCCGTGCAAGCTCCGGGTCCGTAAAAAGAGTGCGGGGGATTATTCTCCATGTCGTAACGTGATTGCCGCCTTCTAGGTTGTCGCGGACGACGCGAAAATCGTCAACGCTGACATGGGTGAACTGTGGAGTTCCGGCCACCTCGCCTATGGCCCAGATGCCCGGTGCGGTCGTCTCGAGCCGCTCGTTTACCTTGATGTAGCCGCGATCATTCAACTCGACCCCGGCTGTCTCTAGTCCAATATTTTCTGTGTTTGGACGTCGGCCTGCGGCAATAAGCAGATGAGTGCCTACTAGCGTCTTTTCTATTCCACCTTGCTCGAGAACAATTGTCACCGCGGTGCCTGATTTACCAGAGACATGCTTCAATCTCGCGTTCAAAATTGTGTCGATGCCTTCGTGCATGAACAAGCTGGCAAGAGCACTCGTCACATCGTCGTCTTCCGAGTGCAACAAACGGTCATTTCGATCAACGACCGTTACCTTGCTGCCGAACCGTCTCATTGCTTGCGACAGTTCCAGTCCGACATAGCCTCCGCCAATCACAATAAGATGTCCAGGCACCGCATCCAGTTCGAGCGCCTCGATGTGCGTCAACGGCTGGGCCTCAGCGAGGCCCGGTATCGCATTGGAGGCGGACCTCGTACCCGTGCTGACGATCACATTCGTCCCCCGGAGTCGGCGAGTCGAACCGTCTCCAAGCGCGACTTCTAGAGTTTTCGGCCCTACAAAACGTCCTGACCCGAGAATGAATTCCGCTCCGTTCTGCTTGAAGTTATCGAGATATAC
Source organism: Acidisarcina polymorpha (assembly GCF_003330725.1). Lineage (NCBI taxonomy): Bacteria > Pseudomonadati > Acidobacteriota > Terriglobia > Terriglobales > Acidobacteriaceae > Acidisarcina > Acidisarcina polymorpha. Next base: position 3,395,025 of record NZ_CP030840.1, on the reverse strand, counting down.
ATCGTTCAAGCCGGATACCATAGTCCGCTTTCGGGTGCGCACTGCCAGCATGTCGACGTGGAAGCGATCGGCAATTGCACCGAATTCACTACCTCGACGGAAGTAGGACGACACTCTTGCGCTATGAATAATGTTTTTGCTCGGAAGACAGGCAATGTTTGGGCATGAGCCCCCAACGTACTTTCGCTCAACCACAGCGACGCGCTGTCCTTGGCTGGCGAATGTCCAAGCAGCGAGCGTCGCTCCCGTTCCGTCTCCTAAAATGACTAGATCGTATTGCTCCGAAGCGCGACTTGGGAGTGCACCGTTTGCTTGAAATTCCTTATTGTCTTTGGATTCCATATCACCAATGCGTTGCAAGCGGTGTGCCACGGAGCCGAAGGCCGGGCAGGAACGAACCTATAACCTAAGTGATCACCCATGTGCACGTTACGGCGCGGGCCGGATGGCGGACGTGAGCCCCTGCGTGACAGATCCAAGACCAATGCCCGACACTTGACGGTGAGCGGACGCAGTGCCTGTCACAGAACCCGCACGCCGCTATGAATTAACACTGCCCCCTATGACCTTGATCTGATGACGCCTCACTGAGGAGGCTGTTTACGCTATATTCACAACCTTGCAGCGTCGGCAACTACACTCCATCGCCGGTACAAGAAAGAGAGCGGATTTCGAAGATAATCTCTAGCCGCATGAAGCGACAGTTTGAAATCCCTATGGCAGGAGCTACTATGGCCTGAAGTAAATCATTTGTGAGCGAGCATATTCCAAGGAGAAATTGCGTGCCCTGTTCCCTCAAGGCGTTTTTTTTATCGCTATCTGTGGCATGTTCGCTCATGACTTCGCGGGCGACGCTGGCGCAGCGTCCAGAAGCTACTGTTTCCGCCGACCAGGACCATCAAGACATGATGGACCAGCTGGGAATCAAAGCCTTGAGGGCTGGGCCTAGCGGCGACGAAAAGGCGCCGAACCATGCCAATTACGATGAATCCAAAGCCAATCCATATCCTAATCTGCCCGATCCGCTCACACGAAACGACGGAGCAAAGGTGGTAACGGCGAAGGTTTGGTGGCAAGTACGCCGGCCGGAACTTGTCGAGATGTTCGAAAAGTACGTCTACGGCCGAGTGCCGAACAATGCTCCGAAAGTGACGTGGACCGTCACAACAGTAGACCGAGAGATGATCGGCTTTACGCCGGTGGTCGCCAAGGACATTGTCGGCGTCGTCGATAACTCATCCGATCCCTCAATCAAGGTGAAGATCCACATGACGCTGGTTACCCCGACCCGGGCGAAGGGCTCGGTCCCGGTTTTGATGATGTTTGCCCGTGCGGGGTTCCCGGCGCCAAACGAGCCGACCGGCGATGAACTGGATCGCGTGAACACAGCATGGAAGGCGCTGCTGATCCGGCAGGATCCGTCGCTCAAAGAAGTCTTCGAGAATCATCCCGCGTGGCAGGCGGTGAAAGCCACGCCATTCCAACCCCCGCAGCTGAATGCCGACGGAGACCCTCCGAATACCTGGCAGCTTGTCGCGGCAGGCTGGGGTTTCGTATTGTTCGATCCGGCGAGCGTGCAGGCAGATGACGGCGCCGGGCTCAGGGCGGGAATTATCGGTCTGGTTAATCAGGGCAAGCCTCGCAAGCCAGAGGACTGGGGCGCTCTGCGCGCCTGGGCATGGGGCGCCGCCCGTGGACTTGATTACCTGGAGACTGATCCGGCGGTGGATGCAAAACATGTTGGCATTGAAGGGGTATCCCGCTATGGCAAAGCGGCGCTCGTGACGATGGCCTTCGATCAGCGGTTTGCGATGGTTCTGGTAGGGTCGTCGGGAAAGGGTGGTGCAACACTGCTGCGGCGCAACTTCGGCGAAGCGGTCGAGAGCCTCACCGGCAGCGAATACTATTGGATGGCAGGTAACTTCCTCAAGTACGGGGCGTCGGAGGCTACTTTCGGGAGCAGCACCCCTGGAGATATCCCGGTTGACTCCAACGAACTGATCGCGCTATGCGCGCCTCGTCCTACATTCATCAGCTACGGAATTCCTGAAAAGGGTGACGCGAAATGGCTCGATCATGAGGGCAGCTTTATGGCTGCCGTCGATGCGAGTCGAGTTTTTGTGCTGCTCGGAGCAAGAGGACTCGACGTTGGGGGCGACTATCACTCGGCGAAGATGCCGCCCTTCAACCAGGGCCTTCTGGAAGGAGAGCTTGCGTGGCGGCAACACGATGGAGGCCATACGGACGCACCCAACATGAAATATTTTATCCAGTGGGCCGGCAAGTATATCGGCACTCACCAGCCGCCTTCCTAGGAAAAAATTCGAGCCGTCTCCGGCGGACCACTACGATTTTGCTTTATTCCTGCGGTGTCATTGCGCCATTTGGCCCAAGTTGGATGTAGTCGACCGGAGCTAACTCCCGGTAGTCTCGCTGCTCGAGCGTGTGCGCCTCGATGGCGCCTGGAGATGCCGCCTCCTTGCTAGACCGATTAAGATCGTCGCGAAGATCGGGGGTACCCTTCAGCATCAGCGTGTCGCCTGGCTTGAGCCAGACATCCTGAACGGTGAAGCGCGTCGAGGTCTGGCCATCCAGATGAGGGTCGAACTGTGCCGGCGGGAGCGTATCATCTCCCGCCCACCGAGAGACGCCCTTTCCATTGACAAGCAACTGATAATTCGAGATACCGCGCCAGAGATCGAAATACTGCACGGCGACATTGTAGCGTCCTGCTGGTTGAGTGATCACTGCACTTAGAGAACATCCTGAATTCAAGCGGCATACGACCGCTTTGCCTCCCGACGCGGTTTCCCATGGCGTTACCTCTACCGGTTGATAGCCCTCGGTCGCCATGGTCTCTGCCTCAATTCGACCGGAGTGGTTCCCCACACGCCCATGGACATCGGCAATTTGCGAGCGCCAATAGAACCAGTCGTCAATAGCATCTCTCCAAACAATCGCGTGGCCAGCCTGAAAGGTGAAGAGCCGCAGCACCAATTGATAACGATCATCATCAACAAGCCCCTTTAAGGTCATCCATTGGGGAACATACTCCCCGGCCGCACGGGCGCTCAGATAATGCGTGTCATAGATCGACTGCACCAGAGTTTTACCACTGCGAAGTCTGTGGTCATAGGGAACGTGATGGAAGAACAGCAGGAGATTCTCTGGACAGCTCTCGATGGAGTCATACTTCGCCGCCAGCGACGGCGGATATTGCTGGGCAAACCCGGTTCCTGCTGCGGTACGATCCATGCCGATTCCATCCTTTTCTCCTCGAAACCATTGCCCCCATCCATTGCGTTCCGCCGATTCAATGCCCGGGCCAAAGTGGTAGCCAAGTATGTTGGTCAAGGTTCCCATTCCATTCGGACCGGTGTAGCCCTCATACACCTGCCAACTATGCAACTGCAAAGCATCGATGACTTGATCCACGCGTGGATCATTGCCCCAGGTTAGTCGAGTCCAAGTGTCGATGATGCTGCTTAACGGCTCGTCCGGATTCCAGGCCAGCTTCCCAAATCCATAGAGGTTGGCCATGGCCATGGGATGGTGCAGCCAATTGGCTTCTGCGCCGGCGTTCGTGACGGAGATGAAGCCTCCCAGCCGGGACTTTCCGTCTGGGCGCGGAAAGCTCCGGCCCTCCACGATCTGCTTAACTGGAGTATGGCGGTTGTCCGCCTGTAGGTCCGTATCCAGCACCCACTTCCACATGCTCGGCAGCCATATCATGTGGCGTTGCTGCCCGGTGTACTCCTGGGAGGTCTGCAGCTCAATTGCCATGTTGGTCTGGCGCAATGCGGCGAAGAGAGGGCTCACCGGTTCGCGGGCCTGAAAATCGATGGGGCCCTCTTTGATCTGGATCACGACATTGGAATCAAACTGGCCATCGAAGCGAACAAAATTGTCGACCCCAGCCCGGGCGCGGTCGGCTTTTGGATCACGCCAATCGAGATGGTTGTTGTAAACGAAGCCTCGGTAAAGCACCACTCCGCCATGCGGCGCTAAGGCACGCGCCAGCACATTGGCCGCATCGGCCGGGGATCGTCCATACTTAGAGGGACCCAACCGGCCTTCAGAATCAGCCTTGACAGTAAACCCTCCGAAGTCGGGGATGAGGGTGTAGATCTCATCCACCTTTTGTTTCCACCAAGCGACCACAGTTGGATCGAGAGGATCAAAGCTCGGCAGCCCACCGACGATCTGGGGCGCGGTGAGGTCGACACTTAATGCAAGCTTCACTCCCCAGGGACGGAAGGCGTCGGCAATACGCGCATATTCCCTCAGGTGTTCCGAGCTGAGCAGATCAAGATCCGCATTCACGTTGTTAACGTTGCATCCATTGATGCCAACCGACGATAAGAGGCGAGCATAGTCTGAAGCCCGCGTTAGGTCCTGCAGTACGTGTCCATCTTTAAAAAAAAATGAAGGACCAGCATAGCCCCGCTCGATGGTTCCGTCGAGATTGTCCCACTCATCAGTCCAACGGATTGCGGCGGATGCAACCTGCGTCTCGTGCTCTGGTATCACTCGATCGGCGCCGATCTCTTCCAGCAGATGGAAGGCCCCGTAAAGCTCGGCTTGAGGAGAGCTGCCGGCGATCAATACCCGATGACTGCCTCGCTGGCGTGAGAAGCGGATGCTGTATCGGTCAGTGCCGGGCATGGATGAGGATGCCTCGTCCATCGTGTGATCCCCGAGCGAGCGGTAAGAACCTAACAGAATCGCATTTGTACTCGCGGCGCCGAACTGGAATGGTTGAACGCTCCAGGTAAAGGGACGCGCCAACATCGCACTCAGTCCCTTGGCAAGTTCGGCCCCGGCGGCGCGCTCAACAACAGAGTTCCCCAGCACAACGATGCGGGAGGGTACTCCCTCGTACTTGGCGGCTTCTACCGGTGCATACCGAAGCCACGCGGCAGATCCATCTTCAGCCCAAACCCCGCACCCTGTAAGTAGGATCGCGAGTGCGCTGAGGCGAACAAAAAGTCGCATCGAAACTCCTTTACTCGCACCTTCGCTGGGTCGATACCTCGGTGCGCCTCACCAGTCTGTGAGTGTCCCGTCCAGCTTGCGGGCGATTGGCAGGTAGGCGCGCTGGTAAGGATACCGGGCCGCCCGAGACTCGTCGATTTCGACGCCCAGGCCGGGTTTTTCTCCTGGATGCATATACCCAGCTTCAAAACGATACTCGTGTGGAAAAACTTCATCGACGAGCCCAGAATGCGGCATATGCTCCTGGATCCCGAAGTTGTGAACAGCCAACCCCAGGTGGAGTGCCGCAGCCATCGTCACCGGGCTGAGATCGGTAGCACCATGATATCCAGTACGCACATGGTAGAGAGCAGCGAAGTCGGCTACCTTGCGAGCCGGAGTGATGCCGCCGCCATGGACGACGGCCATGCGGATGTAATCGATGAGTTGTCTCTCAATGAGTTCCTTGCAGTCCCAAATCGTATTGAAGACTTCACCCGTCGCGAGCGGAACGGTGGTGTGACTGCGAATCAAAGCGAATCCATCCTGAAGCTCTGCCGGCACTGGGTCTTCCATCCAGAAAAGGTGGTACGGTTCGAGCGATTTGCCGAGCCGCGCCGCCTCGATCGGAGTAAGCCGGTGATGGACGTCGTGCAGCAAGTGAAGATTCTCTCCCGCGGCCTTCCGCAACTCTTCAAATAGTTTGGGAGCAAAGTTCAAATAGCGTTCGGTCGACCAGAGGCTCTCGCTCGGCAGGCCGCGCTCAGCTGGTTCATACGGTTTGCCGCCTTTCGGAACGCCATAACTGGAGGCGATGCCGGGAACGCCTGCCTGGGCCCGAACTGCCAGGTAGCCTTCCGCAACGTGCTTTTGCACGGAGTCAATGGTCTCGGCAATATCGGCGCCATTGGCATGAGCGTACACCAGGCAGCCGTGGCGGCTCGCACCGCCGAGAAGGTTATAGACCGGGGTATTCAGCGCCTTCCCTTTAATGTCCCACAAGGCCATATCGACCGCGGCGATGGCCGTCATGGTGATTGGCCCGCGGCGCCAGTAGGCTCCACGATACAGGTATTGCCACACCTCTTCGGTCTGCGCCGGGTTGCGGCCTATGAGGCAAGGAATAACGTGGTCTTCAAGGTACGACGCGACCGCGAGTTCTCGGCCATTCAGCGTAGCATCACCCAGGCCGGATACACCCTCGTCCGTATCCACGCGCAGCGTGACAAAGTTCCGGCCCGGCGAGCAAACGATCAACCGCGCAGCAACAATCTTCAATAGGAGCGTCCCCGAATCTTCCGTGCTCGATACGTCTTCGATTCTCACTATACCGGCAACGCGATCGCCGGCGTCAGCTCCCCCGGCCGAGGCATAGTGAGGCGCTCCCAACTCATGGAACCGGTAAGCGCCTCGTCACTCGATCCAACCCTATGGAAATCGCGAAGAATCCCCAACTTCTGATACTGCGCGATCGACATCTTCGCCGACATCTCTCCGAGCACTACGCTGTTCTCAGGCTGCCGTAAGCATTGTGGGCGTCCGCGGTGTCCTTGCCAATCGAATCCAGATCGGCAAGAATCTCGGGGGCAAGCTGTATCGTTGCGGCTTTGAGATTTTCGCGAAGGTGTTCGGGAGAAGAGGTCCCAGGTATTAAGAGAATGTTCGGCGAGCGATGAAGCAGCCACGCGAGCGCGATCTGCATTGGTGTGATATCGAGCGAAGCCGCGGCCTTGTCCAGAGCCAAAGACTGTAAGGGATTGAAGCCTCCCAGAGGGAAGAACGGCACGTAAGCGATGCCCTGCCCTGCGAGGTCATCGATAAAAGCGTCGTCGCTTCTCTGCGCGATGTTATACAGGTTCTGTACGCAGACAATCTCGGTAATCTTCTGCGCCTCAGCTAACTGTTGAGGACTGATGTTGCTGAGTCCGAGATGAGAGATCAGACCCTGCCGCTTAAGCTCGACCAGCACAGTAAGCGGCGCTTCAATCGATTCGGCCGATGGACCCATCACCCCTCCGACCCTCAGATTGACAACATCAAGCTTGTCGATGCCAAGGTTGCGGAGATTATCGTGGACCGCATCCGTCAATTCCTGCGGTGATAAAGCATGAATCCAGGATTTGTCTTCGCCACGGCGTGCCCCCACCTTGGTGACAATCACCAGCCCATCCGTGTAGGGATGGAGCGCCTGCTTGATGATCTGGTTGGTAACATGGGGACCATAGAAGTCGCTGGTATCGATGTGGTTCACGCCGGACGCAACTGCCTCGCGCAGAACGGCAACCGCACTGTCGAGGTCACGTGGCGGTCCCCACACCTGCGGACCGGCAAGCTGCATCGCGCCATAGCCCATGCGATTCAATGTCAGCGATGTATGGGGAAGTGTAAAGCCGCCGCCAAGGTCTATATGGTTCGTCATCTTATGCTCCTGTGTTCTGTCATCATTCATCGTAAGCCTGCTTGCTTGTGATTAGATGAAATAAGCTTCTGGTTGGGAGTTCGCATTTGCCTCGACTTGCCCATGTACTCTTGGAACCGCGTAAATCCCCGGTGCAGGCGCGGTCGGCTGCAAGCGTCGATGCCATTCTCGAAGCCACCATTCAGGTTTTATTGGACGTCGGGAAGGAGCGGTTGACCACAACCCGAGTGGCTCTGCGGGCGGGCGTTTCTGTAGGAACGTTGTATCAGTACTTTCCCAACAAAAGTTCGCTGCTGCGGGCGGTTTTGAAGCGCCACCTCGACGAGGTCACCGAGGCGGTCGAAACAGTCTGTCAAGAACGGCAGGGTAACACTCTCCGGCAAATGGCAAGTGCTCTCGTCACTGCCTTCCTTCAGGCCAAGATGAGGGATGTGAAAACCAGTGTCGCTCTCTACTCGGTGGGTTCCGATGTGGACGGAGCGAAGATCCTGCAGCATACGGGAGCACGGTCCAACAGGGCGATCGTCGCCATGCTGGAAAGTTCCTGCGAGCCGCTGACCAAAGAGCCGCAATTGGTAGCTGCCATGCTGCAAGGCGCCATGGCTGGAGTTAGTCGTAGATTGCTAGAATCCAGTGCGCCCGGGGAGCAGTTCGACATACTGCGGCAAGAACTCACCTTCTTCGTGTGTACCTATCTGGAGGCGTGTTCCGTCGGCCACTGTCTGCAGCCGAATGCTGCTCAGTCCGATCGTTAATGAGTCCAGACTTCATCCCGGGAAAGCCTCTGCTTGCGGGTCTTGGGTACCGATGGGTAGACTTCACGGAAGGCAACCTGGCCGTGCAGGAAAACACCTAACCACCAGATCCATCATTCGACAAAGGAGAATTCAATGAGTACGGAGCAAGTTCTGTCTGCTGCAGCCGCCGGCACGTTTACGATCGGTGGCGACCTTGTGGTCAATCGGCTCGGATATGGCGCAATGCGCATTACCGGCGAGGGAATTTGGGGACCGCCGGCAGACAAAGAGGCAGCTCTTGCTACCTTGCGCAGGACTGTTGAACTCGATATTAATCTCATCGATACAGCTGACTCGTACGGTCCGGGCACCTCGGAGGAGCTTATTGCCGAGGCGCTCTATCCGTATCCACCAAACCTGGTGATCGCCACCAAGGGCGGTTGGGAGCGACCCGGCCCCGGCCAATGGACGCACAATGCCAGCCCCAAGCATCTCACCGAAGCTCTGGAGGGGAGTTTGAAGCGTTTGCGTCTCGACCGGATTGATGTTCATCAGCTCCATGCTCCTGACAACGCTGTCTCATTCGAAGCATCCGTCGAAGCTCTGGCCAAGCTCCGAGAGGAGGGAAAGATCCGTCACGTCGGTCTCTCGAACGTAACTCGGGAACATGTCGAGCGCGCCCGTAAGATCGTTCCGATAGTCTCTGTACAGAACCGCTATAGCTTTGCCGACCGCGAATCGGACTTCATTGTCGATTACTGTGAAGAGAACAATATCGCGTTTCTACCGTGGGCTCCTCTGGGTCAGGCGAAGAAAGCTCACGATGCCATCAGCAAAGCATCCAATGAACTCAACGCGACTCCTCTTCAGGTCGCGCTGGCCTGGCTGCTGAAAAGATCGAAGGTCATTCTTCCAATCCCTGGCACTTCATCAATCAAGCATTTGGAAGAAAACACTGCTGCTGCCGGGATCCAGTTACCAGACTCGATCTATCACGAATTGTCGTCCGTTCCGCATACGCCGGTCAGCCTTCGCGGCTGATCCTCCAGAGGAGAGCCACCTCGCAGCAAGGTAGACGGTGGTCTTAACTCGCGCGAAAGCCGCCCCAAGGTCAGCCCTCGCTAGGTCTTCCATAAACGACTGGTATACGACATGGCCGCCCCAAGCGGCCATTCTTTATGCCGTGGCCTTTGCAGCCTTTCTCGCCTTGGCCCATCGCGCTTTCTGAGCTGCGGCAATTCGCGCGCGCGCCTCGGTGGAGAGCTGACGCGTCTTCGCGGCAGGTGCAGCCACAAGGCGCGGCCTTCCTGGCTTGCGCTTCGCGGCGGTTGGAGTTGTCCCAGATAGTACGCTCTTGATTTCCTGGAGTCGGGCTATCTCAGCATCGAGTTCGGCGATGATTCGGTTTGTTTGCATACTTGATTGTATCAACGTTGGAGTAATCCGTTGTTGCGTTTTGTCGATGATCCACTTACAGCAATTGCAAGTAAGTCAATGCCCCGACGTTAACGCCAACGAGGTATGGCCGAGTTCAACCAAGGTATGAAACAAGCTGATGTTACTCTGCCGCTTCGAGGCCAGAGACCACAATAGGAGCCTTGACAAGGAAGAGGTAGGAGAGCGCGCCTAGGACCGAAACCAGGGAACAGATTGCCAGTGTTAAATGGAACGAGTGTGTCCGATCGAGCAGCCATCCAGTCAGCAGGGGTGCAGCGGAAGCGCACACGAAGCTACCAAAATTTTGGATGGATGCTGCCGAAGCCATGATTCCGGCCGGCGCCATGGACTGGATCAGGCCCCATCCTGAATTTCCTGCAACATAAATGAAAAAAAGCGCGGTCCCGATCCCGAAGGCCGCACTGGTTGCCCCGGCAAGGTAGGGCACAAGTAAAGTACACATCGCAGAGCAAGTCATTCCTGAGATAAGCAGGATTTTGTGGGTCTTGACGGGAGCGACACCCCGGCGCACCAGCGCGTCGGCGAGGATGCCGCTGAGTAACATCCCCACCGCACCGCAAGAGAAAGGAATAATTGCAAGGAAGCCGGTGGCCTTAACACTTACATGATGTTCTGCTTCAAGGTAGTTTGGCATCCAGGACATGTAAAGCCAGACTGTATAGTTGATCCCGCCAAACCCAAGCATCATCCCCCACATGGTTCGCAAACGAAACAGGCCTAGCCATTGGGACAAGGAGAGGCGAGAGAGCTGACTCCGCGTACCAGAAGCTTCAAGGTATGCTCTTTCGGCATCATTCAAGGCCACCTCCTTGCGATCGCGGTAAAAGACGTACCAGACCACAGAGAGAAGCAGACCCGGAATCCCAATCAGCATGAACATACCCCTCCAGCCAAACGCCAGCATTGCCGAAGTAAGAATCGGCGGAGCAATAGCCTGACCAATCGTGGTAGCGGAGTTAACAATCCCCATCGGGGTGGCACGATCTCGGACATCAAACCAATCGTTCACCGTCTTGACCGCCGAGACGACGAATGGCGACTCCCCAATCGCCAGGCCTATCCGCGCCGCCACGAAAGAATTAAACCCGCGGACGAAGCCGGTCGCCGTCTGAGTCAAAGACCAAAGAAAAATGCCGGCGCCCAGCACCTTGCGCTCGCTGAGACGATCCAGAATTACTCCCATTGGGAGTTGAGAGATCGCATAAGCCAGCGAGAAGATCGACAGCAAAGCACCCATGCGAGTAGCAGAGATCCCGAGATCCGCACGAATGGTGGTATTCGCAATGGCGAGAGAGCCGCGATCGATGTAGTTGACGACCCCTGCGAGGGACAAGATGGCGACGGCGACAATTTGGATTCTCGAGATGCGGCGTGGCTTGTCAGGCCTTGAGTTAAGAGCCATGCTCGATTCAACGACCCGATGCCGTCCGTGGCGATGCGACAGACTTGTCCAGTGTAGAGCAGTCCTTTTGATCCGTGCGCAATTCTCGTGCAACTGATTGTCTACTAGGAACGGGTCTTGAGCAGCCGTTGATGTAGAATCGGCGCTGTTCAAAGTTCCCGATGTCTCTGAATGTCGTTTGTCTAGCCGACGGTCACACCGGCGTGGCAAACGTTTGTCGTCAGCAAAGAGGAGAAGGTGGAGTGATACGATCCAGATCTTTTCAAATGCTCAGTCTTAGTACAATTGTCAGCGTCGGGATGTATCTGGCTCTCGGTTGCTCCACCAAGGCACCAGTCAAGTCCAGCCCTACTGCTGATTCCCAGGGAAAGCCCGATGCCTCATCATCCAGCATGAGCGCTCCGACCGTAGAACGCCTAGATCCTGCCCTCGAAGCGATTGTCCCCGATCGAGCAACTCTTGAAAAAGTAGCTGGTGGCTTTACATGGACGGAAGGACCGGTCTGGATTCCCGCTGGCTACCTCTTGTTCGCCGAAATTCCCAGCAACAGCATTCGCAAGTGGACGCCAGGCGGTGAGGTGAGCCTGTTTCTGCAGCCAAGCGGATACAAAGGGTCTTCGCCATATGGCGGCCCAGAGCCCGGTTCCAATGGTATGACACTCGACGAGAGAGGCAGGCTCACCGTAGCAGGCCATGCCCGGCGGAATGTGTGGAGACTGGAGCAGATCGACTCAAAAGCCCAGATCACGATTCTGGCGGATAACTATCAGGGCAAACAACTGAACAGTCCGAACGACCTGGTGTACAAGTCCGATGGGTCGCTCTATTTCACTGATCCGCCGTACGGGCTTCGCACGCAAAAAGACAATGATCCTGCCAAACAGCTTCAGATGAACGGCGTTTACCGAATCCCCGGCGCCACCGACCAGAAGCCGGGCGTTCCCCCCTCCCGGAATAAGCTACAGCTCCTAATTCAAGACTTGCCTCGCCCCAACGGAATCGTCTTTTCCCCGGACGAAAAATATCTTTATGTCAACAACTCCGAGCCAAAGAAGATTTGGATGCGCTATACGCTCAAGGCTGACGGCACAGTGACGGACGGCAAGTTGTTTTTTGACGCAAGTTCCGATCCGCGGCCCGGATCTCCCGACGGAATGAAGGTCGATGTGCAAGGGAATCTCTACAGCGCCGGTCCGGGAGGCGTCTGGATCTTTTCGCCGGACGGCAAGCACCTGGGGACAATCGACGTTCCAGAAAAAGTCGGCAATGTCGCGTGGGGAGGGGCTGATTCCAAGACGCTCTACATCACCGCGAGTTCGAGCGTCTACAGAATCGCACTCAATGTTCCAGGCATCGTTCCAAAGGTCCGATAGCCAAAAAGCTGCTATAACTCTTGTGTGCTGGATCGGCAGGTGGAAAACACGGAGCTGGTCCACAGACAGCTGCGGCGGCGGTGGTTCTACCTGTTGCCCGCCGTTTTCGTCACTTACAGTCTTGCCTATCTCGACCGCGCAAATTACGGGTTTGGAGCCGCGGCCGGGCTGGCCAAGACGCTCAATATCAGTAATTCCCGATCGGCCTTTCTGGGCTCGCTCTTCTTTCTGGGATATTTCTTATTTCAGGTGCCGGGCGCGGCCTACGCGCGGCGCAGAAGCGTCACCCGGCTCGTCTTCTATTCACTGATTGCCTGGGGCTTGCTGGCGGCGTTGACCGGAGTCATCCGCGAGTTCTGGCTGCTTGCCTTGGATCGCCTGCTTCTAGGCGTGGCCGAAAGCCTGATCTTTCCCGCCATGCTGATCCTCCTCACGAATTGGTTTAGCCGCGCAGAGCGTTCTCGCGCCAACACCATCCTCATCCTTGGCAACCCCATCACCGTCCTGTGGATGTCTGCTGCTACTGGATACTTAATCAAGGCCGTAGGCTGGCAGATGGCCTTTGTCATTGAAGGACTTCCGTCGGTCGTGTGGGCTTTTGTCTGGCTGCTCGTGGCCCGCGATCGTCCGGAGCAGGTCTCCTGGTTGAGCCCAGACAGCTGCAGCCAGCTCACGCGGGAACTGGCGCTGGAGCAGCGGGCAATTCCGCTGACTTCCAACCTCGGAGCAGCCTTGCGCAAACCCAGCGTGTTGCTGTTGTGCCTGCAATTTTTCTGCTGGAGCGTCGGCCTGTACGGCTTCGTATTGTGGCTGCCGACGATCATCCATGCCGGGATGTCTCAAGGCATCGAGACAGTTGGCTTGCTCAGCGCCGTTCCCTACTTACTGGCGATCATCCTCATGCTGGTGGTATCGTATGCTTCCGATCGCACTCTAAGCCGGAAGCGCTTCGTCTGGCCATTCCTGGTGCTGTCGGGGATCGCGCTGCTCGGCTCCTACCTGACCGCCGCGCACAGTTTTTGGTGGGCCTATGGTTTTCTGATCCTTGCCGGCGGCTGCATGTATGCGCCCTACGGCCCTTTTTGGGCGATCATTCCAGAGACGCTCCCCAGGAATGTGGTTGGAGAGGTACTTGCCCTGGTCAATTGCTGTGGCGCTTTAGGCGCCTTCGTGGGTTCCTGGGTCGTCGGACTGCTGCAGGCTTTGACTGGTAACTCCCGTGCCGGCTTTCTGCTCATGTCGATATCACTTATTCTGTCCGGCGGAATCATCCTTTTTCTCCGCCCCTTGAACCAAAAGCTACGAAGCATGCCGGGAAATTGAGAGCCACGCATGAAAATAACCGAAGTGCGCACTCGGGTTGTGCAGTGGCAAGGTGAGACTCTGCCTTTGCCGCCTCATTTCTGCACAAATCCCCTCGATCTGATCGCCTTTCGGCAGCCATCGATGGCCAACTTTGCCTTCCATGGCTGGGTGCTGGTTGAGATCTTTACCGACAACGGGCTGGTCGGCTTGGGAAATGCGGCACTCTCTCCTCTAGTAACGAAAACCCTGATCGACACTTATCTGGAGCCTCTCTTGATTGGAGCCGATCCTTGGGACACTGAATATCTTTGGCAGCAGATGTATCGCCGCACTATGGCCTTTGGGCGAAAGGGCGTCGCCATGGCGGGAATTTCTGCTATCGATATCGCGCTGTGGGATCTGCTCGGCAAGGACGCCAGGCAGCCTGTCTTCCGCCTGCTGGGAGGGCAAACCAAGGACAAGATACCCGTCTACGCCAGCTGGCTCTATGCTATGCCTCTTCCCGAACTTCGCAAGGAGGCGCAGAAGTACAAGGACGAAGGCTATCAAGCCATGAAGCTTCGTTTTGGCTGGGGACCAATCGATGGCGCCATGGGTATGCAAAAAAATGTCGAACTGCTGCGGGCGGTACGGGAGGTGATAGGTAATGAAGTCGACCTCATGGCGGACGCTTACATGGGCTGGACGCTCGATTATGCGAAACGGATGCTGCCCCTCATTGAGCCCTTTCACCTTCGCTGGCTTGAAGAGCCGGTCATTCCTGATGACACCCGAGGCTATAGAGAGTTGAAAAGCCATGGCCGCGTTCCTATCGCTGGTGGCGAGCATGAGTTCACAGTCTTTGGCTTTCGCGAACTCCTTGAGAACAATGCGGTGGACTACATCCAATTCGATACAAACCGGGTCGGAGGCATCAGTCAGGCGCGCAAAATTTCAGCCTTGGCCGAATCCTTCCAAGTCCCCGTAGTGCCGCATGCCGGGCAAATGCATAATTACCACGTAGTCATGGCAAGCTTAAATTCGCCGATCGCGGAATTCTTCCCTAAGGTGGATGTCGAAGTGGGCAATGAACTCTTCTGGTACATCTTCGACGGAGAGCCGCTGCCAGTCGATGGTTATATCGACTTGGATGAGCACAAACCGGGGCTCGGTCTCACCGTGAATGAAGAATCTCTGAAGCAATTTACGGTGATTGGATAAACGCTGGCTGCTACGGTCCGGGGAAACAGATTGTTTTCATCTGGCTGCTTGGGGATCCGAAACTCCCGATTGGGGCAACTTGCCCGGTTCGGACAACGTCTATCTCGAAGGCTACGAGCGGATCGCCGAAATTTAAGGCAAAGCGCTCATGAGAGGGCAATTCATGTCGAACGGCAAATCTCTCGTCCTTCTCTACTTGTGCATCGGGCTGTATTCGTCGGCTGCTCTCACCCAGGAAATCGCTTCACCTCACAAAACCGCCACTCCCCGCATCAACCTCGATGTCGTAGTGACCCCGAAGTCCGGACCGGCGGTCACTGGCCTACAGCAACAGGACTTTACGATCCTCGACAACAAGGTCGCCCAACCAGTCACTTCGTTTAAGGAAGTCGCAGGCGGCCAAGCTCCTATCAGCGTCATCCTGGTCATCGATGCTGTGAACACCTCCTACCAGGAGATCGCCTACGAGCGTGGAGAGCTGAAGACTTTCCTGCTCGCGAACGATGGTCAATTGCAGTATCCAACGGCGCTTGCAATCATGTCCGATAACGGCACACAGATCCAGGAGGGATTTTCTCAGGACGGCAAAGCAATGAATGAGTCTCTTGAGAAGTTTGCCGTAGGCCTGCGCAGCATTCGTCAATCCGCCGGAGTGTATGGAGCCGACGAGCGCTTTCAGATCTCACTTCGCACGCTCCGCATGCTTGCCGCGCAGGAGGCGAGCCGCCCAGGCAGGAAGATCGTTCTCTGGGCCTCCCCGGGATGGCCGCTTCTTTCAGGGCCCGGCATCCAGCTCGACAACAAACAACAGCAGCAGCTCTTCTCTACGATCGTCGACCTGTCAACGCAGTTGCGGTTGGCGAACATCACCCTCTACGCCGTCAACCCGCTCGGGGCCACCGAAGGAGTAGGACGCACCTTCTACTATCAGCAGTATGTCAAAGGCGTCAGCAAGTCGAGCCAGACTCAAATTGCAGACCTCAGCCTGCAAGTACTGGCCACTCAAACGGGGGGCGTGGCGATCAACTCCACCGACATTGCAGGGATGTTGCAGCAGTGTCTTGCCGATACGAAAAATTACTATGAGGTGTCGTTCGATGCCTTACCAGCCGAACGGGCCGACGAATATCATCACATCGAAGTGCATGTCGCCAAGCCTGGTCTTACCGCCCGGACTCGCGAGGGCTACTATGCGCAGCCTTGAACTCCAGCCAGGAAGCAGCTTGGGCTAGTACTGCCCTTCACGGCATACTGATTCCGTTTCACGACGTACCGCTCTGATCGTGGTGATGTTCCATCAGTCGTAGCGCTCAAAGACAATCTGCTTGCGCTGCCAGCCTAGTTGCATCAGCCGGTCGCGATTGGCGGAAACCATCTCGTTCAGTCCGCAAATGTACGCGTGAATATTGAAGCCCGATCCGCCTTCGGCCGCTGTAGGTTCGACGGAGGCGTGGCTTCGGGCGGCGTGCTCCGAAGCGATTTGAGCGACAAACTCTTGAACATACCCGCGCCCCCCTGACCAGTCCTCTTGTGGACGACTCAAGGTGGCGACATAGTGGAAGTTATGGCGCTCCGCAGCAAGCTTCTCGAAGTACTGCTGATAGTAGATTTCGGTCGGGTAGCGTGTTCCATAGACCAGCCAGATATCGCGGCCATGGCTTCGGTCTTCGCCATTCGCTGGAAACAGCGCCTCCGCGAAGCCGCGCATCGGGGCAATCCCGGTTCCGGTGGCAATCAAGATAGAATCGGTCAGCGGTTGGCGAAGCAGGAACAGCCCATGAGGGCCATGGAACCTAATCGTCTCGCCAGCTTCAAGATCACAGAGCAGGTTCGAAAAAAATCCGCCTTCGACCCGGTTCACACAGAGGTCGAACTCATTCCGCCTCGGAGCCGAGGCGATCGAGTAGGCCCGCGTCTGGGTCTTGCCGGCAGGATCGTCGGCTACCATCGAAACGAACTGTCCCGACACGAAATCGAACTCCGGCAGTTCATCGATACTGAACTCCAGATGGAAGCACTGGGCCGGTTCGGACAGGCAATCTTTGCGGTCGAGTCTCGCGGTGTAAAGCGGTCGCGCCAAGGAGTAGGCTCTTTCAGTTGAGGGTTCAAAGCTGAGACTACAGCGGAATTGGGGTTCGTGTCAGTCAAAAATTACCATGTCGCCCCGCCCGTTGGCTTCTGCTGCCTGACCCGGATCTCGAGAATGAAACGACAACTCCTCTGTATGATCGGTAACAACTTCCTCGCGAGACACATCAGTTACACTCTCAGGAGTCAGAGGGGACGAATGCAAAGACGACACTTCCTCGCCGGCACGGCGACAATGATTGCAGCTCAGGCATGGAAGCCCAGCGTAGTAGCGGCTTCCTCCAATCCACAGGCAGCGGGGACTTCCCCCGCCGCGAGCCAGCAGCGAGCACTTCCCCCGATGGCACTCGGCCTGTTGGTCAAGCCGGCGGAGGGCCCGGAGGCTGTCTTCTCGCGGGTCAAGGAAATGGGCTTCTCCAACTGTTTCCTCTCGCTCGACGGCTATATTGGGAAGTTTTCTCCCGCGGTAGTCAGCCAGATTCTTGGCCTGCTCGACAAGTATCAGCTCGTCGCGACCAGCGCCGAAGTGGTCGGCCCCGGCAAGCTCGAGTGGGACTTTCTCGGTGGCCCCTCAACCATCGGCATCGTGCCACCTTCCAGCCGCGCTGCCCGTATTGACGCTCTCAAGCAGACCTCTGATTTTGCCAGGCAGCTTGGCATTCCCCATCTGCAAACGCACTGCGGTTTTATTCCGGAAAACCCCCGCGACCCTCTCTACGAACCGACCGTCCTCGCCATCCGCGAGCTGGCCAAGCATTGTGCCGGGAATGGCCAGGAATTTCTGATGGAGACCGGCCAGGAGACTCCTACCACCATGTTCCGGGCAATTAAGGATGTCGATCAGCCCAACCTCGGTGTCGGGCTCGATACCGCCAATCTGATCCTCTACGGCAAAGCAAACCCGGTCGACGCCCTGGACATCATTGGCCCCTACGTGAAGAGTATTCATGCGAAAGATGGCAAGTGGCCGACCGACCCCATGAAGCTAGGGGAAGAAGTCCTGATCGGGTCCGGCATCGTCGACTTTACCCAAGTATTCGCCAAACTTCATAAGCTGGGTTATACCGGTGCGGTCACCATCGAACGGGAGACCTCCGGCCCACAGCAGATTGAAGACGTGAAGCAAGAGAAGCTTTACCTCGAAGCGATCCTAGCCAAAATCCAGCAGCCTGCCTGAGCACAAATCGACACCGACGAGAGAGAGTCTCCCATGGATAGAAGAGAATTCATTAGTGGCGCTACCAGCGCATCCAGTCTCCTGCTGCTTAAATCCCGTACCGCGTTTGGCTATGAAGCAAACTCCGCTGTCCGTTTGGGCCTCCTCGGATGCGGCAATCGGGGCACGACTGTCGCAACCTCGTTCGCCAAGAACACTACGGCCCGCATCGTCGCGCTCGCCGATATCTTCCCCGATCAGCTCGCCAAAGGCAAAGCCCACTTCGACGACGTGAACCGTTCGCTGGGCATACCTCCTGTAGACACCAAGCTAATGTTCCGCGGATACAAGGCTTTCGAGGAACTGGCCGCCGCATCCGGCGTCGATGCCATCCAGATCTCGACGCCACCATGGTTTCACGTCCAACATCTCGAGGCGGTCGTTGCCGCCGGCAAGCATGTCTATTGCGAGAAACCATTGGGAGTCGATGTAGCCCAAGCCAAACAAGCGCTGGAGATTGGCAAACGCGCCGAAGGCCGCCTCAGTCTGGACGTGGGATTTCAGGTGCGCAGCGCGCCACCGATCGCCGAGATCATTCGCCGCATACATGCCGGGCACATTGGCAAGATTGGCTCGGTAGCCGCCCATTACAATGCTCCCGCCTCTAAGTATCCGGAGCGGCCGCCAATGTCCGCCGACGAGTTGCGGTTGCGCAATTGGCTGTGGGATCGTGTTCTCTCCGGTAACATCCTGGTCGAGCAAAACATCCACGTCATCGACCTCTGCAACTTGATTCTTCAGGCCCACCCGACGAAAGCCGTCGCACGCGGCGGCCGCAACATCATCACTCATGCCGGGGATACCTGGGACAACTACGAGGTGATCTACACCTATCCCGGCGATGTACGCGTCAGCTTCTCCTCGACCCAGTTCGGTAACAACGGTTTTTTTGATGTTTCTGAAAGCATCTTCGGGGCCACCGGCATCGCCGAGGCGCCCTATTCGGGGGCGGTGCGTATCGTCGGCGAAAATGCCTGGACATGGTCGGACCCCAGTGCCCCAAGCTCGGGCAGCCAGCCCGCGACCTTCGCCGCCAACGGAGCCTTCAGCGACAATCTTGCCCATGCTGATAGCGAAAAAGACAAGAGCTTTATCGCCAGCATCACCGACAGCAAATTCCACAACCAGACCGCCGATGGCGTCCAAAGCGCGCTCAGCTGCATGTTGGGCCGTATGGCTGCCGAAACCGGGCGCGAAGTCACTTGGGATGAACAATTGGAGCATGGTGAAAAGTACTCCCTGAAGATTGATATGAGCCAATTTACTTAATGCGCTTGAGGGTTCGACTTGATTGAGCGGCCGCCGTGACAGCCCGCTTAGGCATCAGATGGCGAGGAGCAAAGGAGCGAGCCACATTGATGCGGACTGGCAATGCAAGCAAGGTCGACGGCGGCGATGCATTTGAGTTAAGCGGCCTTTTAACAAAGTTAAAGCGCTTCTGCGAGCAGAGCTCCGTGTCGACATCTTCAAGATGCTCCCCTGGGCAATGCTCATGAAGGCTCCTGACGCGCGAGGCGAGCAACTAGCAGAAATACCGTCCGTGAGGCTCGAAACGACGTCCAGCCCAACCTCGGATGTCATCGAATCCGACGTCATCGAATCCGACATTCCTGCACGGCTTGATCGCCTGCCATGGAGCCGCTGGCACCAGCGCGTGATCGCTGCGCTCGCAGTCACTTGGCTGCTCGACGGTCTTGAGGGCAGCCTGGGAGGATCGCTGGCCGGGGCGCTCAAGAGTTCGCAGACGCTTTCCCTGAGCGATTCGCAACTGGGTCTCAGTTCCTCGTTCTATCTGGCGGGAGCAGTGGGCGGTGCACTCATCTTCGGCCATCTCGCCGATCGCTACGGCAGGCGCAAACTCTTCAGCGGAACGTTGTTGCTCTATCTATGCGCGACCGCTGCCACCGGCCTTTCCTGGAATCTGCTCAGCTTCACAATTTGCCGCGTACTTACCGGCGCCGGGATCGGTGGAGAATATGCAGCGATCAACTCGGCTGTCGACGAGCTAGTGCCCGCCCGGCTTCGGGGCCGCGTCGACCTCTGGATCAACGCGACCTTCTGGCTTGGCATTATCGTCGGATCGCTGGTCTCCATCCTTTTCCTGTCGCCAAAGGTCTTCGGTCTCGCACTCGGTTGGCGGCTGGCCTTCTGCTCCGGCGTGCCGCTGGGGATTGTTGTCATAGTGATGCGGCGATACATCCCGGAAAGTCCGCGCTGGCTGCTGAGCCGCGGCGCGCTTCAGGAGGCAGAGGTGGTAGTTACGGAGATCGAATCTTCAGTGGCAACGTCTGCCGCAGGCCGAGGCAATCTGTTTCCTTCTCAGACGCCTCCCTTACCATCCGCACTGACGCAAGTCCAAATTCAGCGGGTTTCAAGCCTGCGCCAGTTGGCCCGTATCTTGTCCGGCCCATACCGGCGTCGCGCTTTGCTGGGCTTTAGCCTCATGGCGGCGCAAGCCTTCTTTTACAACTCCGTCTTTTTCTCGCTCGCTCTAGTTCTGCTGCGTTATTACGGTGTGGACACGGCCCGGATCGGCTACTGCTTCATTCCCATTGCTTGCACTAATTTTCTTGGTCCGGTCGTTCTCGGAAGATTTTTCGATACGATTGGCCGCCGTCAAATGATCGCCGCCACCTATTGTTTCTCGGGTCTCTCGCTTCTGGGGTCCAGCTGGCTCTTCTACCTGGGCAAACTTAGCGTGATCTCGCAATTAGTCTGGTGGGCGCTGACGTTCTTCTTCGCTTCGTCGGCGGCCAGTTCCGCTTATCTCACCGTCAGCGAAGTCTTTCCGCAGGAAGTCCGGGCATCTTGTATTGCCCTTTTCTACGCCTTTGGAACGCTTGCCGGAGGCCTCTTCGGCCCACTTATCTTTGGACATCTCATCGGCGGCCAATCCCGGGGGCCGTTACTTTCCGGTTATGTCCTCGGCGCCGCGGTCATGATCGCCGCCGGCCTCGCCCAGGCGCGTTGGGGAGTTGCTGCGGAACGCCAGTCGCTCGAAGCAATAGCTGCATCAGCAGGTAATCGCGAGAGATCCGAAAGACCCTTGCCGCCACGAAATCAAACCCGACCCGCGTCAGCCCTTTAACCTCGGCTTGCCCAGTTTTGTAGTCGCATCGAAACGTCAGAGAGAACGACTTTAGTTCGGATCCGAGCACAAGCTGAAACTCCGAACGAGGTCCGCACTCTCTATGACCACCGAGAATACTGCCACTCAACTCCAGGATTAAGCAGAGTGGCCGTCAACGAAACATCAGCCTTGCGCAGTACACTACCCCTCTGGAAAATGTCGCCAACGCTCTGTCGAAAGAGTAGGTTTGCCACCTGCGACCAGGAGCGGTAACGTTAACTCGAGCTTATTTCTCGAGGATACGACGATTCAAAGCGAGACCGAAGCATCCATAGCGTCCGTGCTGTCAACGGCAACCAGTCCAGAGCTAATCTTGCCGTCAGCGCCGGCCAGCGAAGCCGGGCCAGTGAAGGCCTGGCATGAGCCGGTCGTGATGAAGACCTACCATCCCGCGCCGCCGGATCCGAATCCTTTGTTCCTCGAGAAACGCGTGTACCAGGGAAGCAGCGGCAAAGTTTATCCAATGCCAGTAATTGATCGTGTATCGACAGTGCCGTGTGAGCATGCGTGGCAGGCGGTCCATCTTGAGAACGAATACCTGCGGCTGATGATTCTGCCTGAGATTGGTGGACGCATTCATGTCGGATATGACAAGGTCAACGGATACGACTTCTTCTACCGTCAGAATGTGATCAAGCCGGCCCTGGTGGGGCTTGCCGGGCCGTGGATCTCGGGTGGCGTCGAGTTCAACTGGCCGCAGCATCACCGCCCGGCGACTTTCCTTCCTGTGGAAGTGGCAATCGAACGTGAAAACGATGGGTCGGTCACCGTGTGGTGCAGCGACCATGATCCGATGTCGCGCATGAAGGGAATGCATGGGGTCTGTCTCCGTCCGGGGCGCGCTTACTTGGAATTGAAGGTCCGGCTTTACAACCGCACTTGGGACACGCAGACATTTTTGTGGTGGGCGAATGTTGCGACGCGGGTTCACGAGCAGTATCAGTCGTTCTTCCCTGGCGATGTCCGCTTCGTCGCCGATCATGCTAAGCGGGCCGTGACGGAATTCCCGCAGAGTCTCGGCACCTACTACGGCATTCCGTATGGCGAACGTGCACTGCATGGGGTACCGCTCGAAGAGACGCCCAGCAATTTTGCGCCGGATGGATCGTATCCCGCCAACGACCTTAGCTGGTATTCCAACATTCCCGTGCCGACCAGCTATATGATCGCCAACTCGCAACAGGATTTCTTCGGAGGATATGACCATGCGAAGCGCGCCGGCATGGTGCACGTAGCAGATCATCATATCGCTCCAGGCAAGAAGCAGTGGACATGGGGCAATCACGAGTTTGGCTATGCGTGGGATCGAAGCCTCACTGATGCCGATGGCCCGTACATTGAATTAATGGCTGGGGTTTACACGGACAACCAGCCCGACTTTTCTTTTCTTGCGCCGGGAGAGACAAAGAGCTTCAGCCAGTTCTGGTATCCCATTCGTGAGATCGGCGTTCCCGACGTCGCCAACCTACACGCAGCGTTGCAACTCGAGCGCGAAGAAGGTGAAGCGCGAATCCACCTGCTGGTGACGTACGCGATTGACGACGCAATTGTGCATGTGGCTGTTGCCAATGGGCAATCGGAGGTTTGGCGTGGCAGACTTCGACCAGAAGAGCCGCTCCATACGGCGTTTCCTCTTGCTCGCGGCGAAGATGATCTGGTTGTCGAACTGGAAGCAGCGGGCGAAATTCTTCTGCGCTATGCACCCGCTGAGATCGCTCCCGCGCCTGCGCCCAATGAGGCTACGGAGCCTCCGCCACCCGAAGACATCGGATCGAACGACGAGCTTTATCTGACCGGTCTTCATCTAGAGCAATACCGGCACGCGACCCGATCGCCGGAGCCTTACTGGCGAGAAGCCGTGCGCCGCGACCCAGGTGACAGCCGCGCGAATCATGCACTTGGCTGCATGCACCTGAGGCGCGGCGAGTTTGCTGCGGCAGAGACCTATCTGCGCAAGGCAATCGCGCGCCTCACCATGCGCAATCCCAACCCCTATGACAGTGAGGCCTACTACAACCTCGGCATGGCGCTTCTTTTTCAGGATCGTCATGACCAAGCCTACGATGCCTTCTACAAAGCTACGTGGTCAGCGTCGTGGCGCGGTCCCGCCTTTCATCGGCTGGCCGAGATGGACGTGCGAAATCGACGACTCGCTGCAGCGATGGAGCACCTGGACCGCTCATTGCGCGCGGATGCCGACAACTTGAACGCCTTGAATCTTCGCGTCGTGGTGTTGCGCCAGCTAGAGCGTTCCGCTGAGGCTGAGTCTCCACTCGCTGCAGTGCGCGCGCTCGATCCGCTCGATACCTGGAGTCGTTTTCTGGAAACCGGCATTCCCCCTTCCAATAAGGGACAAACGCTGGACCTTGCCTTTGATCTCATTCGTGCCGGCCTGATTGAGGATGCACGCCGCATTCTCGCAGCCGATGAGGGTGCCATCGCTCTCTATGCAATTGCCACCACTCAAGCAATGGGCGATGAGCCAACGCGAAGCCAGGAATTGATGCAATGCGCTGCTGCCGCAAGTCCGGCATATGTTTTTCCCAGCCGGCTCGAGGAGATGCGGATCCTCGAGGCAGCGATTGCTGTCAACCCGTCCGATGCGCGCGCGCCGTACTATCTCGGCAATTTTTTCTATGACCGGCGTCGACATCATGAAGCGATCGCCCAGTGGGAAAACGCGGTCAAGCTGGACCCGGGTTTCTCGACCGCATGGCGCAATCTGGGTATCTCGTACTACAACGTGCAATCAGACCCGCAGCGTGCTCGCGAAGCCTTCCGTCGTGCGCGCGAGGCATCGCCCAACGATGCGCGCATTCTCTATGAACAGGATCAGCTCAGAAAACGAATGGGTGATGATCCGGCAGAGAGGCTCACCGATCTTGAGGATTGCCTTGAGATGATTGCTTTGCGCGATGATCTGACGGTTGAGCTAGCATCGCTTTATAACCAGGTCGGCAGGCCGGACGCGGCTCTTTCGCTCCTGCTGGCCCGGAAGTTTCAGCCCTGGGAAGGCGGCGAAGGCCTGGTGTTGGGCGAATACGTTCGCGCGCAATTGCTTCTGGGCCGTATAGCCCTGAGAGCGAACAATACGCGCACTGCAATGGATCACTTCAAGGCCGCAGATCTTCCGCCGCGAAGCCTGAGCGAAGCCCGGCACTTGCTCGCGAATCATAGCAATATCGAATTCTGGCTTGGAGAAGCATGGTCGGCTGCGGGTAATCCGCTTCGTGCGCGCCAACATTGGGAAGCTGCCGCTCATCAGCGCGGCGACTTCCAGCAGATGCAGGTTCGCTCCGTTTCAGAGATGACTTACTGGAGTGCGATGTCATTACTCCGCCTTGGCCGAAGCGAGGAGGCGAATTCACTGTTCAAGAACATCCTTTCATTTGCGGACGCACTGGAAAAGCAGAGGCCAAAGATCGATTACTTCGCGACATCGCTGCCTGCGATGCTTCTCTTTGAGGAAGACTTGCAAAAGCGTCAGCACATCACTGCGACGTTTCTTCGTGCCCAGGCACTCCTGGGAATGGGGAGACGAGTTGACGCCCAGCGGGCGCTCGAAGAAATATCCAATCTGGATCGGTCCCATGCCGGCGTTTGCGATCTTCTCGCCGATCAGGCGGCCTGGTAGCCATGCAGGGACCAAGCGTTTCGGCTAAGAAGGATCTCAGCCTGCTTACCACGTCTGCGACTGCGTACGTGTGGGGCATCGCTGTGGTTGCGGCTCTGGGAGGTTTACTCTTTGGCTATGACTGGGTAGTGATCGGAGGAGCGCGCGAGTTCTTCGAGATTTATTTTCATCTGGACAGCGCAGCTTCCATTGGCTGGGCCAACAGTTGCGCCCTCATAGGCTGTTTCGCCGGTTCACTCTCCGCCGGAGCGCTCGGCAATCGCTATGGGCGCAAGCCAGTTCTGATCGTTTCGGCAATCCTCTTTGCAGCGTCCTCGATCCTCACCGGTTGGGCATCCACGTTTGCAGTCTTCATAGCGTGGCGTATCGCCGGCGGGGTGGCCATTGGCTTAAGTTCCAACATTTCTCCACTCTATATCGCTGAAGTCAGCCCTGCAGCCCATCGTGGACGGTTAGTAAGTCTCAATCAATTCGCCATTGTCGTGGGTATCCTGCTGGCACAGATTGCCAATTGGCGAATCGCCCGTCCGGTACCGCTGAACAGTACTCATGAAGCGATGCTCGCGTCGTGGAATGTGCAAACTGGTTGGCGTTGGATGTTCACCGCCGTAGCAATTCCCGCTGTTGTTTTCCTGCTGGCGGCCTTTGGCATTCCAGAAAGCCCGCGATGGCTGCTTGCTAGAGGACGTGCGCATGAGGCCGAGACGGTGCTGCGAAAAATCGGTGGCGATCCTGGTTACGCAACCACGCAAGTTGCCGGCATTGCCTCTGCCCTGCGCGAAGAGCAATCCAGGACAGCAAGTTGGCGTGGCTTGTTGCGACCAGGAGTGCGGAAGGCGCTTCTCATCGGCATTGTGCTCGCGGTCCTGCAGCAGTGGAGCGGCATCAATATTCTCTTCAACTACGCCGAAGAAGTTTATCGTACGGCCGGAATAGGCACAAACCAGATTTTCCTGGACATCGTCATTACCGGCACGATTAATTTGCTCTTTACGATGGCAGCGATGGCGGTTGTCGATCGTTTGGGGCGCCGCCCGCTCATGCTTTTCGGCTGCCTTGGCATCGGGGTGTCGCATCTATTGGCGGGTTTCGCTTACCGCATCGGCGTACACGGCACGGCTGTACTGGTCCTCACCCTCTGCGCGATCGCTTGTTATGCGATGACGCTCGCCCCGCTGACATGGGTGCTCATTGCTGAGATCTATCCCAACCGGTTGCGATCGATCGGCGTATCTCTTGCCGTATCGGCGCTGTGGATCTCTTCCTTCGCGTTGACTTACTCATTCCCATTTATCAACCGTACTTTGGGTAGCTCGGGAACCTTTTTCATCTATGGCAGCATCTGCCTTGCGGGCGCCGTCTTCGTTCTGCAGTTCGTGCCTGAAACTAAGGGACAAACACTGGAGGAAATCGAAGCCAAGACGCTTGGGATATAGAAGGCCAACGCACCCCCGCCTAGATGGGTGATCTTCGATCGCGGGCCCGGCACTTGCAGCCAGACTTGAATAGAACCATGAACAACAATCGAAAGCAGCGGGATGCACCGGCTTGCCGCCTGTCATTCAGCGCAGCAGCCTTCCTTCTTCATCCGTCAACCTTGCTGATATTTCAATCGGGAGCCGCCCAGCGCGACGGCGGCCGAAAATTTAAACGGTGAAAGGTCCGGCTCAAGCCTCACTGACTCACTACCGGCAGGATTAAGCCGGATGGGTGGCTCAGGTCGGAGACAATCGTCACTTTCGCCTTCTTGTAATCTCCCGGATCCGCTTTCATGATGTTCGGCACAAACGTCTGCGGATTGCGGTCGTAGAGCGGGAACCAGGTGCTCTGGACCTCGACCATGATGGTGTGGCCTTTCTTGAAAACATGGTCAACGGCGTGGAGACTATACTTCACTTCCCTGACTTCGCCGGGCTTCAATGCTGCTGGTTGATCGAAGCCGTTGAGATACCGTTCACGAAAGATCTCCTCGTTAGTCATCAGTTCGTAGCCGCGCATCGCCGGATCGGCGTCGTCGTCGGGATATCGATCGATGAGCTTTACCACCAAATCTCCATCGCTGCCGGTCGTCGAGGTGAACAGGTCGGCGATCACCTCTCCGGTGAGAGTCAAGTCATTGCCGACCGCGAGGGTCCAGATCGATACGTCCTTGCGTCGCGTCACGAACCGCTGGTCTTCAGTCATCCATTGACCCCAATGAGAACCTTCAGCGTAAGTCGGCTCAATGGGCCGGTGACGGTAAGGCACTGGATTCCTGGGATCGGAGATGTAAGAAGACTTGGTTGGCTTGCTACCAAGTTGCCAGCCTAGCTTCTTGCCCGCATTCAGGTAAAGCTTCGTCGGTGTAGACTCCGCGGGAGGAAAGTGGGCATAGCGCTTCCACTTATTCGACCCAGTCTGAAAGCTCGCCGTATCCTCAAGATCGAAGCCGGGCTCGTCCTTAAGAAAGCGTGCGAAAAAAGACGCTTCGATCTGCTTTCGGTATTCGGTGCCGATCGGCTCGCCGTACTGGATCGCGCCGAGATGCCGCGAAGACGAAGACCATGAGCCGTGCTGCCACGGCCCGAGGACCAGAAAATTCTGATGATTTGCGTCGTGCCGTTCGAGGACACTGTACTCCTCTTGCGGGCCCCACATATCTTCCTGGTCGTAATAGCCGCCTACGGTCAGCGTCGGAACAGCTACGGCAGTCAGATGATGTTCGACTCCGCGCAAGTACCAGACATTGTCGTAAGCAGGGTGATCGAGGAATAGCCGCCAGGTCGGCAGGATCGCTCCCGACGGTGTCTGGGCGCCAGCCCGCCTGACGTCCTCAGCGAACGAACCGCGTTCCAGGAAGAAGTCGTACCCGTCGACGTTGTCACCGTACTGAACATCAGTATTTTCTTTGCCGCTCTCGATGCCGAGGGCGTAATCGTAGCCATAGGTCTGGCGAAAGGCCCCATTATGGAAAAAATCGTCTCCCTTCCACACATCAATCATGGGAGCTTGAGGAGAGATCGCCTTCACCGCGGGATGCGGACCGATCCCTGACATCATCGCCAGAAAACCTGGATAGCTGATGCCAATGACACCCACGCGGCCGTTGTTCCCGGGCACATTGACAAGCAGCCAGGCAACTGTGTCGTATGCATCGGTGCTTTCGTCGATCGCTTTCGGATCGCTGGGATCGGCCAACGGCCGCATCATCAAAAACTCGCCCTCCGATTCGAAACGGCCGCGAATATCCTCGCAAACGTAAATGTATTGCGCACGAGCCAGCTCGGGCCGGTCAGCGTAGAAGCTTGCCATCGTGGTTTCGCCGGCACCGTAGGGAGTACGGGCCATCAGCATGGGCAAGGGCGCATGCTGGTTGGCCGGCTTCAGGATGATGGCGTGCAGCTTGACGCCGTCTCGCATCGGAATTATCGCCTCTTGGCGTTCATAAGGCGGAAAGTCTCGCTGAACGGCATCACCGGTCCGGCGCATGATTTCCTTACCCGGGCTTCCTCCTGAAATCACCGTGACCCTAGAAGCCTGACCTGATGGGCCCAGCTTAAATTGGTAGCGCTCGCCGGTTCCGTCTCTGGAGGAGAATTCGGTTGAATTTACGGCCGTCAGTTCACTGGGAAAGGTGCGCGGACCTTCGCGAACAAGTTGGCCGTCTTTTTCATAGAAGCTCAGCGGGGTGTCGGGCTCGCTATCGTCGGTGTATTCGCCGGCCAAAGCCTGCAACTGAGCCGCGGAGGGTAGAGAGCTCTCGCTTGCCGGCTGTGCGAAAGCAACTTTCAGGAGGCCGAACACAAAAATAGCCGCAACAAGCGAGTATCGCGGATGCAATCGAAGCACCTCGTTTCAGGCCTGGTTAGCGATTTGGGGTTAGAGATCGATGGCTATTCCACCGTAACCGACTTGGCCAGATTGCGCGGCTGATCGACATCGCATCCACGCCGGACCGCGATATGGTACGCCAGCAGCTGCAACGGAACAACGTCCAGTAGCGGAAGCAAGAGTTCGGGCGCCTGAGGGATATAGATGACCTGGTCGACCAGGTCGCCGATCTGCTCGTCTCCTTCGGTCGCAATCGCGATGACTTTGCCCGACCGCGCAGTCACCTCCTGAATATTCGACAAGGTCTTCTCATACCGGAGTCTAGACCCATGATTGGCACCGTCTTTGGTCGCAAGCACCACGACTGGAAGCGTCCCATCGATGAGCGCATTCGGACCATGCTTCATCTCTCCGGCAGGGTAGCCCTCAGCGTGGATGTAGGAAATCTCCTTCAGCTTGAGTGCTCCTTCCAGTGCGATGGGGTAGTGAATACCGCGCCCCAGATAAAGGAAGTCGCGAGCAGTCGAATAAACCCGCGCCAGCTTCTCGCAGGCTAGGTCGGCAGTCCGCAGCACCTCTTCAATCTTGCCCGGCAGCCGGGTAAGTGCTTCGACCAGGGCAATGCTCTCGTCGCCGGTGATCGTATTCCGTGTTTGCGCCAGGTAGAGGGCAAACAGGAACAACGCTGTCAATTGAGAGCTGAAAGCCTTGGTCGAAGCGACCCCGATCTCCGGTCCGGCATGCGTATAAATCGTGCCATGGGCCTCGCGCGCCACCATTGCGCCCACAACATTACAGATAGCGATGGTCTTCAGACCTTTGGCTAACATCTCCCGCTGAGCGGCAAGAGTGTCGGCAGTTTCACCAGATTGAGTAATCAGCATGCCGATCGATCGAGAGTCGATGATCGGATCGCGGTAGCGAAACTCGCTGGCATAATCCACCTCTACCGGTATCCGGGCCAGCCGCTCGATCATGTATTTCCCAGCCAAAGCAGCATGCCAGCTCGTTCCACAGGCGGCAATGTCGATCCGGGGTGCGTCGCGGAACTCCTCATCGCTGATCTTCATCTCGCTGAGGAAAACCGTTCCGGTATTCAGCGAAATGCGGCCGAGCGTTGTATCGCGTACTGCGCGCGGCTGCTCGAAGATCTCCTTGAGCATGAAATGCTTGTATCCGCCCTTTTCCGCCTGGATCGGATCCCAGAGAATGCGCTGGATTTTGAGTGGAAGCTGGTCACCCTCGAAGTCGGTCAGGTGGACCCCATCCCGGGTGATGACTGCCAACTCACCATCGCCAAGGAAGTGAAGATCGCGGGTATGGTGCAGAATTCCGGGAACATCCGAGGCGACAAAATATTCGCCCTCCCCAAGGCCGATCACGGCCGGCGGACCATTTCTAGCCGCGACAATCTTGTCCGGCTCGTCCGCCGATATGACGCTGATGGCGAAGGCGCCAGTCAAACGCGCGACGCTACGCCGGACGCCTTCTTCGAGCAGCATAGTCTTGCCCGAATCGGCGGCGGACTTGATCTCCTCTTCAATCAGGTGGGCGATGATTTCGGTATCGGTTTCTGTGACAAAGACGTGACCTTCGGCCTGCAGTTCGCGTTTAAGGTCGAGATAGTTTTCGACAATGCCGTTATGAACAACAACGATCCGGCCCGTGCAATCACGGTGCGGGTGGGCATTTTCCTCGGTCGGCCGCCCGTGAGTTGCCCAGCGGGTGTGACCAACCCCCCACGTCCCTCCGCAGCCGTGTTTGGCATCGGGAAAGATCGGATGTTCCCGGATGACTTCTTCAAGGTTCCGCAGCTTGCCGGGCGCACGGCGTAATTCAAGCGGCTGCCCGGCGCATCCAACTGCGATTCCGGCAGAGTCGTAACCGCGATACTCCAGCCGCCGCAATCCCTCGATGATGACCGGGACTACCTCTCGAGGACCAACATAACCCACGATTCCACACATACTGGGCCCTCCGCAGGCTTGACGCTAGTCTTCCAGCCGGAAGGTGAATTCTTCGATGACCGGGTTGGTGAGCACCTCGCGGGCGATCCGTTCCACTTCGGTGTGGGCAGTTGCGGCATCGAGCGCGTCTTCCAGGGTGAGGATGAAATACTTGCCCTGCCGGACGTCATCCACGCCTTGGTACTGCATTTTTTTCAACGCGCTCTGGATTGTCTGACCCTGAGGGTCGAGAACGCTGCGCTTCAATGTAACGTAGACATAAGCCTTCATTCTGCTCGATTATAGACTCGTAACGACATTGTCTCTTTCCGCATAGCGGATGCTTTTCTTGGACCAACAGTGTTTTCCGTCCTCAGACTTCTATACTTTTTAGACAGGGAGAATATGGTCAACTATCTGGAACTGCCCATCGGGGAAAAAGTCCCTGAGGTCGTCAATGCAGTGATAGAGATTCCGCTCGAGGGAATCAACAAATACGAGTACGATAAAAAGCTCCACGTCTTCCGGCTCGACCGGAACCTCTACTCGCCGGTCCATTATCCGGGGGATTACGGGTTCATCCCGTCCACGCTGAGCGACGACGGAGATCCGCTCGATGTTCTGGTTCTCGTCGATGCCGCCAGCTTTCCGGGTTGCGTGATGGAGGTTCGTCCAATCGGCCTGCTCGAGATGCTCGACCAGGGAGTGCTCGACGAAAAAGTGCTGGCGGTAGGCAAGGGCAATCCACGATATAGGGACGTCTGGAATTACTCGGAGATCTACCCGCACATGCTCCGGGAAATGACCCACTTCTTCTCTATTTACAAGGATTTAGAAGGAAAGCGCGTGGAGATCAAAGGCTGGCATGACGCCGCGTATGCTCGCGACAAGGTGCTCGCCGCGGCGAAGCAATTCGACGACAACAAGCTGGGATTGTCAAAGCCAGCGCTGCTTGAAGCAGGTGCAGGCAAGAAGAACACCAAGTAGCGTCCGTTTAACACTAAGTAGGATCGCTTCCTTGATAAGAAGCCGGCCACCGGACGCCAGAGACTGACGACGTTCGGTGGCCTTAGCTATTTTTCGGCAGGTGGGCTGCTCCTATTTGCTGCCCACCGGTTCCGCCAGCTTTTCGTGCATCGAAGCCTTGACCGAATCTGGCACAAAGTCAGCCACGGCTCCCTGGATCTTTGTCTTGAGGTCGGCGGCGTAGACGTGCTGCTCGCCAGCCATGAGCGCCTTGAATCCTTGCCTGGCCACATCGTACGGCTGGCTTGCGTGCTTGCCCTCCTGGCCGACTTTGGTATCGTCCATACCGGCACGATGAAAGAAGTCGGTGTCGGTGGGTCCCGGCTGTAGAGCCGTTACGGATACGCCAGTACCTGCCAGCTCCTCCCGTAGACTTTTCGCGAAAGACAAGTCGAATGCCTTCGAAGCCGCGTAGACGGCCTCCCGAGGCGCGACCATCTCGCTGGCGATCGAGGCGGTCACTAGAATCCTTCCCTGACCTCGTCCAACCATATGACGGACCACGTGCTTTGCGAGGTGGACGGTACCTTCCACATTGAGCCGGACCAGATTGATCTCGGCCTCCAGATCAGTCTCTGCAAAGAGGCCTCCGACGCCTACACCAGCATTGATCGCTGCAGCGTCGACCGGGCGTCCGGTGGCTTCAACGCCCTTCCAGAAGCTTTGCACCCCTTCATAGGTGGCAAGGTCTGCTTCAATCGCCGTTACATTCACGCCCAGGGAGCGGAGGTCCTGTTCGGCGCTCTCCAGTCGCTCTCCATGCGACGCGATAATCAAATCGAAGCCATTTTCCGCGAAAACCTTCGCGAGGTTGTACCCGATACCATTCGAAGCGCCTGTTACGAGTGCTAATTGATTTGCCATTCCATCACCATCTCAGAAATTTTCGAGCTCTTTTTTGGCTTGCACTCAGTGAGATGCTTTTTCGATGAAGCACAGCCCCCAACGGCCTTTTCCGGATAAATGTCCTCGATTGATGCAATAGAAAAGTCTTATGGAAACGGTGCGTAGCGGCAAACGGCGATACCATTTACATTCACCCAGAATTCACGCGCTCTGCTGGCTGGAATGACCCTCATCCCCGGGCATACCCGTGCCTTGCTCGTATCGCTAAATTGCAAAGGGCTAAATTGCACCCAAGGAGACCCTAGATGGCAACGAACCCAACGCCTGAGATGAGAAAAAGTCTAGGCGTTACCGGATTGACGATGAACGCGATGGCGCTCATCGCCCCGGGAGCCTTCCTGTGGCTTACCTTCTACATCCAGGCCACAACCGGTTCGACTGCACCTTCCATGTGGATGGGCATTGTCGTCGCCTTGCTGCTCTGTCTTTCTACCGCGATTTGCTACGCCGAGATGGCGAAGATTTATCCCGGTACGGGGAGTTCCTACTATTTCGCCGAGCAAGCCTTCCTGAACCATCATGGGGCGTGGCGCTATGCCCGGCTTTCGAAATTCATTGTTGGGTGGGGCTCCCATCTTTATTACTGGATTTACCCCGGGGTCATGGTCGCCACGATGGGAATTCTCTGCGGCTATGTGGTCGGGACGCTTCGGCCGGACCTCATGAGCGCCTCGAACCCCGGTCCGCTGTTCATGATGCTCATTGCCGTCGTGTTCTCGTTTTTGATCGCCTACATCGCCCATCGCGGCATTTCAGGCGCGACTTCGGTAAACGTGGTCATCAATTTTGTTCAGATCGCTGCTCTGATCATCTTCTCGGTAATGGCGCTCGGCTACCGCCTCCATCACCCTCCAGGAAGCATTGCTTACCAGTTCGATGCGACCAAGGGCGAGGCCTACAACTACGAGTTCGCCACCACCAGCGCAACCGTCAATGGCGCGACTACAGAGACTGTGGTCCGTGACTCCTCAGGAACACCGCAGCCGAAAGTCGATGGAGCCGGCAAAATCGTTCCGTACCATATCAGCTACCCAACTACCGACGACAAAGGAAACTTCCTTACCCATCCGACTCCAACATCCGTGATCGCCGTTCATAGCGTTGCCTGGGCGTTCATCCAGGCGACAGTGGCCATCCTGATCCTGGTCGGCTTTGAGTCGGTCACCGCCATGGGCGGAGAAGCGAAGAATCCCAAGCGGGATGTTCCCATTGCCGTAGTCACTTCGCTGCTTGTCCAAGGGGCCTTTTGCTATCTAATCGAATATTTCTGTGCCAACTATTTTCTGAATAGCGGTTATACGATGCAGAGCGCCACCAGCTCGGCCGCGCCAATCGGCGACATGATGATTATGGTTGGCGATGCGTTGTTTGGGCAGGGCCATGGGCGCGCCTTCATGCTGATTGAGGCGTTCACGGTCTTCCTCGCCCTTATCGGAACCACCCTTTCCTGCATGAATACGGGCGCGCGAGTCACTTACGCAATGGGCAAGGATAGGGAATTATCCGGACATTTGGGCGCCTTGCACAGCAAGAACCTCACGCCTCATCGCGCCATCTGGACGCTGGCGACGATCTCCGCGATCGTAGGCTGCGTTGCCGTCGCCGTAGTCTTTGGCGATGCCAGCGCTCCGACCGATGCTACGATTCAGGCGCTTCCTCATGGCATTTTCTCGAGCTTCGGCTACTTTTCGCATGACCGGCTCGCTGCTCTGCCGAACACCCTGCTGATGGTGACGCTGGCTTCGAATTTCGGAACCTTCGTCCTGTACATGTTGAGCTGCATCACTTGCATGGTGGCTTTTCACCGCCACCCGAAATTCAATCCCATCCTCCACTTGGCGATCCCCCTGTTTGGCCTGTTCGCGAACCTGGCCTGCATGGCTTTCTACCTCATCGGGCCGTTTATGGGGTATGGATCTAAGCGAGAGCCGCTCTACGCGCTGGGGATAGCGGCAGTCTGGGCGATTTATGGTGGTATCTACTTCCTCCGCTCAAGCAGGAAGACGGGCAGATCGACCTTGATTCAGGAGCGAGTTACGAGCAACAGCAGCGTCTAGGCGGAAGCACAGCTACTCCTCATGCGGACCCTCAGGGCTGTGTGCCCTTCCCCGAGGAAACATACAGCACCACATTCCGGCACATATACTTCTGCTCTAAGCGTCCATGCTCGATCTTGAATTCGCAGAATTTTCGGACACCGGCCCCAGCCGCGACCAAAACGAAGACTATTGCGGGTCTTATCAGCCGGCGACTCCCGAGGAAGCAGAAGCGCGAGGTTGGTGCTTTGCCGTAGCCGATGGCGTCGGTGGACAAGCCGGCGGAGAAATAGCCTCCCGAATCGCCATCGAGACCCTGCTTACCGGCCTACCCTCAATCTCCTCAAGCGAAGCACTCACCGTTGCTCTTCCGCGGCTTATCCAAAGAGCAAACCAGCGCGTCTTTGAAGCAGCAGGATCCGGCCTTCCTGCAGGGTCCATCGCGACCACCATTGTCGCCTGCGCAATCCGCTATGACCGCGCCGTGGTCGCCCACGTTGGTGATTCTCGCGCTTACTTGATCCGGCGCGGGCGCGTCACTGGGCTCACCCGCGACCACACAATCGCCAACGAGCAACTGGGTAGGGGCATCCTGAGCGCCCGGCAGGCTGCGGCCGCGACTACGGCGAACTTACTGAGCCGTTCGCTCGGAAACGAGATGTTTGTGAGCGTCGACACCGGCGATCATCTGCTCATTCCTGGAGATACCCTTCTGCTCTGTTCCGATGGACTCCACCGCTCGGTCGCGCCTGCCGATATGACCGGCATACTAAGCCCGTCGGTCGAACTGGAGAGCGCTGCGGCCGAGCTGGTGGCGCTTGCGAACGCTCGGGACGGCAGCGATAATGTCAGTGTTCAATTGATCCGTATTCGCGCCGTGGAGAGCGTCGGCATGTACCGCGGAAGACTGTACAAATTGCCGAAAATGCCCATTCCATGAATGCCATTCATGCCGGCGACCAACTCGATCATTACCGGATTGAAGAACTTGTTGCCCGCAGCGGGATGGCTTCCATCTTCCGCGCCACCGACTTAAACGATGGCCGTAAAGTTGCGATCAAAATTCCCCATCCTGAGATGGAGTCTGACCCGCTCTTCTACGACCGCTTCAAGCGGGAAGAGCAGATTGGACAAACCATGGACCATCCTGGGGTGATGAAGGTAATCAAGCCCGCATCGGATTCCGAGCGCAGCCAGGTTTACATGGTGATGGAATGGGTCGATGGCCGCTTGTTACGGAACATCCTCTCCGAACACCCCAAACTGCCCCCAGAGCGCGCAGTCAGCATCACTCGGGAAATCCTCGCCGCGCTCGACTACATCCATCGTCACGGCGTGATCCATCGCGACCTGAAGCCGGAAAATATTATGGTTGTTCCCGGAGACCCGGAACATCCTGGAGACAAGATCAAGTTGATTGACTTCGGACTTGCCGGTCGGGAAGGAGTCCGGCGGCTGACGTTCGCCAAGCTGACCCAGGTAATGGGGACGCCGAACTACATCTCCCCGGAACAGGTGAAGGGAAAGCGCGGCGATGCCCGGAGCGACCTCTACGCCGTGGGTGTGATGCTGTATGAAATGCTAACGGGGAAGCTGCCCTTTGATGGCCCGAATCCCTTCTCCATCATGAACGAGCGCCTGCTTAACAATCCCGTCCCGCCCCGGGTGCATGACCCTTCTATCTCTCCGGAGCTGCAGGAGATTGTTTATCGCGCAATGGAGCGCGATCCGCAACACCGCTATCCCAATGCGCGAGAGTTCGCCCATGATCTCGCTCATCCCGAGGAGGTCGGCATCGAGGATCGAGCGGCGCTCAAGGACTGGAAGCAGCGTCGCGAACCATGGCAGAAGAAGGCCATGCTCTATGCCGGTCTGGCCCTCATCCCGATCGTGATCTTCGGTCTTCTGATGTGGGTGGCCGAGCGATAGTCGGCGTTCCAACTCCGTTGGACTCTTGTCAAGCCCGCGCAGCCGACTTTTAGGATCGGGAGTCTTCCTGAAAAAGACCTACCACATTGCCTGCCGGATCACGGAAGGTGGCGATCCGCATGACGCCGCCGCTCGCATCCTCTGCTCGTATCGAGACAACTTCACCACCCGAGGCGACCGCCAATCCCAGCGTTTCGTCGATGCTGTCTACCCAGATATACGGCAGTAGACCGGGCTGCATGGCCACTTCGCGGCCAAGAACCCAGGTTCCGCTGATGTTTCCCGGCGCATCGTCGAATGTAGGACGATCGCTATCGCGACGCCGGATCTTCCAGCCGAAGAGCTTCTCGTAGAACGCCATGGACTCGGCGACATGAGTTGCCGGGATCTCGATATAGCAAAACCGGGGGCGCGGCGACGCTTCGGTCGTATGGCGAGGAGCTTGCACCGTGGTGGCGCCCCACTCTTCAGGACTAAGATCGCTGGCGTGCTGAGAGAACAGCCAGTGGTGAGCTTCGAAGTCGACCACTCCGTATTGCCGCTCTCCGTAGATGGTCTCGTGTAACTCTTCGACGATATTGCCACCTGCAGCCTGGGTCTGCGCGAAGTGATCATCCACATTGTCAACGAGGACGGTCAGGCTCTGAGTTCGACAGACGGATTGCGCCGGTAGCGCCTCAGCCGGCGCTCTCTTCAACATGAGGAACGCATCGCCAAGAAAGATCTGAGCACCGCTGACCGGATCACCATAGCGATAGTGTTCGCTGAACCCGAAGGTTCGCGCAAGCCAATCAACCGCTACGACAACATCACGATATTGAAGGTGCGGCAGAAGGGTGTCACTGGGGAGAGAACGGTTTTTTGTCATTCTGAATCCTCTCAATGTTGATTCGGATTTCCGTCCTGTGACGCGGAGGGTCGGCCAATCTCCCAATGGTGACCGAATGGGTCAACCAGCCGTCCAACTCGCCAGCCGTGCTGCTCACCGACTGGATAGACCTCGGTCGCCCCGGCCGCACGAGCTTGGGCAAATACGGCATCTGGATCGGCTACCGTGAGAATCATTCGGGCCGAGCCGCCGTTTGGAGATCCCGGTGTGGAATTTCCCTCCTCTGAAGTTTCCTCACTGAGCCAGAACTCTGCTCCCCCAATGGAAAGTCGCGCGATGATGCCGTCACCGCCATCGTGACGGTAGACTTCGGTGGCGCCGAAAGCCGACTTGTAGAATTCGACTGCCTTGGCATTTCTGAGGACATTCAGCCAAGGTGCGATGGTGTTCGTCCGTGTTTGGGCGGAATTAGGTGCCATGAGAACCTCCCGATCTTATTGGCCGTCGCCGTGCGTGGCGAGGTGGATCGCAACGTGAGCGCCAAGAAAAACCGCCGAGAGCAGGATGCCTAGTGCCATGGACCTCCTCTTTTGCCACAAGGCGGTGGCCGCAGCGAAGAAGCCGATCTGCGGCAAAGCGAGGACGACCAGCCACGCTAACCAGGGAGCACTCGCCGGATTCAGCGAGGGAATCAAATGGAATAACAGCTGCAAGAGACTGAATGCGCAGAGCGCTGTCAACACCGCGATCCCAACCCCGGAAAACATGCCTAAGGCCCTTTGCCGGTTGCTTTTCATCGCTCCCTCCATATCGTCTGAAATCCCCTTCAATCTCTTCCGAGAAGGGTGGCCTGACATCCTGGTAATTGCGACAGCGCTTCCCAGCAGCCAGAGGAGCGCCGCCAAGTCGTTTTCGATAGAATCTGCCTCCGCGCCCATTGCGGCCGCCCACTCACGGCGA
Source organism: Acidisarcina polymorpha (assembly GCF_003330725.1). Lineage (NCBI taxonomy): Bacteria > Pseudomonadati > Acidobacteriota > Terriglobia > Terriglobales > Acidobacteriaceae > Acidisarcina > Acidisarcina polymorpha. The sequence goes on along the minus strand of NZ_CP030840.1, from coordinate 3,356,647 downwards.
TCGGCCGGCGCATGCCGAAGGATGATGCGTGTGAGCTTGATCGTGATTCGCCGTATAGCCGACATCTATCCCTCACCAAATGCCGCCGTACCGAGATGTCCGATGGGGAAAGCGAGGCGATGCTGCCTTGCGAACTGCAAGCCATTCGGGGTCAGCCGGTAGAGATGTCGAGCCGGCTTGCCCGCCTCCGGGCTTTCCCAGGAGGTTTCCAGCAGATCCCGTTCTGCAAGCCGCATCAATATCGGGTAGAGTGTGCCAGACTTCAGACCCGTGTTCCGGCTGATGTCATAGCCATACCTCCACTCGCTCGGAGCGACGAGGAAAGCTTCGAAGAGGCGCAGCGTTTGGGGCGACAGCCGAGCTTTCATGGCCGCAACTCTACATATGTAGAGTTGGAAATGTCAAGTAAATAAGAGCCCCTAGGGCGGGGCTTCAGCTGCCGAGGAACTCGTCCCCATGGATCATGAACTCGGGATAGGCTCCTGCACCCAGTTCGTGAAGATCCAGACCAAGGCGCTCGGCTTCGGGAGAGACCCGCATTGGCCATACGCGATCGATTCCCCACTGAACTCCATAGGAGAACGGCAGAACGAGACCCAGAACGGTCGCAATGCCCGTGAGCTGCGCCAGCCACTGGCCTGCGTGGTTCGGAGCAAACAGGGCTACTGCGATAGCCCCCCATAGGCCTGAGACCCCGTGCATGGAAATGGAGCCGCCGGGGTCGTCGACTTTTAAGCGAAGTTCGAGGAACTCGACTGAGGCAGCGACCAGGATCCCGGCAAGAGCGCCAGTGAGGGCGGCGGTAGGCGGACCCAATACGGCGCACCCGGCGCTGCTCGCTACCAGGCCGCCGACACAGCCATTCATACAAAGCGAAGTGTCCGGCTTCCCAAAGCGTATCCGGGTATAGATGGCAGCAGCAAGAATCGCGAAGGCGGTACTCAAAACAGTGTTGACGCCGACCAGAACAACCTGGCTGAGAGGAATATTCGCGAACAATACCGCTCCGGCGGAGTTCAATCCGAGCCAGCCGACGAAAGCGAGGAGACACCCCAGCCCAGCCATCACCATGTCGTGGCCTGGGATGGCCGCCGGCATGCCTTGCGGACTGTACTTGCCGAGGCGTGGACCAAGAATCCAGGCAACGCAAAGCCCGGTCAGCCCGCCAACCGCATGGATGGTCGTCGAGCCTCCCACATCCACGAAACCCTGGCCGAGACCGAAGTTCGTGCCCAGCTGAGCAAGCCATCCCCCGCCCCAGACCCAATGCGCGAACAAGGGATAAGTCCAGCCCGCAAGCACTGCCGAGGAGATTGCACTAGCGCTTAATTTCCAGCGGCCTCCTCCCGAGCCGAGTGGGATCATGGCTGCCAGACCAACGCAGAAGAGTTGAAAGAGGAGGTTCAAGGAGCGGAGCGATCCGTCGAAGACCACACCGCGGAAGAAGAACTTCCCGCCGCCGATCCAGTCCCATTGCTTTCCTTCCGTCTTGAACCAGTACGATGCCAGACCTGGTGAACCCTGGAAGGCGTAGCCACAGACAAAGTAGACGGCTACCGCGACTGAGAGCACCCCGAGCGTCGAAACCAGCAAGTGGGCGGCATTCCTCGATCTTCCCAACCCGGCGTTCATGAGCGCCAGTCCCACTATGGCCAGCGGGATCAAGAAGATAGAGGTCAGGCAAAGGATCATTCTGGGATCAAACGGCGGAAACGAATTCAATATCTCCGCTCCACAAACGAGTCGACTGAACGCGGCGCGGGGATTTGCGTCCGAGCGAACAGGATCAGGCCCAGCAACTCAACGGCGACGCCCGCAATGGCAAAGGCTGCAACGAAACCCTGCCTGAGAAGGGTAATAGCGGCGACAACCAGGAACCATCCGGCGACAAGGAGAAGCAGGCTGAGGACTCTCATAGATGCTCGTCCTTGAAATCTAAACACAAGCTTGCGGGCAATGCGCGGGTTCACGCGACGATGTCGGAACTATCATCATCTTCTATCCCGATCATCAGAACTTTTTATACCGCTCAGCTCCCTTGTCCCCCCACGTTACCCTATAACTTGGCAAGAAATGGCTCCCAAGAAAGCCATAACTCCACCACAGCAGGAGACGCATGTCGATCGAAATCCGGAATTTCCTGACGCTCTCATATGAAGAGCTCGAAGAGAAGAACCTGGCCGCGAAAGAGCAGCGCAAGAATCGAGTTGCCGCGGACAAAATTCAAGAAGAACGCCTGAAGTACCTCACTGACGAGAAACGCATCAAGGCGGTCACGGTGCTGTTTAGTGACCTGGAAGGTCGCCTGCACATGCTCGATTACGACAAGAAGTTTCTCGTGAAGAGCTATGACAACCTGACCTTTGATGGTTCCTCGATCCGTGGGTTCACCGCGCAGAAAGAAAGCGATCTGCGGCTTGGAATCGACTGGAGCGCCTTCTACTGGGTTCCTGCCGACATCCTCGGGTCTGGCAAGATCTTCGTCTTCGGTCAGGTGATCGACAAGCAGGGCGGCCCCTACTCCGGCGATCTGCGCAGCGTCCTGAGGGCGTATGCCGACAAGCTCTACGCCGAAAAAGGATTCACCCTTAACGCGGCCAATGAAATCGAAGGTTTTCTCTTTGCGGGACGGGATGCGGAACGGCATTTTCATCAGACCGGAAGGTTCGACTACGTGAACACGGGCGGCTACTACCATTCGCTGCCTGGCGATCCATTGCGGACGTTCATCGATTCTGCCGCCGAGGTGCAACGCGCACTCGGCTTCGAGAATGAAAAAGACCACCCCGAGGTCGCGCCATCGCAATTTGAAATCAACTACAGCTATGGCGAAGTAGTCGCGGCCGCCGACCAGATCCAGCTCTACAAACTGCTTTGTCGCCAGATCGCGACCGGCCTCGGATTTACCGCCTCCTTCCTGCCGAAACCGGTCGTCGGCGTCAACGGCAGCGGCATGCACACCAACATGTCGATCACCAAGGACGGAATCAACCTTTTCTGGGACGCGGAAGGCCAGGAACAACTCAGCGCTTTCGGCTGGGAGTTTGTGGACCGCATTCTGACCCGCGGAAGCGATCTCTGCCTCCCGCTTAACTCGAGCGTCAACGCCTATCGGCGCCTCGATCCCCACTTTGAAGCACCGAATCAGATCAAGGCCTCAGCGACTGACCGGGGTTCAATGGTCCGTATTCCCATCGGCAATTCGAAGAGTATGCGGGTCGAAGTCCGTTCCGTGGGACCCGACGCCAATCCCTATCTCGCGCTCTATTCGCTGTTCCGCACCGGCCTTGACGGCGACATCTCGACGATCAAGAACCTGCGTTCGGCAAATCGGTATCTGCCCGACAATATCTACACGGCGCTTGAAGACTTTCGAGGGTCCAAGTGGGTTTCGACAATCCTCGGGGATGACGTCAAGGACAGGTTTGCCGATCTCAAGCAGGGTTCCGCCGACCGCTGTCCACGGCTTCTGGGCACCTTCGTGAAGGCTCCAGAGGTCCAGTATCACCACGAAGTCTACAACCAATACCTCTGGAACTGGTTCTAGGCTAAGGCGTGCTAAGCGCGTAGAGGACAGCCCCGGTCCGGAGCCGGGGCTGTTCTCATTGCCCGCTCTGTCTTCCGCTTGCCAACTCGTTAGCGACAGCCGTAGCGTTGTCGCCCCGGGACGGGTCGTCCAAGGCGAGCAACCATTGCACCAAAGTCTTCTCCGCCCAGTGTCGATCGCTGCCCGAATCGGGAGACAGGAAGGCACAATGCCCTCCGTACTGCGTTTCGACGAAGGTGACTAGCTCGTTGCCAAGTAGCGTTTCGCGAGTAGACGCGAGCATCCGAATGAACGGATCGTCGAGCGCATGGATAATCAGGGTTGGTACCGCAAATCGATCCGCAACTCTGGAACTGGCAACGCTTTGGTAGTAGTCGTCAGCATCGGCGAAACCGCCGTAGCGGGCGACAACATTCTGATCGAAATCGCGCATCGACCGGATCCGCTCTAAACCTTCCTCGGAATAAAGCTCCGGAAAAAGTGCTACTTTCTTGCGAAAGCGGCGCAGCATGTTGTGTAGAAATTTCCACTCATACACCCGGTTTCGCAGCTCGTGCAACGCTTTGGACGAGGCGGCTAAGTCCATCAGCGGCGATATACCGACGGCCGCTCGCAGCTGAGCAGGAGCAGCCGTGCCCGCCTCACCCGTATATTTGAGGACGAGGTTGCCTCCCATCGAATACCCGACCAACGCGACCGATTGCAAGCCATGTTCCCGGACGAGCCCGTCGACGACTGCCGCAACATCTTCGGAGCGCCCGGAATGGTAGATTCCCGGCGAAAGCTCGTCAGTCCCGCCGCAGCTGCGCATATTCATGCGAACGACATTACAGCCGGCAGCCCAAGCGCGGGACGCCGTGCCCAAGATATATTGCGAACGCGATGACCCCTCGAGGCCATGCACCAGAACCAGGGTCAGCCGCTCCCGGCGGACCTCTTTCGCCTGCCAATCGCAGTCACAACGCACCACCGTCGAGCGTCTTTCTTCAGAGGCAGGCTCGACCTCAACAAACCATGGCTCCCCTGGCGGGAGTTGGTGCTGTCGTGGAATATAGTTGCCGGTAATAGTCATTACGTGACCATTGCGCAAAATCCGGCGGGGCTGAAAGGCGCCGACGGGGATGCCCGGGGAAGAGGCCAGTAGGTCCGCCATTCTCAATCTTCCTCTACTCGCCGAAGCAAACGCACGGCATTGAGCGCGCCGGTCGGCGCCTCTTCGTGTTTGAAATACAGGAACACATCGCCATCCCGCGCGCGCGCTTTCGTTTCGGTGACCAGCCGGTCCAGGTCGGCTGCCGAGTAGTCGGATTTTCGCAGGCGATAACACCGAAAGGAGGCAGTCAAGACATCCGGAGACTCTAACTCGTCGCTTTCCGCTCCGCTGAGTGCGGCCTGATGCCGTTTGAGGATGTCGAAGATTTCGTCGCGAAACCAAGATTCGTGGCGGAATTCAAAAGCCAGCCGGAGCGGAGCGCGCTGCGCCCCTGACAAAAATTCCTCCAGCAGTTCAGCATTGGCCTTGAAGTTCGGCGGCAATTGAAAGAGCACGATTCCCAGCCGCTTCGCCTCTATGACCGGCGCAAGTGCAAGGTAGAACTGCTCCAGCGCCTCCCTACAGTTCTTTAGTCGTGCAAAGTGGGTGATTCGCTGCGGAGCCTTGAAAGAAAAGGTGAAGCCCGGCCCGGTGGCTGCCATCCAACCCGAAAGCATCTTCTCCGAAGGCAGCTGCCGGAACGTATAGTTCACCTCAACCGAGTTCAACTGGGCCGCATAGTACTCCAGGAATTTTTTTGCGGCCAGCTTGGGCGGATAGAACTCCGGCTTCCAACTGGGGTACGCCCATCCTGATGTTCCGATATGGATGGTCATGTCACGAGTTTACCGCGAGCTCTTCGAAACTCTTAGTAGAAGAACAAGGCTTTGCAGGCGTCTGAAGAACTGGATTCCTGCGCGTCGCCAAGCGCAACCGCCGTGACGATGTATTTTGACGTCTATATTCATTCTAGTCACTGCAAAATCCGCTCATTTCGTCTTTGGCAATTCCTTGTTCGGGAGGTTAGATGGTTGAGAATTTATTTGATCTTAGCGGCAGCTTAGCTGTCGTCGTCGGAGGGACATCGGGGATCGGTCATGCCATCGCTCTAGGCTTGGCACGGGCAGGCGCCGACGTCGTCGCGACTTCCCGGCGTCCCGATGAGGTCGAACGAACCGCCGCCGAAATCACCGCCCTCAACCGCCGGACTCTGGTGAAGCCCGCCGATGTACGCGATCGCAATTCCCTGCAGACCTTACATGATGATGTGCGCACGAGCCTGGGGCAGATCAACATCCTGGTCAACTGTGCCGGCATCACTCAACGTGTTCCTACGCTAGAATGCGCCGAAGAGGACTGGAGCAGAATCGTCGAGACAAATTTAACCGGAACCCTTAGAGCTTGCCAGATATTCGGGCAGTCAATGGTGGCCCAGCGCAATGGGCGAATCATCAACATTGCATCGCTTGGCACATTCGTGGCCTTCTATGAGGTCGCGGCTTACTGCGCCAGCAAGGCCGCTGTAGGATCACTCACAAAGTCGCTGGCAGTCGAGCTTGCTCCGCATGGCGTGTGCGTCAATGCCATTGCTCCCGGCATTGTGCCCACCGCGATGAATGGCGACTTGCTCCATCGAACGGCACGAGGCAATGAGTTGCAGATGAGGACCCCGATGAAGAGATTCGCCCATCCGGATGAACTGATCGGCGCAGCCATTTTCCTGGCTTCGGAAGCCGCCTCCTATGTGACCGGCCATATTTTGGCCGTCGACGGCGGTTACCTCGCGAGTGGAGTGAACCAGTGATGGGTTTGATGGGGCTCCTTGCACGGATACTCTCGAGTTCCTCCCATAGGTTCGCCTTCCCCCCACTATTCGCTTTCGCTGGTGGTCTAATACCGTCCTCGCTTGGAAAGCTATGTTCTTGTACTTGAACACCCATCGGAGACTATGACATTCGTGGTGAAGAAGAACCTCGCTACCATCCTGCTTTTTCTTGTTGCTACCTTCGGTGCACACGCGCAGTCTCCAGCTCCGTCAAATCCATCTATCGCGTCCACTGCAATCGGCAATGGATCATGGGTCGGTTCGTGGGCTTCTTCGCAGCAAGTTCCTGAATCCGGCAATCAAGCGCCTCCTGGAGACCTGCATGACGCAACGCTTCGACAGATCGTGCATCTCTCGATTGGGGGACCGCTGATCCGCTTGCGCATTTCGAACGCATTCGGCACTGCGCCTCTCCACCTGACTGCCGTACACATCGCCCACCCCTTGTCGCCGAGTACGAGCAGGATCGACCCTGCCTCGGATCGGGTGGTTACATTCAACCAGCGGACGGACGTTCTAATCCCCATGGGTGCAGAGTACCTCTCCGATTCGATCGCCTATCCGGTGCTACCGTTGATTGACCTGGCCATCACAATGCAGATCGAATCCGCGCCAGGCCAGGAGACTGGCCATCCCGGTTCCCGCGCCACTTCGTACCTGGCGGCAGGATTGCCGGCATCCGCCGTGGAACTACCCACCGCTCACACCGCTGATCATTGGTTTTTTCTCTCAGGGGTCGATGTGTCTGCTACCCACGAGTCTGCGTCCATTGTTGTTTTGGGAGACTCGATAACAGACGGACACGGCGCGACCACCAACGGGAACGACCGCTGGACCGACGATCTCTCTGCACGCTTGCAGCAGCCTGCTGCCACCAACCCGGCCACCAATAGGATTGCCGTACTCAACCAAGGCATTGGCGGCAATCGTCTGCTCGCCGACGGACTCGGTCCGAACGCCCTCGCGCGTTTTGATCGTGATGTCCTCGCCCAGACTGGCGCTCACTACCTCATCATTCTCGAAGGGATCAACGATCTTGGCACTTTGACGCGGACCGGCGACGCCACGGAAGGCCAGCACGAGAATCTGGTGCGCGAGATGATTGGAGCCTATGAGCAAATGATCCTGCGCGCGCACGCCCACGGCATCAAGGTACTCGGAGGAACCATCATGCCGTTTTCGGGCTCCGCCTACTATCATCCCGGCCCCGCCAACGAACGAGACCGGCAGATGGTCAATGCCTGGATTCGCGCAGCTGGACATTTCGACGCGGTGATCGACTTCGACAAGATCATGGCAGATCCCGGCCATTCCGACCGTTTGCGATCGGACTATGATAGCGGCGACCACCTGCATCCGTCGCCGGCGGGTTATCGAGCTATGGCCGACGCCGTCCCCTTGGATCTATTCCAACCATGATCTACCCCAACAGTGCATCAGCTTGAACGCGCCATTCGAAACGTCAGATCGCTAGAGCTGAGTAGCCATATTTTCCCCGACTTGATCGGCTAAAGAGCTATCCAAGCCCTTCAAAGTTGGTCGACCTTGTTGCACCCTCCCACTCGGCGAATTCCGAGCGAAGTGCTTCCATCTCCTTCGTCACGTATTCAAAGGCATCGGGCCCAAGGAGCAAATGTGCCGGTGGGTTGGGCACGTTTAGGAAGTCAACCGAGAATAATGGATGATTGACATACCTAGGAATCTAGGGCTATCGTTTCGGGAAGCCTAGATATCAAGGGGTCGAAAATGGCGAACAAAGATTTACAAGGATCTCTTGACTTGCTGGTTTCAAAACTCTCTCGCAGCTGGGTCGCATGCACGGATATGGAATCGTGCAGCATATCGCGCGTTCGAGCGATTATGCGATACGCGTAACAAGCAGCGCGATGGGGGCATGGCGGCTTGGAAACTTAAGAGCAGAGTACGTCCTTGGCGAAGCCTGTGAGGTGTGCAATGGGATTGTGGTCACGATTGAGAAATCTGAACCGACGGGACGCTGTCGATGCTGATATCGCTGAAGAGTTGCGATCGCATATTGATATGGCGGTAGAAGAAGGTATTTGCGCGGGTTTAAGCGAAACGGAAGCCTGGCGCGCCGCGCGATTGAGGTTTGGAAACCCCGTAGCCATGCGGGAGAAGACGATGGGCGCGGATGCCGCGCTAAGCCTGGAGGGCTTTTGGCTCGACGTAAAATTCGCGCTTCGGCAACTAAAAAGATCACCAGGGTTCGCAGTGACGGCCATGGTGACGCTGGCTTTGGGAATTGGAGCAAACATCGTTGTCTTTGGCGTGCTGAACGCCGTGATCCTACATCCTCTGAAGATTGCCGACCCGCAAAGCGTTCATCAGATTTATCACAAAGAGTGGATGAGTGGCGGTCCCTCTTATCCTGCGTTCGAGGATTTTCGCCGGAGGAACACGACTTTCGCCGGAATGGCGGCAGTGTATGGACTATCGAGTGTCGGTCTCGAATGGAACAACAAGGTGCGGGAAGTTTCCGGCTACGACGTTACTGGAAACTATTTCGATCTTCTGGGTGTGCAGCCCGAAATAGGGCGATTTTTTCATGCGAACGATGAGCACGGGCCGGGTTCAGCTCCCTACGTGGTGTTGAGTGACGCACTATGGAGGCACGAATTCCGTGCGGATCCGGAGGTGATTGGCAAAACGGTGAGCCTGAGCACTCATCCGTTCACCGTCGTGGGCGTCGCCCCGCGCGATTTTCATGGTCTGGAGCGGTTCTTCTGGCCGGATTATTTTGTCCCCATGGTGAATGAAGAACAGGTGGAAGGTTGGGATTTTCTGCACAGCCGCCTGTACGAACCGGTGGCTGTGATCGGACGGTTGAAGCCGGGCGTTACGGCCGAGCGGGCAACTGAGAATCTCAACGCCATTGCTCGCGATCTACAAAAAGAGTACCCGGCGACTGACCTAGAGCAATCAGCACGCCTCATTCGGCCAGGGCTTGAAGGTGATGACGGAGTTCTCATCCATCAGTTTCTGTTCGGCGTGATGCTGCTGGCGCTGCTCTTGCTTACAGCAGCCTGCGCGAACCTGGCAAGTCTGTTTGCCGCCCGCGCGGCTGATCGCGGCCGAGAGTTGGCGTTGCGCGTAGCACTGGGATCGAGCCGACAGCGATTATTGTGGCAACTCCTGACCGAGGCCTTGGTCGTTTCGCTGCTGGGTGGCGCGGTTGGGATGTTTTGCGCAGCTACATTGTTAGGTGCCCTGAGCCGGTGGCAACCATTCGGTGCGGGCTCTGAACACCTCGTGGTGGCAGTCGATGCCGGGGTGTATCTTGCAGGCCTCGCATTATCCGTGATGAGCGGCCTGCTTTTTGGCATGATCCCGGCCTGGCATGCATGGCAAAGCCGTCCCCTACAGGCGATCAAGAGCGCTCCGGCAGAATCGGCGCGTCTCCGCACATTTGCAATAAGAGACGTGTTACTCGGTGCTCAAATTGCAATTTGCACCCTGCTGGTTACTGCTTCGCTGGTCGCTATTCGCGGAATGGTGCGGGCACTCCACGCCCCACTCGGTATCAAGCCCGCAGGAGCAACGGTGGCAAAAGTAAATTTCGGCATGGTCGGCATTGATGGAGATAATGCTCTTGAAAAACAGAAGCAGATCATCGATGCAGCGGAAAGCATACCTGGTGTGCAGGCCGCGGGCATTGTGAACTTTTTGCCGCTGAGCGGATCGGGGATGAGCGGCATTCCCGTTTATTGGCCCGGAACTGTAGATCAGACACTATCGAATCAAGTCCTTGATACACGCGTTTATCCGATATCGCCGGACTACCTTAAAGCAGCAGGAACTCGCCTGCTAACCGGGCGCAATTTTACGTGGCGCGACGAGGCCCATTCGCCTCGCGTGGCCATTGTAAACGCGACCTTTGCTCACAAGATGTTTGGGAATCGTCCAGCCGTGGGAAACCATTTTTTGTTATGGAAAGACTCCTATGAGGTCATTGGCGTTGCAGAGAGTGGAAAGTATGTAGATCTGAACGAAGACCCGATATGCGCAGTCTACGTGTCGACAGCACAGATGGAGCAGAGCAGCACTAACCTGGTGGTGCGCTCTAGCCTGACTTCTCGCGACATGGCGGCTTCGTTGCAGCGGATGTTGAGCGGCATTGCGCCCACGGCGCCGATCACAATCCGCAGTTGGGATGATGCATTGAGCAACGTACTGTTCCCGGCGCGGACAGCCGCGGCAGCTCTCGGCATCATGGGAATGCTGGCGGCGATGCTGGCGGTCACAGGCATCTTCGGCATGGCGGCCTACAGTGTCAGCAAGCGGATGAAGGAATTGGGCATCCGCATAGCGCTGGGCGCCCAGCGATCGCAGATTCTCGCCTCGGCCATCGGTCGGCCCTTGGCCCTGCTGATATCCGGTTCGATAGTCGGCCTCGTCGCGGGACTCTTTTCCAGCCGATTGCTTGGACGAATCGTATATCAGGCAGATCCAAGCGATCCTTTGGTCGTGAGCGGTGTAATTGCGACGATGGCTTTACTTGGATTGACGGCGACGCTAATTCCTGCCCGCCGTGCCGTGACTGTGGACGCTGCTAGGCTGATGCGGGAAGAGTAGGCGGCGCCGCGCACAATTAAGAGATCTAAGGGCGGACTGAATAGTCATAGTCTCATATTGTGAATGTGAACCAAGCGCTACATACTCTTTCTTTGCGCGAAAACTGTGTTTTGTCGAGACGTGCGGTGACGTGTGATCGATCTTTGCGCAGAGTTGCCACCGGTTCAATTCGGACCATCTATCGTCGCCGGAAGCGATTTTCGCTAAACGCAAAATCGGTGGTGTGCTCACCAGATAGGGGAGATCTCAGGCGGCTCATTCATCAGTCGGCAGATGTCCATGGCTTGCATTCCATCAGGATGAGAGCTCCGCAATATGAAAGCGACGATGACGTCAAAATGCCGAAAAGGATGTTTCCCTTGTGCGAAGCGCAAAGTGACGACGATCGAGCTGCCGCCACTGCGTTCGCTATTGCATCCAGTGCGCAACTGGTATGCGAGTCATTGAAGAACGTTCTACATGTCAGCTTACCCGTCTGGACGGTGAACGCCTTAGAGTTGAGACCATCCTCCGTCTACCGGAAGCTCTGTTCCCGTCGTGTAGGTTGCGTCTATCGCCAGGAATGCTACGGCTTTGGCAACTTCCTCTGGCTGGCCCATACGCTTCATCGGAACGCTTTGGGTCATCTGAAGGTAGACCTGATCTTCCGCCTCCTTCGACATTCCTACCTTCTGGAGTATGGGCGTCACGACTGGACCCGGACTCACCGCATTGACACGTATTCCACGGGGCAACAACTCAGCGGCAAGGCTCCGAGTCAGTGAGCGAAGCGCTGCTTTGGCGGCGCCATAGGCGCTCAAGGTTGGCATTCCTTTCACGTTGGCAATCGAGGTGGTAAAGACCACCGAACTTCCTTCCGGCATGAGCGGCGCCAGTTTCTGGACGATGAAATACGGGCCCTTGGCGTTCAGGTTGAGCATCTCGTCGTAAACCTCCTCAGTCACCGCCTCAAATGGGATAAATCGACCATATCCCGCGTTGGCGAAGAGCACATCGAGCTTGCCGAACGTCTCCTTGACCTTTGCCGCCAAGGCATCCATATCCGGAAGAGAGGTCGCGTCGCTGCGGGCTACGATAGCGTTATCGCCAAGCTCAGCCTGGGCTGCCTTGATCGTTGCAGCGGCGCGGCCAGTCACGATCACGCGGGCACCTTCGTTAATGAATAATTTGGCGGTCGCCAAGCCTATGCCGGTGGTTCCGCCTGTGATGAGTGCTGTTTTTCCTTTGAACCTATCCATGCTGTCTCCCGTATTTATCTGCCTTGAATCATTACATACGCGAGAGTACGATAAGAGCTGCTGGAATGCAAGGAGTTTCGTACGCAATGGTAACTAATATCGCGAAGCGCGCCCCTGGACGTCCAAAAGGATTTATCCCCGACGAAGCACTCGACCGTGCCGTTGAGATGTTTTGGGAGCATGGGTATGAAGGAGTTGACGTAGATCGGATCGCACGGGCCGTGAACGTCACCAAACCCGCGATATACCGGACCTTTGGAGACAAATCCACCCTGCTGCTCAAGGCGGTCGAGCGCTATGCAATCACCTATGTAGCTCCCAGGATGGCGGCATTTGAAGCGGAGCCGGACATCCACAAGGCCGTGACCGGCTTTTGCGAGGCTACCGTCAACGCCGCTTCGGATGAGGCTCGCGGCGGTTGCATGATGGCCGCCGCTGCGCTGGGACAGTCGGAGCGAGTAACCGAGATCCGTTCGTATGTCGCGAAGGGCCTGACCGCGACCGCTGATATTTTCGCGAAGCGTTTCGAAAAGGAGATGAAGGCTGGCCGCCTGACTCGCACACCCTCTGCCAAGGTACGAAGCCGTGCGCTCGTGGACTTATTGCAGGGTTTGCAGCTTCGCGCCAAGGTTGGTATTGCACGCGAGCAACTGCTGCAAGACGTCCGAAGCTATGTGCCCCTGATTCTCGGCGGGTGAATCTAACGCACCTCTCGGATGGATGCGTCTGGACGAGTGCCAATCCGCTAACGCACTCAATGTAGAGGTGAGATCCCGGTATACCAAGATAAGCGCCCGATTCGAAGAGACATTCTCTGGCAAGGGAGCCACGTGGCACGTGCGGTCGAAGGAGACCGGCATTGGCAAAGGAAAGTGTGCCCGCGCGACGAGCATTGACTTAGGAATCAAGCGCCCTACCATCGAGTTACGCGATGACACCGAGGTGGTTGACGCGGCCCGTTCCTCTAACATGGCTCATCGAAGACTGACCGCATTTCGCCGTCACCCCATCGTCCGCCGCCGTCCCAACCCCTAACAGCCAGCGATAGCGCCATCGCAGCGTGCGCCGCAAAGTCACTTCTCCCCGGCTTTGCGCCAACCCCTCAAAAACTTCCAAATACGCCGGCCGCCATCGGGCATGGTTGGAAGAGCGACGGCAGCCGCTCTGCAGCAGAGACGGCAGGAAGGAGGAGATTGCGTTCAGACGACATACGGTCCCGCCGAAGGCGTCCAGCGTAGCCAGCATTCCGCCAGCGTGAGGTTAATGGCCCAGCCAAGCGCGAAGGCACCCACAAATTCGGACCAGAAAGCCCTCTCGCTATGAATGCCGAAGGTGAGCACAAAAATCGGGAAAGTGATCCGTTGAGTCATTACAGCCCCTGCAGCCGCAACCGCACGAATCATCCAGATACGGTGCATGGCGAAGTCATGACGCCTGGCCGCGCGAAGTCCTAGCAGCAGGCAGGAAGCGACACCGCCGAAATAGACAACGATATAGAGGCGTTCCAACAAAGGCCGCGGCGGGACGACGGCGAAGGGAATGCAGACCCCTGTGATCGCGGCGATCAGACCGGAGACGACCGCGATCCGGCCGGAATATCGGTGAAGCAAGGGATAACGACGTCTCACCACAGAGACCAGCTGCATCATGGCGAGCACGGCGAACAGCAACGCTGATGCAAAGTGAATGATGGTCCATGGTGGGTAAGGATGGCCGTTCGGGCCAGACTCCTTACCCTTAAGAAGCAGAATTGACGCCCTGGTCGAAACGAAGACCCCAAATCCATAAAGCAGAGCCAAGATACCGAATGCTGAAGTTCGGGTGAGCCTCCGAGTCATCGCCCATGGCCGTCGATCCATGGTGCCCATATTAGTCGTCATGTCAGTTCGCCACTATATGGTAACTTCCTTTATGTTGTATCAACTGTGATCTCAGCTCACTACGCTTTGGGCGACGACATGGCGCAAAAACGCAGTTGCGTTCTCCGGTGGACAGGTTCGACGGGGTGCGAAGCCTTAACACTACGCGCTCAAAGAGCCTAGGTTGCGTGTCCGTCGCAGACGACCAAACATCTGCATTTCTCTCGAGGAGCTATGACAATGAGAATACGTCAGTATTTGATTTTGCCACTCACCGCCGTCCTTCTGATTGCGATTCGAGCATACGCGGCAGAACCCATCCATTTCCATGGAGAGCTTCACAGCTCCGACGGTCAACCAGTGCATGGAATGCACCAGATCAGTTTCGCGATTTATGAGGATTCCTCTTTTCGCGGCACACCTTTGTGGAGTGAGACGCATACCGTGCTTGCGAATGCTGAAGGACATTACGCCGTTGAGTTGGCATCCGGCTCGCGTAAAAGCCTCTTCCAGGATCGGAAGCTAGTTTACGTGGCGGCAGAGACACGTGATGAGGCGACGGGAGAAGTTTCGAAGACCGAAACGGCGATTACGTCGGTTCCTCAGGGAATCTGGTTGAATTGCAATCCGGATAACGGTCCGAATACTTGCAGTACGGGCGCGACCATCAACACTGAGAAGGCGATCGCGGAAATAGCTGCAGGGCATTTCCGCTACATCCTGAATGCAAGCAATTTGTGGGGGACCGACGCGGAGATTGCTGCGTATGCGAATCAGGCAAATACCTCGGGGGTGAAGATCATTTGGTATCTCGGATCTGATTTTTCGGTGTATTTACGGTCGAAATCCTATTCACTGATTGCAAATGACACAGAATTGCCGTCCAGCTTTTGCAGCAGTTGTACGAATTCGTGTTTCGTAACGGCGCTCATTGCTTATTTGAAGAGGTTTCCGGCGACGGCGGGATACATGATTGATGACGAGGAAATTCAGGATGCGGCGAATGGCTTTCCTATTAGTTCCTCGGGGAAAAAAGCAGCCGCGGCAGATGGTACTGACCTTGCTTCGCTGGCTGAGGTAATTCGCGCGGAGGATTCGACGCACCCGATCTATGGCACGGAGGACTACTACAATCTGCCGAGCGCGAGTGAGGCTGAACTGGCGGCGTATTACAGCTATATCCCCGATGGGACTTTAAATTATTACGGCACCGATTATTATCCGGTCGGTGCGTTGAACAGCACCCCGACAAATGGACGATTGATGGCTGATCAGCAGGCAAATGGTGATTGGCTAGACACAGTAGCCGCGAGAAATGGGGCGACGGGGACTTTCGAGGATTTGCAGGCGTATAACTGGAGCGATTCCTGGGAAGGTGGTTGTCCGTCTTCGAGCTGCGCCTTCCCAACGATCGCTCAACTTGAGGACATGTTGAAGGGTGCGACGAAGGCTACGAATGCTCCGGCGCAGGTCTTCTGGTGGGAGTATACGGATGTTGTTTACAACCATCAGTGGTGGAATCTGCTTACTGCAGTGAATCCACAATGAAGGAGGAAGTTTCGCCAGAAGTTACGGCATGACAGCTACAAATTCACCCGAACCCTCTCGCGCACGCGAGCCAGGTCATGTCTGCGAGAACCGTGCCGCGATTGTCGTGCGCAAAGGGATTTCGAAGAGCTTGATCGGGTGTTTCCATAGCCCCCGCGAAAGATCCGGCTCGAGATGTTGTGAAGCGATGCCGGATGCCGGTCTGACCTGAAGGTCACATTTTTCCAAGTCGGAACATTTCCCCCACGATCGCCTCGCAGTAAGTTTGGGCTTACCGTCGCCACCGCTTCTTGCGCTCATCGTATTCAGATGTAGTGGGAGTTGTGCGAGCGCGCCTTTAAGATTTGACGATGCGTTGGTAGAGAGACAGTGGCTTACCGAAAATACTCTTATCAGTAAGCATTGGCCCAAGCTGGTCCAAGAAATTGCACTGAAACTCTAACTAGTTCACTTTGGATAGGAAGTTTTTTGGGGCGGCTAGTGGGGGTCGAACCCACGACATCCGGATCCACAGACCGGCGTTCTGCCACTGAACTATAGCCGCCGTACGACTCCTGATTGTAGCATTTGGTGGGCCGTCACTGCACCCGCCTCTGACGCTAAGGCTCCCTGCTTAGTTCGTACCTCTATCCGGAATACAATCATGGCGGTACGCTCGTCGAAAGGTCGGGGACGGATGCCCTCTTCGAAACAGCCCGAGATCCTCCTTCCCGGCACACCGGAACAGCCGTCACGGTTAGGCTCGGCTGCCGGGATCTTCACCAATCAAAATCTTGACCGGCTAGCCCACATCTTGGACGATTGTTTCCGAATTCCGGGCACGCCGATCCGGTTTGGTTTGGACGGCATTGTCGGCCTTGTCCCAGCCATCGGAGATGTGCTCGCTGGGCTCGCCTCCTGCATTCTCATCTTCGCCGCCTGGGTGCGCGGGGTGCCATACATCACCCTGGTGAGAATGCTCGTCAATCTTGCACTCGACGTGGTGATAGGCGCCATCCCGTTCCTTGGGGATGCTTTCGACATCGCCTGGAAGGCAAACCGCCGCAATTACGCGCTCTTGGTTCGTCACATCGAACAGCCGACACGCCATGCCTGGAAAGACTGGTTTTTTCTCGGGATCCTGGTTCTTGCCATAATTGCCATATTCCTGGTGCCCCTGCTCGTGCTCGCGTGGATGCTGGATTGGTTCTTTCATCACCTCTGACCAAGAATTGAGGGGGTATGCTTTTGCATCTCAGGTGACTTTGGCAGCGCGAACGCTACGATACAATGAGGAAGTCGGGGCGTAGCGCAGCCTGGTAGCGCATCTGCTTTGGGAGCAGAGGGCCGGGGGTTCGAATCCCTCCGCCCCGACCATCTAACCCTTTCCCTATCAATACTTTTGACCACGTGTGGGAGGAGTGATACGAACAGTGATACGAACTTTGCCGTGGGAAGGTCCCATGCAGGTGAATATCACCAAACGTATCGACACCCCGGAGGGCAAGCGCTACTGCCCTATCGTCATCACTCCTAACGGCCGCATCAAGCCCGATTCGGTGATGGTCGATGGACGCCAGGAAAAGCATCCCGAAGGCGCCTATTACCTCGACTGGACGGAAGACGGAAAGCGCAGACGTGTTTCAGTTGGCACTGACGCGACTGCCGCTTACAATTGCCGAGTTCGAAAGCAAAGAGAGTTGGATGCGCTCGCCTCCGGTCTCATCGTTTCCAATCCCATCGAAGACGACTCTCGCCTAAGAATTAGCGCCGCAGTAGAAGACTTCCTTGAAGAGATGCAACTCAGCCGGCAAAGAAAAACCTGGATGGGATATATCGTCTCCCTACGATACTTCCAGGAATCCTGTGGCAAGAGATTTCTGGATGAGGTGGAGCGGAAAGATCTCCTGCGCCTTGCAGCCTTCCTGCGCGATACTAAGAAGCTCTCTCCGCGCACGGTCCATAACAAATTCGCCGATGTGCTTACCTTCCTGCAGGCCCAGGGCGTGCCGAAATTGACCGGCAAGAACGATCATCCTCGCTTTATCGAGCAGGAAGTTTCGATCTACGAAGAAGAGGACTTGTCGAAGCTCCATGCCGTCTGCTCGCGATACTACAGCACGCTCTACGACTTCCTCCTAATGAGCGGCTTTCGAGAGCAGGAGGCTATGCACGTCACTTGGAACAACGTCCGCTTCAACGCCAACATCATCGAGATGCGCTGGAAGCCCCAGTTTAACTGGACACCGAAGGCCTATAAAGAACGGGAGGTTCCTGTTCCCGACGAGTTGCTCGAGATACTGGAAGCTCATCGCCGGTCGCTGCCAACATCGCGCTCATCGGCTCAGGCATTGGTCTTCAGCACAGCGAACAACACACGTGACAAACACATGCTGCGCGCCCTCAAGCGCAACGCTGGGAAGGCCAAGTTGAATCCCGATGAGTTCTGGCTTCACAAGTTTCGCGCGACCTTTGCGACAACTCACCTGCAAGCAGGTGTCGACCTTAGAACGGTGATGACTTGGATGGGGCAAGCGAACCTGGAGAGCATCATTCGCTACCTCAAGCCGGCGAGAAACTCGACCATGATCGAAAAGGTTAATTCAAGCTTTGCCAGCTACAACCGGTTCAAGCTCCAGTCCGTCTCCGTCGTTGCATGAGCTCTGGTCTATAGCTGAACCGCCGCTAGCCCTTAAGAGTACTGACTGCCAATCAAAACGCCTAAAGACATTCTCCGGCGTTTTCTTGTCTCAACTGTCACCCTGTGTACCCCAATTTGACCGAAATTCCATTCGGTGTGACTTTCACAAAATCCCATTTCTCATGGGACCACGGAGGAACCGATGCTCTTAGCCGAAATAGTAGAAGGCAAGAAAGAAGCTCTCCGGGTGGCGGACGTCGCTCGAATCCTGGACGTGTCGATCAAGAAGATCTACAGGATGGCAGCAAAGGGCGAGATCCCTTCCCTCAAGATCTCCAGTTCGATTCGATTTGACCCTCACGATATTGCCACATGGCTGAGAAACCAATCCACTACGAATTCCATGCTGGCGATTTCGCTACCAAGTCGCACCAATTCAGTGACAAGCGACAATCGATATCGCAACTCTACGAAGCGCGTTTGACCGAATTCAATTCTGTTTCATGCTTTCCCAAATTTTGACACGGGCCCAGCAAATGGGCGCCGTGATAACCAGCCAGAGGAGGAGAAGATGCGAATTGTTTCTGATGAGATCATCGCGGGATTTTCGGCACTCGAGGTACGCGATTTTCTAAGACGATATAGGCTTACGAATTTTTATATTCAGGCAGCCGAGGATGCTCTCGTACTGAGCCCCAGGACCGCAACCATCTTTATGAATAAGCTCAAAGGCCTGGAATTTATTGAGGAACTGACCGGGGACAGATGGGATGGACGCCGAGTTTTTCGTCTCACTGCTAAAGGGCAGGCTTTGGCCAGTGCATCTGCTGCAAAACCGCTTTTCCGAAAAACTGCCGAGAGGCTCTTGGCACAGTTTTTGGAACGTGTGCAACGCGTCAATGGCACTGAAGAATACGTCTATCGAGTCGAGCACGTTGTCTTATTTGGCAGCATGTTGAGTGAGAGCGATCGCCTGGGAGACGTTGATGTCGCAGTTCAGCTTCAACCAAAAGTTGATAAAGATGATGCATTTCAGGAATGGAGTATGGCTCGGAGGCGCGCAGCAGAAGCTAAAGGAAGGAATTTTCGTGATGTCTTTGATTGGGCGATGTGGCCTACGCAAGAGATTTTCCTTCAACTAAAGGCAAAGTCCAGCGGCTTAAGCCTGCACGATTTCTGCGAGGTTGAAAAATTACCGAATGTGCGCTATCAGGTGTTGCTAGGTGATCCTCAGTCGATTGCTGCGAAGATCGTAAGTGGAGAGGCTGTTTGAGAGCTCCTAAGGAAGAAAACCGAGTCTGAAGGCGATCAGCTTTCTGCAGTTTCGATTTTCGCGGTAGGGTGGACTTGGGAGCGCGCTTCCATGGCATGGAAGAGGTCATCGGTTCGATCCCGATCAGGTCCACCAATTATTTCAATCATTTAGAAGCACCTCCCTTCCGCGACTTTGTCGCATCCTTGTCGCAAATTCCAAAACCACGCCACGAACCGGCTTTTTCTCCGGCGTATCGCCGTGTCCGGAATCAGCCTTTTTCGGCGCCTGCGCTCGCTGCGGAGTATTTCGTTGATTCTCTGCGCGAGGTGTTGCGGGCGTCTCTGGTGGCGTTTGCGGTAACGAGCCGGTCGTTCCGTTGCCCATCAGCTCGTCATGAATCGCGTTGATAGCCGTTCGCACCTCCGGTTCCAACGACTGCATATAGACGTCGGTGGTGGTCGAAGCCTTCGAATGCCGCATCATCCCTTGAATGTCCTTCACGTGCCCTTTGGTCTTGCCGAGCGTCGCGATGGTTCTGCGGATGACTTGGAATGTCAGCTTCGGCAGTTCAAGCTCCTCAGCCAGACTTCTCTACAGACATGCCAATGGTCGGTATGCTTCGTGGATCAAACGCCTACGCAAGCTGCAGCAACTCGCAAGGGTGCGAGTGCGACTTACTCAAAGCTTCATCGAAGAGGGCAACTACGACAGCCCGCCGCTGCCGTCCCTGTTGGTAGCGTTCAAGGAGCGAGATGCCATTACCGCCTGCTTCGATGAAGAGGGCCAGTACATGCTTGAGGGAAGTTTGGAGCCCGCTATAGGCGTCGCTTTCGATCCGCAAAACCCAGACGAAGTGCGACAGGTGGTCCGCACTGTGGAGCGCTTCGTTCTCTTCAATCATGAGCTTTTCCAATGGCTGGAAGAGTTGCAGGAGTGGGAAAAATCGGAGGAGAGCCATGCAGATCAACGTGTCGATCGGGGAGAACCATCGCTTCGAGCTGCGTGAGGCGCTTCTGGTGTATGGAGACCGCCAGAAGAGCTTCGTCACCCGCCACGACGTAGCGCTTCAGAAGGACGCCCCACTCACTCTGGGTCCCGCTCAGCCGCTGACTGTGGCCTTTGTAGAATCCCTGGTGCGCTCTCTCAGCGGGGGCTTAGTCGCGGAGGTCCTACCGGAGAATATTCTCGCGAAGGGCGATCGCATGATCGTGTGGTGGACACCAGTACGGCGGCGACAGATGTTCTATCAGAACTCAGAGGGCAAAGCCTCAGAGTTGAATGGCCGAGTTTTGCCGCAGCCGCCACTGGTGTGGCGGGTGGCTGCGTAGTATCGGACGACCTGAGACTTCAGAGGCGCTGCGGCGGTATGGTAATGACGTACCGGAGAACGCCGCCCATGAAGATGAAGCTCGATGCCGATCTCGCGATGGAAGCAAAAGCCCTGGTCGTTTTGGCCTTTCGCAACGGCCCTATCGAAGACTTGCACGCAGGGAAATCGTGTCCCGTCTGCAGCGGAATGGCTGACGTCTCCCATATCTCCGACGACGAGATGAAGCTCCTGTTGAAGTCCGCGGTCAACGCAATGTACCGCCTCCTGGGGCAGCGAGACTACGATCCCATCGCCTACAACGAAGCGCTGGCGTTTGGACGCCGTAACACCATTCATTGGGATGATCCTGAACTCAAGACGCCGAGGGAAGGGTCGCGCCCGAAGTGACCTACCCGGAGAAGCCATGTTCAAAGAGCTTGCACCCTACCTGCGGCAGCGCGCGGTCCTGCTGACCATAACTCACCTCGAAGACGATCAGATCAGTGTCAGTATCATCCCGAAGAAGCTGAAGGATGGAGAGAACACCGCACTGACCACACCCATCAAGCTCACCGGCACCGCAGAAGAGCTTGACGAAGATTTGCCATCATCCATCGTTGGCTTCGTCGCAGCTCATCTACAACTGAAGAACACACTCGAGCGGGCGAAGGCGGAGATGGACGCCGCCGGGAAAGCCGCTCAGGCTGAAGCGCGTGCGAAGAAGCAGCCGGCGAAGAAGGAAACTTCGAACGGAGAGTCTGCGAAAACCGACGCTGCTACGAAGCCAGCAGTAGTCCCCAAGCCGGAACCCGCGAAGACCTTTGGTCTCTTCGATGCCCCTGTCACCGAAGCTCAGGTTGCTCAGGATGTGGATGAGGAAGAAGAGATTCTTGCTGAGGCAAATGCAAACCGAGAAGAAGAGGAAGAGGACGAAGACCTCGATCAAGCAGCTTAGCTCAGACTCACTCGGTCGCAGAACAAAGTTATGTTCTGCGACCGTTATCAGCTGATCTTGGGACGAAAGCCCTGCAGCAACTCTTCTTTCGATTTGGACTTCCAGTGCCGGTTGTAGTGGTCGATCGAGGAGAAGCTCCGGCTCAACATGCGGTCTATGTACAAAGTCCCTCTCAAATGGTCGATCTCATGTTGGAGGATCCGCGCATACCAGCCTTCGGCTTCGATGGTGACGATCTCGCCGGCTTCGTTGAGAGCCCGCACTCTCACCCTTCGGGCACGTGGCACAATCGCCATGAAACCGGGCAGGCTCAGACAGCCTTCGAAGAAGTTCACCTCCAGAGGCGATAGCAACTCAATCTCAGGATTGATGAGCACATGGAAGGCGACAGGGCGCCGTTCGCGTTCTGCCAGTTCCGCCGGGGTCAGAGTCGCTTGATATTCCGCTTTGTCTTCAATGATCACGAGTTGCAAGGGCTCCCCAATCTGAGGGGCCGCCAGACCGACGCCGGGAGCATCGGCCAGTGTCTCGCGCATATGTTCGATCAACTCACGGATGGTCTCGCTGCCGATTTCCTCCGGACGAAGCGGCCTCGCGGGATCGCGCAGTACAGCGTCGCCGACGCTGGCTATCTTGATCCTCATCGCCCGCCTAGTCCTGATACTTTTCGCGCAGCCGGGGAGTGAGTCGAAGCATGAGTTGTACCCGCTCCACCTCGTTGATCCAGTCCGCGATTGTCGCTTCTACTTCACCCTTCTCAGGAAGGAGGATGCCGGTCGGGCAGCTTGGGCCAAGGCGCTTCAGCGCGAGTGCGCGATACCGATTGAGCGTCCGGTCTCCAGACGTCGCGCACCATAGGTCATCTTCGGAATAGAAGCGAACGACAGGAACCCGGCTCCCTCCGTTGATGCGCAACTCCTCACTGAGTTCCGTGCTCATCTCTCGTTCCAGAAATCGCAGCTGGATCTTCGCAGGATTAGCTTCGGCAATTCTTTGGATTAGAGGACATTGCTCGACGCAGTCTCCGCACCAAATTCCGGAATGGACAAGAACTTTCATCTTCCGTTCGAAGCCGGAGATGAGTTGCCGTTGAGCTGAATCGACCTGTGCGATGTCGTAGACCTGCGTCCAGCGGCGCTGCTGCTCTTCGTTGCCGTTCGCAAGGTACTGCTCGTACGGGAGCGCAGACGAGAATTGATCCGAAAACGAAGGCATCGTGACTATGTCCTTAGAAATAAGACGGGTAATTGTTGATCTTCTGTCGCGAGGCCTTTCGGGCGGCCTGCGTTCTCTAGCCGATCAAGAACTCCTGATCGACAGGGATTTGCATGGAATTCGCGAGGGTATTCGTTTCTGCGGCCATGCCGATGACCGCCAGGAACTCAGCGTACTGCTCGTCCGAGAGCCCTTTGGTGCGTGCCGCGGCGGTGTGCGAGTGGACGCAGTAGCTGCAACTGTTCGCCGTGGATACCGCGATATAAACCAACTCCTTTGTCAGTGGATCGAGCGTGCCGGGCTCGATCATCACCTGCTTGACGCTGCTCCACGTTCGCTCTAGGAGGCTGGGTTGATTTGCGAGAGCGCGCCAGAAGTTGTTCACGAAATCCGACTTCCGCGTGGCACGTATGTCGTCAAACACCGTTTTGACGGCAGGAACGGCTTCCACCTCTACGTCGGTCCAGAGCTTTACTGTGGCCATTCGATAAACCTCCCGTGGCAAGTCATAAGATGACGACGATCTTGCCGATCTGCGCGTTCGACTCCATGTAGCGATGCGCTTCGATGAGTTCGGCGAATCGAAAGGTCCTGTCAATGAGCGGCTTGAAAGCGCCTGACGCCAGATGATCAAAGATGTATTGCTTGGCCTTCGGGAAAACCGGATCTGGGGTGACCTCAAAGAGTGTGTACGCCCGGATGGTAAGACTCTTGGCCAGCGCCGTGAAAAGCGGATAAGGTGTGGGTTCGGGTGCCAACGCCCCGTATTCGAAGATGATGCCCTTGGGCGCAGCTAGGGTGGCGAGCGATTCGAGGATCTTACCGCCGATGGGGTCAAAGACGATGCGCGCGCCTTTGCCTGAAGTAATTTCGTGGACGCGTTCAATCAGATCTTCGTCGTCGGTGACGATGACATGATCCGCACCAGCTTCGAGCAGCGCCGGTTTCTTCGAGGCAGTGCGGGTAACCGCGATGCTGATAGCGCCTTCCACCTTTGCCATCTCTATTGCTGCAATGCCAACGCTGCTGCTAGCCGCAGTGATGACGACGAAATCTCCCTTGGCAATCTGTCCAAGCCAAATGAGCGCGCCATATGCCGTGAGGTACTGCATCCAGATCGACGCTCCCTGCTCATAGGAAAGAGCCGAGGGATATTCGGCGATTCCTTGAACCGGGACGATGGCGACCTCACCGTAGACTCCGTGGTCATTGAGCTTGAAAGTTCCCGGAACGGTGCTGACCGTCTTGCCGATCCAGCTTGAGTCCACACTCGATCCGACGGAATCGATGATTCCGGCCGCCTCGTAACCATTCTTGGCTGGAGTGACGGGAGTCTCCAGATACTGTCCGTTCCGAAACATGATCTCAGCGCGGTTCAACCCGAGAGCTTTCACCTGCAGGCGGACTTCACCGGGGCCTGGCTGCGGAAGCGGAAGTTCATCAAATTGCAGTACTTCGGCTGGCCCGGTCTTGTGAAAGCGAACAATCTTTACGGTTTTTGACATGCGTACCCCTGGATGACGAACAGCCCTTTGGATGATTGTGCTATCAAGACGACGCACATTCACCCCAGGCGGTTCCGCTCGAACTGCTCGATTGCTAAGATGAGATAGATTATCAAAAAATACGTGATAATCTAGATATGCAAAATGCGTATATAGCGAGGTGCTTTGAATGTCGAATGGCAAGCGATTTGAGCAGGTTACGCCGTTCGTGATGAGCGGCAGTGGGCAAGACGTCATCGCTTTGCTCCATAAATCGCCGAATAGGCGGACGGTCGCTGTGAGCTTTGCAGACGACGAGCAGGTGGCAGCCGCAGAAAGTGTTTTTCAGCGCGTTGCCGAGTTCCTCCCCCAACTCATCGAGCAACGTCAGGCGGAGACGCTTCAGAAGTTCGTCAGCATCTTCCTCACGGATGTTGCGCCTTCGAAGGCGGCGCGTGAGCAAGCTCGCATGATGATCGACGCGAAGACGGACATCCTCAATAGCGGGGACTTCCTCCCAGCAAGCGCGTTGGCAAAGCTCGCCGGTTTTAGCGCCGTCAATCCGAGCGTTCAGCCGAACAAGTGGAAGCGCAATCGAGACATCTTTGCGATCCAGCACGGGAGAGATGATTATTTCCCGTTGTATGCCCTGAATCCGGATGACCATCGTCCCCGCAAGCAGATGGCGGAGATCCTCCGAATCTTCGGTGATGCCAAGGATGGCTGGAGCTTGGCTTTCTGGTTCGCCGCGCTGAATAGCTTTCTCAATGACGAGCGACCCCAGGACGTGTTGGCGGTCGATCCGGATCGGGTGATCGCAGCCGCGAAGGATGAGGTCGCTGGAGTGCAACATGGCTAATCCGGTGCCGGGCACGGCGCCGCCTGCTGGACCGCTCGACGCCAAGTTGATCTCATGGGGTGCCAGCGAGATCATGTACCGGGTTCATGACACCGCGTATGCGGTCGACTTGTTCAACCCGAGGAAGCAGGGCAATGCGCGTTTCAGCCCGATACATGATTCGGCTGGAGAGGTGATCCCGACCCTCTATGCGGCTACCACTTCACAGGGAGCGCTGATGGAGACCGTCTTTCATGATGTCCCGTACAAGCCGGGATTCAAACGAGTCTCGATCGACAGATTCAAAGACAAGCTCACATCGACACTCGTCTTTCTTTCAGACTTCCAGCTCATCGACCTCGGAAAGGTCGGTTTGCGCCGACTCGGCGTTCATCCTCACGAACTCATCGATACAACAAAGGCCCACTACCCGGAAACCAGGAGGTGGGCCGAAACTTTATACTCTGCGTACCCACAGGCGCATGGACTGATCTGGCCGAGCAGGCAGGATGACCGCGCTCGTGCGGTCGTTCTGTTCGGGACCAGGGTCAAAGCCTCAGAACTTCGTCCTGCTGGCGCCTCCACCCCACTGATGGAAAATGGCGTTGTCCATGCGGGCGCAATGGCGCTCGCCTCAGATCTCAAAGTATTGATCGAGTAGGCCTGTTCGCCAGTCTCAGTGTTATCACCCAAAACAAGGAAAACTATGAAAACCATCTTCTCCTATGGGGATGGGGTGGAATCCATGGCTATCTTGGTGCGCTGGCTGGACGGCGCCTCCGTCCGGCTTGCCGGCTTGATGAACTGGGTATCCTCGCAAGAGAACGACTGCCAGGCTTCTCGGCCGCGTGGCTCCTTGCACGAATTGCACACCATGGGTCTTGATCGGGGAGGGGACATGAAGCGGAAAACGACACAGGCAAAACAAAGTTCCACGGAGCACTCTGCCGAATCACCCTCCGAACCGGAGAACGCTACTCAAGGGATCCTCTACGAGGACGCGAGAGGAAAGACAGTAGATTTCATCCGCTGCGTCGGCCCTTCGCAGGGTCTATCGGCCTTCGAAATCCAGTTCACAGACGGCACATTCTTTTTTATCGAACCTGTCCCAAGGGTCGAGTTCCGGGTTCGTCTTCTGAAGTCGAACAGAGGCAATGTAAGAACGATCCGAGATTACGGAACCATCCGGTAATACATTCCTAGTCACTTCCAATCACATACCCGTAGGCAAGACTCTCTGCGCCAGCAGTAGCCCATTTCAGTCTCCATCAAGGACGAACCATGAAACCCTCCAAGCTCTATGAAGCGCTTCATGCGCTCATTGGCGAGCGTGTGCCCCTACATATCTGGGGGCCATGCGGCGTCGGAAAATCGCAGATCGTCGGCCAAGTCGCTGCCGACCTCGATTATGACTTCCTCGATGTCCGGGCCGTGCAACTCGATCCGGTTGACCTCCGAGGCCTGCCGCGCATTGCGTCGAATCAGACCGAATGGGTGCCACCGAAGTTCCTGCCCACCACCGGCGAGGGCAGCCGATTCGGCTTTGTGTGAATACAAATCCTTCAGCAATGCGTCAGTGATCGATTCTTCTGTCTCGAGCGCTCGCGGGAGATCAACAAAACCTTCGAGGGGATTTTGCCACTTTTGAATGTCTTCAAGAAGTACAGCCATCCTGTTGTCTCGTTCAAATGCTGCCCTAGTCGGAACCTTGATGTAAGCGTCATCGATGATGGCCACCTTACGAAGATTCTGCTTCTCGAACATTTCCTTAAGCTCAGCTGCGGTATCGAGTACGAGCATCAATCCTCCGAAGGCAGATCAAAAACAAACGTATTCAGCTTTTCTGGGTGCATTGTCGTCTCATCTGACAAATAAAGCTCCCCACCGTGATACTTCGCGATTTCACGAGAGACATATCCGCCTCGGGGAGCTTGAATAGCTGTCCAACACTCCCCGTCTTGACGGTGATATCGCGGATCGATAGGGTTTCCTCGGAGTCAATCCGTGTCCGCCAGTAATCGTTGATGCAATAGATGAAGAGTTCCGGACTGATCGAGCTTTTCGCTTCTCTATTGAAGGCATAGACCGCTTCGAGGCGCCCTCCGTCGCCGGAGCGTTTCTCACCGATCTTCCGGATTAGATCCAACTCGACGAGTGGGCTGTCCAGATTCTCCTCTCGGACCTCTCCTTTGGCGCTTCTAGTCGGAATATATGTGTGGAGGAACGTATCGAAGTGCTGCGCTAAAGTCACCTCCGACAACTGCTTCTCCATCCGAACTGTTTCCTGGATGAAGGTAGACAGAACTTCGCTCCGAACGATATCGGCTCGTTGCCAACGGTTTAGTAAAAATTCCCAGGCGAATAAAGGCTCCGCTGCATTAGAAGCGATCTTCCAGTGGATCAACCATAGAGTCTGGATGTCCTCTAGGTAAGGATCGTGTCCTCCTGTCTCGGACAAGAGCTCTCGGCCGAAATCAGTGATGATCAATCCCTTTTGATCTGGAGCTGCAATCCCCGCAGTCTGGACCCAGAACCGAATTGCTTTGACCATATTCTTGCCGACACCGAGACGAACCATTGCTCGCTCGTCGTCACTGAACAATTCCGCATCGGTCGTTAGTTCAGCGACTGCCTTAGGCAACCAGGAATAACGAAAGGGGAAGGTCTCATGACCGGAGAACCTATAGGCGGGTCGCGTTCGATCCTCACGCTCAGATGCGCCGTTTGAGGAGGCGCTGGGGATCACTTTCTTCATAATTCATCATCGTGGATTTAGATGGCTTGGTCAACGCAAATTGCACTATCCTCGGTGCTTACATCCGCTCTCATAGCTTCATGTCCATAAAGCTCAAGCTCCTCGAAACAAATAAGTTATAGGAAAGATGTTGCTTTGGCCCACTTCCGCAGCTCAACCCGTATAGCGCAACATACCGAGCGGCGTCTTTGGTTTATGAGAGCGGTTACCAGGAGTTTTTGGGGGAAACACGATCTCAGCATTGCGGACGCTATGTCAAAGACCATTCCTCCCCTCGACGTTCCTGAGCCTGTAAATCGCCTGTGGAGCCTAATGTGGTCTTTTGTTTAGGGAAGGACAATGGGCGATATGCAGGCAAGATCCCAGTTCGCCGTCCTCTAGGATCGGTCGCCCATCCAATGGTCTGGAATTCCTTGTCTTCGCACGACGAACCCATGTAAACCACTTCCACTGTTGAACTTACCTGTCTTGAGCAGCTGCACCGAAAACAGTGCACGTTGACTTTACACAGGCATGGGGAGCTATTCTTGACTCTACAAAGCGAACAAAAAGCGAATAACAAATCATGGGCTACTCCTCACAAAGCGCGATACTGAAACGTGAGATCGAGGCAAAGCTCGCGTCTCGCATTCCGGCCGCTTTGTCACCTCAGG
Organism: Acidisarcina polymorpha; assembly: GCF_003330725.1. Lineage (NCBI taxonomy): Bacteria > Pseudomonadati > Acidobacteriota > Terriglobia > Terriglobales > Acidobacteriaceae > Acidisarcina > Acidisarcina polymorpha. The sequence goes on along the minus strand of NZ_CP030840.1, from coordinate 3,327,920 downwards.
CTCATCAGGCCCCCCGGCTTATGGCCTCCGGCATCGCAGCGATTGACGCCTTGCTTGATGGCGGTCTACCGATCGGGGGAGTGACCGAGTTTACCGGCCTTGCAAGTTCCGGTCGGACTTCGATGGCGTTCTCGCTGCTTGCAGGAATGTCCGCTGACTCGGCCTGCGCCTATATTGACGTGGACAACACGCTAGATCCAAAGAGCGCAGCCGCAGCCGGCGTCAACCTCAGGAATCTGCTTTGGGTTCGAAACGCGGAAGCGAGCGCAGATCAGAAATATCCCACGTCTTTACCATCTGTCGCCCCCCTTGTTGCTCTGGCCAATCCCTTGAAGATGGTTGGGGGACATTGCGGCAGTCATCATCCTCGAACGGAAACGAAGGGCATCGGTGGTGCTCTCAGCACCCTGCTTAGCCAGAAAGCAGATGCGCGGCTCGAAAAGATGGAAGGGACACCGGGTTATCCAAACCGCAAACTAAGCCTCGCGGCGGCTCCGAAAGAGCAGATCGAGTATGAAAACTTCAATGCGCGGCACGCAGACGCTTCGGATCCGATTCGACAGGCAGACCGACGTTCCGCAAATGAGGCTCGCGAACGCGCGCAGGCTCCCACAGTCTTCAGCGCGATGACGAAGAAGCCGGAGAAGCCCTGGACCCGGCTGGATCGCGCCATCCGCGCAGCAAACCAAATCCTCCAGTCAGGCGGCTTTCGTGTTGGGGTTCTTGACCTTGCTTCAGTCCCTTCGGAACAGGCGTTTCGCATCCCCTCGGCAACGTGGTTCCGGTTTCGGCGTGCTGCGCAGGAGAGCGACGCAGTCTTCCTGTTGTTGACCCAGATCGCCTGTGCAAGATCGAGCGCCCTTTGTGTCCTCGATTGTTCCGCGGGCATTGCGAATGCCTCCGGAGATCTACTGAGCGGATTCATCCACACTGCGGAAGTAGCGCGACAACGAGTCAGCAACCCTTATGCAAAGAAGGCGCCCGGGCGCGCAATGCGTTGGGAAGCAACACCTGCCTGGATGCGGGCTACGGGGCGATAGCCATGGGATACGCGGCGATATATATTCCGGAGTTCCCCACGCTTGCTTGGCTACGGCTCGACAAAGGCGCTCGAACGCGCGCCGTTGCGGTGATCGATGGGAAGCCGCCACTTGAGAAGGTGGTCTCGTTCAATCGAGCTGCGAAGGAAATGGGCCTGAGTCATGGCATGAGCAAAGTTCAGGCGGACACCTCGGGCCGGGTCATCTTCCATCCGCGTTCGCTTCACGAGGAGAAGGAAGCCCTCGATCTCGTCTTTCAGGCTGCGGAGGGGTTTTCTCCACGGGTTCAGATCATCGCCTCTCCCTTGAATGAGTACGCAAAGACAGGCTGTCCAGCAGCAGCGCTACTGGTCGACCAAAGTGGAACGGAGACATTGTTTGGGGACGGTCGAAGCTATGCGACCAAGATTCGCGAAGCGCTCCAGGAAATCGAGTTTCACTCTAACGTGGCAGTGGCACCAAACGCGGAAGCAAGTCTGTTGCTGGCGAGAAGCTATAGCGGGGTCACACATGTCAGCGAGCGTGATGTGGAACGGAAATTAGCCCCGCTGCCGGTCTCAGCCTTACGCACTGAGATGTCGACCCTTGCTACACTGAAGCGTTGGGGCATCCGCAATCTCGGAGAACTGGCGGCGCTACCCGAGACCGCCCTCATTAGTCGGATCGGCCAGCAGGGTAAACGCCTGCAGAGGCTTGCGGTGGGACGTGAGGATCCCCCATGATGATCCGAAGGTGTACGAGTCGCTTCGCCGAGCCGACACGGTGGGCCTGTTTCAGGTCGAATCTCGCGCTCAGATGGCGTCTCTCCCACGCAACAATCCAGATAAGTTCTATGACCTCGTCGTTCAAGTAGCGATCATCCGCCCAGGACCCATCGTGGGCAAGATGATGAACCCCTACATGGAGCGCCGGCAGGGCAGGCAAGAGATTAGTTACCCGCACCATCTGCTTGAGCCGGTCCTACGAAGAACTCTCGGAGTACCGCTCTTTCAGGAACAATTGCTGCGCATCGCAATGACCATTGCCAACTTTACTGGTGGCGAAGCAGAGGAACTGCGCCGCGCTCTGGGTAGTCGTCGATCGGCAGACAAGATGAAGGCGCTCGAGCTTAAGCTGCGAGCTGGCATGGATGCGAATAGTGTGAGTCCGGCGGCTCAAGAAGAGATCGTTCAATCAATCAGTTCTTTCGCCTTGTATGGCTTTCCGGAGTCTCATGCCGCCAGCTTCGCGCTCATCGCGTATGCAAGCGCTTGGCTGAAGTTCCATTACCTCGGCGCATTCACCGCCGCGATCCTGAACAACCAACCTATGGGTTTCTACTCCGCGGCCGTGCTAGTCAAGGACGCGCAACGGCACGGGCTTCGCGTCAAGCCAGTCGATATCCTTCGTTCGTGCTGGTCATGCACGCTTGAGAAAGAAGAGGACGGCAAGCTCTCCTTACGGCTCGGATTTCGTTACGTCCGCGGAATGAGAGAGGCGAGTGCGGTTGAGCTTGAGGCCGCTCGCGCCATGCGTCCATTTGGATCTATCGAGGAGTTGGCGCGACGGGTTCCATCTTTAACGCGAGCAGATCTGGCGACGCTCGCCGAGGTGGGTGCGCTCAACACGATCGGTGAAGGGGTCCATCGGCGCGATGCGCTCTGGCAAGTCGAGCGAGCCGGGCGAGCAGCCGGTCCCCTTCTCGAGTCCCTTGACAGAGATGAAGAGGATAGCTCACCACTTCGTCCGATGGAACCGCACGAGAGAATGGTCGCGGACTACGCTTCAACCGGAGTGACTGTAGGGCGTCATCCCATGGCACACTGCCGCCCTCAACTCCGAAAGATGGACATCGTGCCGGCGAGAGACCTTTCGCTGCTTCGCCACGGAGTGAAAGCACGCATCGCTGGCTGCGTCATCGCCAGGCAACGCCCAGGAACCGCGCACGGATTCATCTTTCTCTCGATTGAAGACGAAACGGGAATGTCGAATGCGATCATCGATCCCGATCTCTATGAGAACCATCGATCCCTCGTAACCTATGCCAAATTCCTGCTGATCGAAGGGATTCTTCAAAACGTCGACAAGGTCATTCACATCCGCGCAAAACATATCGAAGAACTGACCGTGACAGCCGCCCCCATGCAGTCACACGACTGGCACTGATGAGCGAACACATGACTTCGCCGCCCGAACGCGAACCGCCAAAAGAATGGTGGTTGGAGAACGCGTGCCGGATCGCGGCTCATCGATTGCGGAACTCACAATATCTAAGCGCCAACACGATCCAATACGCGAACAGGTGAGGGACAGCGTCGAATTCGTCAGACTGGTTTGGGAAGCGATCGAGCAATCCTTACGCGAGGAAGATCCATGATCAAATCCAGGCTTAGCAACAGGCAGAAGGCGAATTGGACGTGCCCCCATTGTCGAGCGGAAGGGTCCATGGCACTTACCAGACTCGCAAGTCGCACCACAGATCTGTTTCGCTTGATGGTGCTCACGCTCACGATCTCGAAGATCGACATGGCTCTTGCTTAGCGGCCTACGGCATGGTCAGCAAGAAGGAGTTGCTCATACGCTTTGAAGATGACGTCACTGACGCTCTCGCAGCCTCTAAGCAGACTCGGATTTGGGCTTCCTTCAGTCCTGGACAATCAAACGAGGTTCAATTGTCCTTTTCTCCGGAGATCGCTCTACTTACTTTCGCAATCAAGGGACCAACCAGATTGTTCATCATCGCGCACGACTCGGGACCTACATTCGAGCGCTGAGATACCACTTCCTGGAACGTATGACCCCTCTGCAGACGGTATCTAGCTCCCCTGATCGCTCACGGCAGGCCAAGAGCTGGACAAGCGTCCTCGCACGCTCTTTCTGCCGGACGGGTGAGAATTGCGGCCAGCGGAGTGTGGCAGGCAGCATGTCCATCGCATTTATCGACGAGCACCTCGCGCTTTAGAAGCGAGCTTCAGCAGGTAGGCGTAATATAAAGCTGGACGTGCGAAAGCCACGGCCCGGTAGGTAGTCCGGGCGACGCGAGAGCGTTCGTACAAGTACCGTTCCCTAAAAGGGTGCGGTAACCGGTACGTCCCTTCCTCTGAGAGGAGAAGGGACGTTTATGGCTCAAATTAAAGTACTCATCGTTGGAGCTGGACTCGGCGGTATATGCCTTGCCCAGACGCTCCGCAAAGCCCACATTGACGTAGAAATCTTCGAACGGGACGCGAGCCCGTGGGATCGTCCGCAAGGATACCGTTTGCACTTGGAAGCAGACGCGCTGAATGCGCTCCGCGAAGTGCTCCCCTCGAGTCTCCACCAGCTCTTCGAAGCAACGGCTATGCGCACCGAGCCGTTCACCACCATTCTCAAGACTGACCTGAGCGTTGCCAAGCGCATTCCAACCGACGACGGACAGGATGCGCAGTTCTGGCCGGAGTTCATTTCGGACGAAAAGATTCACTGCAACGTGGATCGCGGAACCCTACGCGAAATTGCGCTGATCGGGCTTGAGAGCTGCTGTCACTTCAACAAGCAGCTCACCAGATACGAGTCCAAGGCAGATGGTGTGGTAGCGACCTTCGCCGACGGCACCAGTGCGAACGGACACGTATTGATCGGTGCAGACGGTATTCATTCCGCCGTTCGTCCGCAGCGCGCGCCCCAACTCAATACCATGGATGCAGGAGTGCAGGCCATCTACGGTCGCGTGCCTTATGAGCTCGCGGAAAAGCTGTTGCCTCCCGAGGCGTTGGAGGACATCTTCGGCATTGCAACTGACGAGCGTAAGCTATTCCTCGGCACGGGTGCGGTCAGATTTCCCACAAAACCAGATGTTGCCGCAAAGGAGATTCTTCGCTCGGCAACGCTTGAGCCGCGTGACAACTACGTGGTGTGCATCGTTGGTGGGCGGCATGAACTGTTTCCGCAGAGCCACGCCGAACTCCGCAGCGCTACGCCCAAGTATCTGCAGGCGGTCGCTGTCAAGATGCTTGAGGGCTGGCCGGAAAAGGCACGAGACTTGGTCGGCGGTGGAGACAGCGAATCGTTCTTCATCGTTAGCATGTCCACGAGCGTGCCTGGAGTGCTGGACTCACCCACGAACGTGACCTTGCTAGGCGACGCAGTGCACGCCATGACCCCGACGCTGGGCCGGGGAGCGAACCTCGCGATGCGCGACGCGGCGCTGCTCGGACGGCAGCTTAAGACGGTTGCGAGAGGAGAGAAGCCGTTGGCGGAGGCACTCGGATCCTACGAACAGGAACTCTTGCGGTATGGCTTCGACGTTGTGCGCGAGTCGGTTGCGATGGGCCAGCAGCGAATGGGACAAAACCCGCTTCCATAAACGATCAGTGGTGTTCTGACTGCGGGCGTCACTCACTCTGCCAGTCAGATACACCCTTGCGGTTCAATACAGTAACGCCGCAGTCGTCTCCGAACCACGTGAGACAAGCCAGAAGTGGCTCGGTTCTTCTCAATTATCTGCATAACTAGTCTCCAATCGGCCTGTTTCCTTCATGGCTGTAGGGTTCCAAATGAGGTGTTTATGGTAATCGCAAAGTGGTTGATTGTTCTTGTTGCCGTTTGGAACTGCGGCGGCTTCGTCGTGGATGCTCTGATTCCGATCACTGCCAAGCAGCATCTTCACAACCCGCGCTGGCCGCCGCACGCTAAGTTTCACAACTGCCAAACAATGGTAATAGGCATCCTCCTTGGCTTGATCACCTTATGGATCCTGTTTGCCATGCCGCTTACCTTCTCACGGATATGTTTAGCTGCGGCAGTCTCTGGAACATACTTCGTCAGCATGCTTTTTGCTCCCCTATTTCCGGGAACTGCCTGGCACGACCCGGAGTTCGTAGACCTTGATCCAATGTTCTTGGGCATGTCCGCACAAAAGCTCGTAGCCCTTATCGTTTGTACGCTTCTTCTCTGCGGCTGCATCTTTGCCTACGCGCGCAGGTGACAGAGGGCCTAGCTTTCGCAACGATTAATCACCTGCTGGGTTGGTACTGGGACATCGCACTTCGGGAAGTCATCCGGCCCGAACGGTTTCCGTACCGCTCGCAGGCCTCTACTGGCGAGAAATGCGTCACTCGGTACCTATGAAATTTAATGCGAGGCGCGAAATCTCAAGGTATCCCGTCCATGTGCTGAGACGAGTCTAATATGAGAAGACTACTGCGGACCGTCGATGCGTATACCAGTCGCGGTGCAATCTAGTCGAGTGAGATTTATGTTTGGTCCGGGGCTGCGGCTATGGCATTCTTCGAATGTAGTTCGAACCCTCCGAGGTGAATGCCTTTGATCCGCGAAATCTCTGTCATGCCAATGATCCATAAGGCTGCCGTTTGCCTTCCTCTTCTTTGCATCGGGAGTGCAGCCTTCGCTCAACAGCCACGCGAGCTCGTGAGTTGTAAGCCTATGAGCCAGAAGACGGTCGAGAACGGGTGCTGGATTATTGCGAGTCAGCCTCTCGGTGTTCCTGAAAGCCCCGTCTACTGGACGATTGATGTGTTCCCAACAAAGGAGCTTGCAGAGCAGGCGAAAGGAGCGCATGGAACAGTCGTCGAATCGTTGGGCAAGGTCTGGCTCCTCACAATCGGGGAGAAGCCGGAACTTCCTCCCTCGGGAACGCGCGTAACACAAATAGGGCCTCTCGCCGTCGTGAAGGAACGAAGCTATACCGCGCAATATATGGAGGCAAGTCTACAGCCCGGGATGGTAAGCAAGACCCACCTCCATTCAGGAGTTGAGGCTTTTTATACCGAGAGCGGCGAGACCTGTTTGGAGACTCCGAGCGGAATCCAGATCGGAGGGAAAGGATCGAACATTGTCGTTCCCGAGGGCGTGCCGATGGAACTGACGGCTGTTGGAACAGAGGCTCGACGCGGGCTGATCCTCATTCTCCATGATGCATCGAAGCCGCCGACCACCTTGGTAGATACCTGGAAGTCAAAACATCTTTGCGAGTCTGTGAAGTAAGAAACAGGACAGGACGCAACTATTGCGCGCATAAGTAAGGGCAACGCTCTTTGCGGAAATGATCCAGGGAACCACCGGCACGTCGGTGAGTGCATTGACCTGTTCTCATCATTTGAATGAATATGGAGCACGGTACTCCACCAAGGCGGCGATTAAGGAACGAAAACTCTGCCGCGGTGGAAGTGAGCTGTTCCTAGGGATTCGCACGGTAACGCAGTCCGTCGATCAGAACATCCACCATCTTGCCCGCATAAGCGGGTTTTTCTCCATAGGGTCCGCGGCACATCGTAGCCACCGTCCATAAGAGTTCCTCTGCGTCAATATCGCTGCGGACAGCCTTAACGGCGATGGCACCGTCGAGCAGCTCACGAAGTGCACCGCCCAGACGTTCCATCACGTACCCAGGCAGGGCTGCGTAGGCGGGATCGCCCGAGTGCAGGGCAGCCGCCAGGCCACGCTTCGCCCCAACAAAATCCATCAAGCGGTGGAGCCAGCGGGCCAGCGCTTCCTCCGGCTCATATTCGCTTGCGAAGATAGCGGCTTCGTCCGCGCATGCTTCCACATGCGACTGCATGGCCGCCACGATGAGGTCGGAGCGATGCGGAAAATGGCGATACACGGTTCCCAGACCAACGCCGGCTCGTTGCGCAATCTCGCGCACAGGAGCATCCACGCCGGACGTCGCGAACACCTCGGCGGCAGCACTTAGAAGAGCTGTGAGGTTCTGCTTGGCATGCGCACGCACCGGCGGCAGCTTCGCTGTTGTGCTCTTCTTCGGCGCGCCGGTAGACGGTGTTTTCACGATGCTTCCCTTGCTTGCGGAACAATGTTCCGGTAATATCGGAACATTGTTCCGCTGTTCTTTGAGAATAGCAGGACAGTCCCAAGGAGGATACAAAATGTCGAATCAACGTATAGCTCTCGTGACTGGAGCGAATCAGGGAGTCGGATTCCAGGTTGCGAAGGAACTCGCCGCCAATGGTGTGATGGTTTACGTCGGGTCTCGCAATCTGGAGCGCGGCGAAGCTGCTGCGAAAGAGATCGGCAACGGTGCGATCGCGCTACAGATCGATGTCACCGATCAGGCTTCGATCGGCGCTGCGGCTGAGCGGGTCCGCACGGAGTTTGGCCGCCTTGATCTGCTTGTCAACAACGCAGCTATCTCGAACACAAGCAGGGCCGACCGCTCGCTCGAGGAGTTTTCCAAACTCACCCGTGCAAGCAAGATTTCTCTGGACGAGGTCCGCGCCATCTGGGAGACGAACGTCTTCGGTGCGCTTGCTGTGTATCAAGCCATGTTGCCGCTCCTGCGGGAATCCGCGCACGCACATATCGTCAATGTCTCCAGCGGCGTAGGTTCGCTGACTACGAATGCAAATCCTGATTTGCAATATCGCAAGATGTACAGCCCGGGCTATGCGGCCTCGAAGACAGCTCTGAACGCCATCACGTTAGCCATGATGATCGAACTGGAAGGCAGCGGGATCAAAGTCAACCTCGTATCGCCAGGCTTCACCAAAACGAATCTCAACGGCTATGCCGGGCCGGAGTCGCTTGAGGAAGGTTCTCGCGAGGTTGTGCGAGTCGCCCTGCTCGGACCAGATGGTCCCACCGGAACCTTCACGCGCTGGGAAGGTAAAACGATCCCCTGGTAAGTAGGAATTCCGTCCATAGGACCATCAAAGGCTGCTTCGGCCGCACACCGAGAGAAGAAAGGAAACTGCCGTGAAATACCGCACGCTAGGCCGGACAGGCATCAAGGTCAGCCCATATTGCTTAGGAGCGATGATGTTCGGCGGCATCGCCAACTCCGATCACGACGACTGCATTCGTATCATCCACAAGGCCTTGGACTTCGGCATCAACTTCGTCGACACCGCCGATCGATACAGCAACGGAGAGTCGGAGGAGATCGTCGGCAAGGCGCTCAAGGGTCGTCGCCAAAATATCGTGCTGGCCACCAAGGTGAACGGCGCAATGGGCGAGGATCCGAATCAGCAGGGCAATTCGCGCCGTTGGATCACACAGGCCGTCGAGGCGTCGTTGCGCCGTCTTCAGACCGACCACATCGATCTTTACCAGATCCACCGGCCCTCTCCCGACACCGACATCGAGGAGACGTTGTCGGTGCTCACGGACCTGATGCGCGCTGGCAAGGTGCGCGCCATCGGGTCATCGACGTTTCCTGCTTCCGAGATCGTGGAGGCGCAATGGGTGGCGGAGCACCGTGGCCTGGCTCGCTTCCGAACCGAGCAGCCACCTTATTCGATCCTCAACCGCAGTATCGAACAGGAGGTTCTGCCCATCTGCGAGAAGTATGGGATGGGCGCGCTGGTCTGGAGCCCGCTGGCAAAGGGTATGCTCACTGGGCGCTACCGCAAGGGTCACTCTCTGCCGGAGAGCCTGCGCGTCAAGGTCTTTCCCAAACAGATGTCCGACGAGCGCAATCTGGAGGCGGTCGAACGCCTCATCCCCATCGCCGAGGAAGCCGGGATTTCGTTGACACACCTGGCGATGGCGTTTGTGATGGCTCACCCCGGTGTAACATCGGCGATTCTCGGTCCACGCACGATGCAACAGTTGGACGATCTGCTCGCCGGCGCCGAAGTTGCGCTTAGCGACGAAATCCTGGATAGGATCGACGAGGTCGTTGCGCCGGGGACCGATGCGGGGCCGATGGGCGCACTCTACACTCCGCCGGCAGTGACTCAGGCGAGCCTACGGCGTCGTCCAGATCGGGTTGCAGTTTGACCGAAGTGCTGGGACTTGCGGGTTCAAGGAGTTTTTCGATTTACGCAAATCGCCGATGCACCCATCGAGTCCAATCTCGACGTCGAAACGCGCATTGGCCTGAAAGCAACAGTTGAGCAACTGCGATGAAAGTTCGATGGACCGTAGCCGCCATAGCGGGACCTATAGCTCAGGAGTACGACGACAAGCATTTACGCTTCGTAGAAGCGCGCATTCACGCGCTCCTGAACCGGGCTATACGTCTCGCTCTGCGCTTTCAGTCAGGAGCACGAGCTTTCCGTGAGCGTGTTTGCTTTGGCTGACCTCGAGTGCTGCGCGCCATTCACTCAGAGGAAAGGTACGAGCGAGCGGAACCGTAAACTTGCCTTCCGCTGCCAGCTGTGCAAATTCGGCGAGCATACCGTAGGAAACTTTCTTGCCCGCCGATTCTTCGATGTTGTTGCGAACGCCTAATTCCTTGGCTGCAGCGAAATCGCTGATGGTCATGACCCGCTTGGGATCTCCCGCGATCTTGACGAGCGCAGGCAGGGATCCGCTGACGGGTGCCGTGTCGACGACCAAATCCGGAGACTTGCCAGCCAGCTGAAGAACTCGCTCGACCATGCCTTCGCCGTACGGGGTTACAACGGCGCCGAGTTCGCGCAATCGGTCCGCAAACGTCTCGCCGGCAGTAGTAATTACACGAGCACCACGCATCAGCGCCATCTGAGCTGCAGCGAACCCAACTGTAGAGCCCGCGCCATGGATCAAGACGGTATGCTCAGCCTTCACTCCAACCAGTTCGATTGTGCTGAAAGCTGTCATGACGGCCATAGGTAGCGCCGCTGCTTGAATCGGATCGAGAGTGTCTGGGGTATGCGCCCAGTGCTCCAAAATCCCAAAATCCGCTGCTCCTGCGCTGGCAGTCGTGACGAAGTCTACAGGTCCAAAGACCGCGTCGCCAACGGTGACCCCCTGGACACCTTCTCCGACAGCATCCACGGTTCCAGAAACCTCCAGCCCGATGCCACGCGGAAGATCTTTCGCAAAGAGTCCTCGACAAAGGGCCCAATCGGCCGGATTCAGTCCGCAGGCGATCACACGCACGCGAATGCGATTCGAAGTCGGAGCTGGAAGCATGGTCTCCTCCATGTGCAGGACGTCTGCGGGTTCACCGTAACTATGAAAACGCACTGTTCTTGTCTTGATTGGGCCGGTCTCAGAAACGTTCACTGTTCACCTCTGGAATGCTGCCGAAATGGATTACTTCGGCCACAGAGTCGAGCATAGCTCTCAGAAGACGTACGCTCAATGCTGCCACGTTCACAATATCGTCGTGATCGTACAATCGCCCTTATGGATCCTCTGTCGGACGTGCTGTCTCTTCTGAAGCCTCGCGCATACGTTACTGGCTGTTTGTCCGCAGGCAATCCGTGGTCGCTTCAACTGCCTGCATACGAAGGCATCAAGTGCTACGCGGTGGTTACCGGCGAATGCTGGCTTTCAGTTTCAGGTGTCGAGCAACCAGTCCGATTGCGCGCCGGAAATTGCCTACTCCTGCCGCATGGCCGCCCTTTTTTGATCGCGAGCGACCTCGCCCTGCCGCCGGTGGACGCGCGGACGATTATCGCGTCGATTGAAAGGTACCAAGGCGTCCTCACGGTCACTCCGGGAGACGATTTCTTTCTGCTTGGAAGCCACTTCGCACTTGAGGGAGATGCTCGCTTTTTGCTGGAAGTGTTGCCTACCATCGTCATGTTGAAGGATGAGGCGCAACAAGAGTCCGTACGGTGGGCGGTAGAAAGGATGCTCCGCGAAATGCGAGACTTTCAGCCCGGAGGTACCTTGGTTGCTCAACAGGTCGCCTATACGCTGCTCGTGGAGGCTCTTCGTTTGCACAGCGCGGATGATGCTCGACGCGGCTCCGGTTGGCTTTTCGCTCTCGCAGACCCGCGCATGAGAACAGTGCTCACACTCATTCATCAGAGCCCCGCTCATGGCTGGACGCTCGAAGAACTCGCTCGTTCTGTAGGAATGTCACGAACCGCGTTCGCCCAGAACTTCAGGGGGAGTGTAGGAGAATCGCCCATGGCGTACATCAGGCGGTGGCGAATGACCTTGGCTGCAAACCGTATTCAAGACAAACGTGAGTCGATCGCATCCGTTGCACCATCGCTGGGCTATCAGTCAGAGAGCGCGTTCAGCGCAGCGTTCAAGCGGCACTGGGGCCGATCCCCCAGACAATATCATCAGGAGCCAACGCCTTGAAAAGTTCGCGACGATTCTTGCTCCTCCAGCCATGGATCAAACGCGTGTCGTGGAAGTTGGTCTCGAAAATGGACTCTATTGCTATATGTTTTGCGACCGATCAGAGGATACTGTCCGGTGTTGGGGTTTTAGGATCCAGCGGCGGCCAATCTATCCCGCCAGATTGCCCCCAGTGACAGCGTTGTTGGTTCTGCCCCTACTTGGTGCGGTTTTCGGTCTGATGGTCGGATATCTCACCGTCATGCGCACACAGAACGCCATGGATGACCGGCTAGACCGCATCGAGCAGTTCTTCTCTACGCCCGCACAGCCGGTTCCTGCAGCGCCCGAGCCGCCTGCACCAGCGCACAAAGGGGAAAGCGAAGTAGGCACCGGAAAGCATGGGCCTCACCCAAGGGAGGCTATGGATTTTACGCGCAAGCGCTTGGAACGCGGAAAGAGCCCCGCGTCCCACAAACCCACAGCCTCGGCGGCGGGGAGAATTGAAGTTTGCCGCAAACCCGACTTTTCGGCAATGCCGGGGGGGGATTATCTTTAGGTCAGATTTTGTGCGTCGGAGATCCCATGAAGGCTCATAAACCTGCGGTAGTGGTTTTCGAATGCGTCTTGCTTTTTGTCGTACTCCTGGTCGCTGGCGAATGGATAGGGAGCACCTTCTTTCATCTGTATAGCCCAAGCTCCGAACACGAGAGCGTTGTCCTGCGGGAATACTCTGCGCGACCCGTGATCGAATCCTTTGCTGTCCCCTACTCAATTGAGATGGGGGAGGGGGTTTCCTCAGCTGCAGGTTCAAAGTTCGTGACCAACGAACGGACCATCGATTCGACGTTTGCCGTCAAGACTGACCATAGCCTCTCCTTCATGAATGCAATGAGCGAGGACGTGGCTGCACAGTTCATCAGAAAGGGTGCGACGATTGTCGCTACGAGAGTTGGCCCCCAAGGTGAATACCAGCTCGCTTATAGAGATGGAACGAGCGCAGGAAGCGTGGTGTGTTTCCCCCTTGCCGATGTACAGAGCCCAAATCAATTTCCTACCGTGGGGACGCAGAAAGTGCGCTCGCATATCGTCATTTCCGAAAAGTGGTTTCCCAGAGAGATGGACGCGATCCGGGCAAGCACCCAACCTCAATAGCTCCGCTTGTTCAGCACGCGGGTGAACACGAACATGGCTGTGCTGGTCATCGAGAACCAATCCAGCGCTAGACAAATCCTGCTCTTCGCAAAAGAAGTTCTTCGGAGACGGGATTGCGGAAACTACCCCTGACAACCGGAGTTATCATGGGTAGCGCAGAGAGAAGAGGTTCGCTACCTAGCAGCGGTGTGTGGCCGGGGATGGCTTGCTAAGGGACGAATTGGCAACAGCAAGTTTAAGCAAGATCCCGGCGTGGCTTGGGACGCTGGCTTCCTATCTCAAGCAACGTAGTCGAATTCTGCGTAGCAATGTGGTCGACAGCATAAAGATCAACACGCAGATGAAGAATGAATCGATGGGCTTGTGGCTACGAAAGAGCAGCATGACCAGCAAAATCACTGAGACAGACAACGTGAGGTAGATAGGAAGTTCCCACCACCGCAGCCTGTTATCCCATCGACTTTTCGAAGCTAAATAATTCAGCGTCTCTTGAGGAATTCGACCAGCATGTCGCAGCTTATTTCGGTCGGTGCTGTTCATCAAAGTTGACCTCCACTGGGAATCATCGTAAACCTAGGCCAGAGATAAGCGAAAGAGCGCTGTGCGTTTTGTGCTCACTGAAACGCCCGTTCAAGCCTGAATGACTACGCTCTTAATCTAGGAAACGCCCATCTCAGCGACTCGCGTCGCAGCTTCCTCACGGCCTGAAAGATAGAAACCAAAGAAGAATCAGCGGATTGGACAAACTGATAGAGGAAGATCGGTAGGGTTAGCTCTGAGTTCTATTGCAAGCTTGCACTCTTCGTTCGGACAGTTGAAGTGCTGGGGCTGTTCAAATGCCCTTGTAGACGAAGGAAGCAAGCGATATTTGCCGGAGCCAATTTTTCCGAGATCGAATCGACCGTCGCCGTTTGTGGTGACGATTTTGACTGGCATTTGCTGCTTTGCCGAAAGATAGCTGCGAAGCTCGACTTTTGAGGTCTTCAAGGGCGCTCCAGCCTGATCAACCACCCGGCCAGAGATGCGTACGGGGGTGCTCAGTTGAAGATTGGACTTAACGTGTTCAGCCTTCTCGCAAAAACTGGGGTCTGAGGTGCCATTTTGGACGACCTGACCGAGCAAAAATGGCGGGTTTATCGCAGCAATCGCGAAGACTGACAGGACAAAAAGGTAACTATGCACCCGCAGAGTCATTTTCAAAGTCAATGTCTAGCCTCCAACTTTGCAGCTTCCAACAGACCTAAGATCGCAGCATGATCGAAGTATTGGCCATGCAGCCACACTGCCTCAATCTGAGTCGTGTTGTGAATGTCGGCAAGCGGATCGGCACGGAGCAGGACCAGATCGGCGCTTTTGCCGGCTTCGACGCTTCCCAAATCGGACGTCCGATGCAGAAAGCGAGCAGGGTTGATCGTTGCGGTTTGCAGGGCGGCGAGCGGCGAAAGGCCTGAATCGACCATGAACGTTAGCTCATCATGAAGGCTGAAACCCGGTAAGCAATAGGGATTCATTGCATCCGTCCCAGCCATGAGCGGTACGCCAGCCCGATACATGCCGCCCACAATCTTCTCGTCCACCCCGACGATGCCTCGTGCCATTTGGTAGTCCGAATTGTTCCAGCGCCTGATCTGGGGCTGTGTTCTTTCCTCCCATCTCTCCCTGGATTTGTGATCGACATAGGTCAATCGAGGATCGGAGGTCATCTTGGAATCGTCCAGCCTGCCCCACATGCGATTTACCGTCAAGGTCGGAACCTGCCAAGTATCGTTCTGACGAAACTCGGCAAAGAGAGTCTGGCACTTTGCCTGGTCGAAGCTACGGTAGCCCTCAGCCTCAACCCTGAGCCGATCGAGGAAGAATCGTGCATGTTCGATTGCGGTGTTCAAGCTCTCCTGTTTGCTCGAACAGGCCAGGGCAATTCCTGTAAGGTGTTCGATCGAGCGCTGACCGGCCGCTGACGCCTCCTGTGCTGTTACGGCCTCCGGGACATGGCCTTCAAAGTCGATATGCTGCAGCTTCGCCTCATCTGCCAAAGCAAAGTAAGCGTCGCGTGGAACTCCGTCATATACCTTGATGAAATCAGCCCCGCCAGCTTTGATCTCATCGACTGTACGGCGGGCGTCGGCAGGTTTCTTGACGACGATTGAGCCGGGCCACATTGGAGAGCTGCCGTCGACAATTGCGCTCGCCAAATAAATAAAGGGCGAGGGTTTCTTTTCGGAGAGCTCAACTCGTGGAGCTGCCGTATCCCGCTCCCTGGCCATCATGCGAACTCCCGTTACGCCATTCGCAATGTAAAGAGGCAGCTCGCCCGTATCATGGACGTGGACATGCATGTCCCATAAGCCAGGAATGAGAAAGCCTCCGTGACCATCGACCGCGCCCGCTGATCCCCCATCTCCAGGCGCTGTCGACGCGACAGAGACAATCCGGCCTTCTTGAAGCTTGACCGTCTGCTCCTTGGCCTCTTCGCCCGTCCCTACGTTTATGACGGTGACATGTTGGATCAGGGTCACTGGCGAGGAGGGTTCCTGAGCAAAGATTACACAAAGCGAAAAGGCCAGCGTCAGAAGCAGTGGCTTCACCTGTCCTCCTTAAGGGGCTCCATTAAGCGTCAGAAATACAACATTTAGCCGCAGTCCTGCGAATACCTCTATTCGATAGGATAGACCCGGTGGGGTGTCGTTCGTGCGCTGTCCCCGATCTTTGGTTTATGAACCCAAAGTGCGTGACAATCCCTTGCGGCCTTATAGGGCAGTCCGCTCCTGAATGAGTGCCTCGGCCTGAACGCGCCAATCCGCCTTCGCCAGCGCCTGCGCA
The DNA here is from genome assembly GCF_003330725.1 of Acidisarcina polymorpha. Classification (NCBI taxonomy): domain Bacteria; kingdom Pseudomonadati; phylum Acidobacteriota; class Terriglobia; order Terriglobales; family Acidobacteriaceae; genus Acidisarcina; species Acidisarcina polymorpha. The sequence goes on along the minus strand of NZ_CP030840.1, from coordinate 3,311,964 downwards.
TTGACTCAGCAGTCGGAAACTTCCTTCGGGGGCGTTCTAGGCACTTCACTTCGAGTAATCTGTTGAAATGCTGAGTTCCTTCCACTCTTTCCCCGACTCGATCTTTGCTAAGTCATTCTTTTCGATGGCGTTGTACGCGTCACTCCCAATAATGAGCCGGAAAGGCGGATTCTTTTCCGAGGCGATCCGCAAAACAGCCGCAGCCGCCCGCTTGGGATCGCCAGGCTGCTTGCCATTAAACTCGCGCTGAAAGCGCGCGGTCTTGCCCACGGTCTCGTCGTACTCAGGCCTGCCCTCCTGAAGTCTGGTGGAGGCTCCAGCAAAGTCCGTCCGAAATCCACCTGGCTCCACGATGGTGACCTTTACTCCGAATGGCGCGACTTCCTTCGCCAGCGTCTCCGAGAAGCCCTCCACTCCCCATTTTGCCGCAGCGTAAGGGGCTCGACCGATCGGGCCGATACGACCAGCAATCGAAGTGACTTGGATGAAATGCCCGGCTTTCTGTTCACGAAAATGTGGAAGAGCCGCCTTCGTCAAGATGATGGTCCCGAAGAGATTGGTCTCAATCTGCTCCCGAAACTCAGCTAGGCTTGTGTCTTCAACGGGGGCCACATTGCCGTAGCCAGCATTGTTGACGAGTACATCGAGGCGACCGAACTTGCTGATCGTGGTCTCAACTGCCTCGCTTGCCTGGGCCTCGTTAGTGACGTCCAACGCGATCGGCAACACCCTATCCCCATAGGTCTTATGGAGGTTCGCGAGGTCAGTTACCTTCCGTGCCGTAGCCGCTAACTTGTGACCGGCCTCGAGCGCTGCGATTGCAAATTCCCGGCCGAGACCACGTGAACTTCCTGTGATGAGCCATACCTGAGACATATCGTTCTTACTCCTTCACCCGCTCAGAGTTGCGAGGTTGCTAGTGACGACGGTTATTTCCAGACTTCCTGCTTTGCTTGCGTATTCCATGGCGGGTTCGAGTTCTGGCAACGAGAACACTTTGGCTTTGATCGGGCTCAAGTCCAGCTGACCGGATCGGACCAGCGAGAGCAGTGGCAGATACGCTCCCTGAGGGTGCATGAAATTTCCGATGATCTCCCAGTTGTTGAACATCATCTGGAGATAGTTGATTGGAATGGGTACAGCGCTGCTGCCCATCAAAACGATGCGGCCCCAACGGTACAGCGAGCCCAGCGCAGCCAGCGTCGAGTTCGGGTCTTTGGCGTTACCGACTTGATCGAAAGCCAGATGGGCGCCACCGTTGGCTGCGTCACGAAGCGCCTCTGTGTCCTTAGCTACGTCGCCCGTGAGCACAACGGGAAAGACTCGGTCACCGCCTGCCTTGGCTAGCCTGTCCAAAGTTTCCTTGCTGCGGCCGGCAGCAACAACGCGGCTCGCGCCCATTGCAAGTGCCACGAGGGTTGCGGCGCTACCGTAAGCACCGCTGGCGCCGTTCACCACTACGGTCTCTCCCGCTTGGAGTCTTCCTCGCGTCAAGCCGCCAAAGGGAACGATACAACGTGTGATTGCAGCCAATTGCGGGATTTCGTAGTGATCGAGGCCTTCAATCGGGGTTACAACTTGGGCCGGAAGCAGTACGTACTCCGCGAGAGTGCCATCTTTCCACGAACTCTGGAGCGCATCTCCGATGCCACCGGGGGAAGTAACGCCGACCAAGATCTGCCCGGGCTCCTGCACGTTTTCCCGTGCAACAAGGTGACTCGATGTTACGACCCGTTGCCCCTTTTTGAGATGCCAGACGTCATCTCCCAAGGCTTCGACCGTTCCGATTGCGTTACCGCCTGGAGTAAAGTCCTCGGGCGCGCGATAGGCCGGGAGCTTGCCCTCCACATAAGGCTTGAGATATGACATCAGGGCTTGCGACTCGACGCGAACCAGCACACTGCCAGGGCGAACCTCTGGAAGAGGAACGTCCACGAAACTCAGTTTGCCGCCCAAGCGGTCAATCTTCCAAGACTTCATTAGACGGTCTCCTTCTTCTTCGCTGGTTCGAAATATTCGACAACCAACCCGTCGGGGTGACGTGCGGTAAGATTCCTCCCGCCTGTCACTGCCTGTGGAGCGTGGATTACCTCTGACCCGTTCATCTCGAGCCAAGCGAAGGACTCATCGAGGGAATCGACGTAGTAAACCGCGTTCACGAGGCGAAGTTCGTCGAGGACATCTCCGTCTGCGCCGAGAATGAGAACGCCCCCTACCTTTGCGGCATCTACATTCGTCTCGGGAATATGTACCTGCCGTTCACACTGCACGCCTTGAAGCACTTCGTAAAACTTAATGACCGTTTCCCAGCGATCTCGCTCGGTGTAAACGCGAATCGCTTGTTGCAGAACCCGCATAACATGCTCCATAAAAATGTTCGTCTCAGTGATTTGGTGTCTCACTAAGACTGTTTGAATTACTCCTGATGGCGAAGACGCGGACGTAGCGTCGGGGAATGGCGCTATACGAGCGAGAATCCGCCATCAACGACTAGGTTCTCGGCGTTCACAAAGCTACTGTCGTCGGACGCCAAGAAGAGCACCGCCTTCGCGATCTCTTCTGGCTCACCTGTGCGTCCTGCTGGGGTCTTTGCGGAGGACTGGGCAGCATACTCTTTGATCTGTTCATCATTCATCCCGAGTCCGTTGTAACCGGGAGTGATCACAACGCCAGGGCTGATCGCGTTGACGCGAATCTTTCTGGATTTCAGGTCATTCGCCCACCCGCGCGCGAAGTTGCGGACGGCGGCCTTCGACGCGGAATACATGCTGAAGGCTTCCATACCCTTGCTCTCAGTAATGGAAGAGTTCAGGATAATCGATCCGCCATCGTTCATCAGTGGAAGAACCTTCTGAACTGTGAAGACTACGCCTTTCACGTTCGTATCAAAGATTTGGTAGTAGTGCTCTTCTGTCACGTCGGCGATGGGGAGAACCGTTCCAGCGCCGGCGTTCGCAAACAGAATGTCCAGCTTCACGTTTTGAGTCGTCAGTTCTTCGGCGAGTCGATCGAGATCGGCAATCTTGGAGACATCCCCTTGGATACCAGCGCCGAGAGACCCAATCTCATCCAGTGCGCTTTTGAGAGCTTCTTGCCGACGCCCGGTGATGAATACCTTCGCTCCCTCGCTTGCCATTAGCTTTGCCGTTGCAAGCCCGATCCCACTATTGCCGCCCGTGATCAACGCCGTTTTGCCGCTGAGCTTTCCCATATTCAATCCTTTCATTTGTCGCCAACCGTAAGTCGTGCCTAGTAATGGATGAATGCCGCTTGGAGACAGGGTGTCCAAAACTCCGGCTTTCAGCGCCGATTCACAGTTCCTTTCCGTAATCCCCGGAGGACAGTCAGTTCCGGTCGAGAAAGAGCGTTGGGGCCAGGGAGACAAACTCCGACTGCTGACGTTGGCGCCGGTATTCCGTAGGAGTGCTGGAGGTCAGTCTCCTGAAAATCCTCGCAAAGTGTTGCTGCGTCTGAAAACCACACTCGGCGGCGATATCGATGATGGGATATTCTGATTCTTCGAGCAGAGTCTTCGCCTTGCAGATTCGCAGGCGTAAGAGATATTGGTGCGGTGACGTCCCTGTGGAGGACTTGAATCGCTGAGAAAAGTAAGCGGCGCTTAACCCGGCTTCCCGAGCCAGTTCTGAAAGGGTGGGATTCCGGCTGAGACGCTCGGCTATGAACGCGAGTACTCGGCGGAACTGGGAGGGTGAGAGGCCGTCTTCCGCAAGTTGAGCGGGTGGAACGCAGGCCGGAGCCCCAGCCTCTGCCTCTTCGCTCGCCAGACCGCTCATCTCATCCGCGTCCTGATCGAGAAGTTGGATGCGCACACGCTTCCCGTCCTGCTCGACCCACGCTGGGCCGGGAAGCAAGGTATTCGCGCCGGCGGGATGCACCATGGCGAGTCGCGAGGGCTTTCGCGATGCATCGTGAATAAGGAAGAGTTTTTTCGTCTGGGTCGGTTCAAAAAAATTGGCGACCCGGTGATGTCTGCATTCGGCCATGCCTACCTCACTTCCGAGCTCACCGTCCCCGGGGGAACAATGGCTTTTATGAAAGTAGACTTAGCCGCGTTTGCCTAAAACCTCACAAACTTCAGGTATTGCCTACAGATTTCTATAGGTGTAGCCCGACCTCTTTACTCGCCGCGAATTAGGCGAGCGAAGCGTGCCCAGAGGGAGAGCCGGGCGTTTTCCATCAGACTGGAACGTGGCACGCGAAGTAATACCTCTGTGCCGTTACCCGGCGAAGAGTTGAGTGTGAGGTTCGCCTTCAAAAAACGCGCCCGCTCCCGCATGCCAGCCAAGCCGTAATGCCCGAGACGCCCTTTGTTCACAAACTCCGAATCGATGCCGGTGCCATCATCTTTTACTCGGAGTTCGAATGGGTCTCCATAGCTCAACACGACTTCAAGATGAGAACCCTCGGAGTGTAAGCAAGCGTTGTTGATCGCCTCGTAACCGATGCGGTAGACCTCCTCGCGCACGCAGATGGACATCGACGTTGGCTCTCCCACTGTCTTCATATCGGTAGTGATCTTGCCCGACATGGCGCAGTCGTCAAGTGCGTCTTGAATAAGAGTTTCGAGCGATTGCTGTTCAATGACAGGAGTTCGAAGTGAGCGTAGAGCTGTCCGTCCCTCCTCCATCGCATTTCCTAGCCAGGTAGACAGCATCTGCATTCGTGCTTGCGCGGGGTCTAGAGTAGACATTTGCACCAGTGCAGTGTCTGCAAGCATCTTGCTCCCCTGAATCGTTTGCAGAAGCGTGTCGTGAATCTCCCTCGCGATTCTCGTTCGTTCATCTAAACGTTCTTCATAGCGAGCTTGCGCTTCTCCTCTTACTTGTCGGATTCTGAGGCGATAGATGAAGAGGCTCAAAAGAGAGCCAGACACGAGACATGCGATGAGGAATGTCTTGGTTTGATACCAGGCGGGAAGGATCGTGAAGGAAAAGCGGCCTTCCTCATGGCTCCAATTGCCATCTGCATCGCCACTGACTACGCGAAACGTGTAGTCACCGGGCTTCAGGTCGGTATAAAACGCATCTCGCAGCCTGGTAGCGTCCTGCCACTCCTGATCGTGACCGTCGAGCCGATACCGGAACCTAAGACGCTCCGGTACGGCCAGTGCAGGAGCCGTGTACTTCAGGTCTACATCTTGCGTCAGAGCTGGCAATTTCATTCCGGTCACAGCAGGCTGTTCAACGTGACGCGCCACGATGGCTTCAATCTGGACATTGAACGCCGCAGCGGTAAGCTGCACGCGGCCTGGATCAATCTCTTGAAGATCTGTGCCGTTCGCAAACCAAAGTCGTCCGTCTGCTGAGCGCGTTGCGCGTGGTGCAAAATCTGCACCATTAGGGAGAGCACCGTCGAAGATATCGAACAGATGCGATTTGATGGAGTATCGGGAATCGGCCTTGAATCGTGAAAGTTCTGAATTCGAAATCGAGATCAGGCCGCACTCGGAATATGCCCAGAGGTTCTCGGCCTGATCGAAGAGAACCGAAAACACGTGGTTACAAGGAAGACCGTTTGTCGTGTCGAGAAAACGCGATCCCTGCTGCTCCAAAAGCTCGACGCCACTGGATGTACTTGCCCATCTCGATCCATCTTTGGAAAATGCGAAGGTGGTTCTCTTGAGTATGGTCTTAGCCGCCCATGTCTCCAATCGTCCTTGTTCGTAATGGACCAGCGGCGCTCCATGCATTCCGCCGTCAAGGAAAAGGCCGCCTGCCGGGTCGGCCGCAATCGCTTCCGGAGAGACGATTAGTGGTTGCTCTTCGAGGAGATGTGACTTCGGCGTGAGTCGAAAAAGCACGTATGGCCGTCTGCTCGCCAGCACCCAGATGTTGTGCTCTGTGTCTTCCACAATCGACACGGCAGCGCCGGTCGAGTGTCCCTCGCTATCTGTCACACGCGTGAAATGGCCGTGCTCAAGAATATAGACGTCCGCGTCCACGCCAACCCAGAGCCGGTTTGCGTGGTCTTCAAGAAGCGCCGTTACTCGTTGACCGGGAAGGCCGCTCTTAGGAAGGTAGTTGACCATCTTGCCGTCACGGAGCGCAGTGAGGCTGCCCTTGTTCCCGATCCATACACCGCCCTGTGCTGCCGCTGTCACAGAATGAACCGAGTCGCTCCCCAGTCCTTCAGTTGTCGAGAATGTCTTGACGGCTAGATTGCGGAAACGATCTAGCCCTTTCTTTGTTCCGACCCAGATGTTGCCTTCGCGGTCCTCGTGAAGACTTGAGATTGCGTTGCCACTTAACCCATCTGTTTCCGCGAAGTGGTCAACACCATCGTGCCGCACCCGGAAGAGGCCTTGATCGGAGGTTCCGACCCAGACCACACCATCACGATCAACAAGCGTAGCGGTGACGCTCCAATTGCTACTCCGTGTAGGGCTGGCGTAGGCGTCGTGCCAAAGCCCGTCCTGGAGGCTTTGCAGTCCAAGACCCGGCCCCGATCTCGTAATCCCTACGAGGATGCCACCGCCTGCGCGCGGAGTGAGAGACTCGATACCGTTTGAGGTTGCCGCAGCGTTGAGTTCAGGATGGGGGAATTCCTTGAAGACTCCTGCTTCCCCCCGTAGCAGTTGACTGCTACTTGCCACCCATAGATCTCCCCTTGTATCTACCGCAAGAGCCTCTGCATAGGGGAGAGCAAGACCGTCAGCGGCGGTCAGACAATGAATCGCCTTCGCGGCGACCTTGCAGAGTGGTCCGGGGTTCCTCGGATTTGTTCGAGAGCGAGTGAACCAGATCGTTCCATTTGCGTCCTGCCGAATGCTGTTCACATGAACTTCAGGACCACCGATTTTTTCAACTTGGCCATGGTTCATTTGGAACAAGGATTGACCGGTTCCAAACCAGAGACTTCCATCTCGCGCCGCTTCGAGCGCCAGGATGGTTCCGCTTCCAACAGGAGAGAAGCGGACGCCGTCATACTTCAGAAGTCCGTTGTCCGTCGCTATCCAAAGGAATCCATCTGCAGTTTGCGTGACATCATTCACTGCACCGCTAAAGGCACCGTCGCGAATGCGCCAAGCCGTGTGCCCCAACTGCGAAAGTTGTGCATCTGGCTCGAGGGCCTTGCTCGTGACGCAGCCAGCAAGCAGTAGCGCGACCGAGATGTCTTGGACACACTTGTTCATCGGAATCAGATCTCCAAAAGCCCGCGCCGGAGCGCAATCATCACGGCGTGCGTGCGATCGTTCGCTTGCAACTTCTGAGAAAGATTCTTGATGTGGAAGTTCACCGTTGCTTCGGCGATTTTTAGGTCAGAGGCGATCTGTTTGTTGCGACGGCCATCGCGAATGAGCTTCAAGACGTCCAGTTCGCGATCGGTTAGCCTGTCTTCGCCGAAGCGTTCAGCTACACGTGCAGCAAACTTGTGCGGCACATGCTTCTCGCCACTGTGAACTGAACGAATCATGATCACCAGCTCCTGCATCGGTAGACTCTTCAGAACATAGGCGGAAGCGCCTCCGCGCATTGCTCGACGCACGTCTGCATCGGCCTCAGAGGTCGTCAAGAAGATCACGCGAGCGTCGGGGTTCAAATTTCGTATCTCCGCCAGCGTCGCAAACCCGTCTGTTCCGGGAAGTCGCAAGTCCAAGAGCGTTATATCTGGGGCCTGACGGCGATACTGCTCCAAAGCCTCGACTGCGTTCGAAGCGACCCGCGGCCAACACCATATCCGGCTGTAGGCTAAGCACCGCACGAAGACCCTCGCGGAAAACCGGATGATCTTCGACACTGAGGATTCGAATTAGGGGCGTTTCGTCCATAAGGTATCCCGCCAAGCGTTAATGCAGCGACACTCTATTGTCGCGTGAACGCAGCGCTGGCTTCAAACCTTGACGTTCAAGTTGCGCGTCACAAGCTCCTCGGAGACCTGCCAGAGATGTGCGGCCATCGATTTGTCTGACAGGAATTTGCTGCCTTTAGCGATCTGGCAATCCGCCCAATACTCGCCGGAGATTCCATCCACAGCGGGGCTTGCCGCCAGCATGCATTGCGTCGCCGCACCCTGCTCGGGCGTCTTGAAGAAGAGCTGGGCCACCGAGAGGACAGCCGAAAGAGGAAACTTCAGGTTCCGGTTGAGGTCCGTCCCCTTGACGGCGCCAGGATGCAGCGAATTCACGGAGATGCCCCGACCTGCTACGCGCCTAGCCAATTCGCCCGCGAAAAGAGCGAGTGCTAGCTTCGATTGCCCATAAAACTTTGAGGCGTTGTATTTCGCGTGCCCGTCGAGATCTTCAAAGAGTATGCCCTCGCTCGGCGCTTGATTCTTACTAGCGCTGCTACTGACGACGACAACTCGTCCTGATTGGTTCGGTAGCTTGGGAAGAAGTCGGTTTACCAAGAGGAAATGAGAAAGGTAATTAACGAGAAACTGCATCTCGATGCCATGGCGGGTTTGGACGGTTCGCGATCCTGTGATGCCCGCGTTCGCTACGATGGCATCCACCTTCTCGTAGCGTTCGCTGATGAGCAACGCAGCACGGTCGACGGCCCGAAGATCGGAGTGGTCGCAAGCGATTGCCGCCGCCGGGCTTCTCAACCTTGAGCAAGCTCTCTGGGCGCCGTCGAGGGAGCGGGCAACACCGATGATGCGCGCACCATGTGCGCTAAGCGCGCGCATTGTCTCGAACCCAATTCCGCCACTACACCCTGTTACGAGGATGGTCCGATCAGACAAGTCGAGGTCAGCAAGAACCATGTCTGCCGTCGATTTCGAATCAAAACGTGTCTTCATTTCGGAGATCTCCTATCGCCATCAAGCTAATCAGACATCGCCGCGTGGCGTGGTGTGTGCATAATCCTCTGGTTTCATTGGCTCATTGTGAACGAAGACGTGTCCATCGATAACAGGTTGGGATCGATCTTTTACTAGGATCCAGTTCGTTCGAACGGAAGATCTCCTCAAGATGTGCACGAACCATCGCCATTGTGTCTGAAGCTCCGCCGAAGATCGTGGGAGACGCTGTAGGAGCAGGATGCACGTCCAATTGCGTGCTAGAGTTGCGACAAGCTGAGATGGATAGCAGCAGAAATCACACGTTGGATACTCATGCGAAAGACCGAATCATCAGAATCCAACGCTCTGGTTAACGCCCTCCAATATCGGCTATCGAGTCGGCGCGAGATGATGGTCGGAACGCTCGCTGCGATGGTCGGACTACGTTATGCGAAAGGCGAAACCCCAGTGTCAAACAGACTCACACTTGTTGTACGTTTTCGTATCCCCGAATCTCAAAAGTCAGAGTTCCTTGGGAAGCTCCGCGAAGTGTTCACGCACATTGTGAAAGAAAGCACTTTCATCGAAGCATCCCTGGTTCAAGACATGCGAGATCCCGAAAGCATCTTGAACTATGAGGTATGGGACGAATCGCCAGAATCGTTCATGAAGGCTCAGATGACGAAGCCGTACCGCGCAGCATTCGAGAAGATGATTGTCGATCTCAAGATTGAGCGGACTCCCGCCTGGTACTCGACGATCGATGACTGGAAGCGGGCGTAGGTGAAGTGTGGGGCAGCATGAGCAATAAGACTCGCGTCATGTGGAATGGAACGGTCCGAGCTCTTCCGTTTCGGGAGCAGGTCAAGGCGGCTGGGATAGCCGGGTGTTCTGCGATAGCGATTACGCCTTCGGATTACAACAAGTGGCTTGGGTCCAGCCTAAGCACGAGCGACCTGCGGGAGATCGCTGCGGACGTAGGTGTGAGAATCACACACCTAGACCCGTTTGTTCGCTGGACCTCAGACTGGAAGCCACGCGTCGAGGGCATGGATTTCCCAACGGACATCGTCGGGTTCGATGAGGATGATTTCTTCCGCATGGCGGCGGCTTTGGAGGTAGATTCGTTCACCGCATGGAGTGGCTTCGCTGCGAACCGCTACACCGTATCAGAGATAGAGGATGCCTTGGGAGGCTTATGCGCTCGCGCAGCCAAGGAAGGGTTGAGGTGTGACCTCGAGTTCATTCCAGTGTTCGGGGTGAACTCTCTGAGCATGGCTTGGCAGGTACTCCAGCAGGTGAAGGCGGACAATGCGGGCATCGTCTTCGACTTCTGGCATTACATGCGAAGTGGACCCGACGAAAAGCTGCTGCGGAGCATCCCGGGAGACAAGATCACCGCAGTCCAACTCTGCGATGCAACAGCCCGAGTTCCTGAAGGAATGTCCCTCGCCTATGACGGTCTCAATAATCGGTTGACGCCAGGTGATGGCGATTTCCCTATTTCTAGACTGATTGAGACTCTGAGTGAGATTGGCGCACTTAACAACGTGGGTGTTGAAGTGTTCTCGCCGCAATACGACAAACTCAGCGCCCAGCAGATCGGCGAGATTACGCAAGGGGTCTTTGAACGCTATCTACCGCCACCTGCGCGGGACGCATGAAGGCTGGTCATTAGCGCGTCGAACATCCAATAGGCTGAGAGCCATGATTGACTGAGTCCTTCGAACCAAGACCGAGGTTCTGGACACGCTAAGCACGTCCCTCCCCGCTAAAACAAGAAGGGTCGCAACTCGCGACTCGGGGATACGATGCAAGACATTCTCAAATATCTACCTGCCCAAGAAGGCGTTCGCGTCATCAAGCCAGACGAAGGAAGACCCTTTGATCTGGGGCCGGTCCACTTCCTGTGGAAAGTCCGCAGTGAAGACAGCGCCCACGCCTACACAATGTTCGAGCTACATCTAGCTCCGGGTGGTGGCGTCGATCTGCACAGCCACACATCTCCAGAAACCTTTTACATCCTCGAAGGTGAAATGACCTTCTTCCGCGTTCACGACGGTGCGCAAGAGCACTTCATCTGTGGCCCTGGATCGACGATCGTGATCCCACCCAATGCACTCCATGCGCTCTTCAACAAGAGCGACGGAGAATGCCGGCTACTCGATGTTTCCACGGGTTCGCATCAGGATTTCTTCGACGAAGTGCAGGTAGCCGACCAAAGGGAGAGTTTCGCCTCTCTCGAGCCCAAAGCCGCGGTAGTCCGCGTGTCCGAGATTGCTCGCAAGAACGAGATGTACCTCGCTCCGTATGACGTAAACACAGAGAAGGAGACCGAGTAGATGACTGAACTCGAACAATCACGAATTGCGTTCGAACGCGCCGCGACGATCGATGCCACGGTCGCCTACATGGGAAGTCTGATGACGTTCCTCGCCAAAGCTTCGGAGACCGATGGGCGCTTTGCCCTGATGGAGTACTACACCAAGCCAGGGAACGAGCCGCCTCCGCATATTCATGACCGGGAGCACGAGATGTATTTCGTGCTCGAGGGCTCCATGCGCTTCTATTGCGAAGACAAAACGCTGGACATCAATGCGGGTGACGTTGTCTTTCTACCCAAAGGGAAAGCCCATGCCTTCAACTGCCTTTCCGCCCAGGTACGCACACTAATTCTTGTGGCTGCGGCTGGAGAAGCTTCAGTCGGGCTAGATAGCTACTTTCTAACGATGGGTGAAGGCACGAAGAGCATGTCTCTTCCGGATCATGCCGTTACGTATGTAGAGGGCACACCCGAGCGTGCGATCAAGGCGTGCAACGACAACGGTATTTACGTGATGTCGGAAGAGGAGACCAGGCAGGCATTGCCACAGTACCCAGGCTTCGGTGTTCCGGTGCGATGACGTGATAAAGATGGCGGATGAAAACAACATGTCTGAGATCGAGCGCCTCGAAGATCGGCGTTATGCCGCGATGTTGAGCCGGGATGTGGAAACCCTTGAGGAGTTGTTGCATGAGCGGTTGCTACACGTGCATTCCACGGGGAATCAACATACGAAAGCGGCCTATCTCGTCGGGTTGAGGGAGCGAGCCTGGGAGTATCACCAGATTGACCGCTCCCAACAGAACATCATTGTGCAAGGTTCGACCGCGCTCGTCTTCAATCACCTCTTCCTCCGATTGGAGTTGAAAGGCAAGGCGATTGAATTGCGAAATCAAGCGCTGTCTGTGTGGATCCACGAGCAAGGCGTTTGGCAATTGATTGCAATGCATTCGGGCCTCGAGCCGTCGACTAACTGACCTGCAACGGAACAATGAACAGAAAAGGAACTCTACCGATGCCAACTCTGCTTGATCCCATACGAATCGGCGACATTGAGCTACCAAACCGGGTCCTTATGGCTCCGATGACTCGACTTCGCGCGACCGTCGACAACATTCCTACGCAGCTTATGACGAACTACTACACGCAACGCGCCTCCGCAGGTCTGATCATTGCAGAGGCCACACCCGTTTCGCCGAGCGCCCTCGGGTACGCGCAGGTGGCCGGCATTTGGTCAGAAGAGCAGGTCAAAGCCTGGAAGGAAGTTACCTCTTCAGTTCATCAACACGGCGGTCGCATCTATCTGCAGCTGTGGCATGTAGGGCGTATCTCTGACCCGCTATTTCTCAATGGTGAGCTTCCAGTAGCGCCCTCTGCAATCGCCGCAGCCGGTCATGTCTCTCTCGTGCGCCCGGAGAAGAACTTCGTTACGCCACGCGCTTTGGAGACTCGAGAAGTCTATGGCGTGGTGGAAGAATTCCGAGTTGCCGCCCAGAACGCTCAACGGGCTGGCTTCGACGGGGTAGAGGTTCACGCAGCCACCGGGTACCTTGTCGACCAATTCCTGGAGTCCGGAACGAACCACCGCTCTGATGACTTTGGAGGGTCAGTCGAAAATCGAGCGCGTCTGCTCCTTCTCATCGTCGACGCATGTACCTCAGTGTGGGGTTCTGGCCGTGTTGGAGTGCGGGTTTCTCCTAGAGGCGATCGTCACGACGTGTCCGATGCGAACCCTGCCGAAACTTTCAAGTATGTGGCCCGAGAGTGCGGGCGACTCAAGCTAGCGTATCTTCATGCGCGCGAGTTCCGCGCCGCTGATTCGCTCGGTCCCGATCTGAAGCGTGAGTTCGGTGGAGTCTTCATCGCTAACGAAAACTTCACCTTTGAATCAGCGAACGAGAGTCTTGCACGCGGCGAAGCAGACGCCGTATCCTTCGCGAGGTTGTTCATCGCCAACCCAGACTTGCCGAAACGATTTGCTGATGGCGAGCCTCTGAGTTCAGCAGACCCAGCCACGTTCTACGCGCATGGTCCCGAAGGGTATGTGGATCATCCAGCTCTCTAGCGAAGTAATCCCCACTTCGACGGGATTATCGAACCAAACCCAATTTTCTAGACACACCCCTCCCAGCCGGTGTCGGTAGAACCATAAGGGTGCTTCCAAATCGTTGGGCTCAGGACGAGAGCTCGCTAGCTGGAAGCCGCTTTGGGCGGGTCAAGGCCAGCGAACCATGCTGACCTTGAAAGACCGTCGGTATCAAGAAAGAGGCATCATCATGTCAAGAACTGAAACGCAGCAGATCCCGACCGCGTATTCCCGCGAAGTCGGAGTAGATTCCACCATCAAATACATGGGGCAAGTGATTACCACTCTGGCGAAGGCTACCGAGACGAACGGTCGCTTCTCCCTCATGGAAGTGAAAGTGCGACCTGGCCTAGAGCCGCCAGTGCACATCCATGAGCGTGAACACGAACTGTTTTTCGTAATCGAGGGATCAGTTCGCTTCTACACGCCTGAGAAGACTTTCGATGTACATGCCGGTGGCGTTGGCTTCTTGCCCCAGGGCAAGGCCCATACGTTCGCCTGTCTGACTGAAGAACTGCGGGCTCTTATTCTTGTTGGGGCCACTGGTGCAGAGACGGTCGGCATGGACAGCTATCTGATGCAAATGGGGGAACCCGCCAGGGACATGAATGTCCCTGATCCATCGACGATAGCGCCGATCGAAGATCCTACCGAGACCATCAAGGCCGGAGCCTCGTGGGGTATCCGCTTCCTCTCCCCAGAAGAGACAAAGAAGGCGCTGCCCGAGTATCCCGGGTTCGGCGTCCGTCTTTCCTAAGCCATGCACCAAAGGAGTTTCCCTATGGCAGAACAAAAAGAATTCGTGCTCGCTGGCGTCGTGATGAAGCAGCAGCTTTCGGGCGAAGAAACGAATGGCACCTTTTCTCTTTTTGAGAATCGCAGCGGCGGGCAGTCGAAGACGCCTATCCATGTACACGCGAACGATGACGAAACTCTCTTCATCATCGAAGGAGAGATGCAAGCAGTCATCTCCGGCAAGGAACAAACGATCCAAGCTGGTGAGTCAATCTTCCTACCTCGTGGCATACCTCACCAGCTTATGAACACAAGTGGATCCCCATCCCACTACATGCTGCTCTGCACGCCGAGCGGCTTTGAAGGCTTTCTGGCGGAGGGGGGCCACGTGAAGTCGCCTAATGAGGTTGTTGGGCCGCCGACACCTGAAGATATCGAGCGCCTCAAGGCAGCGGCTCCGAAGTTCGGCATAACACTTCTCCCGGCTTGGTAGCTTCGGCCATCAAGCTCTACACAAAGCTAAGCTTTCGGGGGAGTTCTGGATTTTGCCCAGTCCTGAAGTGCCTGAAGTGCAGGCCGAAGGGCTAGGCCGTCTTTCGTCAGGCCGTATTCCACCTTGGGCGGGACAACAGGGTAGACCTTCCGAAAGATCACTCCATCGGCCTCGAGGTCTCTCCGTTGCTGAATGAGCATCTTTTGAGAAATTCCTTCTACGGCTCGGCGCAGATCGGAAAAACGAAGTACAGGCGCGGTGAAGAGGTGGTAGATGATCAGTGTCTTCCATCGCCCATCGAGAACGCTTAGAGCGTCTTCGAGCTCTTGCGCTGAACATGCCTGAGAGGTGGGCGCTGCTTTTCGTTTCATGGTTACCTTTTAGTTAGTATGTCACGTTTTGGTCAGTTCTTGTGCTTCGTATACCAAACGCATAACCTAATAACTGAAGGGTGGCCACCCTGCAGTAGACCTGTCATTCGACATTGCCGTTTGTTTTGACTCGGTCATTTCGCAAACCCGATACAGGAAGGGATTCCCGTAATGGAAAGCAACACAAAGAACACAGAACTTCTTCTTCAGCAACTTCTGGATCGTCAAGATATTCAGGACACAATCTCACGTTACTCGCAGGGGCAAGATAGCCACCAAGGCGAGGACTCTAACATATTGGAGCAGTGGGACATAACCTTTGCGAAGGACGGCACAGTCGACTACAGCGCCGCTGGCGGAACGAAGGGCTCGTACCGTGACCTCGCCAAATGGATGCGCGGAGATGGATCGACTTCGGGCAGCATGAGCGGGTTCTCCAATTGGCAGCACATGCTGAGCCTGCCCATCGTGACGCTCACCGGGGATTCTGCGCAGGCCCGCACTGACTTCTTCGCGACACACCGCGGCAAGAAAGAGAACGATTTCAACGTTCACTACAACGCTTCCGGCGCCTTTCATGATGAGTTCGTACGCACTCCGGAAGGCTGGCGCATCCAGTCCCGTCGCCTCGAGGTTTACTTCGGCGATCCTTTGCAGATTGCGAAGATGGGATAGGGTTACACTTCGTCCGGGTTCGGCTCTCTGTAGTAAGGCTCACGTGGTTCTTTTGTGGGGATTGCCAACGAGAAACTTATCTCGTCGGCAATCTCCATGAGTGCCAAGTCTCTAGTGCCGTATCGGTAGTGCTCCGCTGCGAGAACTTTCGCGCGTCGGCGCTGCTGTTGCGGAGCGGTGCGGATACGGCGATTTGCGCTAAGCCGCTAGCGCGGTAAAAGTATGAGGATTGAAAGCTGTTGGCGGCGAGCCGATGCGGCTAACTGGGCACGAGCTGGGATGGCGTTGAGCTTAGCGGGGCCGACCCGTGGTGCGTCTGCGGTACGGGTGAGAGGGCTCACGCAAGCATCGAGGTCACCTGGAGCCGGTTCAAGCCATGGGGTGGCGTTGGTTGGATGAGCGCCGTTGGGTGAGAGAAACCGGGTCGGCACGCAGGTCGGCATGATCTTGAGTCGTAAGGGAGGGTCTCATAGTCGCAGCGATCGCATCGTTCGAGATGAGTGCCGAGCGCCGCCGTTCGGCATCGGCCGATGTCGCGGAGTACCGTGCGCTGCTGGTCCGAGAGCACATGGCGCCAGCGCTGCAGGAACTGGTTCTGGTGAGCATGAAAGACATTGGCCACTCAAGCCGATGTCCTGTCATGCGGTCCTGTTCCCTCCCTGCGGCGTGCGTGGAATGCGGACCGGCAGATCGTCGAGCGGGCCGGGCGTGCCATGCAGTCTGGCTTCGGAGACGTGCAGGTATCACGAGGTGGTCTCCAGATCGCGGTGGCCGAGCAAGAGCCGGATGCTGCGCAGATAGGTGCCCGCGTCCAGCAAGTCGCGATGGAGGGTTCTATATCGATTCAGGCATGGAAAGTGCTGCGAACAGATTGCATCTGCCCGCAGCTTCCGATGGCTATGCTTCCTTCAGCAGCTCGGTACGGTACTTCGGAGCAAGAGCCTTGGCTTTCTCCATGAACCGTTGCTGCTGTTCTTTGTCGAGTTTGGGTGGGGCGGTCGTGCGAGTGGCTACAGGCACTCCCACTTCCTTGAAGAAATGCTCTTGCCCTGAAGGCGAGCAAATGCACAGCAGACGAACCGGCTTGGAAGATGAGTTATGAAACTGATGCGGTGCGTTTGCGGGGATATTGATGGTGTCGCCGGCGCGCACTAGGGACTTCTTCCCGCGGAACGTGGCCTCCATTTCGCCGTCAAGCAGGATGAAGGTTTCTTCAAAGTCATGACGATGTGGCGCAGGACCGCCCCCTGGTGGGATGTGCATGTCAATGACGCAGAAGCGACCTGCAGTATCCTCGCCCGAAACGGTGATGGTATAAGTATCGCCTACGAGGCCGATGTGGGGCACTGTTTGATCGCTGTCCGGTCGTGCGATCGTGAGCGCACGCTTCAAATCGTCGGGCGGAACGGGTGGGTGTTGCGTCGTGGACTCAGACATAGCAGTTCTCCTTGTGGAATCTTGAGGCTCTGATTTGGGGGATGGGCTGCCCAAAACTGCAGAGGCCCAAAGTTTGGAAGAAGAGAGTCCTGCGCCAGCCATGGCGGCAAGCGCGAGAACAGAGCGTCGGCTAAGGTCTGTCATACTCGAGCGACCTCTCCGACGAATTCTTGAAAGAGGCGCATGAATTCAGCGGGTTGTTCTTCCGGGATGAAGTGACCACATGCCGGGATTACTTTTCCAGTCACATTCTTCGCGACCGCCTCAACCATCTGTGCGACCTTGGCGCCAAGCGCTTTTTCTCCGCCAATGGCAAGCACCGGGACTTCGACCATGTTCTTCTTCAAAGGCGTGGTCTGCTCAATGGTCGTAAAGGCGGCACGGTACAGGCCAAGCGCTCCGAGCACACCTTCCGTGCCACTAAAACTGCGGAGAATTTCCTTAATCGATGTTTCGCTGATGGCCGATGCATCTGCGGTGGCACCCTCATAGAACCATGTCAGAAAGGCGCGCTCATTGCCTACGATAAGGCGTTCCGGTACGCCAGGTGCGAGCGGGAGAATCCACCACCACATGGAACCCTTTGCCATCGCCTCCGGCGTGTACACAATTACTTTTGTCAGGAACTCTTCGAGCATGGTGGGAACTTCCATATACACGAGGCACCTGATTTCGTCGGGGTGATCTGCAGCCCACAGCAGGGCTGGGTGTGCCCCCATATCGTGGGCGGCGAGGATCAGCTTCTGACCATTCCCGAATTCGATCTGCCTGACCAGGGCTCGGAAGTCTTCCGCAAGTGCCCGTGCGTCATAGCCGTCTGTTCCGGCGGGTTTGTCGGAGTCTCCATAGCCGCGCATATCCGGCACCAGAACGCAGTAGCCGGCTTCCACGAGAAGCGGCATGACCTTGTACCAGCTATAAGCGGTGCCAAGAAATCCGTGCCATAGCAGGACTGGCCGACCATGAGAATTGCCGCCAAGCCAATAGTGCAGGCGTACCCCATTCACGATTGCCGTTTCACTGCGAAACGTTGCTATGTCAGGCGCGCTCGACTGAGACATTCCGCTCTCCTAATTTCTGTTGAGTTCTTCGAAAAATGCCTGCAGCGTCCGCGGCTCCCGCCCAAGGATCGCTCGAAGTGTTGTGCTGTTGCCGAGCAGAGCATGTCTGTCGTACCAGGCGAACATCCGCGTGAGCTTCGGAGACATGTTGGCCTGCGCGGGAATCTCCACCTTGATCGGCTTTATCTGCTTGCCAACGACCTTGCTCATCAAGGCAGCAAGACCATGCCGATTCAAGTTGCCTTCGGCGCAGAGCTCGAATGTTCCATACAGGAGCCGATCTTCGGTCAACGCAATCGCCGCAACCTCGGCAACATCACGGTAATCGACGCGGGAAAAGCGGGTCTCATTGGACCAAGGCTCGCCATATACGCCAGTTTCCTTCATCCTCGCCCACGCAGCGCCGATGTTCTGGAAGAACATCGCAGGATGCAGGAATACATACTCCATTCCGGAATCGAGGAGTGCTTCTTCCACTGGCGCTTTGTCGGCGTGATTGACGAGTTCGCTAAGGACTGGGTGTATCACGGACGAAAAGACGACGCGCCGTACCCCTGCTTGCTTCGCTGCCGAAGCAAATTGTTTGCCGACTTCTGCTTCATTCTCAAGGGCTGCCGGGGCGATGTAGAAAGCAGCGTCTATGCCCTCCAATGCCTTGGCGACCGCAGCAGCGTCGGAGAGCTCGCCCACAACGATGTCAGTGACGCCGAGCTTTTGAACGGTTGGTCTATCTTCCGATTTGTGGACGAACGCTCGCACCGATACGTTTCGCGTCAGCAACTCTGGAACCACCATGCTTGCTGACGGACCTGCCGCTCCCACTGCGAGTACTCTGAGTGTCTTGTTGGCTTGCATCGTTCATTTCCTCCAAATTCCTGGTCAGTTAGTGCTTAATCTTTCCGCCGTCTACGACAAGCATTTGACCGGAAACAAAATCGGCATCCGGAGAACACAATAGAAAAACGGGCCCAGCAAGATCTTTTGGTTGCTCATCTCGTTTGATGGCCCGGAGGTCCACTTGAGTCTTGATCAACTCTTGCGGCATGCCGCTGAGCACAGGTTCTGTAAGCGTCAGGCCGGGAGCAACGATGTTGACGGTGATCCCGTAATCTCCAACTTCCATTGCCAGGGAGCGCGTGAAGCCTACGATGCCAGCTTTAGCCGAAACATAATGAGTTTGCCCAACGACACCTTCGAACACCGATGCGGAGCCTATGTTTATGATTCGACCCCAACCCCGACTTTTCATCAGCGGCAGCAGCGCGTGTGTCACCCGGAAGGTTCCCGTGAGGTTGATCGCGATCACCTCCAGCCACTGCTCCTGCGTCATCTGCTCGAATGAGACAACGGGGTAGAACCCCGCGCAGTTCACAAGCACGTCAACATGACCATGCGTTTGGCCGATGTGCTTCGCAAATTCGGCGACAGCATAATCGTCAGTTATATCGACGCAAGACGTCGAAAGCTGATTGCCAGCGTTCCGGCTCGTGGCTAACTCTTCCAGCGAGGACCTTGCGCGGTCCGGACTGATCACTCGATCCCCATTGGCGAGAAAGCGATCCACAATCTTGCGGCCAATGCCTCCGCCCGCTCCTGTGATTACGACAACTCTTCCGTCTTTCATTGCTATGCCTCATCCAAAATAATCATTCGCATCCTCCGTCGGAGGATGATGCGCAGCCTAACGAGTATTGGTCTCACGGAAAATCTGTTGCAAAAACTCGCCTATATTGGCCAGGGCATCCTTGGCACTCTGGAGCGCAAGGTTGGAAGCAAAGACGTGCGTCATTCCCTCTCAGATGTGCAGTTCCGCGACTCCGCCCGCAACATCAATCCGGCTCGCGAAGCGTCGGGAATCGTCCAGCAGGATCTCGTCTTCACCAACGTGGAACAGAACAGGCGGTAGACCGCTCATATTCGCGTACAGCGGAGAGGCTCTGGGATCGCGGTGATCCTGATCTCCCAGATAGTGTTGAGCGGCCCCATCAAGTGCTTCCCGCGTAAGCAAGGGGTCCGCTGCTGCGCGACCCTCCATGCTGTCGCCTGTGAGCGCAAGATCGGTCCACGGCGAGATCACCACCGCGGCCAAGGCCTTCGGTATGCCTTCCTCCTGCGCCCCCTCTGTCGTGAGCAGAAGAAGCGCGAGAGCCAGTCCACCGCCAGCGGAGTCTCCTGCTATAACCAGCCGGGGAAATCCCAGGGCCGCGAGGCCAAGATAGACGGCCTTAGCGTCTTCGACCGCCGCGGGAAACTGATGCTCAGGAGCGAGACGGTAGTCAACTACGAAAATTGCCGTTTCCGCGCCTGCTGCAATCTGCGAGACAAAATTGCGATACGCCTTCGCAGAACCGAGGGCGTATGCGCCTCCATGGAAGTAAACAATCGCCGACCCGGGAAGTGATCGTTGCGGTTTACACCACCATCCCGCTACCCCACCAATTTCCGCCGTTTCATACGTCACACCCGCCGCCTCGGGTGTCTTCTCCATCAGGCTATCAAAGTCGGGACGGGCTTTTGGAGTGAATTGTAGTTTGGGCTGAACCGCCAGCATCGTGCGCATAAGAACCATTGCGGCACGATCGAGGAGGTGTTCCTTATGGTAAGTCGTCATTCCTTACTCCAATATCAGCGTGTCTATCCAGTGCTCCTGCGGACCCGAAGTCAGGCTTTCCACGACTCTGCCGTTTCGGTCGCAAACTCTTCGTAGGTCCGCGGCGTGTGACCAAGTAGCTTGGTGAGACGGGCGACTTCCGTTTCGGTCGAGGCGAAGCCGCGTTCGAAATATCCCTCGAGCATCATGCGGAGATCGAAGGCGCTCCAAGCGGGCATCCGTGAACGCATACCCTGCTCCCACTGGTCGAAATCATGACCCGTGTATCTGATTTCCTCACCGAGCAGCTTGCTCCATAAAGCCGCATTCCCAGGACCGCTGATCAGCGTGGGCGACACGATATCGTAAGTCTGCCCATCATGGCCATCTTCAGTCAGTGAGATTGCCGCTGCTTCCGCGATGTCTCTCATGTCGGCCGCCGCGATCCCGGCCGTTCCGAGGGGCATGGGATATACACCCGCTTTAGTTAGCGGGTCCTTCAGCCCAAGATCGTTCTGGATGTAGTACCCGGGACGAAGGATGGTGAATGGTAATCCGAACTCGCGCACTGCACCTTCAACCGCGAGCTTGGATGCGAAGTGGGGTACGTCGCGGAACTGTTTAACTTTGAAGACAGAAAGATAGGTCACATGCCTCAATCCGAGACGCTTCGCGATGCCGTACGCGATCAACGCCTGCGTCAATTCATCCGCAACAACCGCATTCAACAAGAAAAGCTTATCGACCCCTTGCATCGCTTGTTCGACAGACACTGGGTCAAGCAGGTCACCTGTGACAATCTCTACGCCGGCCTGCACCTTCTCTTCCGGCCGCTTGCGAGCGAGCACGCGAACGTCCGCCCCTCGCTTCAATAACTCCGACACAACCTTGCCGCCCACATTTCCGGTTCCGCCTGTTACCAGAATCTTCATACCAGCCTCCAATCCATACTTCGGGCGGTTCTGCGGTTTCCGCCATGTTGTTAAAGATGCTTGCCCGGGAGATGTTGCACGCCACGGCCGCGCAAAACGGAATTGCGCGCTTGCAAAACGCGGAACAGCGCTAGTTGCCCTTGGAAGCGCGATTTAAGTGAAACGGGGGCATCGTAGAATTAAAGGATGGACGCAGTCGACCTTAACGACATCCGTATTTTCACGGTGGTGGGTCAGGAAGGCACCCTAAGCTCCGCAGCCGTGAAACTGAAGGTGCCGACTTCGACGGTCAGCCGCGCTTTAACACGCCTGGAGAAGAACCTGGGCGCACTACTAATACGGCGAAGTTCGCGAGGCCACGTTCTGACAGATTCCGGCAGGGACTATTTGCAGGTCTGCCGGCGCGCGCTACGCACCCTGGATGAAGGCGGCGAGATGCTGGCAGCTCAACGAGAACGGCCGAGTGGACTCATCAAGGTAGCATGTCCCGTGACGATGACCCATCTGATCCTCGCGCCATTACTCAAAGAGTTGCAGGAACGATACCCGCAATTGCGATTACAAATTGAGTCTTACACTCCGGCAGCCGATCAGGAATTCCGTGAAGATATCGACGTCGTTTTTAAAGTAAGAACACCGCGGGATTCGATACGGCGGATGCGCACTTATCCCGGCACAAAGCGTGGACTTTTTGCGAGCGCCCAGTACATCAAAACGTTTGGGATGCCTTCTCGACCTGAGGACTTGCTGACACACACATGCATCGGTTCGGGACCATGGCAGCTGAGTCGCGGCGACAGGACTGTGACTCCAAACATTCAATCTTCCGTAATTCTGAATGATCCAGCAGTGCTGCTAGATCTCATATTGAAGCATTCCGGTATCGCACTGTTGCCGCTTTACATGGCTAGATGGCCGGAGATGGGCAACAAACTCGTCCCTGTTCTGCCACGCTGGACTGCCCAGCCGGTCACCCTTTGTGCGCTCTTCTCAGGCCAATCACGCCTTACCCCAAAGGTTCATGTTTTGCTCGACTTCCTGGGAGAGTATATCGGCACTCCTCGCGATCCACGGCTACGTGGAGCTGACGCCAAAGGACTATTCATGAATCCCCGCGAGTAGGATCGAAACCCTTGACGCACGAAGACCAGTCGCGATACCGACTTGTCCTAGAGCATGTTTCATAAACACCTCCTCTTGACCTCCAGAGCCTTCTTCTATCTCGCCTGCCTCTGGATCACACTCCGGAGGTGTTTATGAAAACATGCTCTAAGTAAATTTCATTGCGTCTCCGCCGAAGACAGCACGTCTCGCGCAAACGGATTGAACACCGTCCGTATAACACCGATGATGAGTTACAACAGCGCTTCGTCGATGTCCGCTTCGGTACGTTTCTTCGCTTTAGTATGGCTACTTTTCAGCACCTGGAGTGAGGTGATGCCACTTCTTCACCCAGCCTTTTCAATCCCACGGCTCTGGATACGGATCAGTGGGCTGCAGCGGCGAAATCCGGAAACATGACCTGGGGCTGCCTGACCACGCGCCATCACGATGGTTTCTGCATATGGCCTACAAAGACACGAGCCGCAAGCGTTGGCCAAACCGGGCATACGACCGACATCGTCCTCGACAGCGACCATGATCAGCGTTAGCCCAGACAGGGTGAGTCGCCACATTTCAGTTCGGCGTTGACCGACTGTAAGAGGCCGAATGCGCCAGTGGGAAGCAGGGCGTGCCCGAAGTCTTCGGTCACGCAGCACCAGAGTGAGCATGAGGATTGATCCTGCCGGGGCACCGACAAGAAACGTGACACGGAGCCAGGTAATCTGATGAAAGCTTTCCAGAGCGGCGCCAAGACCAATAGACATCGCCAGTGAACCTATTCCACTGGCAAGTCACAATCCATTCATTGCGACAACGACCGGGCAGATGCTTTGCAATATCCCGAAGAGCAAGCTGGAGCCGACGATTACTGCTTTCCCCTTCGGGGTCGCCACCTCCTTGCCCTTCGATTCGACGTCTTGAGTTGCAGCTGTGGTACGCGAAGCCATAGTTCAACCTTCTCATCAACCGGTTGAATGGCCCGAGTTCCGCGCGCGAACGGGTACGGCTCCGTCGGAAGATTGGTGCCGGTGTAAAGGGCTCGCTGTCGGCGGCGATGACCAATGATGAGCTCATTTTCGGGTCAAATTCACCGCCCAGTGACTTCAAGTCCTAAAATGTGTGTATGTGCTTTTCTGCGCGAGTAAAGCAAAGATTCGATGAACTCTCTCGTCACCACGGAGCGGAGGTGGACTGGGAGTCGTTTGAGGACGTATTCAAGCGTCGCGCCGAGGGCGAGGACCTCAAAGTCGCCCGCGACCTGCAGCGCAATTACCAGAATCCCTCCACCGATGTGCAGAAAAAAACGGCGGGCTATATCGCTCAATATCTAAAGACCAAGAAATCGGAATGGGAAAATGAGGTCTTCGTCCAGAGACGCCGTCTAGCGACCGCCCAGGAATCGCTTATCAAGAGGGAAACCAAGAAGGCCAAAGAAGACGTCCGCATTGCCACGAACAAGAGCCAAATGTTTCTGGACCGGCTCGCTGACCTTCGAAGGACGGAGCCGAATAACGAAGATGCGCGCATCTTTCCGATGATGTACGCGCCGGTTCTTATTTCAGAAAACGGAAAGACAATCATTCGTCCGATGCGCTACACGTGCCGCCTCGCCGGCAAGCCAGCGGAATATGACAGACGTTACCCGGGGACCTACAACGCCCGCCGTGACAGCCTCGATGATTACTGGAGCAAGGTGTACGGTCGGAACCACGCTGTCATGGTCAGTAGCGGCTTTTATGAGAACGTACCGCTCCACCTGTACGAGCACCGTGAACTCTCGGCAGACGAGAAGGAAAGGAACCTTGTGCTTGAATTCGATCCGTATCCGTCGCAAGACATGCTTGTTGCATGTGTGTGGGACAGATGGAGCAGACCAGGTTCTCCCGATTTGTACTCTTTCGCGGCAATCACCGATGAACCGACGCCGGAAGTCGCGGCTACCGGACATCAGCGCACTGTGATCACTCTTCAAGAACGCTTTTTGTCCGAATGGCTTTCCCCGACGCACCTTAGTAGAGAGCGATTGGACCAGATTCTATCGGACAAGGAAACTCCCTTTTACGTGCATCAGGTCGCTGCCTAAGAGATGAGGTCGATGTCGAAGCGGAGCGCGGGCCTCCTCATGTATCGAATTCGTGATGGGCACTTGAATGTCTTCCTCGTTCATCCCGGCGGACCATACTGGTCAAAGAAGAGCGAAGGTTCCTGGACCATCCCGAAAGGCGAGTACGATTCCTCTGAGGAGCCGCTCGAGGCAGCCATCCGTGAATTCCGCGAGGAAACCGGATTCGAAGTAGCCGGCCCGTTCTTAGAGCTTGGCTCAGTGAGGCAGAAGAGCGGCAAGGTTATCGTAGCGTGGGCCTTCGAGGGCGACTGCGACCCTGCGGGACTCGTTAGCAACACCTGTGAGATCGAATGGCCGCCGCATTCAGGAAAACGCATCGAGATTCCTGAGATTGATCGTGGAGAATGGTTCCGCTTAGATCGTGCCCGGGAGTCGATCCGCGCTGAACAAATACCATTATTGGAAACAGTGAAGTCACTTGTCCCGAACCTCACTAAATGAGCGGACAGGACGGTTACTCCAGGTGCAGCACGATCGGAGTATGGTCTGAAGGTTTCTCTAAAGCTCGAGGTCCTTTATCGATTTCACAACCTTCGAGCCGCTTCAGCAGGTCTGGGGTGACAAGGAAGTGGTCAATCCGAATACCGCGATTATGTTCGAACGCTTGACGGAAGTAGTCCCAAAAAGTGAACTGGCCTCCTTCGCCCGGATGCAAGGATCGGAACGTGTCAATGTAGCCAAGCTCAAGCATCGCTCGGTAACGGGCGCGCGGTTCTGGTTGAAAGAGGGCGTCGTGAATCCAGGATGACGGTTTATGGCAATCGATGTCCTCTGGAATGACGTTGAAGTCGCCGCCAATGACTGTCGGAACATCGCTTTTCAACCAGTGCTTCATCTGCTGCGTAAGACGATCCATGCAGGACAGCTTGTAGTCGAACTTTGCTGTTCCGATCGGGTTTCCGTTCGGCAGATAGATGTTTACGATCCGTACGCCCTCGATGAGCACTTCGAGGAAGCGAGCATGACTGTCCGATTCATCTCCAAGCAATGTGGTGCTCAAAGTCTCGATAGGGCTGCGCGAGAGGATCGCGACACCGTTGTAAGTCTTCTGTGTGACGGACGCCGAATAGTATCCCTGCTCCTTGAACAGGGCAGAGGGAAACTCCGTGCCTTTCAGTTCCTGTAGCAGGAGTACGTCGGGCTTCTTCGCCTCCAGCCACGCTTTGACGTGTTCCGCACGTGCGCGAATCGAATTTACGTTCCAGCTAGCTATTTCGATGACGCCCTCCCGGATCTCTTCTTGGCAATCATGGGACGCTTGCGTTTTGTGAGCGATTTGGCGGACTTCTTGGCATGGGAGGAGGTCGACGCACGCCATACGTTGAGCTCTCCTCTTGCAGCGTCGAGATCCAGTTGGAAATCGTGAAAGGGAATCTTATCGAGGAGATCTCCGACCTCGTCGCGTAACTCCGGAGATAACTGACCTGTTCGCTTCAGCTCATGGGAGAGTTCGCACAGGGCGTCCTCGTGTTGCGCGATACAGCGCACCGTTTGAAGCAGTGCGTCGAGCCTGTGGTAAGCGGTAGATGGTGGCGCGGAGACGGGCTTTGTGCGACGGTGGGAGTTTGTGGTCGTTTTTGTGGGCATAGAGTCATCCGTTGGATGCCAGAAAGGCTGATTGGTCATTCGGCGCAGCATCTTCGAAAAGCGGCGGCACCGGTTCGGCGTCTATCTGAAAATTGCTCAGGCCTACGCCGACTAAGCGAAACAGTTGGTCCGGGGCGCAACCTACTCGCTCGCGCAATGAGAGGGCGATCTTCGTGAACTCCTCAAGGGAAACCGGCGCCACAGGCGGAGTGATGCTGCGAGTAAGAGAAGTAAACTCTTTCGTCTTCAGCTTTAACCCGATGGTTTTCGCTGCTCGCGCATTGTGGTGCGAGGCATTCCAAACCTTCTCAACGAGACGACGAATGTGGGTTTCGCATTGATCGAGAAGAAGATCATCCGGGAATGTATCCTCCGCGGAGACTTGTTTGCGAACACGATCTGATACCACCGGATTATGATCGATTCCGCGTGCCAATTCGTAAAGCCGTTGACCATATCGGCCAAAGTGCTCTTCGAGAGTGGGCATCATCATCGCAAAGATATCGCCGACGGTCTTTATCCCAACTTGCGCCATGCGAGCCTCCGTCACTTTTCCTACCCCAGGAACACGACCCACCGGCAAAGGCAGAAGCAATGCTTGGACTTCATGTGGCTGAATGACAAATTGTCCATTCGGTTTCCTCCAATCCGAGGCGATCTTTGCCAAGAACTTGTTCGGGGCGATGCCTGCCGAAGCTGTGAGATTGAGCTCCTCTCGAATCTGTTGCCGTATCGCCTTTGCCACGAGAGTCGCGGTCGGCAAACCCAATTTGTTCTTAGTTACGTCGAGATACGCTTCGTCAAGGGAGAGGGGTTCGATCGAGTCAGTGTGCCTGCCAAAGATCTCGTGCACAGCTTCTGACACGGCCTTATAACGCGTAAAGTCCGGAGGCACAAATACGGCTTCCGGACAAAGGCGCGCCGCTGTTACCGCAGGCATCGCAGAGCGTATTCCATACTTTCTCGCCTCATAGGACGCGGCGCAGACGACGGATCTCTTGCCTTTCCAGGCGACCACGACTGGTTTGTCGCGTAACGATGGCTCGTCACGCTGTTCGACAGACGCATAGAAGGCATCCATATCGACATGCACGATCTTGCGCGATCCAAGTTCGGCGTGCGTCACGGTTACCACGGGGTGAGTGGTCTCAGGCATTGCAGGACTCCCAAGAGCCGTAATGCTGAGAGAAAGCGTCCCATTCAGGAATTCCCGCGAAAGCGGAGTTGTGCAGGTCGATCAAATCACCAGGCTTCAGGAAGCTGAACTCAGCGAGTCGAGCGCTAGCAAGGGCACGAAGGAGAGTTGTGCCTACCGGGCAAGGAAGTCCTTCGTCTACTTCGAACAGGGCTCCCAGCCTCCGGTCCAAGCCGTCTTGAGAAATCCTCTTCGTCATAAACTCGTCGCCGTCCACTCGATAACCATTGTTTCATGTTCGCCTTGTATTCGCCTAGCCCGCCGTCAGTTCTTTAACTGTCTTCCCGCCCGCTCGGGCAGGCTTGCGTCACATCCCTTCGCCGGACCCAAGGCGGGCACTCTGCTGTTTAGGGGGCAGATGGAGCGCGAAAATAGGCAAACTTCTTGCGGAGCGCTTGAGCCACGACTTGCTATTGGTCCACCGTGCTCTGAAGGCAGGAGAAACGAAATTTCCACTTCCATCTTTGCGATGATGAATTAAATCACACGTTCTACCAAGAATCGGTACCGATCAGAGCCCTGAAGGTTTGTGCGAGGTGTGCGACCTAGTGATGCAATGGATCCCACCGGTTCTCGACTCACTCCAAATCCGCTTTATAGATGGCGAACGTACACCTTGCGGACGAATCGCTCGAGCGCGGCGTAAGCGAGAACAACTATAGCCCTATCTGCCCTTCACACCCCTCAGGAATTCGCTGAGGGACATTTCGAAGGCGGCCGCAAGAGCCGCAAGATGGCGAAGCCCAACTTCGCGCGCGCCCCGTTCAAGATCGGAGATGTGGACCTCGTGAATCCCAGACTGCTCGGCAAGGTCGATTTGTCGCCAGCTTCGCTTCTTGCGGAGCTGCCGAATTCGGTCGCCAACCTGGATGCAAACATCGGGGTCCATTCATCCAGCATTGACTTAGTGGAAGCACTATATTTAGTGGATGCACTCTCCCGGTCAAAACGGGCTGCGGGCCACG
This sequence comes from Acidisarcina polymorpha, assembly GCF_003330725.1. Classification (NCBI taxonomy): domain Bacteria; kingdom Pseudomonadati; phylum Acidobacteriota; class Terriglobia; order Terriglobales; family Acidobacteriaceae; genus Acidisarcina; species Acidisarcina polymorpha. Next base: position 3,283,543 of record NZ_CP030840.1, on the reverse strand, counting down.
CCGCCGGGGCGTCGCTGGAAGACAGAATAGTCCGCTGGCGGTAAACGATCCTGTCAGGCCAGCGAAACAAAGCTCCAAGTCCGAAAATCCTTGGGAATGACGAAACAAAAAGCAGTCGCCAACTGAGGTCCACGCTCTGCTAAAAATGGAGAAGCGATGATTCATTGTAAAGAACTCAGCGATAAGGTCGTTCGACTACTGACCATCTATGAAGACGGCACATATGGTCCGGAAGTGCATATTGAATTCACCGACGGCACTACTTTCTCCGCCTGTCTGAAAACCAACGTCTCCATTGAGGCAAGATACATTCATGACCAAGCGGCGAGCCAACTGTTCTCCGAGATTACACGGCTACGATCCCGCGTTGATCTGAAGCGATGGGATTTGGACAACACAAGGCACTTCATCCTCGCCGATTCCGGTCGAAGAAGCTTGTGATCGAAGCTGCGGTGGAGCGGTTGGCTAAATTAGTCGCCGTGGAAACCGCATCTCCGGCTAGTTACAGATGAACTCTTCTGTACGAGACACTACGCTGAGGTGAGACCATCCCTTGATATATCACGCGTGGCGCCCTCAAGCTGGCGGATGAAACACCTAACCAAGGCACTCAAGGTCTTAGAGTCATTGTCCGAACGGGAGACTAAATAGGTCTTTAGTGATAGAGAGCCCTCCGCAAGAGGACGGACGGTGACGCCGTCTCGAGCAATGCGAAGCGCCCCAGCTTTGACGACGAAGGCAATACATCCTCCTTCTGCCACAGATGGGAAAGCCTCCTCAGGCCCTCTGACATGTTGGATTCGTGAGGCTGCAACTCCCTTTGCCTGAGAAACTGCGAGAACGTTGTCATAGAGGGTGGGATGTAGGCGTCGCTCAAACGTAATCCAGCAGCGGTCTGCCAGATCGTTCAGAGTGACTGACGGATTTCGCGTAAGATCATCCGTGTCCGACATCGCTATGTAGAACGGTGCCTCCGCTATCTTCACCGTCGTTAGCGAGGGAGATTCGGGAGGGTCATTCGCAATCGCAAGATCCAGCTCTCCCGCAATGATTTCATGAGCCAAATCGAACGAGTACTGGCTTGACAGCTCAAGCCTCATGTGGGGAAACCGAGATCTCTGCACTGAGACCAAGGTGGACGGCAAGAAAGGATCGACATACGGCGACTTGCCCACATGAACAATCGTATCTGTATCGTGCATCGCAGCTTTTGCCGCGTCGAATGCTCGATCACCGTACAGAAGGGCCATCCTCGCCCGATCGACGTATGCTCGTCCGGCCTTGTTCAGTCGCACATTCTTTCTATCTCGGTCAAAAAGCCTGCCGCCAAGTCTAGATTCAATCTCCGCGAGATTCCGCGAGACGACCGGTTGGCTGACATGCAGTTTCTGGGCCGCCAAGGTGAAGTTCAGCTCCTCCGAAAGTGCGACTACCGACTCCAAGTGCTTCGTTTCGTTGCGCGCCATAACCCAGCTCCCGTTGTTGCCTTGCGAGTTGTGGGATGGGACGTAATGAGTTACTTTGTCGAAGTCTCCTCAGGACCTTCTGTTTCGTAGAAACAGATCGGCGCGTGAAGGGTCTTTCACAGTGCACAGCGAACCGTCGGCCAGTACTGTCGGTTTTCGAAGACAAAGGTCATCCCATCGTCTGATGCCATATGTTTTAGACGCATTCGTGCCGTCTCCGGACTCCTCTTATGCCGTTGGCTCTCTTATGCTATTTCGCTATAACGAACCTACGATTCCGTATTGGACTTTCACGCTTCGAAGGCGAATCGTATCTGGAATAGAGCGCGGTAGGGTCTGTTGCTAAAGAATCGGCCTCTTCAAAGTGTTCGGTGGAGGCGTTCCGAAACAGAGTAATGCTCGGCCCTTCGCCATCCCCCCTGGAGGAGTCTCATGTCCCCACGCCACGAAGCTTCGATTCACCCCCCTTCCTCACAGCCGGTGCTTATGGCCGATTCTATCCGTTGGCAGCAGACGAACGCCGATCTGAGAGCGGTTTGGGTGACGAAGGACTCCTATGGCAACCATCCACAATTCCGCTGAGAGCTTTCCCGATTGGAGCCGCAAGGCAAAGGAAATGGCTGCCGAGGCCAAGGTCCTTACCGGTAACAAGCTCGAGCAACTGGTCATCCGCATTCAACGACACACGGGTCGTCCGAAAGAAACCTGCTGGCGCTTCGTGATTCAGTACGGCATTAAACAAAAGCCAGATTACCGACGATGGACTGACCCTGAATTCGACTTGGTCCGAGAGGAGCTCGTTAAAGGCACGGTCGAGCAGGTTGCCAAGAAGCTTAATCGCACTCCGAAGGCGGTTCGCAACATGTTGCGGCGGAATCACCTCAGCCTGCGGGATATTCGTTGCGACCTGTTCTCTGTTGAGACTTTGGCTACCATTCTTCGCGTTCGCAAAAGCGAGATTGTCCACTGGATAGAACAAGGGTGGCTCGAGGCGAGCGTTGGGGATCGGGGAAAACGACACTTCTACATCATCACGCCGGAAGCTCTGACCAAGCTCTACAAGCTGCATCAACAGGACCTGCTGAAACGCGGCATTCGTAATCAAGCCCTGTTTGAAGCATACCTTCAGTACTGCTTTTCGCCGAAGCACACGATTGGAGAACAACTGCTGGATGTTCGTCGCGACAAGCGGGAGAGGGCTGCGTTTGCCGCTGCGAACGCGGGAAACAGTGACGCGGTGGAAGATGAGGAGGACGAAGATGATCAGGATGAAGCGGAGTTCGGCCCGAGTCTCGAAGACCTGGAAGAGTTGGATGAACAATCAGAAAGATGAAGAAGCAGCTACAGAGAGGGTTTGCAAATGCTGCGGAGGAAGCCTCTCTACGCTCCGGACCACGCCAGGTGAAATTGCGACTAATGTGCTCTGTGCGGTGCTGCTGATCGCCATTTCTATTCCGATATTCTTGTTGTCGGAACAGTGGATTAAAAAGCAAGGTCAGCGGTTTGTTGATCGGATGACGATCTGGCGAGAACCGATCGACAGTTGGAACCTTTGAAAGCTCGAAGCCGACATCGTGGCTTGCCCTCATGCTACCCGTTGGATTCACTCCGAGGGATAATTTGCAGATCGACCTGCGCGGATAGCTCACACCGAGGGCAAGATGCGATTCCAGTAGTCACTTCCCGCAGATTCAGCATGTTCAGGTTGCGCGTGAAACCGCACCTAGGGCATTTGTGTACGCTCTCCCACTGACTGTTCTCGACTTTGGCCCGTTCTTGCAAGTGTCGTCTCCTTCAGTGACCTCCGCGGATGACTCGCATCGAGGACAATGCGCGATGCCAGTTGTCGCGTCTTGAAGATCGAGCTTGTTGAGGTTACGCGTGAAACCGCACTTCGACACTTGTGCACACCCACTCATTCACCGGGCTCAATTTTGCTCTGGTCCAAAGCCATCTCCCTAGGTGGCAAGAGCCTTCTTCTGTAATCTCTCGTCATCTTTGAACTTTGAGTCATTGCATAAACAAGCCTTTGGCTTTTTCGCAGGCCGTCTTCTTGCGTATTTCCATGTCCATGGCGTCTGGGTATCGTCCATGGGAGATGAAGGTTGTTCGAGGCATATCCAAACCGTTCTCCGAAAAATCGCAGAAACGGCTAATGATAGATATCGAACGTAGACGTGCACCGCACCAACTCTCTTTGCAAGCCCAGGTCCGTCATGAACATCTAACAATATATCGTACTCGCTATTACGATTTTGGCAACACCACCGCATCAGCTTTCGAACGGGCTTCGATAGCGTGGAAACCTTCCAATGGGATATAGTACTAGCAATTACGATAAGCGCAAGATGCCGGCTTCTGCTTCAACAAAGGTTGTCGAAGAGAAGAGTTTATCGGCTCTCGCAGGCGTTGTGAGTGGTCGTTTTGGAGGTGCAACAGGATAGCGGATTGCCACAGCCACAGGCTTATACAGCCATTCTGAAGGCTGTTGGTGCGGCTTGTTCCTGATAGCGATCCAATCGTCCGGTCCATCTGCCACCAAGCGTCAGAGGGGTCGGTAGGCCGATTGCAGAAGTGTTGGAAATCAAAAATGAAAAGGACCGCAATACATGTGCTTTTCAGCAGCCGCTAATTTCGTGGGTAGCGCCGCGCTCGGCGCCATCGGCGTGGCGACGATCAAGGAAGTGAGACATCCCAGAGAACTTCTCTTCGCCTCACTGCCACTTCTTTTTGCGATCCATCAGTTCACCGAGGGCTTCGTCTGGCTTGGTCTCGATGGTCGAATGTCGCCAGCAGTCGCCCACGATGCCGGCGCCGCGTTCATGCTCTACGCTCAAGGTCTGTTGCCTTTTCTACTTCCGCTCGGAGTTCTTCTCTTCGAGCCCACAGCCCCGCGTCGTCGTGCAATGCTTCCCTTTGCCGTTCTTGGGGGTGCCCTTACCATCTACACCTTGTGGGCACTCTCTGCCTTTTCTACGCAGGTGTACGTCAGAAATAACAGCATTGTGTACATCAATCCTGCGACAAATGAGACAGCCGTGGCCATTCTTTACGTCATCGTTACATGTGGAGCGTTATTCTTCTCTCGGATTCGTCCCATGCTACTGTTCGGCATCGCCAACATGATCATCCTGCTCATCACCCTGGCCGTGAAGCGCTACGCTTTCACGTCGGTCTGGTGCGCCTATGCGGCGATCGCGAGCGTTCTCCTATGGTTTGGTCTTCGCAGCAGCAGGACGGCTCGGCCGTACTCGTATTCCGAAGCAATTTAGGCTGGTGCCTTCCGCTCCCGAGATGCCCCAGCGATTGTAGCTTCATGCCTCGGCTAGTGTTCCTTGAAAAAAGGGACTGAAAGGCCTTGTGAGCGCGGTTGCAATTTGTCTTCGCTGCTGCTGGTCGCGAGGGAACCGTGGTGTGGGGTCGAAGATTCCTTACGTAACCGATGTGCTTTCCATCCCGAACTCCTTCGACGCCTGAAGCTGTCTACGCCGTGCACAGGTATTTAGCAGTTGAGTCAACGGCCATTTAAGCGCGAGGAAGCTTGTCTACTCGGGGTTGCTCCCGAGGCTTGTCGTTCAACACTAAACTCCGCCTACGGCACCCAAGCTAATCTCATACAGGAACCAGGTGCGCTTCTCTGTTTCATCCAAAATCGATTCAAGCTGATTGCTGGTTGCTGAATCATTGTGGTCGTTACACACCTTTATGGCCGCGCGTTGCATCTGCGCGATATGACGGTTATCGTCCCGCAGCCGTTGAATCATAGTCAAAGGCTCGACGAAGTCGTCATTGTCATCTTGAATTGTCTGCAACTGGCTTACATGGGTAATGCTGCGAATCGTCGTGCCACCGATCCGACGAACCCGCTCCGCCAGGATGTCGATGGATTCCAGAATCTCGTCAGCCTGCGTGTCGAAAAGAAGATGGAAGTCGCGAAAATGGACACCAGACAGATGCCAGTGGAAATTCTTTGTTTTTGTATAGAGCGCGAAAGAGTCAGCAATCAGCGGATTCACTGCTGCTGTGACTGCGCTCACATCATCGGGGGTGAGGTCTGTCGGTGTCGCTAGGTTCGCTGGTGCTGGAAACGATGTTGGGACCACAGTCTTCTTGGCTCCGTTCGTGTTGAGTCGCTGTTCCTTACTCGTCAATGTGGGCATAAGGGTTCCTCGTCTCCTCGTCCGTCTGAACACGATAATAGTAATTTTGAGTACATTTATGTGTGAGCGGGTTGCTTCGTTCTTGCTTGATAGCTGCGCTTCACTTAGTCTTGCCGAATGGTGGCCAATTCGCAGAACCTACATCCCCTCGATCCCGACGAAATCCGCAAGATGGACGCCTACTGGCGAGCTTGCAACTACATGTCGGCGGGCATGATTTATCTTCGGGCTAATCCCTTACTGCGTGAGCCGCTGCGGCCGGAACACATCAAACGGCGACTGTTGGGCCATTGGGGTTCCGATCCGGGACAATCCTTCACCTGGGTCCACTTGAACCGGCTCATAAAGAAATACGATCTCAGCGTGTTGTACATTGCCGGCCCAGGCCACGGAGCCCCGGCTACTCTCGCCAACGGATTTCTCGAAGGACACTACTCGGAGATTTATCCGGATCGCAGTTATAACGAAGCCGGTATGCTTCGGCTATTTCAGATGTTCAGTTTTCCAGGAGCCCTCGGCAGCCATTGCACGCCGGAGACCCCGGGCTCTATTCACGAGGGTGGTGAGCTCGGCTACAGTCTTTCGCATGGCTTCGGGGCGGCGTTTGACAACCCGGACCTGATCGTAGCTGTGATGGTAGGAGATGGCGAGGCGGAGACCGGTCCCTTGGCGACATCGTGGCACGGCAATAAATTCCTCAATCCCGCTCGCGACGGCGCCGTGCTGCCGATCCTTCATCTGAATGGGTATAAGATTGCGAACCCCACCATTCTTGGACGCATGAGCGACGAAGAACTGGAGCATACCTTCTTAGGTTTCGGCTACGTGCCGCACTTTGTCGAGGGTTCAGATCCCATGGAGATGCATCAAGCTATGGCAGCGGTAATGGAAGAGTGCGTTCTCGCCATCCGCGAGATCCAAAGCAAGGCACGTAAGGCGGGAGCCACGCACGTGGAACGACCTCGCTGGCCCATGATCGTGCTACGTTCTCCCAAGGGCTGGACCGGACCGAAAAAAGTACACGGTCATAAAGTTGAAAATTTCTGGCGCGCTCATCAGGTCCCAGTGCTCGATCCACAAACTGATCCCACATCGCTGGCCTTGGTGGAAGGCTGGTTACGCAGTTACAGGCCGGAAGAACTGTTCGACGAAGGCGGCACGCTGATTCCGGAACTGCAAGCAATGGCTCCGAAAGGAGATCGCCGCATCAGCGCCAATCCGCACGCGAACGGCGGTAACCTTATGCAGCCGTTGGACCTCCCGTCTTTCGAGAACTATGGAGTTCAAATCGCGTCGCCAGCAGCAACGTACGAATCTCCCACGGGCACACTCGCGACCTTCCTTTGCGAGGTCATGAGACGCAACATGACAAACTTCCGAGTTTTTGGACCAGATGAGACCGCCTCGAACAAGCTCGACGGTGTCTATGCCGCCTCGAAGAAGGTTTGGCTAGAGACCTATTTGCCGGAGGATGTGGACGGTACGGAGATTGCACTGGATGGCCGTGTGATGGAGATGCTATCCGAGCACACACTTGAGGGGTGCCTCGAGGGATATACGCTGACCGGCCGCCACGGCCTCCTTAATTCCTACGAAGCCTTCATCCACATTATCGATTCCATGTTCAACCAACACGCAAAATGGTTGGAGAAATCGAAGAAGGAACTCGGCTGGCGCGCCTCTGTGCCCTCCGTCAATTTACTCATCAGCTCTTTGGTCTGGCGCCAGGATCACAACGGCTTTTCACACCAGGATCCCGGCTTTCTTGACGTCGTTACCAACAAAAGTCCTGAGGTCACGGGAATCTACCTTCCACCCGATGCAAACTGTCTGCTTTCGGTGGCAGACCACTGTTTGCGTTCGCGGGATTACGTTAATGTGATTGTGGCCGACAAGCAACCCCACCTTGTCTTTCTCGACATGGAGGCCGCAGTAAAGCACTGCACCAAGGGAATAGGCCTCTGGGACTGGGCGAGCACCGATAAAGGTGTCGAGCCAGATGTGGTGCTTGCGTGCGCGGGCGATATTCCAACGATGGAAGCCGTGGCTGCAGCAGCGATCCTCCGCGACAAGTTCCCGGATTTGAAGGTACGTTTTGTGAATGTTGTGGACCTCTTCAAGCTGATGCCTGCTGCCGCACATCCTCATGGATTGACCGACGCCGACTTCGACACGCTCTTTACGGTTGATAAGCCCGTTATCTTCAACTTCCATGGCTATCCGACACTTATACACAAGCTCTGCTACAAACGTCGAAACCACGAGAATATGCACGTGCATGGCTATCGCGAAAAAGGCAACATTGACACGCCCATGGAACTGGCAATTCTGAATACTATCGATCGCTTCCACCTGTGTATGGATGTGATCGATCGCGTTCCCGAGCTACAGAAGACCGGTGCTTCGGTGAAGGAATGGCTGCGTGATCAGATCACTGAGAGCCTGAGTCACGCGTACAGCGAGGGCATCGATAAACCAGAGATCACCAACTGGACCTGGCCTACCCAATAGAGCGAGCTCAGCAAGCGCGACAAAAAGCGGAAGACCTTTGCCGCATTACTAAAACAGTAGGAAAGTCTAAGATTCGATTTTCGTCTTACACTCTCAAACCCCACCCTGTCCAGCTTGCTCGGGAAACGGTAGTGTCCTAATTTGGATTCGTGGAGGCGTGATTTATGCAACCTTGCAGACATTCTCTGGCAGATGCGGCCTTGTGGTTCAGCATGGGAGTTTTGGTATCGCAGACTATACGCAGAATATGGGAAAGAATGACCAAATCAAATTAGGACACTACCTAGGATATGGCTGGCACAGGCGTGACCGGTATGCGCCGCGGCTTTCCCGGGCTGAGTGCGCATTTGCAGACTGTGTTGGAGCAGCAGCCGTACTCAGGTCACGTCTTTATTTTCCGCGGTCGGGGAGGCGACATCGTCAAATGCCTGCGGTTTGATGGCGACGGTTTGCGTCTTCTCGCCAAGCGTCTGGAGAAGGGAAGCTTTGTGTGGCCGAAGGCCCGCAGTGGCACTGTTTCACCCTCACGCGCGCAGTTGTCGATGCTGCTTGAAGGCATCGATTGGAGAAGAGTGGAGAGGACATGGACACCCGAAATTGCAATGTGATGATTATGCTGATTCTCCTGTGTTCATGCGCCTTTTCTGGATGCATTTCGCATTCGTGATGGCATACTTCGCACATGGATCAGCCCTCCGTTGGTGATCTCGATAGTCTGGATCGCGAGCGATTAGTGGCTTTGGTCCTTGAACATCAGGCAACGCTCACAGCCCTGATCAAAGCGCGTGATCTAGAGCTTCGATTGCTCGAAGCTGAATTTGATGCACATCGCCACATGCTCTCTCAACAAGCCGATGGGTTGCGTTCGCGTAGCGAACACATCGAACACCTCAAGCTTATGGTCGATAAGTTCCGACACATGATCTTTGGGACGAAAAGCGAAAGATCATCATCCGGTTAGAACAGTTTGAGCTTGAACTCGAAGAGAGCGCAACCGCGCAGGCGGAGGTGCAGTCAGTTGTCGAAGTCTTCGAGCGCGACTCCAGCTCGTGGGATTGTGTACAGGGGTATCGGCCGCACCTAGAAGCCGACGCTTTGAACGCACTGCGCGAGGTGCTTACGCCCGAGCTCATGAGCTGTTCGAAGGAACCGCTATGCGCAGCACAGCATTCACCACGATCCTGAGGACTGACCTCAGCGTGGTGAGCCGGATACTATACCGCTCATCCCATTTATCAGGACAGATTCTGCGACGGGTGAAAATCGCCCCAATCCGACGAGCTATCTTTGAGGGCATCGGCAATTTCAGCGATGTGGTTGCATGGAGCAGACACGTGTCCGTCGTTGGGCCATATCCTTAGCGCAGCCCCGGGAATTTCAGCGATGTATGCCTTCACCAGAGCCACCGGCACACTACGATCCAATGCACCATGCAACGCCCGAAACGGCACACGAATGCTGGTGTGGTCGAAACCGAAGGGGCGAACGAACATACGTGCGTCCCAAGCAGCCCCAGTTGTCCCTTGGCGCAAGGCTTCTGCAACACTAGCGGACGTTGCCTTGAGACGGCCCGGGAGTGAAAGCGCTTCAACGTCTGGAGGAGGCAACATCATTTGCAGCTTCTTCAGGTCGCTCTGCGAAACAGTTTCGGGTTTCGGGACGGTCTCTGACTCTGATTCCGCATGGTCGATAACATCAGTTTTAGACCCGGAGGAAAGCGGCGCGCCATAATCCAGAACAGCCGATTCACAAACGGGAGGTTGGCTTTAACCTCAGTCGCATCCATTCGCCATGCTCCTGAAACGACGACAGCAACGGTGACTCTTTCAGGCAACAAAGCCGCGCAGGCAGCAACATAGGGTCCACCGCCAGAGTTGCCCAGCAGAGCGAAGCGCTGCCAACCTAAATGATCAGCGAGGTAAGCGGTATCTTTCGCCCAATCGGTAAACGTCCGGGACGCTTGCCAGTCAGAACGGCCAATCCCCGGTCGGTCCGGCGCAATGATACGGAGACCGGTTGCAGCCAGTTCATCTCCAAACATTGCAGGTTCAAGACAAGATGAGGGCGAGCCGTGAAAGTAAAGCACTGGCAAGCCATTAGAATCGCCATACTCCGCATAGCTGAGTCGTCGACCATCAGGAAGGATCAGTTCTTCGTCCGTGCGCGACATGACCCGGTATTCTAACCCACCTAAAAGTCCAATGAACCCTTAAGATGATTCACCCGCGGATCAATCCTGCTAAACGTTAGTACCCTATGCATGGTCCGTCGCCTGATTGCAAGCAAAAAATCGTTGGATGACAAGAGCGGTCTGCTTCTATCTATTCGGCTTCTGATGGAGCGATGTGTCTGCTCCGAGCCATGATGGAATCCGCGCCCGCCTTCTCCTAACTATCAGGACGGTCTTAGCAGCAGACCGTAGGGTACTTAAGGTTCGAGGTGGGCCGGTGAGACCTGTTTTGCCATCGGCGAATCTGCGTGCAAACCTGGTGAGAACTTGAGTCGTCATCTCGTGCAAAGTGGACGTTTTAAGGAGATGTCAATCTTTTCTACGTGCAAGCAGCCGCAGAGTAGACATGTCCTGTCGTCAGTACTGCCCAGGCAATCCGTGCAAGCTTGTTTGCCATGGCAACCACGACAACATTGCGCGGGGATCGGGCCTCGAGGCGAGTGAGCCAACTGCCAAATTGGTGGTTGCCACGGTTGACCCGCGCGACTACCGCACGACCGCCGTGGATGAAGAGTTTTCTTAGATAGGGATTGCCGCGTTTGCTAATCCCCAGGAGCCTTGATTTCCCTCCGGTCGAGTGCTGACGGGGAACCAGGCCGAGCCACGCCGCGAGATCTCGGCTCTGGTGAAACGCTGTCCCATTACCGATTGCAGCGCTCAGTGCAGTTGCGGTCAGCGGCCCGATCCCCGGGATCGTGAGGAGGCGCCGGCAGTTGTCTTCTTTCGTTGCCGTTTGGGCCAACTCCTGATCGATTCCCTCGATTTGCTCTTCGAGCTTTTTCCATTCATCTCTGAGTTCGACAAGAAGTGCTCGCATACGTGCCGACAGAAGGTTCGCAGCGTCTTCGAGAAGAGAAGGAATCTGTTTCTTCAGGTGAGCTGGCCCTGCGGGAACCGTAATGCCGTGTTCCATGAGAAATCCGCGGACCTGGTGATGAGTGCTGTCCTTCGACCCATCTAGCGGTCTCGCACGCGGTGGAGAGCCTGGAGATCCAGCTGCGCTTCACTTTTGATCGGGACAAAGCGCATCGTCGGCCGCTGCACGGCTTCGGCAATCGCCTCAGCGTCAACATAGTCATTCTTGTTCGACTTTACAAAGGGCCGCACGTACTCGGCAGGCATGAGCTTCACCTCGTGGCCTTGTTGTTGGAGAACTCGTGCGAGAAAGTGGGCACCTGCACAAGCTTCCATCCCGATCAAGCAGGAGGGCATGTTCACGGTGAAGGTGATCAGCTGCTTCCGGCTAAAGCGCTTCTTGATGACGATCTGGCCTTCCTTGCTCAGCCCAATCAGGTGAAGACTGTCTTACCCAAATCGATACCGCAAACGTGTGCTTTCATGAGAACCCCCCTTTCCTGGCTCCTAGCTTTTCATAAAAGCCTTTGGAAGGCGGTAGAGTCGAGATGTGGCGCGGTGGTTTAGGTGATCCCTATCTGTTTCCGGCTCTTTCGTCTGCCGGTGCCTCACTAGGTTCACCTTGCTCCGTTTCCACATCCCGCTCATCGAACCGGACAGGCGGATCTCCCGCATCCGGCTCTCGGAGAAGACTCACGCTTTCGCCCACGGAAAGTTGCGTGTCCGTTTGTCCAGACGAACGAGACCCAAGGCTCCATGAAGATATGTATCCGGAAACATCCCGTTTGCACGTCCAGAGGCCTTATGTTTCGTTCGCAACCACAGACGCAGCCTCATCGTCGCGTAACCATCTACAGCACGATAGGCTGTACTGACCGGCCCAAGACAAAAGTAGTTCGCCCATCCGCACATTGTGCGATTGAGCTTCGTCACTATTGTCGCTGGATCCAACGAGGTTGTACTCCGTCCGGTCATTTCGCGTATCTCCCGGCAGATGCGTTGCACCCGCTTTCGCGCTGGAACGGTGCCAAGATAGGCCCGTCCAGTTTTGGGGCTGTAGCATTGACCAAACGTGTATCCAAGAAAATCAAACTTCTCTTCCGGCACAGAGCAGACCCGCGTCTTCGAGTCGTTCACCGTCAACTTCAGCTTCGACATCATCTTCCGCATTGTGGCTAGAGCTTGTTCCGCCCCCATCCGACAGCAGATGACAAGATCATCGGCGTAGTTCACGATATACGCTTCCCAACGCGCCTCATGCCCAAGTTCCTTCCACCCGAGCACAAACCGGCGCATATACAGATTGCTGAGCAACGGGCTGATCGGAGCTCCTTGTGGAGTGCCCCGACCTTCGTCCCGATTGCGCAGGCTCCGACGTTTATTCCCGCGTTCATCGGTTTCCTCAACCGGAGCTTCCAGCCACATCTTGATCAGATGCAACATCGCTCCGTCGACGATCCTTCGAGCGACCGACCTCATAAGATCGGCATGTGGAATGCTATCGAAGTAGCTGCTGAGATCCGCATCTACAATCCTTCTATGGCCAGTGTTGATCAGCTTGTGGACATGCCGCACTGCGTCCAATGCGCTGCGGTCTGCCCGATAGGCATACTGCTCAGGTTGCAAGTCGGCCTCGAAGATTGGATCGAGCACCAACATTGCCGCCGTCTGCACAACCCGATCCCAGATTGTTGGTATCCCTAACGGCCTCTGCTTCCCATCCGGCTTGGGTAGGTATACCCGCCGCACAGGCTGCGGTTGATACGTTCGACTTTTCAGTTCTTGCGCCAGTTCGTCTAACCTCCGCTCCACACCGTACTGCTCGATGTCCTCAAATGTCTGATTGTCCACTCCCGCTGCCCCGCCATTGGCTTTGCAGCGTTTGTAGGCATACACCAGAACATCCGCGCGGTACACCTTGTCGTACAACGCGTGGAAACGAAAGTAGGGCGATTCCTTCGCTTTTGCGTGTAACGCCATCTGCAACTTCTGAACGCTTATCAGGGTTGTTAGGTTCATCACCAATCCCGTTGTCCCTCGTCGTTTATTACGTTCGCCTTCAACTGAGGCCTCTTCCCTCCACCGGCATTACCCGGCTTCATCGGTACTACAGGCCTCTCCGCCACCCCAAACGGCCCGGCCTGTCTCTCGCGAGCTGCCAGTTGATCCAACCACAATCACCGCTGGGGCTTCCCGTGTTGCCTTCAGTCCCCTTTGCTTACATGCCGTCGCCACTACCCCGGCAGGTTGAAGGAAGCTGTTCGCTCATACTCTTCCCCCTCATCGGCCTTCCCCAAGTCCGCGGCGGGTCGGCTCCTGCATCATGGATTTCGAGGCTTGCTCAGCGTTCACTCACGTTACGGCCTGCACGCTTGCAGAGTCGCCTTTACGACCCTCTTCCACCGGAGGCTTCAGCAGCTTCGTTACCTCTGCCGCTGCTCCGATTGCTACCGGGCGGAACGAACCAGCTCCCGGGCGGGACTTGCACCCGATAAACGCCTTTCACGGCGCACACGGACCATTCCAGTATCACGGCTGCTCCGGCTAAATGAGAATTGGTCTCCTGCGATTGCCCCGGCCTGAAGCGGGAAACCCTTTCCAATTTGGTACTCGCCATGCGGCTTACTTAGCCTAAGAGCGAAATCTCTGATGCTCGCCTTAGCCAAATCATGGCGAGCTGATGTTCCTGAGGGCACCTCAGAAATATTTCATTTTCTTCAAGTCTTCAATGATGCCGGGCCCGGTAGGATCCCATCCTAGAGTCTTGCGCGTCCACTCGCTCGAAGCCGGCATGTCCAAGGTCGCGAAATGCGCGAATGTTCCGAAGTGCTCCTGAGCTTTCTCCGGAGGGATCGAAACAACCGGTACCTTGAGTCCTGCGCCGATTGTCTCCGCGATCTCCCGCAACGAAACGCCTTCTTCCTGCACCGCGTGGTAGGTGGACAGGCCTGGCCCCGTTTTCTCGACCGCCAGACGGTAGAGATGCGCCGCGTCCTTCACGGGAACCGCCGACCACCGGAATCCGCCGTCCCCCACATAAGCCGAAACGCCCTTCTCGCGCGCAATCTGAATCAGAAAGGTAACAAGCCCTTGCTTTTGCGCGTCATGCACCTGCGACATGCGTAATACCCCTACGCGTATACCGTGCTCGGCGACCGTACCCGCCGTTTGTTCCCCCTTGCGCGGGATCTCCGGTGAGTCGATCGCGGGATCCGTCTCTATCCGCAAGTGGGGCCCGGACCGCCACTTGTAATGGCGACACCGGAGGTCACCAGCAGGACTTTCCCGGGCTCCAAAGCCGAACCTAGCGCTTCGATTGCTTTCATCTCGTTCTCCGCATTTCGCGCGAAGTTGGACATATCGTGATCGAACGCCAGGTTGATTACGGCATCCATGCTTGTCGCTCCGTTGCGAAGGCTGTCCAAGTTCTGCATATCCCCGCGATGAATCTCGGCTCCGGCTGCTTTCAGCTGTTCTGCGCCAGCGTCGCTGCGCGTCAGCCCGCGCACCTTGTGCCCAGCTTCGATGAGTTCCTTTACTAACTCCGTCCCGATGAATCCTGTTGCTCCCGTGACAAATATGCGCATGATTGTGGTCCTCCACGACCCTTGATCTATGATCGTTAAATCCTTTATCGTAGTAAAGACGACAGTTTATCCTATGAACACAGCTACCACGCTAGATGCCGCTGACAGGGTCAGCCTCCCTCTCGGACGATACCTCAGAGACCGGCGGGCTAAGCTCGATCCTGCGTCTCTTGGATATAAGTCTTCACGCCGCAGAACGCCCGGCTTGCGACGTGAAGAGGTTGCTCAACGAGCCAACATCAGCTCGGCATGGTACATGTGTCTGGAGCAAGGCCGAGGTGGAGCACCGTCGGCTGAAGTGCTCGACAACCTGGCGAAGGCGCTGCTGTTGACTGATGCGGAGCGCGAGCATCTGTTTCTGATCGGGCTGGGCAGAGCGCCGGAAAGCCATTACAAGCAGCCCGACGGCATCGAACCACGACTCCAGCGTGTATTGGATAAGCTCAGCCCCGCTCCGGCATTGATAAAGACCGCGACCTGGGATGTCGTCGCGTGGAACCAGGCAGCAGCGGTCATCTGGCCAAACATGGGAGAGGAGACGGGCTACGGGCGTAACACACTGCGAATGGTTTTCCTTGACCCGAATGCCCAGACGCTCTATCCCGATTGGGAGGCTGCGGCACGAATGGCTGTTGCGGGTTTTCGTGCTGACGTGGCGCGGGCAGGTGCAATGGCAGAGGTGGCCGCAATGGTGGATGAACTTTCGCGCTCCAGCCCGGCGTTCAAAGCAATGTGGCAAGAAAACGATGTGTCGGACAGTGCTCACGCCATGAAGGAGCTTCGCCATGCGGTGCTTGGAACAATCAACTTCGAAGTTTCCATCTTCGGAGTAGACGGAAGACAGGACCTCACGATGATGGTGTTCCTTCCAGCCAGCAGAGGCGAGGCGGAACGTATTGCTAATCTGCTCCAACAATAAGACAGGCCACCTATCGCTTCTGTCAGCGTTATCTTGAAAACGCCTCGCGCGATAGCGCACAGGTCAGATTGCCGCAATCTGCACCGCGTGCTTCGACATCCCATTCACCCAACTGATCAGCAGCTCCTTCCAACTCGAGCCTCCATCAAGGGAGCGGAAGACTAAGCCCTCAGTTGACAGGTAGAACACCCCTGGCTCGCTTACATTTTCCGCGATCGCCGCGGCTCGATGACGGTGTGCTGCGGGCAACCCACGACAAATCTTCTGCCATGCACCGTCTCCTTCACGGCGATACATGAAAGAGTTCGACATCTGTTCATAGTGCGCGCCGTAGGCTCCTGTTGCCACAGACATGAGTTGCACTGTGGTAGGTCCTGAAGCTATCGCCAGACTCCAGCAGTAGGTTTCTTCAAGTCCTTCTTCGAAACGCTTCCATGTCTCTCCCTTGTCATCACTCTGGAAGAACCCATCGCCCGCGGCTGAGAGGAACTTGCAGGGATCAAGCGGGTCGGCTACGAGCGAATGTGTATCTTTTGGCGCGCTAGGAACACGGTCAAGCCAATGCGCGCCCTCGTCATAGCTTCGCACCAGCGCGCCCGCCTCGACAGCAACATGCAGGCCACAGGGATGATTGCGGTCGGGCAGAATCGCCCTCACATGGTGGGTGTGGGGGCGTGGCGGAAAGCTCCACTTGGCTGATGAAGGAAGTTGCGTCGGTGCCGATAAAGCGGTCCATGTGGCACCGCCGTCCTCCGAACGGAAGATCTCGCTGGGCTCCGTGCCGGCGAAGAGAATGCCGGACGCATTCATTGCCAATGCGGTCACTTTGCGAGATGCAAGGTTTACGCATGGGACCCAGTTCAATCCTCCATCTTTGGTCTTGTAGAGGCCTGAACCAAGTGTTCCGCAGTAAGCAATGTTCGGCTTTCGCACATCCACCAGAACACACTCAATGGGCTGATCTTTCAACTGCGTCGATCCGGACCAGATTCCGTCGGCTTCTCTTACGATCGAGACTCCGCCAACCGTTGCAAGATAAATTGTCGTCATGGCTGCATCGTTCCTATTTTGATCTGCCAAACTGGTGAATAGTGGAGTCGAGCTTAGACCCCGGTTCTCGTGGAGCCGGCATCCACATGGAGAATTTGTCCTGTGATGAAGCTGGCTTCGTCGGATACAAGAAATACGAGCATTCAGCTGCGAGACATATCAGAGTTTGATACGCCACTTCGCAACGCAGCTAAGAACCGCGCCAGGAGAACTCAGATCGAAATAGCCCTTTCTGAGCTTTCCTAGCCCTTGAACCAAGTCGCGTCGCCTTTGCGCTTCGTATCGACCACCGAACGTTTTGCCTAACCATCGGGCTGTAGACTTAGCGATCCACATCCCGAAAGCTGCTTCATCCTAGACGCGTACCGCCAGCATTTGATAGCTGGCCCACTTCCGACGATCTATATGTCGAACAACTTTCCCGCGTTGGTATGCGCAATCTTATCTTTTCCCCACTGGCTGGTTGGCAGCGTTTCCAGGAAGCGTCGTGCCCCTGCCATCGTCAAGTATGGGTAATCGACGGAATACAGAATACGATCCTCTCCAAGCACCTTGCGAACGAACTCAAAGTGAGGCAAATACATCATGCCGCTAGGAGTGACATAAACATGCTCCTTGAAGGTTTCGGAGATTGTCCTAGACAACCCTGAAATCTGAGGCGGAATCATGTCGTCGAGCCGTTGCAAATAGAACGGGACCATCTCCCCCCAGTGGCCGCTGATGACCTGCAGGTTGGGATAGCGATCAAAGGCACCCGATAGCAGGACTCGGATTAGTTGAACACCGGCTTCGTTGTGCCAACCCCAGCCGAAGAGCGAGAGTCGTGCAGTCACTTCTTTTTTCAGGCTGCCATAGTAGGGCTGCTGCACCTGAGGAAGCGGATAGCCCGGGTGGATGTAAACTGGCACACGAAGCTCATCTAACTTGGCAAGGATCGGTTCAAAGCGGGGGTTATCCAGAAAGTCGTTCCCAGGGCGACCCAGCAGCATGGTTCCTACAAACCCCAGCTTCTTAACGATCCGTTCCAACTCCTCGACTGCAGCCTCTGGAGTTTGCCAGGGCAATGAGGCGAAGGCCGCAAAGCGGGTCGGATTAGCCCTTACCATCGCCGCAAGTTTGTCGTTAACCGCTCGCGTAAGCTCTAATGCCTTCTCTGGCGGCGCGTCCTGGGGCGGATTGCTGCAGGAGAGAATCTGCATGTCGATGCCGTGCTTATCCATTTGCGCGATACGTTCCGCGCCTGCCTCTGCAGCGAGCTTCAGCGTCACGGCAATGTCCATTGGCAATGGGCGCTGCTCGTCGCCATCTTCCATCGCGCCACTATCGCCGGAACCAACTTCTGTGAGATACGGTGCGTCCGCCTGTCGTCTTGGTTGTCCCGCCCTCGCAAGGTCCTGATCGATGATGTGTTCTTCAACGCAAATGATCTTCATTGATAACTCCAAAAGCAGAAGTTGTGGGTTCATGGCACACACGGCCTTCGGCATACATCACCGCCTAATGCGAGGTCATGTCACGGGGTATTCAGCGTAGGTCTACCTTCGGTTCGACAGACATGCCAGGTCTCAGGAGATCAAGACCAGCTTGATTTGCCGCGAATCGAATGCGAACAGGCAATCTCTGCACGATCTTGACGAAATTACCGGTCGCGTTTTCCGGGGGAAGAACACTCGTTCGATCTCCCGATGCAGCCGGCATGGCTTCGACATATCCATCAAAGTCTCTTCCGAGGGAGTCCACTTCGATCCTGACTTTTTGTCCAGGACGAATCTTCTTCAGCTGGGTCTCGCGAAAGTTTGCTGTAACCCAGAGATTATCCACCTGAACGATGACGAGTAGCTGTTGTCCCGTCGTGATCTGTTCCCCAACTTCGGCGCTCCGTTGGGTCACAATCCCGGACACCGGTGCGTAAATTCGGGTGTAACTGAGGCGAAGACGCGCAGTCTCCGCTTGTGCCTTCGCCGAGTTAGCACTCGCCTGTTGGGATTCAACGGTCGCCTTCCGAATCTGTAGCTGACGCGGAGCATCGCGAACGGCTTGCCGCAGTCTGCTCTGCTGCTGTTCCAGTTGCGCTTCCGCTTCTGCAACCTTCTGGGTGGAGGATCGCAAAGCCGCTTCCTGCTGATCCACGCTTGCTGCTTGCGCTCTCGCAGTAGTCAGATATTGATCGTAATCCGATTGCGCGACTTCCTGCTTCTGCAACAGCCGAGTATACCGTTGCAAGTCCGTTTGAGCTTTTTCGTTATTTGCCTGACTCTGTCGAAGTTGCGCAGCTGTGCTCTTCTCATCCTGTTGAGCAGCTAGCACAGTCGCTTCCGCATTTGCGACAGAAGCGTTTGCTGTTTCAAAAGTGTTGGTGTTTGAGGATTGAGTAATCGGAACGTTAGGTCGTTGCGTCGCCGTCTGCGCGTTAGCTCCTTCGAAGGAAGCTTGTGCCTGATCCAGCGCAACCTGGTAGTCCTTCGGATCGAGCTGTACTAATAAATCACCGGCGTTCACCTTCTGATTATCCTCAGCACCCACTGCCAGCACCGTTCCATCTACCCTCGACGAAAGCGGATGCAGGTGACCATCAATCTGGGCGTCATCGGTCGTCTCATAGGTCCTGGAATGCAGCCACCACAAACAAGCTCCAACGAGCAACACGACGACGACCACAATTCCGAGAACGAGGTTTCGTCTTTTCTTTGCGGGATCGGGCGAGGACTTCTCCTTATTCTCCTGGTTGTTCTGAGGCTGATTCTCGCCCTGATCTCCAGAGCTATTCTGGCTTGAGGAATCGCTCTTTTGTTCCTGTCCGTCCTGTACCTGTGTTTGATCGGCCATCGCTATTGAACCTCGAGAAGAGTTGGTGCGACTTGCTCCAGCTGACCTAAAGCACGGGCCACGCTAAGATTTGCAACGTTGTGGGAATAAAGGCTGCTGATATAGTCACGCTCTGCGGCGGCAAGGGTCTCGGTGGATTGAACAACCTCCACAGAATCGGTCACACCTTCCGCGAAGCGGTCCTGCGACTGCTTCAACGTGTCAAGTGCGAGATTACGATTGCTCTCGGCCACCTTGACCTGTGCCGTAGCGACATCCAGGTTGAGATACGCGGTGCGGAGATCAAGCTCGACGGCCTGCTCCTGATCCTGGTATTCAGCTCGCCGCTCATCCAGTGCCGCTTGGGCTTGTTCAATGTCCGATCGAGTTCGGCCTCCATCGAAAATTGGGATGTTGACGTTTCCGGCCACACTGAAGATGCCATTGCCAGAGTTGGGATTCACGCCTTCGATCGCGTAGTAACCGGATACAGACGCCGAGGGAAGATGCTCTGCGCGAGAAGCTCGAAGCGCTTGCTCCGCGGCGCGAACCTGTGCGGCATCGGCCTGAAGGTCCTTCCGCTCTGATTCCGCTACTCGGATGGCCTCTTCGAGAGGCATTGTCGCTACCTGCCGAAAGGGTAGTACTTCCTGGAAGGTTACTTGGGTACGAAGAGGTACGCCGATCATGCGGAGCAATGTCAGTTTCTCCTTCGCTAAATCTGCCTGGTTGGATGAGAGCCGCTGCTGTTCTGTCTGCAATTGCACCAGGCTGCGCTGTGTATCGACCCGCGACTTCGTTCCTGCGCGACCCTGAGCAAGCGCCTGATCGTAGCTTGCCTGGGCATACTGAACCTGCGCCTCTTGCGATCGGACGAGAGCCACCTCAGAGAGATTGCGCAGGTACTCGCCACTGACAGCGAGAATTACCAATTCTCGGGCATCCTTCAGACTTAGGTCCGAAGCCTGTTCGAGCTCTTTTGCTGCGCGGTAGTTCCCGAGCGCCGTCCTGTCAAAGAGGCTCTGTGAGGCGCTTCCACGCGCATCGTAGTAGTGGTATGGACCAACGACCTTCGGCAGCAAGCTTGCGAAGCTAGGGACCGTGCTTGCGCTAAGACCGATCGCCTGTAGATCGCTTTTTTGGTCCGTATAGCTGAGACTGGCGGTCAGGTCTGGACGTAGAACACTTAAGGCCGCAAGGCGCTGCGCGCGTACTTGTCGTAGCGAGTTGTTTCCGTTGATTGTTCCCAGGTTGAACTGCAAACCCCGCCGGATCGTGTCCCCAAGCGTCAGACCCAATGGGTTTCCGGTCGCATGTGGATCAAGAACACTCGATTGATAGTTGCCTTGAGCGCTGATGCTGGTATTGATCGTGTTCGCAGTGGAAGTTGAGCCTCCTCCGACCGCCGTCTGCTGAGAAGTCACTGTGCTTGACGCTTGCCGTCCAGAAAGAGGGACCTGCTGCGCCCTGGTTGGCTGGCTGCTACTACCCTGACCGGAAGGGGAAGACTGACAGAGACCGCCCAGAGACAAGCTGCTCATCAAGAAGAAGACAAACAGACTACGCCGAGTTTTGACAATTCTTTTCATGCTTGTCCTTGTCTAATGCGCTGCTGCCGCCGTGCCTTTGGGTGGGCGCGTCATCAGTAACGCCAAAGGCGCCATGACAAACATGGCAATCGCGAAAAAGTGAGTAATGTCCTTGTACGCAAGGATGCTTGCTTGCGCAGAAAGGCTCTGCTGATAAAACTGCGCCATTGCTCTATGCTGAGCGTCCGCCGTCGACGAAAGTACACCCTTTGATTGCTGCGTCAAAGCGTTCAGGCGTCCGACCCAGGCCACATTTCCAGCGTTGACGTGTCGCGCCAGATACGCCTGATGCGTTTGGCCCCAACGGGCAGCGAACGTTGTGACAAAGGAGGTTCCGATTGAACCTCCAACATTCCGCGCCAAATTGGTCGTGCCGGAGACATCGTTGCTTTGTTCCGGACGTGTTCCGACGTAAGCCAACGTCGAGATAGGCACAAAGAGGAAGGCAAGTCCAAGCGATTGTATAAATCTCGCTTTGGCAACCCATGCAAAACTGACACCAAGATATATCTGGGCCACGTAGAACAGTCCGAAGCCCATCAGGAGGTATCCACACACGACCAGCTTTCTCGGATCAACCTTGCCCATGAGAAAACCCACGAGCGGCATCATCAGAATCGTAGCCAGCCCTCCGGTGGAAAGCGCCTCCCCGGCCCCGCCGGCTGTATATCCCATGAGCTGTTGCAAGATCTGCGGCATGGCAATGTTCGCGCCATAAAGTGCGAAGCCGACTAGCAGCATCATCATAAAGGCAATCGCGAAGGTTCGATTTCCGAAAAGATGCAGATCAATAATAGGCTTCTCACCTTTGCGGGCAATGTAAAGCTCCCATGTGATCATGCCCACAAACCCGATGACTGTCAGTAGAAGAAAGAAGCGAATGAAGTCGGAGTTCAGCCAGTCGTCCTCTTGCCCCTTGTCCAAGATCACTTCGAGGCAGCCGAACGCAAGCGCAACAAACCCGAAACCCAGTTTGTCCATGCGGAAGCCTTCTTTTTTTACCTTCTCTACCTCTTCGGTTACGTGAGGCGGATCTTCCACGAGACGGGACGTAAGAAAAAGCGAGATGAGGGCTACTGGAACGTTGATGAAGAAGATCCAACGCCAGTCATAGTTATCCACGATCCAACCGCCAAGCGTCGGTCCCAGCACCGGGGCGGTTACAACGGCCAAGCCATAAACAGCGAAGGCTTGTCCCCGCTTCTCTGGCGGAAAGGTGTCAGCTAAGATCGCTTGTTCGGATGGCGCCAAGCCGCCACCTCCTATCCCCTGCAGCACTCGGAAGAACAGTAGGAGCGGCAGGCTTGGTGCGAGCCCACAGAGAATAGAACTGATGCCAAAGAGCGCGACGCAGCTCATGTAAAAGCGCTTCCGCCCAACAATCGAGGAAAAGTATGCGGCTGCTGGTAGAACAACTGCATTCGACACAAGATACGAGGTAATCACCCAGGTTGCCTGGTCCTGTGTTGCACCAAGCCCTCCCGCGATATGTGGAACGGCGACGTTGGCAATGGAAGTATCAAGTACCTCCATGATGGTCGCTAGCGTCACAGTTACCGCAATCACCCACGGATTGTGTTTCGGCCTTCCTTGATCTTCAGGCATGATTTGTGCGCACCTTTGACTCCTAAGAAAGTTAGAGGCAACTAAAGTGAGTTCTCGCCGAACAAAGGATCAGCCAATGTTCCCTTCAGATCAGGAACTGAAGCGCAGTTGCAAAAAGCTGGTTGGCCCTCTCGTAACGGCGCATTTCGCCGAATGCTTGCAGCGTACCATGCGGTACGCTGGCATTGCAACATGCCTGCTCTCAAAGAATCTGTCCTGTATTCTGGAGGTATGAAGCTGAAAGCCGAGATGCGGAGTAAGTGTCCAAGTTTGGTGTCGAAGCGTGTCGCCGTCGATGACCGCATCGAGGCCATCTTGGACGCAGCAACAAAGGTGATCATGGAGCATGGATATGCGAAGGCCAGTACCCGAGAGATCGCACGCAACGCTGGAGCCTCGAAGGAGACCTTTTATCAGCGGTTCCCATCCAAGGCATCTCTCTTTGCTGCGCTGATCGAACGACAATCTGATCGATTGCTTTGCCCGATTGCGCACGCTTTAGAGGAAGAAAAAGATCCTTATAAGGTACTCACCCTGTTTGGCGAACGTCTTCTGACAGTCTTGATGAACCCAGAATCGGAACGTTTACTTCAAGTTGTAATTGCGGAATCGAGCGAATTTCCAGAGCTCGCTGCCGCGTTCTGGGATAAGGGACCAGGTCTTGGTCGGGAGTTGCTTAGGGCCTACTTCAAACGACTGGCGAAGCAAGGACAAATGCGAAAGGAAGACATTGAATTTGCTTCGGAGCAATTCCTTGGGGCTCTGGTAGGGAGCATTGCACTGCGCAGAAATCTTGCAATGCCTGCCTATCTCCCAAATCCGAAGGCTGTTCAAGTCTGGGTGCAAAAGACTGTAGATTGGTTTCTTCGTGCCCACCTGATTGTCTAACTCGAGCAGAGGCTGTTGACGGGATGCTTGCTGCGTTATTAGAGCGAAACCCGGGGGCGACTTTCGAAAGCAGAACTTTTGCCGCTTCCCGTTACTCTACCGACATCTTCCAGAAGCATTCTCTTCGCTCGAACCTGGCGGCACGGATAAGATTCTGTTTGTCTTGGGGTTTCCCGGCCGATGTCTTGCAGTCTTTCAAAGTCGTTCGTTCAAGGCGTCATTTTGTAAAATGTCGACCCTGATTCTATTCGCCCACTTCTGAAATGCCACGGCCTGTTGTCCTTGCAGATTGGCGGTCAACGATTCCTGATCCTGCCAGCGTTCCGCTACGAGCATGCGGCCGGTGCTCGCGTCCTCCAGCGTGACGGCATTGAAGAGGCCCCTGTCTCGTCTCGTGCAAGGGTCGATTACTTCGATATGGGCAAGAAACTCAGTGTCGTCGGACGCGTTCACATGGCCCAACCCATAATGATGGTCACTTTGTCTTCTTTGCTCATAGTTAGTGAATTCACTGAGCTCGGCTCCGGCGAGAGGGGTGCGATGGAAGATGGCGACGAGCAGCGCCCATTGCCAATGGACATTTCGATGACTCTAAGCTCGCTGCAGAGGCAGGCGCGGAACGTATCGCGCAAATGGATAAGCACGGCATCGACATGCAGATTCTCTTCTGCAGCAATTCCCCCAGAACGCGCCGCCCGAGTAGGCATTCGAACTTACGCGAGCGGTTAACGACAAACTTGCGATAATGGTAAAGGCTAATCCTACGCGCTTTGCCGCCTTCGCCTCATTGCCCTGGGAACATCCAGAGGCTGCAGTCGAGGAGTTGGACGTACCGTCAAGAAGCTGGGGTTCGTAGGGACCATGCTGCTGGATCGCCCTGGGAAAGACTTTTTCGATGACCACCGCTTCGATCCTATACTTGCCTGGTTAGATGAGCTTCGTGTGCCAATTTATATTCACCCCGGGATATCCACTTCAACAGATCCAACAGCCTTACTATGGCAGCCTCAAGAAAGAAGTTACCGCACGACTCTCGCTCTTCGGCTGGGGTTGGCACAATGAAGCCGGCGTGCAACTGCTGAGAGTGCTGCTGTCTGGCGCCTTCGATCGCTTTCCAAACCTGCAGGTCATCAGCGGCCACTGGGGGCGGATGGCCCCGTTCTATTTGCAACGGCTCGATGACATGATTCCGGGTCAGATTTCAGAGTTGTCTAGGACAATCTCCGAAACCTTCAAGCAGCATGTTTATGTCACTCCTAGCGGCATGATGTATTTGCCCCACTTTGAGTTCATTCGCAAGGTGCTTGGAGAGGATCGTATTCTGTATTCCGTCGATTACTCACACTTGACGCTGGCAGGGGCACGACGCTTCCTGGAGACGCTGCCAACCAGGCAGGGGGAAAAGTAAGATTGCGCATACCAACGCGCAAAAGTTATTCGACGTATGAGATCTTGTCGGAAGTGGGCCGGTTGTTCAATCCCGGCGGCACGCAATATCGGAAGCAACAGCATCCTCATATATGAACGGTTAACCCGCGAAGGAACGGGTTGAGGAACATTTTGGCGGCCTAGGGGAAGTTGAATTTCGCACGCGACGGTTACCGCTGCCGAGCTTGCGGAGGACCCGATTACATATAAGCAGTTTAAAGAACGTAAGCTTCGTGGACAACGCTATAGAGTCGAGATGCCTGCTAGCAAGCCGCGAGGGTGCCCTCGACGCGACGCGGGCCGCCGTCGCTGACTCAAAGCGCCTGCTGAGGATTCAACGAAACATCGGACGATCAGCGCAGCGTCAACGGAATACCCGTGAAGAGTTCTCGAAAGGAACTACGGTGCGTGATAAACACAATGATCCAAAGCAAAGAAACGACAATGGCTGCCCCGGTACCCGCTGCGTCCAGGGTGGCGTGATAAAGCAAGATATTGAAGAGGATTGCTGCCAAGATCGTCAGCGCCAAAGCCACAAACCTATTAGCAAGCAGCAGTATGCCGGCCACGCCCTGTACGAAGGCAACTCCCATCATATAGCGGGAGTTGAGCAGGGCCTCCATGTATTGCTTCGCAAGCAATGGAACGGGCAAAGGATGGTGGGCAAAATGGAGTAAACCATTGAAGCCACCGATCGTCATGAGGAAGCCAAGCAGATAACGGGCTGAAGCGGCAGATAGGCGCTTCACTGTTGACCGCGGGACCCTTGAGTTAGGGACGGCCTCTGTCGCGTCGCTACCCAGTTGACGGAGCGTTCTGAACGGTTCACCGGTTTCCATTTAGCTAACGTAGCTTCCCCTAGACCGGCGTGCAGTCAGGAATAGTATGGATTCGTAAAGAAGCACAGACACTTCAACTGGCTCTCCAACTCAACTCCCTACATTTCCTTACACGAACACACGAAGTCTGACCGCATACCTCCCGCTTGGAGGCTACCGCCGGGAAATGAAGACTCTGCACGAACATGAGGAATCAAGGTTAGCGCTGCCAAAGCCGAACCGTGATGCTCAAATCAAAGCGTACGCTCCTTCCGTCGAAAATGGGCGGCTACGAATCCTGATCGTCTTCTACAGCCTTCCTTTGTTCGTCCTTGCTTCTTTCATCCCCGCGAATGCTCAACAACTAACAGCTACAACTGCGGCGGTAATAACTGATCTGCCGGATGCTCCGCAACCCCAAGTTCGAGAAAGCGCAGCATCCACAGCTCAAACAGGAGAGCAAGGAACCATCTCGGGCCTGGTGCTTGATGTGAGCGGAGCGAGCGTCGCAGGCGCCCAGGTAACGCTAAGTACCACTGACGGAGTGCAGGTCCGCGCGATGAAGTCGAAGCCAGACGGTGTTTTTGTTTTCTCCGCGGTCCCACCCGGTTCGTACACGGTCGAGATCAATGCTGACGGACTCGGTCCGTTTACCTCTGCTCCTATCGTTCTGACGGCTGGGCAGGTCTATAACGTCCCGAGAACACTGCTGTCAATTGCCTCAACGAGCACATCGATAGAGGTCCGACCGACGGATGAGATTGCTGCCGATCAAATTAAGCAAGAAGAGAAACAGCGTATTCTCGGTTTTGCGCCCGCTTTCTACGTTAGCTATGTTCTTGATGCAGCTCCAATGACGACAAAGCAGAAGTATTCCCTTGCCGCGCATGACACTCTTGATTGGTCTACCTATATCGGGGTCAGTATAGGTGCGGGCATCGAACAAGCAAACAATAGCTTTCGTGGATACGGACAAGGCGCCGCTGGCTACGGCAAGCGTTGGGCGGCATTGTTCGGCGATGGACGTTCCAGTGATTTTCTAAGCCACGCGGTGTTCGCTTCCATGCTTCATCAAGACCCGCGCTACTTCTACCAGGGAACTGGTACGACGAAATCGCGTTTGTATCACGCCTTGAGCAGTGCCTTTGTCGCACGCAGCGATAGCGGAAAGTCGATGCCGAACTATTCGTATCTCCTTGGGACTATGACTTCCGGCGCTCTCTCGAATGCCTATTATCCTCATGCAGACCGCTGGCGGACAGTAGTGTTCCTCTAACGCGACGAGTTTCACGTGATCTCCCTTTCGTTTTCATTCCTTATCGTTCAGGCTCCATCCGGTCTTCCAGCGATGCCCGTCGGATGACGTTGAGTAAAGTCGACTAACGGCTTGAGCAATCAACCGCTCTTCAGGGAGGTCGAGCGGCCGTCGATCAGCATGTTGTTATCGATTCACGAAGGATTTGAAACCGTGATCTCTTTACCGTCGATGTAGCTCTTAGAGTCCGAACTGAACATGACCGTATAGGTTTCGGTGCCGCGAGTTCCGCTGATTCCCCTCGCTTCGATCCAGAGCGAAGCGTAATCCGCCGTCTCAGGGGAGAGGCCTTCATCTCGATCGGTCCGGATCTTTTCTACGATACCTTGACCATGAACACTGCTATCTCCGACCAACACCCAGGCAAATCGTTGGCCGACGCTCAGCTGCGGTTTCGAATCCATTGGGTTCTCCTATGCTCGAGATGAGCGAAATTAAAATGACCAGATTCGTAAAGTAGCCCCGACGAATCCGCAGTTCACTACCCTGTGATTACCAGCTGGCGGAGATATTCTTCAGCAGCCGCCCAATCGTTGTCCGTCGCGGACAGGCCGACATAGCCATCGGGCCTGACCAACAGCAGCCTCTTCCGATCAGGGGATATGCGCGGTGTCGGGTCTAGCAGGCCGGGAAAGCGGGATGCAAATGCCGCTCCCTGCTCATAGTCGGACGTGAACAGAACAAAACGAGGTTTGTTCCCTATTCCCGGAGGCGGACCATCATAGTATCGCGGCGAGAAGCGTCCGCCCGCACGAGCGCCGACCGTCAGGAGGCCTTGGCTGTAATCGAGCTCAATTTCGGTAAAGGACGTCGCCTCCCGCTCCTGTACGCTGTGAAAGCCGAACATGAAGCGCATGACCGCATCACGCGTAGCCTGTGCAATCGGGCTTTTGAGCGTGCCCAGTTCCGTCATTAGTGTGGCATTATGCAGGACCTTTGCGCCGACCTCGCTCCGTTCCGGTGTGTAAGTATCGAGCAATCGAGGAGACGCCTCTTCCCGGACAACCAACGCCAACTTCCAGGCCAAATTGATTGAGTCCTGCATACCGGTGTTCATGCCCTGGCCGCCCGCAGGACTGTGTATGTGAGCGGCGTCGCCGGCCAGAAAAATGCGCCCTTTCGAGTATTCAGACACTTTGCGTTCATTGATGTAGAAGTTGGCCAGCCAGACGGGATCGGTCACGAGCCAGCCGCGTCCTACGCGCTTATCTGTCAAGTCTTGTACGTCTTGCAATGTCGGATTCGGCTTGGATTTGCCCCCCGATGACTTGGAAAAACCGGCAATGATCCGCGTTCGTCCTTTGGCCATTGGAAACAAAGCAAACGGTCCATCGGGATGCAGGAACGCTGCGATTTGATCGCTTGGCGTTTGATGATCGCCCTCCAGGCGGATGTCGGCAAGCAGCCAGTCGCTAGGGTCGGTCACGCCTTCGAATGAAAAACCCAATCCATTCCGCAGCGTGCTATGCGCACCGTCACAGCCAATCAACCATGACGTCTGCACAGCCTCCTCATGACCGTCAGCATGCTTCAGCCGCGCTTCTACGTGGTCCGGCGCCTCCCCGAAGAGGGTCAGCTCTACTTGTCGCTCCACCGTGACCCCAAAAGACTGAAGGTGCTCGATCAGAAGTCGTTCCGTGTCGACTTGGGGGATCATAAGACCGAAGTTGTAGGGACTTGCGACATTATCAAACCTGTGATGCCCCAGAACAGTCTTGCCGTTATGGAAGGAGGCACCGTGACAATGAAGACCATTCTCGAGAAAAGCGGGTGTGCAGCCCATCCGGTCCATCAACTCAAGCGTGCGGCTCCAGATGGCGAGAGCTTTAGATTCAGTGGATTGGTGCGGGCTTCTGTCAATGATCCGCACGTGCACCCCATATCTCGCAAGCTTGGCCGCGCATGTAAGACCCACTGGCCCCGCGCCTATGACTAGTACCTGTTCCATCCCGGCTCCTTATGTTGCCTGGTTACCTACTCACCACGTGCTATAGTCTCCGTTATCGTACTCACGGTTACGATAGCATATGTGTGTGCTTTCGACCGCCAAGGCCGCCTGATTGGCTGATGCAGGAAGCGGAAGCGAAATTACCAAGGAACGGAGGGCCCACTTCTTCGCTTTGTAATCCACAGCTTCCGGATTTAACAGGTCTACAGCCCGCCCGTAAAGGTATGCTGTATTTTCATGCGGCTTGCCGAACCTTCACTCCGCACGGTTCTCGACGGTGCTTCAGTATCAAATCTCCCGCTCGACGGCGTATAGAACGATTTTGCTGTAGACCATGCTGCAAAAAGGTTCCGGGATGAACTTGCAGTCAAAGAAGCCCTGTTTTCCTTCATAGATTCTCTGGTCCTCAAAAACACGGCCGTGTTTGACAGGGACGTATGCTCGAAGGCTGCGGAGGAAATTTCAGACGCCGACGATATCCGCCGTGACACTCTGGTAAGACCTGAGAATCGGCAGACGTGACATGCCGACATACATGTCACGTCGTCATCATGCGAGTCTGACTTCGCAGGAGAAGGTACTCGACAATGCATTTCCAGGCTGGGTTCTCAGCAGACGTTATACATTCACAAGAGGGGTCGCCCGCAACGCTTAATGACTATTGATCTTTGGTACAAAGATGCCTTTATCTATTGCGTCTCCGTAGGCAGCTACCTCGACACCAACGCCGACGGTATCGGGGATTTCCGCGGTCTAATGCGCCGGTTGAGTTACCTCCAAGGGCTCGGCGTCACTTGCATCTGGCTCATGCCGTTCCAACCTTCGCCGGGTAGGGACGACGGTTATGATATTGCGGATTACTACAATGTCGATCCCCGTTATGGCACACTCGGCGATTTTGTTGAGTTCACCAACGCCTGCGAACAGCACGGTCTTCGAGTTCTCATTGACCTGGTCGTCAATCACACCTCAGACCAGCACCCTTGGTTTCAAGCAGCTTGCAAAAGCAAAGATTCGTCCTATCGCGACTGGTACGTCTGGTCGAAGACCAAGCCGAAAAACGCGGAGTCCGGTGTGGTTTTTCCCGGCGTACAAGAGTCCACCTGGACCCTGGACAAAACATCCGGCGAATACTTCTTCCATCGCTTCTATGATTTTCAGCCCGATTTGAACACCGCCAACCCCGCGGTGCAGGCGGAAATTCTAAAGATCATGGGCTTCTGGATGCAGCTCGGCGTCGCAGGATTTCGCATGGACGCAGTTCCGTTTGTGATCTCAACCAAGGGCGCTGAAATCGAAACACCGATTGAGCAGTACGACATGCTTCGGGTGTTCTCCCAATTCCTCTCATGGCGCAAGGGAGATGCTATCGTGCTGGCCGAGGCGAACGTGCTACCCGGCGACGATCTTAATTACTTCGGCGATGTGGGGGAGCGTCTGCAAATGATGTTCAACTTCGCCGTCAATCAGCGCCTGTTTTACGCTCTAGCCAGTTGTGACAGCCGACCGCTCCAGGAGGCGCTTACCGAAACGAAGCCGCGTCCTTCCAGCGCACAATGGAGCCATTTCCTCCGCAATCACGACGAACTCGACTTGGGCCGCTTGACAGACGAGCAGCGAGCCACCGTCTTCGAGGCTTTTGCGCCCGACCCGACCATGCAGCTTTATGGCCGGGGCATCCGTCGTCGCCTGGTGCCGATGTTGCACGGCGATCGTCGTCGGATTGAACTTGCCTACAGCTTGATGTTCTCGATGCCCGGCACGCCCGTGCTGCGTTACGGCGACGAAATCGGAATGGGCGACAACCTGGCCCTTCCCGAGCGGACCTGCGCCCGCACTCCCATGCAGTGGACCGATGAGGTAAACGGCGGCTTCACCGACCATCCGCATCCCAAGAACCCGGTCATCGGCGGCGGCCCGTACGGCTACGAGCATGTAAATGTCGCAGCTCAGCGCCGCGATCCGGACGCCCTGATGAATTGGATGGAACGCATGATCCGGATGCGGAAGGAAACGCCTGAGGTTGGATGGGGCGACTTCGACATTCTGCCCAGTGGGCGAAATGAGATCCTGATCCTTCGCTACAAATGGCGCAACAGCACCCTTCTAACCATTCACAACCTGGCAGGTGATCCCATCGAGATCAACTTCCGTCCAGATCCGAATCCGGAAGCGGAGCCAAAACCATTGATCAAC
This sequence comes from Acidisarcina polymorpha, assembly GCF_003330725.1. Classification (NCBI taxonomy): domain Bacteria; kingdom Pseudomonadati; phylum Acidobacteriota; class Terriglobia; order Terriglobales; family Acidobacteriaceae; genus Acidisarcina; species Acidisarcina polymorpha. Next base: position 3,252,173 of record NZ_CP030840.1, on the reverse strand, counting down.
CTGATCTCCGATGACCATAGCCACCCTGGTGCAGATGCAAACCACTGTATTCTGCTCGAGCCGTACGGCTATCGTTGGTTCCGTCCGAAGGATCTCGGCTTCTTACGCCACCTCTCGGACTTTTGATCCGCGCGGGAAACCTTCTGCTCATGCGAGTCTGTGCGGCACGGTTTACAGCAAAATCGTTCTATACGTTTCCCCAGTCTCGACTTAATACTGAAGCATCGTCGAATAGTGTCTGATCTATCGGATCAACTCATCGAAAGCGACGAACGCGTTTGCTAAGCTCTGCCAATGCACGTGTAACGGGAAGGTCGTTAGCGAAGACAACGCGTTCGCATTGTCTTCACGGGAGGGCAGGCCGCCGCCCTAAGAATCCGATTTTCTTCCATAGACGCTAGAAACCGCGTGGCTGCGTCCATGAACATGTTATGTATCTACGTTATCGTAATACCACGTACGATATCATCTCGATCTAGCTTATACGCCTTACCAAACTGTGAGGATGCGCGATGAACACTGCTGAGATTAGAATCTTCGTTGTGGATGACGAGCCTATCATCGCACGCACACTCCAGGTCATTCTTCGTCAGGACGGCTTTGCGGTCTCCTCTTTCAAGAATCCTTTGGAATTGTTAGAACAATTAGACGAGGAGATGCCTCACGTCGTGATCTCGGATGTGATGATGCCGGGGCTTTCTGGCGTTGACTTGGCTGTCCAGATCAAGCAGAGGTATCCGTCCTGCAAGATCCTGCTTTTCTCTGGCGCCGCCTCCGCAGCAGAACTGCTGATCAAGGCGAGCGGATTAGGACATCAATTCCGTCTTCTTTCTAAGCCCGTCCACCCAACGGACCTACTCAAGAACCTTCGAGAAATGACGGAGGCCTGACGATGTGCCGGTATGTGTCTCTCAAAGTCCTTTCCGCGAAGAAAGCCCATCGACAGAACGCTTCTTGGATGACCTCGTTGGCAGCTTTGTCCGATACCCGTCCAGGTATACGGCAACAGCACCACGGACCCACGCTCTAGTTTGTGCGTCGCCAGTCACAATTGGTGGTAAACCGAAACTGTTACGGAGATAGAAAACGCCCAACGTGATCCCCAAGAAGTGATTGGCTGCTTCCTCGGCATTTCTAATTTCAATAAATCCCTTTTCAGCCGCCGCATCTAGGTATTGGATTAGGTTCCTGGCTCCGATCCCAGGCCCGCTGTCCCAGAACAATCGGCCGAGTTCAGGAAACCTCTCAGACTCGGACATGACGAGACGCTGCCAGCGGCTTCCTTCTTCGCTTCCTACCCAGCTGAGAAACTTCATGCCTATCAACTCGAGGGACTCCTCGATTGGGCGGTCAGGCAGCACCATCTTCTCGCGATCTGACGAACTGATTCTTGCCGCCAGCCTTCGGCGAAAGAGCCCTATGAAAAGCTCCATCTTACTTGGGTAAAGAGCATACAGCGTGCCTTTCGAGGCGCCGGCACGCTCGGCAATCTCCGCCATGCTGGCGGCTGAAAAACCTTTGTCCAGAAACACCTGCGTCGCCACATCGAGGATGAGTTCCTTATGCGCATCGGTTTCACTCGCGGCGGGGCGGCCTGCATGACGTCTTTTTAGAGCTTTCTTCGGTCTCTTCACTTCTATAGATTACGATTTCCGGCGGACCGCGCCAAGCGTCCCGTACGTATGGCAGAACCGGAACCCGCAATTCCCGCATATTTGATCTGCCGGTACTATTTTCTTTCGTTCTTGGCTTTATTCCAGGACTCGATTCGCGTCTTGACTTCCCCGTGAGCCCTTGCAAATCTTTCCGTAACGGAGTCGCGAAATTGGGGTCACCACACCAGAACACCCTCTGGATGCCTGATCGACCTCAGTGCGATCAATGTCGGAAAAGAGCGCCGGTCCATCCAGGAGGATTTGCGAGCTATTCGTCTGGAGACAGCGCAGGCGATCGAAGCAAGGTTAAAGCGGGGACAGGTCGATGGCGACGCGCCCGGGGACGCACCGGCAGAACAGCGGCGGAGTTCTATACCGCTCTTCTGCACGGTCTTCCCATTCAGACGAAAGATGGCGTGTCCCTCGCGAACCTACGGAGCACCGTGGCGCTCTGGCATGGATTCATGGAGGATTTAGCATCCTCTTCTTGTTCGTGGCGGATAGGTGCTAAGCGCGCTTCTAGCCAATCCGCCCCGCATTGTCACAGGTTGCTAGCGTACGATTTTCGACGTTTGCTGTGGTCACCCCAAATTGAACAAACTTCCGGTTAGATCGGCTAGTTTCGGCGGTCGGCGCAAGATCGTTCTAGACGTCGCCTCACTGGGCCCGTACTTTGAGACGGGTCACCTCATCTCGATTCACGCATAGACGTGTTCCGGGGTATGTTATATGCTCACCATATCGTAACGTCAAGTACGATAATGAATTGGGTCGATTGCAGACGCGGGGCGAGGATCGGTATCGAGGTCGAGTGGTGCACATTGAGTTCGGACCCCATCTGCGATCTGCAGTGGAGCGCGTTGTGCGCTTCTCCACAACATGAAGAATGCGAACCGAAGGAGTGCTCAATGCCCAAAGACAAGCTACCGCCAGCCGCCGGAAGTCCTTTCATAACAAAAAACTTCAACAAGTTCTTCTTTGGTATTTGTATCGCCGCCTTAATCTTGGTAGTGCTTTTCGTGTTGTATTTTCTGTTCTTCGCAAAGAAACATGGAACCCCGAAGACGGCGACGCCAACGACTTCGTCGGTATATTCATCTGCGCCGGGGCGCGACCGAGTTTAAGAGGGGCCGGAAGCTGTTCCGCCCTGACAGCCGTGTCTGAACCATTGGAAGCTGACGCAGTCCGGACGGCTCTCAAGCCCTGATGGAACGGACTCGCACGCGTGACTCTTTCAGTAACGCCGGATAGAGGAGGCTTATGAGCGATTCTCAGCGACCGATGAAGAGCGAAACGCCACGTGAGGTTACGTCGCGCACCACAAATGATTGGTTCGGACGCCTTGCAGCGCACACCTCGAGCTGCCTTGGCTCGAAATGGGCCTTTGCTGGAGCAGGCTCAATCATCGTGATCTGGGGTGCCACTGGTCCTCTGTTCCACTTCTCAGACACTTGGCAACTCATCATCAATACGGGCACAACCATCGTTACGTTTCTGATGGTGTTCTTGATTCAGAACACGCAGAACCGTGACGCGAAGGCGATCAACCTCAAGCTCAACGAGCTGATCCGCGCTATCGACAAGGCTCGCAATAAGATGATCGATATCGAAAACCTGAGCGATCTTGAATTGGATGCGCTACAGGCCACTTACGAAAAGGTCAGAGTTGCCTACGTCCGGCACGAGCGCACAGACGGGAGAATTGTACCGTGATCTCTGTTCAAACCTCGACCAGGCGAGACTGACCATAGCAACGCCGTTTCGCACACCAAATCCACGAAAAGGAGCACTAACCGAGATGGCTGAAAAATCACTAATAGTCCCGTCCGCAGAGATACTTGACCGTGCTCGCAAGATCAAACTCTTCCTGATGGACGTAGACGGAACTCTGACAGACGGTGCCCTTTACCTTACATCGACGTTATCCGAAGAAGACCAGACGCTGTCCGCGGTATCAGAGACAAAGGCCTTCAATGCGAAAGACGGCCCTGGGCTGTCCCTGGCCCACGCTATGGGGCTGAAAACCGGCTTCATTACAGGCCGTCGGTCTCCAGCCGTGTCCCAGCGCGCGAAAGAACTTCATGTGACTTACGTCTATCTTGGGCAGGCAACAAAAACCGACGCCTATCTCGATTGCATGCAGAAAGCTGGCGTAAGCGATGAGGAAATAGCGTATATGGGAGACGATCTCCCGGACATCCCTCTTGCTGAGCGAGCAGGTCTTGCGGTCTGTGTTGCGGATGGGGCGGAAGAGCTTAAGGCGAAGTGTCATTACATTACCTCTGCTCTTGGAGGACGTGGGACGGCGCGGGAAGTAGTTGAACTCATCCTTAAGGCCCAGGGCCGTTGGGATGCAGCCGTCCCCCTCGCCCGTGCGTAGATCACAACCGCGTGGAGCAGTTCTATCTCCGAAGCACGAGAGCTCTTTGCTCGTGGCACTGGAAGCAGCTCATCAGTTAATAGGCGAAGATGCTTGCACGTCAACAGGTTCACGATAAGCCGTCAGGGAATTTTCCCACTTTGCAGCGAATCGTTCGCCATAGGCCTTCGCTAAGTTTTACCCTCAGACGAAAGGAACAACGACATGACTCAATACCGAATCGCTGTGCTAGTCGGCAGTCTCCGCAAGGATTCATTCAATCGCCAATTAGCGAACGCGATTGTGAATCTGGCACCATCGGAATTCTCATTCAACCAGCTAGAGATCGGTGACTTGCCGCTCTATAACCAGGATGACGATGCACACCAGGCCGGCCCTGTGAAGCGCCTGAAGGCAGAGATCGCAGATGCCCAAGGTCTACTCTTCGTCACGGCTGAATACAACCGCTCTATCCCGGGCGTACTCAAGAACGCCATCGATCACGCTTCCCGCCCATATGGCCAGAGCGCATGGGCCGGTAAACCTGCCGGGCTGTTGGGTGCATCAATCAGTTCCATCGGGACGGCCATGGCGCAACAGCATTTGCGCAATGTTCTCGCCTACCTGGATGTGCCAACACTTGGTCAGCCGGAAGCATTCATTCATGCCAAAGACGGCTTGTTTGATAGCGCCGGAAATATTGGTCCCGATGGCAAGGCATTCCTGCAAAATTGGATGAATAAGTATGTCGCCTGGATAAAAGAACAGATCGGCTGAAACGACAGGCAATACACTCGAGCTCACAGCGTCTGGCAACTCCACCGTATGCGTCTGCTAGAAGTAGCTTCGACTCGCTCCAATTCAACTTGCTTTCGTCAACCGAAATTGATTTGTTTCCCATAGGTGGCGGCCAGTAGGCCATCGCGTTCATGTCGCATGGTGGCTTGCTTCGGATGAATTAAGGAGGGGAGGGTTTCGTCGATGGGCATCTTTCTGCTTGATATGGTGAGTGCATGGACTTTAGTTTGAATGCCACAGCTGCACTGCTCGCCATGATGATCGCATCCGCGAATGGTCACTGCCAGACGACGGTCGTGAAGCTAAACAAACTCGCCGATCGCTTTGTAGATCAGCAACTGCAATATGATCCGACACTCTCGTATTCGACTGGCCTGCCCACCCGTGACCACAGCCGCTTTCGCGACCGAAGCCCCAAGGCGCTTTCGATGCACGACCAAGAAGAACGAGAGGATCTCAAAGCGCTTCTCGCTTTGCCAATCGCTAGATTGACTCAACCCGACCGTGTAACTTATGCAAATCTGCGTGAGCGCCTGGAGTCCGATCTCCAGCTTCGAGTATGCAGGACTGAGCTTTGGAACGTGAACCACTTTGACGGCTGGCAGTCCGAACTCGCGGAGGTGGCTGAAAGACAACCCGTGGGCTCAGCCGAGGAACGGAAGCAGGCTCTTCAACGTTGGGGCAGCATGCCAGAGTATTTGAATGTCGAAATTGCCAACCTTCGGCTAGGTCTTGCGCGAGGATACTCTGCGCCCCAGTCCATCGTGCGCAGAGTGATCCGGCAGATGGATGACCTAGCGACCATGAATCCGGAGCAATCGGTCTTCTACTCGCCTGCGAAACGCAGTGCAGATGCCACCTTTCAAAATGCATTCCGACAGCTCATCCTGAACAATATCAACCCGGCTTTGAAGTCGTACCGCGACTTCTTGCAAGCGGATTATCTGCCTAAGGCCAGGGAAGGCATCGCGATCTCCGATCTGCCTAATGGAGCCGTTTGCTACCAGGCGTTTCTTCGCTCCAGTACCACGCTTGAGCGAACCCCGCAGCAAATTTTCGATCTGGGTCGGAAGACAGTGCGCGAGAATGTAGCGGAGATTGCGAAGATCGGAGAGGCGAAGTACCAAAGCGCAGACCTTCCGACCATTGTGGCAAGGATAAAAAGCAGTCCCGCGGAACACTTCCGATCGAAAGAAGATCTGCTTGGGTTTTCGCAGCAGTTCCTGCAACGAGCAAAGGACATGACGGCCGGGAAACTCATCACCCGGATGCTACAACAAGACGTTGTTATTCGGCCGCTCTCAGCTTTCGAAGAAAATGCGGGTGTCGGATCTCGCTTTCAAGGACAGCCCGATCCTAGCAAACCCGCCATTTTTCTGATCAAGCTCGGTGACTGGCAAACCGAGACGCGCTCCGACGCGGAAATCATTACGGTACATGAAGCAGTACCTGGGCACTATTTACAAAAGACCCTGGCGCGTGAACTGCAAGCATCTACGCGCCTGTCGAAGCTCATCGACAATGACGCCTATGCAGAGGGCTGGGCACGTTATGCGGAGGCTATGGGCGACGAGGCCAAGATCTACGATACAGAGGACGCTTCCGTGATGCGGAGGTTGTGGCCGGCGCGCGGCATGGTCGTTGACCCTGGTCTCCATGCATTTCACTGGACACGACAGGAGGCAGTGGACTACATGGTCTCTTCAGGCCATTTCTCTGCGGACGCGGCCAACGATTATGTTGATCGCATCGCGGTGATGCCAGGCCAGCTTAGCTCGTACGATTCTGGTGGACTGGAAATAAAGGCGCTTCGGACCGAAGCGCAACTGAAGCTGGGAGCTCGCTTTGACCTGCGTCGCTTCAATCGGGCGGTGCTAGACGAGGGAGTTGTTCCACTTGGCGAACTGCGCGCCCATCTAGAGGCCTGGATAGCCGAAGAGCTCTCCCACGAGTGATTTTGACCGATCAGCCTCGTAACAGATTGACGAAGCTGCGCTCTTGAACACGTTCCATGTTTGCGGCGCGCTGTACAGCGGTCAGCGCAAAATCGTTCTAGACGCCGCCGTCGCGGAGCCAGTACGTTGAGATTGGCTATCGCGCTGCCATTCAAGAAGCCCCGGACGATCAATTCGGAAGCTATTCACAATCGATTCGCAGAACGGTGGCTATTTGGCGTGGGAGGCTATGGTCAATCTCAAATTACATCGCCGTAGTATGCTCGCTGGCTTGACTGATGTACTGCTGAGCTCAACTATGTGCGGTGAACCTTCGATAACCGCGCCTGCACAACGAGCGAAAAATGCCGATTCGAGGCTGTCACCAAGCGGAGCTCTTGAGGTCGTTGCTTCGTTCACAGATCCGGTCCCTTCCGCAATTGGGATTACGCTGTCGGGTCGCGCCTTCATCGGATTTCCACGCCATGTGGACGATCATACGAAGGCAACTCCTGAGGAGTTGCGAGACGGGAGGCTAATTACGTTTCCAAATTTCGGCGTTGAGCTTGCCTTCTCAAGCCCCTCCCCTCAGCGGCTATTTTCTGCCCATAGTGCCACAGTCGACACTGCTCATTTTGAACTTTCATGCGAAGGCCTAGGCGATGGGGCCGCGCCTGTCCTCTGCCCCATTCGCGTCGAGAGCTATCCTCAGCCTGCCCGCTACCAGCACACTGACAACGCAGACGATGGAACCCTCAAGCCAAGCCTGGAATGCGAGTGATCTTCAATCGTAAAAGTAGATTCGTACGCCCGATATAGCACCGGAAGGTTACAGGAGAACTGGATATGTCATTGAGAAAAATCGTTTGGGTCGTACTTGTCGCAACCGCATGCGCGCCTACCATCGCATTTGCTCAAAACGACAGTTCTGGCGACCGCGCGACCGTGCCCGAGAGAGCGTCAATAGTCAACGCTCAACACAGAATTGTTGTCGTGATCGGCGCGTCAACGGGGCTCGGCCTCTCATATTTGCCGTTGACAATCATGGAAGAGCACAGACTACTGGAGAAACATGCGGCGGCGCTGGGGATCAACGCTACCATGAAGTTTCAGCACTTTCCGACCTCCGCGCCGATGTACAACGCGCTGTTGTCCGGCAAGATCGCTTTCGCATCGGGCGGCGTCACTCAGTTACTGACAAGCTGGGATAAGACGCGCACGGACCCAAATGTCCAAGTCAAGGGCGTCGCCGCATTAAACGCGATGCCGCTCTATCTTGTTACCTCGAACCCAAAAGCGAAGACGATTGCCGACTTCACGTCGAAGGATAGGATCGCGTTGCCTGCTGTGCGCACTTCGATCGAAGCAGTCGTGCTGGCGATGGCGGCAGAGAAGGTGTTTGGGAGCGGCCACACCAACCAGGTCGACCCACTCACCGTATCCCTCGGTCATCCGGAGGCAGTGCAGGCACTCCTCGACGGCAACTCGGACGTGGATGCTCATGTCGCCTCGGCGCCGTTCATGTATGAGGAATTAGCGAATCCCAGGATTCACAAAGTCCTCGACAGCTACGAGGTCCTCGGCGGCCCGCACACGCACAACGCCGTATGGACAACCGCCACGTTTCACGACGCGAATCCGAAGATAGTCGCGGCATTCGTCGGCGCACTTCAAGAGGCTCTTGATGAAATCAGGGATGATCCAGCCGCTGCGGCGGCTTTCTACCTTCATGTCGAGAACGTCAGGGCTTTGTCGGCTACGCAGGTAGAAGGGATCATTCGCAATCCGGAAAACGAGTGGACGATGACACCCAAAAAATTCATAGACTTCGCAACGTTCATGCACCGGACCGGGCTCATCTCGACGAAGCCGACCAACTGGCACGAATTGTTCTTTGACGACATCAAGAACTTACCCGGCAACTGAGATGATACCGGCGAAAGAAAAAGCGGTGACTGGGGCCTTCCCCCTATACGCCGTCTTGTGCTGTGGCTATTCGTTTTCGCTTGATCTCATGCTTTACAAACCACGTGTCAGGGCGATGTGAGGCTAACCACAATGCGCACTGAAGCGAATGCCGCGCCACATCTCGCATGATCGCCCGGTATCCGCGCGATCTCACACAGCCGGAAACTAGGATGAATGCATTTAGCGTGAATATAAGGATCCGAATTGTTGGTCCATCATTAGGAAGCCCGATTCGTGAACAAGTAAAGGATTCTGCTTTGAAGAGAGCAAAGCTAATCGCCCTAACGTATGCGTTGCTAGCGTCGTCCGCAATGACGGCGCAATCTTACCGTCAATCCCTTCCGATCGTCCTATCTGTAGACGCCACAAACGCGTCCGCACGTGAGTTGAAGGCCGAGCTTGAATTGCCCGTACATGCCGGCCCCTTGACGCTCTACTTTCCAAAGTGGACTCCGGGGGAGCACGCTCCGTCTGGGCGAGTCGAAGGTATCGCCGACCTCCACTTCACAGCGGCTGGACGTGAACTGCACTGGAGGCGAGACTTGAAGGATGGCTACAGTTTTCATTTACTAATTCCGGCAGGTGTAAGCACTTTACAGGCCGGGTTTTCTTACATCTTCGGCATGGCGGGCATGTCGATGTATAACGACGCCTCAGCAAAGCTGTTGATGCTGCGATGGAATCACGTCGTCCTTTATCCCGCCGGTGTTCGCACAGACAGGCTTAGGATCATACCTAAAGTTCGATTGCCGGCCGGCTGGAGATTTTGGCTCGGCACTTCAAACCTTGAGAAACATAAACCAATCGGTGACATTTCAGGAAGTCACGCTGGACAAATTGCTCGACTCGCCCCTCTTAACTGGTGAGTACTACAAGAGCTACCGCATCTCTTCAGCGAATAAACGAAGGAGGATCTTGATATAGCGGGAGACAGCCAAGACTCCGTTGACGTTGCCCCGGACGTTCTCGCTAAGTATACGAAGCTGGAAGCCGAAGCTCACGCCTTGTTCGGGGCTGAACATTATGACCACTACACGTTCTTGGTCGCCGCCAGCGACTTTACCAAGGGGGGAGGGGTGGAACATCATGAGTCAAGCGACGAACGGGTCGCCACCATGGCCTGTGGCATGCCTTACGCCATCGCCGCGCAAATAGCCTTCCCAGATCGTCAGGTCATCGCCGTGATCGGCGACGGTGGGTTCACGATGCTGATGGGGGAGATCATCACCGCTGTCGCTTATAACCTCCCCATCAAGCTCGTGATCATCAAGAACAATACGCTTGGCCAAATCAAGTGGGAACAGATGGTCTTCCAAGGCAATCCTGAGTATCAATGCGATCTCTTCCCGATCGACTTTGTGGCGCTTGCCGAAGCAGTTGGCGCAAAGGGAATCCGCATGGACGATCCACGGACGGCGGGCGCGAAGTTCGATGAAGCCCTTGCTATGCCTGGCCCCGTCATTATCGAGGCGGTCGTCGACCAATTCACCGCGATGCTTCCCGCAAAGATCAAGGCGGATCAAGCAATCAAGTTCTCCGAAGCCCTTGCAAAGGGTGAGCCAAACCGCATCAGGATCGCTCTCACCGCAGCGAAAGATACGGTTCGCCAGATCGTGTAATGACAGCCGGAGTACCGATACGCTGCGGCACCGGGCGGGATCTACAGTTACGAGTGTTGTAGCGATCCCTCCGGTCGGCCAAGTCCAAGCTCTGGAAAATGCCTCCTTTTCTAAGTTTGTCTCGTTATGTGTATCGCATTGGTCAGTACCGCCCCCCGTTTCAGCTGAACATGATGGCAGTTCGAGTTCGTACGGACTCGTTGCAGTATAGGAACGGGTTAGCAAATTTGATCCTTGGGAGAAGCAAATGTCGCGCACACGAATTGATGTTCACACTCATCTGATTCCGCCGTTCTGGGCAGAAGAACTTAAGACACATGGTGGAGATCCATCCGGATGGGGTTCTCCTGAATGGAGTCCTGAACAGCTCCTTCGCTTTATGGATGAAGAGGATATAGCTGTTTCTGTGCTTTCGCTCACGGCACCTGGTGTGGAGGGATGGAAGGGAGACGACCGAACCGAGATGACTCGTCGCGTCAATGATTATGGCGCAAACCTGATGGCGCAAAACCCGAAGAGATTCGGCTACTTCGCAACGCTTCCGTTGCCGGACACAGACGCCGCTCTTTCGGAGATAACGCGAGTCTACGATGAGCTTCACGTCGACGGCGTAACACTGCACAGTAATTACGATGGTATCTATATTTCCGACCCGCGCTTTGAGCCCATCTGGGAAGAGTTAGAGCGCCGCTCGGCGACCGTTTTCCTGCATCCCACACGCCCACCAATGCCCGTACTTCCAGGCGCGCCGAGTCCCCTTGCTGACTATCCAGCGGACACCACACGTTCTGCCCTCGATCTGGTCTTGAAGGGGCACCGCAAACGGTTCGCCTCGACGAAGGTCATCCTGTCTCATGGTGGAGGGTATCTTGCCTTTGCCGCGACTCGATTCGCGGAATTGAGTGCCTCTTTATCCAAAGACCGAGACGCGGAAGACTTTATGACTGACATTCGAAGCTTCTACTACGACACGGCTCTTGTCGCTCCAAGCGGTCTCCCGAGTCTCCTTAGTGTGATTCCTTCCGAACATATAGTCTTTGGCACAGACTACCCATATGCATCCGAAAAGGTATGTAAAACCTTCACCGCCAACCTTGACAAATCCGCAGCAGGTAAAGCGGATCTGCTTCAGGCTATCAACAGGAATGCCGCTGTCATGATCCCACGGTTCAGCTCAGGTGTTGCGTGAAGACATCCGCGACTGCTCTCCTGCTTGTTCGGGTTTTGTGCGGTGAGCGGACGAAGCGCGTCATCGCTGCTGTCATGCCGGTCGTTTTGCTGGTTCCTCTCTTCTCACAGGCGCAGAAATCATGGGCATCTACTGTCGAGTCTCACGTCGTGATTTACGTCGATTTAGATCCAACTAACTCAGCTGGCGGGACGTCATTGCTTGTCAAAGAAGCCTTGATTGCGAGACGGGAACCTGGCTGCATGGAATCGGTTTTGGTAAGGGAAGAAGGACGACCAAACCACCTCATGCTTGTCGAGGTCTGGCGTAGTGCCGAAGAGCTGAGTGCTTTCAGAAATGGTGCGCAGTACAAGCGGTTTCGCAGTGATCTTTTGCCAACGCTTGCCAGCCCTTTCGACGAGCGAATCGGGCAACAGATTGCCCCATAACCTCCGACCGGAAGTCCTTGAACCCCAGTACTCGAATGGCACGCGCAACGAATGACCGGTAGGGCCGGTGAAGCTGTAGAAGAGAAAGGCGAGTCTGCATTGAAGTCTGTGCTCAAGAACGTTTTCATGGTACTACTGCTTTCATCGGGCACAGGCCTCGCCCAAATGCATCCACCGGAGCCAACGGTGAATCTTGGCGACACGAGTTTTCTAGATGCCTTGGGAGGGCCGGGTGTCCTGCTTGAGCAAATCGGCGATGCCTACCATAGCGGTTTAACTACCAACGGAATGGGCCAGGCTCTCGGCACAGCACCTGCTGTAAACAGCATCAGCAGCTTAACCCACGGAATTGTACTCACGAAGCACCATTTACTCGGTGCGTGGTATGGCACCGAAGTCATCGTTACCGCTGCTCACGTGAATGGGGGAGCACCCGGCGCTATTGGTGGCTTCGGTGACCTGACCCTTTCACCGCTCATTCTGCAATGGAAACAGCAGAAGTTCGGCCCCACGCTGCTGAACCAACGCTTTGTTCTAGACTTCGAAGTTCCCGTCGGAGAATACAGTCAGACGCTTCCCACAAGCCTTAGCAGTCATGCCTTTACCGTCCATCCTTATTATGCCTTCACATATTTCCCCGTGCGCAGGATCGAGACGAGCTGGCGGACGCACTATCTCTACAACGGAGTGAATAACTCGCCACCTATCCAAACCAAGGCTCATTCGACCCAGGCGGGACAAGCCGCCCACTTTAATGCGACCGTTGCCTTTGGGCTGGCTCATGGCCTTTGGCTTGGCGCCAATGGTTACTTCCTGAAACAATTTACTGATCCCAAGCTCGACGGTGCCAAACTACACGGATCGCCCGAACAGGTCGGTTCGCTCGGTCCGGGCCTTGTCTGGGATCATGGGCAAACGATGTTCTATGTCAACGGTTATCACGAGTTCGGGGCGCTCAATCGTCCTCAAGGAAACAAGCTGGTCGTGCGCGTGCAATGGATACCCGGCCGGCACCCAGGTATCGGCGGAGCGGACTAAAAGAGAATGCAACTTTCATTCTTCCCTCCGGTTTGTACTCGGTACGCCTAAAACTTCCACGACCTAGCGGGTATTTCGATCGTCTTTATGCGACAGTGAGGATTATCTTCCCCTGGGTGTGCCCACGCGCGGCCTTTTCGTGCGCCTTGCGGGCTTCGGCAAGTGGATAAGTGCTGTCGATCGCGACGCGAACCGTCCCGGCATCAAGCAGGCGCGCGAGTTCCGTGAGCTGCGACCCGCTCGAGTTCACTTGAGTCGCTGAGACCGTGACACCCAGCCTTTCGGCTTCCTCCGCCCCAGAAAAACCCAACGGAAAGATTGGGAAGAGAGCGCCGCCACGCTTAAGAGTGCGCAGGAAACGGCCTGAGGTTGAGCCACCCACCGCGTCGATCACGAGATCGACATCACGGACAACATCTTCGGGCCTGATCTTGGTGTAGTCGATGAATTTGTCCGCGCCGAGTTCGCGGCAGGAATTTCTCGTTCTTGCCGGACGCTACTGCGATGACTCTCGCGCCCTTCCACTTCGCTAGTTGCACTGCGAAGTGACCCACGCCGCCTGCGGCCCCGTTGACGAGAACAGTCTTGCCTTCAAGTGGTACCGGCTCATGCTTGTGCAGCTGAAGCGGGTTCTTCACATCGTGCCCGAGTTCGATCATGTACTGCCACGCAGTGAGCAACGACATCGGCGCTCCAGCAGCATGTACGTGGTCGATGCCTTCCGGCTTCAGCGCAACTTCCGACGCTGACACCGTGACGAACTCGGCATAGGCCTTACTGTCCCCAGCAAAGCCGCTGGGAAAGCGGACCATGGAGTAAACCTCGTCACTGATGGAGAAGCCGTTCACATTACCAGCAACCGCCTCGACAACACCGGACACGTCCGTTCCAACAATGAGCGGAAAGGACACCTTCGGCTGCCACTCAGGAGGAAGCGTCTTATATCCATCGCGCAGATACCAGTCCGGGGGGTTCATGCCCACCGCATGAACGTGGACAAGCAACTCACCCGGCTTCAGCTCTGGATCGGTGCGTCCTCGTAACACAGTACCTCAGGCCCGCCGGATTCGTGTTGCCGAACCGCCTTCATCAATTTTGTTGGCATTCCGCTCGCCTCCGCCGCACAGTGCACAGCTTTCCCTGTCCGTATTTCGAAAACTGTGCTCCATTGCACACACATGCTCGCGTGGGTCTTCACGCATTTCGATTCATGTACGCCGAAACGGTCCAGCCGCAGGTGCGGTATAGGCGGAACATCATCAAGATGTGTACGAAACTGCACAACTTTGACTGTCCGACAAGCGCAGGATTAGTGGGGAAGTCCGGCCACAATGCGGATACTGCCAACATGGGGACATAAACCATCACCGCCGAGGGTCCCCAGTCCTTGGCTAAAGGAGATAAGACAATGGCGGAAACGGACATCGAGAAAGTTTTGACGATATTTCGCGGCATCAGCGCCGGGGATGTAAACCTCGCGACGCAGCGCATCGACCACAAGCGATTTGTGCAACACAATCCGTATGCGACCGACGGTGTGGACGGACTGGTGCAATTCATCAGTCAGTCGCCGCGTGACCAACTGCAACTGAGCGTGGTGCGGGCATTCCAGGATGGCCCCTATGTCGTTACCCAGGCTAAGGGGGAGCGATCCGGACGGAACGTCTTCTTCGACATTTTCAGGTTTGAGGACGGCTTGGTTGTCGAGCACTGGGCTTTCTCCACCATGGACGCTCCACCCAACTGCAGCGGACATACTCAGACCGACGGGCCCACTGAGGTAAAACTGTCCGAGGACACCGACAAGAGCAAGTCGATTGTCCGGGAATACTACGAGACCATTCACGTCTCTGGCGATCACAGTAAAATTCCTCAGTATTTTTCTGGAGATCATTGCATCCGCCACGAGCCCGGCGTTCGCGATGGAGTCGAAAACTTCAAACGTGACCTGGAAGAACTCGTTAAACACAGAAGCATCGACGAGATCAGGTTCTTGCTTGGACAGGGAGACTTCGTTTTCATAGCCGCCAGGGGATCGCATAAGAGCACCCCTTGCGTCTACATCGACCTATATCGAGTTGAAGAGGGGAAGATCGCTGAGCGATGGGGATTCCTCGAAGAGATTCCGCCTGAAAAGGAATCGAAAAACAAGAACGGCATGCTGTAGTTCGAACCGAACAATTGTAAATTCGAAGTTCTGGGGGAGCAGCGAATGCGTCGCTCAGAACCGCGCAACGCAAGGGTATCCGGCCGGCACCCCGGCATTGGCGGAGCGGAATAAACCGAAGACGCAAGTCAACCAAAAGAAAGCTGGTCTCCATATGACACAGACTTCACAACGAATGACACTTGGAAATGGATCTCATGCACTTGTTGCCGGTTCGGGCACTCCAGTGGTCCTGGTGCCCGGCTGGCCTGAATCGGCCAGGGCCTATGACGAAGTCCTACCTTTCCTCGCGGCGAGGCATCATGTACTCGCAGTTGGCCCTCCCGGACTGGGTGACTCTGTCGAGTCGACCCAAGGCTACGACACCGGCAGCATCAGCAGGCAGCTCGAAAATGCAGTCCGCTCGTTCATGCCGCAATCGATTCACCTCGTCAGCCATGATGTCGGAGCCTGGATTGCTTACGCCTGGGCAGCGCAATTTCCCGAGCGCATCCGCAGCCTGACGTTGCTCGATTCCGCTCTCCCAGGTCTGACCCCACCGCAGAGCTTTCCTCTCCCGCCCGAGGTCAACATAAAACTCTGGCAACTCTGCTTCAACACGTTGCCAGAGCTGCCAGAGGTACTCACCCAGGGCCGCGAGCGGGAACTGTTCGAGTGGCTCATCCAGCACAAGGCTCAACACCCGGAACGGATTACGCAGGCCAAGCGCGACCATTACGTGGAGTGCTACTCCAAACCCGGGGCAATGACTCGAGGCTTCGCCTACTACCGGGAAGCCGCTAAGAGTGCGCTTCAAAATATCGAATTTGCCAAGACAAAACTGGGGATGCCAGTGCTCGCGCTTGGGGGACAAATTGCCATGGGAGATCGTTTACGCAAGTCGATGGAGGCGCTCGCAGTCCACGTTGAAGGTGGCGCAATTGAGGATTGCGGCCACTATGTCATGGAGGAGCAACCCGAAGCGGTGTCAAGCCGCTTGCTCGAATTCTTCGAGCGCGTGGAGTCTGCTAAATCATGAAAACCTATCTGTTTTCTTTCCTGCTCGGGTGCGCCGTCGGCGTGCTCTACAGCCTGTGCCGCGTCAAGAGCCCCGCGCCGCCCATTATCGCTCTGCTTGGGCTCCTCGGCATGGTACTGGGCGAAGGCGGGTACGCGTGGATCAAGATGCACGTTCACTAAGTAGCAACAAGGAGGAACTATGCAAATGGGGATCGTTTCCGCACGGCATGTAGATCACGTTGGTCTGGTGGTTCCTGATCTAGACGCCGCTATCCATTTCTTTGAACAGGCGCTGGGCGCTCTACTGCTGTGGCGGGTCGGACCCTTCGAAGAGACGCCAACGGGAGTTCCGATCGACAACGTAAGCGTGGCAATGCTTCGACTCGGACCCAACTTGAACGTGGAGCTGCAGGTCTTTGTTGCAGAAACTCAGCGCAAAGACGCCCCGAGCAATATCGATATCGGTGCTGGGCACATAGCGTTCTTCGTCAACGACCTTCAGGCGGCCGCACGGTCCCTGCGTGAAAACGGCGCGGAGTTACTGAAGGGGCCGATCAAGGCCAAGGGTGACGTCAAGAAGGGCGAAGAGATCTGGTACTTCAAGACGCCATGGGGCGCCTTTATGGAGATTCTATGGAGGCCGGATGAACTCCCGTATGAAAACCACACTCCGTTCCGCCTTCACCAACCGAACGATTCTTGGGCGGATGAAGGCTAGACCCGCTTCTTTAGAGAGGATTACGCATGTTCTTTCGGAAAGCTCGCGCTGCACAAGGTGATGAGGCAATGAACTCCCAATTCGGATCGACCGCGCTGAACACTGCGCAAGCCCAAAAGGATCACTCCGTGAGCGACCCAGGTCCGCAGAACCTTGGACTTGTTCGATTGAATTCGAACAGCGACAGACCGCCGCCAACGGACCAGGGGTCCGTGGGTTCGATTTGGCATTCCTTCGATATGACACATCGGCGTGTTCAAGAAGGCGGATGGACCCATCAGGTGACCCAACGCGAGATCCCACTTTCAACAGAGATCGCGGGTGTAGACATGCGTATCGACAGCGGCGCCTTTCGCGAGCTGCATTGGCATACAGCCGACGAATGGGCCTATATGCTTACCGGCTCCGCGCGCGTTACCCTTTTCGGCGCAGACGGTTCGATGTTCATTGACGATATTCAGGCCGGCGACCTCTGGAACTTTCCCGCCGGTCTGCCACATTCCATTCAAGGTCTTGGTGATGAGGGCTGCGAGTTTCTGTTGGTCTTTAACGAAGGTAGCTTTTCGGAGGAGAGCACTTTTCTCCTCTCCGACTGGCTGAAGCATACTCCACCCGAGCTCCTGCAGAAGAACTTCGGCTTAGGGCCAGCCTCGACGGCGAAGCTTCCCAAAGAAGATCCTTTGTACATTTTCGCGAGTGCCCTACCCAAAAATTCGCTGTCGGAAGACCTTGCCGAAGTTTCGAAGCATGCAACTCTGCCAAAGTTGAATTACTCATTCAAGGCCAGCGACATGAAGCCGACCCACATCAACCAGTTTGGAGAGGTAAGGATTGTGGACTCGCGAAACTTCCCCGCCTCTTCAAAGATTTCTGCCGGCATCGTGACCTTGAAACCAGGTGGCCTGCGCGAATTGCACTGGCACCCCACGGTAAGCGAATGGCAGTACTGGATTCAGGGCACGGGACGCATGACAGTCTTCGGTGCACAACAAAACGCCCGAACGATGGATTTCCACGCCAACGATGTCGGCTTTGTTCCGGCGATGGCAGGGCACTGCATCGAGAACACCGGCGAAGAAGATCTAGTTTTTCTCGAACTCTTTGCCTGCCCCTTCTTTGAAGAGATTTCTTTGAATAATTGGCTTCGGTCGATGCCCGCGCAGGTGGCAGCCGCACATACAAAGCTTTCGCCTGAAGAGATCGCCGGGATACCGCCCACAGCTAACAAAATCGTTGGTTGATGTGTAAGTCCGACGTGCGGAGTCTATACCGGAATCAGCCGTCGTTCACGTGAGAAAAGAGGATGCATGAAGCGCTATTCAGACCGAAATTTTACGACGGGTACCAGCGGATTGATCGCCGTGGACAAGATAGGCAATGAGGTCCTTTTTCTTGATCCGGACTCCTACAACGTGGTCGCCTCGATCAAAGGCTTCGCTCTTCGGGTTCATGAACTACTGATTTCTGAAGATCACACCCGTGCATTCATTCCGATTTACGGCGACGGCATACATGGTAATAATCCCAACCCGGGCCACCTGATTGCTGTAATCGACCTCATCCAGAAACGCCATGTCGGGGATTTCAGTGTTGCACCCTACGAAGCTCCCCACGGTATGCGCTGGGGCTCACGAGGACAGCTCTACTGCATCTGCGAGAACAGCGGCGTAGTGGTTGAAATGAATCCTGATACCGGCGTCATTGTCCAAGTTTTTGAGGTGGGGTCAAATAAGGGCCATCGTATCGAGGTCCTGCCAGATGGGTCGAAGCTCTACAGCGAGACGGAGGAAGATGCTTTCCTGGCTATTCTTGATCTGAGTTCTCAAGCGGGACCGAAGAAGCTGGCCCTACCCAGTGAGTTGGACGGCTTGGGGATGTCTCCGGACGGCGGGACAATTTTGGTTGTGGATGGCGAGTCTCCCCGCTTATATGTGGTCGATCCCACAACGGACAGTCTGCGAACTGTAATAGCGCTTGAGCACCACAAAAAGGCTGCTCAAATCGTTCGGTATAGCCCGAGTGGAGAGTTCATCGTTGTGACGAGCCACGAGGAGCCGCTGGGCACCATTCTGGATCGCAACCTGGAGAACCAGAAGAAGCTAAAGCTTGGGAAGGGCCCCATGGATATGGCCTTTCACTCGGATGGAGACACGGTTCTAATTGCAAACCAAGACGATGGCACCATCACCGTCGTTAACCTGCGAAAGGCTGAGGTCATGAAAACGCTTAAAGCGGGAACTGGTGTTGAGAGTTTGTCGTTCTACTAGACCAGCGACAGGGAGGCTGCTCGATGACTGACTGGAAGCAATGCGCGCAAGCGCATGAGATGGAAGTACCTCAATTCCACTTTGAGAGTGGGGAATCGAAGACGGTGAGGTTGCACTGCCGGACCCTCGGCTCGCTCAACGCGGCGCGGAACAACGCCGTTCTCCTTCTCCATGGAACGACCGGTAGCGGCGCACAGTTCCTTGAGGCCGACACTGCCGACTTTCTGTTTCGAGCAGGACAGCCCCTTGATATTAGTCAGTTCTTTATCGTCCTGCCGGATGCGATCGGGCATGGAAACTCCAGTAAGCCTAGCGACGCGCAGGAAGTGTTTCCACATTATGGATACGCCGACATCGTTCGAGCCCAGCATCTTGTCGTGAACGAGTTGCTTGGTATACATCATTTGCGGTTAGTGCTCGGGACTAGCATGGGCGGAATGAACACCTGGATGTGGGGTATAGCGTTTCCGCACATGATGGACGCGCTGATGCCTATAGCATGCCTTCCAAGCAGCATTCGCGGAATGAATCTGCTCTTTCGCCGATTGATGCTTGCGTTGATTGAGAACGATCCTTCTTATAATGATGTTGCGGCCAATCCATCGTCTAAAGGCATCGGGATGGCGTGGAACGTTTTCACGCTGATGACCTCGGGCCAAGCCGAACTTGCACACAATCTATTAACCCCGGCGGCGGCAGACCAGCACTTGGCGGATGTCGCCAAGAAGGCCAACGAATCGCAACACTCACGCGATGCGGTCTGGGAATTTCTTGCTTCCAGCGATTACGATCCGTATGAAGATCTGGAAAAGATCGTCGCTCCGCTGCTAGCCGTGAACTTCGCCGATGACCTGATCAACGCTTCGGGATTCTCAGATCTCGGTGCAACAATGCAAAGGGTTCGACGGGGATCCGCCGTTTTAATCGATGCTGGTGCACGCGCAGTCGGTCACAAGACATTGGCCAAAGCCGAAGTATGGAACACCTACGTTCGGGATCTTCTCGAGAGTAGTCAGCCATTGAGCAGTCTGCGATCTGAGGCGACGTAGCTCAATTAAGATAGCCGTTCGTTGGTGGAACAAGTACGCTATCTTGTGAGCCGCCAGCTTTGCTTCGGATGAGTGTAAATACGTCCAAAACCGAGGCAATGCTACGGATGTTTCCAGCCACGCTCATTAGCTCGTCGATACCGGTGTGTGTGTCTGTCAGTGTTTCAAGACGTTCGCTCACCTGCCTTAACTGGTCAGCCTCTAAAGAAATATCTTTGAAGGGCCCTAAGTAGTTCGTACCCGTCTTCGAGATGTTTGTTCCTGTCGTCTCCGGGTCCGCCTGGGGTTCAATCCTAAGAGGCGCATCTTCTATTAAGCGGACCGTTGCGGGCTCTCCAAGGAGGGATATGAATAGTCTAAGCATCTGTGAAATTAGAATGACTCCGACCTCGCCGTCCTCACCTAGTCTTGGCGGCGCTTCAATCTCGTCCAGAACACGCAAGTCGCCATTGGAGGCGACACACACGGCACCGAGGCTTGGAAACTGCGACTTGGCCACAGACAAGGCACGAGAAGCTAGAGCCTGAAATGCGTCCACTCCCACCGGGGCTCTGAACCGGAGGCGAAGTCGCTCATAGACCCGAAGTGTTGCAAGCTCGGTCTGTGCGGCGTTCGAATCATGATCAATCTCGGAAGCAATCAGCTTGCGGGCCCATTCACTAATTCGTGGTGGAGGATTCATCGGTTCTCCTTGCACGCGAAGCCCAGTTTGATGAGGATCGTAACCACTATCTGAGGTTTCGCGGGTTGCATTAGGGATGAGACTTCCTTCACTCTTCATCCGGTCCCTATGTGTCCCTGTTGGGAATGCTAATTGGATTGTTTGCTGAAAGGCGAGCATTATTGACCAGCTAGCTTTCGCAGTCAGTGTTCGTCTACTTCCAGGGTCATCGCACAAAAGCGGCGGCGGAAGTTGCCGATCTCGCCTTTGAAGAACAAATAGAAGCTTTCAGATAGAGGCGTTCTCCTTTGGCCAATCAGTACGTTGGCAACAGCGTAAGCTCGGTAGGAGGGTGACGGCCCGGACGTCCAAAACAGATGATGCGAAGCGCAGATACTTCTACAACACGCGAACTCGCCGAACGGCTTCTAGCTTATGAACTTGCGGAGGCAGAGACGTTGAATGCGGGCACTCATGCGGTATCTCGCGTGTGCAACAAGCTTCGGCGTTCTCTAACCACGCTGGCTGGGGCAGCGGGGTTCCGTTCGCTCCTGGCGCGCGCACTGACCCTTGCAAAGCAGGAGTCTCCAGCGCTCGGCGCGTGGCAAGTCAACGCGGACGGTTCGCTGGAGAGTCAGAATGGCGAAGCGGAGCAATCGGGTTCCGTGCTCATTGCGCATTTGATTGGGCTGATGATTACATTTATCGGCGAGTCTCTCACCCTCCGGCTGGTGAATGATGTGTGGCTAGACCTGCCCGACTCCGAAGTGAAGGTTGAAAAGGATGAATCAAAATGAATGAACCAAATAGGGTCAAGATCAACCAGTTGCCGACAGGAGTACCTGGGCTCGATGAGATACTCGGCGGCGGGTTGCCTGAGTTTTCGTTCAACATCATCGCCGGCGCACCTGGATGCGGCAAGACCACCCTGGCTCACCAGTTCATCTTCGCCAATGCCACCGTCGAGCGGCCTGCGCTTTACTTCACCGTGCTCGGGGAACCGGCGCTGAAGATGTTGCGATATCAGCAGCAATTCTCCTTCTTTGACGCAGCCAAGCTTAACAATGCTGTGCGCTTCGTGAACTTGAGTCAGGAGCTCGTCGAGCGCGGGCTAGAGGGCGTACTGGAAGAGGTTTCTAAACAGGTGGAAGCCGCCAACCCGAGCATCGTTGTGGTGGACTCCTTCCGTACCGTGCTACGCAGCGAGATGCACGAAGGCAAGAATATGGCTGTCCAAACGTTCGTGCAGCAATTGGCGCTTCTGCTCACCAGTTGGGAGGCGACCACGTTCCTGATTGGCGAGTATTCCGAGTCGGAGGTGCGCGACAATCCCGTCTTCACCGTCGCTGACGGTCTGTTCTGGCTCTTCCAGCAAGTGGACCGGAACTCCGTCGTTCGCAAGATGCAGGTCATGAAGTTGCGCGGACAGGCTTCTGTTCCGGGGCTGCACACCTTCCGTATCACGGAAGCCGGTCTGCAGGCCTTTTCGCGAACTCTTGGCCTGGTTGGCCAGAGAAAGACATATAGCACCGTAAGGCGTCTTTCCCTGGGTATACCGGCACTGGACGAGATGATGGGCGGAGGCGTTCCGGAGGGGGACAGCCTGCTGATCGCTGGTTCCTCTGGAACTGGCAAATCGCTGATGGCGACGCAATTCCTTGCTGCGGGCATACGCGCGGGCGAACCGGGCATAGCCGCGGTCTTTGAGGAGCGACCGAACGAATACACCGCACGCGCCGCTGAATTTGGACTTGACCTCCAGACGCCGCTTACCAAAGGAAGCCTGGAAGTCATTTACCTCCGGCCTCTGGATTTGTCGGTGGATGAGATGATGCAGGAGATTCTTGACGCCGTGAAGAGGACAGGCGCAAAGCGTTTGGTGATCGATTCCCTGGCCGGCTTCGAGATGGCCCTGGCGCCCTCCTTCCGCACCGACTTCCGCGAATCGCTCTACCGCATGATCTTCGCCCTTACCGCTATCGGCATAACGATCCTGAGCACCCTGGAGATGCCGGAGACCTTTACCGAGCTGTCCTTCAGCAGCTATTCGATCTCGTTCCTCACCGACGACATCATCAGAATGCGTTATGTAGAGATCGATGGTGAACTCTGCCAGATCATGATGGTGGTGAAGATGCGCAGAACCGCCCACAGCCGGGAAATCCGAAAGTATCAGATCACCACCGACGGCATCGTCATTGGGGATCGCTTGAAGAACTATGTTGACCTC
Organism: Acidisarcina polymorpha; assembly: GCF_003330725.1. Lineage (NCBI taxonomy): Bacteria > Pseudomonadati > Acidobacteriota > Terriglobia > Terriglobales > Acidobacteriaceae > Acidisarcina > Acidisarcina polymorpha. The sequence continues at coordinate 3,229,094 of NZ_CP030840.1, read as the reverse complement.
ATCACTGGAATCCCACAACCGGTTTCGGTCTTGCGCTCGGAAGAGCTGCTACTCAACAAGAAGATTTGACACGGAGCTAAGTTGGCAACCGAACAGATCGACAATGCCGAGCATGAAGTGGACCTACCGACGCTCTGCTGCGCCCTTGCCGACGCTTCGGCAATGGCCATGGCCGCGTTGAGCGGTCCCTTACACACCCTCCGCTACGTCAACCTGGCTTTTTGTCTGCTCACCGGCAAATCAAAGGATGAACTGGTCGGGACTGCTTTTTGCGGCCTTACTCCTAGCACAAACGAATGCGCCATACTGATGGACCGGGTTGCCGAGACAGGGTTGGCTGATAGTCATATCGGGCAGGAGCAGGGTACTCATCCGCTCTACTGGTCCTACGCGATGTGGCCGCTGCTCGGGCGGGACCACAGCCATCTCGGCATTATGGTCCAGGTGACCGAAGCGGCAAGCTTGCACGATGATGCGATCGCCATGAATCAGGCGTTACTCCTGGGCTCAGTTCGTCAGCATGAGCTAACGGAAGCAGGGGAGCTTTTGAACGTACAACTGCAGGCGGCCATCATTCTGGGAAAGAAAACCGAAGAGGCCCTGATAGTCAGCGAGAAACTAGCGTCGGCTGGACGCATGGCTGCCGTTCTCGCTCATGAGATCAACAACCCTCTCGCCGCTGTAATGAACCTATTATTCTTGGCGCAAACGATCGACGACACACCGGCGCCAGTCCATCGGTATTTAAAGATGGCGGATGCGGAGTTGAAACGTATCGCACACATAACGCGCCAGACGTTAGGCTTCTATCGTGAGTCATCCGAACCCACCACTTTTCTCGCTGCCACACTGCTGGATTCCGTCATCGACCTTCTGCAAGCAAAGTTGGTGTCTACGCAGGTCGTGGTGGATAGACAGTGCGACGATCTCCTTCCAATCACCGCAGTTTTTGGCGAATTACGGCAAGTGATTTCGAACCTAATGCTCAACAGTCTGGATGCAGTTGGCGAGGGCGGTAGGTTATCGGTTCGGGCTTCCTCATCGCGAAATCCCTTAGACGGTAGTTTACGCATCCGCATAACTATCGCCGACGATGGTCAAGGTATCGATGCGGCGGTACGACATAAGATCTTTCAACCGTTTTTCACAACCAAAGGTTCTACGGGAAATGGCTTGGACTGTGGGTCTGCAAACAGATCCTCGAAAAGCATGGCGGCTCCATCAGTATGCGTTCCCTCACAAGAGGTCCGCAAGGAACAACATTTTCACTGGTTTTGCCGGTTCTACCCCATCAAGCAGATTTCGGATTGCCGAAAAATCTATCTCATAAACAGAGGTCGCAGGTTCAATCTACCCATGCAACCACTTAGAGCAAAACTTGACCTAGGGATTCAGCTCTTCTACGATTCCGGCGTCTCTGTTGACAAGAGCTTCTGTGCTGAGTCTTGTGAGGTGTACGCTCCACCCCATTCAGCGAGCAGATCTAGCAATGTGCCAAGAGGTGCCCGCATGGAATCAACGAGTTCATACTCAACATGGAGGACGTTACTACTCAGATCTCTTCGAATGACGACATGGGCCGCCTGTAGAGAACGCAAGCTGGAAGTGAGAGCCTTCTTGGACGCGGTTGGAATCTCTCGCCTCAATTCGCTTAGGCGTACCGATCGAGCGCGCATTGCGCAAAGGATGTGGATCGTCCATTTTCCTTGGAGCAATTCAATGCCTAATAAAATCTGTTCCGCGCAAGAGGTTTCGACGAGTTTAGTATTTCTCTCCATAGAACGTGCCGGTCATTTCTCGCCCCTCTTCGGAGCTGCGGGAGTGGCGAGCTGCGCGGGGGGTGTGTCCGTTGCACGGTGCTTAGTGCCCCTTGGAGCTATTGGAGGGCGTTCTTGAGTTCTTCACGAAACAGTAACGTCAGTTACATTATCACATCCGGGTCGAGTTGAGTTCAACTTATGAGGAGGACCCCACTTGGATGGCGCGCAAAGTTGTTTCGGAGGAACGTTCAGCGGGTCGCCCTAAAAGCGTAGTGAAGAGCCGCGGCGAACTGCGAACTGTCGAGGTGCTGCGGGCGGCCACAACCCTTTTTCTACAGAAGGGTTACCAAAACGTCAGCGTCGAAGAGATCATCGCTGTTGCGGGAGGCTCGACAACGCACATCTACCGCCAATTCGGCGGCAAACGTGGCCTCTTCATCGCTGTTGTGTCCGATCTATGCGATAAAGTCCAGATTGAGTTGGAGTCCATCGATACCGCTGGCCTGTCGTTGATCGACGGCCTGCGAACGTTTGCGTACGGCTTTACCGATGCCATGTTTGACCCACAACATCAACTTTTCAACAGGTTGATCTTCTCGGAAGCCGCTCGGTTTCCTGAAGCCGCCGAAATTTGGTATGTACGGGGTCCGCAAGCGTCGGCGCGCATCGTTGGTCGCTTCCTAGAGGGGTGGATGGTGAAGAAGAAGCTTCGCATCACCGATCCAGTCACGGCCGGCTTCCTATTTTGCAATATGATCGCGGGTTCCTCTTTCCATCGCACCTGGATGACCCTTGGTAAAAAAGGTTCCGCCACGGAAGCGAGGGTCATGGCTGACGCTACGATCGATCTCTTTCTCAACGGTTACCTGCTCCGAGACTGATGCCTGTACCGAATGAGGCGGATTCGAGTTATTTCGTGTGCCGGTCGCTAGAGGTCGCTGAAGAGAGGGGCCGGCGGGCACCCTTAGACCGTTCTTCTGCAGCATCCATGATTGGTGCGCTAATGGCATTTGGTCCCCGATATGTGGTCGTGTAGGACCACGTTCAGGAGCGACTTGTTCACATGAATGCGACCGTTGTAAGTGATGAAGCCCAGCTTCCGAAAGCGGTTCATGAAGAAGCTGACCCGAGAGCGCGTTGTTCCTATCAAGTTCGCGAGTGTCTCCTGAGAAATCCGAGGGATCAACATCTCCGGTTCCCCAGGTCTTCCAACCTCTGCCATCAAAAGCAGAATTCGCGCCAGTCGTTTCTCGCTTGAATTGAAGAGTTGATCTACAAGATCGGCCTGGGTCCGCATACTTCGTGCCAACAGAAATGCTACGAAGAGGTCTGAAAAATCGTGCTGCTCATGCATAACGCGGATCATTTCGTCACGCTGAATCCGTAGAGCGATACAGTTGGTGGTTGCCGTTGCAGTCGCAAGACGACGACCGAGCACTGCCGTGATGGCCTCTTCCCCAACGAAGTCGCCAGCATTCAACAGCGTAATCGTTGCTTCTTTACCGGCCTTCGAAACAACCGTCAGCTTCGCGGAACCCTTCCGAATATAGAACACAGCATCTGCCGGATCCCCCTGCGAAAAAAAGACCCGCTTCCTCTTGAGTTGAACGACTCGACGGCCAATACCAACACTGGCAAGATAGGCTTCCGCGTCAAACGCCGCTGCGTTCTCGTTGTGATGTCCTCCTCCCCGCATACGTAGATTCCTTCAACACTATTTTTCGGTAAGAATCTGACCTCGTCAATTGGGCTCTCCGAGGAGTCCGGGACCCACCAGGCACCCATATGATCCCAACGAAACTTAGACCGAATGCCGTTTATGAGGACTCATCCGTTGGCCACGCATTCATTGCAGTTCGCGCCAAGTCCATTAAAGCCTTTTGACCAACCCCGTCCCTTGCCAACGTCGACATGCCTTGAACGATAGCCATCGTCATGGAGGCGAGGGCCTGCGCGTTTGCCGTTCTGGGCAGGCGCCCCTCGCGGATGTCCCGTTCTGCCCTTTTTTGAAGAGCCTTGCGATTGGCGTCGCGGATATTCTTCAGGGCTGCTCGAACGCGCTGTGAATTGACCGACCCGCTGGACGCACCGCTTGCGACCAGACACCCGGCAGGGGCGTCCCGTTGAGTGAACCAGCGCGCGGAAAGCTCAAGAAGCTGCTGCGCAGCCTGCCGAGCGGAGCGAGCCTCCGCAATCAGCTCGGGAGTTGTCTTCGGTCCTGGGTTCGCATATTTTTCCAGGCATTCGAGGAAGAGAGATTCCTTGTCTCCGAAGGCGGTGTACAGGCTCGGCGCGGTAATGCCCATGACGTGGGTGAGCTCAGCGACGCTTGTGGTCTCATACCCTGTCCGCCAGAACTGCAACAAGGCCGCATGCAGCGCCTTGTCACGATCAAACGAGAGCGGTCGACCTAGACGTTTCGCTGCGGGAGGATCGAGTGTTTCCATAGCAACTATTATGGAATCCCTTGACCAGACTCCGCAACCCAAGCATACTTTCCATAGTGCTCATTACGGAATGGAGGCAGTGATGGATCTAGAACTGAACGGGAAGCGTGCTTTGGTCACCGGGAGCACAAGTGGAATTGGGGAACAGATCGCGAAGACTCTTGCAGGGGAAGGTGTGCAGGTTGTTGTTCATGGCAGGCGAAAGGCGGAAGCGGATCGCGTAGTGCAGGAAATCACTGCGAGTGGAGGAGCGGCCATGGCAGCCATCGGCGATCTTGGAAGCGATGAGGAGACGGCCGAGGTCGTGAAGGTCTCCTTGTCGGCCTTTGGCGGTATCGACATCCTCATCAACAACGCAGGGACATTTCCGATGAAGCCATGGCTGCTATCGACTGCAGCTGAGTGGCTTGATCTGTACAACGCGAACGTGGGCTCGGTCGTACGGCTGGTCACGCAACTTGTTCCCTCGATGGTGGAGCGTAAGTGGGGTCGGGTCGTGATGCTGGGCAGCTTCCTTGGCCCGATGCCGGGTCCCCCTGTGGCTAATTACGGCACAACGAAGGCTGCCAACATCGCCCAAGCGGTTTCTTTGGCAAAAGAACTCGGCGGGACCGGCGTGACTGCAAACACAGTGAGCCCGGGGCCCATCCGAACACCGGGGATGGAAGCTGGGGCGCGGGAGATGATGACCTCGCAGGGACAGGAGTACAACTTCGACATGTTCGAGCAGTTCTATGTGCAGCAAACCCGTTTGCCTGCCGGCAGGATCGGCTCGCCGATGGACATTGCGAACATGGTGGCTTTTTTATCAAGTCCGCTGGCCGACTTCATCACAGGTGCCAACTTACGCGTAGATGGCGGCATGATGCCGACAACCAACTAAGGTGAAAGGGGCTGCCGCGATTGGCAGCCTTTTGCCAGCTACCGTGAGGTCTGAATAGCGGAACTTTGCATCTGCCATGCCCGATTCTGGAGCAGCTCGCCTGGCCAATGCGTTTAGCAGGAGTTATACGCACAGATGTCGAGAAGCCTTCTCTGAAAGCGCCGAAAAGGCTTATGCTTCACCTACGCTGTTCATGCATAAAACCTGAGGGTCTAGTCCGATGAGCTTCTCACCGTTGAGTCTGACGCCGTTGATCGGTGTGTTTGACATGCCCCGGTCGCTCTCTTTCTACCGGGATACTTTAGGATTTACTGTCGTCTCGGCCTCCCCTGAGGTCGAAACCGCGGAGGGCAGGTTTTCTCACTGGATGTGGCTTCGATTTGGACAAGCCGAAATCATGCTGAACACGCAGTACGATTCGAACGAGCGCCCACCAACGCCTTCAGAGAAGACACCAAGGGATGCTGTGTTCTACGTCGGCTGCTCGGATGTGGAGCAGGCATATAAAGAACTCACGAAAAGAGGTTTGCAGGCACAATCTCCGAAGGTGGCCCCGTATGGTCTCAAAATCTTCAGCGTAGAAGATCCCGATGGATACACGATTGTGTTCCAAGAAGCGCCTTCTCAAGTTGTTTAATCTCGGGAAGTCGCATTAGCGGAAGTTTCCCCCTCCAGAGGACCTATGAGGGCGCGCCAAACAGTTGACTGGCGGGAGATGCGTTCATAGGGATTTGACAATACGAGGGCATGCAAGCTGACTGCTCTGATTCTTGATCAGCGGCGGTGACAGTGGCCCCACGTCGGCATGGCAAGAGCGAAGGAGCCAAGCACCCTGCCGGAGCCCTTTCATCTGCGTCTGCATCTCTGTGCTATAAACGATACGTACCGTTTTGTATAAATAACCATTCTGCGGCCCGAAAATGAATCGCATAAGGAGGAAACATGCCAAGAATAGTTCGGTTATACGAGTTCGGTGGCCCGGAGAAATTACAGCTGGAGGATGCCCCCTCTCAGCAGCCCGGCAAAGATGAGGTCAAGCTGCGTGTGCAGGCGACTGGCTTAAATCGTGCCGAGGCGATGTATATGCGTGGGTCCTACTACGGAGACAAGCCAAGCTTGCCGTCACGCATCGGATTTGAGGCAGCGGGTAAGGTAGAAGCCGTGGGTCCGGGTGTAGACCCCGTACTGATCGGCAGGCAAGTGTCCACGATGGGTGGCTTCTCACAAGGGCAGTATGGTGTGCTGGGCGAAGAGGCTATTGTGCCAGTTTCTGCGATTGCCGAATACCCTGGCAGTTTTTCGCCTGAACAAGGTGCCTCAATTTGGATTGCGTACCTTACAGCCTGGGGCGCTCTCATTCACGATGCGGGTGTCACGTCAGGCGACTTCGTTGTGATTCCGGCTGCTTCCAGCAGCGTGGGTCTCGCAGCGATCCAGATTGCCAAAGACGCAGGCGCTGTGGCCATCGCCACTACCCGCACTGCGGAGAAGCAACAGGAAGTTCTCGCACTCGGTGCAGACCATGTGATCGCAACCGAAGAAGAAGATTTGCCCGCCCGTGTGCGCGAGATTACCGGTGGCTTGGGGAGCCGGGTCATATTCGATCCCGTTGGCGGCCCATATGTCGAAAGCTTGCCGAGGCAGCGGCCTACGGCGCAACCATCTTTCTCTATGGCGGGCTCTCGGGACAACCCACGGTGTACCCCGTCGCGACGGGTCTCAAAAGGACTGAGCCTGCGCGGCTACACGATGACGGAAGTTCGGGGCAAACAAGCCGTGCTGGATCATGCACAGAGCTATATTCGCGAACGGCTGCAGGACGGTCGGTTCGTACCAAAGATCGCAAAGACGTTTCCGCTTGAGCAGTCGGCTGACGCTTACCGGTTTCTTGAATCCAGTTCCCAGGTTGGTAAGGTAGTCATCACGGTATAAAGGTCCCTGATGAGGATGAGCCGGCGCTAAGCGGGTTTGCGGAGCGATGATTTATGACGGAAAAGAAAACCCGAGGCCGCCAGCGTAGCAGCGAATCGCAGGAGGCGATTCTGGCGGCGACCGCTGAACTGCTGACGCAAAAGCCTCTTAGGGATATCACCATCGAAGCCATCGCCGGCAAGGCCGGAGTCGGGAAGGTAACCATTTACAGGTGGTGGCCCACCAAGGCCTATGTCGCGCTGGACGCCTGTAGCAGCATCCTCGCTCGGAACATACCGGTCTCGGATACGGGTGACATAAGAACGGATCTCACGACCTTGCTTCGCTACAGCCTGGATCTAGCGGCTATGCCGGAAGGGAAAATCGTCGGTCAATTCCTTGCTGAAACGCAAGATGATCCGCAATTCGCCCTGCTCTTTCGCGATAGGGTCGTTAGACCGAGACGTGATGCGATTGGGGAACTGCTGGATCGCGCTGCGAAGCGTGGAGAGATCAATCCCAAGATTGACAAACACTTCATCATCGATCTTCTCTACGCCCCCCTCATCTTTAGAAATATGGTTGGTTCATGCCCTCCTGCGATGAACGCAGAGGAGATGATCTGTGCGGTCCTGTATGGCATTGGCAGTCCGAAATCAACTCGAGGCGCGCTCTCGTTTCGACTAGGCCCGAAACCGAAGACCTTGAGGATAAAGAAAAGTTGACCAACGGGGCTGCGCACGGGCGAACTGGATTCATCTACCGCCAGAAGTTCCGCCGTCGGAATCGGCTTGGTTTGATTGACAACCTGTGTCTTGGGTCCGGCGGACGCTATCAGCACCGCGAAGTCCTAGGGCTGTATCTGGACCGCACGTTTGAGATGGCTGGACCTAGAACAGTCCTGTTGGGGTGCGGTTCGGATACAGCGACTTGAAGGAAGCCGCTTTGTCCGGGGCCTCTGGTCTATGGGAGTTGGATAGGCTTGAGGCGCTTGTGGCAGGGATGAACCTGGTGGTCCTGGTGTTTTGGAAGCTCTTGAGGTGGGAGTGGATGGCCACCGAAGAGAGTCGGACGGTGAGTGCATCTGTCTGTTGTCCTCGAAGAGTGTCCTTGAGTGTTCGTTGTGGCGTAGGACAGGCAGGGATGGTGAGGCACCAAGCCGATTCGAGGATGAGGTTGGAGGTTCATGCGGCTTGCCTGCGCGGGAGCGGTGGAGGGCGAACCATCAGTTGAGCCAAGGTGAGCCGTTCGACGACGTGCATGATTGCGCCGCAGTGTGGACACTTCGGAAGAGCGGTGGATCGTGCAGGTTCTTGAGGGGCATGCGCTGGCAGTCCTGATGAGCGCTCGAGCAGGCTGAAGCAGAGCGGCAGCAACGTAGCACGTTGTCGGTTCGCAAGGAAGCCGAAGTTGCGGATGCGGACGAAGCCGCGAGGCAGCAGGTGCAACAGGAAGCGACGCAGAAACTCGTCTACAGGAAGGCTCATGACTCGCTTCCTGTTGTTGTGCGCGGAGTCTCTCCAGCGGAAGCTGACCTGGCCATCGGATAGAGCGACCAGTCTGCTGTTGGAGATGCCGACGCGATGGGTGTAAGCGCCGAGATAGCGCAGGGCATGTTCCGGTCCGCCGAAGGGACGCTTGGAGTAGACGACCCAGTCGTGACGAAACAGGATTCTGAGCCTGGCGGCGAAGCTGCGTGGCTGGGCAAGCGATGCGAGTTGGCCGTGGAACTCGAGCTTGCCTTCTTGGAATGCGGCCTTCAGGCCGGCGACGAACTTGCCTCGGAAGACACGCCCGAGCACCTTGACTGGCAGGAAGAAGGATCGTTGGGAGGAGACCCAACCGGCGTGATCCGGTGCGAGACCGCCGGCGGCGATGACGCAGTGGACATGCGGATGATGCTGCAATCTTTGGTCCCAAGTGTGCAGCACGCTGAAGAAGCCGATCTCGGCTCCAAGGTGTCGCGGATCGCGAGCGACCTCCAGCAGCGTGGCGGCACTGGCGCGAAACAGCAGTCCATAGATCAACCGCTTGTTCTGGAGTGCGAGTGGTGCCAGTTCGCGCGGCATCGTGAACACGGCATGGACGTAGCGCGTGGGCAGCAGCTCGCGTTCGCGCTGCTGGAGCCAGCGGATGCGGGCGTTGCCCTGGCACCTGGGGCAGTGTCGGTTCCGGCACGAGTTGTAGGAGATGGCCGTGTGCCCGCAGCCGGAGCACTGGTCGCGATGGCCCCCGAGAGCGGCAGTGCGGCACCGGGTGATCGCGGTCAGCACCTTCTCATGCTGGCCGTTGATCCACCTGCGGCTGCGTTCGACGAAGCCCTGCCCAGCGTAGCGAACGATGTCGGCCATCTCCACAGAGGAGCGGCTCAGGCGCTTCGTAAGGCTTCTCCTGGTGTTCCAAGCTGAAGGGTGTCGAGCGGGCTGGAGGTTGCACTCAGATGCTTGCTGGAGAGGTGAAGATAGATCGTGGTCTCTTCGAGATCGCGATGACCGAGCAGGACCTGGATCGTGCGTAGGTCGGCTCCAGCTTCGAGCAGGTGCGTCGCAAAGCAGTGACGCAGGGTATGCGGATGGATGTGCTTGTGCTCCAAACCGGCGCGGAGCGCGGCCTGCTGGCACGCTGTCCACAGCACCTTGGTGGTAACCGGCCGGCTCGACGTATGCCACCGGTTGCCGGGAAACAGCCACTCGCTCGGCTTGTGCCGAAGTCCGCGCCAGTAGGTGCGCAGCGCTTCGAGCAGCGCCGGGCTCAGCATCACGTCGCGGTCCTTGCGTCCCTTGCCGCCGCGGATGTGCACCACCATCCGCCGGCTGTCGATGTCGGTCACCTTCAGCCGAGCCACCTCTGCCCGTCGCGCTCCTGTGGCATAGAGCGTCATGACTAGAATGCGTTGGAACGGGGTCTCGGTCGCATCGATCAGGCGAGCCACTTCCTGCTGGCTGAGGATCTCCGGAAGATGCAGCACCTTCTTCGGATAGGGCGTCTCGGCGGCGCTCCAACCGCGCTTCAGTACCTGGATGTAGAGGAAGCGCAACGCAGCCAGCCGTTGCGTGACCGTGTTGGGAGCCAGCTTCCAGGTACGGAACATGGCTGCCTGATACTCCCGGATGTGATCCAGGCCGAGCTGATCGGGTGGACGGTGAAAGTGCCGCGAGTAGTGCTCGACGGTGCGGATGTAAGCGCGAATCGTGGACGGAGCGTAGTTGCGGCGCTCCAACTCTTCCAGCATGATCTGACGTAGATGGGTCACAGAAATTCCTCCTTCTCTGCGACAAACGCTAGATCATCACCCCAACTGCTGGCCCAGCGCACGCGAATGCGTCCGCCGCACAGCGGCTTAGTTCAAGTCGGCTTCTCGTCAGTGAAGCGCCAACTTCCGCAAAGGGCGTTTGAACTAAGCCGTTGGCGCAGCGGACGCTGCCGTTCGGGCTGTCCTCCGGCGTTGTTGGCTGTGTAAGCCTCGGGTCACAGGAGGTTTACCGTGACCCATCTTCGGCAGCTAATGCTGGATGAACTCCAGCGCCTCAATTACTCTCAGAGCACCGCACGTTCCTATATCCACGCGGTGGAAGACTTTGCGAAGTATTTCCATTGCTCACCGGAACGCCTTGGGCCTGAGCATATCCGCCAGTACCAGGCGTATCTGTTTCGCGAGCGCAAGCTTTCCCCAGGAACCATCGAAGGCCGCACTGCAGCGCTGCGTTTTCTCTTAATCAAGACGCTGCGTCGGCATACCTTCCAGATCACATCCCATTTCCCAAGCGACAGAGGCGGCTGCCGACGATTCTCGATCAGCAGGAGGTATCGCGGCTCATCGATTCGGCCGGGAACCTGATGCATCGCACCATGATGATGATGCTGTATGCAACGGGCCTGCGCCGGGCCGAGATGTGCCACCTCAAGGTCTCCGATATCAACAGCACGCGCATGGTCATTCATGTGCGCTAGGGCAGGGGTGGCCGCGACCGCGACGTGCTACTGACCCCGAAGCTGCTTGAGACTCTGCGCGAGTACTGGCGCTGGATGAAGCCCAAGACCTATCTTTTCCCAGGCACGGTGAAGGGCTGGCGGGCCGATGTACCCATTACCGAGAAGATTGTCTGGCAGGCTGTCCACGAGGCCGCCAAGCGCGCCGGCATTACTAAGCATGTATCTCCCCATTCGCTTCGCCATTGCTTCGCGACGCACATGCTGGAAGCCGGCGCCGACCTGCGCACCATCCAGGTTCTTCTCGGTCATGCCAAGCTTGCTCACACGACCGTCTACCTGCACCTGTCGCGGCGCCACCTGCAGGCGATTCCAAGCCCGCTGGAAGCCATCGAGGTGTCCAACCCCAACGAGGTGAAGCGTTCCAGGAGACTGAGGAAGAGATGAGCCGGCCCACCTTCGAGGTGGCCGATATTGTTCGTCGAACGGGCAACAGTTTCTGGGAACAGCAGCAGTCCCATCTTGCATGGCCGCATCGCAAGGTGCTCGATGCCATCACTCGCTGCCGCACCGCGGCACTGGGCGGTCATCGCGATCAGTGCGTCCGCTGCGGCCATCAAGCCATCTCATTCAACTCGTGCCGCAATCGGCACTGCCCGAAGTGCCAGGGAAACGCGCGCGCCAAGTGGCTGGCGGCGCGCTCGGCTGAACTGTTGCCCGTGCCGTACTTCCACGTCGTCTTCACTCTGCCGCATTCGCTCTCCGCTCTTGTCCTCCAGAACAAGCGGCTGCTCTACGATCTGCTCTACCGCACCAGTGCCGCGACGATCCTGACCCAAAGCTACTTTGCGCTGGCGTGATTGTCAGCCATCCACTCACCAAGCGCGTGCGAATTTGGAAAGGACTTGTGAGACACGCTCTTCATAAGGTTCGAGCAGTTGCAAACAAAGATGGTTATCGATTCGCCTTCCCGTAATATACCCGCTCCTTCCAAGTATCGATAAACGCTCATGTCGCCAGGAACAATTCTGGATTGACGCATAATCTCTAGTGCCGTATCGACAATGCCCCGCACGCGCGGGTGCGTCGGTTTGCGGTGCTGTCGGTGCGGGGCATTGTGGCTACGGCGATTTGCGCTAAGCCGCTAGCGCGGTGGATGTATGGGGATTGAATGCCGCCGGCTGTGAGCTGAGACGGCGGACGGGGCACCGATCGAGACGGTCAGAGTTGGCGAGAACCCGTCATAGGGATGCGGTTGCTCGGGTATTTGAGGTTTGCGCAGATGGCCGAACTGTTGCGGAGTGACCCGAAAGAAGGCCGCGTAACCAACCCTCGAAACAAAAGCCCCGGATTCGTCCGGGGCTTTCTTGCGGGCGTCGGGAGAACCCCCTTCGGTTTCTCCGGCACCCTCATCCCGCTTGCTTCCCGGCCTCGGCTCGCCAGGTTCGCGGCAGGAAGACGTTCCCCCTTCCTGCACGTTTCCCCTTTCTTCCTTGCGCGACGAAGACGAGAAACCACTCTTTCGCCAGTAATCCGTGCAAGCTTAGTGCGCTAAATTCGATTGCATAAGCGACACCAGCAACGGAGTCATCGCCATCAGGCGTTTTCGTTTCGCTCCATCGCGGGCCTGAACTGATATCCCGTGGAGTGCTGCGGCGTAAAGCTCCCCCAACGCAGTCGCATCCGTTTCTGCCTGTAATTCGCCGGTGGAAACCGCCTTTTGGATGCGGCGTGTGATGCTCGCTGTCCGCGCTCTGCGGTGTTCTGCCAACCACTCTCTAACTTGCTCATTGGCCTCCGTGCAGTTTGTGGCAGAGGAGACGACCATACATCCGCGGGGCCCCTGTTTGCGTGTGTACAGCTCAATCCCGTCGTGAAACATTCTCTCAATCGCCCGAGCCGCCGTGATTTCCTCGGCAAGAGCACGATCTGCGAAACCACCTTCTTGTGTCTCGTAATGTGTAATGGCTTCACGAAAGAGATCTCCCTTCGACCCAAACGCTGCGTAAAGTCGGGCGGAGGCGAGTCCAAGCCTCTCAGTTAGATCTGCCATCGACACGGCTTCATACCCACGCTCCCAGAAGAGATCACGGGCAAGTAGAAGAGCCTTATCCCGGTCGAATTCGCGAGGTCGTCCAGCCATGTTATGCCCACCTCTTTGTTTGCTGCTTATACAAGAATACTAGATTCGTGCTATTCTTTGTCGGTCGGCAAAGAATAGGTGGATTTCATGCGAGCTGCAGTGATAGAAGAACTGAACAGGCCCTTGATAATACGAAACGTCCCCGATCCGGAATGCCCCGCTGACGGGGCGATTGTGCGTGTGGGTGCCAACGGCATCTGCCGTACTGACTGGCATCTTTGGACCGACGACTGGGCTTGGCGCGGACTCGCCATCAAACCACCGTTTGTCTTAGGACATGAGTTCAGCGGCACCATCGAGGAGGTGGGCCGTGACGTGAAGGACTGGAAGAAGGGCGATCGTGTCATTTTCCCGATGAATCCAGGCGAGGGCACTTGCGAGTGGTGCCGCAGTGGTAACCAGCACGTTTGTGATAGCGGAGCTTTACTCGTTCCCGGCGTTTCGTACTGGGGTGCGTTCGCCGAATATGTCGCGATTCGCTATGCTGACGTAAACCTTGTGCGATTGCCTGACGCCATCTCATTCGTCGATTCGGCGAGTATGGCGTGCCGCTACATGGCTGCGTTTCATGGTGTGGTAAACCAAGCAGCGGTTCGTGGGGGCGAATGGGTTGTAGTACACGGAGCAGGTGGAATGGGCTTATCCGCAGTGCAGATTGCCGTGGCGACCGGCGCAAGAGTGATCGCGGTCGATACCTCCTTGAAGGCGCTCAACGCCGCCCGGGACTTGGGAGCTGTCCATACGATAAACAGTCGCACCGATGATCCCGTCGAAGCCGTGCGCACGATTACACATGGCGGTGCGCAGGTATCCGTCGACGCGCTAGGCATCGACGAGACCTGCCGCAACTCTGTCATGTCGCTGCGCAAACTCGGACGACACGTACAGCTCGGTCACACCACACGCAAAGAGAAAGGCTATGTGGCCTTGCCCATTGACGTGATCCTGCTCAATGAGCTTCGACTCTACGGAACGTTAGCGCTTCGATACCATGCTCGCGATGTGCGCAGCCGGTACTCTCAAGCCCGGCCAAGTCGTTCATCAACGTGTTGGACTGGATGGAGTCACCGGGGTACTTGAAGCGATGGGCACATATGACACGACAGGCGTGGTCGTCATCGATTCCTTTTAGTCCTTCTTCACCGAACAGCCGGCTCGCGCAGCAATGGTCGGCTCATCGGTCTAGCGTCCTCACTCGACTGAAGTAGGCCTTTTACGAGGTACTTGATTGATGATTTGTATTTCGATCTGCCCAGACCAATCGCAGTTCGGACACGCAACAATTCCGGTAGTTGATTGCTCTCAAGTCCAACTCCGCGAGATTGACGACGTGACCGCACCTCGGGCAGATGTGGACGCTTTCCCAAGATTCTCCGCCATGTTTGGCCATCGTGGCTCCTCGATAGGGCGCTCTTGTTGGTTTTGCATCAGGAATGCCCGAATAGTTTGAGACCGATTGCGAGCAGGAACACATTGTTCAAGAAGTGCATGGCGAAGGTATTGAGAATCGAGCCTGTGCGAAGCTTTACATAGCCCATGGTGATGCCTAATAGAAACGCATATGGAGCCACGGCAAACGACCCGTGTTCCAGGGCAAAGAGGGCCGCCATGGAAATCACCGCCAGATTTTCGCGAAGATGTTTCCGCAACCAAGCCAGAAGTAAGCCTCGAAACAGTACTTCTTCGAAAAGAGGAACGAGAAGAACACCCCGGGGGGTCGCGATGATCCAAGCCATAACGGGCTGACCTTGCAGCCGCTTTGCGTCGGTGGCAAAGGCTGCAATCTGGCGTACCAAACCAAAGAAATCTCCAAAGACGGGGCTCATCAGGCGATAGAACAGGGCGGTCACCGCGAGCGTCGCGATTAGCAAACCTACGCTCGCGAGCAGATGTTTGAGGCTTGTGAAGCGGAGCCCAATCGGCGCTTTCGCAACGGGTCTGAAGAATGCACAGAGTGTCACTACGAGTGTTGTGTAAACGATGAATACGATAGCCTGACTGCGGCTGCTTGAGTCGAGAAATCGAAACAAGACATAACTTAAAGCTCCGGTCACTGCCGATGCGCCGACTGCGGTGCCCAACGCTGCCAAGAACCTCTTCCCGCTTATATCGGGTGAGACCGCGTACGTTTCTATGGCTGACATTGCCGTTACTCCTTTCTCTGCGGCCTGACAAAACCGCGGGGTACAACGTGATTCAGCGCACAATTAGCTGAGATCGCACAAAGGCATAGTCGGACTCCGAGAACGTCGAGGCATTCCTCCAGGCGATGTGTCCATCTGGCTTAAGAAGAAGCACATAAGCGTGTTGGTCATCTTTGACCCCAAGGATGGTGCGCCACTTTTGCTCGTCTTGAAGTTGTAGTACGGCTCGATTCTGCATCTCTTGAGGCATGCCGCTCTTGATGCCGGATAGTGCCCGCCCCTGAAGCATCTTTGGCACCGATTCCGCGAAGATGATCGTGTAATTTGGCACGGGGTTTTGGAAGTCCTTCGCTAAGCGGAGGTTCCAAGTCTGCCCGTCTTTGCCGCTAGCGCGACCAAATGTGAAGATCACGAGAGCGGTCTTTCCAGATGCTGCCTCCGGCAAAACCAGTGGCTTGCCCGTCACCGTCTGAGCTGAAAAGTAGGGACAAGCGCCTCCGACGCTTAATACAGGAGACTGCGCCATCGCCGTGGACGACATCAGCGAAAACAGTGCCGTGAGGGAAAGGAGCGTTCGTGCTGCGCCGCTCGATTGGCGACGCCACTTGAGCAGGCGCGGTTTGAGCCATAGCCAGAAACCGGTGAATACAACAACCGGCATCGCAACCCAACGAGTGAAGCGCACCGCCTGAGGGATAGAGGCGACAGGCCCGTAGATATATCCCACGATTGGGATACTGAGCACCAGGTGCAATATCCGAATGAACTGCCGTTCGCTCGCCGCTTTCATTGGACCTCCACAGGCCGCGTCCGAGCACGCGACGGTAGCGCAAAGCCGGCTGCGATCATCCAGATGAAGCCGGGAAAACGAGTGAGCGGAATAAGAAAGAGTGCTTTAGGAAGTTCTAGGTTCAGCCAACTCAATTCACCGAATACCGCGAGAACAAATCCGAAAACGCAGATCCATCGCGGAAGGAGTTTGTAGAACCAGCAGGTAACCGAAACGCCCGCGATCAGAAGGCCAAGCGGTACTGAATATCCGGGGCCACCCAGTGCATACATCACGTAGTAGAGTCCAGCGGTCAACGTTGTGTCGCTCGATATGCCTGGTTGCGCGATTGCCCACAAGACCAGAGAGCTTGACGCGATGGCTGCGGACGCAGCCAAGCCTCCAAACAGAGCAATATGCGCTCCAGCCGCTTTCACGCCAAGAAATCGCAGTCGGCTGGTGATCGTCGCAGTGAATAGACCCAACGGAATTGCCGCTCCAAACTGAATAAAAGCGCACAACAGAGCCGCGCCAGGACGAAGCCGAAAGAAGGTATCAATGGTCTGTGAGGACTCCCACGGACCGGGGAAGTAGGGCATGCCCCCGACAGCGGTCACCGGGAGTAGTCCCAAAATGAAGACAGCCGTGAAAACTATGGCGAGCGGTCCAAGAGCCGGTCCTGGGTGCCGCTGTCCCGAGAACTCCGTACCTACAGCCTCTGACATAAACTTGCCTCCCATGCATTCTTCATGTAATCATTACTAACAGAAACGATTGTGAGATGCAATGGTCAAGCTGAACGATTCAACGTCTGCTGTAAAGAGAAATAGGGTTTGGGATTGGCAGACACAACAAAGCACTCTAGCTCGTTCGATTAGCTCTAACGGACGGGCTCGACGCAGGATTGGCAAAACACGGAAGGAAGAAAGCACATGAAGCACTTCGCATGGTTTTCATTGCTCGGCTCGATAGTCCTATCGGCGAGATGCCAATCGTCATCGATCACGTAGGGCAACTGCGTGCAGCGGATTGGGCAGATCATGAGAAGCGCATGAACTGATTGAAGTGCGTGAACAGAGCAGTTGTAAGCAGGAGAGCTGAACAAATGAGCAACGAAAACTGGGTTGGATCGTGGGCAGTCGCGCCATGGAACGAAACCCCTCTCGTGGCCGCGATCCCCCCGGACCGGACTTTACGCACCACGTTGAGGTTGACCCGTGGCGGATCTGCACTGCGTCTGCAAGTGTCTAATACTGAGGGAGATGCTCCGCTCACAATTGGCTCTGGAACGGTTGCGTTGGCAGTCTCCACAAATGTTTTCGATCCCAAGACCGATCAAGGGCTTAGTTTTGCCGGCGCAACGTCAACCATAATTCCGCCGGGCGGTTCTTTGATGAGCGACCCGATCCCCCTTCCTGTGTCTGATTTTTCGGAAATCGTTGTTAGCCTCTATCTTCCTGACGGCGCGAAAATGTTGACCGGCGGCCTACATCGGTATCCAACGGTAGTATCTGCGCCGGGTGACCGTGCGACGAGTTCAAGAATCGAAGGTCAGACCGTGTCGGCTCGTGGCATTACGTCCGTTCATCCAGTTCTGTTTCTAAGCGGCGTTGCCGTAAATGCAGCGCAAAACGTCTCCGCAACGATCCTTTTCGGCGATTCCAATACACGCCTCTACGGCGGGTACATCGTCGAACGCCTGCATCTCGCCAAGAACCCCACATTAGCAATTCTTAATATGGGATTAGACGGCAACAGGCTCCTTCACGATGGCGTTTCACTTGGCGGACCATCAATTTCCGGTTCGGCAGGATTTTTTGGAGGAGTCGCTGGTATTCGCCGTTTCGAAACCGCACTCTCGACATTGCCGGGTGTCACAGGGGCCGTCCTAATGCAGGGTACTGGAGACATTATCCTCCCAGGAACGCGGGCGCCCGCATCAGAGACTGTAACGCCTGGGGATATTATCGATGGCTTGAAACATTGCATTGGCGTCGCACAATCCCGCAACATCCGTATCATCGGAGCAACAATCGTGCCATTTGGGGGGTTGGGATCCTGGGAATTCGGCTGTGTCCGCGGGAGTTGCGTGGAGCGATTTTGAGACTCGTGACGCGCAAAGGCAAAGGGTCAATGAGTGGATACGCGGATGCGAAGAGTACGACGGGTTAATCGATGCCGATGCCGTCTTGCGTGACCCTGAAAACCCTGTGCGACTCAAACCGGCTTATGATGCTGGTGACCATCTTCACTTCAGCCAATTAGGTGCTGAGACGCTCTCAGATGCGGTGCTGAAAGCCATTTCGATTCCATCTTAGCCAAGTGCTGGCGAATCTGTCTCGAACTACTTTGGGGCTGAGCAAGGGGAGGCTGATCGACGCCGAGACACAACTAACATTCACAATCCTGAGGCTATTCCGAAAGTCAGTGACTTGCATCGAGATAGAGCGACAACGTCAACCTCGAAAGTGTGAGAGTTCGCGAACCAGTCTCATATCAGTTCGTGGAACTCATAAACATGAAAGCGAGGATTAGCGAAATGAAGAGCTTTGTACCGCAACATTCCAGGCACAACGCGGCGGGTTGAGTTCAAAGAAACCAGAATCTTTTTCCCAGAAGAACGTTGGCAGGGGTTCAATCAAGAATCGCGCACCCATTCGGTGAGGCTCGAACGACGTACGCCGCACAACGTGCATTCATTATTGCGAGTGCCAGCCTGCACGCCATTCTCGTTGCCGCAGAACAATTACCATAGTGAACGATACTGTGGGATGAACGGATAGAAAACATGAATCCGAAACAGAATGACTCAGATAGGGTTGCCTTTCTGCTTTCCCAATTGGGCGCGCGAGCCGCGCAAGAGTTCACGAGGTTGCTCACCCCGCTCGACCTTGCCCCCGCCGACGCAGGAATTCTGCGGCTCGTCGCTCGGTCGGAGGGAATAAGTCAGCAAGCTCTTGCTGTCGCGCTCAACATGCATGCCAGTCGCCTCGTCGCCTTGATAGACGACCTCGAGTCTCGTGGCTTGTTGGTGCGCGAAGTTCACGCCACAGACAGGCGGCTCTATTCGCTCGCGTTGACTGCAAAAGGAAAGGAGACTTTGCTCTCGATACGAGAGGTTGCCGACGAGCACAATCGGCTGATGTGCGCCGCACTCACAAGAGCGGAGACCGTGACGCTCCAGACTCTCCTGTCAAAGATTGCAGATCAGATGGGCCTCGCAGCGGGCGTCCATCCAGGCTATCGGAGCATGAGTGGCAAACCCAGTGCCACGAGACGTCCCGCAGGTTCTCCGCTAAAGAGCAGGAAGTCAAAGCTGAAGTGAAGGGCGCTCGACTGTCTCGAATGGTATGGGTCTGATAGGACACCATTGATAACGCATAAGGAGGATTTGCTGATGTTCACACTCGTCTACGTCGGTTGGATAGTGAGCATAATTGGCGCGCTTCCCCTCGTCCTAGGCGGCGCAATAAACATGATGAAGGCCCCGGTGATGGTTAAGAACATGGAGCACGTAGGATTCTCTCCGGATGTTCTGCCCGTGTTCGGATTTGTCAAGATCGTGATCGCGGCGGTGAGTCTGGTCCCAGCGACTTCCTTCATCGGCGCAATACTGGCAACGGGATGGATGGGCGGAGCCATCTCGGCACACATCCGGGTGAGAGACCCGTATTTCGTCCAGGTCTTTATCCCTATCGTAATCTGGGTAGGGTTTGGCCTTCGTCATCAAGACGCGATGCATAGCCTCCTTGGATTCTGAGTAGTCTCCTGTGTTGCAGCCTTTTGTTTGGCGGGGCTTTACGGATGATGAAAATTGCGGCGATCTCTGATATTCATGGCAACCTGGCGGCGCTCGAAGCTGTGCTGGCTGACATCAAAGGGCATGCGCCAGATCTGATCGTGAACCTCGGCGATTCACTATCGGGTCCTCTGTTTCCTGCCGAATGTGCAAACTGCCTACTATCGCTAGACATTCCGACGATTAGGGGAAACCACGAACGACAGCTTTTAACCTTGCCGATTGATGAGATGGGAGAGTCAGACCGATATGCTTTGTCTTGCCTTGAAACGCATCACATCAGGTGGATCAAACACACCCCGACAACACTTCTTATCGAAAGAGAGATTCAGTTAGTCCATGGCACACCAGAAAGCGACCTCGGTTATTTCTTGGAGACCGTCGAGCCTCAAGCGGTTCGAGAGGCCGATCCATTCGAGATCCACGATCGCGCCCGCGGAGTACCCGCGCCACTGATTCTTTGTGGACATACGCATATTCCACGCAGCGTCAATTTGGGTGATGGAAGGCTCGTTGTGAATCCGGGATCGGTAGGACTACCAGCCTACGAGGACGACCGGCCCTTCCCTCACAAAATGCAGACTGGATCCCCGCACGCCCGGTACGCACTCGTGGAGAAACGCAACGGTTCTTGGTCAGCGGAATTGTATTCCGTCATTTACGACTGGGAGAATGCTGCGAAGCTGGCCGAAAGCCGTGGACGAGCGAATTGGGCTAAGGCTTTACGGACGGGCCTCGTCTAATCTGCACTCGCTCTGTTCAACTTGCCAATCTCATACGCCGACTCCGAGCAATCAATAACGGCTCTCGAAGTCATCATCACCAACTACGGCGCGGCCAATCTCGACTGGCAAATCTAAGTTGATGTGCTCCCGATGAGAGCATTGGCGATTTTGCGCCAGCCCCTACGTCCACGGCGACACGGGCCTTTTCCTTATCTATTCTGCGTCCAGCGGGCCTCTCTTTGATGAGTGAATTATTTGCACAGATTGCATCAGAGTGCCATAGACGCATCTTGGCGAAATTGGTTGCGGTACATGTTCGGACTTAGCTTCACCCTCATTCGGAAATGGTGCCTCAGCACTGCCGCCGACCCAAACCCGGACTCTTCCGCGATCTCTTCGACGGAGAGTGTAGTTGTCTCCAGCAGGTCCTTTGCACGCCGAACCCGCAAGCCAGAGACCCAATCGAGCGGGCTTGTTTCCGTCGTTTCCGCGAAGCGACGGCAAAGCGTTCGCTTGCTGACGTGAGCTGCTGAAGCAAGCCGTTCAACCGTGATTTGCTTGTGTATTCTTGCCAGAGTCCACTCCAGCAGTTGGGTAAGCCACGGGTGTGCCGCCTCGCCGACAGGCTTATCAATGAACTGTGCCTGGCCGCCTTCCCTATGAGGCGGGACTACCAATCTTCTCGCCACTTGATTCGCCACGACAGTCCCAAAATCTTTGCGAATGATATGAAGGCATAGGTCGATTCCAGCGGCGCTGCCGGCAGAGGACAGAATGTCTCCTTCGTCGACATAAAGCACATCCGGCTGCAATTGGATGAGCGGAAATCTGCGGGTCAGCTTCTCGATGTATCTCCAATGAGTCGTCGCGTGCCTGCCGTTTAGAAGACCCGTCGCCCCGAGAACGAAGACTCCCGAGCAAATGGAAATCAGCCGGGCGCCGCGTTCATGAGCCTTGACGAGTGCTCGAATCAGATTCCGGGGCGGCAACTCGTCCGGATCACACCAGCCTGGAATGATAATCGTGTCCGCCTTTTGTAGGCCGATCAGGCCTTTTTTCGGGGTTACGCAAATGCCTCCCGTAGCGCGAAGCGGCCGATTTTCCAATCCGCAGACCGTGAAGGTATACCACCGGTCGAACTCAGGGCGAGGGAGGCCGAACATCTCGACGGCGATCCCGAACTCGAAAGTGCACAAGCCTTCATAGGCAAGCACCGCAACGTGACGTTGCGCGGTTTGAGATCTTTGTTAGGAGCGCTTGGTTGGCATGATTTTTACGATAATCGACTTTTGGGCCACTCGCAAGGTTTGGCGGCCTCGGAGAGACTTGATGACAAGGAGGAAGTTACTATGTCAACCCTTACAAGTCCGCAGTCTGAACTCGCTCCAGGTGCGTGTGGATGCGATAAAGATGATGTTTGCACCCTCGAGGATGCTGTAGGCCAGACGAGCCGCGGCCAAACACCCTTTGCTGAGACAAGTTCCAGGAGCCGCGTACTCGAGGTTGCTACAGCACCGTCGCGATATGCTTTTGAACATTTCTCTCGGAAGCTTGAATTTGAGACAGACTGTTCCGATGTGAACTCGGCCTTTGTGTCGGGAGCGGTCGACTTTGTACTTCTTGACGTCCGCAGCGCTCAGCTTTACCGGAACGGCCACGTCCCAGGAGCCGTTAGCGTGCCGGTCTTATCCATCTCTGAAGAAAGAATGATGGAGTTTCCTCTGCACACCCACTTCGTTGTTTACTGCGCAGGCCCTCATTGCAATGGGGCAAACAAGGCGGCCATACGGCTGGCGAGGCTCGGGAGGCCTGTCAAAGAGATGATTGGTGGAGTGACCGGATGGTTGGATGAAGGGCTGACCCTGGAAAAGTGATGCAGGATCGCGGAGCCATCACGATCGGCGTAGCGCGGAGGGAAGATGGAGCATCGATCCTGTCGATGCTCCATGAATTGGCGGCCTCAGAGGGTGCGCCTCACCCTCCGCGTCTTAGTCCATCTGCGCTGGAAAGAGATGTTTTCTCAGCGGACCCGGAATTGCACATGCTCGTCGCCAAGAACGCTTCCGGCGAGAATGTGGGCTTCGTGTCGTACCACGTGAACTACTCAAGCTGGGAGGGCGCGGCCGGCATCCATATCGGTGACTTATGGGTCTCGCCGGTGTGGCGAAATCTGGGTATAGGCGGCGCGCTCCTCAAGCATGTCATCGAAGCAAATCAGCATCGCCGCATAGACGTCTTCGTTGTCAAGGACAACGATGCGCGTTTCTTCTATGAACGGTTTGGCTTCAAGGAGCAAACGCAATGGAAGCTCTATCGCAGTGAGCCAGGTGTTTAGGGAATGTTGGGACATTGCAGCGAGGCGGCTTGTGACTCATCCCATTGCCTACGAGGAGGGTATATGACTGCTGACGCTTTATTGCCGAGCCGCGAAGAGCGAGCCACGCTATGGGCTGAGGCCATCGGGCAGGCGGAGTCTTACTTCGAGGGGGTGGAGTCGCTGCCTGTTGCGCCGGCTTTGAACCAGGGCGAGCTGCACGCGCTGCTCGATGGATTCTCATTCGACAATCCGGGTTCGCGTCTTGACGTGCTCCACCGCTTTACGGAGGAGTTGAAGAGGCATCAGGTCCACACGCCGCACCCTTGCTATTTTGGGTTGTTCAATCCGGCTCCCGCATTCATGGGAATTCTGGGAGAGTCCATTGCGGCGACATTGAATCCTCAGCTTGCCGCGTGGAGTCATAGTCCGCTGGCAGTCGAGACCGAGCGGAGATTGATCGAGGCGTTTGCGCAAAAGTTTGGGTTCAGCGAAGGAAGCGCCGATGGATGCCTGACGAGCGGCGGCGCGGAGGCCAATCTGACCGCTCTGCTTTGCGCCCTGGCCGAGCGATGGCCGGGAGTTCTCGACAGCGGCCTACAGGGTGTTTCCGCGAGACCAGTTTTTTACGCTTCGGCGGAAAGCCATCAGTCGTTTCTGAAAGCGGCGCGAACGGCGGGGCTGGGGCGCGGAGCCCTTCGAACCGTGCCGGTCACCGACACGCTGCAAATGGACTGCGACGCTTTGCGGCAGATGATTGAAGAGGATCGCAGACTGGGATATGAGCCGTTTCTGATCGTTGGAACAGCGGGGACGACCGGGGCCGGAATCGTCGACTCGCTTACTGCGATAGGGGACGTGGCGCGAGCGAATGGACTGTGGTTTCATGTCGATGCTGCGTGGGGTGGAGCGGCGGTGCTGGTGCCGGAGTTGCGCACCGCTTTGGAAGGGATTGAAAAGGCCGATTCTATTACCTTCGATCCTCACAAGCTGCTCTCGATGCCTATGGGAGCTGGGATGTTCCTGACACGCCATCGCAAGATTCTGAACAAAATATTCTCCGTAAGCACTGCATACATGCCCAAGGAGGGCGAAGGTCTTGCCGTCGTCGACCCCTACATTCACTCCCTTCAGTGGTCAAGACGATTCATCGGGCTCAAATTGTTCTTGACCCTCACTACGACCGGCTGGAGCGGCTACGCGGAAATCCTTCGACACCAGTCTGAAATGGCAGATTTCTTGCGAGAACGACTGGAGAAGAGTGGTTGGAGCGTAGTCAACCGAACTAGGCTTCCCGTCGTTTGCTTTACTCCCTCGGACGAGGAGTGGGATATCGCGACGCACCAATGTGCCGCGGATGCAGTGGTTCAATCCGGAAGTGCCTGGATTTCGACTATCATCTTGCGCGGCGAGAAGCCAGCTCTACGCGCGTGTATCACGAACTACAGAACGGAACGGCAGCATATCGATACTCTTCTCGCCAATCTGTCGAAGGTTCGGCACGATCTTTCCCTCAGAAAAAGACTTGACCACAAGCAGTTGAGAGCTAGGGTTCGGCATCACACGCGAGTTCCGGAATTACCAAACGCCTCCGAGTTTGGGCGCTGGTAATACAGAAAATGAGTCTCGGGTATTGCTGCGGCTGCGTTCTCTACCGTTGTCCAACCTCGCCAGTGCGCGCATCATCTTGGCCTTGCGCGGTGCCCTTCGAGAGTGATTTTCGCGGTTATCGATCCCCTCAAACCGACTCGTGAGATCAAGCAGCCATGTCTACCGAGCAAATGCCTTCCGAATGAGTGGTGGCACTTTTCGCAAACGGAGTGACGCGACGTCGGATACAGCGCATTGACAGAGGATCGTGTTTCTCGAGTATCGGTTAGGAACGCGAAGGAGCGCTTGACCTGCTTGATCGTTACGACGATCTCCCGGCATTGAGCCTAGAACTAGGCTTCTCTAGCCACAGTCATTTCGACTCTGCCTTTCGCAACGCATATGGACGAACACCTTCGCAGTCAAACTTTCTGCTCTCGCTCGATAGAATCGCCAAGATCTCGACTGGCGAATCCGGGGTAGTTCGCTCATCGACAGACTCGGACCACTCTTCGCGCAGCCTTGAAGCGAAGCTCGTCGGAATTGAAGCCACCGGTTCAGCGATAGATGTTAGGCGGGACGATACGCTCGTCCCGCCCATTGCAGTCCTCTAGACGTTGTCGAGTGTGTAGACCGCTTCATAGAGCCCTGGATGAGCTTCACCGAACTGATGGCCCTTTTCGATCACGCCCTTTTCGAGAAGTTCTTTGAAGATTCTCTCCTGTGCTTCCAGGCTTTCGGCTTGAGCGTAGTTCACGACAGACTTGCCGTCGATGCTTTTGTGGATGCTGATGGATTTCCAGCCGGGAATCTGCTGTGCAACGGACGCTGCGCCGATCAAATGATCGACTAGAGCCTGCTGATTCTCCGGTTTAACAGTGAACACGTTGATTTGGGTAATGATGCCGCTGTTTGCTTCGATCGTAGGCATAGCTTATTCTCCTTTGATTTTGTTCTTGGGAGAGCCGCTAACGACCGGTTCATCGAAAAGGAACCCGCCCAAGATCGGAGTGCAGACGCACTCCTACTTGTCGCGGGTTCACACACGTTATGTGTGCAAACAGAGCCTTCCTGGCGGAAGGTGGTCGGGCTTACCTTACCGACCTGCCCTTTCTCGACTCCGTTCATCTTGGCACATTGGCTGTGTTGGATGCAATCTACGAGCAAAGCCAAGAAACCCGCTTGAGTTCCGTTCACGGGAGGGGCTGCTAGTCGCAGCTCTTTCGTGTCTCCAGATCTTCATTTCAGCTTCAGTCGTTCCAAAGGTTGGTGCATCAACGGCCAGCCCTTTGATCCCGGGCGCACAGACGCGCTTGTCGCCGATGACACCACGAGCTCTGGCGGATCAGCAGCGACCGGGAACGCCCTGTGCACATTCATGGTGTTCACTTTCAAGTGATTTCAAATGGCCAGGATGTTGCAGAGGCGGAACTTGGCTGGAAAGACACGATCACGATCGATTGTCACCGGCCACGGGAACTCATCGTACCGTTTAGAGGGCTCAACGGCCGTTATGTCTTCCATTGTCACAACCTCGAACACGAGGACATGGGGATGATTGCCACCTTCGAAGCCATCTGAGAACAAATGGTCCGCGTCAGAACTCCTCGATACGATCGAGCTGCGACTCTGGAAGACCTACGCCTCTCCCGAGTAACACGCAACGCTCCAAACTCGGAGTAGGAGGGCGTTTCTCAGGGAACGAGGAAAGTAGGGTGTTCGCCCTGATGCGATTACCGCCACCAGACTTCCGCAAAACACCACGACGAAGACAGTCAGGCCTTTTCCGCATCCGTATGCTGCGAGTAAAAGGCATGCCAGTGACCGCCCCGATACACGAAAATGTCGCAGGAGCGAATGAGCTTTTTCGCATCGGTTACAGCGGTGAACGTCAGCACAGCAGTGTCGCCGTTGATTGTAACGGCCATGTCGGTCGGATGATCCACCAGGTACTTTTCGATCATTGCCGCGCGCTCAGGAGTTGTCTTGCGCGTGTTCGCGACGATCGCTTCCTTGCTGTGCGTGCTGCCGTCGGGAGAGACGGAGCGGTACTCCGGCAGCAGGAGCGCATCGACGTAAGCGACATCTCCCTTTTCTTCAGCGGCCGTCCAACCTTTATCCACGGCGATCACTTCGTCGGCGGTGTGCGCTTCCTGCGAGACCTGGGCAACCCCAAATTCTGCGGCGGCAAAGATCGAAACGAGCACGAATAGAGTACCGCTCCACATGTTTTTCATCGTGAACCCCCAGGACGTCATGAAGTTTAGACGATGAGATCGTCAGTATGTAACGGCAAGTCGCCGCAAGTCGGCTTCATGATTCAGAAGCCACAATTTGCGTTCGACTCCACCTCCATATCCGGTAAGCGAGCCGTCGGATTCGATCACCCGATGACAAGGAATGACTATTCCCACTGGATTGGAAGCATTGGCCGAGCCTACTGCCCTGACAGCCGCAGGCCGGCCGATTTGTTTGGCAAGATTCATGTAAGAGACTGTCGTTCCGCATGGGATATCTCGCAAGGCTCGCCACACCGCACCCTGAAAAGGCGTTCCGCCTGTTTTCACCGGCAACGTATCGGTCGGGTTGAACTTGCCAATCTCTAACACCCACTCCAAGCAGCCGTCCACGCATTGACAGTCGTCAGGACGATCCTGCGCAGGCGATCAAGACGCTGACTCCAGGAGGCGGGCAAGTATCCAGAGGCTCTAGGCATTGAGACAACATGCTAGCAGTCCGTTCTCCGCTAGGGAAGTTGGGCCGTCATATGTAGCTTGGCCACACCGCATGCAAGGAGGCAGGTTTCATCCCATAGTGGATTGAGGTGATCCTGCTGAACGAGTTTCGGCTCTTCGGCCTCTTCGGGGTGCAGGGCTAGCGTTACGGAACGATGTTGGCGAGGTGCGATTGATCCTATTTCGTGATCTCTTGCGAGCGCTCGTTTGGTTTCACCGGGGTGTTCGCGCCGATGATGAATCTGTCTCCCCACGTCTGCATCGCTTGAACCACGCCACGCAGAGACTCTCCGGCTGAACTCAGCGAATATTCCACCTTAGGAGGAACGACCGGGTAGACCTTGCGAAGAATGACTCCATCATTTTCCAGTTCACGAAGCTGCGATGTGAGGATTCTCGGACTTAAGGCAGGTTTCAGCTTCTGTATCTGGCTAAATCGTAGCGTCCCGTGCTCCATGAGGTGATGCAGGATGAGACCCTTCCACTTTCCTCCAATCACTTCGAGACAGGCTTCAACACCACATCCGGTTTCGAGCTCGTAATTCTTGAATCGGCGGGTTCGCATGACACTATCCTCTGGGGTAGTACAACACAATATTGTAAGTATCACATTTTATGAACCTTAGCTAGAGCTGGGCGCATCTGTATGTTCGTCGCTGGATCAAAGCTATGAACATCGAGGTCGTATGCAAAAGAACATATTGCTTGTCCATGCTCAGCCAGAGTCCACATCGCTTACGCGCACTCTTGTCGAAACCGCAAAGACCCATTTGGCTGCTTCCGGGCATCGTGTGCTGGAAAGCGACCTCTATGCCATGCAATGGAAGGCTGTGTATGACGCGGACGACTTTCCCACGCGCAGGAATGATGAGAGGCTTTCCTTCATTGAGGAGTCCGGGTACGCCTTTTCCACTGGTACTCAGACGTCTGATGTTCAGCAAGAGCAGGCAAAGTTGCTGGAAGCAGACGCTGTGCTCTTCTTCTTCCCGCTGTGGTGGTTCGGCTTCCCGGCAATCCTAAAAGGCTGGGTAGATAGGGTCTTTGCCTACGGGCTGGCCTATGGGTTCAGGGACGCTGGTAACGAATATCGCTACGGAGATGGTGGTTTCGCAGGCAAGCGAGCGATGCTTGCGGTCACGCTGGGCGGTCCCAGCTACGACTACGGAAGCCGCGGAATTAATGGCGCGCTGGAGGAAATTCTTTTTCCGATCACACACGGAACATTGTTTTTCACGGGAATGGAAGTGCTTCCCACATTCGCTATCTATGGGGCAGCCCACATCACCAGCGAGGAAGTAGCCTCCGCCCAATTGGCATTGAAGAAACGACTGGACGGACTTTTCACCGACATCCCTATAACGTTTCGTCGGCAGAACGACGGCGATTATCCTGACCGGCACCAGCTTGCCGCTCACGTGGCTCCGGGAGTAGCCGGTATCTTGGCCCATGTCCATGATGCTGAGGGTTTTCTCTAATGACGGCTGCCAAACCAGTTAGCGCAAATCCTCTCTGGGTAATGTCGGAAGTGACGACCGGAGGCCGCGCTCAGTCTCGCGCGTGGCATTTGGATCGATCAATGCTTGTGCCAGAAGACGTCAACCGCGAAGTAGCGCGTTTGTCCTGATGACACTATCGACGCGTTGAGTCGCGTATCAACTTTGTGACCACGTATTTCCATTATGTCGTTTCATCGCCGAACGCCGGCTTCGTGATTCAGGAGCCACAATTTGCGTTCGATTCCACCGCCATACCCGGTCAGCGAGCCGTCGGTCCCGATCACGCGATGACACGGGACGACGACTCCCACTGGATTGGAACCATTGGCCGAGCCAACCGCCCTGACAGCTGAGGGCCGGCCAATTTCTTTGGCGAGATTCGAGTAAGAGACTGTTGTTCCGCATGGAATGTCTCGCAAGGCCCGCCATACATCGCTCTGAAAAGGCGTTCCGCCTGTTTTCACCGGCAAAGTGTCGATGGCGGCAAGATCTCCCTGGAAGTACTTGCTTATTGCGTCCGTCATACCATTCGGCGCGCGCGTCGATTCAAGGCTAAGTCCGTCTGTGCCGTAGTGAACACGCAAAAGACGATTCATACGGGTCTCGTAATCTGCCCAATCGACGGCTCGCAAGTAACCTTCGAGATCGGTGACGATCAGCATCTGGCCGATCGGAGTATTGAGCCTATCGACGAATAACCGCAAACTATGATTCATGTGCTGGATCGACATCCGAGGTGTGCCTCGCGTGCCGCTCCTTCTAATACTTTCATCGCGAGCAGGTATGGGTGCGGTCCGAAGCTTATTCTTGCGACACCTTGCTCAGCCAAGGCGCTCAAAGGCGACGTGAAGTCGCCCAACATGATATTGATGGGAAGCGGCGAAGCTTCCACAAGCCCGCGCAATCAGCGCGAGGTCGGCAAGACCGGGCACGAAAAGCCCATCCGCGCCAGCTTCTGCATAAGCGTGGGCTCGCTCAACGGCCTCTAAGATCATTGCCTGGTCATGCAGGTCGGCCGGTTGTCGAAAAAAGATATCGCTTCGAGCATTGATGAAAAAGTCAATCTCTGCATCTTCTGCTGTACGACGCGCGCTTTGGATTCGATCCGCCTGGTCGACTGAGGTCCGAAGTTCGCCGCTCCCTGGAAGGCTGTCTTCCAAATTGCAACCTACAGCTCCTCCGTCGATTGCGAGGCGGACAGTGGTGCCTACCTTATCTGCTGTAGTGCCATAACCTCCCTCCAAGTCGATAGACACTGGCAGATGTGTCGCAGAGACGATGCGCCGAAGATTGTCGATTGCAAGGTCAAGCGGCGTCTGTTCCCCGTCTTCAAATCCATTCGCGTGCGCCACCGACCAACTGCCTGTCGCGATCGCCTTCGCACCAGCCTTGGCGACTGCCCGGGCACTTCCTGCGTCCCAGACGTTAAAAAGCACGAGAGGCTTCCCTGGGATGTGAAGTGCACGAAATTGATCAGCTTTTTGGATTTGTCCGTTCATCTCGTTTCCTCGATCTTCTGGCGAAGTTACGGAACTCCCGCGACGTAACTGACGCTCTACTGTTGTGCCTGCCAATGCGTCCGCAGCTCCTGGTTGAATTCCTGCCAACGTTCCTCGGGAAAGAAGATTCTGGCGTCTTTGAACTCGACACGCCGCGTCGTACCTGGAATGTTGTCGGCGAGCCAATGTGACCATTTCACATCGAAATACACATCGTCCGTTCCCCAGACTATGAGTGTTGGCGCGTTCAATTTCTTCAATCGATCTTGAACGGCTACCGTGTAGCAGTTGTCGAAAGCCGCGAGGAAACGCTGCAAATCAAATATCCTTTGTTCGTTTTGAATAAGCGGACGAAGGTATTTTTCGATTATGTCGTCGCTCACTTGCTCGGGATTTTCGTAGGCGGGCCCCAACGCCTGCTGTGAGCGGTAAACGTTTTTATCCGATAACATCGCGTCGAGCGTTTCGGCCAAGCCACCTGCGGCTGCCATCTCCAGAAATGGCTTAAATGCTTCAGGCGGCCAATTGTCGTGTGTATCGCAATTGGTGAGTGTCATGCTGCGGACGCGTTCAGGATTCAATGCGGCAAAAATTTGCGCGATACCCCCGCCGCTATCGTTTCCCACAAGGTCGACCCGATCGATCTTCAAAGCATCGAGGAACTCTCTCAGCATGTTGGCATTGGCTGTGACCGATACATCCTGACTCTCGATGATCTCCGTGTCGCCATGCGCCAACAGATCCACAGCAATGCAGCGTCGAATGTCGGACAAGCCGTCCAACTGATGACGCCAGAGGTAGCTGTTCAACAGCACGCCGTGCACGAAGAGGGCAACTGGTCCAATCCCGCGCTCCGAATAGCTGATCCGCCCGGAAGGAAACTCAATGTTGCGACGAACTGTTGAAGATATAGTTGTCCCCACGGATCACCTTCTTCCCTGCGCGGAGACGGACGCTGCAGCTTCATTCAGTTTCAGGGCACACTCATCGCAGCAAACTTCAACTGTCTTGCCGCCTATTGTTACCTTGATAGGCTCGCCTTCGAGCGTGCAGTCGCACGCTGCGCACGTTCGTTCCATCATGATCTTCTCCTTCAATGCCCGAGATCCGGTTATCCAGTAGGCCATGATGTCAGCAGATATCGCTGTCACATTCTTTAGTGACTTTTCGGTGTGGTCCGGGGCGGGGATCGACTGATTGAAGTGGGAGACCTGTGGAAGGATCCTGTCGGAGGTGCCTTCTGGGCAGAGTGGAAGATCGCTAAAGATTTCGACAGCACCGTCCATCTCTTGCGTGGCTTACTGATTGAGGCCGGCTTCAGTACAGAGCCGTGCCGAGCGCGAAGAGGTGATAGTCGATGAATCGTAGAGAGTTCGTTCGTGTCAGCGCGGCGACGACGGCATTCGCAGCCTGGGGTAGGTCGTCCAGTGCTGCAATATTGTCCGCAGAATGCCCTTGCAAAGAGATGACCGCCGAGCAGTTTCACGCCGCCAGGAAATTTGTTGTTACACAGCAGGGGCGCATCGCCTATCTCGATATCGGGGAAGGGCCAACGGCATTGTTTCTGCATGGCTTTCCACTGAACAGTTTTCAATGGCGCGGGGCTATTCCGCTTCTCTCCATGATGCGGCGTTGCGTTGCCCCGGATTTTCTGGCGCTTGGCTACACGGAAGTAGCCAAGGGCCAAAGTGTGGCGCCACAGGCGCAGGTGGCAATGTTAGCGGCGCTGCTGGACAGACTTTCGCTTTCCAAAGTTGACATTGTCGCCAGCGACAGTGGAGGTGCGATCGCGCAACTGTTTATGACACGTTATCCAGATCGAGTGAATTCACTGCTGGTCACCAACTGCGATACAGAGCGGGACAGTCCGCCACGGGCAGTGCTTCCAGTGATCGAGCTTGGACGAACTGGAAAATTTGCCGACGAGTGGATTGGACGATGGCTTGCAGACAAGGATGCCGCACGGTCCGATACAGGGCTGGGAGGTCAATGCTACATGAATCCCTCGCGTCTAAGCGATGAAACGATAGAGACTTACCTTGCCCCGCTCGTGAAGTCAGCCACGCGAAAAGCGCTGACCAACGCTTACGCGGCGGCTCTCGCTCCGAACGCTCTCCAGGGGGTTGAAGCGTCGCTAAAGCGTTGCTATGTCGCCACGCGCATCTTGTGGGGCACAGGCGACACAATCTTCTCAACCGCGGACGCGGACTATCTCGCGCACACCGTTGCGAATTCGCTGGGGAAACGAAAGGTACCGGGCGCCAAGCTCTTCTTTCCGGAAGAGTTACCGGAACTGATTGTCGAAGAGGCCCGATTTCTTTGGAGTCTTTGAATTAATCGTATCCGCGACGCCGCGAAAGGGAATAAGTATGCGTATGCTTCATGCAATCGAAAGTCGATTGTGCGTCTGTTTGGTTTTTGTCGGAATCGTCAGCATGATTGGCTTTGAGAAGGTGCACGCGTCGGATCACCTGGATACGCCCACTGTGATCGCGGACCCTGCGGCGGACATCGGTGACCTCTATGCTTGGACATCGTCCGACGGCAAGCGACTCAACCTGGTGATGGATATCGTTGCGCATCAATTTTCCAATCGGCTTCAGTACGTCTTCCATGTAGATAGTGGGCAACAGTTCGGGAAGACCACGGCAAGCACCACGATCGTGTGTCGCTTCGATGTCGCCAATAACGTTGAATGCTGGGCCGGCAAAAAGGACTACGTGCGCGGCGATGCACACAGTGCCGCCGGGCTCGAAAGCGAGAAGCGCACATTTCGAATCTTCGCCGGTCTTCGTGACGATCCATTCTTCAACAACGTAAAGGGCCCACGAGAGGCATATAACGTTGCGGGTGCTGCTCTTAAGAATGGAACATCGGCCGATAGCGCGGGCTGTCCGAACTTCACTCCAGCCACAGCGCAAGCAATACTCGATACGTGGCGCCACACCTCCGGTCGACCGGCCACGAACTTTCTTGCTGGATGGAAGACGTCTGCAATCGTGATCTCGATCGATCTTGATGTCGTGGCGACTGGAGGAAAGCTTGCCGCTGTGTGGGGAACTGTGCACCGTGTGCCGCACGGACACACAGCCCAGATTGCGCATGGAATGGATAGGCATCCCGCGGTGCCGGCGCTTGGCGAAGCCATCGAACGCACGGCGCGTCCTCTTATAAAAAACGGGCTAGTCGGAGGCCCGCTTGACCAGGAGGCCATTAGCTATGCGCGGAGAGAGGCGTATAACCGAGTCTCACGAACAGGCTGGGGCCGATTCTCGAAGGATATCGAGAGAAATCTGAGCCTTTATGACGGATTCGATGGGACGTGCGGAAACCAGTGGCTAGCCGACAAGAACGCGGAGCCATCCAAGCGTCATAGAACTTTGGCGAAGCTGTTTGCCGACGATCGAATCTGGGTGAACACTTCCTCGTCAAGCTGCACTCAATTGTTTGCGGTCGAATTTTCGGCGTTCGACACGCCTGGAGCGCTTCCCGAAGACTGCGGAGGCAGAACGCCCAACTATAACGCGAGTAACATCTTTCGATCCTTGCTGACCAATGGCACATCCAGCGGATTTGACGATGGGCTGCAACAGGACGACAAACATCATTCAACCAGCGAGTTTCCATTTTTGGCGGAGCCATGAAAATCATTCAGTTGTGCAGTGTATCCATACTGCTGTCTTCGTGCGTGTGTGCTTCAGCAGGTGACACGACTCGT
Source organism: Acidisarcina polymorpha (assembly GCF_003330725.1). Taxonomy (NCBI): domain Bacteria; kingdom Pseudomonadati; phylum Acidobacteriota; class Terriglobia; order Terriglobales; family Acidobacteriaceae; genus Acidisarcina; species Acidisarcina polymorpha. The sequence continues at coordinate 3,195,231 of NZ_CP030840.1, read as the reverse complement.
GTTAGCGCCGCGCCGGACACCACTGCGAGTATTATTGCGATCGCCAATCTCGATCAACAGATTGCCGAGTTGGGTGATAGTCCGGGCGTCGAAGACTTGCTCATTCTGAGAGAAGAGTTCCTGGCGGATTACGACGCCCTCGAACGTGCAAGCACACTTGCGGAAAGCCGATTCGCAACTTCTCAGGACTTAATGAAGCGTGCACAGACGCGTGCTGCTGTGCATCGCTTTGCAGAGGCTCTCTCCGATCTTGAGGCGGCAAAACAACGGGGTGTTCCGCTTGACCAGATTTTGGCCATGCGTGCCTCTGTACTGATCGCAACAGGACACGCAAGTGAAGTTGTTGCACAACTCAGGCGAGATCATAAGGATCATCCAAGTTTTGCATCGAGAAGTGCGCTGGCCACGGCCTATGCGTCGATGGGGCGGGTCGCAGAGGCGGATCGTTTGTACGCTGCGGCGCTGGCTGGTCTGCATACCACTCTACCGTTCCCCTACGCATGGATCTACTTTGGGCGAGATCTGATGTGGGCTGAGCAGGGTCAGAATCCGACACGCGCAGAGGCGATGTACAAACAGGCGCTCGCATATGTGCCGGAGTTCACAAGTGCGAATATAGCTCTGGCCAAACTTGAAATGACGCGGGGTCACTATGCTGCTGCAAGAGAACGGATTTCGCGGGTGGCAAGTTCGACGAATCAACCGGAGGCCCTTGCACTCTTAGGCGTTTTGGAAGTTCGGAATGGGAATATGACAGAGAGAAACGAGGAAATCTCACGTGCGCGGCAGCGATTTGAATCCCTGTTGGTCCGCTACCCTCTGGGATTCGCAGATCATGCCGCGGAGTTCTATCTTGGGCCTGGGGACGATCCGGAAAGAGCATGGCTTCTCGCGGAACAGAATCTGGCCAATCGTCAGACGGACCGGTCGGTAGCTCTGGCGGTAAAGGCTGCAGAAGCAACTGGTCGTTATCCGCGAGCATGTGAATTATTACTGAATCATGGACCTATGGTTCAGGCTTATCTGAAAGTACTGGCACAGTGGTAAGGAGAATGCGAGCCGGTCAAACGGAGTTTCTTTAATCGGCGCCTTTTAGAAGTGCGTCTATCAACACGTTCCCCGAACATCTTGAAGGAATCTAATGCCGTCATTTCTACGGTCTCTCGTCAATGACGAACCGGCTAACACCAAATTCAAAGTGATCGGCTTATACATCCTGCTAGTAACCTTCAATCTGGCGGCGTGGTGCTGGGCCTTCGTCGCTTTTCATCGGTATCCAGTGCTGTTGGGCACGGCCTTTCTTGCTTATAGTTTAGGACTCAGGCATGCCGTCGATGCGGATCATGTCGCCGCTATTGACAATGTGGTGCGGAAACTGATGCAACAAGGGAGGAAGCCAGTCGCGGTCGGATTGATGTTCTCACTCGGACATTCGACCGTCGTCATCGTAGGCGCCACGGCGATAGCGGCTGCGGCACTTGCTTTGCAGCATCGCATTGATGCAATAAGGGAGATCGGTGGAGTTGTCAGTACATTGGTATCGACTCTATTTCTATCCGGAATTGCGGTCGTCAATCTGGTCGTGCTTCAGTCGGTTTTTCGAAGCTTCATGCGAGTCCGAAGAGGGGAGCCTTTCATAGCGGAAGATTTCGACCTGCTCCTTGGTAATCGAGGTTTCCTGTCCCGCCTGTTTCGCCCCATGTTCAATCTCATTCAAACGAGTTGGCATATGTATCCGCTCGGGCTTCTATTTGGACTTGGCTTCGATACTGCTACCGAAATCGGGCTGTTGGGGATTTCCGCTGCCGAAGCTTCAAAAGGGCTTTCCATCTCGTCGATCCTTGTATTTCCGTTTTTGTTCGCTGCGGGCATGTCGCTAATCGATTCGACGGACAACGTTCTGATGCTGGGAGCCTACGGGTGGGCGTTCGTAAAGCCGATTCGCAAGCTTTACTACAACCTGACGATCACCTGCGTATCGGTTGTGGTCGCTTTTGCCGTTGGCGGGATCGAAGCGCTCGGGCTCTTGGTGGTACATCTTCATCTGGCAGGCGGATTGTGGGACGTAATAGCCAGACTGAACAATAATTTCGGCGTGCTTGGCTACGGCATCGTCGTGCTCTTTATCGTGAGCTGGATCTCATCGATCATGATTTACAAATGGCGCCGGTTTGACGACCTTGAGCTTGGTGTTCGGGATACGGCGTAGGATAGCCAGCTTAGACTCCTTTCTTCGAGTACGGCCAGCAACAGGGCACCCTCGCGAATGAAGTTACTGGTCGCTGCTATCCTTGATTCGGGAGACAAGCACACGGCGTGAAATCGACCATCTCGATTAAGACAAGTCGAAAGTTCTCAGCGGATCTCCTTCTGAGGTCATCAACCGTCAGCGTCCGCGACGTGTACTGCCCAGGCACCTGCAGCGGACCGAGCGCGGAGGAATATGCGACAGCGACGGAACTAGTGTTTCCGTACCGGGGAACGTATGTCCGCCATCTTGGAAAAAGTCAAGCCGTCGCTGAGGCCAATCAAGTACTGTTCTTCAACGCCGCTGAAGGCTATCGAGTCAGTCATCCGGTCCCGGGAGGCGACGCAAGTCTCTCTCTGGCGATTAGTCCGGACGTCCTCCTCGAAATGGTGCCGGCCAAGCTACTCAGCAACCAATCGACGCCAGCGTTTTGGCGCCAGCAGCTCCGTATCGACGCCCGCACGCAAGCGCTCGTGGCGCTGCTGCGTCACAGTCTCCGTCAGGGCATTGCCGAACCCTTGGAAGGAGAAGGCTTGGCGTTGACGCTGGTTCAACGAGCACTGGGGCCGCGCACAAGTCACGCGGCCGGGTCGAGCCTAGGTCAACAGCGCCTCGTGGACCGAGTGAAGCTCGTCGTTTCAAGCAATCTTGCGCGGCGATGGACGCTCGCGGAAATTGCAGCCGAGGTACGTGGTTCGCCGGTTTATTTGACCCAAGTTTTTCGACAAGTCGAGGGAATGCCCCTCTATCGCTACCAATTACGGTTGCGATCGGCTCGGGCGCTTGACCTGATTGATCGTTACGACGATCTCACGGCATTGAGCCTAGAACTAGGCTTCTCTAGCCACAGTCATTTCAGCTCTTCCTTTCGCAACGCATATGGACGAACGCCTTCGGAATTCAAATACTCTGCTCTCGGTCGATAGGATCGCCGAGATTATGGGAGACGGCGAAGTATGAAGGCTTTTAGGGTCGAACGCCGTCAGCGAGATGGGCGAGTCGAGGCGGAGGCGTCTATGAATACTTCAGGCTGGTCGCCCGTCTATGCCTGTTCGTCTCAGCAGCTTGAAAGCGTGAGTCCACGCATTGCCGAGAAAACCAGGAAGGCACCACAAGCGCCGGAGCGGCTCAAATGCCTCGCTACCTGCACACCTCCCATGTCAACGGTTTCCATCCGAGGTCAACCCATAGACCTGTAACGGTAGATTGTGCGCTCTTGTCGTTCCCCCAGATGAACAGTATCTCCTTGAGAAGTTCCTTGAACCATAACAGGATCAGCGTGTGTATCGATCATCCGTCACAAACGGAAGTGGCGCGTTGGTCTTAATGATACGGAGTAATAGCTGGCCGAACCCATTCACATCGTCCAGCATCATCATGTGACCTGCTCCTTCTATTACATCAAAGCTCACGGCCAGCTCTTCAGCCACGCTGGAACATCCCAGCCGTCGCGTGAGCGTTCCCCTGCGATTAGATGAACGGGCATGCGAACGAAGACGGAACGAAGCAACGCATCATAGGAAGGCTGTCCTGTCGTCTCGACGATTGAGCGCCCCATTGCGCGCAGAGTAGAAGCGGGTTGCAGGTTGAGCCGTCGCCTCGCCGCGCTGACGCGCTCCTCGGTCGGCGAAATACCAGATTGGGCTAGCCAGCCCTCCGGATCGATGCGTAGCGTGTCCAGCATAGCTTCTGCCTCGGCCTGATCCATGCGCGCGATGCTCGCTGACCAGAAAGGGTCCCTCAGCGTGAAATTACCTTCAGCGGTGATCAACGATGCAACCATCTCGGGTTGTTTGTTGGCGAATAATGCTGCCACCACGCCCTCAACGGAGTTGCCGACCAGATGAAAGCGTCCGTCGCCAAACTTGGTTCTCACGAGCTGACCGACGTACTCCACTTGGTTAGCGAGAGTAATCGTCGCAGGGGCGGTGTCGGCATTTGCTCCGTAGCCAAGCAACGACGGGCTGAATACCAAACGAGGGTGAAGTGCAGCAGCGATAGCCGGATCGTCAAGCGATCCGATCAAGCCATGTAGAAGAACAACAGGTAATGGTTCCAAGTCATCCATGGTCGCTTCCCTCATTGTGAGGACAAACCGCCTATTGTGGATCAATCGAGTTCGCACTCAAAGGTTAGTTCAACAGATACGCTGTTCCGCATCAGTTCCTCCCACTTCTACAATCCGGGAAGACACGGTCAGCGAGCGGATTTGTAAATCCCGAATTACCAGTCCTAAGACTCTCCGAGCCCCAGATCGCGGACAAAGTTGCGCAGAAGAGAGTATCCTTCGTCCCACTCGTTCAGGTTACTGGATGCATTGATGTGCCCATGTTCGCCTATGTTGACCAGTTCCGAATTCCATTCGTGCGCACGGTTTTGCATGTACTCGATACTGCCGTAAGGGTCATTGGTGCTCGCAATGATGATGGAGCGGAATGGTAACGCGGTTCGTGGAACTTCTCTAAATGAACTTGCAGCCGAGGGAAACGCGGGCGACTCGGGATCAGGAACAGATACGAGGAATGCGCCAGCTACTGTGGAGCGTGAGTTCATAGCCCAATGAGCCACTAAGAGACAGGAAAGGCTATGCGCCACAAGGATGATCGGGTGCTCTGCTGCGTCTACGGCATCTTGAAGCGCTCTGCACCAGACAGAAAGTTCTGGTTTATCCCAGTCTGGCGGGTTGAAGCGCCTCATCGAAGGGTGAAACCGTTCCCACAACGTTTGCCAATGATCCTCGCCCGATCCGCCGATTCCTGGCAGCATGATGAATGTCGTCATTCTTACCTCCGTCGAAGAAATAGCCTCAATGCCGGACTGGCGTTGTGGAGAAATCAGTGACTCCTTGAAGAGCCACGAGCTAGGCTATCTTCAATATTCAAAGTCATAAATACGCTGTTGGGGTCTTCCCGATACTCACCAAAAGGGTCGCATTCCACAAAACCGAAGGCCGCGTAAAGGGCCCTTGCTGGATCGAAGTAGGGCCAGGAGCCGGTCTCTAAATTAAGCCGCCTGAGACCTTCGTTTCTGGCCGCATCGATGATGTGGTCAAGCATGATCCTCGCGACGCCGAGCCTTCGAGCAGAGGGGGACGTATACATGGATTTCACCTCCCCTTCGACCTCGGACAATCTCTTGAGGGCGCCGGTGCCTACTACATCTTCGCCGCGGTTAGCGACCCAGACGGAAACATCGGACGACCTCAACCCAGATAGATCGAGCGCGTGCGCACTCCCAGGGGCAGTCTGGCCTCGCGCCGCTACCACATGATTTTCAATCAATTCAACAATCCGGGGGTCATCAAGATCAGCTTGAAGAATTCGGATACGCACATCCTTCATATCAAGTCCTTGGTTAGCAGATTGGACCAGAAGTAGTCCTGAGCGTGGTTGCAGCGCGACACTATAGTAGACAAAAAGCCACTAACATGTCTATCAGATAGTCGGTCGCGTACGCACCCAACTTCAATCCAGAGACTACGCGACTCGTCACCAATGGCGCGGCTATAGTAATGTGGTGCCCACTACATCGAACGATCCCACACAAACTATAGCGACACGCATCAAAGGCGAACGCGATGCGAGGGGCTGGACCCTGGCTGAACTTGCCGAGCGCTCTGGCGTATCGCGAGCAATGATCGCGAAGGTTGAGGCTGGCAAGAGCAGCCCGACGGCGATGTTGCTCGGCAAGTTGTCTGGCGCCTTCGGCATCACGATCTCTACGCTGCTCGCTCGCGCGGAGAACGCCAACCGGTCGCGCGTACTGAGGCATGACCAACGGCTCGCCTGGCGCGACCCGCAGAGTGGATACGTGCGGCGGCAGGTCTTTCCGGTTCCAGGTTCAACTGTTCCGATTGATCTCGTGGAAGTAGAACTGCCTGCAGGTGCCAAGGTGGCCTATCCCGCGTCGAGCTACAGCTTCGCCAAACATCTCATATGGGTACAGAAGGGACGATTGGTGTTTGTCGAAGGCAAGCAAGAACATCTGCTGCGTGCAGGGGACTGCCTCGAACTAGGCGAGCCTCAGGATTGCCGATACGAAAATCGATCTGGCACTACCTGCACCTATTTAGTTCTTTTGCTGCGTCAGGCTCCGTGACCCATGGCCTCCGGACTTGATCTCAAAGGACTCCCGTGTCCGCACACGAGGCCGATTCTTCCGTTTCTCGTGATTGACTGGAACGCCTCAGTCGCGTCCAGAGGTCGGATCGCGAGTTCCCCGAAGAGAACCAAGTAAAGAAGCTGCCCAATTGTCATCACTTCGAATGACTCCTCCGTCATTGCGGCTCTCCCCAGGTACTTGGCCCAGAACTCCGTGCAACGCAGGGCTGTTTCGTAGTCGGCAATGGTCCCCGCCCCTTGCGAATCGCATTGGGGTCGTGATCGTCCCTTGTACCCGCCAGCGCAGATTCCAAACTCTTGGAGCCAGGGCGATGCCGGCTGTCTTCATCGTGCGTCCGCTTGCAGCATGGTTGCTTTTGCGTCGTGTGGATATTATAGGGGAATAAAAGCGACTATAGTAGACAGCATGTCTCCCAGAGGTTGCTCTTGAAAATCCGAATGGCCGAAGACGAAGACATTCCCGCCGTCACCGAAATCTACAACGAACTGCTGCGCACTTCGACTGCCATCTATCGGGATGAAGCGGCGTCAATAGACGAACGCGTGCTGTGGTGGCAGTCCCAGCAGCAAAAGGGTTACCCGCTATTCATTGCAGAGGAAGATGACCAAGTCCTGGGATTCGCCTCGTATGGCGACTTCCGTCCATGGCCGGATTATCGATTCACGGTTGAAGGTTCGATCCACTCTCGGCGAGTCGCGAAGGACGTGCGACGAGCCGCCCAAAATAAAAACCCAATCGCCCGCCGCGAGCGCGACGCGCTTTCCTTCAATCTCCAGCCAACAACTTCCGCGAGAAACAGCATGGAAGTATCCGGGGTGCGCAAGGTCGAGCTTAATGCCCCAAGGTGCGCTCAACTCCAGCCGGGCCGTACACTTCAGTCTTCATCTGTAAAGTGCGCAGTGACTCTGCCAAAACATCCATTAATCCCTCCCATTAGGACGAGTGAGCCATAAATAGAGAGCCCTGCACCGTAAACGTCCACAATGTCTAGGTTATACATGGAGATGGTTGGCGAATTGCAACTCGGTGAACCCCGTTTTCAAGTCGCAACCGTATGACAGAACGATCATTTTATACGTGCTACGAATGCACAAGAGGATTCAATGAAGCTACTGATCTTGGGTGCGACAGGTAAGACCGGAAGCGAGCTTGTAAAGCAAGCCCTGGAGCGGGGCTTTGAGGTCACAGCGCTTGTTCGCTTCCCTCATAAGATCAAGACTAAGGACAATAGGTTAACAGTGGTGACGGGCAGTCCACTCAATGAAGAGATTCTCAAAAAGGTTGTGCCAGGGAACGACGCGGTGTTGTCCACTTTGGGCCACCCGGATCTCAACGAAAGCTATCTTGTCACGGAGGCTGCGCAGACTTTGATAACAGTTATGAACACCAGCAATGTCAAGCGCTTCATGATTCTCTCATCGACGCTCGTCTCCGCGGGTGGAAGCTTCATGACAAAAATTCCACGCTATCTCACTCGACACGCATTGAACGATTCGGCCCAGATGGAGAAGATTGTAGGGTCATCTAGCCTCGCTTGGACAATTGTTCGACTAGTGCGGCTAACGAACACATCGGTAGCCCCTTATCGGATCTTTGAAAAAGAACCTCCGGCCGTGAGCCCTTCTATATCGAGGAAGAGCGTAGCCGCATGCATGCTTGATCTAGTTGCCGATCAGGCTTATGTTCAAAAAACCATTAGCATTTGCAAACTGCGATAGTCGGGTGAACACCGGATGCAGGAAAGCTTTCAGCAGTAGCCGTGAAAATTATGAGTTCCGTCGAGTCTCCTGCCGCTTTCACCTCAGGAAAGACTAGCCTGCGCGGCGTCATCGCTTTCTATTCCAATAGTGCGAAGCGCTACGCTTTTGATCATCACATAAAGCAACCAGCCGGCCGGACCAAAGACAAATGTCAGGACGAGGCATGGGGCGACAAGGTAATGCGCAATCCCAATTCGCTGGGCGTCTCGGACTTCCCAACTTCCCACGAAGAGATCGAAGGCAAGATAGTGGACCCACCCAGCGAGGAGCATGCCCCGGTTCTGGAACAGCAAACCCACCGAGCTAAGAGAGGAAAATTCTCCGGGGGCGTGCTCAAACTGCGTGATGACCAAGAACGCATACAGAACAGCGAGCAATACAGGTATCAGAACCGGAGCAATCAAGCGGGCAGACCAGCGCCAACGAGGAAGGAAGATCAGCAATATCCACCCAATCAACGCCGCATTGTTGGCCAATTTGAATAGTAGATTGGGATTCATGAACGTACCTCCAATACCTCTGCCCACGTTCGCAAAGCGAGAAAAGTTCTTGGAGACAGTTCGAGCCAACTCGTGACGCCAGCCACGAACACCAGAAGAGACGCAGCCACGAGAGTCTTTCGATCGGGCTGCAGGAGTGCCTGGCCTCTGAGCGCCTGCCAGGCTAGAAGGGCAAAGCATGCGACGTAAGTTCCGCTGGCAAGCCATACCAAGCGGGTTCTTCGTAACTCCGAAAGTCGCTTCTTGCCAAGCAGCCACAAGCCGATGAGCGGGATGATTTGTACGCCGTGCAGCCCAAGAAAGTGAGCCACCCTGAGGTCACCGTGGTCCTCGCTCCAGTTGGCGATTGGAAGTCCTGGACCACCGTCCGGTGCACCGACAGTATGCGATCCGAACTGTTTTAGCTCTGGATTCTGTTTCTGCTCCGGTGTCTGACGCAGCATGATTCCTCCGCCAGCGGCACCTACGACAGAAGCCAAGAGGCCGAACCGTAATGCCCAAGCCCACGAGATTGGTTGCACTTGCTGACGCATGAGGGCATACGTCATGCTGGCCATCGAGAGCCAGATGGCAGCGATGGCAACCCCCATCGTGATGAAAGCGGTCCGATCTATGGGACCTGCCATATTGAAATGGCTTGTGGTTCCACGCGCCGCTTGTAGATCAATCACGATGATCTCAATCGCTATCGACATAGCAAATACTCGGCCGGACCAATCTCGAATTCTCGGCCAATCTCTGAGATAACTTGCAATCCATGCCAGAGAAAGGCAGGTCACTGCGCTTGAGAGGCCAAATTTTGCAGGTTTGATCCACGCATTGATACCTGTGATCTGCCGAGAATCAAACATCATGGCTACGAGGCAAGCCCCCACGTCACAGACCATCAATAGGCCAACGAAAGTCAGTGGCCGGTTAGAGGTCCAGAGAGCTGAAAGCCAACGCTGAAGTTTCAAAGACACACTTTTCATAGGTACCCACACTCGCCGGAACATTAGCATCACACTGCGAGACGAATATCTCGCTGAGCGATTGCTTCAGGCGTAGAGTAACCACAACAGCTTCGAGAGAGAAGCAGTACCGTGTCATCGCAGGATGCGATAGCATGAGCGCGGCAAAAGAAGGCATGAGCAGGTTCGCGATCGCTAGAGAAGTCGATGCGCAGAGGTCAAGCGTTTTCCAGTCAGAGACCGGGGATACGAGTGCGAAGCGCGCGCCCCTGTCGGTCGCTTACCTCGACCTCGGTGTGCTTCGCGTCGCACATAACAAGAACAAAGCTGCCGCGGGGATCTGAACGGATCTCCTTAACCCGCTTCAAATTGACGAGAGAAGAGCGGCGGGCGCGGAAGAACCCCCTTGATTCAAGCGCTTGGTTTAGTTCTCCAAGTTGATAGTTGACCCAGTATGTATCGTTCTCGACCCGTACCCGAACAATCCCAGCGTCCATATAAAAGAACAACGCCTCTGTCGGGTCCAGCAAGAAAACCCGGTTCGCCTTTCTGGCGACGATCTGTTCCATAGGAGGAGGATCGTCCCCCAGCAAACGGTTGACGTTCCTGTCTTCCTCTTCGCGGGAGGAGATCGAACCGAGAAGATGCCCAGCTCGTTCGACCATTTCTCGCAGATGTTCCTCCTCGATAGGCTTCAGCAGGTAGGCGATAGCGCGCGCCCGAAATGCCTCTAGCGCATGTTCGTGGAAGCCTGTAACAAAGATGGTCAGCGGGCGGGCTATGTCCTTTGACAGCGCCCTCAATACCTCGAAACCATTCAGTCCCGGCATCTGAATATCGAGAAAGAGCAGTTGAGGATGCAGTCTCTCAATAGCCTCCACCGCCTCAATTCCATTCGCCGCCTCACCGACGATTTGAATCTTTGGATAGGCCTCCAATAGCCTCCGCAAGCGCAGGTGGGCAGCTTGTTCATCGTCGGCCAGGAACGAGCGAATTTGCATCTGTTTACTCTCCAGCAGGAATTTCCAATGTCGCCCGGCTGCCACCGCCCTGAATATTGATGAGGGAGAGATTGGCAGCGGCGCCATACATTGTTTGCAGCCGTTCGCGAACGTTCTGCAGGCCGACACCCGCGCCAAAGTCTGCGCTCGCCAGCGATCGCCCCAACTGGTTCTTGCTCGCAAAAAGTCCGATGCCGTCGTCCTCAACGCTTAACAATATCAACCCATTTCGGCGCTTCGCCTGCACCAAGATTCTGCTTGTACCAACTTTCGGAGCGATCCCGTGCTTGATCGCATTCTCGACCAGAGGTTGCAAGATCAGGGACGGGACCGCCGTGTGGGCGATGGCTCTTTCCACATCGAACTCAACTAGCAGCCGTTCACCAAAACGAATTTGTTCTATCTCCAGATAGGTCCGCAGGAAATCCATCTCTTCGTCGATGGCACTAAGTGGACGGTCAGCATGAAGCAGCACATACCGGAAAACCTTTGCGAGACGCACCGTAAATTTCTCAGCCTTTTCAGGTTCCTGAGGGATCAAGGCGGCAATTGTATTCAGAGAGTTGAAAAGGAAATGCGGATTGATCTGAGCCCTTAATGCGCGGAGTTCTGCCTCGACAAGTTGTCGGCTCAGCCGGCTTTCGAGGCGGAGACTCGCCATGCGCTCTTCCTCGCGATCCAATTCATCGAGACGCCGGCCCGCATGAAGAGCAATCTCTCGCAGAGACTCAACTTCGGCAGTGAGAAGGATTCGCCTGTTTCCCGTAAGCGGCACAGCAAGGTACAAAGTGTCTCCTTGGTGCAGAATTGGAAGCGATACGCAGTTGGGCTCTCCATCCAGGCGATCGATGTCCCGTACCGAAACCTCGTCGGACTTCATACCGAGTACTTCAACGGCCAAGGCCTGCGTCGTGGATAGGACGATGGCTTTGGATTCCAAAACGCCAAGATGATCACTAAACTCCCGGATTGCAAGTTGGGTGTCGCGTTTCCCGAATATTCCCCTCTCAACGAGGAGATCGGTCCATCGTCCCAAACGCACGTAGAGCAGCATGGCGCACCCGGCAATCATGGCCGCACCAAGGAGGGTGACAGCGCGCGGAGACGCTGTCACGTGGCTCATGGATGCGATAGGGCCTAGGGTACCGAAAGCCATAACCATGGCAAGAATTGAGCCGAGTAACAGCCGCATGGCCTGCTTTGCAAAGATGTCGGCTGCTCTGAAGCGAGAGAAATAAAACAGGGAGCCGATGACTACGAGTACGATGCTTTGGAATCTGGCGATCCTGATGATGTGTGCAAGAGCTAGGGGCAGAGAGACGTAGGCATCCAATGCCGCGCTCACAGAACTCAGGAAGAGTCCGGAAATCATGAGGGAAATCGCAATGCGATCCGTCAGATTGTCGAGCGTTCCCGGTAGCAAGAAAATCGCTCCAACCAGGATCAACAGCAGCCCGTTGTAGATGGTTAGATTTCCCACGAAATCCTGATTCAGAAGCACCCCGGACATCAAATCGGACGACAAGTACGACGGTGTCCAGCTTCCAACTGCCAAACATGCGGCGATAAGGAACCCGCTCGATGCCGAGTAGATGACAAGAGCATTGCCAATTAGGCGCCGAACTCCTAAAACCGCATTGTTTCGCCAAATGGTCATGATGCTCAGCGGGAGCATGGCAGCCGCAATAAAACCGATAGACCGTATCTGTCCTGCCAAAGGAGACTTGGGAGAAACGTAGAGTACCAGCGCAACGTTCTTAGCCAAACCCGAAAGATCCGCGATCAGGATACAGGCTACGAAAAGAAAGCGTGAACGGCGATCAGCTCCTCCCGACCGCCAGACAAGCACCATCAGCAGCGTCGCTAACGCTGTTCCGACCGCAAACCCGTAAGTTTGTCCGATCAAACCCGCCGTCGATGGTTGATCCAGTGCGCCCATAAGGCAAATAGCTCACATCTAGTTTCCTACGACTCTGCCCTCGAGGGCTTGGAAAAGGCTTCAGCGCGGCAAACCGAATGGTAAGCGCAACGAAAGGAGCCGCAACGCGGTCCTCGCAGACCCGGAAGGCTGAGGCGGCGCGCCCGTCGCCGGTTGCCCTCGTTCGGGGCCTCGTTTCCTGCGTTCGTGACAAAACTCACCGCGTCTGCACTTTGGAACTAACCCTTGCGCCTTCTCGTGGATGAAACTGCGGGTGTCGTCAGGAGGCTATATGGTTGGACTTCAACACCGCTGGATCGTCATCGCACTCTTCCTAAGTATGGGTGGGGATTCAAATGCACAATCGAGCACGCCGGGGCAGCTCGAACCAACTCTGGCTGGGACGTCCGCAGCGAATCTGCCATCTGCCCCCAGCGCTAACGCAAGGGATGCGTACGCCTTTCCAGATGGAAAACAGCAATTTCGCAATTACCTATACAGCGCGTTTGGTCCGCCGGCGCTGATCAGCACCGCCGTTGGGGCCGGACTGGATCAGAAAAAGCCTGCCCCGCCAGAGTGGGATTCCGGCGCAGAGCGCTATGGCGAACGTTACGGATGGAGATTCGGCATGCAGATGATTGGTCACACGACCGAATATTCGTTTGCTGCTGTCGTCCATGAAGATGTTGCCTATCACCGGTGCCAGTGCCGCGGGTTCTTCCCTCGGAGCTCACACGCTTTGATCTCGACGCTTACCGCCAAAACTACCAGCGGCAGGACGGTATTTTCAGCTCCGTCTCTGGTAGGACCATACGCCGGATCTTTTGCCGCGGTGAATGCTTGGTACCCCAGTCGCTATGAACCCCAAGATGCGTTCCGCATCGGCAGCAATTCGTTCATGTTCAAAGCCGTCGGGAATCTGATCGGCGAGTTCATAGCGCCAGCACGCTGAACCTATTCGGAGGCACCATGAGCACAAGAAATTCTCGTATCAATCGGAGAGCAATGCTGGGATTCACGGCGGCGGCCGTGATGGGTGCCGTCTCGGCCTGTAGTAGATCCACCCCGCTAGTGGCGGTTTCTGCACCGCGAAAACGCCGATTTGAGAACAAGGTTGTCATCGTTACAGGAGCAACGTCGGGAATTGGCCGAGCCGCTGCGGTAGCCTTTGCTGCGGAAGGCGGGAAGGTCGGATTTTGCGGCCGACGCGAAAACCTGGGCCGCGAAGTAGAGCAAGAGATTCGCTCGAAAGGCGGCGAAGCGACGTACATCCGTGCGGATGTACGGGTCGAAGCCGAAGTCAAACAATTTGTAGATCAGGTTGTGGCTAGATATGGCCGTCTGGACGTTGCTTTCAACAATGCCGGCATCACGTTGGAGAAGCCGCTGCACGAGTACAGTTCCGGAGAATGGGACGATGTCATTCACACGAACCTACGCGGAACTTTTCTGGCAATGAAGTACGAGATTCCTTACATGCTTACAAATGGCGGCGGGAACATCCTCGTAACAGCGTCGTCGAATGCGATTGCCACGACCGAAAAGAAATCGGCATACACCGCCAGCAAGCGAGGGCTGGTTGGCCTCGTACAATCGGCGGCGCTGGATTATGTGGAGAAAGGCATCCGCGTCAATGCGCTCATCCCTGGCACGACAGACACGGCCCTTGTCCGCCGCGTCGCCCATATGGAGAACGTCCCAGATCCGGTTTGGGAGGCAGCAGCCGGAGCGAACGCCAAACTTCATATTCCCATGGGCAGGATGGCTTCCGCCCAAGAGGTCGCCACATTTGCTCTTGCACTGGCATCAGACGACTTTCCGTACATGACAGGTGCGCAGATGGTGATTGACGGCGGAAAGACCGCTCATGCCGGCTAAGCCCGAAGCTGATGGCCAAAGCTATAAGAAAAGGAGATGTACGAATGATAAGAGCAAGGTTTCTCGGTAAGCCCATGTCTCTATTTCTGGTTCTGTCGTTGTTATGCACGGTGCCGCTCCCGGCGCAATCGCCGAACCCGGCCACCTTGACCATTCACATCATCAACGCCCGGAACGCGAAGGGAGTGATGCGAGTCGCATTGTTCCACAGCCCCGAAGGTTTTCCCGGAGATTCATCTAAGGCGCTCCGCACGCAACCCGCGAAGATCGATCCTCAGACACTGAACGCTCAAGCTGTCTTCTCTGGGGTGCCGCAGGGCACCTATGCAGTCATGGTGTTTCACGATGAAAACAATGATGGCAAGCTTGACAAGAACATGCTCGGGATTCCAAGAGAGGGTTTTGGCGCTTCCAACAGCGCTGCCAAGAAGATGCATGCACCTGTGTTCGATGAGGCCAAGTTCTCTCTCACCTCCGATCAAAGCGTTGAAGTCAAGCTGATCTATTGAGTTCGTACTACAACCCAAGCGCCCACAGACAGACGGGCGCGCTTGTGGCCAGCCCCAAGAGGCGAAGGCTATTTGAAATCGCCAGTGGTGTAAGCCTCCTCATAAAAGCCGGGGCTCGAGGACTCAACGAAGGTGCGCAGCAGGTCGATCTGCTGCCGAAGAACCTCGCTATGGTGATACTCCTTGTGGGCTTCGACAGATTCGTACTGGCTCACCCGCACAGCTGATTTGCCATCCAGACTTCTGTACAGTCGGCTACCGATCAAGCCCTTCGGCAGACTGGCCGACGCAATGTAGCTCCGGTCCGCCTCGAAGAATTCGTCGATTTTTTCGGGTTTGATCGAAAGGACATTGATTTGTGTTACCGGCTTCATAATTCCTCCTTGGGTGGTTATTTGAGCCAAAGCTTACTTTGTGGGCTGTATCGGAGGCTTGATTTCACTTGGCAGGGCTCCGATCTGTTGCATAAATCGAAGTGAATCGTTCAAAATCCACGAACTTGCGATCCGATCTTTTTTGAATTGAAAGATGGCCATCCCGGAGGTTGTGACATGTTTGTGCGTCGCTGGAAACCCGTGAAACGGGCCGTCCTGTGTTCCTTCCAGCCGCCAGCGAACAGCCACCCGGTCACCCTCCGCGACCATATCTTCCAATGTGTAGCGAGCATCCGGGAGATAAGTGCGAATTCCGGTGATTATGCCTGCTAATACAGGTGGGCCGCTTTCTCCGTTCGATCCCTGGTAGTCTGAGGCAATCACATCTGGCAAACGCTCGATATGGCCCTGGCTGAAGCATTCTTCAAACAGTATCGTGACGGCTTGTTTGTGATTCGCAATTTCAGCAGACATGTCTCCACTCTTTTCCGGCTTGACTTCACTTTGCGGGTGAGCGACTGCGGTTGCCGCCAGCAGAGCGACGATTAGGAAGATGTTGCGCATGCCGATCACCCCTTTCGGTCGACTGGCAAATGCAGTGTAGCTTCGGTCCGCCTCGTGGAATTCGTCGATTGTGTCGGAGTTGATCAAAAAGAAATTGGTCTCAGTTACCAGCTTCATAAGTTTCTCCCTGGGTTGATGGTTTGAGTCAAAACTAAGCAGAATGCATGCGATCATGTCGCAGCACGAGGGCCTTGCGCAGAGATTGTTTAGGCCGCGTTTGCTATCAGCACCTCCGTAGTGAATCGAACTCAAGCTGGCCTTTTTTCGCTCTGATCGCTGCATTGGGAGTCCTCATTGGTTTCGGTTGGTTCGCGATCCGTGGAGTCGGCAGGCAACGAGAACTGACAGGAAGGCGTGGGCATCGGACAAGCTCACACCTAGAGCGTAAGGCCGCGCAACAGATTGCACCAGTGATGATTCGTGACATATATAATCACTATTCGTGAGCCTATCTCAAATCGATCTGAATCTCCTTCTGGTCCTGGACACGGTGCTTTCGGAGCGCAGCGTCGTGCGCGCGGTGCAGCATCTTCACGTGACGCCGTCGGCTGTCAGCAACTCACTCGCACGTCTTCGCTCCTTGCTCGGGGATCCTCTCGTGATCCGGAGTGGCCGCGGAATCGTTCCAACGCCGCATGCGGCGAGCCTCGCGCCAGCCCTCAAGCGCGCTTTAAGCGAACTCTAAAGCTTGGTACAGAAGGATCCTTTCGACCCGATGACCACTACCAAGCAGTTCACGCTTGCCCTCGCCGATGCAACCACGATGGCTCGCTTTCCGGAGATCGTGAAGCTGGTCATGAAGGAGATGCCGTGCGCTCAGCTCCGCGCAGTGGGTATCGACACATACGTTTCGTCCGGTGGCCTTTCCAGTATGGAAATGCCGCGCTGATCGCACGAGAAGAGAAGGCGCCCGGGGCACATATGATGCCGCTGTACAAAGAGAGCAGCGTCCTGGCCGCGCGTCGCGGCAACCCCCATACCAGTGGGCGAATTACGAAATCACGACTCGCTGCGCTTCAGCACGTTGATGTGCAGATAGCACCCGGCCGCGGATATAGTGAGCTTGCCCAAGCCTACATGCGGCTTGGGATCGATCGGAGGGTTGCGGTGACCGTGCCGAACTTTATTGCCGCTGCCGTCGTCATCGCAAAGACAGATCTTGTGGCGACCATTCCGTCAACCCTGATGGAACTTCTCGGAGAGCGATTTGGGCTGCGTGTGATCGTCGGACCTTTGCCAAAGATCGTCACGCAAATCAAGCTCGTCTGGCACGAACGCACAGACAACGATCCAGCGATGCAGGCGTTTCGTGAAGTGGTGGCAAGGGCGGTCTTGAAGTCCCTTGGTAAAGCGGAACAACGATGAAAGGAGTGCCGGAGCCTTCTCCGTGCTTTCCGTTTGGACCATCGACGGTCGCCAGCGCGATTTTACCTTGCACGGGATCAAAAACTGGAAACATGTTTGGTTTGCCGTGCGGATGACGATTCAAAGACTGTCAGCGAATTTGTCCACGCGTAAACGCGCAAATGCCGACAAGAAACAACAGCTGCAACCTCCCATCGCAGCGTGGTGGAATTATTCGGCTGAAGTCGGCTTCTTACGAGGAACCTGGTCGATGATTTGTATTTCGATCTGGCCAGACCAATCGCAGTTCGGACAGCTTACGATTCCGGTAGTGATTGCTCTCAAATCCAACTCGGCGAGATTGATGATGAGTCCACAGTTTGGGCAGACGTGAACGCTTTCCCTGTGCTGCCGCTCCCGGCTGTCCGATGCGTGCGCTGTCATCGCTAGGTAACTCCCCGGAATCAATAACTGGGACCTCTGTACAACAATCGTTGGCACACGCTGCAAATGAGGCTGGTGATAGCCGCAAGCAATGCCACACCGATAAAGAGGATCAAGAAAAGGTGCCAAGGCAGCCATTGCGGAGCGCCCTGCATGACATCTCGCGCAAGAAATGCTCCATCAAGAAGACGGCAAATGGCATGCCCACGAGGATTGGGGACAACACAGGGAGTCATGCGGTCCCCGGGTAGACATAATTCTTTCCTTCGCGAGCGTGAGAACCGCCAACGCCACCATGCAAACTCGATGCCTCCATAACGCTGACCTCCAATGTCATGAGCAGCTCCGGTCTACTCTGGAGAATTCTGAATCGGCAGGAATCGGCTGAATTGCGGTGCTAACGTACTTCAGCATCCATATGTTGAGAGCGACCAACGCACTTGTGCGGATATAGTTCAAGTTCTTCCAGCGCACCGTGCTTTCGATGAGAGCCTCGGGTATATCTGAAGCAGAGGACAATTTCTGAAGGGCCAAAAACGTCGGTGCGAAGTAGGCGGTAGTCCACAAGCGAAGGCACACATACACGACGGCGATGGCAAGCAACCCAGCTCGTCTTTGTTTTAGCTTCCAGTTGAGGACTAGAGCCGCCAAATAGATGGCCTCGAATAGAGAGTGGAGGACGATCCACAAGACCGTGGAGTCGATACCGACATTCGCCCGGATCACCGACAAGGTGGCTGGACTGCCCGACGCCCAAACAGGAACAAAGACAACGGTCTCCCACAGGCTCGCGCCGGTGAGCAGGCAAAACGAAGACAGTGCCAAAAGAAGCCATCGATCAGGGCGCGTCTTATTCATCGCTTCTCCTCCCACCCGTGAATCGGACGTGCTGGGCGAGGCAAACATTACTTACGACCCATCATGCTGAAGACCATGTACGAGACGGCTAAGAGAACCGTCATGGACACGGGTGCCATTGCTTTCTTGGGGCCATCCCCACTCGCCAGGTGTGCGATGAATGCAGACAGCAGAACAATGAAGAATCCCGCAAATGCCCATTCCTTAAGGAACCGAGGAAATGGAAGGAGCAACACGGCTACGCCGGCGAGTTTGAAGAGGGCGAGCTCAACTCGGAAATAAGATGGAAAGCCTAGGTGCGCGAATCTTTCTTTGAAGCCGATGCTTGTCAGGTAGAGCACACCAGACGCCGCCATCATTAAGCAAAATGTCGACGTTGTGATCCAGTAGGTGAGATTGAGCGATTTCGTAGTCATAGGATCGAATTCCTGTTCAGAAGTCGGGACGTATTCCAGGCGACAGGCAGGGCGTATGTATTTACGGACGTTTTCTTGCCTTGGGTGATGACTGCGCTTTTCTTGCGACAGAATCGAACCGGGTACTGCGCAGACGCTCAAGGCCGGTGCCGTGAAGCTTGACGCCTTCGGTGAGGAACCGCACGATGAGTTCCAGCTCGGACGCGTTATAGTTCGACCAGAGTTTGAACATCTCCTTCCTGATAGGCTCGTAAACCGCTTCGCAGCGAGCATGAGCTTTGTCACTCAGGCGAACGATCTGCCGCCTGCGGTCGGTCGGGTCATCTTCTCTTACGGCATAGCCCGCTTTCTCCAGCCGATCAATTAGTGCCGTCGTCGACCCTGAGGTCAGTCCCGTGGCTCTAGACAGCTCTCCTGCTGTGCAAGTCCCGTCTTGCGAGTAGAGGAAATCGACCCCAGCGAGATCCGTCTTATTCAAGCCGAGGACTTCGGCGATCACCGCGCGAGTCAGTTCTCCTTGGTCCCCGACTCCACGGAGTGCGGCGAACAGGCGACCGACTAGATCCTTGGGCAGTTTTCTTTTTGCTTCATTTCGCTTCTCCTACGCTCTCCGTCAGCCACGATCTTGAACGCCACGAGATTAATTTGGCTTCGCGTTCCGCTATCTTCCGAACGCTACACGCAAGGCGTTTAACAAAAGACTTAACGTCAGCAGCTCCAGCGGAAGCCGAAACTTGCTCTTGAGTATCCACTTTCTTGCGAGCGTCTCATCGATTACGTCGGCCTTTTCGAATGCAAGTGCTTTGGGAATGAAGTCGAACGCGGACCATAGCCGGGTTGCGATATGGATGCACAGAGCTGCCAGCAGCCAAAGTCTGATGGCTGGCAGCTTCCAGAACGCTGCTAGCGAGCACAGCAGGAGAACCTCGAAGAGCAGGTGTGCTGGTAGCCAGAACTTACCTCTCCTCACACCTCCCCGGCTGGGCTGAATCAAGTCGGGACGCTTCGGCCAGGAGGGATCGATCACGAGGTGCTCATACATTCCGCCACCCAGAACCGCCGACAGCACAATTACCGCGGCGACGAGCAGGCTATCGAGAGAAGAATTCATATGCGTACTCTCCTGTCGTCTATCTTGACGGTCAAGAGACTTGTCTGTCAAGATGTAGCATTGCTGATGTACGACAGCTGCAGATCACATGATGATGCTGGACGATGTGAATGGGTTCGGCCACCTATTACTCCGCATAATTCGTTGGCAGGAGTGCCCGATCCGCAAGAAACGTCTCCCACCTCGGCTGCCCTGATCTATAGATGGGCACCGCGCACCGCGCAAAGGACCTTTCCAAGGTCCCACAGATCGGGCATTCATATGACTTCGTTAAAAGGGAAAAGAATCGCGATACTCTCAACCGATGGATTCGAGCAAGTGGAACTCACAGAACCGCGCAAGGCCTTGGATTGCCGCGGCGCGACCACGGTGGTAATTTCGCCGAAGGGTGGTGAGATCAGGGGTTGGAAGCTCACTGACTGGGGTGACAACGTTCCAGTGGACCAATTGCTCGAGGAGTCCGATGCGCAGGAGTTTGACGCACTCCTACTGCCGGGCGGTGTCATTAATCCTGACAAGCTGCGGATCAATCCAAAGGCCGTGAAGTTCGTTGCTGAGTTCGTTGCCTTCGGAAAACTGATTGCCGCGATCTGCCATGGCCCTTGGACACTCATTGAAACCGGCGTGGTCAAAGGCAAGACCATGACCTCGTGGTCATCGGTTAAATCCGACCTTGTCAACGCGGGCGCTAACTCGGTCGATCAGGAAGTCGTAGTGGATGGTCACTTAATCACCAGCCGCCAACCTGACGACATACCTGCGTTCAGTAAGCAATCATCGAGTTCCTCAGCCGAGACGCGTCACAACACGCGGCTTGAATCCAAACTGGACGGGATGACTAACCGAAACGCGCGAGGCAATCGTCTTAATGCGGACGGAACGAGGAAAACCAGCCGTGATGGCCGTGATGCGATAGCGGCCAGTTCGCCCCCCCTCTGGATCGGGCGACTTGAGCCGTCGCGACCTGCTGAAGCTTGGCGCATCCGTTGCAATCGCGGCTGCAACCAGAACGGCGCACAGTGAAGCAGCGACACAACTAAGTGAAAGGCGGCTAAAAATGGAAACTGTGCTTGTGACGGGTGCCGGAACTGGCATTGGCAACGAGGTTGCTATGCGACTTGCCGGGCGCGGATATCAAGTGATAGCCGGCGTTGAGATTGAGGCCCAGATCGAAACGAGACTAGTGCCTCTTCTCCTGCGCCGGGACAACCCGCGAGGCGGGAGAGCCATGGCCGCAAATTCCGCAGACACTGAACAAGGACTCTCCTGGGAGAGCGTTCACGTTTGCCCAAACTGCGGACACATCCATCAATCTCGCAGAATTGGATATGAGAGCAATCACGACCGGAATCGTGACCTGTCCCAGTTGCAATTGGTCAGGGCAAATAGAAATACAAATTATCGATCAAGTGCCTCGGAAGAAGCCGACTTCCGTCGAGTGATTGCACTATGCCGGAATGGGAAGCGTCAGTTGTTGATCTTCTTCTTGTCCGGCATTCTGCGCATGTATGCGCGGACAAATTCGCTGGCGATCTTCAAATCATCATCTGCACGGCAAACCAGTCACTTCTTCACGTTTAGGCTCGCCTCGTTGAGCGGGCGAACTGTCACTCCGTTGCGCGCCAGAAGCAAAGCGCCGGAAGCTGGCCTAAAATTGAATACGACCGATCGGGCCGCTGTGACTAGACAGGAGCATCATCCTTGAGCTTTAGCAGTTCCATAGCAAGTATTATGAAATCCCTTGACCAGACTCCGCAACCCCCGCATACTTTCCATAGTGGTCATTATGAAAAGGAGGCGTCGATGGATCTACGGCTGAATGGGAAGCGTGCTTTGGTCACAGGCAGTACAAGCGGAATTGGGGAACAGATCGCGAAAACTCTTGCCGGGGAAGGTGTTCGGGTTGTTGTTCATGGCAGGCGAAAGCCCGAAGCGGATCGCGTGGTGCAGGAGATCGCAGCGGCAGGAGGAATGGCCATCGCCGCCATCGGCGATCTTGGAAGCGATGAGGAAACGGCTAAGGTCGTAAACGTCTCCTTGTCAGCCTTTGGCAATATCGACATCCTCGTCAACAACGCCGGGGCATTTCCCATGAAGCCATGGCTGCTATCGATTGCAGCTGAGTGGCTCGATCTGTACAACTCAAATGTGGGCTCGGTCGTACGGCTGGTCACGCAGCTTGTTCCCGCGATGGTGGAGCGCAAGTGGGGCCGGGTCGTGATGTTGGGCAGCTTCCTTGGCCCGATGCCAGGTCCGCCTGTTGCTATTTACGGTACAACGAAGGCTGCCAACATCGCCCAAGCTGTTTCTTTAGCAAAGGAACTTGGCGGGACCGGCTTGACGGCAAACACAGTCAGCCCAGGACCCATCCGAACACCGGGGATGGAAGCTGGGGCACGGGAGATGATGACCTCACAGGGACAGGAGTACAGCTTTGACACGTTCGAGCAGTTCTATGTGCAGCAAACGCGTCTGCCGGCCGGCAGGATAGGCTCACCGATAGACATTGCAAACATGGTTGCTTATCTATCAAGTCCTCTAGCTGACTTCATCA
The DNA here is from genome assembly GCF_003330725.1 of Acidisarcina polymorpha. Classification (NCBI taxonomy): domain Bacteria; kingdom Pseudomonadati; phylum Acidobacteriota; class Terriglobia; order Terriglobales; family Acidobacteriaceae; genus Acidisarcina; species Acidisarcina polymorpha. The sequence continues at coordinate 3,172,680 of NZ_CP030840.1, read as the reverse complement.
CAGGTGCCAACTTACGCGTTGATGGCGGCATGATGCCGACAACGAACTAAGGTGCAATCGGCGAAGGATCAAGATACCGGTGTTTCGATTCCTCCGGAGAAGGCTCAGGAGCACCTTGGACATGCCGGCTTCAGGCGAGTGGACGCGCAACACTCTAGGATGGAATCCTACCGGGCCCAGCATCATTGAAGACCTCGAGGACATGAAGTATTTCTGAGGAGCACCCTCAGGAAGATCAGCCCGCCATGACTGGCGATGGTCAGCATCAACTATCTCCCTCGCAGGCTCTGCGGTCTAGGGAAGAGTTTTACGCGGATCGGAACTCGTATAGAGAACCACGAAAAGGAATGCCAAGATGGCCTTCATCGGTTGCGTTCAATTTACTCCAATGCGCTACGTTCACATGTGCCCGGCAGAATCCACAGGCGCCGCTTCAAGTGCATGTACATCGCGGCGGGGAGGGCGGCCGAATATGCGGGCGTACTCGCGGTTGAACTGCGACGCACTCTCGTAATTGGCTTGTATCGCGGCGGTCTCGACGTTCGATCCACGTGTGAGCATTGGCCGTCGCGCATACAACAGACCTAACTGTCTCTGATACTGCAGCGGACTCATTGCAGTAGTCGCCTTGAACTGGCTATGGAAGGTTGCTGGGCATACTCCATACCAGACCGGTCAGATCGGGCGGCCTTTACCGACTATGACATACCAATCAATTCGACAATCTCTCAATAACTCCCCCAAGCAACCAATAAACAGGTGGGTACTTGTGTGTGTTGTTCATCTGGCAGTGAGAAGAGGAATTGCAAGTGGTCAACACTCCCGGTAAGCGGATTGCCTTCTATGAACAGTCGCTCAAAGCACGCTGGGCAAACCGGCAATTGATCGGATGGAGCAGGCTCTGTCGCCTGACCAGGAAAGGTTCTACGCCTCTGCTAATTTGAAGGCCTGTACCATCGGATGAGCCTCAGAGTTAATCCAGTGCCACCAAAAGCAGTAGCGCAAACGGCGGACGGAACCGACAGCAGAGGTGATGACATTTATCCTCCATTCGCCGCGCCTTCAACTATTCTCCTTGTGTTCTTCGTAGGCCCTTGCCGCATCGCACAGTCAGTTTGTTTCCCATATAGGTCACTTGTTTCTTGCTGCCGTCGGGGAGCGCGATTACTAAGTGGCGTGTAGTCAGCATCCCCGGATAGGAACCTTGTCTATCGCTTATGGTAAGTTTGCGTCTGCGGTCGTCCCATTGCATTGGAATGCGAGTGAAGGAGCCTGTCTCGTAACTATAGGTATTGCCATCGTCTTCGTAGAGCGAGAAGGCCGCGTTGGCTCCAGGATAGATGCGCATCTCGAGCGGATCCTCGGCTTCTGCTGTCGACTGCGTCACTGGACCCATAGGTAATATAGTGCCTGCGCGCACGTAAAACGGAATGACGTCCAGTGGAACTGGAGAAAGATCCAGCATTTGCCCTCCGGCTACGGCCTTGCCCGTATTTCCGTCGAACCAGCCGCCTGCCGGCAGATAAACCTTGCGTTCGCCGCCCATTTTCAGCACAGGCGCGGCCAGCACCCGATCGCCTAGCATCCACTCGTCATTCAACGACCACGTTGCCCGGTCGTCCGGAAACTCCAGGAACAGAGGTCGCATCGGCGGCAGGCCGGTGCGATAGTTTGCATCAGCAAGCGTGTAGATATAAGGAATGAGCCGATAGCGCAGATCGATCGCTTTTGTCATCGCCGCGAGCCCGGCGTCGCCAAAAGCCCAGGGCCATCGCGGAGAGTTGTGAGTGCCGTGCGCACGCATTATTGGGACGAAGACCGCCTCTTCGATCCAGCGCGTGTAGAGCTCCGGCGTGGGGGTACTCTGAAATCCACCGGAATCTTGGGAGACGTAAGGCATCCCTGCCAAAGTCCAGTTGAGAAGGGTTCCCGGCTGCTCGCGAAACGTCTCCCAATCGGAGTTGATGTCCCCAGTCCATACCGCTGCGCCATAGTGCTGCAAGCCAGGAGAAAACGCTCGGTTGATCGACCACTGCCGGTTCGAGCTCGCTGCGCGGCCTCCTAGATACTGCTGCTGCGACATGTAGAAAAATTCATCGTAAGCTTGTTCGGCCTCGTCGTTCCACCAGCCGTCGACACCTGTCTTCAGCAGCGGTAGTTGATGGTTCCACCACCAGGCACGCGCACGCGTAATATCGAAGCGCACGTCCGTCCCGAAGGGTGCTGGAATAGCCCAACCCTGGCCCTTGGCGTAGTCGGCGTGGACGCCCTCGACGCGCGGTTTTCGGATACCGACAAAATGCAGGTTCATCTCATTCATCTTCGCGAGATTGGTAGCAGGGTCGGGAAAAGTCGCGGGATTGAACTGCCAGTCGTTTACATACCAATCGTAGTCGTATATGAAAGCATCGACGGGTATTTTTCGGTCGCGGAATTCCTGCCATTTGTCCTGTACGTCGCTGGCATCTTTGTATCCCCACCGGCTGAGCATGAACCCGAAAGTCCATCGGGGAGGGATGGGCGCCGATCCAGTTAGACGGGCGTAGTCGCCGAGCACACCCGCGCTGTCCGCCGCAGCAATCAGGTAGATGTCGGCGAACTCGTCAGGCACCGTCCAGGTTAGGGTTCCGTTGAAATCCGACCATACAATATGCCGATTGACGTCGAAAATATCGTTGGCCACCAATATGCCATAGCCGGACGGCGACCAGATATAAGGTACGGTGGTGGCGCCATTTACGACTACCTGTTTGCCGGAGGTGTGAACGAGCGGCCCGGCATGGTTTTCACTTTCATTGCCATTGCCGTAAAATCGGTCATGCGGATCGTGCTCGAATGTGAAGGTCGTCGAGGCTCTGTCCGAGGCGACGCTCTTCAGCGTCAGCAATATGTTGCCTGCAGGCGACTTTAGAACAAGCGGATTCGATATATCTGCTGGATCACCCGTCAGCGTCCCGGAGGAATGGTCTCCAACGAGAGGCGGAACCGACTCGCTTGGTGCGACGACGAAGGGGCTCGCCGGCGGCACTGCTGCGTCGGGCAACGCATCCACCACGACGTGAAAGACACCTGGCACAATGGCCGGACGTACGATCACGAGGGGCGCGGGGACGTTCTTAGGGGCATCGCGGGCTCCATTGCTGCTTGAAATGCTGCTCTGTGCGGCAGAGAACTGGATTCCAACCAAAAAAGTGACAATGCCAAAACAAACTTCGCGAGCGCTGCGTCGAGTGATCATATTTTCTGAGATGACTATGCGTATGGTAATAACTAGCGTTAGTTACGGTAAGTCCAAGCCGTAAACAATGAACATCAACCTGCCATAGCTGAATGGACAGCAAGTTACATACGGATAACTAAACATATCAATCAATCCTACGCCTATCGTCATCTTGTGACCATTAAGCGATATCATTTACAGACCGGACGTTTATCGATAGGTTGCTAAAGAAGCTAAAGCGATCCTGCTCCCACCATGTAACCTCATTGCGGTCTATATTTCCATTGCATCTTGCAACGTGGGCGTCCGCTCAGACAGGACGATGTGAAAATGTTCAGCGGCAGGATAGCCTCCCGAACTTGCCAGAACCACCATGTATCCGTTGGCCCGGGCGATCTCATGAACAGCCTTGACGACGCTTGCGGTGAACGGATTGGACGAATCGACGACGATCATTTCGATGGCTGCGGATTTCTGTGCTCTTAATCCTCGCGCAAGCTCATTAGGACGATAATTCAGACGACTCATGACATCACGAACACAATTCACTACCTCTTCTTTGACGCGAGCGGACCCGTTGAGCACGCGTGAGGCTATCTTTAATGAGACACCCGCCTCTCGAGCAACATCAACAAGTGTGGGTGCCTTCGGTTTTGCTGGATCATCATGAACGTTGATGTACAGGTGCAAGGCTATATCCTCCACCAGGAGACGGCATCATCCCTCCTGCGAACCTATGGAACTCGTTCAAGATACTCCGCGTATATATGCTCGTTTGAGATTCTTCAAGTACAACCACCAAATCGGGATCCACGCAGAGCTTCCCTTCGTGAAGCTCTGCGCTTGAGAGCGTTTCTAATAACCTCTTGCAGCGCGCTGTTTATTGGCTAATCAAGTTGAACTGCTGTGCAGGAGTGCCATTTTCCCCATATTGGTCGAGTTGGGTGCCGCTTGTAGTGCTTGCCCCGGGAACATCGAGCGCCTCTGTGCTGTATGCGTTGTAGAACGAATATGTTCCGTTGGAGTTTTGCACTATTCTCCACTGGTCGTTGTTAGTTTCCGACGTACTCCATTGGACAATGGGAGCACCGAATGCTGTTGAAGCTCCTGTCACGTTTAAGTAAAGGCCACTGTTTACATTCTGTATCCGATAGTAGCCGGGGCTTGCGGAAACGAATCTCCACTCCGCGTTTGTGGCTCCGCCGCTGAAAGGCCACTGAATGATCTCTGCCCCGTTGGAGGTTGAGCCGCCGAAAACATTCACTGCCAGACCGCTGTTGGCGTTCCGGATTTCATAGGTTCCAGACAGGTTAAGGCTCGGTTGAATGAGGTTGAACTTCTGCGCCGGCGTGCCGTTGGCAAACCACTGATCTAGTTGCGTTGTGCTCGCGGTGCTCGCCCCGGGCACGTCCAAGGCCTGCTTGCTATAAAGGTTATAGAAGGAGAATGTTCCGTCCGAGTTCTGCACCGGCATCCATTGGTCGTTTCCCGGAATCATGCCCTGCGCCGACCACTGGATGATTGCCGCTCCGTTGATCCCCGAGCCGCCTGGACCGCCTGCCGAGACATTTAAAACCATGCCGCTGTTGACATTGTTGATGTGGTAATAGCCGCCGCTGGTCGGGACAAGGGTCCACAGAGAATTGTTCTGTCCGCTGGAGAAAGGATACTGAATCACCTCCGCTCCGTTCGCGGTCGAGGCTCCAGAGACATTGAGCGCCAATCCGCTGTTGACGTTTTGGATCTCATAGGTGCCGGCCAGGTTCATCGTGGGAGGAGGAAATTGCTGCCATATAGCGTCGCCGGAGCTCACATCCATAGCGCCAGGCTCTTGTTCCCCACTTGTCGGTGTGTTTAGCACGGGCGTCTGCTGGTTCCAGGTATTCCACATAAGATCCTGGCTGTTGCGAATGTTCCACGCGTCCAGGGCATTGTTTAGCTCCCACGTGGCGTACGGAGAACTCCACCATCCACTCGCAACTGTAAGGAAGTTGCTCAGAGCACGCGTAAAGACGTAGTTCTGGGGCATGTATTGGTTATTATAGTTAGCCGTGTTGCTGATAGGGTTATCCGTGCTGAGAGGCTGAGGGGGATTCGCGGTGGGATTATATTCGCCGTAGACGTGGTTGATGATCCCCAACGCATCATTGTAGTACTGCTGGTTACCGGTCACGCGGTAGAGTTCGGTTGCCGCGTAGATGACGCCTCCGTTATCAAAAACGTTGTCATTTGCGTAAGTTGACACATCGCCTTGCGGATCGCTCGTACATCCCATAACCTGCCATGGCAACCAGGTTCCTTGCGAGTTGTTGATGGTGCTGCCCGTAGTATTAACCAGATACTTGCGCTCCCAAGCGTAGATCGCTTCAGCGCCATTGAGGTATGTCGTATTTCCGGTGGCCTCGTACAGCCAGACGCCGGCGTAAACGAAATTCGAATTGCTGACCTGGCAGTTTCCTTGATCGAAGTTTGTCTCGGTAATACCGCCATACTGGGAGTTCCACCCTCCACCGTTGGAGTCGCCCGGACGGCCGTCCATGACAAAGGTCCAGCCTTTCTCGGCTTCTGTTAAGTAAGCCTGATTTCCCGTATACAGATAGCCACGGGCGTATAAAGCCGTGGTCCATCCGATATCATCGTTCCAACCATCGGGGCAGTTGGCTGTGCACGGATTGGACGGCGTGACTCCGGCAGGCTCGTAGTCCTCGGTAATATAGCCGCCGTTGCCAAGCCATGAGGGGCTGGTAAGCATTGAAGTTAACGCTGCGTTGATGAGGTTCAAGTCGTTTATATTGTGCGTGTATTCATACCGATCTTCAAGCACATAAAGGTCCTGGTCGCCTGTCCAACCTCCTTCGACATCAGCCACTGTGCCTTGCTGGTAACCATTTGTATAGAAAGTCTGCCCGTTGGCCTGAACCAAGAAACCGGCATTGTAAGCAGCCATAGCTGGGTTGGCTTCGTTTGGAATTTCAGTTATCTGAGCATGCGCGGGCCTAGCCGGGAGCAAGCACGATACGGCCGCGCAAGCAAATGTCAGGGTGTGAAGTACCACGCGTATATGTTTCATCTAAAGTCTCCTGTGGTGCTGCGTTTGAGCGTGGCATCTTCTCACACCCGGCTGCTCAACTTGCATCGACGTATGAAGCCCCGCTTCGCTGGAGGGTTCATAGATGGCTAGGGTTGTGGCAGGTAACAAGGTAATGTCCAAAGAGTCCTTGTGTGGCTACGACTGATCTGGGTCGATCATTGCGTCATTCGTTCTGTCGCTTCTCAAGCAGACAAGTCCGTGATGCAGCCTTACAACTGCTCGCCAAAAGGAGGTCGGCTCAACGGTAGTGATGTTACTAGTCATATCTTCAATCGGAGTGGAATTGAAGTTCCTGGCCCACAAAGAGTGCTGGCCGGGAGGTAAGGGCCTCATCGATATACGAGTAAAGACGCGCTGCATGGCTCTACCAATAGAATTTGCCTGCTATTTGTACGTCCCTGGCGAAAAACGTCTGCGTGATTGTACCGAAGGATGAATTGCAGTTCGGACCGGCATTTGGGTCGCATCCACCGTAGCCTGTATTAGGCGTATAGAAGTTAGGATGGTTGAAAGCATTGAACATTTCCGCACGGAACTGCAACCGTGTTTCCTTGGGAAGGGTCCAATTTTTCAAGATTGCAAGGTCCCAGTTCTGATAGTAAGGGCCACGCACATTGGAGAAGTTTCGCGGCGCCGTGCCGAAAGTTCCATACGGTGCATACGCGAAAGCAGCCGTATTGAACCATTTGTTCACGGAACGGTGAACTGCTTTCGGGTCGCCGATAACATCAGGCCGCGGATTGCCGCCATAGGAATTGATGTTGTTTCCTGAGAAGCCCAGCGGAAGGCCGCTCTTGACCGTGGTGATGCCGGAGATCTGCCATCCACCCAATACCGCATCGGTCGCCCGATTAAGATTCGACCCGAACTTCTTGCCTCTGCCGACCGGGAGGTAATAAACATAGTTGACGACCAGAGAATGTGGGATGTCTCCAGAGTCAACGCTTTTCTCGGCGGCAAGGTTGTAGTTGTTTGCTGGGCCCTGGTTGCTGGAGTATGCCCAGTTGTTCGTGCCTTCGACATTGTCGAGGAACTTTGAGAAAGTGTAGGAAACCAGAACATCAAGGCCTTGAGTGAATCGGTGCTTAAAGTTGACTTGAAGGGCGTTGTAGTTTGAAAATCCCACAGGCGCATCGTTTTGCGTGACACCGCAGAACTGCGGAAAGGGATGTAGAAGCTGGTTTTCAGCCACAGTTGGCTGATCGAGGCTACAACTGCTCTGGCCGGTTGCAATGTAGCCGTTGAACGGATTGGGTACGCCTCCATTGAGGACGTCGGTGCCTAGTGAGAGGTAGGCGGGGTTGAGCTGAGTTTCATTGAGGCCGCCAGAAAGCTGATGCCTGCCGAGCAGACCCACATAGGTGACGTCCAATACATTTGTCGGCCCGAAAGCGTACTGGAGCCCGGTCATGAACTGCATTACGTAGCTGGAAGGGCGCGAGTGAAAGTAGGCGCCGGTGCTGAAGCCCACATCTTGCAAAAGTCCGAGAGAGTTTCCGGTGACTGCTCGCAAACCTTGCGGCCAAGGATTTGAAATGCTCACTGCCGGATTCGGTACTCGGCTGCCGCTGAGTTCGCCGATCACATTCGTGCTCGTCGAAAACCCGTCGGTTGTGGTCTGGTTCAAGTATGCGGAGGGTGGGAAGAAGATTCCAAAGCCCCCTCGAAAAACAAGCTTTGGCTCTGGGTTATAGGAAAACCCTACTCTTGGAGCGACGTTCGCGTAGTTGGTGTCGTAGGTTGCCCGGTGACTCGGAGTTACAAAGACAACCGCGCCGGGAAGCGTCGTACCAATCGCGGTGCCAATGGGGTTTGCCACCTGCGGATCGAAGTACCCTGCAGTATTGTGCCGGTAGGTTGGGGCATACTGAATTTCATAGCGGAGGCCCAGGTTGAGTGTGAGCTTGGGAGTGGAACGCCAATCGTCCTGAATATAAATGCCGCCGTATTTTTTGGCGATCGCTGGATTGAACTGAACGCCAGTATTGCCACCGTCGAGGACGCCAAAAAGGGCCTGGGCGACACCACTGCCGGTGTTTGCCGTGGGATTGTCCGGATCCGGGCCGTTTGTGAAGCCGCCGCCAAAGCTTAGAGACGTTTGATACAAACCGGCGTAATTCTGTTCTGATAGCACGCCCATGAACCCAAAAGACAGGGTGTGGGTGTTGATTATCTTGAGGAAGTCCACTCCGGCGCTACCGGTCGGGCGAAGCGCGGTATTCTCTTGCCCCCCGCGCGGTCCTAGCGTGGTCTCGCCGCCGACGCTGATAAGCGGAAACTCAGCGCTATTAGTATCCAGGTAGCTGGGCAAGCCTAGTGTCGACGGCTTGAAACCCAGGGATTGGTTCGTGGATTGTTCCCCCCAGTGTTCGAACCCGGCGACAGAGTTCATGCTGAAGGTCTGGGTGAATACGTGACTGAAGCCGGCGGTGATGTTGTAGCGGTTGTTTGGGCGAAGATTACCCGGACCGGCCGGATTGTCGGCTCCCCACGTCTCCGGGGTTCCGGTCTTGTACTCCTGCTTGTAGGAGTAACGGCCAAATATCCGTGTGTTGCCCGTGAAATTATGATCGACGCGAATCAGATACTCGCGAGAAGCGGAAGGGTCGCTCGCAGACGCGGTGTAGTTGTTAGTGAGTCCCGCTCCCGTGGGTTTTGGATAATACGAGAGCATCTTCACCGCCAAAGGATTGAATGTGGTATACGCCGCAACATTGTTGCCGGGAACTGGATCTCTGATATATCCAGTCTGAGTCGCGGCTAATCCGGTTTTTGGATCGACCGTTCCTGCCGTGATCTGCCGCGCGCTGTTGGGATCATAAATTTGGCCAGAGAGGATTGGACGCCCGAGGCCGTCAACCCCGACCTGAGCGCCCAGCAAAGCGGAGAGGTCCCCGGCGAGGAATGCGGCAGGTGGAACCGTGTCAGTTGACAAAGAAGGCGTGGCGCTCTTGAGCCGCTCATAGAGACCAAAAATGAAGGTCTTGTTAGTCTGTTTATAGATTTTGGGAAGGTAGAGCGGGCCACCCGCGGACACGCCATACTGGTTACGGTCGAAGTCGGGCTTCGGTTGACCGTTGTGGTTAGCGAACCACAAATTGGCGTCCATGGCAGAGTTGCGATAAAACTCGTATGCGCTCCCGTGGAACTGGCTCGTTCCGGACTTGGTCACAACATCGACGACGTTGCCGGTGCTCCAACCATATTGAGCAGTAAATGAATTGTTCTGAACCTTGAATTCCTGAACTGCGTCGACAGACGGCACATAGATCGAAGCGCCCCAGTCGCCGGACGTATCCCAGACGCCGTCGAGCATGAAGGCCGAGGTACCAAAGAACCCGCCTGAGAAGTTCAAGAACGAGATGTCCTGGTCAGCATTTCCGTTCGTGGCTGCGCTCCCGCCAAAGAGCGATTGACTCTCAGTGGTGTTGTTGACCGAGGAATTTAGTGTCGTTAAACCTATGATATTGCGCAGGTTGAGGGGCAGTTCTACTATCTGTTTCGCATCGACATCGGTAGAAATGTTCGAGTTGGACGTCTGCAACAAGGGGGCTTCGGAGGTAATCACGATCTGTTCCTGCTGCCCGCCGACGGTCAGCGACACGTCTTGTGTCGCCGCCTGTCCTGCGTCGAGCGTGATGCCAGTCTGCTTATACCCCTTGAAGCCTTTCGCCTCTATGCTCAGCGAATATGTGGACGGCGGAAGCAGCCCGAACGAAAAGCCACCCTGCGAATCAGCCTGCATCGTTCTGGTGATGCTCTTCTCGGAACTGCTGATAACTATCGTCGCCTGGTTGATGCGAGCACCGCTTGGATCCGTGATCGTTCCTCTGAGGCTCGCTGTGGTTGGATCGCCCTGGCCAAATGCTCGTGCCGAGATCCCCACAGCTATCAGCGCGATGAGAAGTATTCCCGCCAAGGCCGTCCGAAAACTGAAGTTGCAAACTTGATGCGTCATAGATCGCTCCTGAGAATTTGTAAGGCGTGTATTGACTGTCGATTCTGAAAAAGGGTGAAGGTCGATTCGCTTGAGCTTCCGCAGCAAATTCGATGGATCTGTCTCGAACCGCATCTTGGCGTCGCTGAGTCGCCCTCCCGAACTGCCCCCTAAGGAAACAGGTGCTCACCAACGACAAACAAGGTACGGTGCGGTATGGTGTAGGCGCGATTCGGTATCGTTACGGTTAAGGGGTGGGTGGCTTTACCGTGTTTTTCAAACTCCCAACGCCTAGCCAGATCGAGCGTGGTATGAGGTAACAAGGCAGCCATCGCAAGATCCTCCGGCAGCGTAAGTCTCACTGGCCAAAAGGGTTACGTATAAGGCGGGCATTAGGCAAGATGCCGGGGATGGTTTGGGAACAGTGCGTGCAGCAGGAACCCTACGGGCCCAAACGGCATCTAGGCAAAGGAAATGCTATTAGGCCCGCTCCATTCTAGAATTCGACTGTGACTTCCACTCTTGCAGGGAGCTATGCTTGGCAGATATGGTTTACCACTAGGTAAATGCACCTTGTCTTCACCTGGCGGTCACGCAGACAAGTCTGAGGAACTGAAGTGGAAGAAGTGGGCCAAGTTGAGCTTCTCGATGATCGGTCGCCTCATCCGATTGCGTCTCAAGGACCGAGCCACCTTCAGATTGAGCAGGCGCTAGCTTCCATTCTGCTCAGTTCTATCTTTCGCACGAGCAAACAATCTCAGCGGCTCCTGCAATATTTGGTCGAACAAACACTTCAAGGCCACGATGAAATGCTCAAGGAGCGGATTGTCGGCGCTCAGGTTTTTGGGAAGCAGTCAGACTACAACACCGGCGACGATCCAATTGTGCGTGTTCGCGCCTCCGACCTGAGAAAGCGGTTGGCACAGTACTACGCCGCTGACGGCATGGAGGACCATGTAAGGATCGAATTACACCCAGGTTCGTACCATCCGTGTTTTTTGTTTTCTTCGCGCCACGAATCAGTAGATCGGGCAGACGAGGCCATGGACATCCTGCCGCCAGCAAGCGCTTCTGATGGCGCGCCATCTCACGGTCAGCAGTCCGCCTCGGCTTCGGCTATGCAGCAAATCGGGTTGACGCTGGAGCCTGAGGGTCTCTCTCGCAAACATGTCATTGCGATTGCGGCTGCCCTCTGCCTAGTAGCGCTTACCGTGGCAGGATTGGCGCATCGAATGCAAGGGAGCGCAGCGGATACGTTTTGGCAACCGGTTCTGAAGAGTTCAGAGCCGGCACTCATCTACTTTGGAACAGACGCCGTTTATTCCCTCTCCAACGAGTATCTTGATTCCTACCTAGATTCGCATCACGTGGATCAGCAAGGCCGGGAGTTTTTTGTTGATCTTCCGCCCGGTACCAAGATCGACGCCAAGGACCTTGTGCACGCTAACGATCGTGTCATGGTTAATGATTTTGCGGCGGCAGCTGAAGTCGTCACGTTCCTGAACCATCACGGAAAACCGTTTGATGTGCGTTGGGGACACGACATTTCCCCGGGGGACCTTCGGCATGCCCCTGTCATCCTGATTGGCGCCTTCAACAATTACCTGACGCTTGAACTAACGAATCAGCTTCGATTTGAGTTCATTGGAGGAAACCAGATAAAAGACCGCGCCAATCCACAACTCTCGTGGTCTCGGAACGAGAAGGGGACTTCCGTCGATGACTATGCAATCGTTTCCCGACTGGTTCGACCGGAATCCGGCGTCATTGTCATCGCCGCCGCAGGCATCGGGCCGGAAGGAACTCAAGCTGCGGGCGAATTCTTGAACAGCGCTTCGCAGATTGCAAATGCAGTCAAGGGATTGCCACCTGACTGGAATCAGAAGAACATGCAGATACTACTTCACGTCAAAGCAGGCTATGGCGTTTCGAATGTTGTGAGTGTGGAGTCTGTTTTTCTTAAATAGGCCGGCGACTTGCGAAGTCGGACATTCGTTAGGTCGCAGACCGCCCAACTTGGTATTGGGACTTCCAGCGAGCCTCTCCTTTCGTCAGATTCCGACGTGGTTCTTGTCGTAATGAGCTAACATTTATGTCTTTCATGAGAGATAATCTGGAGGACGGCCGAAACAGCGGCTTCTTACCAAAACATGCAGCGGAATACCCCCAGATGGCTTAGTCTCTGTCTCGCTTTTTATTGCTTGGCGATGGTTATGCCTAGTTTCTGTCAGACCGATGTAGACCCCCTCTTAACCTCAGCCCAGGAAGCGCAGGAGCGTCAGGATTTCGCCGCCGCCGCAGAAGACTATCGGGCTGCCGTCAAAGTCCGTCCGGACACGCCGGAACTTTGGGCGAACTTGGGGATCATGGAGTACGAAGCTCATCAATATCAAGCGGCAGCAAAGGATCTGGCATCTGCGATCCGTTTAAATTCGTCGCTCTACTCTCCTTTTTTGTTTCTCGGCCTCGACGAGCTGCGGTTAGACCGCCCCAAGGAAGCACTTCCATATCTGCAGAAGGCCGAAAAGCTGAACGGTTCCGATCCCCAGCCTCTACTCGCGCTCGGGCGCGCGGAGGTCTCGCTGAAAGATTATGCGGAAGCGACGAACGCATACCGCAAAGCGTTGCTGCTCGACCCGGAAAACGGCAGGGCATGGTTTGATGCAGGAATGGCATACCTGTCAAATCTGGAAAAGGACTCACGAACGCTGGCCGAAATCACTCCTCCAAGCGGCTATAGCAAGGCTTTATTTGCGGAATCGCTCGCGGAACAACGCCGGTATGTTGAAGCCGCTACACAGTACGTGGGCGCCCTCGACGTGCAGCCTCAGCCACCGTGCCTTCATTCCGCGCTCGGCTTTGTCTACCTGCGGCAAGGCAAAGCCTCTGAGGCGATGGAACAATTCCAATCCGAAAAGAAACTTTATCCCGAATGCAATTCGCCATACCTGGGTATGGCGGAAATAGACTTCGCTGCGTCGCGGCAGAATGAGGGGCTCCAGGAACTCGAACAATCTTGGAGCGGCGATCCTGGATATACAACCTCGAATCTATCCCCAATGCTGGAAATGCTCTCTGCGGACCAGAGGGAAGAGCTGGCAAGCGCCGTCGCTGCAAGAAAAATTCAGGTCGACGGACAGTCGCGAGACTTTCTCGACGCACTTTTACGCCAACTGAGAGAGAAAGACTCTAGAGCCGAAAACAGGGGGTCTCGAGAGACGGTCCCATCACAGTCGCCTTCGGTGCAGCGTGGAAAAGCGCTCGCGGCTTATCAGGGTGGTCATTATCGCGAGTGCGCCAGGTGGATCGGCTCGTCTGCCGGGCAACACCCAAGTGCCGAATTGCTTCTCGCCGCCAAATGCTCCTACATGACCGGAGACTACCTCGCAGCGACAACGGCAGCGCGACTTGCGGGAGCCAAACTACCCGCTGATCCGGAAGTTTTATATTGGTCGATCCGCGCGGATCAACGGCTCGCGGTCGAGGCACTGGAGCGCTTCCAAAGCATTGCCCCGGATTCGCCGCAAACCCACCTTCTGTTAGGCGATATGGACCGGCAACGTCATCACTATGACGAAGCCATCTCCGAATACAAGTTGGCGCTGGACGAGGCGCCGAACGATCCTGCGGCGCTACATGGACTGACATCCGCTTATCTGTTTGACGGGAAGATCGAAGACGCCGTCAAGACAGCGACAGCCGCTCTGTCGTTGAACCCCAACGATCCCGAATTAAACCTCTTGTTCGGCGAGGCGCTGGTTGCCCAGCGTAAGTATCAGGAGGCGGAAGCTCCGCTTCAAAAGAGCCTGAGCGGAAAACCCCAATTGTTGCCGCAGGCGCATGCGTTGCTTGGACAGGTCTATGCCGGACTCGGCCGCGTCCCCGAGGCAATTGCGAACCTGAAGCTTGGTCTCGATGCGGACGAGGATGGAAGTTTTCATTATCAGTTAGCGCGTCTTTATCGTCAGACGGGCGATACCGGGGCCGCGGCGGCGGCTATGGAGCAGGCCAAGTCACTCGCCCAAGAGCATCGGGCAAGGGCGGTCATCGCCGTTCAGGAGGCTCCGCAATCGGCGGATCAGTAGATTGAAATTGCTAAGGCGGAAAGCCTTCGCCGGTGCGAACGACGCGGATGTAATGGTCGGTGAAAATCGCGTGAGTTTGCGGCACCTCGTATTTCGGCATGTGACATGAAGCGCAGTATCGGCGCTCACTTTGCAAGCTCTATCCAGCTTCGCTTCGGAGTGGCCTTTGGTTCCATGACATGCAAGACATCTACAATCATACGAGCGCAGCTCGCGCTCTAACGGGCGATGAGGGTCATGACAGGCCACGCAGGTAATGCGGAAATCGCCGTTTTCCCCCCAACAGCGACTCTCCTCAAGCCGGTAAGGCTGAAATCGCACGCTAATAAGGCCGATATTTGCGGGCATTTCCATCGCTACGTCGGCCCATGTGCGATGGCAGGAGCCGCAAAAATCGACCGAGTCAATTGGAGAGAGCCGGGCCGGGTTAAAGATTGCCGCCGAGGCAAGGTCGGCATGGCCAGTGGACACCGCCGCGACGTGTTGAGCCCCCGCGCCGTGGCAGGCCTCGCACATAACGCCCGGTGTTGCCTTGTTGGGTTCAAATTTGTTGGAAGCGACCGCTGCGGTGGTGTGGCAACTAAAGCAGCGTTGGGTCGTCGCGGAATCCAGAGTGCGGCCGAGTGCTCCTTCCAGCGAAGACGGCGCATTAAGTGGTTGCCCGGTGGTCACCCCGAGCGCACCGAGCGCGCTATAGTAGCTCAACCGCCCCTCGGTGAAAACTCCGTCCTTTTCAAGCAGAAAGGTTTGCCCCACCTTGCCCATCCCAAACGCCCACTCCGCACGCTGAGAGACCGCACCGGTTCCGTCGTTGACTGAAAATTTCACTCCATCGCCGGGGACTAGCGATAACGTGGAGTGATACTTCGATTCCTCGTAGGTTAGTGGTGGGCGCGCTTGCAGGATTTTCGAATCAAGTGCCCTGACACCCGCGTGATGCATTGGGGTCGTCTTCTGAATGGCCGCCAGGTCCACATGGCAGCCGGAGCAGGTTGCCACGCCAACATATTGCCTTCTGGAGGAGTCGCCCTTCGTCGGCCACCATCCCGGATCCTCCAGCCTGTCTGGAGTCGCGAGGCTCAGGCTATCGGAGGCTGGCTTTTGCGGAGCGATTTGCCCGCACAGAGTACAGGCAGCTATAGAAATAAGGAAGGCCGAGAGAGCGGCTGCTCCACTTCGCATCCCGGATCGATTCCTCCAACTGGCTTGGAAAGTCGCGGCATTCGGTGCATACGAGTAAGACTTGCGAACTACCTACACGCAACGGCAGCACAATCGACTACTTTAGTATACGTAAGACAAGTTGCATCCTTGTCTTCATCACCCGTCCCGGGAAAATCAAAATGGATTGGCCGCCCAAGGCTGACCTGCCTCCCGTTTTTCCAGAGATTCGATCGAAGCACTTTATCGTGACTGTCGACGGGTGGATCGTCGGGCCGGAGGGGCCGGGTGGAGTTCTCGTGTTTTCCTCCAGGTGTGCCGTTAGGCCGCCTTGCCGCTGTTAAGCTAGTTATTCTGATTGATCTCGGCGAACCAAAAGAGATAGTCTAGTCGGCAGAAGACAACGTTGTCATTTAAGTTGGGCCAAAAAACGGACTTTCGACCTACGACTCAGTGAAAACGTTATCGTTTCAGCAAGGAGCCGTATGCGTTGTCAATAGACGCCAACCGATGAGCGATGGGCTGCGCATTCCAGAAAATACTTCAGTAGCAGTGTGGGGTTGAATAGATGAAACTTCGACGCAATGCTTGGGGGCTGCGCAGCCGCCGGTGACATACGCGAGACCATTACTACGCGCACATTCGCAGTTAAAGCTGTCCTGAAAAGTAGTCGAATCGCAGCCGGTCATGCGGTAGGAGGATAGGAAGCAATGAAAGGTCTGCGTGCCGGAGTTGTTCTTGTGATGTCGCTGGCGATCGCGGTTGCGCCGCAGGTCAACGCGGCCACTTCGCAACAAACAGCGCCAACCGCTGGAGAGACGGCGCAGCGGGTTAGCACGCAAGTCCATGTCGAGACAGCTGAGAGCGGCGAGGTCTACGGGGGGGTGGGCGCCATCAGCGGCGGCGGGGGCAATTCTCGGTTGCTGATCGATTATCCTCCAGCACAGCGCGACCAGATTCTCGATTACCTCTTCAAGCCCGGCTATGGTGCAGCGCTGCAGATCTTAAAGTTGGAGATCGGCGGCGATGCCAACTCCACAGACGGTTCCGAACCCAGTATCGAACACACGCGCGGCACGGTGAACTGCAACGCCGGATACGAGTTCTGGCTGGCGGAGCAGGCCAAGTTACGCAACCCAAACATCAAGCTGTACGGTCTGGCCTGGACCGCGCCAGGTTGGATCGACTATGGCAGCAACTTCTGGTCGAAAGACACAATTGACTACTTTATGACCTGGATGGATTGCGCGCAATCGCACGGCCTGAAGATCGATTATCTCGGGGGCTGGAACGAGAGAGGATTCAACAAGCTTTGGTATGAGGACCTGCATGCCGCCCTGGCCGCGAAGCACTACGCGACCCAGGTGGTGGGAGACGACTCGGATTGGGATGAAGCCAAAGAGATGGTCAGGGATGCGGAGTTTGCCAGATCCATCGACATTGTCGCCGCCCATTATTCCTGCGAAGGGGGCGATGGCGGCAACGCGAACCACTGCCATTCCACCCCGGAAGCCCTCGCGACGCACAAGCCGCTGTGGGACAGTGAAAGCGGCTCACAGGACGACAACAGCGGAACGGGACCACTGATTCGCGCGATCATTCGCGGATATGTGGATGCCAAGATGACCGGTTTCTTGAACTGGCCGCTCATCGCCGCGATTACGTCCAATCTGCCCTATCCGACGGTGGGGTTGATGGTGGCTTCGCAGCCTTGGTCGGGGAATTACAGTATCGGAACGAGTCTGTGGGCGACGGCCCACGTGACTCAATTCACGCAGCCAGGTTGGCAATTCCTCAACAGCGCAAGCGGTTATCTGGGCGGCGACGGCGCGAACGGGAGCTACATCACACTGAGATCCCCTGATGGAGCCGATTACAGCACCATTGTCGAGACCGCGGCGGCCAAAGGGCCGTCGCTGCTGACATTCAGCGTCAGCGGAAATCCGGCGAAGAAGCCCGTGCAAGTGTGGGCGACGAACATCCAGGGGAAGTCCGACCAGGACTTCTTTGTTCATCTGCCCGATCTCAATCCAGACGAGAGGGGCCGCTATCAGTTTAAGCTCCTGTCCGGCTACATTTATACGTTTAGCACCGTGACTGGCGCCGGCAAAGGAGCTGCGACAACTCCGCCGCCAAGCGAGCTAAAGCTGCCGTACTCCGATAACTTCGATGGATATCAGGTGGGTCAGGAGGCGCGTTATCTGTCCGACATGCAGGGCTCTTTTGAGATACAGCGATGCGCCGCGGGTCGGCCGGGCAAGTGCCTGCAGCTGATGGACAGCGTCAAGCCGATCGAATGGCAAGACGATAGCGACGCTTTCACGCTGCTCGGCGATCCGTCGTGGGAGAACTACGCGCTAAGTGTCGATGCCATTCTTACCAAACCCGGCACGGTCGAACTGATCGGCCGTGCGGGCATCCAAGAGCGCCCGCAGTCCCATCAACAGGGCTATTACTTCCGCGTGTCGGATACGGGCAGTTGGAGTCTTTTCAAGACCGACACGCAGGGCAGGCACACGGATTTGGCTGAAGGATCGGTCGCTCCTATCGGTGTCGGGTCTTGGCATACATACCGCTTGTCCTTCAACAAGGCCCAGATCGCGGCTTATCTCGACGGAGATAAAGTGACGACGCTTACCGATACTCCATACCAGACCGGTCAGATCGGGCTGGGGTTTACCGACTATGACACTAATCAATTCGACAATCTCTCGATAACTCCCACCAGCAACTAATCAACGGCTAGGTTACTTGCTTTTGTAGCCATCTGGCCGTGAGATGACCAATTTGCGCGTGGTCAACATTCCCGGATAGAAATCTCGTCTATCGCCGATGGTAAAGATGCGTTTGGGGTCACTCCATAGCATCGGAATGCGGAGAATGCGACTTTCTTGTAGGCGAACCGGCGACGAGGCTGGGTGACGGGCCGTGATGCTTTCCTGCGTGAAAGCCTCCGCCACTTCGGGTTTGAAGTGCGGAATGGACAGATGGCGTAGGTATGGTTGGCAGCGCCGGACTTCACCCTCCGCCGATCCAAGACCGTTAACCGCTTGAGAAACGTCTGTTTAACATCGGGCAAGACAGGCATCTTGACAAATAGGACCTTCTATAATCGACGAGTGTCTAAACCCGCATCTCTGAGAGCCATCGGAGTGGCGCTCGCCAAGGGAATGCGGTGAGAGTTCCAGGTGTCCCGTGCTGCAATCGCCGCCAAGTCAGGCATGTTGAAGTGCTGCTGGAAAATCGGAATAGTCGTGCTTGCAAAGAAATGCGCCGCACTGAATAGCAGTGGGACAATGGGATAGCAAGCATTCTGTGGAGGGTCCCCACCTCAGAAGGGCTATCGGACGGCTCAGCGATATGGCACAGATCGCCACCAACGATCAACGTGGTTCTTCGCGCACGACTGGGGTGTGGAAGAGCGCCTCATTTGTTGTGGTGACAATCGCCCTCATTCTGTTCTTTTCCGCCGTCGCACTACACGGAGCGATATTTGGCCGGGCGATGCTCGGTCTTGCCGGTGTTGCCGTTTGTTCGGTTCTCATTTTGCACGCGCGCTTTCTCCATCTTGCTCGCTCCGTGTACATGCAAACAAATGAACGCCTTCTGAGAAGGGACCTCGAATATCGGTCGATCTTTGATAGTGCACCGGATGCGATTTTGGTTGTCGACGCGTCCGCAAGGTGCCGCGCCGCGAATCCAACGGCCCTGCAGTTGTTCGGCATTCCTCGCAGGGAAATTCTCGGGAGTTCCATCGCCCGCTTCTGCCGTCCGAATGAGTTCGACCGGTGCTGGGCGCGCCTACTGTCGGAGCAGAGCGATCGGGAGCAATTGCAGCTTCTTCGGAAAGATCATCCTGCTCTTTTTGTCGAATTGACCGCAAGTGCTGACTTCCTTCCCGGTCGCCACATGGTATTTCTGCGGGACGTCACAGAGCGTCGGCGGGCAGAAGATGCCGTCGGCCAGAGTCTGGCGGTGGCTCAATCTGCTTGGAAAGAAGCTGACGCGCTTCGCAAGGCGACGCTCGCACTCACGCAGAATCTCCGCCTGGATGCGGTCCTCGATACTTTATTTGAGACGCTGGCAGCTTTGATCCCATACGAGGAAGTACAGGTCTTGCTGCTCGAGACCGACTCGCGGCTTTTCTTGGTGCGCGAGGCATCCCGACTAGCTAAGGAGCAACGGAGTTCAGGATGGCCGAATACTCTTCGTTTGTCGGAGCACCCGATCCTGCAAGCGGTTCTCTATAGCCCGGAAGGGATAATCATCCGGGACACTTTGCGCGAGCCCGATTCGTGGCGTCTGGGTTACGCGACACCCGCCCGGTCATGGCTTGGTATTCGAATGCTTGCTGCTGGTGAGGTCCTTGGTCTGCTTTCGCTTGGACATTCCAAGCCTGAAACTTTGTCAGAAGAGCATTTGCGGCTTGCTCGGTCTCTTGCAATTCCTGCCGCCGCTGCCATCGAGAACGCTCGGCTTTATGAGCGGGCGCAGATTTACGGCGAAGAACTACGAGACCGCCTCGCCGATCTTCGTCGCGCCGAGGAAGCTTTGCGAAGAGTGGAGGACGGCCATTAGGCTTGAATCACTTGACAGGATGTCGCTGTCAAATTCGATCTCAGCTCCGGCCGCGCCCGAACCTGACATTGATCACGGGAATCCGAGAGCAGAAAAGCGACGTGGAGGGCATACCGCATTCATCCTTCTCGACGACTCGGTTACAGATCCGCCCGATGATCTGCACTGACACGGGGCTATTCTTGCGCTGAGGGGGATTCACTCCTTGCGCGGCAGGATCAATGGATCAACCGACAAGGCGCGTTGCGCTGGGATCCACGTGGCTAGCAGACCCAGCAATGACATGGTCAGAACATCACCAGCCAATACGATCGATATCATCGATATCGATGTCTATGACGCTTGTTTTAATCAACGAACTTTCCAATAGATTGTTATTGCGAAGAGCGTCGGAACCAAGAAGGACAACAGGAATACCGGAAGCTCTTCATTGAACGAATATCCTGCTTCGTTCACTCCGATATAAAGGTTCACACCGGCTGCGACAAACCAAATAGGGATGAAGATCAGAGACGCAATCGCCATTCCTCTTGACGACGCAGCTAAGCGACCAGCAACTAGGAAGACTACTAAAACGGCGAAGCCGATCAAAAGAACCTTCAGTGTGTGCATCCCAGCCGCCTTCCAGTGGTTGTTCAGCTTCTTTGCTTTTTTATTTGGCTCAGCGAGAGATTTGGCAGTGTCCAGACGAACGTCAATAGAGCAATAAAGCAAAGGACAAGTCTAGGGAAAAATAGCGCGATGCCGGCGCTGCCGAGGTACAAAAATATGCTGATAACGTGATTTCGTAGGCCTCTCTGATCTTCGTCAGTGACTTCGTCCCGACCGCGCAATATCCCGTGCAGAGCGAGGCGGACCCACATGAAAGAGAACGCGACAATGAGGAGTGACGAGGCATACACCGAGACCGCGAAACCCGAAAGCTGCTTGTCGACGACATAGGCAGTGCTGAGGGGTAGCAGCGATAAGCAGAAAAGAAATCCAAGATTGGCAATCTGCAGGGAGTGGCCAGCGCGCTCCGTACGTCTGATGACGTGCTGGTGATTCAACCAGTAAATGCCGGTGAAGCCAAATGACATCAGGTACACCGCAAGACCGGGTGTGAGAGCCCGGAGGCCTTCTAATCCGTCGGCATGTGGAACACGAATTTCGAGCACCATGACGGTGATGATGACTGCAATCACACCGTCCGAGAACGCCTCCAATCGCGCTGGAGTTGGTGTTTTCTCCGACATAGCCTCACGCCTCCAGTCTGGTAGCCGACAGAGCTAGTTTTATCCGGTTTCGAGCTGCTCGAATGTCGCGTTTCTTCGAAAAGTGGGTGATCGCTTTGATGAATAACGAACAGATCAGTTTTTGCCCATGAACCGTGTGACAAGGCGCGATAGCAGACGCCACAGGCTGTCTTGGCCATCATCACCGTTTCGCCCGAATCCGCAGCGCACCGTCCGGCAGATTTGCCATACACCGACACATGAGGACTCGAAGTCTCGATGTGTTGCACACCCGGTGAATTGATGCCCATTTACCGGGTCGTATATCCACCATTTGCAAAGATGGTCTGGCCCGTGATCCACCAGCCATCCGTAGCCAGAAAAGTGACGACGGGAGCTATATCCGCAATGTCTGTCAGGCCCGTCTTTGTATATTTGCTCAAGGCCGCTGCGTTTTGATTGTAGGCGGCTGATTCCTTCGTCTCCTGGCCATAAAAGAACGGTGTCTCCATGGGCCCAGGACCGATCGCATTTACAGAAATGCCTCGTGCTGCAAATTCTTTGGAAGCGGCGCGCGAGAAATGCTCTATGGGCGCCTTGCTACCTGGATAAATCGCATAGGAATCCGTATATGCCGCGAGTAAAGAGGTCACGATGGTGATGACCTTTCCGCGTTCGTTTAGCTTCTTACCGGCCGCTTGCAAGAAGAAAAATGCGACCTTTGAATTGATCGCAAAGATTTTGTCGTAGTCTTCCTCCGTGCAAGACTCGATCGGCTTCTTAATCACCATTCCGGTTGTGTTGACAGCGACGTCAATTCCTCCGAACCGATTTATCGTTTCGTCAAAGACACGAGCGATCTCGCCAGATTTCGTGAGGTCGGCCTGGATCGAAAAAGCGTCACTGCCGGAAGCTTTGATATCCGCAACGGTCTGCTCAGCCGGTGATTGAGCGGAAGCGCTATTGTAGTGAATTGCTACTCTTGCACCCATATTCGCCAACTCTCTGCTCACGAGGCCGCCGAGGTTCTTAGCTCCTCCCGCGACGAGGGCAACTTTGCCATTCAATTTCTGCGTAGCCATTCTTGGAATTCCTTTATCTAAGGGATGAGGTAAGTGTCTGTTGTTTCAATTCGTAGCTGCTCGACCTTGAAGTAGTTTGCCTGGACGCTTCGCGCGGTTAGCGCTCACTATCGCGTGTGTAAACATTCTGCAATAAATAAGGTTCGGTTAGCTTTCACGATCTCCGGATCGTCTTTCAAAATCTCCGCTAAAATTGTGTGGTGTCAGAGAAGTCACTCGGAAGGTGTCTCTCATGGTCTTTGATCCTCGCTCTTCCGTATGGCCGGACGTCTCGATCGGGGAACCAAAACCTCTTTCGAAATCCGAACTGCCCGGAGTGAAATTCTCATGGACAGTCGAGAACATCTCTCAACGGACCCGCTGGTCTATCAAGAGAGAAAAGCACACAGTCATCGTGCATCTGGGTGGCCCCATTCGAAAGATTGAGACCGAGCTGAATGGAAAAGGGCTTTCACCGGGACGGCCGCTCGATGGAGACATCTGGATCATTCCGGCCGGCCATGAATACCAAAGCGAAGCGTTAGGCGGCACCATCCGGTACGCGGAATTTGAGTTTGACCAGACGATATTGTCAGGGTTGATTCAGCGGGATATCGATATCGCACCGATCAGACATCAAATTGGCTACAGCGACGCATTCTTGCATCGCGCGACGATACGGTTAGCGGAATTGACCCAACATGCAGATGACCTCTCTGCCTTGGCATCTGTAAGTCTCAGTCATACGCTTTTGCTTCATTTTTTCACGACTTACCCGGGGAAACACAATAGGGTTCGCCAGCGGATCCCCCGCACTCAGTTCAGTGCTAAACAAACAAGACTTGCCAGCGGGTTCATCGCCGATCATCTTCAACAACCGATCATGCTCGCGCAGTTGGCCGATCTGGTCGGCATGACCTCGCATGAGCTGTTGGAGGCGTTCCGCCATGCGTTCGGGTCCACCCCAGCTCAGTACATCATCGAGCAGCGTCTCCGACGTACACGAGCGGAATTATTGGGCAGCAACGATACCATCGCGACGATCGCTGCCGAAGTGGGATTTTCTAGCCATGCACATCTCACCAGCACATTCGCCTCGAAGTACGGAATCAGCCCCTCCGAATTCCGAGCGTCGCACCGAGATTCTGATGGTGAGGCATAGCTCTCAGCATTCGCACCCAGACTCCTCGTGATCAGTATGCACTTCATCGGGTTGGACATCCACAAGAAGACGATCAGCCATTGCGTGAAGGAGGTAAGCGACAAGGTGCTTTCTGAAGGCACCGTTCCGGCGACCCGGATTCATCTCGACCAGTGGATGAAGACTTTGCCGGCACCGTGGACCGTGGCGATGGAAGCGCCGATGTTCACAGGGTGGATCTGCAATCACCTGCTGCCCCATGCGGCAGCTGTGAAGGTGGCGCATCCACTGATGCTGCGGGCGATCGCGGCCGCCAAGAAGAAGAACGACCCTCAGTGTCAAACCAAAAGCGTAGGCTCATGCCTCTTTTCTTCCGTTCTTGATCTCTATAACTATATTAGGCAGTAGATTCTCTTCGAATGAGCCGTCTCACGCTCATGTCGTTATGATTTCCGTTTCATTGTGAACATCCTCTCTCGATGGCTCGCGGCCTATCAAGAATTCATCCATGCGTAAGGAGATGGTCTGCCCGATCTTTTGCACCAGTTAGCTTGTTAGTTTAGCGCAGCGAGTTTTGTACTGATCGGACCAGTTTTCTTGTACCGAGCCTAGCGTTAGTCTTCGGCTGGTTTAAGTTGTACTGAGTACGCGGCTAGCCGCGTACTCAGTGGCGAACTCGGTCGGCGTCCGGTCACTGAGAGATCGGTGAAGACGACTCTCATTATATTCCTGGCGCCAAGCCTCGATCAGCCGTTTTGCTTCGGCCAGTGTCCCGAACCAGTGTGCATTCAAGCACTCGCCGCGGAAGGTTCCATTGAACGATTCCACGAAGGCATTGTCGGTCGGCTTGCCAGGACGCGAGAAGTCGATCTTCATTCCGTTCTGATAAGCCCAGAGGTCCATCGCTTGGCTGGTGAACTCGCTTCCGCTGTCACAGAACAGCACCTTCGGCACTCCACGCTGTTGTTTCATTCGATTGAGCACTCGGACCACATCATCTCCTTTCAGGCGCTGGCCCACTTCGATAGCAACACTTTCTCGTGTGTAGACGTCCAGCATCGTCAACGCTCGGAAGCGGGTTCCATCCTGGAGCTGATCCGCAACGAAGTCGATGCTCCACGCTTGGTTCGGGGCGCTTGCGATGAAGCGCTCTTCGCGATGCCGCATCGCTTTTCGCTTTCGTTTTGGCCGTTTCTTTAAGGCCAGGCCTTCTTCCTTGTATAGCCGATACACCAGGTACTTGCCCACGTTCCAACCCTCGCGGTTCAACAGCACACGGATCTTGCGATATCCGTAGCGCACCCTGCCCTGTGCGATCTCGCGGATACGCATCCGCAACTCCGTCCATGGTTCCTGGTGGCTCTGGTAGCGATACGTGCCTCGCCCCACAAGAAGAACCTGGCAGGCATGCCGTTCGCTCGACCGATACTGATCGCGCAAATGATCGACCATCGGACGGCGACCCGAGGGCCTTAGAACTTTTTTCTGAGCACATCCTGCAACATCGTCTTATCCAGGCTCAGGTCGGCAACCAGCTGCTTCAGCCGGCTGTTTTCCTCCTGAAGCTGTTTCAGCTGACGGGCCTGATCTGTCTCCATACCAACGTACTGCTTCTTCCATCGATAAAAGGTCTGCTCGCTGATGCCAACCTTCCGGATCACCTCCGCGACCGGCACACCAAGCTCCGCCTGCTTCAGCACCGCCACAATCTGCTCCACAGAAAAACGCTTCTTCTTCACGGCAAAATCTCCTCTCAGATTTTGCCGAAGACTAACATTTCAACCGGTACAAAATTGCCGGGGCCGATCATACTTATCTCGCCGCCGTCGAGGGTGTGGGAATATGTATGGTCCGCCGTCGGATTGCAAGCTAAATCTTTGTGGCGAGTGATTAGGGTCTGCGCAAATGTATCCGGCCTGTTTGTGGAGCTTCCGCTCCTGGCCATAATGGAGTCCGCGCGTCGCTGTCCTACAAAGTGGGTCGAACTCCAAAGGGTTCTCATTCCCACACAGGCTTGAGCAACGCCGGTTGTGACCGTTCACTCACACATCGATTTGTCTCGCAAACTTGAGGAGAAAGCCTTATTCATCGTCGTCGGAGGGGTGGAAAAGTGTGGAATCGCGAAGCGATTTCCAAGCCCGTATTTTGGGCGTCTTTTCCATGCCTCGGTTCAGGCCGCCACGAAGGCAGGTGCGCTGTAGTGTGTGCCTTTGCTCAGGATGGCCCACGCGATTCGAGCCATCTTGTTGGCCAAAGCGACGACCGTTATGTTGCGATGGCGTCTTGCCGAAAGGCTGGTCAGCCACTCGCCGAGAGCCGAAGGCTTTCGTTCCATCTGCATCACCACGGATCGGGCGCCGTGAAGCATCATGCGTCGGAGGTACTCGTTGCCCAACTTGCTGATGCCGAGCAGTCTGGTCTTGCCGCCTGTCGAGTGTTGTCGGGGAACAAGCCCTAACCAGGCTGCCAGGTCTCGCCCTTTTCTGAAGCTGATGCCGTTGCCGATAGCCGCAACCAGTGCTGTCGAAACGATCGGTCCGAAGCCCGGAACCTCCATCAAGCGATAGCATCCGTCGTCCTGCTTGGCAATGCGGGCAAGCTCGGCACTAGCTTCTTCGATCTTGCGTTCGAGCTCGTCCCACTCATGCTTCAACTCGCGAATCAGGTGCAGCAGTCGTCCGGAAAACAAAGAATCGCCATCGCTGAAGATGACCTGCAGCTGGCTCACCAGGTAAGAAGGTCCTTTCCGGATAGCGATTCCACGTTCCAGCAGAAACCCGCGGATCTGATTCATCACGGCCGTTCGTCTTGCCACCCAGCGGTCGCGTACGCGGTGCAGCGCCTGCAGATCCAACTGTTCGTCGGTCTTGATCGGCACGAAGCGCATCGTCGGTCGCTGCACAGCTTCTGCAATCGCTTCCGCGTCCAGGTAGTCGTTCTTGTTCGTCTTGACGTACGGCTTCACGTACTGCGCTGGCATCAATCGTGCATCGTGCCCCTGATCCCTCAAGGCACGTGCGAGGTAATGGGCTCCAGCGCACGCTTCCATGCCGATCAACAAAGGCGTACGACTTGCGGTGAAGATCAGCAGCTGCTTCCGCGAAAGCTTCTTACGAAGCACAATCTCATCACGTGGGCTCAATCCAATCAGGTGAAAGGTGGTCTTGCTCAGATCAATGCCGATCGTTGAAATCTCCATGGTGAAGCCTCCTGCCAGCTAAGATAATCCGTCCGGGTTGGTTCAGGCGGTAGAGTCGAGATGTGGCGCGGTGGTTTAGGTGATCCCTATCTGTTTCCGGCTCTTTCGTCTGCCGGTGCCTCACTAGGTTCACCTTGCTCCGTTTCCACATCCCGCTCATCGAACCGGACAGGCGGATCTCCCGCATCCGGCTCTCGGAGAAGACTCACGCTTTCGCCCACGGAAAGTTGCGTGTCCGTTTGTCCAGACGAACGAGACCCAAGGCTCCATGAAGATATGTATCCGGAAACATCCCGTTTGCACGTCCAGAGGCCTTATGTTTCGTTCGCAACCACAGACGCAGCCTCATCGTCGCGTAACCATCTACAGCACGATAGGCTGTACTGACCGGCCCAAGACAAAAGTAGTTCGCCCATCCGCACATTGTGCGATTGAGCTTCGTCACTATTGTCGCTGGATCCAACGAGGTTGTACTCCGTCCGGTCATTTCGCGTATCTCCCGGCAGATGCGTTGCACCCGCTTTCGCGCTGGAACGGTGCCAAGATAGGCCCGTCCAGTTTTGGGGCTGTAGCATTGACCAAACGTGTATCCAAGAAAATCAAACTTCTCTTCCGGCACAGAGCAGACCCGCGTCTTCGAGTCGTTCACCGTCAACTTCAGCTTCGACATCATCTTCCGCATTGTGGCTAGAGCTTGTTCCGCCCCCATCCGACAGCAGATGACAAGATCATCGGCGTAGTTCACGATATACGCTTCCCAACGCGCCTCATGCCCAAGTTCCTTCCACCCGAGCACAAACCGGCGCATATACAGATTGCTGAGCAACGGGCTGATCGGAGCTCCTTGTGGAGTGCCCCGACCTTCGTCCCGATTGCGCAGGCTCCGACGTTTATTCCCGCGTTCATCGGTTTCCTCAACCGGAGCTTCCAGCCACATCTTGATCAGATGCAACATCGCTCCGTCGACGATCCTTCGAGCGACCGACCTCATAAGATCGGCATGTGGAATGCTATCGAAGTAGCTGCTGAGATCCGCATCTACAATCCTTCTATGGCCAGTGTTGATCAGCTTGTGGACATGCCGCACTGCGTCCAATGCGCTGCGGTCTGCCCGATAGGCATACTGCTCAGGTTGCAAGTCGGCCTCGAAGATTGGATCGAGCACCAACATTGCCGCCGTCTGCACAACCCGATCCCAGATTGTTGGTATCCCTAACGGCCTCTGCTTCCCATCCGGCTTGGGTAGGTATACCCGCCGCACAGGCTGCGGTTGATACGTTCGACTTTTCAGTTCTTGCGCCAGTTCGTCTAACCTCCGCTCCACACCGTACTGCTCGATGTCCTCAAATGTCTGATTGTCCACTCCCGCTGCCCCGCCATTGGCTTTGCAGCGTTTGTAGGCATACACCAGAACATCCGCGCGGTACACCTTGTCGTACAACGCGTGGAAACGAAAGTAGGGCGATTCCTTCGCTTTTGCGTGTAACGCCATCTGCAACTTCTGAACGCTTATCAGGGTTGTTAGGTTCATCACCAATCCCGTTGTCCCTCGTCGTTTATTACGTTCGCCTTCAACTGAGGCCTCTTCCCTCCACCGGCATTACCCGGCTTCATCGGTACTACAGGCCTCTCCGCCACCCCAAACGGCCCGGCCTGTCTCTCGCGAGCTGCCAGTTGATCCAACCACAATCACCGCTGGGGCTTCCCGTGTTGCCTTCAGTCCCCTTTGCTTACATGCCGTCGCCACTACCCCGGCAGGTTGAAGGAAGCTGTTCGCTCATACTCTTCCCCCTCATCGGCCTTCCCCAAGTCCGCGGCGGGTCGGCTCCTGCATCATGGATTTCGAGGCTTGCTCAGCGTTCACTCACGTTACGGCCTGCACGCTTGCAGAGTCGCCTTTACGACCCTCTTCCACCGGAGGCTTCAGCAGCTTCGTTACCTCTGCCGCTGCTCCGATTGCTACCGGGCGGAACGAACCAGCTCCCGGGGGGACGTGCATCGACTGTGGACGAGAACCCTACCACGTCCCACGCGGACCATTCCAATAGTGGGAAGCGTAGCTTGCTTTCCACTTGTCCATGCCCTGTCTTGATCTCTGGGTACCACGTCTCTGGAGCAGGCGATCGATAGCCAAGGGAAGCGTGTGGACGGATGGTGTTGTAGTGCCTACGCCAACGTTCGGCCAAGACCTGCACCTCTTTCATCGAGTAGAAGATCTCGTGCGATGCGTTCGCGTTCGGCTTTTTGGGTGAGGCGTTCGATCTCTTGGTTGGCCTTCCGCAGCTGGTTGCTGATGAAGACCTGCCGGGCGAACGTGAAGTTGCTGATGCCGATGACCATCATGAAGAACACCACGGATTGAGCAACTGACCATGGCAGGTGCAGCCACCAGGTTTCAAGACAAAGTCCCGCTGCTTGAGCGACCAGGATACCGGCGAACATTCGAAATGCAGACAGCGTGCTTCCTGGCGAAGGAAGAAGCTGCTTACGACGACAGCGAAGACGAACTCGCCGCCGGCGTTTGGATTGAAGGGATAGTAAAGGTAGCCCAGCAGAAACAGAACGAACAGCCAGATGCGCTGTCCCTGTCTACTTCCACGCAGTACGCGCAAATGCCGGGTCAGAAAGATTGCATAGAAGACCAGGAAGATGACCCATACCGCAAGAGACCGACGCTGAAGGGGCTCCGCGAACCAGAAGACGGAGTACAGCAGCGAACCCTAGCGCAGCAGGCGCGTCTCGTCGCGGAGCATACCGGGAGCGTTGAAAACGAGATTCATTCTGTTCCGGTCCATGCTCTCCGACTAACCTTCGACATTTCTATCATCTCGTAGGCGATTGCTGGCCGAAACCGCAGGCCATCATGAGTGAGAGGTGACACCTGTCATCTTTCGGAGTTGATACCTGCCAATGGTCTTCGTGTGTGTAGCACGTCATGATCTGTCAGAAGACAAAGGAGCCGCACAATGCACCCTGACCCACTCTGAATGAAAGTGTTTCTCGTCGTTCATGTCACCGCCGGCATGGTATCGTTTGTGCTTGCGCCGGTAGCTCTGGCAACAGCAAAGGGCGGAAAACAGCACCGGCGCTGGGGTTTGGTCTATCTCTATGCGATGGGGCTGGTCTCGTGTACCGCTCTGCCTATGGCGTTCCTTCGTCCCGTGCTTTTTCTGGCACTCGTCTCAATGATCAGCGCTTATCTCGCCTTCTCTGGATACCGCGTTTTGAAGCTGAAGGACTTAGTCCGCGGCGGCTCGGCACAACCGGTGGACTGGTTAACAGCCTGCATTGCCTTCATCGCATCCGCCTCGCTCGTCGCCATGGGATGGTTTCGCCCTTCAGCCGTACAACGCATGCAGGTGGTGGCCATCGTCCTTGGGAGTTTCGGGATGCGTGGAACCGCCAGCGACATGTGGCTCTTTCTTTGGAAACCGATCGAAAAGATGTTTTGGTGGTACTCGCACCTGGCGAAGTTCATCGGCAGCTACGTTGCAGCCTGGACGGCTTTTCGACCGTCACTCTGAGCCATATCTTCCGTCACGCCGGCATCATCCTGTGGCTCTGGCCGGCGGCGATCGGGGTGCCCGCCATCATTCTGACCACGGCGTACTACAGACGGAAGTTCGCTTCCCGACGGGCCTCCGCAACGGCTGGTGGTCTCGCCGCTGTCTGACAGGGCGAGACTGGTGATGCAGGTGTGGCGTCGAACATCGATAAACTCAATACGGCTCCGACCCGGATCAGAAAGTGTTTTCGTTGACCGAGGTGCTGCTGCGGGTATGTGCTTCCCTTACGACTTTGGCTTCCTGCCACAAACTCTAGCGCCCGACGGTGACCCGATCGATGTTCTCCTTCTGATGGATGAGCCCGCCTTCCCAGGTCTTGCCGTTCCGGCCCGTCTCGGCGGCATCGTCGAGGGCGAGCAGATCGACGGCAAAAAGCGCGTTCGCAATTACCGGCGAGTCGCCATCGCCCAAGCCAATCACATGTACAACGATGGCCAGCTTTGCCATTCCCGGTCAGACCGAAGAGTTTGCGACACGAGTCACCGCACACTGCCGCATTGCCAAAGATCTCCAATGTCCGCAGATCAACATCAAGTCAGGCAACGGACGTCAGCCAAGACACCGCTGCGAATTCTCTCAGATCGTATAGGACGCCACAGCCGACCTGGGTTCGTCAGCGACTGGACGACATGGACGGCGGAGCAGCTTCCGGAGCGCTTCCCCACTGCCGGTTCGGTTGTGGTCCCATGGTAAGAACCAGCACACTGCCGTTCGCAATGTCGGCGTGGCTGAACCAGGTCTTGTTCCATGCCTTGCCGTTCAATGTTGCAGATTGAATGTACTGGTTCCGGGCGGAGTTGTTCTTCGCAACCACTTTGAAGTCGTGGCCGTTGCCCATGTGAACTGTGGCCTCGTCGAAGATGGGGCTGCCCAGAATGTAGTTCGGGCTGGAGGGGTCCACGGGATAAAAGCCCAGGGCGCTCATCACATACCAGGATGACGTCGAGCCCTGGTCGTCCATGCCCGGGAACGCCAGGCCGTATTGGCCGCTGCCGTACATCTCTGCGAGTATCCTGCGCGTGAGCTCCTGTGTCTTCCAGGGTTGGCCCGCCCAGTCGTAGTAATACGCCGCCTGCTGGTCGGGCTGGTTGCCGTGTACATACTGGCCGATGACGCCCGTGCAATCCCTGCAGATGCCCTTTGCCGTATAAGGCGTGGAGAAGAACTCATCCAGCTTGGCGGCGAACCTTTCGCGGCCACCCAGAAGATTCTCAAGCCCATGCACATCGTGTGGCACAAGCCAGAGCGTGGACCATCCCGAGGCTTCCTTCATCATGAAGTTGTAGTACGGCTCGCGCGGGTCAAACGGGGAGATCCACGCGCCGTCCTGTGTGCGGCCGCGGATAAAGCCCACGGAAGGATCGAAGACGTTCCTGTAGTTATGCGCGCGCAGAAGAAACATGGTGTAGTCGTCTGTCTTGCCCAGCTTCTTCGCGTACAGCGCAAGCGCGTAGTCATCCCAACTGTATGCCAGTGTGGTGGCAGCACCGGCTTTGCCCCCCGCGTAGGGCGGACTGGGATTGCCGGCGGGAACGATGTCCGAGATCCAGCCCTGCTGCATGTACTCTGCCAAGTATCCCCGCGGTCCCTTGGGATCCACGGCGTTCTTGCGCAGGAACTCGTAGGCACCGGACCAATCGAACGTAAGGCCGCGTTCCCAATCGCCAAGGTACATGAACACTGCGTTGTCACCATGGAACGAGGTTTCCATGTAGCCGCGTTCGCGCGCATCGTCCAGCTCGGAACGGAGGATGTCCGTCTTGGTTTCCGGTTCCAGCAGCAGCGTGAGTAACACAATCTGATTGCGGCCCGTGTCCCACAGGGGCACAGGCCCGTACCGGTCATACGTTGCGGTCTCCGCGAAGTTGTGGGCATTCTTGAACGGTTCGCCCTTGCGTGCCAGGAGATGCGGACTGTACAGCGAGTGGTACAGGCAGGAGTAAAAGAGCTGCCGCTGCTTTTCCGTACCGCCCTTCACTTCAATGGTGTTTAGTTTTTTTGCCCACGCTTCTTCGGCCTGATGATGTACGCCGTCGAACTCCCAACCGGGCTGCTCCGTGCTCAGGCGCGCTTCCGCTGCTTCGTAACTTGTGCCGGAGGAGATTTTGACCAGCATCTGCTGTTTGTCCGTGGTGGAGAAACGAAGGTAAGCACCCGCATAGTTGCCGGTGATGGACCGGTCACCGGGATTCACGTCATCGAACCCAATGAGAGGATCGCGCGCCGTGCGCGGCGGATTCTGCTTAAAGGTGCCGAAGGTCTGGAAGGGTTGAGAGAACTCCGCGACGAAGGAGCTTCTGCCATCCGCGGTGTGGCCGCGAAGCGTACGGTCCCCGACCACTTCCACGGCGCCGCCGCTGCGGCGAAGATCAAGGAGAATGTTGGATTTGTTTGAGGCTGGAAAGGTGATCCGGAAGATGCCGGTCCACGTAGTAGCCGTCATCTCAATCTGGGTGCGATAGTCGTCCAGGTAGGCGCTGTAGTAGCCTGCTGACGCCTTCTCGCGCGACTTGTCATCGACAGAACCACTGCGTTCCGGCGGTACGGTGAAGTCACCCACGACGGGCATCAGTATGGGGCTTCCGTCTGCGCCGGTGGAGAAGCCATACATCGTACGGTTGGGATAGAAGTACGTGGCGCGCACACCGGCAAGGTAGTGGACGTCGAGGTTCGCGTTGATGGGACCAAGCTCCGTGGAGCTGTGCGGAAGTGTGGCCGCAGGACTGGTGAACCCTGAGTACAACTGCTCGCCCGGCGGCGGTGCATTGCCAATCAGCTTCTGCTGATCAAGGGGGGCGGTGCCTACCAGCGTGTTCACGTAATCCAGCGGCCTCTTGGAACCGCGTTGTTGAGCGACCGCTGCAGGGCCGAGGGTACTCACGCCCAACACAACGGCCAGGATCCTTCGAAGATGTGCCATGCTCATGCCTTGCGTCCTCTTGATCTAGCCAATAGTATCCCTTCGTCAGGCGACGATACGACCTTGGGCAATGGCCTGCTGCGCTTCGATCCTGGTCTTCCGCAGCGAAGCGACAGGATCAGATGTCGGCGCATACTCCATGGCGATGAAGCGGTCATAGTGCAGCTTACCCAGACTGCGGTAGATGTTGGTGTAGTCGATTTCGCCTGTGCTCGGCTCATGCCGTCCGGGAACGTCTGCGATGTGTACCAGGCCGACCCATTCGATGCTTTGTTCCAGCTTCTCGATCAGGTTACCGCCGCCGCGTTGCTCGTGATAGAAGTCGTACAACACCTTGACGTTGGAGCGGTTGACAGCTCGCACGATATCAAAGCCGTCGCGTACCGATGTAAGGAAGATGGTGGGGTTCTCGATCAGATCGATCGGCTCAATCACGATTTTAATGCCGCTTGATTCGGCCACATCGGAGGCACGCTTCAGGTTATCGACCGCTGCCTGGAGCTGAACGTTTGAATCGACCGTAGTGAGGCGTTTGTCGGGAATCGTGCATTCCTGATGCTCAGGTTTGCATGATAAAGGGGTGGTATGTGCAACCCGGCCCGGTGCACATACCACCCTTTTTCAAACGAGGTTAGAAGATGATTTTCGCGCCCAGCCGCATCTGGTAAGGCGAATATTTGGGCGCGTGACAAGAACCGTACGTATTGCAACACCGTCGTGCGTCTCCGAAACCTTCCGCCACGTTCGCTGGTCCATATCAACGCCATGAATTGTGCTTCCATGAGCTAATAGACATGCGAGAGCCATAGTGAAGGCACCTTAGCCGCATCCGAGGTCTCGCCAGATTTGCGGCCGCGCCAACTCGATGCATAGTGCCGGAAGGAGCGCGGCTGTCTGGTCGATGGTCATCCTGATCTTAGCGTGTGGTGTAACCACCGGTTCTGTGCGTGAACGGTGAGCGCGAGCACAAAGCCAGTAAGAGCGATCTGAAAAGCGAGTTTTGTCACAAAGACCCCTCTACACGCAGCTAGGGTTAGGGCTTTTTGTGTTCGGTTTTATACCCTCGACAACTTTGTCAAATTGTCACGATAATCTGTTCGCAATTCGGGAATGCTGCTGAATGTACCCGATTCACGGAACGGAGGCGCGTCGTTTCATGGTTTCGACGGACGATGGATACTTGGTTGTGGCGAATCAAACTGAGTAATGCGGTGAGCGTGTCTAAACGACAGCGAAAAACCGGATTGTTATCACTTGGCGACCAAACCTACCCTCTCCGCGGGGCTTCGTGCGTCGTTTTCGCTTAGAGCCTGCACCCGCAGGATTCGCGGGGAATGAACGTGGTGGGCAGCGCGATGGTACGTCGCCTCTGTTGACTTGTACCCCTGAGTCGCTGAAAGAGCAATTGAGCTGCCTCATAACCGAACTCCTCAGTGGGCTGTCGAACTGCGGATACCGTCGGCTGGATCGTATCGGCCAACTCGAAGTCATCAAATGAAATAAAAGCAATGTCTCGAAGCGGGCGCTTGCCATTCTGCTTCAGTCCGCGCAAGGCTGCAATGGTACAGACCCAGTTCATGCTGATCAGTGCATTGGCCTTGTGCTCTTTCAGAACTCCGCCCAGCCACTCTTTGGTGATGAAACTCTCATGATCTACAGACGCAACCAAAGATTCAAAACCTCTCTCTCGCATAGCATCCCGGTATCCAGCTATCCGTTCCATAGAGGTGTGGAGCCATGGGCGAGTCGAAAGCGCAACGACCCGGTCATAACCGTGCCCCAAGAGATGCTGAACTGCATCGCTGGCGCTCTGACGGTTGTTAATCATCACTGAATCGAACGCAGCCTTCCGGATTGGCTGGTCGAGTGTGACAACATGGAAGCCCGGAGGGATTATGTCCAGAAAGGTGCTTTTGGAACCGCCAAGGGGAGAGATGATAAGACCTTCAACTTGGTGCCGGATTAAACTCTCTACCTCGGACCGTTCGACCTCGGGATCCCACCCAGAATTAGCCAGGATAACGATGTAGCCATTGGCGCGAGCAACGTCCTGAACCGCCTTAACCACATTGGCAGCAAACGGGTCAGCCAAGTTCTTGACCACCATACCGATCGTGGCGGACTTCTTCGCCTTCAGGCCTCGAGCGAGCTCATTGGGGCGATAGCCAAGGCGAGCCATGGCACTTTGCACCCGTTCGAGCGTGTCTCCGCTGACCGACACTTCTCGGTTGAGAACGCGCGACGCGGTCTTGAGTGACACGCCTGCCTCGCGGGCGACATCCACCAACGTGATCGAACCGGAACTCTTGGTCATATCCATGCAGCAGCTGCACCTTTGCACGCAATCATAGCTGACCGGTTGTCTCTCACGACTGGGCGGTTGGGTGTCTCACCGTGTGAGAGATGATGATATCCTCCGGGTGGACAACGTTGTCATTTTCAAGTATTTTTTCTCATACGGTAGCCGCGGCACTTCTGCGCGCAGGCTGCAACTCGATAGTTGATGGAGGCGTATCGTTCGATGACCAATCTCACACGCCGGAGCGTGATGAAAGCAAACCTCACACCCTCCGCGGGCATGATCGGATCGGGTGCGTTTCTGTTTGAACAACCCGCGATGGCGAGTTGCCGATCGAAGCGCGCGACATGACAGGGAGCAAGGTCGTTCCGACCACATGCCGCGAGATTATCGGCTGCGCCGCGCAACTTTGCCCTGCTGCCCGGGTCGGGCTGCTTTCTGCGCGAGCGGCGAAGATGCCGTCTCCCTCTCGGTGGAAATAGGCGCCGCCCAGCGCCGCATGGTTCTCACCACTTCAGACCCATCCACTTCTCATTCTCTGGGCCAGACAGGATCACCAAGGTGGCAATGGGCGATCTTACTTCCCACGAGGCGGATCGTCCTGCCTCCACAATCGCCGCCGCGCGTTCGGCGGACAGTGCATGCTCGTCGTCGAAGCAGTAGGCATCGAACTGCGATCTTCTGGCCAGGCTTGAGGCCGGCCCCTGTCACCATAACAAGCAGGGCGGAGACGCCCGGCATACGGTAGCGTAAGCCACGTACGAGGGAACACCGGAGATGAATAAGCAGTTCACGCGCCGCACCCTGATGAAGACCGGTATCGCCGCCTCTACCTTCTTGATCGGTCCGAACAATCTCGCCTTCGGAACGCCCACATCCGGCAGCGAACCGGTTGAGGCAGACAGTGGCTCCCTGCAGCTGGTTGCCGCCACGGGTATCTCGCAGTCGCCCCGCCAGCGTTCGCTCCTGGACTTTGGTTGGCGCTTTCACCTGGGCGATGCGAATGAGGCCATGAAGGACTTCCGCTACGGAGCACCCACTCGCGAAGGCACCTTTGCCAAGGCGGGGCAGAACTGGTTGCACAAC
Organism: Acidisarcina polymorpha; assembly: GCF_003330725.1. Taxonomy (NCBI): domain Bacteria; kingdom Pseudomonadati; phylum Acidobacteriota; class Terriglobia; order Terriglobales; family Acidobacteriaceae; genus Acidisarcina; species Acidisarcina polymorpha. Next base: position 3,136,122 of record NZ_CP030840.1, on the reverse strand, counting down.
GCCGAGGACCGTCCGCTGCAGCACAGCTTCGATGACAGTGCCTGGCCCGTGATCGACGTGCCGCATGACTGGGCAGTGGATCTACCCTTTGAGCCGATCGAGGGTCTGTACGGATCTGTTCACGCCGCCCATGGCGGCAAGGCGCTTGGCCGAGAGTATCCCTCCACCAGCATCGGCTGGTACCAGCGCACGTTTGAGATACCGGCGTCGGACGAGGGGCTACGTATCTCCATTGAGTTCGACGGTGTGTTCCGCGACTCCATCGTGTTGTTTAACGGATTCTATATTGGACGCAATCTCAGCGGCTATGCGCCGTTCAGCTTCGACGTGACAGATTACGTCAAGTATGGCGGCAGCAACGTCATCACCATCCGTGTGGATGCGACGCTGAATGAGGGCTGGTACTACGAGGGAGCCGGCATCTACCGGCACACATGGCTGGTAAAGACTCATCCGCTGCACGTGGCGCAGTGGGGCACCTGTGTGCGCAGTGAGGTTCGCGGCAAAGGCGCGCGCGTCTTCGTGGAAACGCAGCTGATGAACGAGAGCGATACGCCAGCCCACGGCCGGCTCATCTCGAAGATACTGACCGCGGACGGCGTGCTGGTGGCAACAGTTCCGGCTCGCCCATTCGAGCTTCCAGCGTGGCGAACGGCAACGCTCACAAGCCAGGTGCTGCTTACGGAGGCCAGTTTGTGGTCCGTGGAAGAGCCACACCTGTACAAGGTTGCCACGCAGGTGGAGAGCGGCGGCCACACCGTGGACGAACATGGCACGACCTTTGGCATCCGGTCCATCCGCTTTGACCCGGACAAGGGCTTCTTCCTGAACGGCAAGAGCGTCAAGATCAAGGGCACATGCAGCCACCAGGACCATGCCGGTGTGGGCATAGGCGTGCCGGACCGCATGCACTACGACCGGGTCGCACTGTTGCAGCAGATGGGATCCAACGGCTGGCGTACCGCGCACAACCCCGTGGCGGCAGAGGTTCTGGATGCTTGTGACCAGCTGGGCATGATGGTCATGGCAGAGACCCGCATCATGTCGTCCACACCAAAGGGCCTCAGCGAACTGGAGCGCATGGTCAAGCGCGACCGCAACCATCCCAGCATCATCCTCTGGTCCCTCGCCAACGAGGAATACTTCTACCAAGGAACTCCCACGGGTGCGCGGATCATTGCGTCCATGAAGCGCGTGACAAAGGGACTTGATCCCACGCGGCCGGTCACCGGCGCCATGAACGGAAGTTGGGGTAGGGGCATGTCCCACGTTGTGGACGTACAGGGCTTCAACTACTTCAACGGCGGTGTTCCCGACGAGAAGCGGCCGGCTGGCCGCCCGGACGCCGCGGACATAGACGAGTTCCACGCCAAGTTCCCGAAGCTGCCCACCATCGGCACGGAGATGGCGAATGGCAAGAGCGTTCGCGGCATCTATGAGACGGACCCGAAACGCGGCTATGTGGCTGCCTACAAATCAGGTTGTGCGGACTACAAAACTCCCGCCGAAACGTGGTGGACCATCTTCGACGAGAGGCCATTCCTGGCCGGCGGCTTCAGCTGGGCCGGGTTCGATTACCGCGGCGAGCCCACACCGTACGATCATGTCGCAACCGGATCACAGTCCGGCATCCTTGACATATGCGGCTTTCCAAAGGATATCTACTTCTATTACAAGGCGTGGTGGGGTCCGGATTCTGTGCTGCACCTCTTTCCCCATTGGAACTGGCAGGGTAAAGAGGGCCAAGCGATCGATGTGCGGTGTTACTCCAACTTGGACAGCGTGGAGCTCTTCGTCAACGGCGTTAGCGGTGGCGCGCAATCCCCGAAGCGTAATTCCCACCTGTACTGGAGTGTGGTCTATACGCCCGGCGTGATCGAAGCGCGCGGCATGAAGCGCGGCAAAGTTGTGCTCATCGCACGGCCGGAGACGACCGGTGCGCCGGCGCAACTGGCGCTGCTGCCGAACCGGACTTCCTTCCAGGCGGACGGAGAAGACGTGATCTCCGTCGCGGTGGAGGTGCGGGACGCAAAGGGGCGCCTGGTTCCAACGCACTGCAGCAACGTCAGCTTCCTCCTTTCCGGCGCGGGCAGGATCATCGGCGTAGGTAATGGCGATCCCAGCACTCGCGAGGCAGACCGGCCCGCGTCGGCAACCTCCGCGGAGAGAAGCGCATTCAGCGGCCAATGCATGGTTTTTGTGCAGTCGGCAAAGCGGGCAGGAGCCGTGGAGCTGCGAGCCTCCTGTGACGGTTTAACCGGGTCGATTGTGACATTTCAAAGTATGCCGGGCGCGGCCAGGCCGGCAGTCGCTTGAGCCGTCAGAGCGTGCGGGCCCTGTTTGCAGGCAACGACTGTTTGAGCACCACGGAGGGAAAACACGTGAAGATACCAAAGCTCCTGATTTTGATTCCGCTTCTGCTTTCAAGCGCGCTCGCCGTCGTCGCCCAGAAGCGGCCCGTGGAGTACGTCAACACTTTTCTTGGGACCGCCCCGCTGACCGATCCGGCGGACATCGGGTTCAAACCGCCATGGCGTGTGTGGGCCGGCCTTGTCTTTCCTGGAGCGTCCGTACCCAACGCGATGCTTCAGCTCAGTCCCATTACCAAGTTCGGCAGCGGCGCCGGTTACGAGTACGAGAACAACGTGATCTATGCCTTTGCGCACACCAACAAGGGGCATTGGAACCTGTGCAACATTCCCATGCTGCCGGTCAGCGGCGACGTCAATCCGGAGGACTTTGGCTCACCCTTCAGCCACGCGAAAGAATCGGCGCATCCCGGTTACTACCAGGTCTATCTCGATCGGTACGGCATCAACGCCGAGCTGACCTCTACGCTCAGGACCGGCTTTCACCGCTATACCTACAACGACAACGCTCAGCCGAAGAAGCTGATCGTGAACCTTGCGCGTTCCGACGAACGCATCCGCGACTGGAAGATCGAGCAGGACGGCGACAACGCATTCAAGGGCGTTCAGGTTGCGAGCGAGAAGGTCTACTTCTACGCCGTGTCAAACTACAAGATCAAACAGATCGAGATGCTGAAAGGCGAGAAGGCACAATTGCCCGTCGTTGACTTCGCCGCGGGCAGCGGTCCGGTGGAGATCAGGATCGGGCTGTCGTTTGTGAGCTCGGACAACGCAAAAGAAAATCTTCAGAAGGAACTTGGCAATAAGAGCTTCGACACCGTTAAGGCAGAGGCATCCGCCACCTGGCAGGCACTCCTGTCGAAGATACAGGTTTCCGGTGGCACGGAACGTCAGAAGGAGCTGTTCTACTCCTGCCTGTACCGTTCATTCCTGTGGCCCGCCTTACGGAGCGACGTGAACGGCGATCACGTGGACGAGAAGGGCGCGGTGGTCAAGGCGAACTTCCAGTACTACACGCTGCCATCCCTCTGGGACGACTACCGGAACAAGCTGGTCCTGCTTGGCATGATCTCTCCGGACGTGACGGTGGACGTCATCCGCTCTCTCATCGAACGCGGTGAAAAGACCGGCTTCATTCCAACGTTCTTTCATGGCGACCACGCGGCACCCTTCATTGCAGGCTCCTATCTGCGTGGGCTTCGGGGCTACGACGTCCGCAGCGCTTACAACCTGCTGCTCCGCAATGCCACTGTGGAGGGGGGCACCCGACCGTACATCGGCGAGTACATGGAGAAGGGGTTCATCTCCGATCCGGACGTGGCGAACCCGGTGGTGGAGACCAAGGGCAAAGCAGGTGTCACCAAAACACTGGAATATTCGTACGACGATTATTCCGTGGCCCTGCTTGCGAAGGAGTTGAACGACCAACCGAACTACGACATGCTGATGAAGCGGTCACAAAACTACAAGCATATGTTCGATCCGTCCACGGGTCTGATGCGCGGCCGACTTGATAATGGCGAGTGGATCAAGAACTTCAACCCGCAATACCCGTACTACGAGTACATGTACCGTGAAGCCAACGCATGGGAATCATCCTTCTTCGCGCCGCACGACACGGACGGTCTGATCGGCCTGTACAAGAGCAAGGCAGACTTCGAACAACACCTCGACTCCTTGTTCACCATCCCCTGGAACCCCAACTACATTGCGGAGAACATCAACTCGTTCATCGGGCAATACTGCCAGGGAAACCAGCCCGACCATAGCTTCCCCTTCCTGTATTACTTCGTGGGCAAGCCGGAGAAGTCTCAGGCCATCCTGAACACCATCATGAGCCGCTTCTATGGCATGGGTGAGCAGGGGTTAGCCTTGTCTGGAATGGACGATGCCGGAGAGATGTCGTCATGGTACGTGTTTACTGCAATCGGGTTGTACCCGTACTCTCCCGCGGATCCGAGGTACATTGTTTCCGTGCCTCTGTTTCAGACAACCACGTTCCGTCTGAATGAAAGCAAGGCACTCACCATCGTGAAGAAGAACGCAGGCGAACGGATCACCGGCATTAAGGTCGGCGGGAAGAAGCTGGATGGCTACTTCGTCGAGCACCGCGATCTTGAGGCCGGCAAGGAACTCGTCATCGCAACGCAGTAGCAACACAGTGAACTGGACAAGGTAGAACAGCAATGGGAGATGGCATGAAGATGAATCGAGTCCGCAGTTGGATGGGTGTTGGCGCGCTGGTGGGATGCACGCTCCTTATGCAGGCGCAGAGCCTGCCCCGGAGCACACCGGAGGCTGAGGGCATCCCATCAAGCGCCATCCTGGAGTTTGTGCAGGCTGCGGACAAGAACGTGGATACCTTTGACAGCTTCATGGTCCTGCGACACGGCAAGGTGATCGCAGAGGGCTGGTGGAAGCCGCACTCGGCCGATGCTCCTCATGTCTTAAATTCGGTCAGCAAAAGCTTCACGTCCACCGCGGTGGGACTCGCCATTCATGATCACAAGCTGAAGCTGGACGATCATGTACTGAAGTTCTTCCCGGCGGATGTTCCCCCGGACCCTTCGGCCAATCTGCAGGCAATGACGGTGCGTGATCTGCTCACCATGTCCGGCGGCCACGAGGTGGAGCCGAAGGGCGACGGCGGCCCGACGGTAAAGCAATTTGTGGCACAGCCAGTCGTGTTCCAACCCGGTACCCACTTCCTGTACAACACCATGGGCACCTATGTGCTTTCGTCGATCGTCACCAAGGTCACGGGGCAGACGGCGCTTGAGTATCTCAAGCCGCGTGTTTTCGGCCCGCTGGGCATCGAATCCCCACGATGGGACGCCAGCCCTGAGGGTAACTCCCTGGGCGGCTACGGTCTGTACCTTCGCACGGAGGACATCGCCAAGCTGGGCCAACTCTACCTGCAGAAGGGCAAGTGGAACGGCAAACAGTTAGTCCCGCGTAAGTGGGTCGAGCAAGCCACATCCAAACAGATCGATAACGCGGAGGAAAGCCATTCGAAGATCGGCCCCGACTGGGTAGAGGGATATGGCCTTCAGTTCTGGCGCTGCCGTCACAATGCCTATCGCGCAGACGGAGCCGGTGGACAATTTATCGTCGTCATGCCGGATCAGGACGCGGTTGTCGCCATCACTGCGGATACCGGCAACATGCAGGGGGAACTCAACGCCATTTGGGACCATCTTCTGCCCGCCTTTCAGTCCAAGCCGCTTGCTGTTGATGCTGCCGGACAAGCGCAGCTGAAGGATACGATCGCAAACCTCATCGCTCACCCAAAGAAGAAAGAGTAACTGGCGCAGAAGCGCTGGACTGTGCTGATGGTTCCGGCACTTGCCAATCGTTCTAGGTACTCGTCGCTGCTCGGAGATGCTCATGGGTTCGCTCGCCCGCTTTGCCCTGATGTTGACGCTGTGTGTGCCTTCAGTGGCGCACGCCGTCGAAACTGAAGTTCAGTACCTGTCCGGCCTCGGCAAGGACGATCCGGTGAAGTGGCAGTTCCTCTGCGACCATGGCCCGCACGCAAACCACTGGTCCACCATCGGTGTGCCGTCCAATTGGGAGCTGCAGGGCTTCGGCATCTATACCTACGGCCGAGTCACGCCCGTAGGCGGCTGGACCAAGGTCCATGGTGTGTACAAGCGCACCTTCACGACACCCGCTACGTGGCGGGACGAGGCCGTCATTCTGAACTTTGAAGGCGTGATGACCGATACGCGTGTCACGGTGAACGGCCAATCCGCGGGTCCGCTCCACCAGGGCGGCTATTACGCTTTCCACTACGACATCACCAGCCTGCTCAAACCCGCCGGTCAGCCGAACGAGATCCAGGTCGACGTCGATGACGAATCCTCGGACGCATCTGTCAATCGAGCCGAACGCCGTGGCGACTTCTGGAATTACGCCGGCATCTTCCGTCCGGTGTACCTGGAGGCCGTGCCAAAGACGTTCATCGAGCACCTGGCGGTCAACGCCACCGCGGCAGGCGTTCTGGAAGTTGATGCCAGGCTCGCCGACCGGCGCGCTGCGGAACCGTCCGGCGCAACGGCCACTGTAGAGGCACAGGTGTTCGACCTGGGCGGCAAGCCCGTCGGAGAGCCGGTCACCCTTTCGAACGCCGCCTTTGGCAGCGTGGCACATCTTGCCGGAACGATCTCCAATCCGCGCCTGTGGACCGCTGAAACGCCCAATCTATACCGGCTGGACGTGCGGCTTAAGGTAAACGGCGCCGTGGTGCACACGGTGCACCAGAAATTCGGTTTCCGCACCATCGAGGTTCGTCCCGGTAACGGCCTGTTCGTCAACGGCAACCGCATCTTCCTGAAAGGTGTGGATCGCCATTCGTTCTGGCCCGATTCCGGTCGCACCCTCTCGGAAAAAATCTCCAGGGACGACATCAACCTGATCAAAGAGTTGAACGGAAACGCGGTCCGTTCCAGCCACTATTCCCCGGACCGTCACTTCCTGAACGCCTGCGATGAACTTGGCCTCTATGTGCTGGATGAACTTACAGGCTGGCAGGCGAAGTACGACACCGGCGTCGGCAGGAAGCTGGTGAAGGAACTGGTCGAGCATGACGTGAACCATCCCTCGATCCTCTTCTGGGATAACGGCAACGAAGGTGGTTTCAACTTCGACCTTGACGCCGACTACGCGAAGTACGATCCACAGGCGCGCTTAGTCCTGCATCCCTGGTCTGAGTTTCCCGTTGGCATCGCGGACACCAAGCACTATCCCACGTACCAGGGGCTGCAGCAGAAGCTCGCTGCCGATCCTGTCCTGTTCCCCACGGAGATGCTGCACGGCCTCTACGACGGCGGTGCGGGAGCTGGCATGCAGGATTATTGGGATGCCATCCTGAAGAGCAAGGCAGGCGCTGGCGGCTTCGTGTGGGCGCTTGTCGATGAAGACGTCAAGCGCGTGGACAAAGGCGGCATCCTCGACTCTCAAGGCAACTATGCGCCTGACGGTATCGTCGGCCCGTACCGTGAGCACGAGGCCAGCTTCAATACCATCAAGCAGCTCTGGTCACCCATCATCGTCACGCCTCCCGCCGGCGGCTCGCATGCCTACACTGTGACCAACCGCTACAGCTTCCTGGATGCGGGCGGATGCACGTACGAGTGGCAGGCCATCGCGTTCCGCCGTCCCAGTGACGCACAGTCCGGGTCCATGGTGCTGACCTCTCGTATCGATCATGGCCGCTCGCTGGCGCCCGGCGCATCGGCAGCATGGGATGGATGGGGACTCCCAGCTTCCGCATCCGGACGCGGCAAAGCGAAGGCAGACGCCACCCGGCTCATCATCCGGGATGCAACGGGACGGGTAATCCAGACCTATGTCTGGCCCGTCGAGAGCGCCGGAAGTGCGCCGGACACTACGGCGAAGTCCGGCAGCGGAGCAAAGCCCGCAGTAACGGAGACGCCGGAGGCATTCACCGCGAAGGCCGGCGATGTGTCCATGCAGATCGACAAGAGCACCGGGCTGCTGGTGTCCGCCTCGCGGCTGGGACACACGTACTCGCTGAAGAACGGCCCCCGCGTTGTTGCCATGAGACCGCGGCCGGTTCCGGTGCGCGGACAAACTACGCCTCCGCCGCAACCATCCACCGCGGAGCCCTCGAAACTGGTGTCTCTCACGCATGCCATGGAGGGCGACGATCTGGTCATCTCAGCGGCGTTCGACGGCCCCATGAGGACGCTGCGGTACCGTCTGAAGCCCAACGGTTGGCTCTCGCTTGACTACGTGTACGCCATGAGCGGCCCACACGAGTACTTCGGCATCGGCTTCGACTATCCTGAGGCCGAAGTGAAGGGCATGCGGTTCTTCGGACAGGGGCCGGATCCCGTCTACCAGAATCGCCTGGCGGGTGGAACTCTCGATGTCTGGCAAAGGTCCTACAACAACACCATGGTGGGCGACCCGGATGACCTGAAACCGGGAGAACACTTTGACTACCCGGTGTTCAAGGGCTTCTATTCCGGCGTGCGTTGGGTGCAGTTCAACACCACTGAGGGGGAGATAACCGCCGCGGTGGAACAGCAGCCTGACTCGCCGATCTACCTGCAGGTCTTCGCGCCCAAAACGGCATCAGCCAAACTCCTCGGGCAGGTCGCCGTGCCGTTTCCGTCCACCGGACTTTCATTCCTGAATGCCATCCCGGCTATCGGCAATAAGTTTGGCGGGCCGCAAACCATGGGACCCATGGGGCAGTCCGCCATGGCAACGGGTGAATACAAGGGCCATATCAGCCTGTACTTCGGACAGTTGCCGAAACGTTAGCGTTTACCTGCTCGAATGAGCACAGTAGCGGGTGTTCTGCATTCAGATGCTTGAGTGCAGACGCCCAAAAAGGAGTTCCTGCCCGATGATTCCTGGTGCACCTCATCGCGATGCCTTGGCGCGGCCTTTCCGTTTGCTGCCCGCACGTCTCTGTCTCCTCCTGGCAGCGGCATGCGCCTGTTCGTCTGCGCAGGTGGATGTACTCACACAGCACAACGATGTTGCCAGAACGGGCGCGAACCTCCACGAAACCGCGCTGACGCCGCGGAGTGTGAACCAGACTGGGTTCGGCATGCTGTTCAAGCGCGCCGTGGACGACCAGTTGTACACCCAACCGCTGGTTGCGACCGGCATAGAGGTCGGCGGCGGCACAAGGGATGTTGTCTATGTCACAAGCGTCAATAACAGCGTGTATGCCTTTGACGCAAACGACGCTGAGGCAGCCTCGCCGCTATGGCATGTGAACTTCGGCACACCGGCAGACGTACACAGCGCCGACTTTGGGTGTCTGGACATCAACGGAAACATGGGCATCATCGGTACGCCAGTGATCGACAAAGCACGCGGAGTCCTCTACGTGGTCGCGCTCACCCGCGGAGGCGCGACTGCGGGAGCGGGGACAGGTTATACACAGAGGTTGCACGCGCTGGACTTGGCGACCGGTGCGGACGTGCCGGGAAGCCCGGCTGTCATCAACGCTTCGGCCTTCGATCCGCTCATGCAGAATCAGCGTCCTGGCCTGATGCTGGCCAACGGCATGGTGTACGTGGGCTACGCTTCTCACTGCGACAAGGAGCCGTATCACGGCTTCCTGATGGCGTATGACGCGAAGACGCTGGCGCAGGTCGGCGTGTTCAACACCTCGCCCACCGGATCGGAGGCCAGCATCTGGCAGTCCGGCCAGCCGCCAGCAGTCGATCCGGAAGGAAACATCTTTGTCGTGACCGGAAATGGAAGCTGGGATGGCGTTTCAAACTTCAGCGAGAGTTTCTTGAAATTGTCGCCGCAGCTCAAGCTGCTGGACTGGTTCACGCCGACGAATCACTTCGAGCTCGACAAAGGAGACACCGACCTCGACTCGTCCGGGGCGACGCTGATTCCGGGAACACATCTCGTTCTGGGCGGCGGTAAAGAGGGAGTGCTGTACATGCTGGACACCCGCAACCTGGGTCACCTGGGCGATGAACATGCGTTGCAGCACTTCCGCGCCACCGCCTCGCACCTGCATTCACTCGTGTACTGGACCAGCGCCAAGAACGGAAACCTGCTCTATGTCTGGGGCCAACGAGACAAGGCCAAGGTCTACAAGCTGGAAGGCAACACGGTCGCCGCGACGCCGTTGACCGAGAGAGACATCCCCAACGAAGGCCATCCCGGTGCCATGCTGTCGCTCTCCGCAAATGGCGATAAAGACGGAATCCTGTGGGCGGCAATCCACGCCACGGGAGACTCATGGCATGAGTCGCGTCCTGGTGTTGTTTATGCCTATGACGCCGACAACATACGCCACGAGCTATGGAACTCCTTGCAGACTCCAGCCAGGGACGACTGTGGCAGATACTCCAAGATGGCTCCGCCCACCGTCGCAAATGGGCGCGTATACCTGGCAAGCTTCGGCTCGGAAAACATCGGGACCGGTCAGCTCTGTGTCTATGGTCTGCTGCCACCCGCGGGTGCTGCATCGCTTGCTGCGCCGTCAGCGGTTACTGCAGCGGTCGTTACAAAGCGCTTGACGCTTACCTGGGCCCCAGTGCAGGGTGCGCTTGTGTACCGTGTCCTGAGACAGAGCACGCTCGACCCCAAGGCGAAGACTGTAGCGATGGGACTTACCACGCCCTCCTATACAGAACCGGCGCCTGAGCGCGGAGAGTCCGTGTCGTATTCGGTAGTGGGTGTAGCCGCAGATGGACGGGTCAGTCCCGTTTCCGGCTCCGCGACGATCGCTTCGCCCAAACGCAAAGAGATCGAGGATTGATCATGACGTCAGGAGTTCGTCTTCTCGCGTGCTTGTTGGTCGCATGGGGCACGTCCGTTGCACAAACCCAGGGCAGTCGTCGTACGCCCTCGCCGTTGCCCGGCAAGGGGCTGGCGGAACACGACTTCCTATACGCCGGGGAGTCGCACGAGCGCCGGATTTTTCTAGTGCGGCAAGGGAAGGTCGTATGGTCGTACGACGACCCTGCAGGCAAGGGCGAAGTCAGCGACGCCGTGATGCTTTCCAATGGGAATGTTCTCTTCGCCCACCAGTTCGGCGTCACCGAGATCACTCCCGACAAGAAGGTCGTCTGGAACTATGACACTCCTACAGGCCATGAGGTCCATACGGCCATGCCAATCGGAAGGGACCGCGTTCTTTACATCCAGAACGGCGATCCGGCCGTGTTGCGGGTCGTCAACATCGTCACAAATGCGACCGAGCACGAGATTACTCTGCAAACCAAATACCCAGACAGCGCGCATGGGCAGTTTCGCCATGCCCGCCTGACCGACCGCGGGACACTGATGGTCGCCCACATGGACTCAAACAAGGTTGTCGAATACGACTACGACGGCAAGGAGCTGTGGTCCTTTCCGGCAGACGTACCGTGGGGCGTAACACCTCTCCCAAATGGCAACGTTCTCATCACGGACCGGGAAGGCGTGCGCGAGGTCACGCGCCGCGGAGACATACCCTGGAGCTTCCGTCCCTCTGACACACCCGCTTACCCATTCACCAGCCTGCAGCAGGCGTGGCGGCTGCCAAGCGGCAACACCGTGATCAATAACTGGATCAATGAATGGACCAAGACCCCAGAGAACGAACCAGGATCCGTGCAGGCCATCGAAGTCACGCCCGCGAAGCAGGTTGTCTGGGTGCTTCAGGCATGGAATCCTCCGGCAAGTCTGGGACCGGCGACGACTCTCCAATTCCTCGCCGGCCCGGCGGCGGAAGACGTTCATTTTGGCCCAGTTTATTAGGCTGGGTGACTGAAGCCCGGAGAGCACTTGGAACTATTCTCTCTTTAAAACGCTCACTCCGCGTTGCGAAACAAGCAGCACCGTAAGGCACCACTGTGCTTCCACCTGTTCGCGTATTGACAGCAAACTTCGGCTTCAATAAAGTTGACCTCAGTATTGACAACGTTGTCACTATCTATTGATTAGATCGTTGACAAGGACGTTTTGTAGCCCTGGTGAGAATGGCCGAGTCACTGTATAGTCGCCCGCCGTTTCCGCCGCACGCCATTGGTGACAGGAGCGCTGGTGCAGTCACAATACTCTGCTATGGAAGAGCGAACGACGCGGGTCCAAGATCTCACCACGCTGTTCGCTAAGCCGATCCCTCAGAACTCCAAGGAGGCGGAGTCACCATTCACGGACAGCTTTGGGGAGCAGACATCGCAGATGCGTTACAACAACAGGCTCCTACCCGTCCTTGTACTCTTTGCGCTGACCCTCACCCTGCGGGCGCAGGTTCCGTCAACACCGCCCGAGGTGGAGAATGAGTCGATTGTCGGTATTCACAAGGAGCCCTATCACGCCACCCTAGTGCCGTACAAAGATCGCTCAGAGGCGCTTGCGGCTGATCGTAAGGCTTCAAGTTGGGCTCGCAGTTTGAACGGTCCTTGGAAGTTCCACTGGGCGCCGCGGCCGGAGGAACGTCTCGTCGATTTCTACAAACCAGGCTTCAATGTGAACAGCTGGCGGGATATTCCGGTCCCCTCAAACATGGAGGTGGAGGGTTACGGCACACCCATCTACACGAACTTTACCTATCCTTTCAAAAAGGACTGGCCCAGGGTGACCGGCGAGCCTCCGCGTGAGTTCACCACCTACACGGAGCGCGATGCCGTCGGCAGTTATCGCCGCGATTTTGATGTGCCGGCGAATTGGAACGGCCGACGTATCTTTGTCACCTTCGATGGTGTCGACTCGGCTTTCTTCCTCTGGGTGAACGGCAAGCAGGTAGGATACAGCGTGAACAGCCGCAATCCGGCGGAGTTCGATCTAACCTCCTATGTGACCCCTGGTGCAAAGAACTTGATCGCCGTGGAGGTGTACCGGTTTAGCGCGGGCAGCTACATGGAAGATCAGGATATGTGGCGACTGAGCGGTATCTTTCGCAATGTGACCCTTTGGAGCGCTCCACAGGTTCATGTGCGGGATTTCTCTCTCACAACGGACCTGGATCCAAGTTATCGCGTGGAGTTCTCCGTGTCTCCGCGAAGATTCATAACTACTCTGCTGCGTCGGAGCCGGCACGACGTCTGCAGCTAGAGGTTATGCCACGTGGACAGGCGAACAGCGTCGCGCGGGCAACGGTCGAAGTTCCCGCGCTGGGGCCAGGTGAGGAGCGGCAGGTTTCGGCCTCGCTCCCCGTGGCGAATCCTGCAAAATGGACGGCTGAGACGCCGAATCTATATACCGTGCTGCTGTCTTTGAGCAGCGGTGAAGCAGTGCCTGCGGAGATGCTCTCGGCGCGCACCGGTTTCCGTAAGATCGAGATCAAGAACGCGATCTTCATGATCAATGGCGTGCCTGTGAAGCTGAAGGGCGCCAATCGTCACGAGAACTGGCCCGATACCGGTCACTATGTCTCGGAAGACCGCATGATCCGCGATCTGAAACTGTTGAAGCAGGTGAATGCCAATCACGTGCGCACCTCCCACTACACGGACGATCCCCGCTGGTATGAGCTTGCGGACGAATACGGGATTTACCTTGTGGCGGAGGCGAATGTCGAGTGCCACGGTTACATGAACGTGCTGGATCGGGAGCCGCGCTACGAGCCGAGTATCGTCGACCGCAACGTGGCGAATGTAGAAAACCTGAAGAATCATCCCTCCGTGGTTATCTGGTCGCTGGGCAATGAATGTGGCGGCGGCAGCAGCTTCCGTACCGCGCTCGCGGCGGTGCGGGCGATTGACACTTCACGACCTACGCACTATGAGCCATTTGGCGGAGGCGCAAACCTGCCCACCGACATCGAAAGCCACATGTACACCAATCCGCAGGAACTGCAGGCGGCGGGTGAGGATCCCAAGCGCACCAAACCGCTCTATCTTTGCGAGTACGCGCACGCTATGAATAACTCCATGGGATCGGTGGGCGATTACAACGATCTCTTCGACAAGTATCCGACGTTGATGGGGGGAGCGATCTGGGAATGGGAAGACCAGGGGCTCTGGAATGGTCGCGATCCGAATCACCAATACATGGCGTATGGCGGCGGATTTAGTGATTTCCCGAACGACAAATACTTCATCCACAAGGGCGTTGTCTTCTCCGACCGCACACTGAAGCCTCACTACCCTGAACTGAAGCGCGCCTATCAATGGGTAAGCTTTACGCCGATTGCTCTCGATCGCGGGAAGATAGGCATTCGGAACAGGTATGCATTTACAAACCTAAACAAGTTCGTCCCTCGCTGGACCTTGAGCGAAGACGGTGTGACGATTGACGGTGGCACACTTGCTCCGATCGATGTGGCACCAGGCGCGAGCTCTGAGGTGACGCTGCCGATCCGGCCTGTGTCCCGGAAGCCGGGGCGCGAGTACTTTCTCCAGCTCTCCTTTGAGCTTGCAACGCCGGAGCTTTGGGCAGATGCGGGGTATCCGGTCGCGACAGAGCAGTTTCTGATGCCCGTCCCAATCGTGGCAACCGAGGAGATCGCGCAGTCGACCGAACCTGCATCCTTGACGCTCGCCGAGGATATGAAGGCTATTACCGTCACAGGTAACTCGTTCCAAGTTGCATTTGACAAGGCGCATGGGACAATCTCGCAGATCGAGCGGGGCGGGGTGTCCCTGCTGGTGGAGGGTGGCGGACCCAAGCTCCATCTGTGGCGTGCACCCCATCGCAACGACGACCAATGGGCTGCAAAGGCATGGGACAAGTACGGCATCAATGAGATGCAGACAACCGTGAAGAGCATGAAGGCGACTCAGCTGAGTGATTCGCGTGTGCTCGTGGAGACGATGTTGCTAGAGCAGGGCCACGAGGATTGGTCGGTAACATACACAACTGCGTACACCGTTTCGGGCGATGGCTCGATCGCGGTGAAGAGCAACTTTGTGCCTTCGGGTGAGAGGATTCCGCTGGCAAGGATCGGCGTGCGCCTGATGCTCAACAAGACTTATGACCGATTCACCTACCTAGGACGGGGACCCATGGAAAACTACTCCGACCGCGACCGAGGGTCGGACGTGGGTCTGTATTCCAGCACCGTGCAGGAACAACTGACACCGTATCCGAAGCCGATGGAGGCGGGCAATCATGAAGACGTCCGCTGGGCTGCGCTGGGTAGCAGCGGCCTTCCGTCGCTGGTGGTCGTCAGTGAGGGTAAGTTGCTGCAGGTTTCGGCTCTGCCTCTCCGGGATGAAGATCTCGACAAGCCGGCTCATGCCGAAGATTTGCCGCCAAGCACATCGACGGTGCTAACGCTGGACACGCGTACGCTGGGCGTGGGCTCCAACAGTTGCGGGCCGAAGCCTCTGCCGCAGTACCTGGTCTGGTCCGATCCAACGGAATTTTCTTACGTCCTGCGACTGATGCCTGCCGGCGACCACGATTTGCGTAATGCGGCGCGTCTGCCGAATGTAACGCAGTCTCAGCTATCTACGAAGAGCATGAGATGAGTAGGATGAGCTGAGTTCGTCAAGACTGCAAACTATGAGCCTATGGGATGGGTTTTATGAGCAGGTATTCTCCGTCGCGACGAGAATTTGTTAGGCTTGGCGGATCGGCTGCGGCAGGCGGGGTTCTATCCACATGGTCAGGGATGCCTCTCGCCTCGTCGCTGGCCTCGGACGGTGCGAAGACCTATGTCAATCCTGTGATTGCCGGCGACCACCCCGATGCGGGTGCGATCCGCGTCGGCAATGACTATTATCTGGTTCATACCACCGACCACTATTCGCCCGGTCTGCTGATTTGGCACTCACGCGACTTGGTGCACTGGACGGCTGCGGGCGCAGCGCTCAATGCATACTACGGTGCGGTCTGGGCGCCTTTTCTGTGCGAATACAAGGGGTTGTTCTACATCTACTATCCCTGCGACGGCAAGATCTTCGTCATACACGCAACGCATCCGTTGGGACCATGGAGCAAGCCAATCTCCCTCGGTCTGGGCGGGATCGATCCCACCCACGGAGCGACTCCCGAAGGCCGACGTGTTCTCTATCTCGCAGGCGGTGAGATGGCTGATCTTGCAGATGATGGCCTATCCGTGAAGGAACCGCCGCGTAAGGTTTTGACGCCTTGGACCATACCGGACAACTGGCAGGTGGAATGCGAGTGTCTGGAAGCACCCAAGCTGCTTTTCCACAATGGCTACTACTATCTGACCGTGGCCGAAGGGGGAACTTCCGGACCGGCTACAAGCCACATGGTGCTATCTGCCCGCAGCCGCAACATCGATGGCCCTTGGGATTGGTCGCCACACAATCCCATTATTCACACCCGCAGCAGGGCCGAGAAATGGTGGTCGCAGGGCCACGGACGCCTTGTCGACGACGCGGATGGCTCATGGTGGATGACGTTCCATTCCTACCAGAACGGCGCCCAGAATCTTGGCCGCCAAGTCCTGCTGCTGCCCATCGTTTGGACTGAGGATGGCTGGTACAAGGTGCGCGATGGTGTCTCCGCAGCGGGCCAAATCTACAAAGCTCACTTGGAGCCCGAATCGCTAAGGGACACAGCTCCCGCGTTCGCCGGTACCAACCTTGATCCTCAATGGCAGTTCTGGAAGGGCTACGATCTGAACCGTTTCCACCTCTCGGATGGTTCACTTACACTCGCCGCTTACGGCGACAGCATTCAGACCACATCGCCGCTCACACGTGCTGCCATGCACCCGAGTTACGTTGTCGAGGTTGATGTTGAGGTCACGCAGGGGTGCGAGGCCGGACTGATCCTGTTCTATGACAGTAATCATATTTGCGGCTTGCGCCTCACCTCGGACCCGAACGCGAACTCGTATTCAAAGACGTTCCTGTTGAGTGGTCGACGAGCGACTGTGCGGATCGTCAACATCGATCAGGTCGCGGACTTCTACTATCGCATTGGCGACGGAACGACTTCAGGCAAATGGACACACGTCCGAGAGTCAATTGACGTCGCGAGTTACCAGCAGAACGCTATTGGTGGCTTCCTTGATCTAAGGCCTGCCTTGTATGCATGCGGCTCAGGATCTGCGACCTTTACGAATTGGAAGTATTGGCCGGAATAACAAAATTCTTTCGTATTCAGTGGCGATACATCGAAGAGAGCCCATTCGCCCGGAGGTTCCGACTAGCTGATCGTCTCGCATACTGTCCATGCACTTTAGCGATTGCAATGAGGGGCCCGTTGACGCAGGCGCCGACTTGAAGGCCTTTTGGACCTCAGGCCCGTGGAAGAAACAGTTGCTCAGGCTCTCGTCACTGACTGCAGCCGCCTTACGTCTTTCAACGGCATACCGGATCGATGAAGCCACGGAGTACCCTTAGCAAGGCGCCTCCCGGGACAGCGTTAAGCTTCTTCCATAGATATGGCGTCTGACGTCGCGCCGTTGCAATAAACTATGAGGGACATGGCGCGTATGACCGCAATTCACCGCAACAACGTAAAGGTTCTTGGTAGTGGCGAACAGACGATCATGTTTGCGCACGGATACGGCTGCGATCAGAGCATGTGGCGACACGTTTATCCTGCCTTCCTGGACGATTACAAGGTGGTGCTGTTCGATTACGTCGGTTCAGGGGAGTCGGATGCGACCGCTTTCAGCACAAGCCGCTACAGCACACTCCACGGTTATGCGTTGGACGTGCTCGACATCATGGAAGAGCTGAACTTGAGAGATGCTCATTTCGTGGGGCATTCTGTAAGTGCCATGATTGGCGCCCTGGCCTCCATCGACGCTTCCGACCGCTTCAAAACGCTGACCATGATCGGCCCGTCCCCTTGCTATATCAACTCGGGCGATTACCAAGGGGGCATGCAGCGTGCCGATGTGGAAAGCCTGCTCGATACCTTGGAGAGTAATCACGTCGCGTGGGCGGCCACGATGGCACCAGCCATTATGGGGAACCCAGAGACTCCCGAACTTGCCGGAGAACTGGAAGCGAGCTTCTGCCGGATGGACCCGTTCCTGGCAAATCACTTCGCGCGAGTGACGTTTCTTTCGGACAATCGTGCCGATCTGCCCAAAGTGAAGACGAGAACCTTGGTACTGCAATGCCAGAGGGATGTCATTGCAGGCACGAGCGTGGGAAAATACGTTCACGAATGGCTTCCAAACAGTCAACTCGTGATGATGGACGCGACGGGCCACTGTCCGCACATGAGCGCGCCCCTAGAAGTCATCAAGGAAGTCCGCAAGTTTCTCACCTGAAAGATGGTCTCCCCCAGGGGCCGGGTATTGATCGTGAAGCGCTCAACGCTCTCCCGTGCGGTTGTCTCATCCTCTCGCGGAATGGACAAGTACTCTTCGCAAACCGGGCGCTAAGTGAGATCCTTGCTGTCGATCCAAGCATTGCGAGCTTAGCGGGCAGGCATTTCAGCGAGATTCTAACGCGGGGCAGTGCGATCTTCTACGAAACCCACTTCCTGCCTAGCCTACTCCTGCGCGGTTCCCTTGAAGAGATCGCATTTGATATGCTGCTCGCCGACCATACGCACCGACCAGTGTTGGTTAATGCTGTCGTTCGAGAGTCAGACATGCTCTTGGCAGTCTTCAGCGCAAAGCAACGCCGCTTGTACGAGGCGGAGTTGCTCCGCGCGCGTAGAGAATCGGAACAAGTTGTCGAGATTGTTCGCAGATCGTCGGACGCCATCATTCGGTTCTCTGCGGAAGGTCTGATAGAGAGCTGGAATAACGGCGCACAACAGATTTTCGGTTATCGAATAGAGGAGTGCAGGGGACGCCGATTTGACTGCTTGTTTGCTCCCGACGTTCTCGCTGATGTGAGCGAAGGAATCTCAAACTTGCGACGCGGCGACGAGTTCATGCTGGATATCATGGGTCTTCGCGCTTCAGGGGAGCAGGTGGATATATCGATGAGCCTGACGCCTCATATGGAAGCACCGGGAACTCTCGTCGCCTTTTCCGCCATCATCCGCGACATCACGGCTCGGAAGCGCACCGAACAGGCGCTCATCCAGAATGAGAAGCTGGCTTCCGTTGGTAGACTTGCCAGTTCCATCGCCCACGAGATCAACAATCCACTCGAAGCCGTGACGAACCTTCTCTACATCCTCGCGTCGAGTGTCACAGATCCTAAACAGAAGGAGCTCGTGGATACGGCACAGGAGGAGTTGGCGAGGGTGTCGCACATCGCAACGCACACGTTGCGCTTTCATAAACAGAGCAGCCGTCGAACCGTGGTCGACCTTCGAGCGTTGCTTGAGTCCGTCCTTGGCCTTTATCGCGCACGGCTAGCGAATGCAGGGGTGGAGGCGGTCGTGAAGTGCGAGTCCGGGCTCACTCTCAGGTGCTACGAGGGTGAACTGCGTCAAATTCTGGTCAATCTCATCAGCAATGCCTTCGATGCCATGCGTTCAGGCGGCAGGCTGAGCGTTCGTGTTCGTGAGGTATCGGCCGCATCAATCGCAGGTGGCCGAATCCATATACTCGTCGCGGACACCGGCACCGGGATGCCGCCCGACATTCTGTCACGCGTATTCGAACCGTTCTTTTCCACGAAAGGCATTGGTGGAACGGGGCTAGGACTCTGGATCGCGAGGGATCTCGTCACCAAGAATGATGGAACAATCAGCATAAGGACCAGCACGACGTCGCAACGAAGCGGGACAGCCTGCATGCTCAGCTTCAAGAACAGCGGATCAGAAAATAGTTCACCGTGAATCTGTGGAACAAGTCAGACCGCCAATTGGATTCAAAGGCGAAGCCGTCCGACTGAATCGCACCGCTCATTGCGAGAGCATAAGTACCCGCAAAAAATATCTTCTGACTTATTGGAATCCTTCACTGGTTCAGAGCCTCCAGCGAACGGCATGCCGCTTCCTAGAAACTGAAGGGGGCCTATGTGGAGGAGGAAACGGAAGCTTTCATGGTCTCGTTCTCTAAGAAGACCTTAAGTCCTGCTATTTTTCCGTCCTGAACCTCCCATAAGTGCGCACCGCCTATTTTGGTCCGTGATTTTCCGATTGAGGAGCTTGCGCATCTCCGCGTTTGAACGATGGTCGTCACGCCAGGCCCCACCCATACCTTTCGGGTTGATATGGTCCGGGACGATATCGTCGTAGTTGGTAAAAGCATGTCTCCTTCCAGGTTCGTGTCCTGTAGCAGACGCCTTTGTTTCCGTGCTGGCGCCGGTAAACAGGTCCGGGTAGGACCGATGACCCGTTCGATTTCAGGGGGCGGATGCCCGAAATCCGGTTGTCGCCTCCACCGCACGGGTCAGCATGGCTGGGTCAGATACACCTTGATAATCCACACGCGGCGTATAAGGCGACTCCAGCCGGCCAACCTCTTCATCCGTCAAGTTGACCGCGAGCGACGCGATGGCATCGTCGATGTGCTTGATCTTGAGTGCACCTACGATGGGCGCGGCAACGACAGGCTTGGTACGAAGCCAAGCTAATGCAACGCTCGCTGGGCTCACGCCACGTTCTGTGGCGACTGCGCCCACAGCCTCGACGATCCTTTGATCGCTTTCCGCGTTTGTGTCGTCGCTATGACCGGCGGCGGCTTCAGTTTCCGACCTTGCCGAGCTTTCTCCCCACGATCGAGCGAGGCGGCCGCGCGCCAGCGGACTGTAAACGACAGTCTGAACACCTTCATCGATGCACAGCGGAAGCATCTCGCGTTCTTCTTCGCGCGTGAGGAGATTGTAGGTGTCCTGTAAGGATACAAAGCGTGCCCATCCATTTGCTTTCTGGAGGTGCAACGCTTTACTGAACTCCCATGCCTTCATGGAAGAAGCGCCGAGGTAGCGCACTTTGCCCATTTTGACCAAATCGTGAAGTGCCTCTAGGGTTTCTTCCCAAGGAGTGAGCTGATCGCGACGATGAATTTGATACAGATCGACATAGTCGGTGCCAAGCCGCCGCAGGCTGTGGTCAATCTCTGTCATGATCGCTTTCCGCGACAGCCCAATAGCGTTGGGGCCGTTATGCGTAGCCGGAGCTACCTTGGTGGCGATGACAACACTATCGCGGTTGGTGAAATCCTTTAGCGCCCTACCCACAATCTCCTCGCTCCCCCCGTTTGAATACATGTTGGCGGTGTCGAAGAAGTTGATTCCCACCTCGATTGCGTGGCGGATCAGCGCACGGCTCGCTTCCTCGTCGAGTGACCAACTAGGGTAGGCGCGGGCGGGATCACCAAATCCCATACATCCGATGCAAATAGGAGAGACGTCCAGACCGGTGTTGCCAAGCTTTCTATATTGCATCTTTCCTCCAAACCGGATAGAAATGGATAACTCTCCGGTTATCGTGGAGCTTAACGGAGAACTCTCCGATTAGTCAAGGAAGGTTATGGGCGACGACGAACTTCTGCGCGCCGACGCGCGTGCAAACAGAGACCGCATCCTGGATGTGGCGCGCGACTCGCTCGCCGCTGATCCGTTGGCATCCCTCAACTCCATCGCTAAGGCTGCCGGAGTTGGAGCCGGTACGCTCTATCGTCACTTTCCGAGCCGCGAATCCTTGGTGCTTGGGGTGTATCGGAAAGAGATTGATACGTTGGTGGCGCTTGCTCCGACGCTGTTGGGCAAGCACACACCGCTCAAGGCTTTTCGAACTTGGTGCGATCGGTTCGCGCAGTCATTAAAGATGAAATATGGAGTTGCAGATATCGTTCATGCGGCACAATCAGATCAGGATATTCGAGAGACCTATACGCCCATGTTGGGTGCGGTCCGCCAGCTCATGCGTGCATGTGAGAGTTCGGGCGAGATTCATCCTGGAACCGACCCCGAAGACTTCCTAGTATTCATAGGACTGCTGTGGCGAATTCCCCCTACGCCAGTCGGAGAGGCGCGGATTAAGAGAATTCTTACGCTCGCCTTTCGTGGCTTGGGTCAAAATCGTGAGTAAAGACGTACACAAAACCCAAGCCTAGCGCGCCTCTGCCCACGGAATTTAGAGTGTTCGCCTTTAGGACTTTCGGTGCGCGGACTCACCTCGGTAGCGCAGGCCATCCACGAGCAGGTCAACCAACTTTCGGGCGTAGGCGGGCTCTTCGGTATGTCGGCTTCGGCAGAGACTTGCGACCGATCGCAGTAGTTCTTCGGCTTCGATATCGGCTCGCAGAGCCTTCGCCCACAGTTGTGTCCAGTAATCCTTGAAGCCGGATGCAGATGCTTCTCGAAGTAAGTCGGCAGTGGGGCGTAGGCTGGGTCACCTGAATGAAGCGCGGTGGCAAGCCCTCGCTTCGTCGTGAAGAAGTCCAGATAGCGCTGCAGCCAGCGAGCCAGAGTTTCGGTAGGCTCATACTTGCCGCCGAGTGCAGAAACTGCTTCCGCGCAGGCATCCACCTGTGTTTGAAAAGACGCGACGCGGCGGATAGGAAGTAGTGCCCGGAACATACTTGTCCATGGCTACGCCAGCCGATATACGCCAGATCCCTGGAGTGGACTCTGCACGTGTCGAGCGAGCAGTGCCATAGGTTCAGAAGCGTTGCAGAGCGCGATCACCGGAAAAGCCGTCCGGACCTGCATAAGCAAGGGTCACCTCCTATAATTATCCCCCTTCGAGGATGACCGTGTTGTCGCGGAGTCAGATTCTGCGGAGGCTAACAGTTCCGAGAATGACGTCGACGGCGGCGCAAGCTAAGCGCTCGAGTTCGGCATCGTTTTCGTGTTTACCAACTCCTGCCAAAAGACGGTAAAGCACGTCTCCTGTCAATGAGTCATGAAGAAGTACCGCTATCCGTTCCATTGGAATCGGTGTCTTCGGCAACTCTTCCTTGTGGCTTTCCAGCAACGATCGGATGAATGAGGCTGTTCGAGCGGGACCATACGTATACCATGCCTCGCCTACTTCCGGACAGTTCGCGGCCTCGCCAATGGCGAGACGGTGGAGTTCCACGGACCGCTTCGCGGTGATGAGCTTCAGGATATGAAAGGAAAGCTTCTTCAAACTAGCTTCAAGGCTCAATCCTGTGTAATCAATCTCCGCGAGCGGTTCATTCGCCTCCCGACACAGGTGCTCGATACTACTGATGAACAGGCCGCACTTTCCACCGAATTCGCTGTAAATCGTACTCTTCGAACCGCCGGCCAACTCGACGATTTTGTCAATGGAGACGCCCTCATAGCCGCGTTCTAAAAACAAATCAGCTGCCACGTTCTGAAGCTTACTGCTTCGAATGTCCCCTCGCGACCGCTTCTTAGGCATCCGTCTCTCCCGCTTTAAGTGTGAATGCATCCAAAATGTTCCACGCAGTCTTAAGCCTGCATCCCGCCGTTCGAGCCGTATTCACACAAGCTGTTGCTTCACCAATCCGGCCTTCGAGCCTTGTACGTTTGCAGTAAACTGCTGTTCTATTGTAACGTACTGTACAGTACGCTGAGGAAAACGAAAGGCGGTACAGACGGAGAATTGGCATACGACCGATGCTGCCGGCACTTCTCGGATAACCGTCCTTCCTTTTAGCTGCGCGAAGAACGTTGTCGGTGGTCGCACCAAAATTTTGTTCAGACCGCGGTTATCTAATTCCAAGGAGACTTCATTTGGACCGTCGTACTTTTCTTTCCAGTTCTTTCGCGGCTTCGACCCTCTCGCTTGCCGCTGCGGGCGATCTCCTTGCTCAAACTGAGCCTGCTGCGAACATATCTGCCCCGGAATATATGGATCTGCGCCGGTACCATCTGGCGAGTGGACCGGGCGTAAAGCTCACCACTGACTTCTTTGCCGATGCACTCATTCCGGCACTGAACCGGCTTGGCATTGGGCCGGTCGGTGCATTCTCCGTTTATTTTGGGCCGGACAGCCCGTCCTATTACCTGCTGATGCCAAGTCTGAAGATCGAGACCCTGGTTACAGCTGACCTCGAGTTGGCGAATGACGACTTGTTCCTGAAGGCCGCTGCGCCGTTCTGGGATGCTCCCGCAGCCACGCCCCCCTTCATTCGTATCGAAAGTACCCTATTGCGGGCGTTCCCGGGATATCCCAAGGTCACTCCGCCAGCGTCCGCCTCAGCCAAGGGAAAACGCATCTATCACCTTCGCCAGTATCAGTCGCCTACAAACATGGATCACGTCCGTAAGGTGGAGATGTTTCATAACGGCGAGTTCGGCATTTTCGCAAAAGCCGGCGCCACGGGAGTTTTCTACGCCGACGCATTGGTTGGACCGAATCTTCCGAATCTTACCTATATGCTCAGCTTTCCTGACATGACGTCGCTTGAGGCGGATTGGGAAAAGTTCTCCGCCGATCCCGATTGGAAGAAACTTTCTGCCGATTCGAGGTTCAATCTAAACCCGCCGACGGTGTCAAATGTGACAAGCCTCGTGCTTCATCCTCTAGCTTGTTCGCAGGTCTAGGGCGATTTCGGTAACGACAAAGAGTCTTTCTGACGAGGTAGGACTCCATGCCGACTAGTGAATTTCAGCACCCTTGAGTTCGGCAAGTGATTTCAGGAAGACATCAGCTCTCGCCTTTCCAGGAGGGTTGTTCTCCTTGGCCGCGTCAAAATCGCGATTTTTCATTCGGTGCGCTTTTGGAACTGGCACAGGATCCGTAGCGTATGGCGGTTGTTCGACGTGGAAATTGCCCGAAGGATAGCGAGCTGCAGATATCCGATTTAAGAACGAGATCTTCGGCACTTTCGGCGCGAAACCCTCGAGAATCAAATAACTATCGCCCCGACTCGCTGCGTCCCCTCCCGACTTTAAAAACTTGCTGAGACTTTTTGCGGACGTCTTGGATTATTGCTGCGTCGAATCTCCTTTGAAGCGCATCAGATTGTAATGTACGGTACAGTACACTTTGTCCGTCGCTAGATTAGGAACCACCTGGAGAGCATATGGCAAGCAAACTCGATGATTCGCTTACGCCCCCAATCGCTTATCCGGCTGTCATGCAAGAGGAAGCCGCAATCCAAATGGGATCTCAATATGAATTGATCTCAGCGATCAGAGTCGTACGTCCCGCTGAACTGAGCAGCGAAACCCAGCAGACTTCAGGATCGCTACGGATGTCCGCCATTGCAGCAATGAATGGCATCGTGTCCTCGCTGTGGGCGGGCATATTTGTGGTCGAGCCTTCAGCGAAGACCGGTATTCACCATCACGGCGAACAGGACACCGTCGTTTACGTGCTTGAAGGAGAGGCTTGTGTGCGCTGGGGCAACTTCGGGGAGCACTCGGTCGCTGTAGGCGCGGGTGACTTTCTGCATGTGCCGAGCTGGTTGCCACATCAGGAGCTGAATCCATCGAAAGAGAATTCATTTCGATGGGTGGTCGTGCGAAGTACGCCAGAGCCAATCGTTGTCAATCTGCCCGACGACTTCTGGGAGCCCACTGCCCAAAACATAGAGAGGAGATTTCGATGAACACGAGAAGAGACTTCTTGAAGGTAGCTGTCAACGGAGGTGCCATGGCACTGGGAACAGTATTTCTGCCCGGAACAACTTCAGTGGCAAGTGCACTAATCGTAAATGAGGGGGGTAACACCATGGAACAGACTGTTAGCAGCGCCGACAAAGGGCACTACAAACCACCGTTCAAGTTTGGTATCGGAGGGGTCCCGCTCGGAAATGAGTTCGCGGTCGTCACCGACAGAGATGCGTATACCACCATCGAAGCCGCCTGGAATGCCGGGGTTCGCTATTACGACATGGCTCCGTGGTACGGATTGGGATTGGCGGAACGTAGGTATGGCAACTTTCTTCACAATAAGAATCGCAGCGAATTCGTCCTCTCTTCGAAGGTCGGCAAGCTCCTCAAGGCATCGAAGACCGCGAAAAATAAGGAGTATTTCCCGTTTTCTCCGTCACCGAACGATGTGGTCTACGACTACACCGCGTCTGGCGTGCGACGCTCCATTGAAGACAGCCTGCAAAGACTCGGCCTCGATAGCCTGGACATTGCCTTCGTGCACGACATCTCACCGGATAACAAATATCTTCCGACACCCTGGCAGGAGCAGTTCGAAATCGCGCGAAAGGGCGCATTTCCCGAACTTACCCGCATGCGGGAAGAGGGACTGATCAAGGGCTGGGGCATTGGCGTCAACACGCCAGAGCCAATCATGCGCTTGCTTGAAGTTGCGGATCCCGATATATGTCTTCTGGCCTCTCAGTATTCTCTAATCGACCACAAGAATGCATTGGATCAGGTGTTTCCGGCGGCTAAGGCAAAGAACGTGTCTTTCGTGATCGGATCATCGCTCAATGCCGGGTTTATCTCGGGTAGTCCGCGTTACAACTACGGAAAAGAGTCCTACCAGATTCCGCCGGCGTTTCTTGAGAAACGCAAGAGGCTTCGCGAGGTTGCGAGTAATCATGGTGTTGACCTCCGAACTGCGGCGCTTCAATTTTCCGCAGCGCCTGACATCGCTGCGGCTCTTGTTGTCGGCGCCAGCAGTGAGCAGCAGATCCTTGCGGATTACACCTCCATGCAGACCAAGGTACCGGCCCAATTTTGGGCAGAGCTCAAAGTTCAGAATCTGATCGAGCAAAATGCGCCAGTGCCTGCCTGAGCGCGGGCGCTGAGGTCAACCATTCAAAATTTCGACACGAAAAAGGAGCAGATTTATGAATAAGGAACAGATTCTCTCAGCCGCAGCTGCTGGCACGTTGATCATCGGTGGCGATCTTACAGCAAATCGGATGGGTTATGGAGCAATGCGGATTACAGGACAAGGCGTGTGGGGACCTCCCGCAGACAAAGCTGCTTCTCTCGCGACGCTGCGCCTCGCGATCGAACTCGGCGTGAACCTGATCGACACGGCCGACTCCTATGGCCCAGGCATATCGGAAGAGTTAATCGCAGAAGCACTCTATCCATATCCAGCAGGTTTGGTGATCGCAACCAAGGGTGGATGGGAGCGACCGGGTCCGGGCCAATGGACGCACAATGCCAGCCCAAAACACCTCACCGAAGCACTCGAGGGAAGTTTGAAGCGCCTGCGTCTGGATCGTATCGATGTCTATCAACTGCACGCTCCCGACAATGCCGTGTCCTTCGAGGCGTCGATCGAAGCGCTGGCCGAACTGCGCGAAGAGGGTAAGATCCGCCATGTCGCACTCTCGAATGTGACTCGCGAACATGTGGAGAGGGCACGCAGGATCGTGCCGATTGTTTCTGTGCAGAACCGTTATAGCTTCGCCGATCCGGAATCTGACTTCATCGTGGATTACTGCGAGCAGAACGACATCGCTTTCCTTCCGTGGGCACCGCTCGGTCAGGCAAAGGAGGCACATGACGCGATCAAGAAACTTGCGAACGATCTTAATGCAACTCCTTTGCAAGTCGCATTGGCCTGGCTGCTCAAGCGTTCGAAGGTGATCCTGCCTATCCCTGGAACGTCCTCGGCCAAGCACCTGGAAGAGAACATCGCTGCCGCCGGCCTCGAGCTTCCTCAGGCTGCATACGACAGGTTGGCTGCTGTAAGCCATCCTCCCGCAAGTCTGCGTGGTTAAGGCACTGTCAAACATTGCACGATCGACGGTCGCCAAGAATACGGATTCGGAGATAAGGATGATGAAACGTCCACTTTTCGCAAAATTTCAGGCATTCGCTGCTCTCGCCTTCGCAGCGCTTCTTCCGTCTGCGCTCCATGCCCAGCAGACGATCACCGGTCAAGCTGCCTTTGCCGACTACACGCAGCAGAAGCCGGGTGTCCGACGGAAGATCACCGTGGCCGACCTGCCGAAGCCGAAACCCTCTGAGTCAGTGGACAACGGGCCTTCTCTTGTCCAAAGACCGGAGGGGGCGTGGCCGATCGCCCCTGCGGGTTTTACGGTTCAGCTGTATGCGGGTGGCGATGCAGCTGCTCCTATGCAGCGATCCGAAAACAAAAAAGAGATACACGCGCCTACCTCTGGAACCTTCGTGATGCCCCGCATCATCCATGCTGCACCTAACGGCGATCTCTTCGTAGCAGACTCGCAGGCTGGATCTCTACTGGTGCTACGCGGCGTCTCTGCCGAAGGGAAAGCGGCTACCGTCAGCACCTACGCTACCGGCCTCGATCATCCCTTTGGTATTGCGTTTTATCCCGCAGGCGCGAATCCCCAATGGATCTACGTCGGAAACGCGACGACCGTCGTCCGATTCGCCTACAAGCCGGGAGACCTGAAGGCTAACACAGCGCCCGAGACGATCGTGCCCGATCTTCCCGGCTACGCTCAACTGCGCGGCGGCGGCCACTGGACGCGGGACGTCGTCTTCTCCGCCGACGGTAGGCATATGCTCGTGTCCGTTGGAAGTGGATCGAATGCCGATGATCCTGACACGCATCCCAATGAGTTTCATCGGGCCGATGTGCTTGAGTACACCCCAGAAGGCAAATTCGTCGAGGTATACGCATACGGGATTCGTAATTGCGTCGGTGAGGCGATCAACTCTGTTACCGGTCAGCTTTGGTGCTCAACCAACGAGCGCGACGCTCTGGGCAACAATCTCGTTCCGGATTATGTGACATCCGTCAAAGAAGGCGGCTTCTATGGCTGGCCCTGGTTCTATATGGGGGGACATCAGGATCCGAGATTGATGGGCACTCATCCAGAACTCAAATCCAAGGTCATTACTCCGGATGTCCTGATTCAGCCCCATATGGCCTCCCTTGGAATGGCCTTCTATCCCACCAGCAAATCCACCTTCCCATCCCTATACGGCGGCGATGGGTTCGCGGCCGAACACGGTTCCTGGAATCGTGCGAACCGTGGGGGCTATGAAGTCATCCGGGTTCCCATGAAAAACGGCAAAGCCACTGGTGAGTATGAGGATTTTCTTACCGGATTTGTCACCCATGATGGACAGGTATGGGGCCGTCCAGTAGGGGTAGCAGTAGGTCATGATGGCGCTCTCTACGTTACAGATGACGGCTCTCGCAGCGTCTGGCGCGTATCTTACACCGGCAAATAGCGAGACATATTGAGTCTATGTAGAGAACAATCCACACGGAGACGACCGACATGATTTCTAGATACCGCACGATCGGAACTACCGCCCTCGTCCTGGCATCTCTCACAGCGGTATTCGCTCAAACCCGCGCGAATGGCGTTGCAAGTGGTCACCGGGAAATCTTGCTGCAAACCACCCAATCGTGGAATTGCAAGCCTTACACGCACTACCCCACCGGCCAGCCGCAACTCACGACAATCAAGCTGACAATAGCACCACATGCCGCTCTGCCGTGGCACACGCATCCATTTCCAAATGTCGTCTATGTGCTCTCAGGCACTCTTACGCTGCATGACAAAGCCAGCGGCAAGACACAGGTTGTTCGCCAGGGGCAAGCCGTAGGAGAGTCGGTGGATGATGTTCACCGAGGCGAGTCGGGCGACGGACCCACCGTGCTCCTCATTACCTATGCCGGCACTCCAGGCGTTCCGACCTCGGTTCCTGCTGCCGGCGAGAAATCTGAATATTGAATCATCTCTGCTCAACCGAATGTTCAAGGAACGAGGGGCGATTATGCCGTCCAATAGAAAGCAACACGCAGCGAAGGCTGCCATATCGCGCAGGTTTTTTCTAGCAGCCGGATCGGCAGCCCTGAGCGCAATTTCACTCACCAGCAATATGGAGGGTCAGATGACACAGGCGAAGACAGAACCTTGGGGAGGCATTCTCAACGGCAGAGTAGCTGTTGTCACTGGAGCGGCACGCGGAATTGGGCGCGCAGCAGCGGCGGCTCTGGCGCAGAGCGGAGCTCACGTGGTTGGAATCGACATCTGTGCCGTCGTCGATCCGCGTTCGGGCGTGGAACCTGCTACCCGTGCCGAACTTGATCAGACCGGTGAGATGGTCAGGAGCGCAGGTGTCCAATGGAGAAGCTTCGTGCTGGACCAGCGCGACCTTCCCGCACTGCGCATCGCGGCAGAGAAGATGAACGCGGAGTTGGGCCACATCGATATCCTCTTTGCCAACGCTGGAATCCAGGCGTTCCGTCCGCTACTTCAGATGGAAGACCCTGATTGGCATATCCAGATCGACGTCAATTTGACGGGCACAGCTAACGCTCTCCGTGCCTTTGCGCCGTATATGGTGCAGCAGAAACACGGCCGTATCATCATGACGACATCAACTCAGGGACGACACGGCACCTTGAACGGTTCGGCGTATTCAGCATCGAAGTGGGGCATCATTGGCTTGATGAAGTCTGCGGCGATGGAACTGGGGCCGCATGGCGTCACCGTAAATTGCCTGGTGCCAGGATTGATCGATACACCGCTCACGCGCCATGAAGAACGCTATGTGCAAGCTCTGCAAGTGGCGGGACGCGAGCCAACTGGCGACAAAGCCTTGGATGAAGAAGCGGCTCGTAAGGTGCTCCAGAGCAAATCAATTCTCGGTGTCCCATGGATCGATCCGTCAGAGATGTCGCCGGTCGTCGTGTTCCTTGCGTCAGACGCGGCACGAATGATTTCAGGCGCGACCTACGATGTCACCGGCGGTGACAGCGCCAACAATGTCTAGCGGCACGTCAATGATCGGAAGTCACAATGTCGCGCGTCGGGAGCGACCAACAGAAGGAGGGTTGCCCGCGAGCCGCGGCGTCATCAGCTCGCTTGCTCCCTATTTCCCATCATCGGGCGATGAGGAGAAATACATTCCATATCGTGATGCTCCGGTTCTTATGCGCGGATGATTTGAGGTCTGAGTTGGACTCGCGTGCATTGGGCGACTCAGCTATCTCCATGTCCTCTTGGGGTAGAGCAACTTTTTCTGAAAAGCCGCCCGTGGGTGTTTCCTAACCGCGTCAGAGCAAAATGAGATTTACTCATGGCCGCGACGCGATCGATGATATCTCGGAGCAGCGATTCTCGATAGGCTAGTCGGGACAAGGTGCTGGTGCGGAACTAGGCTATGAGGGTGACTGAAACCGGCCCCGACCAGCTCGAGAAGACATTCCAAATTGCTCTCGTAGTGAGGGGTTCTCAGGTCACCTCCAGTAAGGCAATGACCCGCGCAACTTGTAAGGTTTTGGCCAAGAGTAGTCGTCACTCCGTGGGAAGGAAGTCCAAGAGCGTCTTTACCAAGAAGTCCGGCTGCTCCTCCTGCACGAAGTGGCCACAGTCGGCTGCGATGACCGATCTCAGCTTCGGTGCGACTTGTTCGAATGACTTTGCGGTGAGTCCGTTGACGGAGTGATCGCCGTCGATGGCGAGTACCGGGAAGGTCCAGGGTGGTGCCACTGTCTTGCTAAAGAAGTCTCTGCCGGCGATCAGAGCGCGGTAGTAAGCAAAGCCTGCCTTGAGCCGACCAGGACGGGTCTGGTCAGCGATGTACCTATCGATGTCCGCCTGCGGAAAGGCTTCTTTGCGGAAGACGAAGTCTCCAAAAGCGAATTCACTGAAGAACTCCTTCTCTTTGCCGGTAATCAGCAACTCCGCAAAGGGTGATGCCAAGAAGCCGAAGTGCCAGAAACTGGCAAACAGCTCCTCTAGGCCGAACCCTGAGAGGGGCGACTCGATGACCACCAGTGCCGACACATCGTCGCGGTGCTTTGCCGCATAGGCGCTCACGATTTGAACGCCGAAGTCATGGCCTACGAGACGGACATCCTTAAAGCCAAGGGACTTGACGAGTTCATAGATGTCGTCGGCCATGTCTTCGATCGAGAAGCCGTCGGCCAAGGAAGACTGCCCGGTTCCCCTGGTGTCCGGTGCGATCACAGTAAATTTCACCGTAAGCTCCGACATGATCCTGTACCAGGTCAGAGAAGACTCGGGATATCCGTGCACGAGCACCAGTGCCGGTCCCACTCCGGCCCTGAGGTAATGGATTGTTTGGCCGTTCGCCTCGGCGCGGTGTTCTTCGATGACATTTGTCGCACTAGCCCAGTTTTCGGCACTGCTCATACGCTCTCCTTGTTCATCTAGGAACGAAGACAGATTCGACACGATAGATGTTGGAAAAAATCCGCATGGCCGAATGGAAGCGATCAAATTTCGTGAGGGCGTTGGGTAACCGAGACGTTTGCGACTTTTCGCTAGTGTTGTCATCTGCTTCGGTGGTCTGGTCGTTCAACCCCATTTACCGCGCAACACTGTCCGCGCAGTGCGAGTAAAGAGGGATTTCACTCCCAACGG
Organism: Acidisarcina polymorpha; assembly: GCF_003330725.1. Classification (NCBI taxonomy): domain Bacteria; kingdom Pseudomonadati; phylum Acidobacteriota; class Terriglobia; order Terriglobales; family Acidobacteriaceae; genus Acidisarcina; species Acidisarcina polymorpha. The sequence goes on along the minus strand of NZ_CP030840.1, from coordinate 3,104,268 downwards.
GGTAAACAAGTACAAAGGAGCCGATCTCACTTCTTCTTGAGAACTTTGTCCGCCTTGCTGTCGACCTTTTTCTTGTCAGCCGCACTCAGCTTACCCGCATTCTCCGCTTGCGAAGCTCGCGCTTTCGCATTTTTGGCATGAGCGGCGTCCGGCATTGGATATTTGCGTTCCTCTGGCAGCCCAAATTCGCCCTTTGGCTCGGCGTTCTTCTTCGATGTGCTTAGTTTTGCCATGTCCCGCCTCCTGCTCCTCTAAGATGCGATTTCTGGGCAAGTGTTATATCGGAAGGAAGCCAATGTCCCGACTGGTTGGACTCAACACTGCGCTGACCGTGCCCTTCGTGCGCCGCAGGATGTTTCTCAACGGGGCCTCCACGGGCGGAGGCCCACCTTGAGAATTGTGTCAAAAGGGAATGAGATTCCTGGGCAGACGACCGCAACCCGAACTGGCGACCCCTCCCAAGGGACGGTATTCTCGATCTTGGTGCCAACGCACCTCCCGAGATACCCTTCTATAAGGATCCCCAAAGGCCAGATCGCTATTGGGTTTGTGACCAGCGCCAAAACAGGAAGCACACATGTCTTCGATCACAGCTCACCAGATCACTGGGCGAATAAAACAACAACTCGCGTCCACCTGGATTGATTCACCGCTCGATGTCTTCCAGACCGGAAGTCCTGACACGATCGTTACCGGCATTACGACCTCGTTCACTCCGTCAATCGATGTGCTCAAACGATCCGTGGCAGCGGGCAGGAACATGATTGTCACGCAGCAGCCCGCCTTTTATCGGGATGATCACGCAAGTTTAGGAGCAGATGCTGCCAGACGGTCTGTTGAGGATGATTTCCGAAATGATCCAGCCTATCTGTACAAAAGAGACTACATCGAGAAACATAGGTTGGTGATTTGGAGGTTTTACGACAACTGGAACTCGCGGAGCGTAGACGGACAGCTATTGGGCCTGGCAAAGGCCTTGGGGTGGGAAAAATACCACGTCAACGGCTCTCTCGCTGGCGCCGAACCCTATGCCAGGAAGAACAAATATTTCCATCTACCCGAGGCCTCGCTGAAGGAGAGGATTATCGAGATCGAGAAAGCACTGAATATTCATGCATTGCGCGTTATCGGGGAGTCCACAACCAAAATACAAAAAGCTTCTATATCGAATGGAATGCTCAAGTTCACAGAATTGCAGCAGATCCTGAACGAACAGTCAGACGTCGATCTGATCGTGATCGCTGAAGCCATCGAGTGGGAAAGTTGTGAATACTTCCGGGACTATTTGACGTGGAAAGGGAAGAATAAAGCCATGATCCTTCTCGGCCGGGAAGCGTCTGAGGATCCAGGCTATGGCGAGGCGGCATCATGGTTGGAGAAGTTTATTTCCGAAGTCCCTATCAGATGGGAGCCAGCCGGCGAGCCATTCTGGGTTCCTTAGTCTCGCCAAGGTAAATGATCTGAGCGACTGGCCGTGCAGTGTGACAGGAGAGTGATGAAGAGTAAGAATTTTTCCAGGAGAGATTTCGTCCGTCTTTCGGGAACGGGTGTCGTGTCAAACTTCGGGATAGGGCTGCGGCTTCCGCCGTTCAACTACCTCGCGGATGCGAGGCCTGCAGTTGTAGCGGGGAAGCTCTCAGCAGGCGAGGTAATGCAGAGGATAAAGGAAAATGTTCATGTCCCGTGGGTGGGGCCCACGGTCGATACCATCAAGGGCGGCGGCAGCCCCGACATTATTGTCACCGGGATTACTACATCTTTCATGGCAACTCTTGATGTCTTGCAGAAGTCTGTCAAGGCAGGGAACAACCTCGTCCTTACGCATGAACCGACATTTTGGAGCAACCTCGATGGAAATGACGGCTTAACGGCTGACCCGCTCTATCTCCACAAACTTGAATTCATTCAGAGCAACGGCCTCTTTGTCCATCGTTTTCATGACCACTGGCATGCCCGCAAACCAGACGGCATCGATGAAGGCTGGATCAAAGTCATGGGCTGGGACAAGTACAAATTTGATGAGGCTCGTCAGGTCTTTGAGCTACCTTCCGCCACGACTCTGGAAGGCTATGCCAAGGAGACCAAGCACCGTTTGAAGAGCGATAGTGTGCGAGTCGTGGGAGATCCACAACTCATAGTGAAGACAGTGAGCAAGGGCAGCAATAAGACACCTAAGAATGGCGCCTTCCCCCTTTCGGCCGACGTAACCATCACTTACGAACCAGATAGAGAAAACGATAACGTCGAATGGGAAAGAGATAGCGTGCTGTCAGGACAGATGCGGGGATTTATCATCGTCTCCCACAACCGACTGGAGGAATACGGTATGGAGAACTGCGCTAACTGGTGCCGCACCTTCATCTCTGAAGTGCCCATCCAATTCATCCCATCCGGAGATCCATTCTGGAGAACAATTAGCTAAAGTGGTGAAGAAGGCGAATATCATTTACTAAACGAGTCGATTCACGGAGACAGCAAGAACCTCACGCCGACATCGGCGCGGTGTTCTTACGATGTGATAGTTCGTTCATTACGCTTTTCGTAGCAGCACAATGCAGGCACCGTCAAAAATGGTCTTGCCGGACGACTGGGGCGGAGTCGCCTGCAGCGGCATGGTGCCGATATCCCTCGCCTCGATTCTGAGGCGGTTTTCCAGGTAGCGCCTAACGAGAACGGCGCGCTCCTTCGCTTGAAGGAGTTGCACGACGGGCGCAGGATCGTTCGAGTATCCCTCGATGATGATGGGATTTTTCAGTAGGCCGATGCCTTGACTGCCAGCTAGGGCATCAATCTGTTTTTTGCCTCGCTCAGTGAGAATCTGATGCCCGTCGCTGCCGGCAGCGAAGTCCTCGCTGCCGTTCAACCATTCGCGTGAATGCGCCGCCGTCTGGAAGAAAGGGTCGGCAAGGTAGCCGGTCGGAGTCAAATCGTCGAGTGAGTAGAAGCCGCGTTTCTTAAAGAAGCCCCGAAAGAAGAATTCGTGCTTCAGAGCCTCGGTGTCGTCTGCCATGTTACTGGTTGCTGTATTGATGTTCGAGAGCGTTCCCTGTAGGTTTTCCCCCGCGGTATAGCCACTGGCGTCGGGAGCGAAAGCCTGCGTGAGATTCACGTTGACCTGCTGGCTGACCTGATCCAGTTCCTTTGGATGCGTGACGAATATTATCGATACTTTGATCCGCTTTCGCGATAAGACCGCGAGACTGAAAGTCAGCCATCACCTGCCCGGCTTGAACGCTGACCTGGTTGAGATTTGCCGTTACCACGCGAGTGTTGGCCAATGAACTCTTGAGGTCACTAGTTATTTGCTGATCGTTGAGCAAGGCGCCGACGGGTCCGTGTCCCTGGCGGATGCCGGTAACGATCCCGTTTGTGTTATCGACGGTATTTTTGATAGAGTCCAGCGTGCCATCAAGACGAGTTCTGATGTCGACGATAGTCGTATTGGCTTGATCGACGGTTCCGCTAACCTTCTGGAGGATCGCGGATAGTTCGACCGGTTCCCTGCCTCGGATCGTGCCACCGTCCGGGACAAGCTGAGCCGTTTCGCTCCCGCTGTGAATGAGCAGGAACTTATCCCCGACGAGTCCGTCCGTTTCAACTGTTACAACAGAGTCTGTGCGAATTAAACTCTTCAGCTTGCCGTCGATGTGAAGTTTTAGTCGGAACTTGCCCGTGGGCTTCTGCGGAATCTCCATCTTCGTTATCTCGCCTGCCTCAAAGCCGTTGACACGCACGTGTGCGCCAGAGTTGAGACCGTCGACATCGGCGAGGTCTGTGTAAAAATCGAGATGATGACTGAACGCCTTATGCTGGTCGCCAACAAGGAAAAGACCGATGCCAAACAAGATAACGCCGAGGATGAGAAAGGCTGCAACTGCGCCGCGATAAGGTTTCATTCTTAGGTCTCCGAAAGCAATTTGCGGACCGTGTGGTTTTGATTTTGTTCAAGATCGGCGAAACTTCCGAAGGCAACGAGAGCTCCGCCATCTATAACAGCTACCTTGTCGGCAATCTTGCGTGCGCCGCGGATGTCGTGGGTGACGATCACCATCGTAGTGTTGCGTTGTTTCTTAACGGCAAGGAGCAGGTCGTCGATTTCAGAGGCTGTAATTGGATCCAAACCACTGGCTGGCTCGTCGATGAGTAATATCTGTGGATTGAGAACCATGGCGCGTGCGAGCCCCGCACGTTTGCGCATTCCGCCAGAAAGCTCAGCGGGCATCTTAGCTTTGTCTTGTTCGAGTCCGACCTGACGCAGAGCTTCATCAACCTCCTGGTTGACCTCATCCTGAGACTTGCCTTTGGCAAGGCGTTTGAGCGGCAGCGCTAGATTATCGCCGACACTGAAGGAGTCAAATAGGGCCGCGCTTTGAAAAAGGAAGCCCATCTTCCTTCGAATTCGTGAGAGGTTGTCTTCGTTGAAGTGGGAGATGTCTTCAGACCCAATGCGGACCTCCCCCTTGTCTGCCTGGAGAAGGCCGATCATTAGTTTGAGCGTAATGCTCTTGCCGACGCCGCTTCTTCCCAGGATGCAAAGCACTTCGCCTCTCGCGATTTGGAAAGAGATATCCTTGAGGACGTCCCTGTCTCGAAAACGCTTGGACACATTGCAGAACTCTACTGCGATGGAGTCGCTCATAGGGCCTGCTCGGGAAAAAGAAAAAGGATGAGTTTAACCAGAATGACGTCACTCAAGATGATGAGCAGAGAGGAGAGGACGACGCTTGAGGTCGAGGCGCGGCGCACGCCGGATGAGCCCTCGTTGATGGTGTAACCGAAGAAGCATGAAACCGTACCGATGATGAGCCCAAACACCGCGGTTTTTAGAGTGGGCGGTATAAAGTTCGGCATCTGTACTGATTTGAAGGCCTCGCTGGTATAGAGCAAGGGCGAGATGTGGGAGCTCAAGTGTTCGGCTGCGTAACCACCCATCAGTCCCGCGAAATCAACGAAGAGGGTGAGTAACGGAAGCGCAATAATACAGGCCACAATTCTGGGTACGACCAGGAACTTGACTGAATCGATTGACAGGGTCTCGATGGCATCGATCTGTTCGGTAACCCGCATATTGGCAAGTTCCGCGCCGATTCCGGCTCCGACTCTGCCTGCCACGAGAAGTCCCGCCACCAGTGGGCCCAGTTCATTGAAGAAAGACATTGATTGCAGGTTTGGTATCAGTGCTTCGGCGCCAAACTGTACCAAGGTGCTCCTGGTATGCAACGTGGTGACGACGCCGATCGCAAAACCAGCGGCCACGACGAGCGGCAGCGAACGCCAACCAATTTCCGCAATCTGAACGGCCAGTTGTCGCCACTCATAAGGAGGGCGAATACCGCTAATCAAAGCAGCAAATCCGAAAAAGATCAGATCCCCGGCAATCTGAAGAAAAGTGTTCAGAACGGTCTCCGTTCATTCAGTTCTCGTCGTAAGAACGCCAGCTTGGCAGGCACAACAACATGAGCTGTCCTCGCTGCGCATGTGTAAGACAGCATTTCGTGGCTCTGGGCCGGAGCCCTAGGTACAGTTTGGCCGGCGTGCACGGATGAATGAATCAACGCTCGGGTTGACCACCGATAACATCAATCCTCGACGTGAAGAACAGCGCTCGATGCGTAGCGCAGAATCGGTACTTGACAAAAAGCACTCTCCATTTTCGACCGGCCGCGTTGACGGTCGATGTCCATCGTTTTCATCACACCGTGCAGCTATAATGATACCAGCCGTTATGATTGGTTTAAATCTGAACAAAGAAGCTCCCGACAACAGTCGAGCTGCCTCAGACTTGGAAGGGGCCGCGCTGAACTCCGATCAAGGCGTCCACGGAATCGTGTTTTCGAACAAGCATGGATGCGCAGTGACCTGTTCCGCCAATTATGTGGAAGTTGTACGCTCGGCACTGTAGGTCGACTCTAATTTACCGATCTGGTGAGTAGCTGTAGATGACGACAACCGCGACGATCGGGGATCTATGGTGTCTGCAAGCCATACGCCACGAACCCATCAGGCCGAACCAATATATCTTCCTGTCCGGCTTGAGCGGTCAGAGTAGACCAGGTTACGTTCTCATCACAGAAACTGAAGTCCGTCCCGACCTTATAGGCCTTTGTGCGAGTGATGGCGGGCCCAAGAACCTGCTGAGCCGATAACGTGGAGGTGGGTCCCTGGAGAAGCACGTACCCCTTGCCGAAAAGGTCCAAAGTGGACATTCGCTCACCTTCCAGTGTGATCCAGGCATGAGGAAACCTCGTTCCTGGCTGGCCGGCGAGCTGCTCCACAGTTCCATTACCAGTCTCCTCCTGCGACGCGGCGCTGTATTTGTACTTCAATTGCAACGTGCCAAGATTCTGTAGCTGGCGAAACGCTTCCTGATTTGATTCAGTTCGAATTTCGAATCGGGCATCAAAGTCGGATCGCAACGATGCCTGTTTTCCGTTGCGAATTGCCACCGGACGACGCTCTTCCTCATACGTGTCAAGCAGCATGGGATCGGCACCTTCCTGCATGACAGCCGCGAGCTTCCATACAAGGTTGTGTGCGTCGGCAACACCAGTATTCCCATTCAGCCCGCCCCATGGGGGCATCGTGTGTGCGGCATCTCCAGCCAGAAAAACGCGACCAGCACGAAAGGAATGTGCGACGCGGACGCCGGTGCTCCACGTCGTTTTGGCAAGGATTTCAATAGGTAAGTTCTCTTCGCCTATTGCCGACCGTAGCAACTCGATGATCTGGGTGTCAGGTTGCTCGATGGGGCTTGAGGAGATTGGGTCGTACTCCAGGTGAAATGACCATTCCGTAGTGTTGTTCTTTGAGAGAAAGATTCCGCGTACCTTTTCGTTAGCTATCTCGCATTGGCTGAAGGTGCGGTTGCTGACCGCTTCTTTCAGGTCGGCCCTGAAGAATATGTTTAGGTAGTGTGTCTCGACGGCTGTCTGGCTGTTCGTGATGCCGAGCTCTCGACGCACGAAACTACGACCACCATCCGCCCCGATCAGGTACTGAGCAGAGATGGTAAGTTCGACCCCTTGCATATTGTTAACGTGGGCCAGAACGCCTGCATCGTCCTGAGTGAGTCGTTTAAGCGCACAGCCGTAACGAAGGTCTGCGCCGCGGTCCTTTAGCGCCTGTCTCAGAACTGGGTCAAGAAGACTTTGCGGGCAGGGACAGAACGAAGATGGTGACGGATCGTTTCCCATCATAGCCATCATGGCTTCCCTCGAGGGCATATTCAGCGCTTCGGAGCTAAGCATGGTGCGCCCGCGACGCGCACCACCAAATCCGCCTTGTTCCCACGCAGCTTTGCCTGCAGCCTGGACGGCATCTTCCAAACCCACCTGCCGGAGAATTTCTAAAGTCCGGACATGCCAACCACGCGCACGAGGAAGGATCGATTCGCTCTCATCTTTCTCGATCAAGATGAAAGGAATCTTGTACTTTTGTAAGAAAAGTGCGGCTGAAAGTCCGACTGGACCTCCGCCCACGATTAGGACGCCTGTCTTGTCAGTCATTGCTTTACCTCTGGTGTGCTTGGAATCCACTACGGCTGGTTGGGGGTTTCGAGAGACCTGACGTTGTTGCAGGAGCCTCTAGATACCTGTGATTGCACAAGCGACGAGAGCGATTAGACCGCCGACTATGGCCAGGTTGGATCCAAGCAGTTGCAGTCCTTGCGCCCGTCCGTTGTTTGTCATAAGGTCCTGTAATGGAAAAGAGACCGTAGCGGCAAGAACATAAATGATCAGTAGCCAAGTGAGAGGAACCATAAACAGTCCCAGCGCGAGAAAGATTCCTCCTACCACCTCTAAAACAAAGGAAGCGACTAGGCTCACTGTCGCAAAAGGTATGTGATGCTTCCGCATGAGCCCGGAGGTCTCCTGCCAACTACTGGCTTTTCCAACGGCCGACATTAGAAACATAAGCGCAACAAGACACCGCGCCACTGTGTAAAGCTGATGAGCATTCATCATCTTTCTCTCCTTACTACTGACGACAAGTTCTGGCTCTCACAGAAGGACGTCGACTCCCACTGGATGAAGTGCTGGACGGACAGGCATTTCTGCTAAAAGCACTTTCCGACAGGAAAGCGATGCATCCGACATTCTTGCTTGTTCGCTTCACAACCATCTGTGGGCTTTCTTCCAGAGGCGTCGTGGGCGCAGCAGGGAGCAATACCGCAGTCCGAAACGTCAAGTCTGAAAGGACCACTCACCTCGACTAGCTATAATGATACCAGCGGTTATGATTTGCCAAACTCGAAACGGAGGGAGCTCACGACGTCAGTCAAGCAGTCTCAAATGGCGTTGACTTGCGGCTCCGGGCCGTCGGTAGGCAACGACGTAACGCAAGTCCATCTTTTCGAAACTTAGAAAGGAGCTAATAATCGTGCCTCTGAATAGCTTGCAGGAATCCGTCGCGGGGGCGGCTGTATCCAAAACTCCTATGACTAACCCGGTACTGTGGTGGCGTGATGGCATCATTTACCAAATCTATCCCCGCTCCTTTCAAGACACCACGAACGATGGGGTCGGCGATCTCCGAGGCATTGAGCGTCGCCTCGACTATCTTGCATCTCTCGGCATCGCTGCCATCTGGATATCCCCGTTCTATCCCTCACCCATGGCCGACTTTGGCTATGACGTAGCAGACTATCGCGGTGTCGATCCACTCTTCGGCACGCTCGCCGATTTTGATTCTCTGCTGGCCGCGGCCCACGGCCGCAATCTCAAGGTCATCCTCGACTTCGTTCCAAATCACACCTCGAGTGAGCACCCCTGGTTTCTGGCCGCGCGCTCCAGCCGGACCGATCTCAAACGCGACTGGTATCTATGGCGCGATCCTGGTCCCAACGGAGGTCCGCCCAACAACTGGATGAGCCAGTTCGGCGGTCCAGCGTGGACCTTCGATCAAGCCACCGGGCAGTATTACTACCATTCTTTCCTGAAGGAGCAGCCAGATCTCAATTGGCGCAATCCCGAGGTGCGCAAAGCGATTTACAACTCGATGGCGTTCTGGCTCGACAAGGGTGTCGATGGCTTCCGCATGGACGTGCTTTGGCTCCTCATCAAAGACGATCAATTCCGCGACAACCCGCCCAATCCCGATTGGAAGCCGGGCCAGTCCACATCGTGGTCCGTGCTGCCCCGCTACACCGCAGACCAGCCCGAAACCCATAAAATCGTGGCCGAGATGCGCGCCCTCTGCGATACCTACGCGGAGCGCGTTCTCATCGGAGAGATCTACCTTCCGCTTCAAGAGCTGGTCGCTTACTACGGACGTCCGGACACTCTCGACGGTGCCGACATGCCCTTCAACTTGCACCTGATCGAGACCGAATGGAACGCAGACCGCATTGCTCAGCTCATCACCAGCTACGAGTTGCTGCTGCCGAGTGGCGCTTGGCCTAATTGGGTCTTAGGTAATCACGACCAACCTCGCATGGCCAGCCGCCTTGGACCCGCCCAGGCGCGTGTTGCGGCAGTTCTTCTGCTCACCCTGCGCGGCACGCCGACGATGTATTACGGAGACGAACTCGGGCTCCCGAACGCCCATATCGCTCCCGGGCAGGTCCGGGATCCAGCCGAGAAGAACCAGCCCGGCATCGGCATGGGACGCGACCCCGAGCGTTCTCCCATGCCGTGGGATAGCGGGCCAGGTTTCGGATTCACAACTGCGGAACACCCCTGGCTGCCGTTTGTCGATAACACAGCAGAATTTACGGTAGAGCACGAGGCTTCAGACCGCGCCTCATTTCTCAGCCTGTATCGGCAGCTTCTCGTGCTGCGGCGCGAACACCCTGCGTTGAGCGAGGGCGCGATTAAACAGGTGCAATCGGCAAATGGCGTTCTCTCGTATCATCGGGCATACCCGGAGCAGAACGAGGGAAAGACGATCCAGGTTTACCTGAACCTGACAGATTCTAAACAGGCGATTCCGCCAGTCAACGCGCAAGTGTTGCTGACCTCCTATCTCGACGGGGAGGGGAGGGTTGATGTATTTGAGACGCTGCGCCCGAATGAAGGAATAGTCTTGCTTCTATGAAATCATCTCTATCGAAGAGCATTTCGGCGATCAGGTCATTGTGCCGGGAGGTTTGAGCCCGGTCCGTCCAAAATCAGAAGTGGATTGCTCAAATGCCCTTAATGGAGGGGATTTTTGCGTGTCCTGGTGTCAACAGATGCTCTCGGAGGTTTCCCAATTTCGTGGCATTCGATCGAGTGAGTCTGAGATCGCGGTCGCTCCGCACTTAATGGCCGTCGCGCAGCTATAGCAGGTTTGCAGACGCGCCCTAGCCCACGGGAGATTTCCCGATGCACGTGACAATTGCGAGGTGCGTGTTTGTGAGATGAAATCGGCTCAACTGTTCAGATGATGGATCTATGGCAGCACGAAGGACAAGGAGACACAGTCACTATGAGTGGATTCAGCAAAGTGGAACATAAGCGTGGATTTCTTAGAGGACGCTTGTTCACAGCAGAGGTGAACATGCGATGGCGAACCAATTTTCTGCCAGTTGCGTGTCTCATGCTAGTTGTTGCCCAGCAGACACTCGCACAGCGGCTGCCCGTAGACTATGTGAATACGCTCATCGGTACTGCCCCGATCACCGACAAGGAGCATCTGGGTCGTAATCCTGCACCGGGCGAGGAGCTATATTCCGGAACCGTGAACCCATGCGCCATGGTTCCGGATCCAGCGGGGTATCTTTGTGTTGGTCCAGTAACCGGTTTCGATGGCGGATATCACGTGCGCGGATCAGGCTACCGTTTTGATGACGCGACCATCATGGGCTTCACGCAAATGAACGGCGAGTACAGTGACGAAAACAGGCTGCTGTTCATGCCGACTGTCGGATCCGTAAAGACTAACCCTGGCAGCCGAACCGATCCGTCTTCGGGATATAGATCGGCCCGAGACCCGCAAAGTGAGAAAGCATCAGCAGGATACTATTCCGTATTCCTGACAACCTATGGCATAAAAGTTGAACTGACCGCAACGGCGCACTGTGCCGTTCACCGCTACACATTTCCTGATTCTCGGCAGGCCAATATTCTCATTGACCTGGGTAATTCACGTCCGGCAGTTTCAAATGCCTCTGTGTCTGTAGTAGACACGCACACAATCGAAGGCTTTCAAACAGGCGGAAGCAGTACCGTTTATTTTCGTGCGGAGTTCAGTAGGGACTTCTCGTCTTCGGGAACCTGGAAGAATGGCATCTTGGCCAACAATTCTTCTGAGGTGACTGGAACTCCGGTCGGAGCTTACGTCACCTTCAACGCCACGGCGAAGGAGCCGATTCTTGTCAAACTAGGCACGTCCACCATAAGCCTGGCCGATGCCGCGGCCAATCTGAAGAAGGAGATACCGCGCGGAACAGACTTCGATGCCACTAAAGAACAGGCCAGGACACTCTGGAGCCAGATCCTGGATCGGATGATAGTTACAGGAGGATCTGAGGGTGATCGAACGAATTTCTACACCGCAGTGTATCGCATGGCAGCGGGCCCCAAGTACTCCTGGTTCCCGTTCTACGATGCCAATGGAATGCTTCTCGCTCGAGGTGACGATTGGGTATCGCACCGGGTAGCAAGTAAGAAAGGATTTTGGGGATGGCACTGGGGCGGGGGATATTGGGGGTCAGGAAACGTATCGAGCCTAGTGGGTCTATACAAAATGGGACTTCGTGACATCGACGCAAAGGCTGCGTATCAGGACCTGCGCAATCAGGCGATGAGCGGAGGGGGTGCTGCAGGACAAGCTTATCGACACTACGGGTACATACCTGCCGACTCTGGGGTGAACGATTACGTCAATCGCTCTATAGGCCTATCTGTCGACGATCGCGCTCTCTCCGAGCTGGCTAAGCTGACTGGCAATGATACTGATTCTGAGTTCTTCCTTAAGCGTTCGCAAAGCTATAAAGGGCTCTACAACACATCGCTGGGGTTCTTCGCACCACGTCGTGCAGACGGGGCGTGGATCCTTCCACTAGATCCGGTGGAACCTCACGCGGAAGACATATATCGAGAGGGCAATGCGTGGAACTACCTGTGGTTCAACACGGCGGACATCCCCGGACTCATCAACTTGCTTGGTGGTCCTCGCCAATTCGCTGCAAAGCTGGACACATTCTTTGCCGGCACCTACAACCCTAAGCTGCCGCTGCGTGACCTGACAGAGTAATAGGCTTATATTTCCATGGGAACGAGCAGTATCGACACATCCCCTATCTCTACAACGATGTTGGAGAACCTTGGAAGACTCAAGCACTCGTTCGAAGAATTCAGAAGGAGTTGTACCGTCCGATTCCCGCCGGACTCTGCGGCATGGACGATTATGGGGACCTTACGGGTTGGTATGTGACCAGCGCGCTTGGTTATCTGCAAGTTGATCTCGCAAGTGAATATTACGAGATAGGAAGTCCGCTTTTCCCGGAGGTGACGGTCAAGTTGCCGGGTAAACAACCCGGAGTGTTTACAATCCGGGCCAACCACGTGTCTGACGTGAATAAGTATATCCAGTCGGCAAAACTAAATGGCAAGCCGCTTAACGTTCCACGCTTTAGACAGGTCGATATGACTGCCGGAGGGAGCCTTGTCTTTGAGATGGGACCTACGCCGAATCTCAGTTGGGGAACTCAGAGCCTCGGTGACCTTCCAGATACTAGAACTAGGTAGACAGGACTGAAAACCTGGCACTGATCGCTCGAACGAGTGTCGGATTACATCGACAGCTTCTGTGGCTTTCAAATGCGCATGAACGACCGAACTCAGCCACGGGCTACACCTTTCCAGCGAATTCTTGGAAAAACCGGCAGAACTCCGCTGGCTGCTCTTCCGGTATGGATGCCCGCAGGAGTCGATAATCTTTCCGGTGACATCTCAGCCACGGCTTCGAGCATCTGCGCAACCTTGGCTCCAAGGCCCTTTTCGCCTCCGATGGCGAGGATGGGTATCTTCACCTTGTTCTCTTTCAGAGGCGTGGTTTGCTCGATGGCCTTGAAAGCAGCCCGATAGACGCCCAGAGAGCCGAGTGCGCCTTTCGTTCCGCTGAAAGTGCGTAGTGTCTCCTCGATGGCGGCCTGACTGATCGACTTCTGAGTGATGGCTGGTTTAGGTTCGTTAGTCTTTGGATCGATCACCGTTCGCCGAAAGTATCCGTACCACTTCTTCCCGCGAAGCATGACCCACCCCTTCTGATACGAGGTTCCCATTGATTCCTCAATTGCCGCATTGGCATATCCCAGCGTCTCAGGGCTTTTGCTCGTCGGCTCCTTCTCGTTTGCAACGTGAGTCTGAGTAATCGGGTCTGCGAAGATCAGCGGGCAGTAGAGGGAGCGGCCCCAGTGCAAACCACCTTCAGCGGTGCTAAGATCTCTCGCCTCATCGAAGTAGGCTTGCGCAACGGATTGATCGATTTGCCCGTGAGCCGCAACTGCCCCCAAGCTCAGGGCGACAAGGGTCGTAGATTTCTTCAGAAAATTAACCGTTCGCATCCCTAGCTCTTCCGATCTTGCTTTGGCTTCTTCGCACCATTCAGCGGTCTGATCAGTTGGTTTGTGATTGCCGCAAACATGAATGCGCCTGTCGCCTCGATCTCCTTGCGGGAAGCACCCTGCATGAACAGCCCCATCACCCCATTCGATGAAGCGAGGACAACCTGGGCGGCAAAATCAACGTCCGTCGTCAGCCTCCCTTCCACGTCCAATCGTGCAAGGCGTGTTCGCGTTATGGAATGGACTTCGCGGACAAGTTCCGGGTTTTGATTAGCACGCTCGATCATGAGCCGGAATAGCCATGGTCTGCTGAGAGAGAACTCGAGAAACATGTGCCAACCGCGTTGGAGATCCTCAAAGGCGTCCTTCGATGCCTGAATGTTGCGCTTTTGGTCGGTGAACTGCCGCACTCCGCGTGACACGATCTCATTCAACAGACCGTCTTTGTCGCCGAAATGGTGGTAGAGCGTAGGTGCGGTTATGCCTGCGGCAGTACACACTGCCCTTGTGGTTACACCTGCGGGACCATCCCGCTCAAGAATCTCCGAGGCACAAGCCAGGATTGACTCCTCTGTGCCTAATTTGGCGGCCATCTTCACCAGGCTCCTTTCGACTTGCATTGACTATAGCACTGCTATACACTCGCCACTATAGCACCGCTATAGTGCGGCCAAACTTGAGGAGAATCGAAAATGGCAAAGGCAGATCAGGAGAAGCGGGGAAGCGTCCTCGTCACAGGAGCGAATGGCGGCATCGGTCTGGGCGTCGTACGAAGGCTGGCCGAGACTGGATGGAATGTGTTTGCGGGGGTCAGAAGCGAAGCTTCAGCATCTGCAATTGACGCACTCCGCCATAAATCGATAACACCAGTTTTGCTCGATGTGACCGATGATGCAAGCGTCGCAACCATGCGACGTCAGATTGAGGCTGCGAGCCCGGCAGGCTTGGCGGCTCTCGTCAACTGCGCGGGCATCATCGTTGATGGTCCGCTGGAATTAATTCCGGTTGATCACTTCCGACTGCAGTTCGAAGTGAATGTCGTAGGTCCCTTCGCGGTAACTCGCGCCCTGATTCCCTCGCTTCGCCGCAAAGCGGGCCGAGTTATCAATATTGGCGCCGTCTCCGCGCGAACAACAGCACCCTTCTTTGGGCCCATCGCGGCGTCAAAAGCTGCACTCGCTTCTCTGACGGACGCGATGCGAATGGAGTTGGCGCCTTTCGGAATCAAGGTGGGGCTCGTCGAGCCAGGCGGAATCGGGACAGGAATTTGGAATACTTCTGCCGCCCTTCAGACAGAAGGCTTCAAGAGCCAGCCCAGCGAACTCATCAAGGTTTATAAACCTGCCATAGACGCAATGCGTGCGGCCTTCGCTAAAGCCGGAATGGATCAACCGAAAGTCGTCGTTGATGCGGTTGTCGATGGTCTTACCCGCAGCGGTGGCCCCAAACCGCGGATTCTCGTCGGCAAGGGAGCCTCCCAATTGGCGTTCCTGAGCCACTTGCCTATCAATCTTCGCGATTCGTTGCTGATGTCGTCTTTGGGAATCAGCAAAGCTTTGCGACCGGCGGCAGAGCAGCTAGTCCGCTCTGAGGCGACACCACTTCAACAACGTTAGCTTGAAGGGAGTGTTCTTGTGGATTTACATCTCAACGGAAAACGTGTCCTCATCACTGGTGGCTCAAGAGGCATCGGATTGGCAGCGGCAGAGTCGTTTGCAGAGGAAGGTTGCCATGTACACCTCGCCGCGCGAGACAAAAGCGAACTGGAAGAGGCCGCAGACAGGATACGCGGCCAATTCGGCATTAAAGTTGTCATTCACGTCGTAGACCTGTCGCTTACCAGCGATGTCCAACGGCTCGCGAATGAGGCTGGCGAGATCGACATACTAATCAACAATGCGGGAGATATTCCTGTCGGGTCTATCGTGAATGTATCCGACACCCTGTGGCGCAAGTCCTGGGACTTAAAGGTGTTTGGGTATATCAATTTGACCCGTCTGATCTACGCTCGGATGAAGGCCCGCGGTGCGGGGGTCATCATCAATGACATCGGAGCTTCGGGAGAGAGACCGGATTTCGATTACGTTGTCGGCAGTTCGGCAAACGCAGCCTTGATGGCGTTGACCAAAGCGCTGGGTGGACGAAGTTTAGAAGATGGCGTGCGCGTCGTCGGCGTAATCCAGGTCCTGTGGAGACCGATCGAACTCTTTCGCTCATGAAGGGGCTAGGGAAAAGCCGGTTTGGCGATGAGGCTCGCTTTACCGAGTTTACCGAGCGCTTTCCTCTGAAACGCGCAGCATCGCCCAAAGAAATCGGGGATGCCATGGCATTCCTCGCGTCCGATCGGTCTGCATACACGAGTGGCGTGATTTACACGATTGATGGCGGGCTCTGTGCAAGGGGATTTTGAAACTTCTCTGCCTCAGTTCGCTAACCACGGCGAGGTTAGGCTGCTTGCTCGGATACCGCCCTTAGTGCGCCCGGGATTCGAGGGTAGATGATGAAATCGGATGCCGAAGACGAAATCGTCAGACCAAATTGGGAGAGTGTGCATGTTTGTCCAGGCTGCGGACGCGTCATCAACCTGGCGGATTTGGACATGAGAGTAATCACTACCGGCATCGTGACCTGCCCCAGTTGCGACCGGTCAGGACAAATCGAAATACAGATTGTCGACGAAGTGCCTCGGAAAAAGCCGACTTCGGTCCGTTCCTAGCACGAAGCCGAAATAGGGAGTGGCAGTTGTTGGTATTTCTTCTTGTGAGGCATTTCCCGCATGTATGCGGGTACAAATCGCTGGCAACCTTTGTGTCACCATCTGCGCCGCAACCACGTAGGAGCTAGGCAGGGAGGGCGTAGCTGAACACAGGTTCACGTCGGCGCGGTCTCGATGGCGTCGCCATGATGCGCAAGAATCGATACCTGTCGGAAATATTAGAGAGATATCGCTAGTTGCTCAGACCAACTACTTTCCGAATGAGGGGGATCTGCGGCCGCTTGTACGAAGTATTCCGCCACGTCAGGCCGCCCAATCTTGAATCCCATGCGAGGAAGATGCCCAAGCCGTACCCGGTAATTCCCGGTGAACGGTGTGTCAGTGAGCTGCGGGGGACGGACGATTGTCCAGTCGAGATCGCTCTTTTGGAAGATACCTTCCAACGCAGCCGAGTCGGTTACCACAGTCGGGAAGAGTAGCTTTGCCGGCCGGTGAGAAAGAGATCGCGCTCATGATTTGTGATCGTTCCTTCGATGCAGACGGGTCACTGCTTTATCCATCGATTGACTCGTCTCTGGCGGGACATCTAGGAGTCAGCCATGAATATATGGGGGGTGTGCTTGGAGACGTGATGCTCGTCAACGGTGCGCCGTGGCCTCGGCTTGAAGTGTTCAACACTCGATATCGTCTCCGTATTCTCAACGCCTCAAACGCGAGAAATTTGGAACTCTCGCTCGAACCTAGTCCGAAGGACGGCCCTGTTTTGCTGCAAATCGGCAGCGACGGAGGACTGTTGGAGAAACCAGTGCCGCATCGCTCTCTGCCGATCGCTCCCGCTGAGAAATTCGATATCATCGTGGACTTTTCGCAATACAACATCGGAACTAGTATCACTCTAAGAAACAAACAGGCGACTGATAACGGCGCAGACATCATGCGATTCGACGTTGTTCGGCGAGAAAAGGACGATAGTTCAATCCCTGAGAAGCTGTCTGATTTCGAGCGCTCGGATCCCCACGATGCCGTTACAACTCGTTTGTTCGACTTTTCCTACGGACCTTGGACGGGGTCTTCGTTATCAAGGTTCCTCTGCAGCGTCGCGGAGGATCCGGCGCCGCGAAGTAAGGAAGCGTGCCGCCATGACATTTCAAGCTCATCCCACAATGCACCTTAGACCGCGCAGCGTAGTTTCCACGGCCTTCAGCAACGGCGTATGAGGTTCCTTGCCGAGAAAGCGCAACAGCTTCGTGTTGTCCAGTTTGATGGGCGCGGCCCACAGTGGCCGAGTTGCATACAGTTCGCGCATGGTTTCGTTGAACGGAGACGCTAGCCGGAGGAGCCACCATGGTAAGGTTTTCACGGGGATGTTTTGGTTGTCACAAGCTCGGCGGATCGCCATTATCATTTGAGTGCCATCTTCATCCCAATGTCCCCGAAAATGGAAGCTCTCGAATGTCGCAAGTTCCTCTGCGCGGTCCATCAACTGAGCGAATGCCTCTCCGGCGTCGGGCAGGTAACACCAAGCATGGCCGATGCCTTTAACTCCAGGATTCAGGATGCTTGTCACAGGCCGGTTGGGTTTAACGAGCGCTTGGGAAAACCAGCTATTGCCGGTCCTCGGTCCGAAGAAGTCGCCGAAACGCACAATGAGAGCACGCACGCCCTCCCGCCCAGCAGCTTCGAGCTTCTGTTCGAGAGCGATCCGGATTTTTCCTTTGTGCGTTTCGGCCTGTTGCGGTGAGTCTTCGCGGAGGTCAGGGAATGCGCCTGCACCGAAGTTATAAATCGTCCCTGGCAGCAGGACGCGGGCGCCGCTGGCTTGAGCCGCGGCGATGGTGTTGTCGACCATCGGCAGTACAAGCTTTGCCCATTTGCGATATCCGGCAGGATTGACAGCGTGCACGATGGCGTCGACGCCCTTCGCGGCCATCACTACGGAATCCCGGTCAAGGGCATTCCCCTTGACCCACTCATACGAGTCAGCGGAGTCTTTGGGGCATCCGTTTCTTGCAAGCGCGCGGATGTTCCATCCGTGGTGGGCGAGCGCGATCGCTGTTTCGGCTCCGATACCCCTCGTGGCGCCCACTACGAGGGCAGTTCGCGTTGCGTTTGTTATCGCGTGCCTCCTCTTACTTATCTGCAATCTTGATAGATTATGCGGCGCAAGAGAGGATTCAGGTTCCGCTGGTTAATTGTGCTTGCCGGCAAGGGCCGCAATTACGGGGACAGCAATGTTCTGCTCATCCTGAAAGCCGCCTAAATGGATCCACTCTGGCCCGGATTTATCCGGGGTCGTTTTGTCTCTGGAAGGCTCGCAATAAGCGCGGGCCCCCTTCGGTTTCTCCCGGCCCTCATCCCGCTTAGCCTCTGGCCCCAGCTCGCCGGCTGCGCGGCAGGTCGACGTTCCGAGGTCGTTACGGAGCTCGCTGCGAGTCATGTGGAGCGCAGCAAGCTATTCCTTGCTTATTCTGACCGTCAGCAATGGTGAAGGGGTGGGACTCGGCGAAGTCTTTCTATCACCTTTCAATCCGTTCCAGGAACAGCCTTTCGTACTTGAGAAAGCAGCCCGTGTCCCGCATCAGGGCTTCAGCGGCGCCACACTCGGGATCAGTTTTGACATCCTCGCGATAAGCTCGAAAGGCAGCTTCACTTGGAAATGTAAACAGGGCTACGGCCACGTCTGAGGGGCTGTCATAGGCCAGCTCCGGGAAACTCACGCCAAGGCCTTCAGGAGTAGTGCGGGGCATGAAGTATCCGTGATGGGTTCCGCCGTAGCGGTTCACCAGTTTGATCCACATTTGGGCATACTTCACGAAGTCATTCCGCTTGCCCAGATCAAGCGTGTATCGTACCTGGCACGTTATTGGATTGCCGTCACTCACTCGAACGCTCCTGAGATCTGTTTCTTTTGATTCTACGAAGGCCAAGAACAAGACGCCGTATTCCCTTGAAGCCGGTCGCTTGCACTCCGGGAGCATCTCTAGACGGCGAAAGCTTCAAGATCGGCATTACTCTACGCACTTTAAGATATTGGGATCGGCGAAGCCTTGAATGCTAAATACTCGGAGATCGCCAGTTGTGCACGCTTCTCAAATGATTCAAATCGAACAATACTCGTTCCTGATTGAATGGGGCTCGCCACGAGAAAAAGCTCATAGCACATTGGAACAAGCCAGGATACCCGGCGAGGTCTGGACGGAGCCTCGAAATGGGAGTCACGACGATTTTCGAGTCGCATAATCGATGATTGCTTCGGCCGCTCCCTTATACCCGCCGGCTCTCGCGATGTTGTCCTGCATCTGGCTGACCCGACCTCTGACATCCTCATTACCCGCGATTGCCGATGCATTCTGCAACAAGGATTCTGCTGTAATCGCTTCCCGTTCTACCACTACTCCACATCCCAGAGCCTGTACACGGTCTGCCGTGAGCCTCTGCTCTTTAATAGAAGGCACCAGGACCATCGGTACGCCACAAGCAAGGCTCTCCATAACACTATTCAAACCTCCATGGGTAACGAACACGTCTGCGTGCGGCAGAATCGCAGTCTGTCGCACGCTTCGGGCTACTATAAAGTTTTTGGGGACCGGCTCCAGAAGGTTCAGATCGATGTGATTGCCGACCGACATAACAGCTTCCCACTCTTCTGCTCGAAACCCCGAAAAGCAATCGCGATAAAACTCGGGGTCGTCATTTCTCATGGTTCCCAGCGATATGTAAACGCGACTACGGCGCATGTCGCTTTCTGCAAATGGCCACGACTCATTCTGGCGCTTAACAAGACAAGGCCCTACAAACAGGAATCGATCATCGAAGGATCCCGCATCGTGTTGAAGCTCTTTCACAATGAACATCAGTGTCCGGTCGTCTTCTTGCGAGACAAGATCGTTCAACCCCAAAGCGGACTTTCCATAGGAGGTCATGAGAGACGACAATCCTTGGTCCGTCGCAGCCGCAAGTCTCGCTAATCTCTCCGTGGAGAACGGGGGACCCACGCGTCTTGAAGCACGAGGCGCGTGAAATGGACGAAAGCCTATCGCTGGTAGATCGAGAATGTTGGCGGCTAAACGCGGCCACAGGCTTAGCGTGTTGTAAACGATGCAATCAGGCCGAAGTGCTTGGAGTTCTTCGACCAGTTTGGGGATGACCTGCGGTGCCTGGTGTCCCATGGCGAAGGGCATCAGAGCGATTTGCCGGTCGTCCGGTGCAGGCACCGCTTGAGGCGAACCTCCTCCTAATCGCTTCAACGGCGGAAGCGGATGAAATGTGGCTCCTGCTCGCTCTATGTCCTGCCGGTACTTCTCGCCGATGAAATAGTGAACATCGATCCCTTGGCGAACGAGTTCCTCGACGATGGGAACTGTTGGATTGAGATGTCCCTGAGCAGGAAGATTGAAGAACGCAATCAATGGCATATGAAATATCCTTCCCAGTTCGTACGCGACAAACAGTTCTCGTTCCGGTTATTTGATTAGGCGGTTCGGTGGCTTCGAACCGAGCGATGCGGTTTGGAAACCCTTGCTCGGTCACAGGAAGAAGAGGCTGCTGCCACGCCAAGCATTAGCTGCCAGTTGTAGCCTTTCCCAAGCCTTTCCAAAAGGAATCTAGTAACGCCGATAACGTCTTTTGCGAAGAGTGAAATGGCGCACAGCCCACGAGATGGAACGAGATCGTGGCATGAAACAGGGCATACAGATGAAGGGCGGCCATCTTAGGATCAACGTGTTCGCCGACCTCGGACTTCTGCCGCGCCAGTGCAAGACGCTCCTGCAACGCTGCGATCATGGCCGCCGCTACTACATTTACCTTGTCCCTCGACTCTTGCTTTCCGGCGAGAAACTCGCGCCAGAAGTGGCGTGACAGTTCCGAATCGGCTTCGTACAGTTCCAGAAACGCCCCGAAGTAAGCAAGTACAGACTTACGGATTCTCCCGGAGCGAAGCTGGGACGCGCTATCAACAATGAGTTGTTCCAGGCGCTCTGTGAAGATCAGCAACAGCAGATCACTCTTATCGCGTACATACAGGAATAGCGTTCCGACGGCAATGTCTGCGGCATCGGCGACCTGCTGAACAGTTGTTTGCTCATAGCCGTTCCTCGAGAAAAGGTCAGCACTCACGTCAATGATCCGTCTGCGCTTTTCTGCTTTGCCGCGTTCGCGACGCGAGAGGGTCGGAGTAGTCTTCAGCTTGTTGATGAGTCACCTCATTTATGAGTATACTCAGTTTATCGCAAAAGATGAGGTGAAGAGATGACGTTCGCCAAACTTACGTTTCGGATTGCTGCTATCTGGGGATTCGTTGTTATTGCCCCCATGTTCTTCCTCTACAATTTTATCGGTCGCCAAGATCCACCCGCACTGTCGCACCCGCACTTCTACTTCGGTTGGCTAGGAGTTACTCTCGCGTGGCAGGTGCTTTTCTACATCCTCTCTACTGACCCCGTCAGATACCGCCCGATTATGATTGCGGCGGTGCTGGAGAAGCTTGGTTTCGTTCTCGCCGTCGTCATCCTGCTCGGCCTGAAAATGGTCAACACGCAGGAAGCCGTCACCGCTTTTCCCGACGCAGTGCTCTTGGGCTTCTTCCTTGCGGCGTACAAGAAAACCGAGACTCCTCTGGCTGCTTAGAGAATCCTCGGTCGGCGCCGGGGCATATTACCGCAGTGTGGAACGAGCCACTCGCTTTGACTGCCCCTTGCTGCGTGCGGGCGTTTTATCGTGTTGCGCGAGTTGGCGACAATTCATAAATGCTCTTGAGAAGAGGTTCATGTCGCCAGCTCCTTACCTGCTTAAGTGAGCTATAGCTGACCTGTGGGAAAGTGTCGGACATTCAATCATTCGGCCTTTTGGCCTACATCCGACTGACGTAGTTGAGCCATAAACTTTGAATCAAACGAGATTTGTGAGATGCCTGATTGCCCAGTGACGTAGACGGTTTGTCCATCAGGCGCCAGGTGCGCTCCCCAAGGAAGGTCCTTATTAAGGGTGTCGCCCAAATCGATTGGTTTACCCCAGTGATTGCCGTCACGAAAGGCAATGCACAAGCGTCCCAGGCCACCTTTTACCTTGCCATAGTCAAGAACCATGAACGATTGATCCGGTGCCACTGCGGGATCATGCACAGACACCGTTGGATCACCAACGGTCACAAGTTCGGCTGCTAGGTATCTGCCGTCCCTAAAGGCAGAACGCCAAATGTGCATCGCCTTCTCGGTTGAGTTCCAACGCATGAAATACAGCGTGCCGTCCGCAGCGAGGCTTGCAAAATCGATGAAGGCGTCGGTATTGATGGTTGGACCTAACCAGACAGGTTTGCCCCAGCTGGCACCAATGCGGTTCACTCTCCAAATGTTTGAGCCGGGTGCAGTGCCTCCAACAAAGTAATTCTGGGTCAGCGGCTTACTACCGGGTCTGACTGGACGATCCGAATTGAACAGGAGATAACTGCCATCGGGAGCGACCAAGGGATCTTGATCGAACCACTGTCCCGAAAAGCTCGCGACCTCTGCCTTTGCCCAGTGGCCGTGAAGTCGATGGGACACCATGATGGTCTTGTGCGGACCTTCGCTACGGTCGAAGAATACTGTATTTCCGTCTGGTGTAAACGCCAACGTGTCGTCGCTGTCAGGGTGGATATTGCCGTCCAGCGTAACGGGCGTCGCGGACTGTGCTGTCAGCAAGAGAGGAGTGAGCCAGATCAAGCTTCCAACCAACGCTATTAATCCAAGGCGGCATTTGTGCCCCAAAATGCCAGAAGCAGTGTCGTGGCTGTTCATCGTCTCCACTCTCTTTCGATTGGTCTAGATCTGAGTTGAAAATTCGGGGCGTTGCACGTGTATGTTTTGTGGCTAGCGGACAGGTTGTCGCGACCTCGGGCGATACGCCCACAGCGCCTGCGCCTCTTCCGCAATCAAATCGGGCATCTCCTCAGGGAAAAAGAGGTTCGCGTCTTCAAGACGGCGGATGCCACGGGAGCCCGAGAACCTATGATCCAGCCACTCAGCCCACTCGACACCGAAGAAGCTGTCTTTCAGCGCCCAAACGATACGGACAGGATTCTTCCAACGTTCCAGATCGCTACGTATGGGGACAAGTACGCTGTCGCCAAGAGCCACGGTGTATCGATCAAGCTGGATCTTTCGCGCAGGCGAGGCAATCAATGGAGTGAAGTACATGTCGATGGTGCTGTCCGTCAAACTGTCAGGATGCGTGTACTGACCACCAATCCCTTTTACCGATCTTGCAAGTTGCTTATTAGCGAGCTGAGGAGTTACATAGCGCTCCGCAAACATGTGGCGCTTTGCAAGGGCAACTGCGGGCAGAAACTTCTCCGGAGGATTGTTGGTATCCACATCGCAGTTGCTCAGAAGTAGGGTGCGGACCCGTTTCGGGTGGCGCGCAATGAGTAGCTGGGCAACGAGGCCTCCCGCATCGTTGGCGACAACGTCGACATCCTGCACTTTTAAGTAGTCCAGCAAAGACGCCAGCATCTCGACCTGGGTTGCGGGCGTGATGTCCTGTTCATCACTGCCCTCACTGTAGCCCATGCCCATCAGATCAGGTGCAATACAGCGGCGATACGGAGAGAGCCTCTCGAGCGCACCGCGCCATTGAAAACTATTGAGCGGGAAACCGTGAAGAAAGAGTGCGGCGCGAGGACCGTGGCCGCGTTCCAGGTATGCGATGCGTCCCATGGGCAGTGTCGCGAAGCGACGATTCGCCGAGTACCACTCTGTGTCCAGTATGGACCTGGTTTGAGCTAGGGCAGAGGTCGGAATGGTCAAAGCCATCAATGAGGAAGCTGACATTTCAAGGAACGATCTGCGATTCATCCATTCAGTGTGGATCGGACGATTGCTTGAGATCGCGCACATTCGGCGACTGGGAGCACAATCCGCTGACGAAGATGTCTACACCGCATTGCGTTCCCGTTTCTTTACCTCGCGCGGTCTAAGCCCAAGAATGCGTCCCATTTGGCGCGCCATGTGACTCTGGTGCGCAAAGCCAACTGCCAGCGCGACCTCTGCGATCGAAAGCTTGCTCTCCTGAAGAAGTGCTTTTGCTCGTTCTACACGGCGCTTCACCACATGCTGATGAACTGTGATGCCCATCGTTTTGCGAAATAGCGACGTCAGATGCGACGAACTGACACCAACCGAACCAGCAATCTCCCTAAGAGTGATATCGGCGCCTAACCGATCTTCAATGTACGCGAGAACAGCTTTCAACCGATGCCCTGTCAGGGCATCGTGCAGCGGATCGCTGAGGTTATCCTCGTCTCTATGACAGGCCATCAGACGGGATGCCGCTGACAATCCGATGCCGTCCAGATAGGCCTCGCCGGACGGGCAGCCATCTTCGATTTCTCGTGCCGCTGCTGTCGCCAAGGATTCCAGAACTGGATCGCGCACCTGAAAGCGATTGAGCGAGACGATCTCGGGATCGGATTGAGGCGAAGATGCCAACTGGAGAAGCGAGTAGGGCAAACTCAGCAAAATCGAGCGGTCCGCATCGCCGACCAGCTTCCAGCGTGCAGGCGTGTGTCGGGGAACGACATCGATATCCCCATGCACGGCAGTTCCAGAAAAGTGACGCCGGGCACGGTGGCAATCCACGCGGGTAGGTCCACCAATATGGACGCTTACCAAAACACTTTCAAGGCCGGGAATCTCCATGATGCCTGGGGGATCTCGACGTATTTGGACAACCAATCCATTCGGACGAATTGCACTCGCGACAATCACAGTAGCCTGCTTGATCTTCGCCTCTCCTGAACCAATGTTCGCCCGAGCTTAAACCGACTTGACCACAAGTCTAGAAGTCTTCTTTGTCGTGAAACAAGACGTTGCGCGATGCACGATCTGAAATGCTTGACTGCCCAAGTGCTTCTGTAAGAGACCGACTAGACTGGCCACGAAGTTGGTTTCCGCGGCCCTCTTTCGGTAGTCCGAACTGAGTCTTCGCTCCATCTAGTTATAGACGTACGTACGTCTATAATGGAGGCAGGTCGCCGTCGGATCATTCGTCTCACGACTAAGCGAGCTTGATAGGACTTCCCAAATCATTAGGAGGAAAGTGATGAGTGTGTGTGCAGATGTGTCGTTATCCAAACTTGAGGTGCTGGGTTCCAGCATCGCCTACCGCGAGGCCGGTGACGCGGAGGCGCCGGTGGTGCTTTTCCTGCACGGAAACCCAACCTCGTCCTACATCTGGCGCAACATCTTGCCGATCGTTGCACCCGTTGGCCACGGGATTGCGCCAGACCTCATCGGGTTCGGCCAGTCCGGCAAACCGGAAATAGAGTACAGCTTCGCCGATCACGTGCGGTATCTCGATGCCTTCCTTGAGAAGGCCGGAATCACTTCAGCTTATATCGTGGCCCAGGACTGGGGTTCCGGGCTGGCCTTTCATCTAGCCGCCCGTAGACCGGGCTTCGTTCGAGGTCTGGCCTTCATGGAGTTCATCCGTCCCATGCCGACCTGGGATGACTTCCATCCCGATCAAGTGGAGACATTCCAGAAATTCAGGACGCCGGAAGTGGGCGAGGAGATGATTCTCGACAACAATCTCTTTATCGAGGGCGTTCTACCGGGAGCCACGGTACGGAAGTTCACAGAGGAGGAGATGGCAGTCTACCGTGCACCTTTTATCACTCGCGAATCCCGTCGGCCCACCTGGAAGTTTCCGAACGAACTCCCGATTGCGGGAGAACCCAAGGATGTGTATGCCACGATGGAAATCGCGCATAAGGCCCTTGCGGAATCAACCTATCCAAAGCTCCTGTTCGTGGGCGACCCCGGAGCTCTGATTTCTCCTGCGTTTGCCGAGGAATTCGTCAAGGGCCTGAAAAACGCCAGCCTGGTTAAGCTCCGGTCCGGCTTGCACTATCTGCAGGAGGACCATCCGGATGTGATCGGAGCAAACGTGAAGGAGTGGTTACTGGAAATCGGCATCAGCGCCAGTCCAAAGCAAGTGCTCAGTCTGCAGTAATTCCAGCGGCGCAGCCGAACTTTTTGCTCACACGGCTGCGCTCTTGCCCACGTTATCACGTGGATATGGTCGAACTTGGGTTTCCCAAGACGTACGTACGACAATAGGTAGATATGAGAGCTTCTCTGCGCGAAGAGATTCTGAAATCAGGCCTCAGGCTGATGTTCCAGTTTGGCTATGTGGGTGCGTCGGTGCGCGATATCTGTAGTGCGGCGGGAGCACCCACGGGGTCGTTCACCAACCACTTCGGATCAAAAGAAGTGTTCGCAAAAGAGGTGTTGGACCGCTACTTCCTGAATCTTCAACGTCATGTGAAGAACGCCCTTGAAGACACATCGCTCTCGCCAAGGCAAAGACTGGAGCGTTACATAGAGAACATGACGGATGTTCTGGCGGCTGACAAATGGGGCCGCGGCTGTCTAATCGGGGACTTCAGTCTTGAAACCGCTGGTCAAAGCAAAATACTCCGCAAGCGATTGGAAAGCATCTTTCAGGAGTGGCGTCAGCCCTTCGCCACATGCATTCAGGAGGCGCAGGAGTGCGGTGAGATTGATTCAACGTTTGCGCCGGTTGATCTCGCTGAATTTCTTCTTGCTTCTTGGGAAGGCGCCATTCTAAGAATGAAGGTGGAAGGAGGCCCGGCTGCCCTGCACCGATTTCGACAAATCGTTTTCGGAACGGTCCTCAAGAAGTCAGGGACAGTCTGCTTGGGTGATCTTTCTCAGTTCCACCCCCCGGGGCAGCGCTCGTAACACAATGCCACGGAATTTCCCGACGACGATGAGGGCTGTGGCCACGAACGTCAGGGGTGTCGCTGTAAGCGCCGCTCGACACCGGTGCGTTTCGTGACGATGAAAGCCAACCTAAGAATTGCCCTTTGAAGGGCAAGCTGGATCGAGGGTTAGAAAACCCTGACTTATCTGAATGAAGCGCAATCGCACAAGAAGAGTCTTCGGGAGTCCGTCCCGCGACGCACCTCCTTCCTTGGCGACGCCGTATGCTAGTTGATAAGTTTTCACAACTCCCCCGTCTGGCAGTTTCCGATTGTCTTCCCCTCTTTCATTGGCGGTCTCCCTTTTTATCGGCTGTGAGATCGGTAGGCCGATCCCTTGACTAGTGGAATGTAAAAACTAATGAAAGCTGCAGCGGAAAGTCCCAGCAGAAGTCCTAACGCAATGGTGTGTCAATCGCCCCATTGAGATGAGGGATGATATGCAAGGATGAAATAGGTCTGCATCCAAATTAAGATGCACGTGAGCAGCCCGGGAGAGTATTCGCGATAACGAACCGCCCACCATATGTGCCAGATGCTATTGCAGAAGCGCTCAATCGCCCAAGCAAGCGGCAGGAAGAGGTAGCGATCGCCTTGACGGTCGTACAGCACGATGCAAGAGCTCATTAAAACGAGGTAACCTGCGTTGAACCAGAAGAACATAACCCAGGAATATTCTGGCCACCAGTGCTTCCTCACTTTCTCCACGAAGCTTCCGCCTAGCAGAGACTCGTCGAGAATGTGAATCAGGTAAAAGGCCAGCATCAGCCAGAATGAAGCAACGAGCGGAATCGTCATGACAAACCTCCCTGCGAATTCTGCGGCGTCGGGCTCAGCGGTGATCCGCCTCGTTCTTTAGCCACTTCTGCGTCCGACAGAGTCGGGCGGACGCATCCATATAGACTTTCTAGGTCGCGACTTAAATCGCTCAGGGATCGAGATCGGTCATGGCCTGTTTAGAGCGTGCAATCTTCAGTCAATCTCCTCAGGTTGAAGTTCGTAGAATCTGCGTTCGTCTGTCACAATCACACCGCTCTGCTGTATACATCGAGAACCCTATATCAACGCCTGATCCCCGACCGGAGTCCGTTGACTACAAATGAGCCAGTATGTCTACGCAGCTGCGTATGGCAGGAGGACGATAGCGCAGTATTTCTCCCGCATCCCATTGTGCGAGCTTCAGTCCATTCCATTGCCATCTATGGTCGCGTTGAAGCGACAGCCTAGAATAGCCATGCCCAGATAAAGGCGATCCAAAGAACTCTATTGGCAATCCCGCCTGTGGCTCTGCGATCCGCCCCCTGTGTGCATTTAGCATTTCTCCACGCCGATCAAACACTCACGCTCCGTGAACACTTGCAACAAGACCGTCGCCCTTCAAAGGGAGGTCCTCTTGATTGGAGGCGCACGAGCCGAAACAGTCAAGATGGCAGCTTTTTAGAAGATAGGCAGAGATAGGTAACCGGCAGCCGGCGTGGCCTGCAAGTGACACGGAAACATTCGACGAATGCTGGAGAAGTATCCCTTAGTTCAACAAGGATGTTGATCTCGCTCCGGCCTGACAGTCCGACCAGCCGTCTTCGGGCAGTCAAGAATCAGGAATTACCCGCGAGCACAGACGTGGACTCACTCGGTGACCCTTAGTGAAAGTTGACCTCTTACTGGAATGAAGTCTTGGGGTCGACTGCTTCTCGTTGTCAAATTTGACGCGAGCCTCCGCCACAGTTTCATGATTCGTTCGGGCCCAATCGGATACACCTCGCAATTGAGCGAATAACGATTGACCAAGAGAACTGAGGCTGTATTCGACGCTAGGGGCTTTGTCGGGAATACGACTCGTGTTACATAACCATCGCGTTGCAAGTCATGCAAAGTCTGCTTCGGCATTCGCTGCGAATGCCAGGGAAAAGCCGGCGGAGCTCTCCCAAGCGCTGCCGTCGCTCAGCAAGCGCCATCATGAGAAACGTAGTCCATTTGCCGCTGATTACTTGAACGATGTCAAAAAGTCGAACACAGTTGAGCATATGCTAGCTGGACTGGAGCCGTCGTGTCCGAGAAGATGCGATCCGAGTTGCGTCGTCGGTCCAATCATAGCTGGTTCCTTAAACCTGCCTATCTTCCGATAAACTGCCTTCTTTACGGCCGGCGCGTTGCCGACTCTAATCAGGATATTGCTTTCCAGACCCGTCATCGCGGGGACGGCCTTGGATACTGTTGACCAGAGGATTGATCGGGAGCTGTAATCGCGTTGAGATCTTACAAAGAATCACAGACGTTCAGGGTTCTTGTCTATGACCCCAAAGATGAAAATTCGGGAGTCGTTGCGGCCGTAGAGGGCATTAAAACCATCCATACAAATCGGTACCGGGCGGAGCCGCATGAAACCAGTGAGAAGCAATTTGTTTGAGGCTATTGTCGCTGGGCATCCCATGGGATTCCCCAGTTTCAGTTGGTTGGCCGGTGGTGAAGACGTCCCACTTCATTATCTGCACTAATGACTCCTTAACAGTTTGTCCCAAGTTCATGCATCCGCTCGTCTGACAAATCGATTCTTTTTAGCGGCCGCAAGTGGTAGCCGCGGAAACCGCATAAAGGTAGCAGATGAAAAATTCCTTTTTTGGCGCAGGTGGGCCGCGAATACTAACGTTCGCCCTCATGTCTCTCGCAATGACTGTCATCTCCGCACCAACAGCGTTAGCGCAAGCGAAGATTTCTCCTGATCGAACCCTCATAAAGCTCGGCCCCATACCGGCCGCAGCTCAATTCGATTCCACCGGGCACCTTGACGTGGATGCGGCAACCCGCGCCTACCTTGACACGGTCCCAGCAGACAAGCGCGCTGCCTCCAACAAGTATTTCGAGGGCGGCTACTGGATCATGCTCTGGAGTGCGCTTTATACCGTCGTCATCGCATTGCTATTGCTCTTCACTGGCGTGTCCAAACGCATGCGCGACCTCGCGGTCAGGCTCACTCGTTACAAGTGGATACAGGCTTGGATCTACTTCGCTGAGTTCATTCTGACGAGCACTATCCTGAGTCTCCCATGGAACATCTATGTTGGGTTCTACCGGGAACACGTCTACAACCAGTCCCACCAGCCCTTCGCTGGGTGGTTGCGAGAACAGATGATCGGACCGCTCGTCATCTTAGTTTTCGGCGCGATTGCCTTCGCGACGGTGTATACAGTCATCCGCCGGCTGCTCGACACCTGGCATATTTGGGGAAGCGTGCTCGTGGTCACTTTCCAGATGATCGCGATCATGATCGCTCCTGTTTACATCGCACCGCTGTTCAACACCTATACGCCTCTCAGCGATCCGGAGGTAACCATCCCGGTTCTGAAAATGGCACATGCTAACGGAATCAAGGTAGATAAGCTGTATGAGGTCAACGCTTCTAAGCAAACCACCCAGATAAGCGCCAACGTCAGCGGTCTCTTCGATACGACTCGGATCAACGTCAACGATAATTTGCTCCACCAAGCCAGTATCGAAGAGATCGAGGACGGCCTCGGTCATGAGATGGGCCACTACGTTCTCAACCACATCATGAAGATGCTCTGCCAGTTCGCCCTTCTCATCCTCATAGGCTTTTGTCTCCTGCGAGTATGGTTGCAAGGTATGCAGGAACGCTGGGGCGACAAATGGGGAACGACTGGGGCAGCGGATCCAGCTATGTTTCCAGCCGTCGTCCTGGCGTACACCGTGATGATGCTCTTTCTGACTCCCGTCCTCAACAACATTACACGCACCATGGAGTGCGAGGCCGATATGTATGGCCTCAATGCCGCGCGCGAGCCCGACGGCAGAGCACAGGTAGCTCTCAAACTCGGGCAATACAGGAAACTTGAACCCGGACCCATCGAGGAATTCCTCTTCTACGACCACCCCAGCGGCTATGCCCGCATCCACGCAGCAATGCAATGGAAGAGCGAAAATTCCCACACTACAACCGGCTACTGATCCCTCATAAACTGCATAAGAGTTCGAATCGAAAGAATGCCTCGTTCGGCACTTCAGGCGTCTAGCAGGCCACAACTCTGCGCTCTTAAGAGCTGGGATGAGCCGCTAAAGATGATCTACTCAGCAAGCGAGTACCAATGCGCTATCTCATACCCGAAGGAAATACCCACTTCTGACAAGGCAACGCGCTGAATTGTTTCGTACTAACGAAACCGACCACATGCAACAACGTGTCACTGTGTACCGCTAAACCGCCGTGGAATTGGCTCGGCACTTCTCTCTCATCTTCGGCCACTAACGATACGCCGACACTGATTGGGACCTGGGCAGACGCGTGGGCCATCCAATTCTGAGGAAAGCACGGTTTTAGAGCCGTCTCATCCATGAGAAAGAACTTCTCCTGATGACCTACTGGAAGGTCCCTGCCCGTCAGATTGAGACATCCGCTGTATTGAGCGACGAGAGGTGGCGCGCCGAAGATCAGCTCGATGCGGAGACACCGTGGCATTAAGAGCGAGAGGCCGTCATTTGACCCTACCTGCCGCGGGTACCGGAGGGCAGGATCAGAAAAGCGACTATGTGAGGTAGGATTTTCGTTGAAGCCCGACTCTCGCCGGATCACCGCACCTTGCACTCTTCAAGCGACCGGGTCGCGCCGAGGGCATATCCGGAGGGCAAGAGCGAAGACAACGCGACCTTCAGATTATGTCGGAGTGGAGTGATTCGCTGTACAACATCTCGTATGTTTCGCCCGACTCTTTCTGCGCCAAACATGCTGATGGCGTACTCAAAAGCTCCTCTTGTACCAGCCCATCACGACGTTCATGGAGAATGCGACACCGGTGGGTGCGCCCACCGATAGTCCTTTAACAACGCGAATCACGATCTTTCCGAACGCGCCGCGATACAAGTGGTCATAGGCTGCGCGGCCGTCTTCAAAGGAATAAACGGCGTCGATCACCGGATGTATCGTGCTTTCGGCGGGGCATGCGTTCATCTTTCGAGCGACGCTCGGAGCCTGTAACCATGCCCCGAATGATTGCCTGCTTCTGCAGTAGCTGGAAGATCGGAATCTCCGATGAGAATCCGTCAAGAATGCCGATCACCGCAATGTTGCCCTCGGAAACGATGCACGAACTCAACGCGTTATTCCGGCTGTTCAAGCGGAAGGAATCTGCTGGTAGGGACTGCCTGGCAAGATCGTAGCGCCATGCGCATAACGGTTTGCTTATGGGCTAGCACCACGACGACATTCTTTCGAGTGCGCAGTCGTTTATCAGAAATGCGAAGGCCGGACTGGAAGCGCAGATGCGGTCTTTGCTGTTCTACGCAACGAGCTTTACACACCAGCTGAGTCACTGACTTGAGAGCTCGACTGGTTTCGTCGCTGAAAATCGCCATCCAACTGGACCCCATAGGATGATTGGGCCGAAGTGTTGTGTGTCGATGGCTCCGAAAGTGCGCAAATCCTGAAGATACGATTTAGCGTGCCGTATATCGAAAATGAGAATTTGCCCACCAGGTCGGACCACGCGCCACGCCTCTGCAATCGCCTGCCTCCTGCCCTCTGCATCGGCAATATTGTGGATTGCAGTCATGGAGGCAACAACATCGAAGGTCTGGTCCGAATAAGGAAGGTGTCTTGCGTCCTCTGTTTCAACAAACACCCGATCCGAGACACCTGCCGCAGCAGCATTCACTCGAATTGCCTCCGGATTATTGCCGCTGAGGTCATCTGCCTGCCAGATATCTACTCCATAGACTCTCCCTAGAGGAACACGGCGGGCCGCTTCGATCGCAAGAAGCCCACGGCCGCAACCGATATCGAGAACTATTTCATCGCCACGCCAATCGCGTTGAGACAAAAGAGAGCACATTACCTTCTTCTTGATCCATAAGCTTGATGCGAGCATCCATGCGGCGGCCAGGAGCGAACTCACCCCCGTCATCCAGAGGTTATGTGCGACGGGAGCCATAGCGAACCTAGTCGGGACAAATCTACACCCGAT
Organism: Acidisarcina polymorpha; assembly: GCF_003330725.1. NCBI lineage: Bacteria > Pseudomonadati > Acidobacteriota > Terriglobia > Terriglobales > Acidobacteriaceae > Acidisarcina > Acidisarcina polymorpha. The sequence continues at coordinate 3,071,329 of NZ_CP030840.1, read as the reverse complement.
GCAAATGATGCCCACCAGCCCGAGCGTACGCACAACCCCCGGTGCGTCAATTCCATAGGTCTCTCGAATTGCCACGATGCCCCCTTCGTAACCCCACCTACTGCTGCAAACAACCTGAACGTGATCTTGCCGACGCAGAAGCGGTTGACGGACGACGTGAAAGCCGCTGCAATGCTTCTGCAAATTCATACCCGCAGGTAAGATCTTGGTGCTTAGGTCAATCGAGGAAACCTGATAACAAGACACCGTCCCGACAACGTGCAACTAGTCGCCCTCAACACGGACCACAATTTTTCCGAACGCGCCGCGATACAGGTGGTCGTAGGCTGCGCGGGCGTCTTCAAACGAATAGATGGCGTCAATCACCGGACGTATCTTGCTTTCGGCGAGGTATGCGTTCATTCTTTCGAACGACGCTCGTGAGCCTGTAACCATGCCCTGAATGATCGCCTGCTTCTGCAATAACTGGAAGATCGAAATCTCCGATGTGAATCCGTCAAGAATGCCGATCACCGCAATGTTTCCCGCGGGCTTGATCGCCTCCAAAGACTGCCCTAGGCTCTTTCCTCCGGCAACTTCAAGAATGTGGTCGAGACCACGTCCCTCCGTCACGCGGAGTGCCTCCGTGTGCCATGCAGGGGTCCGGACATAATTTATTCCCTCGTGCGCGCCCAGCGCCTTGACGCGTTCCAGCTTGTCATCACTACTGGATGTCACGAAGACTGTCGCGCCCATTGAGACCGCAAATTGCAATCCGAAGATAGAAACCCCACCCGTGCCCTGAACCAGGACGGTCTGCCCCTTCTGAAGACCTCCTTTCCCGACCAGTGCGTTCCAGGCGGTGAGGGCCCCAACGGGGAGCGTCGATGCTTCTTCGTCTGTTAGATAGTCGGGAGCGAGAACCAAAACGGCTTCATTTAGGGTCAGATATTCCGCCAAGCCGCCAGGAATTGTGTTGCCGAGTGTGTGCACCACTTCATCCACATTCGGAGAGCCATCGATCCATCTCGTCGCGTAGTTCGTGATGACGCGGTCGCCAACTTTGAAGCGCGAGACGCTCGCTCCCGTTTGTATGACCCGCCCGACGGTGTCGGCAACCTGGATCATGGGAAACTGCAGGTTGGGGTTATAGAGTCCTTCCACGAGCAACTTGTCTCGGAAGTTCAGCGAAACTGCAGCAACACGAATCAGGACCTCATGATCTCGTGGGTCCTGCACAGGAACATCAGTCATCTTCAGATTGTCGAGACCAATACCTTCCAATACCCATGCCTTCACGCTTCACGCTCCATAACAAGCTATCGTTGGCCGCGTTTGGCGGCGTTGTTCTGAGCTTAGGTACAGAGCTATCGATTCGCCAGTGGCAGGATTGACGATTTTTATGCCACACTTGCCACATGCATGTCGTTCTATATCTTCCGGCAGCCTTCTATTCCGCCATCGCGTCAACGCTGGTCGAAACCCTACAGGCGGTGAACCAGGTTCGCGGAGAGGACGTGTTCACTTTCGAGTTCGTGTCAAAGGCTCGGTTGGCCCGCTCCATGTCCGGAATCACCTATCCAACCAAGCCGCGTCCGACGCGCCAAATGGATGTTTTGGTGCTGCTGACAGGCGTCGGGACAAACGCCACTGAGGCGATCTGCGCTCTGGAACGACAGACTGAAGAGGCGAAGAGTCTGGTGTTGCTCGCCCAGAGACAGAAGGCTATCATCGCCGCAACGTGCGGGGCTTCGTACATTCTCGCTAACTTGGGATTGCTCGATGGGAAGAAAGCTACGATCTCCTGGTGGCTCAAGAAGGAAGTGCGTGATCGTTTTCCAAGGGTCAGGTGGGATGCGGCGCAAATCATCCTGAAGGATGGAAGGATCTACACAACGGGCGCAGCATTCGCCGGGCTGGAGCTAATCAGCAAGCTCCTGATCGACCTGGGATTTGCGAAAGAGGAAGGACAAGTCAGAAAGTTGATGGTCCTTCCGCCCGCGCGAACATCTCAAAACCCTTATGAGATAGCCGGGCTGGAAGAGTCAACATCGTTCGAGAAGCAGCTTCGCCGAGTCGTGAAGGGGAATCTCTCTAAAGTGGACATAGCGTTTCTAGCGAATGGGTTGAAGACCTCACCCAGGACGCTCTCTCGAAGATTCATCGAGGAATTGCAGACCTCACCGGGGAAATGGATTCAGGAGCAGAGATTGAACACAGCCAAAACGCTGCTTGAGTCAACATCACTCGGCGTCTCCGAAATTTGTATCCGTGTCGGGTATCGTGATGTCGCTTCGTTCGGGAGACTATTCACCAGAACCACCGGTGTCACACCGGGCAGGTATCGCCGAGAGGTTCACCCGCGGACTTTGCAACGCTAGAAGACGAGCTTATTTGTAACGGTGTGGGATGTGCTTCAGTTAAGTGACTCTATTCCTTATGGAGCCCAGGTGCCTTCAACTTTGTATTGAAGTCTCGCCGATAGGTGCTGGGTGTTGTTCCCACACGACGGACAAAATGGTGTCGCATCAAAGCGGCATCACTGAACCCACAGCGATGCGCGACCTCCTCCAGAGAAAGTTGTGTTGTTTCCAGTAGGTCTTTCGCCCTACGGATGCGTACAGATAGAATCCAGCGGCCGGGGCTTTCACCAACTGCAGATTCGAACTTTCGTGCGAATGTTCGGGGACTCATATTAAGTTTTGCAGCCATCTCGTTCACAGCAATGTTGCGTTTGATTCGTTTGTGTACCCAGACCAGAAGTTCCGCAAACCACGGACTGTCTTCGTCGCCCATGGGACTGTCGATGAACTGTTTCTGTCCGCCCTCACGGTGTGGCTGTACAACGAGTCGTCGCGCCACGGCATTGCCGATCTTCGTGCCGTGGTCTCGCCGACTGATGTGGAGACATAGATCGATTGCCGCAGCACTGCCCGCTGATGTGAACACACCGCGGTCTTCAATGTAGAGGATATGCGGTTTCACGTGGATCATAGGATAGTCGCGCTGCAGCTTTTCTGCGTACTTCCAGTGCGTCGTTGCGCTGCGTCCGTCCAACAGGCCGGCAGCGGCAAGAACAAACACGCCAGAGCATAGCGAAACGATGCGGACTCCTCGCTGGGACGCTTTCCGCAGAGCATTGAGAAGAGCTTGAGGCGGCTTCTCACTGAAGTTGCGCCAGCCGGGAATCACAATCATGTTCGCGGCTTTAAGCTTCTTCAACGTGTGGTATTGGGGTACGACAACGATGCCACCAACAGCCCGGATTGGTCCCGGTTCACAAGCCATTACGGAAAAATCGTACCAGCCATCAAGCTCCGGTCGCGGCAGACCAAACGCTTCCACGGCAACACCGAATTCAAATGTGCAGAGACCGTCGTATACAACGGTGGCGACTTTAGTGTCCTTGTTGAGCGGCATCGTTGTCCTTCGATTGAATCTGGCAGAATCTTCGTGCTTGTAGTCTATTTTGCCACTGGTGAAAGCGAGACACCATGCCCGATGCTAGGTATACCGATGGAAAGGAACCGATGACAACGATGAACACGCCTTCGATCTTCAAGCCCAAAGAAAGCAGCCGTATTCGCGACGTAGCACCTGCTGCCTCAGACAAAGCACTGGAACACTTCCGCAACAGGCTGACGTTTGAAACGGATTGCGCCGATGTGTATGCAGCGCAGCATAGCGGAACTGTCGACTTTGTGCTGCTGGACGTACGGAACGCACAAAGCTTCGCCAAGGGGCATCTCCCAGGCGCCATCAACATTCCCACGCTGAACCTGACCGAAGCCCGTCTCAGTGAGTTCATCTCTGATACTGTCTTCGTGGTTTACTGCGCCGGCCCACACTGCAATGGTGCGAACAAGGCGGCACTGCGGCTTGCAACATTGAACCGCTCGGTGAAGGAGATGATCGGCGGCGCGCTTGGCTGGGTGGATGAAGGTTTTGAACTGGTGACGGAGTGAGCGGGGCATCCATTCACATTCGGCCAGCCGTTTTGAACGACGGCCCTGAGATCATCTCCATGCTGCAACGACTGGCACGCTATGAAGGAGCGGCAACACCGCCGCCCCTTACAGAGTCATCTCTGCAACGGTATGTGTTTGGCGATTCGCCGGCCGCGCATGTCCTCGTGGCAGAAGGCACCACGGCATTGGTTGGCTTCGTCCTCTTCTTCGAGACATTCTCGAGCTGGGCCGGAGGGCCCACACTTCACATAGGAGACCTCTGGGTGGAAGAGCACGCGAGATCTCGCGGGGTTGGGCGCCAACTTCTTCAACAGGCCGCACATGCCTTCCCCGGTCGACGTACGGATGTGTACGTCGTACGCAGCAATACCGCACGCACCTTCTATGAGAGCTGTGGGTTCTACGAACAGCAAGAGTGGGCGCTCTTCCGGAAGCCCTCAGCAGAGTAAGAGCCTGAACCAGAATTCTTCCCTAACGCTCTCGCACGCTGTCGAACCACTGTAATTCCCGCCGGCGGTGGCCGCGATTCCGTCATTCTTTCACGGGAACTTTCGGCCTCTCGCCTTCCGAGTTCAGACGACACCTGTGATTAACAGCGATAGACGAAACGCATCTGCAGGGAGCGCCTTGACCAAACTTCTGCAGTTGAAAACTTCCGCGCCAACGCCGAGGCCGGATGACCTGCCCCCATTCTTCGTCCAGTTTGGTGTACGAAATCATAACTCACATTTTTCTGCTTTTCTTTCTTAGGTAGAGATCTCTTGGCTGTGGAGCAGCCGTGTCAGGGCCGGAGCGAAGCGGAGCCCGTCAGGGTCGCCTTGATACGGCTGGTCCACAGCCATACTCTTTGCTTCTGAAAGCGAAGCAGCCTGCCACTGCCGCGCGAACTCGTCCGGCGTTCTGTAGCCAAGCGAGCTGTGGGGGCGGCGCGAGTTATATTCCGTCCTCCAAGCCGTGATCTTCCTCCTGGCATCGAACAGGTTCCAGAACCAGCTTGTGTTGAGGCATTCGTCGCGCAGCTTTCCGTTGAAGCTCTCCATGGCTCCGTTCTGCGTCGGCTTGCCCGGCTGGATGTGCAGCAGATCGATCTTCCATTCGATGGCCCACGCCAGGTAGTGGCGAGAGGTTAGTTCGGGTCCATTGTCACTGCGAATCGATTGCGGCTTTCCGTATGCCGCGATCGCCCGTTCGAGCACGCGGGTGACGCGCCGGCTGGGGAAGCTGGTAGCGACCTCCAACGCCAGACACTGCCGGGTGAAGCTGTCGAGGACACCCAAGACGCGGATGCGCTGGCCCGCCGCCGTAACGTCGCTGGCAAAGTCCAGAGCCCACTCCTGGTTGGGCACCGTCAGCACGGGCCGTGGCTGAAGCGTCCGCCGCAGATGCTTGCGCCGTGTCCGCTTCACGGTAAGACCCAGCTCGCGATACACGCGCTGCACCTTCTTGTGGTTCACGCCCATCTCCTCATGCAAGTACAAATGCAGACGCCGGTAGCCAAAGCGCGGATGCTCCCGCGCCAGTTCCCGCAGCCGTTCCTGAAGCGGGCTGTCATCTCTCTGGCTTCGATAACGGCCACTCGATCTCGGCACCGCCATCAGCTCGCAGACCTGGCGCTCGCTGGCCTTGAACTCTGCCAGCAAGCGCCTCACTTCTGCCCTTCGTTCTACGAGCCCAGGGAGTTTTTTCTTATCACCGATTGCAGCATGTCCTTGTCGAGGCTGAGATCGGCGACCAGCTTCTTCAACCGCGAGTTCTCATCGCGCAGGTGCTTGACCTCTTCCGCCTCGCTCACCTCCATGCCCCCGTACTTGGCCTTCCAGGCATAGATCGTGTGCTTACTCACACCTTGTTCCCGCGCAACATCCTCGGCGGTGCGCCCCGCCTCAACCTGCTTCAGCGCGGTGATGATCTGCGCCTCCGTATGACGACTCTTGCTCATCGCACTTCCCCTTTCCTTCGTCCAAATCGTATTCCGAACTGGACGAATTCAGGGGGTCAGGTCACGGAGACGAGCCCAAATCTGGGGGAAACAGTCTATTTGCCATCGTTATCGATGCCTTCTTCCTTGTCAGAACGCTACGGGACGGGATACGCTATCAGGGATTTATGAATAGCGTCAATGTGAACTCGCGCGCCGTCGATATGAGAGAAAGACGTCCTTTCAGGAGTGAAGACGAACGATAGATCCGTTCCGGCGAGCAGTATTCCATCCAACCGGTGGCGAGCAATCAGCGAATGAGCGAGAGTCTGCAACGTCGATTCTTCCTCTGCGGATGCTCGTTCGTTCTCCACGATGCATGAGTAGATTGTGCTCACAGCGTCAAGCTCTGCGGGATCCAGATCAACGACTTCGATCGCTTCCAGTCTGCCGAAAAGTCTTGTTTCGATTGTGACTCGCGCACCGAATATGGCCAGCCTCATCCAATTAAGTCGATTGACCTCAGCCACGATTGCGTCCAAGAGGTCAATCAGCGGCAGTGGCGTGAGGTTCGCAAGCTCTTGGGCACAGATTTGTGGCGAGAACGCCGGTATGGTTGCAACCTGTACCCCACCGTCAGCCAACTGCTGCAAAAGGTCTCTGAGATAGGTGGCCAATGCATGAGTCTCTCGAGCCTGGGCGTGTGCCATGACTCGTTTTACGTCCGCGTGAACCATGAGGATGCGTGGCGAGATGCCGTCGGCAAGGAGCGCCTTGACCAAACTTCTGTAGTAGAAAATTCCCGCGCCAACGCCGAGGCCGGCGACGAGCCCAAATGTGGGCGGAACAGTTTTATTTACCATCGTTGCTGATGCCTTCTTTCTTGTCAGAACACTGACAGTATGAATTGCGTTCCATCTGTCTATGGGAACAAGAGCAATTTCCCTGAAGTGACGCGGGCGGCCAGATCAGCCTGGGCTTGTGCCGCTTCCGAGAGTGGATATACCCGGGGGGACACGACCCGCAGTCTGCCATCAACGATCCAGTCGAAGACTTCGCCGGCTCGTTGCTCCAGCTCTTTCCTCGAAGCGACGTAGTCCTTGAGCGTGGGCCGTGTCACATAGAGTGAGCCGTGAGCGGAGAGCTGAAGCAAATCAAGCGGAGGAACAGCACCGCTGGACGCGCCAAACAACACCATCAATCCTCGTGGACGAAGACATCTTAGAGACCTATCAAAGGTTGTCCTGCCGACTGAGTCGTAGACCACATCGACACCTTTGCCTTTTGTCAACGTCCTCGTCGCAACTTCGAAGTCCTCTTGCTCGTACAGGATCACATGGTCAGCGCCAGCATCCCGAGCCACTCTTGCCTTCTCTTCAGTTGATACCGTCGCGATCACAGCGGCTCCCGTGAGCTTCGCCATCTGGACGAGCAACTGGCCTGTGCCACCGGCTGCAGCATGGACCAGAGCTGTCTTTCCCGGCCCAAGAGTACACGTACTGAACACCAGATAGTGAGCGGTCATGCCCTGCAACAATGCCGCTGCGGCCGTTTCGAGTGGTAAGCCATCCGGAACTGGAACGACCGTTGCGGCTGGGGCCAACGCGTACTCTGCATAGGCACCGATTCCGGAAGCGGATGCCACCCTGTCACCCAGGGAGAGCCCTTCGACTCCAGGTCCTGTGCGCTCAACTGTCCCGGCAAATTCCTGACCCAAGACCAGTGGAAGCCCCGCCTTATACCGGCCTTCCCGATAATACGTGTCGACAAAGTTGACGCCCGCTGCCGTGACCTTCACCAATACCTGTCCGGACGCGGGAGCGGGAACGGGCAGGTCAACCAAACGCAATACGTTAGGGCCTCCCACTTCGTTCTCTGAATCGCGTTCATTCTGCCCTCCCGGCTTGTGGTGCCACGGCTCAATACAGTGGATGTGGGTCCACACACTCCGTCTATTTGCATCTCAGTCTTGCGGCTGATTCAGGAATTGCAGAAGGCCTTCAACGAACGCTGCAGGATTTTCTTCCGCAATCCAGTGTGCTGAAGCCGGGATGCGAAGTGGCGTCACGTCCTCCGCGACCTCCAGCATCATTGCCTCAATGCGAGCACCGGTGTTGCTGATTGCTCCGTACACTGCGAGGACAGGGACACCAAGCTTTCCGTTTCGTTCCAATGCTTCGCGGTTGTCCTGCACGTCTTGATCAAACGCCCGATAGAGTTCAAAACCCGCGCGCATCGCTCCAGGTGCGCTGTAAGCGGACTTATAGAGATCAAGATCATCTTGACTCAGGGCAGACGGGTCATAGATGCGAGCGTTGAAGAAAGCCTGAAGATACTGCCGCTCGCGCCCAACGACCAACATTTCAGCGATGTCTCGCGCTCCGTGAAAAGCGAAGTGCCACACCCGGGGATCCAGCCGGATGTCGTCGAATACTTTCGTTCCCGGCAATGGGGCGTCCATGACGACCAGGTGCGACACGCTGTCCCGGAATTGCTCCGCATACGCATACGCGACCATCAGTCCAATGTCATGGCCAACCATGACTACCTTCTGTCGAATCTCCAACTCATCCTGAAGCAGCATGCGAACATCGTCAGCCAGGGTGCGTTTGTCATAGCCAGCAGGCATGCGAGATGAGTGTCCTGCCCCACGATAGTCGGGGGCGATCACTCTGTATCCCGCCTTCACAAGGGATGGAATCACACGATGCCATTCCCACCAGGTCTGCGGAAAGCCATGCAACAGCACAATGACTCGATCTCCCTCACCAGCACTCACATAGTGGAGGCGAGGGTTGGCCCTGATCTGGGCCATCCCATGTGACACTTCGCCAGCATTTGACATGCACTTCACCTCGCTCACTCTGATTGCATCCGACACCATACCCAAGCGTGCCTTGAATCGAGAAGTAGTACAAGTGAAACTTAATGCAGCAAACCTCGTAGGATTGCTACATGATCAGTTTCGAGCGGTTGCGAGTGCTCCACGCCGTTTCCAAGCACGGCTCGGTCGTTGCTGCGGCAGCAGCACTCCATGTGACGAACTCAGCGGTTTCACAGCAGATCGCCAAACTGGAAGCTGAACTCGGCGAACCGTTGCTCACGAAGAGTGGTCGCGGCGTGAAACTCACGGACTCAGCCGCCCTGCTGGCCTCTCACGCGGATCAACTCTTTGCGATGCTAGAGCGCGCCGAAGCAGAATTCGATGCGCGACGCGATGCCATCGTCGGTCAGATATCCGTCGCTGCATTCGCAACAGCGCTTCGCGGACTGGCTCCCTTAGCACTCCAGTATCTCGAAAAGAACCACCCGCAGTTAGAGGTCATTGTTCACGAACAGGAGCCTGCGTCAGCGATTTCGCTCCTTGACCGTGGAGATATCGACCTTGTCATTGCCACCGACTGGAAGAACGCTCCGCTTCCCACGGTCAACGGGCTTTCAAAGGCGACGCTCATGGACGACGTTGCGGACATCGCCGTGCCAGTGCGGCATAGACTTGCTGAACAACACGAGATCCGGCTCAAAGACTTGGCTTCAGATTCCTGGATTAGTTGGCATAACGGGTCCATATGCCACGACTGGCTCGTTCAAGCTCTCAGATCGTGCGGACACGAGCCGACCTTCAGTCACAGGGCAAACGAACACGCCTCCCAGCTCGCTCTCGTAGCTGCAGGTTTAGGTGTTTGCGTCATCCCGCGCCTTGGCCGAGACCCCGTACCTAGACAGCTCCGGATTGTTCCGGTGAGGCCGGCACTCGTTCGTCATGTCTATGCTCTGTGGAGGCAAGAAAGCACGCGCCGCCGCGCAATCGCTGTCACTTTGGAGGCATTCAAAGTAGCGTCAAGCAGAGTGTCTCTCTGAAACGACACTCTCCTGCAACTCGAAAACTCCGTCTGAAACCGAACCTACTGAAGCGAGACTTTTTTGCCAACGCCACGCTTCTCATCAAACGCCAATCGCGCCGCTGCGACTTCTTCATGGTTTGCCCGCGCCCAATTCAAAACAAACTGCAACTGCCGAAAGAGTGATTGTCCGAGTTGGCTCAGGCTGTATTCGACGCTTGGCGGTTTGGTGGGCAATACGACTCGTTTGACGTAACCATCGCGTTGCAAGTCATTCAAAGTTTGCGTGAGCATGCGCTGAGAAATACCTGGAAAGAGTCAACGCAGCTCCCCAAAGCGATGCGTGCGTTCCGCGAGAGCCATGAGAAGAAATGTGGTCCACTTACCACTGATTCCTTGGACGATGTCAAACGTAGGGCAGACGCTCGGGCACCCACCAACGTCAATGTTGTTATCCACTTGAGAGTCGAATTGTGTCGTCTGTCCAATCATAGTTAGTTCCTTTAACCTGCCTATCTTCCAGGAAACTGCCTTCTTTACGGCTCGGAATCTACCCGCTCTAATCAGGATATTCCCTTACGGGGAGATTGTGACAATCCGGTTTCGCAAGAGTTTGGAGAGAGGATTCATGAGCAACAACATTCTAATTACCGGCGCATCCGGTCAGCTTGGGCGTCGGGTACTTGATCACTTGATCGACGGGAACACTGTCGATCCGTCACGCATCATCGCAACCACGCGGAAGCCGGAGGCTCTTACAGCCTATGCGGAGCGCGGAATTACGGTAAGGCACGTCGACTTTGATGATGAGCCCTCTCTGGAGAAGGCATTTGTCGGTGCCGACAAGATTCTCATCATCGCAACCGATCTGTTCGACCTGGTAGACAACAAGCGCCTGCGACAACACGAGAGAGCAATCAGAGCAGCGAAAGCGTTGGGGGCTTCGCATCTTGCTTACACCTCCATGATTCATCCGGAGCCTGGCTCACCCATACCGTTCGCCAACGATCACTACGGAACGGAAGAGGCAATTAAGGCCAGCGGTCTCAGCTACACGATCTACCAAAACAATGCGTACTACGAGAATCTCGTCCTGGCCCTTCCGACCGTCATCAAGAGTGGCTTCTGGTTCACCTCTGCCGGTGAAGGACGCACGGCCTATGCCTCGCGCGACGACATGGCCGCTGCCATCGCTCGAAATCTATCGTCAGATTTGAAAAGGAGTGAAACGCTCCAATTAACCGGCAGTATCGCGTACACCAATGCCGAGGTAGCGGAGCTGGCAACGAGAGTACTCGGAAAGCCCATCGAATTGGTCGATCTATCGGACGAAGCTCTGACAGAACAATTGAAGGCCTTCGGAGTGCCCGAACCCTTCGCCATCCTTGCGGCGGCGGTGGATGCGAACGCTCGGCTGGGACTCGCGGACTCCCTCAACGACACCATTGAATCGTTGATCCAGCGGCCACCGCTATCGTTGGAAGACTTTCTAGTCGCTAACAGGGCAGTGTTCTTGCAATGACCCGTATCGCCTCTCTTGCCGTGGACCTGGGTCCCGCCCCATACGCAAGCCTGGGAACGGATTTGAATAGGGCGTCAGTCCAGGCGGAGAGGCACAACACTAGTTCTAAGGACCGAGTGAGAAGCATGGACCAGAAATGGGTGCTGTGACTGTGGCTGATTCAAATGATGTTTTTCACATTGGCGGTGATATGCCTGTCCATCGTATGGGCTACGGCGCGATGCAGCTTGCGGGACCGAGGGCTGCGGGACCGCCGCGCGATCCGGAAGTCGCGAAAGCCCTACTTCGTCGCGCGGTGGAACTTGGGGTGACATTCATCGACACTGCAGACGTCTATGGCCCAGGCGACAATGAACGTCTGATTCGCGACGCGCTTGCTCCGTATCCCTCTTCGCTTGTGATTGGGACGAAGGCTGGGATGGTTCGGAACAAAGACGGCAGCATCTCAATTAAAGGTAACGAATCCCATATTCGCGCCGCGATCGAGGGTAGTCTGCAAAATCTGGGGGTTGATTGCATCGATCTTTACCAACTCCATCGTGTTGATCCTTCGACGCCCTTAGAAGAGACCATGCTTGTATTACGTGCACTCAGAGACGAGGGCAAGTTGCGGCACATTGGATTGTCACAGGTCTCGGTGAACCAGATTGAGAGAGCGAGAGCCATCGTCGAAATCGCGACAGTTCAGAACTTCTTCAATCTGGCACACCGCCAGTACGACGATGTGTTGACCTACTGTGAGCGCAACCGCATTGGCTTCATCCCCTTTTGCCCGCTACATATCGACGGTTTCGCATTGTCTGAAACCTTGTGTCGTATCGCCTCCAGAATGTCTGCCTCAACGCGACAGGTTGCGCTAGCTTGGCTGTACAAGAGATCGCAAGTGACAGTGGTGATCCCGGGGACTTCCTCTATCGAACATCTGGAAGAGAACGTTGCAGCCAGCAAACTAGAACTTTCAGTGGACGACAGGTTCGAGCTTGATGAACTCGGTGTAAGGCTGAGATGAAGGTGAACGATTCTGCCCATGCGGTCAGATTGGGGTGCCCGCCACCTCAGGAGAGGAAGCACACGATGCTGGAATATGTTCAGCAAGTGTTGCGCTCGAAGGCGTGAATGGTGAAGCGCGCTCAGGCTGTGGGGCATCGTTCCCCACGTTGACGGACATGCAAGGATGACCGGCGAATGAAAGCTGTGGCAAATCAACATAGAGCAATTCACGTTTCGCCAGACCTCCCCAAGTCGGATGTTGCAGGAGGAACCGGTGCAAACGAATTCCGATACGCACACGTCGGGTTTGAGGTACTTTTGCAAGGCAAGTGGCGCCTGCATCTGCTCTCTGCGATGCGGAACGGACCTGTCCGCCTGGGACAGCTCAGACGACAGATTCCCGGCGCCTCCAAGAAGCTATTGACTCAGCACCTGCGCAAGTTAGAAGCAGATGGAATCGTGATTCGGCGAGACCTTAGCAACGTACTGTTACACGTCGAATATGATTTCAACCCGTCCGTTCGAGAAAGCATTGACTCCGTTCTCAACGCGCTGACATCGTGGGGCGATACCTACACAAGGAATTTTCGGCCCAGGCGCTCGCCTCTTCGCGCAACATAACTGCGAACACAACATAAGCTCACGAGATGTTGCACAAGGCCGAGCGGCGTACCACCACAAGCAAGGTTGTGCGCGAGACAGAAGCCGAAGCCATCGCGTTTGTTGTCGGCAAAGCCGTAGGGCTTGAGGTTGGAACCGCGAGTGCCGATTATGTTGAGCTCAACATAACGCCGATTACATGGCTCTCTATCATGGCAACGCTTCGTTGCTGATTGAATCGCTGGAAGTCATTCAGCAAACCTCCGCCGTCATCCTTGCCGCACTGGAATCGTCCGCAGCCGAAGAGACGATGCCCGATGCAGAACTGGCGAAGGTGGCGTAATGCAGACCATCCTTCGAATCCTCAAGATGGCCGGAGGGTGGCACCCCGGCCTCTACCTCAAGATCGACAACGTTCCGTACATGGAGCTTGTCATCGAAGCGATGGACGAGTCCGGCCCGATGGGACTTCCCGCCCTCTCCGTTGCTCACTATGGCGAACAGAACGGCGACCTTATGCGCGATCCCGAGATGTGCTTCGAGCTAGGCATGGCGGGAGGAGCGCATCTCGATCCTTGGTACTGGCGTAACGATTACGTTGCCGTCGAGCAGTGGAGCCGCAACATCGTGCGCGACCACTACGTGCATCTCGTCCAGCTTCACGAGCAGCACAAACGCTTCGCCGAGACGTGGGATAACAACCTGCGTTTGCAGGGATTCGCAGAGGCTTTCACGGACAAGTGCATTCGTGGCTAGTCCGCTCCCTTGGGGTGGAACAGCCAGCGTGTCTCCGCTCCGCTATCTTTCAATCCTCAACCGCTCGAAAGGAGCACACCATCATGGAAACGCAGATCGTCAATGCCACCGAATATCGCAACGTCTCTCTCGCTCTCTTGACTGAGTCCAAGACCAACCCGCGCCGTACCTTCGAGGAAACCGCCTTGAAGGAACTGGCAGAGTCTATTCGTACCCAGGGCGTTCTCTCCCCTTTACTTGTGCGGCCACTGACCGAGAACAGCTTCGAGATCATCGCTGGAGCAAGGCGTTACCGCGCGGCCCAGATGGCCGAAGCCCCAGCTGTGCCCGTTCGCATCGTTCATCTCTCCGATGCGTCGGCGTTGGAGGCTCAATTGGTGGAGAACCTTATCAGGTCGGAAATTCACCCGATGGAAGAGGCGCAGGGATGCCGCGCTTTGCTGGACTTGGAAGACCCCAAGTACAGCATCGAGCAGATCGCGGCGAAGGTGGGCAAATCTCCCGTCTTCGTGGCTTCGAGGTTGAAACTGAGCGACCTCGTACCCGCAGCGGTCGATGCGTTCTACGCCGATGAGATTGGCGTAGGCCACGCGCTGTTGCTGGCGAAGCTGCCCGCCGATCAGCAAGAAGGGGCGCTCTCGGCTTGCTTCAAAGAGGTCTACAACGGAGCATCGAAGCCCGCCCGTATCCTGCTGCCCGTCCGCAACCTGCAATTCTGGACAGACAGCAACATTCTGTTAGTCCTGAAAGATGCGCCGTTCAACAAGCGCGACACGCAGCTTGTCCCGACCGCTGGCAGTTGTGCCGATTGCCCCAAGCGGACAGGCCATAACAAGCTGCTGTTTGGCGATGACCTCGGAAGACAGGGTGACCGATGCACCGACCCCAATTGCTACGCTGCCAAAGTCTTAGCGCACGTCGCGCAGACCGTCGCCGCGAAGCCGGAACTGGTGCAGGTCAGCACGGCCTACGGTGGACAGAAAGAAGGCAGCTCTGTATTGCCGCGAAACAAGTACACAGCGATCCGGGACGATAAGCCGAAGTCGAAAGACGACGCGAAGCGGCCCGAATTCAAAGTGTGCAAATTCACCACCGAGGCCATCATCACCGAAGGCTCGGACGTTGGCACCATCCATAAGGTGTGTGCCAATCCGTCCTGCCCCGTTCATCATCCGAAGCAGTCAACCAGCCGTAACGATGAAAAGTGGAAGGCCGAGCAGGACAAGCAGCGCAAGGAGCAGGCCATCGCCAATACGACTGGCCTTCGTGTCCTCGCCGCTGTGAGCGCCGCCGTCCCCGTTCGGTTGCTCAAGCGTGACCTGCTTTTCGTCATGGAGAAGCTGATTAGTGTGATGGACGAGAACCGCGTTGAGATGCTTGCGCGGCAGCATGGCATCCGGCAGAAGCGGGACGATGGAGGCATCGGCAAAACGCTGACTGCGCTTGTTCGTCGTGCGGATGAAGGCACGCTCTCTCGGCTGCTTGTGGAAACAAGCATTTTGCTTGCGTCCTCGCGTGGTAATCCATCTAGTGTCCTCAAGGATGCCGCCACCGCGTACAAGGTAGACACCGACGCCATCGCCGCCAAGGTGAAGCAGGAGTTCGCTGCGAAGAAGAAGGCAAAGAAGACTCCACCGCCGCCCACTAAGACCGCGAAGAAAGCGGCCTAGTTTTCCATCGACCGAGGGGCGGTGCTGCACCGTCCCTCGTCTTTTCGCACAAAAATCGCGCAGGGAGAAACCTTGCTGGTTTCTCCCTGCACTCTCATCCGCTTGTGCCGCCCGCGGCTGCGCGGCAGGAGACTTTCCCCCTCCTGCACCTCCCCCTTTGCTGCGTCTACGCCGCTTAGTGACAAGAAACAAGTTTCTCTGGACTTGCAAAGACTAGAGAAAGTGTCATGAACCGGCTTTAGCACGGTTCTGAAGGATGGCCTGCCTATTTCCTGCCGCCCAGCGATGAAGTGGAACGAGCGCACCCCGGAGCGTCATTCCCAATTCCGTCAGCTCATAGTCCACGCGCGGTGGGACACTCGGGAAGAGAGTGCGGGTTACGATCCCGTCCGCTTCCAACCGCTTCAGGGTCAGCGTCAGCATTCGTTGGGAGATACCGCTCACGCGCCGCTGGATTTCGTTGTAGCGCAACTGCCCTTTGGAAAGCGCGCCCACGACCAGGATGGTCCACTTGTCGCCGACGCTCATCAGGACTTCGGCAAGTCCTTTGCAGTCTGCGGGACCAAGCGCTTCCGTAGGAACAAATTTGTTCGTTTCGCTCAAGAAAGTGCCTTCTTGTGAGGATTTTGCATGCACTCCATAATAGCCCTACGAACAGGTTGTTCGTACTCGCGAACGCTCATAAGAAATTCCGCGAGCACATGAGAGGAAACGCAAATGCAGACGACAGCTAGCACCGCCATACACCAACCAACGCAAGCCCTGACGCGGAACTCCGCTGCCAAGGCGCTGCGGCGGAACAAGATCATCTACTGGACTTTAACGCTGCTGATGTTCATTCCCGGCACTCTGGGAGCCTTCGCTGAAGCCTTCACCAATGGTCCGGCAAGCATCGTGAAGATCATGCTCGCGCTCGGCTTTCCGGTGTACCTGATGAAGATTTTGGGCGTATTCAAAATTTTCGGGGGCATTGCGATCCTGACGGGCAGGCTGCCCCGGATGAAGGAATGGGCCTACGCGGGCTTCTCCATCGAGTTTCTAGGTGCGACGGCAGCGCACGTCATCACAGGTGACCGCGTCTACGCCTTGTTCCCACTCTCATTTTTCATCGTCCTCATAATTGCCTACCTCTTGTGGCATAAGACGGCTGCGACACCTCTGCCGTTTGAGCAGGGCAATGTGCGCGCGTAAACGCAATCGTGGCAGAACTCTAATCCGCGGCAGAAAAGGCAGCGGCACGTAAAACACGAACGCGACAGAGAGCTAGTTTCGCTCTCAGCAAGACAGCCGAAAGGACAGAAAACATGCTGAAGCTCCTGATCGTCCAAGCAAGCCCACGTGGGGAATACTCCATCTCCCGGAATCTAGCCGCGAGGTTCGTTGCAGATTGGAAGACCGCACATCCCGAAGGAGAGGTCGTCGAACGTGATCTCGCCAAGATGAATGTGCCTTATGTGAACCTGCCCTGGCTTAGCGCGAGTCTGACCCCCATTGAAGCGCACACGCTTGAGATGAAAGAAGTGCTGACGGTTTCGAATGAACTCGTCGACGAACTGCTCGCGGCGGACTACATCGCAATCAGCACGCCGGTGTACAACTACAACATTCCGGCAAATTTGAAATCCTACGTTGACCATATCGTCCGCAAAGGCCGCACTCTCGGTGCCACCGGCGAAGGTCTGGTGCAGGGTAAGAAGTGTACTGTCCTGCTGGCTTCGGGCGGTGTATACGCGGAAGGTTCGCCGATCCGCGATCGCGATATCGTGACCATGTATTTGCGGCTGATCCTCAAGGTCATCGGGATCGATGATGTGACGTTTGTTGCGGCTGGCGGCAGCAAAGTCGTTGATATGGGTCAGCAATCACGTGAGGAGTTTCTTGCTCCCTTTGAAGCTGTGCTCGTCGCAGCAGCTCACGCATAACCCGGACCAGTAAGTAGTTCCGGGAGGAGCGAGATGGAAACGAGGCTCCGGTTTCAGCCCGATGTGGTCGTTGACCACATTCTGTAGCCGTTGCTTGCAACCAAGTTAACACTACGTTTTTCGAGGGACATGTGGTCAAGGGGAAACTAAATCTGCCGCAGCTCCCTTCAGCCTGGTGGCAGAGACGAGCAAAGGTCCTAGCGATTTGCTAAATCAGCGTTCCACCCGATACCTCGATGCGCTGAGCGTTCACCCAGCGATTCTCCTCGGAAAGAAGCGAAGCGATCATGGGCCCGATGTCGTCGGGATGCCCGACACGTCCCAATGCCGTCAGCCCGGCGATCTGCTTGTTGACCGCGGGGTTGTCACGCACCATGCCACCGCTGAAATCCGTCGCGATAGCGCCGGGAGCCACGGTGTTTACCGCAATGCCGCGTGGACCGAGTTCTTTTGCGAGGTATCTTGTGAGCACCTCGACAGCGCCTTTCATCGAGGCATAGGCAGCACTTCCTGGAAACGCGAATCGGGTCAGTCCGGAAGAGATCATGACGATTCTTCCGCCGTCGTTCATCAGCGGCAACAGCTTCTGCGTGAGAAAGAACACCCCCTTGAAGTGAACGTTGTACAGGCTATCAAGGTCTTCTTCAGTCACCTTGTCGAATGGCGCGTGATGCGAAGTGCCAGCGTTATTGACGAGATAATCGAAGCGCTCGGCTCCCATCTCCCTCAGGGCTGCTGAGACGCTTTGCACGAACGGGTCAAAGGTGGTGATCTTCCCGGCGTCGAGCTGCAATGCAATGGCCTTTGTTCCGGCTTCGCTCACCTCGTGAATAAGGCTTTCGGCTTCTGCACGATTGGAGTTGTAGGTAAAGATTGAATGTACGCCGCGCCGAGCCAGGTTCAACACTGTATTACGCCCGAGTCCTCGGCTTCCGCCGGTTACGATGGCAATCTTCTGAGGTGTATTCACCACTTTTGTTTCGGACATCCTCGGCTCCTGTGAGTTGCATACGGCTGCAATCCGATGGTAACGAGCCCTTCGTTTTGAATGTGACCAATTGTGCTCAGCTTTGAAAAAGCTGGCCCATGGAAACTATGCTGCCAGTAAGTGTGATCGGAGTCGCCGACACTTCTCTCATCTTCAGTTTAAGGGCGGTAACTGCAAATGACTTCCCTCCAGTATCAGGCGGCGGCTCCTTACGCTTGTGCGGAGGCCAGATGCTGGGCGACGTTCACAACAGAGGCCCGGCGTAGGCTTGGTACGGTTGGAGCACTGCCATCCGAGCCTGTGACCATGCGCGGCAACTAAGGTACGGCAACCCACCATGCAGCCAGTCCAATCAGTAGAAAGACCAGCTTTGCCGGGTGAAGATCGTCATTCAGTGTGCCGTCCCGTTGGGCTTCGGCAAAGATCGCAACCGTGCGCTGATAGGGAGCCGTGCGAGCCGCTTTGTTTACGGCTGGACCCTCGGCCAGACCCTCCCAGAGCATTGAATCTTCAACGGCTAGGTTAGAGTCTCATATGCTGCCCAACCTTAGCGTTGGAACTGGATTAAAGATCCACAGTCATTAAGGGGCCGAAGACTACCGCGAAGAAGGCGACGCCCTGCAAGAAGGAAAATTGCAGCGTAGACCCAATGGGGAGCCGGCAACGGCTCCCCAAATTTTTGCAGGAGACCTTCACGACCTCAAATGCGAAGTGGGCTAGAAGTCTTGGAAACTCGCGGCGGGCGAGGGCATGAAGGCGGTCCAGAGCACTACTGATGTGTGGGTCGGTTATGGGTCGAGGACGGCGTTGTCATAGATGGCGTACGGCCATAGTGCAGTTTGCCGATGAAACTGTGCCGCATTGCTCAGTAACGGATTCGACTTCCGACGAACATCGTGCCAGTTCGGCATCCGGACTCATTACAGCAAATGATTTAGCAAAATTCACCCGCCCGAGAGAAACATATGTCGAAGACACGAATTGATGTGCGACCATGACCCATATTAGCGGTGAGACCTTTAATTATGTTGTTGTTGGCGGAGGGCTGGCCGGCTGCGTTGTCGCGGCACGGCTCAGCGAAGATCCCCGCGTGGGGGTCGTACTCATCGAAGCTGGACGTGACAACGACTACGAGGAATCGTACTTCGCTACAGGGGCTCACGCGATGTGGGCGAAAGATACGAATTGGGGCTTCAAGACCACCCCGCAGAGAAACCTGCAAGGCCAAAGGGTGGATCAGCCGCGCGGTCGAGTAATCGGAGGATCGGCAGCAATCAATGTGGGCTCCTGGTCGCGCGGAATCGCTGCAGATTATGACCGGTGGGCCGCAGCAGGCGCAACGGGTTGGGACTGGGCAACCGCGAGCGCGACATACATCTCCATCGAAACGAGCGGGCGGCCAGAGTCGGGCGGTCGTGGCCGTCACGGCCCGATGGTCTTCGAGGACACACCTCTTGTCAGCGGGATGACGGAGGCCTTCCGGCAGGCGTGTCTCGAAACGGGCATCGGTCAGACCGAGGATCACAACGGCGTCCATTTGGAGGGCTTCGATCGCTGGGAGACTATCTTCCCTCGGGGGCGGCGTCGGAATAGCGCCGAAGCTTATCTTGCACCTGCGCGCGTGCGCTCGAATCTTAAACTTATTACTTCTGCAACAGTGACGCATGTCACCATGCAAGACAAGCGCGCAACAGGCGTGGTGTTTGAACGCGACGGCGTCACTGAGTCGGTCGGAGCTTCCGCAGAGGTTATCCTTTGCGCCGGTGCTTTCCTTTCACCCCGCATCCTCATGACATCAGGGATTGGGCCAGGTGAGCATCTCCGCAGCCACGGTATCGTACCCATCGTAGATTCTCCAGGGGTCGGGGCGAATCTAATCGATCACCTTGCTACTAAGTTTGGATGGGCTGCCTTCAAGCCCGGCGGAATCGCGCCGGTTTATCCCGACGCCGGCGATCCAAAACAGTGCGAGTCTTGGCGGCACACGGGGTATGGACCGCTTGCCGACAATCCCAATCCCTGCATAGCCTTTGTGCGCTCCAACAAGGCCATGCCGCTTGCGGATATTGAGCTTCTCTTTCACGTCAACCCTCCCGAGAGCCTGAGAGCCGGCAAGGACGTGAGCGGATTCGAATTCCTCGTGTCCCATGTGGATCCAAGAAGTCGCGGGTATGTCCGGCTAGCGTCCAATGATCCACACGATTTGCCCCTGGTCGACCCCGCCTACCTGAGTAATCCTCATGACCTTCCAGCACTGATTGGCGGCGTCCGCCGTGCGTTGAGCTTGGCGAAGTCTTCCTCTCTCGCACCTTATACGGCCAGTTGCGAACTCTCGGTGGATGCGACTGACCAAGAGATTATTTCCAGAATTGAAAACCATGCGGCTTCCATGTTTCACCCAGTCGGCACGGCGCGAATGGGACACAAGGATGACCCCGACGCCGTGCTGGATTCTGAATTGCGGGTAATGGGCACGGGGGGTCTACGGGTCGTCGACGCGTCCGCCATGCCATCTACGATTCGCGGTCATACGATGGCACCCGTGGTTTTTATCGCTGAACGCGCCTGTGCGCTAATCCGCGAACAGCGGGAATGAAACCGCTAAGAGGAAGTGCGAGCGTCGTAACGGCAAGATCTGTGAAGTGAACCCAAGGCACCGCCCGGACTCGCGGCACATACTTAGTGAACTCAACCCATTTAGGCCGCAGTACGGCCTTCTGATAATGCGAAACAGAATCCGTCCTGCATGTGGGGGATAGGACAAGGAGAAATGAAATGGCGAATGAGATTAAGCCTTCTTGGCTGGTTGAAGATCTAAGACATTTGGGTGTTGGGTACAACAAGGTGGAAGATTTCGCACCGCCACCGGAATCATCGCACGGCGCTTTGTTTATGCAAGATAGAATCAAAAAAGGCTATCACGTAGAAGAAGTCAAGGATGGTCTTTACTGGGTCACATCGGGCTGGTACGACTGCATGTTCATCCGAACAGGTGCTGGGGTAGTTGTTATGGACGCGCCGCCCGCCCTAGGAGAAAATCTCCTCGCCGCCATTGAGGAGACTACGGATGAACCTGTTACTCATTTCATCTACAGTCATTGGCACGCGGATCATGTAGGTGCTGCGGTCATCTTTGGCGATAAGGTGAAGCGGATCGGCCATGAAAAGACGCGAGATCTCCTCGAACGATTTCCCGATCCAAACCGTCCTGTGCCGAACGAGACTTTCTCGAAAGACGCGACGTTGGATATCAATGGAGTGAAAATCGAGCTTTCCTACAAGGGACAGAACCACTGCGAAGGAAACATCTTCATCTACGTCCCTAAACCGAAGGTCCTTGCAGCCATCGATATCGCCAGTCCGGGCTGGATCACCTTTCGCGATTGCGACTCCTCAGAAAATATGAGCGGCTATGTCGATGCATTCGACCAGGTGCTTGCGTACGACTTTGACACCGTCATCTCCGGCCATGTCTCCAAGATTGGTGGACGTGACGCTGTGGTCGAAGGCCGTGAATACATGCACGATCTGGTGGACTACTCGCGAGAGGCGCTCGAGACCATCGATTTCGAGTACTTCGTCAAGCAGTTAGGAACCGGCAAGTATCGCGCAGCCTTCCGTGCTATCGAAGAAAACTACTTCAATGCCTGCGCCAATTTTGTCACCAAGAAGATATTGGACAAGGTCACATCCAACGGCAAAAAGTGGACGGAGCGGCTGAACGGTGCGGACGTGATGACCAAGCACAACGCCTTCTACGTGGTCGAGAAAACGCGGCTGGAGCGTCACCACAACGGCTATGTCAAACGTGGCAACATCCATCCGCCAAAATTCTATTTCTAAGCTCGCCGCTCAAGCGTCGCGAACAGGATGAACGGGGCGGCCCAGCGCTGATGACTGGTCCGGCCATCGAAGAAAGGTCCCCGACTGACCGAAAAGAAGATCGCGCTGCACTGGATCAACGGAGAGTGGGTCGACGCTGGCAATCATCGGGACAGTGTCGATCCCGCAACGATGGAGATTATCGGAACCTACTCCTCGGGCGGAGTCGAAACCGCCAACCAGGCGATCAAGGTCGCCAAGGAGGTTTTCAAAAAGACCTCGTGGAAGTCAGATCGTTCTGCGCGTGCCAGGGTGCTGAACTCCATGGCCGACGCGTTTGAGCGCCACGCGGAGGAAATTGTTACGGCCGTTTCAGCGGAGGTCGGCAAAGTTACGGCACACGCACGCTTTGAAACCGGCATCGTCCCTCACACGCTTCGCTTCAATGCGGCACTTGCGCTGACGGACCACGGCCGAGTCGCCGAGATTCAGCCGGGTTCGCTCGACATGGTCATTCGGCAAGCCGCGGGTGTGGCGGGCATCATCGCCCCATGGAACTCGCCGGTGGCTCTTTCCGTACGCTCGCTTGCGCCGGCGCTTGCCGCGGGTGCAACGGTGGTCATGATGCTGCCGCGGCAGACCGCGCAGGTGAACTCGTTGCTGGCTCAGGTCATTTCTGAAGTGGAAGGTCTGCCCAAGGGCGTCGTGAATATCATCACGGGCGGTCAGGATGTCAGTCACGCCATCATCATCTCGCCGGACGTGCCGGTCATCAGCTTCACCGGCAGTAGCAAGACGGGCCGCGCCATATCCGCCGATGCCTCCGCAGACCTGAAGCGTCTTGGTCTGGAACTCGGCGGGAAGTCACCCATGCTCCTGTTTGCCGATGCAGACCTCGATGCAGCGATCCCCGCGTTGGTCACCGCCCTCACCGTGTTCACCGGTCAGTTCTGCATGACGATCAGTAGAGTTCTGGTCGATCGTAAGATCGCAGACCGTGTGCGCGTCGAGCTTGCCAAACAGCTTGACGCCGTAATCGTCGGGCCGGCCACTGACCCAACCAGCCAAATGGGCCCTATCATCGACAAGCCGAACGTCGAACGCATCGACAAAATGGTCGAGGATGCCATCGCGGCGGGAGCCAAAGTGATTTTGCGCGGCGGCCCGATTCGTGATGGTGCGTTGGCGAAGGGTGCGTTCTACAAGCCAACCTTACTCGAGGTCACCACCTCGGCGTTGGAAATCGTGCAGAAAGAAGTTTTCGGTCCTGTACTTACCATGCAGGTCTTCGACACGGAAGAGGAAGCGATCGGCCTTGCCAACGACAGTGAGTTTGGGCTCTGCGCAAGTGTCTGGTCACGCGACGTTGATCGCCCTCTGCGCGTCGCACGCGAACTCGATTCGGGCACCGTTGGGTGAACGATTGGGCAGTCCTATACGACCAGTTCGAAGAAGGCGGCTTTAAGCAGAGCGGCCAGGGTCGTATGCGCGGCGTGGCCGTGCTCGACGATTTCATCGAGTACAAACACATCTCCATGAAACCCGGAACTGTTTCTCAGTAGCCCGGATAACTGACTTCTGCAACCAGAAAGGGTCGTGAGAGTAACGATGAAAGCCATCCGTTTCAACAGCTACGGCGAGCCGTCCGTTCTTCAATCGATTGATCTACCGAAGCCTCAATTGAAATCAGATGAGGTGCTGGTGCAAGTCCATGCCTCGGCTATCAATCCCAGTGATATCAAGAACGTTGCCGGAGTCTTCCACGCAACCTTGCCACGGATTCCGGGCCGGGATTTTGCGGGCGTGGTAGTCGAGGGCCCAAAGCATCTCGGTGAGCACGTATGGGGTAGTGGCGCTGGATTCGGGGTGGTACGCGACGGAACCCATGCAGAATATGTTGCCGTTCGGATGGACGCGTTGGCACTGAAACCCGGGCATCTTTCCATGAGCGAGGCGGCAGCCATCGGTATCCCTTTCTTGGCGGCTTGGATGGGCCTCGAAGCGGCTCAAGTGCTTCCGGGAGAAACAGTCTTTGTTACAGGTGCGGCGGGCTCGGTCGGTCGGGCTGTCATTCAGATTGCGCGCTGGAAGAAAGCTCGCGTATTTGGCCTCGTTCGTCCGGATCAGAAAACGGAAGCAGACCAGGCTGTGATTCAACAGGGCGACAGCCTGAGCGCTCAGATCAAGGAACTGACAGGCGGCAAGGGGGTCGATATATCCATCGACTGCGTCGGATCCTTATTCGAAGAATGTGCTGAGTCGCTTAAAAGAGGAGGTCGACAGATTGCGTTGACAGCCGCTGGCGATGGCCGTGTGAGTTTCAACTTGACGGACTTCTACCACGAACTCAAGAAGCTCATAGGCATTGACACTATGAAGCTGAGTGATTCGCAGATTGCCGGCATGCTAGAAGCAATGCGTCCCGGTTTCGAGTCAGGTGCCTTGATGCCTCCTGAGTTCGACGAGTCCCCGTTTTCAGATGCGGTCAGCGTCTATACGGCCGTTGTAAGCAAGGCCAAACAGAAGAAGCAGATCTTGCGAATGGTTTCGTAGATCGCGCAACCCACAAACGAAGCACTGCTTCAACGCGAGCGAGAGGAACACATGACCCAAAATCAAGCTGACAATACACAGCAACTGACTGAGTTGATACAGAACTGGGCTCTCTGGCGCGATGCTGGCCGCTGGGAGCGCTTCCGCACTGTGTGGCATAATGATGGCCGCATGATGGCCACGTGGTTCCAAGGCACTGCGGACGAGTTCATCGAAGCTAACAAGGAGGGTTGGAGCAAAGGAGTTGTGATTCTCCACTTCCTTGGCGGCTCGACAATCGATCTCGCGGGTGACCGCGCCGTCGCACAGACCAAGATGACTATCTCGCAAAGAGGACTTGTCGACGGTGTACTCTGCGACGTTGTCTGTACGGGGCGTTTCTACGATTTTTTCGAGCGGCGCAGCGGTCGTTGGGGTTTTGTCCTTCGCCAGCCCATCTATGAGAAGGATCGAATGGACCCCGTAGACCCAGGCACCCCCTTACATCTCGATCAGGATCTGCTCATGAGCTTTCCAGAGGGCTATCGTTATCTAGCCTATCTCCAGACTCGCGTCGGTTATGACGTTAAGAAATCCATGCCTGGCCTCAAAGGGGCGGAGGTTGAAGAACTCTACCGTCGCGGAGACAAATGGCTTTCTCAGGCTGACTTCGACCTCTGGAGTGTCTCTTGGGTCTAACCGGGAGTATCGAAGAGCCAACCGATTCTCGGGATACTGCACATCCGCGTCCAGACGCTGCCCGCGGATCTGGAAAGGGTGACCCCTTGCTTCGTCTGGTCGATACACCGAGCGCTGTACCTATTCTCTATCCATCCGTCCATGCGGGAGCTCTGTTATTGGCTGCTTTCCGTCTTTAATGCCGAAGGCGAGTCATTGGCGATTGGTCAAACGAGAACCCGCGTTAGGTGTCCCGATAGGCCAGATCCTGGATTTGCTCGATGTTTAGCTTCTGAGTGTTCCGGGATGGACTTCAGAAGCTGTTCGGTGAATGGATTGACGCTCTCATAGGCCATGGGGATCACCCTCGCTCGCTAGTCGGTTGTTGTTGGCGTACGAACGGGCAGCTGTACTTTTTTGTGGGCGAAGCTCGCCCAGTTACGGTATTCAATGCTGAAGTGGTGCAGGTGCCGTTGCAGCAGTTCAGGCGGCGCTGCGGCGGCAGATGACTCGTGAGTTTCATGTGCAGGCCGTCCTTGTCGTCATGGAATTCCCGCATGGAATAACCGACCCGCGTTCCTTCCGCATCTACGATCTCCGCAGCAAAGTGGACCGGGAATCGCTGATCCCACGCGGATGGAACCTCCGCTTCTTCCGCTAGACGGCGATAGAAAATGTGCCACGGCAGTTCGGTTTCGCCAACGTTTTCGATCACCTCAATGCTGTCGCTCACGGGATGATTGATGAAGTGTTCGGGATGGCCGGCACGCAGTTCAACCTCCCAACTCTCCGACATGGCATTGGCATACCATTGCCGAAAACCAGACGCGCTAGGACCAGGCACAAGCAGCTCGACCGCACCCGTTTGCCACGCGCCTGCGGATGCTTTGACCCAATCTCGCACGCGGGCGGTCATCGTCAATAGATCATCTCTTAGGAGTTCTCGCATAGCG
Organism: Acidisarcina polymorpha; assembly: GCF_003330725.1. Classification (NCBI taxonomy): domain Bacteria; kingdom Pseudomonadati; phylum Acidobacteriota; class Terriglobia; order Terriglobales; family Acidobacteriaceae; genus Acidisarcina; species Acidisarcina polymorpha. Next base: position 3,045,189 of record NZ_CP030840.1, on the reverse strand, counting down.
TCGTTGCCGATCTTCTGCTTCAGATAAGTAAGCGCGTGGCGCGATCTCGCAAGTTCGTCGTTAAGGATGTCCTGATTCGAGAGCTTCTGTGTACCGATCATGGCCGCAGCCAAGAATCCAATACTGTCCAACATGATGTTCTCCGTTTCAATCAATGAACAGCATTGCGATCCTTAGGCTTCTTCGCGGAAGAAGCGCAGAAGTTCCTCGACGAGGCGCTCCGGCTGCTCTTCGGCCAGGTAGTGGCCGCAATCTTTGATCATCACGGCTCGCATGCGTTTCACTAAGGGACGGATTTCGCCCTCAAGATCCGCACCGAAGCTCGCGGTACCGCCGACCGTCAGCACCGGCATCGGCAGCTTTGTCTTGGCGTTCACGCGGTTGTGCTCTGCGTCGATCTTGTGCGCGCGGAAGTAAGCGATGCCTGCGTGCAACGCACCGGGTGCCGCAAGCCGGTCTGCATAACCGTCCAGCACGTCATCCTCAAGAGCGGCGGCGTTGTAGGCCTGCTGCCGCATGAAATGGCAGACGAACATCTTCTCGCGCCCGGTAATCAATGCTTCGGCAAGCCCGTTCGGCGCCTCAAAGAGCGGCAGGTGATACATGCGCGGGTACTTGTCGGCGTCATACAATTTTTCGAGACCGAGACCCGGAAGGGCGGCCTCCATCAAGACTAGGCGCTTCACCTCGGACGGAAACGCGGAAGCATAGGCATAGCCAACCATCATCCCGACGTCGTGACTGACGAGGTTGATCGGACCAAGCCCGAGTTGATGAACGAGCTGGTGCACATCCTCGGCTACCGTTCGCTTGTCGTAGCCAGTATCCGGCCGGTCGGAGGCGCCGAACCCTCGAAGGTCGGGCGCGAGGACGGTGTAGTGTTCCGCCAACGCGGGCATGGTTTTGCGCCAGGCGTTTGATGTCTCGGGAAAGCCATGCAGAAGCACGACAGGTTCGCCGGAGCCGGCCATCCGGTAATATATCCGGATGCCATTGACATCGGCCCTACCGAAAGTCATCGGGCAAGAGTCCGACTGAATGTTTGCCATAATCACTTCCTTCGCTCAGTAGGATGGGTTTATCTAGAAGACACAAAGCAGGCGTTCCGAACGGCGTTGTTGACGTTCCCGGGGATCTGTAAGGGCCCTTCGCCTCTAACTTGGCCAATCGAGAGCCGGTTTGCGAGAACCGCTTTGGGACGACGCCGTTACGTCATCGAGCAGCTTGGCCAGCCGCACCGCGTGTTGAAAGTCAGGAGCAGTCCAAGTCCCTGAGAAAATGTCGTTCCGCAACGCGACGTACATACCAGCGACATTAGCAGCTTGTGCCGACATTGCACTGACCTCGCCTTCATCGACCGATTCGGGCTCGCCTCGCAAGCTGACCGTGAGCCTTCCCGACTGGAATCCGCGCACCGCGCCGCCGTCCAGACTCAGCGAACCGTCCTCCCCATCTACTTCCAAGCGCAGTGTGACCGCCTTGGGTTGCCGGCCACCAGCTACTTCCAGAGACAGTGCAGCCCCGGCACCGAAACGAGCCTGTGTAAGCAGGTGGTCGGGCGTTGACCTGGCCTGTTCGGTCTTCGACTCGCCGACCGCAACCTGCGGAAATTGCGTCGTCGCCAAGGCGGTAAGGTCCTCAAAGGGGCCCAGTACGGCAATGGCAAAGTCCAGGGTATGCGCGCCCTGGATGGTCAGCAGCGTGACACCATTTGCGGCCTCCTCGCTAAAGCCCATTCCCGCTTCCACCTTCGGCCCAAAGGCCGCCGTGGTCGATAAGACTCGAGCGGCGAGCGGGCGGCCGATCGCCCCTGACGAGAGCAAGGCACGAGCACGAAGCATTGCCGGATTCAGCCGACTCTGCAGCCCTATGAGCGCATGAACCTTTGCTGCCTTCGCTGCGGCCGCCAGTTCCTTTGTTTCGGCAAGGTTGCGGCCCAGAGGCCATTCGCAATAGATGTGCTTGCCGGCGTTGAGCGCCGCGAGCACCAAACCCCGATGATCCGGAACCTTTACCGCAATCGTTACGATGTCGACGGCCGGGTCCTTGATCAAGTCTTTGCCGTCTGCATAGCCCTTTGTGGCCCCGAAGGCTTTCGCAGCGGCATCGGCTTTTGATTGGCTGCCTGAAGCTACGGCTACCAAATCCAATCCGGCAAGGCCCTGTACCGCGGGTATGTGGGAGATTTTCGCCCATCCGCGGTCTGCGCTTGCGCCGATAATTCCTACCCCTAACGGTTCTGCCATATCGAATCCCTCGCCCTTGCCTTGTGGTCTCTAGCTTTGGCGTTCAGCGGCTCGAAGACCAGGATGCCGCTCCGTGGTTGACTCTTTTACTAAGCTAACTAAATCGCAAGTATGCGTCCAATATGCGTTTCCGGCATTCCGATATGATGGGAGTGATGAACAACCAACTAGAAATGCGACATCTTCGCCTCTTTCTGGCCGTTGCCGAAACGCTTCATGTGGGACGCGCCGCAAACAAGCTGGGCGTGGCCCAGCCAAACCTAAGCCAACAGATCGGGCGAATCGAACGGATGGTCGGTCATCCTCTTTTCAAGCGGCACCCCAAAGGAGTGCAACTGACTTTGACCGGTGTCTTCCTCCAGCGCCGAGCAGCGAGCCTTGAGCAGAATCTCAGCGCAACTATTGAAACTGCACGGAAGATCGGGAGAGGAGAAGCAGGCAATCTTGTGATTGGATTCTGCGGTTCTGCCATGATGAACCGCATCTCGACTCCTATAGGGGATTTCCGAAGGGCCTACCCTGATGTCGCTCTGGAACTTCGCGAGCTTCATGTCAATCAGCAGAGAAGTCAGCTGGCGGAAGGCATGCTGGACATCTGCTTTATGCGCGACGGGGAAGGTATGGATGGCCTGAGCATGAAGACGCTTCTTCGAGAGCCCTATGTTGCCATCCTCTCGAAGCAGCATCCACTTGCTGCGGAGAAACGCATTAGGCCTGAGTCGCTTGCGAAGGAACCATTCGTCTTCTTCCCTCCAACCCTAGCTAAACTCGCATATGAGCGGACCATTGACATGTGCATTTCACATGGATTCAAACCAAATATTGTCCAGGAAGCTCCTCAGTGGACCACCATGGCAATGCTTATCGGGGCCGGATTGGGAGTTTCACTCGCTCCCAGAAGTGTTGCTGCTATTCCTGTACCTGGAGTTGTATTCATCCCGGTGATCTCACAAGCCCGGACGTCGATTGATGCCGCATTTCGTTCCGAAAATTCGAACGCTTCAGTCAAGCTACTGCTCAGCGGAGTGCTCAAACACATGAAAACTCATGGTGATGAGCCGTCTGGAGTGCCACTTAGCTAAGAAAAGAAATTTTCGAAAACTGCAGATGCATGGTTTTCAGGACGGCGCGGCCGGAGTATTTTGCGCCGGCGACGTTCGCCACGGCTCCATCAAACGCGTCGCCAGCGGCGTTGGCGAAGGCAGCATGTCAATTTCCTTGATCCACGAGTATCTGCCGCTTAAAGGCGAGCCTAGCCTCGCACCGTAGTCTCTCGCTGATCCTCCACATTGCTACGGCAACGTGCGCGAGATCGCGCCAGGTGGGACAGGATAGTCGGACGCACCTCCCCCTTTACGGGTCCCTACACCAAACTTCAGAAATTGTAGGCTAAGGCGCTGTGTTGAGCACCGCCAGTTTCCGGCAAGCCGTATCGGGGCTAGTCTTTCGCTCCCAGCCCCCGGAACGCAACTGCTAGAAGTCTTTTCACACGCGCCTCTCCGGCTGCGTTTGGCGGGATTCGCCACAGTAGTCCGACAAGCACAAGGAAGTCTTCGGGATCCGCTCCGGGACGGATCTCACCTGAACCCTCACAGGCCTCCATCAACTGATGGACCGCACCCAACATAGGCCCGTAGATTTCCTGGTTTTCCTGCTCCGATGTAGCGGCGTGGACGATGTCTGCAACCCCATATTTCATTCGTCCGAATTTGGCGAGACGATCACACCAACTGCGGAACGCGCGTAAAGGTGGCTGCTTGCTAAGGAGTACCGGAGCAAGCGCCACGAGGGTATCGATCTCCTTGCGATACACGCCGAGTACTAAAGACTCACGGCTTGGAAAGTGACGATATAGCGTGCCTGCGCCAACACCCGCCGTATTCGCTATCGAATTGAGGGAGGCAGCCGGATCGGCGGCTAGCGCATCGCGCGCCACATCCAAGATGCGATCCCGGTTTGCTTGCGCGTCTGCACGTAATGTCTCTTTGTCTGCCATCGCCCTTGACTAAGCGGAGAGTTCTCCGCTAAGCTCCTAATCTAACCGGAGAGTTATCCCTTTGTAGCCGGTTCTGAGGATCTATGCAATACAAAAAGTTAGGGCGCACCGGTCTCGACATCTCGCCAATCTGTATCGGCTGCATGGGGTTCGGTGAGCCTTCACGCTTATCCAAGCTGGTCACTCGACGAGGAAGCCAGCCGCTCACTCATCCGCCACGCCATAGAAGCAGGCATTAACTTCTTTGACACGGCCAACATGTACTCGAACGGAGGGAGCGAGGAAATCATAGGCAGAGCACTGAAGGAGTTCACCAACCGTGACAGTCTGGTGATCGCTACGAAACTTGCCGCTGCCACCCATGATGGTCCAAACGCCATCGGGCTTTCACGGAAGGCGATCATGACGGAGATCGATCACAGCCTAAGAAGGCTTGGAACCGATTACGTGGACCTATACCAGATTCATCGTCGGGATCAATTGACTCCGTGGGAGGAGACGTTGGAAGCACTTCACGACTTAGTGAAAATGGGTAAAGTCAGATATCTGGGTGCTTCTTCGATGAAGGCTTGGGAGTTCAGTAAAGCGCTGCACCTTCAGAAGGCGAACGCCTGGGCGCGTTTCGTTTCCTTGCAGGACACCTACAATCTCCTTGGGCGCGAAGAAGAACGCGAGATGCTCCCGCTTTGCACAGACGAAGGCGTCCAGACGATCGTGTACAGTCCGCTCGCACGAGGGATACTTGCCCGACCTTGGGGGGAGACAACGCTCCGATCAGAGAGTGAAGCTGCTGCTGGCCACAAGGATGAGACCAACGCAAAAAGTGACCAGGAGATCGTTAACGCGCTGACGGCAATCGCAAAGGAGTGCGGCGTCGGTCAGGCGAGCATCGCCTTGGCATGGCTGCGAAGCAAGCCCGTCGTGGCTGCGCCGATTGTTGGCGCGCTTAAGGCGAAACATATCGACGACGCCATCGCTGCGCTCTCAGTGAACCTGACCGACGACCAAATTGCCCGGCTGGAACTGCCTTATACGCCACGCATGGACTATCAGGGAGTTTCTGATCCGGTGATGTTGGCCCGTGCCGTAGAGGCCGCGACTGGCTTCAAATCGTCCGCGACCTGAAACCTCCCCACGAGCAGCTGTGAACGCGGTGCGCGGTCTGGCACCCCCTGTGTATCGCCGTAAACCTCGGTGGTCTGGTCAGAAACGCGCCCCGGAAGGAACTGGATCCGCGCATTCTTCTTATGGTCGTAGAATCCGTTTAGCGCGACCAGAAGTTCTTACTAAACGAACAGACTCGCTCATCGAGTGAGTCCTCACTTGAATCACACCGGCGGCCGAAACAGGGAGCGGTCTTCTAAACTGTCCTTTGACGAACAGCGAGCGCTCAAACTCTGGAATGATTCAAAAATGCTCACCCCGGCTGCAGCCAAAAGAAGAGTCCATTTACCTGCTCTGAGCCTCAGCGCAGGTGATTCCGGGGATCGAAGGGAAAGCTGCAATTAAGTCAGTGCCTTCTGGCCAGCAGAACGGACGTTGAGCCCGAGAAGTCCTAGGGCTGTATCTGGACCGCACGTTTGAGATGGCTGGACCTAGAACAGTCCTGTTGGGGTGCGGTTCGGATACAGCGACTTGAAGGAAGCCGCTTTGTCCGGGGCCTCTGGTCTATGGGAGTTGGATAGGCTTGAGGCGCTTGTGGCAGGGATGAACCTGGTGGTCCTGGTGTTTTGGAAGCTCTTGAGGTGGGAGTGGATGGCCACCGAAGAGAGTCGGACGGTGAGTGCATCTGTCTGTTGTCCTCGAAGAGTGTCCTTGAGTGTTCGTTGTGGCGTAGGACAGGCAGGGATGGTGAGGCACCAAGCCGATTCGAGGATGAGGTTGGAGGTTCATGCGGCTTGCCTGCGCGGGAGCGGTGGAGGGCGAACCATCAGTTGAGCCAAGGTGAGCCGTTCGACGACGTGCATGATTGCGCCGCAGTGTGGACACTTCGGAAGAGCGGTGGATCGTGCAGGTTCTTGAGGGGCATGCGCTGGCAGTCCTGATGAGCGCTCGAGCAGGCTGAAGCAGAGCGGCAGCAACGTAGCACGTTGTCGGTTCGCAAGGAAGCCGAAGTTGCGGATGCGGACGAAGCCGCGAGGCAGCAGGTGCAACAGGAAGCGACGCAGAAACTCGTCTACAGGAAGGCTCATGACTCGCTTCCTGTTGTTGTGCGCGGAGTCTCTCCAGCGGAAGCTGACCTGGCCATCGGATAGAGCGACCAGTCTGCTGTTGGAGATGCCGACGCGATGGGTGTAAGCGCCGAGATAGCGCAGGGCATGTTCCGGTCCGCCGAAGGGACGCTTGGAGTAGACGACCCAGTCGTGACGAAACAGGATTCTGAGCCTGGCGGCGAAGCTGCGTGGCTGGGCAAGCGATGCGAGTTGGCCGTGGAACTCGAGCTTGCCTTCTTGGAATGCGGCCTTCAGGCCGGCGACGAACTTGCCTCGGAAGACACGCCCGAGCACCTTGACTGGCAGGAAGAAGGATCGTTGGGAGGAGACCCAACCGGCGTGATCCGGTGCGAGACCGCCGGCGGCGATGACGCAGTGGACATGCGGATGATGCTGCAATCTTTGGTCCCAAGTGTGCAGCACGCTGAAGAAGCCGATCTCGGCTCCAAGGTGTCGCGGATCGCGAGCGACCTCCAGCAGCGTGGCGGCACTGGCGCGAAACAGCAGTCCATAGATCAACCGCTTGTTCTGGAGTGCGAGTGGTGCCAGTTCGCGCGGCATCGTGAACACGGCATGGACGTAGCGCGTGGGCAGCAGCTCGCGTTCGCGCTGCTGGAGCCAGCGGATGCGGGCGTTGCCCTGGCACCTGGGGCAGTGTCGGTTCCGGCACGAGTTGTAGGAGATGGCCGTGTGCCCGCAGCCGGAGCACTGGTCGCGATGGCCCCCGAGAGCGGCAGTGCGGCACCGGGTGATCGCGGTCAGCACCTTCTCATGCTGGCCGTTGATCCACCTGCGGCTGCGTTCGACGAAGCCCTGCCCAGCGTAGCGAACGATGTCGGCCATCTCCACAGAGGAGCGGCTCAGGCGCTTCGTAAGGCTTCTCCTGGTGTTCCAAGCTGAAGGGTGTCGAGCGGGCTGGAGGTTGCACTCAGATGCTTGCTGGAGAGGTGAAGATAGATCGTGGTCTCTTCGAGATCGCGATGACCGAGCAGGACCTGGATCGTGCGTAGGTCGGCTCCAGCTTCGAGCAGGTGCGTCGCAAAGCAGTGACGCAGGGTATGCGGATGGATGTGCTTGTGCTCCAAACCGGCGCGGAGCGCGGCCTGCTGGCACGCTGTCCACAGCACCTTGGTGGTAACCGGCCGGCTCGACGTATGCCACCGGTTGCCGGGAAACAGCCACTCGCTCGGCTTGTGCCGAAGTCCGCGCCAGTAGGTGCGCAGCGCTTCGAGCAGCGCCGGGCTCAGCATCACGTCGCGGTCCTTGCGTCCCTTGCCGCCGCGGATGTGCACCACCATCCGCCGGCTGTCGATGTCGGTCACCTTCAGCCGAGCCACCTCTGCCCGTCGCGCTCCTGTGGCATAGAGCGTCATGACTAGAATGCGTTGGAACGGGGTCTCGGTCGCATCGATCAGGCGAGCCACTTCCTGCTGGCTGAGGATCTCCGGAAGATGCAGCACCTTCTTCGGATAGGGCGTCTCGGCGGCGCTCCAACCGCGCTTCAGTACCTGGATGTAGAGGAAGCGCAACGCAGCCAGCCGTTGCGTGACCGTGTTGGGAGCCAGCTTCCAGGTACGGAACATGGCTGCCTGATACTCCCGGATGTGATCCAGGCCGAGCTGATCGGGTGGACGGTGAAAGTGCCGCGAGTAGTGCTCGACGGTGCGGATGTAAGCGCGAATCGTGGACGGAGCGTAGTTGCGGCGCTCCAACTCTTCCAGCATGATCTGACGTAGATGGGTCACAGAAATTCCTCCTTCTCTGCGACAAACGCTAGATCATCACCCCAACTGCTGGCCCAGCGCACGCGAATGCGTCCGCCGCACAGCGGCTTAGTTCAAGTCGCAGTAGCGGAAGAGATCGGCCTCCGAGCTGCCCGTTGGACCGCTGGGCGGTATCAACTGACCATAACGGCGTTCTCGGTTCGAACCATCTACGCTGCGGATGGTAGTCGTTTCCCAAACAATGAGTCGTTTCCCAAGCAATGAAGAGTGGAGCGCTTTTGGAACATCAGTGCTCAGAATGGCCGGTCTAGTCGGCCAGACGTTTGCACCTAGGAGAGCTTTATGAAAGACAGAATCACGCTTGTTGTTCGTTTCCGCATCGGGGCATCCGCACGTGAAGAGTTTCTTGCAAAGCTTCAAGATATTTTCACTAATATTGTGAAGGAAGATACCTTTGTGGAGGCTTCCGTAGTGCAGGACATAAGCGATCCCGAGAGCGTTCTGAACTACGAAGTCTGGAACGAAAGTCCAGAGTCCTTCATGAAGGAACAACTGAGCAAGCCTTATCGCGCAGATTTTGAAAAAATGATTGCCGATCTGAGGATCGAGCGCATCCCGGCTTGGTACTCGACAATCGCCAACTGGACTAAGGTGTAATGAGGCCGCTATTCGCAAGTCGCGATAGCGGAAGTTTCCGCTCAAGAGCCCCTGTAGGCGCGCCGACTCGCTGACTGGCGCGAGGCGCGTTTCTGAGGACTAACCTGATCGCGTCCACCCGAATTCTTCGAGTGTTGTTGGAAACCCATCACCGCCAATGTGGTCAATTTCTGTCGAATCGCCCGCCCGAGGCAAGAGCGAGCCAGTCGGTAGTTCAACGCATATCTCTGATCTGAGGCCTTATGACAACTACAATCGTATGGTTCAATCTCATCGCTTCTCTCGCTTCGGCTGCGTGGGCCGCAGTCACGCTGTTTCGTCCGGCCACTCTCTCCAATTCGCGACAGGTAACCGCAGGGGAAGAGTTCTACGTACGGATGTACGCGGCCCGCGCGCTTCCATTCGGGCTTGCAATCGGGGCGTTGCCATTCTGGGGAGGCGGAGTCGCTGTCATGTCAATACTCATAGCTGCTGCCTTCGTTCAAATTGCGGACATCTTCATTGCTGTCCAGAGAAAGAATCTAAGAATGATAGGGGGAGCTGCTGCTGGTGCAATTGCGCACTTGGCGTGTGCTTTCGTCCTTTACTGATCGCACCTATAGCTTCGCTAGCCTTGGCGCTTGGAGAAGATGAAGTTGTCAACGGCCACAGATTTTCTCCTTGGGTGAAGTTCGCCAGACACCGTTTCCGGGCAGCAACGGAGCCATGATGCCGAAGCCGATGAAGCCGGCATTACGATCAGGAATACCGAAACGAGCACTCTGGTCAGACCTTGCGATTGCGGTGGAGTCGTTGATTCCAAGTCTATCGTGATCCTATCTTTAGCTTTGAATGAGCCTGAAGCACGAAGTCGGCCGTGAGATGTGGCAGGGGCTGACGTGAAAAACGGTGAACGCCAGCCCCTGAGGATTAGATCTATTGGTCCGTAATGGCCCATTTGACTGCAGGCGAGTGAATGACGCCCGCAGTCAGGACACCACTGATCGTTTATGGAAGCGGGTTTTGTCCCATTCGCTGCTGGCCCATCGCAACCGACTCGCGCACAACGTCGAAGCCATACCGCAAGAGTTCCTGTTCGTAGGTTCCGAGTGCCTCCGCCAACGCCTTCTCTCCTCTAGCAACCGTCTTGAGCTGCCGTCCGAGAAACGCCGCGTCGCGCATCGCGAGGTTCGCTCCCCGGCCCAGCGTCGGGGTCATGGCGTGCACTGCGTCGCCTAGCAAGGTCACATTAGTGGGTGAGTCCAGCACTCCAGGCACGCTCGTGGACATGCCAACGATGAAGAACGATTCGCTATCTCCACCGCCGACGAAGTCTCGCGCCTTTTCCGGCCAGCCCTCAAGCATTTTGACAGCGACCGCCTGCAGATACTTGGGCGTAGCGCTGCGAAGTTCGGGGTGGCTCTGCGGAAAGAGTTCATGCCGCCCACCAACGATGCACACCACGTAGTTGTCACGCGGCTCAAGCGTCGCCGAGCGGAGAATCTCCTTTGCGGCAACATCTGGTTTTGTGGGAAATCTGACCGCACCCGTGCCGAGGAACAGCTTACGCTCGCCAATTGCAATGCCGAAGATGTCCTCCAACGCCTCAGGAGGCAGCAGCTTCTCCGCGAGCTCATAAGGCACGCGACCGTAGATGGCCTGCACTCCTGCATCCATGGTATTGAGTTGGGGTGCGCGCTGCGGACGAACGGCGGAATGAATACCGTCTGCACCGATCAATACGTGTCCGGTCGCACTGGTGCCGTCGGCGAAAGTCGCTACCACACCATCTGCCGTGGACTCATAGCTGGTGAGCTGCTTGTTGAAGTGACAGCAGCTCTCAAGCCCGATCAGCGCAATTCCGCGGAGGGTTCCGCGATCCACGTTGCAGTGAATCTTTTCGTCCGAAACGAACTCCGGCCAGTACTGCGGATCCTGTCCGTCGTCGGTTGGAATGCGCTTGGCAACGCTCAGGTCTGTCCTGAGAATGGTAGTGAACGGCTCGGTGCGCATAGCCGTTGCTTCGAAGAGTTGGTGGAGACTCGGGGGCAGCACTTCGCGGAGCGCATTCAACGCGTCTGCTTCCAAGTGCAAACGGTATCCTTGCGGACGATCCCACTGGCTCGAGTCCCGTTCGAAGATGTCTACATCAATGTGGGCTTTGCGGAGCGACTGGGCAAGGCAGAGACCGCCAAGTCCAGCTCCAACGATGAGTACTTTGATTTGAGGCATAAACGTCCCTTCTCCTCTCAGAGGAAGGGACGTACCGGTGACCGCACCCTTTTAGGGAGCGATGCCTGTACGAACGCTCTCGCGTCGCCCGGACTACCTACCGGGCCGTGGCTTTCGCACGTCCAACTCAAGCTTACACCTCACGGGGACGTATGAAGAATTAGCCGCTTTGTATGTGCTCGTGTCGCTAGCTATTCCCGGGGTGCTAGTGTCGTGAGGAAGACATCGACCTGTAATCTGACTAATTCTTCCATGTGCTTAACGTCTGACGCTGCATCCTTCAGCCCACGGAGCGAGAAGACCAGATTTCGTGCGACTTTTTCTGTTGGAAAACTTGTTGAGCGATTCTCATCCGATATGACTTCAATAAGAAAACGTATGAAGTCCTCATACATCTGTCGGACGGCCGGAAATCTGAGATCGAACAGATCTTTGGCATCCGGGTGCCGTTCGATCAGCTTAAGACCGTGTGTTGCCCAGTCCCCACAGAAATGCTGTAGCTTCGTTCGCAACGTTCTGAGCTTAGGCTGCATGTCACGGTACTGCTGAATGGTCTGTTGGCTTAGCTGATTGATCACTGCTGCAAAAAGATCGTCCTTGCTTGCAAATAGTTCATACAGCGTCGGTCGTGACAAATTTGCTGCAGCTGCGAGTTCGGCCATTGTGGTACGAGCGTATCCATAACGCAGGAATACCACAGATGCCGCCTCGACTGCGGCAGCTCTTCGCGCCTCCGCTCCGATTTGGGTGATCTTTTTCGGCATTTAGTGAGTCATAGTTCCGACACTTTGCATCATAATGTCTAAATGTCGTAGGTGCCTAGGCTAAGGGCATTTGCGAGGAGAATAGTCATGCCAGCTGTATTCGTCCATGGAGTACCCGACACCTTTCGGGTGTGGGATCCGCTCCGCAAGCATCTATCGCGACAGGACGTTGTTGCGTTGGCTCTCCCAGGCTTCAACGCGCCCCTCCCTACAAATTTCACAGCTACAAAGGAAGAATACGCGAATTGGATCATTCGCCAACTGGAAGAGATCGGCGAGCCAGTCGACCTTGTCGGTCACGACTGGGGTTGCATCTTGACGATGCGCGTGGCCACGCGCCGACCCGACCTAATTCGTTCCTGGGCGGCAGGCAGTGGCCCGGTCAGCGCGAAATACGAGTGGCATCCTCTCGCAAAAATATGGCAAACGTCTGGGGAGGGAGAAAAGTGGTTCAAAGAACTCGACCCTGCAAGCGTAGCCGCGCTCATGGTAGAAGCAGGGCTGCCAATCGACTCTGCAGAGGAGGCCGTCAGTCACATCGACCAGACGATGGGGGAGTGCATTCTCCATCTTTATCGCTCAGCGCTTCAGGTTGGAAAGGAATGGCAACCAGATCTCTCAAAGCTGCGCTCACCGGGCTTGGTCTTTTGGGGTGCGCAGGATACAGCGTGCCCCGCTGAGTACGCCGACGAATTGGCATCGAACGCCGGCGCCGACCGTGAGGTGAGACTCGATGCAGGTCACTGGCCCATCGTGGAGCGGAGTGTACAGGTGGCTGAAGCCTTGGAAGCTCATTGGAAATCAGCTAATAAGCAGTTGTCGAATTAAAGGAGCCTATCAATGCCATCATTAAAACTCGATCTCAAGAACGTCCTTGCCGCAGAAGCTAAGATCCCGAGCGGAACACCAGTAACCATGATCAACCTCGTGGAATTCTTCCGAGAAGCGCAGTATGACGATCCCAGTGAGAAGCCATGTTCCGGCATGGAAGCCTACATTCAGCGGTACGCTCCTGCATTCAACCATGTTGCTCAGGAACTCGGCATAGAAGGGATCGAGGTCGTGTACGTTGGATCCGTAGCTGCGACGATCCTAGGACCAGCCGAACCGAAATGGGATGCAGTAGCGGTCGTCCGCTACGCAAACTTCTCTGCCCTTCGAAAGATCACCGAGAGCTCCCTCTACTTTGAAAAAGCTGAACCACACCGTAAAGCCGCACTCAAAGCCTGGGAATTCATCGCAACATTCCAGCCGGAGGCGTGATCGAATGTGCAACTGCTTCTCGTCGGCAAAGCGCTGACGAGAAGCCGACTTGAACTAAGCCGCTGTGCGGCGGACGCATTCGCGTGCGCTGGGCCAGCAGTTGGGGTGATGATCTAGCGTTTGTCGCAGAGAAGGAGGAATTTCTGTGACCCATCTACGTCAGATCATGCTGGAAGAGTTGGAGCGCCGCAACTACGCTCCGTCCACGATTCGCGCTTACATCCGCACCGTCGAGCACTACTCGCGGCACTTTCACCGTCCACCCGATCAGCTCGGCCTGGATCACATCCGGGAGTATCAGGCAGCCATGTTCCGTACCTGGAAGCTGGCTCCCAACACGGTCACGCAACGGCTGGCTGCGTTGCGCTTCCTCTACATCCAGGTACTGAAGCGCGGTTGGAGCGCCGCCGAGACGCCCTATCCGAAGAAGGTGCTGCATCTTCCGGAGATCCTCAGCCAGCAGGAAGTGGCTCGCCTGATCGATGCGACCGAGACCCCGTTCCAACGCATTCTAGTCATGACGCTCTATGCCACAGGAGCGCGACGGGCAGAGGTGGCTCGGCTGAAGGTGACCGACATCGACAGCCGGCGGATGGTGGTGCACATCCGCGGCGGCAAGGGACGCAAGGACCGCGACGTGATGCTGAGCCCGGCGCTGCTCGAAGCGCTGCGCACCTACTGGCGCGGACTTCGGCACAAGCCGAGCGAGTGGCTGTTTCCCGGCAACCGGTGGCATACGTCGAGCCGGCCGGTTACCACCAAGGTGCTGTGGACAGCGTGCCAGCAGGCCGCGCTCCGCGCCGGTTTGGAGCACAAGCACATCCATCCGCATACCCTGCGTCACTGCTTTGCGACGCACCTGCTCGAAGCTGGAGCCGACCTACGCACGATCCAGGTCCTGCTCGGTCATCGCGATCTCGAAGAGACCACGATCTATCTTCACCTCTCCAGCAAGCATCTGAGTGCAACCTCCAGCCCGCTCGACACCCTTCAGCTTGGAACACCAGGAGAAGCCTTACGAAGCGCCTGAGCCGCTCCTCTGTGGAGATGGCCGACATCGTTCGCTACGCTGGGCAGGGCTTCGTCGAACGCAGCCGCAGGTGGATCAACGGCCAGCATGAGAAGGTGCTGACCGCGATCACCCGGTGCCGCACTGCCGCTCTCGGGGGCCATCGCGACCAGTGCTCCGGCTGCGGGCACACGGCCATCTCCTACAACTCGTGCCGGAACCGACACTGCCCCAGGTGCCAGGGCAACGCCCGCATCCGCTGGCTCCAGCAGCGCGAACGCGAGCTGCTGCCCACGCGCTACGTCCATGCCGTGTTCACGATGCCGCGCGAACTGGCACCACTCGCACTCCAGAACAAGCGGTTGATCTATGGACTGCTGTTTCGCGCCAGTGCCGCCACGCTGCTGGAGGTCGCTCGCGATCCGCGACACCTTGGAGCCGAGATCGGCTTCTTCAGCGTGCTGCACACTTGGGACCAAAGATTGCAGCATCATCCGCATGTCCACTGCGTCATCGCCGCCGGCGGTCTCGCACCGGATCACGCCGGTTGGGTCTCCTCCCAACGATCCTTCTTCCTGCCAGTCAAGGTGCTCGGGCGTGTCTTCCGAGGCAAGTTCGTCGCCGGCCTGAAGGCCGCATTCCAAGAAGGCAAGCTCGAGTTCCACGGCCAACTCGCATCGCTTGCCCAGCCACGCAGCTTCGCCGCCAGGCTCAGAATCCTGTTTCGTCACGACTGGGTCGTCTACTCCAAGCGTCCCTTCGGCGGACCGGAACATGCCCTGCGCTATCTCGGCGCTTACACCCATCGCGTCGGCATCTCCAACAGCAGACTGGTCGCTCTATCCGATGGCCAGGTCAGCTTCCGCTGGAGAGACTCCGCGCACAACAACAGGAAGCGAGTCATGAGCCTTCCTGTAGACGAGTTTCTGCGTCGCTTCCTGTTGCACCTGCTGCCTCGCGGCTTCGTCCGCATCCGCAACTTCGGCTTCCTTGCGAACCGACAACGTGCTACGTTGCTGCCGCTCTGCTTCAGCCTGCTCGAGCGCTCATCAGGACTGCCAGCGCATGCCCCTCAAGAACCTGCACGATCCACCGCTCTTCCGAAGTGTCCACACTGCGGCGCAATCATGCACGTCGTCGAACGGCTCACCTTGGCTCAACTGATGGTTCGCCCTCCACCGCTCCCGCGCAGGCAAGCCGCATGAACCTCCAACCTCATCCTCGAATCGGCTTGGTGCCTCACCATCCCTGCCTGTCCTACGCCACAACGAACACTCAAGGACACTCTTCGAGGACAACAGACAGATGCACTCACCGTCCGACTCTCTTCGGTGGCCATCCACTCCCACCTCAAGAGCTTCCAAAACACCAGGACCACCAGGTTCATCCCTGCCACAAGCGCCTCAAGCCTATCCAACTCCCATAGACCAGAGGCCCCGGACAAAGCGGCTTCCTTCAAGTCGCTGTATCCGAACCGCACCCCAACAGGACTGTTCTAGGTCCAGCCATCTCAAACGTGCGGTCCAGATACAGCCCTAGGACTTCTCGGCAGTAAATGCGGCGCGTGACTTGGCGGTTTGCATGCCTCAAGAGGCACAACGAAGACGAATAATCTGAACAAGGAAAAGCGATGGCATGTGGGAGTTATTCGGTTACTTCGACGCGACTGACTCCAGGGGGAAGAGGAACGTCACCGCGGGACCAAAACGCTCTCCCCAATACCTGAACTGATGCTGACCTCCCGGCTCGATTGTGAACCTGACCTCCGGATGCTTCATTAAGCTTTTCTTTATGTTCTCTGCAAGCGTCCGGCTCATCGCCACTAAGGCTGCATCGAAATCAGGAAAGCCATGCGCGGCAGCTTCTGCAGTCGGTACCTCCGTCGTGCCTACTCCAATGGCGACGCGAAACGGCACTTGGACTATTGTTGAGGTTTCTTGGAGCACCCTGCCATTTCCATTTTGTAACGAAGTGCTTTCAAGCCAACCCAAGCCGAATGTATCCGGCTGGTCCAGCAGAAGACTCAATGCGGCCAGCGAACCGAGCGATGAGGGACCCACGCCCCGATGAGTGCGATCTGCAATAGTCCTGTAACGCCCATCGATGAGAGGCAAGACTTCTCTCGTCATAAACGCTGACAGCCTCTGCGGTGCGTCCGGCATCGCACCATACCTAGAGTATTCATCCTCGCGCCGGCCCGGGCCTGAGTTATCGATTCCAACCACGATGAGCGGCTGCACTGCCTTCTTGGCGATCAACTGCGTCAGGGTTTCGTCGATGTGCAACTCATCTGGGAACGGCTGAGAGGTGCAGCGGTTAAAAAGAAATTGTCCGTCAAAAAGGTAGAGCACTGGATATCGCTTCGAGGAAGCGGTAGCAACAGAATAGCCATCGGGCAGCCAAACCCGCAGAAGACGCTTATCGCCGTACACCTTGCTCTCTAACGGAAGCACATCAAGCGTTCCGGTGACAGTGGTTTTACAAGGCTATGTCGTTGCCTGCGCCGTGATAGTACGTGCGCTCGTTACAGCCAATGCCAGCAGACCAAAGAAAGCTATTAGACGACTCATGACGTCCTCCCTAACCTTGTACCGCGTTCTGGCTCAACGCTCGCAGCCGGGGAGCGTCATCGTCGCGCGCGGATAGCTTCCGGAGTTGAGGGTTTGTAGATTCTTCTTCTGCTGCTCAAGGTCAGGAACGCAGAAGTCGCTACGAAGGTAGGTCGGCAGAAACGAATCGTCAAAGGGCGATCGCGTCCGTCCACTAAAGCGGCCGCCATTCGTTATCGGGTGCGGGAGCTTAGGGTCGAACGGATATTGGGTGCCGAAAACCTGAGGCTGCCCGATGAGTTGGAGATAACGGTCGAGCGTTGCTGCGGAAAGCCATTTTGCGCGAACAAAGCCCTTGGTCAAGGCGTCCAATGCGAGTACATGCGCGAGCAGGTAGTCGGGGGCGGTCTCCCCGTGTTGGAATACAAACGCCCCTTCGTAAAGATCACTGCCCGTCGTTATTTCACCGCGGGAGAGCATGGGTGCAACACGGCACGACGCGCTGCCGCGCGGTCATCGAACGCTTGGAGAAGTTCCGGAGAAGGATCGATTCGAGGCGTATGGGTGGGCTGGTCCGTCTGGTCTTCGACGAATATCTGGTGAACGGAAGGCGGCGACTGGGGAGGTGTTTGCGAGCGAACATGGATAGAGGAGAGCACGAGCACGCCGAGGAGGATGATGATCGGAATACGCATGGCTACTTAGACAGCAAACCAGGACATACGGTTTCACCGAGCTGCTCTTGAGATGGCAAGCGTTGGTCGTACGGCAACCCCGGAGCGCATCAAGCCCCTCCCGCCGGGCAGCATACCAGGAGCCCTCAGCTGACGATAAGTGGCTAACACACTCATCAACCTCGGTTCATCCGTTGTCGACCCGATTGATACCGGGAAACGCTCTTCTCGTCTGCGAGGAAATCAGAGGGATCTCAGCGTAAACGATTTCAGTGCAGTTTCGTCTCGTTGTCCAACATGGACAGAATTTGGGTCATGCGTTTTGCCCGCGTTTCCGGCTTTTTGGCAGAATGAAGCCGGTAATAAATCGAGAACAGATTTTGCCTGTTCAGGGTGACAAAGAATTTCTTTGCCCTTGGGAGCTTGTGAGCCGGCGTAAGCCTTCTCCCAGCGCCCGTCTTTTTGGGCCGCTTCAACATGCGCCAGGCCCGCTGGGGCCATGCGCCCCTCTTGCATCAGCTTCTTTGCATGCTCGCGATTCTTGCTGGACCAGTTGGATCCGGGGTTGCGTGGCGATAACCTCTGCAAAAATGAACTTTCGTCAAGGGCTTTCTTCTGGCCATCGATCCACCCATAGCGGATTGCTTCGACGACACAATCGGCCCAGGTCACTGAGGGCTTGCCTGAGCCAGATTTTATAAATATGCTCGAACTGGCTCGCGATCCGAAACACCTGGGAGCCGACATCGGATTCCTCGGCGTGCTCCATACCTGGGGGCAGAACCTTGAGCATCATCCCCATGTCCACTACATCGTTCCCGCCGGCTGCCTGGCTCTCGATGGTTCCAGATGGATCGATTCTTCGCCACGCTTCTTCCTGCCCGTCAAGGCACTTAGCCGCAGCTTCCGCCGCAAGTTCAGGGCGGGGCTTGGTGAACTGTTCGAACACAACAGGCTCCAGTTGCATGGCTCGCTGCAGCAACTTGCCTTGCCTGGCGCATTCAGCCACTTCCTCTCCGAACTCGGCCAGAAGGACTGGGTGGTCTACGCGAAGCCACCCTTCGGTGGCCCCGAACATGTTCTCAACTACTTGGCCCGCTATACCCACCGCGTCGCCATCTCCAACCATCGTCTCGTGGCCTTTGAGAGCGATCGCGTCTCATTCTGCTGGCGAGACTATGCCCACGGCGGCAAGCAGAAGGTCATGACCGTTTCCGCCCATGAGTTGCTGCGCCGATTCCTGCTTCACGTGCTGCCCGGCGGTCTGGTTCGCATCCGACACTTCGGACTCTTTGCCAACCGCAAACGGAGTAGCGCTCGAACGCTGCCGCGCTCTGCTCGGCATGGAGGGCTGCGTCGATCGGCCCGAGCCACTCAGCTTGCGCTGTCCAGCCTGCTCCGGCATCATGCTGGTCGTTGAATGGCTAACCCGCGGCCAGCTTCACTTCCGTGCAAGCCGGACTACGTCCCCGCCAAGGAGGAGCGCCGATGACAGCTCTTGAGCGCCTCAACGCTCGTCCGGCCCCTATTCACCCATCCCGACGTCGTGCACCAGCACGCAACGCAAAAGTGCGTTCGAATCCCGATGCCAGCCCTCATGACGCGCCTCCGACGATGCAGAACAAGCCCGCCTTTCACTCTGGAGCCGGCATCCGCGCCGCCGCACCGTCACTCTCCGCGCCGCTAGCTTCCTGACAAGCTATCTGGCGCCCATTGAAATCCCATAGGCAGATCACCGCGTCCACCGCAAACGCCAACGGCTCACTTCAAACGGCCCTATCGGGACTGCCCCACCGGCAATGCTGGGGCTCCGAGTTTCTCCTCGGGGCAGCCCCGATAGGGTCCTAACGTTTCCCGGTACTGATCTGGGTCGAGCACCCCTCAGCGGACGACTACGTCTGCGAGCAGGATCGCTGCGCTAGCCAGAGCGGCTATGCGCACTCGATTTCTCTGGTCCCAGATTCGATTGATCCGCTGCCAGTCCGCAGCACCCTCCGCCACACGACGGGCGAGCGGGACCAGGAGAAAGATCGAGGCCAACGCAATGAGAACCATGATCGCATCCGCCGCAAGCAGGATGGAATGCCCCGGCGTGCGCCAACAAAGCCAGGTCTCGACACTGAGAAGCAAGGTAGAGGCCGAGTACCAGACCGGCATCACCTTTCCAAGCACGAGAGCAAAACGGCTTAGCATCTTCAATTGCCACTCGGGTTCAAGCCGCGACACGGCAGCGTTGATGAAGGCAGATACAGAAAACTCGACGCCTAGCAGGGTAAGAATGACGAAGAGGGTCGCCATGTTGAACGCATGCATAGAGGGGCTCCTATTGACTCCTCGCTAAAGACGCTCTCGAATGGAGCACTGATGCAAAAAGTAGCACTGACAAAGTTGTCAGCCGGAGCAGTCTATGGGCGTCTCAAAGAAGGAGATCTCACCATGCCCCGTCGATGCGGCGCTCAGCGTCATCGACGGACGATGGAAGTGCACCATCCTCTGGCGGTTGTTGGACGGGCCGATGAGGACGAACGAATTGCGGAAGAGTATTCCTGAAATCACAGAGAGGATGCTTCTCCGTCATCTGCGAGATATGACAGGGGCTGGGATTCTGGTACGTCACCAGGAGCGAGGCATGCCTCTGCGAGTTTGGTACTCGCTAACGCCGTACGGACGGACGCTGGTCCCAGTATTGGACGTTCTCTGTTCGTGGGGCAGAGAACATTTGAAACGAGAACCCTCTACCTGATCCTTGCTGAGAAGTTGTTCACTCTTCCTGCGGGAAACGATGCTGCCGCTGTCGGCTCTATTCGCAGGCACGTAACGTCTGTCGTACTGAACGGGAAATGATCACCTTGGAATGACCGGTGATGAAGAAGCTTCATTGCGCACCTTTGATGGCTTGTAGGCAAACAGGAAATATATCGTCAAGACTTCTCCAGCGATCACCGGAACGAGCGCAGACCGTGGCGCCCAGCGGGGAAAGATTGTCGCTGCTCCTGTTGCTGCGGCTGCGATGAAGGCGGCCATCATTTTATAAAGATGCTCCTGCAGCCAAACCGACGAAGCCAGGATTGCGGCAGAATGGCACGGGCGAGATCGTATGCAGCCAGGGCCATGAGCCCTCCCAGGACCGACCAAGTGAGTGCGGGAGACCAAGGCTTGTGTAATGCACGGATAGCGATGACAAAAGCCAAGGGAGCTAGCAGGGCAACTACGCTCAGCACTAGATCGCCAGGCAGGGGGCGACGCCCTCGAAGACGCAGAGAGCGATAGCCGGCAAATACCTCGTAGGAACTTGCGATTGTTGCGATGGCTAGAAATGACCGGAATTCAAAGACTACAACCCCGATCACTGCAGTGAGCGCGATGGTGACGTAGGCGGATATGAAAATCCAACCAGCCCTGACGTGGATACTTCCACCCTTCCTGCTCACGATTGCCACGGTTCCGCCGACAATCACAGTCACCCCAGCGGCAACATGTACAACTATGTTCGCGATGTGCGGGGCGGAGTGGCCATTCAGCATGACGCCATGACCAGCGGCGGCTCGCGCGCGAAGATTTGCCGCTAAGAACGCCCCGGCAGGGCAGCGGCAAATCAAAACCATCTCAGCAAGGAACGTCCGGGCCGGGCATTGAGACGATTAACTCCTACGCCAGCCTCCGCCAGCGGCTCCGGCAAAAGACAGCTTTGGGAGGTTCAGGGTCAGCGCGGCCTGTGACGCTGACCTCGTTTGCCCTTATCGTGCGTCCGCCGCCTTCGACGCCTTGGCTTTGGTATCCTCCGGTTGTGGCAGCTCCTATCCCGCCATCCCCTACAACACGCGGTCGGCGAGCTTGATGGTATTTACGTGCCCATAGTGGCCTTCAATCATGTGGACGGAGGTTCCCATCTGCTCGGCAAGGAAATAGACGTCCACGCCTTCCTGCAAGCAAAGCGCGGCATACGTGTGCCGGAAGCAATAGGTCGAGCGCGGCACGCCCTGCGTGCCTTCGCGCAGATTCGCTTCGTTCAGAAGATCAGCAATCAGACTGCTGTAAAGAGTCTTTGCGGGCTTGCCTGTGATGTTGGTAAATACTCTGTCGTCCTGTGCCGTGGCTTTGGAGATTGCGCGAATACGTTCCAAATAATCTCCTACGCTCTTGGGAGCCACCAGCTTGCGCGACTTGCCCTTGCCCTGCACGAACAAGACAACAATCTCGCGGCCTCGCGGCTTTTTTGCGGGCATGATGTCGCGCCAGCGGAGAT
Source organism: Acidisarcina polymorpha (assembly GCF_003330725.1). Lineage (NCBI taxonomy): Bacteria > Pseudomonadati > Acidobacteriota > Terriglobia > Terriglobales > Acidobacteriaceae > Acidisarcina > Acidisarcina polymorpha. The sequence goes on along the minus strand of NZ_CP030840.1, from coordinate 3,023,637 downwards.
TCTTCATCTCCGCTGGCCTCATGCCGGTATTGCAGGCAATCAGAATCAAGTTGTAAGTGACGGTGCGATACCAAACGCTTGACGGCTTATCAGCCTCGGCAATCCACTTGCGATCTACGGTGTGGAGTTTGCGATACTCCTCCAGCGTAAACTCGTCACGCCGCATCGTCTTGAGCTTCGGGCGCTCGTCGAAACGCTGGCTTGCGGGAACATAGCGTTTCTTCATCGCGTAGTTCATCACCGCACCGAAGATGGACATCTCGAAGCGGATGGTTGAATCACTGACGAAAGGAACCACCCGTTCGTCGGAAGGTTTGACTTCAATCGGCTTCAATACTCTGATGCCCAAGGTTTGGGGAACCTTGGTGCGGCGCTCGGCCTCATGGTCCGCGAGGATTGAGCTGCGTCGGCGGTAACTTCCCGAACACCGTTGCGGTGGTGCCGTCCCGCGCCATTCTCCCGCCGCCATGCCGGATAGCCGCCCCATCGTTCGTCACCGACAAGATGGACCTGCGTTGAACCTGCATACCTGTCTAACGCGCCCTCGATGACGGCGCGGAGTTTCTTGGGCCGCGCGGCGCTGATCTCTCCGCGCTTCGCCCGTGCTTCCTGCGTCAACAGATATTCTCGCGCCACGTCGCGGAAGGGACGGTTGAACACCGGAACGTCATGCTTAATGCAACCGTACGTCCGCGTCCTGGTCGAAGGCCGGTTCGCGGGCTGCGCTGATGTCGGTTGTTTTAAGCGAAACCGTCTTATAGCGGTCGGCCCTCGGCATCTTCATGCGGCAGTACCACATCCGATGGTCTACGTCGCCGCGCCGGAAGAGAATCAGGCCGGGCTTAAATTCCTCTTTTTGCGGTAATAAACGCCATGTTGCCTCCTGCTGTTTATTCCGTTCTGTGCAGTTTCCGTGTAGATTTCTCGTGCAAGCCATTGAGTCTTGGTGGCTGTGCAGACTTTGTATGGAGCATTATAGAAACTTATGTGCTTTATTTATTGTTATATTCGCGGGAACAGGTAACGTGAAGCCGACATCGCGGAAGTTAGACACCCACTTTCATCGTCGAGAACAGGCCAACGCGCTCATTGAATTAGATCGTTAGCGTACGATTTTTGACGTTTGGTGTCGTGACCCCAACTTACGCGACAAGCGATCCGACAATCTTTCTGTGTAGTTCTTACACCCCGCCGGGGGGGGGGGCGGAGTTCACGGAATGGGCGGCTACAACGCCGCCAAGCTCGCCTTGAGGCGCGACCGTCACCACAAAGGGGTCTGGTGAGACGGAGAACTCAAATCCGCCCGTACCTGATCCATCCCACAAACCAGCTCAACGCCCAGGCCACTGCCCCGGCCAGAGGAATTTGCAGCCACCAGGGAATACGGGTAAAGGCCGTAACCGAGTCGCGGATTAGTCCGCCCAGCATGTTACGGCGCGGCCGCTTGCCCTGGTATTTTCCAAAGAAATAAGCATCCTCCAACTGCCGACCCACCGTTGTCAATTCTGGACTCAGCCGGTTGGTCAACACCAACATCCAGCGTTGCGACCGCAATTCCAAGCTTAAATATCCGCTGAATCCGGCCGTCGCTCCGTTATGCCAAGCCACTGGCCTTCCTCCGTGCAGCAGCCAGGCTAGCCCTACATGCCCTGCGCCCGCCGCCGCCACTGGTTCGAATAGACGTGTCATCGAGCGGTCGGCCATCAGCCCCACCGCAAACCGCCCGACATCCTCCGCTGTTCCCAATAGCCCTCCGCACGGCGCGAAGACCAACCACCGCCATGGCCGAGCCCGGAACCCTGACTCACCATACCCGGACATTAACCGCTGATCGGCGGCTTTATCGGCGGTCGCTACTGAGATGTCCGTCACTCCGTACCGCCGCAGCACATATCGTTCCAGCAGCGCAGCAAAGTTCTCACCGCCAACCCGCTCTAACACCATTCCAAGAATCGCATAGCCGAGGTTGCTATATAGAAATTCCGACTGGCCCGTCGACCGCCATGGATACACGGCCAGGTAGCGTTTAAGCCGCTCCGCGGTGTACTCGGCATATGGATCGCGGCTCAGCGAGCTCAGGTCCGGAGGCAGCCTGGGCAAACCCGATCGATGGCTAGCCAGATCGATCACGGTGACATTGGAGCCCGCCGCGACCACGTCGGGCAAATGTTGGGATACCCGGTCCCTTAGGCATAAAAAGCCTGCGTTGACCATTCGCAGCAGGAGCGCGGCGGTAAAGACCTTGGTCAGGGAACCGAGTTCAAACAGCGGCCGCTCCGCAGAGATACTGCCCCACTCCCACTTTTGATCAACCTCGTCCGCCGTGCCGCTCAACACCACGAGAGAATTTCGACGGCTTTCATAGCCTTTCGGCAGGCAGGCCTCCGCCAATTCTCGGTTCCACAATCCGCTTGCAGTTTTACTACTCATTTGTCAAAGATTCCCTATAAAACTCCACCATTTTCGCGTAGGCCCAAACCGAACATTGATGTCGTCAGCCGCAAAGTAAACGTCATCCGGTGATGCGCAGTATCATCCGTACCCAAGGAGTGCGGCCATGTTAATCAACTGGTAACTGAAGAGTGGCCGGTTGTCAGATGGCCAATGATACATCCTAGTCCGTCAACAGAACCATCGGAGTTCGAACCAGCGCGCGTTCCGCAGCGCGCTTTGCAGAGCTCGCAGGCGCCAAGGGCCTTCGTTCACTGTAGGTACAAGCCAATCGCCTTCGTCGTTCTCATTCCAGGCGAAATAAGAATGGTGCTTCCATCGGTGCGTCTGGATGTGCCATTGCCCCGTGAATCTCTGATCGCAGCTTCATCGCATCAGAACGGTGGCATTGTATGTCATGTGGAGGAGGATACAAGGGAGAAGCCGACGCGTTCTTTTAAAGAGGAGGCAGTTCGCGACTCCGAGGCAAAAGACTGGCAGCCACGCCAGGAGCGGGTGGTAGACGGTGAAGAAAGCAGCGGCTCCGAGGACGAGCCATGGCAGCGTTGTCCACCTTGTACACGGTAGCGGCCTGAACATGAGCGTCCTCTCGGAAGTGCCACACTTTCCAACCCGTTATGGAGCGCTCAGAATTGGGGGATGAGTCCGGGATAGCATTTCGACCACTTAATGCCCGGAGAGGGCCGACGCTCGATGTAGTCGATGCTTGAATCTTCAGCGCGCAAAGAGCGGTGTAAATTCATAACGTATCGCTGGTCTTGACAACGCTGTCACTTCCAAGGAACAATAATCACTCGGCCAAGGTAGTGGGAAATCAACGATCAAGGACGTTGCCGAAGTCCGCAGCGACATTCAGGTGAGTTTCGGAGAACATCTCTGATCAAGAACTTCAAGCCATGCTGATGAAGAAGATTTCCTATAGTCTCCTCGGCTATGGGACTACTGCGTTCAACGCGATAAGTTTGAATGTGCGCAATAGGATCGTTACGGTAAGCGGCACGGCCGATGGATCCGTCGATAAGCCCACAGCCGTCACCGACGCTCCTATTCGACATGCGTGAAAGAGGTGATCGACGAGAACGGGGGGCGACCGGGTATCTGATAGTTCGTTGAGAATGTTTTTGAGACAGGCGGTCGCTGCCATAAGAAGGACGGTAAAAGCATCGATCGACCAACGTAGCTAGCGCAAAACCGCTTGATAGTAGCCTTTGGCCAAGTATTCCACCTGATCGAGAGCCTTAGACAATATTCTCTCGAAGGCTGTGCGCTGAACTAGGGTGCCAACACTGGAAGTCGGCTGTCCTGGTGAGGTGCGGAGAGGTGCCAATGAAATCGTCATGGACAATAATCCTGGAGGGGTTGGCGCGACTTGGGTTTGGGATAAGGCTCCGTTGCATTCTGGCGGCGATTCTGTTTGTTTCAGAACCTTTTGCGCTTGCTGACGCGCCTTGCCTTGCATCACCAGAGTTGCAGAGCCTCCTAAGAAGCAGACGCACCACGGATACCTATACAAGCCTAGGCAACTGGTTTGCTAGCCGCAAGCGTTTTGACTGCGCTGCCAGTGCGTTTGCGTCAGCTTTCCGTCTACAGCCAACGTCGGCAGCCGCGGCGTATCTTTGGGGATTAAGCCTGTCCTCCGCCGGACGAGATGAGCAGGCAATTGCGCCCTTGGAACAGTCTATACGGCTGGACCCAAATGACATCCGCCCTCACTTGGTTCTGGCGGCTGCACTGGATCGTATGAAAAAGACTGCCGAAGGAGAGGCCGAATGGCGTGCGGCTCTTGCCATTGACCCCCAGTCAACGATCGCTCTCGATTCACTTTCCCAACACCTTGTCGATAAAAAGGACTATTCGTCCGTGATCGCCTTGCTTGACGAGCCGGGCGCGGAATCGAACTGGACAGAAGTGCAGAGCCTAAACCTTGGAATGGCCTACGCAGGCAGGGCGCAGCTCGACAAGGCCGCAAGCGTGCTCCGCGAGGGACTCAACGACCACCAGGACTCGCTTCCGATCGCCGATGAATTGGCGGTGGTATTAATGCTGCTCGGGAACAATGAAGAAGCATATAGTATCTTCGATCTTGCCCTCTCCAAACATCCTGGCGATCAACCAACGCAAATTCTCTACTTGCACTCTATGGTCACCAGCAAGTCAGACAGGGCGCACAATTACTGCAACAAACTGCTTGCAGCTTACCCGGATCAATGGGAGGTGCTTTATCTCGCAGGACTGCTTGAGTCGCGGAAAGCAGAATACGAGCAAGCACGCGCGCACCTTGAACATTCTGTTTCTCTAAACTCGGGCTACTATCAGTCGCAGCAGGAGTTGGGCAATGTTTTGTTCGAATTGGGCAACTTGCTCGCCGCCAAGCGACATTTGGAGAAAGCCATTGCCCTGGGCGACAACCAGCAGGAGGTCGAGTACGAACTGGCCAAGGTTCTTCAGCGACTCGGTGACACCGCACAGGCGCAGGAGAAGTTGCGCATCTACCAGCAATTGAGAAAAGCACGATTGGATGCAACCCAAGGAGCGGGGAAGGCAGAGATGGGCGATCAAGCGATTGCAGCTGGCAATCCATCGGAGGCGGTGTCACTCTTCCGGGAAGCGCTTGAGATTAACCCCAATGAGCCGCTGCTGTATTACAAACTTTCTCAAGCATTAGACAAGACGAAGGATTTCGCAGGCGAGAAAATCGCTCTCCAGAAGGCCATTCAACTGAACCCCAATCTTGTAGAGGCCCAAAATCAGATGGGCTATCTTGCCGATCGAACAGGCGACTTGACGCAGGCCGAAGACTACTTTCGCGTCGCGGTGCGTGTTTCCCCTTCGTACGTCGTCGCATGGATTAACCTTGCCGCCACTTTGGCCAGCGAGGAGAAGTGGCAGGATGCCAAGCAGGCATTGAGGCACGCGATCGAAATCGATCCGAACAATGGCCAGGCACGGCGGCTGGAACAGGCTCTGAATGACGCCCATTCAGGCCCATAGTGGTGTCAGTCTTGCACCGCTCCGAGCGCAACGGGCGAGTAGCTGTTCTTCGCGTGCTGCAATGGGTTTCGCCGATTAGCTACACGTTACGAAATCCATGTCGAAAACCTCGTCGCATGGTCCGCTTGGGCCGAATGCAACCCATGCTGAGGGTCGCATGATCAATATTTATCAGATACGAGAATCAGATATCGAACGGAGAAAAATAACGAAGGATGATGGTACCTATTTTGCAATGGTCAAAGGCTTCGACATGGTCGCGTCGCTATCTCTTGAAGATGATTTCGACCTTTGCAGCATCCGCAGCGTTCCCGGTCGGACATCTCAACGGCGAACCGGTTATTAAGCGTGCGGCTCCGTTCTCACACTTTGTGGATGTAACTAAATCCGCGGGTCTCAACGAGATCCAGTTCTACGGAGAAGGAGATCACGCCACTTACATCATCGAGATTATGGGGGGGGGCTGCGCCTTCTTTGACTACGACAACGACGGCTGGATGGACATTTTTATTCTTGGGGGGCGCAGACTGTCAGAAATCCCGCCAGGAGCCAGCAATCGTCTCTACCACAACAATCGCAACGGGACGTTCACCGACGTGACGAAGGAAGCTGGTCTGCAGGACGCCGGCTGGGCCGTGGGGGTCTGCGTGGGTGATTACAACAATGATGGCTTCGAGGATCTCTATGTGACGTATTTTGGTCAGAACCGTCTCTATCGCAATAATGGCAATGGCACATTCACCGACGTCACAAAGGAGGCAGGACTGAATAGCGCTTCAGTCCGCTTTGGATCTGGATGCACTTTTGTGGATTACAACCGAGACGGCTGGCTTGATCTATTCGTCGCGAACTATGCTGATGTCGATCTGGCGAAGTTGCCCAAGCCATCGCTGGAACAACCTAATTGCAACTTCGAAGGAGTACCGGTCAACTGCGGACCCTCAGGCCTCCCTGTCCCAACGCATTCGTTGTACCGCAACAATGGAGACGGCACCTTCACGGATGTTTCGAAGGAGTCTGGTATTGCGGCGATGCGTGGTTCGTACGGCCTCACCGCGGTGGCCTTCGATGCGGACGAGGACGGATGGCCCGACATTTTCGTTGCCTGCGACTCCACACCCAGCCTGCTGCTGATGAACAATCACGACGGCACATTTCGTGAGGAAGCTCTCTTGCGCGGACTTGCTCTCAATGACCAAGGCATTGAAATGGCGGGCATGGGTGTCGGAGTGGGCGACTACCGCTGCGATGGCCATCTCGATATTGTCCGCACGCATTTTACAAATCAACCCACTGGCCTCTACCATTCTCTGGGCAAAGGCGAGTTCGAGGATCTTACTGCGAAGTCTGGATTGATGCACGAACAACGCTTCGTAAGTTGGGGCGTCGGACTCGTCGACCTCGACAACGACGGTTACCCTGACATCTTCCTTGTTACCGGCCAGGTCTATCCGGAGCTCGAAGCAAAGTACCTCAAGTATCCACGTCGTGGCCCGCGCTTGTTATTCCGCAATCTAGGAGACGGCACCTTTCAGGAGCTTGATGAGAAAAGCATGCCAGCGCTCGCTTCGCGTCATGTCAGTCGTGGCTGCGCCTTCGGCGATTTCGACAACGACGGTGACCTCGACATTATAATCATGAATCAAAATGAACCACCGTCGCTATTAAGGAATGACGCCCCAACCGGAAATCATTGGATCAAGATCCGGCTGCAAGGGACAAAGAGCAATCGCAGCGCGATTGGAGCTAAAGTATTTATCCGCAGTAATGGGAAATTGCAGGTCCAAGAGCTGCTCAGCCAATCCAGTTACGTATCTTCGAACGACCCACGCCTGCACTTCGGCCTCGGACGAGCAGACAAAGTAGACGTCGAGATTCGATGGCCGTTGGGCGCAATTGAGATTCACAAGGCCATGGATTCGAATCAGTTGGTCACATTCCGCGAAGGCTGTGCATCCTTTCACGCTGAAAAGCTTTGAGCGGTGGCCGAGTGAACCTGGCTTCGACCCTCGACCCGCGTTTGAATTGCACTCGATTGCACCTACTTTTAGGTGGCTGGGCCACTTGAGCCTATCGAATGTCCCGATGGACGGGATCATATTCAAATCCCAAACGCAAACGAAGGAGGCATTCTCGTGAGCGACGTTGCTCGATGGAAAGTTCGGGGTCCTGTTAAAACGCTCAGGTCAGAGTTTGCCACCTGGGATCTCGACCGACAAGATTGGCAGCCAATTCAGCACTTCACCGTGGGGACATTCCGTCTAGACGGTATGATCCTGAGGCTTGATGCCAAGAACCCGGATGGAACCATCGCACATTCACAATGGCTCTACGACGACGGCGGCCGGCTGGCAGAGTCGAACTCTTCGATGAATGAGGGACCTCTCGACAGGACCGCCTACGTTTACGATGAGGGCGGAAGGCATATTCGAACCACGCATGTAGATCATGACGGAACCCAAACCGACGTAGAGGTCTGCAGCTACGAGGTCGGCGGTAGCAAGACCAAAGTAAGATTTCTGTCTACTGGGGTAGTGGCCTTGGAGTGCAGCTCCGCAGATGTCTGTGGAGCTTGCACCGGGTATGCAGTCGAAGGCACAGAATCGGCATATAACGCTCCGGGGGCCACGACCATGACTGTCGTTTACGATGAAAGAACTCTACCAGTCAAAGTGTCCTTTCAGGATGCAGACCATCGCCTGCTCAGTTATGTGAACTTGAGGCGCGATAGAACGGGAAAACTCCTGAGTGAAGAGATGCAGCAGGGTGACAAACTCCTATTCCAGAGCCATCTGGATCAGGCTGCGCCGGAGGAACGCGAAAGATTAGCTGCCATGTTCGAGGCTGTGTTAGGTGACGCAATTTCTAGGACTATATACAGATACGATGCCTATGGTCGCTTGTTAACACGCGACCATAGAATGGGTAACCTCGGCGGAAGCTCAACGACCTATCGTTATAATGCCAATGATGACCCCAGTGAGGAAACGGCCGAACATAGAAGTCGAGAGGCCAGCTACGATGAGACTGGCACTTTGCACTACACCTCGGACCGGCTGAACGTTCAGCATAACCGGCTTGAGTATGTTCACGACGGCCATGGGGACTGGACTGAGCGGATCGTGTCATTCCGATCTGGATCAGAGTCTGAGTTTGAGCGCTCAAATATCGAACGCAGGTCGATTACCTACTACTCCTCGTAGCGGAATTGAATAGACTCTCGAACATACCCCGCATGCCCGCGCCTGCACCGATTTACGGGGTCGATGGCGAGCTCGCCAGAATCGAAGAGACCCCCGAGAGACCGCAGGGTTTGCTTTCGAAAGGGACACAAATGCATTCTGCCAGACTGTGAGCACACTGGCAAGAGGAGGCGCTTTGCCCCTGTAGAGACCTCTGCTATCCAGTGTTTGCTCAAAATGGCCGATATCTCTGGGCTGCTCCGATGCCGGCAAGCTAGCGTTCTCAGGTCATCTTGACTATGTTGTATCGCCCTGCTAGAACCAGCCCACAGTGCCTCCGTCTAGCTTTGGATAAGAATACAGTATCGCACGCCGGGACTAAACATCTAAGGCTCTTCCGCTCCCCAATTAAAGTTAGGTGTTGATCCCATCTCGAAGACGAGGCTGCCTCCGGGGCCCATATCGAGTTGCGTAAAGCGCGGAACGTTAAGCGGTCTACCATTCAACCTGGCAGACTGAATGTACTTGTTCGAGTTCGATACGTGATTTGCCAGAATAGTAAAGGTGCCGGGATGCTCACCTGGCAGCTGGATTGTCACTTTTGGGAACAGTGGACTTCCTATCTGATAATATTTACTTGCGAGATCGACTTGGACGTAACCAAGCGCGCTAGTTACATACCAACCCTCCAGATCTCCGAAATCGTCCATGCCGCATAGTCCGGCGGGTATAGGCCGGTACAGATCGCTCTGGATTCTTCGAACAAGTGCCTGAGTTTTCCAAGGTTGTCCAACATAGTCGTAAAGATATGGGATGTGCCTATACTGCTCGTTTCCATGAAAATATAAGCCGACTACTCCCGTCAGGTCGCGAAGAGGCACTCTGGGGTTGTAGCGTTCGGTGAAGAATGTGTCTAGCCTTGCAGCAAACTTCTGAGGACCACCCAGCAACTCGATAAGTCCAGGTATGTCCCCCGTATTGAACCACAAGTAATTCCACGCATTTCCCTCCCGATACATGTCCTCTGCGTGAGGCTCCGCCGGATCCAGCGGAAGAATCCACGACCCGTCCGCGCGACGTGGCGCGAAAAACCCCAACGATGCGTCGTAAAGCGCCTTATAGCTCTGCGAACGCTTAAAGAAGAACTCGGAATCAGTCTCATTGCCAGTCAGTTTAGCTAGTTCTGAAAGAGCACGATCATCGAGAGATAACCCTATAGAGCGATTGACGTAGTCGTTCACCCCAGAGTCGGCAGGTATATACCCGTAACGTCGATAGGCTTCGCCCGCGGCGCCGCCTCCGTTCAACGCCTGATTGCGTAGCTCCTTATACGCCGCATCGAGGTCGATGCCATAGACTCCCATTTTGTACAACCCCAGCAGACTCGAGACATTTCCAGGTCCCCAATAGCCCCCGCCCCAATGCCACCCCCAAAATCCCCCCTTATTGGCAACTCGCTGCGATGCCCAATCTTCACCTCGAGCAAGAAGCATTCCGTTGGCATCGTAGAACGGGAACCAGGAATATTTGGGACCTGCTGCCATGCGATATACAGCCGTGTAAAAGTTTGTTCGGTCCCCTTCGGAGCCGCCTTCAACTAGCATTCGATCTAATATCTGGCTCCAAAGGGTCCTAGCTTGGCTCGTAATCGCCTCAAACCTCGTACCCGATGGTATTTCTTCCTTAAGATTGGCTGCGGCGTCGGCAAGACTAATGGTGGATGTGCCTACTTTGACAAGGACCGGCTCGCTCGGCGAGGTGTTGAAGCTGGCATAAGCTCCCACGGGAGTTCCACTCACCTGAGAAGAATTCGGGGCCAAGACGCCGCTCTTCCAGGTCCCCGAAGACGTGAAGTCCCTATTAAACTCCGCACGAAAGTAAACAGTGCTAGTTCCGCCCGTTTGAAAACCTTCGATAGTGTGCTTATCTATTACGGACAGGGAGGCATTCGAAACCGCCGGCCGCGAGTTGGCCATGTCGATGAGAATATTGGCTTGCCGGGAAACGGGAAACGTGTAGCGATGAAAACCACAATGCGCCGTAGCAGTAAGCTCCACTTTTATGCCATAAGTTGTAAGGAGTACGGAATAATATCCAGCCGATCCCTTCTCGCTTTGCGTATCTCTGGTCGACCGATAGCCCGAAGAGGGATCTTTTCGGCTGCCAGGGCTCGTCTTTATTGGGCCAATGGTCGGCATGAATAATAGCCTGTTTTCATTGCTATACTCGCCATTCATTTGAGTGAAGCCCATTATTGTTGCATCATCAAAGCGATACCCCGACCCGCGCACATGATACGCGCCGTCAAAGCCGGTTACAGGGCCAACACATAGATATCCGCCTGGGTCTGGAACCATGGCACACGGGTTTACGGTTCCGGAATATAGTTCCTCACCCGGAGCGGGATTATTGCCCAAGTACTCCTTATCGGTCATCGGAGCTGTACCGATGAGCGAGTTTACATAGTCGACCGGCTGTCGCTGAGAGAGTGCATGCGGAACGACCATAATTGAGATCAAAACAGCTGACAGGCAGTTGCCTTTCGATATGCTTATCGTTGCCAACGCGACACCCTCCTCAGAATTCCGTACTTACGCTCTAACTTGCCTTTGAACGCATTCATTGCGGGTATGGCTCCCTATCCATCGTGTTGGGTTTGTTTTTAGACCTGTGGGCTTTCGGATTCGCGAGTGAGGCGGAGCGCCGGCACGTCGAGGCGCGATCGGTAGGAATGTTTGGCAGACTTCAACCTAGTTCAGCATCCCATCTTGAATCACGAATCATGAGGCACTGTTCACTGTCTTGAACATGGCGATGGCTTCAATCTCCACCAGGAGTTCCGGCCGGCAGAGTATTGCCTGAATCCCGGTCGAGGCAGGCAGCGGGTCAAGCCCCCGCTCCGCGAAGTAAGCAGTGCGTTCTTCATTGAATGCTTCGTAATCTCGTTCAATGTCGCGCAGGTAGCATGTAGTGCGCACGATATCGTGCCAGGTGCAGCCTTCGCTCTCCAGTAGGCCCCTAATATTTTCCAGGGTGCGCCGCATCTGCGCGCGAAAATCGCCAACGTGCACGCTCTTGCCATTTTCGTCGATCGATGCCGTCCCCGAGATCAGCAGGATTGTGAACCCATTCAGCTCGATGCGCATGCCTCGCGAGAACGAACTGGGTTTGGCATACGCGTACGCTTCGTTGAGCACGCCGTGATTGGTAATGGCACGCTTCTCCACGGGAGTGTGAGCAAGCGTTTCAAGTAAATTGGTTGATTCATTCATGATCGTCCCTCCTTATTCCTTCCCCGTTGTTACTCTGTTTCTGGAGCTCTGTGAGTAAGTCCTTTGATCGTCGCAACCAACGTTTTGTCGGGAGGCCGAAGTAGAAAAGTCAGACTTCAGGGAGCTACCTGCAATGCTGATCGAGATGGATATTCCATCAACGATCAGATTCAGTGAGCGAGAGCTATCCCACTTTTCTTTTGGCGTACCGTTTCCTCCCGAAATCACTTCCCTGCCGGAAGAAATCTCTCGCAAAACGGAGCCGGGACCGAAATTGGGTCTCCGTTCTGAGTCAGTTGACCAGTTGATTGATCAATCCGGAAAACCACGGCATTGTTGCTGTCCTTATTGGTCACCAACAGCCATTTGCCCGTGGGGTCGAAGTCGGCATTTCGTGGCGTTTTGCCCTGGGTTGAGATGTACTGTACAGGTGTAAGGCGCCCCGTATCCGCTTGGACGGAAAACACCGCGACACTGTTATTCCCACGGTTGGTGGCGTAGAGAAATTTACCGCTTGGATGCATGAGGATTTCAGATCCCGTATTCTCACCCTTAAAGCCTTTCGGGAGCGTGGATACAGTCTCGAATCGGGTCAGGATACCGCGATTTGAATCCCATCCGAAACCAACAATGCTATTGGCTGTCTGGTTGATTGCATACACATAGCGGTCGCGCGGATCGAACGCGATGTGGCGCGGGCCCGAACCGGGTGCAACGGTCGCGAATGGCGGATCGTTCGGCGTCAGCGCGCCCGTCTTCGGGTTCAGACGATAAACGAAAATTTTATCCAGTCCGAGATCGGCCAACAGCACAAATCGATGACTAGGATCGAAGCGAATCGAGTGCGCATGGGCATGCCTTGGATCATTGGGATCCAGGCTGGCTCCAACATGCTGAACAAACGCCGTACGCCTGCCAATGCTGCCGTCGTGGCGCAGCGCGAATACCGCGGCACTCCCCCCGAGATAATTAGCAACCATCAAATACCGTCCGCTTGGGTCCAAGCTTACGTAGCTAGGGTCGCCCCCTCCACTCGGTTGCCGGTTTAGAAGCGTCAGTTTGGCAGTGGCAGGATCGATCGCGTACGCGCTCACCGAACTGCCCGGAAACGAGTTGCAGGTATAAAGACGTCTGCCGTCCGGTCGAATAATAAAATACGCAGGCGCCACTGCTTCTTCGAGAAAGACAGGTTCGGTCAGCTTCCCCGTCTCGGTATCAAAGTGCGCAAGCGAGAACCCTATATGCGGCCCACTTCCGTGCGATCCGAAGTATACAAACATATCTTCGGCCATGACCGGAGCAGAAAGAATAATTACAAGAAGACTTGAAAGGACGCGAACGGCAATCCGTTGCATCTAAACCCCCATTGGTTACCGCCAGATGTGGATATTGGCGGCCGAACTTGCTCTTGTTGTCACTTCTGCTCGCCACTGACTGCACACTCAACCGAACTCCGACTTTGCACCGCGCTACGGCTTACCGTGCCCTGCGAAGTGCCGTACTGAACTCTTAGCGAACTCTGAGATCGGCGTAAACATCGTTAGCCGACCGTCGACGACGACTTCAAGCGTCGGGTCGTCAACCTAAGAGTTGTTTGCGCTAAACCTGGGGAAGATGCCGCAATTTCAATATCGCCCGCGCGATCCGTCGGACCGATGAGGGCAAGGCACAGGCCATTGAACGCCCTATGCTGCGCGGCTCTGTAATCTTCATGGCTTTCTGGATCACCGTTATCCATGCCGAGAAGCCGGCCTCCTCCATGGACCTGTAAGGTCACGACACTATTAGCGGTAGGCACGCGGCGCCCATCACTGTCCTGAATTTCCACTGTAACGTGAACCACATCGCGGCGATCAGCGTCAAGCGTCTGCCGATCTGCGGATAGAAGTAGACGTGACGGTTCTCCAGTTGTCGAAACTTCTACAGTGCTGACGACCTTTCCCTCTTTGACGCCTATGGCCTTCAGAGTTCCGGCTTCGTACGGAACATCCCACGACAAATGGAGGTCTGCCGTGGTTTGCAATACCTTCGCGCGCGCCGGATAATTTCCGTATCGTTTTTCCATCCCTGGTCTTGGAAATGCATAACCCTTTACTCCCCAGCTCTTTCCATTCACAAAGAGCTCAACCGTATCGCAGTTGGTGTAGCAGATAATCGAAATGACTAAGCCTTCATGCCCCTTCCAATTCCAATGCGGAGAAAGATGAAGCACTGGCGTCTTTGCCCACAGGCTTTGATAGAAGTAGTAGCTGTCCTTCCGGAAACCGCAAGTATCGAGCACCCCGCTTGACGTAGCTTTTGCGGGCCATAACGCCTCGCCTAAGTAATCGATTCCTGTCCACATGAAATCGCCGCTCACGTAGTCGTATGTTTGGATGAACTTCTGTAGCTGCTCGACCTCGACAAGCAGGTTGGTGCTTTTGTCAACATATAGGGCTGCTTCTGCACCAATCCTATAGTTCCCGCGCGCGCCTCTTAACGCGACGCTTTCCGTTCCAATAAACCGTCGATCAGGAAACTGATGCCGATCAATGCTATAGAACTTCTCCCGTCTGTCACGCCAGCGGTCTACATAGTTGTATCCCACCACATCTTGCTCGGCTAAAAACTCTGGCAACGCCCCGGCGGGATCGGCAGCGATCCCGTCACAAGCCACGGTGACTGGGCGCGTCGGATCTTCCGTCTGCAAAATTTTCTTCAATCCGCGCAGAGTTGCGACTCCCCTCAGCGAACCCTGGTCGGGCACCTCGTTCCCAGCCGTCCAGATAACAATAGATGGGTGATTGCGATCGCGCAGGATCATACACTTCAAATCACGATGCGACCATTCATCAAAATACTTGTGATAGCCATATAGCGGTGTTTGTGACTTACCCACACGCCATTCGTCAAAGGCATCAAACATGACCATGAAACCCATCGTGTCGCATAGATCGAGAAACTCTGGCGCCGGAGGATTATGGCTGCAGCGAATCGCATTGCATCCCATCTCTTTGAGCAGACTAAGCCGCCGTTGCCACATCCGCTCGGGAACGGCCGTCCCCACCGCGCCGGCGTCTCCGTGAAGACAAACTCCATTCAACTTGACGCGCTCATTGTTCAGCAGAAATCCTTTATCAACGTCAAAACAGATGGAGCGTACACCGAAAGGTGTCGTTGTCGTGTCCACACCGTGCCCGTTGTGCTCCAGCTCCTGAACAACGGAATAAAGATAAGGCACATCTGTCGACCAAAGTGTCGGGGACAGTATCTCGATACGTTGGGTAAAGACAAAATCGCCATCTGCGTCAATTTCAGCATTCGTTGTAGCCTCTTGTATCGTCTTACCATCATTGTCTTGAATGAAAGTACGAAGCGAAGATGGAGCCGCTTGCAGAAGACCATTCTGCACGCGGGTTGTGACTTCTACGATTGCGCTCTTGCCGTCGATTTGAGGAGTGCGGACGCAGGTTCCCCAGTGCGCAATATGGACGGGCGTCGTGTTGATCAACCAAGTATGCCGGTATATGCCTGAGCCGGAATACCATCTCACATTTGGCTGCAAAGAATTATCGACGCGAACAGCGAGAACATTCGGCTGGTGACCCACCCGCAGATACGGCGTGAGATCGTAAACGAAACTGATGAAGCCATAAGGACGCATTCCCAGCCAGTGACCGTTGATCCAGACCTCACTTCGCTGGTAAACGCCATCGAACTGAATGGCTATTTTTCGCCCGGCTGAGGCACGTGGCAGTGTGAATTGCTTCCGATACCAGCCGATCCCCGTCGGCAGATAAGCACATGTGGCGCCCCCTGGAGCATCTTTGCTGAAGGGACCTTCGATGCTCCAGTCGTGAGGCAAATTGGTCTTGTTCCAGTTCTCGTCATTAAACTCGGGTAGGTGGGCCCCTTGTACGTCTCCCTTTAAGAATGTCCAATTGTCATCGAAGTTAGTTCGGCGGAGCGGCAGAATGATTTCTGTAGCGCTTTCTGAATCGACATTGACAGGCAACCTCGAAGCGACCACTGCCTTCGCCGCACTGCTCAAAAAGTCGCGGCGCGTAAATCCGATAAGCATGAAATACCTCATTGGAAATAAAGGTCTAATTTCGTGACAAACTCAACTACGGGCAATGTTTCTTTTGCTGTGTGCAAGCGAACTTCACTTCGCGAATTCGGCTGATGAGTTATCCCGTTCGCCATGATCGAGACCGCACAATTCATTCGTTTCAGGATTTTTTGTATGACATGCGCCATCGAACAGCCAATATGCCGCTCATGGGTCACATGGAGCGTGGGCTCCATCTGGTTTGATCTGCGACGACAGATTCCCGGCCTTCATGGAACGGCTTTTGCTTCGCAAACAATGCTTCGTGAACACGGATGGCCGCTGTTAAGGAGTTGTTTGCTTGCGCTTCCGCCAGTTCAAGAGCGTGCGTCTCTATAGAAGAGGCGCGAGAGAACAAGCGTTCTTCGGCGCAGGAAACCGCCAGCGTATCCAGCACTTCAGCATTGTCCGGCTGAAGATTTACAGCGCTTTCAGCCAAGCGCACGGCTTCAGCACCGTCGCGCAATGAAGCATCAGGTGAGGTAGCAAGGAGCCAGGCGGTACCGATCGTCGCACTAACGCTAGTCGGATCGATAAGCCGCGCTTTTCGCCAATGAGACAGGGCTTCGGAATCTTTGCCCAAAGCCTCAAAAGTTTTGCCCAGAGCCTCTTCGCACAATTCGAAGTGCGGTCTGATCGTGATAGCTGCCTCAAGCTCTGGTAGGGCTTGCTCCGCGTGAGTTTGTTCCAGCATGAACTTGCCAAGCAAGAAGTGGTCCTGAGCCGATAGAGGGTTAATGCGGATAGCTTCGCGCAGATGCTGAAAGGACTCCTCAACATTGCTATGAAAATAGAGCGACGCGCCCAGTCCGCTTTGAACCCTTCCATTGCTGGGATCGAGCGCTAGTGCTTTCTTCCATGTCTCGAGCGCTTGGTCGGCTTTTCCCTTTTCTTCCAGTTGCCTAGCTTCGTCAATCATCTTGTATTGATTTACCGCCGGCACCTGGATTTCTTCAATCCCATCTCCAGATGTGTTTACAAATTCAGGCAGATTCACGGCCCGGTTTGCTGCGGTGGCGTTTTCGATCAAAATTGCGGGACTGGAGTTCCCCTGCTCGTCGATATGGGTTAGATACATTTGCGTATAGAACGATCGGGCTTTGGAGGAAAACACAAGCCAACGTCCGTTCGGCGAAAAGCTGTGCCAAGAATTCATCAGAGATGTATTGGCAGCTAGACGCCGTGCCTCACCGCCGCCGAAGGGAACGATGTAGAGCTGGCTATCCGGTCGCATCAATTGCCCATTTTGGCATTGCACGAATACGATCCACCGACCATCCGGAGATACCTTGGGAAAGTTGTTGCTCATCCCGTTGTGTGAAGCGCCGCTGATGGGCTCGGCCACCCCGCCGCGGCCATCATTGAACGGCACCCGATAAAGATCGTATTGAATTTGGGTTTCATTGGGATCGTTGGCGTGTATCGCCTTCGGCTGGCCCTCGGGGTAGGGATCCTTTGCCTCAGCCCGAGCGAAGACGATGTATTTTCCGTCAGGACTCCAGACTCCATCAGTTTGCACGTAGCGCGGATTGTCTGCGCCGGGGAGCGGCTGGCGTGTGGCTGAAGCTCTGTCGTACCACTCTAGAATGCCTCGTGTTGGATAGAAGACCTGGAGGAATCGATAGTCCTTAAAATTTGTGACGTAATACGTATTGGAGATGTCCAGTGCCGAGCCGGCGAAGGTGCTCACGACGTAGCGTCCATCCGGAGAAACCTGAGACATGAAGCCGACCCTGACCTTTCCGGCTTGGCCGTCTGTATTCCACTGCACCACATCTTTATTCTGAATGGAAATGTGACGTTCGACAGGAACGACCGCGTAAAGACCCTTGTCATTGGCAGGTCCGTCCACATCGATTCCCATGGTCTTCCCATCGCCGGAGAATGAATGGCAGTTAGCGCATGTGGGCATATCCTTCAAGACTGTGTGGCTCTCGGATTGACGCACATCCCTGAGACGCCACTTGATCAGATGAATTGATGTTGGGGAAAGCGGCTGCACAGTACCGTTTGCACCCTGGCTTGGCATCAGCGGCACATCACGATAGAAGATTGGCGCACCTACTGGATCAAGCGAAGTAGAAAGAGCGATACGCGACTGCGAAGTGGCCTGATGCGCAGAGTTATATCCCGTTATGGTCAATATGACAGGTTGAGTAGCAGAGCGCTGCTGAATTTTTGCCCAGGTGGCTACGTCGGGAGACCATGTCCGGGAAGCAGCTTGCTTTGGCGTCAGCTGAGGCAGCTCATTCGTACTGCTTACGCAGTCCGGATCGATAGGCCCGATCTGCATTCTTTGTCCTGATGTTTCAACTTGAACTGGAGCCGAGTTATCAGCAAATACAAACTCGATTTGCCACGAGTTGGCTGAGGCATCGCGCCAAATAAACGTTGGCGGCGTAATTCCCGGAGGAAAAATGGAACCATCGAGAGGATAGTCAATGGACAGCGGCCAAAGCACGGCTTTGGGATCGTCTGCATGTGCACGGCCGAAGACTTTGTTGCGTGGGGGTGCAAGAATCGAGAAGACGACGAGCATGGCTAGAATACTTGGGCCCGCAACAACCAAGTGCGGGTACAAGCGAAATCGCCGCGGTGTTGAATCGGCCAACGGTTGAACCTCCAGAGTTCACGCGCTAACTGTGACCGTGGACTCTTTTAATCAGGAAAGTCATACCCGGGCGATCAGATCACCGCCCGGGTATAGGTAAAGGTTAGAAGCTGAATTTGAGACCAGCTTGGCCAACACGCGATACGTTTACCACCGAGCCTTGGCCGCTGTTGACTTGGGTATACGTGGAGTCAGTCGGAGAGGTGTCCGGACCGCCCATGATTGGATGGTTAAAGGCGTTGAAAAACTCGAAGCGGAATTGCAGTTGATATCGTTCCTGGATGGACCAGTTCTTCGACAGCGCTGCATCGACGTTGAAGCCCGGGGGGTTGTACATAATATTTCGCTGACTATTGCCGAATGTACCGTCGTGGCGAGTAACAAATGCAGCCGGGTTGAAGTACTGATTAATCCAATTCGCACGGCCGCCCCGACGGACATTGAGCGGTACTCCTGGGACGCGGTCGGCGCGATCGCCGCTGCAAAACTGCAGGCAGCCGCCACCGTAGCCGGGCTCGCCATATGCAGCTTGGCTGCTACCGGAGCCGATGCTGAACGGCGAGCCCGACTGCCAAGTGCCAATCGGACTGATCTGCCAGCCTCCGAGCGCTTCTCGCAAGAGTAGGGTTTGCCCGCGCAAATCCGGAGTTCGGTATATAAAGTTGAACACCCAGTTGAGGGGAATGCTTGCGTTGGAGATGCCGTGGCTATAGCGAAGGTTTCTAGGATTGTTTAAGCCACTCTGGGTGACGGCGAGGTCGGCGAAACTGGCCACGTCCATTGTCTTCTGCCAGGTAAAGCTTGACTGTGCCTGAAGGCCATGGGCCATACGGCGTTCAACAAATAATTGCAGAGAGTTGTAATTGGCTGTGGCATTGCTGTCGTACTCCAGAATGCCGGTGTAACTAGCGTATGGGGCAACAGGTCGGGGCGCCGAGGCCGGTGGCGGGCATGTGGGATTTGTGTAAGACGTGCAGTAGCTGTAGCCGGCGAAGTTGTTATCCTGCACGTAGCTCTGATGATAGGATTCGCTGCCCACATAGGCCACGCGCATGGTCATCACATTGCTGAGTTGCTGCTCCACTGAGGCATTCCAGGCCTCGGTCATCGATCCTTTAAAGTTTCGAGAAAAAGAAGCCTGCAAATAGACGGGGGTGGCAATCGGCGAGTTAGCGGGCGGCACGTAGCCGATGGTGGCGAACGGCGGAAATGGACTTACGCCGTTGGTCCCGAATGACGACGTCGCCCATGGATCGTGAAAGTTATTGTAGCCCGAAATTACCTGACCCGTGTTTGGAGTGCAAGCCGCCGTAACTCCTCCAGACGAGCAGATCGGCACATTCGACGGCGGGGCCGGCGCAAATGCGGGCGCAAAGGGTGCTATATCCACGGCATGATTGTAGTTGGAGTAGTTTACCGGGCCGCTGAACAGCCCGAATGCTGCATGGAGAACGGTGTGCGGCAAAAACGCTGGCTGAAAGGCCACTCCGATGCGTGGCTCAAAGAAATTGTAGTCGCTGGGGCGAAGCGCGTTATTCACGCCGCGGTCGCCGGGAAACACCAGGCCCAGTGGGGCCGCGGCGAACCGAGTGCTTTGCTGGTCGGGCACAAAGGCCGCCCCGCGTCCGCCTACAGAAACTGGCGCGATGTCGGGAGCCCAGCGCAAGCCGAGCGTTAGGGTAAGACCAGGCTTCACGCGAAATTCGTCGTTTACGTAGGGCTCGATTTGCCATCCCTGGATGTCGGCCAGTTCGCCTGCGCCCTGTTCGAAGCTGCTCATGTAACCCAACAGCCAGTCTGCTTCGCCATTGCCCGTGTAGCCGCCGCCGAATCCGATGATCGGGTTGGCCGGGTAGCTTTGAGCATCTTCAACCGCTCGCTGGTGCTTTAACTCCATACCCACAGAGATGTTGTGTCGTCCGACCGTCTTGATCAGCGTGTCGGTGAAGCCTACCGTGGTGCGGACCTCGTCGCCGGGGTTCGTCCATCCGCCGTTGGCACCGCCGAAAACTGCGCCCTCCATGTAGCAAGAGGGTTCATTAATTTTGATGAATTCCGACCAACATAGTGGCTTGCCGCTATGATCCGTTACCTGCGCGCCATTATGGGCGCTCTGCTGGGTCCACAGAACCGTTATGGTATTGACGGTAGACGGGTTGACTGTCCAGGTGTGCTGCGCGATCTCATTGAAGTACCACATATGCTCACCGTAAGTCTCGGACCAATTGGTCAAGTTCAACACGGAGAGAACATTGCCTGGTGTTACGCTCGAGGGCTGAACGAATCTGTCTATAAACGACCGCACCGTGAGGCGCTGACTTTTCGAGAGATCGTAGTCACCCCTGGCCGTGTACTGGTTCAGGTTGTTCTTGACCCCGGCTGAGGAATAAAACATCTGCCCGGCTAAGTTCTGAACAGGACCCGAAGGAGGTGCAGTCCCCATTGCAGGACTCGTGTGCCCCGGCAGACCGTCGTTCGTAAACGCCACAGCCACTGGATCAAGCGAACCAATGAGTTGGTTAGGCTTTCCATTGGCGAACTGAAACGGCCCATTCAACCAGCCGCAGCTGAGTGTCCGCGGGCCCGCATAACCGGGACCGCAACTGCTATTGTTCGCCACTGCGTAATCGACCAATCCGCTGAAATCCCCATTCAGCATCTGCACTGTGGGGGTTGTAGTCTGGTTATTTGACGCGCCGGCTCCGAAATTAGCCCGGGTTCCTTGGTAGTTGAAGAAAAAGAAAAGCTTATTCTTAAGGACGGGTCCGCCAACATAGCCGCCGAACTGGTTTTGCTTGAGCGGATCGAGTTGATGATTACTCCAGTTTCTGGCGTTGAAACCCTGATTACGCAGAAATTCGAAGAGGCCGCCATGCCAGTCGTTGGTGCCGCTTCTGGTGGCGATCGAAACTACACCCCCGGTCGA
This sequence comes from Acidisarcina polymorpha, assembly GCF_003330725.1. Classification (NCBI taxonomy): domain Bacteria; kingdom Pseudomonadati; phylum Acidobacteriota; class Terriglobia; order Terriglobales; family Acidobacteriaceae; genus Acidisarcina; species Acidisarcina polymorpha. The sequence goes on along the minus strand of NZ_CP030840.1, from coordinate 3,002,114 downwards.
GAAACCATAAACGGAGCTGAAGTTGTTGGAGATCAGCCGGAATTCCTGAATGGCGTCGGGATTGGGCGTAGGCGAATTGGAGCCCAGATAAGTGTCCATGTTGGAGACGCCGTCAAGCATGTAGTAGGTGCTGCCATTGCGCCCGCCATTGGTCGATGCCGCAGATTCATTGGGAAACGAGACCCCGTTCTGGCTCGAATAAACGCCCGCCTTGCCGGCATCAACGATACCTGGCGCTAATAGCGCCAATGTTGAGGGATCGCGCCCGTTCAGCGGTAACTCAGTTACCGACTGCTGGTTGATCGTTATACCGAGTTCCGATGTAGTGGTGTTGATCAACTCGGCGTCGGCATCCACGCTTACCATCGCGCCGGTGCTCCCCACCTTCAACTGCACATTCTGCGTTGCGTTCGCATTGGCCTGGATGACGATGCCGGTCTGCATATACTGTGCGAATCCCGTGGCAGCAATCCTCAGCGCGTAATTGCCGGGCGGCACGAGCTTGAAGAAGTAAACGCCGCTGCTGTCCGTTGTCCCGACCTGCGGATAGCTGGTGTCAACGTTGGTGAGCGTAACGGATACCCCCGAAACGGCCGCCCCGGCAGGATCGGTAACCTGTCCAGTTAAGCTTCCGTTCGTACCTTGCGCGAAGATCAAGGACGCGGAGTTGACTAGGCCAAGGGCGATTACGAGCATAATAACCCGCAATCTTGTCATGCTGATCTGCATCTGTTGCCTCCTAAATTTATGCACAACACTATCTTTTGCGCTTATGACAACGCTGTCATTGATTAACGGCGCAAGATTAAAGTAAGCACGACGTCGTTGTCAATACGTTGGCCACCCCTATTTGATAAGCAGCTGCGTATCAGGACAGGAAGAGATGACAGCGTTGTCTTTTTGTCTGGAGAATTCTGCTACAGCATTTGTTCAGCACGCATTTGTCCGTCGAGCTAGATCGATAGTGCTTCCAATGAGAACCTTCAAACCGAATCAGAACATCATCGCGCAGCACTTTATGATCCGCAATCTCAGGTACTCCTGGAAGTTGGTCCCTGTCAAGCCACATTTATAGAAGGAGTCAATACAGGGAGGTTCCGCGCGCTGAGTAGGCATCGCAACGGTCGCAACTGCACGGCCTTGTTTTGATACCCACCGAGGTGAAAACCGATTTACTGAATTTGCTGCTCGGCGATCTTCGCGCCGACAAACTTTACTTCTAAGGGAACAGAGTTCGCGTGGCTATGTGTGATTGGGGAGGGGGTCCCGCCTTTCGCATCCGCAAGATTCTCGGATTATCAGATCCACAGGAAGGATCGAGTGAACTTGCGGCGGTAGAGGATCGCCATGGATTCGCTGTAATAACAACCGGGCAGACGTTTCGCCAAGTTCAGCAGTCGGTTGACGGATGGCGGTGATCGAGGGATGCAAGAGAGTGTAGAATTCGACGTCGTCAAAGCCCACGAGGGCAACGTCCCGGCCGATTTTCATGTCGGTTCGATCCAGAATATCGATCGTGCAGATCGTAGCGGAGTTGTTGGTTGTGAACAGGGCGTCCGGTCTTCGGCGCGACAAAAGTAGCGTGATCAGAACGTCCTTCGCTTCAGCTTCATCGGTCACGTGCAGCGTTTTCGCTGGAGGCAGCTTTGCGCGTCGCAAACATTCCTGATAACCAGCAATGCGTTCTCTAATAGTAGGTAACTGAGAGTTTTGAGCAACGCACACGATTCTTTTACAGCCATGATGTACCAGGTGTTCGACCCCGGCCCGAGCGCCGCGCCTATTATTTACCTCAACGGAGTCGGCCTTAGCCACTTCGATGCGCCTGTCAATCGCAACCAGAGGAATACCACTCGAGGCTGTCACGGTGAGATGCTTGCGTTTGCTGTCGGCTGGAACGAGAAGAATTCCATCGACAGGATGATATGTCATCTGCTCGATCAAAGCAGCTTCATTCTCGGGATCGTTGTTCGACGCTGCAAGCAACACAACATAGCCGTTGGCGCGCGCTGTCTCCTGAACGGCGTGGCTGATGGCAGAGAAAAACCTGTCAGCGACATCCGGAACAATCAAGGCAATTGAACGAGTGAGTTGACCGTTTAGGACGCGAGCTGCGCGATTCGGCTGATAATTCAATTGAAGAATCGCGGCCCGAACTCTTTCGGCTGTGTTCTGCGAGACATAGGGATGATTGGTGATGACGCGGGAGACGGTCATTGGCGCCACCTTAGCAACCCTCGCGACATCTTCAAGGGTCGGCCGTTTCCCGAACTTTAAGCCATCATGATGCTTTCCTAGGTTCTTCACAATCAACAATCATACGTCTAGTCATCACCCGTCCCGCGTCATTGCCTTTTTAACGTAGAACGCGAGCCAGTAGTAATGTCCGTCTTGAGTTTGATTGCGCAATCATCAATGACAAGCGTGACCGTCCTCGATCCCGTGCCTGCCTTCGTATCGGCGCATGGCGCCGATCAATTAAATGATGCGAGTTGTGTCTGCGCCATCAGCGAGCAAGGACATGATCGTCCAGCAAGATTGTAAATGTGTGGTTTGCGCCGCGGCGGAAGAAGACTTTGGGATCACCCGCATTCCCCCTTTTAAACTCGATCGCTCAATGATATGCGGACATTTCAACTCCGACTGTACTTTCGGAAGTTCAAACTACCCGATTTGTGCTTAAGCGGGAACCAGCCTTATTAACGCCGAAAGGGCAACTCGCTAAACCTGGTTTTTTATTCACTTCAAACTTCCTCGAGTCATGGAGTGCAGAGTAGCGGTCATGCCAGTAGTTCCGGCCGAAACTTCGCAGTTCTTCCTATCAATTCTCCGAACAGTGTATTCGCCCAGGCAAACCATGACCTTGTAAAAACAGCTGAGTCGTTCCGGTTGTAGGATTCATGGATGAACCCGGTACCGGCGGCGGACAGCTTCAACATTTGAATTGAGTGGGCAATTTCATTGCTCGAACTGCTAGTCAAAGCGTAGATGATCTGTGACATCGGCCATATGCTGTCGCGGCCGATGTGCGGGCCGCCAATCCCCTCGCCTGCCCTTCCACGAAAGAACCACGGGTTTCTGGCGCTCCAGACAAACTCCCGTGTGCGTCTATAAAGTGCCGCATCCGGGGAAATCTCAAGATAAGGCAAACTGAGCAAACTTGGAACATTGGCGTCATCCATAAGAGTGCACCCCCCGAAGCCATCGATCTCGTAGCACCAAATAGATCCCAGATCTGTGGAGGCGATAGCGTGCTGCAACAGGGCGGCTTGGACTTCGTCGGCTAGAGAGGAGGCTTGATTGGCCATGGCCGCGTCGGCCAAAATGGAGTTAGACATCATGGCGAGCTGCCGGAGAGAAGTGACGGCGAATAAATTGGATGGGACCAAAAACGGGAAAATGCATGCATCGTCGGACGGCCGGAAACAAGAAGCAATAAGGCCTACGGGATAAACAGGGTTCCCGATGCCGTTAACAAGCGTGTCTGTAGGGTTGACCGCGTCGCGTTGAAAGGAATATGGTCCCGGCCCATGTTTTCGCTGTTGAGCATACATGGTAGTAAGCACACTCTTCATTGCGAGTTTCCAAGCTGCGTCGAATGGGCGGGCATCCCCTGTACTCTTCCAGTACCCGTAGGAGAGCCGAATCGGGTAGCATAGGGAGTCCAACTCGTATTTGCGCTCTCCCACTCCTTGTTTCATTTCGGTTTTATCGGTTCGGCTCCACGCCAGAGGCGGTGCGTTAAGGTCTGCCATAAAGCAATTTGCATAGGTATCGATCAATAAGCAGCGAGTCTGTCTGCGAACAACTCCTTCGAGAAGCTCACGAAGGGCGGTATCTTCGGCGGCCAGAGGAAGATAAGGCCATACCTGGGCCGAAGAGTCTCGTAACCACATTGCGGGAATGTCTCCGGTGATCACTGCAGTGTCTGGCTTGCCTCCAAATCTACCTGGCTCGACGGTGGTGTCGAGTGTGTTAGGGAAACAATTTGTAAACATAGCAGCCAAAACAGGATCTTGAATTTTGGCGACCGTCGAAAGGATGTAGGCTTCAACAGTGCTACTCCGAAACTTGCGGTCTGCGGGGAGCGGCCGCTTCGACGGAATCCATGCCGTCGACCGCGGAAATACTGATCTCGGGGCGACAGAGATCAGACCCGCGCCGGCTATGAGCCTGCCCATATGAGACCCAAACCTGCGTCTTGTTAGGATCCTTGCTTGCGCGAGCTTTTCGTTGTCATCACGGCTCTTTAGGCTCATGCTTTCGTTCCTCAAAGAATGCTCCGTTCCGACTTCAACTCATTACGGACGGAACTCATGCCTGTCTCTTGAACTTTTGCAGTCTCGCGACGTTTAGCATTCAGGTGGAGCGACGTTGGTTTCGCAAAGCGGACGATACGCAGTCGCCAAACACCAAAGCAATTAGGTCAATTTCACACGCAGTAGCAGCGTAGTTGACAACGCTGTCAAATCCGTAAACAATTCTGCTTTAAGCGCAGGTAAATCGGTTTGAAACGAACACTCTTTGTACTTTCGCATCAAATGCCCTAATTATTCAATACTCAACGACAACGCTGCTTCCTTGCCCACCGCCTGGAATCTACTTGTACTTTGCCTAGATCCGACTATCCTCGACCGTCTTTTTTGGGAGAATTAATGCGACACCTGTGGACCTCTCTGGTTGGCATCCTGCTTCTCACTCTGGTGTCGCCATGTGGCGCAATCGCCCAGTCTGCTGAGAGACCTGATTTGAGCACTCAACCTACTCTCTATGTGGTTGGTTACGCCCATCTGGACACGGAATGGCGCTGGGAATACCCGCAAGTCATCGACGAGTATCTTCCTGAAACTATGGAAGATAACTTTGCGCTGTTCGAAAAGTATCCCCATTACACGTTTAATTTCAGCGGGGCCAATCGTTACCGTTTCATGAAGGAGTATTTTCCCGCCGATTTTGCGAAAGTAAAGACATATGTCAATGAGGGGCGGTGGTTCCCGGCGGGATCTTCGATGGAGGAGGGCGACGTAAACACGCCCAGCGCTGAAGCGATCATTCGGCAGATTCTCTACGGAAACAATTGGTTTCGTGGCGAGTTCGGCAAAGCTGGCGCTGAATACATGTTGCCGGACTGTTTCGGATTCCCGTCATCGTTACCAACTATTTTGGCCCATTCTGGCGTCAAGGGCTTTTCGACGCAGAAGCTGACGTGGGGATCGTCGGTCGATGTCGGCGGCGTTCAGTCATTAGAGCGGACGCCGGAGGGTACACCGTTTAATGTGGGGGTGTGGGTCGGACCGGACGGGAAAGCGTGCTCGCCGGTGTAAATCCGGGCGGCTATGGCGGTAACATCACTACCGATCTCAGCGAACCGCTCCCTCCACCGCCGCCAAATCAGGCTCTGGCGGACGCGGAGAAGAGGATCGGCGAACTGCAGGAGAAACTCCAACAGGCTAGGAAGAATGGTCAGCCGCCAGACCAGAAGGAAATGCAGGAGCTCAACAGCCTGCATCAGACGCGAGCCGCTCTTGTCGAGTCTCAGGCAAACCGCGACCTGCAGAAGTTCCAGAACGACTGGGCTGCGCGTGTCGAGCTCAATGGAGAAGTAAGTGGGGTTTTCACCGACTACCATTATTACGGCACGGGCGATATAGGCGGATCGCCGCGCGAGCCGTCGGTCAAGGCGTTGGAGGCTATTGTCACCAAGAGCACCGTAGCGCTTCCGCCGCCGGAACAGCCCGCAATGCACGGCAATGATCAAGCCGAGACCTCCATGGTGAAGGTGGGTGATGGTCCAGTGCACGTAATCTCGGCCACGGCGGACCAGATGTTCCTTAACATCACGCCGAAGGAGGCGGCCGGCCTGCCGCGCTACACCGGCGAGATGGAACTCACGAACCACTCAGCTGGATCTTTGACGTCGCAGGCCTATCACAAGCGCTGGATCCGGCATGAGGAGCTACTGGCGGATGCAGCGGAGAAGACTTCCATTGCCGCTCAATTGCTAGGCGCGAGACCGTATCCGCTGGAGCGGCTCAATGGCGCCTGGACGCTAGCGATGGGTGCACACTTTCATGATCTGGCGGCCGGAACCGCGACGCCACGCGCGTATGAGTTCGCATGGAACGACGACGTGATCGCGCTGAACCAGTTTGCCGGCGTGTTTAATAGCGCTGTCGAAGGGGTCGCGGCGAATCTGAATACCACCGCCAAAGGGGTGCCGCTGGTTGTCTTCAATCCTCTCAACATTCCCCGTGAGGACGTCGTCGAAGCCTCAGTCAGCTTTCCGAACGGGACGCCAAAGGCAGTCGTCGTGACCGCTCCTGATGGCAAAAATGTTCCGGCCCAGATCTCCGAGGGTAAGGTAATCTTCTTGGCCAGCATGCCGTCTGTGGGATATGCCGTCTACGATGTTCAGTCCGTCAATACGCCGGTCATCTCCTCATCCACTCTGAGCGTTTCGCAAAACAAGTTGGAGAACGACTATTATCGCCTTCAGCTCAACGGTGACGGCGATGTTGTAAGTATGTTCGACAAGGAAGTCGGCAAGGAGTTGCTTGCGGCCCCAGCCCGGCTAGCCATCTCTTATGACAATCCGGCCCAATGGCCGGCCTGGAACATGGGCTGGGAACAGGAGCAGGCCGCCCCGAAAGAATTTGTTTCCGGTCCGGCGCAGGTTCGGGTCGTCGAAGATGGGTCCGCGCGCGTAGCTCTCGAGGTTATACGGGAAACCGCAGGCTCACGCTTCGTGCAGACGATCAGTCTTTCCGCGGGCGATGGCGGAAGGCGGGTTGAATTCGGTAATGTCATCGACTGGAAGACCCGGGAGTCGAATCTCAAGGCGACTTTTCCGCTCGCCGCGTCAAACGTGATGGCGACGTACAACTGGGACATCGGCACCATCGAGCGCCCGACGGCTCAGCCCAAGAAATTTGAAGTACCATCGCACCAGTGGATCGATCTCACCGATATGAGTGGCACGTATGGAGCAACGATCCTGACTGACAACAAAACTGGATCAGACAAGCCAGTCGACAACACGCTCCGCCTTACACTAATTCGAACTCCAGGAGTTGCCGGGGGCTATCCGGATCAGGCCACACAAGATATCGGACACCATGAGTTCATCTATGGAATTGCCGGGCACTCAGCCGACTGGCGCACTGCACAAACCGACTGGCAGGCGCAGCGGCTGAACGCCCCGCTGCTGGTATTCAGAACACCGAAGCGCGAAGGTGCATTGGGCAAGGAGTTTTCCTTGCTAAAGGTAAGCAATCCGCGAATACGGGTTCTAGCAGTTAAGAAAGCTGAACTGAGTGATGAAGTAATTGTGCGCATGGTTGAGCTTGATGGTAAGCCCCAGCCGATGTAAGGGTGACTTTCGCCGCGCCAGTCAAGAATGCTCGCGAGGTAAATGGACAGGAGCAACCGGTCGGGCCGGCAACCGTAAGCGACGGCGCACTTATGACTTCCTTCGGAGGTTATCAGCCGCGGACCTTCGCTCTCCATCTGGGCTCGCTCGCCTCCAGTGTCAAGGGCATGGAATCTACACCGGTAACCCTGCCCTATGACCTCGCGACCGCGAGCAATGACGGCGATCCCTCCAAGACCGGCTTTGATTGGCAATGCATATCCGGCAGGGATGCTACCGGCCCAGATCCGATTCAACGATGTCAATTTCCAACTGGCTCCGGCCAAGAGCAATACACCGAATGCGGTGACGACCAAGGGACAAACCATCAGTCTTCCTGCGGGACACTTTAACCGCATCTACCTGCTTGCGGCATCGGCTGACGGTGATCAGAAAGTGGTCTTTGACGTTGGTGCTGAGAAGGCGGAACTGAACATCGAGGATTGGGGCGGGTTCATTGGACAATGGGACGACAGACAATGGAACCCGCCTGATGTCTCCCATGACAGGTATGGAGAGATGGTCGGTCTGAAACCCGGCTTTATCAAACGGGCCGACCTCGCCTGGTACTGCGACCATCACCAAGACGCCGCCGGAAAGAACGTGGCCTATGCTTACTCCTATTTGTTCGCGTATGTCCTCGACCTTCCTTCCGGTGCAAAGACCATCAAGCTGCCCATCAATCCAAGCGTTCGCATCCTGGCAATCTCGCTAGCGGATGAAAGCCCGGCCGTCACGCCGGTACGACCACTCTATGACGTTCTCCCTGCAGTTGCAGCTGACGCCAAGTCGCACTGATCGCACCGATTGAGAGTTCGATGGAAGTCGGCCCAGCTCAACTTCGACCGGGGCTGGCGCACTAAGTGTCTACCCATTGCCGTTTATGAAGATGTAGATGGAGCACAGGGCCACATTGAAGATGAATCGATACCTATTCAAGGGTACAGCGGTAGGCGCACTGGGAGGACTGCTCTTCGGCTTCGATACGGCGGTGATTGCGGGCACGACCCACCAATTGACCCGAGTCTACGCTTTGGTACCTTGGCAGCTGGGTTTGACGGTCGCGATCGCGCTCATCGGCACCGTGATCGGAGCCATGTCGGCCGGTGCCATCGGGCAAAAGTTCGGCGGTCGTGACACGCTGCGCGCGATGGCCGTGCTATATGTCGTTTCCGCATTAGGATCGGGACTCGCCTGGAGCTGGCACGCGTTGTTGGCCGCGCGACTCGTTGGCGGCCTTGGCATCGGAGGGTCCTCCGTACTCGGGCCCGTGTATATCGCAGAACTTGCTCCCGCTCGGTGGCGCGGCCGCATGGTCGGCATGTTTCAGGTCAATATCGTGATCGGCATTCTGTTCGCTTACTTCTCAAACTTCGCGATAGCTCAATTCCACTTGGGCGCGACGGAATGGCGCTGGCAGCTCGGAATTGCTTCCCTTCCGGCAGAACTCTTCCTCATCATGCTCTTCGGTATCCCTCGCAGCTCCCGATGGCTTGTTACACAGGACCGAATCGACGAAGCTAGGCAAGTGCTGGAGCTTATGGGCTCGCCCAATTCCTGGGCGGAACTAAAAGAGATTGTCGATTCCATCCATACGGAGCGCGCACATCGATCTGAGCCGCTCTTCTCCTGGAAGTATCGCAAGCCGATCTTTCTCGCCACCACGATCGGCATGTTCAATCAATTGTCGGGGATCAATGCGATCCTATATTACCTCAACGACATCTTCGCCGCGGCGGGTTTCGGCCGAGTGTCCGGGGATCTGCAGGCGGTGGCGATCGGTGCTACGAACCTGGTCGCAACCCTTCTGGCCATAACGGTGATCGACAAGTTAGGGAGAAAGAGACTGCTTCTCTTCGGGTCGGTAGGTACTGCGGTTTGTTTGGCTGGTGTGGCATACGTATTCTTTGTGAACTCCCATCAGGCATTACTGGTGTGGTTGTTGATGGCTTACATCGCCTTTTTCGCCGTTTCGCAGGGTGCAGTCATCTGGGTATATATCAACGAAGTGTTTCCTACTAAAGTGCGATCCAAAGGGCAGAGCTTAGGAAGCAGCTCCCATTGGATTATGAATGCTGTCATCGCTTATTCCTTTCCCTTGCTCGCCAAGTCGTCGGGTGCATACCCGTTTGTGTTCTTCGCCTCGATGATGGTGTTGCAGTTCGTTGTGGTGCTCTTTGCTTATCCCGAAACCAAGTGGGTGTCGCTCGAACAGTTGCAGCTCCAGTTGGGAATCGAGTGAGTCGCAAGGGCTGCTCTATTCGTAATAATCTTTGAATTCGATCAAGACATATTTAGAACACTCAAGAGGTTAACGCATGTTGACTTACATTCCAGAATCGAGACGTCGCCCGTTCATTTGGCTTGCCGCTCCGCTTCTCCTTCTGTGCGTGATGTCGAGCGGCGTCCTCTCGGCACAGACCCCGTCCTACGAAGAACGGGCATCTCTTGCGATAAGTACTCTTCAAAGCTGGTATAATCTTGACTCGGGCCTATACAAAACGACAGGCTGGTGGAATTCCGCAAACGCTATCACCGTTCTTGCCGACTATGCACGCGTTGCCAAATCAAGCGAATGCAATTTCGTCTTCTCGAACACACTCTCAACCGCGCAGAAAACCTCGCCCGGGATTTATCAACAAGTATTACGACGACGAAGGTTGGTGGGCACTCGCCTGGATTGATGTGTACGACCTCACCCATGATGAGCGCTACCTCGCTACCGCAGCTTCGATCTTTGCGGACATGACCTACGGCTGGGTTCAAACATGCTCCGGTGGGATCTGGTGGAGCAAAGATCGAAAGTACAAGAACGCTATCGCAAACGAGTTGTTTCTCTCGGTCGCGGCACGGCTGGCTGTCCTCACCACAGATCCCAAGCAACGGACGAACTACTCGGCCTGGGCCAACCGAGAGTGGCAATGGTTTGTCGGTTCGGGCATGATCAACCCTGAACAACTCGTAAATGACGGACTCACCGAATCATGTAAGAACAATCAGCGCACCATATGGACCTACAACCAAGGTGTGATCTTGGGTGGCCTCATCGCTTTGCACGCTGTGTCGGGTGATGCAGCCCTTCTGTCTGAAGCCCACAAGATCGCCCGAGCCGCGTTGTCGGCCCTTACTGACCAGCAGGGTGTCCTTCACGACGTCTGCGAACCGAAATGCGGCGGCGATGGCACTCAGTTCAAAGGTGCGTTCGCGCGAAATCTGCGAGCTCTCAATGAAGAGGATCCAAAACTAGCTTATGACCGTTTCGCGAGAACAAATGCTGACAGCATTTGGAATCAGGTGCGTTCACCGGATTACCACCTCGGTGAAGTCTGGTCCGCAACGTCGGGCACCCCCGATGCAAGCAGCCAAAGCTCAGCTTTAGATGTCTTGGTGAGCGCAGCGGAGCTGTCAGCTAAGAACGCGTTCAACTGAATGAGAAATGGGGAAAGGATGAAGCCATTCCGGCTATCTGTTTAGGGTGGCGACGACATTTTCCTCAAGCTCGGTCGGGATGTTCGAGAGCTACGCTTGTTGACTTCGAGACCATCCATGAAGGTCGTTTGGCGAACGGTCGGAGGGTCGCGGGTCTTCAAAACTCGACAAAAACCTGTAGTGGAACAGCGGGAAGCCGCGGATCAAATACGATCCAGGAAGATACTCTAATACCAGTGGTCCGGTCATCTAGGATAGGCTTATATTTACCCAACGTTTATGACCACAACGCAGAATCGAAATGCCCCTACCCTCGTTGATGTTGCCCGAGAGGCAGGTGTTTCTCTAAAGACCGCTTCGCGCGTGCTCAATGGAGCGGCTTCCGTCAAAGAGGACAAAACAAGCAAGGTTCGTGAGGCCATGACTCGTCTTGGCTACCGTCCCAATGAGTTGGCCCGGGGCTTGAAAGCACGCAAATCCGCAGCCATCGGAATGATTGTCGCAAATTTGTCTGATCCGTTTACTGCCAGCGCCGTCAAGGCTGTCCAAGAGGTCTCCAGGGCCAACGGGCATGTGGTTATCCTGGCAAGCTCGGGCGGCTATCCTGATGTCGAGCGTTCCGAGATCGAAAGCCTTGTTGGCCGACAGATCGATGGTCTGATCATTGCTCCCGCCGACGGCCGGACTGACAATTTCAGTGATGTCATTCCCCCTGAGCTGAAAGTTGTAACTTTCGACCAGCCTGTCAAGCACTCCCGTTTCGACGTCGTAACCATCCCTAATCGCCGCAGCGCTAAAGAAGCGACTCAACATCTGTTGGGTCATGGTTTTCAACGAATCGTTGCGATTGGGGCTCGTCCGCATTTATACACATGCTCCGAACGTTTGGCTGGTTATCGCGATGCTATCAGCGTCGCTTCACTAGAACCGCGGATGTGTACGGTTGAGCATGAAACGGCGCTGACCAGCGAATGGCTCTCCGATTCCGTCTTCAAAAAGCATAAAGCGGACGCAATTATTCCGATGAACTGGGTTTGCACGATGCTTACGCTACGCGGCCTGCGAGTTCTTGGGAAGGAACCTGGCCGCGATGTTCCCATACTCTCCTTCGATGATTTCGATTTAGCGGATATGCTCTCACCTACCATATCCGCTGTCCGCCAACCTGCTGCGCAATTTGGTTATGAGGCCGCCAGGCTGCTGTTTAATCGGCTCAATGGGCAAGCGTCGGAAAAACGCGCATCGGTTGTACTGTCGACCGAGCTCATCTTACGTGAGTCTTGCGGTTGCAGCCTGTCTGGCCGCCGACCTCGTGCCACGAGACCTCGACGATAACGTCCTTTTCTGATCGTGGTCAGTTTCGCGCATGTTGCCGCGCGATTGCGCCCCGTCCGTACTGCGCGGATTTCCGAACAGCAGGATGAGGAACAGATTCCCTCGAACCGCCGCAGTTGCCGACCCATTGATCGGCTCCTAGATGGAATTCAGAGATGACGAAGTTCGAGAAGTAGGCCAGCAAAATGCCGAGCACGATGTTCGCCTGGGACACGCCCAGTCTGCTGATCTCGTCATTGCCGAAGTGGCTTCCCCGATGAACACAGTACCTGACCGAAAATCTCGACCCTAAGCCGCCAATGAATCGTGCGACAGGCAGCGTACACAAATTTCATGCAAATCCCGACTGCTCAGCTAAAGCAGTTATATAACGGCCCCCTCGAAGTGCCGGTCGCCCGGCCGAGAGTTGCGACGGAGTCTGCGAGTAGACCTAAGTCAGTTCTTGCATCGCGCTCGCGATCACTGCCATATCAAAATTGGACCGCGGCGGTCCAACCTGTCAACCGCCTTATCTTCGAACAGAGCATCGATTCATCGTCAAGTCCGGCCTTTCATCCAGAACGACCCTGCATCAACGGCAACAAGCAGGCCCCAAGGATACCTGCATCCGAGCCCAGTTCGGCGCGCACCACATGCGTTTTTCGGGGAGAGCGTACGCGCGATTCTTCCTCAGTCGGCGCGTTCATACGGTAGACATAGCTGCGCATGCGCAACTCCTCCATCATCTGCAGAGCAAACAGATCCCAGGACGCCGACATTCCGCCGCCGATCACATAGAGCGGCAGGTTCAAAGTGTTCACCAATGCTCCAACACCGATTCCCAAAGCCGTGCCGACACGGGCGAAGACGGCGAGTGCCGCATGGTCTCCTGCGGTTGCACTCTCGGCGATGTGCCGCGCCGTCAGAATTGCTGATTCGTCCGAGTCATTCGCGTGGGAGCCGCGCGAATCTTTGGCCATGCGCTTCAATCCCGTTGCTGACGCGTAGAGTTCCAGACAGCCCCGACTTCCGCATGGGCAAGGTTCCCCTTCAGGATCCACGGTATTGTGCCCTGCCTCTCCGCCCATCCCGTTGTGGCCGTTCCACACCTTACCATCAAGGATAATTCCATTCCCGACGCCCGTGCCCAAGGTCAGCATGCAGAGCGATTGCGCCCCATAGGTCTTTCCGGAACCCAGACGAAATTCGGCCAGCGCCGCTAGGTTCGCATCGGACTCGATGATCGCCGGAACACCAACCCGAAGCTCGACTGCTCGGCGTAAATTGTACCCGTCGAAGCCAGGCAAGTTTGGAGGATTGCGCAAAACGCCATCCGGCAGATCCAGCGGCCCGGGAGTGCCGATGCCCAAACCGGCAAAGCCTCCATGACCATGCTTGCTTAAGAGCTTCCGGATTGCCCCGCTCATGTCGTCGGCGACCGCATCCGGTCCGTCTTTCACCCGAGTAGGCAGTCCGATGCTGTCCGCAATCATTCCATTTGGAGAAGAGTCCTCTTTATAAGTGGCAATGCGAAGGTTAGTCCCGCCGAGATCCACTCCTATCGCGTAACGTTCCAAAATCAAGTCAAAACTCCTGAGAGTTACATATCAACCTACCAAGCCGCAAACTTCTTTATGTGCGAAGGCTCATTGCGCGATCGATTCCGAGCACGCGATGTGGCTTGAATAAAAGCAGGCGCCTTCGATACGAAAAGTCACGGCAATTCCATCTCGCCATGCCGATTCAAGTCAAATGCATGAAAAATCCATCGTGCGTTCTGGAACTGGGCCTTCTGCAGATCAGGAGACTGTCCCGCGCGGACACCACTAGTCGACCTCCATCCCGGACGCTCTTGGAACTCATACAAATACATCGACATAACTCGGTCTTAGACCTGCTCCGTCTGACGCACAAAAGAAGAGTCTCGGTTTCAAGCCAGCATCATCATCTGATCGCTGGCCACGAGTGGCAGCACCTATCCGCTCCCCTCCCTACCTCGAACAGAAACTCCAGCACCTAAAACAGTGCCCCTCGTCTCCGGATACCACAGCCATATCACCCCGATCTGAAGGGCCATCATCAACGAGAATAGGTAGAAGGTTCGCACCGATGAGGCATGCTGCATAATTGGGTAGACCAGAACGAGAAGAGCGTTAGCAATCCAATGCACCGAAGAGCCGTATCCTTGGCCTGCACCGCGCACTCCTGGCGGAAATAACTCACTGAGATATACCCACACCACAGTTCCTTGTGAAAACGCAAAGAAGGCGTTGTATAGAGCAAAGATAGACAGATACCACAACGCCGCGAAATGTCGCGGGATGGCAAAACCCAAGCCGATGAGGCATAAGGCCATTCCAGCTGCTCCTATGAACAAGAGCGGCTTGCGACCCAATTTATCAACGAAGGCCATACCAAGCGTGGTTGTTACCAGACTGAGGCAGGAAATCAGCACTGAATACGTATGCTCCAAGGACAAACCGATTCCCGCACTAGCAAGAATATCCAGCATATACAGCAAGAGGATATTGACACCAGAGAGCTGATTAAAGATCGCGATACTCGTTGCCAGCAGGATGGGACGTATGTTTCTCCGCTGAAATAACCTTGCTCGTGTTGAGGGTCTGACGGCGTCTCCCAAACAAGGGACACGTTGAACTTCGGTTTGGATGTCCCGAATGGGAACATTGATTGGTTCTAGTGTCTTCAAACGCAGCAGGAAGAGCAGAAGTATAGCGGGCAACGATCCCAGTCCAAGGCACACTCCACGCCATATCGACAGCAACCAAGTGTGCGACCGCTGACCCGATGCAAAAAGCGATCAAAACTCCCGCCCCAACCTGAAGCTGGAACATGCTGACAACTCGACCGCGCTGACCAATTGGAGCCACTTCAGAAAGATAGAGTGGGCAAGCAACTGTAAAACCCCCTATGGCCGTTCCGCAGAGGAATCTCATAACGAGAAGAAAAATCCACTTGTCGCACACCGGCAGACTGATTCCAAACGTGGTGATCGCGTAGAGGATAGCGCACCATGCAATCAAGTGTCGTGGTCTTACCCTATCTGCAGCCCACCCCCCGAGCAGCGACCCGAAGATGGTACCCCATAAGGAAATCGAAATGGTCAATCCAAAAGCGGCAGAAGAAAGGCCAAAATGACCTCTGAGACTCTGGGTTGAAGAGGACAGTGCTCCGAGGTCATACCCGAAGACAAACCCACCTTGTGAACCAACGAAGGTAGCCGTTATTAGGTGCTTATTAATTTGAATCCCTCAATTGGACGGAGTCCTTGTGAGAAAGGGATGGACCATCACCGCCCAAGCTCACATCGCAAAATCCCCGAAAACTGGACTGTTTTGGGGGATCGTCAACATGCAAGTAATACTGTTCGGAAACGTAAGTATGATGCTTTCTGAGGATACTCTTGACAGTGATGCCTTAACCGAATTGAGCTCGGCTGCTGGGTTCGCGAACTCGCAATCTCCATTTTTTTTGTGACTTCATATCGCCCCCGGGATTCCTCATCGACAAGCGCCTGGGCAAGGTCTTTGCTTGACTGCTCTTATCTGCTCGAGGTGATAGCCGTCGGGCGTGTGAATGTCCTATTTCGGCAGGTCGCGGCCGAGCATTTGAGCGTGATCGTTGGCCAGCCGAGATTGGGATAATAGCTGACGGCATAGAGATTAGGCCAAGTCACTACGAATAGAAAACAATTCCTTAGCTTCGCCCTTTCAGCTTCTGGAGAAATAGGCATTGCCGCCAGTAGCGTCACTCCTGCGTCCGAAGATGGCGGTGGAGCTCGGTTCTTTTTCTGCCTCTGATTTCGTGTGCTGATCATGTGGTGACGGTTCCGGTGGATCAGCTCAGTTGCATTATAGGGAGGAACGACGCTGGCGTTGTCGGGGCCCCTAGAAAAGGGAATGATCTTTCGGCAATTACACGTCGACAATTCCCAAACGCCGAGAGCACCTGTGAGATCTGAGTTTTTACACTGCGCGATTCGCGCCATCATTTTAAAAAAGAAGGGAGCCAAGAGACTCCCTTCTTGGGAGGTTAGTGAAATAACCAGCTTCGAAAAGACAGCCATGAAATCATGGTAGTGTCAAATGACAACGCTGTCAATCCATTTTGCAATGCGCTGACAGAAGACTAACGAGTTCCTTAATTGGTGGTGTTTGATGTGAGAGTATGGGCCACGTCTTCCTCGTCTGACTTTATCTGTTGCAGGCGATAGCCGTCCCTGGTGCGAATGTGATACTTCCGCATGTCTTTGCCGTTCAGTTTGACGGTGATTGAACGCCAGCCATGGTTGGGGTTTGGCTGGGGGTAATAGCTGATTGCGTAAAGATGGGCTAGATTGATGGTAAAACTCTGATCACGCGGCTCGGCCTGTGTGACTAATTCAACAACAACAAACGAGCCCCATGTACTGGCGGCCGAGGAAATCCTTATGGCAAATGTCGACTCGGATCCTTCTAACGCCACCTTCGGCAGAGCCGAGGTAAACGGCATTCGGATCTACTATCGCATCGCCGGATCAGGCGAGCCCGTCGTTCTCCTGCACGGCTTTCCAGAGACCTCGCGTGCCTGGCGCAAGGTCATGCCCGCATTGGCGGCGCATTACACCGTCCTAGCGCCCGACCTCCGCGGCTTTGGGGACTCCGACCGACCGGACACCGGCTACGACAAGCGCACAGTCGCCGAAGATGTTTACCAGCTCGTTCGACAACTCGGGCTGGGTCCGATCAACCTCGTCAGTCACGATGTCGGCATGATGGTCGGTTACGCCTACGCTTCGGTGTATCCCGCCGAGGTAAGGCGACTGGTGTTGATAGAAGCAGCGCTTCCCGGCTTGGGCCTCGAGAAACTGTATGACGCCGATAAGTATCCCCGCATGTACCACCTCCCGCTGTTTGAAGCGCCAAATGGCCTGGCTGAAGCCCTGATTACCGGCCGCGAGAAGATGTTTGTCCGACACTTCATGCGACAGCAGGCCTACAACACAGCCGCTCTTGAAGATGACGTGCTGGATGGCTATGCGGATCGGCTTGCGGCACCCGGAGCACTGCGCGCAGGCATCGCCTATTTCCGAGCTCACAGAATGGACGCCGAGCACAATCGCGAATACGCCAGCACGAAACTCTCGATGCCGGTACTCACCGTGGGCGGTACTGCAAGCTTCGGTGCGGATCTGGAAGGCGAGATTCGCCCGTTGGCAAAGAATATGCGAGCCGTTATGATCGAGGGCTGCGGCCATTACGTGCCCGAGGAGCAACCAGGGCGTCTCACTGATGAACTCCTACGATTCTTCCGCGAAGATGTTTGATAGTCGTGGCGACCGCGAGGACCTGCCGGTCGAGCACTTTTTACGAATAGTTTTTCTTCCGCAAAAAGATCACTAAAAGCAGTCTATCTTGGGTGACCAAATCCCATCGAGGGGGACATTCCAAAGATACTCCCCTATTCGCGGATGAATAGAGTCAGGTTCTCGTATCCACCTTAGCGGCTGTGGTCCCCACATTCAATTCATCCGCAATCATCACCCGTCTTGTCTCGAGCAAGCGAAGTTATTTCGGATACTGTAGCGGCACCATCGTGCAGGATGGCTTTGACACCAAGAAAGATGTGCTTTCTTTACCTATCCAAAAGGCCGCCAAGCATTTAGCTGGCGATGGAGCATCATCTTCGTCGGGTCGAGCACAACCGTTTTCCCTACGCTCGATCATGGTCCCTACGGCGGCAGCAAATTGGCGCCGAGGTTTCCCATAGAAGTCTTAGCAGAAGAAATTGGATCTAGCTTTATTTTCAGCATACCTGTAAGTACCGCCTTCACCTACGCTCATCCTCGAAGCGTGAATACTAGGACGGCGGCGCGTACGGCACAAGGTACCTTCAAGGTTTTGCGGATCATTGCAGAGGAAAGCGCAAAACAGATTTGCACCAGCGCGCCGACTTCCTGACGAATGCTTCGCTGCACCCTGGCATCCCACAAAGTAAGAAGTCTTATGCGATGTCGGAGTATAAACCCATGCGTCTGGTCACACTCGAAGAGCACTTCACGATCTCTGAATGCGTGCACGAGATCGATCCGGGGACCGCTAAAGAGAGGGGTTACTGGTCACGTGATCAACCCTATGGAGTTCTTAGCTTCCTCGAGGAACTGTTGGAAGTCGGTGACAAACGCATCGCAACAATGGACCAATTTGGAATTACGGTTCAGGTTCTATCGTGGGATGGGCCGGGGGCCGATCTCATTCACGGTGAAGCCGGTGTCACATGGGCTAAACAGGTGAACGATCGTCTAGCATCTATCGTTGCCACGCATCCAGACAGGTACGCAGGACTTGCTCACCTCCCTCTCAACTCACCGGAAGCGTCCGCAGACGAGCTTGAGCGTTGCATCAGACAACTTGGCTTCAAAGGAGCCATGGTTCGTGGCGCAACCGAGGGGCGCTTCCTTGACGATCCTATTTACGCGCCGTTGCTCGCTCGTGCCGAGGCACTCGAAGTGCCGCTTTACCTGCACCCTGGCATACCTCCGAAGGCCGCGCGAGACGCTTACTTCAGTCACCTCCCAGAACCCTTGGGGTTCTTTTTATCTATCGCGGGTTGGGGATGGCACTCTGACACCGCGATCCACGTCCTGCGCATGGCTCTTTCCGGATCCTTGGATCGCCATCCAAAGCTTCAGCTTGTGATCGGTCATCTAGGAGAGGGACTGGCGGAGATGCTTACCCGCTTTGATCAGATCCTGACGCGTAGGCTCGCCGAAGGAACCGCCAGAACAGTGCGCGAAATGCTGTTGCAGCAGGTGCACGTCACGATTAGCGGCTTCGCGTATCCAGCAATGTTTGAGACTGTTCTGAAAACTTTCGGCCCAGACAGGATTCTTGCTTCACTCGATTATCCATTCGTGCCGTTGGAAGGAGCAACGCGGTTCATTCGGACGTTGCCTGTGACAAGCTCAGACTTGGAGAAGATCATGCACAGCAATGCCGATCGGCTTTTCAAGCTGGTGCCTTGATGAGCGGTTCTGAATGGAACGAGAAGAGATGTACGCCACCTTCGGAATTCACGCCCCCGAAGGGGGCAGGTCGATCACCTAACATCGTTGCGTTCAATCATGCGCGGCACGGGAAGAGGTCTATGGCTATGAGGCTGGTTCAGGACGTCACCAGTTGTGGTGTTTAAACTGATGCCAATTTGTTCTCTGTGCCTGCAGATAGATACAGTCAGGGTCCGTGGGTGCTAATTAGCCACCCCTTGTTTGTGGCCAAACCATTTACTTTACTGGAGGGCAAATGTCGACCCGAGATCTAGGAGGATCGAAGAAAAAGCTTGTGCCCGTGCATGTTTGCCTAAGCTGCGGCAAGTCGTCCAGGCGTTTGAGCGGCATGAAGACGCGACCGCGGGAGGGTTTATTTCATGAAAAGCTATCTTATCTCACTGCCAGCTCATTCTTCATTGGTGTGGCGGGAACTCCGGCCAAGAAGACGAGTCCCGTATCCACGTGCGTGTCAATCTGGTGCAGCTCAACGTGGCGGTCACCGATCGCGACGGGAATTATGTGATTGGCCTACGCCGCAGGAATTCTCCATAATAGAGGATAAGATTCCGCAGTAGATCGCCATCTTTGAAGACGGCAATGAGACTCGTCAGGCATCGACGACGCCATCTCCGATCACCAGTTCCGTGCCTAATGAGGCCAAACGAACTACCTCCAGCGGGGTCCTTGAAGTGGCTGCCTCCCCTTTCAAAGACGCGAGTGTATTTGTGCTCTTTGACACGAGCAATTACATGTATCGCGGCTTTGTTTATGCGCAGGATGCCATCGCCGGTTTTGTTCGCTCCCTCCAGGAGGCGAATAAGGTTGCCTTTTACTCCTACAGCCGTAATCTCTTCCGTGCGGCCTTGCTTACCCCCGATCGGGGGCGCGTGCTCCAAGGTGTACGAAGTACAGTAGCTGGAGACGATGCCGCTCTCTACAACTGCCTTTTATTGACCGTGAAGGACGCCGCGTGTGTCACCGGCTGAAAGGTAATCGTAGTCTTCTCCAATGGCCCCGACAACGCAAGCGTCGTTCCTCCAGAAGACGTAGCTGAGCTGGCACAGTCCACCGTAACCGTCATTTACATGATCAGCACCCAAGAGGCGGCGAAGGAGCCGGAGTCTACCGCTGTTTTCGAACGTATGAGCAGAGCCACCGGAGGCAAAGCATATTTCTCCAAGAGTTGGGAGGACCAAGCCAAGGCATTCGCTTCCATTCGAGATGAAAGATGCGTCTACGCTCCTTAGGTCGGCCAATCCGCGGACAGTTTCCTGCAACCGGTTCGCGAGGATGCCGTCAAGTCACTAAGCAGCTTGGTCAATCGGACTGCGTGTTCGAAGTCGGGAACAGTGGCTGTGCCTGAGAGAAAGTCGTTCCGCAGTGCTGCATACATAAGTGCGACGTTCGCGGCTTCCGCCGGCATTGCAGCACCCTCGCCTTCATCGACGTGTTGGAGCTCGCCACACCAACTAACGATTAGTTTTCCCGACTGGAAGCCGCGCGGTGCACCCCCATCTATGTGGAGCGTTCCCATCTCCCCATCTATTTCCATCCGGAAGGCAACCGAATCGATTGGTCGTCCTCCAGCTACTTCCACTGACAAAGGAATAGCTGCACCGACGCGAGCCTGAACAAGCAGGTGGTCATGTGTCAACCTTGTCTTCTGTGTCGCCGAGTCGCCGACGGTGGTCTGGCGAAATTGCGTCGTCGCTAAGGCACTCAAGTCCGTCAGCGGACCTAGCACGGCGATCCGAAAGTCCAGCGTATGTGCTCCCTGAATCGTCACCAGAGTGGCGCCGTTCGCCGGATCTTCGGCAAAGCTCATCGCCGTCTCCACCTTGGGCCCAAAGGCTATCGTGCTCGAGAAGATGCGAGCCGCGAGCGGCCGACCGATAGTACCCGTCGAGACCAGGTCGCGAGCACGGAGCATGACCGGATTCAGACGAGTCTGTAAACCGGTAAGGACGTGAACCTTTGTCGCCTTTGCTGCAGCAGCTAGTTCCTCTGCTTCGGCAAGACTTCGGCCGAGAGGCCACTCACAGTAGATGTGCTTGCTCGCTTCCAGCGCCGCTAACACGAGCTCACGGTGATCGGGCACCTTGACCGCAATTGTCACGATGTCCACGGCGGGATCTTTGATCAGGTCCTCAGCATCCGCATAGCCGGTCTTCGCACCGAAAGCCCTTGCGGCTTCTTCCGCTTTCGATTGGGTGCCCGAAGCTACGGCAACCACTTCCAATCCAGCAAGCCCCTGTATGGCGGGAACATGAGAGATCTTTGCCCAACCGCGTGTTGCACTTGCCCCGATAATGCCCACGCCTAACGCCCTTGTCATGTTGACCACTCGCCGTTGTTCCTAAATTGTTTATACCCGCACTGTAAAGCTCGGCTGCTAAGCCTATTCCACTTGAACTTACACTCGGCTCCGCTTGTGACTCTTTGAAAACGGCCGTTGTTCCGAGATAGAACCCAACTCAAAGAGACGATTGCTTGCAAAAAAACTCTTAAGTACTCCGATACGGCCATTCCATTAAGGCAGCTTGAGAGTGTAGATGGCCCACCAAATAGCCCATGCGATGAAACCCTCTATCTTCAAACCCAGCAGATCAGCGATTGCGCGCCGATGAGACAGCAATGCCAGCTGTCCGAGCATCTTGTAGCGAAAGGGTCTCGGAACGCGTCCTCGAAGCACCGCATTCACATTCCGAGCCAGCCACGTACCCTCTCGCGTAGCGTTCTGGGCTGTTGGAGCGTAGGTTTCCTTCCCATTCGCCTTTGGAATCTCCGCACAATCTCCTACGGCCCAAACTCCTGGCCGGTTCTGCACCGAAGACATTGGTCTGTAAGCACTCCGTGGTGTTTTCCTTTTGAAAGGTCTAACTTCTCCAGAAGCTGATTCGGTGTTATCCCCGCGTCCCAAATCAGTAGGCCAGTTTCGTAGCGCGAGCCGTCGGTGAGCTGCACGGCTCTCCCATTAACGCTACTCACCCCTGTGTTCAACATTACCCGGACGCCATCTCGCTCGAGTTCCTTCTGACTGTACGCGGCTAGAGTAGCGCTGGTTTCGCGCATAAGCCGTTCTGTCGGTTCGATGAGCATAAAACTCATCTCGTCGGGATCAATGTGTACAGCCCTCCCTTTGCGACGAAAATGCTCGACGACCGCCGCCATCGTTTCCACGCCCGTGTAGCCTCCACCGGCGACGAGAATGGTCAGCAGCTTGCGTCGCTCCTCTGCATCAGTGCACTTCGCGGCGAGCGTAACAACCTCGTTTATTCTCGCAACAACTCGTTGTGCGTCGTCGAGGGACTTCAGCGCGAGACTGTTTTCGGATGCACCGGGAACGTGATCATAGTTCGTGGTAGCTCCCAACGCGAAAACTAGCTGCGTTGCCTGCATGACGCTTCCGTCTGTAAGCGTTATCTGCTTGGAGGCCACGTCAACCGAAAGGACTTCACCCCTCACGAAGACGACTCGCTTGGGGAGCTCTTTTGCTGGAACAGCAATATCAGCGGGTCTGAGTGTCCCCCCAGCGACCTCCGTCAACATCGGCGTGTACAACATATGATCTACACGATCAATCAGCGTGATCTGGTGTTCGCGAGCCAGACGAAGGGCGAGCTCCCGCGCGGCGTACCAACCGGCAAAGCCTCCTCAGAGAATTACTATGTGTTCAGCGATCGGGAGGTTTGTTTTAGCTTCGATTTTTTTCGGTGACTGCATCGTTGACCTCAAGTATCTTCATCGATTAACACTGCGACCAGTGTCCTAGACGCCGGCCGCTCAGGGAAGCTCGAGCTACGGAACCAAAGCAATCCGCCCACCGGAGCCGCCCTTGGATAGCAGCCAATGTGCATCCGCAGCCCGAGAAAGTGGGTAGACGCGCCCTACGATCACGTCATAAGCTCCCGCATCAACCAGCGCGGTGAGGCGGAGTCGAGCATACTTGCGAACTTCCAAGCCGGACGGATCCTCTCCGGCCGCGCCGCCTATGGCCTGAATGCCGATGTCTTTGGCCCGATCGAATGCCACAATCGTTGCGATGCGAGAGCGATCCCTGACCAATTCCAGGGATACATCAAGGGCCTCATCGGATCCAACGAAATCAAGCGCGGCATCCACGCCACCAGGAACAACTGCGTTGACACGATTAAGAAGCCCCGGTCCGTATTCCACGGGTTCGACGTCGTATCGGCGGAGCATCTCGAAATCTTTCTCGGAAGCTGTACCGATCACACGAATCCCACCCATCACCGCAAGCTGCACTGCCGCAAGCCCCACGCCGCCCGCGGCCGCGTGGAGTAACACAGTTTCGCCTCTCCGTATACGAACCGCGGCAAGCGCGTGCACAGCTGTCGTCCCATCCAGCATCATGGTCGCCGCTTGTTCCCACGAAAGCTGGTCCGGCTTGGGGACCACCTGCGATGCTGATACAACGATTTCTTCCGCATAAGCTCCGTCGATGCGATACGCGATCACCTCGTCTCCGGCTATGATCGGCCCTGCTGGTCCGACTGCCTCTGGACCCACTGCAGTCACCACGCCCGCTGCCTCCACTCCAAGGCGCAAAGGAAAAGTTGGCAGATTCTGACCACGCGATCTTGTATACGAAGGGTCTGCGTAGATCTTGTAGTCTCGATGGTTCACACCGATCGCGCGAAGTCGGATCGCAACCTCTCCTTTCAGGGGCGTTCGCGGCTCGGTGTTGACAGCTTTGAGCACATCGGGGTCTCCAAATTGAGTCGCAACAATCTCCATGGCCCTCCTCCAGTTCTCGCCAGGATCGGCAATACTTCATTGGCTTACAAATGGCTGTTTCCTGCGGTGCGATAGATTGAAGTGCGCAGACCTTCACCGGGCCGTCAAGGAAGCTCCCGGCAGCGCCTTCCCTGGACAGATGTGTGTCTCCCTGCCTCCGCTAGTTCATACCGGTCCTGCCGTGACCAGCCATCTCCGCAATAGTCCGCCACCGCCCTCGTCCTCATAGAACATCCACTGAAATGGTTCGACAGATAGTTCGCGGGGTTCCGTCTTCTTAATCATCTTGACTTCACCGAGGACATAAGTTCGATGACTGCCTGCCCAGACTTCGCTAATCTGATGCTTTGTCTCCATAGGAATATGCATTCGACGGAACTACTCCTGTATCTCCCTCTGCCCATCAGAGCGGTGACTTCCGAACAATAGTTCCCTATCTGGGGCGAACCTCTGGAAGGCCTCGCCGAACCGGACAGAATCAATCTCGTCGACTAAGTGAATGATCCATTGGGGTGCCTTCGCTTGTTCCACGTCAGCCTCATAATCTGAATTTGTGGTCAGTTTCAAAGGGGAGTGCAGATTCTACGGCAAGGCGGATCGAGTCGAACGCTTCATCGTGCCCGCGGCGAGGGGCACGGTCGACCGTTGCCTTGCAACAGAGCCTAGCAGCACCACGATCGCGCAGCCCCTTCCAACACCCCGGAAATGCTAGCGATGACGGCCGGAGGCGTCTGTCCGGCCGGCAGTGCGTGCTAGCACCAGAGCCCTTCCGTCCGAAGAATACCTCACGTATTGAGGACTTCAGAAACGTACTAAAACTCAACACGCAGAAGCTTAGCTGGTCGCACGATCCCGTCGGGAGGAGGCGATGCCGTGCCGCCATCGGAGAGGAAGAAGGCTACCTTCCCATACTCTCCTGGCATTCGGCTCCAGGCACCGCTGGATGGTCCAATGAGTTCTTCGTTGAAGGGATCCCCTGCTACGCTCTCCGTCAATCCGCTGTTCTCGGCAGGATTCATCGAGACGCGGTCGATCGTGTTTTGGCGGTGGGTTGTCAGGTATACGAATCCAGCATCCTCGTCGATGCAGAAATCATCTCCCATCCTACCGGCGACCACAAGTTCGGGCTCTCCTGCCGGATCGTGCGTCTCCGGATCAACGGGTATACGCATGAACAGCTTCTTGGCAGTCGCGGTGTAGTAAAGATAATTGGTCTTCTTCGCGAAACGTACGCCATTGACGCCTGGCTGTTCGGGTTTCAGTTGGCCGGGGTAATAGCCCATGCTTTCATGTTTCGTCCAAACACGAGCCTTGGGGGTGCCCCCTTCCTGGGGCAGGTCGATGCGCCAGATTAGGCTCGCGAACGAATCTGCTATCAGTAACACACCAGGCGCGATCAGACAGCTACCATTCAATCCCCGGGCTAGAGGGGGGAGTTGCAGCACCATCTCCGGATGGATTGACGTACCAACGCGCCAGTTGCGCAGATCCAACCGATGAAGATACGCCTCGTGCGATGTGTAGAAGTTTCCTGTGGCAACATAGAAAACGTCCGGCTCGACTTCCGTGATACCGCACGCCACTTCAGCAAATGTAAACAACAACAATGGTACGACTGTTTGCCCTCTAATAGCCGATGGGACAAACCATAATTCATGATGGTTTGCCACGGTTACCAGAATTGAATTGTCCTCGCGCACCGCAAGATTCTCCAAAAAGTACTTGGGCGGAAAGAGGGCGACTGTTGAGAGCTTGGCTTGACGTATATTTGTTGACGGCATTCTCGCGTCTCCGTGTAGCGAATGCGAAGGCTTCGGGGATGAGATGCGACGAGAAGTGGTGCTGCTTTGCGGTCACTGTAGCATAGGCGCAACTCCGTTTTCCCCTGTGTCAACGGGTATAGGCGTCGCGAACGCATCTATTCTCTGTGTTTGCTCACACGCAGAGGGCGGTTTGGGCGCGGATGAGGTAAAAATTTACCTCATCCGCGCTCTCGCTGCAACCACCGGAGGATACATGGCAGAAATTAGCGATTTTGGTACCTTCGGCCGTTTTCAGGAGACGCCGGTCGGTGAGATGTCGCCGGAGATGAAAGATGCCTACGACTTCACGATGAAGCTTCGCGGTGTAGTGCCCGGTCCTCATAAGATTTGGCTGGCAAACCCGGCATTGTCCAAGACGATCGTTCCAACTGGCTATTACTACCAGAAGGAGTCCACTCTCACTAAGGCTGAGATCGAGATCGTGACGAACATCATCAATGGTCAGTGGCGGGCGGCATACGGCAACTATGAACATGAACAAATAGGCGAGAAGCAAGGCCACCTTGAACCAAAGAGCGTCGAGGCTCTAATTGCAGGCCTGCCGACATCGTTTTCGGATCCGCGAGAGCAGTCAATTTGTGAACTCGCTCTAGCGCTTGCTAATCATCGCGTCGTTCCAACAGGGCTGTATAAGCGATGCAAGGATCTCCTGGGCGACGCCGGCATTGTCGATGTTACGGTTCTCATGGGTTGGTTCACGATGGTGTCTCTAACTCTGATGGCCTTCGACGTACCATCGAACGCTGTCGGTATCGATCAGTAAGGAGAGCGCGTGTCTAAGACGAATGACGATCTCGGTGGCCGCATTGCGTTGTCAGAACCAAGTGGGCTGTCCGCCAGCCAGCAAAGCCTCTACAAGGTGATCGACGAAACTGCTGTTCCTTGGGCCGACGCCTCCGGTTTTGTGGCGAAGGTAGAGGACGGCCGGCTCATCGGACCTTTCAACACTGTTTTAGAAAGCCCGGAACTCGGAGGTGCTTTTCTATCGTTCCAGAATGCAGAACAGAACATGACAAGCTTGACTGAGCGAGTGCGTCAAATTGTGATCCTCACTGTTGGATCTGTCTGGAAGGCGCCATACGAGTTGTATGCTCATGCTGCTGTCGCGCGAACCGTGGGGCTCCCGGAGCGTACCATTGAGGAGCTTGCGAAGGGTGAGGTTGCAACAGGTCTGCCGAAAGAAGAACAACTGGCGCAGCAGTTTACAAAACAACTTGCGCTGGAGCGAACCGTCACACAGGAACTATTTGATCGAGCCAAGGAGGCGTTCGGAACTCGAGGTCTCGTCGATATGGTTTTCCTTGCAGGGTGTTATGAGATCGTGTGCTCCCTGCTGAACACGTTTGCTGTTCCGGCACCCGGCAACGAGCCTGGCAAGCAGATCGCCTCCCAGGTGAGCGGATGAGCATCGGACACTTGAATTGGGTCAGTCGCGCCTGCGCCGACCGAAACTGTCGATCTTCCTAAATACGTCCTCGGTTGCTTTGTTATCAGGTGTGACAAAAGCCAGCGTGCTTTCCGGCAGCGCAGGGTAGAGTGCCCGGATTGAGCGTATTCGGAGAGTCCCGAATTTGGGGTGTGCAATGTCGAACGACAAAGGGTCAAGCGATGCTGTCTGTTGCTCATTCCAGAAACGTCGAAAAGTAGTACTGCTTTCGAGCAAAGTGGCGACCAACGACTCAAATCCCGGCTCACCGATATGTTTGGCATATCGCACCCGCAGCAAACCCACACCGCTACGCAGGGTACGTTCGTCATAAAAGCCGCGTCTCGCGGGGTCCATGAAATTCCTCCAAGCTAGATTTCGTCCGAACGGTGATGGCGACTCAGACCAGTCGTAGATCACGTCGGCCAAGTGATTGAAGGCCAGACAGTCGAAGCGTTCGTTCCAGAGCATCGCTGGTCCTGCAGTGAAGCCATCGAGCAAACGCTGTACGTCTCGGAGTTCCTCGCTTCCACCTTGTTCAGTCTTCGCGATCTCTTTACCGGCTAGAGACCGAAAATAAGCAGTATCGGAGTGCGATAGACGCAACGCCTTCGCTATGCGCTCTATGACCTCCTTGGAGACCTGAATATCCCGGCTTTGTTCAAGCCATGTATACCAAGCCAGCCCAACTTGAGCCAAGGCGGCAACTTCCTCTCGCCTCAATCCCGGGGTTCTTCGCCGCGGTCCTCCTGCCAAACCTACTGTTTCCGGCTGGATCATCGACCGTCGTGTACGAAGAAATCTCGCCAACTCGGCCTTCCGGGCGTCGTCGTCCATTGCCAGATACCTCCGGTACTAGGATAAGCCATACTCTTGTCGAGGGATGACGTTCTGCAATACGGTATTCATGGCCCGTGTAGCGAGGATTTATTCACCGCGAACAACGGATTAAGCCTAAACCGACGAGTGAAGGCTGTAATGCTGGACCTTAATGATGTGCGGGTGTTCACGGTCGTAGCGCGCAAGGGGACGTTTAGCGCCGCCGGCAGAGAGCTACGCATTCCGACATCGACTGTCGCACGTGCAACAACCAGATTGGAAAAGCATTTGGAGGTGCTTCTCCTGAGGAGAAGTCCACAGGGCGTTTCACTCACGGATGCGGGCGCGGAGTTTCTTGTCAGCTGTAATCATGCCCTTCGGACGATCAGGATTGGAAGCGAAAGGTTACAGGAACGGCGCGTCAATCCCCGCGGTCTCATCAGGGTCTGCAGTCCCATCGCTTTGGCTAACGGCCTGCTAGTCCAGATACTCCCCGAGTTCTTGCGCAAGTTCCCAGAAATCCGTATTGCGATCGAGACGTACACAGATGACTTTGAACGAGAGCCCAAAAATGACGTGGACGTATTTTTCAAGATCGTGCCGCCGAGAAATTCGGTGAGGCGCATGCGAAAGTTCCCCTGTACCCTGCGAGGTTTGTTCGCGAGTAAAGAGTATGTTCAGTGTGTTGGAAAGCCGGAGGATCCCCACGAACTGCTCGCACATGCTTGCATCGGTGCAGAGACGTGGCAATTGACGAACGTTTCGTCTCAAGTCACCGAAATAGCCCCGACATTCCGGGTTACTACTTGCGATCCAGTCGTGATGTGCGATCTGGTTCTAAGGGGTCTCGGGATTGCTATTCTACCGCTCTATATGGTGAGACAACCAGCAATTTGTGCGCGGTTCGTTCAGATATTGCCTCAGTGGCATCCGAAACCTGCGTTAGTCTCGGCTCTATACTTCGGTCCGGCTGCATTGGCGCCTAAGATCAAGGTTTTCTCGGACTTCGTGGAAGAGATCATTGGTACAGACCGGGATCCGCGTGTGAAGGAGGCGCCTTTCGAGGGATTGTTCGGAAAACCCGACGAAGCGTAACGCTAGCCACAATGTACTTTCATGCGTTGCTTTAGGAGAGTAATTGTCACCGCACAGCCGGCGCCACGTGGACGTGATAGCTAGTAAGACGCTTGTATGTGTTGGAGCCACGAGTGCACTGCCACAAATCTTCCATTGGTTGCCACGACATCTTCCGGCTGGCTGCTAAGAGCAGAATCGCGCGAAGGAGCTCAGGTCGGACGACAACACCCAAGCCGCACATGTCCTTTCTTAGCCGGCCCAGTTTAAAGCACCTTCGGAGATCGCAATTGACCGGAAGAAGGCAGGAAACCAAAAAATGCAGGAGTGCTCCTCGCATCGGTGCTTCGAAGGCACATGCAGACCCCAACCTTACCGCTGCTGCTTTCTAACCTCGGTTCGAATCCGGATAACCTCTCTCGTTCAGACTTTTCGGACGTTGATAATCAAGACTGAGTTCTAAGCATGAATCGACGAATCGCAGAGCAGTTGCCTAAGAGCCGACGTAGCTTTGTATGTCTGACGGCGGGAACAATTGTCACGGCTTGCACCGGGATTGGGCAGGTCCTCAGAGCGGAACCCGACGCAGACAGAGAGACAGGAGGAACGGTGAAGCGAGTCAATGCAGGCGTTCTGCAGGTTGGATACTTAGAATCAGGTCCCGCTGACGGTTCGCCGGTGGTGCTGCTGCATGGATTTCCGTATGACGTTCGTACTTATGATCTAGTCGCGCGTAGCTTGAGTGCGGCAGGCCGGCGTGTGATTGTTCCTTACCTTCGCGGATTTGGTCCAACGCACTTCCTGCATCGTGGGACGCCGCGTGTGGGTCAGCAAGCGGCACTTGGCTCTGACCTCCTTTCGCTGCTGGATGCGCTCTCGATCCAACGGGCGACAGTTGCGGGCTATGATTGGGGCGGTCGAGCCGCCTGCGTGGTAGCCGCGCTGTGGCCAGAGAGGGTCAACGGACTCTTGAGTTGCGGCACCGGGTATAACCTACAAAACTCCAGCGAAGCGCTGAAAGCTGACAGACCAGAAAAGGAACGCTGGCGCTGGTATTGGTTTTATCTCAACTCCGAGCGAGGTCAGGCGGCGCTCAGGGAAGACCGTGCCGGTTTTTGCCGTTACCTGTGGCAAGACTTCTCGCCTACGTGGGCGTTCAACGACGTGACATATGCCCAGACGGCGGCTTCCTTCGACAATGCAGATTTCGCGGAAATAGTCCTGCACTCGTATCGGTACAGGATTGGTGCAGTGCCCGGCGACCCGCATTTGGAGGCGATGGAGCAGCAGCTTTCGGCGAAGCCGAAGATTACTGTACCAACTATCATTCTCCAAGGCGCAGACGATGGCGTAGACCGACCGGTCGCTCCGGAAGAGATCAAGCCGCACTTTACGGCACTCCGCCGACTCACGACGCTCGATCACGTAGGTCACAATCTCCCGCAGGAAGATCCCGATGCGTTCGCGGCAGCGGTCCTGGAGTTAGGGTAGATAGCGTGACGACCTCAAGCACTTCACGCAGATCTTGCGCATCCGCTTTGCGAGACTATCAACATAGAACCGTTCAGGAATGATAGTTCCAGGATCGGCATGACAAGATCAGGAACCCCTATAGTGTCCAGCGTTCTCCCGTACAGAATCGACATCGCCACGGCTAGACTCGACGTCATCCGAGATCGCGTTCGTGCGTTTCGCTGGGACGCCTGGAGTGAGCCCGCCGACGCGGGCGACTGGCGGTATGGTCCACCTATAGCTTTCATGCGTGAGCTCTGCGCCTACTGGCTTAACGACTACGATTGGCGCCGGCAGGAGCGCGCCATGAACGCGTTACCCCAATTCATCACTCGTATCGACGGGGTTGACATCCACTTCATTCATGAACGAGGGTCGGGTCCAAACCCGGTCCCCCTTCTCATTGCGCATGGCTGGCCCTACTCGTTTCAGTCGTACGACGGCATCGTCAATCAACTCGCTCATCCTGAGCGACATGAAGCACGTGCCGAAGACGCTTTCAGCGTCGTCATTCCATCCTATCCGGGATACGATTTCTCGGGCCGTCCCCATGAACCCATGGACCCGCTCGCTATCGCCTTTCTCTTCGACAAGCTGATGGCGAGGCTTGGGTACGACCGCTACTTCGTGCACGGCGGCGACTGGGGAGCCCACATTACCAGCCTACTGGGCTTTCACCTTCCCGACCGTGTCATGGGCATTCACTCCACCGCATTGGTTCTGCGCGAAGCGGGCGCTCAGCAACTCACGGGTGAGGTGCCGAGCGATGCCAGCGACGAGGAGCGGGCTTTCGTGGTAACAGAGTATGCGATCTGGCAGCGGGAAGGGGCCTACTCACAACTGCACGCGACTAAGCCAGCTAAGCTCGGCTACGCGATGATGGACAGTCCGGTCGGCTTGGCGGCCTGGATCGTTGAGGCGTTTCATGCGTGGTCCGATCGAAAAAAGCGCAGCTTCACTGAGCTGTTCACGTTGGATCAGTTGCTGACCGAGGTCATGCTCTACCTTGTGACCGATGCTTTTCCAACTTCGATATGGATTTATGGCGCGGCAAAGCGGCATAAGATAACGACGCTTCCACCCGGCCAGGTGGTGAACGTGCCAACAGGGCTGGCAGCGTTTCGCGATCCTGTATTCCCGATGCCTCCTCATCAGGTTGCGCAACGGTCGCACAACGTGGTGCAGTACACCGAAATGCCCTGTGGAGGACACTTTCCGTTCTACGAAGCACCTAATCTTCTGATCAAAGATCTGCGCGACTTTTGCAAACTCGTAGTTCCTCCAACGGAATAAGGCTTCCGCGTGGTAGTGCGGCGGGTGTATGACGGCTTGGAGTCTTTCAGTGGCTTTGGCTTGTCTTCTTGATGAACAGGGCGACCGCATCATGCATCTTCCGCCGGGAGTCGGGATCGAGGTAGGGTTCGTGTCCGGTAGGAAACACCGCGTAGTCGAAGTTCCCTTGCAGTTGCGCCTCCATGGGAAGGTGTTTCATTTCGAAAGGGCCGAGATCGTATGGTGTTGCAAGGTCAAAGTAACCACCCATCACGAGAACGCGCATCGCAGCATTTCGCGTCATTACGGCTGCGAGATCAGGGAGCACATTGAAGCCGCCTTAACCAGCTTTTTGTCTCGTCGGTCGCATGGAAGTTATCCCAGTGGCCTGGCACATCGGCGTCCGGCTGATAGTTCAGCCCCATGCCGAATTTGAGCGTACCGTGCATGTACGTGTGGGTTACAGCAAGGATGAGGGAGCTTTTCACGCTCGAAGCGTCATACCCGGGTTTCGTCGAGAGAGGATGCAATGCAGGGGCGGTGTACCGCGTGTCTTGGCGTCCGGTAATTAACGCCTGATCGTTCAGGAGCAGAGTTTCAAACTCCGCCGCCTGAAGGCGCAGATGTGCCCTCACCCAGACCTGGGCGGGCAGTCCAGTGAACTGCCCTAACTGCGTTGCGACGGTCTGCTCCTCGGCTGGCGACAGATCGCTTCCGGCCAGCAGGGCGGTCGCATATGGTCCTGCCGCATACCGCTCCACGGTGCGCAACCATGGCTCGAGGTCACCGCTCGCTCCCACGACCTTGTGATGAAACCAGGCGGTCGCGGCAAAGGTGGATAGTTGCAGGATGTATGGGTTGTCGGTGTCCGGTATACCCGACGCGGCATCTGGAAAGTCGTCCTGGTTCAGGAAGCAGCCGTCAGCGATGATGCCATTCAGATCGACGCCGTTCTCCTCCAGCATGCGGGCAAGCACGGCGTTGCGCACCGTGCCGTAGCTGTGGCCGAAGAGGTACTTCGGCGACTCCCAGCGGGAGTACTTACTTAGAAATCGGCGGATGAAGCGGTCGAACGCGGCCGCATCTCCGTCGATGCCGTAAAAGCTTCGGGCTGCATCGCGACCCTGAATGTGACCATACCCGGTACCCGGAGGATCGACGAAGACCAGGTCTGCCACGTCGAGCAGCGAGTCTGCGTTGTTCTCGAAGTTGTAAGGACCTCCCGCAAAATGGTGGAGGCCGGGCAGGTCTGCCACGACGGGACCGAAACTGGCCATGAGCATGGTCCTGGTGGAAACGCTGGGGCCGCCATCGTAGAGAAAGACGATCGGCCGCCTGCGTTGATCGGCGTCATCCGCGAAGTAGGCTACATAGGACATCGCCGCAATTGCGCTGCCATCCGGTAGGCTGACAGTTCCTGTCAGCTTGTCTGGAGCAGAGATTTGCAGGTCTTCAGCATCGGTCCCGCCAACCACCAGAATGCCCGCATGCGCGGTAAAAGGCAGGGGGTGTCCGCTCCGGAGCGACACCATGCCCTTGGTCACTGCGTCGCCAGGTGGCCTCAGATCGGCCACCTGGGCGCTACGCGCCGCGCTGTCATCATGAGACTCTTGCAGGCCTTGCGCCGCTAGCCGGCGCGGAGCATAGATCGACGCAAGAGCAAAGAAGGCGATTAATAGAACAGGGCAGTCAGACAAGATCATTGTTGGCCTCAGAAGACGAGCACGCTTGCCAGGCAGTTTACGTATTTGGAGAACTAAAGTTCTCTCCCAGGTCCTGCGATCCCCAGAAGTCGCATCCTCCGCAGTAAAGCAGTTCGACAGGGCCAAATGAGGCAGACGCGTTCATCAAGAAAGCTGAAACAGCGAGCCGCGTTTCCTTTATCGATCTTGAACTTGAGGCGTCAAGGCTGTGCTTGGAAGCATGACTCTAACCTTCGCGCACCGACCGTGTATACGCGCGGAACTTATTTCGTGAGCTTGTCATACCTATCCACTGGGACGACTTCACTCAGCCGCTCGCTAGAACCTTGCAGCCCATGCAACGTTTCATGAATGACTTCTCGCTGGCGAGCGAGTTTATTGATCCCTAGCTCAAAGTGACAGTGAAGCGATCTGCTACATGCAACCTTTGCTCCCCGTGGATTCTCACTGCATCCGCCTGATGACGCGGAACCGAGGACACGAGCGGGTGGGCACCGTGATGCAGTGCGGAACTGGAGGAGTGCTGAGAAGTCGCTTCCTAGGCGCAATGGCGGAAGTGACCTGTAGCAAGTGACGAGGAGAGCGTTTGAACTAAGCCGCTGGCGCGGCGGATGCTGCAGTGGTGGCGGTCTGGGCGGCGGCTGGGTTTAGCGTTTGGGTCACAAGGAGGATTCCCCTGTGACCCATCTTCGCCAGTTGATGCTCGACGAACTCGAGCGTCGTAACTACTCTCCGAACACCGTGCGGTCTTACCTGCATGCGGTCGAGGAGTTTGCCCGGCACTTCCGTCGTTCACCCGAACAGCTTGGACCCGATCACGTCCGCGAGTACCAGGTCCATCTGTTTCGCAACCGCAAGCTTTCGGCGCGGACCATCGCGGGGCAGACGGCGGCGTTGCGGTTCCTGTTCGTCAAGACGCTGCGGCGGCCTTACCTGCCCGATGCGCTCCCGTTTCCCAAGCATTCCAGGCGTCTACCGACAGTGCTCAGCCAGGAAGAGGTCGCACGGCTGATCGACGCAAGCGGCAACCTGATGCATCGTGCGATGGTGATGACGCTCTATGCGACCGGCGTTCGCAGGGCCGAGCTGTGTCGGCTCAAGGTCGCCGACATCGACAGCGAACGCATGGTGCTGCACATTCACGAAGGCAAGCGCTCTTCACCAAGGACTGGGTCGTCTATGCAAAGCCGCCCTTCGGTGGAGCCGAACACGTTCTCAACTATCTTGCCCGCTACACCCACCGCGTCGCCATCTCCAACCATCGCCTCGTCAGCTTCAAGGACGATCGAGTCTCCTTCCGATGGAAGGACTACGCTCAGGCCAGCAAGCAGAAGGTGTTGACCGTCTCGGCGGATGAGTTCCTCAGACGCTTCCTGATCCACGTCCTGCCGAAGGGGCTGGTCCGCATCCGCCACTTCGGCCTCTTCGCCAACCGCAAGCGGTCCGCTTCGCTGCTGCGTTGCCGCTTGCTGCTCAACGCCGCCGCTGCATCACCACAGCCCGCGCCCGCCGCTCAGATCAAGTGCCCGCTCTGCTCTGAGCTCATGCTTGTGATCGAACGCTTCTCCAGTCTCTTGTCTGCGCCGCCGAGTACCGCACCGATCAAGTCCCGGCTCGATAGTTCCTGAACCATCATGACCAAGCCCGCTCTCAACCCGGTCTACCCAAGGTGTGCTCACGCACGCAACGCGTCTTCGCGCTCATGCCTATCGAAACAGCCTCAGAACCGGCCCGCTTCAGCTACCGAACAGATCCTTGCCGTGGCCACGTCTCAACATCCCATGCTTTCAGAAGTTCGCAGAGATCAGCAAAAGACGCCGTCACGGCCGGGATCGCTGATTCAAATCCCACAGCCACTCACCGCATCCGCCACGCCACCGGCTTCCTTCAAACGACCCTATCAAAACTGCCCCGACAATCTGCTCAGCAGGTCCAGCTTCGTGCGCGGGGCAGCCCTGATAGGGTACTAACGTTTACGAGGACTGATCCGTTGGCCACGCACGCATTGCAGTTCGTGCCAAGTCCAGTAGAGCCTTTTGACCAACTCCGTCCCTCGCCAAAGTCGACATGCCTTGAACGATAGCCATCGTCATGGACGCGAGAGCGTGCGCGTTTGCCGTTCCAGGCAGGTGCCCCTCGCGGATGTCCCGTTCCGCTCTTCTTTGAAGAGCCTTCCGGTTTGCGTCGCGAATCTTCTTCAGGGCTGTCCGTACCCGCTGGGCATGCACTGAGCCGCTGGACGCAGCGCTTGCCACCAGGCACCCGGCAGGTGCGTCCTTTTGCGTAAACCACCGGGCGGAAAGCTCAAGGAGCTGCTGTGCAGCCTCCCGGGCCGAGCGGGCCTCCGCAATTAGCTCAGGAGTCGTCTTCGGTCCTGGGTTCGCATATTTCTCCAGGCATTCGAGGAAGAGAGATTGCTTGTCTCCGAAGGCGGTGTACAGGCTGGGCGCGGTAATGCCCATGGCGTGGGTGAGCTCTGCGACGCTTGTGGTCTCGTAACCTGTCTGCCAAAACTGCAACAAGGCGGCTCGCAGCGCCTTGTCACGATCGAACGAGAGCGGCCGTCCTAAACGCTTCGCTGCCGGAGGCTCCAGTGTTTCCA
The DNA here is from genome assembly GCF_003330725.1 of Acidisarcina polymorpha. Classification (NCBI taxonomy): domain Bacteria; kingdom Pseudomonadati; phylum Acidobacteriota; class Terriglobia; order Terriglobales; family Acidobacteriaceae; genus Acidisarcina; species Acidisarcina polymorpha. The sequence goes on along the minus strand of NZ_CP030840.1, from coordinate 2,965,926 downwards.
TAACACTTATTATGAAATCCCTTGACCAAAGTCTGCAACCCCCCCCACACTTTCCATAGTGTTCGTTATGAAAAGAGGACGTCAATGGATCTACGGTTGAACGGGAAGCGTGCGCTGGTTACAGGGAGCACAAGTGGGATTGGGGAACAGATCGCCAGGACGCTTGCGGCAGAAGGTGTTCAGGTGGTTGTTCATGGCAGGCGAAAGGCCGAAGCCGATCGCGTGGTGCAGGAGATCATGGCGGCGGGAGGAACGGCCCTGGCGGCCATCGGCGATCTTGCAAGCGATGAGGAGACCGCCGAGGTGGTGAAAGTGTCCCTGTCGGCCTTCGGCGGTATCGACATCCTCATCAACAACGCAGGGGCATTTCCAATGAAGCCTTGGCTGCTATCGACTGCATCGGAGTGGCTCGATTTGTATAACGCGAATGTGGGTTCGGTCGTGCGCCTGGTGACGCAGCTTGTCCCGCCGATGGTGGAGCGGAAGTGGGGCCGGGTCGTCATGCTGGGCAGCTTCCTTGGTCCCATGCCCGGTCCGCCTGTGGCGAACTACGGCACAACGAAGGCCGCCAACATCGCCCAGGCTGTGTCTTTGGCAAAGGAACTCGGCGGGACCGGCGTGACTGCAAATACAGTCAGCCCAGGCCCCATCCGGACACCCGGGATGGAAGCTGGGGCTCGCGACATGATGACCTCGCAGGGGCAGGAGTACAACTTCGACCTGTTCGAGCAGTTCTATGTCCAGCAAACCCGTCTTCCCGCTGGCAGGATTGGCTCGCCGATGGACATCGCGAACATGGTGGCTTTTGTATCCAGTCCTCTTGCCGACTTCGTCACAGGTGCCAACTTCCGCGTCGATGGCGGCATGATGCCGACAACCAACTGAGGTGAAGGGGCTGCCGCGATGAGCAGCCCCTTAGCCAAGTCTCTAAGTCGACGTTTTACAGAGGACCTGATTGAGTGTGAGAGGCGGATAGTGGGCCCAAGGCGACATTGCTCCAGGACCACCCGTGCCAACCGCTGTTTCAGTCGGCGGATGCCCGGAATCCGGTCGTCGCCTCAATCGCATGGGCAAGCATGGCTGGGTCAGATACACCCTGGTAATCCACACGCGGCGTATACGGCGACTCCAGCCGGCCTACCTCTTCATCCGTCAAGTTGACCGCAAACGACGCGATGGCATCGTCGATGTGCTTGGCCTTGAGTGCGCCTACGATAGGCGCGGCAACTACAGGCTTGGTACGCAGCCAGGCTAATGCAACGCTCGCTTGGCTCACGCCACGTTCTGTTGCAACTGCGCCCACAGCCTCCACGATTTTCCGATTGCTTTCCGCGTTTGTGTCGTCGCTATGACCGGCGGCGGCTTCAGCTTCCGACCTTGCCGAGCTTTCTCCCCACGATCGAGGGAGGCGGCCGCGCGCAAGCGGGCTGTAAACGATAGTCTGAACGCCTTCATCGATGCACAGCGGAAGCATCTCGCGTTCTTCTTCGCGCGTGAGGAGATTGTAGGTGTCCTGTAAGGATACGAAGCGTACCCAGCCATTTGCTTTCTGGAGGTGCAACGCTTTACTGAACTCCCATGTCTTCATGGAAGAAGCACCGATGTAGCGCACTTTGCCCATTTTGACCAAATCGTGAAGCGCTTCCAGGGTCTCTTCCCAGGGTGTGAGCTGATCGCGACGATGGATTTGATATAGATCGACATAGTCGGTGCCAAGCCGCTGCAGACTGTGGTCGATCTCTTTCATGATCGCTTTCCGTGACAACCCAATCGCGTTGGGTCCGTTGTGGGTAGCGGAAGCTACCTTGGTGGCGATGACGACACTATCGCGGTTGGCGAAATCCTTCAGGGCCTTGCCCAGGATCTCCTCGCTCCCCCCGTTTGAATACATATTGGCGGTGTCGAAGAAGTTGATTCCCGCCTCGATTGCGTGGCGGATCAGCGAACGGCTCGTTTCCTCATCGAGTGACCAACTGGGGTAGGCGCGGCCGGGCTCACCAAATCCCATACAGCCGATGCAGATCGGAGAGACGTCCAGACCCGTGTTACCAAGCTTTCTGTATTGCATTGTTCCTCCAAACCGGATAGAAATGGATAACTCTCCGGTTATCGTGGAGCTTAACGGAGAACTCTCCGATTAGTCAAGGAAGGTTATGGGCGACGACGAAATTCTGCGCGCCGACGCGCGGGCCAACAGAGATCGCATCCTGGATATGGCGCGCGACGCGCTCGCCGCTGATCCGTTGGCTTCCCTCAACTCCATCGCCAAGGCCGCCGGGGTTGGAGCCGGTACGCTCTATCGGCACTTTCCAAGCCGCGAATCCTTGGTGCTTGGGGTGTATCGGAAAGAGATCGACACGTTGGTGGCGCTTGCTCCGACGCTGTTGAGCAAGCAGCCGCCGCTCAAGGCATTTCGTACCTGGTGCGATCGGTTCGCGCAATCATTAAAGATGAAGTACGGTGTTGCAGATATCGTTCATGCCGCGCAGTCGGAGCAAGACGTTCAAGAAACCTACACGCCCATGTTGGGCGCGGTTCGCCAACTGATGCGCGCATGCGAGGTGTCGGGCGAGATCCGTCCCGGAACAGACCCTGAAGACTTCCTGGTATTCATAGGTTTGTTGTGGCGAATCCCACCTACGCCAGCCGGAGAGGCGCGGGTCAGGAGAATCCTTGCACTTGCCTTTCGTGGCTTGGGGGCCAAGCAGTGAGTAACGATGAACGCACCGCATAATTGAGTCGCCCACCTGCGGTGGCATTTAGATCTTTTCTTCAGGACTTTCCGTGGCGCAGGCCATACAGAAGCACCGGTTGGCCCGAATGCTTTCCCGCTGGGCTCGCCAGTCCATACTTTCTTGCACAACGTGCCCTTCGATTCGCGAAACAATTGGTGCTGCTTGAGAATCAGCCGCAAGAGAGACAGGGAGGGGGAGTGAGGTTCTCGCTTCTACTTTTTCCGAGCTGCGCGCGAATAGCAAGTGAGTCATTCTCGTGAATTGGGGATATCGGCCGCGATACCCGCAGTTGACCAGTTCCATCCAGATTTCCTTCCACGTCAGGCCTAGTGCGCGCACAGCCGACAACTGAGGTGCCAACCCTTGAGGGGACGAGCGCTGGTCCACTGTGCTCCGCTCCGGCTACGGTGGCAAACGAGATAAGTATGTTTTTCTAAGTTTAAGTATGCCAACGTCTGATTATGTCTGCTCAAGTCTGATTATGTCTTAATGGCTACTTTTCGCGGCTTCTTGCCGCGGCGAGGTAGGGCTTTTTGAGCCTTCGTCTTTAAGGATAGAGAGGTAGTGGAACATAAAGCCGCTGCCGCTCAATTTGTCTTTATCCTCTCCATCCTTCGCTTTCTGAAGTACTTGTATGCGCCGCTAGCGCCGAGTTCTGACGATCCTCGTGCCGCTCTACTTGAAAAGTACTATGTACAACGCTTACAGTTCTTGTCATGGCGAAAAACAACCAACCATAGTGGTCTGCGCTATGCTCCGTATCTCTGGTCGAGATCCTCGCCAGCGTGTAAAAAGTGGAACAAAAGCTGAGACGAGTAAAAGCGCCAACAGAACCGGTCGCGCGTCGTATGGTTGACGCCAGCAAGGTTGTCCCGAATCACGCGAAATCCTGATCCGCATCTTTCGAGAACGATGACCGCCGAGAGCGCCGTCTTTCGTCAAGAGCAGCGCGAAATCGCCAAAGGCGACCGCGTCCAATTCACCCGCACGGACGCCGAGTTGGCATCCGCAGAGGCGAACTGGGGACGGTTACGGCGATCGACCCGAGCAATCTCGAAGTACGGCTCGACAAAGGTTCGCTCGCGAAGCTCACCGCCGACCAGGCCCGCCACATCGAACATGGCTACGCAATCGAGAGCGTTAAGGCCGGAGCTCCGGAGCGAGTACTCTTCACTCACGACACCGCGCCGGGCGACGGGGAGATCGCCGTGCTCTCCCGAAAAGGCCGCGAGGTCAATCTCTACATCTCTGATAGCCCAGCGGTCAGGAACCAAGAAACCCCAGTCCGGGAATCACCAAGACACCCCCAGCCCGCGCCAGCTGAGACGCCCAGCCAAGCAGTCCCAAATCACAAATTCCAAGGCACCGCTGCCTCTCTCGAACTCCAACAATTCGAGAAATACCATGACGCCGTGCAGGCCGAGCGTTACCGCGTCACCTCGATCAAGATGCTGCCCGACGGCCAGAACAAGATTTTCATTCTCGATAAGGACAAGCAGACCGGCGTAACCAAGGGCTTCACGCCCGAGGAGATCGCCCAGCGCATCCCGGAGATGCAGCGTCTCCAGCGTCGAGGCGAAAATATTTACTACACACCACTTTCGGACAACAAGCACCACATCCTTATCGACGACATGAACCGACCTAAATTCGCGAAGCTGGGAGCTTGCATCGTCGCAGGACTGCGACTTGCGCGAGAGAAACAAGTAAATGTCCGCGTTCTTCCAACCAGCAACGCCATTGAAGAGTCTGTAGACCTGGCGCACGAGATATCACCCGCATTTTTCGTAAGGTCCCAACAACAATGGATACGAGCGTGAAGTAATGGGCAGCCCGCGCGATTCAACTCACGAGGTCTTTTTCAGCATCAGCGACGCACGGAGCGTCTACTCTTCGATCGAAGGCGCCACCTATCGCTTTCAGTATGAAGCGGGCAACTCACCGCGATTACTCGCTGTCATTAGTGGAGTAAATGCTAAAGAGAACTATAGCTTTACCTATTTTGAGTTGCAGATTGAGTCACCCTTCAGCGATGCTGCTGAACCAAAACCCGTGCAGTCCCTCGCCAGCATCACAGACGGAGCCGGGCACCAGCACAGCTTTGCTTACAACTCCTATTCAGAATTGGAGGAAGTGCAACTTCCTTTCGGTGCTGCCCTGGCTTGGCAATATAAGACAGCCACTTTCGCCAATGGCAATGCCGTTCGCGAAGTTGTGACACGTTCGCTGCGCGCTTCTTCCGAGGATACGACTGGCCTCACCCATGCATTTCAGCGTGCCGCTGGCGGCAATGGTCAGATTAATACTAGTGCAACGGTAATCGCGCCGAACGGGACTTCGCGACGAGTCTGGAGCTTTAGCCCAGATACGGGCCTCGCCCAATCCTTGCAGGAATATGGCAGCGGCAAATTGCTGAGGCAGCTAAGCTTTGTGTGGAGCATGTGCCTTTCATTGGGCCGTGCCCGAAGTCCTCACGCCCGCTAAACCCCACTATGCGGGCAAGGTTGTCATTCTCGTCGATGAGGTCTCGCAAAGCCGAGCCGAATACACTTCTATGGTCTTCCGTGCCTCCCTCCATGCCATCATAGTCGGCAGTACAACGGCCGGAGGGTTTGTCCGCTGCCCCCGATTTTCATTTGTCCTTTGCTGATCATGTGCGTGAATGCGATGCCCCACCTGGTTGACAAGCAGACTCCCTTTGCGCGATTTACGTAATGGCGACTTATCGACCCCGGCCGACGGAGATGTCGCGGAGTTCTCACTCCCAGGCGGACTCCGCACCCGGATCAGCGGAATCGGTGTATTTTACCCCCGCACAGCAGTTCTACTCCTTGGCAGCATAAGCAACCCAATCCTATCGGCCTTTGATCGTTCACACACCCTTATTGCGACAGAACCCATACGCTTCCCAGCGCCTCCGAATGAAGCTCAAGGGGGCGTTATGCGGCACTTTCCGCAAACCGTCGCGGTTCATCTCCCGCAGCACTTCGATCGTTTCGATCAATCCGTGCGCAACCGTGCATTGCTCAAGTCAGCCGAGATCCCTGTGTCCGAATCGCGGCGCGCTTCCACATCGCACGATCAACCCTCTACCGCGCCATCCTGAAGCCTGCATCTTGATCTCAAAACGCAAGCCAAGCGAATCCTAGCGTCCTAAACAAACATAACTTTCCCTTTCTCCACGGGCGCTTCCCAAAATCCTACAGGAACGTTACATCGAACCCGCTACTCTCGGCCTAAAGTCGTTCATCCCTGGACGCATTGTTGACGCGGATCGGCTTTCTTGGTTAGGACAAGCGCGGCAACGCCGCTCATCGCGCGACTCCAAGACAAACAGAAGATCCTGCGCGAGCTTCTCTCGGCTTATGCTGCCCCACTTTCAAAGGCCGCTCTGGCGAAACGAATTGATGTATGGAGGGAGGTCGAAAGGCCATTCGGGGGATTGCCTTCTAGTAAGAACAGACACTCCTCGGTGCGTCGCACACCGTCATGGATGGCAAACTGCTGCGCGTGCCCCGTGCGGTCTCCGTGCCAAAGCGAAACACAGCTATAAGCTCCATCTTTGCGCTGGACATAGTAAAGCACCTCTACAAAGCGTAAGGCCGCTATGTCATTCCGATACCATTGCACGAGTTTGCGTAAAGCATCCATCCCAGCCTCCTCCGGGGTCATGCCTTGTCGCATGTTTTCCACAATTAGTCGCGCACCTCCTATCTTGATATTGGCAGCGGCGTTGCCACTCGCACCGGCCGATCCGACTTCCGGATCGAGATAGCAGCCAGTTCCAGGGTTGGCGATGTCGCTTGTCGCCCCCGGCATTCTCCATGGCAGCCCGCTCGTCGTAGCCGCGCAGGAGATCTCCTGCTTCTCGTTTACCGTAGAGACGTAGAGAGGATTGGCGGCGGGAAATAGTGCGTCATATACCGCACGCCAGGTCCATTGCGGCCCGATTCCAGCCTTGACTGCGAGCGGTTCGAACTTGCGCACCAAGAGGTTCAACTCATCTTGTGACGCGGGAAGAAAATGCGTCTCTCTGTCCGGCTCTGGCCAAGCCGGGTCATAGATGCCTGCACCGAGCGGTCTCAAGACGAATTGGAGCTGCTTCCAAAGCTCCCAAACCGCTCGTGTGCGCCGGGTGAGCAGCTCCTGCTGCACGAAACTTCGCGTTAGGGCAAACCGTTGAGCATCTTCGCCGACCAGCATCGGGTAGGCAGTGCGTTCCATAAGCGTATGGGCTAGCAGAGAAGCGTTCTTGATGCCCTGCACCGCGCCGACGGCGGCGGTTCGACGTGTCGGCCCATGAAAGCAGCAGGCATCGAGTTGCACCTCGCCGCTCGCATTGGGCAGACCGCCTAGTCCCGCCGTAGCATCGTCCTGGTAATCTTCCTGCGCCTGCGTGATCTGGAGCGCGGCTTGAAGGGTATCCCGACCGGCCTTTAAACAACTATAAGCGGCATCTAATCCCGCAGTACCGGTGATTCGCGAGAGCACTGCAGGAACGCGGGCCACCTTAGGCCGTTCAGGTTTGGGGTGAGCGTGTCCTGCATGGTCCTGCATGGGAGTCGCCGTTTCGGGGATTCCTTGTGCTTCAAGCGAAAGCGCAGCCGACGACAGGACCGCGGAAGTCAAGAATTCCCTGCGGCTAAAGCTCATTAACGATTTCCCTGGAAAAAGAATTTACAACGCGGATCGACGGACTTGCCGACCCGCGTCATTGGGTCTACTTGGAGGTGAACTTCCACTGTTGCCACGGCTTACCCTGGTACGGAAATTGGTCAAGTTTCTCGCCCATGGTGGTTCCCCCACCATCCACGTCCAGGGCCTCGCCGCTGTGGACGCTAGTCAATTCGTAGGAGCCTCCACCCACGGAAACGACATTCCACTGTTGGTTAGTTTGGCCGTTCGCGGGCCATTGATCGACAAGGGCGCTATTGGCTGTCGAGTTCCCCACGACATCCAGCAACTCACCGCTCGCTACGTTGGTCAGAGTGACGACATTGTTGCCCAAGTTGTGCAGCGTCCACTGTTGGTTCGTGCCGTTATTGACCGTGTACTGGGTCATGATCGTGCCATTGGTCTTCGAAGATGCGGGATCATCAATGGCTTGTCCGCTGTGAACGCTGGTGATGACGTAGGTGCCGTCCGCGATCAGACTAGTAGAAGCGATAGCGCCATAAACACACACTTGTCCGCTGCTCGTCTGTGCGGTCCCGAAGCTGGCCAGGTAAACTTTGCCATTGACGATGGTTGGCGGTGTGAACTTTGCGTAGTTGTTGCAGGTATCCCGTGTCGCATTCTGCTGGTTGGTCCATAGTTGCGTCATGTTCGGCAGGCTGTAGGCGTAGAGGATGCCAGGCTGCGTTGAGTGCCACGCGTCTGGGCTGCTCGGCCCGGCCATATTGGTTGCCGCCCACAAGATGCCGTTCGACGTGCCATTCGCGGAGATGGACAGTGTACCTCCGGGGTGCCCGATCGCTTGAACCGGCCCGGTATACGTTGGAGTGATGCCGAATGTAGAGCCGTTAAAGTGAAAAACTTTCAGATAATCAGCCTGACCCCAAACATAGAGATTGGAATTGAAGTACACCAGCGAGTGAAGGTGGGAGTTGTTGGCCGACCAGGTTTGTACCGCTCCTCCAAGATGGCCCATATTCCCCGTATTCACCAGGTTTAGCACGCCCTGCTTGCCTCCAGCGATCATTAGGCTCGTGTTGGCGAGCAGCAGCGGGCCGGAAGAGGTCAAGTCGATGTCCCCGCTGTCGAGGCCGGCTGGGTTGGTGGGCGTATACCAATCCGCAAGGCCGAGGTTCGGTGTTCCCTTCATCATGCTCTCGCTAAAATCGTTGACACCATCCCAGGTGCCGTTCCCCGTCACCCAGTAGACGTATCCGGCAGAATCCGCCGCATCGCCATTGCCAGATTGCCAAATGCCAGCGCCGTTGTCGTCGGGCGACGGGTCGAAGACGCCCACTTGTGCCAGAGAGGCCGCGTTGTAAGCAAAAGTAAAGCCTTTCCATGACCCGTGATCGCAATGAGAGGCAAATGAGAAGTAGATGTTTCCGTTGGCCAGCAAAAGTCCAGGACGCTGCAGCGCGTCCTCGGAGCTAAAACCGCTGGCCTGAATCTGTACTGGGCTACCCGACTGTTCGGCACCGGTGGACAGGCTAAGTGCATGCAACTTATGCGCGGCCGTACCATTGATGTAGGTCTCGGCCACCACGTACATCGTGTTGTTGCTCGGATTGATCACCGGTGTACTCATGATGCCTGTCGTGTTCAGAACATCCGTACAGCCAAACCCAATATCGCTGACCTTCAAGGCAGTGCCCAGGTTTACATGCCAGTAAGGAGCGCCCGTATTGGCATCGAAGGCGTATACGCTGTTGTTGGTCGTCGCGATGTAGACCACGCTGTGCGTGGCGCCATTAACGCTAACGCTGTCGTCCACCAGCGGCTGTGCGTACACCTGGTCATCTACCCCTAGCTTGAACAGCAGTCCAAACTGATTGGCATTGACATTCGAGGGGGTCAGGACGCTCTCCGTGGCATTCACGCCGTCGCGAAGATTGTCATTATGCTGTGTCAACACGCTGTTCTGAGCGTGGCCCATATTGCCGAAACAAGCCAAAACCATCAAGACATGAATCGTTATGACGACATTTTGACAGGTAGATTTGATGAAGCCACTCATAGAGCCCCCAATGGTTTTCGTTACCTGCATATGCTTGACAACCAGAATGGCAGCCACATACGGCGGTTCAGGTGGTGTCTAGATCCGCCCTGTGAATGGTACATCTTCTTTCTTACTCCTTGTTGGCCACGGAAATCTTCACACTGTTGACATCGGCGACATCACAAACGCAGTCGTTTACGCTCTTCACCGTTCCGCTGCACGTTCTTTCGTTCGGGATTAAAGTACATAAGCCATTTCGAATTCCGGTCTTTAAGTGCAGTAAATGAGGCCGAAGAGCAAAATTCCGCCATTTGAGTGCAGTTCTACTCCTTGGAAGCATAAGCAACCCGATCCTATCGGCCTTTCACCGTTCATACATCCTTATTGCGACAGAACCCAAGAAATGAGGTTGCCAAAGCTACCTCGATCGGACGCCTGTGCGGGCTCATCCGGCGACCTAACTTCAACTCGCCGCTGAGCCCGTCATTTCAATGTCAGAATTGCGCCTTCAGCGCGAACTGAAATTCACGCGGTGTGTAGTTCGGGTCGGTCTGGGAGATCGTTCCGAAACCTGCGTTTCCGAAGGAGTCGCCTGGCTGGCCGTTCTGCAAATAGAAGTTCGGCGTGTTGGCAATGTTGAAGCTTTCGACTCGGAACTGCAGGTTCACACGCTCCGTGACGGGAAAAGTTTTGAACAGGGAGAGATCCACGTGGCGATACTCGGGTCCGAAGAGCGAGTTGCGCTGCGCGGTACCGATCGTCCCCAGAGGCTGCGGGGCGAATTTGGTGGTGTCGAACCAGTGGTTGATGCTGCGGTTGCCGAGTCGCGCGTCGCCAAGCTGGTCAGGGCGATCGTTACCGCCGCTGTTTTGCGGGGTGGCGCGATTGCTGTAGCCCAAGCCTTCAGGATTGTCCACCCCGGCGCCGCTGTTGATGACGGTGAAGGGTTTGCCGCTTTGCCAGGCGGAGATCAGGTTGATCTGCCATCCGGAGAAGGCGGTTTTCTTGATGCCGGTGAACTCTCTGCCATACTGAATTTCGTAATTCAGACCGATGGCAAAGCGGTTCTGGATGTCGTTTTCCGCAACACCATATTCGATGCCACGGATGTTGAGAGGATTGGCGTTGCTCCAACCCTGGTTGCTGCCCTGTTGGGAGAAGCCAGTGATGTCGCTGAGCGCCTTACCCCAGGTGTAGTTGGCGTCGAAGGCCAGGCCCTTGGTGAAACGGCGCTGGAAGGAGGTCTGCAAGGCGCTGTAGTTGGAGATGCCGCCGCTGTTGATGTAGCTCACTCCGCCTAGATTCGGGAGCTGCGCATTCAGAGGGCGGGCTCCGCCGACTGGATTTGCTGCACTGCCAAGTGGGGCGAGAGGGTTGTAGGGCAAAGCCTGGTTGATGTTGTTGATGGATTCAGGCAGGTGCTGACCGATGTTGCCCACATAGCCAATGGTGAAGACGTTGGGACCGATCTGCTGCTCCACCTGCAGATTGAACTGTTGAATGAGGGCCGACTTGAAATGCGGGGCCTCTGCCACAAAGCTCAATCCGGTGACGGTATTCAGCGCCGTGAGATTTGGCGCGGTAGGCGTTGGCAGGCCTTCGTTCAGGACACCGGGCGCGCCGATAGTCGAGCAGGCCGGATTTTGACCCGGGAGAGGCGCGCCGCCGTTTTGACCTTCTTCAATGGCAACTGCGAGGTCGGACTGGCAGGACGGGCTGAAGATCGAGGTGAACGGAGCATTCTTCAGGTCGGCGTTGGAGGTGTAGTTGCCGGGGAAGAAGCTCAGTCCGTAGCCGCCACGAAGGATGGTGCCGGGCATAAGAGAGTATGAGAATCCAAGCCGTGGGGCGACATTGGAATAATCCGTTGGGATGTTGACCTGCTTATCGACTCCGTTCACTCCAGCGACCTTCAACGCATCGCCGATGTTGGCAGCGGTGAGTCCGAGAGCTTCGGGAAAGTCGAAGTTGGAGATGTGGTCATGAGCTTCGGTGAATGGCGTGAAGACGTCATAGCGTAGACCGTAGAGCAAGGTCAACTTCGGGTTTATCTTCCAGCTATCCTGGGCGAATCCGCTCGGTTCCCAGCTGCGATAGTCGGGCGGGGAAAGGTTAAAGTTGCGAGTCTCGCTGTTGTAAGCTCCAACCAAAGTCGAGGCGAGCTGGTTGTTCTGCTGCGTGAGCTGATCGGCGTTGCTGTCAGTGGGCAAGTTGAAGCTGTAGGCTCCGACTGCCGAGGCGCTTTGAACGTTCCGCGCCTGGCGGCGGATCAGGCTGGCGCCGAACTTGAAGTTGTGGTTTCCCTTGGTCCAGCTGACCGTACCAGCGTACTGGAAGGTACCATCGATGTCCTGCAGCGGCACGTATGCGCCATCGCCGATATCGCCGAACGGCCCAATAGAGATCGGAGTAAGGGAGTTGGCAAAGGGGCTGAAGGAGGTCATTCCCGCCGGGAAGCCGATGGTTTGATCAGCGTTGAGCCCATAGTTCAGGGGCAAAGAGAGGTTGTTGATGCGGGTGTATGCGGCCCGCAGATCGAGCACGAGGCTCTGATTGAAGAAGTGAGTGTAGCCAAAGGCGTATTGCTGGGCAACATCTGTCGCAGGACCATCGAAGTTGTAGCGACCGCCGCTGATCTCGAGTCCATTCACGATGCCGAAGTTGGGAGGCGTGAAGGTATCAACCTTGTTATACGCGTAGCGACCAAAGAACAGGTTCTTGTCATTAAAGCGGTGGTCGACGCGCCCGTCATATGTAAAGCCGTTCTGGGTCTTGTTGGGGCTGATGGTGAAGTTGTTGGTAAGATTGCCATTGGTCGGTGCTGGGAAGAGCTTGAGGTAGTTCAGCGCGATTGGATCGATGGGCAGGCCAGCAGTGCCGTTTGCTACTGACAGAAGGCTTTGCGGCGTGCTTCCGCCGATACTGTTGATGGCGTCATATTCCCCCATGGTGGGGACGGTGCCGGTGTCGGTCACGCCCGACACCTGGCGCAATCCTTCGAAATCGAAGTAGAAGAAGGTGCGATCGCGGAAGATGGGTCCGCCGATGCTTGCGCCGTACTGATTTTGCCGCAGTTCGGGCTTTCTGCCGGTGGACTGGAAGTAGTTGCGGCCGTCGAAGATGTCGTTGCGGAAATATTCGTAGACCGAGCCATGGAACTGGTTCGTCCCAGAGCGGGTGACGATATTGATGACCCCTCCTGCCGTGCGGCCAGCCTCGGCTGCGTAGCTGTTGGTCTGAACGGTGATTTCCTGGATGCCTTCGACGTTCGGCTTGACGCCGATCGAGCCGATGATCCGTTCGTTGTCGTCGATTCCGTCGACCACCCAATTATTGAGGGTGTCGTCCTGCCCGTTCACCGAGATACCGGCCGCATTGGTCCGACGGTCGTCAGGACGTCCGCCGCTGCTCAATCCATTGCCAGGTCCCTCATTCGCACCGGGAACCAGTTGGACCAACTGGACGAAGTTGCGGCCATTCAAGGGAAGATCCTGAACCGCTTTTGCAGTTACCGTCGAGCTGACGGTAGCGCTGTCGGCCTGGAGAAGGGGGGTCTGGGCTGTGACTTCGACGACGGTTGACTCCGACCCGAGTTGCACGTGGATATCGGCGCGGGCGCGATCACCAGCTTCTACGGAGAGGTCCTTGGCAATCGACTCCTGGAAACCCTTTGCCTTCACGGAGATTGAATAGTGACCAACGGGAAGAAGTGTGAAGACATAGTCGCCGGTGTCATTTGTCACGGCGCTATGGGTCTCGTTAGTCCCCAGATTCGTCAGTTTTACGTCGGCGCCGGGAATGACCGCCCCAGAGGCGTCAGATACGGTACCGAGAATATCTGCGGTGGTGAGTTGAGCCGATGCGGACAAGGTGAACGAAAATGCCAGCAGCATGAAGCTGAGTGCACGGGCGAAGAATGACCGACGGGGCCGATCGTCTCCTGGACGCGAGTTCGCGCGTCTAATGAAATACATCATGATGGTGGTCCTCCTAAAGAAAGAACAATTGAGTGATATACGCCAAGACTTGCCTTCTCATTGATTCGCTTGTACATGGCTGCCTCTTTCACTCAACTAAAGGTGGTGAGTGAGGGGAACAGTCGGGCAATCCTTGGGGTTAGGCTGCGATGCTGGCAAGACGCATACGGTAGCATAGAGAGGTATCGTCCTAAATTATTAAGGTTAATATGGTTTATGCTTCGTATCCGGTCACGTATAGTACCCCACCAGACCAATATGGCGCGCGCGACCTCTAAGCTTAGAATGGGTGAGGAACGCCAAGTGAAACCGAATCCGAACTATCGAGCGAAGATCTCTCCGGGTGGCCTGAAGAAACCTCCACCTAAAGGAGGGTCACAAGGCCCCAAATCTATCGGTAGCCTATAACCCATGGCGACTCTTGCTGCGCCCCTATTATCGAAAGCCGACCATCAACCGGAGGAGCCGAACCGAATCGAGGTACTTAAGCAGCTGGAGCGGATTATCGGCAGCCCTCATTTTCGTAACAGTAAGCGCTATCCAAATCTGCTCAAGTTTGCGGTGGAACATACGCTGGCTGGGCGAACTGACCTGCTCAAAGAGCGAACTTTGGGGATTGAAGTTTTTGGACGCCTGAACGACTACGATACGAGCGCCGACCCAGTGGTGCGCGTCACGGCGGGGGAAATCCGAAAACGCATTGCCCAGTATTATCAAGCCGCCGGACATCGGCATGAGCTGAGGATCGAACTGCCGATCGGATCTTACGTACCGCAATTTCTCCTGCCCGAGAGCCCCACCGAGGTGCTTCCGGCGGATGTGGAAGATGCTCCCGCTGAAATCTCCGACCGGGTGTTGGATCCCTCTTCGGGGGTGCCGAGCGATGAGCCGACCTTGGATGCCTCTGACTCTCTCCCGGCTCACCTGACTCAAAAGCCTAGTCTGAGCCTGCACGCCGCGATGGCTATTTTGATTTTGGGAATACTGATTGCCGGGGCGGGCTTTATCTTCCGCCAGCAGCCGGATTATCCGGGGGAAAAGGGAATTGATTACTTCTGGAAGCCGATCCTGGCTGCCGATGGCCCGGCGTTGATCGTGATCGGTGTTCACTCGCTCGATTCAAGCGGCAACGATCTCTCACCGGCGCTGCACGTGGCCTACGGTTCCGAAGACAAGCAAAATATGCTGTCTTCGATGATTCGTTCCGAGATGGTGCCGGTCAGTGACATTGTCAGCTATAGCCACTTGACCAGGCTGCTCACTAGGCGCGACCACAGCTTTGAAACACAGGGGGCATCCGAGACTACCTTTGAACAACTACAGCGGGGCCCGGTTGTTCTCATTGGCGGCTTCGATAATGTGTGGACGCTCCGCCTGACCTCTACCCTACGCTACCGCTTCGAAAATCCAAGAGCCCTCCTGGGCGTTATCGTCGACAGCAAGCATCCTGATCAGCGTTGGAGCTTTGATAATGGCCAGAGCGCGGTGAGCGACTCGCGCGATTATGCGATCGTCGCGAGCCTTTTTGACCCACGAATCCAGCAGCAGGTGCTGATCGTGGCCGGCATTGGGAAAAGTGGTACTGCGGCAGCAGCAGAATTCCTTACGAACGACAAATACCTGGCAACCTGGCTGGCGCAGGCGAAGGTCACTATGGGGAAGAACGTCGAGATTGTGCTCTCCACCGAGATTCTGGAAGGCCAGCAGGGTCCTCCACAGGTGATCGCCAGCCAGATTTGGTGAAGTTCTGTCGCAGTAAGGGTGGTGAACGATCAAAAGGCCGATGGGGGGTTGCTTATGCTGCCAAGGAGTAGAACTGCTGTGCAGGGTTTGTCCGCTGCCGCCGGTTATCATTTGCCCTTTGCTGATCATGTGCATGAGTTCGATGCCGGAGAGAGGATGCGGACGCAGCGAACGATGTTGTTCAGGTACTTGACCTGGCGCACAACGATCTGCTTCTCACGTCCGGCAGTGTAGTTTGAGGAATTACTTGTCGTAGCTTTGAATTACTTGTCGTAGCTTTGAGGTGCTATTTGTCGTAGGCTTTGGGTCGTGCAAGCGCCGACGGACATGTGCAAAACGGAACGCAAGCGCGCGGCAATGTGTTCCTTTTGGATCAGACATGACGTGAAGGGATGGCCTACGATTCGAGTTAAGTTAGGTTAATTCCTCAGTGATCCTCAACCCCCGCAGCGCCAGGCTGCGCGCCAGATATGTCCCCTTAGAAGCCAATCTCCGAGCACGCCTTCAAGGGGCGCTCCGGCCTTTACATAGGAGTAGTCGGTGGTGACATTGTCTAAATTGGTTGGTCTTCCCTTGTCAGGACGAGGTCGTCAGCAGGTGGTGAACGCCGATCTTCGCGCCCCCCAGCATAACGCCAGTAGGCACTTCCCTGCCCCTCATTCCTAGCGCTAGTCATCATCCAGTTCAAAGAACAACTTAGAAAGACTGATCCATATCGCGGTGTTGGGAACCTCGAGCCTCTCGCTGGCAATCCAGGATAAGCCGACACACTGGCGCCCGGTCCTTGACCCTGGATCAATAATCCATACCGCTGGGGTCCCCCAGGTTTAGGTAGTCTGCCGATCGAATCTGCGTGTCTGTGTAGGTGTCTGTGCCATGCGACATTTTCCTATCAAAGAGACCAGTCAGCTGACGAGACAAGGGTATTAAGAAGACTAGTCCTTCATCGCCGCAATCTGCTGCTGAAAAGTTAAGTTGTCTTCCAGGTGCCAGTTGTCAGTAATCTTTCCGGCCTGGATTCGGAGGATGTCGGTCGCAATGAAGTCCACTGTTTGTCCGGAGCCATGCAACGCGCCGAAGACGCCTGTGAAATGCCCAGTAAAGCGGAGGTTTGAAACAACACGATCGCCGGCAACGATCTGCTGCGTGACTTCACAGTGGAGGTCTGGAACCGCCTTTCGGAACTGCGTGTTGGCATAGAGAGAGGCCCGTTAGCTCCTTGAGGCCTACCGGGAGGCAGATCGCGGTCTGTGAAATTTGGGAGAGAGGACTGATTTCAGAGTTTTGGCGTCGTTAGTGTTCCAAAACTCATAAAACGCACGCGCTGTGTTCAGCAGCATATTTTGTTCTTCCCTCAGCATACCGGCAGCCAAGATTACAAGATCGGGCTTGCCAGGTTTCTCCGTGGGACGGAAGAATAGCAGGACTAAAGGTCTTCTTGGAGAACGAGACCATGAAGGCCGCCCTCTCCCCTTCCACATAGGGCAGCATAGCGCGAAAGCCTTCGCATCTTCATCTCAGTGGCAGACCACCTTTCAAGTGCATTTTCTTCACTGCAAGTAGTTAGAGGGAAAAGCTATGCGGCTATATGGATAATCTGATAAACCAATCAGCATAGGGTGTATTGATTGCCATGTGTCGATTCCAGTCGGTGGTGCCGCGCTGCTTCGCGGCCCTGCACGTTCGCATTACGCATAGCCTCTCCTTCAAAGCGTACTCCACGACCACTTTATCCTTCGACTTGCAGAGAATTATCCTTATGGAAGGTTGCTCTTCCGGAAGACGAACTGTGTCGTCTAGGACTGAGAGATAAAACTGCATCTTGCCAACGTATTCCGGTTCAAACTCACCGACTTTCAATTCAAGAGCGACTAGGGCGCGCAAGCGACGATGGTAGAGCAGGGGTCAATAAAAACTCTCGCCCCCACCTCGATCTTGTACTGGCTCCCGACGAAAGTAAACATGCCGCCCAGGAAGGCTTCGACCCGTCAGTGATTGCCCGCTCCAACTCGCGCTCGCTGTGTTCATTTCCAAGATTAAGGAACGCGAAGGTGTACTCGTCTTTCACTGCGAGCTGAGCATGGACTGAGGTCGGCGCTTCCCGCCTTTTCATTTCCACGGCCTATTGCGATTTCTCGGGATCGACCGCAAGAATCACTATCCCGGAACCGCGCTGGTTCGGGATTGCAGGGCCGGCTTGTAGTCGCAGATCATGATAGTGAGGTCATCCTGCTGACTCGCAGACCAGGCGCTCACGGCGCCGAGAATGCTATCGGCCGCTTCGTCCGGAGAGTAGATTGCGCTTGCCTTCACAAGGCTAACGAGCCGCTCATAACCGAACTCTTCTTCGTTGGCGTTGATAGGTTCCAGTATCCCGTCCGTGTACAGCAGGATGCGGTCACCCCGCTGTAACCCCATCACCCTGGAGGTATAGATGGCGTGTGGCATCAATGCCATGACCAGACCGTTTTCTTCAATCGAGATCACCTCGCCGTCACGCAACAGGAGCATTGGCGGATGCCCGGCGCCTGCATAACGAAGCTCGGCTTTTCTCGCATCGAGGTAAACGTATGCCGCAGTTACGAGCTGGTTCTGGGCATTTCCGCACAACGCTTGATTCACACCAGCAAGTAGCGAAGCGGGATCACCCTGCATATGGCGCTGAGATTGAACAGCTACCTTGACCATAGAAGCAATCAGGGCCGCCGGCACACCGTGACCTGACACATCGGCCACCAGCATCCCCAAGCCTCCGTCTTCGGCCAGCAGGAATTCGTAGAAGTCGCCGGCCACCGAGGTCATGGCCCTGTATCGAGTGGCGACACAAAAATTATCTGAGTTCGGGGAAGCGGCGGGAAGGATCGACATCTGAATCCGCCGTGCGATATCGAGTTCCTGCTGGATGGCACTCCACCGTTCATCGCGGTCGAGCGTCCGCCGAGCGGCAACATAGCCGAGACAGCATAAAAGTATGGCAAAACCGTAGAACTCGAACGTGGCTGCATGTCCCAGCAACTCTGAAACGTTCGTCCACAGCACCAGGGCGACGAACACAATCAACCCCGCGCGGAACACAAACTCATCCTTGGTCGCCGGAGATTGCCGGAAGGCAAAGAACAAGAGCGACGCTGATCCTGCAATGATCAATAAGCTGTTCGCCCGATCAAGTGCCAACAACGAGAATCCAAGCAGCACCGCCGCCATGAGCAACAAAGCAGAGATACAAACTGTGTTCACCAACACGCGCCCTACCCGGCCTCCAGTTCCGGTCTCCCCGAAGAATAGGAACGCGGGTATTGCGACGAAGAAATTAAGCACCATCTGCAATCTGTTGGCAGCGACGGACGCGGGCATCATCAGGTGATGAATTCCCGACTGCAACCAGAGGCGAGCGCCGTACACGACGGCGAACCAGGCTAGAAAGGAAAGTAGCCGATCGAATCGTTGCCGAACCAGCGAAAAGCCGAGAATCACGAATCCGAGCGCAATCGAGGCCGCTGCAACAAAAAGGCGTAGCTCATCAGCGCGAAACACACGCAAGACGGCGTCTGCGCCCCGGTCGGAGCCGATCTGTGCGGACAAAGGAATGATATTCTCCTTAAACACCTCGGGCGTCGTCGCCCGGGGTCGGCCGAAATCAAACCCGATTCTATCCACTTCGCAACCGAAAACCGAATGTCCTCCCTTCCTTCTCGATCCAGGCGCGCACTGTGCCTTGCAAGATTTGCTTGTATCTTCGGGGAGGGAAGGCTTGTACGTCGAAATCTACGCGTTGCATTATGACGGCGGTGGGCTGATCCACGAGACAACAGCGCAGGTGTTTGGATCGGGATCGGATGCCGTCTTAGGTAGCTATGACCCAGATACTGGAAACGGCGGCGGTTGTCTTGACGGTTATTGGTGGATCGACAGCAAAGGTCCTCACGAAGTGAATTTTTCTCCCATGCTTGAAGCTGTCACCCGTAAAATTCCGGAGAATGCCCGTTTTCACTCCGAACTGCTGGGCTTTGCATCCTGAGACCTCTGAATTAAAGAGCTGGGTGCAACGGATGGACGCCGTGTGTCACGCATGTGGCCGCCTTGGGGAAGTGCATGCTGTTTATCGGATCGAGCGAGGTGCGCCGAACCCGTATCCGTTAGCTTCAAAGCTAGCGAACCATAGTCGGACGAAGCCGTTAATAGCACCAAAGGGCCATCCCTCGATGGCGTGACCCAGCCGCAACGACGCATCCTTGATGCGATGGCGACACTAATGTCTCTGGGTCTCGACAACTTGCACAAGACGCAACTCGCGGGCTATCGCCGGCGTATCCTCGAACAGTGGCTCTTACGCGAAGAATCTGGGCCGGCTACGGACCATGGCCTAGATCCACTACCCGCAAGGCGGCTACGTCGCCTTTGCCCAAGAAGGGGAAAAAGCCCTCGCTCGCTGCACTCTTTCTCCTGGCCGTGCGCGTCCCCGGCATCTATGCCGATATGGCGAACACGGAAAAAGAAATCATCAACACCAATGTCGCCGATGGACAGGTGACCCAGGCAAGCGGCTTTTGGGCCGCCACCTCCGGCAGCACCGGAAATTCGCGCACCCTCAAGCCCGACGAAAAGGTCTACGTGACCCAGATCTTCGTGAAGAAGGACGCCGTACAGGTCGAGCTACTAACCGTGGACACCACGACGTTGGGCGACGGCCAGGGAACCAGGTACAGGGCCGAACTCAATGTGAAGCTCCCCGGCCTCGAATCATTGAGCGCCGATGACGTAAAGAAAGCGATCGACACTGTCGTCGCCAATCCGGCGACCGTCTCGACCGCCCAAAGCAAGACGGTGAAACTGGGGATGACCACCGACGAAGTGAAGAAGTCCCTGGGCGATCCCCCCAAGGCGATCGATCTGGGCGCGAAGCAGGTATTCGTCTATCCGGACATGAAAGTCATCTTCGCCAACGGCAAGGTCTCTGACGTTCAGTAAAGGAAAGCCCGCGCACCTATCGGCCATCACAATGGCCAATTAGTTCTGACGTTTTCACGTTGATTGTCAGTCTGCGCGGGAGTATCCTTAGAGCATGGCCCACTTACCCGAAAGCACCGTCATGGACTGGACAGACTATCCGCTAGTCGAGGTCGTTCCCGGTAAGGTAAGCGGCGTCCCCTTGCTCAAGGGAACACGGCTGCCCGCCGATACGATTCTCGAAAACTACGAAGGCGGGTCGCCCGTTGAAGAAATTGCTGAGGACTTCGACGTGTCGGAAACAACGATCCGAGAGATTCTGAGCTACGCGGCAAGCCATGAGAAACATGCTCACCCGTGAAAGTTTTGTTCGATCACAACGTGCCGAAAAAGCTTCGGGTGCTGTTGCCCGGCCACGTCATCACGACCTCGCGTGAATTGCGCCGGGATGCGCTCCAAAACGGCGATCTGTTGGCCGCTGCCGAGGCCAATGGCTTCGAGTGCGTGGGTGACGGGGGGATAAGAACCTCTCATATCAGCAAAATCTGACGGGCCGCAAGCTGGCGCTAGTCGTACTGGAAGAAACCGATTGGAACATCCTTAAACACGAAGCCGCGCCGGTGAGTGCTGCGCTCAATGCAGCCATGCCCGGAAGTTTTCAAGAGGTAACATTCCATCGCCGCCGCCCACGCGGCCCTGGTCGAAAACGCGATTGCTAGGTCGGCGGTTGGCTTCGCGGACCCGGTGCTCCGGAAGCACTTGTCTCCGCTCGGCTGGGGGCACATCAAGCTTACCGGTGACTACCAGTGGCGAAACACTGCAAGACTCGGCAAAAGCAAATTCAGGCCTTTGCGTCAGCCGTAAGGTACGATGGTATCCGTTTTCTGAAGTGGAAGTGATCCGTTGCTGGTTATCGCTCCTATTGACATTCTTTATGAACGTCTTCTAAACTCCTATCGTCATTCAATAGGAGCGTGGTGAGTGGAGCGAAATCAGGGAAATCTTCTGCAGGGCACGCTGGACCTGCTCATCCTTAAGGCCATTGGCGACGGAGAATTTCACGGCCTGGGCATTGCCCGGCGTGTCGAGCAGATCACCGGGGACACATTCAAGGTCAGGCCTGGGTCACTCTTTCCCGCCCTTCATCGCATGGAAGAAGCCGGATGGCTGAAATCCTTCTGGGGCGCGTCGGAAAATAACCGACGTGCCAAATATTACCGGCGCACAAAAGCCGGCGAGCGTCAGCTCGGAGTCGAAACGGAACAATGGACGACCATCTCCCGAGCTATCGGCCACGCGTTGAAGACGACATAAAGGGGGCAAACCGCATGTGGTCCTCTCCGCTTCTTAGAGGATCCTAGCCGTGTGTTCTAATCGCTGAGCTGAATTACCCATCTGTTGAAAGGGTTGCATACCAGATAGGGTGAGCGTACAGCCGGGGGAGTGATCCAGCTACGTCGGGAAGTCCTAGATTTTACTTGGAGTATGTTCTGCCAATGATCCACATGGCCAATTGCCATTGGTACTTCATCGGCGCGGAAGCACAGAACTGTCTGTGTCGCGTGAAATGAGATCCCATCCTTTAAGCGTTGTCTTCCGTAAATTATGGGTGTTTGGTCAGCGTGAAACACCAGCTTACTTATCATGTACACCTTACATGTTGGATTCCCATACTCGCCTTCCTTTTTCAGTAGAAGGTCTCCGACCTTCAGGCGAAATTCAGCAGACTGCGCGGCGTGGAGCTGCTCCATCTTCAACTTGAGTTGCGTCTTTATGAGCCTCACTTCCTGCCTCATGTTGTCAATTTTGCCCACTGTAAACTCCCTTCATCTACAAGTAGGCAGGCTGGCGCGGCAAGGCGTAAGAGGTATTCACACATCAGAGTGGTCTGCTCAGACATGGTCAAGCGTCGCCCACTACCTACCCGGCGAAATTAGCATGGCCGCTACGATCAAGGGCTTTGAAGTGATCACCTGTAAGCCGCGCGTCAAAGAGGAGATCCGTTTCGTAAACAAGCTGTTCGACATCTTCGCTGTCGCTGCCTGATCGAGCGGCGCACCGAGTGAACTGCGACCAGTGAAGTTAATGCAACAGAGCCTAATGATCCCTCACGCAAGAGAGCAGGGGCTTGACGCCGCGGCCGGTCAGGGCTGGACGCTGCGTCCGGCGGGTATCTCCGGCCCTCCTCCGTTGCATTCCCGCGCAGTCCCCGCCGGTCGGTCCTGTGACCGGCTTCCCCGCTCAGCGCCGCTTGTGCAAGGCTGTCTTGCCGGGAGCAGTATCAGCATTTAGGGCGACAGGTGTGCGCAACACGTCTTACGGTACGGTTTTGATGTTTGGTGTGGTGACCCCTAGACCGGTGGCGGCTCGGAAGCATAACGTTCCAAAAAACAGAATGGATTAACAGATTTGTCACGAATTCATCGAATAGCAGTTGACGATGCAATCCATGAGCGCTACTCTGCGGGCATATTAGCCGTTTGCCCAATTGGAAAAACTGCTAAAAACACGAAACCCGGTGCGCCAACACCGGGCTCGTGATTAAAGAAGGAAAGGAGGTGCCACATGAAAGCGCCACGATCCACTTCTTTGTTTACAAAAGCAATGCCGATCTTGGTCGTCTTCGGCCTGGTCGTAAGTGACCTGGTCAAACTGGTCCACGTTTACCAAGCGCCACAGCACTGAAATTGTTAGGACGGTCACCATCCGGTTTGTGGCTTTTCTGTCGCAAGCCGGGTGTTTCGTCCTTGCGAACAACATACACCGCCCGCGAGCGGTCTTGTTAATCTTTTTTGCCACTATTTTTCTCAGCCCAAGCTTTTCGGCACAATTTTACCGATATTTGCAGGAGGGGCCTCGGTAAAGGCTTTAGGGTGTGGCCCCGCGAGGGTCACTTTAAGGCTTAACACTACCTGCCTGCTAATTTTGATTCACAGACTGCGCGTGTCATTGACGGCGACGGCAATCTCTTGGTCGGACCTGAGATACGTTCGGTCGTCTGAATTGACGAGTGGCCGAGCAGGAACTTGATCTGCTCTAGATCGCTGCCCGACTTCCGGCATAACTTCGGGCAGGTCCGGTGCAGGTCATGAGCCCCCCAAAGTTCTGGATGCCTATTTCCTTGGCGCACCGTTCGACGACCGACCAGACTGACCAATCCCCGAGTGCCACTTTGCCCGGCTTGCCGGACTTCGAGACCGGCCGACCAGGCCCATCTGAATGTCAGCGGCGGCTGTCCAGCGGTCGATGCTTTGCTTCACCCAGAAAGGCACGGCCACCGTGCGGACGCGCCTTCCCTTCTCTACCAGGTCGACGATCACCGCCCGACCCTCGCGCTCGACGATGTCCTCAAATTTGGGCTCGGCCAGCTCCTGACGACGTAGTCCGCAGCCGAGCAGGAGGGCCAGATGAGCATGGTCGCGCTTGCCGATCAGCTTCTACTAGTCCCTTGGGGAGCCCTCCCTTATTAAGGAGACTTTTACTAAGACGAGCCGTTATTTAAGACGTTCGCCTAGCACCTAATTAGTCGGTACAATGGATGGCGTGGACCAGACTGCCCCCGTGAACACGCGTTTAGGTCGTTATGTAGAGACCTCGACAGGCGGCGAGAATGTCCGCGCGTATATTCCTCCAGCGCTTCCACCCTCTCCCCCGATTGACCTCTTGCCGCTTTTAGAGCGCCTGAGCGCAGCGGAGCGAGCACTGGGACGCCTGGACGGCATCACAGTTCTGCTGCCCTCCCACGAACTTTTCCTGTACATGTACGTGCGGAAAGAGGCCGTTTTATCCTCGCAGATCGAGGGAACACAATCTACCCTGACGGATCTACTCCGCTTCGAAACCGATGCTGAGGCAGGGCAGCCTATTGATGACGTTCGTGAGGTGTCGAACTACGTCGATGCCATGATGTTTGGACTCGAAAGAATGAAGGAGCTACCCCTATCGCTCCGCCTGGTCCGCGAGATGCACGAGCGTCTGCTCCAGAGCGGCCGAGGTGCGGCCATGAGTCCTGGGGAGTTCCGGCGTTCTCAAAACTGGATCGGCGGAACGCGGCCTGGCAATGCACTCTACGTACCCCCGCCTGTGCACGAGCTCAACGGGGTGCTGGCTGCCCTTGAGCAATTCCTGCACGAGGAGACCTCGCACCTCCCTGCACTGATCAAAGCCGGCCTGATTCATGTTCAGTTCGAGACTATCCACCCATTTCTGGACGGAAACGGCCGTATTGGGCGGCTTTTGGTGACGCTGTATCTCTGCACGCGGGGAGTCCTCCACAAGCCGCTGCTTTACCTGAGCCTGTACCTGAAGACATACCGAGCGGAGTATTACCGACTACTCCAGGCCGTTCGTGAAGAAGGCGCGTGGGAGGCTTGGCTCCAGTTCTTTCTAGAGGGCGTTGAGCAGACCGCGAATCAGGCCTTTGACGCGGCAATGAGGATAGCCGACCTTTTCCGCCAGGACAGGGAACGCGTCACCGAGCGGGGCGAGCGCGTTGGATCGGCTCTGCGACTCCATGACTTTCTCCAGCGTAATCCACTTGTGACCGCCAACCGGCTCGGGCAAGAGACCGGACTGAGTGCCCCCACAGTGAATGTTGCACTCGCAGACCTCGAGAAACTTGGCATCGTGGCGGAGATGACTGGAAAGAAGCGAGGAAGGGTGTTTGGCTACACCGCCTACCTCCGTATCCTGAACGAAGGGACTACGCCGCTCCCAACGGGCCTTTGATGGCCAGTTCTGCTGCGAGCGAGGCATCATGGCTGCAGACAATCATTGAAGTGAAGGGAGCACGGCCGCTTTGAGACTCTATTCTGGTACCTCTGCAGTAGATCCAGCAAAGGAGAATAGAGCTTGGAAGATCAACAGGCTTTCCCGCTGCCGACTCGGCGGACCATCTTGCGCAACCTTGGTGCCGCCGGCATCGTCGGAATAGCAGCTGGGCACACTCACCTCGCCGAAGCTTCTTCGCCAGAAAAGACTTCAAGCCGCTTTTTTCCTTTGCTCCGACAGCCGGATACTGCGACAGCATTTGCCGAAGAGCTTTCTCCGATTTCACTGGACCGGTCAGGCTCGTCATGGACCGGCCGGGACATAAGCCTGGTTTGCGGACAAAAAGAGACCAGCCTGGAACTAACGCTGACTGCTCCCACCACTCCAATGGTCCGCCTCCATCTGCGCTGGAATTCTCCCGTACCGGCCGATGTAAAGCTGCTCGCCGATGCCTGGGAACGCAGCTACGGCGACATGGGATGGATGCCGATCGTTCCCGAGCGAGCACTTCCCTGGTACTTCCTTATCTTTGACGGCAAAACTACCCACGGGTATGGAGTCAAAACCGGAGCGGGCGCTCTGGCCTTCTGGCAGTGCGACCGCGAAGGCGTCTCCCTATGGCTCGACGTGCGCAACGGCGGCAAGGGCGTTCTGCTCGGTCAACGGCAGATCGCACTCGCAACAGTCGTCGCCCGCCTGGGTCATGCGGACGAGAGTCCCTTTGCAGCAGCGCAAGCGTTCTGCCGAATTCTTTCGCCGACGCCGCGTCTCTCCAAGGAGCCGGTCTACGGCAGCAATGATTGGTATTACGCCTACGGAGACAGTTCCGCGCAAGACATTCTGCGCGATGCCGACCTGGTCGCGGAGCTCGCGCCCGCCTCTGGGCCGAGACCCTTCGTTGTCACCGATGAGGGATGGGAGCACAGCCCGAAGTTTCCTTCTATGCCCGGACTGGCGGCAGAGATCGTTCGCAAAGGTGTTCGTCCCGGGATCTGGGTCCGCCCCCTTCGCGCTCGCGGCGAAAAAGACGCTTCCCTGTTGCTACCCGCAAGCCGATTCAAAGATCATTCTACCGATCTCGCCTATGACCCGACCATCCCTGAGGCAAGACGAAAAACGCTCGAGACCATTCGGCTGGCGGCTGAATGGAAATACGAACTGGTAAAGCATGACTTCTCCACCTACGACCTGCTCGGTCAATGGGGCAACGACATGGGGGCCTCGCCCACAGTGCATGGCTGGAGCTTCCACGACCGCTCCCAGACCAACGCGGAGATTATTCGTGATCTCTATGAAGACATCCGCAAGGTTGCCGGAGACCAGACCATCCTCGTCGGCTGCAATGTTGTCGGCCATCTCAGCGCCGGGATCTTCGAACTCCAGCGCACCGGCGACGATGTCAGCGGGAAAGCCTGGGAGCGTACGCGCCGCATGGGCGTGAACACGCTGGCCTTCCGCCTCCCCCAGCACACGACTTTCTTCGCCATGGACCCGGACTGCATCCCGATTACCGAGGCCATTCCCTGGACGTTGACCGAACGCTGGCTCGACGCGGTCGCGGCGGCCGGCGCATCCGTCGTGATCTCGCCCCGCGCAGGCACCATGGGCGCCCCGCAGAAAGAGGCTGTACGCAGAGCCTTTGCGATCGCGGCCAAAGCTGGGACAGGAGCAACCCCCATCGACTGGCTGAACTCGCGCACCCCGGAAGAGTGGACACAACCGAAAGGCGCTGGATCCGCGAGCGCACGCTATGAATGGCTCGAAGCCGGCGGCGCGAGTCCCTTCCCAGCCTAGATTTCCTAGTGGATGCTTTTCATCTTCCGCTGCATGTAGTCCATCAGCAGATACTCGCCGAGCGTGTCCGGGGTGGTGAAGTAGGCCTTGCCCCGGCACATCGAGCTAACCTTTTGCACGAACTGAATCAGGCCTGCATAGTGTTTGTCCCATTTTTGAAGAAAATACGGGTTAGCCTCGAGTCTGCTCAACTATCTCACTCTGGATCTAGTGCACCTATCGGTGGAAAATCGAAGAGGCGCTCGGCACACAATGTCGCCTTGCCCATGAGGGGTCGCGTCCGGCAGATCGGTGACCGACAGATTAGACCGGCCACACGAAGCGCGCCTCGATTAACTCCAGTTGATACAACGGGCACCTGAGGGGGCACCCTTTTTGGCTGTCAATCCCAAGCGTTAGGTGCTGCGCTTGGTCTCATCCTCGACGACAAGTTCTTCGTGGCTGACACTATCGCCGACGCTGCGGACGCCTTCTACGGTGCGCTTGCCGACCGCGACCTCTTCGCGGACGATAGTGTGCTTATCAGCAGAGGCCACTTCTTCGGTCAGCGGAATGCGGATTTCGGAGCATTCTCCGACCTGACCCTGCGCTGTGGTGGAGCTGGTTGGCGAAAAGCGTTCGATGACCAGCTCGTCGCGGGTAACCGGCACTTCGATGGTTTGAGTTTCGGTGATCACTTCCTTGCGGATACGGACTTCGCCGCGGCTAATGCGATCTTTGTGGACACGCAGGACTTCTCCAAGGAGCTGAATGCGCTGTTGTCCTGAGATTGGTGCGCTATCGGCTTCAGCGTAGTCGTAGCTCGAGGAATTGTTGCCCAGATCGCCACCACTAGCTTCGAGGATCTGTTCAGCTTCTGCTTCGCGACCTGCAGCCGAGACGGTGACGATGGCTCCCTGGTTGCCCCTGCCAAAGCGCGACCCGAAGTATCTCGACCGCTCCTCGGGAACTGACATTCCGGAGAGTGAAGAATGAATGTCTTCAGAAGAGTAGTCGCCGTAATCAGAGGTGATTTCATGGCTGGCGAAATCACCCTTGCTCTTCTCGTCCGCGCAGGGCTCAACGGCGTCTGAGCTGAAAAAGTTTTTTACCTTGTCCCAGGCGCTGCCGGCGGCTGCACCGACGGCATGTCCGGTGGTGTGCGCGGTGTTGTCGCTGGAGCCTACGGGATCAAGCTTTTGATCGGCGGGGGCTGAAGAATCGGCCGCACTGCTGGCGCGCGAGGCCACACCGATTTGGTTGGAAGTAAAGCCTGCGTTTAGCAGCGCGCCGACAGCGGATTCGGCGACGGATTCGGTGTCGAAAAAAGCGGCCACAATATTGGGGCTACTCGTATCTGGCATAGAAAAATCCTCTCGGTGGCGATATGGGCGTGGAAGCCCGGAGCTGCGCTACTGCGGAGATGATGGAAACAAAGCGGGAAGTTGTCTTAAGATTAGGTCGACAGCACAACTTGCAGAATGGGCTACCTTCCGTGGTATTCTTCGCACTGCCTGCACGCAATCAAGTACTTATACTATGTGCGTCCTTCCAAATGAAAGGTTGCATCGACTATTAGGCGGCGTGCGGCGGCATCGGGTCATCATTCAGTGCAAGCACTGGCTGTCGAAAAGCGTCGGCCCTGGCGACGTGAGCGATGTGCGGAGTCAGATGGAGCTTTGGCAGCCGCCGCGTGTCGATGACCTAATCATTGCGACGACATGGCGCTTCACAGTGGATGCTATCTCTCTTGTTGAGCAGCATAACCAAGCCGACCGCGCCTTGCATATTCACATGTGGTCAGACAGTCATCTCTAAAAATTGTTGGCAGCGCGACCACATCTTATCGATGAATTTCGCTTAAGACAGAGCCGCTAGGAAATTGGCCAAGAGTTCGTATTTTCTAGCTTGAAGCAAAAGCGCTTTGAGGTCTAGCCGACCATCCATTTTTCCCGGCGGATGAGATCGAGGACGCCGATCGCGGTCATGCCCAGCTCGTTACACACGTCCGGGATATTCGGCCTCGACATCGAGCCGGTCGGCTTTTCATCCGTCACCAGCTGAAGGCCCTCGACCCGCGCCAGAGCGATGACGAACGGATCGGCCGAGGTGCGCAGCTTGCGTTCGCCGACCAGGCGCGGCAATTGGGCGAGGACCTGCGCCGCCTCGATCTGCACGGCGTCATCGAGTTCCTGGAACATCGCCCGCCGCTCCGGCAGGTAGAAGACAGCGAGGGGAAAATGATATTTCGCCGCGAGGCACCGCAGCTGATTGAGCGACGGCGCGCCGTCCCCAGCTTCCCACGCCTCGATATCCCCGGCCGTACGTTCGCGGCCTTGGCGGCGTCCGCAACCGTCACCTTGGCGCGGTTTCGAGTCCAGACGAGCAGTTCGGGTTTTATCAAGGCCTTGGTCGCCACGGCGTTTGTTCCTTAAAGGGTTGGCGGCTGTAGCGGCCGGCCGTTCTTAAGCGTAGCCATCCCGGCTCCGTTCCGCAACGTTTAGGCCGGCTTGGCTAGGCCCCATCTTCGACCAGCTGCCCGAATATAATGTTAAACACTTAAACTGCTAAACGCTTAAGTGGGTCCACTAACATAGTTCCCCTTTTATTCGCCTATCCTGTCTCAAAGTCAGGAGGCGAGCAATGGGAGGCGAACGCAGCTCAACCACACGGCAGAGAATCACCGGCAAAATCTGTTGCGCCTGCGATTGACCTCTCGATCCTCCTTACCCGAACACAGTTCGCTGGGCTACCAAACGCCGGAGCAGTTCCGGCAGAGAGCAGGCTATGCAAATGTGGAAGGCCAACCACGCCTCCCACATTTACACAGCCACCACGGCGGCTACGGAGTTTTTCCAAAGCCAAACCTAAACCGAATCTCCAGTTATGACTGGTTGAGAAAAACGGGGCAGGTCACCTCAACGAGTGCTTTCGCAGCAAAGACGAGGTCTTCGAAGACTCTCGCTTCGAACAAGCTATCTGCCCCAGCATCGATCATGATCTCTTGTTTTCTCCGCGCCACCATCCGGTAGCTCTGCACCATCTGAGGGACTGTAGGACGTGGACCATTACGGCGGACAAAATGCGTTGCACAATTCACGCATCACCCCAGAGACGGTCCCATCATGAATGTTCGGATCTGTTCCGCCGAGGTCGCTAAGGGATCGGTCGACCCGAGGGCGCTCAGTTTCACAGACAAACCATGTGTGAAGAGTTGGATTGAGTTTAGCCCAGGTGACAGTCAGGCCAAGCTCAAACGGCATGTTAAATCTGGGGATCCGTGGAGTTCTTCGTGAGACCTCAACGCGGGAGAGGTCGTGGATTGAATATCGGCAGCTTTGGATGAGTCCAAGAATGCGATCAAGTCGCCGTTCACCTCCCAGAACACCGAGTGTAACTCGCGGGTTACAGCCGGGTGCGGGCCGATGAAAGACACTTTGCCGGACTACGCGATCGGGTGCTCGCCCGGGACCGTCATACCTGCCAGGGCTGCCAGGCGACGTCGATCTCGACCGTCCTCGCCGTCCATCATCGCCAGCCGGGGGTCTCCTCACTTGAACTTCTGGTCACCCTCTGTCCGGCCTGCCATGCCTTAGTCGAACGCACCCAAGTGCTCTTTCGCGATGTGCCCGAACTTCTCCGGCGCCTCTGGCGGGAGCTCCATCCGGCGGCGAGGGGCCCGAGCTTATGTAATGGTCCGCCGCTCGCTACACTCTGAAGTTGCGTTCAGGAGGAGACCGTTATGGCTATTCGTACCGTTGGAATCGATGTTGCAAAATCCGTCTTTCACCTCGTCGCTCTTAATGAGAAGGGCTCCGTGGTAGTGAAGAAGAAGTTCTCGCGACCTCAGTTGCTGGTGTACACGGCGAACCTGAGGGCGGAGGTGATTGGGATGGAGGCTTGCTCCGGATCACACTATCTGGCTCGCATTCTTGCCAGCCAAGGCCACGATGTCAGGCTCATGCCGGCGGAGTACGTGCGCCCGTATGTGAAGTCGAACAAGAACGACTTCATCGATGCAGAGGCGATTGCTGAGGCGGTGTTGCGGCCTACCATGCGCTTCGTTCCAATGAAGACGGAAGAGCAGCTCGATCTGCAGGCGCTTCACCGCGTGCGCGAGCGTTGGATTCAACGCAGGGTGGCGCTCACCAATCAGATCCGTGGATTTCTGCTTGAACGCGGTCTTCCGATACGGGTTGGATCCGAACATCTTCGAAAGAATTTGCCGGCGGTCTTGGAGGATGCGGAGAATGGACTGAGCGACCGTTCACGCACGATTCTGTCAGCACTCCGAGAAGAGTGGGAAGAGCTAGAGGCAAAGATTGGCAATGTGACGGAGGAGATCGGCCGTATCTCCCGATCGAACGAATCGTGCAAACGTTTGACGGGTATTCCCGGGATCGGCCCGATCATCTCCACCGCTCTTGTCGCAGCAGTGGGCAATGCAGCAGCTTTCCGGACAGGCCGTGATATGGCCTCTTGGCTGGGGCTTGTTCCGCGGCAGCACTCCTCAGGTGGTAAGGCGAAGTTGCTGGGTATAAGCAAGCGGGGAAATCAGTACTTGCGGAAAATGCTGGTTGAGGGCGCTCGAGCCGCATTCGCACGACTAAACCGATCTCAGCATAGCTTCGGTCCCTGGATGGACGAGCTTGCAGTAAGGAAGCATTCCAATGTGGCTGTTGTGGCACTGGCCAACAAGCTGGCTCGTATCGCATGGGCCATTCTGACAACCGGTCAGCAGTACCGTCCCGCTGCGTAGAAGTGGTGGAAATGATGCAAATCGCTAGCGCGATTCACACATTCCCACCACACGGCTGCTACTGTATTTAATTTTCCCCTCGGTATTGCGCGCAGAAGAACTGATGAGAGAACAGGTCAAACCGGCCCGCTCGTAACCTGTCCCAAGGCAAGGCATTTTAATGCCGGCGAGCTTGTAAGGTAGAGAGGGGCGCGGAGTACATCATGGCCAGAAGCGAAAGCTTCACCTATAGGCCGAATACATTGCCGCAGGCCACTTCATCTCATCTGGGCTTTATGCTTGCAATTAGGCGGCGGACCATACATTGCCTCGGGAGAGGAGGCGGTCGAGAGTCCATCGAAGAACGAACGTGTTCGCTGTTTCCCGCGGCGCAGCGGCGTGAGCTGTTCTTACACCCCATGGAGGGCCAAGTGGTGGGACGCGGAAAAGGTGGTCATGCTCCAGTTGAAAGTGCCTATCTCGATACAGCAGCCTCGGACAGCATAGAAATCTGCGTCAACATAGGTTGCCAAGCTTTGGGGAATGGCTGTTGAAGTGGGTTAAAGGCCGCACCGTTTGGTTGTAAGGTTCTACCGAGGTGGATGCGCCGAATGGCCCTCGGCCCCGTTTGAAGAAGGGCGACCCGGTGATCGTCCAAGGTTATCCATATTCGCCGAATTGGATCGCCCACTTCACCCCTAAGCATCCATGCTGAATAGCTGAGGAGTGCGACAACGGTTTCGTCGTCTTGGAGTGAAAGTACTCACTACACCAGCCCCGAGCGAGGTTTGATGAGTGCC
Source organism: Acidisarcina polymorpha (assembly GCF_003330725.1). NCBI lineage: Bacteria > Pseudomonadati > Acidobacteriota > Terriglobia > Terriglobales > Acidobacteriaceae > Acidisarcina > Acidisarcina polymorpha. Next base: position 2,933,770 of record NZ_CP030840.1, on the reverse strand, counting down.
TCGGCCTGAAGTCGAGAATCAAAATCCAGAGTATGCGCTCCCGACGAGGGCCGCCTGGAACCTGAGCTATAATCTGGCGACGTTTGGCGATGACCTCGAATTCGCTGCAGCGCTTCTATTTCGCTATCGGGCCGCAGAGGATAGATTTAGGCAGGTCCGAGGAACGGCATGACAAGATCAGAAATATCCCCAGGGTCCAGCATCCTCCCGTACAAAATCGATGTCGCCACGGCTAGACTCGACAACATTCGTGACCGCGTTCGCGCGTTTCGGTGGGATGCCTGGTGTGAGCCCGCCGACGCGGGAGACTGGCGGTATGGTCCACCCATAGCGTTCATGCGTGAGCTCTGCACCTACTGGCTCAACCATTACGATTGGCGCCAGCAGGAGCGCGCCATGAATGCGTCACCTCAATTCATCACTCGTATCGACGAGGTTGATATCCACTTCATCTATGAACGAGGGTCGGGTTCAAACCCTGCCCCTCTGCTCATTGCGCATGGCTGGCCATACTCGTTCCACTCGTACGATGGCATCGTCGATCAGCTCGCGCATCCCGAGCGACACGGAGGGCGTGCTGAAGACGCGTTCAGCGTCGTCATTCCGTCCTATCCGGGATACGATTTCTCGAGCCGGCCCCAGGAACCGATGGAACCGCTCGCCATCGCCTTTCTGTTCGACAAGCTGATAGGACGGCTCGAATATGACCGCTACATCGTGCACGGCGGCGACTGGGGAGCCCACATTACAAGCCTCCTGGGCTTTCATCTTTCCGACCACGTAGTGGGCATCCACTCCACCGCACTGGTTTTGCGCGAAGCGGGCGCTCAGCAGCTCACGGGTGAGGTGCCCAACGATGCCAGTGAGGAGGAGCAGGCTTTCGTGGCCATGGAGTACGCGATCTGGAAGCGGGAAGGGGCCTATTCGCAGTTGCACGCGACCAAACCCGCTAAGCTCAGCTACGCGATGATGGACAGTCCAGTCGGCTTGGCTGCCTGGATCGTCGAGGCGTTTCACGCTTGGTCCGACCGCAATAAGCGCAGCTTTGCCGAGCTGTTCACGTTTGATCAGTTGCTGACCGAGGTCATGCTCTACCTCGTGACGGACGCTTTTCCAACCTCGATATGGATCTATGGCGCGGCGAAGCGGCACGAGATAACGACGCTTCCACCCGGCCAGAGGGTGAACGTGCCTACAGGGCTGGCAGCGTTTCCCGATCCTGTATTCCCTATGCCTCCTCGTCAGGTTGCGCAGCGATCGCACAATGTGATGCAGTACACCGAAATGTCCTCTGGGGGTCACTTTCCCTTCTACGAAGCACCTGATCTTCTCATCAAAGATCTTCGCGACTTTCGCAAACTCGTCCTGCCAGTTGTACTGAACAGGACCCCTTCATAGAGAACGGAAAGTCACATATCATGGCCTAAGCCGCCGAACGATGCTCCGAGCCGGAATCGGCTTTCTGAAGGACGCGAACGGCGTCTTGAGGATGGACCACTCTGCTATGCCGACTGGAAAAGATTGTGCAGACATTCGAAGGCAAGCTCAACCGAGGGCGGCTGCGTTCTCCCGTTACCGTAATTAGATTGTCAAGGATTTGACCGAGCACAAGGTTCTTCACACCTGTAAAGATTAAAGAGTGCGTCTGGGCCCACTTGCCACTGTCTCCGCCCTGCATAGCGATTCGTCGCAGAGGGCCCAACGATCACCGGACCACATCTTGCTCTGATATGCGAGTTGGAAAGCCATCCCGGGAAGAACTTGTGAGAAGTTGAAAGTCTCTCAAGCCCGTCCGAAGCAGCGGATCGCCAAGACGACCCGGGCATCCAGAAGCGAAAGATTCGACCAGACATAACAGGAACTAACTGTTAGATCACCTCGCAACGCTTCACCTACTTTCAACCTGCCATTATCATCCCTTCATGCCAAACCGACGGTGTGCAGGGCAGCTCTATGAAGCGGGCTTCGATTGAGCTTACTAGGCTGTACCTCATAGGTCCTTCCCGAACTCTGATGAGTGTCGGCACAGACCTATAACGGACGCTTAGAAGAGGCACCAGAGTTACCCCTGGACTCGTCGGGCACTAACAAGGAAACGGACTTGCAGCCTGCGGCAGCTTCTCCGCTCACTGCAAAACAGCGGAGAGTCAGTGCTTATAGAAGAGTATGCGTTAATCGGAGACGGAAGAACGGCTGCACTTGTTGGACGCGATGGATCCATCGACTGGCTTTGCTGGCCCACTTTTGCTTCGGCAGCTTGCTTCGCGAAGCTTCTAGGTTCCGAACAAAACGGCTTCTGGAAGCTGGCCCCTACGAACCCTAAATGGAAGGTTGCGCGTCGCTACCAACCGCACACACTAATATTAGAAACCTGCTTCGAGACTAGCACCGGCTCTGTGCAAGTGCTGGATTACATGCCCGTACGGAGTGCCCATTCGCAGATAATCCGCACTGTGAAAGGTTTGAGTGGCCGGGTTAAGATGCTCGGTGTGTTGGCCTTGCGATTCGACAATGGAAGCGCCGTGCCGTGGGTCACTCGGACAAAGCTAGGTATGCGCGCAGTAGCCGGGCCCGACGCGGTAGAGCTTCAGACCAACGCTCCGTTGGAGGGGAAATCGCTTCGAACAGCTAGTGAATTCATCGTCGGGCAGGGTGAGTCTGTAGACTTTGTGCTTACTTACAAAGGTTTTGATGGATACCGTGCAAGGTCTAGCGGTGCTCCGGTGCACGTGCAAAAAGCCTATGATGAGACCCGGCGACTCTGGACGACGTGGGCGGAGAAGTGCGCCTATGACGGACCGCATCGTGAGATGGTGGTGCGCTCGCTGATTACATTGAAAGCTCTAATCTATCGTCCGACTGGCGCGATTGTGGCGGCCCCCACGACCTCTCTGCCGGAGGCAATGGGCGGCACACGAAATTGGGATTACCGATATTGCTGGCTGAGAGACACAACTTTCACGCTGCTTGTGCTCATCAATAGTGGGTACAAACAGGAGGCACGCGATTGGATGGATTGGCTCCAACGAAGCGTAGCAGGAAGCCCCGAACAGATTCAAATCATGTATGGAATCTCCGGTGAGCGCACGCTGCTCGAGTACGAGGTCTCTTTACCAGGCTATGAGAATTCTGCGCCGGTTCGCATCGGCAACGCCGCCGCCCAGCAATTACAACTAGATACTTATGGTGAGGTCCTGGATGCATTCTTCTGGACCTACGCTTCGCTCGGAGATCGCAATCGATCTAGGGACTTCCGCCTGCTTCGTCGTATCGTCGAACATCTCGAGACTCTCTGGGAGCAAGCGGATGAGGGGATATGGGAGGTTCGCGGTGGTCCTCAGCACTTCACTTACTCCAAGGTCATGACATGGGTGGCCTTTGATCGGGCGATTAAGATTGCCGAAAAGGTGAGCTTTGAGACGCCCGTAAAGCGTTGGAGACAAATAAGGGATACCATCCACGCGGAAGTGTGCACGCGGGAATTCGATCCAAGTCAAAATAGCTTCGTGCAGCATTATGAAACGAAGCAGCTAGACGCCTCTGCTCTCCTCATTGCACTTGTCGGCTTTCTTCCTCCGCAGGACCCTCGAGTCCTTGGAACCATTTCGGCCATCGAGGGAAAGTTAATGGAAGGCGGCTTGGTAATGCGCTACGACAATCGAGAGTCGAATGATGGACTTCCTGACGAAGAAGGCAAGTTCCTCGCCTGTAGCTTCTGGTTGGTCAGCAACCTTAAGCTAATTGGCCGCGATGAAGATGCGCGGAAGTTGTTTGAGAACTTGCTGAAGCTTGCTAACGAAACAGGCCTGCTTTCAGAGGAGTATGACACTGCACGCAAGCGTCTGGTGGGCAACTTCCCGCAGGCGTTTAGTCATATCGCTCTTGTCGGAGCAGCCTACCATCTAGCGGATGCTGGGAAACAACGTCAGCAAGCAAGTGTCGCCAGGAACACTGGTCTAAAGCCTTCGACAGCAGTACGGCTCAAAGGACGTCGCAAAGCTGCCGGTCTGGTTCTTAGGGAAGCTCAAGGGCTTAGCAACACGGCACATCCTGAACCGTCGTCAAAGGAAGAGTAGCCCCAGATCGCCTTGCAGCTATTCGCTGGTAACAATTTTACGCTTGATCATGAATAAGAACGAGAAGGAGGACACCCCACATGGCCTCAGCTTCTTCATCAAAGATCGATGAAGTTACAGCCTGTTTTCCTGATGACAAGAGTGCGTCACTCGCACTGAAGGAGTTGATCGATCTCGGTGTGCCTTTGAGCGATGTTTATGTGGATTGGGGAGAGCAGATGCGGCCTTCACCTATACCGGTCGAGCATTCCTCAGTCTGGAGCCGTATTCACGATCATTTTGTTGAGCCAAGCGGGTCTACACATCACGCGAAACACCGAAGAGTCGCGGTAACTTTTGCCAAATCAGCGCAACACCCCCAAGTGTTCGCAATTCTCCAACATCATGGTGCAGAGAGATGTGATCGCGAAAGCCATCGTTCTCCGGCTTATTCCCGATCTCCGTTCTAGTCGACCAGAGCTTCAAAGCAAGTCGGGCGTAAAACCGTGATGAGAGATGTTGTGCGGCAGCCATGTAGACACAGTTCGTACCTGATACCTGAAGTGCCCAAGAGACTGAGGAGTACCGGTATGCAAAAACCGGAAGCCTATTGGCAAAGATACGTGACGCTTTTAGGAGGTTCCCTATACGTGTGGCGACGCCTACCCGAGGCGGATCTTTATACGGCGGAGTTCTTGCGAGAAGCGAAATAGTGTGTGCCAAAGATGATTTCGAACTAAGCTGCTGCGGAGAACGAGCATCGGCGTTTGTTGAGGATCTCGGGATTGTCTTCCTTGATCCCAAATGGCTTGTGAGAGCTGATGTGCTCGAGCCTTCACTGAAGGAGACAGGATGGAAGGGACAGTGAAGGCGGAAGAAGCAGCCTTACCGCCTTTCGTAATCAAAAGAGCCCTATAAACAGTTTCTGAGCTGAGACGGTAGGGAACACTCAAGACGTATCGATTATTCAGTGGAAGAGGATGACGAAATAGAAATCAACCGCCACGGCGGCATTGCTTTCTCTTCACGCAGTGCCCATGGCGGCCTTCGGATAAGTAGGGCAACCGCTTGCTTCATAACGACGTATCTAGGCTTAGGCAATCCCATCGATGTGTCACCTCGCTTCTCTTAAGATGTTTTCGCGAGATTAGTTCCGAAGGCAGATAGCTCTATGTGTTGCTCACACGGACCTGTGTAAGTCGTCACAGCTGATGACCGTCCCGTAAGACACTGCGATCGCAAAATGCAGTCGTAATCCGTGACTCGATTCTGCAACGAGATGACCCGCAACCGACTCGTGAAGCCGATGAGGTGATTGTGAAGGAATTCCTGGAAGTCGCTGGCGACCTGATATTTTTTGCCGTCGCTTCCCTCCGTAGCGGGTTGCGGCCGCCCTACGAGTGGCGTCAGCTGGCGGTACAGATTGCGGAGATCGGCTGGCGCTCATTGCCGCTGGTAGTCGCATCTGGCTTCGCGATCGGTGTGGTCACGACCCTGCACACGCGGAGCACGCTCGTTCAATTTGGTGCGGAAGCGATGATACCGGGTCTGCAATCGATGTCGTTCTTCAACGAGCTTGGACCACTTGTAACAGGTTTACTCCTCGCGGGAAGAGTGGGGGCTGGTATTGGAGCGGAGCTCGCAAACATGCGGGTTACTGAGCAGATAGACGCGATCGAAACGCTCTCCGTTGACTCGGTTAAATTCCTCGTAGTTCCGCGGATCGTGGCGTGTGCTATGGCGATGCCTCTACTCACAACATTCGAGAATGCCGCAGGTCTGGCCGGCGGATATGTGGCTGAGGTCTTCCGCTCTCACATCTCTGCGAAACTTTATCTGAGCGAGGCGTTCAAGTCCGTTGAGATGGCAAACTTCGTTCCGCCTACCTTAAAGACGACTGTCTTCGGGCTGCTGATCGGAATCGTCTCCTGCTTCTTTGGCTATACCATCAATGAGGGCTCCGCTGGCGTTCGACGAGCTGCAACCACAAGCGTCGTTGTCTCTTCTTTGCTGATCATCTTAAGCGACGTGATCCTGGTAAAGCTGATCTTCTTTCTTTTTCCGGAGCATGCCATATGAGCGAAGGCCCAGTTGTTGAATTCTGTCACGTGTCGAAGCGGTTTGGTCGAAGGAATATTCTATGTGACGTATCGTTCCAGGTAGGGAACGGTGAAGCCCTTTGCATTCTGGGACGAAGCGGCGTGGGCAAGAGCGTGACCCTGAAGCTCATCATCGGGCTTCTGAAGCCAGACATGGGTGATGTGTTCATCGAGTCAGAAAGCATCGTGCAGTTCAATGAGGAAGACCTCACCAGAGTTCGTCGAAAGATGGGCTTTCTATTCCAAAGTGCCGCTCTTTTCGATTCCTTCAGCGTTGCAAATAATCTGGCTCTTCCCCTCCAGCGGTTAGAGAAAAACAAGTCAGCGGACGAGATCAAGAGACGGGTCGATGAAGCTTTGCAGCAGGTGGGCTTGGCGTCCGATAAAGAGAAAATGCCGGTGGAACTCTCGGGAGGCATGCGGAAACGCGCAGGACTAGCCCGCGCTCTTGTCCTCAATCCGCGCATCTTGTTGATCGATGAGCCAAGTAGCGGACTTGATCCGATCACAGCTTCCGAAATCGACGATCTGCTTCTAAAGATTAAGCAGGAACGGCATACCACCATGATTATCGTGACGCATGATGTTCGAGGAGCTAGGCGTGTTGCCGATAAAGTGGCCGTACTCGATGAGGGTGCGTTGGTCGGCTTTGGTTCCTTCGCGGATTTGGAGCACAACGAGAACGACACGGTTTGCAAGCTACTTTCGGAGTCCTGATCATGAAACCTTACCGTGCCGCGGTTGCGGCTTTTGTCATTCTGGGCACACTCTTATTTGGACTCGGCCTTTTTTTAATCGGAGATCATCATAAGGCGTTCGGCCATCAGATGAACCTCTACACGGAATTGGCGAATGTGAATGGCCTCATCTCGGGTGCGCACGTTCGTGTATCCGGTTATGAAGCCGGCCAGATCACGCAGATTGAAGTTCCGAGTCATCCCAACGGCAAGTTTCGCCTGAGACTACACATTGACGACAAGCTAAAAGCGCTTATCCGCACTGATTCCATGGTGACGGTTGAGACGGACGGGCTTGTTGGAGACAAGTTCCTGCTCGTACATAACGGAACCGATGGCGCAAGTGCGGTCGCCGAGGGTGCAACGTTGCAGAGCAGAGAGCCACTCGAACTCTCTGCCATTATGCAGAAAGTAAGCGGCACGATAGATCAGGCTGATGCGACCATGGGAGACGTCCGTGCTCGCCTGGATAATGCGCTCGACGCGATCACCCATACCGTCAACAACACGAATGGGATCGTGACCGGCATACGGGAGGGGCATGGCCCGGTGGGCGCCTTAATCACGGACCAGCATATCACCGACGACCTAAAGGGAACGATGGCCAACACACGTCAGGCAACGGCCACCCTGGAAGGAGTGTCTGTCCGGGCAAGTCAGATGGTCACTGATCTCCAGTCGCGCGACCTGGTCGGCAAAGCAGATCAGTCCATGGACAACATTCGCGATGCATCGGCGCAAATCGATGAGTCGTCCAAGCAGCTCAACATCAACTTGAGTGAGGCCCTGGGACCCGATGCCGCAGGCCGTACAGCAGGCGAGAATCTCCAGGGGACACTCGCAAACGTCAACACGGCTACCAGCAATATGGCCGACGACACTGAGGCTCTGAAACATGAGTTCTTCTTTCGCGGGTTCTTCAAAAAGCGTGGCTTCTATTCGCTTGAAGATCTGACCCCCGAAGACTACAGAAATAGCGCTTACTTTCGGGTTCAGACGAAAGCCCGCGCCTGGCTTCCAGAAGCGGATGCTTTTGCGATTGACTCGGGTGGACGGCAAGTGCTGACTGGGGCTGGGCGGCAACAGATCGACGCCTTTGTGGGGCAAGAAGGAGCGACCATCCTAAACTCGCCCATTGTGGTCGAAGGCTATTCAAAGGCACAGTCATCGTCCGATCAGGTTATTGAATCGCGTGAGCGGGCTATTCAAGTGAGGGACTATATCGAAAAACACTTTCATCTCAGCTCAAAGAGTGTCGGGATGATCGGTTTACAGTCCACTCCATCGGTGACCTCCGGCAAGAGTTCTTGGTCGGGCGCTTGTATTGTGGTCCTCGCCAAACTTAAATGAACAAGTTCATCTAGGACGGGGTCATCAATGTCATAGACCGAGTTTTCCAGTTGTTACTTCGCGGTGAGCTTTCGCCTAAAGGCTCTCCATGCGATCGTGCGCTTCACGAGGATTATGATGCCAACGCTCGGACGCCGCTCCTAGCGTCATTGATCATCAGTCGGTTTTCTTAGAGACGGTCATCTCAGTTGGTTTGTGCGGATCCAGGCGAAATATTTGAGCTTCGATGTTTGAAGTGCGCTACCAGATCTGGAGCGAATTCAAGGAATTCTGCTCCAATCATGCCCTCAACAATGACGACCGCTCCGTTGTCAAGCGTGCTTGGTCACGCATAGGATCCTCAGGCTCTATTTGTCTTGCCGCAATACTTCTGTAGCGTCTTAGGCGCAAGCTCGTAGTTAGCTACAAAACAGCACATTTGGAAAAGCATGCATGGTTCAGCCATCACGAATTTAACCTATGATGCCACGGAGTTCCTGTCTATTCCACATCATGTGGGTTATCTAACTGTTAGCACCAGACGACCTTCGTAACCGATTGCTCTTACCAACGAGATCCCTGGATTAGCCAAACTGCTCAAGCGGAAGAACTCAGCTGAGGATCAGCGGCTACTCTTGCGCGACGACAGTGGCAGTCTTTTCTGCGGCACGTTCAAGGGCTGTCCTCAGAGTTTCGGCATTGAAGGGGAATGTGATGAGGTCTGTTCCTCCGGAATCGAGTACACCGGACCATCGAGCGAAGTCAACAGTTCGCCCATACACAAGAAATGCCGGACGACTCATGTACTGGCTTAAGACACCATTTATGATCCAGGCCTCCCCATCAGGGCATTCAGCTGGAAGCAAGATGATGTCTCTGAACCCAGGCGCAGGTGGCACCCTCGGAAGGTCGGTAAGTTTCTCCGCCAGGTAAACCTTCACCTCTAACGAATGTAGAAGGCCAACCAGATCTCCTTGGGCGACTATCTCTGCCAATGCTATGACCCTGATCTTCTTAAGATCTACCATCGTGCTGTTCCTCTGAAGCAGACAGATTCAGAATCGAATACGTTTAGTCTTCTCGATGATGGACCGTTCTGCCGGTTGCTCATGCAATACACTTCCTTTCGAACCTTCTCTGTAGGCATCCGCCTCAATGCGGCACCCGGCTCCTACCTACCGTGGTATTTCACCTAGAACTCGTTTTACCTGGCTGCGCGCCAATGAAAGGTTCAACTCTGCCTCACGCTCAGACACCTCCGCCTCTGCAAGCTGAGCGTGTGTCATGTCCCGCTCAGAGGCCAATATCTCGCCATGTGCATAGCTCGAATCGGCGACTCGCACCCCTTCACCACGCGCGAGGACAGCCTGTTGCTTAGCCGTGAGATCAAGCTGCGCATTCTCTACATTGTCGTAAGCTGTCTCGATGGAGACTGTCGTTGACGCGCGCACGTTGGCGAGATTCTGCTGTGCTTCAGCGAGCAGTGACTTCTGGCTGCGCACTTGCGCTCGCGTGGCTCCGCCGTTAAAGAGGTTGTAGCTAAACTCACCCTGAAAGACCCCGTAGTTGCGCACGAGGAGCGCAATTCCGACTTGGTAACTGTGATGCGTGCTGATAGTCAGGTCCGGGATAAACGCGTCCTCAGCTACTCGCACCTCAGCCTTAGCTTTCTCGACTTTCTTCTCGGCGATAAGCACCTCAGGTTGTCCAGCAAACGCTAGTCGTACAGCTTCGTCACGGGTTGGAAGCGCGTCGACGCTGAGCTCGGCCGCTTTTAGATTGACCAGCCGGAAACGGCTATTAAGCGGAACTCCCATGACGTTGTTTAACTCAAGCCGATCGTCCCTTTCTGCGTTGCGAGTCTTCAACGCCGCACTTTCTGCTTGCAGCAGGTTGGCAAGAACGACGAGTTCTTTGACTGGCAACGCGGAGCCTTCTCGAACCTCGGCCCCTGCTTCCTGGTCGCTCTTCTGAAAAGTAGCGACTTCCTCCTCAGCGGCTCGAACCTGAGACTCTGCGTCTAGGACCTGATAGTACAGTTGGCGGACCTGGATGGCTGTGTTCTCGCTTTTATCCTCGACGTTGAGCCGCGCTGTTTCGACATCCATCTTTGCCGAGTGGTTCATGGCGTGCGTTGCAAAGAGCTGCAGAGTTGGCTGGTTGAGATAGGTTCGGCTGGCATAGGTGAGATGCGCCCCCTGATCGATGATTATGGTCTCTGCTGGTATAGGTCCTGTAGCCGGGAAGACTCCGAGCGACGCGCGTGGCAAAACCACTCCCTCCCGTTCGGTGAGATACGTGGCATCAGAGTTATTGGTCAACTTTGGCAGGTACTGTGCTCGAGCTTTCGCTTTCAGTGCTTCGAAGTGTTGCACGTCGAGCTTCGCCACTTCGAGTTCGCCGTTGTGTTCCAGGGCAAGGTCGATCGCTTGATTCAGCGTAAGCTCACGCTCTGCCGCGGGGGCCTGAGCGGCCGGTATGTTTTCCGGATTGATCGCCTTCGATTGTCCGTCGGCAGGAGGAGACAGCAGTAGGAGCCCTACGAGGCCCAAACAGCAGAGAGTGAGGGACAAGCAAGGCACAGGCCTGCAAGTGAATTCCTTCAGTTGATACATCCATCCGTTCTCCGGCAGCATAGGCATCTCTATTGCTCATCCTTCAGCAAGTCCTTAAATTGAAGCGGCTCGCGTCCGATCAACGCTACTAATACCAGGGCTATCGCAATCACCAGGGCTTCGAGGATGTAGGCGTCTTCAATCGTAAGGGTTACGGTTTGCCTCTCAGCGCGGTTCGCCAACAGCGCCCCGGTTAGCGCCAGGGACGATCCTGCGCTCGGACTCTGCATGGCAATGGTCCTGGTCATGCCAAGCAACTGCGTCGCTGTCGCGGCACGACTCGTATTGACGAGGTCGGCCAGCCTGCTGAAATGAAAGCGAAAGCGCGCGAAGAGGAGGTATCCCATAAGCGTCGATACGATCTCACCACCGAACAGCCGAACGGTATGGAACCATGCCACGAAGGTCAACGTATCGATCGGTTGCTTGACCGCACCGGAATTCACAATTTCCAACACGATGCAGCCCACCAGGCTGACGACCGAGATGGCTGCGCCCACTCCGATGAGAAGCTCGGTTGGGAAAAAGTTTTGCCGCGACCATAGCGAGGTGAGTTCGTTATCCCAAAGGCAAGCTGAACCGGTGAGCAGAAAACCAAAGGCCAGCAAGAGGCGTGGGTCCACATACTTCATGAAGACGGCGGCCAGCACTCCGCAGAGAAGCGAAGGCAAGGCGACCCAGGCCAACACCGACCCGGTCTGTAAAGGAATAAAGTGTTGCGCGGTGGAAAGGAACGTCGGTACAAGCTGCGCGGAAGACAGCAGACTGAACCGGAGGACGCACAGGCAGATGCTGAGCAGCAGGATATTGCGCCGGAAAATGAAACGAAGATCAACGAGCGGGTTTGGCTGCAAGAGATGGCTGATCAGGGACGCAAGCAGCAGAAACGCGCCCGCCGCCGCTAGCGCAGCTACTCCGCCTGAGGTCCCCCAGTTCAGTCGTACCCCTTGACTGAGAAGAAGAAATAGACACACCAATCCAAGACTTGCATAAACGAAGCTTTGCCATGAGGGCCGAAGCTTTGCAGTGTCGACGCTGGACGTAGGATCGGACGGAATTCCGGCTTGTACCAGGGCCCACATACCCAGCGCCATAAGAGCCGGCTGCCAGTAGATCCAATGCCACGAAAGATACTGCATGTACCAACCTTCCAGCAGGGCGGCGACGTGGAGAGAACTCACCACGTCGAAGCCATACGCGGCGATGCCGAAGAGAAACAAGGGCCTCGGAAGGCTTCTCGCTACAAAGGTCAGGGTGAGTGGATAGAAGCTGCCACAGCCCAGGCCTGCAATGGCTAAGAGCGTGAGCATAATCGGATAAGACGTTGTCAGACCGAGTAACAAAGCTGAGATTGCCACGGTCGGCGCTGCGACCAGCAGCACCTTTCGAGGACCCAGAAGCCCGCCAATGTAGACCGTCATGGGTCCAATGAACATCTGCCCCGCGTTGTAGACCGCCGCAAGCCAAGCACCCTGATCTTTGCTCAGGTGCTGAGCTCCTTCAATATCCGCCAGGCCTATGCTTATAAATTGTCCTAGAAGGACAGAGGTGCTCAGGCCGAGCATAACCGCGGCGATACCAAGCCATGGAACCCGTTTCTGCTCCTGAGACTGCTCATCGCCCTGCTTCGGCTCCGTATCCTGCTGTGGCTGTGATCTTTCTGACTGTGCGTGGCGATCTTCCGCCGCTTGCCGCGACGCAGTTGCCTCCGGTACATCCTCCGCCGGATTGTTCCCGCTGCGCGACGTGCTCAATGTCTTGCCCCAGAAGCGTGTATGTAGACCTCTGCTGACAGGCCGGGCTGCAGCTGGTTTGCCGAAACGCTTCCCGAATCGATTGCCACCTTAACCGGTAGCCGCTGCACTACCTTGGTGAAGTTTCCTGTCGCGTTTTCAGGGGGAAGTAGCGACCCAGCCGCACCACTGGTGGGGGCAATCTCCATCACATGGCCATGGAAGGAGTAAGAAGGCATCGCATCGATGTGAATGTCTGCCGCGTCGCCAACACGCATGCCGGCCAACTGTGTCTCTTGGTAGTTAGCTTCAATCCATGTGACCCCTTCCACGAGCGAGATCACTTCAAGTCCGGGTGAAACGAGCTGGCCCGGGAAGACTTTTCGTTCCCCCACCCGCCCGTCTGCCGGCGCGTAGATTTTCGTATAATTCAACTGCACCTGCGCTGTGTCAACTGCAGCCGCCCTTTCGCGGATGCTAGCCCTATAGTCTTCATCCTTGCTGTTCAGCAGTTTCAAGGTTCGTTCATCTCCCAGCACCGTCGCACGAGCTTGCTGAACCGTCGCAGCCGCTTTCATCCGGTCGCTTTCCGCCCCATCCAAATTCGCGTGGGCGCGGCGGCTGTCTGCGACTGCCTTTTCAAGCGTCTGGCGTGTTGCCGCGTTCTCCGCGTAGAGAGCCTCCTGCCGCTGACGCTCCTCATCGGCTCGAACTACCTCCGAATTGGCAGTTGCGACGTTGGCCGCTGCCGTAGACTCGGCGCTGACAGCCTCCTCCACCTGTTGCTGAGCGGCAGCGATTGAAGCTCTCTGCACCTGCTTCTGGACTTGATTGTCCTGCAGGGCGGCGTTAGCGGCGTCGAGACTCGACTCAGCTTGGTCAAGCTCAGACCGGTAATCTTTATCGTCGAGTTTTGCCACCAATTGACCGGCACGAACGGTCTGATAGTCATTAACGTTCAAATCGTGCAACGTGTCAGAGATGCGTGTGCTCAATGGCACGATGTTGGCCCGCACATACGCATCGTCGGTCTTCTCGGTCGCCGCGCTCGACTGCCAATACACCCAACGCCGCGCGATGATCGCGAACAGAGCGCCAGCCGCAACTAAGATCAACACTGGGATAATGAAGCTTCGCGGCTTTACGCTCACAGATGGCAATCCCCCTTGCTTACCAAGGATCATGTCATTTCCTAGTGCATCAATGGAGTGAGGTAAGGCTAGCTAACTGTTAGCCCAGCCGGTGCCTGGCCCTCGCGAAACTTGGTTGGCGTGGCTAATGATGGAATCGCCTCGAAGGTCTTGGAGTTTAGGGTCAATTGCCAGCCAGCAAAGTTGCGGCTCCTGTTGAGCGACAGCAACTTTGAGAAAACTGCGGCAGGCTTCCCGGTCACGGAGGGCCATGCAAAGCCGAGCCTGATACGTACTGCTCACCAAGGCATCTTGGCTCAGTAGCTGAAAACGATCAACCAGTTCTCGAGCTTTGTCTGTTAACCCCGCAAGGGCCAGGATTGCGGCTAAGTCTGACAGCATGGCGGAGCTTGGATCTGAGTTCCGCAGGATCGTGTCAGCCAAATTAGCTGCATCGGCCTCCCTCCCCTTGCGAAGCAACAGTTCCGCCTCGAAAAGAAGCACCTGCGTAGGAGCAGGGCCGTACTGAATCTCTTCTCGAAGAACATCGGGTTCGTCGTTCGGATGCCAAGTCAAATAGCGCAACCGCGCTGTCGAAACTCGCTGACGATGGGAGAATGGATCCACACGACGGGAATTTGTAAGCTGGATCGCAGCATCTTCGAATCGACCGAGGGTCATTAGCTGGTCGGCATACGCTTGGCGGATGTTCGGACTTTCTCTCAAGGTGAGGGCATGTCGAAATGCTTCTTCTGCCCCCTCGCCGTTGAGCTCCAGGAGGTGAGAGCAACCCATCGCAGCATGAGCTTCTCCCATTTCTGGATCGAGCTGCAGGGCCCTTACGGCTGCGATCTTTGCTTCTTGCAATTCCTCTGGTGTTAATCTCTCTCCAAGTAGAGCCAAAGAGTAGTAGCACTGAGTCATCCCACATTGAATACGCGCAGATTGAGGCTGGCGCGCAGCTAAGTTCTTAAACTTGAAGATTGCGCTCCGCAGCGACGCAGATGTACCTTGATCCATCGCTGCTTCCGCGCTGAGTATCTCAGGGAAGGTTGAGAGACAGACTGTCGGGACTCTCGCCTGCATATGGCGCAAGACAGATTCGTGGGGTCCAATTCGTGCCATAATGGCCGACGCGGTCTGCTCTTCCAAAATCATAAGGTCGTTCTTGTTGGTGGTAAAGTCGAACCTTTCTGACCAGGTTTCAAGCCCGGAGGGATGAACACCTGTTACGGAAACCCGAACATGCGTTGCATCTTTGCGAACGCTGCCGGTGATGACCTGATCAACGTTGAGAACGCTGCTCAAGAGCGCCACGTCTGAAGTGCGCGAATGTACCAGAGCAACAGATTGCGAGGCCATGACGCGACACCCATCCGTCGAGGTAATGAGAAAGATGAGATCATCCGTGATGCCGGCAGCGATAGCCGCGGCTTCACTATCCCCTTTTTGATGCCTAAAAGGGAGAACCGCAATGGTGACGCCCGGAGACGTTTCGTTCGGGGCTGCCGCCGTCTTTTCGGCTGGCATTTTGGTCGTGTCTGAACGACGTTCGCTCCGCCGAAAGATCGGCTGGTAGTTTCCGGTGCGATAGTAGATGAGGACCTCGTCCTCTAATCCCTCGGTATCGTAATATTCTTTGAGTTTATTGCGGAGCCGCTTTGCTTCGGTACGTACGATCGAGTCCTGGCTTGGATAATACGGATGGCGACGATCGTAGACGTCCGTCCCGATCACATATTCCTTGAGCTTCTCGCCTTCGCCCCGCATCGCCGATTCAACTGTATAACGCAGGAAGCGGCATAGGCGAGGGGAGTTTCTAAAGGTCGCGCTCTCGCAGAGCCGCTCCAACTCGGTGGCTATTGCCTGACTGGATACTTCTTCTTTGGCACTATTCATACAGCTTCCCTAATTGAGCTCGACGCATGGTCAGGAACTATACATCGTGGAAGCTTATCCCAATTTCGCGATGTTGCAAATTCACTGACAATCCTCGGGGCAGAGCAATGTCGCCTCGTGATCGTGGAACACTGCTATGTCATCGGCTTATCTCCAGAAAGGCTCGATTGAAAGAAGCGTCTTCACTGTGCTGGTGGACGGGCGACGATCTATCCCAACATTGGGTTAAGATCGGCTAATTGTAGGTAAGCTTTGAAAAAGCCGATCCGCGTTCCAATGCATGATCTTCTCTAGACTGGTGTCATCCACAAGTTCAGAGATCGCAAAGGCGCGCGCCCATCTGGAGGCGTGAACAGACGGTCGTCATAAAGATGATCCTTAAACTCGTATGGTTGCTCTGCCCAGGATAAGGATGCGGGGCCTTCAGCCAATTCCACCTAATTGTTCCTGCCCAGGCGCGCAGGGAAATGCAGCCGACCAGATCGCTCAACAAAAGCGAAAGTAAGGCGCCTATGCGCAACGCGACGGGCACATCATCCATTGCGATTTGCTGGGTAGTTCACCCGCTGTTGCGTGCCCGCAAATCTGTTTCGCAAGAAAAGAGCTTCCTGAGAGTCCTCAGTTTCTTCATGTTCTCACCTAGGTCACCGGTGGTGGCGTCAACTTGCTTCTCCTACTGTCCAGCATTGGGATGTAAGATGAATTACGTATTCCAGTGAGCGCGACTCTAGTTTTTAGCAACCTATGTTGCACTTCAAGTGATTATCCATGAGCTCGCCTAAGCGCCACATTTGGCTGCTAATTGAGACGAATCCTGAAGGTGGGTACGAAAGGACCGAGTGAACGAGCCGATTTCACCATATGTACTCACCAATGAAAACAGCCCAGCTTTTTGGCTCATCGATAATCTCTGGATGCCCTTGGCGGGCAGTTTCCTGACAAATGGCAACTTCTGCTTCATGGAGCAGGTGTGCGGAACAGGTATTGGTGGTCCTCCTACTCACAGTCACCCTTCGGACGAGGGGCTCTACGTTCTTGAAGGTCATTGCACGTTCAATGCCGGTGGCGAGACGGTAAAAGCCGGGCCGGGTACTCTGGTTTCGGTGCCCCGGCTTGTCGAACACAGCTTCACTGTGGATGCCCCCAACTCGCGTCTTCTAAATTTCTACACTCCTGGTGGATTCGAAATGCTGCTCATGAGCCTTGCTATGCCTGCAGCAGAGCGTAAACCGCCGGTACCAGGATCGACTCCAATGCCTCCTCGATGGATGGTTGAGGAGTGCTCGCGCGAATTCGGCCAAATCGCTGGCGTGGCCCTGCCGTTTGCGGATCCCCCAACCAAAGAGAACATGGTGACGAAGCCGAGCACCGTCAATCCAATCAAGCCTTACGGGGTCAATGTGAACAACGCTCGGGCCTACTGGTCACAGGGCGTTCTGTGGACCATTCTCGCGACAGCCGAACAGACGGGAGGCTCCTA
Source organism: Acidisarcina polymorpha (assembly GCF_003330725.1). Lineage (NCBI taxonomy): Bacteria > Pseudomonadati > Acidobacteriota > Terriglobia > Terriglobales > Acidobacteriaceae > Acidisarcina > Acidisarcina polymorpha. The sequence goes on along the minus strand of NZ_CP030840.1, from coordinate 2,916,693 downwards.
CTCACTGATGGAAGAATTTTGCCCGAAGGACGCGGGCCCACCGCCACATACTCATGAGCAGGATGAGGTGATCTATGTAATCGAGGGCGAACTCACGATGATCGCAGGAGGAACGAGATTGAATGCTAAGGCCGGAGCTCTCGCATACATTCCTGCTAGGTGTGTTCATAGTTTTCGAGTGGACTCGCATCAAGCAAGACTTCTCAATTTTTACCTACCAGGAGGCTTCGAGCGCGTCATTACCGAATTCGGAGTCCCTGCGAAGTCTCGAGTGCTCCCGCCTGCAGACCTCAAGCAATCGGGGACTGATCAGCAGATGACGGCTTTGTTTCAAAGGGTAGGAATGCAAGCCGTTGCCCTCCCCGATTCACTCCGCGATGGCAGCCGCAAATAGCTCGCTTTCATCTTTACTCAGAACAGAGGGATGGGTTCGCAGATGACGAGATACACACGCCGCCGGTGCTCTGTTTACGGGAGTCTGCGCGGGTCTCTATGCTTCACTACCTGACGTGGCGCGAAGCCAAATGGCTACTGGAGGAAAAGTGGCAGATGGCCCCTCCCATGCCCAAGGCAATGGGGGAAGTGGCAGGCGTTACTGTGGACCGGAGCTTGTATGTGTTTGGCGGTCTGAACGATGCTGCTGGGGAAGTCCCATATGGAGCCGCGTTTCGATTCGACTCTGAAGGTTCACACTGGTCAACGCTGCGTGACATGCCCATGCCTGCACATCACCTCATGGCATCCGCGCACGACGGGAAGATTTACATCTTCGGAGGATTTACTCTCGGCGGCCAACCAAAGATGTCGTGGCAACCAACGGATGGTTCATGGGAGTACACTCCCGGCGCCAACACATACAAGCGTCTTGCTCCCCCTACCACGTCCACATGGCGCCGGCTATGCGGTGACAGTAGGGGACAAAATCTACGTTGTTGGTGGAGTCAGTTCAAGTGTGGATGGCAGCACTGCAAAGCCGATCCCCCTCGCGACTCCCGGCGGCCAGACCGTTACGGGATTCGTCGACGAATACAATCCTAGAACCGACACATGGAGACAAAGGGAATCTATGCCGACGCCTCGAAATCACTACTTGGCGGCTGCTGTCGGAGGAAAAATTTATGCTCTCAACGGCAGAATCGGTTTAGTCTTCGTGAATATGGCTTCCATCACTGATCTGATCGAGATGTACGATCCCGAACAAGACATCTGGAGTCTCGTGGGCCGCGCGCCCACTAACCGTGGGGACGTAAATGGAGCTGCCTATAACGGGCGCATCTATGTCACGGGTGGTGAGTACGAGACAGCAAAGATTAAGGAGTCATTCTGGGCATTTGAGTTATACGACCCCTCTGCACAAACGTGGGCGACTCTCCCACACGTACAGATCACCCGTCATGGATTCGCTGCCGGATTTATTGGCGAGACATTGCACGTGGTCGGAGGGAGGTTCCAATCGGACGGCATGCCCGGCGTTTACTCCCCTACAGCAACGCATGAAACGTATACTGTGGCCAGCTGATGGCACAGGGCTACGCTTCGTCGGGTTTTCCGAACAATCCCTCAAAGGGCGCATCTCTGACACGTGGATCCCGGTCTGTACCAAGGATCTCTCCCACGAAGTCCAAGAAGACTTTGATCTTAGGCGCCAACGCAGCTGGACCGAAGTATAGGGCCGAGATTATGGCAGGTCTCGGATGCCACTGAGGCAATAGCGGAACGAGCCGCCGAAAAATTGCTGGTTGTCTAGCCATATAGAGCGGTAGGATCGCAATGCCCAGACCCCGTAACACCAGATCGCACATGACGACTGGATCGCAAGTAGTGACCCGGAATGTCGGGGCTACTTCGGTAACTTGAGACGAGCCGTTCGTCAATTGCCACGTCTCTGCGCCAATGCAAGCATGTGCGAGCAGTTCGCCGGGGCGATCCGGCTTCCCAACACGCTGAACATACTCCCTACTCGCGAACAAACCTCGCAGGGTACTGGGAAACTTCCGCATACGCCTCACTGAGTCTCTCGGCGGCACGATCTTGAAGAATACGTCCACGTCATCCCTTGGCTCTCGCTCGAAGTCATCTGTGTACGTCTCGATCGCAATACGGATTTCTGGGAACTTGTGCAAGAAGTCAGGGAGTATCTGGACTAGCAGACCATTAGCTAAAACGATGGGACTACATACCCTGATGAGACCGCGGGGATTGACGCGCCGTTCCTGTAACGTTTCGCTTCCAATCCTGATCGTCCGAAGGGCTTGATTACAGCTGACAAGAAACTCTGTGCCTGCATCCGTGAGCGAAACCCCCTTTGGACTTCTCCTCAGGAGAAGCACCTCCAAATGCTTTTCCAATCTGGTTGTCGCACGTGCGATGGTCGATGTCGGAAGGCGTAGCTCTCTGCCCGCGGCGCTAAACGTTCCCTTGCGCGCTACGACCGTGAACACCCGCACATCATTAAGGTCTAGCATTAAGACCTTCACTGGTGGGTTTCGGCTTGATCCGTTGTTCGGTGAGGCAAATTCCCTCACCCAAGGACCTCTACTACCGTATTGCAGAACTTCATCCCACGACAAGAGTATGGCGTATCCTAGTACTAGGAGTATCTGGCAGTGGACGACAACGCCCGGAAGGTCGAGTTGGCGAGATTCCTTCGTACACGACGGTCGATGATCCAGCCGGAAACAGTAGGCTTGGCAGGGGGACTGCGGCGGAGGACCCCTGGACTGCGGCGAGAGGAAGTTGCCTCCTTGGCTCAAGTTGGGTTGGCTTGGTATACGTGGCTTGAACAAAGCCGGGATACCCAAGTCTCCAAGGAGGTCATAGAGCGCATAGCGCAGGCCTTGCGTCTTTCGCACTCGGATACTGCTTATTTTCGGTCCTTAGCCGGTAAAGAGATCGCGAAGACTGAACAAGGTAGGGGCGAGGAACTCCGAGACGTACAGCGTTTGCTCGATGGCTTCACTTCAGGACCAGCGATGCTCTGGAACGAACGCTTTGACTGTCTCGCCTTCAATCAATTGGCCGACGTGATCTACGACTGGTCTGAGTCGCCATCACCTTTCGGCCGCAATCTCGCTTGGAGGAACTTTATGGACCCCGCGAGAATCGGCTTCTATGACGAACGTGTCCTGCGCAGCGGTGTAGGTTTGCTAAGGGTGCGCTATGCCAAACATATCGGTGAGCCGGGATTCGAGTTGCTGATCGCCACTTTGCTCGAAAGCAGTACTACATTTCGACGTTTCTGGAATGAGCAACAGACAGCATCGCTTGACCCGTTGTCGTTTGACATTGCACACCCCAGGTTCGGGACTCTTCGACTGCGCTCAATCCGCGCACTCTACCCGGCGCTGCCGGAAAGCACGCTGGCTTTTGTCTCACCTGATGACAAAGCAACCGAGGACGTATTTAGGAATATCGATAGTCTCTGTGGGCGTAGGCGCGACTAATCAAGTCGAAGTCCCCCGTGCTCATCCGCTCACCTGTTTCCCGATTTGCTTGCCAGGCTCGCTGCCGGGCACGGGAACAGCAAACGTGTTTAACAGCGAGCATACGGTTTCGTAACACCCTGCAAGAAAAACCATATCGACGAGACCTCGGACTCCGAACGCATCCTTGGCTCGATCGAATACTTCCTGTGAGACGGTTCGCTCCAGCGCGAGTTGCTTTGTAAACTGCTGGGCCAACTGTTCTTCTTTCGGCAGACCGGTTGCAACCTCACCCTTTGCAAGCTCCTTAATGGTATTCTCCTGGAGCCCCGCGGTTCGCGCGACAGCAGCATGAGCATACAACTCGTATGGCGCCTTCCAGACAGATCCAACGGTGAGGATCACAATTTGACGCACTCGCTCCGGCAAGCTTGTCATGCTCTGTTCTGCATTCTGGAACTTTAGAAAAGCACCTCCGAGTTCTGGACTTTCTAAAACAATATTGAAGGGCCCGATAAGACGGCCGTCCTCCATCTTCGCTACAAAACCGGAGGCGTCGGCCCAAGGAACAGCAGTTTCGCTGATTTCCTTGTAGAGGCTCTGCTGGCTAGCCGTCAGCCCAGTCGGTTCTGACAACGCAATCCGGCCCCCAAGACCATCATTAGTCTTAGACACACGCTCTCCTTACTGATCGAGACCGACAGCATTCGAAGGTACGTCGAAGGCCATCAGAGTTAGAGAAACCATCGTGAACCAACCCATGAGCACCGTGACGTCAACAATGCCGGCGTCGCCCAGGAGATCCTTGCATCGCTTATACAGCCCAGTTGGAACGACGCGATGACTGGCAAGCGCTAGAGCGAGCTCATAAACGGACTGCTCTCGCGAGTCCGCAAAAGTTGTTGGCAAGCCGGCAATGAGGGCCTCTACGCTCTTGGGTTCGAGGTGGCCTTGCTTCTCACCGATTTGTTCATGTTCATAGTTGCCGTATGCCGCCCGCCACTGCCCATTGATGATGTTTGTTACGATTTCGATCTCAGCCTTGGTGAGCGTAGACTCCTGTTGGTAGTAGTATCCGGTCGGAACGATTGTCTTGGATAACTTCGGGTTTGCTAGCCAAATTTTATGAGGGCCGGGTACAACCCCGCGGAGCTTCATCGTGAAATCATAGGCATCTTTCATGTCCGGCGACATTTCGCCGATTGGCGTTTCCTGAAAACGGCCGAAGGTCCCAAAATCAGGTGTTTCTGCCATACATCCTCCTGTGGTCAACGCCAGAGCGTCGATGCGGAACAGCCTCTACCTAACGGCGACTGGAGCTCAAGCCGCGCTTCTGTGTAGGCGAGTTCCAAAGCATAGATGCTCAGGCAGGTCCTGTTGCGCGTTCTCGCAGAGCAAAACGAGATTGCGCTTATGCTATAGCGACTGGGGAAGCGTGCTCACTGCGCATCGCATCGTAAGATTTAGTAGTCGCCTTCGCTCCATGGAGATTCTTACAATGCCACCAGGAAAGATAAATGGAGCTAAACTCTCGACAGTCGCATATTTCCCGCACAAATACTTTCTGGAGAATCTTGCTGTCCGCCAAGACAACTCGATCCTAGTCACGGTCGCGAACCATCATGAATTGTGGTTTGTTCCATCGGTGACTGGAGAGCAAACAGTCACGCCGGTATTGTTGTTCACTTTTGCTGAAGTGGTATGCGGCATTACAGAAGTTGAGCCGGACATTTTCTACATCGCTACCGGGAACTTCTACACCACGCACGAGGCATATCTCCACCGACTGGATCTGCGCAACTGGCGTGTAGGGGCGTCGGTCCAACCGGAGATGGTGCTGCAGCTCCCCGCTTTGGCCCGGGGTTTGAATGGCAGCTGCCTAATCGCGCCTGGGGTGTTGCTGATAGCAGATTCCTTCGCGAGCCTGATCTGGCGCATTGATCTGCCACCAGGTGGAGGGGCCCCGACGGCCGTGTTTGGATGAAGCACGAAAGCATCGATTACTATCCCGGCCAACTCAAACCCGAACAGCCGGGTGTCAATGGTGTACGTTTCGCGGCGAAGACGAATCATCTTTACTACACTGCGACTGCCAAAAAGCTCTTCATGCGTATACCGGTTGATCCAAGCACGCACGATCCTGCAGGAGAGCCCGAACTGGTTGTCGCCGGTAGGATGGGAGATGACTTCTGTATTGACGAGGATGCTGGCGTCATATACCTTGCAACCCACCGCCAAAACACAATTGACCGAGTCTCGATGGATCCTGCCGAGAACAGCGGATTCACACAGAGCGTAGCAGGGGATCCTTTTGACGAAGAACTCATTGGACCTTCGAGTGGCGCATGGAGTCGAGCCCCAGGAGAGTATGGGAAGGTCGCCTTCTTCCTCTCCGATGGCGGTACTGCGTCGCCCCCGCCTGATGGGATCGTGCGACCAGCTAAGCTTCTACGTGTCGAGTTATGAGACGTTTCGAAGTCTTCAATATGTGAGGTCCTCTCCGGATGGAGTTGCTCTAGTGCTGGCGCGGGTTGACAGCAGGTAGACCTGCTTGCTTAGGCTCGCTTCGGCGCATGTATCCCCCTGTCAGTGGAAGGGCTCTATTGCAAAGTTGGGGATGTGTCGTGAGAATGAGCTGAAGGCGAGCGGAGCGAGACATGTCAGATTTCAGATGGCGTCAATTTGAAGGAGCGGTCATCCTTTGGGCGGTGCGTTGGTACTGTCGCTATGGCATCAGTTATCGGGATACCAAGCAGATGATGGGCGAACGCGGCGTGAGCGTTGATCATTCCACGATCTACCGCTGGGTTCAAAGATATGCGCCTGAGATGGAGAAGCGGCTGCGCTGGCAGTGGCGGCGCCCGCAATCGACGAGCTGGCGAGTCGACGAAACGTACGTAAAAGTTCGCGGTCGATGGACCTACCTATACCGGGCGCTCGGCAAGCATGGGGAGACGATCGACTTCTATCTCTCCCCAACACGAAACGCCCAAGCGGCAAAACGCTTCCTTGGCAAGGCATTACGCAGCTTGAAGGGCTTGGAGAAGCCGGAGGTCATCAACACGGATAAAGCGCCGGCCTATGGTATTGCGATTGCAGAACTGAAGGCAGAAGGCAAATGTCCCCAGACAACGACGCATCGGCAGGTCAAGTATTTGAACAACGTCATCGAGGCCGATCATGGCAAGCTGAAACAACTCATTCGTCCAGTGCGGGGCTTCAAGACGCTGAAGACTGCCTATGCGACGATCAAAGGTTTTGAGGTGATGCGTGCTTTACGGAAGGGTCAGGCGGCAGTCTTCAATCTCACGCGTGACATCTTGGGTGAGGCGCGCATCGTCGAACGCGCTTTCGGCATTGGCCCTTGTGCTCTTGCAGAGGCGGTAGGGCTCATCGATGAAAGACTTCTACTTCAAACTGCTTGACCTACGAATGTGAAAACGTCTCAGACTCTTTCCGCCCATAACTTCAATCTTGCAACAGAGCCCCAATACATGGCCGACGCTCTTAAGGCTGAAATGGTCGATGCCGCTTCATGCATGAGTGGCCAGCTCTACATATCTACACAGAGCATTGGCAAGTTGCATCTGCCTGGGAGCGCGACAGTCTGGCTGGAGTAGGCGCGGATTTCCCAACACAATCACTACCGCCTGCGCGCGTGAGGTGGCGACATTAAGCCGGTTGAGGCTATAAAGAAATTCCATCCCCCGTGGAGCATCCTCTTGAGAAGACGTTGCCAGTGAATAGATGACGATGGGTGCTTGTTGTCCCTGAAATTTATCTACGGTACCGATTCTGCTGCCTTCAGGAAGCCGCTCAGCAAGGTCGGCCACTTGTGCATTGTATGGAGCAACGATCAAAATATCGTCTATTCGTAATTGCCGCGTGTTCGATTTTCCATCGTTCCAGCCGACTTCAGGTGCTAACAGCCCTTCAACTATCTCCGCAGTCTTCTCCAACTCTTCCACCGAGCTATTTCGGTTGCCCTCATGCTCCACGGGGACGAACCATAAACCCGATTCCCCCAACCAAGGGTGACCAAGCAGGCGTTGCTTCTCAAGACCGTCCCGCGATCGAAGTCGGCCTTCGTAGAAGACCTCGGACGTAAATGCACAGAGCGTCGGATGCAAGCGCCAGGTCTCTTCAAGGAAAAGGCCTTTGCCTAAGGCGATGGTCTTCTCTCCCCCGAGTAAATGTTCAAGAGCCGATTTCTCTGCTCCTTCCGGGTGAGTTCCCTTGAGAGGCTGCTCAAGCTGTTGGGGATCTCCGAGAAGAACCAGGCTCTTAGCTGCTTGCGCTGCAGCGAGAACGTTAGCTAAAGCCATCTGACCAGCTTCATCGACAAACAACACGTCGACGGCTGCCGTAAATTCCGTAGATGACCACAACCAGGCTGTTCCGCCTAATACATGGCAGCCTTCACGTATCGCCAAACGGGCTTCTGCATTGTCCGTCGTCACATCGATTCCCGGTGTCAGAACATCGGGGGCATCTGTGAATTTCTGAAGGCATACAAGGTCCTGTACGTTCTCCTTCGCGGCTGCCCTCACAACCTCGCTGAGCAAGGTCGTAATGACCGCGTGGCTTGTAGCTGTGACTCCAACCCGCTTACCTTGCCTAACGAGATCGATGATCATGCTTGCCCCAGTGAAGGTCTTTCCAGCACCAGGAGGACCCTGTATCGGCAGAACGGAATGCTGCAGTAATCCGACAAGTCGCTTCCCTGCGTCAAGTGCAGGCTCTCCTTGCAAGCGGAGTGGGCCGCTGGGACCGCTTATTCGAGGCGAATGACGTAAGAGTAGATCTCGGGCCGCCCTAAGAGGGCCGGGCGCATCAATTCCATCGAAAGTTACGCATTCCGCCAATCGGATCAGTGAATCCGCGAGTGTCTTCGTATTTATAGGGGTACAGTCAGCAAAAACTGAGCCCGGGTGAACATCGGCAGTTTTTCGAGTCTTCTTGATGTCTAATGTGCGAGTGGCAAGGTTGATCGCCACGACTTCACCAATCTTCTCGTCTTTCTGAAGCAGCTTATCGCCGGCACGGATCTCAGTTTCTTGACGGTCAAATTTGTATCGATCCGTTGGAACACCGCGGGATTCGGCGAGGCGCGTCACAAACTCGAGGCCCGATATAGCCCCCTTCTCATCCAATAGCTCCTCTTCCGTCAGCTCCTGAAGCCGGAAGAATTCCCACCAGGCGACTTTGCTCTCGCGCCGATGCCAATCAAGCAGGTCCGCTAAAAGCCGGAGACCGGCTTGCTCAGCCGTATGCAGTGTCGGGTCTGTAGGTATTCCGCGTGTGAGCTCCTGGATGAGCCGATTGACGCGAAGCTGGTTCTCCTTAAGTGCATCCGGAGCGATTGATTCCTGTCTCTTTGGACGAGGAATGACAGCTCCCGCGATCAAAAGTCGCTGTCGCTCGCGTTCCAGCCAATCACGCAAGGATTGTGTTGAAAGGCAATCATCGGTGTTGTAGCCCATAACCACCTCTCGCTCGGCTATGTTTACTAGATCGATTGCACCAAGCTCTAGCCCATGCTGCAATGCGCGCATTGCTACACGGGCATTCTCCAACGGCACGACACGTTTGTACCCATGAAAAGCCTCTAAAGCCTTCAAGGAGTAGCCCTCAACGCTAGCACGCATAGAGCGTTTCACGATCGTATGAAGGTCGACGAAAATACGCGCTCGCAACAGCTGATCTATTTGGTCTTCCCGTGTCGCATACTTGCCCATCAATCTCTTCAAGGCAGACGGTTCGTAAGCGGTGAAGTGGTAGACATGCAAATCTGGGTAGGACTTGCGCTGCTCCACAACGCTATCCACAAACCATTCGAAGGCGCTCTTCTCCTCATCCGCCGTTAGGCCCCATCTGACCTCATATACAGGTTGGCCGTCCTCACCGTTGCGGGTAAATCCGAATAGGTATTCCCTGCCAGACTTTCCAACGTAAGGGTCGCTCTCTAAATCAAAGAACATGTCTCCTCGCGATGGCTCGGGCAGGCCACAAAAACCATGATCTTCACATAGGGGAAGCAGCTCATGAACTGGCTTCTTTTGATCTCGGCCTTCCAACTGAATGCGGGCTTGTTCCCTCACCCGAATGACTGACTCCTTTGAGCTGTACTTAGGCCTCTCTCTCAGCGGAAGGGGCATCACGGCGAGCTCAGCCACTGCCTGAATGTCCCATAATCTCAACTGCTTTCGGTGCAGCTTGCTCAGCCCAGCGACCAATGAGAGATGGTCATCAGCCCTGCGATGCGTGTCACAGACCGAAAACCAGGCACATATTTCACAGTGCTCAACGGGCTCGGGATAAGTTGCTGCCTTCGCTTTGCTTCTATCGACAGCTTTTTCGAGGCTCGCCTTGATCGATCGATAGTAAGCCGCGAAGTCAAGTGTTCGGTACTTTTCTGCCTTAAAGTCGTCGTTAGGCGGAACCACGTACATCGATTCAGGGACGATCCCCTGAATCGCACCAACCATTTCTGAATACATCGAAAGTTGAAGGATGGTTCCAGGTTTTGTCTCCGTACTCAGCTTGCAGTCATAAACCTCGTATGACCACGGTCCTAAGGTGCTAGAGGTGCCCACGCGCCGGAGGATGTCAGCGCGTCCGTACCAAAGATCTGAAACAAAGGTGGGCTGCACAATGACCTCAGCTCCGGATTCCATCGAAATGCGAGTCGCCTCAGCAGCAACTGCGTCAGCTACGGTCACTCTTAGGTCGTGTACGGAGAGGCCTTGATCTTTCAGATGTCGTATGTATGTTTCTTCGTGCAGCCTTCCCCTTTCTTGTAGTACCCACAGATCGGGCGACTGCCATTTCGGAGGTTCACAAACCCCCGAGGCGACTTTTAGATCCATCCGTGTCGCATGGGTACACGCTAGATGATTGCTGAGATCACTGGCCGATAAGAGGACCCGGCCCGACACATTCTTCATAGACCTGTCGAGTTTCGCAGACCGAAGACTTAGAGGCAATGGGGCACTGTGGATCTGCAGGCATGGCACCGCCGTAAATGGACTTCCGACTACAGGAGGTCTGACCTTGCCCCCGCAAAACGTATCCCTTGGCGACCTGATGTAATGCGAAGGGGAAGCGAAGATGACGAAGTCGAAGCGCGGGCGGTACACGCTTGAGTTCAAGCAGGAAGCGATCCGACTGGTTGAGTCGGGCCAGAGTCCGGCGTCGGTAGCGCGGACGTTGGGCTTGGTGGAGCAGACTCTGAGCAACTGGCTGAAGGCGCATCGTGCCGGCAGTCTGCAGGGGGCGCCAGGCAAGGCGCAGGTGTCGGCCGAGCAGATGGAGATCAGCCGTTTGCGGGCCGAGTTGGCGCGGGTAACGATGGAGCGCGACATCCTGGGAAAAGCGACGGCGTACTTTGCCAGGGGGCAGAAGTGAGGTACGCCTTTATTCAACACCACCGGCTTGTCTGGCCGATCTCAGTGCAGTGCCGCGTGCTCCAGGTGAGCGTGTCCGGTTACCACCAGCATGAGAAGCGGGCGCAAGCAGATAGCCCAGCGCCGCCATCTGAGCGATGCGGCGCTGCTGGTGCATATCCGCGCCGTATTTGCGGCCAACCGGGGAGCTTATGGATGGCCGCGCGTGTGGCGACAGTTACTCCGTCAGGGTGTTCGCGTGGGCAAGTTGCGGGTGCAGCGACTGATGCAGCAACATGGCACTCGCGCCCGTGGCAAACGGCGTTTTCGCATCACCACCAACAGCCGGCATGGCTTGCCGGTAGCTCCCAACCTGCTCGATCGCAACTTCACCGCGCACATGCCGAACCGGGCATGGGCGGGTGATGTGACCTATATTCCAACCAACGAAGGATGGCTGTATCTGGCTGTCGTGATAGACCTGTTCAGCCGCCGGATTGTGGGCTGGTCCATGCGCGGCGACATGAGAAGCGAGATCGTCGTCGACGCGCTGGAGATGGCGTGGTTCCAACGCTCGCCGGGCAAGGACGCGGGGCTGATCTTTCACAGTGATCGCGGCAGCCAGTATGCCGGCCACGAGTTCAGCCAGGTACTCAACGAGTACGGCATCACGCCTTCGATGAGCCGCAAGGGCAACTGCTGGGACAACGCCTGTTCGGAGACGCTGTTCGGTTCGCTCAAGGTCGAGCGGCTCCATGGGATGTGCTTCGAAACCATCCGGCAGGCCAAGGACGAAACTCTCGATTGGATGCTCTGGTATAACCGGACACGACTGCACTCGACGCTGAACTACATCAGTCCGATGCAGTTGGAACAACGATGGCAAGACAACCCGCAAGCCTTCGCAGCCTGACCGGTAGGGCGAAAGAAAACAGGCTATGGAAAAGCAGGAAAGCAAAGAACGCTTTCCAACTTTCCCACAGCCTCGACGACTACGAATTTCCTAACCGCTATGGGATACGCATTCTGAGGGCAAGGTCAGTTGCCAGTGTAGCCGTTTCCGTTACCATAGCCTGGACAGTTTCCGTATTCTTGACACTGCCATGGCTCTTGAACGCCAGTTAAAGTGTTCGTACTATCGTCCCATGTACAGTCATCCAATCCGCTGGGGTCGATGAGGCTCAGGGGATTGTTCAAGACATAGGCATAGCGATTCAGGCTCTGCGGGTTGGTGAAGTCGTAGGAGCCGTCGTAAGGATCAGGCGAGAGCCAGCGTCCCTGGTAGAAGGAGTAGTTACGGAACTGAGCGTGTTCGGACATAGGTGCGCCGGCGTCGTTGCTGTCCTGCTCCATGTCGGCGAAGTGAAAGTTGTCTACATCGGCCTCGGTATTGAGGATACTGGCTACGTAGCCATCACCCCAGGGCAGAGACTTGTAGGTTGCAGAAGTCGTGCCGTTATGGTCAGTCCGGATGCGCTCGGTGCCGATATAATCCTGGTTCTCAAAGTAGGTAGCGTCGTCGGAGGAACGAAAGGCGATCTGCTGCCCGTCCCAATACATGCGGCCATCGGTGCCATTGTTCGTGGCTGCATTCCAGGTGGAGATGCGCCTTCCCGCATAGTCGTAGGAATATTCACTGGTTCCAGCTGGCGTCGCCACGCTCACCCTTCGGTTCAGTGCGTCGTAGGTGTAGGACGCGGTTGAGCCGCCATCGACCGTCAAAATGTTGCCCTCCGCGTCGTAAGTGTAGCTATGATACCCGTCTTTGATCATGTTACCGGCCGCGTCGTAAGTACGGCTTTCAATGTTGTGTTCTCAGGTCGCCATCGCCAACTTGGTTCCAGTTGACGCAGTTAATCGCGGGGGTGACTCTTTGTCAGTATTTCTCCAGTCACTCTTGCGTCGCCGTTCCAGTGGCAAGAATGTCCCTTGGCGGCCCCCTTATCTGGATTGGAATGGCCTCGATTGCCGACTCGTTTATTTTGGCTTGGCATAAGACTTAGGTTGGTGAGGTACGGACTGTAGCTTTGATCGATAAATGGCGCTGTTTTTCGGAGCTATTTGGCGCATCGGGGAGTTTACAAAGAGGTGATGCGCCGGAACGGCCACGATCCGCATGATGGCGAATAGCTCTGACTGCCGTAAGCAGTTGATTATGCAAGCATCGTGGGCTCCTACGCTTATTGATCTGGGTGGGGCTTGCTTCGATGGCTGCGTCGAGCACGCCAAATCAAATAGCGCCGAGATATTACGCCAAATAATTCTGAAAGTGACAACTATGGCCAGAGATCGTTCTATCTGCTCTGGCCGTAGTCATTCGTCGTTGTTGTGAAACGCGGTTATTGAGCAACCTCCTGAGTGATGGTGGCCGCACTGGCCGCGTCGGTCGCGTTGCCGGTGTAGATGGCGGCGATTGTATTGCCGCCAACAGTAAGGTTGGAGGTCCTGATCGACTCCACACCGCCGGTTAGCGGGACGGTTCCAAGCACCACACTGCCGTTCTTGAAGGTGACCGACCCCGTGGGAGTCGGCCCGGAAGTTGCGGTTACGGTCGCTGTGAACATCACCGCGTCGCCCAGGGTTGAGGGATTCGTGGAGGAAGTCAGCGAGGTTGTGGTTGTGACTGCGGCAGGCACGATTGTGTAAGTCGCCGTGGCCACCGCGCTGTTGGTGTCCCCGCTCAGAATGGCGATCGCTTTAATCGTCGTAGTGGTGGAAATGAGGATCGGGCTGGTGTACCGCGTAGAGGCTGGGTTGGCATCGTTCCGTCGACTGTGTAGTAGATAGTCGCGCCCGGCGTTGGATCCTCGATAGCGAACTTGTCTCCGGGATGATAGGTTCCTCCGAGTCTGGGGAAGATTGGTGTGGCTACCTGCCCTCCGGTGATGGTCTCAACTAAAGTAGCGCTACTGCTCGAGTAACTGTCGGTATCTTCGGGGAAGCGCGCAGTAATCGTATGTTGCCCGGCAGACAGTGTGCTCGTCGAGAAGACGGCTTGCCCGGAGGCATCGACCGGTATATGGGCCACGACAGGCCCGTCGACGCTGAAGCTGACATCGCCGACTGGGGTTCCACCATACACAAGAGTCGCCGTGGCGGTGAACTTTACGGTGGTTCCAAGGGCCGCTGGGTTGCTGCGGCTCTGTTGCAAAGTGTCGGATGTGTCGTGAGAATGAGCTGAACGCGAGCGGAGCTTAGACATGTCAGATTTTAAATGGCGTCAATTTGAAGGAGCGGTCATCCTTTGGGCGGTGCGTTGGTACTGTCGGTATGGCATCAGCTATCGGGACATCGAGCAGATGATGGGCGAACGTGGCGTGAGCGTCGATCATTCCACCATCTACCGCTGGGTTCAAAGGTATGCGCCTGAGATAGAGAAACGGCTGCGCTGGCAGTGGCGGCGCCCACAATCCACGAGCTGGCGAGTCGATGAGACGTACGTGAAAGTTCGCGGCCAGTGGACCTATCTCTACCGGGCGTTGGACAAGCAGGGGGAAACGATCGATTTCTATCTTTCGCCAACACGGAACGCCAAAGCGGCTAAACGCTTCCTCGGCAAGGCCCTGAACGGTTTGAAGGACTGGGAGAAGCCAACGGTGATCAACACGGACAAAGCGACGGCCTATGGTGTTGCGATCTCAGAACTGAAGGCCGAAGGCAAATGTCCTCAGACAACGATGCATCGACAGGTCAAGTACTTGAACAACGTCATCGAGGCCGATCATGGCAAGCTGAAGCAACTCATCCGTCCAGTACGAGGTTTTAAGACACTGAAGACTGCTTATGCGACGATCAGAGGGTTTGAGGTAATGCGTGCCTTACGGAAGGGCCAGGCGGCAGTCTTCAATCTCACGCGTGACATCTGCGGCGAGGTGCGCATCGTCGAACGCGCTTTCGGCATTGGCGCTTGTGCTCTCGCGGAGGCCGTCGCGCTCATCGATGAAAAACCCACACTTCAGACTGCTTGACCCACGGCGGGGAAACGCCTCGAACGCTCTGCGTCTTGACTTTAATCTTGCAACAGAGCCCTCCATCCAGACGCGGAACCTATGTAGCAACTGAGCGATCAGGTACATTCTTCTCCGCGGGGAATAGGGCTGGCCACTCATGCGCATACAAATTGTCTACCTATGAAGGCTACCAGCAAACATGACGTCTAGCCCGATGTTTTGAGAGAAGTCGAAGCCGGCAGTTCGCGTTCAACGCGATCCCTGACAATAGTCCAGGGCCGTCGGGTATCTGTAGGCGCTCGAAGAAAATGGGGAATTTTGAGCAGGAGCTTAGTAAACGCAATCGTCGCAGAAGAGACTTCGATGTAGAGGAGTTTAATGGGGACGTCGCTGAATTTGTTGGACTGCGGTGGCCCTTCGATCATAGGCGGACAATGCCGAGAGCAATTCCTAATCTCTGGCACATATTAATCTCTGGCACATATAAGGTCTTTAACGCTTGGCTCGCGATCTCTTCGTCGGTTGAACCTTCCGAGTATTGTGCTTAGCGATGTACATCTTGAAGTCCGCGACTTTTAGCAGGATTTCCGGGGTGTCTCCGTCTTGAGGAAAGAGCGCCATGCCTACGCTCGCCGACGGGCGAAATGTTTGACCGAGCAGGTCGACCGGTTCACTTACTCTGCGGGCCAGCCGATCCATCACCTCGGGCGGCTGTCGTTGATCGGAAAAGTTTTCCAAGACGACAACGAATTCGTCTCCCCCTAGCCGCGCTACTGTCTCTCCGGCCCGTGTCTCCGACTTCAGACGTTCCGCCACGATCTGGAGTAGTTGGTCACCTGTGTCATGGCCTAACACATCATTCACATGCTTGAAATTATCGAGATCGAAGAAAAGGACAGCGATGGCGCCTCCGCTACGTCGGGCTCTCAACAGCGATTGCTGCAGTTGTTCGACCAGAAGTCCCCGGTTTGCCAACCCGGTTAGAGCATCATGGTGGGCTAGATGGTTGAGTTTTAAAGCAGACTCGACCTGAGTCGTCACATCGTTTTGAATTCCGACGAAGTGAATTAGACAGCCGTCGGCGTCTCGGATCGGCGACATATACAACTCATTCCAGAACGGAGTGCCATCTTTGCGGTAGTTTTTCAGCAGGACCCGCTCCTCCTCTCCTCGCGGATGGCTTGCCTAATCTTTGTCAACCCCTCCTGCTCATGGTCGTTGCCCTGAAGGAATCTGCAATTGCGCCCAGACACCTCCTGTGCGAGATAACCCGTCATCCGCTCAAAGGCTGGATTGACGTAGGTCAGCGGAAGATCTGCTTTGGTCGCATCGGAGATCGTAATCCCGTTCGAAACCGAATCGAAGATTCTCCGGGAAAGACGAAGTTCTTCCAGGAGTGCGCGATGTCGCATTTTAAAACTTTCGCTCACCTGCTTCACCTGTGTTCACTGGCGTGTGGGCATAGGTCACAAATCGGCGTTAACATCGTCCATGTCCGCACTCCCGAGTATTATCCTTCGAACGACAGCACACCACAGGAAAATGGTGGCTCTTTCCATAACCATAGCTCGCAGAGTGGCCGTCACGGGTGGACCTGCCTCCACACTCGGGGCTCAACCGCTATTTGGCGCACAATTGCCAGCTCCGGCGTTTTCTCGGGCACTTTTATTGGTTGTCAGTGACGGGCGTGCGTCAGGCGTGTAAGCTGATCGCGCAATCAGGCACTGCTCTCTTGTATA
Source organism: Acidisarcina polymorpha (assembly GCF_003330725.1). Classification (NCBI taxonomy): domain Bacteria; kingdom Pseudomonadati; phylum Acidobacteriota; class Terriglobia; order Terriglobales; family Acidobacteriaceae; genus Acidisarcina; species Acidisarcina polymorpha. The sequence continues at coordinate 2,900,197 of NZ_CP030840.1, read as the reverse complement.
GATTGGCGTGCAGCTGTTTGGTGATCTGGTAGCAGTCGCACGCGGCCGCCTCAAGCCTTTCCCGGTCGAGAATTCGGACGTGGCCGCGGCGATATTCGATCAGCCCGCGTTCCTGCAAGCCGCCTGCTACCGATGTGACCGTTGTCCGCTGGGCGCCCAACATCATGGCCAGAAACTCTTGCGTGAAGTTGAGAACGCTCGATTTGGTACGATCCTGGGCCATCAGTAGCCAACGAGCCAGTCGCTGGTCGAATTCGTGAAAGCGGTTGCAGCCCGCAATCTGGCTTACCGTCAGTGCCTGCTCCTGAATAAATTCGAGGATACGATCCCGAATCTCTTCAGAGGAACGAAATGCTTTTCGCAATTCAATCAAGGGAATTTTGAGGCCGGTGCCTTCCAGTTGAATGAAGGATACTGTCGAGACAGGTGCCGGTCCGAGGATATGAAAGCTTCCCACTATGCCTTCGTGCCCGATCACGCCCACTTCGACAGTGGCACCACTCTGCGTCGAAGCGACTACGGAAGCTATTCCTGAAGTCATGAAGTAGGCATAGACCGGGGTTCTGTTCGCGTCGTAAAGAGGAGTCTTGATGGGCAACGGTACAGCGGTGCAGTTCGCTAACAGCGCGTCCCTACATTCGGCCGAGAGCGAAGAAAGAAGAAGATTGGAAGACTGAACAAACATGGCGGTCCCTTTGCTTCAGATCGCAAAGGACCGCCGTCCGGATCAACGGTAGCAGGTCACGCCTGATTGGAATTGGCAGATTGGTAACTGCCCAGTTTGATAATACTCCAATGTCTGACATACGACATTGATTTCATTAGGTTTAATATTCCGAAGCAGTTTCAAATCGAGAGCCCCCAGATGTCCATCTTCGGAAACGTCCTGATTTATGGACGTGATGCTACTTTACTGGAAACCCGCAGCTTAATGCTGCAAAGTGCCGGATATAAAGTGTCGACTGCAATGGAACTTGCGGAGGCTGCGCGAATCCTCTGCTCTGAAAAGGTGGGTCTTTCCATTCTGTGTCACACGCTTTCCCCAGAGCAGCGTGCAAAGGCCATCGCTAAAGCCGAAGAATTACGACCACATATGAAGAAGCTTCTTTTAGCTGCGTGGTCTTTCCCACCGGTAGAGGGAAACCCTGAAGAGATTTTTCATACTTCCGCCGGTCCGGGGGCGTTGGTTGCGGCCGTGAATCGGCTCATGGGTGGCGATGGAAATACTTCAAACGCTACTAGTACCCTTTACTAATGTTTGTTGGCCGCGTCCCGATCCCATGAAGTCTTAAAATCCCTTCTTCTGTCAGGGATGCAGCATTGTGGCGTATGCTTGCACCGAGGCAGAAGGCAACACTGGTCTGCGGAGGATTCTTCCTCCGGTCGTAGCGCCTTCCATACGGCGTTCTCTCCAGCGCATCCCACTGGAGATCGACTATGCATGACCCCATCATTCTCGACCTGCAGCACAAACTGGCAATAGCCACCGAAGCTTTGCGGAAGTCCGAAGAACGGGCAACGGCCGGACAACTCGCACTCGAAGTGATGCACGACATTAGAAACCCTCTCGAATCTCTGAGGAACCTCACCTACCTGACATCGATAGAAGCAGACAATCCTGACAAAGTCCGCAAATACTCCGCCCTGGCAGATGAGCAGATGGCCATCGCACTCGACATTGCTGATAGTACCCTTGGCTTTGCAAGGGCCTCCATTAGCCCCCGATCGGTGAACCTGATTAAGTTGGCCGAGGCCGCATTGCGGATACATCAGCAAACGATCGAGGCTAAACAAGTGCGGCTGGTGAAAGACCTTCCCAACGAGGTCGTCGCCCCTGTTTATACGGGTGAGATGCTTCAGGTTCTCTCCAATCTGATCCACAATGCTCTCGATGCTCTCCCGCCAGCTGGCACCCTGTGTCTCCGTTTCAGGAAGCGGCGGGGCGAGGTGCACCTTATTGTCGCTGACAACGGGCACGGCATTCCGGATGAGCACGTGGATAGTGTCTTCCAGCCTTTCTTCACAACCAAGGAGGATCGAGGCACAGGCCTCGGCTTGGCTATCTCGAGGAGGATTGTTGAGCGCCATCGCGGAACGATTAGAATGCGGAGCAGCGCTCGCCCTGGTCGAAGCGGCTCCATCTTCAAGATCTCCATTCCGGTTTAGCCCGTAGTTAGGGGACAGCTCAAGAAAGGGAAATTTACGTACGCTAGTGCGCCGGGAGATCGGCAAGGAGTAGCAGGTGAGAGTCCTGTGCAGTGAAGGAATAGCAAACCACACTGGCCCCGAGTCATGCGTTGTGCATCGCGAGGTGCAGGGCGAAGCGTTGACAGGGGAATCTGTAGGCCAGCCATTGAGCCGCGAAAGCTTTAAATTAGTTGAGGGTGCCGACGCCGTTAGCGTGGTGGAAGGCAATACGGACGGGCGCGTTCTTGCGAGTGTCTGGACGGCCCTGCGTGGTCTTAGACCCTGGCATGCAGAGACGCTCTTTGCTCGGGAACCGGGAGATCTCCAGCCCGACCGCGTTTCGGAATATATCGCCGCCGTGAGGGGAGCGCCCGATAATGTAGTGCCTGTCTTCTAGGCCCTTGCAGTTGTAGCTTGAGGTGATATTTGCCATACGTTTTAAGCCTCCATCTGTCGCTTAGAGCTCTATCTCAGCTACACTGCCGAAAAGTTATGCGACGGTCAACACAAGCACGGGCCTCGAGAAGGAAGAACCACCGCCTCCAGGACCCTTCCACTAGGCTTGACCGTTCTCGGCGGCGTAGTTCCCCAAGGAGAGAGATGTGATCGCTGCAAGAACAAGCAGGGTCATCAGAATTTGAAGAGGGAAGTTCCCAAACGGCTGGTTTTGATGTTGAGCCGGTTCCGCTCCCGGGCAATGGCGCCCGGGCTGGCGTGTGCTGGGTTCACCCGAACGACGCGCCTGTCAAAAAGCGATGAGGCGGTATTCTTGCACTTTAGTTAAACGGGGAGCGGTCAACAGACAGCATGGTTACGCAAAGTGCTCTTCAACTCGATTTACTCCGCTGCCCTCATTGTCGAATCGCTAAACCTTTCATGAAATACGCGTTCAACACTACAACTCCTGCTGGATATTGGTATCTGTTATCCAATATGGCGCGTGGCCGCGCCGTATTTGGTAGACAAGCCCCTAATGGTGAGAGCACCGGGAGAGCTACCCGCGAAAGGGGTGAAATGGAGGGTCGGGAAGCTACTGTCTTCCGATCACAGCCACTACAACATAAAGGACGTTATGTTGTAGTAGCTTATTTATTGTTAGGCTGGATTAGGTTGGCCCACATGGAACATCCTTTTACAGTGATCTGGCTGGACGACCCCAACGAGGACGGCGAAGAGCTGCCTAGTGTGCCTCACAAACTCACGGCAGAGATGGACGTTGGACCCTCGCCGCAGGTTGACTTTCCAGAGGTCCTGGCGGGAAAGCTGGTCGGCACACCGGCCGTCATTTTGGATCAGCTCAAATTTCGAAATATCATTGCCGTCTATTTCAGCGGAAGACGTTACAAGTTCCGACAGATCAATAACGACGGAACGTTCGAAATGCATCGGGACTGGTGACCATGGGCGGCATCCTCCAGCTCGGGAATACAGGGCGGGGTTCTGGTACCGACGCTGTTCGCCGGGGCAGGGAACCGGGCCGCCCTTCGTAAAAGACGCGGATCTCGCCCATGTCGCATGGATCGAATTCAGCTAGAAAGACCAATTTACGGCAAAGTACGCCTCATTAGACTCAACGCAAGGCGGCATACCGGGATCGCCGCTATAGCTGCAAGCGCGGTTGTAACAGCAAGCATGTGTTGCCACGCATATTGGCCTAGATCGTGTCCCAGAGAGGTCCTGAAGTCCGACCGTCCGTAACCTGCTAAAAGGTTAGTAAAAAGACCCACGCCAATCCCTATGAAAAGGAATGGAATCACTTTAGAGCCAAGAATATTTACAATTCGTAAAGAGATGTCCCACTGAGCTGGCACGGCGCAAATCTGTCTGAGTGCGATGTATATGTCGTTCGGTGCTCGTGCCTTTAAGCGATATGACAAACGTTCCTCAAGAGGTCTACTCTCAACGATCTCGATGCACTCGCTGCAAAGTCCAGCCGTCAGGTACGGGCCGATATAGTCTCCGCCTCCCCAGTTTGTCTCCATAAGACAGTTATTCACTGAGTGATCTCTCGCAAGAGTGGACCAGAACGCTCGTGCCGCTAAGAAGTGGGCAATGTTGGTGACCAAGTATCGGCCTATGCTGGCTCTGTTGATGTCGCTCTCCTCATAAAAGGGGTGCTGAAAGAGGCACTCATATGGCACAAACGAGATAATTCCGTAAGCAGAGAAGGTGTGATCTGGCGGATCGGCTTCTCGAGGTGCTGTCACTGAATTGATTTTTAAATGAATATCGGAAAGACAGGTATAGCCGTCGTCCTCCCGAGAGTATGTATATACCATTTCCGGATCATCCCACACATACACGCCAGCTCCAACTGCAATGGCTAAATCCTTTGTGCGATTGAATTCCTGACCTGTACATACCTTTCCATTCTCCAAGAGATAGCTCTCCATCTGCTGAGCCCAGTCACGGTGTCCGATGTAGGAGTTGAGAATCTCTTGTTCTCCATGACCATTCGGCGTGTGCTCTGTGACGCTCAATCTATGAACGGCTTTTGGATGAAACCGTCGATCGCCAGGAGGTTTGATTTGAAGGAAAAGGAATACGGACTGGGCTTGGTTTAGCTTTTTGACGAGTAGATCTAGAGATCGGCACTCTATAGTGGGAAGCAGGAACACTTTGACAAGATCGGGCATGACTCCCCTGAGAAAACACCATGAAGCTGCAATTATCACCGAATACCTACTAAACAGGGCGTAGCTTAATCAATTATTGTCGATTCGGGGTATGGCAACTATGCGCACCTGAGTGCCCGTAAGTGGGCTCCGTCAGGATTCGCTCATCTTTCGTAAGCGCTCAATGATGATCGGGATTCTGCGTTGACTGATCGAATCACCCGGAACATATCCCGGCAGCGCCTCTAGAAACCGCTCGTTCCTTAAAAGTTTGCCGATTGCTTCCCCCAAATATTCGCGGAGATCGGCCGGGGCTCCGGCAAGCTCTTCAAGCAACTGCTCTCTCCCCTCGACAACAGCAATGAAGTCTTCCAGGTCGTGGCTCATGTAGAAGTCGTTCTCGCCACGATCGTAGAACGCCTCCATCTTGGTTCCCAGAAAGAAGGGGGCCGTAATCAACCGGATCACTTTACCGCTGGGCAGAGACGCCGGCATCGCAGTCTGGATCGCCCCTCCATACCAACGGTTCGAAAAGCCGAGCGCGCCTTCTTCTGTCGACATGACATCGAGCATCAGGTCGCCGTTGAGAAAACGACAAAGGGGAGCCCCTGGACGTGTGTCGTTATCAAAGCCAATGTCTCGCAATCGATCACAGAAGGCCGAGTAATCGGCGTAGTCGGCCGCAACGATCACGTCGACATCGTATGTGGATCGAATCGGAGCGGAGCCCTGATCGGTCACGATGAGATCGAGCGTCGATCCTCCCACGAAGACGACCTCAGGCAGCAAATGTTTCAACTTTGCAGCGGCTTCCTCTAGCAGGAGCAGATTGCTAGCCATTTTCCAGTAACCTCTCGCTCATCATGTCCAGGGCAATCTTTCGCTCGCGAACTCGTCCATCCCGCAAAGCGTCGACAAGGCTAAGGAGCTCGTAAAACGCAGGGTCGGCTAGAGCCGCTTGGGCAGCGTGTTTATACAGTGGCTCAAAGGAATAGCCGCGCACCTTCCCCAGCACATAAGGCCACACAGGCAATTCAGCTCCGCTATCGCGAATGACACTTCGCAATGGCTCGGCTGCGAAAGAAGTTGCCACCCCCCTCGTCAGCTCTCCCCGTACCGCCGGATACACGTACCTCATACCATGGCTCAAAAGCTCCAGGAGCGCTGAGCGGTTTACCTTTTTGGGCCCATCGTGTTGCATCAGCCCAGACAGCCGGGCTCTCTTAACCGCCCCGTGCACCTCGGAACTGGCGACGTGAAGGTCCGAAGCAAGTTTCTGGAATGACGACTCTGCAGCTCCTGTAAGCGTCAGTTTCAGCAACAATGCAATGTCGAATGAGTGGAGCATGAACTTATATTATTATTATGCATTCTTTATTCGTGAATCAAGAATAAAGAATGCAATAATACGCAAATGGAGCTCCGTCAGAGACAATTAGCACCTTAGCCATCCTTGATCTGGGATTTTTCTGAAGAGGGTGGCGTGTCAGCTCTTCTTTCTACCGACGCGTAGCGGCCCTTGCCTTTGCTTCCAAGGTACCTCCTTTCGCATTCGAGAGCAGGGAGAAGAGAAAGCGAAGCTAAACTAGCTTAGAGGGCTCCCCTGAGATGCAAATGAACACTGATTCGGCACTGACATGTCCCAAATGCGGTGAGTCGATTCCGCTCACTGAGTCGCTGGCCGCTCCCCTGGTCGCAGCAACGCGCGCGCAATATGAACAGCAGCTCGCCGATCAGGAGAAGCGTTTCAGGCGGAGAAACGGTCCTTGGCCGCACAGCAAGAAGCCAACGAACGGAGGGCTGCGGAGTTGGAGGAGGCAGCCAGAAAACAGGAACAAGTAGTCGTTACAGCGGTGCAGGATGGAATCGCCAAAGAGCTCGCCGGCGCGCGAGAAAAGATCGCGGAACAGCAGCTCGCCCGTGCCCGGCAACAGGTCCAGGACGAGCTCCGTACGGAGCGGCAAACTGCCGCTCTCCAGAGAGAACGAATCCACGATCTGTACAGCAGACTGGCGCGGGCCCAGGCAGCGGAAACGGAGCTACTGAAAAAGCAGCAGCAGCTCGAGGACAAAGAGCGTGAACTTGAACTGAATTTGCAGAAAGGGATTGCGGCGGCGCGGTCGGAAGAACGGACGAAAGCGCTGGCCGAAGCACAATCCGATCTCGGCCTGAGGGTGCAGGACCGCGACAATAAAATCGCAGAACTTGTCACTCAAATCGAAAGTCTCAAGCGAAAGGCAGAACAGAGTTCCCAGCAGGCCCAGGGGGAATCTTTGGAGCTTGCTCTCGAACATCAGCTGCGCGCTCAATTCCCTTTCGACCTCATTGAACCGGTCGCCAAGGGTGAGTTCGGTGGAGACGTACTGCAGCACGTCCGCGATCAATCCGGCCAGCTTTGCGGAAAGATTCTGTGGGAATCGAAGCGGACCAAAGCCTGGTCGGACTCCTGGCTCTTCAAGCTCAAAGGAGACCAACGGGCGGCTCATGCCGATCTGGCCGTCATTGTGTCTCAAACGATGCCGAAGGATGTTACCCATTTCGACCATATGGAGGGCATTTGGGTGTCGAGCCTGGGCTGCATCCTCCCGGTCGCCAATGCTCTTCGCGTGAGCGTCATTGAACTCGCTGGTGTCCGCCGCTCGAGCGAAGGCCAGCAAACAAAAGCGCAATTGATTTATGCCTATCTAACCGGCCCACGGTTCAAGCACCGGATCGAGTGCATCGCCGAAAAGTTTACGGAGATGCGCGGCGATCTCGACAGGGAACGTAAGTGGATGAACAAGCAATGGGCTAAGCGGGATACTGAACTTCTGGCGGTGCTTGAAACCACATCCGGGATGTACGGTGATCTCCAGGGCATCGCAGGACAAAATCTCACAGAGATTGCCGCTCTCGAAGGTCCGATGCGACTCGAATTGATCAGCTATATACCCACGCTCTAAAGGGGCTCACCACACCAAATGCAGAAAATCGTACGTTAGTGGAAGAACTTCGTTGATTCCAAAAGACTTCAGGATTCGTGTAACCGCGTCCATCCGCACTTAATGACTTCAGTGTAAGTATTTGTACGCTTATCCTGCCCCACTTTCAAAGGCCGCGCTGGCGGAACGAATTGATGTTTCGCCGGATAGCGGAATCATTCGCCAACAATCTAGGACGGCTCCGCACACCGGGCGCGATCGACTATCCAAAGTTCTGTTTCCGAAGGCTCGCAAATGAGCTGTGGAGAATTTCGGGAATCAGCATGTTTCGGATGATCCCCTTCGCCGCACACTTCAAAGTTGTCAGATAGGAGAACAGAATGTCAGAAACAGACTTGCAAGCGAAAATTGACAGGTTGCAGGCGGAGAACGATCGGCTGCTTCACCATCTCCCAATCCCGAAAGAGGGCTTTCTCGTCGTTCGCCAACGCCTCACGTCAGTGCAAAGAATAGCAAACCGTTCGATTGCGACAGAACCCTAACGAGAGAATGAGGCCGGGTCGAGTTCCAAGCGGGAATAAATTAGGTCTGGCCAGTGCCGTGCTCAACCAGCTGATGACTCTCAGCATGTACGCGGAATCGCTGGCATAGATGATAGAGCTTTAGCTGGGCGTGTTCGGGCTTGAGGTTAATCTCCGTAACTTCTGTTCCTTCTCCAGCAATGGGTATGGGACCGGCATTAGCGGCGGAATACTTCGCTGCCGCAAAAATCTTCCCGTTTCTGTCGTGCAATGCGATAAGCTTCATGGCTCTTGAACCTTTATGGCGGTGAACTGCAGCAAGCCGCCGTTATCGTCCTCAGATCTGGCGAAGCCGGAGACGGTCACAAGGAAATGCTGAACTTGGGTCAGATTGTTATCTGAAGTTGTCCACTGACGAGTGATCTCAACCTTCATGTCAGCTTGGTACGGCCTGATGGCGTAGCTCCAGAAGTATTGGTTGTCTCCAAGCTGCCATGTCCATTCGGCTGTTGAGTCTGCCTGATAAAGTCCATCCGAGTCGTTGTGGGGCTCCCAAAACTGGGTGACGGTCGCCATGGTCAAACATATTAGCAGGATGCTGAAGGTGCTGGCACGGACTAGTCCAGCGGTTTCCACTTGACATCCAAGTGCCTAACATGTTCACTTGAATGCCAAGTGAAGAAAATGCCCATCCAGATCTTGCAAGGCACTCTCGACCTCATGATCCTCCGCACTCTTGCCACAATGGGTCCACAGCATGCCTATGGCATCGCCAGCAGGCTCCAGCAGGTCTCGGACGACGCCCTAAATCTGAACCAGGGCACCATCTATCCGGCTCTCATCCGGATTGAGCAACACGGCTGGACCCAGGGTTCCTGGGGCAGGACGGAAAACGGCCGCGAAGCGAAGTATTACACCCTCACCAAGGCGGGGTTAAAGGCGCTCGATGAGGAAACCGAACGCTGGCGCCAGATGGCCGGCGTGGTTGAAAAGCTGCTCGCGGAGGAACAGTAACTATGGCGGGATGGAGAAGAGTCATCGCGCGGCTCCGTAGTCTCCTCGACAACAAGAGCGCCGAAGAGGACCTTGCGCGTGAAGTCGCATCGCACCTCACCCTCCTCACCGACGACTTCGAACGTCGTGGCATGTCGCCAGAAGAAGCACGGCTGGCCTCGCGACGTGCTTACGGCGGCGTGGAGCAGGCAAAACAGGCACATCGCGACGAGCGCTCTCTGTTATGGATCGAACAGACGATGCAGGACCTGCGCTATGGCCTGCGCACCTTGAGGAAGAGTCCCGGCTTCACCATACCCGCGGTCCTTACGCTTGCCCTCGGCGTCGGCGCGTGCACGGCCATCTTCAGTTTGGTGAACGCGGTGCTGATTCGATCGCTACCGTACGGAGACCCTGAGCACCTGGTTTATCTGTTTTCGCCGAATCCGAGCCTCAAGATTCCTGCGGAGGTCATTTGCCCCAGCTACGGTGACTTCTACGATCTTAAGCGCGAAGCCAAGTCGTACGTGGATATGAGCAACTTCGAACAAGCTCAATTCAGCGTGGCGCAGCAGGGCACAACGCAGCGTATCGGTGGCGCACGGGTGGATGCGGACTTTTTCTCGACCCTGCAATCGATGCCCGAACTTGGCCGCACCTTTGCCGGAGAAGACAATCTGCAGGCAAATACCAAGGTTGCCGTAATCAGCCATTCGCTTTGGGTCTCAATGTTCGGAGCAAGACCAGATGCGCTAAACCGCTCCATTCAGCTTGACGGAGCGAATTATCAGATCGTTGGAGTGATGCCGCCGGAGTTTGAGTATCCGTTTAAGTCGGATCTTCCGTATGGAGATTCTGATATCAAGTCAACGCAAATCTGGGTGCCTCTTGCTCTTAATGCACAAGCCAGAACTTCCCGAGGCATTGGGAACAATGTTTCGTTTGCGCGGCTCCGTTCCGGTGTGTCCATTCATCAGGCGCAGGCGGAGATGGCCGGCATTATGGCCCGGCTTGATAAAGAATACGAGGCTGATCCCAGAGATGCTGACGCTGGTCTCACACGCGAATGGGGTGCGCTGGTCGAGAGTTTCACTGGGATCTCCATTGGGCCCGTGCGTCCGCTGATGCGATTGCTGCTGGCTGCAGTTGGCCTGGTGTTGCTGATTGCCTGTGGCAATGTGGCCAACCTCCTGCTGGCGCGCGCCGCCGAAAGAGGCCGCGAACTGGGTGTACGCGCCGCCCTGGGCGCCGGGCGCGGCCGCATGGTCCGGCAGTTGTTGACCGAATCGATGCTGGTTGGTGTTGGCGGATGTGCAGTGGGCATTGTGCTGGCGGTGCTCTTTCTTCGGTTGCTGCCGAAGCTCGATCCCGGAAATATTCCTCGGCTGAATGAAGCGTCTCTCGATACACGGGTATTTCTGGTTGCCATCGGTGGGTCGCTTTTGACGAGCTTGGTGGCGGGACTGATGCCTGCGATCGGCACTTCGCGGATGGAATTGACGGAGTTTCTGAAATCGCACGCCGTACGCGCAAGCTCCGCCGGGCACAGCCGGTTGCAGAGCGCGTTGATTGTTGCGCAGACGGCAATGGTTGTGGTGCTGCTGGCGGGAGCAGGGCTGCTGATCCGCAGCTATATCAATGTGGAGTCAGTGGACACAGGGTTTACTCGGTCTGCGGTGACGTTCCATGTGAGTCTGGACCAGCGTTACAGCAAGCCCGAGCAGCATGTCGCGTTTTACAAGGACCTGATGGCGAAGCTTGAGGCATTGCCTGGTGTGCAGGCGGCGGGATCAGTGAATTACCTGCCGCTGACCAATTCGGAGAGCCTTGATTTCATCTACGTAGACGGGTTCGACAACAAGGATCATCAGCAGACGGAAGGCCGCGATGTTACGCCGCATTACTTTGCGGCGATGAACATTCCTCTGGTTGCCGGGCGATACTTTACGGATGCTGACGCCTCCGCCACGGCCAATCGGCCAGTGATCATCAATCAGAAATTTGCGGAGACGTTTTTCCCGAACCGTAACCCGATTGGAGGCCGCATCACCGGCGATCCGAAGCGGGCGCGCTGGTGGACCGTCGTGGGAGTTGTCACCGATGTGCGCCACACCAGCCTTGAAGAGGAGCCACAGCGGCAGATGTACCACGCGAGCTACGATGCGGGGGATGCGAGCGTGGCCGTGCGATCGACTCTTCCGCCCGCGACCGTCGCGAATGAGATCCGGGTGACGCTAAGATCGATCGACCCGAAGATTGCGGCGACAAATGTTCTCACGATGGGAGATATGGTGTCGATCGCCACCGCCCGGCGGCGTTTTCAGACCTCGCTGCTGACGGTGTTTGCAGGGATTGCGTTGATCATGGCGCTGGTGGGATTGTCGGGGTTAATGAGGTTCTCAGTGAATCGGCGCACGCGCGAGGTGGGTATACGCATGGCACTGGGAGCGGCGCGGCGCGATGTGATGCTGCTCATCCTGAGAAACGCTTCGGTGATGGTCGTTTTGGGAGTGGGCCTTGGACTTGCGTGCACATGGATAGCAACGCGGCTGCTCAAGTCATTTCTGTTTGGCGTGGGCCAGCACGATCCATTCACTGTCGTGACGGTTTCAGTGTTGCTGGTAGTGTGCGGACTTATAGCGGCGTTTGTGCCTGCACGGCGCGCGGCTTCTATCGATCCCATGCAGGCGTTGCGGACGGAATAGAAAGGCCCTGCATGGGTGCCTTTGGGCGCGGGCAGAACTCAAAGCCATGATGAGAGCTTCGGATGCGAGACGATCTGGGTCGTTTGTAATTGTGTCATCTTCGTGCTCCCGCTGGCCGTTTCAGAAAGAGCATCTGACTCCCTCTCACCACGCCATTGCCAACGGCTTCTGCGAAGCCTAGCTCAATCAATCTTGCTAACGGCGCCGCGAGACCTCCTGACTTCGCATTTGCTTCAAAGTCGTTGCCAAACCCTCACTTGTAGTTCCAAGAGGTAAAGAACATTTAATCATGGCGCGTGACCCGCGCCGTATTCGGTAGACAAGCCCCTAATGGGCCAGCCCCTCGCGCTCTTCAAGGCCAATTCGCCCTACGGGTTTTGGCTCCCCCACGCCTGCAACGTGCGCAGGCGCGGTCCCCCCAAAAAGCTGCGCTCGAAGACCTTTCCGTTTGCTACCCCCGCCTTCGCCAGGTGGCGTTCGGCATGTCTGCACATGCCGTGTTCCACGACACGCAAAAAGCAACAGCAACCGACCGGACTCAAATCCGTGGGCCATGCAACACGGGTTCCGGGAATGATCCTCGCTGAGGATCACAACCTCAGTGCTCAACGCGCCAAGTAAACCGCAGTCTCGACTGCCAACAAAATGTAAGCCACACCAAGTCAGGAGAATGAACAACCATGATTAGCGATCTTAACCGTGTAGTTCTGATGGGTTATCTCGGCGCTGATGCCGCCAAAGACAAGAACCCCGACGCTCCCATCACCTTCAGTATTGCCACCACTGCCCGCTGGATCGACAAGGCGGGCCAACGCCAAAGCCGCACGGAGTGGCACAACATCGTCGTCTTCAACAAACTCTCAAGGTTTGCGGCCAAGCTCAAGAAGGGCGATCGCGTGTATCTCGAAGGCGAGCTGCGAACCAGCAAATGGGAGAAAACCATTGGCGGCGAAACCCTCAGGCTCATTCGGTACGAGGTCTATGCTTCGCAGATTGACCGCGTAGCCAAGGCCGAAGACCCGGAAGACGACGCGACATCACAGGAGGTCACGCCAACCTACGCGTAGTCAGCAATTGGCCAAATGGGGCGGTGCTCGAACACTGCCCCAACCACCCTTAATGTACATGGCCTGTCACTTAGAGATATGTGGCGTCGTGTTGCAGAGCTAGTTGTCGTAGTCTCATGCGCTCGCACCATCGTCAGCTTTTGCAATCGAGAACGAAAATCCCAAGAGGACGTAAGCGCTACTCCGTCACCTCCTGAGTGAATCCCACCGCGCTTGCAGTATTCGTTAGGCGGTGATGCTATGTCCGTAAAGGCTAAGCCCGCTCAGCGAGAAGGTCGCCACTCTCTTCACCAGCGGAGCGGTTCCTACCGAGGCAGCCCCATTCTTGAAGGTCACCGACCCCCGTCGAAGTTGGACCGGAGCCGCAGTGAACGTAGCCACGAATGTCACCGGCTCTCCCAACGTCAAAGAATTGCTCAACGATTTTGACATATTTGCGGCTAACTGTGCCATCATGCTACCTACTCGCGGATAGAAAGATTCTCGACATGAAACAATCTTTGTGGTTTTTGGCGGTCTCCGTTTTTCGCAAGTTGCGTCCAGCATTGTTAGGCGGGTTGACTTTGTCTGCCAGCCTACAAGGGTTTGCCGGCACCGTCAGCGCCGGGGCGCAGACTGCACTTCAGTTCGGGTCGATTGCGTTTGGCCAGACAGCGGTGCTTCCGCTGACGATCACCAATGTGGGCGTTACGGGTAATGTCACGATCGGCACTTCAGTGAACGGTCCCAGCTACAAAGTGCTCAAGACGAACGCGAATACCTGCTTGGCAGGCATCACCGCCGGTCAGAGTTGCGTTCTTCCCGTGGAATTCACTCCTGCGACCCTGGGGATACACGACGACATTCTGACACTTACGCCAAGCCATGGCGCGGCACCCTCAACCGTCAAGCTCAGGGGCATAGCGACCGGGGTCGGCGACGAGGAGAACGTTCCGCTGCAATTTGGGACTATTCCTTATGGCACGAAAACCATCCTCCCGGTGACGATCACTAACGTAGGGCATTCATACACCGTCCTCAAAACAAGCATCAACGGGCCGAGTTATAAGGTGGTGAGCGACCCGGAGAGTACCTGCTTCTCAGGCGTATCGGCACCCTATAGCTGCATTCTGCAGATTGAGTTTGATCCGGCTGCGGTTGGCGAACATGACGACATTCTGACCCTGATTCCGGACAAAGGACCACGATCGACGATAAGCCTCCATGGCGCCGCAGGGCCTGCCGTCACTTATTCCAATCCTGTCAAGGGCGACATATATGTTTTCGACGGGAACGAGCTGGTGGAAATATTCGACGAGTACGGTGTCTACAAGGGTCAGTTCACTCATGACGACTTTACCGACCACCGGTTAGGAAATATAGCTGTCGATGCGACCGGAGTATACACAAAAGCCAATGGACCCGCATGTCAGATAGATAGGTTTGACGGCAAGGGTAATTACATTGGGCAGATCGGCCTGTGCCCTGCTGCTGATTTTGGTCAACTTGGGTACGGATATCTCTATTTGTTGAGTGGCGCGGTCTCAACGGATAGTCGCGGAAATGTGTGGGCCACGAATCCGGTCCTAGGCGTACAGGAGTTCAACGCCTCAGGAACCTTTTTAAATGTTATCTGCACGACGTTTAACGCGTCGGAGGAAATATCCAATTGCCCGGTGGTTGGCATTGAGAATGTCCCAGAATACATCACCATAGACTCGAACGATAATGTCTATCTTTTGGGAGAGTCCTCAGTTACCAAGTACGACAACACAGGGAAGTATCTTTCGGGTTTCTTTCTCCGTGCAGGCTCCGGAAATGGGGAGTTTAACGACATTCCAAGGGGATTTGCCGTCGATTCAGGTGGCGATCTTTATATCCTCGATTACGATGGCAACCGGATCCAGGTATTGGATGCCGATGGCAATTATCAAAGGCAAATTAAATTCGGCGTGATCAATGGTCAATTGCTAAGAAGTTCTTTTGGGTTTACGCTGGACGACCGGGACAATATTTACGTGACTGACGCGATCAACGGTAAGGTGGATATATTCACCGGCCAAGGAGTGTACTTATGCCAATTCAAACCGCCAGTGCCTCCGGGTGATACAT
Source organism: Acidisarcina polymorpha (assembly GCF_003330725.1). Taxonomy (NCBI): domain Bacteria; kingdom Pseudomonadati; phylum Acidobacteriota; class Terriglobia; order Terriglobales; family Acidobacteriaceae; genus Acidisarcina; species Acidisarcina polymorpha. The sequence goes on along the minus strand of NZ_CP030840.1, from coordinate 2,885,097 downwards.
CCTTCTTCCTCGCTGCTATAGCGATCGCCAAGTGAATAGCCAAGAGGCCACTCAGGGAATGCATTTCTTGAAGAGATTGATCTATATTGGGTGCAGCAGTTGGAAGATCTGAGTGAACGTAAGGTTCCCGCATCTTCAGGCAACGGAAGAAGCGATGGAGCGCCGCGAAACGCTGTTGAATGGAACAGTTTCGGCAACATACCAAGCTTTGGTACGAGTGGCAGTGTCGCGGAGGAATTTGCTGCACTTAACGTGCAACCGAGAAACACAGGAATCGACGACCCGAAGTAAGAGATGAGAATTCTGAAAGCGACAGTCGGATCTAAGATGGTCCGGCTCCATAGGTCCCTTCTTCCAACCGAAGCAGATCTCATGAACTTCGTTCGTCACTAGCCCTCAGTTATTTTGTTAGCTCACTCATTGCAGATGGGTGGGCAAGAGAGACAACCTCAGAACAGGATGAAGGCCGTGTGATTGCCGGGGCTCTTAAATCCGCATGTCTGGAGGTGCAAGGTAGATCTTCGTTAGCCCTGCTCTGCGGGCCGACCACGGGTAGGTGTGCGAATGATCGTTGATACTTCAGAAGATAGCCATGCTTTGGCCTGATTCTGTACACCAACAAACTCAGCGTAGCTCTTACGGTGGCATCCGCCTCCTCGATCAATGGTAACAGTCGGTTAGGTGCGGCAATGAAATGAAGCATTCGACCATAAATGTCAATTAATTTGTCCAAGTGAGGTACCACCTCACTACTGATCCCTGACGCCGATATCTTTGAAGCTCGCATAGGCACCCCCCTTGGCGATGGAAACTTGTAGTTCTATGCAATGATTGTGCAATTCAAACACTCCTACATACGACAAAGCGCACAAGTTGGCTTTCGATCGTCACTTAATATAACGCACGATTCGAGCTAATGCTGTTCAAGATGCCCTGATTGTCGATTGTTGAAACATCAGCGGCACCAAGTGTGTCGGTTCGCAAGATTGTCACGGACCCGGAAAGGACGGGATTGGGCGGCGGACCGCAGGACGCAGGGCAAGGAGCCACGGACGAAGGGTCGTGGTCAGAAATGCCCAGACGGCGCGGACAATCCCAGATCTACTCTTCAAGCACATCCTCGTCCGAGAAAATGTATGGGTGAAGAACGGAGGGAACCATGCCCGGTCCTGCTCGAACGCCATAAGAGTTTTGCCCCCAGCTTGAACGAAAACGGAATGGCCGATTCGATCTGCCTCTTCTGCTTTTCGACAGTTGCCTCTATGCCGACTGAGCAAGAACTTGAAGCGAAAGAAAACGATCACCTCTACTGGCAGGCTATGCAAACCTAGAGCAGACCAAACCCTTCTCCTGTCGCCAGACATGCATCTTTACATCGTGCCATTCCCTAATGGTTTGCTGTTCATGAGCAGCTGGAGATTGCTTGCGGTTCTTGAGAAGGCCGGAAAGAATCGGACGTCATGTTCAGTATTGAACATACAAGCGCCATAAGCCACATGATACCTTCGCCGGGTAGGTAGGTGGGCGACGCTTGACGATGTCGGAGTCGGCCACTCTGATGTGCGAGATATCTCGTACGCCTCGCCGCGCCGGCCTGCCTACTCTCAGATTAAGGAGTCCGCCGTGTGCAAAATTGACGACATGAGACAGGAAGTAGGGCTCATAAAGGCGCAGCTCAAATTAAAGATGGAGGAGCTCCACGCCGCACAGTCTGCTGAATTTCGCTTGAAGGTCGGAGATCTCCTATTAAAGAATGAAGGCGAGTATGGGAACCCAATATGTAAGGTGTACATGATAAGTAAGCTGGTTTTTCACACAAACCAAACCCCCACAATGTACGGAAGACAGCGCTTAAAGGACGGGATCTCATTTCACTCAACACAGACAGTTCTGTGTTTCCGCGCCGACGAAGTACCAATAGTAATTGGCCATGTGGATCATGGGCAGAAAATCCTCACAGCACAGTCTAAGACTTCCCGAGGTAGCTGGATCACGCCCGCGGCTGTACGCTCACCCTATCTGGTGTGCGAGCCTTTCCAACAGATAAGTAATTCCGCTCAGCGATAACAATACCCGACTAAGCTCCTCTAAGAACCGCGAAGGGTGCAACGTCGGAGAGACGCTCATCGATATCGCTGCTATTCGCCGTATGCTCAACCGGCGGCTCCTCCTGACAAAACACGTTTCAAACACCCTCTATGGATGCTGAATGGCGCGAAGGGACTTTGCCCGGTGTCTTGCCGCCTCGGATTCATCCCGGCCTTTGTCCAGCAAAGAGGCGTTCTGAAAGTTTGCTCCCGATATCTGGTCGTGCAAAATCACGTTGAGCAAAGCCTTGTGGACGTAAATGCGCTCCTTGTATTCGATATACCCCAGTTTGCGGAAGCGATTCATGAAAAGACTGACACGCGACCGGGTCGTCCCGACCATTTCGGCCAGAGCTTGCTGCGTAATCGGCGGAATGAGTGTTTTCTCGTCGACGACTTCTCCCGGCTTCCCGAACTCGGCCATTAACAACAGAACTCTTGCCAGACGCTTTTCACTGGAATTAAAAAGTTGGTCAATAAGGTCGGCTTGGGTTCGCATACTGCGGATCAGCAGAGCGGCGATGAACAAATCCGAAAAGGCACTTTGCTCATGCAGAACGCGGATCATTTCCTCTCTTTCCACCTCGAGTGCGATACACGCGGTGACAGCTGTCGCTGTCGCCAGATGCGGCCCGGCAACCGCCGCAATGCACGCGTCACCGATGAAGTCGCCACCCGTAAAAACGGTGATCGTGGCTTCTTTTCCGGCTGATGAAACAACCGTGAGCTTGGCGCGGCCCATCTGAAGGTAAAAGATCGAATCGCAGCGACTTCCCTGCGAAAAAAAGACTTGGCCTTCCATCAAGCGCACAATCTTGCGGCCGAGTCCGGCAGTGGCAAGGTAGGTTTCAGGGTCAAATGCAGTTTGTCCCAGATTCTTCATGAATCCCCTTCCACACCCTCTCTCCCGGTGTACCCCGCAAGCTTAGATTATGTCGGGCAGGAAACAAAGTTTCTTACTGCATCTGAAAGTAAGGAAGGTACAGCCGTCCTGGTCTCCAGTTCATGCCTCACTGTGGTTTCAAGAAGGTTGAGATACTCATGCAGTAATGGAATTTACACCGCAGCTACACTCCGGCACAATGACTGCGATTCCGTCCTGCTTGTTTGGCGTCATACATCGCTTGGTCAGCCGCTGCCAGCCAATGTTGTACGGACGCCGTTTGAGAATCAAGAGGCGCGATCCCAAAGCTCGCGGTGATCCGGATGGACGGATCGTGTTGAACCGGAACTGACTGGAGGTGCAAGCGGAGACGCTCCGCGGTTTCAACTGACTGTATGACGCTTGTTTTCTGCAGCAGGATCCCGAACTCTTCGCCTCCTAGTCGGCCCAAGATGTCACCGTGTCTTAGTTGGCTCACGAGCTCTCGAGAGACGGTTTGGAGGACAAGATCGCCTGTCGGATGGCCATAAGTGTCATTCACCCGCTTGAATTCATCGATGTCTAACAAGAGCAGGGCAGCCGGACGTCTCCATCGCCTGTATCTCGATAGGATTCTTTCCATTTCGAGCGTAAAGCCCCGCCGCGTTACTGCGCCGGTGAGGTGATCTGTCTGGGCAATCCGCCGCAGTTCGAGTTCATTCATTCCTTTGTCTCGGATTACTCATGAGATTAACGCCGCTGTGCGTATGCCTTTGGCGGGAACCACGCCGGCAGCGGTCAAGTCCGCCCGTGACTTAGGCGCGGTCGAAGGCGGTCGTTCTCTCAATCGCATGATCCTCGTATTGACGCCAAGTCCGGACCAACAAACGTCGATGAACAACCTGGTCGAAAGCCTGCACGCGCGGAACTCCCCCGCTTACCACCAATGGCTGACACCGGAGCAATTCGCGGCGCAATTCGGGCCCTCCGACGAGGACATCGCCAAGGTGCAAGGGTGGTTGCAATCGCAGGGATTGAATCCGACCGGGGTGAGCAGAGGGCGGCAGTGGATAGAGTTCTCCGGGACCGTTCAGCAGATAAACGGCGCATTCGCGACATCGATCCACCGCTTCGCGTTGAATGGAGAAACGCATATTTCGAACTCAACCGACGTTTCGATCCCCGAGGCGCTTAGTCCAGTTGTAGCCGGAGTGCTTTCATTGAACGATTTCCGGAAACAACCGGCTAATACGAAGCCGGTTTTGGTGAAGCGGAACGCGGAAGGCAGTCCGGTTCCTGTGGGTGGCAATTTCACCAGCACGAACGGCAACGGCGACTGGTTTTATGACTTGGCTCCGGCCGACTTCCATACCATTTACAACGAACTGCCGCTGCTGAAAAGCGGCATTGACGGCAAGGGAGTTTCGATCGCGATCGCGGGACGCAGCGATATCTCTCTGGCGGATGTGCAGGCATTCCGGCAGATCTTTGGCTTGCCTCAAAACGACCCTAACATCATTGTGAACGGCACTGATCCGGGATTCCCGAATAATGGAAGAGACCAGGTCGAGTCTTCCCTGGACATAGAGTGGGCGGGCGCCGCAGCACCGAGAGCCACAATTAATCTAGTCGAGAGCGCGAGCACCGACACGACCGATGGCATCGATCTTTCGAACGCCTACATTGTCGATCATGCCCTGGCGCCGATCGTGAGCGTGAGCTATGGGGAGTGCGAGGCAAATATAGGGCCTGCGGGGAACGCGTTCTACTACGAACTTTGGCAGCAGGCCGCGGCCGAAGGCATCACCGTCTTTGTATCGACCGGGGATTTTGGCGCAGCCCAATGCGATGGCGACCTGCAGGCGGCGAACATGGAACCGCAAGGGCCGGCGCTCCTGGGGCCATCGATCAATGGTCTGTCGTCAACTCCATTCAATGTCGCGGTTGGAGGCACCCAATTCAACGAGGCAGGCAACTATGCAGCATACTGGTCGCTGAACAATAGCGCCCTGTCCAAGTCGGCACTGGGTTACATTCCCGAACAAGCCTGGGATGGCAGCTGCGATCCGAACCTGCCCGCTACCGGAACCAACTGCGCCAATGGTCAGACCAGCTACAACCTCGAAGGCGGCGGCGGAGGGCCGAGTAACTGTAGCCACGCCTCAATCGATAGTCAAGGCAACGAGACCTGCCTAGGTGGATACCACAAACCTAAGTGGCAAACGGCGATTGGGGTTCCCCGCGACGGAGTTCGCGACACTCCTGACCTTACCTTGAATGCGTCTCCCTACGACGACGGATATCTGCTCTGCGTCGCCGCCAGTTGCGCAACCGAATCGCTCAACGGCCAGACGGTGCTCGCACAGTGGGCAAGCGTCGGTGGCACCTCCGCATCGGCGCCCTCGATGGCGGGAATCATGGCGCTGGTGGAGCAAAAGAACGGAGCCTTCCAGGGGCAGGCTGACTATGTCTTTTATAAGTTGGCCGCGGAGGATAAGCTATCGTCTTGCGACTCTTCGACGTTGACCAATCCAACCACGTCGACTGCATGCATCTTCAACGACATCACCATGGGGAACAATAGTGTTCCGGGACTGCCTGGATATGGGACCTCGACGGCGGAATGGAGCGCCGGCAAGGGTTACGACATGGCGACCGGACTGGGAACGGTCAACGCGGCGAACCTGGTGGCCAACTGGGACAAGCTCTCTTTCAGCGCGTCAGCCACGACCCTCGCCACGAGTGTTAGCGAACTGGTCCACGGTCAACCGCTGCCCATCAAGGTCAGTGTCACCTCGAAGAGCAAAAGTGGTCCGACACCAATCGGCGATGTGGCGCTCATCACAGATAAGTTCGGCGATGCCGGCCATTTCGCGCTAGACGCTTCGGGTAGCTATTCCGGAGCTGTGACCAGCTTGCCGGGAGGAACCTATACGCTTGCCGCGCGATACGGCGGTGATGGAAGTTATGCCAGCAGTGTTTCGAAGCCGGTCAGGCTGACCATCGCTCCGGAGAAGAGCACAATAGCTGTTCATTTCGACGTATTGGATCCGCGCACGAACCAGATCGTACCCTATACAGGAACGGCGCAGTACGCATTTCCGTTCTATGTGAGCGTTAAAGTCGAAGGAAAATCCGGACATGGACTCGCTACCGGCAGGGTCAACATTCTCAATGGGAACAAGGTGGTTTTAAGCGCGCCATTGAATTCCAGCGGCACCGCCTACATTGCAACCGGGAGCGGAACGGCATACACCTTCCCGGCCGGCGCCAGCTCGGTATCGGTGCAGTATCTCGGGGACGATAGCTTTGATTCAGGCACGTCGGCATCGCAGCAGGTGACCTTCCAAAAACAACAGATCTCCACTTACGTGGGCATTAGCGCCTATGACGTTCCCGCTGGACAGCCGGTCTTCCTGATCGCGGATATTCCTCCGGGTTACGGCAGCGCGATTCCGACCGGAACCTTTCAGTTCTACGATAACGACAAGCCGTTGGGCGCTCCCATCGCGATACCCAACAACGGTCTTGGCTATGCAACCGTAACCTATACCGCCCGGCTAACTACCCAGGGCACACACTCCATTACCGTCGGCTACAGCGGCGACGTTAACTTTGCGGCCGTCTCCGGGACCAATCCAGCGGTGGCGAATGCATCGAGCTTCGTGATTGTGCCAGTAACTGGAGCGGCTACGGTCACTTCAATCGTGCAGACACCGACCTCGGTGACCTACGGTCAGTCCTTTAGTTACATCGTCACGGTAACTCCGGTTAAGAAGGGCGGCCCCGTCCCGACCGGGCAAGTCACGATTACCGGCAACGGCAATTTTGACGGCAGCGCCACGCTAATCAACGGAATAGGCAATGTGATCATGGAGCAGCCAAACGCCGGCACTGCTAAAGTCTATGCGCAATACCAGGGGGACACTCACTACGCCGCGTCGACAAGCCCTGTCGTCACGACGACGGTTGCCCGACTGACTACCCCGGTGAGTCTCACGAGCACTGCTTCTCATGTAGTGACTGGGCAACAAACGAGCCTGAACATGGTGGTTGAGGGCTATAGCTACGGCCAGTTCGGGTACAACAACCCGACCGGTACGGTGCAGTTTTTCACCGCCGTCGATGGTGGGCCGCCACAAGCGATCACTCCCGCGATTAACATGTTGCCCTTGCAGCCCGAGATCAACGCGGGCGCGAGTGTACGCGTGAGGCTGCCGGCGGGAAGGAATGTTGTTACAGGACGCTTTCGGGCAATTCAGACTTCAACCCAGAAACGACTAAGCCCATCACCATCGTTGTCTCGGACCGAGACTCTACAGTCGGAGCAAAGTCGGAATGACAAGGCCCAGCGGGGGGCTGCGGCTGGAACGAGGTCTTCGCCCAAAGAGGAATGCCTCATGCCACGCTCCCCCGCTACACCCTTTCCATCCAGTTCAATCCTCCAGGCCTTTTAGAAGATCGGTCGTCTCGACCGTCGACCTTACTTGCGAGTGGTCTAAGGCGAGACCCAGCGCTACTTGCAAAAGTGCCGCCCAGTTCAAATGGTTTCTTGAACACCCACCGATGAAGCACCGCGACTCGTTTTCGGAAATGCATTCCACACGATGATCCTGAAGACTGAGAAGGCCGACAGTGAAATCGTCGCGCTGCCGGACGGCGCCGCAGCTTTCGTTGGAGAGACAAGCCTTGAGGACGCAAGGTTTGAGGCTGCGACGATGGGGTTAAGTTCCTGGGCATTGACGACCATTGGACTCATGGCCAACAAGGAAAATGCGACGGGCAGCTCGGGGATGGGGCAGTGCCGTAACTACTCTCGGAAACGGCTCCTGGTTGTGTCAGTGAAGGTTGGGGGGTCGGAAGAATGGGCAGGAGACCTTATAGCTATGCTTCAACAGACGCCACCATCTTGGTTGGATCACTCGCGGAAGCCAAGCAAATCCGGCAACCGCTCGGCAGGTTGCCGGATCTCGTGGAAGGAAGCGGGTCACGGAACAACTACCTGGGTGAGGCTTGCTCCGCTTTCGACATTGGTGGCGCTACCGGTATAGAGCGCCGCGATGGCGTGGCCGTATAAGGTCAGATTGGAGATGGTGAATTTAGCCACCCCCTTGACCAGCGGGGCAGTCCCCAGCAATTGATTGCCATTCTTGAAGACCACCGTACCAGTCGGGGTCGCCCCGGAGGATGCGGTCACGGAGGCTTGAAACTCCGCCGACTCGTTCAACGCGGATGGGTTGAACTCGGAAGTGATTTCGGTTGTGGTGGGGACGGCGGACGGCACGATGCTATAGGTCGCGGTGGCCACTGCGCTCATTGTTTTACCGCTCATCACGGCCATTGCCTTAACGGTCGATGTGGTCGACACAATGATTGGCCCACTGTACGTTGCCGAGCTTGCTGTTGGGAGCGCCCCATTGGTCGTGAAGTGGATGATCGCCCCAGGTGAGGCGGTTTCTAAGACTACTTTCACCGGGAGGTTGTAGGTGCCACCAGGCTGAGGGAACGTGGGCGTCGCTACAACTCCAGAGACACTCACTGTGGTGACACCGCTGTCCGACGGATCATTGACCCCACTTCCCTGATAGCTTGCAACGACGCTGTGCCTGGCTACGCTCAGCCCAGTTGCATAGTAAACCGCGTAGCCGCCAAGTCCTAGCGGAACGCTCTTCACGGTCTTCCCATCGACCATGAAATCTACCGTTCCGGCCGGAATACTGTACCCGTCAGGAGCAACAACTCGGGCAGTGAAGGTTATCGGCAGGCCTTCGAGTTGAAGGGCGTTGTCAGCCGAGAGCAGGGTATCAGTCGCAGACGCAGACGGAAGGCGCCCGAGATCGAACCTGGTTACAAAATCGTTGATCTGGCCGGCATAGTGAAGAGTTTTTCCGGCATTATTCTCTTGCTGATACGCCTTCGAGGTGACGGGGAAGTCCACGGAAGATGCCAGGCCCACGATAAAAGCATGTCCGCTACCGTCGAGGGCGATGCCGGTCGCAGCATCACCCGCCGGGTAGTCCTGTGGGGGAGGGTGGCCGCCGAGATAAGTAGAGTAAAGCAGGGACGACCCGGTTTCACTCAGTTCGGAGAGGAAGGCGTTAGTCGCTTGATAAGAGCCCGGCAGCACGTTGGTCGTCGTCTGAAAGGCACCCGGGGTCACGGGGAAGTTCGTGGACCCGGTTGCTCCGGTCACGAATACATGTTTCGAGTCGTCGATGGCTAGGGCAGCAATGGTCGTGCCTGTGACCATGCCAGTGAGTTGGGTGGCAGTTCCTCCTAAATAGGTGGAGTAAACCAGAGCAGTCCCGGTTGGATTCATCTTGCTGATGAAGCCGGTGTAGAGCTCTTGTGACGTGTTGACCGTCTGAAGTGCACCAGGTGTCACTGGAAAATCATGCGAGGTCGCTTGACCGGCGACATAAGCGTTGCCCTCGTGGTCTAGCGCGATGGTGGTGATTTCGTCGCCGGGCTCTAAGAATCCGCTCCCGGAGGAGGTTCCTCCCAGGTAAGTGGAATAGATGAGCCCGCTGCCGGCGGCGTTCAGCTTGGTAATAAACCCATTTGAACCATCGGAAGTCAGAATATTTTTATTGACGGACTGGAAAGCGCCCGGAGTGGTCGGGAAACTCACGAAACTCGTTCTCCCGGCCACGTAGGCTTCACCGGCATCGTTGACGGCGATGGCAAGCCCAGCGGTCGACCCAGCATAGGTCATCTGAGACTTCTGCGGTCCTCCAAGATAAGTCGAGTAGTCGAAGCCCGTTCCCTCCGGATTTATCTTGGTGACAAAGGCATAGCCTACGTTATTATCTGCGGCTGGAATTGACGTCAGATAAGCACCGGGGGTCGTCGGGTAGGGGCCGGCCGTCGAGAACGGGCCGCCGTAGATCCCGGTTATATACGCGCTACCGTGGCGGTCCACCGTAATAGCCCCTCCACCTGGAATAGAGCTTGCGATAAGGAAGGAATACACCAGCGTGGACCCGCCCGCCGCGAGCTTGCTGACAAACGCATTTTCCGAAGTCTCGATAACCCCGAAAGGTCCTCGCGTGACAGGAAAGTGGGAGCTATAGGTCTCGCCGGTAAGATAGACGGCGCCGCTGCCGTCCACGAAGAGCGCCGCTGGGAGTGTTTGTCCTCCACCTGGGTGGGTCTGGTCGCTACCAAAGTAAGTGGAGTAGACCAATGTGGAGAGTGTCGGGTCGAACTCAGTCACATAGCCACGAGGACTCGTTGAGTAATGGCCCGGGTTAGGAGCAGGGCCGTTGGCCGCCGGGAAGTCAGTGGAGACTGTATAACCTGCTATGTACACATTGCCAGCCGCGTCCAAGCCTATGCCCGCGACGGAATCATATGACATAAAGGGATTGCCAGTTCCACCGAGATAAGTCGAATAGGCCAATACCGGATCGACTACTAACTCGCGGCTGCGGTCATAGTCACCTAAGCGGAATCCCACAATATTGTCCGCGAGCAGCTGGAAGCTGCCTTCAATTTGCTGGTGCTGCCCATCCCTAATCTGGTAAACGACCGGCTTGTGGAAGGCGATCTCGCCGTCCTTAGCGATGATCTCCAGGTCGCCGCCGCTGTTGAGCTTGAGCTTGCTGGCTCCGGCGAAGTGCAGCCGCGCCCGCTTCGGGTCGGCATGGGGCGCGACGATGAAGTCATACTCTAACTGCCGTTGGTTACCGTAATAGACCAGGTCAATTCCGGGATAGACATTGCTGTACTTGACCTTGGTATAAGTCGGTACATCGGTGTGCCACTTCGACGAGTCTTTACCGAGGAAGTAGTTGGCTTTGCCGGGCAGAGGGTCGCCCCCGCTCACCTGCATGCCGCGCGCCGCGCCAGCAAGCTCCATGCGGACGACATCCGTCTTGACCATGGCGGGTTTTCGAAGCGCAGCCTTGCCGGCGATCACAGCGGTCTTCGGCTGCGAAGTTAGGTCCTTGCTTAGCGCCAGCACCGCCGCGTTGTCGGTCAGGAAAAGTGAATAGCCTTGTCCGCGGGACAGGAACTTCACCTGCGGATCGCTCTGGCCCTGGTTGGCTTCAAAGCTCAGGGGCAGCTTGCCGTAAGCAGCTGCGATTGCAGGCGAGGCGACTTTCATTGGAGAGACAAGCTTCGAGGGCGCGAGGTTCTGGTTCGCGGCTGCGACCGAGGAGTTAAGTTCCTGTGCATTGACGACCATTGGGCTCATGGCCAATAAGGAAAGTGCGACGGGCAGAAAGCTCTTCATGGTTGCTCCTCTTGGGATGAGGGAGTGCCGTCATCTTTCGGAAACGGCTGCTGGTTGCTTTCGTGTGGGTTAGGGTTAAGGGTGGGGAGGATTGGCAGGTCATTTTCATGGCCCTATCCCAACGACCAAACTATGCCGACCGTGTTGAGGAGCGGAGTGAGGTGAATCGTTGGTGCAGTGATCGCGTGAGACCTGGCAGCGAGATCCGTCACGCTGCCGATGATCTGATGAACCTCAAGAGCAACTTAGCGTACTACAATTGGTGTTCCCTGCGAGGTATAAGGGCTAGCGCCTGACCACACTTATATTCGACAACCGCAAAACTGTCTTTACCACGAAAGTTGTAGATTTGATCGAGATCGTTCGGTCAGCGTCAGCGAAGAGGACCGGTCGGCCGATGTCGGTATGACAATACTGCTTTGCTTCTTGCTTATGTAAAACATGCGCGTTCACGCTTTCTTCAATCATCAAGGATTGCCACCAACTCCGTCGTGGGCTCCGAACCTGGCAGCCTGAAAACTGTGGGGACTTTTGTGGGGGCTCCAGCGAGTATGTGAGGGTACAGCCGGGGATTCAGCCCATCCTTAAGTGCTTGTAAATCAGACGCGGCGAGAAACTGATCCTTCCCGCGCTGTCACCCGAGTCCGGCCATCGCAAGGTAACATGGATTGAGCCGATATACCCGCGGATCTTCGGGATGCTCAAGAACCCAACGTAAGCTCGGAGTCCTTGTATAGGGCTGGAAGTACACGAGGACCTCGATTGTGGGCGGCCATGCCCGCAAGACAGGGGGCAGCGCTCCTCCGCAGGACCAGTGGGAAGTTGTGATTCTCGAGCGCCAGAAGGTTATATTTACGTGGGACGAGTACATGCGCAACCAGCTTCTGCCTATCTCCGAATCCGATCTGCTTGACCATGGCTCGGAATTCTTCCGCAAGTGAACTCGCGTCGTAGCCATAGATCCCGGGTGGTTCGTCTGAGCTTCATCCGGTGCTAAGAAATCCATCCCACAGCATCACGGGCCTGCTATGAGGATTGCCGCCAAGCCAATAGTGGAGGCGAACACCATTAACGATTCCAGTTTCACTGAGGAACGTTGCTATGTCAGGCGTGGCCGTTTGTGCCATTCCGGTCTCCTAATTGCTGTTGAGTTCCTCGAAAAATGCTCGCAGCGTCCGCGGTTCGCGCCCAAGGATCGCTCGAAGTGTTGTGCTGTTGCCGAGTAGAGCATGCTTGTCGTACCAGGCGAACATGCGCGTGAGCTTCGGAGGCATGTTGGCCTGCGCAGGAATCTCGACCTTGATCGGCTTTATCTGCTTGCCAACAACCTGGCTCATCAAGGCAGCGAGATCATGCCGATTCAGGTTGTCTTCAGCGCAGAGCTCGAATGTGCCATGCAGCAGCCGCTCTTCGGTCAACGCGATCGCCGCAACTTCGGCAACATCGCGGTAGTCGACACGGGAAAACCGGGTCTCAGTGGACCATGGTTCGCCGTACACGCCAGTTTCCTTCACCTTTGCCCACGCAGGACCGATGTTCTGGAAGAACATCGCGGGATGCAGGAAGACATACTCCATCCCGGAATCGAGCAACGCTTCTTCCACAGGTGCCTTGTCGGCGTGGTTCACGAGTTCGCTAAGGACTGGGTGAATCACGGACGAAAAGACGACGCGGCGCACGCCAGCCTGCTTCGCCGCCGCGACAAATTGCTTGCCGACTTCAGCCTCATTCTCAAGAGCAGCCGGTGCGATGTAGAAGACGGCGTCGATGCCTTCCAATGCTTTGGCGACCGCCGGAGCGTCGGAGAGCTCACCCACTACGATGTCGGTGAGGCCGAGCTTTTGCACGGTAGGTTCATCCTCCGGTTTGTGGACGAAGGCGCGCACGGAAACATTTCGCTTGAGCAACTCTGGAATCACGAGGCTTGCAGACGGACCTGCCGCTGCGACCGCGAGTACTCTGAGTGTCTTGTTGGTTTGCATTGTTCATTTCCTCCAAATTCGTAATACAGTTAGTGCTTAATCTTTCCGCCATCGACGACGAGCATCTGACCGGAAACGAAATCTGCATCCGGCGAACACAAGAGAAACACGGTGCCAGCTAGATCCTGGGGCTGTTCATCCCTCTTGATTGCGCGTAGTTCGTCTTGCGCTTTGATCAACTTCTCCGGCATGTTCTTGAGTACGGGCTCGGTCAACGTCAGGCCGGGAGCGACAATGTTGACGGTGATCCCGTAGCCCCCTACTTCCATTGCCAGGGAGCGCGTGAACCCTACAATCCCAACTTTTGCCGAAACGTAGTGCGTTTGTCCGACGACCCCTTCGGCCACCGAAGCCGACCCTATATCCACAATCCGTCCCCAGCCCCGGCGCTTCATCAGCGGTAGTAAAGTGTGCGTCACTCGGAATGTGCCCGTCAGGTTGATCCCGATCACCTCCAACCACCGCTCCTGCGTCATCTGCTCGAAAGCACAACGGGGTAGAACCCCGCGCAGTTCACAAGCACGTCAACATCACCGTACGTTTCGCTGATGTGCTTCGCGAAGGCGGCGACAGCAGACCCGTCGGTTAAATCACGCAAGAGGTCGAAAGCAGATGTCCAGCATTGCGGCTCGCGGACAATTCTTCCAACGAGGACCTCGCGCGGTCAAGACATATCACTCGATCCCCGTTTGCAAGAAAGCGATCCACGATCTTGCGGCCGATGCCTCCGCCCGCACCCGTGACTACGACAACTCTTCCGTCTTTCATCGCTACGCCTCACCCAAAGAATCACTCGCACCCTCGGTCGGATGATGATGCTCAGGGCGATGGGCATAGGCGTTATTGAAAGTTCTTCGCAGAAATTCGCCGATATTGTCCAGGGCAACTTTGGAGCTCTGAAGCGCAATGTTGGAAGCAAAGACGTGCGTCATCCCTTCCCAAATGTGCAGTTCGGCGACTCCTCCGACGGCCTCAATCCGGCTCGCGAACCGTCGGGAATCGTCCAGCAGGATTTCGTCTTCACCAACGTGGAACAGGACGGGCGGTAGACCGCTCATATTCCCGTACAGCGGAGACGCTTTCGGATCGCGGCGATCCCGATCACCCACGTAGAGCTGCGCAGCTCCATCAAGCGCTTCACGCGTAAGCAAAGGGTCTGCTCCTGCGCGGGCTGCCAGGCTGTCACCTGTGAGCGCAAGGTCGGTCCACGGCGAGATTACCACCGCAGCCAATGGCTTTGGCAAGTTATCTGTCTGGACGGCCGCTGTCGTGAGCAGAAGCAGCGCAAGAGCCAGACCGCCCCCGCCGGAATCTCCCGCGATCACCAGCCGAGAAAATCCCGAGGCTGCCAGGCCAAGATAGACGGCCTTGGCGTCGTCCACGGCAGCAGGAAACAGGTGTTCAGGAGCGAGACGGTAGTCAACTATGAAGGTTGCCACTCCCGCGCTAGCCGCCATCTGCCCGACAAAATTGCGATACGCCGTCGCAGATCCAAGGACATAAGCGCCTCCGTGGAAGTAAACAATCACTGATCCGGGTAATGAGTCTTGCGGCTTACACCACCATCCCGCTACCCCACCGATTTCGGCTGCTTCATACGTCACGCCCTCCGCCACGGGTGTTTTCTCCATTAAGCCATCAAAGTCGGGACGAGCTTCTGGAACGAATTCCAACTTTGGCTGAACTGCCAATGTCGTGCGCAACAGAACCATTGCGGCACGGTCGAGAAGGTGTTCCTTGTGGTAAGTCGTCATCCTTCACTCCAAATCAGTTTGACTCTCCATGGCCCTCTGCAGTCCCGAAGTCAAAGTTTCCACAACTCAGCCGTTTCGGTCGCAAACTCCTCGTAGCTGCGCGGCTTATGTCCAAGTAGTCTTGTGAGACGCGCAACTTCCGTTTCGGTCGAGGCGAAGCCGCGTTCGAAATATCCCTGGAGCATCATGCGGAGATCGTAGGCGCTCCAACCGGGCATCCGTGCGCGCATGCCCTGCTCCCACTGATCGAAATCGTGTCCCGCGTACTTGATCTCTTTGCCGAGCAGGTCGCTCCATAAAGCTGCGTTCCCAGGACCGCTGATCAGTGTGGGCGACACGATATCGTAGGTCTGCCCTTCATGGCCGTCTTCCGTCAATGAAATTGCCGCCGCTTCCGCTATATCTCTCATATCCGCCGCTGCGATCCCAGCCGTGCCCAGAGGCATGGGATAGACTCCCGCTTTCGTCAGGGCGTCCTTCAGCCCCAAATCGTTCTGTATGTAGTACCCGGGACGCAGGATGGTGAATGGTACCCCGAACTCACGCAAAGCGCCTTCAACCGCGAGCTTGGATGCGAAGTGCGGTACGTCGCGGAACTGATCGACTTTGAAGACAGAAAGGTAGGTCACATGCTTCAATCCAAGACGCTTGGCGATGCCGTACGCGATGAGCGCCTGCGTCAGTTCATCCGCAACAACCGCATTCAGCAGAAAAAGTTTATCGACGCCGCGCAGTGCCTGCTCTACAGACACTGGATCCAGCATGTCACCTGTGACAATCTCCACGCCGGTCTCCGCGTTCTCCTCCGGCTGCTTGCGAGCGAGCACGCGGACATCGGCACCCCGCTTCACTAACTCCGATACGACCTTGCCGCCTACATTTCCGGTTCCACCTGTCACTAGAATCTTCACACCAAGCCTCCGTCCGTTTGTTTTATTAATGGTTTGCGACCTTCGACGGTCGTGCCGAATCCGCCACCTCGTTAAAGATGCTTGCTGGAGAGAGTCTGCAACCACACCCCTTCGCAAAACGGATTTGCGCATATGCAAAAATGGTGAACAACGAGTGTCGTAGGCACGGGACGTAACAAGTCAAACGGTGCGTCGTAAAATCAAAGGATGGACCCAGTTGACCTCAACGACATCCGTATCTTCACGGTGGTGGGTCAGGAAAGCACCCTGAGCTCCGCAGCCGGGAAATTGAAGCTGCCGACTTCAACGGTCAGCCGATCTGTTACGCGACTGGAGAAGGATCTTGGCGCCTTGCTGGTACGGCGAAGTTCGAGAGGCCATGCTCTGACAGATTCCGGCAAGGAATATCTGCAGGTCTGCAGGCGAGCGCTCCGTACCCTCGATGAAGGCGGCGAGATGCTTGCAATTCAGCGAGAGCGTCCGAGCGGACTGATTAAAGTTGCATGCCCTGTTACGATGACTCATCTGATCTTCGCGCCCTTACTCACGGAGTTGCAAGAACGGTACCCGCATTTGCGATTGCAAATTGAGTCATACACTCCCTCGGCCGATCAGGAATTCCGGGAAGAAATTGATGTGGTTTTCAAAGTAAGGGCACCGCGAGATTCCATACGGCGCATGCGGAACTATCCCAGCACGAGACGCGGGCTTTTCGCGAGCGCTCGGTACATCGAGACGTTTGGGATGCCCTCTCGACCTGAGGAGTTGACGGCACATACATGCATCGGTTCTGGACCATGGCAGCTAAGTCGCGGCGACACGACGGTGACTCCAAACATACAATCTCCGGTTATTCTGAATGATCCAACAGTGCTGCTGGATCTCACATTGAGGCATCACGGCATCGCACTGTTGCCGCTCTACATGGGCAGGTGGCCAGAGACAGGCAACAATCTCATCCCCGTGCTGCCGCGCTGGAGTCTTGAACCGGTCACACTCTGTGCGCTTTTCTCAGGTCAATCACGCCTTATTCCAAAGCTTCAGGTTTTACTCGACTTCCTGGGAGAGTACATCGGCACTCCTCGCGATCCACGGCTACGTGGCGCTGACGTTAAAGGTCTATTCACGAATCCACGTGAATAGGAACGAAACACTTGACCCACCGTTCGCGCAGAAGGCAAGCTTTGGCGCCAGCAAACCGTCCCTCCGTACGTGCGTGCCGCCATGCCAGTGCGATACCGATTTGCCCTAAGACTTCTGAGAACTAGTGTCTCCAGCTAGAGTGTTGATCAGAACACCAAGGTCTCCCGGAGCTTGGATATGAGCCAGGTGGCCTTGGCCTTCCATCTCGTAGACTGCAGATTTTTTAAGCTTGGCTCGAACATTCTCGAACGCAGCTCCATAGGGTGATTTGTCGCGATTGTTTTGCCCGATGATCAGATCCACGCGATCTGCCAATCGAGCAAACTCGTCAGGTTGCGGCCCAGTATTTATCGCTGAGAGTTCAGCATAGCTCGGCGTACTCAGCCGGCACAATTGGTTCCATATTTGCGGATCGGAGCGTAGGTAATCAACGTCCTCGGCCGAAACACAGGCGACCTGCCGAAGCGCTATCTCAACGCTACGACTCCAATTTGCCGTTGCAGCCGCAGTCTCTAGCGCAGGCAACGCGAGTTCGCCGAATGGTTTCATCACGGGTTCATATGCGATAACCTGCCGCATAGAAAGCTCATTGGCGGCTAACAGCACGATCAGACCTCCGTAGCTCCACCCGAAGAATGCAGTTGTTCCTCTGAAATTATCAAGAACAACTTTTAGATCCTCGACTTCAGTCTCCAACGAATACGTGTCTGTCTGCGGGCCCGAGGGAGAACGTCCCCGCCGATTCACCACAACTACGGACGGCCATGCCGCGATAGCGCTTGCTACATTGCGCCATTCATGCGCATCGCTCAGTGAACCCGGGACGATGATGAGACCGGGGGAGTTTGCATCTCCGTAAACGTCGACTGTGATCCAGCTCTCCCCGCTTACCTCCAAACGTTTCTGTACAAATTGCTTCATCCTCTCCCTCAGGTGCTTACGCATTAAGGAGCGTTTGCTCTATAAAGCTATTATGGAGCAATTGATGCAAAAAACAAACGTCGAGGCACAGCCCCGTGGACGGCCGCGAACATTTACCCGCGAAACAGCGATCCTCAACGCAGCACGTCTCTTCTGGCGTCATGGGTATTCCGGAACGTCGACGCGTGCTCTCACTGCCGCACTTGGATTATCGACATCGAGTTTGTACGCGGCTTTTGGAAGCAAGGCTGGACTCTTTGAGTTGGCGGTGCGCACCTATGCCGAGCGTTACCACTCGATCTACCAGGAGTCCGTAGCGCAAAAGGACATCCGGGACGTCGTTGAATCGCTTCTCATCCGCTCCGTCCACGAATTTACCCAGCCAAGCGAAAACCACCCCGGCTGCATTATTTCGAGTGCCGTGATGACGAACAGCGCGGAAACTCTCGACACCCAGGTCTACATCAAAGAGCTGCAAGACTTAGATGAGCAGATGCTTCTTGCCCGCTTCCGGAAAGCGCACCGGGAAGGACAAATCAGATCTGGAGCGAGCGCTCCCGCTCTGACCAAATTGATTCAATGCGTATGGCAAGGATTGTCTGCATCCGCGAACCGCGGTGCGGATCGCGAGACGCTGCTCTCCACCGCGCGATTGGCGGTTGAACTGGTTTGCCTGCGACTTCGCTCACCACGTCGAGATTAAACAGTCTGCCGACTTCTCAACATGCTCATAGCGTCCGACGGGCAGTATCGCCGGTTACCTTGTCCGCTTGTCACATGCTTCCTTGGTTGGCCAGAATGGTCTGGTTTTTGAGTCAGCGTGCCAAGAAGATGTCGGTGCGGAAGAGGTCGGACAGTCGGCCAGGAGGTCCGGCAAAACCGGTGCGTGTCCACTCAGGATTGAGGGCTTCTCGCACTCTGTCGATCCACACAGCGCGTATCCCTAGTTCGTGGCAGAGCTTCAGATCGGTGACCTGTCCCATGCCGAAGTGAAATGACTGCGGACTTTGCTGCGTCTGAAGATACCTACGATCTCGCCTTTAGACTAACTCGTCGCAGTGGAAGGGCTAAGTTCGGGAGCCGCCTTCGCCTCGTCCTCTTCACTCTTTTTGGCTGAATACTTCTCTTTGCCTGTCTTCGGTGTCTTGGGCGCCTCTGGCTCCTTCGCACTTAGTTTCAGGATCGGGACGCCAGCTGCGGTGATCTTTTTCGCCGCCGCGAGCTCTTCCTTGAGGTTGGAATTAAGAAGCTTTACGATCTTAGGGAGTGCCAATGCTGTTGCCATAGAAATACAGGCTTCATAGCCGGCTATTTCGTAGTGTTCCGTGCGTAGGGCAGCGCCGATCAGGCCGGCCTCGAAGGAGGATCCCTCTTCGTCCTTTTCCAGAGCTTCCTTGCCCTCTTCAATTACCCCCTCCATACCGTTGCAGTGCTGGCCCGTTGGCTTCTCGCCTAGCTCCGTAAAAACCCTTTTCAAGCGCTCGATCTGTCCCTTGGTCTCGGCAAGATGGGCCGTAAATATTGACTTTAGCTTAGGGTTTTTGGAGCCCTTCGCAAGTTTAGGCAAGGCCTTCACCAACTGATTCTCAGCACTATACATATCCCGCAGCTCATCAATCAAAACGGACTTCAGTGCCATGAGGTACTTCTCCTGTTTTCCTTCTTTAACTTCAATCCGTAAGATATCAAATATACCGCATTGGCATGCTGCATCATCGTGCGTTGGAAAGATCGGCCAGCCTGGGCAGATCCAGACTATCGGCATGGCGAGATCCACTCCGGCATTTTGGGCAGACCGCTCTCATCCCAGAGGATTGCAGCACCGCGCAAGCGAATCAACATCCAGGTCCCTCAGCGATCCCAGGACTACTCCCCGCATCGGGCAATAGAACCCTCTTCCCCATAGGCACGCTTCAGAGACCGCCAGAGCTTCCCTACCGCTCTTACGTCTTTCAGCGCTCGGCGGGAAGTATCACTAAATGTGCGGATGAACGCAAGGTTAGTTGCCAGACGTATCCATCCGAGTATGCGGGGCCTGACTGCCTTTACCGGCGGCCTGATTGGACCTCTGGGTGTGGAGATGAAGGAACGTCGGCCTTCTTCGGCTCGGGCGTCGGAATTTGGGGCGCCCAGTCCATGCGTTGTGCCATCGTCGCAAGCAGCTTCGGTCGTGCATCGGGCCTCGTCCAGGGGCATTCGGCGATGCAGATGCCGCAGGAGGCGGCTTCGGCGAAGTACGGGATGCATTTGTCGAAATCCACATACCATCGTTCTACGCCGCGCACCATTTGCTTTTGTTCAGCAATCGCTCCCGGAGGGCATGCTCGAGTGCAAAGCTGACAGGTGGTGCAAAACTCATCCGCCCCGAACCGATCGGGTGCGGTTGGAATCAGTGGCATCTCGGTGGTGACGCCGGCCAGGCGCAGACCGGCTCCGAACTGCCGGCTGATCAGCGATCCATGTTTGCCGAGCTCTCCGAGGCCTGAATCAATGGCAGGCGGAATGAGCAGCAGGGCGCTCGCTGACGGCCCTGGATAGGCATTTGCGGTGTATCCCTGAGATCGGATCCAATTCGCAAGGGCGTAGGACGACCTGGTGCCGCGGGCATACTGCTCACCGATCGCACAGACGCCGATCCCATTAGTTTCGTCCGAGGGAACCTCCTTTAACTTTTCATAGTCGGGACCGAGCGCGAGGATAATCACCCAGGGTTCCTCGATTGTGTATCCCTCGAAGACATATCGCGAATTCAT
This sequence comes from Acidisarcina polymorpha, assembly GCF_003330725.1. Taxonomy (NCBI): domain Bacteria; kingdom Pseudomonadati; phylum Acidobacteriota; class Terriglobia; order Terriglobales; family Acidobacteriaceae; genus Acidisarcina; species Acidisarcina polymorpha. The sequence continues at coordinate 2,864,445 of NZ_CP030840.1, read as the reverse complement.
CGGAGCGATCCCAACCGCGTCGGCCTCATGCATGAGCGCGAAAGCAGTCGCATCGGCAGTGAACTCCGAGGCTGTAGCCACGCTTCGCGTTTTACCAACGGAGATCAGTTCCGGATGAGTGTAAGCCGCCATGAAGATCTCGGCTGAGCCCGGACACTTGCGCGAGTTGCGACGAGCCAGATTCTGCAACTCCTCGTACGGATGCTGGGTTGGAGGATGCCAGAAAAAGGGCGATGCCTGGCGCTCGGCTGTTTCCCCAAGGCCGTTGATGGAATTGCCCGAAACTTTCAACAGGGAGAGCGTTTCCTGCTGAGGTCTATACGTGCCTCGTTTCGGGCGTCGTGGATTCGGCCGGGCACGCGCAGAGACCTGTTGTTCGGGCATGGACTGCTCGCTTGCTTGGGCGTTCGGCATGTCGATGTCTCTCCTTAGAACTGGAACTTTAGAGATAGTTGAATCTGTCGCGCTGCTGCCGCATAGGTTGGACTGCCGAACGTCGGATTGGCCGGGCTGCCGATGCCATCACCATAGACTTTCGGGACCGGACCGAGGAACGTTCCGGAGCCATAGACCTGGTCTACATCCGTCACATTCACGCGATTCACCAGATTGAGTACCTCAGCGCTGAGATTCACTTTGACTCGTTCGCCTACGCTCAACAGCTTTTGCAGGCGGATATCGGTATCGTAGTATGCGTCCCCACGATAGCTGTTACGACCTATGCCCCCTACGCGATCGTTAAACGGGAAACCATCGCCATTGATGTCGGAGCCTGCGAGGATGCTGTAGTACTGAGGACTTTGCAGGGTATTGAGTATCGAAAATTGGAAATTTCGAAACGGTGCAGCCCAGTTGTTTGGTGATTGCGCCATAATCGTCAATGCCAGCCGGTGACGGACGTCGTTGTCACTCACAGCCCGATCGAGCGCAGGGTTGAGGTAGTCCTGCGGTTCGTCCTGCAGCTGGTTTTCCGTAGCCACATCGACGGACTTGCCATATACGTAGTTGGCCATCACGCTATAGTTTTTAGCAAAATCCTTGCGCAGGCTGACAATGCCAGCGTTATAGATCGACCATCCAGAGGGAGTTGCATACAAAACAAATCCAAAGTTGGAATCGGCAGGCAGGAACTTCTGTACGCCATCTGGGAGGAAACCATCAGGAACGCCATTTATTGTGTTGGAGCTCAACAGCCGTGAAGCATGTACGTATCGGTATCCCAGCGTCAGAATCCAGCCGCCGCCCAGCTGATTTTCGATCTCCAACGTCCCAAGCTCTGACAAACTGAAGGGGAACTTGCGCTGCGTAAATCCGAGGGGAAACTGTTTCAAAATCGAAGGAACTGGATACGTGCCGGTATGGGTGAAGTTGGAAAAAGCCGCGCCCGCAAGTACCGGGCCGGCGGTCCCAACCATGCCTGCTGGTCCAAAGCCAACGAGATCGTTCGCTGGATCGGCGAATTGCGGAATCAGCGGTTGGTTCATAGTCGTGAACGGCGCTGCGCCATGCCATCCATTGACCAGGCTGCTGTATTCGAGCGAACCGTTATACAAACCGAAGCTTGAGCGTACTACCCCTTTTCCCTCACGAAACGAGTAGGCCAGTCCCACACGTGGTTGGACATTTCCGAAGCTGGTTGGGTTCATCTTGCCGATGATGCGGAGATCGTTTGCCGACGGAAGGAAATCGATGTCGTAACGCAGCCCATAAGAGAGCGTCAGAGTCGGGAGCGCCTTCCACTGATCTTGAATATAAAAACCGGCCAGCTTGTGCCAAAACGCTACCTGGTCAGCCGCCTGATGGGCCGGTCCATTCGGTCCGTCGTAAAAGCCACCTTCAAAGGGCAGATTGCGTTGCGGAACTTGAGTGCCAAAATCCGCCCGGGTCTGCTGGAAGAGGAACTCCACCGCCGTTCCTGGACCAAACCCCGCAAATTGCCCCGCGCCAAAGAAGCTCTGTGGACTAAAGATCCCCACGCCCGGAGTAAAGTATGGCGTCTGTGCCGCGAACCATATAGGCTCAAAGCCACCCCCGAACTTGATGGTGTGAGCACCGCGTGTGTAAGTCATGGCCTGCGTAACGGGGAAATAAATCTCGCGATAGTAATCGACGCCGCCGAGAAATCCACCACTGTAGAGCGTGTCAGCGACATCGATGGCAGGCTCGTAGCCGGCGCCGACCGGGTTCATAAAGAACACCCGCCGCCCGAAGGCGACAGAACTTTCCGAAGTAAATGCAGGGCTGAAGAGATGGAATAAATTTCCATAAGCCGTCTGATCCTGAATCGGATTTCGGCGGTAACTCGAAGGCAACCCCTGCCCTGGAGAGGCCGCGGGCGTGCCGTCGTTTCTCAGGTTCGTGTAGAGGTAGCCGACCGACAGAGTGCTCCGTTCATTGATCACATCGGTGAGCTTCCCGAAGGTCTTGTCATAGTCGTTGATCAGCAAAAGGGAGCCGAGGTTCTCAGGCGACAGGCCCAGGTCCTGTTTGATCTGATTGATGCTGGGTGTGCCGGGCCCCAGGCAGCCTTGAGTGTCAATGCACTTCAAAATGAAATGAGAGTAGATGGGCGATTCCGCGCGGCGCTGTCCTTCATAGCCGAGAAAGAAGAACGCTTTGTCCCTGCGCAAAGGACCGCCGAGAGTCGCTCCAAACTGGTTGAAGCGCAGCGTGTTGAAGCCCGGCGCGGAAAGCAAATTGTTGGCATCCATCGCGCTGTTGCGAGCGTAGTCGTAGAGCGAACCATGCAAATCGTTGGTGCCTGATTTGGTAATCGTGTTTACCACTGCACCCAGATTGAGTGTGCCGCTTGCGGCATCCGGGCCATTGACCACTCGGAACTCCTGCACCCAATCGAGCGACGGGCTTACCCGCTGGACTCCGGAGACGGTGGTTGTGTAATCGACCCCATCTAATCCATAAAGGACGCTGTGGGTCTCTCGCAATCCTCCGAAGCTAACTTGGAGCACCGATTCTTGAAATGCCGATTGGGCTCCCGTGCTCGTGTTGCGTCCGACGGTAGCGGTAGGCGTGAGTAATACAAAGTCTACAAAATCGCGGTCGGAAATTGGAAGATTCGATATCTGCCTCGGATTGATGACCTGGCTTCCCACAGTCCGCTCCCGATCGATTCCTTGGGTCGATTCCGTGACCTCCACCTGCTCGGTCGCTCCAACAATGCGCAAAGGCACCCGCACATCAGCGATCTGCCCCAATGTCAACACCAACGGCACTTCGAAAGGAGCAAAAGAAGGAGCATTCACGGTCAACGTGTACTGTCCGGCTGAAAGGCCCGGAATGACAACGTTGCCCGCTTTGTCGGAAACTCCGTCGCGAACAACTCCAGTATCAGTTTTGACAGCCGCGACCTTCGCCTGCGCGACGAAGCTACCTGATGGATCGACGACATTGACCTTGAGCGTTGCGAACTGTTGGCCGAGCGATGAAGAGATAGCTACTGTCGCGAACAGGAGTAATGGAAGACTCCGACGCGTAAGAGAGTAGGCGAGGGAAAGGGCGCCGCGAAGATTATTCCGCACGGAATTCTGAGTGAAGGAATGGTACACGCTAGTCACTGGATGGCCTCGAAGTAATTCATTGAGAAGTGCAAGTTGGAAGAATGTGCAGGTTTGTAGCTGTCACACGGCATTATGAGGGATGCGAACGGAAGCCACCACATCCCTGGGAAGGATGTCTGAGTAATACCTAAGATGGAGAGAGCCTATGGGGTTATGGTGGCTGTTCGGGGGAGACGGCTTGTATTTCTCTAAAGCGGACGCCAGTCGCCTAAAAGTAAGAGCAGAACAGAAAACGATCAAGTGATTGCCGTGAAAGGCGCTCTATGGCGCGGTCGCCGCCGCCGGAGGTGACTGAGTCCGTTTGCAAAACCAGTGAAAGGCGTCGAGGGAATACCTTAGCGTTGCCAGCAACAGGCGAAGCAGGGTCGTCTTTATCAATCCCTGCGGCCGCAATCGAGAGTAGACAACGTTCATGCTCCAGGCAGGAATAGTGTAGAGGTCCCCGGCGTTGAAGGCGCCGATGCGGTTCCTGATCGGCCAATCGTAGAGCACATTCTCAATGCCGCTATTGAAGAATCTTGCAAGGCTCAAGACCCGCTGGCTGTACATTGCCGCAGCCAGACGCGGAAGTCTCTCCCTGTTTCGATTCTGGATGATCAGGCTTGATGCCTCAGCTCCGTGCCTCAAAGCAGCCGTCACTCCATTAGAGGTCATCGGATCGACCATGGCCGCAGCCTCGCCCGCAACCAGCCAGTTGGGGCCAGCAACCTTGGCGAAGACACGGCAGCGAAAGGATGTTGTTCGAGGCTGATCTTTGCCCGTTTCGTGCAGGAAACCCTGCAGGTCGGGGAATCGTTGCAGTTGCGCCGCAAAGATCTCTCCTACGCTCAGTCCCTGTTGCCGTTTCTCTTTCACCGCCTCCCCTGTAGTGACGTAGCCGACACTGATGATAGTTGGGTGAATTGGTATCTGCCAGACCCATTCCATATATGGGGGCCCAGCACCATCGGCGTGAAGTGTGGTTCCTTCAATAGACTCTGGGACTGTGAAGTAATCCCACATTGCCACCTTATGCGGGCCGTACTCATACACGGGCAAGTTAAATGTTCGGGGGAATAAACCAGCGCTGGAGCCCGATGCGTCGATAAACCACTTCGAGGTGATGCGCTCACCTTGAGCGGTGACCACTGCTTTAATTACTCTGCCGGTGGTCTCCACATGCGCCACCCTGTCGTTGATCAGAGTAATGCCCTTGCCGATGAAGATCTCACGAAGAGCCTGGTTCAGCTCGCTGCGATCAACATGCAAGGTGCGCAGATTCACGTTATAGGGTGGTTTTCCTAACCACTCGCCAGGAACATAGTGCCGCTCCAAACCGTTCCTGAGTTTCAAAATGACGTGCCGCTTATAAGTGGCGATGCCTTGATCGAGCAAATACTCCGTTGGCAGTCCGAGAGCTTTCAGCAGATCGGGGGCTGACCAATCCAACGACTCGCCGACAGGGTCCTTGTCGAGGGGATCGGCCTCGATGCAGAGAACCCTCAAGCCGGCATTCGCTAAATGGATCGAAGCCGACATGCCAGCGAGGCCGCCACCGATAACAGTTACGTCGAAATTATCCTTCTTGTCTTGCACAAGCGTTCTTATCAATTTCTAAGGTTGAGTTAACCCTCATTACGCATGGTAATACGCTGTAAAGTACACCCGATATCTAATTAAGAGGCGTTAGGCCTAGGGACGCCGCGCATCTGTAAGCAGGGCCCTTCGGACGTTGCTAGCCTGGCAGATATGCCGCCGAGAGTGTGCATTGAATGCAGAGAAGAACTCCAGCAGGTTCACGCGAAAGTAGCTCGCGACCGGAGAGGTGAATCGCCAAGCGGTCAGGTCTAAGCCGTTCGCTTCCTCGATGCGCTCTCTAAGGGCGGCCTGCGAGCTCAGAAAGTGGTCCAACTCTGATCCAGCGGAACTTAGCAATCGTGGCTGTAGTGGCTTTGGAGCTCGCATTTTGATCACGGGCCGCGCATCCATTCGCCAGACGATGAGGCGACCTAAGGGGCTCAGTGCGAATGGTCCCTCACTACGCAGCCCCATAGTCCTGCTTGCCTCCAGGGCACAATCTACGACGGGTAAAAAGACCTCGGTAGTTGCACGGAGATGCGAGAGATTTTCGACGACGGACCATTTTCCCGGCCGAGGTCTCCAAGTGAGTTCTTCTTCAGTCAGCCCAGTGCAAAGCTGCTTTGCCTCGAGATCCACCGCTAACGACGCTTCTGACAGCTCAGCTGTCTTTGCCAGCGGAACGCGGTCTGTGAAGTCGAGATACCTGCCGGTCGCACCGAGCATCTTGCTCTCCCAACACTGAACTTGCGAGTTGCAAGTTCGACTCTCAGCCTGTTTCAGCGAGACGCCTTTGCTATAGCGGTTTCAGTCACAGCGGAGTATCCCCGTGCCACGATCTGCGCCGCATTGGCGCGGTAAATATTCATCTCGGTCGGCGCCCAGGTGTTGAGACCGTCGACATAGCGGTTGCACATGCAAAAGACAGCCGCAATCAGGACGGTATCGTGAATCTCGAGATCGGTGGCGCCCTCAGCTCGCGCGGCTGCGACATCGTCTTCTATCACCTGTTTACCGCCGATCTGGACTTTCCCGGCGATGTTTAGGAGAGCTTTCATCTTGGGGCTGATGTCGGCGTTGATCCAGTCTGTTTTGACCGTCTGCACCAATTGTTCATCATGGCCGAGTTGCGCTGCGGCGACTGCGCCGTGAATGGTCTGGCAGAAGAAGCAATCGTTGCGCCAGGAAACATGAGTGGCGATGAGCTCGCGTTCCCCCGGAGTGAGGGTACTTTCCCCTCGCAGCAGGATATTAACCAGGTCATTGATAGGAGCAGCGGTTTCCGGACGAAAGGTCATCGGCCCGACGATACCAGGAAATTCCCGGCCCAACTGCTCGGCAATTGGCAAAGTGATGTAAGCCACGGGGAGTGCCTCCAGGAATTCGCGAACTCGGCAAAGCATTTCAACCAGCGATATTTAACAACGCCGCGAGTCCGCGAGAGAATATTAACTCCCTATCAACCAGGACGCGTCCTCCAAAAGGTGGAGATGATGATCCATCCGCCGGACCTTGTCGGAATCGACGTCGGTTGTGGATGATCCGTTCAATCGATGCCCCCATCTGAAACAAGAATGACGATCGCTATTTCCGAGGACGCCTGGCCCTGGCTGCTGTCGAGCGTCCAGTCGCCGGACTTCCTTTTGGTCGAGAGCGCTGACGCCGACATGGAGACCCTTCCTCGCCTCCTCAACTTTCGGTGTGATATCTCGGATACTCTGAGGCCGCCGCCGCTCTTGACAGCTTGAGCGGCGGCATCTCAGTGTTGCGATTTAGAGAGGGCGGCTCTCGTCAGTCGAAAGAACACATCCAATCGCACGACTTCAAACTGCGGTCCGAGTGAATTGACCAGCGTTTGCGCATCCGCTGGCATCATGTTCCACGATTCGAGTCCCGCGGCCACGAAGAGAGGCGCTGTTCCGCTCCAATTCTCCGCAATCGCCGTCAGCGCCGGAACTCCACTCGATGTATCGTTAACGCCCAGCAGTGTCGCCACCGGCAGATCGTCGATCAGGCTTACCTGGCTTGAAGTCTCGTAGTTATACACGATTCCCTCCAGCCCTGGAATATTCGACTTATAGAGATCCACCAGGCCAGTTGTTAGAGCGAGATCGGTGCTGTTATCTCGGTTATAGGCAAACAAGGTCCGCATGCCGGCGCGTCGCATGTATTCGCCGGTGCGTTTCATGTATCCGGGCAGAGTCGAGTTAGGCCACATGGCAGGATAGGTGTACCCGGCCCCCGACGGCCCCGCTACCAGAAGATCGTTTGGCGTCTGCGTCTCCTGATAATAGGAAAGCATCGACGGCGCGATGTCCCGCAGCAGCACGCTGATGCTCCAGCCAAGCGGCACCTGACCGCGGGTGGGATCGTCCCACATCTGCCGCATGCGATGCTGGTCGTATTGGATGTTATCGCCTTCCACCATGATAAGGGCGAGATAAATCTTGCTCTGGAGCTGCGGAACGATCGCCGGAGGCTGGGTGCGGCGGATCGGGGCCCGCACGCCGCTAAAAGCTGTGGCGTTGTAAAAAACGTCGGCCGCCACAACGTAGGCGGAATTCTGCGCACATAGTGTGACGCCGGGCATCTCGTCGCCGTTCGGGAACCAACCAAGGTAAGCAGTGTCTGGATCGAATATGTTTAGGATCTTCGCGAACAGGGCCGCTTCCTCGGTTACATTGGGATCGAGCCAGAACACCGGCGCCGAGTTCGCCACAATGTAATCGCGAAAGAGTGGATTCACCACTTGGTAGCTTGGGGCGGTGTTGGTCGCGGTCAGGAGATACTGGTTCCACATGAGGGTCGAAAGCGTGAGTTGCTTGGTACCGGCGGGCGGCGTGAACTTGTAAATAAAATAGTTTGTGCCATCCGCGAAGCGCCATCCGGATGCTAGCTGCGAACCGTCCGCGTCAAAGAGGAAAGGTCTCCGCCGGGGTGCCTGGCTGGAAGGACGCGATCGCATTTCCATCCGCTGTCACCGTCACCTGCGAGACCGAAGGCCCCCAGCCCGTATTCGAGTAAGCATCCTGGTATCTCACATAGACGGAAGGACCGCCGCTAAGGAACGGAGAGAGGTCCACGGTATACGTGGTTTTGTTCGACGCGTCGGTAACCGGGGCTGTAACTTCGAGCAGAGTGGTCCATGGTAGGTTAGCCACCTGCTGAGTAGTCGACGGGCTAATCGCCGTGGCCATCCGTCTGGTCACTTTGGCCACACCTCGCTCAGCGCGTAGTTGTATACGGCAAATTTGTCCGCGAAGCGGCTGCGGAGGTCCTCAATTACCGGCAGGTTGTGGGCGGCCGCAAGCTCCGCGGTTGCGATCACCGCCCTGCACATACCGGCCAATGTCGTCGCCAGGTTGATGGTGTCTGGAACGTTTGGGTCAAAGACGATCGCGCCTTTCACTTCGTCGCGATACCTTTCGAACAGCGACCATGGATCCTTGGAGATCGTCGAGCTTACGCGGATAGTTTTGAGCCACTCGAGGTTGGTGGGATCCGTGCCCCAGTAAAAATACAGTCGGGGCCGACGGCGGTTAACAATCCCTTGGAGAGAAACCAGCAACCCTTGCTGGTCGCCGTCGAGCGCGGTTAGATCGGCGGCATCCAAGTGAACAGCCTCCGGAAAAATCGGCAGCGCCTGATTCGGCGGCCAATAGAGGCCGTGATCCGAAGTGTAATCGTCGGGTTGCGCTAAAGCCGGAACCCGCAACGCGCTTGCTCCAGTGGCGGCGCCGCTCAGTGTCAGGAAGGTCCTGCGGGAGATAGACATAGAATTCCTCTGCGATAGGAAGCGTTTTTCTCTGCCGCCCTGGGCCGAGAAGCGGAAGTCCGCGAAGCGGTTCGCGGACGCGAATGGTAACGATTCCACTCGCGCCCAAAAACTATCCGCTCGTCCGTTCTCTTGTCAAGCCCGGGTCTGCCACTCTTGATCGGGCGCCATCGAGTAAGATGGTCTCGATCCTGCCCCGACTTCAAAATGACAAAGAAAAGCAAGCATCCTACGCTTAGCGAAGTGGCAAAGAAGGCCGGTGTCGGAACAACCACTGTCTCCCGAGTCATCAACGGAGGCGAGCGAGTGGATCCGAAGACGTTGGCGCGGGTTCGCCGCGTCATCGCAAACCTGGGCTACCATCCGAACGAAGCGGCTCGGGTCTTAAAGGGAGCGCGGACCCGGACCATCGGTTTTGTGGTCCCCAGCATCGCCGATCCGTTTTTTTCCAGCTGCGCGGAGGCGGCTCAGGCGATCGCACGCGCCAATGATTCCCTGCTGATCGTAATCACAACGCAGAACGATCCCCAAGCCGAGTTGGAGGGTGTGAATGTGCTCACGCGCCGCCGCGCGGACGGGTTCATCATTGCGCCTGCGGACTCGAAGAGCAAGACCTTGCGCGATCTCCTCCAGAGCCTCTCTATGCCCATCGTCGCCATGGATCGTCCGATCGCCGACTCAACAATTCCATCAGTGGTGGCGGATAATTTCGCCGGGGCGCGGCACGCCACCGAACACCTCATCCAACATGGCTACAAACGCATCGTTTGCCTGACCGGGGAGGCAAGCCTCTACACCATTCACGAGCGGATCCGCGGCTACCGGAATGCAATGCGATCCTCCGGCCTCGACTGTATGCTCGACACCTCGACCCTCGACTATCCGTCCGCGCACCGCGCCGTCAAGCGCCTCATGGCAGCGCCCGAGCCGCCCGACGCGATCTTTACGCTCAAGAACAGCGCCACCATCCATACATTCGAGGCGCTGCAGGAACTCAACATCCTGGTCCCGGACCAGGTGGCTCTCCTGGGCTATGACGATTTCTCTTTGGCGGGCACCGTGCGTCCTTCCATTACGGTCGTCCAGCAACCCATCAAGGAGTTCGGGCGGGTCGCTGCCGAGCTCCTATTTGAGCGACTGCTCCGTCCTCACGGCTCGGACCAAGATGTCTCGCCTCCCTCTCCGCATCAGGTCCAGCTGAAAACCTGTCTGATCCGGCGCCGCTCGTGCGGCTGTTCGTCATCGATGGGCTGAGTTCCCTCAGGCAAATGAAGTTCTACGAGCACCCGCGCGCTCGTAGCGAAAGTAATGTCGGCCATTCTTCCGGAGATCGAAGATCCGGGCGGAAGGTTCGCGCCTCGGCAAGAGGTCCCAAAAAAGACGACTCCCCGAAAAGTTCTTGACACGGAATAAATGTCCGGAGGAGAATCCGTTTCTGCAATGGAATCCTTACCATGCGGTCATGGAATGGATTCCATGGATAGAAATCCCGGGGGAGAGATGCTCCGGAGCAAAGACAACAACTGCCCGCCAACAAACAATTTTGGAGGTCCAAATGCACCGTCATATCAGCTCGGGAATGAAAGGGGCGTTGCTGCTCGCGCTCATGTTCGCTGTTTTCCAGATCCACGCGCAGGAGTTCCGCGCGGTCCTCACCGGGCAAGTCTCCGACCCCTCCGGGGCGCTCATTCAGAACGCCACCATCGCCGCCGTCAACGTGAATCGGGGACCTCCTACACCGCCAAATCGAGCAGCAAAGGCGACTACTACATCCCGTACGTGCTTCCCGGCACTTACACCGTGACCGCGACCGCCGCCGGCTTCAAGACCACCGTCCAGGACAAGGTCCTCCTGTTGGCCGCCCAGACGTTCACACAGAACTTCAAGCTGGAGGTCGGTTCTCTCAGCCAGCGGGTCGAGGTGACAACCGCGCCGGCGGAGTTGGAGACTTCCACCGCGTCAGGCAGCACCGTGCTCGATCAGCGCGAACTGGAAGGCGTGCCACTGAACGGCGGCCAGTCCTACATGCTGATTGGCACCACTCCGGGGAGCCAGTTCACCACCACCGGGTTTGGACCGGCTGGAAATTCAGGCACTCGCGGGTGGGATGTCACGAATTCCTACACGATCGGCGGAGGCATCGTCGGAAACAACCAGTTCACCCTGAACGGAGTCAACATCACCAGCCAGACCGGCTATGGCAACCACAGCCCAGGAGAATGGACGGTCTCTCCCAACATCGACAGCATCGAGGAAGTGAACGTGATGACTTCGACATACGACGCCCGTTTTGGAAGGACGAGCGGCGGCACAGTCAACATCGTCAGCAAGGCCGGCGGCGACCAATATCATGGCACCGCGAGGTACGCCTACGAAGGTGGTTTCATGAACGCGAACAACTTCCAAAACAACCTTAGCGGCACGCCGCGCCAGGGAGAGGTTCAGAACCAATTCTGGATCACCGCCGGCGGCCCGATCATTAAGAACAAGCTCTTCTTCTTCTTCGGCTTCGAAGGCTACCGGCAATCTATCGGGAGTACGCTTCTGACCAACGTACCTCCAGCCTTCCTGCGTCCTGGGTACAACGGGAATCCTGGGGTCGATTTCAGCCTCGTCCAAACGATGGACCCCGCCGAGTTTCCGACCGGACTTCCCATCTATCAGCCTGGAACAGCCTATTGTCTGGATGGCGGGCCAGTCACCGCGTGCAACAGCAATCATGTGGCGCAGCTGCCCTTCGCGAACAATGCGATTCCCGGCGCCCAGATCAACCCCACGGCTGCCGCCGTCCTGAAGTTTATTCCGCTGCCTAATATTCCTGGGACGCAGAATCTGGTGAAGGGCAACAATTATCTCGGGCACAACCCCGATCTCTACGACTACAACCAGCCGCAGATTCGGGTCGACTATAACTTGACCGAGAAGACCAAGCTCTACAGCTACTTCCTGTACTGGCATGGAACGGAATTCCGCAGCAACAACGGTCTGAGCGGAGTCGCGGCCAACGGGAACATCAATTGGATCCATCAGAACTGGGTCGCATCGCAGGATGTCACCCATGTCTTCTCGCCGAGCCTCCTGGGCGACTTCAAAATATCGTTCGACCGCTTCCTGGAGGCTTCGCCGGATGGCGATCTATCCCAGCAAAGCGACCCGAGCACCCTTGGGCTGTCGTTGCCGCTTCCCCCCACGACAACATCGAGATTCCTGCCTGAATTCAACGTCGGCGACAATTGGGGTACCGGCCTCGTCGGCGATCGGACCGTCTTCGGAAACGTATCCAACCTGGATATCACCAACAACTTCACGCTCGATGCGGATCTCACCAAGACAGCGGGAGCGCACACCCTCGAATTCGGGGGCGAGATCGACGAATTTCAGTACGGCAATCCAGGCAACGTCGGACATGCGAATGGCACCTTCGGCTTCGGTTCAGGATTCACGCAATACAATCCACAGAACAAGAACTGCTATCCCGCCACGGCCGCCTCGGGCAACAATAATACCTGCACGTCGAACGCGCCCAACGGTTCCGCCCTCGCTTCGCTGTATTTAGGCGTCCCTTCTCAACCCGAGAATACGAACGTGGGTCCTGGCAATATCGACTGGAACCGGACGGTCATGGAGGGCCAGCCGGTATGGGCGGTCTACTTCCAGGACAACTGGCGCGTGAACCCTCGCCTGACACTGAACCTGGGCATCCGCTACGATGTTCAGCGCGGACTCAGGGACCGTTTCAACGGTCTCAATCGCGGCCTTTGCCTCACCTGTGTGAACCCGATAAGCAACAATGCGACTTATCAGGCCAATGTCGCAAACGGCTCCAATCAGTCCGCCTGGACGGCAGCCGGCATCAGTCCGGCTTCGCTCGACCAGGTTTTGGGCGGCGTATTGTTCACCGGGGTCGATGGCCAATCGCGCGACGCCTACAACACCGATTGGTCGAACGTCGGGCCAAGACTCGGCTTCGCCTTTGTGGTTGACCCGAAGACCGTGGTCCGCGGCGGATGGGGCCTCATGTACTCCTATGGCCTGGAGGGCGGTTCCAACATCGGCTCGTATCAGTCGACGAATTACACTACCTCGACGGACGGAGGAAACACGCCGACGGGCAATTTCCAGTCGGGTTCGCCGTTTGCCAGCGGCCTGCTCGCTCCGACGGGAAACACCCTCGGACTGGAGACCGATCTCGGCAATGGCGGCGTTCAATCCGACTTCCCCGACCGCAAGATTCCAATGGAGCAGATTCTATCCCTGGGTTTCCAGCGCGAACTGCCCGGCGGCATCGTGCTCGACGCGCGGTACGCCGGCAATTTCACCAGCCGGCTTCGCACCTTTCTGTGGATCAACGGGACTGCAAGCCTGGCTCAGATCAAGGCGGCAATCGCCAATCCCCAGGTCTTCAATCAGCAGGTGCCTAACCCCTATTACGGCGTTGCTGGCATGTCCGGGCCGGGGCAGTGTGGCACATCGACCACTGTCCAGGCAGTCGCGTTGATCTTGCCGTTATCCCAATATTGCTCCCCGGGCAGCAGAGGCCTGGTTGGGCAGTATAACGCGCCGCTCGGACGCAACTGGTATGACGCCCTGGAAGTAAAGCTGAATCGCCGGGTCACCGGCGGCGCCGGCCGCGGGTTGAGCTTGCAGGTCGCGTACACTTACTCCAAAACCATCAATGGCGACGGATACCAGAATGGCTGGCCTTACCAGGACCCCTTCCAACAGCACTGGATCGCGGGAACTGACCGCACCCATGTCTTGTCCGCCACCAGCGTCTATGACCTGCCATTCGGAAAAGGCCGAATGTTCGTCGCCAATCCCGATAGGGCGGTCGGCTACCTCATCAACGGCTGGACGCTCAGCGGCGTCTTCAATGCGCAGAGCGGAACGCCGGTGAGCGTCAACACCGGCTACTACTACACCTGCCCCGGCACCAGCTATCGTCCGGCGGGCGGGACGTCTGTCGGCAACGGCCGCTGGTTCTCCGGCAACACAAGTTGCTGGACAGGCATTCCGACTTACGGCCTGGCTAACCTGGAGGGGAAGACCGCGCAAGTCCGCAATCCAACCATCCCCACCCTCGATCTCTCCCTGGAAAAGAACACGCCGATCACCGAGAGGGTGACCTTCGGTCTTCGGCTAGATGCATTCAACTCGCTGAACTCGGTGCTCTTCGGCGGCCCTGACACCAATCCCGGCGACGGGCCTGCCACTTTCAGCCCAACCTCTGGATGGAGCGGCTTCGGAGCGGTCGGCGCGCAACAGCAGAACTTTCCGAGAGTTCTACAGATCGGCGGCAAGATCTCGTTCTAACAAAATCGCATAGTGCAAAGTCTTTCGCGCGCCGGCCGATCCGGCGCGCGGGAGTTCCACACACCGATCCCAGCTATGTTCCTGTTTCACTAATGGAGACGCCTCGCATGAACTGGTTCAGCCGCACATCCGCCGCCCGTATTCTCCCAGTGCTCCTGGCGTGCATCCTCGCGCAAACATAGTTTCTCTCATCGAGCCGGTCGTACAAGTATCTCCCGCGACTTACAGCCGGGAACTAGAAGGAGACACCTGAAGTGACGCAACAATTTCGCAAGCGTTTGATCTCGGCGCTGTTGGCGACCGCGGCCATGACTGCCGCCGCTGCGCCCCAGTCCTCTGAAACACCGGACCTGAGCCGGCAACCTACGCTCTACGCCGTCGGCTACGCGCACCTCGACACCGAGTGGCGCTGGGAATACCCGCAGGTGATCGATGAATATCTGCGCAAGACGATGGAAGACAACTTCCGTCTGCTGGACAAATATCCTCACTATGTTTTCAATTTCAGCGGGGCCAACCGCTATCGCCTCATGAAGGAGTATTTTCCCGAAGATTTTGCGCGAATGAAGCAGTATATCGCTGCAAATCGATGGTTCCCCGCCGGCTCTTCGATGGAAGAGGGGGACGTGAACGCGCCCAGCGCCGAGGCAATCATCCGCCAGGTGCTCTACGGCAACGATTGGTTTCGCGCCGAGTTCGGCAAGGCCAGTGAGGAGTACATGCTGCCCGACTGCTTCGGATTTCCCGCCTCGCTGCCGACCATCCTCGCGCACTCCGGCGTCAAAGCCTTTTCGACCCAGAAGCTGGTATGGGGATCTTCGGCGAACGCGGGAGGCCAGCAGTCGATCGAGAAGACCCCCGAGGGAACCCCTTTCAATGTCGGCGTGTGGGTCGGCCCCGACGGCCAGAGCGTACTTGCCGCGCTGAATCCCGGCGCTTATAGCGGCAGCATCACTACCGACCTCAGCAAGCCGCTCGCCCCGCTGCCTCCGAACCCCGCGGCCGCCGACCTCGAAAAACGGCTGGGCGAAGCGCAGCAGAAGCTGGAGAAGTCCGATAGCGAGACTCACGCCTACGATCCCAAGCTGCTCCAGGAGTTTCTCGCTCTGCGCGACGAACAGTCCGCGCTGGCGGCGGCGCGGCGCGGTCAGAACGAACAACGCTATCAGGGCGACTGGGCCCAGCGCGTCCTGAACAACGGCAAGGCCACGGGATTATTCGCCGATTACCACTACTACGGCACCGGCGACATCGGCGGAGCTCCGGACGAGGAGTCGGTCAAACGCCTCGAAGCGATCGTTACCAGGGGCAGCGTGGCTATTCCCCCCGTCGATGCATTCGTCATTCGCGGAGAGAAGCACCCTGAGTGGCCGTCGGTCCAGGTAGGAGAGGGGCCGGTGCATGTGATCTCCGCTACCGCAGACCAGATGTTCCGGGACATTACTCCCTCCGAGACCGCCGCGCTTCCGCGTTACACCGGAGAGATGGAGCTTACCAACCACTCCGCCGGCTCGTTGACCTCCCAGGCCTACCAGAAACGCTGGATCAGGCAAGAAGAATTGCTCGCCGATGCCGCCGAGAAATCGTCGATTGCCGCTTCCTGGCTAGGCGCCCGTTCTTATCCGATGGAGCGCCTCAACGCTGCCTGGACACTCGCCATGGGCGCGCACTTCCACGATTTAGCCGCGGGCACCGCGACCCCGAGGGCCTATGAGTTCGCATGGAACGACGACGTGATCGCCATGAACCAGTTCTCCGACGTGCTCAAGAGTGCGACCCAGGGAGTCGCTGCCAGCCTGGACACGCAAGGCGACGGAGCGGCGGTGGTGGTCTTCAATCCCCTGAACATCGCGCGGCAGGATGTGGTCGAGGCCGACGTGGACTTCCCCGGCGGCCTGCCCAAAGCGGTTCGGGTGACGGACGCGGAAGGCAAGCTGGTCGAGTCGCAATTGGCTGGTGGCAAGGTCGTCTTCGTGGCGAGTGCGCCTTCCGTCGGATATGCCGTCTACCATGTCGCGCCAGCAACCGACGCTCCCGCCGCCTCCAAGCTGCGGGTGACGAACACCGAACTGGAGAATGAGTATTATCTTGTCAAGTTGAACGAAGAGGGAGACGTCGCCAGCATCGTTGCCAAGCAGATCGGCGACAAGCAAGGGGGGCGCGAACTTCTTTCCGCCCCCGCGCGGCTCGCCATCTCCTATGACAACCCCAAATTGTGGCCGGCCTGGAACATGGACTGGGACCAGGAGCAGGCTGCTCCCAAGGCTTACGTCTCCGGACCGGCAAAAATTCGTATCGTAGAGAATGGCCCAGTCCGTGTCGCTCTCGAAGTCACACGCGAGACGGCGGGCTCGCGCTTCGTTCAGACAATTCGGTTGTCGGCCGGCGATGCGGGCAAGCGCGTCGAGTTCGGCAATGTCATCGACTGGAATACCAGGGAATCGAATCTAAAGGCGACCTTCCCGCTGACGGCATCGAATGAAATGGCCACCTACAACTGGGACATCGGGACCATCCAACGTCCCACCGCCCAGCCGAAGAAGTTCGAGATACCGTCGCATCAGTGGGTCGATCTTACTGACATGAGCGGCCTCTTTGGCGCCACGATCCTCACCGACGACAAGAATGGATCGGACAAGCCGAACGATCGTACCATCCGGCTCACTCTGCTTCGCACCCCCGGCATTGCCGGTGGATACGCGGACCAGAGCACCCAGGACATCGGCCACCACGAATTCACCTACGGCATCGCGGGCCACGCCGCGGGATGGCGCGAAGGACAGACCGACTGGCAGGCGCTACGCCTGAACGCGCCTCTGATCGCGTTCCAGACAGCGAACCATGCCGGACCGCTGGGCCGCAGCTTTTCGCTCGTGAAGGTGAGCAATCCCCGGATTCGCATCATGGCGGTGAAGAAGGCGGAGAAAAGCGACGAAGTGGTCGTTCGGCTGGTGGAGCTTGACGGCAAACCGCAGTCCGATGTTCGCGTCTCCTTCGCTGCCCCCATCGCCACCGCGCGCGAGGTGAATGGCCAGGAGCAGCCCCTGGGTCCGGCCCAGTTGGACTCCGGAACGCTGGTGACTTCCTTTGCCGCCTATCAACCGCGGGCCTTCGCGCTGAAGTTGGCTTCTCCGGCAAGCGCAGCTGGAGCGGTGCGTTCCGCGCCTGTGGCCCTGAAATACGATCTCGCCGCCGCCAGCAACGACAGCGATCGCTCGACGGCCGGCTTCGATGGCAAAGGCAACGCCCTGCCGGCGGAGATGCTGCCCGCCAAAATCGCCTTCAACGATGTCACCTTCGCCCTGGGCCAAGCTAAGACAGGAACGCCTGATGCAATCGCGGCCAAGGGACAAACGATCGATCTCCCGCCAGGCGACTACAACCGGGTTTACTTCCTGGCCGCGTCAGCCGATGGCGACCGGAAGGCCACCTTTGAAGCCGGCGGCAATAAGCAGCAATTCGAGGTGGAAGACTGGGGCGGCTTCATTGGGCAGTGGGACGATCGCTCCTGGAGTTCAGGAGACACCTCGCAGGACAACTACGGCGAGATGATCGGCCTCAAGCGCGGCTTCATCAAGCGCGCGGACCTGGCTTGGTATTGCAGCCACCACCATGATGCTTCAGGAAAGAATGTCTCCTACGCTTACTCCTATCTTTACGGCTACGGGATGGATCTTCCCTCAGGAGCGAAGACTCTAAAGCTGCCGAACGACCCGAAAATTCGCCTAATGGCCATCTCCGTCGCCAATGAAAACCCAGGAGTGAAACCCGCTCAGCCGCTCTACGACGTCCTGCCCTCACCCAACGCCGGGGCTCCCGACTTTACCATCTCCGCCGCGCCAAGGATATCGGTCTCCCAAGGCAGGAGCGCGACAACAGGCGTGCTGCTCATGCCCAGAGGCAGCTTCAACGGGACGGTGAAATTCTCCGCCTCGGGAGTTCCCGACGGAGTTACGGCAACCTTCAACCGGGACAGCGCCACGGGGGCCAACGTTATGACGCTCACCGCGAGCCGTGCCGCCGCTCCAGCAACAGCTGAGGTCACCATAGCAGGAACCTCGGGGAACTTGTCGCATCGCGTCGCGATCGAGGTTGCCGTAACTCCCATCCTGTCTGGAACAGTGCCGGTGGATCTCTCTTCGGCTTTTAACGTGACGGGCATCTATAAGGACGGCTCGAAGTTCGATGCCACATCCAGCCTCGATGGAGGAGGATATTCTCTCTCGGCGGAGGCGCTCGGCGCGGATCCGGTGGGAGACGAGGTCGTCTTCAAGCTTGGTCCAGCCAACGCGCCCGACGCTGTCTCGGGTAAGACTATAGAGTTGCCGCCCGGAAATTTCTCCAGCCTCAAGGTACTCGGCATCGGCGTGGAAGGGAGCCAGGAAATGCAATCCTTCGCCGTCAACTACACCGATGGCTCCTCATCCTCGTTCACGCAGAGCCTGAGCGATTGGGCCGGCGGCGGCGATCTCCCCGGCGAATCGATCGCCGCGCGGATGCCTTACCGGCTCGCGGGAGATGGTTCGAAGGACGGGAATCCGTTCAATCTCTGTGCCTATTCATTTGCTCTCGACGCCGCAAAGACAGTGCGCAGCCTCACTTTGCCCAGCAATCGAAACGTGCTGGTGTTCGCAGTCACTCTCGTCCCGGCAGCCAGGTGAAGTCCAGAAGAAACGATCGTAATCCTAGTGAGGATTTGAGGGGCCGCAAAGATGTATGTTGTAGGTAGATCGATCGAAGCTGCCAGTCTCGCGCTGCTTTGCGCCACCTTGCTTCACTCAACGGGCCTGGCGCAGAAGACTTCCGCGAAGACTCCGCTCGAATACGCAAACGGCCTGGTCGGAACAGCGCCGCTGGACGACCAAAAGCTGATCGGCAACGCTCCGCCGCCGGGCGAGCAGCTTTACTCGGGCTTTACTTCGCCGGCCGCGATGCTGCCTCATAGCTCGACCGAGTTGGGCCCGATCAACGCGAACCTCGACCTTAATTTTCCCGCCGGCGTGCGTGCCCCGTATTTCTATCCTAATCGCACGATCTTTGGCTTTTCGACCGGGGCGGAAGACAGCCCCACGATCATGCCGATTGTCGGCGACTGGACCGTCCCTCCCGAGCGCAGCGCCTCCGTATATGACAAGATGCGCGAGACCTCTTCGCCCGGATTCTACAGCGTCTATCTCGACGATTACCGCACGCTAGCCGAGATGACAGCGACCGCATGGACGGGAATCTTCCGCTTCACCTTCCCGCAAACGGAGAAGGCGCACATCCTGCTCGATTGGGGTGGCGGCGGCGGAGACATCGAAATCGTAAACGACCATAGCCTTCGGGGAAAGTCTGCGCATGGCAACAGGTATTTCGTAGCCGAATTTTCCCGGCCCTTTCGAGACTGTGGCGCTTTCAAACAAATTCCGCCGACGGGACGAAGAGACTCGCTGCTCGGAGACAACGTAGTCGATCCCGGGGCGCGCACCATCTCTGGGAATTTCGCTGGCGCCTATCTGCGTTTTGCCACCAACGGCGGCGAGCAGATATTGGTGAAGGTCGCGACCGGGCTGAGCTACGCGATGGCCGAGCAGAGATTGCAGGCAGAAGATCCCGAATGGGACTTCGATCGGGTGAAGCGGCAAGCGGAACACGCCTGGGCAGAGAAGTTAAACCGGATCGAAGTGAAGGGCGGCACAGAGAAGGAGAAGATGCTGTTCTATTCCTGCCTCTATCATTCCTTCGCCAGCCCGCGCCTGGTAGCGCGCAAAGGCGACGAGTTTGTAGTCCGCGGCGGCAAGATTGAAGAGGCCGCCTATGATCACTACGGCGAGGTCCCCTTCTGGGATACGGGACGAAACCAGATTGTGCTGCTTACCCTGCTCGAGCCCAATGCCAAATTAGACATCCTACGCTCGCAGTTCGACATGGCTCGCGAAAGAGGTTACATGGGTACATCCTTTCACGGCGACAACGCCGTTTTCATGTACCTGGGCGACTGGGAGCGCGGGCTGAAGTTCGATTATGCGGGTGTCTATGAGTATTTACGCAAGAATGCCACAGATCCGCACGGGCCACGCGGCTATCTTGCCGAATACATGCGTAATGGTTGGATCTCGGACATCGTCCCCGACGGGAATCCGAGTCCTCCGTATGCGGGAGGCAAAGCCGGAGCGGCAACCACGCTCGAATACAGCTGGGACGACTACGCGCTCGCGCTCTATGCGAAAAAGCTTGGCCGCGACGACGATTACCGGTTGTTTCTCCAGCGCGCTCACAACTACCGGAATGTCTTCGATCCGTCGATAGGATTTATGCGCGGAAAAACCGAGGATGGAAGGTGGATCACCCCCTTCGACCCAAAAGAACCGTACTACAACTTCATGATGAAGGAAGCTTCCGGGTGGTCGACCCTCTGGCTGGTGCCTCACGACGGTCAGGGCTTGATAGATCTGCTCGGAGGCCGGGAGAAGTTCGCTGCAAAATTGGATGAATTCTTCAACACGCCGTATACCGCCAAAGGCATCTGCCGCGACTGCACCGGCGTCATCGGGCAATATGTGCAGGGGAACCAGCCGGACCAGCAATCCGCCTACTACTATGATTGGGCCGGGCAGCCGTGGAAGACGCAGAAGCTCACGCGAGAAATCCTCGCGTCGATGTACGGCAGCGATCGCTATGGCCTCGCTTTTCCCGGCATGGACGATCAAGGGTCGACTTCTTCCTGGTACGTGATGAGCGCATTGGGATTCTATCCCGTCGATCCCTCCAGTCCGGACTACATCCTCGGCAGCCCAGTCTTCGATCAGGCGGTCATCCACATGGGGAGCGGAAAGGATTTCACCATTGTGGCCCACGGCAACTCGGCCAGAAACATCTATATCCAGTCGGCAACCCTGAATGGCAAGCCATGGAATAAACCTTGGTTCAGCCACTCCGATATCGCCGACGGCGGAAAGCTCATACTGACCATGGGACCTGAGCCGAACCGTCGATGGGGAAGCGCTATAGACGCGGCGCCGCCGTCGATGACGGTGTCCAGCCGGTGAAACCGACGATGACAAGGTGTCGATCTTAACCGGTCGGGAGCGAAGCATGTTCTTGCGCGTTAATTGGAAAAGTCGCTGTCGCTGGCTAATTGTCGGCGCTTGGTTGTTGTGCGCCGTTTCCGTCGGCCGCGGCTGGTGCGCCGCTCCAGCAGCGGCCACCAGCATTTCATACAAGCAGAAGGCAGCGCTGGCGATCCGCAGTCTTCAAACCTTGTATGACCAGCGGAGCGGGCTTTACAACACAACTGGATGGTGGAACTCCGCAAATGCCATCACTACTTTGGCGGATTACGCCCGGATAAGCGGAACCTCGGAGTTCGGTCCGGTTTTCTCGAACACCTTCAGCGCGGCCCAGAGGAAATTCCCCGGGTTTCTCAACAATTATTATGATGACGAAGGATGGTGGGCGCTGGCCTGGATCGACGCCTATGACTTGACCAACGATGGGCAGTACCTCTCGATGGCTAAGTCCATCTTCGCGGATATGGCTGAAGGCTGGGACGACACCTGCTCCGGAGGCATCTGGTGGAGCAAGGACCGCAAGTACAAGAATGCGATCGCCAATGAATTGTTCCTTTCCGTGGCCGCGCATCTTGCCTCGCGCGCGAAGAACTCCCATGAGCGACAGCAGTATCGGGCGTGGGCGATGCGCGAGTGGCGATGGTTCTCGCGCTCGGGGATGATCGGCGCGGATCATTTAGTGAATGACGGTCTAGATGCGCGATGCACCAATAATCACAAGACTGCATGGACCTACAACCAGGGTGTCATCCTGGGAGCTCTGGCCGAGCTATCCCGCGCGACCCGCAATTCCGCACTGCTCCCGGTTGCGCAAAGCATCGCTGCCGCTGTGCTTTCCTCACCAGTCTTGGTCGGAGCAAACGGAGTCCTTCATGAGCCCTGCGAGCCGGACTGCGGCGGCGACGGTTCCCAGTTTAAAGGGATATTCCTTCGTAATCTGCGATCTCTCGATGAAACTACACCCTTGCCGGAGTATGAGCGGTTTATCTTCTCCAACGCGGACAGCATCTGGAGAGGCGCGCGTGAGCCCGACTATCGCCTAGGCCTCAGTTGGTCTTCGCCCTTCGGCGAAGCCAATGCAAGCACCCAGAGCTCCGCGGCAGATGCCCTGGTGGGCGCGGCGGAGGTGGAGACCTTGCGCGCCAGCAGGTTCTATATTGCACACTATAGGAACCCATGCAGGCAGTGTCAAAGTTATGTAGTGTGTGGTACAGAATAATGAGATGCTATGGGGCGTCCACGCAAGTTCGACATCGACACGGCCATCAAGACGGCGACCCCGCTTTTCTGGCGAAAGGGCTACGAAGGCACATCGCTCAGTGATCTCACTTGGTCGCATTCCGATGACAGGTCTGTGGCCAAGAATACCGCGTTGCTTTTAGCATGTGGGTCCAATGGCACGCAGGTGAGGACGCAGCAAATGGCTCAAACTGGGTGAGCAACACGGACTACGCACTTTAAGCAGCAATCCGAGCTCGGCAGTGGTGTCTAAGCGAAACATTATCCGTTTTCAGGAGAAATCGTGAATTCTGTTCGTTCGCTGCGCTGGCTCGCCTATGGCACTTCTTTGGCGCTCGGAGTCTATGCCTGTTGTGTTGGCTTTCTCTGGCGCAGGTACGGACGATCCGACCATTCCCGCGACGCAAGCGGAGAGCAGTACCTTGATCGTCTGCTCCCCAACTATGACGTCATAGAGCGTGTTCAGACGCACGTTGCCGCACCTGCCGACTTGGTCTTCTCTAACGCCTGCAGTCTTAATCTTCAAAGCTCCGGCCTTATTCGGGCAATCTTTAGATCTCGCGAGATCATTCTGGGGAGGCGCCAGCCGGCAAAGCCGACGCGACCTTGGCCTCGTCGAACAGGCCAAGGCCTGGGGCTGGAACCTCCTTGCTGAGCGAACGGGTCACGAACTCGTTTTCGGAGCCATTACGCAACCTTGGATCACTCACCCCATTTTCTACGGCCCCACGCCGGAACAGTTCACAAGCTTTCACCAGCCAGGATGGGTCAAAATCGCATGGACCCTCCGAGTGGAACCCTCCGCCGCCAACACTTCCATTGCAAGCACGGAGACACGAGCTGTGGCCATAGGAAAAACGGCACGCTCGAACTTTCGGCTCTACTGGGCATTTGTTTATCCGGGGACTATCTTGATCCGACTTATCGCACTCAGGGAAATCAGAGAACGCGGCGAACGAGAAAGCTCATAGCTTTCACTCGCTGAGTTGGCGCCGGTACCAAGCGCTCCCTTTACTGTGCTTGCAGATTTTGGCAAATCAGGCTCGAAGAGCCGGCTGCACCTGCGCTCATGTGCCGTCGACCCGCCGGCTCTCGATGTGGTGCGTGGTGGGACGAGGCGTGATCAACGCGAAACCAGCATGGAGGAAGGTATCTCAAACGCTATAGATGGCAAGAAGCGCCTTTCTATAACTAACGGTGTCACTGTGGACGACGAGTATAGGCATAACGGTGTCGGAGCCATTTCGTTCCCGTTCCATCTGCCGGCGTAAAGTACTGATCCTTGACATCTCTATCCGGTCCTTCGAAACGAATGACTTGTTCCATGAGGATGAGTTGACCAGTCACGCTTGCACCCGAGGCGGGGACAGCGAACGGCTCGAATATCAGATTGATTGTCGATCCGCCTCCTCTACCCGCGCTCCACGCTGGCATCAGTCCAACCGGCGCACGGGTATCGAAAGAGACGTATCCCCAACGCCCCTGCAGCCGGGTGTAGGACAAGAGATCCGTGCGCTTCACGGCCTTGGGAGTAGGCGCCCCTGGTTCGCGAATGATTTCCTGTAGAAGCGTTCCCATCAGGACGCGCTCAGCCACAAGTCCTTTGGTCGTCACGGGCGGCGCGGTGGGAGAGGCCCATTCGGTTTCCGTCACATCCCAAAGCCCCACTCTCTGCGCGAGGATTGAGCCTTCGGCTCCAAGTTCATTCAAACTCGCAATGGTCGGCTTCTCCTGCTGTGCCGATGCTTCCATTGGGAGAACCAGGCCCACTGCGACTAAAGCGAGCGACAGTCCCTGTAGATTCTTGACAGATAGGATCCACTTCATAAAATCCTCTTTCTACATCAGTGGAATTGCTTGCTCATGCCGGAAATTGAGTCGAGCAGTTGGACGAACTTTGAACCGTCAGAGCGAGGCAACTCCATTTTCGGAGTATCGCGTCCTTGGATTCATCTTCCCAAAAGGTCCTTTCTGGCGGTCAACGTCTAAGTGGCACTGAGTCGGCTTCTCCAAATTGATCCGGATTCGCGACTCTCAGTGGGCAGCCCATCCCACATTTCAGTCTTCGTCATGCCAGGACAAACGATGTTGACTCGGATCGGCCCTTGCATGCCTTTGTCACCTCGTCGCGGCTAGGCTGGCACTTCCGTTCAAGAGGGCCAGTGCTCCGGCCGCGCCCGCACCAACCGAAAATTGCCTGCGAGTAAACTCTACGGTCTAATCCCCTCCAAGATTCTGGATTTCGTTGGCCGAATCACTTAAGAGGACTTCCGAGCCTAAAGATTCAGGGCCCTCCGAACCTCAGGCCCGGACATTCCAGTGTCATAGACCGCCGTGCCCATATCGAACTCGCGCGCTCGGTCGAGAGCGCCAACGACAACTGGATCAAAGCCCGAATCAACGACAAGGTTGGAGGCGATGCGAAGGGCAGCTTCATCGTCCGAGGCGAGAGGTATCCCAACGCGCGGTCCCGCGCGGTGAGCTTCCTTGGCAAGGACCGGGTGCCAGACGGTGTTGAAGACGCGAACGATACGAACTCCTGCAAACCATTCGCGCAGAAACACGCCGGTGCCGCGTCCAGACTCCAGTACGCTTCTGGCTATCTCCCCATCTCGTTTGAGGTTCGGGTTCCCTGTCTCCAGGACGATCTTCTGCGAGAGCGCCTCCCGCTTGGTGCGACTAAACTCAGGCAACTCACCAAACGGTATCGAGAGCAGAATTACATCCCCGAATGAGATCGCCTGATCTGGCGTCCCGCTGCGGGTAGAGTTTCCCGCCGCCTCAACCAGGGCAGCCAGCGACTCGGGATGACGCGACGAAAACAGTACCTCGTGCCCGGCTCGCGACCATAAGGTGCCAATAAGGCCACCGATCCTGCCGGATCCAACCACTCCAATCTTCATCGGAATGCTCCCTCCATTGAGCGAAAGTTTCTGGTGCTTGTCCGTATGCAGGAGCATGAGGCTTGCATACGTAGATTCTGGGTAGCTGGGCTAAACCTGCCCGATCCCGCCGTCCACCATTAGATCGGTGCCAGTAACGTACGAACTCTGATCAGAAGCGAGGAAGACTGCTGCATTCGCAATCTCTACGGCATCGGCTGCCCTGCCGAGCGGAATTGCACCGACATAACCATTGATGACTTCCTGACGATCGAGCCCCTCGGCCTGGCCATTAAGGATAGGAGTATCAGTCAGCCCAGGGCTGAGCGTGTTCGCGCGAATGCCGCGATCCTTGAACTCCGCAGCCCAAGTACGAGCATACGACCTGTTCGCTGCCTTAGTGGCGGCATAGGCAGTGTGACCAGCAAAGCCCATCTGGTGCATCGCGGAGCTGACCAGGATGATGGAACCTTTTCGAGTCATCAGCGGCAATAGTTTCTGCACCAGGAACACAGGCGCGCGTGCCATCACGTTCAAGCTCTTATCGAAGTGTTCGGGAGTGATGTCTTCGATTGCAGCTCGTTCCGTGAACCCGGCATTGGAGACGATGATATCAACAACGCCCTTTTCGGCTTTCACCATCTCAGCTAGGTTGCCTATGTCCTCGAGCTTCGCAAGATCTCCGGCGATCGCGGTGACATTCCGACCGATCTCCGCGGCCGCTTTATCCAGTTCGCTCTGACGCCGGGCCGTAATAAAGACATACGCCCCTTCCTCCACGAACCGATTCGCAGTCGCTAGACCAATTCCGCTGTTTCCGCCCGTCACCACTGCGACTTTTCCCTCAAGTACACCCATATACTCTCCGATCTCTTAGTTACTGCCCTACCCGTAACGGGAGGCGAGAAGTCGCGTTCGTTATCGATCAACCGTTACAAAATAATGTCGTACGATCGTTACAGATGTCTGGAACTCTGCATCGGATTCAGGAATTCTGCGTCTAAAACAACATGAAAGGGTCAATCAAACCGGGAAGACCTGCTGCTTTCGACAAAGAAGCCGCACTTGACGTTGCGATGCGTCTGTTCTGGGAACGAGGTTACGAGGGTACGTCCATGGCAGATCTCTCGCATGCGATGGGCATTCATCCATCCAGCATTTATGCAGCGTTCGGTGATAAGCAGGCACTCTTCGCGCTTGCAGCAAAACGCTATATGGAAGTGCCAGGGCAATACATGGTGCGTGCGCTTGCAGAGCCGTCATTCGAAGCATTTCTCCGGGCTGCGTTCTATAACACTGTGGAGTTTTTGGGCTCCAAGGAACACCCGGCCAGCTGCTTCACGTTGACTGGCTCGTTGTCCTGCGGCGTAGACACTGAGCCTGCGAAGGCGCTTATGCTCGATATACGCCTCCGGAACGAAGCCGTCCTCAAGGCCCGTCTTCTCAAGGCGAGGAGGGCCGGGGAGTTCTCCAAGGAAGAGAACATCGACGACTATACCCGCTATCTTTCGTCGCTGCTGAGTGGCCTCGCCGTTCAAGCCGCGAACGGTTCTACTAAAGCTCAGCTCAAGCGCACAGCTGAATTGGCTTTGAGACACTTGGGAATCAGAGCGCGAAGTGATTGTTAGTTCGAGTCCATATACGGATGTGATCGGCCGATCAGTATGGACAAAATGCCACAACAGCAACTTCTAACTTGCTCTTACTGCGCCTGTAAGCCCGCTTCGAACCATGGGGCAAGAACCACCATCATCTGCTTGTCCATGTGCATCACAAATGCGGCGGAAGCTACAGTCAGAGATAGCCGCAGCCAAGGAACACCTGCGGCCGAAGAGAGCGGGAATCAAGACATAGCCAAGTTGAGCACCCCAAAGCCCTTCGTTATGTTCTCTCCCATTCGTTCAACATAGATGTGTGAGCAGCAAGGAAAACTCCCCTGGGCTTGAAGTGAACTGACAACCAGGTTTTACCTTAATTTACCCCCCGTCGGGCCGAGGTCATGAAATTCTTGAAATTCGCCAAGAGTTGCGAAAAGCAGCGAGAGCCTGGCCAAATCTTGTGATTTACGTCCGCTTTGAATCGAATGGCCACGGGGGCTCAAGCGATTCGATACGAATCGGCGAGGCTAAAAAGATGATGGCGAAGCGCTGAACTGAGTTTCGAATTGCGCAGTAGCAGAATCGCTTCAGAGGGACAAGGAGGTGCAAACGAAATGCCTAGCCTAGCCGAAGACGTAAGAGGCAAGAGTGATGCCGGACACATCAAAGAGCTGCTGACTAGCGATTCAGCTAACTGGAAGTCACTCTACCTGCAGTCAATAGAGAGGGCGTACTCTCCCGATCCGTACCCCATCGGCGCTTTTACTAATCCCTCAATCATCCTTATCCATGAAAGACATTTCCGCGTAAGCCATTTCTCGGAAGGACGATGGCGCAAGATAGATTACTCCCGAGGCACGGGCATACTCACACCTGCAGGGCTTCCCCGCCTCGTACGTCACGACTCTGTAGGGAAAGTTCTTAATTGCTCGCTTCTGGTTTTACCTCAAGAGACCCTGGATTTCGTCGCCCGGGAAGTGCAGAAACCGAGCACCATCAGCGATCGTCCCTTCTTTGATGATCCGGTCATCAGTGACCTTGCATTTTCCGCGATGTCAGCCCTCCGCGGTGGAGCTCCAGATTTTTACGCTCAAACCGCTGCGCAGTGGATATCAGCACATCTGTTGCTTGGCGCAACCAAGGGGGATGAATGGCGTCAGTCCCTCGCCAAAGAGCGCATTTCCGATTACCGCCTCGTGCGCGTGCTCGAGTACATCGAAGCGCACTTTGCTGAACGCCTGGACCTCGGCGTCCTCTCCAAAGTGGCGGCTATTAGTCCATTTCACTTCGCAACGCTCTTCCGCAGAGCTGTCGGAACAACACCTCACCGACATGTGCAGCACATACGAATGGAAGCGGCTAAAGCGATGCTCATCGATACCGACAAAGCCATTCTTGAGATTGGCTTGACATGCGGATTCGGCAACGCGTCTCATTTTGCATCTGCCTTCCGCCGGCAATTCTCACAAAGCCCACTGGAATATAGATCTACTCACGGGCAGTTCAAAAAGAGGAAGAGGTGCCCAATTGAATAGCCGAAGCGACAACGTGAATAGCAAATTTCCTGAAGGGTCATACACGGATCTTCTGACTAGCGAGTCGGCAGATGGCGATCGCCAACGTGCGCATTCGAGAGAACGGCTGCTGGGTGGAGAGCCGTTCAAAGAACCGGCGTTTCGTGATCTGGTGATATGCCTGCTTCTCAATGAGAGCGTCAAGGTAAATTCATTTTCCAAGGGGAGATGGCGTGGAATGAAGCAGTACTTCCGAGGACCGGGCACCCTCCATCCCTGGGACATGAAAGTCCCGTACGGCTCCCCTCGAGCGCCAGAGGACTTTTTTCTTTCTCAATTTGATCTTGCCCCAAGACATGGTTGATTTCGTTGCACAAGAAAAATGTAGGCCTGGCAGCACGGATCAAACAGTTCTAAGAGAGATTTCGTTTTTTGAATGATCGAGTTGTCACGAGCTTCGGTTTCTCAGTGGTCACCGCGCTGAAAGGCAGGGCTCCTGCGAGCGACCTTCTTGTCCGTCCGGACGGACATGTCGCTTGTCGATTCAAACATGCCGCGGTTTACCGGTAGAGGAAGCGCTCACATTGGCTTTCGGTACCATTCTTGGTAGGCCTTAAACATAAATCGGGCAGCCTTCTAAAAACAAGCTGCAACTACCAGACCTTGTTCAATCGGCGGGTCTGCTGATCGCGCTCGCTTGCAGCAGTGGATTCGATGTCGCGATCAGGAGCAACGCAATCCAAAAGCTGAATCCAACGAGGCATCCGCGCATGTGCATCGACGCGTGTTTCATGGAGGGATCTGCGAGAAGCAGATAGACCGCTCAGGCGAGTGCTTGGCCGTGGGCAAAGGGGTGGGTGGCATGGATTATCTAGGTTTACGCTCCAGGCTTATGGCAATATTGCCGCTAATTTTCTTTGCTTCGGCTCTATCATTTCGTCTCGCGACTCTAGCGATCTCGTTAGTTCACGAGAGACGGTTGAAGAAGGACGGCGCGATCGAGTACGCCAACTCGTTTTGGCTTGCTCTCGCTCATCTCCTTTTCTACATTTCAGCCATAACCGAGTGGTTCATTTCGAAAAGCTCCACTGGACGGCTTATCAATACTAGGAATGGCGCTATATTTCACGAGTTCGATGGTCCTCGTCGGAGTCATCTGCATTTTGGAGTCGCAGACCTGATGCCCTCGTAGACGTCTTTAGAGACTTTGCCGGTATTCTTGGAAGCGTCTACAATCTCGCACAATCTCCTTAGAGGTCAAACACGTTGCTGCAGCTTACGAATGCCATCATCCTCTGCTTCCTATGTGCCGGCTCTTTCGCTGTCCAGACAGCGGCCCAGTCCTCCCCAATCGCCTCGCCGCAGCCCGTCCGGTATCCCGCTACTCCCCTGATCACTCACAACCCCTATTTCTCCATATGGTCCGACACCGATGACCTCACCGCCTCGAACACCGTCCATTGGACCGGCAAGCCGCAGCCCATCGTCGGCCTCCTTCGAGTCGACGGCAAGACCATGCGTTTTATGGGTGCCTCTCCGCACGAGCTCCCCGCCATGCAGCAGATCGCCCATCTCGTCACCCCCACCCACACCCGCTACAGCTTCACCGGTGGCGGCGTCCAGCTCGATCTTACCTTCTTCACTCCTACCATCCTCTCTGATCTCGACATCCTTTCCCGCCCCGTCACCTATATCAGCTACACCCTCAAATCGATCGACGGCAGATCTCACGCCGATGTCGCCGTCCTTACCGACGTCGACCCCGTCATCGCCGTCAACGCGCCCGGCGAACCCGTCACCTACTCTCGGAATCAGACCGAGACCCAGACCATTCTTTCCGTTGGCTCCCGCGATCAGCGGATTCTTAATCGCTCCGGCGACGACCTCCGCATCGACTGGGGATACTTCCATCTCTCCGTTCCCAAAGACGAAGAGTCCGTTTCGGCCATCGTCCGCGACACCTCCGTCGAACCCGGTGGTGTCTTCGTCACCACCGGCATGCTTCCTATCGCCGACGACATGGACGCCTCCTCCGTCGTCGGCCGAGGCGACGCCCACCTCGCTACGGAACTCCTCTTCCACACCGTGACCGACCAGTCGATGACCCGCCACGTCCTCGTCTCCTACACTGAGGGCTACGCCATACAGTTTCTCGAACGAAACCTCAGGCCATGGTGGCAGCGCAACGGTCAATCCGTCGCCGCCATGCTCGACGCCGCCGAGCGCGAGATGCCCGCCCTTGATCGTCGCGCCACTGACCTCGACACCTCCCTTACCGCCGATCTCACTCGCACCGCCGGGGCTAACTACGCCAACCTCTGCATCCTCGCCTACCGCCAAGCATGGGCGGCTCACGGCTTGGTCGCTGATCTCGATGGCATGCCCCTCGTCTTCGGCAAGGAGAACTTCTCTAACGGCTCCATAGGTACCGTCGACGTCCTTTACCCCGCCGCTCCGCTCTTCCTCTTCTTCAATCCCGCCTTGCTTGAGGCCGAGCTCCGTCCCCTCATGCAGTACACCGCGCTGCCCAATCGCTGGCGCTTTCCCTTCGCCCCGCATGACCTCGGCACCTACCCGCTCGCCAACGGCCAGACCTACGGCGGCGGCGAGGCGACCGAAGCAGATCAGATGCCCGTTGAAGAATCCGGCAACATGCTTATCATGCTCGACGCCGTCGCGCGGGCAGAGGTGAATGGCAAACCAAACACCGCCCTTGCCGCCGAACACTGGACCAAGATTACCCAGTGGGCCGAGTTTCTTCGGGGCCACGGCCTGGATCCCGAAAACCAGCTCACCACCGACGACTTCGCCGGCCACGTCACTCACAACGCCAATCTCGCCCTTAAGGCCATCGACGCCCTCGAGGCCTACGCCGATCTTGCCAGACTCCTGGGCAAGGATGACGTTGCCCGCGACTACTCTAAGACCGCCCACGACTTTGCCGGCAAGTGGATCACCATGGATCAGGAAGGCGACCACTACAAGCTCGCCTACGATTCCGCCAACACCTGGAGCCAGAAATACAACCTCGTCTGGGATCAGATCCTCGGTTATAACCTCTTCCCCAAATCCCTCCGCGACTCGGAGATCGCCTTCTACAAAACCAAAATCAACAAATTCGGCCTTCCGCTTGATAGCCGCGAAGATTACACTAAGCTCGATTGGTCGATCTGGACCGCCACCCTGGCGTCCAATCCCGTCGACTTCAACGCTATTATGGATCCCATCGCCCTCTGGATTAACCTAACCCCGAGCCGCGTCCCGCTCACCGACTGGTATGACACCAAGACCGGCGAGCAGGAGCATTTCCAGGCCCGCTCCGTCGTCGGCGGCGTCTTCATCAAAGCCTTGACCGACAAACAACTCACCGACAAATGGCGCGCGATGGCGGCCGACAAGAAGTAGATTTGCCAAATTCTTCCCATGTTGAGATATGGCGCATTCATATCTAGAAGCGCCTTGTCGCCAACTGAATTATTCGTCGTCGATCATGATTCTTGGTTCGGGAACTAGCGTCCGGCCAGGACTGCAATTGCCGGGACCCTTCGTCCTGAATCGGAATACCGGGCTTATCTAGATATCCGCCTTAACGTATCTAGTCGCAACAATTATGCCTCCATGACGTTGCGACCGAGCCGCCGGTACTTGCCCGTTGAGATGTTGCGAATAAGCAGAACCGGAAACGTGGAAGGGTTACCAGGAAAGGGAGAAGCGCTTATGAAGATATAGCGTCGTTTTCATTTTCGACCTTGGGATAAACATTCCCGGCGACTAGAAAGATGTCGGGAAACCCATCGTTGTCGAGGTCGACCATACCTGTACCCCAGCCGGTATATGGCGTTTCCGCGCCGCTCATTGCACTGAACGTCATGTCGTATGAGCCCTCTTCCTTCAGGAGAGGGCCCCAGCCGGGAAAAAAGAGGCTTGGAGTTGAATCGGCGGCGCGCTTGACCATCGCCCTCTCGAGTCCAAGTACGTTAGTGTCTGGGTACGAAAGGTCAGAGTTGGTCGCGACATCAAAGCTGCCAAGGTGATTTCGCGTGTCCACTGGCTGCCTGCGGTGCTCATGATTCAACCCGACATTGACGCTGAGACGCTTGTTCAACTTGAGATTGTCATGAGCGAAATAGGATGGCAGGCAGGACATCTACCTGGGCGGATGAATTCGCGACCAGCATCAAAGTAGCTGCCACCTGTCCGCCAGGTAACCCAGGTCTTCAGATCTGCGTCGCTCCGCCATCCACGAACAACTCCATACCGTTGATGAAGCTTGAATCGCTGGACGCCAGGAACAGCGCGACGGTGGCAATCTCCTCCGGGCGTCCCCACTCCCCTCGCGGCACCTGCGCTCGGATGTATTCCTTCATCTCCTCACTCATCCAGTCGTTGGCTGGCGTGTCGATCGGCCCCGGGCTCAGTACATTCACCCGGATGCCTCGCTGCTTCAGTTCAAGCAGCCAAGTCCGCACAAACGACCGCAGCGCGGCCTTGCTCCCAGCGTAGACGGAAAAGCCGGGGAATCCCTTCACGCTCATGCCCGATCCATTCAGGAAGATCGAGCCCTTGTCGTTGAACAGGGGCAACGCCTTCTGCACTGTGAACAGAGTACCCCGCACGTTGAGATCGAAGATGTTGTCAAAAAACTCCTCTGTCACCTGCTCAAGCGGCGCAGGCTCGCCTCTTCCAGCACTCGCGAACAAGACGTCGATGCTGCCCTTCTCCCGCTTCACCGTATCGTAGAGCCGATCCAGATCTGCCAGGTTCGACGCATCCCCTTGCACACCTGTCACATTTCGTCCAATCAGCTTCACCGCCTCATCCAGCTTCTCCTGCCTGCGCCCCGTAATAAACACGTGGGCACCCTCTTCAGCAAACAGTCTCGCCGTCGCCAATGCCATGCCGGAGGTCGCCGCAGTAATGACTGCGACCTTTCCATCGAGCTTACCCATTGCTTTGTCCTCTTCCTGCTGCGTTGTCGTGCATTAGCCCGTCGCTTACACAGGGCACTTGAGCGGCACCCGCCGCCTCTTTTGCAATTTGATCGGTAGAGCGTTGGAACAGAGACGCCACCCACAGCCCCTCAATGGGGGTTGAGTTCACCAATCTTTGTTTTCCTCAAATTGCGGAGGCGGTATGAAGCCTCCGAATAGATCGTCCATTAGCAGGGCCGCGTGGATCGGTGTTCGGTCTTCCAGATATGGGCCTACGATTTGGATTCCCATCGGTAGTCCGGCGGAGGTGAAGGTGATTGGTCTGGCGGTCGCCGGAAGATAAGCAAAATTCGCCAGTGCCCCGCACCAGACCACATGATCCCAATAAGGGTAGCGGCGCTCCTGGACCACCAACTCGCGCTCTACGGATGAAACCGAAAGATTGTGAGGGAACGCGGCGTGGGGCGAAACAGGACAAATTAGAGCGTCGAATCGCTCAAAAAAGGTACGCCAAGAGGAGATTGCCCTCGTTTGAACTTCCTTCGACTTCGCCATCTCCGCCGCAGTCTGACGCGCGCCGGCGTGGATCAGTTTCACAAACTTTGCATCGGGGTTACGCTCCAACATGGCTTCCAATTCGTTCGGCGTGTAACTCCCGAGCAGCAGAGGCATGAGTAGCTGAAAGTAGGCGTCCGCGACTTCGGTCAAATCAGAAAACGGCCGAGCGTGTCGATCTACTGCAGCACCTGCCTTTTCGAGACGCGTGGCGACCGTTTCCATCATGTCGGCAGTAGCGCGATCTACCGGGAACGCATCATCGCTCGACCAGAGTGCAATGCGGGCTGCTGAAAGACGTGCGAAGCGGGGAGGTGGTATTTCAGGTATCCATCTGCCTCGGCCTGTGCTTTCTTCGTCGAGAAGGAGAGCTTCTAGCGCCAGGTTTAAATCCTGGGCGGACCTGGCCATCGGTCCGAGCACTCCCATGTCGGCTATGCTCATGACCCCCGGCGGCGGCGGAACGTGGCCTCGTTGCGGATAGATTTCGAACGTCGGCTTATGGGCGTATATGCCGCAGAAATGAGCCGGTTGGCGAACCGAGCCGCCAATATCACTACCGAGCTCCAGCGGTATCATGCCTGTAGCCAGGGCCGCTGCCGCGCCTCCCGAGGAACCTCCGGACGTCATCTCCAGGTTCCAAGGGTTGCGCGTAGTACCGAAAAGCGAATTGTCGCTCTGAAAGTCGCTGGCCATCGTGGACAAATTAGATTTGCCAACGAACGTGACGCCGGCACGTCTCAATCGCGACACGCTCGGCGCGTCGGAGTTCGGGCGATAATTTGCCAGGGGAGGAAAGCCTGATGTGGCAGGAAATCCCTCGACTGCAATACTATCCTTCACGGTCATCGGTATGCCGTCGAGCGGCCCGCGAACGGCATTTGCCGCGCGCCTCTTGTCGCTTTCCCTCGCCGATTTCCGGGCGAGATCCACGTCCATCGCGACGATGGCGTTGACGGTGGGGTTGACTGCTTCGATTCGCTCGACAGTCGCCATCAATAATTCCTCAGCGCTTAGCTCGTTTCTGTTTAGCGCGGAGGAAAGCTGCTGCACAGTCGAAAAGGGTCCTAACGAAACTTTCATATCAGTTGCGATTGCCATACTTGCTCCTTCGGGAGATATTAAGTCTTTCGACCAGCCGGCAAAGCCGCCTGCGAACGCATATACAGCAATGACAGATTGCCGCTTTGTGTCGGTAATCATCGCCCTTTGCAACCTAACAAGGGGTGCCTGGCAAGCTAGGAATCTCGATCCCCACCAGACAATCTGACGGCTGAAGCTACGTTGCTTCTATGCCTAAAGCTTTCAATCTTCCACCTCAGCCATTTGTTGATCTTGCAAGATACGAGCGCCCCTGTGCTTAACCTCTTTCTGTCCGGGAGGCTGGCCGAACAGACGTGCGTACTCCCTGCTGAAATGAGACGCACTTAGGTATCCCACCTGAAAGGCGACGCTCTTCACATTCGTCTTACCACCAAAGAGCAGCCGCCTGGCTTCTAGAAGCCGAAGTCGTTTTAGGTACTGGTGTGGGGACAAAGAGGTCAAAAGCTTGAACTGGCGGTGTAACGTGGCCGGACTCATGCAAACAAGATCTGCTAGGTCGTCAACACACACAGGATTGCTAAAGTTCGCGTGCAAATGCCTTACGGCATCGGAGGCACGAATCCCTTGGCCCGCTGTAAAGAGGCGCTGCGCAAGCTGCCTCCCGCCCGGACCTGATTGCAGCCAATAGCAAATCTCTCGCAGCAGACTTTGCTGAAGAATTTGCACTGCCTTTGGGCTCTCGAGTAAAGAGATCGTGCGCAACAAACACTGCAGCAGTGGCAAGCTTAGATCAAGTGCCGAGATATCAGACCTGTCGGAGGAAATAGCCGATTTCCGTAGGAGACCAAGTCTATCTGCAATCTCTCGTGAGTGGGCGTAGTCCAACTCTACACAGAGCCCGAGATAGGGATTACCGGCACTGCTTGCGTGCACCGTGCAGCTGCAGCCTGATCCAGCCATTAAGAGAAACGCTTCACCGGGACTATAAGAGAGGTGTTGCTTTTCACGGATAACTGTAGTTGCGCCCTGAAGCGTGATCCAAATTGTCGGTCTCGACATTTGAGACTTGGTTGACGTTGCATGGTTGGACCGAATGATGGAAATGTCAGGAACGGCGGTTTTCTTTATAACACCTTTAGGATCCGGTCTGACCTGGGCCTCGAGAGTACGCGCGAGGAGTTCCAAGCACGCTTGCCTGGATGACACAACGCCAGCGTTCCTTGCTGGAATAGCATCTTGAGGGAACAAAACAACCTCCATACGAGATAAAATCGCCCTTTGCTGCCTCGCGGCGCAGGGAGAGCTTTGCGTCGTCCCTCAGGAGAAATTCTCTCCTTAAGTCATCTTGACGACTGAATCCTCACTTCACGTGAATCGCGGTTGCGGAGACATTGCGTATGGCAGTCTCAGGTGAACGGAATTGCCTTAAATTGGCTACCGGGCGCAGGGTGATTCGGGCTTGTATAACCTTTCGTCGCCGCATTATCCAGCCGTCTGCATCAACATTCACTTTGATACTTATCGCTCCTTCTCTTGCAGAGGAGACAACGCGTGTCCCTCCTGGCGTCCGACCACTACGATGTGCCCGGAAAATCGGCGGTTGTAAGTGCTCACTCTCCGTTCGCATGAATCGCAAGATCTGGACAGTCTTTCGCAGTTTTGAGCAACTCAAGCAATCGAATGGACAACTTACAGCGTTCGGCCGCGATAGATCGCAACGCGAGCACTCGAAAACATGTTGTTATAAGTTGACACTGGGCGCAGAAGCTACACCCACTCAAAGGTGGCCGCCGAGGTCGAAGTCTATGAGAGTTTCAGCACGAAACCGATTGGCCGGCTCAGTAGTGCCATTGCTGGCGGCAGCATAATCAGTCACGAAGGCACATGGAGTTATCATGCGACGCGCTGTATGGGTATGGAGGCGTTGCAGGCGCAAGCTAAAATGACCATCATTGTGGCCGCTTCAAAGAGCAACGCTCGCCGGGCACGAAGTGCCGGTCAACCCTAATGTCTACAATCGAGTGGAACTCACACTCGATATGCTGCGATAGCAGCATATCATCAGAGGTACGGAGGCACACACGGAAGTGAGTCGGCTGGCTGACGACGTAAGAGGCAGTGTGGTGCCGGAAACGTCAAGGAACTGCTGACTAGCGAGTCGGCTAAGTGGCAATCCCTCTACTTACGGGCAAGAGAGAGGGGGTATTCTCCCGACCGTTTCCCATCGACGCTTTTGCTAATCCCTCGATCATTCTCTCCCGTGAAAGAACCTTCCGCATAAGTCATTTCTCTAAAGAACGATGGCGCAAGATCAAGTACACCAGAGCACGGGCATGCTTACAGCTGCAGGGCATCCGCGCCTAGTACGCCATGACATTGTAGGCAAGCCCGCACGCAGCCACCGCCGCTCCCAGGATGCTCAGCATCGCCTCGCGGCGCGTCGACGTGATTTCTTTCACCACCGACGACTGCCTGCACTCCGTCTCGAAACATCCGCGGATTTTGCCGACTTAGGTGTCAATGAATCGTGAGGACGGCGCCCATATAGGGGCGCGGGAACTGTAAGGTGATGCTGTTGGAGTCTCGTTGGACCGCAGTTCCCAGGTCGGAAGGGTAAAGAAGCGTCGCCGACTCGGCTCTTATGGGAATCTTCACTTCGGAAGCGCCTTCAAGTCTCCATGCATATAAGAAAGTTCCACCCGGGGAGCGCATTCCAAGAGCGACTGGATCAGTCCTCCGGCTGATGGCCGGCGTCCCCAGAGGATAAAACGGAATTGACGTCGCGAGATGTGGGCGAATCTCGTTCTTATAAACCTCGATGGCGCGTTTCACCTGGGCCGACGCAGCCGGCGAGAGCTTGTCGAGGCGTCCGCTTTGGTGAATCCTGCTGGACATCGCCGTGACCATGTTGAAGCTGGCCTGGTCCGCGTCCGCATCTGCCAAGGGGTAGGCCCATATGCCAAGCTGTTCCGGCAGAACGGCAGCAGTCGACCCTACGAGCAGACTCGGCAGTCTGCGGTAGTCTTCCTGGTCCGACATGGATTGGATCTGTAGCCTCGCGAGCATCGCGTAGTCCATGCGGCTGCCTCCGCTGGCGCAATTCTCAATCACCAGGCTGGGGAACTCCTGAAGTATCTGGTCGAGCCATCGTTGGACCGCGCGGTTGTGTTCCAGCAGCCCTTGCCCGGGACTGTCCGCATTGAGGTCGGTGCCCGTCAACGTATTCACGTTGTAGTCCATCTTGATGTAGCCGATGCCGTAGGCGCCGGCCAGCCTGCGCACCACGTCGGAAAGATAGCTCGTGACTTGAGGGTTGCGGAAGTCCAGCATGTATCGTGAATT
The DNA here is from genome assembly GCF_003330725.1 of Acidisarcina polymorpha. Classification (NCBI taxonomy): domain Bacteria; kingdom Pseudomonadati; phylum Acidobacteriota; class Terriglobia; order Terriglobales; family Acidobacteriaceae; genus Acidisarcina; species Acidisarcina polymorpha. The sequence goes on along the minus strand of NZ_CP030840.1, from coordinate 2,826,065 downwards.
CCGCAGCACTCGCTCCCCGTGGCGTTGCAGGAACCAATCGGAGGATCGTGTGGCCGCGAGTTGGGAACGTGCTCCGGCCACTTCAGGCTCCAGCCAGAGGCCGGGGACCATACCGGCGGACCGGATCTTATCTAATGTGAATTGCAGACCATGTGGCCATCGATCCTCAGAGGGAAGCCAAGTTCCAAGGGTTGGACTCCAGTCCTCGTGCAGCTTGGCGTACCAGCCGGCGTCGATTACGTAATAGTCGCAACCCACTGCGGCGGCAGCTTCGATCATCGGAAGCTCCTTGGCTTCGGTTGGGTCGGCCCACAGGCAGTTCATGTAATCGTTGAAGATTACCGGTAGACGGTCCGGTGGGCGACTCACTGGGCTCTGGCGTAATCGTCGCCGATATTGGGTGAGTTGCGCGACCGCCTCTTCGAAGCCGCCACGCACACAGCCGACCGCGACGGGAACGGTCTCATAGGATTGTCCTGGCTTCAGTTGCTTCCATGCATCCGCGTGAAGATCGTCGGGTCCTCCAATATAGGCATAGACGTTATTGGCATGGATCCCCCGCTCCGAGGTATTGGACACCTCCCAATACCACGAGCCATTGTGTTCGATCTGCCAGAACCAGGTCAGACCCTCCTTCACATTCTCCACCATGGCCATGGGAAGAAACTTGCCCGAGGACCAACTGCCGATGCTGGAGGCGCAAGCCTCGGACCAACTGGTCCGCTCATTCTCGATCATGCCCAGTTCCGACGGCCTGAGCGAGTGCCATTGGGCTTCTGACATCCAGCTGTTGAAGGCAGTATGGATCCGCAGATCGTCTTCAAACGCCTGCGCAGGGGCCAGGCTGTGGAGCATCGCGGAAGAAATGTAGTTGATGCCCAAAGGGCGGCTGCCCTTGTTGGTCACTCGCGTCCAGCGGCGCGCGACGGCGCAGCCCTTCACGGCCTGGTAAAACGATTCGACGTGCAGTTGCGAAGCCTCGTCTATTTGGTGGAGGATGAGGCGTTCTCCCAAATCGTGAGCTTCTGTTTGCTTATCTGCGTATACGAGGCGAAGCCCGGGCTGACCCATTCCGAGCTTCATTCCCTGGTCCGGTGAATTCTCGTTATCAAATTGAACTGCCACTTCAACACCAGTCGATTGGCCGTTCGTTGAAATGACCTGCGTCGCGGCGTTGCCAGGCAGCAGAAGGCCTTGACGGAGACGACCTCCGGCTACCTCAAAGAAAAAGGAGAGCTCTCCCGGAGACCAGGTAAGCGGCTCGCCTGCCTGATTTCCCTGCCCAGTAGCTTGGCTAGCAGTTTGAGCAAGGGCTACAGCACGGGGCAATGCGGAAGCCACCACAGCGCTTCCCCCGCGTACGATGAAGCTGCGTCGGTTCATGGATCACGAAACTCCCGGGCGATTTAGGAGGGTCTGGAAACTGCAGGCGATCGCGCTGCCGGAACAATCGACGCTCGAACCCGAAGGTACCATGCAGACTTCGTAAAGGTCAATGACTTTATCCTTTACTGTTACGTCAACTACTCGTCTTTCCGGTTATTATTGACAGTCCGCCTCTGAGCCCTCACTGACTTGGAATGAGGTAGATTCTGAATGACGTTTTGGACTTGCGAGTAGCTTCCTGTTCGTTACAGTAGGCGCCAAAGTTCGAGCAGATGACTACTTCTCTTTGCCAGAAATTGACCCTGAGGCCGCTGTTTCGGCGGTTTTGCGGCTCTAAGGTGAGCTTTCCAGTTCCGTTAGAGTAATCGCTTACTATTTTGTGGTTTGATGCCGCGGGCGTGATGCGCCTACGAGGGAATTACCCTTCCACTGAAGTTATCTCCTGGCGAGGAGGTCACCGTCACTGCGCCGCAAGGCAAACTGCTGATCTCCGCACCGCGCCCCATGCCCAGCTTTTCGCTGCGCGCGAATTGATGGCGACGTTCGCGCTGTTGGCTAACTACGATGTGATTGCATTGTCGCCAAACCCCGAACGGCGCCGGTGACCAAAGCTTTACAGTTTCTGATTTCTCTTTTCACTTGAGCAATCCAATTGTTCTGGTTGCGAAAGACTTCGGCGCGACTGCGGGCGTGCCGGAGAGCGGTTCCCGCAGTGAAGACGGGTGATCGGTCCTGTACAACAAGTAATTCTTTCCGGAACGTCCACTAAAGGACACGAAATCGTCCGAACCCTCAGCCAAGATCGCTGAAGGGCTGTTTGCATCGGCGATCTCGACCTTCTGGCCCGGCCACGGATTGCGAATGTGCAACCAGCCAGAAGAAGCGATTTCAAAACCGGCGCAGACGAGTTCTCCATGTCGTACCCGCACTTCCACCCGGTTGCCGTGGCGCAGATACACGGTTGCATCAGCATCCCACTCCTTTGGCCACGCAGGCGCAATTCGGACAACACCGTCGTACTCGTCGGCGAGCGCCTTCTGCAGCGCATCGGCGAGGACGCCAATTTGCTCGACATAAAACTCGCTCGGAGGAGGGTTCGTAGCGGTGGGAGGAAACAGGGTTGCGAAACCAGAGGGATATATCTGGTACCGTTCCGTGATCGTAGAAAGGCTTGCGACGACTTCGTCGGCGAGACCAAGCCGGGCAGCCTGTATGGGATCGAGACTCCAGTCGGCGTCGCCCTTATGCGGACGATTGAGGAAGGTGCGCACTGCTATCTTGCGCAGGTCCTGGTCGGCGCCAATGACTGAGTAGGGCCAAACCGCCTCCAAACCAACGTTTTCCACGTTATGAGTTTCAGCGCCAGGATCATAGCTGGTCGCGATTATCGCGTCCGCGGCATCGCCGCCGTGCGCGAGCAGAACGGTAGAAGCCGAAGCTGTCGCGAGCGGCAGCAACGGCAGCTTCGCAATCGCATTCTTTAATTCGACAACGAGAGACGAATCTGTCTTCAGCAGTGTTGCTGCCTGTACGGCGCGAGGGAAGAGGGCCTGCATCGCCGCTACGTCGGTCGTTGGATCGTGGACATCCCATTGCATCTCGTGAGCGTTTGCCGGAAACGTGTGCAGCCTGCCGTCTTGTCCTGCGGTCGCGTATGCCAGCAGGAAGCGGACAGCCTCGCGCATGAGAGGATAGTTCTTCTTCAGAAAGTCCAGGTCGTCGGTGTACTCATACTGTTCCCAGACCCATAGTCCCACCTCGGCGCCGGTAGAAATTGTGCGCGCGTTGTAATAAGGGGGGGAATTCTCTGCACAATTCAGCGGTGCAAGAGATATCCAGCTCTCGTTCTCATAGCCACGTCCGTTAAAACGCATCGTCTCGGGAACGCAGGCCCCGGGACGGTTCCTCATGTGCTGGCGAGTCCAGTTCAGGATATTGTCGAGGTTTTCCTGGTACAGGCGGAAATATGGATCGTTGAGGCCCGCGACGCCAGCCCCCAGGTTCGCGCTGACCTGCATTCTCAAATTCCATTGCCAGTATGCCGACGGCGCCCACCTGTGCTGGTCGCGAAAGGAAGAGAAGAGATCGCCAATGCCGGCCTGAGAGCCGGGAAAGCGGTCGCGACTCTCAGCGGCCGCGGCAAATAGATCGATGGTGCGCAAATTCTCGAAGTATTCCGCGCGATGATCGGGCGAGGATAATTTGATCAAACCTACGTGATTCCAAAAGTCCTTCCACCAGAGGCGATGCTCCTCGAAATGAATCGACTTCGCTTGCGCGAGCAGTTTGGAGGCAGCAACGTCCGCATCGCCTCCGCGCCATGATGGAGCGCCGATCAGTAAACGGAAGGAGCCGTCGGGGCGGGGCATGAAGCTGAGGGTCACCGATCGCGGATCGCTTGAGGTGGCGCGAACATTGTTCGCATCTGCGGTGACCGACGCCAGCGATCCGAAGCGTTCATGGCTCGCTCCGGCCTCGGCGTCATCAAGCCAGGTTTCCACTAGAGCTCCAATGGCGCCCTGAGCAACCACCTGCGGTTTACGCGGGGACCAGAGCCGCAGTGTCGCCGTCTGCTGCTCTTTCGGATCGGCTCCTTTCACCTCGACCACGAGCACGTCGAGGGCCTGGTCAACGTAGGTGAGCACAGTCATTCCCGCGCCGCTCTGCTCGAACTCCGCGGTGTAAAGATTGAGCCGCCCCTTGTAATCGGCAGCTCTGGTAAGCTTCGCAAGGCCGGGAAGAACGATTTGTCCGGGAGACAGGCGCTGAGGCAAGGTATCGGCGCGATTGAGCTGCGCGGTGAATCCTTCTTCCGCCCAGATCGCAGCTCCCAGCCGACCATTGCCTAATGGCATCGCCTCGGCGGGCGACAGGTTGGGCCTGGCCAGGATAATGTCGGACCGCTCGACTACGCCTCTTCGATCAATGGGATAAAGGTCAGTCGCCGCAAGGCCGGGCCTGCAAAATGACTGCAGGAGAATGATCAGAGTAGTTAATGTTAAGGGTAATGTAGACTTGAAACGGAAACGGCTCCCCTTCGGATGCCAGTGGGAAGCGCTTGGAAGAAGGTGCCACCGGAAGAAATCCAAGCCGGGAGTCATACGAAAAGAGACTATCACGGGCTACGCTGAAAGGGACTACGGACAGGAACCTCGGTAGTGTCTCAGTTAATCGGAGAGCATTGGAACGCGAGAGGTTGGGCGAATACCCACTCGCACTACCCGATGAGATCCGCCTAACGGAACCACTTGCCGACACGCGGTTTTAAGAACTTAGAACCTTCGAGATACACTTACTATCTAAGCGGGCTTGGCCATGTATTTGCTGAGCACGCCCACCAGACCTTCGTTAAGAACGCACTGCTTCGCTGAAAAAGACGAAAGGATGTTGTCCAACTCTGTCTCCGACAACCCCTTGAATAAGCTGGCATACATTGGCTGCATCAGCGTTCCGGTATAAAAGCATAGCAGTGTCTGGCTCATGCTCTTCGCGTTCAGGAGAGGGTTGATTTGCGGATCATCCACCACCTGCCGAATCTGCTCGGCGAGCTGGGCTGTGGAATCCTTGACCGGCGTTGCTGGCAGCCATCTCATCCAATCGTCGGTGCCGAGAGCCCTCTTCTTACGGAGAAGATCATTGATCCGTTCCATGTAAGGCGACTCGGGATTGAGCGCCAGCATACCCATCACGCCAATGTCCTTATAGTTCCACGTCGTCCAATGTGCGCCGTTGCGCTCAAAGATGCTCAGCTGGTCGTCCAATGAACGGAGTCTATCGCCAGCCTCGTCAGCTGGCCCATTGAAGACCGATCCGAATTCGCCCACCCACAGTGGAACGTTATTCTGTTGCGTAAATTTTGTGCCTTCCGCATTGAGGAAGAACTGCTCCTGCTTTTGAAAATCCCAGTGCTCAGAGCCGCTACCCAGCGCAGTCCGGGGATGTATTAAGCCAGGATATTGGCCAGGGCCGAATCCTGGGACGGTGTAGTTATGCGAACTGTAGGCGACATTGTCGTCGAAGGGCTTTTCGAGTCCAGAGAACATCGATGCATAGCTATCACCTTCGAGAAAGATGATGTGCCTGGAATCTATCTTGCGGAGTTCTGTAACAAGGCGCCGATAGACCACATTCATCACGTTCCAGTTGGGCTTGTAATTCGGGGGCACATTCCAGGGGTAATCGCCCATCTCGTTGTTTGTGCAAGGTTCGTTCAGCACGTCGTATCCGGCAATCACTGACCTGTTCGCGTAACGCCGGGCAAACTCCTTCCAAAGACCGACGTAGCGATCCTGATACGACGCATCCCTCCAAAGCAGACTAATGCGCGAGGCATTATCAGAATGCCAGTGTACGTTCTGCCATCCTTGCGCCGAATGAAGATCGAGAATGACATAAAGGTCGTGCTTCTCACAGAGATCTAGAACCTTATCAAGGCGTGCAAACCCTGACTCCTTGTACTTGAAGGGAGCCATGTCATCCTCGAAGTGCCGGTAATTCAGAGGAAATCTGACTACGTTGACTCCAGCCTTACGAAGAAAGATGACATCATCTTCATTGAAAAAATAATCGAGCATCCGATCGAAAAAGAAATGAGCTTTCGATGCGCCGAGCATTTCCGCCATCTGTGCTCGCAGAGTATGCTCCGCACCTGGATGACCATTGATGAAGTCCTCCATGTTCATCCATCCGCCAGGGCAGGTTCCTCTAAGCCGAATCTTCTTTCCTTCGCTGTCAACGATGTCACGACCCTTGACGCGAAGGAAACTCATTTTCTGCTCTTTGTGGTCGATCGGAGATACCTGCGAATCGCTGGGTGAGATCGTTTCAGCGGCGGATCCGTGGGTAGAGAACACTGCCGCTCCGGTAAGAGCCGCCAGCTTTAAAAACTCACGTCGCGGTTGCCGTCCGATCGAATCATTCTTCATTTACCTTCTCCAATCACGAGATCCTCAACTGCGCGCGGCTGTCTGTGGGCCGCTCCTGGCCTTCGATGTGGAAGCCATCGCTGGTGACCTGGATCCTTTCACCAGTCTACGATTGGACGGGAACAATGTGAATGATCCGGGGTGCGGCGCGACGGCCGTTGAGAAGACGAGCTGCGATTGCGTAACCGGCAACGGAGTGATCAGAGAACTAGCCGAGGAGTCGAAGCCAATGGCATTCATAGCGCCCAACGCGGCTGAGTTCCGGGGTCAAAGAAGGCGCTGCCTCCCCACGCAGGATCAGCTACTGGTCAGGTTTCGAATCGGCCATCCATGCCGCGCCCAACGGATTCAAGAGGGCAAACCAGCTGCCCTCTTCAGAAGCCAGGTATGAACAATCAGCTAGAGATCGACAGGCGCCGCCGGAAAGCTCAGCAAGGAAAGAGGGATTTGCTTTGTGCGCTGGGCATAAAGGCCCTGGTTAATCGTCCGCAGTCTTGCCCTCCGAAGCTGCGACGCATGCTTTCCATCCGCCTGCTTCGAAGACGTGCTTGTCGCAGTAATATGCTCTCGGATAATACTCGCGCATCTGTCCATGGGCACACTTGGCGGCGCTCTCAAGTGAAGGCAGGTTCTGGCAATTTGCGTTCGCGCTTTGGGTCGTCGTGTTGAAACCGTCCGTCGGCAGCATGTTCCGCAAAATGAGTGCATTCTGGACCAGCTTGAGTCCCCACGGCAGTGGCGTGACGGTCGGGTCGGTGTTGGCATTCGCCGGCATGTCTTTCGCGGCGGCAACGACGAAAGTATAGAACCCCTTAGCATCGATCTTGACGTCGTTGTCTTTTACGCATTCCACCACCGGATAGGGAAAAACATGATTGTTGTTGCACATCGACCAGTAGCGCATTTGCTCGCCTTGTCCGGTCACTGGAAATCCGCTGGGCGACGTCTTTGGCACCGTCGGCGATTTCCCGCGAACCACTACGATCCTATCCGGCTTGTAGCTAACGACTGCCGCTACGTACTTATTGAAGTCGTTGGGAAAGGTTCCCTCGGTCGCGTTATACGGAGGGAAGAAAGTTGCTTCCGGCGTGCTAGTCGCGTTCGGTGGAACGATCGCGCCCCCCTTCGCCGACTGCTCAGCCAACCTTTCCAGGATTGTCAAGGTCAATAGCCGAAGGCTAGGCGCCAACTTCTCGCATGGAGCCACAGCTACGCTCTTTCCATTCAGACTCACATCGATATCCGGAAGTTGCGCCTGTTGTGTGCCACCGGTCTCGCCGTCGACATACGAACGAAGAATAACGTAACCCTGAGCGGCAAAGTAGGGGCTGATGGGTGGACCGTAAATGGTTCCTGGCGGCGGGGGCGGGGGATTGTCCTCCGTTGGCTTAGGAATGATTGTGATCGCGAAGAAATCCTCCGGCGAAGTTGCTCCACCTGGAGTGTACGGGTTCGAACCGGTAAGCACGGGGAAGTCTTTGTCGGCAATGCCTTCAACCGAGTTACCCAGCCGATCATACGTATTGATGGACAGGAATCTTGCCTCCAGGAATTTTCCCTTGATGACTAACTTGCTTCCGGGAAGCGAGAGATAAGGTGTTGTCCAGTATTTAGCATTCGAATCAGGATAGAAAACGTTGAGATCGGTCGAAGTGGTTAGGTACGGCCAACCGCAACTTACAAGGGGGAAGTTGAACCCTCCGCCATCACTGCTCTTCTGAGGAAAGGCGAGATTGCTGTAGCCGGTAAGCATGACAGCGAGGGCAAGGCACCATTTGCATAAGCGCAGCCTGTTTGCGATTGACATTGAATCTCCTTGTTAAAGCCTGTTGATAATAGCTCCGGGATACTCGAGCCGCCACATCCCAACTTCATCATCGTAGGAGCGCACTCCGCCAGCCGCGCCACTAATTTGGTCGGCGATGTGCCCCAGTGCAAAAGAAACGATTCTTCGATGAGAAATCGAAGTGATCGTTCGTTTTCATCCGGAAGGACGGCTGAACGTCAGGAATTCGTCTTCCAGCCATGCGTCCTGCTTCAAATCAAGCAAGACGCGAACAGCCGCAACTCTGACCGTTGGGTTCTCATCGTGCACGAGCAGCTTTACTGCCTCTGCACCGGGCGATCCCAGCTTGACTAAAGCCTGCGCGGCCACTGTGCGCATCTGCCAGTCGTCTGAACGCAACAGACCAACTAAGTCTGGTATGGCCTTTGTTGCTTCGCTGCGGACCAGCTGCGAAACACAGGCACGACGAACAGATGGGATTGTCTCGCGATCCAAGAGTGCCCGCCAATCCAAACCGGGGGGAGCAGCCAAGACCACCGCTTCTCTGACTTCGGGATCCGGGTCATCCAGCAGGCTAAGGGCAGAAGCCGAGATTGAATCAGGAACACCGGTTTCCTGGAGGGCCGCCAGGACCCTGAGTGCCTCAATCCGTACAGTGTCTGAGTTGCTTCGCAGGGCTTCCGGAATCACCCCGGCGACCATACCGGGAAAGTCTTCGACTCCCCAGCGCAGCAACCAGAGCTGGTTGTTTTCCGTGAGCCCGTTCCAGCCTTGCGCGAGCGTTATCCAAGCTGACTGGCCCTGGACTCTGAGAGTAACTTGCGCCTCTCTCCAAAATGGACCCGCCAGCTCTGCCAACCATAAGTCAGCATTGCTTTGGTCAAGTGTCGGAGCGGGACAGTTCTCCGCCTCGGTAAGAATGGCGACGCGCAGCCTCGCTGCTGCGGGCGATGACGAAGATCTTCCGATCAACGGAGCGACCGCTCGCGCTCTGACCGGATTGTCGTTTTGAAGAAGTAACGGAAGCAGCCTGCTCCGCAACACTGCCGGATCGTCTTCCGCTAGATATCGAGAGGCAGAGAAAATCAACTGCGCCGACTCCGCGGTGGCGATCGTATCGACGAAGAAATCGGTAACGCGGGGCTCGCGAAAGGAAGCCAGGGCGCCAACCCAGCTCATCCATTCCATGGTGCCCTCAGCAAAGCCAGCCTGGGCCAGGAGTATGTCGATAACATCCCGGCCTTTGTAGGTCCCGAAGGCTAGAGCCGCTTGAGGTTGCGCTTGAATGGCCCTCAAGGCGTCGAATCGAGTCGCCGGATCAGCCGCCGTCAAGGCCCCTACGAGGCCCTGTATGTTACGGATCTGCCGGGGAGGCGCTTGCCCGCAAGCCGATTCGGAACCCCGCGTTTCGGAATTCTCGTTTACGGCACCGCGGCATGATGTTTCCTGGCTGCTCATGACCAGTTCCACACGGTGAGCCAAAATTCGGTTTGCCCGTAAGCCTCGCCGCCATCGAAAACCAGATAGAAGCGCGAGGAGTAATTGACTGGCTCTCCCATGGAACGCCATTCGACAGCGAAATGCGTAGCCGCCGTATTAGCGGGAATGGGCAGAGTTAGCGTGGCGGACGGCGCAAGCTTTGCCGTTTTCCCATTACTGAAAATGATCCATACGTCGCTGCGAGGGTGAAGCTTCCGCTCGTCATTGTACAGAGAGATCGTAATCGGCGCCTCCGTGCTCGTCTGACCTGGGACGGATGGAAAACTGTAAAAAGCGGCAGCTCCGTTGAAGACCCCCTGTGGAGGGTAGTTAGGGTCGGCATTCAATACGGCTCCGGCCTGGGGGTTCCAGACCGGGCCTTCGCCCGATGTGCCGCTGTAGAACTTGACACTCAGGACACGGTTCAGCAACTTGAGCGGGGCGGTAACTTCCCAATCAAAACAAGGTTGCAAATCGTTTGGCGGGAGGGTGGCGGTGACCAGATACGACTGGTAAGGAGCGGTCGACGATGGAGGCACTTTGGCGGTGGAGTCGCTCGGGTCTCCGGCGATGACTAACTGGTTTGGTATGGTGTGCTTGAAAATCGCGCTTGCGTTGCCATGCCGAATCGGCACGGACATGGGAAATTCGGCAACTTCAGGATAGATAGAGAGGGTTATATGCGTGTCGTCCCCTGCCCATGGCTCATTCAAGAATACTTCGCAGCTAAATTGAGATCCGGCTATGACCGTATTGGGAGGTACGGAGGCGTTCGCGCCGGCGCTGAATGCAATACTCATCTGAGGAGTGAGTATGCAGCCTGTCGCAATTTCTGTGCTGACCGAGCCGGGGACCTCATAAGGAGGAACCTGCAGGTTCAGCAGGTTGAGAAGATCAAGAGAACCGGTGTTCACTTGAACGTTGAACACCTTCATTACGCTGATCTGGAAGAAGTAAGAAACCGCCACGGTGAAGCCAGTGGTATAGGCCACATCGGTAGTGAATCGGGTGGCGGGTGAGGAGAAACTGGCTCCGTGGGCAGTCGCCGTCGATCCGTTGTAAGTAATGGGGGAATACGTCGCGGGGGGCGCGCCCGCGCCTTGTCCGCCCGTCACTGTGAATCCCGTCAGCCCCAACGTCACCGGCATGTGAATTTCGAGACACGGACCAAACTGCACCTCGCCTACGATGGTTGCAAGTAATTTCATGAAATTCTTGGCAACGGGAATGCTATTCATGAGATCGATAGGAATGGCGTACTTCGGCGTGGCCGAGATTGTTCGGTCGGGACCAAGGCTGCCGTCCGATTCGGCATAGAACTTGAATGATTCGGCAGTCTCATCCTCGGAGCCAAAGCCAAGATATTTGGTGAGCTTGCCGCTTGTGTCCTTGGTGAGGTATCCGTCCTTTCCGCTCTCGCCTAACAGGTACTGGATCAATTCCAGCAACAGCTTGATGAAGTCGATCTCGATATGGAGCGACAACTCGAATACGGTCCGCCAGGCGAACTTCCACGGCGCGTACCAGGAAGATGGAAGGTAGATCTCCTGGCTGACGGTGAGCCCGGCGCCTACGACGAAGCCGATGGCCATGCCCGCGATCATCTTCTGGTCTGATCCGAGAGCAACGGTCACCTCCCCGCCACCTCCCGGGGGATTGTTCAAGGCGACTTCGTTGCCCGGGAACTTGAACGAGACCGCAGGTCCGATGACGCCCATCAGGAACTCGTAATAGGCGCTGATGGTGGTACGGAGGAAGAGCACGGTGACCGAACCATCGACCAGGGGGCTGGACTGCGCTGTATTGGATATACCCGCCCGTGCCGTGCCGACCTTGGGAAACAGTGGAAGTCCGTCTGCAAGGTCGAGCGCGTCCTGAGACGTTCCTATCGAAATGGTGAAGTTCTGCATGTGACGTCCTTTCTCGGATCGATCAGGCTGGTATCCCTATCACCAGGGAAGTCTCAATGTTGTGCTCATTGTTAGGATCGCCGTTGGGGTCCTTCAGGAACTCCGCTGCGAAGGCGAGCCGTCCGGAGACATCAACCTGGGCTGGATGATAGCCATGGTTAATCTCCGTAACGCTTGCTCCTTCAATCAAATCGCCGCTGCGTAAGATGACCGTTTTTGTGGTCCCGTCCGTGACGATGAGTTGAGTGGAACCATCTTCGAGTAGTTCAGCCACATAGCTGATCCCCACCTCGGTGCTCACCACTGGGGCGCTGAGTGCTGCCACGTGCCGGGTGCCCCGGCCGTCTCCAGCCCGGACGATCAGATCTCGGCCAGCGTTGCTAATCGTGGTGAACCGTTGCTTTTCCAACTCGCCGATGCCGCTCGCGAAAACCGGATCATGGGTCACCAGCGCCGCCAAGCCGCGTACCCCTATCCGTGGACCGATAATGCTTTCTCCCAGGATTACCGAGTCGGTTTTCAGCATGCGCTCATGTAATAAATGAGGAGACGCGGCGTGGAGCCTAAGCCCTTCTCCACGATTGTTTCCTCTGAAATCGAGGCGGCCCTGGACCACCGCTGTACCCGGTTTGGCGCCGAGGATGTCCGCCCGCCTCGCGCCTACCTGGGCAATAAAGTGTCTTCCCTTCGAGACATCGATCAGCCCGAAGCTCTCGATCATGGCATGCGTCCCCGGCAGCATGTCACCGCTCTTGAGAAGCACAACCGATCTGGAGGAATCCTTCACCTGCACCAAGGCGTGCGATCCAGCAAAAGCCCGGCGAGTGCGGGATGCGGAAGCTGAATAGCTTGTTCCGGCGGGCGGCTCAGTGGTGGCCGCAACCAGCGTGACGCTGTCGTCGTCATTGAGGACGACGTCGCCAAAAATCCCGCCATATTTGCCGCCATCCGGCGATGGATCGCCGAAGCGTACTACCTTCTTCCAGGACTTAGTCGCAAAGGTATAGAGATAGACTCCCGGCAGACTCTTGAGAGACATACTACCGTCTTCGCTGTTCTCCCCCGTGTCTTCCGCCGCTATGGTCGTGGCATAGTTGCCTGACGCATTCCCCGATCCGGTTCCGATGTTGCTGACGAGAAGAGGCAGTTGCTCAGGGGGAACCCCTTCAATGCTGGTCAATGTGCTGCCGTGGGTCAGCAAAACGTCGATTCCGTTAGGTGAAGGAGTTCCGCCCCTGTATGAGACGATCTGGCGAAAGACGGTCGGCTCTGAGGTTGCTTTGGACGTTCCGTGGAAGAAGACGACCCCCGCAGAAGGATCACCCTCCACTGAGTTAACGCTGCCGAGCATGACCGCAGGAGTGATGCCGCCTATGTCGTTCTGGTTCGCATAGGTGTTCCCTACCGTGATGAGCCGGTAAAAGGTGTAGCCGCTCGGGATTCCCCCCTGGCCAAAGGCGGCACCTACAGCGCCGCCTCCAAGGGCGACACCACCGAGCGCCGTCCCCAAACCCCGGAGAAAATTACGCCGGGATACGCTGAACTCATCTCCGCGTTCTTCTTCACTCACGATGCCTTCTCCTTTTACTGCGGTTTGTCGCTGCGCGACTACTGCGAAGCAAGAGCTAGCGAACTAAGGGAGCCCGAGTGAAGCGCCGCGCCACTTCTTCCGACCCTTGCGTAGCTTTGTGCGTTAGAGGCGCTTGTTCCCGCAAGTAGGCCGCGATAGATTCCCAGGGCGCCCGGACTCCGGACTCACCCAGATATCCTTGGTTTGGCCGCGACCAACGGCAACTATCGCCTATTGACAGCCCTCTCTCTTCTTGAAGACCAGGAATTAAGACCAGGAATTCTCCTGGCATCTTGTGGTGCAAGTCTCCTGGACTGATCGGGCATTAATATTCTTTGGTGACGAACCGAATGAAGGTTTGACTCCGAGGTGCAGTTTCCGCGATAGCCCGTGGAGAGTCAATCGCCGCAACCTAAAGCTTTTCTGAAATAGACATCAAGGCAATCTAAAGGTGTAAACCTCTTCGATGCCGGCGAGTTACAAATGCAGTTGTACGCAAGCTCCGCAACCCTGCTGGCCGCTGTCTCGTCAGCATCGTTGAGTCTCGTGCCCATATCCGGCCCTGGGGCGCTGACAAACGGAACTAGGCGGCAAGGCACTCGGCCGGCGTTGTCCATTCCGGTGAGGAGCACCACTTGTCGTCGGGGAGAGATCGCTGAACGGTGCATCAGGCCCCTATCTCAAGGAGGTACATGTTTCCCGGCTACTCTCAGGGTGAGCGCCGGCGCTCACCACAACCATGATGATCCCGAAAATTAATGTTCCTTACCTGCATCTACCGGGGAACTAATTAATAAGGAGACTGGTCTTCATAAAGAGAGCGGTTTCCATCGCCCACGAATAAAAACCTGTCTACGGTCGCTGCAAGCGCGCTACTGGTCAGCAATGCTTCCGCATGATTGCCGAATCCGCGGACGAGCTTTTCTACGCCTTAGTCCCCCGGAAACCTGCTGTGACTTGATATCTCAAGCGGGCGATCTCGTCCGAAAGTGACAAAGCAGCATCGAAACAAGAAGTGGTTTCCCAAAACCGGGGGAAAGAATTGATTCAGCACTCAATGATTGAGGCGAATGGCGCGCGCTTTCACGTGGCGGAGATCGGCGAGGGGCAACCATTGCTCCTACTCCATGGCTGGCCGGAGTTCTGGTTTACATGGGAGCCCGTGATGACACGGCTGGCCGATCGCTTTCGTCTGATCGCGCCCGACCTGCGGGGATTCGGGGATAGTGACAAACCCGCCGGCCCTTTTGCCCCCCAAGACCATGCCGCCGATTTGCTGGCACTGTTGAACAAGCTCGCAATTGAGAAGATTGGAGTGGTTGGTCACGACGTAGGGGGCGCGGCTATGATGCCGTTCGCACGACTTGCTCCTGAGCGCATCGCGGGTCTGTTTTTCTTCAACTTTATTTATCCGGGCTTAGGCGCGCGCATGGGCGCGCCCAACTCTCTCAAGGAGATCTGGTACCAGTCCTTCAATCAGATGCCGATGGCTCCCGTGCTCGTTGGTGCTAGCCGCGAAACCTGCAAGGCATACTTCGGCTACTTCCTTCGTCACTGGACCTGGCGCAAAGAGGCGTTTGACGACGTCCTCGACATCTTCGTCGACAACTTCCTGAAGCCGGGCAATCTGGAAGGCGGCTTTGCTCACTACAAAGGGACACATGAAGGCCGCATCGCGATCATGAAGGGAGAGTCACCCAAGCTCCCGCAGATTGAAACACCTGCCTGCGTCCGCTGGGCTGAACATGATCCTGTCCTTCCATACGCCTGGACAGACCGGCTTTCAGAGACTTTTGCTCATCTGGATCTCGCGAAATTCCCCGACGTCGGGCACTTTCCTCATCGGGAAGATCCAGACCGGGCAGCCGAAGAGATCACTGGTTTCTTCAGACGAATTGGCTGGATTTAGAGCCGGGACGTGCGTTCCTCTACCCGCACGACATCGTTCCTCCCTTCAGTATCCTGTCGAGTCCGTGTTCAGCTTTCGTACCATCTCTACATGCCTCTTCGCTTCGGTAGTTTGGTTTCGAGGGTAGAGAAGCGTGCCTCGCATCTCTACGGAGAAGTCTCGGAAATTGCACGAATGAAGCGTCTGCGTGGTTCGAGCGGGCACCGATCTCGGATTCCACACGTGCCAAAATCTCTCAAGACAATGCCGTTCGTCTTCTGAAACTGTGATGGGGAAAAGTTCGACTTGTAGGGAGTTTTGCTCGCGGCAGTTCCCTCTCAGAATTTGGCGATGAGACTAATACCACCCACCAGCAGAACACCGCCGATCACGCGGCCTGCGTTCAGGGGGTGAGGTTGCATTCTGAACCAGCCGAAATGGTCGATCAGCAGCGAAGTGATGAGCGCAGCGGTCACCGTAATCCCAACGAACGGCCCAGCACCCACTTTGTTGACCAGAGTGAGGCCGGCATACACCTGCACTGCTCCTACCAGGCCGCCGACGACTGCCCACCAGGGCAATTCGACCAAGTCCTTCTGAGTCGGCAGCGGGCTGGGATGGATCAACGAAGCTCCAGCGAAAAAGAAGGTAATTAACGCAAATGAGATAGCCGAAGCGAGCCACGGGTTAACGACATGCTTGTTGAGTTGACCATTCATGGCCGCCCCGCAACTCTGTAGCGCGCCCCCGATGATGATGAATGGGATGATCCATCCGGCGTTCGCATTCATAAGACTCTCCTCAGTGTTTAGTGTTGTCCGGCCAATATGTTCATCAGGATCGCTCCGCCCAGCGCCGCGATCAGCGCCACAGGCATGGCGACGGCACCCACTTTCAAAAACTTCCAGAAGCTGACATCGAGCTTCTCCCCGCCTGCGTCTCCGTCCGAGTCCTTGCGAAGCGCAAGCAACCATAGAATCGTAGCCAGCGAGCCGGTGACCGAGAGATTGGGCCCGAGGTCCACGCCAATCAGAACGGCATTGGCAATCAGTCCCTTACTGTGAGCGGCTTGGAGCGTGCCGCCCGCGATCAATCCCAGAGGAAGGTTGTTCACGATGTTGTTCGCTACACCCACGACGAACCCAACAACCAGCGCACCGGCACTCTGGCCCAAATGCGAGGCCCAGGCGAGCCACTGTTGTGTCAGGTTCAAAGCTCCTTGACTCTCGACCGCATCGACCATAACAAACAGGCCCGCGACGAGCAGCAACGTCGCCCAACTAATCTCGCCTGCAAGTTTGGTGGGATTGCTCCTTGCCTTAATAGAGACAATCGCCGTAATCACAAGCGCCGCAAGGCACGTCGGCAGGCCGAGGTCCTTCTTCAGTGCGGAGGCAGTCAGCAGCACCGCAATCATCAGCGCAAGACCTCCGAGGACCAGCTTTCCGTTGCCGCTTAGCCTGGTATCTTCAACCTCGCAGTCGATGCTTTTGCCGAGGTCCTCTCGAAATAGAAAACGCATTACGAAAAACGTCACGACAATCGAAAACAGCGATGGGATGCCGAAGTCTGTGAGCCATGTGCCCAGGGGAGGCATATCGGTGTGAAAGACGACTAGATTCGCCGGGTTTGAGATCGGGAGCACAAAGCTCGCGGCGTTTGCAATGAACGCGCAGACGAATAGGTATGGAAGCGGCGAGACCTTTGCTTTACGTACCGCCGTTAGAATCGCGGGAGTCAACACAACAGCTGTCGCATCGTTTGACATGAAGATAGTCACCAGCGTCCCCACCCCATAAACCAACAGGAAGAGACGCGAGCAACTGCCCCTGGCTCCGCGGACCGCTACGGAAGCCACCCAATCGAAGACGCCCTGCTCCCGCGCCAGCTCGCTCAGCAGCATCATGCCGATGAGGAACAAGTAAACGTCGCTGCCCCTAGCGACCGCCTGGCCGGCAAGCTTGAGTGGCACGAGCCGCAGTGCGACCAAAAGCAACGCGCCGCCAGAGATCCACCAGACTTCGGGAATGCCGCGCGGGCGAATCAGCATCAGGGCGATGCTCACGGCGACAATCAACGGCAGAACAACATGTGCTATCTCTGTCGGGATCATCACCATTTCTTCCCATTCTTGTTCGGACCGAGTTGGGTTCCGAGCAGCCCATGTTCCGGCCATGCCTCCAGTGCGTTGTCCTGATCGCGTTCCTGAAACTTCCGTTCCGTGCGCTGTTCAACCGCGACACGAATCTCGTCGCTCGCGAGATTTCCATCCGCATCTTTGAAAGACACCTTCAAAGAATGTGTGCCCTCACCGGGACTGAGAACATGAGCCTCCCAAACGTGACTGTCGCTGACTCGCTTCATCGGCAGCGTTTGCCCGTCCAGATGAGCGATCCCTTCCACGGCCCCGACCGATCCCCAGAACTTTGCTCGAACCTTCAACGTTTCTTTCAGTATCTCGTTGGACTTTGTCAGAAGCCGCTCATCGCTCGGGGAGGTGATAACGGCAACGGGCAACCCGCCCAGTTCGATGAATCGCCAGCTCACTACGTTGCAGTCGATGTTAGTTACTGAATAGCCGACTGGTCCTTCTTCAATCTGCCCTGTGGATCGAGTTGCGGAGTAGAGTGTCCGGCCATCGTTGGCGATCTCGTTATAGTGAGTGTGACCCATATCGATTAGGCGAACATCATAGTCGCGGACGAGACGGCTTACCTCTTCTCCGCCGACCTTCAGGTCGCTTGGATAACAGTGCAAGAAAACAACTTTTTTCTGGCCGCTACTCGTTGCTTCTCGCAATTCCTCCTCTGCCCACAGCACCTGCTCTTCGGACACGGTGAAGGAAGGAGGCTCAGGCACGTCGAAGGCGTTCATGGCGAGGAATCGCGTGTCTCCTACTGTGAAGGCAAAGTGGGTTTGTTCCGACATCGCCTCGAGAAAGTTTGAAAAACTTTTCTCATGAACGTCGTGATCGCCAATGATGGCGCACCACGGGACATTCAGGCGGTCGAGCTCGCTGCGCACCACGGCATAGGCAGAGCGGCTACCGTCGTCGGCTACGTCCCCCGGAAGGAAGACGAAGCTTACAGAATCAGCGAATGCGTGATTGACTTCATTCACAATTTCCGCCAGGTCGAGGTGGTTCTGCTCTCCGGCCTTGATCATGTGGAGATCGCCAAAGTGAATCCAGCTAATCACACCAGCTGCATCGGGTGATTGGGGTCGGAATGGACGTTTCAACGCGAGAGCACTCATGCTGGAAGCTCCTGGGGAGCAATTGGGGTAGAAACATTTTTGTTTGGTTCGTTCCTGTCCGGAAGGGTTTCGCCAACAGCTGTCCATAAGAGAACAAACGCCAGCGCAGCAATTGCCCCCAGGGATAAGAAGGAGATGCGATAGCTGAAATGCTGGACCAACTCTCCACCGAACGTATTGCTGAGTGCGGCGCCGATCCCTACTGCAGTTGCGAGGCTGCCTTGCGCAAGATTGAACCGTCCCGTGCCGCGCGTTCTGTCTGCAACTACGAGGATGGAAACAACGACAAAGATTGCATTCGCCACGCCGTCGAGGACCTGGATCGCGATCAGGCTTCCCGCGTTGTGGGTCAAGGTGTAAAGAAGTGCGCGCATTGGAAGAACTCCAAAGCCTACCATCAGCAGCGGTTTACGCCCATGCCGGTTCGCGAACCGTCCAATAGCCGGGGCGAAGCACATGATGACCACCTGCGTCACGATGATGCAGGCCGACATAAACGGAGCGGCACTCGCTCGCGCGCCGTGCGAAAGCATCTCGCCGAGTTGCGGCAGCATGGCCGCGTTCGCGAAGTGGAAGAGGAAAGCGCACACGAGAAAGACCAGGAGAGTCCGGTCTCCAAGGAGAGTCTTCAGCACCGGAGTTCTCGCAGCGACTTCTTTACCGTCCACTTGGATCGCCCCGCCCCGGGCAAGATCGTAGTCGATGTCCTTGCTCTGAATCGCTCGGATCGTCATCACGGTCGGGATTGTCAGCACCGCAGCCGTGATAAAGATGGCTCGATTTCCGAAAAAATGACTCATGCCTGCAATCACAAGCGCACACGCCACGTTGCCGGCCGAGTTGAAAGACTGGTTCTTCCCAAATTGACGATCAAAGAACTTTACGCCGACGATTCCCATGGTGACCGCAGCAAGTGTCGGTCCGAGGAATGGCCCCGCACCTCCGATGAGGACCTGGGACGTATACACGGCCCATGGTGCAGCCGTGATACTCAGTAAGATCGCTCCTACAGCGAGAACGGCTGAAGCCAGGACGAGAATCAGTCTCTTTGCCCTGAGTTGATCGACAATGGCGCCAGCCGGAGCTTGCAGAACCACAGTGATGATGCCGCCGATGGTCAATGCCATTCCGACCCTACCCGGCTCCCAACCGGCCCCCGCAAGATAGGCAGCGAGAAACGGGCCGAGGCCGGTTTGCACGTCGGCGAGGAAGAAGTTCGTCGCCTCCAGGGCGTGAATACTTCGTTTCTTGCCGGGATCGATCTCCGTCACACTGGCCATTCGTTACAACTTTCCAGGAACTACAGCGCTTTTGAGTTGCAGGTTCTTGTGGCCTCTTCCAAGCTTGAGAGCACCACGTTGCTTCACATGAGCGAGAGCTTCCGCAGCGCGTGCAAACTCAAGGGCCTGGTGATAGACGCGAGCCTTGAACGCACTGGCGGCGCTGTTGCGAGAGCTTTCATAGATCGCGGTCAGTGGGTTGGAGTGCTCCTCTTCTTCCTTCCAGTGCTCATCTGCCCTTCTCGTCAGTTCATCGAACTGCTCCGTGATGGACGCTTTGAGTTCGGCAGAGACGCGGACGGCACCAGAGACCCCGCCGGCGAGGACTGCGAAGCTAAGATGCTCCAATGCCCGGAGAAGATCGGCAGCGTCTTTGCTGTGTCCGTCTTTGATAGATCGCTGGGCCAACGTAGTAAGTTCGACAACTGCATCCGTCACAGACGACTTTAAGGATTGCCGGAGAACCGCGATCCTCCCCATGTGCTCATAGGCGCGTCGCAGGTCGCTCGCCGGGCCATGCTTTTCGTGGTGATGCCCAGGAGTTTTTTTGCCGGCCTTCTTTGCTGCTGCCTTCTTCGGAGGTGGCATAAGCGTCGTCCTTTCTTTCTTGGGTGAAGAATTCGATGCAACTAGGTCGGCCCATTGAGCCGACAAGCTGGATTGATCGAGAAGCCACGTCGGCCCACCGACCTGACGGAACGAACATCCGCCAAGAAACAACATTTGCGCGTAATCGCATTCTCAGTTCTGGGGAGGCGCTGGGGGCGGGGCCATTCCGTCAGGAGGTGGCGGAGGAGGCCCACCGAAATTGCGCGGAGGCGACGGTGCGTTGACTGCTGCGCCACAAGGTGCCGGTACAGCGGCCCTGTTTCTGCTTCCTGGTGCGGGTGCGGGAGGCGCCTGCGATGCTCCCGGCGGGGGTGGCTCCACGCCTTCAGCCAGGGGCCCCGGCGCGGGATCATTCGCCGAAAAGGTTTGATCGTTCAACCGGACGCTGGCCGCCTCGACTAGAGACTGTCCATTGATCTCTGACTTCGTGCCGGTCACGGTTATCTTTTCTCCCTTTCGGACTGTGGGGCCGATTTGCCCTCCCAGTCCCGGCGCCAGATTAACAACGCTGCCGTTCTGGAGGTACAAGCTGCGTGCCTCTCCCCGCGGACCTGCGTTGAAAGCACGGACGCGAGAGGATTGGGTCACCATAGGAACTTGTTGCGGAGGAGGCGCAGGCGCAGCAGCCGGCGGAACAGTGGGAGGGGCTGGGGATGCGGCAACCGGACTTTGCGCAAAAGCCGCAGAGCTAAATATCAGTCCAAGAACCGCAATCCTTAGGGAAGATGGAATGTACATGAGCAACACCTCTGCCAGTCAATAGGGCAAGCGGCGTGCCATTCCTCAAGACCCTCAAAGTCCTGCGATCACCCGGTGTCTGGTGGGTCGGAGACTTCTGGAAGCACTCGGACCGGCCGTAATTCGCTCGCATGCTGTGCGGATTGCGCACAAGTCGTGTTCAGTAGCTAAGGTCTCTTGGCAGCTGATCTTCATGGCGTCGCCAATAGGAGCACCATTACCGATGGCAGCCAAGTTGCATACCATAGTGGTACGTCTCGATAGAAGCTATGCGAGAGGAATACTGGAAAGGAGACGAATGGCGAAGATCTTTTGGAGAAGCCTTCGCTCCCGCATTCTGTTACTCGTGATTTTGACGCTCCTGTTCCTCGCAGCCGCTGCCATCAGCCTGTTTACGTTTCTTCGCAATCGCCATGCGGAAACGCTCGCACTGACCGAGCATCATCTTGTCAGCGTCGCTGTCAGTCTCGCGCGGAACTACGCAGATCATAGGACGGCAGATAGTTCTCTGCGGGCGATCAAGCCGCGTCCACCACAGCCGCCTCCGCCTCCTGCTGTGCCACGAAGCCCTGACCAAAACGCGCCACCGCCCCCGAAACCTGATCCGCTCAAAGATCTCACGACGGAAACCTTGCAGCACGAGGACGGTGTCGAGGGTGCCTTCTACGCTGCCAGAGCTGATGCGTTGATCGGCTACGCCTTCCCAACCCACGAGGGACCAGGGGCTGAGAAAGGCATGCCCGAGCGAGAGCGTCCCACGATCGAGAACCTTGCGCGTGAAGCGGTTGCGGCGAATGCTATTAAGACATTTCGCTTTGAGGGACCGCATGACGCCATCCTCTTCGTAGCGGTGCCAATTCATGAATCGTCCAGTGGGATTCATCTAGCCGGGACTACAGACGAAGTCACCGGAGCTGCCTGGCTGATGGAGCGTCTCCCCGGAATTGAAGGCGGACAGAATCGCGAACTCTTGTTTGGCAGTGTCGGGTTCGGCATCGCGGCACTGATGACCGCGTTGCTCGCGGTGTTCGTTACGACGGAGATTCGCAGCGGAGTCAATATCGTTCTCCAACGCTTGGGTTCGATGGAAGGCGGTTTGCCTGCCGCGAGTCAGCCGACGCAAGGCCGCCCACCGCTCGAGGAATTCGACCGTGTTCTCCACGGTATCGACTCGCTGGCGCTCGCCTTGCAGGAAAAGATCGAAAACGAGCGAACATTGGAATCACAGGTCCGCCACAACGAACGGCTCTCTGCGCTGGGCCAATTTGCTGCGGGTATAGCCCACGAGCTACGAAATCCTCTAGGCACGATCAGGATGAGAACTCAGATGTGGCAGCGCTCTGCCGATTCCGAGGCTGCCAGGCGGAGCAGCGCGGTGATCCTCGAAGAAATCGATCGCCTCGATACGATCATCAGCCGTCTCCTCTACTTCGCCAGACCGATTGAGCTTCAACTTCAGCCCGTAGCGGTGGATGATCTATGCGCAGTCACGGCCTCTACATGGGCCGATAAAGAAACCGCCAAAGGAGTTGAGATTATCTGCGAGGCGGCGTCGCACAGCGTCGTCCCCGCAGACCGGGGCAGACTGGTCCAGGTGCTCGACAACCTGATGGAGAATGCCGTTTATTCAGCGTCGCATTTCGCCGCGCAAGGTGGAAGCGTAACGATCACCGCGACATTTGATGCAGACTTCGCTCGCATTGACATCACGGACAACGGGCGTGGGTTTACGCCTGCAGCCCTGCGTCACGCGCTGGACCCGTTCTACACCACCAAGGAAACCGGAACCGGACTGGGTCTTTCCATCTCGTTTGAGATTATGCAGGCTCATGAGGGCGAGTTGCTTCTTGCAAACCGGGAGGGTGGAGGAGCCGTCGCTTCCCTCAAGCTGCCATTAGATAGAGTGGATCGCGATACGCTAAGACCGGCGGATGAAGAGGCAGGACAAAATGTCTGAAGTGCTCATCGTGGACGACGATCATAACTTTCGGGAGACCCTGCGGGAACTGCTTTCGGACGCGGGATACCAGACCCTTACTGCAACGAATGCAGAAGAAGCCATCACCTTGCTTCAGACCACGACTCCTGAACTTACGCTCTGCGATTGGAAGATGCCTGGCGGAGGAGGAGAACAGTTTCTCAAGAGCCTCCAGTCAGAAGGGCTATTGACCGTTATGCCCGTCATCATTCTCACCGCTCACGGCACCGGGCCGAATGCGATGCAAGCCATGCAGCTGGGCGCTTACGACTTCATCACAAAACCCCTCGATATCGATCTGGCGCTTGCTACGGTAGCACGCGCTATCCGGCACATGGAGCTACAGCGCGAGGTCGAACTACTCAGAAAACAGAGGTTCACAGATCGCCTTCTTGAAGACGTCAGCACCTCCGAAGAAGCGTTGAAACCCCAGCTAATCGGCAACTCGCCGGCATGGATTGAGGTCTTCAAGAACATCGGAAGGGTTGCCGCTACCGACGTCGGAGTTTTGCTGCTGGGGGAATCGGGAACCGGAAAAGAGGTCGTTGCCCGCGCGATCCACCAAAATAGCGCGAGAAGTCGTCGCTCCTTCATCATCCTCAACTGCGCAGCGTTGCCTCCCGAACTGCTGGAGTCCGAACTCTTCGGACACGAACGTGGCGCCTTCACCGGAGCCGTCTCGCAGAAACGCGGGAAGTTTGAAGCCGCAGACGGAGGCACGATCTTTTTGGATGAGATCGGAGAACTGCCGCTCTCGCTTCAGCCCAAGCTCCTGCGTGTCTTGCAGGAACACGCCTTTGAGCGGGTCGGCGGAACTGCTTCCATCCGTACCGATGTTAGAGTTATTGCTGCAACAAATCGTCCGTTAGAAGAGGACGTAGAGCAAAAGACCTTCCGAGCCGATCTCTTCTATCGCCTGAACGCCTTCAGTGTCCGGCTCCCACCGCTTCGCGAACGTCAACCCGACATACTCCCGTTAGCGGAATACTTCCTCATCCGCTACGGGCAGCGGAATCAAATCGCATCTGCTGGACTTGCTGCCGATGCCATAGTGGCCTTGCAAAGCTACTCCTTTCCAGTAATGTCCGCGAATTGGAACATCTGATCGAGCGGGCTGCCGTTAAGGCTGGCGGTAGGGCCATCACAGCCGAGCTGATCCAGGACGAGTTAACGAGAGAGATGAGTGCCGCACCCGGCGCATTCGACGTTCAGGCAGCAGAAGCAAAGCCGTTCCACGAAGCGGTTGCAAGTTGGGAGCGCCATCTGGTCGAGCAAGCGTTGAACGCATCCCGAGGCAACAAGTCCGATGCCGCCCGGCGGCTAGGCATCCATCGACGGTTGCTCTACGAGAAGCTCGCACAGCTCAAGGTGATCTAGCCTTCTGCCGCTTCTTTCTTTCGGCTCCGGCTTCCAGCGTGTTCTTGACGAGGCGCGTCAGTCGTAAACAACCTCGCTGCCTTGCGTCTCGCTAAGAGCTGAGAGGAGCCGGTTCCCGTCCTGACTCGCGCTCCACAAGGATTACCTATGAAGTAAGGGTCTCCGATGAGGGGGCTTTTAGGTCGAGTTCCCCGAGGTTGGCTTTCGATCGTCCGCTTTCCCGTCGCCGAAAGCACTACAAAAATCTCCATAGCTTGAGGTCCCGCGTGGTGATGCTTAGAAGCTGATCTTAAGGATTTTGCCGTTGTTGCCGACGAACCATCCAGCTTTCGGACTCGCAAAAGCGACCGCCCAGTAACCGCTGACCTCCGGCAGCTTGAACCAGGTTTGTCCTTCATCGGGACTCCAAGCGGCTTCGCCGGAGGTGAAGTTCGGCTGAGTCTCGGTCGTAATCACGACGCTCCTGTCGTGTTCATGGCCGGAGTGGCCATGATTATCCCAGTTGTCGCGATGGCCCCAATCATTCTCATGTTCAAGGCCACTCACATACGCAAGACCGAAGATGGCGCCGGGAATAGGAGGCTTGGTGGTAAGCGTCCAGGTTTGCCCGCCGTTCTCCGAAGTCGCGGCCTGGGCGGCACTGTTGCCGGTCAAATCGCCTCCGCCCACGATTCCATGCCAGGGATCTCGAAACGCCACCGAGAAACCGCCCGCATTAGGATTGCTTACGAGCGGAGTGTCATACGCATTCCAGGTGTCGCCACCATCCCGGGTGGCCAGGATCCGGGCTATGCTTGAGCCCCCAGTTGCAATCCACGCGTCTTGCCATCCCTGTGTAGCAATGCAGGTTCCGCTCGAGGAGAACGAAGCTTCGCCGGCTAAGGCGGGTGGCATATTGCCGGCTATCGAGTGCCAGGTTGAGCCATTTGTAGTGCGAATGTCGGGAAAGACGCCGTTCACCGAATCGCTATGCGTGATGCCACGCTCCGGAGTCCAGAACGCAAAGCAGTCATAGAAAGCATTGACCTCTTATTCTTGAACTGGATAGTCCAATGCAAGCCAGCGTCTTCCGTCTTGTAGATGCGAAAATCTCCAGTATTGTTCCCGATGGACATCAGGTAAGCGATCCGGTCGCTCACGCCTTGCACGTCGCGGAATTCCAGGCCTTCGGCCCCCGGTACGACCCCGGACTTCCAGGTCGCACCTCCATCGGTCGTAACCACGTACGTTCCGCCAGCTCCGGCTGCCCAGACGACTTTGGAGTTTACCGGACTGACGGCAATCAGCAGCTGGGTGGTGCCGCTGTGCTGTGCGATCAGGGTAGGTTGATGACCCTTCCATGCTTCTTGCGCATATCCGGAAGTAGAGGCGGTGACCATCGAAAGAATGAGTAGAAACGAGCGCTTTAGCATCAAATTTCTCCCCCCGGACCGGCAGTTGGATTGTAGAGAAGTATAGGAACGCCGCAGAAGCCGCGTCAAATCAGGACCTAAGAGTGTATAACCTGCTAGCGCCTCGCCGTTACAGAATGGATATCTCTCGGGTTCATTTCGACCGACAACTCTAGGGGGACTTTATGACGGATCCCGATGTCGAGCGGCGCGGCGATAGAGACTCCGCAGTCTCGAGAACATGCCGGTGTCGGGATGTGTAAAGCTCACGTTTCCCGCGACGACCACTAAAATATCGGTCCCTGATTCAGCGGAGTTCAGGATGGTGAGTCTTGCGCCGATGCGGGCGGCGCGTTCGCGCATGCCCCGCAGGCCGAAGTGGCCTTCTCTTCCGTTCATCGCGTAGTCTGGATCGATACCAACCCCATTGTCCCGGATATGAAGCGCCAGGTCCTGGCCATACGTCAGGTCAATTTCCAGAGAACTCCCATGCGAGTGGGCTTTTGCATTCTGAATCGCTTCGCGTCCGATTCGATACAATTCGTCGCGAACGATCGGATGTAACTCTCGCGCATCCCCAATCACCGAAACCGAGATGGTCATGCCGTCAGGGACCACCCCGCTTTCGGCGGCCCGCTTGAGCGCCGGTCCAAGGTCGTTCTTCAGTATCGTTGAGGACCGCAGCGAGTTCAGTGCTGCGCGGCCTTCCTCGATTGCCTGCTCCAGCCAAGCCGAAACCTGTCCTAATGCGTGGTGCATCTTCACCGCGTCCAATGGGTCCTCCAGTCCATCGTCCACCACGAATTTGCTGCCTTGTATCGTTTGCAGGAAGGTATCGTGCAACTCTCTTGCCATGCGTGTCCGTTCTGACAACCGCTCGTCAAACCGAGCGCTAATGGCGCTTGCAATCTGCCGGGTCCTGAGCCGGTAGAAGACCCAAGTGGTGCAGAGAACGAAAGCAACGCAAAGCGCTCGAACCCAGTTCGTCTGAAACCATGCGGGAGCGACGCTGAGGTTCAAGGTTGCACCGTCTTCATTCCAGATACCGTCGTTGTTGCACGCGATCACCCTGAACCGGTACCGCCCCGGAGCGAGATCGTTATAAAAGGCCTGGCGCCGCGTGCCCGGCTCTTGCCACTCCGCATCATGCCCCTCCAGTTTGTAGCGGAATCGGACCTTCTGCGGAACGACAAAGCTCAGCGCCGTGTAGTCGATTTCCAGTTCACGAGTAAGGGCCGGTATCTGCAGTCCGTCGATGGGGGAGTAAGCTTTCCGATCTGCAACAAGTTCTTCCACGTGAACCGGCGGAGGGAAGGGATTGGAGGCTAAGTGGGCTGGGTCAATCACCTGCAATACGGCTCCATGCCCGAACCACATCCGTCCATCCGCGCTTCTTCCCGCCGCGGCGAAGGGAGAGCTGCGTCCCGGCCGGACGCCATCGAACACGTCAAAGACCCTCACCTGAACCGGACCGTCGGGTTGCTTCCACCACTTTTCCATCTCGGCGCCAGAAATCTCAACCAGGCCGCACTGCATATACAGCCAGAGAGCGCCATGGTCGTCGGGAACAAACGCATGCACCCAGTCGCAGGGAAGGCCATTGTTGGTGGCAAGATTCTGTCGCTTCCCCTCCTTCCACCCGATGAGCCCGAACTCCGTTGCCCCCAATACAGAACCATCGGGATTCGCTGTCACTTGTTCTACGCGCGAGTCTTGTTTGTGCTCGAAGTGAAACGTCTCCGTTCTCCCTCGCCTTACCCTGGCTAGGTCGCCATTCAGAAGGCCCAACCAAATACCACCTTGCGGATCAGGTGCAATACTGCGGGCAGCAGGCGTTTGCGGCGCGGGAAGTTCCTCGACAACTCTGAAGTTGCGTATGCGCAGCAGACTCTTGGTGCCTTTGTTTAAGGTCTCGGCCCAGATGTTTCTGTCGGCATCTTCAGCGATAGCGTAGACCCACCCGACTGGACCACCACCGTCCCTCCTGATTTGGAAGAATTTTCCGTTTGTGCAGATAGAAAGCGTTTCATCGATGCCAACCCACAATCGGCCGGCATGATCCTCGAAGAGAGATGTGACTTGATTGCCGGGCAGGCCTTTCCCGGTTCGTATCAAAGAGACTTGGTCGCCGTGAAGCCCCTCCAATGCGCTGTCGCTTCCTACCCAGACTGTGCCATCCCGCGAGGTAAGAACGGAATCCACTTCGCTAACGTCCAGTGCCTGGTGCGGAGCGAAGGTGGCGACGGGGACGTCGTGGAAGAGGTCAATTCCTTTGTCGCTACCAACCCACAAGTTACCTTCGCGATCCTCGTAGAAATGTTGTACGAAGTCATCCGACAAACCATCAGCACTCCGGAAATGGTCCACGTTTTCGCCGTGAACACGATAGATTCCCTGCGAATAGACCCCGATCCACAGCGAGCCTTGACGGTCTAAGAAAAGTGCAGAGATCGGGAGCGTAGCGCCTTCAAACCGGGGCGCTTGAAAAGCTTTCCAGGCGCCTCGGACGAGTTGCTGCAATTTAGGGTCAGGGCCGGCAAATGACATTCCCGCCCATATCGAGCCGTCGGGACTGGCAACGAGACTCGTCACACCGGACTGCCCCTCGCTTGATCGCAGCCCCCTCGTGGTGTAGACGCTATGGGACTCGGCGGTCCAACGAACCACCTCCGATGCCCCGCCGATCCAAAGATTTCCTTGGGAGTCCTCGGCCAGCACGGAGGCATAAGCCGGAATTCCTTCGGCCTTCCCATAACAGCGGAACCCGGTTGCGACGATCTGGCAAAGAGGCCCGTGAAGAGCGCCATCTCCGCGGGAGTTGAACCAAATGGTTCCGTTCCTATCTTCGAGGATCTGGGTAACAACTCCGGGCAAGTCCACATTCATCAAGTTATGGTTCACCCAATGGCTGAGCCCGGACGTTGTGCCGATCCATAAGCTTCCGTCCCTCGCTCCGAGCAAAGAAGTAATAATGGAGGAAGGCAGATGCTGGCCGGCCGGTAGAACCCAGGGAACAAAGCGAACTCCGTCGAAGCGAACCAGGCCATTCTGCGTTCCAATCCACATATAGCCATCGACGGTTTGTGTGATTGTATATACTCCCGCATTCAAAAACCCGTCCTGCACTCTCCACGCGGTGTGCCCGTACTGAGAGATGTGCCGGCCCGGATCGACCGCCCAGACCGAGCTTACGAAGCAGCAGAACCAAAAGCACATTGCGGGAATGAGGAGCGGAATCCGCAAGTTATTCACCTCGGTGCTGCGACTGCAAGTTTTCTCCGGAGCGGACTGGCTCCAATATTCCTGCGGGACCAGATACGAATGGAATGCTTCGAGTGTTGGCGCTCCGGAAAGACTACACCGCTCAAGACCGGAATCGCAGGGAATAGCCTATCGTGTTTATTCGTGTGTGGGATAGATCACGATCAATAGTCGCAATCCTGACATTTTCTACAGGTAGCCTCTCCGTCAGGTCTCATAGGAAGTCAATTGAGAACGAAACTGACTGTTACCAATATCGCGAAATAGATCCAAGCAAACCAGAACGTTGCTCCGGAATCGAAATCCCAGTTATTCTAGATCCTCGCCGAGATTGCTGGCCACTCTTATGATCATTGCAGTAAGTGCCAGTGAGCAGCAGATATAAACCGGCAGAGATGGCGGGTAAGTCCTTCACGGCCACGACCGAACCAATGTGAATCTTAGCTTTGGCTCTTAGTCAAACTGTAGAAAATCGCAGGTCAATTTCTGTAGTTCCTTACGTGTCCTCCTACACGAAACAAAGCTACCATGATCCTGGGCCATTTGTGATGTGGCATACGATAGGCACCAAGCATCCGCTGCCATAACGGCTGAGCTCAATAACTACATCCCCCGGACCTTTCAATTCGCATAAGCGATCAACGCAGCAGAGTCGTCTAGCAACAACGTGTGAACATAGTTCAGATGAAACGAAGAGGTCTCCATACCTATATGCGATCAATCGACAGAGCGGATAACCCTGAGGCAAGGAGAAGCAAGATAACCAACCTATCTCGCCGGCAAGTTTTATTTAGCGGCGCAGTCGTGGTGGCGGGAATGAGCCTACCGCGGACCGCCTCGGCCCTGGCGATTCCAAGCGACCGCCGATCGCTTTCAGCAAACACAAAGGGAGAAAACATGTCTCATCACCTCGACTCACCAATCGCCCGCCAGGACGTTCGTCTTGACATCACCGATCTGTACGTCTTTCGCGGCGAGACCGGCACTGCGTTTGTGATCAACGTTTGTCACTCGATCGCAAAACCTCCAATTCCCGGTTACCATCCCGAGGGCATGTACGAATTCAAGATCGATCTGAACGGCGATGCTGTTGAGGAGGTCACCTACCGGCTTACATTCGAGGAACGCGACGCCCAGGGCAAGCAGAAGTACACCATTCGCCGCATTAACGGTAAAGAAGCAATCGACCCGCACGCGGCAGGTACGGTCGTGGCACAAGGGACGACGGATGAGACTGTCACCACGCCGTCGGGCTTGCGCGCCTGGGCCGGTCATGCTGGTGACCCGTTCTGGATTGAGCCGGACGTGCTCCATGCGGTTGGACACGCCTTCGAGGATGGAACCACTGTGGATCTTACCGGCTGGGACCCAAGCAAGGCGCACAACTTGTTTGCTGGTCATACGGTCCATGCCATCGTGTTGGAAGTGCCTGATGCTGAACTACTCACCGGTGCAGGCGACAACCGGAAGATCGGTGTATGGGCAGTCGCTACACTCGCAACGGATGCAGGCGGATGGCGCTCGATCAACCGTGTCGGACTTCCGATGATGCCGCCCCTGTTCGCCCAGTTTGACGAAGATTTTGGCAATCGCCTCAACGCCGGACATCCTTCCGAGGATTTCGCAACCTACGGATCTCACGTTACCGAGTCCATCAGCGCCGTGGTTGCCGCCTATGGTACGGCTGAAGATTCCCACGCCTATGCGGAGAAGATCGCCCATCGCTTGCTCCCCAATATGCTCCCGTACACTGTCGGAACACAGGCATCGCTTGGTTTCGTCGAGTGGAATGGTCGATCTCTCACGGACAATGCACCCAACGTGATGTTCTCTACCGCGGCGAACACTCCCATTAAGCTTGGAATCGGCAAGGAGTCGGTCACGTCGAAGCCACGAAAGACGTTTCCCTATATCCCTGTTGCCGTGTAAGAAGTAGCAGTGTCAAGGACCGGTCGACTGGGTTGCGGTTGAGATCCAGTCGACGGTCGTAACACTCGCTTCGGCCGCCGACCATGATTTCGTCCCTCTCCCCAACGGTGCACCGAGTCAAGTAGAAGGGGTTTGATCCACTAACCATTCAGCCATGAACTCACCGCACGTCATAGCAATGTGCTCACTGCATGTCATATTGATCAAAGGTTGATCAAAGGGAGATCAAAGGGAGATGGGATGAAGAACACGGTTTGGCTGGTGGCGGAAGCGGGCGGAGCCTTCATAGAGGAGGAGCGTGCGCTGCCTTCGTTAGAGGGCAGGCAGGTGCTGGTTAGAATCGCTGCCAGCGGGATCAATCCCCTCGATACGAAGATTCGTGGAGTGAAAGCAGCCCACGCCCAACAATCCCTTCCGGCAGTGCTGGGGCTGGACATGGCCGGCACAGTGGAAGACGTCGGGGCCGAGGTGACAGAATTCAAAGCCGGAGATGAAGTGTACGGCATGGTAGGGGGTGTCGGCGGATTGCAAGGAACCCTCGCGAAGTTCATCGTGGCGGATTCCGATCTGCTCGCACTGAAGCCGGCAACTCTCTCCATGCGCCAGGCTGCGGCCATGCCCCTGGTGACAATCACCGCCTGGGAAGGGTTGGTAGATCGAGCAAACGTTCAGGCTGGCCAAACCGTGCTGATTCACGCAGGGGCGGGAGGCATTGGGCATATCGCAATCCAGATCGCCCGAGCCAGGGGGGCGGAAGTCTTTGCAACTGTCTCCGCAAACAAAGTCGCGATCGTACGCAACCTGGGAGCGACACCCATCAATTACCAGCTCGCGACTCCCGCTGAATACATGGAGAAGTATACCCGGGGAGCAGGCTTTGACATCATTTATGACACCGTGGGTGGCGCAACGCTGGATGCATCTTTTCAGGTAGCGAAACGCTACACCGGCCATGTGTTGAGCGCGTTAGGGTGGGGGTCTCATTCGCTGGCGCCCCTTTCGTTTCGTGGGGCAACCTACTCAGGTGTCTTCACGCTGTTTCCAATGCTGAGCGGTGAAGGGCGACCTCATCATGGCGAGATCCTGAAGGATGCGGCAGCGCTTGTCGATGCCGGCCATCTTACTCCATTACTTAACGAAAGG
This sequence comes from Acidisarcina polymorpha, assembly GCF_003330725.1. NCBI lineage: Bacteria > Pseudomonadati > Acidobacteriota > Terriglobia > Terriglobales > Acidobacteriaceae > Acidisarcina > Acidisarcina polymorpha. The sequence goes on along the minus strand of NZ_CP030840.1, from coordinate 2,794,160 downwards.
CATTTTTCTTCGGCGCAGATTCACGAAGCCTTCGCGGCCGTGGAAGCTGGCACAACAGGAAAAGTCGTGGTCGAGATTGAAGCGTGAACGCATTACTAAGCAGTGATCCCTTGCGGCATCACACCCTCTCCGGAGTACGTGGAGCAATATCACGATGACTCAAACCAGCACGCAAACCGCTGCGATCCAAGAGGCGGAAGAGCGGCTGCTTATACTGCTGCCCGGCATTTACCGTGACCGTACCGACAAGGTGCAGCCCATTTCGATGGGCTCGGCCCCACTAGCTTTTGACGCGGAGGGCAATGTCGCCTGGGACCGCATGTGGGGCGGGTTCTGTGACCTCGCGATGGCCGGTGGCCCGCCGCACAAAGGCAAGCTGCTGGAACCCGGCACGGCAGAGTCAATCCTTCAAGAGCCCGTCCGTTACGCTGAGATTTGTGACGAAATCGTGCGTGGCATTGGACTTGCCGCTCGCCTGCAGGCAGCGCCGTCGTCACCGGGCTGGGTGCGCGTCCAATGCCGCAATCCCACCATGGCAGAGTGGCTGCTGCGCGCGATCACTATGGAGAATGTCTCTGTGCGCCTGGAACAGGGTGTTATCTTACTTCCCGCCGGCCCTGCCTTTCGAGTGGAAAAGGAGATCAAGAATGTAGTCACCGTGATCGCGAAGACCACCCACTATTGGAGTGGCCACTTGATACGGCTTCAACAGCTCGGCATAGCGAACCTCTTCAACCGGCTCGACAGCGAAGCTCCACTCCTTCAACCTGGATGGGAAACTGTCACGGAGAATACGAAAGTTCGGGAACGCGTTCAGCGGACGCTCGAAGAGGCGACCTCCCTTCGGACTACAACCCACACCTATCCAAATTGGATCGGCCTGGACTGCGGTAGTGTCCCGTCAGCAATCACCACCATGCGCCGCCTGATAGCAAGCAACATTCTTTGCCGCCGGGAACAAACCGCAATTCTCCTTCCCCTGAATGCCGCTTCCGATCCGGAGGGCTCTCGCATCGCACACTCGGCTTCGGAGCTGCTTGCCCGAGACGAATAGCTGCTACAGCTTGACTGCATCTTCTCGCCGCGCAGGCAGCAACGAGCTGCTTCGGACGCGGATCGCGGCGCAAAAGCTCGGCGGGTTTCGCGTCCGCGTCTACCCGTCGTTCTCGGCAAGGTTAGCGTCCGCCCCTGGCTCTTCTTCTGTTCAACGAGAGCTTGGGTGCGGGGCAGGTAATCGTTTTCTGGGGATCGCAAAAGGTATCTTGACCTTGAAGGCAGTTCCAGTCGCGCATCTCTCGTCGAGGTGAATCGTCCCGCCATGATCTTCGACAAGCTTCTTAGCAATCATCAAGCCCAGTCCGCTGCCCGCAGGCTTTCCGTAGCTCACAGAACATTGAAGAATGGAAGCCCGGATCGCCGGCGAGATTCCAGGACCGTTGTCCCACACCCTGATTTGCAAGCTGTCTCGATTTCCAACCGAAGTGATGACGACTTTACCCGACCCGGAATCGACCGCTTCACAAGCGTTCAAGGTCAGATTGGCGATCACGCGTTGCATACGGCTGGCATCGAACCACCCTACGGTCCTGCCTTTGTGATAGTGCTTGATAGTGATGCGGCGGAACTCGTGCCTCACGCTCGTCATCCGGATTGCGCACTCGACCGTTTGAACGATATCCCTGGCTGCAGGCATCAGGGCGTCGCGGCCCTTGGAACATTCCAGTAGCGAAGAAAGTAGCGCATCGATCCGGTCGATGTCCCAACGGATCTCTCGGAAAAAGTCTACCCTCTGCTTCTCACTGGCATCAGGCCGGGTGAGAAACTCCGCGTTTGCGAGGATGGCCGTCAAAGGCTGACGAAGATCGTGGGAGATAAAGGCAACCATCCTGCCTATCGCAAAGACCGGCTCCGACGCAATGACCGGGGGTATATCCGTCTTGAGATTCTCTGCGAAAGTGCTGATCGAAACCATTGCGCCTCCGGGTGATTGGTTTGAGGGTGAGTCTCGGCCGGGCAACATCAGGCCTCCCGCCGGCGGACGTTGAGTTGCGATCCGCTTCCGGCGAGATCTTCTTAGGGCATCACAATTGATCGTTCCGCTAGCGAGGGCTTCTCCCGCTTGGGCCTTCTTGCGAAGTTCAGAATAGTTTTCGACTAGCAAGCTTGGAAGATACGGCAATCGTAATCTGACGAAGATCCGAAACTTCTGGTCTCGCCGGCAGATGCATTGACTTCAATCCATCGATCCACTCCGCAGCGGACAGGCTTGCCTGTTCCGGTCCAAACAGCTCTCTCACCGCTCTAGCGAAGGCTGCCAGTTCGCGCTCCGCCAGGATGATCAGATTGTCGTCAGGAAGAACGGTGCCTTCCAGTTGCCGCCCAGTCCAGTTCGATTCCCGATCATGCATAAGGGGCCTCAACTTTCTCCCATGAGGAGATATGATGTGCCGCAAACTCACCAGTTACTGTGCTTTATCTGGCCTGGCTTTCGATCTATGACTTTCTGATGTTTGATCTATGACTTTCTAATGACAGGATAGAGATAGCTCAGAGTGCGCGACACCCTCAGAACTACGGAAATCGCCCTAGCATTCTCTACAGGTACGTTTTCATTGTTCGATCGACGATTCGAGGGAACTTACAACGGGTCCCGATGTCGAGCGGCACGGCGATAGAGATTCCGCAGCCTCGAGAATATGCCGGTTTCGGGATGTGTAAAGCTCACGTTTCCCGCGACGACCACTAAAATATCGGTCCCTGATTCAGCGGAGCTCAGGATGGTGAGTCTTGCGCCAATGCGGGCGGCGCGTTCGCGCATGCCCCGCAAGCCGAAGTGGCCTTCTCTTCCGTTCATCGCGTAGCCTGGATCGATACCCACCCCGTTGTCTCGGATATGCAGCACCAGATCATGGTCGTACGCCAGGTCAATTTCCAAAGAACTTCCATGGGAGTGGGCTTTTGCATTCTGAATCGCTTCGTGTCCGATTCGATACAGCTCGTCGCGAACGATCGGATGCAACTCGCGTGCATCGCCAATCACCGAAACCGAGATGGTCATGCCGTCAGGGACCACCCCGCTTTCGGCGGCCCGCTTGAGTGCGGGTCCAAGGTCGTTCCTCAATATCGTTGAGGATCGCAGCGAGTTTAGTGCTGCGCGGCCTTCCTCGATTGCCTGCTCCAGCCAAGCCGAGACCTGCCCCAATGCGCGGTGCATCTTCACCGCGTCCAATGGGTCTTCGAGTCCATCGTCGACCACGAATTTGCTGCCTTGTATCGTTTGCAGGAAGGTATCGTGCAACTCTCTTGCCATCCGCGTTCGTTCCGACAACCGATCATCAAAGCGAGCGCTAATGGCCTTTGCGACTTGATGCACTCGGACACGGTACAGGATCCACGCCATAGCGAGGATGGCGGCGAAGAAAAAGACCCGAAACCACGTCGTCTGATACCACGCTGGTGCAATGCTGAAACTGAGCGTTGCGCCCTCTTCATTCCATACGCCGTCGTTGTTGCAGGCGATCACGCGAAACTGGTAGTTGCCGGGGCGTAAATCATTGTAAAAGGCCTGCCGCCTTGTCATCGGATCCTGCCAGTCGCTGTCTCGACCTTCCAGTTTGTAACGGAAGCGGACCTGCTGCGGGACTACAAAGCTCAGCGCTGTGTAGTCGATTTCCAGATCACGCGTCAGCGCGGGTAGCCGAAGTTTATCCTCCGGCGAGTAGTTCCTTCTGTCCGCTACGATCTTTTCGATGTGAACCGGGGGCGCAAGGGCGTTGACCTCCAGATGACCGGGATCGATCATCTGTACGAAAATGTCATTTGCAAACCACAAGCGTCCGTCTGCCGACTTGGAAACTCCCGGCTGGAAGGACGCATGACCCGGTTGGGCCCCATCGAGGGCGTCGTATGTTTTCACCTTCACGGCGCTGTCTGGTTGTTTCTGCCACCTCCCCAGCTCAGAGTCGGAGATCGCTACGAACCCACACCGGGTGGAGAGCCACAGAGAACCCAGATTGTCCCTGACCAGCGCGTAGATGGGATCGCAAGGCAAGCCATTCCGGGAGTTTAAGGTGTCCACATTCCCTTCCTTCCATCGGAGGAGGCCATGGTCGGTCGCCGCCCAGATCGTACCGTCGTGGTCCACTAACAAGTTCGAGACCGGGTCTTGAGCGGCACCTTGGTTGAAAGAGAATGATTCAAATCGGCCATCGTCGTACCGCGCCAGACCGCCACCCCTCAGCCCCATCAATATGCCCGAGCGAAAATCCGGAGCTAGCGCACGCGCCGACGTATGAGGTGGAGTGGGTATTTCTATGACGTTGAAATCGCGGATGCGATACAGGCCCGCATCGTTCCCGACCACAGACGCCCAAATGTTGTGTTCAGTGTCCTCGGTCATGGCGACAACCACTCCCACGCCGCTTCCGTCCGCCCTCTTGATCAATCGAAATCGCTTGTGATCGTAGACCGCCAGATCTCGATCGACACCTATCCACATCCTGCCCGCATGGTCTTCCAGCAACGATGTGATGTCTTGGCCAGGCAAGCCATCATGCGTCTTCATTCTCACCAAAGCCCCTTGACGCAGAATGTCCAGACCGCCCTGATTCCCGATCCATAACGCGCCATCTTCAGCCGCCAACACGGAACCGGCACTGTCTGCCGTTAGCCCTTCACGAAGCGAGAAGGTCGTCACCCGAAGGTCTCGAAAGCAATCAATGCCTTTGGAAGTCACCACCCATATATCGCCTTCCTTGTCCTGAAAGAAGCGCTGCACCGCATCGCTTGATAGGCCATCCGAACTACTGAAGTGATCTGCCTTCCCCTTGTAGACCCGATAGATCCCCTGACTCACAGTTCCCACCCAGAGTGCATTGCTGCGATCCAGGAGCAGGGTGTTGACGGCCAGCCTGGCGCCATCCATTCCGGGCACCGTATAGCTTTTCCAGACTCCATTCATCAGACGCCGTAATCCGAATTTCTTTCCGGCGCGCGCGATCCCGGCCCATATGGCTCCGTCATCGCCGATGGAGAGGGCAGATACGCCAACTAGACCCTCTGTCTCCTTCAGCTCCTGTTGCAGATAGATGCTGGAGGAGCCCGGCCTCCACCGGCAAAGCGCATCCGAACTCCCGACCCACACGTTTGCCTGCCGATCGATTGCCACCTCTGAGGAACCAAGAGCGCACTTCAGCCCATCAGCAGCGCCGTAGCAGTGGATGTCCTTGCCCGTGATTCCACAAAGCGGGCCGCTTTGGCCCAAACCGATTCGCGAACGTACCATCCACACCGTTCCCTGCTCGTCCTCCTGGATGGAGTTGACCCGCCCGACTACGGACGAATAATTGATCAGGTCGCCGTCCTTCCAGTGAGCCAGGCCGACGCCGGTCCCGATCCAAAGGCCTCCGTCAGCCGGTCCTAGCAGAGAATAGATTGCGGCCTGCGGAAGGTGCTCGCCTTCTGGCTCGACCCAAGGGACGAACCGCACCCCATCGAAGCGAACCAGCCCGGCCTCGGTTCCGATCCACAGATAGCCATCTGTGGTCTGCGTGATCGCATGCGGTATGCCGCTGAAGGACCCATCCTGGATAGTCCAGGAGGAGTGTGCATATTGCGATATATAGCGGCTCGGATCGACAGCCCACGCGGTGTAACTTGCCCACAGGAGTAAGAAGCATAGTTGGAGCGAACGCGAGGTCTTCAACTTGGCCACCTTGGCGATTCTAAGCGCTCTATTCCTGAGTCAAGCTACAAGGGGACCGAGCTGATTCCCATAGACGAATCCCGTCGTTGTTGGGCAACCAGCAGCATCCAGCATCCAAATTTAGGAGGCATCCGCATCAACAAACACTCGCTTCAGCGTTTCACGATAGCGCACTGGAGGCATTTCAAGGAATGTCTCAATCTGTGGCTGGCATGCTGTAGTTTTCTACAGTATGGTTAGATCTCGAGTAGACCCCGTCGCACGGCAATGGTGACAGCATGCGTTCGATCATTTGCCTGCAGCTTGTCCACCAAATTCTTGATGTGGAAGTTGACCGTTGTCTCAGCGATGGCGAGTTGGTCGGCAATCTGCTTGTTGCGCTGGCCGTCCCGAATCAGCCGGAGCACCTGCAACTCTCGGGCGGTCAGATCGTCTTCGCCGTAGTGCTCTGAGAGGCGCGCCGCGACTTCAGGCGGCATACACCGTCGGCCAGAGTGCACGGCACGGATCACCTCCAGCAAATCGTTCTTCGGCATGCTCTTTAGGATGTAGGCGCACGCCCCGGCCCGCATTGCCCGCTGGATCTCTCCATCTCCGTCCGACGTAGTCAGCATGACGATACGCGCCTGGGGATATTCTCCCCGGATCGCAATCAGTGCATCGATGCCATTTGTGCCAGGAAGCCGGAGGTCCATGAGAGTCACATCGGGGCGAAGACGACGGAACTCCGTCAGTGCCTCAACAGCAGTGGTCGCGTGCGCCGCGAGGACCATGTCTGGCTGCGAAGCTATGACCGTGCTCAAGCCCTCCCGGAAAACCGGGTGGTCTTCGACGCTTAAGATGCTGATTGGCGGGTTATCCATCCCGAGACCTCAATATCATGATTGTAGAGGCGCATCGTTTCACTTGAAAACACCAGCCTTCGCCCTTGAGGGCTCGCACCCGGGAACTGCCGTCTAAATCGGCGGTTGTTCGTCTACGTATATGGGATAGCGGCTCTTCTGCTCTTCGGCCGGTTGCTTGTCGAGAGTGAAGACGGCGATGGATGATCCCGCAGTAGACTCACACAGCAGTGATCCGTCCGGCGCAAAAGCATAACCGCCGCCGCCGAAAATGGGACCGCCAAAATCGGATCCAACCCGATTTGAACTAACGACGTAGCAGCCCGACACAATGGCAGCCATTGCCCCAGCCGTCTTCCACTCGGCGATTGACTGGCCGGTTGCCCGGGGAACGGCAATGAAATGCGCCCCGGCTCGGCCGTAGCCCCTTGCTCTCTCGTTGAACATCAGCTCAGTACAAATCAGCGCACCAATGCGCAGACCGCCAGCCTCGATGGAATCAAACCCAGGCGTGGACGTGGTAAACCAACGTGTTTCGTACCATCCCTCTTCCGCCGGAAAGAAGTGTTTCTGATGCAAGCAGCGATAAGTGCCCCGTTCCAGCACAAACGCCTCGTTAGCCAGACGGTCAGACGCAATCACCGGGCGAGACGAAATGACGAGTGGCAGTTCGAGCGCGCGAAGTGCTTCCAAGCCTTCTTCGTGAATCCTGACACTTTCCTGTGCGCGCTCAACGTTATAGTTCGGGGAGGACGCCAGCCAGGATCCGAAGGGCATCTCATTCGTGACTAGAATATCTGGTTCCGACCTCGCAACATCGGCGGCTAGGTACGACCAGGTATTCGTCTTTGGAAGCAGCCCCTCCGGCCACTGCAAAAAAGCTACACGCATGGGACATCCCGATGAGGACGAATCGTATGTTGCTGAGCGTCCGTTGCTTGGATCAGAAAGAGCATGTCGTGGTAACAGGATAAATACATTCGTAACAAGTACTCTACGCCCGCAACCCGCTTAACCCCCTATAGAGAAATACAGGTTCAGCTCTACAGTTTACGCACTTCACAGTCGTAGGTTTATAGGTGCTCAGAAGTGTGTTTGAATCTTTAGAAAGACGTCAGAACCCAAAGACCATAGAGCGCGTCCTTCAGACTGCGAGCCACGCCTGATCTGCGGCCTCTTGGGCTGATTACATCCGTCTTTTGCGTACACTGCTTATAACCCGGTAACCAGGTGTTAGATCTCCATCTTATACACCTGCTTCCAGAAAGCTTTTAACATCAACCGAAGAGCGTGATCCCGTTGAGGACGCTTCGAGCCACAAGGATCGCGCGGAAGTCGAAAGGAACATTAGTGAGTCTATTCGTTGAAGCTCTGCAGACAGATACTCTTCCTCAAAGCCCTTGGCTGCGCACCCTTGCAAGATGCCTTTTGAAAAGCCGTAACTCCGCCGCACCGTCGAGACTCTCGAAGCCGCTCTCGCTCCTAACTTGCACCTCATTTCTGTTGATCGCAGGATTCGCCACGTCTGCTCAGTCCCAGACAAGCCCCTCATCCGTAGCCGGGCAGCCTGGAACCGCGCTTCCGGCCTCTGCTGACCTCGAGGGCGGAAGGCGCTTGGCGCCCTTGTGTGACTTGATTGCGCAGCGCGTGGCGTACATGGAGCAAGTGTCCAAGAGCAAGTGGAACACTAAATCCTCTATCGAAGATCCCGAACGAGAGCAAAAGATCCTCGCGGACGTGGCAGTGAAGGCGAGAGAACTCGGCCTTTCGCCGCAGTGGGTGCAGCATTTCTTTCGACTTCAAATGGAAGCCTCTAAGCAGGTGCAATATCAACTCTTTGCGGAATGGCACGAGACGAGCCAGGCGCAGTTTCCCGAGGTTCTAGATCTCAAAACAGCGATTCGGCCGCGCCTTGACTCGCTCGACGATAAGATACTCGCCGCCATGAAGGCGAACTGGTCGACCCTCTCGTTGCGAGGCGCAAACCAGCAATTGCAAGGATGTGAGGTACCAACGAAGTTCCCGAAGGCAATGGCATTTGCGCTTACACCACTGACCGACCGGAGCTCGGAGACGACCGGAATTGCTCCGGCCTCAACTCGAGCAAAGCCATGAGCGAGTTCGAGGGGATTCCCTGCCCATGAGCTCTAGGGAGGCAGAAGGAGCCCCGCTGCACGGCACGGCCTCTTGCCGGGGAGCGTGACTCTCCTTGATTTTGTTCTCTTGGATTTGTTCTCTGGTTTTGTTCACCAGATTAGGTTGACGGGGTGCTCGAGCAGTCACCCAACAACAAGGCGTTTTATTGATGACAACGCGTGTTTGGGATAAAGCTCGTCATCCAAATTCACTTCACTTGGAGCATGATGATTTCTCGACTTTTCTCGGCTTTACTTTTGTCGGGTAGCTGTGTAATTCCATTCGCGGGGGCTCAAAACCCTCCCGTGGCCCAGCCGTCCGGCTCCGTCCTGGATCGCATTGTGTCCGCGGCCGAGCCCGGTCATGGAGCATTTACCGTGGAACAGATCGCAACCATGAATCGCCTGCGTGACGAGGCCCTGCGAGACCCGTTCGCCTACGACAGATTGAGCTACCTGACGGACACAATCGGACCGCGGCTTAGTGGTTCGACACAGGCCAGCGCGGCCGTTGAATGGGTGGCGGCTCAGATGCGGGCGCTTGGCGCCGACGTGATGCTTGAGAAGACCGCAGTTCCTCACTGGGTGCGTGGCGAAGAAACTGCTTTCCTGACAGACTGGCCCAACAAAGTCTCTGGCGCCACGCAGAAAATTGTCTTAACTGCCCTGGGGAACTCTGTGGCAACTGCCCCCTCAGGAGTTTCCGCGGCCGTCATAGTTGTCCATTCTTTTGCCGAGCTCAGAGCGCTCCCGGCTGGAGCTGTGAAGGGGAAGATCGTATTGTTCGATGTCTCTTTTGACAAAGCGATGACCGCCCAGGGACAAGGGATCCAAGCCTACCTGCAAACCGCTCCCTACCGGGTCGTCGGCCCGTCAGTGGCCGCCAAACTCGGGGCGATCGCAGTGCTGGTACGTTCCTTGGGGAGTGCCGATCTTAGGACGGCACACACTGGTACCCTCCTGTACACCGAAGGCGTTGAGAAGATACCTGCAGCTGCAGTTACAGCCGAAGATGCCGATCTCCTTGCCAGGCTGGCTCGGCAGGGGCCGATCACCATACATCTGACCTTAACGCCACAAACACTGCCGCTGGAAACAAGTTATAACGTCATCGCGGACTGGAAAGGGTCAGAAAACCCCGAGCAGATGGTCATCGTTTCGGGTCATCTGGATTCCTGGGATCTGGGCACCGGCGCTACCGATGATGGAGCGGGGATTGTGACTGCAATGCAAACGATCCAATTGCTGCAGGCACTTAATATCCACCCGCGGCGTACTATCCGGTTCATCGCCTGGATGAACGAGGAATTCGGCGCCAGCGGCGCTGCAACATACGGAAAGGAACACTCCGTTGAGTTCGGTAATCATGTCGCGGCGATGGAGAGCGACCTTGGATGCGATCACCCAACCGGCCTTTATCTGAGCGACCCGGCGTTGGAGGCATTCCTTGCTCCGGTAGCTGATGCGCTCAAGCCAATCGGTGCTGGCTCGCTGACGACCATCAGCGAACTACCATCGGAAGATTTGGCGCCCATGATAGCTGCCGGCGTGCCAAGCCTCGCGCCAATCCAAGACTTACGTTCCTACTTTAACTATCACCACACCGCAGCAGATACCCTTGACAAGGTAGACAGGCAGCATCTTCAAGAGAACGCTGCTGTGATTGCCGTGACCGCATACGCATTTGCCGACGCCTCGAAGCCGGCTCCCCGCTCAAAGTAGATCTTGTCCGCGCCGCTTGCTCTGTGGATCATTGATCCACTCAGCAAGCGTCGACGGAAGACCGGTCGACGGGAGACCGATCGACGATCTAGAACAACCGTGCCACTATCCTATCTCTTGAGCAGAGGGCGATTTGGATTACAACGACCTCGGCCGCTGCCGGTAAGACTTGACCTTCAAGCAGTTGCCGCAGATCGCCATGCTGCACCAACGTCTCCGGCCTGCCCTGGCCAAACAGTGGAACCAGTGAACGCAGCGGCGCTCATCCTGGTTCTGGTCGACTCTCTTGCAGATCTAACGGGGACCTCGGTATCGTCGTAGAGATGGGATGAGCGATCATTCCTTCCTATTCAGGGGCATTGAAAGATGGAAATAACAGGCGCGGAGATTAACGGAGGACACGTCTCTCCATCGAACGAGACCAGCTCTCGGGAGGGAATCACGGCTGAGTTTCGGAGAGATCTTGCCTTTCCGAAGCTCACTGAAGAAATGGTCCAAAGGCTGCGCCCCTATGGCCGCGAAGAGGCTTTTCCTGCCAAGGTGGTCCTCTATACCCATGGTGACCGTCGAACCGATATGTTTGTTGTCCTCGAAGGCGGCATCGATGTTTTGCTCCCATCTGCAAACGGCGGAACCAAGGTCTTCGCTCGTCATCGCGAGTTAAACTTCAGTGGGGAATTCAATCTACTCAACTCTCAAAGGGCTGTGGTTGAAGCGCAGACCGCCATCGAGAGCCGCCTCTTGCGCATATCACGCGAAGCACTGCAACGCCTCATGCGCGCCGAAGGAGACATCGCTAATTTGATCGTGCAGGCGACTATATGGCGCCGTATCGGCATCCTTGGTGAGGCTTCGAGCGGCGTGCTGCTTCGGGGGCGAGCAGAAGATGCGCAGATGACTACCTTGCGGCGCTTCTTCGTTCGCAATAGTTATCCACATAGAATTGTCGAAGTTACGCCTGAGACGGATGACTCCGCCGTTCAGGAGACGCTGCCTGCCGTCACTCTTTCGGACGGCCGCGTCCTGCCTCGCCCAAGCATTGCGGAGCTTGCTGATGAACTGGGCATCACCGAACTGCCAGACGCGGCGCTTACCTACGACGTAGCCGTCGTTGGAGCAGGACCTGCGGGACTTGCAGCCGCAGTCTACGCAGCATCTGAAGGCCTCTGCACCATCGTTATTGAGGGCATTGCTCCCGGAGGACAAGCGGGCACCAGCTCAAAGATCGAGAACTATCTGGGCTTTCCAACTGGCGTCTCCGGCCAGCAACTCGCCAGCCGGGCACAACTTCAGGCACTGAAGTTCGGAGTCCATTTCGCGATCTCCCGGGAGATAGTGACGGCCGATCAGCACCACGGTATTCACAAGCTCATGCTGTCGGGCGGCATCCCGGTACATGCACGATCTGTTGTAGTAGCGTCTGGCGCGCAGTATCGCAAGCTTTCTGTTCCCAACTACAGCCAATTCGAAAATCGGGGTCTCTATTACGCTGCAACCGCAATGGAGTCGTTGCTCTGTCGAGATCAAGAAGTCATTGTCGTTGGAGGAGGAAATTCCGCAGGTCAAGCAGCCGTCTTTTTGTCCGGCATCGCAAAGCACGTCCACCACATCGTTCGCGGCCAATCGCTCGCGAGCACCATGTCGCAATATCTGATCTCGCGAATTGAGAGCTCTGCGCACATCACGCTCTACACTGAATCCGAGATTGAGACGCTCGAAGGAAAATCCACCCTTGAATCCGTCACCTGGGTGCATCACAAAACAGGTGTCAGGACGGCAAAGCCGATTAGGAGCGTTTTCGTCATGATCGGCGCTGAGCCGAACTCAGGATGGCTCTTCGGCTCCGTAAAGCTTGACCAGAAGGGATTCATCCTCACCGGCGGCCCACATGGATTTGAAAGCACTCCCTACGCTACCAGTGTCCCAGGCATGTTCGCCGTGGGGGATGTGCGCGCCAACTCCGTGAAGCGCATTGCGTCTGCCGTCGGGGAGGGCTCCGTGGTGATTTCGGATGTCCATCGCTACCTCGCAGACCATCGGAATCCTCTCACAGCACAGCCAGATTCCGCGCTGGCCGCACTCCGCGCAGCTACCGCTCATTAGAAGCAAAGCAGCGGACTACGACCCTTTTTGCGGATCTTTACGCATGCGCTTGTTGGCATGGACGGGACGAAGATGTGGTGGAATGCAGCCGCTTCATCACAGCATTGAAGCCGCCCATCGGAGTAGACCCATAGCCAGGCTCAAAATGATCAGCCCCCCTACCTTCAGGCCTACGAAATTCAGACACGCAAGAGACAGCAGTATCCATAGGAGAGAGATCCAATCAAGACCAGACAGCCCAGACTGAAGGTGAGGAAAGAGCACTCCTTTGCCGAGGAACAACGTCAACTCCGTGATTGCGGCAACGACAACCGCGGTAATCAGCTTTAGAGCTGCTTCTACTGTCCGGGTTCCATGCGTCTGCTCAATCAAAGGGGCACCCGCGAATACGAACACAAAGCAAGGCAGAAACGTGTAAAACGTGGTGACAAGCAGTGCCACGGTCCCCATCCAGATCGATCCGTGAAAGTGATTGAATCCCGCCATAAAGCCAACGAATGCCACAACAATGATCAGCGGACCTGGAGTCGTCTCCGCCAAAGCAAAGCCGTCGAGCATCTGGGCATGGTTCAGCCAGTGGAACTTGGTTACGGCCAGCCGAGCGACGTAGGGAAGGACGGTGTAAGAGCCCCCTATCGTCACGAAGGCTGTTCGCGTGAAGAACAATGACAAGAGCTTCCAGAAGCTGAAGTCACGGCGAAGCAAACTGAGAAGCATCAGCGGAACCATCCAGAGGACGAAACCGCTTCCGACGGCCACCAGCGCTGATCCGATCATGTTCCGCACTTCCAATGGAATGCGGCCGCTTCTCTCTTGAGTACGCAGAACTGAATTTTCAGCAATCAGCCAACTGGGACGCCTCCATCCCACCAGCAATCCAAGCCCGATGGCTGCTACCATGACGAGCGGAAGTGGGGCATGAAACCAGGCCAGCGCGACAAATGCGCTGCCAGTGACGACCCATTGCAGGGTTCTGACAAGAGCACGCTTCGCGACCCGAAACAGCGCCAGCATTACAAGAGACACGACCGCCGGTTTCAAACCGCCGAACATCGCCGCGATCCAGGGCAGATGCCCGTAGCGGACGTAAACGATGCTGAGCGCAAGCAGGACAAGCATCGACGGAAGCACAAACAGCGAGCCGGCAGCAATGCCGCCCCTTTTTCCATGCAGCTTCCAGCCTATGTAGATAGCAAGCTGCTGTGCCTCTGGCCCGGGCAGAAGCATGCAGTGACTCAGAGCGTGTAGAAAGTCTTCATTGCTGATCCACTTCTTCTGCTCGACCAGATCGTCGTGCATGATCGCGATATGGGCTGCTGTTCCGCCAAAGCTTGTCCATACCAGTCGCGACCAGAAGCGGAGCGCCTCAGCGAACGTCGGACCGTTCACCAAACCATCACACATCTGGAAAATATTTCTTGAATCACCTAGACATTATAACGTCTTATTGTCGTAAGATTCATCTTAACTGGATGGTCATCATCAAGGGCTAAAGGGAGGAAGACTATGAAAACTGCTAATGAAGCTCCATTACCCGGCAATTGTCCGAAGAAGCCTTTTGCGAATTATGTGGCCCTCCCGCTACGCCTTATCGCCGGATATGGCTTTCTAGAGCACGGAATCGCAAAATGGTCCAAGGGGCCAGCTTCCTTTGCGGCAATCCTGCATGCGACTGGTGTGCCCGCGCCCCACTTCATGGCGTGGCTTACTATTGCCGTTGAGTTGTTCGGGGGAGCGGCCTTTCTTTTGGGAGCGTTCGTTTCTCTGTTCAGCATCCCGGCTATCATTCTCCTTGCCGTGGCAATCGTAACCGTACATCTGCCCTATGGCTTCAGCTCCATAAAGCTATTAAGCGTCACGGATGGACGGGCACAATTCGGCCCCCCAGGCTATGAATGTGACTTGCTTTACATCGCGTGCATTGTCGCAATCGTCCTGGCAGGTCCAGGTCCCTGGTCAATCGATGCTTACCGCTTGCGAGCAGGCCGCTTCGTCTTGTGAGGTGTCTCTTCTGCAGTTGAACGTCGCGCCAACCGCGTAACAAACTGAATAAGATCGCCGCGATAGGAGAGCATCTCGTAGTCCACGGGCTCGTTGCCATTCGTAAACGAAGTTCGCTCGATCCTGAAGATAGGCGAGCCCTTGGGAATACCAAGTGCCTTCGCGATGTATGCGGAAGCTGCAACCGCTTCCAGCCTGTATTCCGCATCAGTCAAAGGAAGTCCATACTTCTTTTCCAACAGGGTGAAGATTGGGTTTGTCCGCAGGTCGTGGCGAACCACCTTTTGACCGATGGCGAGCGGGAGAAATGTCTCATCGAAGGACAATGGAATGGAGTCAGCAAACCGCACCCGCTCAATCCGTGTGACACGAGTCCCTGTGCTAATTCGTAGCTGGCGTGCCACTGTTTCGTTCGCCGCGACAATTCCTTGACTCAACACGCTTGCTGAGGCTGTTCTTCCGTGGGTGTCCATATCCTCTACGAATCCGGTGAGCTGTGTCAGCTCCTGCGTAATCCTTGGCGCCAGCACAAACGTGCCATGACCTCTTCGTATTTCCACTACTCCCCGAGCTATGAGATTTTGGATCGCTCTTCGCACGGTGATGCGACTGACCTGAAAGCGGGCAACAAGCTCGTCTTCACTCGGCAGACGGTCTGCGGGTTTCAAGTGTCCACGCGCAATTTCCGAGGCTATCACTTCCTCAACCTTTGCATAGAGCGGAATCTCGGCCATGGCAACATTATAATGTCGTGAGTTTTGAGGTTGCCGATGCCTGGTGCCGAGTCCTCCAACGAGGAAGGCCACGAGCCGTTACATGGCAGCTTTGAAGACCATCTTCATACGTCGAAGCCTACTACCGATTTTCCCGGCTGTTGATTGTCGATCAGGAAAAAGGATTGGAGATAGTTTGGATCCTAGGCGTTCGATCAAGCAACTTAGCGATGTCGCGACTTCTCAGAAATACTATCTAGCTGTGCTGGATTCAAGCTCCCCGGATTGCATTCAAATAGAGGGCCGTTCCGTCAGGATCCTCGAAGAAATCGTCCGGATCGGATAGTGCGCCCCTCCGGCCGTCCTTCGCAGCTGCCAAAAGTTGGGGACAAAACCATAGCATGCGCGATTGACCTTGATGCCGCTGCCTGCCCGAGTGGTGATGAGGCCATCCTCAAGCAACTTCTCATAAGCATCTACAACCGTGTTCCTCGACACTTTCAGAAGCTTCGCCAGTAGCCTGGACGAGGGTAGAAGAGCGCCATCGGGCAGTGTTCCTCGACGGACGGCTGCAGCGATCTGAGTATGGATCTGCTGTCGCAACGACGCCGTAGCCGACCGGTCTAGAGCAATCTCTGGCACAACAAGGAAGCGTCTCATAACTGGTCCCACTGAGTGGCCCTTTCCAGTTTCGGCCGCATGCGCCATGATTTCGTGAGGAGGAATTTGTCATGATCTCAGGCGGCAATGCGACCATCATAGTGGCAAGCATGGACGACTCGATACGGTTTTATACCGAAATTCTCGGTCTTAAGCTCACAAACCGGTTCGGAAATGATTGGGCGACGGTCAGCGCGGGCGAGGGGCTAACCATCGGAATTCACCCCGCTTCGCCTAAATATCCGCACCCTGGCACAAAAGGCTCTATCCTTCTCGGTTTAGACATCGACATTCCAGTCGAAAAGGCGGTGTCACACCTCGCATCCCAAGGTGTAACAGTAAAGGGTAGCGTCGTTCGCAGCGAACCCGGAAACTTTGTACATCTCGAAGACCCCGACGGGAATGAAATCTATCTTTGGGAGAAAGTGCAGCAAGAGGTGCGGAACGCGGAGATGAACCTGACGACCGTCCAGTGACGCCGCGCAATGTTGACGCAGGAAAGCATGGAATTTACTGTAAGGCATCGCTGGTTCCATGCCTCAGGCTACGCAGCGCTGTTGGGGGTTTATGCAACGCAGATCCATGCTGGCATCTGTGGCGGCGATGCTTTTTGTTATCATCCCCGCCGCCCGGTCTCAATCGCGATTAACCACTCCCATTGACGAATCGCAGCTTGTTGCGCTTCCCGACCACCCCGCGCCGGTGGCTCTAAACTCGCCCGGTGATCTTGGTCCCGTGTCCGATAACTACCCCTTGGCCCACCTTAAACTGGTACTCCGGAGGACACCCGAGGCAGAGGCTGCCCTGGCGCGCCAGATTGAAGCGATGCACGATCCTCAATCGCCGGAATATCATCATTGGCTAACCGCCCGAGAAATCGGCGAACGCTACGGCATCTCGACGCAGGATACTCGGTGGTTCGCGATTGGCTCGTGAACCACGGATTTGCGGTGCACGGCATATACAAGGGCGAATTTGCCATAGACTTTTCCGGTACGGCCGGCCTGGTTCGCTCGACATTCCATACTGAACTTCATAACGTGGTTTTGCCGAATGGCGAGAGGCATATGAGCAGCATGAGCGATCCGCAGGTGCCGCTGGCGCTGGCGCCGGTCATCCAGGGGATCGCCTCCCTGCACGACTTCCGGCCGCGTCCGCGCTCTCGAATTGCCGGGCCGGTGAGTTATGACAAAACAACTGGGCAGTGGCATGCGCATTTCAACCTCGGTTCGGACGGTCAAACGTTCCACGCCGTGGGACCCTACGACTTCGCCAGGATTTATAACGTGTCGCCTCTTTGGGACAAAGGATTTACAGGAAAGGGCGTCACAATCGCCCTGATCGAGGATTCCAACCTCGCCCATCCTTCCGACTGGGCGACGTTCCGCAGAACCTTCGGACTCGATAAGTTCACCGGCGCCACCTTTGAGCAGATATACCCAAGCGCCTTTTTGCCCGGCCCTGCCTGCACCAATCCTGGCCAGAACGGCGATGAGATTGAGGCTGCCCTCGATGTCGAATGGGCCAGCGCCACAGCGCCAGACGCCCACATCGAGCTGGTCGCCTGCGCCAATACCAACAGCACGAGCGGTCTGGATTCAGCCATCCTCAATCTTCTAGATACCAGGCCGCCCGACATCATCTCCGACAGCTATGGTTACTGTGAAGTCCTCTCGGGCGCAGCCGAGGTTGCACTCGAAAACATGGAGGAACAGCAGGCGTCGGCGCAAGGCGTGACCTTCTTTATTGCCCAGGGCGATGACGGCGCCGACCAGTGCAGCTACGGCAACTACTCCGATCATGGCATCAGCAGCGGCGATAACACTGCCTCGGCCTACGCTGTCGACGTAGGCGGCACTGACTTCATGGCGCAGTATAACCAGGACGTTCATGGCATCCCCGTGGGCCGCTACTGGAGCGCCAGAAATCAGCCCAGGACTCTGCAATCGGCGTTCTCTTATATCCCCGAAATACCGTGGAACGGCAGTTGCGCTAGCCGGCTGATCTACAGCGACCCTGTTAACGGCGCCTACACCAGCGCCTCTGGACCTGACGGTTTCTGCAACTCCAGTTATGCGAAGAAAAATTTTTTCGTGAACAATGCGGCAGGCAGCGGCGAACCAAGTTCCTGCTTTACAGGCAAGCCGTCGATTCATGGAGTAGTTAGCGGCACTTGCAAGGGCAATCCCAAACCCTCATGGCAGACTGGCGTTCCGGGCATTCCCGATGACGGCGTTCGCGATCAGCCGGATATCTCCTTCTTTGCCGGCTATGGCACCTGGGGCAGCCTCTATGTCGAGTGTCTCTCGGACGCCGCTCAAGGCGGGACCGCGTGTACCCCTTACAATGATGCAATCCTGCTGGGCGGCGGCGGCACATCGTTCGCTTCTCCAGCGATGGCAGGCATCCAGGCCTTGGTCGATCAGAAACACGGGAAGCAGGGCAATGCGAATTATGTCCTCTACGCCCTCGCCGCAAAGCAGTTCAAAGAACAGCCGGCCGAAGCTTGCAACGCCAGCAGCGTCGAAGGAACACTGCCGGCTGCTGAATGCGTTTTCAACGACATTACCAAGGGAGACAATGCCGTCCCATGCGGGATGAACCACAAAGGCAAATTCTACGATTGCGCGGCTGACACCGACAAGGACTTGGGGGTTCTCGCTCCTGCTTCAAAGCCAAGGACTCCCGCCTACAAAGCGACGAGAGGTTATGATTTCCCGACTGGATTGGGATCCCTCAACGTCGCAAAACTCTTCGATGCATGGCCATAGGACGTATCAAGGGCTATCCCCTCTCTACATTGAGCCTGTAGAAAGGGGAAGCGGTTGCTTTAGGCTAGCCTCTGTAGGTGCGCCACCTTCGTCCCACCAGCGCGATGGCTAGAGGAATCCATTCGGGTTCTAACGATCGCATCGTTTCCGAGGAAAATGATCCTCGATCACCTGATACAGCGAATTCGGCGGAGCGGCATCTTGCGAAAGCTCCCAGATCATGACTCCGCCATATTCTTTGCCTAGCTCGGTCTCTCGCGCCATTGTGGCGCCCCCCACGTAGTAGAGAGTCACGCCGCCATCCAGAGAGCCACCTGAAACCATATCGGCGTCAAACGCATTTGGGTAAGCGGCGAGCACAGTTGAGAAAGTCTCCTCGATGTTTCCATCCCCACTCTGCGCAAAGAAAGGCACTCCTAGAGTGATCTTCTCTTTAGGAACCTTCTTGGTCTCCGAGTAGTAGGTCAGGGCTACCTGCGCATCCGAGTAGTTCGAGTAATTCATCACGTTGACGAAGTCGAACATGTGCAAGGCTTTGTCGGGCATGGAGTCCTGCAGATACTCGGCCACCGCCGCTGTGACCGTTTTGCCTTGAGGATGGAAAGTGTCCACCAGTACCTTGGTGAATTCCGCATAGGGCTCGCCCATATTGTTAGGGTCCTCGATGTCCAGGTCCACACCATCGAGATCGTGCTCTCGTAAATATCTGCTAAGCGACTTCACCAGAGGCACGGAGAGTCCTGCATTGTAGAACTGCAATATCTGCTGATCTCCGCCTCCTCCGCCGATCGATAACACCACCTTGACACCGGCTCTGTGGGCGGCCGTCACCAGAGTATGGATGTCGGCATCCGTCTGGTTGAGGGAAAAGGTCATATCGCTGTCCCTGGTGCACGTGCCATCGCAGAAAGGGGGCAAACCGAAGGCAAGATACAGGTGGGTCATCTTTGAAAAATCAAGTGTCTGAGCGAAATAGGAATAGCTGCCATCATAGTCAGGAAGATAGCCGACCAGCTTGGGCGCACTTCTGTGCTCCCAGGCATCAGCATTATTGAGGACGCTCACTCCGGTCCCGCTTTCCACCGCTTGGCCCGGGCTTGAACCAGTCATGGTGGCCACGCTCAATGCCACTCCGGCAAACCCGAGCATCGATGACAACGCGCGTCGACGCCACGCAATAAGAGATAAATCCAGCACCATAATCCTCCCTGAAAATGATGGGCATGGCGCCTCTCCTGAGTTCCTTGCAGTCTCTTTTGCTGCCAATGAAGCACTGCACTCAACTGGAAGAATGAACGCCACATGCCACAATTCGGGAAGACTAGAGGACGGGCACCGGCTTTGTCAACCTCATTTATAAAGTCGCACCAAGAGCCGATCCGCGCCTTGAGTGCTCATTCATCAGCAGCCAAATTGTTAGTAGAAAGAAAGCCGTACTTCGACCTTTGTAATGAGGCCATCGAGCAGTTCGAACTCCTGAGTCCAATCGTGCCCGTTCGCTTTGCTGACCGTTGACTCATTGATCGGCTCCGCGAGCGCTAAATCTCCGTGCATTCTCACAAGAACGTGTGTGTCAGTCTCTTTGAGAAACTCATGCGCGGACTCACCATTCACGAAGAAATGCTTAGACCAGGCGACCATTCCCTCAAAAAACCCGTCGATGCCGTAGTAGGTAAGGTTCCCTCGCTTATCCGAAGCCAGCGTCAACAAATCTGGTGAAAAGAGTTTCGATTGCTCTTTGCGAAAGAGATCAAAGCCGCCGTCTCGTATGAGGTTATAGTTCTGGAAGAACTTGCGCACGATATTATTGCTCATCCTATCGCTCCGGTTATTAACATCATTTACGTTGTTGTCACGTCCATCGCTCTGCTTTTGCAATCTCCCGAAGAGCTCTCCCTCTGTTCTGCAAGGCTAAACACTGGTCGAGGAACGTTGCCCGCATCCATGCTTCTCTGTCTTCATATGTGCAACAGCCATACTTAGACTGTGCCCTCCATGCTGGTGTCAGAAGCACTTGTACCTTGGCAATGAAGAGTCAAGCTATCCACCGGCCACTGGCACTGGGCGATCTATGCCATAACCGGCCTGTTTATAGACAGAACACATAACCTGGGGTCCTATTCCACCTCTAACCTTCCCGAGCTACGACAAACATTGGAAGCGGAGCTTGCGGGTTGGAACGTCATCCCTTCCCTGCAGACTCAGCGCGCAATACGCGGAATAAAACCCCGGCTGCTCTGTTCTTAATTGCGAGTTCGGATTCCCTGGCGGAATGAGCTCACATTTCGCGGAACTCAGGACAAATTCAGTGATACCTTTCATCGGTCCGGAAATGATAAGAGTTTTGCTGGAAGAGAACGAGTTATCGGGTCCTTCGGCTCAAGGTTGCGTCGATAGCACGACAAATCATGCAACAACATCTCCTCCATCTTGGAGGCTGCGCACGCCTTTGATCCGGCGCTTTTCAAAAGTAGCCGTCATCCATATGCGTCTCGCCGTACGCCGCCTAAAGAAGGAGGTCTATGCGATCCGCACAGCATCGCGCAAACTCTAGCCCGCGCGCAGTCAGCGGCGCGCGATCCGTTCCGAGGATTCGGAGGAGGTCTGCTCACCTGACCTGACGATCGATCAGCTTAAGGGGAATGTTCGCTTTCGCTATTCTCAGCCAGTGGTGCCTGTTTACTTTGGAGAGGCCGGTGCGCTCTCGGTCGGAATGCGCGATCGAGGCTGAGGAGTCAGCACATCTTCATCCGGGTTCGGGCAGGGCGTGATGGTGCATCTGGACTCATTGATGGGCGTCGTTCGAGTGTAGTTATGGAAGAAATCCGCGTTGGCGGGAACGCTAAAGATGAGTACCTCCTGCCCCAGTGCGTATTCGTCGGTCGTCGGAATAATTCTCGCCGGGTCGGAGCCCAGCCATTGAGTCAGATATGACTTTGTGTTGATGGCGCGATAGGCGGCTACGTCGCTGAAGCGGATGTCGGTTCCGGTCATGTCCTCGCCTTCGCGCTCCATGCCGCGGTCTTCATCCGCGCGATCGTAGAGCGGGTGAGAGATGCCAATAAGCACCAGCTTGATCTGAGGCGTCTGCTTGAGCTTCTCGGCCACCTCCTGCAGGCATGGGAGAGCAGAATTTTCAACCCGGGCGGGGCGCTTCGGGTCTTTGCTGAAGGAGAGCGAGCAGATCTTCTCTACACCCGCCGGCAGCGGAGCGCGTTGTGCCTGTAATGGCCGCATGAAAAACAAAGTAGCCGCCAATGCAGCTAAGACTTGAATTGGCATTCTAAGCATGACGTTTGTCTCTTTCGCGTCGACCAGTCTTCATCCGAACGGTTTGAGTTGCTCTTATCGCTCCCACTCAGTTCTCCGAGTTAGATGGCGGCTCCGGCGGTAGACCGGGGATGTCGTTGCCGCCTGGGATCAGACCTTCATGGCAGGCTTCCTCCCAGTTTTCATACTTCGCTTGCGAATCCGCGGTAACCGGACCTTCCGGTGTGCCTCCATCTCCAGCGAAGAACGCACGATGCTCGTCCAAAGCAAATGTCCATGGACGTGTGTAAACCGTGGGATCGGTGAACGTCACTTCATAGCGGAAGTGGTCGCCGTCGCTGAACTTAAATCGTTCGATGTAGTGCACGTTATTACTCGAGAAGTCCCCGGCGCGGCTGAGGCGTCCCTTAGCGTTGTTGCTGGTGGTATCCACGACTAGAGTGTTGCCTTCCCAATGTCCACGGGAGTCGCCGAACCAGAGTTTCAGATCTTGTCCGATATGCGGGCGGTCGTCGAGGTAGATAATGCGGTACTGCTCGGCGCCCTCGTAGATCATCACGATGTAACCAGGAAACTGCTCAATCTGCACATCATGCCAGGTAAACTGGCGGAGGGCGCCCAGCGGCCAGCACCGCTGCTGGGGATCGATATCTCCATATCGGATCGGTGTGTAGTAGTGCGCAAAGAGGTCCTGCTGATGGGCCAGCGCAGCCTGTGTGTAGGGTATGTCGTAGTTGGGCGTATCAATGATCCTGCTAGGGGCATTGTGCGGCCGGTGGCCGCCGGTCGACTGTGGTTCACTATGCGCATCCTTCTCGTGCGCAGCTTCGGAACTCACAATGTCAGGAGGGTTGCCATTGCCGCGCTGGCCGGAGGATCGCCCACTTGCGTCAGGCGGAGGCGGCACGCCCGCATTTGCGGTTCCCGCGGCTGGCCTGGGTCCTGGCGGCGGCACGCAATTGACATCCCCATTCGTGGGGTTGGTCAGGCATCCCATGCCGTAATACACCGTTGTCCAGATGCCCTCGATATCCGGTTGCCCGTCGCTCAACTTTTTCGGCTCCCAGGCGCTTGCTTGGGGTGGGACGCTCTTTCTCGCGTTGCTCTGCGCAAAGAGAGTGCTGGCGAACGCCGATAGCAGAACGGGAGCGATCCATCTATTTCTCGCGGCGCCGGCTTGTTTCTTCTTCACTTGATTGGTCTCCTGCATCATCACTTCTGAATTGCCGCTTCTAGAACGTCACGGATTAACTAGCCTTACTAGGGGTAGTACTTGCCTAGATCGAAGCCGTAGCAGACGTAGTCAAGAAGCTGAAAATTCTTCTCCTTGCGCCGGTACAAAATGAGGTCGATATGCCATCGCGTTGAATACACCTTCGGATCCTCGATCTCGACTCTATAGTCGATGTGGTCGGCATCGAGTAGTTGATAATGCTCGATAACATGCAAGGCATCGCTATGGTAGTCGCCGGCGTGATCGAACCAGGTCGCATCGTTGAAATCGACGGAATCAACCACCAGCGTGTCGCCTTCCCACCTGGCTCGTGAATCGCCCAACCACCAGTTGATGTGCCCTGGCGGATGATCCGTACCGTTGGTATAGAGAAAGCGGTGCGCCTCGGCAAACTCATAGAGGACGGTGATTTTGTCGCCATCCGGTTTCTGGAATATCTGGAATGGGAGATTATGCGCATAAGTGATCCTTGGAACGCCCGGCAGGTAGCACTTCGATGTCTCCGGGTCATCCGTGGCGCGTCTCTCAAAATTCTCCTGACGCCTCTTCACCGCCTCGGGTAGATACGGTATCGCGGTTTCCTCGATGACCTTCTGCGCGCCCGGGGCATATTTGTCCGCAATGTGGTCCAGCAGGTTTACATCCGCTCCGCCGACAGCTTGCCAGACTCCATTGAAATTGGGCTTACCATCGCTCAGACGAGGAACAAACGGATGCTCATCCGACTGGGCCGCCGCAGAGAGTAGCAGCGAGCACGAGGCAACAAGTGCAAAGCAAACGCTTCTATCTAACTTCATCATCGCCTTTCTAATGAACTCTAACCAGTTACTGGTTCTGAGCAACGCCGGGATCGCCGGGCGCGCCGGTTCCCACCGATCCAGTAAAGAGACTGCGACCATCGGGGAGCTTCACCGAAGTGCCGTTAATGATCTTCTTTCCATTTTTGGCGAGATATCCATTGATGGTAAGATCGATCCCCAATGGGAAGTCTGTTTCCCGAAGACCGCGGCGGAGAAGCGCGTTGGGACTGCCGAACTCTACCGCCCAACTGGTTACCGTCTTGTCCGGATTGACGACATCGACATAAATCCAGCCGTGAGGATTGACCCAGGAAAGCTTGGTGAGTTTTCCATTCAGTGTGATTGGTTTACTGGCGTCGTACTCCGCCGCAAACGAGTGATGCGCGAAACTTCGGGTGGAACCAGCGGCCATACTGAACAACAAGGCCGCGGTAAGCAAGTGCTTCTTCATGAAACGACTCCTTAAGGCTTTAAATTGCGATTTCACGAGGACTACAGACAACACCGCCAATGCCGATAGCGGACTAACACGCCGGGAAGTTATACATAGCCTATGGCGCGTCCGGCGATGCCGATACTGAGCCAGACAAACAAAGATAGAACCGCGCTTACTCTTAACCAGACCGGGCTTTTCTCACTCTCCAAAGGCCGCCGCGCCGCCGCAATCTGAACGATGAAATGAAACGACAACGCAAAGACGAAGAGAGCCATCTTGATGCGGAAGGCAGGGTTGTAGTAATAGCGGACCGGCCCATTTGCCACCAACAGGAATCCGGAGATTAACATTGCGATGACGCCGCCTCCAGTGAGCGGCAGCAGTTCGCGAGCGGTCTTCGCGATTGGCTGCATCCTCAATCCCACACCCAGGAAGCGAAGATCAACCAGCAGCACCGCCCCGCCGAAGACAGCAAGGGCAAGCAAGTGGATTATCTCCACGATCGCGAAGTCCCAGGTGGAGTCGCGCATGATAGTACCGATGCGTGAGCCGGCCAGCCAATGGCAGAAGCTCAGGAATGTCATGCCAGCAATACTCCTTCTAGATTCATGGCTTGGTGTCAGGGCCTTTCAAGGTAGGCGATCATGCGACCGGCGACGATGATGCCGGACCAAAGGACCAGAGAGCAGACAGCCGCCAACCGGGCGCGCACGGGCGTGACCGCCGAAACGTCCCAGTTAGAGACCCTGCGATAAACCGACAAATGGAAGATCAGCGGATTCAAGCCCACCAGCAGGAGAAGAACCAGCTTGATGCGGAAGGCCAGGTTGTAATAGTTAGTGGCTGCCTCCGCAATAGAAAGAAGAAGGCCGGTGACAAACATCAGGCCAAAGCCTGCCCATGTCCAGGGCAAGATCTGGCGGGCTATGCTCGAAACCGGTTCGCGTTTCATGACGATCCCCAGCAGCCGAAGATCGACGACTGCGATCGTGCCCACCAGAACCGTGATACCGAGGACATGGATAGACTCGATAATTGGAAATACCCATACCGATCCGCGAATGGCGACCGAAAGATGTGTCTGGTAGATCCATTGACAAAGATGCAAGAGGGGCGGCATTTTCTGATTTCTCCTCAAACTCGTCAGAAAACAATTTTGACTGCAATCTGGTTCTGCCGCGGATTGCCTGTGATCGTGGTAATCGTCCCGAGCGTGGTCGGCGACTGAACATCCAGAGCCGGGGGGCCATAGTGAGGAGTGTTGGTGACATTGAAGGACTCGAGCCGGAACTGCGCCCGCACATGCTCGTTGATCGCAAGCGTCTTATGAAGCGCTGCATCGATATTGACAATGCCCGGCGAGGTGATGGCGTTGCGAGGCGCGTCCCCGTAGGTTCCCGAGGGCTGCACGGCAAAAGCGCACGGATTGAACCACTCCGCCGCGCTTCGAGTGTGCGCCCCAGACGCCGTGCACGCAGGATTTCCCGAGACTGAACCTGGTCGATAAGGAGCACCGGCCAGGTTCGGGCGGTCGGCGGTACCGCCACTGTTCGATGGGTTTTTGGATTCCGTCAGATTGAGCGGTGTTCCTGTGCTGAATGTCAGAATTGGACTGAACGCCCATCCGCCCAGCAAGCCGTCGACCCAGCGATTCCAATCGCCGCCGAACTGGTTGCCATGGCCGAACGGGAGGTTGTAGACGCCACTTCCCACAAAGTGGTGCCGCAGATCAGTGCTGGCCACGGCTCGCTCGGCCTGAATATCATTTGGATCTTGAAAGTCTTGGGTGTCGCCGATCCCGATTGTTTTGGCATAGGCGTAGGAGGCCAGAAAGCTCAGGCCTTTGCCATAGCGCTTCTCGGCCTTCACTTGCAGACTGTTGTACTGGCTCCAACCCTCCTTCCAGACACGGCTTACTGTTCCCAGATTGATAGTTGGATTGCCGGCGACGGCAGGAATAGTCGTCGACTTGAAGAGACGGTTTGCATTGATCCCACCCGTTGGCAACGCCGACGTCGCTGTCGCAGGCGCAGGGTTTCCATCCACCTGCCACCAGGCATGATCGAAGTTGTTGGCGTAGTAGCCGACCTCTGCGACGACGCCGAAAGGCAGCGCACGCTGCACATTCACGTCCCATTGCTGATCGGTCGGTATTACCGCGTGGCGATCAAAAGAAACCAGCGTCACGTTCTTCTTGCCATTGGCGTTTGTGAGTGAGAGCGCATCGACGGGAAATCCATACTGCAAAAACTCGCTCGGAGTTGTTGGACTCGGAGACGTGATGAGGCGCAGTTGGTTTACAGGGGGATTGTTCTCCATCGACTGCATGCCCCCAACCGTGATGGCATTCGAGTAGAAGATACCGTAACCGCCGCGCAGCACTGTCTTGCTGCCTTCCGGACTGAAGGCAAAGCCGAACCTCGGAGCGAGTCCCGTGTAACTCACATTCTGTAGGGCCCGCTGCGCCCGGCTACCGCCGTACTCGCCGGCGTATACAAGCTGCGGACTCGACGGATCGCTGTCTTCGTCGAAATTGGCGATCCTGTTGTACTTGTCGACCGCCGGAAGGCTAAGTTCATAACGCAATCCAAGGTTCAGCGTCAGGGAGCGGCTCGCCTTCCAATCGTCCTGTACGTAGAAGTGCGTATACGGCGATCGGAAATTCAGGATAGAAGGACTGGATAACTTCTCCTGCGAAGTGGCGCCGAGAAGAAAGTCGGCAAAGCGCTGGTCATTGCTGGGTGTGGAGTTCGGGGTCGCCGCCGTATATTGACCATTAAAGCTGAAGATGCCGCTGGTCAGCTGCGAGCTGTCGAAATTTGTCTGCAGCCAATATTCCTGCCAGCCGAACTTGATGGTATGCGCTCCGCGGTTCCAGGTCGCGCTCGCCGCGATCTCGCGATTTTGGCTGTCATCAGTGTTGGGTACATTGCTAATGCCGATCGTGGTGAAATTCGTAATCAGGATCTCGGAGAAACCAGGATTGGTAGTTGCGACACCTGGTATGCCCACCCCGGTCAGGTTCTGCCGCGGATATGATTCGTTCCAATGGAGCCTGTTCCACCCCAGCCGCAGCGACCCGAGAAGATGCGGAGAGAAGGTGGTATCGTACCCAACGACGAATGCCTGGCTGTCGATCAGTTGCGCGCCTGACCCCGCATAGTATTGACCGTCGAGCGGCGGCAGCGAGTTAGATAACGCGTAACGCACTTGCTCCGAGCTATAGCGCCCAAACAAGCTCGTTTTGCTGGACAGTGACTGGTCCACGCGAACGTCCCAACGGTAGTTGTTCTGATTTCCACTCTGGTTGTAGTAGTAGTTGTCAGCGGCAAGCGATCCACTTCCCTTGAAATTCGGGGCCGGAAAATATTGCAGCAGAGCGTTTGCTATTGGATCGACGCCGGAAATCCGATCGCCAGGAAACTCAGCGCGAGAGTTTCCGTTGTAGGTACCAGGCTGGTAGATCGGCGTAGAAAACTGACCAGTCTTTTGAGCAGCTGTAGGAACCAGGCTATAGACGGTACTTTGCGTCCTGAGCCGGAAGAACTCGACATCTCCGAAAATAAAAGCCCGGTCCTTGCGGATGGGAGCTCCAAGGGTACCGCCAAAGTCGTTGTACTTGAAAGGGAGCTTCGTTGCGGAAAAGTCAGGCAGCGCGTCAACGGCGTCATTGCGAAGGAACTCGAAGGCGCTTCCATGAATGTTGTTGGTTCCCGATTTCAGATCAACACTAACTACCCCAGACGACGAGCGTCCAAACTCAGCCGAATAACTAGTGGTCAAGACTTTAAACTCGGCAATGGCGTCGATCGACGGTTTGATGATCTCTTTCTGGCCAGTGTGCGCTGTAAGTATCTGCTGGTTGTTATTGTCGATGCCGTCGAGCAGAAATGCCGCTTGGCTGCCAGCTTGTCCGCCAATGCTAATTCCGCCGGAGTTTCCGGTACTGTTGGGAACGGCGGGAGTGGTTCCCGCAGAGAGCGTGGCAAGCTGAAGATAGTCGCGCCCATTGCTCCCGGCGTTGAGCGGCAGCTCTTCAATCTGCTGATTGGTGATCACCGTACCTACAGAGGAGTCGGATTTCTGCAGTAACTGCTCTGTACTGGCCTGCACCTGCACCGTATCGACGACATCGCCGACTGCAAGCGTCGCGTCAATCTGACGGATGGCTCCTATGTCGAGCGCCACGCCTGGTTCAAAGAACTGCTTGAAACCCTTCCCCTCGATGCTCACCGTGTACTCGCCAATCTTGAGTGGCGCGGTGCGATATAGCCCATTTTTGTTTGTCGCCACCGTTGACCGAATGCCCGTGGCCACATTGGTCACTGTCACTGAGGCCTCTGGAACCACGCCGCCCGCGGTATCGGTAACCACCCCGGTGATGATGGCGTCAGTAGCAACCTGCGCAGGCGCACGGAAGCAGAGGATGCTCATTGTCAGAGTTACAAGGATTCTCTTGAACACGTCGTCTTTCCACCTCGAGCGAACCTCACAAACAACCAACCGGTTTGTGTTCCACTCCGCCATAAGCATTTCGTGCGTGCAACTCGTGGATGCGAGACCGGACACGCGGCCGCGACTCTACGGCATGAGCCCCTGGCTCAAACCCGAAGCGGTACCCACAGTGCGTCCGCTGAACAGACAAAGCGTTACTTCAACAAGTCCGCAATCTTAGCGATGCCCGCATTCGCACAAGCCTCGTCCTTTTCTCCGCCGGGCGCGCCGCTAACCCCGATCGCGCCGATGATTTCATTGCCTGCTCTTATGGGTACCCCGCCCGCGGCGCCTACGGTACCCTCGATCACCGGCGGTGGGGTTGTGGCCGAGGCCCAGGCCTTGGCCGTGTCCGCGGATGTGCGCTTGAAGGTAAGCGCGGTGTATGCCTTGCGCCGGCTGTGTTCAAGCGTGTGGGGACCAGTACCATCCCCTCGCACCTGGGCCTTGACCAGGCCGCTGGCATCGAGCACCGTCAAGCTGATTCGATACCCGTCTGCGCGGCACTTGTCTAGAGCACCAGTAGCGACAGACAAAGCTGCTTCCACCGAGAGCGCCTTTTGGGTAAGAAGCGTTTGAGCCTTGCACATCGCGGTGCTCGTGGAAATCACAAGAGCGATGACAACTATCTTCGGAGTGAGTTGCTTAATATCAGCGAGAGTCATTGGAGGCTCAGTGTGATCCCGTAGGTGCTGGCTGCGGGTTCGAGCCGACCGTGTTCGGCTTACTTCCGGGCGTCGGCGGCGGAATAGGAATCTTAACCGCGAGGGCTCCTCCAGCTTTCTGATATGTATCTGCGCCTACTGCTCCGAGGACTTTGAAGCCATTGCTTTCCAAAAGATCGGCAGCGACGCTGGCGCGCGCCGCGTGGTTCGAGACCGTGATGATAGGCCGGTCCTTCGGAATCTCACCGAGATGGTTCTTTAAATCTTTCGCTTGAATGCTGAGATAGACGGGAAAGCCGCCAATGGTCGAAATCTCGTCCGGTCTGCGCACATCAAGCAACAGGACTTGTTCTGGATGGGCAAGGTAAGTATCGAACTCTTGGTTGGTAAGCTGTTTGGCCTTGGTGGCCGGTGCATGCTGAGCACCCTCAGCGTCGGTGGCTGCGTTCGACGCCTGCTGAGCAAACGCAGCCGTGGAGAGCATCATAGCTATTACAAATCTCTTCAACATCCCTCTGCTCCTCGGTGGAGTCCGCCGGTTGACGCATGAATCCGAGACAAAGCAAGGCTGAAGAGCCTGACGGACGGCCTTAGCATCGCAGTAACCAGCCCGGGCGCAAAGACACCAAAGACTTTGCGGAAAGACGTGGTCTATTCGGATTTGTCGAGGCGGTGCAGGCACAGAACGCTAAGATCGTTCTGCTTGGGAAGCTTGGGGACGTCTTCTGATTCTGAGCGGGGTTATCTCACTTACGAGATCGCTGCAGAGTTAGTCTGTCACACACGCGTCGCCAATAGCCATGCACACAAGAAACTGTGTGATAGGACAACAACGAACTTGTAAGTGACGACTCATGAATCGGAGAATAAGAGAGATTCGATTTCTTGTCAATGCTTGAATTCGCGATTCTCTCGTCAAGCCTTGGATGCTATATGAAGACCTCACCGCGGGAGGGTGGCAAAAGTGAAGCATTAGCAGTTGGAGACATGTCTGGATTGGGATGACCGGTCCGGCTTCAATCTTGCTTGACGCAGTTTCGGCTGCTCTCTTGCCTCTCGAGACAGAGCGCGAGCGCGATCTGCTGGTCGTGCCTTGATGTCCTGGCTTCTCTGATGGAGCGGGCGCCTCAGACTACCACTCAAGCAGAAGAAGAGGCTTTGATTGTAGAGGAGCCTTTGATTGTTTTGACGGGGCCATCATCTTCTAAGTGGACCGGCTATCCTTGAGGGCCATTCCTGCATCCATCTAGCGCAAAAGGTTGATAATCTTCTCTCTGGGCCCCCGTTATGGTCGGCGCTGAAACTCCGATCCACACCTCGCAACGCCTCCTCCAGCAACGTGTATGGGAGCTTGTCTCTCGATCTCCCCTCCATTCTCTTTGGAATTTGCAAGGGACCTCCCTGCGCGTGATCGCCGACCACACTTGGAAATCGCTACTCTCCGATAACCTCTTTGGCCGGGCCGCCGAATTAGGCTTCTACTTCCTGTTCGCTCTCTTCCCGACCTTATTCAGCGCCAGCTCAATCCTTGGCCTCGCCGCGCATTCAGCCGCTCACATATATGACAAGCTGCTGCACTATCTTTCGATAGTGATTCCTACTGCAGCCATGGGGACAGTGCTGAACACCTACAATGAGACGGCTGCTGCCGCTACCTCCGGCAAAGTCACCTTTGGGCTGATCGCCGCCATCTGGTCAGCTTCGGTGGGCATCTCAGCCATCCAGGATACCCTCAACACGGTATACAAAATTCGCGAATCACGGTCGTTCTTCAAAGCACGAATCTGCGCAATTGCCTTGACGATTGTGCTGACCATCCTCGTCTCATTGATACTGACATCGCTGCTCGGCGCGGATTTCTTCGCGGCCTTAGCCCACAGACGCCTGTCTCACCCGGTGCTTGCCGCGCTCGCAGCGGCAGTGGTCAGGTTGGCCGGCTGGTCCTTCGCAACCGCCTTGCTTGTCTTGTCGTTTGCGGTCATCTACTATTGGGCGCCCGACGTGAAAACGCGTCGTTGGCATTGGCTCACCCCAGGAGGAGCGGTCGGGATCGCCACTTGGCTGCTCGCCTCCTTCACCCTTCGGATTTATCTCCACTTCTACAACAACTACTCGCTGACCTACGGCTCGCTGGGCGCGGTCATCATCCTGCTGACATGGTTCTATATCTCCGGACTTGCCCTCCTTCTCGGCGCCGAGCTAAACAGCGAAATCGAAGCTGCCGCCGCAAAAAATCATCTCCTTCAGTCCCTCGAAGAGGGCAGCTGTGAACCGCCAGCAACTCCCTTTCCCGTGGAAGATCGTGCATCTTCCTGACGCGCTCCCACCGAATCCTTCAGGATCAAACCGCTTAGCCAGCCTCAGCATCTTAGCTGCCAGTAAAGTGGGTACTTATCTGCTCCATCGCACATACGCAACTTGCACTTGCCTGGGAACGAAGAGAATGGTCCGCAGGCGAATTCTTCATTTCGGTCTTCTCTGCGCGGTCTTGCTGCTGATCCGAGACCTTCCCGCTCAGACGAAGACTTCTCAAGAGGTCCCAAAGACCGGAGCAGCGACAGCCCAGACCTTGTCCTCCTACGAGGGCCAAAATGTCACTTCGGTGGAGATCGCAGGACGTCCGGATCTGCAGAACTCCGACTTTGCGCCGATGTTCGCGCAAAAAGACGGACAGCCCTTCTCCCAGGAGAAGCTGGACCAGACAGTGGCGGCGGTCAAGGCTTCAGGAAAATTCAAGGAAGTGCAGCTCCAGGTACAACCTGAACCCAACGGTGTTCGTGTCCTCCTGGTTCTCGAGCCGGCCATTTATATTGGGATCTTTCGATTTCCCGGCGCGGAGCAGTTTGCCTACTCCCGCCTGGTGCAGGTGGCGGACTTCCCGTCCCAGGCGCCTTTCGATGCCCTGGATATCGAGCGCGACCGCCAGAGCCTGATCAACTTCTTCCGGCAGGAAGGCTACTTTGAAGCCGAGGTGAAGTCGGAAGTGAAGGTAGACTCCCAGGTCGGCGTCGCCAACGTGGACTTCCACGTCACCCTCAACCGCCGGGCGAAGTTTGGGAACATCGTTGTCGATGGCGTCACTGCTGAAGAAGCGGCAAGAATCAAGGCCAGCCTCGCGACCTTGATCGCCCGCGGACGAGGTGCGGCCATCCGGACCGGCAAGACCTATCGCCGTACCACTCTGTCGAAAGCAGCCCTTTATCTTCAAACCCAATTACAGAAGCGTGGCCGGCTTAACGCCGAAGTGGAGTTGGCCGGTGCGGAGTTTCATCAGGATACGAATCAGGCAGACATCCACTTCAGCGTCCATCCCGGACCTGTGGTTCACGTCGACTTAGAGGGCGCTCACCTTTGGAGTTGGACTCGCAAGTCGCTGCTCCCCGTCTATCAAGGCATCGCTGTTGACGAAGAATCAGTACAGGAAGGCCGGGAGGCGCTGATCTCCTACTTCCAGGCGAAAGGGTTCTTTGACGTCAAAGTCGATTCAGATAGCAAGATATTAGCTACTGGCGACACCATCGTCTACCGCATCAGCAAGGAAAAGAAGCGCAAGGTCTCTGAGGTCAGTGTCTCCGGAAATACTCACCTCCCCTCCTCCGATTTGACCTCGCGCCTTACCGTACAGAAGTCCCATCCCTTTTCCCCTGGCAATTTCAGCGAAAAGCTGGTGAGGTCCAGCGTTAAGAACCTCGAAGCGGTCTACCAGGCTCAGGGCTACAGCAGCGTACAAGTAGCCTCTAAAGTCGTCAATGATGGACCTGCGATCAAGGTCGTCTTTGTTGTCGATGAAGGCCCGCGCGACATCGTCAACTCTCTGAAAATCGAGGGTGCAACCACCTTTCCTGAAACCAGCTTCGCCCCAAAAGGATTGCAGCTGGCGCCCGGCAAGCCCTATTCTCAGAGCCTTGTGCAGAGCGACCGCGCGAACATCGTTGCGAACTATCTCAAAGCCGGCTATCTCACCTCAACTTTCAGGGAAACAGCGAAAGTGGTCTCGAAGAATGATCCTCATCATATCGACGTCATCTACCACATCTACGAGGGACCACGAGTCTATGCATCGAATGTTTACACGCTTGGCCGAGTCGACACCCAGCAGCGGCTTATCGATCAGGACGTAGCCGCAATCAAAGGGGAACAGCCGCTTACTGAAACCGAGCTGCTTACGGCAGAGAGCCAGTTGTATAACCACACCGGCGTCTTCGACTGGGCCGAGGTAGATCCAAAAAGAACCATCACCACCCAGACCCAGGAAGATGTATTAGTCAAGGTCCACGAGGCGCAGAAAAACCAGATTACCTACGGATTTGGATTCGAATTTATCAATCGTGGCGGCAGCGTACCGAGCGGCACGGTGGCCCTGCCGAACCTGCCTCCCGTGGGACTACCCTCTACTTTTACCACCAGTCAGACGACCTTCTATGGACCGCGAGGAACATTTCAGTACACCCGCAACAACTTTCGAGGCAAAGGGGAGACGCTGTCCTTTACTGGCTTCGCCGGACGCCTCGATCAGCGGGGCGCGGCTTACTATATCGATCCCAATTTTCGCTGGTCTCCATGGAAGTCCACAGCATCGATCTCCGCCGAACGCAACGAGGAGAATCCGATATTCTCTTCCCAGGTGTTCCTCGGCAGTTATCAGGTACAGCGCAGCCTCGACAAGGCAAATGCAGACATCCTCTTTCTCCGCTATAGCTATAGCAAGACCGACCTGACCAGGATCGAGATACCGCAATTGGTCTTACCACAAGACCAGCATGTTCGGCTCTCGACGATCGCAGCTAACCTCACCCGCGATACCCGCGATAACACCCTGGATGAACACAAGGGAGTCCTACAGACAGTCGAGTTTGACTTCAACTCCACGAAGCTTGGCTCGAGCGTCGACTTCGCTAAGTTGACCGCGCAGTTGGCCTATTTCAGGCCGCTCCGTCATGGCATTGTTTGGGCGAACAGCCTCCGCATCGGTCTTGCTCAACCCTTCTCCAACAGCCGTGTGCCTTTGAGCGAGTCCTTCTTTACCGGGGGAGGCAACACCCTGCGCGGCTTCCCTCTCGATGGAGCGGGCCCGCAGAGAAAGATTCCCGCTTGTAGCAGCGGGTCTACGACAGACTGTACTTTCATCCAGGTACCAAGCGGGGGCAACGAATTGCTTTTGATCAATTCCGAGCTGCGCGTTCCGCTCCCAATCAAGAAGGGTCTCGGGGTGGTTGGTTTTTACGACGGAGGCAACGTCTTTCCTCTGGTTGGCTTTCATGACTTCACTTCGCTCTACACCAATAACGTGGGATTGGGCCTACGATATGCAACACCAGTTGGTCCGGTGCGTATCGACCTTGGCAGAAATCTCAATCCGATTCCCGGCATTCAAGCGACGCAATACTTCATCAGCATTGGACAAGCGTTTTAAGCGAGGTACTCGTGAACACTGGCTACTCTCCTCAAGGAAATCTATCCCCATCAGAACGCCAGCAACAGAAGACCCCGCTATGGCTGAGAATCGGCGGCTGGATCGCAGCCTCTTCCGCACTGCTCGTACTGCTGATCGCTCTCACTCTAGCTGGTATTCTCCATAGCGCTCGATTTCATCGTTACTTGATCGATAAGGTTCAGCAGCAAGCCAGCGAAACCTTGGGTGTGCAAGTGCAGCTGCAGAACTTCACTCTTCGCTTGTCTCATCTAAGCCTCGATCTCTATGGCATCACGGTTCACGGCGCAAACCCTTATCCGGACCCTCCGATCCTTCAAGTCGAACACGCCGAAGTGGGCGTGAAAATCGTATCCGCCTTTCGCAGACAGTGGTATCTCGATACTTTGCGCATTGACCGCCCCGTCGTCAAAGTGACAACCGACGCGAACGGCCGCTCTAATATCCCGACAATCAAGAGTTCCGGCTCGAGCGGCAGTCAAACAAGCCTCTTCGATCTGGGCATCCGTCACGCCGTCCTTGACCGCGGCGAGGCGTTCTACAACAACCGTCAAAGCGACCTCGATGCGGACTTACATGACCTGGTCTTCAACGCCACTTTCGATGCCGCGTCGCAGAAGTACTCCGGCCGGCTTGCTTACTCGAACGGCCGCCTCACCTCCGGCGCTCTGCAGCAGATTCCCCACAATCTGGAGGCGCAATTTGAAGCCACGCCAAGCGGATTCGTTCTCAAAGAGGCAAAGCTGACCAGCGGCCCGTCGCAGTTGGTGGTAACTGCTGACCTGGAGAATTATGCCAAGCCGGATCTCCGGGCGCATTACGACGCCCTCCTGGATACAAGCGAGTTTCGGCAGATCCTGAACAATCCCTCCATACCTACCGGGATCGTTCGTGCAACCGGCTCAGCGCACTACCAACAAACTCCGAATCTAGCGATGATTGATTCTATCGACTTGAAGGGAGATGTTAGTAGTCAGCGGCTGGATCTCAGCACTCCCTCCCTGCGTATGCAAGCCACGGACCTGCTGGGGCATTACTCGCTGGAAAATG
This sequence comes from Acidisarcina polymorpha, assembly GCF_003330725.1. Classification (NCBI taxonomy): domain Bacteria; kingdom Pseudomonadati; phylum Acidobacteriota; class Terriglobia; order Terriglobales; family Acidobacteriaceae; genus Acidisarcina; species Acidisarcina polymorpha. Next base: position 2,758,129 of record NZ_CP030840.1, on the reverse strand, counting down.
GCGATGCAGCTCTTCAAGATTTCCACCTGGAGATTCTCGGTGGACGCCTGAGCGGCAGTGGGAAGATGACCAAAATGGGAGGCGATTCGCACACCCAGGTGCAGGCCACTCTTCAGGGATTATCGCTGCGAGAGCTCAACCACGCGGTCCAGGGTTCTGCGCTCCCTAACGGGGCCACTCTCAATGGAGTGCTCAACGCAGATGCAAACGCGAACTGGGGAAAGACACTCGACGATCTGGTAGCCACAGCGCAGTCCACGATCACCGGCGGCGTCGCCGGAGCCGCCCCAGCTGGCAATCCCCAAGCACTCCCGGTCGCTCAAGCAATTCCAGTCGCTCAAGCAATTCCAGTCGACAGTGTTATCCATGCAAGATATATCGGTCGCGGGAACCAGCTGTCCTTATCCAGAAGTTATCTTCGGACCCCTCACACAACATTGACCGTAGATGGGGTCATGAGCAACACGTCCAACCTGAACGTCAGTCTCGAAGCGAGGGACCTGCACGAGGTCGAGGTCATCGCCCGTGTCTTTGAACCGCCACCGTCAAACGGCCCAGCCCCGCAGTTGGATCTGGCCGGAGCTGCCTCGTTTCAAGGGACGATCCATGGGACAACCAAGGCTCCCCACCTGGCCGGACGCCTCTCCGCCTCCAACGTTCTCATCAGGGGAGCCGGCATCAAACAGCTGCAAAGTACCGTCGACCTAAGCCCGACCGGCGCTGGGCTGACAAATGCGGAGTTACAGCTTGCCTCTCGCGGCCGGATCCATTTCAACGCCAACACCGCGCTCTCCCACTGGTCTTTCACTCCAACCAGCCAGCTCGGCCTCAGACTCCAGGCGAGCGAGCTGAGTCTCGCGGATCTTGCCAGGATCGCTGGCTCCCAAGTGCCGGTGACCGGAACTCTCAACGCAAATGTGAATGTGCATGGCACCCAGCTAAGCCCCCAGGGACAAGGAACCGTGTCGCTCGGGAGGACTGTCGTCTATGAACAGCCAATCGATTCGGCGAATCTCTCCTTCGCTGGCGCCGGAGACGAACTGCACGGCGACTTAGCAGTCCAAGTCATCGACGGTCAGCTTCAGAGCCGCTTCAGCCTTCGCCCCAGGAACAAAACCTACACGGCACAGCTGACCGCCACCGGACTCCAGCTGGGTCAGCTGCAGAGCGTGAAAAGCAAGAGCATCAATGCGACCGGCACGCTCTCTGCGAATGCAAGTGGACAAGGAACGTTTGACAATCCTGGACTTGATGCCACTCTCAACATCCCACAACTCATCGTCCAGGGGCAGACCTTCAGCAATTCCAATCTGCACGTGAACCTCGCGAATCATCTAGCGAATGCAAACCTGATCTGCTCAGCTGTGAATAGCTCTCTTCGGGCAGTAGCCAAGGTCGCCCTAACCGGCGACTACCCGGCAGAGGCATCGATCGACACTCAATCGATTCCCTTGCAGCCGATATTGGCGGCGTACGCTCCGGCGCAAGCAGCTGATGTCAGCGGAGAAACTGAGCTCCATGCAACGCTAAATGGACCGCTCAAAGACCAGAAACGCCTAGAGGCCCACGTCACGATTCCGGTGTTGAAGGTGGCTTATCAGAAGACGCTCCAATTGGCCGCTGCCGCTCCGATTCACATCGATTACAAGGACAATATCGTTTCCTTGCAGCGATTCGGCATTCGCGGAACGGACACCGATCTTCAGCTCCAGGCGTCGTTCCCCGTACAACCCAACCCGCCAATCTCGGCTCTGCTGCTGGGCTCCGTCAATCTCCAGTTGGCGCAGCTCTTCAGCCCTGACATAAGGACCTCGGGTCAGATCAAATTCGACATCAATTCCTACGGAGCGCCTAGCAGCTCGAATATAGGTGGACAAGTCAACATAGTGGACGCTAGCTTCTCCTCCGGGGACCTGCCCATCGGGCTCCAACACGGCAACGGCGTGTTGACCCTGACGAAGAATCGGCTGAACATTAGCAGCTTCGAGGGAACCGTTGGGGGAGGCAAGGTCACCGCGCAAGGCGGCGTCACCTATCAACCTGCCATCCAGTTCGATTTGGGGCTGGCTGCCAAGGGCGTCCGCATGCTCTATCCACAAGGAGTTCGGGAAGGCGTCGATGCTAACGTGACGCTTACCGGATCGACCGATAATGCGCTGCTTGGCGGATCGGTCAGCTTATCGGACATCTCGTTTACCCCGGCCTTCGATCTGACTAACTTCATCAGCCAATTCTCCGGCGGGATCACTCTTCCGCCCAGCCAGGGCTTCAGTCAAAATCTGCAATTGAACCTGGCCGTACATTCAACGAACGACGTCAATCTTGTAAGCCGAACCGTAAGCATCAACGGTTCAGCGAACCTGCAGGTGCGCGGCACGGCAGCAGATCCCGTCATCCTGGGCCGGGTTAACCTCAACAATGGCGACGTGATCCTCAACGGAGAAAGATTCGTGCTGAATGGCGGCACCATCGAGTTCGTCAATCCGTCCGAAACTCAGCCGGTCCTCAACCTCACGCTCTACACCAACATCCAGGAATACAGCGTCTATCTGCGGTTTAATGGTCCCATCGATCAATTACGGACGAACTACAGCTCCGATCCGGCGCTGCCTTCTGCGGACATTATCAACTTGTTGGCCTTCGGCAAAACAACCGAAGCCAATGCAGCCAATCCGTCGACCCCGGCGAATCAGGCAGCCGAGTCATTGATCGCCTCCCAGGTGAGCAACCAGGTAACCAGTCGTGTCTCAAAGATCGCCGGCATTTCTCAGCTTTCGATTAGTCCGGTATTGGCGGGAGGAACCAGTCAAGGACCTCCTGGCGCAAACATCACCATCCAGCAGCGGGTTACGGGGAATCTGTTCATCACCTTCTCTAGCAATGTCGCGTCGACCCAGAATCAGACGATTCAGGGCCAGTACCAGCTAACGCCGAAAATTGCGGTAAGTGGGACCCGAGACCAGAATGGCGGTTTCGCAGTGGACGGTTTGATCAAAAAGAGCTGGTAAACCGCTCCAGGCCTAGGGACCGCTGGTTTTCGAACGTGGATACTCGGATACGTTGGCTCCTCCAAAGTGGAAATCGCTTGACAAGCGTATGCTCCACCTAGGACTCTAGTGCGTTATCGAGTAAACGTTAACTATAACGACATAGCGCGGCCATTTCGGACCGAATTGTCCGTCCCGATGCCTCCGCGTCTTGGTCAACTGCGAGGAAAATTTGATACGGTCTTACGGGTATTCGAAAAGAGGCACGACTGCGAAGCTGGCTGCTTTCGCGGCCTTGGCGCTTTCGACCGCGGGCTTCGCGCAAGCGCCGCCACACTACGAAGCAAGCATTCAGTCGCTTGACCAGCACCCGGTTCCTCAATGGTACGACGACGCAAAGCTGGGGATATTTATCCACTGGGGCCTCTACTCCGTCCCCGGCTGGGCGCCACTGACTATGGTGAATTTCAACGATCCGAACCAGTTTAAAAATAATCCCTACGCCGAGTGGTACTACAACACAGTTCGAATTGATGGGTCGCCAACACAAAAGTATGATCGCGAACACTTCGGCCCTAACCACAACTACTACGATTTTGCCGCCGAGTTCGACAAGCAGAGCGCCTCATGGAATCCCGATGCCTGGGCCCAGATCTTCAAGGACGCTGGCGCCAAATATGTTGTGCTGACCACCAAGCATCACGAGGGATTCACCTTGTGGCCCAGCGTCACGCCCAATCCGACACTGCCGGCCGATCGCCAACATGCGACCCGGGACCTGGTGGGCGATCTGACCAAGTCGGTTCGCCAGCAGGGGTTGAAGATGGGGTTGTACTACTCGGGAGGCTTCGATTGGACCTTCGTTCCCGGACCGATCAGCTCCCGTGAGAGCTTCGAAGCCACCAAGCCACAGAGCGAAGCTTACGGGAAATATGTGGACGCACAATACCGCGAACTGATCCAGCGTTATCAGCCATCGGTCCTCTGGAATGACATCGACTATCCGAAGACCGGGCACCCGATGGACATCGAGGCGGAATACTACAACGCGGTACCGGATGGCGTCGTTGATGACAGGTTTGGCATCAAGCATGCCGACTATACCTCGCCGGAATACTCCACCCTGAAAGAGATCAGCCCCAAGAAATGGGAAGAGTGTCGCGGCCTCGGCCAATCCTTTGGCTACAACCGCGCCGAGGGTGAGGCCCAGACAATTGCTCCAGACAAGCTCATCTACTTGCTGGTGGACATCGTCAGCAAGAATGGCAATCTGCTCCTCGACGTCGGCCCGGAAGCCGATGGAACAATCCCGGCAGTGCAGATGGCGCGTTTGAAGGAGCTTGGCGCCTGGCTAGCCCAAAACGGTGACGCCATTTATGGCACTCACCCGTGGAAGCGTGCCGAGGGCAAGACCACCAGCGGCATGGATGTCCGGTTCACGCAGAAAAATAGCACTCTTTATGCGACGATGATGGGCAGCATCCAAGGGCCCAGTGTGACCATCGCCTCGTTGAAGCCAAAAGCCGGCGCAACGATCGAGCTACTCGGATACGACAAACCGTTAACCTGGACACAGGTTGGAGAGGACGTCAAAGTGTCCTTACCGGCTTCGCTGCCGGGTAAGTATGCCTATGTCCTGAGCATCGACCAGGCGGGTGAGATCTGAAGCCTTTCGTCAGATGACTTTGATCGCCGAGGCATGGCGAGAAAAACTTATTCACCATAACTAGGCATCGAAGAAAGGAAGTTGTCGATGCAGTCCTCTCCCGCACAAGCAAGGGAAAGCTTTTCCTCCGCGGTCCTTGTCTATCCAAAGCGGCCTCGCCCTATCGTCATCATTGGAGCTGGAGGAATCGTGCGGGCTGCGCATCTCCCCGCTTATGAGAAAGCGCAGTTCCCGGTCATCGGCATCATGGATGAGTTGCCGGAACGGGCGGCCGGCCTAGCGGCCGAAAGGCACATTCCCCGTAGCTTTAACTCTCTCACCGAGGCGATCCGCTTCGCCCCCTCCGACGCTATCTTCGACGTTGCCGTTCCCGCCTCGCAACTGCTGCGAATCCTGCCTGAGTTCAAAGACGGTTCGGCTGTGCTGATGCAGAAGCCGATGGGGGAGACGCTAGCAGAGGCCCGCGCGATCAGAGATCTCTGCCGTCGCAAAAACCTGATCGCCTCTGTAAATTTTTCCCTTCGATATTCACCCAACAACCTCGCGGTCAGATCCCTGGCGGAGAAGGGAATGCTTGGCGAGCTCGTCGATGTCGAGGTGCAGACGAGCACCTACACGCCTTGGCATCTGTGGAGCTTTCTGGCCAACGCCCCGCGGCTTGAGATCCTTTACCACAGCATCCACTACTTCGATTTAATCCGTTCCTGGCTTGGGAATCCGCGCTCCGTCTACGCCAAGACGGTGAAGAGCCCGGAGCACGCTCATTTGGCTCCTACTAAGACGGTGGCCATCCTTGACTATGGGGATGCGATGCGCGTCTTTGTCGCGACCAACCACAATCACAATTTTGGTCCCGAGCATCAGCATAGTTTTGTGCAGTGGGAAGGCCTGAAAGGAGCAGCTCGTATGACAATGGGCCTCAATCTGGACTACCCAACTGGCAAGCCTGACTCGGCATCGTTCGCAAAGCGCGGAGCAAATCAAGAACAATGGCAATCTATACCGATCACTGGCAACAACTTCCCCGACGGATTCATGGGCACCATGGGTGCGCTTCAAGCGTTTGTCGAGGGATCAGCCTCCACCTTGCCTACCCATTTCGAAGATGCCTACCAGACCATGGCACTGGTGGAAGCGCTCTACGAATCGAGCGAATCGGGCGGCGTTGTTTTGAACCATCTTGAATAGTGGTTCGTGGAAACGTCGACTCTATGGCTTGAAATGCCTCCAACGCGCATCGTGGCTGAAAACCGCTCCTTACTACGTTGTGACTGCCCGCCCACAGCGATAAAGCGAGAGTTTAGCGTTCACGACGCATTCACGATCTCCTGCGTCAGGTCGACGAGGATTTCTTCCCCTGTGCCCGACAAACACGACTGAAGAGAAAGCGGTTGAAAGCGGCTTTTCAATGATTTGATTCCACAAAGGAAACGTTCGAGATCGGTCGACGACAGGGCGAAATGGTATTGGATTTTCCGCGGATACTGGTATAACGTGGTTTCGTCACAAAACAGCTACTCCGAAGGCGCCGGTAGGGCCTGACCGGAGAGTGAGCCGTCGACCGAATCCAGACGCTACTAAACGGAGTTCAAACTCACACCGGCCAACGTTTAGCCCTGGTGGCAGTCGTTCGGTTTAATCCGGTGATAGCACGGCCAATCTTGTAAAGAGGCGTCCAGCCATGAGGTTTCCTCACAATGAGCGAGCTGTCTTCGCGACAGTTTTCGCTTGGGTGCTGTTTTCTTCTGTGGCGTCCGCTAGTGGCTTGCGTCAGCCTGAACCTTCGGCACCAACAGGCGTTGCCAGTAAGCCTTCTCGATCGGTTTTGCCTCCAATAAATCAGATCACTATTCCCGGACCGCTACGGTCTTTCCTTAGAATGGCCGGTATTTCCCAAGAGATTCCGGTGGAGGAGGTGCTGCCTGTCCTAGCCCGCGACGTCTACGTTATGGGCTACCCCTCCGGACGGGAGACTGAATATGTGATTTTGCTCCAGCGGTATGTGCGCCAGGCCAGGGCGCTTCAGGAGCTGGCAGGGCCAAACGGCAGCATTCACGTCTCCCGCTGTGAAGAGGCCGGACCGCTGCTGCAAGTGCTAGGCTACCGTCTGCGCAATGCGTGCGGACAAAAAGACGCGAGTCTAGCGGCGTTCAATCCAGAAACCGCCTTTTTAACCATCGACTCGGGCTTTCCCCTGACCCAGCTTGAGGAGTCATTGCAGACCAATACTCCTTTTGACTATCCCTACGCGCCCACGCGAGTTCCGCTATTGTTTCAGCAAACCGACTGGACCAACCTAAGCACCTGGGCCAAGCAATACCACCCAGATTTGCTCGATGTGCTCCTCCACGATCCGCAGGTCGCTCGTCTTTACTGGGCCGTATCCAGAGTCGACCCCGAAACTGCACTTTCGATGGAGCGTTCGACCGGCTTGGTGAATTTGCTGCCTCATGCCGCTGTACTGGACTTCTACGGATCACAGCTCTGTATCCGCTCAGGAAAAGTGCTCGTGCCGGGAGGACCGGCTGCCGAGGACGGTTGGAAGGATCTAGTAGGAGCCAGCCCCGAATCGCCTCGAGACTTCACCATACGGCTGTTGGCACAGGATCGGGGCTGGCTGGCCGCCTACTTTGACACCATTGCCCGGGTCGATCGAGAGCAGCAAACCCACTTAACGAAATCGCCGCGGCTGCGGCGTCTTTACGAAGCATTCCGAGAGCCCGATGGAAATGAGTTTGCAGCCAGGGCGTCCTTTCGAAGGGCGCCGGCGCTCCTGGTTCTTTTCACGCGCCAGCAATGGCAGCCCAACGGCGAGCCACTCGTCCCGGGAAACCTCGAAATTTGGAGGCAGATTGTCGGCAGGCACGGGCGGCACTGGAGCAACTCAGAGCAGCTGCTGGAATCAATGGTTTCTTTTACCCGCTCGTACAAAGACAACGGCCCAGTGCAAACCTATTTAACGCTGAGCGAACTGGACCGGGAGAGGCCCCCGCAAAATCGGCTATCACCGGAAACGACCCTCCTGATGGCCCAGGCCTATCCGCAATTCAGTGACTGGTATCTAAGTTTCTCCGAGTTTCCTGAATTGAATGACTCATCCATCAACCGGTTCATTCATGCGGCTGAGTCTTTGAATCGTATCTCTGACGAGGACTTGCGCGGAGACGCACTAGGAATTTTCCAGGCGAACCTCGGCCTGTGGCAAATTCTGGCTCGGCAAGGAGAAATCCCCTACGACCAACTTGCTCCTTCATGGCAAAAGACTATCGATCCATTTGGACGTCTTGAGTCGTCAGCACAGTTGTTCGACGCGGGCGAGAGGTCCCTTAGCGAGGTTCTGCTGGCGGCGACCGGTAAACCCACTGGTTCGCAAGGTGAGATCGTCGAACTGCTGGCCGGCCCCCCACAGAAGACTTCGCAAGGCCAAGCGGCTCGCTCTGAGGTTGCAGGCAGGATACGTTCGGTCATGGAAGACCAGCGCTTAACCCCCCTGGATACGCTCTTTGAACTGAATCGGGGCTTGAGCGCGATGACGCACGGAGCCCCCCCAAGCGCGGAGCTGCGGAGCTTGACCGGTGAGCTTCGGGACTTCGAGATGCCGCGGCGCATCTTCACTGAAAACGAGAAGGCCGAGTGGGCGCCGGGCGTCTTCAATCGGCGACATGCGCAGCTTCAGCTGCGTACGGATCTAGCGAAGATCATTGGCCAGACGAATCAACCAGGAAAACTGGAGGCCGCGCGCGGACAACTCACCCCTTTCCTAAGGGACACCCTGGTGGGCCTGAACTATGCCTACTATGAACCGCCAGGATCTCAAATCCTCCACATTAACCCTCTCTTCGTGCGCTCGCATGATTTCGCGGGAGCGACCGTCTCTGGCATTAATCATGTCTGGCAGTCGCCTGGGCTGTTCGGAGCGGGCGCACCCGCAGGCGGGGGCGCATACCTCGTCGGCTCATTGGCGGATTTACCGTATGCAGTAGCTGCCGCTGAACAGGACTTCATTGCGCCGGCAAACGTCCAGGCGCTCATCTGGCAGGAGATTGTTCCCAATCTTCTGGCCGGAGCGACGCTATCGCGCTGGTGGAATGTGAGTCCGCATGAGTTGCATGCCGTCGCCCTCTATCAGCGGGCTGGGGAGGATCTATTGAATGCTGCGGCAGCCAACAAGGAACTACGGGAAAGGCTTGTCCCCATCCTTTCCGAGCGGATGTCGCCTCTACGAATGGCGCAGATGGAGCAAGCAATGCAATCGGGAGAGGTGACGAGCGAAATTGCCCGGCTTCTTCCCGCCGATACCTTCTATTTGGCGGTGCAATTTCGTCAGCGGTATCCCAACGAAACCTCCTCCTGGGGGGAATCTGGTCAAGCATTGGACAACCTGTCCCGTCAGTATCCAGCAGAAGTCGGCCTTGACCGCATCTCGAAGGACTTCGGCATTCCCCACCCGGCTCTTGCTCAGACTTATGGCCGGGAAATGCTGAGTGTCCGGCCGTTTCCAGCTGTTTCTGGATATGCGAGCCGCCTGTTTTCGGAATCGTGGGACTCAACCAACTTATATTGGGCCAGGTTAGGAGATGAGAGGGGTATTTCACCAGAGACGTTGAACGTTCTCTCTCCACTGCTGACTCACCTCATGATCTCGAAAATATTCGCCAGCCATTTCGAGGACTGGCCTGCAGTGGTTCGAGCGATGCACGGGGCCGGCGAGGATTTTTTGCAGGGCAAGCTGACCTCATTTCCAGGAGCGGAAACCACTGCCCGGCGTTGATTGCTGAGTAGCTTGGTGGATCAAAGGAGAACCGTGGCAAAGAAGCATCTCATATCCTGCTTGGTCTTTGCGGGCCTCTTTCTGGATGCCGGTGCTTGGACGGGGGCCCAGAACGACGAGGCGTCCATCCGGGTGAATGTCAACCTGGTGCAACTGGGCGTAGCAGTCACCGACCGGAAAGGCAACTATGTCACCGGTCTTCGACCTCAGGATTTCGTGGTCACCGAAGACCGCATCCCGGAAAAGATCGCTACTTTCGAAGCAGGCGGTGAATCTAGCCGTTCTGTAATTAAATCGGCCGGTTCGGCCGACGGATCTTCAGGACAAAGCGATGCGGAGCAGCCCTCGAGCGAGCCATCCAACAGTACCGCGAGCCAGATGCTGGCATCGCCATATTTTGATGCCAATGTTTTCATCCTCTTCGATACCAGCAACTACATGTATCGAACCTTTGTGTACGCGCAGGATGCAATTGCTGACTTCGTACGCTCCTTGCAGGGCGCCAGCAAGGTCGCCTTCTATTCCTACAGCCGGGACCTTTCGCGGGCTGCGGCATTAACTTCAGACCGCTCCCAGGTCCTGCGAAGCGTTCGAAGCACGGTAGCCGGAGACAACGCCGCGCTGTACGACAGCCTGCTCTTAACGGTGAAGGACGCCGCGCGGATCAACGGAAGAAAAGTGATCGTGGTCTTTTCCAATGGCCCGGACAACGCCAGCCTGGTGCCTCCGGAGGATGTCGCCGAATTGGCCCAGTCGACCGGCACAATCATCTATATGGTCAGCACTGCACAAGCACAGATTGAGCCGATTTCAACTGCTGTCTTTGAACGGATGAGCAAGGCAACCGGGGGCAAGGCCTATTTTGCGAAGACCTGGAAGGATGAAACCCAGGCGTTTGCCTCGATTCGCGATGATCTTGCCCACCTCTACTTCCTTAGTTACTACCCCCAGCCAAACTCGAATCGGGGTTGGCGCACGATCACCGTGAAGTTAGCCGGCAAAGACATGCAGACCTACCGAGTCCGGACAAGGGACGGATATCGTCTCCAACAGACCAAAGCCTCCCAGGTCACCTCTGCGATCTTCGGATCAGGCGAGGTGAAGTCTCAAGACACCCCATAGCCAGGAAATTGATCTTCATGGATCGCTTGACTTGCCACGCTTTGGGTGACTTGGCGGTGATCAAGATGATGGCCTCGCAGTAGATAAGACTAAAGGAGTAGCGACTCCCTTCACCATGAACAGTAGGTCGTTCGTGGTGAAGGGAGCCGCCGTTGACAGCCGGGTGAACATAGACCGACTATGGCGATGGTGGCGTGGCCAACTTCAACATCTGGTTGGCGCCGGCATTGCATGCACCCAGCGCGAATAATGAGCCGGCCGAGTTGGAGCCATTCGGAATTCCCAGGCAACCTTGAGACGCTGCGTTTTGCAGAGTGTAGGTGCCCCCCGGTTTGCTATTCAGTTGCCACTCTTGCGCATTTCCTCCTGTGCACACATTCTGGATCACGGTGGTATTGCCGGCAGACCCATCCAAACACAGTAGACTTTCGTTCGAAGAGATCGTGTAGTGGCCATCAGGCGTGGATGCTAGCGCGAAGGATTGATTCGACTTACCGTTGCAGGCATGTTGTTGAACATAGGGCCCAACCGAGAGACTTTGTTCTTTGATGTCCATGCAAAGGTTGTCGTACCCGAGGATGATCGAAGTCGATGACGTTTGTAGAGGAGCATCCGGAGGATTACTCAAGTTGAGTTGACTGCTGGATTGGCCAGTGCAACTTCCCGCCGTCATTGGTTTCCCGTCTTCCGCCAGGCCTCCACTGACGTTCAGGCAATAGTGGCCGTCCCTGCTGAGGAGCGAGTAGGTTCCGTTCGTATTCGATTCAATCTGCCACTTTTGTGTATGAGTTCGTGCGCACGCGGTCTGAAGCACGCTCGGCTGCTGCCAGTCTAAGCAGAGATTCGAATTCTGCGGGAGCACATAGTAAAACCCGTCCTGAGTGGGAACGAATGCGAAAGCCTGCCCAGGCGAAGTGGAGTTGCAGCCGGCTTGTTGAAGAACGTAGGAACCGTCACTCGTATTCTGAGTGGACTGGACACAAAGACTGCTCTTCGGAACGCCGAGTGAGGTGGTCGCAGGCAATGCCTCGATAAAAGCAGCACTTCCAGCCGGAATAGTGACGGTAGCCGTTCGGTTAGAGACAGCTACTGGCTCAATCTTGGTTGGAGACCAACTTCCGTCGGGGTTGATGGGCGACCCGCCGAGCGTGGTTCCGCTGGTGCTGGTCAGCGATGGCGCGGTCAATACCGTGGAAGTTGCCGATGCCATGGGCTGCATGAAGTTGATGGAAGCTTCTACAGCATTCGCCGAGTCCTTATTGCTCAATACAACATAGGTAGACCCGTTATTTCCGGACACTGCATAGGCCGAGAATACACCCTGTTGCGCAGAAACCGACGTCTTCAACAGAGTGCCGTCGGCAGCCATTGAAAACAGCTTCATCGCATAGAAAAGCGGGTTAACTCCGGTTACCACTCCCTTGCCATCTCTGGTATCGAGGGGGGCAATCCCGGGGACAGGCTGGAAGTTGACCCCGGCGGAATTATTCATGGCATTGAGAAACTCGAAGTCTATCGCCCAGAGCGCCACAGCAAAGATGTTTCCCATTCCAATTGGTTGGCTGAAGGCATTACACTCTCCCATTCTGAACCTCACGGGAACGGCAGCCGAAAGCGAACGAGTGGTCGGCAGAATCGTATTTACTAAATATGGGTCGATCGTCAGCAGCTGCTGAATGTCGGTGCTATTGCCCGCCTCTCCGGAGCTGCGGTAGTAATGCTGGGTGATCAATCCCGCTTGTTTCCCCAGGTTGGTTATAAAGGGCGGGGTATAAGTAAGGTCGGCGGGACCCACAAACACCGCGTTGGGCACCTCAGTGCGAATTGCATTCGCGAAGGTCTGCCACTCCGTCTTGAACTCGGCGAACGAGTAATTGGACGGTCTCAGGCCGTTGTTGCTGAAGTCGCCGGGCTCATTCCCGATCTCGAAGCCAATAAGACGATCGCCGAGGATTGAGGCTGCCGTCGCTGCTTCGTTCGCGGCCGTGGCTGCTGCTGCCGCAACGGCCCCCTCCGAGGGAAGGTTTTTGAGGGGCGGATTTCCGATTGCGAAATTGAGGCCGTAAATTACCTTCCAATTGGTCTTATTCAGGAACGCGGCAAGGCGTTCTATGTCGGGAGGAGACATCACCATATGCGTCATCCCACGACCGTTTGGGTCCCAGACAACCTGGTCGCCGCTATTGCCGCCGGAACGCAGGACCCCTGGGCCCAACTGCCGGAAAAGGGCCACCAGCGCGTCGTCGTCAGGGGAGAAGAGTGGGCCTGTCATTGTGTTTTTATCCCAGCTGAAGCCATTGAATGTGGAATCAATAGACATTTGCGTGGCGCCCTGTTGAATCGTCACGGAAACCGACTTCGTTCCGGCATAAGCACGCGAAGCAGCGGGTCCGCAGAATGCAATGGCGAAAAGAGCCATCGCCAGGAATGTGGATTTTAAAACTATAGCGAGCTGAGAGGTGCGGGCGATCATAGTCTTACTCCTGATTAGTTAGCGCCTTCGTTCCATGCGCAGGCTTGAAGAATGTCGACTTACTCTTCAATCGAGCAAACAGGGGGAGGCATTAACCTAGGCAGTGTCCTTGGACACACTTCAAGTAACCGTGGGACGAGACTCATGCCACGCAATTCACCGGGGTGCGGCGAAAAAATATTCAAGCATCGATGGAGCTAGATAGACAGTGTCTTTAAAACCAGAGTACATAGGACCGAGCTAATGTTCAATCCCTAGCACTTAAATAGCAAAGGTTTCAACACCAAGATGGGATTAATAGAACACTAAAGTAATTCTCCGTCAATTCTCAGTCGGCGCCGTGTAAGAATGCACTACCGCTAAGTAATATCTCCACGGTCAGCGCCCGATGTTAAGGAACGGCTCACCTCGTCTAGTCTAATGAATACCGTTAACACCTGAAGAGTGACTACTGGCATCAGCACCTAGAAGCGGATCATTTGAGAGATAGAGAAAGGCAAATGACCTATCTCGCTACTTACACGTGCATGCTAAGTGGTGGTTTTTTAGAGTTCCGCCGATCTCCGGATTATTAGATCGGTTCAGCTACTAATGGTTTGATCTGATGGTCAAGGTATTCGGCCGATTGATCTTCGAAGGTGCAAAGATTTTCACAAAAATCACAAGCCGGCGATGCTTTGTCGGGAATCTTGACCAACGCAGGATTCACTCTTTGGCATGATAGATCTGGAGGGCGTCGAGTTCGTGGCAGGAGAAAGAGTGGATTCCTAGCTTGTCGAAGATAGGAAGAAGCCTTCCAAGAGGCTTACGGTCTTCCTTCAATTAAGACGGCGCTACCCGGGGGAACAGTGATCTCCACGATATTGGAAGACACCGAAAGAGTCGTCGACTTAGGATGAAACTCTCCGTTAGGGCTGATGTCACTGCCACCAAAGGTAACGCCATTCGTACAGGTGCTTACGTGCATTCCGTCGGAGGGCCTGCAGCCGGTAGCGCTTAGAGTCTCCTCGACCGCGTGGCTAGTCATATTCGGGAAGGTGATGCTCGCGTTTACCGGGTTGTAATAGTCATTGTTCACCAGGATAACGTTCGTTCCTCCGCCATTGATTGCGACACCCCATGCACAGAAGTTCGAAGTAGTGTAGCTGTCTTTTTTCCCCCGCCCGTTATACGCAACTGGAGGATGCATCGGACCCTCTCCGGTGGGGTAGGAAACATACCGGCAAGGATAGCTTTCTTTACCGGGAAACTTGAGCCCGGATTTAGCGTCCGAAGAAAGTCCGGTGACATTAGATGCAAGCAGCATGCCTCCAGATGTCGCGTTCATCAAGTGACTGGACGCGTACATAGCATATTCCAGCGGGTTCACCTGAGTTACTGAGCCGTTCGCGTAGTTGATTCCCATCGGAGACCATTCATTGAAGATATAAACTCCCGAGGATCCGAACATAGCGTTGATAAGCGCGAAGTTGATATACCACAGAGTCGCTCCATACTCGTTCCCTACATTGCTCGTCTTCGCGTCGAACTCGCCACCTTCTCCCATGACATAGGGAAGCGATGCTCCGTTTAGCGCATACCCGCTTACCGCGGGAAGAATCGTAGAGTGCAGGTAAGGGAAGAGGGATCCGCCAATGTCATTCGCATCTGCGTGAGCTTGCCAGTCAGGTTCTGGCCCAGCCGGATGGGTGCTACTGCTGCAATGGTTGCTGCCGGGGTTGCATCCTTGAGTCGTGCGGTAGATGTGATAACTGCCCATGACCGTCTGCGGGGTGACGAGGGCGCTGTTCCTGACGCATCCGTCGCCGGAACGACAGGGTTGAGCGCCGGTTACAACGTACGCATTCGGCGGTTTCCGGCTGGAAAAGCCTAAGTCAGCGGGCTCCACAAATTTCGCTCCCGGTACTCGGGCTAAGATCACTTTGCGAAAGCGGCTCCAGATATATTCATAGTCTTTGAACGGATCAGGCATGTTCTTCCATGCTTCCGGTGGTTCGTTGCCGATTTCGAACGCTGACAGGTGAGGACCTAACTTGTAAGCGATGTAGGCCGCTGCATTCGCTTGAACGGCTGCATAGGCATCGATGTCCGCATCGGAGATACCGCGGCCGTCAACTGCGAGCACCCCTCGGGGACTCTTGCTTCCATTGCAATTGTTTTCGACATTTGGCCCGGTGCTGGGGTCATTGAGACAGATATTCAATCCCCAGGTTGCTTTCCAGCCCGGCGAGCCGGTGGCATTGAGAAAGGCGGCGAGATTATCGATATCGCAAGTTGTGACGGTATACTCAGCGTCGATCCCTATCTGTGCAAGCGTGGTACCGGTGACCGGCATCTTGTTATTGCCCAGCCCTGCAGTGCTCCCACAGGGACCAGTACAGCTTCCATTAGGAGGAGAGGCGTTGGTTGTACAACCCCAGAGCACGGAGTCTCCACTGCTGCCTCCGATGCGGAGCGTTCCCTCAGTGCCTATGAGCTGAAAGAGACTTACTAAATCGCCGCTTCCCCACATTCCTGGGCTGCGAATTTTTGTTACTTGGTTGGTGTCGAAGGCCAGACTATTAAACTTGCTGGATAGATGAACCGCACCAAAGGGTGGATTGTAAGTCGATAACGTTACCGAGACCCTGCCGGATGCGTCATCCGCGGGCATGCCACCATCGACGAGAGAAGAGGCAATAGTTCTAGCCGGCATAAGCAGCGGGTTGCTTATCAGTGTGCTCTCGTCCTGATGCTGGCAAAGTGCGATTCCCCCAAGAAGGAAGGTCAAGGCCAACATTGATAGGATGGGGTGTTTCTGAGATGAAAAGATCGTCCGAGTTAGCATGATTTCCTCGCGCTCCGCAGTCTAATAATCTCCCCGCCTGGCTCATGAAGTCCTCGGGGAATCGTCGGTGAAACGGCATTCAAACAGGTGGACTCTCTTGCCCACCGGGAAAGTTTTTCAAGCTTCACCCACTTGGGCGCGGAAAACAATCGAAATCTTGGGCGCAGGCGGAATCTTCGCATCGGTCGGGCCAAGTTGTGGTTGGAATCGATCTGGAAGGAGATTAAGTCTCATGCACCGAGACCCTTGGGTTTCTCACAATGACAGCGAATGTCATACTGAAATCATAGATTTGTGAGTTGCTTGGCCAGGAGGCGGAGGCGGCCAAATCCCCATGCAGCAGGAGGTCCCATCTCGAACAGCACTCCGCGTAGCCTTGCGCCGAGCCGCGCACCAGATCTACGACTCGCCGGTGGTCTTTAACGACCCGTTAGCGGTTCCCATTCTCGGCAAGACCTATGTAGAAGAACTTCGAAAGACGCCGGTCCGGACCGACCGGCCGTTCTCCTTTTCACTCCGTGCTTTTCTCGTCGCGCGAAGCTGCTATGCCGAGGAAAACCTGCGTCGTGCCTTCGAGAGGGGCGTCCGCCAATATGTGCTGCTCGGCGCGGGCCTCGATACTTTCGCCTATCGCAATCCCTATCCCGACTTAAAGATCTTCGAAGTAGACCATCCCGCCACCCAGCAATGGAAGCGCACCCTGCTGCAGTCGAACGACATCGTGATTCCCCAGCAGCTGACTTATACGCCAGTCGATTTCGAATGCCAGTCGTTGCCGGAAGAGCTTGGCGCCACTGGTTTCGAGTTTGAACTGCCAGCCTTCTTTGCGTGTCTCGGAGTCGTGCCCTACTTAACCCTTCCCGCGTTCCAGGCAACTTTAAACTTCGTTGCCTCTCAACCCGCGGGCAGCGGCATTGTCCTTGATTACGGACAGCCGCGTTCCGCTCTTCCCCTCCTCGAGCAACTTGCGCACGATTCCCTGGCATCCCGCGTCCAACTGGCCGGGGAACCCTTTCGGCTTTTCTTTACTCCAGCAGAGATCAAGGCGGAACTTGGCAGGTTCCGGGACTTGGAAGATATCGGCAGCGCCGATATGAATGCTCGCTATTTTGCTGGACGAAGCGATCAGTTGAGGGTTCTGGGGAGCGCTGGGCGTCTGGTCAGTGCGTGGGTGTAGGTCAGTGCGCGGTATCCCGGTGTAAGGCAGAGAAGGGCCTATTCTCGCGGAACTTGGCTGCGATGGGCCCTAATCTCCTCCAAGTTATGGCGCATATGCGCGAGGCGCGACCTGCCCTCGAGCGAGCCATCGACAACGTTTTCCAGACTCTTCATCCATTCGGGAAGGCCCATCTTGTCGCGGAAGCCTGACAGGTGGGGCTGGATCTTGGCGAATTGGAAATACATCTCTGGGCAAACATCGTAGAGCAGCGACTCATCGATGGCTCCATGCAGGACGAAAGCCGCCACCATATCCCAGTAGCCATAGACCTGAAGAATATATGCGCTCTGCTGGTTCCCGGCAGCCACCAGCCCGGTTAATTCGTCAGCCGAGGAGGGTAGAAATTCGCCGCCGACATAGCTGCGTGCCAGCCGCATCACGGGCTCGCGCCGCAACTCATACAACTTGAGCACAAGTTCCGCCTGTCGGATTGCTATTTCAGTGGATTCCAAAGCTCCTCCGCCAATTTCGAGGGCGCACTTGAAGCAAGCCCTCGACGCCATGCGATTCTAGAGCAAAGCCGGGGTGGATGTAATGCAAAACGCTAATACCTGCCGGGCTTTTTGTGAGGCCATGGAATCGCTTCAGGAGCATTACTTTGGCATGGGCTTCCCCTTGCGATCGCCCCCTTCAAGACGCCTCCAGCCTACAATCGTTTTGGAATGCTTAGTGAAGACGCACTTGATCGGCTATGCGTTGTGTTGGTGCGCGCCCGGGATCCAAATAACATCGGGGCGGCGGCGCGGGCAATGTACGACTTCGGCTTTCACCGCCTGCGGCTGGTTAACGAATACAGGGTCCCCCTGGAACGAGCCAAATGCGTCAGCGGTCCTGGCCGGGGCAGAGGAGTTCGAATCGGTCGCAGAGGCGGTCGCGGACTGTAGCTTAGTGGCGGGCACCACAGCGGTGGGTCCGCGAAGACGCGAGCATCCGGTCATCACTCTGGCCGAGGCCGGCGTCCATTTGCGCGGCGACTTACTGTCAGGCCACCAAGGCCGTGTAGCGCTGCTCTTTGGTTCGGAGAAGACCGGACTCAGCAACGAAGAGCTTAGTCATTGCAACTGGCTCGTCACTATTCCCATGCATCAGACGCCCGGCGTGCGCCATCCCTCGATGAACCTCGGCCAAGCGGTGGCTGTGTGTCTTTACGAGATGGTCCGTGAGAGCGGCCTCTCCTTACCGCAAGAGCCGCTGGAGCCTGCGCTTGCGGGGGATCTGGAGCGTTTGACCGCATTGTTGAACCAAATAATGGAGGAGAGCGGATACGCTCGCCGCCACCCTGCCAACTTCGATCAGATCCGTATTCGCCGCCTGATCCGAAGCATGGCGCTCGACCGCTCCCACACGCTCGCATGGACAGGGATCCTGCGCCAGATCTTATGGAAGTTCGGTAATGATCCGCAGGCCGTAGAGCCTTCTGATTAGGCCTTCGGGGCGCCTCTATCGATCGGAGTAGTAGCCGGCCCGGGTCTGTACAGTCACATCTTTCTTGCTGGTCGTCAGTGCCAGCTTGTGATAACCGGCTCCGCTGTCGGTCTTGTCGGGAGTGTAGCCGAGCACGTATTGCGAACGCAGTTCCTCAGCAATGGTCGCGTAGATTTGCTCCACAGTTTCTTTCTTCGAAACTTCAAACATCCGGCCACCTGTCTCTCCGGAAATCTGAGCCAGGATTTTCTTGCCGTCGACATGCGATTCGGTGGGACGCTGACCACCGCCTCCACGAGGATAGCCTCCACCCCCTCCGGGATAACCGCCGCCAGGATAGCCTCCGCCGCCGCCAGGGAAGCCGCCACCGTGCCGCCCCATCCCCGGGAGACCGCCGTTCCCGCCCCCACTGTCGCGCTCGCCCTTGAAGTAGATTGAGTACACCTCGGTGTCCGCGCGCTGCGCAGATTCAATGGCTGAGTTGAGCGTCTCTTTGCTGCCGCGATCCACCCCATCGGTGAGAATGATCAATGCTTTGCGCCCCGGCTGCTTCTTCATCAATTCATCGGAAGCGAGATAGATGGCATCGTAAAGCTGTGTCCCGCCCCCGCGCATGCTGCGGCCGCTGCCCGAGGAACCGTCACTCGAAGCATCCTCGTTGTGAGCTGAGGAAACTTCGATCAGATCGATTGCGGAACTCAGTTTGTCCCGCGAAGCCGTGAGATCCTGCAGCAATTCGACTTCACGGTCGAAATGGATCACGAAGGCTTTATCCTTATCGCCTGTGAGCATTTGACCGAGAAACGTTTTGCTCGCGGTCTTTTCCTGATCGAGCACTGTCCGCTGACTCATGCTGGAGTCGACCAGCAAACCCAGCGTTAGCGGCAGATTCGTGTCTAGATTGAAATACTTGATGGTCTGCGGATGACCATCGTCAGTCAGCGTAAAGTCCTCTTTGGTAAGTCCCTTGACTATCTGATTATGCTTGTCACGTACAGTGACTGGCATGGTCACAACCTTCACGTTCACCGAGAGGGTAGTTGGTGCGCCAGTATCTGGGGCAGGCGGCTTTGTCTGGCTGGTCGAAGCAGCAGCGCCCGACGCCGGCGTTTGCTGCGCGACCGCGAGATGCCCCGGAACTGCCGCTAGTGTGAGGGATGCACCAAGCGAGAAGAAAAAAGATCTACAGAATTGCATCACCCCCATTGGACGGGCAACCGGGAGGATTTGTTTACAGTTCAGGGGGAGTTGGGCAAGGGAGCTTTGGGCCCATCACACCCCCTGAGGCAGTCCTAGTTGATCGAGAATTAGCGCGACAGTCTCCTCAGGTGTGCCTTCCGCCGAGACCCGGATCGCATCTGAGGGAACTTCGAGGGTGGCAAACTGACTATCGAGCAACCCTGGATTCATGTAGTGGTTGGTGCGATGGCTTAGCCGCTCGGCAATATGTTCGCGGGACACTTCGAGCAGCACGAAACGATAATCATCCCGGGGGATCCCGCTCGATAAAGTATCGCGATATGCCTGCTTCAGCGCGGAACAGGCCAGAATGCCACTCTTCCCCTGCTGATACCAGCCGTAAAGTACATCGTGGAGGGTTGCCAGCCAGGGTGCGCGATCCTCATCGTTTAGCGGGATGCCGGCATGCATCTTCTGCTTATTCGCTTCCGAGTGATAATCGTCGCCCTCAGCGAAAGGCCATCCCGTCCGGCTCGCCAACAGCTTCCCGACGGTTGTCTTGCCGGTCCCGGTCACCCCCATCAAAATGACAATCATGATTGCGTCCTCATCTGCGTCCTCAACTGATCACCTGTTTGATATCGGCCAGCACCTGCTCGGGCGTCCAATCGTTGGTTGGATACCAATGAACCACTTTGCCATCCGGACCAATCAAGACCGTCGATAAAGAATGAGTGATCGTGCGGTCTTTCTCAGGAGTCGCGCCAACGTCAAAGAACTCGTCAACTGCTTCCTGGTCTTTCTTGCTCGGCGCCGCGAAATCCCAATGGATAAACCTCTCCTGGCTGTATTCGCCCGTGTAAGCGCCTCCGTAGCTGCGTAACACTGCCGGGGTGTCATATTCCGGGTCGAAGCTGATGGTCAGCAAGTGGGTTTTTGCATACAGCGCCGGGTCAGCCGCCAGCGCCTTATCGATCTTGGCGAAGTTCTGGCTCATGCGGGGACAGAAATCCGGTAGCGGGCAGCGCGTATAGATGAATGTGAGCAGCAGTGCCTTCCCCTTGAAATCTGCGATAGAGATGTGCTTCCCGCTCTGATTCAAAAACCTGAAATCAGGAACCAGGTCGCCGGGATTCAGCACATGATATTGAATCGGCGGCTTGTAGTCGGGCTGGCCCTGAGCGGTGATCACAATCTGATCGAGAACATCGTTCGTGTCGGTCACGTAAAGTGTGCCGGTAATCTGGTCGCCTGGGTGAAGTTCGGTGAGGATGTTGGGAGTTCGCAGCTTGTAAGGCATGGTCATTGCTTCCATAAAGCCCGGAATCGCCGCTGCCTCCAGGGTGACCTCGCCGTGCGTTGGATCAGTCGAAATCACCTTTCCTTTCACCGGATATTGCTTGCCGGCAGCGATCGTGGCGGACGCCTGGGCATCTTGGCTCTCAGAACCTTGAGCATTGTGTTTGCAACCACATACGATCGAGGCCAGGGCTGCAATCAGCAAGCAGAACAAGAAGCGCTTCACCGAGTCAGTTTACACTTCGACTAGTGAAAACTGTCGAAACTCAACCTTCCACTCCGAAGAATTCCCCGTTACACGCGACAGTCTTCGACCATCTTGACAGAGGAGGGACGGTGGTCACGGCGAATGCCCGCTCGGCGCGAGGCCTTCACCGGGCATATGCCGAGTTGCAGCGAATGCGAGGAAGAACGGCATGGCCGACGCCCTCGATTCATGCGTGGGAGAACTGGCTCCAGGTAGTGTGGAGACATCATCTCTTAAGTCATAGCGACAACCCGCTCTTGCTATCTCCGTGGCAAGAGCGAGCTGTCTGGCAGCGGATCGTGGCTTCTACCGGAGGAGGAGATTCTGAATCCATCGCGACACTCGCCGCCTCCGCCTGGAAGCTGCTGAGCGATTTCGAAGGGCATGAGGGGCGGAGAGAATCGTGGCGCTGGGCGACTCCCGACGCGGAGTCGTTTCGCGGCTGGGCTGCCCGCTTCGAGCGCGAGTGCAAGAGCAACCGCTGGATGAGCCGCAGCGATCTAGCTGGTTGGTTGGCTTCTGCTGTTCGCATATCAGAGTTGAAACTTACGCAAGACCTCTTGCTGGTCGGTTTCGATCGCACCGCCCCGGCTCAACAGCGACTCATCGATGCCGTGCGGGTGGCGGGAACCGCAGTAGTTGCGGCGCCCGACACGTCCATCAATCAGCAGCTACGAGTCGTCCAAGCGGCCGATCTACACGACGAACTCGCTACGTGCGCCTGGTGGGCCCGACGGCAAATTGAAGCCAACCCGACTGCCAGCATCGCCATCATCGTCCAAAACGTGAACGCTCTTCGCGGGGAGATCGACCGCATTTTTCGCGCGATCCTGATGCCGGAGTCGATCGGGATCGAAAGTCAGGACGCCATGCCGTTCGAGTTCTCACTTGGGCTTCCTCTAAAAACCTCGCCCCTGGTGAAAGCTGCTCTTCTTCTGCTTCAATGGACCCATCAACCTCTCGATCAATCGTCGATCTCGTGGCTCATGACTTCGGGGTTCTTTGCCTTGTCAGGCGAGGATCCCGATGAGATGGCCGCTCTCGATGCCGAAATCCGCAAATATGCACGCCTTCCTCCTAAGACGCCGCTAGAGGCTTTCGTCGCTCATCGGCCGCGCACCGGGTCGCTGAGTGCGAACCGTTTTCTAAGCAGAATGCGCAAACTTGCAGGGATGCCGCGCGAGACCAGATCGGATCGCAAGGAGACGATTCCAGAGTGGATCGACTACGCGACCTCGCTCTTGCGAGAATCCGGATGGCCCGGCACACGGAGCCTGCACAGTGTTGAATATCAAGCCCTCCAAAGATGGGAGAGACTTACCGATGAACTCTCGGCGCTCGGCTTTGACTCCAGCCGTGTAGGCTACGCTGAATTCGTAGCCATGCTTGATCTTTATTCCAATGAAACTGTCTTTTCTCCAGAATCACGGAATGCCCCGATCCAGATCCTGGGCGCGTTAGAGGCCTCTGGCCAACAGTTCGACGCAATCTGGTTCTTCGGAGTCGACGATTCTCAATGGCCTCCCAAGGCTTCGCCACACTCCCTTCTGCCGCAACGGCTGCAACGCCAGGCAGCCATACCACACTCGTCGCTGGAGCTTGATTGGCAGTTCTCGCTATCGGTCATGCAACGAAGAGCCGCGAGCTCGTCCATCTCTGTTTTCAGCTATGCACGGCGGGACGAAGCTGAAGAGTTGCGCGCCTCGCCGCTCCTGGAGGTGGCGTTCGGGCGGATAGCATCGACATCCTCGTTAGAATTGAGAGCTGACTTACAGGCGCCACAAGAAGCGCCCCACCGGCGGGAAACGGCCGCGGTGGAGGATGGCTCGCTCATCAGTTGGCCGAGGGAGTTGGCCGCCGGGGGATCGGCGATCCTGAAGCGCCAATCGGCATGCGCCTTTCAAGCTTTCGCAAGCCGACGGCTTGGGGCCGAAGAAATGCGGGTTGCAGAGCGTGGCCTCACTCCTCTCGACCGTGGAGACATTCTGCACAGAGTTCTCGAGGCCTTCTGGGCGAAAGACAATCCAGATGACATGAGGCTCGAAACTCGCGAGGAGCTCATCCATGCTAAAGAGACCGGACGATTGCCCGGTATTCTCTCTCACCACATTCGACGTGTCTTCAGCGACCGCAGCGGCAACTTCCAATTGAGCGAGTGGATGACGAGCTACCTGGAGGTTGAGCAGGGCCGGCTGTATTCGCTACTGTCACGGTGGCTCGAGTATGAAATGCAGCGCCAGCCCTTTGTCGTCCTCGCGCATGAAAAAAAGATCCAGACCGAGATCAATGGGCTGAAACTCAACCTGCGCGTGGATCGCATCGACCAGGTTGACGGCGGCAACCTGATCATCGACTACAAGACCGGGCAAGTCTCGCCGGTAATGTGGCGTGGGCCGCGGCCCGACGAACCGCAGTTGCCTCTTTACGCAGTTCACGGGAAAGTTGAAGACTTGCTAGGCGTTCTCTTCGCCGAAATCAGGGCACGCAAGATTGGACTCTGCGGTCATGTCGCAGATAGTGCAGTCACTGTTACGAGTTCAGGCAAGCGTCAAAAGAGACCGTCCAAGATAAGTCTTGACGATGACGTGCTCGGCGAATGGTCCGATGTGCTGGCAGAGCTGGCTGACCAGTTTCTGCGAGGCGACGCCGCCGTTGCTCCAAAAGCCTATCCGAAAACATGTACTTATTGCGCTCTCGGCCCCTTGTGCCGTGTGGCCGAGACGCCTGTGGTTCTTGAGTTCGAAGAAGGCGATCAGGAAAACGACGTTGACCCTGGGGACCCGGTGAATGACGAGAGCGAGTAAAACAATCCTCCTCGACCAGGAGGCCCGCGATCAGGCGCTGGATACGACCCGTTCGATTCTCGTCCAGGCCCCCGCGGGCTCGGGCAAAACCGAGCTTCTGACCATGCGCTTCCTTAAATTGCTCGCCATGGTCGAGGAACCGGAGCAGGTGCTTGCGATCACCTTCACCAAGGCTGCGACTGCCGAGATGCGGCATCGAATTCTAAGCAAGCTCGAGCAGGTAAGGAGCAACGAAGCCTTGTCTTCAGAGGACTTTCAGGCAGTGGCGCTCGCACGGGCCGCGCTCGCCAACTCCAACCAGCGAGGCTGGCGCTTGCTCGAACAATCGCAGCGGCTCAACATCCAGACCATCGACTCGCTCTGCCTCGGTATCGCCCACCAGATGCCACTCACGGCCAGGCTCAGCGGAACACTCGAGCCGACCGAGAATGCACAACCACTTTACCGGGATGCTGCACGCCGGACGCTCGACCAACTCGGTGGAAGTGATGTCGAACTCAACGCCGCGCTTACCTCGCTGCTTACCCTGCGTGACAGTAATCTTCGTGACTGCGAGTCGTTGCTGACCGGCATGCTCGGCACCCGGGACCAATGGATGCGGGCCTTTCCTCTGGCCGGCGAAATCGATTGGGAGCAAGCAAGGGTCAAGCTTGAAGCGCCGCTTCAACGAGAGATCGGTAAGGTGCTCAACGAGGCCCATGCTCTGCTCTCCTCGCACCCAATGATGACCGCCGAGCTATTAGAGCTTGCAGATTACGCCTGCAATAGCACGGAATTGAAGATCGATATCAAGTTGCTGGCGGGGCTTCAGGAACTTCCTGGCGTGTCCGCAGAATTCATCCAGCATTGGCATTGCTTATGCGATCTGTTGCTTACCAACGAAGGTCAACCGCGCAAACGCTACGACATTACCACCGGCTTCCCACCCAAGAAGAATAACGCGAAGCAGCGCATGAATCTTTTGGTGGGCGACCTCACCAAGATCCCGCGGCTACACGGTCTGCTCGTCGATATTCGCAACCTCCCACCTGCCCGCTATTCAGAGCAGCAATGGAAGACGCTGCGCTCCATGTTTACGGCGCTTCGCCATGCAGCTGTTGAGTTGAACTCTGTCTTTGCCGAGAGAGGCTCGGTTGATTTCGTCGAGATTGGAATGGCTGCCCGCGCGGTCCTGCTCGGCATTGGCGCCGAGGGCCTGCCGAGCGATCGGGGCACACAAATACATCATTTGCTGATCGACGAGTTTCAAGATACCTCTCGCCGCCAACACGAATTAATTGCGTTGCTCCTTCAAAGTTGGACAGCCGATGCGGAAGATGGACGTACCTTTTTCCTTGTTGGCGATCCGATGCAGTCCATCTATATGTTTCGCCAGGCAGACGTAGAGCTTTTTGACCTCGTCCGCAGACAAGGGCTCAACACCGGCAAACGGATGCTCCCGGTGAAGGATCTCCATCTCCAGACCAACTTCCGCTCCAGTGCCGGCATCGTCAAGCCACTCAACTCGATCTTCAAAATCATCTTTCCTCATAACGCCAACGCCGAAGCAGCCGCTGTCGATTTTCTTCCTGGTGTGGCCAAAAATATGAACCAGTCTCCAGGCGCCTACCAGGTCCATCCTGACTATGTAGAGTCCGCAAAGAACTTGCAAGGAGATGACGCCGACGAGGACGATCGCTCACTTCATGCAGGTGAAGCTGATCAAGGAGAGACATCAAGAGTTTTGGAGATCATCCACCGCCACCTTCCAACGATTGAGGCGGCCCAGCGTGACGGCAAAGAATTCACCGTTGCGGTGCTTGCGCGAGCCAAGAACCACCTGATCCACATCGCCGCTGCGCTTCGAGAGCAGCAGATTCCCTTTCGCGCGATCGAACTTGAGAACCTGGGTGGCCGGCAAGAGATCCTCGATCTGCAGTCCCTCACTCGTGCTCTACTCCATCCGATGGACCGCATCGCTTGGCTTGCCTTGTTGCGTGCGCCCTGGTGCGCGCTTGAGCTGCGCGAGATCCATTTGCTGTGTGGAACGGATGACCGGCAGCGCATGGAAGCGAGCGTCGCCCGGCAGATCGAAGAGCGCATTTGTCTTCTAACGGAAGAGGCGCAACGGCGTGTCAGCCGACTTACTTCCGTACTTCAGACAGCGCTTCGTTCCCGGTACAGCCAGACGTCGTTTGCATCCTGGATCGAGAGAACGTGGCGGAGCCTTGGTGGAGCCGCCTGCGTCGATGTCACGGGATATGAAAATGCCCTCGCCTATTTTCGGATGTTAGAGAGAGTCTCCCCGGATGGTATCGGTGCGATGGGCGAGGAGTTCAGCGATCAATTGAATCGGCTCTTCGCCAGACCGGATCCCGAGACAAGCGAGCGATGCGGGATTCAGCTCATGACGATCCACAAGGCAAAAGGACTGGGCTTCAACGTAGTCCTGCTGCCCGGATTGCACAAGAGGGCGCAGCGTGATGCTCCGTCGTTGATCCGCTACCTCGAACGGACAACCGGTGAGGGTATCGAATTATTGGCCGCACCCATCGACAGCAAAGGCGAAGACACCTCGGCATTGAACCGCTGGGTGCAGCTCCAACGAGACAACCGGGAGGCCGAGGAGCGCAAGCGTTTGCTGTATGTTGCTTGCACCCGGGCGCGAGAGGAGCTTCATCTTTTTGGCACCGCGACGGTGACGAATTCAACTCTGAGCAGTAAGCCAGGCACTCTGCTGAACACGGCATGGCCCGCTTTGGAGCCTGTTTTCGTCAGTCGGCGCCCCCTGCCTGTGGCTGAACCAATACAGGGCATACTCGCTTTTCCTCCGCCTGCATCCTCGTCCAGCATTCTGAGTGCGATCGCGGCAGGGGCGGCTGTTTCCACGATCCAACGCTTACCGGCGAACTGGAGCAGACAGACCTTTCTTTCGAATGTAACAAAGACTGTGTCGAATACAGCAGTCACGGCGGACGTACCTGTTCAAGATCAAAGACGACCCCAGGGGGCAAGATCATCGAGGACGCTCGGCACGGTGGTTCACGCCCTTTTTGAACGATCGATCAGCTTACGTCGATCGGGACTTCCCGGAAGTCAATTGCTGGCTGGTTCCCCCCGTCTCTACGAACAAGCACTCGGTTTGGCGCGTCACGAAGGACTGACTCCGGGAGATGCGGAGGCTTGCGCGAAGCTGAGCATGAAGGCGCTTCGATTCGCGCTCGAAGATGAGGAAGGAGTGTGGATCTTGACTCCTCGTGACGAGGATGGCGTCGAGAGCTCATGGACGGGCTTGGTGGATGGAGTCGCGCGGACGCTTCGAATTGACCGGTTTTTTCGAGCTGGGGCAGAACCGCTGAGCGAAGGTAGCGATTGCCTGTGGATCATCGATTACAAGACCGCCGCCCCCAACGTTTCGGGGTTTCTCGACGAGGAGCAACTGATCTATAGAGAACAACTGGAGAGCTATGGCCGAATGATGCGCCTCGCTCATGGCGATGAGGTGAAACTTCGCCTTGGGCTTTACTATCCCCTTCTGAAGAAGCTGCTATGGTGGGCGGCCTGAACCGCGAGAGGACTGGCCCAGAGTAGACGCACACCAACCGCAATGCGAACTGCTAGCACCGGCAGGCCCTTCACCAGGAGAGGCCCCAATTCCAGCACATCACAATCGAGACAGCTGCTTTAATCCGCAGCTGGAGTCGAAGAGCCGCCCGCCTGCGGCACATGGTGGCGAACGTCGGCGCCGCGTACCCAGAAAATCACATCTTCCGCAACGTTGGTTGCATGGTCGGCCACGCGTTCCAGGTTGCGAGCGATCATCATTGCATTGAGTGCCTGTGGCGTCAGTTCCGGCTGGCTTTTCATCAGGCTCGATAGCGAAAAATACGCGCTGTCATTCAGGCGGTCGACATTATCATCCATCGACAGCACCGAACGCGCCAGTTCTGCATCTCCTTCGATAAAAGCGTGAAGCGCTTTACGCACCATTCCCGCGGCCAGAGACGCCATACGAGGTATGTCGACAGGAAGATCCACTACCGGGAAGGCCTGCAAGTCGCGGACGCGATCACTGATACTGCTGGCCGCATCACCAACTCGTTCGAGGTCGGCATTAATCTTGATCACCGCCAGGATGAACCGTAGATCAATGGCCATCGGCTGTTCCATGGCGAGCAGATCAAGCGCCATCTGGTCGATCTCTCGTTCGAAACGGTTAATCGCTTGTTCGCCGTGATCCACAAGGTCGCAGATAGACATGTCGCGGGTACGATAGGCCTCAATCGCGCGTTGAATGGCTTGCTCAGCCATGCCCGCCATGACCAACAGCCGTTCTTTTAAATCGTCAAGGCTCTGTTGAAACCGTAGCCGTACCATGACATCTCTCTCCCGCTGAAGCAGAAGTACAGGTATCTAATGCAAAATAACCGAATACGACGGGCTTTATCCCTCAGGAAAAGCCTACAAAACTAATCTCTGGCACATGACGCCTTCTGTACTTCGGCTCCTACATACTGACTACTGCATACTACGCTGTCCTAAATGGACTGAAGAGTGCCGCCGGGAACAGACCCGGCCGGCTGCATTGCTCCCGGTCAACCGAAGCGGCCGGTGATGTAATCCTCAGTCCGCTTATCACTGGGGTTCGTGAATATTTTGTGCGTCGCATCGAACTCGATCATCTTCCCGCTAAGGAAAAACCCGGTGTTCTCCGCAACCCGCGCCGCCTGCTGCATGTTATGGGTCACGATGACGATTGTGTATTGCGATTTCAACTGAAAGATCAGGTCTTCGATCTTCGCCGTTGAAACCGGATCGAGCGCGGACGCTGGCTCATCCATCAGCAGGACTTCCGGGTCGACCGCCAAAGCCCGCGCAATACAGAGCCGCTGCTGTTGGCCGCCGGAAAGACTGGCGCCGGACTTCTTCTTGAGATCATCCTTCACTTCGTCAAAGAGTGCGGCATCCTTCAAAGATCGTTCGACAATCCCGTCCAACGCCCGCCGATTGTTAAAGCCGTTCAACCGGAGCCCCGAGGCGACATTATCGTAAATAGACATCGTCGGAAAAGGGTTAGGACGCTGGAAGACCATCCCTACTCGCCGTCGCACCTCGACCGCCGACAGGTCTGCATAGATGTCCAGGTCCGCAATCTGGACCTTGCCGGTCACTCGCGCTCCAGGATTGGTTTCGTGCATCCGATTGAGGCAGCGGACAAAGGTTGATTTGCCGCAGCCCGACGGGCCGATCAATGCTGTCGCATTGTTTGCCGGCATGTTCAGATTGACGTCGTGCAGAGTATGGTTGGTGCCATACCAAGCGTTCAGTCCTGTTACCTGGATTCCGGCACCCACCTAGCTGGTTCCTTTCAAAACGCCACGCGAAGTCACAAAACGTACCAGCGCAACGGAAATCACGATCAGAACGATCAATACCAACGCGCCTGCCCAGGCAAGCCGATGCCACTCGTCATAGGGAGAAATCGCGTATACGAAAATTTGAAGGGGGAGCGCGGCAATAGGTTGATCGAGATTCGCACTCCAGAACTGGTTTCCGAATGCAGTGAACAGCAACGGAGCCGTCTCGCCCGCGACTCGAGCAAACGCCAGCATACAACCGGTAATCACGCCTGGTGACGCCGTTCGCAGGGTAATCGACAGCACCGAACGCCAGTTCGGCAGTCCCAGCCCCAACGCAGCTTCCCGAATCGAATTAGGCACCATCAACAACATTTCTTCCGTGGTCCGGGTGATCGTCGGGATCATCATAATGCCCAGGGCGATGCCACCAGAGAATGCGGAGAAATGTTTCTGGGGCAAAACGATCAAAGAATAGACGGCAATGCCCATAACGATCGACGGCACACCATTCAACACGTCGGCAGTGAAGCGGACAGCATTGGCAAGCCGCGTGCCGCGGCCAAATTCCGCCAGGAAAATCCCCCCGCCAATCCCGATCGGCACGCCTAGGACACTGCCAATCAGCAATAGCAGCCCCGAGCCAGCGATTGCGTTCGCCATACCGCCGCCAGCTTCTCCAACCGGCCGGGGAACCTGGGTAAAGAATGCCACATTCAGTGAACTAGCGCCCTTGTAAATTAAGTACGCGAAGATCGCCACCAGTGGCGCAACCACGATGACCGTGCTCAGTACGGCAAGCACACTCGCGGCGTGGTCCGCGATTTGCCGGCTGATCCGGTTGTAGGTGCCCGTCTTGTAAACACTGGTAGCCATAGGTATCAAGCCCGTTCGACTGTTGGAAAGCGCTGCCTGCCCGGCTTCCGCCTCTATGCGACGCGGGCCGGAGCACCCCGCGTTACCGCCCAGACCAGCACTCGAGCCAAAGCATTGACAACGATCGTGACGAGAAATAGAGCGAGACCGATCTCGACCAACGCGCTGAGATAGAGGTCGTCCGAGGCTTCGCTGAATTCGTTGGCGATGACGCTGGCCATACTGTAGCCGGGCGCAAAGAGAGATCTTGCAATCTCAGGGCGATTCCCAATCACCATGGTGACTGCCATGGTTTCCCCAAGTGCACGCCCGAGACCCAGTATGATCGACCCCACAATGCCGATGCGGGCGTTGCGTAACACGCCCATGCGAATCATTTCCCACCGGGTAGCGCCCAGTGCGAGCACGGCTTCACGCTGCGAGTGGGGAACCGAGATCATGACTTCCCGGGTGAGAGAGGAGATCACCGGCAGAATCATAATCGCCAGAATGACTCCGGCGGCCAGCATGCCGATGCCGTAGTTCGGGCCACCAAAGAAGCCGGTCCAGCCAAACACTCTTGCCAGCAGCGGGTTGACATCCGTGCGCAAAATCGGCACCAGAACAAATACTGCCCATAACCCATAGACGACGCTGGGAATTGCTGCCAGTAATTCAGTAAGAAAAGCTAATGGGCCCCGCAGGAATTGCGGACACATCTCGGTCAGGAATATGGCGACCCCGATCGCGAGGGGCACGGCGATCAGCAATCCTAGAAACGACGAGACCAACGTCCCATAGATAAATGGCAGGGCCCCGAAAGCACCCGTAACTGGATCCCAGGCCTGGGTGAAAAAGAAACTGATCCCAAACTTCGCAATCGAAAGCCGGGAACGCATGATCAGCTCAAACAGGATGAGCCCCACGATGCCGAAGATGGCCATGGCGCACACCAACATCACCCCGCCGAAAACCCGATCCGTCCTCGCCGAACTACCTCGCGACTTCAGGAATTTCCGTATCGCCGAGCCTTCACTGAGGGGGGGAGGACCTCCTGGCATAGGGGATCCGGACGACCCGTTGGGGAAGTTCGTTGCGAGGGTTCCAGCCAATCGAGTGTCCTGAGCGTTGAGATTCACAGACTATTACGCTAACGGTCTTTTATGAACGGGAGGTTAATAGCTCAGGAACATGAAAATAAATTACGGCTCAAAGTTCATATTTTTCATAGAGTTATGCCGGATTGGCTCTTATATCGAGAGTGCCGGTTCCATCCAGGACGCGGGAATCGAGGGGCCCGATCAAGCACCCCGCTGTCTAAAGGTGCGGATCACCTCCGGACAAAATTAAACGTTTCGACTCGATCACGGACAGACGTATGAGGGAGCAATCACTCGGCTAAGCCCGCGCCTAGGGACCCCGCAGTTGCCGCTCATCCTGCTCAGATGTGGTGCCATACTGCGCGCTTTCACATCTGTTACGCTTGGCCATCATTCGAATTTACCTGCCTTTCGGCTGGAGAGCCCCATGATTCACTTGCTTCGATTTGTGGCAGCGCGTCGCTTTTCTTTTGCACTGGCGCTTCCACTGTGCGTGGTCCCGTTCGGACCGGGATACGCGCGGGGCCAAGTAGATCACCAGCTTTCTCGGGATGTTTTTCAGCAGCTGATCGAGATCAACACCACAGATTCCGTCGGAAGCACGACGGTTGCCGCGGACGCTATGGCAAAACGCCTCCTTGACAGCGGCTTTTCTAAAGAAGATGTGATCGTCATGGGCCCGAACTCTCGTAAAGGCAACTTGGTGGTACGGCTCAAAGGACTCGGATCACACAAGCCGATCCTGCTGATCGGACACCTGGACGTGGTGGAGGCGCGCCGCGAAGACTGGACGACCGATCCGTTTCAGTTCGTCGAGAAGGATGGCTACTTCTATGGACGCGGTACCCAGGATATGAAAAGCGGTGACGCCATCATGATTACCACGCTCATCCGCATGAAAAAGGAAGGCTATAAGCCAGACCGCGACGTCATCCTTGCTCTCACCGCCGACGAGGAGGGAGGCAAGTCCAATGGAGTCGATTGGCTGCTCAAGAATCATCGCGACCTGATCGACGCCGAGTACGTGCTGAACCATGATGGTGGCGGAGTCGACCTTAAGAGCGGCAAACCGCTGAGCGTCAACGTCGACGCGAGTGAGAAGCTCTACGCCGACTATCAGCTGGTCGTCACCAATCCCGGTGGGCATAGTTCGTTGCCGGTACCCGACAATGCCATCTACCATATCGCCGATGCACTCGCGAAGCTGCAGGCGTATAAGTTCCCCTTCGAACTCAATCCGGTGACCCGGGCTTATTTCGAAGTGATGAGCACGGTCGAGAGCGGCCAGACCGCCGCAGACATGAAGGCGATATTGCGCACCCCGCCGGACCAAGCTGCCATCGACCGGCTGTCGCAGGACCCCGCCCATAACTCAACTCTGCACACTACTTGCGTGGCTACCCGTCTCGACGCGGGCCATGCAAACAATGCGCTCCCGCAAATGGCCAAAGCCAACGTGAATTGCCGGATCCTGCCCGGTCATTCGCGTGAGGAAGTCCGGCAGCAACTGATTGGCATCTTTGCCGATCCGAAGATCACCGTGAATTACGTAAGCGATGCAGGCGATGTCTCTGCCAGCGCGCCTGACGCCAAGGCGCTTCCGCCAGCCGCCCTACAGCCGGAGGTGCTCGCGGCGCTCACCTCCGTGGCGGGCAAGTTCTGGCCGGGAACGCCAATCATCCCCGACATGGCCGACGGTGCGTCTGACGGCGTCTACACCAACGCTGCGGGCATGCCGACGTACGGAATTTCGGGGATCGCGATCGAGACCAACGACATACGCATGCATGGCAAGGACGAACGAGTTCCGGTGAAGTCGTATTTCACCGCGGTGGACTTCTATTACCAATTCCTGAAGACGCTAACCTCGACGCATTAATGCGTGAACTTTGATCGGATCACCGGTGCGGTGGAGGCGACATGGCTAAACAGGTCCCGCCCAAAGCGCAAAATACCCGCCTTAAGCCTTGGCCCGCGGATCGTGCAGCGGATCGTGCATGGCCGGCTGGAGAGCGCGTCATTATCGGAGCCGTGGCGCTCGACGCCATCGATTTTGAGGGCGCTGTCACCTGGGCGCTCGACTCCATGAAGACTCGAGCCGAGCATCCCCCCCGTCGAATCGTCTCCCCCAATGCGTGGCTGGTCGCACTCGCGGATGCCGACCCAGGATTCGCCTCCCTCTTGCGCAGCTTCAATTTGGTAGTAGCCGACGGATTGCCGCTGGTATGGGCGGCGTCCTTGCTGGGGACTCCGCTGCGCGGGCAAATTCGTGGCGTCGACCTGATGGAAAACATCTGCGAGGCAGCCGCGGCTCATCGCATGTCCTTTTATGTTCTTGGCGGCCTCTCCGGGGCCGCGGAGATTGCCGCCCGTCGGCTGACGTTGAGCTATCCAGGTCTGCGACTGGCAGGAATCGATAGCCCGCCACTCGGCTTCGAAGCAGACGATCTGCTCAAACAGCAGGTGCGCGACAAAATCGCCGCCGCCGCACCCGACTTCCTCATCGTCGCTCTCGGCTCACCGAAGCAGGAGTGGTGGATTCACGAAAACTGCCGGGATTTGCCCGTGGGCGTGATCCAGGGCGTCGGCGCGGCCATCGATACTTACGCCGGGCTGCGCAAGCGGCCGCCGCGATGGATGAGAGTCATCGGGCTTGAGTGGTTCGGGCGCTTGCTCGCGGAACCAAAGCGACTATGGCGCAGGTACCTCCTCGGCAACCCGCGTTTTCTGTGGATCATCTTTCGCCAATGGTTTCGAGCTCGGAGATGACGAAGTGGCTTCGGCTTGCAACCCAAATCCCGCCCGCCGTATCGTAGCCTGTGATGGCGAGTGAAGAGTACACCCAGGAACACGAGCGACCCTTTGATTCGGCGAAGGACATTTTTGTTTTCGGCACCAATGACGAGGGGCGCCACTATGCAGGAGCCGCCAAGTATGCGCAGGAACACTGCGGCGCCGAGCCAGGGATCGGTGTCGGGCCGACAGGCCGCGCTTATGCGATCCCTACCATGAATGGCTGGAACCGGCTCAAGGATGAGGTGCAGCACTTCATCGAATACGCGGACCAACATCCTGAACAGTCTTTCTTCGTGACTCGGGTAGGTTGCGGGCTGGCCGGCTACCAGGACAATGGTGTCGCGCCTCTTTTCCTTCACGCCCCAGCCAATTGCCTGTTGCCGCTGGGATGGCGCGACCTTGCAATGTTGCGCGAGGGCTTGCCGCCGTCTCCTAAGGTTTACTGAGCGGCCTGTTTATTGATTTTGCCCGTTTATTGATCCGACTATCGCCGCGGCGCGGCCGTCTTCGGTGTTGCTGCCGAAGTGGCGACGGTCGCGCACTTGGCGCAGGTTTCCCCGGTCACTCCCTTACCCTGCTCCACGGTAAAGATGCGGTCGACACCCGGCAGTTTCACTTGTTCGACAACATTGCCCGGCCAATGAATTTCCACCCCGTCGACCGCCGCCGCGTCGCCTATGCCAAAATGCACCCGCTGGTCGTTGGAAGAGGCGTAGCTGCCGCCGCTAAGCACATCCTGGCGCTGCTTCATCCCATTGGCCGTCAAGTAGACCGAGGCGCCCACAGCATCGCGCGGTCCCTTCGGACCACCAATCAACTTGAGCTCTACCCAGTGATGATGGTCGTCGTTCACGTTGCGCAAAAGCACCGGTGAGCCATCCATCACGTTGATCACAACGTCGATCTTGCCATCATTGAAGAGGTCGCCGAATGCTCCGCCCCTGCCAGGGATCACGTCCGCCAGGCCAGTTCCTTTTACCGGCGGAACATTCTCAAACTTCTGCCCCTTCAGGTTGCGGAAGAGCAGCGGCCGTTGTGCAAATGTCGTGCCCCAGTCGTTCTTGTCCACTAGAGGATAGACATGACCATCGATGAAAAACAGGTCTTTCCAGCCATCATTGTCATAGTCGAGAAAGCCATCTCCCCAGCCAAGGAAGGGGATCGTCGTCTGCGCAATCCCCAGTTTGTAGCTGACATCGGTAAAGTTGGCATCCCCATCGTTGCGGTAGACAACTTTGTAATCATCGGAAAACGTTGTGTTCACCAGGTCCACCAGTCCATTGTTCTGATAGTCGCCAACCGCGATGCCCATGGAAGCGGTCTCGCGGCCATCCTGGTTCAACGCATATCCAGAGGCATAGCTATCATCCTCGAAGGCGCCATCGCCCTTGTTGATGTAGAGATAATTCGGAGTCGAATCGTCAGCTACCGCCAGATCGACTTTGCCATCATTGTTCACGTCGACAAAGACCGAAGCCAGTCCATAGTAGCCGTTGGGATCGCCAACTCCCGCCTTCTCAGTGGTTTCGTTAAATGTGCCATCTCCGTTGTTGCGGTAGAGATGGTCCTTCTCCCCTTGCAGTCCGCGGGGACCGCACATGACGCTGACGCCGCGAAATTGGCATCCTGAGTAGTTGACCGCCTTCGATCCGGGGTCAGGCAGGTTGCTGCGGTCAAAGTGAACGTAGCCCGGTACAAACAGATCCAGCTTGCCGTCGCCGTCGTAATCTCCGAACGTCGCGCCCGCCGACCAACCGCCGAAGGTGACTCCCGCCTTCTCTCCTACATCGGTGAAAGTGCCGTTGTGGTTGTTGTGGTAGAGCCGGTTCTTGCCGTAGTTGGTCACATAGATGTCCGGCCAGCCATCGTTGTCATAGTCGCCGACGACTGCGCCAACTCCCCAGCGTTCGTTGGTGACGCCCGCTTTCTCCGCCACGTTCGTGAACGTCCCATCATGGTTATTGTGGAACAAGGCAGCGTGCGGAGCTGGCTCTTTGCCGTCCAGGGCTTCATAGGTCGAACCGTTCACGAGATAGATGTCGAGCCAGCCATCATTGTCGTAGTCAAGCAGCGCGACTCCCGACCCAATGGTCTCCAGGATGTACTTCTTCTCCGGAGTGCCAACCTTATGCTTCCAAACGGTGAGGCCGGCCTGCTTCGAGATGTCCTGAAAGACGATTGGCCCGGAGTCTACAAACCCGCCGGCCGTAATCGGGCGATTCTCCGCATCTTTAACCGGCGCAAAGACCCCGGCCGTCGAGTTTCCCATCCCCGACTGCTGGGCAGGAGCCGTGGGCTTGATGGGCGCTTCCTGAGCCGCGACGCCAGGCCCGCAAAAGCAACCGGCGCCTAGGAAGACTACCGTACTCCAACAGAATTCCCTGCTAAACACCCTCACGAATAACCCTCTATTCCCCACTTCATTACGCGCGCCAGCAACCGGGCTTTCGAGCAGGCAAAGTTACGAAAGCGCGAAGTGCACGTTCCAGGCTTATCCTCAAAAAAAAAGCCGCAGCGGTGGCTTTCAGGCACATTACAGCTGCTGCAACTGCCTGCTCCAGCTCGAGAGCTCTGCTTGACTCTCGAACAAAAGGTCGAAATACTCGGCTTTCATCACTGGACACTTACGCGAACTCCGTTCTATCTGTATATAACTCTAGGGGAGGACTTGTCGCGGGCAGTCGGTTTGCGGAGATGCATCTGCAGGTCGAACGCCAAGAAAGACCGATGAACATCAGAGAAGTTGCCCGGGTAGCCCGAGTTTCCACTGCGACCGTCTCACGCACCATCAACGGTTCTGATAAGGTTGCGCCCGAGACCGCCGAACGCGTTCGCGAGGCCATTCACAAACTGAAGTTCTACCCCAACAACAATGCGCGTGCTCTGGGTTCAGGGCGGAGCAGCCTCTATGGTTTGATTATCTCCGACATCACCAACCCGTTTTTCCCCGAACTGGTACGGAGCTTCGAGGAGATCGCCGTCCAGTATGGCCAGGAGGTGCTAGTCGCCAACACCAACTACGACCCCATCCGTATGGAAACATGTGTTCGCCGCATGCTTCAGCGCAAAGTCGACGGCGTAGCCATCCTTACCTCGGAGATGGAGGCCCACCTGATCGATGAATTCAGCAGTCGCCGCATTCCGATGGTCTTCCTGGACATGGGCGTACCCAGCGAAGGCATATCCAATATCGTGCTTGATTATCCGGCCGGCGTTGACGCCGCTGTCCAGCACCTCTCCGATCTCGGCCATGTCGACATCGGTTTCATCTCCGGCCCAATGAATCTCACATCGGCGCGCATCCGTCATCAGGCGTTCCTCGCCAGCCTCAAGCGCAAGCGCATCCGCCTCAATCCCTCCTTCGTGGAAGAAGGAGATCATCGGATGGGCGGCGGCCATGATGCCATGGCCCGCCTGCTTAACCGGCCGGTGCGGCCGACGGCAATCCTCGCCTCAAACGACATGACGGCGATTGGCGCTATGGGAGCCATCTTCGAGCAAGGGCTGAGCGTTCCTGAAGACATCTCGGTCATCGGCTTCGACGACATCGACCTGAGTTCCTTCACTCAGCCGCCGCTGACCACGATCCGCGTTTCGCGGCCGGATATCGCCCGCACTGCCTTCCGCGCCCTCTACTCTTCTAACCAGGATACGCCTCCTCAAGGGGCAGAGTTCACCATCCATCCGACCCTGATCGAACGAAAATCGACGGGAAGAATGATCCCCATCGGATCGCCCCGCAGGCAGCAGAAAAGCGGAGACGCCGGCATTCGCTTTGGCAAAGCGCAGATCACTGGTTAAGGAAAATACTCCTAAACTACTCAATTCGCTGATGCCGGTAGCCCGCTTCCGTCAGCTTGCGCTCGATGATCGCAATGTGATCGGAACCGCGGGTCTCCAGAGTGAAGTCGATCACGGTATCGCCGAGGCTTACTCCGTAGTACGCGCGGTCATATTGCGTCTGCACAATATTGGCGGCAAGTTCCGCAATGATCCTGGTGAGTTGGTGCAGTGCCCCTGGGCGATCCGAGAGATGAATTCGCAGCCTCATCCACCGGCCGTCTTTTACTAAACCTCGTTCGATGATTTTGGCCAGCAGACTCACATCGATGTTTCCCCCGCAAACCAGCACCGCCGTTCGCTCAGTGGTGAGCGAGGATTTGCGCTGCAGAACCGCCGCCAGCGCGGTTGCTCCGGCGCCTTCGGCGAGGGTCTTTTCCCGTTCCAACAAGACCAGGATGGCGCTGGCTATCTCTTCCTCGTCCACGGTGACCAACTCATCGACATATCGCTCGACCAGCCGAAGCGTCCGCTCCGCTGAACGTCTGACCGCGATGCCGTCGGCGATAGTGGCCTCAGCCGGAACAGTGACCGGCTCGCCCGCCTCGGTCGCTCGCAACATCGAAGGCAGACGCTCCGTCTGGACGCCAATGATGCGGACAAGCGGGTTCTTCTCCTTGATGGCGCAGGCGACACCGGCGATCAGGCCCCCGCCTCCGATGGGCACGACGACCGCCTCAATGTCGGGCACCTGCTCTAGAATCTCGAGCCCAATTGAACCTTGTCCCTGGATCACCTCGGAGTCATCAAAAGGGTGCAGGAAGGTCATGCCGTGGGTCTCGGCGCGCTGCACTGCCTCAGTGCAGGCTTCGTCGTAGTTTGCGCCATGCAGCACCACCTCCGCGCCAAAGCCGCGCGTCGCAGCCACCTTCACCAGCGGGGTCATCAACGGCATCACGATCTGCGACCGGATGCCTCGCTGGGTCGCATGGTAGGCTACCGCCTGGGCGTGGTTGCCTGCGCTTGCCGCGATGACGCCGCGCTGCTTCTCTTCGGCGCTCAACGTCAGAATCTTGTTGAGCGCACCCCGTTCCTTGAACGCCCCGGTCCGCTGCAAATTGTCCAGCTTGAGGTAGATCTCCTGCCCCGTGATCCGGGTCAATTCCGCCGAACGCAGACACGGCGAAAGAAAGATAAAGTCGCGAATTCGCTCTCGAGCGCGCTCGATCCCCGCGAGAGATACATCCAGTGCCGCTTCGTCGCTTACTTGCATTGCATTCTCAATCCTCTACTGTTCCGGATAGTCCGCTCACCTCAATCCTAGTGCACTCAAGAAAAAAACATTAGCTGCTGAGTTTCCGGTGCTCGCTCCGGGTTCGGGACGGGAGCTCTTCACTTCGCGGAGAAAGGTACCAGCAAAAGAGCCTGTGAACAGTTGCAGATGTTCACAGGCTCTTCGTGATGCTGGAAGTGGATGAAGTTTAGAGAGCCGCGATTCCGTTAAAGCCAACGTTCTTCGGGAGGCCGGAGATCTCACCCTGAGACGTGAGTGTTCCGTCGGCATTGATCGCGAACACACTGACGCTGCCGACCATAGAGTCCAGCGTGTAGAGATACTTGCCGTCGCCGCTAACCGTAATGTCGAGATTCGTCGTGCCTTCAGGTTGAGTTGCAACAACCGTCGAGCCCACCGGCTTCAGCACTCCGGTCTTCGAGATCGAGAACGCAGAGATCGTCGAGGATCCGGCATTTGAAACATAGGCGAACTTGCCGTCCGGAGTGACCGCGTTCCAGCAGTTTGCGTTGCCAAACGTGGGAAGGGATTCAGTGACTGCAGTGAGCGCACCGTTGCTCTTTACGGAGAACGAAGAGATGGTCGATGCATTGGCCGCACCTGCGGGACCAGTTGCCGAGAGTATCAGCTGTCCCTGAGGATCGAACCGTGCGGAGAAGACGCCAGGCACCGGGCTGGCAATCGTGTTGATAGGGCCGAGTGTGCCATCGGAGAAAATGCGAAAAGTGTCGATGTCATTGGTGAGGCGTTCGGTGACCACCAGGAATTGGCCATCAGGCGTGATGGAGATCGAGGAACCACCAGCGGAAGTCGCGCTCAGGAAGGCAGACGCGTCAGTAATTGCGTGCAGGCGTCCGGCTTCGTCAACCGAGAACCCTACCACGGTCCCCTGACCAGCTCCGTCGAGCACGTAGACACGATTCTTAAACGTAGCGACGGCCAATGGCTCGCTGCCGCCAGTAGGGACCTTATCAACCAGGGCAAGCTCGCCCTTGCCACGAACGCGGAAGCTAGCAAGCGTGCCGCTTCCCGCATTCACCGCGAAGAGGAGAGTGTGCTCGCTGTTGAGAGTGAGGGACCCCTGGGACTGCAAGGGGTCATTCGTCCCGCCGCTGCCTCGTCCATCAGTTGAAAACCGGTTGGCCTCGGAGGAGCCGCCATCGCGCTCACGGGTGTAGACAACGACCTCGTTTCTGTCTGCGGCGTTTGTCATCACAAATACTGTTGGGTTAACGGTGGAGCCTGCCGCGGCAAACATCGCTGGTGCGAATGTGCCGAATCCAAGCGTGAGCGCGAGGATTCCGCGTCCTGCCTTCATCATTACCATCTCCTTGGGATTACTCGAATGCGCGCGATCAGCTCAGACCTCACCCCTAGCCGGAGCAGAGGCTTGGGGAGGGCGAACTGAGCGCAATCATTAGAGCACGCGGGGAGTGAATGGTTACAGCTAGAAAACTACGCTTAAAAGCTTCCACAGCGCAGTGGGGAGCGATCAAAGAAAATATATAAACGAGAAAAGAAAATCTGTAACGATGGGCTGGGGGAAGCCTACGTCACAAGTGCAAGTAGTGGTCCGCTCCGTAGACCAGCCCCAAAGTGACCAATGCTATAAAGACTTCACCGATTGCGCCTACAGCAAACGGCTTCCATCCCTGCCTGCCAAGTTCGCGGAGGCTGGTCCTCAATCCAACACCAGCAAAGGTCAAGAGGAATGCCCAGCGTGAAAGGTTCGCCAGACTGGTCAGTTGCGGCTTGGTGAAATAGCCCAGTGTCGCCAGTAGGGAGATCAAGAGAAACCCCAGGACAAACTTGGGAAACTTACGCCAGAGAAAGGCCGCTTTGTTACCAACTGCATGAGCTTCTCCTTTGCTGGCCCAATATAAGGCATAAGCCAGCACGACGAAGCCAATCAATGCATTCCGAGTCGTCTTGGCGAGTACCGCAACTTTGCCGGCCGC
The DNA here is from genome assembly GCF_003330725.1 of Acidisarcina polymorpha. NCBI lineage: Bacteria > Pseudomonadati > Acidobacteriota > Terriglobia > Terriglobales > Acidobacteriaceae > Acidisarcina > Acidisarcina polymorpha. Next base: position 2,716,991 of record NZ_CP030840.1, on the reverse strand, counting down.
ATCGGAGTAAAGCGCACCAGCGGCGGTCGCTTCCGCGGTGTTGTCCACGGCGAGACCAGCCCAAAGGCCGTAAGCCTTGTCGCTCAGATGGAGAGCATGGCCGATCAGCGGAAAGGTAAAGAGCGAAATCGCGCCGAGCGCGAGGATCGCCGCGATCGCGTAAGACGCATCCTCGTCATCGGCGTCGATGGCCGGCTTGGCGGCGATGATCGCGGAGACTCCGCAGATGGAAGAGCCGATTGCCAGGAGCGACGTTAATTTAGGTTTGAGGCCGAAGCTGCGGCCAAGCAGGTGCATAAATGCAAAGGAAAGCGTAATCGCAATTGCGACCAGGAGCAGCGAGATGCCGCCCAAATGAAGGATATCTCCAAGCAGGAAGCGCGAGCCTAAAAGGACGATGCCCGCCTTCAGCCAAAACTCGTAAGTCGCGACACCAGCCTCGAAGATGCGTGGAACGCCGACCGTATTCGCGATAATCAAGCCGATAACGATGGCCCAGAGAACATACTCGATGTTTGGAAAGGTAATGTGGTTGGCTTTGGTGTAATGACCGATCGACTGTTCAATGAACTTCCCCGCATATCCGACAGCCGCGAGCAGCAACAAGCCTGGAATAAGCGAGACGATCTGCCTGCCGATACTCAGTGGGGGCGTTGACGTTGGGATTGCGGTGGTGGCCATAGCCTTCTCCTTGCTCCCTTAAGAGCACAGTTCCCCGAGGTTTGATGTGGCACTGCTTGCGTCTCTCAGCCAGCGATGACTCGCTTTTCACTGGAACGCCCGCTGCAATGGCGAAAAGACCCTACCACGTCACCGGTGGCAGCAGATTGAATCGCACCAGCAGCGCAAGGATAAGCGCGAGGGCTACCGCATAAACATCGAGCGAGACCCCTCGCTTCGAATCGCTTTTTACTTCTGCCATGCTTTTCTCCTTACAATTCCTCGATCTCAGACCGCGGATTGACCAGCCCACACATCCGCGATAGCTGCCGAAGTCACATTCCGAACGCTCCAACCCGCGATGAGCAGCGACGGCGCGAGAGCAGCTTCGGCAGCACCCAGGGCGGCAAGTGTCGTACATCGCACTTGCTGGTCGGGCTGAGCGGCGCGGGAGACGACCACGCAAGGGAGATTAGGCGGAAGACCTTCGTCGAGCCACTGAGCGGCAAGCAGAGTCAAATCCCGTCCAGGCATGTAGACCACACGGGTGGCGTCTTCCCGCTCCGGCAAGGGAGATTGATTGTGCGACTGCGCATGTTGTCCTGTGGAGAAAACGACGTTGGACGCGCAATTACGGTCGGTTAATGAACATTGAATAGCAGCTGCAGCCGCGAAGGCCGCGGTGATCCCGGGAACAATCTCATAAGCGATGCCGGCCTCGCCTAGAGCTCTCATTTCTTCGGCAGCGCGGCCAAAAATGAGCGGGTCGCCACTCTTGAGACGAACCACCCTGCGGCCGGCGCGCGCATGTTCCACCATCAGCGCGTTGATTTCGTCCTGGGTAATGTTCTTGGCGCCGCAACGCTTGCCCACGTTCACGATTTCCGCGTTGAGCGAAGCATTCTCGAGAACAGCCGGAGGAACCAGATCATCGTGGAGAACGACTTCGGCATTCTGAATGAGGCGAAGCGCCTTGACGGTAAGGAGATCCGGGTCGCCCGGCCCAGCTCCTACCAGGTAGACCTTTGGCTCGACGCTATTTATCACAGTGTTCGGCGAATTTTCGGGAATCGCTTGCGAGGCGATCCTCCGCGAGGGGCATGTCGGCGATTCGCACACCTGGCGATGCGAGAGCTGATGCAGCACTGCCTTACGCGCATCCCCCCGGGGATGGCTCTCGAGCACCTCGCGGCGAAGCTGGCCCAGGTTTTTTAACCACTCGCCTAAGTCCTCGGGGAGCTGCTCATCTATCTCGCGGCGAAGTCGCTGCGCAACCGCAGGGCTCTCCCCAGCAGTCGAGATCGCAATTTGCAAGTCTCCACGAGCTACGATCGAGCCAAAATAGAAGTCACAGTTCGGAATGTCATCGACGCTGTTACAAATGACATTCCGATCCAGACAGCCTTGATAAACAGCGGAGTTCACCTGCGGAACATTGGTCGCCGTGATCACCAGAAAATTGCCATCGAGGTCTGTCAACTCGAATGCCCGCTGAATCCATACCAGCCTGCCCTCGGTTGCAAGCTGCTGAATCTCGGGCCGCGCTTCCGGGGCTATCACGGTGAGTTTAGCTCCGGTTTTGAGCAGGCTTCCAATCTTCTCCAGGGCAACAGTACCCGCACCCACCAGCAGGCACCGGCGGCCGGATAGCTTGAGGAAGATGGGCAGCATTGCCATTAGTCGACTCCATGCGGGGCGCGGCCGGTGGGAGTATCGCGCTCGACTGGCGCAAGCACTTCTCCGGCCAGGTGGGCGCGCAGTTCGTCGTTGGGATAGCGGCCGAACCAGGCGCGAAGATTTTCCTCCGGGGCGCGATCGGCCAGGTATCGGCGCAGCAGGCGTTCAATTGCCTCGGGAACAAGCGGCGCCGGGCAGCGGTAACCGACTGCGCGAGCAATGGCGGCATGCTTGCCGACCGCCCCTCCCACGCAGAAGTAGTACGCATCGGTCAATTGGCCTTCGTGCTTGATCTTCTTGCCTTCGATGCCGATGTCCGCGATCCAGTGCTGGCCGCAGCTATTGGGGCAGCCGGTCACGTGGAGCTTGAGCTGTTGATCGAACTCCGGAAGCCGCTCTTCGAGTTCATCGACCAGCCATCGGGTAAATCCTTTAGTCTCGGTAATCGCAAGCTTGCAAAACTCCGTGCCGGTGCAGGCCACGGCTCCACGCCAGAAGGGGCTTCCCTCCACCTCAAGGCCAATCTGCTGCAGTTCGCCGGCTAGTTCAGAAGTCTTGCCATTGGGAACATCAATGAAGAGCAAATTCTGCGAGACCGTCGCCCGAAGGGCGCCGCTGCCAAAGCGCTCGGCGAGTTCTGCTGCCGCCTCCAACTGCTCTCCGCTGAGACGGCCACGCAACACGGAAGCGCCAACATAGCAGAGCCCGGGCTGCCGCTGCGGATGAATACCCGCATGGTCCCGGTAGATGTCGTTGGGTATCTCTTCGGGAACGCCCGGCAATAGGGGAAAGTCAAGCCTAGACTCGAGCTCAGCCAGGAAGCTCTCCGCTGTCCATCCCTCTTTAAGGAACAGGTGCTTGAGGCGAGCCCGGTCGCGACTCTCGCGCAGGCCTTGCTGGTCGCGGAAGATCTCAGTTACCGCACGAGCGACAGCTAAACCCTGACTCGGAAGCACAAACGCATCGAGCCGAACTGCGAGATGCGGGTCCGCGGAGAGACCGCCGCCAATCCGCACCGAATAACCCACCTGATCGCCTGATCTCACCGCTGTGAAACCAATGTCATTGATCTCAGGATAGGAGCACCAGGAAGGGCAGCCGGTGACGGAAATCTTGAACTTGCGAGGCAAATTGTAGAAGTCGGGATTGGCCGTCAGCAACTCGGCGATCTCAACCGCCAATGGCGAGGCATCGATGAGCTCGTCCGCGGCAACTCCGGCGAGCGGGCAGCCGGTAACGTTGCGAACGACATCGCCACAAGCGCCTTTTGGCGAAAGCCCGACTCGATCAAGAGCGTCGACCACCTCGGGCAGCGACTCGATGCTGAGCCAATGCAACTGTAGGTTCTGCCGGACCGTGATGTCGGCAAGGTTACGAGCATGCGTTCGCGTAAGATTGCCCATGACACGAAGCTGCTGCGAGTTCAGAATTCCATTAGGAATGCCGATGCGCATCATGAAGTAATCGGTGGCGAGGCCCTCGCCGCCTTTGCCTCCGGTCGCCCCGACGCCATCGCCCTGAGTGTAGACGCCCCACCACTTGAAGTATGCAGAGGCCCATTCGGGGACCACGCTGGCACGACCCTCGCGGGCAAACCTGCGCACCTCGTCGAAGGCCTCCCACGGGTTTTTTTCGCGCTTCAGGCGCTCCACACGCTGGGCTTTGGTTTCTTTGACGGCGGCAACTTCAGTCATTTTTCTCTCGATAAAGCAGGAAAGCCCGCGACAGTAGTTTTTGGTCGCGGGCTTCGGAAACCTTGGGGTTGATCCGGCTTACAGGGTCAGGCCGCCAGCGCGCTCAGAGAAGCAACAGCAGCGACAACATGAATGACCTTGCACAAGCATGCATTAATCATAGGGGCGTAACCCATGAAAATCAAATATTCCACTGCTGCCCTGTTTCCCCCACAAAGAAGCGTCGATCGCTAACTCGATCTAGTCTTCCCCGACCGGGCCTTGCGGGTGAAAATGGAGTTGTATTCGGGGCGTTCCTCAGGAAGAAGCAGCCTCGAGCGGCAGCGTGGGCCTGGTGTAGTCTTTGAGTAGTTGAAATCACCCCGCGAAACTCCCTTTTCCTTGTCATGCAAAAGGAGGCGAAGATGAACATCGAACTCAGCGTCGATGACGTGAAGGCCTCAGATTGCCCGGAACGGGCCGCCATCGGACCGCCGGAAAAGCCAACACCCATCGGCGAGATTATGGCTGCACTTCGCACCATTCCGGAACTCGAAGGGCTTTCCGATAAAGAGTTTCACTGGATTGCGAGCCACGGAAGCGAACGCGTTGGACCAGACGGCAGCGTCGTCTTCACCGAGAATGAGCCGTCGCACCACCTCACCTTCATCCTGGGGGGCGAGGTTTACGTGCGGCGGCGAAACATGGGGCCGACCTCGCTTTTCTTTGGCCGGACTGGGCGAATGACCGGCAAGCTTCCGTATTCCCGGATGAAAACCTGGGGAGGCGACGGCACCGCTGCCGGGTCGTTCTGGGGGCTCGATATACACGAGGACTGCTTTCCGGCGATGCTCCAGGCAATCCCTGCTCTGAATCAGCGGGTCGTGTCGACTCTTCTCGATCGAGTTCGCGAATTCACCCGGGCCGACGAACAGACGGTCAAGCTGAACGCTCTAGGCAAGCTGGCGGCCAATCTTGCCCACGAGCTCAATAATCCCGCCTCCGCTGCGAGGCGAGCGGCCGAGACGCTCTCGTCAAATCTTCGCGAAACCGATGCGGCGAAGTGCCGGCTGGGCTATCTCTGCACTTCTGATGAAGAGTTGAATGCTTATTGCAACTGGATGAAGGAGGCCCGGAATTGGGTCGCCGGCGCCACCACGGACTCGAGCCACTCCACTGGGGTTGATGAGGAAAAGATCCTGAACTGGCTGGAGGCGCGACACATTCCGGATGCCTGGAAGATCGCTCCTCCCTTGGCCGATGCTCGCTTGCCCGTCAAAATGCTCGAAGACTTGGCAGCTGCCGTAAATTCCGCCGTTCTTCCGCTCGCGATTTCCACCTTTGCGGAAGCCATCAGCAGCGAACGCGCGGCGGAGACGATCGTGGGATCGACCTCCAGGATCTTCGACATCATCACGGCAATCAAAGACTACTCCTATATGGATCAGGAGCCCCTGCAAGAGATTAACCTGGTTCAAGCATTAGAGAGCACGCTGGCCATGTTTCGATCGCGCCTGAGTCTAGTCGAAATCCGGCGGCAGTATGATCCGATGGTGCCGGCGTTGCGGGGCTTTGGCGGTGAATTGAATGATGTTTGGACCGCTCTGATTGAGAACGCCCTGGACGCGATGGAAGGCCACGGAACGCTCAGGCTGTCGACCAGCCTGAAGGGCCGAATCGTCTTTGTCGAGGTGGGGGACAGCGGACAAGGCATCGACCCTGGCTTGAAGTCCAGAATTTTCGAGCCATTTTTCACGACGAAACCGATCGGCAAAGGGCTTGGACTCGGCCTGGATCTCGTGCAAAGAGTCGTGAACAAGCACTTCGGCTCCATCAGCGTTGAGTCGAGCCCAGCCGGGACCTGTTTCCAGGTACGGCTTCCTTTAGATCGAAGCCGCGTTTACTAAAGCATTCTCTGCCTTGGTACGGATCTGGAAAACGGTGGAGTTGACCTTTTTCCGAGGGGAGAGGGGCTTCTGCACTCTCACTTAGAAGGCATACAGCCACCGCAACAATGCGAGAGCCATCGAGCCTCGTTCCGTAACGCTCCTACTCACTTTCAAATCCATTGCAAGCTAAGATAACGTCAAACGTGCGTTCGAAATCCAGCGGTAGCCGCGTTTAGGAGAATGGATGCGACTGATGCCTTTGTTTGTGACTCCTGTGATACTTCTCGCGGCGGCAGAGCCTTTGCCCTCGACCGCCCAAGATTCAGTAACAATTCATGGACGAGCCGGCATTACCTTGCCCGCGCCCCCGGCAACAGCGACTGCTCCAGTCGTCGACGTATACCAAAGCGGGGATTCCGGCCAGCCCGTCAAAGTCAGCGACAATTACCGCTGGCTCGAAGACGCGAAAAGTCCGGAGACCCGCTCTTTCATTGCGGCCCAGAATGCGTATACCCAGCAATATCTCCATCAGGTGAAAATCCTTCCCGAAGTACGAACTCAAATGGCGGCGCTCCTTCGAGTCGATGTCATTGGCACCCCGGTTCGTCGCGGGGATCGCTTCTTCTTTACCAAACGACTCGCTAGCGAAAACCAGGCATCGATTTATCTGCGAAATGGTCTCCATGGTACGGATGACCGGTTGATCGATGCCAACACCCTCAGTACCGATCAGAACACCTCGGTAACCATGCTCGACTTGAACGACAGTGGTTCCTTGATGGCTTATGGCCTTCGAGTGGGAGGCGCGGACGAATTAGAGGTCCATTTCCTCGATCTCGCAAGCCGTAAAGATACTTCAGACAAGCTGCCCAGCGCACGCTATTACGGAGTCCAGATCAGTCCCGACGGCAAGGGTGCTTACTATTCCAAATTTTTTCCGCAAGAGGGCACCCGGGCCTTCTACCACGTCTTTGGAACGCCTCCGGAGAGCGACGTTACCATCCTCGGCGGGGAGTATCGAGGCGAAAAACTTGGTGAGATCGACAACGTCCAGATTCGAATCACCGAGAATGGTCATTTTCTGGTGCTCAGCGTCGGTCATGGCGTTCCCGCCAAGCGCCAGGATGTTTTGTTGAAAGATCTGCGAATAGCGGATGCTCCCATCGTGCCGCTGGTCTACGGGATCGAGAGCCGCTTCGATGTCGACAACTTTGGCGATACCTTTTATGTGGACACCGACTACCAGGCGCCGAATCATCGCATCCTGAAGGCCGAGTTGGGTAAGACACCCGACCAGTGGCAAACCATCATTCCGGAAGCCAAAGACGTCATAGAGCAGGTGGCGCTCGTCGATGGCAAGCTTTACGTCTTGAGGCTGAAAGACGTGAAGAGCGAACTCACGGTCTATACCCTCGATGGCAAGGAAAGCGGAAAGATCGATTTCCCCGGAGTCGGCGCTGGATCGACGCTCATTGGCCGAGGCGAAGAGAAAGACGGCTTCTATTCGTTCCAATCGATCGTCACGCCGCCTACAATCTACCACTACGACACAACCACCGGACGCTCCGAGGTCTTTGCGGCAATCAAGGTTCCTTTCCATTCAGAAGAATACGAGGTCAAGGAGATCTTCTATACGTCGAAGGATGGCACCCGCGTTCCGATGTTCATCGCAGGGCGCAAAGGCCTGAAACGGGATGGCAGCGAGCGCCTGCTGATGACTGGCTACGGTGGCTTCGCCGCAAGCGAGACGCCGGTTTGGAACTCCGAATACGCCTGGTGGCTTCAGCAGGGCGGATGGTTTGCGCTGCCCAGTCTTCGCGGCGGCAATGAGTATGGCGAAGCCTGGCATAAGGCTGCGATGTTCGAGAAGAAACAAAATGTCTTCGACGATTGGTTTGCCGCAGCGGAATACCTGATCCGGGAGAAATATACCTCGCCCGAGCATTTCGCCATTCGGGGCCGATCCAACGGCGGCTTGTTGATGGGTGCTTCGATGACCCAGCGGCCGGACTTGTTTGGCGCAATCTGGTGCGGCTATCCGCTACTCGATATGCTTCGATATCAGCGTTTTCTGATGGGCCGGACCTGGACAACCGAGTATGGCTCGGCAGAAAATCCCGGTGACTTCTCTTACATCTACAAGTATTCGCCCTATCAGCATGTTGTGGCAGGAACCAAATATCCGGCCATCATGTTCTTCACTGGCGATGGAGATACTCGGGTCGATCCCATGAATGCGCGAAAGATGACACCGCTGATGCAAACCTCGAGCTCGAGCGGCCGGCCGATCCTGCTCCACTACAGCTTGAAAGGCGGTCATAGCGCTGGCGTCTCACAGACCCAATTAGTCGAGGACTATGCCGACGAGATGGCATTTCTCTGGACGGAAACCGGCAGCTAGATACTCTGAGCTCGCCGGATGCCCGATCGCCACTGAGGCGAGGGCACCGGCAGCGTATACCTCATCTCGATCGGCCTAAAAGTTAAAGACGGCCTGAAGATCAATGCGGCGATTGGCGGACTGCGAGACTCCGCCGAAGGCGCCGCCTAGGCCGGTAAACCGGCCGAAAGTGGGACCGACAACGCCGATCGGCGCAGCATAGTTCACGTTGTTGAACAGGTTACGCGCCTGTGCATTCAAGGTCACGCTATAGCGACGATTCGAAGTCCCACCCGGCCCCGGAGGTCCACCGCCGTGGCCGCCAAACCCAATAAACCCTGGACCGCCATGCCCCCCGCCGCCTCCGCCACCGCCCGCCGGCGCGCCTCCAGCCGGCCCGGCGTGCTCTACTTTTGGACCAATTCCAAAAGTTTTGCTTACCCGCAAGTTCAAATTGAACTGTCCGGGAGCTTGACCAGAGTTGACTGGGATACGCGGATCGCCGGGAGCGGGTGCGGTATTAAAGTTTCCGTATTTAGTGTTGACGATGTTGGGGCCCGTCTGGCCGGCAGGGGCAAATGACGGTCGATCGTTGAAGATCGAATCCGCATTGAGGTCCTGGCTGGTGGTGATGTTAAAAGGCGGCCCGGAGAAGGCGATCAGAAAGGGACTCAGACGAATTCCCCACCGCGGCGTCTGGTAGCTGCCACCTAAAAAGAGCCGTTGCCTCACATCGAACGACGCCCTCCCATAATCGGCGCTGATGTCGTACTGCTCCGAGGGAAAGGTGGTCACTCCACCGGTATCGCTGTGGACGGTGCCTAAAGCGTAAAAGCCGAAGAGCGACAGCGCCGACCCGGCCCGAAGATTGAAATTGACCAGCAGCTGGCTTTGCTTGAAGATCGCCGCGGATTCATACTGATAGACATTCTGATTCGTGCCGAAGGGACGCAGGCCGGAGTTGTCGGTATTCGGGCCGTAGAGCGGCGCATTGATATTGCGGGTATCGAGCGCATGAACGCCGCGAGAATTCAAGTAAGTCACCGACACCGTGGCGGACTTGGTAATTTGCTGGTCTACGCCAATAGCCGTCTGCGCCGTGTAGGGAGCCTTCAGATTCGGAGCTACCTGATAGATGGTCGGAGTAACGTTATCACCGACGAGATCGGCTGCAGTGAAGTTCGGAAAGAAGGCCGGGTTTGTCACGACGTACTGAGTCTGGCTAATGCCATTCTGACGCGCTGCTTGCAGGACCTGAGCAATCTGAAAGCGATCATAGAAGAAGCCATAACCGCCGCGAATTACCGTCTTAGCAGGCTGCTTGCCGCGAGCTAAGCCGTACGCGAAGCTCACTCGTGGCGCGAAATCGGAGTGGTTGGAGATCTGGTTTTGAGACTCCCAGCGAAGACCATAACTGAGGGTCAAATTCGGCTTGATCTTCCAATCGTCCTGAGCGTAGAGGCCGGCGTCGGTCAGAATTCTCGTCACCGCGGGAGTTCCGGTAGTGACCGTAAACTGCTTCGGGCCATACCCCAGAGCCTGGATCTGAGCGGGCGTAAATCCCTGTCCGAGCAGATTCTCAGTGATCTGATACACCTGCAGAGCCGGGATGATCTGCTCACCAGGAGTAGGGCAGCCGGTGGCCGGGCAGTTCGCCTGGCTGAAGGTGTAATAGCCGTTGTAGTTTGAGGTGGCGTTGTTGGCGTCACGATCGATGCGAAGCCTTACGCCAAACTTGATAAAGTGGGATCCCTCGGAAAGAGACGTATAATTCTGGACTTCGTACCGGTTGGTGTTGTCCTGACTGAACTGCTGGCTCGCGCCGCCACCTGTAAACGCCCCTTGGACCTGGATAGACGGCGTTCCACTGACCGGGCTTAGGGTGTCGCGATCGTGAATGTATTGGAAACGGGTCTCATTCACAACCTTGTCGCTAATCACCTGGGTATCGCTGATCTGGGCGGTGCTCTCTGTCTCGTCCTCGTTCGAGGCGGTCGCCGGCAGATTCAGTTGTCCCGCGCCGGATTGGACTTCGTTGTCATTCCAATATTGGTAACGCGCCGTTAGCGTGTTTTTCGGGCCGAGCTGAAGGTCGAAGCGTGGACTGAAATTCGTGCGCGTTCGAGGATTTGGCAGCGCCAGACTGCAGGTCACCGGATCGTAAGTACTGTAGTTGACGGTTGACGGATCGCACGTCGACGATGGGCCATTCAGAATCGCCGAGATGATGTTATTGTCCTGGATGTTCCGGCGATCGAAGTTGAAGAAGAACGACGCCTTCTTACCCAGAGCGCTGCTGACATTTCCGTCATATTGGACGGTATGATAATCGGGAATCGTCTGGGCGAAGGGATTCTGCGAGTTGAAGCTCTTTGTCGTTCCCTGAACGAAAAACTGGCCGTGAAGTTTGTCGGTGCCGGGCTTGGTCAGAATCTCGATCCGCCCATAGCCCAGCTTGTCGTATTCAGCAGAGAATGGATTCTGGTTGATGCGGATCTCCCGGATCGCCGACTTTGGCGGTAACTGCCCGGCAGTAAACCCATCGATGTAAATCTGACCTCCGTTCGGACCGGCGGACGGGCCGGCCAGCGCCGTCAGCTCGGAGGAAAGCTCATCCGGATCATCGGAGAGCTGATCGAGGTCCTTGTCCTTCAGAACGACGGCATTGGCATTGCTTCCAGCGTCCGTGCTGACCGTCGGGTTGTCGGTAGTTACCTGCACATTCTGTTGGGCGACCTCAATGATCAGAGCAATATCCAGATGCTTGGGCGCGCCGGCGGCAACGGTTACACCCTGGGTCACATTGAGAGAAAATCCCGGAGCCGTCGTCTTGATGGTGTAAGTGCCCGGAGCGAGACCATGAAGGACATAGGCGCCTCCACTGTCTGATGTTGCGCTGAAGCTCTGCCCGGAGGTAGAAGTCGCGGTGATTGTCGCCTGAGGAATAACCGCGCCGCTCGGATCCGTGACCGACCCGCGCAGCGCACCAGTAGAGGCAGGCGTGGCTGTCTGGGCGGTCGTCGTTTGTGCGCCGGCCGAGGGAATCACTCCCGAAAGAAAAAGTCCGCTGAGCGGAAGCGCCATCAGAACAGGGATCGAGTAAACGGGAAATGCAAAAAGTCTCACAGAACCTCTCTTGTCGATTCAATAGGTCAGGTCGATTCGATGCGTGGGGTGAGCGTGCAGTTATTGAGCGTCTTGTCCGCCGCCAGCGGCGCCGCCGCCGAGGTTCCAGGAGGCGGAGAGCACACTCTGGCTGGCGCTGGGTGAGGCCTGCAAAATCGGCTCCACTCCAGCGATCAAAGTGATTGCAGTAGCAGCGCCCGGAGACTGCCCTTCGGTGGTAAGCACCATCACCGCGTCTCCTTTTTTGAGATCGGCAAGCTGCAGCACAGGGGCGCGAGTTAAAGCCTGCTGAAGCTCGCCACCGCGCTGCCCAGCCGCTCCCGCGCTGGAACTTCCCGGGTTACCGGCGTTTCGGCCGGCTGAGGGATTGCTAGAAGTATCGCTCGTCGCTGGAGTTCCAGTGCCAGCGGACGCCGTGCCTACATCTCCGGATCGGCCTCCATGACCTGCCCGCGGGCTGCCGGCGCCCGGTGCAGCACCAGCTCCAGACCCACCACCTTTAAGCCTCATTGCAATGCCCTGGGCCATCATCGGCGGTAATTTGTGGAGCTGCGAATCGGTATTGATGGCAACCACAAACGGCTTCTTGGTTCCTAAATCATTGACTGTCACCGTGTTTGCCGCGGAATCCACGGAAACGACCGTTCCTGCTATGTTCCGAAACGTTCCCGCGACGATGTCCTCGGCGGCGAACTCTGTGCCATCGGCATTCTTACTACCCTTGGCTCGCAGCTGGTCCCCTGCCTTGATCTGGTCGAGGGTTGCTGGTTTGGCGTCGTCGAACTTCGTCGAATCCGGGGCATAGCGTCGGATCGTGGTGCTCTTGGACGCCTGCACGACAATCTTCCTGGCGCCAGCTCCGCTGCCGGTGGTAACGCTGATCGTTCCGGCAGCCGGATCGACCGAAGTGACCAGGCCGCTGATTCCGCGGGCCTGCCAATCCTGCCGGTCCTTCTCCTGCTTCTGCGCGATATCCGCCTGCTTCATCGCCAGGACGGTGGACGCGGTGAAGTTGGGTCCGTCGGCAGCGATCTTCGCCAGAACACGGTCGCCGACGGCAATATCCTGAACCTTGATCGAGGTTGCCGCGCTCAAGCTCTTGGCGCCCGCAGGCAGTTGCAGCACCCGCGCCGAATCCGGAACAGTAATCCTGGATTCTGTTCCCTTGTCGTCTTTCACCACGATGACACTTCCGGCGATGGAGACGACGGTTCCCGCTACCCGGCTGGCGGCGGCTGGCTGACTGTCGGCAGCCTGCGCCGCGTAAACCATGCGGGCCGAGCCGCCCAGCAGAGCTACACCAGAGAAAAAGCTCCCGGCCAGCAGCGCGGCCCGAAAGCGCATCCGATTCTTAGGCATGGACACCATATTTTTTGGCTGACCGTTCGCTGTCTGTGCTTGAAATGGCTTGCGACTGCGGCCTCGCTTCAACCTGCAGCCTCGATTCAAAAGGAAAGACGTTTCTTAACCGGTAAAGTTTCAGGTTGGGGATAGCAAGAGTTTACGAGCGGAGGCCGGTTGTAATCGGTCTTCTACAGATACGATATGATCGCGGGTGCGCACTGAGCACCGCGGCTGGACTGAAACGCCAGAATAAACGGACGATCAGATCCTTGGGGAAAACCGCGAGGTGCGAGGAGATTGGACTCATGGCAATTGCGAGTGTAGGCAAAACGGCGACGACTACGAAGCAGCCAGCCTCGACGAATACGTCGGCCATGGCCGTGGTGACGACCCTCTTTTTCATGTGGGGATTTCTCACCTGTCTCAATGACATCCTGATCCCGCACCTGAAGGCAATCTTCGATTTGAATTACGCGCAGGTGATGCTTGTACAGCTTGCTTTCTTCCTGTCCTATGCGGTATTTGCATTCCCTGCGGGAAAAATCGTCGAGTGGATCGGCTACAAGAGAACCATGGTCATCGGGCTATTGACCATGGCGGTCGGCGCACTCTGCTTTATCCCGGCAGCCAACGTACCGTCCTATCCGCTATTTCTCGGAGCGGAGATCGTCCTGGCGGCGGGAGTAACGGTGCTTCAGGTCTCCGCCAATCCCTTCGTTTCCGTACTCGGGCCAGAACGTACCGCCTCCAGCCGGCTTAATTTGACCCAGGCATTTAATTCTCTCGGCACGACGATTGCTCCATGGATCGGAGGAGCGCTCATCCTCAGCGCCGCTCCGAAGACAACGGATGAAGTGCGAGCCATGTCCGCGACGGCGTTGCAGGCCTATCGCCTCCATGAAGCTTCTACCGTGAAATTTCCTTACCTGGCGATTTCTCTCGCCCTGGTCCTTCTGGCTATCGCCATCGCCCTCTTTAAGTTGCCCCGCATCGAAACGACCCGAGACTTTCGTCCGCAGGTCGGAGACAAGCCGGACAGCATTTGGAGTTATCCCCACCTGATCTTAGGGGCATTGGCGATCTTCCTTTATGTCGGAGCAGAAGTCTCGATCGGCAGCTTCCTGGTGAATTACTTCAGCCATCCCGATACCGGCAACATGACCGAACAGACTGCGGCGAAGTTGGTGTCCCTCTACTGGGGCGGCGCAATGATCGGAAGGTTCATCGGCTCTGCCGTGCTCCAAAAGGTTCGGCCCAATAGGGCTCTCGGCGTGGTGGCCATCGTTGCGTGCACCCTGGTCTCCGTCTCAATCTTGAGTGTCGGACACCTGGCCGTCTGGAGCATCCTGCTGGTTGGACTGTTTAACTCCATCATGTTCCCAACCATCTTCACGTTAGGCATCGCCGAACTCGGGCCGCTGACGGGTGAGGGTTCCGGTATCCTGGTGGCCTCGATTGTCGGTGGCGCGATCCTTCCGTACCTGGAAGGCCGGCTTGCGGATGCGATCGGCATTCACCACGCCTTTATCATTCCAGCAGTCTGCTACATCTATCTTGCCTACTATGGATTCCGCGGTTCTCGGCCTTCGCGAACCGCTGTGGCTTAGAAACACCGCCTTCCTGGTTCACTTGATCGAGTGGTTACTCAATCAAGTCGCCCTGTCGAGGCACCGCCGGGTGCGATGATTTCCTCCCTGCCTTCATGAGCACTTCGTAGGCACGCCTGACGATCGGCGAGGAAAGCACGATGCTGGTCGTCGGAATTCCATACGGGAGCAGCCGCTCAATGGTTCGCTCCAGCTCCGCGATAGAGGCAGTCGCGATCTGAAGGAAAAAAGCATCGCCGCCAGTAACGTGATGGCATTCCCGGACCTCGTTGAGCGAATGGACGAACTTCAGAAAAGGCTGATAGCGCTGGCCATCACAGGTCATCCGGATATACGCCAGGATGGGCAAGCCTAACGATTCGCGGTCGATTTCAGTCGTGTAAGCGCGGATGATGCCGTCCTCCTCCATCCGCCGCATGCGTTCGGCTGTCGCTGACGGAGAAAGACCGACCCGGCGCCCAAGGTCGGCATAGGAGAGGCGAGCATCCTGCTGCAGCTCATGAAGCAGGTTTCGTCCGTAGTCATCGATCTGAGGCGCGTTTTCAATGGTCATTCTGGGAATCCCCCGCGGTTTCTATACCATTTTGGCACTTTATCCGTTGATTATGGGTTCCTATTCCCGCACCCTCTTTCTATCATGAAAGCTCATGGGCATCGCTTTGGAAGCTCCTCAGGCAGGGTTGGATCTGGTCGAACTTGACGGCCAGCCGCTGTCTTTGGAGGAAATAGCCGCAGTGGCGGACGGAGGTCGCCGAGTGACGATCTCGGCGGTCGCTTGCACCCGTATGAACGCTTCGCGGCGGGTCGTGGAAGCGGTTGTAGAGCGGGGGGAAACGGTTTACGGCATCAATACCGGATTCGGCAAGCTGGCCGACCTCCGGATTCCTCTCAATGAGCTGGCCGCATTGCAGCGCAACCTGGTGCGGAGCCACGCTTGCGGCGTCGGCGAACCGCTGGGCGAAGTGGAAGTCCGCGCGATGCTGCTTCTCAGGGCGAATGTCCTCGCGAAAGGGCACAGTGGGGCCCGGGCCCGCGTCGCCGAGTTGCTCGTCGCGATGCTCAACAAGAAGATCCACCCGGTCATTCCCTCCCGAGGCTCTGTGGGCGCGAGTGGAGACCTTGCTCCGCTCGCGCATCTCGCCCTTTCCTTGATCGGGGAAGGAGATGTGCTTTTTCGCGGAGAGCGTGTTTCCTCCAACGATGCCTTGCGAATGGCAGGCTTGGAGCCGCTGATCCTCGAAGCAAAAGAAGGCTTGGCGCTCTTGAACGGGACGCAGGCGATGGCCGCTACCGGCGGTCTCGCGCTCCAGCGCGGACTTCGCATAGCCAAACTGTTTGACTTGGCGGGAGCGATGTCGCTCGAGGCGTTGCGAGGAACGCCCACGCCATTCGATGCACGCATTCATCAGGCACGGCCGCATCCCGGACAAATCGCGGTGGCCAAGCACCTTCGCGAGTTGCTGGCAGAGAGCGAAATTCGAGAGTCGCATCGTCTGAACGATTCCAGAGTGCAGGATGCGTATTGTCTTCGCTGCATGCCGCAAGTGCATGGAGCGGCACGCGGCGCCCTTGAGCATGGACGCGAAGTCGTCGAAATTGAAGCCGGCTCCGCCACCGACAATCCCCTGATTTTCTTAAAGGATGGTCTTGACGGAGATCCCGAAAGCGCAGAGATCCTCTCGGGCGGCAATTTCCATGGCGCTCCGCTGGCTCTGGCGCTGGATTATGCCGCCATCGCGGTTACCGATCTCATCAGCATCAGCGAACGGCGTATCGATCGCCTCATCAATCCCGACATGAATGAAGGGCTCCCAGCGTTCCTATCTGATCGGCCCGGCGTCTCGTCCGGACTGATGATTGCGCATGTGACGGCAGCCGCCTTGTTGAACGAGGCGAAAGTCTTGGCCCATCCGGCGAGCATCGATAGCGTGCCGACTTCGGGAGGCAAAGAAGACCACGTTTCAATGGGCATGACTTCGGCCTTGAAGCTCAAGCGAATCGTTGAGAATGCAGAATTGGTGCTCGCAATCGAGCTGATGGCCGCGGCCCAGGGTTTAGATTATCGCGCACCGATGAAAGCCGCACGCGAGGTCGAGATGGCCCGGGTCCGGGTCCGCGAACTGGTGGCGCGTCTGGGTGAGGACCGGGTTCTGGCGGGCGATATCGAAGTGCTGGCAGAGGCGGTTCGCAATGGAAGCTTCGACCATTGGGTGCAATGATCGTTGATGTATTGAAGGGGCGCTGTGAAGGAGCCCCATTTGAAAGAGCCGGGGGCGCACTGACAATGAAGGAGATGACTATGCCGGAACTGGAGCCGTTGGAAACAAAGCCGCACGGTCCAGTGAAGCCGGTTCGCGCTCCGCACGGGACGGCGTTGAGCTGCAAGGGATGGCAGCAGGAGGCGGCGCTCCGGATGCTGATGAACAACCTCGATCCCGAAGTCGCCGAGCGGCCTGAGGAGCTGGTCGTCTATGGCGGCACCGGCAAGGCGGCGCGAGATTGGCCGTCATTCCACGCGATCGTGCGCGAACTGCGATCGCTCGAAAACGACGAAACGCTGCTGATCCAGTCGGGCAAACCGGTAGGCGTTCTTCGTACCCAGGAGTCGGCGCCCCGGGTGCTGATCGCCAATTCCAACTTGGTAGGCAAATGGTCGAACTGGGATTGCTTTCATGACCTCGAACGAAAAGGCCTGATCATGTATGGCCAGATGACAGCTGGCTCGTGGATTTATATCGGCAGCCAGGGAATCGTCCAGGGGACTTACGAGACCTTTGCCGAGGCCGGACGACAACACTTCGGGGGGAACCTGGAAGGCCGGCTCATTGTCTCCGCAGGCATGGGCGGCATGGGGGGCGCCCAGCCGCTGGCCGCGACCATGACGGGGGCTTGTTTCCTCGGTATTGATGTCGATGCGGCGCGGATCGAGAAGCGGATTACCGGCGGTTACTGCGATGAGATCTCCAGAGACCTCCCCGATGCATTGGCGCGATTGAATGCTGCCCGAACGAACGGCAGAGCGCTCTCCGTGGGGCTGGTTGGCAATGCCGCCGACGTCTTGCCGGAGTTGATTGAGCGCGGCGTCGTTCCTGACCTGCTGACCGACCAGACCAGCGCCCATGATCCGCTGAATGGCTATGTTCCGAACCGGATGACCCTTGCTGAAGCAATTCGTTTGCGCGAACGGGACAGCGCGGAATACACGCGGCTCTCGATGGCGGCGATGGGCCGACACGTCGAGGCGTTGCTCGCTCTGCAGGCGCGTGGCGCAGTGACCTTCGACTATGGCAACAACCTGCGCACCCAGGCGAAGCTGGCGGGCGTCGAGCGCGCCTTCGATATTCCCGGGTTCGTGCCCGAATACATTCGTCCGCTGTTTTGTGTGGGAAGAGGACCATTCCGTTGGGTGGCGCTCTCCGGCAATCCCCAGGACATCTACAGAACCGACCGCCTCGTGCTCGAGCTCTTCCCGGAAGATCTGCCGCTGCGCCGCTGGATCGATCTCGCGCAACGCAAGATTCACTTCCAGGGCCTGCCCGCACGGATCTGCTGGCTCGGCTATGGTGACCGGGCGAAACTGGGCTTGGCCATCAATGAACTGGTCCGCTCCGGAGAAATCTCGGCCCCGATTGTCATCGGCCGCGACCATCTCGACGCCGGGTCGGTCGCCTCGCCCTATCGCGAAACCGAAGGAATGCTCGACGGCTCCGATGCCATCGCCGATTGGCCGCTGCTTAATGCGCTGGCGAATACGGCCGCCGGCGCTTCCTGGGTAAGCATTCACAATGGCGGCGGCGTGGGGATCGGCTACTCCCAACATGCGGGAATGGTCGTAGTCGCCGATGGAACTGACCAGGCTGCCCGCCGGCTACAGCGAGTCTTGACCACTGATCCCGGGATGGGTGTTCTGCGGCACGTGGATGCAGGATATGCCATCGCTGAAAACTTCGCCGGCACTGCGGGCATTCACGTGCCGATGCGGAATCGCGAATGAGTTCGAAGCTCGAGACCGCCGCTACTGTGTCTGAACGGTTGCTGACGAACTGCTCTCAAATCGTCACTCTAAGTGGCCCAAGCAGACCGCGCGTTGGGGCCGAAATGCGCGAGCTTTCAATTGTCCGCGATGGGGCAATCCTGATGCACTTTGGACGGATTGTCGCAGTGGGCCCTCGCTCTGAAGTCGAGCCGCTAGCCAGCCGGGACGCAGAGATCGTCGACGCCGCTGGGCAGGTGGTGACCCCCGGGTTTGTCGACGGCCATACCCATCTCATCTTCGCCGGCAACCGCGCTGATGAATTCGAGCTGCGTTGCGCGGGAATGACCTACCAGCAGATTTCCGAACAAGGCGGAGGCATCCGTTCCACCGTGCGAAAGACTCGAACCGCGACTGAAGGTGAATTGGTCGACACCGGGCGGAAGCATGCCCAGTGGTTTCTACGCAATGGCACCACGACCGTAGAAGCGAAATCCGGGTACGGTTTGACCCTCGAGAGCGAGCTGAAGATCCTTCGGGCGGTGCGCTCCGTCAGCGAACAGACCCCGCTCCGTTGTGTGCCCACCTTTCTAGGCGCGCATGAGGTACCGGAAGAGTACAGCAGCGACTACCACTATGAAGGGCCGTCCTACGTCGAACTGATCATTCGCGAAATGCTGCCCGCAGTCGCCCAGCAGCGGCTGGCCCGGTATTGCGATGTATTTTGCGAACCCAAGGTGTTTTCCGTCGGCATGGCTCGCCAGATCCTTACCGCTGCCAAGGCTCTTGGTCTCGAGCTGCGAGTGCACGCCGATCAATTCACTTGCTCCGGCGCGGCTTTGTTGGCGGCGGAGCTGGGGGCAAAGACGGCCGATCATCTCGAGCAGTCCGACTCCGTTTCGATCGCCGCATTGAAGGCTGCGGGGGTGCAGCCGGTCCTGCTGCCCGGCTCCGTCTATGCCATCGGTTCGCAGAAATATGCTCCGGCAAGGGCGATGATCGAGGCCGGCCTAGCGGTTGTCCTTGCCACCGATTTCAACCCTGGATCCTCGCCGACCGCGTCGATGCCGATGGTCATGTCGCTCGCTTGTACGCAGATGAAGATGACCCCGGCGGAAGCCCTCACTGCCGCAACCATCAACGCCGCCTGCAGCCTGGATGTGCAGCACGATGTAGGTTCGCTGGATGTCGGCAAGGTCGCCGACATCGTCGTACATGAAGCCGAGGACTATCGCGAGATTCCCTACTGGTTCGGCGGCCAAAGACCAGCCGTGGTTTTGGTGGGGGGAGAGCGCCTGGCGCAAGCCTGAATAGGTTTTACGACGAAAGCCCCTGGAACGGCAGAAAAAGCTCGAAGACTGTCCCTGCCTGTCCGTTTCCCTGACGGCTGCGTACCAGCAAACGGCCATGATGGCGCTCGACGATTTCGCTGCTGATCCATAGGCCTAAGCCAGTTCCCCCGATTCCTTTGGTGGTGAAAAATGCCTGGTAGATGTGCTTGATAATGTCTGGACTAATGCCGGTGCCGGAGTCAGCGATAGTCATCATGACTCCACGCGCGCCGGTTCGCCAGTCTGTCGCTTCGCGGCTCCGGATGAGCAAGCGCCCTCCCTTGCCGTGCATTGCATCCACTGCATTGCTGATCAGATTATTCAGCACCTGCCGTATTTCGCTCTCCATACAAACGATCGATTGCGCCGAACGTTCCCTGCGCTCCACCATCACCTGCGCGTTCAAGAACCGGGACTTGTGGATGTCCAATACCGAATTGATAAGCTCACTGCATTTAACGGCATTGGGCTTGGTCGATTGCTTGTAGAAACGGAGAGACTGCGATGCAATGAGCTTGACGCGCTGCATCTCCTTGTCCGCTACCGCCAGGTGTTCCTTGATCTCGGCGAGGTTCTCGGAATTCTGTGCAATGTAGAGCAGGTTCATCACCGAAGACAACGGATTGTTGATTTCGTGGGCGATTGAGGAGGCTAGCCGGCCAACCGCTGCCAGTTTTTCGCTCTCGCGAAGTGCCGCTTCAAACTCAACTCGAGAGGTCACGTCGGTCTGGATCCCCACGAAATGCGTCACCTCTCCCTGCCGGCTGCGGATGGGCGAGAGCGATAGCTCATTCCAGAATGGAGTTCCGTCTTTCCGGTATTCTTTAAAATGGTGATCGCCTCCCGGCGGTCTCGCAGGGCCTCCCGAACGAGCGTCAAGGCTGGTTGATCGCGATCGCCGCGTTGCAGGAACCGGCAGTTCTTTCCCTGGACCTCTTCGAGACAATATCCCGTCATCACTTCAAAGGCTGGATTGACATAGATCAAAGGCAAATCCGGCAATTTTGCATCCGAAACTGAAATGCCGCTGGTCACCGAACGAAAGATGCGCCGGTTCAGATTGAGTTCCTCGAGGGCGGACTGATATCGCCGTGCAAAGGCGCGGTGCGCATAAAGGATCAGGCTCATCTGGGCTGCTAGTGGTGCTGGCCCCATCGGCAGCCGGAGCAGACCATCGAAATAGTGATGTTCGTTAACAGAGGCGGCCTGCTCCGGGACCGGCTCCAGAGCATTGGATAGTCCTGTTTGCTCTCGAACCATGATCGCAATCACGGCCGGGTTGATCCCTTCGCCATTTTCTTCACGCGACGAAAACTTCGAACGAATCCGATGAGCCACCGGCTCATCGGCAATGATTAATTCGAAATCCGAGAGTAGTTCCGGCCTCAACAAGTCTTCGCTCAGAAGGACCGGATTTAGTTCCAACTGCACGGAAGCAGCCTCGATGAGGCGCTGATTGACCGGGTCTTGAATGAGGATGCCCATTCCATTCCTTGCGGCAGGAGACGCGACCTGCCGTCCAAGCGAGGTTTGGCGTCCAGTTTCCAGATCAGATAGGCGCAGAGACTCCATTCGGCAGTCAATCTCCCAGGACAATCAGGGTTGCCGAAAGATCAGCACTCGCTGAGAAGCCTGAATGTAAGAGGAATTGCAATCCCTTCTAGGATGCCGGGAAGCTCAGCAACAGCCGTTCGCAGCTCAGAAATATCCATGTGCGTTGTTTACAGGGCAGATGATAGTCCGCGCGAACTCTTCCGATGCTTTAAGTTCCTGCCCGCTTTCGACATCTTTGCGAAGAGGAGAAGGACTGCTACACTCGCCGAATAAAGTTGAACCGGCCTCAGGAGCGCCGATCAGAGATGACAATGGAGTTCACCCCGCGCCGTGACTTTCTCCGTATCGCCACTGCGGGACTTGCCGGCAGTGTACTGCCCTCAGCTGGCGCCGGCGCTCAGACGGCGTCAACAAACAGCGCACCAGCAGCGGGCAGCCACAACGTTAAATCCTATGGCGCCACAGGGGACGGTCAGACCATCGATTCGCCATCAGTCAATAAGGCCATCGATGCCGCCGCAAGTCACGGTGGCGGCACGGTCTTCTTCCCCGCAGGCACTTACCTGTCTTACTCCATTCATCTTCGCAGCAACGTCGCTCTCTATCTCGATCAGGGAGCCACCATCCTGGCCGCTCCTCCTCTGCCCCCCGGGACAACTGGGGGCTATGATCTCGCGGAGCCCCAGAATCCGGCCTATGAAAGTTACCAGGACTATGGTCACAATCACTGGCACAATTCCCTGATTTGGGGCGAAGACATCCATGACTTCTCCATCTTGGGACCAGGTTTGATATGGGGTAAGGGTCTGACTCGCGGCTGGGACCGCGGACCCGAAGCACGCGCCGAAACACCCGGTGTCGCTAACAAATCCATCGCCCTCAAGAATTGCTACAACGTCAACCTTCGTGACTTTTCGATCCTCCATGGCGGTCACTTCGGCATCCTCGCGACTGGAGTCGATAACCTGACCATCGACAATCTCACCATCGACACCAATCGAGACGGTATGGACATCGACTGCTGCCGCAACGTCCGGGTCTCCAACTGCAGCGTCAACTCCCCCTACGACGACGGTATCTGCCCAAAGAGTTCCTTCGCCCTCGGCTATGCGCGTCCCACCGAGTTTGTAACCATCAGCGACTGTTTAGTCAGTGGGATGGTGGAGGGCACCTTGCTCGATCGTACCTACAAGCCTTTCGGAGGGACCGGCCGCATCAAATTCGGCACCGAATCGAATGGTGGATTCCGCAATATCACGGTCGCCAATTGCGTGTTCTACAACTGCCACGGATTTGCGCTCGAGTCCGAAGACGGCGCTCTTCTTGAAGATGTAACCATTACCAATATCTCCATGCGGGATGTTGTCGATGCGCCCCTGTTCTTGCGGCTCGGCAGCCGGATGCGCGGTCCAGTGGGTGTGCCGGTTGGCACCATCAAGCGGGTCACCATTTCAAACGTCGTGTCATCCGGCTCCCATCCAAGGATCTCGTCGCTCATCAGTGGCGTTCCCGGTCATCCCATCGAAGATCTCAAGCTCTCAAATATCCATATTCACCATCAGGGTGGGGGAACGCCGGAACAAGCCAACATCGTCCTCCCCGAAAAGGAATCCGCTTATCCCGAGCCCACCATGTTCGGCGACACTCCCTCTCAAGGTATCTACTTCCGCCACGTGAAGGGTCTTGAAGCGAGCGACATCAAAATCACCTCAGAAAAGGCAGACGCTCGTCCGGTTTTTGTTCTGCAGGACGTCGAAAATGCCGACTTCTTTCGCATCAAAGCGCCCGAAGCGGCGAGCGGGACCACCTTCGCCCTCAACCAAGTGACGGGCTTCAGCATCGCCGGAAGCCGGCCGATCTCCGACACTTTTGTGGATCGCGTCGAGAAGAAAAATCTCTGATCATTCGGCCGTCCACACTTGTAGACGTTCGATCACCATCCGATACGTGGTATTCGCGGCTGCTGATTTTCTCAGCAGCAACACCATTCCAGGACAGCCGTTTTCCTCTATCGAGTTCGATTGAGGAACAGCCGAGGTATCCATGGCCTGCACGACCGAGAATATGAAATACTTCTCCCATTCGGCGATGCCGCCCAGCATCGCCGTCATAGGGTCACATCAGGCATGAAGTTTCGTAGAATCGCAGCCATTCTTGCAGTCGCCGCAGCCACTCTACCTGCGGCCGTGACCATTCCCGTGAAAGCCCAGAAGGTGGACGACAAGTGGCTGCTTCATCCGCCATCTGACAGCTGGCCGGGGTATCATGGTGACTATTCTGGCCGGCGTCACAGCAAGCTGACCCAGATTACGGCGTCAAATGTAAACGATCTCAGTCTTGCCTGGGCCTTCCAGACTGGACAGAACGCCAGCATCAAATCGACCCCCATCGTGGTCGACGGCATTGCCTATTTCACCGTGCCCGATAACGTCTGGGCCATAGATGCACGCTCCGGCCATCAACTCTGGCACTATCACTATCCGCCAAACAAGGGTGATCATATCGGCCAGCGGGGCGTAGCCATTTATCACGACTGGTTGTATTTCATGAGCCCGGATGCGCACATGATCTCGCTCAATGCGAAAGATGGCACGGTGCGCTGGAACGTCCAGATTGCCGACGTCGAGCAGGGATACTGGACCACCGAAGCTCCGCTGATCGTCGGCAACCATGTAATTGTCGGTATCGGCGGCGACCTTGACAATCTGCCTACCTTCGTCAAGTCCATCGACCCGGAAGACGGGAAGCTGCAATGGCAGTGGAACGTCGATCCCCCTCCAGGAACGAAGGATGCCACCACCGGCGGAACCACCTGGATGCCGGGGACCTACGATCCCGAACTCAACCTGCTCTACTGGGGAACTGGCAATCCCACTCCGGTGCTCAATGGATCCACCCGGCCTGGTAACGATCTCTACACCTGCAGCGTCGTTGCGCTCAATCCCGATACCGGTAAGCTCGTCTGGGCATTCCAGGCATCTCCACACGATACTCACGACTGGGACGCAGTCGAAACCCCGGTTCTCGTGGATGGCGATTTCAAGGGCAAGCCGCGCAAGATGCTGATGCAAGCCTCCCGGAACGGCTACTTCTTTGTCCTCGATCGAGCCACTGGGGAAAACCTGCTTACCACTCCATTCGGCCCAGTGAATTGGGCTACTGGCCTCGATGACAAGGGCCAGCCTATTCCCAATCCGGCCAAGGAGCCGGCCCCCGACGGACGCCTCATCGCTCCGGACGAGGGCGGCCTCACTAACTACCGCGCACCCAGCTTTGATCCCGCCACCGGGCTATTCCTGGTCAGCGCCAAACCGAGCTACAGCCTTTACTTCGCGAAACCCGCCGACGGTTCTTACGGCTGGGCAGGCGCGGACTATAGCCTCTGGGGGAACGGAGTGCTCGAAGCCATCGACTACCAGACCGGAAAAATCCGCTGGAGCCATGAACTTGGACACGGAGGCTCCGGCGCCGGCATCCTGACCACCGATGCAGGGCTGGTATTCACCGGCGACGGTCGCGGCAACGCTCTTGCTCTCGATACCAGCGATGGCAAGACCCTTTGGCATGCTGGATTGGGATCGCCGATGCAAAGCTCCCCCATCACATACATGCTCGACGGCCGCCAGTATGTTCTGACGGGGAGCGGAGGCGTCCTGTTTGCCTGGACCTTGCCGCAGATGGAAGCCAAGCAGGAGCAAGCAGCGCGCTGAGCTCTCCACGCGGAGCAAAGCCGAAACGGCGCTTCGACACAATTCGATTCGAAAGGTGTAGCCTGACTTCGTGAAGCAACAAGAGGCTTGCGAACTGCTCTCCGTGGAGGGGCGCGAAATTCGCGTCACCCATCCCGAAAAGCTTTACTTTTCGAAGCAGACGAAGCTGTCGAAGCTGGACTTAGTCCGCTATTACCTTGCCGTGGCGCCCGGAGCCCTGGGCGGCATCCGCGATCGCCCGATCGTACTCAAGAGGTTTGTGAACGGCGCCGAAGCTGAGGCTTTCTATCAAAAGCGCGCTCCCGGCGAACGCCCTGCCTGGCTTCGCACCGTCACCCTCTCCTTCCCATCCGGCCGAACCGCCGAAGAACTGGTCATCGACGATGCGCCAGGACTCGCGTGGATCGTCAATCTGGGCTGCCTTGAATTGCATCCCCATCCCGTGCGGTCGGCCGATCTCGATCATCCTGACGAGCTTCGTGTCGACCTCGATCCCGGTCCTGGCGTGACCTGGCCCGCGGTGCGCCAGGTGGCGATGGAGGTTAAAGCGCTGCTCGAAGAGATGGGCCTTCGCGGCTGGCCTAAGACCAGCGGTTCTCGAGGCATGCACGTCAATGTGCGCATTGAACCGCGATGGAGCTTCAGCGAAGTGCGCCGCGCCGCGCTCGCGTTTTCCCGCGCGGTCGAGCGCCGATTACCCAACCTGGCCAGTTCAAAGTGGTGGAAAGAGGAACGCCATGGCGTCTTTCTGGACTACAACCAGAACGCCAAGGACAGGACGACCTGCTCAGCCTACTCCGTCCGCCCGCTTCCCGACGCGCGGGTCTCGACCCCGCTTGATTGGCGGGAGGTGCCCGACTGCGAGCCAGCCGACTTTACCGTACTCACCGTTCCCCAACGATTCGAGAAAATTGGGGACCCGCACGCGGAGATGGACTCCGCAGCCGGATCCCTTGAGACTCTGCTCGAACTAGCCGCCAGAGATGAGGCGGAGGGGCTCGGCGACGCTCCCTGGCCACCGCATTTTCGAAAGGCGGAGGGGGAAGCGCCGCGGGTCGCTCCGTCCCGCGCCAAGTCCGCCGCAGCCAAGTCCGGAGCCGCAAAGCCGGCTGCGCAGAAGGCAAGGACGAAGATGCCGCTGCTCGTGGTGGCCAACTCGCCTGATAAAGAAGCAGCGCTAGAAGGCCTGGAGAGATGGAAGCGCAAACACAGCCAGGCCGCCGCGCTGCTGGCCGTCGATGACGTGCTGGTCGACTCGATGCGCGGCAGGTTTTCTACCTGGACGCGCATCCGGATCAATCTACGCCATATTCCTGAAGAGCTCAGGCCGTCGCAGGAGACTCCTGATCCCGACGACGATCCAACCAGACGCCCATCGGCCGCCCCTCCCAGAATCGCCGAATGAAGCGGTTCAGCGATTGCCCGGGAAGATAGACATCAGCTCCTGCGGAGGAACCACTTCGAGTTGGGCATAGGTACATTCACTCGGCGTCTTATCCACCCGCCATCTGCGAAACTGCGCCATATGGCGGAAGCGGCTGCCTTGCATGTGCTCATAAGCGACCTCCACGACCAACTCGGGTCGCAGCGGCTCCCAGGACAGGTCCTTGCCTTGGCTCCAGCGGCTCTGTCCTCCCGGCATCCGCCGCTCCCCATCGCCGGATGCGGCTTCGTTCGCTCCCTCTCTCTGCCACGGATGACCAGTGAGCGCGTTCTCACGATAAGGGGCAAGTAGCGCGACGAGCTCTTTCCGCTTCTCCTGCGTGAAGCTGGCGCAGACTCCAACGTGCTGCAGCATGCCGGAATCGTCAAACAACCCGAGAAGCAGGGAGCCGACAGCCGTATGTTCGCCTTGCTTGTACCAACGAAAACCAGCGACCACGCAATCGCAATCACGCTCATGCTTGATCTTGAGCATGACCCGCTTGTTAGGCTCATACCCTAGCGCGGACGACTTGGCCACCACCCCATCAAGCCCAGCGCCCTCGAAGCGGCGAAACCAATCCGAGGCGACTTCCTTGTCCGAGGTCGCGGGAGTCACATGGATTGGAGGCGTAGCCGCCGCGAGCAGCGAAATCATTCGCTCGCGCCGGTTCCGGAAAGACTCGCCCCGCAGGTCCTGGTCCCCGACGGCGAGAAGGTCGAAGAATACGATCGAAGCCGGAATCTGTGACGCCAGGAGCTTGACCCGCGAGGCGGCAGGATGGATGCGCAATTGGAGCGCGTCGAAATCCAACCCGTCAGCGCCGGCTATGACGATTTCTCCATCGAAGACACATTGAGCCGGCAGCTGCGACCGTATCGGTGCAAGCAACTCGGGAAAATAGCGGTTCAACGATTTTCCGTCGCGGCTCTGGATCAGCACCTCATCGCCATCGCGAAAGATCAGCGCACGAAATCCATCCCACTTGGGCTCGAAGATCCAGGCATCTCCGCTGGGGATTTGGTCGATCCGCTTCGCAAGCATCGGCAGGATCGGCGGATTGACAGGAAGCTGCACGCCTCCATGTTAACCGCACCGACGTCTCCCGGCGCTGCCCTTCGTCTGGAGTAGAGCGGATCTTTTCAACCTACATGCTTCAGCGCACGCTGCTGCGGGAAAAGCTCTAGAATGAGCGCATGGCGGTTGGGAAAGCCGAGCTCCCTCTGGTAGAGGATCCTGGAGCTACGGCCAGCAGGCAGCGCGACATCGTCGAGCTATCTGTAGGCTACGGGCTTATCCTTCTCGTGATCTGGATGCCCAGCCCCTGGCAGCGGCCCCTCTACTTGGCTGCGGCCATCTTCATCTTTGCCGCTAGCTGGAAATCATTCGACGACTGGGCCGATATTGGATTGCGCACCGAGAATCTTCTCCAGTCGATCTGGATCGTTGTCGCGGCAATCGCGGCGGCAGCGATCGCCGTCATGGTTGCGGAAAAGCTCCAAACATTACGTCCGTGGCGAGGTCCATTCGAGCTGATTCAGCGCTTCTGGGGCTATGCGATATGGGCATTTGCGCAACAATTCTTATTGCAGGACTTCTTCTTATCCCGCTTCCGCCGTTTGTTCAAGAGCAAGGTCTTGGCCGTGGTGCTGGCAACCGGAGTTTTTGCTCTGGCTCATCTGCCTAATCCGATCCTTACTGTCGCGACGGTGGTGTGGGGATTCGCCGCCTGCTGGCTCTTTCTTCACTACCACAACCTCATTCCTCTGGCCATCGCTCATGCAGTACTGGGGATCTGCATAGCGATCACATTTCTGGGCAATGTCACTCACAATATGAGGGTAGGACTAGGCTATCTGGCATATCGGCCGCGTCACGGTCACATTCGGCGCTCGATCCCATCTGCTCTACCGCAGCCATAGCGACCAGATTGTATCCACCGAGGCATGGGTCATGGCCGAGGCCCCGACACGGCGCTCCTGTCGCCATGCCCTGCCATAGAACACTCCGGCCAGGGCCGCCAGCAGGACATATCGCCAATTGAAATGAACTGCCCGCTTGTTGAAGTGCGACAAACCAAACAACGATGCCGTCAACAAGAGTGCTGGATAACGGCCTAAGCGCCGTTCTAGAAGGTTCTGCATCCATCCTCGGAAGAAGAGTTCTTCAGGAACGGCGATGAAGAAGAAGGTGAAGACCATTGCGCCGAGAGCCTGGCTCAGCTTCGGCCAGACGGGGTGAAAATGCAAGAAGCCTAGACTCAATCCCAGAGCTACAGCCATTGGGGTGTAGAAGAGCAACTCACGCAGACCAATGCCGAGGTCGCGGAAGCGCAGCCGAAGGTCGAAGCCCACTCCATCCAGTCTTCGGATGACGAGAAACCCGTAAATTCCGGCATCGAGCATCAGCATCTTGTTGAAGACGGCTAGGTAAGGCGGCCAAGCAGGTTCGAACCAACGAAGATCGACGGCAAGTCCCAGGACCGCCAGTATGAGAAAGTCGCGCCAGTCACCGCGCTGCTGGGGATCGAGCTCTCTTGCGCTCCAGAGAAGCACAGCCAGCGCTACCGGCAGCCCCAGGTAGAGAGCGAACCACCCCCAGTGGAAAAATCCGGTAGCAAGCGCCACCAGGAGATAGGGAATACACAGGATTCCAGGGCAGAGCATCTGTCCCCAGGCGGGAAGCGAGGCCGCTTGCCGGAGGACCCACTCGCCGAAGAACGCTGCCGCCAGAAAAGGCAGAAGCGTCAAACCCGCCGCGATCATGACCGGTGGGCTAAAAATCAACTGCCGCTACCAGGAAGGGTGGCATATCCCTAAGGTATCAAAGGCTCTTCAGCTTACACGAACCACGCTGACGCCATCCGGAGGCAAGGTCAGCTCATTTTCCTTGAGAGCGACCTCATCCGATCCCAACAACAAAGTTGACCCTGAAGGCAGTTCGATCTGAAGCGGCTCTGCACCGAAGTTGCAAGCCACCTGGATGGTGCCGCGATCCATCACCAGCCATTGATCGTCTTCATCGACCGAGACGATCACGTCGTCCAAACGGCCATTCACCAACTCGGGAGTGGTCTTTCGCAAATGGATGAGCTGCTTATACCAGTCGAGCATCGCCGAATGCGCACCCTCTGTCACTTCTTTCCACTCCAACTTTGAATCGGTGAAGGTCGCCTCCGCTTGAGGGTCCGGGATCTGCTCCGGCTTCCATCCGAAAGCCGTGAACTCGCGCTTGCGTCCCGCCGATACCAGATGGCCAAGTTCTTCTTCGTGGTCGGTGAAATATTGGAAGGGGGCGGAAGCCGCAAACTCTTCCCCTTGAAACAGCATAGGAACGAATGGAGCGGTGATGACCAGTGCCGCTGCAATCCTGGCCCGCTTTTCACCGACGAGATGCACCAACCGCTCGCCCCGTGCGCGGTTTCCGACCTGGTCGTGATTTTGCGAATACCCCAGAAAGCGCCATCCCGGCAGCCCGCATACTGGGCGTCCGTGGTGCCGGTCGCGATGTTCGCTATAGCTGCCGTCATAAACGTAGACAGATTCAAGCGCCTTTGCCAGATCGGCCAGCGCACCAAAGTCGACGTAGTATCCAGAGCGATCGCCTGTCAAGAAAGTGACCAGCGCGTGATGGAAGTCGTCGCTCCAGGCCGCATCAACGCCATAGCCGCCCGCCTCCGGCGCCTTGACTAGCTTTGGATCGTTCAAGTCGCTCTCCGCGATCAGGACGAGGATGCGCCCCGTCTCCGCTTCAAGCTCCCGTACCTCCCGCGCCAGTTCCTCCAGGAAGTGAGTTGCCGAACGGTCCATGTAGGCCGTCACTGCGTCGAGCCGCAACCCGTCGAAATGATAGTCTCGCATCCACATCAGCGCATTTTCGATGAAGAAGCGCCGAACCTCATGGCTTCCTCCTTCTTCAAAATTCACCGCGTCACCCCACGGGGTTGTATGCAGGCTCGTCAGATAGGGAGCGAACTTGCCGGAGTAATTTCCATCCGGGCCGAAGTGGTTATAGACGACATCCAGCACCATCGCCAGGCCCTTCCGATGCGCGGCATCAACGAGGCGCTTCAAGCCTTCGGGCCCGCCATATGGTTCATAGGGAGCAAACAGGTCAACTCCGTCATAGCCCCAGCCACGCTTCCCGGGAAATGCGGCAACCGGCAGTATCTCGACATGAGTGACGCCCAAATCCTTCAAGTAATCGAGGTGATCGATGACTGCATCGAAGGTGCCTTCCGGAGTGAACGTCCCCACGTGAAGCTCATACACGATTGCGCTCGAAAAGGCGGGCGCGCGCCATTCGCTGTCACTCCACGCAAATGCGGCATGGTCTAGAACTCGCGAGGGTCCATGGATGCCTTCCGGCTGCCACATCGATCGAGGATCGGGGACCGCAGGCTCTTCGCCGTCGATGATGTAGGCATAGTCCGTGCCCGGCCCGGCTGTTGCTACCTCTGCCTGCCACCAGCCGCCGTCCTGGGCTTGCAGTTCCGTCTTCTGGTCTCCAGTTTTTACTTCGACCTTTTTTGCTACAGGGGCCCAGACTCGAAATGAATACATGACATCTCGCTTTCAGCATCGTTTGTGAATTGAAATTTGGCTCGACGCAGTGTTTAAGCCTGCTGTTTAGATGCACGTCGGCTGCTTGATTCCTTGTTGCGCGGCGCGCGATGCCGCAAATTCCCATCGCCCTGGAGGCTGAATGCTGCATTTACCAGCGCGATATGCGACAAGGCCTGGGGGAAGTTTCCCACTTGCCGTTTCTGCGTCGTATCGTATTCCTCCGACAGCAGGCCCAGATCGTTGCGTAGAGAGAGTAGATGCTCGAACAACTTGCGCGCGTCCTCTTCCCTGCCGATCCTTTTCAATGCATTGACCATCCAGAAACTGCAGGCAAGAAAGACCCCTTCTCCCGGAGGTAGACCGTCGTCGACCTTACTGGTGTCATAGCGCAGAACCAGTCCATCGCTCACCAGGTGTTTCTCGATGGCCTCTATAGTGCCTTTGATGCGCGGGTCCTCATTCGGCAGAAAACCGACCAGCGGCATCAACAGCAAGGATGCGTCCAGCATCTTCGACCCGTATGTCTGGACGAAGCTGCCTAATTCATTGTCGAATGCCTTTGCGCAGACCTCTGCATGAATACGATCGCGTAGCTCCGTCCAGCGAGCGATCGGGTCGCTGTAGCCAAAGTGTTCAGCGGCCCGGATGGCGCGGTCAAATGCCACCCACGCCATGACTTTCGAATAGGTGAACTGCTGCGGCCCGCCGCGCGACTCCCAGATGCCCTGGTCCGGCTGGTCCCAGATAGTCTCCAGGTGCTCGACCATGTTTTGGGGAAGCTTGAAACTCTCCGGATCGCCATCCTCTATTCCCAATTCGGCATGCAGGTAGGCGTCCATCACTTCTCCATAAACATCGAGTTGCACCTGGTTTGACGCCGCATTGCCCATGCGCACCGGAGCTGACTGCTCATATCCCGGCAGCCACGTCGCTTCCCACTCCAGCAGGTTCCGCTCTCCAGAGATGCCATACATGATCTGCAGCTGCTCCGGACTGCCGGCAATCGCGCGTCGCAGCCAGTTCTTCCAAGCCGTGGCCTCTTCGTAGTAGCCGCCATTCATCAGCGCCAGCAGCGTGAAGGTGGCATCCCGCAGCCAACAGTAGCGATAATCCCAGTTCCGGTTTCCGCCTAGCGCCTCGGGCAACGAAGTCGTCACCGCCGCCACGATACCTCCCGTCGGCTTGTAGGTCAGCGCTTTCAGGGTTATCAGCGAACGCTCGATCGCCTCCGAGTAGGGGCCGGCAGTCTTTCCTCTCTGCGTCCACTTCAGCCAGGTGTGCTCTGTATCTTCAAGCGCCTTATGTGGGTCGATGGCTCGAGGCCGTGGCTCATGCGATGCCCCATAAGTCAAGACGAAGGTGACATCCTCTCCTTCCTTCAGCTCGAATTCAGAGACGGTCTTCATGTCTTCGCCATGCAATTCGGCACTGGTTCGAAGAACGGTCATGTCCGGGCCGGCAATTGCCTGCAAGCCATCCTCGCAGCGCGTCACCCACGGAACAACTCGTCCGTAGTCGAAACGCATTGCCAGCTCCATCCGCACCGCCACTGCACCCTGTACGCCTCGAACGATTCTTACTACGTCGGAGTGCTTGCCGCGCACCGGCATGAAGTCGATCAGCGTAAAGCGTCCGTCCTTCGCCTCAAACAACGTTTCCAGGATAAGCGTGTGCGGGCGGTACCTGCGGGAGACCTTGACGATCTCCGTTGCCGGCGAGATCTGCCAACGGCCATTCTCGGGGCTTCCCAGTAGAGCGGCGAAGCAGGCTCCCGAGGAAAATGTCGGCCAGCAAAGCCAGTCGATGGAGCCGTCCTTGCCAACTAACGCAGAGGTCTCACAATCGCCAATGAGGCCATAGTCCTCGATGCGGCAGGCCATCGCTACTGCTCGTGATAGCTGCGCGACAGGCCGCCATCGATCGTGTAGGTGGCGCCGTTGACGTACGCGGCTTCATCGGAGGCTAGAAACGCGACCAGATTCGCCACATCATCGGTCGTGCCCAGTCGTCCCAATGGAATGTTCGCCAGAAGGGCATTGAGCTTGGGTTTGTCGTCAAGCAGACTTTTATTAATCGGCGTGACAATCGCTCCGGGCGCGACATTGTTGACGGTGAAGCCCTCCGGACCAAGTTCTACCGCAAGGTCGCGCATCAGCATTCGCACGCCACCCTTGCTGGCGCAATAAGTAGAGAAATTCGGGAACGCCATGTCTTCATGAACCGAACTGATATTGATAATTCGTCCACTCTTTTTCGCGCTCCGCAAGCGCTGCACAAATACTTGAGTGAGAAAGAATGGGCCTTTTAGATTGACTGCCAGCACCTGATCATATTCTTCCTCGGTCACGTCCACGAATGCGGCGCGTTTCTCCATGCCGGCGTTATTGACCAGGATGTCGACGCTGCCGAACGCCGACCACCCCTGATCGATGAGCTCTTTCACAGCATCGAGTTTGGAGACGTCGGCTTGGACAATGATCCCTTTTGCGCCCGCAGCTTGCACCATCCTGAGAGTCTCATCGGCGCCCTCGCGATGACCGATGTAATCGATGACAAGGTGGGCGCCCTCTTCCGCTAGTTTCTGCGCGATCGTCTGTCCAATCCCTGAACTCGAGCCCGTGACCACCGCAACCCGGTTTTCCAACCGCTTCATAATGAACCTCTAAGACTATTCTGATGAGAAGATGCAACTCCCCTGGCACCAACTGTCCGGAGACTTTCGTCCGCTCAGTTGGATGCAGATTCAGGCAAACGTCATCCGTGTGGATCTTCGTCTCAAGACAGGATGTTCGTCCACGGATCCTTCAGGCAGGTTGCGGGTCAGAGCATTGCCTCGTCTCTCCACAATGCCACCCCACCCAGCAACCCGTCTTCGTTCGAAACCGTCTGTACGTTCTCGGGCAGCTTGAAAGAGATCTTTTTGGAATTGCCTCCACCCAGGTACAGGGTGTCCCAGTTAAACAGCTTGGCAGTATTCTCAATTGCTTCCTGCAGGAAGGAGTTCCACTTGTCCACGCCATATTTCTCGTAGCCGCGTTTCCCCAGATAATCCTCGTAGGTACGGTCCTTTTTTCGCCAGATATGGTGTGCCAATTCCAGTCCGGGGCAAAGGTGCCCGCTCGTAAAGAGTGAGGAGCCAAGTCCGGTACCGAGCGTCAACATCAATTCGACGCCCTTGCCTTTGATCGCCGCATAACCTTGGACCGCAGCATCATTGCAAACCCGGACAGGCTTTTTCCACTGCTTCTCGAGCGTCGCCTGCAACGGGAAGCCGACCCAGCTTGGATCCAGATTCGCGGCCGTATAGGTCGTTCCGTGTTTAATCACCCCCGGAAAGCCCACCGACACCCTGTCGAATGGCGGCATTTGCGTCTTGACTTTCTCGAACTCGGCCAGCACCGCTGTGGTTGTCGCCGGTGAAGGCGTCGGAACCCGAACTCTCTCGTTCGTCGGTTTGCCACTACTGTCGAGCGTGATCATCTTGATCCCAGTGCCGCCAGTATCTACGGCCAGAGTGATCACGTCGGTCTTCTCTGTCTCTGCTGCTTTGGTCGCCATCTCTCTCTTTCCTGCGGCAGTGGTGGCACTGCCGCGTCCCTGTTAATCCATGTTTCTGTTACTGCTCGGTATACATGCGCAAGGCTTGGACTGAACTCCCTAGCCAGCGTTCAACAAGAATTGCGCTTTGCTCATTAAAAGGTTCCAATTCGCTCTGCTCATCAAGAATTCGGATTCGCTCTGCTCTCAAGGATTCCGCTCTATTGTGCCTGAAATGGTGGCGGACATGTCGCATCGTAGCCATTTCACCCGACGCGATCGAATCTCATGAAGTGCCGCTCTTGACTTGTCCATATTCAAGCAGTGTCACCAGCATGACGCCGCCTACGATGTTTCCGAGCGTCGCCATCGCCAGCCATGTCCCGTAACCGGCGGCAGAATACTGCCCCGTGAACACCGCTGCAAGAATTTCTCCACTCGTAGCGATGCAGTGTGCGAACTGACCCAGCCCCACCACAAAAGTGAAGACCCAGATCAACAACGCCGATCCGGTGATCGAATGGCTGCCGCTCACCAGCCAGGCGACCAACGCAATGATCCATCCGCCAAAAACCCCACTCCAGAAAACATGACTGGCGGGAACATTGGCAGCTTCCAGGCCAAACTTCGTCATCGCCTCCACATATTCTGGACGCAACGCCCCCGTCTTGACTGCCAGCAGGGCAAACAAAAGTGCCCCGGCAACATTGGAGGGGAAGACCACTGCCCACAGCCGCAGCGTGCGGCCCACGTGACGGCGTTCGGCAAGCACCAGGGCCACTGGATACAGCGTGTTCTCGGTAAACAGCTGACCCCGCCCCAGGATGACCGCCATAAAGCCGATTGGATAGAGGAGGTGGGCAATAAACAGAGCAGTCGCGCTCGAGCCAAGTTCCGCGCGAACAATGGAAGTGCTCAGCGCGGTGAGGCCCATCGTAAGGCCACCCACGACACCCGCGATCGCCAGCGCCGCAACCGGACGAGCCAATTCGTGGCGCGCATTGTCAGCGACTTGAGCGAAGATTTGATGGGCGGTTGGACGAGCGAGATCACGTTGTGCGGGCTGCGCTTGCGCTTCCTGCGACAGCAGATCGGAGAGAGATTCATTGCCTGAGGAAGAACCAGACTCTTCGGGCTCGGCTTGCTCCGGTTTTTCTTTTTGTTCGTCAGCGACGATCAATCGGTACCCTCCGGTACCTGTTCGATGCGGAACGGAGGGAAGGCGATCTGCGATTGTGTCAGCCGATCTACGCTAGTCTCTAGGACTTGGCTGGAGAAGCTCCCAAATTACCTCCGAGCCAATGATGCAGGGTCGCCAACTTCACTCGAACGCCAACGTAGAAGGACCCAAAAAGCGCATAGATGGCGCTTACCTCATCAAAGCGCATCTCGTAGATAAGTTTTTTGAACACGACTGGATCATCGGCAAACAGATCCACGCCCCATTCCCAGTCATCGAGACCGATAGATCCCGAAATGATCTGCTTGACCCGGTCAGCATACCGGCGGCCGATCAATCCGTGCTCATGCATCATCCGCTGACGGTCCTGCATGGAGACCGTATACCAGTTCGCCTGCTCTCCGCGACGCCGATCCATCGGATAGAAGCAGAGGTATTTGCTCTCCGGGATTTCGGGATAGAGCCGCGACGCCATGGCAACGCTTTGGCGATCGAGCACCTCTTTCACCTCGGCATTCCATGCCGGGGAGTACGGCTCAATACCGTGCTGTGCAAACTCGGCGTAGTGCTTGCCGGACGATTCGTACAGACCGAGTTCCACAACGGATAAGTAGGAGCTTGTCGGTTCCAGGTATTCGTACAGATCGGTCTGTGCCAACTCCAACTCGAAGCGGTTCAGGTCTTCGACTGTGTCGCGGAAGTGAACCATCATCAGATCGCCCTTGTGCCCCACCAACGAATAGAGCGCGGACTGGTTAGGCCGCGGCGGCCCGTCGCCTTCTTCCGCCGGCTCGAGGAGTTCGATGGCTTCATCGATCACTCGTTCACGCTCCGGCAGCGACAGAGCGCGCCAAGCTATCCAGCGAAAACGAAACATCTGATGCAGAACACTTGCACCCTCTAGCGTTAATGGCACCGGCGACATATCAGCCAAGCAAAAACCCCCAAATACGGTCGCAAGATGAGGCAACATCAATGGTGCCATCCCGCGCCCTCTTCTTACGGATAATAGCCTTTTTGGCTCCGGCCTGACATCATCGCAGCCGGCCATCGAGTGTTGGCTGTCAATCGGAACGCAAAATTTATTGCATCGACCTCAGCGCCAGCACGGCATTCAAGCCCCCAAAGGCAAACGAGTTCGACAATGCAATCTCAACTGACTCGGTGCGAGCCTGGTTGGGAATGACATCCAGATCACACTCCGGATCCGGCTGGGTAAAATTCGCAGTCGGGGGAAGGATGCCGCGGTCGAGAGCCAGAGCGGTTGCCGAGGCCTCAATCGCACCGGCCGCGCCGAGGGTGTGGCCGTGCATGGATTTGGTGGAGCTGATCTGCAGCCGTTCGGCGTATTCGCCGAAAACGAGTCGGATCGCCGCCACTTCCATTTTGTCGTTAGCTTCGGTGCCGGTTCCATGAGCATTGATATAGCCGATCTGTTCTGGCGCAATCCCGCCATCGCGAATCGCCCCGCGAATGGCCCGGGCAGCGCCTTCCGCCGAGGGCTGAGTAATATGGCTTGCGTCGGAGGACATTCCGAAGCCGATAATCTCGGCGATCGGCTTCGCTCCGCGCGCCAGCGCCGCTTCGAGCGGCTCGATCACCAGCATCGATGCGGCCTCACCCAGGATCATTCCCGCGCGATCCAGAGAGAATGGGCGGCACGTATCGGGGCTGACCACCCTCATCGCCTCCCACGCCTTAAGGTTCCCAAAATAAATAGGAGCATCGGCGCCCCCGGCAATCGCCATCGGCGCGGCCCCCGATCGCACCATCCAAAAAGCATGTCCCAATGCATGTGCCGAAGAGGAACACGCTGTCGAGAACGTAAAAGTAGCACCGTGGATCCCGTATTCCATCGAGATCTGACTGGCTCCGGAATTCGCCATCCCGAGGGGAATGGTCAGCGGATGAACGCGGTTTTTGTTGAGATGAAACAGGTTCCAGTACCCGACCTCTTCCGCAATCCGGCCGCCGATGCAGGAACCGGTAATCACCGCGGTCCGCTCCCGGAGATCTTCGTTCCATTCGATTCCGGATTGCTGGACGGCCTCCCGGGCAGCCACCACCGATAATTGAGCGAAACGATCCATGAAGGCGGCGTTTTTGTCGGGGAAGTGGTCTTCAGGACAATACCCCTGAATCACCGCAGCATTTTTGAAGCGGATTTGACCATACTCCGGCTGATCAAATGGAACGATGCCCGCTTTACCTTCGATCAGCGAGGCCCAGAACTGATGCTGGTTTAAGCCGAGGGCGGAAATGACGCCAATTCCGGTGATGACGACGCGCTGGACCTGCGGGCTTTGGGCGACTGGCATCCTAGCTTTCTTGCGAGGCCTTTTCCTTCGCCTCCAGCAGCTTGGTGACACCGGCGATCATCTCGTGAACGTAGCGGATGTGCCGGGCCTGTTCATCATCGATCTCGACTTCGAACTCGCTCTCGAGATCGAACAGGATGTTGATGCTGTCCATCGAATCGATCCCCAGTTCCTCGAAGGAGCTTTGCGGAGTCACCGTCTCCACTGGAATCCGCTGTGTTTTGGCGATAACTTTAAGAACTCTCTCTTCGATAGTTTCGGGCATAAGTTTTCCATCGCCTCTCAGGCTGTTCCCATTCACCAAAGCATCTCGCAACTACTGTGGACTTTCGAGCAAAGGCCATCTTGACCTTCTCTCAAGGAAAATGCCACCAGAGCATGTTCCTTTGATCTGCATCGATTGCGAAATGCTCCAGTCCTGGCGCCTGACCAAAGCGATTATTTTTCTGCGAACATCTGGCTGACAGCTGGTTTCGATTCCTTCATGGTGCGTGATGCGAACTACCACTGCAATAGTATTTTAGCCGAGCAAGCCACTGCTGATGATACATAAAGCCCGGCACATGAGCATATTGCTTCTACGCAAACTGGTTCATGTGGGCCGCCAAGGACCGCTCCGTAACCGCACTTGTGTCTTGAGCCTGCGGTTCTGCTCTCGGGCGGCGACTGAGATCTGCTTCCTGCTTCAAGCTCCGGGCTTGCTGGATTGCTTCTTGGACTTGCTGGATTGCTTCTTGGCTGCCTGGCTCTTTCCGGCAATCTCTCCATTCCTTGCTGATCGAGATCCTGACTTGGTTTTTTTCTTCGATGCAGCGGCTCGCTCTGATCTCTGCGGGGATTTGGACTTTGCCTGTTGGGCTCGCTCACCACCCCGGGCGATCTGCTCTTTGCGAGCCACCTCGCGGTCCGGCTCGACGCCACCGTTGCGGCTGGCCGGCTTCTTGCGGCAGCTGCCTTCTTCGTGCTCAGCCTTGCCTGGCACGGGTTCATATCCCGGCCAGCATCTCGAGGTCTTCGAATAAGCCTTACTGTTGCTCGTTGTGGTCACGGATCGCTCCTCCATCTGACAAACCACTAGGATCAGGGCAGGCGCGCTCAAGTTGTTTGGTTTCTTAGTTCGTCTTCGTCTCCTGAATTTCTCCCCACGAGATTTCAACTGATACTTAGCCTGCACGCCGCACCGCCGCTCGCTCCCAACTGCAGAAGCAGGCATTCGTGATTTATGCTGAGTTCCTATCGCGATCGAGCCACTTCGCTCTTTGAAGGACACCAACACTCGTGGAAATTCAACGCGCACGTAACGGGCTGCTGGCCAGCGAACCCGTTCTTCTCCTGGCCATCGTGATCGCCGTTCTCTACTTCGGCCGGCCCATTCTGATCCCGGTCGCGTTGGCGCTGACCTTGAATTTCCTGCTCGCTCCCGCCGTTATCTATCTCCACCGCTTCCGTATTCGACGCGTCCCCGCGGTCATTATTGTCGTCGTGATCGCTGGCAGCATCGTTGGCAGCGTCGGCTGGGTGGTCGCTCGTCAACTCGTTCGCATCGCCGACCAAATGCCTGACTACCGGGAAAATCTCCATCAAAAAATGGAAGCGCTCCATGCCCCCTCAGTCAGTCCGTTCAGCCGGGCCATCAACGGAGTCAAAGAGGTAGGCCAGGAGTTCTACGGCACTGCTCAGTCGCCTACGCCGCCTGCAGCTCTACCTGCAACGGGCGCAGCCCCGGCGAGCCGGCCGCGCAAGACTAAAACTGCGGAATCCGACGCCGTACCTGCTCCCGTCCCGGTCCAAGCCGCGCCCACGCCAGTAGTGGTCGTCCAGCCCTCCCGAGGAATTCCGGATCTGATCGCCACCCTGATTCCGGTGGTTCGGCCGCTTGGAGAGACCGTTTTTGTCCTGGTTTTGACCATCTACATGCTCATCAACCGGGAAGACCTCCACAACCGCCTGTTGCTGCTAGCGGGAATGGGTCACCTCAACCTGGTGACCAAGGCGCTTGATGATGCTGGCAAGCGGATCAGCACCTACCTGACGATCAACTTCCTGGTGAACGCAGGCTATGGGCTTTGCTTCGGCCTGGGTCTATTTGCAATCGGCATCCCCAATGCCACGCTCTGGGGAGTGATCGCGAGCATCCTACGCTTCGTTCCCTACATTGGAACTTCGATGGGAGTGCTGCTGCCGTTTGTCTTTGCGCTTGGAGTCTATGGGCCGTGGGGACCCGCGCTGGTGGTGCTCGCGCTTTTCGGTCTACTCGAGTTTTCCGTCAGTAACTTTCTGGAACCATGGCTTTACGGAAGCCATACGGGTATCTCCACCCTGGCACTTCTCATCATGGCGGTCTTCTGGACGCTGCTTTGGGGTTGGCCTGGACTCGTACTATCAACCCCGCTCACTGTATGCCTGATCGTTATGGGTCTTCATCTACCCGAGATGTCTTTCCTCAAGACCCTGTTAGGGGACGATGCCGAGCTGGCGCCAGAGGCTAAGTTCTATGAACGTCTCCTCGCCATGGATCAGGCGGAGGCACGCGCGATCGCCGAACGCTTCCTCGCCAGTCACCCAATGGCGGAGCTCTATGACACAATCCTGCTGCCCGCGCTTTTCCTCGCCGAACGTGACCGGCATCAGGGCTCCCTCGATCAGGTTCGTGCCAACTTCGTCTTCCAATGCGCCAACGAACTCATCGCTGAGCTCTCCGACACCGCAATCCTCTCTGCCGATGGAACTCCCCAGGGAAGTTCACGACTGAGAGTTAAATCGTTTCCAGTTATTTGCGTATCGACCCAGGACCAGGCAGATGAGATTGTCGCGACCATGCTGGCGCAGATACTAGAGCAGGCTGGCAATCGAACCTTGCAGCTGCCTTCCCACGCCTTATCGGATGAAATCCTTTCCAGGTTGGCTGAAGAGACTGACACCGTCATCTACATCTCGGCGATTCCTCCTTTTGCCTTCGCCGACACGCGCGCTCTCTGCCAGAGAATCCGCCACCGGCTTCCTCAGAATCGCATCGTCGTCGGCCTATGGGATTCGACAATTGACGCGGAGCGCGTCCGGGAGCGACTCAGCACCTGTCATCCCGACCGGGTTGTAACCAACCTGTCACAGGCTCTGGCCATTGCGCGCGAGTGGCAAGAGCCGGGTCTCTATCCCGAACTGGCTGTGCGCGCATCGCGCGAAAACTAGCTCAATCTCGTCAATTAGGCGACACTGCACATGCAAACGCAGAGCGAAGTCTTCGCATCTCACGTGGGCAATTCGAAATTCGCATGAATCTCGGATTAAACCCGGAGGTCGGAGATGCGCTCCCATTTCGGCGCCGTGATGGCGCTTTCGTTGTCTGCTGTCTGCCTAGGACTACTCTCCTGTAGCGGTTCGTCCCATCCGACAACGCCAGCTACGCCTGCGACCCCCGATTTCACTTTGGCTGCCACGCCCGCAACGGTGACGTTGACATCCGGCGCCACGGGGACGGCGATCAGTGTCGCCGCCGCTGCACTGAACGGCTTCACCGGGCCAGTGGCGGTAACCGCCGCCGGACTTCCTGCAGGCGTGACATTCACGCCTGCGACGGTCAGCTTGACTCCAGGTGCGGCCCAGACCATGACGCTCACGGCAGCCTCGACGGCAGTTGCCGGCGCAGCGACCATTACCTTGACCGGCACATCGGGGACGCTCAGCCATACTGCAGCAATCGCCCTCACTGTCGCGGCGCCGCCGCCGGACTTCGCGCTCGCTGTTTCGCCGGCTACGCTCAGCTTGACTGCTGGAGGCGCAGGCGCCCAGGTGAGCGTTCTGGCTACTCCTGCGAACTCATTCACCGGCGCGGTCACTGTGGCCATAACGGGCCTTCCAGCCGGTGTAACGGCCAATCCCGCATCGTTGACTCTTACCCCGGGAACTGCACAGAGTGTCACGCTGACGGCCGCCGCTGCGACGGCCGCGGGGGCTGCAACCGTCACCTTCACCGGCACCTCCGGCACTCTAAGTCATGCCGCCACCGTAGCCCTGACCGTACAGGCCGCCATTCTGACAAAT
This sequence comes from Acidisarcina polymorpha, assembly GCF_003330725.1. Lineage (NCBI taxonomy): Bacteria > Pseudomonadati > Acidobacteriota > Terriglobia > Terriglobales > Acidobacteriaceae > Acidisarcina > Acidisarcina polymorpha. Next base: position 2,675,003 of record NZ_CP030840.1, on the reverse strand, counting down.
GCTCCGGACGTTCCCACCTATCACTATGACAATGCTCGCGATGGATTGAATGCCAGCGAGACCATCCTCAACCTGACCAACGTAAACGCAACCCAATTCGGCAAAATCGGCTTTGACACGGTAGATGGCCTTGTCGACGCAGAGCCGCTCTACATCGCCAACATCACGGTTGGTGGCGCGCTGAGGAACGTTCTCTACGTCGCCACTGAGCACGACAGCGTCTACGCCTTCGACGCCGATACCGGGGCGCAGCTTTGGATGACTTCAATCCTGGGTACTGGTGAGACGACCAGCGATGACCACAAATGCGACCAGATCACCCCGGAAATCGGCATCACCTCAACTCCGGTGATCGATCGCAAGCAGGGCCCGAACGGCACCTTGTTCACCGTCGGCATGACCAAGGATGCTAGTGGCGCATACCACCACCGGCTGCATGCTCTCGATTTGACCACCGGGACAGAGATTAGCGGGAGTCCTACCGAGATTACCGGCACTTACCCCGGCACTGGCGCCAACTCTCAGGGCGGCAATGTAGTCTTCGATCCTGCGCAATATGCCGAGCGGGCGGCGCTCTTGCTGCTCAATGGAAATATCTACCTGGCATGGACCTCGCATTGCGATATTCAGCCTTATACCGGCTGGATTATGGGATACAGCGAATCGACCCTCCAACAAACCCAGATCCTGAACGTCACTCCGAATGGATCGGAAGGTTCCATCTGGATGAGTGGCGACGGACTGGCCGCCGATAGCAGCGGCAATATCTACTTCCTCGACGCTAACGGCACCTTCGAGACTACCTTGACCAGCGGCGGCCTCCCGTCCAGCGGCGACTATGGCAACGCCATGATCAAGCTGTCTACCTCGGGAACGCTTGCAGTCGCCGACTACTTCAATGAATACAACACCGTCTCTGAAAGTGGCGTAGATACCGATCTGGGTTCAGGCGGCGAGATCCTTTTGCCTGATCTGACCGATGCCACTGGAACTGTTCACCATCTGATCGTCGGGGCCGGCAAGGACATGAATATCTACATTGCCGACCGCGACAATATGGGCAAATACAACAGCACTGGGGACAGCAACATCTATCAACAGGTCAGCGGGCAACTAGCCGGCAAGGTCTACTCCACTCCGGCGTACTTCAACAACACAATCTATTACGCGGCAGAAACAGACTCCCTGAAAGCATTCCCGATAACCAACGCACAGCTGGCGATAGCTCCTTCGAGTCAGTCTGCTACTCCTTTCCCTTATCCCGGAGCTACACCCGGGATATCGGCGAACGGTACGACAAACGGGATCGTATGGGCCCTCGAATCCACGAAGGCGTCGGCTGGCTTCGCTCCCATCCCGGCCGTGCTCCACGCGTACGATGCCACCAATCTTGCCAACGAACTCTACAACAGCAACCAGGCCGCGAATGGCCGGGATGTCCCTGGGGCCGGTAATAAGTTCATTACCCCCTTAATCGTCAACGGTAAGGTCTACGTCGGTACAACGACCGGGGTCGCGGTCTTTGGATTGATTCCTGCTAGTTAGGTATCGCTCTGAATATTGACTAGATAAGCACTCTTTCGTGCTACTATCGGGGCAATTCCAAGAGCGCGAAATCCGATTTTGCTGACGCGTCGTACTTGATATAAGGCCATCGCGCCGGGATTCAATCACATGCAGTTAAGCGGTCCTGTCTTACTTTATTCCCTGTTCGCGTTTTGTCTGATAAGTGGTGCTGAGGGTCAGTCGCCCTCAGACGGCCAAGCCGTCTCTGGGTCTGCGGCCGATCCGTCCTCGCCCGGAACTCAGCAGTCAGTCACTCTCCAGGCTCGCCCGACGGTGCCAGTTGGCCCCGACTACCGCATCGGGGCCGGGGACGTCCTGCGGGTTTCAGTCTTTGAGGAGCCGCAATTCTCCACCAGCGCGGTGGTGCGCCCGGATGGAAAAATTTCAATTCCTCTGATTTCGGACTTGCCCGTAGCCGGAATGACACCGGATGCTGCACAGCGCCAACTCGCCGAGCAGTTGTCCCGGTTCATCAAGCATCCCCGCGTGACCGTCATTATCGAGGAAATTCACAGCCGGATCGTCTACGTTACCGGCGAGGTCCAGCATCCCGGCGCCTACCCCCTCATCAGCCCAATGAACGTCGTGCAGTTGATCGCCCGCGCCGGTGGTCCCACGGAATTCGCGAAGAGGAAAGAAGTCTACGTCCTGCACCAGGAGGGTGGCGTCAGGATCAAGGTCAATTATCAGATGGTTCTCGCTGGTAAGCACTTGGAAGAAAATATCGGGCTCATCCCGGGCGACACGGTGGTAGTTCCATGAGAACAACGAGCAAGGCAGGAACTCAAAAAGCGGCCTTCTGCTTAGGGCTCTTCAGCATCGCAGTCCTGTGCGCAGAGCCGATGAGCGGTCAGTACGCGGCCTCTGGTCCCAACCCTAGGCCGGCAGCAATCGATAATGCGGCCCTTGACCCGGGCACGAGCAACCCCGGGCCAAATCCCGGCGGCGCCAACTATGACCCTGGTGACGCCGATGCAGGCCCATTGGACGACATCGGCAGTTGTGGTGATACTCTCTCCTCCGCGCTCCAGCAGGACGGGGGCGGAAGCCCTTGCTGGGCCGACATTCGCACCGTGGACCACTGGAACACGATGAGTCTCGCCAATGGTCCAACGGTACAAGGCGGCCCTGGCTTTCTACCGACCGAAAATGAAGGCCGGAATCACTTCACCTTCGCTGTCGGAGGAGTCGGCGGACTGCTCTTCAATCAGCCGAACGACGCCAATGCTTATGCCGGAGCCGGCGCTCTGTCGGGTTATATTCAGCGCCGCCGCTGGGAACTTATGTACGAAGACGGCGGGGCGCTCGGCAATTTCCAGCTCAATGGCTCAAATCTTGTGGGCCTCAACCGGGCTGCCCTTCGGGCTAATGGACAGTTGAATGCCCGCTGGCTTTGGCAAGGAAGCGCGACCAATGCCTACGGCAATGACACTCTGCGGGTCTTCGCTCCCCTCGATTACCGCACCGTCGGCAACACTGAAGCGCCGGTGACGGACACCGTCGCCTACGGTCTGCACAGCGGCAACATTGTCGATCAGCAGGAAGATTTCAAGCTGCGCACCGCCGAATCGCGGCGATCCAGCTGGGATTTTTCCGCTGCCCATACGCTCCGCTACTATTCCGATGATGGTGTCGACGTACAGACGGTGCGCGGTCGCGCCGACTACCTCCACGCTACCAGTCGCAACGTCGCCGTGGGCTTCGAAGCCGGCGGTGCCCACCAGACCGGACCTACCCCATGTACCCTCGGCGGCGCAGGTATGCTCGGCCTGTTTCAGTGGGGCTCGCGCGCCTCGCTCAGCGTCAACGGCACCGCCAATGGAGCATCCAGCGAGTGCGGCAAGTCGGTGCAATTCACCGGAGATGCATCTTTATATATTCGCGCCGGGAATCGCGATGATGTCTACCTGACCGGAAATCGCGATCTAAGCGACGGTGTGGTCGAGAATCTCGCGCTGCTCGACTCCGCCGGCGCCGGCATTCGCCACCAGTTCACCCGCAACACCAGCCTCCGGTTCAGCGGAGCCGCCATCTACGGCACCGATCCTAAAACAAAGATTGGTTATAACGGTACCTTTGGGGAGGCTGCTATCAGCTATCCTCTTGGTAAGGGCTTCTTGCAGGAGACCGCCTATCGCCACTATCAGGTCTCCAGAATTCCCGGTGGAGACAATCGGGACGTGGTGACTTTTACTCTTTGGTGGTCACCAAAAAGAAATCAGCAGACCCTTCAGGCCCGCAAATGACATCGAGACACAAAAGACCAGTCGCGATTGTGGCCCGCATCGGCAAAGATTGGCTGCTCTTGCTCCGCAATCATAGACGGCCCGCGTTTGCTGCTTTTGTCTTCGGGGTTTTCGTCTGGCTCTCCCTGGGAGAGATCTATCCGAAGCACTATAGCGGATCGGCGACGCTCGCGGTCAATCCGCTCTATGCGTCGCTGAGCCAGCCAGCTCCGGATCCGCTTCCGGTTCCAGCTGCCGAGAATCAGACCTCCTATACCGCTGCCCTGATCCGCCGCGTTGCCGCTCAGCAGGACTGGACAGGCATCGTCACGCGCTTTCATCTTTATCCGGAGATGACCAGGAACGGAGAGATCTCGCGGGCCGCATCAGAACTTGCTTCGCAGATTTCGCTGCAACCCGTTCCTGGGCCTGATCTAAAAAGCGATGCCGTCCTCATCACCTACACCGGGACCGACCTCACGCAGGTACTCGGCGTCACCACCGCGATCACCGACGGCTTCACAAAAGCCGCCGGCAACGTTAAAGCGAAGTCAGCGAGCAACTCCGACTCGCTCTACGCGCCTGTGATCCTACCCACGATCGAGCCCTTTGCCGAGCCTGGCAGTACGCAGCACCGGCAGAGAAACTTGCCGCTCGCTAACTCGCCGCAGAGCAACTCCAGTAGCAATTCCAATGGAGCTTCCATCGCCGTCCTCTCCAATAAGCTGCAGTCCAGCCTTGCCAGAGGAGTCACTCTGCAGCAGGCCCTCGATCAGAACACTGCCACCCTCACTGAATTGCAGCAAGAACTTCAAGCGGCCCGGCACAAGAATGAGGTAGCCTCGCAACCGCCTCAGCCGCCCGTTGAAATCAAGCCGGATCCTCAGGAAGAACGTCTCCATCAGGAACTGACAAGGGCGCAGCAGGAGCTCGCGCAATTGCGCGACCGCTACACGGATGAATATCCTGACGTCGTTGCTGCTCGCCATAAAGTGCAGGACCTGCAACTCGATATCAGCAGAATCGCCGCCATCGCCCCGCGGCCCACCAAGGCTTCGGTGACGGCGCAAGCATCGGCGGAGGCCCACGCCGCAGCGGCCAAGGCAGCAGCAGCGGAGCTTGAACAAATCTCAACTCAGATCGCCCAGGCTCAAAGTGCGCAGGACAATCTTCAGGAAAGCCTGCAACAGGATCAACAGGAGACAACGCGCCTGCAGGCCGGCTTGGCAGCAGCCCGCCGCTCAGATGGAGCTGCCAGGCCTGCTGACCACAACAACGACGCTCGCCCCGCGCCGGAGCACCTCAATGCCAATGCCACCACGCACCTCTCGCCGGATCCCGGCGCAGTCGCTGGCGATTCGTCGAGCCTTGGGTCTTCTCCATTCATCCTCGTTCAACGGGCGTCGATTACAACTCGCCCTGCGATCTTCGCGATCGAGTTATTATTACCTTTAAGCCTTGTGTTCGGAATCCTGGTCGCCTTTTTTGCGGCTTGGTTTGCTGAGCGGCGTGACCCCTCCATCAGAGATGAGGGCATGCTGCGCCACGAACTTCCCGCATCCGCCATGTATCTCGGTGGGATCCCAAGGATAAGACATGAGGTCATCGCTGAATAGCCTCTCATTTGCCTACGCACTAGCAAAATTGAAAGACTTTCCCGCCCCCGACGGACAACTTGTTCAGGAAAAGCCGCGAGTCGCCGGAAAAGGCAGTTCCACTCTTAACATGTCTGCCAAAGATGGCTTCGTCTTCGTCACCGACCCGGAAGGCGAAGCCGCTCGCCGTTATAAGCAAATCGTCGATGAGATTCTCGGTCGCGCGTGGCCACGGAAACGGATGCTGGTGACAAGCCCCGCGCCGGGGGAAGGAAAGACCGTTACGTCCGTCAATATTGCGCTCGCGCTGGCGGCGAAAGGCCATTCTGTCTTCCTCGCCGAGTTGACCCTGATGCGCCCCAGATACCGCTTCGTCTTTGGCGCTCCCCCCACGCTGCGCGGCGTCGAGTCGGTACTAAGGGGTGAAGCGACTCCGGAAGAAGTCACATTTCTACTCGGCGAAACCGGGGTTGCCGTGACCAGCGTCGGCGCGCCGATGCCCGACAATGAGCTCTTGAACAAGCGTGCCAGCCTACACAAACTCATCGCTTTTGGCGAGTCGAAGTGCGAATGGGTGATCCTTGATGTGCCCTCGATCGAGGAATCCCCAGCAGTCAAGGAACTCGCCTCCCAGGCGGGCCCCGTGGTCATGGTCGCGCGCTCCTACAAAACTAAGCTCGCGGTTTTCCGCAAGGCCACCAACACCCTCGGCAGTGATCTTGACTACGTGATTCTGAACGATATCGCTTCGTAAAACAGAGCGCCGTAAGTCGGCCGGGCGACGAGGCACACTCAAGGGCAAGTGCCTCGGTTCTATTGGGTCGGGGCATCTTCGACCCGGGTGATGGTGCACTTCTCCTTTTTACCCGCAGCGGTCTTCACTTCGCCCGATTTCCCATTCGCCGTGAAGGTGATCATGGAACCGACGAGGAAGTCCGTGGCATTGAAATTCCTGTTGTCCGGCGTACGGCATTGATAGCTGCGGCCTGGCACAAGGATGGAAAGATCATATTGTTGATGCTTCTTCTTGGCCGGTCCGAAATTAGTTGGCTGTACGTCTCTCAACGTGGCCTGGTTCGTTTGTTTTTCGGCGAACGCTGAGGTGCCCAGCAGAACCGCAATCAAAGCAAAATACCCGAACTTCTTCATAGGATGGTTCTCCAATAGGTCGGCGATCAGTGACAACAATCTCTCAAACCCGTATTGCCAGAATCTGACGCTTGTTGCTGCCACTCCCGTGGGACGCAATCGCAGCGCTACTTCGAAACGATCTTAGACGACGTTGCCGCAGATTCCAGAGAGCCGCCCAAAATCTCGGCGCAGCGCTCCACAAAAAGACGATCGGCCGCGCTGAAAGCGGCGGCGGTATGGCTGTCGATGTCTATTTCCCCGACGATCGAGCCATGCACTCGAATGGGAGCCACAATCTCTGATTTCGTCTCGATCGAACAAGAGAGGTAGCGCGGATCCAAGCTGACATCATCGACCACCACTGTCTCGCCCTGAGCGACCGCCGCGCCGCAGATCCCCTCAGTAACCGGGATGCGCGTGTGCTCGGTCGCCGCGCCGGCGAACTGCGCTAGAACCAGCATCGAAGCATCGCCTGGATCGAGCATGTAAAAGCCCACCCAGTTGTAGGTCGGGAGCTTTGCGTGGATCGCCTCAACGGTCTGCTGAAACAGCTTCGAAGAGTCAGCGGCTTTCGCACTTTCCTTCTCGAGCCACTCTAGGATCTCTGTCCTTGTTCGATCGAGTTCGGGTCGATCAAGTTTGGTTTGATCAAGTTGGGGTCGATCAAGCTCGCTCGTGCTCATTTCAACTTCTCTCTTTGACCAGGTTTGACCAACTCGCAAAAGCCGGTTCTTCTTCTAGTCTACTTTCGAACCTGACATCCAGGTAGCTGAGCCAGAAGGCAGAATAGCAGGCGCCTAGGTCTCTTTCCCAGGAAATGAGTTCCTTTTAAGGAATAACTTCGGTCGCCGTCGCAAAGCTCAGTTGGTGAATCGCCATCCAGGTCTGCGCATAGGCGTTCAGCGCATTCAGCGTGGTGGTGCGATCATCCTGCAGAGCATTGAGATAGTCGATCAGGCCGAGACCGCCGTGCTGATAAGCGAATTCGGCAATCGAGAGCACGTCTTTTGCCTCGTCCAGATAATGACCGTTGTAGCGGTCGGCCAGGACCTTCGAAGTCGTGTAGCCAACCCATGCCTGATCCACATCCGAATACACCTGGTTGCGCGCTGCTATTTCCGAGAAACGGCTCGCCTGCGCAACGTATTTGCTGGTCTCCTTATTTCCCTGGTTTCGATCAAAAATTCGCAATGGGATGCTGATGTTGAAGCCAGCCGAGTTATAGGTCCCGACGCGGTCGTACTCACCCTCGAGTGTCGGGTCCGTTGTGCCATTCGCGTAGGCCAGCTTGACCTCGGCGTCAGCGACCCGGATTGCAGCCTGTGCAGCCTTATAATCCGGCCGCGCCGCCAGCGCTCTCTGCTCCAGGTCAGTCAGCGTAGAAGTCACCCCCGGCGGAACAATGTCCCCAGCTATGTCGAAGGAGTTATTCGGGTGGTCGCTCCCAATAAGTGTCTGCAGCTGATAGCTCGTCTGGCTCAGACTGGCTTCCGCGCTCGATTCGTCTGTCTCAAACTGTGCCATCTGCAGATCCAGCCGCTCGTAGTCCAGCTTGCCGATGTCCCCGGCATCGTAGCGCGCCTTGTTGATATCCAGTTGGCGTCTGAAATCCCTTAAGTTGTCTTGGGCAAGCTTCACCGCCGCCTTCGCCAGCAGCATCGAGGTGAATGCCTGTTTTACAGCAAAGATCGTTTGCTGCTCTTGCAACACGTACTGATCTCGCGTCTGGTCGGTCGTGGAGCGGGCCGTGTCAAGCCGCCACCTGCGCTTTTCCCCGCGTTCAAAAAGACGAGACACCTGGACACCGTAGTTGTAAGGCGAGGCCGGGTTGCTGGCGCTATTGGTGACGTCCGTGCCCACCCCCGTCAAGTTTGGATTTGTCCTCACACCGGCTTGAATCTCCTGCGCCCTCACGGAGAGCAGATTTTGTTGCGCGGCGAGCAGGTTCGGATTTTTGGTGCGCGCAAGCTCGATAACCTGCTGCAATGTCAGAGCATTGGCGGCCACAGGAGCTGGCGGTATCGCCTGTGCCCACGCTGTGACTCCGCTGGCTATGCAGGATGCAAGTAAGAGTGCAAAGCCGCGTGCCGGAAAATAAGATCCAACAGCGGTTACAGTTTGCCGAGCGCCTTGAACGACGCCGCGAAGATGGGTTAGCACGGAACGGAGTTGCGCCATTAGTTTTCGAACTCCGTTTCCGGAGTCGGTAGAACATCGCCTTCTCCCGCAATCCAAACGTACAGCGTCGGAAGCAGGAAGACGTTGATGCTCAGCGCCGCCAGCAGCCCGCCGACAATCACGATCGCGAAGGGCCGCTGCGAGTCCGAACCGATGCCATGCGAGGTCGCCGCGGGAAGCAGCCCTAAAGTAGCCACCAGCATGGTCATCATAATCGGGCGCAATCTCAGCACCGCACCTTCGATCGCCGACTCCTCGATCGAACGCCCTCGCACTCGCAGTTGGTTGATGTATTCCAGCATGATCACGCCGGTCTGCACCGAAACGCCAAACAACGCCAGAAAACCTACCCCCGATGAGACGCTGAAGTTGGTGTGCGTCAAAAGCAGGGCCAGCATGCCACCGAGAGGCGCCATCGCCACGTTGCCGAGAATCAACAGCGCCCACTTGCCCGACTTGAACATGGTGTACAGGATCACGAAGATGATGATGATCGTGATCGGCAACACCAGCATCAGCCGCTTCGACGAACGCTTCTGACTTTCATACTCGCCAGCCCAGTCGAACTTATAGCCTGGGGGCAGCTTCACTTCCGCGTTGACTTTCCGGATCGACTCTTCCACCGTGCTGCCGAGATCGCGGCCGCGAACGCTGTATTTAATCGCGACGTAACGCTGTCCCGCTTCACGGTAGATTTCTTCAGCGCCATCCACCGTTGCAACGTCGGTGAGTTGCGCGAGCGAGACTCGTTCGCCAGAAGGAGAGAGCAGGCGGATGTTGTCGATTGCTTCAGGAGTATCGCGGTAGGGCTTTTGATAGCGAACTACCAGGTCGTAGCGGGCCTCTCCCTTCAGCACCTGAGTGACCGCGCCGCCGCCGACGGCGGTTTGGATTGCATCCTGCACATCGGTGACATTGATTCCAAAACGGGCTGCAGCCGGTCGGTTCACGGTGTAGGTCAGGTTGGGTTGGCCGATCACGCGGAATAAACCAAGATCGGCAACGCCTTGGACACGACTCATCACATCGACGACCTTATCTGCGGTGGCCTCCAATGTTTTCAGATCGTCGCCGTAAAGCTTCACGGCGAGTTCACCCTTCACCCCGCTGACCGCTTCTTCGACGTTGTCGGAGATAGGCTGGGAGAAACTCCAGTTCACTCCTGGCATCTTCTCGAGTTCGCGATTCATGGCGCCGATCAACTCTTCTTTGTCCTGACGGAAAGCACCGCGCCACTGCGCCTTCGACTTCAGGTCAATAAAGTATTCGGTATTGAAAAAGCCGGTCGTATCGGTGCCGTCGTCGGGACGGCCAACCTGGCTTATAACCTTGATCACTTCGGGGAACGCCGAAAGAACAACCCTCGCCTTATTCATAACGGCTATACCTTCAGTCGGACCGGTGCTCGGCGCCAGTGTGCCGCGCACCCAGATGGCGCCCTCATCGAGGTGGGGCAGGAACTCCGAACCGATAACCCCGCCAAAGGCCAGGTACGCAGTGATGCAGAGGGCCAGGACCGCACCCCCAACCGTCACATAGCGGTGCTCGATTGCCCAGGTGACCGCATAACGGTAGCGGTCGGTTAGCCATGCCATGAGAGGGTTATGCCATTCCTTCGCCCCCTTCGAGAACAGGAAGCTGGAAAGCACCGGCGCCAGAATCAAGGAAAAAATCAGCGCGCCCAGAAGCGCAAAGGCGACCGTCCAGGCCATCGGCCGGAATAGGCGCCCTTCTACCGCTTGCAGCGTGAAGATAGGGAGATAGGCGGTGATGATGATGCCGATCGCGTAAAACACCGGGCGCTGAACTTCGTGCGCCGCATCGCGGATTTGCTCGATCACCGTCTCGTGCTTGTCGTTCTTGCGATTCAGGTGGCGAACAATGTTCTCGACGATCACCACTGCGCCATCAACGACCATGCCGAAATCAAGTGCGCCGAGAGATAACAAGTTCGCGGGAATGTGCCGGAGGTCCAGACAAATCGAGGCGAACAACAGCGAGAACGGGATTGTCAGCGAGACGATCAACGCCGCCCGGATATTTCCCAGAAAGAAAAACAGAATGATGACAACCAGGACGATGCCTTCAGTAAGGTTATGAAGCACCGTGTGGGTGGTGAAATGCAGCAGATCGCTGCGATCGAGAAAGGGAACAATCTTCACTCCCGGCGGCAGGAAGTGGTTGTTTAATTCATCGACTTTGGCGTGAATACCTTCAAGTACCTTATCGGAGTCTTCCCCTTTTTGCAGCAGGACGATGCCCTCAACGGTGTCATCCAAGTCGACAATCTTCCCGTCCTCTTTATGGATCGCCTTCCCGATCTGTCCCAGCCGGATCTTCGGGCCCTGCGCCACCGTCGCGATGTCGCGCAGATGAAGCGCCGCTCCTGACTGTGATTTCAGCAGCGTATTCTCAATGTCCTGGACGTTGCGGACCAGACCCGCTTCCTGGACGTTGATCTGCTGCATTCCCTGCTCGATGAACTCGCCACCAGCGTTGATATTGTTGTTGGCGAGCTGCTGCTCCACCTGGCCGATGCTGATGCCGTAAGCGATCAACTTGTCGGGATCGACGCGTACCTGATACTCCCGTGTCATCCCCCCGAAGCTCGAAACATCGACAACGCCGGGAACTGATTTGAACTGTTTCTCGAGCTGCCAGTCCTGGATCGACTTCAGCTCCATGTTGTCGTATTCAGGATTGGTGCTGGTCAGCGTATACCAATAGATCTGCCCGACCGGGCTCCAGTCGCTACCCATCTGCGGCTGCAGACCAGCCGGCAAATTCACCTGGTTGAGCCGTTCGCCAACTTTCTGCCGGTTCCAATCGTTGACGGAGTCATCATCGAAGATCAGCTTGACGTCGGAGAGACCGCCAAGCGAAAACGACCGCAAATGCTGAAGGTGGGGGATGCCGGCCATCTGGATTTCGACCGGGATCGTGACCTGCTGCTCGATGTCTTCCGCCGAGCGTCCGGGCCACTGGGTGATGATCTCGACGTAGTTGTTGGCGACGTCGGGATACGCCTCCACCGGCAGATTGTGGAACGAGACGATACCCCAGGCAAACAGCAGGATAGCGAATCCAAGCACCAGCCAGCGGTTATTGAGCGCAAAGTCGACCAGACCACGAATCATCTATTGCTCCGCCGAGTTTTGCAGCTCGAGGGCGTTCGACACCACTTGCTGGCCTTGATTCAGTCCGGACTTGATCTCCTGCATGTTGCCTGGCAACATGTCTCCGCCTTCGACCCCCACCCGTCGAAACTTGCCGTCGCCATCCGGTACATAGACCCAATCGCGATCGTGCAGGTGCAGCACCGCAGAGGCGGGCACCGCAGTATGCGTCTCCAGCCTCTTGCCGTGGAGGGTTGCTGTCGCGAACATGCCGATACGCATCAGGTTACCCGGGTTCTGCACCTGGATACGAACTTTGCCAGTGCGGATAGTCGGGTCGAGGACGGCGCCGATGTCGCCGACTGTTCCCTTCAGCACTCGGTTGGGATACGCGTTCAGCCGCACATCGACGTCCTGTCCGAGGCGCACCGTAGCAATGTCGTTTTCGTAAACATCGCAGATGATCCAGACGTGGGAGAGATCGGCGATCGTGAAGGCGTTCGGCGAACCCGCGAGCGCAACTCCGGCAGTGGACGCTTCGGTCACGTTCTGTTGAATGATGAAGCCGGATGCCGGCGAATAGACCTTGACGGTCTCGCCGGGATGATTCTTGTCGATGCCCAGAACATGAAGCTGCTGCTCCGCCGCAACCAGGTCAGCCTTGGCGTCATCCTCGCCAGCCTGAGCAATGTCCAGCTGGCTCTTGGCGATCGCGCCTTTCTCGTAGAGAATTTTGGCCCGCTCCAGTTGCGTGTTGGCCAAATGTTCGTCATTCACGGCTTTCAGGTACTGGTCAAACGCGCCACTGATGTCGGTGCTCTGCACCTCCATAATCAATTGGCCCTTCTTGACGTAGTCGCCTAGCCGGACATGGACCGCCACAACCCGTCCCGAGGCGATAGAAACCACAGGAATCTCTCGGGAAACATCGGGATTGACCGCCCCCGTTACGTTGAGGGTTGAAGTCGCTTCATGCGCTATCGCCGCTACCAAGGGAAACCGTTCCGGCTTATCTACCTGGAACACATTCTGATCGTTCACATGCTCCACAGACGCTGCAGGAGGAGCCTCCGCCGCCGGATCGCTCTTTGCTTTCTCACAACCAGCGGTGAAAAGGGTGGCGAGGAAGGCCGTCATCATCAGTGTCGCCACATAAACGCTCCTGGCGATCGCTAACTCTTGCTTCATCAATGGACCTCGTGCCTCCCGAACATGCTTCCAGTTGCTTAGACCGGGCAGTTTCTTGAATGTAGGGTAGAACTCGGGCCGTAAGGAAGGGATAAGGAGCTTCGAAATCATAATTTAACGAACGCCGCCGTCGACGGCTGTGCCCCAGGGCAGATTCTCCCAACCAGCCTGGCTGTTCCTGTCCCGCTTCTGATTCTGTTCTTCTATTGTAGATGGATGTCTCAGCCCAGGAGTCTCACTGCAGGCGAACGCTGCGTGCCTTTTTCTAGGAGCCGGTCTTATCGCCTTCTGTAGAGGCTCCGAAAGGATGGCGCAGATTTACAACCGAACCTTCGAAATCGAAGCGAAATGGCATCTCTTTCATCCCCGTCTTCGCCATCGCCAGCCGAAGCCGGCTACGATCTTCGGTCTGGAAGAGTAAGAAGCCGCCCCCCTCGGCGCCTACCAGTTTGCCGCCGGTCGCGCCTCCTTCTCGCATAGCAAGTTCATATGCCTCATCAACAGAAGGGGTAGAAATTCCGGAAGAGCGAGCCCTCTTTCGCAGCCAGTGCTCGTGCATCAACGGTCCAAAGAATCGCACCTCGCCGGCTTGAAGCAGGTCACGTATTTCGAGCCCCAGCTGTTTGGCGAAGTGGAGGCTGTCGATTATCTTCGAGTCGCCCTCTTCAGACTTGCGCCTTTGGTCTTCAAGCAAGAGTGAGGAACTCCGCGTCTGTCCCACGAAAAAAAGCATGAGAGAATTCTCGAGCTCTGCAATGGCTCGGGGTGCAATTCGAAGCGGCGTGACCGTCGCCGTTTCGTCCGGATGGTATTCCTGACACAACAAACCGCCGTATGCCGCTATAAATTGATCCTGTTTGCCGACCGGTCGCTTGAGCCGGGTCAGTTCGATCTCCGTGGCCTCCGTCGCCAGCGTCTCGGGAGTCACGGCTTTCTTCGGCTGAACCCCTTGGTAAGTATGAAGCGCATGCAACAGCCCCACTAAAAAGCTGCCGGATGATCCCAGGCCGGTTCCTCCTGGAACATCCGCGATGCTGACAATCTCCAGTCCGTCCTCAACGTCCAGCAGCCTCAGTGCTTCCCGTACCAAAGGGTGACGGATTGCCTCTCGCGACGATGAGTGCTCAAGCTCAGAAAACTTCAAAATGTATCCGGATAGAAAGTTCCTGTTGACGCCGACATAGACGTACTTGTCGATCGCCGCCGAAACGACAAAGCCGCCAAACTCGCGATAGTAAGACGGCAGATCCGTGCCTCCACCTCCGATCGAGATGCGGAGGGGCGTTCGCGTCAGGATCATTGGTCTACTTCTCGCCGATGAAGTTGCCGGATCAGCATGTCAGTCTCTGCCAATCCCTGAGGAGAGCCGATTTCATAGAAACGGTCCTTTACCTCAAAGGCGGCCAACTCACCCTTGCTCGTCATATCCTGATAAAACCGGGAGAGATCGAAACATTCCTCGCTCACCACGCCTTCGTTCACCCAACTCGAAAAGGCGTCGGCGCGGATGCAACCTACACCATAATCGATGTAGTGCATCCCGCTTCGATCGCCGGTCTTGTCGTAGCGGATGATCTCTTCACCACGAAATTCCACGTTGCTCGCATCCCATCGGCCCTCGTTGCGCAGTATGGTCATCAGCGCCGCTTTTCGAGATTGCCGAAAGGCCTGCCAGACCGGCGCAAGCGGCTGCATCAGATAGCTGTCCCCATACATCACGAAGAAGGATTCTCCCAGGAGCGGCAAAGCCTTCCGAATCGCCCCGCCGGTGCCGAGCGCCTGCTCTCCATCCAACGAGTAACGTAACTTGCACCCGAATGCCGCTCCATCTCCCACGAAACTTGCAATCTGATCTGCGAGATGTCCGGCGCAAATCACCACATCCCGATAGTCCTGACGAGCGAGGCTTGCGAGTTGATGAGCGATGAAGGGGTCGCCGCCAACCGGGATCATTGATTTAGGAATGACATTGGTGAGAGGCTGCAGGCGGGTCGCGAGCCCACCCGCCAGGATCGCCACTGTCGGAGCCGCGGAAGCCTCTTGCCGAGTCATCGATCTTCACCGGATCCGGATTGTCCCAAATGCACCTTCGGTTCCACATTCTTGAAACAATTTGAACAAGTGCTTTTCTATCATCATTCCCGTCGAGAAGCATTCTTCTTGCTGCGCCCAGCGCTAGCTGGAACTTAGCTCCGGCAGCGACCGTTTTTGACTGGTCAAAATGATCTGAACTGCATCAGCGAGGCTTCTGGCTTGGTAATCAGCCGCAATCAGGTTGGACTCACCGGCCGCTGAAAGGTCCTCTGCGACGCGAATCGTTCGCACCCCCGCGGCCTGCCCGCACTCGATATCGCTCTCCCGGTCCCCAACCATCCAGCATTCCTCGAGAGCAAGATCAAACTTGACTTTCGCTTGCAGGAGAAAATAGGGGGAGGGTTTTCGACAGTCGCAATGGCCGGAATACCCAGCCTCAATTCCCGCCGGATGATGGTAGCAATAATAGAATTCCGTGAACATGATGCCGGCGAAGCCTAGTTCCGAGGCCAGACATTGATGGATGGCGGCAAGCTCTTCAAGGCTGCTCTTTCCTTTCGCATAGTTCGGCTGGTTTGAAACCAGGAACAGACGAAATCCAGCCTGCTGCAGGGTGGCTAACGCCGGAAGCACTCCGGGCAGAAGCTCGAAGTCCTTTGCTCGAAGTGGAGCGCCATACTCGTGCGTCAAGGGATCGAGAACATTGCGGTTGATCACTCCATCGCGATCAAGAAAAATCGCCGAGCGTTGACTCACCCTTGCGATTCCCACTTCATGGCGTGCAGCTTGAGATCGGGATGAGAGACGATGCAGTGCCAGATGATCGCCTGAAAGCTCTCAGTCAGCGGAGTGACCGTGTCCGCAGACAAGGCCGGGATGACGATGACTTCGTCGCCGATTGCCGCCGTGTATCCGCCGTCCCGTCCGACGATTCCGATAATCTTTGCGCCTACCTCTCGCGCCAGATCCAAGCAATTCAGCAGGTTGACGCTAATGCCCTTTTCCGCACTGCCGCCGCCCACGGAGAAGACAAAGACGACATCTTTGCCATTGAGGCGACTTCCCCGCAGCCAATTAGCGTAAGCCGTCTCCCAACCATCATCATTGATCCGAGCGGTAAGTTCGGAGACATTGTCACTGGGCGAATAGGACTCAATGCCCGCGATCTTTCGAAAATCGTTGACCGCATGGCTTGCGTTTCCAGCCCCGCCACCCGCTCCAAGAAAGAAAATTCGGCCGCCAGTCTCGCGAACTTCGCGGAGCAGGACGACTATCCGGCCAATCTTATCTGGATCAACGGCTGCTGCGATCGTCCCCGCTTCGGCCAGATAACGAGCCGTAAATTCGCTCGAGCTCAAGTTGCTCCTTAGCAGCCCCGTCGTCCCCAGGAGATGCCACTCGTAAACCAAGGCCGGTTCACAGGCCCTAACAGGCGCTGGGCTCCCGCCGTTCCGTCTCGGAAGATAAATCAGCTTCAGCTATCTTCAACGCTTCTTTCGCTTTAACCTGACTAGCGACACTGAGCGAAGAACCGAGAAATTGCAGGTAAGACTTCAATGATTGGGTGCGAATCAGCGGCGGATCGAAAGGACGGGAGAGAAAATCAATGTCCGACTCTACCATATGTCGGATAACCAGGAGCGGAATCGGACTGCGCAAGGGTCGAAAGGCCGAATTGCGAAGGCCCGGCGAGCGGCTGATGGGATGAAATTCACCCAACATCAAACCCTCTCTGACAAATGAAGGTTTCAGCTGTCGCTGGGGAACGTCGATCACTCGCGACGCCTCTTCCGCAGTGATATCGGGAAAGATCATCACCCAGGAGCCGAAGATATCGATCTTCCCGTGAGCCTTTTCATTGGCCAGGAAATGCTCACGGAAAGCAGTGACGATCTCCTCGATCTCGGTCATCGCATTCTCCCCGCGGTTCTTCAGCGAGATGACAGAGAACTTCAGCGACCCGAGCATCATCGCCTGCGGCACAAACGGACACACATTTCCGGTTCGCCCCACCAGGCTGCTCGGCCGCCCCAGAAAGTGCTCGCACCAATCCACCGTCTCGATGAGCAGATCGTTCGTTCCCCCCGGATTGAGGGCACGCACCTCGTCGGCGCTATACAGGTTGGCCCTGAAGCCTCCGGGGGTCAAGACGAAATCTGATGACATAGGGATTTGCTCCGCATCTGTTCGCATTTCTCAGCCTCCGTGACATTCCAGCAAGGGTTTCATTCTAGGCTCCTGACCCTCTTTGCCGGCTGGAAGCGATGCCTCGCGCATCGAACGCGCCGAAACGTTGAGCCTCTTCTCCAACTCCTCGGCGAGCACACCCACATTCGGACGAGAGAATATCGTCTGATGCGAGCCAGGAACCTTCTGGATGTCCAACCGCCCCTTTACGACCTGCAACCACCCTTCGCCGACCGCCTCTGGAGACAGCTGGTCTTCCGCTACGAACAGGACAGCGTCCTGCTCCATGGCTTGCGGCCGGTACCGCTCGGCGAACAATGCAATATAAGGATCCAAGCCAAAAACATGGGGATAAAAGGATCCTTCCTTGTGGACCTTTCGCAGCAGGCGGATCTTCAACATTAGCTTGTTGTACAGGATCTTCCGCCAGGTGGTGTTGATGAGGCCCCCCTCGGCGAGGCGGCTGACTTTCTTCCTCCAGTAAATCAGCTTATCGCGCAGCGCTACCTGGGGGGGAGGTGGAACGTTCTCGGCCCGTTGGGCAACGTGGAAATCACAGTCCAGCAGCGCCAGCATCCCGATCTGCTTGCCGCGGGCGCGCAGCTGTGCGGCGATCTCGAAAACCAGAAATCCACCGAGAGAGTGGCCGGCAAGATAGTACGGTCCCAGAGCGTCCACGGCCAGGATCTCATCGATGAAACGCGCAGCGAAGGCCTCGAGCCTCAGCTCCTGCAAAGTGGCGTTCGCCGGCGCGTTAAGCTGGATGCCGTAAACCGGCTGATTGTCGCCTAGCTCCTCGGCTAGCTCTCGGAAAAGCAGGAGGTTGCTGCCCAATCCGTGGGCGATGAAGAGCGGAGGCATAGTTCCCCGGTCCTGAAGGGGAACCAGCCCCGGCCAGCCGATGTCGGGCCGGTTATGGATGTAGTTGGCCAGCTGCCGGACCGTTGGATTTTGAATGAGCACCGACAAAGGTATATTGCGGCCGGTGATTTTTTCAATCTCCGTAAACATCCTTGTCGCCAGCAGGGAATGGCCGCCGAGATCG
The DNA here is from genome assembly GCF_003330725.1 of Acidisarcina polymorpha. Taxonomy (NCBI): domain Bacteria; kingdom Pseudomonadati; phylum Acidobacteriota; class Terriglobia; order Terriglobales; family Acidobacteriaceae; genus Acidisarcina; species Acidisarcina polymorpha. The sequence continues at coordinate 2,656,738 of NZ_CP030840.1, read as the reverse complement.
AAAAAGTCGTCCCAGGGCCCTATGCTATGGACCTTCAGAAGCCGCTCCCAGATCATGGTCAGCCGCCCTTCGAGATCATCTGCCGGCAGCTGAGTCGGTTCGGCATGCTGCTGCGCCTCAAACTCCACTCGAATCGCATCCAGTGCCTGCCGATCAATCTTTCCGTTGATCGTCATTGGCAGGGTCGCGAGCGGAATCAGCTCCGAAGGCAGCATGTAATAGGGTAGCCGCTGACGCAGAAAGTCGCGCAAGTGGATCACGGTCACCAACTCGTCGCTAAGGAAATAGGCCACCAGCCGCTGATCGTCAGGGCCATACTCGACAACCTGGACGACCGCCGCGTGCACACCGCTGTACTCGCGGATCGCTGCTTCAATCTCCTCCAGCTCGATCCGGAAACCTCGGAGCTTTATCTGATTGTCGGCCCGGCCCTGGAAATCTAACCGGCCGTCAGGCAACAGTCGACCCAGGTCTCCGGTCTTGTACATCCGCGCCCCGGGCGTCTTGTCAAAGCGGTCCGGCAAAAAGGTGCGGGCGGTAAGCTCGGGACGGTTGATATACCCTCGCCCGACGCCCACGCCGCCGATATAGATCTCGCCCGTCTCGCCTTCTGGTACCGGCTCTTGGTGTTCGTCTAGGACATAAATGCTGACATTGTCGATCGGCCAGCCCAGAGTGATCAGCTCCGCACCAGGTAACACTCGCTCGCGGGTGGCGCAAATGGAGGTTTCCGTTGGCCCGTAATGATTCCACAACGCCCGGGTCAGCCCGGTCAGCGTATTCGCCAGCGAGAGGGGCAAAACCTCCCCTCCCGTAATGATCTGCAGATTGGGGCTACCCGTCCAGCCGGCCTCCAACATAAGCCGCCACGACGTCGGAGTGCCGAAAACCAGGGCTGCACTCGTGCTCCGAATCATCTCGATCAGCTTTGGACCGTCCCCGGCAAAATGCCGCTCCATCAGATGGATCGTCGCCCCGGCCGTCAACGGAACATACAGCTCTAGATTTGATATATCGAAGACAATCGTTGCGGTGGCCAAAACCACTTGTTCCGGTTCAAGCGCCAGGTCCTTCCCGATTGCCTGGACTACATTCAACAGCCCCCGGTGGCAAACGCCGGCCCCCTTGGGCTTTCCGGTCGAGCCAGAGGTATAAATCACATAGGCCAATTGATCCGGCATCGGGTCGGCGGGAACGAAGGTCCCCGGTGCGAGCGGGCTTGCTGTTGTGTCCAATTGCCCGCAAACGTCCTCGACACACAGGACTCGAGCGCTAGTCGGGGGCAGGGAGTCGAGCAGACTCCGTTCCGTTAGGACGTAATTGACCTGAGAATCCTTCAGGGTGAACTCGACGCGTTGACGGGGATTCGTGGGATCGATCGGCAGGTAAGCACCCCCCGCCTTCCAAACCCCCAGCAGGCTGGCAATCAGCTCCGGAGATCGCTCCAGATAAATCGCGACAAGTGACTCGGTGGTGACTTTGGCATTGCGTAGCACACACCCGATTTCATTGGCCCTCGCATCCAGCTGGGCATACGTCACCCTGCGTCCGGCAAACGAAATGGCAATCGCATCCGGTTGCGACCGCGTACGCTCTTCAAATAATCGGAGCACTGATGTCAAAGCGGGCCCTCGCACAGAAAGAGAGGTACTCTCCCTGAGTCGGATGCAGTAGCCTGAGGAAGATCAGCCCTAAAATAGGCACCCCTCAACGAACCTGCCCGGGACGAATATCGGCATTGAACGCCCGATAAACCCATTTCCGGTCAGAGAGAAAAGTATTCGGCAGACTTAAGTGAATCAGAATTACAAAAGAAAATTCGCAACCTGGCGTTCGGTCCTTTGCCTCACTTACCAGGAACGTCTCTAGTATGATCCCGTTTCCAGTTATCGGCGGATTCTACCAGAAGTTTCGTCATAACCCGCTCTGTTCCTTATTCTCCAAAATCGGCGAATGGAGCCATTTCATGAGAACACCGTGCGACAAGTTGCAATTTTAACCTTTCCAGCCAGTGAAAGCCAACGAAAATAGCAGTACCGAGTGCGCTATCCCACTCATTGAAGAAGACTAACCCCCCGTACCACGAAAAGTTTCTCTCTCAGACACAAAGACCTGCAGCTTGAAAGGATCCCGTGAGAGACACTTCCCTTGGCAAAAAATGGAGCACTTCCTCCTGAAAGCATCAAGGACATAGTCTTCTCACCGCAGTCTCGCCTCCAGATAACTCCGCACCCGATCGGTTCGCGACTCGAAGAGGAAGTGAACAGTGCAGGCGATTAGGAAGGCAACCGTTAAGGCTTCGGCCAACACTGCGACGGCATGACCGCCCATCGGCAACAACCTCCAACTACCGACCAGGATCGCGCTCATCAGGCAAAAAACCGGGCCGTGGGTCAAGTAAAGGCTATACGAGATCTTTGACATGAATCTGGCGCTCCGCCGGTAAATCCCATTCCGTGCTGGCAGCCGCAAGTGAGCAAGACCATAAATCAGAATCGAAAATAAAATTCCCAAGAAGAAGTCGACCGGAAAGTGATTGGGATGGTCGTAGCTTACTAAAAGATTCCCAGCCAGGAAAATGGTCAGCGCTGCGAAGACGAACGCCCTTTGCTGCCTCGCCGGGATCTTCAAAGGAAGCCACGCCGCCAACGCGCCTAAAAGCCAAATACTGAAATACCAGGCAATCTCTTGACCGGCGAACAAGAGAATCGCGCCCATGCCCGCTATCGCCAGCATCCTCTTCCACCAACTCCAGGGAGCAAGAAGACTAAGCATTAGACATGGACAAGCCAGGTAATACCAAAACTCGTTTGCCAAGCTCCAAAGCGGTTGATTTGTGCCTAGCGGAGTGACCCGGATGGTTTGCAGGAAAAACAGGTTGCCGAGAAGAGTCCCCGGACTGAGACGGTTGCTCAAGCCGGGAGGGATCAGATCTTGCCCCGGGGGGCCGCTGTAAATTGTCCCTTCTCCAGCAAAGTGATGGCTCCCCGCCAGATCGAAGACCAGCCCGAGAATCAGCGCCGGAACGAGCACCATCCAAAGCCGCACCGTCCGGTGGACCAGATAGCGCTTCCAGGACCAATCGTTCCGGTGGATGGATCGGAGTACGCTTCCCCCTACCAGGTAGCCGCTCAAAACAAAGAAGACCATCACCGCCTGGTGTGCGTAGTCGCTGCGTACGGTACGGGAGAGATGGACAGAGGAGGACGCAACCGGGCCGAGAGTGGACGCGCTGACGGCTCGATGATGATTCAACAGGGACTGTAAAAAGAACATCCGCGCGTGCACGAGGAAGACCAACAAGGCTGCTGCGCCTCGAACCGCATCAAGGTGGACGGAATATTCAGGAACAGCGCGAGCGTCAACTTCGCCTCTTTCGAGGTCACGTTCCTTGGTCAGCGTGGGCATACGAGTTTAGATTCGAGCCGTGGGCTCGGAGTGGTCGCCTAATTTAAAGATCGGCACGACCGACGATTTATTCTATCGATTCAGCGAGCGAGCGCATGTTCGAGAGCGGCAGCTGAGAAATCCATCCTCTTTTGCGGAAAATATGCATTGAGGACATACTGCCCTAGCATTCTTTGAGTATTGAAAAACGATCCGTTTAAGGCAATGGTGGAGCGCATGATCCCATGCCAGACCTTAGGCTGCTGATAATACATGGGAAGAATCGTCTTCTCCAATTGATCGTAGATCGACGCGCTCTCCTGCGCTTCCTCTTCGAAATCGGGAATCGCCCAGCCGGTCACGCCGTCAATGCAGCCCTCGATCCACCATCCATCCAGTACGCTCAAGCTGGGCACGCCGTTCAGCGCCGCCTTCATGCCGCTGGTGCCCGATGCCTCATAGGGGCGCTTGGGATTATTCAGCCACAGGTCGACGCCCGCCGTCATCATGCTGCCGAGAGTCCATTCGTAGTTCTCCAGATAAAAGATGTGGAGTTTCCCCGATTCTAATCCCTTGGCCAGTTCCACCACTCGTCGAATCAGTGCTTTACCAGGATCATCTGCCGGATGCGCCTTTCCCGCATAAAGAATTTGCAATCCCCCGAACTTGTCGGCGAGTTCGACGATCCGCTCCGGCTGGGAGAACAGCAAGTCGGCCCGTTTGTAGGTCGCCACCCGCCGCGCGAACCCGATTGTGAAGACATTGGCATCGAGCAGGACCCCGGTCCTTTTCTCGACTTCACTGAGCAGGATCCGTTTCGAGACATCGTGCGCTGCCGCAATATCGTCTTCAGGAATATCGATTGCGTAGCGTAGCGCAAGGTTGTCGGTGCGCCATCGCGGCAATGCATGATCGAAGACCGCCTGAAACGAGGATGCCGTCCACGTCGCGGCGTGCACCCCATTTGTGATTGCATCGATCTTGTACTCAGGGAACATCACCCGGGAAACAATCCCATGCTGCATGGCGACGCCGTTGACGAATCGCGAAAAACGCAGCGCGATGTAGGTCATATTCAGCAGATTCTCATGGCAGCAACCAAGGCGTTCCAAGGTCCCCGCACAATCCTCCCCGAGAATCCGCTTTGCCTGTTCCATCGAAAATCGATCGTGTCCCGCCGGCACCGGTGTGTGGGTGGTAAAAACACAGTGCTCCCGGATTGCGTTCACGTCTGCATCGGAGATGGCAGAAAGCTGCCCTGCCGGAACCTGCCTTTTCATCAACGCCACCGTCAGCAGGGCGGCGTGTCCTTCATTCATGTGGAAGACCGCCGGCTCATATCCCAAGGCGTAGAGCATCAGCGCACCGCCAATTCCCAGCACCGCCTCCTGCCGCAGCCGGTAGTCGCTGTCTCCCCCATAAAGGTAGTCAGTGAGTCGCCGGTCCGACTCTTCGTTTTCGGGTAGGTCGGTATCCAGCATGTAAATCGGAATGACTTTCCCGGTGACGCCTTCCATATCGAAACGCCACGCACGAACCACCACCGGGCGACCCTCAATGACCACCGAAACCCGAGCGCTCTCCTCAAACAGCGAATCTTGAGGAGACCATGGCTGTTCCACCGCCGTCTGCACACCGTCTTCGCCCAGCACCTGACGAAAATACCCCTTACGGTGGACCAGGGTCACCGCAGCTAAGCGAAGGCCGCGATCCGCCGCCGAGCGGAGCGTGTCGCCTGCCAGCACACCCAAGCCACCGCTGTAGGTCGGCATCGAAGGCAATATCGCGATTTCCATCGAGAAGTAGGCGACCTGGCTGGTCTCATCGCAAATGTCCAACGAAGCTAACTCATGGGTTTGAATAGGAAAACTCATCCAATTTTTCTCCGCACTCTCTCAATATATTTGCTGGATGGATCGAAAGCTCCAGCCCATCCCGGTGCACAGGGCAAGCATTCGCCCGAGTTCCACTTCCGCGCGAACAGTCCAAAGATTCTAGCAACTTCCACCAAGCGAGAGTAGAGAAACTCAGACCCCCGCATCGCTCCTGGTGTGCGCAGTCAAAAGCGGCTTCGACTGCTCTTCGCCTGGTTCATCGGGACCTTCGAACGGTTGCAGCGAGGTGAAACTCCCTGCGCCCTATCCTTTTTCTACGGGAAGGTCAGATACGGTGGGCCCCAGCCGCTGCATGGCAGTGATAGATCTCGGCCGCAATGCCAGTTGCCTGAAGATACTCTTCCAGCATCTTCTTGCCGAACTGGTCGGCTTCGGCGGTATGAACAAGATTCACCGTACAGCCCCCGAACCCGCCGCCGGTCAGCCGCGCCCCCACGCAAGCAGGCTCCCGCGAGGCCAACTCGACTAGGATGTCGGCCTCCTTGCAGCTTGCCTCAAAGTCGTCGCGATAGCTGGCGTGGGATTCTGCCATCAGCCGCCCTAGCGTTGGCAGATCATTCTGTTCAAGCGCCCGGGCCGCCGCCACCGTACGCAGGTTCTCGGTAACCACGTGCCGGCAGCGCTTGAGCACGTCAGGCAGCATCTCATCGCCCCAGCGCTCCAGATCGGCCACCGTAACGTCTCGCAGAAAGCGCACATCGGAGCGATGCAGCCGGATAATCTCAGCCCCGGCTTCGATCTCGGCGCGCCGGGTGTTATATTCCCCGCCCGCGTGAGAATGCTTCACCATCGTATTGCAGATGACGATGCTTAGCTCCGGAGAGATTGGCGCCAGTTCGAAGGACAGGTCACGGCAATCCAGCAAAAGCGCCTTACCCGCCGCGCCACAGCAGGAGACAAACTGGTCCATGATACCGCTCTGGGTTCCGACAAAGTGGTTTTCCGCTCGCTGACAGAGACGGGCAATCTCTGGGCCAGAAAAGTGATGGGTAGATCCCGATTTCGCGGCAACCTCGAGAATGGCCAGGGCAGTCGCCACCTCGACTGAAGCGGATGAACTTAATCCGGAACCCAGCGGAACGTCGCCGCTCAACGTCAAATTGAAGCCGGATACTTTCACTCCAACTTCCTTCAGTACGGTGAGGACGCCGATAGGATAATCGCTCCAGTGATGCCGGGGATGATGCGGAAGGAAATCCAGATCAAAGACCGCCTGGTCGCCAAAGTTCTCCGAAGAGATGGAGATCTGCCTGTCCGCGCGCGGGCTGACCCCGGCCAAAGTTGCGAAATCGATGGCCGCCGGCATGACGAAACCCTCCGAGTAATCGGTGTGTTCGCCAATGAGGTTCACTCGACCTGGAGCCATGAACATTGCAGGCTCAGCGCCAAAGCGCTTGACATGAACTTCTTTGGTAGCGCTTACATCTAACATTGGTCCTCTTCCGCAGCACGGACGCTCTAGCCGAGTCTACGCAGGAATCACATGAATCTCAATCTTCCATTCGAACCATGCCTCGACCTCGAGAATGCGGGCGAGTCCGCGTTCCAGGGCCGTAGCCAGGGAATCGGCCGGGGCCGTGCAGGGTTCGAGGGCCACGCAATGCTGCCGTTGGGCCTGCCCCGCGGGCCAGCCACCGAAGGCCAGCCAGAGTCCTAAGAATGAGGCCCAGGCCGGATCAAAACGCACTTCGATCCGCTTCCGCAGCCGGCGACGCTCAAGCGCAACCCAGCCCTCTCGCGGCGCAACCGCAAACAACTTGTCGCCGACGCCATCCTCCGGGCCGCCTGCCAGACTTAGATCGACAGATTGATCTGCGGCGTCGTGCGTATGGGGCCAGGAATGAACTTGTCCCGGCGCACCCAGGCGGCCGCCGCCGCTATGCCAAACGTTGATCTCTTTGACGGAGTCTGGTAGGAGGATTCGATCACCTGGCTCGACCGCAAAACCTGGATGGGCCGACCACAAGAACGGGAGGGATTGGCGGCCCACGTTCTCCAATCTGTAATCGATTCGCAGCCGGGTGCCTTCCAAAGCAAAACGTTTTTCGAAGCGAAGCGGCAGGGTAAAGCCGGTAGCCTCGAGCACCAGTTCCTCTGCTTCGCGCCGTGAGGCAAAAGGAATGCGCCAGAAATCTCCATGGTCCGGTACCGGGAGGCAATTGCCGCCGAACTCGACATCGCACGCAGAGACCGTTGGGATGCATTCATCGATGCCGCTTGCGTCCCCTTCTTCGAAGGCCATGGTGCGGGTGCGTGGCGCGTAGGGCCGAAGCGGCTGCTGCAACAGCTCTTCCCCTTCAGGCAGAAGGCGCATGGAAGAAACCTTGGCTCCGAACTCCGGAAGGACCTCGACGCTGAGGCTCTCGTTGCTCAGAATTAGTCGTTCAGTCACGCCGCACTCTCCCGAAAAGCAACTCCTCTGCAGGAACGCGCTCAGTCCGCAGAGTTCAAACCAACGCATCTTTCGCCGCTTCGCTCAAAATCCCCCAGATCCTGTCCACCCAGTCCAGATGCTCAGGCTTCATGAGCACCGAACGAAGGCAGGTCATGGTCCCCCCGGGCGAAGCGTCCGGCCAGCTGTCGCTTGGGAAAAGATTCAAGGGAAGCTGCACCAGAGCGAGATGAAGATCCCGCCGGGCCGCCTCATCAAAGATGCTCTGTGCCCGCCTCGAGGCCTCTTCGACCGAGGCTGCCTTGACTCCCCAGACAAGAATATCGAGCTCCGGTTCAAATGCGACCACGAAGCGGGTATCGCTACGCAACCGGTCGTAAAGCTGCAACGCCGCCTGTCTGCACCGGCCCAGGCTCTCTGCGAACTCGCCGCCCGCAGCAAGCGGAAGCAGCCGCTGGGTCGCCCAAAGCGCAACCGCTGCCGCCCCGGGACGGGAGCACTCCAGAGTGATCTCACCCAGGTGCAGCTCGGCTGACGAGAAATAGGTGTACGGAGAATCGTGCTTGTAAAAGTGACCGACTCCAGGATCATGAAACAAAACGCAGCCACAACCATAAGGCTGCAGACCATGTTTGTGAGGATCAACGACAATGGAATCCGCTTCGCCGATGCAATCGAACGCCCGGGTGGCCCCGCCCGACAAGCCCCCGGCCGGCAGGCCCGTAAGGAGCTTGAAGTAGCCCCCGTAAGCCGCATCCACATGGATCCTGAAATCGTACTTCTCGCGAAGCTTGAGGATCTGATCGAGAGGATCGACCGCCCCGATTCCGGTCGTTCCCAGGGTGACGACCACCGTGCCGATCTCTTGGGAACGCAGTTGGTGCTCTAAAGCCTCCGCGTCCATCCGCCCTCGCCCGTCTACTCCGACCGCAGAGAACTCCAGCCCAAGAACAGCGCTGATCCGGCTATGCGTGTAGTGCGCCTGGGCAGAGGCGACCACTCGTTTGCCGGGGCGAAGCTTCCCGGCGACCCAAAGCGCCTCCAGATTCGCCACCGTGCCGCCGCCTGTAAGATGACCCAAATGCCCCGTCCAGCCGAACATGGAGGCAATCTCCGCAACCGCCTCCACTTCAAAACGCGAGCTCGCGCGGCCGCCGTCGAGTGAATGATTATTGGGATTCAACCACATGCCCATGGCGTAAGCGGCCCGCGCAATCGGATGTGGCGGCTTCATCATCTGGCCTGCATAAAGCGGGTGAAAATAGGGATAATTGTCGCCCATGCGCACCGCTACATCGGCCAGAACAGCCTGCATCGCATCCAGACCTTCAGGATTGGCGCCGGTGAGCGGGAGGGTAGCGAATTGTCCCTGAAGCCGAGGCAAAGCCTCGTTCACTAAAGAAAGGAAAGGATCGTCCGGCATAAGCGTCGCTCATCAGAATACCTTGCAAGGTCGACTTCTCGGAATCCAGCCGGACGGCATTCGGAGCATGGTCGGGGCAAGGATCGGCACACGACCTTGCCCCGGCGTTTCAGAGGAACCAGGATAGCGATATTCCTAGGTAAAGAACTTCGTCGGCATCGACCCGTACGCAGTGTCGGACACGGTGTGGGCATTCCCATAGGCAGTGATAAGGGAGTACTCGGTTTTGCCTTCCCCCGGTGTCAAGAACGGAGTCAGCGCGGCGACGGCCGATGTCTTCCCGTTATAGACGGTAAAGATCCCCAGCTGCTGCTCGTAGTTGAGCTGGTTGGCAAGGTAAGCCTGGGGGCTGATTGACCGCCCTAACGCACGATGTTCCGCTTCGACTCCCATGATGGAGGAGGCGACCCCGGCGAAATAAACAAAGTCGGAAGGTTGGTAGGTGACGCCGTTGAAGGTCATCGGCTTACCGACTGCAGCAAGAAGAGCAAACTCCTGCACCGCCGCCATATACGCGGCGATAAAGGCGTTTTCGAGTGCCTGGAGCAAGGCGACAAAGACATTCAATGAGTCCAGGCTTCCGGTCGGAAGATAGAAGCTGGTGTAAGGATCTTGAGCGAACGAGAACTCTCCCCTGCCCAATAGAACCCTAAAAAGATTGGAGTGAATAATCTCTTCATGCAGCGCGCCCCGCAGATACTGGACATTGCCGTTATCGCCGGAAGGAGTGACATTGAGCGCTGTGCCGCCCGGCCCCGCCAGATTGGGGTCCTGAATGACGCCGCCAATCAGGGCATTGTAATAAAAGGTTATGGCAAGGTCCTCGGCGACCAGGGCAGCGGTGAAAATCTCAGTGGGAGAATCAGGGGACAGCGGAGTGGTTGGCGTCGCGGCAAACAGCGTTTTCGGCGCGGCGACACCCATGGCCGCAACTGCGGCGGTTGCAGTGCCCGCGTTCTTGAGAAACGAGCGGCGGTTGACAGCAGACTTCAGGTTCTCTTGATCCAGACGCATTGTGACTGCTCCTTCCGGCGGGATGTCCAGCCGGCGGTTGTACGTTGACATCTTCGGGCGGGCCAGGGCGCCACGTCCGTACTATGCTCGAGAATTGCCAGTGTGGAGCAGTCGTCGAAAGACCATTCCACTGTGCGAACGATCCCCAAAGAAGATCGGATTTGAGAGTTGTACGGAAATCTGAGAATTCTTCCCTGTCGCGAGCCAAGGAAGAGACGGGCCTGCCAAGACGCGTCTCACCGGTTACAATCTGCACTCAAAGCCATTGAGTTCTCGCGGCTGCCCAGAAGGCAAATCTTATGTTGCGTTTTGTCGGTGGATTAGTTCGGCCTTATCGCGGCACGCTGCTCGCTATCCTGGCTGCCATGCTGCTCGAGACGGCGATGAGCCTGGCTACGCCGTGGCCGCTGAAGATCATCCTCGACAATGTCGTCGAAGACCATAAACTCGCGCCCTGGCTGCGCCATCTGATCGGCCCCCTGCTTGATAGCGGGGCGCGTCTGCATGTAGCCGCCCTTGCCGCGGCGAGTTTTGTAATCATCGCCCTGATCGGCGCAGTCGCTTCGTACCTGGACAATTACTACACCGAGAGCGTGGGGCAATGGGTCGCCCACGATCTCCGCGTGCGTACCTATCACCATCTCCAGAGACTTTCGCTCGGCTACTACAACACCCACGAGACGGGGACGATTCTCAGCACCATCACCGCCGATATCCAGACCATCCAGGGTTTCGCCTCGTCCTCGACGCTCGATATTCTGGTCGACCTGCTCACGATCGTCTGCATGTTAGGGCTCATGTTCTGGCTGAACTGGGACTTCACCCTCATTGCGCTGGCGGTCACGCCGTTTCTGCTGCTCTTCGTCTCCCGATTCAAAAAGGCAGTCAAGAAAGCGACCCACGAAGTAAGAAAGGAGCAAAGCGAGATCCTGGCAGTCGTCCAGCAGGGGCTGGAATCGATGCAGGTAGTCAAGGCCTTCGGCCAGGAACAAAACCAGGAAGATCTGCTTGCCGGCGTCAGCCACGCGACTGTCGCCGCTGCGTTGAAGGCCCGCAGCATCAAATCGCTGCTGTCCCCAGTCGTCACCATTACCGTGGCGCTTTGCACGGCGGTCGTGCTATGGCGCGGGGCGGCGCTGATTCTGCATGGCGCGATGACCATTGGCGAACTCACCGTCTATCTTGCTTACCTCGCTAAGTTCTTCAAGCCAGTGAAGGACCTCGCCACCACGACCAATGCTGTCGCCCAGGCCGCGGTGGGGGCGGAACGCATTCGCACCATCCTCGACACAAATGAGACTATCCCGGAAAAGCCGGACGGGCTTGCCCCGGAAACGCTCGGCGGAGCGATCGAGTTCAAGCATGTCGCCTTCGGCTATGACTCCGCTGTCCCCATCTTGAAAGACGTCTCCTTCAAGATTGAGCCCGGGCAGTTCGTCGGGCTGGTCGGCCCTACCGGCAGCGGCAAATCGACCATTCTCAGCTTGATTCCCCGGTTTTACGATGTGCAATCCGGCGCCGTCTATGTAGACGGCCGGGACGTTCGCGACTATCTGCTCAAACCATTGCGCGACCAGATCGGCTACGTCTTGCAAGACACCCTTTTGTTTCATGGAACGATCCTCGAAAACATCGCCTTCGGTCGTCCACATGCGAGCCAGGAAGAGGTCGTCGCCGCCGCCAGGCTCGCCCACGCCGACGAGTTCATCTCCCGTATGCCGCTCGGCTACCAGACCATGGTAGGCGAGCGCGGCTGCACCTTGTCTGGTGGACAGCGGCAGCGCATCGGCATCGCCCGGGTCATGGTGCGAAACAGTCCGATCCTGATCCTTGACGAGCCCACCGCCGCGCTCGACAGCGAATCGGAAAAGCTGGTGATCGACGCCCTCGAGCGGCTCATGAAGGGCCGCACCGTCATCATGATCGCCCACCGCCTCAGCACCATCCGCAACGCCGATCAGATCATTGTTATTTCAGGCGGAATGGTCGCCGAACATGGTACCCATGACGCATTGATGGCGCTTCACGGCGTCTATGCCAGCCTTCACCGGACCCAATTCGATGCAGAACCCTCTCGAGTTCGGGTCGAGAGCGTTCTTCCTGTTTTAGGCAGTGGAAGTGTATGAATAGCTGCCCCCTCCCCGAAAAACCCCCACGCCGATACAATTGGCTTGCCCAGTCGTAGAGAAGCGCCCACCAAACCAATCGCCGTCTGGAAGGAAACGCATGTCCCGCTCCGTGATCGTCCTGCCTGATGATTCCGCCCGCCCGATCGTCGCAGCGATTGATGCAGCCCTGAAGTCCCTCCGCATCAAAATGTTCGTTTTCTCCGACCCAACCCTGCTCGACGCGGTCGTCCGGGCGCACCAGAGGGGCGTCAACGTACGCATCATGCTGAATCCTGCCCGGCGCAGCGGCAAGCAGGAAAATGAAGCCGCGCACAAAGTCCTGACCGCCGCCGGGATTGAGGTAGTCGATAGCAGTCCACAGTTCGACGTGACCCACGAAAAATCGATGGTCGTCGATGACCGCACCGCCTACGTCAAGTCTCTCAACTGGGAGACGAAGAATCTCACCGCGACTCGCGACTACGCAGTCGTCACGACTCACCAGCATGAAGTCGATGAAGTCATCGAGTGCTTCGAAGCGGATTGGGCGAGGACGCCTTTTGCGCCCGGAGATCGTTCCCATCTCATCTGGTGCATTGGCAATGGACGCCAGCGCCTCGGCCAACTCATTGACGGCGCCAAGCATTCACTCTATTTGCAGAATGAGCGTTATCAGGATCCCGTCATCATCGAGCACCTGGTTCGGGCCAGCCGCCGCGGTGTGCGGGTGCATGTCATGTCGCGTCCGCCGCATAAGCTCAAGAAAGCGCAGCTCAGTGAAGGCGTCAGCGGACTGCGGATCCTTCAGGATGTGGGGGTCAAAATCCACAAGCTCAAGCACGTCAAGCTTCACGCCAAACTGCTGCTGGCCGATGGAGAGCGCGCCATTATTGGCTCGATCAATCTATCGCCCGGCAGCTTCGATAGCCGCCGCGAACTCGCCATCGAAGTCACCGACCACCACGTCATCGAACGCCTCAATGCCGTCATTCACCATGATTGGAAAAATTCGGAGCATCTCGACCTTACCGACGAAGGCCTTCTTCGTGAACTCGCGAAATCCGATCCTAACGTCGTCGAAGACCTTGCGCTGGAAAGGGACGACGAGTAACCGGTTCTAGATCTAACCGGTAGAAGGCAACTTTCTGGATCACGACGTCAAGCGGTGAAGCTTCGCCCCAAGCCTCTTGCCGCCAGACCCTTCCGGTAGGTGATTGAGCTGCGGTCGGCCGGGAAATGCGCCTCCGCGTGCAGATCGATTGGCAGGTCCTCTGGATACTGGTTCTCGACCACCGCCTTGTCCTCGGCGAAGACCATGCTGTTGAAGTCGAGCGTCGCCTGCAGCGGGGCATCGCGGTCAAAGTTCCGGCAGATTGGCGAAAACATTCGCGTCTTACGCGCCGAGACCGGGGATGCTGTATTCAGGATGTTCAACCGCCCGTCATTTGGGAAGTAGATCGTCAGCTTGGCGGTAAACGGAAACCACACCTGAAAACGACGCCGCCATAGGAATCCAGGAGGATTGAGATGCTTGAATCCGTGGGAATAATTACTGACCGTACTCACGTAATCGGCGATGAAGCCGTCAGCCGTCTTCTCGATTGGATAGTCGGGCACCACTGCATTTTCGGGCTCACCAAAACTGCTGGTGTGGATGAAGGAAAAATGGGCGACGTCGAGAAAGCCTTCAACCTGCCGTCCAGCCGACGCCTCGAGCGATACGCTGTCGGGCAGCACCTGGATAAAGCTGGGATCATCCCATTCTGAAAAATCCGGAAAGTAATCCGGTCCATCGTCCACCAGCCGAACCCAGATCAATCCATACGCCTCCCGCGCCCCGTAGGTGTGCAGGTGCAGCTTTGGCGAGATCGCTCCTTGCGGATGGGCCGGAATGCAGACACACTGCCCGCTGCGGTTATAGCGAAGGCCGTGATACTTGCAGATAAGTTCGTCGCCCTCGACGTGCCCCATGCTGAGCGGAACGCCCCGATGGAGGCAGATGTCCCGGGCCGCGAAAATCTTGCCATCGCTCAACCGGTAGAGCACCACCCGCTCATCCAAGAGTCGCACCGGAATCGGCTGTTCGCCTACTTCATGCGAAAAGGCGACGGGGTACCAGTAGGGCGCTAACGCCCGCCAGTCGGACTCCGCAAAGGTACATTCACGAGGAAGCGTTGCGGTCGCCGAGGGCAGCAGGGGCAGGATCGCGGTCGAATCAGCCATATTGAATTATTCCAGTTATCTGATAGATTGCAAATCGTGGCAACGCTGTTTGCCTAGGATCTCTCAGTCTGCTTCGGAGCGAGAACAATTCCCACCGGCTTCCTTAATGAACCCACGCCCTTGAACCACAAAGAAATGCTGGCCGTCGCCGTCCACGAAGCTCGCATCGGGCTGGCTGAAGGCGGAATCCCGATCGGCGCGGCGCTCTTTGACGCCGATGGACGTCTGCTCGGCTCCGGTCATAATCGCCGCGTCCAGCACGGGGACCCATCCGCCCATGGCGAAACCGATGCCTTCCGCAATGCCGGACGCCAACGCTCCTACCGCGACACCATCATGGTGACCACCCTCGCGCCGTGCTGGTACTGCAGCGGATTGGTGCGCCAGTTCAACATAGGCACCGTGATTGTGGGAGAAACCCGGAACTTCGCTGGAGGCCTAGATTGGTTGCGATCCGTGGGCGTGAACGTCGTCGACATCGATGATCCTGAATGTGTCAAGCTGCTTGCCGAATACATCCGTGACAATCCTGCGGTTTGGAACGAGGACATCGGCGAAGGCTGATGCGCCAATTTTCCTAAAGGCCTTGCAGCCTGGCCGCCTTAATGCGTCGCGAAGCTGCAAACCACACCAGGCCGGTCATCAAATAAGCCAGGTAGAGGTAGGGCAGCCAGTTATAAGGCGCCGCCGGGACCGGATAAAGCGTGCCTACTAACGCCAGGACCATCGCCAGAGTGCCAATGATCGAGAGCAACAGCAGAGCTGGTGTCAGATGCTGTTTCAGCTTGAGATAGAAAGGTAAAGCGAAGGTCACTTGCCCGTAGACAGTAATGAATCCATAGGTCGCTAAGGAACCCATCCAGCCATAAATATCAGAGCCGGAGACACCTCGCGAGGTCAAGATCACGGTCGGCAACAGGGTCAACAGACCGATCAAGACCACCGCTCCGCCTGGCGTCGCGTTCCGCTTGTGGGTTTTGCTGAACCGCTGGTGCGCAAGTCCGTGGTGGGACATCAGCAGCAGCACCCGGGCCGAAGCAGTAATACACGACAACGTGCAGGCGAACATGCTGATCACCGCGCCCACATCGATCAATGGCCCAAGGAACCGTACTCCCACCTGCCCGGAGAGAAAACGCATCGGGGCTGGACTCTCGCCAAAGCTCTGCGGAGACGAGTGAAAGCCAAGCACCTCGGTGTACGTGCTGATAAGAAAGAAAAATCCTGCCAGCACCGCGCTCTGAATCAATGCCCGAGGGATGGTCTTGAGCGGGTCTCGCGCTTCTGATCCCAGGCTGCTCGCGCTTTCAAAGCCAACAAAGCTGAACAGCGCCAGCACCACGCCCAGCCGCACGCCCGACCCTGAAACCCCCTTCAATCTCCACTGTTCAGGATCGAGATGAAACCCATGCTTCCAGAACAGCAGCGCCACCACAATGAGGATCATCGTCACCGACACTGCTTCGATCCAGAGCATGAACTGTGCCGAGACCTTGACGTCGCGGTAAGCGATCGCCGTTGCGCCGAGAATCGCGACCGCCGCCAGCCCGCTCGGCGACACGTGGTGGCCGGTCATCGAGAAAAGCAGAACATTCGAATAATTGATGAAACCCCCGGTCACCGAGGCCCCGGTCGCGACATAGGCAAACAGCAGCGCCCATGCTGAAACCAATCCCCACCAGGTAGATCGCGGCTCGCCAGCCTTGCTGCGAAACGCCGATGCCGCGTAGGCATAGAGGGAACCAGGCGAGGACGAGTACCGGGCAAAGCGGCTTATGCAGAGCGCCACCAGAAGGATTCCAGCGGTCGCGAAGACATACGAAAGCCACGTACCGTTTCCCGCCAGAGCGAAGACTAGAGGAATGGTCATGGTCGGAGACGTAACCGGCGCCATAGTCGAAACCGATTGGGCGAGGGTCTCCAACGGCGAAAGACTATGCTGTTTCAAACCATACGAAGGAGTATGTTCGGCGGCGCTTGCTGCCTGGTCGACAGATAGGGATTGCCCCATAGGAATTTGCATCCTCTCGTGCGCTGCTTTCTGGAGTAACAGGAACTAATACTTCACTTGAATCTGACTCGCCACCCAGGCATCGAAGTGTTCCTGAGCTTGCGGCAGCGTCAGCTGGCTCATCTTGAGTGTGCGTTCGTGCGGAGCAAACGGCACTTCGTCATAGATAAAGGCGTCATCAAAGCCGGCCTCGGCGGCGTGGGCGCGGGTGTTGGCATAGTAGACCTCTTGAGGGCGCGCCCAATACATCGCTCCAAGGCACATGGGGCATGGTTCGCAGCTGGTGTAAATTTCGCATCCGTCCAGCTGGAAGCTCCCCAGGGCCTGGCAGGCCTTCCGAATGGCAACGATCTCTGCGTGGGCAGTCGGATCGTTAGTAGCGGTGACGCAGTTGGCGGCGCTGGCAATTACTTTGCCGTCCTTCACGATCACCGCGCCAAAGGGTCCGCCCGATCCTGTCTCCACATTTTTCATCGCCAGGTCGATCGCGAGTTCCATAAAGGAGTAGTCTGCCGCCATCTGAGGAAATCCTTTCAGAGCGATCAATTTGACTTACTTGCATGCGACGAGGTCTTCTGACATCAGAGTATGGAATTGTCCATGGATCGCCAAGCATTTCTTTCAAGCCGGGTTGTGCTGCCCGAAGGCATCGGCCCGGCAACCGTCCTGGTGTCCGGTGGACACATCGAATCCGTCACCCACGGATACGCTGTTCCCGAAGGCTACACCGTACAGGATTTTGGCGCTGACTGCCTCCTTCCGGGGTTGGTCGATCCCCACGTTCACATCAATGAGCCGGGCCGGGCTGAATGGGAAGGTTTCGCGACAGCGACCCGCGCGGCTGCCGCTGGCGGGTACACGACGCTGGTGGACATGCCGCTTAATTGTCTGCCCGAAACCGTCACCGTCGAGGCGCTCGAGCAAAAGCGGGCCGCCGCCCAGGGCAAATGCTGGGTCGATTGGGCGCCCTGGGGCGGCATCGTTCGCGATAATCAGCAACAGATCGCACCGCTCGCCGCCGCCGGGGTGCCCGGATTCAAGTGCTTCCTCATCTATCCCGGTATCGAAGGCTTCACGATGGTCGACGAAAATCAGCTGCGCGCCGCACTGCCTCACGTTGCCGGGAGCGGTCTTCCTTTGCTGGTTCATGCCGAGCTTGCCGCGCCGCTTGAAGAAGCAGAGGCTTCACTGGCTGACGCCGACTGGACGAAATATGCGACCTACCTGGCGTCGCGACCGGACGAAGCCGAAGTCAGCGCGATTCGACTCTTGATCGATCTTTGCCGCGAGTTCAAGACCCCGATCCATATCGTGCATCTGTCGTCTGCGCAGGCGCTGGCGATCCTCGGCGACGCCCGCTCCGAGGGTTTACCGATCACTGTCGAGACTTGTCCTCACTATCTGCATTTCGCGGCAGAGCAAATTCCCGACGGAGCGACGCTCTTCAAGTGCGCGCCGCCGATCCGCAATAAAATTAACCAGAACTGCCTTTGGGAGGCGCTGCTGAGCGGCGTCATCGATTTCGTCGCCAGCGATCACTCTCCCTGCCCGCTGGAGATGAAGCGCCATGACACTGGCGACTTCAAGCAGGCCTGGGGAGGTATTGCCGGGCTCTCCCTTAGCCTGCCAGTCCTCTGGACCGAGCTTCGGCTGCGCGGTCTGCCGCTCACCTATGTCGGGCGGTGGATGGCTGAGGCGCCAGCAAAGCTAGCCGGTCTCAGCGGGCGCAAAGGCAAGATCGCAGCCGGATTCGATGCCGATCTCGTGGTCTTCGACCCGGAGGCAGCATTCACGGTCACCCCGGAGCGGCTGCACTTTCGCCATTCCGTCTCCCCCTATGTGGGCGAGAATTTGTTTGGCACTGTGAAAGCTACGTTTCTCCGCGGCAGCCGGGTCTTCTCGAACAACGCCTTTGCGGACCAACCACTCGGGATGGAACTACGGCATTGAAGAGCACAGCTTCGTTCCGGGCGCACAAGGTCGTCGAAGCCTGTCAGGAAATCGCCGGATTCAGCGACAACCCGGCTTACCTCGTCCGGACTTATCTCTCTCCGGCAACCCGCCGGGTGCACGATTTTCTGCGCAGCTGGATGGACCGGCTTGGCATGCGCCCGAGCATCGACGCAGTAGGAAATCTCCGTGGTCTCTATCCAGGGAAGCGACAGAATGCCGGTCGCTTGCTCATCGGTTCGCACATCGATACAGTGCCGAATGCCGGCGCCTTTGACGGTGTTCTCGGAGTCATTATGGGGCTAGCCCTCATCGAAGGTCTCGAAGCAGACCGGCTCGACTACGATATCGAAATCGTCGCCTTTTCCGAAGAGGAAGGAGTCCGCTTCGGTGTGCCTTTTATTGGCAGCCGCGCCCTGATCGGAGACATCGATGCTCCCCTGCTCCAGTTGACCGACCCGCGTGGAGTAAGCGTCGCCCAAGCCATGGAGAGCTTTGGCTTGAATTTGTCTGAGCTGCACGCAGCCTTACTCAATCCAGCGACATTCGCTTTTCTAGAATTTCACATCGAACAAGGTCCGGTGCTCGACCAGCTGAATGCTCCTCTGGGCATCGTCGAAGCGATCGCCGGACAGAGCCGCTATGAACTGACGTTCCATGGAAAAGCCAACCACGCTGGAACCACTCCCATGTCTCTTCGCCACGACGCATTGACGGGAGCAGCAGAATGGATCGGTGCTGTCGAACAACAGGCTCGAATCACAAACGGCCTGGTGGCAACTGTCGGTCGACTCGAAGTCACGCCGGGCGCGACCAACGTGATCCCGTCGGAGGTCCGGTTGAGCCTCGATCTTCGCCACACGGACGATGCCACCAGGCATGCGGCCGCAGACGACATGGAGGCCAACGGCCGACAGATTGCTTCAACCCGAGGTCTTCAACTCAGCCTGCAAAAGAAGCTCGATCAGCCGGCAATTCCTCTGGATCGAGGGCTGCGCGACTCGCTCGCAGCAGCAGTCGCCGCCACCGGCCGCGACGGACATCGCATGAACAGCGGCGCCGGGCATGATGCCATGGTGCTCGCCCGGAAGCTCCCATCTGCCATGCTTTTTCTTCGCAGCCCTGCTGGCATCAGCCACCATCCCGACGAAACAGTGCTGGTCGAAGACGTACAGGCAGCTCTCGATGCTGGCTTATACTTTCTCAAACATCTGAATCCGCCGCCCACTGTCCAGAAAAATCTGTAGTCTCGCTTTCATCACTGGATCGGAAAGTATCTCGTGCAGAACCTCGGAGCTACCCGCAGCACGTCGAAGCCAACCCATCTCCTCCAGACCCCGGACACCTTCGTCCGCACTCGCCTGCCGGGCATGCGGGACGCCATGGCCATCGTCCACGCGTCGCCAGCGAACGGAGCCCGTTTCGCGCAGTACACGGCGGAGATGGCAACTACCGGCAGCCTTGACCCAGTCCCGGCCCAGCGGTTCATTTATGTTCTCGACGGAGCGGTGACGGTGACGCTCTCCGCGACTCAATATGCACTGGAACAGGGTGGCTTCGCCTATCTGCCTCAAGGGCTTGACCACCACGTCGTAGCTTCCGTTGATTCACGCATAGAGGTCTTCGAAAAACCTTATCTCGCGCTGGACGGCCTGGAGCCGCCGGCAGCGATCTTCGGAAGAGAATCGGATCTTCCGTCGCAACCACTGATGGGCGATACAGCGCTTCAGGTGCGTTCCTTGCTGCCGGATACGATGGCCTTCGACTTCGCGGTGAACATCATGGAATATCAACCTGGGGCTGTTCTCCCGATGGTAGAAATGCATGTGATGGAGCACGGCTTGCTGATGCTTCAAGGCGGCGGAATCTATCGTCTCGACGAGAGCTGGTATCCAGTGACCGCGGGAGATTTTATCTGGATGGCTCCCTACTGTCCCCAGTGGTTCGGTGCTCTGGGCAAAGTTCCGGCAAAGTATCTTATCTACAAAGATTGGAATCGTAATCCGCTCGCGTAAGCTATGGAACTTCACATCGATCAACCTCGGTTAGAAGACGAATTAGATCAACTCGCCGCATTTTCCTCGGAGGCGGCGCCCGTAGTGACGCGCATTGTCTTTTCTCCAGCAGACCGTCAGGCCCGGACTTGGCTGAAGGCGCTCTTCGCTGAGGCTGGTCTCAGCGTGCGGGAAGATGCGATCGGCAACACCTTTGCGCGTTGGGTCGGCAGCGACCCGCAACTCTCGCCAGTCGGAACTGGCTCCCACATCGATGCAATCCCAAACGCTGGGAAGTACGACGGCACGGTTGGCGTACTCGGAGCGCTCGAAGCCCTTCGCGCACTGCAGAGAAGCGGCTTCCGGCCGAAGCGGTCCATCGAGTTGCTCCTCTTCACCGCTGAAGAGCCTACTCGCTTCGGTATCGGCTGTCTGGGCAGCCGAATGCTTGCAGGCTCATTGTCGCCAGGCGCCGCTAGCGAACTTCGCGATGCCGAAGGAGCCTCCCTCGACAGCTTGCGCGGCGAAGCAGGCTTCAGCGGCGATCTCGAACAGGTCTTGCTCCCGAGTGGCTATTACTCCGCGTTTGTGGAGCTTCACATCGAGCAAGGCCCCATCCTCGACACAGAAGGGACCGCGATCGGCATCGTTACCAGCATCGCCGCTCCAGCCAGTTTCAATATCGCGATTGAAGGTCAAGGCGGTCATGCCGGAACCGTGCTCATGGCCGACCGCAAGGACGCGTTCATGGCTGCTGCAGAGTTGGCCACTATCATAGAGCGGCTTGCTCGCAGTTCGGGAGCCGTCGATACTGTCGCAACCATCGGTAAGTGCGATCTCTTTCCCGGTGCCGTGAACAGCATCCCGAGCAAGGTGAAGCTTACGCTCGATCTGCGCGATACCGATCTTGCGCGCCGCGATCTATTACTGGAGAGCCTGTACAGTGCCTGTCGCGAGATCGGTGAGCGCCGGGGCGTTGCCATCGAGATCAATCAGCTCAATGCGGATTCACCCGCCGAATGTAGCGCTGTCATCATCAGCGCAATCCGGAGGTCTTGCGAACGCCACCAGATTTCATCGCGTTCGATGGTCAGCCGCGCCTATCATGACTCGCTCTTTGTCTCCCGGATCGCGCCTGCCGGGATGATCTTTATTCCCTGCCGCGATGGCATCAGCCATCGCCCCGACGAATACTCTTCAGCGGAACAGATCACTACCGGCGTGCTCATTCTCGCGGAGACGCTTGCCCACCTGGCGAATGCAACGGAGTATCCAGCGTGACCGCATTCGCCGACTGGAATGGCCTTGGTTCGGAGGAAGCCTTTGTTAAGGTCCTCGCTTGCTGCGGCTCTCGCGCGTTCGCGACGCGGTTGGTCGCGTCGAGACCTTATGCCGGCATCGATGCCGCCATCGCGGCCGCCGACGATATATGGTGGTCACTTACCGAAGCTGACTGGCTCGAAGCCTTCGCCTGCCATCCCCGCATCGGCGAGCAGACCTCTGGCGCTTCGCGTCAATTTACGACCTGGTCGAAGCAAGAGCAATCCGATGTATGCAATGGGGATGCCAGCGTTCTCGACCAAATCGCCAAGAAGAACCGCGCCTATGAACAGCGTCACGGTTTCATCTACATCGTTTGCGCCAGCGGAAGGTCCGCCGGCGAACTGCTTACGATCTTAGAAGATCGTCTCAATAACCCGACAACCGTAGAAATCAACAACGCCGCCGAACAACAGCGGCAGATCACTAGCCTTCGGCTAAGAAAGTTGTTCACTCCATGAGCGGAATCTCTACTCACGTTCTCGATCTCAGTCTTGGAAAACCCGCCGCCAATGTACCCGTGCGTCTGTACCGGTTCGAATTTGGCCACTGGGTAGAGATAGCCT
Source organism: Acidisarcina polymorpha (assembly GCF_003330725.1). Classification (NCBI taxonomy): domain Bacteria; kingdom Pseudomonadati; phylum Acidobacteriota; class Terriglobia; order Terriglobales; family Acidobacteriaceae; genus Acidisarcina; species Acidisarcina polymorpha. Next base: position 2,634,455 of record NZ_CP030840.1, on the reverse strand, counting down.
CTCGAGATACAGATGCTGACGGCCGTTGCGACGAAGTTCTCCCTCCACAGGATGTCAGTGCGGGCAGTTATCGCTTGATCTTCCAAACGGGAAATTATCAGGATGCGTCGTTCTATCCGGAGGTGATCGTGTCCTTCTCGGTCGTTCCCGGCAGCACTCACTACCACTTACCCTTGCTACTGAGCCAACACGGCTACACTACTTATCGAGGATCTTGAATCATGGCCTTACTGGGCGAGAATCGGTACGGCAAGTCGCGGGTCAGGCTCGTCAAAGTGAATCGGGAAAGTAGAGTCCACTCAGTGTGCGAGTGGAGCGTCAACATCCTCATTCAAGGCGACTATGAAAACTGCTTTGGTTCCGGCGACAACAGTGAGGTTCTGCCCACCGACACCATGAAGAACACCGTGTATTCTCTCGCCCGGGAGTCGACCGCGACCTGTATCGAAGACTTCGGGAAAGAATTGGCCGCTCACTTCCTGAGTAATTATTCTCAAGCGCGGACCGTCTCGATCGACATCAAAGAAACATCGTGGGACCACCTGATGCTCGACGGTCATCTGCATCCCACCACCTTCCACCAGCAAAGCGGGGAACGGCAGACCGTCATCGTCACTGCGACGCGCGGCGGAACGGTCTCTGTCGTCGCTGGGATAAGCGGGCTGGTCATCTTGAAAACATCGGATTCAAGCTTCTCGGGTTACATCAAGGACAGATTCACTACCCTCCGCGAAACCAGCGACCGGCTCCTTGGAACGGATGTGACCGCAAGTTGGACCTATGACTCAGACTCTCTACATTTCGATCGGGTGCGCCCTCAAGTTCGCACCGCCCTCTTGTCAGCCTTTGCCGAACACAAGAGCTTGTCCGTCCAGCACACCCTCTTTGCCATGGCCGCGGCGGCGCTCGATCAAGTGGCCAACATCCTGGATGTCACCCTGACGATGCCAAACAAACATTGCCTGCTCGTGGATCTGAGTCCGTTTGGACAAGACAACCCCAACCAGATCTTCGTCCCCACTGATGAACCTCACGGATACATCGAGGCCACGGTCAAGCGGGACCTGTAATAAAGCACAAGCAGTCCAGGTGTCATGTGGAAGTGTCTTGTGGAACACTCACGGCGTTCTTCGTTTTCTTCCGGGCAAAGGCCTATAGGACGATTCCCCTGCAGCTTACGGCAACTCCGCCTTTGCTCTAAACTAATTTCGTGAGCGAGCCTGGTACCAACAATTTGGAAGTGAAGCAAGTGGATCTCTCTGCTTGCGCTGTCGATGGCGGGGGAAGCCAGGACCCGCTTACCGCCCGCGCCTATCCAGAGAATGCCCACGCTTACCGGACCGCCTTCGAGCGCGACCGGGGACGCGTGACTCATGCCCGGTCGTTCCGCCGCATGGCTGGCAAGACTCAAGTCTTTTCGAATCGCTATTCCGATCATTTCCGCAGCCGGCTCACTCACACGCTCGAAGTTTCGCAGATCGCCCGGACGGTTGCCGGAGCTCTCGGTTTGAACCAGGAACTGACTGAAACGCTCGCCCTCGTTCATGACATCGGGCACCCGCCCTTCGGCCACGCGGGTGAGCGGGCCCTCGACGCCGCAATGCGCGAACACGGATTGATCTTCGATCACAACCTGCATGCCTTAAGGATCGTTGAGCACTTCGAGCAACGCTACGCTGCGCATCCCGGCTTGAATCTGACTCTTGGCGTACGCGAAGGTATAGTCAAGCACTCTCGCGATTACAAGGCGGCGGACCATCCTGAACTTGCTGCGTATTTTCTGGATCAGCGGCCTCCACTCGAAGCTCAGCTCATCGATCTCGCCGACGAGATAGCCTACCTGACGGCAGACATCGATGACGGGCTCGAGGCCGGCATTCTGGAGTTACAGGATGTGCGCAAACATGTGGCAATCTTCGATCGCGCCCACACGCGCATGGAGCAACAACACCCCCGCGCCGCCAGCAAATTGTTGCTCGCCGGCGCGCTGACGCGTATGTTGAATGAGCTTACCGGCGATCTCATCCGGGAGACAGCAAGACGGGTTAAGAATGCTGGAGCTACTTCGCTCGAGTCGATTCGCCGTCATCCCGAACGGTTCGCGTCCTTGTCTCCGGAAAGAGAGGCTGAGCGCCGTCAAGCCAAAGAATACCTGCACGCGTGCCTTTATGTCTCCGAGGAGATTCTCCGTAACCACAAGCAAGCCGAGGAAGTGGTGGGCGGCTTGTTTCGCGACTGGGTACGAAATCCTGAGCTGCTTCCGAACGCTTACTTCTCCATGGTCGCTCGCGATGGCAGTCCACGAGTGGTCGCCGACTACATCGCCGGCATGACCGACAGCTTTATCCTCGAGCATTGGCGCGAACGATAACTTGTTAACGGCATAAGTTGTAAATCGCCTCGGTAAGTACATCCATGCAGCGGTATAACTCTTCTCTTGGAACAAACTCCCGCGGACTATGCGCCGAATTCATCGATCCCGGACCGAAGACCACGGTCTCCGCGCCCAGCCTCTGCAACCAGGGAGCTTCGGTGCCAAACGCGACGGACGCAGGAGGTTTGCCGGTCGCCTGTATCAACGACATTAATAACTCGCTATCTGGGGAACTGACGAAGCCTTCCTGCACGCGAAGGACTTTTAGCTCGCAGTGAAACAGGGGATCTAACTGCTCCAATCTCTGGACCGCACCTCTTACAAGCTCAAGCACGAACTCAGGATCCTGGTCAGCCACCGGACGCCACTCGAGAAGAAAGCGGCACGCAGGCGGAACGATATTCTTAGCCAGACCGCCTTGGATCTCGCCCACATTCAAAGTAGTCCACGGTGGCGAGAAGTTGTCCCTTCGAAACTCCTTGAGCTGCTCGGCAATCTTCTCGATCTCCACAATCAACCTCGCCGCGCCGAAGATTGCAGACTTCCCGTTGTCGGGAAAAGCGCTGTGCGCCTCTCTGCCGTTGACTGTAACTTCGGCGAGGCAATATCCCTTTCCAGCGCTGATCGGCTGCAAGGATGTAGGCTCGCCGATAATCGCGTAATCAGCGCGGAGCGCCTGCGACTCCACTAAGTGGCGTGCGCCTAGACAACCGATCTCCTCATCGGCCGTCAAGACGATACACAGTGGCTTCGTAAGCGACGCGGCGTCGATGGTGGCGGCGACAGCCAGAATACATGCCAGAAACCCCTTCACGTCGCAGGCGCCGCATCCCTTAAGATCCGGTCCATCCTCAATCAGCTTGGTCGCATCAGCCCAATTAGTTGAGTACGGTACGGTGTCGGTGTGACATACCAGGGCTAACCGGAAATGCATGTCATCGGCGGAATTCTGACTCGGCCAGGCTACAAGATTGGTTTTCACTACCCCGAGTGCATCGACATAGGCATATTGCCGGAAACGCCAGCCAGCCTGGGCAAGCACCACTTCAGCAACTGAGATAACCCCGTGGTTGGACTCGCGGGAGACAGAGGAAACCCCCACTAACTCACGCAGCAACTCTGCAGGATCAGTCATAGACACCAGCCTGCCGTCGCATAAGTGCCGCGTAATCGCGGATCACTGCTTCCTGGCGTTGATGACGGCCTCCTTGAACGAGGAATCGCCCATTCACGGCGACCTCGGCGATTGCGGTCTTCGCCAGCCCAAAAACGATGCTGGCGAGCAGTTCTTCTGGTCCGCTGCCGGCGATCGAGGGATCGTGGAAATCGACGCTAAAGAAGTCGGCCGGCATTCCTGGTGCCAGCGTTCCAGCATTTGCGCCCAGCGATGCCGCTCCGTTTACCGTTGAGCAAGCGAAAAGCCGCTGCGGCAATGCGGTGCCATCGACGTTGTCGAGAACCGCGCGTTCGAGCTGCTTGAGGCGAAGGTTATATTCAAGTTCCCGCGCATTTTCCAGGGGATCGATCTGCGTCAGGCTGTCGGAGCCGAAGGCGATCCGCACGCCGGCCCGCATCAGCGCATCTGCCGGCAGGATGCCATCCCCGAGGTTGCGTTCGGTAGTCGGACACGCGCCAATGATCGCGCCGCTGCGCCCGAGCGCGGCAATCTCCCCGGCGCTGAGGTGAATGCCGTGGATAGCAGTAAATTTTTCCTCCAGAATGCCTTCGCGGTCCAACAGCGCGAAGGGCGTCGTCCCATACTCCTCCATGCAGGCGTCATTCTCTGCCGGTTGCTCGGCCACATGCATATGAACCGGCAGCCTCTCGGACCTCGCCCAGGCGGTTATCTCGCGCAAATAGTCGATCGGCACCGCGCGAATGCTATGCGGCGCAACTCCTATCCATGCCGACTCTCCGCTTTCTCGCAGCGCGCTCCGAAGTGCGTCGGTATTCGTCAGGAACTCTTCCGAAGTCGGTTCGATGAAGCGCCTTTGCCCAGCATCGGCGGGTTTGTTAAATCCCGCGCGGACGTAGGCCACGCGAAGGAGGGCGATTCGTATACCCACGTCGTTTGCGGCACGGATAACTTGCAGTGCAATCTCGTTTGGATTTTCGTACGGCGAGCCATCGCGGTCGCGATGAACATAGTGGAATTCACCAACCGTGGTGATGCCGGCTAGGGCCATTTCCATGAACGCCATGCACGCGATCGTGTACAACTCTTCGGGGGAAAACCGGTTTGCGGCCCGATACATGGCATCGCGCCACGACCAGAAGTTCGGACCAGCCTTCAGGCGCGATTCAACCGATCCACGAATAGTCCGTTGAAAGCTGTGCGAGTGGACGTCGATCATTCCCGGCAGCATCGCGCGTCCAGGCAGATTTTCGATCGTCGCTCCCGCAACTTCGCCGGAATCCGCGATACTCCAATCCTCAATGCCCTGGATGATGCCGTCATCCGCGACCACTATCTGCTTGCCACCCTCGAAGCGGTCTCCGGTGTAGACAAGTTCAGGGCGAAAGAGAATGGTCATCGCTTCATCTTCTCATTTGCGCGGAAGGTTACTGCTTCAATGACGCCAACGCCATCTTCGCGGCATGATAGCCGCACATTCCGTGGACACCTCCCCCAGGCGGGGTCGACGACGAGCAAAGATAAATGTCCCGAGCCGAGGTCCGGTAATAATGCCGGGTCGGGCGAAACAAAAACTGCGAAACTCCCATCGCGCCTCCATTGATGTCCCCTCCGACCAGATTTGCGTCCATCGACTCAAGTCTGGCGGGAGAGAGTACCGACCGGGCCAGAACGCAATCGCGAAATCCCGGAGCGAAGCGCTCGATCTGGGACGCAATGGCGGTCGTTGCGTCGTCCTTGGATCCATGCGGTACATGGCAATAGGCCCATACTATGTGCCTTCCCGCTGGAGCGCGGCTTGGATCGAACAACGTTGGCTGCGACACCAGCACAAAGGGCCGATCCGTGTGTTTGCCTGTACTCGCGGCCGCCTCCGAGGCGGCGACCTCTTCGAGTGTTCCGGCCACGTGAACGGTGCCCGCCTGCCGGCATCCCGCCGCATTCCAGGGGATCGGCTCCGACAGAGCGTAATCGACCTTAAAGCTGGCAGCACCATAGCGATAGCTCCGCAGGCTTTTGCCATAGCTCTCTGAGATCCTTCCCGCGGCGATCTTGAGAAATTGATTTGGAGTGACATCGCATAACGTCAACCGGGCCGCAGGCAGCTCTGCCAGGTTCGCCACGCGTTGGGACCGATGAACGATGCCGCCTATCGCCTCGAGATGCGCAATCAGGGCATTGGTAATCGACTGGGCCCCCCCTTCAGGAATCGGCCAGCCGATAGCGTGACCCGCGGTGCCGAGCATCAGTCCGACCGCCGCCGACAGCGGCTTGTCCAGGGAAAGAAAGGAATGTGCCGCGAGACCGGCGAAGAGCGCTCTTGCTCGTTCCTGACGAAAGGCTCCGCGTGCCAGGGTGGCGGCAGGCAGAAATCCAACTGCTCCGAAGCGGGCCATGAGAAAAGGATGGCGAGGCCAGCGAATCAGTGGGCCGAAGGCGTCTTCGGCGAGTGCAGACCACTTTTCTACGAAGGGAGCAAACAACCGCTTCCACGCGGGACCATCCCTGCCAAGGGCATCGATTTGCGCGCCCAGGTCGCGCTCCAGCGTGACTGCCGTGCCGTCATCCAGCGGGTGGGCGAGCGGAACTGGAGGATGAATCCACTTCAGCCCATATTTTTCGAGCGGGAGGGATCGGAAGAAGGGCGAGCCGGCAGCCATGGGGTGCACCGCCGAGCCAAAGTCATGGTGAAAACCGGGAAGCGTCAAGTCGAGCGTCCGTGCGGCGCCGCCAGCAATCGCTTCAGCCTCGTATACCGTGACCTCGATGCCGGCCTGCGCCAGAACGATGGCTGCCGCCAGCCCGTTGGGACCCGCGCCAATGACATTTGCTCGCTGTAGGCTGGGCATCGCACCCTAGTCTACTGCAAGCTACTCTATTGCAAGCTCGACTGTACTTTCCCAACAGGATCGACACCCTTCGGATTAGCCGACGCGCGCTCATGGATCTTTGAACGAACCAAACTCTGTGCCCATTTCAGCAACATTGGAGTCGCCAGAGTGCATCCGAGCCCGGCGCTAAACCATCTAGACTAGTGTCATGGCAGATCAGCTGTACCTGAGTCTTTGGTTCCCTAATTTTCGCGTCGCCGGCCTGGCTCCGGCGCTCGTGTCGGTCATCCGCCAATTTGGAAGAGTCGGCGGCTCCTCGCGCGTTGCCGCGGCAACCGTCTATCCAATCTCTCGCACGGAAGCACCCACTTACCAACGCATTTACTCCGAAAACGAGATGGAGGAAGCGATTCCGGAACTCGCCGTGGCCGCGGCAACGGAATCACTCCACGACGATTTTGCGTATGAATTTGACCTCATCTGGGATTTGTGGACGCCGGAGGTGGGGGGCGGTCTCGACCCGATCTGGCGCAAGGAGCCCAGTCGCGTCTCGGTGATCGGATTTGGTCCCGAGTTCGATGACGGCGCCTATGAGCAGAATGGCCACATCCGCGTCGACTTCGGTATCGATACCCCGTTTCTTCATGAAGACGTAGACCTTGACCTTCCTGCCGTCTCCCGCGTCAAAGAGAACGTGCAGTTGCTGGTTGACTTTACGAATGCTGTCCAGGAACACTGCGGCATCTCCAGCCGTCTACTCTGGTCGGAGTCGGGCGAAAGTCTGGCTCAGAAGCTTGTCGAGCGTTTGCAGCGCGTCAACTAAAGCGTTCAGGAGCGGAGGCTTAAGCCAGAGCTACCGTTGCGCGGGCCGATTCTTGGGAGAAAAGGCCAGCTTGACGCTCGCTGGAAGATTCACAGTAATCGCAAAATTGCTCCAAACTTCGGAAAGAGACGCAGGCGTGAGTAAGACGGTCGCGATGAGTGGAAAAAGAAAATGCCTATAGGCATCGCTCGCCTGCGTCGCTTGATCGTTAGCTTGGCAGTTCTGCTGATCGCGGTGCTGGCGCTCTTTTTCCTCTACGCTCGCCATAAAGCCCACCAGCTGATTCGCGATCTCCCGGGCAAGCTTGGCGTGGATGTCACTCGGTCTTCGGACGGATTCACCTACTCTCAGTCGGTTAAGGGCCAGACCGCTTTCACCATCCACGCTTCCAATGCCGTTCAATATACCGGCGGATCCAGCGCAACCCTGCATAACGTGGTGATCACTCTTTACGGCGCCCACGGAGATCGCAACGATCGCATCACCGGCAGCGAATTCAACTATGACCAGAAGGCCGGCGTCGTCACTGCGAAAGGTGAGGTCCAGATCGACCTGCAAGGAGCAACCGGTGCGAATGCTGCCGCAAACTCCGGAACCAGTCAGCAGGCGAACGCCCCGTCCGAATCCTCGAAGCTGGACCCGGGAACGATTCATGTGAAGACCAGCGGCTTGATCTTCAATCAGAACACGCAGCTCGCCACCACGACTCAATATGTCGAATTCACCACTGCCAAGGGCGCCGGGCATTCCACGGGAGCGACTTATGACGTCCAAAAGGGCCTGCTGGTGCTCGACTCTTCAGTGGAACTCACGTCGAACCGCGATGGCGAGCCCATCGCAGTCCATGCGAGCCATCTGGAGTTCCTCCGAAACAGCCTGCAGGCCTTTCTGCTCAAGCCGATTTCCGATTACCAGTCGGAACGTACCTCGGCCGATCAGGCCATTGTCTATTTCCGTAAAGATGGATCGGCAGAACACATCGACTCCCAAGGCCACGTTCACCTGGTCACCAACGACGGACGCGATCTGACTGCAGGTAAAGCGAAGGTCCTGCTTGACGTGCACAGTCAACCGACGCGAGCCGATGTCGGTGGAGGTCTCAACTTCATCTCCCATCAGCAGGGAGCAGACAACACCAGTCAACAGATGCATGGCATTGCTGTCGAAGCTACTTTGGAGTTTGCCTCTGGAGGCACGCTTCATCACGCTCAGGCCCGGGATGCCGTCAGCTTTGTCGATCAGCAGAATGGCCTCAGCGACGATCCCGGGGGATCGTCGACTCGCGAGTTGCGCGCCCCCCAGGTGGACATCGACTTCCTGCCGCCCTCAAAGGACGATGCTCAAAGCCGCTCGATTGCCAATCAGGTGCTCGCCTCAGGCGGCGCCACTGCGGTTCTGCACACCATCCGCACCAAAGGTCCTTCGCAGAACACCACCATCAAGGGGGATCAGCTGCTCGCCAGCCTGCGCGATGGTCATGCCATCACCAGCCTTCATGGCGCCGGTCATACAAGTGTTGTCGATGCTTCTCCAAACGGGGCCAACAGCGTCACCTCCGGGGATACCCTGCAGGTGAACTTTGCCACGCCGGGATCCCGCCCTGCCTCCTCGGCCAAGCAGAATCCCACGGCTGCGGCAGGTTTGGACACTGCCCACATCCAGTCGGTTATCCAGGAGGGGAATGTCGTCATCATCCAGACGCCGGCAGCCAAGCCGGATCATCCGGCCACTCCCACCCGGGCGACCGCGCTTCGTGCCGACTATGACGCTGCTACCCAGATCTTGCGTCTACAGGGCTCGCCCCGGGTAAACGATGCATCCACGGACCTGACCGGGGACGAGATAGCATATCACCGCGATAGTGGAGTAGCCGATGTGACCGGCAACGTAAAAGCCACCTATGCACAGGCAAAACCAGCGGCGAATCCAGGCGCTGGGCCTGCAGTAAGTACGGGCGCTGTAGGTCTGGGCAGCCAGGGCCCTAGGCATGTCGTCTCAAACAGCGCCACCCTTGACCAGGGACATGGAAAGGCGATTTTCCGGGGGCAAGCCCGGCTCTGGCAAGGTCCGAATTCAGTCGCCGCACCGATCATTGAGGTGCAACGCACTCCAGAGACGCTAAAGGCCTATGGCGAGAGTTCAACCTCGGCGGCGGTGACGACGGTGATGACCTCGACTGCGGGCCCGCAACACCAGTCCAACGTCTTTCGCGTTCATAGCCAGAACCTGATCTATGCGGACGCCGAACATAAGGCCGTATTTACCGGGGCGGTTACAGCGGAGGATGCAAGTGGCACCATCCACTCCGACCAGATCGAAGCCTTCCTCGCGACTCCCAATCCGCCTACAAATCCCTCAGTTAAGCCTGAACATCCCTCCGCTGAGAGCGGACAGAGCCGCATCGAGCGGATCGTCGCCACCGGCCACATTGTGCTGCAACAGCCCGGACGCCGGGGCCTGGGAGAAAGGCTGATCTATACCTCTCAGGACGGAAAATTCGTCCTCACCGGAACTTCTGCAACTCCGCCGCGTCTTTACGATCAAATTCATGGAAACGTCTCCGGCGAAGCTTTGATTTTCAATAGTCAGGATGATAGCGTCAGTGTCACCGGTGGGCAGGCGAGGACCGTTACCAACACCCGCACAGCGAAGTAGGATCGATGCAAAAGCTTTCCACCGATGAAATCGGCAAGTCATACAAGGGACGGCAGGTGGTACGCGGCGTCAGCCTCGACATCTCTCAAGGAGAGGTGGTTGGCCTGCTCGGTCCGAACGGCGCAGGAAAAACTACCAGCTTTTACATGATCGTCGGTCTGGTGCAGCCGGATACTGGGCAGATCCTGGCCGATGGAGAACCCATCACCCGTGTGCCGATGTACATGCGCGCGCGGCAGTACGGCATCAGCTACTTGCCCCAGGAGCCTTCCGTCTTTCGCAAGTTGACGGTCGAGGAAAACATGCTGGCGGTGCTCGAGGCGCAATCCATCTCCGCGGTGACGCGGCGCGCGCGCACTGAAAAGCTGATCGACCAGTTAAATCTGGGGCACATTCGCAAGACCCGCGGCTACGCGCTCTCTGGCGGCGAACGGCGGCGCGTCGAGATCGCGCGATGCCTTTGCATTCAGCCTTCCTTTATCCTGCTCGATGAGCCCTTTTCGGGAATCGATCCGATTGCCGTTTCCGACTTGCAGGAGATTATCTTCGACCTCAAGGCCAGCGGTATAGGAGTATTGATAACTGATCACAATGTGCGCGAAACTCTCTCTGTGACCGATCGCGCCTACATTATCAACGAGGGACGAATTTTTCGGGCCGGCACTCCAGAGCAGCTGGGGCGGGACCCGGAGGTTCGCCGAGTTTATCTCGGGGGCGCATTTTCCTTTTGATGGATCGATTCGTCCACCCGGGGCGGTTTCTGCTCTGAGTTAAGAAAGGTACACTGAATTTACCCGGTAATCGCCGGCATTCGCTTATGGCCCTCCTTCAACCAAGACTGAGCTTGAAAGTAGCTCAACGGCAGATCCTCACACCTGGTCTCATGCAGATGGTGAGTGTGCTTGCCTTGAACAAGCTCGAGTTGAAAGAGATGATCAACACCGAAATTGTTGAGAATCCGGTGCTCGAGGAGCTGGAAGAAAACGTTCCCTTGCTCGATGACGTGGCGGGGCAAGAGGCGGAGCGCGAACGTCCCGCCGAAGAGATAGTTGCCGATGCCCAGCGGGACAAAACCGATCCGTTCGAAGAGGTCGATTTCGGCTCGTATTTTCAGGAGTATCTGGATCCCGGATTTCGTTCTCCCAACAACTACGAGCTTATGGAGAAGCCTTCCTTCGAGAACTTTCTCTCTCAGCCCAGCACCCTGGCCGACCACCTCTTCTGGCAGCTTGGCTCCCTCATCCTCACTCCCGAAGTCCATGACGCTGCCGAATACATCGTCGGCAACATCGACGAATGCGGTTACCTGACTGCTACCGATGAAGAGCTTCTGGAAGGGTACCTCCGCGAGCGGGTCGCACTAAATACCGGAAGCCTGGATAATCTCGCAACCATGAGCCCCTCCGGTCTGGAAGGGGTTGTGAGCAATGGCGTAGCGGATCCGGCCACGCTTGGAGTTGACCCGGCAATCGTGAGCCGCGCAAGCGCGCTCCTCGCCTGCGCGCTCAAAACCGTCCAGCAAATGGACCCTCTCGGGATCGCGGCTCGCAATCTTCGTGAATGTCTGCTGATCCAGATTCGGGCCCATGGACAAGACCTGCGCCTAGCCCGCGAACGCCACATCCATGGGCAGCGGGCCGCTCGCATGAATGACGTCGATCCGGAGGATGTGGAAACGCCCCCGCTTGGGGAGGCGATACCTGGAGACCCGACGACATCCGAGGATTCCGAGGCCGGTTTGCAGGCAGCGATCGAGGCCGAAGTGACTCCCCTTGACGAGGCTCCCCTTCACGACGCCAGGATTGAAATCTCGGACACCGCGACCCACATTATCGACAAGCACCTGTCGCTGCTGCAAAAGCGCGACCTTCGCGAGCTGGCTAAGGCGGTCGGCAAGTCAGTCGAACATACCCAGCAGGCCTTCGACCTGATCCGCACGCTCGACCCGCGCCCCGGGCAGCGCTACAACCGCTCCGACGCCCGATTGATTGAGCCGGATGTGGCGTTCGTCAAACGCGACAACGAATACGTCGTCGTCATGAATGAAGACGACCTTCCCACCCTCCGTCTGAATCAGGGCTACCGGCGCATGTTGAAACAGGACGGAACCGAAAAAGATGTCAAGGATTACGTGAAAGAGCGGTATCGCTCCGCCTTACAGCTGATTCGAAACATCGAGCAGCGCAAGAACACGATCCTCCGTACCTGCGAGTCCATCGTCCGCCGGCAGCACGAATTCCTCGAGCGCGGCGTCGAGCACCTCAAGCCAATGATGATTAAGGAGGTTGCTGAGGAGATCGGTGTGCACCCGTCCACCGTCAGCCGCGCAGTCTCAAACAAGTATGTTCACACCGCCCAGGGGGTTTTTGAGCTGCGCTTCTTCTTCTCCGAGGGCGTCAATGGTCCGGAGGGTGCAGGAACTCCGCTGATGCTGCTCAAGCGCAAGGTGAAGAAGTTGATCGAAGAAGAGGATGCACGCAAGCCTCTTACCGACGATCAGTTAGCTCATTTGCTTCAAACTCAGGGTATCAATGTGACCCGGCGCACCGTCGCCAAGTACCGCGAAGATCTACGTATTCCCAGCACCCATCAAAGACGCAAACGGGACTGATGCCTGTCTTCCCCGGCACGCGTTTTGATGTAAGATCGGAAATTCCCCCCGAGGATCCTTCCTCCGAGCAGGCGAAACAATGCAGATCGAATACACCGGCAGACAAATCACAGTGACCAAAGCGCATCACGCCATCGGCGATGAAGGGATCGAGCGGATCGGCAAAATCCTCGGCAGGATCACCACCGCCCATATCGTGCTCACTGCAGAAAAATACCGTCAAACCGCGGAAGTCACCATCAACACCCGGCTGCAGAGCATTGTTGGCTTATGTGAGTCGACCAGTATGGAAACCGCGTTGCGTGAGGCCATCGCCAAGGCTGAGACGCAGGCGATTCGCCACAAAGACAGGGTTCGCGCCAAGAAGCGCAAGCCTAAGGAAGAAAAGAACTCCGAAGATTCAGAGTTGGCCCGCACCCGGCGCACCGGTCGCGCGATGGCCATCGACGCCAGCGCAGCTTACCCGGATGAAATAAGAAATGGCGCAGCCAACGGCAACGGCCGGACCAAGCCGGCGGTGCCAGTCACAGTCCACTCTTTTCCGGCAAAGGCCCCCATCGCCGAGCCCCACGTTGTCCGGTCAATCGACTCCGTGGCGCTTCGGCCAATGTCTCTGGAAGAAGCAGTAAAGGAGGCAGAGTTCCGCGATCGGGAAGTTTTCGTATTCCGTGACAATCAGGGTCAGCTCAAGGTTCTGCATCGGAAGCGCGATGGCAAGATGGAGTTGATCGAAGTTCCGTAGCCGGCTGCCGCGCCGCCAGGGCATTTGAGCTTCTAGTCCGGCAGCCAAAGACTTGCGAGGCGTGGCTTCTTCCGGGGAAAAAGCCAGGAAGTGACCAGCTGCCTGGTATGCACCGGAAGTAAAAATGCTCTAGCATGGGCCATGCCGCGCAAAAGTCAACCTCCTGGGGCGAAGTCTTCCGCCGCCCAACCAGCCGCGACCAGGCCCAAGTCCAAGCCACCCGTTTCTCCCGCAAAAGGGGCGGCCGAAGTGGCTGCAACGCCAAAGCCATCGCCCTCGAAGGCCAGCGAGCTGATCATCCTGACCGGGCTCTCAGGCTCCGGTAAGGCCTCCGCTCTCAAGGCATTTGAGGATCTCGGCTTCTATTCCGTCGACAACCTGCCGCTCGAGCTTCTGCCCAGGTTCGCCGACCTGGTGCGGCAATCCGCCGAGATCGATCGCGCCGCGCTGGTCGTCGATGTCCGGGAAGGCCAGACCCTGGAGCGCTTTCCAGCCATCTTGCAGCAGATCAAAAAGTCGCTCGCAACCACCGTCATCTTTCTCGAAGCCAGCGATGCTGCCCTGCTCCGGCGATACTCCGAAACCCGCCGTCCTCACCCGCTCGGCAAATCAGGGATGGTGCGCCCCGCCCTCGAATCCGAGCGTACGCTCCTCGATCCGGTCCGGAACGTCGCCGATATCACCCTCGATACTTCCAATTTCAACGTTCACGAGCTGCGCGCCTACCTTCAGGCCAAGTTTGAAACTGAAAGCACCGGCAGAAACCTGCTGATTTCTTCGATCAGCTTCGGCTACAAGAACGGCGTGCCGCTCGAAGCCGATCTGGTCTTCGACGTGCGCTTTCTTCCAAACCCTCACTTCATTCCTGAATTTCGGAAACTTACCGGGAGACACTCGAAGGTGGCGGCCTACGTCCGCAACTTCCCCCAGACCCAGGAATTCCTGGACAAAGTGACCGAGATGCTGTTGTTTTTGCTTCCGTATTACATCCAGGAGGGCAAAAGCTACCTCACCGTCGCCTTCGGCTGCACGGGCGGCCAGCACCGCTCGGTGGCTATCGCTGAAGAGGTGAAAAAACGCCTCGACAAACACGGCTACCGCGTCAAGACGGCGCATCGCGATATGCCTCGTTCCAGCCGGACCTAGTCGACGGGAGGCATCGGATTCGGCGAGCAACGGAGCGCGTCAAACCAACTTTCGCCAAGCAGCCCCGATCGAAGCAGGTCTCAAAGCGCCCTGAATTCGTCTCACCATGGTGAGTACAATAGCGAAATGGCGATGAAGGTAAGCTCTGTCCCGCAATCAATGGGGGCCGAGGTCTGTTCGCGTGGTACTTCCTCATGAGCAGATTCCTTCGTCTTCTCCGCTACGTCCGGCCTTATTCCCTGCAAGCGCTGCTGTCCGTCGTTTTGATGGCCGCCGTCGGGCTGCTAGAGGCCTTCCGCCTGCTTCTCATCAAGCCGATCTTCGACCGGGTCCTTGATCCGGCCGCGCCTCATGGCGGCATCTCGCTTTTCAATATTCCCGGCACCCACTACAACCTTGACCTGCGCCACTTCGTGCCGTCTTACTTCCATAATGATTGGAACGTCGTCGCCTTCGCGTTGATCGTCTCGACCATCATCAAGGGGCTCTGTGACTACGGCGGGACCTACCTGGTGAATTACGCCGGCTTCGGCATGATCACCGATCTGCGCGACGAGCTCTATGAGGCAATCCTCCGCCGATCGGTCTCCTTCTTTCAGAAGCATGCCACCGGAACCATTCTCTCGACGCTCATCAACGACATTGAGCGAGTGCAGTATGCCATGTCTTCGGTGCTCTCGGAATTTCTCCAGCAAGCCTTTACGCTGCTTTTCACGATCGTTGTCGTGATCGGGTACGGAGGAAAGCTGGCCTGGGTTTTGCTCATTTTTCTGCCCGTGGTGATCGGCTCTGCGCGCAAAATCGGCCGCCAGGTGCGGACCACGACCCGCCGCGGTCAGGATAAGCTTGCTGAGATTCAGAACATCCTCCACGAGACTGTCACCGGCAACCGGATCGTCAAAGCCTTCAACATGGAGTTGTGGGAGACTCTGCGCTTCAAGACGGCTGCCCGCCGGCTCTTTCGCGCCAATCTCCGGTCGGTCCGCGCCCAGGCCATCAGCTCGCCCCTTATGGATTCGATCGGAGCCATCGCCATAGCGCTGCTGCTCTGGGTGGGTCGCATCCAGATCAATCATGGCGCGATGACCGAAGGCACTTTTTTCGCCTTCATCGTCGCCGTCTTCAAGCTTTATGACCCCGTGAGGAAGTTTGCCCTCTTCTACAACAATTTTCAGACCGCGCTAGGAGCATCTTCCGAGATCTTCAGCTTTATGGATGCCCAGGATGATGTCCGCGAGAGACCGCGGCCGCTGGCGTTGAAAGGCTTCCGCGAAAGCATTCGCTTTGAAGACGTGGGTTTTGCCTACAGCGATGAGGAAGGCGAGCGGGAAGTTCTGCACCATATCGATCTCGAAATCCGCTGTGGGGAGGTGGTCGCTCTGGTCGGCCCCAGCGGCGCCGGCAAATCCACCATGGTCAATCTCGTGCCGCGTTTCTTCGACGTCAGCTCAGGACGTATCCTGATCGACGGAAACGACGTGCGCGATGTCAGCCTTCGGAGTTTGCGCGAACAAATCGGCAAGGTCACTCAGGAGACCATCCTGTTCAACGACACGGTGCGCAACAATATCGCCTACGGCCAGCCAGACATTTCGTTCGAACGGGTTATCAGTGCAGCCCAGGCCGCGCTGGCGCACGACTTCATCTTGAACCTTCCCGACGGCTATGACACCGTCATCGGCGAGAAAGGGTTTCGCCTATCAGGAGGGGAACGCCAGCGCCTGGCGATCGCCCGCGCGTTGCTCAAGAATGCGCCTATCCTCATCCTCGACGAAGCGACCTCGGCCCTCGACTCCGAGAGCGAAGCCTTGGTTCAGGCTGCTCTCGCCAACCTTATGGCGAAACGCACCTCGATCGTCATCGCTCATCGGCTTTCGACGGTGCGCCGCGCAGACCGCATTGCGGTCATCGAGAGTGGCCGCATCACCGCCATCGGCCCACACGAGGAGCTCCTGCGCATCTCTCCGACCTATCAACGGCTCAACCAGCTTCAGTTTTCGACAGTGGCCGATGCAGTTCCCGCGGAGCCCGAGTTCGCGGTCGCTCTGGATACCGGGAGCACTCGGGCGTGACTGCAAAATCATTGACTTCCTCTTCAAAACCAGCGGCACATCGAGCCCCCACTCCTTCGCCTTCGCCAATTCACTCGCCGATCTATTCGATGACCGGCTTCGCTCGTCTCTCCGGGCGGGTCTCGGATAATCTCGGTTTTACCCTCAGTCTCAAGAGCGTGAACCACCGGTTCCTCGATCCCCACCTCCGCATGCCCCCAGGAACTGAGTCGCTCGAGATGCGCGTCCGCCGCTATCTCAAAGACAACCTCATCCGCGGCCACCTCGAATTCACCCTGACGCTGGACCGCGGTACAGAGCGGGGAGCACGTTACAACAGCTCCATCGTCTCCGCCTACCTCGATGCATTTCGCGATGCAGCAGCCGAGCATCACCTCGACCAGCAACCTGATCTGAACGCGATCCTGAGATTGCCCGGAGTCTTCGCTACCGAAAGCTTTTCGATGAAAGAAGATTGGGAAGCCCTCGAAGCCGCGGTGGTCGGGCAACTGGATCCGCTCATCGCAGCGTTGAATGCCATGCGTGCGCAGGAGGGCTCTTCGCTGGCCGCCGAGCTGAGTCGGTGTCTCCATCAGCTAAGCGGACTGGTCGATCAAGTCGCTTCCCTGCGAGACTCGATGCAGAACGCTTATTTCGAACGGTTAAGCCAGCGTGTGGCGGCTCTGCTCAGTGGCGCCGGCACGGCCAGCGGAGTTCCCATGGAAAGAGAGCGCATCCTGCAGGAGGTCGCTCTGCTCGTCGAGCGCAGCGATGTGGCAGAAGAGATCGCCCGGCTTCGCGCGCACATCGAGCACTTTCACTTGCTCCTCGCTGCGGGAGGAGAGATCGGGAAGAAGGCCGACTTCCTGTTACAGGAAATGAACCGGGAGGCAAATACCCTGCTCTCCAAAACCAGCGGCATTGCCGGAAATGCGGCTGACATTACCACTCTTGGATTGGGAATGAAGGCTGAGATTGAAAAGGCCCGCGAACAAGTCCAGAATCTCGAATAGACTTATTCCAGAGAACCCAGGTATCAGGAAAGATCGTTTGGCGGGAATTCTTTTCATCATTTCAGCGCCGTCCGGCTCGGGCAAATCGACGCTCGTGAGTCAGCTGCGCTCACTGGTCGACAATCTGGAATTTTCGGTCTCATATACGACCCGCAGTCCGCGAGGCTCGGAGCAGCAGGGACGGGAATATCACTTCACTGACCGCCCCAGCTTTGAAGAGATGGTTGCCGGAGACGAGTTCCTCGAACATGCTGAAGTTTTCGGCAACTACTACGGCACCGCTGTCCGATCGCTCCGCGACGCCGAGGCACGAGCGAAAGACTTGTTGCTTGACATCGACGTGCAGGGCGCCGCCCAGGTGCGCAAGAAGATTCCCGATGCGATCAGCATTTTCGTCATGCCTCCCAGCAAGGAGGACCTCGCCGCACGGCTCCGTAATCGCAGCCGTGCAGAGGGCAGCATCACTGCCGAGACGGAGAAAGTCATCGACCGTCGCCTGGCCCAGGCAGGCAGCGAGATTGTGAATTATCGCCAATATGGATATATTCTGGTCAACGACATCCTCGAGAACGCGGTGGAGGAACTTGCGGCTATTGTCTCGGCGGAACGTATTCGCCGAAGTGGACGCGAACCGGATCTCGAGGAGCGGCGTTTGATCGAGTTGGCTGAAGGTTGTCGCCAAACCAACGCAATGGCCCGGCTGCAACCAGTGCTCAGTTCCTTCGGGCTCTACGATCAAACGACAGTGCCAACCTAAGAGACACTTCAAGCCTATGGAATTAGGCCGCTGTTAAAACTTTCGGAGGATCTGTCCAATGAATGTCGAAAACGGAGTGAACAGTCACTTTGGTTATGTCATGGTCGCCGCCCGGCGGGCGCGGCAACTGCAAAATGGTTCCCAGCCGCTCATCGCAACGGACTCCCGCAAGGCCTGCCGCGTCGCCCAGGACGAGATTGCTGCCGGCGTTGTCGGTTACGTCAAGCCGAACGTACCTCTCCACAAGCCTGAAATCGAGGCGCCCATCATTCCGAAATTCGTCAGCTAGGACCAAAGCAGAGTAAGCCGCCACGCAAACGGGCTTTTTCACTAGAAAAAGCCTGCAGAGCAATTCTCGTCCGCTGGTGGCTCCTCTGCTTTAGCGTTCGAAGTAAGTCGACCTGATCCTTTCATCTCCAGAATTTCCACTGGCGAGCCCCGGTTTTGCGCAATCATTCCGTCTACGGCCGGAGCGCAGACCGGGCGTACAATCGGGCTATGAAAGTTACCGTAGGCGTCTCCGGTGGCATCGCGGCTTATAAAGCGGCGGAACTCGTCCGCGCCCTGCAGCGGCAGGCCCTCGATGTGCACGTGGTCATGACCGAGGCAGCCACGCAGTTTGTTCAACCGCTTACCTTCGCGTCCCTTACCGGGCACGAGGTCATCACCGGCATATGGGCATCGGGTCGTTCTGCAAGTGAGACCGCGGAAGGCACTTCGCTTTCCTCGATCCAGCATATCGACACCGCCCAGGGTACCGATCTACTGGTCGTTGCCCCGGCTACGGCGAACACGCTCGCCAAGTTCGCCCACGGAATCGCCGACGATTTCCTGACTACGCTGTATCTGGCAACCAAGGCGCCGGTGATCGTCGCTCCGGCGATGAACGTCAACATGTGGGAGCACCCGGCAACTCAGGCGAATCTTCAACTCCTGGTCGCCCGCGGAGTCACCGTCGTTTCTCCAGGCAGCGGCTACCTGGCCTGTGGCATGGTCGGGAGCGGCCGCCTAGCGGAGAATGAAGAGATTGTTCGCGCGGCTCTGGAGCTTCTGAATCACACCAACGATCTCGCTGGCGAGGTCGTTCTGGTCACCGCCGGAGGCACCCGTGAGGCGCTCGATCCCGTCAGGTATATCGGCAACCGTTCGAGCGGAAAAATGGGCTATGCGCTCGCCTACGCCGCCCAGCGTCGCGGGGCCCGCGTCATTCTGATCACTGCTCCGACGGCGCTGCATCCGCCACCGAATTGCGAGGTGGTGAGCGTGGTCACCACCGGACAGATGCGCGACGCCGTCGTCAGCCGTCTGCCCGAAGCGACGATGGTGATCAAAGCCGCCGCGGTGGCCGACTACCGGGCCATCTCGATGGCCGATCAAAAACTCAAGCGTTCCGGACCGCTCACCCTGCAACTCGAGCCCACCGCCGACATCCTCGCCGAAGTCGCGAGTCTCAGGAAGCCGGGTACGCTGGTCATCGGCTTCGCCGCCGAGACAGAGGACCATCTCACTCACGGCCGCGACAAGCTTTTGCGCAAAGGCGCGGATGCAATCGTTTTGAACGATGTCTCTCGCGAAGGGATCGGCTTTGACTCCGATAGGAACGCGGCGACCTTCCTCACCAAGCAGACCGCCATCGAATTGCCGGAGATGTCCAAGCGCGACCTCGCCGATCGCATCCTTGATGAGGCCATTGCTCTGCGCCGCCCACAATCGGTCATCGATGAGACTTCGCCCAGCCAGACCACGTCGAGGCGCTAGCGGGTGGCGCTCGATCGAGAACTCCAGCAGGCGGTCGCAGCCCGCGTCAACTACTTCCGCGACCTTGGCATCTTCGACTTCTACCGTCGCGGCGAACCGCTGCCCCTCACCGCAGCCAGTAGCGAAGCCCAAGCGACCCTAGACCCTCTTCCCGCCATGGCTCTACAGAATGCAACTGCTACCACCCCCGCCATGGCCGCTTCCGAACTGCTTGAGAACTCTCCAGACATGGCAAGAGCCGTTCCGCCGATTCCCGTTCTTCCCTCACTAGCGCCGATCGCACCTGCACGCCGCGGCGAAGCCCTGCAAGCCATCCGGGAAGAGATCGGCGATTGCACCCGCTGCCCTCTCTCCGCGACCCGCAACAAGATCGTCTTCGGCGACGGCGACCCGAACGCGCGGCTGATGTTTGTCGGAGAAGGCCCAGGAGCCGACGAAGACGCGCAGGGCCTTCCCTTCGTCGGCCGTGGCGGCCAACTCTTGAACAACATGATCAACGCCATGGGCCTGAAGCGGGAAGAAGTCTACATCGCCAACATCGTGAAGTGCCGGCCGCCGCAGAACCGGGTTCCTGAACCGGTCGAAGCGAATACCTGCACGCCATTTCTGTTTCAGCAAATTAGTGTGATTAGGCCCCAGATCCTGGTTGCTCTTGGATCGACCGCTGCGACCTATCTGCTGGGAGGAATCAAGCGTCCGCTCAGCGTACTGCGCGGGCGCATTCACGAGGCGCTTGGAACCAGGCTCATCGTTACCTACCATCCCGCATACCTGTTGCGGGATCCCACCCAAAAGAAAGAGGCGTGGAAAGATCTACAGATGGCCATGGCGGAGCTGGGCCTGAAAGCAAAACGCGCCGGATCGTGAACCCCGCCGGAAGTGAAAACGCTCTAGCTGAGATACTGGTAGCTTCCCGCATGCTTCAATTCTGCGATGTCGCTCTGCCCGTCCCGCTCGATCGTGTCTTCACCTACAAGATCGGCGAGGCTGCAGAGCCGCCGGCGATCGGCTGTCGCGTCATCGTTCCCTTCCGCAATGAGAAGTTGACTGGCATCGTGACCCGGATCCACCAGGAGCCTCCGCCGGTTGAAGCGAAGCCCATCCTCGCCGTCCTCGATGGCGCGCCTTTGCTTGCCCCCGATCTGATGGAACTCGCCGCCTGGATCAGCAGCTATTACCTCGCGCCCCTCGGCGAAGTCTTTCGCTCGATGCTCCCCTTAATGGCCGAAGTGAAGCACCAGATCCTTTACCGCATTGCCGATAAAGGCCGCGAGGTGCTCTACGCCAGCGCCAATCAGGGCTCCTCCCGCCACAGTCGAAAGTCGGCTGAAGACCAGGACGTGGAATACGATGTACTGAATTATCTCGAAGCTGGCCAAGCCGAGCGAGTCTCCAAGCTGCGAACTGCAACCGGAGCCACTCTCGATCTTTTGCGGAGCATGCTGCGCAAGAAATGGCTCCTCCGCGAAACATCGGCCGTCCAGCGCGATGCGCGCCGCACCATCCGCTACGCCGTGCTACTCCACGACGTACGGATCCCCAAGCTGAATGCGAATCAGCAATGCCTGCTTGCGGAGCTTGCCGGAGCCGGCGGCGAAATGCCCGTTGCCGAGCTCCGCCGTCTGGATCTTCCCGACTCCACCCTCGGTTCGCTCGTTCGCCGCGGATTAGTTCGACTCGAAGAACGACCCGCGGACTTTCATCTCGCGATGCAGCCAATGGGCAGCGCCCTAGTTCATACGCTAAATCCCGCGCAGCAGGCCGCCTTCAAGGCGATCGCTGCCTCGATAGGCTCGGGTGTTTTCAAACCAACCTTGCTTCGTGGAGTCACCGGCTCGGGAAAGACCGCCGTCTACCTGGCCGCCATGCAAACCGCGCTCGACGCAGGTTATTCTGCGATTCTACTGGTTCCCGAGATCGGTCTCACACCCGCCATGGCCGCGCAGCTCTACACGGCATTCGGCAGCGAAGTCGCCCTGCTCCACTCCGCGCTTATCCCCGGGGAGCGCGCCGAGCAATGGCATCGTATCCGGGCAGGAGAAGCCCGCATCGTCGTCGGCACCCGCTCTGCGGTCTTCGCGCCGGTGACCAGGCTCGGCCTCATCGTCGTCGATGAGGAGCATGACAGCTCCTACAAGCAGGAGGAAACTCCCCGCTATCACGCCCGGGATGTGGCCGTGATGCGCGCCAAACTCGATTCCTCGGTTGTCGTGCTTGGCTCCGCGACGCCTTCTTTGGAGTCCTGGCGCAATGCGACGACCGGTAAATATGCGCTGATCGAGATGGCGCAGCGCGTAGCCGATCGACCGCTTCCGGTCGTCGAACTCGTCGACATGCGCAAGGAGTTTCAAGAAACCGGGCAGGAACAGCTCTTCTCCCGCCTGCTCATCGAGGAAACGCAGGCCACTCTGGAACGAGGCGAACAGGCGATCATCCTACTCAATCGGCGGGGCTATTCCTTCGTCGTCTTATGCCGCGCCTGTGGAGAAAAACTGCAGTGCGAGAACTGCGCCATATCCCTCACCTACCACCGGCCCCACGGAGCAACCAGCTTGGACGATGCCGATCCATCCCCCACCGGCCAGCGTCTCCAATGTCACTATTGCGGCTATAAGCGGACGGTCCCTAAAGTCTGCCCAGACTGCGAAAGCGAACACCTGCACTTTCTCGGCGCCGGCTCCCAGCAAGGCGAACAGCGTCTACAGGAGATCTTCCCCCACGCTCGTATCGGCCGCATGGACCGCGACACGGTGCGCGGCCGCCACGACATGGAGCGCCTGCTTCAACGCCTCCACTCTGGCGAAATTAACCTGCTCGTCGGCACCCAGATGATTGCCAAAGGCCATGACATTCATGGGGTGACACTGGTCGGCGTGGTGGGCGCGGATTTCGCTTTAGGATTGCCCAACTTTCGGGCCGCCGAACGCGTTTTTCAATTGTTGACCCAGGTCTCCGGCCGCGCCGGTCGTGGCGAGCTTCCTGGGCGGGTCCTCGTCCAGACCTATCATTCGGACCATTACGCCATCCGCCTGGCCGCGGCACACGACTTCAAGGCGTTCGCCGAAAAGGAACTCCAGTTTCGTCGCTGGATGCATTATCCGCCCTTCAGCGTCTTGGCCAATCTGATCGTTCAAAGCCCGCGCCTTGAAGAAGCGGCGGCGTGGTCCTCGCAACTTGGCCAATGGTTTGCCAACACTGCCTTCGAGGGGGTAAGAATCCTCGGTCCGGCCACTGCTCCCATCAGTCGCTTGAAGCGCATCTATCGCTTTCATTTTGTGATCAAAGCCGAGAAGCGCGCCACGCTCGCCCGAACTCTCCGCGCCGCTCTCGCTCGAGCCGAGGTACTCAAGATTCCGTCGCGGGGCCTGATCGTCGACGTTGACGCCGTCAATCTGATGTAAATCCTTAAGGGCCAGTCAGGAAAGGCCGAGTCAGGGCACGTCGCGCCGGCACTGCTCGATCAGGCAAATCTGCAATCCAAACCTGCAATCTCTGTCATCGCAGATAGCCCAGCAGCCCGGCGTCAGCGAAAGGAGCAGGCAAGAACGTCAGCACCAGCATCAACACTGCCAGCCATCCAAAGCGGCCACGGTTACCGCTCAACTCCGGATACGCCGCAACATAGGGATGCCGCATCGCCGGGATCAGCAGGATTACGCCCCACAAGAGCCAACCCACCCACAACGTCAGACCGGCAATCAGCAGCAGTCCGGGAACGGCGATCGTGATCCAACGGTGCCACCGCCGCGAAATCGCATAAAGAACATGGCCGCCATCCAACTGCCCGGCTGGAATCAAGTTGAGAGAGGTGACGAACAAGCCGACCCAGGCGGCAATCAGGACCGGATGCCAAAGTAAGTTGTCCAGCGAAGGAAACGACGGCGCCAGTAGTCGCATTGGTGCATATAACAGCCTCATGGCCAGCGGAGCGTTCAGTTGGATCAGTACCGGTTGTACCGGTCCCGCCGCCGTCTTCGACAGCAGCAAACCAACCAGAGTCGCAGGAATCGCCACGACACAGCCGGCAACCGGCCCCGCAATGCCCACATCCATCAGCGCGTCGAGCGACGGAATGCCGAATCGTATGCGGATCACGGCGCCCGCCGTGCCGCTCAGCGTCGGTGCAGGCAGCAGATAAGGCCAGGAAGCAACAACCCGGTGGTACGCACAGAGCAGCCAATGGCCAAATTCATGCGCCAGCAGAATTGCCAATAGGGTCAGGGAGAAGGACAAACCGCCAGCCAGTTCGCCCGGATGCTTGAAAACCCACATAAACGGCACAAAGTCCCCAACCGTGGCAAAGGCCGGAATGCCCCTCCGGAAGTTCCACATGTAGAGAGCGCCAGTACTCGTAGTGGTGATTATCGTCACGACCCCGAGCAGGATCGACAATGCCGCCTGTCGGCGAGAGACCGGCGCCGGGTTTAGCCGTCGAAGGAGTTGTCGAAAAGCCAGCACTTACTCGACGGATCTAATCGTCATCGTCTTCTTCGTCGTCAACGTCATCATCGACGTCGGCGGTCACGGGAGCATCACTCAGGTGCAACTCTTTGCCCGGCTTGAAGCGGACCGCCTTCCCCGGCGCTATCGTGACTTCCGCCCCGGTGCGAGGATTCCGTCCGATTCCCGTCTTTCGAGGTCTGACATTGAAGACGCCGAAACCGCGGAGTTCGATGCGATCGCCTCCGGCCAGCGCTTTTTTGAGACTTTCAAATACGGTGTCGACCGCCGCTTCGGCTTTGTTGCGCGGCAATCCGGTCCGCTCGATCACATTGTGGATGATGTCCTGCTTGATCAACGCGCTCACCTCGGAGAATCAGCGGGTTCGTCTCTCCACCCTGGAGCAATGCCCGGAGCTACCCCCCCGAGACCGCTCTAAGCCGATGCTAGAGGGCTTGCTGAGCATTGTCAACGCATCGCCGCTCCCGTAATATGCTGATTTCAGACCATCATTCTGCGATTTCCTTTAGTCGCAAAAAACAGCGCCATCGGTTCCCCAAGCGCAATCAGGGAGAGAAATGTCCATTAAGAGTGACCGTTGGATCCGCGAACAAGCCTTGCAACATTCGATGATCCAGCCTTTCAGTGAAAAACAGGTCCGCGAAGGAGTGATCTCCTACGGTCTCTCCTCCTACGGTTATGACCTTCGGGTAGCGGACGAGTTCAAAATATTCACCAACGTCAACAGCGCGATCATCGATCCGAAAGACTTTGACGAACGGTCGTTCGTCGCCGTGCAGTCGGATTCGGTGCTGGTCCCCCCAAACTCTTTTGCCCTGGCACGGTCGGTCGAATATTTTCGGATTCCCCGCGATGTCCTGACGATCTGTGTCGGCAAATCGACCTATGCCCGCTGCGGCATCATCGTCAATGTCACCCCGTTCGAGCCGGAATGGGAGGGGTTCGTCACCCTCGAGATATCCAATACCACGCCCTTGCCGGCGCGCGTATACGCCAACGAAGGCTTGTGTCAGATCCTCTTTTTCCAGTCAGATGAGGTCTGCGAGGTCAGCTACGCTGATCGCAGAGGGAAATATCAGAAGCAGCAGGGCATTGTACTTCCGAAGCTATAAAGAATTCCCATTACGGCCTAAAGATCAATATTCCGCAAATTGTTACTTTCGTGTCTTGCAGTAACCATGCCTTATGACCCATAGTGTTACTAGAAACAACGCAGATCTGGGGAACGGGGTAGTGATCGCCGTATAGGCGTTTACTACCCCGATTTTTTTTGTTCTCCCTTCAGGCCTTTTGATCGCGATTTTTCTCAACCCTACAGGTAAAATCAGCATCTGACGGGTTACTGGCTATGCTCCGCGCAGCGGGGCGCCTGTTGCTGTGTTTAAAACTTTAATGAGTTGTTCAAGTCCGGAGAGAAACCTCTACCGGCAGATAGGGGAACACATGAAAAAGGTTTTTACATCACTTTGCCTGTTAGGGGCAGTCACGTTGTCTGCCAATGCCGCCACCGACCGGGCAACATTGGACAGCCGCATCCAAGCCGCCACCAGCACCATCAAGCAGATCATGGATGTGCCGGACAACGCTATTCCGGATAAGATCGCGCAGCAAGCAACCTGCATCGGTGTGATTCCTGGGCTCAAAAAGGGCGCCTTCATCTTCGGCGCGGAGTATGGGCGTGGAGTAGTCACCTGCCGCACTGGCCAGGGCTGGAGCGCTCCGGTCTTTATTACCCTGGGTGGCGGCTCCTTTGGCCTGCAGCTTGGCGGTCAATCGACGGACGTCGTCCTGGTTGCCGTGAATGACAAGGGATTTCAGGATCTTCTCAAGTCGAAGTTCAAGATTGGCGGCGACGCTGCTGCCTCGGCTGGCCCGGTTGGACGTAACTCCCAGGCTGCAACCGATTGGAAGCTCAATGCCGAGCTCCTCACCTACTCCCGTAGCAAGGGCCTCTTCGCCGGAATTGACCTTAACGGCGCATCCGTGACTCAGAGCATGGACGACACCAAGAGCTTCTACGGAGAAGGGCACACCTTCGAAGACATCCTGAAGGGCAATGTTCCCGTGCCGGATGACGCGAAGCCTTTCGTCCGCACCGTAGCCAAGTACTTCCATTCCGTTCAGCAGTAGTCTCTTCTCGCCGCACAATCCCAGACATTTATCCGCCAGAGGTAGCTTCGGCTACCGTCTGGCGGAGGGCTGTGTAGCTGCGACTGTTTGTGAGCTACACTTTGCATTGGTCGAGCGAGGCATTGCGAAGAAAGCTTGAGTTTGTTGCCGTCCTGCTGTTGATCCGCTGCCTGGGTTGGTTGCCGCGCAATGCGGCCCGCGCCGTGGGAGCCGGCATTGGCGCTGCGGCGTATATCCTGTTGCACCGTCTTCGTCGAGTCGGCTACCGAAACCTGCAAATTGCCTTTCCGCAGCTCTCCCGCTACGAGATGACTCGGTTGCTTCGGGCAGAGTATCGCAATCTAGGCTGGCTGCTTGCCGAATTCTGCCAGATGCGGAAGTACACTCCAGAAAATACCAGGAATTTCCTCAGCTACGATGGGCTGGAACGATATCTGGCGGCCCGCGATGCTGGGAAGGGGGTTCTCATCCTTACCGGCCATCTGGGCGCTTGGGAGCTTTCCAGCTTCTACCACTCGCTCATGGGCTACCCGATGAGTATGGTGATCCGCCGGCTGGATAACGAAGCCGTCGATCGCCTGGTCAACAGCATCCGCTGTCTTCACGGGAACAATGTGGTTCATAAAGATGACTTCGCCCGCGGTTTGATCTCCGCGATGCGCCAGGGCGAAACCGTGGGCATACTCATGGACACCAACATGACTCCGCCGCAGGGGCTTTTCGTGGACTTCTTCGGAACCCCAGCCTGCACTGCTTCCGGGATGGCGCGTGTCGCCCTCAAGACGGGCGCGGTCGTGCTTCCCGGATTCCTGCTGTGGGAAGAGGCCAGTCGGCGCTACGTCCTCCATTTCGGGGAACCGCTGGAACTGATTCGTACCGGTGACAACGAGGCAAACATCATCGCCAATACCGCTATGTTCACCAAGGTGCTGGAACAATATATCCGCCAATATCCTGAACAGTGGCTATGGCTGCATCGCCGCTGGAAGACTCGGCCGGAAGGCGAGCCGCCCATTTACGCCCCTTAGAAAATTGATTTTCCGCTATCGAAGAACTACATTGGGTGTTTCGAGCTTTCGGGCGGCGCCTGCGATTGCGTGAGCCTTTCACTTCCGGGATTTGCGAATCAACTCAGCGTCGCGCGCTACTTTCAACAGAGAAGCCGTGCTTCGTGAGTGCATCCAGGATCGGATAGAGGGTGATCGCTCAATCTACAGGCGCTCTCTAAGCCATTTCATAGTAAGTGCAGGAGCCATCGATGTCCCCCACCCGTCGCGAGTTTGTAGCTGGGCTAGCAGCATCGGGCCTCATCTCAGGATTTCCATCCGCGTCTCACGCACGCGGCCGGGCATCTGCAGGCGAGTCACCTGGTACAAGTTGTCCATTCCGTCTGGCTGTGATCAATGATGAAATCTCCCAGGATTTTGACCACGCCTGCTATGTGGTATCGAAAGATTTCGGTCTGCAATGGATCGAGTTGCGCGGCATGTGGAACAAAAACATTAGCGATCTCGATGCGAAGGAGATTGCTGACGCACGCAAGATCCTCGAGAAGTACCAGCTGCGGGTGACTGACATCGCCAGTCCGGTTTTTAAGACTGATTGGCCCGGGGCGCCCTTGTCCAAGCAAAGCCCCAAGCGCGACCAGTTCAATGCCGCGTTCGATTTCAAGCAGCAGACGCCTCTATTGGAACATTGCATCGAGTTGACCAAGGCATTTAATACCGACCGGCTTCGTTGCTTCGACTTCTGGAGACTGGACGACCAGAAGCCCTATCGCGCGGCCATCAATGACAAGCTCCGCGAAGCTGCCGAGACCTGCGCCAAAAGCAACGTGATCTTGATCCTTGAGAACGAGATGGCCTGCAATACCGGCACCGGCGAGGAAGGAGCCGCCGTTCTGGCAGCCATCCCGAACAAGAACTTCATGCTGAACTGGGACCCAGGCAACGCCGGGACTTTTCCAGGGAATACTCCTTACCCGAATGGCTATGAGAGTCTTCCCAAAGAACGCATCGGTCACTGTCACTGTAAGGATGTGAGCCGCAAGCCAGACGGCAAGTTCGAATGGCAGCCAGTCGGCGGCGGCCTGGTCGATTGGGTCGGGCAGTTCCGCGCATTTCAGCGCGATGGCTACCACTATGCTGTAAGTCTGGAGACACATTGGCGCGGAGCGGGAACTCCGGAAGCGTCCACCCGCGTCAGTATGAAGGGCCTGAAGGACGCGCTGCAAAAGGCCGGTATCCAATGCTAGGTCGTCTTACCGGTTCGAGACCACAAAAGGATTGCAACAGAAAGCTTCTCGAAGTTCATCCCTAAGGAAAACGATGACGACTCGGCGTGCGTTTCTCGAAACACTGGCAATTGGAAGTGCAGGATTTGCAATCGCCTCTTCGGCAAAGAGCTACGGTCAAATCATGGGCTCGAATGATCGCCTCAACTTCGCAGTGATCGGACTGAACAGCCGCGCCTATGCGCATCTTTCTTCCCTGAAGGCGAACAAGAATACTGCCCGGATCTCTCATATATGCGACGTCGATAGCAATATCCTCAAGAAGTTCGCCGACAGCGTACAGCAGGAGATGGGTTATTCCGCCGCCACCGGCAAAGATTTTCGAGAGATCCTGCAGGCGAAAGATGTCGACGCCATCACCATTGCCAGCCCCGATCATTGGCATACTCCCATGGCTATCGCGGGGCTTAAGGCGGGCAAGCATGTCTATGTAGAAAAGCCCTGCAGCCACAATCCCGCTGAAGGCGCGCTGCTGGTAAGTGCTCAACAGAAGTACGGCAAGCTGGTGCAGATGGGCACCCAGCAACGGTCCTCTCCCCATACGATCGAGATCGTCGACAAGATTCATAACGGATTGATCGGTCGCGCCTACTTCGCTAAGGCCTGGTATAGCAACACCAGAAAGTCAATCGGAACGGGAAAGCAAGCCGCGGTGCCGCCGCAGCTGGACTGGGAACTCTGGCAAGGTCCTGCCCCGCGACGGCCTTATACAGACAATGTGCAACCGTATAACTGGCACTGGTTCCGGATCTACGGCACTGGAGAGGCTCTGAATAACGGTACCCATGAAGTCGACGTATGTCGCTGGGCGCTGGGCGTCGACTATCCCAACCGGGTCACCGCCTCCGGTGGAAGATATCAGTTCAAGGATGACTGGCAGTTCTATGACACCTTGGTGACTAGCTTCGAGTATGACGACAAATTTCTGTCCTGGGAGGGTAAGAGCTGCCAGGGCATGAAATATTACAACCGGGACCGGGGGTCGACGATCATGGGAACCACCGGATCGGTCCTGGTCGATCGTGACGGATATGAGGTCTACGATGCCAAGGGAAACAAGGCGAGCGAATTCAAAGTAGGGAAAGAGACCTCATCCTCAGATCTCATCGGCCGCGATTCGATGACGGACCTGCACTTCGCGAACTTCATCGCCGGTATCCAGAAAGGCGAGAAGCTGCATGCGCCGATCGAAGTCGGAAACGTCGCCGTTACCATGCTGCAAATCTCCAACATCGCGTGGGAGGTGAATCGCGAGATGCACCTCGACACCCAGAACGGCAAGATCAAGAACGATGCTAAGGCGATGGAGATGTGGCAGCGAGACTACGAGAAAGGCTGGGCGCCGACCATCTAGCACGGTTCCGCTAGAAGGAGCATAGTCGCGGTCGTGATTGCACCAGCAATCTGTTTCAGAGTTCTGCGCCTCGGGAGTTAACGGATCGGAGATGACTTTTGACCAGCGCCAAAGCCCTTCTCGAGGCACAGTCTATCCACGGATAAACAGAGGCGCCATCTAATACAGTAGAGTTTTCTCTCTCCTCAACGTTAAAGCTCCGTCGAGGAGCTAGGCAAAGTATAAGTTCTCTCTCTCGAGCAGCCATAAGAGATGCCAATGAGGAGCCGCCCTTGATGATGGTACCCGAAAGCTGGCATCGCTCTACACCCAGGTAGGCGACGCTGGCGCTCCTCCGGCTACACCGCAATAACAAACACCGACCCTAGCCACAAAAAGATTCACTATGGAGTGACGGCACCGCTTTCGCAAGCGAGTTAACCCTCATAATTCGTCACCGGTGCGTTTCTTTCGAAAGTCGTGTCACCTTTCGCTGCTCCTATCGGCCCCTAACAACTTCATTGACCTGGCGTCGTGAGTTTCGCATCTCTGCCCGAGCGTGGTGCGAGATATGGCGCTTTGAAATGTTCCGGGCAGTTGGTCATACCCGAGTAATCCCCTTTAGGAACCTCAATACACATAATTATCGAAACGAAAGTCACATCCGCTCGAGCGAACCGCATAGTCTCTAGATACCATCCAGCACACTTTACGGCCGAACGTTGCGAGCGTTGCGCAATCGTGAGATCGCGGTAACCGTTTTAAGGAATTACTAATGACAGCTATAAGTTTCGTTGTAGATCGGGCAGGAATCTGAAATAGTGCATTGAGCATGACGCGTCTGCTAAAGGCTTTTATAAGTATAGGCAGCCAGTTACTAGTTCCACCCTTGGAGTAGACCCGAAAGCATTCCTGTCTCAATGAAGAACTAAACCGACGTTCTATGCCGAAGACTAGGAAGCTACGTGGTTGGTCCTATATGTCAGTTGGGCGGTGAAGCGCCATCTCTGAAGATCATTTTAGCGTTTCGTCTCACAGCCACCTTGGATTTTCTTGCGAGAGAATAAATGAAACATCCCGTCGCCAGCAGTGTGACTATAGCTCATCCTTCCACATCCCTAGGTCTGTCATCTTCCCGGCGAAGCTGCCTCTTGTCATTGCGGATCTGCTTTTTTCTCGGCTTTGCTAGCTATATAGGAACTTCTAGCATTGAGGCTAGCGTACTCACAGCCCACAATGATAATGCGCGCACAGGACAGTATCTTAAGGAACTAGTGTTGACGCCAGCGAACGTGAACACTGCCACCTTTGGAAAGCTTTTCTCGCAGCCTGTGGATAGCCCGATTCGTGCACAGCCTCTATATGTTTCGTCGCTTACAATCCCCGGGAGAGGCGTACATAACGTCGTTTTTGTTGGTAGTTCTAACGGCACCATGTACGCATTCGACGCGGGAAGCAATGGCGGCAGCGATGCTAAACCTTTGTGGAAGTCTTCATTGCTTGCTGGCACCGGCAGTAAACCTACTGTCTATACGATCCTTGGCACGCCAGTCATCGACCCAACCACAAACACGATGTACGTGGCGGCTATGACGTCAGACAGCGGAACCTGGACTGCTCGATTGCACGCGCTGGATATTACAACAGGGCTGGAGAAGTTTGGTGGCCCTACCTTAATCCAGGGATCGGTCGCCGGAACTGGAAGTGGCAGCGTCGGAGGGGTACTCACTTTCAACGCCGGCCTCGAAATTCAGCGAGCCGGACTACTCTTGCAAAACGGCGTAGTCTACGTCCCCTTCGCCTCGATTAACGATAACGGCGCTTGGCATGGCTGGATCTTCTCGTATAGTGCAGCGACCATGCAGCCAATCAGCATCTTCTGCACCACTCCGAACGGAACCGGTGGGGGAATATGGCAAGGGGGTGCGGGGCTTGCGGCAGAGGTGAACAATCCCAACCAGCCATTCGGCAGGATGTTTGTCTCGACGGGCAATGGGACCATCGCGACTGCTCCACCTTATACAAACAGCCAGAGTTATGCGATGAGCTTGATCGATCTTGATCTTACTGGCGGGGTGATGACCGTTGA
Source organism: Acidisarcina polymorpha (assembly GCF_003330725.1). Taxonomy (NCBI): domain Bacteria; kingdom Pseudomonadati; phylum Acidobacteriota; class Terriglobia; order Terriglobales; family Acidobacteriaceae; genus Acidisarcina; species Acidisarcina polymorpha. The sequence goes on along the minus strand of NZ_CP030840.1, from coordinate 2,602,253 downwards.
AGATGAGTTCACACCTTTCAACGCAGCGTCCCTGGACGCTCAGGATGGTGACCTAGGTTCGGGGGGCGCCGTGTTGTTACCAAGTCAGGTTCTGGCATCCGGAACAACTCTGAATCCACTGGTGCACGTGGGCAAGTATGGCACGATCACCATTCTAAACCGGAATCAATTGGGCGGTTATAACACGACAGCCGATCAGGTAGTGCAAGAGGTAAAGACTCCCAGTTCAGGCTACAGTAGTTGGGGATCGGGTATCTGGGGATCTCCTGCTTACTGGAATAATAAAATCTATTTTGGCGGGGTTCCTTCCGGCGGGACAAACAGCGTGACGGCCTACTCCTTCGTCAAGGGTGTTCTCTCGTCAGCGCCAACTAGCCAGACAGCGGAGCAGTTTGCGTACCCAGGTCCTACGCCTTCCATTTCCGCGAACGGAACTCACAGCGGCATTGTGTGGGTCCTGAAGAACGATGCTTACACAATCTCAGGGCCGGCCCTCTTATTGGCCTATGACGCCACCAACCTCGCGAATCTCCTTTATGCAAGCAATGCAAACTCGGCGCGCGACACTCCGGGTCCGGCTATACGATTCAACGTGCCTACCGTGGCCAACGGCAGAGTATACGTCGGTACCGCCAATCAGTTGAGCGTATATGGGATCCTTGGCAATCTACCAACCGTCGCTTCCCCGATCTTCACCCCATCCTCAACAGGCTTCGTTGGTTCTCAGGTAGTGAGCATCTCCGATGCATCGCCCGGGGCAAAAATCTACTATACAACCGATGGTTCGACACCCTCGATAAGTTCAAACCTTTACACTGGCCCGTTCACGATTACTTCGAGCAAGATCATCACGGCTGTTGCCAACGCACCAGGATACTTGCAAGGCCCCTCGTCGACTGCAACTTACACCTCGTCAGTTACAACTATGGACCCGTCCCTTTCGTTGGCGGCCGGAGAGTACTCAGGTCCGCAGATGCTGACCATTACCGATAGCTCTCCAGGAGCAGTCATTTACTACACCGTCGATGGATCCACTCCGACAACCTCCTCGAATATCTACGCTCAGCCTCTGAATATCCCCGTTCCAGAGACCGTACAAACACTCGCTGTTGCTCCAGGTCTCTCGCCTAGCTTTGTGGTAACGGCTGTTTATACTATCGATCCGCTTTACACGTTCGCCTATCCGAATGGTTTTGTAGGGTCGGAGAGTACTATCCAGTTCAACGGCAGCACCACTCTAGACGATTTTCGTCTACAGCTGACCAACGGCGGCTTGAATGAACAAAGTAGTGCATTCTATAACACCCCTGTTAACATCCAGGCATTTACTACCGATTTTGTCTTTCAGCTATCGAACCCTCAAGGAGATGGACTTACTTTTACCATTCAGAACAGCGGGCCGAACGCTGTCGGCGGTAATGGAGACGCACTTGGCTATGCCACTATTCCCAACAGTGTGGCGGTCAAGTTCGACTTAGTCAACGACCAGGGAGAAGGACCCGATTCCACCGGTATTTATCTCAACGGCGCTATGCCCACCGTTCCAGCTATCGATCTGACGAATACCGGCATCAATCTGCATAGCGGAGACTACATGCAAGCGCACATCACTTATGATGGCGCCGCCCTGAACCTGAGCATCACCGACCAGATTACTGGCGCCAAATGGTCGCATTCCTTTGCCGTCAACATACCGGCAGCGGTTGGCGCAAATACCGCTTATGTCGGCTTCACTGCTTCGAGCGACTCAGTCTCGGCAAGCCAAAAGGTCACCTACTGGACTTACCTGGGCAGCCAATTGACTGTGCCGAACTATCCTGCTGGCTTCGACAACGGCAATCTCGTGATGAATGGGAACGCAGCACTGACGGGCAGCACGCTCCATCTAACGAATGGAGGCGCAAGTCAGTTATCAAGTGCTTACTTCTCCCAGGCAGTACCAATTGCAAAATTCACAACAGACTTCGATTTTCAATTTACGGGCGCGACGGCCGATGGGTTTACCTTCGTTCTGCAGAATGCAGGAACCACCGCAATCGGCGCCGGCGGGGGCGGACTTGGTTACAGCGGCATACCTCAGAGCGCAGCGATCAAATTCGACATCTATAACAATGCTGGAGAAGGATCCGACTCGACGGGTTTCTACCAGAATGGCGCTCCTCCCACGATACCGTCGATCGATCTCACCCCTTCGTCTTTGGGTTTAAACCTGGGGCATCTCGATCATGCGCATATCGTCTACGATGGTTCGGTACTCACCTGGACAATCACAGATCCGCTGGGGCATCGGTTCAACACCAACAGTAAGACGGTCAGCCTGTCGGAGATCCTCGGAGGATACACGGCGTACGTGGGCTTCACTGCCGCAAGTGGGGATGGAACAGCGATTCAAAACATCGTCGACTGGACATATACGAGTCCTTAGCCCAAGTCTTTGGCCATAGATCAGAGAGTCGTCTCATTCCCAGTCTCGCAAATTGGGTGGAACGGCCAGCAGGTGCCGGTGGACAATCTTGCGTTGAGGCTCGCTGGAACGTTTCGGCTCTGAGGTGGTACCCTGTTGGTACGTGATGTCGAATAGCCACGTCTTGATGAATTGTTCTAAGCGCCTGCGGGAGTAGTTCAGTGGCAGAACGTCAGCTTCCCAAGCTGAATGTCGCCGGTTCGATCCCGGTCTCCCGCTCCATATAAATAGCCGCTCCATACGAAGGAATGTCGGCGCCGGCGAATGGTATAAGGGCAGTTCCCGCTTCCGCACGTACCAATCTCTTGCTCAGAAGACATGGAGAAGAAGCAGGACGACTACGATCGCCAGAATCAGACCGATACCTCCGGTAGGATAGTATCCCCATCCCCGGCTATAAGGCCACGCGGGGAAGGAGCCGATGAGCATCAAAACCAGAATGACAATCAGAACATCGACAAGCATCTTTGACCCTCCTATAGCTAGGAAGATGTAGTTTCATGCCATGAAGATGTCTAGGCGCCACCGAGCACTTGCTAGAAAGAAGCGAGTTCACGCGCCCTCTGAAAAATCTTGAGAAACATGGCGGAAGTGAGCTTGCCGGTGTTCGTGTTCTGCAGCGAAGGATGGTAGGTCGCTATCAGGAACCTCTTTGAGACCGGTTCGAACTCCGCTCCATGGGCAAACTGCAAGTCGCGTCGGCGGCTAAGATGTCCGCGCCGGATCAGATGGGCAACATACCCGTCGAAGGCGATTTTACCCAGGCAGACTACCACCCGCAGACGCTCCAGAGCCACAATCTCTTCGTCGAGGTAAGAGGAGCAATTTGCGATCTCTGCCGGCAGCGGCTTGTTATCGGGCGGAGCGCAGCGCACTACCGCGCTGATCCACGCATCGAGAAGCTGCATGCCATCGGTTCGTGAGACGGAGTGGGGCTGCGAAGCGAAACCCGCCTCATAGAGGATGGGATACAGGAAATTCCCGGAACCATCTCCTGTAAAGGGCCGACCCGTCCGGTTAGAACCGTGCGCTCCCGGCGCAAGACCAAGGATTAATACCCGCGCAAGTGGGTCGCCGAACGAAGGCACGGGTCGTCCCCAATACTCGTGGTCCTGGTAGGCACGGCGTTTGCGCAGCGCCATCTCTTCGCTGTGCATCCTGAGGCGCGGACAGCGCTCGCATATCAGGATGCGGCTATTCAGTTCAGCTAGTGCCTCCGGGCCGGTTTTTGTAAGGGAAACCATTTGGAAATTCTAGAGCAGTTTGCGACGAGCCATCGCCCCGTCCAATGAGGCCCGCGCCCACGTTCTCTTCAGCAGAATGTTCGATTGCAGTCTCCGCGTTAAACTAGAGACACCTTATGTCAGTGCCCGCGCTTGCCGCCAGCCCCATTAACGAAAGAAAAGAGAAACTCGACCGGCGGACCGCGCGGATTGGCGTGATTGGCCTTGGGTATGTGGGCCTGCCACTCGCTCTGCTCTTTAGCGAAGAAGGGTTTCCGGTCACCGGCTTCGATATCGATCCGGCTAAAGTGGAAACCCTGAATGCAGATGGCTCCTACATCGTCCGCATCACTCCAGAGGAGATCCGCTCTGCTCGGAAACAGGGCTTCTCCGCCACTGCCGACTTTTCACAAATCGCACTTATGGACGCAGTCCTTATCTGTGTGCCCACTCCGCTGAACGACTATCACGAGCCCGACCTGAGCTTCGTCACCAAGACAGCATCCTCAATCGCGCCTTATCTTTGGGCCGGTCAGCTGATTGTTCTCGAGAGCACAACCTATCCTGGCACCACCGAAGAGGTCCTTGTTCCGCTCCTCGAAGCGGGCAATACGCAGTCCTTAAAAGTTGCGCGCACTGCAGAAGAAGAAGGCTTCTATGTGGCATTCTCACCGGAGCGCGAAGATCCCGGGAACGACACGATTGCCCGTCGCAAGATACCCAAGGTCATAGGAGGAGTTGGGCCGGTTGCTCTTGAGTTCGCGTCCGCCCTTTATCAGACGATTTTCGATCGTACCGTACCGGTTTCTTCGCCCGCCGCCGCGGAGATGACCAAGCTTCTCGAAAACATCTATCGCTGCGTCAACATAGCCCTGGTCAACGAACTCAAGCAACTATGCCAGCGAATGGGTATCGACCTGTTCGAAGTGATCGATGCCGCGAAGACCAAGCCATTCGGATTTCAGGCCTTTTATCCGGGGCCCGGTCTCGGTGGCCATTGCATCCCCATCGACCCTTTCTATCTCTCATGGAAAGCCAAACAGTTTGACTTTCGCACCCGCTTCATCGAGCTAGCCGGGGAAGTCAATATTGGTATGCCGTACTACGTGATCGATCGCGCGACCGCTGCACTGAATGACCGGCGAAAAGCATTGAACGGCTCGAAGATCCTGGTGCTCGGTTTGGCTTATAAACGCGATATCGATGACTTGCGCGAATCGCCCGCGCTCACCATCATCGAACTGCTGCGCGAACGCGGCGCCATTGTCTCCTATAACGATCCATTTTTCCCCACCGTAGGCCGTGGCCGTCATTATGACCTCAACATGCAACGAGTTCCAGTCACCAGCCTAGGCGATTACGACGCAGTGATGATCGTTACCGATCACACCACCTATGACTATCCAGCCATTGTTCGCGAATCGCAATTGGTCATTGACACTCGCAATGCTACAAAGGGCATAGTGGCCGGGAACATCGTTCGTTGCTGAGGTAAAAGCGAGTTGACCTGAGACGTTCACAAACTCTGCTCTAGGTTGTCGATACGATAGTGTTGCGCGTCAGATAGTAGTAAATGGCAGGCGTAACTATCAGCGACAATGCGAGCGAGATCAATAATCCTCCGATTACCGCGATTGCCAGAGGTTGCAGCATTTGCGAGCCAGCCCCCAGAGCTAAGGCCAAAGGCAGCATACCGCTGATCGCCGCTAAGGCAGTCATCAAAATCGGCCGCAAACGTCTCTGCGCCGCACTGAGCATGGCATCGTAGGAGGTAAGACCCGCGGCGCGGAAATTCTCATCAGCATCCAGCAGGAGGATGCCGTTCTTGGCTACAATGCCGATGACCATAATCAGGCCCATAAACGAAGCGACATTGAAAGTCTTTCCTGTAACTAAAAGCGCAAAAATGACTCCCGCCGTCGACAGCACCGACGAAATCAGGATCGCAATAGGCGCAGAGAAATTGCGAAACTCTACTAGCAATACTCCAAAGACCAGAACCAATGCGAGTGCGAGGACTGCGCCTAACTCACGGAACGACTTTTGCTGCTCTTCGTAAGTGCCGCCATAACTCACCCCCACCGTCGACGGAATCTGCAACCGGGAAACCGTCTGCTGGACTCGTTTGATCGCCGTCCCGAGATCGGAACCCTCCAATCTGCCAGTAACCGTAACGAATCGCTTCAGGTTCTCCCTGCGTATCTCATTCTGTGGCGGCAGTTGTTCCAATTCAGCGAGTGCGCTCAGGGTCGCCGTTCGCCCTGAAGCACTGTTAAAGACGGTATTTTCTATCGCGTCCAGAGAAGCACGATGGGCAGCATCGAGACGCACTCTGATCGTGTAAGGATGGCCATTTTGGATGAGCGGGGTTAGGGCCTGCACTCCATCGAGTATCGAGGTCGCATCCGTTGAGATCTCTTCTGTCGTAAACCCAAGTCGCGACGCGACCGCCGGATCCACCTGAAAGCTCGTTGCTGGACCGCTTATCGTATTGTCAATGCCGTTTTCGACGTCCACTACGCCGGGCAGCTTGCTGATAGCATCTCCTACGCGAGGTGCTATGCTGTTCAACAAATCAGGGTTATCGGAATATAACTTGATCTGGATCGGCTCCGGCGCATTTGACAGGTCGCCGATCATGTCTTGGAGCACTTGAGTGAACTCGACATCCAGTTCTGGCTCAGATGTTTTGATCTGCTGTCGCAGGTCAGCCATCACTTCATCAATGCCTCGATCGCGCTGATTCTTGAGCTTGACCGTAATATCGCCCGTATTCGCTTCGGTCACTGCGGCAAGACCCATCTGCAAACCGGTGCGCCGGGAGATGCTCTGCACCTCGGGAGTATTACGCAGCAGGCGTTCGACGTGCTCCAGAACCCGGTTCGTCTCCGTCAGTGAACTCCCCGCCGGCATAATGTAATCGAGAATGAACCCTCCCTCGTCCATTTCGGGGAGCAAATCGCTTCCGAGAGTCTGATAACCGAAGAACGTCCCGGCGACCAAAACCACACATCCACCAAGCAGCCACAAAGGCTTGTTGAGAGCAAAACGCAGCGCACGCTCGTGCCAGCCAAGAACGGTCGCCATGAGTCTGCCCGCCTTCGCCTGGCGCCCAGATTCGTCGCCGCCTTGGCTCTGGTTCTCTCTCGTCCTTGGCTTTGCTCGCAGAAGATAAAGGCTAAGACTGGGAGTCCAGGTAAGTGCAAGCAGCAGCGAAGTTAGCAGAGCTACCGTCATGGTGATGGCGAGCGCGCGAAAGAAACTGCCAGTAACCCCGGTTACCGCGATCAGTGGTAAGAACACGACGATTGGCGTAACCGTTGAGCCCACTAGAGGAACCATTATCTCGCGAAGTGCCTTCCGCACGGCCGCGACTCGCGACTCTCCTGATTCCATGTGAAGCGCGATGTTTTCAACCACGACAATCGCGTCGTCGATCACCAGACCCACTGCCGCGGCCAAGCCGCCGAGAGTCATCAAATTAAAACTCTGGCCGACGATCCTCAAGAACAGAAAGGTAATTGCGATGGTCACCGGTATAACGAGGCCCGCAACCAGCGAAGAACTCCAATCCCGTAGAAAGACAACCAGGATAATGGAGGCCAATACCAGGCCAATGAGAATCGCGTCGCGGACGCTGGCAATGCTCGCGCGCACAACCTGCGATTGATCGTAATAGGGCTGAACTTGGATGCCCGGAGGTAAGGTCTTCTTGAACTGCTCGATCGCAGCGTTCGCCGCATTTGCGACCGCCACCGTGTTTCCTGCAGGCTGCCGCGTGATGTTGATCAATACTGCTGGCGCTCCATCCGCTGTCACCACCGTGTAGACCGGTAGCGTATCCGGAACGATCTTGGCAACGTCGGCCAGCCTGATCGGGACGCCGGCCGCGGTGGTCTTCACCGGAATTCTGGATAACTCCTGCGCATCGTGTACCTGCCCGCCTACTAAACCCAAAACCAACTGATGATTGGCTTCATAGAGACCCGGAGAATCGACGAGGTTCGTCAGCTGAATCCCGTTGACGATATCCGAGATAGTGACACCGGAGGCTTGCAACTTAGCCATGTCCGGTACAACGTGAAATTCCGGAACCTTCCCTCCCTGGACGGTCACCGTGCTTACTCCCGGGAGGCGGTTCAACGCTGGCTTCAGATCGTAGGTGGCAATTTCCCATAGCCTCGTCTGCGAAACCGTACTTGAGGTAAGGCTGTAACCAAGAATTGGAAACGTCGCAAATGTGAGGCGATTCAGTGTCAACCGCACCGTCGACGGTAACGTCTGAGTCACGCTTGCGGTCGCTGCCTGCACCAGTTGCAGCGTATGAAACATATCGACGTTCCAGTTGAAGAACAGGCTGACTTCCGCCGACCCCCGGCTAGTCGTCGAGCGCACCACTTGGAGCCCGGGAACACTATTGATTGCCTCTTCCACCGGCCGCGTGATCGCTACTTGCATCTGGTCGACAGGCATCACTCCGTTGTCGATGCCAATCACGACCCGAGGGAAGTTAGTCTCCGGGAAAACCGAGATAGGTATCTGAAACGCTAACAACAAGCCGGCGGCCGCGAGCACAATGGTGAAGAAAAATATAATCCGGGCATAGCTTACCAGCCAGAACGGGCGGGTTACTTCGGGTCTCCGCAGCAAGCGATCTCCAGGGTCGCTCACTTCGACTCTCCTGCCGCAGGCTTCTCGTCCGCGTCCTTCTCAGAAGGTTGCACCACCTTAACTTTGGCGCCATCGTCAAGCGCATAAGAGCCATTGGTTACTATCTGCGCGCCGGCTGTCACACCACTTACAATCTGTACGAGGCCGCCGTCCTCAATGCCAGTTTCGACAGGGGTGCGATGAGCCACTTGGTCTTTGCCGATGACCATTACTGCTTTCTTACCTGACTGAGTGGTCACAATCGCTTGAGCCGGAACCACCACCGCTCGATCAACCGTCCTCCCGGCAAGAGAGACCTTCACCGCCGTGCCTGGCCTGAGCATCCCGTCCGAGTTCCCGATTCGCACCCAGACCTCCACGGTGGTGCTGCCTGGGTCAAGGGCCGGACTGATTAACGTTATTCTTCCATCCTCCGGCTCCGCCACTCCCGGCACTGTTACTGAAGCCGGGTTGCCGAGATGAAGCAACTGTGCCTGTGATTGTGACAAGTGAAGCTTAGCCAGCAACGCTGAAGTATCCATGATCGTGATCAACGGAGTTCCGGCGGCCGCAGTCTCCCCGGCAAACAGAGGGCGCTCCGTCACGACGCCCGCTATCGGACTCTTGACTTCGGAATACGCCAGCTGCGCCTGTGCGCCGCTATACTTTCCCTCCGCTGACTCGAGTTGACCTTTCGCGTTCTTCAACGCGGCTTCGCGACTTACCTCTCGCATACCGGCCAGATGTTTTTGTGCGGAGTCGAAGGCCGCCTGTGCTTGGACCAGCGCCGCCTCTGCTGTATCAAGATCGCGCCCCGGAAGAGCGCCTTGTGCAAAGAGCTGCTTCCTGCTTTCGACAATCTTCTGGTTTAATTCAAGGTTAGCCTTCGCCTGGGCAAGATCGAGTTCCGCCTTCTGGTAATCCTCCGGAACGACCGCCTTGGTCGTCGTCTGATAGGAAGCCTGAGCGGCATCGTAGCTGCCTTGACTATCAGTAACCGCCGCTTGCAGGTCGCGATTCTCCAGTGTCGCCAATAACTCACCGGCTTTGACCTTCGACCCTCGTTGTATATAGAACCTGCTGACCGGCGCAGTGATGCGTGGCGCAATGGCGGCTTGAGCGAGCGGCGCCAGCACCGCATCCGCGATGATATGTTCGGTAATCCTAGTCTGGGCGGCTGGGGCCGATTCCACCTCCACCTCAGTAGGAGGAGTGCTCTCACTCTGCTTACATCCAGTCAGTGGCAAGAGCACGGCAAGCAACATAACAGTGCAACTGCGAACCAGCGACACAGCACCGGGTTTGTTGCCACCCTGAGAGCTCGCCATTCTTAGACATCTCGCCATTCTTAGAGCGCTCCCGTGAGTGTTTGCAGATTAGCTAAGGCCACCCGATAACGAAGCACGCCATTTGCATGTGCATCCTCGGCAATCGTCAACGCATTCTGCGCGTCCACAACCTCAAGCGCTGTCGCCTCGCCCGCGCTATAGCGTAATTTCGTCAGCCCGAGACTGTCTTGGGCCGTGCTAACACTGGCGTCCAGTGAAGCTAACTGCCGGTCGGCCACGCTGGCCTCGTTGTAGTACTCCTCCAGTTGCGCAACTAATTGTCTCTGCGTCGACGTGAGCACAACCTGCGCGGCCTTTTCATGCAATTCGCTTTGTTTCACGCGATCATGGATCGCAAACCAGTCCCACAGAGGCACGTCGATGCCGGCGGATGCCGAGTAACCAAGGTTGTGGACGCCTTCCGGTCCGTTGATTGCAAATTGCGGTGCATCGATGCCATAGATGTAATTGAACGAAAGCGCCGGAAGATAAGCCGCCCTCGAAGCCGACACCTCACTCTTCGACGCGCGTACCGCCTCGAGCGCGCTGCGAAGGTCAGGATTGCCTCTACCCGCTGCGGCCTGAGCGTCATCACGCGACGGCAAGGGCGGCGGCACAACTGCGCTGTCCGCTGTTTGGAACGCAGTCCGCGGATCGGGGAAGAGCAGAGTTCCCAGATGAAGCGAAGCCTTCTCCGCCTCCAACTGCGCGTCCTCGAGTTCACGGCCGCGCTGTTGGGCCTCCAGGCTGGCCTTCACTACGTCGGCGTGAGCGACTTCCCTGCCGGCCTCAAGCTTCTTCGTAAGTTCAACAAATGCATCCGCCTCACGTGCGGCCCGTGCGGCCACGCTAAGCTTTTGCCTCGCTGCGACGACTTCGAAATACTCAGAGACGACAGTAACAATCAACCCTCGCCGCGAAACCTCTAAATCAGCCTGGGCCCTGGCAGCGAGCGCGGCAGTGCGTCCATAGTCTGCGATGTTAGCCGCGCTGATCGTCTCAGTCGCCAGAATTTGGCTGGCATATTCACGAATGGCATTGTTGGCGATAAACCGGGGAGCAGGCTGCGCCGATACTCCTTGTCCAGCCTGATTCCGTGATCCGTTTGGTTGCGTAAATAGATATTGTCCGTGAAAGGATGCTTGCGGTAGCAAAGCAGAGCGGGCCAGAGAATGGTCGAGCCTCGCGGAGCCGTTCTCGGCGACGCTTGCCGCATACGCTGGGTCGTTGACCAGGGCACGTCGAATCGCTTCTTCGAGAGTGATGACCAGCGGTTGAGCAGCATCATCGGAAGGAACAGCAGCATTCGAGGAAGAGAGGATTGTTGTGGGAGATACGAATGGTCCCTGCGCGAGCCCTGAACTTGCAGCCGCAAGCGACATAGCAACGGCAATTGGGAGGCCCCATACAAGGGCAAGATCCCGCTCGATCACCCATCTATGTTCAGGATTAAATCTCAAAACTCACTCACCGTACAGGAATGACAGGGACACCGATGCACTTGCTCATGAGCAAAGGCTAGTGGTTTGACCTTAAGGCAAGATGAAGTCCCGGAGAACCTCGCTCCGAAAGCCTGCAGTGAATCACGGGTTCAGCGTTCCCTCGCGGATAGAACACAACCTATCCGGCGATGAGTTCCGGCCTCGTTGCTGCGGAGTGCTTTCTCAAAGTTTCGATAGATTCAGCGACCATCTTTGCAACACTCACTAAATCTTCGTCCGAGAGATAGGGGTGCATGGGCAGACTTACTACGTGTTTGGCAGCCGCCTCTGCCACAGGGAAATCCCCCTCCCGGTAGCCAAGAGAGCTATAAGCCGGTTGCAGATGAAGTGCCTCGGGGTAGTGAACCGCAGTAGGAACTCCGCGTCTCTTCATTTCTTCTTGAAAAGCATCGCGGTCCTCCACTTCAATCGTATATTGCGCATAGACGCTCGCAGATCCCTCCATGATTTCCGGAGTCTTGACGATCCCTTGTAAGAGCTCGCCGTAGCGGGCGCCAACATCCGCGCGCCGTTGTACCTCGGTATCGAATACTTCGAGCTTCGCCAACAGTACCGCTGCCTGGATCGAATCCATCCGGGCGTTTACGCCGATCATCGGATGATGATATCGCCGGTCTTGTCCGTGATTGCGAACCATCCGCATTCTCTCCGCAAGCTCATCATCACTGGTAAAACAAGCGCCACCCTCTCCGTAACAGCCCAGGGGTTTCGACGGGAAAAAACTCGTACATCCCACCAGGCTGAGATTGCACGATTGCCTGGCTTTGTAAGTGGCGCCAAAACTCTGCGCTGCATCCTCGATGACCGGGATGTCGCCGGCCGTCTCCACTATCGCATCCATATCGGCGCACTGGCCATAGAGCGATACCGGCAGGATCGCCTTAGTCTGTGTCGTGATGGCGTGCGACAAGCGTTTCGCGTCTAAGTTATAAGTGGAAGGGTCGATGTCTACAAAGACCGGAGTCGCGCCAAGCAGCGTGATAATTTCCGCCGTAGCAAAAAAACTGAATGGCGTCGTAACGACTTCATCCCCGCGGCCGATCCCGAATGCCAGCATTCCCAACAACAGAGCATCGGTCCCGCTGGAACAAGCGATACAGTGCTTTGCCCCGGTCCTAGCGGCCAGGGCTTCTTCCAACTGCGAGATCTCGGGACCCATGACATACTGGCCATGCTCGAGCACTGCATGGATACGCCGGTCGACCGATTCTTTGATATTGCGATATTGGGTCTTGAGGTCGATGAATTCCATTACTCATGATTATTTCAGAGCCATCCATCGAACGTCTTGTTCCGCAAGTCTCCTCTTGCAAGTCTCCCCTTAGGAATAATCCTTGATCAGGACACCGGCCGAGCGATACTTGGTCCCGTTCACGGCGGTCTCGACTATGGGCAGCTCGGGCGTGTCGGTCAGTGATTCGATGACGCCGTCTCGTAAGATCACCGTATCTTCGACCTTGCCACCGCGAATGCTCGGGTTCCATGCAAACGCCTGATGGTTCTGAACTACCTCGCGGCCTGACGGAGTCGCCAGCCACTCGCGCTCCCCATAGCCAGTCGCCCCGCCTTGATGATGAAATTCCTCTTCGCCGGCGAATCCCTCGGCCACATACGCGCCTCGAGCGACTTTGAAAAGCTGAGCAGAGGTCGCTCCGGCACGAGTGGCATCGAGCAATGCGGCATTGACCCGCGCCGCCGAGCCAAACCGGTCCGCCAGTTCGGTTGGCAGCTCGCCAAAGTGGACAAAACGGGTAATTGAAATTGCCAGCCCCCACTTGCGGCTGCAGAGGTTCAGCATGCCAAACCGCTGCAGCCGCTCTCCGCGAGCGACGGCGTGCTTGAACTTGAGGATGCGATCGTCCACCGCCATCAATAGGACGGACGGCAAGATTCCCTCGCAAAGGAGTCCGTCGGAGACCAGGGCCTCCATCTCAAATTCTGTGACTCCCGGCTCCAGTTCCTGAAGCACCGCAGCCGTCACCTCTGCCGTCTTGCGCCCCAGCCAACGGTAGCGCTGAACTTCGGCGGAGGTCAGACTGGCTCGCAATGGTGCGAGATTGACCGCGATGAAGCCAGGACTCGGAATGTCGCTCGCGACTTCGACCGACCCCACAATCTTCTGCGCAGCCGCTACGCAGTCGTCGTCATACCAGGGAGACAGAACGGGCTCGAAGCCGAGGCCGGCAAACTCTTCGGCCGCAAGCCGCGGCCCCTCATTCTTCGGCGCAAAATAGTACTTCCTGCCATCCTTGGTCAGCAGGACAGAGGTTGCCCAGGTCTCCGAGGGGATGAGGACGCGGGCGTCCACTCTTCCGCCCGTGGCCCAGGCAATGTTCCGGCTATGCCTGAGCAACACGGCCGCAATTTGCTGATCCTCGAAAAATTGAGCGAGTCGAGCCTGCTTCTCAGTGGCCTCGGCTTGTAACTCCGCCTCAGTAGCGAGGTCCGGTTCTTCAACGGTAAGCGGCGGCATCGGCTAGTCCTCTAACTCGGGATGATAGTGGCTTTCGAAGCCAAGGTATCGTAGAGCGGCTTCATGAATGGCGGGTGCGACATGCGAGAAGTTGGCCGCCACGTGGTGCTCGAAGCCTTCCCGGCAAATATACTTCAGCAGCGACTGCAGCTTTGGAATTTCAACCACGCCGGCGCCGCCAAAGGTCTCCAGCGGATCATTCGTGAATTCGCCATGGCCGGTATAACCGCGCACCACACCCCGCCGGTCGTCGGTGGAGTAGCGGGCGTAGCTCATCGCCCCCGCCTTCACCCGGCCCACGCACGTGCCAAAGGTATTCTCGATACCGACCGTGCCGGCAATGATCGCCTGATAATCCATCTTTACCTCGGTAAAGAAGTGCTTGGGAAGGTTGCTGCAATGGAAGCAGACAGCCTTATTGGGGTCATCGCCATAATTATTGTTCCAATCGAGCAGCGCGCTTGGCGTCCCTGACGCGAGAGCCAGCATGTGCATGCTGAGTGTTCCAGGTACATCGACCTCGCAGGCGCTTGGAATGAGGTCCTCGCTCATCATGCTCATGATTGTGCAGGGCACCACGCCGAAATACTCTTCGAGTGACGTCCAACATTGAATCGCGCTAATCGTGATGTGGTTCTGCTTCATCCATATATCGATGACTGCTCCCAGCTTCGCCATCTTGAGCAGCGCCGCATCCGGAATCCCCCCGGTCGTAACGTATTTCTTGATCGCGGCCAGCTTGCCCTGGGCGGCGTCGTCGTTATCGTCCATTCGATGGATGCGCCCCAGAATCTCCGAGAGATCGATGGGATCTACCGTGATTCCGCGCCCCTCATAAATGCGCTCGCTGTAACGGACCGTGTTGAAAGCCGCCGGGCGCGCGCCGATCGCGCCGATGCGCAAGTTTTTAAGACCCCGCACCACCCGGCAGACGGCCGCGAACCAGCTCAGGTCGGATTGAAATTTCTCCGAAGCCGGATCGACGGTATGCAGCGTAGTCAGAGAGTAAGGAATGCCGTATTGCATGAGGTTGTTCGACAGCGACATCTTGCCGCAGAAGCTGTCCCGGCGGAACGCGATCGTCATGTTCGCCGTACGATCGGGCGTCGCCTGCACCAGCACCGGCACGTTCAGCCCGGCGAGTCGGATCGCATCGACGATGCCGCGCTCTTCGCCGAAATTCGGCAGCGTCACGATGATCCCTGAGATCTCTTCTCGGCGGCGCTTAAAAAGCTCCGCGCAGCGCAGCGCTTCGTCATAGGTCTCGACCGCGCCGTGCTTGCTCTCTTCCGCATTGAGCACCACTGCCTGGTGGCCGGCCTTCTCAATTGCGGCGATCATCTCTTCTCTACCCGTCTTCGCCAGGTGATCGGGGAAAAAGCCCCGGTTTCCGACGATCACTCCGAATGTCACTGCCTTGGGCGCTGCCATTGTCTCTCCTCAGATAAGTAGTCGTGAAAATTCACTAAGTTCAGTCGCTGCCCGCTTAGTTCCTTCTAGGATTGAAGCGCAAGCAGTAAAAAGCCCCCAAAGCCAGCATTACTGCTCCCCACCACACGGGCGCGTGCAGGTTCGCCAAAGCGACATTCGCCACATGTCCCGTGACCAGCTCATAAATGCCGTAGCCGCAGATCAAGAAGCCGTAGATGGCCAGCAACACCCCGATAAAAAACCAGATCGAAATACCCGAACCATGCATGAAACACCTCTAGCTCGTCGCCGCTTAAAAGAACATCAGGTTAAGGACAAAAAACACCACGATCACGATCGAAGCCCAGAACCAATGATTCTTGATCAATGGCACCGGTGCTTCATTGGGCAGCACCGTGGCCCCATAGACCAGACCATTGAGCTCGCTCTCCGGCCGCGCCTTCCCCATGTAACTCACCACGATGGTAACCAGGACGCAGATGACCCAGGACCATAACGCGCGGTACAGGTTCTCCGCCATGTCCTTCGCATCGGGAGAGAAGGCCACGACTGAAAGCGCTGCAGGATCGAGCTTCACCCAGACATATAGAGAGATCGAAGTGGCCGTCCCCGCCAGCAATCCCCAGAAGCCGCCCGCCCCGGTGGCCCGCTTCCAAAACATCCCGAGCAGGATCGTTCCCAGCAATGGTGCGATAAAGAAACTGAACAAGGCCTGCACGTAGTCCATAATGCCCTGCGCGTGCATGACTAGATAAGCGGTGCCAATGCTCACCACCACGCCCAGGATGGTCGCCCAGCGGCCCACCGCCACGTAGTGCTTATCGGTTGCTTTCTTGTTGATGAGCGGCTGGTAAATGTCGTAGGTCCAGACCGCGGAGAAGGCGCTCACATTCCCCGCCATCCCCGACATAAAGCCGGCAATGAGGGCGGTGATGCCCAATCCCAACAGCCCCGGCCCGCAGTAACGCACCAACATCAGCGGCAACACCTCGTTATAGCTGTGAGGATTCGCCGCGCTCACCGCATTCTCTCCGACCAGATGCATCAACGTGCCATCCGGGTTATGCAGGATCACCAGTCCCAAAAGCCCAGGCAGGATCACAATGAAAGGCACTGCCATCTTGAAGGCCGCCGCGATGATCGGCGCCATCTGCGCCGAGCGCAGACTATCCGCAGCCAGAACCCTTTGCACGACCAGAAAGTCCGTCGTCCAGTATCCAAAAGAGATGACAAAGCCTAAGCCGAAGACAATGCCGGTCCAGTGCACACCCATCGGGTTCGTTGAAAAATGCGCCAGACCGCGCCACATATGGGTATAGTCGAGGCCGTGATAGTTCGCCAGGATGTTCGCCTGCAGCTTCGTCCATCCGCCTGCTTCGATTAATCCTAAGATTGGCACCAGCAGCGCGCCGCCCCAGATGAGCACGAACTGTAGAACTTCATTGAAGATCGCCGAGCGTAAACCGCCGAGCGTCACATACACCGCGACCGCCAGCGACGACATGAGGATGCTGAAGGTGATGTCCCACCCCAGCACCACCTTCATCACCACCGCCATGGCGAACATATTCACGCCACTCATCAAGATGGTCATGAAGCCGAACGATACCGCCGCCAGCACCCGGCTCGGCTCACCGAACCTCAACTTCAGGTATCCAGGCACCGAATGCGTCTTCGACACGTAGTAGAACGGCATCATCACCAGGCCGAGAAACAGCATCGCCGGGATCGCGCCGATCCAGTACCAGTGCGCAGCCAGGATTCCATACTGATAAGCCGAGCCTGCCCAACCCATTAACTCCAGCGAACCTAAATTAGCGGAGACAAAGCTGAGACCGGCGATCCACGCCGTCATCTCCCGGCCAGCCATAAAGAACTCTTCGCTGGTATTGGCCTTCTGCTTCAGATAGAAGCCGATCCAGATGACCATCGCGAAGTACACCGCGATCACAATCACATCGAGAAACGACAGCTTCGCGAGTTCGTGATGTCCCTCAACGAACATGCCCAGGCCTGGAGCGATCGCTCCGCCCGGCTGGAGCCCTGCAAACGTTCCGCTCATTCGCTACACCACCCGGAGTTACCGGTCTTCTCCATCGTCATCGTTGCTCCCGCGAATCCTTCACAATCGGTATCCACTCCAGACTCCTACCGCCGCCCGAAGTTACTAACTATCCCTCTGGCCGTAGGTCGCCTTCGGTCCATGCTTCCGCTCATAGTGTTTGCGCAGGAGTCTGGACGAAACTTTAGCAGCTTCAGAGTCAATTACGACAGTGCGGAATGCCAGTTTCGCTACATATTCCAGGACAACCGCGTTGTAAGCCGCCGCCGATGCCGTCTTTCCCCAGGCGAACGGAGCATGATTCGCAACCAGCACACCCGGAACCGCAAGCGGGTCGAGGGTCTTGAACCTCTCCCCAATCACCACCCCGGTGTTGTATTCGTAATCTGCCTCGATCTCTTCATCGCTGAGCGGCCGCGTGACCGGAACCTCGCCATAGAAATAGTCCGCATGGGTCGTTCCAAAACAAGGGATGGCGGTTGCCGCCTGCGCCCAGCCAGTCGCAAATTCGGAATGCGTATGGACCACCCCGCCGATCATTGGAAATTCGCGGTACAGCAGCAGATGGGTCTTCACGTCGGAGGAAGGGTTCAGCGTTCCTTCAACGATCTTGCCATCTAGATCGACAACCACCAGATCTTCAGCGGTGAGGCGCTCATAAGCCACGCCACTAGGCTTGATGGCCACCAGTCCTTGCTCGCGATCGATGCCGCTGGCATTGCCAAAGGTGTAGAGGACCAGCCCCTTCCGAACCAGCTCCAAGTTGGCATCAAGGACTTCTTCTCTCAATGTAGGCAGCAGCATGGTGCTCCAATCGAAATCAGGCAATCGCAGTAAACGTTTCCTGAACACCCTGAGTCTACATGATTCCTTTTGCCGAAATCCTCAAATTCAAGACCGGAAAAATTCGACTGATTTCCCGCCGCTCGTTCGGCCCATCCCTCGTCACGGAAAATTAGAGAGCAGCTCATTCGCTCAAGTAAATCCATTTACGAGGTAACTGTCAACCATTATGAGCAGGCTCTGAAACCCAGGAGATCACCCGGGGGCCGCTTGCCACCCGCCGGCTTATTCTCGCGGCAGGACCACGCCTGGCGATTTGGTCATTCGGTGAAACGAGTAGCTCCGCTCCTGACGCAACGTCGGCATCACCCGCCCCTCCTGATCACATTGCCAAATGCATACGAACTCCCCACAGCGGATGCTTCCGCCACCCGCGGTCAAATATCCGGATCGGCTTCCTTCGAGGATCTGCCTTGAACTTCGCGATGGGCTGAAAATGCGGCAATAAAGCTGTCCGCTACGATGCTTTCAAAATCCTTCGGCGCCCTGCCGCCCTGTTTCAGGACGAAGACCTTGCGATAGATCAGCGGCCCCAGCAGCATGGCCAGGCCCACCTCAGGATCAAGCGCCCGCTGCAAGATGCCGCGCTCTTTGCCACGCTCGATCATTTTGCCCAGGGCCAGCCGTGCCGGCGAGATCACGCGGCTGCGCCATGCCTCCCCAAAGACCCGATTATGAGAGGCGTAAGCCATCAGGTGAGGCAGAATACGTTCCCGCATCGCCCTCCGGTCCGCAGCCGGGTCGTATTCCAATTGCGCCACCAGATCGCCGCGAAAGTCCCCTGAATCGAAGACCGGCAGCTCCCGGTCGAGACCGTGAAGATAGACCAGCACTTCGAGGATGAGTGCGTCTTTGTCTGGCCAATGGCGATAGATGGTCGCTTTGCTGACGCCTGAGCCCCGGGCAATGGCGTCCATGCTCGTGGCCTCGATGCCACCCTCCGCGAACAGGCTGACCGCTGCTTCTATGATCTGACTGTGGGCTCGCTGGCTCTTCGGTCTCGCCATCGCGGTGAATCGGTCTTGTCCCTTCTCAAACCTCGATTTTAGAAAACAGATAAGCTCCCAACCCGATAAATGCAGCCGCCATCCCCGCTAAAACCGAGAGATCCAGCGCGGCATTGAAGTGCCACACGTTGATTAGCGCGCCCCGCAATCCATCGACTCCGTAAGTCAAGGGGTCGATCCGGGTCAGAAAGGTCATCACCGCCGGCAGGTTCGCCAAAGGAAATAGGGCGCCCGATAAGAAAAATAGCGGCATCACCAGAAAGTTCATCACCAGCTGAAATCCCTGCATGTCCTTGATCGTCGATCCGATCGCCGTCCCCAGCGCGGCGAAGACGACCGCGATCAACACCACGAAGAGAAACGCGCTAGGAATTGCAAGCCAATGCTGAGGGCGAAAGCCGGCGATGAGGCAGATGAGTAGGATCAGCGAGCCTTGAATGATCGCCACGGTGGCACCGCCGAGGGTCCGTCCGATCATGATCTGCAGCCGCGAGACCGGCGCGACCAGCGTCTCTTTAAGAAACCCGAACTGCCGGTCCCAGAGCATCGCGATCCCTGAAAACACGGAACTGAACAAGACCGTCATTCCGACGACACCGGGCGCCATGAACTGCAGATAGCTGCCGTGGCCGGCCTGCCGAAAGACCGGACCCAGGCCAAAGCCCAATGCCAGCAGGTAGAGACAAGGCTGGCCGAGCGAAACCACAATCTGGACCCGCGACCGGATATACCGCTTCAACTCCCGCAACCACAGGATGTAGATCGCTCCCATCTAGCGCCTCCACATCTTGGCGACCTGTCGTAACCCGTCGGCTGAGTTAGCTGCCTCATCGCGCAGCGACGATCCCGTCAATGCCAGAAATGCGCCTTCGAGTGAGTCCGTCCCAGTCTGGGCCTTCAGCTCCGCTGGCGTTCCCTGGGCAACGATCGACCCGTGGTCGATAATCGCGATCCGATGGGCCACGCGCTCGGCCTCATCCATGTAGTGGGTGGTCAGGAAGACGGTCGTCCGCTCCGACTCATTCGAGCTCTTCACATGCGTCCATAACAAATTCCGGCTCTGCGGATCGAGCCCCAGCGTCGGCTCATCCAAAAATAGAATTCGCGGCGTATGCAGCAACCCACGGGCGATTTCCAGCCGCCGCTTCATCCCTCCCGAAAAGGTTTTGACATAACTGTCCCGCCGGTCCCATAGCTCGAATAGCTTCAGAAGATGCTCGGTCCGGCTCTCCCTCAAGCTTCGTGGCACACGATATAGAACCCCATGCAGGATCATGTTTTCGTAGGCCGTCTGCTCGGCATCCAGACTCGGGTCCTGGAAGACGATGCCGAAGCGCTCGCGCGCCTCTTTTTTATGCGTGCGCGGATCGAGGCCATCCAGCTCGATCGTCCCACTCGTCGGCGGCAGCAGCGTGGTCAACATCTTGATCGTGGTGGTTTTTCCCGCGCCGTTCGGCCGCAGAAACGCAAAGATCTCTCCCTGCGCCACATCAAAGGAAATGTCCCGGACAGCAGCAAAATCGCCAAAGTTCTTCACGAGATTTTGAACTCGGATCATCCTGGATCCTCCGCCGTAACAATACTGAACGGTTTCGTTTATCCCGTCAAGAAGATTGGTCGGAGAACCCTGCAAAAAAACTCCGCAGCCTGCGCTCCCCCGCCTCCCAACGTCCTGACTACAATAAAAACGGCGCACCACCGCAGGTCATAAAAAGAAGTCTTAAGAATGGATCCGTTTACATGCCCAGTCTGCCCACCTCGGCAAATCGCCGCCGTAGCCCTCGGAACTGGCTTGCCGCCGCCGAAATTCTGACTGCCCTTCTTCTGGCTCTACTCCCTTCAACCACCCAGGCGCAAGCCACCGCCTATCCTAATGCGCCTCCACTACTGCTCGGCGCGGCCTGGTATCCGGAGCAGTGGCCCGAGGCGCAATGGGACCGCGATCTCGCCAAGATGGAGGCGGCGCATATCCGCCTTGTCCGCATGGGCGAGTTTGCCTGGAGCACCATGGAACCCGAGGAAGGCCACTATGACTTCACGTGGCTCGATCACGCGATTGCCAAGGCCGCCGCTCACCACATCGTTGTCGTCCTCGGCACACCGACCGCGGCCCCTCCCGCATGGCTCACCACCAAATACCCGGAGACCCTCCGCGTCGACGAAAATGGAGTCCGAGACGAACACGGCAATCGTCAGCAGTTCTCCTTCATCAACACAAAATACCGTCAGCTCGCTCGTGGAATCGCTGGCGAGATGGCCAAGCGCTACGGCCATAATCCGAATGTCGTTGGCTGGCAGCTCGACAATGAATATGCCAACGACTCCTTCGATCCCGAAGCCAAGGCCCAGTTCCATGAGTTCCTGAAAAAGAAGTACGGCTCCATCCAGAACCTCAATCAAAAATGGGCCACCACGTACTGGAGCCAGACCTACGACAGCTTCGACGAAATTCCTGTAAGGCCCAAGAATGAGAATCCCGCGCTGCTGCTTGATTGGCGCCACTTCGTCAGCCAGGGATGGAAAAGCTACTCGGTCAACCAGATCGAAGCGATCCGTCCGCTCGCCGATCCACGCCAGTTCATCACCACCAACACCATGGGCTGGTTCGACAATTTCGATGAATATGTCGTTCACACCGTGCTCGATATGGCCTCCTGGGACGACTACATCAGCGACCCGGTCTACGATCCATTCGACAATGGCGCCCGCCACGACCTCACCCGCGGCTATAAACGCAAGAACTTCTGGGTCATGGAAACCGAACCCGCTTTCGTGAACTGGCGCAAGACCAACAACCCGCTCGACAAGGGGCAGGTCCGCGATATGGCCTGGCAGGCCATCGGCCACGGCTCCGATGCAGTCGAATACTGGCAGTGGCGCGCCGCCCTCAACGGGCAGGAGCAATACCACGGCGTGCTCGTTGGGGCAGACGGCAACCCGGTCCCCGTCTACGACGAAGTCAAGCAAGTAGGCGAAGAATTCGAAAAGGCCGGAGCTGCTCTCGCCGGCACCTCGCCTCACGCCGAGGTCGCAATCCTCAACGACTACAACAGCCGCTGGGCCATCAACTTTCAGCGCCATAGCGAGAAATTCGATCCAGTCGAAGAGTTGGTGGCCTTCTACAAGCCACTCAGCGAAGCCGCTCAAACCGTCGACATCGTCTCGCCGGATGCCCCGCTCGACGGCTACAAGCTCGTCGAGGCTCCAGCCCTCAACGTGCTACCCAAAGCAACGGCCGTCCGACTGGTCGCCTACGTCCAGCAAGGCGGCAACTTATTGCTCGGCCCTAGATCCGGCATGAAAGACGAATACGATGCACTCAACACCCAACTGCAGCCCGGAGATTTATCCAATCTCCTCGGCGGCCACGTGGAGCAGTTCTACGCCCTCGAAAACGAAGTCCCAGTGACCGCAGATTTGGGTTCTGGCACGGCTAAGATCTGGGCGGAACAGCTCTCGATCCCCAACATTCAGGTCTCCGGCAACAGCGGCGACACTAAAACAATCCTCACCTACGGCCCCAGCAACGGCTGGCTCGACAACCAGCCCGCGGCCATCACCCGGAAGATTGGAAAAGGCAGCATCACCTACCTGGGAGTCTGGCTCGATGACGCCCTCTTGGCGAAGCTAACCAACCAGCTGGTTCAGCAAGCCGGGGTCCAGCCCAAAATACCCAACGTCCCCGCCGGCGTCGAAGTCTGCGTCCGCAGCAAGGGAAGTCATGCCGTCGCGATCCTCATCAATCACACGACATCCGAACAGCACGTCACGCTACCGAACGCCGCCACCGACCTGCTCGCCAACGGAACTCCGTCGGTCTCCTCTGAGGATCTGCCCAAGTACGGGGTCGCAGTAGTGGAGATAAGTAAATAGCCGCAAGCGCCCTTCTTACGACCAAGAGCTACGAGCGCATTGCGTTCCTACTGATAAACAAATTCTCTTTTGGTAGTTGTGAGAGCGCTGCCCCAGCCGATACACTCATCCTATTCATTGTTGGGAGCTAGCCAGTGCGCGTGTCGCTGTTCATCACCTGCTACAACGACACTCTCTTTCCCGAGACTGGCAAAGCTGTCGTCCATCTCCTCGAGCGCCTCGGCCACACCATCGACTTCCCGCCCGACCAGACCTGCTGCGGCCAGATGCATTGGAACACCGGCTACCATCGCGAAGCCATCCCGATTATTCGCCACTTCGTTGAAGTCTTCCGCGATGCTGAAGCCATCTGCATTCCTTCGTCTTCCTGCGTGGCGATGATCCGCGAGCATTACCACAAAGCCGCCGTAGCTTCCGGTGACCATGCCTTCGTCGCCGAGGTTGAAGCGCTCCTGCCGCGGGTCTACGAATTTTCAGAGTTTTTAGTCAACAAGCTCGGCGTCCTCGACGTCGGGGCCACTTACCCGCATCGCGTCACTTACCATGCCAGTTGCCACTCGCTGCGCAGCTTGCACCTCGGTGACATCCCGATACGTCTGCTTCGGAAAGTCCGAGGTATCCAACTCGTCGACCTGCCCGAGATCGACCAATGCTGCGGATTCGGCGGCACCTTCGCAATCAAGAACGCCGATGTCTCCTCCGCCATGCTCGCTGACAAAGCCCGCCACGTATTGAACACCGGCGCCGAGGTCTGCACCGCCGTCGACAACTCCTGCCTGATGCACGTCTACGGCTCCCTGCACCGCCAGCGCACCTACGTTCGCACCGCCCATCTGGCGGAGATTCTCGCCTCTCAAGGGGAACCGGCTGCCGCCTTATGACGACTCCTGGCACGACTCCAGCCGCCGGCCTGATCAACATTGCTCCTCCGCAAGTGGAGTGGCCGCAAGGCGATTTCCCCACCGCCGCTCACCAGTTGCTCAAAGATTCTCAGCTTCGCAAGAACGTCCGCCACGCCACCAACGTGATCAACGCCAAGCGCGCCATTGTTGTTGGCGAAATGCCTGACTGGGAGCATCTTCGGGATGCGGGCAGCGCGATCAAGCAGCACACCCTGGACCATCTCGACCAATATCTCCTCGAGTTCGAGGCCGCCTGTACCGCCGCTGGAGGCCATGTCCACTGGGCCGTCGATGCCGCCGAGGCCAATCGCATCGCTGTCGAAATCGTCCGCCGCCATCAAGTCAGCGAAGTCATCAAGATCAAATCGATGACTACCGAGGAGATCGAGCTCAACCACGCCCTGGAAGCCGCTGGAGTTCATCCCACCGAGACCGACCTTGCCGAACTGATCATTCAGATGGGCCATGACAAGCCGTCGCACATCATCGTGCCAGCCCTGCATAAAAACCGTGGCCAAGTGCGTGAGATGTTCCGACGGGAAATGAATCTACCCGATCTCGGCGATACGCCCGAGGATCTCGCCGATGCGGCCCGCCGCTATCTAAGGGAAAAATTTTTGAGCGTCAAAGTCGCCATAAGCGGGGCGAACTTCCTCATCGCCGAAACCGGCGGCGTCTGCATTCTTGAGTCTGAGGGCAACGGACGCATGTGTCTCACCCTGCCCGATGTGCTCATCTCCGTCGTCGGCCTCGAGAAAGTCATTCCCCGATTTCGCGACCTCGAAGTCTTTCTGCAGACGCTGCCGCGCTCCTCAACCGGCGAACGCATGAATCCATACAATTCCATCTGGACCGGGGTGCGCCCCGGCGACGGCCCGCAGGAGTTCCACGTCATTCTGCTCGACAATGGCCGCAGCGCCATCCTGC
Source organism: Acidisarcina polymorpha (assembly GCF_003330725.1). Taxonomy (NCBI): domain Bacteria; kingdom Pseudomonadati; phylum Acidobacteriota; class Terriglobia; order Terriglobales; family Acidobacteriaceae; genus Acidisarcina; species Acidisarcina polymorpha. The sequence continues at coordinate 2,577,568 of NZ_CP030840.1, read as the reverse complement.
ACGACGCCGAAGCCAAGCAGACGCTAAAGTGCATTCGCTGCGCCGCTTGCCAGAACGCCTGCCCGGTTTATCGCCAGACTGGTGGCCACGCCTATGCGTCGGTCTACGCCGGCCCCATTGGCGCGATCCTCACTCCACAACTCCACCAGACCGCGGACGGCCGTCTCGGCGACGGAGATTCACTGCCCTACGCCTCCTCTTTATGCGGAGCCTGCTACGAAGTCTGCCCAGTCAAGATCAATATCCCTGAAGTACTCATCCACCTGCGCCGCAAAGTCGTCGAACGCGATCAGGGGACCATCAGCGGACTGTTCGGTCTTTGGAATATCGGCATGCAGACTGCTGCCGCCGTCTTTGAAAGCGGAGATCGCCTCAGACTCGCCCAACGCCTCGGCCGGATTGGGCAGATTCCCTTCGTCTCCAAAAACGACTTCATCGAGCATCTGCCGCTCATGCTGAGCGGCTGGACCCAGACTCGCGATCTCGCTCCACTGCCCGAACAGTCCTTCCGCGAATGGTGGAGCGAACGCTCAGATCGAACTAGCCATGAGTGAAACCTCCGCGTCGCGCCAGGCGATCCTATCCAGAATTCGCGGGCCGCACGCCCCGGCCGACGCTCGATCCGGCGGCCAGGAGTATGACCGGATCCCACGCGCCTATCTCCGCAGCGGCTCACTCGCTCCCGAAGAACGCCTGCAGATATTCGAAGAGCGGCTCATCGAATATGGCGCCCGCGTCTTTCAGGTCAACGAAACTGCCCTCTCCGCTGTGATCGGCGCCGCCATCCGGGAACGAGGGGCCTCGCGAATCGTCATTCCTTCGGGAACTCCCAGCGATTGGCTGCCTGCATCTGTTTCTTTCACCGAAGGAGATACTCTCTCCAATCGCGAACTCGACAGCTTCGATGGCGTAGTCACCGGATGCACCGTAGCGATCGCCCTCACCGGTACCATTGTTCTCCAGAACGCCGCCGCCCAGGGTCCCCGCAAGCTCTCGCTCATCCCTGACTATCATCTCTGCGTGGTCTTCGAGGAACAAATCGTCGAAACCGTCTCCGAAGCCTTCGACCGGCTCGCGTCGACCTCAACCCTACCCACCACCTTCATCTCTGGGCCTTCCGCCACCGCCGACATCGAGATGACCCGCATCAAGGGCGTTCACGGACCGCGCTTCCTGGATGTCCTGATCGTCGCAAAGCCGGAGCAATAATCATCGCTTCTACGAACTTCCGATAAGAATCCCTGCCGCAAATACCAGCCCTCCGCCAACAATCACTTGGAAGCACGACATGCCAAAGCTGGTCTTGAAATAGCGATAGCGGATCCATGAGATCACCAGCAACTCCACTCCGACGACCAGGTAGGCTAGTGTCAAAGCGGTATGGACGTTGCCGATCAGGAAGGGGAGCGTGTGCAGGAATCCGCCTACAAAGGTCATCAGACCAGTAACAATGCCGCGAAAGACCGGATTGCCGCGGCCGGTCAATTCGCCATCATCGGAGAGACCTTCCGAAAAGGCCATCGAGATTCCCGCGCCCACCGCCGACGCCGCGCCGATCAGAAACACTGTGTGCGAACGATGCGTGGCAAACGCGGTCGCAAAGATCGGCGCCAAGGTCGAAACCGAGCCGTCCATCAACCCAGCCAGGCCCGGCTGCACAATGCGCAACACAAAGCTGCGGTCGTTATGGAAGATCGCGCCTAATTCTCTCCATCCAGGTAGCTCCGACATACACCCTCACGTAGGAATGATCGCTGCAATTGCCCGCAGCCATCTTTCGCTGCCATCATTCGCAGCCATCATTCTATGATTAGGCCGAAACCGCCTCGGCAAGGCTCATTCCTATTTGCCTTCAGTCCCGATAAAGGGCGATCCGCCGGGAATCCCGGACGCGGAGACCCCAAATGGCAGGGCTTTGCTGCTCGATTGCATATGTTGGCCAGCCTGGTGCGTCCAAAGAACACCAACCCGACACTCAGGGAATTGGTGCCCTCCCTCCTGCGATTACACTAGAGAGAGCGTCCTTCGTTCCAGGCGTAACCCTCACGAGAAGCCAGGTAGTAGTCCTTGCAGCATCTGCTCAGCAAATTGAACCCGCAGCAGCGGGAGGCGGTCGAGGCCGTCGATGGTCCGGTGCTCATTCTCGCCGGCGCGGGGTCGGGCAAGACCCGCGTCATCACGCACCGCATCGCCTACCTTATCGAGGAACGCAATGTCGCGCCGGATTCCATTCTGGCCGTGACCTTTACCAACAAGGCCGCCGCCGAAATGGCCGAGCGGGTCGACAAACTGCTCGCCCACGGATCGCTCGCCAAGCCCCAGCTCTCGACCTTTCACTCGTTCTGCGTCCGGCTGTTGCGGCGGGACATCGAGTCGCTCCGCATCGGCGGCGAGGGCCTCACCCGCACCTTCGCCATCTATGACGAATCCGATCAGCAGTCGCTGGTCAAGCAGGTCATGCGCCGCATGGGCCTGGATGACAAACAGCTCACCCCGCGGGTCGTGCTATCTCGCATCTCCTGGGCCAAGAACCACATGCTCGATCCGCAGGAGTACTACCTCGGCTCGGCCGACCCGACCAGTGAGAAAGTAGCGCACGTCTTCGAGGCCTACCGCAAGGAATTGCGCAAAGCCAACGCGCTCGATTTCGACGATCTACTGCTTGAAGCAGTGCGCGTCTTGAAGTCCTCTGCCGAGGTCTGCGAACGCTACAACCGCCGCTATCGCTATCTCCTCATCGACGAATATCAAGACACCAACCGCCCCCAATATGAGTTGATGAAGCTGCTCGCCGGCACGGGACAGAACGTCTGCGTCGTCGGCGACGAAGACCAGAGCATTTACTCCTGGCGCGGCGCCGACATCAAAAATATTCTTGAATTCGAAAAGGATTTCCCGAACGTCAAGACGGTTCGGCTGGAGCAGAACTACCGCTCTACTCAGATGATTCTCGAAGCCGCTGGCGCCGTCGTCTCGCGCAATGCCCAGCGCAAAGGCAAGCATCTCTGGACCGCCCGCCAGGGCGGTTCGCTCATCGGCTACTATGAAGCTCCAGATGGAGAAAACGAGGCCCTCTTCATCGCCGACCAGGTCAACAAATACCTACGTAAGGCCGGGCAGGAGAGCGACGGCTCGGGCGAACCACCCCGCGCCGCCGTTCTTTATCGCACCAATTCCCAGTCCCGCCTGGTCGAAGAAGCGCTGCGCCGCTACGGTATCAGCTACACCATGGTCGGCGGCTTCTCCTTTTACGATCGCTCCGAAATCAAGGACCTGCTCAGCTACCTCAAACTGGTCCAGAATACCGACGACTCGATCGCCCTGCAGCGAGTCATCAATACGCCCCCCCGCGGCATCGGCAAAACCACAATGGAGACGATCGAGCGGCTGGCGCTTGAGACCGGCACTAGTCTCTGGACAGCCACTGGTCAAGCCGTCAAAGGACGGTTGCTGCCGCAGCGGGCCCTGCTTGCGCTTGAGAACTTCCGCCGCCTGATTCAAGATGCGCGCGCCATGCTCGCTCCCGGATTCGACGAAAAGCTCGCCGCCGATCTGGCAAATCAGCCCGATCAGGAACTTTCAGAAGCAGCCGGCTCCGGCATGGAAGGAGAGCCGGCAAGCAGCCTGGAACAGGATCCGGCAGACGTCGATACCAGCTTTGATTTCGCCGACTTCGATGACGACGGCCAGGGACTGCTCGGCCTCGAGTCGTTCGGCGACGAGCTGAAAGTCGATGCCACCGAGTTCAATCCTTTTCTTGAAGTCGTCGATGAATCCGGATTTCAGGCGGCAAAAGGACCCACTCCGCTCGAACAAGCCTCGCTTGCCAGAGTTTCGGCCCAGAAGCTGGCCGCTCTCGCTACCTCGGACGATCGGCCAGCCTTTCGCAAGCCCGGCGACGCAGCGACCCTCCCCGAGATCATTCGTTTCCTGATCGATCGAACGGGATATATCCGTGCCTTGGAAGAAGAAGGAACACCCGAGTCGCTCTCCCGGATCGAAAACCTGAAGGAACTTGCCAATGCCGCTCAAGATGCCCAGGCGCGCGGCGAGACCCTGCATGAGTTCCTCGATCACGCCGCTTTGGTGAGCGACGTCGACAAATATGATCCAAGTTCACGAGTGACGCTGATGACCCTTCACGCAGCCAAAGGCCTCGAGTTTCCGCTGGTGCTGCTCGCCGGTATGGAGGAGGGATTGTTCCCGCATTCGCGCACACTCAATGCCCCCAACGAACTTGAAGAGGAGCGGCGGCTCTGCTACGTCGGAATGACCAGGGCGATGGACACTCTTCTCGTCACCCGCGCTCGCTATCGCCGGCGCTATGGCAACGATATGCCGGAGGCCAGCCTGCCTTCTCGCTTCCTCGAGGAAATTCCCGCCGAATTGATGGAAGACCTGAGCCCCGTCCGGGCACGCACCCAAAGTTGGAGTGGCGGACGAAGCGCCGACTGGAATAGCCGCGGCCGTTCGCCTTACGGCGATGACGATATGGAATCGGGCCGGCACTACAGCTACGAGGACGAAGACCAGAGCGCTCGAGCGTCCTCTTCAGCGGCTGCCGGGTCGCGCTACGGCGGCGGTTTCCCGGCCAAGCCAACAGGGAAGTCAGGCGCGCCCGCAGGATCGCTCGACAATATCGCCCAGTTCTTCTCGGCGAAGGGCAAATCAGGATACGCCCCGCGGCCCAAGCTCGAAGTACCTCCAGCCGAAGGCGCAACTGGATTCAAGAGCGGCGAACGCGTCCGCCACCCGAAATACGGCGATGGCGTCGTGTTCCGGACCGAGGGTGACGGGGATTTGACAAAGGTCACGGTGCAGTTCGCCAAGTTCGGCGTCAAAAAACTAGTGGAGAAGTTTGCCAACCTTGAAAAGGTCTAGAGAGGGTAGGATCGGATTTGCCCGTATGTGCGCAAATTTCTGCCAAACGTTTTATTAAAAAGAGTGTAGATGGGCAACAGCATACCTGGCTAAGCTTAATTTCTGCATGCTGGCATAGCGTATGATCAACGCTCCGGTGTACATGGGTCCGGCGATTCGACTCTGACAACCCCCCTCCAGACCCACTCGGTATCGCCGATAAGTCTAGGAGGATCCAAGCCCCATCTAGTGGCCCTGGAACTAAATACCCCAAGGAGGCATCCTAAGGGTATAATCCGAGCGGAAGGAGACCAACATGAGAATGCGAGATGGTGTCGTTAACATCGGCCGGGATGGTGTCGTAAACTAGAAATGGCAGGAGCCGCCTCCGGTTGGCTACAGCATCTCATTGTTTACCTCCACTCCAGCGCCTTCAACGAAGTCTGGTTCCAGAACCTCGTCCTTGCCGTTACAGCAGCCATCGCAATTTTTACTCTTCGCTCTTCTTCCCGCCACGAAAGACGCAGAGCGACAGTCGACGTTGTCTTAGACCAACTAAAAGACGACTCACTGGTAAAAGCCCGCCTGCTAGTTCGAAATCTCAAAAACTCACCCGGTGGCATCGACAGTCAAGCTATTTTGGTTCCCCCCGATTCCCCTCAGCAACAAGCGTTCTTCACTGTGCTGAACTCTTACGAATTCATAGCTACAGGGTTGAAGACTGGCGCATTCGACAAGAAGACCTACAAACGGATATACTACAACAACGTTCTCGACAACTGGGTCATTCTCGAGGATTTCGTGCTGCGCTATCGGGAGAAATACAGGAAAGAGCACGGTCCAGCGCTCGGTCATAAAGCAGACACTCTATTTCAAGACTTTGAGCATTTGGCCGAAAAGCGGCGGAAGCACCCCCTCAAGTCATTAAAATAGCGTTTGATCCAACGCATCTGCCGATATGGGACCAGCTCGGTCCGGGGTAAGCAGCAGCCAACTCCGCGTCTACCGCGCGAGTACGCCGCGCAATCGCTCCCACCACGCTGGTTCGCGAAGACCCTCGAGCATCCACAGGTGATAGCGGCTCTGCTCTGCGCTATATGCCAGGCTCTTCCCGTCCGGGGAGAGACTTAGGTGGAGACCCGGGCGCATGCTGGTGGCAGGTCTGGTGTCCTTGCCGAGTCGTTTGATCGTCGTTGTCTTTCCCGAAGTCGGATCCACGGAGAAGAAGTCGGCTTCGTCGTCGTCCGTGATGCCGTAGAGCACCTTGCTGTCCTTCGAAAAGACCAGCGACTGCGTCCGGAAGTTGCCCAGGAACTTGTCCGCCTTTCCCGTCGGACTCACCAGCTGCCAACCATCTTCGCCGCGATAAGTGATCCATTCCCCATCCGGGGACCAGCTAGGTAAATAGGCGGATCCGCCTCGTTTCAGGGCCACCGGAGTTTCCGCGCCACCGGTCTTCACCATCATCAGGAAGTTAGTCTCGCCTCCATCCGGAGACGCATTCTTCTCGCGGTAAACAAAGTTCCGTCCATCCGGCGACCAACTTCCCGCGAACTCATGAGCGGCTCCCGGTCGATCGGTGAGCCTGACCGGGGGTCCCCCAAGAAGCGACGATATCCAAAGATGGATCTCACCCGCCGAGTTTGCCCGCGAATAAATAATCCTGTCTCCAGAGGGAGAAAGCGCCGGATTCATGAATGCTCGCGTAGGACCATCGGAGAAATCGTCGCCCGTCACCACCGGCCTTCCTAGGTCATTCGCTCCCTTCACCCAAATTTCATAAGGACCATTCCGGTTCGTCACCCAGGCAAGCTTCGATTCCTTGAGCGCCCAGCTGGGCATCCCTTCTTCGCGGGTGGTGGAGACAATTCGTTCGAGGGCGCCATCGACAATTGAAAGGGAAAGAACGTCAAGCGAACGATCGTAAGTCGAAAACAAGAGACCGCCGCCATCCGGCCGAACCGCGGGCATGATCTCGTTGGTCACTCCCGAGGTCAGCTGCACCTCGCGTTTCGATTGCGTGTCCACCATCCAGAGGTGCTCTGGCGAACGGGTATCCGCGGCCTTCGACAAAATGATCTCCCGATTGTCCGGCATCCAGTCAAACGTCGGTCGAGCACCAAAGATACGGTGCGGAAGATGCACCGGCTGCACTGCTCTTCTTGCCGGATACGGGAGCAGCCATGCCTCTGCTTCCCGCTGATCGCCCGCCCGGATCAGCAACAGCTGTTTGCCATCCGGGGAAAAATGCAGCTGCGGATCGCCGCGCGATACCTTCACGACAAAAGGGTCTGGTGTGTATCTTCGTAACGCCGACCCTAGCGGATCGGAAACCGAAACGCTGTCCACGCCCGGAGAAATGGTGGCGAAGGTAGCGAAGACCCGGCCGTCCGGCGAAAGCGCGCACGCGATGCATCGCGCTTGCAGGATCGTCTCCGGATCCCCGCCCGTCACCGGTACTGACAGCAGAGTCACATCGCTCGTCTCGGCTGCCGTGCCGCGCAGCACCAGAAGGTGGCTGCGATCGTTCGACCATCCCAGCGGTCGCACTCCCCACGGTTCCTGGGTAAGCTGGACCGGCAACGGAGAGTTGAGATAGCGGAGAAATACCTGATCGCTGCCGTTGATCGGGCTGCTGTACGCGACCGCCTTACCGTCGGGCGACCACACTGGATTGGAGGCGTTCACGGCAAATGGAAGATACTGGTAGTGATTGCTCGCCTGCCCGGCCGGCATCAGCAGCCATGTGAAGATGGCTCCCCCAGCAAAGCACGCCGTCAGGGCAATCGCCAGTCTCCATCGCATATTCCCTTGCCGCAGCCGAGGTAAACGTTTTGAAACGCTGGAGGAGCTCTCGGGCGCCCGGTCGCGCAGATTCTTCAGATCGCGATAGAGATCGAGGGTCGAGTCATACCGCTGTTCAGGGGCTTTGCATAGACACCGGTCGATGATCCATCGCAGGGTTGTAGGCAGCTTCTCCTCAATGAACGGAGCCTCGTCGCGAACGATTGCGGCCATCGTCTCGACCGCGCTGTCTCGGGCAAACGCCTGCCGTCCCGAAGCCATTTCGTACAGGATCAGTCCAAAGGAAAATTGGTCCGAGCGATAATCCACCTCTCGTCCAATAGCCTGTTCAGGGCTGACGTAACTGGCGGTGCCAATCACCGCCCCTTCGGTGGTTGCATGCAAGGTGGACTCGGCGTCCGGAATGAAGGTCTCCTCCAGCCCCATCAGCATCGGCGAGGAACTCGAAGGACGCGCCTTCCGCACCAAACCGAAATCCAAAATTTTGGCCCGGCCGTCGCGCGCCACCATGATGTTTTCCGGCTTCAGGTCGCGGTGAACCACGCCGATGGCATGGGCTGCTGCTAGGCCGTCCGCCACCTGGGTCGCTATCTCCAGCATCTGCCGGTAGCCGAGCGGTTTTTCCTTGAGCAGCGAACGCAGCGACTCGCCCTCGACCAGTTCACTGACGATGTACTGTCGCCCCTCTTCTACCCGGAAGTCGTAGACGGTGACGATGTTTGGATGATTGAGTCCGGCGACCGCGCGGGCCTCGAGCTCGAACCGGCTTCGCCGTTCCGCGCTGGCGGCGGTCCCCTCGCGCAGGATCTTGATGGCCACGTCGCGCGTCAGACGGGAATCCCGGGCGCGATAAACTTCGCCCATGCCGCCGACTCCGAGAACCGATTTGATCTCGTACGGGCCCAACCGGGAATTTCCGGGCAGCGGCATCTCAGCTGTCCAAACCTGGAAGAATTCCGAACATTTTCACCCGAACCGGCGATTCTGCCAGTGGCCTAAGCCAAGACCAGCCTAATTCGCGGCTTCCGGCTTGACAAGCGAATTGCGCTCGCCCGCGGATGCCCCTGAATCAGTCGATTTCCAACGAATTTACTGGCTCGGTAGTTTAGTCTTAATAAAACTTCGCACCAGAAAAGATGCGGCGACTCACCCGCAACCGAGGACACATGGCAAACACGACCAAGATTGAAGACAAGGCCGAACGAAAGCAGTTGAAGCGCACCGCCCGCAAAAAAGCAGCCCCCAAGGCCCCGCGAACCGGCCCCCGTGGCGAGAACAAGCAGAAGCTGAAGAAAGCCAGCCGTGGTACCAGCAAGCGTTAGAGCAGAGTACGGCTACTAGAGTGCGAAGGACCTCCGCAGTAGGCTTTTTCAATAGGAAAAAGCCTACAAGCTACCTTCCGGCACATGACACCGCCCGTACTTCTGATCTAGAGCACCAGCGCCCTTTTAGGCAGCGCCTTACAATTCGATAGCAGGAGCCACACACCTGGCGAAACAACTCTTCGCGACCAAGTCGATCGACAAGCTGATCAGCGATTCGGAGTTGCCGGAACACGCGCTCAAAAAGACGCTGGGCCCAGTATCGCTGACCGCACTGGGCGTCGGCGCGGTCATTGGCTCTGGAATTTTCACGGTCATTGGGACCGCCATTGCCGGGGAGAAGTTCGATACCTCCTCCATTCTCAACACCCCGCTGCTCGACTTCCTTATTCATCACCAGGCCTTGATCGGCCGGCCAGGCGCTGGACCGGCAATCGCCGTCTCGATCGTGCTCGTCGCGCTGGTTTGCGCGTTGACTGGACTTTGCTATGCCGAACTGGCTTCCATGATCCCGATCGCCGGCAGCGCGTACACCTACACCTACGCAACCTTGGGTGAGCTCGTCGCCTGGATCATCGGATGGGACCTGATTCTCGAATACGCCGGAAGCAACATGACGGTGAGTGTCGGATTTGCCGCCCACATGGTCGATCTGCTTGACTGGTTTGGCCTCCACCCTCCCGCTACCTGGATCTCCCCTGCCTACTTGCCGACCGGCCTGCAGGACCTGCAAGGCAACGTCATCTACAACCCGGGATGGCATTTCGGCTTCAATATCCCTGCTTTCCTGATCGTCATGCTGATCACCGTGGTTCTGGTTCGGGGCATTCGCGAATCGGCGAAGGCCAACAACACAATGGTGATGTTGAAGATCGTGGCCATCCTGGCTTTCGTGATTGCAGGGGCCCATTTCATCAAGCCTGCCTACTACCACCCTTATTATCCGAACGGTTGGTCGGGCGTCCTCACCGGCGGCAGCATCATCTTTTTCACCTACATCGGCTTTGACTCCGTATCGACCGCCGCCGAGGAATGCAACCGTCCGCAGCGCGACTTGCCGATTGGCATCATCGCAACCCTGATCGTCTGTTCGCTGCTCTACGTCGCCGTCGCTGTTGTGCTTACCGGCCTGGTGCCGTGGCATTCGATGGTCGACGACGCGGCTCCGGTGGTGAATGCACTCAAGAAGCTTTCCCTTGCACCCGGAGGACATAGCCTGCACTGGGTCCGCCTGGTGGTCCTCTGCGGCGCCATGTTAGGAATGATTTCCTCCATCCTGGTCTTCCAGATGGGGCAGTCGCGGGTGTGGTTCGCGATGTCGCGGGACGGCCTGCTACCCGGGGTGTTCAGCCGCGTCCATTCGAATTTTCGCACTCCCGCCATCGCCACCTGGGTCGCCGGTTTCGTGGTCGGAATTCCCGGCGGCCTCTTCGACATCGGTACACTCGCCGACCTGTCGAACATCGGCACCCTCTTTGCCTTCGTGCTGGTTTCGATTGGGGTCTTGATTCTCCGCATCCGCGACCCCCAGCGCAAACGCAGCTTCCGCGTACCCGGCGGCCCCATCATCCCCGTTCTCAGCATCGTATTCTGCGGACTGTTGATGGCCGGTCTGCCAATCATTACCTGGTCGCGGTTCGTGATCTGGCTGGTCATTGGACTGGCGATTTACTTTGGTTACAGCCGGCACCGGAGCGAATTTGGTTCCAAGAATGCCCGGAACAGGGTGAACGGATGAATACCAGCATGATCGGCGGAACCACTCAGGTCTCTCGCGCCTGGCTGCGCCGCCTCCCTAAGGCCGAACTCCATCTTCATCTCGAAGGCACGGTCAGTCCCGAAACGCTGGTGGAGCTCAGCCGGCGCTCGTCGGCTGGCCAGGAGGCATCCGCGCTGAGTCTTGCCGAGGCCGAGGCCCTCTACCATTACACCGATTTCAGCGGCTTCATGCTCGCCTTTAAAGCCGTGACCGCGCGTCTGCGCACCCCTGAAGACTACGAGCTCATCACCTATCGAATGATGGCCCAGCTCGCCGCCCAGGGTGTCGTTCACGCCGAAGTTTACGTCTCGGTTGGCGTCATCTACTACTGGCGCAAGGCGGAGATCGATGCCGATCCCGGGACGTTCGACCGCATCTTTCGCGGCATGGAGTCCGGCCGGGTTCGCGGAGAACGCGACTTCGGCGTCAGCCTCTTCTGGATCTTCGACGCCGTCCGTCACTTCGGCGTCGAAGAAGCGGCCACCGTCTTTCGCAAAGCAGCCGCAATGCGTCCTCAGTTTCCGTCGATAGTCGGGATCGGCATCGGCGGCGATGAGCGGCGGACCGGCGCCGAACCCTTTCGTGACCTGTATGCCGAAGCCCGCGACGCCGGACTGCGCCTGACCGCCCATGCCGGGGAGACCGTCGGACCGGGAAGCATCTGGGCGGCCCTCAATATTGGCGCCGAGCGGATCGGCCACGGCCTCACCGCCATCGAAGATCCTGAGCTCATGGAAGTGCTCGCCGAGCGTCAAATTCCGATCGAGATCTGCATCTCCTCCAATCTCCGCACCGGCTGTTGCGTCCCCGCCATGATGCATCCCGTGCGCAGCTATTTCGACGCCGGCTTGATGATCACCCTCAACTCCGACGACCCCGCCATGTTCGAGAGCGATCTCGAGGCCGAATACCTCCTCGCTCAGCGCGAATTCGACTTTAGCCTTGAGCACCTCCGCGAGCTCGCCGCCAACTCCTTTGAGGCCAGCTTTCTGCCTCCGGAAGACAAGGTCAAGTACTTGCACCGGCTCGACGCGCTGCCCTGATCCGGGATCCGTCCGAAATGTTCCCATCACCAAACTTTGGAGTGTAGGCCAGACTTACCCTAGAGCCGGCGATTGAGAAGCTGCGTTATCATGACCATATGAAGCGCCAAGGACTTCGCCGTCTATGCCGGCTGAGAAAGAAGGCAGCTATGTCTCTCCCCGATTCCCTCTCCCTCGTGAAACGGGAGAACTCTCTGCCCTTCAAAACCATCGGTCTAGCCTCGGTAGCCGTAGGCGCAGCCGCACTCGGCATATACCTAGGCCGCGAGCTCCGCTCCCGCTATAAATTCAAGCGCCGTACGCCCTATGATCGCTTCTCCCACGCCGGCGATGAAGCTTTAGTAGGAGAATTCGGCATGGGAATCTAAGCATCCGGCTCCGAACATGTTTCTTGTCATCCTGGGCGATCTTCGTCCTGAGCGATGCTTGTCATCCTGAGTGATTCTTCATCCTGAGCCACTCTTGTCGCTCTGAGCCCCTCTTGGCGTCCTTAGCGATGCTTGTCATATTGGGGGATTCTTGTGATCCGGAGCCACTCTTGGCGTTCTGAGCGAATCTTGTCGTCCTGGGCGATTCTCGTGGTTCTGAACCACCCTTGTCATCCTGAGCGAATCTTGGCGTCCTGAGCGATTCTTGTCATCCTGAGCGTAGCGAAGGATCTGCGTTTTCAGCCTCTTCCACGCGGTTCGGCTTTATTCCCCAAGAGGGGTTTCGGCAACCTCAAGCCGAAACCCTCTTGGAAATATGGCGACGTCTCTAGTTCTTCCCCGCCAACTGCCGCAGAACATACTGCAGAATTCCCCCATTTTCGTAGTAGAGGATCTCCTGCGGAGTATCAATGCGCACCGTGGTCTGGAAAGACTTCTTGCTGCCATCCGGAGCCGTCGCTTCGACCGTCAGCACCCGCCCATTCGCAAACTTCGCATCCAGCAGGTCGCGAAGTCCGCTGAATTCGTAGACCTCTTCTCCCGCCAGAGCCAGGCTCGCGGCCGATTCCCCTTCACCGAACTGCAGCGGTAGGATGCCCATCCCCACCAGGTTCGACCGGTGAATGCGCTCGTAGCTTTCGGCGATCACCGCCCGCACTCCCAGCAGCTTCGGCCCCTTCGCCGCCCAGTCCCGCGACGATCCCGATCCATATTCCTTGCCCGCCAGGATCACCAGCGGCACTCCCCGCTCCGCGTACTTGACGCTCGCATCGAAAATGCTCATCCCTTCGCCTTCGGGCAGCAGCCGGGTCACGCCGCCTTCCGTTCCCGGAGCAAGCTTGTTCTTCAGCCGCACGTTGGCGAAGGTACCCCTCACCATCACTTCATGGTTGCCCCGCCGCGAGCCGTAAGAGTTGAAATCGGCCGGCTTCACCCCATGTTCCGTAAGGTATTTTCCCGCTGGCCCATTGAGCTTGATCGAGCCCGCCGGAGAGATATGGTCGGTCGTCACGCTATCGCCAAGTACCGCCAGCACCCGCGCGCCGTGAATGTCCTCTACCGCTTCCGCCGCCGCACTCATTCCATCGAAGTAGGGCGCCTTGCGAATGTAAGTCGAGTCCGGCTCCCATTCGTAAACTTCGCTGTGCGGGAACTTCAACGCCTGCCAGTTCGAGTCGCCGTCCGTCACCGTCGAGTATTCCTTGGTATACAGCTCCGGCTTCATCACGCTGGCGATCACGTCCGAGACTTCCTGCTGCGTCGGCCAAATGTCCTTGAGGTAAACCGAATCTCCATCCTTGCCCGTTCCCAGCGCATCGTGCTCGAAGTCGTGATCGATCCGTCCCGCCAGCGCATAAGCCACCACTAAAGGTGGCGACATCAGGTAGTTGGCGCGAACGTCCGAGCTGATCCGGCCCTCAAAGTTGCGATTGCCGCTCAGCACCGAAACCGCGACGAGCCCGTGATCGTCGATCGCCTTGGTGACGTCGGTCGGCAGCGGTCCAGAGTTGCCGATGCAGGTCGTGCATCCGTACCCAACCACATTGAAGCGCAGTTTATCCAGGTACGGCAGCAATCCCGCGTTCTGGTAATAGTCCGTGACCACCCGCGACCCGGGCGCCAGCGAAGTCTTCACCCACGGCGGCACCGAAAGACCTTTCTCGACAGCCTTCTTCGCCAGGATTCCAGCCGCCACCATCACCGAAGGGTTGGAGGTGTTGGTGCAGCTGGTAATCGCCGCAATCACGATCGAACCATGATCGAGATACTGGTCGACATCGACATGGAAACGCTCCTTCACGGTCGTGATCGGCCCCTTTTCGGGCTCGCCTTCCGGGCTCTCCAGATTGCCATTCAGCGACCGGTGCCCGCCTTCACTCTCCCAGCGAGTTACCTGCCGCTCGCCATTCTTATTGGCCGTCGGACCCAGCAGTGAAGGAAGCTGCTGCTTGAAGCTAGCGCCCGCATCCTTCAACAACACGCGGTCCTGCGGGCGTCTCGGCCCCGCCACGCTCGGCTGCACCGTCGATAAATCCAGTGCGATCGTCTGCGAGTATTCCGCTTCTTCCGCCTCCGGAGCATGAAAGAGCCCCTGCTCCTTGTAATAGGTCTCAACCAGTTGAATCTGTTCTTCGGGCCGCCCTGTCAGCCGAAGGTAGCGCAGCGTCTCCGCGTCCACTGGAAAGATCCCGCAGGTCGCCCCATATTCCGGCGCCATGTTGCCGATTGTCGCCCGGTCGGCCAGCGAAAGCTCGCTGATTCCCGCGCCATAAAACTCCACAAACTTGCCGACGACACCCAGCTTGCGCAGCATCTCGGTCACGGTCAGCACCAGGTCGGTCGCGGTCGCGCCTTCTTTGAGCTTTCCGCTCAGCTTGAACCCGACGACTTGTGGCAGCAGCATCGATACCGGCTGCCCGAGCATCGCCGCCTCGGCTTCGATTCCGCCCACGCCCCAGCCGAGAACGCCCAGGCCATTAATCATCGTCGTGTGCGAATCCGTTCCGACCAGCGTATCTGGATACGCCCGCTGCTTGCCGCCAATCTCCGTCGTGAACACAACTCGCGCCAGATACTCGAGATTCACCTGGTGGCAGATGCCCATGCCCGGAGGCACCGCGGAGAAATTCCGGAATGCCGACTGCCCCCACTTCAGGAACGCATAGCGCTCCCGGTTGCGCTGGAATTCAAGCGCCGCGTTGATGTCATAGGAGCCCTTCGTGCCATACTCATCCACCTGCACCGAATGGTCGATGACCAGCTCCGCCGGCTGCAGCGGGTTGATCTTCTCCGGGTCGCCGCCCAGCTGCTTCATCGCATCCCGCATCGCCGCCAGATCCACGATCGCCGGCACCCCGGTAAAGTCCTGCATCAGCACCCGGGCTGGCATATAGGCAATCTCCCGCGATGGCGTAGCTTTAGGGTCCCAATTCGCCAGAAACTGAATGTCCTCGGCGGTGACCGATTTACCATCCTCATGACGAAGCAGGTTCTCAAGCAAAATGCGAAGGCTATAAGGAAGCCGATTGAGCTTCACCCCTTTTGCCGCAAGTGCCTGCAGACGGAAGATCTCATAAGTGCGACTGCCGGACTTCAATTCCGATTGACTATCAAAGCTATTCATCTTAGTCCTTCCTTGGCGAGGCCCTCATTCCCGGAGTGGCTTCGCAGTTCGGTTGTGGCCGATTTCGCTCGAGGATTTTCCACGCACGGTCCCGGCTCCGCCACTCTCCTTCGGAGCGCAGAGCTGTCGATCCTCGGCAACGTTAAAGCTTAAGTTAGTTCGAGAGAATTCGTCCACGATCGGGACGGCCGCGGCGAAAGCGCCTGAGAGAAACAACCTTCAAGCGTCCTGGTATGGCAGTGCGTGCGGATTGGCGATCCCGGGATCTCATAGGAATCTACCCAAATTGTAACCCCATCCCGCCATCCCCGCGGCGACGCGGGCGCCTCGATACAACTCCACACGGAGGTTCCTGGACGCAACACCGATTTCTACCAGGTCGTCACTACCTTGTGAAAGCGCACGAGACGTCTGTTGAAGACCTACAGGTTTGCGGGGTCAGCCTTCACCCGATACCAACGCGTCGTCCTTCAACCGGCATAAAATCACGGCTGGTGAGGTAGAGTCAGCACCGGATTCTGATCGAAAAAGTTGGACGGACGGATCAAAAAGTCGTGCCACAAAGTCGGCATGACAGGCCAGTCTTCCAGGCGCACGATGTGATGGAAACCTAGCGTATACCAGGCCACAATATCGGTATCTTCGATGTTGCGATTCGCCTTCGTCCACTCCGGCAGACCCTGCATGCCCGGACTACTGCTCACATAGGTGCCCGCCGCGTAACGCTCTTCCGGCTCATATGGTGTGACCCACATCTGGTGCAGCGAGAAGCCGCCAACGCGCTGCGACGCGTCATCCGGAGAGACGATCGGCACCGCGGTCGCCGCAGGCATGATCTCATAGCCCGTCGCGTACCCCAGCTTGCCATGCACACTTGGATTGATAAAAGTAAGCATCGCCGGACGCTTGTAGTCCAGGTTGATCATGCCCTCTTTTTCGGTCTTTGCAATCGAAGGCTGGACCGCCCAGATACTCGTCCGGTTGTTGGTGGAGATGGTCTGCGGGACCATGCGATCGACCATAAAGCTGTTCTTCGCTCCGTCTACATCGAGATCCAGTCGAAAGGAGAAGTAGTGATCGTGATTCACCGCCATCAGATTGGGCGCGACCAGAGTGCCGTAGCTCGGCTCTGCCGGCCCAACGCCCATCTTGTCTTCAACATGAGTCTCCTTTACACCCTTGGTCTCAACCACGCCGGTAGCGCCAACCGCGACACGGATCGTCCCATCCTGCTGAAAAATCCAGTCAAGAAGATAGTCGTAGTTGCCAAGTACCGCGGCACTGCGCAAGACCAATTCGCGACTCATCCGGCCGCTGTTCCCGTTCTCGAAATGACGCCATGCGGGGTTGTCCGTGACTCGCTCGAAGAGACATCCAAGATTTTCTCGGCGCAGCGGTTGTCCCTTCGAAGACGGAGCATAGCCGGTGAAGAACTCCGCCCGCTCCGGGCAATCGTCCGCGCCCAAAGGCTTGATCAGCCCCCCGTAGAGAAACTCGCCCGCATCCAGGAAGGAGCGCCAGCTCCATCCAGCATCCTTCTCCATATAAGGGACGTACATCTCGGAAAGCGATCCTTCGTACATCACCGGCCGAAGCCGATCCCCGTCCTGATAGGAAACTTGGTTGATGACCGTCCCAATTCGCGGATCCAGCCGGAACCGGAAATGCCAGTTCTGCCACGATATGTCTCCCGTATTGCTGATCGTGTAAGCCGGACCCTGCGGCTGTGACACCGTCAACGGAGTCGTGCCGGGCCGCGCCCGGGCGTCGGCCTCTTCGAAATTAATATCTTCGCGAGGCATAGGCAGAGCGCCCGTATCGATCACCTTCAGAATCTTCTGCTGTCCGAAGTCCGCGAGAATGTACAGGCCTTCAATGATCCGGCCCCATGCATGATAGGCCCCATGCTGGTCAGTGCAGTCGCCGTAGCCGATGCGATGACCTTCCTCTTCGGGAAAGACGCGGAACGTCAGCGGGATCGGCTCACATGCCACCGTGCTCAGGTCGGTGATGCCGCGTACCTTGAGTGCCGCCAGCACGCGCGGATCCTTGATTGCTATTTCACTAATCGCATTAAGTTCGGCTTCCGAGATAGGTGCCTGCACGCCCGGTATCTCTTTATAGAACTCGAGTTTTCTACTGTTGATATCCACACGAGCTTCGAACGTCTTGCCTTCACTGGTCAGCACTACATCCGCCTCGCGCGGGATCGCGTCCCCCGGGTGCCAGGCGAAGACAACGTCCTTCACCGGTTCGTGGAGCAGCAGGCTGCCCACAAACGTACTCTCGGTAAGGTGGCCACTCTGCGCAAGAACATCATGAACAGTCCAATATTCCGCCGTCGACAAGCCATCCAGCGGGTGATGAGGATATGCCTGTTGCCCAGGCGCGTTCAACGAAATGCAAGCAACTATCCCCATCGCCAGAGAAGACTTGAACAGGCCAGACTTGACTGAAGTGGAGTTGGCCAGAAGAGACTTAAGAGTGCCCATGAGGAAAACCTTTCTCGTCGAGAACTTCGACTATGAAGCGATCAAGTCACACGCGTCGCGGCCCGTGAAAGCGAAGTCGCTACTGCGGAACCGCGGCCAGTGGCACGTCAACCTTGGTCGATGCGGACGAACCGTAATCAGCGGTATACACATTGCCGAGAGTTCGATCGACGGCAATCGCATAGGGGTGATCGCCTGTCCGGAACTCGCCGGTCACGCTGTTCCGAGCGCCGTCGATCACAGTGACGCTGCCGCTATGCACGTTCGCGATATAGACCCGGTTCTGGGCCGTGTCTACCGCAATCGCCTGCGGATGCCGACCTGCCTTCAGCGTTGCGACCACTTTCGCCGTCGATGCATCGATGGCGCTGACCGTCTCATCGCCGTAATTCACCGCATAGATCATATGCGTAGAAGGATTGACAGCAACCGCACAGGGAATATTTCCGACCGCGATCGTCCGCAGCTCATGCGTCTTCACATTCAGCGCCACGATGTCCGCGGTTCCGGTATGCGCCAGGTACAGCGTGTCGGAAGCCTGGTCGAGAGTCGTGCCCCAGATGTGGCCGCCCACTGTCACTTTACTCAGGACGCCGGTCTCCGCATTGACAATCCGGATCTCGGGAGCTTCATACGTCGTAAGGTAGAGCGTGTCGCTGCGCGTATCGACCGCGATCCCGTCCGCGCTCCCCGTCTTGATGGATCGCGAAGCATTCGTCGCCCCATCGATCACTGTTACGATGTTGTCGTAGGTGTAGGTCACAAAGACCTGGCCAGTCACCTCGTTGAGGGCAAGAGTGTAGGGATGAGATCCAGCCTTGACGGTCGTAATCACTTTGTCCTGCTGTCCATCAATGATGCTGACCGAATCACTGCCAGTATTGACGACATAAATCTTGTCTAAGACTTGATTGATGGCGATGG
Source organism: Acidisarcina polymorpha (assembly GCF_003330725.1). NCBI lineage: Bacteria > Pseudomonadati > Acidobacteriota > Terriglobia > Terriglobales > Acidobacteriaceae > Acidisarcina > Acidisarcina polymorpha. The sequence goes on along the minus strand of NZ_CP030840.1, from coordinate 2,558,811 downwards.
CGACTGGGCCATCACCGACCTTGATCGTCTTCTTCGATCCGGTAACTTCGTTCGTGACAAGGATTGCGCCGTCATCTTCATCGACCGCATAGACCTTATGCGTCGCAGCATGAATGGCGACGCCGGCGCTCGTGATCAGCCTACCGCTCGGCCCACTCTCCTCACCATGGAGTCCGCAGACCGCGGAACCTAGAATGGCAGTCAACAGGGCGGCGCGCGCCGGCAACGAAGCTATTCGTACCGAACGGGAACTCAAGTTCATCTTGTGACTTGGCTTCAGCATGGACTATATTAGCAGACATTACAAAGTCTCAAGGGTCAAGCAAAATCCTTATTAAGCACAATCCTTAATAAGCAAAACACGATAAACAAAAACCGATAAGCAGGAAAAACCTTGTCGAAGACTCCCGCTCTCCGCTTCCAGATTCTCATTGCCGTGTTCTTCGCCGCGGCGATGACCGCCTTCGCGCAGGACAAGCCGTTTCAGGTCCTCGCCTTCTATTCCACAAACGTCGAGCAGGACCATGTCGACTTCGCCATGCAGGCTTTAAAGTTTTACGCGCAGGCGGCGGAACGTGACCACTTCACCTTCCGCTCTACGTCGAATTGGAACGATCTCAATCCGGAAGTGTTGAAGCAATATCAAGTGGTCGTGTGGCTGGACGACTTTCCATCAGAGCCCGCTCAGCGAGAGGCCTTCCAGGCTTACATGGAGCATGGAGGAGCGTGGCTAGGCTTTCACATTTCCGGTTACATCGATCGCCGCGAGACCTGGCCATGGTTTGCCGACTTCCTCGGCGCCGTGTTCTACGGCAACAGCTGGCCGCCGCTTCCCGCAACTCTGGACATCGATGATCCCGCATCGCCCGTGACTAAAGGACTGCCGTCACACTACCTCTCTCCAGCCAACGAGTGGTACAGCTGGAAGCCCGATCCCCGGCAAACCCCATACATCAAGGTGCTCATGACGCTCGATCCCTCCAACTATCCGCTGGGTTTTAAAGACACCCTCACCGGGGGCGATATTCCTGTGACCTGGACAAACACCAAATACAAGATGATCTACACCAACATAGGCCACGGCAATAAGATCTTCACCGAACCCCTGCAAAACTCCTTCATCGAGAACATCCTGCTGCGGCTTGGTGGCCGTGGATAGCGATCAAAACCGTGCCCAATCTTAGCCCCGGGGTCACCGCCCCTTCACCATCGTTCTCACCGAGTACAAACTCGTGTGCGTCAGAATATAAAGTGTCTTGCCATCGCTCCCGCCGAAGAGTAGCTGCAATGGTCTCTCCGGCACCTTGATCTCGCCGACTCGCTTCCCCGCCGCATCATAGACAAACACCTGGCCGGCGGCGAGGTAAACATTGCCGTCCGCATCAACCGCGCCGCCCTCTCCGCCCTGTTCTGCGAAGAGCACTGGGTTGGAAATTGCTCCATCGGCGCCTACCGTGACACGCCAGGTCTTTTCTTCTGACTCGTCTGAAACATAAAATGGCGCCCCCGGCATAGTAGGCGATAAGCCAAAGGCGCGGACGACATCCTGCATCCGGATTCCGTAGTACAGATCGTCGTCGATAAAGTCCTGCTTGACCGGGATAAAGACGCTTCCGTCCGGCGAGATAAACTGCCAGGGGCGCGGTGCAACGATAGCCTGCGAAAAATCATTCTCGCTTCGCCAGTAATCGACCGGAAGCACGACTGCCATTCCCGGCCTCGGCGCCGACGCTTGCGGCGTCAAAATTGAAATGCTCTCATCCCGGGATTCGGGCTTGATCGCGTACACCGTAGACTTGCCTGCATAAGATACCACCAGTAAGTCGCCCGACTTATCAAAGGCAAGGTTGACGGGCTCCAGCGGATTATCTCGGACCTTTGTCAGAAAGTGCGAGCTCTCGTTCCACCGGTAGATGGCGTTCCATCGCGCGTCGACAAAATACGGATCGCCGGACGGCCCGACCGCACCGCCCGAACCATTGAAGAAACCACCGGCGAGCTTCTGCACCGTCGCACCCGGCTGGACAATGGCCGAAGCGCTACCCTCCGGCTCTGCAGCCGGCGCATCGCCCGAGATGTCTAACCCCGAGATGTCTAACCAGGAGAATTCCCGGTCTCGGATCTCCACATGATGGGTCTCATCGTAGATGCCATTATCGAACGACGCTTTGCTATCGCTATAGCAGTGGAAGTTGCGAAAGTGGATATCGCGGGAGTTCGTCACTTTCACCGCATACGGGAACGGCTGATAGGTGCTCACTACCCGGTATGAATGATAGTTCGCGAACGTAATATTACTCGAGTCTTGGACCTCGATCGGCAGAGCGAACGGCCCTTCGCCGCTCTCTTCTTCGGTCTGCAGCGCGTAAATATTCCAGTTCGACGCATGCCGCACCATCACTTCGTTGCGAACATGGTGCTCGCTCGACAGCTCATACACTCTTCCCGGCGTTGACGTATTCGAGATATACAAACCCGCCTGGGCGAAGGTGCTCGGCGTCCATATATTCACAAACGTGCCACCCCCGCCATTCGTGACCCATAAGCTGGGATACTGAGCATTCCAGCGCCGCTTGATGTTCGAATCGGCAGTGTGAGTGTTGTTGTAGATGCTCCACCCATGATGATTCTCGTTCGGAACCGGAGTGAGGTCCGATGTACCATGGCCGCCCAGAAATCTGACGTCATTCATCATCGAACTGCTGCCTGCCATCCACTTCGCCGCGACCGCTCGCGGGTTGATGCCATTGGTATACAAGCCAATCCCTGTGACGATATTCGTCCCCTGCTGCGGCGTTTCGATCAGCGGTTTAGCCTCGCCGACCCCCTGAAAGGCAGGCGTCGAATCAGCGATCAGAATGCGCGTGATGCTCGGATGCAGGCCAACCAGGACCGTGTCCGGCTTCAGCTGGATCGTATCCGTCACCAGGTATTGCCCTGACGGAAAGTACAGCGTCCTGTGTGCAGCGATAGCTTTTTTCAGGACCTCGGTATCATCCGTAATTCCATCCCCGCGCGCACCAAGACTCCGGACATTCACCCAGGTATTCATGGGCGGCAACTCCACAATGTCAGACGCAACCGGAGCCGGCAAACCGGTTAACGCAGAAGCGTCAAACACGTCCTGAATCGTGCCCGGGTCCCCGGCGTCTCGAAAGTGCAGACCATGCGAGAACACCTTCACGTCATACAAAGCGCCAGCCCCATCGATCCGCTTGCCGCTTACACGAAACAAGGCAAAGGAGCGCACATCCTGGCAGACGACCCCTTCCATATTGATTTCGGTATGCGCATTATGTTCGTTGCTGATAACGAATGCAGGCCCGCTGATATCTTCAAGCCTCGCATCTTTCACCCAGAGTTCATCGGCATAGCCCGGATCGATCTCGACCGCGCTTGGAACATGACGGAACTGCGGGCGAATCAAAGTAAGACCAGCTTCATGCTCGCGAATCGCGGCGACACGCTGGCCGTCAAAGGTCGCATCGATGACCGAAAACTGCCAGCCGGGCGAAGGCTTCTTCGTCCATATTCCATACTGCCCGCCGAAGAAGTGCACATCCTGCGCGACATTGCCGCCGTCATGAATACCGGCCAGGCCGGATCCAATATGGAAGTCCATGTGGGCCAGATAGCAGTGCTGCGCATACCGTCCTCGCACTCCCACCGCGCCAGGATTACCCGCCTGTATCTCGATATCAACGTTGCTTAACGCCGAGTAAAACGTCCCTGGATTCGCATCCGCAATCTTGGCAATCGCTCCGCTTATGTTGCTTCGCCGTGAGGGACGGTCGCCCGCAAAGAAAACCATATAAGCCGGGCCGTTCTGATAAAACGGCGTACTTGGCGCGACCGTGAAAACCGGCCTGGTAGGCCCATATCCGATCAGTCGAATACCCGGCCAGACATAGATTGTATGGCTGAGACGATACCGTCCAGACGGAATGAAGACGATGCCTTCGTGGTTGCGCGCCTCTTCTTGATCGATCGCCTGCTGAATCACCGCCGTATCATCGACTCTTCCATCAGCATGCACTGCAAACGTCGGTGCCGTTAAGTAAGTGGCCTTCGCATCGTCCAGGCGCTCCGGGTAGTACGACGCCGCGAGAGCAGATGGAACCGAACACCCCGCCAAACAAACAACCAGAAAACGAGAGATCATTCCGCCTCGGTAATTTGAAAAAATATGGTCGCGCTAACTTCGGTAGGTAAGACCATCGCGAAGCACCCGCATCTATTTCTCTATCTTGCTTTCGAACACACCCTGCTTCTCGGGGTTCAACTGCAGTTCCTTCCAGGTGACCCGTAGATGCTCTTTCAAGTCCTTGTATTTGTGATATTCCTGGACCTCGCGCTCCGCATCCACGTTTCTTCCCAGCCGGTGATAGACCGTGCTCAAGCGAAAGTGAATGACGGCATTCGTCGGATCCAGCCGCACGGCATGCTCCAGCAGTGGTTCTGCCTTTGCAGGCTGGTCCATCGCCAGCAGCATTTTCGCCACTTCGTAGTTCGCCTCCGCGTCGTCCGGCTGCAACTGCAGCGCCCGTGCACCAAAGGCATAGGCCTTCGTCTGGTCATTCGCCTGCATTGCGATCTCCGCCAGTCTTAGCTCCGCCCTTTCGTCGAATGAATTCTGCGCTAGCGCCGCTTCATATTCCGACTTGGCTTCCACGCTCGATGCGGCCGTAGCTGGCAGACTGCTTAACATCTCCGCCAGCTCGAAATGAAGCCCCGGCAACTTGGGATCGATCTTCAAAGCCTCTCGATAATGCACAATCGCGCTGGCGGTGTCGCCGCGTCTGGCGGCTTCGTGGGCCGCCGCCTGGTACATAAGCGCCGACTTCGGCGCCACCAGCGATAAGCTGAGAATCGCCTGCCGTGCCAGGTCGGAATGGATTTGGTACGCGGTATAAAGCAATTGTGGATTCTCCGGGTCGAGCGCCAGCAGCGTACTTACCACCGCAGCCGCCTTCTCCAGATCGTCACTCGCCGAGTCAAGCTCAACCAGCTCCAGCCCTGCCTCAATTCGAATCTTCTTCTCCTGAAGCTCCGGCAAAGACTTCTCAAGGTCGCTGCGCGCGGCTGCATTATCACCGGATCGATGCTCCGCCATGCCGAGCAGCGCCTGGATCTTCCATAGGTCCGGCTTCAACCGCAGCGCCTCGCGAAGCTGAGGGATCGCGGCTGCATAGTTCTTCTCGAAAAAGAGCAGCACTCCCAGGTTGCCGCGAGCGTCTACGTTGGCAGGGTCAAGCGCAACCACCGCCTCAAATTCTGGAACTGCCTCCGCGGGCCGGTTCTCGCTCAGCAATCGATGTGCCTCACGAATATGCGCCTCTACCTGCTCGGTCGCTGAGCTCGACTGGCATACCCCATAGGCGGAGATACCCACCAGCATCAGCAAAAGAGAACCACGAATACCCAAACGGATCATTTCGGAATCGTATCGCGATTGACGCAAGGCAGGCGTTGAGTCAGCCAGTCCCGTAAATGGTGACGAAGGGCGACGCGGCAAGCCATCGCCCTCCAACAATGACAACCTAGAAGGAGACCCGTGCGCTGATCTGCATCGTGCGGCCGAGAACCGTGGTTGAGCTGATGGTTCCCGCGCCCTGCGGTCTGCCGGGTGTCGATAAATTGACAGGGTCGTTGAAGTTCCCATCCGGAGCATCGAAATCAGGATGGTTGAAGATGTTCGTCGCATCCGCGCGTAACTGAAGTCCGACCCCCTCGGTGAAATGGAAGGTCTTGCCCATCGAGAAGTTCGTCGTATCGATCCCCGGCGCGCGCAGAGAGTTTCTCCTCGAGTTGCCGAAAGTCGCATTCGCCGCGGTGACAAACGCCGTCGGATCGTACCACTCGTTAATGCTCTTGTTGATGTACTGGGCAGGCCGCAGCACGTTCGGATACCAGGCGCCCGCCTGGGAGTAGGAGTTGTTCGGGCCGTTATAGACCACCGTGAACGGGTTCCCGCTCTGGTTGATCACGATGGCCGAAACCTGCCATCCGCCTATCCCCTCATCCAGCAGGTGATTCTGGTTCAACCACCTCTGCCCGATGCCGAACGGCAGCTGATACACAATGCTGCTCTTCAAAGACTCCCGAATATCGAAGTTGGAGGGAGCATAATTGCTTCCTGGATCATGGAAATTCTGGAAGTTAATCGTGCCGCCCTGGCCATTGAATGGTGACACGTCCATGTCATCCAGGAATTTCGACCACGTATAGGCAGCGCTGAACGAGATGCCGCCCTCCAGCCGCTTCTTGATCTGTGCCTGCAGCGAGTTGTAATTGGAGATAGCGTTGAAAGTACTTCCGCCAATCTGCTGATATTGCGGATAAGGCCGGCCAGTCGGATTGTCGTTCGGCGACAGATTCTGTACCGGCACCTGATTGATATCGCCTTTGAACTGCATGTTGGCGCCGTGCTTTCCGACATAGGCAAGCTCCGACACAATCCCGTGAGCGAACTCCCGCTGCACTCCCAGCGACCATGAATACAAATAAGTCAACGGGGTATGATACGGGTCATAGTTCGGCGCGTTCTGACCGTTGTACGCCGTCGCAGAGGTCGACGCATTGAGGTAGGGCAGCGGAGTCACGGTGCCATAAAAATTTCCCGGCCCCGACAGCGTCGTGAGTGGCGTAATGCCGTTGGTCTGGTCCTGCGCGCTTCCTGATTGCCCGTATCCGACCCCCTTTGCGTTCCCGTACTGGTCGACGCTCCAAGGCGTGGTGTACATTCCCCATCCGCCGCGAATCACCATCGTCGGCTTGATCGAATATGCGAACCCCAGCCGCGGCAGCACACCCGAGTAGACATTCGCCTGTGCCTGGGTGCGGTTGGCCGCCGGCGAGAACCACATCGCCCCGTAGTTGCCGGAGACCGTATTGAAGATCGTCGGATCGAAGTCTCCCATCCGGTTCTTCACCTCTCGCCAGCCTTCTTGAATCTGATACCGCAAGCCAACGTTCACCGTTAGATTGGGCCGCAGCTTGATGTCGTCTTGAACGAAAACCTGCGGGCTCTTCTGCCGGCCGCCGAACAGCGGCGAATTGGTGGCGCCCCAACTCTGCACATCGCCTAATAGAAAGTCGGCCCAACCCGCGCCACTTCCCGTAGCCGCCTGGCTCGCCTGCGTGTATTGCCCGGAAAAAGTGAAGTCTCCCGCATCCACATTGCCCCAGTTGGTTGAGTTATCCTCCAGCATGATCAGCTCGCCGCCGAAATGCAAAACGTGCTTGCCTCGGATCAACGTCACAACATCCGATGGCTGATACACGTTCTGCACATAGTCCGTGTTCGTGCCCGAGTAAGGCGAATCGCAGCAAACGTTCCCGTTGATCGTAAGGTTGGGGAAAACATCGGCTTTCGCATACTGCAGTCCGATCGCCGCTGGTATGCCGAGCCCCTTCGAAAACGGCGTCAAATAACTCCCCTGGCGATTGAAGCTGAAGCGAAATTCGTTGACCAGGTTCGAGCTGAAGGACCATACGTCGGAGGTCTGACTCGAATAATCCGAAGTGTCATCGTGATAGCAGGCCACCGGGCATACCCACTCCGAATACACCGGGGAATTTGCGTCCCGCACCGCAATCGACGACGTCAACCGGTTCTTGCTGTTGAAGTCATAATCGATCCGTCCAAAAATCCGCGTCGAGGGGTACGGAGTCGGCACCACATAGTAGTAATCACCGTTGATTCCCTGGGTGGTATTTTGATTGGGCTGAGGGAAGTATTTCAGCATGTTTTGCGCGACCGGGTCGACGCGGCCTGCGGGAATGACGTTGTCAGTCGCGAAAGGCAAACGGCATGTCTGCCCATTCACCGTCGTCTGGGTCGCCGGATCGAAAATCTCGCCTTGATAAACGACATTGCCGTTGCAGGGGTTGATGATGTTGTTCCCGTTGCTGTCGGTGACCGGCAGCTTGTTTCCATTACCATCCAGCGGCATCAGCTGCGTCAGGTCAAATTGTCCGTTTGCCGTATTCACGCCCTTCAGGGCGTCGGTCGGCATGGAGGCGAAGTTAGTATAGGACTGGTTATCGATGCTCTTGTCGTAGTTGAAAAAGAAGAACATCTTGTTACGCCAGAAGGGGCCGCCGATCGATCCGCCAAACTGGTTGAACTTCAGCGGCGGTATCCGCTGATCGGGCGCATTGAAGTAGCTGCGCGCATTCAAAGCATCATTCTGAAAATGTTCGTAGGCCGAGCCGTGAAACTGGTTCGTGCCGCCCTTGGTAATCTGGTTGAAAACAACCCCGCCGATCCCGTACTGAGCGGAAAAATTCGAGTCCTCGATGTCGACTTCTGCGACCGTGTCGAAGGTATCAGTCTCTACATCGGCGCTATGCGGGTTCGTCACCGAACCGCCATCCGAAAGGAAGTTGCCGCTGTAAGGCATACTTCCGTTCAGCGAAACTGCTGCTCCCGGAGTTGTAACTCCATTCGCCGATGAAGCGCCCGCGCTTCCTGGCAGGAGGATAGTAAAGTTTGCCCAATCTTGCCCCACTTGCGGCAGCTGCAGCATCGTCTTTTCATCGAACGTAGTCGACTGCTCCCCGCTCTCGGTGTGCAACAGCGCCGCGGTATCGGTGGTTACGACAACTCGCTGAAATTGGCTCCCCATACTCATGTGGCCGTTCAATGTGATCGTGCCGATATCAAGCGTAATCGGGCCCAGCACCAGGGCCTCAAAGCCGGGCGCCGTGATCGTAACCCGGTACTGACCGTGCGGCGTCGAGACCGTGTCGTAGAGCCCGTCCTTGTTCGTGGTGAAGAGCTTCTCTTCCCCCGTATCTACATTAACCACCGATACCGATGCTTCCGGGATCACCGCACCCGTCGGATCGGTCACCGAGCCGCGGATCGCGCCACTCGCGGAACTCTGAGCTCGCGCAACCGTTCCCGTACATAGCGATAGACAAACCGCGATCAAACAGCCGCACCACCACTTCGTCTTTTTAGAAGTAAGCCCGCTTTGAATAAGGTTCATGTTCTTCGTCCTCCCGGTGATGCGTTCGTACTTGCTCTCAGGCCCCTGCTGTGCAGCGGTGCGGGGCTACCAGGCTGGAATTTCCTGTTGTGACGGCGCTTTCAAAACTTCCTGCGTCCGTCCCTCTCTGCTTGCTAAAGGTTCCACGCGCCGAGAGGCTCCAATGAAGTGCTGATAGAGCCGACATACTTCGTAATGATTAGTTAGGATATACTCTCACTCACAACCGGTTGGCAAGGTTTTTTTGTAACCTCGGCACCCGATGTTAACCTCGCCCTGAAGATGGATCGCGGGAAGCTATGGCAACATGGCGCGCCCAGCGTATATCGCTACTTCTTCGGCGCAGGGAATCGACCCAATGCAGCACAAAGTCTGTGAAGAAAATGGAGGCGCCTTGAAGCGACCGTCAATATCCACACTGCTTGCTCTGCTCTTCCTCTGTGCAGCAGCGGCGCAATCCGCTTTCTCTGCGGAGACATCCCCAAAATTCCGGGTCATCGTGCTCGCGGAAAAAGGCGGCATCCATCAACCATTCGTCGACGCAGGAAAGATCTGGCTTAATGAATTAGCAGCAAAGGATAACTTCGCCGTTGACTACATTGAGGACACCGCACCAGTCAACGACGCATTTCTCGCCAGATATCAGTTATTCATTCAGCTGAACTACGCTCCGTACAATTGGACGCCAACCGCGCAGGCGGCCTTCATTAAATACATCGAGCAAGGCAAAGGCGGGTGGATCGGCTTCCATCATGCCACTTTGCTCGGCGAATTCGATGGCTTCCAGATGTGGCCCTGGTTCTCTAAATTCATGGGCGGCATTCGATTCACCGCCTATATTCCCACCTTCGCGGATGGCGTCGTCACCATCGAGGATCCCGCCCACCCAACAATGAAAGGTGTTGCCAGCCCATTCCTCATCCAGCAGGAAGAGTGGTACACCTGGGACAAATCCCCGCGGCCCAACGTTCACGTGCTCGCCAGTGTCGATGAAAGCACTTACAAGCCAGACACCAAGACAAAGATGGGCGACCACCCCGTCATCTGGACGAACCCGAATTACAAGGCCCGTAACATCTATATCTTCATGGGCCATCATCCCGAGCTCTTCCAGAATCCGGCCTTCACCAGAATCTTCACCAACTCCATCTACTGGGCCGCGCAGCAATAACCTGCATGCATTACTGAGTGCCAGGTTCTGCTTCAATCAGCACGCGAACCGACGGCGTAACCGCCAGGAGCAGCTCCGCATGATGGGCAGCCGTTGCCTGCACCAGGGCAAGCTGCTCGTTGCGGCTGTCTACGGAGATTGGCTTTCCCGCCTCGATAGCGTCAAGCGCCGCTAGCCCCAGCACTCCCAGCTTCGATAGATCCTGCGACAGCGGGGCCAGTCCCAAGCGCAAATGCGACGCTGCCAGGTAAGGCTCGAGCCGCGCATCGTTGTCACGCCATTGCGAAAACTGCCGCCGTAACTCCAGGCGGACAGACGCATCATGAGCTGCCCTCGCCGCCAGCGCGTTGATCGACCGCGAGTAGTCGCTCTCCGGCGGTACGGAATCGACCAGCCGATTCAACGGCGCCGTCACATCATAGACCTGCGTTTGCTCGCGATCGTATTCCTTGACCGGCTCCACCGCCATCGCCAGTGTCTCAAGTAGCGGCGCCGGCAGGTCATCGCCTTCAATGCGGCCCAGCATCATGCGGCTGCCAGTTTCATGTTCCAGACCGCGCCATGCCAAACTCCTGCTCAGAACCGAAAGTCGCCGATACATCGAATCAACATCCGTCACCCCTTCGGCAGACCAGAGCCGCTCCGCGATCGCTCCCATTCGAGGCCAGATGCGGTTGTCGAGGTTCTCCGGCGTGACATACTCGGTCCACTGCGCCGCCTCCCCACCCAGAATGTTCGCCTTCTCCGCCGGCGACAAAGCCGCACTTTTACCCGCCAGGGGATCGACAGCATAATGGTACGAAGCCGAATGCATCAGATCGAGGTAATATCCGGCCGACAGAATTGTCTTGTAACCCGACTGCGCCGCGGACGCCAGTGAATCCGCGCCACGCCAGGATTGAATCAGAGACTGCTTGGGCAGGTCGCTATCCAGGATCTCGTCCCAACCCTCCATGATCTTGCCGTCCTTGTGAACAATCTTCTCCACCCTTCTGGTGAAGTAAGTCTGTAACGCATGGTTGTCCTTGATGCCGTGGCTCCGCATCCATCTTTGAATCTCCGGGTCATGGTCCCAGTACTTGCCATCCACCTCATCGCCGCCAATATGAAAATATGCATCGGGAAACAGCTTCGCCATTTCGCCGAACGCCGTCTCCAGCAACTTATAAGTAGAGTCTTGCGTAGGATTGAGCGGCGGCCGCAGATCGTCATGTTGCGACTGCACCAACCGGGCAGGCGCAGTCCCGGACGCAAGCCGTGGATAGGCGACGATCCAGCTCACCGCATGGCCCGGCACATCGAACTCCGGAACCACGCGGATTCCGCGGTTGCGAGCATACGCAATCAACTCCCGTATCTGGCTCTGGGTATAAAAAAGACCGCCGGATGCCGCTCCCGTAAGCTTCGGGCAGCGTCTGCTTTCCACTCGAAACCCCTCATCATCCGACAGGTGCAGGTGCAGCACATTGAGCTTGACTTCAGCCATCCCATCGACGTTCCGTTCGATGGCCTGCAGTGGCATAAAGTGCCGCGAGACGTCGATCATCATCCCCCGCCAAGCAAACCGCGGCGCGTCGTCGATCCGGACATAGGGGATCCTCCATCCATGCGGTCCCGGCTCAACCAGCTGCAGCAAGGTCTCGAGGCCATGCAGAATCCCCAATGGGTTCGCTGCCGTCAGCTCGACGCCAGTCCCGCTGACCGACAGATGATAGCTCTCGTCTTCGTCCACCGCCTGGACGCGGCGACCGACGCCCGTGCAGCGAATGGAAAGAGTGGCTCCATCGGGCGTTCCATCAAAACGACGATCATAGGGGACGCCGGTTTCCGTCGAGAGGTTCTTGAGGAATCGCGCAACCGCGCGCCGAACCCGGTCATCTCCACCGGTGACTTCAATCCGTAGCGCATGGTCAACAGTGAGAAACCCGTCCTGCACGATCGCCGCCGACGGCCACGGCATGAGGTTGAGATCCGCCGCGTTGCCTGCCGGCCCGGCGATCAGCAAACAGAACGCTATCCCGCAGACTTTCATCGGAAAAGAGCTTCGCACAAGTTAGACCCCGAATAAGAAGTCGCCGTATCCATGAAGAAAGGCCGGCCCATGTTCAGAGCCAGCCTTTTTACTTCCTATCTGAACGCAGAACCAGCAGATAACATCACTACGGCGTCGTCCAGTATTTATTGAAACCGATGTAATCGGACGGCACCGACGCCAGGATCTTTCGCCGCAGCTGCAGTATGTCCACCGAACCTAATGAGCTGTAGAGCACGGTGCCGTTCGGCCCTAGTAACACCGTGTACGGTACAGCAGATTGCCACTTAGGATCGAATGCCGCCTGCAGCGCTGCAGTATCATCGGAGGCGAACAACAGGTTGCGGCTGGTAGCGTGTTTTCTCTCGAGAAATTTCAATACACTCTGCCGTTCGTCGGGCATATTGGCTGAAACCGTCACCAGATTGACGTCGCGGTCGCTATACATCCGAAAGATGTCTTGAAGATCGGAAAACTCCGCCACACAGGAGCCGCACCAGGTCGCCCAGAAGGTCACCAGCGTATAGTGGTCTCCGGCATTCGCGCGCAATTTCTTCAAACCCGCCGCGTCCACTAAATCCAGATTCACCGGCTGCGCTTCGAGCTTCTGTTCATAGGCCGCGCGAAGCGCTTCCTTCTCCTGCCATTTCGTCGAGCACCCGAACACCGCGGTATGCGTCACTGCGATCGGCTTCCCCGCCAAGAGATCATCGACCGCATTTCGCGCATCTTGGGTCGTCACCTTCTCAATTCGATAACTATTGTCGAAGCGGCCCTCATATCGCAGGTGCCGCTCTTTGTCGAACACGAAGACATGGGGTGTCGCTTGCGGCCCATAGGCGCGCGTGACCGACTGAGTGGCGCCATCGTAGAGATACGGGTAGTGAAGTTTCTTGTATTGGACCCGCGTCTTCATGTCGTCCAAAGTATCGCCCAGATCGGAAGAATCCAGCTCATCGATCGTGGTCGCATTGGGGTCATTCCCCTGAATGGCGACAACCGCGACGCCGCGTTTGCCATAGTCCTCATAGAGCTGCTCAATGCGGCGCTCATACATCTGGGCAATCGGGCAGTGGTTGCAGGTAAACACGACAACGAGAATGGGGCTGCTCGCATAGTCGCTTAGTTTATGGATCTTTCCGTCAACTCCGGGCAGCGAAAAGTCCGGCGCCTGCGAACCCACTGCAAGGATCGGGTGCGTTGTCTCTCCCCGCAGAGTCAACGAAGCCGCCAACATCAAAACCATGCCGAAGAATTTGCGCATCCCATCTCCCCCGAGGATCTCAAGGCCATGCAGCCTTCGCCGCAAAAGGGCGTCCAAGATCTCTCCCCCAACATCCATCCCTAGACCGATCCCTGGACCAATCCCTGGACCGATCCCTGGACCGATCCCTGGCCGCGAGCAACAGCTGTACCCTTCGAAATAAGGACGCCGCATCCCATTGCAATTGTTTATAACGTTATTTTACAAAGTTGTCACGCGCGAACTGCAGGGGCAGTGCTAGGAGCAATTTCATGGCTGGGGAAGTAGAACACCCGGAACCGCCTGCAGCGCCAGCGCAATGGCCCCCCACAGCGCCGATCGGTTCCCGGGAGCGCTCGACATCACGCGCGTCAGGGCGAATTCGCCCCCCTCCAACTGCTTCCGCACGAAGTCAATCATCACCGGGTGACTTCCAATCTCTCCTCCCAGCAGGATCAGCCCGGGGTTCAAAATCAGCGAAAGATTGATAATGATGTCCGCCACGATCTCCGCCCGCCGGTGGACTATCTTTTCCGCGCGGACATCCCCCGCCTGCGCCAGATTCAGAATGCCGGCCGCGTCCACCTCTCGGTTGCTCCGCATCACCCCTGAAGCCGGTTTGCCCTTGTCCTCATGCCAGCTTCTCAAAATGCCGGAACTCGTCAGCACCGTCTCCAATTCGCCGAACTCGTGAATGGTCGGCTGCCGCCGCGAAATAGAGGGAAGGCGAAGATAGGCGATCTCCCCGGCCGACCACTGCGAGCCATGATGGATCTTGCCGCCGAGGAAGATACCGGCGCCCACATTAGTCCCAATGTGAATCAGGACGAAGTCCTTCTCGGCCTGGGCCGCTCCGCAGTAGCTCTCGCCCTGTGCAGCCAGATTGATGTCGTTTTCGGCGATGACCAGGCAGTTGACGACCTTGCTCAGCATCGCCCGCAGCGGAACAGAACGCCAGCCGTCCAGCGTACTGATCGACAGCACGCTGCCCTCATCCACATTAGTGATCGCCGGCACTCCAACCACCAGCGCAAGTAGCTGCTCTCGGGTCTTCCTGTGCTTTCGCAGCAGAAGTTTCAGCTCCTCCCCGATGTAGCCGCAAATCGCCTCGGGCGTCGTCTTCCGCTTCGCGATCGATAGCTCCTTCATGTCAAGTTCACTGCCGTTCAGGTCTGTCAGCAGAAAGGAAATACTCTCCGCCGAAAGCTCCACGCCAAGCAGGCAGCCCCGCTCCGCTTTGAAGCGGATCATGTCCGGTGGCCGTCCACCGCTCGACTCACCCTCGCCAAGCGGCTCTACCAGATCTTCCGCCAGCAGGTCCTTGACAACATTCGTGACAGTTGGGGCGCTCAGCCCAGAGGCCCGGACCAGGTCGGCCCGCGAGCAGGAACCGCATTCGCGCAAAAGCTTCAGAATGCCATGCGCGTTCGCGTATCGCAGGACCGACGGCCTGCCGATTGGGATCGATTTCTTCTTCACTCGGGCTAGGGAACGGTATGGATCCCAGAGATCAATATATGCCAGCGAGACAGTGCCGTCATCCGGAAACTGCGGGAGTCATCCGCCCCATACCGGCCGCCGCGCCATAAACCAATCCTTGCTTTCCTCACTCAGACCATAGATACTAAGTTATCGTTACGAAGTATGATTTTTAAGCTTTGCCATGTGCGCTCTCCGGTGTATGTGAATCGTTTGCCTGCTCGCCTCCTTCCGCCGCCGCCCTGGACAAAGCACACTCTTGATCTCAAGTAAGGAATCGAATGCAGGAAGTCGATCAGCAAAGCCCTGGCACATCCCCAGGCCACGCGAGCCTAGCCCATCGCCAATCGCCCAGGTGGATCAACGGCGTCGAACCCCCCGGAGAGCTCCTGGCCGCGAATGGTATACAGATACTCGAATACGAGTGCCGCGAGCAGCCCCGGCGTCTGCGCGACCTCATCCAGGCGTACCGCAGCGATCCCGCCATTCGCGCGCAACTCCAGAGCTTCCGTGAGCTGGCAAAAAAGGACGGTCCCATCTTCTTCATCGGCATGGGCGCCTCCTTCTGTTCGTCCTTCTCCGGATCCGTCCTTCTCCAGACTCACAATCGACTCTCGGTTTCGCTCGATGCGGGCGAGTGGCTGCACTACGGGCGTTCGGTGTGGGACGATTCCGCGTTGTCCGTGCTGCTTACCACCTCCGGCGAAAGCGCCGAACTGGTCGCGCTCTTCGAGAAAGCCGGCGAACGGGCCATTGGCCTGATCTGCAACAATCCCGTCAGTACCTGCTGGAACCTTGCCCGCTATAAACTGCCGATCCTCGCCGGCCCCGAGTATGGCAATGCCACCAAGACCTACACCAACGCCGCTGCCGCCGCCATCATTCTCGCCTCCGAAATCCTCGATCTTCCCTGGCAGCAGGATGCCGATCGCGCAGCAGACATCTTTGCCGCTAGCCTTGATCCGATCTTCGCCCGGCGTGCCGAGCTCGAAGCCTTCTGTCGAGGCGCGGCGAACACCGAGATCATCGGCCGCGGCGCCGCCTACGGCAGCGCGATCATGAGCGCTCTCTGTATCCGCGAAATGACCGGGCACCGGGCAGCCGCGCATACCGGCGCCGGCTTCAAACACGGTCCCAACCTCGATGTCGATGAGTCGCACGTCGCCATTATCTTCGCCATCGGCCGGGTCGCGGAACTTGGGATCAAGCTCGCCGAAGAGTGCAATCGCCGCGGCGGAAAAGTAATTCTCGTCTCGAACGACGACCGCAAGGCTACCGGCCAGTTGTTCCCGGTTCGCATCGAAGCCGTGCCCGAACCCTGGGAAAGCATTACGTCGCTTCTGGTGCCGCAGGCACTCACCCTTGGCATGGTGGAAAGAAATGGATGCCGTCTCCCGCCCCGCTTTCAATATGGTGTGATGGAGCAGTAAACGACCTCCGGCAGCGGGCGCAAGGAGCACCACGGAATGACCGACACAGCGACCATCTCACACACATCGCGGCATCGCCGCTTCATTTGGAAAGTGTCCTTGATCGCAGGTCTCGGCGGCATCCTCTACGGCTTCGACATGGGCATCATCGCGGCCGCGCTGATCTACGTGCGAGAGACCTTCTCGCTTTCCACCCGCATGGAGGAGTGGGTCGTCAGCATCGTTCTCGTCGGGGCCATGATCGGCGCGCTCGTCGGCGGTAGCATCGCGGATCGCATCGGCAGACGCTCCACGCTGCTTTGGGGAGGAGCCATCTTCCTCGTCGGCTCCCTGCTCGCTCCCGCGTCCCAAAATCCCGCTACGCTGATCTGTGCTCGCGCCCTCTTAGGCCTGGCCATCGGGTTCACCTCCGTGACCGCTCCCGTATACGTCTCCGAACTGGCGCCACCCAGGTCCCGAGGCACCCTCATCGGCCTCTACCAGTTTGCTCTCACGCTCGGCATCGCCTTCGCCGACCTCGCCGGTTATCTGCTCTCCTCCCATCATGCCTGGAGGCTCATGTTCGGCATTGGCGCCGTGCCGGCATTGCTGTTTGTCGTCCTCCTTCTTGCTCTACCCGAGAGCCCGCGTTGGCTCTTCTCCCAGAACCGGGCCACCGAGGCACAAGCCATCCTGCTCTCCTACACCGATGAGGCGGGCGCTCAAGTGTTAGTCGAAGACATCCGCACCGCCCTCAACACCAAAGTCGAAAAGCGCTGGAGCGCCCTCTGGAGTCCTGCCGTTCGCGGGTCGCTCCTGATCGCCGTAGGATTCACCGTCCTTCAGCAGGTCACCGGCATCAACACAATCATCTACTATGGACCCCAGATATTTTCGCTGGCCGGAATTACCTCCGACAAAAATGCAATCTTCGCCACACTCCTGGTCGCCATTATTAACGTTCTCGCCACCATCATCGCCTTGGTGCTCGTCGATAAAGTCGGACGCAAGCCCCTGCTCTACGCCGGCGTAAGCGGAATGACCGCTTCCCTCTTCCTGCTCTCCTATTCCTTCCATAATCCGTCGGCCTTCTCGGCAGCGCCCGGCGCCGTCGCCACTGTCTGCCTGATGGTTTACATCACTTGCTTCGCCTTCAGCATGGGACCCATCGCATGGATCCTCGTCTCCGAGGTATTTCCCCTGCAACTGCGCGGTCGCGGCGTTGCCGCGGCGACCCTGGGCTCCGGCGCATCCAATTTCCTGGTTTCCTTGACCTTTCTCTCGCTCATCAAGGCAGCCGGCAATTCCGTTACGTTCATCATCTACGGCATCTTCTGTATCCTCACTCTCTTGTTCGTCCGCTTCATCGTCCCGGAGACCAAGGGACGCGCCCTGGAAAGCATTAGTTCGACCACCACTGCAGTCGCGTCCTGAGCCCGTCGGGGGAGCGGATGTGACGCGAAGAATCTTTAATGAAGAGGCACTCCTGCAAATGACGCATGATCGTATCCGCAGTCTCGACACAACCCACCGCGGCTCCGTCGCGACGGACGATCCCTGCTACGTAGTTGGCGTCGATATTGGTGGGACAAACCTGCGCCTCGCTCTTGCCGATGGAAATGGCGCCATCGAGGCGCGATGGGCCTGCTCCACCGCCGGTCTCCGCGATGCTGAGGTCGTGGTCCAGCTCATCAAGCAGGGCGTGGAGCACCTCCTCGCGCAACATCCCGCAGCCAACCAAAGCCTGAGGGCCATTGCCGCCGGTGCGCCCGGCATCACCGACGTTGAGGCGGGCATTGTCATTGCCACCTCCTATCTCATGGGTTGGCGCGACGTTCCCCTCCGCGCAATGCTTGAGGAAGCCTTCGACATCCCCGCCGTCGTCGATAATGACGTCAATCTCGCAGCGCTTGGCGAGAGTTGGGCAGGCGCTGCAAAAGACGCTGGTGATTTCGTCTTCCTCGCGATTGGTACCGGAATCGGCGCCGGCATCATGCTCAATGGGCAGCTCTTTCGGGGAGCTAGCTGGGCTGCCGGCGAGATCGGCTATATGCTCATCTCTGGCGTGCCCGACGTTTCCGCCAAACGTGGCGAGCCCGGAGCGCTCGAAAGCATGAGCGGCGGTGAGGGCATCCGCGCCCAATGGCAGAATCACTTTCGCCCCGAATCAAATGCGCCCGCCGACGATCTGACCGCCACCCAGATATTTGACCGCGCATTGGACGGCGATCCCCCAGCCCAGGCCCTTCTTCAACAAACCGCCGTCGCGCTCTCGCGGGCAATCTATAACATCGCCCTCGTCTTGAACTGCCCCCTGTTTGTGCTTGGCGGCAGTGTCGGCATGCATCCCGCGCTAATTGACGCCACCCGGGCAGCCCTTGCCACGCTGAATATGCGAACACCCCCGCGCCTGCTCCACAGCGTCCTTGGAGTCGACGCCCAGCTCATCGGCGCCATCCGTCTCGCGCTGCTCACAGCCGCCGTCTCCGGACGCCCTCCGATTCTGTGACCAGGCAAGCCTCCGGTCGCGTTGCAGTTCTCCGCTATCCGTCCGAACCGAACTCGGCGAATCTACCGGGGAGTCCACTGTGGGTGACCGGTAAACAGTCCGCCCAGGAAACCCAGTTGATACGCCAGAAATGATCCGAAGCAAAGGCTGACCACGCCGGAGGTCACCCCGAGATAGCGGCTGAACATGGCAGATCGATCTCCCGCGTAGGCGAGAGGCAAAGCAATTGCGGCCGTCATGCACATCATCCCAATCATGGTTCCAGCACCGAAGATGAGCAGATAAACGGTCGCCCAAACCGGGTCGTGAATCGTGGACAAGACCAGCAAAGCCACCGCTGCGGACCCCGCGAGCCCATGCACCAACCCAATCGCCAACGGGCGAATGCACTGATACCAACCGAAACGGCCTACCGAACTGTCGTAGATGCTTCGTGTCCGATTGCTTCGTACCGCGTTCGTCTCTTGTCGACCGGTCGTCCCAGCCTCGGCTGTATTCAAGTTGGTTGCGCCGCTTGGCGTGAAGTAAGTGGTGATCCTTTGCATGACACCAGTAAGGTTGAGAACGCCCAGCAGAATCAGCATGAGGGCTACGCTGAACTCCATCGACAAGCCTAACCTCGGCGGGATCGCGACACCGAAGAGAATGATGAGCGAGCCGACGACAAAGATCGTCAGCGTGTGACCCAGCCCCCACACTGACCCGATGAAGGCGGCATTGCGAATACTCCGCTGCTTGCTGACGATGGTTGAAATAGCGACCACATGATCAGCGTCGGTCGAGTGCCGCATTCCTAGGACCAGGCCCAGCCCGGAGACCAGCAGCACCGGTCCCAGCCTCGCACCGGAAACCATAGGCAGATGCAAGTGCATCGACGAAAATGCCTGAACAGTCAGGATGATGCCGAGGATCGTAATGAACCCCGACGATGCCGCCGGAAGCCAGCGCTGAGTGAGCGGCCCGTCGATCCGCAGGTGAGTCATGAAGCGGCGTGCGAAGACCATCAACATGCCGAAGCCGATAAGCACTGCGGCCAACCCCAGACTGAAGGCCACAATCAGGAAGAAACCCAACCCCACGCGATGCAGCGCAACTGCGCTCAACAGCACAATAAGGGCGGCCGGACAGGGAATCACTCCGCCAGTAATTCCTAACGTGAAAAGTTGAGTCATGCTCACCGGCTGAGGGTTGCCGGCGCTCGGCGTGGCGTCAGGCTCTTGCCCCACCGGTCTGGGCCTCCAAAGAGTCCAATGGGCTGAGGGCGCGCCCGGGGCATGAGAGTGCTCCGTGACCGCGCCGCTCAAACGCCGCAGCAGCATGTAGCAACCCAGCCCCATAATCGTGATTCCCGAGAAAGCGCCAAGCCAGGGGTAAAGTTGCTCGGGCAGAATGTATCGGGAAGCGTATAGCGTGATCGCTCCCAGCGCAAAAACACCGGCAGTATGAGACACAGTCACGATCAGCCCCAGCAGGAAGGCATGCCGCGCAGTGCCTTTCGAACCTACCAGGTAGGCAGCCACAATGGTCTTCCCATGGCCGGGCTCAAGTGCATGTAATCCTCCAAGTCCGACAGCAATCCATGCCGCCGTGAAGAGGAACCAGGCGCTAAGATGCTGGGCCGTGATCAACTCAGTAAATCTGCTGCGCGGAGTCTGCTGCCGGTTGGCCTCGAGATGCACCGGAACCGAAGCTGGAGTCGTGGCCTGCAAAGCCCCCTGCGCTGCGCCAATCGGTCGAGCTGGGGTAGACGCGAGCGCAGGAGCACTCTGTTCCATCTTCCCGGGGCGAACCCGGCGAGCAACGATTGCGCCCCCGTTCTTCAAGACCGTTGGCAAATCCTTCAAAGCCGCTGGAGGATCCTTCAAAGCCAATGGAGATGCCCGATGAGCCTCTGTCTTGGTGACCGTTCCAGTTGTTATGGGGAGCGCGGCAACAACCGAAGCATCCAGATCCTGCGGTGGACTGGTCAGCAGATCCGTTGGATAGTTGCTCAGTTCCCCGCTGCGGTCCGTAGCCGAAGCCGAACTTTGAAGCAAAGAACCAGCCGAAGCAAGCGCCACGATTTCTTTCCATCCCGTGTGTCCCGGATAGTTGTGATCGGCATAGTGCAGGTTGACCCGCTGACGGTCAATGCCCGATGGAATCGCCGCTTCATAAACGAAACCCATCTTCATGGTCGGAAGCCCGCCGGCGCCGGGAGGAAAGATGACAGCGCTCGAAATCATTCGCAGTGAAGTTTGTTGACCATCGATCTCGAGAACCAGACCCCGTCCCAGCTCAGTGCCGCGCGCCGCAACGTAGCTCATGCCTGACGCGGAGCCCGGCTTGAGCGCAGTCGTTGCGATATTGCCCTGCTGCAGCTCCTGATAGGTGGGAATCTCCGCAAGATCGATGAAATATCGCACCACCACTCGGTCACTCTGCAAGTCAATCTTCGAATAGTGATTCACGCTGAAGTTGCCCATCGGATGGGCCCAGGCCGGGAGCGCAAGAACCATCACCAGCAGCAACGGCCAGAGCTGATCGAGTCGTTTAGCGAGCATATTGGCCAGAACCTTCCTTCGAAGCAGATTGAATTCCCAGCCTATTGAGTTGTTGCTGGGCAACTGTCGAATCGATCAGGCCGAAGTGGGGATTAATGTGCAGCGATTGCTCGAGATCAGCGCGGGCCTTCTCTACTTGACCGAGACGTGCGGCAATCATTCCGGAATGGAAGAGCAGAAGCGGATCCTGGGTTCCGAGTCGCAACGCCTTCGCGCTCGCGTCCGCAGCCTCGGTCAGCCTGCCGTTCTTGCAGAGCGCCCACGCGAGGGCGTCGTAGGTATAGATGTCGTGCCGGACTTCAAGCTCTTTCTGCGCGAGCTCGAGCGCCTCGGAGAGTTTCACATCGTGGTCCGCATAGAAAAGCGCGAGGTCGCGATTATGGAGCACTTGATTGATGTGCCCAAGCAACCCGATGTACTCAACCAGTGCATACTGCTTTCTGGCTTCGGACTCATTGCCTGTTTGTGCGTAGAGGTCTCCGAGTTCGGCAATGAAGATTGGCATCGGGACGACGGCGATCGCTCTCTGATAAAGCCCAATCGCTTCGGCGGATCGGCCGTGGTTCGCTCTGAGCTTTGCTAAACCCGCCAGCGCGCGATAATCTCCGGGATGAATCGTGATCGCGGCCATGTAGGCGCTATTCGCGGAGGCGGTGTCGCCGCTCAGCGTAGAAAACTCTCCCAGTTCGTAATACAACCAGGCAAGATTCTCACTCGGAAGCTGGGCCTCTACTCCCTCCGCGACCGCGGTTTTCATCAACAGAATGGCTCCCGGCGTGTCACCCGCAATGAGCTTCAAATAGGCGAGCCGGCTGTCCCGCGCATAGGCGGCGCGCGGCTCCAGAGTCATGTCGCGCGGCGTCAGTCGACTATAGGCAAGCGCGGCCTTGTCGTACTCGCCCATGTCCGCATAAGCGTCCCCTACAATGGCGAACGAGGAGACGTCACCCGTTCCCAGCGACAGTCCTCGCTGCGCATAGCTAAGTGCATCATTGAAGCGATGCTCTCCCATGCATACCGAGGCCATCGTGCCCAGCGCGGCATCTGCCGAAAAGTCAGCTGAAACCAGGTCGAGCGATTTGGTAAGCGCTTGTTCGGCCAGCTGATAATCGTTGACGTCGCCAGTCTCACGGGCACGCTGAAAGTACGCAGCTCCCAGTCCCGAGTACGCCTTGGCGTCATTGGGATTCCGCAGCGCAGTAGCTTGAGCGCTCTGGATGAGCCGGTCGGTGCCGGTAGGGTGTGGTGTAAGCAGCGCCTCCGGAACTGGAGCAAACACCAGAGATGCGGCCACCGTTGCCACTTCGCCCGGCCGCGCAGCCTGTTCCTTCGAAGCAATCGTCGGACGCGGCAAGACATCGGGTGATTCCGGCTCTAACGGCGAACCACTTGCAGTCTGAACCGATCTTTGCTCCGGGGCATAAGCCAGCACCGTCGTTCCTGCTGACTTAAGAGCATCGGAAGCATAATCCGACATGGGATTGGATTGTATTGAAAGTTTGAAGTACCTGGCAGCATCCTCGCTGTGGTTCAGCCTCTGCGCGATATGGCCGGCATGATCGAAGATCTGTGCGCTTCGAATTCCAATGGCCATTGCCTTCTGCTCTGCAGCCTCCGCTGCCTGATATTGCGCGTTGGCAAACAGCGCCCACGCATAGGCATCGAGCGTCCACACGTCCTGGCGCTCCGCCATCTCCGCCTGCGCGAGCTTCAATGCATCCGGAGCCTTCGCCGGCAATCCCGCTTCCATCAGAACAAGATCAAGCCTCGCCTCATGCGTCGCTTTTCCCGGCTCGCTCGTCATCTTCTCGAATTCCACAAAGCTCGCCTGCGCTTCTTTTGCCTGGGCTTCATCAGACAGCCCCGCCTTCTGCTCCGCCACCGCCAATCGATAAATCACGTGCGGATCGCTATCGACCTCGGCGGCCTTCGTCAAGAGTTCAACCGCATCGTTAGCGCGATTCTGCGCCATCCGAACCGCAGCCAGGTTCTCCATTGTGGAGACATATCCGGGAAAGATCCGCTCCGCCTGTTCGAGCGTCTGCTCGGCCGCGTCGACTTGTCCTGATTCGACCTGGATCGACGCAACGCGGTTCGCAATCCAAGCGAGCTCCTCGACCTCGGCCGGCGAGGTCTCCGACGATGCCCGGTTCAGGAAATCGATGGCGCCTGCAGGATCTCCATACAGCACCCGCAGTTCCGCTCCAGCAATCAGCGCCGGAATATTGTTGGGCCGCAGATTCATCATCCACTGCGCATTCGTCTCCGCATCCGGATAGTTGCCTAGCGCTATGTCCGCTTCAGCGATATCTCCATAGGTGGCTACATCGTCCGGCGTGCGGTGGTGAAGAATGAGTGCGCGTTCCTTCGCCTGAGCAAAATCATGACGCCCCAGCATCAGCGCCACCTCCGTCCGCTGCATCTGGAAGTCCCCGGGCGCCAGTTGCAAACCTTGGGCGAGAGCGGCTTCGGCATCCTTTAGATACTTGGCATCCGCAGTCTCGCGACTTCTTCGCAGCAGCCCCAGCGCCAGTTCGTTGAAAGCCTGCACCTTCTTCGGATCGAGCTTGATCTGCTGCTGCGCCGCCGCAATGCTCTGCTGCGCCGGAGTGCCTTCCTTTTGCTCGGCGAATCCTGACGCGCATGCGAGGGCAACACCAATCAGAAGCGATGTATATCGCAATCTCATAAGAAACCCTTGTACTAAGAAACCCTTGTACTAAGAAACCGCTGTACCGCCGTGTGAGATTTCGACCTCTGCGCAGAGAGACACTCCACGCAGAGGTCAGCAGTCCATCGCGACAACCTTGTTCTAGTTCACAGGGCAGGGCGCGGGACCGCCCTGGTTGGCAGGCGGAGCATCCGAGTTCTGCGAGCTGGACGACGGCGGCTGATCGCCGCAGCCAGTAGGATCGCCCGGACTGATGTGACGGCTGTCGCGTCCGCTATACGCATAGTGCACATAGGGAAACGTCTCCTGTGGCGGGACGTCTGGCGCGTTCACGCCATCGCCGAGCAGGTTGTTCGGCGCGACATTGAATCCCGGGCTCAGCACGCCGCCCGCGACCACTCTCGCGGCAATGTCGACGACATCATCGGTGAGCCGCCGCCCATTCGGGAATCCGGCAGCATCCCCGTCGAGCAGACCCAGGCGCCTGCGACTTACCAAGGGCGTCGGTGCCACACCAGTGTTGAGCCGCAACAGGTCGGCGATCGGCCCGGCGGGAGTGTCCGGGGGAGCTATCGGGGCCGCGTAAGTGACCAGCGGGAGAAGATCGGTTCTGGGGGGAGCCGGTATATTGATGCCAAACACCGCATTGAAGACCCTGGCAAGCAGCGGATCGAGGTCGAAGGCCGCGAATTGACTATCGTCCAGCGGGTGCGACATGCTCCAGTAATCCTTGCTGCCAGTTCCGATAATCAATTCGTTGATCAGTGGATTACCAAGGCGCTGAACCTGGGCAAGGCGGCCTGAATTTTCGGCCGGTGTGTGGGGCGGTCGAATCGTCATCTCTGACCTGGAGGTGGTTGCCCATGCCCCGATGACCGCCTTCGGATCCGTGGACTTATGTTGGGCTCCATCGCTCGTCAGCAGGCAAATGGGCACCTCGATGACGATGGTGTTGACGTTGAAGCCAGCGACCGAATTAGGGGCGGTGTTGAGTTGGTCGTTGGCATCCTGCAACTTGGTAAGAACACCCCCGCCCGCAGCCGCGCGGAAGTTGAAGCTGTCAAAGGCCGCGCCCAGGTCGATAAAGAACGGATCGGCCACGGTGCCCGCGAAGACCTTGATATCGGAAGCATCCGTCCCTTGGAGGTTATAAATCCCCTGTGCCGCCAGGGCGTCATAGTCCGGCATGGTGCGCGGGCCTACGTTGCTGGGGACCGCGATCAGCGGACTGCCCGTCTTGTTCTTCAACGCAATGTTGTGATCGCCCTTAAGCATGTTGACGGCGAATGTCTGTTCCAGACTCAAGCCGGCAGATCCCGGCCCCGTGAGCGAAGTGATCGCAGGAGGAATAATCGGAGTACCCGGCGGGACCGGCGCAGGCGAATTTGCGGGCGCATCGATGCCGGCTCCCGCACCGGCAAAGCCGGTAAAGAGCTGAGGATCACGGATCGTGGTCTGGAACCGGAACTGAAAAGTGACGTCCGGCACGGCGTCATGATTGTTGTCGATTTTGATCTGGTAAACGATCGAGGGGTCGAAGGGGAAGTAGTTGGGTCCATTGCTCGGCTGCAGAAACGGATCCACATTCAGGACGAAGGTGACGCGGTCCGGATGATCGTAGCTGACAAAGGCATAAAAATCGGTAATGTCAGCGGCGTGGTCCAGTGCAGTAATAGGTGCTTCCCGATGGCTTGATGCCAAGGCTCCGGGCGGCACAGCGATAAGCAGACTCAAAGCGAGTCCGGCGAAGGATCTTACTTTCGACATACGACTCTCCCATAACTTCATCGTGCGTTCGGGAACGGGAAGAGCCTGCACAGGATGTGAATGAATGAATTGTCTTGGGGTTCAGGAGCTTACCGTTCGTTTCCCTGAGTACGGAGTACCTTATCCTTCGGATTGCCTTGGAAGCAAGAAATAACATTTAACTTTTCCCGTCCGGCGCAATCTGCTCGAGCAAGCTACCGCGTACTCGGAGCATAGGTTGGGAATGGATGGAGTAGCATATGGATGGCGAGGCAAAATTCTCCTTGCCTGGCGTCTGAATTAGAGAAGAAGTTCTCGACCCGCCGTCACACGATATTCATAAACGCCGTCACCCTCGCTCTAAAAGGCTGGCTTGTTAAAGAGTCTGTGCAATAACAGCCTTCGCGCGGACCAACGGCTTTATTCGGTCTGAGAAAAACGATGTCCGCCTCGAAGTCGCATTGCCTACGTACGACCTACCTGACTCCGACAATCCTCGTTTTCATTCTTCTCATGACCCTGCAGTTGCAGGCAGCGACCGGTGGCAGCATCTCCGGCACCGTCACCGATCCCAGCGGCGCAGTCATTCCAGGTGCCGCCCTCACCCTCGTCAACAACGCTCAACGGACAACCCATCATGCAGTCACCGATCGTCAGGGGACTTTTGCCTTCCCAAACCTTCCGGTTGGGCACTACGATCTCGCCATTTCCGCGAAAGGATTCACCATCCAGCAGAGGATGGATCTGGCGGTCGACACCGACTCCGCTCTTCGCATAGACGCATCGCTTACGCTCGGCGAGCGATCGGACGATGTCGTCGTGACCGGCGCCTCGAGTGTCGCCGTCGAAACCATCGCCACCCATCTCGGCGAGGTCGTCTCCAGCGCGCAATTGACCTCGCTCCCGCTCAATGGGAGAAGTTATACCGATCTGCTCGCGATTCAGCCCGGAGTCTCGCCAATCTCCACCTTATTGCCGAACTCTGTCATCATGGCCGGTGTCACTGGTGCCCTCGATCCGTCAGGCGATCTGAATCCCGGCAACCTCTCCATCAACGGCCAGCGCGAATCCTCTAACGGATTCATCGTGAACGGCATCGATGTTCAGGAACACATGAATGGCGGCGCCTCAATCATCCCGAACCTCGATTCGATCGAGGAGTTCCGCGTTCTCACTAACAACTTCGATCCCGAATACGGGAACTACAACGGCGGCATGGTCACCGTCGTCAGCCGCCAGGGTTCGAACGCATTTCATGGGAACGCCTTCGAGTTCCTTCGCAATACGAACCTCGACGCCCGCGGATACTTTGACCCAACTCGGTCGGCGTTTAAGCAGAATCAGTTCGGTGGCACCCTGGGCGGACCCGTCAGCAGTCAATTAAGCGGCAACGGCTTTTTCTTCTTCGGCGACTATCAGGGCACTCGCACCAGCCAGGGCGTTTCTACCGGAAACATCTCCGTACCCACCGTCGCCGAACGCACCGGGGTATTCGACAACCTCACCGGATCAGTCAGCGGCCCCTATCTCGCCTCCATCCTCACCCAGAAGTTAGGTTACGCCGTCACCTCGGGAGAACCGTACTCCAATGTTTTTCCCAACGGAGTGGTTCCCAAGTCAGCCTGGTCGGCGCCCGGACAGAATCTGTTGCAATACATTCCTTCTCCCAACACCAGCGCCAGCCAGTATTCGAGTTCTGCTTTTGCGCAAACGGTTCGTGACGACAAGGGTTCGGTTCGCCTCGACAAGAGCAGCAGGCTGGGTGAAATCTCCGCCTATTACTTCATCGACGACTACAACCTCGATAATCCCTATCCAGGCTCCGTCGCCGGGGCCAGCATCCCGGGATTCGACGCGCTGTTCATCGGACGCGCACAATTGCTCTCGCTCGGCGACACCAAGGTCATCGGATCAAACACCGTCAACGAGTTTCACCTTGGCTATCTCCGCAATGCCAATATCATCGGCCAACCGAAAGGAGGTGTCGGCGTCAGTCTCGCGTCGCAGGGATTTACCACCGGCGCGGGCACCCCTGGCATCTACGTGCAGGCGCCGCAGTTCGAGGGCATCGAAAACATTACCTTTCCGGCCTTCGTCATGGGCGTTCCGATCACCAATGAAACCCAGGTGAACAATACCTTCTATTTAAGCGATGGACTATCCCGAGTCATCGGCGCGCACACGTTGAAAACCGGCATGCAGTTCCACCTTGATCAGATAAATGAGCATCCGAATGCCACCTTCAACGGTACTTTCAATATCAACGGGACCGAAACCGGAAATCCCTACGCCGATCTGCTTATAGGTGTTCCTAGCAACTACACCCAGTCATCTGGTCAGCCCTTCTACCTGCGCAACCATTACCTGGGCGCCTATGCGCAAGACAGTTGGCGCCCTCGAAGTGACCTCACCATCAATGCCGGCATCCGCTGGGACCTGATCATTCCCTTCTCGGAGAAGTACAACCAGCTGCAGACCTGGATTCCCGGGGCGCAATCCACACTTTATCCTGGAGCGCTTCCCGGACTGTTGGTCGCCGGTGATCCTGGAATCCCGAAAACCCTCGCGCCCGCAAGTTATAAAAACTTTGCCCCCAGAGTTGGCTTTGCCTACTCGCCCCGCTTCGACCAGGGGCTATGGAGCAGGATCTTTGGCGGCCAGGGCAAGAGCAGCATTCGCGCAAGTTATGGCAAGTTTTATACCCAGTTTCCTGGGCTGCTTGCCGGCATCATGTACGCCGTGCCGCCCTTTGGATATAACTACCTCAGTCCCGGGCCTCCGCTGCTGGCCACACCCTTCATTACCGCTGCCAGCGGCGTCAATAATGGGCAGCGATTCCCATTTCCCTTTCCTCCGCATAGCGTGTCGAGGTCCCGTCCGGACACCTCCATCGACTGGGCCAACTTCGCCCCGTTGTCGGCGGACCCATTTTTCTACTACCGGAATCGGGCGCCTTACATCAACAACTACATGTTGTCAGTGCAGCGGCAAATCACTCCAACGACGGTGTTGACAGTGAGCTATGTCGGTAATCAGGGGCACCACATCCTCGCTGTCTCTTCCGTCAACCTCGGCAATCCATCCTTATGTCTCAGCCTTCCAGGCTGCGGCCCCTTTGGCGAAGACACCACTTATACCGGCGCAACCGGCCAGCCCGTCTACGGCACCCGCTCCGGCCAAAACAATGGAGCACGCGTCGGCGATGGCGAAAACTATGGCGAAAATACCTCGGACAGCTCGATCGCCAACTCGAACTTCAATGCCCTCGAATCCACCTTGCGCTATCGCCGCGGCGGCTCGCAATTGCTACTCAGTTACACCTTCGCCAAGTCGATCGATCAAGGCTCCAACATCGGCGAGCAGCTGAATCCAATCGATCCGCGCCAAAGCCGGGCGATCTCCGCGTGGGACCAACGGCACACCTTCGTCGGCAGCTATACCCTTGCCCTTCCTATTGAAAGCATCTTTCGCAGCTCGAACCGCCTGACCTCCGAGTGGAGCCTCTCCGGAACTACCCGTTTCGCAACCGGCTTTCCGGTCACGTTAACCGACAACTCCGATAACTCTCTCCTCGGCACCCTTGGCAACGGAGTCAACAACTACCTGCTCGACACCCCGCAGCAGTTACCAGGACCGCTTCGAATCAACACCAACGGCCGCAATGGCAGGTCCGCTTTCAACGTCGCATTGTTTCCGGTTGAAAACCTCGGTCAGCTCGGCAATGCCAGACGCCGCGTCTTCCACGGACCCGGCATCGACAACTACGACATGGCGCTCAAAAAAAGTGTGCACCTGACCGAATCCAAATATCTCGAATTTCGTGCGGAAGCATTCAACGTCTTCAACCATGCGCAGTTCTACGGTCCAACAGCTGTGGATGCGCAAGTCCAAGATCCCAACTTCGGCCACATCGTCAATGCCGCCGCGCCTCGCCTCATGCAACTTGCGGCAAAATTTAATTTCTAGGGAAATCGTCTTTCCTGCCGACAGCTTTATCTGAGCTGCAGGACGGCCGTCTTATCTAAGTCGAATAAGCCGTCAGATTCGGAAGAGCATCACAACAGCGTGTTGCCGCCGTTTACGGCAAACTTCTGTCCAGTAAGAAAATTTGCTTCGTCGCTCGCGAGATAGGCGACCATCCTGCCCACATCCTCCGCGGTTCCCATGCGCCGCATCGGGACGCCGGCTATGTATTGATCCATTTCTTGCTGGCTCGAATCGACGTGCCGCTCCGTCGGAATCCAGCCGGGAGCCACCAGGTTCACCGTGATCCCAAACGGCGCCAATTCTCGGGCCCATGACCGCGTCTGCCCCAGCTGCGCTCCTTTGGCCGCGACATAGTTCGCGAAGTTCGGATTGCCGAGCTCCACGACCTCGCTCCCGATTTGTATGATTCTCCCGAAGCCTCTCTTCTTCATCTGTGGTAGCACCTGTTGCACCAGCAGCAGCGGCGACTTCACAAAAAACTCAAGCTGATCGAGATAGATTTGCCACGTCTGCTGTTCGATCGGAAGCATCGGCTGGGGCCCGGTCGCGTTGAGCACCAGGCAATCGATTTCTCCAAAGTGGGCGCGAGTCGCCGCGACCAGGGTTGCTACCTCCTCCTCATCGCGCACATCCGCGCCGAATGCCTCGGCGCTTCCACCCGATGCGCGAATCCTCTGGCAGAGGTCCTCGGCGGCCGCTCGACTCTGAAAATAGTTGACCGCTACCTGCATTCCCTTTGCGGCAAGTTCCGTCGCAATTGCCGCGCCCAATCCACGCGAGGCGCCGGTCACGAGTGCCGTTCGTTTTCCTGGATTACTCTTCTCTGCATCAGGCATAGTATTTCCTCTCATTGCGGTAGGCGCTCCAGCGGGATTGTCCCACCGTGTGGACTACATCTCCGTCGTCGCGGCCAATGCCCCGCCTTGCAGCTTCTGCGAAACCGGCAGCCCGTCCACGTTGAACTCCCGACACCCGCACGACGCCCGAACGATGAGCCGGCTCTTCAGCCGGACATTCTTTGCGTGGCTCTCCGCGCGCAGCAAGGAAGAATGATCTGCTTTCGCAGCTAGCCTCTCAAACAGAAGTTTCGCCGCTTTCCGGCCTATCTCCTCTACCGGCTGTTGAATCACCGTAATCGACGGCCGCAGCGTCGCTGCAAGCAGAAAGTCGTCATAGCCAACCAGCGCCACTTGCTGCGGAATATGCATCCCGAATCGTTGTAAGGCGTCATAGGTATGAATCGTAGTCGCGTTCTTCAGGCAAAAAACCGCGCGTGGAGGGGCCTTGCCGGTGAGATGCCGCGCCAGCATCGCCGCGATCTCCTCCGAACTCGGATCATGAGCAGAGATATCGATGGTTGTGGGTCGATTCGCATCGCGCATCGCCGCTTCATAGCCGCGTACTCGTTCCTCCATGGTATGAAACGCCGCTTCGCCCCCCAGGCACAAGATACGCTTGTACCCGTGCTGCAGCAGGTGCCGGGTAGCAGTTTTTGCGGAATGATAATTATCCGTCAAGACTGCAGGAATACGCTCGTCGTGAAGCGGCCGGTCGAAACATACCACCGGTATTGAAAGCCTCGTCAACCGCCCGATCAACTTCGGATTGTTCGAGTCTGACGGAGCGATAAGCAACCCATCCGCCCTTCGAAAGAGCGTCTGGATATTCTCCATCTCCAAAGCTGGATCGTTATGAGTGACCGTAACCACCACCAGAGACCCAAAGCTGCGTGCCACTTTTTGGATCGCCTCGGCACAACTGGCAAAGAACGAATCCGCGATACTCGGCACGATCAAGCCGATGGTTTTGCTCTGCTCCCCCTTAAGCACCCGCGCCGCCAGGTTGGGAACGAAGCCCAGCTCGTCGATCGCCCTCCGCACCTGTTCCAGCGTCTTGGGGCTGACCCGCGAGCCGCCATTGATCACTCTCGAGACCGTCGTTGTACCCACGCCGGCGTGGCGGGCGACATCGAACAGGGTAGGGTGCCGCTCGCGTTTCATTGAAGGAGGTCTTTTCATTCTTAATTGCGAGGAAAGTTCTCCTCTAGGTGTACATCGACGAGTGAGTGGCCGGGAAGTTCTTCCTGACGGCCATTCCAGGCAATCTCGAAGCGCGACGTAAAAATTGCATAAGAGTAGAAGTATAGTGAATGGAAATGCCAAGCGCCTTGAGACGGTCGGCCTTTCCTGTCGTACAAAGCCTGCATGGTCAATTTTTGGTTGGCATGAAGGGAACTCTCTTTCTGCTCAGGTTAAGCTTGCGAAAAGTACTCTTGACATCCGTGCGAATTCAGTTTTATCGTCGCAAGGACAATCAAAACGCGTGTTCCTGGTCATAATTCCAGTCATAGTTGGAAACGATACCATGCTGATCTGTTTTGACGCATCAGCTATTTCCTCGCCCCCGGCTGGGGACATTCAAAAGTTATCTCGCAACCGTTAGTCAATCTGGTTTTTTGCGGTCGAACGAAGTCATCAAGCAAGCCGAATTACCAAAAAGTGGAATCGATACCACATCGGCTTTAACCAACCTCGGTCCGGCACGTGGCGCTCGTCGCTGCAGCCGGCCAGACACCTAGCAGTTTGCAACTTGGGAGGAGATAACGTGATGCTTGGAATACACCGTTTCGCTCGAAATTTGCCGAAAATCCTACAGAAATTCGTCCTGACCTGTTCCGCCGGAGTTCTGCTTCTGCTCGCCCTCTCCGCTCCCCGCCTCTACGCGCAAGCCAATGCCGGTATAACCGGCACGATCACCGATTCAAGCGGCGCGATCCTTGCCGGAGCCACCGTCACCATCACCAACACCGGCACCGGCCAAAAGATTCAAACCACCAGCAGCAGTGCCGGCACGTATGCCGTGACCGGCCTGACCCCGGGCGTCTACTCCATCGCCGTCGAGGCCAACGGTTTCAAGAAGCAGGTACAGAACTCCGTCCGGGTCGAGGTCAGCACCACCGCCACCATCGATATCAGCCTCTCCGCCGGCGCTACCTCCGAAACCGTCGAAGTTACCTCCAACGCCATCGCGCTGAATACTACCCAGCCACAACTCGGTTCCACCATCGAGCCGACCGTCGTCGCCGCCCTCCCCAACGAAGTCTCAGGCCGCGGCCGGCAAATCGATGCATTGCAGTTTCTCGCCCCCGGCATTACCGGCAGCACCTTCTCGCACCGCATCGGAGGCGGCGTCGACTTCGAACAGGAGATCGTCTACAACGGCATTCCCGCCCCCCAGCCCGAGACCGAAGGCTACACCACCAACTTCAATCCGCCTTACGAAATGGTTCAGGAGTTCCGCGTCGAACGCTCCACCTTCTCCGCTCAGTTCGGACTCGGTCAAGGCGCGCTCACCTACCAGATGGCCTCCGGGACCAATCGCTATCACGGCGACCTCTTCGAAATCAACCGCAACAGCTTCTTCGACTCCGTAGGCTTCTTCAATGGAAAATCCTGGGGCGGTACCGGGCAGCCACCTACCGATCACGAAAACAACTACGGCTTTACCGTTGGTGGCCCGGTCTGGATACCCAAACTTTACAACGGCCGCGACCGCACCTTCTTTCACTACAGCCAGGAATGGTACAAGCAACCAGCGAAAGCGTCGCGCCCAACACCGTCCCTACCGCGGCAGAAAAGACCGGTGACTTTAGCGACTTTGTCGACGGATCCACCGGAGCCCTCATTCCCATTTACGATCCGACCACCGGTCAGCAGTTTCAATATAACGGCAAGTTGAACGTCATTCCGCCGGGACGCATCAGTGCGAATTCAAGCGTCCTCCTGCCGTTTATCCCCGATCCCGACCGCCCCGGCAGTGGCGTAGGCGGCCATGACAGCAACAAGAGCTTTGCCCCCTTCATTAATCCGCACATCCAACATGTGTGGGGCTTCACCATTGACCAGCGACTGAACGCCAAGCAGGGGGTGCATTACAGCCAGTGGCGCAACAGCTACAGCAATTACAGCTTCGACGGCACCCCGACGCGGGATTTCGTCATCGCCCCGGATCCTTTGAACGCCATGAAATTCGAACCCTCCTTGGGCAGTGGCTTCATGCTCACCTATGACAACAGCATCACCCCGAATCTGGTCATGACCGCCGGCTTCGGCTGGCTGGGCGAAATCAACAACCAGTTCAACCAAACCAAGTTCAGCTTCGCCGCCGTCCAGCAGGGCACCATTCCTGCCAACATCACCTTCGACGGGCAACACGCGCCCACCAACTGGGGTACCGATGGCGCGTGGCTCGGATCCGTCAATCGCAAGCTCGGCATTGCTATCGTGAATAACTACTTGTGGACCCATGGCCGGAATACCTTCAATATCGGCCACGAGTTCCGCCGCTCCTACCAGGATGACAATGAAGAGCAAACCGCCGGCGGCCGCTTCCAGTTCAGCCAGCACACCACCTCAACCCCCAATCCCAATGATCCTAACTTCGGCACCTATGGAAGCTCCTTTGCCAGCTTCCTGCTCGGCCTCCCCGATTCCGTGAACCGCAGTAACTCGCAGGAACTGCGCCTGCGTAATCTCGATTACTCTCCCTACATCCAGGACGACATCAAGCTGACTCCTAAACTCACCGTCAACGTCGGCCTGCGTTGGGACATTCAGGTGCCCTTCACTGAAAATAACAACCTCATCGTCTTCGTCGACCCCAGCGTGCCCAACGCGGCGGCCGGTGGTATTCCCGGCGCGGCTACCAAGTTTGGTCACTGCACCGGCTGCGCCGGCTATACTCGCGCCGATATCCATTGGGGGCACTTCGGGCCGAGGCTCGGCTTTGCCTACCAGCTCAACGACAAAACCGTCCTACAGGCTGGGTTCAGCGTGGCCTTCCTCAACGGTGGCGCCTACGAATACGGGACCAGCAAGGTCGCCGTCAACTACGGCAACCTGCTGACCGGCTCCTTCACCCGCGCGACCACCGGCACCAATCAATCGTCCTTCGGCAGTTGGGATACTACCCAGCTCATCAATCCTCCCGCTACCCCCTTCAGCCCAAGTCTCGGCCTCGGCACTCAGATCGACGCCTTCAGCAAGAATGATGGCTTCGCGCCCTACAGCCAGCAATGGAATGTCAATGTCCAGCGTCGCCTGCCCTACGACATGTTCATCACCGCCGCCTGGGTTGGCAATCGTGTCATCCATCTCCCTAGCCAGTTGAATAAGCCCGGACAGCTCGATCCCAAGTATCTCGCTCTCGGCTCCCAGCTTGGTTTGAGCTACGCTGACGGCTCGGCCCAGGCGGCCGGCTTCAGCCTGCCCTACCCGACCTTCGTCAATGACTTTGGCGGCTCGGCAACCGTCGGCCAGGCGCTCGGACCCTTCCCCCAATATTCCTACATCTTCAACAACTTCGAAGGCTCCGGAACCACTTACTATCAAGCCCTCCAGGTCCAGGCGGAGAAGCGCTTCACCAACGGCCTCTCTTTCCTGACTGGCTACACCTTGTCCCGCCTGATGGACAACACCAGCAGCGGCTTTTCCAGCTTCACCTCGGGCGGTATCAACCGCTATAACCAAAGGCCCGAATGGTCGATCTCCGGCGCCGATGAGCCAAATACCTTCAAGGCCAGTGGCACCTATGAACTCCCCATCGGCCCGGGGAAGAAATATTTCAACAATCATGGGGTGACCGGACAACTGCTCGGCGGATGGCAGGTCAGCTGGATCCTCGACTACGAGGCCGGGGAGCCTTTGTGCGATTGCAACAACGGTAGGATCGGCGAAAACGGTACGCCCTTCCCAAATGGTTTCAATCGTCCCGATCGCGTTCCATCGGTCAAACTCAGCACCGCTTCCTATAAACGCGCCCGTGACTACTTCGTAGGCAAAATCGGCGTGGCGCAGATATTCAACCCCGCCGGCTTTGCGTTGACTCCGTCACAGTACGTCCTGGGCGATGCAAAGCGGAACTACCCCGAGCTTCGCGGGCCCGCTTTCTACAACGAAAACGGAAACGTCCGGAAGCACTTCTACTTCGGAGATCGCTTCCAAGGTATTCTTCAGGTGGATTATTTCAATCTCTTCAACCGCACCCAGTTCGAAACTCCGGACCCCAACAAGAGCGATAGCACCTTCGGTCAGGTCATCACCCAGGGCGCGCAAAACACTCCCAACAACCGACAAGGCGAGGTCAGCTTCCGATTGGAGTTTTGACCTCTTCTCTCCTTGCAACACTGGAAGTCATGATGCGGGCTGCAATAGCGGCCCGCATTTTCTTCTGCAGCGAGACCCGCAACAGCAATCCTATAATGAGGTGGTCATGAGTCCCTTCCGCATCTCCAGCTTCGGCTCTCGCTCGATGCGCGCCTCCCTGGCGCTCGTCTTGATCACCGCTACACCCGCGTTCTTGTGCAAGAAAGCAGCAGCTCAGGATCCGAGCGACGAAGTCACGCCCGAAGTGCAACAACTCTACGCGGAAGCCAAAGCCGCGCAGAAAAGCGGAGACATCCAGACAGCGATCGCGCACTATCAGAAAATGCTAAAGCTCGCTCCCCATCTGGCCCCGGCCTACAACAATCTCGGCATGCTGTATTTCAACCAGCATAACTACGCCCAGGCGGCCGAAGTCCTCGAGAAAGGATTGGCCGTCGATCCGGCTATGAACACCGCGCAAGCAATGCTCGGAATCAGCGAATTCCATCTTGGCAAGAATGACGAAGCGAAAGCCGCACTCGAAAAAGCGCTCGCCGCTAACCCCGCCGACGATAATGCAGAGATGGCGCTCGCCCGTCTGCTGATCGCCACCGGCCAAAAGGAAGAGGCCACCGGGCGGCTACGCACTTATCTCGCCCGTAATCCACACGACCAGCAGGCCTGGTATCTCCTCGGCAAGACCTATCTTCAGCTCTCGGAAGATTCGCTGGGAAAGATCAATGCCATCGATCCTAACTCCGTAACTGCTCATGAGGTTGCCGGCGAGATAGACGAGAGCATGCGGAACTACGACGGCGCGTTGGCAGAGTATAACAAGGCAGTTCAAGCAGCTCCCAGCCAACCAGGCACACACTATCATCTCGGCAATGCTTTCTGGCTGGAGGGTAAGTGGGATTCCGCCCGGACCGAGTTTGAAGCCGAGTTACAAAATGATCCGGAGAACTGCACAACGCAGTGGAAGTTGGGAAATACCATTCTCTCGGCGAACCAGCCGGCCGATCAGGCTCTACCTCACTTAAACAAGGCGGTCGAGCTCTGCGGCAGCCTGATGCAGGCCCGAGTCGATCGCGCAAGTGCGCTGATCAAGCTCGGGCAGCCCGAAAAGTCCATAGATGATCTGCTCCTCGCCGAGAAGGATAGCCCGAACGAGCCGTCGATCCACTACCTTCTCTCCAAAGCGTACAAAGCCCTTGGCAAGTCTTCAGAGGCCCGCGAAGAAATAGAGACCTACGGAAAGCTGCAGCGCGAGGCCAGTGAAGCAACCGCCGCGCAAGCAAGCGATGTGATTAACATCAAGAACGCCGCGCATTAAGGCAGACAAAACAGTCACTATAGCGTGAAGACGCAATTTGTGTTGCAAATGAGGCGAACGGACTTCGACGCCCGCGACAGGTCCCAAAGGCTAATGGATGACCTGCCGCGCTCGACGCTTCTACTTGCCAGCTACTGGCCGCTTCCTGCTGACTGCTGCGCAGGATAGTCGACCCGCACAGTCTGTATCTGGTAAGGAGTCACTGGCACCGTCACATCACCGCCACTTACTGTCAGCGGAGATCCCTCCGGTGTCTCCATCAGGTTCGTGACCGTGGCGCTCGTCGCGCCATCAGGCACATGAAGCGTAACCTGCCCGTCCTTGCCGGCCCACTCAAAGAACCGGAAGAGCAGCCCATTACCGTCCTCGGTCTTCTTGATTGCCGTGAGCACCACATTGTCGCCATGCACGCCGAAGAAAGAATGCTCCGCCGGCATTTGGCCGCTGTGCGTGGGCACTTGAATCGCAGTCAGCTTATAGTTCAGCTCATAACCGCGCCGCTCCGTGAACGCCTGCTTCCAATCGCCGCTATGCGGATAGAGAGCGTACACGAAGTGGTGATGCTCGCGGTCCGCATCCGGATCCGGCCAGACCGGCGAACGCAACAGCGAGAGCCGTAGAACATTCCCCACCGCGTCATAGCCGTACTTGCTTTCATTGATCAGACTTAGCCCCTGCTGCGCATTCCCCAGGTCCCCCCAGCGAAGCGCCGGCACTTCGAACTTCGCCTTCTCCCAGCTGTTGTTACGAGTCGTCGGGCGGCTGATCGTTCCATAAGGTATCTCATAAGTCGCGTTGTCGCTGGTCGCCGCCACTGGGAACGCCGCCTTCAACAGAACGTGCGTCTCGTGCCAGTCGATGTCGTTTGTGACCTTGACCTCATCACCTCCGGCGTCTAGAGAAATCTCCTGAACGAACTTCGAACTCTGCCAGGTCCGCGCTACTTGGATCGAAGCGCGCATCGGGCCGCTCTCCACCACCTTCACCGAATCGACAGCATGGATCAGTGTCGGCGGCTGATCGAGTGTTCCTGGATCGATGTTCCAGGCGTCATAGTCCTTCGGAGTGTCCTTGAAGGCTTGTAACTCGTTGCCGCAAGCGCCGGCCGCAAGCGTCTCGAAGTTAGCTTTCTTGTCGAAGATGGATGTAATGCAGCCTGTCTGCGGATCCACCGTCACCCGTAGCGCGGAGTTCTCGATGGTCGTGCCGTTCGCCTTCAGGTCGCTGTCGAACGAGCGCGTTCCAGGCACTACTTGCAGCACCTTATAACCGATCGACGGGACCATCCCTGCCTGGACCATTACGTGATAGCGATTCGTCCCAGGCTCGTGCGAGATGACTTTGGAGGGCAACACCTTGCCATGGTTATCCAGCACCGAAAGCGACTCGGCACTTGAAGGCAGTTCCACGTCGACCGCGACCTCGCCCGATCGCTCCCACGCTAATGAGTTGAAGACAAATACCGGAACACCCGCCTTCGTCCGCGTATCCACCTTGGCCTCGAGGGTCTCGAGGGCTCCGTGAGAGGTCTCATTGGCCGTCCAGCGCACACGATCATAGTCGCGTTGCGCTTCCTTGTAGATGATACCGATACCGGATCCCGCAGCTAAGTCGTGGAACTGGTTGAAGAGCACTTGCTTCCACGCATCTGTCAATTCAGCCGCCGGATAAGGACGTCCGTCAAGCCACGCCAGCGAAGAATATTTCTCCGCATTCAGCAGCCACTCTTCGCTCTCCCGCATGTTGCGTTTGTGGTCGGCCTGGGTGGTCATCACGCCACGGTGATATTCAAAATAAAGCTCGTCCTTCCAGGTAGGAATCGACATTTGTCCTGCCGCCGGTGCAGGTAGCTTGGTATCTCCCTTGGCGATCGAGACATAATTCCAGGTCGGCGAGTCGGGGTTGATCTGCTTCTCCACCTTCGAGAAAAATGGCTGCGCCGTGCCGAACTCCATCTTAGGCACGACCTTGCCGGGCTCCATCCAATGCAGTCCTTCGTCTAACACCGAGCGAGTCGGGCCTCCGCCATGATCGCCGATGCCGTAGAGGTCCATCATTTCGGTCATGCCCGGGGAGCGTTCCCGCGCCGTCGCCAGATCTGCCGACAGCCTCACAGGATTGAGATTGTTGTTAGCGTAGTCATGCGGAAAGTAAGTCAGCACCTTGCTGCCATCCGGCGACTCCCACCAGAACAGCTTGAAAGGTAGCTGGTTGGTATCGTTCCAGGTCATCTTCTGAGTGACGAAATAATCCAATCCCGACCGTTTGTAGATCTGCGGTAACTGCCAGTTATAGCCGAACGAATCTGGATTCCATCCGATGCGCGTAGTAACTCCATAAAGCTTCTTGAAGGTCGCTTGTCCCACCAGCAGTTGGCGAACTAGAGACTCGCCATCCGGCATGTTCAGGTCTGGCTCGATCCACATGCCGCCCACAATTTCCCAACGCCCCTCCGCGAGCCGCTGTTTGATCTGGTCGTTCAAGGCAGGATACTTGTCTGCCATCCACTGGTTGTACTGCGCGGCGGACTGCGTGTAGGTATAGCTCGGATATTCGTTCATCAACTGCGCCGCTGTACCGAACGTGCGCTTGACCGCATCGACCGTCTCCGTCCACGGCCACAGCCACGCGGCGTCGATGTGGGAGTTACCCGTCAAATGCAGCGTCGTCTGCTGCAGGAGCGGGCGAAGCGTCTCCATCTGACTCTGTGCGCTCACCAGCGACGCATCGAACGTCTTCTGGTCCGCAGCAGCAAGCGATTTCAGATCGACGCTCTCCATCGCTTTCGTCAGCGTATCGATCTGCGTCGAAGACCCCGGCGCCAGCGAAGGCAGCAGCACCGCGGCTGACAAGAATTCCTTACGCAGATCTTCAGGATTGGGCCGGCTGGCAGCAAAGTCGATCCGGGCATCCGCTCCTCCGAAACGCTTATCGTCGACCGTCTGCAGCAGCTTCACCGCAATCAGGATCTTGTCCCCGGGCTTCGCGTCGTCGAAGAGCACAATCGGTTCAAGATCGTCGCCCATCGCAACCCGCCGCCCGTTGAAGTAGATGATCTGCGGCATCGGCCCGTTGGCATAGGCATGGAACTGAAACCAGATCCGCGTTCCTGTCAGGTCGTAGCCGTGGAGCGTCTTCGGCACCTCGACTTCCTTGCGATACCATGCCGCATCTTTGGCCGCGTTGCTCTTCGGCTCCACTAGCTGCCAGCTGGAATCATCGAGCGTCGTCGCCTCGCCATGCGGGACATCCCCCGAATGAAAGCGCCAACTCGCCAGAGGCAGCTCGTTGAGTTCGTCCAACCGGTCGACCACCGTCCTCGTGTTCGCGGGCAAAGCCTGGGTGAGCTTGGCAACTTCCTCCGGCGACTGTGCAAAGCAGGGAAGTACGGACAGCATGGCCACGGCTACGATGGCCATAGCGGAGAGCTTGGAAAAGCCGGTCATGGGCAGGAAGCGCCTGCGTCGAGAGTTCACTGTTAATCTCCTATGGAAAGCTACGGCGTGCTGCAAAGCTTTTTCTGGTGGAACGGGTTTCGGACGGATTATAGATGAGCGGCCTGCCAAAATGGAAACGATTCCACCTCGCGCCATAAAACGCCATCCAAAGAACGGGACCCCATCCTCCGACTAGACTGCGCGCCGCACCACGATTCTATAAGGAGCTATGATTGTTGCTCATGCAGGGCGTCTCCGTGGACCAATGCCGGCTCGCAATCTGTCTCCTGCCCTTGCTCTTTCGGGCCCTCCTGCCGGGCGCGCAAGCAGCCAGCCAGAGCGCCACGC
The DNA here is from genome assembly GCF_003330725.1 of Acidisarcina polymorpha. Classification (NCBI taxonomy): domain Bacteria; kingdom Pseudomonadati; phylum Acidobacteriota; class Terriglobia; order Terriglobales; family Acidobacteriaceae; genus Acidisarcina; species Acidisarcina polymorpha. Next base: position 2,517,764 of record NZ_CP030840.1, on the reverse strand, counting down.
CGGTGCGTGAGGCGGACGCCGCCTGCGGCAGATGTCATCAGTCGATCTTTCGCAGCTACCTTACGACGCCCATGGCCAACGCCAGCGGTTTGGCCGGCGAACGCCTCATCCCCGGTGTCTTCCTGCACTCACCTTCCGCGGTCGAGTACCAGGTCTCAAGCGACGGACACTCCGCCTGGCTAAGCTATCGAAAACCCGGCAGCGATGGCCTCAATGGCCGCGAGCAACTCGAATACTTTCTCGGGTCGGGTCATCTGGGGATTACCTATCTCTACTCAAAGAATCAGTATCTGCTGGAGTCCCCGGTCGCCTACTACCCGGCTACCGACAGTTATGCCATGAAGCCTGGCCTCGAGAGAGTCACCCGTCTTCCCGACGCCCTCCCCGTCGACTCTGGCTGCCTGCGCTGCCACATGAGCGCGGCTCAACCCGTCGACCCCGGTACTGAAAATCGCTATCGAGGTTTGCCCTTCCTCCACACCGGCATCACTTGCGAAAGCTGCCACGGCGATAGCACCCGACACGTGGCGACCAGTGGAGTAGCTGCCGTCGTCAACCCCATCAAGCTCGAAGCAGAAAAGCGCGATTCCATCTGCATCGCTTGTCATCTGGAGGGCGCGACCAACGTCCAGCACCGCGGCCGCTCGGCTCTCGACTACCAGCCAGGCCAGGACATCGCCGATTACATCTCCTACTTCGCATACGAGCGGGAGAATACGACCGAGCGCGGCGTCAGCGAGATCGAGCAATTCACCTCCAGCAAATGCAAACAGGCCAGTGGCTCGGCCATGTCTTGTATGAACTGCCATGACCCCCATCGCTCACCGGCTCCAGCCGAGCGCGTTGATTACTACCGCGCAAAGTGTCTGACCTGTCATACGGCGGCCAGATATGCGAGCACCCACTTCCCCGATCGGCGGGACTGCACCAGCTGCCACATGCCCAAAACCAGCGCCCAGAACATCGCCCATGTCGCCTGGACGGATCACCGCATCCGCCGCCAGCCTGGTCAAGACAACTTACTCAGCTCTTTTGACGATCGTCCCAGAGAACTCGTGCCAATCCTGCCCGCCGGCACAAGCCCCCGTAACGTTGCCCTCGCCTACTACGATCTCACCGTAAACGGAAATCCGGCAGAGAAGAAGCGCGCCCTGGCGCTGCTTACCGCGGCCGCCCAGGCGTCGCCCGACGATCCCGCCGTTCTGCAGGCGCTTGCCATTCTTGCCGAATCGGACGGCGACAGCAGCCGCGCCACGAGCCTCTACCGGCATGTCTTGAAGCAAGACCCCGATTCACTCCCTTCAACCACCAACCTCGGTACTCTGCTGGCCAAGTCCGGCGACCTTGCCGCGGCCGCATCTCTATGGCGCCCGGCATTCGAGCGCAATCAAGACGTACTCGCCCTGGGGCAAAATCTAGCTACCATCGAATGCCTGCTGGGGGAGAAAAGCCGCGCGATAAGTGTATGGACCACAGTCTTGCAATACAGCCCGGACGCTCCGGGGGCAAGGAGAAAGCTCAACGCCATTCAAACCGGCCAGCAACAATGTATCCCAGAGCATCCTCAGCTGAAGTTAGAAAATCCATAACACAAGTTGATGAGGGTGGAACAGTATTGTCGAAAAGACCTGGATTACCGCCCACTCCCGAGACTTACATTAGATAGGGTATAACTACGCTGACTAACCCATTCACATTACAAAGCAGCGCGTCTGCCGCTGCGGAAACCAAACTCTTCCATCATTGAATTCCATCGAGGCCAAATCTCATCGGATGAATTGATCCATGCGCCGCTCACAGCGAGTTGTACGCGCTGATCGCGACGAGCGAGGGATTCAATCCTGTCAATCACTACTAGCCCATGTTTTGTCAGCAAGTCCTCTAGAGTCCCTGCGGCGACGTGGGCAAGGACCTCATCTGTCGTGGCCATCTCCAGCAGAATAGTGATCACCTCCCATCCCACTTCGGGGTCACGCCGGACGATTTCGCTAACTTCCTCAAAGGCCCAGAAATCATCGAAGTTTCCTGCTTCGCTGTTCCGGCTCCGAAGATAAGCCTCAGCAAGCTCTCTGTGCGCAGCCATGGTGCCGTCCTATTTGGTCGCAAAACCAAACTTCCCGTGTGAAAATCTTGCGCGTCGCTTACGCTCTCCCTTTATTGCGGAATTCGCAAACTGAAAAGAAAATACTCTGGAATCGCTTGAATCTCTATGGACACTCCGCCATCAAAGCATCTGGCCTTGACGACATGCGTATCGCTCCCTATGCCTATCGAAAGAGTCTCGGCAAGTTTGGCTATTTTGTGGCGAGCTGACACCGGGGAAGCCCATTCTGCCCCCTTCAAACACGTAGCAGCCAACGAGAGAACCTTAGCACGGCTTCGGCCCCAGCGAAGCGCTTGACGCCGCCATATTCAATCCCCTTGTCCCCGCTGGTGATCAGCTACACTTTCCGGAGCAGGCACTGACCCAGTCGGGGTCTGGACTGTCGGGCAGGAACCCGCGCGCCAGCTCTCAGAGAAACACGCCAGATGCAGAGCCCGCTAACATTCCTGAACCTTTCCTCCTCTCAGGCTCATCAATTAGACGGTTATCAAATTGTTTAACAACCAAAGGTTTGAACTGGAGAAGACAATGAGCAAGCTAACCAATAAAGTCGCAGTCGTCACCGGAGCTTCGAAGGGCATCGGAGCCGATATTGCTAAGGGCCTCGCCGCGGAAGGCGCCGCCGTTGTCGTCAATTACGCGTCAAGTAAAGAAGGCGCGGACAAGGTCGTTGCAGAGATTATCGCCAAGGGCGGCAAAGCGATCGCCGTGCAGGGAGACGTCTCCAAGACCGCCGACATTCAGCGCCTCTTCGCCGAGACCAAGCGGGCTTACGGTAAGCTCGATATCCTCGTGAATAATGCGGGCATCTACAAGTTCGCCGCGCTCGAAGAGATCACCGAGGCCGACTTCCACTCGCACTTCAACCTTAACGTCCTCGGTCTGATCCTCACCACGCAGGAAGCCGTCAAGCACTTCAGCCCCGAAGGCGGAAGCGTCATCAACATCGGCTCGACCATCACCACGTTGAATCCGCCCTCGACCACCGTCTACACCGCCACCAAGGGCGCGGTCGACTCGGTGACTCATGTGCTCTCGAAGGAGCTGGGGCCGCGAAAGATCCGCGTCAACGGCTTGAATCCCGGTCTGGTTGAGACCGAAGGAACGCATACTGCCGGTACCGTCGGCGGTGAATTTGAGGCCCAGTTAGTAGCGCAAACCCCGCTCGGCCGCACCGGCCTGCCCGGCGACATCACTCCGATCGCCGTCTTCCTCGCCTCGTCCGACTCGGGATGGCTCACCGGCGAGACCCTGCTCGCTTCAGGCGGCGTCCGCTAAGCCAGAAGTATCGGTCACTGTGATCGATTGAACTAAACTCGGCAGGTCTTTTCCTCAGGAGAGCCTGCCGAACTCAATGGCACTCACTTCCCGCACATGACTCCATCTGTACTTGCGCGCAAGCCTGCATCCTCTAGAAGCTCGGTTCTCTTAGAAGCTAGGCCTCAAGAAGGCTCGGTCTCAGAAGCTTGGTTCCCGAAAACACGGACCTCCCCCTTGGCTCGCCTAAGCACGACTCGCCCCCATCTCCCGTTACAATAGCCAATGACAGGAGAATTCCCCACCGCAAGGCACACATGGTCTACTGCGCGAAGTACAAACAGGAACTCGAAGGCCTCGACGAGCCACCTTTCGACAGCGATTTTGGCCACAAAATCTATAACAACGTCTCCAAACGAGCCTGGGGTGAATGGGTCGAGCACCAGAAGATGCTGCTCAATGAGTACCGGCTCCAACCCTGGACACGCGAGTCGCAGGAATTTCTCGTCGAACAAATGCAAAGCTACTTCTTCGGCGACGGCGCCGCCCTGCCCAAAGAATACGTTCCACCCTCCGGCCATTGAGGTCGCGGCATCACATCTCGCCGCCATTTTCGGAGATCGTGCTCCTTTGCTGGGCAGCCAGAATCTCACTCCAGCCAGGGCTCGGAGCCGGCGGCACATCCGGCTGCGGTTCTGGCTATGATTCTTTAGAGGCTGCTCAAATGACTCTCTGAGGAAATCCGCTCTCTGATCGAGTCGCAAGAGACGTGCCAAAGACCCGGCGGCTTGCTTAGAAAAACTTCATCGAACCGTCCATCAACCCAACTCTCCCCATCCCTCATGTACACTTGAATCTGTCCGAACGTGGTGGAGGTCTGGGCTCGCCGCCCAAGCTTGCACCAAGCTGTAAAGCCGTCGGGACGTGGCTCAGCCTGGTAGAGCGCACCCTTGGGGTGGGTGAGGTCGCTGGTTCGAATCCAGTCGTCCCGACCATCGAATCAACCCCGCCATCGAAGCATGACCACTCTCAGCACGACTCACCCTTCCCGCTGTAAACTGACTCCACCCATGATGAAGCACAATCGGAAGCTCGCCTGCGCCCTCACGTTAGCCTTGCTCGGCGCGACGGCTCTCGCCGCCTCCAGTCAGACCGCCAGTCCCGCCGCGCCATCGTCCTCCACTCCGGCGAATCCCCAGCCGTCGAATCCCCAGACACCACCCCCAGCGGCCACTCCGCCGAACCCGCCCGCGCCGCAAACGGCTCCCGCACCCCCCGGCCAGGACACTGGAAATCCCAACAGCCCGCAATACACCATTCCGATCAACGTCAATGAGGTCTATCTGATCTTTACCGTGACCGACTCCAAGGGTCACTTCATCAAGGACCTGCAACTCAACGACTTCGCCCTGCTCGACGATCAGAAAGCCCCCGCCCAGGTCTTCAGCTTCCAACAGCAGACCAACCTGCCTCTCCGCGTCGGCCTGCTCATTGACGCCAGCACCTCGATTCGCCAGCGCTTCCAGTTTGAACAGCAGGCCGCGACCGAGTTCATCCTCCAGACCATCAAGCCGCGCAGCGACAAAGCTTTCATCATGGGCTTCGACGTCACGCCCGATCTCAAGCAGGATTGGACCAACAACCTCGATCTGCTCGAAACCGGCATCAACGCCCTCCGCCCCGGCGGCGGCACCGCGCTCTATGACGCCGTCTATACCGCCTGCCGCGACAAGCTCGCCGACAGCGCCCGCGGCCAGGAACCCACCCGCAAGGCCCTCGTCCTCGTCTCCGACGGCAATGATAATCAGAGCCGCGTCTATCTCGACGAAGCCATCAAGATGTGCCAGCGCGCCGAAACCATCGTCTACGCCATCAGTACCAACACCAGCCCCAGCCGCGAACGCGGCGACGATGTCCTCCAGAAGATCACCGACTCGACCGGCGGTATCACCTTCTTTCCCAAGCGCCTCGAAGACATCAGCAACGGCTTCCACGACATCGGCGACGAACTCCGCAGCCAGTACGCCCTCGCCTATCGCCCCGCCGACTTCAAACCCGACGGCTCCTTCCGCCCCATCTACCTCTACTGCAACCAACGCCGCTACACCGTCCGGGTCAGCAAAGGCTACTTCGCGCCAAAGCGCTAAGATATTCAGCTGGGTGTCCCAGGTTCGCGAAGCTAACCTGGGTACTCTCGGATCTGTGGCTCTCTCTCAGGTCTGGGAAATGCAACTCTACCCTGGCCTTGAGCGTCACCCGCCCAGCAACCCCACCAAACCCGCCTCATCCAGCATCTTGACCCCCAGCCCCTGCGCCTTCTCCAGCTTCGAACCCGCCTCCGCTCCCGCCACCACGTAATCCGTCTTCTTGCTCACTGATCCGGAGACCTTGCCGCCCGCTGCCTCGATCTTCGCCTTGGCATCCTCGCGCGTCATCCCCGCCAAGGTCCCGGTCAGCACAAACGTGAGCCCGTCCAACTCCGACGACCGCTTCCGTTTTTCCGCCGTGAACGTCAACCCCGCCGCCCGCAGCTTCTCGATCAGCTCCACATTGCGCGCTTCATCGAAAAACTCGCGCACCGCCGCCGCCACCCGCGGCCCCACCTCGTTGACCCGCTCCAGCTCCTCGGCCGACGCCGCCATCAAAGCATCCATCGAACCAAACTCCTCGGCCAGCAGCTGCGCCGTCCGCTCTCCCACAAACCGGATCCCCAGCCCAAAAAGCACCCGCGCCAGCGATGCCTTCTTCGAAGCCGCAATCTCTGCCAGCAACGAGTCCGCCGTCTTCTTGCCAATCCGCTCCAGCGACAACAACCCCGCCTCGTCGAGCGAATACAAGTCGGCGATACTCGAAACCGGATGGCCATCCACCACCGGTTTCTCAAGCAATTGCGCCACCAGCGCCTCGCCCAGACCATCGATATTCATCACCTTGCGCGCCGAAAAATGCAGCAGGCTCTCGAGCAGCCGCGCCGGACAATCCACGTTTACGCAGCGGTAATCCGCCTCGCCCTCCGCCCGCTTCACCGCGCTCCCGCACACTGGGCAGTTCTCCGGAAAAGCAAACTCCCGGCGTTCCACCGCGTCCCCATCGCGCGCCGGCATCACCTCCACCACCTTGGGGATCACATCGCCGCCGCGCTCGACCAGCACCTCGTCGCCGATCTTCAATCCCAACCGCGCAATCTCGTCGGCGTTGTGCAGCGTCGCCCGGCTCACCGTCGTGCCCCCAATTAAGACCGGCGTCAGCACCGCCACCGGGGTCAGCTTCCCCGTTCGCCCCACCTGGATCCGGATGTCCTCGACCCGGGTAATTCCCGACCGGGCCGTGAACTTGTAAGCCACCGCCCACCGCGGAGCACGACCTGTATACCCCAGCCGCTGCTGCAGCGCCGCCGAATCGACCTTGATCACCACGCCGTCTATCTCGTAGCCGAGCGTCGCCCGCTGCGACTCCGCCTTGGCGATGAACCGCAGCAGCCCCTCCACATCCTGGACCGCCTCCCGGTGCGGATTCACCCGAAAGCCCGCCGCCGTCAGCGCGTCCAAGGCCTCATGCTGCTCGGCAAAAAGATTCTCGCCGCCAGGCCGCGCCTCTCCATCCGCACCCGCCGCCGTCAACGCAAAATATCCATAGAAATCCAGCCGCCGCTGCGCCACCACATTCGGCTCTTTGGTCCGGATCGTCCCCGCCGCCGCGTTACGAGGATTCGCCGCCGCCGCCAATCCCGCAGCCTCCCGCTCCTCATTCCAGCGCAGGAACGCAGCCACCGGCATCACCACCTCGCCACGAACTTCAAACGCCGAAGGCAGCCCCGCCGCCTTCAACTTCGCCGCCGGAATCGAAAGAGGCACCGAGCGAATCGTCCGCACATTGCCGGTAACGTCCTCACCAGTAGTCCCATCGCCCCGAGTCAAAGCCCGCAAAAGATGAGCCGCCCCATCAACCCCCCGCTGTCCGGCTTTAAGCTCCTCGCTATTAAGCTCCTCGCCCTTAAGCTGACCGCTTGTTAGCTGTCCGGTTTTAAGCTCCTTGCTGTTAAGCTGTCCGGTTTTAAGCTCCTCGCTGTTAAGCTCCTCGCTCTTAAGCTGACCGCTTGTTAGCTGTCCGCTGTTTAGCTTCGTTAGCTCTACCGACTCGCCAGATGGCCCATAATGCAGCGCCATCGACAACCCATCCAGCTTGTACTCGCAAACAAAGCTCACCGCCGGAGCATTCGGCATTTTCGCCGCCAGCTCCTCCACCCGCCGCACCCATTCGCGCAGCTCCTCTTCGCTGTTCACATTGTCGATCGAGAGCATTGGACGCGAATGCGCCACCTTGGCAAAGCTGCCCTCCGCCTTGCCGCCCACCCGCTGGGTCGGCGAGTCGGCCGTCACCAGCTCCGGATGCTCCGCCTCGAGCGCCTTCAACTCCCGCATCAACGCGTCAAATGCCGCATCCGAAATCTCCGGAGCATCCAGCACGTAATAGCAATATTCATGGTGCCGAATCCGCTCCCGCAGATCCTCCAACTGCTGCCCGACTTCTCCCGCAACACTCTTCGAACTCATGCAGAGGATTATAGAAAGGAATTGAACTCAATCCGGAGCCACAACAGCGGGTAACCTGGTTTCGCAAACCGAAGCCCGCGAAGCTAGCCTGGCACCCTAACGTGAGCCAAATTCAAATCACCGGATCACAGTGTTTTGGTATGCCTGCACCCCATCACCGCTCCGAAGGAAACAAATCGTACTGAATACTCAACTGCAGCCGAGTCGCGTCCGCCGCCGTGCGGTCGAACTGGGTATGCCGCCCATAGAGAAATTCTCCCCCGAACGAGATCGTCTTATCCAGATTCCAGATATAGTTGAGCGCCGCATAGTGGCTGCTGTGAAAGGCCGTCGCATCCTGTGCCGAGGTGTTGTCGATCTTCGTATAGCCATAAGTCAGCGTTGAACGAGACCGCGCATTCCAACTGTGCTGGTAGCCCCCGAACCCGCCCAGCGCCGGCAGTGTCACCAGCTCGCCGTCGCCGTCGATCGTCACGTCAGAACCCTCGCCAACCAGGTCCGACAAGTAGTGGCCGATCCCGCTCCCATAGGTGAACTGGAACAAAGCCGTATCTCGCGAAAACATCGTCCGCGTCCCCGCCGCCGTCACTCCCCATCCAAAAACATGGGGATGGATCAACCCACCCACATTCCCCTGAATATCGCGAAAGATGCTGGAAAACTGGAAGTGCCCCTTCTCCGCCTCATAACGGTAGCGCAGCGCGATGTCCGGGATCTGCGAGGTGAACTGAGCGTCGTCTGGACTCGCATCCACGTCCACCACCGCTCCCTCCGCGCCGATCGCCAGGCTATGCCCGCGCCCGAACGGGTGCGTGTAGCGCACCTGCGCCGCCGAACCGGTCGTGTTGCCGTTTGGCCCCTGATTGTCCAAGGTCTCAGGCGTCGCATCCACATCGAGAAACGTGGAATCCGTATAACCCGCCAGCACATTCGCCACCTGGCCATACAAGTCGCGAAGATGATAGATCGGATCGCTGGTCGTCCCGCCAAAGAAGTCATTGGCATAGAAGACCCGCAGCGTTCCAAACCTGGTCGGCCTCCGGATGTCCATGCTGATGCGCGACTGGTTGATGTCCAGCCGCGTATCGTCTCCAGCCAGCGTCGGGCCAATCGGGATCGTCGAAGGAATAAACCCGGTCGCAAAGCCCGCCGGCTTTAGATCACGGATCATATCCACCCGCGCAAATCCGCCCAGCCGCACCCCAATCTCCGTACCGGGAATCATGATCTCGCCAGACTCCGTTCCATAAGGAGCATTGTCGATTCGCGGAGCAGCGCTCAGCTCCTGCGAGATCATCTCCCGAGGCGCCGGCATCTGCCGCTTCTCCTTCGGCGCCGGTGGCGGAGGCTGTGCCAACGCTGTTTGCGAGTCTGCCGCCGCCGCCGCTCCCGAGGCCGCCACACCAGAAACTCCCGGTCCAGGAACTGCCCCGCCCGAACGAAGCGAAGCCGCCGCTCCTACCGCGTCCAATTTCGCCCGCATGCGGTTGAGGTTGTTTTGAAGAAGCTCCATCTGGCTCTCCATCGCCCGCATCTCCTCGCGCAGCGCCTGGACGTCGATACCCTGGACGTCGATACTCGGATTGCCTCTCCCGCCGCCCTGCGAGGCACCCGCCCCCTGTGACTGCGCACTCGCCACCATGGCCGTACCGGCCAGACACCACGCCAACCATAAAGAGATCGTCTTTCGCGACATTCGCCTCTCCGCACCACCCTCAACTGCGCCAGCGGCGGCAACCCCGCCGAAGCCGGTATCAGGTTAGCCGCATCCTGCCGCGTCCCCCGTAAATTGTTGACACAAATCCAAGAGCTATACTCAGAGGCGTCCACTCGAGCCACACAATACCGCGAGACTCAGTCCCCGCCTGAGTCCCGGCCTCAGTCCTACACCGCGGCCGAACGCAACCTCGCGGGAACCCCGCTTTTGCTTTACTCTCCGAACAGGATCGTCATGGAACCCGTAACTCACTTCCTTACCGGAGCCTGCCTCGCCCGCGCCGGCTTCAACCGCCGCACCGCCTACGCGACCCTCGCCATGACCCTCGCCGCGGAAGCCCCCGACCTCGATGTGCTCTGGGGATTCGCCGGTCCCGTCGCCGCTTTTGAACATCACCGCGGCATCACCCACACCTTCCTCGGCGCACCCTTCGTCGCCCTCGCCGTCACCGGAGTCGTCTACGCCTGGCACCATCTCCGCGAATCGCGAGAGTCTCATGGCTCCGCCGCAACTCGGAGCAGTCAGGGTGCCCCCAACAAGCCCTCTTCCAGATCGAGTGGACCAGAGCCCAACTGGTTCCTCCTCTGGCTCTTCTCGCTGATAGCGGCCTTGAGCCACCTGCTGCTCGACTTCACCAACAACTACGGACTCCGCCCGTTCTTCCCCTTCAACCCGCGCTGGTACTCCTGGGACATCGTCTTCATCTATGAGCCGCTGATGTGGATCGCGCTCATCGCCGCGCTGCTCATGCCCTCGATCTTTGGCCTCGCCGATCGTGAGATCGGCGCCCAGCGCCAGCCTTTTCGCGGACGCGGCTGGGCCATTGCTGCCCTTGCCTTCATTGCGGTCCTCTACACCGTCCGCAACGCCGAGCACCAGCGCGCCCTCAACCTGCTCCGCGCCAACACCCTCGTCGAACCCACCCTTCGAGTTGCCGCCGAACCCAACCCCCTCAATCCCTTTCACTGGCAGGGGCTCGCCGAAACCGCCGACTTCTACCAGACCGCCGCCATCGACACTCGCGCCGACAGCGTCGACACCGACTCTGGCCAGGTCTTCTACAAGCCGCCCGTCACCCTTGCCACGTTGACCGCGAAACGCTCCTGGCTCGGCCGGGCCTACCTGGATTGGTCAAGCTGGCCGCTGGTCACCGACCTGGGCAGCCAGCCCGCCCCCGGTGCCGAAACAATCCCTAACCTGCCGCTGCCGATTCCGCTCGACTGGCACACCGTCGAGTTCCGCGATCTGCGTTTCTCCTCGACAACCTTACCGCTCCGCAACGCCAGCGCCCCTCCGCTCTCAGGATCCGTCTACATCGGGCCCAACCGGGAGGTCGAGGCCATGGTTCTCAGCGGACGGGAACAGAAATAAGCCCACAATCCCCCGCCGCGAAACCCACAAGCACCTCCAAACGAACCCGTCATCCGTGCAAGCCCAAGCGACCTCAACCTTTCAGCCACCACAAGCCCGGCATCAAACTCTCCCACAACAATGATGGCGATATGAAACAATAAATTTGACCCTCGCTCTCTCGAGCATGAAAAATACGGGTCCACCAGGATTTGATTTGAGGATTTGAGGCTGAAATGTTCGCTTATCTCCTAACGCTTCTCGGGGTCCTCGCCCACGCTGTACCGCATGCCTGGCTGCCCTTCACCGCCGTGGGTGGGTCGCTGCTGTATTTCGGTGCACGCCGTCCGCACTGGCAGGGAATCGTTCCCGTCGGTCTGCTCGCGCTCTCCGACTACTACCTCACCGCGCACGTCTACAACTTTCCCTTCAGAGCACAGGATTACCTGCTCACCTGGGCCTGGTACGCCGCCGTCATCGTTCTAGGAGCCATCCTGCTCAGCAGCAAGACCTCCGTCGCCAGGATCGCCGCCGCAACTGCGATCGCCCCAACCTCCTTCTTCCTGATCAGCAACTACGCCGTCTGGGTCAGCCAGAGAGGGATGTATCCGCATACCGCGAATGGACTGATGACCTGCTATACCGCCGCCCTGCCCTTCTACCGCAACGATCTCGTCTCGACCGCCATCGTCACCGGCCTGGTCTTCGGCATACCCCTATACACCAAACACCACGAAGCCGCGAAACAAGCTCAAACCCTCTAAAGACCCTCTGATGAAGGAGAGGCCAACTGAGGAAGGCAAGCGTTTGAACAAGCTGCGGGTCGTATTGAAGGGGCGCTGCCGCCTGAAGGGGGCCCACGTTTCGAAGGGACTCCGCCCTTATGAAGGGAATGTGTTTGAGGGTCGCCGGCCAGTCCTGCCTGGGACCAGCGCAAGACCTGTTTCACCAGCTGCGTTTTCTTTGGCTGTCCGCCGAAGCTTTCGCCACCGCTCGCTACTCTCAGCCACGCTTCAGATTCGGCGAGCTGCGGAAGCATGCTTGAGTGGGGTCACAACTGTTGGACCACAAATCTCGGGTAACAACTCCACGTCAGGGTCGAACTAGAACATAGATCTAGATTCGTCCTCTAACGTCCCGAATACCGGAACTCTTTCCCCTCCGCCCGCGCCAGCAGAATCACCAGCAGCAGCCCCGCCACCATCACACCCTCTTCCACATAAGTCGATAAGCTATGCAGACGATTGAAGCCAATCCGGTTCGGATCGGAAGCCGCCGCCGCATCGATTACCCCGCCCGCCGCCATCCGGTAAGTCTCCATGCGCGGGATAATGCCGAACTGCGAGACCGCCGTCAGCAGCAGCATCGCCACCACCATCAACATCGGTCCCCGCAGCACCTGCCGCGGATACACCCCCATCAGGGTCGCTGCAATGAACAACACCGCCAGCAGAATGCCGGCGAAGAGACCCTCCTGATGCAGGATCCGCAAGCAAGCGCCGACGATCGAACCCGCCGCATGCGTATCGCTCAAGTGCGAAAACGTCACCGCCGCCACCACCGGGAAAAACAGCAGCCCGCCGAGCCAGAAGACGATCGCCAGCGAAATCATCGTGCGTATCAGGGTCTTCATGCTTAGCCGATCGTCCCCGTCATGCTCGGTCGCCCCAGCAGCCGCGCGATCCGGTCCTTGATCGGCGGGTGGGTCGCAAACAAGCTCGCAATCCCCCCGGAAGTAATCAGCGGAGCCACAATGAACAAGTGCGCCGTCGACGCCGAAGCCTGCAGCGGCAGCCGCTTCGAATAAGCATCCAGCTTCTCGAGCGCGCTCGCCAGCGCATAAGGATTGCCGGTAATATGCGCGCCCGTCGCATCCGCTTCATATTCGCGGGAACGCGAGATCGCCAGCTGGATCAGCGTCGCCGCAATCGGAGCCAGGATAATCATGAAGAGCGCGCCAATACCGCCGCCGCCCCGTTCCCGCCGGTCGCCGCCACCCATGCCGCCAAAGATCATGCCCCAGCGCGCGAAGCTCGCCAGCATCGTGATCGCGCCCGCCAGAGTCGCGGCAATCGAGCTCGTCAGGATGTCCCGGTTCTTCACGTGGCCCAGCTCATGGGCCAGCACACCCTCCAACTCCTCATCGTTCAACAGGTTCAGAATGCCCCGCGTCACCGCCACCGCGGCATGGTTCGGGTTGCGGCCGGTCGCAAACGCATTCGGTGAATCGTCCGGGATTACATAAATGCGCGGCAGCGGAATGTTCATCCGGCCCGCCATCCGCTCCACCACCTGGTACACCCGCGGCAGCTCCTCGCGGGTAACCGGAACCGCTCGATACATGGCCAGCGCCATCTTGTCGGAATAGAAATAACTGACGAAGTTAGTAACCGCGGCCACCAGAAAGGCAATCACCACGCCATTCCGCCCGCCAAAGTACGCGCCAATCAACATCAGACCAATGGTCAACGTCGTCAGCAGCAAAGCAGTCTTGAAGGTATTCATCGTAGGGGCCCTCCATTTCCAGAACCACCTAATAACATTCTTTCACGAACCAAACTCATAAGCTTGGCGAGCTCAACTGCTTCGACTCTTCGATTCACCCAGCTCCCATCCGTCCTTCGGACTTCCGCAAATGGTTCAAGTCAGGATCGGGCTGGCTTCAAACCTTATAGGCATAGGTCGACTCCTACCCAAGGGCTACAGAGACCCTCTCCAGCACGACAAAAAGCGCACAAAAGGTGCGCTTTTCTCACCAAAAATGTGCCCTGAATTCGCTTCCGGAAAGTCCTACTTTTCCTGCGGAACCGGATCGCCCTCGCCAGGCGCCAGGAAGAGATTCATCTCCAGTCCATGCTGCCGTGTATAGAGATCGTAGTAGCGGCCGCCTAGCGCATAGAGCGTCTCATGCGTGCCGCGCTCAATGATTTCGCCCCCTTCAACCACCAGGATCTGGTCGGCGCGGCGAATCGTCGACAACCGGTGCGCGATCACAAACGTCGTCCGCCCCTGCATCAAGTAGCTCAATCCATCCTGGATCATTGCCTCCGACTCCGAGTCGAGCGACGAAGTCGCCTCGTCCAGGATCAGGATGCGCGGATCCGCAAGAATCGCGCGCGCAATCGACAATCTCTGCCGCTGGCCGCCAGAGAGCTTCACGCCACGCTCGCCCACAATCGTGTCGTAGGCCTCCGGAAAGCGCTCGGCGAACTCATCCACCCGCGCGGTGCGGCAGGCATTCAAAAATTGCTCTTCCGTCGCCTCCGGATGCGAAAACAAAACATTTTCCCGAATCGTCCCATCGAATAAGAACGAGTCCTGCAACACCACGCCCAGTTGGCCGCGATAGCTATCTAGCCGCACGGTCGAGAGATCGATACCATCAACTAGGACCTGGCCCGAGTCCGGCACATGGAAGGCGCATACCAGCGAGATGATCGTCGACTTGCCCGACCCGGAAGACCCGACTAAAGCAGTCACCGTTCCCGGCCGCGAGTGGAAAGAAACTCCATGCAGCACCGGCTTGTCAGGCTCGTACGAGAAGCGCACATCGTCAAAACGAATATCGCCGCGAATCTCTCCGAGCGTCACGGTGCGATTCGGATCGGCAAATTCATCCTTCTCCGAAAGGATCTCCACTGTCCGATCCAGGCCGGCTAAGGCCTCGGTCAGTTGGGTGCCAACATTCACGACCTGGAAGACCGGCGCCACCATGAAGGCCAGCAGCATGGTGTATTGCAGATATCCTCCCGGAGTCAGTTGATGATTCAAAACCGCATGGCCGCCGAGCAGCATCACGATGCCGCCCACCACACCCATGACTGAAGTCGCGGCAAAGGAAAGCAAGCTCGTCGCCGTTAACGTGCGCATCACATTTTCGAGCAGCCTTTGCACCCCGCCGGCGAAGACCGACGCTTCGCGTTGTTCGGCGTGGTAGCCCTTGATCACGCGAATGCCGCCGAGCGATTCTGTCAGTCGGCCCGTCACCTCAGCATTGATCTTGGCCCGTTCCCGGAAGATCGGGCGAATGGTCTTGAAGGCCTTCTGCAGCACGAAAACGAAAAGGAGCACGACCGCGAAAACAATCAACGTCATCTTCCGGCTCGCATAGAGCAGGAAGCCGAAGGCCATCGCCGCAGTGAGCATCCCGCCGACGAACTCGACCAGTCCGGTTCCAATCAGATTCCGGACGCCTTCTACGTCAGTCATGATGCGCGACACCAGCATCCCGCTGCGGTTGGCGTCATAAAAGCTGACCGAGAGCCGCCCGATATGTTCTTGCACCTGTTTGCGCATATCGGCGATCAGCCGCTGAGCCGCCTTTGAGAGCAGCTGCGTCAGCGAAAAAGAAGTGATCGCCTGGATCGCCGTCGCCGTAAATACCGCGGTCACGAACAGCGGCAGTCTGCTCCCATTTGCATGAAGCACATTGTCAAAAAAATATTTTGTCGAAAGCGGCAGAACCAGCCCCGCAACACGGTTGATCGCCATCAACATCAACCCGCCGAGCAACAGCCAGCGCCGCGGCCGGATCAGCTTCCAGACCTCAGGCATTACCTTGCGCAGGTCGGCCTTCTTCTTCTCTCCGCTCCCCGCAGCGGCCGTCATCGCTTTACCGCTAGGGGACCGCTCGGCGCGCATGGACATCATTGAAGCAGGGCGCATGTCTCGATTGTATGCGTTTCAATTTTGGCAGAGCGTCAGAGGGCACGTTGAGGGACGCTTATACGATTACGCCCGAGCACGCCGCGCCGCCACGAACGAGCGCACACAGAGCACCACAAATACCAGCAGCAGCACCGACATGGCTGCCTTCTCTTCAACTGCCGCGGGATGCGGAAACTGGCGCCCGTTCAGCATCGCTACATAATCAATGATGCCGCCTTTCACCGTGCCTAGAAACCCCAGCAGGCCGATGGTTACGGCAATATGCATGAATAACATGCGCCGCTTGGTGTCCGGGGTATAGGCGAAGAAGCCAAGTAGAGCCAACACGATGCCCACATAAGAGGGGATCAGGGCCGTAGGAAAGTGGCTGCCGGTCGCCACATAGCCGAAGCCTCCAAGCAGAACCAGAACAATGCCGAACAAGATCGTGATACGAGCCATCGAATGCGCCTCTTCTCGATCATAAGCGAAGCGGTGCCATCAGACGCGGAAGCCCAGTAAAGCGCTATGGGAAATCATAGAAAAAGGCTAAATCCTATGCGCTTTCTCGTATGAATGTAAAAGTTCCCCAAAACTTGAATAAAGAAGTAAGTGTGTCAGTTATCAAATAAATCCTGCTGACCCGTTATTCACATAGTAAACGGCATGCTGATTGCTAAGTGTTGGATATGTTCAAGCCTGTCACTTCTTCCCTCCGGTTCTCTGACCGAGTAGCACAGACGGCTCTTCTCTTCTGTGCACTTGTCGTTGCAGGGGTTTCCCCGTCTTCCCTCTTTGCGCAAGCCAGCAACGCGGCAGGCACCATCCAGGGCACTGTCACAGACCCTTCAGGCGCCGCGGTTCCAAGTGCAAAGGTCACTATCTCCGAGCCTTCAACTGGATTGCAAAAGGTGTTCACCACCTCCGGCAGCGGATACTACTCCGCCGGATCGTTGGCGCCGGGCCAGTATAAGATCCAAGTGGACGCGCCCGGCTTTGCCGGCTCCGATGAGGTGGTCACCGTCCAAATCGGTGTCGTCTCCAATGGAGATCTCAAGCTCGGCGTAGGCAGCTCCACAACCCAGATTGAAGTGGAAGCGGATGAAGTCTCCGTCGATACGACGCAGACCCAGATTGCCGGTGTCCTTAGCCGGGAACAGATTGCTAATTTGCCCGTGAACGGCCGCAACTTTCTCGATCTCGCGCAACTGCAGCCAGGTGTGCAGATTCAAGACGGCACCAACTTCGACCCGACCAAGAATGGATTCTCGTCGATCTCGTTCGGTGGCCGCTTCGGACGCACCGCTCGCATCCTGCTGGATGGACTAGACATCTCCGACGAAAACGTCGGCACGACCACCCAGAACATCTCCGAAGACGCCATCCAGGAATTTGAGGTCGCGCAATCAAACCTCGACATCTCGACCTCCATCACCTCGTCCGGATCGGTGAACGTCATCAGCCGCTCCGGCTCGAACCGGATCCACGGTGACGGCTTTTACAACTTCCGCGACAAACGTGCCGGCGGGGCGAACTTTCCCGGTGGCCAAGACAATTACCTGCAGCGGAACAACGTAGGCGGCGGCTTCGGCGGTGCATTCGTTCCCGACAAGGCCTTCTATTTTATGTCGGCGGAGCGCTTCATCCAGCACCTCGATGCTCCAGTTAATCTGAGCGGAACACCTTTTCCGCAGCTTTCCGGGTCTTACACCGCTCCATACTCTGAGATGGAGCTCTTGGGGCGCACCGACTTCAACCTTCCCTACGGAGCGCATGCTTTCGTACGCGGTGCTTATCACAACAATAAGGATGTCGGCGGCTTCGGCGGTGGGAACAACTACTCCCCTTACTTGAACGAGAACAACACCCCGAATGTCGGCGGCGGGGTGGACTTTGTCACTGGCAATTTCAGCCACAGCTTCCGGGTTGGCTATTTTAAGTTCTTCAACCACATCACCGATGCAACCACAGTCACCGAGAATCCTCTTTTCAACACAACGCCCGGCGTAAGCCTGCAGATTGGGGCATTCTCTTCTGGGGCGAATTACCTGGCCCCACAAGCAACCGCTCAGTCAAACAAACAGTTCCGCTATGACGGTACTTGGACCAAGGGCCGCCATACCCTCCGCTACGGAGCTGGGATCAATCACTTGCTTGGCGGCGGATTTGCTTCCTTCTACGGAATTCAGCCGTATGTCCCGCTCGATTACTCCAGCTACGATCCGACGAATAGCCCCTTCGCCGGCGGCGCGGCTAACCCCGCCAACTACATCGTTAATCCCAGTCCGGCGGCCACCGTGGGCGTCTATCTAGGCAACGGACAGGGCTATAACACGGAGAAGTCTCTCTTTGGATACCCCGGAGGCGGCCAGGAAGACTGGCGCTTTACTGCTTATGTCGGAGACCAGTGGAAGCTTACGCCCCGCCTCAATGTAAATTATGGACTTCGCTATATCCGCGATACTGGGCGCAACGATAGCGACCTTCCTGCCATCCCCTCTCTGGACGCGATCGCTCCCGGCCTGGGAAACAAAGTGAGACAGCCGAACCAGAACTTTGGCCCGCAAGCTGGTATTTCCTGGGATGCTACTGGAAAAGGCAAGACGATTGTCCGGGCCGGAGCCGGCATCTACTACGAGAACAATGTATGGAACAACGTTCTCTTTGATCGGCCGGTGCGCCTGAGCCAGGGACTGTTCTTCGGCCTGGCCACGCTGTGCCCGAATACGACCGTCCCTCTTCCCGGTGGCGGCACGATCACCTCTATCGATGGTGTGCCTCTAAGCTCTATCTGCGGTTCTCCTATCGGCCTCTACTCCCAGCAGCTCGGCGACCTAGAAAAGGCCTATCAGGCCGCAGTCACGGCTGCCGGTCCCCAGGCCAATGGCAACTACATTAACAGCGCGCTGGCCGTCGGCCCGGCGGTCAACGGAGATCAACTCTTCCTGCCGCAATACCGCACGCCACGCTCCTATCAGATGAACATTGGGGTGCAGCAGGAAATCGTCAAGAACGTCGTAGTCAGCGTCGACTATCTTCGCAATACTGCTCAAAACTTCCTGCTAGGAATCGACGAGAACCACGCTGGCGACGTCAGCAACTTCAACCCAACTGCCGCAGCAGCAGCGGTTGCGACGACCGTCGCCGCCTGTGGGGCCGCCGACGCATCCTCTGCCATCCTCGCTTGCCCTGGCCTCCATCCCGCAACGGCGACCACGCCTGTTGGCGGAGCGGTCCTCGGCGACTTTGCGGCCAACGGGCTCGACTCCATCAGCACATCGAACGGAGGAGCGCCCGCCGCCAACTTTGCGTTCGCGGGTAAGAACACGACCTATGGCCAGATGAGCTTCCTTACACCCAGCGGACGCTCTTCTTATAACGCCCTTGCGGTCACTGTCAACGGGCAGGCCCACCACCCCGTTCCCGGAGTCATCAGCGCTAACCTGACTGCTTCTTACACCTACAGCCACTTTAACGGAACCGGCTCGAACGCCATGGTCGGCACCGGTCTTAGTGCCTCTGGCGGCGATCAGGATTTCGGCGCCAACGCATTGAGCTACAACAATCCCAACAAATACTACGGACCCAATTCGCTCGACCGCCATCAGCAGTTTTCGATCGGACTTGACGCCGAAGTTTGGAAGGGGCTGCGTATCGATACCATCGCCCATCTGTACTCCTCTTTGCCGCTGACTCTTTCGCTACCAACCCAGGGTGCCGGTGACATCTTCATCAGCGATCTGGACGGTGACGGTACCGTTGGGGATGTGGTGCCAGGAAGCAATATCGGGTCGTTCATGCGTGGAGTCACACCACACAACATCAACAATCTCATCACCAACTACAACAATGCTTATTCAGGAAAGCTGACCCCGGCGGGTAATGCCCTGGTCAACGCAAACGTTGGCATCTCCGCTGCCAATCTGACCAGCCTGGGTGCGGTCGCCCAGTCTCTTCCCTTAGCGCCCGCGAACCAGCTAGGCAATGACATCCTTCGTGTATGGGACGTCGGCGTCGGCTATAGCTTCAAGGTCGGCGAAGGACTCAGCATTCAGCCGAGCGTCCATGCCTTCAACGTCCTGAATGCCGCCAACTTCGATGCTCCCGGTCCTCTGGGGTCGGTTCGGGAGGATGGCGTGCTCAATGGCCAGCCAGGTTCGGCAAACAACACCACCGCAGCTAGCCAGGAGCCATTTCGTCTCGGTCTCGGTACTGGAGTCTTCGCTCTCGGCGCTCCACGCCAACTTGAATTCGGACTGAAGGCGACCTTCTAACCGGTTTTTCCAACCCATACCAAAAAAGGACGGCCTCCACTTGGGCCATCCTTTTTTGCGTCTGGCTGCCTAGGATCTCACGCACCCTGCTTCTCCTAAGCGGAGGTGGAAGTCTCCCGCGCCAGCGCTCGCCGCAACACCGTCTCGAATGCCCCCTTCAGCTCGGTGTATTCCGGATCCGTCAGCGTGCCCTCCAGGCGCTCCGTCTCGAGCGCGAAGAGTTCTTCTTTCAGCACCGAGAGTAGCGCCGCCCGCGGCGTAGCTGCTGCGGGATGCATTGGAGATACCGGCGCCGGGCTGCTGGCATTGGCGAAGTCTCCTGCCGGCGCTGGCATGAACGGCGAAGCCGTTGACCCGGAACTTGCAGCCACAGCGACAGCCGCTGGCTGGCTCCTCAGAAAGAAAGCCGCAGCCGCGGCAAGCACCAGCGACAAGCTGCCGAGGATCCACCACCGGTATTTCGTCAGCGGATCGGGAGTGTCGATGGGATTTCCCAGACCGCCTCCAGGCCGCGTATCGCTCGCCGCCGCCGCGCTGCCTGCTTCCGGGGAGGCCGGCTGCTCGGCGCCTCCAGCTTGCGCAGGAGCCCCGGCCGCGGGGCCACCCTGTCCCTCGGTCGGCTGTCCCTGCGCCTCTCGCGGCATCGCCCCCAATCCCGAGACAGTAAACTCCAGCGGCTGCGACGGAGCAACATTCTTCGCCAGAAACGTCTGCGCGTTCACATCATCATTGACTGGTTGAAAGGGCGTCGCCGTTGACGGCGTGAACTTCATGCTCTTCGGCATCAGCACTGCGAAATTCTCAGCCGGGATCGCAACCCGCTGCTCGAACTTATAGCTGCCCGTATACGGAAGCTTATAGCTCACCTGAAAACGGGTCTCGCCTGGTCGAATCGGAAAGACAAAGGCATAGTGGCCCTTATCGCCGAGCGGCACTGGAGAAGAAGAAACCGGCATGCCACCCGGCGCCATCGCCGCTGAACCCTCCAACTGAGCGCCATCCGGCAGGTAGATCTCGTAAGCGTGAGTGCTCAGCTGAGTGCGAGGCGGCGTAGAAGCATTCTTGACGAAATAATTCTCAATGACGTGCAGCCCCTGCTGATCGGCCTCGAGCCGCATCACGTTCGCCTCGGTCGTCACCCCCTGCACCTTCTCGGCAACGTCGTACACGTCGACATCCACGGATTGCGTACCGGGCGGCGCGATATGGAAGTATCCCGCCTTCTCGTGGTCGACCCGGATCAAATGGGGACCCGCATCGGGAAGCTCCAGTGTGAACGCACCATGGGCGTCGGTGGTCGTGGTGTTCGATTCCTTCATCCCGCCCGCGAGCTGGATCAGCACGACCTTATCGCCGCTCGCTGGCTTGTTGACCGTCTTGTTGGTGACCGTCCCGGTGATCGAGGCGGCCAACGCAGGGAAAGGGGTGAGGAGTAGGAGAAGACTGACAAGGCGGCGTACGCGGAAGTGTGGGTTCATGATCGCTAGCAGCGATTCTAATTTGTTTCCGGAGACGTGCCCCTTCAGCGCGGCTGCGCTTCCAGCAAATCGATCTCGGCGATCACTTCAGCCGCCTCATTCTCAAGCGAGGCGCGCTGGGCAGCATAGTCTTCTTCGGGATACTTCCCGGCTCGATATTCGAAATTCAAGTCGCGAAGATTATCGTAGACGACTTGCTTCCGTTCGCCGAGGAACTCCAGCCGCGTCTTCTGCGGCTGCTGCGCACTGTTCCGCTCCGGCCAAAAAACATAGGTGAAGACGGCAATGAGAAGGATTCCGCAGGCTACGATGATCATGGTCGGGCCTTTCTGATGAGGCGAAGGTCGAAATCGGCCGGGATGACCTCGGCTATTTGGGTTCGCTCCGCTTCAGGATGTTCTGGATTCAAGAGGTAATTCCTGGTCTTGGGCATGATTGCAGACGGGACCTCCGCGAGCGCAGTTCGAGCCGATCTGAGCCATTCATCCCCGATCCACTGAGTCGTCTTCCAGTTGTGTCTCCAGGAAGAATCCGCTGGACTTTGCAACTGTTCTATCTCGATATCTCCAGCGACCACCACTCTCATGAGATTGTACGAAGTTGGCAGTTCGGCGTCTTCGAGGTCGAGATGAACCAGCACTTCAAGCAGCGCCCCGGCTGCCGATTCTGCAAGGTAGACAATCGAATGGCCGGCAGTATGCCAGCGGCCGCCGGCAAGTCTGCCACCTAGACCAGCTAGCGAATGGTAATTGCTAACCCTCCATAATTCGCGAAGATCGATCCCTTCAGGCAAACATACCTTCGTCTATCTGGATCAGCATCTCTTCCACCAGGCGTCCGCCGACTTCCGTGCGCAGCATCTGGATTGGCGTCCGCTCATCAAAGCGGTGCTTCGGCCGATTCAGCCAGTGAAGCGCCTTGTCCTTATCCCCAAACACCCTCAAAGTCACCTGATAAACGCGAACCAGCCGGGCAAACTTGTCAGACTCGTCAAGATTGAGCGGCTCCTGCCGGGCCCTGCGATGCTTAAGCGTGCGGGCTGGGATCACGACATCATAGATGTCTTTGAACTGGAGACCGGAACCCTCCAGGAAGTCATTGATCGTAGTCAGGGGCAGCCCAGCTTCAAGCGCATCCAAATCGATCCGAGGTGGGGCATCGATTCGAGGCGCGCCGCCTTCCGTTAAAGTGGCCATAGGGCCATTATGCCACATCGATGTCGGCAGAGTGGCCTATATTTCCGTCTCGCGGCGGATGCGTTCCCGGATGTCCCCGAACCGGGATACCGTCGACGGCAACGGCATGGGGACGCTCCGCAGCCTCCAGCGACGAATCAACATCGCCGTACCGCCAATGCCCAATAATAAAACTGCAAACGGCATGATCCACGCCACGATATTGAAGCCGGTCCCGCCAGGCGCGGCGAGCACCGTCGGCCCATACTTTTGCACGAAGGACTGAAAAATCAGGCTATCGTTGTCGCCCTTGTCCACGCCGGCCATCAGTTCGTGCCGCATACCGTCGGAAAGTGGGCAGCCCACGTGATTGCATTCCAGCAGAATCTGGTTGCAACCACAACTGCACATTAATTGATGACCGAGCTTGTCGAAGCGCGCAGTGGGATCCGCCGCCGCTGTGGTCAGAGCCACTATAATCGCCAGGACCGATAGTTGGGCGATCCGCGTAAATCCATTTTTTCTCGAAACCGCTCTAGAACGAAACATCAATCGCCACTCCCTGCCACTGCCGCATCCCGGGGAATGACAGCCTTCACCCGCGCCGTTGCCAATGCCGTCTGCAGGTTGGGCGTCAACGCAGCAACGGTGCCGACAATGACGATAAACACGCCAATCCAAATCCAGGCGACCAACGGATTCAAGAAGACCTTGATGATCGGCAGCCCGCTATCCGGATTCTTTCCTTCATAGACAACATAGAGGTCCCACGCCAACGTCGAATGATTCGCCACCATCGTCTGCGTGGTTTGGCTGGCCTGGTAGAACCGTCTCTCGGGCGCGAGCTGCGTCACTTTGTTGCCCTTCCGGTAGACATCCAGCAGCGAATATTCCGTGTCGAAGTTCGGATTGGAATCCTGGGTAAAGCTCTGCGAAACAAGGCGATACGGCCCGATGTTCAGCGCTTCTCCTACGCCGAGTTCTTTCTCGACGCTCTGGTTGAAGGCTTGCCCAGCAAAGCCGATAAACATCACCACGATGCCAAGATGCACGATGTAGCCGCCATACCGGCGCGAGTTGCGTCGAGTGAGTTGCAGCATCGAAGCAAAGAGGTTCTGGCCGGTATGACGCTGGATCACCGCCGCGCCCCGCAGAAACTCCGAAGAGATCGCAGTGATCACCAAGGCGCCCAGCGAATAGCAGACCAACGAGTAGAACATGCCTTCGTCCTGCCACGGACGAACCCCAACCAGCATCAGCACCACCGCCGTGACGAGACCAGCGGCGCTCGGCAATAGGAAGTTTTTGCGAATGCTCTTGAACGAAGTGCTACGCCAGGCAAGCACCGGGCCTACGCCGGTGAGGAACAGCAAAAAGAGGCCGATCGGCACCGCAACCCGGTTATACCAGGGGGCACCCATCGTGACTTTATTGCCCTGCACATACTCCGACAGCACCGGGAAGAGCGTTCCCCACAGGATCGTGAAACAGGCGGCCAGCAACACCAGGTTATTGAACAAGAAGCTCGATTCGCGCGAGACCAGCGCTTCGAGTTTGTGCTCCGTCTTCAGATGGTCGCGGTTGAGGACGAACGTAAAGATACAGACCGCCAGCACCACCACCATGAAGATCCAAAACCACGTCCCGATGTTCGATTCGGCAAAAGCGTGAACGCTGCTGACCAGTCCCGACCGCGTCAGCAGCGTTCCCAGCACCGTCAGTAGAAACGTCGAGAAGATCAGCCAGACATTCCACGACTTCATCATGCCGCGCTTCTCCTGCATCATCACCGAATGCAGAAAAGCGGTGCCAGTGAGCCACGGCATCAGCGAGGCGTTCTCGACCGGGTCCCAGCCCCAGTAGCCGCCCCAGCCTAAGACTGCATAAGCCCAGTGCATACCGAGCACGATGCCGCAGGTCAGGAAAAGCCAGGTCACCATCGTCCATCGCCGCGTAATGTGGATCCACTTCTCGCCCGGGTAGCGCATCATCAACGCGCCGAGGGCAAAAGCAAACGGCACGCTGAAGCCCACATAGCCGAGATAGAGCATCGGCGGATGAATCACCATCTCGGGATACTGAAGCAGCGGATTGAGACCGAAGCCATCAGGAGGAATGGTTCCCGAGACCAGCGAAAACGGCGTCGCGGCAAAATTCAGTAGCAAAAGGAAGAAAAGCTGAATGCCCGCGAGGATGGTCGAAGCGAAAGCGGTCAGTCGCACGTCCACCTTATGCCGCAGCCGTAGCACCAATCCGTAGGTGGCCAGCAGCCATGCCCAGAGTAGAAGCGAACCCTCTTGTCCCGACCAAAGCGCGGCAAATTTGTAGGGGCCCGGAAGCGCGCGATTGGTGTGGTGAAGGATGTAGGCGACCGAAAAATCATTGGTGAACGCCGCCCACAGCAACGCGAACGCCGCTACCGAGACCGCGAGGAAACTCGCGATGCCAGCCCGCCGGGCAGTCTCCGCGAGACGCTCCGGTGAGATCCTTCCGCCGCGCCCGGTGGAGAGCTGGCGGAGAGCAATAGCTCCAGCCACAAGCGTATAGCCGCTCAAGACGAGGGCAAGCAAAAGGGCGAAGCTACCTAATTCCGGCATAGGATTCTCTCACTATCTTCGCAGAGCGATGCCTGTTGCCGCAATGTAGCAAGTTATATTGTCAATTTATGGACTTGCAACCGGAGCTATGACAGCGAGGCGATTTCAGCGCACGCCCCACTCCCACAATCCAAAATTGACCTTCCTCGAAAGTGGGAACCCCACCTGACGGGCGAGGGTGGCCATCTGTCCGCGGTGATGAGAGTCGTGCGCGATCAGATATCCGACGAAAGCCGCGGTATCGGGCTTGAAGTTCTTGACCCGGTTTCCCGATTTGAGAGAGGTCGCAATCAGTTTACTTAAAGCCGCGGACGTCGCCCTCAATCCGGCGATCGCTTCATCAGGCATGACGGTGATCTTGTTAAGCGGAATGGGTAACTCAGTGCTGCCGGATGCCTTCAGCCACATCCCGTGAACGGTGTGAATGTGGGCCGCCAACGCGGCAATGTTACGGCCCTTACCACCTGGCGGCTCGGCCCTCCAGGCGGCGGGGTCGAGATTTTCAATAAGGTAGATGGTGATTCGGGAATGAATGTCAAAGGCCCGAACGAGCCCGTCATCCTCAGGTCCAAAAGTAGAAGGAGAGACGTCCAAAGAAGTTCCCTCCTCGGCAATCTACCACACCTTAGGCGGTGCGACGCTCCGAGTTGCCGACCAGATACTGCGCCAGCGCGATCAACTGATCTGGAGGAAAAGGTTTGACGCGGAAGACAACCTCGAGCGAGTCGTATGATTCCTCGGCATCCGCATAACCGCTTAGTACTACGACCGGGAATTTGTATCCACTCTCGCGCAGCGATCGAACGAATTCCGGACCATTCATCACCGGCATCAGATGGTCGGTAATAACTAAGCTTACGGAATATCCATCCGGCGACTGAACGAACGAGAGGGCGTCGCGGCCATTTGTCGCTACGTCCACTGACAAGCCGGCGCGCTCGAGAATTGCCTGCCGCGTCGATGCCTGAATGGCGTCATCATCAACGAGCAGGATGTTCACAGGAGTTCGTTCAGTCTTGCAGATGGGAACTGTCAAAGTGATGTCCTATTGTATTCAGGGGTATAGATGTAGTTTGTTTACGAGAGGTTGCCCGAGCTGTGGAGCTTAGGGGTCTTCTCGGCCGCTCCGAGTCATCCTACACCTCATCCAGGTATCGGCAAGTAAGTACTGCAAGTAACAAGAATACTGCTTTTAGAGATGGTTTTCACTCTGAGACCATTCACTCTGAGACCATATGGACACTCGAAATACGCGCTTTCCTCTTAGGGCTTGACGCCCGAAAAGGAAACTCTGAGTCTAAGTAACAGCTCTGAGCCACGAGTTAAGGACCTTCAAGCATGTTTGAACTTCCGATTCGAACTCCAGTGCAGCGACGGATCATCTTGTCAGTGGTCGTTCATGGCCTCTTACTCGCTCTTCTTCTAAGGCCGACTGGAGCCGTGCGTTATCGAGCTTCGCTGCCCGGCACCTCTCACGGTACTCGGATCGAACTATCCTACCTGCCCGGCGGAACCGCTTCATCGCCACCCGCACCCAAACGGAAGTCAGCTCCGGTTCGCCCCGCGAAACCTAAATTGACGCTGCCTGCAACAGCACCGGCGCCCGTGCTGACGAACGAAGCCACCTCTGCTAGTACCGGCAAGTCCGGCACCGAAGCCAACGACGCTCTCGGGAACGAAGACATCCAGATCGCTCTTACCACTTACTCTCCAAGTCCGAAACCGGATCTCTCGCGCCTTCCCCGCGGCGCCCAAGGCGATGTGGTCATCGATATCACCATCGATCCAACCGGGAAAGTTGCCGATCTGCAGATTCTTCAATCACTTGGATATGGTGTGGAAGGCATGGTAGCGGACACCGTACGAGGTTGGAAGTTTCGGCCAGCCACCAAGGATGGCATTCCGGTAGCCTCGATCCAGGAACTTCATTTTCACTATGGACCGGCCTAGCCCGGTGGATTCACGGAAGATCCTTCGAGCGCATGACCCTGCGCTCGCGCACCACAGTTGCCCATAGTGACTTAGAACCGCTGCCGCTAAATCAGGGTTTCTCTCACGCGAAAAGCTGGAGCGGAGCGCAGTCGCGACTCGACTTCGGATCGGCTCCGCACGTAGATCGAATTCTGGGGACGCGGATCGCAATCCTCGACCAGCATCAGCTTTCGCTCCAACGGTGAATAGGAAGCAGCCACAAATCCATACGAGACCAGGGTCTTGTGTGCCTGGTCGGACGCGAAGCCGAAAGCCACACAGTCCTCGTTGTTCTCGATGATCAGCGCGAGTAGCGCAGGACGACCAAGCACACTGCCAGCGCCGGCGAGGACATCGCTCTCAAAGCCTTCAACGTCGATTTTGATCAGCGCGGGAGTGGATGCCGCGAGGGTCTCGTTTAATGTCGTTACCGGCGATTGGAAGATGGACTCAGAGGCCCCGCCATTCGGGGCGATGCGGGTTTGGGTACCATTTGCGGCAAAGCGCAGAACTCCAGACTTGGCCCCCACTCCCGCCTGGTGGATCTCAACCCGATCTCCGATCCCATTCGCCTCGATATTGGCAGCCAACCCTGGCAGAGTTTCGGGGTTGGGTTCAAAGGCAATCGATCGGGCGCCGATTGCGGCCGACGCTAACACGGTGTAGCTGCCGACGTTCGCGCCCACATCCACAAAAAGATCTTCAGGGCGGAGCAGATGCAGCAGAAAGCTCATCTCGCTGAAATCCGCCAGTCCGCAATAGATGTTCAGTGTGGCGCCATGCATGCCACGCCGCACCATCAACACCGAGTCATTCACGAAAGGAATGACTCGGAGACCTGCAACCAGGCGGCTTCGGACCTGCCAGGAAAGAAAATCGCTTATTGCTCCCAGACTGCGGCCCCGGTTCATCGGGTGATCCAGAATATGCCGCAGCAGACCGGGCAGGCTCACAGGACAGCTGACTGCTCTTCCAATTGCACCATCAACTCTTCCCACTCACTGCTCAGAGCGGCGTGTTGGGCTCGCAGCGCTTCAAGTTCGCGGCTCAACCGGTGCGTCTCTTCCGAAGTGGTGAAGCTGCCCAGCGCTGTTTCGGTCGTGGAAATGGAGCTTTCCAGGCGCGGGATCTCCTCTTCCAGAAACCAGAAGCGGTCTTGCATCTGTTTCAGCTTGATCGGATTCACGCGTTTGACGTCTTTCGCTTCTTTCACCGGCTCCGGCACTGGCGGGGGTGCGATCACGGCGGCGGGCGGCTTGAATCCATTCGACGATGGCAAAGCTCCGCTCATCGCCTGCCCATTTTCCTTACGGTAGAGGTAGTCCTCATAGTTGCCGGGGTAGACATGCACGTGGCCGCCCTCGACTTCAAAGACCCGGGTCGCGACCCGATCGATGAAATAGCGGTCGTGGGAGACGAAAATAACCGTTCCAGTAAACGAGCTAACCGCCTCTAAAAGGACATCTTTTGCACGCAAATCGAGGTGATTTGTAGGCTCATCGAGCAGCAGAAAGTTGGCCGGACTGACTAAAATCCGCGCCAAAGCATAACGGTTGCGCTCGCCGCCGGAAAGCACTCCCAGCTTCTTGAAAGCATCGTCGCCTGAGAACAGAAAACACCCCAGCAGGCTGCGCAACTCGGTCTGCGCGATCTTCGGCGCGGTGCCGCTGATGTCGTCGAGCATGCGCGCTTCCGGGTTGAGCACCTTGTATTGGTCCTGTGCAAAATATTCTGCGAGCACGTTGTGTCCGAGCTTGATTGAGCCGCTGGTCGGGCCTTCCTGCGCCGAGAGCATGCGAATCAACGTGGACTTACCCGCGCCATTCGCCCCGACCAAAGCGATCCGATCGCCGCGGTCGATGGTGAAGCTCACGTCCTTGAGCACCTGCTTGGGACCGTAATCCTTCGAAAGATGGTTTACCTCTACGACGGTGCGGCCTGAAGGCGGCGGCTGAGGAAAGGTGAAGTGGATCACCGGCTCATCTTCAGGGATCTCGATGCGCTCGATCTTCTCCAGTTCCTTGATCCGGCTCTGCACCTGCTTGGCCTTGGTCGCCTGATAGCGGAACCGGCTGATGAAGGCCTCCAGGTGTTCGATTTGATCGCGCTGGTTCTTATAAGCATTCTCCAGCTGCGCCCGCCGCTCGGCCTTCTGCGTCAGGTATTTCTCGTAGTTCCCGTGATAAACGTGGATGTTCTTGTTCCAGATCTCGATAATTTTGTTGACGGTAACATCGAGAAAATAGCGATCGTGCGAGATCAGGATGAAGCCTTTCGGATAAGTCCGAAGATAGTCCTCTAACCAGTTACGAGTCTCGAGGTCGAGATGGTTGGTCGGCTCGTCGAGCAGCAGTAGATCGGGCTTTTGCAGAAGAAGTTTTGCTAGAGCGATGCGCATCTGCCAGCCGCCGGAGAACTCCTCCGTGCGCCGCTGCCAGTCTTCTTTGCTGAAGCCAAGACCGCTGAGCACGGTGCCGACTTTGACGTCGAGAGCATAGCCATCGTTGGCGCTGAAGCGGGAATCGATCTCCGAGAAGCGGTCGGCCGCGGTCTGGTATTCGGCACTCTCGGGATCGAGCTCGGCGAGCGCGGCATAGAGACCCTCAAGCTCGGTCTCCATCGCCCGGAGTTCATCGAAGACCGAGAGGCATTCCTCAAAAACGGTGCGGCCGGAGAGTGAAAGGCCGTCCTGCGGCAGGTAGCCGATCGACATCCCCTTGGTGACATGCATGACCCCGTAATCGAGGCCGCCCTCGTGAGAATCGTTTCCGGCAAGGATCTTCATCAACGTCGATTTGCCGGTGCCGTTCGCGCCGACCAGAGCGGTCCGCTCATCCGGCGTGATCAGCCAGTTGACGTTCTCAAAAAGCAATTTGGTGCCAAAGCGCTTGCCGGCGCCAGAAAGTTGCAGCATCCCTCTATTTTAGCGGAGAGCGTCGTCGAGCATTCCAGGACTTTGCAGACTGCATGCTTAAGCCACACTGAATTTCGCTAGGCTTTCTTTGTCAATTTCCATTCAAGAGATATTAACCTCGCAGCGATGTATCGACCAGAAGCGCTCAGTAACTCTTATGTCCGGAGGTAAATATGAAGAAGTCTCTGGCAGTCCTTTCCCTAGTAGCCGCCTGCTCGACCAGCGGCGCTTTTGCACAAGCTCCTGGTACAGGACCTGTGAAACGCGTTCTCTTGGTCAGCGTTGACGGCATGCACGCAGTCGATTACTACAATTGCATTCGCGGCATCAGCACGGTGAATGATGGCAAGTCCTATTGCCCGGCGCTGGCCGGCCTCAACAGCACGGCAATCAATTACGCAGCCGCCTCAACTTCCAAGCCATCGGATTCGTTTCCAGGCTTGATCAGCATCGTCACCGGCGGGACCTCGCGCTATGCCGGTGTCTACTATGACGTCGCGTACGATCGTTCGCTCGACGCTCCTGCCAAGACGACCGGAAATGGTCTAGCCGCGGGTCCATGCACTCCTGGTGGAACTCCGACCGGCACCACCACCGAATATGAAGAAGGCATCGACATCGATCAGACAAAACTCAACGGTGGAGCGCCGGGGGCGTCACTGACCGACGGCGGAATCGCCTCGATCGATCCCGCCAAACTGGTCCGCGACCCAGCCAACGGTTGCGCCCCGGTCTTTCCCTGGAAGTTTGTTCGCACCAACACCATTTTTAGTGTTATTCACCAGGCTGGCGGGTACGCCGCGTGGTCCGATAAGCACCCTGCTTACTCCGCAGTGTCTGCCGGTAATGGTCCGGGAACCCTCGACGACTTTTACGCTCCGGAAATTAATTCGAACGTTGTGCCGCTTCCTGGCGTTGTGACCCCGACGGGGCTTTCCTGTGTAACTGTTCCCGATCCCGGCTCTGATACAACTGCCTGGACCAACAGCTTCCAGAACATTCAGTGCTACGACACCTTGAAGGTCAAAGCGATCCTCAATGAAATCGATGGCAAGTCTCACCTTGGCACCGCCACGACCCAGGTACCCACCATCTTCGGCATGAACTTCCAGGCGGTCAGCGTTGGCCAGAAGCTCGTTGAGAAGAGCAACGGTGTTACCGGCGGGTATCTGGATGCGATCGGAACTCCCAGTCCAGCGCTGCTGAGCGAAATCAAGTTCGTGGACGCTTCGATCGGAGAATGGATCAACGAATTGAAGGCCAAGGGGCTCTATGACTCGACCTTGATCGTCATTACCGCCAAACACGGTCAGTCGCCCATCGATCCCAGCCGTTATATCCCCCAGCTGAATGTGGGTACTTCACCGGCGACCTTACTTTCGAACGCGGGCTTTATTCCCAACTCCGAGTCGACCAACAACCCCACCGGCATCGGCCCAACGGAAGATGACGTTTCGCTGCTCTGGTTGAAGGATTCCGCCGACACCGACGCGGCCGTCAAGATTCTCGAAGACAACGCTGGCCCCACCGGCGTCGCTCTGGGTCAGATCTACTATGGACCGAGCTTGGCCTTGAACTTCAACCGGCCGACCGTCGATCCCCGGACTCCGGACATTATCGTGACGCCGAATGTGGGCGTGACGTATTCCGGCAGCACTAAGAAACTGTCTGAGCATGGCGGATTCAACCACGACGATACCAACGTCATTCTGCTGGTCTCGAACCCCGCCTTCAAGGGCAACACCATCTTCTCCGAAGTCACCACCTCGCAGGTTGCGCCCACGATCCTAAGTGCGCTTGGACTTGATCCAAACGCTTTGGCCGCGGTTCGAGTCGAGCATACCCAGGCCCTGCCTGGACTTCCTCCACTCTTCTAACTAACTGTCGCGACTCTGTACTGCTCTATGTTGTTTGCCGGGAACACTCCGCCAGGAGACGTTCCCGGTGAGCGACAAAAGAAATAGCAACGCGTCGATGCTCAGTCCCCCCGCATTCCAAAATAGGGTCTTGCTAAAAGCCGGGCGGATTCTCGCGGGCGACCTTGAAGGCTTTTTCCAGCGCCATTCCTGCCTGGGCGATGGTTCCCTCATCAAAGAGCCGGCCGATGAGAGTGACGCCGTATGGCACGCGGCGAGGCGGGGAAAACTTTGGTAGAGGATGGTTCGGATCAGGCGCCCAGTCGCTGCGCGCCTCCGAGATTTCGACGAAGCCGGCGCGGAAGGTCAGCGAGGGGTGACCGGTGAAGTTGCTGATGACCAGCATTTCATCCCGCAGCGACGGCACCAGGAGCAAATCCACACTAGAAAAGATCCGTTCCATTTCAATGGCGACCTTTCTGCGGAGGCGGTCGGACTGGACAAAATCGACGGCCGACAAAAATCTGGATTGCCGAAAGATGTTCGGCCACGCATCAGGAACCTGAGACTTCAGCTGATCGACCTGATGGCTCAAGGTGAGCTCTTCGAAAGCGGCGGCGGCTTCGGCGAATAGAATCAGGTCCAACGAATCATAGGGCCAGTCGGGCAAGGAGACTTCAACCGGAACCATGCCCAAGCGCCGCACCGTTTCAAGCGCGGTGCGGTCCACTTCGGTTGCCGGAGCTTCCTTCATCCAGGCCGGAAAATAGCCGATACGAAGGCCCGCAACGTCGGCTCCAGCATGAAAAGCGAGTTGACTGGGAACGCTGCCGAGGTCCCCGGTGTCGGGCCCGGAGATGGCATTGAGGATGAGCATGGTGTCTTCAACGCAGCGAGTCATCGGCCCAAGTTTGTCGAGAGACCAGCAAAGCGTCATCGCGCCGGTGCGAGCTACGCGACCAAACGTCGGTCGCAAGCCGGTGACCCCGCAGCGCATCGAGGGGCTGACAATACTGCCCCCGGTTTCGCTGCCAATCGCGAATCCCACCAGTCCGGCAGCAGTGGCGGAGCCGGGTCCCGCGCTAGAGCCGGACGAGCCCTCTTCGAGCAGCCATGGATTCATCGTCTGGCCGCCGAACCAGATGTCGTTGAGCGCCAACGCCCCGAGGCTCAGCTTGGCAACCAGGACCGCTCCAGCCTCGTTGAGGCGTTGGACTACGGCCGCGTCGGTTCTGGGGACGCGGTCGCGGTATGGTTCCGCTCCGTAGGTAGTGGGAATGCCGGCAGTGTCGAGGAGATCTTTGGCGCCCCAGGGGATGCCGTGTAACGGCCCGCGGTAGTGACCGGCAGCGATTTCGGAGTCGGCCCGCCGTGCCTGCTCGAGAGCATGTTCGCGAGTCAGAGTGATGACGCAGCGCAGTCTGGGATTGAAGCGCTCGAGACGGGACAGGTAGATGTTCGTGAGCCGCTCCGAGGTGAGCTGGCGGGCTTCGATCCAACGCGAGAGATGGGTGACGGGAGCGAAGGCGATCTGCTCCTCGGCAGCGGGCAGCGGATCGCTGCTATTGGTGGAGCGAACGAATTCGTTCGCGGAGGGCAGCTTCTGGATTCCCGGCAATAAAGGATTCCATAAGGTTGCGGGAGCCAGGGTGGGTTCAAGCGCGAGTTTGCGCGGGCCCACTCGAAGTTCGTAGAGGGGCGCCATCTGCATGCGCCAATTGCTTGCAGCCAAGGCCCGATCGTTGCTGCTCATCTCGAACTGGACGAGCTTTTCAGCTTCGGCAAAGGTAGCCGGGGTAACCGGCGGCCCGACTGCGGGCGCGGTTCCAAAGGCCGGTGGCTGCCCAGCGGGAGAAGCCGTGGACGGAGTCGCAGGTGCTGGCGAACTGGAAGGATGGTCGGGTTGCTGAGCGGCGAGCGGGCTGGCGGCAGCGGCTAATACCCCAAAGGAACTTTGGGCAAGGAACTCTCTGCGGGATGTGGGCATATTCGTCCTGACGTGATAAAACGCGGAAAGGTAAGCTAGTGCGAGACAAGCCTGGCCGTTAGTAACGGTTCGAGGATCGGAATTGGGAGCGGACCCTCATCGAGCGCAGCGTCGTTGAATCTCTTCAGGCTGAAGGCGCTGCCCTCTTGTTGTTGAATCCGATTCCGAAGTTCGATCCACTGATGGTATCCGACGTAGTAGGTGATGAGTTGGCCGGCAGTCAGCTTGGCCCGGCGCAGTTTTCCATTCGCTTCGGCGGGAGTCTGGAATGCCTTGTTCTGCATAAGGTCAAGGGCTTCACTGTCGGTCATGTCACGGCTCTGCATGCGGATGTCGAGGATGGCATTGGCGATCACGCGCAGGCGGATTTTGTCGACCATGAGCACGAAGCGCGGGTCGTGATTCGCGTATCCGGCGTCTTCCATCTCCTTGACTCCGTATTCTCCCCACCCTTCTTCATAGGAACCGCTGCCAAGAAGGGCGCGCAGCACGCGGCGGGAAGATGGCTGCAAGCTGTTCGCGTGTTCGAACTGCGTATAGTGGCCGGGCAGAGCTTCGTGCATCGTCAAATATTGGAGCATCCAGTTGTTGTACTCGCGCAGCTTCGATTCGGCCTGCTCTTTGGGTAGTTTTGGGTCGAGAGGCGTCACCCAGTATTCGGCCTCGGCAGTCGGGTCGAGTACGGGAGCGGAGTGGAAGCCGGCGACGGAAAACTCTTCGCGTAGAAATTCAGGGGTGGCAACGATCTTCATGTTGCCCCGGTCGCTTAGGGTCAGGAGGTCTTTCTGCTGAATGAATGCCCGGATACCGGCCGCTTGACTCTTCACTTTATCGAGCAGCTGGCCGGGCTCGACATGGTCGTCATTGATGCGGTCGATGACCTCGCCAATCACCTTATTTTGAAGTGCATCACCGGCAAGATCGGCGTGGGTGTGATGGTCCGGGAACCACTGTTCATGCAGCGGAAGCGCCACGGTGTACATCTGGGCGCGGACTCGGCTCAAATCTGCTTCAGCGGACGCGAGAACGGAGTCCGGGCTCTCGTGGGTCCCTGGCCCGAGCGCAAATGCGAAGATCTTGGCGTACTTGGATGAACCATTCCGCCAAGTCACAGTGTGCGGTCTGCGGGCGAGATCCTCTTTGAGCCAAACGCTGTAGCTCGAGAGCGCCGCCTGGGCGGATTGCGAGGCCGCCTCATATCGAGAGCGAAGCGGAGAGCCTGCCGGGATCATGCTGCCGATCTGGGTGATGACCGAGATGTCTCCCGGGCTTTCCTGCACGGCGGTGTCGATGTACAGAGGATCGGCTTGCCGAACGTTCTGCCGCCCTTCTTCGAGCACGCGCGGAATCTGCTCCATGCGGGCAACAACGGAGGTGAGCCGATCGGCTTCAGTGCCACGGTTTGAAGTCAGAGGAAAGAAGAGGCCAGAGCCGATCATCTCGATGTAGTCCTGTGGCCGGAAACGGTAGGTCTGCAACGTGTCAAGTTCAAAAAGGCTGGAGTCGATACTGTCCCGAAGCAGCGCGAGATCGGCGGCATCTTCGGGAGAGCTCGTTTTAACGGCCGCGAAACAGCTCTTGCCGGTAAGGAAAAGGGTGCGCTGGGCGGCGATCGTCTCGGGACTCTGGTCGTCAAGCAAGGTATCGAGAGGAGCCTTCGCGTCTCCGTGATAGCCGGCCTGAGTCGCCTCTACCGGCACGTAGCGAAGAGTGGCAAGCATGAAGCGGTCGGCTTGTTCGAGAAAGGTCTCGTTGGCAGAGAGAGAACAGGAAAAGGCATCCGAATTAGAGCCCGCGGCAAAGCAGGAGTGGGTGACGAGGGTGAGAAAGAATGTCGCCAGAAATACTTGCCGCATGGGAAACATGCTTGTCACAATACCACGCCGGCAAGCAGTCGGGAGTGGAGACCTACTCGCTGCCGGAGACCTCGGACTTCAGCAGCTTCGGCGGACTGGCTTCATCGTCCTGCTTGGCGAGTTCCTCTAACTGGTTGCGCCAGTCAAGGGTGGCGAGAAAACCTTTTGACTCACGCCAGTTTTCCTGAACAACGACAAAGAGCTCGAGAAAGACCCTGGTTCCCAAGAGGGACTCGATCTCCTTGCGGGCGGCCGTGCCGATGGCTTTCAGCTTGATCCCCCCTTTGCCGATGAGGATGGCCTTCTGCCCTTCGCGTTCACAATAGATGGCGGCGGCGATCCTGGTTACGGGCAGCTTGGGTGGGAGCTGACCCGCTTTCAACGGCTTTGGGTTCTTGGGCGGCGGCGGTGGTTCTTCGAACCTCTCCACAACGACAGCCGAGGCGTAAGGGACTTCTTCCCCGGTCTCTAAGAGGATTTTTTCCCGGATCAACTCAGCGACCATAAAGCGCTCCGGCTGATCCGTAAATTGATCTTTCGGGAAGTAACGCTCGCCTACCGGCAGGTGCTCAATGAGCTTCTCGACCAGGATGTCGAGTCCCTTTTTCTTGGTCGCCGAGATTGGGATCACTTCGGTGAAGCGATGCTGAGCACTTAGCTGCGCGATGAGCGGGGCGAGCTTCTCGGCGTTGATAAGATCGATCTTATTGATCAGCAGAAAGACAGGGCAGTCAAGCTTGCGCACGAGCCGAAAGACGAACTCGTCTTCTTCGCGCTCCTTTTGCGACTTGGTGAACTGGCTTTTGTTGGCTTCATTTTCAGTCTCGGCAGGCTTCTCTCCGGGCGCAGCGAGATTGTAGTTGCGGGTGGCATCGACGATGAGCACGACAATGTCGCGGGTCTCGAGCGCATCGTAGACCTCCTGCATCATGCGCTTGTCGAGAAGTGTGCCGGGAGTATGAACTCCAGGGGTGTCGACAAAGACGATTTGCGCCGCCTGGTGCTTACCCTTCTTCGCTGGTACGTCGTAGATGCCGTGGATGCGGGTGCGCGTGGTCTGCGCCTTGGGGGTGACAATGGCCACTTTTTCGCCAATGAGGGCGTTGAGCAGCGTCGATTTGCCGGCGTTCGGACGGCCGAGGATAGATACAAATCCGGATTTCAAAGCAAGCGCCTCTTTGGCGTTTGGGAGATACGCCTACAGTATTAGAGCATTTCGGCGAAAGTCGCTTCTGCCGGAGGCTCATCCTACAGTACGCCGCGATACCCGCACTCGTTCGATCCGCCGGTCGGTAGAGGCTAGCACCTCAAACCGTAGATGGTCGTCTTCGACGACCTCGCCCGCAGAGGGGATGCGGCCTGCGGTCTCGCTGACCAGGCCGGCCACCGTGGTCGCTTCGTAATCCTCGGGCATCTGCCAGGTTTCTCCGAAGAGTTCTTCGAGACGTTCGACATTGAGGCTTCCGGGAACCGTCCAGGAACCGTCCTGCTCATGGACCGGTTCATCTTTCTCCGCATCTTCTTCGTGCTCGTCGGTGATGTTGCCAACGAGCTCCTCGAGCAGGTCTTCGATGGTGACGACGCCGGCGACGCTGCCGTATTCGTCGATGACGATGCGCATGTGCTGTTTAGCCCGCTGCATTTCGCGGAGAAGCTCGTTGACCTTCTTGGTCTCGGGAACGAAGGCGGCCGGGCGTTGAATGCTGGCGACAGTGCGGGTGCCGGCGACCGTGTCAGGGATCTGGAGCAGGTCGTGCGAAAATGCGATGCCGGTGACCTGGTCGATGGTTTCGTGATAGACCGGGACTCGCGAGTAAGGGTGCTGGTTCAGCTCCTGAAGAAACTCTTCAATGGTCAACGTATCCGGGACAGCAAAGAGCTGCGGCCGCGGGGTCATCACTTCGCTCACTACTTTGTCGCCGAACTCCACAGCGGAACGAACCAGATCACGGTCGCCCTTCTCGATAATGCCCTCTTCCTCACCTGCTTCGATGAGGGCGTCGACGGCTTCGGAGCTGTCATCGGCTTCCTGGGCCTGGGGGGTCTCGGCGAGAGCGGCGATGGAGAGCAAAAAGCTGAGCAGGAAAGTGACTGGGGCGACGATGAGAAACAGCAGCCGCAGAATGAACCGGAAACGGATCATCCAGAGACCACGCGTCCGGGTGAAGAAGACGAAAGGCAGCAATCGGTTAAAGAGCACGATCACCATCACCACGCCAAGCACGACCTGGCCGATTTCCCCGATCGTGGGACGGTCGGTGATGGAGGAGCGATCGAAGAGCATGGCGCCGAAAAGCAGCGTCAAGCAGGCGAGCGAGAGTTGGGTGAGAACGG
This sequence comes from Acidisarcina polymorpha, assembly GCF_003330725.1. NCBI lineage: Bacteria > Pseudomonadati > Acidobacteriota > Terriglobia > Terriglobales > Acidobacteriaceae > Acidisarcina > Acidisarcina polymorpha. The sequence continues at coordinate 2,479,694 of NZ_CP030840.1, read as the reverse complement.
CGGCGGAGAGGGCAATACGTTCGCGATTGAAACCGAGGCGAGGCTCTACCCGCTGCTCCCAGGCGTCGATATTTTCCTGGAATTCGCGGGCGAGGAATTTACCCATCTCGGAGTAGAGGCGATCGACATAAGAGGCAAGCGTCAAAGTGAACAGCAGCGCGACAATCACGAGAGCCAGGACAATGCTCATGGATGGCGCTCGCTGATGACTGGTAATGGGGTTCGCAGCGATCGCCGGTCGGGTGGCTTGACCTTGGCTGGTTCTTTGGTGGAGCGCTGGATCAGTCCCGAGGGCAGGCCAAACTCTTTGCGCAGGCGTCTCTCGATCTTCGCCATCTCTCCGTCGTCGGTTTCATGGTCGAAGCCGGCGAGGTGCAGGATTCCGTGAAGGATTAGTACTCTAACTTCGGTGTCGAGGGAATGCTGGAAAATCTCGGCCTGGCGAGCAGCGGTATCGAGGGAGATGGCGAGGTCGCCCGCGCTCCGGCTTCGCTGACCGTCAAATGACGGGAATGAGAGTACATCTGTAGCGGCGTTCTTCTTGCGGAATCTCCGGTTGAGTTCGCGAATCCGTTCGTCATTGGTCAGCAGGACCGAGACGGCGCCGGCGGCCCCAGCAGCCTTGCTCGCTCGGGCGGCAAACTGCGCGAGTTCCCGCTTGTTGATCGGGCTTCGACGAGCGGCGGTAAGGGATCGAGGAGGTTCGATAAGGATCATCTTAAAAGGGTCTGCAGAGAAAATACGCCAGGTGAAAAGGCAATCCTTGGAAGCGTCTGTTTGGGTCCACCAACGCATCGTTGTTTTCAATAAAAGAACGCTTTTGTGCCGGATGAGGCATATCGATGCCAGATAGATGCCAGGCCGAGCGAATTTCCGCCACCAGGATCAAGCGACGGAAGACGCCTGACGTTCCTTTCTTCCGAAAAGCCTCATGACCTCTACGACAAAGGACACAGTTTGCGAGATGCTCCAAAAACGACAGGAGGGCTTTTGCCCTCCTGCTTCAATGGTACCGCATAGACTTTGCCCGCTTTTACTGCGGCTTTGACGTTGGTTGTCCTTCGCCCAGCCGCGGCTCGGAGAGGTTGAGCGGCAGTTCGCGTTGAACTTTGCCGAAATTGTCGTAAGCGACGATGATTCGCTGGACGAGGTGATGACGAACTACGTCTCCCGATTCGAACTCGACAAACTTGATTCCATCGACACCGTTGAGTATGTTCATCGCCTCGATCAGCCCGGACTTCTTGGCATTTGGCAGATCGATCTGGGTGACGTCGCCGGTGATGACTGCCTTGGCGTTGTTGCCCAAACGTGTGAGGAACATCTTCATCTGCTCGCTAGTGGTGTTTTGGGCCTCATCCATGATGATGAAGGCGTCATTGAGGGTGCGTCCGCGCATGAACGCAAGGGGCGCGACTTCGATGACGTTTCGCTCAAGCATCTTATCGACCCGTTCCTGGTCAAGGAGATCATAGAGCGCGTCATAGAGCGGGCGGAGATAGGGATCGATCTTCTCCTGAAGACTACCGGGAAGAAAGCCCAGGCGTTCGCCGGCTTCAACAGCCGGCCGGACGAGGATAATCCGGCTGATCTTCTTCGCCAGGAGCGCCGAAGCGGCCATGGCCACGGCGAGGTAGGTTTTGCCGGTTCCGGCGGGTCCAATGCCAAAAACCATGTCATTCTGCTCAATGGCCTCAACGTAGCGGCGCTGGTTGATCGAGCGGGGCTGGACCATTCGCTTGATGCCCGCCGAGCGCTGTTTGCCGGTTTCGGCGAGGCTGCGGAGCGTGATGGCTGGATCGGCAACGACCAGCCTCAACATGCCATGGAGTTCCCCGTTATGCAGGTTCACGCCGGCCCGACGCAACTGCTCATAGTCAGCAAAAATCTGTTGTACCTGGGATATGCTTTCCGGAGCACCCTCGACGTGGACGGCATCGGACTTGAGGTCGATGCGCACGTTGAGGCTGTCTTCCATTAGCCTTAGGTTTTCATCGCGGGTCCCAAACAGGGGCTCAAGATTCGGCGTGATGTCCAGCGCTTTTTTCATCAAGCGGGGAAATACCCTCCAGAGAGTGAACAGTTCGTTGAATTAGATGTTTCGTGGGTGGTGCGAGATCTACTGGGTAAAGCCAACTCGGGAAAATCCCCGCGAAGTGGCTGACAGTCCACGTGGATTGTCGGGAAGAGCCGGGCCGGATTGGCGATGAGCACCAAATATTTCCCGTAATGCGCTCAGAGTAGCGCCCACGGAGTCCATCGTCAACTGGTATTCGATGAATTAGCTGGGAATCTTAATTGGGCTTCATTCGTTGGGAACTCCGACCGCTCGAGCGCCGCAGGCTACAAGAGCAACGCCGATCACGCCGGATGCAGGCCCTCCAACTCCGGCAGCAATACCACGCTTTCTTGTTCATTTGGATCTGTGCGGGCGATGATCGCTGTCACCGACTCGGTTCTGCTGGGGTTGTAAGGCAGGTGCGGTACATCTGCGGGAATGTAGAAGAAGTCGCCAGGCTGGACGATGGAATGATGCTCCAGCTGCTCGCCATGCCAGACGTGGGAGACGCCGCTGAGCGCGTAGATTGCCGTCTCGTGGGTCGTATGCTTGTGGGCGAAGGCGCGGCCACCGGGCGGAATGGTTAGTAGCTGCATATGGATGGCCCGGGCGCAACTGACTCGGCCGAGATGCCAACAGCGTATTGCAGCCCTTGTTTACCGGTAAATGGCTCGCCTGGCCGCACCTGGCGGCAGGCGATGGTGGATTTGTCTTCAGACGTCAACACGCTCATAGCCCTGCCCCTTCAGGGCAAGTTTACTCCGGTCGCCAACCAGCTAAGAAATCCACCCCCATTGTCTATATGAATGAATTGATGAAGATTCGATCCAGCTCACCGCGAGCGCGGCCCGCTTTCTTCCCGTTCTGGATGCATTCGACGTGAAGAAATCGCCACGGCGTGGAAAGCCGGGCGCGCTGACCCGACGTCGCCGGCCCACGGCGTACCGGTAAGCCGCAAGCGGACACCGGTGAGGCCGGGGGCGCGATCAAGCCTGTGTATAGTCCATGTTGTCCAGGTCGGTGATCAAGTCCGGCCCTGTCGGTTTCCAGTTGAGCTTCTGTTGGGTGAGCACGCTGGAAGAGGGCATATTCGCGTTGGCGAAGCGGGCAAGCCAGCCGAAGTGCGCCTCAGCCTCCTCGGGCTTGATGCTGACCACCGGAACCTTCAGCCCGCGGCCATGTGCCTCGGCAATTGCCTTCATTGTCACACCTTCCTCGTCGACCGCGTGGTAGATCGCTCCACGCTCGGCCTTCTCGAACGCCAGGCGGTAAAGCCGTGCGGTATCGGAGATATGGGCCGCCGGCCAGCGATTGTTGCCGTCGCCGATGTAGGCAGAGACTCCCTTCTGGCGCGTCACGGACAGAACGTAGGGCACCAGTCCCTGCTTACGGGTGTCGTGGATTTGCGCCAGCCGCACGATGGAGGTCTTCACACCGCGCTCGGTGAATTCCTTTACCGTCGTTTCGAGGCCGGTCCGTGGGTTCCATGTAGAGACAGGGCTAGCTTCCGTGGACGGCTTCCCGTCCACATTGGCGGCCATTGCCGTACCTGAGGTCACAACGAATGGCCGGTCCGAACCCACCAGCACCTCTCCGAGTGCAGCGATGGCGTTGCGCTCATCCGCGGCGTTCTTTTCAAACTGTGAGAAGTCATGGTTGAAGGCGAGGTGGATCACGCCTTCGGTTTCACGCGCCCCCTTACGCAGACTATCTAGGTCTTCGAGGTTGCCGTGAAGCACCTCTGCTCCTGCTGCCTGCAGCTTCTCGGCGCCGGCCTGCGAGCGGGTTAGTCCGAGCACCTGGTGTCCTGCTTGAATCAATTCCGGAACAAGAGCCGATCCAATAAAGCCGGTTGCTCCGGTTACAAAAATACGCATATGTGTCTCCTTGAGATCTCACGAATCAGGCGGCGTGGGAGGCAGCCAATCTGAGCCGTCCATTACTAGATAGATCTAGGCAACGGACGATCTATACTGAAAGTCCGAATGATCGGCTCAATCGTCCTACCTCAGCAGAGATCCGGATTTCAAACATCGATCGCCCCGTTGCTGCAGGCCGGTCCAGGATCGAGCCAGCACATGGATCCGCTCTCCGAGGTTCTTGCTCTGATGAAGCCTCAGAGCTTGTCCTGTGGCGGCTTGATGATGCCGGATGATTTAGCCGTTTTGTTTCCGAAGCATCAGGGCGTCAAGTGCTATGCCATGCTGGCTGGCGAGTGCTGGTTGGTAGTCGAAGGCGAGTCTGAGCCGGTACTGGTCCGGCCCGGGGATTGCTTCCTCTTGCCGCGTGGAGTGGCGTTCCGGCTGACCACCGATCTCTCCCTGGAACCCGTCCACTACACGATCGCCTGGGGTCGGCTCGGCCGGACCAATGTCGTCCCAGACATCAGCGAAGGCGCACGGTTTATGGCCGGAGGTTTCTTCGGGTTCACGGGAAGTCATGCGGAGTTGCTCCTCCAGTCGCTGCCGCCGATTGTGCATCTTCGCAGCGAGGCAGATAAGGCGGCGATGCGGTGGTCGCTTGAGCGCATGCGCGAAGAGCTGCGTGACCCGCAACCTGGCAGTGCGCTGATTGCGCAGCAACTTGCCTACATGATGCTGATTCAGGCGCTGAGGCTGCACCTGGCTGACGCCGGGAGCGCTCGCCGAGGATGGCTTTCTGCGCTAACGGACAAGCACATGAGCGTGGCCATCGCAAGCATGCACAATGAGCCAGGGCATCCGTGGACTCTTGAATCGCTGGCCGTACGCGTCGGCATGTCGCGCTCGGTATTCGCGCTGCGCTTCCGCGAGACGGTCGGTGCGACGCCAATGGAGTATCTTACCCGCTGGCGCATGCTGCTGGCTGCTGAGCGTTTGAACAGCTCGGCAGACGGCCTCTCCGTCATCGCACAGTCGCTCGGCTACGAGTCCGAGAGCGCCTTCGGAAAGGCCTTCCGCAGGGTGATGGGCTGCTCTCCGAGGCAGTACGCGCGGCCCAGTGCGCTCGGCGCCACTCCATAAATCGAGATGGCTGACGACCTCAAACTACTCATCGCATCCCACCGCAGCCTGCCATGTTTCTTCCCATCGGACATTTTCCCGCAAGCGGCACGTGCGTCGCGGTACGTGCAGGGCGCGACACGCAGTACTAACCGCAGTCATTCCTTCAACTAGGATGAGGTCGAGTGGCGAACTCGATCGTCAGCTCCGATCACTGCTCCCGACACCTCATCAGATGTTTTAAGAAGGATGGGAGTTCCAGACCGATACCGCAAAATGCATCGATACCGAAGTCAGAAGCTCCCCGATACAGAACCAGCAATAGCAACATCTGAAAGCGACTAACTCCCGCTTATTATGGGTGCGATATCTTCGGCGGCCGCGTCACTTCCGAGACTTCTCGGCTAGCGCAGGAATGAGCGTCTATACCGCCAGCAAGGCGGTACTCGAGGTTTCACGAGGAGCTGGTTAGCGGAACTTCAGCTTCCGTGGGAGCAACTGGATGGCAGGGCGCTGCCCAGGCGCCTCGCTTGAGCGGAGCGTTCGGTCGGACGAACATTTTGTAACTATCGGACTGCTATTTCCGTCGGTTATGCTTCTAAGTCATTCGATCGATTTCTGGGAGGCACGGTGGAATCAAGACGGGATAGAAATCTGATGGTTGGGGTTCCCGGAATACTGGCGTTCAGCATTTTTGCGTTGCTCGCTGGCTGCTCCTCTTTCAAGAAGCCGAATGAGAAGAACTTTATGGTCGCGCTGAACGCTTACTACTCCCATCACGACGAATGTCTCTTCACGAATACGCTCAGCTTTCCTTATGAAACCGCGAGGAACGACCAATCCGGAGCAGGCGCGAAGGGGATGGATGCGCTTACCGCTTCAGACCTCATGAAACGGCAGGAAGCGAAACAGATCGGAGTGAATCGCTATACGCTCACCCCTGCCGGCGAACGAGCCGGCGGCAGGTTCTGCTATGGCCATCGCGAGATCACTGGCGTCCCCGGCTTCACCCCACCGGTCGTAGTGAACGGTTTGCCCACTACCACCGTGACGTATCGTTATACTCTGCATGACGTACCGGTGTGGGCCAATACAGATGCCATGCGCGCCGCCTTTCCGGCTTTGGCTAAATCTGTTTCCGCGAATCCCGAAGACACCGCCAAACTCGAACTCACGATCAACGGATGGGAGCTTGCCAGCGGAAAATAGCCTCTTTGCGCGAATCGATGCCGGTGATATCCCCATCGGCTGTAGCAGAACGAACCCTGTAGGCTCCTACCAGACAGCCAATACCGCTACTTACTTTCAGGCGGCAGTGGATACACTGCGACGTTGTGGAATGCGGCTATCCACCAACTCCCCTTTTCTTTGGTCATGACCTCTTGCAGCTTCACGCGCAACGCACCATCTTCGCCCGCTTTCAGCCCTGGCGGCAGTCGATTCGCGCCGTTCAAAACCCCGTCGATGTCGACGACCGCCACGTCCGGGCGCAGGAATTTGATCTTGCCGATCGTAAAGGAATTGTGACTTCCCTTATAGATCGTGCTGAAGATGCGCGCATGTTGAGCAACGAACGCCTGCCGGCCGTAGAGTTGTTGTCCGATGACGTTAGTAAAGCTGCCATCCTCGGCATAATGCGAGGCAAACGCCTCGGCGTCGCCGCGGTTCCACGCATCGCTTTCGCTTTGAACGATCGCCTGAATCTGCGCCTCGTCTTCTTTGCTCTGCGTTTGAGCAATCGTCATAGCCGATGACGCCAAGAAAGCAGCCAGGAAAAACCAGGAAAAAGTCGGACGGTGCATATTCACCTCGCATTAGGGTGAAACGATTCGGGCGGAATTGTGATGGGCAGATACTACCATAGGATCGCCTTCGGTCTTTGCTCCCCGTGTTACCCCTTCGCAGCGCCAATCAACCCCGCACGGCCCTCTGCTGAGGCATAATCAAGAGGATGCCTCCCCTCTGGAAACCGGAAAACTGGCCTTCTCGCCTGGCCGAATTGGAAGCTCGCTCTGGCGATCTGAAAGAAGCTCCGTTGCGCCGGGACGTGCGTTCCTTGGGCACGCTGCTTGGCGACGTTCTCCGCGAGCAGGCGGGCGAAGACCTCTATGCCAAGGTAGAAGAACTGCGCCAGAGTGCGATCCGGCGGCGTGAGGCGCAGGCCGGCAGCGCCATCGACGAAGCGGAAACTCTGATGCAGAGCACCGTGTTCAAGATCAGCGGGTTTTCGGTCGAACAAGCTTATCAGTTGGGACGCGCTTTTGGATTCTACTTTGAGCTCATCAACCTGGCCGAGACGAATCATCGGAAACGCCGCCGGCTCTCCAGCCAGCTCACTGGCGATACACATTCGCAGCGTGGAACGCTCCGGGGCACGCTGAGCGCGATGCGACGGGCAGGGATCTCCGCCGGAGCGGCGATGGAATGGCTGGGCCGGATCTGCGTCGTCCCCGTATTCACCGCCCACCCGACCGAGGTCGCGCGTCGCTCCGTCATGTTCAAGCGGCGCCGCATTGCGGACCTGCTGGAGCAGTTGGACAAAATTCCGATTTCCGACGAAGGGCTCGAGCAACTGCAGCAGCAATTGACCGCCGAGATAACCGCGTTATGGCAGACCGACGAAGTCCGAAGCCGAAAGCCGACGGTCTACGACGAGATCCAGATGGGCCTGGATTTCTATGAGTCTTCGCTGTTCGCGACCTTAACGCCTCTTTACCAGGAAATCGCCGACGCGCTCGCAAGTGAGTACGGGATGGAAATTGAGATAGCCGACCTTCCGTTGATGCTTCGGTTCGGATCGTGGATTGGCGGCGACCGCGATGGCAATCCGTTCGTGACCCCGCAGATTACGCGAGACGCCATTCAGCTGGCGCGCGCCCATCTGCTCGGCGAATACCGCCGGCAAATTCAACTGGTCATCGACCTGCTGACCGCGTCGACCCAACAGGCGCCCGTCAGCGAAGCGCTTCGCAACCGGCTCACCGAATACATTGGGCGGCTCAACCTGACCGAAGAGGCGGTCTTCGGGGCACAATTCGAATTTGAATCCTATCGGAGAATCCTGGCGTGCATACTCGCCCGCCTGGAGAAGACGCTGTCAGCAGACAAGGTGGCTGAAGAAAACTCCAGCTTGGCGGCCCTGCCGGCTTACGGCTCGGCTCGCGAATTTCTTGCCGATCTCGATCTCGTCCGCTCGAGCCTGGTGGAACATCGGGGTCTGCGCTTGGCGCAAACGCTGCTTGATCCGCTGTTGCTCATCGCCCGGACCTTCGGCTTTCATCTGCATACGCTCGACATTCGCCAGCACGCCAAGCTGCAGCGTGCGGCGCTCGACGAAGCCGCAGCCTGGAGTAGCGAGGCGGCCGCTGATGGCAGGCTTCCAGCGCCACTCAGCGCTCCCTCAGCCGATGTGATTGAGACCTTCCGCGCGGTAGCAGAGATCAAGGCGCAGGGCACCCCGGAGACGATCCGCTGCTGCGTGATTAGCGGCGCAACCAGTGTGCGTGACGTGGTGAACGTCGTCTGGCTAGCGCGGTTGGCCGGAGTTCGGGTCGAGGCCGAGGGTGAAGATCCCGGACTGATGCCGGTGCCCTTATTCGAGTCGATTGAAGACCTACAGAATGCGCCGGCGGTTTGCCGCGAGCTATGGAGCGGCCCTGAATATCAAAGACTGCTCGCCTCCTGGGAAGGCCACCAGGAGGTGATGCTCGGCTATTCCGACTCGAATAAGGATGGCGGGATGCTCACCAGCACCTGGGAGATCTTTCGCGCTCATCGCGCCCTGCATGAGGTTGCGCGCGAGTGCGGTGTTCACCTGCGGCTCTTCCACGGCCGCGGCGGTACCGTGGGTCGTGGCGGCGGTCCGACCCACCGTGCGATCTTCGCTCAGCCCTTCGGCGCATTTGAAGGGGAAATCCGCATTACCGAACAGGGCGAAGTGCTGAACTGGAAATACTCCGATGTTGTCCTCGCTGAGCGAAATTTGGAGTTAATGATCGCGGCCTGCCTGGATGCCCTTGCTCGCCCGAACGCGCTTGACCCAGAGGGCCATCGTACCGGGATTCTGCTGCCGGAGTGGGAAGCGGCCTTCAACGAGCTTTCGGCCGATTCGTTTGCGTTCTACCGGGAGAGCATTATCGACGATCCCGAAGTGCTGCAGTACTTCGAGGCCGCGACGCCGGTCGGGGAACTGGAGAATGCGAAAATCGGTTCGCGTCCCGCACGCCGCAAAGGGGCCTTGGATTTTAGTAATCTACGGGCAATCCCCTGGGTCTTCGGATGGACGCAAAGCCGCCTGCTGGTGCCGGGCTGGTTCGGCGTAGGTTATGCGATCCAGCGGTATGTGCGGAAGCCCGAAGGTCTAGGGATCCTGCGCCTGATGATGCGGGAATTCCCTCTCTTCATCGATCTGATCCGCAATGTTGAGACGGCCTTGGCCAAAGCGGATCTGGGGATCGCCCGGCTGTACGCGGCGCTTGTCCAGGATGAGGAAATGCGTCAAAGGGTTTTTTCCAAGATCGAGCAGGAGTTCAATCGCACAATGGAAGCGGTGCTCCTGATCACCGGGCAAGGCGAGTTGCTGGAGACCAACCAGGTGCTCGCGAGATCCATACGGCTTAGAAACCCCTATGTGGATCCGATGAGTTTGATCCAGGTAGACCTGCTGCGGAGAAAACGCTCCGGCGAAGATACCGATGAGGTCAATCGCGCGATTGCCGGAACTATTAATGGCATCGCCGCCGGTTTGAGAAATACGGGCTGATTTTTCCAAAATGGCCTTTGGTCTTCCATCCTCAGTTCTGTTGTGAAACCACTGCGCGATTTGCTTTAGGACAGTAGCTTGGCCCTGGCTCTGCCGGCTTTATGCTTTGAGCATGAATGGCGCACAGAACGGAGCCAGCGAACCTGGCTCAGGAACTAGTGTCGAAGATTTGGATGTCGTCCTGGGACGATTTCAGAACTGGACCATGATCGCGCAGGGAAAGTCAGGTGACCGCGCGAAGGATCCGCCGGGGTCGACTAAAGCGAAGCTGGCGGGCGAGGCACGGGAAATTTCCTATGAGCAGGCACTCAAGGCAAGCCGGTACCGGCGTCCGGCGGAGATGAACAACGGGCCGGCAGTACCCAAAGCCGCTCCTAACCTCCAAACGGAAGCGGCTCCCGATCCCGTTCGAAGCGCTGCGGAACCTGACCCATCGATCCATGCAACTCATCGCAACATTGAGTCGACGATGTGGGATGAAGTGGGGGTAAACCGTCCACTACGCCGACTGGATCCGCTCAAAGGAAACCCCCTCACCGTCCAGACGAAAGAAGGCGACGGTCGTATGGCAGCGGGAGGGACAGACGCGATCGCAACCGTGAGTCAAGGGATTAAGGCTGCTGCGATGGACAGTAGGGTGGAAATTAGTTCACCGGCGGTAGGCGCAACAAAGTTGGCCCCGCAAGCATCGCAATCCGCCGCAAATAGAAGTAGAAAACAGCTCTCCCAAAAGACAACGGCGACCTCGGGAGATGCTTCTGCGTCCATGTTGGCCGCGCTCATCAAGTCGAAGGCCGAGTTTGCATCGTCTTCCGCGAAGCGGAAGGCCATCGCTCCTGCCGTTTTCAAGGATGTACTGAGAGAGCAAGAAGCACTCGCTTCGGTCGTCTCGAGTGCGGCGCCTCTCGTCGAATGCCCCAGGGCAACATTGTTGACCTTGCGGGTTTCGGATGCTGAGCAAATGCAAATAGAGGCTAGCGCAGCCAGGGCCGATCTATCGGTATCCGCCTACCTTCGCAAGAGCGCTCTCGGATTAGCCGATCCCCGGCGGGAAATGGAAGTAACCCTTCCAGGCTCGAATACGGCCCAGCAGAGCATGTCGATCTCTGCTGGATTGCGGTATTGTGCGCTCGGAATCGATGACTTGCGAGAGAGGCTCGACGCTGCCCTTTCGAAGCACCAAGAGCAACCACCCGGCAGTTCGACCAGACCCGGGATTTCAGCCGTTTCCGGGATCTTTGGCCGGTTCTCCCGGCTCTGCATGCAGGGCTTCCATCTTCATTCGGCACAAAGGAGAGTGAGGGTGCTGCAGGAGACGAGCCGCCCGACAAATCCTCATTGCGACTGATTGACCTGAGTCGCATGGTTATGGTCGAAGTTCACTGTCCATTGCTTCCCGGCCACGTCGTAGTGCACTGTGCGGTTGCCGTAGTTGGAGGAGTCTGAAGTCTGCACCTGGCCGAGGGCCATCGATACCTGTAGCTCGTTCATTCCCACCTTGGGCTGATGTTGATCGATCGCCTGCCAGACGTCCGGAGGCCAATGCTTGTACATCTGGTGAGGATCGTCGTAGTAGAAGATGTCGTCGCAATAGAATTTGGAGTCCGTGCCGTCGAGGTAGCCGATGGCGGTCGCGTACTTCTTGGCACCGCCGGGTAGCGTAAAAACCGCGTAAACTTGCTCATTGCCATGCGGAATGCGGGTCACTGCCTTCGCTGGTGCGTTTTGTGTAACCAGATCCTCGATCTGCAGTTGGGTAGTGGTAGGAAGCAGGCCGGTTCGATGGGCATAGTCGACATGCTGATTAACGAAGGGATAATAATCCAGCTGGTATCCGGCCGCCACCCACACCGGTTTGCCGATGAGCTCCTTGGCTGATTTTAGATCGTCGATGAGCAGTTTTCGCGGTTGGACGATGTCGTCTGAAGTAAGCTGTCGTTCCTGGTGCTGTGGCGGCAACGCCATGGGGGCATTGCGTTCGCGCCAGATGAAAAATATCCGAATGCCCGCGACCGCCAACACCGCCAGTGTCAACAATCCGATACGTTGCCAGAGCTTCAAATGATTACTCCCTCAGGTGGACCACTTCCCTTATTCTCCTGTTTAGCCGATTGGCTGTTCAATCGAGCGTTTCTCTTGCGAGCGTTTTTCTTGTTCGGCCGCCAGGTTTGGGTCCACAGCAGCAGCGTCAGCAGTTAATAACGCCTCAGCAGCCAGGGTATCTACCCGCCGGAGCGACGGGAAGAAGACGCTCCATAGGCCGGTAACGGCGACCGATCCAATACCTCCGATGATCACCGCCCGCACCGCTCCCCACCACTGGGCGGTGAGGCCACTCTCAAATTCGCCCAGTTCATTCGATGCGCCCAGGAAGAGAGCGTTGACTGCGCTCACCCGTCCGCGCATTTCAGGGGGCGTCGCCAATTGCAGCAGAGAGGAACGCACGACCACGCTTACCATGTCCGCTCCACCGACCAGCATCAACGCCAGAACGGAGAGAGGAATATTGCGGGAGATGCCGAAGGCTATGGTTCCCAAACCAAAGAGAGCGACACAGGTGAACATCTTTCTGCCAGCATGGCGACGAATGGGTCGGAAGGCCATGGACACCGAAACCACCAGTGCGCCGAGCGCCGGCGCGGCGCGCAGGATGCCAAGTCCGCGTGGGCCTGCATGAAGAATATCCTGGGCAAAGATCGGCAAGAGTGCGACCGACCCGCCAAGCAGGACCGCGAACAGGTCAAGGGAAATTGAGCCCAGCAAGATCTTTCTGTGCCAGACGTATCGGAAACCCGCCAAAACCACTTGCATCGAGGTTGCGCGCTTTTCCATTCTTCCCGATCGGACCGAGAGCATGGAAATCAGGGTCAGAAAATTGACGAGTGTCAGCAGCGTGAAGAGGTAAACCGTGCTCGCTCCCGCAAACCTTCCCCGCAACGGAAGAGTAAAGATGATGCCACCGATAGCCGGACCGACGATGTTGGCGATCTGGAAGATGGTTGATCCCCACGTGACTGCGTTGACAAAGTGCTCTTTTGGCACCAGATGCGGAACCAGAGCTGTACTCGCCGGTCCGCTGAAGGACCTTCCTGTACCAATCAGCGCCAGGACGGCATAAATAGGCCAGACACTGTGTAGTCCGCTCCAGGAAAACCAGAAGAGCGCCGAGGTACAGAGGACTTGCAAGCTATAACAAACCAGGACAACGCGCCTGCGATCGTACCGGTCGGCGACGTGCCCGGAGGGCAAAATAAAGAGTAATCCGGGTAAGAACAGGGCTAGGCCCGTGTAACCAAGGTCTAGAGCCCGGTGAGTCACCTGATAGACCTGCCAGGCAACGGCCAGAGATTGCGCCTCTGCGCCAATGATGACTGAGACGCGAGCCATCTGATATAGCCGGAAATCGCGAGAGCGGAAGGCTGCCGTACCGGGAGTCGGGAGATTTTCGGGCATGCTTTTGGTTTCGTGGTTGAGAGGGAAGGTCAACGCCGCCCGGCCGATCTCCGATCTACGACCTTCTCTTATTGTAAGCAAAAGCAGCTTACCGAACACCTCGACCCGTAGGCTTCTATCCTTGCCAATTCAGTTTCTTCATTGTTCATTGACAAAGGGTCGAATCCTTGACCCATTGCCGCAGCTGGCTGTTTGGTGGTCGGGAACTCGCCACCCAACCGAGCATTCGCACATCCGCCGCCTCTAGGGAGTGGCTTTTTTGATGTTCTGGACGTCGCCCTGCTTCGAACCGGCCGGTGGAGATCCCTTCAGATAAGCCTGATACTGGACATCGATGATTCCCAGGTTGCGGGCCAGCCCAAGTTTCGCCTGATTGTAGTTGTAGACCGTATTCACGTACTGGGTTTGAGCGTCGGCTAACGTGGACTGGGCTTCGACCAGCGGAAGGTTGTCTTCAATCCCTGCTCGAAAGCGCTGGGTGGTTTGGTCGAGTTCCGTGGTGGCGAGGTCGAGGTTGCTCCGAGCTACTTGTACGAGGACCGACTGAGTATTCACGTCAAGCAGGCTGTCGCGGAGCTGCTGATCGATTCGGCTCTTGAGGTCCGCCATTTGCGACAGCAGGCTGTTCAGCCGGGCGCTGGCTGCTTCGCGATCTCCACGGAACTTGGCCTCGTGAAAAACCGGGATATCCAGTTCGCCCTGGGCTGAGAAGATTCCGTGATAGACGCTCCCAGAGATTCCCTGCACTCCATAAAACCCACTCACATTGAGGCTCGGCAGACGCTCGTGCTTGGCGGCCCCAAGCGAGAGCTGCGACTGACGAATCTGCTGAAGCATTGATTGATAGTCCTGGCGGCTTGCGTATGCCTCCTGTTTAGCATTTTCGATGGTTGTCGCTTCGAGCTCCGCATAAGGAGAGGTATCTGTCAATTGAATTTTCTGCCCAGCAGGAATCCCGATCTCGCGCTCGAGGTTGATTTTAGCGATCTCGAAGTTATTTTCCTGGGCGATCACGGCTTGCTGCTGGGTTTGATATTGAACTCGAGCCCGCAACTCATCCAGACGAGCCACGGTTCCCGCTTCATGCTCAGCGACGACCTGGTTTAACGTCACTTCGTCGGTGGTGAGCAACGCGCGAGCATAGTCGAGCTGGGCGCTGGCGGAGAGCGCCTGCAGGTAGGAGGTGGCGACATTCAATACCACCAGGCCACGCGAGGATTGCATGTTGTAGAAGGCGACAGCTTCCCCGGTTTTAGCCGCTCGATATTGTTCGATGGTGGAGAGATTGAAGACAGTTTGATTGAGATTGACCTGTCCCTGAGTCACATCCACCCTGGTGATGAGCGGGAACCCTGCGAATTGAGCAGCGTTCGGGATTTGCGTGAGCAGACCCAGGTTGAATCCCTCGGCGGCCAGATTGTACTGATGTACTCCGGTTTGGCCTTGCAAAGTAAGGTTAGGCAGCAAGGCATTCAGCGCCTGAAGTCGCTGACCGCTAGCCGTCTCTTGCTGATCGCGAGAAAGCGTGAGGCCCAGATTATTCTCGAGCCCCAGCCGGATGGCGTCATCGAGCGTCAGAGGAATAGGACTGCTGGTAGGAGCAACGGCCGTCACGCTCCCATAGTAGGAGTTGGCGGCGGAGGACTGGTTCGCAGGTTGCCCCTGGACCGGAACAATAGCGCTGAAAACAAGCGCGATAAGCCACCGCCAAGCTGCTGGTCTGCCAGTCTTCATCTATCTCAAGATACCCTTATCCTTGCTTGTTAGATCGGTTTCAAGCGGTTAGGTTGCCAAAAGATTCCAGTCGCGGGATTCCCCGCCATCGGAACTCGGCGTCTATAAAGCCGCTTTTAGCAAGCCACACGCTCTGCTCAGTTCTTCATCTCTTTTGGCGAAGCAGAAGCGCAGCAGATTTTCTCCCCTTCCCTCGTGAAAGAAAGCCGTGCCGGCCACGGCGGCGACGCCTCGTTCTTGCAAGAGTGTTCTTGCCTTCTCCCTGGCGCTCGATCCGGAAAGGGAGGAGACGTCCGCGAGAACATAGTAGGCGCCCGCCGGCACGGAGGGCTTTAATCCAGCCGAACTAAGCGCGGAGCAGAGCAGGTCGCGTTTGCTTTGATATTCTTCCGCGAGCGAAGTGTAAAAAGTCTCTGGGAGCTCCACCAGTCCGGCCGCCGCTCCATATTGGAAGGGAGACGGGGCGCAAACGTATGTGAGGTCATGAAAATAGGCGATCGAAGGCAGCCACCTGGCACTTGCAGTCAGATAGCCGATTCGCCAGCCGGTGATGCTGAAGGTCTTCGAAAGTCCAGAGATGGAAATGGTGCGTTCCGCCATTCCGGGAAGAGTAGCCGGACTTAGGTGTTTTGTTCCGTCATAAACGAAGTATTCGTAGATCTCATCCGTGAACAGAAACAGATCGTGTTCTTCGACGATTGCTGCGATTGCTTCGAGGTCCTGGGGAGAAAAGACCTTCCCGCAGGGATTGGACGGGGAATTCACCAGAATCGCCCTGGTCCGAGGCGTGATGGCAGCGCGCAACCGGTCCAGATCGAGGTTCCAGTCGGCGAGTTCAAGCGGCACGGTCACCGGATTGATGTGGAGCGCAGTCAGCGTATTCAGGTGGTATCCGTAGAAGGGTTCAAAAAGGATGACCTCATCGCCAGGGTCGAGAAGGGCCATACACGCCGCATAAAAGCCTGCAGTTGCGCCCGAAGTGACGAGGATTTCGGAGCCGGGATCGGCCGTCAATTGATTGTCCCGCTTGAGCTTGCGCGCAATTGCCTCGCGGAGAGGAGCAATCCCGTCTAAGCGCGTATAAATATTTAGGCCAGCGCGAATGGCCTCGATAGCCCCTTCCGCGACAGAAGCAGGCAAATCGGTATCGCAGACTCCCTGTGCGAGGTTCACCCCGCCGACCCGGTCGCATTCCATGGTCATGGCGCGGATCTCGGATTGAACGAGATTCGGGGCTATCTTGCTGAGGCGAAGGCTGGTTGTCGCGGTTCCCATGAACATATGTTAAACAATGAAGCTGCCTCTGGATTGCTCGGAACTGCGGGCCCGGTCACTCCAGCGACCGGGCCCGCAACGCCACCATGAGAACGCAAATCGTTGTTCTCGCCATTTGCAGGTAGTTTGTTCAGTCCCTATGAGACTGACCTCGCTTAGAATTGTGTGCGACCCCTTCTCCAAACCGCGAACTTGATACCGACCTCATACCAAGGGAACCCGGTTGGGCAGCGGACCACTACGCAGGAGACTTTTCCTTGGCCACCCTTCATCTCGTTTTCGGTCGCGCGATTGCCTGCGTGATGGCAGCTTCAGCTTGCACCGCGACAGCGCAGCAGGCGGCGACATCTGGGACCTTCGTGCTCCACAAATTCGCAAGGGCAATTGGCAAAGAGACATACTCCGTCGAAACGAAGGCTAACGACTACACCCTAACCTCGCATTTTCTATTCACAGACCGAGGTGAGCCGGTGCCGCTGGAAACTACCTTCATCGCGAGCACAGCAAGTATGTCGCCGCTCTCCTATATTGCGAAGGGGAAGGCGGCACGGCTGTCCGAGATGGATGACGCCCTGAAGGTGGATGGGAACCTCATCTCCGTTACGCGAAAAGGTAGGAAGGACGTGCAAAAGGCGACCGGACCGTGGTTTATTACGGACGGCTACTCGCCTGTCGCCATGCAGGAGCAGATGATGCGCTGGTGGTCGATGCATAGCAAGCCTGCGGAATTTACGGTGTATCCCTCAGCTTCGAAAGTCCGTATTGAACCTGCAGCCACTCTGAGCCTCAACGGACACGTGGTGCACGGCTATACCGTAGGCGGCCTTATCTGGGGAGAAGAGTCGTTGTGGATGGACGACGCACAGGATCTGGTTGCCTTGGTGAGCACCGATGCCGAGTTTGATCATTTTGAAGCAGTGCGGGAGCCCTATGAAGCGAGCTTAGGCGCCTTTATCTCGGCCGGGGTGCAGGCAGACCTTGCTGCGTTGGTGAAGCTGTCGGCATCGGCGAGGATGGCTCCCCCGTCGCGGCTGGCGATTGTTGGTGCGACGTTGGAGGACTCCACCGGCTCGCCTGCGGTGAAAGACAGTGTGATCCTCATCGAAAAGGGCATGGTCGCGGCGGCGGGACCGCGCGGTCAGGTCCGCATACCGGCTGACGCGACCGTGCTCGACGCGTCAGGCAAGTACGCCATCCCCGGGCTCTGGGACATGCACGCGCACTACGAGCAGGTGGAGTGGGGCCCGATCTATCTTGCGGCGGGCGTGACCAGTGTTCGCGATGTCGGCAACGAATTCGACTTTATCCGGACCTTGCATGAAGCACTGGATCGTAAGCAAGATCCCGCAATCGGTCCACACCTGGAATTTGCCGGGGTCATTGACGGGACGGGGCCCCTCGCGGTGGGTGCAGTTCTGGCCGATACGCCTGAGCAGGCGCTCCTGTGGGTGGAAAGGTATAAAGCGGCGGGCGCGCGGCAGATCAAGATCTACAGCTCCGTCAAGCCGGAGATCGTCAAGGCGATCACGTCCTATGCTCACGCGCGAGGTATGACGGTAACAGGTCACATCCCGGAAGGAATGACCGCGATCGAAGGTATCAATGATGGAATGGATCAGATCAATCATATTCAATATGAAGTTCCCTATTTTTCGCGCACCGAACTGGATTCCCAGGGCAAGCCGGACCGCACCAAGGCTCTTGTTCTCGAGCTGGATGGTCCGCGTTCCAGGGATTTGATCTCAACGCTCCGGGCGCATCACACGGTTTTGGATCCCACCGTCGCTCTCTTCGAATCCTTTATGAATACGAAGCCGCTGAACGAGATTGAACCTGGACTGAATCATGTGGCACCGCAGTTGCGGGAAGCCCTTGATAGTCCGCCGGCTCCGGCCGATAAGGCAGCTTTGACGAATGCACATTGGCAGGTCTTGATGGCTACGCTGCGCGCCCTTCACGCTGCGGGTATTCCGATCGTGGCGGGCACGGACCAGGCGATCCCAGGCTATTCTCTTCACCGCGAGCTGGAGCTTTACGTGGAAGCCGGCTTCACACCGCTCGAGGCCCTGCAGGCAGCGACGATAGAAGCAGCGCGCGCTCTCGGCTTAGAGAAGGAGTCGGGTTCGCTGGAAACAGGTAAGCGTGGCGATGTCCTGCTGCTGGACGCCGACCCGCTGGCTGATATACACAACACACGAAGGGTTTGGCGCACCATTGCGGCAGGTGCGGTGTATGATCCTGCGCCTCTTTGGCGGAGCGTCGGGTTCGCTCCTTAAAGGTACTTTCTGGAAGAAAACGGCCTCTAAACGAAGACGGCAATCGGGCTGACCGATTTATTTAGGATTCGGAGCGAGTTTCCCGAATACGCGAAATCATGGCTATTGCTTCCATGTTGCTGAATTCGCTGGTCCTAGGTGAGGAAAACTACAAAACACATGAGAAGTTTTGTTCATACAGCTTGACCGGCGAATGCAACAGGCGTGGGGATCAGCACATCCCATTGTTGGGTGGTGCTGAATCTGCAATGAAGGCCGAGCGCAAAATCCGGGTACTCTTGCTGGCTAATGAGTTTAGTTCTGCCCAGATTGCCTTGGACGAGGGCCACGCTATCACTGGCATGGAGATTCTGCCGGTTGGATCGCGGGAGGAATTCCTTAGCCAGATGGCCCAAAGAGCACCCGAGGCCGTAGTTGTCGAGTCCGGTGGCATTCCGGGATTACCGCTTCGAGAAGTCCTTGAATTAGTATCCGAGACTCGCCCGAGGGTAGCGGTCATCGCGCTTGGAGAAGACGGTGAGGATGGACGGGACGTCCTTCGCTATTTCGAAGAAGGGATAACCGATTATCTTCCGCTTCCGCAGGTGGGCCGGCTCTCCCAGGTAATCCATAGATTGCGGCATGAACAAGATTTAGAGCATAGCCAACAGGAACTACGAGAGGAAGTCAGGCAGGCACAAGAGGCCCTCCTCGAAAATCAGAAGCTGATGTCGATTGGTAGGCTCGCTGCCTCGATTTCGCACGAGATCAATAATCCGTTGGAATCGATTACAAATCTGTTGTTCCTGCTTCGCGCCGAGCCGAACCTCTCTGAGAGGGCTGAAAATTACGTGGAACTCGCCGAGAAGGAGATGGACAGGGTCGCTCAGATCAGTAAACAGACGCTGAACTTCTACCGGGAGACCCGAACTCCGGTCCGCATCCGCCCTAGCGACCTCCTCGAGGAGGTGCTGGTTCTTTATTCCCGGCGGATCCAGGAGCGCCGGATGCAGGTCATTCGTGAATACATGACTGATGAGACGCTGTTGGTTTACCCCGGCGAGATGCGGCAAGTGTTGTCGAATCTCGTAGCGAACGCGATCGAAGCGACGCCGGCAGGCGGCAAGATCACGCTGCGCACGCGCCGGGCCCGAAAGTGGTCCGATGAAGGCATCGACGGATTGCGTATCGTTGTCGCGGATAATGGGAGCGGCATCGCGGCGGAGACCCGGCAACACCTTGGCCAGCTTTTCTATACGACAAAGGGACAACGAGGGACGGGGCTTGGTCTGTGGGTCACCCGGGCTATAGTTCAGCGATATGGCGGGGAAATTCAACTTTATTCCTCCACCCGGCCTGACCATCACGGGACTGTGTTCAGCATTTTCATGCCCACCAACATGCGGCCGCAACGAGTGCTTCGTGATGGGGAAAGCCCACGAGGCGAGGAGGGCCTGCGTTTCGAAAAGAACCGGCTGGCAGCCCGGGACCTTAGCACTTCGGCGATCCATGAGACCGGACCCGAGAAAGCCTTAGCTTGTTCCTTCAGAGCGAGGTCCGTACCAGGAGTGGCGAGCTGAAGGCCGAGGCTAACCAGTGCGCCTCCTTCTCTTAGCTATCGCACTACTGCTGGTTGCCGCTTCCTTCTATGTCGATTACCGGTGGAAGCGGTGGCTGGCGGAGCAGCGGGAGGCGCGTAAGCGCAAGCCAGACGAATTCCAACGTTGACGGTTTTCTCTAGAACCTTCTTCTCGGATCACTGATTTAGTATCGGCTCTATGAGTCTGAGAGTAGCACTAGGAATTCTTTTCCTTGCCGCAGTTCTGGAGGCCGGTGGGGATGCTTTGGTTCGCTCCGGCCTTCACGCCCAATCGCTGGTTACGCGAGTGCTTTTGTTTGTGGCAGGCGCCGCTGTTCTTTTTGGCTATGGATATGTGGTGAATAGTCCGCCATGGGATTTTGGCCGATTACTCGGCATCTACGTGGTTTTCTTCTTCGTCGTCGCTCAGTTGATCGGCTGGATGATCTTCCATCAGCGTCCAAGCGGCGCAATCTGGCTTGGTGGCGCCTTCATCGTGGCTGGCGGTGCGATCATTTCCTACTCTTCGCTGCGTTGAGGCGGGAAGAAGAGCCAGGTCACGAGTAAAGCGATGATCCAATAGAGACAAAGGTTCGTCAGCCAGCCCATAGCTACCGCAGCTGGTTGGTCGCGAAGTGGCGCTTGTGACGCGTGATTGAAGATGAACTGGATGACGTCCCCTGCGAAAAGGAGTGGCGGGGCCAAATCCAAGGACGCCTCAAAGAGCCAAGATGATGGACGCCCAGTGAGCAGATGAACGCTGCCGTACTGCGCCGCCGTCAATAGGGTCACTACTCCAGCCGTCCAACACAAAACCTTCCAGTACCGCATCTCGCTTCGCTCCGGCTGCTTTTCACTAAGAATATCTCTTCGGGATTGGTTCATTTGCTAGAGATTCAATGGAATTCGATACAATTCTTGAGAGGTCAGAGTCTAACTCCATATATGTTGGCTTCCCGACAGATTCGCACTGTTCTGACGACGGCTGCTTTCGGCATTGCTCTCGTCTTCACACCTCAAAGCAAGGTAATGGCGCAATTCTCGGGTGCCCAGGCAAACACGACGCCCGTAGGTGACAAAACCCAGCTGAAACCGCCAGCGGGCGCCCGGGTGGCGATCTTTGAGTTTGAAGATCTGGAATGTCCGGACTGCGCGCGCGCGAATTCCCTGCTAAAAGAGGCTGCGGCAAAGTACGACATTCCGTGGGTCAAGCATGACTTCCCGCTGCCCTTTCACGTCTGGAGCTTCCAAGCCGCCGTGAATGCGCGTTGGTTCGATACCAAGTCGAAGAAGCTGGGTGATGACTATCGGGATGCGGTTTTTAGCAATCAGCCGAGCATCGCCACGGTTGACGATTTGAGGACGTTCACGGAGAAGTTTGCCAACGATCATAAGGTCGCTTTCCCGTTTGCAGTCGATCCTCAGGGAAAGCTCGCCGCCGATGTGAAAGCGGATTATGCGCTGGGTCAACGGATCGGGATTGAGCACACGCCTACCATTTGGGTGGTGACCAACCGAACCGGAACGGCGCCGCCGTTTGTCGAAGTCGTGGACAGAACGAAGCTTTACGACATCATCGATCAGGCGCTTGCATCGACCAAGGCATCTCCGGCCCCGGCTGCACACTCCACTTCTGCGTCCTTAAAGCATTAGGTGTGGATGAAATTCAGGCGTGCTATTTGCCGTCAAGGACGCCGAACGGCCAGCGACCAGCGAGTATTAGTCGCTTGAAGTTCGAGCCGGTTCTTTGATGTGGCCATCCATTCAAGCGAACGGACGGCTTGAATGCAGCAGCCACCTGGGATCTCCAACCTTCAAGACGTGAGGTGTGCTGCCGGTTGTGCTGGCGCTTTCCTACGATTCAATCCTCACCAGCGTTTCTCCAGCGCGGACGGTTGCTCCAGCTTCTATGCGGACTTCAATGACTTTGCCAGCCCGACTGGCTTTTAGTTCATTCTGCATTTTCATGGCCTCGATAGCGACGAGGGCTTGCTGAGCTACCACGTGCTCCCCGGCGCCGACAAGCACCCGAATGATTCGTCCTGGCATAGGGGCCTTGATCGTCTGAATGCCACCCGTGGGGCTGTGCTTCTTACGCCGGGTGCTGAGAGAGCGTAAATCTTCCGCACGGAAGAGGTAGCGCCTTCCCTCGAGTTGAACGGAGGTCTCTTCTGCCGATTCATCCAGAAGGCAACGGTAAGCATGACCATTCACGAGCAAGCTGAGAATGCCGGGTCGAATCATTCGCGCCTCGGCATGGATGAGTTGGCCATCCAAGAGGACGTCATAGGAGCCATCGACGAGATCCGTACGCAGCTGAAGCAGGCGCTGGGCGCCTTCGATTTCAATTTCGAGAGTCGTGGTGGTTCCGGCTCCTGAAGTGGACGAACTCTCGTCCGAGAGGGGGAGTGGTTCCATCATGATCTCAATCCCTCGCGGCGTGCGGTTTGTTTCCACTGAGACGAGTTATTTGCTGGGTGACTTTCCCCATCCTGCCGATCTGCTCTGCTTCTTGAGGAGAAGAAGCCTGCCGCTAGCGTCGCCACGTCCAAATTCGGGAAAGCGGGCACTTTGTCTGGCAGCGAAATAGGTGATCTCACGATTTCAGGAGGCTCTTGAGAAAGAAGCCGATCCAGGTAGCCGGTATCGATCTCCCCGGCCTGGAAGTCGGGTTCTCTGAGGATCCGGGCAAAGAGGCCGAGATTCGTGCGAATTCCGCCAATCGCATACTCCTCTAGAGCGCGCAGCATGCGGGCGATTGCCATCGCCCGGGTCGGGGCATAGGCAATGAGCTTCGAGAGCATGGGATCATAGTCCAGGGGCACACTCCAGCCCTCGTAGATGCCCGAATCCTCGCGAATGCCAGGGCCGGATGGCTGAAGAAGACGAGTGATCGTGCCGGGCGATGGCATAAAGCCATTTTCGTGGTCCTCGGCATAGATTCGACATTCGATGGCATGGCCGCGGTGCTCAACCTCCTGCTGAGAGAGGGGCAGCGGCTTCCCTTCGGCAATGGCAATCTGCAGGTGAACAAGGTCGAGGCCGGTCACAAGTTCGGTGACCGGATGTTCAACCTGAAGGCGGGTATTCATCTCGAGAAAATAGAAGTTACCAGGGCGGCCGTTGGCCTGGCGTTCGAGAAGAAACTCGACGGTCCCCGCATTGCAATAGCCAGCAGACTGTGCGAGGCGGACGGCTGCTTTTCCCATGCTTTGCCGGGTTTGGTCGTCCATGATCGCGGAGGGCGCCTCTTCTATGACTTTTTGGTGGCGGCGCTGGATGGAACAGTCGCGCTCTCCCAAATGAATGCAGTTTCCCTGTTGGTCGGCAAGAATCTGGATCTCTATGTGCCGGGGCCGGTCAATGAGCTTTTCCAGATATACCTCTGCAGACCCGAAGGCGCGCTCCGCCTCACTGCTCGCTCCTGCGTAGGCGCTCTCCATTTCGTCAGCATTGCGGACAGCCCGCATCCCCTTTCCCCCGCCGCCGGCCGCGGCCTTGAGCATGACCGGATAGCCGATCTGGAGGGCGACCTTCAGGGCTTCTTCCTGGCTCCTTAAGCCGGTCGTCGAGCCGGGGACGCGAGGAATCCCAATAGCATCCGCCGCCTGGCGAGCTAGGGTCTTCGATCCGAGAGCGCGCATCGCTGCGGCGCCCGGCCCGATGAACTTGACACCCGCCGCTTCGCATGACTCTGCAAAATCAGCATTTTCTGAAAGGAAACCATAGCCGGGATGAATGGCATCAGCGGAGCTTCGGCGAGCTATGTCGAGGATCAAGTCTCCCCGCAGGTAGGAGTCGATCGCAGGCGCCGGGCCGAGCCGGTAGGCTTCATGAGCAGCTAGAACATGAGGTGCGGCGCGATCCGCGTCCGAGTAGAGCGCAACCGTCCGAATATCTAATTCCCTACAGGCGCGAATGATCCGCAAGGCAATCTCGCCGCGGTTTGCTACCAGAACTTTGCCAATGTTTGCCACAGCCAGCGAGGATTGTAAATGGAGGGCACGTTAGAGCAGAAGCAGAGATTTGGTTTCATGCGCCGGAGATTAGGCTTGCAGTCCGAGCGGAAGTCAAGGGATCTGCCTTAGTGGTTCTTCGCATGACAGGAGCCAAACTTCTGCTAGAACGAAAACGAGAGCCCCGCAGCGGCGGCTCTCGTTTTCATCAACACTCGCTGATTGCTTACTTGGAATCGTCCATCACAACCCCGCCAGGTGTAGCTGCCGCCTTTTTCTCTTCGTTCGCCTTACGCGTGCCCATGGCTTTGCTGTTCCAATCGATCGCCGCTTGCACGTCCGCTTTTCGAGCAGCATCGTTGCCGCACTCCAGATCGGCCTTTCGCCGATTCAGCAGGTTCATGTAAGACATCGCGTCATCATAATTCGGGCGAACGTCCAGGGCCTTCTGCATGTATTGGAGGCCTTCTGTGACCAGAGGCGTGTTCAATTCCTGCAGCTTCTGGCAAACAGGCTTGGACATCTTTGGGTTGCCATCTCCGGAATCGGTCATGCTGATCGTCGCTAGCTGAGCGACCGCGTTGCGGTAGGCCTGGCGCCAATCGATATAGCCAACTGTGTAGTAGGCTTCGGCATCGTTGGGGTCAACTGCGATCGCTTTGAGCTGCCAGCTTTTGGCATCATCATACTTCCCGATATTCAGGTAGAGCGCCGCAATTCCCTTGATGCTGCCTATGTCCTTGTTGTTCCGATCATAGACTTTCTTAAATCCATCGATCGCCATCTGCGCCCGGGAAAGATTATCCGGGGTTTGTAGATCAGGGACTACTGATTGAGCGTAGGCGGTCGCGAGATAGAGCTCGGCGGATGGATAGGTGGGATCTAGTTGGACGGCCTTTTGAAAGTGATTGATGGCGTCCTCGTAGCGTGCGCTCTTGTAAGCCTGTACACCCTTGTTCAGCTGGTCGCGAGCCTGCAATTTCTGGCACCCGGTTATGAGGGGCAGGAGCGAAAGAGCGACGGCTGCTGCCAACACCGGAAAACGTGCGATTCGATTCATTCTGCTTGTCATCTCCTTCGATCGCCCTGATTGTTTCTGGCTTATCCGGGCTGGCCTTCCTAAATGATTGCGGAACCTTTGCCGGCGAAAGCATCCGCGATGCGATTGTAATCGGTTTTTGCCTTCGAGGGACGCACCGTCACGACATTCGTCGTAGAGAAACCCGGACACCCGGTCGAAGTCGGATCATACCTGATTTCGACCGGGGGAGATTATTGTCCCTCAGCTATTTTTGGGGTAATGAGACCTATGTGATCAACACCGGCCGCGTGACCGATATCGATGACTTCAGCGACATCGCCAAAGTTCAATTTATCGTCCCCCTTAAC
This sequence comes from Acidisarcina polymorpha, assembly GCF_003330725.1. NCBI lineage: Bacteria > Pseudomonadati > Acidobacteriota > Terriglobia > Terriglobales > Acidobacteriaceae > Acidisarcina > Acidisarcina polymorpha. The sequence continues at coordinate 2,454,251 of NZ_CP030840.1, read as the reverse complement.
AAACATGACACGTTCAGCGCGAGTCGCAAAGATTCCAGTCAATTTGCTCAGCAGATCGCTCTTGGAGACGTCCGTATCGTTGATCTTGTATCCGGGTTCTCCACCGCCTGGTCTGGAGGTCACCTGGATCACGATCGTACGATCATTGTCCTGCTGCTGGTCGTGGTTCTTCGGAGGCTGCGGAACCAGCGCATCGAGACCTTTCGGAGTCACCGGCACGATTACCATGAAGATGATAAGGAGCACCAGCAGAACGTCGATTAGCGGAGTGACATTGATATCCGATGAGAGACCGCCCGGTCCAGCACCACCACCCATTGCCATAAGTCAAATCCTCGATTCTACAGATTAAGCCGTTTACTGGATCACTGGCCGCCAGCTGCCGCGGGAGGCTTGGTTAGGGTCTGGCGCTGCTCAGTCAACAGACCGACCTCGTCAACCCCGGCGGTACGCACTTCATCGATTGCATCGGTGACGGTACCGTACTTCGCGCGAGTATCCGCGCGGATAAAAATCTGCTTGCTGGTCTTATTTTCCAGCGCATCTCGCACCTTAGATGAGAGATCTGCCTGGGAGACCTGGTTCTGTCCGAGGAAAATCCGACTATCCCGGGTGATGGCAACCACGACCGAATCTTCCTTGTCGGCATCCGGCATGGCAGTGGGATTATCCGTCTTCGCCAGGTCGACGTTGACCTTGTTCTGCAACATCGGCGTGATGACCATGAAGATGATGAGCAGCACCAGCATGACGTCAACCATCGGCGTCACGTTGATGTTCGAATTAACTTTCTTGCCTTCGTCCCGCTTATTGATTGCCATTAACTGCGCCCCATACTTGATCTTTGATTCCAGCCCAGATCCCGATTGAACTTAAAAGCGAGCGCTTAAGCCTAGCGACCGGAAGATCGGAGAGTGAAGAAGCATCGGCGGCTCTTCACTCCCACGATAAACGGTGATCTCGCCCGAAGCTAGCTTTAAGCTCTTCGACTACCGCTTCGACTGCTTAATAAAGTAGTCGATCAGTTCGCTCGATGAGTTATCCATCTCGACGTCGAAAGCTTCCACTTTACCGGTGAAATAGTTGAAGGTCATAACTGCCGGGATCGCCACTAGCAAGCCGAAAGCGGTGGTGACTAGTGCTTCCGAAATACCACCGGCTACTGCGCCGATGCCGGAGGTCTTTTGAGTCGCGATCTGCTGGAAGGCGTTCAAGATACCGACGACGGTTCCGAAGAGGCCGATGAAGGGAGCCGTGGAACCAATGGTGGCCAAGCCGCCCAGGCCGCGCTTCAGCTTGGCATGAACGATCGCCTCGGACCGCTCAAGCGCACGCTGACTTGACTCAATCTGCTCCTCGCTGATGGCGCCGCCGCTGCCGTAGTTGCGAAACTCCTGGAGGCCGGCGGTAACGACTTCGGCAAGATGAGATTTCTTGTTGCGGTCCGCGACTTTGATGGCTTCGTCAAGCTTGCCTTCCTTGAGCGCACCAGCCACGCGGGGAGCAAATTCACGCGACTGCTTCTTGGCGGCACTGAAGTAGAGGGCCCGGTCAATGATGACGGCCAAAGACCAGATCGACATGATGAACAGGATGATAACCACGCCCTTGGCAAGGTTACCCATGTTATGCCAGAGGTCGAGAGGGCTGAAGCCAACGGCCGGCGCCTCCTGGAAGAAGCTGAGGGTTGCCGAGTGAACTGCGACTTGAGTGAGGTGAGCGAGAATCACTGAATCTTTCCTCCTAAGGAGTAACTACTAACACAGCTAGAAGAACTGCGGAAAATTGACCGTTGCGGTGAAATACACCTCAGCGGCAGGGAATCAGCCGCCGAGGCTGAAGACTACGTTGACTTGAGTTCCAACCTCAACTGGTTCGCCATTCAGCAAATAAGGCTTATAGCGCCAGGACCGCACCGCATCCATGGCCGCCTGCTGGAGCATTGGAGGACCACTGACGACCGTAAGGTTTTCGATGGTGCCCGTCTTCGAAATGGTGGCCTGGAGGACGACTGTACCCTGAATACGAGCAGCCTTGGCGATGGCTGGGTATTGGGGTTGGGTCTTATTCAGGATGTTGCCCGCCATCACGCCTGACGAGACGGCAATCTTCTTCGGTGCTGCCGCCTTAACGACGGGCGGGGCTCCTGTGCCGATACCACCGAGAATCCCACCCATTACGCCACCGGCGGCCCCGCCGGATTCACCGCCCATGCCGGCCACGCCGCCCGCAGACGGAGGAGGCGCGGCAGACTCAGTGATTTGCTTAATGACCTTTGGGATCTTGCTGGGAGCAGTCAGCTGGTTATTCATCATTTCCGACTGTATCTTGACAACCTTCACGGGAGGGGTCGGAGGCGGAGGAGGCGGAGGGGGTGGGGGTGGTGGAGGCGCCGCAAGCAACATCGCCTGGGCCTGCGTGGGTAATGCTTCGGGATTCAAGAGCGGAAGGAGAATAAGAACGACCAGGATACTGCCATTAAAGATGAACGCGCCAATCGCCCACCATTTGCTCTTAGTCTTCAACCTGCCGCCTGATTCCACCAAGCTGTCTTCAAACATGGCCTACCTCGCAGAGTGCAACTCGTTCTGAATTGTGTAGACACCGTGATCGTTCATTTTGATCCCGGGACGGGAATCCCACAGAAGTTGCAGAAAGTGGATTTTATATTACCGACGCGAGTTGTCAAACGAGAATAGTTGGATCTTCGTTCAGGCCCTGCTTCTTTTTGCTGCAGGAAGAGCAGCTACCCGGCCCTTCCCCTTAGAGGTTCGCCATTGTTGGTAGGCGACCAGCATGGGGGCGGCTACTGCAATCGACGAGTAGGTGCCAATAAGAATGCCAACCACCAATGCAAAGGAGAATGGATGCAGGACCTCGCCACCGAGGAAGAACAGCGAGAGGACGGTGAGGAAAGTGAGGCCGGAGGTCAAGACCGTCCGGCTCAAAGTCTGGTTGATGCTCCGGTTCACAACGTCAGCCAGGCTTTCCCGGCGCGAGACCGCGAGGTTTTCTCGGATGCGGTCAAAGACGACGATCGTATCGTTCATCGAGTAGCCGATAAGGGTCAGGATCGCGGCAATGACCGTGAGCGAAATCTCCATATTGAAGAGACTGAAGAAGCCTACCGTGATCAGCGTGTCATGGAAGACCGCGACAACCGCGGCGACGCCATAGATCAGCTCGAAACGGAACCACAGGTAGACCAGCATGCCAGCAAGCGAATAGCCCGTAGCCAACAACGCCTGGTTACGAAGCGCAGAACCCACCTGCGGGCCGACGATTTCAACGCTGCGCACTTCAGGGTTGTTCTGAGGGTAGTTTGCCTTGAGCGCGTTCACGATCGCGGCACGGCCTGCATCGAGTGAGGTCTCGTGAGTATCTCGCTGGGCCAGAGCGATGATGACTTCGTTGTTCTGAGCGGGGCCATAGGTAGTGATGCGCGCATCGTGAATGCCGGCGCGGTCAACCGCCTGGCGAATGCGGTCGGCATCCGGCTGGTGATCGAACTTCACCCGCACCAGAGTGCCGCCATGGAAGTCCACGTCGAGGGGAAGATGATGCCAGAAGAGCAGGCTGAAGACGCCTGCCACGCTAAAGATCAGCGAAAAGGCGAGGAAGTACCACTTCTTCCCCAGCCAGTCGATATTAACGCCACGAAACAGTTCCACGAATCCGCCTACTTACTTGAATTGGGGGCGCATCTTGCCGCACCCTCGCTGGTAATCATTCGAAATCGCTACTTCGCCTTGTTTTCGGCAATGGCGTGCAGCACGGCCGCTTGAGCCAACAGCGCCGCTCCCGATACCAGCAGACCGCCGAGAAACCAGATGCAGCCCTGAAGGAGACTCATGCTCGCTGGTGAGTTGGTGGGAGCCGGATTAGATTCAAGATCACTCATATGGAAAGCGCCTCTCCGCGCTGCTTGCGGTTGAGGTTAGAGTCGAAGATCACCCGGGAGACAAATACCGCGGTGAACAAGTTAGCGAGCAGACCGATGGTCAGTGTCACAGCGAAACCGCGCACCGGGCCGGTACCAAAGATGAACAGGATGGCAGCCGAAACGATCGTGGTCACGTGAGTATCGATGATCGTCGTCCAGGCATGAGCAAAGCCCTGGTCGACGGCCGCTGCAGGAGACTTGCCAGCGTGCAACTCCTCCCGGATGCGCTCGAAGATCAGCACGTTCGAATCAACGCCCATACCGATCGTCAGGATGACTCCAGCAATGCCCGGAAGCGTCAGCGTCGATCCCGAGTAGCCCATGAAGCCCAGCAGAATGACGAGGTTCAAAAAGAGAGCAAGGTCGGCATTGATGCCGGCGCCGCGGTAGTAGACGAGCATGAAGACCATGACGACCAGCATGCCGACAACTGAAGCCATGACGCCTTCGCGGATTGAATCAGCGCCCAGCGAGGGACCGATGGTGCTTTCCTGCAGATAACTGATCGAGGCCGGCAGCGCGCCAGTGCGCAGCAGCATGGAGAGATCTTTGGCCTGCTGCTCGCCCATCGCCCCGCCGGAGATTGTGCCGGTATCGCGAATCTGATCGCGAATGGTTGCGACTTCGCGGAGCTTGTTATCGAGCACGATGCCGAGACTCTTGCCTTTATTCGCGCCGGTAAAGTCCGCGAAGTGGTCGCCGGCAGCATGGGTCAAGTAAAAGACAACCTGCGGCTCATTGGTGTTCGGATTGCGGCCGGTCTGGGCATCGCGAATATCCGTGCCTGCAACCTCCGGCGCTTTCTTGACCTGGTAGACCTGGTCAGGACTATTCGGACTCGCGGTCCCGGCGGGCTCATGGAGCAGCACCGAGTCGTAAGGAAGATTGCCGCCAAGCGCCTGGAGTGCGGCGGCCTCGTCGGGCCATGGTCCGCCTTGGACTTCATGTATTTCAAGCCGGGCAGTTGACTGAATAATGTCATGCACCCGCGCCAGGTCATCCACGCCGGGGAGCTCAACGAGGATCTGGTTGCTGCCGAGGTTGTACTCCTGAATGACCGGTTCGCTGACACCCAACGAATCGATACGGGTGCGGATGGTTTCGATTGCCTGCTCCAACGTGCGCTGTTCGAGGTCCCTCACCGCAGTCGGCTTCATGGTCAAGGTCCAGGAGGTTCCGCTACTCGAGGTGATGTCGTATTGGGAGCTGTATCGATTGTTCAACGTCGTCCGGATGTCGCCCACCCGGTCGGCCGGGGCACCCTGAATCTGAATGGCGTCGGTGCGCTGCGGGTCTCGAACCACCGACCCTACGGTGATACCAGCCTGCTGAAGCTCGGTCTGGATGCGAGCCGCGTCTGAATCGGCGGTGGCGCCGACCGCCTCTTCGACGTGGACCTGCAACACCAGATGGGTCCCGCCGCGAAGATCGAGGCCCAGATTGATCCGGCTAACCAATGCATTTTTGAGCGCCGCCGGTGTCACGCCATGCGGGATGCCGGTGATGCCAAAGACGCAAATAGCTAAAGCGGCCAGAATGACAATGATTTTCGTGTTGAGGTTTTTTCGCATGGAATTCCCGGCCTACTTCCCTTCCTCTGGAGTGGTCACCGAGGCAATGGCGCTCTTCAGAATTTCGACCTTGATGTTGTCGGGAGGCAGGCGGAGTTGGATGACATCCTCGCGAAGAGCGAGGATGGTACCGCGGATGCCACCGGTCGTCGTCACCTTATCTCCGGGTTTGAGATTGTTCAGCATCTCCTGCCATTGTTTCTGCTTGTTCTGATTGGGGCGGATCAACAGGAAGTAAAAAACGACGATGATGAGCAAGAACGGCAAAAACGAGACAATGCCTGGCGGCAGAGCGGGAAGGGCGAATGCAAGGAGCGACATCAACACACACGTTCTTTCTAATCGGGTCCCTCCCGCTAGTCCGGCAAGTCCCTCGATATTGATTTTGCGTACCGGAAAACCCTAGTCTTCTTCACCCAGTATGAGTGCCATGACCTCTTCGGCCATTTGATTCTACCGGAGTGCGAGGGCTGAGAAGAACGACACGGCTGGGAGGATGGCGCCTACTCCCCTGGCCGCTGCCGGGAGAGCTCGATCAACCCGTCTGCCTGCTGCTTCCTACTGAGAACCCGGCCGCTCAGTCTCACTACTGGCGCCACCTGTAGAGCGTGCGCGCACCCGTGCGACAAGAGCCGGAAGGGTTCCTAACTCAATAGCATCGCGTACCGATTCCATCGTGTCAAGGTAATAGGCCAGGTTATGGACAGTGTTCAACACCGAACCGAGTACTTCCTGAGCGACAAAGAGGTGACGCAAGTAAGCGCGGCTATAGCGGGAGCAAACCATACAGCCGCATTCCGGATCGAGCGGACCCTGGTCCTCGGCGAAACGCCGGTTCTTGATGTTGAGCCGTCCTTCTGATGTAAAAAGAAGCCCGTGACGCGCCGCGCGAGTCGGCAAGACACAATCCATCATGTCAACGCCCATGGCGGCATACTCGACAATCTCTTCGGGGTAGCCGACTCCCATGACATAGCGCGGCTTTGTGGCGGGCAAGAACGGCAGCGTTGCTTCAATGATTTCGCGAGTCAGGGTGCGAGGCTCGCCAACGCTCAAGCCGCCGATGGCATAGCCAGGAAAGTCCATCTCGACGAGACGCTCCGCGGCCTCGCGGCGAAGTTCCGGAAACATGCCGCCCTGGACTATGCCGAAGAGACTCTGATTCTGGCCAGCAAAATTCTCTGCCCAGGGACGCTCGTGCTGATGCGCATGGAAGTGGTCTTTACTGCGCTGCGCCCAGCAAAGGGTCAGATCGAGCGATTTCCTGGCTCTCCCGAAGTCAGCCGGGTATTCGGTACACTCGTCGAAGGCCATGACGATGTCCGCGCCCAAAGCGATCTGGACATCCATCGAGTGTTCCGGCGAGAAGAAATGCGAGGAGCCGTCGAGATGGGATCGAAAACGCACACCTTCTTCCGTGACCTTGCGTAGTTCGCTCAAGCTGAAGACCTGGAAGCCGCCGGAATCGGTGAGCAGAGCGCGCGGCCAGCTCATGAATTGGTGAAGCCCGCCGAGTCGACGGATCACTTCGTGGCCGGGACGCAGGTAGAGGTGGTACGTATTGCCAAGGATGATTTGCGCGCCGAGTTCCTCAAGAAGATGCTGCGGAATCGCCTTCACCGTCGCCTGGGTGCCGACGGGCATGAAGACTGGCGTTTGCACCGCTGCATGCGGAAGGTACATGGACGCGCGCCGGGCGGGGCCGAATGTTGATTTGATTTCGAAGTTCAATGTACTTCAAGGATAGCTGCTCGAGGACGAAGACCAGCTATTCTCCTACGCGGACGCGTATTCCGATGCGGCCAACGAGCGGCGTACCCAGCGTCAGTGTCGGCGTGCGACCGACTTCAATGGTGCGGTCGAAGAGGTTTTCTCCGGAAGCAAAGACCTCGAAGCGATTGCCAAAGTCGTGAGAAGCATAAGCGTCGAGCTTGAAGTAGCTGTGCAGCAGATAAGTATTCAGATCGTTGTCATATTGGCTGCCGCTCATGCGTCCCTGCAAGCTAAGAATTCCGATCTTTGGGTAAGTGAAGCGCGCCTGCAGGGTTCCCATGTTCCGCGCAACTTGGGGGATTCGGCAACCGACGAGCGTTGTTTCGGGCTTCCCACACGCGACTAATACTGGTTGTGAGGCAAACTTGGTGACGGTCGCATCCGCGTATTGATAACCGCCGATCAGCGAGAGCCAGCGAACGGGTACGGTCTCGGCGTCGAAGGCGACTCCGCGGCTTTCGATCTGACCTAGATTTTCTCGCACTTCGGTGATCTGCGTAGGAGTGGTGCTCACGGTCAGCGCAGTGATGGGGCGGTTGACCTGTGTCCAGAAATAGCTGGTACGTACGGTGGTGTTGTAGCGAGTGGCGAGTACAAAGCCGGCTTCCCAACCGGTTGCGCGTTCAGACCTCAGATTCGGGTTTGCCTTGGTTAACTCCTGCCCGACTTGGCCGGTGCGGTAAAGCTCATTTTGCGTCGGAGCGCGATAAGCGCGGAAGGTTGAAGCAGTGAGCGACAGATAGTTGGTGAGGCGGCGGGCGACGCCCAGGCGCGGATCAAAAACGGTTTCGGAAAAATCGGGAAGATGGGTTAGGGAGAGAGGCGGACTCGTCCATTGCAGGGCATCGAAGTTCGAGAAGTGATCGACGCGGCCGCCGAGGCTAAAGGTCCACTTTGCGGGCGTCCAAAGGCCTTCGGCATACACGCCGGTTTGACGCTGACGGGCGCTGGTGTCGAGGATACCGCTGGGCGTGTTCAGTTTGTAGCTGGTTTCGAAGTCAGTCGCGCGGACGTCGTGAGTGTCTGCCCCAGCGAGGACGACGATGGTTGCGCCTAAGGGCTGGCTCCAATGCGCGGCTGCGCCGAGCTCCTGCGCGGGCGTGATGCCGATGCGAAGCAAGGTCTCGGAATTGCGATTAGCGGCGATCGTAGAAAAGCCTTGCCGGTAGTGCTCGTTGTCGCCAAAGACGCGGAAGATTAAGGTTCCGCCGGAGGCCGCGGTCCAGTCCGCACCGGAGGAATAACGCCAAAGTCGTGTGGCATTGGTTTGAATCGGCGTGCCATTGGAGCGCGCTTCGTTGAAGCCACTGCCTCTTGAAAAAATTCGACCCGTGGAGAGGAAGTCGCGGTCGACTTCGACGAGACCATTCTGTGCGTGAACATTGGAGGGGACGTCCACGGTTCCTCGTTCGTCTGGAGTGGTTAAGATGTAGCCGTCCGTGCGGAGCAGGCCGCCAGATCCAAGTCCGGTCCACTTGCCGTATTTCAAAGTGCCAAGAAGGGTGTTGTCGGTTGTATTCAGAGAGCCGTAGCTGCTCAGATATTCAAAGCGGTTGCTGGCGGCGCGGACGGGTAGGAAATTGATGACGCCGCCGATGGCGCTCGAACCGTAGAGATCGGAAGCTCCGCCGCGAACGACCTCAACGGACTTGATGCTGAGCTCGGGCAGTTCTTCCCAATGGATCCAACCGCCATACGGATCGAGAAGTGGAATGTCGTCACTCAACACCAGCGTCCTACTGGCCGCAGTCGATCCCAGGCCACGCAGCGAGATGCCCTGCGAAGTCGGATTAGCGACGAGCGAGCTGGAGCGGCGAAAAAGTTCGGCGCCAGGCACCAGACGAAGTTTGTTGTCGAGTGCCGGTGAGGCGGACTGACGCAGGGCAGCGGAGTCAAGATTTCTCGTGCTGGCTGGACTATCGAGGGCAGCAAGCGGCGACTGATAGGCAGTAACCGAAACGGATTCGATTTGGGCCGCAGGCTTGAGAATGATCGACTGTTGAGGGTGATCTGCGATCGTCACCGACACGGTGACAAATCCAGGAGCGGTTATTTGGATCTCGGAAATGCTGGCGGACAGAAAGAATTCTCCGGATGAATCGGTGACGGCGAGGACACTTCCGCTCGTGTCGAGAATGCGTGCGCCAGCAATGGGTGCTCTTTGTGAATCGAGTACGCGAATTGCGGGCTTCTGCATATTTTGCGCGCTGACGATGGCGCCCACGGCCACAAAGACGAGAATTAAGCCGAAAGCACGAACGAGTGTCCAATGGCGTTGCATGTGCTACTAGGATATCCGCAGCATGGGAAGTCGATCAGGAAATGTTCACGGCAGAGACTCGGTTTTCGTCTTCATCGGGAAGGCTTTGCAGCAACGCGTCGATCGTCTTGTTCAACGTTGGATGAATAGTGTTCGGAGCGATTTCGGCGAGAGGCTTGAGAACGAATCGCCGTTCCGCAAGCGCCGGATGTGGAACCGTAAGCTCAGGCAAATTCACAACCTCATCTCCGAACATTAAAAGATCGAGGTCGAGAGTACGCGGGCCCTTGGGCCGGGTAGCGCCGCGATCTCTACCGAACTCGTGTTCGACAACAAGTAATTGACGCAGCAGTTCCAAGGGACCTAGCGAGGTTTGGAGTGCGACCGCGGCGTTGCAGAACTTTGGTTGTTGAGTGTAGCCGACCGGCTCAGTTACATAGATTGATGACTGCGCTTTAACTTCGCCAAGCACGCGGAGCCGAGAGATCGCCGCGGACAACGTGGCGTTGGGGCTGCCTGCGGGCGAGTCTAAGTTGGAACCCAGGCCGATGTAGGCGATGTTTTCTGTCATGGCGCTGCGCTTGCCTGTCGTGAGTATAGACAGCGGCCGGAATTCGCGCGCGTCCGTTACCATGATGGTAGATGCGCATCGCAATCTTCGGTGGAAGCTTCGACCCTCCGCATCGCGGACACCTTGCGATTGCGAGAGCGGCCGTCAAGCGGCTGGCGCTGGATGTTGTGTGGATGACGCCCGCGGGAACTCAGCCATTCAAAATCGACTCCTCAAAAACCACCTATGACGATCGATTGGCGATGGTGAGGCTTGCCGTCGCGGATGAACCTCACGTTGTAGCTTCAGATATCGATGCGCCGTTAGTCGATGGGCATCCCAACTACACAGTTGATTTGTTGCGGCGCATCCGCGCTGGGCAAGGGGCCGAGGTGGAGTTGTATTTCTTGCTGGGAGCGGATGCGTTCCTCTCGTTGAAGCAGTGGCACTGTGCGGAGGAGCTGCCATTTCTCTGCCGGTTCATCGTTGCCGGCAGGCCGGGATCGTCGATCGACGACTTGACGGCTGCGCTGCCGGATGGCATCGATGCTATGCGGACACTGCGGGATTCTGCGGCAAAGAAGCTGGTGACGTGGGAGCTCCGCAATCAAGCAGGGCTGCATTCGGAGCTCTACCTGATGCCGGACCTACAGGAAGATATTTCGGCTACCGACATCCGGGCCGCCATTTGTGGAGAGCATTCGAAAGCGAGTGTGCTCGCTCCCTCGGTGTTGCGCTACATCGAAGAGAGAGGCCTTTATTGCTGAGGCTGAATGCTCGGCATTAGCGCTTTATCGAGTATGCGAGCTACGATGGAAGATCACTTGAGGAGAGCAACAATCCCTGATGGCATCGACCGAGACAAGACAGATGGTAGCCGCCGCAGCCGCGGCCAGCGCGGACAAGAAGGCCGAAGACACCCGCATCCTGGAGCTAGATCCGAGTGATGCGGGGTTTACTGACTTTTTTCTGATTACGAGCGGGACGAATACGCGGCAGGTGGTGGCGATTTCCGATGAGATCGAGATCCGGCTGAAGCGGGAGTTTGGGACCTATCCGAACTCGGTTGAGGGCCGGAGGCAGGGCGAATGGGTGCTGATGGATTACGTCGATTTCGTGGTCCATATCTTCGTCGCGGAGAAGCGCGCCTACTACGACATTGAGCGGCTGAGAAAGTCCGCAACCAGCGTAGATATTGGGGATTTGAAGGCGGCGTTGAACGAGAAAGTGAAGGAATCCAGAAAGAAGTCAGCAGTAAAAAAGGCAGCTGGCGCGGCCAAGACTACGGCAAAAAAGAGCACGTCCAAATCGGATTCCGCGGCCCCCGCGAAGAAGAAGAGCGCCGCCAAGAAAACAGTTGCGGCCAAAAAAACGGTCAAGAAAACTGCGAAAAAAAGCACGAAATGAGAGTGATTTTCGGGTCAAAAAAGGGCGCTTTTTCGCGTCTTTTTGTGCTGCTGGAAGGGCTTTTTTTAGTACCCGGCTGATAACAACGTTGATCAGCTGTTAACTACTTAGTACTTTTTCGAAGGTTGAACTGGAATTTGAACAAAAGGGTGTCGCTCTGGTTGGAGCGACACCCTTTCTTATTTGGGCCTGCCTGGCTAGAAGTCGTAGCGCAGGGCGAACTGAATTACACGAGGATCGGTCGAGGAGAGGGCGTGGCCGAAGTTGCTGCCGTCGGCGATGTTTCCGTCGATGTCTCCGAAATTCGCGTGGTTGAAGAGGTTGAAGAAGTTGGCTTCGAAGGTGACGGCCTGATGCTCGAGCACATTGAAGTGCTTCAGCAAGGCAAAGTCTACGTTGGTGGTGTGAGGGCCGTGGATGGCATTGCGCGAAGTGGGGCTATCGCACCAGATGCCGAAGTTCAGGTTGGCCGGGCAGGCGACCGGACCGAAGCTGCCCGCCTTCAGGAAGCGAAAGGCGTTTTCGGTCTTCGAGTAGCCAGATTGGACGGCGTTGCTCTGGCCTCCGACGCCGAGGTATTGAGGACGATCGGAGAAGGTCCCGTCCTGGTTCGGGTCATCGGAGGAGTCCGAGAGAGCGACCGGATAGCCGGACGAGAAGGTGAGGATGGGGGCGATCGACCATCCGCCTAGCAGCAGGTTCTTCTTTCTCCACTGCTCCTCATAGAGCAGGGTAATGACGGCGCGATGGGTCAGGTCGAAGTCGGCGGGACCGTAGTCGGTTGCGGGATTCTGGGAGTCGGTGATGCCGGTGGCGCTGTTGCGCTGGCGGAAGACGTCACTGATCTCGTCCATGGCTTTGCTGTAGGTGTAGTTGCCGGAGAGGCGGAGTCCGTTGGCGTAGGCCTTGCGGACGCTGACTTGAAGGGCGTTGTAGTTGGAGTTGAAGGCGTTGGTCCTAAAGTTATCGCTATTGAAGAGGGTGCTGACGTGTCCGCTCGAGAAGCCATTGGGGAAACCGGCACTGGCGCACGGGGTGCCGGCCGGATAGGAGCCGTCATCGTTGGAGCCTCCACCGATCGGGCAACCGTTACGGCCTGGATAGGTGTTGATGTTGATCAAACCCACCAGTTTACGGCCGAAGGTGCCGACATAGTTGGTCTCGAGCAGATAGCCTTTAGCGAGCTGATATTCAAAGCCGAAGTTTGCCTGCTCGTAGTAGGCGGTAACGAGCCGCTGATCGATATGGCGCGGGACGGGCTTGGCGCCGTAGGCGGCGAAGGCAGCATTGGCGGAAAAGGGGATGGTGTAGACGCCGGGAAGATCAGTGGGACCTGCAGGTACACCATTGATCAATGCGCCCACAGAGTTGTCCGCGAATCTTGGCGGGTTGAAGCGGATGTTCTCGTAGGCATTGTTGTAGAGACGGTCGAAGCCGATGCCAAAACCGCCGCGCACAACCAGCTTGCCCTCGCCAGTCACGTCGTAGGAGAAGCCGACGCGAGGGCCGAAGTTATTGGTGTCTTTGTTCCAGATATTACTGTTCTTTTGAATGAACGTCGCACCCTGAAGTCCCCCAGAGAGTGCATTGGTGGGGAAGAAGGGATTGCCATTCGAGGTGGGGGTGCCGAACTGGCCGAAGTAGACGTTCGAATCGAAGCCGGGCTCGGCATTGTGCGGCGGCCCAAAATAGTCCCAGCGCAGGCCGGCGTTAATGGTGAGGCGCGGCATGATCTTCCAATCGTCCTGAGCAAAGGCGGAGAACTCGTTGGCGCGGTAGCCGCGATAGACGTTGGGGCGACTTTGCGTGGTTGGATCTACCGAGGCGGAAGCCAAGTAAATGGAGCCGTTGGGGGACGCTGTGGGCTGCGTGGCATCGAGCTCTTCCCCAAAGTTGCCGTCGGTGACCAGGTCTTCGACGCCATAAAACTCGATGGTGCCGTCGGTATCGTTGAAGAAGGAGGAGCCATTGCGAGTGCGCACGAACTGGAATCCGACGGTGACGGCGTGTGCCCCGACATTCTTGCTCAGTGAATCCTGGTAGGTGAACTGGTTTTCAGTGAAGTACTGGGGCAAGCCAGCGCTGTGGCCGAGCGAGGACTCCAAGGGGTCAACTGCCAAGATCGAGGGGACGCCCAATGTTGACGCAGGCACGGTAAAGTCCGAGACATGGCGGAGGTAGCCGCCGCGGAAGATGTTCAGTAAGGAGGGGGAGAAGACATGGGTCCAGTTACCGGTAAAGAATTGAGCACCGCCGATCAGGTCGAGCGGCGGACCGAAAACACCATCTCCACCGCCTAAGCTGGTGGCGTCAGAGACCTGATCGATGGCGTAAGTAAAGCTGAGCTGATCCTTGTCCGTGAGCTTATGGTCGATCTTCAACGAACCGCGGTTTTGGTTGAGCGCTTCGTGATTGAGGATAGTCGATGTGGTGTAGACCGGCACGGGATAGCGAAGCAGGCCGCCGGTGATTAGATTTTGAGAGACATAGCTGTCAATCGGAGTGGCGGCAGCGTTGACCATGGGGTGCGGAAAGGAGGTTGGCTGAGCGGCATCTTGAGAAGAGAAGATGGGTCCAGCCTTGGCGGTGCCAGCGAAAGCGCCGGGGCAGGTCGTCCCGAGATTGACGGGGCAGATGCCGATTTGGGGCGGGGCCGGATCTCCACTGGAGAGGGGCGGGGTGCTGGGATCCTGCTGCGTCGTTCCTTCCATAAAGGTCTGGAAGGCGCCAGAGTTTACGAAATCGATGAAATTCTGGGTGGTGGTGGTGTTGGTTATGGGCGTGGCATCGCGCAGGTGATGGATCTCGACGGTCGCGTAGAAGAAGGTCTTGTCTTTGCGAATAGGGCCGCCGATGGAGCCGCCGAACTGATTGCGGACCAGGCTGTCTTTGACGCCGGCGTTATTGGAGAACCAGTGTTCGGCGGCGAGGGCCTAGACGCGATTGTATTCGAAGAGGGAGCCGTGCCACTGGTTGGTTCCGCTTTTGAGGACGGTGTCGGTGGCGAAGCCTCCAGATCGGCCGTATTCGGCGGGGGCGTCATGGGTGATAACGCGATATTCCTCGATGGCATCGGGGGAGAGGGTCAGGGACGCGCCGCCGACCCCGACCAGGGCCACGCCGCCCTGGCCTTGCTCATTGTTATCCATGCCTTCGAGCAGATAGTTGCCAGTACCGGTGCGGGCTCCGTCAACAGCCGCGCCACGAAAGGTGGTGGAGTTGGGGTCATCCGGAGTCGCGCCGGCGACGAGATCGATGAAGGCGTTTTGGGTCCTGGTCTCGAGCGGGGAGCTTCTCCAGACAGAGGAGTCGATCAACTGGGAGACGGCGGAGGTATCGGTCTGGACCTGCTCGACGCTCTGCCCGGTGACTTCGACGACATCGGTCGCGGAGCCGATACTGAGGACCGCGTCCTGGGTGGAGGTGGTGCCGACGGAGAGGGTGACGCTGGTAGCTTCGAAGCTCTTGAAGCCGGGAGCGGAGACGTTGAGGGTGTAGCTGGCGACGGGGACAGCGGTGAAGCGGTACTCGCCGGCGGAGTTGGTGAAGGTTTCGCGGGCTTGCCCGGTGGCATTATCGAGCAGCTTCACGTCGGCATGTGCGATGGCGGCGTGGGTGGGGTCGGTGACAAGGCCGGAGAGTTCCCCATATCCTGCCTGAGCGAAGGCATTCAATCCATGCCCTAATCCGACGAGCGTTGCAGCGGCGAATACTGCTTTGCAGAGACGTAGCATCAATCCCTCTCCAAATTCTATTGAGAATCAGTGAGCTGGGGGTGGATTCCAGCGCTTCCAAGCAAGGGGGTCGCAATCGACAAAAGAGCTTTAGCGTTTCCTTAGCACGTGCGCTTCCAAAATGTACCTGACTGGAAGTTGCTCATTCGGATAGAAGTTCCGACTGCGGGGATTCGAGAGCGGAGCGAGGTTGTCTCCACTTTTTTGAATTAGCTATGAAAAACGGCAGCAGGAATTTCGTTGCGTTGGCGGGAAGGGGCCGCATTAACTCCCGGGGGTGGGAGATGGCTTAAGTTAGGCGGTGGCAGAAGGTTCATGAGGGGCTGCAAGCAGCGGATCCTGCTGCTTCTTAGGGAACTAATCGGGCCGCCTGGGTGGCGGCCCGATTCTAGTGTGTCAGGTTAGAACTGGAGGGAGAGGGAGAATTGGCCAAATCGGCGTTCGTCGTTGACGCCGCCATCTGCTCCGATTCCACCCTTCGAGGCGGTGATGGGTAGGGGCACTCCCGGGCGCTGTTGGACGCTGAGGGGCTGAGTGAAGTCTTGAACGTTTGCCACGTCGTTCAGGCCTTGTTGGATATAGAGATTGTGGTGGTTGAGGATATCGAAGCCTTCGGCGCGGAAGACCAAGTTGACCTGTTCATGAATGGGGAAGGTCTTGCTAACGGCAGCATCGACGTTCCACGCCCCTGGTCCGCGGAAGGCATTGCGGGAGGTCATGGCAGCGGGATAAGGTCCCCAGTCTGAAACCGTGAGGGGTTCGTTTCCTGCCGCGTTGACGGCTGGGGTATTGGTGGCGTCGTACCACGCCTGATTGAGGAAGGAGAACGACGCGGGTAAGTTCCCTACGTTGTAGGCGTTGGTGCCACCGCCGTTCACGCCCGACGGGATGGACTTAAAAGTGTGCTTGGGAACCACTCCACCGTCCGGAGTATATCGCGCGACATTGTAGCCGGTGTTGTTAAAGGTGGTGTCGTAGTAGCTGAAAGGGGTTCCGGTGCGAACCTGGTAGATACCGGTGATCTGCCAGCCGAAGAGGGCTTGCTTGAGGGCGCTGTGTCCATTCGCAAACCATGGGGTGCGATAGATCGGGGCGATCACGAGCCGATGGCGAATGTCGAGATCGCTGGTGCCATGATCGAGGGCTGGATTAAAGGGATTGGTATATCCCAAGCTGAATTCGTTATTCGTTTCGGAGAAGGTGGTGCTCAGGTCGTCCGTTGCATGAGAGAGAGTGTAGTTAGCAACGAGGGTAAGGCCGGTGCGGTGGAGGTTGGAGCTTTGAAACTGGATATTCATGGCGTGATAGTAGGAATCGGCGCCTGAACCGCGGTTGTTGGTGTTGGAATACTGGGAATTTAGCCGGGTGAGGGCAGGAATCGTCCCAGAAGGGTCGAGCAGGGAATCGCCGAGCAGAGCATTGCCGCTACCGAGGCCGTTGACGTTCTTGATGTCGTAGAGATGGAGGCCGCGAGCGCCTGCGTATTCGAGGGAGAGGACGGTACCGGCGCCGAACTGGTGTTCGAGGGCGGCGCTGTAGAACTGGGTTTGTGCGGTCTTGATGTTCTGGTCGACGTTACGGAGGCTGGTGGGGGGCAGCGGAACGCTTCCAGACGCTCCGGCAAGTGGGCCGGCATTGGAGTTGGTGACGGGCGTGCCGTTGATGATGATGACGGCGTAATTCGGCGGATTCTGGATGACGTTGAAGGTCACATTGCCAAAGTTGCGCTCATAGCTGATGCCGTAACCGCCGCGGACAGAGGTCTTGCCATCGCCGAAGATGTCGTAGGCGAAGCCGATGCGGGGCGAGACGGTCCCGTAGGAGGGATTCCAGAGGGAGTGAATGGGACTGGTCGGGGTGGTGAAGACCTGGCCGGTGCGAATGCCCTCGGGATCGAGGTTGCCGTCGCCGTAGTAGAAGTTCGAATCGAGGTCTTTATGGTTGTTGTGCTGAACACCGTAATATTCGTAGCGAACGCCGTAGTTAAAGGTGAAGCGCGGAGAGACCTTCCAGGCATCCTGGCCGTAGACGGCCCAGTCGTGAAAGCGTTCGCTGCGAGCGAAGGAGGGAGCCGAGGCGGGGAGATTGATGGAGCAACCTGGAGTCTGGGTCAAGTCGCCAGTGTATGGGTCTCGGACGCAGGGCAGGGCTCCCGCTGGATTGACGGCGGCTTCAAATTCGAAAAGATTGCCGGTGCCGAGAGCGGCCAACCCCTTGGTGAGTCCCTGGCCTAGCTGTTCGTTGGCTTGAGCGTAGGCTCCGTAGGCGTTGTTGTCCTGAATGTAAAGGATCTGGGCTCCGTACTGCATGGAGTGTTTTCCCTTGATGACATCGAGGTCGTGATTGATCTGGACGGTGTTCTGCGGGCCGCCGTAGGGGAGACCTCCGTTGGCGGGATTGGTGTCGTAGAAGCCGGGCAACTGGATGAAGGTCGAGGTTCCCGGAATCTGGGCGTTTGGCGAAACGATCAGCGTGGGGGTGTTTTGCAGGGCGGTGTCGTAGGCGTAGGCCGTATTGAAACGGCTGAAGCTGAGCTTAGTGTTCGAGACCAGGCTGGGATTGAAGACATGGGAGGCGCTGAGCAGATAGGCCTGGTTTTGGACGGTCTGGCTGACGTTGTATTGAGAATAAGGAGAAGAGAAGACGCTTCCGGCCTGGTCGGCCTCGTTGTAGTCGACATAGCGGAAGAAGACCTGGGTCTTGTCGCTGAGGTTGTAGTCGAACCTTCCGAGGATGTTGTAGGTGTTCTGTGGTAAGCCGCCGCCTGCGTCCCCTGGAGCGGTGAAGGTCGTCGTGCCGAGAACGGGAGTCGCTGCGGGCAGGGTAGCGATGCCCAGATCAGCGGCGCTGTAGGTGGTGTTGAGATTGAAGGTGTTGGCGCCGTAGGCGGCGAAGTAGGCCTGGATGTTGGCCGGAGCGACGGCCAGGTATTGCGGCGTCGGAACAGCAGCGGTCGAGACGGCGGCGCTCCGTACACGGGTCCATTCGGTGCTGCCGAAGAAGAAGAGCTTGTCCTTCAGGATAGGGCCGCCGACGGCGAAGCCGAATTGATTGCGGGTGTACTGACCTTTGGGAATGCCTTCCTGAGAGTTGGTCACAGTGTTCGAGGTGTACGCCGCGAGCCGGTTGAATTCCCAGGCGCTGCCGTGAAATGCGTTGGTTCCGGCCTTGGTGGTCACGTTGACGACGCCGCCGGAGGCCCGGCCATATTGGGGCTCGAAGTTGCTGGTGACGATGCGGAATTCCTGGACGCCATCGATGGGCACCTTAATGCCGACGCCGTCGCCGAAGACGGTGATATTTTCAACGCCATCCAAGAGGATTTCAGTGCCGGTCGAGCGCTGACCATTGATATTGAAGTTCACTCCGCGGAGGGTGGCGTTTTGAGAGTTGCCAGCAGCGGAGTTGTCGCCGCCGGAGATGTTGCCGGAAAGGGCGACGAAGTCATAGGGATTGCGGGTGAGGCTGGGGAGCTGCGAAATCTGCTGCTGATCGACGACCTGGGAGAGTTCCTGGGTCTGGGTGTTGACCTGGGCTCCGCCCTCGCCAACGACCTCTACTTCGGTGGTTCCTTGACCGAGGGTGAGTTTTGCATCGATGGTGGTGTGGCCACCAACCGTCACGGTCACTCGGGAGACAAAGCTTTTGAAATTTTCCGCCGTGATGGTGAGTTCGTAGTTGGCGGGGGAAAGATCTGAAAGCAAATAAGTTCCGTTAACGCTGCTGTGTTCAACTCGGGTGGCATCTGTGCCCAGATTTTTGACGGTTACGGTGGCGTTGGCGACGAGCGCTCCGGATGGATCGGTGACCGTTCCCTCTATTTGGCCGGTGTTGACTTGGGCGATGGCGGTGGAGCTGAGGGCAAATCCGAGGAGCATTGCAGCGGCGAATACTGTTTTGCAGAAACGTAGCATTGATCCCTCTCGAGTGCTTTGTGATCTTTTCTCTTATGCTGGGGTGCACTCCAGCTTCTTCCAAGCAAAAGTTACTGGGACTGCTGTTTATGAATGTAGCGGTAGGGCGTGTAGGGGTCGGTGTTGCACGTTGTGCACCAAAGCTTGCGACGCGAGGAAGTTGTTTGTTTTTGCCGCACTTTGTGAATCGGCTGTAGAGATCCATAAAGGGAATCTCCAGTTTTCTGGATTGCCTATGAGATTGTGTAGATGATTTATCTGAATTTTCATTGATCCTTGTCCGGACAGGCGTGTTAAGGCGGGATTTAGACTTTTGAGGTGAAGGTGATGATTGCGGCAATCGCAGGCCGGGGACGTGCGACGGCCTTCGACGCCCTGGCGGACGTTTATTTGAGTCGACTGGCCGTCTATACACCGGTCGAGGCGAAGACCTTTCGCTCCGAAGAGGCCTTTCTGGAGGCGGTCGCGGGAGGGCGGACGAGGACGGCTCCTCGCGTCGTGCTGCTGGATGGGAGGGGAAAGATGCTGTCGTCGGCGGAGTTCGCCGGTTTTATCGGGGGACAGCGGGATGGCGGAGCGCAGAACCTGATCTTCGCGGTGGGACCGGCGGACGGATGGTCGCAGGTGGCCGTGGACTCCGCCGGCGGCCGGGCCGGAGGGTTGGTGTTGTCGCTGGGGGCGATGACGCTGCCGCATGAGCTGGCGCGCGTGGTGCTGGTGGAGCAGGTGTATCGGGCTTTCACGATCCTGGCTAACCATCCCTATCATGGAGGGCACTGAACGGAGTACTTGGGCCGGAGGCATGGCGGTGGAGAGACGGTGATGGATGTTTGCTGCTTCGAATCCATTACACTGAAAGCTTGCGAGCGAATCGTGGCCCAGAGCGCAGGAGATCGCCGGATGGCATGATGTCGAGAGCGAAAAACGTCGAATTCCGCGGATGGCTGGAGATTGTAGCGCGAACTTTTTGTTAGGTGCAGAGCCGGTCCAGGACTGGCGGCTCCGGAGGTTTCCTGGTCTGGACACAGTCGAGGACAGGGGAAGGCGGGGCATGGGAAGTCGAGGCACAGATGGCATGGTTTAAGCGGCAGGGAGAGAACGGCGCCGATGGCGAGTTGCCGGGAGAGAATGTGGAGAGTGGCTTCTCTGATGCCTCTTCTGGTTTGCCGGAGCCGAGCGTCAATGGCAGCGAAAAGCGCGTCCGCACCGAGGGCCTTTGGACAAAGTGCGATGGCTGCCGTTCGGTGCTATGGAAGGCGGACCTGGATGCGAACATGCAGGTTTGCCCGCGGTGCGGAAAGCACTTCCGGTTCGGGGCTCGGGAGCGGATCGAGAGCCTGCTAGAGCCGGGATATGAGTTGGTCGATCTGGAGTTAAAGTCAACGGATCCACTGAATTTTGTGGATTTGAAGCCGTATCGGGCACGGCTGCGCAAGGCCCAGGATGAGACCGGGCTGAATGACGCGATTCTCAATGCGACCGGCCATCTCAGGCATCACGCGGTGGTGCTGAGCGTGATGGAATATGCATTCATTGGCGGAAGCATGGGCGCGGTGGTCGGGGAGACGATCGCCCGAGCGGCCGATCGATCGCTCGCGACCCGGCATCCTTTAATTATCGTAGCGGCATCAGGCGGAGCGCGGATGATGGAGGGTATTGTGAGCCTGATGCAGCTGGCCAAGGTGTCGGCTCGGCTGGGCTTGTTGGACGATGCGGGGATACCCTACTTGTCGGTCCTCACCGACCCGACGACCGGCGGAGTGACAGCGAGCTTTGGGATGCTGGGCGACTTGAATATTGCCGAGCCAGGCGCGTTGATTGCGTTTGCGGGACCGAGGGTGGTGGAGCAGACGATCCGGCAGAAGCTGCCCGACGGATTTCAGAGGTCGGAGTTTTTGCTCGAGCATGGGATGCTGGACGCGGTGGTCGACCGCCGGGAGTTGAAGGGATATTTGAGCCGGGTACTGGATTTCATGGGTGGGGATACGCGGAAGACGGAGTAGCGTTCGGTTCGTCCTCCTACTTTGGAATCGTTCTCCTATATATGAGGATAGGGTTTGATCGAAGCGCTTCCCTCCGCAGCTAAAGCCGCCATTGTCTTTGGTGTCGGTATGGCACGGCTGAAGACCGTACCGCTTCAGTCGGTGGACTTCGTTGGGGCTCCTACGAGACTTCGTTGGTGTCCCTTAAAGAATGGGTGGGAGGATAGCAGAGATTGAGGGGATTTGAGGATTGGGCGGAGCTGGAAAGCGTGCCTTCCTTTGCGTTTCGCCTCGCAATGCTCGGCTAGTGGCTTGAAAAACGATGCTTCTGCCGGTAGGTGCGGCCGGTGGGGCTGAATCAAGGATGACGGCGCACGCTACTTGGTTCTGCAGCGATTCCAAGATGCTGCAGGTACTCAGAATCGGAACTTAGAGGCACGATTTATGTCTTATGAAGCAGCGATCCAGGGGCTGCAGGCGCTGGCCGGGGAGTTGGTGACGACTCCTGGGGCGGCACGGCGGGAGTTTCGCCTGGAAGACATGCGGATTCTTCTGGCGGAGTTGGGAGACCCTCAGCTGAAGTTTCCTTCGGTATTGATTGCGGGCACAAATGGGAAGGGTTCGACGGCGGCGACGCTGGCGAGCATCCTGGCGGCGGCAGGGTACAAGACTGGACTGTTTACCTCGCCGCATCTGTCGCGAGTGAATGAGCGGGTGCGGATCCTGGCGGGAGAAGAGCCGGGAGACAGAGCAAAGGGGACGCAGACGGCGGGAGAGATCCCAGATAACGACTTCGCGGCGCTTTACTTCCGGGTCGATGAGGCGGCGGCGCGGCTGGTTCGTCAGGGGCGGCTTTCCGAGCATTCGAGCTTCTTTGAGACGGTGACGGCGCTGGCCTTCCTTCACTTTGCCGAGGCGGCGGTTGATATTGCTATTCTCGAGGTCGGGATGGGAGGGCGGCTGGATGCTACCAATGTGGTCGAGCCGCTGGTTTCGGTGATTACCGATATTTCGCTCGATCATACGGAGTGGCTGGGCTCGACCATCCGTGCGATCGCGCGAGAGAAGGCGGGGATATTGCGGGCCGGCGGGACCATGGTGACGCTGCCGCAGCACCAAGAGGCGAACGAGGCCCTGGGAGAGATTGCAGTCGCACTTGGTGCAAGGGGAGTGAGTGCGGCGGAGTATGTTCCGGCGCCGGGGACGTTCGGCAGAGATGGGCATAATCGCTATCCGGTGAGCGTGCTGGGGGAGACGGTCGAGATTGATTCGCCGCTGCCCGGGCAGCACCAGCAGCGCAACTTAGCGCTGGCGATTGCCGCGGCGGTCGAGTTACGTAACAGCCATGGTTACAAATTAGATGCTTCTGCTATTTCCCAGGGGGTCCATACGGCGCGCTGGCCTGGGCGGCTCGAGTTGTTCCCGGGTGGAGGCGAACGCGCGGATGTGGTGCTCGACGTGGCGCACAATCCGGCGGGTGCATGGGCGCTCCGTTCGGGAATTTCCGAGATGCCCAGCCTCGAAGATCGGGCATCCAAGACGCTTATATTTGGCTGCCTGAAGGACAAGGCGCTCGAGGAGATGGCGCAGATTCTCTTTCCGCTGTTCGACCGGGTGCTGGTGACGGAAGTGAATTCTCCGAGGACGGCTTCGCTTGAGCAGATGATGAGGGCAGCCGCACTGACGGGTTCTTTGGCAGAGGCAATGCCGAATGCCGAGACTGCCTTGCAGCGGGCCTATGAGATAACACCGTCGGCGGGTTTGATTGTGGTGGCCGGATCGGTTTACCTGGTCGGGCAGTTGCGTGGCGAGTTGGCGGGAGTGCGCACCTGATGGTGGACGCCCCTACACCGCGGCCGGATCCGCTCCCGTTCGGTACGCGGATGCTGGGAAACCTGGTACAGGCTCCGCTTTTTTTCGCTGCAACTGCTTTCTTCGGGACGCTTTCGCTTACGGCGTCGCTATTTGAGAGGGATGGGAAGCTTCAGCACCAGATTGCGCGTATTTGGGCAGCGACCTCGATGCAGATCGCGCTTTCACCCGTCACAATAATTGGTGAAGAGAAGCTGCGGGTACATCGGGCGGCAGTTTACGCGGCCAACCATTTGTCTTACATGGATACGCCGGTGCTGTTCAGCGCCATTCCTTTTCAGTTTCGCATCCTGGCGCGTCACTCCCTGTGGAAGGTACCGTTTATTGGCTGGCATCTGAACCGGTCGGGGCAGATCGCTGTTAATACGGAAAGTCCCTCCATCAGCAGCTTGAGCGGCGGAGTCAAGGCGCTGAAGGCGGGAATGCCGCTGATTGTTTTTCCTGAGGGCGGCCGAAGCCGGGATGGGCGGCTTTCCACATTCATGAGTGGTCCTGCATACATGGCGATCCGCGCCCAGGTACCGCTGATTCCGCTCGCGATCGTCGGGACCTATGAATTGCTGCCGATGCACACGCGGCACTTCTTCCCGCAATCGATCAAGCTAGTTGTCGGTGACCCTTTAGACACCTCAAATTGCACGATTCGACAGGTGGAGGAGCTGACGGAGCGGCTCAAGGAGGCGATTACCCGACTGTATTCCGCGCATGCGGAGAGGATTCCCGCCAGCTCCGGTGGTGTAGACCTGGATACTGCTAACGGTAGAGCGCGGCAAAGTTGAGAAGTACCGGAGAAGTGGACAGTTCTATGGAGGAAGATCATGAACGATGCTTTACATTCTCGACTTAGCAGCTCTGAGGTGCGGATTGCGTTGCCTGAGCCGACCTCAACCGACGCAGCGTACAACCAGCGTGCTTGGGCGCCTTACTTTCATTCGCTGATGTCATCGGGCGCGGTGGGAGTGCCAATTCCTTTGGATGGAACGCGGGCGACGATCGAGAAGCTGATGGCATCATGCGTGGGGGTTCTCTTACCGGGCAGCCCGGCCGATGTGGATCCGCGGAAGTATGGGGCGGTTCCGGCTGCGGAGTGCGCCAAGCCCGATGTGGCGCGGCAGGAAGTGGATGAGTTTCTGCTGGAGACTGCTTATCGCGAGGGAATTCCTCTTCTAGGCATCTGCTATGGATTGCAGGCGCTGAATACATGGCGCGGCGGTACGCTGGTCCAGCACCTTCCGGCAGTGACGAAGGTGGATCACGACCCTGGACCCGAGGTGCTGAGCGCACATTCTGTGCGGTTGACCGCGGGGTCTAGACTGGAGACGATTCTTGGAGCGTCGACCGATCTGGTCTCGATCGTCGAGCCGAGTGTACCGTCGGCAACGGTGGTGAACTCGAGCCATCATCAAGGAGTGGACTTGCCGGGCGAAGGTCTCATCGTTAGCGCCCGTTGTGTCGAGGATGGAACCATTGAGGCGCTCGAGGCGGAGTCGTCCGGGACTGCGGACCAGTTCCTGGTGGCTGTGCAGTGGCATCCGGAGCGGAGCTTTGACTCGAGCGAGGCGTCGCGGCATTTGTTTAAGGCGTTCGTCGATGCGGCGGTCCAATATCGCTCGCGGGTATCGGCTGCTTCGATGGCTGGATGAGTCTCGGCGATGCAGGGTGCTGTGACGGCGGAGACAATCAGGGAAATGGTAGCGGGCGCCGGGCTGCTGCCTCTCAGCCGGGCGGCTGCAGAGGGTTTCTCGAAGTACTTTGAATTACTGCAGCGTTGGAATGCAAAGCTGAACCTCACTGCGATCCGGTCTAACGAAGAAATCCTCCGCAGACACTTCCTAGAAAGCATCTTTTGCGCACAGGGCCTTCCTGAAGGGGTTGGAACGCTTCTCGATTTCGGCTCGGGTGCGGGTTTCCCCGGGATTCCGGTTGCGCTATGCCGACCTGAGATTCAGGTGACGTTGGCTGAGTCGCAGGGGAAGAAAGCGAGTTTTCTTCGGGAAGCTGTTCGGGTCTTGGGACTTTCTGCAGAGGTCTTCGGGAGGCGCGTCGAGGAGATGGCGCCGGAGAGAAGATTTGGGGTGGTGACTCTGCGGGCAGTCGACAAGATGGAGTCTGCGATTTCAACCGCGGCCGAGAGGGTTGGTGATGCTGGTTGGCTGGTTGTTTTAGCAAGCTCGTCCTCTCGGCTTCCCGATGAGTTTGACGGCTCTGAAGTGCGGATACCGTGGCTCGAGCATGGGGTTGTCTTGACTGGACGACGAATGTTCCACGTGGAACAGCTACCCGCAGATCTAGATCATTCGGTAGAGCTGGACCGCGATCCATCCAAGTAGCCTATTTCTCTATTTAGGAGTGCGCACAACGTTCCACGTGGAACACCTTCCATATAGAACAAAGAAGATCTAGTCTCGAGTCGGCCTTCTCTATCTTTTGTGGGAGACAAAAGTTAGCCTCCCTCTGGGCGGGCTTCTTGAGTCACTGGCCCTTTGCGAGGGAAGTTTTCCACCGCTTATCCTTTTCCAGCACACGTCGGGCGGAACATCGAGAATTGCCGCAACCTCCACGTTCTATGTGTCTTGCGGCGGTATTGGCGAAGTCGCGAAGGAAGTTCTCCACAGCAAGGGACGAGTTCTTCACAGGCGCTCTCGATTGCTTTCAGAAGTGCGTGCCCGGTAGTCTTGCAGGACATGGCTCGAGTGTTAGCAGTAGTCAACCAAAAAGGTGGCGTGGGTAAGACCACTACGGCAATTAACTTATCGGCAGCCCTGGCGTTGGAGGGCCTTCGATGCTTGATTATCGATTGCGACCCTCAAGCTAATTCGACGGGGGGGTTTGGATTTGCCCGGGACGATGAGCGGGAGTCCGTGTATGACGTGCTTGTTGGCAACGCCTCGTTAGCTTCGACTTCGCTGCAGACGGAGATCGAGACGCTCAGGCTCGTGCCTTCCAGCAAGAACCTGATCGGCGCCAATGTGGAACTGATCCAGGTAGAACGGCGTGCCTACCGGCTCAAAGAGGCCGTCGATGCGGTCCGAAAGGATTATGACTATATTTTGCTCGACTGTCCGCCGGCGCTGGATTTGCTCACCCTGAACTCGCTGGTGGCGGCGGACCGGTTGCTGGTTCCCATGCAGGCAGAATATTTCGCGCTCGAAGGCATTAGTGAGCTCATGAACACGTTGGAGCGAGTGCAGAGCACATTTAATGCAGATCTCCAGATTGAAGGCGTGCTGCTAACGATGTATGACGACCGAACGAATTTGGCCCAGCAGGTCACTGAGAATCTCCGAGAATTCTTCAAGGAAAAGCTGTTAAAGACGGCGATTCCGAGGAATGTCCGGCTCGCGGAAGCCCCGAGCTACGGGAAGCCGGTACTTCTGTATGACGCGAAGTCCCGAGGAGCGGAGAGTTACCGGGACCTCGCGACCGAGATTCTGGCGAGAAACGATGTCGAAAGTCCGCGAGCGAAAGAGCGCAAGGCCGCCGCGGAGAAGGCGCGAAACTCGGTCAAGGTGAAGTTCTGGCCCTATGGATGACGCAGAGTGCATTCTCTATTTCTCCTCAACGACTAATGCATAGGACTTCAGAAGTACAGGAGACAGATATGAGCAGCGGCACGACGGCGGCTGGCAATGCGGAAAGCCCAAAACGGCGAGCGCTTGGAAAGGGTCTTGAATCTTTGCTTCCTCTTCGGCCGCGGCCGGCAGAGGCTACGCCGCCGGCGGTTGAAGCAGCTGAGCCGGTTGAGACTGGCAGGCCGAGAGAGATTGCTGTTGGGTTGATCGAACGCAATCCGTTCCAGACGCGGACGCGCTTTGACGAACAGCAACTGGATGAGCTGGCAGCGTCGATCGCGGCGACCGGCGTGGTACAGCCGATCCTGGTACGGCCCCTGGGCGGCGACCGGTTCCAGTTGATTGCGGGGGAGCGGCGCTGGCTGGCTTCGCAGAAGGCGGGGAAGACTACCATTCCTGCGATGATCCGGGCTGTGTCTGATGAGCAGGCGATGGAAATGACGATCGTCGAGAACCTGCAGCGGACCGATTTGAATCCCATGGAGCAAGCCCGGGCATTCGAGCGGCTGACGCGCGAGTTCAAAATGACGCAGGAGCAGATGGCGCAACGCACCGGAAAGAACCGGGCATCGATCTCCAACTTTCTGCGCCTGCTTCGTTTGCCGGTTGAGATACAGGGCCGGGTCGAGGCCGGCGAGTTGAGTTTTGGCCATGCGCGGGCCCTGTTGGCGATTGAAGATCCGGCCATGTTGATCAAGGCCGCTCAGAAGGTGGGGGCGCTGTCGATGTCGGTACGGCAGACGGAGACTTTTGTGCAGGGGCTGCTCTATCCGGAGCTAAAGGCGAAGGACGAGGAGAAGAACAAAGCTGAGGCGGTGGATCCCAATGTCCGGGAGGCGCAGGAGCGCTTACAGCGGGCCTTAGGTTTGAAGGTGAGGATCCACGACAAGCAGGGGCGGGGGCAAGTGGTGATTGAGTATGCGCGGCTGGAGGACTTTGATGCGCTACTCGAGGCGATTGCTGGCTAGGTGGTTTGCTCCTGTTGGTGAAGATTGTCCCACTCAAGCCAGAGAATGGCTTGAATGGGGATAGCCGGATCAACGTGGTGCTTCTGGGCTTGGCGCTGGCTGCGGAGGGTGGATGGTACTGGTCGACGTGGCGGCGATTTCGAAGAGCTATGCCGGGGCTGGCGGCAAGCGCATATTTGTAACCGATGCTGTTACTTTTTCGATCGAGCGGGGCGAGACGCTTGGCCTCGTAGGAGAGTCGGGTTCGGGAAAGAGCACGGTGGCGCGGATCCTCTTGGGCCTGATTGAGCCTGATGCGGGGAAAGTGTTCTTCGATGGGCTTGCGGTTACTGGAGCGTCGGGCGCGGAAATGCGTCGTCTTCGGCGGCGTATGCAGCCAGTCTTTCAGGACCCGTTTGCTGCTTTGAATCCAAGGATGCGAGTCGCGGAGATCGTCACGGAACCGCTCACCATTTACCGTCGGGAAGCGGGGGTGGATGGAAGCCGGACAGGTCTACGACGGCAGGCCTCGGAGTTGATGCGAGCGGTGGGCCTGGATGAATCCGCGTTGGGGCGGTACCCGCATGAATTTTCTGGCGGCCAGCGGCAACGCATCAATATCGCTCGAGCCCTGGCGCTAAGGCCGGAGCTGTTGATTCTGGATGAACCGGTGTCGGCGCTCGATGTAAGCGTGGGGGCGCAGGTGGTGAATTTGCTCCGCGATTTGCAGCGGGAGTTTCACCTGACCTATCTGTTCATCTCGCACTCGATGCCGCTGGTGCGGTATCTCTCGACCAATATTGCCGTGATGCGCAACGGAAAGTTGGTGGAGATTGGAAGATGCGAGGATATTTGTAACCATCCCAGTGACGAATATACAAAGTCTTTGCTGGCGGCCACGCCGGCGATGGCTTGACGGGGGATATTGGCGCTACATTTGTAGCTGTCACAGTCACTAATCGGGGTTCTTCCTGACAGGTGGGCATCGCCGCTGGAATGGGTTGACCTCCTCTGGGATTGTGGCTTCCCGGGTCCTTCGCTTCCTTTAGTCGCTCAGGATGACACAACTTGCGGAAAGGGACTTGCTCGATTCGTCGCGGGCTAGGCCTACAACAGCTTCCCGAGTCCCATCCGCCAGGTGAACCCACTTTGCTACTAGCGATGGCCGGCCCGGATCCTCGGTCGTTAATTCTAATGTTCAAATGAAGCGTTTTGTTGCAGGGCTGTACGCCTTTTTCATTTGCGGCGCACTTTTTGGGCAAAGGCCAGTTTGGCAACCCTCCGCAGGTCATCCTCAGGTTCCGATTTGGCCTGGAGCCGTGCCGGATCCTCAACTCACTTCTGGTCCCGAGTTCGAAGAGACCACGCCAAAGGCGTGGCAAGGTACCGGCAGGCCCGTGACTGGGATCAGCAACGTCACCCGTCCCACAATGACGGTGTACGGACCAACCGGCAGCAACACGGGCGTGGCTGTGGTGGTGTTTCCCGGCGGAGGGTACCAGGGCTTGGCGATCGACCTCGAAGGAACGGAGGTCTGTGATTGGTTAACGCCGCGGGGCATTACGTGCGTCCTCTTAAAGTACCGAGTCACTGACGTGGGACCGTACCCGAAGTCGGGACCATATCCCGAGTCCCCGATGGCTCTGGAAGACGCTCAAAGAACGATTGGTCTTGTACGCTTTCACGCTGCAGGACTTCATGTTGACCCCCATAAGATCGGGGTTCTCGGGTTCTCGTCAGGCGGTCATCTGGTGGCGGCGGTAAGCACACACACTCAGCGTATTTACCCACTTGTCGATGCGGCTGATAAGGTGAGCTGCAGACCCGACTTCGCGATTCCCATCTACCCTGGTCATCTCTCATTATCGGCAGCAGAATGGGACACTCATCAAGGCAGGACCAAGTATTCCATACCGCAATCTATTCTGAAATCCTGCCAGAATCATGAACTCTGCCTTAACCCCGAGATTCCGGTTACAAGCCAGACACCGCCCACGTTTTTGCTCCAGAGCGAAGACGACCATGTTGACAATGTCGACGATGCGCTTGCGTACTATATTGCTCTGAAGAACGCAGGCGTTCCGGTCGAGATGCATCTGTATGCGCAAGGCGGACATGCATTTGGACTTCGTCGCACTAACTTGCCCATAACGGACTGGCCTGAGCTAGTGGACAAGTGGCTCAGTAGTATCGGCATGACCCACTGAAGGTGCAGCGCGAACATAGACAACGCCTGACGAGCCAGGAACTCAGCGTCGCTAGGAAGCGTGCGTAGCGGGAAAGATTGAGAAATTCGGACGAATTGCCATTCACTCGTCCTGAATTGATCTGGAGCGGATATTAACGGGCGCCGTTATCAGCGCCCCTCACTCCATCCAGGTAAAGGATAGCGCCGCTAGAAAACCTTTCGTCGTCCTGAATCTTCCAGCATTTGCGCCGAATCTTATGTAGCGTTGCTAGATTTACTAAAGGAGCTATTTCATGCACACCACCGTCCCTCTCGCTGTCGCAGTTCTGCTCGCCGCCGGGATCATCATCATCGGCAGCTTCTACATCGCTTCGCCCGAAAAGATGACGGGGTCCTTCGGCCTCAAGCTTCCCTCACCGGATCCGGACACTCGCGCGTGGCTGCGCCTCAAAGGTATCCGGGACATCGTATCCGGCCTGGTCGCCCTTACGCTGATGCTTACAACGAATTCGCGGACCGTGGGCATTGCGTTTCTCGTCGAGTCCCTCACCGCGTTCGGCGATATGTCGAACGTACTTGGTTCGGGCGGCTCAAAGCAGGCAGCCTTCTCCATTCATGGCGTGACCTTCACTGTCATGGTCATCACGGGCCTGTTCCTAATTCAAGTCTTTTGAACCCAAGCCTTGGACACCGGCATGTTATCTCTTTAACACGGTGTGGCATCTTAGACGGAGGGAGCCGCTGAGCTCACTCGTTCCCGCTTAGGCGAAGGCGAACTGCCATGCAGGTTCCCCTGCCGAGGGTGCTCTGCGCGGTCAGAGTGCCGCCGTGCGAGGTTGCGATCCATCTAGCGATTGGCAGGCCCAGACCTGTTCCCTCGGGATCAAAGAAGCGCGCGTTTGAGGCGCGATAGAAGCGGTCGAAGATATGCGTTAATTCCTCGGGAGGAATCCCGATGCCGGTATCGGTCACTTCGATCAGGGCTTCGGGTTTCTGTACACGCAGGCTGAGCCGGACCGATCCATTGGGCTCGGTGTAGCGGCAGGCGTTCTCAATCAGAATGAGGAGCATGCGTCGCAGATTTGCCTGATCTGCATGGATGACGACGGGCTGATCGGGGACTTCCATTGTCCATTGCAGACTGCGGCTTTCGGCAAGCACTCTGCTGCTTGCGTCCAGCTCCGCTAATAAGGATCGCAGCTCCAACTCCTCCAGATTCAGCTGCTCGGTGTCAGCATCAGTCCGGGCGAGAGTCAACAGTTGTTCGATCAGGGTTGACGTGGACTCCGACTCACGCAGGATCAATCCAACCATCTCCCTCAACTCCGCACTCGAGCGCTCTCGTTCGAGGATGACCTCGGCTGTGGTCCGGATGACGGTGATGGGAGTGCGCAGCTCGTGCGAAGCGTCTGCGGTAAAGCGCGTGACTCTTGTGAAGGCCGACTCCAGCCTGGCGAGCATTGCGTTGATGGTCTCAGCGAGCTGGCGCAGTTCATCCTGCGCGGCTGGGACTGGGATACGCCTGGATAGGCTGTGTTCCGAGATGTCGCGCGTGGAATGGACGAGGTCATGGACGGGCTTCATCGCTCGCCCGGTGAGCCAATAGCCACCAAGGCCGGCCAGACAGACGATGAGCGGCAAGCCGGCCCATGACCACTTTCTAAATGTTTCCAGAATTTCGTAAAACGGGTTTACGTCGGTGGCGACTTGAATGCGATATGCGTTGCCTTGCAGTTGAACAAGAGATGCCAGTACGCGAACGTCGCTGCTGCGGCGATAGTAGGTGGTGAAATTTCCCTGGTCGCGGTGGTGACGGTAGTGATGATAGAGCTGGTTTACGTCGAGCGGCACCTGAAGTTCGCGCATAGCGGGTGACTGGAAGAGCATGGCTCCGGAGACATCACTGATCTGATAGAGCTGGTCGCCTGGGCCCAGTGCAGCCTCTGCTGGAAGCGGCTGCGACCCTGCGGCGACCCGGGGTGGATTGTAATGTTCCAGGAAGCGTATCAGTGTGTCGCTCCGCGCTTCGAGCTGCGTGTCTACGGTGTCTTCAATGGCCCTCTGTATACCGAAGTACACTGCGAAGAAGGAGACTGTGAGGGCGGTCGATATCACGACCAGGTACCAGGCCGTAAGTCGAACACGAATGGGAGGCGGTTTCATGGTTGGACACCGCTATCCATGCGATAACCGACACCACGAACTGTTTCAATCAAACTCTTCTCACGATCGACGTCGATCTTGGTACGTAGAGCGCGAATGAAAACCTCCAGCGTGTTCGCGGCGACATCCGGATTATCGCTCCAGATCCGCTCGAGGAGGGCTTCTCGCGTGAGCACATGACCTGCGCGCCGCATGAGGTACTCGAGTAAGGCGAACTGTCTGCGCGTAAGCATCAAGAGTACGTCTCCGCGCCTGACCTGACCGCTCCTGGGATCGAGAACAAGATCTCCTACCTGAAGGTCGACGTGTTTCACCGCGGGCCCCTTGCGTGCGACGGCGCGAAGCCGCGCCAGAAATTCAGCCATGGCAAACGGCTTGGTAAGATAGTCGTCGATGCCGAGGTCAAGCGCGGCCACGATGTCAGCGACCGTGTCGCGGGCGGTCAGCGCCAGAACTGGCAGCAGATGGCCTTTGTGGCGAAGACGCCGTATGACCTCAAGGCCATCCATGCGCGGCAACATAATATCCAGGACCATGACGTCGAAGAGACCCGACTCGGCGTGAGCCAATCCTTCTTCCCCCTCGAAGGCAAGAACGACGGTATTGCCTTTCTCTTCAAGGCTGGTCCTAAGCATGTTAGCGAGACTATGCTTGTCCTCCACAATCAGGATGTGCACGGGCGAGACGCCTCCTCTATCTTCATTATTAGTGAGAGACGCTTAGCCGGGTCTCAAGAGATGCTAGGAACTTCTAAGTCGTGTGTGGATGCGTCAGGTAGTGCTGTCTTAGGAGATCCTTGCCGTAATCATTTCCGTTGGGAGTACGCAGCACGGTGTGAATATGCTGGCGGGTGGGAGCGTCCGGATCCGCTGCGAATCGCGCAAGGTTGGCCGGCGTCTGGTGGTCGAATTCAATGACGACGACAGGGCTCTGGATGCGATAGTAGTAAACGCTGCCGGGTTCGATTCCGCCAATCCAGGAGAACCAGGTGTTGTCCAGGTGTTGGTCCACCTCGTTCATCTTCATGCGGGCATGGTCTTCATCCATGTTACTGACATAAAGCTGAACCAAATCACGCAGGCTCTGACGAGCGGGCGGCGGCAGTTCGTTCGCCCGGAGACCCGCGTAATCCAAAACGATGTTATCTTTGAATGCTTCGGTAAGGTTATCGTTGCCGGTCTTCGAGAACTTCAAGACCGCTCGCTGCTGCTGTAGTTGCGGCAACGATCGCACCAGGGCCAAGCCATCATTTTGTTCCTTCTGGAGGACAGATAGTCCCTTGTATTTTCCGGATGTGGCATGAGTCGGCTCTGAACCAAAGAACAGCGGGGTGGCGACAACCTGATCGCCAAGCACGAAGTAATTGAGGATGGCGTGCGGGCCCTGGAACTGCCATCCCCAAGGTTCCATCGCCGACGGCTTACCCATGATCGTGAAGTAGTATGCCCACTCGCCGGTGACGAGGTGATCGTCGATCATCTCGGCCAGTGTTTCGTTGAGGCGCATGATGTTGCGCGCCAGGTCGAAGCCCTTAGCGCTGAGCGAAGCGCGCATAAGAGCCATTGCAGCCTCGCGCTGGGGGGTTGTCATGTCGCGCATGCTGACGCCGCTCCGTACGTAGTACCCCTGATTTGCCCACTTTCGCCATTGCGGGTCATCGACCGGAAACACGGTGCGCACCAGTTGCTGATCACTCAGCGTGGCCATGTAGTGGGCTGCGGCGTTGCGCACGGCGTCCGTCGGGCATTGGGTCGGCGCGATCTTATACAGGCCGGGAATAATCGTTCCATTTGTGGTGATTCCTTTGAATGGATCAGCGAGCCCGACTCGCTCCATGACTTCGGAGTCGCGACGATAGCCTGCCGCCAGGTCGCCCTTATCGACCTCACCAAAGGCGTAAGGTGCGACGATGCTGGCGGCCAAGAGAGAGGTAATAAATTGCCGTCGTGTGGTCGATGTTTCGGCATGATCGTGCGCGTGAGCGTGATGGCCGGCGGGATGAACGAGTTCCATGTGCGTATCTCCGTGAGAAATCGATTGCTTCGACGAGAAGGCTAGCCGCATTTACTGAAGATTCCCTGTAGAGCCGCGAGGCGCTCCAATACAGGAGATCTTCAGGATGCTGCGCTAGGGTTTGCTCAAACGATTTCGAAGTCTCAAACGATTTCGATCAGCAGACCTATCGCATACCGGGCTCGGCAAGTAAGCGCCTGAACAGGGACGCAGTTCATTCGGAAGTGAAAAGGAGACTCCATGAGAAACCGTCTTATCTTGGGAGGCATGATGATATCGGCTGCACTCCATTCGAGCAGGGCAGCGTACGCGGCGCCCTCGGCGAATGCGACTTATGAAATGGTCACGAAGATAAAGACCGTGAGCTTCAACCTGCGGAACGATTCCAAGGTGGAGATGAAGGTCAAGGCTGGTGAGAGCGAGATCACGCTAGAACCGGGCAAAGCAGTTCCGGTGAAGCTTGCGATCGGCGAAAAAGTAGTTATGGTTGAAGATTCTCCGGGCCATCCCGCGGGCACGGTAGTCGTGGTCTCTGGATGGGAGCTGAACCACAGCACGGTCGTGTTTCGCTAGCGGCGACACTGCCGCGATGAAATCTCAGCGACTGCTGAACTCCACCGACAGAAAGTCCGGGCGCAAGGAGTACGCAGAAGCACGCAGGTAGAGGATGCGAACCATGAGAGTGGAGGCAAGCGTGAGCGAACAGAGTATCAAGCATCAAGGTATTAAGCACCAAGGTATTGAGCATCAAGGTCTTAACCATCAAGGGGTCGCGGTGAAATGGCCTGACTTTATCCGGCCCATGCATTATGGAAGCGTGCCAGATGTCGACGCGCGGTATTGGGCGGTGATGGCAATGGCCAGCGTCCTGGGCTGCAATACCGGCGACGACTGCTCATACTATTTCGGGTGGAATCACTGGATAGGTCTGGGTCCACTGGCGTTGATCTTTTTTGCGGTGCTATTTGGCGAGCGCCGTTCCTCGGTTCGAAGCCAGGTATGGTACTGGGGCGCCGTGATCGTGTTGCGCACTGCGGCCACCAACCTTGCAGACCTCGCCACGCACACCTTTGCTTTGCCATATCTTCAGGTGATCCGGGGACTGGCAGTTCTTCAGGCTCTGGTCGTCTGGCCGGTTGCACCCCGGCTGCTTGCAGCGGCTTCAGACAGCAAGGGGCGGCCAGCGACCGGTGGCTGGTACTGGCTTTCCTTGTTGACGGCGGGAACTTTGGGCACGGCGATCGGCGACTGGGTAGCCGATGAACTTCATCTCAGCACGGGCTATGGGACGCTGCTGCTGACCGCGATCTTCGGGCTTGTTCTTGCCCTGGGAAGGCGCGATGGATGGACCACCAAAGCGGCGTACTGGACGGCCGTCATCGCATTGCGGGCGGCGGGAACTACGGCTGGTGATTGGCTTGCCTTTCGGGAAGATCCAGGGCTGCACAACGGGCTGAACCTCGGTCTTCCGCTGAGTACCGCTGTCTCCGGCGCCATGTTCCTGGGATGCCTGTTTGCATGGAGAGCGCGGAAGCGAGGAGCATTTCGCAACTGACCGAGAGCACCCCTGCTGGTCGCCCGCGCTTCTCGTTTGTTTTAGAGCTTGTTGCTGTGTGCCTTCGCAGGATTAACGGCTCGAAGTTTACCAGGATCGGACTGGCGCTTATGTTCACCGCTAGATTGACACAGGTGATGCATATAACTCTTGTCTTACTGCCTTCAGCATCGAAGCCTTCGAAGCTGAGATGAACCAGGCTTTGCCGTTCGGTCGGATCCGATGCAACAGATACCTCCCGCAGCGGCATTCGACACACCGTTACTCCCTGAATAGATCATTTCTGTCCCACTCGTTGTAGGAAGTGACAAGCGCTCCTTAAATCCCTAAGAAAAGTTGCATAGCTGGATCGGATTGGCTATGGAGTTGGTTGGGTGAAGGAGAGATTCCGGGCGAAGAAAGGTAGCACTTTCTCTTCGAGGCGCTGGGGGATGTGATCGATGTGGGAGCCGGCGTAGGTTTCGTAGGTGTGAGGAATTTTATTCAGGGTGAGATCGCGGTCGAGGGTGATGAGATCGCGGGGAATCTGCTTGAATTCGTCATTGGTCCCGGCATCGAAGGCGATGGCGTGGAGATGCTTCAGACCGATTGCATATTGGTCCAAGATCACGAGCGGCGCGTTGGCTAGCCATTTGGCGACGACGTCAAGGCGGGGCTTGCCGTCCGCGGTGGGCAGGTCGAGATAGAAGGGTGGATTGCCGGGATTGGGAGACCAGGCCGAGGCGAAAGCCAGCGTGATCAGGGTGAAGAAGTCCGCTCTTTGGAGATCGGCGTCGCTCTTGACTTGAGCGGCGGCGTGGATTTTGCCATCTTGCGAAGCTGGCGCCGGGGCGGCCGATGGAGCCGGCGCGGAGACGATCAGGCAGCAGGGGCTGAGGGCGTAGATGCTGGAAAAGACATCGGCATGCTTCATGCCGAGGCGCAGGGTCCCATAGCCACCCATGGAATGGCCGCCGAGGCCACGGCTTTCGGGGCGGGCGATGGTGCGATAGTGCTGGTCGATGTAGGCGACAAGCTCGGTGACGATGTAGTCTTCCCAATCGCCAGTGGTGACAGAGCTCGAGTAGAAGCTTCCTTTGAACTTGTTGTTGGCGTTGGGGACGATCAGGATCATTTCGTGGGCGGGATCGGCTGCGAAGACGCGGTCGGCGATCTCGGGGAGGTTGATCCAAGGTTTCCCGTTCTTGAGCTCCTGACCGAACCATTCGGTGTCGGAGTCGGTGAACCCGTGGAGGAAATAGACGACCGGGTACCGGCGATCCGGCTGGGTCGCATAGCTGGGTGGCAGATAGACGCTGACGGGACGATCGGCGGTGTCGCCGAGAAGATTGCCTTCGAGCAGCTTGCCGTGGACGGTGATGTGCTGGACGGCTCCGTGGGTGGCCTGGGGGCTGGCGGGGATGGCGGCGAGCAGGAGGACCGAGGCGACGAGGCAGAAATGGCGGTGGAGTTTCAAACCGGGCTCCGGAAGGAAGATTTGTTCGGCGGGGTGATTCTAAATGCTGGGGCTGTTGGGGTGTGTTCTTCTTGGACGCGCAGCAGCGGTGCCTGTGTGGTTGTCCTAGCAGTTCGTTATCCCACTTGGATGGAGGTTTGGGGCGGGTGGATTCGCTTGAGGTTGTGGCTTCCCAGGTCCTTCGCTTCCTTTGGTCGCTCAGGATGACATAGTTTTGCTTGGGTTCCTTTTGGGTCGCTGGATTCGCTGGAATGGTTGGAGGTCTGTTATCCCCCTCAAGCCAAAATCGGCTTGATGGGGCACCCGGCCTTGATGGATTGGCCGAGATATTCCTTTGATTTGTAACTGTTGCAGCTACATTGATTAGGAGCTTTCCTGGTAAGTCTTGTCCCGCTTGAATGGAGTATTGGGGCGAGTTCGATTCGCTTGAGATTGTGGCTTCCCAGGTCCTTCGCTCCCTTTGGTCGCTCAGGATGACACAGCTTTGCTTGGGTTCCTTTTGGGTCGCTGGGTTGAGAGGTCCTTCCCTTCCTTTGGTCGCTCAGGATGACACAGTTTTGCTTGGGCCCCTTTGGGTCGCTGGGTTCGCTGGAATGGTTGGAAGTCTGTTATTCCGCTTTAGCCGAAATCGGCTTGATGGGGCACCCGGAGACTTGCTGGTCTCAACTTAAGTCTGACTTGGCTGGAATGGGGCGGTGAGCTTCGGGCTGGGGTGCCGTGCGGGACTTAGAATCGTTGAAGCATGTTGCCGACTCTGACCTGGCCCCACGTTTGGCTGTTGATCGCATCGTTGCTGGCCGGGGCGCTAAATGCGATGGCTGGCGGCGGCTCCTTTCTGTCGTTCCCGGCGGTGTTAGGGACGGGC
This sequence comes from Acidisarcina polymorpha, assembly GCF_003330725.1. Classification (NCBI taxonomy): domain Bacteria; kingdom Pseudomonadati; phylum Acidobacteriota; class Terriglobia; order Terriglobales; family Acidobacteriaceae; genus Acidisarcina; species Acidisarcina polymorpha. Next base: position 2,416,486 of record NZ_CP030840.1, on the reverse strand, counting down.
ATGCTGCCGATTCAGGCGAATGCTACGAATACGGTGGCTTTGTGGCCGGGGCAGTTCGCCTCGATCGCCGCTTATTGGGACGATCTGAAACATAACTTGCGGCTGCTGGCGCCTTTGGGAGCGGCGGCGCTGCTGGGCGGGTTGGCCGGCGGGCTGGTACTTTTACGGACCGGGCAGGCGACGTTTCTGCGGCTGGTGCCGTGGCTGCTGCTGGTGGCGGCGCTGCTGTTTGCGGTGAGCACCCCGGTCTCGAGATGGCTGCAACGCCGGGCGGCGGCGCGAGAGACGGCGCGGCTGGTGAGTGGGTCGACGCTGCCCGCGGGGCGGGTTTCGATGACGCCGTTGTTCCTGGGGATGGTGCTGGTCTGCTTCTATATCGGGTACTTCGGCGCCGGGGCGGGGTTTCTGGTGATGTCGCTGCTGGCGATCTTTGGGGTGGAAGAGATTAACCAGATCAACGCGCTGAAGGTGGTGACGACTTGCCTGGCGAATGGAATCGCGGTGGTGACGTTTGTGATCGAGAAGCAGGTGCTTTGGCAGACGTGCCTGCTGATGATGGTGACGGCGGCGATTGGCGGGTATTTCGGGGGGAGATGGGCGCGGCGGGTGGATGCGCGGGTGATGCGGGGAGTGGTGGTGGCGATTGGGTTGGGGATGGCGGGGTACTTCTTTTGGCGGGGAGTTTAGAGGAATTTGGAAGGGGCCTGGGCTTGGTGGCTTGCTGAGTTCGTGGCGCTTTGGTTCCTTTGGATTTTGTTATCCCACTCATGCCGAAGGTGGCTTGCATGGGGCGTCCTGGCTGGCTAGATTCTTGCGGGTTTGTGGCCTCCCGGGTCCTTCGCTCCCTTGGGTCGCTCAGGATGACAGCTTTGCTTCGCGGGACCTGGTTGTCAGACTTCGGGTGGGATGAGGGTTTTGGTTAGGGTTTCGAGGACGGCGATGTTCTGGGTTAGTTCCGGTGAAATGTTGTGGCGTCGTTGAAGATAGGTGGGGTCGTTCCAGGATAGCCAGGTTTTGCCCTGGGGGTCTTCGGCGATGAGGATCTTGAGGGGCAGGTCGAGGGCGGCGGTGGGGGCGGCGAGCATAATGGGGGTTCCGCCTTTGGGATTGCCGAAGATGAGCAGCTTGGTGGGCGGCATGTGGAGGCCGGCGGCGGCGGCTTCTCCGGAATGGTCGATGAGGGCGAAGAGCTTGATGCTCTTCTCGTGGAGGATGGCTTCGAGTTTGGCGACTGCTTCGTCGACGGAGTAGCGACTTGGCTTGCTGACGATTCCCGGCTGCATGGCCGATCTCCTGTGGGTCTCGCTTTCGTGAACAGCATATCGCAGGCGGGTTGGATTTCTGCAGGGAGTTGTGGCCTCCCGGGTCCCTCGCTCCCCTGGGTCGCCTCAGGATGACACAGCTTTCTTTGGGTCTTGTAGCTGGGCCTGGTAGCTGGGGTGTGTTGGGGTCTGTTATCCCGCTCAAGCCGAGGTCGGCTCGAATGGGGCACCCGGCTGATCTCCAAAAGGTCTCACTTTCGTCATAGACCACTCTATTAAGAATTAAGTGACTTCTAAAAGCCCTCCGCCAAAATCTGAGCGGCAGTGGCAAACTTGCGCGGCGACCCCGTTAGACCCAATCTGGGAAGTAAAGCATTTGGCGCGACGATTCTCCCTACACATGCCCTCTTAAACCGTTATAGTCACATACATCGCAGGAAACGGTAATCGAAGTTTGGTTACTTCTACTATTGGCTACTTCTACTATTGCCGATCCCTCGATCAACAAAGGAGCCTTCCAGGGAGAAGACGGCGCTTATGCACCAACACGCACCCACCTTCCGGTGGGCATTTCGAGGCTGGTTGGGAAGGGGGTCGCACGCAAAGGATATTCAAAGAAGATAAAGGGGGGCGGGAAGAGCTAGTACTCTGAGTTGTTACTTGTGACGCCTCTATGTTGGACATGAAACTACTCCAAAGCTGCGCCCAAAATCATCAATGTGATAAATAATTGAGGGCCAGTTGTCCACAGAGCGCATAAAATACCGACATGAAGGCGCTGGGCCAGTACACGATCTCGTGGGAGCCGCCCCAGCTACGAGAGGGCGAAAGACTCATACGTCTGTCACCGAAACAGTTCAAGGTTCTTGAACTCCTGGTGGAAGCTCGCGGGAAAGTCGTATCCAAGCCGCTCTTCTTTACAAAGGTCTGGAAGGGAAGCTTTGTCGAAGACAGCAATCTCACCCAGACAATCTTCTTGATCCGCAGGGCCCTAGGAAAGCTCCCCGATGGGTCTGAATTCATTGAAACCCTGCCCGGGCGGGGCTATCGTTTAACCGCCGGCGCACTCCGCACCACCCTCCATCCCAACGCCAGGCTCACTTATGCTCCTCCGGTAACCAGCGATAGCTCGCCCGCAAACCACGCTCTCCTGGCAAAAAGGCTTCAAGAAGCAGAACAGTTTCGCCTGCTGGTTGAATCAATCGAGAGCTATGCGATCTACATGCTGGACTGTAGCGGCCGGGTTCTCACCTGGAACATAGGCGCCGAGCACAACAAAGGCTATAAGAGCAGTGAAGTTCTAGGGCAGCACTATTCTCTGTTTTTCGTGCCGGAGGACATCGAATCGCGAGTGCCCGACCGAGAACTCTCGGCTGCTGCGCTTCGCGGGTCCTGTAAGGGAGAGGGTTGGCGAATCAGGAAGAACGGCGAGCGCTACTGGGCGAGCTTTGTCATTACAGCAGTTCGCAGTCCAAGCGGAAAGCTGGTCGGATTCGCCAAGGTGGTTCGCGACCTAAGCGAGCGAAAACGGCAGGAAGATGTTCTGCTGAGAATGGAAGCCGTCCTCCGCCGGGAGCGGGACTGTTGGCGCGCCGTTGCGGAGAGTAGTCCGGACGCTCTTTTTATCTGCGAAGCCATTCGCGACTGCAACGGCGATATCGAGGACTTTGTAATTACTTTCCTCAACATGAAAGCGGAGAAGATCGCCGGTCTTCCCCGCCAGGCCCTACTCGGCGGCAAAATGTGCGAACTTCTTCCTGGCACTTGTACGATGGGCCTCTTCGAGGCCTACAAGCAGGTCGTTCTCACCGGCAATCCCTACCGGGCAGATGTCCCCTCCTACGGTGAGGGAGTTACGAACTCATGGGTTCGGGTGCACGCCGTCCGGGTGCAAGATGGGATCGCAATTACCACGTACGAAATCTCGGAGCATCGACTTCCCGAAACGACCATTCCACTCTTCAACGATCAGCCCGGAAGAGAAATCGAATCGACGCCTATCCGGATGAAGCTTTAGGACGAACAAGGGGGCCGCGGTCGGCTTCCCCGCGAAGCCTGCGGGCAGTTCTCCTCCACGCCTCTTTCTCACTTGACCTTCAGCAATGCCGATCTATCGCGGCCTGGCTTTGGCTTCCATCAGCGCCATGAAGGATCAAACTTCCTCGCTTGCGAATCCGGCTAGACGGCGGCGCTTCGCCTTAATTCGGCTACTTCGTTTTCGTCGTAGCGCAATTCGCCGAGAATCGCCGCGGTATGTTCCCCCAAAAGCGGCGGTGGCAAGCGATAGGTTGGAGGCGATTGCGAGAGCCGCACCGGATTGCCGACGCTCCGGGCGATGCCTAATAATGGATGCTCAATTTCAACGATCATGCTTCTTTCGACGGATTGAGCCTGGCCGAGCGCCTCCGGAACGCTCTGGATCGCTGCCGCGGGGATCTTGGCCAGAGCCAGCTTCTCCAGCCAGATGGCGGCGGGTCGCCGTCGAAATCTTTCGCGCAGCATGGGTATCAATTCAGCTCGATGCTCGATCCGTTGGGCATTCGTTGCAAAACGAGGTTCGTCGGCCCAGCCGGTTTCTTCTCCGAGAAGATTCGTCAACTTAAGCCAGAGGGGCTCGGTGCCGACGCCGAGTACGAAGTTGCGCCCGTCGGAACCAGCAAACACCTCGTAGGGCACGATGCTCGGATGAGCGTTGCCCCACCGTACTGGCTCCTTTCCACAGTTCAGCCAATTGCTGCCGATGTTGATCAGCCAGGTAAGTTGCGAGTCGAATAAGGCCATGTCGAGGAACTGTCCCTGCCCTGATCTTTCCCGGGCGAGCAGCGCCGCCAGAATGCCCATGGCGGCATAGGCGCCGCAGGTCATATCGGCAATGGCTACCGGGTAGCGCACCGGTTCTCCTTGAGGCTCACCCGTAAAGCTCATGACCCCGGCCTCTGCCTGGGCGACGATGTCGTAGCCTGGCTGTCCGGTCTTCACTGAGGGTCCCAGGCCATATCCGGAGATGGCGCAGTAGATTAGCCGGGAATACTGCTTCAACAGCGTCTCCGGATCGAGGGCCCGTCGCCGCAGCGACGCCAGGGATGGCTGATTGATCAGCAGGACGTCGGCGGTCGCGATCAATCTCTCTAGAACCTCCCGGCCAGCGGGATGATCGTAGTCGAGGGTCAATGAGCGTTTGTTGCGGTTGGCGGCGAGGAAGTAGGCGGATTCGCCAGCGGCAAACGGTGGACCCCAGCCGCGGGCATGATCTCCTGTGATTCGGCGCTCCACTTTGATCACATCCGCGCCAAAGTCGCCTAACAGCATGGCGCAGTATGGACCCGCCAGCGCTTCGGTAATCTCAACGACACGCATCGATTCGAGTACCGGAGGCATCTCAAAATTCTAGAGCAAAGCAGTTGCTGTGCCTTCTTAGGACACTCTGCATTCCCCACGCCTTCTTGGATTAGACTCCAAGGCCGTACAATAACTGTGTAGCAAAATCTGCGATGCAAAGTTCAATCGCAAGTCAATCCGTCCCCGCGCCCCGGTTCCTGGAACCGCTGGCGGCTCCAATTTCTGACGGGATTGCTCCTTCGCTACGGAAATATGCCTGGTTCGTACTCGGGTGGAACATCACTGTAGTCCTGTGGGGCGCCATTGTCCGCGCCACCGGCTCCGGAGCGGGTTGCGGCAACCACTGGCCGCTCTGCAATGGAGAAGTCTTCCCCACCTCGCCGCGCATCGCGACGATGATTGAATTTACCCATCGGGCGATGACCGGAGGGGCGACATTTACGATCCTCGCTCTTTTGATCTGGACTTTTCGTGCGACCAAGGGTCGGCATCTGGCCCGTATTACTGCCGTTGCCTCAACCTTGCTCTTGCTCAACGAGGCCTTTCTGGGAGCCTTGCTCGTCAAGCTCGGGTACGTGGTCAACAACCAGTCGCTCGGCCGGTTCATCGTGCTCCCGATTCACCTGGCGAACACCCTCCTGCTGCTCGGCGCGCTGACGCTGACCGCCCATTTCCTCAGCCGCGACTCCGGATTCATGGACGGTAGCGTGGAATATCGCTACTTTGGCTTGACCCTCATCGGTCTGGGATCCACGATTGCCGTGGGTGTGACCGGCTCGCTGGCTGCGCTCGGCGATACGCTCTTCCCGAATGCCACATTCGCTCAGGACTTTGCGCAGTCCAGCCCCTGGATCCTGCGCCTACGCTGGATGCATCCTGCCGCCAGCCTGCTGGCCGGCATCTTTGTCCTGGGACTTATCTGGGCAAGCAGCGCCCGAGGCTCGGCTACAAATCGGCAACTTGCCAACACGGTCATCGGCTTGCTGCTCTTTCAATTCGCCTTGGGCGGGCTCGATGTGCTGCTTCGGGCACCGACGTGGATGCAAATCCTGCATCTGCTGGGCGCAGACGTTTTCTGGGCTACACTCGTCGTACTGACTGCGAGACTCAGCGTCGTACCGTTGGGTTGTCCGGGATCTACTTGCCGACTCCGCGCAGGCCGGTGATTCGGGTGATTAGCTCAATCCGCTGGAACGATAGCTCACGCCGCTTGGTGTAAGCCTTTGTCCCGATTCCAAACGGTTTCTGCGATAGAACTTCACCCTGCAAAGTGGACACTCCCAGGGGTAGCATCCAAAATGGGGCATGATCCGGCGCGCAATCCAGCTTTCCCGGGGTAATCTGCTAGGCTCGGCGAAGCTGCATTTCGGACAAGCCCGATTCACTAAGGTCAAAGTCACATCCTTCGAGTGCATTCACTCTACAAAGAATTCAGATAAGAGTCTTACAGGGAACAACCCCTAGTGAGAAAAATTCTGCCCGCGAATGATACCGCAGGAGCGAGAAGATCGACAGCCTCTCGAAATTCTCAACACACCCGGGAAATTACCACCAACAATTTTTAACACAAGAAAACAAGGATTGTCCGGAAGATCGAAGGGATAGATCCAGAAGCGCTATACAATTACGCCCGATTCAGCACAGCTAAGAAGCTAGCGCCACCAGCAAGTCATTGGAGGCCAATGAGTTAGCCGCCCTGACAGAGCGCACCAGGGCAATCTTACTCTTGCCGCCCCCCTGATAAGGAATCCGCACCTCACTTGATTACGTGGAACGTTCGGGTCCACCGAGTCTCATCGAAGAAGTGAATTAACTCATGAAGACTCGCTCCTGCTCGCTGCGAGAGCGGCACTTCTTCCGTTCCAGATTCCGGAATAACAATCGACCAGTAGACGAAAAGTGGATGCCCGATGATGTTCTCTCGCGGGACAAACCCCCAGTAGCGGCTGTCCATGCTCTTCGTCCGATTGTCCCCCATGACAAAATACTTTCCCGGAGGGACAACCACATCACCATCTTCAATGTATGTGGGCAGCATCAGCGACCAGACGGCTGTGACTCCTGGCTCGGTTGAAGGAGCGACCGCGGGGAAGTCGTTGATGTAGGGATCGTAGTTGGCAAAAGTCGGCTTGGCAGCTTGAGGCTCTGTCTGGGCAACTCCGTTCAGGTAAACGGTGCCATTTCGGAGATGAAGGCGGTCGCCAGGAACTCCAATGACACGTTTCACTAAGAAGATATGTTCGCCATTCGTCTCTTCCGTAGGTTTGTAAAAGACCACGACATCTCCACGGCGGACCTCGCGATAGGGCAAGAAGCTGGCCCAGGTGGAAGGCGGAGCCAAGGCCTCGCGTTCGACAACTACATGGTCGCCGGCGAGCAGCGTACTTGCCATGGACGATGATGGGATCATGAAATTCTGAAAGATAAAGGTAAGGGCGAATAGTCCTACTGCGAGGACGCTAAAAACTGAAGCGATTCCATCGAGAAACGTCTCGCGAGAGGAGTGTTTCTCATTCAACAGCTTGGCACCCATGGATTCGGTCCTTTTCGAGTATCGCCTGCAATTGTAATCTCCGGCGGAAGACGTTGACGATTGCCGGGCAAGCCCCGCCTTGTCCTGCCGAACCTGTGCATTGCACAAGTCAGGCAAGTAAAGGCGGCGTCCGAAGGCCAACAAAACCGAGCATTCAAGCGTCTTACCATGGCAAACGACGAATCGTTCATTGCCATTGCAAAAAACCTGGTCGGCCTGCTAAACAGCCGCGATAAGAGGGAACCGCCATGAGTGACACCATTCTGAGTGATAGGGAGTTATCCAACTCCGCATACAGCCATATCATCCAAGCGCCAATCGAGAAGATCGACATCGCCGCATGGCTATTCAAATTGCCCGAGGCGGAGTACCAACGCTGCTGCCCGCCCGATCACATCTCCTGCGGCACCACATCAACTGACGACGGCACCCCCATGTCGATCAACGTCGAGATGATTGGGAAGACTCTGATGATCCAGCACTATGTGGCGGAGGTGGCGACACCGGCGCTGTGCCGCATGGTCTCTGTCTCCGATGCCTTCACTCCCAACGGCCGTACACGTGTGCAGGTGATCTGGACCCTCAGCGCTAAGCGTATCGATGACCTCACCTGCGAATATACGAACAGCGTGCAGGCACACCCGACAGCGGAATTCATGGAGTTCATCGCCAGCCACAAGATAAGCTTTGAGGAAGCAGCCGCAGGCAGGCAGCGCGATGGTGGAGATCACAACCGCCGCGAGACGCCTCTTTTCGCGGCCAGCATCGAGCGAAAGGCGCTGGCCGGTCACTCGTAGAGTTCTCGTCGCTTGGGCAGGGCTGCTACTTACTGTATTCGTCCCTTAGCTTGGTCTGTCGCGACTGCATCGGAATCGCATGGCCCTCGATATAGATTTGCTTGACATCGGTGCGGACGTCGAGCGGGTCTCCGTTGGCGATCACAATGTTGGCCGTCTTGCCCACATCGAGCGAGCCGAGCTTGTCGGCGACGCCCCAGATTTCGGCTGGATTTAACGTAATGGCCTTCAGCGCTTCGTCGTAGGGCAAGCCGTAGGCGACAGCATAGCCGGCCGCGTAGGGAAGGTTGCGTTCGAAGCCGCCCGGGCTCCCGCTGTTCGCGCTGCCCGCGGAGGAGAAGGCGATCTTCACGCCCCGTTTGTACAATTCGGCAGGCAGCGTGTAGACGGAGTCGTAGCGTTCGTTGGCGGAGGGGAAGTCGTAGATCGGTCCGACGATCACCGGCACCTTATAGGCTGCTATTTTGTCGAGAATCTCCTGCCCATGCGTAACGTGATTGAGAACGACCTTCAGGTGGAACTCTTGTGCGATCTGCATCGCAACTTCAATTTCGTAGCTTTCATACGCGCCGAGGACGACCGGTCGTTCGCCGCGTAGATAAGGAAGCAGCGCTTCCGACTTGAGGTCCATCTTGGGCGGTGTGGGCGCGTAGTCCTTCTTCTCGCCTTTTTGCCATTTCTCGAGCTTGGCCTGATATTCACTCTTACTGGCGGCGTAGGCCTGGGCGTCGATGAACGTCTGCCGGAGCTGTGTGGCCAGACCCATGCGGGTGCTGGGGAATTTGCGATCCTTGCCGCGGCGGCGCTGCTCGCCGGAAAAATTCATGGCAAGCGCGACATCCTTGGCGAGTATCATCTGATCGCGATCACGACCCGCTAGCTGAATGAAGATGTCCTGGCCAGGAAGCGTATCGTCTGAAGCGGGAGCGACGATGGCGTTCGTGATGCCGTTGATCCGGTCGACAGGGATGCGCTCGGTCTCGGCATGAAAGGCGTCGGAGACATGCATGTTTGGGAAGATCTCTTCGCTGGTCTCGACCAGATCGTTGCTGGCCTCGTCGGCTTCGATTTCAGACAGGCCAAGATTCGTTTCGGAGTCGATCAATCCGGGATAGACCGTCATCCCCTTAGCATCGACAATCTGTGCGCCGGAAGGAATGCTCACCGTTGAAGCGGCGCCGACAGCAGCGATCTTTCCGCCGGAGAGAACGACAGTCCCGTTTTCGATGACGCCATGGCTGATCGTAAGAAGTTTGCCGCCAGTGATGGCAACGATAGGAGCGGGAGTGCCGAGGTCGGTGGGCGCGACCGCTTGCCCGAAAGCGACGAGTGCAGAGAACGCAATACCCATTCCCGCTAGCTTTGCGCCAAAATAGCCAGGAACGAAGTTGTCGTGAAACGCCATTTCAAAACCCTTTCGGCGAAGTTACCAGCCCCTTCATTCTAGGAAGACAACTCGAAATCAAACCCCTTCGACCAGGATGGCACGATAGATTGCGCCATTGTGCCGATGCTTGCGGACCTCGCGGTACTCCTGACTCTCGTACCAGGCCTTCGCCGCCTCGACGGTTGGAAATTCCGCAATCACCACGCCTTCAGTCGGCTCGCCCTCAAGCACCTCGTGTTTGCCGTAGGCGGCAAGCACCTTAATGTCATGGCCTACGAAGGTCGAGGCGACCTTGTCCGTATAGGCTGCCATCTCGGCGGCGTCCAGCGTCTTTTCCTTGTTGAAGACGATGTATCCCTTCATGACCTCTCCTCTCCATCAACTGCATCAATTGCCTTGTTTGCTGCTCGAGACCTCATCCTCATCGTCGCCGCCGAAGCCGCCGGAGTCGTGCATCACCCCATTGAAATGAGTGGTGCCGAAGCCGGGCAGGCTGCTGTCGAAAAACAGATCGCCATCGATGTAGACCTTCTCGGTGCGTGCATAAATGGAGAGCGGATCCATGTTCCAGACCACAAGGTCGGCGTCTTTTCCGACATCAATCGAGCCCACGCGGTCGTCGACACCGATGATCCACGCCGCATTGAGTGTGACCATCTTGAGCGCTTCTTCCTCCGTCGCCCCGCCGTACCGGACCATCTTGCCGGCCTCCTGGTTGAGCCGGCGAATGTAGTCGTTCGAGTCGCTCTTCAGAGCCACCCGCACACCTTGCCGCATCGACATCACGGCATTCCACGGAATCGCGTCCCAGGCTTCGTCCTTGTATCCCCACCAATCCGCGAAGGTGGCGATAGCGGTGCCGTCCGCCGCGATCGTCGGGGCGACCTTGTACATTTCTAAAGCATGGTGAAAGGCGCGAATCTTGTAACCATACTGCTTGGCGATCGCCTCTTCAGTGAGGAATTCGTCGGCGCGGTAGCAATGAATCTGGACATAGAGCTTACCGCGCAAGACATCGGCCAGGGCCTCGAGCTTGAGATCAACACCAGGCTTCTCGGCTTCCTTGTCCCCCTTGGCAACCTTCGCGTTGTAAGCGTCCCATTTGGCCATGTAGGCCTTGGCGTCTTCAAAGGACTGGCGCATCACCTCAAAGTTCCCCATGCGCGTCGATGGTAGCTGGTTACGGCTGCCGTAAACCCGCTTGGGATTTTCGCCGCTGGCAAATTTGATAGAGCGCGGTGCGTTGGGAAAAATCATGGCATCGCGGGAGAGCCCAAACTTGTTCTTGATAACCACCGCCTGCCCGCCGATCATGTTTGCCGATCCATGCAGGAGCAGCTCTGTAGTGACGCCGCCAGCCAGGGCCTGGTAGAGGGCCTTGTCCCGGTTATCGAATGCATCGATCATCATCATGCTGGGCGTGACCGGGCTGGTGGCCTCGTTGACATCGCTATCGAGCGCGGAGTGGGAGTGCGGATCGATAATTCCCGGGGTCAGAAATTTGCCGCTCGCATCGACTTTGACGGCGTCGGCTGGAGCGGCAACGCTGGCGCCGACTCCGGCGATCTTGCCGTCATGGATCCACACGCTGGCATGTTCGAGGGTACCGTGGGTCACAGTCATCACTGTCGCGTTCGAAATCACCATATCTTTAGGCGACGAAGGCGAGGCAGTCTGGGCAAAAGCAGCCGCCGCAAGAAACGACACAGTTACAGCAGATACAACGCGCCTCGTCAACAGCATGAACATTGGCCTCGATCCGATATCAGTGTGTGAATAGGAAGCGGAAAGTCAAGTGTATCGGAAAGATAGATTTCAGGCTTCATCAACCCGCCGCATGAAGTTAGTTCCTTCTGCACACCTAAGGGAGAACAGCGAGTTCGCCTACTCTTATGAACTAGCACCTTGAGAGAGCGCCATCCTGGATTGACCACGACCCCAAATTCCAATAAACTTAAGGTTTGCGCGGCATGAAAGAAGATGTCTATCTGCGCGCATTCCATTTCCAGCACCCTTTACCGGGTTAGATAAGGATTTATCAAGATGGCGAACCATGTATCTTCGCTCAAGCGCGCCCGTCAGACCGAAAAGAAAACAGCCGTGAACCGTGCCAACCGGAGCCGCGTCCGTGGCAGCCTGCGCAGCTTGCGCGAGGCGATCGCGAAGGGCGACCACACCGCCGCGCAGGAGCAGCTGCGGCTGACCACCTCGGCGCTCGACAAGAGCGTGCAGAAGGGCATTCTGCATGACAACACCGCGTCGCGGTACAAGAGCCGGCTGAATGCGCGGGTCAAGGCGTTGCTCGTCAAAGCTGCTTAATAAGGCTGCCTGCGAACCACCGTGTCAGCTGTGAGCTTGGTAAAGGGCTCATGTCCGGCAGCGTCACCGGCGTTCGACAACTGATTCCGGAATTCATCGCTCCCGATCTGACGGCCATTGCGTCCGCACTGGATTCGGTGCAGTGGCAGCTGGCCGCCTGGGACGGGGCCCGTCGTCGTCTTTGAAAGCAGATGGCGTCCCTCGAGCCAAAGATCTCAACAAGCAAACGCGCGGCCCGGTCAACAACGGCGCTGCCTGCAAGTGTTGCTTCGCAGTGCGAGCTGGGGACGCTAGCGCTTCAGCCACTGCTTCCGCTCCTCCGGCGAAAACCGCTCAATCGCATACCGCAAGGTCGTCCGCGGCATCTTCGCCGCATACTTTTCGAGAAATTGGATCAGCTCTTCTCGCGAGACCTTTCCGGCTTCGCGAAGGATCCATCCCGTAGCCTTGTGAATGAGCGGCTCTTTGTCGTTGAAGAGCCGCTTGGCGATGCGGAAGCTGTCTTTGATTTCTCCGTGGCGCACCAGACCAAGGGTCGCGACCATGGCGATCCGCCTCTCCCACAGCATGGACGAGGCTGCCAGCCGATCGAGAACGGCCCGCGGCCGCGTCCTGAGGTGCTCGCCGACGATGTATGGGGCGGAGGTGTCGACCAGGTCCCAGTTGTTCGCCCGGCGCGTATTCTGCAGGTAAAAATCATAAATCTGCTGGCGTAGCATCTCGTCGCCTCGTTCGTATTGCACAACCAGGATCTCGAGCGCGGCGAAGCGATGTTCGTGAATAGGCGAGGCGAGCAGCTTCTCTATCTCCGCGAGCGGCAGGTGAGTATAGCGGAGGGCTATTTTTCGCGCGATGGGAACGGTGATACCGAGAAAGATGTCGCCTTCCCCGTACTCCCCCTTGCCGGTTTTGAAAAACCAGGCATGACTCTGTGCTTTGCGCTCATCGGCGACCGCTTCAAGCTCCCGCAGCAGGGCCAGCCGAGTTTGCGGCTTCGCTTCACTTTTGGCGGTGGCCGGCATCTCGACTCAAACCTCTCTCCTAACTGTTGTCTCACGAGTCATCCCGAGCGTTGAGGAAACTTAGGAAAATGCGTCTTCTGTGCAAGGCGGGGCGCGCGCACTGGCGCATCCCCAGTGTGCGGGACCATGCTTTCCACTTCCACCGCATGGTTTCCACACCAGGCTCTTTGGAGAGACTGTGCAGAACTTGGGAAACTCGGCGGTTCCGTGAGAGACCGGCCCCGACTTTCCTGATTGTGCTTTTTGAGAGGACAGGATTTCTAAATCCGGGCCATAGACTAGCAGCGCCGTGGCATGGGTTTTGGGCTCGGTTTCCACTTATCCACGGCTAACTATTACTGCTACTGGTTTCAATAAGACTTTAAGAACAGTCTTAAAAGCAGTCGTTCTTGGGACGGAGACGGTGACTGCCGCCGGCATAGAGAACGGCGCTTCCATCCATCCCGATCCAGGAAAACTCATTTCCTGTTCTGACCTTGACTTCCACCGGAATGACCAGTTTTCCGCAGGGCCGGCCATCAAAATTCTCACTAGAATGAGGGCAGTAGCAGTCTGCCATAAACACCAGTGTGCCTTTTCGGCTGTAGTGGTGTAGAGTGTGGCAAACCGACAAGAGGGGGCGATGCACTATGCCGGGCTTAGAGTTGGAGCAGGAGAAGCCGCTGGTGGCTAGCGGAGCCATGGAGATCAGCGTCAGTCGCGCTGAGTTGCTGCGCGAACTGACCGCGACCCAAAGTGTGGTGGAGCGGAAAACGACCATACCCATCCTGTCGAATTTCCTTATCGAAGCCGCTGACGACCGGCTGACGATTACCGCCACCGACCTCGACCAGAGCATCAAGACTTCCTGTGCGGCAAAGGTCAAGAAGCCAGGCGCGTGCACGATTCCTGCGCGCAAACTCTACGACTACATCAAGCTGCTCGGCGATGGCGACATCTCGATCAAGCTGATGGACAACCACTGGGTACAGATCCGCTCGGGACGATCGAACACCAAGATGGTCGGTATGGCGCGCGCGAATTTTCCCCAGGTTCCAGCCTTTCCTGAGGCAGGCGTCACCAAGATTCCCTCGGCATCGCTTAAGAACATGATCGGCAAGACGATCTTTGCGATTTCGAACGAAGAGTCGCGCTACACGCTCAACGGAGCGCTGCTGATCCTGAAGGCGGAGAGCCTGGCGATGGTGGCGACGGATGGCCACCGGCTGGCGCATGTGGAGAAGACGGGCGAGTCGCTGGCGAATATCAGCGGCGAGAAGCGGACGCTGATTCCGCGCAAAGCTTTATCGGAGCTGCAATCGCTGCTCTCGAACAGCGATGCCGAGTTCGTCGATTTCTCGGATGACGACCATACCTTGTTCTTCAAAGTTGGGCATCGGACACTGACTTCGCGCAAGCTGACTGGCCAGTTCCCTAACTACGAAGCGGTGTTGCCACGGGACAATAACAAATTCGTGGTGGTGCGCAGCGAAGATTTAATGGCTTCGATCCAGCGGGTTGCGCAGTTTGCGGACGAACGTTCGGGCGCGGTGAAGATGCGGTTGGAGCAGAATGAGCTAAAAATATCCTCCTCCTCGACCGACTCGGGCGAATCTGAAGACACCATCGAGACGCCCTACAACTTCGATGCGATTGTAGTCGGCTTCAATTCTTCCTACCTGATCGACTTCTTGAGAGCGGTCGGGAATGCCGGCGAAGTGCGGCTCGAATTCAAAGACGCGCAGTCTGCGGGGCAGGTTCGTCCCGAGGATGCCGATGATGAATACCGCTACCGTTACATCATCATGCCGATGCGGATCTGAGAGAGTTTTGGAAGCTAGACAACAAATGCCGCGGAGATTCTCCGCGGCATTTCTGTTGTCTAGCGGTTTAGTTGATAGGTAGTTTAGTTCACCGTAAAGGTAGAAGCGGCGTTGCTGTCGCCCGCTCCCGAGGCGTGAACGCGCAGTTCCCCACTGGTCGCCCCCTTGGGAATGATGACCCTCAGCGCGGTGTTCGACTGCGTCCCCGTAAACGGCACGGTGACGTTGTTGAGGGTCACCAAACCTTGTCCCTGAGGATCCATGAGGGCGGTGCCGGTTACGGTGACGACAGTTCCCGCGGGGCCGCTGGTGGGCGAGATCCTGGTGATCACCGGGTCGGGGTAGACGACGAAGCCGAAGCCGTTGCTGGTATTGCCGGCGACGGTCACGACGACATCGCCGGTGGTGGCCCGCGCGGGGACCGTGGTGGTGATGCTGGTGTTCGACCAGGTCATGGTGTAGAAGGACGTTGACGAAGCCGGAACGCCGTTGAAGGTGAGCGTGCTGTTGCCCTGAGTGGCGCCGAGATTCGTCCCGTTGACGGTGACGACTGCGCCGTAGGCCCCGTATTTACGGCTGATGCTGGTAAGCGTCGGCGCAGGCGAGGTGGAGGGCAGCACCTGAATCGAGCCCATCATGCCGAGATCTTCGTGCGAGAGGATGTGGCAGTGATAGACGAAGGTGCCGACGATATCAGGATCAGAAAAGTCCATCAGCAGGGTCACGCTTGGGTAGGCGCCCGAACCGCTCCAGTGGGGCACGTTGATGGTGTCGCGCTCGGTATAGTCGGTGACCGGGCTCCCATTGATGGCGAGGGTGCGGAAGTGGATCTGATGGATGTGGAAGGCGTGATCCATCAGTGAATGATTGCTGATCGTCCACTGCTCGACGGTGCCCGCGTGGACGGTGATGTTGGGCGGTCCATCCATGCTGAAGGGCGCAGGTGTCTGACCGGCGACGGTGATATAGAACTGGCTGAAATCGGATTTGATCGAGAAGTAGAGGTTGCGCTGCACTGTCGCCGCGGCCGAATCTAACGCCTTGAAGCGCAAAGGCGGCAGCGAATGGTTAACGGCCGGGATGGTGACCGGTGTGCCGGAGGTTCGAGGAAGGCCGCCATCGCTGGTCGAAGCGCTGGCCACGATATTGGCCAGCGGCCGGCCCGGGTCGGCATCGCCTTGAGGACCGTTGTTCCACGTTTGCGCAATCAACTGGGCGCCCTGTCCGGCGTTGGGAGTGACTAAGATGAACTCGACCCGGGCGCCGGGCGGCAGCACGACATTCTGGGCCGAAAGAGTGGTTGGGTTCCCGCTGCCGTCAGTCACCGGCACGCCGTCGGTGGCGACAATCTGCAGGGTGGGATGCGTGGCGCCGATGTTGACTTCAAGATTAATGAGCGAATTAGCCGAAGTATTCGCAACTCTCCAGAATTCCTTGGTAGCTGGCGGAGTCTGAATGACACCGGGCGTGTACTTGGGATAGTTGACGGGCACGTAGTTGAGCGAGAGGTCATCACCCGGCTGGGCGCCGGAGATCTTCTGTTCGGCGGAGGTAAGCGCCTGATCGCGAATCACCAGGATGCGTTCCGGCAGGCCGGCCACCGCGGAATTGAAGTTCTGGATTCCCTCAACGATGATTATCCCGGTCGCGCCCCCCAGCACCTGGCTCTGGCTGAATCCGTGCGGATGAGGGTGGTACCAGTACATCCCGGAAGGCTCATTCGCGGGAATCTGGACGGTGTAGTCGAAGCTGGCTCCTGGCTGAATGATGGTGTGGATGACCTCATCCTGGTGACATGCCGGTGATACGTTCAAGCCGTGAAAATGCATGTTGGTCGAGGTGGCGCCGACCGACGTGGCGCTGCAATCACTACTGGCCGCGGCTGCCGCATCACCCTTCATCACCATGCCGGGCATGGCCTGGGCCTTGACCGCTGCGCTGGCGGGGATGTCATTCACGAAGTGAATGATGAGCTGATCGCCCGGGTTCACTCGCAACGTAGGGGCCTGGACGCCGGTGTTCGAGATGTAGCAATAGCGCGTCAGTCCAGCCTGATCGACCACCCTTTTAAAGGAGAAGGTCGTCTCCAGAACACCATTGGTGCTGGTCAACTGGCTCGGCGACGAAATGACAGATCCAACCGGCTGGCGCGCGCAGACCGAGTCGGCCGGGTCCGCCGCCGGTGTCGCGGAAGCGAAGCTGGAGTAAGATTCCTGAGCGAGAGCGGGAGCGGCCATGGCATGCATCCCGCCAGGCAGCTGGGCAAGAGCGATCGAGGCCGGCGTTAAGACAAGCAACGGCAAAGCTAGCTGGCAAAAGACACTTCTTTGTGCGGACGCGGATAGAAAGCGCAAAGGATCTCCTCAAAACTGCTGTGTTGTCGGAAACACCAGGATCAAAATCCCGGGACACGCTCTCCATTGGAAAGCGGTTGGTTGGAAAGCGGTTGAAGTCAAGGCTGCTTGCGGAGCACCGCCGTCACTCTGGATTCTCTCTAAGGGATGTGAACCGAGCGGCTACAAGAAGTGTATATGTCGAGGGCATTAGCGACAGAGTTACTGCGGTAACCGCTCGATAGGCGGCTGACCACTGCTCCGATCGTCTGCCCCAACAGCTTTCCCGGTCAGAGGTGCGGTGCGTTTGCGCCTGACGCAGATACAATACAGTTTGAGTCACCAGCTTTGAGGATCGAAAGGTCCTTGGACGAGAGTGGCGTGTGCTCCAGGTTGAGGGATGGATTTGAAGTCGAGCAGCTTAGAACTTTGCAAGTACCAGGCAGGAATCGTCAGTCGTTTGCAATCGGAAGTTGGACTTCCATCAGGCCGGGCATTTCCCCGGATGTCCGCCGTTATCAAGTTGATGACCGGATTCTGTTGGTTATCTGTCATCCTGCCACTGGTCGCCGTGGGCCAGACAGCGAAGACGGAGAAAACACCATCCCGTATCGAGTTGAGTGTCTCGACTCTCGAGGGAGCAAGCCGCACCCAGGCGACCTTTAGCGTGCAAGCCGCGGCCGGCGCCGACGGCGCCCCGCTACCGAGCGGAAGCGTCAGTTTCATGGATGGCGACCGGTCACTCGGCTCGGCGGTTCTCGACAGCGAGGGCAAAGCTACTTATTCAGTCGACGCTCTGCCCTTGGGCGAACAGAAGATCACCGCCGTGTATGAAGGCGATGACAGTCATTCGGCGTCAAGCTCCGCGCCTTCAACAGTCAATTCCCTGGCTTCCGGAGTTCCGGGATTTACCCTCAGCGCGAGCGCGTCTTCTTTAAAAACGCCAGCCGGAGTTCCGGTAAGTACAGTCATCACGGCAACGCCAGAGAACGGCTTCGCCCAGGCGGTTTCCCTATCCTGTTCTGGAGTTCCTTATGCCTCGGTGACCTGTGTCTTTACTCCGGCGCAAGTTACCCCGGGAATTCCCTCAGCCGCCGCCCCCAACGGAGTGCCGGCGCTCAGTACGCTGAGCCTCCAGTCGATCGCTCCCTCTGGCGCATTGCTGAAGGATCCCGCCTCTTGGCGCAACGATCGCACAACCTACGCGGTGGTAGTTCCAGGCATCCTGGCGCTGGTTGGACTGGGCCTCGCCCGCAAGCGCGGACTTCCCGGCAGAATCAACTCTTCGCTGAAAATGCTGGGGTTGCTGGCCTTGCTGCTGTCAGGCGGCCTGGGCCTGGGCGCATGCTCTCAGCGCTATTCTTACTTCCATCGGCCGCCCTCCGCGAATCCAGGCACTCCAGTAGGTGTTTATACCGTGACCGTCTCTGGCATCACAGGAACAGGAAGCACCCTGTCGACGGGCTCAGTGAAGCTCACGTTGGACATTACGGCAAACTAGAAGTGTAGGGACGGTCTCAACCCATGACCCGCGCCGCCGGTCATGGGCGTATTCTGGGGTCGCGCCTGCTGGAGTGCGACTCTGGAGTGAGATTCCGGGGTGCATTTGTGGCCCGGTAGTGGCGGCATTGCAGAAATCTCCGCCGCCTGAGTTCTCTCCGCCGCCCCGAGTTGTCTCCAAAGAGAAGACCTTCGTCCATAAAGAAACCCCATCAGCTTCGATGGGGTTTCTTTATTTATCAGCCCGTGCGCCCGAACAATCAGGGCTACATAAGCCTATCTAGGATGTTCCTCTTCCGGGTGGGACTCTGGCTTGCTCTGGTCATGTTGAGGAGCAGGCCGCGGTTGCTGGGCGGGCCGCGCCTGCTGCTCGGGATGAGGTTGGGGGTTCGGGTGCGCCTCGGGAGCCGGACGGCTCGGAGCCGGGCGGTTCTCGGGACGGGACTGTGGAGTGTTCGTCGACTCCGGCCTGGTTTGCGGCTCCGGCCTGGTCTGCGGAGCTGGCCTGGTTTGCGGAGCGGGCTTGGCCTCGGGCCGATTCTCAGGTGTCGGCCGATTTGGCGCCGGTCGGTTGTTGTCCGGCCGATTGTTCTCCGGCCGATTCGCAGTCTCAGGTTTCTGAGGCGTGCCGGGACGCGGGTTGTTCGCCTCGGGACGAGCCGGGGTAGCTCCCGGACGCGGGCTGTTCGCCTCAGGACGAGCCGGGGTAGCTCCCGGACGCGGGCTGTTCGCCTCAGGACGAGCCGGGGTAGCTCCCGGGCGCGCTTGCATGGTGTTGTTCGGATGCGCTTCCATCGTATTGTTCGGGCGAGCTTCCATGGTATTGCCCGGGCGCGCCTCCGCACGGTTGACCGGACGCATCACTGGGGCCGGAGGGATACCTTTCTGGGCTGGGAGCGGTTTGGGAGCGGCGAAGACCGCCGGCCGTCCGTTGTTCACCTTGGCGAACTGTTGGCGATTGGCGGCGGCTTGTCTCTCCAACTGCACCTGAGAAGTCATCGCCGGGGCGTGAGGCGCGCGGTAAGCTGCTACCTCGGCGGGTAGCGGCCGCGCTTGAACGCCCTGCGGGCCACCGTTGTAGCTGACTCGGTTGTTGTTGATGGTCGTGTTGTTGATGATCGTGCGGTTATAGACGTTGGTGATATGAACGTTGCTGATGTTGTTCACCGAGCGGTTGTAATTAAAGTCGTTCCCGTGCCAGTAGCCACCCTGATAGCCCCGGCCAGTGTAGCCGTGGCCATAATCGACGCCGCCATAGAAGCCGATGTAGCGGCCCCAATATCCGTGGAAAAACCCGTATCTACCGCCCGAGAATCCCCAGTAAGGTGGTGTCCATAAGGCGCCCTGGTAAGGAGGCTCAGTCCAGGCTCCCGGAACCCAATAGTAGCCGGTTGGCGCATAGGCCCAGTAGCCCGGGGTCCATAGATATCCTGGTGCGGGGATCGGTGGCTGCTGGTAATCAGGCAGCGGAGGCGGAGGCTGCGGAGCGTACTGCGCCGGGGCCGGGTTGTACGAAGCCTCGCTGTAATCGGTCGAGCCTTGATTGTCCGATTGCGGAGCGGGTGCGGAAGACTGATCTTGCGGCGCCGGCGCCGAGGATTGATCCTGCGGCGCAGATTGTTGGGCAGGTGCGGATTGCTGGGCAGGCGCCTCCTGCTGCGGAGCGGCACTGCTCGAGCTACTCGGGGCTGCGGGCGCCGAACTGCTGGCCGCCGAATTGTCGACCGGCGCCATGTTTGCGGCCGCCGGATCACCCTGATCCTGTGCGCTTTGGTCTTGCGGATTCGAGTTCTGCGCGCTTTGATCTTGCGCACTTTGATCAGGAGTTTTGTTGCAGCCCGCTACTCCGAGAGTCAACGCGAGCGCGAAAACCGGCAATGCCCCGTAAGCCGGCAACGCCGTATATCGTTCAGTCCATTTCATAGATTCCTTCTCCACGTTCCGGGTATATTTCACTGCGGATAACAAAAAATTCCGCTTCAATCCGCGAAGGCGCCGGATGATGTTTCGTCTAATTGCTCGAGATTGTGCCTTACATTGGATGTCGGAAGGTGCCCAGAGATGGATGCTTATCCCTAGCTCTCGGATGTCTCCTGCCATCCACACAACGTGCATCCGTCACCCTTCCGGTGTGCTTCTACATCATTCGGAGCCGGATACGACGCACCGGCTGGGATAACGGGTCCGGGAGCCAACGCGAACCTACTATTCTCGGACTTGTGTGGAAACCCCACTCGAAATCGCAAGTTGCCGCCTGTCTCCTACTTTTGCAGACGGCTTATCACCATTCCCGCAATCTGCGAGACGCTGCCTGCTCCCAGGGTGAGAACGGCGTCCCCCTCCCGCGCGGCTGCGGCTGCCCGGTCCGCGGCTTCTTCAAAGGAAGCCGCATATTCGACCTCTGGGCGGCCGACTGCAGCTACCAGCGTCTCGGCACTCACCCCTTCGATGGGATCTTCGCTGGCCGCATAGATATCGAGGATCTGCACTGAGTCGGCTTCATGGAACGCAGCGGCAAACTCCTTCAGCAGGTCTCGCGTCCGCGAATAACGGTGAGGCTGAAAGATGACATGCAGTTTCCTATAGGCACACTCCCGGGCCGCTTTCAGGGTCGCGCGGATCTCCGTCGGATGATGCCCATAATCATCGATGACCGCAACGCCATTGACGCATCCTTTCAGCTGGAAGCGCCGGTCGACCCCACGGAAGTCCCGCAGCCCTTGCGCGATCGCCTCTGGAGCTATCTCTAACTGGCTCGCGATCGCCACCGCCGCCGTGGCGTTCAAAACATTGTGGCGACCCGGCACGTGAAGCTCAAAAGGTCCGAGCGACTGCGCGCCAAACGCTACTTCAAAGCGGGAGCGAATCTGCGCATCTCCGTCCGAGACCATAGCCGGGAGCGCCCGAACGACAAAATCCGCTTTGGCGCTGGCGCCATAGGTAAAGACACGACGCCGTACCTTGGGCAAAACCGCGGCAAGCATCTCGTCGTCGAGGCAAGCGATCGTCGCCCCATAGAACGGGACCTTGTCCATGAATTCAAGGAACGCGCGTTCAATATCCGCCAGGTCGCGATAACAATCCATGTGTTCGCGATCGAGGTTGGTGACCACCGCAAGAATCGGTGACAGTTTCAAGAACGACCTGTCGCTTTCATCGGCCTCGGCGACCAGATACTGCGATCTGCCGAGTCTCGCATTCGATCCCAGGGCGTCGACCCGTCCGCCAACCACCACCGTGGGATCGAGCCCGCCCGCCGCGAGCACCGTTGCGATCATCGAAGTTGTGGTTGTCTTGCCATGCATTCCCGCGACCGCGATGCCGTATTTCAGGCGCATCAACTCGGCCAGCATTTCAGCCCGCTGAATCACCGGTATCCTTGCCACCCGGGCTTCCATGATCTCTGGATTGCGCTCGTTGACGGCGGAGCTCGCAACCACCACCCCGGAGCCGACGACGTTGGCGGCCGCATGCCCCTCAAAGATCGTGGCGCCCAACCCGGCAAGACGTTCGGTGGTGGCTGTCCGCCGCAGATCGGAACCCGATACCGCATACCCGAGATTCAGCAGGATCTCGGCGATCCCGCTCATCCCAATTCCGCCGATGCCTATGAAATGGACCCGTTGTGACTTAACGAACATAGCTACTGTATCTTCCCGCTGCGAAGCGCTTCGGATACTCTATCAGCCGCCAGCACGCAGGTTGAGAGCAGGAGTCCGGCCACTCGAATCCGAACTCACGGCGTAAGGGTTTCCCGCTAAGGAGGGCCGACAAACCAACGTCCGGCACAGACCGCCCGTTGTACTCACGCCGACCAACAGCACTTCTGAATCAAGGCCAATCGAGCCTGAGCATTCGGAAACAACCCTCCTCACCTTGAACAAAGTGAAGGGTTTGTGTCTCCGGCGCTATTCGCTTAAAGCCACCGCGCCCATTTTGAGGGGATCCAGACTCGGAACTCCAATGCCGGCGGTTCTCACCGTCGGGGGAACAATGAAGCCCACAACTTTTCCACGCATCTCTTGTTTATACAGTTAGACTTCGTGCGAGCGTTCAGCCACTCCGGAGTCGCGTCAGGTTCTGAAGGATGGCCTACATGGGCAACCAGATTCCTGGCGAGGGAGGTCTACTCAAATGCGCGTTCTTCGTTCACTTTTACTGCTCAGTCTTCTCGCCATTCCGGCTGCGTTTGCGCACTCGCAAGTCGCTGTCGGCATTGGGATAGGGCCGGCAGTTGCCCCGATCGGCTACTACGGCGACTACGGCTACGGACCGCCGGTCTGCAGCTATGGCTACTATCCTTATTATCCTTACTCCTGTGCTCCTTATGGCTATTATGGCCCGACCTGGTTTGCCGGCGGCATCTTCATCGGAGCCGGTCCCTGGTACAGGGGTTATTGGGGACGCGGACCCTGGGGCGGCTACGGCCACGGCTTCTATGGACGCGCTGGCTACGGCTATGGTGGCTATCGTGGCGGCGGCTTCTACGGACGCACCGGCTACGGGAACGGCTTCCATGGCGGCTATCCGGGAGGTGCACGGCCTACCTATGGCGGTGGCGGAGGTTTCCATGGTTCCCCAGGCGGAGGTTTCCACGGTTCGCCGGGCGGTGGCTTCGCCGGTGGCGGCGGATTCCATGGCGGTGGTGGCGGCGGCTTCCACGGCGGTGGAGGTGGCGGTTTCCACGGTGGCGGCGGTGGTGGATTCCACGGTGGCGGCGGTGGCGGTCACCGGTAAGAGTCTCTCCCTGGACTCTCTCCTTGGATCATCTCGTCCTACGAAAGCCCGCTCTCAAGCGGGCTTTCGTTTGGTCGACAAAATCCCATCATTTCGGTGGGGTTTTCCTTTGTGTGAAGATCAGATTAAGCGGCCAGAGATTTTACTTTGGGAGTGTCATGCGTAACACCTCACTGCTCTTTCCGGCATTCATCGCCGTGTTGCGAGATCGAGAGTGTCTCGCACAGTCGCTATGTTCCGGATCAATAGCTCGCTCCAGGGCCTCTGCACTTGAGTGCGGAGACTCCATATCAGATCGCAATCTCGCGCTCTTATACTGCCAATATGTTTCGTCGAGATCTTCAACCCAAGTCATACTTCGCGCTCGTATTTAGCTGTCTGTTCTTCTTGTCTATAAGTTCTCTCCACGCACAAAGCGTCGCCCCCGCCGTAAAAAAGCAGCTTCCGGCCGATGAGCGCGCCTACAAAGCGGCCCGAGCGATGGTGGAACCCGAAGCGCGGCTGGCGGCCATGCGCGCCTTCATCCGCGACTATCCCAAGAGCAAACGCGTGCACAGCGCCCAGGAGTCGATCCTCAAGACGTTGCTCGACAGCTTCCCGCAGCGCGCTGCCGAGATCGATGCCCAGGCGAAGCTTTGGGTGAAACGCTCCGGCAAGGGGACTTCTCGCTGGGACCGGGAGACCTATGCAGCCCTTCTCTTGGCGGAAGCCGGCTCATCCGGGGTTGACCTTCCGCTGGCCGAAAAGCTCGCCGCCGATGCCGCTAAGCATCTCACCGAGAGCGCCTACGATCACGAGATGACGTTGGACGACGTCAAAAACAAGATGCCGCTCCCTAAACCTGAAGCTCTTCACCGCGAGTTCGCCAACACCCGCGCGGATGCCCTGGCGATTCTGGCTGATGTTTATCTACGGCAAGGAAAGCAGGCTCGGGCGGCAACTCTGATTGCCGAGGCGTTTCAACTTGATCCGCTGGTCGACGACGTCAACTCACAGCGAGGCCGGCTGGCGCTTCTCGACCAGGACAATGCCCTGGCGCTTGACTCCTTTGAGCGCGCCCAGCTGGTGGGAGCTCTCAGCGACGCCGACCGCAAGAAGATGATGGAGCTTTACCGCGCTGCACACGCGGGCAGCGACGCCGGTTTCGCCGCGGAGATGGATGCTCGTTATGCGCAGCTCTTTCCGCCGCCTTTCACAGCCGAGAAGGCGCCGACGGCGTCTGGTCATGCCGTGCTGCTGGAGCTTTTCACCGGCTCGGCATGCGTACCATGCGTGGGCGGAGATCTGGCCGTCGACGCGGTGCTCGGCGCTTATCCTCGGAGCGCGGTCGTGGTTTTGGCGCTCGACCAGCATATTCCGGGTCCAGACCCGCTCGCGAATCCAAACTCTGTGGCGCGCGCGGAGCTATACCAGGTCGGCGGGACACCGACCTTTGTGGTCGACGGCGAGGCGCAGGATTTCAATGGGTCCTCACGCGTCGGCAGCCGCAAGATCTACGACAAGCTGTCCACCGCAGTGAACGCCAGAACGACTGCTCCCAGCCAAATCAAGCTCAAGCTTTCCGCCACCGACGCCGGTGGTGTGGTGAAGGCTCATGCGGACGTGGAGCTCCCGTCGCTAAGTGAGATCCAAAAGGAACTCGTCCGCAAGACGGATTCGGGCGCAGGCGCCTCTGAGGCAGGGAAGAAAACTCCGGTTGCTTCGGCCCCAGGAGAAGCAGCCGCGCCTGCAGGCTCAGAGCCTGAGCCACGCCTGCTCATCAACTTCGCCCTGGTGGAAGACAATATTCGCTATAGCGGGGAGAACGGCATTCGCTTTCACCGCATGGTCATGCGCGCGCTGGCAAAGCCTGCGGACTCAGGCTTCTCCGTCGCCCTGAACGAGAGCTCCTCGCTCGACGCCTCTTTCGATCCGGCGGCAATCAGTCAATCCCTCACCTCCTATCTCGACGGCTTCGAGCAGAAGAACGATCGGTTCGGGAAGATCACCTTCCTGACCAAAGACATGACGATGGAACCGCAGCATCTCGCCATTGCCGCATGGGTGCAGGATTCCGTGACTCACCGCGTCCTGCAAAGCGCCTATGTTCCGGTCGGCGAGCCGCAGAAAGAGGCCGAATAGCATGAGGTCGCTGACTGAAGGAGGCCTACTCCTGCTGGCATTGCTCGCTCTCGGAGTCTCTACTGCTGACGGCGCACCCAAACCGGTGGTGCAATGGCAGATCAAGGCAGCGCCTGCAAAGCCGGTCAAGGCAGGCGCGAAGTTCACCGTTTCGATCACGGGCCACATCGACCCCGGCTGGCATCTCTATGCGCTCGAAGAGCCGCCGGGTGGACCAGTGGCCACGGAGGTCGCTCTCACCGATGGCGACCCGGCGGACCTCTTGCGCGTGGAAGAAGCCAAGCCCCACGTGCTTCCCGACCCGGTCTTTCAAAAACCCACCAAATTCTTTGAAGGCTCGGCCGGTTTCACCTTATATCTGCAGGCGGCGCGAGAGACCGCTCCGGGGCCAGGAACATTGCGTGTCCTGGTTCGCTATCAGTCCTGCAACGACCGCGTTTGCCTGCCTCCGCATACTGACACCATTCCGGTAGAGCTAACGCTGGCGCAATAGACAACAAAAGCCATCCTCACGGATGGCTTTCGCTGTTGCTCGTGCGGCAAAGCCGCGTACGTCTGGACGGCTAGTCCTGCCTGGCGGGCGAGTCCCTAGTCCCCCATGACGGGTTCGGCGGACTCTTCTTGAGCAGCCTTAGGGGCTGACTGGATGAGGTTGCCTAGTGGAATGAATCCGTCTTGTGGTGGCTTCTCGCCGAGGATCTCTTCGCGGTAGAGCTTAGCCATGCGGGCATTTTCGGCATCCTGCTTGAGCTTGGCGTCACGCGCCTTGAGCTTCTCTTCGCGAGAGTTCTTGGCGATGCCCAGCTTGTCGAAGGTGTCGTTGGCGGCCGAATCGACATGCTCCTGGTTCAGCAGCAAATCGTTCTGCGCATCGCCCATGCCAACCTTTTTGCCGCCGGCAAAGATCTCATGCCGGCCATGCTCCTCATACCATTTGGTCAAGGTCGAGGTCATGTGCATCTTCTCGATGATGTTCCGCCAGCCGACGCCAGTGTTGTAGGCGCAGAAGCTGATCTCTCCCTCTTGCGTGGCATAGGGAATGATGCACTGCTCGGTGCGGCGGAAATCGTAGTTGAAGAGGTCCTGGAACCACATGCCGGCGATGAAGAGGAAGTTCCAGCGGTCCTTACGGCGCTTCTCGATGTCTTCCATGGTGCGGTCGGCGGTGACCTTGCCGTAGTTGCGGCCGGTCGCGCCGAAGCACTTATCGAACTTCTGCAGCAAATCGAGAATCTTGAAGTGGGTCGGCGACTTGGTCGGATCGTAGTTCCGCAGCAGCGCCAAAGTCACACCGGCAATCGACAGGAACTTGCCGCGGGCAGCATCGTTGATCTTGGCTACGTCCTTGGCGAGACGATCGGCGTTGAGAAAGGCAGTGACGGGAACCGCTTCCTTAGTTTCTTTATCGATCATCAGCGCCATGCCGATGCCGCAGTTCGGGTGGCATCCGCAGGAGAGCTGGCCCCAGTCGCGATTCGGTCCGTGAACCAGATCGGCCCAGTCGGAGAAGGTGCTCATGAAGCTGATCGGGAACCAGTCGCGGGTGGGTTCGCCCAGGCCGGTCTGGTTCTTGACATCGTGCGCCATGTGGCTCAGCGTGTAGCGCTGCGCTTGACGGCGTTCGTCCGTAACCGCTTCGTCGCGGCCGGTGAACGAAACCGGCTGGAAGCTAAGGAAGTTGATCTTCTTCGGGTTGTCGAGCGCAAACTCGATGATCCGGCCAACCTGCTCGTTGTTGATGCCGTTGATGATCGTGGTGACCGGAACGATGTCGACACCAGCCTCATGGAGGTTGTGGATCGCCTGCAGCTTCACGTCGAACAGGTTGCCGACCTTGCGGTGGGAGTTCGCGGCATTGCCAATTCCGTCAAATTGAAGATAAGCGTAGCGAAGACCGGCTTCCGCAGCCGCCCGGCAGAGTTCCTTGCTCTTGGCGAATTCAATACCGTTGGTCGCCGCCTGCACAGAGGTGTAACCGACCTTGCGGGAGTAGGCGATGGCATCGAGGAAGTAAGGCGAAAGCGTCGGCTCGCCGCCCGAGAACTGCACCGACATCTGGCGGCGCGGCTTAATCGAGACCGCGTTGTCGAGCATGGTCTTGATCTCGTCCCAGGTCAGTTCGTGGACGAAGCCAACCTGGTTGGCGTCCATGAAGCAGGGATCGCACATCATGTTGCAGCGGTTGGTCAGATCGATGGTCAGCACCGAGCCGCGGCCGTGGGTGACCGTCGAGGTCCCGTGGTTGTGCAGCCCTTCATCATTGTGGGCGCGGATGTCGCGGCCCGGGAAGACCTCTTCCAAATGCTTGAAGAAGGCGGTGTCGATCGCCATTACGTCTTCAAAGTGGCCGTGCTTCGGGCAGTCCTTGACCATCAGGATCTGGCCGTCACGCTCGATGATCTGCGCCTTGATCTCGCCGACCTTCTCGTTAAGCAGAATTTCATGCGGCAGCTTGCCGTCGATGATCTGCTGGCGAATCTCCGGCACACACTTCGGACACAGCGAGTCGGTGGTGCGTGGCCAGCCCAGTGGGGGCTTTTCCTTCTGGTAAGACTTGAGCAGGGGCTTGTCGGACCACTTCGGGGTAAAAGAAGGATTCGGGTTGATGCTATTGAGCTTTTCAAAAACCGCCCATGCGCCCTTGGCGGCTATAGTTACAGCTCTTTCCGCATACTTGACGGCCTTCGACATGTATCGTGTTCTCCTGAGTCCAACTGGTTATCCGTTATTGGCTATCTTGACAGCAAGTAAGATTGCCCAGCAGACAAAATTCGTTGTGTGTTCCTTTGATAAACGGTCGCGGTCAAGATTCCTAAGCGCCGTCCCATCAGCCTTTTACCACTCCTAAGAGTAATCATGCTTCCGCAAAAGCGGAAAGCCTCGTTGCTGAATGGCGAATTTTGCATACCGGGAGGTTATCTGGCGTTCTGAATGGAGTCTGCATTCTTGGCTGGTTTGCCGTAGCAAGCCGGTCTGTCACTGAGGCGCGATCGATTTCTGCTCGACCGGAGCTGCTGCCCGCCTGGGGGCATTCGGCGGACGCTGAAAAATTGTCTGCACCACGTCAGGCCAAAACTCGTGATACTGATTGCCCAGCATGCTTCCAAACAGCGACCAGGCGAAGCCGGTTGCCGCGACCCGCCCGTTCTGGCTGCGGTCCGGATAGTAGGCGAGGGTCAACCCCTGCGCAGTGGCGTGGCCGAAGAGCAGCGAGTAGTTGATCTCCGCATCCCCGGAGTCACTCCGCGTCCGAAAGGTCCGTCCCGCCGCATAAAAGATGCGTTTGAACGTCGAGCCGCTGGCGAGCCGGTAATAGCGAGGGTCCTGATGAAAGACGGAGGCGTAGATGCCGTCGGAGAAGACGGCCTGGCTGGTCTGCCGCGCCGCAGCCGCCCCCAGGCGTTCGGCGTAGGCCGTGCTGTTGGTTCCGTATTTCGGATTGCTGTTCACCAACTGCTCCCAGCCTGAAGCAAAGAGCATCGACGCCAGAGCAAAGGGCGTTAACTGCTCCTGGAACGAGAGCCTCAGCTTCTCACCAGAAGAGAGCGGGGCCACGGGCATCGAGAGGTCCAGAGATTTCGGGTCGCGCCAGGGGCCAATTTTAAAAATAGGCAGCGGAGAGGCTGTTTTCACCGTCCCGGTTTGGGTCGTGTCCTGCGCCGGCGCAGGGCCGGGGTTTGCCATGGGCGTAGGCGCTTCGGGAAGGCGGGCGACATCTTCCGTTTGGGCCGCCGTCTGCGCGAGTGAGCGGCATGGCGGCTGAAGCATCGACAACGTCACAAGAAAGGCTGCCGCCGCCGGCGATGTCCGGGCGGGCAGAACACGGAGCCAGCACCCTTTCGGGCTGCTCTTCCGCGGAATCGTCTTTCGATACTTCGAAGGGAACATCGTCTTGGAATCGGCAACCAAAGATTTCATAGGCACAGCAATGGGAGAAGCAAAGCGCAATCGGGGATGTATTAACCCCAAGCCCAAGGCGAGCCGCAGAGTGATCGTTCAGGCACCCTGCCTGGGATTTCTCCGGTTGCGCGATTGACCCGGCGATCCGCGGGCTGAATACTGAGAGTACGCGGCAGCACCAGGATAGGTCTAGCATGGCACAGGATTCGGAATCGGCCAAAACTCGCTTCGAGGAATTCGGACGCAAGATCGACGAACGCGTCGGCGACGCCCTTCCGCGCGTTGAAGAAGAAGTGAAGAAGGTGATCGCCTACCTGAATGACGAAGTCGTGCCCCAGGTACGGCAGAACTCCTCCCAGGCATTGCGGGTCGCAGCCGAACACCTGCAGCGATTAGCCGAGCACCTCGACAAGCGCCGTCCCTGAATGAAGACCGTGTTGACAAGGCTGGGTCCCTCGGCGATCGCTGATCTCCCTCGGCGCGGCGCGCTGCTGGGATCAACGCTCGGATCTGTGCCCAACTCTGTGCCCGGCCCCGCGTTCGGATCAGTATTCGGATCTTTGATATTCCTGCTGCTCGCGAGTGGCTGCGCTCGTCACCAACCGCCCGTCGTCATCGCCTCCGCGGCTGCTCCAGTCCTTCCCGCGCCTACGCCCCCCGAAGCTCCCGTCGCGAATGCGCCCGCACCCGGTGCACTCCCTCCCACGGCAAAAGCGACCTCTCCAGAGAAGAGTCCGCCGGCGGACAGCCCGGGCGACGCGGCATTGGTCGCCGCCGGAACGCCAATCTATTCAGAAACCGGCAAGGCAAGCTGGTACGGACCGCCCTACAACCGCCGCAAAGGCGCCAACGGCCAGATCTACAACCAGGATGCGATGACTGCCGCACACCGCACCTTGCCGATGAATTCGCTGCTTCGAGTGACCAACATCCAGACCGGACAATCGGCAATCATGCGCGTCACGGATCGCGGTCCGTTCGTTCCGGACCGGGTGCTCGATCTTTCCCTGGCCTCAGCCAGGGCCGTCGGCGTCTATCTTCCGGGAACCGCCCAGGTACGCATCGAAGTCTTCGAAACCCCCGCCCCGATCGCCCAGGGTGGACGCTGGTGTGTCCAGATCGGCGCAATCCAAAGCGAGCGCGAGGCGAAGAAGATCGAAGCTCATCTGCAGAAGAAATACACCACCGCCAACGTCATCGAGTTCACCGGCCCCACCGGGCACTGGGTACGGATTCGCCCCGCCAACGACGACAAACAGCGCGCCCTCGAGATCGCCAGCAAAGACCGGCCTTCAGCAGGAAATGCCTACCTGGTGCGACTGGACTGAAGTAGTTCTTCCTGTCTAACTACGCGAACAGCAGGCACTGCGGCGACTGGATCGGGAAGCTCTGTCCGGTCGCCGCCAATCGGCCCGTTTTCACGTCACGCCGGTAGACCGCGATCAAATTGGAGTCTTGGTTCGCAACCAGCAGCCAGTGCTGGCTCGGACCAAGCGCAATGTGCCGCGGAATCTTCCCGCCGCATGGTGTGCGCTGCAGCGAAGAAAGCTTTCCCGTACCCGGATCGACCGCGAAGCTGTCCAGAAAGTCGTTGTCCCGGTTGGCGACGTAGGCCCAGGCGCCTTTCCTGTCAAAGACAATCTCTGATGCCCGGCTGATGCCATGAAAGCCTTCGGGGAGCAAAGCAGTCTCTTCGATCAGCTTTAGACTGCCGGCCGCGCCGTCCCAGCTGAGTTGATCGACCGTCGAGGTCAGCTCGTTCACGCAGTACGCCCAGCGCCCGCTGGGATGAAACCGCAGCGCGCGCGGACCTGATCCTGCCGCCGCCCGCCACTCTGCCGGATCGTTCGCAGTCAACTTCGCCGTAGCGGCATCCAGGTGGTAGATGTGGATGCAGTCCAGTCCCAGGTCATTGATCAGCACAAAGCGATTGCCGGGAGGAACGGTTGCGCGGTGCGCGTGCGAAGCGTTCTGGCGTTCCTTGTCCTGACCCGCGCCCGGGCCATTCGACGGGTAATGGAACTCCGAGACGGCTTCGCTAAGCTTGCCGTCCGCGCCGATCTGGAAAGATGCCGCGCTGCCCCCGCTATAATTCGCCACCAGCAGGACGCGGCCGGTGTGGTCGGTCGTCAGATGACAAGGTCCAGAGCCTCCCGAGGCAACGGTGTTGATCAGGGTGAGCTTGCCCGCACCTCGGTCGAGCGCGTAGCTGCTCACCGCCCCGGTCTTCGCTCCCTGGTAGGAATCCACTTCGTTCACCGCGAACAGTACCTTACCATCCGGCGAGAGCGCGAGAAATGATGGCGAGGGCGCCTCCGCGGCGACACCCAGCGATTCCAGTGAGCCCTTCGCGGCATCGAAGCGGTACGCGTAAATTCCCTTGCTTCCGGTGTTGGTGCCGGTGCCTACGAAAAGCGTGTCGTCGCCGCTAGCCTTGGCCCATGCCAGGTCATGTGCCAGCCAGGGCGCGACCGCCACCCCTGCCAGAAAATGTCTCCTTGTCCTCAATTGTCCGTCCTGTCAATCGCGAATTCGTCTCCACAACCCGATCATCATAGCTGGTCTGAATCCGCCCATGACTGACCACCGCTCTGAACACCCCTGAACTACACTGCAACGTGGCCCACATCAACAGTTTTGTCCGCATCCCCCTGCTCGCCCTGCGGCAGCGTCTTCGTCCCCTGCCGCGAATCGGCGTACTCGACGAGGACCAGGTCCGCATGCGGGTATGGCCGAACGACATCGACTTCAATTTTCATCTCAACAACTCCCGCTTCCTCACCTGCATGGATTACGGCCGCATCCACATGCTCGCCGCCGCCGGCATCCTCGACCTCGCCATACGCCGCCGCTGGACGCCGCTCGTCGGGTCGATCGATATCGTTTACCGGCGTTCGCTGCCGCTGTGGGCCGGCTTCACGCTTAGCACCCGCACGCTGTGTTGGGACGAACGCTGGTTCTACACGGAGCAGATCATCCGCTCCCGCGAAGGACTCGCCTCGACCGCCTGGGTCAAAGCACTCTTTCAGGAACGCGGCAGCAATATCGCCCCGCAGTCGATCGTCGACCTCGTCCAGAAAGGAGCCGAGTCGCCGCCGGTCTCCGCATCGATGGTTGCTTGGAATGACTTGACCAGGGAGAAACTCAACGGGAAGCAAGCCTGAGCATCGAAGCGACTCGGCTCTACTGGTTGACTCCGCTGGCCAGGAAGCCTCCGTCGACGACCAAGGTCTGCCCGGTTACAAAGGACGAGGCGTCGGAGGCGAGATACACCGCTGCGCCGACCAGCTCTTCCGTCTTGCCGAAGCGGCCCATCGGGGTCCGCATGAGCAGCTCCTTGCCGCGCGGAGTGTTATCCAGCAGGTCGGCATTCAGCGCAGTGCGGAAGACGCCGGGAGCGATCGCGTTCACCGTAACCCCCTGTCGGGACCACTCAACCGCAAGCGAACGCGTCAGCGAGACGACCCCTGACTTGCTGGCAGCATAAGCGGCGACTTCGTTGAGCGCGACAAAGCTGTTCAGCGAAGCGATGTTGACGATGCGCCCGTAGCCGCGCTCCAGCATATGTGCGCCAAAGATCTGGCAGGAACGCAGCGTCCCGGTCAGGTTGGTGTCGATAATGCTTGCCCACTCGTCTTCAGGCATCGTAAGGGTCGGCGTGCGCTTGATCCTTCCGGCACAGTTGATGAGGATGTGCACGTCTCCAAAAGCATCGAGAGTAGCAGCGAGCAGCCTTTCGAGCGAGCCGCGATCGCTCATGTCGGCAGTCAGGCGCAGGCTCTTGCGTCCGCGCTGCTCGATCTCGTCGGCCGTCTCCTCCACCTGCTGCTGCCGCCTGGCCGAGGCGATGACATCGGCCCCGGCATCGGCCAGGCCCAGACTCAACGTGCGGCCAATACCGGAGGTGCCGCCGAGGACTACCGCGGTTTTTCCGTGAAGGCTAAAAATGTCGGTCATTCTTTCTCCATTACGTTTAAGGCGATACTACCGGCGGCCGGCATTCTCTAGAAACATTGTCCCGGGCTACTTGCCCAGGAAGACGGGAACGATGTGCCGGTCGTAGAGATTCTCCGTCACATTCCGAGCGATGATCGCCTCGTTGGCTTCGAGCAGATCAAGATATCGGCGGCCTAGCTTGGCAGCTACCTTGAAGCCGACATGAAGCAGTTGCCGGAAGCTGCTGTTATAAGCCGCAGAGTTCGGGACATGGCGCAGCGCCGACGTGTACTGCTCCGAAGACCATCCCGCAACCTCCTGCGGCGACGGCAGCTTCGCTGGATCGATGTCGATCACCGTCGCGTACGGCGCGCACAGCTCTTCGCGGTGTGCGAAAGCCTCCGCATAAATCTCCTTGGCCAGGGCCAGGCCATCGCCGCCCGACTCGGCCAGGCCAATGAGCTCTTCTAGCCATGTGGTCCCGGCGGTTTTCAGGTGGACGCCTGCATCGAACCGCTGCATGTTCGCGCGTATCGCCGGATAAATCGAGAACTTGTCGCTGCCGGAATGCACGCTCAGTTTGAGATTTTCGGGCAATCCGTACTGGCGTACCGCGTAGGCGATGGCCGCTATATCGAGCGCCATCTCGCGTTCGAACTGGCCTACGTTGCCGACATAATCCACTCCCTTGTTGAACCGGCCGCTGAACTTGGGAGCAATCGTTTGAATCGGGATGCCCTCGTCGGCAATGGCCGCGAGAATGATCAGCAGCTCAACCGGACTTTGCGCGCGGTCGGTCTCGTCCATCGAGACTTCGGGAACGAAGTTGCCTTTGCCCTTCGCACCCTCGATCTTGCGATAGACCTCGCCCGCCTGTTTCACTGCCGCTAGAAATTTTTCACCAGTCTGCTGCAGGTCTTCGGGTGTAATTGCGAAGCTTTCCTCAATGCCCTCCAACTGAATCTGACCCAGCAGCTCGGGGTGACGTTTGACAAAGGCCTCGATCGCCGCGGCAGGCGCGGGCTTGCCGATCGCATCGGCAACGTCGATGGTGTAGAAATCGCATGGCGCGAGATACCGTTCCACGGTCTGGAGAGTGATATGGTCGGCGTCGCAGAAGTAAGCCTTTTCCCAATGCAGTGCTTGGACCGCCTCATCGGCCGCGCGTCGAGTTGAATCCGGCTCCGACCCGATGATGGTGTGTTCGCGATTCGACTTGTTCCAGACAGGCGCTATCTCGGTCCCGCGGTCGAGCGCCTGGACGCACGCTTGCAACTGCGCCTTTGCCTGATGCCCGAACCGGTCGCCGGTTCCGATGGAATATTTGCTAAGCTTCATTGCTCCACTTGCCATTCTAGATGTCCCTCATTTCACAACTTATCGCGGTACGCCCACAAACCCAGCCCGGGGTTGGCGATAAAGAAAACGTCTTCTCCGTCGACTCGGTTGTAGCCGTGCTGGAGTCTCTCTGGATTGTAGCGAGAGAGCATGGTTTTGAGATCACGATACTCAAAGCCAACGCCTTCAACTTCCTCCCGGGTGAGATGGCCGGGGCACCAGGTGATCGTGAAACGGCCTTCGGAGGAGCCGTGAATGAGATGCGCCGCGGCACTTAGTTCGTTGGCGAGATCGGGATTTGCCTTCACCGCCGCAACCGTCGCTGGAGTTCCGTGATATCCGTACTTCCGGATCAGCGCGTCGATCGTCTTGTCCTCGCCAAACTCCTTGACGCCGGGAGCCAGAATGATCAGCTCCGCGCCATCGGCCAGTGCCATGCGGGTTCGATAGACGGCTTTGTTGCCCAGCCAGGTACTGTGAAATTCATGTGGATCGAGAAAGACGACCGCCTTCCGGATCGGCTCCTCGAGCACCTCGAAGTTGACCTTGAGGCTCAACTCGGCGGCGCGGTAGAAACACTCCGCATCGTCGCCGATGAAGAGCCCGCGCACCGCGAGTCGTCCATCCTCCGCGCGGCCGACGACGGTGAGAACATAGACGATGGGCAATCCCCCTAGAAAGTGGTCGGACGCATAGTTGAGCACGGCGCGCACCGGGTTGTCGGCGCGTCCCATGATGCGCTCCATGCCGTAGACGGCGCCAAGATAGTGACTGCGGTTGATACCTTCTCCGCCGCCGGTCCCGATCAAAATATTTTTGTTGTAGTTGGCCATCCCAATTACTTCATGTGGGACGACCTGCCCGATCGACAGCACCAGATCGAATCCGCCGCGCGTGATCAGCGTGTTGACCTGCGCCGGCCAGGAATACTCGAGCTTGCCTTCGGACTGCTCGCGGATAAATTCCGCCGGAACCTCCCCAAGCGTCTCGATATCGGTTCGCCAATGATGGACGCGGAACAACTCATGAGGAACGCCAGTGAACATGCGGTCGAGCTGTTCGGGCCGCATGGCCGAGTGGGTGCCGAGCGCGGGAAGAATCGCCTGCAGCCGGTCGCCGAAATAGTCCCAGACGTAGCGGGTCAGTTCGCCGGCCCGTGAATGGGAGCGGGTCTCGTCGGGAGGCACAGCCAGCACGCGGCGGCGCTCTCCGAGCTTGGCTAGGCCTTCAGAGAGCAAAGCTTGCAGTTGCTGTGACGATAACTCGGTCGTGGGGCTGCCAATGGCGCAATAAAGACTCATTTTGCCAACTCCCCTTGAAGAATCCGGGAGCGGCAGGCGCATTGTGGGCGCTTGCGAAACATACCGGTCTGGATCAGGATAAACCTGAACTTGGGGAGGTTGAATTCCAGCATAGCTTTTGGCAACCCCTGGCGGCTTGAGGCCCTACTTCCCTGCGGAGACTCGCAATAAGAGTGCACCGTGACTGGGTAGGGTAGCGGTGTAGGTGTTTCCTTTGAAGCTGACATCAGTGTGAGACCAGACATCCCGGGCTGTTTTGACCTCGCCGGTGAGTCCTAGATCCCTTGCCTTGACGGTTGCGGCGGCCGAGGAGGATCCGAGGTTGACAACACCGACGGCGACACTGCCATCGGCCAGCGGCTTGATCCAGGTTTCGAGATCGCCGCTCTTGACCGGCGAGGCTTGTTTGCCTAATGCGTCCTGATCGATTGCGATCACTTCCTTGTTCAACAAGATTGCTTTGGTCTCGCTCGACATATCGCGAATGTCGTTGCCCGCGAGTAAAGGAGACGCGACCAGCGCCCACAGACTCATGTGGGTGCGGTATTCGTCATCGGTCATGTGCCCGTTCCCGACTTCGAGCATATCGGGGTCGTTCCAGCGGCCGGGGCCCGCGTATGGTGCGGTGGGCACTTGCTTCTCGACGTTCTCGATCATGCTCGACCACTCGTCACGGATGTCGCCGGTTGTCCGCCACAGGTTGCCGCCGACTTCGGGACCCCATTTCTCTACCTGGCCCCATCCGTACTCGCAAAGGCTAAAGACCATCGGACGGCCGCTCGCCGCCAGCGCGTCTCCCATCTTCTGATAGACGGCATGCAGATCCGACTCTTTGTAGATGGTCCTCGCGCTGCACCAGTCGTACTTCACGTAATCGATGCCCCAGCCGGCCCAGGTCTTCGCATCGAGCTCTTCGTGTCCATAGCTGCCAGGGTAGCCGGCGCAGGTCCGCGGCCCGGGCGAGGAGTAGATGCCCAGCTTCAGCCCCTTCGAATGCACATAGTCCGACAGCGCCTTCATGTCGGGAAATTTGTGGTTCGGCTGCAAGACTCCCTGAGCGTCACGCACTCCTTGCCAGGTGTCGTCGATATTCACATAGATGTAGCCGGCGTCCCGCATGCCGCTCGACACCATGGCATCCGCGATGGCCCGTACAGTTGCGTCATCGATCTTGCCCGCGAACTTGTTCCAGCTGTTCCAACCCATGGGCGGCGTTTTAGCCAATCCATTCGAAGCAACGGTGTGCAGCGATGTTGGCGGCTCGATGTACTCAACCTTGGGGATTTCATCGGCTGCGGTCGCCGGCTTGGCCACCACCGTATCCCGGTCGCGAATGACAAGGTGTAGCTCACCGCCATTCAGGTCGCCCACCAGGAATGGCTTCTTAGGGTCCCGCGCGCTGAATAACTCGAAATGCTTTCCCGTCGCCGTGCCGTTCAGGGCAATCGAGTTGCTGTTCGTGGCCAGAGTTCCGCTGATCTTGTCGCCGGATTGCTGCAGATCGAGGACCATCTTGTGCGGCTCGCCGTTATCCATGACGCGGTCAGTAGCGGCCCATTTGCCTGCGAGCGTCTGCGCGAATGCGGCTTGCGACAGCATCGACCCCGCGGCGAGTACAGCGATGATCAGAGCGTTGGCAGCCGCCCACTCTCTAACAAATCGGTTTCTCTGCATGATCCCTCTCTTCTCTCGCCCCCTCCACATGATGTGTGTTGATGTGGAGCACGGAAAAGGCATGATCGTCGCGAGCCGCCGTGATCTTGCGGCTGCTCTTCGACTACCGTGCACTAATGATTAGCCACCGCAAAACCGTCCAATGTGGAAGCAAGAGGGATTGTATACGATTGCATCGGCGTTCCTGATGGGCGCCGAATGATCGAACCGCCCGTCGCGTCCGGGCTTGCCACACTCTCCCCAAGAGGAGCACGATGCCTTCATGATGACCCCTAAATCTAAGCTGATCCTGTTCGCCGGCCTGTGTCTGGTTCTGCTGTCTCCTGCCCCGCCATCTCCTGCTCTGCTGGCGCAGAACACGCGTACGCCGACGGACAGCAACCTGGTGTATGGAGAGGCGAGTGGCGAGCCCTTGACGATGGATTACTACGCGCCCAAGGGCGACGGCCCCCATCCCATCGCGATCATCATTCATGGCGGCGGCTACATCGGTGGGACCAGCCGTAATGGGAGCGAGGCGTATTGCGCCGACTTCCTGGCGCCAGCGGGCTACGCCGTCTTCGCCATCAACTATCGTCTGGCCCCGAAGTACCCCTATCCGGCGATGGTCGAGGATGTTCAACGAGCCATTCGCTACTTGCGCTACAACGCAAAACGCTGGAATGCCGAGCCGAACGAGATTGCTCTGGTCGGCGGATCGGCTGGCGGCTTTCTGAGCAACATGGCGGGGCTGCGAGGCGAGAAGGGCGACCCGCACGCGGCCGACCCCGTAGACCGCGAAAGCTCTGAGGTGCAGGCCGTGGTGACACTCTTTGCGCAGAGCAGCTTCGCCACCGTTCCGCTCAACGCCAACGTTCATGCGCTGCTCGACCCGCTGATTCAGAAGGAGGGTGAGGCAGCCGCGCTGCGCGCGGCGTCTCCGATCACGTATGTATCGAAGCACGCGCCCCCATTTCTGCAGATCCTGGGAGATAAGGATGAGTACATTCCATTTACCGAGGCGACCAATCTCGATGCCGCTCTGAAGAACGTCGG
This sequence comes from Acidisarcina polymorpha, assembly GCF_003330725.1. NCBI lineage: Bacteria > Pseudomonadati > Acidobacteriota > Terriglobia > Terriglobales > Acidobacteriaceae > Acidisarcina > Acidisarcina polymorpha. The sequence goes on along the minus strand of NZ_CP030840.1, from coordinate 2,378,150 downwards.
GGTGAGCTCAGAAATCATTCGAATTCCTGGCGGACATCATGGCACCGGCGGCTGGTACAAGCTTCCCGGCGACCCGGATTGGGAGCGGCAAATGATTGTCTGGCTTAATCGAGAACTGCATCACCAGGGACCGGTCGGCGAGGGCATTGAGAAGCGGGAGCCGGCGGCTTAGAGCGAAAGCGCAACCGCGATCGAATTCCTGACCGCGTGAAAATAAAAGAAAAATGCTGCGGCGCCGATAGCGCCGCAGCAAGAAGTTTGCGTCTTTTCTCAATCGAAAGTTGCTAGAAGTACAGCTTGGCCCCGAGTTGAATGCGGCGGGGCAGATGGGTTGCGGTGATTTGACCGAAGCTGGTGTCGTTCAGCCCGGTATCGACTGCCGAGAAGTTGGTGTGGTTGAAGGCGTTGAAGAACTCGCCGCGGAATTGGAACTTGAAGCGCTCGCTGAGTTGGATATTCTTGATCGCTCCAAGGTCCCAGTTCTCATAGCCGGGTCCGAGGAAGATGCCGTTGCGGGCGGAGCCGAAATGGCCGACTGCGGGAGCAAAAGACGAAGTGGTGAACCACTGTGCCTGCGTCTTGGTGAGCTTGATATTCGAGATCAAGTCGGCGCGAGGAGCAATATCCGCATTCGGCGTGCTGATGCCGAGGCCGCCGGGGTAGGTGCCTGCGGCGCTTCCAGCCTCGCAGGCGTTGGGGTCTAGTCCGGTGGTATTGGCCCCATTGACCGTACAGGCGAAGGGATCGGCGGCTTGAGTTACGGTCGTCGACTTTCCGGATTCGAAGGTGGTGATTCCGGAGACTTCCCATCCACCCAGAATGTGTCCGGTCCATCCATGCTGTTCCGCGAAGAACGGCAGTTGGTAGACATAGTTGGCAATGAAGACTTGAGGTGTATTGCCGGTGGTGTTGTTGGAGCTGGACGAAGAGGGACCGTAATCCAGCTTTGGATTGTAGGTGTCGGTATTGGCGCCGCCTCGATCGTTCGCCTGGGTGGTTAGAATCTTTGACCAGGTATAGGCGATACCGGCGGTAAGGCCGCGAGTGACGCGATGGTTCACGGTCACCTGCAGCGAGCTGTAGTTGCTCGTGAAGCCGGGAATACGCGCTTCGAAGTAGGAGTATCCCAAGTAAGGCCTGACCGCATTGACGTTAACGGTTGGATTGGCGGCCCGGGCGGCGAGGGTGGGTTGATTCAGGTCGAGTTCCCCGAGCAGGTGACGTCCCGTCGAACCGACATAGGCGATTTCGAGCACCGTGCCTGGCTCGACCTCTTGCTGTACTGAGAGGTTGTAGTCGGCGTAAGACGGCACCTTGAAACTAGGCGTACCGGTAGTAGTCAGGCGGTTTGGCCCGAGCGAGACCGCCGAGGTCCCTGCCAAGGGGTTGTCAAAGCTGGTGTTGTTGACCGTCGCCGTTTGAACCAGCGGAGGATCGGTGAAAGCATTCTGTTCCCAGATCCCGTTCAAGGTGCGGTCATAGAAAGTACCGAAGCCGCCGCGGAGCGACGTCTTGCTGTTGCCGAAGACATCGAGCGCGAACCCTACGCGCGGTCCAAAGTTGAGGTTCGAATTCGGATTGACCCGACCGCCGTAGGGAGAGCACGTGACCTGCGGCGAGATGGCCTGGGCTTGAGTGCAGGCCGAGCCGGCGGGGAAGATGAGCCCATTCGTGTAGGTCGCGGGAGTGATCGCTTGTCCGGCGACAAAGTTGCCGCCGGCGTCGATGGCGGGAGCGGCAGCTGGGTTATAGAGGCTCGGAACAAAGTTGTTCAGTGTATTCTTCACGTCGGTCGGAGAGGGAAAGTAACTCCAGCGCAGACCGAGGTTCAGGGTCAGCCGCCGATTTACCTTCCAGTCGTCCTGGCCGTAGGCTTCCATGTTGATGTAGTGAAGGTCGGGAATGATATCGCGGCTGGCCTGCGAATAGGTGCTGACATTGCCGAGCAGAAAATCCTGCCAGGTATTGAAGTTGAAGCTGGGTGCGCCTTCTGAAGCATTTTCCGTCTTCAGCATTTGCGAAACGCTGTATCCGACGCGCACCGTGTGCTTGCCTCTAGTAAGAGAGAGATTGTCGAAGAAGGTGCGGTCGAGATTACGTTCGTTATACGGAGCGCTCCCCTGGTTCAGACCGGTGATGGTGCCACCGGTAAAGGTAATACTGGGGACGCGTCCGTACGGGTCTATATACGCGAAGTTGTTGGTGAGCGAGCTATATACCGAAGGCGAGTTGGCGACGCCGGTCAACGAAGCATTGATCGCGCCTTGCGAATAGGCAAATTCGGCTTCGTTCACAATGTTAGGCGTGATCGCATAAGTGAGATTGCCAACCACGTTCTCGCCAGGCGCATTCACCGAAGTGTTCACCAGGCCGGGATAGTTCGAACCCGCAAAAAGACCAGTCGGAAAGTTCTCTGGGGTCTCATCCTGAATGGCCCGCCCGAAGAAATGGATCTTGTCGGTAAAGTTATGGTCGATGCGCACGATGTCCTGCCGGACATTGTTCAGCGACGAGAAGGTCGAAACATTGTTGCCGCCGCTGTTGGCCGGAAACTGGTCGAAGACGTTGGTGAGATAGACCGAAGCATTCTTGCTGTAGCAGGCCGGGCTGATCGTGCTTTCGTTAGTCGCTGCGTCGTAGGTGACGCAACCGGCCGGCGCTCCCGTTACCTGGCCGGAGACGATGCCATTCAATTGCGCCGTAGTGGGCGCGGTCACGCTATTGGTCGTCGGCGAGCTGACCTTGCGCCACTCTTCCGACCAGAAGAAAAATGTCTTCGTTCGGCTTTCGTTATAGACCTTCGGAATGTAAAGCGGACCGCCCAGGGTAAAGCCATAGTTGTTGTACCGCTCGATCCCGCGCGGTGTGCCCGTCTGATTGCCGAAGTAAGTATTCGCATTGAAGATGTTATTGCGGACGAACTCGTAAACATCGCCATGGAATTGGCTGGTTCCCTGCTTGGTCGCGACCAGGACCTGTCCGCCGCCGCTGCGTCCGTAACCGGCGTCATAGGAGCCGCGTTCCAGAGTGAACTCCTGAATGGCGTCAACGCTGGGGACGTTGAGCAGGGTGGTATTCGAGCCGCTGTCGTTGATGTCGGCACCATCCACGCTCCAGTTGTTGGAACTGCTCCGGGCGCCGTTCACCGATAGCGCGGTGGTGTTATTCAATCCGAAGCCGGTTTCATCGCCCAGGCCGCTGACCACGCCGGGCTGCAGGGTGACGAGTTGCTCGAAGTTGCGGTTGCTAAGCTCGAGCTCCCGCACCTGGGTGCCGCTCACCGTGCCGGCCTGCTCACTGCTTGAGGTCTCGATAGCGACCGTATTTGTCTGTACGGTGACGGTCTGGTCGATCGAGCCGGGGGAGAGCTGCGCGTTGACCGTGCGCTTCTGGGCAACGAAAACGGTAACGTTCGGGGCGGTGAACGTTTCGAAGCCGGGCGCCGTGACGGTGATGGTGTACGTTCCCGGCGAGAGGTTCGTGACGGTATAGCTGCCACTCCTGTCGGACGTCGCGGTCCTCGTATCGCCTTTGATTCCGGTGTTGGAGATGGTGACGGTCGCGCCGGATATAACAGCGCCCGAGGGGTCGGTGACGTTACCGGTCAAGCTGGCGGCGAGTTCCTGGGCGAGCAGAATGGTGGAGGAGGAAAGAAGGATTGCCAAGAGAAGTAACCAACAAAAACGCGTTTTCATCGAATGGCCTCAATCGAAGAAGGTGTGAAACGGTTCGTTATAGTGCTTACTGACAGGCGAACTATCGGGCCCGGGAGGGCTAAAGACACCTTGAGAAAGTGTCAAAACGTATGCCAGGAACGGTTAGCGATCGCCGCCTTGTCGTAGAACAATTAGCAGGAGATAGCTGGTTCCAGATGCTCGATGAGCTGACATATTAGAACGTTTCAATAAAATTATTTACATCCTAACTGTTTGTCAACAAAATTAACCTCCCGGAGATAGACATTGCAACCCTCATAAGAGCAAAGCTCGCCGATCTTTTGTTCCGATCTTAATGTCGTTCTGTATGTATAGATAAACAGGGATAAACAGATAACTACTCGATTCTGCGCCGGGCAGACAGCTATTCTGGAGCGTGGCATTCGACAACCAAAGCAGTTGCCGAACCCGGCCGCAACGAGGATCGCAACCATCCCCTTCAACCATCCCCTTGAGGAGCCCAAGTTGATGACGCCGCGTCAACGCAGGATGGCAGTGGCGCTGATCTGGCTGGTCGGCATCGCGCCGATCGCCGCCGCACCAGCCGGGGGTATGGGCCAGGACACTCTGCAGGCCGCGGTGTCAGCCGGATCGGCGGCCTTACAAAGGGGGGACTATGCAGCCGCCGAACTCGCCTTCCGCGAAGCGCTCAAGCTGGATCCCGACTCCGTGCCTTTGCTCAATAACCTCGCTATCGCGCTCGCCCGCCAGCAGCGCGAGGCCGAAGCGATTGGCCTCTACGAACGCGCCTTGCAACTTAAGCCGGGCGACCCCGTAACCAAACGCAATCTCGGCGTCGCATACTTTCGCGCGCAGAAGTATCAACTGGCGCTGCCCCTGCTGACCGCTTTCGCGCAAGAGACTTCGAGCTATCAGGCGCTCGATCTTACCGGTCTCGACCTCTTCGCCCTCGATCGCTACGAAGAGGCCGCCAAGTATCTCGCCGCCGCGCATCAGTTGCAGCCGAACGATCTCCACACCCTGGATATCCTTGGCAAAGCCTACATGCGGACGAAAAACTATTCGGGCGCAACCGAGGTCTTCAGCCAGATTATGGCGATCGACCCTAACTCGGCCGAGGCCCATGTGATGCTGGCGATGGCCGACGATAAGCTCTTTCGTGAAGACGAAGCCATTAAGGAATTTCAGGCGGCGGCGGCGGTCGATCCTCACTATCCGGGAATTCACACCGGTCTCGGTGTCATCTTCTGGCGGAACGATAACCTGGATGCGGCCGAACGCGAATTTCGGCTGGAGCTGGAACGGTATCCCAAAGACCCCATCGCCAACTGCACCCTGGGACGCATTCTGAGCAAGCGCAACCATCCCGCCGAGGCGGTCGTATATCTCGAAGCCGCCCTGACAGTGAACCCCGCCTACCGGGACGCGTTGCTCGCGTTAGGACAAGCAAAGATTGCGCTCGAGCAACCGGCCGCCGCGATTGCTCCCTTGGAGCAGGCGACGAAGCTCGATCCCAACGATGCCGAAGCCCACTACATTCTAGGGACGGCGCTCAATCAGGCAGGACGTCCCGCTGAAGGCGCAAAGCAGCGCGCTCTAAGTGCGCAGTTACGAGAGAAGCAGCGGACCCAGGCCGGGAAGCAGACCACGCCTCCCGGCTAGTGCCGTAAGTTTAGAACTGGCAACAAACTCCCGTCACCCTGAACGAAGTGGAGGGTCCGAGTTTCCACTGATCTGTACTACAGCAACCGACCGTCAACTCTCCCTCGTCTCGGATCCTCAGTGGCCTTTATAGTCCATGAAGAGTTCCGGAAACTCCTGCTTCAGGGCCGCAATCTTGGGCCGGTCGCAGACTTCGATATAGGGATTGCCCGGGTTCTTCAGCGCATAGTCCTGGTGATAGTCCTCGGCCTTGTAGAAGGCCTTCAATGGAACCACCTGGGTCGCGATCTTCTTCTTTCCGAAAGTCCCGGCAGCATTGAGCTGCGCGATATAAGCCTCGGCCAGCCGTTTCTGTTCGTCGTTTGCGTAGAAGATGACCGAGCGATACGAGGTCCCGACATCCGGCCCCTGCCGGTCTTTCTGGGTCGGGTCATGGGCCACGGAGAAGAAAATCCTCAGTAATTGCCCGTAAGTAATCTTCGAAGCATCGTAGACCACGTGGACTGACTCAGCGTGGCCAGTAGTTTCGGTCGTGACCTGATCATAGGTCGCGGTCGCAGCGGAGCCACCCGAGTAACCAACCGTGGTCGTCGTAACCCCCTTCACTCGCTCGAAGACCGCCTGGGTGCCCCAGAAGCAACCCCCGGCAAAAACTGCACCTTCCGCGGTGGGTACGCTCGCGAGGGGAACATCAGTGGAGGGTGGCGGGACTGGCGCGCTAGGCGCGGCGTTGACCAGACCGCAACCAACGAATCCGGTCAAGACCAAAAGCAGTGAGATGGCACGATTGAACGAGCTCAACATTTGATTTCTCCTACCGCAGAATCATCCGGAAGCGAAAGCGTCTGCAACCATTAGAGGCCCAATCGTAGCGAAAGTTACATGAAGCCGTCGACAGGGTCAAATCGTCCGGAGAGCGAGACCTTCCGCTCTAGTCCTGCGTGTCAGGGTCGAACAACTCTCGCCATCCTGGACAAAGGCAACTCGCCAACAGAATTAGAGACTCCCTACGAAGTCCCCAGTTCTTCGGCGCGCAGCGCAAGTCCACGGGCGACGGAGGTAAACGCCTCTCCGGTTCGGACTCGATCCTTGCCGAATCCCCGCTCGCCTAATCCCCGTTCAAAGATACTTCGCACCGCAGGCACGAAGGAGGTTCCGCCAGTAAGGAAGACGCGGTCGACCTCGCGCATGTCGACGCCCGAGGTCTTGAAGAGCGCCGCGACGCAGTTCTCAATGGCGAGTAGTTCATCGGCGATCCAGCTTTCGAACTCCGCCCGGGTCACGGCGATTTCCAGGTCCATGCTGCCATCGCGAAAGCTGAACTTGGCTGCCTGGTGTTGTGACAGCTCGACCTTCACGCGTTGCACCGCTTGATGAAGCTGATAGCCAAGGTCCTCTTCAATCAGGTTAATGAGAGCTTCGATCTTCTCCGGTTCCAGGGCCCGGGCGTGGGCGCTCTTTAGAATCTCGGTGACGTTCCTGGTGCGCAGGAATGAGAGGTAATGCCAGCGCTCGAGGTTGGCATAGATCCAGGCAGGCACCGCAGGCAGCACTTTCTTGAGGGAGCGCGCCAGGGAGTCCGCGCCCAGGGCGGGCGAGACCAGCTTGCGGATGATCCGCGCATCGAATGCGTCGCCCGCCAATCCCAGGCCCAGGCTGCCGAGCAGGTCGCCCGGTTTTCGGCCGCGGCGCCGGATCTCGGGGCCGACCGTCAGCAGTGAAAAATCGCTGGTGCCGCCACCGAAGTCGCCGATGAGGATGAGTTCGTCGTGGTCGAGCGTCGAGCCATAAGCATAGGCGGCGGCTATCGGCTCCATCTCAAAGTCGACAGTCTCGTAACCGGCAGTCTCAAAGGCCAGTCGAAGCCGCTCCAGCGCAAAGCCATCGTCCTGCTCATTCTCCGCTCCCACAAACCGGACCGGCCGGCCCACCATAGCCCTGCGGATCGGGGAGCCGAGTTGCCGCTCCGCGTGTTGGCGCAGGTCGGCGAGGATGCGCGAAATCAAAACTTCGAGATTGTAGTGCCTCCCAAAGATCGCCGTGCCGGTAAGCGTGCGACTCGAAAGATGCGACTTCAAGGATTGAATGAAACGGCCCTTCTCTTCGGCCGCCAGATAGTGTTCAATCGCGGCGGGACCGGTCCATGAGTGCGTCCGCACCTTTCCGGACTCCTTCCCCTGGTCCATGTAGAGGACCGAACGATAAGAAAAGGTCGTTTCGCCGCCAAACTGGATGCGGTTGGGAAAAGAAATAAGTTGGGTTTGAGAATCGCCGGTTGAAATCGCAATCGAACTGTTGGTCGTTCCGAAGTCGATACCGACGAAGGTTTGCCGATCCTGAGCAGGCTCCATCCCACCTATTGTTTCGTATCTTGGCGTCTGGAGCGAACCAGGTCGAGCGGAAAACGATCGTGCGGAATCAGGAATTCCGCAAAGAGGGATTGCGTCCGGAAAAGATGCGAGTGCCGAGCGCTCCGCCGATCATCGAGAAGACGGTGATGCCGATTGAAGTCATCAACGCGGTCAGCAACGTGGCAGCAGCCCGCCCATCCGGCGAGGTCCAGAAATGCAGGGCCTCTTTCGCCTGGGCGGGAGGAGCGGAGATAAACTGCGCGGCCATCGCCGAGCCTTGTTCCATGCTGGATTGGAAAGCCTTCTCCATCGCCTCCCCGCCATGGAGAATGTAACGCTCGAAGACCATGGAGCCGGCGTTGAAGGCGCTGGCCACGAAAGCAGCCAGGACTCCAATGATCGTTCCAATCTGGATGCCGATCGGCCGGGTCAGCAACCGGCTCGCGGCCCGCCGCTGGTAAAGGCCGACCGCGGCCACCGCACCACCGACCACCCACAGACAACACCCGCTCGAAAGCAGGGGTACGACCGAGGAACACAGCAAGCCGACTGGCACCGCAAAGGTCACAGCCGCGCCGATGGCCGTCTTCCACTGAATATTCCTTGGGATCAGCTCTCCCGCATTGGGTGCACTGCTTGGACTCTCGCCATCCGCTTCATAGAGCAACTGCGGCGCGCCACAGTTGGGGCAGAAATACTCTGGTGGAGCGAGGGCCGAACCGCACCGGTGACAGGCTTTTTCCATCTCCTTTGAAGGTACCCCACTGCAACAGGCGAAGCAATTCGCACCCCGCAAATGCTTCGCGTCTAAACTTCGTGGAACTTGGAACCCGGAGTCTAGTTGCTCACCTGCTTACTGCTATCGACCGAGCCAGGAAGGTCGATCTCCACCAGGCTGAATACCGTTCCCGGGCCGTCATGCTTCTCAATGCCCACAATGTGCTGATGATGTTTTGAACCCGCCTTGAGCGACTCAGTGGCATCCATGTTGACCTGCGGATGATTCGTGGATTCGTCGCAGGTGAGCCCCTCATGAGTCATGGTCGGCGTGCCGACAACTGCTTGGCCGTTACATGCGATGACATCGCCATACCGGCCTAAAGCTTTCTTGTAAAACGTCAGAATGCTCTCCGCCGGGTCGGAGCTCTGATACTTCACCACCTTGAGGCGGAACTGCCACTCGCCAAAGCCAACGCGGATGTCGGCAGGCTTGTCGCCGTCCTTCTTCGACCACAGCTTCGCTCCCGGGTAGACCGGCAATCCAACATCAGCGGCGCTGGTGCCGTTTGAATTGACGTGGACGCCCCCCAGCGGGGTATCGACCTTGACGTTATTTTCCTGGCCGTCCTTGGACTTATCGACGGAAACCGTACAGCCGGCGCAAAGAGTAGAGAAAACCAGGAGTAGAAGAATATTAGGTCCGAGTCTGCTTGTCGCTTTCATGGGCTGACGGCTCCTGCTTTGTTGAATTACGCAACCAGAGATGCTTCCGTTCCGAATCGCAGCCGCCGCGACTATTCGGTTGCTTGGGCATCTCATGAGGTGAATCAGTAGGCGACAAGCTTACGTGAGGAATCCGCGCGCGGAAAGACTTTTCGCGCCGAAGGGACAGGTTCGACCATAGATGACTTATAGTTCGGCACTCTTCTCCCCGTTCACCCTGGCTGGCATTACCTTCCCAAACCGCATCGTCGTCTCGCCGATGTGCGAATACTCCTCTGTCGATGGCTTCGCCAATGATTGGCATTTCGTCCACCTCGGGAGCCGCGCGGTTGGCGGCGCCGGTCTGGTCTTTACCGAGGCCGCGGCCGTCTCTCCCGAAGGCCGCATCACTCCGCAGGACCTCGGTTTCTGGAAAGACGAGCATGTCTCCGAGTGGAAGCGAATCGTCGAGTTCCTTCATAACCAGGGGGCGAAGACCGGGATTCAACTCGCGCACGCTGGCCGGAAGGCAAGCATGAGCCGTCCCTGGGAAGGACAAGAGCGCGTAAAACCCGTGAGCGAGGGCGGTTGGGATGATGTGCTGGCTCCGAGCGCAATACCCTTCTCCGACGCCTATGCGAAACCGGCGGCTCTCGAAGTCAACCGCATCAAGCAGCTGGTCCAGGCCTTCCAGGATGCCACCCGGCGCGCGCTTCAGGCGAACTTCGATGTGGTCGAGATTCATGCAGCGCACGGCTACCTTCTGCATGAGTTCCTGTCGCCACTGAGCAACCACCGCACCGATGAATATGGTGGGAGTTTCGAGAACCGCGCCCGCTTCCTGATCCAGGTGGTAGACGCTGTTCGGGAGGTCTGGCCGCTCGACCGGCCGCTCTTCGTGCGGATCTCGGCTACCGACTGGGCCGAGAGCGGTGGCTGGGACCTGCACCAATCGATTGCTCTGGCGAAGCTATTGAAGACGCGCGGCGTCGACCTGATCGATGTCTCCTCGGGCGGTCTGGTTCCCGGAGTCAGAATCCCCGCCGGCCCTGGGTACCAGACGGAATTCGCGAATCAGATAAGGAAGCAGGTGCAGATCCCCACCGGCACCGTAGGAATGATCACCAGCGGAGCGCAGGCGGAGCACATTCTCCAGACCAGCCAGGCCGACCTGATCTTCGTAGCCAGAGAATTTCTGCGCGACCCCTACTGGGCGTTGCACGCTGCGCAGGATCTTCACGACGTGACCTCCTGGCCGCCACAGTATCTTCGCGCCGCGCCGGCCGGCTCTGCAGAACGGAAGCCGGCTGCGGAGAAGTAGACCAGGCAGCGCCGATGCCGGAGATTTGTCCCTGTTTTGCACCATAAGAACAGGGACGAATTTACATCGAGGGGGCCTATACTTTGGTGGAAGGGCAACGGAATCAGCCGCCCGTGCCCCCTTTGTGGCCCATGATGCCGATTCCCACTTCCCAGCAACGGCGCACCGCTCCGTCTGAAATTCCGGACAAGCTCTATTTCCGGATTGGTGAGGTCGCCCGCATCTGCGAGGTACCGGCCTACGTTCTGCGCTTCTGGGAAACCGAATTCCAACAGCTCAAGCCGAATAAGGGCGGCACTGGCCAGCGCCTCTATCGCAGGCGCGACGTGGAGATGTGCCTGCGCATCAAGCGCCTGCTTTACGACCAGGGCTATACCATTCCCGGGGCGCGTCAGGTCTTTCAAACCGAGGCCCGGGAGTTCCGCAAGAAGAATTCCGCGCCCGAGTTACCCCTCGCTGTAGCGAGCTCCAATCACGCCGACGCGGCGCTCTCCAAAGTGAAGAAAGAGCTGCGCGAGCTGGCCGGAATCCTTGCTTCCCCAATCGGCTCCCCTCGCACTCGCCCCGGCCGATCCACAAGGCCCGCGGAAAAGCCCACCGGGCTCTTCGAGCTATAGCCGCCACCCAAACTCGGAAGGAAGCAACGTGGGGATCTCTGCCCGGGGTCTGGGATGCCTCGGAAAATGCACTTATCCCAGCAGGGCCGCCTCTTCAGGCTTCTCTCGTAAGAGAATCTCCCGCTCGCGGAGATTGTGGACCTGTTCGCCAACCGCATACTTCAGTGCGTCCACCCCTAGTCCGCTGACCGCCGAGATGGCATAAAACGGCAGCTTGCGCCGCTTCGCCATACTTTGCAGCTTCTTCAGCTTCTCCGGATTAGCGACATCGGCCTTGGAGGCGACTACCAGCATCGGCTTTTCATCGAGTCCGTGACCGAAGCTCTTCAGCTCTCCCTGGATGACTTTAAAATCGGCGACCGGGTCAGGGCGCCCGCTGGCGTCGGAGACATCGACGAGATGCACCAGAACCCGCGTGCGCTCGATGTGACGGAGAAACTGCACCCCTAGACCGGCGCCGAGATGCGCGCCCTCGATCAGTCCGGGAATGTCAGCGACCACATAGCTCTCCTCATGGGGAGCTTCGCCCACCGACACCACACCCAGGTTCGGTTCGAGGGTGGTAAAGGGATAGTCGGCGATTTTCGGCTTGGCTGCTGAAATTCTGGAGATCAGGGTCGACTTTCCCACATTGGGATAACCCACCAGGCCGACATCCGCGAGCAGCTTCAATTCGAGGCGGTAGACCCGTTCTTCGCCAGTGCGGCCGGGTTCGTGTTCGCGCGGCGCCTGGTGGGTCGAAGTGGCAAAATGCTGATTGCCGCGTCCGCCGCGACCACCCTTGGCGGCGATGATGCGCTCGTCCGGCTGGCGAAAATCGTGGACCAGTTCTCCAGTCTCGTCGTCATAGACGGCGGTGCCCACCGGGACCTTCAAAATGATGTCGGCGCCCTCGCGGCCCGTGCAGTTGGAGCCTTCCCCATGCTTGCCGCGCTCTGCCTTGTGCTCGGGGTTGTAGCGGAAGTGAATGAGCGTGTTGTGGCGTTCGCTCGACTCCATAATCACGTCGCCACCGCGCCCGCCGTCGCCGCCCGAAGGTCCGCCGCGGGGCACGAATTTCTCCCGGCGAAAGGCCACGCATCCATTGCCCCCGTCGCCGGCTTTTACCTTGATCTTTGCTTCATCGACAAACATTTCTTCCTCATTGCGCCCTTCTCAACCAGTGCAACTCGGGCGTCTTTCGCTTGCACACTCCGGCGTTTCCATTTTTCTGCCTTTCTTTAGTGTAGCCAATGGAGTATGCTTCACCCAATTTCCCAAATGTTCTCGATACCTCGCTTCTCGGCTGAAATGCTGCTGAGCGTGCGCGATCTACCCCCAAAGGCGGCATCCTTGCGCCTGAAGGGGGCTCGATCGCGCGTTGACTGTGTTGCTGCGGAGAGACTCCAATGGCGTCACGATGGTTCGCTTTGCCTTGCATCTCCGCCATCTGGCTGGGGGCGCCCCGATTGTATCTCGGCTGCGTTGCGGTCATATTTATGCTGCTCGCGCCCCGAGTGGCACAACCCCAGTCGACCACCAGTGGAGCGTTGTCCGGGACGGTCACCGATAGCCAGCAGCGCGCCATACCCGGAGTTCGCTTGGTTGCGACTGATCCGGAGACGGGCCAGCAACGCACGGCCACGACGGATGCTTCGGGCAGCTTCGAGATCCCAGGTCTGAGTCCTGCCAGCTATGCGGTTGAGGCGTCGGCGGCCAACTTCGCCGCCTGGCGGGCCGACTCGGTCGAGATCGAGGTCGGCCGCATCACCACCATTTTTCCCCGCCTCGCCGTGGCCGGCCGGCAGGATACGGTGCTGGTCCGCTCCGAGGTGCCGGGTCTGGATACAACCTCGGCCGCCATCACCACCAACCTCAGCAACACCGCTCTCGAGAACCTGCCAAGCAATGGCCGCCGCTGGTCCAACTTCGCCCTTCAAACTGAAGGCGTCACTCCGGATCAGAATGGTTATGGCCTGCTCAGCTTTCGCGGCATCAGCGTGCTGCTCAACAACAACACCATCGATGGCGTGGATAACAACCAGGCCTTCTTCTCCGAAGAGCGGGGCCGCACACGCATCGGCTATTCGACCACCCAGGCGGCGGTCCAGGAGTTTCAGGTAAACACCTCGAACTACGCCGCGGAGTATGGCCGGGCGGCGGGGGGCGTCGTCAACACTGTGACCCGCTCTGGCGGCAATCAGTTCCACGGCCAGGCATTCTTCTACGATCGCGACAACGCCTGGGGCGCGACTAATCCATTCACCACGCTAACCCAGCGTCTCGCCGATGGAAGCTATGCCACCACTCCATTCCAGCCGGTGGATTGGCGCAAACAATGGGGCGCGGGGATTGGCGGCCCGGTGAAGCGGGACAAAGTCTTCTGGTTTTTCGCCTATGACCAATACAAGCGGAACTTCCCCGGAGTCGCGCGCACCGCCGACGCACGCTCCGGAACCGCCCTCAAACTCTTCAATCTACCTTCAGCGCAGCAGCTGGACGTGTTGGCCGCGCGGCTTCAAACCAACTCCGCCGCGGCGCTCGCCGATTACAACACGGTCCTTGCCGGCCTCGACTCGATGCTTGGACCGGTACCGCGAACCGCCGATCAATACATCCTCTTCCCCAAGATCGATTGGGACCTGAATGACCGCAATCACTTGATCTTCCAGTACAACCACATGCGCTGGAACTCACCCGCCGGGGTGCAAACACAAGCTTCCAATAACTATGGAATTGCGAGCTTCGGCAATGACTTCGTCTCGGAAGACTGGGGAATCGTGCGTTGGAACTACTTCCTTACCGCCAATCTGCTCAATGAGGCGCGCTATCAGCTAGGCCGCGACTTCGAATCGGAGTTCGCACAAACGCCGACGCCCTTTGAAGCGCCCTTCGCCAACAATGTGCAGGGTTTCTCCCCGCAGATCTCGATCGCCAGCAGCAGTTATGGCTTTACCTTTGGCAAACCTTCTTTTCTGAACCGGGCCGCGTATCCGGACGAGCTTCGCTCGCAGTTCGTCGACACGGTAAGCTGGGTTCATGGAAAGCACTCCTGGAAGGTAGGCTACGACTTCAGTCATGTTATCGATAACACCAATAACCTCTACAACGGCACCGGAAGCTATCTCTATACGAATGTGCTCAATTTCACATCCGACTTATATGCGCCAAGCCATTGCGACGCAGGAGATGCTGGCGTCGGCCGTCTTCCTTGTTATGAATATGCTACCCAGGCCTTAGGACCATCTATCTTCCGTTTCACCACCAACGACTACGCCGCTTATCTTCAGGATGAATGGAAGCTATTTCATAACTTGACTTTCTCCCTGGGCCTGCGCGAGGAGTATCAACAGCTACCCAATCCTCCCCAGGCGCTGCTCAACCCAGCCATTCCGGAGACCCGCGTGCTGCCGCAAATTCGCAGAAACATCGCGCCGCGGGTGGGTATCGCCTGGGACGTCTTTGGTCATGGAAACACTGTTCTACGCGCAGGGTATGGCCTCTATTATGGGCGGATCGTGAACTCCACCGCCTTCGCCGCTCTTACAGAAACTGGCTCAGCGGCGTCGCAGCGCAACTACTACTTCAAGCCGGTAGATCAGGGCGCGCCGCCTTTTCCTCACGTCTTTACCGCCGAGCCGCCATTCTCGAACCAACCAAATGTGGTCTACTTCGATCCGCGAACGCGTGATCCGGTGGTACAGGAGATGGAACTATCCTTAGGTCAGCAGTTAGGTTTTAGAACCGAGCTGACGATCAGCCTGCTGGTTTCGCTAGGCCGCAAGCTACCCAACTTCATCGATCACAATATCGATCTAAGTCAAGCGCAGACCATTACCTACACTGTCGATGATTCAACTGGAAAAGGACCTCTAAAGGGTAAGACTTATACGACCGCTCTTTACACCAGCCGGATCAATCCCGATTACAGCCAACTTACGGACATTTTTACTGAGACTAACTCCCGCTACGAAGCAGGCATGGTCAAGTTGACTCACAGTCTGGGACGAGCCGGCGAGCTCCATGCGACTTACACCTACTCGCAGGCGGTCGATTTTAATCAGAACTCAACGACCTTCGCGGACAACAACGACATTCTCGATCCATCGAATTTCGGACTGGAATACGGCATATCCAACTTCGACATCCGGCAGCGCCTCACCGGTCATGCCATTCTCAAAACGCCCTGGAGGGTGCATGGATGGAAAGGCGAGATCCTGAATGGCTACTCGCTGGCCCCGATAGTCGAGCTGCGCACCGGCCTTCCTTACTCGCTGCGAACGACCGGCTCAGTACCATCGACCAAATACGTGGACACGGTCGATAGGGTCGAGACACTTAGCGGTTTAGGAGCGAGCATCAACGGCTCCGGCGGCGACAATCGAATCGCAGAGATAGGTCGCAATACTTACCGCTATCCGTCCGTCTGCAATCTCGATGTGCGTGCGGCGAAATCGTTCAAAATCACGGAGCGCAGCGATCTCGAATTGATGGGAGAGTCATTCAACTTGCTCAACCATCAAAATGTCACCAGCGTCAACACTTCCGGCTACCTGATCGACGGAGCGGTCTCCCCGGCCAGCTTGCCTCGGCTCACATACCAGCCTGGCTTCGGCACCGTTACCAATAGCAATAGCAGCAATCTCTACCGGGAGCGGCAGATTCAACTCGCCGTTCGGCTCACGTTCTGAGGGTGGTTTAGGTATTTTCCGAAGCTGCGTCCAGCGGTTCTCGTGTTGACAGGAAAGCATTAGGCAGTTCACTGGGGAAGCTTTGATTGAATTGCGCTCGCCTCCAGCGGTTGAAGCCGCCCTTAACTGCTTGCACTTACCGCACGGCTGAAAAGCCGCGCCCCTTCAAACGCTGAATCCGCGCTGCCTCAGATCGTTCGCTGATATGGATCTCTCCGGGCGCGCTAGTGAGCGCCGCCCTCTTTTTCGCCGTCCTTTTTGCCCTGCGGCTGACGGGTCTTCCAGAAGTCCTTTTGGCCGTCGGTGTCGAGCTTCCAGACTTCGAGATATGGCTGGGCCTGCTCCGGGTTCAGGATCTGTACCGACACCACCTCCACCCGCTGCACTTGATGCCATGGATACAACAGGTTCTGCTTCAAAAGGAAACCAGTTTTCACCCAATCTTCGATAAACCTGTTGACCTCTCCACGCACATCGGTTTCGTGTTTGAAGGGTAATAGGTCAATCACCTCGCCACCCAACAAGCGGGCCCTCACATGGGCCACCAGGAGCAGATCGTCTTTCGGTTGTTCTTCTGATTTTTCAGCCATTTCGCCAGCAATCTCCCTTGCGCGATCAAGAACGCCGCCTCGTTATGATGTTTTACCGGGGCGATTGGTTCTTCTGAAGTTGGATTAAAAACCTGCGCAGCCGGAACAGGAGATAGTCTTGAGAAGGAATGTCTATGGCCGACACAGTACCATCTTCGGGAATCGAACTCCCCGCCGAGGAACCCGAAGTTCGCTGCTTTGAGGTCACTCCCGAGTTCGCGGGCCGCCGTCTCGACCAGTTCCTGGTGACGCATCTCGACGGCATCAGCCGGTCACGGATTCAACTGCTCCTCGATCAGGGCGGCATTGTGGTCGACGGGAAGCAGGCGAAAGCCTCCCATAAACTGCATGGAACCGAGTCGATTGTGGTCACCGGCGAAGCGCAGCCTCCGCCGCTCCGCGCTCTAGCTGAAGAGATCCCGCTCGACATCGTCTTTGAGGACGAGGATCTTGCCGTGATCAACAAGCCGGCCGGAATGATGGTGCACGCGGGCGCCGGCGATACCGATGACGCGCGCAACCGCGGCACCCTAGTAAACGCGCTTCTGCATCACTTTCAATCGCTATCGACCACTGCCGGCGAACTGCGGCCGGGCATCGTTCATCGCCTCGACAAGGAGACCAGCGGCCTCATCATCGTCGCCAAGAATGACCGGACCCATCAGGCGCTCTCAGAGATGTTCTCCAGCCGCAGCCTGAGCAAGACTTACCTGGCGCTGGTTCATGGTGATTTAAAGCAGGATTTCGGGACCATCAATGCGCCGGTGAGCCGTGACGTGGTGCGCCGCACCCGCATGACGACTCGCCGCTCCGATGCCGGACGCACCGCCATCTCTCACTACAAGGTCCTACGCCGGTTGAACACCCGCTTCGGCCGCTTTACTCTGGTCTCGGTGCGCATCGAAACCGGTCGCACCCACCAGATCCGGGTGCACATGGCCTCGATCGGCCATCCGGTAGTCGGCGATAAGCTTTATGGCGCTCCCGCGGTGATTCCACTGGCGACCGCATCGACCCTGCGCCGCAAGCGTCTCCCGGATATCTCGGCTGGATCGGTCTCCCTCGACCGGAATTTCCTTCACGCGGCGGAACTGGAATTCGCCCACCCCCGTACCGGAAAGACGGTTGCGCTGCAATCGCCGCTTCCCGCCGACCTGACTGCCTTCCTGGCCAGGATTGAATCCACGATGTGAGTCGGAGCAGCCTGGCCATGGCTCCTTCTTCATTCTGGCAGCATCTCTCTAATTAGGAAGTCTCAATCTAGTTAAAAGGAAGAGCGCGGCGTGGATGTTGTCGCGCCTGCGGAAAGCGAGTCCTCATGAATCGAACTGCCCTGATAGCCGGCGCGACTGGCATTACCGGCGAGAACCTTGCCGCTCATCTGCTTGCCAAGGGTTGGGGGGTCTACGGATTGGCGCGGCGTCCGCGTCCGCTACCCGGTCTTCGGCCCGTCATTGCAGACTTGCAGGATGCCGACTCGGTACGCGATGCGCTTTCCGCGTTAGATGTGAGCCATCTTTTTATCTGTACGTGGGCCAGACAGGAAACTGAAATAGAAAACGTTCGGGTGAACGGGGCGATGGTCGAGAATCTGCTCGCCGCGCTCGCGCCCGCCAAATCGCTCGCCCACGCCGCCCTGGTTACGGGTACCAAGCATTATCTGGGGCCGTTCGAGTCCTACGGACAATCAACCGCCGAGACTCCTTTCCGGGAGGATGCACCGCGTCTCCCCGGCCTGAACTTCTACTACACCCAGGAAGACATCCTTTACGCTGCTGCCCAGCGGCACGGATTCACCTGGAGCGTTCATCGTCCGCACACAGTAATCGGCTACGCCCTTGGCAATGCCATGAATATGGGGGTGACACTGGCCGTCTATGCGACCATCTGCCGGCATACCGGTGAGCCGTTCGTCTTTCCTGGCTCGCAGTTTCAATGGAACGCCCTGACGGACGTAACCGACGCGAGAATTTTGGCCCATCATCTTGAGTGGGCTTCCACCACGCCAGCGGTGGCCAACCAGGCATTCAACATCGTCAATGGAGAGATCTTCCGGTGGCGGTGGCTGTGGCCGCAACTGGCAGAGTGGTTCGGTGTGCGCGCGGTTGGCCCTGGCCAGGTTCCCGCACCTCTTCAAGGAGTCATGCGCGATGCGGGCCGGATCTGGAAAGAGATCGCCGGCCAGCACGGGCTCGTCGAGGAAGAGGTAGAGAAGCTTGCCTCCTGGTGGCACACCGATGCCGATCTTGGCCGGGAGGTCGAGTGCGTCAACGACATGACCAAGAGCCGCAAAGCAGGCTTTGAGGAATATCAGGAGACCTATCTATCTTTCGTCGACGTCTTCACGCGGCTGCGGGAGGGGAGAATCATCCCCGCGTAGGAGCAGAGCGGGCAGGAAGCTCTGTCAGTAGCCGAGCTTTTTGTCGACGACGTTGCGCAGGGATTCGCCTTTGCGAAAACGCTCATACTGCGAGATAAAGAACCGCGCCGCGTCCTCGAGCCACTCGGCGTGATTGTCGGCGCAGTGGGGAGAGAGCAAAACATTTTCGAGCTTGTAGAGCGGGCTGTCTCCGGGGAGCGGTTCGTGCTCGAAGACATCGAGGCCCGCGCCCTTGATGCGCCCCTCGCTCAGGGCGCGGACCAGCGCGGCTTCGTCGATGACCGGACCGCGGCCTACATTGACGACGACTGCTTCGGATTTCATCGCCGCGAAGACTTGCTCTCCCACCAAATGATGGGTTTCAGCGGTGAGCGGCGCGGCTACGACCAGGTAATCGCAGAGACCGGCCATTTCGACAAGCTGGCTGGTCGCATAGAAGGCGTCCACCGGTCCAGGGTCGCTTCCGGCTTGCGGAAGATGGCGTTTCAGAGCCAGGACCCGCATCCCCATCGCCTTGGCGCGCAAACCGACTTCGCGCCCGATGTCCCCGTAGCCTACGATCCCAACCGTCTTGCGCTCGATGGGATGCATGTCGAAGGGCTTCCAGAGTCCGGCAATCTGCTGGCGCCGGAGCCGCGGCACGTCCTTGGCAAAGTAGAGCATGGCGAGCAACGCGAACTCGCCGAGCGAGGGGCTGAAGACTCCGCTGCCGTTGGTGAGGGGAATCGGGCTCTCCACGAGCTCGGGAAAAAGCATGTTGTCGAGCCCGGCATTGCGGGAGTGCACCCAGCGCAGCTTTGGGGCGGCGAGGACGATTTGGCGAAGCAGCTCTTTTGATGCTGACCAGTTGAACAGCACGGTGGCTTCGGCGAGGGAATCGCCGAACGCCTCCAGACTGTTACCCACCACAATCCGCGCGTCATTTTCGATCGGGGTCAGGAGCTCCGGGCGCGGGCCTGAAGACTTTGCGGCGATTAGAACGACATTCTGGTCCATAAGAAAAAACCTACCATAGCTGCCTCGGCAGGCGAACGGGCGGCATTCTCAGCCGTGCTGGCTTTCCACCTCTCCTCATTTGCCCCACGCGCACCGATCCCATCTGGGCATAACAGTCGGCCAGACCCGCATGTGCCGGCGCAAAGCTTCTAGTGATAGACAATGCCTCTTGAAAGTAGGCCATGCTGGTCCGGATCGCCTCTGTGGTCATCTTGTGCCAGAAGAAGCGGCCTTTGAGATAAGCATCGTACGGGGCGGACGATCGCGAATATCGTCGGGAACCAAAAGTGGCGCCGGGAAAGAGTTCCAGCGTCAGCGATTGACTCACGCGCTGCGTGACCTCCTCCTGCATCGCCAGCAGATCGCCCGTTTTCCGGTCGTAGGTCTCCGACCAAAGGATGCTTTTGTCGCGGAGATCATAAAGCTGGGCGCAAATGCGAAGCCGATCGCCCGATCGCCTCACCGACCCACGCAGAAGATAGTCCAGATTGAGCTGCCTTTGCAGCCGTTCGAAGTAGTCAGAGGAGGCATCGTCTGCATTCAGCCTGGGGATCGCACTGATTCGTAGGCTCGCCGGTTGAATGCGCGAAAGCGCGGAGACCATATCTTCAGTGAGTCCAGCGGCGAAGTAGCTTGCAATTTCACCGGAAAGGTCTTCGAAAGGAACCACCGCGATGCGAATGCGCTTCTTCGCCAAGGCAGGCTCACCGATCTCGTCGATCGGCGAAATGCAGCGATTACCGAGCCGGGGAAGGGTTTCGATGTGCCGCGGGTGCTCAGCCTGATCATTCATGGCAAGGCGTATCTGACGGATGCAAAAGTTGAGCCCCTGCTCGAAATCAACAAAAGTGTCCTCACCCCAAATCGCCAGGCGAATCTGCTCGCGAGTGACCAGCGAACCGCGATGGTTCAGGAGAAAGGCAAGCACCCGCGCCGGCTGCTGCTGAAGATGGACCGGCGCGCCGCTCCTCTGGAGCTCCAGCGTTTGCTCGTAAAACTCAAATTCCCTGAATCGGAAGACGCGCATGGTGAAGGGCCACCCGGGTCTGCGGAATTATAGGAGTTGTGCCCTTCGCACTCACTGTCATCCGCAGCGGGAGCGACGGAGTCGCCGATCTTGTACGCATCCCGAGACAACTGAGCTTTAAACGTCAAGGAGTACGCTTAGGCGGGTAGATCGGTACGAATCGCCGCCGGATGGCGACGTGCGTAGATTAAGCCTCCAGCAACTCCCAAGACCTGGGCGCACGCCCGAGCGGCCAACAACAAAGGGGATAATGCCGCGATCACCGGATCCTTCCGCAGGGCCCGCCCAACGAAGGGCAGCGTGCTCACAAGGAAAGAGCCAATCACTACAGCACTCACTGAAACTCGAGGCCGCACCACTCGATCGATGAGCAAGCCGGCCATCAGTGCAGGGGCAAATAGAAGCTGCAACTTCATGAGCTGCGGCGTATGGCTATCCTTCACACCTTTGCTGGGGTTCTTTCCCACCGCGAGCACGCGCCAGAAGGCGAATTTGTATTTCTTCTTCAGGTAGCTCCAGAACGTCGCCGGATGCGTATGGTAAACGATCGCCTTGGGAACAAAGACCATCTTCCAGCCACGCGCTGACATTCGATAAGAAAGCTCGACATCTTCCGCGCACGCCACCGGAAACGAGGTGTCGTAGCCGGTCATTTCGAGGAAGCGCTCCCGAACGAAGCCCGCCGAATAAGTATCGATGAAGTCGATACTCGGCAGCCCGGCCATGAGGTGGTATTTATCTTCATACTCGATCTGAACGAATCGCGCCGCCAAGGCAGTCTGCCGGGTCCGGTAAATCCCCTTGGCGCCAACTACTTCCGGGTCCGCAAACGGTTCCAGCATCGCGTCCAGCCAATCCGGCATAGGAACGCAATCGTCGTCGGTGAAGAGCAGGATACTTCCGCGCGATTCCAAAGCGCCGCGATTCCGTGCCGCCGCGGGCCCTGAATTGGCCTGGTTAATCAGGCGGACACCGGAATAGCCGCCCACCACCGCTGCCGTATCATCGGTCGAGCCGTCATTGACCACCAGGATTTCGAGGTCGCGGCTCCCTGCCTGGGAGAGCAATGCCGTCAGACACTGCCCGATCCGGCGCGCCCCATTGAACGTCGGGATGATTACCGAAATAGAAGGTGGTAAGGCGGACTGAACCAAACCTGCTCGATTCGTAAGTGGCGTGGCTTCGATCGGAGTCTTCACGTGCGCTTTCAAAACCGAAAGAGGAGCGCGCGCGACTCACCCATGGAGGAGTCGCGCGCTAGCTCGTTAGGCTGTGGCGCCTTGGGTTTTATTAGGAGCCTGGGGCGTTGTGGCAGCTGAGGTCTTCTCGTGTTCACTGCCCTTCAGCAGGTACTTGGACAAGGTCAGGAAACCCTTGAGGTTGCGCTGCAGCTCGCGCCGGTCCTTCAGCGATTGTTTTGCCTTGTAAAGCAGGTAGGAGGGGGCTAGATAGAAGCTTCGCCGCGCTCGATCGCAGAAGCTCACCAGCTGTTCGTGGGTGATGTTCGGCAGGGTCACGACGCTGTTATGCAGGCCGTCCTTGGTCAGCCACGCGCCCCAGTCTTCGATCTGGATGTAATCGCGCTTCTTGGCTTCCTGGTAGGCGGTCGTGCCCGGGTACACCATGATAGGGAAGAACTGCGCCGTATCCGGCCTCAGCGCCTTGGCAAAGTCCAGCGTCTTCTCCATGCTCGCCGGCGTCTCATTCAGATTGCCGACCATGAAGCAGCCATGGACCATAATGCCGGCGTCCTGGCAGCGGCGAACAAACTTATGCGCCTCCTCGTGATATTTCGAGTCGCGCCGGTCGTCGTTGTTCTTCTTCATGCCGTTGATGACTTCTACATCGCCGCTCTCGAAGCCGACGCAGAAAAGACGCGCGCCCGCCTGATGGACGACGGAGAGAAACTCCACATCAGCGCCAATATCAGCCCGGCAGTTCGCATCGAAGGGCAGCTTGTTGCCGCGCTTGATCAGTTCCTTCGCAAGCTCGAGGGTGCGCGGCTTGCTCACGATAAAGGTATCGTCTTCGAGCATCACCGTCTTGATCTCGGGCATCTCGCGCGCAACATATTCGAACTCGTCGGCGACATTCGCTACCGAACGGTACCGCATCGTGTGACCGCTGAACGTCTGCGGGTAGACGCAAAAGGAGCAATGATAAGGGCATCCGCGGCTGGTATCAAAGACCACCAGTGGCCACAGCGAGTGGCCATAAAAGTAATCCGGAGTATGTAGAAATCGCTTGTAGACCTCGGAGACAAACGGCAACTCATCCAGATTATGGATGGCCGCGCGTTGCGTATTGGTCACAATCTCACCCGCGCCCGCCCCCCGGCGCCAGACCAGTCCATCGACGCTTGAGAGGTCGGCCCCGCAGGCCTTCGCCGCCAGCCAATCCCGCACCGTGTACTCGTATTCTCGGATCGCCACTGCCTGCAGCGACGTCGACATCGCCAGCGTCTCCTTCGGCAGCGAGGACACGTGGCGGCCAACCATCAGCGTGTGCAGCGATGGCCTCGCGGCCACCAGCGACTCAATGACGCTGATGTCGTTCAGAATGCTGGGTGTCGAGGTATCGCAAACTACCGCATCGATGTTCTTGGCTTCGATCCGGTCGATTACCGCCTGCACCGAGTAGCCGCCGGCGGGGGCGTCGACCAGATCCACCTCATGCCCGTTCTTGATCGCAACCCCTGCAGCCGTCGCTAACCACTTGGGGTAATATAACGTTCCGCTTTTAGTAACCGCGGGGCTGCGCTGCTCTCGAGAAAATCGCGGGTGGAAAGGTGGATTCAGAAACAGCACGCGCATTCGTATGGGCCTCCGAAGGTGGTCTTACCCTCACCTTCTCGTAGTTTGCGGGATACATTCCCAGTTTAAGTTATCACGCCGAGCGTCCTAAGGAACGAAAGATCGATTTGCCCGGGAGTGCGTTCCCACTTCGAGCGATGCCATAATTGATGGGAACCCGGTATCTCGCGCTCAGTTGCGGTGAAATCCACGGTTACCACCGGCACCCAAAGGTCACTACGCTTCTGAGATATATCTCACCATCGACTCGCTCCCCAACCATGCCGGCCTCTCGGCAGTCCTTCTTCTACCCGTGGCAAGGCCTGCGTATTCGCGAAAAGCGAGGGTACCCGGTAGTAGGCTCAACCTCGAGGACCGCCAGGTAGCCGGAGACCGTGCCCATCGACCCATAGATTTAGCCGCCTGACGAATCAGACAATAACGTATGCCGGCAAGGAACACGAGAGTGCAGGCATATAAAGGAGAGTGCTTGAAGCGGAGCAATGGTTGCTCAGATCGCGCGTAGGCAGCCGCGAGTTGGCAAGTTTACCAACTTGGTGATCGGCACAACGACCGGATGATCTGCCCTGCTATTGATGGATGGACTCGCTAATCTACTTCTTTGCGCGCAAGAACTCGGCCCTGCGGCTCGCCGGTACCAATTGCAATAATAGGAAGTCGCGAAAACAGTCAAGGCTGCGGCGTTGACGGGACAAAGCAATGTCAACGACATTCAGAATTCAGCCGCCGTGCTTTCCTGAGAGTAGAACAACCGGTAACGCCTGCTCGAGTCTAACCCTATGACCCAACTCGCCATCGACCTTCGCTGGATCGACTCATCCGGTGTCGGCATGTACATCAAGGGTATTCTCCCCGGGATCGTGGAGCGGCTCCCCGATGTCGCGATTGTTGGCATCGGCGACCGTTCCCGCTTGGAAGATTTCCCCTGGGCACACGCCCCCAACATGCGACTGGTCGACTGCCGCGCCGGTCGGTATTCGATGGCGGAACAGATCCAGCTGCCGCTTGCCATTCCGTCGAATACCGACCTGTTCTTTTCTCCCTACTACACCATCCCCTTGCTGTACCGAGGTCGTTTCGCCGTCACCGTTCACGACTTGAGCCATCGAATGGTTGCGGAAATCGTCGGCAACCCAAAGAAGCGGACGTACGCCAAGCTAATGTTCCGCGCCTTAAGAAAGCGAGCCTCCCTTATCTTGACCGTCTCGAACTTCAGTAAAGCGGAGCTGCTTCGCCTCACTGAAGGTCCTCGTCAGGACAACATCATCACCACCCATCTCGGCATCTCCGAGGAATGGTATACGGCTGCCTCTTTGCCGGCGGTTCGTACCCGCCCCTATTTCATTCACGTCGGAAATATCAAGCCTTACAAGAACCTCAGCCGCCTGGTTGAAGCTTTTCTCGAAATAAAGGACAGGATTCCGCAGGACCTCGTCATCGTCGGCCAGAGCGAGGGCTTGATTACTGGGGAGTCGCCGGAGTTTTTTGAGCGCGTCCGCTCCGCCGGCGACCGCATCCATCTCACCGGCTTCGTCTCCTACCAGGATCTGCTTTCCCTGGTCGGCCACGCGGATGCTTTGGTCATGCCGTCGCTCTACGAGGGCTTTGGCCTGCCTCCGCTCGAAGCCATGGCCGCCGGTGTCCCCGTCACCGTCGCCCGCTCGGCTTCGCTGCCCGAGGTCTGTGCGGACGCCGCCCTCTACTTCAATCCGCTCAACAGCGATGACATCGCCGAAAAGCTGATCGAAATCGCCTCGAACCCCCAGCTCCGCAGTCAGCTCCAACAGAAGGGGATCGAGCGCAGCCAGATCTTCCGCTGGGATACCTGCGCCCAACAAACCGCCGCAGCCCTCCGCGACCACCTCGAGGGTCGCAAGTCCGGGAAAGCTTAACTTGCCGAAATCAATCTCAGGGAGCCCCATTCAAGCTCGCTCTTGGGCTTGAATGGGAGTAAATCTCCGGCCGCCAGACAATCTTAAGTGAATACATATGCCGATGGGGCGAAGTAGTTGGCGCATTCGTAGGCGGAAGATATTGCAGCACTGCCCTGGAGCGCTTCGGTGTGCTAGCGTTGCGGCTTTGCGGTGCACTGCTTTGCGTTTCGCGAAGAGCTTCTCGATGGGTTAGGTCAGCGTCAGCTCATCGAGGATAAAATCGCTCAATGCGAGATATGCCGAACCTTGATTTGCTCCGAGCTTGTGCGGTTCTTTCTGTTGTACTGGAGCACGTTTTAATTGCATACAAGATTTATTGGATCGGATATTGGGAAATCAGGTGGGTGGGGGTGGTGGGCGTCTTTCTCTTTTTCGTGCACACTTCGCTTGTCTTAATGTGGTCCTTGGAGCGTAAGCCCCATACTTTAGATTTCTACATTCGTCGCATATTCCGCCTCTATCCGCTGGCCTTAGCCGTTCTCGCCATTACATTGCTCTTTCACGCTCCGGTATCTAGTACTCTGACGGACTTCTTCCGGTTCCAACCGCCCAAGGGGGTGCTCGACGTTGTGGGGGCTGCATTACTCATACCGAATATTGTCGGCGGCTATGTTCCCGTAGGAGTCATGTGGACGTTACCCTACGAGGTCGAGATGTACCTGTGTTTGCCCGTGATTTTCTTCTTTGTCCGGAGCAATTTCAACCGGTGGACGCTTCTTCTGTTGTGGGTGTTCGTAGTGGCAATCTGCCGACCGTTATTCAGAGACACTCCTCACAACTTCTTTCTGTGCATTCCATATTTTCTTCCTGGCATTATGGCGTACGTCGGTTTTCGACGTACTCGACCATTTCTGCCAGCATGGACATTCCCTTTAGCTCTAGCGGTGCTATGGAGCGTCTTCCTGGTTAGACCAGGATGGAGACCGGCGGACTTACTTTGTTTGGCAGTTGGTCTAGGCCTCCCCTTTTTCCATCAGATCACATTAAAACCCCTGCTCCGCATAAGCCACCTCATCGCTAAATACTCATATGGCGCCTATCTCGTGCATCCGTTCTCGATCACACTGGGGCTTTATTTCATGCCCCATCAACCCCTTGCCTTACAAATTGCAGTTATTCTTATCTCCTTGGTCGTCTTCTCGGTAGCAGCGTACCATCTTTTGGAATACCCGATGATCCGCCTAGGCTCACGTCTGGCCAAACAAGCTTCAAACAGATTCGAACAGCACGACATAAACGTAGCGCGTAACGCTCCAACTCCGGAGCTTATTGCGTAAAGGCGAAGACCTCATTCGCGATCGCCTCCGCGTTGCGTGAGAATTTCCGTTCAGCTTGCCTTTGTGTAACTCGTCTATGGTCTGTTTTGTGAGGCAAGTGCTATGTGCGCTCACTCCTCTGAGCCAGGACCGGCGTGGAGGATACTGTGAATCTCTCTTTGAGATTAAGAAAGGGGCTCTCAAGGTACCGGAAGCTCAACCAAGCCAGACCAATCGAAGAAATGAGAGCAACAGTCGCAACCGCAATCCTAGGGTGGGTCGGCGCCAGTCTTATGCCAATGTGGCTGTAAAACACATGCGGGATATCGTGCAATACAT
Organism: Acidisarcina polymorpha; assembly: GCF_003330725.1. NCBI lineage: Bacteria > Pseudomonadati > Acidobacteriota > Terriglobia > Terriglobales > Acidobacteriaceae > Acidisarcina > Acidisarcina polymorpha. The sequence goes on along the minus strand of NZ_CP030840.1, from coordinate 2,351,095 downwards.
ATGCGCCGTAGCTGATGCGACCCAGCCAACGCAACGGTCGTAAACTCAGACCTCGATAAAGCAGTGAACGCGGTTGAACAGCCACCAGAATGACCAGAGCTGCCAATAAGTCGAGAGCGCTTAGCCACCAGGTGAACAACCAGTCCGCGTCAGGTTGAGCCTGCTGAACAAGATTTCCGGCGGGCGTGAAATATGCCCAGGCCAGCAATATCGCCATGGCGATCGGGAGCGCAACCCTGGCGATTCTAAGCAGCATGGCCGAATAGGACCCTCTGAGTAAGAGAGCGATTAAGCCGCCAATGAGCAATGCGTCGAGGCGGAACGGAGTGGCCCGCGAAAGGATCTGGTTATCGAGCATCCACTTCGGAAACAGATGCTGGCCCGCTAATCTCATTGCAAGACACAGTGGCAAAGTAGCGGCGCAAATCCAACAGAGTCGGACGCGGTCGCGAATCCAAAAGACCACCCATGGCCAAATCAGGTAGAACTGTTCCTCAACGCAGAGCGACCAGAAATGGCCTAAAAACAGGGTGATATGGAAGCCACTCACCGCGCCGACCATATGAAAATCAGCCAGCCTTTCCATGGGCGAAAGCGGGAGGTACGGCCTCAAAAAAGGAGCGTAGTTGCCTAGGTAGGCCGGCCAAATCAGCCAGGACCAAGACCACTGCCAATGAAAGATGGGCGCCGATAACAGCAGCGCTAACATAACACTATAGTAGAGCGGGAAGATGCGGAGCGTTCGTCGAACGTAGAAGTTACGGGCGCGATAAGCATCATGGCAGGTGTCGTAGAGGATGCCCGTAATCAGAAATCCGGACAGTACAAAGAAGACATCGACTCCCATCCAGCCCCACGGGACGAGTAGGTAGTGATGAAAGAAAACCATAAGGAATGCAATGGCGCGCAAACCATCCAGCGCAGGGAAGAACGCTCGATTTTCTGGCTTCGTGCGCTCAGTGTTGGCTGTAACTGGTATGCTTTTCGGCAAGTATCGTCTCCCAATGCCAGATGGAAATCTTCACTACCGAAAATCTTCACTAACGGAATCTTCACTAACTTAGAGAGCGACACCAGAAAACGAAACTCCTGCATCTCCCGCTCAGGTGTTCGCCCGCGTCAATCGTGATAGTTCGGCGCCCGGCCTGGGTATTGTATCCGGGTAGCCGGTACCGGCTCATTGCTCGGTTGATCGATAACTATCCACTGTGCGTTTAAACCCCTCTTCGATCGTCGTCCTTGATCGCCACCCTAGGGATCTAAGCTTCTCGGCACTCACCGGCGTGCCTGAATGCGCACTCTGGACAGAATTCATGTCGGGATTTTTAAACCGCTTAACATAGATTCCCTCGTCCTTATAGAGCACAGCCAACCGATCGGCGAGTTCGGCGATGCTGCATTCGGCATCCGGGTTCACGACGTTGTAAGCCTGTCCTGCCTCCCCTTTCAACAACACGGTAAAGAAGGCCGTCGTCGCATCCGCAAGATAACAGAACGGTCTTCGCGCGCTTCCGTCGCTTAGCATGTTGATCGGTCCACCATTCAAGATGTCGCGAACAAAGTCTGCGTAAACCCGACCATCGTCTAACCGCATTCGGGGGCCATAGGTGTGACCTGGTCTTACAATGCGCGCGGGAACTCCGTATTGGCGCGCCCAGGAAGCGCACATCGTCTCGCCAGCCCTCTTGCCCTCCCCGTAGCATGCTCTAGGACCAAGGGGATCAAGAAATCCTCCTTCGTTCTCAGCGAGAGGGGTCGGTCCTCCCTTCACAGCTCCATAGACCTCGCCACTGCTGAAAAACAAGAAACCCTGACACGCCTTATTCTGAGCGGCAGCGTTCAGGAGGTGATAGGTGCCTAGCATGTTCGCAGAGATTGTCCCTGCGGGGTCTGCCAGGTAAGCTACTGGACTCGCGTTGCTGGCGGCATGAATGATGTAGTCGAAGGGTGTCGATACTCGGAGTGGATCGGAGACATTCTGCACGAGAATCCGGAGGTCGTCGCGGCCTTGGTATTCGGCGAATCGCGCCATCGCCCGTTCCTCATTGCGAACGAGGGCGCTCACCTTGGCCGGTTTTGAGAGTACAAACCGATTCAGGAACATCAGCGTCTCGACCATATAGGCCGGCAAAAAGCCTGCTGCGCCGGTCACCAGAACCTCCGCCCCAGCAAAGGACTGCCACGGCAGAGGCTCCTGAAGAATGCGCTTTATATCGTCTTGTACGATGGAATTCATAGGGAGGCGTCTCCGCAGGGAACTATTCCGCTCCCCCGAAACGAGATCTGCGCATCGCTCAGCCAAACCAGCCGGAACATTCCATTGCGCAACTCGCCTGGAGCAGCCAGTTTAGTTATATTTTCCAGTTTGGGCTGGTTCCGGTATCGCCGCGTTGGCAAAGTCGATAATCGTGCTAGCTACAAAGTCCAGCATGGGCTTGGTCAAGCCAGGATAGACCCCCACCCAAAATACATTGTTCATCACAAAATTAGTGTTTGGAAGTTCGCCGATGACCCGGTAATCACGACCTTCATAGGCTGGTTGGCGAGCGAGGTTGCCGCCGAAGAGCAGCCGAGTGCCAATCTTCCTGCTTTCGAGTGCCCGCGTCAAATCATCACGCTTGATGGGCGAACCCTCACGAATGCCGATGGGGAAGCCGAACCATGATGGATCGGAGTTGGGCGTCGCCTCCGGCAAAATCAAGAACTCTTCCAAAGGTTCGAGCGCTCTCCGCAAGTAGCTGAAGTTCTCCTTGCGCCGCTCGATGAAGTGCGGCAGCTTGGCGATTTGCGAGACCCCAAGGGCCGCCTGCATGTCAGTGGCTTTCAGATTGTAGCCAATATGCGAATAGGTGTACTTGTGGTCATAGCCGCAAGGCAGCGTCCCCAGTTGCCAAACAAACCGTTTGCCGCAGGTGTTGTCTTTGCCGGGTTCGCACCAGCAATCGCGTCCCCAGTCGCGAAAGGATTCGATGAGCACTTGCAGGGCCGGTTTGTCGGTGAGGACAGCCCCGCCTTCTCCCATGGTGATATGGTGCGCCGGATAGAAACTCACGGTCGCAATATCGCCGAAGGTTCCCACCTTGCGTCCACGGTAAGTTGACCCAAGCGCATCGCAACAGTCCTCAACCAGCCATAGATTGTACTTGCGCGCGAACTCAGTCACAGCGTCCAGATCAAACACGTTGCCTAGCGTGTGGGCGATCACGATGGCCTTCGTCTTCTCGCTACGCGCCGCCTCCAGCTGGCTGACGTCAATTTCGTAGCCCGGCACAGTGACATCCACAAAGACAGGCACAAGCTGATTCTGGATGATCGGATTCACAGTCGTCGGAAATCCCGCGGCCACAGTAATCACTTCGTCGCCCGGCTTGAGTTGACGGTTGCCCAGCTTGGGCGAGGTAAGTGCGCTGACCGCGACCAGATTTGCGGAGGATCCGGAGTTCACCAGCGAGGCCGAACGGACACCGACAAACCGGGCCAGCTTGCTCTCGAACTCTTTGGCGAAGCGTCCGGTGGTGAACCAGCAATCGAGCGCCGAGTCGATCACCAGACTGACGTCGTCGCTGTCGATGACCTTCCCGGACACCGGCACCGATGAGACGCCGGGGACAAAGTCCTTATGCGGAAACGCCTCAGAAAAATATTGCGCCGTTAGGTCGCGAATCTGTTCGCGCAACAGCTGCGCTTTGTCACCCATATGTGGCTTTGATACCCTCTCCTAAGAATATACAGGGCAAGTGATACACGCCCGAAGCCTCCCACGCAGCGATTGACTCTGGATCGCTCGCGCCATACGATCTCCCAGGAGCAGGAATGAAAGCAGTTATTTTGGCAGGGGGACTTGGCACTCGTCTGAGCGAAGAGACGTCGGTGCGTCCGAAGCCGATGGTCGACGTCGGCGGACTCCCCATTCTTTGGCACATTCTGAAGATTTATTCGCAGCACGGCATCAACGATTTCATCATCTGCTGTGGATACAAGGGCTACATGATCAAGGAGTACTTTGCCAACTACTTCCTGCACATGTCCGATGTGACTTTCAACCTGCGCGACAACCAGATGGAAGTGCATCAGAGCGTTGCCGAGCCGTGGAACGTCACGCTGGTCGACACCGGAGAAAATACCGGTACCGCGGGACGATTGCACAGAGTAGCCAAGTACCTGGTGAATGAAGATGCCTTCTGCATGACATATGGGGATGGGGTCGGCAATGTCGATATCACGGCGAGCATCGAATTTCATCGTTCCCACGGGAAACAGGTGACGCTCACCGCCGTACAGCCTACCGCGCGCTTCGGCGCGTTGGGTCTGGAGGAAACCGAAGTCTACGCCTTCCAGGAAAAGCCCAAGGGCGAGGGGGGCTGGATCAATGGCGGTTTTTTCGTTCTGTCGTCGGCGGTGTTTGATGAGATTCATAATGACTCCTGGATGTTTGAACGCGAGCCAATCGAGAGCCTGACCGCAAAGCGAGAGGTGCGCGCCTTTTTCCACCATGGATTCTGGCAGCCGATGGATACGCTCCGCGACAAGCAGCGGCTCGAAGAGCTCTGGGCGAGCGGGGAGGCCCCTTGGAAAACATGGTGAGCCTCTGGCGCGGACGGCGGGTTTTTCTAACCGGACATACCGGCTTCAAGGGCGGTTGGCTGACTCTTTGGCTTGCGAAAATGGGCGCGCAGGTTCGCGGCTATGCGCTTGATCCCTCCACAGAGCCAAACTTCTTTCAAGTCGCCAAAGTCAATGCGGCAATCGAAGACATTCGGGGCGATCTTTCCGATCGAGAGAGGTTGGAGGCGGCCCTGGTGGAGTTCGCTCCGGAAGTAGTCTTCCATCTGGCGGCGCAACCTTTGGTTCGCCGCTCTTATTCCGACCCACTGAACACCTATGCTACGAACGTCATGGGCACCGCGCATGTTCTGGAGGCAGTTCGCAAGAGCCCCTCGGTGCGAGCGGTGGTTTCAGTGACCACCGATAAATGCTATGAGAACAAGGAATGGATATGGCCATATCGCGAGACCGATCCGCTTGGCGGCCACGACCCTTATTCTTCAAGCAAGGCTTGTGCAGAATTGGTGTGTGCGAGCTATCGCAGCTCATTCTTTCCAGTCGACAGGCTCGATGAGCATCATGTGGCCGTGGCGACGGCCAGAGCAGGCAACGTGATCGGAGGCGGAGATTGGTCTGCGGACCGGCTGGTGCCCGACCTGATTCGCGGCTTCGTGAAGAACCAACCTGTATCCATTCGCAGGCCTAAGGCCGTTCGACCCTGGCAGCACGTGCTCGAGCCGCTGCGTGGTTATATTCAGTTGGCTGAAAAGCTGTTCGAACAGAAAAGCCAGTTTGCTTGCGCATTCAATTTTGGGCCGAGCGGCGACGCCTGGCCCGTCGAGCGCATCGCAACTAAAATGGCGGATGCCTGGGGAAAAGACGCGCGGTGGACACGCGACGAAGACCCGGGCGTCCACGAAGCGGGCAGCTTGCGCCTGGACTCAAGCAAGGCCAGGGCTGAACTGAACTGGCAGACTCCGCTGGGCATCGAGGCCGCCTTGGAGTGGACGATGGATTGGTACCGGGCTTGGCATCAGGGACGGGACATGTATCCCATCACTCTGGCGCAAATCGAGGCCTACGAAAGCCTCGCATGAAGACGATCACGCGCCGCTAAAGCGTCGCCTGACCCAATAGACGATAGCGGAGCGGCAAGCGTATAGTTGGAAAACTAATCAAGAGATCTACGGTTTTTCGAGCGTTTTACAGAGAAAGGATTCACAGATGGCTAGTACCGATAGGGTTGTCAGGATTGGGAACAAGATGGTCGGAGATGGGCATCCCTGTTATGTCGTCGCCGAGATCGGCATCAATCATAACGGCGACCTCGACCTGGCGAAGCGTCTCATCAGCGTCGCCATTGCGGCAGGCTGCGACGCGGTGAAATTTCAGAAACGCACGGTCGATGTCGTCTACACCGCCGAGGAGCTTGCCAAGCCTCGCGAAAATCCATTCGGCGCCACGAACGGCGATTTGAAATGGGGCTTGGAGTTCGACGAAGAAGATTATGCGGAGATAGACGCCTTCTGCAGGTCGGCAAAGATTCCCTGGTTTGTTTCCGCCTGGGATGAAGCTTCCGTCGACCTGATCGCTGAAAATTTTAAGGTGCCCTGCTTCAAGATCGCTTCCGCCTCTCTGACCGATGACAACCTGCTGCGGCATACACGAGCGAAGGGCAAACCGATTATTCTGTCGACTGGCATGAGCACTTATGCCGAGATCGATCACGCAGTGAGTGTGCTTGGCAAAGAAGACTTGATCCTGATGCACGCCACCAGTACTTACCCGGCGAACTATGACGAATTGAATCTGCGCGCGATCCCTACCATGCGCGAGCGTTATGAATCGCTGGTCGGGTATTCAGGGCACGAGACAGGCATTCCCACTAGTGTTGCAGCTTCGGTGCTCGGTGCCTGCATGGTTGAGCGCCATATCACTATGGACCGCGCCATGTGGGGCAGTGATCAAGCTGCCTCGCTCGAGCCGAATGGCATAACCCGGCTGGTGCGCGACATCCGGCTGTGCGAAATGTCGATGGGCGATGGAGTGAAGCGCGTCTATGAACGCGAGGTGCCGATTATCAAGAAACTGCGCAGAGTCGGAGCGGCGGTCTAGCGGATGGCCGGTGAGAAGACAGCACCCGGCCAATCCTCAAGCGAGCTTGATGACAAACTGCGGAGAATTAAAGCAATCGCCTTCGACGTGGACGGCGTGCTGACCGATGGTGGGATGTGGTGGGGGGCCAACGGCGAGGAGTTTAAGCGCTTCTCGTTCAGCGATATCATGGGAATCTCCCTCGCTCGACGTCACGGGTTTACGCTCACCCTGATCTCGGGCGAGGATAGTCCTCTCGTCGACCGGTATGCAGCCAAGCTCAAGATCGCGGACGTGACGAAAGGCTGCCGCGACAAGGCAGCGGCGCTTCGCGAGTTCGCCATCAAGCACTCTCTGGAATTGCCCGAGGTCTGTTTCATGGGGGACGACGTCAACGATCTTCCTGCCATGAGCATCTGCGGCCTTTCAGCAGCGCCCGCCGACGCTCGTCCCGTGGTTCTCGCAAAAGTGGACTTTGTCGCAACCAGCCCCGGAGGGCAAGGTGCGGTGCGAGAACTCATTGAGGCACTCTTCGCCGTCCGCCAAACCGATTCGGCGACTGTCTTCGCAAATTCTATTTAGAGACGAAACCTTTTGAAACACATCGTTCATGAACAACTCGGCAAGACCATCGCGGTACTGGAAAAGGTCAGGGCCGACGAGACCCTTCTCGGAGTCGTGGCAGAAGCCGCGGAAGTGACGGCAGAGGCTATGTTGAAGGGCCGCAAATTGATGGTCGCCGGCAACGGCGGTAGTGCAGCCGATTCGCAGCATCTGGTCGCCGAGTTCGTCAGCCGCCTAGTAAAAGACAGGCCGGCTCTTCGCGCCATCGCACTCACCGTTGACAGCTCGATCTTAACTGCGGTCGGGAACGACTACGGATACGAAAAGTGCTTCGAACGTCAGATCGAGGCTCTAGGACAACAGGGAGATGTCTTCCTGGGAATCTCCACCTCGGGTAATTCCCCGAACGTGCTGCGCGCCCTCGCGCTCTGCCGCACGCTTGGGGTGGTCACCATCGGCTTCAGCGGCAACGGCGGCGGCAAAATGGCGCCGCTCTGCGACTATAACGTCATTGTTCCTTGCGACACTACAATGAACATCCAGGAATCTCACCTGGCCCTCGAGCACATCTATTGCATGCTCGTCGAACGTTGCTACTTCGGCGCTGAATCAACACTGGTGTGAAGCCGCTTTCGCGTTGAAAAGATACTGCGCTGCAACGCGTGGCTCTTGCGAGCTACAGCTAGCTCCTACGGTTGTCTCAATCTGCGTTTAGGAATCGCATAAGTGACAAGGTCCCAGCCCTCAAGAAAGTGGGGACGAAGATAAAAGCTGTACTGATCGCTCATTGATCGAATGAGCAGCGGCACTTTCCAGAGATGGTTTTGTAAATGATACGAACAGATGGCGAGCACCGGAGAGTGTCGCTCGATGATACCTCTGGCGCCGTTCAGAGCGTCTAGTTCAGCGCCCTCTATATCCATTTTGATGTACGTCGGTTCCGAGTCTGAAAGCGCTTCATCCAGGCTGACGCAATCGACAACCAGCTCGCCTCCGCCGATATGCGACGCCTGATCTCCGTTGGCGGAAAACGTCACAGTCCCGGCCGATGCTCCTACGGCCGCGCATCGCAGGCTGATAGCATCGCGCCGCGGCAGCAACGATATGCTTTCCCGCAGTTTGGCAAAATTACCCGGGTCTGGCTCGAAGCCGTAGATGTGCTTGAACGAGTTCCGGCTCTGATCGACGAAGCTGCGGATGGTATCCCCGTCATAGGCGCCGCAGTCGACGAAGACTTCTTGATCGCCCAGTGGGCAAAGATCAAGTGGAAAATAGGTTGCGTGCGCGACAGGATCGGGCAAAGCGCTAAAGTCACCGAACAAGCGCCACTGTAATTGCGCAAGGTATTCGGCCCGCGAGGCGTCGTCTGACCACAGGTGGCTGACTTCTTCAACCTCATCCCGTTGCTGGTGCACCTTGTGAGGAAGGTCGACGCCATAATGCGGGAGCAACAACTCCGCATGCTTCCAGAAGAGCGATTGGAATGGGATGACATTCTGGCATCCCAAGCTGCGCAAGGTTGCTTCTCGCTGGGCCATTCGATCGGTGCCGGCGCCTCCCCAGATCGTGATCACAAAGTTGCCTTGAGCGCCGTATCGCGCTGCGGCCTCTGCTGGAGAAAGTGTCTCAACACCTTCCACCCGGGTGTTCCACAGGCGGGGGTTGTTATCTGCGAATGCAACCGGCTCAATCCCAACTTTTCGCAGACCAGCCAGAGTCATACGGCCGAGTTGCCCGGCGCCGAAAAGAACCAGCGGTTTGGCGGATGATCCTGCGGACAGATCGAACGCCGATCGCTCCCTCGCACATGCTGCGGCCTCGCCTTCGGCGAACAACCCCTCCAGCGCGGCCGTTAGTTCCTTAGCGGAAAGTCCCATTGCTGCTACAGCCATCTGCTAACCTCCCACCGTCATCTCTTGAAAATGTGTGCTTACCAGCAACTCCGTCCGCCGTCGATGACAAGGTTTGCTCCGGTCATGTACGACGAAGCATCGGAACATAGAAATACAATGGCGCCCTGATATTCATTGCTCACGGCCATTCTTCCCATCGGAATCAGGTTGGTGAGGCGCTCGACGAAGTCCGGGGGTTGACCATTTTCGACGCCGCCGGGCGAGATGGCGTTGACGCGGACTTTTTGCGTAGCCCAATAGGTAGCTAGATAACGCGTAAGCCCCACCAGCGCCGACTTCACAACCGAGTAGGTGACAGGCTTGACCGGTTGCAGATGGTCGGGCAGATCGGGCTGTCGGTAGATGCGTTGATCAGGGCCGATCAGGGCCAGGTCAGATGCCACGTTGACAATGACTCCACCGCCGTTCGCGGCCATGTAAGTTCCAAAGACCTTGCTGCACAGAAAAGCGCCAGTCAGTCCCACGGCCAGGTCCGCATCCCACTGAGAAAGAGGGAAGTTCTCGAGGCGCGAGAAGTCGATCTCACTGCTGGCCTCCATTTTAGGGTTGTTGGCCGCGTTGTTGATCAGGATATCGACACGCCCGAATCGGGAAACAATCTCATTCCGCGCCGCCTCGATCTCCTCCTGCCTCGAGATGTCGACCGCGCAGCCAAACGCCGGAACTCCATAAGTCTTGGACAACGCCGCTGCCTTGTCCCGCGCGCGCTGCTCATGGATGTCGACCAGCACAGGGACACCTCCGGCAGCGGCTATCGCGGCGGCATGCTGCTCGCCAAGCAGCCCTGCCCCGCCGGTTATCACCGCGACCCGGTCAGACAAATCGAATGGGTTCGTAAACTTGGTCATACCTGCTCTATTCTCACGACAGTTCGACGACCCGGCCGCTCGCAGCCGACTCCTTCGCAGCCAAGGCGAGACGCAGACTCTTCGTTCCTTCAGCCAGGTCCACCAGCGGCTTCTTCCTCGTCTTCACGCAATCCAGAAAGTGCTTGATTTCGTTCACGAAGAGCAGATTGCGGTCCAGGCCCTCGCAGGTGAAGCGTTCTTCCGTTGCACCATCGAACTGGTGCAGCGTCACCGAGAGCCCAGGAAAGTCCAGGATAGCTTTCCCCGCATCGCCCACGACTTCGCACTGCCGGTGTGCAGGCCGTTGAAGGTAATCCTGCTGCAAGTGGACTGGAAGCGGCCTTCCCGCATATTCGCATTGCATCAGCGTGCTGGCTACGTCCTCTACGTCGACCTCAAGATTGCTCCAGTGGCCGGCAACGGAAAACAGGCGCTTCGCCTCGCCGAATAATGCATACAAGTAATCGAATTCATGAATCTGCGAAAGAACTACGCCCCCGCCGAGACTGGCCCGTGCGGCATAGCCGGTGCGGTAATCCTCGTAGCGATGCCAGTTCGGCAGGTATTCGCCCACGGTGGCCCGAACCCCGAGCAAGTTCCCCAAAAGCCCGAGCTTAATAATTTCCTGCATACGAAGAAAGCAAGGATGGAAGCGGAGTTGATAGCCGACCATCGCAATCGTCCCACGCTTTTCGATCGCAGACTGCAGCTCAGGCAGAACGGTGAGGTCGTTCGAGAGAGGCTTTTCAACAAAGATATCGGAACCGGCTTCGACACATGCCAGGGCGGTTGGAACATGGAGACTGCTCGGATTACAGATGAAGGAAACATCTGGTCTCTCCGCCAACGCGGAGTCCAAGTCTCCGAAGACACGCAGTCCATAAACCTTTTCGACATCGAGACTGTCGTCTACTTGAAGAGTGGGAGTGATGACCGATGAGAGCCTTCGAACTCGGTAAGCGATAATCTCGACATCGTTGCCGAGCAAGGCGCGCAGATTGCGAAGGTGCCGTTGTCCGATGCCACCCAATCCGGCCATCAATATCTTCATTGGCCGTCTCCAGAGACAAAACCCGCCGCCTGCAATTGAGTCATTACCAGTTCTCGATTCATTCGAATCCAGTCCAGTTCGCCGCCCGGCTCAGCTCGCGCAACCTGCATCACGAAATCGCCTTTGTATCCGATGCGGAACAGATGAGAAAGCAAGACTGGAATATTGGCGTTTCCCGACCCGAGCGGGACCGTTCCCCCACCGCGAATCCTGTCCTTGATGTGGACGCTGCCGATGCGCTCCCCGTAAGCGGCAATCTCCTCTTCGGGATCGAACCCCAGGGAAGCGCTGTTCCCCGAATCGTAATTCACTTTCAAAAGAGGGTTGGGCAGCTTCGCCAGCAACGATGCGAACTCTTTTGGACCGAGTGACGTCTCCAGATGCAACTCGATACCTGCCGTTTCAGCGGCCTTTAAAGCGCGGATCAATATCTCAATGACCTGAGCTTCGTCGCCCTGGTTCTCAATCCGTGAGTTGTCGACGAACGGAAGCACGATGCGTTCGATGCCAGCCAGTCTGCACTGCTCCGTGAGCCACACCAGCTTCCTCATTCCTGCTTCGAGCTCCGGTGGGCTCACGCGAAGCAATGGGCGCTCCATGAAGTAGTCTGCGCACACTGAAACCACCGCGATCCCATCCTCTTCGCACAGTCGCATCATCTCGGCTAAGCCAACATCTGTGCCAATCGGATTGCCGCTCTCGCCGAGTGAGTCGTAGATCCACTCGATCGCGTCGAGCGATGCCTGCCGGGCGAGAGGAAATTCCTCGCGCCATCGGTTGAGCGGAAAGCTTTGAAAATGGCCGTCAGAGGGGGGCAAAAGCCTGCCTTGCATCACCGCAAGTCGCAACTCGCTAGTCCTCCTCGACGGGGATAAGCATGTTCGAAAGAAATTCCTCTCGTGGGAGAAATGGATAAAGGTCTTCGAGCGGCTTGGAGACGAAGGACCCATCGGGGCGCTGCACCGACGAGAGTCGCGGGGCGCGTAGCTCGTCCGGAAGAACCATCGTATCGCAGACCAGCGGCCCGCCGCGGGCAAGCACTCGACGTAAATCGGCGCGCAGATCGGACTGATCGCGGATTATGTCAGTTTTGAGCCCATAAGCCTGAGCGACCTTGCCGATGTCCGGCAGACTCTGCCCCGTCTCTCGATTGCAGCCGATGCGGGGCGTGCCAAAGAAGGCCGTCTGCGAGATGCGAATGGAGGCATAGCCGTCGTTGTTCAACACGAAGAATGTAATGGGCAGTTGAAGCCTCGACACCGTTTCCAGCTCCTGGATGTTGAACTGAAATCCTCCATCGCCGTCAACGCAAACTACCGGCCGTCGACCGTTGGCCATGCATACTCCGATCGAAGCGGCGATGCCAAATCCCATCGCACCTAGCGCCGTTGTATGAAAGACCCGCTGTCCGGGCTTGACCCGCAGAGCCAGCAGGAAGAGCTCGATCGCGCTACCGGAACTGCCCGAGACGATGGGCGTGCTGTCGGGGAGAACGTCCTGAAGCGCCTCAGCGAGGTGATACATGCTCACCGCGCCTTCCGGTTTGCGGTGTTCGGCCTGGATGACCGGGTAACGCTCTTTCCATTCGGCGCAGCGCCGCTTCCAGGCGGAGCGGTCCTTTGGTTCAACCTCGGACCTGCGGCGAAGCAGCGCTCGCATGAACTCGCCGGCGTCGGCCTGAACCTTGGTTTGAATCGAGTCGCCCATCTTCCCCAGCTCGGTCGGATCGATGTCTACCATCACTTTGTGGGCGCTGCGCGCCAGCCGCTCTGGAGAGTAGCCGGTGATGACACGATCTAATCGAGCGCCGAGCGTCAGGAGAAAATCGGAGTTCTGAATCGCGAAGTTGGCTCCGCGAGGGGCCAAAGAGCCTGGCCGCCCCACAAAGAGGGGATGATCATCGGGAATGAGATCGATCGCCAGCCAGGTCGACTCGACCGGAACATCGAGGAGAGCGATAAGCTCCAGGAATTCTCTCTCCGCCCGTGCCAGGCGAATGCCGTTGCCAGCCAGAATCATGGGCCGTTCGGAGGCATTGAAGGCGCGTATTGTTTCCCCGACGAGCGATTCAAGATCGACGCCGAGGTCGCTCCTGCACTCCTCGGGATCGAACCCCGGGAGTTCTTCGGGATCGATAGGCATGGCTTGCACGTCGAGGGGAATGTCGATCCAAACAGGCCCTGGCCGGCCAGTCCTCGCCAGGTACAAAGCCTTCTCCATGTGGTAGCGGATGGAGTTTGGGTCGTCGATCGTGACCGCGTATTTGGACAAGGGACGCACAATCGAGACGATGTCGACTTCCTGCATGCCAACCTGCCGCACACCGAGCGGCATTCCGTCTGGGGTGAACATCCGGTCCGCACGTTTGACTTGTCCCGAAAGAAACAGGCAGGGTGTTGAGTCCAACCATGCACCGGCCAAGCCCGTGATCGCATTCGTGGCGCCCGGACCCGTTGTCACCAGCGCCACGCCGAGATGATTGGTGGCTTTCGAATAGTTTTCGGCCGCGATCGCGCTGGCTTGCTCGTGAAGGTTGCAGACAAACTCAAGGTCAGCACACCGGCTGAGCGAGTCATTCAGATGCATGGCGCCACCGCCGGGCACCAGAAACACATGTTTCACACCGCTGTCCGCGATCGCGCGGAAAACGTAGTCCGAAAGCTTCATTGCTTCTTAGGCTCCATGGGCTTCAACACTGAAATGTCCAGCAACTTGCCATAGCCAGAAGCTGCAACAATACCTGTTCGATCATAGCGCATCGCTTCACGGCACTCGCCGGTTGTAAGGGCGAAATGACGGACTCCTCCGGCGAAAACCACGCCCAGTAGTTCCGTTCCGAACGGCGTGGTGCGGATTCGCATATATACTTCGACGAGTGGCTCGCATGCCGTCAATAAGCTCAGAGTCCTCACATCGTTGGCCAATCACCTGGACCTGGGACTCGGTTAGATGCGCCGAAAAATCTACACAGATGCTCGGGCCATGCGTCTCGCCACGGGCCGCGAGGCGATCCAGCTAAACCATGACATCCAACGGACTTCGCAATTGGGTGAAACACACCCTTGGCTTGGATCGGGCCATCGTTTTCACTGTTCTCGCGCGTGTTTGGTCGAGTGCCTCCGGCATCGTTACGGTCCTTCTGATCGCAAGATTCCTGTCTCCTGCCGAGCAGGGATATTACTACACGTTCGGCAGCCTGGTCGCGCTTCAGATCGTCTTTGAGCTTGGGTTTTCGATTGTCATCCTGCAGCTGGCAAGCCATGAACGCGCTCATCTCGTAATTTCGGCCGATGGCGCCATTACTGGCGATGCGATCGCTCACCAGCGGCTTGCCTCGGTTCTGCAAAAGGCGGTCCGCTGGTACTTCACCGGCGCCCTGCTCATGGCAGCTGTTCTGATCCCGTGGGGCTTCTACTTTTTCACTACGCATCAGCACGCTCAGCACTCACTTTCGTGGCAGATTCCCTGGATCCTGGTCGTGCTGGCGGCGTCGCTGACCTTCCAGATCGACCCGATCTTGTCTTTTCTCGAAGGCTGCGGCTTCGTTGCGAATGTCGCGCGACTGCGGCTGGCGCAAGCGATGCTAAGCGGCCTGATGGCCTGGGTTGTCCTCGCTGCCGGCCACGGACTGTTTGCGCCCGCCATGATGATCTTCGGCCAGGCTATTGCTGGAGCCGTATGGCTCAATCGCCGGCGCCCGCTGCTCTTGGGGCTTCTGCGCCATAAATCCGGCAGCCACGCTGTGAAGTGGAAAAGCGAGGTATGGCCATTTCAATGGAGAGTCGCAGTCACCTGGATATGTGCCTACTTCGTCTATCAGCTCTTCAACCCCGTACTCTTCGCCTACCGGGGAGCAGTGGAAGCAGGCCGCATGGGAATGTCGCTGAGCATCATGGGCGCCTTGACGTCAGTTTCGATCGCTTGGGTGAATACCAAAGCGGCGCCCTTCGGCACCTTGATCGCCCGCAAAGAGTACGCTGAGCTCGATCGTGTCTTCTTTTCGGCCTTACGCCAGTGTATGTTCATCTGCACCTTCGGCAGCGTGTGCGTGTGGCTGGGTGCGGTGTACCTGAATGCTCGACACCTTCGCTTCGCAGAGCGCATCCTCGATCCGCTCACGCTGGGCATGTTGCTTCTGGGCACGGTCATCAACGTCCTCATATTTGCGCTGTCGATCTATTTGCGCGCCCACAAGGAAGAGAAGATGTTAGGCAGTTCGATACTCGGGGCGACGCTGGTAGGCTGTTCCACTTACTTTCTCGGGAGACACTTCGGCGCCAGAGGCATGGTGATTGGCTATCTAGCCGTGCAGGCTTTCGTGGGACTCGGCTACAATCTCTCGATCTTCACCGAGTACCGCCGGGAAGCGCATCGATAGGTCGCTGTTGGCAGTACATGGCTCCTGCTCGGCGGAGGCGGGCCTTGAAAGAATGACGTAGTCTATGTTTCGCATATTAGATTTGAGTTTTGGCAGTGAAGCTTGATAGAAGCGCGGCCAGCGAAGTCTCTCGAAGACCTGTCACAGTTTAGCGGGAGCGGATACAAGCGGAGCGGGGCGACCCATTGGAAGTTTCTTCGCGTCAGCTCCATCTCCATTGATTTTTCCAAAGAAAACCAGAAATGAGAAACAGAAGAAGAAGAAGCTGATCGGGAAAATATGAAAAAAAGGAAGGTTGGCGTTGCCGACGACAAAATAGGCGGAAAGCAAAAGTATCCCGGACAATACTGCTTTATGTTGGCAATCGTGCTCACCGCGAAACGCCACGATGACCGACCACATCAACGCCGCCATTACTGTTAGGAAAAGCGAATACCAGGGAAGCCCGAAATTAACTAAGGCCCCTACCCACCAAGATTCGTAGTGGGTATAGGTTTCTATCCCGAATAACCAGTCCAAGCCTGAGCTCAAATTGGCCAAGGTATTTCCGGAAAGATGATCATCGATGCTGCCTTGCCTCAATGCAATGACCGCGGCTACAGCACTTGATAGGGACGACCACACAAAACTCAAGAGAGTCGCGATGAGGACGCCAATTCCTCCGATTAGAATCGGTTTGCGAATGAGCCATCGGAAAGCCATAAACACAGTCAATAACAGCAAAAAGCCGATCGCGGACAGAGACTGGGTTAAGAACAGGCACAAGACGAGCCCAGCCTCTGCGGCGAATCGGCGCCCTCCTGTGAAGCGCACGTGGACCCATCCTAGGAGCATGAAGAGCAGCGCGGCAAACCCATTAGGGTCGTCAAGGAAACCACCAAAGCGGACAACCCAGGAATCGGCCCACGCGAGCGCAGGCAAGCGGCCAATCGTCAGGAAGAGAGTCACTTCGACTGCATTACTCAACAAAGCGTAAAGGAAAATAAATCGGAAGAAACGGTCAAGGCCACGATAGGAGATGCCGTTAGTGGAGAGAACGAGGACGAGAGCCGCAAGGGGCCAGAAGACCGTGTCAAGGTAAACATTGGAGTTCCCGGCTCCAGCATTCATTATCTTAAGAAGCGGGTAGCCTGACATGAAGGCCACCAAAATTACCATGAGCCATTTCGGGAAAGACAACGAACGCTTAGGGAGATAGAAAAGAGATATAAGGCAAAAAATCGAGATCACGATCGCTTTCGCCGCTTGAAATGCGACCGGGGTATCGCTGTAACTCGGGCTCATGCCCGCGGTATTGATTTGCAACGGGTATCGATACGATTGGTATACTGCGCCGAAAATCAGCGCGGCCCATAGGCACTGTTCTGGTGTGGGAATCCCGAACATAGCGAGAGTCTTCTTCATTCGCTATCAAGTCCTGTAGAGAGAAAAGCCTTTCGCAGAAGCATCAACGGCCAAGAGGAAAGCCGCTCCTCAACCGCGCCAACTTCAATGCGTACTCTGGAACCTGCTCCATCCGCCTCCAAGTGGCGGAGACTAGAGTCGAGGCAAAACCCAGGAACAGTCCGAAGACTGCGAAGCCCAGCGTCAGAAAAAGGCGATGGGGCGACGACTTCTTATCTGGGGGCACGGCTCTGTCTATCACCTGGATGATCGGGGCCGCCTTCGCCTCGTCAATGCGCGCGGCCTCGTATTGCTTGGAGAGCAAATCGAAGAGAGATTCGTGATATCTCACCTCGCGTAGCTTCCGGGCGTATTCGAGACTTACCTCGGGAACCCGCCCTGCCTGGAAATCGGTGGTGGTCGACTGCACGTTCCGCGGGTCTTTCTCAAGCACCGCCAGCTGGCTTCGCAGCGTGTTGATCTCCTCCTGGATCCGAACCGTGTCCGGATTCTGGTCGGTGGCGAAGGTGCGGAGCGATTGTAGTTGTACTTCGCGGCTGGCGATCTCCGCCCGTACATCCGCTATGCTCCGAATGATCTCCTCAGATTGTGCGCTCAATTGGATGACCCCGGTCTTTTCCGCGGTCTTACGCAGATCTACCTCGGCCGCCGCGAGTGCGTTCTTCTCGTCCGCCAGTTCCTGATCGAAGAACACCCGCCGCTGCGCCGCCTCGGTGATCGCCAGGTGGGAGTTCATCGCATACAACTCGTCGATGTAAGCGTTCGCCAGATCGCTCGCGCGCCGTGGGTCGTGGTCCTCTACGGTGATATGAATCAGCGAATCCTTGCTGACCACCATGGCAGTCGCTTTCATCAGCCGGGCGCGGGTGTCGGAAAGCTTCTTCGTCTTATACTCGCGGTCAAGATGAAACTTCGCGATAATGTCGTCGGCAATCGTCCGGCTGCCGAGAATCCCGAGATACAAGTCGGATGGCGACTTGACCGCTCCTCCGGCCAACCCTCCGATGCCCAGCTGGTTCATCAGCATCGACGCGGAAGACTGACCCTGATTCGGCGGCAGGATGAGCGCACTCGCTGAGAAAGTAGGCTTCATAAGCAAAGCAAGAGCCGCCCCAAGCGCCATGGCGGTGAGCGTAAAGATAGCTATCTTCCTGCGAGCGGCCGAAAGAACCAGGAGCAAGTCGAACAAGTCGATTTGGTCCTCGCCGCCAGCCAGGCTCTCCCGCGGCAGACTTTCTGGCGCCTGATTTGCGTGCTCCAGATTTTCGCGCTCTCGTTCGGCAGTTCCCGCTCTTTCCATACCACCTGTATCGTACCGCATGGGAATGATGCGAAGGGTTTCCGCACTCCAGTTCAGCGATGATCCCCAGATCCGGAGGTCCCGCCGGATACTTCTTTACAATGATCTCCTGGAGGGCACATGTTCGAGAAGATGCTGTCGTTCCTGACGGAGAATGGCAGCTACATATTGTTCTCGACGGTCGTCGCCCGTCCCGTATTCTTTTTGCGCAACCGGATGCTGGCCGCCAAATTCGGAGTTCACAAGCTCAGCATCGGATCCAGGCCCTACTTGCGCGGACTTAGCTCCATTGCCATGGGAGAAGACCTCATCGCCGGCGAAGGTTTGTGGCTGGAGGCGATTACCCGCTATGGAAATCAACGCTTCGAACCGCACCTGACCATCGGCAACCACGTCCGCATCAGCCACTGGAGCCACATTGCCTGCACCCACTCCGTTACCATCGGAAATCACGTGTTAATCGGCAGTAAAGTCCTGATCACCGATCACAACCATGGCCTCTTCGGTCCGGGCGCCACCTCGCCCCTCGTCCCGCCAGGGGAACGCCCGCTCGAGCGCAACCGCTCTGTTTCCATTGGTGACAACGTTTGGCTCGGAGACGGTGTTGTGGTCTGCCCTGATGTCACGATGGGGGAAGGCAGCATAGCTGCCGCCAACGCCGTCGTCACCAAAGACGTTCTCCCGTTGACTCTGGTTGCAGGAGTGCCCGCCGTGGCCATCCGTCGCTATGACGCGGCTGCGGAAACCTGGATCTCAATATAGGCTCGCTGCCCGCGACGCCGCGGGAGATCGTCAATGCTGCTCCTCAACGGATTCTCTGCACCACCGGGAGCGTCATGCGGTAGTCCGCGATTCCTGCCCAAACCTGTCCGCATCGCGAGAACTGCAGCCGCGCCAGCCGTCGCGCGAACCGCGCCGCCAGAAAGAGAAACATCGCGAGCCCCGGCGCGGGAGAATGAAGCCGCAGGATGCGCAATCCCGAGGCCGTGAAGTAGCGATCCAGCACCGGGCTCTCCCTCCCTGTGCTTCCGGCCACCTTATGCAGGATCTTGGACTCCGGGGCCGCCGCCAGCCGCCATCCCTTCTCGACCAGGCGCAGGCAAAGCTCCGTCTCTTCCAAATAGTGAAAGAACCCCTCGTCCAGCAATCCAGCCTCCCGGAGCGCCTCGGAGCGAAGCAGTATGCTGGCGCCGTAGAGCGACTGGAACC
This sequence comes from Acidisarcina polymorpha, assembly GCF_003330725.1. Taxonomy (NCBI): domain Bacteria; kingdom Pseudomonadati; phylum Acidobacteriota; class Terriglobia; order Terriglobales; family Acidobacteriaceae; genus Acidisarcina; species Acidisarcina polymorpha. The sequence continues at coordinate 2,331,789 of NZ_CP030840.1, read as the reverse complement.
AGGCGTCGGGACGGGGCACCACACTGTTGCGCGCATACCCGATCCAGAGATTCACCCGGGCCCCAGCCCAGGCTTGCACCGTTGAGGGAGAATCGGCGTAGTAGCACACCGAGGCGACCGCCCCGATTTCCCGGTCACCCGTTGCCTTGCCGACCAGCGCGGAAAGCGCATCCGCGGCCGCCTCGGTGTCGTTGTTCAGAAGCCAGACAAAGTCCGCGCCCCGCTCGAGCGCATAGCGAATCCCGATGTTGTTGCCCCCGGCAAAGCCAAGATTTCGTCCTGCCTCGAGCAGTGCAACGCCCGGATGGGCCGCTTTAATCCTGAGGACTGAATCGTTCGTCGATCCATTGTCCACAACCACGACGTTCAGGCGCGGATAGACGCACCGCTCCAGCGCCTTCAGACACTCGATGGTGTCCGCCCATCCATTCCAGTTGAGGACAATACAGGTCACGCTTGGCGGTTCGAGGATCATCGGATATCGTATGCAGCCAAAACTTTTAACATCGTATATCGTTAAGTCTTGAAGACGATGTCTTCAAGCGGCATAGGAGGAGGACAGACACTTACCTGCCTCTAAGATCCGAATCTGATGATTGATGTTATGAGGCCGTGCCCCGCCCGTCCAAAGCTGCCGTAAAGCGGAAAATTGCTGGAGATCAGTTGAATACCTATAAGACCGCGAAACCATTGTTTGGATCCACCACCACAAACCCACTGGCCAGATTTGTCGATACCACAGAGAACTACGGCCCCCAGGTTGTGGAGGACTTGGTTCGTTCGTTGAAAGACCTGCGAATTGTGGTAGACCTCGGCGCTGGCGGCGGCCGAGATCTGGGCGTGGTTCGACGATTTTATCCTGACGCCACTCTGATCGCGGTGGAGGGCGGAAAGGAATATGCGAAGAACCTGGAGGGAAAGGCCGATCGGGTCGTCGTGGCCAATATTGAAAGGGATCGATTCCCCCTTGCCGACGGAGAAGCTGACCTCATCATCGCCAACCAGATCTTGGAGCATACCAAGGAGGTATTCTGGATTTTCCATGAGGTCTCCCGTTCCCTCAAAATTGGCGGCCATTTCCTGTTCGGCGTCCCTAACATTTGCTCGTTGCACAATCGTTTTCTGCTTGCAGCTGGGAGACAGCCCACGCAGCACAAACTAGCCTCGGCACACGTGCGGCCGTTTTCCAAAGCCGACACACTCGCTTTTTTGAACGCATGTTTTCCAGGCGGTTACGAGCTCGAGCAGTTCCGCGGCGCTCAGTTCTACCCCTTCCCACTCCCGATCGCGCGCCTCTTTGCGAGCGCACTTCCCACCCTCGCGTTCACTATTTTTTTCATGATCCGCAAGACGAGGGAGTACGACAACGAATTCGTCGTCTATCCTGGGCGGGCTCAGCTGGAGACAAATTTTTGGACGGGCGACATCTCGACGAGCGCTCAATACTAGTTCGACGGGACGGCAGCCCCAACGATCACGTCATTAACCAGGTGCACTATCAACCGTCCAGCACCACAGTGTTATTTGTGGGCCACCGCCTGCGGGAATAGCCAGCCCTGCTGCCACCAGCAGAGCGTCACGACCTCCTTACCGCCCATGAGTTAGCCAGGACTATACGGCTGAACCACGCCGTTGACCTTGATCGAAGGCAAGCCCGAGTCCGCCGAAATATACGGCACTCCGTTCGCCATCAGCGCATCGGGAAACTCCCAGCCGGTCGCCAGCACCCCGCCCCCGGAAACAGAACCGAGGCCCGCGAAATTGTCCGCGGAGATGGGAGCCTCGATGTTGGTGCTGTCGATCGAAGTGATTGTCAACTGTCCGATGGACGCGGATTCCAGGTTCAGCAGCTCTTTCGCTTTGGAGTGCGATCCAGCATCCTGCACGGCGAATCCATTGAACTCGACTGAACCGATGATCGATCCATTTTCCAGCACCACGGCGGGAACGTCCTCATCCGAATTCCTGTAAATCACGCAGTTTTCGAAGGAGAGGCTCGATCCAGTGCAAGTGAGCGGCCCGTCGACTGGGGACGGCCGCAAGAAGGCGTTGGTTTTGTTCGTTTGATACTTATTCCAGATCACATTCGATTGATTGGGAGTCAGGGTGACGTTGCGGAGCGCGATCGATCCGAAATTCTCCTCAATGCCGAGCAACATGGGGGCGGTCAGCTTGCAATCCGAGATGGTCAAGCCGTTTACTGCCTGAAGATTGCTTGTATAGCCTAGCCCGATCACGAAAGCATACTCCGACAAGGTGCCTGTGCAGTTGCTTACCGTCACCGTATCGATGTTGTACCTATAGTTCGCGTTCGCCGTGTAGAGGCGCATCAACGACCAGCTGTTGAAAGTGCAGTTGCTGACTGCAACCCGCGATATGTCGCCCGAGTAGCCCTCTGGGCAGTTCAGCGCGATCGAGTCGTCGTCGGTCGTGAAGTCGCAGTTCGTTATGGTGATGTCATTGGCTGGCCCGTCAAAATGGAGGCCATCGCTGTTCGGGCCAAAGGTTCTCACCACGCATCCAGAGACCACGACATTGCCGACATTCGCGAATCGGATATTGTATTCGGGCGAGTTCACGACAACAACCTTGTCAATGACAATGTTGTTTAGGTTCATCAGGTTGATGCCGAAGAAGCCGACGCCGTTCGCTCCTTGCGCGACGCCGCCCGTCGCATCTCCGTGATGGCCGTCTCCTCGATTGCCGTTCACCGTGAAGTTGCTCAGCGAGACATTCATCCCGCTCCGCACCGGAGCAGGGGGACCCGGATCCGACGGAATACCCGCGTCGGGGCCATTGTGGATGCCGTCATTGTTGGTGCCCGACTTGACGAAAAATCCCGTTCCGCAACCTAGCCCCGCGATGCTCCAGTTCCCTCCTGCCGGCAGGAAAAGCCCGGAGATCAGCGCACTTCCGTCAATAATCAGCGTGATCGGATGTTCCGCCGTGGCGCCGGCCATCGCTGCATTAATTCGCGGCCCATCATCGGTCGCGGGCCCCCCTTTGTACTTGTTGCGTCCGTTCTGCAGATTGCAATCGAGCGCGCAGCCGATCTCCGACGCTCGGATATACGTCATTCCCGGAACCGGCGTTGGCGCCGCGGCTGGACCCAGGCACGGTATGAACAAGTCAACGCCACAGCCCGATATTGACGGACCGAGCGCCGAGCCCGCGGTCAACAGACCCGCGCCCCAAAGAAACGTGCGCCTATTGATCAAGATCTAGCGGGAGTTGCCATAGCATTCGTGCTCAGCCAGCCGCCCTCGCGATATGTCTTCAGTATTCGATAGTTAGCATAAACAATCGCCAAACCGAACTACAAGTTGCGGCTGGCCCATCGCAACCACAAGCTGCGCCTTCGAACACTTCTCTAAATTGAATATGAGTTCTTCGCCGGTTCTTGGGAAAAGCTACGTCCTCAGCCAGGCCTGCACGCACGTTACTAAGCCATTCGCAACCAGACCGCTAGCCGAATCGAGGCGAGTGGGCGAACCCGCTGAACTGACCGCGCCTATTTCATTAATCCCAGAACACGCGCCACTTCGAGATGCCGCTGGCTGTGCAGGAAGAAGAAGTTCGTTTCGACGGTGCTCTCATCCATCTCGAGAAAGCGGTGAAGCGTTCCTGCGGAAAGAAAAAAACACTCATAGCCGGCATCCCGGAAGAGCGCGATAATGTCATTCGGATGATACCCGAAACGCGCCGACCACTTTCTGAGCATCTCCGTAAAGACAATTGGCTTGGATCGCTCGAGTAGTTGTGTAGCTCCGCGAAACACCGCCAGTTCGCCGCCCTCAACATCGCACTTGATAAAGTCCGGCGCCACTCCCGTCCGCTCCACAAACGAGTCTAACGTCTCCACAGGGCAGGTCAATGATTCCGTGACTGGATATTCGGAACCGAGAGGCGCGCCGGAAGCAGCCCCGGAAACAGTAGGATCGAAGAAGAACGGAGCATCCCAGCAGCGGTCCGATAGACCCACATTGAATGTGGTTACATTGCTTATCGAATTCAGCGTGAGGTTGCGGCACAACTCCCGATAAGTATCGGGGACAGGCTCAAAGGCCATGACCTTCGAAGACGGAAAGCGCTGACCGAGCGCGATGCTGTAAAGACCAACGTTTGCCCCGATGTCGAAGATGGTGTTGCAGACCCTCGCCAATTGAAGAACTGCCCGCATCTCCTCCGGCTCATAATTGCGAAAATTGAGATTTGTCATAGCGACATGACCCCGGTCCCGCCGGCTGCACCATAATTTAAGATCAGGATCACGTAGCTGAAAAATCACGCCATCGGCATTAATCTCGATCGCCCCGACATTGGTATCGGCGAGAAATCGAGAATACTCAAAGAGTCGTTCGTGCATCGGCCAGACTTCCCGGCTATAGGCTGCCTTGTTCAACGCTCCTGCCTCATATTGGGAGCGGAGCGCGGCTAGCTCAAGATTCGCAGGAAGAATTGTGGTTGCTTCTGATGAATGGGGCATGTTCCAAGATTATATTGCAGCGGGAGTAGAGGGTGAAGCTGGCTGGCGCGGTGAATAGCCACGCTGACGGCCTTCGGTTGAGACTCCTTCCCCCTTTGAAGTACGCACCCGCAGCGCGCCCTCATCCTGAAACCAACGCGGCTTCGAAGCAGCGGGAATCTGCTAGCATCACCAATTGAGCATGGCCACCGAACCATTCCTGCTGACGATTGCGATTCCTACCTATAACCGAAGCCTTTATCTGGCGCGGTTGCTGGAGTCTCTAGTTCCTCAACTCAATGGCGAGTCGCGAGTGGAATTGATCATCTCGGACAACGCTTCGCCCGACGAAACGCCAGCGACGATGGAGGAATTCCGGCTTCGCGGCCTGGTCTTCCGAGGCATTCGCAACCATGAAAATATTGGAGCCGAAGCCAACTTCGTCCAATGTTTCACCCAGGCATCTGGAAGATACGTGTGGATCGTGGGTGATGATGACGTCATTCTGCCGCGAGGAGTCGAGGTTGTCCTGGGCCTTTTGGCATCGAGCGAATTCGACCTAGTGCATTTGCGGGCGGCGCCGATTGTTGCAGGTGCGGAACCTAGAGCGCCGACCAGACAACCTCGAATCGAAATCGTTCACGATCCCGTCACTTTCGCGCTCAGGACGCATGTTTTTCTGACTTTTATCACCAGCAATATCATTGACAAACGGCGGGTCTCCGAGCTGCCTCACCTGCCGTTTACCGACATTATTGGAACCGGCCTTGTGCAGCTGAGTTGGACGTACACGGTTCTGCGCCATTTTCGGAAAGGAGCCGTGGTCCACGACTGTCTCGTTGCCGGAGGTGGGGATGAAAACCGAGGTGGATACGCCCTTGTTACGATCTTTGGCACGAATCTCAAGCGCATCACGGAAGCTTGGTTGGTAGACGCGCCGCTTGTACGCATAATTTTAAACGGTGCGCAGCAAGTGTTCTTCCCCACATATCTTTCGCTGGCAAGGAGCAAGGCGAGTGGGTTTACCGACGAAGATCCGGACCAAGTCTTGAGGCCGCTCTTCTTCGATAACTGGCGCTACCATCTTTTTATCTACCCGGTGCTGACCCTCCCGCTAGGTTTAGCCCGCCTATGGGTGTTGCTCTGCCGTGTCGCCAATCGGCTGGACAAAATTTTGGGCAACCCCATGTTGCGATGACATGTTGCGGTGACATGTTGAGATGAAAGGAGTATTGATCGTCATCTGCCGAAGAGAGCAGCGTTGGTCCCTCGACGAGGATCCGCAGGAGCGAACCGATCACGAAAAACCACATCCACAGCCCTCAAACCAGGCTTCCCCGGCAAGCCTCACAAAGACAATGCCGCCGCAGATAATCCCAAGAATAGATCCCACTCGTATGCCCATCATTCCAACCGAAGCTCACCGCATATCTTCCTACTGGAGTCACCTTCTCCGGCAGCGGTGGCGCCTTGTAAAAAGGCAGTAGCTCCTTTGGAGCAGCCTTCGGCTCTCCCGGCTTGCGCCCCTCACGCTCCCTCTCTTCATTGCACGTCGCGCACGGACACCCATCGCGCAGCCACTTGAAGCTCCACGAGCTATGGTGGCCGTCCTTCCAGTCGATCTCCATCCCCGTGCCTTCGGTCTTATGGACCTTCACACGCTCCGGCTCGATCGCCTCTTTCGGCAGCTCGCGAGCAGCCAGATCGCCACGCTTCGCCTCATCCTCACTGACAAACCGGATTCCCTCATGACTCATAGCTCTATTCTCCCCCACCCAGCCGACCCCGGCCAGAGCGAACCCAAACCTCACATGAACCCGAACTTCGCCATGAAACCCGTTGACCCACTACGGAGGGCCCCTCTGAAGATCCTAGTTGCTCGTCACATCCAGCTTCTCCGGTTCGAATCGAATGGACAACCTCTTGAAACATCACAGGTGCCTCATCCAAGCCCGTTCTTGGGGCCTGAGTGGGATAGCTAATCTAAATGGAATGCAACAGTGCTACTCATCCGAACCAACCCCCGTCCCATCCGAACCAACCCCATCCAAACCAGACCAGGACTGCAGCAGGCCGCCCCGTGCTGACAAAACTGCCAGCGGATTCGGTCCCATAACCACACCGCACTCCCTTCCAGCCCCGAACCCTGCACCGAAGATGTATCCTTCCTCTGACGCTGAAGACGTCCCCGGCAAGCCGCTTTCGGGAAGCAGTATTTTCACCAACGGAGAAGATTTTTGGGCACTCATCGCAGTCTGTCTCTAGCATCTCTGGCAATAACAGTTTTGACTCTATCCATTCAGTCGATCGCCCAACAGCCGCCCGTCACTCCCTCCGCCGCCCAGCAGCCCGGCGGCCCCAACTCCGGCCCCGCTCCCGCGCCGCCGCCGCTGACCGGCGACGCCCTCCAGCATCCCGGCATCCCCGCCGGTACCCTCTCCCCGCGGCTGAGCCTCCGCAGCCAGATCTATGACGGCATGGTCAGCGATTACTGGATCTATGTTCCTGCCCAATATGACCCGAAGAAGGCCGCCGCCGTCATGGTCTTCCAGGATGGAGAAGGCTACGCCCATCGCGACGGGGACCATCCCGCCTTGAACGTCCTCGACAACCTCATCGCCGCCGGGAAAATCCCGGTCATCATTGCCGTCTTCACCAACCCCGGCGACATCTCCGCCTCGCCGGACACACCCACCTATCGCTTCGTCGACGCCTATGGCAAGAAGTGGTCCCGCACCCTCAAAGACTCCATACGCTCGACCGAATACGACACCGTCTCCGACCGCTACGCCCGCTTTCTCCATGACGAACTGCTGCCCAAGGTCGCCGAACGCTACAACCTCCGCACCGACGCCTACTCCCGCGCCATCACCGGCCTCAGCTCCGGCGGCATCTGCTCCTTCAACGCCGCCTGGCAGCGGGCTGGCGACTTCAGCCGGGTCATTTCGTGGATCGGCTCTTTCACCGCCATCCAGTGGCACGAGGACCCTACCGTTCCCGACGGTGGTCAGGACTATCCGGAAAAGATCTTGCGCGAAGACCATCGCAACCTGCGGGTCTGGCTGCAGGACGGCAGCAACGATCAGGAGAATCCTAAATACGGTTCATGGCCCACGGCCAACATCCGCATGGCCAACGCGCTCAAGTTGAAAGGCTACGATTTCCGATTTTCCTTCGGCACGGGCCCCCACACCGCCGGTGTCGGCGGCGCGGAGTTTGCCGAAGAGATGATCTGGCTATGGCGCGGTTACGATCCGGCCAAAACGACCGAAAGCTACACGCAGGATCCCGCCGAAGCGGCCAAGCCGCCGTTCCGCGTAGCTATCGTCAATCGCTAGGCTAGAGCTGCCATCCTAAACATGTCTCGCTGAGGGAGCGAAGCGGGCTGCAGAAACCACACGGACGCCAGCCTAGAAGCGTCCGCAAACCCGGTGTTAAATGAAAGTCATGCTGGCCCTTTCTCTAGCAAAGGGCCAGCCACGCCTGTCCTGGCGCTCAATACCGGTTGCAGAAATACTTTAGAGTCGTGCGCGTCCTCTGCCAAAAAGCAGGTAGATAATCACGATCAGCAGAATGAGACTGATTCCGCCGCCGCCATAGTATCCAACGCCAGGGCCCATATAGTAGCCACCGCCGCCGAACAGTAACAACAAGATCACGAGAATAAGAATTAAAGGCATGCGCGGAAGTGTATAGCATTTTCACGCTCAATGCCCACCCACAAAACAGTGTCATCCTCAGTGAAGCAGGACCGCGCACCTCGAAGCTAAACAACGTTTCCGGAGAAGCATGTATGTAAAGAATCCCCACCAACCCCGATCCCTGGGAACTAAGTTCGCGCACCACATCCCAGGGTGCCCCATTTAAGCGGGCCTTGGTTTTAGTGAGATGCAAAGTCGAATCACAAGAGTAGCAACCAACCACCCCATCATTCCTCCCGCAACGCCACCATTGGATGCACCGAAGCAGCCCGTTGCGCCGGCAGCACACTCGCCAGAATCGCCACCAAGGTCAATCCAACCACCGAACCAAGCAGTGTCACTGGGTCTGTAAACGTCAACCCATAAAGCAGCGATTGCGCCGCCCTGCCGGCAACGAAGGTCAGCGCCAGGCCCACTGCTACTCCCAACAGCAGCAACATCCCCGCCTCTTTCAAAATCATGTTGAGGATCCGGCGCCGGCTTGCGCCCAGTGCCATTCGAATCCCAATCTCGTTCCGCCGCCGCAGCACCATGTACGAGATCACCCCATACAAGCCGATCGTCGCCAACACCGTTGCCAGGCCGCCAAAAAAGCCCGAGAGCGTCGCCATCAGCCGCTCCCGCAGCAGGCCTTCGCGTATCTGCGTCTTCAACACTGTGAACTCCAACACCATCGCCGGGTTCATCTCGCCAGCCGTGCGCTTGACCGCGCCAATCAGCGCCGGAAGCGCCTCCTCTGAACGAATCATCAAGGTCGAGTGCATCTCCGGCCCGTTCGCCTGCGTGAACGAGACATAGACAATCGGCATCGACGCTTCGCGGAGCTCATAGTACTTCGTGTCCTTCACCAGCCCGATGACCTCGTAGGTCTGGTCCGGCTTTCCTGAGTCCGAGAACACCTTGCCCACCGGATTCCCCCCGCCAAACAACAGTTTCGCGAAGGTCTCATTCACAATCGCCACGCGCGGCGATTTGACCGTATCCATCTCGCCGAAGTCCCGCCCCGCCAGCCTCGGCGTCTCCATCGTCTGAAAATATCCGGGGCTCACCCGGTTGAAGTTTGTCAAAGTTCGCTGCGGACCCTTCGCCACATCGACGAAATTGTTCCACCCTGCATGGCTCATCGGGACCACCAGCGTTTCGGCCGCCGAGCTCACTCCAGGGATGGCCCGGACTCGCTCAACCAGCTCACGCTTGAAAGCCATTTGGCTCCCCGCCGCCAGCTTCAATGGCGAATAGTCGATGCTCGCTACGAGCAGATGCTCTTGACGGAACCCGGCGTTCATCGAAATCAACGTCTGAAAGGTCCGCACAAACAGCAGAGCGCCGGTCAGCAACACTAAAGACAGCGCCACCTGAGAGACCACCAGCGCCCGCCGCAGGAAAAAGCGCTCCCGTCCCGCCGTCGCTCCACGCCCGCTCGCCTTCATGGCGGTGCCCGGATCCGTGCGCGCCGATTGAATCGCCGGCGCCAATCCAAACAGCAGGCAAGTCAGCAGCGACAATCCGATTGCAAATCCCAGCACCCGCCAGTCCGGCGTCAGTTTCACCTCAATGTGGTTTCCCTGAGTGCTTAGAAAATTGATCAGCACCCGACTCAGCACCTGCGCCAGAGCGGCCCCCGCAACCGTACCCAGCCCCCCCAGCAACAAGCTTTCCGCCAATACCTGGCGAATCAGCCGCGCCCGCGACGCGCCCAATGTCAGCCGTAACGCCATCTCCCGCTGCCGGGAACTCGCCTGCGCCAACATCAAGTTCGCCAGGTTCGCGCACGCAATCAGCAAAACCAAACCCGACAGCCCCAGCAACAGCCACAGCGGGTCCTCATAATCGCGTCGTATCGCCGATACCCCATTCCCCGCCGGCGCCGCACCCAGGTGAAACGATAAATAGTCTTTCCGCCCGGTCGCGTCATAGGTGGGCGGTACCGTCGCCGCGAAGATCCCAGGAGCCATGGCTGCCAACTGCGTCGAAGCCCGCTTCAGCGTCCAACCCGGTTTCAACCGCCCGATCGTTGCCAGCCACCACGCGGTCGGATTGTCCATCAGCGGCGTCTTCGTCGAAAACACCGGCTGGCTGCAGAGCGCGATCGCTACATCGAAGTTCTGCCCAACTTCCAACCCAAAGAAGTTCTTCGGCGTCACCCCAATCACCGGAAAAGCATGGCCGCTCAGCGCTACCGTTTCATGCAACGCCTCCGCGCGTCCGCCAAATTCACGCTGCCAAAACGCATAGCTCAGCACCGCTGCCCGTGCCCCGCAGCCAGAAGTATCGTCCGCCGGAGAAATCAGCCTGCCCAGCAGCGGCTCCACTCCCAGCACATGAAAGAAATTGCCGGTCACCATCAGTGTGTTCGCATACCGCGCCTCGCCGCCTCGCCCCAGGTCATCCCGTGTCGGGGACCAGGCGGCAATCTCCGCAAACCCCTGCTGCTGCTCCTTGATCGCCTTCCAGAGAGCCCCCGTCAGCACCGCCTCGGTTGAATAGAAATCCCCATCGCAGCACTTCGGCGAATCCACTATTTGCACCGCTCCCAGCTGCTCCGGCGCCTTCACCGGCAGCGACCGCAGGCGCACCGCATCCAGCAACTGAAAGATCGCCGTGTTCGCTCCGATCCCCAGCGCCAGCGACAGAATCGCGATGATCGCGAAGCCCGGATTTCGCAGCAGCAGCCGGGCCCCATAGCGCAAATCGGTTACCGCTCCCGCGAAAAAACCCTCCTCCCCGTCGGCTCCCGGTGCCAGCGGCGGCCCAGCCGGGCGGACCGTCGCCTTCAGCCCCTCCAGCAGCCCCCCGTCGCCCAACTCCGACAGCAGCGTTTGCTCCGCCTGTGCCGCACTCATGCCCCCGGCCACCATCTCTTCAAAGCGGTCCCGCAGGTGCTGGCCACACTCCTCGACCACCGACGCCTCCCGCAGCGGCTCCAGATTCAGCGAAGCAATCCGCGCCCGTACTTCCGCCGCCCAATCACGCATTCTCCGCCTCCGTGATCACCTGGATGGCATGGACAAAATCCCGCCACGTCGAACGCTGCGTCTTCAGCATCTCTTTGCCGGCCGCCGTCAGCTTGTAGTAGCGCCGCCGCCGCTGCCCCGCCTTCTCGACCCACCGCCCGGCAATCATCCCGCGCTCCTCCAGCCGGTAGAGCAACGGATAGAACGAGGCCACGTTGAACTTCAACACTCCACCGGAACGCTCTTCAATCAGCTTGCTGATCTCATAGCCATGCCGCGCCCGGTGCTCGATCAGCGACAGAATCAGCAGTTCCGCGCTCCCCTTCTTCAGCTCCCGGTCAAGCTCTTGGGTCCCTATAGGTGTCATAGCAATATATCGTAATCCAATACAAGAACAAGTCAAGCACAAGAAAATTTACAGGGTGCCCCATTCAAGCCGACCTCGGCTTGAGTGGGATAACAGACCTCAAACACAGCCCAGCGACCTAGCCAGATAAAGGAACCCAAGCAAAGCCGTGTCATCCTGAGGCGACCAAAGGGAGGCGAAGAACCCGGGAAGCCACAACTCCCGCAGAAATCCAACCCGCCTGCGATATGCTGTTCACGCGGTCATTCGACAGGAATAGAATCGAGGAAGTAGACCGAAACGCATGCAAACGCCCACTCGTCTTTTTGCGGTCACTCTGGGACTGCTCCTGACAACAGGAAGCATTGGCTGCACCCTCTATCCTGAGAAGAAGCCGCCTACGCTCGCAAGCACCACCAGCGCGGAGCAGCACGACCGAATTTTCTGGGAGATGGTACAGAAACAACAGTGGGACAAAGTCTCGCCCCTCCTTTCAAAGACTTTGGTTTGGAACGTCAACGGCAGAACTCTGAATAACGACCAAGTTGTGCCCTACTTAAGGTCTTTGTCCTTAAAGGAAGCGGTGGTGCGCGACGCTGCCATCCAGCCGAACGGACCCGATATGACGGTAACTTACACGCTGCAGATCTCCGCTGCAGACGGGACACCTCAGGATTTCTCCGTGTTCAGCGTTTGGCAGCAATTGAAGGGCGGAAACTACATTCTGATCGCCCATAGCCAGCAGCCCCAGGCGGCGAGCTCGACAACTGCATTGGTTCGCTAAGGGGATGGCAGAATTGATGTTGTACATACCATCGCGGAGAGTGGGCTTTTCTCAACGGACAGCCTAATGGCACACCTTACCCTAGCGCTCATTTGGCTCCGAACCCCCGAATGTCTCGAACCCTTCCTCTTCGCCATTCTCGTAGACCTCAAGTGCTTGTTCCCGAGCAGATCCGCGAATTTCGGGCTAGACTGCTCGCCTGGTTTGACATTCACAAGCGGGACCTCCCCTGGCGGCGTACTCGCGATCCTTACGCCATCTGGGTTTCTGAGATCATGCTGCAACAGACCCGGGTGGCTGCGGTGCTCGATCACTACACGCGTTGGATGGCGCGTTTTCCGACCCTCGAAGCATTGGCCGCCGCGGCTGAAGATGAGGTGCTCGCCGCCTGGAGTGGACTCGGCTATTACCGGCGCGCCCGCTTTCTTCATCAGGCTGTCAAGGTGGTTGCCGCGGAGCATCATGGCAACGTACCGCGGACGGCTGCCGAGCTCCGCAAGCTGCCCGGCATCGGGGCCTATACCTCGGCTGCGATCGCGAGCATCGCCTTTGGCGAGCCTGCGGCAGTGGTTGACGGGAACGTGGAACGGGTATTGCTGCGGCAGATAGGCGGCGGCGAGCCGGGTAGCGACTTCAATGCCGCTAAAGGGGCGCGGAAAGGGGAGGTTGTCCTGCGTTCCGACGATATTCAGAACCTTGCCACGGAACTCCTGGAGCCCGCCCGGGCCGGCGATTATAACCAGGCCATGATGGAGCTCGGCGCGACCGTGTGCTTGCCGCGAAATCCGATGTGCCTGCAATGTCCGGTGCAGGGCCCGTGCCGCACCCGTGGTGAACACCCGACGACGGCGCGGAAGCCTCCTATCAGCGTCGACATCGGTTACGCACTTTTCAAAAGGCAAAAGGGGGACGCCGACGAATTCCTGTTAACCCAGCGCGATGCCGGGGCCACGGTGATGCCGGGCATGTGGGAACTCCCCCTTTTGGAGTCGTGGCCGACGGATGAGAAGCCTCTGCTGACGCTGCGTCACGCAATCATGCAGACCAACTACCGGGTAAAGGTCGTCGATCGGTCGCAAACCGCAACCAGGTCGAAGCACCTTGCGACTGCCGGCGTGGAAGGTCGGTGGTTCGACCGGAACGATCTGCGTGGCCTGCCACTGACCGGATTAGCGAGAAAGATCCTTCTTCGACTCGGCGTCCTGCTCCCGGCCCGGGATTCTGACTCGTAGCATTCCAATCCTTAATCTGATTCATAGATAGTCTGTCGAGTATGTAGAAGAATCGAGAGTCGCCGGTCGAGAATCTCTTGAGAAGAGCGTCATTCCTAGACGGGAGGAACAATGATGGTTCTCGCCTTAAGCATCATCGGTGTTGTCGCGCTAATTGCCCTCTTCCTGGCCCTTTGCATTAAGGCGTTTCGCGAACGCCGGGAGCTGGAGCGCCATAGCATAACGGCAGAGTCGTTGCATGCCATGCTGGCAGCGAACCAGCCAGTGTTGCTGTATGACGTTCGCCAGCCTCTTGATCTGTTAACAGATTCGGACATCATTCCGGGTGCGCAGCGGATTTCTCCGAGAGACATTGTTGAAAATCCTTCGCTGATTCCAAAGGACAAAGACGCGGTGGTGTATTGCACCTGTCCCAGCGATAAGACCAGTAAAGCTATCTCCCAACGCGCCAAAGCACTGCATTTCCTTCGGGTCAGGTTTCTCAAGGGAGGGCTCGCGGCCTGGAAGCGGGAAGGATACCCGGTGGAGCGGTATAAGGAATCTTTCCACCTGGATACAGCGACTTAGAGCCGAGGCAAACCGTGCTTAGGATCCCGAGACTTGTTCTGCCGGCTTGCTGTTGACCTGAAAAAGGGCTGATTCCCGTGATAACTCCCTCCCTCGCTTTGCCAGTTGCTGGTTTCTCGCCTGATCGGGACTGAAGGTTACTTTCCGCCGACCCACCGGAGTTGTACTCTGAAAGCTGCGGAGGCAGGTTCGTTGACCACAGCTATCGAAGATGAGGATGCTCAGCGGGTCGCTTCGGAGAAGAGCTCAGCGGCCCTTCTTTCCGTCTTCGCCGCCTGCGCGATGACTGGCCTCAAGGTGGTCACCGGAGTTCTGACCGGCTCGCTCGGCATGCTGTCCGACGCTGCACATTCGGGCATTGACCTTCTTGGAGCGGGACTGACCTTCTTCTCAGTGCGCGTTTCGGGGAAACCGGCCGACGAAGATCATACCTACGGGCACGGCAAGATCGAGAATCTCTCCGCCTTCGCGGAGACCGGCCTCATGGTGATCTCCTGCTTCTGGATCACCTATGAAGCGATCGACCGCATCTTCTTTCATCCCACTGAAGTCAAGCTTTCGCTCTGGCCTTTTGCGGTGCTTCTCACTTCGATTGCGGTGGACTACTGGCGCTCGCGCCAGCTGCTGCAAGTTGCCAGGCGTCATGGAAGCGCTGCCCTGGAAGCCGACGCGCTGCACTTTGCCTCCGACATCTGGGCGACACTCGCCGTGCTGCTTGGCCTCGCAGCAACGTGGATCGGCGCGCAGTTTCATCTGCGGTGGCTGCACTACGCCGACCCGCTGGCCGCGATTGCCGTCTCTATCCTGATTTTCCGCTTCACCTGGAATCTTGCAACCAAGACGATCGCTGTTCTGCTCGACTCAGCGCCGGCCGAAACTCGTCAGCGCATGATGGAAGAGGTCGGCCGCACCGACGGGGTACTCTCCGTCGACCAGGCTCGAGTGCGCCGTTCCGGCACCTCATATTTCGCCGACCTGACGCTGTCCTTGTCCCGTCATCTCACCTTTCAACACACTGAAGATCTTGTTCATGAGGCCACGGAAGCGGTGCGGCGCGTGATTCCCGGCGCCGATGTGGTGATCCACACAGTGCCGCGAGAAACCGTGGCCGAAAGCGTTTTTGACAAAGTTCGCGCCGTCGCATCCCGCAATAATGTTGTATTGCACGACGTCAGTGTTCAATCGATCGACGGGCAGCTGCATGTCGAGCAGCATATCGAAGTGAACGAGACGATGCCGCTCCGCAAAGCGCACGATTTCGTCCGCCACGTCGAGGATGAAATCCGCACCGAAGTACCGCAGATTGCGTCGGTGCTCACGCATATTGAAAGCGAGCCATCGACCATCGAGCTGCCAGTCAGCATCGAACGCGATCGGCAGATCGAATCCCGTCTTCGGAGCGCGGCTCGCCGCTTCCCCGAGGTGCTCGATATCCACGAGATTGTGATCGGGCGCGTCGGCGACCGGATCCACGTATCCTGTCATTGCACGCTGCCCGATGCTTTGGAGATGCAACATGTTCATGACGTAATCACCGGCTTGGAAGATCAGTTCAAGCAAGAGGCGCCCGACGTTTACCGGGTCCTCATTCACCCTGAACCAGTCAGTGACAACCATCATCACTAAAGGAAAAAAATGATAGCCAGTTCCGTTTGGAAAGAAGGGATGCTCTTTGAGGGGCATTCTGCAAGTGGCCACTCCATCACCTTCGATGCGGGCGCCAGCCACGCCGAGGGTCCGTCGCCGATGGAGGCGGTCCTCATGGCGCTTTGTGGCTGCACCTCGGTGGATGTGGTTTCGATCCTTCAGAAAAGGCGCGAGCCTTTTACCAGCCTGGAAGTTGAGGCAACGGCCGAACAGGCGGTCGAGGCGCCGCGGGTTTTCACCCATATAAAGCTGACCTACCGCATCGGCGGCCCGGTATCGAAGAAGGCGGCTGAAGACGCCGTGGCGCTTTCCAAAGACAAATATTGTTCAGTCTCGAAGATGCTCGAACAGGCGGCGAAGATCGATTTTGTGATCGAGTATGCCGGTGAGGCTGTCGAGGTATAGCAGTACGGATGGTCCGCCTTTTTCAATTCGTGATTCTGGTAACGGGTTTGTCGCTGGTGGCGCTTGCCTCGGCGATCGTTACGATGCGCTTTGCGATCCACGGCGCCGAGATCATGATTCCCTCCTTCAAGGGGCTGACGAGCGAGGAAGCCCTGGAAAAGGCGGCGAGCCTCGGTGTCGCCATGACGATCGACCAACGCTTCTACAGCGCCGAGGTTCCGGCCGGACGAATTCTTACCCAGTCGCCTGCTCCCGGCTCGGTGGTGCGGCGGGAGTGGCATATCCGGGCGGCAGAGAGCCTCGGCCCACAGCTACGTCCTGTTCCGAATCTTGTGGGGCTGCCACAGCGGGCGGCGACGATGGAGCTCCGCCGCTTAGGCCTGGAACCAGGAAGCATCGCCCGGCTTCCGCTCAATGGGGTTTCACCTGAAACGGTCATTGCGCAGGACCCCTCGGGCGGGGCGGCAGGGGTTGCCGAACCCACCGTGAATGTCGTCGTTGCCGTGGCGGCCCCGCCCTCTACTATCAGCTTTGCAATGCCTGACTTTGTCGGACAACCATATGCTACCGCTGCTGCGACAATTAGCCGAGCCGGGCTAAAACTGGCTTCGATCGAGCCGGCAATGACAGTCACCTCCCTAGCAGATCCTGCAAAGCCGCCAGGCACGGTTACAAATCAATCGCCGGCTGCTGGTTATCGAGTGGATGCCGAGACGCAGATCGAACTTACTGTCGCTCGATAAGGCCTGACAGGCTCGATTATGCTGTGCGTTCAAGCATAGCGGCGAAAAACCCGTCACAAGGATGAACTCCCGGTATGGTTCGCAGGCGGCCCTTCTCGAGGAGCCCGGCAGCACTTTCCGTGAGGAGATTTCCAGTGGCTGCGAGGGTATCCAGCTGTTCGCGAAGATCTGTCTCGCGGTATTCGGATCGCCCTGAGAGGCAATCTTGAATGACGGCTTCATTTTCTTCCGGTTCAAGCGAACACGATGCATACAAGAGGCGGCCACCCGGTTGGAGCGCGCGCATGGCCGCAAGCAGGATCGCGACTTGCCGTGAATGCTGCCGTGCAAACTCGGCGGGTTCAAGTCGGTGTCTTATCTCAGGATTGCGGGCGATGGTACCGGTGCCGCTGCAGGGTACGTCGCACAATACCAGGTCGAAATGGCGCTCATAGGCTAGTTTGGCCGCATCCACGGTTTCGTACGAGATCCGCGCGCCGCGCGCGTTCCTCAGGAGCCCGCGCATTTCGTCGAGCCTTCGGCGGCTGACGTCACAAGCCAGCAGAGTTGCTTTGGGATTGCGTTCCGCGAGGATAGCGGTTTTACCTCCCGGAGCAGCGCAGGTATCGAGAATCGTCTGACCATGGCCTGCGAGTTCCGCGACCAGCTGCGAACCTTCATCTTGAATCCGAACCGAGCCATCTCGATAAGCAGCCGTGGCCGTTACATCCCCGCGTACAACGGTCCTGGCATGCTTCAGAAAAGCTCCGGGAGCCAACTCGATGTTTTCAGCGGTGAGTGCAGCCTCGGCCTCGCCATTGATGAGACGGATCGTGATTGGCGGCTGCGCCTGGTCAAATTTGCAGATGGCTGCTGCGCGATCGATGCCATAGCGAAGCACCCACCGTTCGACCATCCAGGCTGGGTGCGCGTAGGCCGCGGCCAACTCCGAAGCGGTGGTGAAGGTGGCTGGTAATTCGACGGGCGGCTCGACGGCGATCTTGCGCAGGATGGCATTTACCATACCCGAGGCGAAGCCGTGCCCGCTGCTCTTCACCAGTTCCACGCTGTCCATTACGGCGGCGTGCGAAGGGATGCGGTCGAGGTAAAGCATTTGAAATGCGCCCAGCCGCAGCGCGATTCTAACTTCATCTTCAAGGCGGGCGTCTGGTCGGGCGAGCATAGCGTCAACGCGTTGATCCAACGCGATCTGCCACCGCAATGTACCCATCACCAGGCTGGTGCAGAGATTGCGGTCCGGCTGCGATAGCCGGTCCACCTTTGCCGAGCGGAGCAGTTCATCGCAGTGGCCCGCATCGCGCTGAATCTGGAGAAGAATCTCGAACGCCGCCGAACGGGCAGGCGCAATCATACCCCGAGCCTGTCACCGCTCTTTAACGGATGGCCGCGGAGGAAGTCGGCGGTCGGCATACGCTTTTTGCCCTCAGGCTGGAGCTCCAGATCTCGATCCATGTGCCTTGACCGCAGGCAGCCCATAGCCGCCCTTGATGAGCGAGGACCTCGCCAGGTGGCGCATTTTCGTGTTTTGCTGGCGAGTGTGACAGCTTCGCTACTGCCAATTTTTTGCCGTCGAGGTTGGTCCACGCGCCCGGCCACGGTTGGAAGCCACGCCAACGGTTATAGATCTCGCTTGCGGTCCGGGAGAAATCGACCATACCATCTTCGCGAGTGAGGATCGGTGCAAGGCTCGAGCGGGAATCATCCTGTGGAATGAGGGGCAACGTCCCAGCTTCCAGGCCGGCAAGCGTCTCGACCATCAGCCCAGCACCCATCTGTGCCAGTTGTGGATACAAATCCTCTGCTGTGTCTTCAGGCCCGATCGGAAGTTCGCGCTGAAGGAACATGGCGCCGGTGTCCAGGCCCTCATCGATGCGCATGGTGGTGTTGCCGGTGGCGGTTTCCCCATTGGCAATCGCCCACTGGATGGGAGCGGCACCGCGATAGCTGGGGAGCAAGGAGCCGTGCAGGT
The DNA here is from genome assembly GCF_003330725.1 of Acidisarcina polymorpha. NCBI lineage: Bacteria > Pseudomonadati > Acidobacteriota > Terriglobia > Terriglobales > Acidobacteriaceae > Acidisarcina > Acidisarcina polymorpha. The sequence continues at coordinate 2,312,976 of NZ_CP030840.1, read as the reverse complement.
TGATGTTGCCGAAGCGGGGAAGGTCGAGCATCCATTTAGGAATGATGCGGCCGTAGGCGACGACGATGATGGCATCGGGAGAGATAGCGGTGAGCCGCTCGCGCAGCTCCTGGTTGTTCTTGATCTTTTCGGGCTGGAGGATCTCAAGGCCCGCTGCCTCGGCGATTTGCTTAATCGGCGGCGTCAGGAGCTGCATGCCCCGTCCGCCTGGACGATCGGGCTGGGTTAGCACCAAGGCAATCTCGTGACCGGCATCAATGAGCGCCAGCAGCGTGGGCACGGCAAACTGTGGGGTGCCACAGAAGACCAGTCGCAAGGCCATGACTACCACTCACCAGTCTTCTGCAGTTTGCGGATGCGGCGCTGGATCAAGTCGCGCTTGAGCGCGCTGACCCGGAAGATGAAGAGGATCCCATCCAGATGATCGATCTCATGCTGAAACGCCCGCGCCAGCAGTTCTTTGCCGTCGTACTCCCGCCACTCGCCGGTCAGTGTCTGTGCTCGTAATTTGACGACTGCCGCCCGCGACACCTTCTCGTGGATATCCGGCAAGCTAAGACAGCCTTCTTCGCCGTACTGTTTTCCTTCTTTGAAGGTGATCTCCGGATTGATTAGCACGATTTTGTCTTCCGGATTCTTTTGAAAGCTGAGGTCAAGGACTGTCACTCGCTTGGGCACGCCAATTTGCGGAGCGGCCAAGCCGATCCCTTGCGCCGCGTACATCGATTCGAACATGTCGTCGACCAGGGCGCGTAATTCGTCATCAAATTCGGTGACCGGAGCGGCAGGACGCTGCAAGATCGGCTCCGGATATTTCACAATGGGTCGTACCATGAAACTGCGTTTTCCCTAATTTAGATTTGTGCTATCGCCGGGAGGAATCGGAGCGAGTCGGAGGTCTAAAACTTAGAATCGCCGGATCTGTTCCAGGTAGCCGTCATAATTTCGTCGCAACTCCCCTGCCGAATCACCGCCAAATTTTTCCAGCGCCAGCTTGGCGATGGCGAGCGCAACCATCGATTCGGCGGCGACGCCAGCCGCAGGCACAACACATACGTCGCTGCGTTCGTAGGCAGCTTTGGTTACTTCTCGGGTATCGAATGCCACCGACGATAGCGGACGCCGAAGGGTGGAGATCGGTTTGAGGTAGCCACGTACGACGATGTCTTCGCCGTTCGAGACACCGCCTTCAATGCCACCTGCATTGTTGCGTTCGCGGGTGAAGCGAGTGTGTCCGTTCGATTCGTTTTCGCTGTAGGCGATGGCGTCGTGGACTTCTGAACCAAGCGACGCAGCCGCGGTTACGCCTCGGCCCACCTCAACTGCTTTCACTGCCTGCAGCGACATGACTGCCTGGGCGAGAATGCCGTCCAATCGCTCATCCCAGTTGGCATAGGTGCCGATGCCTGCGGGCGCGCCGTGAACGACGACCTCGAAGATGCCGCCGATGGAATCGCCGGTGCGCAAGGCGAGGTCAACCTCCGCCTTCATGCGCGCCTCAGCCTCACTATCGACGCAACTCAGCAGGATCTCTTCTTTGTCACGGAGCGCGGCGATCTCTTCCCAGGTGGCATCACGCTCCAACTCGGCCCGGCCAACGCGGACCACGTGGCTGGCGACTTCGATATCTAAAACCTTGAGCAGGAGCTTGGCGAAAGCGCCGGCGGCGACGCGCGCGGTCGACTCGCGCGCCGAGGCCCGCTCCAAGACGTAGCGGGCGTCGGGGAAGTCGTACTTCAATGCGCCGGCGAGGTCAGCGTGTCCAGGACGGGGTGAAGCAACGGCTTTGTGTTTGGCGGGGTCGCCGGGCCCGACCGGGAGGACTTCAGTCCAGTTCTTCCAATCGCGGTTTTCGATCTCAATGGCAATCGGCGCGCCGATCGTCTTGCCATGTCTCACTCCGGAGAGGATGTGCGCCGTATCGGACTCGATGCGCATGCGGCCGCCGCGTCCATAGCCGCGCTGACGCCGCCAAAGTTCGTGATCGATGAATTCCTGGTCGACTTCAACGCCCGCCGGAAGCCCGGAAACCAAGGCAATCAAGCTCTCGCCGTGCGACTCTCCGGCAGTGGAAAAACGTAGCATCTGTCTGATTTACCAAATTCGATTGTAGCGCAGGGGAAAAGACTTTCATCGGGGCACCCTCGCATCAACAGAGGGTGCCTAGATACTTTTTACGCGACACCACCGATTGAGTTCGTAGATGAGGGAGGCCCAAACGTACTTGGGAGAGCATCCTTTCGGTTCCTCATCGGTTTATGAATATTACGCCCGAACACCCCAGCTGATGGGTCTAAGAGCGCATACCTCACATACCGAGACCCCGTCGCCAAGCTCCCGGACCAACCCGCCACGATTTGCCGGATGGCGCTATGACGAAAGCGTCTCCGCTGTCGCTTTATCTGCCGCGAAGCCGCTAATTGTGCTGACTATAGAACACTCACGCCCTCCAGCCTAGCCGCTCTGCGAAGAGCATCGTCCAGAGTAGCCAAAGGCAGAGCAGAACGTAGAGCTAATTCGAGGTAGCCTGCATCGTAAGCAGTCAATCGATGCTTTTCAGCTAATTTCTTAGTAGCCTCGAAGAGCGAGAGCTGGCTTTCCTCGTCCGTCACTATATCGAAGGACCTGAGGCTCTCAAAAACTGGCTCACGGTAGCTGGGTCGATCCTGCCTCGCCTTGTATCCTGCACCACTCCGTTAAGAACTTCGATGGCCCAATGGGCTGGAACGGCAAACCCCTCTCCCATCATGACCCTAGTCAGCAGTTCTTCGGTAATCGTCGCCGACTCGTCTTCGAAACACCAGGATAATGACACTGAGGCATCGGCGACGAAGCTGGGCATCAGTCTTTACGGCCATCGTTGATCAAATCCTTGACCATCAATCCACCCAAGGTATTAACTTTGCGAAGCTGCCGGATGTTTCGGCCAGCCTCTTCGGGCGTATATGGGCCGGACTCCAGGTGTTTCCAGAGCAAACTTCGGCTTAGGCTCGGCGGCTTCTTCAACCGCCTGCTGCGCGAATCTTTCCACGCTCAACCCCTCCGCTTGCGCCCGTGCGGCAACTTTGTCGGAAACATCAATCGTGACATGCATAGCAAGAGGATACTCCCCGCGAGCCGGAATTCGCTCTCACTCTCCAACCAGCCAAGCGAACTGGTCTTCCGTCAACGGAACTACGCCAAGCCGGCCGATGATGACCAGGGGGGAATCCTTGAACAACGGATTCGCCTTGATATCAGCCAGCGTCTTCGGATGTTTGATCTTCTTTCCTGCCTTGATCTTGACCAGCGGCGCCTTGGGATCAGTCGCGTCGATGGAGAGGGCTTTCGCTGTGCCGACCGCCGTTCGTTCGTCGCCGGTGTGATAGATGATGAGGTCGGCCCCTTTGGGCATCTCGCGGAGGTTTCTCACCGCGGTCGGGTTGTTGACGCCGTCCCAGATGGTCTCTTTATCGCGCTCCAGGTCGGCGAAAGAATAAACGTCAGGTTCGGTTTTTAGTAAGTAGGGCATTTCATTCGTCTCCTTCACCAGCAAGATATCCTGAAGTATCGAGCAGCGGACGCTCCATGGCGCGCACCCACTCAGTCATCTGCGCGCCATCTCGTCCCGAGTTGGCCGAGCGGTCAAATTCGCTGCGCACGGTTTGCATCTTGGCGTCCATGTCGTCGAGGTAATGCAGCAGGATCGCCTCGGGGATCATGGGCAGCTTCGGTGAGCCGTATTCATAGCGACCGTGATGGCTCAGCACCATGTGCTCGACCAGTGTCCGCAAACGAGGCGGGAAGTCCGGTAGCGTCGCCAGCTTCTTTTCGATCATGCCGTACCCGATGGTGATGTGACCGAGCAATTGACCCTGAACGGTGTAGTCGAAGCTCTTCTTCCAGACCAGCTCCTGCAGCTTGCCGATGTCGTGCAACATCGCTCCTGTCAGCAAGAGGTCGCGATGAATCTCAGGATAATGCCGGGCAGCCAGTTCGCAGACGCCCATCAACGAGACGACATGCTCGAGCAGGCCGCCTAACCAGGCGTGATGCATGGCCTTGGCGGCGGGAGCCTGGCGGAAGGCGGCCGCAATCTCAGGATCGTCGAGGAAAGCCCGCAGCAGAGCTTGCAGGTGGGGATCGCGGAAGCTGGCGATATAGCCATTCAACTCCGCCCACAATTCATCGACATCCTTGGTGGTGGCGGGAAGAAAATCGACGGGGTCATATTCGCCATCGACGGCTGCCCGGATGCGTTCGACCTTTAACTGCAGCCTCTCTTGGTAGCGGCAGACCAGGGCCTTGAGCTTGACGACGTCGCCCTGCTCAAACTCGGGAGAGGCTTCGGCGGCGTTATCCCACATTCGCGCTTCCATCTCTCCAGTCCGGTCCTTGAGAATGAGGGCCAGATACTTCCCTCCATCCTTTTTATCCCGCAAAGACTTCATGGATGCAGTGAAGAAGGCGATGACAGACTGATTTTCAAACTTCGACAAATCGGCGATAAAGATGTCTTTCATAAGGAGGGCGGCTGTGCGGATACTTTACAGCATTGGCCGGGTGGACCAACAAGAATGCCTCGTATCGTTGAGAAAGGTGCTTCCCAGATACGAGGCACTCGAACCGTCTGCAAAGGAGCTTGCAGTTTTACTGCTGCGGTTGGGTCGCCGGGGGGCCGGGTTGGCTAGACGGCTCCGGAGTTGACGGCGGAGTAGGTGGCTGCGCGGCCGGTTCAGCCGGCGCTCCACCAGGCGCATTCGTGTCATCGGTTGCAGCCGCATTCTTGTTCTTCACTTGGTCCTGCAGCCTGGTCTTCTCAGTCGGCTTGACCTTCTTGGTCTTTGTCGTATCGCCACTTAGGCCGAGTGGCGCGGATTGAGTCTGCCGGTCGGCGACCTCTTCGGCGCTGACCGACGGAGGAGCGAAAGGATCGACTTTGGGTTCCTTCGACTTCTTTTCTTTAGGAAGTTTGGCACGATCGCTGAAACGCGACTTCTTCTCCGCCTCGGTCGGGGTCCCGGCTGCAGGGGCGTCCCCAGCATTGTTGGCCGCCACCTGCATTTCCGGCGTCATCCCGTTCCTTGCTGCAGTGTCAGTGTTCGCAGAAGAACCATCGGCGCCGGCATCGACGGTCTGGGTCGGAGTGGCTGCGGGCAAGGTCTTGGTAGGCGCCTGACCGAAGCGGATCTTTTCCTTCTTGCCTGGCTTTTGGGTAGCAGCGCTGGCAACCTGGGTGTTGCTTGCCTTAGCGGAACTACTTGGACTTTGGCTTGGCGATGAGGCGCTCGTCGAGGCATCGTTGGGCGCAGGTCCTGATGCAACTGGCGGATTGGCAACGCCAACCTGATCTTCGGTGCTTGCGCCAGTAGCACCGACCTGGCCGGTAGTTGGCTCCGCAGCAGCCGGGGCAGAAGGATTGCCGGCGGCCGTCGCCGCACCTGGAACTTGAGCTAAAGACGGCACATTGGGCGCTACTGGCGCCGCTGGTGCTGCGGTCGTGGCTTGCTGGGTGGCAGGGGCGGACCCGTGCACTCTCTGCCGGTAGCGGGTGCGCTCAATTTTCTTCTTTTTCTTCGGGGTGGGCGCCGTGTAAGCACTGTAATTGGGCTTGCTGGGGTTCACGATCGCCGAGGTATCGACGTAACCGGGCTTGTAATCGATATAGGCTTCTTGGCGCAGCTGCTTCAGGTAAGCGCGCAGCGCGGGTTCGGTTCGCTCCGCTCCGACTGCTTCCTCCACCTGGGGGAGGACATCCTTGAGCGGCTGGAGTCCGCCGGGAGTATGGGTGACGACCTCAAGGATGACGAATCCCTGCTTGGTGTGGATGGGCTGAGTGTACTCACCCGGCTTCAACGAAAAGGTCTGATCTTCAAGGACTTTTGCCAGCTGCCCGCGCTTGAATTCGCCGAGGTCGCCACCTTGCGCCGCCGTCGTTCCGGCCGAAGAGCTCTTGGCCAGATCTTCAAACTTCGCGCCGCCTTGCAGCTTGGCATAGACGTCTTGCGCCGTGGCCTGGGCGGCCGCTACGTGAGCCGGGTCGTCGCTCGTAGTAGGAACCAGAATTTCACTGAGCCGCACTGACTCCGGCTTGTCGAACTCCGCCTTATGGGCGTCGTAATATTTCTGCAGGTCGGACTGGGAGATGTTGACTTTGCGATAGACCTCCTGGCCGATGACTTGCTGGGTCACGATGCGGTCACGAATGTGCTGCTTGAAGTCCTCGAACGAGACCCCCTGCTGTTTCGCGGCCGCTTCGAGCGCTTCCATCGAATCCAGGTTGTTCTGCTTGCGGATCGCGTCCAACTGCTTGACCATCTCGGTTTCACCAGTGATCCCGAGCTCCTTGCCTTTGGAGAGCAGCAGTTGCTGGTCAACCATATCGCGGAGCAGGTTCTTCTTCTGGTCGTCGAGCTGCTGCTGCGTCCAGTTCTGCTGGCGGCCTGTGGTTTCAAGCTCTTCCATCTGCCGGTCGTAGTCGGACTTGCTGATGATCTGGTCGTTGACGCGGACAACGATATCCTCGACCACCGACCCGGCAAATGGAGACTGAGGGCCAGCTACTGGAGGGGGAGGAATCGAATGGGCGGTTTGGCCGAACCCAGGGAGAGTGGCGGAACTGACGGCGATTGCGATGCCCAGCAATGCTGCTGACTGCGGAATTTTAAGGTTCATGAAGGCTCAGTCTCAAGCAAATGGACTCTCTTCTTTCCTAAAGAGCATCAAGAACCCACCGCTTTCGCAATTCTAGAGCATTTCAGTTAGGGGCGTGCGACTAGGGCCGTCGCTTTCCATAGTTCCTTTAATGTAAGAGTGTAGGAGCGTCCGACGGGTCATTTTCCGCAGTGGTAGAGTTGTCTGAGTATCGCCCCGACCCCATGCCGATCGCCGACGATCTCGCCAGGATAGCGCTGCAAGAGCAACAACTTCGATTCGCCCACTTTGATGAAGAGACTGCATGGCGGGTTGGCGCAGGGCTTCGGGCCATGGCAGTCGAGCGCAACCTCAGTTTGGTGATCGACGTACGGCGCATCGGACAACCACTGTTCTATACCGCCATGGCTGGGACAACGCCGGACAACGTGGAATGGGTCCGGCGCAAAAGCAATGTCACTGCACGTTTTCATCGAAGCTCGTATGCGATCGGCCTCGAGCTGGAACAGAAGGGCTCGAATCTTTTCGACCGTTATGGCTTGGCGGTAGCTGATTATGCCAGTCACGGGGGCTGTTTTCCGCTCCGCTCGGTGAGCGCCGGCATGATCGGATCGGTCACCGTCTCGGGCCTGCCGCAACGGGACGATCATGACCTTGCCGTGGAGGGCCTCTGCACGGAGCTGGGGGTCGATTTCGGAGCACTGCGACTTCAATAGCAAACTGATCGGGCGGCCGGCGTTGGCAGGCCATGGGTCGGCAGTCCATGGGTGGATCATCCCGCAGACGCCGAACCCGCAGACGCCGAACATGGCTAAAATCCCTGAAAAGCTGAACTGGTATACTTCACCAAAGGAATCCTCGGCGCGTCTAACCTCCAGCCGTAGCTTCCGATCGAGTTGAGGTTCCGCCCCGATGCCTTCCCGCGCCCGCCGCACTCTCTTTTCGCTCGTTGTCTTCTTTGCCACATGCGGTCTCATCGGTATGATGATCGACCAAAAAGTGGGTGCGCAGTCCAGCACCGACGAGTCCACTTTGCGCGACAATCTGCGCTCGTTCACCAGCGTTTATGATATCGTCGCGCAGAATTACGCCGATCCGATCACCGGCGACAAACCGGGCAAGGTCATCTACGACGGCGCAATTCCCGGGATGCTGCGGACCCTCGATCCTCACTCCAGCTTTTACGATCCGAAAGCTTACGCCAAAATGCGTGAGGACCAGCACGGCAAGTACTATGGCGTGGGAATGACCATCCAGCCGCAGGGAGTTGGCACCGCGCAGAAGATTGTGGTCGTCTTCCCGTTTGAGGGAACGCCTTCTTATCGTGCCGGCATCCGTCCCGGCGATGTCATCGCCGCGGTTGACGGCAAGCCCACCGATAACCTGAATTCAGAAGAAGTCGCCAACATGCTGAAGGGCCCCAAGGGCACTCATGTTCAGGTGACGCTGGTTCGAGAGGGAGCATCGAAGCCGCTCGTTTTCGACCTGATCCGCGACGAAATTCCACACAACAGCGTCGATCTCAAATTTGAGATCCGTCCTGGAGTTGGCTATATCCACCTGACCAATTTCCAGGAGACCACCGGCCGCGAAATCTCTGACGCGCTGGAGGGGTTTGGTGAGCCGAAGGGCCTGGTGCTTGACCTTCGCGGCAATCCCGGAGGCCTGCTGTCTGAGGCAGTCGCGGTCTGCGACAAGTTCCTCCACCGCGGGCAGGTCATCGTCTCACAGCGTGGGCGTGCCTATCCTGAGCAGATTTATCGTGCCACTCATGGGGAATCCGGCCAGGAGTATCCGGTCGTGATTCTGGTCAACCACGGCACCGCCTCAGCCGCCGAAATTGTATCCGGTGCACTGCAGGATCATGACCGCGCCCTGATCGTGGGGGAGACAACTTTCGGCAAGGGCCTGGTTCAGACGGTCTATCAAATCTCCGAAAACACTGGCCTGGCGCTGACTACCTACCACTACTACACACCCAGCGGCCGGCTCATTCAACGTAACTACAGCGGCGTCTCGCTCTACGACTACTACTACAACCACGACACGCCGCAGGACACGAAAGACCGGGAGGTCAAGCTCACCGACTCCGGGCGGACCGTGTATGGCGGGGGCGGCATCACTCCCGACGACCAGATCGATACTCCGAAGTCGAACCACTTCCAGGAGAGCCTGCTCGGGCACTACGCCTTCTTTAACTTCACCAAGCACTATCTTGCCAATCGCACCGTCTCCAAAGACTTCCAGGTGAACGACGAGGTCATCGGCGAGTTCAAGCAGTTCCTCAAGTCACAGGACATCGCCTTCACTGATCAGGATATTGCCGGGGTGCGCGATTGGATCAACGCGAACATCCAGTCAGAGATCTTTACTTCGCAGTTCGGCCAGCAGGAGGGTTTGAAGGTCCGCGCCGAGTGGGACCCGATGATTCAAAAGGCGCTCGGGTTTCTGCCGCAAGCGCAGACCCTCGAGCAGAATGCGGAGAAAGTGGTCGCCCAGAAAGCCATGGCCCGGAACTCCGCCACCAGCCCGGAATAGGCGTTCAGGCAAGCCGCGGACGGCGACGGGCAGCCGGGAAGGCTTTTTCATTGCGGAGCGGGGCGGGCATTGCCCAGGTCGCGATCCCGAACTCCGATCAGATACAGCAAGCTATCCAGCCCCAGGAACGAAACCGCGTGTCCGGCGCTTTGCCGCACTAGCGGCTTAGCCCGGAAGGCGATCCCCATCCCGGCGATGCCCAGCATGGGCAGGTCGTTAGCGCCGTCGCCGACTGCAACCACCTGTTCGAGCGAGATGTTTTCCTGTTTCGCAATGTCTTTCAGCAGTGCGGCCTTCTTTGCTCCATCGACGATCTCGGTCTTCACCAGTCCGGTAACCGCGCCGTCGACGATGTCGAGCTCATTAGCGAAGACATAGTCGATTCCCAGACGGGTTTGCAGATGCCGGGCGAAAAAGGTAAAGCCCCCGGAGAGGATTGCGGTTTTGTAGCCGAGCATCTTCAGCGTTCCGATGAGATGCTCGGCCCCTTCGACCAGGGGAATCGTCCCTAAAAGCTCCAACACCTGTTTTTCTGACAGACCTTGCAGCAGGGAGACGCGCCGGGTGAAACTCTGCTTGAAGTCGAGTTCTCCGCGCATCGCCGCCTCGGTAATTTTCACAACTTGATCGCCGACGCCAGCCAACTTGGCGAGTTCGTCGATGACCTCGCCCTGGATCAGGGTGGAATCCATGTCGAAGGCAAATAGGCGCCGGTTGCGCCGGAAGATGCTCTCGCGCTGGAAAGCGATATCGATCCGCATCTCCTGCGCGGCCGCCAGGAATGCCGCACGCATCTCGGCCTCGGACCTGGCTTGTCCGCTGGCACGCAACTCCACGCAGGCATTCGCATGGGGAGAATGCTCGGCGAGCGACATTCGCCCAGAGAGCCGCTCAATGCGGTCCACATTCAGGCCATGTTCGGTAATGATGGCGCTGACCTGCGAGAGATGCCGGGCTGAGATTGCCCGCCCCAGCACAGTGATGATGAAGCGGTCTTTTCCTTGCGAGCGAATCCAGTGTTCCAGGTCGGGCTTGGTGATCGGGGTGAATCTGGCTTGCAGTTCCAGCTCGGCCGATCTGGCAATCAGCGCGTCCCTGAGCGGGAGGACACTCGCCTCGGCAATCTCAATGAGAAGTCCGAGTGAGAGGGATTCGTGAACGACCGCCTGACCGATGTCGAGGACGCAGGCGTCATATTCGGCCAGGATTTCGGTCAGCAGGGCAGTGACGCCAGGCCGATCCTGGCCAGAGAAATGAATCAGAACCGTCTCAATCATTGATAAGTAGGGTTGCTCCCTTGCTAGGGTATCAGCCCGGCTGAATCGGTTCTCGTAGGGAGAATGAGAGAAGAGCGGGGTAACACGCGATTACCCCGAGGTACGAGACAGACAGGCCGATTTGCCTGAAATGCGGCAATCACCACTGGAAAATGATCGGCCAGCCGTCTGAGTCTGGAGCTTCTTCAAAAATGGCGAAAGGTGACCTTCGCATAGACGGTTGTATTGTTGGCAACGCAGATCCTTCGCTGCGCTCAGTATGACCGAAGAATGCTTTCACGAATTCCGGGCTCAGGACACCAGGCTCGGGACATCAGGGCTTGGGACACCAGGACTTGGGACACCAGGACTTGGACTAGGACGCGGACTAGGACGCGGACTAGGAAATCACCGGTAGATTGATCGTTTGTCCAACCTTGATCTTGTCAGGATCGGCGATTCCATTGGCCTTTGCGACCTCGCTGTACTTGCTCGCCGCTCCGTAAAAGCGCTGAGCGATATGAGAGAGATTGTCTCCCGATTTGATCGTATAGGGCTGCTCGGCTCCGCCGCTGGTTGCGATTTCATGATGGAGGTCGGCATAAGTGGAGTCCGCCTTCTTGATTTCATCCCAAACCCGGTTAGCGACCACGGTGGATGGGACGGAAGCTTTCAGCAGGAGCTTCTCTCCGTCAAGATCGATCTGGTCAATCTTCGCGCCCAGGTCGGCGAAACCCTGGATGGTTGAGATGACACCCGCATACTTCTGCTTCAACTGCTCTAAATCCGCCATTCACATTCTCCTGTTTTCTTGACGCGCTCGGGGCTGCGACTCATCGAACGATGAAAGCTTTGCCTCGAACGGACGCTAGGCCTTCGACGCTTCGTGACTTTTGGCAATATGCTGGACGGCGATGGTGACGGCGGCCGCGCCCAAACTTTGGATGAGTTGAGGATGGGCCGCATACAGTTCGCTCAACTTGTCGATAATTGATGGATCGGCCTTTTCGGCGTGCTCGGCAAGGGCTTGGACCTCCTCCGGCTTGACGGCGGCCGCCTGCTCCGGGGTGATCTGCGTCTGGTTTCCCTGCAGCAAGGAAGCAAGTGGAGAAGACGAGTTGCCAGCTAGATGGGCCAGGACGCCGGGTCCGGCGGCGGTGATCAAGCTATTCAACACAGAGGCTTGTTGCTGACCATTGCTGTTCGAGAACAGTTGCGAAGCCAACTGGGCGAATGGAGGAGTCTGTCCGGAGCGGAAGACTTCGGCAAGTCCCCCGGCTACCGATGATTGTGGAACAGCACCGGCCAACTGCGTCAATTGTTCACCAGTTGCCGGGGTTCCAGAGTTGCCGGCAAACTGCTTCACTAAATCACCTATTCCAGAAAGAAAGCCCATCTCGTTCTCCTTACTCGAGCAGAAATACAGTTGGTGTTATTTGCCGGAAAGCGGCTCTACGGGCTATTTTCTAAGTGAAAAAGCCAAGTAAATTAGATACAAAAACCTTGCAAATTGATAGTTCACATTGCAGGAATGAAGTTCTGCTCTAACTATGTTTGGCAATAATCATGCTGCTGATCTTGGCATAAGTGGCTGCCGGTATGATGTGCTTGGTTTTGAGTTCAGTTTTGGTGCGGTATGGCCGTCCATCGATAATCTTCTGCGAGTAGACGTCGCCAATGCCGGGAAGAGCGCTGAGCTGGTCTTTCGTGGCGCTATTGATATCGACCTGGGCTGCCATTGCGTTGCTGGCAGCCTGGGATCCACCCTGCTTCGCCGTACTTTGAGCGGAAGTTGACAGGGTCAATCCGCCGAGGGTTAAGAGGGCGGCGACCATGAACGGTGCTGTTTTTCTGAAGATGTTCATCCTAGGTTCTCCTCAAACGGTTCTTACTCCGACTTACAATTCGCTTGAAAGCATAAATGCCTTTTCTCGATCTGTCGCTACTAATATCGAGAAAGTATTGAGGTTATCTCGAGATGGCGGCAGATTGTTCGGGCCGCCAGAGCCGATCCCAGGTCGATCGGATGGCGCTTATCATCCATCGCGCGGTGAGCACGGCGAGCAAGGTCAGTCCGGCGGCAACTCCTCCTGCCAGCCAGGGATGATGGGTCGCCGTCCAGGTCAAGCCAACTGCGGCTGCGTCTTCTCCGGTGCTGAGCGCAATATTGGTGAATGGCTCGGGGCTGGGAGTGACCAAGGTTCTCGCTGCGGTCTTAGAGGAATGCGCCGCCAAGGCGATCAGTCCACCAGCGGTAGTCGCCAAGAGCTGCATTTCAGGGGACAGGTGATTGGTTGCGCGGTAGGCCAGGAGGGCGGCCAGCGGGATGCGGATGAAGGTGTGCAGCGCGTTCCAGATCAGGTCGATGGCGGGGATCTTATCGGCGACAAACTCAATCGAGAACAATGCCACGCTGGCGCCGATCACCCACCAATTGCCAAGGACTTCCAATCCTGGAGGCAGCACTACCCAGTGCAGGCGCGTCAACGCGCCAAGCGTCATGATTGTTGCATAGATATTCAGACCGGCGGCAAAGCTGGCCGCGATCACCAGGCCGGCAATCGCCGAGGGGGAGAAGTCCATCATTCTGGCTCCAGCGCTTGCTTGCCGATGCGCGGTGAATTGTTATGCAGCTGCCGTTCTTCCCTTGAACAATCGATAGATTAGCAAGAGAAGCATAGCGCCGAGGACCGACATGATAAATCCAGCGGATTGATCGGCGCGATACCATCCTACTGCCTGCCCCAAGTAAGTGGCGCCGAACGAGCCAATCACACCAATCAGCATGGTGATCCAGATACCGCCCGGGTCTTTGCCGGGCATGAGAAGCTTGGCGACCGCACCAATCACCAAGCCGATGATTCCTTCCCAAATGAGATGCAACATTGGTTCCCCCCGATCTTTCTGCAGGAGCTCGCAACAATGCGCACCATTGTAAGTCAAGTTTGGTTCCGCCGCTAAGTTAATGCAAAGATCTCTGCTGTAGGCTGCTCATCATTCAGGAGAAGATAGCCGAGTGTTATCGGCAGGGAAAAGCGCTTCGGACCGGCACTGCCCGGGTTGAAGAATAGAACCTCGCGCCGCCACTCGATGGAGGGTCGATGGGAGTGCCCGCTGACCACGACGCGGATGCCTGCGGCAACGGGATCAAGGTCGAACTGGGCGAGATCGTGCAGCATATAAATGGTCGATCCACCGAGTTCCACGATTTCTGTCTTGGGAAGCGCCGCACAACGGCCTGACCGGTCGATGTTGCCGCGGATCGAAGTCAATGGAGCGATTTCTGCGAGGCGATCCAAAATGGCCGGGTCCCCAACATCTCCGGCGTGCAGGATATGTTCCACTCCGGCAAGCGCGCTGAGCGCCTCAGGACGAAGCAGACCGTGGGTATCGGAGATCACGCCTATGCGCATTGCTCGATGGATCCTTACCGGCTGAACGCGCTAGAGCGCCGCTTCCGCAATATCGCCCGCGCACGCATAGCCCACGCTACTCATCGCCACGCCGCTACAGGCCTATCGATAAACGGGTTCGCGGATCCAGATAATCGCGCAGCGCGTCACCCAGGAAATTGAACGATAGCACACATAACATGATCGCCAGAGCGGGGAAGATGACCATATGCGGCGAGTCGAAAAGATGCGAGCGGGCATCGTTCAACATGTTTCCCCAGCTTGCCGCCGGAGGAGGAACACCTAGCCCCAAGAAGCTCAGGGTCGCCTCGGCAAGCACTGCTCCTGCCATACCGATGGCCGATTGCACAATCAAGGGCTGGAGGATATTCGGCAAGATGTGCCGGGTGAAGATGCGCAGGTCGGAGGCCCCAAGTGCCCGGGCGGCTTCGACAAATTCGCGCTCCTTGACGGCGAGTACTTGAGCGCGAACCAGACGGGCATAGCCGACCCAACCGCCGATCGAGAGGGCGAGCACCAGGTTTCGCATTCCAGGGCCAAGAAAGGCAACAAAGGCGATCGCCAGTAAGATTCCCGGTAAGGCCAGGAAGGCGTTCATCACGAAAACGTTGAGTACGGTATCGAGTATGCCGCCGTAGAAACCGGCTAAGCCGCCGAAGATCAAGCCCAGGCTCAGGGAGCAGCCGACGACCGAGACGGCGACTAAGAGCGAGATCCGCGCACCGAAGATCACGCGAGACAGAATGTCTCGGCCCAATTCGTCGGTGCCGAACCAATGCGAAGCCTGAGGCGGCGCGAGACGTCCATTCAGATTGATCGCCGCCGGATCGTAGGGTGTCACGTGGGGGGCAAAGATTGCGCCACAGATAAAACAGAAGAGCACCGCCATGGCGAAGAAGGCCAGAGGCTGACGCCGCAAGCGGCCGAAGACGCCGGCCGAAGGGTAGGCTTGTGCGGAGATAGGGCGAGTGCTCAAAGAGGAATCATCGCATAGCAGAGACCACGGCAGCGGGGCCGGCACTGAAGAAAAGAAACTTCCAAGCCTGAACGGGTTTCAAGCTACCGGGACGCAGGTTCTCAGAGACTCGGATGACGCTCTTGCTGAAGAAATTTAAAGGTTGGCCTCGGCGATTTCTCTGGCTGCTGGCGATTGCCGCCGGAATCGCCGTGTATGCCAAGGCGGCGACCCCGGAGGAGCGGTCTCTTTTTCTGCTCACCAACGATGCCCGCGCGTCCCAGGGGCTTGCTCCCTTGCGCTGGGACGAGTCTCTCTCGGAAGCGGCTCGCGGTCATGCCGCGCTGATGGTCCAGACTAATCAGCTCTCGCATCGATATGCAGGCGAGGCCGACCTTGCCTCACGCGCCGCGCTGGCCGGCGCCCACTTCGGCGCTGTCGCAGAAAATATTGCTGAAGGGCCCAGTATCGATGGCATCCAGAAGGGATGGCTGGCGTCTGCTCACCATCGCGCCAATATCCTCGATCCCAACTTGAATGCAGTTGGCTTCGCGGTCATTCGACGGAATGGATTCTTTTACGCGGTCGCCGATTTTGCGCGGAACGTGCCGGTATTCACGCCGGAGACGGTGGAACATGCGGTCGAAAAACTATTACAGACGCAGGGAGTTCAAACGACTTCCGATTACCGACTCGATGCCCGGCAAACGTGTGAGATGAGTCATGGATCGGCGGGAGGATCGAGCCCAGGTTTCGTCATGCGCTGGCAAAGCGCCGATTTGTCGCGCTTGCCGCCGGCCCTCGAAGAGAGGCTGGGCAGCGGAGAGTTCCGAAGCGCCGCTGTGGGCGCGTGCGCCAGCGCGAATGCCGAGAGCGGATTTACCACCTATCGTGTCGCCGTGCTTCTTTATTGAGGGCATGCTTTCGGCCGGATGAAAATGCAAAAGGCCGCTTGTCCTGGCGACGCTTAGTCTGTCTCCATGGACGTTTTTCAGAAGCAGATCCAAGCCGCTTCTCCGTCGAAAAAAGATGCTGCGAAGCGAAGCTGGATCTATGTCCCCTACGATCGGCTGACAGACCGAACGGGTCCGCTTCATGAGCAGCAGCCGCAAGCGACCGGGATCGTGATGATGGAGGCTTTGGAGAAGGCACACCGTCGTCCTTACCACAAGAAGAAGCTGGCGTTGCTGATTTCGAACCAGCGGCACTTCGCCCTCGAGCAGGCTGCGCGCGGGGTGAAGGTCATCTACATGTTCACCAAGGGCATCTTTGCGGACGGGCTTCTCGATGCGCAGAAGACCTTTGAACTTGCTGAGATGACCACCATGAAGCCGGCAGAACGAGAGTTGCGGCTTGATCTTGAGGAGGCGCGCCGGCGAGGTGTGCGACTCAAGATCGTGGAGGATACAACCTGGCTCTCTACAGAAGCGGATTTCGATGGCGTTTATGCGAAGGAGACGACCAGCTATGTCATGGATCGTTTCTATCGCTTCTTGCGAAAGAAGAGGGAAGTTCTGATGGAGAACGGTGAACCATCCGGAGGCAGGTTTTCCTATGACGCTGACAATCGGAAGCCGTATCGGGGCCAGCCGCGAGTGCCTACTCGCCCCGAGTTCCCGCCCGACGAAATCACCCGCGAAGTGATGATGACGGTCGAGCGTGAATTCCCGAATCATTTTGGCACGCTGGAGGGCTTCGACCTGCCGGTGACGGCGGAACAATGCCGGCACAGTTGGCATTTCGCTCTCCAGCATCTGTTGCCGTTCTTCGGCCCCTATGAGGATGCGATGGCAACTGCGGAGACCGATCTCTTTCACAGCAAGATCTCTGCGCTGCTGAACCTCAGCCGCATCCTACCTGGCGACGTTGTCGATGATGTCGAGAATGCCTACCACGCTGGACTGATTCCTCTTGCGAGCGCGGAGGGGTTTATCCGGCAAGTGCTGGGCTGGAGGGAGTTCATGCGCCATGTGCATCGTAGGACGGATGGCTACCGCAACATTGCCGCTCCTCGACAGAAGGGCCAGAGTGTGGCGACCGATTCCTACGCTGGAGCCACGCCGAGCGCCCTCGATGCCCGCCTGCCCTTGCCGGCTGCGTATTGGGGAGCGAAATCGGGCATGAACTGCCTCGACACCGTCATTGAACAGGTCATTCGCGAGGGCTGGTCGCACCACATTACGCGGCTGATGGTGCTCAGCAACCTGGCAACGTTATGCGGGTATTCTCCGCGCGAGCTAGCCGACTGGTTTTGGATCGCCTATATCGACGCCTATGACTGGGTTGTCGAGACGAACGTGCTCGGCATGGGGACGTACGGCGATGGCGGCGTCACTGCAACGAAGCCATACGTGAGCGGCGCCGCCTATATCGACCGCATGAGCGACTATTGCAAGGGGTGCGCCTTTGATCCCAGAAAGGCATCGGGTGAAGGCTCCTGCCCCTTCACCGCGCTATATTGGACCTTTCTGGAGCGCAACAGCGAACGATTGAGCGGCAACATCCGGTTGGCGATGCCATATGCCACGCTGCGGAAGAAATCTGCTCTCGAACGGAGGCAGCTGCGGGCACGCGCCGAACAGGCGATCCAGGAGCTGGGGAGCGCCAGGTATCCTGAAAGTGCTGAGTCAAACACTGAGCCGGAGAGCAGCGGCGGATGAAGGATGTTGTCATCATTGGGGCGGGGCTTGCGGGTCTTCATTGCGCGTTGACCCTGGAGCGTGCCGGGCTCGACGTGCTCCTGCTCGAGGCATCGGACATACCCGGCGGCCGTGTTCTTACCGACGCTATCGATGGCTTCCTGCTCGACCGCGGTTTTCAGGTGCTGCTGACGGCTTATCCAGAGGCCGAACGCGTCTTCGACTATTCCGCCTTAGACCTGAAGGCGTTGAGGCCGGGAGCGCTGGTGTGGCACGGCGGCCGCTTCCATCGCTTTGCGGATCCCTTTCGCGAACCGTTCGCGGCCTTGCGGCTGGCATTCGACCCGGTGGTGACTTTGGGAGACAAGCTTCGAGTCGGCGGGCTTCGCCAGCGAGTAACGCAAGGCCATTCCGCCGATCTTTTTTCTGGTGAGGAGACAACGACACAAGGTCGTCTGGAGAACTTTGGTTTCTCGTCGAAGATCATCGAGCGATTCTTTCGGCCTTTCTTCGGCGGCGTCTTCTCGGAGAGAGAGTTAGTGACGTCGAGCCGCTACTTTGATTTCCTGTTCAGGATGTTCTCGCAAGGTTCGGTTGCAGTGCCCTCCGCCGGGATGCAAGCGCTGCCTGCGCAGCTTGCCCGGCAAATCAAACCGGGAGGGCTCCTAACGAACTGCCTGGTGAAAGAGGTCCGTCAGGAAGCCCAAGGCTTTTCCGCTCTTGCCAGCGACGGCCGCTACCAAGCCGAAAGAATCGTCATTGCGGTTCCAAAATCTCAGGGCGGGGACTTATTGCCAGCGCTTAAGAAAACGGGGAGATTGGATGGCCGTTGGAACCGCACGACGACGTTCTATTTTTCTGCCTCACAGGCGCCTGTCAGTGAAGCGATTCTCGTACTGAACGGTGAGGGAGAGCAGGCTGGACCGGTCAATAATGCAGTCGTGATGAGCAACGTTTCAGCCTCGTATGCGCCACCTAAGCGGCACCTGATTTCTGCCAGCGTGGTGGGGCAGTCGCCGACGGACCAAGCCGAAACAGATCGGCTGGAGCACGATGTTCGCGCCCACCTTCAAGTATGGTTCGGGACGGAAGTTCGAGACTGGCAAGTCCTGCGTTGCTACTCAATTCCGCAGGCAGTGCCTCTTCAAAAGACCGCGGAGTGGGAGACAGGAGACCCGCGGACGAGCGTACCGGGTGTATATCGCGCTGGAGATATTCTCGAAACCGCATCCATTCAGGGGGCACTTGCTTCGGGACGGAGAGCCGCCGAGGCGGTGCTTGCTGATATGGGCCTGGCAAAGCAGACGCTCAGCGAATGAGCTGCAACGCAGCCCTGAAGAGTTCATCGAAGTTTGCTCCGAGAGCTTTGTTCTTGGCAACCGCGGCTTCGATGGCTTTCAGCGCGGCCGGCCGCTGGTAGCCGAGATTCACCAGTGCCGAAAGAACATCGTCGGCGGCTGGACCCGCTGCAGCCGCAGCTGCCGGAGCCGTGGCCAGGTCTTCGAGTTTGTCTTTGAGCTCGACAACGAGGCGTTCGGCGAGTTTCTTGCCGACGCCGGGTATGCGAGTCAGCATGGCATGGTCCTGACCGCGGATGGCGGTCACGGTCATTTCCGGATTGAGCCCGCTGAGGATGGTGACAGCGAGCTTGGGACCGACTCCGCTCACCGTGATCAGCCGCTCAAAGAGCCGTTTTTCTCCGAGGGAGATGAAGCCAAAGAGCGCCAGCAGGTCTTCGCGCACCTGAGTGTGGATGTGGAGAGCAGTCTCCGCACCTTCGGCGGCGAGCGCGGTGAAGGTGGGGACGCTGATGGTGACGTCATAGCCGACGCCGCCAGCCTCGACGATGACCTGGCCGGGCTGTTTCGACAGGATGCGTCCGCGCAGATGAGCGATCATGCTGCGGCGTCAGCCCCTCCGGCGATAGAGGATCTGGAACTCGTAGCCGGCATTCGCGGGGAAGAGCTCGGCGATGTGGCGGAGCCGCTCGGCCAATGCTGGCGGGGCAATCAACGGATATTCCCGCTCGCGGAGGTCGGCATAGTCGAAGTCGATGGTAAGCGAGAGCAGGTAAATCGCGATGGCATCGGAGAATGCGGATTCGAAATAGCTGGTCTTGGCCTTTTCATCGACGGCAGCTTCGGCAGGCACAGCGCTGATCTCACGCAGCGAGGCATGATCACGCTTGCGGCCGGAGACGCGGTCGGTGCGCGATTCGGAACTCTTCTCGTTGATGCGGTCGCCGCTCTTGTTTCGATCGAGTGCCCGGCGGCGGCTTTCCCACGCATCCTGGCTGGTTTCGCCGCGAACCTGCGCAACGGCTTGTGACCAGACCAGGTTGCCGAAGCTCTCTGGAACTCCTGCAGCGTCGACGAAGTGGTGGCTGGCGTTGATGAAGAACTCAAAAGCAAGGGCGAAGCGATCCTGCATGAGACGGGTCGAGACAAAGGTGATCTCGGCGGCCTCGAACTCGACGTTGCGGTGGCAGACAGCCCGGTCGCCGAGATCGACGGTGTAGGTGGGCGCGATCAGCACCTCCTCTTCATCAGCGATGGTCAACGGAACGAAGTAGTAGGCATGCTTCTTGAGCGCTTTGGCGATGGCGGAGGGCACGGCCTGCACGGTGCGCAGAAGATCGGATTCGGTGAGATGGGTATCGCCAAAAGTCCCGTAGAAGATACCGTTTGAAGATTCGATTACGGCGGTCTGCTGCGCGATCTGCGAGGCGGGCAACAGTCCGGTCTGGGCTACATCGGTCATAAGGTTGTATTCTAGCTGAGGGACGGGGCCTCGAGTTTGACCAGCATGTCGACTACTGCCAATCCAGCTTCCAGTACCGGTCGACTCTTCGGGATACCGATTGGCGATTTCGGCTGGTTTGCGAGTCTGCTGCTTTCGTTCTCGCTGGGATTTGCGTCCTTCTTTGGCGCTACTTTTCTGGGAATTTTCGGGCTGCTGATCTATAACCAGGGCGGCCACCATACCGTGAACTATGCTGACAGCTACAGGCTGATCGGGCTTCCGGTAGGCATCGGCGTCCTTCTGCTCAGTCTGATCCTCTTCGGCTTCCTATGGGTCCGGCGGAAGGTTGCTGGTCGCTAGCCGACGATGGGGCTGGTTACCATTCCGGTTGAGAGTTTAGTTGATGGCAGGCGTCCTTCTTCGGAGGCGCAGGCGCTCGATTGGTGTTCGCGGCTAGAGGCCGGCGAAATTCTGTTCTTTCCTCAAAGCCCGATCGTCTTTGCTCCTGGAGATATTGATTTCCTGCTCGGCCAGCAGCAGACGGACAGTTCCCTGCACAAGAACATTGCTTACAAGCCAGCAATCGACGCGCTGAGCGGAGTCGATACCAAGACCGCGAACGCCGCGGCGGTGGCGAGGCTGCAGGGCGTTATGCGGTTCTATTCCCACGCAGCCGCGGAGTTCCTGGGTGACTTTCTGACGCCGTATGCCCGGCGATGGAAGCTCGACTACGCAAGCTTTCGCCCGCAGGAAGAACAGGGACGCGATCTGGCGCTGCGCAAACGCAACGATCTGCTGCATACCGACGCGTTTCCCACGCGGCCGACGCATGGCGCTCGCATCTTGCGCTTCTTCAACAACATCAACCCGACGCGGACGCGAGCCTGGGTGGTGGGCGAGCCTTTTCCATCGCTGGTGAAGCAATTTGCGCCGAGAGACATTGCCTTGCCTGCGGCTGAGAGTGGAGCGTCGCGGGCGGCGAAATCGCTGGCGCGGGGAGTAGGGTTAGCGGCGGCCATTCCTTCGTTGAAACGGTCGCCGTACGATGATTTCATGATGCGTTTTCACAACTTCCTCAAGGAAAACGCGGCGTATCAGGCGAACTGCGACAAGCAGGCGATCCAGTTCCCGCCCGGGTCGAGCTGGATGGTCTATACCGACACCGTGCCCCACGCGGTGTTGACGGGGCAGTACGCGCTGGAACAGACCTTCCTGGTCGCTCCGGAGGCGATGGTAAGGCCAGAGGCTTCGCCGTTACGGGTATTGGAGACGATGGCTGGGGTTGAGCTGGTTTAAGCGTCCATATGGCGCTGTATATACGTCTCTATATACATATTGCTATAATAAAACCGCTGCATCCTGAGGTTTACTGTGAAGACAGTCGATAGAAAACGGAACCAGTCCGACTCTATCGAAACCACGCCGGATACTCGTCGTGCGTCTTCGCCGGTGAAGCAGCGCGTGCTGGTCGAGTTTCCGTCGAGCTTGCTTGAGAGGGCCGACGAGGCGGCGGCGCGGCTGGAGAAGAGTCGCAGCGAACTGATCCGCACGGCGGTAGAGAAGCTGCTCGAAGGCATCGAAAAAGAAAAGTTTGAGCAGGAGATGGCCGAGGGCTATATCGCCAACTCCGCGATGAACCTTAGCCTGTTGGACGAGTTCGCCCAGGTCGATCGCGAGGGCTTTTGACGGTAGGCAAACCGTTCCGTGGAGTGGTCGTCGAGGTCGGTTTCGATCCGGTTGTCGGCCATGAACAAGGCAAGTCGCGGCCCTGTATTGTGGTTCAGAACGATATCGGGAATCGGTTTTCTTCGACGACGATCGTCGTGCCGCTCACCGACGCCAGCCACATCAAGAAGCCATTTCCCGTTTACGTCCTCATCCGCAAGGGTGATGGAGGTTTGAAGAAAGACAGCTACGCGCTCTGCGACCAGGTTCGCGTCGTGGATCAGCAAAGATTTCGCGGCGTGTACGGCACGCTTGCGCCGGCAAATATGAGTGCCGTCGATCAGGCGCTGCGAGTGAGTCTGGGTTTATAGGTCGGGCGTACCATGTATTTGAGAGGATTCCGATGGCCACAACGGCAGTCTCGATCGAAGAGTATCTCTCTACGGCCTACGAGCCGGACATGGACTATGTCGACGGCCAGTTGGAGGAGCGCAATGTGGGCGAGTATGAGCACAACATCGCTCAGTGGGCGGTTCTCAACTGGTTTCGCCAGCACGATAAGGAATGGCGGACGCGTTCCGTGCAAGAGCAGCGGACGCGGCTGACTCCCTCTCGCGTACGAATTCCCGATGTCAGCGTCTTCCCTCGCGAGCTACCAGTGGAGCGGGTGTTCACCCAGCCGCAGTTGATTGCCATCGAAGTGCTGTCGCCGGAAGACCGTCATTCCAGGATGGACAAGAAGATTCGGAATTACATCGACTTCGGCGTGCGACATGTGTGGGTGGTCGATCCGGCGACACGGACGGGCTGGGATTGCTCGGATGGCAACTGGTTGCGCAAGGAGCGGTTTGAGTTGGCGGGGAGCCCGATTTATTTGTCGCTGACGGAGTTGTTTGCGGAGTTGGATGAGGATGAGGCAAATTAGCGAGATATCCTGCGATCTCAATGGCTTAAGCCCTGAACGGAATTTCAGAACTTTCAATCTCGACGCTCTCACACTTAAAAGCTTCCAGCGCACGCAGCAATGCGTCTTCAGCAGCTTGTTTGTTTGCTGAAGGGCCGATCACTATTTTGTCGATCATGGGTGGGCCGCTAGGAAGCGCTTGGGAGGAATAATCAAAGCTCGATCTCGCTCCCTGTTTCAAGTGTTGTTCTTCTTCCCTTTCTTTGGGATAGGTCGGCACATCCAGCGGAAGCTCATAGTATGGTGTTAAACCGTATCCTGTTGAAGAGAATTCTCTACAGTCTCCACTTTGTCTCCGACTCAATCCCGGTCATAAATATTACCGGCTCAGGTTGGGCTTGGAAAGAAGGTGGGATTTCTTGATTGCTGAACAGATAAAGAAAAGCCCCGCACGAGGCGGGGCTTGCTTGTTGTTGCGGCAAAGCCGCGTGTGCCCCTCCGGCTAGGAGCAGCCGCTGGTACTGCCGCAGCTCATGCAGCGGTAGCAGCTTCCGTTGCGGACCATAATGGCTCCGCAGGTGTGGCAGCTGGGGGCGTCTCCCATGTCGTACATGCTGCGCATGGCGTCCGCCGCGTGGTGGATGCCGCGATCTTCAATCGCGCTAAACCGCAGGTCCTTTGCTTCGCTCAGGATGACATCTGCGCTGGGGGCGATTCCGCCTTGAGGTGCGTTGGTGGCTCCCATGCCGCGGGTGGGTTGGTGTTGGTCGGGAGTTAGGCCAGCGCCGGAACCGCTGAACTGCAGGTCCTTCGCTTCGCTCAGGATGACATTCCTGCTTTCACCGCCTTCATTCAGGGTGACCTTGTCTTGCGATGGGCCACCTTCGTCGGCGAGCGACAGCGGTGCGAGGGGGGCCGTTGCAGCTGCGCCTAATCCGGTGAAGAGGCTTAGCTGCTGGCCGGAGAGGAACCTTAGCTGGAGCCAGCGGAAGATGTAGTCCATGATCGACTTGGCGTAGCCGATGTGTTCGTTGCCGGTCCAGCCGGAGGGCTCGAAGCGGGTGTGGGCGAACTTTTCGCACAGGACCTTCAACGGCACTCCGTGCTGGAGCGAGAGCGAGATGGCAGTGGCGAAGCTGTCCATCAGGCCGGAGACGGTCGAGCCTTCTTTGGCCATCTTGATGAAGATTTCACCGGGTTCGCCCGAGGGGTAGAGGCCGACGGTGATGTAGCCTTCGTGGCCGCCGAGGGAGAATTTGTGGGTGAGCGAGGCGCGTTCCGCAGGCAGGCGGTGACGCACGGCGCGCGGCGGAGAGTTGGGGTCCTGGCCCTGCGCGCCGAATAAGTTGGTGGCGTTTCGACCATCCAGATCCTTCGACTGCGCTCCACTACGTTCCGCTTCGCTCAGAGTGACAACCTTCTGTAAGGCTTCAGTGAAGGCGCTCGCGGCGGCGAGGATGCTGCGCGAGGTGACTTCGAGTTTGTCGGAGACTTTGGCTTCGAGGGTCTTCAAGTCGGATTCGGAGCCGGGCTTGCCTTGCACCAGCGAGGCGAGTACCCGGTCGGCGGCCTGATTCAGCACGTCGATTGGCGAATCCTTGCCTGAACTGTCCTTTGAGGTCTTGATCTCTTTCGCGCCCTTGCCATCGGAGACGTTGAGCGGTTGAGCGCCCTTCGATCCGTCGCGATAGACGGCGACGGCCTTGAGGCCGAGTCGCCAGGAATCGAGATATGCCTCGGCAATGTCTTCGAGGGTGCAGTCGTGGGGCAGGTTGACGGTCTTCGAGATGGCTCCAGAGAGGAAGGGCTGGGTGGCAGCCATCATCTTGACGTGGCCGGTGTAGTGGATCGAGCGGGTCCCCTTGGACGGCTTGAAGGAGC
The DNA here is from genome assembly GCF_003330725.1 of Acidisarcina polymorpha. NCBI lineage: Bacteria > Pseudomonadati > Acidobacteriota > Terriglobia > Terriglobales > Acidobacteriaceae > Acidisarcina > Acidisarcina polymorpha. The sequence continues at coordinate 2,288,350 of NZ_CP030840.1, read as the reverse complement.
AATCGAAGACGGCCAGGTGTTCGGGCTTGACTCCGGGAGCGCCTTCGATGGTTCCGGTGGCGTCGATGTAGCTAACGATGGCGTCGACCTGGTCGTTGGTGTAGCCGAGCTTGAAGAGCGCGGCGGGCACGGTATTGTTGACGATCTTGATCATGCCGCCGCCGACCAGCTTCTTGTACTTGACCAGGGCGAGATCGGGCTCGATGCCGGTGGTATCGCAATCCATCATGAAGCCGATGGTGCCGGTGGGGGCAAGCACGGTGACCTGGGAGTTGCGGTAGCCGTGCTTCTCGCCGTGGGCGAGCGCCTTGTCCCAGCAATCGCGGGAGGCATCGATGAGCGCGTCGAGCTGGGGGACGACGAAGGTCTCGGTGGCGACGCGGCCGTTGAGGTCGCGCGACTCGGCGCTGCCGCGATTGCCGCTCATGATGACCGCCTTGTTGGTCTTGCCGATGTTGTTGACCTCGGCGCGATGCATGCGGATGACATCGAGGAAGGGTTCACGGTTGACGTAGAAGCCGGGGCAGGCGCCACCAGTGCGCTCGGCGTTCGCAGTCAGCGGAGTCGTCGAGGCGAGCGGCGGGCAGGATTCTGCGATCTTCGAAGATTGCAGATAGGCCTCGCCGCACATGATGGAGGTCAGGGTGGCGGCGAAGTCGCGTCCGGCATCAGAGTCATACGGCAGACCGAAGCTCATCAGCAGTGCGCCCAGGTTAGCGTAGCCGAGGCCAAGCGGACGGTAATCGTGGGAGTTGCGGCCGATCCATTCAGTCGGGTAGCCGGAGTTGTCGACCAGGATGTCCATCGCAGTGATCATGATGCCGATGGCGTGGCGGTAAGAAGCGATGTCGAAGTTGCCGGCGTGGTCGACGAACTTCAGCAGATTGAATGACGCCAGGTTGCAGGCCGAGTTGTCGAGGAACATGTACTCGGAGCAGGGATTGGAGGCGTTGATCCGGCCGGAGTTCTTCGAGGTGTGCCACTTGTTGATGGTGGTGTCGTACTGCATGCCGGGATCGCCGCACTGCCAGGTGGCCTCGGCGATCTTCTTCATGATGTCGCGGGCTTTGTAGGTCTTGACGGGCAGGTGGTCCTTGACGGTGTAGACGGTGAAGTCGCCATCGCGTTCGACGGCCTGCATGAACTCGTCGGTGACCCGCACGGAGTTGTTGGCGTTCTGGAAGAAGATCGACGAGTAGGCCTCGGAGTCCGGACCAGAGGAACCATCGTAGCCGGCCTGCATCAGTGCCCACGCCTTCGCTTCTTCTTTCGACTTGCACTCGATGAATTCAATGATGTCGGGATGATCGACGTTGAGGATGACCATCTTGGCGGCGCGGCGGGTCTTGCCGCCGGACTTGATGACGCCGGCAAAGGCGTCGAAGCCGCGCATGAAGCTGAGCGGGCCGGAGGCGGTGCCGCCGCCGGAGAGCAATTCCATGGATCCGCGGATGGGCGAGAGGTTCGAGCCGGTGCCCGAGCCCCACTTGAAGAGCATGCCTTCGGTCTTGGCCAAGGTCAGGATCGAATCGAGCGAATCATCGACGGCGTTGATGAAGCAGGCCGAGCATTGCGGATTGCGATAGCCGGTGACGGAGAACTCGACCGCGCAAGTGTGGGGATTGTAGTGCCAATTCTGGGCATCGGAATTGGGTTCCAAGCGGTCGCAGCCAACGTTGAACCAGACCGGGGAGTTGAAGGCCACTTTCTGATTTACGAGCAGGTGAACGAGCTCGTCATGGAAGAGCGCGGCGTCTTCGGGGGTGGCGAAATAACCGTCATTCATGCCCCAATCGCGAATGGTTTCAGCGACGCGCGAAACCAGGGCGCGGACGCCGCTCTCGCGCTCGGGGGTGCCGAGTTGGCCGTGGAGATACTTGCTGGCGACGATGTTGGTCGCGGTCATCGACCAATCGACCGGCACCTCAACGTCCTTCTGCTCAAAGATGGATTTGCCGGTGGCGTCGGTGATCGAAGCGGTGCGACGCTCCCATTGAACTTCACCGTAGGGCGAAACGCCGGGTTTGGAGAAGACGCGGTGGAAGCGGAGGCCCTCGGCCTTTTTCGCGGCGGGCTGCCGGGTCGGCTGTTCGGCTATCGCGGTTGCGCCGTTCGTTGGATTTGTGCGGGTGGTGGCCTCGGCCATGCGTGCTCCTTTATCGGTGCTACAAAAATGGGATGCCGGGATTACCGGACGGTGGTTGCGTCGATCGGGCCTATGTCGTTCTTCGGATTTCGGGATCGTCTGGGTGTCGGGCGCAACTTGGGAGCGCGTCCAAATCTTGTTGACAGATGCTTAGTATGCGCTCTCTATAGTGCAAGTCAAGCGTCAACCACTACATCTTGTATTTTACTAGGAAAAGGCATCCAGAGAGTTCTTATTTCTTGGGGAACGTCTGTGGAGAATTCGAAGCCGCCTTTCGGGGCGCGGAAAGGACGTTGCCTCAAAGGAAGAAGGTATGGCAAAGCCATCTCCCGAGACTAGGCCTGCGGATGGGTGACGGCAAGGCGCAGGAATGGTGCAGATGCTGTGGAGGGGTGTGGAAGGGGTGGATAACGCGGACAGGTGCTGGACGGGCCGTGCGTGGCTCAAAGATACCTCTCGTCGAGCAGAAGAGACATTGGATCAGGGAGGGGCTGAGGCGGAAGGGCGCACCGGCCCCAAAGGGGAGCCGTGAGCCGTTAATTAAGCGGATTGCCGAATCCTAGCGACTGACGGTAATTGGGTGTGGGGTACACCATGGTCCGATGGAATCGGATCCGGCTTTCATGTTGACCGTGTATGGCGGAGACGGTGGTTGGGTCACATAGAACTTGGGGATGGTTTGGCCGCGAGAGAGCTTGACTGGCGTGTGCGCAGAGAGAGGCTGAGTTCCCTGAAGCACCGGCTGATCGAACTGGACAAAGCAGTCACTCACGATGCTTTGATCGAGGGTGATGCTGATTTCCCCCTGGAGAGGGATGGCGGGGGGAGGGCTCGGCGGGTCGAATTGAATGTCGTATTGGGTTCCATTGCAGGAGACAGTGGCAAATACAGCCATGGAGATTTTCCTCGAAGTGTTGAATTGAAATCAGCCGGAGGTGCCTTGTGGAAGCCTTATCGCTGGGCACTCTGCCCTGGCGTGGCGTCTCTCGTGGCAAATCGATAGCGAAGGGACGCGACCGTAAATGGACGCAACGCGAGCATAAGTCGAGTTGGGTGCTGTGTCACTAGAAATAATGGGGGAACTCAGTCCTTCGGCGCTGCGGCCCGGCCGTGGGTCTGAAGGTCGGGGTCGTTGGCGATCTCCTGGATGTCGGCATCTCCTCCGATCGAGTCGGCGGCCGCGCCCTTTGCAATTGCCTGTTTCAGGTATTGCTTGGCGCGCTGCCGGTCTCCCAGGCTCTCATATGCGTCGGCGACGGTTTGCAGGGTTTCGGGCGAGTCTGGCGCGAAAGCCAGGGCTGACTGGATTTGAAGCTCCGCTTTGCTGGTCTCTCCCCGCTTGGCATACAAGGTTGCGAGGACCGCGTGAGACAGGCCATCCTGCGACTTCGCTTGAACGACTTTTTCAACCAGAGGCAGTTCTTTGGCGGTGGCTGCGTCCGCTCGACTCTGGTCATGAAGCCATTCGTAGGCGGTGCGGAGATTGTCCCAGACGAGATAGTCTTCGGCATTCATCCCGGTGGCCTTGGCGGACATGGCGGCAGATTCCGCGTAGCGTTTTTGCTCGAGATAGATGACACCGAGGTTGCTGTAAGCCAAGTAACTGGGCTGGATGGCAAGCGAACTCTTGAGCGCCTCTTCGGCCAGCCGCAGCGATTGGGGATCGCCGAGCGACAGGTAATTGGCGGCGAGATTATTGAGAGCAAAGGCATTGCCCGGAGAGAGCGCAACGGCTTGTTTGTAGGCATCCGCAGCCTCTTTGTACCGGCCGTTACGCGTGTAGAACGAGCCGAGGTCGGTCGGTCCAGACCAATCGTCGGGGCGTAGGGCAATGGCCTTTTTGAAGCCCTCTTCGGCTTCGGGCAGATGCCCGGCTGCTTCCTCGGAGTGGGCCATAGCGGTGACGGCGGCGACATCCCGGGGGTTGATATCCAGAGCCTGTTGGATTTCCTGCACGGCGAGGTCGTGTTTGCCCTGGCTGTTGTGAATGTTTGCGAGCGTGGTATAGGCCGTAGGAATCCGGTTGTCGAGTTCCTCGGCACGCTGGCAATTGGAGAGCGCGAGGTCGAGCCACTCTGGATTGCGGTCGGTTTGGTACTTCATCCGGTAGGCTTCCCCGAGTTCGGCGTAGCCGAGGGCGAAGAGCGGGTCCGCCTTAAGCGAACCCTGCAGAGCGTCAACGGCGCGGTCGAGATTGCCGGGTTTGTCATAGCGGTCGAGATAGCCGAGGGCGGCGAGGTAGCCTTCGTAAGCGGCCTGTCTCGGTCTGCGATTTTCGCTGTCGGGAGGGACGAGGAAGCTGCCAAGCTTCTGCCGAACGGGAGGAACGAAGAGCGCCACTCCGCTAAGAACCACGATCGCGGCAAGAGCGATCAACCACGGCTTCGAACTGGTCTTCGGCGGGGGCGTCATCCAGGTTGAGGCGGAGGCGTATTCGCGAGAGCGGCGAAGGTCGGCAGACTCCTTGCTGCGGCGAGCGGACTTCGTCTCCAGACTGGGATTCGCGGGGTTGGCGGCGGCCGGCGTGTCGGGCAGTTTATCGCGCAATGCCTCCAGGTCGCGGAGCATCTCGGTGCAGTTCGGATAACGGCGCTGGGGGTCTTTGGAGAGAGACCGGTAGATTACCTGCTGCAATTCGGCGGGTACGCCTTCAGGGAGCGTAGGGGGCTCATTCAGAATCGCGAAGACGGTTCCCGGGATGCTCTCGCGGAAAAAGGGATTTTGTCCGGTGAGCATTTCCATGAAGACGATGCCGACCGCCCATATATCGGTCTTGCTGTCGATGGGACGGCCAAGGGTCTGTTCGGGCGACATATAAGCGACGGTTCCAGAGATGCCGTGGGTTTTGCTGGCGGTCTGCTGGCTGACATGCGCGAGGCCGAAGTCAACGATCTTGACGACCGGCCGAGAGGTTGCCCCCTGCTGGGTGATCATGATGTTCGAGGGCTTGACGTCACGATGTTCGATGCCTTGAGAGTGGGCATGTTCGAGGCCTTTGAGCATCTGTATGGTGATGTCGGTGGCTTCGAGCGGGGAGAGTGGACCGGAGCGAATTCTCTGCGCAAGCGACTTGCCTTCGTAGAAGGCCATGGCGATGAAGCTGCGGTCGTCAGCAGTATCCTCAATGCCGTAGATCACGCCGATGTTGGGATGATCAAGCGAGGAGGCGGTGCGGGCTTCGCGGAGAAAACGCGCCTTATCGCGTTCGCTGGCGTTGAGATCGGGGGGAAGGAACTTGAGCGCGACGGTCCGTTGCAGCTTGAGATCCAGAGCACGATAGACGACGCCCATCCCACCAGCCCCGGCCGTGCCGAGGATCTGATAGTTGGCGGCAACCAACTCTCCTATAGAAGGCGTGCTCTTCCCATCGGCCATCGAAGTGTCTCTGTTCTTCCATCACAGACAGTGCTTACAGCCTTGTCGCGATGGTACGTGCTGATTGAAGCAGTTGCAAGATTGGGCGTCCCGAGACCAGCGCCTAAGTCATTCAATCTCATCCGATGACAGGCGAGTTGCTGCCGGTGACGAACGGTCGAACAGTGCTGTTTCGAGGAAGCGGCGCTAAGGCTTTCGCGGTTCTTCGATTTTGGTTTGGGTCAATTGGAGGAATGCTGACCACCGAAGTTATAGGAGATCTCAAAGCCGCGGCCATTGGCGGTTTGAATCGATGCAAGGGAAAGACCGCTCAAGCCGGCGGCGCGATGATGGACGACGAGTCCTCCGATGAGGTAACCCATGGTGCTGCCAACGATCACATCGGAGGGAAAATGCTGGCGGGCGAGGACGCGGGAGAAGGAGACGGTGGTGGCCATGGAATAGACGATTGCCTGGGTGCGCCAGCCGGGATACTCGCCGGCGACGACCCTGGCAAAAGCCCATACGTTCATGGCGTGCTCGGAAGGCATGGATGTGCCGTCGGGCCACGACTTGAGGCCATGCGGCCAGAATCGGCCAGTCCGATCGCCTTGCTTTGGGTCCTGCCGGTTGACTGCATACTCGAGGGCCTTGTTGAGGATCAGGGCATCGACTTGTGCCTCCCCGGCAAGAATGCTGGTTTCGCGCAGATGCTCGTCATGGCGGATCGAACTGGCGATGTAGCCGATGCCGGAGTACGCGACGGGAGCATAGATGCCGAGAACATTCGAGACGTCATTGAAGTTTTTTTCCCGGGAGGGATTCGAACCGAGGTCTTGCATGATCGAATTATCTTTGGTGAGGGTATAGCCGGTGCCGGCGGCGAAAGGAGCGAGCCAGAGCAGATCCAACGTTTGAATCCGCAGCGGGCTGGTGACGATCAGGCCTTCATCCCGAAGCACGTGGAGAGCGCAGATTTGCAGGGCGCTAAGGCCACAGTCTCCCGCGGAAGAAGTTGCGGTTGCGGGAACGGCCTGAGCGCGCCCAGTAAGACAGGAAAGGAAGATGAGTGCCAGGGAGACGGCGCGAAGAATCATGGTGGTATTGTAGGGCCGGCCAATTAAAGTCCGGCGCACAGCGGCCATTCCGACATCGGTTAATTGGGACACCGGTTATCAGAAAGGGTCCTCGCGGCCGATATTGCTTGTGAATGCGTATGGTTGAGTCTAGGCTGCTAATAGGGCAGTTAGTGCGACTTAGCTGAGCTCTAAGCGATCTAACAGAACGATTAGAAAATTGTGGAAGGTGAGCATTGGTTAGCGATATCGATCAACTCATCAGCGCCTTGCATCGCGATCCCCCTGAGCAGGTGCTGAAAGATGAAATCCGGAAGCGCCGAGGAGAGATCCTCGACCTGCTGAAACAGGGAAAATCGTACGAGATGAAAGATTTCCGCGGCAGGACCATTCGTATCTCGCCAAAGGCGACGTTAGTCCCGGAGACTTTCCCGGAAAAACAGCCGGCCTAGGCGGCAGCTTCCGGTGATCGCACTTCTCGCGACGTATCTGCTGATTTTTTATGTACTCATTCCGGGAGTGCTGTTCCGGTTTCCTGCTTCGTGGTTCCTCAAGCTCAAAATCTTTCAGCTGACTCGCACCCAGGAGGCGACCTTCGCGGTGTTTGTCGGGATTGTGCCATTCCTGGTTGCTTTGGCGCTGGTCTGGTATGTTCCGGCAATCGATCGATTCGTCTATGGAAGCGAATGGTCCGCGCCCGAGCGCAGCAGCGACTATCAGCTGGCAGCGGCGGTGGTGCTGACTCCTGACGCCTCAAAGCTCTTCGGCAAAGATCAGAAAAGCCTGGCGCCTGGCTACTTGCAGGCAGTGAATGCGGTCGTCCGTCACCAGGGCCGCTTCTTATGCTGGTTCTACCTGTTCGCGGTAGCGGAGGGGACGGCTTTCGGCCTGATGGCCGTAAGGTATGGCGATTGGCGTGGGAAGAGCGGGCTCTACGACCTTTTCACCCGCAAGGTCATCGTCCCGAATATCTCGGAATGGCAAACTCTGCTGACCGACTTCACCTGGCCCAAGACGCCAAAGCGTTCCGTGTATGTCGACGTACTCACCAAAGAAGCCGGTCTCTACCAGGGGCGGGTGGCGAACTTCTTTCTTGATTTGAGCGGAAGGCTTTCCGGACTTCAAATGGAGCAGGTGCGACGATTTCGCAAGGGAGACTACGAAGCATCGCTCGAGCGCGATCGGGCGGAGCAGAAAAACAGAGGCGCCCGCGTCATAGACGAGACTGAAAGCATCAGCCGGGAAGACTTTTGGACGACGATTCCAGGGACGAATTTCTACGTTCCTGCCGATCAAATCCTTAACCTCAACATCCGCTTCCCATTCGCCAAAGAGAGCGATCTTCAGGCGGCGGTGCAGCGGGAACTGCCAGAACTGCTCGAGGGATCGAGTCCGGACGCGGTGGCCCTCGACGCTGACATCACCATCCAGGAAGAGGACGATTAGGTTTCGTCTGTTATCCCCACGGATCTCACCTCGTTGCTACAACTTTGCCGAAAGATGCGCGCCCTGCTCCGGCGGCGGCTGCCGGTTGATAGTATTAAATCCGTTTAGCGAAGCTTCCATTTGAAGGGACCCTCATGAATTTCTCTGCCCGCACTGCTGCGCTCAGAATTTGTGCACTGATGCTCTTGTCTTTTGCTTCATTCACAGCTCCAAGCTTCGGGCAAGGCGCCGGTCATGCGCATGGCAAGCAGGCAGCCAAGCCGACCGGACCATGGATGAACACCAGCCTTTCGCCGGATGACCGGGCAGCGCTGGTGCTCAAAGAGCTGACGCTGGACGAGAAGATCCTGCTGATTCATGGCGCGGGCTTGGAAGGTATGACGCCGATAAGCCCCACGCGTATCAACTCGAACGGCGGCGTGGGGTTCGTGATGGGAATTCCGCGGCTGGGTATTCCCGGCATTGACATGAGCGATGCGGCGTATGGAGTGAGGTCGAGTGGCGAGAACGGGAGATATTCAACGGCGCTGCCCGCCAATGTCGGGGCCGCGGCGAGCTGGGACGTGGACGCGGCGTATGAGTATGGCGCGGTGATCGGGCGCGAGCTGCGGGCGCAGGGGTTCAACATGTCGCTGGGCGGAGGAACAAACTTGACGCGCGAGTCGCGCAACGGACGCACCTTCGAATATCTGGGCGAAGACCCGGTGCTGGCCGGGACGCTGGTGGGCAAGCTCATCCAGGGAACCCAGTCGCAGCACGTGATCGGCGACATCAAACACTACGCGTTCAATGACCAGGAGAGCGGACGGAACTCGGTTAACATCCACATCGACGAACGAGCCGGCCGGGAGAGCGATCTGCTGGCCTTTGAGATTGGCGTGGCGACCGGACACCCGGCCGCGACGATGTGCTCTTATAACCGCATCAACGGCGACTTCGCTTGCGAAAACAAATACCTGCTGACCACGCTGCTGAAAAAAGACTGGAAATTTCCTGGGTTTGTCTTGTCGGACTGGGGCGGGACCCATAGCACCGAGAAGGCTTCGGCGGCGGGGCTCGATAACGAGGAGCCCGGCGAGTTCTTCTATGGCGACGCTTACAAGACCGCAGTGCAGTCGGGGAAGATTTCAACCGCCGAGCTGGACGACCACGTACAACGAATTCTGCGCTCGATGTTTGCTGCCGGAGTCGTTGATTTCCCGCGGGAACGGAGCGTGATCGACGTGCTCGGCGATCTCGATGTGGCGCGGCGGATCGAGGAAGGCTCGATCGTTCTGCTGAAGAACACCAAGTCGGTGCTGCCGCTGGACCCGGCAAAGGTGCGAAGCATTGCGGTGATCGGCGCCCATGCCGATGTTGGCATGATTTCGGGCGGCGGGTCGGCGCAGGTAGACCCTCCGGGGGGCAACGCCATTATGCCTCCTGGGCAGGGCGCGACCCACTGGCAGGAGCAGATCTGGTTTCCGACCTCGCCGCTCAAGGCAATCCAGGCGAGAGCGCCAGAGGCCAGCGTGAAGTATGACCCGGGCACTGATCCGGCGGCGGCTGCTGAGGCCGCGAAGGGGGCGGATGTCGCCGTTGTCTTCGCGTATGTGTGGGAGAGCGAGGGAATGGACCTGCCGAACCTCTCGCTCACCGGCAACCAGGACGCAGTGGTAGCGGCAGTGGCGGCGGCCAATCCGAAGACGATCGTAGTGCTGGAGACGGGGAGTCCGGTGACCATGCCGTGGGTGGATTCTCCGGCGGCGATCCTCGAGGCGTGGTATGCGGGAAGCGACGGGGCAAATGCGCTGGGCAACGTTTTGTTTGGATCAGTGAATCCGAGCGGCAAGCTGCCGAATACCTTCCCTAAGAGCGAAGCGGATTTGCCTCATCCGACGATCGTGAAGCCGCCGCCGGCTTCGGAGAATTTCACTGGGCCAGTCGCGCCTGCGGTGCGGGCCGCTGGGCTGCCGGCGTTTCAAGCAACCTATGACGAGGGATTGAAGGTCGGCTATAAGTGGTATGACGCCGAGAACAAGCCGGTGCTCTTCCCCTTCGGCTATGGACTCTCTTACACGACCTATGACTACACCGGGCTGACGGTGACGCCGGGGCAGAGTGTTGAGGTGACCTTCACGGTTGCCAACACCGGCGGCCGCAATGGCTCAGAGGTAGCGGAGGTGTATGCGGCCTTGCCGGCGAGCGCGGATGAGCCGCCGAAGCGCCTGGTCGGCTTTACTAAGGTGAAGCTCCAGACCGGGGAAAAGCGGACGGTAACGGTCGAGGTCGATCCGAAATATCTCTCCATCTTCGACGTTAAGAAGAATGACTGGTCTCTGGTTCCTGGCGACTACACGTTTATGGTTGGAGGATCATCGGCGGATCTGCCACTGAAGCAGGTGGTGACATTGCGGTAGCGCTACTATCGGGTCTTCGACGAGACGATCTTCTCGGACGCAAGAGGTGGAGACTACAGCCTGCCGTCTCCGTCGAATTGCTCTAAAGACGGCAGGGCACGTTTTGCCTGCCGTCAACGAGGAGTGCACTTCGTGTAGGGGAGTGCACTTCGTGTGGGGTGGATCATGATGGATACGTCTTCCTCCGGCTGGCGTCGTTGGCGTTTTGCTGTGGTCGTTGTTGTGGTGCTTACGCGGCCCCTCTTCGCCAAGACGGTCACGCTGACGTCGATAGACAACCGATCACCGATCAGCCTGGTCGAGGGAGACACCCTTATCGTCACATTGCCCTCGACTGAACCCGGTAGCTATAGCTGGCGAGAGCATCTGACGACGCCATCGCCGTTGACGGCGGTCCGTGAATTTAAGGTTCCCAAGCAGACAAAGAATGAAGGTCTGCAGACCTTTCATCTGAACGCGGCTGCCGTCGGGAAAGCTACCTTAGCCTTCCGATTGGAGCCATTGCTGCGATGACCGCGCCGCAAGGGCCTGTGGAGGTCTTTTTCGTCGACGTTTCGATCAATTCCGGGGAGCCCAAATCGATGGTGTTGACCGGCATCTACAAGGGAACATTACCGTGCGCGGATTGCTCTGGATTGCGAACCGAACTGCGACTTTACGCAAAGGGAAGATTTGATTTTACCGACGCAATCTATGTGAGCACACGGACCTACCTGCGCGGTTTGGGCGAGGACCAGAGTTTCACCGACCGAGGACAATGGGCGGTGCTTAAGGGTGACGCCGTCGATCCGAACGCGACTGTCTATGCGCTCGACCCAGACCGGCCGGCCCAGGTGCAGTATCTGTTGTTACAGCCAGACGGAGCAGGGCTGACCCAGTTGGATCGGAAGATGATGCCGATCGATGCTCCTGCAAGTGTCGACTTGACGTTGAAGCGAGTGCCTTAAGCGACGGGGGCTGGCGACGGTAGCGGGCTCCTGAACCGCAACGGATGTTTCGGGTGACAAAACCTTCCGCTCAATTGAGTTGGCCGTTCGCCTCTACTTTGACCGACGCGAGGAACCGCTCCAGCACTTCGATGCGTGACTCGGCGAGTTCCTTGGCGGATGGCAGCCGGAGGAGCGCCGGTAGTGTGCTTAAAGCTGTCTCGAGAACCGGCAGGACCGCCGAGAACGTTGGGTAACGGGTGTCGCGGCCAACCTTCGAGACGGCGCGCAGAATGCCCATTGCTCCTAGCTGCTCTAGAATATCGGCGTTCCGGAGGACGGTGGCCTCGATCGACTGCGGATCTCGATGTGGCTGGTGGGTGCGGATGGCCTCGATCACTTCGGGAACCTTTCCCGGAGGGAAGCCGAACTGCAGCAGCAGTTCGGGTGTTCGTTCGATGGCGTAGATGACATTGTCCCAGGTTTTCAGCTCAGCGGGATCATCGGGGCGATGACCGATAAAGACGCCGAGGTCGTGCATCCAGGCGGCGGCAAAGACGACGTCATCGTCGTAGCTTAATCCCGCCCCGATCTGACGAGCGAGCGCGTAGAGCCGCGGCTGATGGCCGTATTTGTCGACGGGCTGGGCTTCGCGACGGATGTATTGCATGACGGCGGTCCGCCAGGAATGAATTTCGGAATTCATAAGCATGCCTTCTTCTTTTCTAAAGACTAGAGGAAGCCCTACTCGCTAGAATGCTTGACATCCATTTCGGTTGGCTCGAATCCTGCGGCCGCCGTCGTGCATTTCACCCAAGGAGAGGCGATGAGCAAGGTACGGGTGCTGGTAGGAACCCACAAGGGTGCGTTTGTCCTTAATTCCGATGGCAAGCGGGATAAGTGGGAAGTGAGTGGACCGCACTTTGCGGGATGGGACATCTATCATCTGAAGGGATCGCCAGCGGATCCCAATCGGCTTTATGCCTCACAGTCGAGCGGCTGGTTTGGGCAGGTCATCCAGCGCTCTGACGACGGCGGGGCGACGTGGAATCCAGTCGGGAACCAGTTCACTTATGACGGAGTTCCGGGAACGCATCAATGGTATGACGGGACGCCGCACCCGTGGGAATTCAAGCGGGTGTGGCATCTGGAGCCATCGTTGAACGACCCCGACACCGTCTTTGCGGGGGTCGAAGACGCCGCACTCTTTAAATCGACCGATGGAGGAGCAACCTGGATCGAATTGTCGGGGCTTCGCGGCCATGGTTCAGGCCCGGGCTGGATGCCGGGAGCCGGCGGGATGTGTCTGCACACCATCCTTCTCGATCCGAGCGATCCGCAGCGGATCTTTATTGCCATTTCGGCAGCGGGCGCCTTTCGTTCCGACGACGGAGGCCAGACGTGGAAGCCGATCAATCGCGGATTGCGTTCGCTGCATATCCCCGACCCCGTGGCGGAGGTGGGCCACTGCGTTCACCACATTGCGATGCACCCGCAACGGCCTGGAGTGCTCTTTATGCAGAAGCATTGGGATGTGATGCGGAGCGATGATGCGGGGGATTCGTGGCAGGAAGTGAGCGGCAATCTGCCAACGGATTTCGGCTTTGCCATCGATGTGCACGCGCATGAGCCGGAGACGATTTACGTGGTCCCGATCAAGAGCGACTCGGAACATTACGTGCCTGACGGCAAGCTGCGCGTCTATCGTAGCCGCTCGGGCGGCCATGAATGGGAGCCGCTGACGAATGGGTTGCCGCAGAGCGACTGCTATGTCAACGTGCTGCGTGATGCGATGGCGGTGGATTCACTCGATTCGTGTGGCGTGTACTTCGGCACGACGGGCGGACAGGTCTATGCCTCGTCGAATGCGGGGGACAGCTGGGCTCCGATCGTGCGGGACCTTCCGGCGGTGCTTTCCGTCGAGGTGCAGACGCTGGCGTGAAATCTTCAACAACGGTACGGGTTGAGCTGCCCGCTCACTTGCGAACGCTGGCCAAAGTGAATGCGGAAGTGGCCGTCGAGGTCCACGGGGAGGTTACGCAACGATCCATTCTCGATGCCCTGGAATCGCGCTACCCCATGCTGCGAGGGACGATCCGTGACCATGTGACCTTGCAGCGGCGGCCTTTCTTGCGGTTCTTTGCGTGTGAAGAAGACCTGTCCTTTGCTTCTCCCGACGCTGGGCTGCCGGATGCGGTCGTATCGGGCAAGGAGCCGTTTCTGATCATTGGAGCGGTGGCAGGCGGGAGCACACATTCTTAGAGGTTCGGAGTCCTGATGGGGAACAAACCTGGGATCCCAGCGTCGCAAATGCGGGCCGCAGGATGCTTGACCAAATAATAAAGGGGTGAGTATGTTGGCTCTGATTGCAAGCCGACTACCAACCTGGAGGAGAGCAGATGGCCGAGAAAACTCCGCTGCATTTCGTCTTTTACATCGCCGCACCTCCGGAGAGGGTCTGGGAGGGCTTCGTCTCTGCTGAATCTAACCGGATCCTCTTTATGGGGGCCGAGCTCGAAGTCGATTTGAAGCCGGGCGGCTCGATGAACTGGGTGGGCCCGGGGGCGGACGGCAAGCGAGTCACTTATGTCCGCGGTGAGGTGCTTCAGTCTGAGCCGCCAAAGCGGTTGCAGTACACTTTTGCTCTTGGCTCTTCGAGCAAAATCTCTCGCGTCACCGTAGAACTCGTCCCAGAGACTGAAGCCACCCGGGTCTCGGTGACGCATGACCAGTGGGCGGAGGATGATGACGCCTATGCCTCCTCGGCGGACGGCTGGCCACGTATCCTCTCCCGCCTCAAAACCCTGATCGAAACAGGAAAGACGTTCAAGCCGCACTGACAGCGCAACCCCTGGCCCCACCCTGAGACTAGAATGGAAGTTGAGGTTGTGGAGCGATGAGAGTGAAGCGAGTCTTACGGGCCGGTCTGGTTTCGCTTTCCGTGTTGGCTGCGGTTTGCCCGGTTCGGGCAGCGGATGAGAGTGCTTCCGCGGCCTACCGGCTGCGGCTCTATCACCTGCATACCGGAGAGCGGATCGACGTAATTTACCGGGTCGGCGACCGCTATCTTCCCGAGCCAGTCGCTGAGCTGGACCACTTTCTTCGCGACCACCGGACTGGCGATATCAAGGACTATGACCTGAAGGAGTTCGACCTGCTGCACGATTTGCTGGTGAAGCTGGGTCGCCCAGACGGTGAGATCGATATCGTCTGCGGGTATCGGACGCCGTGGAGCAACAACTATCTCCGCCAACACGGTCATGGGGTTGCGGAGCACAGCCAGCATATGGAGGCGAAGGCGATCGATATTCGCATTCCTGGCGTGTCGTCGGCCGTAGTCCGCGACGCGGCGCTCTCGCTACAGCGTGGAGGCGTGGGGTACTACGCGCAATCCGACTTTGTGCATGTCGATGTGGGGCGGGTACGGCAGTGGTAATGTTCTCCGGAGAGCTACGGAATCTCTGATTAGGCCCTGGTCTGCTCAACCAGAGAACCCCTGAAGCTCGCCAATTCGGATACCGGGTTCCGCGAAAATTACCTCGAGTTCCTCTCGGCAAGGATCAGGCGATGTCCTAAACAACCGCCCGCTTCTTCATCCCTTTCCTTACCGCGAACACCAGCAGCACCATCAACCCGACGCCCAACGCTGCCATCAACACCGCTAAATGGCGTCGCGCCACATCCGAGATCACATGCACCATCTCCGGCCCATACCGAATCGTCAGAAACGCCAGCACCGAAAATCGCACCAGTCGTCCGAGCAGGACTGCGGCCACAAAATCCCTCGTCTTCATCTCGAAGACGCCTGCACCGAAGACAAACAGCTTCCACGGCGTCGGTGGCGGCAGCATCGACGGAATCAGCAGTGCCAGGAACTCCTGCTGTTCGAAGCGGTCCCGCAGCTGCTCGTAGCGCGCCCGGTCGATCCGCTTTAGCAGGAACAGTTCGCCGCCGGCCCGCCCGAGAAAGAAAGGCACCAGGCCGCCGATCGCCGAGCCGAGCGAGGCCATCAGGACATAGAGCACAACCCGCCGCCGGTCGTTCCAGGCGTATCCCGCGACAATCAGATCCATCGGGACCGGAATGCTCGAGGAATCCAGGATGGCAATAGCCCCCAGGCCCCAGTAGCCCAGAGGCTTTAAAGCGGTGAGCAGAATCAATTTGTATTTCAGGAAAAGTGCAGCCAGCTGCTTCAAGGTACTCCCGCTAGTGGTCGTGAATCTGAAGTGTGTTCAAAGTCCATCACCTGAACAAATCCCTGAAGCGCCCCCGTCCATCTGAAACAGGAAAACGCCGTCACCTGAAACAGCTCCGCCGCCCCAAAAACCATGTCATCCTGAGTGAAGCGAAGGATCTGTGTTCCCTCTTGCCACACTTCTCCACTCGTGGGATGAACATTAAGCGCGGGCCGCCAAAGTAACTGTGATCAACTGACAGGAACGCGTTGGTTCCGCAGGAAACGACCCTTCAACTCTCTACGGTCGCAAACCCGCGCCACCCTGCAACCTAAAGTCGTCTTCCGTCCGTCTCTATTGTAAGTTGCGCCAGCTTCGATGTATTTCCTGGGAAATGAGAGAATAATCAGAGCACCAATTCCCTTCGGCTAGGGCCTGCGCCAGCCCGGGACAAAGATTCTCAGATTCGTGTTCCTGACTCGCTTTGCCGATGCCGACTACAGAAGTTCCGCCCAGCCCGCCTAGTCCTTCTACCCCGCCGCCCGATCTCCCTTTCCGCAGGCGCCGGGCCCGGTACGAAGAGCTTGAACCCGAAGAACTCTTCCACGTCATCGATGATCTCGAAGGCAGCAAAAACCGCGGTCGCATCCGCGAGTTCATCTGGATTTCGATCATCGCCCACATGCTGGTCTTCTGGTATCTCGCCTACGGGCCCCGCTACTTCCAGCACGTCCGGGTCGTGAACCCCTCCGACATACTCAAGCAGCGCGAGAAGGAGATCACCTCCGTCGAACTCTCCGACGCGCTCAAACACCTCAAGTCGAAAGATTTGAAGTCTGCTCCCGAACCGAAAAAGCCGACCATCGACCGCAAGACCCTCGACCAGCTGCGCGCCCAGCGGAAGCTCGAGCAAGCGCCAGCCCCGCAGCGCCAGCCGCCCCCTCCGCCGCAAGTAGCCCAGGAGCAGCCCAAGATCCAGCCGCCGCAGCCGCAGCCGCTCCCGCCCGATCAGCAGTCTCAGCTCGAATCACCTAAGCCGACCCCGGCCCCGGCGCCCACGACGCCAAGCTTCAATACCGGTCCGTCGACTCCCGGAGAGGCGATTCGCCAGGCGGCCCGCGCCGCCGCCAGCGGGCCGCCGGTCTTTGGAGGCGATTCCGGCGCCTCCGCGCCCAATGCCCAACCCGGCTCGGCCGGTGGCGCGGAGATCCTCTCCGACACCATGGGCGTCGACTTCGGCCCCTACATGAAGCGCATCATCTATGACACCGAACGCGCCTGGTGGCCCATCATCCCCGAGGTCGCGCGGCCGCCGCTCAACAAACAAGGCCGGGTGCTGGTCCGCTTCAAAATCATGAAGGATGGCAGCGTCAAGGAAATGCAGCTCGAAGGCCCTTCGGGCGACGTCTCCCTCGACCGCGCCGCCTGGGGAGGCATCCTCGGAGCAGCCCCCTTCCCCCAGCTGCCCAAGGATTTCAAGGGACCCTATCTCGAGCTGCGGTTCTACTTCCTCTACAACATCAAGCCCGGCAAAGAGTAGCCACTAGGGATCGTGAGGGTTCCCCTTTAAACCGCCAGGGTAAGCCATTCTAGCCGTCCTTCAGCTCGAGTGGGGCTAGAGTGGGAGGCTGGATGGAAGCAACACCGACACCAGCGCGTTCTCCGTGGGACTTCTCTCTTTCATGGAAGGGAAGCAGGGGAATAGACTCCTTCTCAAGCCAAAATGGCAAAACCAACCATCGCTGAAGAACTCCGTAAACGCCAGATCGCGGGACTCCTCATCCTCCTCGCCATTCTTGTGACGGCGAGCATCTTCCACGCAGGACTTGCCCAGGTCTTTCCCCAAGGCTGGTGGCATGTCTGGTAGAACCCGCATACCCCATTGCCCCTAAGGAAGCATTGCGCGAATCCAAGGAGCCTTGCTTCTGCCGGGCCATGGCTTAACCAATGAGGCCGGCTCAGCCGCGGAGGCAAGCCTAACGAAGCGCGCAACAAAGCCTGTCATCCTGAACCCAGCCGCTCAAAGTTGAATCTTCGGCACCGCTAATCCAGTGACGGCCTCCTCGTCCCCACGCCATAGGCGCCCCCTTCAAGCTGCCCTTTAGCTGAGTAGGAGAAAAAATTCCGCAGGGGGTAAGTGTCGATGCCCAGCATGGATAACTTGGATGAGTCGGATAAGTCCGGCTAGCCGACTATCGATGTAATTATTGCTTAATGTATCTAAATGTGGTATAATACTAAAGGACTTTATCTTGATACGGATAACTTAGGAGGTTTGTTTATGTCATCTTTCACCCAGGAAGCTCTTGACTCTTTTTTGTCGACCTTTGAACGCAACACGACCAGCAGTGATCCTGCAGTTGTTATCGCGCAGTTCGCCGAAACATTTCTTGCCGCCGGCCCTGCCGGCTCGACCCTCGTTCCAGCCGCGACTTTCGCGCAAATGCTCCCCAGTCGCAGACAGTACTTCGAAAAGGCTGGTTTGCGCGCCAGCCAACTCATCGCCCGCCACGACATGCAAATCGGGGAACGTTATGTCCTCGTCGACACTCAATGGAAGATGGACTTTGCCCCCACGGACAAACCCGAGATCACCCTCACTGTAGGTTCCGCATTCCTCATCGACATGGGCAGTTCCGATCCAAAGATCCTCGCCTATCTCACCCACCAGGACATCTATCAGCTGATCCAGGAACACAACCTATCTCCTCAACCTAGCTAGTCCCAGATGATCTGGTCCTAACCGCCGGACGTGGCTCGTCCCACCTCCATTCAGCGAGAGATTGCCCGCGCTACCGCCGTCTGTCGGTAAGCTGTTACTTGTGCAGCTCTGTAGTTGTCGCGAACCACAGCCTTCTATCCGGGCTATACAGCATTCGATGAGTGATTTTGATATCAGCATACAAAGAGCAGGGTCAAACCACCCGCTCATCGTCCTCCTCGGTCCCACCGCCAGCGGCAAAACCGCGCTCTCCCTCCACCTCGCGCAACACTTCTCAGGAGAGATCGTCAGCTGCGATTCCGTCGCCGTCTACCGTGACTTGGAGATCGGCACCGCCAAACCCTCCCGTGCCGAACGCAGCCAAATTCCCCACCACCTCATCGATGTTGCCGATCCCTCCGAAGCTTTCACCGCCGGCGACTATAGCCGGCTCGCCCGCGCCGCCCTCGCCGCTATCACCGCACATGGCAAGCTCCCCATCGTTACCGGAGGAACCGGGCTCTATCTTCGCGCCCTCATCGACGGACTCTTCGAAGCCCCACCCCGCTCTGAAGACATCCGTCAGCGCCTTCGCCGCGCCGAAGCCGCTCGCGGAGCCGGCTGGTTGCATCGCATCCTCGCCCGCCTCGATCCCGCGGCTTCCCGCCTGATCCATGCCAACGACACGCCGAAGCTGGTCCGCGCCATCGAGGTCTGCCTCACCTCACGTCAACCTATGACCCAGGCTTGGCAAAGCGGCCGGGACGGGCTTCGAGGCTACAAGATCATTCGTATTGGACTTAACCCCGGCCGCCAAGCTCTCTACTCGCGGATCAACGCCAGGGCCGCCGCCATGTTTCAAGATGGGCTAGTCGAAGAGACCCGCTACTTAGTCGAGAAGTACGGACCAGATGTTCGCCCACTAACCTCCCTCGGCTACAAACAAGCGCTCGCCGTGATCCATGGAGATATGTCAAACGAAGAGGCCATCAAGTCCGCCCAGCAAGGCCACCGCAACTACGCCAAACGCCAACTCACCTGGTTCCGCCGCGAACCCGAAGTCCACTGGCTCAACAGCTTCGGTGACGAAGCCGGCACTCAAGCGGAGGCGATCCGCCTCGTCACCGCGATCGAGAACGATCTAGAAGTCAATTGAACCTCAAGACCATATCAGGCACCTGACCTCCGCCCAGCTCACCTCAGCGATCAGCCTCGCTACTCCCGCACGCTAATCCCCAGACTCTTCATCTTGCGATAAAGATGGCTCCGCTCCAGCCCAAGCGCCTCGGCGGCGCGGCTTACATTTCCATGGCAGTCGTCGATTTTCTTGAGAATGTAGTCGCGTTCGTAAGCCTCTCGCGCCTGATGCAAAGTCGAGAACTCCTCACCTTTTTTCCCACTGCCGCGATAAATCAGCATCGGCAGATGGCGGCGCTCAATGCGCAGCGCCTGGGGGTTCAGAATCAGCACCCGCTCGATCACATTCTTGAGCTCGCGAACATTTCCCGGCCAATGATACTGCTTCAGCACGGCAACTGCCTCGTCCGCAATCTCGATCCGCGGCCGTCCGTATTCGCGCCCAAATTCGCGAAGAAATTCGCGCGCCAGCAGAGGTATATCTTCCTTCCGCTCGCGCAGCGGCGGCACAAAAAAAGGAATGACATTCAGCCGGTAAAAAAAGTCCTCGCGAAAATTCCCGCGCGCAATCTCCTCTTCCAGGTCCTTGTTGGTCGCCGCAACCACCCGAACATCGACCTGCACCGGGCTGGTCGCGCCGACCGGTGTGAAGCGGCCTTCGTCGAGCGCCCGCAGCACCTTGGCTTGCATCTTCAAGCTCATGTCGCCGACTTCATCCAGAAAGAGCGTGCCTCCATCCGCACGCTCAAAGGTCCCCCGTTTTTCTGGAGCCTCCCCGGAGACCGCACCATGCCGGTACCCGAACAATTCGCTTTCAATGAAATCCTCCGGAATCGCCGCGCAATTCAGCTCAATGAAGACACGGTCCCGGCGCGGACTGCCCGCATGAATTGCCCGAGCGATGAGCTCTTTTCCGCAGCCCGACTCGCCAAAGATCAGCACCCGGCCATTGGTCGGCGCCATCAGCTTGATCTGCTGGCGCAGCGCCTTCACCGGGACGCTTTCACCGGTAATGGGGGTGGTAGCGTTCAACTGCCGGTGATATTCCTGATTTTCATGACGCAGCCGCCGGGCGTCGATGGCATTCTTCACCAGGATGAGCGTCCGGTCCATTGAAAGCGGCTTCTCCAGAAAATCGAAGGCGCCGAGCTTGGTCGCGCGCACCGCCGTCTCGATCGTCCCATGACCGGAGATGATGATGACCTCCGGCTTGCCTTCCAAGGCGTAAATGTCTTTCAGCACCTCCAGACCATCGCGGTCCGGCAGCCAGATATCCAGGAGCACAACGTCGTAGGCAGCATCCGCGATCAGGGTCACCGCCTCTTCGCCAGTAGCAGCGGTCGTCACCGCATAGCCCTCTTCACGCAGAATTTCTTCTAAGGCTTCCCGGATCTCGGTTTCATCATCGACGATAAGGATGTGATTCATCTTGAAGGCTTGGCTTCGATGCCGGTCATCATCGGACCCACCCCATTGCCGTTTCCATTTTTGTGCGGCGCGCCATTGCGGCCAAGGTTTCCGCTAATCTCTCCATCTCCGTTTCCATGCACCGCCAAAGATGACTCATTTCGGCCGCCATCGATTGTGGGGATCTCCGCCAGTGGCAGCTCCATGACAAAGCGGGCGCCTTTCGGCGTGTTTTGCTCTGCGCGGATCGCTCCTTCATGCTCCTGAACAATCTTGGCGGCGATCGACAGGCCTAATCCAGTTCCCCGTTGCTTGGTTGAAAAATACGGGAGAAAAAGCCTTTCCCGAGTCTCTGCTGTCAGCCCGTGCCCGGTATCGGCCACTACGATTTCGGCCATGTTGTTGTCGTTCAGACAAGTCTCGATCGTCAGTTGACGCAACAGGCTTCCTTGCATCGCCTCGGCCGCGTTATCGATCAAGTTGGCAAAGGCCCGCTTCAGTGCCTCCGCATCCGCCATCACGGGAGGAATATCGGGGGCAAGCCGCCGATGAATCGTGATGCCGCCAAGTCGGCCGGCAAAGAGCATCAAGGCGCTCTCCACGATGAGGTTAAGATCATTGGGCTTCGGTTGGGCCGTAGGAAACTGGGCCAGCGCGGCGAACTGGTCGACCAGCGTACGCATGGTATCGACCGATCCCAAGATGACTTCGCTGCACTTGCGAATGATGCCCGCTGATTCCGGCGTCGGACGATCGACGTGCTTGCGGATCCGCTCCGCCGAAAGGCTGATCGGCGTCAACGGATTCTTGATTTCATGCGCCACTCGCTGCGCCACTTCTTTCCACGCGACCTGCCTTTGCGCGCGAAGAAACTCGGTGACATCTTCAACCACCAGAATGCAGCCTCGTTGACTGCCCTCCAGTTCGAGAGCAGCCATCGTCGTCGAGAGGTTCAGCATTCCTTTGGGGCTGCGAAACTCGAACTCCATCGCCGCGATCCCCATGCGTTGGCTGCGCCGCAAGAGACGGGTCAGATCGTCGGCGAGATCAGCAGGGAAGAGCGATTGAATTGACGAACCGACCGCAATCGCCTGCTGTGCCGGCTCCAGCAGGTCGAGAAATGCCCGGTTGGCTTGAAGCACCCGCATGGACGAGTCCAGCGTCACCACTCCGCTCGGAATCGTCTCTAGAACGGTTTCCAGTTCGCGGCGGCGTTCTTCGGAAGTAAGGTTGGCGGCCGACAGCTGCAGGGTCGATGTCTCCGCAATGGCGCGGCTCTCTTCAAGGTCACCGGCCATATGGTTGAACGAGCGAACCAGCTCGCCCAGCTCCTCGGTTGCCTCGACCGCGACCCGGTGCTTGTAGTGGCCGGCGGCGATCTCATCCATAGCATCCGCCAGCGCTTCCACCGGGCGCGTGATCTGCTTTGAAAGAAACAACGCCAGCCAGCTGCTGGTAAATAGAATCAGCGCCGTCAACAACAAGAGAATCGAGAACGCCAGGCGTCGAAAGCCGTTCCTAATTCGATAGGTGCCTTCCGCTCCGTGGCGGATGCGGGCAACCGTGACACTCAGACCGGCCGGCATCGGCAAGCCAATGACCACCACATTGTTCTCCGAGTCGGACGGACCGACGGTCGCGGCTCCGAGCGCGAATTCGCCTCCCGCAAACTGCACCACCGGCTCGTCGCTGCGCTGCGCCGCCTTCAGAATCGTCGTCGTCGCAGGCTCGGAGGTGTTCATTGTCGATTCGCTCTCGTCCATCCAAGGGCGCACCACCACTCTGCCGTTTTGCGCAGGCATCTGAAACTGCGCCACCGGTTGCCCTTCGTGATACACAATGGCAAACCCACCCTGCAAGGTGATTCGACGGGACCGCAGCACCTCGATCAATGCCAGGTTCACCCCGGTAGGCGCGATGACCACTGGATCGTCATCGGTGTCCAGCGCCCTGGCGAGCGTCGGAGAGCTGGCCAGCGCCTCGGCTTCTACCCGGGCATTGTTGGTCGCATAATGGGAGAGCTCCAGCGCCACCCGGGTTGAATCTTCCCGCAGCTGTCCCACGGGCTGCGAGAACCACCGGTCGATCGATCGGTTCAGCAGAAAGTAGCTATAGAAAAACATGAACATCGCCGGCGCCAGCGAGAGCAGGAGCGCCCCGATCAACATGCGCGAACGCAATCGCGAACCCAGCACGCGGCTGCGCTGGTCCGCATAAAGCTTGAGAATATTGCGCGAGAGTAAGACTAGAAGAACGACAAAGATCAGAAAAGCGACGACCGAGAGGCCGGTAAACAGCAAGACCAGGCCCGCGCTCCGCGGCTCAAGGAACGACAGATTCAATCCCTGCAGAGCGCTGAAGAGCAGCAGCAGGAGCAACAGCCCTGCAGCAAGGCCGCCGACTACGATCTTGCGGTGTTTAGGTTCTGGCGCCATCCTGCTCCCGGCTGAATCTCTCCAGTATAATTGGCGGCCCCTTAAGCGTGCTCACAGGCGGAGTGGTCCGCGCAGCGATTCAGCAAGCCGTAGAGCATCCTCGCTCAGGTTTTTGATGTAGGAAAGTTGGTCTCCGCTCAAGAGAGAGCCCGTCGTGCGCGAACTCCGCTTTGACTCGCTGTCTCTTGGAAAGAAGCTTCCATCGCTGCTAGCTCCGGCTTGCTGGAACCAAGAAGGCGTGGCCTACTGGAGATATAAATTGGCAAACAGCCTTCGGGTAACTGAATAACACTCGCAGGCCGCATTCTCTAGCAAGTCCCGCTGCATGATCTTCACTTGGCCACGATGGTATTCAATGAGGCCGCGTCGCTGAAGGTCGCTCGCCGCGAGCGTCACCGAACTCCGCCGCGCCCCCAGCATAATCGCCAACAACTCCTGAGTCAGTGGAAGTACCTCGCCGCCTACCCGGTCCTGGACCATCAACAGCCACCGCGCCAGCCGCTCTTCGACATCATGAAGGCGATTACACGCCGCCAACTGACCCAATATCGAACCTTGACACTGCACAAAGCCAAGCACCGGGGTCCGCAAGACTTCGCTGCTTAGGAATTCCTTATAGGCATCGGAGAACCTCATCCTCATCGCCGTCCCTGCAATCTGGACCCAGCCGCGCGTCTGCACGTTCTGCACACTCGGGGAAGAGAGCAGATGGAAGCTCTCGACAACTCCTTCGCTGCCCACGATCCCGACCTCCGTCCCGCTGCCATTCGACATATAGGCAACTATCGAAGTGAGGCCAGAGGTCATGAAGTGTACGTATTCCGGCGCCACCTCCGGTTCGTACAGCGTAGTTCCCGCGGGCAAGGAGACAGATTCCAGCCGCGAGAAAAGATGATCTCGATATGGTAGAGGCAAACACTTGATGAGCAGGTTACAAATAGGCCTTGCCATGAGCAGACACGGTTCCCGGTCCTTTAAGAATTCAGTTCTTGCCACTCGTGCGCACTTCGGTAATCTTATTTTGGTTGCAGCACATAGTACCAGATTTCCCCACTCGGAGGCGGACATCATAAACCGGTGACTAACAGTTACTACTTTCGGTAAATCCTGAAACTAGTCGCTAACATTCCCCGTCTTCAGTACGCTGGGAGCAAACGCGGTGCCTGAGATGATTTGCGGTTAAGTAATCGATGACGCTAAAAGCAGGAGTGTGGTGCAGGAAGTTTTTCGACAATCTTTCACTGTATGTCGGGTATCCGACAGATGGTACTTCACCTGAATGTTACCGTTGATCAACTTTCAAAGACCTTAAGGGGGGTAACCGAGGGATGTCGTCCCTGCTATTCCGCTCGCCCGGGAATGGCCTAAGCCTCCAGGCTAGCCAACGTCAGTTCGATTAACTTCGGAATCTTCAACTGAATCTATCGCGTGACTTGAGAGCCACCGGCCGCGGTCTTTGATTTCGTTTCCAAAAGAAGACCGGCAACTAAGCACTCAACAAACAAAGTAAGCAACAAACAAAGTAAGTGCTTGGCATCATGAGATCGCAGATAAACGTTGCAGCGAACCGGCTAGATCTGTTAACAGGGCCGAGTTAGTAGATCAGCTCTCGCACCGGTGTAAACTCCCGCTCTTGCGAACGTGCGACGCCCTCATAAGTCAATGATCCCAGCCACGTATTGACTCCTTCGGCGATGCCGCCGTCCTGTGCGATCGCGGCTCGCGCGCCATTCTGGGCCAATTTCAAGACGTACGGGAAGGTCGCGTTAGTCAATGCCAGCGTCGACGTATTCGGCACCGCTGCCGGCATGTTGGTCACGCAGTAGTGCACCACGCCATTCACCAGGTACGAGGGATCACTATGCGTCGTCGGCCGTGCCGTCTCAATGCATCCACCCTGGTCGATCGCCACGTCGACGATCACTGCGCCCTTCTTCATCTTCGCGACCATCTCTGCGGTCACGATCTTCGGCGCCGCTGCGCCTGGAATCAACACCCCGCCGATCACGAGATCGGCCTGCTGCACCGCTCTCGCCACGTTGTACGAATTCGACGCCAGCGTATACAGCCGCCCATTGAAGATGTCATCCAGATCTCGCAGCCGGTTGAGATTCACATCGACGATGGTGACCTTCGCCCCCATGCCCAAAGCTATCTTTGCTGCGTTTGTGCCAACGATGCCGCCGCCGATGATGCATACATCCGCCGGCGGAACACCCGGGACTCCTCCCAGCAATGCGCCGCGTCCGCCATACTCCTTCTGCAGAAAAGTCGCACCCACCTGCACCGACATCCGGCCCGCCACCTCCGACATCGGCGTCAGCAGAGGCAGGGTGCCGGCCTTATCGCGGATCGTCTCATAGGCGATCCCGATCACCTTCTTGTCCAGCAAATTCTGCGTCAACTCCTGCAACGGAGCGAGGTGAAGGTAGGTGAAAAGCACCAGCCCTTCGCGGAAGAAGACATATTCCTTTTGGATGGGTTCCTTGACCTTGACGATCATCTCCGCAAGTCCCCATACATTGTGGGCGGATCCGACGATTTCGGCGCCAGCCCCCTGGTAATCATCGTCGGGGAAGGCCGAGAGCTCTCCCGCCTGGGTCTCAACCAGAACAGTGTGGCCGGTTTCGACCAGTGCCTTCACGCCGGCGGGCGTAACTCCCACCCGCGATTCATGGTCTTTGACTTCCTTGGGTACGCCGATAATCATCTTTCGCGCTCTCCTGACCTAAACCTTTGATTGCAACGTCCAGGTGCAACTGTCATCGCGAGTTGGAGTAAATCCGATGTGTCCCTAACCACTATGACGAATATGCATGACATCTCCGTCCTGTACGCGATAATCCTTGCCCTCGAGACGAAGCGTCCCCTGGCTTCGCGCCACCGCTTCTGAGCCCGCAGCCAGCAGCGTGTCCCAATGGATTGTCTCGGCCCGGATGAAATGCTTTTCGAGATCAGAATGGATCGCCCCCGCCGCTTCCTGCGCGCGGCTATTCACGGGCACCGTCCAGGCACGGCACTCATCCTCGCCCACCGTGAAAAAGCTGATCAACCCCAGCAGCTCGTAGGATTTCCGAATCAGCCTTCGCAGCCCGCTCTCCGTCAAACCATAAGATCCGAGGAACTCCGCAGCCTCGTCATCGTCCATCTCCGCGAGCTCTGCTTCGACCTTGCCGCAGATCGCAGTGGCCCCGGCATTTGGCCGCGACGCGACCTCTTCGAGCTTGTACTTCGCCACCGCCGCATCGAGGTCTACGCCCAGCGTGGTGCTCTCGGAGATATTGAGCACGTACAAAATCGGTTTTTGGGAAAGGAATGTAAACCCGCGGATTAGCTTCTTCTCATCTGCGGTCATCTCCAACTCACGCAGCGGCTTCTCCGATTCCAGAAACTCCTTCGCTCGCAGCAGCAGAGCATGCTCCTTCTCGATCTCCGGAGTGCGCTTGCTCTTCAAATCTTTTTCGAGCCGCTCGACCCTCTTCTCCACCTGCGAAAGGTCGGAGATAATCAAGTCGAAATCGACGTTCTTAATGTCCCGCAGCGGATCGATGGGCCCCACATGCGGAATCGAGTCTTCATCAAAGGCCCGCAATACATGGATCAATGCGTCTACATTGCGCAGGCTGCTCAAGAAGGCCGATTCTCTCAGGGCCTCCTGGCCAATCGCCGCCACGTCGGCGTACTCGACCGAGGCGTACATGATCCGCTTCGGGTCGTACAGCGCCGACAATTGGTCTAATCGCTCATCGGGCACCTTGGCCACGCCCAAATGGGCCTCGCGCGGATTCGAATAGGCGCGCTCGTCGAGCTTGGCTTTGGTGAGGATCTTGAACAGAGATGTTTTGCCGACCTGGGGCAGGCCGATGATGCCGGTTTTCATGACTTTCCTGAGTGTAAATTCGGGGTAGACGCCAATTCCTGATTCTACCAGCGGGGCCGAGGCCGAATTTCCAAGGCGCCTCGCGCTCCAGGGTGAAAGGCCGATAAACCGGGCATGGGCCACCCTGATACAGGCGAAGCCAATTCTGGAGTTTCACTGAGACAACGAGGCAGGTCATGGGCCAGGCCAGCAGAATTGAACCAATCGCCATTGCAAAGAGCAGTTACGAACGAAGAAAATACCGGCGTTTCCCCTGTGCCGTCGTCGCCGAAATGATCGTCTCGCCTTCAGGCTACCGCTATCTCGGGAAAATGGAGGATCTTAGCCTAAACGGATGCTACATCGCCATAGGCTCGGCGGTGCCCGCCCTCGAGCGTAACGCGGCGGTACGGCTCTGCCTCTCCGTAGACGGCGACTCTTTCACCACCGCTGCGCGAGTGATGCTCGTGCGCCCTGAATCTGGGGTGGCTTTTGAATTCCTGGCCAGCGGTCCGGAGATACGAAGTGCCCACCTGGCGTTGATCCAGAAGGTTGCTGCCACGCCAAGCCCCGGCGATGCAAGGCACACCATGGGACCTCGCGCCTCTATTCTTAGCCGATGCAATCGAGAGGCCGCGCACGAAAGGACGGGTTTCCGTAGAGCCCAGACGCAAAGAGCCAGGGTACGGCGACCCACATCACGAAGGCGGGGCACAAAGGCCTGGCACAAAGAACCGGGCTCAAGGAGTCAGAGCAGCCGTACGTGCCGGGAAGAGTCGGCAACCACGCCTCCTGGCGTCTTCCGTAAGCAGGGTCCGTTCCTAACCACAAATTCGCGCTGGGCTCCCATTTGCCGATAGACCACTTGTCGAGAGCGCCGAATGAAATGCCGATGCCAGGAAAGGGGATGTGCCCATGAGTGAGGCGAAGAAAGCAAAGACGAAGAAGCCCTCCAAGAAAAAGCCGGAAGCAGCGCCAGTCATCGTGCCCCCTGCCGAACCGCGGGGCAAGGACCGGAGGAAACATGAGCGCGCCGAATGCGATGGGTTTGCCGAAGTCGTCATCGACAATGCCAGCTTGATGTTCCGCGGCCGCATCAAGGACTTGAGCCAGACCGGCTGCTACATCGAAACCCGTGCCCGCCTTCGCCTCGATGTTGGATGCGCCGCAGAACTCTGCTTCACCATCAACGATCGCAGCTTCAAAGCAGTCGCTGAGGTGAAAGTAATCCGGGCCGGGGTTGGAGTCGGCTTCGAAATCCTGTTCTTGGCGGCCGAAAGCCGGGCCCCCAGCGATCTCATGGCGCTGATCCAAAAGCTCGAGTCACGGATTCCTACTCCGGCCGTGTGACGCGAACCCCATGAATGGATGATGCGATGGTACGGTTCCCATGATACGGTTCCAACGACATGCTGGGCATCCTCAACCACCCGGTCAGCTTGCCGATCTCCCCTGCTCGCTTCGGTTTGTGGCTGCCTTTGCCCAGCACCAGCACCTCAGGCCATCGACAATACTTGCTTGTCTTCTGATGATTCTGTCTGGTTGCTTCGCAGCGCTTGTTCGATCACGCTGGCTGCCACATCCAAGCCATGTGTCTCTGCGATGACCGATTGGAAATACGCGGCCTTCTCACGATAGCTGGGATTTCCCATCACCCTTCGGCTTAACTCCAGCAGATTTTCTACCGTCAGATCTTCTATCTCAAGAAATTCACCTACGCCGTGGTATGCAATTCGGCTCGCGACACCAGGCTGGTCATAGCCGATCGGGATCGCCACCATCGGCACTCCCTGTCCAAGCGACTCAAGCGCCGTATTCAGCCCTGCATGGGTGATGCAAAGTGCTGCCCGCTTCAGCAACTCGATCTGCGGGGCCACCCGAACGACAATCACATTCGAAGGAATCTCTCCCAGATTCTCGATACTGACATTCTTTCCGATCGAAAGCACAACCTGGAAATCTGTTAGTTTCTCAGCCGCTTTCAGGATGGCAATGTACACCTGGTCGAGACCATTCACCAGCGTTCCCAGCGAAGCATAAATGAGCGGCGCACCAGTGAGCCTTTCCCATGGAAACGAGATCGGCTCCCGCCCCTGGTCGTCATGAAAGGGGCCTGCATAATGGAACTGGGCAGGCCACGGGATTCCGGGAAAGTCGAACTCCGCGGGAGTTTGTGTCACCACAGCGAGTTTCGACATCGTTGCACCGGGAACATGCCAGTCGACCTCCAGTGCCCACCTCTCCGCGTAGGGCATGGCCGCCTGCACCATCGGCTCCCAAATTCCGCCCACCGATTGCAAGGCCTCCGCGTTCTTGGCGATAGCTTTCCCGCCAGTCTCATACGGTGAACTGAAAAAGCACGGTGGGGTAGTCGCGGAGAAGTCGACGTGAAGGATATTCCAAATGTGCACATAAGGGATGTTCATGCTCATCGGGACAAACTCCATGTAAAAGCAAACGGTGTCGAATATCATCGCCTCGACGCCCGTCTCCACGAGTTTTCCAGGCAGGTGCTTCAACCCGGCACTAATGAGGCCAGGATTTAAATGGCGAGTAGTGTATTCAACGACGTCGAACCCATGCCGCTTTGCCACCTCGCCCCAGGCCACAGCAGTGGACCCCAAGGGATACTCGGCTTCGCAGAAAGGAACGAACTCGATCCCGGCCGCGCGGGCGAACGGTTCGACATCCGGAACGCCAATCATCACCACTTCATTCCCACGCGACTGCAGTTTGCGTGCAAGCGCAGTCATAGGATTTAAGTGTCCCGATAGAGGCATACTCACAAAGCCTATTTTCATAGTTCCTCCCCTTTCGTTCACACCGTCGCTTCTTGACGTTCGGTCCGACGCAAGATATTTAGACCGGCCCCACGAAGCGCTGTGACCTACACTCAACAATGCAGAGGCGTCACTTTTATTCCTAAGCATCTCTCTAAAAGACTCCTCCGGATGGCAAAAGGCGATAGTCGGCGCAGTTATCCAGGAATACTTCCACTCACTTAGTTACAATCCAAGGCGCTACATTACCGGTGGTCAATACGATGGGGGTGTACGCGGCGGGCGCTGCCGATCCCGCAACACGGTCGCATTCCATAACTCGCACATAAAAAAACAAATTAACAGGCTTGAGCGACTGCCATAACCTTATGCTGTGACGAGTGCATTTCACAACCTTGCACACTGGAGCCGACATCGTTTTTCTGTGACGACGTGCCTGCAGCGACGACAAATGGGCCAAAGAAAGTCTCGTACATATGCGCTTCAGATCGAGCTAGGATCGTCTGGCTTCCGTAACGCGGCCAGGCGAAATTAGTTCGGACATGTTAGGTGCCTTACCGCCAATGATTTCGTCAGCTTCAACACCATCGCTGAGGTGGCCAGCCAGCTCATGATGGAGCCGTTCTGCATCGCCTTGCGCAAGCGGTGAAGCATGAACATGCGGACCGCCGCGTGATGTCAAGAGTGGGGCAAGTTCGCGGGAGCTAACACCATTCTCCGCACCGCTGATGTCCTAAGGCATGATATCCCTTTTCAAGGCAAGCAAGGAATCCTCAAAGATAGTTCTCAACTTGGCAGTGAACCGGCGCTCGGCGTGGCGCCCTCATGTACTAAGGCAGGAAAATCTATATTGATTGGTTGTCTAAACAAATTGCTTAATGATGACCCTGCCAGCCATCGGCCGACCATCGGTTCCTTCACAGCCAGCCTTGGGCTCTGGCGATCCTGGCTGCCTCGATCCGATTCGAAGCTCCTAGTTTATTGATCGCCTCGGATAAGTAATTGCGCACCGTACCCTCAGAGAGATTCAGCTTCGCTGCAATATCCCCGCTGGTCGCACCCTCGGCTGCCATTCGCAGCGTCTGGCGTTCGCGATCGGTCAGCGGATCGGCCATCCCCCACGACTCCGCGGCTAACTCCGGATCGATGACCCGTAGACCGCGATGCACCTGGCGCACAGCCTCTGCCAATTTCTCCGCGGGTTTGTCCTTCAGTAGGTAACCGGCCGCCCCGGCATCGAGCGCCCGGCGCAGATAACCGCTGCGGGCGAACGTAGTCACGATGATCACTTTGGTTCGAATTTTTCTACGCTGTAACTCCGCCGCGACGTCAAGTCCCGACATCTCCGGCATCTCTATGTCGGTTATAAAAACATCCGGCTTTAACGACAGGACCTTAGTCAGGGCATCGCTCCCATTTTGTGCCCTTCCCACCACCGAGATCCCGCCGGCCATCTCGAGCAGCGCGGCGAGAGCACCGAGCACCATTGCCTGGTCTTCGGCAAGCACCACCCGAATGCCAGCCGACCTGCCGCCACTCTCACTCGTCATCACGCGTGGCCGGCCTCGGTTCCTAAAGGCACGGTAATGTGGAGCCGGGTGCCACCTTTCGTTTCGCGGCGCAGCGTTCCCCCTAACGCCTCGACCCGCTCACGCATGCCCGTTAGTCCATTGCCTTCCTGCTGCGAGCCTCCACGGCCGTCGTCCTGAATGGATAATCGGCAGACCCCGTCCGCGGCTCGCAACTCCAGGCGGCATCGCGCTGCGTCTGCGTGGCGCACCACGTTGGTGACCGCTTCACGTACCGCCAGCGATAGGACACTCTCCTGCGTCGCAGGCAGAGTTACCGGAGTCTGTTCACACTCAACCTTGATCCCCGCCGTTTCCAGAGTTGCTCGCGCCTGCGCCAACTCTGCCGTCAATCCATTTGAACGGTATCCGCCGATTGCTTGCCGGACCTCTGCCAGCGCGTGCCGGGCCGTCTGCTCAACGTCCACCATCTCAGCCTTTGCTCTGCCCGGATCCACCTCCAGCAGCTTCGAGGCCAATTCCGACTTCAGCACGATGACCGACAGCGTATGACCCAGAACATCATGCAAATCGCGGGCAATTCGCTCCCGCTCTGCGATCTTCGCGAGATGCTCAATCTCCTCCTGAGCGCGAATCAGCTTTTTCTGGGCCCGGCCGTGCTGAGAAAAATAAACGTTCAGCAGCCCGATCATTATCACTAACCCGATATCGACAAACCATGCCACGGGCGGACGATGGAGGATGTAGAGCTCGACGGCAAGCAGGGCGGCGATCCCGCCGATATATTTGAACGATGTAGCTGCCTTCTCTTCAAAAGCAAGGAATGAAGCGGCATAGATGAAAAAGCACGAAGCCCCGCCGTTCGAGGGCAGATAGGCGACGCCTAATAGCGCCACTGCAAAGGCGCAAACCACAGATTTCCATCCGCAGAGCCAAAAGAGCGTGAAATAGAGCACCAGGAAGAGCAGCAAACCTAATCCGGTCCACACCCAGGTGACCGCTCCAGCATGGTCTAAGATCGGATCGATGAGGAAGAACCCCAGGTAGCCGAGTAACGCGTAGGTCGCCCACCCCATGCCGTTGTTTTTGGGCACTAACCTCATCTCTGCATACTCCTGTCCGCTTTAGGATAACCCCAGGGTCATTGCCTTTCTCCTACAAAACTGCAGTTCACTCCGTTAAGCAAGCTGAACTGACTGAACCCAATTGCGTCTTTTATTTCTGAACCATCCCGTTCTTGCAATTGTTCTGCGGAAAAAGCACTTACTCAGCCATATAGCTTCCCTTCATCCCTCCGGAAGCCAAGCATCGCCGCACCAAGGCAAATCAAAGCGAACCCAATCAATACATTGATGTGAGTATGAACATCCCCACGGCCAGGAAAACCAACCATGTGCAATGCCAGCTGTCCGAGATGATAAGGCGGAAGCGCCACTGCCACCTTCTGCAGTACGGTGGGGAACACGCCGATTGGCATCCAAAGTCCCGAAAAGAAAGAAAGCGGAAGATATAGCATGTTGACAATAGATGGCGCCGAATTGGGCCTGGCAAAGTAGCCGATGGCCAGACCGAAGGAGCAAAAAGGAATCGATCCCAGCACCAGCGTCGCCATCAATGCCATGACTTGCAAGCCGGTGAGGTGGACCCCGCCGAACAAGCTTCCCAGTGTGAAGAGCATCAAGAACACAATAAGGCTGAAGATCAGGCACATCGCCACGCGGCCGGTGAAATAAGCGGCTACCGGCATCGGGCTGGCCCGCTTGACCTGGAGCCATCCCTGGCCTCGCTCCATCGCCACTCCCACTCCAAATCCAAACAGCGCAACGCCGATCACCCCATAGCAGCCCATAGTAGCCAGCAGATAGGTCGCAGCCTCTTTATGTCCGCCGGATAAGTCGCGGTTCAGGATCAGTCCAAAGAGTGTATAGAACATGGCAGGAAACAAGATGACCGAGAGCGAATAAACCGGCATCCGCCAATACTTGAGGAACTCGTATTTGGCTTCCTTCCAGTAAATCCCAACCACCTTGTCAAACGAACGCTTTCCTTCCCGCGGCGCAATCACAACCGAGCTCGACATGCTTTCTCCTTTTCACCTCTGAATGCGTATATCTTGAATCCCTGGTTGCGACTGGCTTTCCTGGATTGCGAGTCGTCGTGCTGATGCAAAGCGTGGATCGAGGGACAAGTAGGGCTCCCACTTCTCGGATACATCGCGCTCAGAGATTCCGGACGCCGACAACAATGACCGCGGATCGGCCGCCATCGGATCGCGCAAGCCGTGAATCGAGTAGCTCAACCAATTTCGGTCTGCCTCAATCACCACGATCCCCGTTTCATTTTCGCAACTGGGCGACATAATGTTCCCAACGCAGATCGCTGCGAATTCGCCCTATTGTCAACGCTCCGGCCGCCGCCGCGATCATCAGCGTGAGGGCCCATAGCGCGGTGTAGGAGGTTCGGGCATCGACTCTTCGCCGTCCGAGCGTCAGCCATCCCCGCAAGTGCGCCGTTGCCCCGGATACCGGTTCCGGGTCGCCATCGAACTCTTCCAACTCGGGGCCATAGGCTTGGTGAATCACCCTGCTCTCGCTCTCCAGCAACTCTCCAAACGCCGCCGGGGGATTTCCGCTAACCATTACTGCGAGCGTCGCCAGAGGGCCATGACGTAGCCACAGCTTTTGCTCGCCAATCTTCAGTACTTCCGTCGAGTCCGGGTCGCCGCTGGTCTCTCCCGCGTAAGAACGCGCTGAGTCACGGCTCGACGTCTGAATCGCCGAAAGCAGCTCCACTTGACGGGCGACAGGCTCGTCCGCCTCTCCTAGCAGCCGGCCTGTCTTACGGTGAATCAGAAAGACCTGATCGACCCGATAATGGCGGCTTCGAGTCAACGCCACCACGCTGCAGGGATCGCCGCTGCGCCGTGCAATCAACCTCCACCTCCAACCTTCGAGCGTAAGCGTGCTCGTCAGTAATCGGTTGAGGGAGCCGAGTTTACGTCGAAGGGAACCGGTTAACGCCTTCCGCAGCCCTCGCCCCAGGATTGGGGCGAGCCACTCCACCGCGCGCTGCGGGTCGCGCACCGCAGCTATGCCCACCGCATCCTCGATCAGCGACTGCAATATGACGTGCAACTGGCGGTCTCGTGCGAGGCGGAGAGTCAGGGCTTCAGCGAGACATTTGCTTAGCTCCTCCGTCTTTTGATTGGGATCGTCGAGCCGGTGACGAAGGGCTTCGATCTGCTCCTGCTCCGGCGCGAGTAACAGCCATCGGAGCTGGTCGAGATTCTCGTCCGCTCCATAGCCGGCGTTTACTTCCGGCGTTTCTCGAGCAAGATCCACCCGAAGATCCCCCTCTGGATACGCCAGTCCCGGCTCTTCTGTTGGGCTGCTCATCACTCCGGCTCCCTTCGCCAACTTCCAGTCGTGCGTATGAAAAGACTGCTGCTTGCTCTCACGTTCGGGAGCGAATCAGCGCATGAGATCTACCTCAGGTTCGGACGACCTGAAACCTCTTCGATCTCATCCCGGCCTCTCAAGCAGAAGTACAGTTGGTTCCATGTGCCGTATACAGTAGCTGTACTTCTGCTGAAACGATCCGGTTAGTGCAACTGTCCATTCGTGGCCCGATTCGCCGCAACCCGGGGGGCCGAACGTCCTTTGCCCTCCGCCATCTCTCTAGGCTCTTTTCTGGAGGTCACCTTGGCGGCGATATGCGGGGGAATCGAAGCAGCGGCAAGTGCCCGCTGGGTCGACGCCAGCGACGCGCCTTCTGTTTCGCTCCTGGCCGAGGCCGTCGAGAAATTCTCTCCAGTTGCGAGCTCCGCCACTGCTCTGGCGATCTGGCTATCGTCGCTCAACTGAGCTCCGAGGTCCGTCAATAAAGTCGAGAGCAGCGCACGGTCCGCCTTCTGGTAGCGCAGCTCGGCGATTCGGTGTTCGATCAAGGTGCGAACGCTTTCGTTTCTTTCCGCGATTTCATCGAGCAGCTTTCGCGACTCCGCCATCAACTCCAGCCGCAGCCCGCTTTGCGCTTCGGCCGTCGCCGCATCCAGTGCATGGATCTGGCGACCAATCGCATCGTGTGTAGCTTTGAGATCCTGATCGATCGTCTGGCAAGCGCTGGCCCGTTCGTCCCGCTCCGCTCGCAAACGCGTAGCCAGTGCTTCGGTCTCGCTCTTGAAAAAACCTTCGACGGACTCGAAACGGCGGCGCATCGTCTCCTTCAGTTCCACCGTCTCTCGCCGTAGATTCTCTTCCAACCGGTTGAAGCGGGTTTCGAACTGCTTGATCTGCGATCCGAAGAGTATGTCCCGGACCTTCTCCACGCTGGCGCCGGCTTCCGGACCAGCGACTTCTACTTCCCTGCGATTGCTATAAGTCGCCTCGAAGTCGCTCATGAATTTCCCTCTAAGAAATCCTGCTCTCAGATGGCGCTGCAACTCTATAGAGAGGGCAACGGTTTTCTCGGGTAGCGTCCCCTTTCGGGATTTATTCGCGAGCTGTCCCATTTTGGCGATGTCGGGATCGCTGCTCGCAGACGCCCTACTTCGTCAACGCCAGAAAAGCCTCTTCAATCCCGGCATTGCTTACCTCCAAACCGGATACCTCACCATCGGCAGCCAGTAACTCCCGCAAGGTCGCCTCCGCCGCCGACGTCTGTATCTCGACTGCCTCCCGATCGTAGCTCACGCTCACCACGCCAGCCATGCGCTCGATCGAGCTCAGCGTCATCCGCGTGACCACGCGGATCTTCTTCCCCGCCGTGCTCGCCTTGATGCTCGCGGGCGTACCCTCAGCGACGATAGAACCCTTGTTGATCACCACCACCCGGTCGGCCAGCGCATCGGCCTCTTCGAGGTAATGGGTCGTCAGCAGCACCGTCTTGCCGCGCGCCGCCAGGCGGCGAATCTGGTCCCAGAAACCACGCCGCGCCTCCACATCCAGGCCCACTGTAGGTTCGTCGAGGAAAAGCAGATCGGGATCGCCACACAGCGCGAGTGCGAACAAGACCCGCTGCTTTTGTCCACCCGACAGCTCGCCGAACTGCCGTTGCTCGATCCCCTGCAACCCGGCTAACTCGATAACATCCGTCATCAAAAGAGGCTTCGGATAGTAACTTGAGAATAAGTCGATATGCTCCCGGACTTTCATCGTCGCGGGCACTCCACCGACTTGCATCATCGAGCCGACGCGCTCTCGCGTCACCGTATCTTTCGGATCTCCACCAAAGACCGAGACCCGTCCCAGCGTTGGAGAAGCGAGTCCCAGCAGCAGCTTCACCAGCGTCGACTTGCCAGCGCCATTCGGCCCCAGCAGCGCCACGACTTCACCTGCGTGGATCGAGAGCTCCACTTCGCGCAGCGCCTGAACGCTCCCATAGCTCTTGCTCACCCCAGCCACGCGCGCAACCGCCGCGCCGCCGGCAAAGCTTCGATTGGGAACCCTGCTTTGGAATCCGCCAGCAATCTCTATCGCCGTCGCCATCACTCACGCCTCCGATTGACAGCTACAACAATGCAGCAACACAAACCAAGAAGGTAGTGCAGAAGGTCACAGGGAAAAGATGACAAATGTCATATGTGCGCATACGAGGCGAGTGGGTGATGAGTGGCGGAGTGCTAACTCAGTCTGGGTCATGCCTTCAACTGACTGAAAGAAGCCCCGAATCAGTCCAGCGCTTGAAAGGGCACCGCTTCAACCTTTCCTAAGCCAGCAAGACAAGGTCGGCTTCAGCCTCAGAGTAGAGCCTGGCGTCTGTCCAGCAGGAGGAAAGACTTGACATCGTACACTGTTCTATATACAGTGTGTAAAGTACACCATATGGAAAACAGTGAAGGCGGCAGCGACAAGATTACGGAAATCTACGAAAACCTGCGGTTCGAACTGCGCCGGGGATCCTTGATTCTCGCCGTGCTGGCCCAGCTAAGGACAGAGCGCTATGGGTACACCTTGCGCAAAGCTCTCGCCGAAGATGGCCTGGATATCGACGAGAGCACGCTCTACCCCTTGCTCAGGAGGCTGGAGACTCAAGGCCTGCTCAGCAGCCAGTGGCGGGAAGAAGGCAAACGCAATAAGCGTTTCTATCAGTTATCGGATGACGGCAGGCAAGTTTTAAAACTGCTGCTCAAAGAGTGGCGAGCAATCAACGCGTCGTTAGGCAAGATTGTCGGCGAGGAATAGGCACCTGAAAACCAGCCACCACTTCACGACCGAGCTAGGTGAGAGTCTTCGACAAGCTCGCAGAACACTTCATTGGCGCAATTGGAGCAACAGCATCTTCTCGAATTCAAAAGGAAAAGTCATGGAAATCATCGATCGTTATTTACAGGCCGTTCGATTTTGGCTGCCCAAGGCTCAAAAGCAGGACATTATCGCGGAACTATCGGAGGCCATCGATTCACAGATCGAGGAGCAAACCGCGCAGCTCGGCCACCCACTGACAGAGCTCGAACTTCAAGCCATCCTTCTCGAACGCGGAAACCCGATTTTAGTGGCTAGCCGCTATCTTCCCCAACGGCACTTGATCGGACCCCTTATCTTCCCGATGTATTCACGGGTCCTGAAGATGGCTTGGATCTTTTATTTCCTCGGCTGGCTACTTGCCGCCATTTGTATCTTCACCTTTGCTCCGTCTCATCACCCGATGAGTCTCGGGACGCTCATTGCCGAGACGCTGCGCACCATCTGGCTGACAACCGTATACACCTTCGCGGCGGTCACGGTGTTTTTTGCAATTATCGAGCAATATCATCTCAGGTCGCACTTTCTCGAAGAATGGGATCCGCGCAAACTACCTCCGCTCTACGACTTCAACCGGATCAAGCGGTCCTCTTCGATCGCCGAAGTCGTGGCCTTGATCGTCGTCGGTCTTTGGTGGATGGCAGCCATGTCGTCTCCGGCGATCGTGAACAACGCTCAAGCCCAGATCACGTTAGCTCCAGCGTGGGGATATTTCTTCTGGGGCTTTGGATTGTTGCTCGCCGGCAGTTTGGTTCTTTCTGCCGTCAATCTCTTTCATCCCTACTGGACTCGATTCCGCGCCGGCGTGCGGCTGGTGAGTGACGCTCTCGGATGGGCGCTGGCTGCGTGGTTGTGCAAGGCCAACATCCTCGCGGACATCCGTCTCCCGAATCTCCGCTATCAAACGACGACGCAAGTAGCTGCCGCTATCAATACCTGGGCGGCTCGAAGCCTGCCGCTTGTCGTCACTCTTGGTGCGATCGTCGTCGCCTTCGATGCCTACCGCATTACCCGGTTGAAGCGTGCCAACTCACAATCACTCGACCGGTCTTAGTCGAAGAAAGTTCCTCCGCAGGCCGCGCTCCCCCTTCAGAATCCGAGCTCCCGCGCCGCCAGCTCCGTACCCGCCACCCGCGCCTTGATCTTCGCGAAGGCCTTTTCGCGCGAGGTGGAAACATCGTCCCCAAAGGGAGCGAAGCCGCAGTCGTCGGTCGTGCCCAACTGCTTCCCCGGGATAAAGAATGCAGCCTCGACCACCCGGTCGCGCACCTGCTGCGCCGTCTCCACCACCGGATCAATCGGATCGATCACCCCAATGAATATCAAGTGTTCCGGCCTCGCCAATTGACTGATCAGCCGCAAGATTCGCTTCTTGTCCGGTTCGCTCGCCATCTGCAGATAGAATCGCCCTACCCGCATCTCGAACAACAGCGGCAGCAGCTCCGAGTAGTCCACATCGGCGCTATGGGTCGAGTCCTGATCGCCGCCCGGGCACACATGCACCCCGATCTTCAGCCGCTCCTCTGCCGAAAACCGGTCCAGCACCTGGTTATTAAGCTCGACAAAACTCCGCAGCAGCCCACCCGTCGGATCGAGCTTCAGCGACAGCCGCCCCTCGGTGAAGTCGATCTGCACCGCCGCTGCGCCCTGTTCCAAAGCTCCGCGAATGTCAGTCTCCGCCTCATGGATCAAATCAGCCAGAAACAACTCCCGCGAATACCCCGGCACTCCATCTTCGGGATAAAGCAAGCTCAACGCCGACGCCGAAATCACCGCCTGTTTCACTGGCCGCTTCGTATACTTCTGCGCCGCCGCCAGGTATTCCGCCGCATGCACGCCATAGCGAAACGGTCCCGCGGTCAATCTCGGAAGCCGGCGCACATGCCCATCTGCAAAAGGGATTGCCACCCCGTCGGGAGCAAGGTTCTTGAGTCCGCTAAGCGGATACGTGGCGAAACTGGGCTTGGTCTGTTCTCCATCCGTCAGCACCGGAGAGCCCGTCTCTTCCAACCGCTCAATCGTATCGCGCAATGCCTCGGCATAGGCCGCATCCAGCGCCTCACGCCCCAGCCGGCCAGCCTGATGCCCGATGATCGTGTCAATCAACTCCTGCGGACGAGGAATACTGCCAATGGCTTCAGTTCGAATCGTCATAGAGACGAGTCTAGCGACCCACCGTCCAACCCAGCAATATCCGAAGGGTTGAATTTCCCCGTCACCACCGAACCAGGACCAAAAGAAATGGCCCGCGAAGCTGCTTCGCGGGCCACTTCGGTTGTTTCAACCCCGCTCCAACAGCGCGTCTACAAGCTAGGGCTAAAGGAAACCACCGTCACTGTACCATCCGTCTGGTTGGTGAAAAAGGCCTGAGAATTATCGTTGGTCAATGCGATCGCATTGGGCTGGTGTCCGCCCTTGATGATCACGTCCACGGTATCGGTCGCCGTGTCGATAAGGGCCACCTGGTCCTCAAGAAAGCCGGTGACCAGCAGATATTTTCCATCCGCTGAGATGGCCTCTCCGTAGTTGGCGGTATCGCAAGTAAGGATCACTGTCTTGGTCGACAGTGTATCGAGCGAAATCACCCAGACGCCGCCAGTTCCGCCCGTGGAATTGAACAGCGAAACATAGGCGTACTTTCCATCCGGGCTGACCACGACTGCTTCCGGCACCGAACCGCTGCGTTTCATTGAAGCCTTGCCTACCACCTTGGCAGTTGTGGGATTCACGACGTCTAACTCAGGATAGCCGGCTCCCGTCGCCGTATTCGTGACCACAAATACCGGTACGAGAAGCTTGTTGCCAAACCGCCCCATTCCAGTCGGAATCGAAGTTGGCCGGCCACTGGTGCCTGGCAGCGCGATCGCCTGGTGAAGTGTGATCGGGTTTTGTTCAATGTCATACTCCGGGGCCAGATTGTCACTCCCTTGAGTTGTAATCAGTACATGTCCGCCCTTATAAACAACTCCAAAAGGAGCCTGTAGCGGAATGGAACTAAGGTCAATCGTTTGTTTCACCGTCAGGTTCGCAACATCGACGACCGAAACGCTCGCGCCATACCGGTTCGTCACAAAGGCCCGTCCACCCGGATTGGTAAACGCGATATCCGAAGGACCGGCGCCAACCGCGATCGACTGTCCAACGGACTCGCTCGCTACATCGACCAGTGACACAAAGCCGGGAGTTGCCGTGCCGTTATACCCGGCCACCCAAACTGACTTCCCATCAGGCGACAATGTCGCGCCGATCGCCGTACCGGCAATTGAATCACTCGCCGGAGCAACGGTGATCGTCTTAACCACGGTCGCGCTAACCGGCGCATAAGGCAGAGTGCACACGCAGGTAGAAACAATGTTTGTATCCAGGGTCACTGCGCCGTTCAGCGCCAGGACACTCCCGGCCACCGTCGCATTCGTCGTCAGCGTAATGCTTGCCGAAGCCAGCATGTTACCTTGGAATGCCGAGCCCGTCCCCACCGTTGCGGAGCTGCCGATCTGCCAAAACACATTGCGGTGCTGGCCGCTATTGATGAACAGCACTGACGAATTTGCCGCAGTCGTGAGTGTGCTTCCTATTTCGAAGACCCACACCGCGTTCGGATTTCCGCCTCCATCGAGAGTGAGCGCTCCCGTGATCTGCGCTGAAGATGCGAAGCAGTAAACCCCGGGCAGCAGCGTCATGCTGCCAAGCTCGGTCGGCACGCTATAGGACGTATTGCACGTCTCCGTCGCCAGCTAGCTATAGGCGGTCGCGGCGTCAGTCTGAGCGCGAAGCGCCATGGCATCCCCTGTATGCGTAAGTCCCCTCACGATCTTACCCGGAGGAAATCCCGTAATCGTCGTACCCGGGCTGATACCAAGGTCTCCGGTGAGGACGGTCGCACCCGTATTAGTCACTGCCGAACCGCCCAGGACCGCAAACTTGCCTGCATACCCTAGCGATGGGGCGACCTGCGCGGACGCTGTGAGAAAGGAGGAAGAAACAAGAAACGCTCCGAAGACTCCGGCCGCCGCGATCGTGAGAGACAAACGTCTACAACTAAGCACCTGAAAATTGGGGTTCATCATAAGTGGATCTCCTGGTCTCTCATGGCGAGAGCCAGGGACGATACTCGCCTATGGTTTTGGCTGAGTAAAGCCACTAAGAGGACTGGTTAGTACCATGGTAATTGTGCCGGCACATGGTCCGGAGCAGAGTTACCATGGCAAATCGACAATGACAGCTATATGGGTCGCGTTTCTGAGACGCTAGGAATGTTTGTGAACGCATGCAGCGAAACAGGCAAATCGATGAGCCTATGTCACTGACTCCCTCCGCCTGCCCAAGCATGTTCTCGGGCGTTTAAAGGAGATCGCCCCGTCTCTCGGCTTCAGCGGCTACAAGGCTCTTCTCCGTGCCTACATCTCGAATGGGCTATGTAAGCATCTAGCCGAGCAGACCATTCAGGAAGCTGCTGCTGAGTTGAGAGCTTGGAAGGTAAGCCCGCTTACATTCTCAGAGTTTATGGATGGCGTGAGAGAACCAAATCCGACAAGCTCAGAGACCGTCTCATGAACAGCCGACACCAGCGCTAGGGATAGGGCGGTCCCTTGGCTAGCACGGCATTCAGCGACTTGTCATGCCCGTAGATGTCGCTGAAGAAGTGGACTTGTCCATCCTCTTCGACGAAGGCAGTGAAGTAGCCGATCACGACGGGAACCGGAGTAGGCAGGTTGACTTGCCGATTGTCGGGACCGGACTGCATGGCGGCGTTGACCGCGTCGAGGGTCCAGTTGGGTTGGCCCTTGAGCAGGAAGGCGGCGAGCTCGGCGGGCTCTTGGACGCGGATGCATCCATGACTGAAGTCCCGGCGAGACTGCGAAAAGAGCTGGGGCGCCGGGGTGCTGTGCAGGTAGACATTGTTGGTGTTGGGGAAGATGAACTTGATGAGACCGAGGGCGTTCGCCGGCCCTGGTCTCTGCCGCACCATGAGTTTGCCGGCGCGCAGCTGAGCGAGGACTTCGGCGCTGACTGCATCGCTGGTAATGACGCGGCCACTTTGATCGGTGATCTCAAAGCCCTTCTGAGCGAGGTAGTGAGGATTCTTCTGGATGGAGGGAATGGTCTCACCGCGCGCGATGCTAGGCGGCACGTTCCAGTAGGGACGGAAGACGATGTATTTCATCTCCTCGGCAAAGACCGGGGTCTCGGTGCGGAGCGCGCGACCGACGACCACATTCATGCGCAAGGCGATCTTGTGATCGGGGTTGAAGACGCGCAGCACGAACTCCGGGATATTGACGGCGACCGGCAGCGGCGAGAAGCTCTCGGGCAGCCAGCGCCAGCGCTCCAGCGAATCGCTAAGTTGAGTGATTCGGGTCGAAATCGGCGTGTTCAGCTGGCGCATGGTCTCGCTGCCCAGCTTGCCGTCAGGAGTGATGCCGTGGCGGATCTGGAAATGTTTCACACCGTCGACCACCGGTCCGGTATAGATGGCAGAGTTTTCCGAATCCGGCTGGTTGGAGGCGCCCGCGTCGCGCGGCATGTCGCCCAACAATTGCAGGCGCTGAATTAGCTGCTCGACTCCCGTATAGTTGTCCCCCGGCGCAACCGTTTTGGCCGCTTCCGGCAACGCGCCAGCGGGATAGATGGAGGCAAGCTGAAGATAGGTCTGCAGGGCCGCTGCGGTGCGCCGATAGCCGTCGTACTGCGGTTCAACCTTGCTCAGCGCGCCGGGCACATCCGTGGAATTGATGATGTTTTGCGCGAGAAAGGAGGGCAGGTCGTAGAGCTTCTGCTGAACATCGATGCCGAACTTGAAATGTTTAGGATTGATCCGCCCGATATGCAAATCGGAGATGTAGCGCATCGCGCCGACGGTGAGCGCCACATCGAATTCTGCGAGCGCGCCAGGGTCGCCGGACGAAGTTTTCAACGCCTCCAGCCGCTGCGGCCAGAGCGAAGCATCGTAGTCGTCAGGATTCAGGCCCTTTCTGCCGGCTGTTCTCGAGAGCGGCGATGACCGCAAGCGCTGGCGCTGCAGGCTGGCCGTTGTGCAGCCATGCTGGTGCGAAATTCGCTGACTGATAGAAGGTCTGCACCAGCTTCTGGTAGTCCGAGAAGTTAGGCGCGTGCAGAGTGGCCAGGCTTCCGCTGGAGGCGATCGCTTGAATCCGCTGCGAGGCGGCGCTGGTGTCGGCGCTGCCACTGCGAGAATTTCCATCTGGGCCTTGAGAAGCATGGGTGACCTGCGGGGAGGTCGCCTCCGAATGGCAACCCAGCGCGAAGAGCCATGG
This sequence comes from Acidisarcina polymorpha, assembly GCF_003330725.1. NCBI lineage: Bacteria > Pseudomonadati > Acidobacteriota > Terriglobia > Terriglobales > Acidobacteriaceae > Acidisarcina > Acidisarcina polymorpha. Next base: position 2,244,463 of record NZ_CP030840.1, on the reverse strand, counting down.
AAGAAGCAGCAACAAGCCGGTCGCGACGCTGGACTTTCTTAAAATCATGACTCATTAGAGCATTTCAGGATGTGACTCTCTAGGCCGCACGTGAACTTTCGCGGTCATGTTTCGCAGGGTTGAGGCTTGAGCTGGCGGGGCCTTTACAATTCAGGAGTGCCGGCCGCAAAGACAGCAATCGTGAACGCCAGGAAAGCAACCGTGAAGAAGGCCGACAGGCCGAGTGCGGCGAAGCCAATGCCGAGTGCGGCGAACGCCTACTTCAATGAAGAGTCTCTGAAGTTCCTCCGTGGTCTGAAGCGCAATAACCGCCGCGACTGGTTCGATCCGCGCAAGCCGTTGTTCGAGACGGTATTGAAGGCGCCGATGCTGAAGGTGATCGAGGAGGTAACCGGAGCGATGGTGGAGTTCGCTCCCGACCATGTCAGGCCGGCGCAGATGTGCATGATGCGGATCTATCGCGACACGCGATTCTCGAACGACAAGACTCCTTACAAGAAGAATGTAGCGGCGTGGTGGTCGCGGCATGGCTTGGAGAAGACCTCAGGCGGCGGATTCTACTTGCATTTGTCGGCGGAAGAGTTGATGGTTGCCGCGGGCGTTTATATGCCGGAACGCGAGCAGCTGATGGCGATACGAGGATTTCTGCTCGACCATCATGAAGAGTTACGCGGCCTGCTTGCAGGGAAGAAACTGCGGCAGCTATTTACGCCGGATTATGGCGAGTTGCTGTCGCGGCCTCCCAAGGGATTTCCGAAGGACCATCCGGCGATGGACCTGTTGAAGTGCCGGCAGTGGGCGCTGATGGCGAAGCTTCCAGTGGAAGAGGCACTCAAACCGGGTCTGGTGAAGAGGATCGTGACATATTTCCGTACGGCCGCGCCGCTGGTCGAGTGGCTGAATCGCCCGCTCATCGCGGCCCCGAAAGAGAATCGGCCGCTGTTGTTTGGCCTGTATTGACGCGGCCTTCGACGACATGCACGATCGAGCCCAAATCGGGAAAATGACCCTAAATACGTGTAAATTCCAGAAAAACCTAAAAAAACCAACGAAAACCTGTGGAAAGCGGGGTTTTCCCATTGACAAATGTTTTGCAAAATCGCATCGTTAACCCCGAGGGTTCTCTCGGAGCAGCGTAAATACAGGGCTTCCGCAGGACCAAGTCACCGTCACCAAGGTAGGATCGTGACGCAGAGTTTATTCAGAATCGCAGAATGTACGACACAGGAGGAATTTAAGACCATGGCAACTACACTCACCAAGACAGCGCTCGTGCGGCAACTGGCAGAGAAGCTCGAACTGACGAACAAGCAATCGGCAGCTTTTCTGGACCTGCTCGCGGAGACCGCAGTTAAGGAAACGAAGAAGAACGGCGTTTTTGTCATCCCCGGATTGGGACGGTTGGTGAAGGCGGAGCGCAAGGCGCGCATCGGCCGCAACCCGCAGACCGGCGAGCAGATCAAGATCAAGGCGAAGACGGTGGTGAAGTTCCGCGTGGCCAAGGCCGCCAAAGACGTCATCGCTCCGCCGAAAAAGTAGTTCCTCCTCGAAGAATTAGTTTGGGGATCGAGTTGCAACAACGGAGGCACCGCGTACCGACGGAAGATCGGAAAGCGGCAGGTTAGAAGCGTCTAAGGGGAGAGGGACTTGCAGCCATCTCCCCCTTTCTTTTTCGAGGTATTTTCGCGCCGCGTGGGGCATTCCGTGCCCGGTTCGGGAACGGCACCCAGCTTTCGGTTGCGCGCCCGCGATAGGATGAAACAGTCTTCATTGCAAACTTCTCATGCACACTCGTCCTGTCTGGGCTGAAATCTCCCGTCACAACTTGATTGCGAACTATCTGGAGCTTCGCCGGCTTGCGAGGGAGCATGTTTCTGCTGGAGCGAGTGTTGAGGTCCTGGCCGTCGTGAAAGCAGACGCCTATGGGCACGGGCTGCGGGTGTGCTCTCCGCTGCTCGCCGGCGCCGGTGCGGACTGGCTTGGTGTGACCTCGGTCGAGGAGGGTGTACGTGCGCGGGCAGTGTGTCCGGAGTCGAGCATCCTGGTGATGTCAGGCCTCTGGCATGGCGAGGCAGACGCGATCCTCGAGCATCGCCTTACCCCGCTGATCTGGGAGCGTTTTCATCTGGACCTACTGGAGAACGCCACACAACAGCGTTCTATACCGGATGGTTCGATCGCCGTGCATCTGGAGATCGATACCGGGATGTCGCGGCAGGGCGTTCCCATCCCGGATCCGCAGGGGAAGGAAGTGGGCGCGATTCTGGAGAGACTGCGTGCCAGTCCGGCGCTGCGGTTGGAGGGCGTTGCGACTCATTTCAGCGCGCCCGAAGTTATAGACGGCGAGGATACGAAGCGGCAGAGGTCTTGTCTCGAAATGGCGATCGAGTTGATTGCCGCATCGGGGCTTCGGCCGCGGTGGATTCATGCGGGCAACTCGGCGACGCTACTCGAGGGGGAACAGATCGAGCCGCTGCGGCAATTGGCGGCGCGGATTGGAGCGCAGCTGATGCTGCGTCCTGGGCTCTCGCTGTATGGCTATGCCCCGCGCTTCAGTGGAGCGGGAGAACTGGAAGCGGATGGTCGGATGGCCGGGAGCGGACTCTTTCCCGTGCTTGCTTGGAAGACGCGAGTGACTTCGCTGCGCACGATTGGGCCGGGTGAGGGAGCAGGCTATAACGCGACCTTCCGTGCAGAGCGTGCGACGAGGCTGGCGCTCTTGCCGTTGGGCTATGCGGATGGATTGAGCCGTTTGCTTTCGAATCGCGGCAGCGTGCTGGTTCACGGCCGCCGGGCGCCGATCGCAGGGCGGATTTCGATGGATCAGACGATCGTCGATGTGACGGACATTCCCGGAGTAGAGATCGGCGATGAAGTGGTCGTCCTGGGCAAGCAAGGAGGCGTGGCCATTGACGCATACGAGCTTGCCGACCTCATGGGCACCATTCCTTACGAGGTGCTCTGCGACATCGCCGAACGCGTGCCGCGGGTGCCGGTCGACTAAACTGAGAGTATGCTTCGCAAGGTTTACGCAGACTGGATGTACCGCTGGGAGACGGCGCTGACGACCCGGGACGAAAACCGGATCGTTCGCCCCTTGGAATGGGGGTTCGACTGGCTCGACGACTATATCGACCGGCGTAATCTTCGGTCAAAGCTGTTTGGGCCGAGCCAATTGCCATCGCCGACTGATAGCGCCGCACAACAAGCCATGCTGCGCCTGGGCGCGGATATTGTCGAGAACAGCGACACCTTCTTCGGCTACCGGACGCCTGACGATTTCCGGTTAGAGGAGCGGCATCCGCAGCTATTTCCGACCAATGTGCGGCCGGAGACGCTGCAGAAAGACGCCACGCTGCGGCAGCGAGCAGCGGCGGGAAAGCTGGCCAAGGCGCAGTTCCTGCGATTTACCTCGCCGGTGCGAACGATGCACCCGGAGAACGATCAGGTCAACGCGCGGTGGTACCCGGCAACTGCTGAGAAACAGGCAGGAAAGCCCAAGCAGGCGATCATCGTGATGCCGCAGTGGAACGCGGACGCCTTCAGCCATAACGCCCTCTGTGCGTTGTTCAACCGGTTCGGCATCTCGGCGCTCCGGTTGAGCAAGCCTTACCATGACATCCGACGGCCGGCGGAGTTGGAGCGGTCCGACTATGCGGTGAGCGCCAACATCGGACGCACGATCTCGGCGTGCCGCCAGGCGGTGATCGATATCCGCTGCTGCCTCGATTGGCTCGAGTCGGAAGGATACGAGCAGTTCGGCGTGCTGGGCACGAGCCTGGGTTCGTGCTATGCCTTCATCGCCAGCGCGCATGACGCCCGGCTGCGGGTGAATGCATTCAACCATGCGGCGATGAATTTCGGCGACGTGGTGTGGACCGGGCAGAGCACGCGCCATATTCGCGAGGCGCTCGAGCCGGTGATGACGCAAGCCGGTTTGGCGGAGTTATGGCGGTGCATCAGCCCGATTTCCTACCTGGAAAAGTTCGCCGCGGCCACGAAGAAGGTGCTGGTGGTGCATGCCACCTACGATCTGACATTTCGCGCAGAGTTCTCGCTGCAGGTGCTGGAGAGGTTTCGCGCTGCTGGTCTGGACTTCGTCTCGAAGGTGCTTCCGTGCGGCCACTATACGACTGGCGAGACGCCGTATAAGTTCATCGACGGGTGGTATCTGGGATCCTTTGTTTACTCGGCGTTCAGGTCGATTCGGGAAGCGCAGCCAACTGCGGGAGCGCGACACAACGAGCACCTGCACGAGATGGCTGTCGATTAGAGCAAGCCAGAGAGACGGCTTCGGAGCAAGGTCCGGTAGCTTGCGAACCCTTGATTCCATGGAAGAAGAATTGAGCAGTGTGGCCCGCGTGCAAGTCGCTGGCCACGCGGATCCTGCACTTTTGTTCCCGACGACCCAACAGTTTTAAGCGCGGCACAGCCACTAAAACTGGCCTTTCTGCTCGGCTTTTCCTGAAACACTTTTGGAGAATTGCACACGGCAGCTACGTCAGGTTGGCCCCTGGTCCAGTATGGAACAGGGGCCAACCCAACTAACAAGTCATTCGCTACTGCTGGAAGGTGCCCAAATAGCCTCCTCCATCGCTGGTGACATAGGCGACCTTGGTTGGCGACACGATGTAGAAGATACGGGTTAGGTTATCCGGGGTGGTTACAACCACGCGGCCATTGGTGCCGACGGCATAGGTGCCGGCGACGCTCTGGTAGGAGGTTAACCCGGTACTGCTGCTGCGGTTGGTGGTGAACGTGATGTTGCCGGCGCCATCTGTCGCCACCAGACCCGCTTCGTTCAATACCGAAGTATTGACCAAGGGCAGGCTGCCGCCGAGGTAGTTCCCGTTGAAGGAGGCGGTGGTGAACGGCGCTCCGGTCTGCGCCTCGATGATGCCGGAGCTGGCCGATCTGTCCGGTCCGAGAAGGAACGCCGATGTGCTGTTGATGATGTAGAGGATGGGCTGAGCGGTAGTCCCGGTGGAGGCCGCACGCCCAGTGGTTGGGTCGACGGCGTAGTTCACCGAGAAAGTTCCGCCGGGCGACAGGCTGCCTGCGTATTCGTCGAAGTTAAAGGTCACGGCGCCGCTGCCGTTGGAGGTGGCGATGCCGAGAGTGATGTCGGGAGTGGTGCCGGAGGAGACCGGCGCCAGGCCTTCGATCTCAAGGACGGAGGTCGTTGGAATGGAGGCCGTGCTGAACGGACCGCCGGTTTGCTGCAGGACGGTACCGCTAACGAGTGGCGAGTTCAGGGTGGCTGGATCGAGCGAGATGACCACCCATTCGGTGGGCGATACCTGATAGAAGCTGAAGTGGAAGGCGGTGCCTCCCAGGACGATTTGCAGGGTGCCGCGGCCATTGCCATCCACGGCGTAAGTTCCGGTCAGCGTGCTCCAACTGGCGAGCGTACCGCCGTACTGATTGGCGTCCGCCTTCCCGTTGGTGATGTTCCCGGCTCCATCCGTCTGGAAGGAGCAGATCAGGGCTTGCTGGTTCTGATCGATATCGGCCCCGCTGAAGAGGAATGCATAGTTGCCGGTGATGGCGGCGGCGGTCGGGCTGGCCAGGGCCGGGAGCAACGTGCCAGAACCACGCATCCCGGTACCGGTAGCATCGTCGAACTCGATCATGCGTATCGGGCTGGAACCGCCGGCGGAGACCGAAGCGGGGATAGCCAGCTCAAAGGTCATGGTCAAGGTAGAGGTCGTGAGCACGAGCTGACCTAGCCCATTGGCGCCGCTGGTTAGCGTGCCGCCGGTGATAGCTTGCTCGGTCACTGCCGGGTTGGTGTTCGTATTCTCGTCGAAGTAGCCATTCTGGATAGCGCCCGATTGGATGGTGAACGTTCCGTTGATGGCGACCCCGTTGGAAGTAGGCGGCGTACCTTGCGGAGCGGTTCCCGCAAAGACGAAGACATAATGACCGTCGGGGACGGTGCCAGTGGCTGCGTTGATGGTCAAGGTGAGGTTGGCCGTGGCGGTGTTATTCGCTGCGTCGGTCACGGTCAGGGCGACGGTCGTGGTTCCGGCGGTTCCCGGAGTGCCGCTGAGCAGCCCTGCCGCACTGAGAGAAAGACCGGTCGGCAGTGCGCCGGCCGCGGTCCAGGTGTAGGGGGCTACTCCGCCAGTGGCGGCCAGCTGATCGGTGTAGGGGCTACCCACATTGCCCGCAGGCAGCGAAGTAGACAAGATCGCCAATGTCGCGGTGTTAATTTGCAGGGTCAGCGCCTGGGTGCCGGTTAGCGGTGTTGCGGACGAGTCGGTCACCTGCACCGTAAAGGAACTCTGTCCAGCGGCCGTAGGTGTACCGGAGATGATGCCGGTCGTGGGGGCCAGGGTCAAGCCTGCCGGTAGAGATCCGCTGGCGACTGACCACGTATAGGGCGCGGTGCCGCCGGTCGCCGTCAAGTTCGCGACGTAGGGAGTGCCGAGAATTCCAGCTGTAAGCGTGGTCGGGGTGATGGTGATCGGCGGTGGCGGGGCCGCATTGATCACCAGGGTCGCGGCCAGGGTCGCGGTCTGGGGTGTAGCTTCCGAATCAGTCACTTTGATGGTGAAGGAACTGGAGCCGGCAGTGGTCGGGGTCCCGGTCAGGGCGCCGGCGCTGCTCAAGGTGAGGCCTGCAGGCGGCGTGCCGGCACTGATTGTCCAGGTATATGGAGCGGTGCCGCCGCTTGCGGCCAGGGTAGCGGTATACGCGGTGCCGACCGTTCCGGCGGTCAGGGTTGCGGCGGTGGTAATGGCGAGGGTGGCGACAGGTGGGGGGGTGGGATTGCTTTTGCTGCCGCCGCCGCCGCAACCGACGACTAGCGCTGAGAGGAAAACACCGCACACAAAACGGAACGTAGGTAACAACATAAGGGCCTGACCTCCGATGAGGGGTAACCCACCTCATGTACCACGGGATTGTCTGAAGCAGCACGTTCTCGATTACTGCTGTCTCAGGTTCACGAGTCTTGCACAATCAAGCTCGGCATGTCTATCGGATTGAGAAGAATCGTGGAGGCAAGGCCATAGGAGGTAACCAGGGCGCACTTTTCTGCTATTCCGGCAACGGAATTTCATTTCGATTGCTTTTATGCCGGAAATTCTGGCGAGGAGGGGCCGATCGAAAGATGTGCAGGGTGAAAAAGGGGTTCAGAAAAAGCATTTAAAACAGCTAAACTAATCCTATGACCGACCGCCTGAGCCTCACTCTCGCCGAATCCGACCCCGCCATTGCGACCGCCATCGATCACGAGATCCGCCGCCAGCATGAAGGGCTGGAGATGATTGCTTCGGAGAATTTTGTCAGCCAGGCAGTGCTGGAGGCGGCTGGTTCGGTATTCACCAACAAGTATGCCGAGGGCTACCCGGGCAAACGCTACTATGGCGGTTGTGAATACGCCGATGTGGTCGAGAACCTGGCGCGTGACCGGGCTAAGGAGCTGTTTGGCGCCGACCACGCGAATGTGCAGCCGCATTCCGGATCGCAGGCCAATGCCGCGGCGTTCATGGCAGTTCTGAGTCCTGGCGACACGATCCTGGGGCTGGATTTAGCGCACGGCGGCCACTTGACGCATGGCCATAAGCTGAATTTTTCAGGGAAGCTTTATCGCGTGGTCTCCTATGGTGTCCAGCGCGAGAGTGAAGTGATCGATTACGACGAACTGGAAGCGCTCGCCGAGCGCGAGCGTCCGAAGCTGATCATTGGCGGCGGCAGCGCTTATCCGCGGATCTTTGACTTTGCGCGGATGCGGCAGATCGCCGACAAGGTTGGGGCGCTCCTATTGATCGATATGGCGCACTTTGCCGGGTTGGTCGCCGGCGGCGCGCATCCTTCGCCGGTGCCGCATGCGCATATCGTGACGACAACGACCCACAAAACCCTCCGCGGACCACGTTCGGGTATGATTCTTTCGCAGCAGCAGTTCGCCGCGGCCATCGACAAGTGTGTCTTTCCCGGGCAGCAGGGCGGCCCGCTGGTGCATGTGATTGCGGCAAAGGCAGTTGCCTTCCGCGAGGCGCTGCGGCCGGAGTTCCGGGAATACGCGCGGCAGGTTGTGGCCAATGCCAAAGTGCTGGCAGAGACGCTGGCGAGTGAGGGCTTCCGGGTGGTGAGCGGCGGAACCGACACTCACCTCATGCTGATCGACGTCTTTGGCCGGCCGGGTGGGGGACAGATGTTCGGCAGCCAGGCGGAGACGGCGCTGCATGAAGCCGGGATCACGGTGAACAAGAACGCGATTCCGTTCGATACGAACCCGCCGATGAAGCCGAGCGGCATCCGCATTGGGACGCCGGCGTTGACGACGCGCGGCATGAAGGAAGCGGAGATGCGGATCGTTGGCAGGTGGATTGCCGAGGCGCTGGCGCATCACGAAGATGCCCAGGCACTGCGCAGGATTCGCGGCCAGGTGCTGGAACTGGCAGAACAGTTCCCGCTTTACGGCTGGCTGCGGGAACCGCAGACCGTCGGGGCGCGATAAAACTGAACTCAATCCAATGTCAGCTCGCTGGGTGATCTTCTTTGCCGCCTCCGCGCTCGTCGCTCTGGCTATTGCCGCGGCGTGGCCTTGGGCGGGCGGTACGGGCGTCCTGCGGCTGGCGATTTTTGCCTTTTTCAGCAAGCTCTGTCACCAACATGCGGACCGTAGCTTCTCATTCTTCGGGGCGCGAATGGCAGTGTGCGTCCGCTGCCTGGGCATTTACTCGGGAACAGCAGTCGGGAGCCTGCTTCGGTTGAAGTACGGGGTAGCGATCCGAGCGCTGGCATGGGGCTTGGCGGCGAACTGCGCTGACGTAGCGGCGGAGTCTTTGGGTCTCCACGGTAATTTGCCACTGCCTCGGTTACTAATAGGCGCAGGGTTTGGCGTTGCCGTGGGAGCGATGTTGTCGGCGGAGCGAGACGCCGAGAGATCTACTGTGCTGGCGTGAAGGAATGGGGGTCTAACTCCCTTGCTATTCCATTCAAGCCGATGGCTTGAATGGGACATCGCCTGAATCCCCCACACTTAATCGGACACCCTGTCTTCTGGCTACGTTGCCGGTCCGCTTTGGTAGGCGATTCGTCCTTCGCTGATCGTCCAGCGGACCTCTCCCAGCATTGTCCAGCCGTCGAAGGGAGTGTTCTTCGACTTCGATTTGGAGAGGGCGGCGTGGAAGACCCATTCTTTCCTGGCATCGAAGATCACCACGTCGGCGAAGGCGCCGACAGCGAGCGTCCCGCGCCCTTTGAGTGCCAATACAGCCGCCGGTTGGGTGCTGAGCAGGTTGATGACCCGGCCGATGGGAAGCCGGTTTGCCTTATGTAACAGCTGCAGTGACAAACCTAGTGCGGTCTCGAGACCAGTGATGCCGTTCGGAGCGCGCTCGAATTCCTGCTCCTTCTCATGGGCGGCGTGGGGAGCGTGGTCGGTGGCAATGCAGTCGACCACACCATCGAGAATGCCTTGCAGCATGGCGTCGCGATCGGCCGGAGCGCGCAGTGGGGGATTCATCTTGGCATTGGTGTTGTAGTTTCCCACTTCCTGCTCGGTGAGCAGAAAGTGATGCGGCGCGACCTCGCAGGTGACGTGGAGGCCATTCCGGCGGGCTTTGCGGACAGCTTCGAGAGCAGCGGCGGTGGAAAGATGGGCGACATGGAGGTGCCCGCGGGCGCCATTTAAGTTAGCAAGCAGGCGGAGGTCACGCTCGACGAGCGAAGATTCGGCCTCGACCGGCATACCACGCAGTCCCATGCGAAAGGCGAGCGCACCGGCATTCATCGAACAGCCGCCAGTAAGCCGGGTATCCTCGGCATGTTGAATGACGGGCAGCCCAGCGCGGGAAGCCACGGTGAGCGCCTGATGCATGATGGCCTCGCCAAGGATGGGCTTGCCGTCGTCGGTGACGGCCACCGCGCCTGCCGCTTTGAGAGAGCCGTATTCGGTCAGCTTCTCGCCCATGCTACCGCGGGTGGCGGCGGCAATGGGAAAGACGCGAATCTTTGCCCCGCGCTCGGGACTCTGCATCCAGCGGGTGGTCTCGGGCGAGTCATTGACGGGGATGGTGTTGGGCATGGCGCAGACGCTGGTGAACCCACCTGCTGCTGCCGCGGCGGTCCCGGTGGCGATGGTCTCCTTATAGCCTTGACCGGGTTCGCGGAGATGGACGTGAATATCGACCAGTCCCGGAGCGACGACCAGGCCTGTGGCATCAATGACTTCGGCAGCCTCTTGCTTGGCGGCGGTCTTGAGTTTCCCTGGGGCTTCGACGGCGGCGACGCGGCCATCACGCAGGAGCAGGTCGCGTTCGGCATCGATGCCGGATGCGGGATCGACGAGACGCCCGCCGCGGATCAGAGTGGAGCTCATGCGGGCCTCGCCTTCTTTGCCGGCTTGCTGGGGACAGGCTTCTTGGCGCCGTTTTTTACCGGTTCGCTAGAGATCTTGGCGGATGCGGCGTTCGTAATCGATTCGGGCGCCGAGGCGCCGAGTGCTCTGGCGAGGAGGGCCATGCGGATGGCGACTCCGTGACGTACTTGCTCGGCGATCAAGGATTGCGGCCCGTCGGCAACTTCGCTGGTGATTTCAAGGCCGCGGATGATTGGACCGGGGTGTAGAAGAAGCGCGTTCGGGGCAAAAGCGGCCATTCTCGGCTGGTTGGCCTGGTAGCGGCCCTTGTAATCTTCGAGATCGAGATGGAGGCCGGAGAGGCGTTCGGCCTGGATCCGAAGCATCATGACGGCTTGCGAAGCTGCGAGAGCTTTATCGAAGTCGCGCTCTATAGTGATGCCGGGGCCAAGGTTCGCGGCTACTTCGGGAAGCAGGGCGGGTGGACCGCAGAGGACGACCTGAGCTCCTAGCCTGGGAAGCAGGAGGGCGTTCGAGCGCGCCACGCGGCTATGCAGGATGTCGCCGACGATGGCGACCGTCACTCCGTCGAGGGTCGTTTCCGTAAGGGCGCTTTGGCCGCTGTTGCTTGGTCCTTTTTTAAAGTGGGCGAGCAGAGTGCGGAGGTCGAGCAGCGCTTGCGAAGGGTGCTCATGGGTGCCATCGCCGCCGTTGAGGATGGGTAATCCGGTGGCAGCCTCGAGCAGATAGGGTGCGCCCGAGGAGAGGTGGCGCAGGATGATGCACTCCGCGCCGAGCGCCTTCAGGGTGATGCCGGTGTCTTTGAGCGATTCGCCTTTTTCGATGCTCGAGGATTGCGAGCTGATGAGGGCGGTATCCGCGCCCAGGCTCTTGGCCGCTAGTTCGAAAGAGGTCCGGGTGCGAGTGCTCGACTCGTAGAAAAGCAGCGCGACCCGCCGTTTCAGCAGGCGCTTCATGCGCAGCAGCGGATCTTCGTTCTCGAGCAGCGTGGCCATTTGCAGGACGGAGCTGATTTCATCGAGGGAGAGATCGAGGACGGAGATCACAGAGCCCTTCGGACGAGGGATTCTTGGGGGCGCTATTTCGTCCAGCGCGAGATTCCGGCGCGGGGCTGGCGAGGAGGTCGATTGAGCGGCTTGTCTCGTTGGCATACGAAGTCACACTTCGGCAAAGCAGTAGTGGTTCAACTGCGCAAGGGTCGGTTTGTGTCGGGGCAAACTCCGGGGCCTTCCTCGTTAGGGGAGGCCCCTTCAACTTATAAGCTCAATCTGTTCGTTCGACCAGCAAGACCTGTTCGTCCTGGTCGATTTCCTGCAGTTTGACTTCGACGATTTCGCGTTGCGTGGTCTGGACGGTGCGCCCGACGAAGGTAGCTTCGATGGGCAATTCGCGGTGGCCGCGGTCGATCAGGACCAGCAGCTGGACGCGCCGGGGACGGCCATGATCGAAGAGCGCATCGAGTGCAGCGCGGATGGTCCGGCCAGTGTAAAGCACATCGTCGACCAGGACGATGTCGCGACCGTTGACATCAAAGCCGATAGCCCCAGGGCTCACGACCGGGCGGAGATCGTGAGTGGAGAGATCGTCGCGGTAGAAGCGGATATCCAGGATGCCGCTTTGTGCGGGTGTTCTTTCAATGGCGCTGATGATTTTCGCCAAGCGCTCAGCAATCGGGACGCCGCGCCGCTTAATGCCTACCAGACCGACATTGTGGCCGCCATTGTTCTTCTCGATAATCTCGTGGGCGAGCCGAACCAGGGTCCGCTCGATCTCGGATGCCGACATCAACCTGCACTTTTCGCGCAGAATGGGTTTGGTGTCTGGGGTTTTCTCTGTCATAGCTCTCTCGCCGGATGATACGAGGCTTCTACCCGCAGAGCAAGTCGAGAGGCAAAGCAATCGTTCTCCGAGAATAGGCAGTTTCGGTTCGTGCTCGTTCCGCCTGGAACTGGTGCCCACGGTTTCACGTACTGCCCGGAATCAGGAGCGCTGCAACTCGACAGTTTTAGAAGCTCGTCGACCCACTTCGTTGTAAGCTGGTTGCACCTTCGGCCCAGGACATTGTTGCAGCGTATCAGCACGAGATCCATAAAGGGGAATTCACTTGGCGCTAACCATTACGGGGTTATCGAAGACGTATCCAAATGGGGTAAAGGCGCTTAAAAACCTTTCCCTGACCATCGGCAACAACATGTTTGGTTTGTTGGGGCCGAACGGGGCGGGCAAATCGACCTTGATGCGGACGGTGGCAACGCTGCAGGATCCCGATAGCGGAACCATCTCTCTCGACGGCATCGATGTGCTGAAAGAAAAAAACGCGGTCCGCAAGCTACTGGGGTACCTGCCGCAGGAGTTTGGAGTTTATCCGAAGCTGTCGGCGTTGGACATGCTCACCCACCTGGCAGTACTAAAGGGGATCAGCAGCAGTACGGAACGCAGAGACATGGTGGATACGCTGCTGAGGCAGACCAACTTGTGGGAGGCGCGGAAGAAGGCGCTGAGCACCTACTCGGGCGGTATGAAACAGCGGTTCGGCATCGCCCAGGCGCTGTTAGCCAACCCCAAGCTGATTATCGTGGACGAGCCTACGGCCGGGCTCGATCCCGCCGAACGAAACCGCTTTCTGAACCTGCTGAGTTCAATCGCTAACAATGTCACGGTCATTTTGTCGACGCATATCGTGGATGACGTCCGTGAGCTTTGCCCGCGCATGGCGATCATCAGCAATGGCGAAGTGCTGCTGGAGGGGTCGCCGGCCGAGTCGCTCGACGCGCTCAAGGGGCGCATGTGGAGCAAGGTCGTGGCGACCGACCAGGAAGTGCTAGAGATGGAGCAGGCGCTTCAAGTCATCTCGACGCATCTGGTGGGTGGGCTTCATGAGGTGCGGGTTTATGCCGACAGCTCTCCGGCAGAAGGTTTCAGAGCCGTCGAGTCGGACCTTGAAGATGTCTATTTTCTCAACCTTGCCCGGCAAGTGAAGAACTGATTTCGAGGAGTGACCGATGGGACAGTTCTGGGAATTTTTCTCCTTCGAGATGAAATTCCGGTTGAAGAGTCCTTCAACCTATGTCTATTTCGCGATGTGGTTTTTCCTGAGCTTTCTATCGATTGCGGCGGAAGACTTCATCAACGTCGGGAATGACAAGATCCTCCTGAATGGGCCGTTCTCGACGACGCTCTTGCAGATCCTCTTCAGCCTGTTTGGCATCATTGTGATTGCGGCGATCTTTGGGACGTCGATCCTGCGCGATTTTCAGCGCGACACTTATCAACTGATCTTCACCAAGCCGATCAGCAAGTTTGCTTATCTTGGCGGACGCTGGACTGGTTCCCTGGTGACGACCCTTCTGGTCTTCAGCGGGTTGATCTTCGGCGAGGCGGCGGGGACGCTGGCATCGTGGGCCGACCACACGCGGATTGCGAGAGGACATCTCTGGTGGTATGTCCAGCCGTTCTTGACGATCACGGCAATTCAGATTTTCTTCTTGGGCTCGCTGTTCTTCTGTATTGCGGCGCTGACGCGCAAGATATTCATCGTTTACCTGCAGGGCGTTGTGGTGTTCATGGCGTATCTGATCGCCGATGTGATTTTCCGGGCTACGCGTTCGCTTGAGCATTTCTGGTCGGCTATTTTCGATCCCGTGGGACTTCGGCTTTTCGATAGCGTTACGCGCTATTGGACGGTAGTGGAGAAGAACAGCCTGCTGCTTCCATGGAGCGGCGTCGTGCTCTATAACCGGCTGATCTGGTCGGGAGTCGGAGTGGCGGCGCTGGTCGTCGTTTATGCGCTCTTCCCGTTATCGGTAGAAGCGCTGACTGCAGTCTCGCAGGGACGCCGGGCTGCCAAGGCAAAGGAGAACGAGGCGGAGGAATTTCGCCCGAGGCGCTCTCTCTTAGCCGGAAAACTGCCGGTGGTACACCAGGTTTTCGACGCCCGTACGACCTGGGCACAGCTGCTCTCGCTGACCCGGCTGCGCATTTCGAATATCCTGCGCGAACTGCCCTTCTGGGCCATTCTTGCAGTGATGGTGGTCTTTGCAATCATCAATGGCCACTTTGCCGGGAAGGTCAACGATACCGATGTCTATCCCGTGACCTTCTTGATGGTCCAGGCGGTCGAAGGAAATGCAATCCTCTTCTTCCTGATTGTGGCCACCATGTATGCGGGCGAACTTGTCTGGCGGGAGCGGGACACTCACTTTGACGGCATTCATGACGCATTGCCGATGCGGGAGTCCACCGACTGGCTGTCGAAGTTCCTGGCCTTGGCAGCAATTGAATTTTTACTGCTGACCGTGGTCCTGCTGTGCGGGGTGCTCATGCAGACGATTGCGGGCTACTACCACTATGAGCTGCTGGAGTACTTCAAAGAACTCTACCTCATCACCTATCCCGGGGTGTTGACGTATGTGCTGCTGGCGCTCTTTCTGCAGACGATGCTGAGCAATAAATTCGTGGCCCATGGGCTGGTGCTTGGCATTTTTGTTCTCAGCATTGTGCTCTTCAATTTTGGCTGGGAGAACACGTTGTATCTGTTCGGCAATATACCGCCCTACACGTATTCAGACATGAACGGCTACGGTCATTTTGTGCCTGCGCTTTTCTGGTCGATTACGTATTGGCTATCGATCTCGGCAGTGTTGGGTGTGATCTCGATTGTGTTCGCGTTGCGGGGGCCAGACGATTCCTGGAAGGCGCGGCTTCGGCTGGCGCGCGAGCGGGCGCGGCGGCTTGTCCCCGTAGGAGGACTGTTCCTGCTGATCGCAATCGGGAGCGGCTGCTGGTATTACTACAACGCCCATGTGTTGAATGAATATCTCAACGCGAAGGCGAGACGTGACATACAGGCGGATTATGAGCGGAAGTTCAAGAAATACGAGGGCATTCCGCAGCCGAAGATCATCGCGGTCGATGCAGCCATCGACATCTTTCCGGAGCGACGCGCTTTCTCAGGAACCGGACACTTTCTGTTACAGAATAAAACCACTGTTCCGATCACGACTGTCCATATCGTGAACGGGCAACAATCTATATCAAAGGTAGTCTTCGATCGACCCTTTCATCTGGTTTCGTCGAGCGCCAGAAATCTTTATAGCATCTACGCGCTCGAGCAGCCCTTGGCGCCCGGGGAAAAGATCAACATGAATTTCAATGTGGGCTACGCGACCCACGGGTTCACGGATGGAAACGAGCGTCCGGAGCTTGCTTATAGCGGCACCTTTTTCGACTCTGGCTACTTCCCGACGATCGGCTACAACCCAGACAACGAATTGACCGACCCCCGCCGCCGCCGGGATGAACATCTTGGACCAGTTTCGGACCTTCCCGCGCGAGGCGACGCGGTAGGCAGCGTCACCAATCTTTTCACGCCGTATTCCGACTGGATCTCCTACCGGACGACGGTGAGTACGTCGGACCACCAGGTGGCGCTGGCGCCGGGTTACCCGCAGCGGGAGTGGCATGAGAATGGGCGGCACTACTACGAGTACGACATGGGAAACGTCAGGATGCTCGACTTCTTCGCCTACGTCTCTGGCCGCTATGCCGTGAAGCGCGACAGCTTTCCTGGCGCGGAGGGGAAGATCAATATTGAAGTCTATTCGGCCCCGGCCCATCTCTACGATGTAGACGACATGATTGCCTCAAGCAAGGCAGGTTTAACGTATTACGAAAAGAACTTCAGCCCCTACCAGTTCCGGCAGTTCCGCATCCTGGAATTTCCTCGCTATCGGACCTTTGCGCAATCGTTTCCAAATACAGTTCCCTTTGCCGAGTTTGGCTTCTTCACGCGGCCGCCGGGGCCGGAGGATATCGACATGACTTACTTCGTCACCGCCCATGAGCTGGCCCATCAATGGTGGGGTCACCAGTTGATCGGGGGACGGGTGGCGGGTTCGAACATGATGTCGGAATCGCTTGCGGAATACTCGGCACTACGAGTGATGCAAAAAGAGGTATGGCGACTATCAGATGCGCAAATTTCTCAAGCATGAGCTGGATGGCTACTTGCGCGGCAGAGCGGGCGAGAGCATCAAGGAGACCCCGCTCGACCTGGTGCAGCGAGAGGCATATGTCTGGTATCAGAAGGGATCACTGGTGCTTTACGCGCTCTCCGACTACATCGGCGAGGACAAGCTAAATCTGGCGCTGCGTAATTTCTTGATGGAGTACCGTTATGCAAATGCGACCGATTCGCGGAGCGGGCCCTATCCCGACACGCGGCAGCTGGTGCAGGCGCTCCGCGATCAGACTCCGCCGGAGCTGCAGTACTACATCACTGATGCCTTCGAGTCGATCGTGCTTTACGACAACAAGGCGGTCACGGCGACCGTAACCCCAACGGCGGACAAGAGATACAAGGTCGTATTGACGGTCGAGTCGAAGAAGTTCAAAGCCGACGGTAGCGGCAATGAGACGCCTATGGTGCTGAACGACTACGTCGATATCGGCGTTTTTACGGGGAAAAAAGACCACGAACAGCCGCTGTCCTTGAAAAAGGAAAAGATCACGCAGCCGAGACAGACCTTTGAAGTGGTTGTGGACCAGATGCCGACGCGGGCGGGGATCGATCCATACAACAAGCTGATCGATCGGATCTCGGATGACAACATGATCGACGTGGGCAAGCCGTAACTGCTTCAACGGAAGCGAGCCGATGCACGAGGCCACCTCGTATTTACGGGATGTACTTCAATCTGCTGATTCTGGCTCCCAGTCGACCGCCCTGGGAACTGCAGAGAGAAGCTGAGTTGCCCAGCGCAATGGTGCGCAAACGAAGGAGATCGTCAAGGCTGGTACTGCCTTCAGGTCTTCCAGAAAGGACTGCTCGTTTTTGCCGGCGAGCATAGCGCCGCTGTTCATCATGTGCAGATGAAACGCGGCGGAGATCAGCGAAAAGATCAGGACTCCAATGGTCACTTTCGATGGATTCGGAGTGGCTGCCGCGAGGTGGGCGAGGCAATCAAGCAAAAGCGCCGCCACCGGAACTCCGGCGACGATGGCGAGATTGCCGAGCCAGCGATTGCGGACGCCCAGCAGCCCTTGCTGGATCGCTGAGAAGAAGCCGGAGGTTCCGATGACATAAGCGATCTCGATGAGAGCGCCCTTCTGGCCGGCATGACGGCCGAGGGCCCCGAGAAAGACCGAGCCGCGAATGACAGCAGTGATGGAAGCGGTCTTCCAATTCCAATAACGGAACGGGAAGAGGATGGACTGTGCAATGGAACGATCTGCAATGGAACGCTGGGCAATGGAACGCTGGGCAATGGAACGATCTGCGTCGTCTTCCGGTTCGCTTCCCACTCCGCGGCGGTTGCTGTGCATGCCGCCATTGTGCGGAAGAAATGAGAATACCGGATCAACCTGCGATTACCAGACAGCCAATTCGCGCCTTCGAACCAGATTGGGACCTTCAGAGAAACCTACGAAGCAACGACTTCGAAGGGGCGCATCATCTCGTTGTCTTCGTGCTCGAGCAGGTGGCAGTGCCATACGTAGCGGCCAGTGTATCCCTCAAAGGGGATGATGATGCGAACGACCATCCCCGGGTCGACGCGCACGATGTCCTTCCAGCCGGCATCGGAGGGTGAGGGAGGAACGGCAGCCGCGAAGAACTTCAAGGTTTGCGACTTCTGGTATTCGAAGACATTAAAGCGCCGCCGATCAAGAATCTGAAAGCGCACCAGATGAATGTGAATAGGATGAGAGTCTTCGGTGAGGTTGACGAGCTCCCAGATCTCAGTCGTGTGGATGACGGGCTTTTCAGTCACCGGCATGTGCCATGGCGTGTTGTTCAAGAGCATACCCATCGATTGCTGGACGAGATCCATGTTTTCGTCGAGGGTAAGACGGCGGGTCTTGACCGCCTGGCTCTCGGGGATCCGCGTCACCGGGCGTAGCACCTGAGGTAGCCCGGCATTGTTGTTAACGGGCGCGGCGGCGACGCGGAACTGCAGCAGTTCGAAGGAATCGCTTTTGAGGAGCAGCGTCTTACCCGCATAGGGGCTGAAGTCGAAGAGGACGTCTCCGCGCTCCCCGGGTGCGAGCACCAGGTGCTTGAGCGGAATGGGAGCGGAGAGCAGCCCCTGATCCGAGCCGATTTGTTGAAACTCGTAGAGATCGCCGAACGAGAATCGGAAGAACCTGCCGTTAGCGCCATTCATTAGGCGGAAGCGGTATTTCCGCGCTTCGACTTCGAGGTAGGGAGCCAGCTTACCGTTGACCAGGATGGCGTCCCCGAAGACCTCCGGCACCCATGGGGACTTGGGATTGCCGGAGGTGGGATATTCGAGGGAGCCGTCGGTGCGCAACATACGGTCGAAGATCAGCAATGGGATCTCGTATTTGCCGGAGGGAAGATTAAGGGCGTCTTCGACGGCATCGCGGACGATAAACAATCCTTGCAACCCGGCATAGATATTCAGCCGGTTAATTCCCATCGTGTGATCGTGATAGAAAAGCATCGCCGCCTCCTGATGATTGGGGTAGAAGCAGGTAGCGGACTTGCCGGGAACGAACCAACTTTCGGGATAACCGTCGCTCTCGGCCGGCGTGCGGCCGCCGTGCAAGTGGACGACGGCCCGAACTTCGGGCTTGCTCTCCTCGGCGCCATGAAGAGTGTGGTCGATCGGTAGAAAATGCTTGCCGGGCAGTTCATTCGCCCATTCAACCAGCAGCGCCTCCCCACTTCGAGTGTCGAAGGTCGGCCCGGGAAACGAGTTCGCGTAGCCCCAGACGCGCGTGGGTGGGAGATCACGATGCAGCTTGACCAGCATCTCGCGCATAGCGAGGCGGTAATAGGGAATCTTGATGGCCGGGTTCTCCGGGTGCGGACGAAGACCAGTGCTTTTGGCCTGGGGCAGCAACGGCAGCGGATCAACCCAAGGAGTGAGGGTGCTAGCGTTGAGCGAGGACGCGGTAGCAGCAGTGGCTTGTTTGGAGAGCGCCGCTCCGGCGGCTAGAAGGCCCGTTTGGCCGAGGAATTTGCGGCGAGTGATCAAACCAGAAACCTCAGAGCTAATCGTAGAAGAAAGTCCATGCGAGGAGCTTTTGTTGGGGGAAAACGAAGGGCGTGAGCAATAGCCCACGCCCCCTTTTCAAAGAGGAACTGGAACAGCGACTAGGGGTGAGCGACGGGCTCCCCGGTTGTCGGATTAAGGAAGAGCTTCGGAGCTGGCGGCTGGTCAAAGAAGAAGAACATCTTGTTCAGCGTACCCGCATAGCCGTCAAAGGAGCCCGGTCCGACGGATTCAGCATCGAGCCAGTTGCGTTCAATGAAACGCATGATGGAGCTTTGATCGATCAGACTGTGATCGACAAAGTTCTGCTTGGCGTAGGGCGAGATGACGAGGAAAGGGAGACGGGGACCATAACCGCAGCGTCCTTGTGCGTGAACGGCAGCAGGATTGACGCCGGGAAGGGCGGTTTCACCAGTACCGCAGGTGCCCAGGCCGGTGAGGGCATCCTGTGGGCTAACGGACGGGTTGATGATGGGGCTCATCTGGTGGTCATACCAGCCATCGGAATCGTCATAAGCGATGATCACCGCGGTGGTCGCCCAGTCGGGCTGCTGTTGGAGGAAGTTGAGGGTGTTGACGATGAAAGTTTGTTCGTCGAGCGGATCGGAGTAACCGGCGTGGCCGTCCTGGTATCCAGGGGCCTTCAGGAAGCTGACCGCGGGGAAGTTGCCGGCGCTGACCGCGTCGAAGAAGTCGTGAGTGTCGTACTGGTGGTTTGCGGCGTCACCTGATTGGCCGATGGTGGCCACCGAGCTGGGGCGGGTGTGCTTGAGATTTTGAGTCGAAGCGTAGTACTGGAAGGGCTGGTGATGGGGGATATAGTCAGCCTTCTTGACGCCGGTGATCGCTGAGGTTGTGCTGCGGTTGCATCCCGTGGTGCCGTTGCTGTTGGTCTTGGTGAGGTCGAAGCCACCCTCGAAGAATCCCCATGAGATGCCCTTGGCGTTGAGCAGATCGCCGATGTTCTTGCCGCCCATCGCCAGGTTGGATGAGGTGCTGGAGCAGACGTCGCCAGTCGGATCGGCATCGCTCACCAGGGTAAGACCGCCATACCCGTCGGCAACGACTGCAGACTCTGCGCCGTTGACTTCAGTTACGCCGTTGGTCTGGCCGGAGATCAGGTTCAGCGCGCCATCGGTTGAGGGGCCGAAGTTGGTGCCATAGGAGTTGTCGTTCATGGCGAAGTGGTTGGCATAGTTCCATAGGGCAGTGACGGTGTTGCCGTCGTAATAGCCCATGACGATCCCATTGGTGGTCAGACCGGCGGGCGGCGGTCCGGGAGTTCCGGTGAAGGCCGGGAAGGCGTCCATCATGCCATGGTCAAAGGCCTGCTGTTCGGCGGTGTAGTCGTGGTCCTGATCGGAAGTCGCAGCCTGGGACCGGTCGAGACGGAAGGGATTGGAGGCGCCTGTGGCGTTAACCGGGTTCAAGTTCGGATTGTGAAGCTTCAGAATGGTGCTGAGTCCATTCACCGTAGGCGTGCTTGGAAGCGGGTTGAAAACCGGCTCTCCGGGAGGGTTGGTCGCATAGGGATAGGTTCCGAAGTAATGATCGAACGACACATTCTCCTGGAAGATGACAACGACGTGCTTGATCGGGGTGGTGGTCGGATAGTCGGTGGACGTCGCGTGTGCGGCGATTGGGGCCAGGAACTGCCCAGTAACCAGCACGGTGGCCAGCGAACATGCAACAAATTTTTGCATTACAACTCCTTCGCGCCGGTTTTTAGACGCGCTTCTCCGTCTTAGTTTGTGCGTGTGAACAGAGAATGAATGTGCGAATGAGAGTCAGTGAAATCCGGCAATTTACCGTCGATTTCTCTGCAAAAAAGAGAAAGCTACAAGCCGACCCAACTGCTTGCCCGAAAGAGGGTTATCAGGATATCAAAGCATCCTGGGGCGGGGTCCTTTGGAAAGAGGCGGTAAGACTTCCGAGTACACCCGTCGCCGCTTTTTCCAGAATGGCGATCTGTCGTTCCATCCGTTGCATCTGGTGGGCGGCGACATCCGGATCTTCGGCAAGCAACCAGGAGTCGTCCTCGCGGCCGGGACCTGGGGCAAGCAGATTGTCGCTACGGAGGAGGGCAGCGCTCATCTTTTCTAGTCTCGCGATCAACCGCTCCGTCCTGGCGAGGGTTTCCGCATCGGCTTTGCCGAGGACGGCCAGCGTGGTAATGCTTTGGGTGAGCCTGCGGGTGTAAGTGACGAACGTAAGAGCGTGATCTCGCATAGAGGCCGAACTTGCGGGCGAGGCCGATGAGGACATCCGGGGCGAAGCTGGACGTCCGAATCCCGGCTCGAGCATCAAGCGATCGAGGGATTCTTCGGCATCATTGCTGGCAAGGCCGCAGGCGCGGCGCGCGGGCGCCAACAGCTCGCGTTCCGCCAATCGTCGTTGCTGGGTGTGAAGAACGGAAAGGTCTCGGCTGCCGGCGACAGGCCTGGCGCTAAGGCGATTCCAGTAGCTGAGCATGGCGCGGATGTAGGCCGCGTCAGCGGCAGCGGCCCGTGCCAGGAGCTTGCCAAGGTTGAGGTGTTCGCCTTCCGGCCAGAGCAGGCGCATGGCCCCGACGGCTACGGCAGCCCCCAGCAGCGTGGTGAGCATTCGCACGCCCGAGTATTGCCAGTCACGAAGATGAGGCAAGCTCATCAGCACAAAAGTTGGGGTCAGGAAGAAGCAGTACCAGGCGTAGTCAACGGCGTAGGTTGCGAGTGTCAGCACGGAAGTGATCGTGATGACGGCAATGATGCCCGCCTGACTGCTGATGAGAACGGCCAACACGGCGGCGAGGATCCCGCCGGCCACGGTGCCGCCGACACGCTCTATGCCGCGCTTCAAGGTGTGCGATTGATACGGCTGAAGCACGATGATTGACGTCATGCCGAGCCAGAATCCATGGCTGATGTGAAAGAGTCGCAGCAGAAGGATGTCGACGGCGCCGACCACCGCCATGCGCAGGGCATGCCGCATCATGATGGAACCGAGCGTCCAGTTGGCTTGCAGAGCGTCGGACAGGCTCGCGTTTCTGACGTCTGTGCGGGAGGCGCCTTCGGTAAGAAGCCTAGCGGTTTGCGACCTGACTTCAACGCCGGTCCACACCGCCGCGACGGCTTCGCGGGCGATCTCGAGATTCTGGCAAGCATCGAGTTGAGCAGCGGCCAAATGGCCGAGGATGGATCGGTCTTTTGCGCTCGCAGGGAACTCCTGCGCTGCCTTGCGGACGCGATCCGGCGCGGCATAAACGGAAGGAGGCATGTCCGAGCGTTCCTCCCTCGTATCGCTTCGTCGCTCGCTGGTGCCGCTCAAGGAAGGACGGCGCTGGAGTGCACGAGCGATCGCCTCCTCTTCCTTGCCGAGGCCTTCCACGAACTCCCGCAGCGGGTCTTCGGGGCGGCCGGTTTGGGTGGGAGCGGAAGCGCTCTCGAGGCCGAGCGCGAGTTCTGTGATCCGGATGGTCGCTTCGAAGAGCATATCGGCCGTCTCCAGCAAGACAGTCAGGTTCCGGGCTCGGATGGTTCGCGAAGGAACACGGGCGGCGGTGGTCCCTAACGCCACTCGGGCCGATTCCATGGACAACCGCATGGTGCGTTGCCATTCAAAACCGCGGAGGCGCGCCGCCTCTCTGGCTTCGCTGCCGCGCAGAGTCGGTTCAATCCTGGCGGTGAATTCAGCCAATTGGAAGTAGCATCGGGCAACTGCCAGGCGCGCGGGCCGGAACGGATCGACCGGCCAGAGCAGCAGGCTGAGCAGCGCCGCCCAAGCCGCGCCAAGAACGAACTCCAATGCATTCCACAACGCCGGGCCAAGGGAATGGGCAGAAGCTCCGAGGGCGGCGAAATAAATGACGAGGATAATGACGCTGGTCGAGGCGATGGGCTGCGCGAGAACCCGCCCGAATGTCACCACGAAGCAGAAGACGCTAGTGATCAGAATCGGAACCAGGGCTGACGAGACAGAACCATTCCTGGTGGTCAAGGCTCCAGCGATGCAGGCCACGGTACCTCCCAGCATCAGGGTAGCGATGGTCGTGAAACGCGATCGGTAAGGACCGCCGTTGTCCACCAGGATGGCTTCGAAGCCACCGAGCGCCGCCCACCCCATGGGTTTGCCTAGCAGGTGGCAGACGATCATGGCCGCTGCCACGGCGAGGCCGGCACGGAGGCCGCGCATCCAATGCAGATTTCGCAAATTCCGGATCCTCTTCGACAGGACGTGCGAACGCTCCATGTCGTGAGTCTAGAGCAGTTCTCCGAATAGGCGTGCCTGCGGGCAGTCGCGCTCTGCTGTGTATCTGGCTTTGCTGTGTATCTGTTGGAGAGCGGCTCGCGGCGTGCGCTGCCAGGCCGACGAAACAATGCCAGAGGGCAGGGGCGCCGGCGATTGCACTATCATCGACAAAGGATGAAAAAGCTGTGATCTCAAGAAATACTCGACCCACAACATCGAAGAGAGTGACTGTTCGGCGGATCGCAAGCATCGGCTTTCTGATCCTGTTAACGACCACAGCGCTCGCGGAGACAGCGACAGAGAAAGCCTGGAGTATCCTGAACGACGCCAGCAGCAATTCCAGCATGGAGAAGCGGGAACAGGCGATTACCGCTCTGGGATTGATTCGCAAGGATTCGCATGCCGAGGAACTGGCAGTAAAAGCGCTCAGCGATGGCAAGGTAGATGTGCGGAACGCTGCCGCGAACGCACTCGGCGCCATGGACGCTCGAGAGTCGATACCGGATCTAAAGAAGGCCCTTAAAGATCCAGAGATCAGCGTGGTCCTGAGCGCTGCCCATGCATTGCTGATGATGAAAGTGCCGGCCGCTTACGAGGTCTATTATGCCGTGCTCACCGGTCAGCGCAAGAGCGGCCAGGGACTATTGGCGGATCAGAGAAAAATGCTCAGCGATCCGAGAAAGCTGGCGACGTTCGGCTTCGAGACGGGAGTCGGCTTTCTCCCTTTCGGCGGAATCGGGATGACGGCGGTCAAGGCGCTCACCAAAGACGATACGTCGCCGGTACGTGCCGCGGCCGCGAAGATCCTGGCTGACGATCCCGACCCGAAGAGCGGGGAGGCGCTGCTTACGGCCACTGAAGACAAGAGCTGGCTGGTCCGCGCTGCGGCCCTCGATGCGATCGCACGCCGCGGCGATCGGTCCTTTGCCAGCAAGATCGAAGCCCGCATGGACGATGAGAAGCCGGTGGTCCAGTACGTCGCCGCTGCGGCGGTGCTGCGATTGAACGAGGCTCCCGCGCGGCATCTCCGCAAGAAACCTTGATCGCGCATTGCTCAGCCGGTTACGAGATCTTGCTACCTACCTCGCAACTAGGCCTTGCACAATGGCGCTTGCACCCTCTCTTCTTCCAGGTGGAAAGTCAGTGAACCCTGTGGGCGTTTCCGAGACGAATCATGCCATGAATCGCTCAGCTGCTAATTTGACCGCCAGATCACCTTGCCGCCGCGGATCGTATATCTCACCGTGGTGAACGCCTCCGGGCGCCCCGATGCCGGGTCTTCTGACAGGATCGTCAGATCACCGCGCATACCTGGCATTACCTTGCCTTCGCGCTGGGAGAGATGAAAGAGCTCCGCAGGAGCTGTCGTGAGCATGGCCAGCACATCCCGAAAGCCAAGCCCGGCCTGCACCAGCTGACGAAATTCTTCGCTCTGGTCATAATCCTGGAGAAACCCGGTGTCGGTGCCATAAACCAGCCTTCCGCCAAGCTGGTGATACCGGAAAGCGAGTCCGCGAATATTCGCGATATTGTCGTCGCGCGAAAAAAGCTTGAGCGTCGGGATGATCGTCATGTGCTGCGCGATCATGCGCCGCAGCATCGTCTCATCGATTCCACTTGTAACCTCCGGCGTGTGCGCCAGAACGTCTACACCGGCGTCGATTGCCACTTTCGTGCCCTCAAGATTTGAGCTATGCGCGAAGACCAGCTGTTCGTGTTTATGTGCCTCTTCGACTGCTGCACGCGCGATCGACACTTTCATCGGAGTGATGTGATCGGGACTCACAATCGAACCGGTGAAGAGCTTTACGATGTCGTATCCAGCTGCTCGGTTATTATCAACATCTATGATCGCGTCCGCGGCCGTCTCAGGTTGAGCCATCTTTGCCTTGACGTCCGCGGGTAGCACATCCAGGTAATACGGCAGCGCATGCGCGGGAAAGAGCGGGATGCCCGCGGTAATGATGCGCGGCCCCAAGACTTCGCCGCTCTGGACGCGCCGCCGCAGTGCTACCGTATTCTCTCCGTCTGAGCCGGTATCCACCACCGTCGTGAAGCCCGAGCGGTTGAGCATCTCGCTCATCTGGCGGTCCAATTTATCTACGGGTTGATTCGCGGCTTCATTCCACTTCGGCTCCATGAAATGCACATGCGCATTCCAGAAACCGGCAAGCGCAACGCAGCCTTGGCAGGAAATCGTCTCGATGTCCCTGGGCATGCGTGGATGCTTCCCCACCTCCGCGATGACTCCGTGACGAATCACTACTGTCACGTCCCGTCGCGCCGGCGCGTCTGGCGCGGAATAGACAGTGGCGTGCATAATCGCCAGATCCTGTGCTCGACTAGCTGGACCCAAGCCGAACAGGAACAAAGCGAGGACAATAGTCCCGATACGCAAGCTCCTGATCGTTAGCTCATTAGCGTTCCGGTTTATAAGGCGAACAGTTACTAACGCCGGCAGATAAATCGCGAATGGGGCTATCGAACTAGTAAAACTCTGTGATACAAACCTTTCGACAATGGCGCGCACCGCTGATGAGTTGAGTGCGTCTGCGAAGAATGGGATAGCGCCCATTGCCAGAAGAGCATCTCGTTTGCGCTCTGACCTGAGCAGTGCTCCAACAGCATGCCCGGCGCCCGTGAGCAGCGGAATCAACTGTTGACCTATCGCACCACCGGCGCCTGCGACCAGAACCCGCATATTCACCCCTTGCCTTTATCCTTCGTCAAAACACGTCCTCGATCAGGTACGTTGAACCACGCAAAAAAGATTGCCATCCGGATCCTCCAAGAACACAAAATCAGCGCCGGGGTGGTACCTCCACGGATAACGGCGCACTCCCAGTGCCAGCAATCGCTCGACCTCAGCGTCTTGATCCGGCGAATAGAGGTCCAGGTGAATCGAACTGCGGTGGGGCGCGTGGGAGTCGCGAGCCTGGAACGACAAGTTCGGCCCGTGCCTCTTGGGATCGCACAGAACCATCCAGCCGTGCTCCGCGGGACCTCGCGGAACATAATGAAGAGCCTCTTGCCAGAATTCGACCATGCGATTGAACTCATAGCAATGGATCACAATTGAACCAATCTGCAGGCGGCCCTCCAGTGTCGTTGACAAGCTATTATCGATTCGAGTTATGCCAGCTGTCATGAGCATTCCGCATGATTGGACGCGGGTGATCAAAATTGCGCGAGCTGGACAAGGTCGGTGAGTTCCTGTTCAAGGAGCTTCGCAACTTCGAATTCAGTTGTATCCGTCCGATCGGCACAGTCATAGTTAAAGTGCTGCCACCAAGGGGACGGGGCATTACGCGGAGGTATGCACCACCACGCCTGCCGTTTGGCATCTCGCGAATGTAGTCGACGGCGCCGGCAGACGGATGGAGGAAGACCTCCAAATTGAAGGTCTCACCATTCTTTGTAATCCGATAATACGTGTCGTTGACCCGCTCAATGGCGTCAGCGAAGACAGGCGCCCATTTAGGAATGTTGCTGACTTCCGCGAGAATGTCGTACAGTCCGCCAGGCTCTAGATCCGATTCAATAGAGCGCGTGACCGTTTGAGTCTGCATGAATATTTTGGATGAGAGTTCTGCGAAAAGTGTAACGCGCCATCCGTTAAGACAACTGCCCGCACGACGACGTTTTGGCGTGATCACGAAACTCCTCCGACGGATTGCACTCGAAAGTTCGCTCCGTGGTGTTTGGCGAGGAAGCCCGTTTCGTCCGCCATCTTGGCTACTACGTATCCATCTTCAGCATTCCAAACTACTTGAATCTTGATCACTCCGGACTCTATTACGGAACACTGGGCAAGAAGGTCGGCATCTTCAGCGGAGGTGATCCGGGAGATGCCAAGGCGTCATTCTTCTTCGCTTCCGAACCGCTCGACTACGCGCGCCGCGACAGCGCGGCAGCAAAAGGACATCCTGCGCGAACACTTCCGCAAGGAAGGCTGGGAAGTACCTCGACTGCTTAAGCACCTGGACAGCGCGACTGACTTCTATTTTGATTCAGTGAGCCAGGTAAAGATGGACCGCTGGTCCGCTGGTCGCTGCGTTTTGCTCGGAGATGCGGCCTGGTGCGCCTCTCCGCTCTCTGGTATGGGGACCGGGATGGCGGTAGTGGGAGCCTATGTCCTAGCCGGCGAGTTGGCGGAGGCGGATGGGGACTATCATTTGACATTCGAGAGATATGAGAGCGAAATGCGCGACTTCGTAGCGAAGTGCCAGGGGATCGCGGATGGGGGAACCGACTGGATTGTGCCGCGAACTCGTTTCCGTCTCTGGTTAAACACACAAATGTGGAAGATTTTGCCCTACACTCCGTGGAAAAACATGATGATCGAGGTTCCTTTGAAGATCGGGAATTCGATCCATCCCAAGCACTATAGCGTCGGGGCGGGAGTGAAACTGACATAGCCGGCCGCGATCGTCCGGCTGTTCCCATCTGTTGAGATGCGCGGTGGCTTATGGCTGAGAGGCGACTCCCGTAAGGTTTACCCGGTATACATCCCCGGAATTCGTCGTGATGGTCATGACGTCATTGTGCGGGGCGGCAGAGCGCGGATCAAATTCGACTTGCATCGTGCATGTCTGGCCCTCGGTCACTCCGGTGAGGCAGTTGTTGGCGAGCACCTTATAGCTGGGTCCGTTGATGGTTTCGGTTGCAGTTACTGCGCCAGCCGAGGCGACATTCTTGATGGTAAGCGGCAGGGTGGCCGTCGTGCCAAAGGCGATCGTTCCAAATGCCAGACCAGACGCGGGCAAAATAGAAACTGCCGCAGCCGAAGCAATGCCGCTCAGCTCGACCGAGATGGCCGGTCCGGCACTCGGGGTTATGGTCAGGATGTCGTTATGAGGTCCTATCTTTACCGGAGAAAATGCGACCTGCAACGCACAGCTGTTGCCTGGCTTAATCCCGGCCTTACAGCCGTTGGCGGAAAGCAGATAACTCGGTCCATTAATCGACGCGGTTGCGGTCACCGCGCCTGCTGAGGAGTGGTTCGTAAGGTTGAGTGAAAGGCTTGTGCTGGTGCCGAAGGGAGCGGTCCCAAACTGCAGCGCCCTGCTTGACGCGCCCACCGCCTCGCCCAACGGGGGAGCAACGACGATCATGGTCGCGGAGTAAGCGGGATAAGTGTAAGTCAGCGAGTTTGCAACCAGCGACACGTTGCCTTGCGATGTGATCTGGGTTAGGTCGGCGTTGCTGTAGCTGTAGATCGCAGCCGAGCCTGCAGCGCTGAAGTTGCCTAAAGAAAGCGTCGTCGGGGTCGCCGCTGTGGTCTTGTTCAGCACCACCAAAGTGAGGGAGCCGTCGGAGGAGCGAAACGCTCCGTAGATCGGAAGTGCGGCCGGGTCGCTGCTGCCGGCCGAAATGCTGGTGGCGCCAAACTGGCTGCCGAGTCCATCGTAGTTGCGGTAGAGGCGAAAAGCGTACGCGATGGGATCAGTCGGCGCGGGCGGACTCCACATGTTAGCCAGATCCACTTGTTGCCAGCCGAAGATTCCGAGCACGTCGGCCTCGGCCAGCCCATCGGTGATGAGCTTGTTGCCGCTGTCGATCGAATATTCTGAAAACGATAATCCGGTTCCCGGGTAGTATTGGGCGATCCACTGCTGGAAACGTGGAATCAGTTGCATGGGACCATCGAAATCATATTGCTCCACCCACGTGCCTCCGTTGTAGGTCGGGTCCCAGAAGGTGCGTGTTGAGGCGAGCTGTGAGGTAGCATCGGTAAATTGCGGATAGTAGTGTTCATCGAAATAATCAAGAATGCGCTTGCCGTTCGCCCGGTTATAAGTAGCCATTTTCTGCAGGTAATACTGGCCCGCATAGAGGTTGTTCTGCAGGCTGGGCGTTCCAACCCAGCCGCCGAGCGTGAAATCGGAGGGTCCAAGCACCGTCGCAGTAGGATCCACCTGCTTGATCGCCGCAGCGTACTGCTGTCCAAGCGAGATAATGGTCTTGTAGTTTGCGCCATTCGGCTCGATATCGCGATGGGTATTGCCCCAGCCGCTAGGTTCATTATCAAGCTGGTAGAAGGGCACGCCGCCCTGAGCCGCGGCGCCGAACGTAGACACCAGGTGTCGCAGCCAGCCCTGCTGCAGCGCTGTGGAGTTGGGAAGATTGTTGGCCACTATATCGATGTCGGTCAGCTGAGCGCCGGTTGACGAAATACTGTTGCCGCAGTCTTCTCCATTGGGGTGCACATACGGATTGGTCGACTGCTGCGCGCCGTAGATCGAAGTCGGAAAGCTGCAGCTCCAGGCAGAGCTGTTGTTTACATACGGAATGATGGGAATCGTGATCAGCGCGCCAGCATTTGCCGATTTATAGGTATTGATCATAAGATCCGCCGAAGCGCTTGGGACGGGATTACTCACTCCGCTGCCGCCCATGAAGTACCAGTCAAAACCGGAGTTGCTTGAGTCTACCTCCCAGTTGTAGCGAGAGGCGCCGTCCCCGCCCCAGCGAACATTCGGCACCTGGATCTCCTGAGCGAAGCTGGCATCCAGCCCATAGCTGGCGATGCCATAGATGTTCGGATTGATGGCATGCTGATTGGCGGCCGCATTGACGGAGAGAACGGGAGTTGTCTGTGCGTGTCCATTGGCACTGTTCCAGAGGGCTGCAGCAAGTGAAAATACGGCGAAAAGGCTTTGCAGCTTGGTAACCATTTTATCTCCGGAGATAACTTAAGCGTTACCTCAAGAGACTAGGACTCCGTTCTGAACCTGACAAGTTACTTTGGTCTGGACACTGGCTTCAGCCGCGGCGACTGGATAAGCCTGAAATCGCGACCGTGCGCACGGAGGTGGAATAAGCTTCAAAAGCGCGCAGGCGGCCCTAGCAATAGTTCAGAACAGCGGTTCGGAGAATCGATCTTCCTCGAGTTGGGTTGCAACCGGTCTGGGTGGAACCGCCGGGCGACCTTAATCTTCGAGAAACACTGCGCCTGCTGGAACCATCTTGTCGGCATCATTCGAGATATGCGTAGAGTTGCGCCGCAGTAGCAGGCTGATGGCGACGGCTGCAAAGGCGACGCATGCAAGGTACACGATGAAGCGAGGTTGATAGAAGCCCGCGCGATCATACCAGTGTCCGATCGCCATGGGGCCGGTCGCTCCGCCAATGGCATACGCTGTCCACGTCAATCCGTATAGAACGGAGAAGTGCTTCCGGCCGAAATAATGCGCGAGCAAATATGGCGCGACATCGGCTTCGCTGCCCAGACCTACCCCCAACACCGCCGCTCCAATCAGCACCACCGGGGATGTATGTGCGAAAGCAAGCACCAGCGCGCCAACTGCCGACAGCAGTAGAACGAATGTTTGAATGCGCTGCGGCGAGAAGCGGTCAATAAGAAATCCGACGCAAAGCCTGCCTCCAATGCCGGCGCCGCCTCGGACCGAGAGGGCAAGCGCAGCGGTCCGCGCGCTCACGCCGTGTTCGGTGACGATTGCTGCCAGGTTCGTAACCAGCCCGTTCTCGCTGAACGCAGAGAGCATGATGATAGAGGCCAAAATCCAAAAGGGTCCACTCCGTAAGGCGGCGGCAACCGTGGCGCCGGAGACTGCCGGGCGATCGTCCGCCACCACCGCATCAGGCCGGTTGCGAACCAGCAGCGCCGTTAGCGGAAGACCCAGCAAAGCGATACAGCCCAGCATCAGGTAGGCGGCGCGCCATCCATGATGTTCAATCGTCCATTGAGTAAGTGGAGGGATAAGAATCGAACCAACCCCGCTGCCGGTGAGCACCAGCGCAAGAGCGAGACCTCGGTGCTTGTAAAACCACGAGAGAACGGTACGCGCATACGCAAACTGTGCGGTGCCGTTGGCGACAAGCCCCAGCACAAAAAATGAGAGATAGAACTGCCTTAGGTTTGGTCCAAGCCTGCTTAGGGATGCGAGCGCCAACGCGAAGATGAGAATCGAAGGCAGGATGATGCGGCGCGGCGGAAGGCGATCGAGCAGAAGCCCTATAAGTGGAGAAACCAAAGCGACGGTAATTGCTGCGAGCGCGAAGCTGCCCCCGATGGCTTCGCGCCTCCAGCCAAACGCCGCATGCAGCGGATTCAGGAAGAGGCTGAAGGTATAAGGAACGATGGGAGCAAAGCTCACCATCACGCCTGCAAAAGCGGCAGCAACCACTCCCCACCCGGCATAGTGAAGGGAGTTCTCGCTCTCTGCTCGCTGAGTGGTTCTTTCGCTCATCGCCATGGTGTGCCTTTCAATAGTGTTGACCATCGTTTTAAGCACAGGCGCAACCAGAGTAACGCCTCTTGATGCTTCGATATCTAGTGGATTGCGATTCCAGGTCGAGGAGTTTGTCTCTCCTCAACCTGGCGCAATCGCTAGAAATAGAATTTGCCTGCAAGCTGAATGGCGCGCCCCGGCTGAGGATCACCGCTGGTACTCACAGGCTGATCGACGGAGTTGATTGATCCGAACGCGGGAGAGCCTGCGCCGAAGTTGCCATTTGGATTTGCGAAATTCGCATGATTGAAGGCGTTGTAGGCTTCTAGTCGCAGTTGGATATACTGCCGGCTGTCAGCCCCTCCCACCGGCAGGTTCTTGTAAATCTCTATGTTGGAGTAGTTGAATCCGGGCCCGTGGAAGAAGTTCCGCTTCACATTTCCAAAGGTGCCAATAGGCTCCTGGGAGAACGTCGCGGGATTGAACCAATAATTACCGGCGTGCCTGGGGTTCAGCGTCTTGATGTGGAATGTCGACGTGTTAGGGACATCTGGACAATTCACAAAGCTGAACTGGTCGCAATAAAGCGAGTTGTAAACTCCCGCGTCATAGATGGTGACCGGGAATCCCGCCTGCAGCGCAGTAACTCCAGAGAGATGCCAACCTGCCAATGCCCATCGTGCGCCGGGATTGCTAGTCATGGCATGCGGCACTGGTATCTCGTAGTTGTATAGCCCCACGAATCGATGACGCGCATCGTAAGCAGAATCGCCATAACTCAAATGCTCGAAGCCGGGAACATAGTTACTGCCGTAGCCGTTTGCTACTGAATCCTCCAAACCGGAGGCATTATCCAGTGCGTGACTATAGGTATACGCAAGAGCGAAGTACAGTCCACGAGTGGGAGTCTTCGCCAGGGAGACCTGCAGCGAGTTGTAACTGGAAGCGCCGTTGGTGTACATGCCGCCAATGGATAGGTAGTAAGGCAGGCCATTGGGAAACAGTCCCGGGATCTGGGAACCGGGAACCACTGCCGGCTGTGTCTTATTGCCGGGGAAATAGAGAGACTGCGCGTTGGCCAGTTGCACGCAGGAGAATGTGTTGTTGCCCAGCACAATTGGCGCGCCCGTTCCTGTTCCGCTCAGACATGCATCGTGGCCTGCCTGCGTCGTCCGGTTCCCATCCCCTGCGCGCATCAGCTTCCTGCCGAGGGAACCAACATAGCCCACGGTGAGCACCATGTTGCTGGGCAGAGCGCGCTGTACATTCAGGTTGAAGTTATAAGTGTACGGAACGTCGAACTCGGAAGTGAGATTGTCCATCTCCAGTGGATAGAGAGAGGAGAAGCTCACATTCGGACCCGGCTTCGGCACTGTATAGGGAAACGGATTTGTTGGGTAAGACGCTCCTGGGGTGCCAGCGATATCCTGGAATGGATTTGCAAAACTTGGGCTGCCTCCCATGCCTGCTGCGCCCAAGCTGTTCAGGGAAAATGGGGCATCGTTCGAGTTCTCCTGCGTACCTTCACTTTGCGGACGGTTCCAATACACGCCAAAGCCGCCCCGGACGACAAGCGAGTGTTGGCCCGAGGCGCCGGTGAGCGCACCGATCTCTCCATTGGGAGACCAGGCAAACCCGGCGCGCGGCGAAAAATGATTCCAGTGAGTTGTCGGTCCGCCGTTTCGATTGCATCCCGGGTCGCCTGGGTACAGCAGCCCTGGAGGCGCGTTGGGGAAGACCTTGGATTGCGCATTGTTGGGCAGCCAGCAGGTTACGCCCACTCCCCCATATTGGAGGTTCTCGAACGGAGTCTCTGCGTCATATCCAATTCCGTAAGCCAATGTGAGAGTATCGGAGACCCTCCAGTGGTCCTGCGCATATGCATAATATTGCGAGGCCCTGACATCCACAAAGAAACCCGATCCCTGGTTATAGGTCGCTGGAACGCCAAGCAGAAAGTCGGCGGCCGGGTCGCCAGTGCTATAGGTGCCGGAGCCAACAAAATTGAAATATCCGCTATTGTCGGAATAGTACGGGTTGCTAAACACGAAGCGTTCGACGCTAGCTCCGAATTTCAAGTTATGACTTCCGGCCACCTTGCTGAAGTTGTCGAAGTATGTGTAGTTTTCATCCTTGCGGGGTTGCGGCCCATTGGTACTGAAACCCAGGGCGAAATATCCATTGACATTCATGAAGGGCAGTGTGGCGGCAGCTGCGTCCTGCGGAACAATATTGAATCCGAACGAGGACGGAGCGGCGAGCGTAGATGCTGCCGGTTCCAGCTCAGCGAAGTTGTACCGGAAATATCCAGCGCGCAGTTCATTCAATGTGTTGCTATTGAAGATATGCGTCCACGAAGCGTTGAAAAGTTTGATGTGGGATGAGTTGTCAGCCGCAAAGCCAGGCAGATTGGCTCCCGTACCTGTCGATTCAGTCGAGGGCAGTGGCAATGTATTCGTGCTCGGGTTTGAATCGAAGATCGTTGAGGCCCAGAGTGTGTCTTTTGCTGTGAGTTGATCGTCGATGCGAATGATGCCTTGATCGTCGCCGGCGGTGTTCGGGGCATTGAAGTTGTAGTAGTTGATGCCGCCGCTGGTGAAGTTGGCCGGGGGAACATACTTGTTGAGCAGACTTGTGGCAATCGGATTAAACTCCGACGCGGGAATCTGGCCATTTGGGAAGCACT
Organism: Acidisarcina polymorpha; assembly: GCF_003330725.1. NCBI lineage: Bacteria > Pseudomonadati > Acidobacteriota > Terriglobia > Terriglobales > Acidobacteriaceae > Acidisarcina > Acidisarcina polymorpha. The sequence continues at coordinate 2,210,002 of NZ_CP030840.1, read as the reverse complement.
GCTTCCATGTTGTTCCGGCGGGACAAAAGCCTGTCGGCCCCTGTAGTCCGCCGGGAAACGGAATCGGGTTGTTCGAGAATCCCCCGTCGGTAGAGAAGTTTCCGCTTCTCTGATCGCTGCTGAATACCTGAGTGAGCTGGGTTTGCGCGGTGCGATTCCTGAGACCCTGGTAAGCGACGAAGAAGAATGCGCGATTGCGAAGGATAGGTCCCCCCAGCGTGCCTCCAAAGACGTTCTGGTGAAACACTGGCCGAGTTGCCGAGAAGTAGTTGCCATTATTGAGGAATGTGTCGCGATAGAACTCGAATCCGTTCCCGTGAAACTGGTTGGTGCCGCTCTTCAGAGCTTCGTCGACAATGGCTCCGGAGTTGCGGCTGAACTGAGGATCGAGCGTGCTCGAGATGATATTTACCTCGGCCAGCGCATCCGGATTCACCGTGATGCCGGGCTGGTTCAGCAGAATGTCGTTGATGTCGGTGCCATCCAGCAGATACGAATTCTCCTGCGTCTGGCTTCCGTTCGTAGAGAAAGTGCCCTCACGATCGTTTGCTTCTACAACGCCCGGCGCGGTTTTTTGCAACTGGACGGCATCGCGGCCGAGGGTCGGCAACTCTTCGAGTTCGGCGGCGCCGATCACGTGCTTGAGCTGCACATCGGCTGTCTCTACCTGGATTGTGGCTGAATTCACCTGGACCGTCTGTGATGATGCCCCGATCTCAAGCTTGGCTTCTACTTCCCGCGCGGAACTTAAATCCAGCATGATTCCCGTCGAAACGAACTTCCGAAAGCCGTCTTTGCCAACGGTAACCGTGTATGGACCACCAATGTGAAGATCAGGAAAAATGAAATAGCCTTTGCTGTCGGTTTCCTGGATGGCCGAAATACTTGTGCTGGTGTTCACAACTGTGACGGTCGCATCTGGAAGCACCGCGCCAGTGGAATCGGTAACGATGCCGTGAATAGAAGCGGTGGTAGCTTGCGCGTGCAATTGTACTGTCACAGGGATGGGTCCCGCTACTAGCAACAGGCATATGGTAAAGAACGGAATGCGCAACTTCATGTTGCCTCCAAAAATGTCGTTCAGTGCGCTCTCGCGCGTCGTTGGCGCTCGAGCTGGCAGAAGTGCAACAGATGCCGCGGAAAGTCCTTGAGCCTTGCTGGTACCCCACGGAGTAAGACACGATCATCCGCTGATGTGACCATCGGTTGCTGTTGACATGGTCGTTCTGAAAGAGACGCCCGATCATCTTATGTAAGTGGTTATAGATTCCTGAAGCAGACGGAGGTCATTCTCGCGGAATGTCAGATACATACACATCACCCATAGGTTGGGGATCTATCTCCCACCTGCGACTTATCGGTGGAATGAGAACAGTAGTAACTCCGCGCTTTCCGCCCGCATGACTGGCTATCCCACTCAGGCTGAAAAGAGTCTTGAATGGGGGGTGCCGGCTGAAGAGTGCGGCAGCAGTACACGATGCGGCTCTGTGGGAACCGCTCTCCACCTTTGGATGGAGGCGCACGGCCCTTGAATCCGCGTAGCATGGGCTACCGAAAGCCAATCGAGATTGAGCAAAGCGGAGGAGAGCCCAATGCCCCACATCACATTTCCAGAAGGACTTCCAGGAATTACCGGACCGCTCGCCTTCCGGCCCGACACAGCAGAGCCCCTGCGCAGGCTGGCCGAAGTCCTCCTCCGCGGACCCAACACGCTCTCGAGAGCAGACCGCGAAATCATCGCCACCTACACGTCAAGCCAGAACGATTGTCATTTCTGCCAGACAAGTCACGGCGCCGCTGCCGCCCATCATTTAGGCGGCCCGGTGGAACTTGCGACGAATTTCGCGCTGATCTCCGCAATCAAACGGGACTTTGAGGCCGCTCCTATTTCGCCGAAACTGAAAGCGCTTTTGAACATCGCCGGCCACGTCCAGCAAGGGGGCAAGCGGGTCACTGCTGAAGACATTGCACGTGCGCGCGAGCAAGGTGCAACTGACACTGAAATTCACGACACGGTCCTGATCGCCGCGGCCTTCTGCATGTACAACCGCTACGTTGACGGTCTTGCCACCTGGGCACCGCAGGAAGAGGAAGCCTACATTCCTATGGGAGCGAGCATGGCGCATGAGGGCTATGTCACGACACGAGTACAGAATTCTGATCCGCAATGAAAGCGGTTGATTGACGGCTAACTCTGGTAGATCGTCCTCGAGATCTTGATTTGCGCAGAAGCTTTTTCACTAGAAAAGTCATTGCATCGAAGTTACGACGTTCGATTCAACTGCCTGACTTCCCGAAAGGGAACGTCTTCAGAAAGTGTCACGTCCCAAGGCGACTATTGGCGCTGAAACATTGACCCGATTCTTGGCGCCATGTTAATGTCAGGCCATGGCATTTCCCACGCTTCGTTGTTGTCGCTGCGACCATCCCTCCATTGGGTGAGCCGCGATATTCTCTTCAGACTCTCTGAAGCGCCTTCTCTAAAGCTCATCTGAACTTCCCCGTTATCTGCCCGCAGGATCCGTCGACAAACCGCCCTCCCCTGTGTGCCTTGTTCGCGAGGGTCCAGCCGTGGAGCGACACATGCATCTCGCTGCTCTAACGAAGCGCGCCATCTTGACCGTCTCGTTTTGCGAGCTTTTTGCCAGCCTGTCGCCGCCAAGCAGCCCACCAGAGGCGACGGCGATATCAGCCGCAACCGACGGCTACGGGAGAGAAGGAAAATGAACCACACCGGTCCGGGCCGGCTGAATCACAGGGACTAAAGAAGCCGTAGATGCGGCTTCCCCAGGAGATATTTCATGGCAACCGATGAACAACTTACGCACGAGGCCGTCATCCCAATGCCTGCTGGGAGCGACCTATCCAGTCTGGACTCGAGAACTCCCGAGGAACTCGCCAACATCGTCTCGCATTTCGCTTCTTCCGATGCATGGATAGATCGGGCGCGGCTGCGCGCCGACCGGCGCTGGTATGAACGGCTATATCATGGCCCGGATCATGACATCTGGGTGATCAGCTGGCTGCCGGGGCAATCCACCGGCTTCCACGACCATGGCGCATCCTCGGGAGCCTTCGTCGTAGCGACCGGAATCCTCGAGGAGCATCGGCCCGGCGAGCCGACCCGCACGATACATCCGGGCAATTCCGCGTGCCTTCGGTCCCGACTACACGCATGATGTCCGTAATGTCTCCATCGCACCGGCGATCAGCATTCATGCATATTCTCCTCCGCTTGCCGAGATGAATGAGTACGAGCTGGAGGAAAGTCGACTGGTTCCGCGCGAACGCTCATCGGAGAAGGCTGAAACGCCCGATCAGCAGCAGCGCCCGCAGAGCCGGACGTCCTTAGACCCCACTCGCGCCTTGAGCATCGAGCAGGTGCTTTCGGCAGCACGTGCCCGGCTGCAACGGCTATCTCCGGACGAGGCCTATGAGGCGGTGGCCAATACAGATGCGATCCTCGTCGATATTCGTCCTGAAAGCCAGCGCGCGATTGAGGGCACGATTGCCGGTGCGTTGGTGGTCGAACGTAACGTGCTCGAGTGGCGCTTCGATCCGGCCTCGAGCGCCCGCCTGCCGGTCGCGACAGATTACGAGCTCCAGGTGATTGTGTTCTGTTCCGAGGGCTATACCTCAAGCCTTGCGGCAGCATCTCTGCAGGATCTTGGACTCTTCCGCGCGACGGACATGGTTGGTGGCTTTCAAGCATGGCGCGCCGCGGGCCTGCCGGGTGTTCCCCCAAGGAAGCCTTCCTAGAATGGCGAACGAAATCAGGGAAGCGGAGTGCTCACTCTTTTCAGCAGCTGCTTACGGTGGGCGCGCAGGTTGCGTCCGGACCTGCTTCGCGGATATGGAACGTCTTCTCCCTTGAGCCCTGCCCACAGGATCCGGTTGAAGCGCGTCGTATCAGCGCGGTCGCTTCGCGAAAAATCCAGGCCTTGCAACCGTTGTACCCAGGAAGCGGCGTCGTGCGGCGGACGCTCAAACGCCCGTATCCGCGCGGTCTCGGCTAGAGTGTTGGCCGGGGTTGCGGGCGGCAGCGGAAGCAGCGTACTGCGCAGCACGGCCGGTACTATCGGCCGATAGGCCCAGGGCTTGGAATCGTGAGTGAAAACATCGGTCATCGGCGACTGCAATCCATCGTTAAGTCCCATGGGCTCCAAATGCAGGATGTCTTCGATGGTGCGCAGCATGTTGATGGTGGTGTAGCGCGTCGAGACGACTTCACCTCGCTTGACGTAGGGGCCAATGGCGTAGGCAATGGTCCGGCCGCAGCAAAGACGTGGCGGGTTGACTCTACAATCTCAGACGTGACCGTCGCGACTTACATTTCTATCAAGGTGAGGGCCTTCGCGCTTATCGTATGGACGAACAGGTCCAAGAGCGATGCAAGAAGGAAAGAAGATCGTTCAGGATGGCGCCATGACTCCCGTCCCTGGATGAATTCAAGCGCTCCGTGAAAACAGGTATGGCGAATCGTGGTTGTCGGGTGTCGCTCGTTGCACAATCCTCCGCCAGTCATCCACGCGCCCAATTACTCGGGGCGCCTCGAAGTCTAAACAGACCGTCACCTCCCGATGATGAAAGGACTTTTCATCCTTCAGGCGCTTATGGCCGAATAGAACCGATTCTCCACCCAACCGGAAGACGATCCTACTCACCATGTAGACAGCTGATTTGGAATGGGCGTGAGTCCCCTCTTCCAGCAGAAGCAGGTCTCCAGTCTTGATGTAAAAGCGAGCAGACTCTTCGGCGTGGAGTTGGACCATCTTAGACCTGTATTCCGCCTTCAAGACTCTCAACTCTTGCTTAAGGTCGTCGATTCTACTCATGGAAGATTATCCTCCCCAGTCCCGTTCGGATTAAGCCAACCCACTCAACATAGGGTTAATTGATCTGGTGCACAAGAGGCCGAAAGACACCATCTGCAGAAGCCACAACTCTCCTCACTTGCCTCGCTGCTTCCTTCTGCGTTTGCCTCACACAGGACTTAAGTTCGACATGTCCTGCTCTTGAACCAAGACTGGGACATCCCTGCATTAGTGCAGCAACGCTTCGAATGCATTATGGGCTGGTTGCTTATAGTCCGAAGCTATGTCTTACCGGCGTGATGGAAGAGCGGTGGGCGCTCTATGGTGTGTTGTGGCGCTCTATGTCTCCGCCAGCCGCCAGCTTGGTTTGTCAAGGCGAAGATTTGTTAAGCCAAGATAGGACGATCTTTAGCGAGCCAGCTCAATGCGAGGCAGGCAGGCCGAGCCGCTCGAGTACAAGGTGCGGCGTAGAGGCGTTGGTCGCGACGTTGCCGGCGCTGACCAGTAGCTCAAAAGGCTGGAGCGTTCCGTCGGCCAGTTTCGACCGCCGAAGTGTCGGCATCATCGACGATGGATCGAGCAGGAAGTCCGCCGCGGCTTGTGTGCCCGCCGTATTCAGACCGGCGACGATCAACACGTGGCCGGTGCCGGCCAAGTTCGGGCGGTAGGCAATGATGCCGAAGGTGCGGTCTTCCTGTCCGCTGGTGGTATAGAGCTCGCTCTCGCCGGGACGCGGAGATGGATTGACGAAGCCCGACGGCTGGTCGGAGTTCGGGTCATAGTGAAAAGAAAACTGGAGTTGCGGACCGAAGAGCTGAATCCAGGGATTGGATTCGTCCGAGCCGATCAGTATGGCATTGCCGGTGCGCAAATCGTCCATGCGGAGATCGCGAGCGTACCGGAGCAGCATACGTCCCGGCACGACCTCGTGTAGTTGCGCCAGATGAGCGGCCAGATCGAGATCGACCACGCTGGTATAGCGCCGGTTCCCCAGCTTGAGGATCTCGGCGGCGTTGGGTAGATCGTCGGCCTTGAGCTTGGTGCGATAGGTTCCACTGACGTAGTTGCTCAGAGGAACCGGCCGATCGATGAGCCGCTGCATGATGACCAGCCCGGCATCGGAGGGAACGATGAACGTGTCACGATTGCCGCTGAAGAGCTCCGCCCATAGGGTGTGCGATGTAGCTTCTGCACGGGAGACAAAGATCCGGGACTGTTTCAGCTGCATCGCCCCGACTCCGAGCAGAATGCCGAGGAGAAGCACAACAAGCGTGCCCGGCGTGAACGCGCGACGAGGAATGATTGGAACTGAGGGCATGATCCCCGCTGCTCTCGCGGAGCGGGGCTCATCGCCTTCCTCACCCTTCCGGGGCTCAAGGCCCTCAGGGTCGCCGTCGCGAGAGGGCTCTTCGGCGATCGCTGGTGGCGAAACGTGATCGGTAAAGGTAGGGGCGTATCCACCGCGGGGAATCTCCAGCCGGAGCGTCTCCTCACTGCCTTCGCTGGCATAGTAATTGTCGATACGTTGGCGCAGCTTGCGCGCGTAACTTCGAACGATATTGTCGTCGTTCGAGTTGTAGTCCTCGGCCCGGCCGAAGACGGCGACGCCGATCTGCTGCTCGGTGATCTCGCCGCGGCGGCCCTGGATGCTGCGTTCGACGATATAGAGAAGGAAGTCCGATAGCAGCTGCGAACGGCCCAATGATCGGCTGGCGGCGATGCGCAGGGCGAGCTGCCAGCGCTGGTCGTCCGCGGAGAGATGCGGGCCTTGATCGGCAGCATTCGGTGATCGAGGATCGGCCGCATCAGCTGAGCGAGGGCGGAAACCCGCAGCGGCCTTAGACGTTGGCTCGAGGGTCTGCATGATGCCTTTTGAGTTCTTTCTTCGTTAAATCGAATTCTAGGCCGGCTGGATGAACGGTGGATAAATGCCCGTGTATTCCGGCGATCGTACACCCGGGTTCGACGCAACCATACACATGCGGAATCGCTTTAATTCACAAGCAGATACAGCGAAGGGGAGTGGTCCGAGGCGATGAACACATGGAAAACCCCTATCGCGAATGGAGAAGCTCGCAAATACTCGGGCTGTCGGGACATCTGGCGCAGCTTGCCTGCGGATACGCATCCCGAGTAGGCGCAATGAGGAGAGAGATGAAGAAAAGAATCTTCGACAGACCAGAGCGCACCGCTGGCTCTCGGAAGGCCCCTTGGATCGCGATGCTGGTGGGCAGCGTGTTCTTGCTCTTCTTCCTGGCATCGACGCGAGGCCTCTTGGCGCAGGGCATAACGGGTTCGATTAATGGAGTCGTAACAGATGCAAGCGGCGCCGCAGTCGCAGACGCGACGGTGACGGTGCGACAGCTCACTACCAACGAGGTCCGATCGGTCACCACATCGCAATTCGGGTCATATGCCGTAACCCAGCTGGCGCCGGGCAGCTACAGTGTCCGCGTGGACAAGGGCGGCTTCAAGGTCTTTGAACAGAGCGGCATCACGCTCGTCATTGACCAGGTGGCGCAAATCGACGCCCATCTCGAACTCGGTTCGGAGCAACAGACAGTGAACGTCACCAGTGCGTCACCCGTGATCCAGACCGAGACCTCCTCGGTCGGTCTCGTGATCGACAGCGCCACGATCCAGAACACGCCGCTGAACGGACACGTCAGCATCCTGGGTCTCATCAATCTGACTCCCGGCGTACAGGATGTGGCAGCGCAGGACCAGGTGCCGGTGCGCGGGGTAACACTCGCCTTCGGGACCAACCAGCGGAACTCCTACGGCGATGTGGGCAATACCTTCGATGGCGTCACGAACATGGAGATCGAGTTGCAGCGCGCGCAGGGCGAGGTGCCGTCGCTCGACGCCATCGACGAGTTCAAGGTGCTCGACCAGGGCGCTCCGGCGGAGTTCAATCAGCCCAATCAGATCATCGTCGTCAGTGCGAGCGGGGGCAACAAGCTGCATGGGGAAGGCTTTGAATTCAATCGCAGCCGCGGTACAGCAGCGAAGGCATGGTTTAACGGGCCACACGCCTTAGCCCCGTCGCGCGCCCCCTATCAGCGCAACGAATACGGCGGAAACCTCAACGGGCCGATTTATATTCCGCATCTTTATGACGGCCGGAACCGAAGCTTCTTCTTTGTCAGCTTCGAGGGCTTCCACCTTACCCAGTCCGCCTCTGTCAGCAGCATCCAGCCGACCGCGGCCGAGCGGATGGGGGACTTCAGCTGCTTCCTGCCTGGCGGCAGCTGTACGCCAAATGTGGTCATCATGAACCCGCTCACCCACCAGCCCTTCCCTGGCAATGTCATTAACGTGCCCCTGAACCCGGTCGATCTCCAGTTACAGCAGCTGCTCATACCTCCGTCGACCACGCAGACGACTGGAGTCAACACCCAAGAGCTGATTCCGCATACGACCGAGGTCACGCGTTGGAACTTTCGCTTTGATCATAAGATCAGTGACAAGGACCAGCTGCGCGGCACATGGCTGCGCGCCTTCTATGGACCCTTCTCCGATGTAGGGACTTCCAGCCTGGCCGGCGGGGTGGCGCAGGATGGCGAACATAACGACATCTTTGTAGCAGGCTGGACCCACACTTTCTCACCGACGCTGCTGCTCGACAGCTATGTCTCCTACATGCATATGCCCCTTTTCCGTATCGGGCAGAACTACAAGACCGACTTCTCGTCGATCATTCCCGGGCTGGGCCCGATTCTGCTCCCGGCAGCACCGACGATCAGCATCACCAACATCACCGGCATCACCGAAGGCAGCTCGAAGAACCTCGAGCAGACGTATCAGGGCAACACGTCGCTCACCAAGGTCTTCCCGAAGCACACCATCAAGACGGGATTTTCGTTTCTCTACAACACTTCGTGGCAGGACTCGTCCGGGCACGGATCGTTCTCTTTCAACGGCAATTACACGCGAAACGCCTATGCCGACTTCCTGCTGGGATACCCGAACTCGACCGGTACCTCGAACCCGCAGGATTTTGTCGTTCGCTGGAACTCCGCCCAGTACGGCGTGTATGTCCAGGACGACTGGAAGATCCTGCACAACCTGACTCTCAACTTGGGTATCCGCTACGACCTGCAGCACTTCTACGATAACCCGTATGGAACCGAGTCGCTGTTTGTGCCCAGCGTCGGCAAGGTCGTGGTCTTCGCAAACTCCTACCCTGCGATCACCAATCCGCTGTATACCCCGTACTCGGTCCTGGCGCCAGCGGTGGGCCTGCCCTCCAAAATGTACTCCTACCTTGGCCAGGCCAACACCAACATTGCTCCACGCTTAGGCTTCGCCTATGAGATTCGACCGAAGACGGTGTTGCGTGGCGCGGTGGGCCAGTACTACAACCTGCTGCCCTCGTCCTACCTGGGTACTGGGTTCAGCAGCCTGCCCTTCATCACTAGCGTTAATTACACCAACACCCCCACAACACCCGCGATTACCATGAACGCGCCGTTCGCCGGAAGCGCCACGATACCCGCTGATCCGTCGGTTGTTGCGCAGCACAAAACGATCGCGCCTTACGCTGAGCAATACAACCTTGCTTTGGAGCAGCAACTGCCCGGCTCGATCGCCCTGCGCATCGGCTACGTGGGCCAGCGCACCATTCACCAGAACAACCATGGCGGACCCGGCAATACCGAGCCGGACATCAACTATGCTCCGCCAGGACCCACCACCGAGCAGTCGCGCCGGCCGTTCGCTGCGTTCTCGGCCATCACCGAGGACTTCGATCCGATCTATCACACGACCGGCAACTCCCTGCAAGTGGGCTTGCACAAGGCCTTCAGCAACGGCTTCCTGATCAACGCCGAGTATCAGTGGATTCGAGTGCTGGGGGTGGAAAACCATCAGAACCCGACGACAATCGGCGACTCCTACGGCAACATCTCGAACATCACGCCGCAAACGCTCGAGGTGAGCTACCAGTACAGGCTTCCGTTCGGCAAGGGCGGGATGCTGTTCGGTAACGCGGGCCGATTCACCGACCGGATTATCGGCGGATGGCAGCTGGGCGGCGTTACCTCGTTCCAGACCGGCCAGCCGTTCTCAGTGACCTACACTGCTCCGGGAAGCCAGGTCTACGGAGCCAGCGGACGCGCCAACCGTGTATCCGGAGTTCCGTTGTATCCGGCCCATAAGAACAACGCACAATGGTTCAACACGGCGGCGTTCGCCGCTCCCCCCGCTTATGCCTTCGGCAACTCCGCTTATGACATGCTGTGGGGGCCGCACTACCAGAACTGGGATATGAACCTTGAGAAGAACACTACAATTGGCGAACACTACAACCTGCAATTGCGCGGCGAGGTCTTCAACATCGCCAACCATCCGAACTTCAGTGTCCCCGGCGCCTCTCTGACAACTCCTTCCTCCTTCGGCGTCATCTCGTCGACGGTCAACGAAAACCGCACCATCGAGTTCGCCGCGAAGTTTCGCTTCTAATCGAACGGCCCTCTAATTACGCAGTCCGTCAGGGCGTGTTCACGGGCCCTGGCAGACGGACAGCCACGCCTTTCCAATCAGAAAACGGTCCATTCTCTATGCTCAAAAGCACACGCCTTACCATCCTCCTGCTGTCTGCAAGCCTTTCCCTGACGGGTTTGGGCCAGACGCTCTCTGCTCCCGGCGGCCGCACTATCGGTGAAGCGACGCGACAGACTCCCCAGTACATTCCGGGCGGCTTTAACCTGCCGAACGGATGGCGCATCACCCCGGCGGGAAAGCCTATCGCCACCATCGAAGACATGGTGCTGAACGCCGTTGTCTCTCCCGATGGGAAGATCATCGTGGCGACGCACTCCGGCTACCTGCCGCACGGCATCGATGTGATCGACGTCAAGACGCGAAAGTTAGTGCAGCAGATCCCGCTCAAGACCACCTGGCTGGGACTCGCCTGGTCCGCCGACGGTCACACGTTGTATGTCTCCGGCGGCAATGCGACCGGCGCAAAGAACATCGCCCGCACCATGGCTCCGATCTATGAGTTCACCTATCAAGATGGACGTTTGAGCGAGACGCCCACCGGTGGCCTGGTGGAAACCATCGATCCGAAAGACGTATGGTGGGCCGGCGTGGCCTACCTGCCAGGGAAGGGTCGGCTCTATGCAGCCAATCGTGGAACCGGACTGGGCCCCAGCAACGTGGTTGTCTTCGATACCAAGACGCGGAAGATCGTCACGAGGATCCCGGTCGAGATCAATCCATATGCCGCGGTGCTGAGCAAGGACGGCCGCAGGTTGTTCGTCTCGAACTGGTCGAGCGAGAGCGTGAGCGTCATCGATACGGAGTCCAACCGGGTGATTCGCACACTGCATGTGGGCATGAATCCGAATGACATGAAGCTATCCGCAGACGGGCGGCTGTTTGTCGTCTGCTCGAACGACAACACCATCCACGTCATCGATACGAACAAACTGGAGGTGGTCGAGAGGCTCTCGACCACGCTGACTCCGCTTGCTCCCGAGGGCTCGACTCCGGACGCGATCGAAATCGACAATCAGCGCAAATTGCTCTACGTCGCCAATGCTGACAACAACTCTATTGCTGTGATCCGGATTGCGGTCCGCGGTCATAGCGCCGTCATCGGATTCATTCCGACTGGTTGGTACCCTTCGGCGCTGACGCTCGCTGAGAACAACAACACGCTCTTCATCGGCAACAGCAAAGGTGAAGAGGGTCACCCTGACCTCAAAGGCGTGGGCAGTCCATTGGCTTCCAAGTGGTACGGCGACGAGACGGTCAAGACGCTGCAGAAGAGCAGCATCGAGGTGCTGCCGGTGGCCAACCTGCGGGAGAGCCTGCCGAAATGGACTCATGAGGTCATCGAGAACACTCCTTACAATGACTCCCTCTTGTCTGAGGCCAGGCCTGCGAGCCAGCCGACAATCCTTCCGCGTGAGGTGGGGGTGGAGACGCCGATCCAGCACGTGATCTACATCATTAAGGAGAACCGCACCTACGATCAGGTCTTCGGCGACATCAAGGGCGCGAAGGGCGATTCCCGGCTGACCATCTTCGGCGAAGAGGTCACGCCTAACCAGCACGCGCTTGCCCGGCAGTTTGTAACCCTGGACAACCTCTATTGCGATGGCGAGGTCAGCGTCGATGGGCATTCCTGGTCAGACTCTGCGTATGCCACAGACTTCAACGAGCGCTACTGGCCGCCTACTTATGCGGGCCGCAGCGATGCCCTGCCGGCACGAGCCTATATTCCCTCGGCAGGGCATCTGTGGGACCTGGCCGCGCGGAAAGGACTCACTTACCGCTCTTATGGCGAGTATGCCGCGCGGGCCAGCACCGGTACGGCCATGGATGCCGCGCCCGGAGTGGCTGGGCTGGTGGGACATGTCGCACCGGACTATCTCGGATCGCGCCAACGAGATACCGAGAATGTAGCCGTCTTCCTGAAAGACTTTAAGGCATATGAAAAGAACTATGACAGCCCGGAGCCGAACCAACGCCTCCCGAACTTCGTCATCATGAGCATGCCCGAAGACCACACCCGTGGTACCGCTCCGGGCGCATTTACCCCGCAGGCGATGGTGGCGAACAACGATTACGCGATTGGCCAGCTGGTCGATGCGGTGAGTCACAGCCGCTACTGGCCGAGCACGGCAATCTTCATCATTGAGGACGACGGGCAGGACGGCCCCGACCATGTCGATGCGCGGCGCACGGTCGGACTGGTGTTGAGTCCCTACGTCAAGCGCGGCATCGTCGACAGCACACTCTATTCGACCAGTTCGATGGTGCGATCCATCGAGTTGCTGCTCGGCCTGCCGCCGATGAGCCAGTACGACGCAGCGGCGATGCCGATGTATGCCTCGTTCGGAACCGAGGCACGGGCGACGCCATTCGACGCGATCTCGCCGAAGATCGATGTGAACGCGAAGAACAAGAAGGGAGACTACGGATCGGAGGAGAGTCGCAAAATGGACTTCTCTGATGTGGACCGCGCCCCGATGCATGCGCTCAACGAGATCATCTGGAAGAGCATCAAGGGCGTCGATTCGCCCCTGCCGCCGCCGGTACACCGCTTCCGTCCGCTCATCGATGCAGGCGACATGATTGCGAGCGATAAGGACTAGCGCAACATCTTCCGTCCCGCTCGTCACGAAAAGCCATTCGTTCCCTCGTAATGCTGAAAGGCCTCAGGAGCTGCGGCCTAACGACCTGAGGCAGCAGCATGGTGGGCTGCCTCAGTCTATCCACTTCAACGCCGACCCGAAGTCTTGATCGTGAACAACGACCGGACGAGACAAACTGACGGGTAAGTCGATCACAGCACCGAATTAACTCTAGACAGCTGTCGAGTCACTCAGAGGCCCTTGATTGATCCTGAGCAGATAGTTGTTAATACCTAGTTCGCGCCCATGCTTTCGCAAGGGAGCTCGAAGTACGGGAATATCTGTGGTCCGTCCTTTCGCCGTTTTGAGGACCAGTCTCATCGGCTAAATGAATGAGGATCAACCTGGACAAGCTGAGCTATCGATGAGGATTTTATTTCGAAGTAACATGACGTCCTTTACGTTACTTCGGTACCTCCGCCAAGGGCCGCCTTTTCCAAGTGCATGTCTTTCCTTCACTTCAAGTTCTTGCTCGGCCGGCCGTGAAAACTTGGAGCCGCGTTGCGCTGCCGGAAGGGTGTATGCTCTGTGACAGTCGGCGATCTTATTGTCGTATTCAGAACCCCCTGTACGTTTGCGGCATTCCCCTTGTAGCATCCCTCTCAATTTGCCGCAATTCCACGGTGTCACTCTCGCTTTGCCTGGAAGGTTGCTTTCTGTGGATGAGCGGCTCAGATGCGGCGAGGGATCGACCGCTGGGAAGGAATTTATGTCGATCGACTTGGAACCGTTGTGTCTAACCTAGAACGGAGGCTGGGCCTTCGCTTAGAGAAGCGAGACGAGCAGGCAGGACGACGATCACGGAGTCCGACAAGGACCGCGCTGAGTCGCTGGGCGAGTGCCGGCATTCTACTCTCCGTGCTGCTCATTGGCCTCGTGAGCTATATCACGCTGCGGAGTACGCGACTGGCCGAGGAAGACTCGGACTGGGTCGTTCATACTCAGGCAGTGCAGAAGACGCTGCAGTCCGCACTCGGAGATGCGGTCGATACGCTGTCCGGAGGCCGTGGCTTCGCGTTGACCGGGCAGGAGACGTTTCTCGACGCTGAAGCCCGGTCCGAGCGGCGTCTGGACCGCGACTTGGACACGTTGCGCCAGTTGACCGTCGACAATGCCGACCAGCAAAAGAGGCTCGTGCGGCTGCAGGCTGAAGTGAATGCTGCCGTTGAATCCACCCTCAGGATCGAAGCCGCCAGGCAACGAACGGGAAACGTCCCCTCCGATGGCGAGGTTATCGAAAGCAAACGCTATATGGACGCAGTGCGGGCTACGATCGGCGAGATGCAGGACGAAGAGGCCAGACTGCTCGCGCAGCGTATAGCCAGGGCACAGGAGGCAAGACGGTGGATACAGTTTGCCGTCTGGTCGAGTGCGCTGATAGGCATGGGGTTTTTGACGCTCTTCGGAATCCTTCTTCGACGCGAGATCGACAGAGGCGCCAGCATGGAGGCGCAGCTCCGGACCTTGAACGCCGATTTAGAGCTGCAGTACGCGGAGAGCAGGCGGGCGGAAGCGGAAGCACGGAGCAGCGAGCTTCGGCTCCTGGGAGCGGCCGAGAGCAGTATGGACTGCTTGTATTTCTGTGAGGCGGTGCGCGGTGCGTCGGGGGAAATAGAGGATTTTGTCTTCACTTACGTGAATAGCAATGCCGTAAACTTGGTCGCATTTTCCCGGGAGGAATTGATAGGCGCCAGGATGTGCGAACTCTTCCCGATGAACCTCAAACTCGGTCTGTTCGAGAAATACCGGCGGATCGTCCTCACCGGGGAGACGTTTGTTGGGGAGTTCATGATCGAGGAAGAAACCATCAAGACCGCTTGGCTGCGGATCCAGGCGGTCAAGCTGGCGGATGGAGTTGCCATTACCGCGTCCGATATCACCGAACGCAAGCGACACGAAGAGGCGACCCGCAAAAGCAAGGCATTGCTCGAACGCACCGAGCAGCTGACCGACACCGGAGGCTGGGAGCTCGACCTGGTCACCGGCGAGCTGTTCTGGTCGGCAGAAGTGTACCGAATCCTAGGGGTGGCTCCCGATCATCGGCCGGTTTTGGAAGAGGGGATTCAGTTCTATGTTCCAGAGGATCGTATCAGAGTCAGAGCGGCGATTGAGACGGCGATCGCTGGCGGCGATGGATGGGATATGGAATGTACGGTTGTGACAACCAACGGAGAACAGGTTCCGGTGCGGGTGGTAGGCGAAGCTGAATTTGATAATGGCAAGCCGATCCGCTTGACCGGCGCCTTCAAAGACATCACCCAGCGAGTCGCGGAGCGATTGGCGCTGCAGACAGTCAAGGACCGGCTGGCCCTGGCAACGGACAGTGGCGGCATCGGCATCTGGGACTGGGACATTAGCAATGACAAGCTGACCTGGGACCCCTGGATGTACCGGCTTTACGGCATGGACCCGCGTGACGAGGATGTGGTTTACGAGGTATGGAGACAGCATGTACATCCGGATGACCTAAGCGGAGCAGAGCGGCAGCTTCAGGAGGCAATGGACGGCGTCAGGGCGTTCAATACCGAATTCCGTGTTGTATGGGATGACGAGAGCGTCCACCATATTCACGGGACGGGCCATGTGACTCGTGATGAGGCTGGGCGACCCGTACGGATGGTCGGCACAAACTGGGATGTGACCGCGCAAAAGCAACTTGAGGCGGAAGGGCGACAGGCGGAGCGAAGTTTGCGTGAGCAGGCTTTAATCATCGATATGGCCGAAGATACTGTCTTCATCCGCGATGGCAAAGACCGCGTTACCTATTGGAACCAGGGAGCGCAAAGATTATATGGCTGGAGCAAGGAGGAAGCACTCGGTCATGTTACCTATGTTTTGCTGAAGACAAAGTTCCCGCAACCCCTTGCCGACATCAAGGCGCAGCTTCTCTCCCAGGGCTATTGGAACGGCGAATTGGTGCATACTCGCCGGGATGGCTCCTTGGTCACTGTGGTCAGCAGCTGGACGAACCGTCATGACGAAATTACCGGGGAAGTTTCCGTTCTCGAAATCAACCACGATATTACGGCGCGCAAGACAGCCGAGGAGGAACTGGCCAGGAACCGCCGGGAGATCGAGAGAGGCAGCATCCGGTTGCGAGCGGTCAACAAAGAGCTCGAGCAATTTGCCTACGCTGCCTCACACGATCTAAAAGCGCCGCTTCGTGTGATTGACAACGCCTCTCAATGGCTGGAGGAAGACCTCGCCGAACATCTGACTACCGAGACGCGCGAAACCATGAGGCTGCTGCGCGGCCGTGTTCAGCGGATGGGGAAGCTGCTAGACGACTTACTGGATTATGCCCGGATCGGGCGGGAGCTAGACAACCGCCCCAGCGAGGTCATAGCTGGGGATGTCCTGATTAACGATGTCCTTGCATTGCTCCCCACCAGCAACTTCACGATCACGGTCAGCCCCTGCTTCTCGAATATCCAATTGACCCGAATGCCGCTGCAGCAAATTCTGAGCAACCTGATCGGCAATGCGATCAAGCATCACGACAAGCCTCAGGGTCGAATCGAGGTGACCGTGAGCGAGTGCGGCGACTTCTACGAATTCGCAGTCCACGACGATGGTCCCGGCATCCCCGCGCAGTTCCATGAGCAGATCTTCAAAATGTTCCAGACACTGCGACCTAGGGACCAGGTAGAGGGAAGCGGGATGGGCCTTGCCCTGGCCCGCAAGACCGTCGAATCTTATGGCGGGGAGCTGAGGGTTGAATCCGCTGAAGGCCAGGGATGCACCTTCCGCTTTAACTGGCCGAAAGACCAGCGGTCAGGAAGAGAGGCGTGGTCGGGTGAGGATCTTGATAACACATAGCCAAGCACCGCTGAACATACTACTGCTTGAGGATGATGACGGAGATGCGCGGGCGCTTCAGCGTGCTTTTCAGAAAGCCGGTATCGAGAATACCATCATCCGGGCCGTGGACGGCATCGAAGCGCTTGACATGTTGCGAGGGACCAACGGAAAGGCGAAGATCATGCTGCCTTATCTGCTGCTTGTCGACCTGAACATGCCCAGGATGAATGGAATTCAGTTTATCAAGGCGCTACGCGAAGACGAGGAGCTGCATCCGTCAATTGTCTTTGTCCTGACAACTTCGAAGAGCGACGAGGATCGAGTAGCCGCCTATCATTTCAATGTCGCCGGATATATCACCAAGGACAAGGTGGCGCAGGATTTCCTGAGCCTTGTCACCCTCGTAGGTATTTACGAACGGAATGTTGAGTTTCCTTAGCGGAAGAGGTTAGCGTGCGAACGGAAGAGCTGAGCGTGCGCGATTCACTGAACATCCTCATCGTGGATGATGACGAAGGGGATCGGAAACAAATCAGACGGGCACTGAAGCAGACTGAGGCCGTATGCTTTGAATCAGCGAGCGTCGGCGAGGCGCTGGAAGCCTGTGAGAAGAAAACATTCGACTGCGCCATCGTCGATTACCGGCTGGCCGGCCAGGATGGCCTGTCCGGCATCCGGCTGCTGCACAAGCGATTTCCCCATCTGGCGCTGATCATGATCACAGGCCAGGGAGATGAGCTGGTCGCGGCGGAGGCCATGAAAGTTGGCGCGATGGATTACCTCTCCAAGAACCGGGTCCACGCGGAATCGCTCTGGCGCAGTGTCGAAAACGCCGTGCATAAAGCAACCCTGCTGAAGAAGCTCGACGAGCAGCGGGGAGAGCTGGAAGTCTTCAGCCGGGTCCTGGTGCACGATCTCAAAGGGCCGCTTGAAAACCTGCTCTTGTTGGCTTTTCTGATCGAGGATAATCTCCGCGAAGGAATTTCGAAGGGCTTCCCGCCGGGACGCCTGGAGGAGATTGCCTCCTATTGCCCGGCTCTGTCGAGGTCGGTAGAACGCATGAACGCACTGCTCGATACCTTGTACAAATACACCAATGCTCAGACCGAGGTCGAGTTCAAACCACTCCCGATGGGTGAGGTTATGATCGACGCGCTGGTTAACTTGAAACAGTTGATTCAGACTCGGGGGGCGCAGGTGACTTACGGCGAGCTGCCAACCGTCTTCGGATCGCCGCAGCTCGTTCAGCTTTTGCAGAATCTGATAGCGAATGGCATTAAGTATTGCGATGCCGAGACTCCTCTGGTTCATGTGTCCGCCACCGCGCTGCAGAGCGGCCTCTGGCAGTTCGCGGTTCAAGACAACGGCATCGGCATTCCGGAGCAATCCTACCAGCAGATCTTTGAGCCATTCCGGCGTCTCCATGGCATCGGCAAATATGAAGGCTCCGGTCTCGGCTTGGCTACCTGCAAGAAGATCGTCGAGCGTCACCATGGGACGATCTGGTGCGAGTCGAAGATAGGCCAGGGCACAACCTTCTGCTTTACGCTGCCCGAATGGAAGCCGAACGTAGAGTCGGCAGACCAACATGAGCAGAGTCTAAAGATGGGTGATTCCTAGCTCCTCGAGTGCTTCGGAGGGCCAACTGGGTTGGCTCGAATCCTCTACTTGCCGATGCAGAAGGTAGAGAAGATTTGATTGAGGATGTCGTCGGAGGTGGTCTGGCCGGTGAGAGCGTCCAGGTTCCGCAAAGCACTGTAGAGATCAAGCATGATCATCTCGTGCGGAATCTGCTGAGTTGCCGATTGCGCGGCGGCCTGGAGGGAGGCGACGGTCGCGGCCACCGATTGGTGTTGTCGCAGGTTCGTCAACATACCGGACTGCCCGTCGGCGCTCGAGCCCTGGGCGAGGCTCAGGATCGACTGACGAAGCCGGGTGATTCCTTGGCCGGTCTTCGCGGATACTGGGACGGCCAGCGCGAGGATCTCCTTTACCAGCAACTCTTCTGCCAGCACCGGCAACTCTTCTTTCGAAACGTTCGATAACTCCTCACCCCAGGCAATCACTCGGCGGTATAGTATCTCGTCGTCCGAGTGGAGAGCGAGGGCTTCGCTGATCAGGTCCATCTTGTTGAGCACAACGACAATCTGCCGGCCGTTCAAGGCGGCCAGCAGCTCTCGCTCCTGATCGGCAATCCTCGCTGTCGCGTCTAGGACGATGAGGACGATATCGGCCTCGGCGTAAGCCTCGCGAGACTTCTGAATGCCGAGCGCTTCGGCCTCGTCGGTGGATTCGCGAAGACCGGCGGTATCGATGAGATTCACCGGAATGCCATTGAGGGAAACACGTTCGGTAACCAGGTCGCGAGTAGTGCCGGGGGTCGATGTGACGATGGCGCGCTCGCGCTCGACCAGCCGGTTGAAAAGCGATGATTTGCCGACATTGGGCTGCCCGACGATAGCCAGAGTAAGTCCATCATGGATGATGCGGCCCTGGGCGAACGAGGCTTCGACAGGCGTCAACTGGGTGCGGACAGTCTCAATCCGGCTCAGAATTTCAGAGTTGAGAATAACGTCGATGTCATCTTCGGCAAAGTCAATGCCGGCTTCGATGGTGGCGATCAGGGTGATGAGGGCGGCCTTGGCGGGCTGGATGCGGCGCGCGAGCGAGCCGCCAAGTTGGTCCGCGGCCACGCGAGCCTGGTAGAGCGTCTGAGCGTCGATGAGATCGCGGACCGCCTCCGCCTGGGTGAGATCGATGCGTCCGGAAAGAAAGGCGCGCTGGGTGAACTCTCCAGGTTCGGCGAGGCGAGCGCCTCGCTCGAGCGCCCGGCGGAGAAGCAGGTCGAGCACCACCGGCGAGCCGTGGGCTGCTATTTCGACAAGGTCTTCACTGGTATAGGAGTTTGACGCGGCGAAGAAGGTGACGATTGCCTGGTCAATCGCTTTCGCTCCCTCAGAAGAGTACGAGCTCTGATCAGGATCAAGGATCTCTGCGAATCGTGCCTGGCCGTGGGCCAAGGGGTTTTTGATTCTCAACAAAGGGGTGGCGATGGCGACCGCGTCCGGCCCAGAGAGACGGACGATGCCAATGCCGCCACGGCCGGGAGGGGTTGAGATGGCGACGATCGTGTCGGTCGCTCGTCGATCGGCGGTGGCAGTTGGATCCTGATGCGAGTGCACTTGATTAGTGTAGGCGCGAATCGGTTGTGTTGCAGGGTTTGAAGGCCATAGGATGACGGGGGTTGTTGCACGGATTTCTAACTCGGGATACTGGGAATTCGTTGCACAAAAAAGCGGACCTGCGACGGTGTCGGAAGTCCGCTTGGAGAAGCGCCGATTCTTTGGCGGCATACGACCGCCTTTTCGGCGTGAGGCTCTTGAAGGCCAAACTTCTTAACGGCTGGTCGGCGGGTGTGGATGGGCTGCTCTAACTGGCGTCTGCGTCACCGTCGCTGGATCTGCTAGAAGAGCTAAGAGCGACTGTGTCTGGTTTGAGCACGGCCGGTTGCGGGTTCTCTGGTTTGGGAGCCGGGACGGATTTCTGGATCTCGGGGGAGCTAGGAGCGGAAGCGACGGGGCCGATCGAGGCCAAACTCATAAGTATTTTCCTCTAACTTCATCATCGACAACCTCCTTTTGGACTTTAGCGGCTCTTCGTCAATTTAGCGGACACCGAGTACCGAGTTAGATTTCACCAGACTGCCCTCTCGATCCAACCCTAGCTGGCTTTCGCTAGTCAAGCTACTAACTTGTTACCTGGTTCGTTCTAGTTTGCTATCAGGTATCTCGCGATACCATGTCTGGTATCCAAAGCCTCGTCGACTGTCATTGGTCTTATGCGAAGGCGGAGCTGTATCGTTACGGCCTGTAGATGGAGTGGAAGCCAATTGATTGCTTCTCGAGTGAGTTACTCGCGGCATTCATACAGAGTATGTTGTCGGTACGTGGCGCCATAGCTCCGGCAAGAAGATGACATAGCGGTGTCAAAAGATGACATTTTTGTCATATTCCGTTGTTGCCTAGCTCGCCCCCACTTGCACTTGCTCGCCGCTGTCTACGAAGTTAGGTGTTACCAGTTGCAAACTCCTTTCGGCGCGATCAAATCGCACTATCAAGATCTCCGTTCTTTTTTACCGGATAGACAACGACGCTGATAAGACCTCGCATCTAGCTTCGATTGAATGGAGAGAACGCACCTCCGTTCCCACCAGGGGCTCTCGACTGTTCGGCCAACAGCTGGCTTGAACCTGCCTTCTCAACTTGCAACGATCACCATGGATTGGAAAAAAGGGAGAAACATACCTATGAGCATCTTTGACCCTACTTCGCTCGTTACCAGGCGACGCGCGCTCTTGACCGGTGCGGGCCTTACCGGCGGCCTGCTGGCGGCGTCGCTCGGCAGGAGAGTTGCGTTTGCCCAGGATGAAGACGGAGACTCCGACGACGCGGCGATTGCCGAAAGCATCCAAGACGATATCGAAAACATCATTGAAGCGGAGGGATCGGTATCCGATGGCGTCTTCGCGATTGAAATCGATCGCGACGATATCACCAGCACCACCCTGCATGGCGTCCCCATCAAGCCTGCATTTCAAATCAATGGCGACCTGAATTTCCAACCGTATGGAGACAAGCAGGTCATCATGAACTCGGACCTTTGCTTGAAGGCGAAGGAACTCGACGCGTTCATTCACGAACTGATCAGTCACGACATCGTCTTCCAGGCGGAACACCAACACCTGTACGACCTGGCGCCAATTGTTTGGTTCATTCACTTTCGAGCGGTTGGGGATCCGATTAAGATCGCGAAGGGCATTAAGGCGGCGCTCAATGTGACCTCGACGCCATTTCCTCAAACCAGCCCCAGCAATCCGACGACACCACTGCCGGCAGATGAAATTGGGAAGATCCTCGGAGCGAAGCCGACCATCGGTGCGGACGGAGTGGTGACCTACCAAATTCCACGCAAGGAACGCATTACCCTTGGCGGTCTCCCCATCAATCCTTACCTAAATGTTTCAGCGCCGGTCGCTTTCCAGCCGTACGGCGGCGGACAGAATGCGGCGGCGGTGCCAGACTTCGGCATGCTTGCCTCGGAGATCAACCCGGTGGTGGGCTTGATGCAGAAGCAAGGCTGGGACATTGGCTGCCTGTACAACCAAGAAACTGACGAGAAGCCGCAGCTTTATTTCTCCCATCAGTTCAAGACCGGAGATTCGATCCAACTAGCGAAGGAGATCCGCAACGGATTCAACCTGACAAATTCGCGGTTCCAGTCTTAGCGCTCCCGGAGTCTGTCTCAACAAGCTTGCGTGGCACAGTGGCGTAGCGGTGCCACGCAAGCTCCTCTTCCATTTCTCAAATGACTTCTCGCAGGGCTCGACTTTCCCCTCAATTTTTGGGCTCAACCCTCGCGACGGGGGCGGCGTTCGGGGCGGCTGCGACTTGCGAAGCCGCGGCTGGAGTGGCGATCGCCGCCGCGGCCCGAACCGTTCCGCGGCGCCACGGCGGCGGCCCGTGCCAAAGGTGAACCTTTAGGATAGGCGACGACGAAGCGCCCTAGACCCTCTCCGCTGCTGGCTGTTTCGACCTCCTCGTAGGCTTGCAACGCAAGATGCAACATGCGGCGCTCGCGAGAGCTCATGGGAGCAAAGCTGAAGGGCTGTCCGGTACGCCGTACGCTTTCGGCAGCGGTTTCGGCCGTGAGCTTCAGCTCCTGGGCGCGGAGCGTCTTGAACTGGTTTGCGTCGAAGGAAACCTTGTCATGCTCCTCAGGTTCGAGGCGGATGATTTTGGCGGCGACATGCTCGAGGGCGCGCAGGAGTTCCCCGCCCCGCTCGGTCACCAGCGCCGCATCCGGGCCGGCAAGCTCGACATAGATTTCACGGGCCTCAAGACCGTCGGGATCGGCGGCGCCCCCGCCCGCAGTAATGCGGTACTTGACCCGGAGCCCTCCGGTTTTGACCAGCGTTTGAAGGAAGCCGGCAATCTTGTTGGCTGCGGCTGCGTGATCTTCAATCGGCATCGTTGACTCGTACCTCCCCAGGATCAGTTCACCCGATGATGGTCAACGACGGGCCAAACATGAGGGCTTCACTCGCTATTCAAACCGCTCCAAGCCGCGGCGGAACTTGAGCAGAAGTACAGCTACTCACAGAAGGCCGCAGCTGTGCTTCTGTACTAACCTACTCAGACGAATCACGTGCGGAGAAAGTTCATCGCCTGCTGGCGGCGGGTTTGCCGAGGCGCTTGGCTGCGCGTTTCGCCGCGATATCGTGCATCTCGCGGCCGAGGCTGGTGCGATTCATGACCGTCTGCTGCACGATATTGACGATGTTGCCACAGGCCCAGTAGAGTGCGAGTCCAGAAGCGACGCTCCAGGTCATAAAGCCAAAGACCGCAGGCATGGTGAAGGCCATCATGCGCTGCTGAGCGGGATCCACACCGGGGGACGGCGTCAGATATTGAACCAGGAACATGGAGACGATGAAGAAAACCGGAAGAATGTGGAGCGGATCGGGGGACGCCAGATCGGGCAGCCATAGCCAATGCGCCTGACGAAGCTCGAAGACATTCGAGAGCATGTTGTAGAAGCCGTAGAGCAGCGGCCATTGGATGAGCATCGGTAAGCAGCCGCCGAACATGTTCGCGCCTTCTTTCTTTTGAAGGTCGAAGATCTCCTTGTTCATGTCCTGGCGGCGCGGGTCGTTCATTTTGTACTTTTTATATCGCTCCTTGATGGCTTCCATCTGCGGCTGGATGCGCTGCATCTTCAGCGCCGACTTCATCATGGTGATGCGGGTAGGCAGCATGCACAAATTGATGAGCAAGGTCAGTAGCAGGATCGACCAGCCCCAGTTGGAGACGATGTGTTCGTGCATCCAGTGGAGGATCAGGAAAAGCGGTTCGGAGATAAACTTCATCCAGCCAAAGCTGACAATGGGCTCAATGTCAGGTCCGGTCGGCTTGCCGGCTGGACCAGTTGCTTTCACGCTCTTGAGCACGTCGATCAGTTTAGGTCCGGCGTAGAGGCGGGCCGAAGAGCTGCCGCCAACCACGCCCATCGCGGCGCCGAGAACGGGCGCGCGATCTGTGGCGTTGGGATCGGGCTTCTTGATGTTGCGCGGGATCGTCTCTTCGTTGTGCAGTTGGACGACGGTAGTCTGCTGTGGCGCATCGGGCAGGAAGATGGCGGCGAAGTAGAGATCGCTGACGCCCGCCCAGTCGAAGGGGCCATTCAGGGTCGCGCCGCCGATGACTTTCTTATAGGCATCCGAAGTCGACTTGCCGGCTTGCATGGTGTTGAAGCTCGACTTGGCAAATTGCGGCAGCGTCTCCTGATCACCGAAGCCGGAGGGCCAGGTGAGGAGCGCAGTGACTGGCGTGCCATTCTGCTCGACCGATGTTTCGGCATGAACGACATAGCTTGAATCGAAGCTGAATTTCTTGCGCGCAGTGAGGCTGCCATCAGACCAGGTGAAGGTGACGGAGCCGGGTGCGTTGACAACGCCAGTGGTTGAGGGAACGAAGAGCGCCTCAGAGAGGCGGGTACGGAGCCCGCTGTCGTAAGTGAAGAGGGAGAGCGGGTACCCGAACTGGGCCGCGGCCTTCTGGTTTACGAGGTCGAGCGGCTTGCCGTCGCCGTCTTTGTATTTCTTGAGAATCCAGGAGGTCACCTGCGCGCCGCGATTGGAGAACTGGACTCGATAAAGTTCGTTCTCGACAATCGTTGAGGATTCGCTGCTGGCCTGCACGGCATTGGCGGCACTCACCACCCCCGACTTCGCTGTCGCTGTTGCCGCGGGAGAAGCGGGGCTCGAAGCGGGGGTTTCAGCCGTCGCCGGGAGACTACGTTGCTGTTGCTGAGCGCCGGTCTCCGGCGTCTTCTTTGGCTTGAAGTATTGCAACCCGAGGAACATGAGAATGAAAATCGCCGTGAAGGCGAGCATGGTCTTCGGGTCCTGGCCGCCGCCGCCCTGCTGATTGGGGTTCTTAATCTCTGGCAAAAGGTGTTCCTATCGACGATCGTAAGGCAGGACTGCGGATCATGGCCGCAATGCCGGCCCTGGCGCAAGCTCTGCTGGTTCTATGGTAACTGGCGGCGTGTAAGTCTGCATGGATGCAGCCGCAAAAGGGGCACGGGGAGACCAGGAGCCGGGGACCGGATCGAATTCGGCACGATGCCACGGATGGCATTTGGCGATACGCCGGATCGCAAGAAGTATGCCTTTCGCAAGACCATGACGTTCGATCGCGAGAACGGCGTATTCCGAGCACGTGGGTTGAAAGCGGCAGCCGCCCGCAACCCCCATAGCGGCGTGGAGAGCCGGAGAGAGCCACTGCTTGTAGCCAACGAACAAAGCTTGGCCTAGCCTGGTGCGACGTCGCATGGGACTGGTCTTCCCGGGCGCGTTGAAGTTGCTAAGCGCGTTGGTGTTGCTGGACTCGGTAGCGTTGCCAGGCGCGTTCACGAAGAAGCCTGATCTTCAGCCACTGGCAGGGCAGCTTCTGGGCCGCCGCGCAGGGTCTTCTCACTTCGACTCTTCTCGCCGATGTTCCTCTCGCCTTTGTTCAAGGTCGTTTGAATCGTGGTAAAGATGCGTACGACTTCGCTCTCCAGCCTGGCGAACTCCATGGTAGAGACAGACTTTCGCGGATGCAGCACGATGTCGACATCGGCACTCACCATATCGACGCGGCGGCGAACGATATCGCGCATGCGGCGCTTGATGCGATTCCGTTCGACCGCCTTGCCGAGAACTTTGCCGGCGGTCAGGCCGACGCGTGGACCAGACAGCGTCAGCGCGTCCACACTACGCTGCGCGTAGAAGTAACTCATCGACGAAGAAAACTGCTTTCGCCCTTCGCGATAGACGCGCTGATAGTCGGCGTGCTTGCGCAGGCGATGATCCAGGCTTACGTGGTTCGGAATCATGGCGACGGCATGCATATCCTGCGATAGGGGTCCGTGTGCGAGTACCGCCCCAACTTCAGGGGGCGGCAGCCGCTGCGCTTGTCCCACTACGCGGATTGGTGATGGTTCGGTGGTGGAGATGGTGATGCAATTGACTAACATAATGGCCGCGAGAGAGACAGCGGCGGGGGCAATTAGTCGCGATATCCGGCGCTGACGGAGACGCGATGGCGGCCTTTGGCGCGGCGGCGGGAGAGTACGGCGGCTCCGCTCTTGGTCTTCATACGTACCCGAAAGCCATGGGTCTTTGAACGGTGACGGCGATTGGGTTGAAATGTGCGCTTCGGCATGGAAGTGCGCTCCTCTACTTACAATTTGGGTGTTGAATTTGGCGCTCGCTGCGATCGATTCAAGTCCACTACTAGCGAGACTTTCAGTATAGCCGATCGTCTAAAAAGCAGCAAAAAAGCGGCCTCTTTTGCACTTTTCACTGCTACTGGTGCAACTCTTCGACAAAAGATTTTTTTCGAGAAAAGACCCGTTACGACGGCCCCTCAATCGTGCTAGCATCGGTTTCGTTCAAGAGAGAAATCTGCACGTCAGGCTGTCTCTTTGCCGACCGAATCAGAAGCATCCCAACCCTAGCGTTCGGATGCAAGCTCCGAGCCCACGAGAGAAGTATGGCCAACCCAGCAAGCAAACTCGCCGGGTGCATGGCCGCATTTCTTTTTCGGTTTGGGCGAGGCTGCCGCCGGGCGAGCAACGACCCTGAGCAAGGAAGTTTATGTCATTTGCACCATCGCCCGCACTAGCACCAAATCCCTGGGTGAGAATCCTGGGAGCTCTGGAAAAAAAAGTCACGCGTCACTCATTCGACGCGTGCTTGAAGCCGACACGCTTCAGCCATGCGAGCGGCACCACGCTGTTTGTGCGCGTACCGAGCACGGACATTCAAGAGACCTGCGATCGCTATGGAGACATCATCCAGGAAGCCATGGAGTCGCTGGAGATGGAATTTCAGGAAGTTAAGTTCGTCACTCCGGAGCAGGATCCGGCGGCGGCGCGACTGCGCGATGATGGAGGCTTTGCGCCCATGCCTGCCCATGCGTCGAATGCTCCTCAGGGAATCGGGCAGCGGAGCAACGGCCAGCGTCCGGGAAGTCCGGCGAGCAGCGCGCAGCAGGCGCGATTTGATTGGAACTCAGCCGCCCAGCTCAATCCCCGCTATACGTTCGATGGGTTTGTGATCGGCAACGGGAATCAGTTTGCGAGGGCCGCCGCCGGAGCAGTCGCAGAGCGGCCGTCCAAAGCCTATAATCCGCTCTTTCTGTACGGCGGTGTGGGCATGGGCAAGACCCACCTGATGCATGCGATCGGCCACGAGATGAAGATGCGCATGCCGCAGTCCTCCATCTGCTATGTCTCAAGCGAGAAGTTCACCAACGAGATGATCAACTCGCTGCGTAATGACCGCATGACCAGTTTCCGCGACAAGTTCCGCTCCGTGGACCTGCTGCTGATCGACGACATTCAATTTCTCGCGCAGAAAGAGCGGACCCAGGAAGAGTTCTTCCACACCTTCAATGCGCTGCACGAGAGCATGAAGCAGATTGTCATTGCGTCGGACCGGCCGCCCAAAGAGTTGCCGGAGATTGAAGATCGTTTACGGAGCCGCTTCGAATGGGGACTGATCGCCGACATTCAGCCGCCAGATCTTGAGACCAAGGTCGCGATTCTACAGAAGAAGGCGGAGAGCGAGCAGACTACGCTGCCGATTGATGTCGCCCTCTTCATCGCTTCCAACGTGAGGACCAACGTGCGCGAGCTCGAGGGCGCCCTGGTGCGTCTGATTGCCTGGTGCGGCTTGAATGGCATGGAGATCACGCTGCCGACCACCCAGCAGTGCCTCAAGGCCTTCATCGATACCCAGGTGCGCAAGATCACCATCGAGTCGATCCAGCGTTCGGTGGCTGAGCAGTTCGGCATGCGCGTCGCGGAGTTGAAGCAGAAGAATAACTCGCGCTCCGTGGTCGTGCCCCGGCAGATCGCTATGTACCTCGCGAAGCAGATGACCGAGGCTTCCTTGCCAGAGATCGGGCGTCAGTTCGGCGGCAAGCACCACACGACGGTCATGCATTCCATCGGCAAGATTGATGAGTTGAAGCGCACCGACAAGGACTTAAACCGAACGCTCAACAAGCTGATGGAGACCCTCAACAGCTGAGTCCCAATACCAACTCTGCGAGATCGCGGCCGTGACTCAAGGAGTCGCAGTTCTCGAGGCGCAAAGTTAGCAGGGAATTTTTCTGTGGTCTCTCATGCGGCAAAGAGGCGTAGTTCAGCCCGCTTTCGATTTTGCAGAAAGCATCTGTTTTCGCGCTTAGGCGTGAGCCCTCCGCCTCTTCTCCTCGAGTAGAGAGGCGGCGATAAAGATGGCCAGTATCCCCAAAATCACTGCTAGAGATATCACCACATTGACGTGCACCCAGCGGGCCAGCAGCATCTTCAGAGCGACGAAGCCGAGGATCGCCGCCAGTCCGTAGTGGAGCAGACGGAAGCGATCCAACATGCCGGCGAGCGCGAAGTAGAGCGAGCGCAGGCCCAGTACGGCGAAGATATTCGACGTGTAGGCGATGAATGGATCGCGGGTGATGGCCAGTACCGCTGGTATCGAGTCGAGGGCGAAGACAAGGTCGGTTCCCTCGACGGCGAGAACGATCATGACAAAGGTAGCCGGGGTCAAGGTTACCTGATGTTGAGCGGCTCGGAGCGGCGCGGCGGTGGTCTGGGGCTGGACGGCCGCTTCAACGTTGCCGGCTGACGGACGGCCTCTGCCGCCTTTCGCAGGTCCATCGTTCTTACGCCCTTCCCCCTCTGCCGCTTTTGCGGCGCGCTTCAGCGACTGCGACTGGATCCATCGCACCACTGCCGAGGGCTTCTCATTGTTGGCTTGGTGGCGTATGAGACGAACGGCGGCGATGAGCAGAATGACTCCAAAAACGTCTTCAATCCAGGCGAAATGAGCGAGCAGGGTGACGCCTGCAGCGATAAAAAGAGCGCGCATAACAATGGCGCCGCCCACTCCCCAAAGCAGGATGCTGTGCTGTTGTTGGCGATCGAGCTGAAGCGAACGGAACATTAGCAGGAAGACGAAAAGGTTGTCGACGCTGAGCGAGCTCTCGATGAGATAGCTGGAGAAGAATTCAAGTGCATGCTGGTGGCCGTCAACACGCACCAGAGTGAGCGCGAAAGCGCATGCCAGGCAGAAGAGAAAGAGGGTCCATCCCCACGCAAGTTTCTGCGCTCTCTTCTCGTTCTTAGGGTTCAGGAAGAGGAGATCGATTGCCAGCAGGGCGAGCACCAGGGCGTGGAAACCGATCCAATAGCTTAGAGGCGCGCCGGCGAGCATTGTTTCGATGCTACCGCATCCCGGCGAGAGAACGACGATGATTGGGAGAAGAGGCCCTGGTTAGCTTCGCGAAGCTGAGGCCCGCATTGCGCCCCTTGAACCTGCTCTTAGCGTTGATTCAGGGCGCGGAGGGCATCGAGCAGGACATCGCCATCGATGGTTAAGCTTTTGGCGCTGATCATGTCGAGGGTGTCCTGGGGGGTGTGGTGATAGCCGTCAGGGTGGCCGGCGTCATGCGGCCCGTAGTCGTCGTCGATGATGTCGGCGACCGGAACGCCGCGCTGAGCGAAGGGGATGTGGTCATCATCTTCGGCCGTGTTGTGATGGAAGAAGTAGCGCTGATCGCCTTGGCGGGCGGCGGCCTTGCCGACAAGGTCCTCCAGCCATGGAGTGGAGTTGCCATCGCGAGCGATGTCCAAATCCTTATCGCCGATCATGTCGGTGAGCAGGAAGGCCTTGATCTTCTTAAGAGTGCCGTCATTTTGCCATTTGGCGGCGAGATGGCGGCTGCCATAGAGAGAATCAGAGCTGGACCAGCTCTTTACGGCTTCTTCGCCGTCGAAGAAGACGAGCCACACACTGTAACCGTCGAGTGGCTTGCCGCCCGTCGCTCGCAGATGGCTGGCCATTTCGATGAGCAGGCCGGTCGTCGATGCACCGTCGTTCGCACCGACAAAGCTCGTGTCTTTCAGCCAGTAATTGGTCTCGTAGTGGGTCGCGAGGACGATCACGCCGTCTTTCTTACCGGGAAATCTTACAACAAAGTTATGCAGCTGCTGGGGGCCTGCCGGAGTGTCGACGACGAAGGTGTCTTCGACCAGATCGTCTTTCGCGAATTGTTTCCGCAGCCATGCCTGTGCTTTGACCAGGCCTTCACTGGCGTTGTAACGGGGCCCGAAGGCGACCAGTTCACGCGCGTATTCGAGGGCCCGCGCACCATTGAAGTGGCTTGCCTGAGCAGTTGCAAGGGTAGTGAGGGCGATGAGGAGTGTCGCCAGTATTGAGCAGGCGAGGCCCGAAGGGAGTATCTCAGCGGGTCCGATTCTTGGGACTCGAGCCTCATGCTTCCGGCCGGACGCTCGACCATCCTGCGGCTCTGGATTCGCGGTCGTCATTGTTTAAGAGGCTTCCGCTGCCCGTTTGCGGCGGCGGGCTGGGTGGACCATGAACGATACTCCGATGCTGATGAGGTACAGCACGAGCATCGGGCTCGCGAAGACGCACATGGTCAGCACATCCGGGGTAGGAGTGATGATCGCCGCGATGATGAAGATGATCAGGATCGCATAGCGGATGTTCTTCCACAGGAACTTAGGGCTCACGATCCCGAAGAGGGAAAGGAACATGACCAGGATCGGCAGTTCGAAGGTAATCCCCAAGCCCAGGATCACGGTATTGAAGAGGTCGGTGTATTCGCTGATTTCGATCAGCGGCTTGAACTGCTTGGAGTAGTCGAACAGGAAGCCGAGCGAGCCGGGGAATACGTAGTGGTACCCGAAAAATGCTCCACAGAGAAACAGCCCCACCGTGGCGACCATGAACGGCGTCACATACTTTTTCTCATTCGCGTAAAGGCCGGGCGAGATGAAAAGCCACAGCTGATAGAGAACGTAGGGCGCGGCAAGGATGGCTCCAAAGGTGAAGCTGATCTTCAAATACATATTGAAGCCATCGATCGGGTTGTGGATCACAAGCTGCGTGTCGAGGTGGTTCTTTTTCAGGGCCTCGACGATGGGCGCCTGCATGATGCCAAAGATCTTCTCGTGAAAAGCGTAGGCAATGAAGAAACCGATCACGAGCGCAACCGCCGAATGCACCAGGCGTTGGCGCAACTCGTTCAGGTGCTCGATCAGGCTCATGCCTGGAAGTTCGGTTTGGTCCTTGCGCTCGGTGAGCGCAGCGCGGGCACGTTCTACCAGATCAACCATGATGAACGGACGCCTGGGCTTTCTCTGGATCCGGGTGGTCGGTCGCGGCAGCTGCCGGTTCGAAGGTCTCCGTCGGGAACTCAGGCTGGACGCTGGCCACTGGTACTTCGGCCAGCTCGGCATTCGAGGCAGTGTTCAGGCCGGGGTTGAAGCCGTCCGCCGGCTCCGGGTAAGCGTCTGGAGCTTCGGCCGAAATCGACTCAGCGGCCGTTGTCTCGACCGGAGAAAAGGTGTGGTTGACCGGAACGCCGGTGCTGGGTGGCGAAATCACAGGATCCTGGGCCGCCGCGGAGGAGGCGCCGTTCGATTGGCTTGCAGCGGCTCCCTCCAGGAGCGACGCTGGCGTGACTGTGGCAGTCTTCGGCAGCATGGTGGTCGCCGCGGTGATCTCTTTTTGCCGCTCTGCCTCGTCGGATGCGCGCAGCTCTTCTTCGATCTGCATCTTGAATTCATTACTGGCACGACGAAACTCGACCATCAGTTTGCCAATTTGACGGCCGATCTCCGGCAGCTTCTTGGGGCCAAAGATGATAAGCGCCAGACAAAAAATAAAGATAGTATCGCCAACGTGCATCGACCCTCATGATAAATGGCTTGCGGGTCTGCCACAAATGACGGTGGAAGATGATCCGCCGGATTTGCCGCCGCATTCACTGCTGGTACGGAAAAGCCCCGGCTGCGGATGCATCGAGGCGCAATTTCGTAGATCACGTCAAAGAACCTTATTTGGCCCGGTCTGTCTGCGGACGTATGCTTGAAGCAAGGTCAGGGTTTTATGAAGCTATTTACGTTGGACGAAGCACAAGCTTTGGTGCCGGTGCTCGAATCCCTGCTGAAGCGGGGCATTGACGCCAAGCAGGCGGCCGAGGCGGTCGGTGAAAACCTGCAGCGATTGAGCCATCGCATCTTCTTGTCCGGCGGCATGTACGTGGACGTCGGCAAGGTGGCGCAGCAGCGCACTGAAATGGATGCGCACATCCAGCGGGCCAAGGACGCCTTCGAGGAGATCGACGCAATCGGCGTTCAGGTCAAGGACCTGGATATCGGTCTGCTCGATTTCCCCTGCAAGGTTAACGAGGAAGTAGTGCTTCTGTGTTGGAAGATGGGCGAGTCGAAGATAACGCACTGGCATACCATGGAAGCGGGATTTAGCGGCCGCCAGCCACTGGATGATCGCTTTGAAGGACGTTCGAACCGGCCGAAGCCGGAGAAGCCGAACTGAGGCGTTCAGCGCTTTGGCAAGGTCAGGTATTTCGGCGACTGCAGCGTGATAGCAGCCCACGCCGTCAGCCCGACCGGCAGCGCGCCGGCCACCAGCATCCACCGGTGGTAGTTTTGAAGTAGTGGACGCGGTGTCCCGTCCAGGATGAGGATGACCTCGGCAACGGCGACAAATTGAAGCAGCCATCCAGCGAACCTCTGCCACCGTCTCGTGCGTGAGGGTGGCAATACCGGGATCCCTATCTGCTGTAGTTCGTCGAGGCATTTGCCATAGTGCGCCAACGAATTCGGGATCGATATCTGCCGGTTCCGGTCCGCGGTCACCACGATCATGTTTCCCCCGAGGCATCGGTCCCGAGGGAACTTCTACCATCCCGAGAATCTCCTCGCGTCGAGAAACAGCTCGTTCCCTCTATGCTGCCGCAGAACTCCCTTTTCCGAGACGGTTATTGAGTTTTCGCGCGCTGGCTGGCCATCAGGGAGCCGGCAACGGCCAGTCCCATCACCGCGCTAAGTCCCAGCGCGATGCAGCCCAGCATTCCGGCGATCATCAGATCTTCCGAGGAGCGGATCACCCCCGGCCAACGCCCGCCAGCGACATACAGGGAGGCCGCGCCAACGACCACGGAAGCCGCCGTCGCCCATCCAAAATTGCGTCCTGCGGACCTGAAGTCCGCGTACCCCATCAGTCCGTCGGAGTAGCTCGCCATGCCAGAAAATTTACTCCAACCGCAACTCGTGCTAACGCAGGCTTCCCATGAGGCGTGCATGCAATGCAGTCGGGAAGATTCATGGCTTCTTCCCCCGGGAAACAGCCACATCTCGCAAGTCTCGGCCGGACAGACTAGAACTGAGAGGTCCTAAATGGCGCGGAGAACACGAACCGGAAGAAAGACGATCGCGGCTACCAGTTCGAGGGCGCCGTGGACCGCAATACCGACCAGCCTGAACGGTAGGAGAAGAAGCCAGACAAATGGATAAAGGATTGCTGCGACGAGCGCGAGCGGCCAGCAAACCACCAACAGCAGGCACCATAGCAAAAAAGTCAACATCCCGGCATTTCTCCGACAGGGCAGCACCAAATCTGCAGCCATCGCTGAGAGATACGGCGGTTGTGGCGGCGCGGTTCCCTTGTTGCGCGCTAAAGATGCGGGAGGGCGAAGGTCGGTAAAGGTTTCCGAAAAAAGCACTACACCCTGGAGGTCGACTCACGGATAAGCAGTTGAGGGGAGAGTATCTGCATCGGCGGTAGAATCGCATCCTCCGTATCCGGGCCCTGGACTGCGCGCAGCACCCAACCGGTGGCGATCCTACCCATCTCTTCCATGGGCTGCCGGATGGTGGTAAGTCCGGGGGTGCAAAAAGCTGCTGGTGGAACGTCATCGAAGCCGATGACCGAGCAGTCGCCGGGAACACTGCGGCCGCTGAGGATCAAGGCCCTGATTGCTCCCAGGGCGGTGAGATCATCGAAGGCGAGCAGCGCGGTAAAGTCGGCCGCGGAGCGGAGCAAGTCTTCGGTCGCTGCAACGCCGCCTTCGAAGCCGGACGTCGGATCCAGGGCTTCCGGCAGCAGGCGCACCCGCCGAGGGTCAAGTTGGTAATTGTGTTCGGCGGCAAACTGCTGGATGCCTTGCCAGCGAAGGTTGCTGTCGCCAAGTTTTTCAGGTCCGCGAATGACCGCGATCTTGCGATGGCCGAGCGAGTATAGGTGCTCCATCGCGGTGTAGCCGCCGGCGACGTTGTCAACAACCACCGAACTGATGAGGTCGGTGCTAAGGTCGCGACCGACGACCACCGTCGGAAGATTGTTACGCCTCAGGTTCAGCAGCAGGCCGCCTTCCTCAAACAGCCAGTTTGCAACCACGATCAAGCCTTCTACGCGGCGCTCCATGAGCATTTCGAGGTATCCCTCAAACTGCTTCTTCTCATTGTGCGCATCCATGATGATCGGCAAGTAGGCGGTGGAATCGAGGCAGCGCTCAATGCCCTGCAGGATCAAGGTGCAGAAGGGATCCGAGATGTCGAAGATCAGAACGCCAACAGTATGGCTGCGTCGATTGCGAAGCGAGCGGGCAAAGGCGTCGGGCCGGTAGCCTAGATCCTTGGCCGCTTTGCGGATGCGTTCTTTCGTCTTTGCAGCGACGTAGCGGGAGAGCGGGGCCTCGTTCAACACGATGGAGACTGTGGAGGGAGAAAAACCGCTGGTTGTGGCGACATCGACGATGGTGACGTGGTTCGATTTGGCTTTCAGGGGTGACATTGGTTCTGAGTCCAGCTTTCTAGCAATGCAGGACGGATTATCCATCGAGCGAGCTCGATTTCCAAGTAGTGTTTGCTGCAAGTTTACTCGGACGGGACGTTCCGCCGCGCGTCCCGGGAATCCCGAATACCCCGCCCCCTCTCTATTTCGACAGTTCCGTGAACGGCTGTAGCCTTTTCGCCGGTGATAACTATTGACATTAAATAATAATTATTATCTACTTGGTTTAGCGATGAATGCGAATGACACCAGGCAGTTTCGAAGTGTTTGCGAGTCGGCCGGCCTGGCGGTGACTCACCAGAGGCAGGTTGTCTATGAAGTGCTGAGGAGCACCCATGGCCATCCCAGCCCGGAGGAAGTGTATGCGCGCGTCCGGCGCAAGATTCCATCCATCTCTCTGGCAACTGTCTACAAGACGATTCATTCCTTCATTGAAGGCGGGATTTTTCACGAAGTAAGTTTGCATCATGGATCATTGCGAGTGGAAACGAACCAGACGCCGCATCACCATCTGGTTTGCACTCATTGCAGGTCGATTCACGATATTGACGAGTCGGAGCTGGGCTTGACGACCCAAGGCGGAAAACTGCCTGGCGGCTTTTTAGTAGAGCGGTATGCAATCGACGTCCTAGGCCGCTGTCCGGCGTGCCAGCAGGCAGAAGGTCAGGCGACATAGCGTTGTTCTGGTCTCTGCCGGGCCCGCGCTCATTGCACCAAGACTCTGAATCAGCTTGACCCCATCGAGGGCATTTTCAAGCTTCGGCCATCTTTCAAGCTTTTCAGAAGCAGTCGCTCATGCTTGATTGCAAAGTTGTTTTACCCACCGTTGTTTGTCTAATTCACTTTAAGGAGTCATACATGTTAACCGTAGGTGAAAAGTTTCCGTCTTTTGCTGTTACTGCAGCCGTCAGCCTCGAAAAAGGCAAGGAATTCGAGACGATTACCGATGAATCGTATCCTGGCAAGTGGAAGGTCTACTTCTTCTGGCCGAAGGATTTCACCTTTGTTTGTCCCACTGAAATCGCGGCTTTTGGCAAGCTGAATCCGGAGTTTGAAGCGCGCGACGCGCAGATTCTGGGCGGCAGCACCGATTCTGAGTTCGTCCACGTGGCGTGGAGGACGCACCACGCCGATCTCAAAGACTTGCCCTTTCCGATGCTCTCCGACATCAAGCGTGATCTAACCGAGCAGCTTGGCATTCTTGATGTGAGCGCAGGCGTCGCGCAGCGGGCGACGTTTATTGTTGACCCTGAGAACGTCATCCGCTTTGTCTATGTCACCGATCTGTCGGTTGGCCGCAATCCTCAAGAAGTTCTGCGGGTTCTTGATGCGCTCCAGACCGACGAGCTTTGCCCTTGCAACTGGCAGAAGGGCGAGCAGACGATCACCGTCTAATTCGCGCGATGGATTAGAGGGAGTGACGCCGGGTGCGCTGCTCCCTTTTTCTTTGCCAGAATTTGAGTGCAAGTTTTCGACCCAGGATTTCACCCGGAATTTGAACCTATTGAATAGCGCGTTCAAACGCGCGGAAGGCGCTTCCATGAATCTCGATGAATTGATTGATGCAATGCCAGCATATGCGAAAGACTTGAAGCTCAACTACTCAACCCTGGTGCGGCAGAACAGCGAGTTGACGCCACAGCAGCTTTGGGGGACGGTGGTAGCGAGCGCGATTGCCACCCGCAGTGCGGCGCTCACCGAAGCGGCGCTGACGGCGGGAGAAAAGCAGCTGACATCGCAGGCCTTTGAGGCGGCGAAGTCGGCGGCGGCGGTGATGGGAATGAATAACATCTATTACCGCTTCCTTCATCTGACCTCCAATGACAAATATTCAACCTTGCCGGCGAAGCTTCGAATGAATGCCATCCGGACGCATGGCATCGAGCCCCTGGATTTTGAGCTTTGGGCGCTGGCGGTCTCAGCGATCAACGGCTGCGGCAAGTGTGTCGACTCGCATGAAAAAGTAGTGCGGGAGAAGGGCGCCGGCGACGAGCTGGTGCTGGGAGTGGTTCGGGTCGCTTCCGTGATCCACGCCCTCGGAGCAGTGCTCGATGCGGAGCGGGTCAGAGAAGCAGTCGCGGCATAGGCATAAAGGCCCACTGACCAGACAGCCCGCCCATTATGCTCTACGCTTTGTGTGAGCACACGGGCGGGCTTTTGCGTCTTAACTTTCGCATTGGGGTGTATCCCGGTGTCTATGCGGGCGCTTTTGGAAGTCGTTGGCGGAAGGATTAATCTTGCAAGCAAGGCTTCTTTCAGGAATGCGGGGCAGCGGAAGTGGGAAATTGCAGCCGGGAATGCTAGTGATGCTCAAGTTTTATACAACTCGCTTCTGGTTGGCGGTACTCGCGGTCTTGGGTCTGACCGGCGTTGCCGGAATGACGACGGGGTGCGGTTTCTTTCCCAAAATCACCACCTGCACCACCAACTGCACGACCGCCAGCAACTTCATGTATGTGGCGAATACTGCAAGCGCAGGTACCGCTGCCGGCAGTGTCGCCGGTTTTTCTTTGACCACGAAGACGACCGCGGCCACCAGCACAACTCCGGCAACCTCAACCTTGAGCCTGGCAGTGACTCCGAACTCCGCTTATTCGCTAGGATTCGTGCCGTCGGCGATCGCCATTACCCCCACGAATACCTTCATCTATGCGGCTTCGCAGACGACCGGCATCTTTCTTTATTCCGTGGGCAGCAATGGAGCGCTGACCGAGGAGA
The DNA here is from genome assembly GCF_003330725.1 of Acidisarcina polymorpha. NCBI lineage: Bacteria > Pseudomonadati > Acidobacteriota > Terriglobia > Terriglobales > Acidobacteriaceae > Acidisarcina > Acidisarcina polymorpha. The sequence continues at coordinate 2,172,788 of NZ_CP030840.1, read as the reverse complement.
ATAACTCCACTGCGGTGGCCTCGGATCTCGCCTCTTCGATGCAAGTGGACAGCACGGGTTCCTGGCTGATTGTGGCCGATGCGAGTCTGGCCAGTTCGAACGCGATCATCAATGTCTACTCGATTGCGAGCACAACCGGGCTTTTGACGCTTTCGGGAACGCTCAATGGCGTCAAGGTAGCGGGCGCCAGCCGGCAACTCTTTATCGCGCCGAACAACGTGAATGTTTTCCTGACGTTGTCTACCGGGGGGACCGAATCGCTGACGTTAAATGCGACCACCGGTGCGCTGACCGATCAGGCGAATCTGCCTCCCATCACCACCCCCAACGCGGACCTCGGAGTTACCACTGATCCGAACAGCACCTTTGTTTTCGTCACCGAAACCGGCGCCTCGGCGGTGAGGGTGCTGACTATTGGCACAAACGGTGCATTGACCAATGTGAGCGGCTCTCCGTTCGCCACCGGAGGAACGGGACCGGCCGCGGTGCTGGTCGATTCTTCCGGCAGTTACGTGTACGTCGCCAACTCGACGAGCAATACCGTGAGCGGCTTTGTCCTGGCGGCCAATGGCACGCTGACCGCGATTAGTGGCTCTCCTTTTGCCACCGGAGCGGGACCGTCCGGACTTGCGGAAGACTCGACCAAGACCTACCTGGGAGTGGTATGCAACGGAGGCGGGTCGGATCTGGAGGTGTATAGCTTTGATGCCACCACGCTGGGCAAGCTGGATGCCGCGGGGAACGCCACCACTGGTACCGACCCGACACTGCCAATCGCGATCGTTGCGTCGAAGGCGGTCAGCAGCACTTGAGGACCAGGTTTGAAGCTGGAGGGTGTTATTCTCTAAAGAAGAATCAGGTTAAGTAAGGTTGGCCTTGCTCGTACCCACTTTCTCCGATCGAGCGATCAAGGCTCCCGATGAAGTTTTCTTTTCGGAACCCAGATTGTTGTTCTAGTCTCTGCCAGGTGATCGTGCTTCCTCCATCCCCGTCGCCTTCCGCGCCGCGTCTCGCCTGGAGGATCCCATCCCATTCCCCCGTCGGTTTGCTTGCCACGCTGTTGCTGGTGGTGCTGACAGGGTGCGGCCATCTCAAGCACAAGCAGGAAAACGAGACCGTCTATGTGCTATCGAAGCAGACCTTTCTGCGCGACCGGGTGGCGGCGGTGTCGAACCGGGTAGCGATGGTCCAAAATGGCCAAAAGCTGGAACTGCTGGAGCGAGGGCGGCGGTTTTTGCGAGTCAAGACCGAACAGGGGGAGATCGGTTGGATCGAGGAGCATGCGGTTGTCAATCCCGAGGTGATTACTGGTTTTGAAGAGCTGCAGAAGGCCCATGCCAAGGACCCGGTGATTGCGACGGCGGTCTTGCGGGACGACGGCTATCTGCATGTGAAGCCGGGGCGTGATACCGACCGATTTTACTTGCTACCGGAAGGCGACAAGCTGCAATTGCTGGTCCGGGCATCCGTCCCGAAGGCAATAGGGCCGCAGGCTTCGGGAACGGGTTCGTCCTATGCCGGCAAGCCCTCAGCGACGATTGCGAAAAGGTCCGCGAAGGCGAAGGCGGCGGATGACAGGAGGGCAGCTGACAAGGCAGCGGATGCCGCGACCCGGCCAGCGCCTCCGGCGCCCCCATCCGCCCCGCCAGTAACGCTGACCAGTCCGGGAACGGGAACTCCAGGAACGGGAACTTCAGAGAATGCCCCAGTGCAAAGTGGAGCAAGATCTGAGCCGGCAGCGACGCTTGCGCCAAAGCCGCCGGTACCGATGGAGGATTGGTGGCTCGTCCGTGACAGCGGCGGCAAAGTCGGATGGCTGATGTCGAGGCGTCTGGATGTCGATGTTCCGGATGAAATTGCCGGCTATGCCGACGGGCAGCGGATCGTGGGGGCGTATTTGCTGCAGAAAGTCAACGATCCGGAATCATCTTTTGCGGATAAGCAGGCGCCGGAGTATGTGACGGTACTCAACCCGTACCAGGATGGACTGCCTTATGACTTCAGCCAGGTACGGGTTTTTACCTGGAACCTGAGGAAGCACCGCTATGAGACCGCCTTCCGGCAGCGGAACATTCGCGGGTACCTTCCGGTAGTGGTGGAAAACCTCGCTTTAGATAATCAGGGTCCCAATAAGCAGGGTCCGGTGCCGACCTTTCGCTTCAAGCAAGGAGTTGGCGATGGCGTGATTGTAGACCCCGAATCCGGAGCGATCCATCCCGCCGCTTCCGAAACCTTGACCTACCGCCTCGACGGTGAACAGGTACGGAAAGTAGATCCCGCGGCGCCCGCGCCGGTGGTCAGACCCCAACCTACCGCACAGACGCCAGCAACTGGCCGCCACTCCAGCAGGAGAGGAAAACACGCGGGCGAGGCGAAACGCCATCCCCGGCACTGATTCTGGACCTTCGGGGAGTTCTGGTCGCAACCAGCCTGGGAAGAAAAAGCAAATCGATGCCACCCCAAAGTTGCTTTTCGCCATCCAATCATTTCACCAGCGATGGAGGTTGCCATGGCGCATATATTGAAGTTGCAGCAAGCTCCTGAAGCTCCGCCAGTTGATAAAAGGGGTGGCGACCGGTATGTTGAAAGCACACTATTCCGCGGATGTCCGTCTATTTAAACGGACACCTTTGTTTTCGCTGTAAGTTTTAGTTTTGCTTCAAGAGACCAACTAACCGACGCGGGAGATCGGCGCATGGATAACAAGCCGGCACAAAACATTCAGGACACGTTTCTTAATACGGTCCGTAAAGACAAGACCCCCATCACGATCTATCTGGTCAGCGGAGTGAAGCTGACCGGCAAGATAAGGTCCTTTGACAAGTACTCGGTGCTATTGGAGAACAACAGCCAGGAACAGTTGATCTTCAAGCACGCTATCTCGACCGTAGTGAGTAATCGCTCGGTGATCCATGGTGAGCACAGACCCCCGCTCGGAGCACCAGCGCATGCCGGGGCTTCTCCTGCGACCGGGCCAGCCGCAACGGTAACGGGAACGCCAGGAGCGCACGATCCTTCTCCGGGGAATTCGCACTCTTGAAGGCAAGGCTGTTCCGGCAGCGAGTGAGCTAGTGAAGCTACCGAGGGATCTTGAGCCAGGCTCGGATGAAAGTCGCCGGTTGACGAGCACGGAGGCTTCCCCGGAGCGCGCCCTGCTGGTCGTGGTTGAACTTTCGTCGAAACGTAAGGGGCTTTCCCAATCCGCCACCCTGGCTCGTCATGCAGCGGCGATAAGCCGCAGTTCCGCCCGATCCTTGCAAGATGAGGACTCCGAGGCCGACCATGAACCGATTGCCGAAGCCGAAATTGCTGGTGTATCTCCCACTCCCGGCTTAGATTCCGAGGCGTCCCGGGCGGAGTTCCGGGAGCTGGTAGAGAGTGCCGGGGCTGAAATTGTGGGAGAAATCGCGCAGCGGCGAGCGAAAGCCGATCCGGCTACACTGCTTGGCGCAGGAAAGGTCGAGGAAGTTGCGGCGGCGGCGGCCTCTTCGAACGCTACTGTCATCCTCGTAGACCACGATCTAACGCCAACCCAGCTGCGCAATCTAGAGGACGCGCTTCCCTGCCGGGTAGTCGACCGGACGCAGTTGATCCTGGACATTTTCGCCCGCCACGCCCGAACTCGCGAAGGTCAACTGCAAGTCGAGCTCGCGCAGCTGGAGTACATGCTGCCGAGGCTGACCGGCAAAGGGAGTTCCATGTCGCAACTGGGTGGCGGCATTGGCACCCGTGGTCCTGGCGAGACGCAGCTGGAGACAGACCGGCGGCGGATCCAGCGCAAAGTGCTTCACCTCAAGGACGAACTTGAGTCGGTGAGGAAGGTGCGTGGTCAGCAGCGCCACCGACGTGAGGCGGTGCCGGTGCCGACGGTGGCCCTGGTGGGCTATACCAATGCCGGCAAAAGCACGCTGTTCAATGCGCTGACCCATGCCGGAGTGCTGGAATCGTCGCGAATGTTTGCCACTCTCGATCCCAAGCTGCGCTCGCTGGTGCTGCCATCTCGCAGAAAGATCCTGCTTTCGGACACCGTTGGATTCATCAGAAATCTTCCCCATACCCTGATTACTTCGTTTCGCGCGACCCTCGAAGAGGTGCAGAAGGCGGAAGTGTTGCTGCATGTGCAGGACTGTTCGAGTCCGACCCAGGAAGAACAGAAGGCTGAGGTTGAGAAGGTGTTGGCCGAACTTGGCGCCGAAAACAAGCCACGGCTCGAGGTGCTGAACAAGGTCGATCTGCTCCCGGAAGAAGAAAGAGAGCTGCTGGGTCCGGACGCGATCGCCATCTCGGCGCGAACCGGCGCGGGTCTGGATTTGTTGCTAAGGCGTATCGATGCCGCGCTGGTCGCCGATCCGATCGTCCGAAGAATACTCGAGATTCCGCAGGACGAGGGCGCCGTTCTCGCTGCTCTGGATGCAGGAGCTTTGATCGAGGCACGAGAGTTTCAGGAGCAACGTGTACGGATCGAGGTCTCGGGACCAGCCTCGTTGTTGGGAAGGTACCGGCGCTTTTGGGCGACGCCGTCCTCCGAAGTGGATCCAGTCTAGCCAAGCTTTGTGACCAGCGGCACCTACCTATGGATCGGATGTTCCCCGAAATGCATACGTCTATCTCCGAAGTCCATTAGGATGGGTTACCCGCCCTGCTGACCCATTCTCTGGTAGTTCATGTCGGCTGATTAGTAGCGGGTTGCCGGCTGGGGCGCGGTAAAGAGTCCTCAACCAGCAACCCGCCTGACCCTGAACCGGGTCGAGGTGATATCCTTTAGCTTACGCCTGAGACCGGTTCCGTCAAGAAGAATTCATCACGGATAGTGCAGCATCTCCGGCGACGCACCAGCTTGCACGTTGACACTCCCGTAAGCTTTGTTAGAACCTAGAGTTCCGGCTCAAAAACCCTGAGACAATCCACCGTAAGCCGGTGAAGGCAATGGACGAAATACTGCGACAACTCGTACCTCTGGTGATCGGCTCTGTGCCGACGATGATCCTGTTCCTCGTTCTGGTGATCGCGTATAAATTCCTGCTCCATGGGCCTCTATTGAAGATCCTGGCCGAGCGGCGCGCGCGGACGGAAGGCGCCGTCGAGAGGGCTCATGCGGCAATCGCCGCCGCGGATGCCAAGGCCCAGGAGTACGAAGCCAAACTGAGGGCGGCGCGGGCTGAGATTTTCCGCGCACGCGAGAACCGCATCAAAGCCTGGAATGCGGAAAGAGAGAGCGCTCTGGCGACCGCGCGCCAGGCGGCCCGGGACCGAGTGAACGCCGCCAAGAGTTCGCTCGAAGCGCAGGCGGCAACTTCGAGGCAGGAGTTCGAGCGTGGCGCCGATGCCTTGGTTGCGGACATTCTGAAGGCGGTGCTGTCTGGCGGCTCGTTGCCGGGAAATCCAGTCGCAGCTGAGGAGTCCCATTGAAAACCTGTCTTCGTAATCTTCTCACCTGTCATCGCAGCCTTCTTGTAGGTTTGGCGCTCACCCTGTCGATTGGTTCCTTCGCTCTTCCCGCGGCGCGGGCGGTGGTAGTCGAGGATTCTGGGCCGAGCGGTAATCCGGCCCCGGGATCGCCGGCGGCTGACACCGCCAAGGGAGCGGACAACCAGGAAGCCGACGCCGAGAACGGACAGTTTCGCCATGCTCGTCCGGTGAAGGCCATCGCGCGGACGCTCAATGTCAGCACCGAGGTGGCGGCTCAGATCTTTGAGGATTTGAATTCAGCGATCCTGATTCTAGTGATCCTCTTCTTTCTGGCGAGGGCGGTGCCGAAGGCGATACGCAGTCGGACTGCGACCATCCAGAAGCAGTTGATCGACGCGCGGTCCGCAACCGAGATTGCCAATGAACGGTTGACCGCGGTCGAGACGAAGCTGGCGAGGCTCGGCGAGGATATCGACGCGATCCGGAAGCAAACAGATCGAGACATCGTTGAAGATGAGAAGCGGATTAAGCAGGCGCTCGAGGAAGAGCGGGTGCGGATCGTGAAGGCAGCTGAGCAGGAGATTGAGTCGGCAGGGACCGCTGCACAACGCGAGCTGAAACGATTCGCAGCGGAGCTGGCTATCGATAAGGCGGCCAAGCGCATTCAACTGACGGCAGAGACGGACAAGGCCCTCGTCCAGCGGTTCGGTCGTGAGTTGGCTGGCCAATTCGGCAAGGGAGGGCAAAACTGATGTCCCTCTTTGCCACAAGATACGCCCGCGCCTTTGCTGAAGCGGTCGAAGGGGCTAAGCTGGACCCGGCGGAAGTCAGCCGGCAACTCGATGATTTCGCCTTTGCTTGGGACGAAAGTCCACAACTACGCCAAGTCCTCGAGGACCCGGTTTTCCCATCCGAGCAGAAGGTTGGGATTCTCGATAAATTGAATGAGCGAATCGGACTTTCTCCGATCGTCAGGAACTTTATTGCAGTTCTGATCAATCATGACCGGATCGCTGCTTTCAGCGAAGTAGCTTCCGAGTATCGGCTGGAGATGGACCGTCGGCAGGGAATTTACGAGGTAGACATCATATCGGCCCGTCCTCTGGGCGACGATGAGCGCCAGGGATTAGAAGCTCAGGTCGGGGAGCTGGCTGGAGGACGAGTCAATGCCAGATATCGCCAGGATGAAAGCCTGCTCGGCGGAGTAATTGTGAAGCTTGGCAGCACGGTCTACGACGGTTCCGTCCGCGGGCAGCTCGACCGGTTGCGGGAAGAGTTGGCGGCAAGCTGATTTTTTTAGTGATGGTGGCAACAACGCGAGATTCAGTTGGGAAAGTGACGAATGGCTCAGATCAAAGCAGATGAAATAACCGAGCTGCTGCGGCAGCAAATCGAGAATTATGACGCGAAGGTCCGCGTCGACGAAGTTGGGACCATTATGTCGCTGGGCGACGGTATTGCGCGCCTGCATGGGCTGGACAAGGTCATGGCGGGCGAACTGCTCGAGTTTCCTCATGACATTTCCGGTCTTGCGATGAGCCTCGAAGAGGACCAGGTGGGTTCGGTGCTTTTGGGCGACTACACCCATCTTCGCGAGGGCGATCAGGTCAAGCGGACCGGCCGCATCCTGAGTGTGCCGGTTGGCGATGCCATGATCGGTCGAGTCGTCAATGCACTCGGGCAGCCGATCGACGATCGCGGACCAGTCGCCTCGACAGAGAATTATCCAGTGGAACGGCTTGCCCCCGGGGTGGTCGACCGCCAGCCAGTTCGCGAGCCGATGACCACCGGCCTGAAGGCCATCGACAGCATGATTCCAATCGGCCGAGGCCAGCGGGAACTGATCATTGGCGACCGGCAGACCGGCAAGACTGCGGTGGCGCTCGATACCATCATCAACAGCGCGAAAAACAACCTGATCTGCATTTATTGCGCGATCGGGCAGAAGCGTTCCTCAGTCGCGCAGGTGGTGCAGACGCTCACCGAGAACGGCGCGATGGACTACACCGTGGTGGTGGCGGCGACTGCTTCGGAACCGGCGCCGATGCTCTATATATCGCCCTTCGCTGCAACTGCTATTGGGGAGTATTTCCGCGATAACGGCAAGCATGCCCTAGTCATCTACGACGATCTTTCAAAGCATGCGGTTGCGTACCGCGAACTCTCCTTGCTGCTGCGCCGGCCGCCGGGACGCGAGGCTTATCCGGGGGACGTGTTCTATCTGCATTCGCGGTTGCTGGAGCGCTCTTCCAAGTTGAATGACGAAAAAGGTGGCGGCTCTCTGACCGCTCTTCCAATCATTGAAACTCAAGCCGGCGACGTCTCCGCATATATTCCGACAAACGTCATCTCCATCACCGACGGCCAAATCTACCTGGAAACCGATCTGTTCAACTCGGGCGTTCGCCCAGCAGTCAATGTGGGACTCTCGGTCAGCCGCGTAGGTGGCAGTGCGCAAATCAAGGCGATGCGCCAGGTTGCCGGTACCCTGAAGCTCGACCTCGCGCAATACCGGGAACTCGCCGCATTTGCACAATTCGGCAGCGATCTGGATAAGGTCACTCAGAACCAACTCAACCGCGGCAGGCGGCTCACTGAGCTTCTCAAGCAGCCACAGTTCTCGCCGTTGCCCACTGAGAAGCAGATCATCATCATCTATGCCGGCAACAACGGTTATCTTGATGACTTGCAGGTCGAGCAGATCCGGGCTTTTGAAGACGGCCTCTACAAATACCTCGACTCGGCGCAATCGGGATTGCTGAGCGACATTCTCTCCAAGAAGACGCTCGATGACGATCTCAAAGGCCGTATCGATGCGGCACTCAAGGAGTACAAGCAAAACTTTCTCTCCGACCACGGCGATGCGAAGCTGCCCGAATCGTCGGTCAAGCCCTTAGATGAGGGTGAAAAGAAGAAAGCCCAGCAGACGACTCCGGCGGCAGCGCCCGAGCCCGCGACGGCGGCGAAGTAGGCACCCTCTATGGCTAGTGTCCTCGATCTAAAACGGCGCATTCGCAGCGTGAAAAACACGCGCCAGATCACCAAGGCCATGAAGATGGTCTCGGCGGCACGGTTGCGCCGCGCTCAGGAACGGGCGCTCAATTCGCGGCCCTATGCGCAGATGCTCATCAGCATGCTGCAGTCGCTCAAGCGGCGGATTGAACTGGTCGACCCGACAACGGGCGAGATTCGCAGCCCGTTGCTGGTGACGCGTGAGCAAAAGACGGTGCTGCTGGTGGTGGTCGCTGGCGATAAGGGCTTTGCTGGAGCTTTTAACGCCAACATCTTCAAAGCCGCCAATCAATTCATCGCCTTTGAGGGCGATCGGCAAATTGATATTGAGCCGGTGGGGCGCAAGGCCCGGGACCATTTCCGCAAGAAGTACCCGGCCGCTATCATCGAGGAACATGTGCCAACCGAGCAGCGCGGCCGAGACAGCTTCGGAGAGCGAGATGGCGGCAGAGGCGTTGCTGGCGAAGAGGAAGAACAGGCTTCCAGGCCGGTCGAGCGGGCGGGGCAGATCCAAGTGACCGGCGATCATCCGGGTATTCTCGAGAAGCTGGAGTTTAAGCGCATCGATGAGATTTCCCGCGATATTGTGCGTCGCTATGCGCGCGAAGAAATTGACGGCGTATACGTTGTTTACAACGAGTTCAAATCGGTCATTTCGCAGCGGTTGGTGGTCGAGCGTATTTTGCCCATTCTGGAGATAGGCCGTCAAGACATAGCCCAGGCGCAAGAGTTATCGAAAGAGGAGCGCGAGCGGGCCGCGGAAGCGGCGGCCTCGGCCGGCATTACGATCACTGGTCTCGCGGAAGAGTCCGAGGCGGATGCAGAGCAGGCCGAGGAAGAGGCGAAAAAATTCGGCACCTCGGAGGTCGACTATATCTACGAGCAGCCCCCGGCCGAGTTATTCGCGTCGCTCCTGCCTCGCTATGTCACGATTCAGCTATACCATGCAATGCTGGAATCGGTGGCCGCCGAACATGCTGCCCGTATGACGGCGATGGATTCGGCATCGAATAACGCCTCCGACATGATTGACTCCTACACCCTGGCGATGAACCGGGCGCGGCAGGCGGCGATCACCAAGGAAATTATCGAAATTGTGAGCGGAGCGGCGGCGTTGTCGTAGCCGCCGGTCAGCTCTTCGAAAGAGATTTATGGCAGAGAACATAGGAAAAGTAGTTCAGATCTCGGGGCCGGCAGTGGATGTGCAGTTCGACGAAGCCACCATGCCGCCTATCTACCAGGCCTTGCGGGTTACCAGCGAGGGCTTCGATGTCCCTAATGAAGTCAACGTCATCCTTGAAGTGCAGCAGCATCTTGGCGAAGGCCGGGTGCGGACGGTGGCGATGGAAGCTACCGAAGGCATGGTTCGAGGCATGAAGGCGATCGATACCGGCAGCTATATCATGGTGCCGGTGGGCCGTGCCACGCTTGGCCGCGTGCTCAATGTCATTGGCCAACCGGTCGATGAGCTTGGCCCAGTGAACTCCGACCAGAGTCGCCCGATCCACCGGCTCGCTCCTGCGTTCGACGAGCAGTCGACCAGCGAAGAGATGTTCGAGACTGGCGTCAAGGTCATCGATCTGATCCAGCCATTTTTGAAGGGCGGCAAGATCGGCCTCTTCGGCGGTGCTGGGGTCGGCAAGACCGTCGTCATTCAAGAGTTGATCAACAACGTCGCCATGAAACACGGCGGCTTCTCGGTCTTCGCCGGCGTGGGCGAACGAACTCGCGAAGGCAACGATCTCTGGCGCGAATTCCAGGAATCGGGTGTTATCGATCTGAAGGACTTCCAGAAGTCGAAGGCGGCGCTGATCTACGGGCAGATGACCGAGCCTCCAGGAGCGCGTCTGCGGGTTGCGCTGACCGGCCTGACCGTCGCCGAGTACTTCCGCGATGAAGAGGGCGCGGACACGCTGCTTTTTATCGACAACATCTTCCGCTTCACCCAGGCCGGCTCTGAGGTCTCGACGCTGCTTGGCCGTATGCCTTCGGCCGTCGGTTATCAGCCGAACCTGGCGACCGAAATGGGCGAACTGCAGGAACGAATTACCTCGACCAAGAAGGGTTCGGTGACATCGGTGCAGGCCGTCTATGTGCCCGCCGACGACTTGACAGACCCGGCACCGGCGACCACCTTTGCTCACCTCGATGCGACGACGGTACTTTCGCGTCCACTTTCGGAGTTGGGCATTTATCCCGCCGTCGATCCGCTGGCTTCGACTTCGCGTATCCTCTCGCCCCGAATCGTCGGGCAGGAGCATTATGACGTGGCCCAAGGCGTGAAGCGAATCTTGCAGAGATATAAGGATCTTCAGGACATCATCGCGATTCTCGGCATCGACGAACTCTCTGACGACGACAAGGTGACCGTGAACCGCGCCCGCAAAGTGCAAAAATTCCTCTCCCAGCCATTTCACGTGGCCGAGGTTTTCACCGGAGCGCCTGGACGCTACGTGAAGGTTGAGGACACGGTACGGAGCTTCAAGGAGATCATCGAGGGCAAACATGATGCGCTCCCAGAACAGGCCTTCTACATGAAGGGTGCGATCGAAGAAGTCCTCGAAGCTGCCGAGAAGATGAAGAATGCCTAGGCGGATTCGCGCAACAGTGTTGAGAGATACAGCGGTGAATGAGTAAACAATGGCTGATGGAAATGAAATTCAGGTGAGGCTGGTTACTCCCGACCACATCCTGGTCGATCAGACGGCTACTGCGGTCGAGTTGCCTTCAGTGTCAGGGTACATGGAAGTGCTGCCGGGGCATGCTCCGCTACTGGCGGAGCTGGGGTCAGGCGAGGTCCGCTTGCACGGCGGGCAAGCAGGCGAGCAGCGATTCCACGTCTCCTGGGGATTCGTGGAGGTCTTGCCGGAGCGAGTCACGATCCTCGCCGATTCGGCCCTGAAGCCGGAAGAGATCGATACCGAGGTAGCCCGCCAGGAGCTTGACGAAGGCCACAAGCAGTGGAATGAGGCCGGCGATAGCGAAGACAAATATGCGGATGCTAACGAACTGATTGCCGACGCCGAGTCGAAGCTGGCGAGTGCGGGTAGCAAAGGCTAGAGCAGAAATACAGTATCGATAACGAGTTCCGCAGATTTTTCCTTCAGAAGAAACCTGCAGGCCGGCTTCCGGCACATAACACCAACTCCGGGATAATCCACGAACCTCCGCGATATCGCGATATTTGCATCTTGCACAGAGGGTTGCGGTTGATGGCAATCTAAGCTCAGTGCTGCGATGCGATAGGATGAGTCGAGTGAGGACCATCCAAGTAAAATCCGGCAGCGCCGGCTACTCCGTTTTTGTCGGAAGAGGCTTGCTTTCGACGTTGAGCCGCAGACTTGTCAATGTGCGTGGTAAAGGACCAAGGGGCGTCTTCGTCCTGACTTCTCCGGAGATATGGTCGCTTTGGGCAGACGCTTTTCTGGAATCTTTTCCGCATCAGGATCCTCCTTCAATCTTGTTTCTCCAGCCGGGAGAAGAGCATAAGCGGCTACGTACGGTCGAGCGGCTGGCGGAACAATTAGCGGAGGCGCGCGCCGATCGTTCTTCCCTGCTCATCGCCTTCGGCGGCGGGATTGTCGGCGATGTTGGCGGATTTCTAGCCGCCATTTTCATGCGCGGCATCGACTACGTGCAGGTCCCCACCACCCTGTTAGCGCAGGTCGACTCGTCGGTGGGAGGCAAGACAGGCGTGAACCTTCAGGCAGGCAAGAATCTGGTGGGGTGCTTTCATCATCCACTGGCGGTGTTTGCCGATACGGAGCTGCTGCAGACGCTTCCCTCCCGAGAGCTTCGTGCGGGCCTCTTCGAGAGTGTCAAGGCGGGCATCATCCGCCACCCCAAGTTATTTGGCTATATGGAGCGAAATGCTGGGGCGATCCTCGCCCGAGATCCGAAGGCCATTGAGTACGTCGTGAGTGCGTCGATCCAGATGAAGGCGGAAGTCGTAGGTATCGACGAGTTGGAGAACGGGCTTAGGATGATCCTGAACTACGGCCACACTCTCGGTCATGCGATCGAAGCAGCCACTCGCTACCGGAAGTTGTTGCATGGCGAGGCAGTCGCCTGGGGGATGATAGCAGCCACTCGTCTTGGGCTGGCTCGCCAGACCGTCACCAGAGCTCAGGCAGATCGTATCGAAAAGCTGATCTTTGAGTATGGACCTCTACCTTCGCTCCGGCTGCCGGTGGACCGGCTGCTGGACGCGGCGACGCGCGACAAGAAGAATCGCAGTGGAGTGCGGCGCGTCATCTTGCCGTCGGGTATCGGCAACGCGGTCGTCGTTGAAGATGTAACCGATGCAGAACTTCATGACGTCGCGGAATCGATGTTGCGCACGGCTCGTGAATCTTCCGCTACGACAGATTCGGTCAAGGAATGATGCCTGGGCCAGGAGCCAAGCCAATTGGCGCAACCGATGAACAAACGGCGGCGGCGGCCGTGCGTGAGATGTTCGATGGCATTGCACCCCGATACGACATCTTGAACCATGTCCTCTCGTTGAATATCGATCGTCTCTGGTGGTGGCGCACGGCGCGGCGCTTCCGTGAAGTTCTAGCACGACCCGAGGCGGTGGTTCTCGACCTGTGCTGTGGAACCGGGGACATGACGCTGGCTCTGTTGCGGTATCGGCAAGCGAATGCGCGGCCGGTAATCGCCGCTGATTTCTCGCACCAGATGCTGGTGCGGGGAGCCGCCAAATTTGTGCAGCGCGGTGCGATCGCCATCGAGGCGGATGCGCTGCATCTCCCGCTGCTCGATAACTCCGTTGACCTGATCACGACCGCATTCGGGTTTCGCAACCTGGCCAATTATCGCGCTGGACTCGAAGAATTCCACCGAGTGCTGCGCCCCGGCGGTGAACTGGGCATTCTTGACTTCAGTGAGCCTGGCGGGGTTTTGGGTAAGCTATATGCGTTCTACTTCCGCCGCGTCCTGCCCGCCATCGGGTCGCGCCTTTCAGGAGTCTCCGGTCCTTACGCCTATCTACCCAACTCGGTGCACGATTTCCCTCCGCCCGCTGAAATGCTCGCCACGATGGCAGAGGTAGGCTACTCCCAAACCTCCTGGACACCGTATACCTTCGGCGTGGCGGGACTATACTTTGGCGTGAAGGCCTGAGAGATGCGGGGCTTCATTCCCACTAGCACTACGGCAGCTGAGCAGGAGCAAGTCCCATGATGAATTGGGCCCGCTGGGAGGCGTCGGCGGGCGCACCGTGCTCCTCGGTGAGCCCGGTACCGCTGAACCTTCGATACTTCTCTGATCCTGCGGCAGCAACCTCCACGAATTCGACGGCCTCGGGTGCATCCGGGATGCGTGCACCGAACCAATGCGGATCCTCCCGTTGCGCCGAGGTGACAAGCGCCAGAACCGAATTCGCGGGATATGCCTGCCCCTTAGATACGGTCGCGGCAACATAGCCGCGCGGACGCACCGCTTGCACCGCGGAGTCGTTGCCGTAGAGCGTGGCCATAGTATGGTTCTTGGGGTCGACGTACATCGTGATGGCATTCCAGCCTAGGGGTTGATAAGGCAGGCTGGGCGGCAGGTCTGCCGCGCGGCTGTTGACCGCTTCCTCTCGGCCGACGCGGGCAGCGGACATCGGCAAGGTATAAACGTAGTCGTCGCCGCGAACTGGAAGGTGGCAGCTGGTGCATTCATTCACGAAGTGGGCGTCGTTGCCATAAGGCTTCAAGTCAAGACCGCGCCAGCGTCCCCAGCCCCAGCCCTCAGTTTTTCTATAAGCTTTTGCGTCTTTCTGCATAAGCTCCACTTGCACAAACTTCCCGGGATGAATCAGGCCGTCTGCGCCGGATTCCTGCTGCCAGGCTATCTTGGCGAACCGCGCATCGTCTGGCCAAGGAGAGATGTTGCCCGCAGCGGCCGCCTTCACGGCTACATCATTGCCGAGAATGTAGCGAAAGGTGTAGTTGTCGCCGCGATCGGAAAAGCTGATCGGCTTCCAGCTCTCGAAGGTCGGGTCAAACCGAAATCCATTCAGCTCTGGCGGGACGGCCGCCAGAGAAACAAGTGCCGGCGTCTCAGCCGGAATGGCGGCTGGTGACGCATCCGTCTTGCCTCCGGTAGCCTGGCTCTCATTGGTTTCGCCGCCGGTCGTTGACTTGGGCGCGCTTCCGGGCGGGTTTGGTTTGGAGGACCACGGAGCCAGGTAGGCTTTAATCATCGCCAGCTCGTCGGGCGTGACCTTTGCCTCTGGATGCAACTTGAGGAACATCGGCAGAGGCATGGCGCCCAGCTGAATCATGTTCACGGCTTCGAAGAGCGTCGCCTTCTGCATGGCGATCGGCTTTGATCCAATCGTGGAGAAATTGACGTGTTCCCGGGCGGTCAGGATGTCATGGCGCACCAGCCAGTAACCGGGCACGATCTGGTCGAACCACGAAAGCCGCCGCTGGTTCGAGTGACAGCTATAGCAGTCCTTTTCCAGGATGTGCTTGATCTCAGGGGGGGCCTGCAACTCGGCGCTTGCCGGCATCGACGGAATGCCGGGACGCACCAGCTGCAACAGCCCGAATATCAGGACCGCCGCAACGATCAGCCTGCTCAGCGTCTTCATCGAGATAGATCTCCAACTCTGACGAATGAAGGATAGTGTGCCCCTATGCCCGGCATATCGTCCTTAGTATCCTGGTAAAAATCTCATTGTATCGAGACACTTTCGTTAGGTTGTCACGGATTTGTATCTTGCGGAGCCCATCGGCGTAGACCTCCTGCTACCACGATTTGGCAACCTACTTCAGGCCCGGTGGAGATTCACCAGTTAGGAAGGGCAAGCAGTGAGTTCGGCGATGACCAACTTCTTTTTATGCCGATAACCCATAGCCACTTTATGCGGAGGAACCGACCCGGTGAGCCGCCCGAGGCTGTCCGTTTCTTGGTTCCAAATTCTGCCGCCTATCGAGGTTTACTGGGCGGCATTAAGATAGGAGACCGTCATCTAGAGGCGTAGTGAAGCATTTCATGGTTTGCGTCGTCGCCGCAGCTCAGCGGGGCGAATGAATGCGCGATGATGAGGATCCAAATTTAATCCAATCTCGACGGAATCTGGACTGACATTCAGTGAGTGCATCCGCAACCTGAATAAGAAACCGCCTACGTAAGGAGCGGCATCGGCGTATTGCGTCAGAGTCTTTGTACGGGGAGGCGGTTGGCGGTTCGGGGCCGCATGATCTCGATAGTTGGTGCCGAAGGGGGGACTCGAACCCCCACACCCTTGCGAGTACATGGACCTGAACCATGCGCGTCTGCCAATTCCACCACTTCGGCAATCCATTGTGATATCCAGCAGGGACGCTGAATACGGCAGCAACTTCTAGTGTCACAAACTGCAGCGGCGAAGTCAAACCTTCGCCGTCTTACGCAATGGCATGGCAAGAATCCGCCGCCGGCGAGCTATACAGTGACGCTGTTAATTTCTGTTCTCGGGCAAGCGACGGAGGTGCTGTGGCCCAATAGCGATTTATCAGGGGGTTGCGGCGGATCTCAGAGCAGAGAGGAGGCATTCCGGCCTCCTCTCTGACTGTCTACGTCTACGCTGTTTCTGGTTCGAGTTCAAAGAGCAACAGGGACCTGGCAGTTACTCCATAGATATCGCCGGTCTTGAAGGAGCCTTTTTCGCTGTTGTCTTCAATGTTAGTGTCGACGAGGAGAGACCACCCGGAGCCACCAACTGCTTCAGGGAGTGTGAAGTTGACCAGGTCGCTGTGATCGTTGATGACCATGAGTAACGTAGTCTCTTTTCCGCGCTGGCGTACGCCGGTGGTTTGAGCACGTCCATCGATCAGCATGCCGAAGCAGCGCATGCCGGTGTCGCCCCAGTTATGGTCTTCCATTTCGCGGCCGTTGGCGTTGATCCAGGTCACATCCTTAACGCATAGCTCTTCGTTGTATTCCCCGGTAAGGAAGAGGTTGCGCCGCAGGATCGGGTATTTGTGCCGGAAGCTGGTGAGCCTCTGCACGAACTTGACGAGGTGCTTCCCTTTGTCCTTCAAGTCCCAATTCAGCCAGCTAATCTCATTGTCCTGGCAGTAGGCGTTGTTATTGCCTTGCTGGGTACGGCCAAACTCGTCGCCAGCCAACAACATTGGCGTACCTTGCGAAAGCAACAAGGTGCCCAGCATGTTGCGCATCTGACGTGCGCGGAGCTTGTTGATCTCCGGGTCATCGGTCGGCCCTTCTGCACCGCAATTCCAGGAATGGTTGTCGCTACTGCCGTCCTTGTTGTCTTCGCCGTTGGCTTCGTTGTGCTTCTCGTTGTAAGTAACCAGATCATTCAGCGTAAAGCCATCATGGGCGGTGATGAAGTTAACGGAGGACCAGGGGCGCCGACCTTGGTAATTGAATATCTCGGCCGACGCACACAGCCGCTTCGTCAACGCCGATGCGGTCGAACCTCCCTTCCAATATTCGCGAACCGTGTCTCTAAACTTGTCGTTCCACTCCGCCCATCCAGGAGGAAAGCCGCCGACCTGATAGCCCCCGGGGCCGCAATCCCACGGTTCCGCGATCAGCTTAACGTTCGAGAGGCAGGGATCCTGGCTGACGGACTTGAGGAAGCCGCTCTGATTGTCAAAGCCATTCACTTCGCGGGCGAGAATGGTGCCCAGATCGAACCGGAAGCCATCCACCCGGGTTTGTTCAACCCAGTAGCGCAAGCTGTCAGTGACCATCTGGATCACACGGGGATGGCTGATATTGAGCGTGTTCCCGGTACCAGTGTCGTTGATGTAGTAGCGCTTTTTGTCGGGCATGAGCCGGTAATAGCTAGCATTGTCGATGCCCTTGAAGGAAAGCGTCGGCCCGAGTTCATTTCCTTCCGCGGTGTGGTTATAGACGACGTCGAGGATGACCCCGAGACCGGCATCATGCAGGGCCGCGACGGTTTCCTTAAATTCCTTCAAGGCATCGGCTCGGCTCGAGGCGTAGCGCGGGTCGGGGGCAAAGAAACCGATCGTGTTGTAGCCCCAGTAGTTGGTAAGACCTTTCTCGAGAAGATGACTGTCGTTGACGAACGTATGAATAGGGAGCAACTCGATGGACGTGACTCCGAGGGACTTAATGTAATCGATCACGGCGGGGTTGCAGAGGCCGGCATACGTGCCGCGTTCATGCTCAGGGACCGCTGGATGGAGCTTGGTGAATCCTTTGACATGCATTTCATAGATGATCGTGTCGTCGAAGGGCACCCGGAATCTGCCAAGCCGATTTTGTCCGTGCCAATCGAAATCGGGATCAACCACGATGCATTTGGGCATGAACGGTGCGCTGTCGCGCTCATCGAAGGTGGTGTCGTCACCTGACTCCATCTGATAACCGAAGACCTCGGGACCCCACTTGATTTCGCCGATATGAGCGCAGGCGTACGGATCGAGCAGCAATTTGTTTGGATTGAAACGGTGCCCGTTCTCGGGATCGTAGGGTCCGTAAACGCGCAGGCCGTAACGGGTGCCGGGCCGAACGCTGGGGATATAACCATGCCAAATCTGGTTGGTGTATTCGGGTAATTCCTGGCGATCGACTTCATTTTCGCCGCTCTCATCGAAGAAGCAGACTTCGACCTTGGTTGCATGCTCGGAAAATACCGCGAAATTCGTTCCCTTACCGTCCCAAGTCGCTCCCCGGGGGCTGGGAACCCCTTCATGCATCTGAATTGCCATCTGATTTTCCGTTCTCTTTCCTGTAGTAGTAGGTTTGTAGTCAAGCTATTTTTCGAATGTAATTCTCTTTGCGAATCTTCTGGAAGACAGTACTTCCACTTCGAGACTATTGGCCTTTGTAAGGGAATCAAAACTCCGATAGGAACAGGTGAACAATATTTGGATGCAGATGGCTCGTCGCTAATTGCCTAGGGCATGACTTCACTCCCAAAGTGATCATTCTCCTCTATAAGAAATTCGCGGAAACGGTGACGGCACGATAAAGCATTGTTTATGCTGAATCTGAGACATTCGTTTTAGACATCCCCGCTGCCGTTCCCGGCATCCGATCGGTTTAAGAAACGAGAGGAGATCTTAATGGCGAGTTTGCCTGTACCCAGTAGCTTTTCGGCCACTTCTCACGTTTCCACACATTCAATGAAAAGTAAGCGCGAACTGGCCCACGACTTAAGCAATGCTCTCGAAATCATCATGCAGACGAGCTTCCTGATGGGAACGCTTGAGTTAGGCGAGAACGGCAGGGCCTGGCACAAGTTGCTGGATGATGGAGTTCAGAGAGCGGTCGCGATCAACAAGCAGCTGCGGGATTCTCTGCGCAGCGACTCCGAACTCTAGTCAAAGGTACCTCCTCCTGTCGGTTAGTAAGGTCCGCGTGCCTCTCAAACCGAGATTCTCGGTGCGTCTGTTGGCGCATGGGGATCGATCGCTTCTGGCATCGGCCGCTTTGATCCCATGCTTTTCTCCCATAGATCAATCCCCCTCTTGGTGATGTAGACTTCATGCCAAGCTTCATCAAACCTCCTTATGCTGGTTGAAATCGCTAATCATCTTAGGTCCGGTACGGTCCATGCCGTAAATTGCGCCAATCTGACGACGAGTCATGGAGTGTGAATGAGAAATTCTCTCTACAGAGTCTTCCTGGGGTTAACGGTAGTCGGCAACCTAGCGGCAGCGCGGGCCCAGGTCTCCGTGCCTTCACTTCCCAATATTCCTGCCGCTTTGCAACAGGCGGCTGCCGGTATCGATCCCGAAAAAATCCGGGCGCACGTGAAGTTTCTTGCTGATGACCTACTTGAAGGCCGCGGCCCGGGAAAGCGCGGCGCCGAAATCGCCGCTCAGTACATTGCGACCCAATTTGCGATTGAAGGACTAAAGCCAGCGGGCGACCAAGGAACTTATTTTCAAAAGGTCCCGCTCTATGCCGTTCATACCGTAGAGGACCAAACCAGCTTCAGCTTCGTGCCGAATGCCGGTCCCCCGATCGACCTCAAGTACGGTGAAGATGTCGTCACGAAAGACACAACCGGCAAGGCTTTCGCGGACATCGACGCGCCGATTGTCTTTGTGGGATACGGTATTGATGCCCCGGAATACCAGTGGAATGACTTTGCCGGCGCGGATGTGAAGGGGAAGGTGCTCTTAGTCATTGTCAACGAGCCACCTTCGACCGATCCAAAATTCTTCAAAGCGGAAGCTCTCACCTACTACGGCCGCTGGACGTACAAATACGAGCAGGCTGCCCGCTTGGGCGCCGCCGGAGTGCTCATCATCCACCGTACCGACCTCGCCAGTTATCCGTGGGACGTCGTCCGCAATTCGCAAGCGATTGAGAAGTCCTACCTTCAAGGCGACCCCGCCGCGACGCTCCGCGCCGCCAGCTGGATTCAGCATGGGGTCGCCGATAAGCTGCTCGCGTCGATCCACATGTCGGCTGACCAGGCGATCGAAGCTGCCGGCAAACGCGGATTCAAGCCCATCGACTTGCCGGTTCGACTGAAAGCGCACATCGTCAGCAAAGTCCGCCGCTATGACTCCGACAATGTTGTGGCGATGATCCCGGGAACCGCACCCGGGAACGAACAGGCTGTAATCTACTCCGCGCACTACGACCACCTGGGGATTGATCCCGACGCCAAGGGGGACGGCATCTATAACGGCGCCAACGACAACGGGACGGGTTGTGGGATCCTGCTCGAAATGGCGCGCGCGTGGACCCAGGTGAAGCCGCCCCATCCAATCTACTTCGCCGCCGTCACCGCCGAAGAACAGGGGCTGCTGGGCTCTCAATATTTAGGGATGCACCCTCCTGTTCCGGCTTCGCAGATCAGCCTAGACCTGAACTACGACGCGTTACTCCCCGTCGGGATTCCTACTGCCATCGGGGCTGCTGGGTCGGAGCGCACCAGCTTCTATCCGGTAGTCGAATCGACAGCGAAGGCATTCGGCTTGACTATCCAACCTGATCAGCAGCCCCTGGCGGGACACTATTACCGTTCCGACCATTTCAGCTTTGCGCGCGTCGGCGTGCCTGCCTTTTCGATTGAGCAGGGCACTCTCTTTGAGGGGCAAACCCCGGAGTGGGGCAAGGCCCAATCGGATGACTATGTCGCCCACCGTTACCATCAACCCTCCGACGAATACCGGGACACGATGGATTTCCGCGGGAACGCGAAATTGGCGCGCTTCGGCTTTATTCTTGGATGGGAAGCGTCTTCGCTGCCCGGTGAAATTCAATGGCAATCCGGAGATGAGTTCGAGAAAATCCGTAAGACGACGAGCGGGAACTGAGCCCAAATTCGGCAGCTACAGACCGAGAACGAAGAGGATATGGAATGATCGCGGCAACCGCCCTGGCGGCGTTATTGTCCATGGGAGCAGGGCAAGTGACCTCTCCGAATCTGCAAAATCGACCCGCCGGGCAACCGCCTGACCAACATGTCACAGTCATCAAGGAATCCGGCCAGCCGGTGCTACCGGAGGATGGATACGGCCTTTACCGGTTCAGCGACCACGAGAACGCCTTCGGCGAAGGTTTGCAGATCACCGAACAATTCGACGAAGTCTCCGGCTATCTCACCATTCCCGACCCGAAAAGCGGCCGAGGCCACTATTCAAGCTACTTCCTGAGCGAGGTCAAAGGCGGTAATGGCCATTTCTCTTTTACCACCCGGCAAGTGCATGGCGTCTTCTATTCGTTTGATGGCCAAGTGAAGCGTGGGTCCGGATTGTCCCGCGCTCAAGATGCTTTTTATGTCCTCGCTGGCACACTCAGCGCTCGTGATGACGCTGGAAATGCGGTCCAAACCCGCCATATCAGCATGAAACTCACCGCCCAACACTAGAACGTCCATTCTGCTACCTACAGCCGGTAGAGCAATGGAGCCCTGTCCACGCCGGGACGTCGTAAGATAACAGCGGCGTCCGGAAAAAGGCGCAGCCTCTCAACAAACGATCACAGCACCACCAAAGGAGTTTTTATGGAACGTACAGCAAGCGCCATTTGGCACGGCGGATTGAAAGACGGCAAAGGCAGCATCAGCACCCAGAGCACTACTCTCAAGGACACTCAGTATTCGTTCAGCACCCGGTTTGAGAATGGAGTTGGCACCAACCCCGAGGAGTTGATCGCCGCCGCTCACGCGGGCTGCTTCACTATGGCGCTCAGCGCTCAATTGAGCGGCGCTAACCTGCCACCTGAATCGCTGGAAACTACTGCGAGCGTGAAGCTGGAAAAGAAGGACGACGGCTTCGCCATCACTGCCATCCATCTGGTCACCAAAGCTAAAGTTCCGGGCGCCGACAAGGCGGCCTTTGACACCGCAGCCCAGAATGCCAAGGCGGGCTGTCCGATTTCGAAGCTTTTTCACGGGAATGCGGAGATCACCCTGGACGCCCAACTCGTCTGAACCGCTCTCCTCAATCCAGGCTCGGGAGACAGCAAGTACCGTCTCTCGAGTCCAGATTGACGGTCATCTCGTCTCTCAATCAGTTCGGCAATTCGAAGTCTGAGCTAGCGGGCCGCGGTTGGCAGAAGACGGCCAGACTGCGCAAGTAACTCTGCTGCGATTCCATACACCAACGCAGAATCAAGCTCGAGACTTCACGGTCCGAGTCGCTGGCCAGTTGGCTGGAAATTTGCGGAGTTAGGCTGCCGATATACTGAAAAGGAAGAGACAACGAAGGGGGAACGGTAGGCAATGCATTTGGAACCAATTTTGGCTGAAACTCGGAGGGCGGTAGAAGCAAGGAAGCGAGTGGCTCATCTGCCTTCGCTGGAAGCGTTAGCAGCCGCCCACCAGCCGCGCGGATTTGCGGCGGCGCTGCGGCGGAAGTCGGAGTATGGTCCGGCCATCATCGCAGAGCTTAAGAAAGCTTCGCCATCGAAGGGGTTGATCCGGCCCGAGTTCGACGTTGAATTTCTCGCGAAGTCGCTGGAGCGAGGCGGCGCCAGTTGCTTATCAGTTCTGACGGAAGAGAAGTTCTTCCAGGGCAGTTTGCGAAATCTTGAGCTGGCTTCGTCGGTGACGACCCTCCCTTGCCTGCGGAAAGACTTCATTGTCGACGAGTTCCAGATCCTCGAGGCGCGAGCGCACCAGGCAGACGCCATCCTGCTGATTGCTGCGGCATTGGAGGACGGCGAGCTGCGCCAGTTCAATGATGCAGCGCATCGGCTCGGATTGGATGTGCTTTGCGAAGTACATACGGCCGAGGAACTGGCCCGGGTGTCCGACCTGGGGTGCGATGCCTATGGAGTCAACAACCGGGACCTGGTGTCCTTCAATGTCAGGCTGGAGGTTTCGCTTGAGCTGGCGGAGAAGCTGCCCATCGGGGCGGTGCATGTCGCAGAGAGCGGCATCCATACAGCGGAGGATCTTACCCGGCTGCGGAATGCCGGATTCCACGCATTCCTGGTGGGCGAGTCGCTGATGCGGCAGGCTGATCCAGGCGAGGGAATAGCGAAGTTATTGGCCCCGTCCCTGATTCCGGCGGAAAGATAGGAATGGCTTCCCGCGTGGACGTGGCTCTCATCGGAATGGGCGGCATCTCGGCGGCGTTCCTTTGCAAAATGTACCTTCGCCTAGAAACCGGGCTCACGTACACGACCCCGGCGAAAACGGGTTATGTTCCCGCCAATGAAGTCATTTTCTGGGTAATTATGGTAGTCACTGCAGCTTGGGCCGTCCGCGCGATATTTAAGGCCGGATTTGATCCAGCAGAGAGCCGCTAGTTTCTATGTGGATCAAGATTTGCGCGAACACCAGCCTGGAAGACGCCCAGCTCGCAGTAGATGCGGGTGCGAATGCGGTAGGTTTCGTCTTCGCCGAGAGCCCCCGCCGAGTGACGCGGACCCAGGTGCGGGCGATCGCTGCCCGGCTTCCGAAGAACATCGAGAAGTACGGCGTCTTTGTCCATCCGAGTTTTGATGAAGTCGCGGACACCGTCATGGATTGCGGGCTGACCGGAGTTCAACTGCATACGACGAGCGACCCGGCATTGCCGTTACGATTACGCGAACATTTCGGCGATATGCCCGCGCCAAAGCGGCTGGGCATCCTTCGGGTCTTGCATTACACGACGGATTTTGATGCTCAGGTCGGGGAGTTGCAGCCAGACCATGCAGTGGATGCCGTGCTGATCGATTCGCGGACGGCCAAGGCGGTTGGCGGGACCGGCGTTGCCTTCGACTGGCGGGCGGCGCAGAGTAGTTTTCTACGGAGCGCTCCCCATCTTCGGCTGATCGTTGCAGGGGGCTTGCGCCCGGAGAATGTTGCCGATGCGGTGTATACGCTTCAGCCCTGGGGGGTGGATGTCGCTAGCGGAGTGGAGGCTTTCCCAGGCAAGAAGGATCCGGCAAAGGTGAGGGCATTTGTGAATGCGGTCCGGCAGGCCGCGGCAGAGATCGAAAAGGTAAAGTTGCCTGCGGAGGCATAGGCTTTCTTCTCCATCGCAGCCGAAATCGCGAAATGGGAATATTCTTGAAGTTCAGGAGCAGGTATGAGCACAACGACGTTGCCGACACAGACCGTGAATATCCCGGGGCGGTTTGGCGCATATGGTGGGCGGTATGTCCCCGAGACGCTGATGGCGGCGCTCGAAGAGCTCGAGTTGGCCTATGCGGTGGCTCAGGCAGATCCGGCTTTCCATCTGGAGCTTGATTCGCTGCTGAGGGACTATGCCGGTCGGCCGACTCCGCTGTATTTCGCCACACGGCTGACCGAAGAGTTGGGTGGCGCCAGGATTTACCTCAAGCGTGAGGACCTGTTGCATACCGGTGCGCACAAGATTAACAACTGCATCGGCCAGGGTCTGCTGGCGCGTCGTATGGGCAAGAAGCGCATCATCGCCGAGACCGGGGCGGGGCAGCATGGGGTGGCGACGGCCACGGTTTGTGCCCTGTTCGGCATGGAATGTGTCGTCTATATGGGCGAGGAGGACATGCGCCGGCAGGAGCTGAATGTCTACCGCATGCGGCTGCTAGGCGCCGAGGTTCGCGGCGTCAATTCCGGTTCGCGCACGCTGAAAGATGCAATCAATGAGGCTATGCGCGATTGGGTGACCAACGTTCGGACCACCCACTATCTGCTCGGCAGTGTGCTTGGAGCGCATCCTTATCCCACCATGGTCCGGGATTTCCATCGCGTGATCAGCAAGGAAATGCGCGGTCAGATCCTGGAAAAAGAAGGACGCCTGCCGAATGCGGTGATCGCCTGCGTGGGCGGAGGTTCCAATGCGATTGGGGCATTCTACGAGTTCCTAGGGGATGAGAACGTTCGCTTGATTGGCGTCGAAGCCGGGGGCCGAGGGACGACCCTTGGCGCCCATGCAGTTCGCTTCAACGGGGGCGGTTCGCCTGGAGTTTTGCAGGGGACGTTCTCTTATGTCTTGCAGGATGAAGCGGGGCAGATTGCGCTGACCCACTCGGTATCCGCAGGCTTGGATTATGCCTCAGTGGGGCCTGAACATGCGGCGCTGCACGATTCGGGACGGGCGGAATATGTCTCGGCTTCGGATGCCGACGCGCTCGATGCCACCGTACGGCTGGCGCGAACGGAAGGGATCATTCCGGCTCTGGAGAGCGCCCACGCGATCGCTGAATGTCTTCGGGTTGCGCCCACCCTGGGCCGCCATGAAATACTCGTAGTCAATCTCTCCGGTCGCGGGGACAAGGACATTGGGATCCTGTCGCGCGAACTGAAGCTGCAAGGGGCATAGAAGGAACCATGCCAATCCGATTCGCCAGCAAACCAGGCCTCGTCGCCTACCTCACGGCGGGCGACCCCGATCTCTCGACGACGCGCGAGATTGCACTCTCTGCCATCGATGCTGGTGCGGATGTGATCGAGCTAGGCGTGCCGTTCAGCGATCCCTTGGCGGATGGGCCGGTGATACAACGGGCGAGTGAGCGCGCAGTTGCCGGGGGAACGCGGCTGGTAGATGTGCTGGAGTTGGCCGCCGAGTTGCGTGTGGCTAGACCTTCGGCGGGATTGGTAATCTTCTCCTACTACAATCCAGTACTGCGCTTCGGCATCGAGAAGTTCTGCGAAACGGCGGAGAAGGCCGGAGTGGATGGCGTCCTCGTTACCGACATGATCGTGGAAGAGGCGGACGATTACCTTGTCCATCTGCGCAGGCATCATCTTGCACCGATTTTTCTAGCGGCCCCGACGAGTCCTGATGAGCGGCTCAAGAAGATTGCTGAAGTTTCGGAAGGGTTTGTCTATGCGATTTCGCGCACCGGCATTACTGGTGCGCAGAAGAACCTGACGGCCGACGCCGGGCAGTTGGTGAGGCGGCTTCGCAGCTATACCAACCTGCCGATAGCGGTTGGCTTTGGGGTCTCGACTGCCGAGCATGTTGCCGCGGTGGGCGAGTTCGCCGACGCCGCCGTTGTGGGGAGTGCGTTGGTGGCGATTATTGAAAAGTCGACCTCTGAGGAAGCGCCCAGCTCCATCGCTCGATTTATCAGGGGTCTGCGCGAGAGCCCGTCCCTCGCTGGGGCGGCTGCGCTGGCCCGATAACTCGCTTCCTAGCGGCTTGGCAGCGCCTTTCGCAATGAGTTTCGCTACCAGTAAGCGCCAGTGTCCTACTTCGAGGAAAAGGACAACGACGCCTTTGCTGGGAACTTCCCGTCATTGCGAAAACACACTGGCCGCGTATCCTAAGGCAAAAGCAGGGTCGACGTCATGAGGACGCTTTGTGTGGGAACAGGACCTGCAGGTTCGCGGCCGCCCTGCTTTGCCTTAATCGAATTTCTAGACTTTAGCCGGCGAGTGACCGCGGCGTCGATGGCGGGAATAGGTGCGCTCGACCGGTGCAAGAGAGGAATCACGTGAACATCGAAGATTGGCGAAAGAAGATTGATGAATTGGATCGCCAGATCGTGGCGCTCATTAGTGAGCGAGCGAGTGCGGCCCAGGCGATTGGGAGGTTGAAGCGAGTGGATTCCCTGCCCGTTTATGAGCCCAATCGAGAAAAGGTGATCTTTGAGAACGTGCGGTCGGCAAACCATGGACCGCTTCCGGATATCGAAATGACCCATATTTATGAGCGCATCATCGATGTCATGCGGGCGACCCAGAGGAATGAGTTGGCTTCGAAGAACCCATCGCAGGAGATTGAGAAAGAAACAGGCGCGGCTGATGGAGCCGTCGACCATCGGGACGCGGTAGCCACTCCCGGAATGGAGATCAAAGCATGATTGTCGCGATGCAGGAACACGCCACCGAAGAACAGATCCAGGAGATCATCTCCAGACTGACGGATATAGGGTTTAACGTTCATCGCACCACGGGAACGGTACAGACCATTCTTGCCGGGGTTGGGACGCCTGGCATATTCGATGTGAAGGACTTCGAATTGCTCGAGGGGGTCGCTGAGGCGCACCGCATTTCTTCTCCATACAAGCTTGCTGGTCGAGGTTTTCGGCCAGAGGGAACGGTGGTCAAATTCGCAAATGGGGTCACCGTCGGCGGCGGTGAGGTCGTGGTAATGGGCGGCCCTTGCTCGGTCGAATCGCGAGACCAGATCTTCCGGAGCGCGGCGCTGGTAAAGGCGGCGGGTGGGCAGTTCCTTCGTGGTGGCGCCTTCAAGCCGCGCAGTTCGCCCTATTCTTTTCAAGGAATGGGACTTGAGGGACTCAAGCTGTTGCGAGAAGTCGGAGATGCAACCGGCTTGCTCATCATCAGCGAGGTCATGGAGATCTCTCAAATCGAACTCATGCTGCCGTATGTCGACGTCTTTCAGGTCGGGGCGCGCAACATGCAGAACTTCAACTTGCTCCGGGAGTTGGGCCAAGTACGAAAGGCGATCGTATTGAAGCGCGGCATGTCGGCGACTATCGAGGAATTGTTACTGTCGGCGGAATATATTCTGGCTGGCGGCAACTATGACCTGATGCTGTGCGAACGTGGCATTCGCACCTTCGAGACCGCGACTCGCAACACCATGGACATCTCGGCCATTCCGGTCATTCACAAGCTGTCGCACCTTCCCATCCTGGGTGATCCTTCGCATGGAGCGGGAAGGCGGGACATTGTTCCGGCATTGGCTAAGGCGGCAGTGGCTGCGGGCGCAGACGGTTTGCTCATCGAAATGCATCCGAATCCGGATAAGGCAATTTCGGATGGAGCGCAGTCGCTCTTTCCGGAGCAGTTCGAGAAGCTGCTCGAGGAAATTCGTCTCCTCGCGCCGGCTATTGGCAGGAAGATCGCCGCTCCCGTGGCCGAGCAGGTCTCGATCTAAATCATGCCGAGGATGGATAGAATCGCCATCCTGGGGACGGGGCTGATCGGGGCATCGGTCGGTCTCGCCCTGCGTGAGCAGAAATTTCCCGGCACGATCTTCGGCTGGGACAAGGATCCGGCCCAGCTGGGGATCGCCTTGAGCCGAGGCGCAATCGATGAGGCCACCGAAGATCCGGTGACAGCGGCCGTATCGAGCGACGTGGTGCTGCTGGCGGGCCCAGTCTTCAGCATTCTTGAATGGATCGACCAGCTTGGCCCGCTCTTGACATCCCGCCAACTCATCACGGATGTGGGTAGCGTAAAAGGCGCCATCAGCGAGCGGGCTGCGCGGAACTTCGGCGGCATTGGGCAGGCGGCTTGTCTCCCCGGTCATCCGATGGCCGGAAAAGAAGTGCATGGAGCGGAACACGCCGAGGCTTCGTTGTTTCGCGACGCGGTGTGGCTGTTTACTCCGTTAGCGACCGCGTCGCCGGCCACTGCATTAGAGACCGAATGGCGCGAGTGGGTAACGAAGTTCGGCTGCCGGACACTCGATCTCGATCCGGCCCGGCACGACGAACTCTGTGCGTGGGTGAGCCATCTGCCACAATTCGTCGCGACTGCCATGAGTGCGCTGCTCGAAGACAAGTTTGCGGGGGACGCCGATATGCGCGCCATCGGCGGCCGGGCATTGCGGGAGATGACGCGCTTGGGAGCAAGTCCATACTCGATGTGGCGTGACGTTGCGCACACGAACACGGAAGCGATCGCCGGGTCGCTTTTGGCTTTGGAGCAACGCTTGATGCACCTGCGTGAGCACCTGAAGACTCCCGAGTTGCGAGACGAGTTCGATCTGGCGAACCGTTTTCGAGCCGGGCGGTTTCGTCCGTAGAAATAATGGAAATCAGGGTTCGCCCCGTATGTGGCCTTCGTGTTCTATCAAGGAGTTTGCTGCGTGCGGATTTGCTGCGACAGCTTCCATTAGAGGCTGGGCAAAAGCGAACAGCTCGCGGGCGGTGAACACATAGGTCATCGCATCTCCGACTCGACCGCCCCGAATTCCGGCCGCATCCAGCATGCTGTCCACGATCTTTGCAAAGAAACGCTCTGGCCAGTTGGCGTGAGCGCCACGATCGGAGGTATCGACTTCCTCCATCGGAAGCCAGACTCGGCGACCGTCCTGCAGCACCGGCACGTCATATCGGGCGATCTGCCTTTGAGAGATGTCCGCGATGTGCTCGACATAGTGGAGGAAGGTCACAGCGTCATGGTCGGATCCGAGCAGGACGATCTTGCCATCCGCAGCCAGAAATCGCTCCAAAGCGGAATCGCGGCCCAGGGCGTAATTCCACGGCTGGATGGAAATGAGGTGGCCGGCCTGCCTTCCCCAGCACACAAAACGAGCAACGTGATGGTTTACACAAGAGCCTGGATAGGTCCGCAGCAGTTCGACGAGTGCGCCGTTATCGCGGGCCGACCTAGCGGTAAGAGGATTGAATGCTGGTAACTTGTCGCGAAGCTCGCGCTCCTGATCCAGGCTTAGCTCGCCGCGGCCGACCTCGTCGTAGTATCGCGGACAGCTTGCGTACATCATGAGGGTGCCTTCCTCAGTCAGGGCCGACTTAAGCGCAAGATGAATTGAATCGGGGCCGCCGGCCACTTCTCCGACCGCTCGGACTGAAGCGTGCAGCATGACGGTATCCCCGGGGGTGATGCCAATCGCGCGAAAATCTTTGGCCAGATCCTCAGTGGAATACATGGCAAACGACCTTACTCCTACGCTGCGTCGGATGTGCTTAGGGGGATCCTGTTCGTGGCATTAGTATAGGTGGCATGCGACCTCTGCCATTTTTGTTTTTTCTGAGCCGATTGGCGCCCCTGTTTATCTCGGCAGGGCCGTTCCTTTTGCCAGCCTCGGCGCAGACAACGGTGCAAGCCCCGACGCTGCTGGTGGATATCGATCATCGCCCTGCGGTGAGTCTCGATGGCGCGTGGCACTACATCGTTGACCCATACCGGAACGGATGGGGGGACGATCCAGACAAGCCGAACCTGAACGGTTATGCGAAGAATGCGCATTTCAACGGGACAGACCTGGTGGAGTATGACTTTGCGACCTCGCCGGTTTTGCAGGTGCCTGGAGATTGGAATTCTCAGCACGATAACCTGCTTCTCTATGAAGGCCTGGTCTGGTATGAGAAGGACTTCAGCCATCAGCCAAAGGCCGGGATGCGGACATTCCTGCACTTTGGAGCAGCCAACCATCGCGCTTCGGTCTTTGTGAACGATGTTCATGTCTGCGATCATGAGGGCGGTTTTACCCCCTTCGATTGCGAGGTCACGAACGTCTTGAAGCCCGAAGGCAACTTCGTCGTTGTGGCGGTGGATGACTCGCGGCGGCCGGATACGGTTCCAGCAATGAAGACCGACTGGTGGAACTATGGGGGATTGACGCGCCAAGTGTTTCTTGTCGACGTTCCGCAGAGCTACGTCGATGACTATTCTCTCCAACTGCGACGCGGCGCCGGAGACCAGATCGAAGGCTATGTGCACCTGGTCGGCTCGAAAGCAGGCTCGGCGTTGACTCTGCGGATTCCTGAACTCAATGTCGACCGAGAGTCCACCGTCGGGGAGGATGGTAACGCTAAGTTCTCGTTTGCACCGCAGGGGCTTGTTCGTTGGGCCCCCGATCATCCGAAGCTCTATCGCATCCAGATCAAAGCCGGCGAAGACCATCTGGACGACGACATAGGGTTTCGCACCGTCGAGGTGGAGGGCGACCGGATCCTGCTCAACGGCAAGCCGATTTTCTTGCGTGGCATTAACACTCATGCCGAGGCGCCCTATCGCGGAGGCAGGGCTTGGTCGCAGCAGGACGCCGATACGTTGCTTGGATGGGTGCATGAGCTGCATGGAAACTTTGTGCGGCTTGCCCACTATCCGCATGACGAACACATGACCCGCGAGGCTGACAAACTCGGCATCCTGGTGTGGTCGGAGGTGCCGACTTATTGGTCGATCGACTGGAAAGGTGCGCACGCGCTCGAGTCGGCGAAGCAGCAGCTATCGGAGAATATCCGACGCGACCACAACAAAGCATCGGTAATTTTGTGGTCGGTCTCGAATGAAACTCCCAAGAGCCCGGAGCGGCTGATTTTTCTTAAGGCGCTCGTCGACGAGGCGCATGCCCAGGATCCTACCCGGCTGGTGACCTCCGCGCTGTTGACCCACATGGATGGCAAGACCGCGATACTCGACGATCCGCTCGGCGCCTCCCTGGATGTGTTGGGGTCGAACGAATACATAGGCTGGTACAACGGAAAGCCGGAAGATGCTCCGCTCTATACATGGCAAAATCCCTACAACAAGCCTCTGATTATGAGTGAGTGGGGCGGCGGTGCGAAGTCGGGACTTCACGGTGAGATCAATGCGCGCTTCTCCGAAGAGATGCAAGCAGAGATCTTTAAGCAACAGCTGGCGATGCTCAGCAAGATCCCTTTTCTGGCGGGGACTACGCCCTGGGTGCTGATGGATTTCCGGTCCCCAACGCGGCAACTGCCGAACATACAAGACTTCTACAATCGCAAAGGGGTGATCTCGAACAAGGGGATCAAGAAGAAGGCGTTTTTTGTGCTACAGGACTATTACGCGAAACTGGCGCACTGAGTCAGTTTCAGGGCCCGTCCGAAGCAAAAAACCTGAACAACTTATGGAACCAGCTGATAGGGGAAGGTGAATCTGCCAATTTGCATCACGGACTTTTCGTTTGGCGGCCAGATGCGGAACGAGGCGACACTCTTGATGGTGGGATTCAGAGTGGCATCGACGGAGCCTAGCGGTTTGCCGGTTGCGGCTTCATAGAACTTCACGGTGAGCAAATCTTCCTTATGCGTCCAACCGAAGACATACTGGCCTGGCGACAGGGCGATATCGCCAACTTTGATGGGCGCTTGGACGATCACAAAGTGGGAGTATTTGCCCTCGGCGGAATAGCCGGCGGTAATGAGCACGACTCCGGCGATGAAGCGGTGGCTGCCATCGGTGATACCGGAAGCCGTGCGAAATTCGGTCTCGATGCGCTCCTTTTCAACCGGAGCGCGCGCCGGGATCAGGGTCTTCAATTCGCTCGGTGAAGCTTCGCGCCAACCTGACTTCTCTTGCGCACCCAGGGGCAGCAGTGACAGCATGCACAGAGTCGCCAGGACGAGCCTGAGCAGCGACGATCTCATAAGTAACCGCCGTCGATACTTATCAAGGAAACGTCAATCAAGGTGGACAATTCCTCGTTGTAGAGCAGTTGTAGCTGCCTGAGTCCGATCGGTAACGCCGAGCTTGCCCAGCAAACTGTTGATGTGCGTCTTCACTGTAGCTTCGGAGATGAAAAGGAACGAGGCAATCTCTTTGTTACTTTTGCCGGCCACGATCTGCTTGAGGACGTCAGTCTCACGGCCGGTAAGTTCCTGGCCACCCATCCGGCCGGCAAGGCGCTGGGCGACGGTGGCCGGGATGCGAGTCTTCCCATTGTGAACGGTGCGGATCGCGTCGATGAGCTCGTCGGCATCCATCCCTTTGAGCAAGTAGCCGCGCGCCCCTGCCTGCAGGGCTCGATAGATATCTTCATCGCCATCGAAGGTGGTCAAAACAATGATGCGGGCGGCGGGGAATTCGGCGCGAATTGCGGTGATCGCATCGACGCCGCCAAGATTTGGCAGGCGAAGATCCATCAGCGTGATATCGGGCTTGTGCTGCCGGTATTGCCTTACGGCCTCTTTGCCATCTGGCGCCTCGGCGATGACCTCGAGGCCTGGAACAGTCTTGATGAGGGCCATCAGGCCCTGGCGAACGACGTGGTGGTCTTCGACAACCATGATGCGAATTGCTTCGGTCATTGCTAAGGCTCGTTCCTAAGTTGAGTATCGTTAGCCGGACTCTCTAAAGCCCGAGTTCCTTGATGAAAGAGTAGTCTCCAATGGCCGTCCCGAACCACCCATATAGAATTTCGCAAGGTCTCGATTGCAGGCATTCCTGGCTCTTCCCGCCTCGACCTGTAGGTGATCAGCGCGATGTTGTTCGCCAGTAGCTGCGCATGGAAGTGGCCCAAGGAAAGCCTCGCCGGGGATTCGGTCTGGAGCGTGGCGATAATCTCCGGCTTCGAAAAGACTCGTCCGGAACTCCCGAACTCCTGAAAGTCCTCAGCAAGCAGAGAGGAGATAGCCTCCGCGTTCTTACGGATCGAGCTGTCCAGCAGTTGTTCTTCAAGCTCGCGCAGCGTTTCGGCGGTGTTCATGTAATTGCCCTATTATGTCAGGCTCTGAAATCAGAGCAAAAGCAGGTACAAGGAATCCAACAAACGAGTGTTCCACCTTGCATCCACCGCTTCCCTTATGCGTCAATTGGTACTTGGACGGAGACCCGTGTGCCTTTTCCGGGCGCGCTGTCAACAACGAATATAGCGCCGATTTGTTCCGCCCGTTCCCGCATGCCGGCAAGGCCAAAGTGGCCCTGAGGCCCGGACGATTGTGGATGCAGCTGACCGTTAAAGCCGCATCCGTCGTCTTGGATAGTCATTAGTAAATCACGTGCACCGAAGCGGAGCTCAATGGCGATGTGAACCGGCTGGGCATGGCGGACGGCGTTGGTGACTGCTTCTTGCGCAATCCGCAGCAACTCCGCCTCTGCCTTTGGAGAGACCGGGCGGTAAGCTCCTGAGACCTTGGATTTAACCCTGATTTTCGATGTGGAGCGCTCGGTTGCGGTGGCTGCCATGCGCGCCAGCCGGGTCGCGAAGTCCTCAGTTTCGGCCGCTTGCGAGCGCAGGTCCCAGATGGAGCTGCGCGCCTCCGTCAGGCTCTCTCGAACCAGTCCGCGAGCCTGGTCCAGTTGCGCTCTGGCGCTTTCGACTGAAGAAGCGAGCAGCCGGTTCACGAGTTCGAGTTGAACGGAGATGCCGACCAAGCCCTGGGCGAGGGTGTCATGGATCTCGCGGGCGATGCGTCCTCGCTCGGAGAGCACGGCATCGTAGCGCAGTTCAATCTGGCGCAATCTCCAGTGGTAAGCCTGATAGGCGAACAGCGCGAGGGCGGCGATTAAAGCAAGGTAAAACCACCAGGTCTGATAAAGGTGCGGCTGCAGCCGGAAATCTGAGCTTGCTCCACTCTGGTTCCAGACACCATCATTGTTGGAGGCAATCACGCGGAAGCTGTATGCCCCGGGAGGCAGGTTCGTGTAATAGGCTGTCCGCCGCGCTCCGGCGTCTACCCAGTCACGGTCGAATCCTTCGAGCTTGTAGCGAAAGCGAACCTTCTGAGGCGCGATGAAGCTGAGGCCGGCGTAGTGGAATTCAAAGCGCCTGTGGCCGGGTGGCACGATGAAGGCTGCAGCGGAGGTACTTTTCGGAACGACGGGATCATCGATCACCTGGTCGTCCACCAGGACCTGTTCGATCACTACCGATGGCGGGACTGTATTCAAGGTCAGCCGCTCGGGATCGACGGCGGCAATGCCCTTCAGGGTCGCGAACAACATACTTCCATTGGTCAGTTTGCAGGCCGCCGGATGGCCTCCGCTACTGCATTCGCTGATCTTCATGCCATCCGCCGTGCCGTAGACAGCTGGGCTGATACTTGGCCGCCGGTGATTGGCGAAGTCATCCAGGTCCTTCTTGGTCGCGCGGTAGATACCGGTTTTTGAACCAAGCCATAAATTTCCTCGAGCGTCTTCAAGGATGGCATAGATACTTTCGGGAAGATGCGTCGCTTCGGAGGAGAAGTCGGCTAGCTTGCCATCCTTGAGCCGGTTAAGACCCCCCTGGTTCGTGCCAATCCAGAGGCTGCCCTGTTTGTCGGGATAGAGGGAAGTAATGACGTTGCTGCTCAACCCGTCGCGGGTGGTCAACGTCGTGAACTTACCATGGTCGAAACGGGTGAGGCCTCCGAGAGTGGCGATCCATAAGACATGCGCGGGGTCTTCGACGATGGCGCCGACGAGGTCGCTGCCGAGGCCGTCCATACTGGAGTAGGTAGTGAAGCGGCCATTTGAGAAATGCGAGATGCCGCGGCGGGTGCCGATCCACATCGAACCATCCGAGGCAGCGTAGAGGGAGCGGACAAAATCATCTGCGAGACCATCGGCTGAAGTAAAGGTGGTGATGGTTCTTCTTCCACGGGAATCTTCTACGATCCGGTCGAGGCCATCGGGGGTGCCAACCCAGAGGTTTCCAGCCGCATCGCTGCCGAGCGCGAGTACGATGTCGCTCGAGAGCCCATCGGCGGTGCTGAGACTGGTGAATGTGCCGTGGCTGTCCTGGCGGTCGAGCCCACCGCCGCTGGTTCCGGACCAAACGATGCCTTTGCGGTCTTGAATGATGGAGCGCACAAGGTCATCGGAGAGGCCATCGGCGGTGGTATACGCGGTGAACTTCTGATCGTGCAACATCTCCAAGCCACCCGATTCGGTGCCGAGCCAGAGGCTGCCCTCGCGGTCTTCAAAGATGGAAAGGACGGCTCCGCTGGAGAGTGATTCGCGTCCTCCGAATGTCTGAACATGGTCCTTCACGATACGGGCGAGACCACGACTGGTGGCAATCCACATCGAACCTTCGCGGTCTTCGACCACCGATTCAACTCGGTCCGAAGGTAGGCCGTTCTGTGCGCTGAACGCAGTGAGTTCACCATTCTTGAGGACAGCGGCGCCTTTGGCAGTGCCAATCCAAAGACTGCCATCTTTGGCAGCGGTCAACGAAGCGACATCACTCGAAGGCAGTCCGGAAACCGGAGCATTTTTTTCGGGACTACCCGACGGAAAGGAGTAGAGCCCGTTGTGGGTCCCAAGCCAGATGCGCCCGTCGCCTGTGGCCGCAACCGTCTGCACCTCGACATTCAGCAGAAGCGGGGGCCCGAAATGATCCTGATTGAAATGCACCGCTCCGAAGCGGGTTCCGATCCAGAAGGAGCCATCCAGGGCTTCGGCCAGGCTCTTCGGGTTGGTGATGCCGTCGCTCATGGGGAACGAGCGGAATTGCTCGCCACCCTGGTAACTAGCAATGCCCTCTAGAGTGACGACCCAGATCTTGCCGCGATGGTCTTGAAAGATCGACCCGACGGTGTTCGACGGCAGCCCATTGGAAGCGCCATAGTTTGTGAAGTGGTTGCCACGGCGGCGAACCAGGCCATCATTGGTGCCGATCCACAGGTCGCCATCTTTGTCTTCAAAAAGAGAATTGATGCTTTCGCTTCGAAGAAACGCGGGGGCTTGCTTGTCGTAAATGACGAACTCGAAGCCGTCGAAGCGGACTAAGCCACCTTCTGTACCCAACCATATGTAACCGTCCTGGGTCTGAATGACGGCGTGAACGGTATTTTGGGGCAAGCCGCTGTCGGTTTGCCACGCACGATGTCCGTACTGGCCGAGATCTTTTTGCGGATCGAGACAGAACGCCAGGCTGGCAACGGTGACCACCCACAGCAGCAAGCAGGCTCGCCGATAATTGGATTTCGTCCAGATTCGATCGGGTATCCGCAATGATTTCGAACTCAGCCTCATCTTAGATGAATTATCCGGATGCAGTTGGACGTACTGCATTGCCGCGAAGCCGGACTACTACCGCCGGTGCGTTCGTTTGCTTAAACACACGAGAAGAGAATCTACCTGAAGCTTTGGCCGATCGAGAGTCAATGCCCAAGGTTCCATAAGATCCACTTGACTTTGGCTGGAAATGGCCGCATCGTTATTTCGCATTTCTATATGGTCCCCGGCCGCTTCGGGACTATGCTACCCCTCCACCCCCAACCCTACCAGCAGCCGTTTTAAAGAACGTTACGGCACTGCCTCATCCCCCGAGGAGCAACCATGAAGAGCTTTCTGCCCGTCGCATTTTCCTTGTTGGCCATGAGTCCGATGGTCGTCAATGCCCAGGAACCTGACCCCACGATCGCTGCCGCGAACCAGAACCTCGCGCCCGCGAAGCTTGTCTCTCCAACGAAAGCCGCGTCGCCTGCGATCACAGCCGCTTACGGCAAGCTGCCCCTCAGCTTTGAAGCTAACCGAGGCCAGAGCGATCCGCAGGTGAAGTTCCTCTCCCGCGGACAAGGCTATTCACTTTTCCTGACTGACACCTCCGCGGTGCTGTCGCTGAGCAAGGATCTTGCTTCGCAGCCGAAGACTAGCGCAATAGGCGGCAAGGCCGCCCCTCAAAAAGCCGCCAAGGTCAAGACCGATGTCGTACGCATGGAGCTCGCGGGCGCGGCGCGCGGCATGCAGGTGAGCGGGGCCGATCCGCTGCCGGGCAAAGCGAACTACTTCCTCGGCAAAGACTCGTCGAAGTGGCATACGAATGTGCCGACTTATGCCAAGGTCAAGTACAGCAATGTCTATCCCGGCATTGACCTGGTCTATTACGGAAATCAGCGGCAGTTGGAGTATGACTTCGTCGTCGCGGCAAATGCTGACCCCAAGCAGGCGCGCCTGCACTTCGCCGGAGCTAGCAAGCTAAAGCTCAACAGCGGAGGCGACCTGGAAATCATCGCCAAGGACGGAGAGATCGCCTTCCATAAGCCAGTTGTTTATCAGTTGAAGGATGGTCAGCGTCAGCCGGTCGAAGGCAGCTTCCAACTGCTGGCGAACAATACCGTAGGGTTTCGGTTAGCGAGCTATGACCAAAGCAGGGAGTTAGTGATTGATCCGGTACTGGCCTACTCCACCTACTTGGGAGCAGGCTCCGACACCCCTGATGCTTTGGCTGTTGATGCAGAAGGAAATCTTTACTTATCTGTCGAAAATGATAGCCCGTACCTAGTGAAGTTCGATGCTGCCGGGTCGACCATGATCTACTCTACGTCCCTACCCGGAACAGGCTCATCTAACAATGACAATGTGGGGGGTATTTATGGGATCGCGGTCGACGCAACCGGCAATGCGTACTTGACGGGTGCAGCGACCATCTCTAATTTTCCGGTAACGCCCGGCGCATTCCAAACCGTTTACAACAGCATTAATGGTACAGGCTTCGTAACCAAGCTGAACCCGACTGGCGGCATTGTCTATTCAACCTTGCTTGGTGGGAGCTCTAGTGACTTTGGCACTGGAATCGAGGTGGATGCAGAGGGAAACGCCTTTGTCGCCGGATACACATCCTCAGCCGACTTTCCCACAACTGCCGGTGCCTTCCAGCCGAAGGCCAATATCACAGACAGTTCCGTTGGATTTGTCACCAAGCTGAATGCGGCGGGCTCCTCACTGATCTATTCCACTTTCCTTCAATCAACATCGAGTAAAGAGAATATAAGCTATGCTACCGGCATCGAGATAGACGGGACGGGCGACGCCTATGTCGCGGGGTATACGCACGGCCCCGATTTTCCTACTACGCCGGGCGCCTATAGCACGGTAAATACTTATACCGCTTATGTGGCCAAGCTCAACCCTGAGGGCTCAGGCCTCGTCTACTCCACCTACTTCCCTTCCGAAGGCCTAGGAAGCATGGCGGTTGACAGTGCCGGAGATGTCTACTCGGTAGCTAGTACTGGGCCAGTCACCAGCGGCGCCTTTCAGGCAAGCGGCAAAGGCTGGACCGGAAAGCTCAATTCCACTGGCACAGCTCTCATTTATGGCACCTACGTCGGAGGGACAGGCGAACTCAGCGGAAAACCGGGCGACTTAATAGGAATCGCCGTCGATCACCAGGGCCACGCCTTCGTCTCCGGATACAGCTACGGAGGGTTTCCGGTCACGCCCGGTGCCTTCCAGACCACCTACAAGGGTGTTAATTACCCCCAAAGAGCTGGCTATTCTTCGAATGGGGTACTCGCGGAGTTGAATGCCGACGGATCGGCCTTGCTCTATGCCACTTATCTTGGTGGAAGCGGGAATATACATGGGGACGGCGATTCCGCAAGGCAAGCCGTGATCGATGGTTTCGGCAACGTCTACATCAATGGAATTGCGGCCTCTCGAGACTTTCCCGTCACCGGAGGCGCTTTCCAAACAACAAACGAGGCCGGTGGGGCAGGCAGTCCGTTCGTCGCCAAGTTCGCCTTCCACGGAGGGACGACAACGACAGTTACGTCGAACCACAGCTCACCGGTCGCGGGTGAGGAGGTCACTTTCACTGCCCATGTTGAGCCGGTCAGTGGGACCGGCATCCCCCCCGGAGAGATTACTTGGAAGGTTGATGGAACTGTTGTCGCGCAGTCGGCACTGAACGGAAACGGCAGCGCGACTTACTCGACCATCCTCTTCGCCCCGCAGCATGTGATCGCCGCCAGCTACTTAGGGGAGCCGGATGTGTACTCGGCAAGCAGCGGAGCGCTCACGGTCACTGCAAGCCAGGTGGGTCCGCCAATTTTTGCGGTGGCAGACGCCCCGGGCGACAATCCAGTCGAACAGCTCATGCTGAGTTCTACAACCCCCAATACCTCGATCTACTACACCATCAATGGAGGCACACCCACGCCCTCTTCGAGGCTGTATCATTCTCCGATTACCATCCTAGGAACTATGCACATCCAGGCGATCGCCGTGTACAACAGTGCCTCTAGCATGGTTTCTTCGGCGACCTATACCTCGCCGACTTACCCAACGACACCGGGGATCAACTTTAGCCAGGGTTTCCCGTTGAACACTTCAGCGATAACCACAAATGGAAGCGCCGCCGTACTTAACGGAGACTTGTATCTGACCCAGGATGGCTATGATCAAGCAGGAAGCTCTTTCTATGCCACTCCAGTGAATGTGCAATCGTTCACCGCCGACTTCACGCTACACATTTCGGGAAACGCGGACGGTATGACCTTCACCATCCAGAATTCGGGGCCGAAGGCTCTCGGGGGCGATGGCGCCGGCTTGGGATATGTGACCATCCAAAAGAGCCTCGCCATCAAATTTGATATTTGGGACAATGTGGGTGAGGGTCCGGATTCAACCGGCCTCTATACCGGGGGAAATACACCGACAGTTCCGGCCATAAATCTCTTGGGAACTGGAATTAATCTTGCAGACGACATCCCTTATGGCGTCCATGTTACCTATGACGGCGCCATATTGAACATGACCATCACGAACCTCTTCTATGCACCAGATTCGTTCTCGCACTCCTGGGCGATCGATATCCCAGCAACGGTGGGCGGCTCGACCGCATATGTTGGTTTCACTGGCAGTACCGGAGGGACGACCTCACACTCCGTTATTCAGAACTGGACCTACCTTGCCGGCGCTCCGGCCGGTCCAAGGTTTCCTACTGGCTTAAATGGCGGAATCGGACTCTACCTCAATGGCGTCGCCGTTCCCGCTGGCCCAGCGATTCAATTGACAACCGGCGGTGAAAACCAGGCCGGGAGCCTTTTCTTCCCGAACGCCCAGAACATACAATCCTTCACTTCGCAGTTCAGCTTCCAGATAGCCGATCCGGCTGCGGATGGCTTAACCTTCACTATCCAGGGAGTGGGACCGGTGGCCCTAGGCGGGATTGGAGGAGGGCTCGGCTACGCCTCGATTCCGAAAAGCGTGGCACTCAAGTTCGACCTCTTCAACAATGCGGGAGAAGGCGTGAACTCGACCGGCGTCTACATCGCAGGAGTTGCGCCAACACTCCCAGCGATCAATCTCGCGGGAACCGGTATCAACCTGCATAGCGGCGATCCCATGGTCGTCGGACTCGTTTATGCCAACTCGGTATTAACCATGACGATCACCGACCAGATCACCAAGGCGCAGTATACGCATCCGTTTTCAGTTGATATTCCCTCCGCAGTTGGAGGAAATACCGCTTATGTCGGGTTTACTGGAGCGACCGGCGGTGAGGTGTCAACCCAAAGCATACTCAATTGGACATTCACCCCTAAAAGCTAGCAGTTGACTCCCGCCCGCGACTCGTAGAAAGATGCTTGCGTAGCTCTTTCTGCGAGGTGCGTGGTGCGGATATCTCCTTTAGTAAAACAATTTATCGCGATAGGCTTCGGGTTTTCTATCGGGGCGCTGGCGCAGTCTTCTCTGCCTTACCAGAATCCATCTCTGCCTACCGAACAGCGGGTGAACGACCTGGTCTCGCGGATGACCTTGGAGGAGAAGGTTTCGCAGATGCAGAACCATGCGGCGGCGATCCCGAGGCTCGGGGTTCCGGCGTATGACTGGTGGAGCGAGGCGCTGCATGGGGTGGCGCGTTCCGGCTATGCGACGGTCTTTCCGCAGGCGATCGGCATGGCCGCTACCTGGGACACTGATCTGATTCATCACGAGGCGGAGATCATCTCGACCGAGGCCCGCGCGAAGTATGGCGACGCGATCGCGCATGGCAACCACGACATCTACTACGGGCTGGATTTCTGGTCGCCCAACATTAATATCTTTCGCGATCCGCGCTGGGGGCGAGGGCAGGAGACGTATGGCGAAGATCCGTATCTGACCAGCCGGCTGGGCGTGGCGTTCGTCGAGTCAATGCAGGGGAACGATCCGAAGTATTTCAAGGTGATTGCGACACCTAAGCACTTCGCGGTGCACAGCGGTCCCGAATCGCTGCGCCACAAATTCAACGTGAATGTCTCCCCCTATGATCTCGAAGACACCTATCTGCCTGCCTTTCGCGCGACGATCACCGAGGCCCATGCGGATTCGATCATGTGCGCCTATAACGCGATCGATGGTGCGCCCGCCTGCGCGAACACGATGCTGCTCCAAGAGCACTTAAGAAAAGCCTGGAACTTTCAGGGGTACGTGACCTCCGATTGCGGGGCGGTCGGAGATATCTCCGAAGGGCACAAATATGCTACCGACTTGACCGGAGCTTCGGTCGCCGCAGTAAAGGCGGGAACCGACACGACCTGCGGCCCGGAATACCCAACCCTGGTGCAGGCGGTGAAAGATCACAAGATTAGCGAGCAGGAGATCGACACCGCGGTGAAGCGGCTGTTCACGGCCCGATTCCGCTTGGGGATGTTCGATCCGCAGGAGAGCGTGCCTTATTCCAAGATCGGCTTTTCGGAGAACAACACCGCAGAACACCGCAAGGCCGCCCTGGAGGCGGCGGAGAAATCTATTGTTCTGCTGAAGAACGACACCCGTATTCTCCCTCTGGCTTCGGAGACTGGCACGATTGCGGTGATCGGCCCGAACGCGGCGAACCTGGCATCGATCGAAGGCAACTACAACGGGGTTCCTTCCGCCCCGGTCGTGCCGTTAAAGGGGATCGAGGACCACTTTGCCGGTAAGTCGAAGGTGGTCTATTCGCAGGGTTCGGCTTTCACGGTCGAACTGCCGCTTGTGGTTCCTCGGACGGTCTTCCATCCATCGGCGGGTAGCAGCGAGGTCGGACTGAAGGGCGAATATTTCAGCAGCGGCGACCTGTCCGGCACCCCGGTCGTGACCCGCGTCGATCCCAATCTTGATTTCGACTGGCAGAGTGCTTCGCCCGTGGCGGGGTTATCGTCGACGCTCTATTCCGTTCGATGGACGGCGATGATTCAGGCACCGGGAGCGGGCGACTACAAATTCGGTTTCCGCGACGCTGACTGCTATCCCTGCACCGAAGAAGATAGGATTCGCGTCTTTGTGGATGACCGCCAAGTGGTCGATGGTGGGCGAAAGGGAAACACCAGTGGGGCAAACTCCTTCAGTGTGCATTTCGAACAGAACCAGTCTCATGCGATTCGCATCGAGTATGCGCATCAGGGCCAAGAACGGGGAGGGGGTATTCGGATGGAGTGGGAGCCGGATGCCGCGGCGCTGCGCGAGCAAGCGGTCGCCGTGGCCAAACAGGCGGATGTCGTCCTGGCGTTCGTCGGTCTATCTCCTGACCTCGAGGGTGAGGAGATGCCAGTCCACGTGGAGGGTTTCAGCGGCGGCGATCGCACCGACATTGCGCTTCCTGCAGTTCAGCGGCAGCTGCTCGAAGCGCTGAACGCGACAGGGAAGCCGCTGGTGGTCGTATTGATGAACGGCAGCGCGCTAGCAGTCGATTGGGCGAAGGAACATGCGGCGGCCATTCTCGAGGCCTGGTATCCGGGTGAAGAGGGGGGCACGGCCATCGCGGAGACCCTGGCTGGAACAAACAATCCCGCCGGTCGATTGCCGGTGACCTTCTATCCATCGGTAGAAGACCTGCCTGCGTTCGACGAGTATTCCATGAAAAATCGCACCTACCGCTATTACAAGGGGCGGGTGCTCTATCCGTTTGGCTACGGGCTTAGTTACACCAGCTTCTCGTACGGCGAGCTGAAGATCACCCCTACTGAGGCGAAAGCTAACGGACCCGTCCAGGTAAGCGTGACCGTCAGCAACTCCGGGAACGTAAAAGGCGATGAGGTTGTTCAGCTTTATCTAACCGCTCCCGGCGCGTCTGCTGTGCGAGCCTTGAAGGGCTTCAAGCGGGTTTCGCTGGAACCTGGAGCTTCAAAGCAAGTGGATTTTGCTCTCGATGCCCGCGATCTAAGTCGCGTCCGCGAGGATGGCAGCCGGGCGGTGATGCCCGGTAAATACACGTTGTCAGTCGGTGGATCGCAGCCGGACGGTTCGGCAAAGGTCCTCGAAGGAGGCTTCAGCATCCATGGCACACAGGTTCTGCCGAAGTGAGCGAAACGAGTGGCAACGCAGACACGTGCGCCCGTGCGCAACATTATCCCTCATTCTGCGTTGAAGTTTTAGTGATATAAACAGCTCTGTAGAATGTCTGCTGATTCGCTGAAGGGGCGGCGCGGTAGAAGGTGCTGCCGGCTGGGCGGAGGCTTATTGCGAAGTCAACTGGTGTATCTGTCGAGAGATCGCAACGTTCCTGCGTCCTTTCGTTCCGGAGTTTCACTCCATAGTCATACTCATCATTCCCGCGAAAGCCTGGGTTTCGTAGCTGGTATTCTGCGCAGCAAAGGGCCAGTCAAGTCCTGGTTGGAGCGCCGTGAGTTGCATTGCAAGAGAACGACCGGCTTGGCCCTGAACCTGGAGCACGCTTACTGGACCCCTCCCTTGAGTGGCGGCC
The DNA here is from genome assembly GCF_003330725.1 of Acidisarcina polymorpha. NCBI lineage: Bacteria > Pseudomonadati > Acidobacteriota > Terriglobia > Terriglobales > Acidobacteriaceae > Acidisarcina > Acidisarcina polymorpha. Next base: position 2,129,223 of record NZ_CP030840.1, on the reverse strand, counting down.
GGGCATTCGAGCTGGAGAGGCGGCAGATCGAGTCCATAGGACTTCTGCCGATGGTGTCTCTCTCGGACCATGACACCATCGAGGCGTCGTTGCAGCTCCGGGAAAAGCTGGAGACGGTCGATGCCCCGATTTCGGTGGAATGGACCGCGCCATGGGGCGCGTCGAAGTTCCACCTCGGGCTTCACAATCTGTCCGCTTCACTCGCGCGTGACATCATGTCAAGCTTGCGGGCATGTACGGCGACTCGTGAAGACGGCAAAGTACGCGAGATGATAGCGGAATTGCATAGCATGCCTTCCGTCCTAATTGTCTTCAATCATCCGGTATGGAACCTGTATGACCTGCCGGAAAATATTTTCCAGTTTGAGCTTGATCGGTTCCTCGTCGAGAACGGACGCTTTCTTCACGCCTTTGAACTGAATGGGCTCCGCCGGCGGGAAGAGAATCAGAGGGTTGCCGATCTAGCCGCGAAATGGAACCAGGTGCTGGTTTCGGGTGGCGACCGTCACGGCTGTGAACCCAACGCCAACCTGAACCTCACTCGCGCAGAGGATTTTGAGGAGTTCATTTCGGAGATCAGGAACGAGCGGCGAAGCACGGTCCTTTTCATGCCGCAATATGAGGAACCGATGGGGTTGCGGCTCTGGCAGAACTTCCTCGACATCATTCGGGAATATCCCAATTACCCGGAAGGACAGAGGAAATGGGATGAGCGCACCTACCACCCGGACCATGCCGGGGCAGTCGTCCCGGTTTATAAGCTTTGGCCGAATGGCACGCCGAGCCTCTTCAGGAAGCTGTTTGGCGCCGCTCTCTTGATGGAGCATCGTCACGTGCGCGAAACGATGCGCGGCTTGATCCCCGGCGACCGAAACCAGCTTTTTCTGGCATCTGAGCATTCAACTGCCTGTGCGGAGCTGTCGCCCGCCTGGTACGACTAAGGCCGCAGAGATATACCGACTATGAAGACGATCAAAGGACCAGGGATCTTTCTAGCGCAATTTGCTGGAGATGAAGCCCCTTTCAATTCTCTCGACTCGATGGCTGGCTGGGCGGCCGATTTAGGTTATAAGGCAATCCAGATACCTTCCTGGGATGGCCGCCTCTTCGACCTGACGAAGGCGGCGGCGAGCAAAACCTACTGCGATGAAATTGCCGGGATTGTTGCCGGTCATGGACTTGCAATCTCGGAGCTATCGAGCCATCTGCAGGGCCAGCTGATTGCCTCTCACCCTGTGTACAACGCGCAGTTCGATGATTTCGCACCGGCAGCGGTTCGAGGCAATGAGACGGCTCGTCGCGCCTGGGCGGTGGAGCAGTTGACGAATGCGGCGAAAGCCAGCAGAAATCTCGGTCTTTCGGCGCACGCTACGTTTTCGGGTGCTTTGGCTTGGCCATTCTTTTATCCCTGGCCGCAGCGTCCCAAGGGGTTGATCGAAGAGGCATTCGCCGAACTCGCGAAGCGATGGAGGCCAATTCTCGATGTCTTTGAAGAGGCCGGAGTCGACGTCTGCTATGAGCTTCATCCCGGCGAAGATCTTCATGACGGCGTAACCTTCGAGCGCTTCCTGAAAGAAGTCGGAGACCACCCGCGGGCGCGCATTCTGTACGACCCTAGTCATTTCGTGCTCCAGCAGCTGAATTATCTGGATTTCATCGATATCTATCACCCCTTCATTCGGGCCTTTCACGTAAAGGATGCGGAGTACCGGTCGAACGGGCGTTCGGGAGTCTACGCCGGATACCAGGACTGGATCGACCGTCCAGGGCGCTTCCGCTCCCTGGGAGACGGCCAAGTAGACTTCGGAGCGGTCTTCAGCAAGTTTGCACAGTATGACTATCCAGGCTGGGCAGTGCTGGAGTGGGAAGACTGCATCAAGAACGCTGAAGATGGAGCGAAAGAAGGGGCGGTGTTCATTCGGGACCACTCGATCCGGGTCTCCGACCGGGCGTTCGATGATTTCGCTGGAAGCAAGACCGATCCGGGCTTCAATCGGAAGCTGCTCGGATTGACGGCCGGCTAGAGCAGAAGCACCGTCACCTGCTAATCAGAAAGTGCTAAGGTCTCGCGCCTCGAGGACTGGCTTCACATAGCCGTCCCTGGCAACCGACAGCATGGCCCGGCCGAGTTGTTCGGTGGTGACGATCGATCGAGGGAATGCGGCACGCAAGAGCGGCAACATGGGTGCGCTCCACGCATAGAAAATCCGATATAGCCGGGTCTTCGATTTGATTCCATGAAGCGGCTGGATGAACCCGGGCCGAAACATGTAGGAGGCAGGAAAGCCTGCTCTAAGTAGCGCATTCTCGGTGCGCCCCTTGATCCGTGCCCACATCGTTCGCCCGTGCTCGGTGCTGTCGGTACCGGCCCCGGATACATACACAAAAGTGATCTCCGGGCTGGCCCGCAGCAATGACTGCGCGGCCGCTATGGCGATGCCGTATGTGACGTGTGTGTATTGCTCTTCAGTCATTCCCGAGGATGAAACGCCGAGGCAGAAGAAGCAAGCATTGAGCCGCGATAATTGGGGTTCAATGGAGCGGAAATCCAGAAAATCCTGATGAACAATCTCGTGGAGCTTCTGGTGATGCTGCCCGGTCGAAGTTCTAACGACAGAAATGACGCGGGCTACTTCTGGGGAGAGCAGGCATTCACGGAGCACTCCTTGACCGATCATGCCCGTCGCTCCAAATAAAACTACATCCATCGTATGGCCTTCTTTCAACTGGTTCTACTCTCCATTACCGGACATTTACAACCTTTGAAGTTTCGTTACCGTCCTAACGCTGACTATCTCATTGTGGATAGCCGCTTCTATGGATCGCCAGAGGAAGGATAGCTGCAGCTCAGCCGCGACGCCCAGCATTCGATGCGACAAGGAAGAAAACTCAGCCTGCTAGCGTTATACGGGGTTGCCACTCTGCAGTTTGCCTGGTGCTATCTATGGCTCACGCGGCCCTACGTCAACACCTCGCTTTACGAAGAAGGCCGCGCGGCGATGCCCTTCCAGGGACGCTGCTTAATGGTTTTTCCAATGCGGTGGGCGCATGCAAGCTCGCTTCTGCATTGGCTCTCTCAACCCTTCGCCGTGTCCCGATTCTGGTTCCCCCGGACCGTGCAGCCTGAAGTGCTGGTGCAGGCGATGCTGAATGTGATTTGCATCGCCGTGACCGGCATACTCACCACCAGGATCTATCAAGCCAGCTCCAGAAGGCAGCTACTGACCCCGCTCGTCTACCCGCTGGTGCTGGTGACATGCGCAGCAACCTACGTGATGCACACAGTGCAGAACTTCCGCTTCATCTACGACTTTCCCAGCCTCGCTTTTTTCGCAGCCGCGATGTACCTGCTTTACTTCCGAAAGCATTGGGGCTATTTTGCCGTCCTCTTCCTTGTCGCCACGATTAATCGCGAAACCACCTTGCTGCTCTTACCTCTTTATTTATTGAATCAGGCGGTAGAGGGCGGAAAGCTGCGGTGGAGGCTGCTATTTCGCGGCAAAGCGCTGGCGGTGGTTGTGCCCCTGGCTTTCGTCTGGCTCTGTTGGCAGGTTTTTGTCCGGCACCTTTTCGCTCATAATCCCTCGGAGTTCTACCCGCGGCTGGATTGGAACGTGAAATCGATCCTCGCCCCCCATGCCTGGCCGCAGCTGCTGAGTGCTTGCGGATATCTCTTGCTGTTTGTCGCAGTGATGCGCCGCCGGATTATGGATCCGCGGTTGAGGGCCTGGATGTGGCTGATCCCGATCTGGACTGTCTTCATGTTCGTCTACGGCATTTTGATCGAGACCCGGGTATTCGGAGAGCTGATTCCCTTCGTTGTCTGCGGAACTTCACTGATTCTAGAAGAGTTGCTTGTGGAGAGGATTCGACGCCCCGCGCTGCTCCCAGTTCGCAATACGGGTGAGGCAAGCATCAGCAAAGCAGCTTAGCGTCCGCTGCTCAGGGCGGAATTCTCGCTCTCCGTTTCGAATCACGTTCAAGTCTCGAACTCTTTCATTTGATCCATGCTCCACACCGCGAATCAGCGTGGAAAACCCGTGCACCGGATTGGTGGTTGCAAAAGCCATAACCAAATCGCGGACGCTCGCAACGGCCACGGGTGCTTCCCTCTGATCGTCATGAAATCAAATGGATCACTTCTTGCCTCGCTGAGCTACATCTACAACCATGTCCAGTAACGGCTTTCGAAGGGCATCCATCAACAAACGACATAGTTCGGCAAACGGCCAGCAGTGACGGCGACTGAAGTTTTCAGGTCACGTCACTGCTGGCCGGCCTTGTTCCCGGTCGCTTGCCAGTTGGAGCCTTTCGCGCAGTCGTTGATTCTTCTCCAACAACTCAACGACAAGCCGCCGCAATCCGGAAAGCTCAAGCTCCAAGTCGGCCGACGGAGACTTCTGCGACTCCTTTACCATTCCAGCGGCGAGCGGCTCCCGCTTTTCGCGGCATACCGGGCAGATGGCAGGCGCGGCCGCATACCCTCTATCCTGAGCATGATCTCTATATTCGATTCCCATTACACTCCACTCCTAACCAGTTGGATTGCTCCTTCGGGGCAAGCCGAAACGCAGACGCCACATGCCTGGCAAGCCTCTGCTCGCACTGCGAATGCTTGCCGGTTTCCATGCACCGAAGCCTTGATTCGCGACAAGAATGGCATCGCGGACCTCTCGGCCTGACCGATCTTTCGTACTTCGAAGACGTCGCATGGGCAGACCGAAACACAATCGTCTTTGCCTTCACAGCGGGTTCTATTTATGACTGGCACAAATCTGCCCGCCGGTTGTGGACAGTCAGCTGATTTCGCATTCTTTGACATGCTTGGCCTCGTTTGCTGTTTCGCCGCTGCTTGGATGTCTGGTTGTGGTAACGGAAATAGCCCGGATGGTAACAGCTGGCAGAGAGGAACCGTAATTCAACCTTCGCGTACGCGTTCGCGAAATTCGGCAGGCCGGAAGCGCCCGCCAATGCCACAGCTGAACTTTTCCCGCTCCTCCGGAGACATCTGCTCCCAACGCTCTTCCATTCGCCGCCGCCAGTGCATCCCGCGGCCTGGTCCTCCCCGAAATCCGCCGAAGAGGATCTTGCACAGCACCAGAAGACCAACTGCTTGCCAGAAAGTGATAGTGTGCCAGTCAAAGAGTCTCGGCATGAGCCAGTTCCAAAGGCCTTGAACCACGAACCCAAAAACCGCCACTGCGATTACCCCAACCAGGGCAATTTTGACTCCCTTTGCCAATCTGTTTCCTCTCATTCTTCCCTCCCTCATTTCTTCCCAAATTCCTGATAGATCGAGTGCAGCCGCTTCCGCAGGTGCAGCACCGCGTATCGTTTGCGGGACAACAGCGTATTGACTCCTACATTGGTTTCAGCCGCGATCTCCTTGAAACTCAGCCCGTCGATCTCATGCGCGATGAAAACCGCCCGCTGTGCTTCCGGCAGCTCGTCCAGCGCCTCATCGAGCTCCTCCAGCAGCACTCCCCTGACAAATGTGGCATCAGGACCTTCTTCGGGCGAGGGCAGCAGATCCTCGAGTAGCAGCGGCTCACCTTCCTCACTGCGATACCTCTCATCATTGAGCGACTCGCCCTTCCGCTTGCGAAAAGCGTCGATGATCCGGTTCTTAGCTACACGGAACATCCAGGCGCTGACCTGCTCTATCGGCTTCATCAGGCGGTAGGTCTCGATCAGTTCACAGAACACCTCCTGCAGAATGTCTTCAGCCGTGCTGCGATCGACCACGTGGTTACGGATGTAGCTAAGCAGGCGCGATCCATCCTTCTCCATCGCCAAGGCAATCAGTTGGTCCTGGTCAACCGTCCTTTGATCTGCTTCTGGCATTTGTCTCTGCGGATGTAGACGGGAGCGCTTGAAAAATATTGTGGCAATTCTTCTTCGTGAGTTTTTGCCTTTGTTTTCTGAGGATTTCCTGTCCGGAGTGGAAACATCGGCGAAGCCTGCCGGAGCTTTCAGGAGGCGATTGCGGACGGCGGGTGTTCCCGCATTGGGTACAATAAAGCCAAAGGACTCAACCCACGATGATTCGTAAGACGAGACTATTCACTCCCGGACCGACTCCTCTGCTTCCTGCCGCGCAGTTCGCGATGGCTGCCGCCGACATTCATCACCGCACGGCGGAGTTCAAGGCGCTCTACTCGAAAGTGCTGGCGCAACTGAAAGAATTCGTCGGCACGAAGAACGATGTGCTGCTCATGGCAGCCTCCGGCACCGGAGCGATGGAGGCTTCGGTCTCCAATCTGACCTCTCCTGGCGATCGGGTGCTAGTGCTTTCTGCCGGTAAGTTTGGCGAACGTTGGACCTCTCTCGCCAAAGCGTTTGGCTGCGAAGTCGATGTGGTCAGCGCCCCTTACGGCAAGACGTTCGATTTGGAAGAAGTGCGGGCTGCGCTGAAACCTGATACCCGCGCGGTCTACATGCAAGCGACGGAGACCTCGACCGCGATCCGCCATTCTGTGCGCGGAGTCGCCGACTTGCTCAAGGCGGCCGACAGCGATGCCCTGCTAGTGGTCGACGGCATCACTGGACTTGGCACCACCCACCTCGACGTAGATGGCTGGGGGATCGATGTGGTCGTGGGAGGCTCCCAGAAGGCGGTCATGATTCCGCCCGGCCTTGCCTATCTCAGCGTCAGCGAGCGGGCATTTACGCGGATGGGAACTACCAAGAACCCGCGCTACTACTTCGATCTGCTTAAAGAGCGCAAAAACGCCCTCAAGGGCGATTCCTCCTATACGCCCTCGGTCGCGCTGATCGCTGGTCTTGGCGCGGCGCTCGACTATATCGCCGCTCAGGGCGGCGGCAACCTCGCCGAAGGCCGCAATAAGCTGATCGAGAACGCGGAAACCTGCGCTGCCATGACTCGGGCCGGTGTCGAGGCTCTCGGTCTCAAGCTGTTCGCGCCGGATGCCCCCGCGGCGGCTGCGACTGCCGTCATTGCTCCCGAAGGTGTTGATTCGGGAGTCGTCGTAAAGGAACTCAAAGCCCGCTTCGCCGCCATCATTACCAACGGCCAGGGCGAGATGCAAGGCAAAATCTTCCGCATCGCGCATCTCGGCTATTTCGACTACATGGACACCATCGCACTGGTAGGCGCGCTGGAGTTGGTCGCCATCGACACGCTCAAACTCCCCGGTGTGCGGTTGGGCGACGCGCTGACCGCTGCGCAGAAGGTCTTCGCCTCGCGCCGGCCCGATGAGGCAGCCCAGCAGCTTGCCGAGAGCCAATCCTCGCTTGCGCCTATGGAAGTAACCGCAGCTCGCTAAACTTCACGCTGCGATTCAATGTCAGGCCGACCGGCCGGAGGGGATTTGCGCTGTTCGCAGATCCCCCTCCTTCGGTGCGGCTTCCGAATAGAAAGAATGAAGGAGCAGGATGAAGATCGTTCTCGCGGAGAAAGTGTCTCCAGCAACGCTCGCCGTGTTTCAGCAGGAACCCGGCTGGGTCGTCGTCACTCACGACCAGATTAAGAACGGACTGGCCGCGGAATTGGCCGATGCCGATGCCCTCGTGGTTCGTTCGGCGGTCCAGGTCGATGACGCACTCCTGGAATCTGCGCCCAAGGTTAGGGTGATCGGGCGCGCCGGAGTTGGCGTCGACAACATCGATGCAGATGCAGCCACCCGGCGCGGCATGGTCGTCATGAACACTCCGGGCGCCAATGCCGTCGCCGTTGCCGAATTGACGATCGGCCTCATGCTCGCCTTGGGACGCCAACTGCCCAAGGCCAACATCGGCATGCATGCTGGGAAGTGGGAGAAGAAGTCTCTCAACGGCTCTGAGCTGCGCGGCAAAACGCTGGGGATTCTTGGCCTCGGCCGCGTCGGTCTGGAAGTCGCCAAGCGCGCACGGGTCTTTGGCATGGAGTTGATTGGTCATGACCCCTACGTCTCTGCCGCCGTCGCCCGCGAAGCCGCCATCAAGCTGGTATCGGTCGAGGATCTTTTCAAGGAAGCAGATTACCTCACACTTCATGTCGGCCTCACCCCGCAAACTGCCGGCATCATCAATGAAGCCTCGATCGCGACCATGAAAAAAGGCGTCCGCATTGTCAACTGCGCTCGCGGCGAGTTGATTATCGATGAGGCGCTGCTCGAAGCGTTGAAGAGTGACAAGGTCGCCGGGGCGGCGCTCGATGTCTTTCGCGAAGAGCCTCCGAAGGATTCCCCGTTCACCAGTTTCGAGAACGTGATTCTCACTCCACACATCGCGGGTTCGACGGCCGAGGCACAAGAGGCGGTCGGTATCCAAATCGCCATGCAGGTGCGCGAATATCTCAAGCATGGCGTTGTTCAGAATGCGGTGAATTTGCCCTCCCTCTCACATGAGGAATATCAGGAAGTCGCGCCTTACCTTGAAATGGCGGAACGCCTGGGAACGTTTCTCGGACACTCCCTGCAAGGCAACATCGAGAGCATTGATCTGACCTATAGCGGACGACTCGCGGAAGCCAAAACCGATCTGGTTCGCAATGCCGCCATTCAGGGCATCTTGTCTCATTCCGAAGCGGTGAATCGCATCAATGCAGCCTCTGTTGCTCAGGAGCGCGGCATTCGCGTTCATGAAGAAAAGGACAGCGCTGCCATCGGCGGCGCAGGCAGCGTGCTCAAGATTGTCCTGCACACCAATGCCGTCGAAGCGTCGGCGAGCGCAACCGTACTGCATGGCAACTCGCCTCGGCTGCTGAACCTCGATGGCATCGACATCGAGGCTCCGCTGCAAGGCACGCTCTTGTCGCTGCGTAATCTCGATGTTCCGGGAGTCATCGGCCGCATCGGCACAATCCTGGGCGAGCACAATGTGAACATCGCCAACTTTGCCCTAGGACGATCGGTGCGCAGCAAGCATGTGCCGCAAGGTTCCGCATTGGCGGTGGTGCAGGTGGACGGCAATGTCACCACCAAATTGCTCGAGGCATTGCGATCAGCCGACGGGATCGTTCAGGCCGGCGTCGTCACCCTCAACGAAGCGTAAGTCAACCTAACCTTGGGCGGCGCCTCTTGTTTGCGCCGCCATGTTAATCGGTGAATCTGTAATACTGACGTATAGGCGATTGGACATCTAAGCCTGGTGAACTGAAGTCAAGCTGGCGTGTGCTCTTTTTGAGAGAGTGCGTTCCACTGTTACAGATCGCCTTGACGAGCGAAACGATGTCCATAGCATTGCCATCGGTTTAGAAGCAGGAGTACCCCAATGCCGCTTTATGAATACCGCTGCACTGCATGCGGCCACCGTTTCGAAAAGATCCAAAGCTTCAGTGCGCCCGACGAGAAGGAATGCCCGGTATGCAAGGGCGCAGTAGAACGCCTCATCTCCGCACCAGCCGTGCAGTTCAAAGGCTCGGGTTTCTATTCGACAGACTATCCTTCGAAATCATCCGCTGCCCCGAAGGCCGACGGAGGAGGCAAGAGCGAATCTTCGAGTGAAGGCTCAAGCAAGAGCGAAGGAAGCAAGGATTCTTCATCGAAATCCGCAGGTGACGGAAGCAAGTCCAGTTCGGATAGCTCATCCTCTACGCCGTCAACGAGCGCGGCTGCTTCAACTTCGTCGCCTAGTAAAGAGTAGGACGGCCTCGAAGGTTAGTTGCTCTTCCTGGTGGAGGTCTTTTTCGCCAAAGCTGACTTCTTCGGTGGAGGCGGAACCTTCACCCCAGACTTCCGCGCTTCTGATAATCCGATGGCGATCGCCTGCTTCGGGTTCGTCACTTTCTTGCCCGTCCCCGTTTTCAGCTTGCCTCGCTTCATCTCATGCATTTCGGTTTCGACCGACTCTGAGGCCTTGGGACTATACTTCCGTCCGCCGCTCTTCCTGCTCGCACTTTTGGCGGGGGACTTTTTGGTCGTAGACTTGTTGGCGGCCTTTTTGGCTGCAGGCATAGCAGTTCCTCCACCGACTTGGGAAGCGTGGCTGCAACGTGGGGTTGTACTTGAGTGGTCCGAAGAACGGCACCGGTTCGCAGGATGCAGGTGGAAGCTGCAGCAGAGTGATCAGCAGCTTACCGGGCGCCTACCGCCGCCGGCAAGATGTCTTCCACGTCGACCCATTGGGTAGGATAAATCCCGGTATAACAAGCCGTGCAGTAATGGTTGTTCTCGACGCCGTGACAGGCCTGTTCGAGGCCATCAAGTGAGAGATAGGCCAGCGTGTCTGCTTCGATGTAGCGGCGAATCTCTTCGACGGAGTTATTCGCCGCAATCAGCTCCTTCTTCCGCGGCGTATCCACTCCATAGAAGCATGGCGAGATCGTTGGCGGACAACTGATCCGCAGATGGACTTCCTTCGCGCCCGCCTGCCGAACCATGCGCACGATCTTGCGGCTCGTGGTTCCGCGAATAATGGAGTCGTCGATCAGGATGATTCGCTTGCCCTCAAGCAGGTTGCGGACGGGGTTCAGCTTGAGCTTCACGCCGAAATCGCGGACGCGCTGCTCGGGCTCGATAAAGGTGCGGCCCACATAGTGGTTGCGAATCAAACCGAAGTTGAACGGGATACCGCTTTCGGCTGAGTATCCAAGCGCCGCCGTCACGCCGGAATCAGGAACCGGCACGATCAGGTCGGCGGGAACGCCCGATTCTCGGGCGAGCTGGCGGCCCATCTGGTCGCGGCTTTCCTGCACCCAGCGGCCGAAGATACGGCTGTCCGGACGCGCGAAATAGACATGCTCGAAGATGCAGCTGGTCTGGGGGACGCCGGTAGAATATTGCCGCGAGGTGACGCCATCCTGGGTGACCATGACGAGTTCCCCGGGCTTGACATCGCGCTCCCACTTGGCGCGGAGCAGATCGAAGGCGCAGGTCTCGGAGGCGAAGACGATCGTGTCGGGGCCGTCCGGGTTGACGATGCGACCCATCGAGAGCGGCCGGAAGCCGCGCGGATCGCGGGCAGCGAAGATGCGGTCGCGGGTCATCATCACGATCGAGAAGGCCCCGTCGACCTGCGAAAGCGAGTCGGCGATCGCGTCGACCAGAGTTCCGGCGTGGGAATGCGCGATCAGTTGAACGATGATTTCGGAGTCGCTGGTGGTCTGGAAGAACGCACCGTCGCGTTCAAGCCGGGTACGAATGTTGCCGAGATTGACGAGGTTGCCGTTGTGGGCGATGGCGATGAGGCCCTTGGTCGAATCCACCCGAATCGGCTGCGCGTTGAGCAGCGCCGAGTCGCCAGTCGTCGAATAGCGAGTGTGGCCGATGGCCATCTCGCCCGGCAGCTTGGCCAGCACGTCGTCGGTGAAGATGTCCGCGACCAGGCCCATGCCCTTGATGTTCGAGAGGTTCTTGTAGTCGGCGGTGGCGATGCCAGCCGATTCCTGTCCGCGATGCTGCAGGGCATAGAGGGCGAGATAGGCCTGGCGCGCGGCGTCGGGATGGCCGTGGATGGCTACGACTCCGCACTCTTCGTGGAGGGTGTCTGCGTCGTCCTCCACAACTTTTGTCCTCCTGCGCGGAGCCGCGCAGCGGCGTAGTCGAAGGATCTGCGCTTCCAGCGGCTCCGCGCCGGGAACACCCTCCATCAAGAGGCGCGGAGTCTTCACGCGTGTACCTCGGTTAGGAGGGACGAGAGGGTGCCAGAGTGGGCAGCCTCTAGCTCCGATATATCGGTGTGTATATAAGTAACACTGTCGACCTTCCTAAATTGATTTCGATCTGTTTCCTCGTAGACCGAAATTGCAATGCGGAACGTTCCGTCTGTCACCGTGCCCATCTTCCATATGTTAGGAGCGCCCGAGCGAAAGGCGGATTCGACTTTTTCGACATTGTGAGGCGAGCAGGCTACGATCACACGCCCCGAACACTCCTCTGAAAATAAGCGCACAGAAGGCACTTCCGTTGGATAACCGATAAGGTTTATGTCCACTCCGGTTTTCTGTGCAAAACAACCTTCTGCAAGTGCTACAGCCAGGCCGTCTGAGATATCGATGGCGGCGGTGATCAAGCCGTCCTTCGCCAGCGCCGCCAGTCTTCGGTGCAATTCAGCTTCGACCGACAATGCCCACGAGTTCATATACGGCGGCCTTCCCCAAAGCGCGCCTACAATGAGCTTGGCATACTCGGAGGAGCCGAATTCCTGTATAGCTGTGTGGCCTGCGGACCCTCCCGCATCGATGAGGAGCAGTACATCGCCTGGGTTAGAAAAACTTGACCCAACAGCCTTCGTCACATCGTCGATAATCCCAACGATCCCGATCACTGGAGTCGGATAGATTCCTTCGCCCCGAGTTTCGTTATAGAGCGAAACATTCCCGCCTGTGATCGGGGTCCCGAGCGCCTTACAAGCTTCGCCAATGCCGTCGATGGCGGCGGAGAGCTGGGCCATGATCTCGGGCTTTTCGGGGTTGCCGAAGTTTAAACAGTTGGTTGCGGCTACGGGAGTTGCGCCGGTGCAGGCGACTTTACGGGCGGCTTCGGCGACTGCGTGCATGGCTCCGAGCTTGGGATCGAGGTAACACCAGCGGCTGTTTCCGGCCAGCGCCATCGCGAGGCCTCGATTTGTTCCTTTAATCCGCATAACGCCCGCTTCGCCACCCGGCCCTTGCACCGTGTTCGTCTGAACCATCGAGTCGTACTGCTCGAAGACCCATCTTTTGGAACAGATGTTCGACGAGCCAAGAAGCTTCTTCAAATCCGCGGTATAGTCGCGGGGCTTTTGCAGTTCCGCCAGAACTTCAGCCGGTGGATCGAGCGGTACCGGAGCCTTCCACGTGCCGACTGGCCGATGGTAGAGCGGTGCGTCGTCGGTCAGCGATTCATTCGGTATATCGGCGACCAGTTCGCCGTGATGGCGGACGCGCATCCGGTTCTCGGCTACCACCTCGCCGGCGATGGTCGCGTCGAGGCCCCACTTGGCAAAAACGCTGAGAACTTCCTGCTCGCGGCCTTTTTCAGCGACCAGCAACATCCGTTCCTGCGACTCGGACAGCATGATCTCGTAGGAGGTCATGCCAGTCGCTCGCTGCGGAATGTTGTCGAGCTCAATCTCAAGGCCGACCCCGCCCCGCGCGCCCATCTCGCAAGTCGAACACGTTAAACCGGCAGCTCCCATGTCCTGAATGCCGAGGACCGCGCCGGTCTTCATCGCCTCGAGGCAGGCCTCAAGCAGGAGCTTCTCCATGAACGGGTCGCCCATTTGCACGTTGGGGCGCTTCTGCTCCGAGCCTTCCTTGAACTCTTCGCTCGCCATGGTGGCGCCGTGGATGCCGTCGCGTCCCGTTTTGGCGCCAACATAGATCACGGGATTGCCGACACCTGTGGCCTTCGCGTAAAAAATTTCGTCCAGCCGAACCAGTCCTAGCGCAAAGGCGTTTACCAGCGGATTACCCGAATAACAAGGCTCGAAGCGCGTCTCGCCGCCGAGGTTCGGCACGCCGAAGCAGTTGCCGTATCCAGCGATGCCGCTGACGACGCCTTCCATGATGGTGTGATTTTTCCGAATGACATCGGACGCGGTTTCGGGAGACTCCCCGGGCGAAATCGGCCCGAAGCGCAGCGAATCCATTACCGCCAGTGGTCGCGCGTTCATAGTGAAGATATCGCGCAGGATGCCGCCGACTCCAGTGGCCGCGCCCTGAAATGGCTCGATATAGGACGGGTGGTTGTGCGACTCGATCTTGAAGGCGCAGCCCCAGCCGTCGCCGACATCGATGATTCCGGCGTTTTCGCCCGGCCCCTGAACTACGCGGTCGCTCTTGGTTGGCAGCCGCTTCAGGTGAACTTTGGAGGATTTGTAGGAGCAATGTTCGCTCCACATGACCGAGTAAATGCCCAGCTCTGTGAGGCTCGGGACCCGGCCTAGCGCCGCTTCTATCCGCGCATATTCTTCAGCGGTGATGCCGTGCTGCGCCAGCAGCTCGGGGGTGACGTTCGTGGGCGCGGGAGGAGCAGCCATCCTCATCACATGAGGTAAAGTCACGGTAGGCGACTCTGAATTCATAGCGGTATTTTTATTGTCGCATGGGAAAGACCGGTCGTCCTAACACTTGAACCCGACTTCTGGCTCATCTGAAGCCTGTCAGCAAAATCGTGTCCGGCAAACAGGCGCCCGTGATCACGCGAGAACCTCGCGGATGGTGCGCACATGCGCCGGCCCGGTACGACAACACCCACCGACAATCTGAGCTCCAGCATCCACCCATTGAGCGGCCAGCTCCCCGAACCCGGCCGGATCGGCCGTGCCCGACCATGTTCGTGTTGCCCCATTCCAGCTTTCCCCGGAATTGGGATACACCACGATCGGCTTGTCCGTGGCTCTCCTGACTTCGCGGAGCAGCGCGGCCACCAAGTTTGGCGGCGTGCAGTTGATCCCAACGGCGACGACTTGGGGCGCGGCGTCGAGTAAGGCGGCACATTCCGAGATGGGTTCCCCATGGGCGACACGTGATTCATCTTTGCAGGTGAAGGTCACCCAACCCCCAATCTCCGAGAACGGCGCGAGTGCCTTGACGATCGCCTTGGCTTCTTGAAAGGATGGGACGGTCTCAAAGGCGATGAGGTCGGCACTCGTCCCCGCCAGGACGGCCACCCGCCGCGCATGAAACGCCACGAGTTCGTCAAGGGAAATCTCGTAGTTGCCGTGGTACTCGGCGCCGTTGTGCAGCGCCGCCCCATAGGGGCCGAGCGAGGCTGCTATCAGGACTTCGCGGCGAGAAGACGGAAAGAAGCCGGCGCGGGCGTCTTCTGCGATCTGGACAGACTTTACCAGGTCGGCAGCAGCGGCGATTTCAGCATCTTTCGGGGAGAGTCCGGCGTCCGCGTAGGCCTCGGCTGAGACTTGGTAGCTGGCAGTGAGGATGCAATCAGCGCCAGCAGCGAGATATGCGGAGTGGACCGCAGCTATCTTCTCCGGTGCTTCCCGCAGGACGCGCGCCGACCAGAGTGCGCCGGATAGATCGCACCCCAGCTTTTCAAGCTCGGTCGCCATGCCACCATCCAGCACCCGCACGCCGGAAAGGTCGAGTTGGTCGAGTGGGGTCATCTCGAAGCTGATTTCGTTCCTCTGCCGCCTCACTTTCACGACAACGGCTCCTCAATTGTGACAGAAGGAGGCAGAGACGGGGGGTCCAACCGCTCCCGGATGGCCTCTAGCGAAGGTCGTGCTGAACGCGGTCTTTCTGCTACACTTAAGACTGCTTGTGGCGATCGAAGGACCTTCCAGGAACCCCGCGCCGGAGCATCCTTTCACACGTTCGGGGAGTGGCGCAGCCTGGTAGCGCACCTGCTTCGGGAGCAGGGGGCCGGAGGTTCGAATCCTCTCTCCCCGACCAACTTTGGCCTCGCTAAGGCATCCTAAACTAATCTCATCGTCATCTTTTGCGCCATAGAGGCTTGAGTTTGAAACAAGCGCCGGGGGACGTGCGAATCGGAATATCAGGCTGGCGCTACAAGGGCTGGCGTGGTGTTTTCTATCCCAAAAACCTGGCCCAGCGACGAGAGTTGGAATTTGCCTCGCGCCGCTTCAACACCATCGAGCTGAATGGCTCTTTTTACTCGCTGCAACGACCAAGCAGCTTTGAGACCTGGTGTGCCGAGACGCCGGACGATTTTGTTTTTGCCGTCAAAGGCTCTCGCTACATCACCCATATGCTCAAGTTGCGCAACATCGAAGTTCCACTTGCGAACTTCTTCGCGCAGGGCGTCCTGCGCCTTGGTCCGAAATTGGGCCCTGTGCTGTGGCAATTTCCACCGAATTTCAAGTTCGAAGCAGAAAAGTTAGACGCTTTCTTCAGACTTCTTCCGAGGACCCAAAAGGAAGCAGCCGAACTCGGCCGTCTTCATGACAAGCGTCTCGATCAGCGGAGCTGGCTTGAGGTAAAGCGCTCCTTTCGCCTTCGCCACGCGGTCGAGATCCGCCATGACAGCTTCGCCTGCGACGCATTCATACAAATGCTTCGCCATCACGATGTGGGCCTGGTCGTAGCCGATACGGTCGAGTGGCCGCTGCTGATGGACGTGACGGCAGATTTTGTTTATTGCCGCCTGCACGGCAGCGAACAGCTTTATGCGAGCGGTTATGAAGACGAAGCACTCGATCGCTGGGCGCGCCGCATCGCGTCGTGGGCGGCCGGCGGCGAAGTTCGCGATGGGAAGAGGGCGGGTGATATCGATGCCCCGAAGCGTAAGAAGAGGGACGTCTTCGTCTACTTTGACAACGACATGAAGGTGCGAGCACCGGTCGATGCGCAAGCATTGCAAACCCGGGTCAAGAAGCTGCTGGAAGCGAGCTGAGAACGCGCTTCGCCTCACGAAGATCATTCACGAGCGTTTCCGTCTGCCTCTGGCCGTCCTCTTCAGTAGCCGCGCGCAAGATTGCCGAGGGATGAAGGGTGGCAATGATCGGAGGGAGCCCGATCAGTTGCTGTACAACTCCATGGTCAACAGTCACTTTGAAGTTTGAACCCAACAAACCCTGAGCGGAAGTCGCTCCGAGACAGACGATCAGGCTTGGGCGCATCGCATCAATCTCCGCGTCGAGCCACGGCCGGCAGGCCCGAATTTCAGTCAGCGAAGGCTTCTTGTGGAGGCGCAATTTACCGCGAGGCTCCCACTTGAAATGCTTGACTGCATTCGTAATGTAGACCTCCAGCCGGTCGATTGCCGCCTCCTTCAAGCAGCGATCAAGGAGCTTTCCGGCGGGGCCGACGAACGGTCTTCCTTCCACGTCTTCGCGGTCACCTGGTTGTTCGCCGATCATCATGATCGAAACATTCGGTCGCTTGTGCCCACCTTTGTCTTCTATCTCGCCGAATACTGCCTGGGTGGCATGTTT
The DNA here is from genome assembly GCF_003330725.1 of Acidisarcina polymorpha. Taxonomy (NCBI): domain Bacteria; kingdom Pseudomonadati; phylum Acidobacteriota; class Terriglobia; order Terriglobales; family Acidobacteriaceae; genus Acidisarcina; species Acidisarcina polymorpha. The sequence continues at coordinate 2,112,444 of NZ_CP030840.1, read as the reverse complement.
ATAGAGATCGCAGCCTCGGCACTGCTTTATCGCTTCCCGCAACACGGCCAGCGAGTGGTCTTCCGGGACAAATGGCGCGGCACTTTCTCCAGTCAAGCCAGGCATAAACTCTCCATTCCGGTATAGGATTCTCTTCGCAGCAACGGAGTTCGCCAGCAGCGGGAATTCATATGTGTGCGCATTCATGGGCAAGTTGCAGGCCCTCTTCGGAATGAATGACCCAAATAGCGATCTTCGAGGAAGGATCACTGATGAGCACGTCTCCGTCGCTGGTCGCCCAATTCTTATCTTCGTCCAGCACCACACCCCATCCCTTTAGGCCATCACAAACATTGAGCCGAACTTCGGGCGTGTTTTCCCCGATGCCTCCGCCGAAGATAAGGGCTTCCGCCTCACCAAGCGTCGCTAGGGAGGCGCCCACGAACTGTCTGGCCCGATAGCCGAACATTTCGAGCGCCAGCTTGGAGGCCTCCTCATTCGATTTGCGAAGAATGCGAGTATCGAGACTCTTCCCCGAGATACCGAGCAGACCGGATTCCTTCTCCAGCACCTTCATCACTTCGTCCGCGGTCATCTGCGCCTCTTTGATGAGGAAGCCCACAATGGCCGCATCGATGCTCCCACAACGGGTTCCCATCATCAGTCCCTCGAGCGGAGTGAAGCCCATCGACGTGTCCACAGATTCTCCGTTTTGGATCGCGGCGACCGAAGAACCGCTCTCAAGGTGCATGGTGACTGCCGAAATCCGGTCTGGAGGCCTTGAGGTCAAGTGTGCGTACTGCTCCAGCATGTAGAGATGCGACAGCCCATGAAAACCATACTTGCGAATGCCGTACCGGTCGGCAAGCTTCCGTTCGATCGGGTAGCGCCACGCATGTTCGGGCAAGCTATGGTGAAAGGCAGTGTCGAAGGCCACACCGATCGGCAACGTAGGCGCTTTTTTCTGAACCGCGCGAATGATTTCGAGAGAGTTGGCATTATGCAACGGCGCCAGCTTCTCATGACTCTCGATCGTCCGCGCTACATCGTCTGTAAATTTCACTGCTGCGGTGAAGCTGTCACCACCATGGACAACCCGTACCGCTGCCAGGTCGACCCCTTCTAGTTTGGGAACTCTCTCGAAGTCTGCGGTTTCTAAGGTGTGAATGACCTGTTCGGTGGCTTGGTGAAAATCGCCAAAGTCTCCCTCTGTCTCGGCGATCTGCTCTCCATCTCGAATCAACTTGAGCGTGGTCTTCTTGCCAATATCATCAATGTTTCCGCTCAACAGCTTGTCACCTAAGCTCGCGCACTGCTGCTTGTCGTGAACTTCAACCAGGTCGAACTTCAGCGAGTTGCTGCCCGGATTTAGAGCCAGGATGATCGGCATCCTCAATCTCCCTAAACCGATCTCAAACTCAGTGGAGATCGTATCTCTAGGTAGATGCGTCGGCTTCAGGAGAATGAAGCCTCAATCTGCCACATCCTCAATCAGAATCCTGGGCCAGCGCTTGCCGAGCGACGTGCCTGGAGTATGATCGCCGGCGCTCTCATCGCTCTGCTCGTCCACCTGGACGCGCTGCGGCGGCATCGTGCAGCTGCGCTCCGGCCGTGAAGCGCCTCGTCAGCAAGTTCCGGACCAGTGCGCCAATCGAAGAACCCTGGAGGTTGACCCGCCACCCATCTAAGGCATGTACTTGAAAGAGCAGGCAAGATACCGTAGGGCACACCGAGAATGGAGCAGTCGTGAGTGTAGTCAAGCAAGTAGATCAGGACATGATTGCGGCGATGAAGGCGCGGGATACGGAACGGCTTTTGACGATTCGCATGATGAAGACCGCTTTCAAGAACAAGGAGATCGACAAGCGTGAGCCCTTGACCGACGCCGAGGCCTACCAGATCCTCACCACCATGATTAAGCAGCGGCGGGACTCGATCGAGCAGTTCACCAAGGGCAACCGGCCCGACCTGGCAGCGAAAGAGGCCGGGGAGATCGCGCTCATCGAGGAATACATGCCCAAGGCAGCAGGCGAGGATGAAATTCGCAGGCTGGTCGTCTCCACCATCGATGACCTGGCGGTCAGTGGCTTCGTCCCCGGGCCGAAGGACATGGGGGTGGTGATGAAGGCGGTGCAGGAGCGGATCAAGGAAGCCGGAGTTCGCGCGGATGGAAAGCTCGTGAGTGAGGCGGTCAAGGCTTGCTTGGCGAAATAGCGGCCCTCAGCCGTATCTCATTGGACGGGGTTCCTGCCGATTTCAAGTAGAAGCTGGCGGTATTCCACTCAGTTTTCCCGAGAGTGCAAGAGAGGAGTACCGCGTGTGGGTTGAAGTCGAGATGCGAAGCGGGCGTCACCCGCAGGTAAGCTACTTGCTTTCGGGCGTCACCCGCACGAAAATTCCATCCGGTAATTCGCCGCCCAGAAGGTGGATGACGCCTCCCTTGACCAATCCGCGCAAAGGTTTGACCGCTGCGGGGGCAGTATCCTTTGCGGGACCGCTCCCGGCGACTGCCTTGATTGCTGCGCGAAAGGTGGAGCCTGCGGCGGGCGCCGACGCGACCCGGTTGGCGCCCCGATCCATAGCTAGATTAGCTAGCCGGTCGGCGTCTTTGTTTTTTCCTCGTAAAACGTGCTGGATCTGGAACTGATCGAGCCTGGCGATACGCTGTTTGGCCTCGTCGTAGAGCGGGCGCAGATCGGGACTGTTGACTCGGTACTGGCCTTTGATCTGTTTGACCATGAGCTCCGAATCGGAGACCACCCGCAGTCGCGAATGCCCATGTTCCAGGGCGAAATTCAAGCTTGCCAGCAGACCGGAGTATTCGGCGTAGTTGTTGGTTTGCTTACCCAGGTATTCGCTCAATTCAGCGAGCGGTTTTCCGCTTTCGTCCTGGAGGTAGACGCCATAGCCAGAGGGACCGGGATTGCCGCGCGACCCGCCGTCACAATAGGCGGTGATCCAACCGGCTGATGCTAAAACAGGAGCCGCTTTTGTGGCGCGGGCGAAAAGTTCTTCGCCTTCGTTCTCTGCGTTATTTTGAACCATTTCACAAGTTTAGAACGAGAGTCACCGCCCGGTCTTGCGTCGCCGAGCGGCCGGCGTTTGCGCAGCCGACAACTTTTCGCTCAAATTGGAGTTTCCATCTTTGGGTATCGAGCACTTGGGGAATCCAGAAGAATTTTGCTGTTCTATGCTCACCAACTCAATACCTACCCGTCCCTTAACCAAACAGGAGCACGATCGCATGGCCACCGACGCCCTTCGCCTTCCCGCGCAAATAGCGACCAAGCCGCGGAGGCTACAATCCTCTTCTAGCATGGCCATCGATGCCCGGACTCGCGAAAACGAGAATGAACTGATTCGCGAGGCCCAACAGGGCTCGCGGCCGGCATTCGACTCGCTGGTTCGTCAATATGACCAGGCGGTGCTGCGGCTGGCTTTGCATTTGACGGGCTCGGAACAGGATGCGCAGGATGTTCACCAGGAGGCGTTTCTCAAGGCGTACCGGTATCTCGGAAATTTTCGGTTTGAATGTTCCTTTTACACCTGGCTCTACCGGATCGTGACTAATCTCTGTCTGGATCATCTACGCCGCAGGAAGTCGCGGCGGGAAGATCAGGCGGTGATGGTTGACTCTTCGGGGGAGCAGATCGATCTGTTGAGCAATGTGTCGGACGATCGCTCGATGGCCAATCCGGATCGCGAACTGGAGCGCAAGTTCCTGGGCGAAAGAATTAAGGCAGCACTCGATACTCTCACTCCCCGCGAGCGCATGGTTTTTGAACTCAAGCATTACCAGGGTCTGAAATTAAGGACCATCGGCGAAATGCTGAACACCACGGAAGAGACCGCCAAGAATACGCTCTTCCGGGCGACAAAAAAATTAAGAGCAAATTTGGCGACTTTACGTTGAGGCCAGGAGCAAAGGAACACCATGAAGCACGAATCACAGTGCGAAACCGCGCAGCAGGATATTGCGCTGGCGATCTACGGGGAATTGCCCGATGACGCCAGTCACCGATTAGAACGCCACCTTTCCGAATGCGGGCATTGTCGAAAGGAGATGGAAGCCGTCCAGGGACTCCGTCAGGCAATGTCGCTTTACCCGATGCTGGAGCCCTCTCCGAATCTGCTGACGCGCACCCGGCTTCGGCTGGAAGAGGCGCTGGATGCGGTTCCCCGCAGTGGTTGGATGACGAAGGTCATTGACCGGCTTTTTAATGGCATCGCCCGCGTCCAGTCCGCCCCGGCGATGGCCTCGGTATTGCTGATCATTGGACTGTGCACGGGCGGCGCTGCAGGGTATCGGATGGGGAAGAAAACCGCTCCCATCACGCCTCACGTAACGATCTCCCAAGGTGCCGATGCTGCTCAGGACAGCTTGAATATCGGTGCTATTCACGGGATCGAGCAAGAGCCGGGGTCGGAGGATGTGAAGATCACCTATGAACGGCTGGTTCCGGAGACGATGACCGGTTCGCTCGACAGTCCCGAGATACGGAAGATGCTGCTGATTGGCGCATCGAGCCATCTGGATACCGGTGTCCGCTCTGATTCAGTGGCGTTGCTGGCCGGAGAGTGCCGGGCCGGGCATCAGTGCGAAGCCGGCCAGGAGCGCGATGCACTTATAGCTGCTTTGCGGCGCGATAAAGACGCCGAAGTGCGGCTCAAGGCGCTTGAAGGCTTACAGCCCTATGTGGGAGAGGACAGGAACGTTCGCAATGTGATTTTGAACGCTTTGCGAAAAGACTCCGATCCCAAGGTCCGGCTTAAAGCAGTCGCTCTATTGCAGCCGGTCGATAGCGACAGCAGCGTTCGCCAGGTGCTCCACAATGTGGCCGATACCGACGAGAACCCCTATCTGCGTACGGTTTCGCAGAAGATGCTCAGCGGTCTGCCGGAGATACAGTAAACCTTTCGAGCAGGCGCATCCTCTTTATAAAAGCTCAGGGATATTCATTTTGAGCGGGTGGTTTGGAAGCAGGACATCAGAGCCAGACAAGGCAGGCATCAGACCATGATTTATTTTTCGAGGCTCGGAACGCTGACAGTGCTGGTGGGCGGAGTGGTTTTACTCCCCATGGTTCATGCAGACGGGATCGAAGCGAGATTTCCCGCGCTGACGCAAGAGATGCTCTTTTCTCATTCCTCCCAGGGGTATTTAGGAGTCGGGCTGAACGACGTGGACGATGACCGTGCCTCCTCGCTGAAGCTCAAAGATGCGCATGGAGCCGAAATTATTACTGTTGATCAGGATGCACCGGCAGCCAAGGCGGGCCTCAAGGTTCACGATGTCGTGATCCAGATGAACGGACAACGGATCGAGGGCGTCTCCCAGTTCAGCCGGATGCTGCACGAGACTCCGCCTGGCCGCAGGGTGATGCTGGTCGCTATGCGGGATGGCCAGGCGGTAAATATCACGGTGCAACTGGCCGATCGCGCTACCGTCGCAAAAGACATCATCGTGGGCCTGGATGAGGATTCATCCTCGGCGCCGCAGGCCACTAGCGCCACGGCCCAGGCAGCGCCGATCCCGAATAGTTCGGGACGGGCGCGGACGGGCCACGCCAATAGCTTCCTCGGCACTTTCACCCGCAACCGCTACTACGTCGGTGTGGAACTCGAACAACTGACCTCTGGCCTCAGTGAGTATTTTGGTGTCCACGGCGGGACGGGCATGCTGGTCGGCAATGTGTTTCCCAATACCCCCGCTGCCGCTGCCGGGCTGAAGGTCGCCGACGTTATCGAGAAGGTAAACGGCAAACCGATCGTAAGCCTCTCCGACTGGGAACGCGCCATACGGATGAATCACGGCAAACAGGTGCAGTTGACGCTTATTCGTGACAAGAAAGAACAGACGCTCAGCATGGTGGTCGGGGAGGTGAAAAACAGCAGCGATCTGCGATATCACGACTTCGAAGCACCGGCTGCTGCGACCGTTGCGGAGTTGCAATGGAACTGAACAATATTGCGGCAGCATTGCTGACAAGATGAAAGGGTCAACGGGAGGCATCGATCTTGGTTGGCCGAAGAATAGCCGTGTCGCAAATAGGCGGAGCAAGCCGGCGAGGCCACTAGATCCTCCACGAAAACCCAAATTCGTGCAATTCTCGAACACAGCAAATGTACTGACCTCGACAAATCTGACCTCTAAATGTCCGCTTCGATCCGTTCGAAGCCGCGACTGCACCACTCGGCCCCCGCAATTCGCTGCCTGCGACGCCATTGTGATTCAATAGGATAAGGATGGCAGCAACATCAACTTCGATCTCCCGCCGGATGCGCGCTGCAAGCCGCAAGGTGCGGGAGCTGGCTACCGTAGGTCACGCCCTCGCGGCTACCGATCACGTCGTGATGGCCCAGATTGTGCCGATGCGGTTTTGCAATCTATCCTGCGCCTACTGCAATGAGTACGACAAGGTCTCGGACCCGGTGCCGCTAGAGGAGATGCTGCGACGCATCGACCACCTGGCTCGACTGGGAACAAGCATAATCACCATCTCGGGCGGCGAACCGCTGACTCATCCGGATCTCGATCAGATCATTGCTCGCATTCGCCACCATGGCCGAATTGCAGGCATGATCACCAACGGCTACTTTCTTATGCCGGATCGGATCAAGCGGTTGAATGAAGCTGGTCTGGATCACATGCAGATCTCAATCGACAATGTCCAGCCCGACGAGATTTCAAAGAAGAGTCTCAAAGTGTTGGATAAGAAGCTCGAGTTTCTGGCGGAATACGCAGACTTTCACGTCAATATAAATTCCGTGGTCGGCGGCGGCATCAAGAACCCGCAGGACGCTCTGACGATTGGCCGGCGCGCTCTGGGCCTTGGATTCACTTCGACGATTGGGATCATTCACGATGGGGATGGTCAACTCAAGCCGCTTCAAGATGAAGAACGCCGCGTCTATTTCGAAATGCGTGGCATGAAGAAAGAGAACTATTCCCGCTTCAATCACTTCCAGGAAGCCATCGCCAATGGCGAGCCGAATCAGTGGCGCTGCCGGGCCGGATCCCGCTACCTATACATTTGCGAAGATGGGCTGGTCCACTATTGTTCTCAGCAGCGCGGCTGGCCAGGAGTGCCTTTGGCGGAGTACACCCGGGAGGACCTGAAACGGGAGTTCCTGACAGAGAAAACATGCGCACCAAATTGCACGATCTCCTGCGTTCACCAGATTTCTTACATTGATCACTGGCGCGCGCCGCAGACGCGTCAGGTAAGTCCCGGTCTTGAGGGGACGGTCGCGGAGCTTGTCAATATTCAGCTTTAGGCCTCGTTACCGGATTCGCTGAATAGACGGCCCGAGGCTTCTTCTTCGCTCTCTCTCGAAATTGACTAGACACGCCTACAGGCTGCCGATAGACTTGCCATAGCCACCTATTCATGGAGAGCAGCAAATCCTTCGTCTCTCCAACTGGCCGGCGAAGCACCGAGTCAGCCAGTAAGAAACCGAGGGCCGTCGTCACCAGGGCTCCGGGGTATTCCAGCCTTTGTAGTCACATTCTTGATCTACTTCAGAATTTTGCCCAGAGTTCCGCGGAAAGAGAATAACTCGTCTTCATAGCGAGAAAAGTCTGATTCGGGCCTGAACTGCGGCCTTACCAAGGATTTCTGCATGCATCCAGACTCCACAGCAAGCGTCCAACGCCTCTCTGCAGGCCGCGGCAAGCTACCTTCAATTCAGGTCCTTCGCGGAATAGCGGCTTCCATGGTGGTCTTTTACCACTATGAATGGGTCCTCAAGGAATATACGAATCGGCCATCATGGATCGCTGATGGGGGCTTCAAGACGCTCGGAGCGGCGGGCGTGGATCTGTTCTTTGTCATCTCCGGCTTCATTATGGTTTACACCACGACGAAGAAAGCTGGAGCGGCAGATGCGCTTGATTTCTTGCGGAAGCGGGCCACTCGCATCTACCCCCTTTACTGGGTCTGGACGACGGCTTTGCTCCTGCTATGGCTGGTCGGGGTTGCGCTGAAGTCCCATCATTACCAGCCCTCTTTTCTCATTCATTCCTACCTTCTGCTGCCTTTCTTCGATGGCAGAAACTATCATCCTTTTCTCTCTCAGGGATGGACGCTTTCCTTTGAAATGTTGTTTTACATAGTCTTTTCGATTGGGATATTGATCAATTTCAAGCGCTGGAAGCTGCCATTTCTGTGTGCATCTTTTGCCTTGTTGGCGCTCTTCAGCTTAGTTCTGCCCGAGCATAATGGCCTAAAATATCTTTTTTCCGAACCGATCATTATCGAGTTCCTCTTCGGCGTGTTGGCCGCCCAGGTGCTACTTCGCCTGGCGTCGGATTCTAACGAAGATTCCATGAAGAGATTAGCCGTCGCTCTCATCGTCATAGGTGCGCTCGGCTTCTTAAGCACGGGCTTCTATCATGCGGCAGATTACCTGCGTTTCGTGATCTATGGAGTTCCGGCTTTGCTGATGGTGACGGGAGCCGCGATGTTAGGCTCTTCGCGTTGCCCCCGCTGGCTGGTCTATCTCGGAGACGCTTCCTATTCGATCTACTTGACGCACGCATTTTTTTCGATGACCTACGCGGTGGTGCTCAAGAAATATCCTCGGCTTGGGCATTTTCCGGGGGATCTGACCATCATCGTGGCGGGCATCGTGACCATCGCCGGAGCTTCCCTCACGTATCCGTTGGTTGAACGGCCACTGATGAGGGCTCTCTCGCCAAAGAAATTGAGAGCTTCGGAAATCGACAGCTTTGGAGTTGCGAAGCGGTCACCCGAAATCACCGAGGCGCAGACGCTGGTTTAAATTAGCGGGTTCAATGCGGCCTGGCGGTGCGCTCCACTAGTCTTACCTGAGAACCGCCAGGGCGCTGCCATTTCAGGACACTGCGTTCAGCGAAGACGGAACTATACGTTTCGCCGCAGGTGTCCAAGGCTCGAGTCCGAGCGGATCCTAGGCGGGATGTATCTTCGAGATTCTCGGAGATACTTGGGCCGATCTACTGTGCGCCATTCTTGAAGATCTCTTCAGCAAAGTAGTTTTCCACGTGGGCCTGGTCGCGCAGCATTTCGATGTAGGCGTTCTTGAGCAACTGGGATCTTTCCTGACGCAGCTCGGCGCGGATGGTCTGCTGCACGCGGGGATCGTTCAGCTCGCGCTGCCCGGCGGCCTCGCGGTCAATGAGCTTGAAGATGACGTAGTAAGCGGCGCGCTTCGAACCGGGCGCGTCGGGGATCGTCATCACTGGTGTCATCTGACCTGCTTTAAGCTTATCGATGACCTGAAAGACCTCGGGTTGACGGCGCAGCACCGACTCCTGGATGCCGCCCATGTCGCCCCCGTTTGTGGAGGTATTGGGGTCCTCTGAGAAGTTGGCGGCGAGGGTACTGAAGTCCTCTCCACTCTCCAGCCGTCCATGCAGCACATCAATCTTTTTCTTGGCGTCGGCATCGCTGCCGGCCTTACTGTTTTGCATGTTGATCGGCTGCTGCTGACCTTGCTGCGCGGGCTGTGGGGTGACGACAATCTGGGCGAGATGATATCGGGGCTCCACCAGGTTGAAGTCCGCCTTATGGGCGTTGTAGTAGTTGGTGATATTTGCGTCGGTAATGTTGATCTTGGAATTAATTTCTTTATTGAAGAGCTTTTCCTGAGTGCGATTCTTGCGTATTTCTTTCTTGAGCTCATCGAGCGTGAGGTGCTGGCTCTTCAGCTTCTGATCGAACTCCTCCTGAGTGTAGGGCGCTTTGAACTCAGCAAGCTTCGTCTCTACCTCGTCATCGCTTGCGGTCAGATTCAGCTTGGCAGCACGTTGGTCCACAATTTCTTCGTCAATCTGTTCGCGCACGATGTTGAGGCGAACATTGTCGGCCTGGTCTTTGGGCGGTTCCTGCTTTGAGTCTCCCAGGTTGCTGCGGTAGACGGTTTCGACATCGGCGCGCATGATCGGCTTACCGTTCACCATGGCTACGACATCGGGGCCATGCTGCCGTTGGCAGCCTGACAGGCCGGTACCGAGAGAGACCGAGACAAGCACTGCTAAAACCTGTTTGTGACAGCTTCCGAAAGAATTCGAAACCGGCGACTTTCTTGCGCTTGCTACCAATTGTTCGTGCAAAAGCTCTCTCCTGGGGAACTTGATTGCTGACTTAATCGGAGAATCGCGGTCCCAGGCATTCGTCGAGACCTGGTCTGTCGATTTCCGATGGAAGCACGTGGGGGTTGAGTCGTGACGGCAGATTGCGCGACGATCCTGATACCTTCCGGACGACTTGAGTCGTCACCGGGCTAGTTTCCGGCGGGCGCTTTGGCCGGTGTGCTCGCTGGAACGCTGCTTGGTGGCGGCGGCTTTTCTCCCTCGGCCTCAAGGGCACGGTCAATGGCTGCCCAAACCTGCTCTATCGGTTCAGCACCGGAGATGCGTTCGCCGTTCACGAACAAGGTAGGGGTGCCGTCGATATTCAAGTGATCGGCCTCCTTCATCGATGCGATCACCGCTCCGTTATCTTGCTTCTGCAGGCAGGCGTCGAGGTTCGCCGGATTGACCTTTTCTCGGGAGCCTTGTTCACGAGCAATGCGGTCCAGGGCGGCGTTGGCTTTCGCCGGATCGCGATCGGCGCCGCTGATTTCATCTCCATGGCTATGGACATAATCAACATAGGACCAATAGGCGGCCCCACTCTGGTCGGCGAGGCAATTAGCGTCAACGGACGCATGCATGGCCCAGGGGTGAATTTCAACCAGCGGATCATCCTTGTAGACGACCTTGATCAGCCCTTTATAGCGTTCGAAAGTCTGAGGAAAGAGTTCTTGGTGCATACGAGCGCAGTAAGGGCATTCCAAGTCATCGAAATTCACGATGACAACTTTGGCGGCTTCCGGGCCGCGGACCGGCCGATTGGTCAGTTGGGCCACCTGGGCCGGATCTTTGGTCAGATCGAACTTCTGCATGCGGGCCAAAGTCTTTCCGTCCTGAGACAAGAGAAAGTCGACCGTGGTCGGTTTCGATCCGGGTTTTGAAGGCAGAGAAAAGGTGATCGGCACGGTGTCATAACCGGTAAAAGCACTCTTCGTTCTAGTTCCAATCGAGACGGCGTAATCGGACGGCACCTGCAATTGGGAGCGCACCTGCACTTCAATACGGCGATTCAGTTGCGCATTTTCTGCAACAGTCGGCGCGGTCGATGCAGTTTGGGCGCGACAACCTAAGGCTGCCACGGCTAGCAGGCAAGAAAATAGAAGTCGACTCCGAACCACACGAACCACCTTTCGCGACGCGCCTCGCGACACTCTCTCGATTATCTCATTTCGCAACGCATCCTATTGGACTTCGAAAAAGGGGAAGGGTTTGAATGGCGGAGTCCAAGGCCTGGATCGATTCGCTAAAAGACCTTCTCCGACTGGCGGAAATTCCCGGCGGTCGCCACGCCCGCAAGAGTGATGCTGTAGACCATCTGGCTCTCATCACGTGCCGGGCCAAGGGAGTATCGGCGATATCCGACACTGATTCCGCAGCAATCCCAGTTATAGGAGGCCTGGATGGTACCGAACTGGACTTGTTCGTGGATGAAGTCGTAACCGCCGTTGACGCCTGCGCCGAAGCCGGCATGCTTGGAGTTTCCGTAGGACAGCGAAAGCCGCGCCTGGTTGTAACGAGTGACGGCGGCAGTGACGGTCTGTGGGGACGTGACCGGCGCGTCGAGTGAGACTAATTTAAACTGGCCAGCCGCAACATGCAGGTCGCCATAGTGAAGGTCTGCAAAGATATTGCTGGAATTGATCCTACCGACCTTGGGGTCGTAGTCCAGATCCCACTGCACGTCGCTCGACGAAGTCGTCGCCAGGCGCAGTCTTGAGATTACTGGCGATGAGGAGCGCGGGCCCTCAAGAAACGCCGCGCCGGAAAAATCCAGGGTCGTGGCCAGAACATTACGGGCGCCCTCGGTCACGGCTCCGCCAAAGTCTGAATCGAAAAAATATTTCTGCGCCAGTTGCCACGACACCCGATCGATGGCACCGCCTCCGCACATTCCACTTGGCGTCTGCGGCTCATCATCGCGACAGGGGTGGGTTGCGGTGTTGCGCACAAAGAACCGCTGCGTCAACCCATATTCGATCTCATTGGTGTTGCTGACGATATCGACATTGTCTACGCGCAGGACGGAATTAAAGTTGCCGACGCCCGTCACGTAGCGATAGTGAAGATCCGGCTCGATGGTGTGGCGCACGTCCCCGCCAAACAGCTTCTCCATCCAGGGGGCGGAGAAATCGCGTTGCACGACTGGAGGGCGCAGGTCGACGTCGGTCTCGAAGTCTGCGCGGTTGAGGCTGCCTGGCTGGAGGGTCGGGGAGACTTCTCCATTCAAAGTGGAGGGTAGCAGCTCGGATTTGGAATAGAACGTCTCCCTGCCGCCGATTTCGGTGCGGATGTTCCATCCGCCGAAACCGAGCGGCAGTGCCAGGCGAGGGTGGAGGTCAATCCGTTCCAGGTTACGCGCATGAAACAGGGGCTCGGAGCGGGTCAGGGTATCCAGTGAGACGGCGAAGCTGCCTAGTAGGCGACCACTCCAAAGAGAATGGTCAATGGCGCTGGCCTGGAATGAGGGCAAGTGGAGGATGCGGATTTCATCCCCGGCAGTGTCACTCTGAAAGCTCTGGTACCTTGCCAGATACACGCTCTCGGCAACACCATGGTCTTCATGCTGCACAAACGCCTCTGACTTCACCTCGGAGTTGGTTGCGTTCACGATACTGGGCTCGAATGCCTGCCGGTATACATAGGAACTCAGGTACTCGATATTGGTCACGGCGCGAATTTGCGGAGTGAAATCCCGCCGCGCATTGATGATGACATCCTGACCGCCCTGATCAATCGGGGGGACGTTGGCGAGACCTGAGGGCAGGCCCCGATCAAACAGGGCGTGGAAATTAGCGGTAGCGAAGTCGAGTCCCTTTCCGCGATAGCGGAGCTCGGCGCTCGGTGCAAAGCCGCGTTTCGAGTAGTATTCGGTCCCAATGGTGAGATCGGCGCTGCGATTGATGACCCAATAGATTTGATCCCCCAGCACAACGCCCTTGGTGGTTGAATTCGAGATAACCGGGATCAGAAGTCCCGACTGCCGGCTTTCCGTGTTGACCGGATGAGTGACGTACGGCAGGAAAATCAATGGGATGCGGAGCAAAGTGAACCACGTACTGCGGGCCGTCGCTTTCCCGTCTGCCACGTTGATCTTGGCGGAGAGCAGTTGCCAGTCGGGCTTGGGAAGATGGCAAGAAGTCATTGTGCCATCCAGCACCCGGTATCGTTCCGGGCCATCCTTGAAGACCTCGCGCCCGGTCATGAGGAAGGGGTTCGAGGTGGTATAGATCTTACTGTTGGTGGCCGGAACACGGCGTACGCCGATCGAGCCCGACACATCGTAGAAATGACCGGTCTGGGCATCGAGGTTCATGGTCCCGCGGGTAGCGTCGATTTGTTCCTCATCCGGACCACCTTCAAGATGGAGATGGCCAACCGCCTCTACCGTACCGATGGCTTCGTTGTAGGTGATCTTGTCGGCTCGCACGATGTAGTTGCGGTAGTCGATCTCCGCTTCCCCGCTGAGTGTCCACACGTCGCCACGTTTTCCCTGTTGCTTCGCGAAAATCCGCACAGGCACGCCTTCATCCATCGGCGGGACCACCTGGGCCACAGGGATCGAATCTTGCAACGCGCTATCGGTTGCTGGCGACGCTTCAACCGGCGGAGCCGTTGCCGCTAGCTTTGACACTGTTTGCGGCCTCGTCTGGGAGGGGGGAAGCTGTTCTGACAACGCCTGCGCACCAAGCTGCGGATGACATAGCAGGCACAGCGTGATACACCAACAAAAGCGGGCTGCCATTTCTAACAAAGCATTTTCATGGTGAAAGCGACCGGCAAACTTTTGGGTGCAACTGGGTATTGGATGAATCACGCGCGCCGTTTTCTACTCCCGGGCATTCACCCGCTACGAAAATGCTTTGGAGCGATTTCAGAATAGCAAAGCCTCATGCTTGAAAGAGCAATTGCTTCATGTTGAACAACGAAGAGGAATCGAAGTGAGATCTTCATCATCGGGCGCAGAAGTCGAGTCATCCTCAGCACCCTTCAACCCATCTTCTTCGGAATGGAAGCGGGAAGCTAATCATCGCCTTGCTGCGCATCGCGCCCGTCGCGACAAACACCACTCGCTTCAACATCCACTGCCTGGAATGGAAGCGATTGAGGGCACAACCGTGGCGGCCAGCGAGCCTGTCGTTCGGCCGAGAGGAAAGAACGTTGCCGATCGGGTTGCGGCGCGTTATGCGCAGGCGCCCAGCTACAGTGAAATGCTCGCCGCGGAGGCGCGGAATGCGGTTCGCGCCGCGGAGGCAGCAGCGGTGGCGGCTGGAGAAGCGAGAGACGCCGCGCAGGCGATCCTGAGCGGTCTCAACCTTGAGACCCAGGAAGGTCTAGACGAGGAACTGCTCTACGAAAGCGGTCCGGGCAATGTTCCTCAGACCAGCAAGGACCTTACCGCTGCGCGGAGATTCGAACGGCACTCGCAGATGGCTGCCGAGCATCAAGCCTCGACCCATCCGGCCTCAATCCATCGGGATTCGATCCATCAGGATTCGACCCATCAACCTTCGGTCCTGGAGCAGCTCGATGAACTTGAGAGAGAAGAGCCGATAGCTCCAATTCAGCCTCTTCCCGCGAAATTGCTTGAGTTCCCCCGCGAATTGGTGGCTGCGCGCAAGGCGCGTCCTCGTCTAGCCGAAGGGCCACTGCGCGAGGAGTACGATCGGGAGACTTCGCAGTCGCAGCTGAGGATTTTCGAGGTGGAGCAGGAGAGTATTTCCACTCAACCGGCGGTCGAACAGGTGCTGCCGGGCTGGTCAACCATCCGTCTTGATTCGGCCGCTTCTCGGGACGCCCCTCGATCGGGAGGGTTTTTCGAGCAATTGCAGGAACATCGCTCCTCGCCGCCGGTTGCGGAGAGGAGACCGGCCGCGTCCGCATTTGAGCTACCGCTGCAGACTGCGTCGCTCGAAGACCGGCTCATGGCCTCTTTGGTTGACCTTTTGCTGGTGGTTGCAGGATTTCTCCTGTTCATCTTCGTTTTTGTCGCCTGCACGACTCATCCGCCGACTGGAAAGCCAGCGATGATCGGCGCCGCCGTTGCGTTTTTCTGCTTCGGGCTCCTCTATCAGCTGCTCTTCTTCTGTTTCGGGTCCGATACGCCGGGGATGCGCTATACCAAGATCGCCTTGTGCACCTTCGATGATGAAAATCCCACTCGCCAGGCAATGCGTCAACGGGTTGGGGCGCTCTTGCTCTCCGCCAGCCCGCTAGGCCTCGGAATTTTATGGGCCTTCTTCGACGATGACCGGCTGGGATGGCATGACCGGATCAGCCGGACTTACCAGCGGAGTTATCGATAACCTGGTGACCCTGGATCGTCTGTCGGGTTGCGTCTGTCACGAGTTCCCAGATGCGCCGCTGCTCCATGGTCGCATACGGGTAGTCGCATACGAGTCAGGAGGTTCACCGATCTCCGATGCGTACATGGGCGGCGGCTTCTCCCGCGCCGATGATGGCGAGCTCCGCATTCTCCTGAACCACTTCGAGCGTATAGCTCTGCAGCGGGCTCATTTTCACCATTTCCCAGAGGTACTCTTTGAGCAGGACCAGGTCGAGCCGGCTGATATCCCGGCCGGTGAAGTAGAAGCGCCCCGGCCCCTCCAGGTGGATCTGGGTGGCGGTTGCCGCGGCCAGCGCACGATGCCACAGCTCGACAAACTGGGTGCAGCGCTTATCGCCTTTTTTTGCCGCAGCGAAGACCTCGTCGGGTTCCATGTCCATGAAGCGTAGCCGCATGGCGCGGTGTCCCATGATGCCTTCAAGGTGTCCCCGGCCGCCGCAGCCACAGTAATTTTCCTTAAGATCGAGGGAGATGACCGTATGTCCCCCCTCCCATGGGCCCTCGGCATAGGGAAACCTGCCGAAACCTATGCCATTGCCAATCGTCCAAACGCGAATAAGGCGATCGAGCTGCCCCCTGGTAGCGGCAAGCCCCGCTGCGACCGCATCCGCGTCATTAAAGATGTTGACCGGGTAATCGCGTCCACGCTCCTGGAGCGTCTCCTGAATCCATGCGCATATCTTTGCGCCTTTCAGCTGGGCGAGATTGGGGGAGTCCTCGATAATGCCATTGCGAACGATGCCGGGTAAGGCGACGCCAATGGCGTCAATGTGCGATCCCTCCGGAACGAGCTTGACGATCTGGTCACAGATGATGTCGCATAAATCCTCGGAGGGGACTTCGACCAGACCGTCGAACTGTTCGGCATCTTCGGGGTACTCGTGGACCTGTCCAACGATCTTGTGGTCCTCAATGAGGGCTGTGACCACGCGCTCAGCCATCACTACTCCGATGGTTCTCGCCATAATGAAACCTTTCTTCGCCGCCCAACGGCTTTCAGTTCCTTCAGCCAAACCGGAGAGAGCGCCGGGGAACCGACCGCCACAGTCGAGGTCGGCTATTCGAATCTAGAGAGACGGTTGATGCCGTTGAATGCTGCTGCTTTGTAACATTCGGCCAGCGTTGGGTAGTTAAACACAGTTTCGATGAAGTAATCCACTGTGCCGCCCAGGGTCATGACCGCTTGCCCGATATGCACGAGTTCCGCGGCGCCTTCTCCAATGATATGCACCCCGAGCAATTGCTTATTCTGACGATGGAAGATCAGCTTCAGGCGCCCGGTCGTGTCTCCGCGAATCTGGCCGCGGGCGATCTCCCGGTAGTAAGCGACTCCCACTTCGTAAGGGACGTCTTCGTCGGTAAGCTGTTCTTCGGTCTTCCCGATGAAAGATATCTCAGGGATGGTGTAGATGCCGTATGGATAGACGCTCGGGTTGGTGTGGACGGATTCGTCGTTAAACATGCGGGCGACCGCGATGCGCCCCTGCTCCATAGATACCGATGCGAGGCTGGGAAAGCCGATCACGTCGCCTACCGCATAAATATGAGCCTGCTTTGTCCTGAAATCCTTGTCGACCGGAATGCGCCCCCGACTGTCGGCCTCGATGCCGGCGGCCGGTAGATTCAGCTCCGACACATTTCCCTGGCGGCCGACGGCATAGAGCAGAGCATTCCCGCTGATGCGTTTCTTACTCTCGAGATTGGCGACGACCGAGCCATCCGGCATCTCCTCAACACTCTCGACCTCCTCGCCGGTGCGCATGGTGACGCGCGTATCCCGCAGGTGATAACTGAGCGCTTCAACGATCTCCTGATCGGCGAATTCGAGCAGTTTAGGGCGCTTCTCAATCAGCGTTACGCGCACCCCGAGGGCCGAAAACATACAGGTGTATTCAACGCCAATGACGCCCCCGCCGACCACGATCAGGGTCTTTGGCAGTTCGGGAAGGTCGAGGATCTGGTCGCTGTCAATGATCGTCCGCCCGTTGATTGGCACCTTGGCGGAGGCGGCAGGCTTGGTGCCGACAGCGATCAAAATATTTTCTGCCGCGTAGACGCTGGCGCCCCGGGAACTGGTCACTCGGACGTGAGTCGGATCCTCAAAGCTCGCGATGCCGGTCAACACCTCTACGCCATTTCTCGATAATTGCGCCTCGGTGACATCGACCTCAGTCTTGATGACATGCTGCACCCGGAAGGCGAGATCGGCCATGGTGATCTTTTCCTTCACCCGGTAGTTCATGCCGTAAACCGACCGATAGTTATAGCCGGAGAGATGCAGCACCGCCTCGCGCATGGTCTTGCTGGGAATCGTCCCGGTGTTGATGCACACGCCGCCGACGACATCCCGCATTTCAATCAGGGCGACACGTTTACCGCGCTTCACAGCCGCTACCGCTGCCCTTTGCCCAGAGGGCCCGGAGCCGATGACTAACAGGTCGTATTCATTCATAGCAGAACCAAAATTTCCACTCACAATCCGCAGCCATCAACACCACAGGCCACACTCTTCGCGCGATTACCGTCACTCGTTCGATTATCGGTCAATTCGGATTGCAGAGATAGTCAGCGCCACCAAGACTCGGCCGTTTCACCTGACTTTAAGCTCAATGCGCCCATATTACAGCGCGAGCTTTGTTTTCCCTGCGTGAATATTCGTAAAGTAGAGACAAGCAACGAGCTACGCACCATTCTGGGCTCGCGCTAGAAGCCTGTTTGGAATCGTTCTTATGCTCCTATACGCCATTACCGACCGCAATTCGCTCGCTGGCAATTGCGGTGAATGCGAGCGCATCCTCCTCTCGCTGGCTGCGCAATGGAGCGCCGGCGGAGTCGACTACATCCAGGTCCGCGAGAAAGACTTGCCCGTTGCCGCGCTCATCTCCTTGGCTGCCGGGATTGTTCGCGCTTGTCGCCAGAGTGGGGGTTCTACCCAGGTTTTCGTCAACTCGAGACCAGATTCAGCCGCGGGGATTCTCGCCGGATCCGGGGCAAATGGCGTCCATTTGACCGGAGGATTAAGCGCGGAGCAGTTGGCTGCCGCCATCTCGCTGATCCGGAGGAGCTTTGCCGCGAGCACGCCCGTCAGCGTTTCGTGCCATTCGACAGAAGAGGTCTCCGCCGCGGCTTCGGCCGGGGCTACCCTCGCGCTCTTCGCTCCCGTCTTCCACAAAAACATACCCGGGAAGGGCGCAACCTGTGGAGTCGGTCTCGATCTTCTGGCAGCGGCGTGCCGCGCCGGTCACCAGGGGGCGGCCGAGCGCGCGCTTCCGGTGCTTGCGCTGGGCGGGGTCACGGTAGAGAACGCGAATCAATGTGCCGCTGCGGGGGCGGCCGGCGTCGCCTCGATCCGGCTGTTTCTTGGAGAAGGATGGAGGCGGCTTCGTGAAACGAACCCCTGAGTCCTTCAAGTCTGTTTCAGAAGACCCTTCAGTATGCCTCTCGCTGGCCGGCCCAGATTTTCAGATGTTACCCTTGAAATAGGGAGTTTCGTACCAAGAGGCTCCGCACATGCCATGTTGATCACGGTTCTTGCTCTTCAGAAAGATCCACTCGAGTTCAATCAGACTTTTGAACCCGGCTCCATCGAATACGGCTTCGATATACGGCAGCTTGACCCGCTTGCCGTCGAAGGACGCGCCGACTTAATTGTCGAGCACCGCGGGCCGGGGCAGCTGGTGGACGATATCCGCGTCCGCTCGAGTTACAAGGGTCGCTTCGAGGTGCTCTGCGCCCGCTGCCTGGACCCCGTCGAACATCCGTTGGTGGGCCAGTTTGACCTGCTTTTTCGGCCAACCGGGGCAGATGGGGACGCTTCGGAGCATTCCATTACCACCTCTGAGACTGAAATCGGGTATTATCAGAAAGATGGTGTTTTGCTGGAAGACATCCTGCGTGAGCAGGTGTTGCTGTCGCTTCCAGCGAAGACCCTGTGCCGCGAGGACTGTAAAGGGCTTTGCCCTCATTGCGGACGGCATCTGAATTCCGAAACATGCACTTGCAGCGAGACCCTGACCGATCCTCGATGGTCGGCGCTCTCCAACTTGCGCACTCGGATCAGACACTAAGATGGCTTCAAGGCATTATCAAGAATGTGGTTCCGTGACCTGTCAGCGTGCGTGATGCCGCTCAGGGGACGCGTATGAAAGGAATTTGTAATGGCAAACCCAAAGCGGCGCCACTCCAAGGCCCGCACCTCCAAACGCCGCGCGCATGACGGCCTGACTGCGGTCGGGCTCTCCGAATGCCCCAACTGTCACGAGCGCAAGCTACCGCACCGCGCATGCCCTAAATGCGGCACCTATAAAGGCCGCGACGTCCTGGAAGTTAAGGAAGCAAGCTAGTCCTACCACGCATCCATGATGTCCCAGCCAGCATGGCCTAAGATCGCGTTGACTGACATCGTTCTCGATGCGATGGGATCGGACAAGGCGCCGGAGCCCGAGGTTCGCGGCGCGATTCTGGCTTGCCGCGAGCATGCGGTACGCGTCCATTTAGTCGGCCCGGAAGCTGCGCTGCGCGCCACCCTCGATGATTATCTTAAGGGCGAGCGCCTGCCTATTCACGTCGTGAATGCAACCGAGCGGATTGGCATGGACGAAAAGGCTGCCGTTGCGGTGCGCAATAAGCGCGATAGCTCGATGCGTGTCGGGCTCAAAATAGTGCGTGAGAAGCGCGCCGCCGGATTTCTCACCGCCGGCAACACGGGCGCTGCGATGGCGACGGCGAAGATGGTGTTAGGTGCGCTTCCTGGGGTGGATCGTCCGGCGCTGACAGCCATCCTGCCGACCTCCTCCGGATCCCCCTGCGTCTTGCTCGACGTCGGCGCCAACGTGGAATGCAAGCCTCAGAATCTTGAACAATTCGCGGTAATGGGTGAGATGTACTCGCGAAGTGTGCTCAAGATCGCTCGTCCCCGGGTGGGCCTGCTTTCGATCGGCGAAGAAGAGAGTAAGGGCAACGAACTCACTCGCGAGGCGTACGGCTTGCTCAAGCAGTTGCCCATCAACTTCATCGGGAACGTCGAAGGCCGCGATATTTATAACGGCAACGCCGACGTGATCGTTTGCGACGGCTTTGTCGGCAACGTTGCGCTCAAGACTTCGGAGGGACTAGGCCGGCTGGTGAGCGAGATGCTTCGCGAGTCCCTCACCCGCACGGTGACTGCCCAGGCAGGCGCCCTGCTCTCTCGAAAGGCCCTCAAGGAATTCAAAAAGCGGCTCGACTATCGCGAGTATGGCGGGGCACCGTTGTTAGGGGTTCGGGGCGTCTGCATCGTTGGCCACGGGTCATCGAATGACCGGGCTATCATGAATGGGATTCGGGTGGCAGCCGAGTTCGCGCAAGCCGGGATCAACGATCGTATCGAGCGCGAGTTTTCTCAGCGCCCGATCGATCCTCCTCCCGCAAACCGATTCGGCTTGCCGCTTCAGTAAGGGATCTCAGAAGGAACCGTTCAAGCGGTCTGATGGGTCAATCTGGGGGAACTTGGCGTTGCTCGTGCGGCCCTGCTTGCGGACATCAGTGTGTATGCCGCGCTTCCCAGTAGAATGATCGCCGTCCCCAACGCTCCAATCGAAGAAAGCAGCTCCGGTGGCAGGATGGTGACGGCCACAGTTGACCAGCCCACCAGCAGGGTTCCGGCCACGTTATAGGGTGCATAGTTGAAGAGCTCCGCCAGCGGGAATAAATGCATTCCGACGATGAATGCGATCACCGGGGCAACAAATTCTCCGCGATGGATGGCGTTCAGCAGCCAGACGGAAACGATGATAGCCACCCCTTGCGTGGCGTTGACGCGAAGCAACACGCGCCTGGTTTGACGTTCTTCCGGAGTTGCCTCTGCATGAGCGTCACGCTTGCCAGCCATGCGCAGCAGCCGTAGCGCGGGGATGGCGAAGACCGCGAGGATCATCACAACTGCTCCCAGGCTAATGGCGTTGAGACGGTGCAGGGCGGTCAGGCCGTTCAACAACCAGATGGACCCGAAGCCCGCCAAGAAAAGCACCCCTATTGCCCTCCCCGAAACCGCCGCTGCCGTTTTGCCAGTCTGTGTCATGATTGCGCTCCTGTGGCGATCGCCACTCTGAAAACAAGTATGGCTATGCTCACGAAGCTCGTGTAGAGGCGTTTGTCAGCAAGATGGGGTGACACTTGTCATTCAGGGTCGGACGGGAAGCAGCATCTCCTTGACTGGAAGGACGGCATCTCTTGAAGAGATGAGTCTGGGAAGTATGAGTCTGGGAAATATGAGTCTTGTCCGGGCTTGCATCCTCCAGGGAACTCCGTTTGAATAACCACTGACATGATCGATAAGAAACTCGCATTTCTTTTCCCTGGCCAGGGTTCGCAATCCGTCGGTATGGGCCACGACCTCTATGAGAATTTCCCGGTAGCGCGGCAAACCTTCGAGGAAGCCGATGATGTTCTCGGGTTTTCGCTTTCGAAACTGTGTTTCGAGGGGCCCGAAGAAGAGCTTCGTTTGACTGAAAACACGCAGCCAGCGATTTTCACAGTGTCGGTTGCGGCGCAGCGCGTTCTCGCGGAGAAGGGTGTCACTCCGAGCTACGCAGCCGGTCATTCTCTAGGCGAATATTCCGCCAACGTTGCGGCCGGCGCAATCACCTTTGCCGATGGCGTGGAGACGGTCCGGGAGCGGGGACGCTACATGCAAGAGGCGGTCCCGGCGGGAAAAGGTGCGATGGCGGCCATTCTCGGCATGGCGGCAGACGAGGTGCTGAAGGCATGCGTCGACGCGTCGGCTGAGACGGGGGAGATCGTGGCCACGGCGAACATCAATTCCCCTTCGCAGATCGTGGTTTCAGGGACAACTACAGCCGTGGAGCGCGCCATTGCTCTTGCGAAAGAGCGTGGTGCACGCAAGGCGGTCCTGCTGGCGGTAAGCGCCCCATTCCACTGCCCGCTGATGCAGCCGGCGCAGGACAGGCTGGCGGTTTTGCTGAAGGAAATGTCGTTCACTGCCGCCAGGATTCCAGTCGTGGTCAATGTCGGTGCAGTCTTTAGCACCGAAGCAGAGGCGCTGCGGGACGCGCTGATCCGGCAGGTGACTGGCGCGGTACGCTGGGTGGAATCGATGCAGCTGTTGATCGCGGAAAAGCCGGACCTCTTCCTGGAGGTTGGTCCAGGCAAGGTTCTGAGCGGTCTGGTTCGTCAGATCGACCGGGAGCAGCAGCATGCTCACGTGCAGGACGCGGCGACCTTAAATCACGCAATCGAGATGATTGCAGGAGCGTGAAACAACTCGCATCAGCGGGGACTCGGCAGGATCGACTGGTTGATTTCGCCGGTCTCTCGTCGCCTGAAAGCATGACCCGGCTTCCATCATTCGTTACGGGCCTACGTAGAGTTCGACTGGCGAGAATCCGATCGTCTTGGTTTTGTTGTCCACGCGGAGAAACAAGGGGTGGGCCGTGTCTCCGTTGATCACCATGCCGACCACCGTGCCGTTTCCGACTGATTTGGCCATGAGCAGCTTGTGGCTGCGAATCTTGCCGTACTCGCTCATGGGACCCCAGTCCTTCTGGAATTGGTCAAAGTCATAGGCCGAGTATTGCTGAGGATGTTTCTGCCAATTGGGGTCTCGATTCCATTCGGCAAAGCCCTTGGCAAAATCGCCAGATTCGACGACGGCCATGAAATTGTTGATGCGGTGTTCCGCCGGCCAATTCCAGAACCAGAACGTGCAAAAACCGCCGACGAGAACGATGACCAGGGCAGCAATCGAGAGGTTGCGAACCAGCTTGGCCCGTTTTTCGTTGTACTGCGGTGCATCGAGCAGCGTCATCGTTCTGTCTTCCCTCTAGAGCATTCTCACTTCTAATCACAGCCGAGAGTTGCGAGGTGTGGCTTTCTGGCTAAAAAGCAACGCACTGACCGACGGCCTTGCATGCCCCGGAAGTCAAAGTGCTCTCATGCCTAAGATGCACTCTTGGGTCGCCGCAAGAAGGGCTTGCCAAGCGGCGCTGTCTCAGAGCAGTTCCAATCTAAATTGACACCGCCGGCTTGTCACCAGTTCCCTGCGGTTGCTCTATCGGCTGTATTTGGTCTCGTCTTTTTCCGCTCGTCGCTCCAAGGCCAGCTCGATGAGCCTGTCGATAAGTTGCGTATAGGCGATTCCAGAAGCTTCCCACAGTTTTGGATACATGCTGATTTTGGTAAATCCAGGCATGGTATTGACCTCATTGACGTAGATGCGAGGCGGCTTGCCAGATTTGGCCTGGGGCTCCATCAGGAAATCAACCCGGGCTAGACCCGAACAGTCGCAGGCGCGAAAGGCGGCGATCGCCATCTGGCGAACCTGCTTCGATTCAGATCTTGTCAGTTTTGCGGGGATGATCGGCACCGAACCTTCGCTGAGATACTTGGCTTCGTAGTCGTAGAACTCTTTGCCGGGAACGATTTCGCCGACGACCGAGGCGAGAGGTTCATCGTTGCCGAGCACGGCGACCTCTAACTCTCGAGCTTTTCCTTTTGCGCCTCCGACGCCCTGTTCGATCACGATCTTGCGGTCGTAAGTGGCCGCCAGATCGATGGCCGGACCAAGTTCCCTGCGATCATGGACCTTGCTGATTCCCACCGAGGAGCCCAGGTTCGCCGGCTTCACGAACATTGGATATTTCAGTGCATCTTCCGCACGTTTGATGACTTTCCTGGGTGCAGCCTTCCACTCTTTGCGGAGGATACCCACGTGTTTCGGGATAGGCAGACCCGCTGCGGCAAAGAGCTGCTTCATGATGTCTTTGTCCATGGCGGCGGCCGAACCGAGCACGCCGGACCCGACATACGCAATGTCCGCAAGTTCGAAGAGTCCCTGGATGGTGCCGTCCTCGCCGAAGGTGCCGTGCAGCACCGGAAAGATGACATCGACGTGCAGTGATTGACTGAGCGCGGTCGGCTGAATTGTCGCTTCCACACGGGCAGGGGCAGGTGCATCAGGGTTGGCAGAACTGACTAGCAGTAGGGCCCCAGCGTCGCCTGCGAGCAAGGCTTCGGCGTTTTGTGCGGTAATCCAGCGGCCTTCTTTGGTAATGCCGAGCGGTACGACCTCGTAGCGCTCCCGGTCGATGGCCTTCAATATCGAGGCTGCTGAGAGCAAGGAGATTTCGTGTTCGCCGCTGCGGCCACCGAATAAAATTCCGACCCTGGGTTTTGGCGAATGCTTAGGGATTGTTCCGGAGTGTTTTGTAGTCATGCGTTCTTGATTGTACGGGCCACGGACATCATTGCGGTGCCGGGGAAGTGTCAACCGAGGAACGCCCACCCAGCGAAAAATCGAACAAGATTCGTACTCGCTGGCGGCATACTCCCCGTCAGGCTGGTTCTGCAGGATGTTGCGGTCGGCCTCTTCGTCCTCGCTCGATTTGAAGATGTCTCCGCTCCAGAGTTGAACGAAGCCTCGATGTTGCCCTAATACCGACTTGAACTCATGGTTGACATAGA
This sequence comes from Acidisarcina polymorpha, assembly GCF_003330725.1. Classification (NCBI taxonomy): domain Bacteria; kingdom Pseudomonadati; phylum Acidobacteriota; class Terriglobia; order Terriglobales; family Acidobacteriaceae; genus Acidisarcina; species Acidisarcina polymorpha. The sequence goes on along the minus strand of NZ_CP030840.1, from coordinate 2,087,545 downwards.
GCAGGTCCAGCGTTCCGGGTCTAGCTTCGAATGCGGACCCGATTCGCTTCAAGAGACGCCGAAGGACTGTGCCGCTGAAGGGGTTGAAGAGGAATGCGACACAAGGATTGTCGGGAAACTCGAAGTCGAGAACGTCCTGACGAAGCAGACGCATCGAACATCGGGGCTGTTCGGACTGAAGCTGAATAGCGATGTTCTTTTCCGCGATCCGGCCCAGGAAAGGATTGATCTCGACCCCGAGGACTTCGCGAAACGGCAGCTCGGCCGCGAGGAGCATGGCTCGGCCCATTCCGGCGCCGAAGTCAATAAAAGTGCGGTCTTCCAGCTTGATTTGTGAGGACTGGATCTGCGGAGACGAGCCAAGCCAGCGTCTGCACAGCTCCCGAAAGACCGATGGCGCCACGCCATAATAGGCGGTGTTGTGCCGGTCGTGAGCGTGTCCCGTCTTCAGATTGCGGCCGCTCACCAGGCCGCTGGTCTGGACGCCGGCTGCGGCGTCGAAGGGATGCTGCATAAACCCCTCGCTTACGCGCAGGCCGGGCAACAGTCGCGGTCGTCCACTCATGCGGCCTCGCAAGGAAGTGGATCGGGCGGTAAATGCAGATCATTCACTCTTTCAGTCTGTCATGGCGCGAGCGTCGGAGGAGGCACGAATTCGTAGTTCAAAGGGAACAAACATGCGACGTTGTTCGTCCTCGAAGAGTGAGGTCACAAATGTCTGAAAGCCCCAATGCCCAGTCGTCTCAAAAGTCAGCGGTCTTCGATATTCACGCGATCGCCAAAGCTTTTCCCGACGAAGCCCGTACGATGCTGATCGACACGCGCCTTACGGATGAGCCGGAGGCAAGCGCCCGGGTTTTCCGCGTCTACACCAGGGTGCCTGCCCATTATCACGCAACCTGCGACGAGTATTTATTGGTGGTTTCCGGACGGGCGCGCTTCTTCCTGGGCGAGATGCCTGGGTTTGAACTTGGGCCCGGGCAACTGGTCTTCTTCAAGAAGGGTACCGTCCACGGCACCAGTGAGATTCTGGAGGAACCATTTGTCGTTTTCTCCGTGGATACGCCACGACGAGACCCGAGAGACGTTATTTTTGTAAATCCCCAGGATGGAACTCCTGAAGAGTTTATCGAGAGCCAAATGTTGTATTAAGCATGCTCAGTATTCGCTCATGATCGCGGGCGTGGTCAACAGCCGAAGCGGTTGCTACCGGAGCAGCAACGCGAGCTAGTAGAATTCACGAGGTAGTCTGGTCAAGTTCTTCGTAAATGGGTAACGCCTTGCGGCCGTCGCATGCAATCCGGGATCTGTGGCGCCTCCCGGGAATTTCTAGGCTCTTTTTCATCCTTATGGTGACGGGGTTGGCTCTGGCGAAGGGAGCTGGCGCCCAGCCATCCAGCTCTGATATCGTCCAAGGTCAGGTTCTCGATAGCGCGAAAAAACCAGTTGCAGACGTAATTGTCCGGCTGCGGCAACAGAGCGCCGCTGCTACGACCGAGACGCACACCGATGCGCTTGGCAATTTTGCCTTCTCAGGGATTAAAGCCGGGGCATATGTGATCAGCGCAGAGAAGTCCTCATTGCGCGCTGCTATCCCGGTGGTTGTATCAGCCACAGGAGGCGAGCTCAGGATAGACCTGGTCTTAGCAGCTTCAGGAACAAGTCCCTCCGAGAACGCGGGTTCTTCTGGAGCCCCGACGGATGCGATGGAGTTCGCCGACAAGCCTAACTTTACCGTGGCGGGCGTGACCGACTGGACTGCGGTCGGCGGTCATGGCTCGGATGCCAGTTTGCGAACGAGCGAAGCGCTTGCACGCGAAACCTCAGCGTTGAAATCGAAGTCCCTGGAAAACAGCTCCTCGCCCCATCTGGAGAGCGCCAGTAAAGTGGATGGTTCGGAGAGCGAACTACGCGCTGCTCTGGTGGCAGCGCCTGCTGGTTTTGAGGCTAACCGGAAGCTCGGCATCTTCTACCTCCACGCGGGCAGATACCAGGAATCGATTCCGCTGCTGGAGGCTGCCTACAAGATCGACCCTTCCAACCGTGAAAACGAATACGATCTGGCGCTCGCCTATAACGCGACCGGCGATTACTCGCGGGCCCGAGGGCATGTGCGGGCATTGTTGGCAAAGGCGGATCGCTCCGATCTTCATCGGCTGGCAGGTGAACTCGATGAGAAGTTAGGGGATCCTTTGTCTGCCGTCCATGAGCAGGAGCAGGCTGCGCGGTTGGACCCAAGCGAGCAAAATTATTTTGAATGGGGATCAGAGCTTCTGCTTCACCGCGCCATGTGGCAAGCCGTGGAGGTCTTCGGCAATGGGGCGAAGGCATATCCAAAATCTCCCCGGATGCTCGCGGCCCTGGGCGCGGCGCTCTTTGCTACAGCTCGGTACGAGGAGGCGTCGCTTCGCTTATGTGAGGCGTCTGACTTGAATCCGGCAGATCCGGAGCCGTATATCTTCATGGGGAAGATAGAAATGGCCTCGCCTACGCCGTTGCCGTGCATCGGTCAGAGGCTCGCAAATTTCGTGCAGCAGCAACCTGACAATCCGATCGCAAATTACCTCGATGCGATGGCCCTGCTGAGACGAGAGCAGGCCGGCGATCAACAGAGCTCCGCCGAGACCATGCTGAAGAAAGCCGTCGCGCTTGATCCGAAATGCGGAGAAGCCTATCTGCAACTCGGTATTCTCGCGTTCTCGCGACACGATATTGAGCAAGCGATCGACCGTTACCGGCGGGCGATCGAAGTGAATCCTGAACTGGGTGAGGCCCATTACCGGCTGGGCGTAGTTTATGATCGCATCGGCAAACCAGCGGAGGCGAAGCAGGAATTCCAGATCCACGACGAAATCGAGAGAGTCCAGGCCGCCGCTATTGAGCGCGAGCGGCGAGACGTAAAACAGTTCTTAGTTGTGTCGCAGAGTCAGCCCGCCAGTTCAGCGAGTCATTGAAGATATACAGCTGTCACACGAACGACAGGAGGCCTTTCTATGCTCAAGCTATTGGTCATGATGCTTGTTTCTAGTGCTGTCTATGCCAGCGATCTACCCAACAAGAAATACCTTGACCTGAACACGATTAAGATCATGGTCGCTGCCGCCGAGGCCAAGGCCAAGGACCTCAATGTCAGTGTCACGATCTGTGTGGTCGATGAGAGCGGCAACCTGCTTTTTCTGGAGAAGGGTGAAACCGCGAGCCTGAACACCATACAGTTCGCCCAAAAGAAAGCCCGCCACGCTGCCTTTTACGGGAGCCCGTCAAAGGACGGAGCCGATGCAATCAAGAAGGGAAACGTCGAGGTATTAGCGTTTCCAGAGTTCTTTCCGAACCAGGGAGGACTGCCGGTGAAGATCGATGGTCAGACGCTGGGAGGAATTTCAGCGAGCGGAGCGAAATCTGAGATAGACGAGCAGGTCGCACAAGCTGGCCTGGATGCGCTCACAAAGAAATAGCGGCGTTTTGCGTCCGAATATTTTAATCCTTATGTCGCTATCGCAATTTGGGTTTGAACGTGTCGATGATACCGTCGCCTTCGCGAATCGTGAGTATCTGGTTAGCGCGGACTTGCTTGAAGCTTTCGATCTTCTGGGTCGTTGGCCACTTTACCTCGATAAGGTCGACAGTATCGATCGCTCCCAGGCCAAAGTGCAGGCGAAGATCGCTTTGGGACATGACGCTGGTGCCGCTGTGGACTTCATCCATCTGCGCATGTTTGCCGGTGATGACGCGGACACGAGCGCCGATGGCAGTACGGTTGCACTTTGTGCCTACCAGCTTGATCTTGATCCAGTTCTGCTTGCTGCCGCCTTCATTGTGAAGCAGCGACGGAAGGTCATTCAGGTTCAGTATTAAGATGTCCATGCCGCCGTCATTGTCATAGTCGCCGAATGCGGCGCCGCGGCTGGAGAAATGCTCACTGATGCCCGCGCCCATCTCTGCCGAGACATCCTTGAAGCGGCCATTGCCCAGGTTCTTGTAGACCAGACGCGGATTCTTAAAGGTTTGATCGAAGTGATAGTTGTCGATCTCGGGATAGACATGCCCGTTGATCTGAACAATATCTTGCCAACCATCGTTGTCGTAATCGACGAAGCCGCAGCCCCAGGCCACATAGCGGCTGTTCACGCTAGTTCCGGCGCTGAAGGTGACATCACTGAAGGTGCCATCGCCGTTGTTGTGGTATAGGTTGCAAGTATCATCCGCGAAGTTGGTTTTGAAGATATCGAACCAGCCATCGCAGTCATAATCGGCGACAGCCACGCCCATTCCAGCCTGTTCGTGGCCGCTGTCGCTATAGGCTGTGCCGGACATGACGGCAACGTCGGTAAAGGTACCGTCATGATTGTTCTGAAACAGGATGCTCGGTTGGGAGTCGACTGCGACGTAGATATCGGGCCATCCATCATTATCGAAGTCATAGGAGACCGCGGTGATTGAATAACGCGGTCCGGGTTTCAGGATTCCGGATTTCTGCGAGACGTCGGTGAAGGTGCCATCCCCATTGTTGTGGTAGAGAATGTTAGTGTCGCCGGGCAAGCCGCGGGGGCCGCACAAGATGGGAACGCCCTTCCACTGGCAGTAACTGGGATCGGTCGGGGAGGGAATTTTCTTAGAATCCAGTGTGAGGTAGTTACAGACGAAGAGGTCGAGATGTCCATCGCGATCATAGTCGAGGAAGGTGCAGCCCGCGCCCCAGCGTGCCTGTTCCTGATATAGACCGGATTTGCGGGTCACATCGGTGAAGGTCCCATTACCGTTGTTATGAAAGAGGATGTTATGTCCCCAAAAGCAACAGAAGAGGTCGTCCCATCCGTCATTGTCGTAATCGCCGATGCAGACGCCGGTCTGCCAACCGGTAATTCCTAGTCCCGACTTCGCGGTAACATCGGTGAAGGTGCCGTCGCGGTTGTTCTTATAGAGGTGAGAGGTTGGGGCCTGGCCAGTGGGCCACTGCGTGTCGAGACGATTTCCGTTGGTGAGATAAATATCCAGCCAGCCATCGTTATCGTAATCGAAAAAAGCGACGCCGCTTCCCTTGGTCTCGATAATCGACCGCTTGTGATCGACACCACCCCAGACGTTCGGCGCCGTTAAGCCGGCATGCTGAGCGACATCGATGAACTGGACCGATGACGAATCCGGAGTCGCTATTACGGCTTGCAGCGGCGTCGAATTGTTCCATCTCCAGAGAGGAGTGGCAAGAGCATCGGTCAACGCTCCGCCGAGCACGAAAAGCGAGGAGCCGAGAAAACGCCGCCGAAGGAAGTTCATAGATTGGGATGATTATTTCAGAATTGCCATAGCCTGTGCGGCCGCAGCATTGTGAGGCTGGAGGGTGAGAAGTTCGTTCAACACTGCCTTGGCCTTTTCGGTGTCTTTTTGCAACACATACAGGCGAGCCAGGTTGAGATAAGACTGATCAAAGGCGGGTACCGTGCGAATGCAGGTCTTGAACTCTTCCTCGGCCTTTGTATAGTCCTGCTCGCGCACGAAGAGAACGCCAAGATTGTTGAGAGCTTCGGCATAGTCGGGGCGCAGGCTTATCGCTTTTTCAAGGTAGTTCGACGCTTGTCGCGGCTGGTTTTGCTGGGCATAAAACATTCCCAGGCTGTAATTGACCTCGGGATCATCGGGTTGGATCTCAAGTGCGCGACTCAAACAATCCTGCGCCTTCGCAAAGGACCCTTGGCGGCGATACACGTTTCCTAAGTTCAAGAGTGCGATGGAATAGCCGGGCCTCAGATCGATGGAGTGCTGAAGGTTCTGGATAGCCTCGTCCGGTTGCCCCTCCTGAGCGGCGATCATGCCGAGGTTATTCCATGCTTCGGGGTAATTCGGGCGCAGCTTTACGGTCTCTTCGAGGTAGTGGCGCGCCTGCGGCAAATCATTCCTTCTGAGGTTGAGAGTGCCCAGGTTGTAATAACCCTCGGCGTTGTCCGGCTTGGCGGCGATGACCTGCTGAAAGGACTCTGCTGCCTGCTCGAGGTAGCCATGCTGGAACATCGCCACGCCGTAGGTGAAATCGTTGCGCTGGAAGCTTCCCTGGTAGAGAGTTCCCGCAAAAGGCAGTGCCTTTTGTACGCGTTCTGCCGCCGTCTTGGGAACCTCCCTCACATCCGCAAGCACGCGGCCAGGATTGAGTGGTCCTTGATAGACCTTCACGATCATCCCCTCTTCATTCAGGAGGAGAGAAGTCGGAATGGCCAGATCACGGCGCCGATCGAAGAGATAGCGATAGATGATGTTGTAAATACCGGCTACCTCTTCGGTCGCAAACAGGATCGGGAAAGGAAAGCTCTGCTGGGTCGCGTAGGAGTGTGCTACCTGATTGTTTGCCGCGTCGTCGACGTTGATGGCAGCGATGCTGAGTTGGCTGGCGGTGAAGGCCGGCAGGTTTTGATGGAGAAGTCTCAGCTGGTCGCGACAGAGGGGCGCGGTTGTGGACCAGAAGTGCAGTAAGACCAGGCCGCCCCGGAAAGAGCGGAGTTCCCGCGTATTACCCGCGAGATCGGGAAGAGAAAACCCGGGTGCGAGGAGGGGTTCGATGAGCCAGGTCTCGATCTGAGTTGGCAGAGACTGTGTGTCCGGAGCCGAGCCTGCTTGGGCAAAGGCGGGTGGCGCAGCGCTGAAAGGCTTAGCCACAAAGCGGACTGCGCCCTCCTCAATCTCGATCCGGTGGTTGATGGGCAATTGCTCGAACTTCTGTGTCAGGCCGCTCGGCCAACGTATGGTGGCTTGGACGGGCTGGTCAAACTTTCCGACTCCAAAAAAGAGCTCTTTGGAGTGCTGGGCGAGAAATCCAGATCCCGATTGCAGATACTTCGTTTGGCGGAGGCTGCCAGCCTCGACGGTGACTGCAGTCCCGATGGCATCCCGGTTACTCTTCGTCCCACGCAAACGGAAGGCAACCGAGCCGCCAAGGTCTGTCATGACATTGTGCAGGATCCGCAGCTGAGGAGCATTTCGATTCTTGAGGATGACCTCAAGCCGCCCATCATGATCGAGATCGGCGAGTGCGAACGAACGGGCGTCCTCAGGAAAATTCAAGCCGACTGCGCCTGAAACCTCCGAGAACGTACCATCACGGTTGTTGGCGTACAACACATTCCTCTCGTATCCGTTCCACGAAGTATCGGATCGAATCAGCTCGTTGAGAGCTTGCCAGCCTCGTTCGTAGGCCGGCGATGACGTGGAGTCCTCGGGCGATTTGGCGACCACCTGCCGCCAGAAAAAGCTTGCAAGATCGCTGTCTTCGCGCGCAGATATGTACCCGTTGGCGATGTAGAGATCTGACCAGCCATCATGATCGAAGTCCCAGAAGTCGGATGACCACGACCAGCGGCCCATTTCAACCCCAGACTGCTCGCTCACGTTACGGAACTCTCCATTGCCTTGGTTCCGGTAGAGCGCATTTCCTCGTGCGTGCCGCCGGTATAGCGCCTGGAGCTCAGGCGTGGCCTTTTCGTGGAAGGGGCTCTGTGCCGAAACCCTCTGGCCTGCCGACGACCACATGTTGGCGGCGTAAATGTCCTGATTTCCGTCGTTATCGAAGTCGCACCAGGTGGCGCTCATTCCGGCACCCACATCCTGCACATGGGCCTCTCTGGAGACGGCGGTAAAGCTCCCGTTCCCATTGTTGCGATAGAGGTTGGCCCGTCCGAAGTCGTTGGCGACGAACAGGTCGGGCAGGCCTTTTGCACCCGAACTGCCCCACGAACAGGCGAAACTATAGCGATCGTTTTCCGCGTTCAACCCTGCAGCTTCGGTTCGATCGACAAAGGTTGAGTTTCCCTGGTTGTGGAAGAGAAAATTCGGAGGACCATTCCTGGCGTCGAAGTATGGGACAGGATAGTGATATTGATCCAGGCCAAGGTAGTAGGAATATAAGCAAAAATAAACATCCAGCCGCCCGTCGCCGTCGTAGTCGGCGACTGCCGCATGGGTGAAGGTCCCCTGGGGTGGATTCTTGAACTGGAAGGCGTCCGGCTTCATCGAGAACGTGCCGTTTCCTTGATTCAGGAAGAGCAAGGGCCCACTACCCCCTACGACCAACAGATCCTGTAAGCCCTTATTTTCGAAGTCGGCGAACAAGGCGCATGAGCAATTATCCAGAACACCGACCCCAGCCTTTTCAGTGACATCTTCGAAGGTGCCGTCGCCGCGATTGCGGTACAGCCGGTTCGGCAATCCGGCCGGCTGACAAATGTAGAGATCGTCGAATCCGTCGTTGTCGTAGTCGCCGGCAGCTACGCCATTGTTGCCATAAACGTCAATGCCGCTTGCACCGTCAAGGACGGTCCGCCAGTAGTCTGAGCCGCGAAGCAACTGGGATAGATATGATGCCGTACTGCCCATTGCCTGGGCCGTTACATCCAGGAAAACCGGCCCTCGAGCGACACTGTGCGTCTCTTCTCCGGCTACCCATCGCCTAGCTTTCCAGGTTCCCTCTGGATTGCGATACCACTCGGTGCGCCAGGAGCCGATCCGTTCTTCGCGCTGGCCTTTATTATCGCTTGCGACAATATCGTATCGAATAACAAGGCTGACGGTTAATGGCTCTGACGACATTTCTTCGATGGCCGTAGCTTCGAAGGCCGCTGTTTCCACCCGGGAAATCGGCCTGACCCAGGCTTGGATCGCCGCAAGAAAGCGTTCGTCTCCGGCGAGGACCTCGTCGCCAAACTCTCTCCTGAGGACGGTTATCGCCCCGTCCGAGCGAAGCGTCGTCTCTCTGCGAGGAATCAGTGTGGAGGCTTCGATCTGCGGATCCAAACACCGGGCAAGCGCCGACAAGTCACTTAGCGATTGCCGGAGAGCTTGACCCCATTGCTGAAAAGCGGGCATTATTTCGGAAACATATTTTTCGGTAGGGTACTCGTCCAATCCTGGTGAAACCAGGCGGAGCACCGCCGCCAGTGGAGACTTCGCGGGATAGTGGGGGATGAGCCGGGCATCGGCGAAGGCAAAATCCTGGCCTCGGGCGAAGTTCGAGTTGATGTGGCTGTCGAAGAGCAGCGAAGATCCAAAAAGGGGGGACGGCCGCAGGAGCAATGGCGTCAGTCCCATGCTTTTGAGAATGGCCCGCCTTGAGAGGAGTTGGCTTTTGCTGTTGTGAGGACGCGCCATTCCCACGGATTTCGTGTCGTCGGCCAAGTGATTGAATGCTAGCATTATGCACCACGTAGCCCCAAAGGGCAGCGGCACGCGCAGTTCGATCAGAATCCGAATACCGCGTGTTCCTCAAACGGTACTAGCGGGTGCTCGCGATCTACAACTTTTGATTGACAAAGGTTCTTACGCTGTTCTATATCTTCATTCCGGCACACATGTAACCGGTTACTAGAAAAACGAATCAGCGCGGCGATTTTGGAGTCCGCGCGCCGACCATGGTTTGAAAGAAGCGCCATGGCGTAAGAGTTTGGAGGCATTCCCATGGGCTGTGGTCGCAATATTAAAAATTGGTGGCAAACTAGAGGCTTTCTCGCCGCGGCGTGTCTCTGCCTGCTTTTGGCGCAAGGGCAGCGGGTTTTTGGACAGGTCGATGAAGGCTCGATTGCAGGAACGGTGACCGATCCTACCGGCGCCGTGGTTCCGAGCGCGAAGGTGACGCTCCTGAATATCGACCAGGGCTTGACCCTCGAAGCGAGTACGAACAGCAGCGGCGAATACAGTTTCTCTCCGGTGAGGATCGGCAATTACTCCGTATCGGTGACCGCTCCCGGCTTTTCCACCACAACCCAGCAGCATCTGAGCGTGTCGGTCAGCCAGCATCTGCAAGTGGATGTGCAGCTCAAGACTGGCGCTGCGACCGAGACGGTCGAAGTGACCACCGCGCCGCCACAGTTGCAGGCCGACGACGCGTCCGTAGGCCAGGTCATTGGCGAAAGAAGCGTAAACAGCCTGCCACTGAACGGGCGCAACTTTACGTTTCTCGCGCAGCTCGGCGCCGGCGTGAATACTCCGCAAGCCGACACCCGCGGCAACTCCGCCTCAGGCGCTTTTTCTGCCAACGGATTGCGTCCTGCGCAGAACAACTACCTGCTGGATGGCATCGACAACAACTCCAACGCGGTTGACTTTTTGAATGGGACGAACTTCGTCATTCTTCCGCCGGTTGACGCGATTCAAGAGTTCAAGGTGCAGACTGCCGACTTTAGCGCCGAATTCGGGCGCTCGGCGGGCGCTGTCCTGAATGCGACGATCAAGTCCGGCACCAATAGCATTCACGGCGCGGTCTGGGAGTTCTTCCGCAACGACAAGCTGGATGCTGCTGATTGGTTTGAAGACAACCAGGGCATTCCCAAGGGCGAGCTGCGCCAGAACCAGTTTGGCGCATCGATCGGCGGTCCGATTCTCAAGAACAAGATCTTCTTCTTCGGGGATTACGAGGGTCTGCGGAGAGTGCAGGGCAACACCCAGTCCGGCGTTACGGTTCCGACCGTGGCCGAGCGCAGCAGCAACTACACCAACCTTGCCGACATCATTACGGGTGCGCCACGCGCCGACGCGCTTGGCCGGCAGATACCGGGCGGTGTGATTCTGGATCCGGCCACGACCCGGGCAGTCACGAAGGGAGTTGTGGACCCAGTCTCCGGCATCGTTGCCCCCACTACTGGATACGTTCGGGACCCATTTAGCGCTGCCTGCGGGCCAGGCACGGCGAGCTATTCTCTGGCAGCCTGCCCCGATTTGAATCAGCTTCCAGGGGGCCGGCTGGATCCGAATGCCATCAAGCTGCTGAACCTCTTCCCCAACCCGACCAGCGCTGGCGTCTCGTCGAATTTCGGATCGAGTCCGAACCTGTACGAGCATCGCAACCAGTTCGACGTTCGCGGAGACTATGATCCGAGCGCGAAAGATCAGGTATTCGTTCGGTTCAGTTACGAAGACGATCCCAACCTGATTCCTGGACCATTTGGCGGCATCGCTGATGGCGGCGGCTTTCAGGAGGGCAATCAGTCGGCAAAGTCGGATCAAGCGGTCGCGGGCTACACGCACGTGTTCACCCCGAGCACCATTAACGTAATCCACGGTGGATTTAACCATCTTCATACCACCCGGTACGGTCCGGTGGGCAGCACCCTTGGAATTCCTGCACAGTTTGGCATTCAGGGAATTCCCCAGGTTTCGGAGAACGGTGGACTCCCAGCCATCTCAATCAGCGGACTGTCGACCCTGGGCAGCAACTCTTATCTGCCTTCGGACGAAGTCAGCCAGACGCTGCAGATCACGGACGATTTCACCAAGATTTACGGCAGCCACAGTTTCAAGACCGGTATCGAATATCAGCACGTCAAGTTTTCGACCCTCCAGCCGGCATACTCGCGCGGCACCTTCAGCTATAACTCAAACAGCAGCTCGGTCAGCTTTACTGATATCCCCAACGTCGGCGGCGGGGCGACCGGCAAAGGACAATTCCTCCTGGTTCCAGAGCTGGCGACGGTTCCGAATGGAGTCAATTACGTTGGCGGCTCCGATCAGGTGCAAGCCTCCAACATCAACAAGACCTACGACGTCAGGAACTACTTCGCGGCCTACTTTCAGGACGACTGGAAGGTCAATCAGAAGCTGACGCTCAACCTAGGGTTGCGCTGGGACTACTTCGGGCCGATCGGAGAAGCGAACGGCGGTCAAGCCAATTTCGTGCAGGACGGACCGCCAAACGGGGTCCCGACGTACCTGATCCCGGCGACAGGGAAAGACGATCGAAGCCTGTCTTCAACAGCCAACAACCCCGCGCTCAATGGCAGTGGCTTCCTCGATCTTCTGGCGAAAGATGGCATTGCGCTGGAGGAGACAGACCGATACGGCAAAGGACTGTATCAGACGCAGAAGACCAACTTTGCGCCGCGTCTAGGCTTTGCCTATCAGGCCACACCAAGGCTGGTGGCGCGCGGCGGATTCGGATTCTCCTATAACGCCTTTGAAAATCAGGGTTACGGACCGAATATCGGCGAGAACTATCCCTTCGTCTTCAACTTCAACTACTCGCAGGCGAATTTGCCTGGTTACGTCCCCAGCGTCACTCCGATTAGCGCCAGCACTCCCTGGGCGGGATGCGGGACTGCCGGTCCAGGCGGCACGGCGACGCTCTCTTCCGGATTCTCTTGCATCGGCTTCACGCCTCTAGCAGTGGATGCTTCGGGCTTGGGTCTGCAGGGACTTCAGTTCAACTACAAGACTCCTCGCACGCTGAGTTCTAACTTTGCCCTGCAATATGCGGTTACCCGGACGCTTTCGATTCAGGCTGCCTATGTCTTGACGAACGGCACCAATCTTCAGACCGGGATTGGGAACAACCAGGTGAGCCAACTACTGCCGGCAAACGCAAGCACCTCGAACTTTGTGCCATTTCCCGATTTCGGCCATGGTGGAAGCTACCAACGAACAATCGGCAGGAGCATCTATAACGGCGGTCTGCTTACTCTGGAGCAGCAGGCCGTGAATGGGTTGAGTTACCTCTTCACTTACACCTTCTCAAAGACGCTCTCCGATGCCGGCGACTTGCTCAACGGCGGCAACAATGGCGGCTACCGTGCTCCTTATGTACCGGGCGCCGGGATCAAGTACGATTGGGGTCCTGCCGACTTCGATATACGGAATGTCTTCCACGCCAGCGGCGGGTATGAGCTGCCCTTCGGCAAAGGCAAGCACTTCCTGGGTAATGCGAACGCCCTGACGAATTCAGCGGTGGGAGGGTGGAGTCTGAACTGGATCGCTACCCTCGAGGGCGGCCAACCTGTGACCTTCAGCTGCCCCTCCACATCAGGCGCCGGCACCGGCTGCTACGACGTGCTGGTTCCGGGGCAAAGCGCGAAGCTCGGTTTGCACACCGACTCCAACGGAAAACTTAATTGGATTGGCAATCCAGCCGCCTTCCAACAGCCTTGCTTGCTCGGAGGCACAGCAGGTGCCCCCGTGCCTGTAGTGGATTCTCCATCTGGATGCGTGCCGTTGAACGGGCTTGCTGCGCTGGGCGGTGGTCTTGAGACTCTCAGGGCCCCTGGGGTGACGAAGTTCGATCTCTCCGCCTTCAAAGCTTTCCAGGTCACGGAGCGGGTCTCGATGCAGTTCCGGGCTGAGTTCTTTAACATACTCAACCACCCGAACTTCAATGCTCCCGGCTTCGGCGGCAATGGCGTGGTGGCGATTACCAACTCAACCAACTTTACCGATTCACGCTTTGGCGAAATCGGATCGACCCGGGATGCTCCTTACGACCCGCGACAGATCCAGTTCGCTCTAAAGTTGTACTACTAACTGCAATTCGACTGAAGCAAAACACCCCGGAAGGTCACCACACTTGGTGGAGTGACCTTCCGGGGTGTTTCGCGTAGGATTTTGTTGGTGTGTTGATCTCGAGGTGGGGCGGTGTGCAACAGGCCTTGGTTACGGCTCCAGCAAAAACAGAGTAGCCGTATCTCACGGTCGCACGCGGTTACCCAATTTTTCCTCGACAAGATGCATTCCACTTGCCCAGCAGCCGGATCCACTTCTTCCGGATCTGTACTTGCGGTTCTCGCCTTTCTGCTTCCATTCGGGAGGATGGCGTTCGCTTCCAGCCAGACAGAAGTGCCGGGGCAACAGCTCGATCGGCAATTTCAATCAGCGGTGGCTCAATATGATGCGGGCAAGTTTGCCCAGGCCGCTGCTCTCTTAGAGGCTCTTCTACCGAAGACACCAAAGAGCTACGAGGTTCATGAGCTCTTAGGCCTGGTCTACGCTGCCGAGTCGCAGAATGACAAGGCGGTGGGACAACTGGAAGCGGCGGTCCACTTGAAGCCAAATTCAGCCGAAGCGAGGACCAATCTTGCAGCGGCTCTCTCGCACGCAGGAAAACCGGAATTAGCAGGGGACCAGTTGTTCAAGGCACACGGGGCTAGCTCCCGGGATTACGAGGCGAACCATAACCTCGGCGAGTTCTACGTCCAAACCGGGAAGGTCGCTCAGGCACAGCCCCTTCTTGAAGAGGCGCAGCGTCTTCAACCCACCTCGTACGACAATGGCTACGACCTCGCCCAGACAGATCTTCTTATCGGAAAACTTCCGGAAGCGAGGCTGGTTGTACAAAGACTGATTCTCGAGAAAAATACCGGTGAGCTACATAATTTGCTGGGACAGATCGAGGAGAAGGATGGCAAGTTCGTGGAGGCGGCAAAGGAATTTGAGACTGCCGCGCGTCTGGATCCGAGCGAGGACAACCTGTTTGCCTGGGGGAGCGAATTGCTTCTTCATCGGACTTACGGACCGGCGATCGAGGTTTTCCAGCAAGCTACGGAACGGTATCCGAGCTCTCCCCGGCTGCGAATCGGTTTGGGCATGGCCCTCTATTGGCGCGGAAAATACGAGGAGGCGGTGAGGTCTCTTTTGGCGGCCGCGGATCTCGATCCTTCAGATGCCCGTTGCTATCTTTTTCTTGCAAAGGCGTACGACAGTTCGCCAAATCAGGCAGCAGACGTCATCGAACGATTCCGCCGCTACGCGGAACTCCAGCCGAGTAACGGGCTCGCGCAATACTACTATGCTATGAGCTTGTGGAAGGGAAAAGGTGCGGAAGAAGCTAACCCCGAGCATGCGCAGATCGAGTCATTACTCCAAAAAGCAGTCGCCCTTGATCCTAAGCTTGCCGAGGCGCACTTGCAGCTGGGCATTCTTTATACCCAGGGGCATGAGTCTGAGAAAGCATTGCCTGAGTACACGCAGGCCTTGCAGGTCGATCCCAAACTTGCGGATGCTCACTATCGTTTGGCTCAGTATTATGTTCACGTCGGACAGAAGAGCCAGGCCTCGACCGAATTTGACGTCTATCAGCGATTGCGGGCGGAACATCTTGCTGAGGTGGACAAGGAAGCGACGGAAGTTCAGCAGTTTGTTTACTCGGCAAAGGCCGCTCCGCCAGCCAAGTAGTGCTTAGGAAGGTTTGCCTTGTCGGACTGGACATTACCAAGCAAGGCTGTTCGAGCAGGATATCTCGCTCCGGGTCGCTTTTCACCGCTGGAACTTGCGAGAGGCCTCAGCTGCAACCGGCGCGACTTTCTGCGCAGCGCGGCGGGTGTCGCACTCGGCGCCACAATGCTGGGCGCAAGCCCGTTGGTGCATGGTGCGGCGGCTGCCAGGAAGCGGAAGGTCATTGTCATTACATTTGGCGGAGGAGCTCGAGACCAGGAGACCTTCGCCCCGCAGGGGCAGGAGAACATCCCCCATCTGCTGCACGAACTAATCCCTCAAGCCAGTTTTTTTACGCAGGTGATGAACCAAGGTATTCTCGGCCACTATGTGGCGACGGCAAGCCTGGCAACTGGGGTCTATGAGACGCTGAATAATTTTTCCGCGGTCCCCCCGGAACATCCAACCGTCTTCGAGTACTTTCGCAAGGACCTGAACCGGCCTTCTTCCGACGCCTGGGTGGTGGCGCCCAGCAATGGCTTCAACCGTATCGGGGAGAGCGACTATCGCTCGTATGGACCAGGGATGGGGGCGAGAGTGGTGCTGCCCAAACACTTGTTGAACGCGGCGACGTCGGGAAATTCGACGGATTATGAACATCTGCTGCATGACAACTACGAGACTCCGCTCTACACACCAAAGCTGGCCGGCGGCGAATTTGAATTGCAGCAATTAGAGATGATCCTGAAGCTGTCAGTGGAAGACTTCAAAGCGCACGCGCTTACGGTGTCCAGTCCGGACGAGCTCTCAATGTACATCGCTCGGCGATTGATGCGGCAGCAGGCGCCGAGTCTGCTCTGGATCACCATGCACGATATCGATATTGCCCATTCGGGAGCCTACTCGCTGTACATTGATGCAATCCGGCGAACGGATCGTCTCTGCGCGGAGCTATGGAATGCGGCTCAAGGCGAACCGGAGTACGCGGGCAACACCACTCTGTTTATCCTTCCCGATTTCGGGCGGGATGGCGACGAGGATGCCGGGGGAAATGGGTTTCAGCATCACCGCACCGGCGATGCAGCCTCGCGAACCACCTGGATGATGGCGATGGGGGCTGGAGTGAAAGAAGGCGTGGTCTACGATAATCCGTTGCAGTCGATCGATCTGGTGCCGACGCTCGGATTGATGATGGGGTTCTCCCCATCGCAGGCGCAGGGCCGGCCGGTAAAGGAACTGGTCTAGCGTTATGCTTCCGTCGGAACTCAAGGCCGAGCAGTTCGCCGGGTACCCGCCAGAAGCAAGAATGCTGGTGATCTCTCACCTGGATGCGATTCGTCAACTGCCGCTCTCGATAGCGCCGAGTTTATTGCGGGAGCTGGTTGAGTATGATTTCAAGTTTCCGGCTGAGCGCGCGGCCATCGATGGCGAACTTACAAATCTGAGTTCCTTGTCGCGAGCACAGATGCAGGAGTGGTTTGGGGCCTTTTCGTCGTTCTCGCTTTCGCCCAATCTGCAGCGGTTCGACTGGATCAACCAGCCGGCACAGTTCGTCGAACAGCTTTCGGCCTATCTCTGGACCACGCATCAACTGGACGGATTTCGCCAGGCTGCTATTTCGTATGGAGATCGTCTGCAAGCGGTCCTGCCAAAGCCAAAGCTGCCGGTACGCAGATTGGGGATCGCCATTATCGGGCAAGGTCTTTCTTCTTATGAAGGACCGCTATTCCGTAACTTGCGTGCGCACGGCACTTATTTCAGAAATGTCGACCCGAAGGATGGAGTGGAACTTTTGCTGGCCGCTGCTGCTGCCCGCGCGAAGACTTATCCCGCCACTTACGGTCACTGGTATGTCGATGGCGGGCAGGAAGCTGCCCATAGCCCATTGCTGACATGCGTGTCCTATCGGGCGCTCGAGCCGGTTCGCTCCGCGCTGCTGAAGTACGTTCAGACGGAGATCAGCCAGCCAGGGATGGGCCCGGAGGAACTTCGTAGTCGTCTTGCCAGGTTGTCCCCGGCGGACCTTGGTATGGAGCGGGCTGGAGATAAGGTCCTCGGCCGGTTTGAAGTCAGGCTGTTTACGGAAGGCTCCGGAACGCAGATATTCAGCACCACGTTTGCACAATGGGCCGCACGCGAAACCTTGCGCAGGGCACAGCCGCTGACGCTCCTGGTTCGATTTGCTCCGCGGCAAGAGCAGAAGCCGATGAACGAGTTGCTGACCAGCGGCCGCAGCGAGACGAACCTCGACTTCGCCGGGTCTTTGGTTGACGCCGACATGGGCGCCTACTATCAGTGGATCAATCAGCAACGATTGCCGGGAGCCGGGGAGTCTTCTTTTCTGGTGTGGTACGAAGCTCATAAGCAGGCCCTGGTGGTAGCGCCTGGACTGCCTCGAGGGGCGGAGTCCACCTCTGCTAAGAACCTTGACGAGCTTTTGACGTTGGCTACTAGCTAAAACGGGGCGATCAGCTAGAAACCACTCATGAGCGGACTTCAAGACAAAAGGCGGATTTGGTTGAGATGAAAAAACCTGAAGCAAAGGCAAACAGCCGCAGGCGATTTCTGAAGCAGGCAGGAAGCGCGGCAATCGCTTCTTTGCCTCTAAGCAGCCGGCACGCACTTGCGGATACGTTCGCGGCCCGGGTACTCGCACGTCCTTCGCAAGTTTTTAAGAACCGCTCGCCGATGGCCCCCAATGCATTTTATCTACTGCCTCTCGGTTCAGTTCGGCCGAAGGGATGGCTGCTGAATCAACTGCGCATTCAAGCGCATGGCCTGTCTGGCCATCTGGACGAAACCTGGGCGGATGTAGGAAACAACAGTGGCTGGCTGGGCGGTACCGGCGACTCCTGGGAACGAGGCCCGTATTACCTCGACGGATTGCTTCCGTTGGCTTACCTGCTTGACGATGATCGCCTCAAAGCCAAGGCGCAAAGATATGTCGAATGGACTTTGACGCATCAGGCAGCTGACGGCATGATCGGTCCGTCCAGCAACAACGATTGGTGGCCGCGTATGGTCATGCTCAAAGCACTGGTCCAATATTCAGAGGTGACGGGCGATCCTCGAGTACTGCCATTGCTTTCGCGCTATTTCGCTTATCAATTGAAGACTCTTCCCGACAGACCGCTGCGGGACTGGGGGAAGTTCCGTTGGCAGGATAATGCGCTGGTCGCGATCTGGCTGTACAACCGCACCGGTGATCCAAGCCTGGTCGATCTTGTCCGGCTCTTGCACCGGCAAGGGTTCGATTGGCAGGCGCAATACGCCGACTTCAAATACACTCAGCCGGTCACGGCAGAGATGATCAAGCTGAATGAAGGTCAGGGCTTGGCTGATCTGGCATTGTCGACCCACGGAGTCAACAACGGGCAGGCGCTTAAAGCCGCGCCGGTTTGGGCGATGGTCTCAGGCGCCGAGATCGACCGGCGCGGCTTCCATCAAATGCTTGCGGCGCTCGACACCTATCATGGACTGCCAAATGGCATGTTCTCCTGCGACGAGCATCTTGCTGGCCGCAATCCTTCTCAGGGAAGTGAGCTATGCACGGTTGTCGAGACTATGTTTTCGCTGGAGCAGTCACTCGCGATTCTGGGGGATGCAAGCATCGGCGATCGTCTGGAGCAGATCGCTTTCAACGCATTACCCGGCACGTTCACCGATGATATGTGGGCCCATCAATATAACCAGGAGCCGAATCAGGTTGAGGTAAGCCTGCATCGCAAGCCGTGGACTACCGACGGGCCAGAATCCAACCTCTACGGCCTGGAACCGAACTTCGGATGCTGTACGGCAAACTATCACCAGGGATGGCCTAAGTTCACGGCAGCCCTGTGGATGGCATCGCACGATGATGGACTGGTGGCTGCGGTGTATTCACCCTGTGAAGTCAACACAACCGTGAGAGGGGTCGCGGTACGTGTCTCTGTAGATACCGATTATCCTTTCCGCGGAGCCGTTCGGATAGCGATCAATCCCGCTGCTGCGTCTACCTTTCCACTCCGCTTGAGAGTTCCCGGGTGGGCTGAGGACGCCACCATCAAAGTGAATGGGCGCCTTCTTCCTTCGGCTGAGAAGGGCACTTTCGTTCAAGTGGAGCGGCAGTGGAAGAGCGGGGATGTCGTTGAATTACAGCTTCCATTGCAACCGACCTTAGTTCGCGGGTACAACGAATCGATCTCGGTCAATCGCGGTCCGTTGGTTTTTTCGTATCCGATCGGCGAAGACTGGGTGAAGCTGCGCGACCGTGGCATGACGGCCGATTGGCAGGTTTTCCCCAGTTCCCCATGGAACTACGCGCTTGCTGCGAGTGAACGAACTGTGCGCGATATACGAGTCAAGGAAACTTCGCTCGATGCATCTCCATTTGCGCGCGAAGGAACGCCGGTCACTCTTGAGGTCGAGGCACGAAAGCTGCCTTCCTGGCGGGCGGTCGATGGCGTTGCCGACCCCATTCCGCAGAGCCCCGTGAGCAGCGACGAACCCAGTGAACGTCTGACGCTTGTGCCTTATGCGGCGGCGAAGTTGAGGATCACTGCATTCCCGGAGTTGAAGGGGTAAGCGGCGGTAGACGCAGCCCCTTGTGGAGAGGGATGGGCCTTCTCGCACCTGCGCCGGCTATTGCCCGCCTCTATCGATTGCCTCAAACAAGTTCCGATTTGCTGCGAAACAACAAAGCAGGCGGTCTACGCCAAATCGTTCTATCGTTGATGGAGCGAAATCGATTGAAGCTGGAGAAGGATGATGCCGGTAGATCCGAAGAGAGTGGTCGCTCACCTTAAAGAGCTTCAGCAGCTCACTGGGGATGCGAGCGGCGCTCAACGAGTGGCGTGGACCGCGACGTGGCTGAAGGCGCGGGAGTGGTTCCGGGGCAAGCTCGATGGCTTGCCGGTCACGCAGCATCGGGATGCCGCCGGGAATGTCTGGCTGACGCTGCGGGGCGCATCAGAAAAGAAGCTGGTGCTCGGCAGCCACCTGGATTCGGTGCCAAATGGCGGCTGGCTGGACGGTTGTCTTGGACTTCTCACTGGACTCGAAGTGCTACGGAGCATCGCTGAGGAATACGGGGGCCATCCCCCAGTTACTGTGAGTCTAGTCGACTGGGCCGATGAGGAGGGCGCGCGATTCGGCCGCAGCCTGTTCGGGTCTTCTGCCTTTGCCGGGACCCACACAATCGAGGCGGATCGGGCGCGTCAGGACCGTGATGGCATTCGTCTCGATGAGGCACTTAAGGAGTGCGGGATTGTCCTTGACCGGATCGGCGAAGTCGCTGAAGGCCGGAAGGATATTGCCGCCTACCTGGAACTTCATATCGAGCAAGGGCCGGTGCTGGAGGCGATGGATCTGCCGCTTGCCGTGGTGCTCGGAACCAAAGGGGTGGAACGGCATGCGATTACCTTTTACGGACAGGAAGCTCATTCGGGCTCGACTCCGATGAAGGCGCGCCGCGATGCCTTGGCCGGCGCAGCCAAGCTCGCCTTGGAGATCCGCTCGATCGCGGCAAAGCATCCGGATGCGGTCTGTACGATGGGGAGCGTCAAGACCTTCCCTGGGATCGTGACTGCCGTAGTGGGGCGATGCGAGGCGACGCTCGATCAGCGAGATCTCGATTCTAGGGTGTTGGCAGAGATGTTTCGCGAAGCCTATGAAGCCAGCCAGCGCTTTGCCCAGGAAGAGGGCTGCACCGTCGAGTGGTCGAAGATCTGGAGTATCGAGCCAGTTCCGTTTCACCCGGAGCTTGTCGAGCTATGCGACCAAGCGATTCTCGAGACAGTCGGAGTCTCTCACCGCATGCCGTCCGGACCTTTACACGATGCCGCCGAGGTTTCGCGGGCGGGAATTCCGACGGTCATGATGTTTGTGCAATCGCTCGCCGGTATCAGTCATAACAAGATAGAAGATACCCGGCTAGAGCATCTGGAATTGGCGGTCTTGGCCTTTGAACGTCTCGCCTCTAAGACGCTTCAATGGATAGCCGGCACTTAAGGCTCCGGGCCTGCGATGCCGATCGAAGCCTCCTCAAAAGGAGGGTGCTGGTGTATGCTCCTCCTTGTCGAGAGGAGGAGTCATGGCTACGATTGCAGCTCCGGAGGTACAGGCGGAAACTCCGCACATCCTGGAAAGCGTACCAAATTGGATCGGTGGGCGTGCCGTTCATGGCGAGGCGAAAGCCTTCGGCGACGTCTTCAACCCAGCGACCGGTCAGGTTCAGCGCCGTGTTCCGCTGGACGGCGCTTCGGAGTTAGACGCTGCTGTTGCAGCAGCGGTGGCGGCCTTTCCTGAATGGTCGAGCCAGCCTCCGCTGCGCCGGGCACGTGTGCTCTTCCGGTTCCGCGACCTGCTGGAGCGGCATACTGATGAGCTTGCCGCGGTCATCACCTCCGAGCACGGCAAGGTGTTAGACGATGCGCGGGGCGAGGTCATGCGCGGACTGGAAGTGGTCGAGTTTGCCACCGGCATTCCTCATCTGTTGAAGGGCGAATTCACCGAACAGGTCGGAACCGGGATCGATAGCTGGTCGTACCGTCAATCGCTAGGCGTCGTCGCTGGAATTACGCCGTTCAACTTCCCCGCGATGGTCCCGCTTTGGATGGTACCGATCGCACTGGCTTGCGGAAATTGTTTCATTCTGAAGCCAAGCGAGCGCGATCCTTCGGCTTCGCTCGTTCTCGGCAGGCTGCTGAAAGAAGCAGGGCTGCCCGACGGGGTCTTTAACGTCGTTCACGGGGACAAACGAGTGGTCGATGCCATTCTGGATCATCCTCAAATTCGCGCAGTGAGCTTTGTTGGTTCGACCCCGGTGGCAGAATACGTCTACCGCCGCGGTACTCATGCCGGCAAACGCGTGCAAGCTCTCGGTGGCGCGAAGAACCACATGATCGTGATGCCGGACGCTGATATGGACCAGGCAGCCGATGCGTTGGCGAGCGCCGCGTATGGCTCAGCGGGTGAGCGCTGCATGGCGATCTCGGTCGCTATTGCCGTGGGAGATGGGACCGGCGATGCGTTGCTCGCACGCTTGAAAGATCGCATCGCGCGCCTGAAGATCGCGGAAGGAACGACTGCGGGCGCCGAGATGGGGCCGCTGATTACCGGAACGCATCGGGACAAGGTCAGAGGTTATGTCGAATTGGGCGTTCAGGAGGGAGCAATGCTTATCTCCGACGGCCATGCTCAAGAATCGCTCCCGCCCGGGGAAGGCTTCTTCGTGGCACCCTGCGTTTTCGATCAGGTCTCTCCCGATATGCGAATTTACCGTGAGGAGATCTTTGGTCCCGTGCTGTCGTTGCTGCGTGTCTCAGGATTTCAAGAGGCCCTGGAGTTGGTGAACGATCATGAGTTCGGCAACGGGACTGCGATTTTCACCCGCGATGGAGACACGGCCCGCGCCTTTGCCAACCAAGTGCAAGTGGGCATGGTCGGCATCAATGTCCCCATACCCGTGCCGATGGCATTTCACAGTTTCGGCGGGTGGAAGCGTTCGCTCTTTGGCGATCATAATGTGCATGGTATGGAAGGCGTTCGATTTTACACGCGGGTGAAGACGGTCACGGGCCGGTGGCCGACCGGCATCCGCGCCGGGGTGAATACCTCGATGCCGACGCACGGATGAACTAGACTGGCTCCTCACTCGCACTTACTCCGTCCGGAGGACGCGCATCGGCTCGACCGAAGCGGCTCGCCGGGCGGGGAGCCAGCATGCCAGAAGCGCCGCGATCACCAGAATCAATCCCACCGCTCCAAAGGCGGAGAAGTCCATGGCTCCAACGCCGAAGAGGGTGCTGCGCATAGCCCGGCCCACGAAGTAGGCGCCGACCAGACCAAAGCCCAGCCCTACCAGCACCAGGATCACTCCTTCTTGCACCACCAGGGCGACCACGCGGTTTCGGGTGGCGCCGAGGGCCATCCGCAAGGCGATTTCATGAGACCGTTGCGCCACCGAAAACGACATGACTCCGTAAATTCCAAGCGCAGCAAGCAGAAGCGCCACAATGGCGAAGCTCACGAATAGGATCACCGTAAAACGGTCGTTGGCTAACACGTCGTCACGCACTGCATCGAGCGTCTTCGGTTCATCGAGCGCGATCTGCGGGTCAATCGCATGTACGGCGGCGGCGATACTCCGGGTCATCGTTCCGGGCTCTTCCGCAGTTCGCACGCCGACGGAGGCTTGCGGCCAGGGAATCTGCCAGAAGGGTATCGTAATCTCCGGAGTCTCTTCGCGGAAGCCGCGATTGCGAACAGTGCGATAGACGCCCACAATCTGCCATTCGACTGCTGGTCCCAGCTTCGTCACTCCCGGTATCAGCTGTTCGACGACGACCCGTTGCTGCAGCGGATCAGTCCCTTTGAGGAACTTGTTGACGAAGTCCTCATTGACCATGGCCACTTTCACGCTCGAGGCAGTGTCCTGTTCGTTGAACTCCCGGCCGCCGGTGAGGCGAATCCCGAAGGTCTTGAAGTATTCCGGCGTCACCATCTGGAAGCCTGCACCCGGGCGCTGAGAGGGATCGGTATAGGCAGGTTTTCCGGCAATCGTGAAGGGCATTCCGAAATATGTCCCTTGCAGGGGCAGTCCGGTCATCGCGGTGGCTCCCGAAACTCCGGGCACGGCGCGGATGCTCGCCAGCATCTGCCGGTAGTACGAGATGATCTTGTCCGGCTCCTTCGGCCGCGAATCCGGGACCGGAAGCGAGAAGGTAAGAACGTGGTCGGTGTGAATTCCAAGGTCCACACGAAGCAGGTTCCAGAAACTATGGATGGCGAGACCGGCTCCCGCAAGCAGCGCAAGCGCGAGGGTGAATTCGGCCACCACCAGTATTCGCCGCAGCCGGTGCCGCCCCACCCCGGTCCCCGAACGACCGCCCTCCTTCAACGTCTCTGCTGGATCGACTCTCGACGAATACCACGATGGCACACACCCGAACAGCAGGCCCGCAAAGCTTGTTGCCAATAGAGTGAACAGGAGAACAGGCAGGTTCAGGCGCAGATCGGCTTCGCTAGGAAGCGTGCCTTCCGGCATCACCGCCGTCAACCCCGCCAGCATCGCATAGCCCACCCCGATTCCGAGAACACCTCCCATCAGGGCGAGCATCACGCTCTCGGTAAGCAGTTGAATAAAGATCGTTCTTGGCGTGGCGCCCAGCGCACTCCGCACGGCCAACTCTTTTTGGCGAGTCATGCTCCGCGCCAGCAGCAGGTTGGCTACATTCACGCAGGCAATCAACAGTACAAACCCGACTGCCCCCAAAAGCAGCCATAGGGTCAGCTTTCTCTCCTTCGGGAGGAAATCGTTTTTCAACGGCTCAACAAACGCTCCCCAACCCTTGTCACTCTTGGGATACTGCTCCGCGATGTGCGCAGTAACCGCATCCATGTCCGCTTGCGCTTGCCGAAGAGTCACGCCTGGCTTCAGCCTGCCCATCACCAGCAGCCAATGGAAGTCGTGATTCAACTGTTCCGGCTTGAAGACCAGCGGCACCGTCAATTGAGAGTCGGCGCGGTCATCCGGACCCGGCGCCAGCACCCCCACGACGGTGTAGGGCGCCCCATCCATCGGCATGGTCGAACCGACAATGTGCGGATTGCCACCAAGCTTGAGCCATAATTTGTGGCTCAAGACGACGACGTGGTTCTTTCCGTCCTGCCCTTCCTCAGGCAGAAAGCCGCGTCCCTGGGAAAAGCTTTGCCCCATCATCTGGAAAAAACCTGGGGTCGCCTGTCGTCCCTGAACGAGCTCCGGCTGCTCCTTGGTGGCAATGTTGAATCGTCCGCCGTTCCAGGCGTTGAGATCCTGGAAGACTGTACTCTGCCGCTTCCAATCGGTGAAATCGCCTGCCGACACACCATTATGAGAAGTCTGGATCTTCGACCAGACGATGACCAGTTGTTCGGGTTCAGGATAGGGGAGAGGGGCGAGCAACGTTGCGTAATCCACTGTGAAGATCGCGGTATTGGCGCCGATGCCGAGCGCCAAGGTCACCATCACGGTGAAGGTAAGGCCAGGATTCTTGGCCAGCATTCGAAGGCTGAAGCGGAGATTCTGTAACAGAGTTTGCATCGACTTCCTCGCTTATTTCTTGAACTGCACTTCCGCCTGAGAAAGTTATTTTGTATGTAAAGTGAATTTGGATGAACGCGCTGACCTATCGCCCTGGTAGACAGACGCAGCAATTTCCCGGCCAGTTCGAGTGCTCGAAAAATCCCAATAGGAAGCGGTCAATGATGCGCCGAGCTAATCCTTCGAAGACCTGCGGTGTCCACAATCGGGCGCGCTTGTGCGTTTGTGGACAAGGGTCTCCCCAAATCCAGATGTCTCGCAATCCAGATTTTTATCAGGGCCGCAAGTAACTAGGGCTTAACCCGGATCTGCGAAAAAGCCCTTACCAGGAACGCGTCGGCAGACGCGACTGTGCCCGGCGTATTGAATCGTTGGGGATAAGCCCGTTTCTTTATACCGTATTTACAACGCTTTACCTCGAGAGTATCGACAACCCCCTCCGTGCCTGCCACACTTTTCTCATTTCGATAGCGGGAATAGCCCCGTACTTCTACGCTCGTCTCCAATCCTCCGGAAGCGACCTGTCGCGCTATGGAGGTTTGGATGGAGTTATCCGCCTTGATCTTCATCAACTCATGAACTGAGTTCCGAAGCTAACTCATTCCACCAACCGCGCAGGTGAGAAAAATGTTGACTCTACAACCCGTTACCGTAAATTGCCGGAAACCGAGTCTTGTCGCTATGACACTGCTGTTGAGCTGCACGCCGGCCTTGAAAGGTCAAAGCAATACTGCTCCGCCCATCAAAGGGATGGCGAGCACCGTAGGTCTCTATGTCTATCCTCGGGCGCAACAGAGCCCGACCCAGCAGCTCAGTGACGAAGGACAATGCTATTCCAATGCGAAGACGCAGACCGGCTTCGACCCGAACGCGACGGCCCCCGCTGCCTCGCACTCCTCGACATCCTCGGGGAATAAAGAGGGGAATGGTTCGACCGGAAAAGATGCAGCACGAGGCGCCGTGGTGGCGGGCGCCGCAGGAGGGGACCCCGCCGTCGGCGCGCGGCGCGGGGCGTTGATCGGGGCTGCGAGGAGAAAGCGCGAGGAAAAAGAACAATCGGAAAAGTCCGAGAAGCAGACGAATGCGAGCAAGACCCAGGAGGAACAATCCATGGATGGCTTCAAGCGGTCTATGTCGGCCTGCCTTGACGCTCGAGGTTATTCGGTCAAGTAAGGTCCCGATGTGGGATCTAAACAGACTGCGAGTACGGTGTACCGGGATTATCGAGGAAGAAAAATGATAAGAACCAGCTTCAGATTAATTGCTCTTGGGACGTATCTCCTTGTGGCACCGGCGGGCTTCATTATGGCGGCGGCGGTTGACGCTCCCGATTCCAACCCGGCTACCGAGAAGTTTCACCAGGACATCAAGACCGCGGTCATGAATGGTAGCCTGACCATTCCTCAAGTCAAAGAACTACAGGCAAGTCTGGCAGCGCTGAAGGAGAGCAAAGCTGCTCAAAAACCAGGCGCTCCGCTCGATCTGGTAACGCCCTATGGCGCCGTCTCAAAGATTAAAGCAGTCATGGCTACGGTGAAGCAGCCGGACCGCGAGACTTTAGAGCAGGACTTCCAGGTGGTGGTCGCCAACAAGCAGCCGACTGCCTCCGCGGAGCCAGAGACACCAGGAAAGAAGCTCGGCAAGGACGTCTACCTCGCGGTGATGCGCGGCAACCCGACCGAAGCCCAGGTGCAGCAGTTGCAGCAAAGCCTGAACTCGTTGCAATCCCTGAAGGCCAGCGGCGAAGGGAAGCTGCAGCAATTCAGATCGCTCAAGCAGGCGAAGTCGGAGATCGAGCAAACGATGAACGCCGGGTCGTTCCGTCCGCAAGACCGGCAAGCCGTTCTGGATGATTTGAACGCTCTGGGACCTCAAGGCGGCGGCATGAGGCGGGGCGGCTGACCAGGCAGAAAGTGAGTGGCAGAACGGTCTCGCGGTTAGTCTGGGGGCTTTTCCGGTCAGGGCACAAGCACTACTGCTCCATCAATCGAGTCGCTTCGAATGGCGGCAAGTGCTTCGTTCGCCTGGTCGAGCGAGAAAATCGTCACCTTAGGTCGCATTCGAATCTCTGCTGCGATGTTCAGGAAGTCGCGGGCGTCTTGCCGGGTCATGTTCGCGACGCTTCGTATCTGACGTTCACCCCAGAGTAGACGGTCGTAGTCGAACTCGGGCATTCGATCGAGGTGAATCGCGTTGATGGCCACGATGCCCCCTTTGCGGAGACTGGACAGGGCGGAAACAACGACATCTCCGCTTGGAGCGAAGGTAACGGCACGATCGAGCTCAACCGGCGGCCTCTCGTTTTCGGTACCAACCCAGGTCGCTCCAAGCGACTCGGCTAACTTCCGATGTGACGTGCCACGGGTCGATACATACACTTCACAGTGCCAAGCGCGCAGAACATCAATGGTGAGATGTGCCGAGGCCCCGAAGCCGAACAAGCCGACGCGCTCTCCTGGTTGAACGCCAGCAACCCGAAGACTGCGAAAGCCGATGATGCCAGCGCATAGCAGCGGCGCCGCAGAGGTATCGTCCAGCGAATCGGGAAGCGGGAAGACGAAATCTGAGCGTACGGCAACAAACTCTGCATACCCTCCATTAACGGTATAGCCGGTGAAGGTCGGTGAATCGCAGAGGTTCTCCTGTTGATGCCTGCAATACCAGCACTGGCCATCCGTCCCGCCGATCCAGGAGACGCCCACCCTTGTTCCCGGCGGATGCTCTGAGGTCGATCCTTCGACGACTTCACCCACGATCTGATGACCTGGGATCAAGTTGGACCTTAAAGGGGCGAGTTCCCCGTCGACGATGTGAAGGTCGGTCCGGCAAACTCCGCACGCCCGCACGCGCAAAAGAAGCTGCCCAGCCTCGGCGGCGGGCTTGGCAGCTTCTTGGATACTGAGCGGACGATCCCGGTTGTTGCCAGACAGCACGGCGGATTTCAACGACATTCCTCCCGGTGGCTATTCGTCAGAACGAGGTCTTAAGAGCTGACTTTCTGATCAATCAGAACCAATTCTGCTCATGCCACCGACTGAGTCTTTCACTTCCTACTCATGGGGAGTCTACATCCATGGAGTACAGTTTGCAGCGGACGAGGGATTTCCCTGAAATGGGGAAGCTATTTCAGTGATCCAGAGCACACACCGCAGTGCGCGCGGACACTGCGAACCGCCGTTGAGCAGCATAGCGTTGTTTATGGAGGTGACCCATGGAGTTCTGGATTCTGCTACTCATGTTCCTCCTTCTTCCCGTCGCTGGTCTGATCGACGTGCTCTGGTCGATGCTGAGGCGAGAGTGGAGAGACAACCATTAGTATCCTGCGATGCTTCCTCTCGAGTTGGAGAGAGGCGTGTCTACCTCATTTGAGTAGACGTGGGAGATGGGCTACTTCATCCTGACCGGGCCGCTATTCATACGCAAGCGCCTGGGTGACGTCCTGGTTGATGGCCTTCATCGCTGGCACGATGGCGCCCAGAAGTGCGCCGGCAATCGCGATGCAGCCGGCAATCGGCCACCATGCATAGACAGTTTCCTGAGTCAGGCTTGAAGGCACGAGATGCTGCATGCACCACTGGGTCCCGTATGTCAGAATAATTCCCGCCAGTGCACCGGAGGATGCCAGGACCAGAGTTTCTTTGAGCAGCAGAGTAAGGATGAGTCCCGCTGAGGCACCCATGGCTTTGAGGATCCCGATTTCTCGGGTCCGTTCCAAAACGGCGGTGTACATTGCCATATACACGACGATGAAGCCGACGATCACAGCCACGCCGATCACTACGCCGATAAAATTCCGTAACAATTCAACGCTGCTGACGGTAAGCAGTGAAGTAAATTCCTCCATCGTGTAGATGGGATAGCCGGGCATTTTCTGCTGCAGGGCACTAACTACTTTGTGTGCATTTTTCGGGTTATCTACCTTGAGATAGATCTGGCTGAGATGGTTTGGGTTTCCGGTCAACTCCTGAAGCACCGGCAGTTTTACCGCAATGCGAGTGAGTTTGCCCGACTCGAAGATTCCACTCAGATGCCATACGTGGTTGATGAGCGGAACTGTGTCCCCGACATGAAGATGTTTTTCACGGGCATAGTATTCATCGACGATGATATCGTCATCCTTTTGGAATGGGCCCCCTTCCAGGAAATGAAACCCTCCGCTCATCTTGGTAAACGAATTCAGATCAAGTCCGGTGACCGTATCGAAGCCGGCCAGCGGCTGCACCACGGTGCCGGTGGCCAGCGTAACATGCGGCTGCTTCAGCAACATGGGTATCAGCAGATCCGGCATCGGAGCCGAACTAAGTCCGATGATCGAAGATCCTGGAGGACGGACCATGATATCGGCGCCAACTCCTCTGGCGCGACGCGCCGTTGAATCGAGAGTTCCATAGCTGACACCAACCAGCGTCAGAATCATGGTCACTTCAACGGCGATGGCGAACACGCTAAGAAACGTGCGCACCGGGCGATAACTCACGTTAGACAGAACAAATCTGTCGATGGAATTCAGGCGCAATCGCATGCAGGTCCGACCATCAATCCCCAGCTACTGCCAGTTTGCAGGTCTCCTCAGCTTGGCGGCGTAGTCCTTGCTCGAAGGCCGCAAGTTGGGCTTCGATGTCTCCTTCAACCTGACGCCGCTTGATGATGTCTTCCCGGTAGCGGCGCAGAAAGTAATCAATGGTTTCTACGCGGATGCGAATCGAGCCGGATGGCTTGTTTTCGTCGAGATCCTTGAACGAAAAGTAAGGTGTGCCGGATTGTTCAATGATGCCTTCAATCACGCCGTATATGGGAGCATCGTGTCCGCACTTGAAGCTGGAGACTTCGAGAGCTACAAGATTGGGATGGCGAGCCGTGAACTTCGCCGCCCAGACTTTATGATTGGTGCTGGTGGAATACCGATTCTTCCAGACGTCGGAGATGTCAAGTGGATGCGTGATCAGTCCAGCGCGTACTTCATCGCCGAAGAGACGGTCGAGAATATCCTCGTCGATCGGGAGTGTACTCTGCGAAAACACCGGGTACCCCAGTTTCTGGAACTCCTCCATGATTTCGTGATTCAAACCCGGGTCGTGGTGATATACCCGACCCAGCATCACAATTCCAATGCGGTCCTCGCGTTCAAGCTGATCCAGAGTCTCTCGCGCCTGGCGGCGTATTTCCGACTCGCAGGTCTGTAGAGCGTTGAAGCCCACTTCGAGGGCCCGCTCGTTCTCCTCGCGGCTCAGGCCAAGCACTGGTCCCCATACCTTGTACATCTGGTCGGCACAAATCTTGTGGTCCTGGAGATTAAGGATCGGATCCAAATAGAGAACGCCATTCTCCGCGAAGATGTCGCTTTCTTTGGTGAATGCGGCCTTCACTGTCTCGGGCGTGGCGGTTACAGTGGGGCAGGCGTTTGAGCCGGTGAGATTGACGAGATGCGAATGCAAGACGTCGTACATCGGGAACCAGATGGCGTGGAGCGGCTTCTTGGCGTGCTTGGTGGAGAGCAGATTATAAACATGGGCGATCCCGATCTTCGAGGGATAGCAGGGATCGATGGCTCCACGACTGGCGCCCGCGCGATAGAGCTCGGGAGTTGTGTAATCGGAGTAGACAATATTCTCGGACTTCAACCCCAGACTGGCAAAGTAGGCATTGAAGAGCGGCGCATAGGTATAGGTGTTCAGTAGCCTCGGAATACCGACGCGAAAGTCCTGCCTGCGGGCCATGAGCGCAGCACGCTCTTTGGCGCTTTTGGGGACGAAGAATCCTTTGGTGATGGGCGGGGGATCGGCGACGATCTCCACTTGACGGGGGCGAAAGACATCGTGGGCTGCAATATCAACGAAGTTGGGATTGGCATCCTTGATCTTGTCTATATCCGACTTGATGTCTTTCATTTCGTCGAGATCTTCGACGGTGCCTTTTTCACAGGTTGCAATGATCAGGCGCTGTTCACCCAAGCGTAGAGGGACTTTAGTCTTTCGCGGCTGAAATGCGACTGGCTTGGGGAGTTCCACTACTTTGCTGGATCCCGGAGAAATTTGAATCTGGATGAGAGGCTCCGCCTTGGCCTTGAAAGGAGAAGATGAGCTGGTGCCGCATCCTCCTCCCGTGCTGCATGAAGATCCGTGCTTCTCAACCGGCGGCAAATTAGCCTGCACTTCTTCGAGACTCGGCAACAAGTTAGCAGCTTGCTGAACCTCTTCAGCACTGGCTGCGCGGTCGCCGCTGCCGGCCGCAACGGCTTGCCCGCCATTCACGTCGACATCGATAAAGGTACGCAGGCAATTGTTCTTGCAGAAATAGCAGCGTGTATCTTCGTTGCGAGTGGTGCGATAGCTGATATTTGCGACCGCCTCAAGGCCGATGAAGGTTGTCTGCTTTCCATTGCCCCAAAGACGTAAAGCCTCCTGCGCCGCACCGATCGCGCCGGATTCACCACAGTGCTCATGGACGATGATCTCTGGTTCTTTCCCGTTGGCGCGGAAGCTCGACTTGATGAAATCGACTTCTGCTTTCACCACAGCCATATTGTTTTGGGTGCCCCCTTGCAAAACAAATCGGGAGCCCAGCGCAGCCAGATTCGGAATGCTCGCCACGTAGAGGAACACATTTTTCGGCAGCACATCGGCGAGTCCCGCGAGGATCTCTTCCGATCGCCAGCCCTGGCGTTGGAAGTTAACGATGTCGGACTGCATGAAAACGGCGCAGCCGTAGCCAAAGGAGGGCATTGATTTGGCTGAGAAAGCGACGTCAGCGAAGTCTTCAACTTTCAGGCCGAAACCCTCAGCGGTGGACTGCAAGAAATACCCATTGCCCGCTGAACACTGAGTGTTCAATTTGAAGTCTTTGACTCGTCCATCTTTGAGGACTATTAACTTGATGTCCTGGCCGCCAACGTCGACAATCACGTGCGGATCGTCGTAGAACTTGAGCGCCGACTCGGTATGCGCTACGGTTTCAACCAACGCGACGTCGGCATTGAGCACATCTCTGAGAATGTCTTTGGCATAGCCCGTGGTGCCAACCCCGAGCACCTCGAGCGATGCTCCCTTGTCTTCCACCTGGTTCCTTAGTTTCTCGAAAACCTCGATGGTGTCTTGAATTGGATTGCCATTGGAGAGTTGATAGGTCTTGCAGAGAATCTCGCCATCTTTTCCGAGCAGCACGGCCTTGGTTGACGTGGATCCGCCATCCACTCCGATGAAGCCCAAGACAACCTGGCCAGGGAGGAATGGCGCCGGAATGAATTTGTTCTTTTTATAGGAGGATTGGAATGACACCAACTCAGCGTCTTCAGCAGCTAAACCCCTACCGCCAGAATCCGCTTTCTCTTCCGCTCTGCCGTAGTCGATGTAATAGACGAGCCTCTCCGTGCCGAGATAGCGGCCGACCGTAGGCTCCTCATCCTTACCAAACTCGACCGCACCAAGTGCTGCAAAATACTGCGCATTGTCGGGCACTTTAATCAACTCTTCGGGAGCGATGCCCTCAGGCGTCTCGACCTTACGCTCTTTCCACATGCGTGGAATGTTTGCCTGCCAGGCTTCGCGCATGCCCCGAATAAAGCCGTTCGGGCCGCCCAACAGCAGCACATGCGGCCGCAAGGTGTGCCCGCGAGTAAGGACACTTAAGTTCTGCAGGACAATTGCCTCAAAAAGCGAGGCCATCAATTCGTCTGGTGGTGTGCCTGTTTTCTGCAAGCCATTAATGTCGGTCTCAGCGAAGACACCGCATTTGCCAGCCACCTTGTGAAGCTTGATGCCGTGATAAGCCTGGTTCGACAATTCAGACGCCGGAATCTTCAGTTTCGCGTTGATCTTGTCGATGACGGCTCCCGTGCCGCCCGCGCATTTGTCATTCATCGACGGAATCTTCTTTTTCCGTCCCGTCTCTTCGTCATCCTTAAAGACGATGATCTTGGCGTCCTGACCGCCTAGTTCGATTACGGAATAGACTTCGGGATGCAGTTTCTCCACGGCGAGAGAGACCGCGTGCACCTCCTGGACGAACTTTGCACCGATCATTTCAGCGATGACACCACCGCCTGAACCGGTAATAAAGATGCGCGTGTTGGTCGGGGCAATCCGTGATTCATCTTCCATACGGCGGAGGAATTCCAGGACCTTCTCCGGCTGCCTGGTTTCGTGGCGCTGATAATCCTGCCAGATCGTCCTGTCAGTCGCTGCGTCGACGACGATGGCCTTCACTGTAGTTGAGCCGACATCTAAACCGACAAAAAAACTCTGCATGCCCGTCTCCGCACTACAACCAGCCGCCTCACCAGGGAGAGCGGCCGACCATAGTAGCTCGCGTACGTTTCTGTTGCATTACCCTGAACGATCTAGTGAAACACCAGTCTTTGCGCCGCGGTCGATAGGTCGTGGCGCAAAGAAATGGTTGTAACGACAACCGGATCGCGCGCCGACCGCCGCGGACGCCGCCAGTTTCAGGCAACCTGAGATGCCGGCAAAGAAACGCGCGCCGGGCGACGATACTTTCTGTCGCGATCCATCAAGTCGCTGACGTGCCAGGCAAACTGTGCCGCAGTTCCGGCAACGCCTTCGCGATGCGGAACCTTATAAAGTGCATGCTTGAGTTTCGGGTGTGCGTCGACATACTCGCGGAGATCTTCCAATGACTTTCCGGTTTGCACCAGTACACCATCGAACTCCGCCCGCGCTTTGGCTTTCGCCTCAGCTAACGCCATCTGAACGCGGCTGTGGGCATTCACCTCGCCCTCACCAGAGGTCTCAATGGGAAGGAAGATCATATCTTTAAACTTGTTGACGACCCGCGATTGTACGCCATCGGACTGAGTTGAAGGCATGCAGCCAAAAGGCTTCAAGGCTAGCACCATGTGACACAGATGGTTCACCGTGTAATACACATTCTTACCGACTTCCATGTAGCCCTCGCCGCCCCTGGCGAGCTGGTGATAAAAGGGATGTGCCAGCCGCGACAACTCCTTCTGGGGGATGAGATGGTGCGCGGTGTCTCCCAAATGTTTAATTGTGCGGTGATAGAAATAACCCCACATCGCACTTCCAGCACTAAGACCACCGGTCTTCTTCAACAACTTCAATTCATTGGCAAGGTGTTTCTTGACTTCATACCACTTCGGGTCGCGGTAGGGAGCTTCTGCGTAGGCGCGGGCCTTTGCCCCTTCCTTGGCTACGTACATCATGTAGGCAATCCAGGTCGCAATGGGCTCAACCAGAACCTGCGCTCCCTCGCGCTCGAGGAAAGCAAACATGTTGAAGTTGCCATCGCCTTCTGTTGTCTGCGCCCAGAATTCTCCAGTTATCTTGATTACCGGCTTGACCCGCAAACGATCTACCTGGATTGAGTTGATGCTATCGCGACAGGCATGGAGGGCATCCACGTATTCTTTGCCGTAGACATTTTGAGCTACTTTACCGAGCGTGCAACTGATCCCCGTAAATTTTGCGTGTCCTTCAAGGAATGGCTTAGCCCACCCCGGCGCAGCCTCCAGGATGTGCCAGCGCCTCCGGTCGCGCAGAGTATCGGTAAGGGTTTTGACCGATTCGCGAATTACACGGTCTGTCTCTCCCTTAGTCACTTCAAAAGGCCGGATCTGATAGACGAGCTCATTGATAACATCGCCCAGGTTAAGCGCATTCAGCATCCCCATCCCGAAATCAACTGAGAACTTAAGCCCAGGCTCCCCGCTAGCGGCCTTGATGCCATCCGTCTGTTGGAAGAGTAGAACTCGAAAGCCTTCAAAGCCCGCATTTTGTAAGGCGAACCGGTATTCTGCCTCATACATGCCAAAGCGGCACGGGCCACAAGACCCAGCAGTGAAGAAGACGTAGTTGTCGATGATCTGCTGCTTGGTTTGCCCTTGCTCTTCGAGACTTTGAAGATAGCGCACCAGATTGCCAACGGTGAAGTAAGTGGGATTGCATTGGCCATTGTTCCCGAACTCTTTCCCGGCCTGGAAGTCAGCAACAACCGGGGTCGGGATATTTTCGCAGCGATAACCGCTGCCATGAAAGACCGCCTTGATCATCTCTTCGTGCTTCCAGGTGAGGCCGCCAAAGAGAATGGTGACGTAGTCGCGTTCCGGGCCTGTAAAACTCCGCTCTACAGGCTTCTTGAACTCACGCATACGCGCCAATCCCGCCTCAGCGCGAAGCCGGGCGCGTTCTGCATCGATGCGCGCCTGGATCTCTACTTCGAAGTCCGTTAGCACGATCTCTTCTACTGGCATATTGCTCTCCTGTGATCAAGTGGGTCGCTGCGGTAGTACCGGCTTTGATGTCGTGAGACCAGCAGATACATTCTGCGGGAAGGCTACATCTGCCCTTTCACGCCTTGGAATCCATGTGCCAACTGCTTGAAGAAGTACTTGATAACTCGTTGGTCGTTGTAGCACCAACCGAGGATGTGGTTCAACGTCGAAAAGCAGTGCGTCTGGCAGGTCTCTTTTTGATGGTCGAGCTGCTTCGTGTCGAACTTATGATCGCCAACCACGCCCCAGTCATAGGTTGCCGTGTACATGGGGAAGCATGGCGCCAAGGTCCCGTCAGCGCGGATGATCATTGAATTTTGTCCTGCGCGGCAGTTCCACGGGAAATGGTTTCCTTTCATAAAGTCGACCATCTGCCACAGCCTGGTATTAGAGTTCACCATCTTATAGCCCGAATCCTGTTTTTCGGTGAGCCATTGGATGGTCTCCTCGACAGCTGGCCAATCCTCTTTGGTGATGTAAGTTACGTTATTGGCGGCATGTTTGAAATGCTCGTCCTGTTCCAGCAAGGGTGATTCGTTGATGTGATAGTCAGTGGCGACGCCACAGTCATGAGCGATTTCAGTGAGCTGCCGCACGTCGTCCAGGTTGTTACGGCATATGTTGATATTGAGGAAGACAGAGTAGCCGTAACCGTACTGCTTGCGAATCAAGTAATCGAATTGTTTGCGAATGGGAGCCAATGCCTTCGGGAGGCCTGGTTTGAGGTCGACTGCATCGACGGCGATGTTAAAGGTGGACACGCCAGCATCTGCGAGCTTGTCGATCACATCGGTTCTCAGGAGGCGGGCGTTCGTGGGAAGGTAAATCCAGAAATCTTTCTTCGCTGCATAGTAAGTGATCTTATGAATGAAGTCAGGGCGCAGCAGTGGTTCGCCGCCCATATAGGCAAGTACCCGGCAGCCGGTTCCATGAAGCCAGTCGATTGACCGTTTCGCCGTATCTTCGCTCATGCCCTTCACTTTGTTGTCGAAGGCCCAGCAGTAGTGGCAATCCAGATTGCACTTGAACTCGGTGAAGAGATATGCGATGAGTGGATGAAAATCGCCGGCCGTAACTCGTGAGCGAATGTAGGGGAAGAGCCACCCGCGCATACCGTGGTATATCTGACCCGGCGTCCATTTGCGCTTTTCAGGAGGATTCCAATCGACGTTGTCCTCGACTGGTCCCAAGAGTTCGGGATGTTGCGGGAAGATGGGGTTAGGAAAAGTTTGCGGCTTGCCATCCGGACGCAGCCCGGTCGGCGGGCCTAAAGGCTGGGTCAGAAGATTATGCAACGGCACATCCAGGCGAAAATTCGAAGTGTGCTCAGCCGGTTGCTCAACAGGCATTCAGCCCTCCAAGAAGATCGAACGTCGCTTCACAGGAATCTATTGGAGCTTCTCTGAGATGACGTTGAGGGTAACTGCATGTGATTCGCCAGATTTATAGTTCAAAGAACTATTGGCTAAGCTATTGAAACCGAAAAGGATGACTCTCCTCTGAACAGGGAGTTAGGATCTTGCAACACCAAGAAGAATGCCAACGGACTAACATAGTGCCAGCAGATTGGCATCGCATTCGTCGATGCTTAGGGACCAGGCGGCCTATCTGCAAAGTGGGTTGCCACCGAGGGCACCCCATCGACATCTATGAAGTAACAAAATCGCTTCCAGACAGACCTACTACATATAGGAATGGACATGGAGATGGACAGCCAGAGCGACAAGCAGGTACTAATTTCATCCCAGGGCGCCTTTCCGGTGGACCACGGAACGAGCTTCCTCCACTTCACCCAACAGCTAAACCAATACCGCGATGTGGAGACGCTGCTGCAGGCGCTGCCCTCAAAGCTGCATAGTCTTTCTACGGCTGACACTTTCATGGTGGTGTACGAGAGGGAACTGGCTTCGTCTAAGGAGGTTTCTCCAGATTCCGGTGCAACGATGAACGGAATTCCGGGTCACTTCGTCGGCAGTCCTTCCTATTGCTGGGTACACGAGAGTCAAAGGCCACTCGTTATCCAGTCATTGGCCAGGGAACGCAGGTTTGGCGATGCTTTCGATTGGTTCCAGACCCATGGTTACCGTTCCCTTTGTATTCTCCCGCTGCAAACCTCCCTTCGGCGATTGGGGATCATCTGCGCTGCACGTTCGTTTGAAAAGGCATTTTCCGAGGAAGATCTTAGTCTGCTTTCGCTGGCGGCTGATCACGCGGCGCTGGCGATTCATGCCAGACTGAACTTCGATGCGTCTGAGAGAGCGCGTTTGCAGCTGGAGAACGAGCGAACCAAGCTCAAGCTCATTTTGGACCTTAACAATAGCGTTGTTTCGAACCTGAATCTCAAAGAACTCATTCAAGCAATATCGCCAAACATCCGAAGCGTCATGCAACTGGACGCCGTGGCTCTCATGCTTCCTACCCCCAGCAAAGAAGGTCTGGAGGTTTATGCGCTGGACTTCCCGGACGGCAAGGGACATATACGCGCCGGAGCAGTGCTGTCGCCAGAGGCAGTGGCTGCCAGAGTTTTCGAGAACGGTAAACCGTGGGTTGGCGAGATAAGCGAAGAACAATCGCCATATTTTGGCGGGACGGTTGCCATTCAAGAAGGGTTTAAGGCGCTCAGCCTCCTACCGCTGGTTCGGGGTGGCCGTTCCTTGGGAGTTCTTGCCGTGGCGAGATTAAAGAGGAACTCGTTTACGCGTGAAGATGTCGATTTCCTGCTCCAGATTGCCGGCCAGTTAGCAATTGCGATCGACAATGCTCTCGCCTATCGCAGGATTTCAGAGCTTTCGGATCAGCTTGCGCAAGAAAAGCTCTATCTAGAGGACGAGATACGGAGCGAGCTGAACTTTGAAGAGATTGTTGGCAACAGTGCAGCTCTACGAAAGGTGCTGCGCCAAGTGGAAGCGGTGGCGCCGACCAATTCAACCGTCCTTATCTATGGGGAGACGGGCAGTGGAAAGGAACTGATTGCCCGCGCTGTTCATAAGTTCAGCCAGCGCAGCTCCCATGCCTTCGTAAAGCTCAACTGTGCGGCGATCCCTACCGGATTGTTAGAGAGCGAACTCTTCGGGCATGAGAAAGGAGCGTTTACGGGCGCGATCTCTCAGCGCATCGGCCGATTTGAATTGGCGTCGCAAGGAACAATTTTTCTCGACGAAGTTGGAGAAATACCCTTGGAACTGCAGCCGAAGCTCTTAAGGGTCTTACAGGAGCGAGAATTCGAGCGACTGGGCAGTTCACGAACCCTTCATACGGCCGCACGACTGATTGCGGCAACGAACCGGGACCTTTATGCAATGGTCGAGGCACAACGATTTCGTACCGATCTGTTCTATCGGTTGAATGTTTTCCCGATTTACGTCCCTTCGTTGCGCGAAAGAACCGAAGATATCCCTTTTCTTGTGCGGCATTTTGCTCAGCACTTCGCCCGGCTTATGAAGAAGCAGATTGACACCATTTCAGCTGACACCATGAATTGCATTGTTCGCTACCCGTGGCCGGGTAATATTCGTGAGCTGCAAAATGTTATCGAGAGGGCGGTAATTCTTTCTACCGGCAGGGAGTTGAAAGTGCCAGTTGCCGATCTAAAGTCCCGTCCTACTGAGAGCAACGGAGTGACGACGCTAGAAGAGATCGAGAGGCGCCATATTCTTCACGTTCTTGAGCAAAGCAACTGGGTCTTCTCAGGACCCAACGGCGCCGCCGCTCGCCTGGGCATTAAGCGGCCAACCCTGCAATTTCGTATGCGAAAGCTTGGAATCGCGCGACCAAACCAGCGTTAAGCGGTGCCAATATGCTGACGGCGTGCCAATAATTCAGCAGCAGGTGTAAGGCTTAGTGAGGATTTGCGCCCCTACTTTGGTCTAAACCCTCGGCTATTATCCAAATCAAGAGTGGTCACTAAAGTTCCTGTTTTTGGTCACCCGATTGCGTAAACATTGACATCGAGTTCTCTGGATATTGCAGAACGTCAGGTACAGTTCCATTGAATGCGACGATGTTGTTTGCCGGTGCGGCGCCAAAGAAGACATGTTGAGAATTACAGTCGTTCAGAACCCATCGGGAGAGAGATGGGTCCTTCAGGGCCAGCTAGTTGGAGAGTTTGCCGCGGAGTTGAGTGAGAGGTGGCGAAACTCACCGAGTCAGGGATGTCGGCGGCTGCGTGTTGTCGACCTCACCGATGTTACCTCGATCGACCGGATTGGCGAGGAAGTGCTCTACGAAATGGTTCAGCAGCAAGCAAGTTTTATTGCCACCGGACTCTACACTCGACATCTATTGGAAACCCTGCAGGCGAAGAACAAGGCCGATAGGCCTACGGATTGATGCCTGTGCTTGCGGCTTAAAAGAGGAGTTTCATCCTGCCTTCGATACTTCAGAAGGCTGGATCGCACGCCAGCTTTCGACCTCGTTGTGGATAGGCGGGTAATCTCGCAAGCCGGTAAGCTGCAGGGCAATGTTCCAGAGAAAAGACGAGTTATTACGCAGGTATCGCTTCCACAGGCGTCGTGGGTCCTGAACCAGCCGATGTAGCCACTGCATACCAATAACCTTGATCCACTGTGGAGCGTCCTGTATTCGACCGGTATGGTAATCGAAGGCTGCACCCACACCGAACATAAGAGTCGTATTCAATCGATGCAAGTAGCGATGCATAAAGCGCTCTTGTTTCGGGGTGCTAATGCCTACCCAGATGATATCGGGTCTTAGCTCGTCGACCGCAGCGAGGAGCGCGTCCTCCTCGACTTCGTTCAGATCCCGGAACGGGGGCGTAAAGGTACCGGCGATGCGGACCCATGGGAAGCGGAGTGTCAGTTGCTGGCGCAGCCGCTGCGC
The DNA here is from genome assembly GCF_003330725.1 of Acidisarcina polymorpha. NCBI lineage: Bacteria > Pseudomonadati > Acidobacteriota > Terriglobia > Terriglobales > Acidobacteriaceae > Acidisarcina > Acidisarcina polymorpha. The sequence continues at coordinate 2,047,508 of NZ_CP030840.1, read as the reverse complement.
TACGCCTTCTTCGCCGCCATACAGAAAGTGGGTGTAGCCCGCGAATTCCTTGCGGCGCATCAACTCGAGCATGAGTTCAGGTCCTGCGACTCGCTGCATCGAGCTATGGCCTTGCCAACGACCTACCCATACGGTTGGCGCGCCATCCGGGACAGTCATTGCGGCCGAGGCATAAATTTCGGCAAGACGCGGATCGCGTTGGGCCTCCATAATGCCGTGAACGCCGGTGAGACAGATATATCCTTTGCGACGTTCGTGGAGTTCGCCCGCGATACGCTCTAAGGCGAGATTCATGTTGAGGGCTTCGACAGCGACGCCAAGCACTCTTGCCGCGGCAGCCGGTTTGGTGGAAATCATGCTTACGCTTTCCTTTGTGTGTCTTGCATCGATGCAGGCCGGAGGTCTGCGCATCCACGCCTCTCTTGTAGTTGGAGAGACTGGTAGAGCTTCATATATTGGTTTCCTATGACAGACGCCGATAGTTGCGGCAGTGAAACAGGAGCGGGAACGGGTTGGCTAAGGGCATGGCAGATGGCGTCGACGAATGCTTGCTCCGCCGCAGAGCCCAAGGGAATGTAGCGGCAGTGATCGCCGCCTACCTCGCGAAAAACCGGTAGGTCGGAGCAGATGATGCGACAACCGGCAAGCAGAGCTTCGGCAATAGGAAGGCCAAAACCCTCGACGATCGATGGAGCCAGCAGCAGCTCGCAATTCCGGTAGCACCATTGCAACTCCGCTTCGGAGACCCCGCTTACCAACTTGACGTTCGAGGTGAGGTCTTCCGCGGCGAGGAAGTGTAGGATGCGCTTCGTCTCCGGCCCTGGAATGCCAATGATGACAAGCCGCGTCTCTCGCGAGAGCTGCCCCGAACTAAGCATGCGTTTGAAGATCCGGAGAAGGAAGAGGATGTTCTTATTGCGACGGTGTTGGGCAACACAGAGAAGAAACGGTTTCTCACCTGTCTTCAGAAACGAAGAATCGCCGGTGGCCGCCGAATATGACTCGACACAATTCGAGATAACAACGGCCTTCGCTTCTGCCAGCCCAGGGTAGAAATGGCGCATCCGGGAGAGGGTGCCATGAGAGACACACGCGACTGCGTCCACGCCTGAGAGGCATTGTCCTAGAACGAGGCGATTGAACAATACCTTTGGGAACCCAAAGTTTTCTTGAATGTCATAGGGATAAAGGTCGTGCAAGGTCACAACCGCCGGACAAGGGAATGCCTTGGTTTTAACTGGCGCCGGATAGGCGAGATGGGCGATATCCACCTTCAACTCGGCGGCGAGCTGCGGAAGCCGCGTGTAGTACCACCGATTGCGGCTGAGAGCGCTCTCACCTATGGCCGCGGAGTGGATAGATAAGCGACCATCAGAATCCTGAACGCAATCCTCAAGAAACTCCTGCTGCCACGGTGCAGCGATAAGATGAACAGCAGAGACGTCGCTGGTCGTGAGCAGGCATCGTGCCACGTTGATCGCGTGGCGCTGCACACCGGAAAGCTGGCGGCTCGACGAGGCCAGGGCGATGACGACTCTCATGCCGTTCCCCGGCTGAAACTCTGCTGATCTCTTTGCCGAGATTGTTCGATCAGGGCGCCGATGATCGCAATAAACCAGGTGGGAAGAGAAAGGTCGAATGCCTCCGTGTCCGCAAGTCCGCGGACTACAGCGAAGATCAGCATCCCGATCAGGAAGGTCCTCAAAGAAGCGTCGGTGAGCCTGCGTGATTGACGCAACACGCTGCCATAAGCCGCTACCAGCATGAAGATGCCGGCTGCTCCATAGGCATAGAACTGCTGCAGCAGCTCGTTATGAGCATGACGAGCTTGGAAACCATCATAGAAGGGTGGAATCACAAGCCAGACCGAGTGAAAGCCATGACCGAGCCAGGGCTTATCGATGGCTTCACTCAGGAAATAGGCCCAGATGCCCAACCGACCCGTCAGCGTTTCAGATTCGGTTCCAGCATTCGTGTATACGTCGTAGTAGTTCGTGAGCAGGCTTGAGAACGCGACTACTACGAGCACCGCAGCAAGAGTGAACATTGCTTTCGTTCGGCGACTCATTGAACGGTCGCGTAGGAGAATGTAGAGCTGAGCCGCAAGGAAAGCGATGATGGTGGTCTTACTAAGGCTCCGAAGCAAAGTAATGGCGAGCAGGAAAGCCTGAGCTGTCCAGTTCCCAGCTTTGTTCCGCATGAGGTATTGCGCGAAGAAGAAGGCGAAGGCGCAAACCCAGCCAATCTGGTTGGGGCCCAGGAGTTCTTCATCGCCGAGACGAAGGTCCGACTGTGCGGGCAGCATCCAAGCGATGGCAGCGATCAAGCAACTTGCCCAAACATAGCCGCGCATCAGCGAGTTGACGACGGCGTCAACGGGGTCGCTGCGCAACAGCAACAAGACGACTGCCGTATCTGCCACCATAGCGCACCAGAAGGCGGCCGCCGCCGGCAGCGAAGATGTAATGCTCCAGAATAGGCTGATGCCGGTGAAGCCAAGATACACAATCACCCACTTGAGGCAGGGCAAGTTCATCAGGGAACGTAGGGTTCTTGGCGCGGGTCCGAACGCATAGGTGGCGGCAACGAGGAGGAAAAGATAATTGATTGCCAGACTGGCAGCGACGCCTACCTGAGCATCCTGGCCGAAGACACGTACAGCCAGCAGCACAAAAAATAGCCGAAACGAAAAATAGAAACCGATCCAGGTGGCGAGGGGCACTGCCGCTGCGGAGGCGGCATGAGTCTCGTCGAGGAAGACGTTGGCTGACTGTGCGGTGGGTACGCTGGTCGTCATGCTTCCTCGTAGACCTTGGGGACAGCAGACAACAACGGCTGCGGTTGGGATTGCGGGCTAAGCAAACGTAGAAGAGGCAAATAGATAAGCAGCGTTATAGAGCCATAGCAGAGTCTCGCCCACGCCAGGCCAATAACCCCGAAGCGAGGCACCAGCCACACCATCAGCAACAGCATGGATGCTCCACCCGCCAAGTTCAGCCAGGTGACGATCTGTACCCGGCCAAGGGCGAATAAAGCATATGTTCCGGTTACGTTCACGCCTAAGAGCGCCGAGCTCCACACGATGGTCGAGAATATGGGCGCGGAACTCTCTGCGATTGCCGGGCCTGCCCACGCCCGCAGGATATGCGGACCAAACGCAAGCAGCGTCACCGTCGCCGCGGCGACGAAGAGCAAGTTCGCCGCGAAGGCAATCGCTATTGCATTGCGCAAGTGGGTTGGAGGCCCTGAAGTGGTTCGTCCGGCTAAATAGGGAAAAAGGAAGTGCAGCCCGGACGCAGCGAATCCATAAACAGGCTGTGCCATCTGGGCGCAGAGGGCATACGAAGCGACTGCGACGGCTCCCAAGGAGACGCCGAGCATGAGGCGGTCGACCTGGCTGAAGACGACGCCCGAGACCGCCTGGAGCCAGCTGAAGGCGCCGAAGCTCAGCAGTGCTTTCATTGCCTCCCGGTCGAAAGAGGGAAGCAGCGAATCGGTCTTAAGCATGCGCCAGAGATGGACGTATTGCAGCAAAGTCCCGAACAAAGCGAGTATCGCGGTTGCCGCTACGATCGCGCCAACGCTTTCGCCGATGCAGGCGAGCCCCGCGGCCACGGCCAGGGAGAGCACACGCGCAACGATGCTTACGCGTACCGCCGCTCCATAGCGTTCGAATGCCCGTTGTGTGCTGATGCAGACGCTCTCGAGCGTGCGAATCCACAGCACGATACTCGCGAGGCGCAGCGACCAGAGGCAATCCCGCTGCAGGGCTGGCTCTAAAGGAGCCAGATGCCTGGAGGCATAAGGCGCGAGCATCCATGCGATGATCGCCAACGCGGTGCCGAGGACCAGGTTGATGCCGATCATGCTACGCACCGCGCGTATCAGTGTGGCGTGACGGCCAAGCCCACGTTGTCGTGCAACATGCTGAATGTTCGCGTCTCCGAAACCAGAAGCGATGATGCTGCCCATGCTCACTGCAGCAGTGGCGACCGTCCATACTCCATAGCGCGGCGCTCCCATGTAGCGGAGAACGATGGGAGCGACGAGTAACATGCCGATCGGATATGCGGCGTAGTCCAACACACCATAGGCCGCATTGGTTAGCTGCTCCCTCACCGGGGCTCTCCACTTCGTCCGTTGGTCAGTCGTGCCTGCAGGCTGCCGACGATCTGGTCTGCAAGCAACTTGCGCGGATCCGCCGGACCTACCTGCGACCAGCGGTGACGGAAGAGCAAGGCCGCCGAGGCCGCCGCCGTGGCGAGCAGTGTGAGCAGCAGGGTGAGAAGCAGGCGCGGAGGAAACGACTTCTTCTCGGGGATGCCTGGCGAGTCGATGACGCTCACTACTGGAACATCTTTCGCCTCCTGAATGCGGGCGAGTTCGTATTGCTGGGTGAGCAATTCGAATACAGTTTCCTGAACCTGGACCTTGCGATAGAGATCGGCGAAAGGGACAGCAAGACGCGGCAGTTGACGGAGCGGCGGGTAGAGTTCGTTGTTGGAGCTACCCTCATCTCCAGCCGGTGAGGCTTCGGTGGTGGATAGGGGCGCAGATGTCCCACTCATCTTCGTGAGCTCGCCCTGGAGGACGCCGATGCGCGCCTGTGCAGCGCGCACTCGCACATTGCCATCCCCATAGATCTGGCGAAGCGAGGAGAGGCTCGATTGCTCGACGATCATCTGCGCCTGCAGTCTGGCGGCCGCGTCGACGAGTGCTCGAGTTTGCTCCTTAATGTCGACGGTGGAGTGGGTGCTGGAGAACTCACTCATCTCCTGTTGCGCCTGTTCGAGATCGGCCTTCACCTTCGCGAGCCGTTTTTCGATAAAGACGCGTTCTTGATGCGCGGAAGAGGTGCTGGTGCGGTTCAGCAGCAGGTTGAGCTCTTCGAGATAGCCCTGGGCGAGGTCCCGGGAACGACGAGGGTCGGTGTCCACGACCGTGATGGTAATGACACCGCTTTTCTTGTCCTCGACAAAGGTCGTATGGCGAGCGAGATACTTTGCTGTGTCCACGCGGTAGCGTTTGCGATAGACGTGCTGGAGGTCAAAACGATCTATGAGGTGGTTGGCCACCGTGCCGCTGCGGAGCAATTCAACGAACAGCGCAGTGGTGTTGTTCCCGCCGAGCAAGGACCCTGCCAGTCCTCCGAGGCCGTTGAGTCCTCCGAGAGCGCGTCCGGCCAGAGCGGCAAGCATGGCAGTGCTAGCGCCCGAGTTACTCGGCGGCATGATGCTCGCAGAAGACTTGTATTGCTTCGGCAGGATAAAGGCGAGGAGCAGACTCAGAATCAGAGAGACAGCGGCGACGCGGACCAGGAGCCGCCGGTGCTCCCAGAGAACACTTGCGTTCGTCACCCAGTTCGGCGAGAGCGCGGGTGGAGGGATTGCGCGCGATGCGAACTGCGGAGCAGGCGCTGCCACAGGCGGTCTCTCGACGAGTACTGACGAGTCGTGATGATGTCCCTCGCCGGCGGACAATTCATGCTGAAAACCATTTGTTGCGCTCATAGAAGACCTGCTACGGAAGCGGTGATGGCAATCGAGGAGCTGAGCTGGGCAACGGTCAGCAGGTTTCGCCAGAAGACCGATGCGCCAATGATCTTCTGCGGGACAACAACAACGTCGCCTGGTTCGAGTTGTGTCGAGAGCACGTCGTGGTCGAACCACGAACCCGACCCGCGGCCGACCACCGAGCCATTCGCGCGGATGACAAAGATGTCTCCCTTGTTGGCGATCTGGTTCGCTCCCCCGGCCCGACGCAGGTACCACGCAGCCGTCTTCCCCGGAGAGAAGGTAATGGCTGATGCGTTGTAGACCTGCCCGCTGACCAGTACGAACCCGGGACGTTTTGGAATGCGAAGTACGTCTCCGGAACGCACTTCGATGTCCGCGGGCGTATTTTCCCAGCTGCTGATATCAGAGTCGATGTGGATGACCAGCCGCCCGGTGGGTGGTTGGCTGCGCAAGCGCGAGAGTACTTCGGTCTGCTCTTCCTGTATCAATTGCAACGTGGCTGACTGGTCTCCGGAGGCGATAGTAGGTCTCATCCGGGCTGCTGTGCTGCTGGTCTCAATCTGGCGAATGAGCTCTTCTCGACTCTTCTCCTCCAGCTTGCGCACGTCATCGCGGACAAGAACGGCGCCTGCTGGGTAGCTTGTATCGCGGAAGCCTCCGGCGCGCCGCAAGATGGAGCTAAGCCGTTCCCCCTGTTGAAATCCATAAACCCCGGGGTGCGAGACCTCACCCTCGATGGTGATAGAGGAACCGATGTCGTTCCACCCAGTGAGTTGGTGGATGGTGAGGACATCACCGGGCTTCAATGGCGCGTCGGCACTTCGATCATTGTGATCCACGGCGTCGCCGATGCGAATCGAGGCGCGATCGCTCACCACTTTCGTTCCCCCTACAACCTGATAACTGGTAAGGTCGGCGTCAGTCAGTAGGGCGTCGCGTTTAAAGCCGCCAGCCATGCGTACCAGCTGGGCCGCCGTCAATCCTTCGGAGAGCGCGTAAGTGCCGGGCCTCAGCACTTCACCACCGACGGTCACCTGCGGAGCATCCGCCTCATAGCGTCCCAGAATGCGAATCGTGTCGAACGGTTGAAGCGTGAGATTGTTGTTGCCGATCAGCGTCTCGGGCACATTGAAGTTGATCGTCTCAGGATGGAGATCTGGCGGCACCAGGCGAATGATCTCGCCACGGTCGGCAGGCTCCGGCAGCATGTCCTGATAGCTATGCAGAACCTCGCTTAGCTGCATGCCATCGTGGTAGGGCATGCGGCCTGGCCGCACAACGTGGCCCTCGACATACACCAGGCGTTGGCTGTAAGGCAGGATGCGGGAGACATGAATGCGATCGCCGTCATGCACGGGAAATGCCACAATGGCGGCACGCGCACTGTCCGGGCTGCTTCCCGCGGGCAAGTCCAGACTCACCGTCTCTCGTTGCTGGTTGGCGACAACCCGGTCAATCACGATGTGACCGAGTTCCGCGGTCACGGTGACGCCGCCCGCATCATCGAGCATCGCCGCCAGCGTAGTCTCACCCTTGAGCTCGTAGAGCGCGGGCCGCTTTACGGCTCCGTATACTGACACTTGCGGTCCTGTCGGCGGTACCAGCACCGTGTCGCCCGACTCTAGATGCTCTTCGTTTTGCACGCCATGCAGCAGGAAGTCGTAAAGATCGATCTCGCCTATTAGCTCCTTGCCGCGATAGTGGCGCAACAGGCGCAGCGAGCCGGTAGACGTCGGGCCCCCGGCGGCATAGAGCGCATTCAAGGGGGTAGAGAGAGAGCTGATGTCGTAGGCTCCGGGACGCTGCACATCACCGACAACGAAGATTCGAATGCTCCGCAGGCGAGCTACCGTGACTGCCACTTGAGCGTCGCGAAACTGTCGTTTCAAGGTATCGGCAATCACGGCTTGCGCATGCTCCAGAGAGAGGCCGGCGACCTGCACGACTCCCGCTTCGGGAAGGGCGAGCTTTCCCTCGCGGTCGATCACCCGCGTAACCGTCTGCGAGATGCCTCCCCAAAGAGTGATCGTCAAGCTGTCGCCAGGTCCTATCACATAAGCAGGACCAGCAGGCACATCGAGGGGAGTTTCGCGAGCGTTTGGAGCAATCTGGTTCGAGGAGTAGCCGCTTCGACGCAGAAAGACTTCAGAGCCGAAGCGTTTGAGTTGACCATTCTGCTCGGGCAACTGGGTATAGAGATCTCGCAACGACAGCAAGTTATAAGGCGTCGGCCGGTGTAGCACTTGAGGCTCGCGGGGAGGATTCGTGCGCGCACTTGTTACCGGACGGGCGAGGTTGCTTTGTGTGGTTCCGGCCCTGCTTGCTTGCGAGGGTACGCCTGAAATTGCCTCTGGCAGCACGTTCAGTGGAAGGCTTCCGCCGGCGAACTGTTGATCCGGCGTCTGTGGAACCTGGAACGAAAATGCATCGTTCCCATCACTGCCGGCAGCAAAGCTTTGGAGGTCATTGTCAGTTACATAGCCGCGAGCGCGCAGAAATGTGGTTATGTTCGCGCGAAGCTCGGGGCTAGAAGCGATCTTGCTGTAAAGCATCTCATCGGTGATAGAGTCGGGCTGAATGGGAGTACCCTGCTGCTGGGCAAGGTCTGACACGAGCGACTTCAACTCGACGATTGTGTCTGGTTCCTCCTGCAATACGGCGAAGATCTGATCAGCAGTCAGTGGAGCCGGAGCGCCATTGGCAAGACTTGTCCCCCCATTTGCAAAGCTTGTATTCGTGGACGGATTCTCGGTGGTTGAGAGCCCGCTTGCAGCCGTTGGGTCGGCCGACTGACTAGCCCCTGAAGAGAGGGTCGTCCCTGAACCGGAGGTGCCTGTGCTGTCGGCAGATGAACTCTGCCCTGACATACCGGCCAGGGGAGATAGCGGTGAAGAGGAGGATGCCGGGGACGCGCTGTCGGCTGAGCTCTGTTGGGCATTCGCAAACGAGTGCAAAAAGACGGCGAACGCCATGGGCAGAGCGAGCCATGCAGCTCTCGATAGCCAGGACGAAATTGAGGTTCGAAGAACGATCATGACGCCAGTCCGTTCAGGTGCTGTTGCCAACGGATTGACTCGCGTAGATAGCGAAGCCCTTCAACAGTGTGGAAACGCATCCGGAAAGTTAAATAATGAAGTTCTGCGCGATAACGTCGAAGACGAGCCTGCAAGTGTTCATCTGCAGTTCCATGAGTGATCGCCGGCGGCAGGCGGAGTGGCAAAAGAACACGCCGCAGAGAACGTTGAGCCGGCGCGCCGAATAGCTGAAGCTCCCGGTGTAAAAAGAGATAAAGCTTACTACCCGGAAAGCTGGCAAGGACGGAATGCCGCCCGTATAAATCCACCCAGAGTCGGGCTGCGGCCGGCAAGCGATCCACTGTCCAACTGGTAAGAGCCTCCGGAGCGAACTCGCCCATCACCCGCGTGATTAACAGCGTGATCACACCCAAGGCAATCGGCGCGAGGCGATTCTGCTCAGCGAGCGATCGCAGCTCGTTCCAGAAAGCATGGTCGTAACGGCGAGCGATCACATGACGACGAAACTCGATCAAGTGCGCCGTGCGGAAAAACTCACTGCAAACATGCTTGAAAAGGTGTAAACCCTGTCCGAGGAAGAGATCGGCACGGGGGAGCACTGGCATACAAACTCCCCGAAAATGAAGTTTCTCGGTGCGGCACAGGAGGGAACGCCCGCCCGCCTCCTCGCTTTCTAAATGCAATTCAACGGAACGATTGGGAACAACCTTGTAGATGTCCTGAACGGAGGTATGGCGAACACCGTCAGTCTTGAATTCCCAACTCCTGCCGGAAACTGCGCGCAAACGGTAGCCGCGCTCTTCCAAGATCCGTCGCGCAGCAGGCGCACTCTTCTCTGAGATAAGGAAGTCGAGGTCCAGTTGGGACCTCAACTCCGGTTTTGGCACTGAACTGGGCCATAAAGAAAATCCCTTCAGCGTGGCATAAGAGAGCTCTGCATTCTGAAAGCTGCGATGGATCGCTGCGGATTCCGCAATCAAATCTTCAGTCTTCTCCGTGTTTTCGGCCAGATTCCTACGCAAGCGCAAGAGTATCTCCGGCTGGAAGAGCTCGCAGAGTTCCAGCTGTGTAACCCGTTCGAGGAAATAGAGGGCCAGTCCGCTGGTATCAAGCCACGTAAGCAGTTGCTGCCAATCTTTCCGGGACAGCTGCCATAGCCGCGAGCATGTCTCCGGCAACGGATCGCAGAAGCTCAGTAGAACGGCCTCTCGCATCGACACTGTTCCGTCGACCGAGTGATGCGCCAAATTGGGTTGAACTATAGGCATAGGTGTTTAGCGCGAATACATTTCTGGTTCCCCTAAGCTGCCGGCAGGGGGTAAGTGGCGCAGGTAAACTACGATCGACCAAATCTCGTCGTCGCTCAAAATATTCTTAGATCCCGGCATCCCTGAAGGTTTAATGCCATAGTCGATGACCCATTTGAGTTGCCCGTCGGTATAAGCCTGCACGTTTCTGCTGGACAACAGTGGAACGGGTGGGGACATTCGGTCGGCGAAGGGCACTCCGGTATTTTGGCCGTCGAACCCATGGCAGGCCGCGCAGTAGTGCGAAAACGCCTCCTTACCGTCCGCGATGGTGGCGGAATCGGACTTGAGGGGGTTCTTTTCTGACTTATCCTGCACGAAGATGTCTCTCTTTGCGGTGGTCACGATCGAAGTCTCCAGCCTGCCCGGCGGGTCTGCTTTGCAGCCGCCAGACAGGCTGAGTAGGAGGGCCGCGCCGAGCGGAAGGACTAAGAATCGGCGCATCGCTTATCCCACAACGTGCACGGTCATCTTCATGGAGCCATGACCGGAGCCGCAAAAGACGGAGCATTGACCGACAAAATCGCCGGTCTTATCCGGTGTGAATGGCACTTCGGTAGTTTGGCCTTTCGTGATCTTGATGTTGAGGCCTAGGTCTTTAAATCGCAATCCATGAGTGACGTCGTCGCTTTTCAGTACGAGTACTACTGGCTCGCCCTTTTTCAGCGTGATGTCGCCCGGGGTATAGTCAAACCGCTTGGCCGTGATTTCAATTCGCCGAGGCGCAGCCTGAGCATGGGTGGAATGAACGAGTAACAGCGACGCGGCCAGCGCGACCACAAAGCCGGAAAGTAACACGAACTTCAGCTTCATCTATAAATTCCTCTATTAGGATTTCGGCGAACAATACTAGTGTTCCCTGCTTACGGCCGTTAATTAACGCGCCCGACTTTACTCTGCATATGGTGTCAAGCCGTGGCTGCCATAAGTTGTCCTGACTCTAATCAGCCGTAGAACGAGGGTTGTCATGTGGCTGTAAGCAGAATGTCACTGGGTTGTTTTATGTTTTTGAGACCAATGATGTCAGTAGGAAAGGCCTCTGCCTCCCCGTCGTTAGGGGTTCGGGAGTGCACACATGACTCCGCGAAAGTGACAATCAATTGACAATGCAGGGATGATCTAGGGACACGCTAGCTTGCCTCACCGGGCTACTGTTGCTGGTATGCCGCGTTTCTTATTCAGCTTACAGTCCTCAACAGTGGCACGGCGGACCAGGCTTATAATCCTCACCCTGATCATGCTCTGCGTCTCGCGCTTTGGCGTCGCCCAGGATACTCCGCTGCTTTCCGGTGGCGTCGGGTTCTTGAGCAATACCAACGCCGGTAATACGACTTACACGCCGATTATCGAGCCATTGTTGGCTGCACCTATCGGCCGGCATTTCTTGTTTGAGTCTCGCGCCACGCTGCTTGAGGCGTTTTCCCCCGGACCCAACGGCTATATCCATACTCATTTCACCGGGCTCAATTATTTTCAAGGGGACTACATCGCTTCCCGGCACTTTACCATCGTGGGTGGCAGCTTCTTGATTCCTTTCAATAGCTACAACGAACGTCTGTCGCCGCTATGGATCGGCAACTTTCAGGACGTTCCACTGGCGACCAATCTGGGGCTTATGGGCACGGGTACCGGTGTCGGCGGCATGGTGCGCGGCTCCGCTATATCTCGACCCAAATATTCAATTGATTACGCCACTTATTTCTCTGCACGAAGCGGAAATGAGCAGTTCAATTCGGAGCGGTCCGCGGGGGGCCGTGCCAGTCTTTATCTACCTGAGCAGCGTCTTGAAGTGGGGTTATCCTACAATCGACTCCTGCAAGGCACCCACGAGAACTTCTATGGCTCGCATGTGTGGTGGGAACCCAAGGACACCGCTTTTCGCCTGCGTTCGGAGTACGCGCGCGGACACCATGCGCAGGGCTACTGGATCGAGGCCGATTACCGCACACAGGCGTTTGGTGGGCTGGAGAGTTTTATCGGCCGCTTTGAACCGCTCTTTCGCATGCAGCAGACCTTTCGACGGGATACGATCGTCAGCGATGGGGTTCCGCTGGTGAATACACAGCAGGCCGACTTTGGTCTGGATTACAATCTGCCGCATAGTGTCAGGATCCTTACCAGCTATTCGCGGCAGTTTTCTTCCGCCGGCAACGCTAACAAATGGGAGACGGGAATCGTGTATCGCTTCCTCTTCCCCGCCTGGAAAGGAAAATGACGATGAAGTTCAAGTGTGTTTTCTTTGCTATCGCTACTATGGTGGGGATCTGCTCGTTTTCACTCGGCCACTCTCAGAGCACGCCCCAAAAGGAAACTCAGCCTCCGCCTCAACCCGCCTCTCAACCCGGCAACCAGCAGTCAGGAACACACCAGGCAGGACCGCAGGATGATGACGGAGACCGCATCTTCCGACAGAATTGTTCCCGCTGCCACGCAGCGCCGGACAGCTTTTCGCCGCGCATCTCCGGTACGATCCTGCGCCACATGCGAGTTCGCGCATCGCTTAGCCAGCATGATGAACAGGAGCTGCTTCGCTTCTTGAATCCGTAAATCGATGCGCATGCAATGGCGCCCTTGGTGCTCCTTTTTGAAGGTAGTTGCCGAAAGAAATTGAGCTCCGACACCTCTATGAATCTGTCGATGCTTCCATCGGCGCTGAGTCCCCGTAGAACTTGCGAGTGGAGGCGACACTCACCTCTAGCGTTCTGGATGGCATGAAGGGACGGGCGCTGCTAAGGGATGAACTTGTATCCGGCGCCATAGACTGTAAGCAGGTGCCGGGGTTCTGATGCTTCTGGTTCCAGCTTCTGCCTGAGCTTCAGGATCTGATTATCCACAGTGCGGGTGGTGGGATACGAGTTGTAGCCCCACACCTCGTTCAACAATTCTTCCCGGCTAAGCACCCGCTCAGCATGTTCTACGAAATACTTCAGCAGCTTGAACTCGTGGGCCGTCAATATCACGGGCTGATTTCCGCGCCGCGCACTCATCTTAGCGAAGTCGATCTCGCATTCCCCAAAGCTATAGGTGGCTCCGGGCGCCGTTTTCTGGCGCCTGCGGATCGCCGCCTGCACTCGGGCCATCAGCTCGCGCGGACTAAATGGCTTGGTCACGTAATCGTCGGCGCCCAACTCGAGAAGCAGAACCTTATCCGCAACCTCATTGATGGCACTGACGACAATGACCGGTATTTCTGGCTGTTCCGCTTTGATCGTCTTGCAGAGATCGCGTCCAAGCATGTTCGGAAGAACCAGATCCAGTACGATCGCAGATGCTTTGAGTGAACGGAAAGCCTCAAGCGCGGACGTCCCGTCACCACATACGGTTACTGAATATCCTTGCTCAATAAACATTCGTTGGAGCACCTTTTGCATGCGCACGTCGTCTTCGATGACAAGAATTCTGCTGCGCACGTCCGCTGTCGTCTCGACGATATCCGAGTTGCTCTTAGCTCCACTATTTTGCTCCTGGTCGCTGTTAGTTCTCTCATTTTGCAGCATATTTACCATTCTCTCTTGGATACACTTGGTTAAACTGACGATCCATAAAAAGCAATGCGGACAGCAGCTGTGGGAATGTAGCTCATGCCCAGAGATTTAGACCTTGGGGTGCAACATCTCTATCTTGGCGATTGCCCATAAGGCTAAATGTTCTTGTGCAGGGTGATTTTTGCTAAGGGTCTTCAGAGCGTCGAGCGCCTCGGGATCTCCTTGCCAGGCCAAGACCTGGATGGCCCGCTCCCGAACCTGTGCGCTGTCGTTGGCAAGCGCCTTCCGCACCTCCGGCAGCACCGCTGGGCCGCCTTGCACCAACATCCACTCTGCCCGCTCAGCAACATCATTGTCAGCTGAGCCGAGAGCTTCAACCGCCGGCCGTGGATCCCCTCCGATGCGGTCCCACATGTCGAATGCCGCCACGGTTGCGTTTACTTGGGCGAAGTCCTTATCGGAGCGAAAGGCCAATTCCTCTAAAACCTGCATGGCGTCGGTGCCCTTAAGCATGGATATCGCCTGCACCATCTTCATCTGACAACGAAAAGAAGCCGTGAGCGCGTCAGTTTCAGACGGTGTGAATGGGGCCTTGCCTCGTTTGATTCGGTCATCATAGATCACGCGTTCTGAGGACATCTCTACGCGAAGCCGCGGCGGGATGTCCCTGATCGCGATCTCTGGCTGATGCTTAGCTAACGCCATGGCAGCCGCTCCACGAACCGCGGGGTCGCCATGGGACAACATCGGCAGCAGCGCTTCAGCGGGAGCGTCACCGGGCGCACGTGACAGCGCCATCAGCGCCGCTTGCAAGACCGCTGGATCTTGGTCGTGCAGCAGCGGAAGTAGTGTGCTTGCGGGGGCCTCTAACATCCCAAGCGCCCATGCCGCATTGGCACGGGCATCAGCATCTTGAGATCGCAAGGCTTTAGTGAACGCGGAGATCGGCGTTCGCGGACGGGCCGTAACGAGCGCTACTGCTGCTGCTCGGGAGACGTGGTCGTCCCCATCCGAAAGCCATCGCGCAAAATCATTCTGCAGCGGAAGTCCACGATATCGAGAGAGCTGCAGGATGGCTTTGACGCGCCCGTCACTAGCGCAATTGTCGGCTTGTTCGGAAAGTTCCTGCAGCTTGTGTTCTACTGGTCTACCGACTGCATCCGCCCCCAGCCTGGGGTAGTCCACATTGATCGCGTCTACCCCGGCCACCACCGCTGCCTTCATTGCAGGCAAATCCATCTCATGCTCGTTAGCAGAGAAGTTCGCTACGACGCTCTTCCCCTTTAAGTGGTACTGCCTGACCTCAGTCTCAGTTATCCCTGGCTGCACCCAGACCGTGCCGTCACCGACGTCTTTAGCGTCCGGATAGATCTGCTTGACATCGCTCCACTGGCCGCCGAACTGGACCCGCTCCAACATGCCCTCATGTCGCACCACCTCCAAGACGCTCAACCCAATGCCTTTCGTCTTTATATCTAAGACGAGCCGGACGTCGAGTCTTCGTGCCATTCGCAGCGCGTCCTCAAAGAGCACGATATGCATTCCAGCAAATCTTTCACCCATCCAGGAACCTGCATCGCGCAGTTCAAGATCCTCGTAGTAGCTCTTTTCCGTTTCGCCAACTCCGTCCGTGAGCCTTTCCAAGATGCCGTCGTGGTTGAGCACGATTTCTCCGCCAAGGGTGCGCCGCAGATCGATCTCGACGACGTTGCAGCCTAGAAGCGCCGCCTGCTCCAGAGATTCGAGCGTATTCTCCGGAACATCTTCGTTCGCGGTTCGATGGCACCGCAACTGTACGCTCCCGGGTAAAAGGGTTCCGGCTTGGCTGACAGTTGCTGCGAGGACGATAAACAGCACGGCGAAGAACTGCTTCATCTCTTTCATCTCCGAATCGCTAGTTCAAGAGCAACGCAACGAGGCTCTATGTTTGCACCTGCACTTCATCGTTGCGGGATCCGATCAGTATCCAAAACATCGCTGCCACTACGAGCGCCAATGCCGCTATTGCCTGCAACACGCGCGGGTATCCGAATCGCGTGAAAAGTATCCCCGCGCCCGCAGTAGCAGCAGACGCCGCGAGAGCATTGCAGAAGAGTGTCATCGCTGCAGCGTTACTACGCCCACTGTCGGGGGTTCTATTCATGAGCAAGTTGTAGAGGCCTGGAGAGCTCATCCATTGGGCGGCTGAAAAGCCGAGATACAAAGCGACGGCCACCCTGGCATCCACTGCAATCGACAGAGAGGCGAGAGCCAACGCCGTGGCGATCTGGGTCGCGATGATTCCTTTGACCAGTCCGAGTTTGCGAAAAACGAACGGCGTCAACAGCCCCAAACAAAGCTGAACGACTTGGGTCGTCGAAAAGATCAGTCCGATCCGGCTCATCGGGATGTGCAGGTCGCGCGACAGGTAAACATTCGCGAAGGGACTGAAGGCTGCAATCACTCCAGACCAGAGGGCCATAGCCGGCAAGAACGTCAACAAAAAAGGATGAACCCGCAATCGGCTCAACCAACCGCGATGGAACGAACCTGTCTGTGACGTCGTCGATTGATCGAGTTGTCGCGGCAGTGGTAGACGAAGCACGAAGATTAGACCTAAAATGGCGACCCCGCACGAACCGAGCAGTATTAACCGCTTTACCTCGAAGGCCTGCATGGGGAGGCCAATCCGCTTGAGCCACTGTGGGAGATAGCCGCACACGACGCCCCCCAAGGCACTGGTACCGATACTTACAGAAAAGATCAGACTGAACGCCGAGGGCCGGTTCTTCTCGGTGGTCGACCGCGCTACTGCCGGAAGAAAGCAAACGCCCCAGCTGGACATGGCTAACCCTGACAAGAAGGCGAGCCCGATCTGCGCCGTCTGCCACATCAACAGCACACGCAGCGCATTCAAGAACGGGGCTAAAAGGAAGCAAAGAACTAGCAGCGGCCCAATCCCATATTTGTGTGCGAACATCCCTGCCGGGAGCGTGCCCACCACGGATCCGAGCGTCATTGCTCCGCCTATCAAGCCAATCGCCCGCTCATTGAAGTGGAAATCGAGCAAGTAGAGATTAAAGAGGAAGAAATAAACCGAGAAGCCCGCATCGAAGAAGAATGCAGCGGCGAAGAAAATCCAGAAACTGCGGCTTAGGTTTCTCTGACGAAGCCAAGCGGAAGGACTCCTCCAAAAGGAAGAAGCTGCCACTGTCGCAGGGATCGGCTCCAGAAGAAGATCCATCAGCGTCCCTCGCTCACTAATGCGCGCAGCCGCTCAACGGCCCAGTCCAGATCGTTGTATCGAAGCTCGAAGACCTCGGCGGTCAGCAGCCGTTCGATGGCTTCGTAGTGGACGGCGAGCGACTCCGCTGATCCGAAAAGAACCTGGCGCATAAACTGGCGGGCCACGTCAGTCCGGTAGCGTGTGAGCTGCGGCACGCCGCCCGTCCGCCGATTCAGAAAGACAATGAAGTCGATCTCGGCTGTCTCTGCCCGCACGATCCGATGCATCAACCTGGTCGGCATCTCGATCGATGGCTTGCCTGCCGCGCGCGGAGTGATCTCAAGGCTTGAGACTTCTGGAAAAAGCTCTCCAGCCGATGGACGGAAGCGGACCTGGTGGCTGTTGCCCATGACGATTCGCTCTTTGCCGGAGTTCAAAAGATAACTGCAATCGTCAGTGATGTATGTCCATCCGCTTCGAGCACAGGCATAAGAGAGAGTTGATTTGCCCGCTCCGGAGTCGCCGCACAACAGGACGCCACTTCCTTCAAGCGCTACACATCCGGCGTGAATGGGAGTCGTATGCTGATTGGCGATGTGGCAGCCGGCGGTTGACTCTAGAAAAAAGTAGCGCAGGTAGCTCTTGTGCCGCAGAGCAGCAGTGGAAATAACCATCTGCGTCCGATGTTGCGAGAGGTCACAGATGCAGTAGTTGTTGCTATCTGCAACACTCACCAGCAGCGGCTGCATGATCCGATATTCTGGAGCGGGAGGGCACTCGATCGAGTCACACTCGAGAACGTGAACGTCCACCAGGATGGGCTTTGTGTCGAATCGCGGCTCGTAGACTCCCCAGACCTCTTCAGATATTGAGAGGATTTCTGCTGAATTTGTCCGTAGCTCGGCTGGAAATCCAAACGGATAGAACATTCTCTGCAGGGGGAGCTCAGGAGCATCCAGGAGATGCCTTGAAAAATCCAACATCTGCGAGGCATCACACGCGGACTCTAATTCTTCGATCGTCATCATAAGCTGTCTCGGCTAAGTTCCGGGGAAGTTGTGGGCAAGGACGAAGGAGGCTAACTGGTGACAGTATTCACTCTCTTATGTCATTACTGGCTTTGCAAAAGATTGACGTCACCTGGAGACCGAGTATGAATTCATCCACTCGTCGATTTGTTATTGAAATGTCATCATTTTGTACCATTGTTGCGAGACGACCCAGCGATGCCTGCTGCGGCTCTGGGTAGGGACCGGAATGCTGCCGGATGAGGAAGGGACCTGAGAAGGTTAACAAAGCAGTGACAATCTGAGGTCAAGAAGGTGACAAGTACCTCAGCGCGAACAATTAAGTTGCTATCTGAATCGCGTCAACGCAATTAGCTGAGCAAGATTATTGCGCTGCTACGTTCGCGAAAATGAAGGTCGGGACTTGCTGATGGATACCAAGAGGAAAACAGCAGTAGTCTGCGGTGCGGGCGGCTTTATAGGCGGCCATCTCGTAAAGCGGCTACTCGAGCGAGGCATCGAGGTTATCAGGGCTGTAGACATCAAACCCGTCGGCTACTGGCACCAGGTATCGGACGATGTGGAGAACCTTTCACTTGATCTGAAGGAAAGGCACAATTGTCTCTTGGCTGTTGAAGGTGCCGATCTGGTCTATCAGCTGGCCGCCGACATGGGCGGAATGGGATTCATCGAGAACAATAAAGCTCTTTGCATGCTCAACGTGTTGACCAACACCAATATGTTGCTAGCGGCGAAGGAATGTGGGGTTGATCGGTTCTTCTACTCGTCTTCCGCCTGTGTCTACAATGCGGATAAGCAAGGGAGCGTAAATGCCTCTCCGTTGAAGGAAGGCGATGCATACCCGGCTCAGCCCGAAGACGGCTATGGATGGGAAAAACTATTCAGCGAGCGAATGTGCCGACACTTCGAAGAGGACTTCGGCATGATCTGCCGCGTGGCCCGCTTTCATAACGTGTATGGGACACATGGCACCTGGATAGGGGGTCGCGAAAAAGCGCCCGCTGCAATCTGCCGCAAAGTCATCGAGGCCAAGGTCTCAGGATCGCGAGAGATCAATATCTGGGGCAACGGCCAGCAAACCCGTAGCTTCATGTTCATCGACGACTGCATTCACGGTACTGAACTGATTATGAACAGTGATATTGAGACCCCAATCAACCTTGGATCAAGCGAAGTCGTCACGATCAATAATCTAGTCGATATCGTGGAGGAAATCGCTGGCATCAAGCTGAGGCGAACCTATGATCTGAATGCACCTCGGGGCGTTAATGGACGCAATAGTGACAATTCCATGATCTTGGATCGACTGCAATGGGAGCCTTCGATTCCGCTCCGCATTGGTCTAGAGAAGACCTATCGCTGGATAGAGGAAGAGATGGCCAGTCGCGTTGTGCGATCGGCTGCCTAAAGTCCCTCTCGGCTGGTGGCTCTCCGGCGGTCGTCAACTATTGAAGTGCGAAGCATGCGCTCAGCTCAGCTGCCCCTGAATCATTCTCAAGCTTAAGCGGTCTGAGCCCGGGATTGCCGCAACTGGATTTCGTCGCGGGCTGTGTGAGGGTGGTAGAGGTCCTCGGAGAATGAAAGGGGTTGTGCAGCGAGACACCAGAATAGAGCGCCTGTGAGGTGTTGTCGACGTACGTCTCGATCTGGGCGCCGGACGAGAATCCTTGCTGATAATCAAAGGCGAGAAACTGGAAAATTACTCAGGAGAGACGCGATATCCCATGACTTCGGAATGAGAAGCGTTGCCATTCATATTGCTCGACTGCAGCAGGATCTCAAAGAAGGGAATCGAGCCATCCGGTTTGCGGATTCTTTGGAGGAAAGGTAATAGGCGAGCGTCATCAAAGACGAAGTCCGCAGCAGACTCGGTGCCGGCCATTGAGGTGCCTTCGAGGATTAAGACCTGGCCTGAACCAGCCAGATTGGGCCTCAACGCGACGATGCCGTAGATCTTATGTTCGGGATCCGCCCGGTCTGATTCGTAGCGGGGAAGCTCCTTGTCGCGAGGCGAGCGATTGATTATCGAGAATGAACCCCATTGATGATTATGCTGCACACGGAAGTTCATCTGGTCTTCGAAAAGCTCCACCCATGGCGTACCCTCCTGAGTTCCCAGGAGGATGACTGGACCGGCCTTCAAGTCGTTGGGCCGAACATCACGGGAATACCGGACTTCGATCCCGTTTGTGGACGGACCAGCCGTTCGATAGAGACGAGCGACGATTTCTGTATCCACAATCGAGGTATATCGATGTTCTGCGATAGTCTGCACTGTCTGCACGGTGGTACCGGCCGGAGAATCTATATGTGTCCGGTAATTGCCGCTCAGATAGTCCGTCAGGTTAACGGGGCTACCAGTGAGGTTTTCAAGGATTGTCAAGCCGGTGTCGGAGCAAATCACCATCGTGGGCCGATCGTGCGAAAAGAAATTTCTCCATAACGGGTGCTCTTTTGTGATGAACGGTGCAGCACGCGGATCGGAACGAGCAGAGGCCAGCAGATATGCGATACAGCCACAAGCCAGCAGTAGAGCAACGCTCAAGACCCATATGACGCGGCGATCGAAGTCTTCAGCGACCGGCATTGGTGTGGACGGCGGTGGTGGATCAAGTTCATTCGCAGTCGCTGACAAGACAGACGGTCCAGTCTCTTCGATCGACCAAAGCGGTCCCCTCGGCTCAAATGCAGGGACGTAGCCTCCCTTGGGAATGGAGAGACGCATCGTCTCGTGAATGCCCTCTTCGGTGAAGTATTGTTCCAGTTTTTGGCGTAATCGACTCGCATGAGAGCGAACAATGCCATCCACCGACGGATCGTAATTGCGGCTTCTTCCGAAGACGCCCGCGCCAATGTTGAGTTCGTTGATTTCGTCGTTACGTCCGCGCAGTGAAAGTTCGCAGATATAAAGAAGGATGCTGCATAACCTAGGCGACTTCACAAATGAGGCCGACGAAACAATTCGCTCCACCAACGCCCAACGTGGATCTTCCACGATGGCTGGTTGCAGCTCAAGCTGAGGTATGGTGTCGCTCATGCAAACAGTTGTGTCAATTCGGTTAAGTGTCAGTAAACACTTTCCAGATGAACGCTTGATAAAAGGCAAGTGAGGAGGTGTTTTCAGCCCGGAGCATTTAACAAAGATAAATCCGGCTCGTAAATCTCCTTGTTAAGGCGGGGTAAATGGTTAACCCAATTGAACTTAGTCCGCTTAACATGGGTGCTACTGCGAAATGACTGGGTACATCCCGCTGCTACTGGCTAGAGTTCGGAAAGAGGACGATCTCCACATCGGCCATCGAGCATAGGAGTAGCAGTTATGTCGAGGAAGTCTATCCATTCTAGGCCCCGGAGCGGATGTCTCTCTTTTCCCAGGTTCTTCGCGAGTGCGGCCCTGGTCCTGTTCGCGATCGTTCAAGCCATCCATCCCCTAGCCTATGCGCAGTTTGACTCGGCAAGCGTTCTAGGAAGCATCACCGATCCGAATGGCGCAAGTGTCCCATCAGCTACGGTTCAGCTGGAGGATTCGGGAAAGGGTGTGGTTGTTACCCGAGCGACTGATGCCAACGGCAATTACGAATTCACAAATGTATTGCCTGGAGACTACGCGATCACCGTATCGGCTCCCGGTTTCGAGACCTCGAAGACCGACCATTTCACAGTGACGGTGGGCGCCAGACAGCGAGTCTCGCTCACGCTGAAGCTGGGTGGCGACGCGCAGACTGTGACTGTTTCAGGAGCTGCTAGCCAGCTTGAAACGGACACCAGCGATCGAGGCGAGACGGTCCAGGCCCAAGAAGCAGTCACCCTCCCGCTGAACGGGCGTTCCTACGCCGACCTGTCGACTCTGGTTCCAGGGGTGCGCAAGTCCTTGCTCGAAGTGCTGTCCCTTCCTAGCCGAGACGCTTCGTACAACGTCAACGGCCTGAACTCGATGGTCAACAACTTCCAGTTGGACGGCATCGACAATAACGCCTACCAGAGCGCGAACCAGGGATATTCGAACGAGGCGATCGTTCCCTCGCCCGACGCAATCCAGGAGTTCAAGGTCCAGACGGACAATTACAGCGCTGAATACGGCGCGCTGGCGGAGCCATCATTAACGCCACCATCCGCAGTGGGACCAAC
Source organism: Acidisarcina polymorpha (assembly GCF_003330725.1). Lineage (NCBI taxonomy): Bacteria > Pseudomonadati > Acidobacteriota > Terriglobia > Terriglobales > Acidobacteriaceae > Acidisarcina > Acidisarcina polymorpha. The sequence goes on along the minus strand of NZ_CP030840.1, from coordinate 2,025,804 downwards.
CAGTTTCATGGAGTTCTCTACGACTATCTGCGAAACACGGTCTTGAATGCCTACGGGCCGTTCATCGGTACAGGCGTCAAGCCTACTTTGGTGCAGAACCAGTTTGGCGGCACGTTCGGGGGGCCGATCAAGAAGGACAAGCTCTTCTTCTTTGCGGATTACGAAGGGTTGCGCCACGTCGACCACTCTATTCAGACGGCTGTAGTTCCGACCCCAGCGCAATCGCAGGGTATCTTCACCGATCCACAAGGAAACCCGATTCCCTTGCGCAACCCGATCACCGGTGCGCAGTACGCTAACGGCGTGATCCCCGCCGCCGATCAGAGTCCGTTTGCGGCCAAGGTCTTGAGTATTCTGCAGGCAGATGCGGCGCCCAACACTAATGTTGCGGCAGGCGGCAGCAACTTCGTCTCGACTCCAGCCAACACTGAGACGGTGAACAAGGGAGATGGCCGCGTCGACGCTTACATCAGCCCCCGCTCGACAGCCTTCGCGCGCTATAGCCAGGACTCGTGGGTCTATTTTCTGGCCCCGAACATACCCGGTCTGGCGGGAGGAAACAGCAACGGAACGCTCTTCGCGTATACACGGCAAATAGCGGGAGGATATAACTTCACCCCGACAGCGAATTCGATTTTAGAGCTTCGTCTCGGCCTCACTTGGACCAGGAGCGGCAAGTCGCCCGTCAATATAGGCGCGGAAAACCTGCTCGCAGAGTTCAACATCCCGAATATTCCGACTGATCCATCGATCACCGGAGGCTTGAACAGCCAGGCAGTTACCGGCTACTCGCAGTTCGGCCGGCAGACGACAAATCCGCAGTTTACCAATCCTTACGACGCAAATCCCAAGGTCAATTACAGCATTGTGAAGGGTCGTCACAGCCTCAAGATGGGCGGCGAATACGGCTACTTCAACATGGCGATATCGGACTTTCACCCGCAGTTCGGGGAAGACTTTTACGCCGGCCAATTCAGCCGAGCCACGGCAACACAAGCGACCGACGCCGCGCACATCCAGGCCTATAACCTCGCCGACTTCCTGGTCGGCGCCCGCAATAGCTATCAGTTGAATAATCTGGCGACGATCAACTATGAGCGCCGCTGGTACATGGGCTACTTTCAGGACGACTTCAAGTTCAGCGACCGGCTGACGTTCAATATGGGTCTTCGCTATGAACTGGTGACACCAAACTGGGAGCAACATAATCATCTGGCGAACTTCGATCCGACGACTAATACGCTGCTGCAAGCATCGGGCGGCTCGCTCTATAACCGATCGCTCGTCAACATCGACAAGAAGGACTTTGCCCCGCGACTTGGCTTTGCTTATGAAGTGAACCCGAAGACGGTCGTACGTGGCGGCTACGGTATCGGGTTCATGCATTACTTCCGTTTCGGCGGCGAAAGCACCCTCGGCTACAACGGCCCCTACATTGTGGATGCGACCATCAACCAGACGCCTCCGAGTCAGGCGAGCGGGGCCACCCAGCAACTTTGCACGTCGGTTACCGACAATCCTTCCACTTGTTTCCGGACCACCCAATCCGGGTATGAGACGAACTTCGCGACCGCGCAGAATTTCTCCACCCTGCAGGCCCAGACGCGATATATTCCTAGGAACTTCAATGCGGCGTATGTGCAGGCTTTTCACCTCACCGTTCAGCGTGAAGTCATGAAAAACACCACGCTTGAGGTCTCTTATGTGGGGAGCCACGGAGTTCGCATTCCCGTCCTGGCGGACTTCAATCAGGGTGCCACAGAGCCAGTGAGTTGCGACGTCGGCGTAGGATGCCTGACTCAGCAGCAGAGGCGGCCGATCGCCAACTTCACCAACATCCTGACTGCGCTCCCCCAGGGATTTCTCATTTACAACTCACTCCAAACCAAGCTTGAACGGCGGTTCAGCGACGGAATCTTCCTCATTAATTCTTTTACCTGGGGCAAGGCCATCAACAACGCGTCTGCCGATCTGGAGACCTATGGCGGGGATGGGGCGGTGGTTAACTTCTACAATCCGGCTGGAGACCGCGGCCTCTCCAGCTACAATCAGCCATTGAATGACACCCTGTCTTTCATCGCAGACCTTCCCTTCGGCAAGGGCAGGATGTTCGGACAGAATGCTCCCGGTTGGGAACAAGCGACTCTGGGAGGGTGGCAGGTGACGGCCATCAACACCGTGACCAGCGGATTGCCGATCAACTTGACCTATACGCCCTCGGCTCAAAATGTCGTATCGAGCACCAGCTCGGCGTATGCGGTGCGTCCGAACTTGGTAACTACAGCTCAGGCCGTGTACGCGCCTAAATCCAGCTATGTCAAGACAAAGAGTGCTCTGAGCAACACCCTGCTGGCGAGTCAAGTGAGCATTCCCTCTCCGAGCCAGTACTTCGGCAACGCGGGCCGCAACGCTCTCGCTGGTCCGGCGTTCGCGCAACTCGACTTGTCGCTGCATAAGTCGGCCCAGCTATGGTCGGAGAGCAGAATCCTTGAGTTCCGCATTGAGGCATTCAATGTCTTGAACTCAACCAACTTTCAGTATCCGGACACAACAGTCACCGATGGAGCGAGCTTCGGCACTTACACTGCGTCGAATGCCTATCCTTCTCGCCAAGTGCAGGTAGCCCTGCGCTTGTCCTTCTAGACGCTAGACGAAGTTCACACTTATGGAGATGGTTTTGATGAAAAGGAATGGGTCCGGCACAGTCTGTATCGCCGCCTTATCTCTGGCTTTGCAGACTGTGGCCGTGGCGGCTGCTAACGACTCGGTCAAGATGAATCAGATTCAGGTGATTGGGTCGCATAACAGCTATCATGCAGGCATTGCGCCGAGTGAAGCGAAGTTAATGAAGGCGAAGAACCCAAAACTGTATCAGGCGTTCGAATATCGACATCGCCCGCTCGATCAGCAATTGAACTCAGGCATACGTCAGATCGAACTCGACATTTACGCGGACAGCAACGGCGGCCGCTATGCGCACCCAAAAGGGCCGGACGCAGTCGCCGCTGCGGGACTGGCGAAGGATCCGGAGTTCGATCCCGAAGGAATCATGAACAAGCCTGGATTTAAAGTCATGCATGTTCAGGATTTCGACTATCGCAGCACCTGCCAGCCGCTCACCGCATGCCTCAAGATCGTCCGTGAATGGTCTCAGTCCCATCCGAATCATTTGCCTGTCTATATTCTTCTCGAAACGAAGCAGAGTGACCTGCCTGCCGAGTATCACGCGACGCCGACGGAACACTTCACGTCGGCGACGTTCGACGCTCTCGATGCAGAAATCCGGTCGGTATTTTCAGCTGGCGAACTGATTGTCCCGGACCAGGTGCGTGGCAAACACAAAACCCTCGAGGAGGCTGTGCTGCACAACGATTGGCCCACGCTGGCGGCTGCGCGGGGCAAGGTTGTATTTCTCATGGATCAGCGGCCAGTCGGCCCGGTCTATCTTGAGGGGCATCCCTCGCTTCGTGGCCGAGTCATTTTCACCAATGCCGCGCCGGGCCAACCTGATTGCGCCTTCACGGAAGAAAACGATGGAAGTCAGCAGGAGATCGCAGATCTTGTTCGGAGGGGCTATCTCGTGCGCACCAGAACCGATGCCGATACCAAAGAAGCGAGAACCAACGACACCACTCGACGGGAAATCGCATTGGCAAGCGGAGCCCAATTGCTAAGCACCGACTACCCAGCGTCTGAACCGTCCGCTTGGACGACGTACTCGGTCAGCCTTCCCGAGGGTGCTGTCGCCAGGTGTAATCCAGTCAATGGACCTTCGAATTGTTCGAACCAGGATCTGATCTCGGATGTGCCCATAACCGCCGAGTCAAGGTAGCTGGGGCGGGGCCAGCAAAAGGCCGGCGGCCCCGCTTCAGGCGTACCCAAACATCTTTCGCAGGCCTCGTTCAAGGTCCGCGATCAGGTCATCGGTATCTTCCAGGCCTATATTGAGTCTGACGATCCGATGTTGGTAGTTCGGCCTGCCTGTCCATTCGGTGAGATCGTAGGCCACTGCAAGGCTGGTGACGCCGCCCCAGCTATAACCGATCTTGAAAATCTGCAGGGCATCCACGAAGGCCACCACCTGTTCCTTCGTCGTGCCTGATCTGAACACGATGGCGAAAACGCCTGAAGAGCCGGTGAAATCCCGTCGCCAGATTTCATGTCCGGGACACGAGTTCAATGCGGGATGCAGGACGCGCTCGATCTCCGGACGATCTGCGAGCCAGCGCGCAATTGAAAGAGCCGAGGCTTCAATCGCTGCAAGGCGCACAGCCAGCGTCTTCATTCCGCGCAAGGCGAGAGTGCAGTCGTCTGGGGAAGCCGCAAATCCGAGTTCTTGGTGGGTCGCCCCAACTTTCTGCCAATCCGCCTCGTTCTTCACCGTGACCGAGCCCAGTAGCAAATCGCTGTGTCCCCCGACATACTTGGTTAGAGCCTGCATGGTGATATCGGCGCCGTGGGCCAGCGCATCGAAATAGACGCCGCCGGACCAGGTGTTATCAACCGCGACCAAGGTCCCGTTCGCATGTGCGACTCGGGTGATAGCGGGCAGGTCCTGCACTTCCATGGTGATAGAACCTGGGCTCTCACACCATACCAGTCTTGTATTCGGCTTCATCACGGCCTGAATGCCCTCACCAACAGTGGGCTCGTAGTAGCTGTGATCCAATCCGAATCGACGGAGGAGATTGTCGGCAAGCTTACGATGCGGTCCGTAGATGCTTGCAGGAAGCAGAACGTGGTCGCCGGCTCCCAGGAACGCCAGGTTGATCAGCGAAATCGCACTCTGCCCTCCGGGGGTAATGACTGTCCGATAGCCCTGTTCGAGTTCACGGATCCGCTCGGCAAGCTCGAGCGTTGTCGGAGTCCCGTAGAGGCCGTAGGTGTACCCCGTCTCGTACTGGTTCCAGGCATCCGAAACAGACGATGCGCTGGAAAAGAGGGTGGTTGATCCCCGGAAGGTAGGCGCGGCCAGGGAACGGTATCCTTCCGGAACGCGGACGTCGGCGTGAATTAGCCTGGTCTTCCAGCTTGTGCTCATCGGAGGATTATAGGGCGAGCCTGCTTCCCTTGAACGCACAACCGCACGCCTATGGGAGGATCCGACTGCCCAGGATCAAGAATTTCGACTTCCATCTTTTGGTGGAGGCGCTAGCGTTGCTCGCGGCACTATGATGCCCCAGTAGGTGCGGGCGCACTAGACTGTGTCCTATGCTGGCGAGTGAGGTCGTTCTGCTGGAGGTGTTCGGAGAGTTGATGTCGACAACTGAGTTCGTAGGCGTCTCAAGATCCGTGGCCACGAAACTGCGCACAGAAAAGCTCGGTATGGTTTTCGAACGAGATGGCAAAAGAATCTCAGTACTTGAGGACATTGATCTAGAGGTAAGCGACGGAGAGTTCGTCTGCCTGGTAGGTCCATCTGGATGCGGCAAATCCACGCTCCTCAATGCACTGGCTGGTTTCCTCGCCCCCACCAGCGGCACGATCTCGATCGACGGCGAAGCCGTCCGCGGTCCGGATCCGCGCCGCATTCTCGTCTTCCAGGAGCGGGGTGTTTTTCCCTGGCTGACCGTTGAAGGCAACATTGGCTTCGGGCTCTCGAAACTGTCCCGCGCTGAACGCAAGGAACGCATCGCACATTACGTGCAGATGGTTCGCCTGCAGGGATTTGAGAATAGCTATCCCTCCGATCTCTCGGGAGGTATGAAGCAGCGAGTGCAGGTGGCGCGCGCACTAGCGGTGAACCCGGACATTCTCTATCTCGATGAGCCTTTTGGCGCTCTGGACTCGATCACCCGGCTTATCATGCGCGGCGAGCTGCTTCGCATCTGGCAGACTGAGCAGCGGACGATTTTTTTTGTCACTCACGATATCGATGAGGCCGTCCAGCTTGCGGACCGCGTCGTTGTCCTTAGTTCTCGTCCAGCTCGAGTGCAAGACATCCTTAAGATAGATATCCCTCACCCGAGAAATATTAGCTCTCCGCGTTATTTGCAGCTTCGTGACGACCTGATGAAGCAGATCGGTTTGGCTTACGATTTATGAAGTCCTCGAAAAAGCCAGCCCGAGAACTTGGTAGCCGGCTCTCCTTCCCGCGGGAGGCGGCGTTATGTGGGCCGCATCTCGTCCCAGCATTTCCGTGACGCAGATCTCGCGACGCGGCAGCAGCCGAATCAACCACCCTCCCGTCGCAAATACAAGACCGCCTCACCTGCAGGCGCACGATCTCTGTTCAGGATAAACAGGAAAACCATGAGAAAAGTTGCAGCTCTCGTTTGCTTGATTGCGTTGGCTGGAGTCGTCCATGCGCAAGAGAACTTCTTCCAGCGGTGGGAAACCCGCACCTCGGCGGTCCAGGCAAAACAGCCGTCCTGGTCGGTTCCGCTGGTGGCGCCATATCCGATGCTGATCCAGGTCTTCCGTTCGGACTTCACTCGCCAGATCACGCCAACTCACACTTCGACCTGGAATTACGGAGCCAGTCGAGGCCTAAACCTGGTTCCGGGCCTCAACAGCGAGATTGATTTTTACTATCCGCCTTATCTTCAGCACAATACGCCTAAAGCCAAGGATGGTTTCGGCGATGTCGGATTCCTGTACAAGTACCGTTTCCTCTCGGCCAATGAAAAGCAGGGGAATTACATGCTGAGTGCGCAAGTGACCGCCACGATTCCAACCGGGAGCCACAGCAATGGGAGCACGGATGCCTCGGTCTCGCCTTCAATTCTCGGCGGCAAGGGTTTGGGCAGATTCGACGTGATTTCTTCCCTGGGAGGGCTGCTTCCGACCGGCGATACCAAGACGCTTGGTCGTTCCATCGCGTGGAATACCACCGCGCAATACCGCCTAGGCAGGTATGTTTGGCCGGAACTCGAGGCGAACACGACTCATTTCCTCGGTGGTAAGAATGATGGGAAGACGCAGAATTTCTTGACTCCCGGCATAACATTCAGCAAATTCAAGTTTCATCCCCAGGACACTCATAGTCGCACCGGCATCGCCTTTGGAGCAGGCATGCAGATGGCGACTTCCCATTTTCACAGCTACAATCACGAACTCGTTTTTACTGCGAGATTAATTTTTTAGCGCTCTCGGGCAACGAAGTTGAGCTGCCAGGCTCAGGAAAACCGGTCCTGCCCGGTCCCTCTTCAAGCACTTGCTTCTACGTTAGCCCCTGTCGAATCGTTGCAACCCTCTCAAGCATCAAAAATCTCCGCGGGGGTGGGGCGGCGCTTTCGTAAAAGAAATCAGTGGATGGCGATCACCGGGCCGGTTGTATTCATAATGGCGGAGAAGCCTGCTGAATGGCGGAGAAGCCTGCTGACCGAAGAGCCGACGCGCATTCCGTGGCCGCCAGAATCGCAACGCTATAATTAGAAGAGCATTCTACGGCTGTTGATGACGCCACGCGGATGAAATCACCGCTCCGGCTAGACGCCTGCGGCTGGAAGCAAAAGTTGCACTTGTTTGACTCTGCCGCCTAACCGGCCTCGATGGCCAGTGAACCACGCGAGGCAGGTACCCCTTATTGCGCTATTGACAGGTGTGAGACCATCGGGGAGAAAATGACAAATTCAGAGCGCCAACACCCTTTGCAAAAGATTCTCGAAAATCGCATCGCCATCATTGACGGAGCGATGGGCACGACGATCCGCACCTATAGCATGACCGAAGCCGATATTCGCGGGGAGCGCTTCAAGAACTCGACGAAGGATCTGCTGAATAACGGCGACCTCTTCTCGCTGACCCAGCCGGACATGATCTGTGACATACACCGGCGGTTTCTGGAGGCAGGCGCGGACATCATCGAGACGAACACGTTTGGTGCGACCAGCATTACCCAGAGCGAATTTTTTGTCGACGACCCTCGCGAGCATGGCGGCCGCAAGGATCCAGAGTTCTACCAAAAGGTGATCGAGGATGCTTCGTTGAGCAGCCTGGCATGGGAGATCAACGAGACATCAGCGCGGCAGTGCCGGGAGTGGGCCGAGCGCGTGGGGAGCGCGACCGGGCGTCAAAGGTTCGTGGCGGGAGCGATCGGGCCGCTGACCGTCTCTCTCTCGAACTCGCCCGACGCCGATGATGCAGGCTTCCGGGTAGTCACGTTCGATCAGGTCAAGGCCGCCTACATGGAGCAAGTGCGCGCGCTTATCGCCGGTGGCTCGGACATGCTTCTGGTCGAGACCATCTTCGACTCTTTGAATGCCAAAGCAGCGCTCGTGGCTATCCGCGACGTGTTTGACCAGGACGGCAGAGAACTGCCGGTGATGATCTCGGCGGCGGTGGGGCGGGGCGGGGAGACCCTGATCTCGGCGCAGACGACCGAGGCGTTCTGGAATGCGGTGCAGCATGTAAAGCCGCTCTCCGTAGGTCTGAATTGCTCGCTTGGTCCCGATCTGATGTATCCGTTCCTGGAAGAACTTTCGGAGAAGGCGAACGTGGCGATTTCCTGTTATCCCAATGCGGGTTTGCCCAATCCGCTCTCTGCAACCGGCTTCGATTTGGGACCGTCGGACATGGCTCGTTACCTGGGCGACTTCGCGCGGGCGGGTTTGATCAACATTGCCGGCGGGTGCTGCGGCAATACTCCTGAGCACATTGCGGCGATTGCGAAGGCGCTTGAGGGCCAGGCTCCGAGAAAATGGGGAACAACGATGACTGAGGGTTCCTACGCTCTCCAGGGTGAGAGCCGAGCATGAGCATAATCGAAAGCGGGAGTGTCGTAGAGGCTGCGATTGCTGATGCTGTAGTAAAGCCATTGCGTCTATCCGGGTCACAACCATTCACTCAGCAGCCGGGCGTCTACATCATGATCGGCGAGCGGACCAACGTGGCCGGTTCGCCCAAATTCGCGCGGCTGATCAAGGAAGGGAAATACGAAGAAGCGGTAAGCATAGCCCGGCAGCAGGTCGAAAATGGCGCCAATGTCATTGACATCTGCATGGACGAGGGCATGATCGACGGTGTCGTCGCAATGACTCGTTTTCTGCAGTTGCTAGGCAGCGAGCCTGAGGTCGCTAAAGTCCCATTCATGGTGGATTCGTCGAAGTGGGAGGTCATTGAAGCTGGGCTCAAGTGCCTGCAGGGCAAGGGGATCGTCAATTCCATCTCGCTGAAGGAAGGCGAAGACAAGTTTCGCCAGAACGCCTCCACCGTACTGAAATATGGCGCTGCGGCGGTGGTCATGGCTTTCGACGAACAGGGCCAGGCGGCGACCTTCGACGAAAAAATACGGATCTGCGAGCGCGCCTATCGCATCCTCGTCGATCAAGTGGGTTTTCCGTCCGAAGACATCATCTTCGATCCGAACATTCTCACCGTTGCCACGGGCATGGAGGAGCACAACAACTACGCGGTCGACTTCATCAACGCTACCCGCTGGATCAAGAAGAATCTACCGAATGCGAAGGTCAGCGGCGGTGTTTCGAACATCTCTTTCAGCTTCCGCGGCAACAACAAAGTCCGGGAAGCGATGCACTCGGCATTTCTGTATCACGCCATTGCGGCGGGTATGGACATGGGCATCGTCAACGCCGGGATGCTCGAAGTGTACGAGGAGATTGAGCCTGAGCTGAAGGTGCTGGTCGAAGATGTTCTACTTAACCGCCGCCCGGACGCAACCGAGCGGCTGGTCGAGCACGGCGAATCGCTGAAGAGCATCGGCACCGTGGTCAGCGAAAAGAAGGCCGAGGAATGGCGCAACGGTACCGTCGAGGAACGTCTCTCCCACGCGCTCGTCAAAGGTATCGACGCATACATCGAGGTCGATACTGAGGAAGCGCGCATCAAGTTTGGGCGTCCCTTATTAGTGATTGAAGGCCCCCTGATGGATGGCATGAGCGTGGTCGGGGATCTGTTCGGCGCCGGCAAGATGTTCCTGCCCCAAGTGGTCAAGTCGGCGCGGGTCATGAAGAAGGCGGTAGCGCACCTGACACCATTCATGGAAGCTGAGAAGGCCGCGATGGAGGCCGCTGGACAGGTCGTCAAGGCGCAAGGAAAGATCGTGCTTGCAACCGTCAAGGGAGATGTTCACGATATCGGCAAAAATATTGTCGGCGTCGTCTTGGCCTGCAATAACTACGAAGTCATTGACATGGGAGTGATGGTCTCGAGCGAAAAAATCCTCGAGCGTGCCAGGACAGAAAAGGCGGACCTGATCGGCCTCAGCGGCCTGATTACGCCCTCGCTCGACGAGATGGTGCATGTGGCCAAGGAGATGGAGCGGCAGGGCTTCAAAATCCCGCTGCTGGTTGGTGGGGCGACGACCAGCCGGGCGCACACGGCCGTGAAGATTGCACCGCACTACAGCGAACCGGTTGTTCACGTGCTTGATGCCAGCCGCGCCGTACCGGTCACGACCAGCTTGTTGAGCGAGGACGGCAAAGCGGAGTTTGTGACCCAGCATCGCACCGACTACGAAGCGCTCCGCAAGGCGCACTCGGCACCGCGCCAGTCGGTCGTCTCTCTGGAAGCGGCTCGCGCGAGGCGAACTTCGATCGAGTGGCGTCCCGAAGACCTGCCGGTCCCGCAGTTCACTGGATTGCGTGTGCTCGATAATTTCCCGCTGGCGACGCTCCGGGACTTCATCGACTGGTCGCCTTTCTTCCATACCTGGGGACTGAAAGGCGCTTACCCCCGCATCCTCGAGCATGAGGGACACGGCGAGCAGGCGAGACAGATCTTCGCCGATGGCAATGCTCTTCTCGACACCATCATTGAGAAAAAGCTGGTTACTGCCCGCGGAGTCTATGGCTTCTTTCCTGCGAATGCGGTGGGAGACGATGTGGAACTGTACACCGACTCGAAGCGCGAAAAGAGGTTGGAGGAGTTTCACTTCCTGCGCCAGCAAGCAAATCGGGAAGGCAGCGAACCATGCCGCTCGCTGAGCGACTTCATCGCCCCCAAAGAAACCGGGTTGGCCGATCACATCGGCGCTTTCGCGGTGACCAGTGGAATCGGCCTTCAGGAACTATGTGACCGCTTCCGGGCCGCGCACGACGACTACAACGCTATTATGGCTGAGGCGCTCGCCGACCGCCTCGCCGAGGCTTTCGCCGAATGCCTGCATAAACGGGTGCGGGAAGAGTGGGGCTACGGGTGTGCTGAAGGCCTGAGCAATAGCGACCTTATCCAGGAAAAGTATCGCGGGATCAGGCCGGCCGCCGGGTATCCGGCTTGCCCAGACCACACCGAAAAGGGCACGCTGTGGCGCTTGCTTGACGTCCAAGCGAACACGGGAATGGTGATTACAGAATCGTTTGCGATGTGGCCGGGATCAAGCGTCAGCGGCCTCTATTTCGCCCACCCCGAGTCGCGATATTTTAGCCTCGGAAAAATCGACCGCGATCAAGTCGTGGACTACAGCCAACGCAAGGGGATGAGTGTGGCGGAAGTTGAGCGGTGGCTCGGCCAGAACCTCAACTACGATCCTGCCCAGTAGCGTTGAGTTCGGGAAGGTTTGCTCTGAATCGCGTGCCTTGAGGGGACATCTAACTTACCGAAATCTCCAATAATCCATTCTCAGCAGGCAAGGGCGCATGAAATACAACACTCTAGGCCACACCGGAATTCTCGTCTCTGAACTCTGTCTCGGTACCATGACTTTCGCTACCGGCGAAGGCATGTGGAAACCGGTTGCTGGCGTCGAACAGAAACTCGCTGATGAGCTTCTTAAACTGTCGTTCGATGCCGGCATCAACTTCGTCGATACGGCCGATGTTTACACCAATGGGGGGCGGAGAAGGTCCTCGGCCAGGCGATTGCGAACCTCGGCATTGCTCGAAAAGACATCTTCATCGCCACCAAAGTCTATGGACGGACTGGTCCCGGGCGCAACGACATTGGCGCCTCCCGCGGTCACATCATGGATGCCGTGGAGGCATCGCTGAAACGCCTCAAGACGGACTACATCGACCTATACCAAATCCATGCCTCCGATTCGGTGACTCCGATTGAAGAGACCCTTCGCGCCCTGGACACACTCGTGTCTCAAGGAAAGGTCCGCTATATCGGCTGCTCCAACTGGTACGCATGGCAGATCATGAAGGCGATCGGCATCTCCGATGCGAAGAACCTCGCCAAGTTCGACACACTTCAGGCCTATTACTCAATCGCCGGGCGTGATTTAGAGCGCGAGATCGTACCGTTTCTACAGGATCAGCGAACCGGACTCCTGGTCTGGAGCCCTCTGGCCGGCGGACTCCTTTCTGGGAAGTATTCCCGCGAGAATCAAAAGCCGGAAGATTCGCGGCGTTCCGCGTTCGATTTTCCTATCGTGGATAAGGAACGCACCTGGCGCATTCTTGACGTTTTGCGGCCGATTGCACAAGCCCATGATTCGAGCGTCGCCACGATTGCGTTGGCTTGGGTGCTGGCCAAGCCGTTTGTCACCTCAGTGATCATTGGCGCAAAACGCGTGGATCAACTTCAGCAGAACCTCGCGGCGGTCGAGATCCAGCTCAATGACGACGAGATCCGGAAATTGGATGAGGTGAGTGCCCTGCCGCCGGAATACCCCGGCTGGATGATCCCTTTTCAGAACGTGAACCGGCTTGCCGATGTACCCCGCTATTGAGCGTTGAGCGCCGGGAAACTCCGGCGCACAAGCTGGCTTCTTGGGAGGGCATCGTCCTGGAGGCTAAAGAGTCTGCTCCATGGCCAACGTTCAACCGAATGTTTGGATCGTTTACGGCTGAAGCTGGCGAGTGCCCCGCGGAAGATGGCGGCTGCGTTTTCGGGCCGTCCAATCAGTGGGCGTTGCAGGACACTGGCTTCGATCATGGCCAAGATCGTCATCCAAAACCCCGGGCAGTACCGCCTGGTGAACAGAAGACGGCTCCGAGTAAGGTAGAACTCGGAGCGCGCGCTTCGGTCGCTGCGCTCGAGCGCTGCCAATATTGGCTCCCTCTTTGTGCTGCGCCCGCTCCACCGGGCATATCTTCTGCCTCCCGCCGGCCGAGGCCACGAATTGCACTCTTCCATTCGTGAGCTTCTGTCACTCGCCAACTTTCGGAAAATCAGCCGAGATGCTGACGTCTTTCCACTTCCTGGCGAGTTCGATCTTGGTCAGGTCGTTTTTCTCCGCGGCGTTGTAGGCATCACTCCCCAGGACGATCCGCAAGGGAGGGTCCCGCTCGGCGGCAAGACGCAGTAGAGCAGCAGCGGCTCGCGCAGGATCCCCCGGCTGCTTCCCGTTATATTCGCGCTGAAACCGGACTGTTTTGCCAACCGTCTCCTCGTATTCCGGACGGCCCTCCCGCAAGGAAGTGGATGCCCCTGCGAAGTCGGTCCTGAATCCCCCTGGTTCGACGATCGTTACCTTAACGCCAAACGGTGCGACTTCCTTGGCCAGCGTTTCGGAGAAGCCTTCGACCCCCCACTTTGCCGCTGCGTAGGGAGCCCGGCCTATCGGGCCGATACGAGCGGCGATCGATGAGACTTGGAAGAAGTGCCCGGACCGGCGCTCACGGAAATGAGGAAGCGCCGCCTTGGTCAGAATAATGACGCCGAAGAGATTTGTTTCAATTTGCGCGCGGAACTCTTCGAGGCTTGTGTCTTCGATCGGGGCAACGTTGCCGTAGCCCGCATTGTTGACGAGAACGTCCAGTCGACCGAATGTCTTAATTGTGCTTTGGACAGCGTCCTTCGCCTGAGATTCGTTGGTGACGTCCAACGAGAGAGGGAGCACGCGGTCGCCATACTTCTGCCGAAAATCGGCAACCTCGTTCACGTTCCTGGCGGTAACCGTGACGCAATGCCCGGATTCGAGCGCCGCCACCGCAAACGCGCGGCCCAATCCTCGCGAACATCCAGTGATAAACCATATCTGAGACATGAAACGTTTGCTCCCCTTCTAGGAAAACTTGATGTGACTGCGCAGAGACCTCAGTTGCTATGACGTCGTGATTTACTTGCAAGACCCCTGACTGCCAATTGATCGTTGAAGACGATAACACGATCGGCGTCAGCCTTCCAGCTTTGCCGCCAGACTCAATGGCCTAACGCTTGTGGCACGACGCTGTTAAGTAGGCAAGCATGTGAGTTGTTTCCCGGGTTTGCTGAGTAGGTCGGGTATGGGGGTTTCGGCCTTACCAAGGCGACCAACATGACATCCTCAGTTGCATTCCAGAGAGGATGAGATATGGGAAACTTAAAGGAAGAGTCGCCGTGATCACTGCTGCGACTTCAGGTGTGGCACTCGCGACAGCAAAGCTATTCGTAGAAGAGGACGCCGACGTGTTCATCATAGGGCGTCGTCAGAAGAAGCTCTCCGAGGCTGTTGCTAGTCGGCAAGAACGTCACTGGTGTACAAGGGATGCCGCCTTACGAGTCCGAAACGTCCGGAATCGCGAACTTGAGGCACCACAATGCGGGTGGCTGCGTTCGTGAGAGAGGCTCGACGTTAAGCCCTCACGATTCAGAATGGATTGTGCTGCTCTTTTCAAGGAGAACGACCTCGCCTCCAAGACTTTCTTCCTTCACGTCTCGCACGGTATCCACCTCAAGGAAAATGTGTTTAAGCTGCGGATACTTGGCCTGAATCGACGCTTCTATACGATCAACAGTAAGTTCAACCTCCGAGATCGAGAAGCCGGCATGAAACTGTACGGTCATTGTCAGGAGCGCTTGCTGAGGTCCAAAGAACATCGTGAACGGGTATCCTAATCGTTTCACGCCTGGAACGGCTTCAGCGATCTCTCGAATGCTCAGCAGAGTTTCCTTATCCGCTCCCTCCCCGATCAACAATGCTTTTGTCTTCGCGGCGAGCAATCCCGCGACTGTCATCAGAAGACAGCCGATTACAACGGATGCGGCTCCATCAAACCATTGCAACCTGTACCTTTGACCGAAGAAAGTAGCGACGAGCGCAACAACGATCCCGAGAACAGCCGTTGAATCCTCGAACAGAACGGTGAAGGATGCCGGGTCTTTGCTGGACCGTATAGCCTTCAAGTACGACCGGTCGCCCCGGACCTTGCGAAACTCCCGCAATGCAACGGCAAGAGAGTAGCCCTCAAATGCAGCGGAACATCCCAGCACGACATACGTGGCACGAAGATGTTCGAGGGCTTGTGGATGATACAAATGAACAATCCCCTCGTAGATGGAAGCGCCCCCACCTAGAGCAAACACGACGAACGCCACGATCATTGTCCAAAAGTAGAGTTCTTTTCCATACCCAAACGGGTGTGTTTCGTCGGGTGGCTTAATGCTGAGTCTTTGTCCCATCAGTAACAAGGCACCGTTGCCAGTGTCGACCAGCGAGTGAATGGCTTCTGAGAGCATTGCAGAGCTTCCGGTAAACGCAGCGGCAATGAGCTTAGCGATCAGGATTGCCAGATTCGCCAGAATCGCCACAAACAAAACCTTCCTGGTCGATCTATGGCCGTCGTTCAATGTAACCTCATTCCGCACCGCGAGTGTCTATGCTGTTGCCTGTTCAGCAAGCCTCAGCCGGCGAGGCTCCGCGTCACAACTGATGACCAGAGCCACGCGCAAGTCCTCTTCCCGCCACCGCGGGATTGCCAGAGCGGGCCTATCCGCCTGTCGCGAAATGAGCGGCAGTAAGACCATTCGGATCAGCTTTAGAAACGGTGACGGAATGCAGCACCGGGCTTTGTGTGCCCCTCGAGGCGATGTCTTCCTGCAGGCAACCGTACCCTTATTGATTCATTCTGTGAGTTGCACAAAGATATCTACAAACCAATTAGAAGCATAAATTGATAAAGGAAGCGTAAACAGATCCTCTAGGACGGGAGTAACGTGAAGAGCTTACATCCTCTGTATAGAATCCGGAGAACACAGCAACTCCCGGATCAAGACTCGACCTATCAGAGGAGCCGCTGCATGATCGAGATGCTCACCCACTTCCCAAACTTCTTTCCCACCTCCGGCAGGGTCCCGATGGGGAGAAAACCTACTGACGCATGGAGTGCGACGGACGGCGGGTTAGCGCCACAAACGTATGCGATCATGCTGTGACATTTCCTCTCCTGGCACTTTGAGAGCAGCTCGGACAAGAGCTTCTTGCCTACCCCATGCCCTCTACAATCCGCGCGCACGTAGATCGAGTCTTCAACGGTGAATCGATAGCCCTCGCGAGGGCGGAATGGCGCAGCGTAGGAATAACCCACGATATAGCCTTCGAGCTCCGCCACCAGGTAAGGCAGATCATGATCCAATGCTACCTGCCGCCTACGAAGCATCGTGGCTTCACCGGGCGCAATAAGGTCAAGGGTGGCCGTGGTGGTTTCGACGAAGTGCGCGTAAATCGCGGTCACTGCAGCCATATCCTCAGACGTAGCTGCTCGTATCACGCATTTAGACGTGGGCGGAGTCTCAGTTACATCAGTTGATCGAGTAGGCGAAGGGCGGTATTGTTCGGGCGCAGTAGCCTCTATCATGGCGAGCCAACTCACTGCTGAAATCAATCGAGGTCGGCCCGTTGCTTCGCCGACTGGCTCGATGATCCGGTTGAACCTCTCGAGCAAAGATCATGGCGGTTCAGATCATACGACTGATCAAACTACTGCGAGGCGTTGAACTGTGCCATGCGCGTTGGAACTGCTGCATGAAGACGGTCAACAGTCGTCCTCAATCGTCGAGAGGTCCTCATAGCGAAGGTCGTCACGAGGACGCATAGAAGAACTGCTGCGATCAACGCGAAACACTTCGCCCGCTTTTGATCGCGGCGCTTACTTGTCCGTAATGCTCGCGAATAACGCCGCGCCGCTTTGACGGGGTCGATCTGAGATGTCTGTTCGTAACCCACAATTTAAGTATCCTGCATGACTGATAAAAGAGGTATAAGGGTTACAGCATGGGCAATAATGCCTCGCGGAAACTCCTTCGCGTGCGGCTATGCTTCGCGAAAGCGATAGCCGATGTAGCTTTCCGTAAGCAGGTACTCGGGCTTCGTTGGATCGCTCTCCACCTTCTTACGCAGTGTGCTGATTAAGACACGAAGGTATTCACGCTCATCTCCATAACCGGAGCCCCAGAGAAGAGTCAACAGTCGCGCATGGGTGACGGGCCGGCCTGCATTTTCCATCAGAAACTGAGTCGCTGAAAACTCACGAGGCGTCAGCTTAATCTCGACACCGTTTTTGAAGAGCCGATGCCGTACGGGATCGAGAATGATTTCGCCGATGGTTAGAGGAGCGTCGGTAGGGATTCCTGGTGCATGGAGGCGACGGATCGCAGTCCGAATGCGAGCAATCAGTTCTCTGATCTGGAAGGGCTTAGTGATGTAGTCGTCCGCTCCCGCATCGAGTGCGTTCACTTTATCATCCTCACTATCGCGGACGGTGAGCATGAGAATCGGCAGCCTTGTGAAGCCCCGGCGAATGCGTACGCAGGTTTCCAGACCATCTATGCCAGGCATATTGATATCTAGAAGCACGGTGTCATATTGGTTCTGATGAACCAGCACCAACGCCGACTCTCCATCCGGAGCTTCATCCACATCGAAGCCCAATGCCTGAAGAGTCGTCTTGAGCGCCCGACGCAAAGAGGAATCGTCCTCTGTAATCAACAAACGTCCTTGCGATACACTCACTCGGGCCTCCCTGGGCGATGCGGTAAGGTGAAGAACACAGTAGTCCCGCAGACAACATCGCTATCCACCCAGACGCTTCCACCGTGGGCTTCCACAATTCTCTTAGTCACCGACAGGCCGATGCCTGTCCCAGCAGCTTTGTATTCGGATCCAGCGGCGCGATAGTACCGCATGAAAATACGTTGACGCTCTTCGGGGCGTATGAACGACCCATCATTGTGGACCCCAACAATGCTTGCATCGCCGTCTTTCCGCAAAGAGATCCTGATTTGAGATCCGGACGCTGAATACTTAGCGGCGTTGTCTATCAGTTGATCAAGCGCCAGCTTCATCAATAGCGGATCGGCCCAGACCTGACTGTCCGCGGAGACTTCGTCACAGCTCAGCCAGTGGTCGGCACAACCCGACGAAACGTCGATGCAGCATCGGTCGACAAGTTCCGTTAATAGCACTTGCTCCCGGTGAACTTCCAATCTTGCACCGTCGAGCCTCGCAGTTGTGAGCAGCCGCGTGGTTAGGTCCGAGAGACGCGTTGCTTCGTGATCGATGAATTCGACCAACTCTCTTTGTCGATCGTCAAGTCTCCGGATTTCTAAAAGTCCGGAACTGGCACTCTGAATGATCGTCAGAGGTGTCTTGAATGCATGAGCCAGACCGTCAAGAACGGCGCTTCTTAGCTGTTCGGTCCGGTTTGCCGCCTCGGCGTCGCTCCTCTCCTCAAAGGCTCTAGCTCGCTCTAATGCGAGTGCCGCAATGGATGCGACCGAAGCCAGGGTTAGCGGGTCGATCTCCCGTGCAGACACGCAGAGCACACCTAAGGATTTTTCACTAACTCGAAGCCTTTGCATCCAAAGCTTTCCTTGTACGCACATCTCGTCATGCGAATCCTCATACCACGATCGGAGATCCTCATGATCAAGATCGATGTCGCCAAACGTTACGGTCCTGAGCGCAATTGCATCCCAGAGAGAGACACCATCGGCTGCAAGCACGTCCTTTGTGATTTGGACAAGTTGAGAGCCACAGTACTGTGTCTGGTCGAATACGAAGGCCTCCTTGCTAATGCGATAGAGCCTCTCAAAGCGAAGTCGCTGCTGTTGGGCATTCTCCGCCTGAGCTTTGACTTGGGCCGCAAGTCCGCTCACCGCGAGTGCCAAGGTCTCGAAGGCGCATAACGCAACCCAGTCATGACGGGCGGCCATGTAAAAACTGTAGCGAGGTTCTGTGAATAAATAATCCAGGCACAAGACCGATGCAATCGAAGCGATAGTCGCCTCCCGGAAGCCCCACCGAACGGAGATGAGCAGAACCGGAAGCAGGAACACGAAACCTTCGATGAAGATATCGATATGGAAGCTAAGCCCTGCGTAGGTTAGTGTTCCGAGAAGCGTGAATACGCACATCACGCGCCAAGCAGCTGGGAAGTATGCAGCCTTTTTCATCGGTCGGTTAGTCAGTCACCAATAACAGACTAACGACTGGTCTGTAAGTAAGATATAAGTGCCTCAGCAGAAATCGCCCGATTGCATTTTCCATAAAGAGTCCATAAATGCTCTAAGATGTTTTACGCCGCGCTAATGGGTTCTGTTGTCAGCTAATGGTGAGCGGGTCTACCCCCGTCGGAAACGGACACCATTCAAATGAGAACACCTATAGACGCACGACATACTTCGGCGGCCGTGGCGCACGGCATTTTGCATCTCCAGATGGAACGCGTAATTCTTCTCGGCACGCTTAACGGCTGCCCTTCCCCCCAGGGAACCTTAAAGTACCGGGAAACCCCTCGACGTCGAATAAGAGTTATTGGGCGTAGGCTGGCATCGATTGCAATTGCGGTTTTTGCAGTGACACTGAGTGCTTACGCGCAATCGACCTTCGGCAGCATTCGCGGCACGGTACAGGACAACTCCGGCGCAGTACTTCCTGGCTCAACGATTACGGTTCACTCGCTTGATCAGAGCTCTGACCGCGATATGCTATCAAACGATGCAGGCGAATTCCTGTTCGAAAACCTGAAGCCCGGCCATTACTCGATCACCGTTGAGCATTCCGGTTTCAACAGGGCCGTGGTTGCAGCCGCGTCCCTGGAGGCCCGTCAGGATTTGCGGATTCCGATTACACTCTCCGTCGAGTCTCAAGCGCAGAGCGTGGAAGTCGTCGCCGATGCCGAACTAATCAACACTGAGAACGGCACGGTCGGGGACTCGAAGAATAATCAGCAAATCACCCAACTGCCGTTAAACAATCGGGCGACAACAACAAGTCCGCTCGGCGCGCTCATGCTGTCTCCTAATGTCCAACAAGACAGCTCCGGGAATATCGCATTAGGGGGCGCTAGTTCGTCGATGGTCAACTTTTCGGTGGATGGAATCTCGACCGCTAATGTTCGACAGAATGGCGCCTTGCAGGATTCCTATCCGTCGCAAGAGGGAATCGCTGCGGTGAAAGTGACCTCCTTCAACAATAGCGCGGAATTCTCCCAGGTTGGCGACGTGACTTTCACCACCAAAAGCGGCACAAACTCACTTCACGGAAGCGTCTTCGATTATCTTCAAAACGATGCGTTGGACGCCGACCCTTACGGATTTTCCGGGAAGGCGCCAAAGCATTTCAATACCTTTGGCGGATCCCTCGGCGGGCCGATGACGATCCCGCACCTCTACGACGGCAAGAACCATACGTTCTTTTTCGCCGATTATGAGGGAAATCGCCGCTCCACATCGATAGCGCAGCAGTTCCTCGTTCCAACGGCAGCAGAGAGGAACGGAGATTTGAGCGCACTCGGGGGCCCTGTGATTCCCCAGGGACAGATCAGCCCGACTGCTACCGCATTGCTGACGTACTACCCCTTACCGAATGTATCCGGCCAGTCCAACTATAACTATGAGAACTTCCAGCAAACACCGGCGCGCACCGACGGGGCGGACATCCGCATCGATCAAACCATCAATGCGAAGCAATCAGCCTATGCGCGCTTTAGCCGGAAGAACATCACAGAGGACTATGCAAACCCGCTTCTGCCGAACGATTCCGATAGCGTACACAATCGCAGCTTCCTGATCTCGCATACCTACACCATCACGCCGAGACTGTTGAACGAGTTTCGTTTCGGCTTCACCAACGTAACAACCAGTGTCGGTTTTCCGATCCAGGGTGCGGCGGCCCTCTCGCAACTCGACCTGACGGGTGTCAACATCAGCCAACATCCGACGACGCATGCATTCCCGACCTTCAACTTTAGCGCCGGTACCGGCTTCACGCCGATCGGTCGCGATAAAACTGGCGTCACTCAATCGAAAACGCTCCAGCTGACCGATAGCCTTACTTTTACGTCGGGACGGCATACCTTCAAGGGTGGAATCGATGCGCGGCGAGTCCGCTACTCGGACATCGAGACATTCCTGCCTTCCGATGATTTCGGCCAATTCACCTTTGAGCCAACCTTCACCGGCAACGCGTTCGGGGATTTTCTGGAGGGGGCTCCTACTAATCTCTTCTTCGCCGTGTCCAGTCCAGATGTTGCCGGTACAGCTTGGCAGTACAGTGCTTTCGGACAGGACGAGTTCCAGGTCACGAACAAGCTCACGGTCAATGTTGGCTTGCGCTGGCAGATCCTTCCAGCCTTCAATGAAGACGGTGGCAACCTGGCCAATTTTGACCAGAGAAATAACTCCATTGTCGTCCCCAACAGTCTAGCGGCGTACTTGGCCAAGGAAAACATACAGTCATCGAACCTTGCTTTTCAGCAGTCATTCAACGCCTGCAACCTTAATTACACCGCGCTTCCCTGCACGAACTACGTCACCGCCAGCCAGGACCATCTGCCTCAGGGGTTGCGGAATACCTATAAAGGCAATTTCCAGCCCCGCATCTCGCTTGCTTATAGACCGACCAACGATGCCCGAACCGTCATTCGTGCAGGATTCGGGATCTTCACAATGACGAACCTAGGCCCTTTGTCGTTCAACAACAGTGGTAACCCGACCTCAGCTCTTCACACCTATACCAACGCGACGACGGCTAACGGTACGCCTTTAATCCAGTTCCCGAACACCGCGCCTCCCAGCGTCGGAGTGCAATACGGGGGCGGCTCGATCGATCAGGGCGTCGATCCGAACTATCGTGACCCACAATCGGAACAGTGGAACCTTACTGTGGAAAGACAGATTACCAATAGCGACAGCATTCGTGTCAGCTATGTGGGGATGCACACGTATCGGCTGAACATCACCGAAGACCTTAACCAGATTCCTGCGAGCACCACTGCGTATCAGCCGAATGCAGCTAGCCCCTACGTCGACCCGAGGGCACCCTATCACAACTGGTTCGAGATCTATAGCACCTTCAACGCCGGCACTCAGAGCTATAACGCCCTGGAAGTGGAAGAAAGTCACAAAATGGCCCACGGCTTATACTTCGACGCGAACTACACGTTTGCCAAGAATCTCGCGGACAACCAGGGCGATACCCCGACAGCGTTCGCAGGCGAGGTGAACTACGGTACTCCCATCGCGGACCGTTTTCATGTGGGCACCAACTACGGAAACGTAGAAGGGACACGCCGCAACCGCTTCCTGCTCTCCGGGCTCTACAAGCTGCCATTTGGGCAAGGCCAGCAGTTCCTGAACACTGGAGGCTGGAAGAACGCGATTGCCGGGGGATGGGAGCTGACGACTGTGACTCTGCTCGAAACCGGGCCGTGGCTTACGCCGAGCATCAGCGGCTCCTTCGATCAGTCGAATACGAATGTCGTGAACCGCGGCGCGTTTCTACGGCCAGATGCTCTCTCGAACGCGTTTTATCGCGGGCAGTCGCGTACGCAATATTTCAACCCGGCCGCATTCGGACCGACGCCTGCAGGCGCGGGCCGATTTGGCAACGCAGCTGTCGGGAGCCTCGAAGGGCCTGGAACCGCGGCGGTCGCGCTCGGTCTTGGCAAGGTCTTCAGGGTGACCGAAGGAGTAAATGTGCGCTTCGAGTCCACATTTAATAATGTCCTCAACCACACGAACTTCGCTCCGCCCGCCACGCAAATCGACAACACCTCTACTTTCGGAGTTCTCAGCGCGCCACAAACGGCCGAGAACGCAGGAAACCGGACAGGGCAGGTCGCACTGCGCGTCGACTTTTAGCAATGAAGGTGCATTCCGGGGAAGCAGAGGTCAGGAAAGACCGCCTTCCCCTTCGTATGGTGCGGGATTTAGAGGGCGCAACCGGTGTTGACAAACCCCTGATGGAAGATGACTCACTCAAAATCAATGTCGGACCACCCCTCAAGACCAATCATTCGCAACCTCAAAAGAGGTGACAAGTTCTTGGATTTACTCTGCGCCTGTGCACGATACACCACGAATGTGACGCGCCGTGACCATAGCTGGGAAGGAAGGTTCTCCTCATCATTGTCACTGTCATCGTTGTCTTCATCAGCACTGCGGTTGCGCCGTCCGCTAGGCTCTAGAGGCCCTACAACTCTGTTGTGACCCGCAACTCTGTCTGACCCGCATGGATGCAACGGTGGTCACAATCACGCTGACAATCGATGCTCACGGAACTGTGGCTGATGACTTTCGGAATTGGCTTGAGAAAGCAATCAAGAGATTTCCTAATGATGATTAGGCAAAGATCTAGGCTGCTTTAACAGTGATGCCGGCTAATAACTAGTTAGACACTGCTTGGCACGGAAAACAAATGGCTTATTGTGGATTTGTCTCGACAATGCCGCTATAGATTCGACATCTCTGGCTGCTGGGGCTGCGCCAAATAGCTCCGAAATATTGCGCCAGATACCTCTGAAAGTGACACACCAGTTCTCCTGTTCCCGACTGCGGCCCTATTTCTGTGCATGCTTCCTTGCAGATACTGCCGTTAAGTTGGGCAGCCCGCTCCAGCATTCTCATGGCAATGTCTATTTTCTTTGCTAGGATGTGTAACGAAACTTACTCCCCCTCCACTATCCTGCGAACGGCATTTTTGCCTTCGCCGGTGCGGCGCGCCCCCTCTCCGCAACCGCGTTCCTTCAATTCAGTACTCGGAGAAGTGTATGCAAAGTGTTTCGTCCCATTGCCGCTGGTCCTTCAGGGCTTGCCAATCGTTGGCGGGTCTGTTCACCATCATTGCTTTGTGTGCTCCACATTCCGCGTTGGGCCAACAGAATCCCATTCAGGAAATTCGAGCTTCTGCGTCGCCCGATTCTTCAGCACGCATTGCGGTGTTTACGCCGAGGGAAGTACGGGAGGGGAGGGCTGGCCTGGTCAGCCACTACAACCCTGACCAGAAGCTGCGCCTGGTGCTGAATCTTCAACCGCCACACCTGGCCGATGAGGACCAGTTCATCCAGGAACTGGTCAGAAAGGGCTCGCCCGGCTTTCACAAATTCTTGAGCCAGGAAGAGTGGAACGCGCGCTTCGCCCCGTCCGTTGAAGATGAGCAGGCGGTGGTGGACTGGGCCCAGAGCGTTGGCCTCACTGTGACGAAACGCTATCCCAATCGACTGCTGGTGGACGTTGAAGGAACGGCCCGCACGATTGAGGCGGCGTTCAAAGTAACCATCAACAACTACCAGGTGGGCGAGGAAGTCGACTTTTCCAATGACCGCGACCCGGCGATCCCCGCCAGGCTCTCAGGAATTCTCAGTGCCGTCGCGGGTCTGAACAGCATCGAGAGGGTGCACAGGATGGGCACCACACATGGGACGATAAAGGGTGCGGATTATGTTCCTGGCCCTGCGATCACTCCTCTTGAGAAGTTGCAACTCGCGGGCAACCCGGCGAAGGCTCCGTGGACTCTGGCTTCGACGATAAACGGAAGGCCCGCGGTGGCAAACGTGAGCAAGTCGTCTACAGGCTTTGGGGCCAACGATAACTATGCCCTGGACAACAAGAATGGTACGTACGCCATGGATCCGGCCAATGTTCAAAGCTCCCAGGGCTACGACTACAATGCGCTGCAAAGGTTTAGTGGCTGCTGCAACGTGCCCGGCAACTCCGCCGGCTCACCGCCGGAAAGTTCGATCGCGCTGGTAGGATTCGGCAACTACAACTCCTCCGACATCGTCACGTTCTTCAACGCCTACGGGATGGCGGCGAACGTCACCCCGTACTGCATTGATGGATCGACCTGCCCGGCAGTGGACGGAGAAGCACCTCTCGATGTCGAGTACTCGGGCGCCATGTCCAACAGCTACGGCTCTTGGGTCGATACAGCGGCGATCTACGAGTACGAGATGACCAATAACCTTTGGAGCACTTTCGAGGATGCTTATAACTTCGTTTTGAGCGACGGCCACGCCAAGGTGGTGTCCACCAGCTACGGCGGCAACGAGGACTCGAACTCAACTTCTGCGGGAATAGAGACGGGCACCATGCACAGCATCCTCAATAACATGGTGGCATCGGGCATCACCCTAATCGCCGCCGCGGGCGACCAGGGCGCGGCCGCAGGTTGCGGGGCCGCAACTGCGGTTCAATACCCGTCCTCCGATCCTGACTTTATTGCGGCGGGCGGCACACAGATGAACATGACTACCTCCGGAATCTTCTCCAGTGAAACTGCCTGGCAGGGCGAATTCTGGACTAACAACGGCGGCGCATGCGGAAACAACTACGGCGGCGGCACCGGCGGAAGAAGCGTGCTCTTTGGCGCGCCCTACTGGCAGAGCATGACAGGCGGCAACTATTCGACCGGCGTCGAGTCTCCCTTCTACTCGTGGCAGACCGTAAACGGCACCACCACCGAATACATCAACACCGGCTTCACAAGCCGCCTCGTGCCGGATATCGCCCTGACGGCAAACCCAGACGTCCTGGGTCAGTGGTACGTAACCGGCGGCTCCTGGACTAGTTACGGCGGCGGTACCAGCATCGTGGCGCCTGAGCTCGCCGGCTTCTTTGCCCAGGAGAACTCCTACCTCGACAAAGTCGGCAGTGTATGCGGAAGTGGTTCCTCGGCTTGCTCTCCGGTGGGCCTCGCGTCTCCGTTCATCTATGACGCTGGTGTTTATGGCGCGCCCCACAACCCCCTCTATGACGTGACCGGCGGCTGCAATAACAACAACGTTACAGTGGCAAACGATCTGTTCTACTACTGCGCCTACGCCGGCTATGACCCGGCTACCGGCTGGGGCTCAGCCAACATGATGCAGCTCGCCTGGGCCATCAACTGGCAGATCATTCCCGCAGTCGGAAATCCCTCCCTTTCCTTCGGCGGTCCGGCGACCAACACCTGGTTTAACACCGACCAGGTTGTCGATTGGAACCTGCTCGACGCGGGGAGTGGCAGCTATCCAGCACCGGGCGCCCTCGGATTTACTCAGGGCTGGGACTCCATCCCCTCCGATCCGTCCAGCGAGCCACACGGGGGCGATGGGAACTCATTTTACAGCGGACCGCAGTTTCCAAATGCAACAGCCGGGTGCCTCTCTTTCAACGGCGCGCTCGGGTGCGCGGGCGGCGTCACTCAAGGGTGCCATACCGCCTACGTAGAAGGATGGGACAACCAGGGGCGTACTACCATCGGTTCTTACGGACCGGTCTGCTATGACTCGGTAGCGCCAGTATCGACAGCCACTTTAAGCGGAACCGTGAATGGGAATGTCTATTCCAGCGCCGTCAAGGTTACTATCAACAGCACGGATGCGACGAGCGGCGTTGCCCACACCTACTACTCTCTCGACGGCGGGGGTTACGTCGCCTACAGCTCTCCTTTCACCGTTCCCTCATCTGCACTGGGTTCCCACGGCGTTCTGTACTATAGCAGGGACGTTGCCGGGAACAGTTCATCGGTGAGGTCGACCAGCTTCACCATCTCCACCACCACTACCACCGCACTCTCTTCTTCGAAGAACCCATCGAGCCACAACGAGCCCGTCACTCTGACAACTACCGTTACTCCAAACGGTGGGGGGACTGCAACCGGCACCGTGAGCTTCCTTCATGGGACTGCCGTTCTGGGTACTGCCACCCTCTCAGGCAATGTCGCCAAACTAACCCTCTCAAACCTCTCCGTTGGGACAACCCACGTTACAGCCGCCTATGGAGGCAGTAGCAAATATCTCACCAGCAACTCCGGCACTCTGGCGCAGGTCGTCAACAAGGCGTCGACAGCCACTACACTCACCTCTTCCAAGAACCCGTCGAACTATGATGAGTCCGTCACCCTCACTGCTACTGTCAAACCCAGCTTCGGAGGAACGCCAACCGGCACGGTGACCTTCCTTCATGGAAGTACGATTCTCGGTTCTGTAAAGCCCTTAGGCGGTGTCGCCAAACTGACCATCACTAACTTCTCGGTTGGGACCACTCACGTTGAGGCCACTTATGAAGGCACCAGCGAATTCCTCACCAGCACCTCCAGCCAGTTGGCGCAGGTCGTCAACAAAGCGTCGACAACCACCACACTCACCTCTTCGAAGGACCCGTCAACTATGGTGAGTCCGTAACCCTCACTGCTACTGTCAAACCCAGCTTCGGAGGAACCCCAACCGGCACGGTGACCTTCCTTCATGGAAGCACCGTTCTCGGTTCTGTAACCCCCTCAGGCGGTGTCGCCAAACTGACCCTCTCTAACTTCTCGGTCGGGACCACTCACGTTGAGGCCACTTATGGGGGCAGCAGCGAATTCCTCACCAGCACTTCCAGCCAGGAGGCGCAGATCGTCAACAAGGCCTCGACAACCACCACCCTCACCTCTTCGAAGGACCCGTCAACTCACGGAAGTTCGGTCACCTTCACTGCGAATGTGCATGCGGCCTCGGGTGCAACGCCGACTGGAAGCGTCACCTACAAGGATGGTTCCACAACCTTGGGATCGGGCACCGTCAATGGTTCTGGGAAAGCCACTTTCAGCACCATAGCGCTGGCATCCGGTACCCACTCGATCACCGCAATATACGTAGGAAGTTCCGATGATGCGACAAGCACTTCGTCGACCCTTTCTCAAAAGGTCGATTAGCGGGATGCACTAAACTTATCGCCCGAAGGGAGGATTCATAATCCCCCTCCGGGCGATTTCTCTGCCCGGCTTCCTTTGAAGGTCAGGGCACGTGAGGATATTTTCCGTAGAGTACCAAGTCCTACACCCTAGACGATGACGAGGCTGTCCCAACTGCCTCGACGGGATAACCTGGACGGCAGTGACGCAGGACGCGTTGAACCGGGCATTTCCCAGACTGTCTCACGCGGTTTCGAGACAATCTGGAGCCGCCTACATCGTCCAGATACAACCGTAATTGCTGGGAATCTTTATAGACTGATCGGTATTTGCGACCACACCCGTGACAGTGTTGTTGCCCTCAATCAGTTCGGTGTAGGTTCCATTTTTGGGAAACCGGTACGAAGTCGTTTGATCTTCGCTCGTGAAGTTCACGACGACAAGGCTGAACGCCGTCGCGGTTGTACGTGTGAAGGCTAGAAGTCCCTTGGAGTTGAACCGGTCATAGTCGTTGATGAAGTAGTGATCGCCTTCGGTGAACTGTGCACCTGCCTTGCGAATGGCGGTGAGCTTGCGGAACAGGCGGATCACCGACTTTCCAATCTCGTCGTAGAAATAATTCCACCGGACGGGTCTGTAGACCATCACGCGGCCCTCGCTGATCTGCTCCGGGATCCAGTAGTTCTCACAGATTTCCTGACCCTCAGCCAACAGCGGTGTGCCCTTGGCAGTGAAGAGGGCGATCAAGTACGGCTGAACCCGCGACCAGTTGTTGTTGCGATCTCCTTGCTTGATCAGCTCATCCCAGGGCGCGTTATCGACCCCCACTGTCCCGAAGTTGCAGATGAACCGCTGGTGATCGTGGTTCTCGACGTACTGGATACCTGTCTTTGAAAGGGTTTCCCCGTTCATTGTGACGGAAGTCGGATAGCCGCTCAATCCGAGCTGCAGCCCCAGAGCCTCAATCGCGCCGGTACTGCCCGCCGCACAGGACTGAGCGCAGGCAAGGGTGGTATTCTGCCACGTCCCGGTGCTGTAGCTCTGGTCAAGATTGCCGATGGGGTCGCTCAGGTCCTCGGCGATCTGGATCAGGTTGATGTCACCGCCCGTCAAAAAACCGCTGATAGTGGTCCGCCTTGCCCTTCTTGTTCTTCACGAACTGGTAGGTGGTGTAGACGAGATTCGCGTAACCTTTGCCTGCGCCGCCGTCCCAATATTCCGGCACGTCGTCATAGCGGAATCCATCAATGTGGAAGGTGTCCAGCAGGTACTGGTTCACCGAGTAAAAGTAATCCTGTGTAAGCGTCTTCGAGAAGTCGTTTATGATCCCGTAATCACCTAACTTACCGCCGATGGGGTAAGGAAGCTGCAGCGCCGCGTAAAGCTGCGGGTAGGCGAAGTCGCCGCCGGTGTGTCCGTAGACGGAATCGACAATGACCGCCATCTTGTGCTGGTGACACAGGTCCACGAACTTCTGGAAATCGTTCGTCGCGCCGTACCGCTCCGCCAGGCAGAAGTACCCGACCGGGTCATAGCCCCAATCGATGACCGCCAACATATTGGCCACCGGCATAACTTCGATGCAGTTGACCCCGAGGTCCGCCAGATACGGGACCATCCCGATGGCCCTCTCGAGGTCTTGCCGGAACTCGGCGATCATCAGCTCATAGATAATGCAGCTTTTTAGCGCCGGGGTCTTCCACGTCAACTCGTTTAGAGAGAAGTTGTATGGCGTGCCACCCACGGTGATGGCCGAAAGCCGCCCGATACCGACCTCTCGTGCGTAGGGATCGATGATGAAGTCGATGGTGCTCCCTCCGGGAGTGCCGACCAGATAGCGATAAGCATAGCGCCCTGGGCTTCCCATGCGGTTGACCCGGCTGGCGCAGGTGTTGTTTGTAGATTCATTTTGCCCGACCAGTAGTCGCTGTACGTCGGGTCGGCAGAATGGTCCTGCTTCACGATGACCGGCTGGATCGCCTGGATGTATTGGTCCGTCTCGTGAATGATCTTCACGACCACCGAGTAACCCGCCGCGGAGCTGATACCGGGAAGGAAGATGCCGAACTCAATCACCTTGGGCGATGTCTCGCGAGCGCCCAGTCTATCCATTGGAAGATATTTCATCCATACTCCTCAGCCGAAGATAAAACCCGCCGACACAACACATTACTGCGAAATTGTGAATCTCGTGCTCAGGCCGTTGTGGTCCTCACTATAGATTGATTGAAGCGGTGCAGTGCAATCAATTTCCAGGACTTGCCCCGGACAACGCCGCACTCGTTTGTCACCTCTTACCGGCAGTAACTCATTTTTGTCTACGAGGTTTTGCAATGGGATTGATTACTCCAAATGACTTTAAGAGCCTGCACGCCCTCTATACCGCCCAGCTCCGTTATCTGCTTTCAACGGAGAACCAAATCGTCAAAGGTCTGCCGGCTATGATTGAGCATGCCGATGATCCTCAACTCAAACAGGCATTCCAATCGCACCTCCAGGAGTCTCAGGTTCATGTCAATCGCCTGGAAGAACTGATTGGCGATGTAAATGATGGTGACGTTGATGACAAAAAGGATCCGATTCTTACCGCAATTGTCGGTTCCGGGGAGAACATCACCAAGGAGACCGACGCAGGCGCCATCCGGGACACCGGCCTCATCGCCACAGCGCAGAAGATCGAGCACTACGAAATTGCCTCATATGGTAGCGCCCGTGACTGGGCGACGCAACTGGGTCTAAGCGACCATGCTGCAATCCTCCAGCAAACATTAGACGAGGAAAAGCACGCCGATCAGCTGCTCACGCAGATTTCACAGCGTTCCAACTCCGCGGCCGCCAGCGAAGCAGCCTAAATTCATGCCTCCGGCTCGTCCCTAAGGAAACGGGCCGGCGGCAACGCTTATGCCTGTTAATCGGGCGGCACTCCTTCGTTCCTCCTGAAGCCCGCCGTGACAACTTCCATCCTTTTGGGTACCTCGCAAAAAGACCAAGATAGTGGCAGTGAGGCGCAGACAGCGGCTTGCTTTTTTCATCGCTGCCGTGCCGGCTGGTCTGCAGCGGTGAGCGATACTGGACCGCCTCTTAGGCCGCGCCATTCGAAGCATCGCTCAACGGTCACGGAGGAAGTGTATAAACTCGTGATAAGGTGCTGTTGCCTTTATCTGTTGGGCCTTGCGCCCCGAAAAAAGGTCCGATAGCAAGCCTCCGGGAGGGTACTTCTTGAACGACCATTTGGCTAGTTCTCAGCAGCGGAAGGGTCTTCCTTTTCCTCGCCCGCAAATGGAACGTGAGTTTTGGATTAGCTTGGATGGAACGTGGGACTTCTGCTCCGGCCGGGAGACAAGTTTCTCTAGGCCCGACGAGGTGCAATGGGACCAAAGAATATTGGTTCCATTCAGTCCGGAGACTGCAGCCAGTGGAGTAGGTGACACCGGCTTCTACTCGACGGTATGGTACCGCCGCAGCTTCGAGAGCCCGGGCCTGGACGCCCAACATCGGCTCATTCTGCACTTCGAAGCGGTAGACTACCGGGCTACTGTGTGGGTCAACGGGCAAGAAGTGGCCACGCATGAAGGCGGCTATACGCCCTTTAAAGCCGACATTACCCGCGCGCTGCGTGAGGGCACACAGGAAATCATTGTCAGAGCCCAAGACGATCCAGCCGATCTGGAAAAACCTCGTGGCAAGCAGGATTGGAAGCTCGAGCCCCATTCCATCTGGTATCCGCGAACCACTGGAATCTGGCAGACGGTCTGGCTTGAGGTTGTTGCCGCTACGCACATATCGTCGGTGCACTGGAGTTCAAACCTTGAAAGCTGGGAAATTTGCCTGACAGCGCTGGTGAACTCTGAGCTTCGAGAAACGGCGTTGCGCGTCCGGCTATTAGCAGGCGGTCAACTGCTGGCTCTTGATACGTATGCAGTCATAGCGGGTGAGGTGCACCGGAGGATCGCTCTATCCGATCCAGGGATTGACGATTACCGCAATACGCTTTTATGGTCTCCGCAATCGCCAACAATCATCGATGCACTCCTCGAATTACTGGACGAAGAGGGGAAGGTTATCGATTCACTTCGCAGCTACACAGCTATCCGCACGGTCACCACGCAGCGTGACCGCTTTGTTCTAAATGGACGTCCGCTAAACCTGCGCCTGGTTCTTGATCAGGGTTATTGGCCTGAAAGTGGAGCAACTGCTCCTAGCGACGACGCCCTAAGGCGGGATGTCGAGCTTGCCAAGAGACTCGGCTTCAATGGAGTTCGCAAGCACCAAAAGATCGAGAGCGAACGATACCATTACTGGGCCGATAGGCTGGGACTTTTGGTGTGGGAAGAAATGCCAAGTGCCTACCGGTACACAACGCGTTCCATTCACCGGCTCACCCGCGAATGGCTGGAGGTACTGGAACGAGATAAGAGTCATCCATGCATCGTTTCCTGGGTGCCGTTCAATGAGAGCTGGGGAGTTCCTGATCTACCCGATAGTCCCGCACAACGACATTATGTCCAGGCACTCTACCACCTGACGAAATGCATCGACTCGAGCAGACCGGTAATTGGTAATGACGGATGGGAGAGCGTAGCTACAGACATCATAGGCATCCATGATTATGATGATCAGCCCGAACGGCTTGGACTGCGGTACGGTATCAAGGATGTAGCGACCCGATTGTTGAAGCGGGAACGCCCCGGCGGCCGGATGCTTCAGTTGGGGGAGGCTGATAAGACGAACCACCCCATCGTGCTCACCGAGTTTGGCGGCATCGCCTTCGGAGAAGATCGCGAGGCCATATGGGGTTACTCACAAACCGAGTCGGCGGACGATCTACTGAGCAGATATTCAGCGCTGCTGAATACCGTCCGGCAACTGCCGCTACTTGCCGGCTTCTGCTATACCCAGTTCACCGATACCTACCAGGAGGCGAATGGTCTGCTCTATGCAGATCGCAGGCCAAAAGTGCCTTTTCATGAAGTTGCGCGGGCAACTACGGGCTCGACAGAGAGTTACGATGCACATATCGAGACCCTCTGGAGGGAGCAAATCCTCCAGCAGTAAGGACAGTGCTCCCGAGTCTCACCGTGCATGCGCCAACTCCTCTTGAAGTTTAAAAGAGATGCGATTGGGAGATCGCCACCAACCTGGATGATGAAGGTATGAGTGGCGCGGCTCGTCGCCGCGGCTAAGCTGTCGCACCAGATCGGCTAACTCAGTTGGCGATGGCGATCCGCCACGAACGTCGAAGACTCCAGGTTGGTAGTGACCATTGTTCCGCGTGACCAGGGCATCCCAAAAGTAGGAGCCCAACATAGCCCAGAAAGTGATAGCGA
Organism: Acidisarcina polymorpha; assembly: GCF_003330725.1. Taxonomy (NCBI): domain Bacteria; kingdom Pseudomonadati; phylum Acidobacteriota; class Terriglobia; order Terriglobales; family Acidobacteriaceae; genus Acidisarcina; species Acidisarcina polymorpha. The sequence goes on along the minus strand of NZ_CP030840.1, from coordinate 1,992,993 downwards.
CGCACGAAGCTCCCTTATGCCGCGCGTACTGCGCAGCCGACCAGGCCTCCGCAGCCCAGCGGATCTGCTCCTCTACTTCGCCCCCAAGGTGTACCTCTGTAATCGCAACCGGGAGATGAAATCGTTCCCAAGCCTCAAGAAGCAGTTCGTCGAAGCCAACGATGCCATCAGGCCAGACGCGAACGGCCTCGATATCAACGAAGTTTCCTTCTGCCGACATGCGGTCCTCAGGAAACAGCTCCACCCGATGGTCGAGATAGCGATCGCTCGTCAAATAGTAATTCACCCCAATAACATCAGGAATGCACGGATTATCGCGGAACCACAGTACCTCTGCTTCATCAATCCCGTTTTCCAGAAGATAATCAAACATGGGATGATCACGCTCTACGCGGCCGCACAGCAAGTCAAACGGCAACCAGCGCCGTTGATTTAGCAGATCGGATAACGAACTTAGTTCGGGTGTCGAGCAGATCCTCCCTATATCTTCGGTCTGTATTAACAAGGCATCTGAACGGACCTTCCGGACCGCCTCCATACTCAAAACGGTTCCCTTAACTTGACGCAGGAGAGCGCGCAGATAACTGGTTCGGTCCATGTGGTGCGGATACCAGATACCGTACATGCAACTAAAGCGGGCGGTCGTGTGCGGCTCGTTGACAGGAGTGTACCTTTCGATGAATGGATACCTTGCTGCCACCGCGCCAGCATAGGCGGCGAGCCTCTCTGGTAAAGAATCATCGACTAGGCTTGTGTACGGAGGACCACTGCCATGATGAACGAGCCCGATGATCGGGGAAATGCCGACCTGTGTCATGCGGTCGATGCAAACATCGGCCTTCTTCCAGGATTGATCTCGGTGATGATGTTCCCACAGCAAACCGTGGCGCAGCACCTGAATACCAAGCCCCGCAATAAGATCAAAGTCATCTAGCCGCTCTCCGTGTCCGGACAGGGCAAGTTGATCAAAGTAGCGATCGCGTACCCGATTACACGTGTATTCAACTCCACCCCAGATCTGCAGGGCAGGTTGCTTGATTTGGATCACGCGGCGGACCTGTCTCTCATTTCTTCCTGATCAACAGCTCTATCTGTAAGTAGCAACGGGTGATCCGCGCGCTCCGTGATAGTTTGATACAGCTTGAGCGCCTGAGCGACTACCTGGTCCATGTTGTAATACTTGTAGGTGCCGAGCCGCCCCGCAAAGTGGACGTTCGGTGTAAACTCTGCCATTGTCTTGTACTGCCTGTATAACTCGGCATTCTGCGGTTGCGGGATCGGATAGTATGGATCGCCTTCTGAACAAGGGTATTCGAATACAACGCTTGTACTTGCATGCTGTTGACCGGTCAGATACTTGAACTCCGTCACTCGCGTATAAGCGTGCTCGTTCGGGTAGTTGACCACAGCGGCCGGCTGAAACCTTTTGGAGTTGTGAGTCTGGTGCTCGAAACGTAGCGAACGATAAGGCAATTTGCCTAAGCAGTAATCGAAGTATTCATCGATCTTGCCAGTGAAGATTACGTTGGTAAACGAGACCTCTTCACGAACGTCCCGGAATTCTGTATTGAGCATTATCCGGATATTCGGATGATCGAGCATTCGCTCGAACATCCTGGTATACCCGTGCAGTGGCATCGCCTGATATTGGTCGGTGAAATATCGATCATCTCTGCTGGTTCTTACGGGAACCCGCAACGTGACGGAAGCGTCCAACTCAGATGGATCTAGCCCCCACTGCTTTCTTGTATAGTTGCGAAAGAACTTTTCGTAGAGCTCACGACCTACGCGACTTACCACCACGTCTTCCGAAGTCATGATGGGGCTGCGCGGTTCAGCCACCGAAGTAAGAAAATCCTCGACCTGCCTGCAGGTCATATTTAATCCGTATAATTTGTTCAACGTATCCAGGTTGATTGGAATCGGTACGAGCTGGCCATCCACACTCGCCTGCACGCGATGCTCATACGGGCGCCACGCTGTAAATCGCGTGAGGTAGTCGAACACTCTCTTCGAATTTGTGTGGAAAATATGCGGACCGTAGCGATGAACGAGAATCCCCGCTTCGTTGTAGAAGTCATACGCATTGCCGCCGATGTGGGGACGGCGATCAATCAGCAGGACGCTCGCGTCCATCTGTGAAGCAAGGCGTTCTGCCATCACACTGCCGGCAAAGCCCGCGCCTACGATCAAATAGTCAAACACTCGCAATCTCCTTTACGGTTGTGTAACCTGCAGCATATTCCGACGAGCGGCCGAGAAGGCGAGTGACCTCGTGCCACATGCCCGCGAAGGTCTTATCCCAGGATATATGGCTCAGCATCTGGTCGACTCTGTCTAACCAGCTCTCGTCATCCGTGCTCGTAAGGGCACTTTCGATGGCAGTACTGAACTCTTTTGGGGTCGCTGCAATATCTACCAGGCCAAGCCGACCATACGGCTCGATCACGTCCTGAATGGGAGTGCTTACTACACGCTTTCCTGCAGCCAGGTACTCCGGTGTCTTAGTGGGGCTGATGAAGCGAGTGGATGCATTGTTGGCAAAGGGCAGCATCGCCACATCCCAATTGCTGAGATAGGCGGGGAGATCGCCGTATTGTTTTTGCCCGAGATAATGAATGTTAGGAAGTCGCGGCAGTTGTTCCGGACGAATCTTTACCACTGGTCCAAGCAAAATCAAACTCCACTGCGGGTTCTGCTCTGCGACTGCAGCGAGCAGGGCAGTGTCAAGTCGCTCATCGAGCACACCAAAAAAACCAATACGGGGATGCGGAATAAGTCGCTGGTCCGTTGGATTCGCGAGTCCCTCTCGCGCGACTACAAAGTGGGCCCGATCGATGCTGCTGGGAAAGCAATGCACGTTCGCGTGTTGCTTTCGTTTGACATGGTAAAGGCTCTGACCTCCAACAAAGACAAGGTCGGCACGGCGGAAGAGTTCGCGCTCTAGCTCTACCAACTGAGGAGGAGCCCCCTGGAAGGCTGACAATTCATCCATGCAGTCGTAGATCACCAGCTCTGGTTTCACATCTGAGGTATACTCCAAGGCCATCGGCGTGTAATACCAAGCTAGGAAGCTGTGAATCTTTCGTTCCTTAAGGAAGTTCTTCAACAAAAAACGCTGAGCGTCTATCGCTTCGGCCCCGCTGGTACCAAGGGGAAGGAGAGGGGTCACCACATGCAATCCATTCTCTTCCCTGCGGATATGGAGAGCAGGACCCACCCTCTCTTCATGTACCGGTTCCTCAAAGAAAAATACATCTGCGTTAATTTGGCAGCGACTCAAAAGGTGTTGAGGTCTTTGATAGACGAAATGCCAGCGAAGGTGGGAGAAGCAGAGGATAGGAATATGAGGGTTCAATAGTCCCCTTTCAGCAGCAATGATCTCGCTAGGAGCGTGACGATGACGCCTATCTGCCCGTAACTATGTGCCTTGGATGCAGTTTTTCGGAGGCTGTTTGTAACCTGGCTGCTTTGCGGGATCTGGAGGTTCAGGGCGGCTCGAACATCATCCCGGTCTTTGTTCGTGATACTTCAATTAGTTGAATCGATTGGGATCCGGATGTTCGGGTAGCCACCTGCGGGTGCGAGCGGCCGGGAAGAAGCTAGCTACCAAGGGGGCCGATCGAACCGGCTTTGTAATTGAACTGGTTCCGCATAGCTGAACATACCTCTTGGTAGGTTAACGTTAATAACCGATCAGCTTTCAGACCTCGTAGAGCGATATCCCAAACGGTACTCCGTGCAGCAAACTGAATCGATCTCATGCTCGTAGGATGTCCTTCAGCGGCTTATTCTACGTCGGAGATCTGGCCAGGGATGCAAGGATCACCTACGGTTCGGATCAATGAGCGTTTTGGCCTGGATACGCCGATTGAGCCCGCTCGGATTGCTAGCCACAGCCCGATTTCCCGGCACTGTATGGGAAGCCGTGCAAGGATTAGTATCGATAAACGTCTATAGCTCAAATCGCGTTAATAAAGGGCGCAAATTGCGAAAAGGGTTTACGAGAAGACCGAAAGCAGAGGAGCCGGCGGCAAACCACGACAAAAACTACATCACCCCAGGGGGAATCCAACGCCTGGAAGATGAACGACGTTTCTTGCTCACGCACGATCGCCCCGCCGTGGTGGAAGTGGTGGCGTGGGCTGCGAGCAATGGCGATCGCAGCGAGAACGCCGACTATCAATACAGCAAGCGACGACTGCGGCAGATCGACGGACGGGTTCGTTTCCTGACAAAGCGAATCGAAGCAGCAGAGGTGGTGGATCCGGAAGCTCCGAGGAAATGGCAACGGGCGACAAGGGCATTCTTTGGAGCCACCGTGCGCTATGCGAATGCCGCGGGTGCAAAGCGAGAGGTGAGCATCGTCGGCACAGATGAAGTGAATCTCGACCGCAACCACATCAGTTGGGCTTCACCCCTGGGGCACGCACTAAAGGGAGCGGCAGAGGGCGACGAAGTGGTTCTTCATGCCCCGGGCGGCACGGAAACCCTGACGGTGCTGGAAGTGCGATACGAGCGCATCTCCGTAGAACCGTTTCACATACCACCTAGGTCGGACATCTCGACTGGACGGCAGGAGGACGTTAAGTCCCGTTAGAAGCGCTTGTCGGCATGCATGCATCTGGGCTAATGCGAAATCTCCGAGTATTAGATCAACCGGGCTGATAATCAGAGACGCGCTTTCGAGTGAGGGGTGCAACGGAGAACGTACCGAAATGATGCGATCAAATCGTCTGAAAGTCCATTCATGGCTTCGCGACGAGCGCTGCGTCATAGCATGCGTGAGCGATCGAAGCGATGGTATGTTCCACCGCAGCTTCATCGGCATGTGCGTCTGTCACGAGGACGGCTAGGGCGAGGCGGCGTCCGTCGGGCAGCGTGATGAGGCCTACATCATTCGTAGCCGCTGCCATGCCATTTTCATAGCCGGATGTTCCCGTCTTATGTGCAACGATGGTGCCAGCGGGGAGCAGGCCTTTCAGTCGCTTCGGCCCCGAGGGCGATGCCGTCATGATGGCCAGCAGGTATTGGGCATGTTCAGCGTTCAGCGGGGAGGTATCTGCAAGTAAGCGCAGCAGTTTCACAAAGGCCGCAGGCTCCGCGAAATTGCGGTATTGACGTCGCTCATCGTCGTGCAGACTACGTTCCGAATCACGTATCTGAATGCCTTGCAATCCGAGTGTGTCGAGATAACTTTGGACCGGCCCTGTTCCACCCATAAGTCGGAGCAGAATGTCCGTGGCTGTGTTGTCGGACCGACCGACAGACAGCTCGAGCAACTGACGAAGAGGCACATCAACGTTTGCATTCGGATACATGTCCTGAAGCGGACTGAACGTATCTTTATAGATATCCGAGGGAAGGAAACGCACCTGTTGATCGAGAGATAGCTGCCCTTGCTCTACCGCGTGCAGCACGGCAAGTCCTAGAGGCAGCTTGAACGCCGACTGCATGGGCTGATGGCCATGCGCGTTCAAATCGCAGTTGAGATTTGTTCTTGGCAGTGAGCAGGAGACGGAGACAATACCCTTCGCTTCCTCCGCCAACGTGGCAATTCGCTGCTGCAGGAGTATTTGGGAATGGATAGTAACGGCAGGGAACATGAACGGTACGAGCACAATAAGACAGCGCATATGTTGAGGATAAATAGTGGCGCTGCTGGCGGTGGGAATCTGGAAGCACGAAGGCGTTGCTTTCCAGCGGAGTAGCCTACCCACTACCCGAGAGATCGATCGCTCTGGATCGGCTCTACGATACGGTGAAGCGGGAGAAGGGCGGCATCGACGTCTTGTTCGCGAGTGCTGGAAGAGGCGAGCCTGAGCCACTTGGGCAGGTAAAGGAGGTTTTTTTTGACAACATCTCCAATCTCGACTTGCGGGGCACCCTGTTTCACAGTGCGTCGCCCCTGTTCAACGACAAGGGCTCGATCTTCATGAATGGATCGGGCATGAGCGTGAAGGGATTCCCCGGCTTCTCCGTCTACGCTGGGAGCATGGCCGCGCTCCGGTCGTTTGAGAGCACGATGACCTCAGCCCCGCGCCACCGCAAACTGGAGACCGAACAGCGACACGCCACCGGTGCCCTGGACGAGGAGCGTGTCGCCAGCCTTCAGACCGGCCCGCACAACCAGTCCATTCCACGCGGTCACGGCAGCACATGGGAGACTAGCCGCCTCCGCAAAGGAATGATGTTCGGGATAGCGACCACGGAGAATTCGGGCATCACGACATACTTCGCCAGCACACCATCTGTCGCTAGGCCTCCCAGGCCAGAAGACACGTAAGCGGATCGGAAAGGTCCCGCGACCCAGTCGCGGAAGTGAGACATCGCTACCCGAGTTCCTACCGGCCATCGCTGCGCTACCTCTCCGCCCGCCTCAACCCCGCCTGCCCCGTCCGAGAGGGGGATGCGATTCTCTACTTCTCCACGACCCGCTGCTGCAAGGATGAGTAGTTCGCGGTAGTTAACGCTCGTCGCCTCCATGCGGATACGGATCTCGCCCGGACCTGGCTCGGGTCGTTTGGCCTCGCCGAGAGTGATGGCGCTCTTGCCTGAAAGGTTCGTGTAATGATATGGCGCTCTTGCCTGAAAGGTTCGTGTAATGATATGCCTTCATACTGATTCCCCAATGCTGTTCTCGGATCGCTCACACCTCATAGGAAGCGGCCGCTCGGTATTTCAAAGTGTGATTACCACTTTGCCGATCTGTTCATTGCTTTCGGCATATCCGTAGGCCCCGACGGTGTCGCCAAACTGGAAGACGCGCTATCTCCGGCCTCAACGAACCGTCTACTGCCAAGCAGGCTCTCCTTATTCTCAGACGTCCTTGTGAGTGCTATCGAAGTTCCACTCTTAGCTTCGACGATTTGGATCGCTGCCACTCCGACAGAGGAACTTGCTGCAGTAATGATGACGTAATCGCCCCTGGACACCTTGCCGAAGGGCACAAGCGCGCAATAGGTCGTGCAGTACTGCATCCGGATCGCGGAAGTCCTTGCACAAACGTTCGTTTGCGCAACACGTCGTTAAGCACGTCCGTCAATCTTCAAGATATAACGTTTCACCAATGTGCCTGCCGCACCTATTTGCTCTGTTTCTATCGTTTCAACCTGAACACCCACAAAGCCAGCAGCCTGGTGAAGCGCATTCCACTCTTCGGCTTCCCGAAGGTAGAAGCCATTCTCGGGTCGGGCAAACGGAGGCGCCGTAAGAGGGTGCAAACAGCCCATCAAACTTCGGCCTCCTAAGCGCAATACACGACGGATCTCAGAAAGCGCGAGGTTGGGAGCGGGCCAGAAATGAGCTGCACCAACAGAAAAGACGCAGTCGAAACTGCTGCGTGGAAATGGCATGTGCTCGGCCGAACCGAGATGGAAGCTGGCGCGACCTTTGGCAACCAGCGCAGCATTGAATCGCTCCGCTTCCGCAACCATGGTTGGCGAGTAATCAAGCCCGGCGTATGAAACACCCTCTGCCTGGCCGATAACGTGCGGCGCCATTCGACCATTCCCAAATCCAATCTCGAGGACGCGGCTGCCTGGCCCCAATGCCAGCTTCGCGACCTCTCCTAGGCTGGATTTGGCGTTACTCTCGTAGACCCGCTCAATCACTGCGAGGCCAATCTCCCCCTCTGGATTGGCAAGTTGTTTGGCCCACTCGGCTGGTGTAAGCGATTCAACCACACCCATTTTCAAGTCCTTCCAGCAGCACAGATGGTCGATAGGTTCGTTCTAGTCAGTACCCGAAACGCAGGCAGAGTCTATGGCCTTAACCTAGCGAAAGCTTAACAAGCTGCGTCTGTTGAGATGCTGCGCTGCATGAAGGGACTAGCCGCCACTCTCCACGCGTCTGCCAGCCATGATGCTGTTCCATGACTAGCCCGTTGCTCATGAATCCAAAGTTGATCTCTCATGTCAGGCCATGTTTTAGTCGAGCCGGCGGATAAATTCCACCATGCGTGAGTGGGCATCCTCCCAGCGGTCAGCAGCCACACTATGGGCGCAATCGTCATACGCGACGAGTTCCGCTACTCCGGGCGGAAAGGCAGCAGCAGTCGCTCTCGCGAATTCGATCGGCAGAATCGGGTCAAGTTTGCCGTGCAGCAGAAGAGTAGGGGTGTGGGTAGTTGCCAGACCGGCGCGGAGATCAAAATTGCCATACTCTCCGCCCGGACCGAAGAAATGGTTGATCAGCTCACGATTGATGATTGAGCGAGCCATCTTGACTGGATTGAATCCCTGCCGAGAATAGAGTGGAAAGCACAGCTGGGTGAATTTTGTGAAAGCCGTTTCGTCCTCGGGCCTGGCGAGCACGTCTGCAAACGCGGCCGCTGCGGGTGGTCCGCCTAACTCGCCGAAGCGGGCGATCGCTGCCTCGCGCTCAACGTGGGCCACCGATCCCAGCGTGATGACGCCTCGGAAAAGCGACGGGTGCCGAATGGCAGCGGCAAGCGCTACAAAGCCCCCAAAGGACTGCCCCAACAGGATTGGCTCTTTGATGTCGAGCGTGTGACAGAAGGCCGCAACATCGTCAGCCCAGCGATCGAGGTTCCAGAACTGCTTTTCACTCAAGTCGCTGCGGCCATGACCGCGCTGGTCGATGAACACCAGCTGAGCAACCTGTGCCAGAACCTCATACTCTGGCTTGAGGGTGCTGTGGTCGAAGCCGGGACCGCCATGCAATATCACTATTGTCCTACGTTCGAGCATGGCCTTCCCGTCCACAACGAGGCCGACACCGTCGGTGTCGAACCAGAGAGATATATCACCAATCGATGTGCGCAAATCAGATCTCCATATTGATGCCGAGCCACCGACATGATGCAGCAGTAAAGTAGTTCGGACGTCGCCAGCGTGGCATTCCTGGCGTAACCGCGATGGTTGTGCCACGGTGGCAACGAGGTGTTCTCGGCATCCCGTGGCAAGTTTCGCTGGGGCACTTAGCAGTCACGCAGTGGCACATTGCGGAAGCGCCTTCTTTCAAGTTTCATGCGCACTACTCGAGCGAAGCTTAGGACGGCAAGGCATAGTTCACTCGGCAGGGTCCGGCCGAGCGCCAAGGTGAATGGCCCTAATGCGATTTGACTTGGCGTGGACCTCCATTGTCCGGCACTCTAGGTCAACATTATTGTTAAGGCTGGCGGAATCGATCTGCGGAATCAATTTCAATATCCGACGTCATCGCTGCCTCGTCCTCTATGTTGCCAATTTTGTAGCCAACGACTTCCATGATCCGTGCCGACGTTGCCACTGTTTTCAGTCCACCTATACTGATTATCTCAACTAAATTATCTGATTCTCCCAACGCAAGATGGACTTGCGATAAGTAGCTGAACGTTGTCAGAATCTTGCGATTACGCGGATGGGAGGCGATACACCCAGTGCCAGACTCATACAGATAAGTCTGAAAGGGCTAGCTTGCAGTCGGCCATGCCAGCATCGCTGCCGATGCAACAGACAAGAGTTTAGCCCTCGTGGCACCATCACGGGCCAACGTGGACATCCCTTGAATAACGGCCATAACATGACCTGCCAGGGCTTCTGCGTCGATCTTCGGCTTGAGCTTACGGATCGATCGGTCGGCAACAATCTTGCCTCGAAGACGCTTCTCAATGTTGAGCCGTATGTCGCGCAGTGCTCTCTGCACATCCGCGGCCGCAGCAGAGCAGCTGATGGCCGAGCTCGCTAGTAAACATCCTGCTGGAGTGCTCTCACCGGTGAATCCGATCGCTGACGCCTGTAGCAGTCCGAGGGCTGCATCACGTGCAGTGGATGCCCTGTCGATGATCAGTTCTGAAGTCACGTCGCCTGATGTGTAAAGCTGGACGGATTCAAGGAAAAGTTGCTTCTTATCCCCGAAAGCTGTGTAGAGGCTTGGCGGCGTGATTCCCATCACTCTGGTCAACTCGCTCACTGACGTGGCTTCGTAGCCGTGCCTCCAGAACAACAACATCGCTTCGCGTAACGCGGCATCTCGATCAAACCCCAGAGGCCGTCCTACCTTGCGGTTCGCGATGCCTTCAGGCTGTTCCATAGTTATTACTATGGAACAGCTTGACGCCTCACTGCAAGTGGAGTTTATTATGGATTTGATAGTAATCACTAAGGAAACCCAGTGACTCTCGCAAGCTATCGCACCTTAGGCCGCTCTGGCCTCGTAGTCAGCCCTCTCGCCCTAGGCACCATGACCTTTGGAACCGCACGCTGGGGATTGGATGAAGCTGGGTCCGCTGCCGTCTTCAACGCCTACGTTGAGGCGGGTGGGAACTTCGTCGATACAGCAGACGTGTATGCAGGAGGTCGAAGCGAGGAGATGCTGGGGACTTTCATCGCTGAGCAGAAGCTTCGCGACAAGATCATCGTTGCGACCAAAGCCGGCTTTGCAGCAGGTCAGGGCGTGCATACGGGCGGTAATGGAGCAAAGCACCTGCACACCGCGCTCGAAGGTTCTTTGAGGCGTCTTCGCACGGACTACGTCGACCTTTTCTGGATTCATGTATGGGATTCTGTTACGCCGGCGGAAGAGCTTCTCGAAACGATGACGGCTCTAGTCCGTTCCGGCAAGATCCGGTATTGGGGCATGTCCAATGCGCCGGCCTGGTATGTCTCAAAGCTCGCCACCTTGGCCGCTGTGCGCGGAGTCTCCGGTCCCATTGCGTTGCAGTATTTTTATTCTCTGGTAAATCGCGACATAGAGGATGAGCATGTCCCGTTAGCCGAGGAATTTGGAATGGCCATCGTGCCGTGGAGTCCCCTGGCTTATGGGTTGCTTACGGGTAAGTACGATCGCGCGGCGGTTGAGGCCGCGCCCTCACGCCCGGGTGGGTTACCGCGCGATGCAGCGACCGGAGAATTCAAGCGTCCGGAAGGTGATAAGCGGCTCGACGGCGCAAACCCTTTTGGAGATTCGCTCTTTACGCCGCGCAACTGGAAGATCGTGGATGAAGTCAAAAGGATTTCTACGGAGACCGGAGATACCCCTGCCCGTATCGCCCTGTCCTGGGTCATCGGAAGACCCGGGATAACTTCAACGCTCATAGGAGTCAGCAGACCCGAGCAGGTCATGGACAATGCATCCGCGTCGGACATCGTACTTTCAGCAGACCATCGTGCGGCCCTCGATGCGGTAAGCGCTTCGTCCGAGCCGCGATTTCTATATAGCCTCTTTACGCCTGCATTGAGGCAACATGTGGTATTCGGAGGCTGCTCCGTGGAGACATGGAGATAAGTCGATTAGCGTTCAGAAGTGGCCTGTTGTCGCCACTCAAATGTCGACACAGGCCGAGTTGTCTCCAGCCCGACCGGCGCTCAAAGCGAGCATTGGCGATTATTAGTCGTCGAGTCTCGGAGCGATCCATTCTTTTCTACCGGACAACACGAGCTGGACGATCGATCTGGTTCCATCGATCGCCGGTGAGCATAGCGCGGACTCCTTCGCTGCGAAGCCGCTCCTGCGGATAGCCGAGGGGTATGTCACTTGCCTTATCCAGACGTGCAATTTGCTCAGCGTCGAGTCGGATCAAGGAAGCTCCGAGGTTTGCGTCCAGTTGCGAGCGAGTGTTCGCCCCGAGGATGGGAATGACTCCTTTGGCGCTCACCCACGCGATCGCGACCTTCGCGGGATCGCTGTGTAGCTCAGCGGCAACAGCAATCACGACGTCAAGCAGAGCCTCATGGTTGCCCCCCGCCTGAGGGACCCCAGCTTTGAATTCAGTCACGCGCCCTTTCTCGCCCGTGCGGTACTTTCCTGTGAGGATCCCGGACGCAAGAGGCGAGTAGCCGAGGACAGCCAATCCCATCGCCTCTGCCATGGGCAGGAGCTCGCGCTCCGTCGTTCGCTCGATCAAGCTATATTCCAACTGGACTACAGCAATCGGTAACCAGCCTCTCAGATCGGCTATCGTTACGGCCGTGGCGACCCTCCATGCCGGAAAGTTGCACAAGCCTCCATAGACGATCTTGCCTGCACGCGCCAGGTCGTCGAAGCCGCGCACAATCTCCTCAATGGGAGTTACGCCATCATCCAGATGTGCGAGATAGATGTCGATACGGTCGGTCTTCAGCCGCTTCAAACTCTCTTCAACAGCTTGCACCATGACCTTCCGGCTGTTTCCCAAAACACCAAGCGAAGGGTCGGCATGGGCACTACGGGTGTATTTCGAAATGAGGATGAAGTCATTACGATTGTTGCCAACGAACGTTCCGATCAGGCGCTCTGACTCTCCTCGTTGATACGCGTCCGATAAATCGATTAGATTGCCACCTGCTTCTGCGTAGCCCTCCAGAATTCTCAAAGCCTCGTCGGGCTCTGTTCCATATCCATAGGCTTTACCCAACATCCCTGTTCCCAGGGCGAACTCCGAAACCTTTAGACCTGTTCGATCTCCAAAAATCGTATAGCGCATGGAGCTCCTCGTTCCGCAAGTTACGACGGCATAGATCAACCCTATGCGTTATGCTGCAGGAATGACAAGAACCCACAAGATGGTTGGGTACTCACCGAAGAGTAAGCCCAATGTTTCTACCGGGACAAGGGACTGCTCCCCTGAAGCTGCGGCAGAGGCTTTCGAACTCTTGGAAGGACGATGGAAGCATGTGATTATTCACAATCTCTTTGGCTCTGAAAGAGGCAAGCCGTCCGTTATGCGCTTGTCGGAGTTGGAGCGAGCTGTTCCCGATGTGTCCCAGAAGATGCTCATTCAGCAGTTACGCTGCCTGGAGTGATGGCATCGTGCAGCGCACCATCCATCCTCAGATTCCGCCTAAAGTCGAATACCAGTAATTCGTCTGGCGGTCATGATCACGAGCGGTGTGACAGCTCACCGGAGCTGGAGCCCTTTCTTGGCGACGCTGAAGCGCCGTCAAGCCAGATCTTGATATTGAACTTTAGGCGGACGTGCGCTTCCTCCCAGGGCAAAACCCCGGCACCTATCAATACCGCTAGACCGTGAACCTGAGCCCAAAGCGCATGGGACGCGAGTTCTGCGCGCTCTTCTCCGTACACCCGCTTTACCTGCTCCACAAAAAACTCGGTGTTCTTCGCGCACTGCGGAGTCTGCAAATCGGAGTTCTTCAAATAAAGCGCAAAGGCGCGAGGCCGTTCCTGCGCAAACTGGAGGTACGCCTCGGAGAGGGCGCGAATTGACTCAGATGGACCCCTTCGCCCGATCACCTTCTTCAAGACCTCGAGCATCTGGAAACGGACTTGTTCAGCTACAGCAAGCTCCAGAGCTGATAGATTCTCGAAGTATCGGTAGAGCGCATTTGGCGCCAGTCCCAGCTTTGCAGCCACGGACCGAATGGCAAGGTTCTCAAGGCCGCCGCTTTCGACTTCCTCCAGCGCCGCAGCCAGAATGCTTTCTCGGTCGGTCTTCGAGGGATATGCCATCAATTGACACTGTACATCTTGACGCCCGGGCAAGCCAACGTATACGGTGTACATGATCGTGGTGGATGATGTACATCTTTAGCATCACTTCCAAACTGACCACATCTAGAGGGATTCATGGCAAAGGTTGTTCTGATCACGGGAGCCAACAAGGGCATCGGTTTCGAGGTGGCACGTCAGCTTGGGCGAGCCGGGTTTACAGTGCTGCTAGGAGCGCGAGATGCTTCGCGAGGAGAAGAGGCTTCGAGCAAGCTGCGAGAAGAGGGGCTTGATGTGCGCTTCGTTGTGGCAGACCTCAATCAAGCGGGCGAAAGTGCGACACAGCTTGCAAAGCAAATCGGTGCAGAGTTTGGGCATCTCGATGTGCTCGTGAATAACGCCGGAATCTTCGAAAAGGGCGATGGACACGCAAGTGATGTCAGCATCGAAACACTGCGAAGCACGTTCGAAACCAACTTCTTCGGCACCGTGGCATTCACCCAGCCGCTGTTACCTCTTCTGCGCGCCGCAGAAAGTGCGCGCATCGTAAATGTGTCCAGTGGGTTAGGTTCGATCGCCATCAACAATGACCCCAACACTCCCTACTACGACGCCAAGGTTCTCGCCTACAACGCCTCGAAGGCAGCGCTTAATATGTTCACGGTCGACCTCGCCTACGATCTACGCGACACAAAAATCAAGGTGAATTCAGCCTGCCCCGGCTATACCGCGACCGACTTGAACAACCACAGCGGTCACCAGACGCTGGAAGAGGGAGCCGTCGCCATCGTTCGCCTCGCCCAACTACCGGACGATGGGCCTACCGCGAGCTTCATCCACAAAGACGGCACTTACTCCTGGTAGACGGTTACCTGCAGTCGCTGGGCGTTTTTCAGATGATCACTATTACCATTGGCTCTGGTGCTCTTCCAGCTTCCTCGCCAAGAGTGAAAGCGATTGCCTAAGACTCGCAACGGCGCGCTCGTATCTAGCGCGGGGCCTCTCCTTCTCGGTCACATGAGACTTGCATAAGATTATCTCGATTCGTATGACTCTCATCGCCCGGGCGGCAGAAATGCGACTTAGCGAGAACTCCGCATATCTATGAGAGTTTTGAGCAATCTTTCCGTGGCCAAAGAAATGATAGTGATATCACCTCGGTGGGACGCCTCGCGGATGCGGAACTCCATCGAGTATCGACGCTTCGGAGTGCAGAAATATGCCATTTACCGGGATCGACCTGCTCAAAGGGAGGCCGGACGACCGCCGCACAACCCCTGCCCAAAGGGAAGCCGGACGACTGCCGTTCAACCATCGGCGATGTTGTTTATGAAGGACTCACAAAATCATGGGAGCACCAGATCGTGATCACCTCTCGATTGTGACCGAAGATGACACCACAAATTTCATCTATGACAAGACATGTTTGGACGTGCCGAGGACGCCTGACCTCATTCTCGTCCAGCTGTACACCACGGTCGGACACCACAGAGCAAAAGCGTGCATTCTTCAAGCATGTTGCCAACGGCTTGCATGATCGACTTGGTGTGCGCCGCGAAGATGTCTTCATCAACATCGTCATCGAAGCCGATGAGAACTGGTCGTTTGGCAAAGGCCAACCCTGGATCTAACAGCGACAACCTCGAGCGCGATTCGGCACGCCGCGCTTACTACTTCTTCCCACAAGAATGCGAGAGGCTTTAAATGGATGACTTATTCCTTGACCGTCGCACATTTGTTTCAACCGGCGCTGCGGCTGCTGCGTCGCTTTTCCTGGAGTACTCTCCGCTAGAGGCGCAAAGCGTGTCAGATACCAGAACAGAACCACAGATGGTAAACATCGTACTCTCGGTGAATGGCGAGAATCGCCCTATACAAGTGGATACTCGCATGACCTTGCTTGACGCTCTCCGGAATAAGCTGCTGCTCACCGGGTCGAAAAAAGGCTGTGATCAGGGCCAATGCGGAGCCTGCACAATCCACATGGATGGAGAGCGTCGTTTGTCATGTCTCACTCTCACCGTTGCAGCCCAGGGACACAAGATCACGACTATAGAGGGCTTGTCCCAACACGACGGGCAACTGCATTCCATGCAGCAGGCGTTCATTGACCATGACGGCTTCCAGTGCGGATATTGCACCTCTGGACAGATTATGTCGGCGGTGGCCTGTGTTCGTGAAGGACATGCTACATCGGATGAAGACATTCGAGAGTACATGAGCGGTAATCTGTGTCGCTGCGCGGCTTACCCTAACATCGTGGCGGCTATCAAGCAGGCCAAGACAGAAATGGAGAAGGGCTGATGCGACCTTTTTCTTACCAAGTAGCGACCGATGGTGCGTCAGCTGTTGCACTTGCCTCAGTTCCGGCAAGCGCTCACGTGACTTCGAATGTTCAGTTCATTGGCGGCGGCACCACCTTGGTCGATCTGATGAAGCTGGAAGTCATGCAGCCGAGTACGCTTGTCGACATCAGCTCGATCCGTGATGAAGACATGCACAAGGTTGTTCAAACCGAGACGGGATTGCGGATTGGCTCTCTCGTTTCCATGGGGCAGTTGCATTCTGATAAAGCCATCGTTCGGGACTATCCGATCTTGACAGAGAGCCTCTGGCGAGCAGCCTCGCAGCAGCTGCGTAATATGGCGCGACTCGGAGGCAATGTACTTCAGCGCACGCGTTGTTCGTACTTTCGCGACACGAGCTATGAGCAATGCAACAAACGTATCCCTGGTTCAGGTTGTGCGGCCTTGGATGGAATGAACAGAGGCCACGCGATTCTGGGAACGAGCGAGCACTGTATCGCTACCTACCCCGGTGATTGGGCACCTGCGCTCATCGCGCTGGACGCCCAAGTGGAAGTCTTGAGCCGGTCCGGTAAGCGCACGCTGCCGTTTTCAGAATTACATCGTTTGCCTGGCGCCACTCCGCATATCGAGACGAACTTAAGACCCGGTGATCTGATCACAGCCTTCATCATTCCAGTCGGCCCACAGAGACGATCGCTGTACAGAAAGATCCGAGATCGCGAGAGCTATCAGTTCGCGAATGCGAGCGCTGCCGTGGCCCTCGACCTTCAGGGAGACGTTCTCCGGGACGTGAGGATCGGATTAGGCGGCGTGGCTACGGTCCCTTGGCGTGCACACCGCGCAGAGGCTATGCTGCGCGGGAAACGCCTCACCGAATCTGCAGCTGCTCGTGCCGCGGACGAGGAGTTCAAGGAAGCTCGCCCACGCGGCCACAACGCGCCCAAGGTCGTTCTTGGAAAGCGCACGTTAGTTCGCGCACTGCTCGAGGCAAAAGCCATGGAGGTTTCCTAATGAATGATCCAGTAAATGCTGCCGCACCTGCTCCCCTCGCCAATATGGGAGATCCCATCCGCCGAACTGAATCAGTGGCAAAGGTCACTGGCGCACTGCAGTATGCGACTGATATGCCTTTGAAAGAGCCTCTTGAGGCATATTTTCTGACCAGCGCCATCGCCAAAGGTGAGATTGCGTCAATGGATACCTCGCCGGCAGAAGCGCTGAGCGGAGTGGTCAAGATCTATACACACCTGAATGCTCCCAAGCGAGTGGCCACGCCCTACATCCAGAAGGGCGGGTACGTTTCCGATACCAACATGCCGCTTACTGGAACAGAGATTCATAACGACGGCCAGATCATCGCAATGATCGTTGCAGACTCCTATGAGACGGCACGTGACGCCTCACACCGGATCGTCGTACGGTATAAATCGGTCACGCCTGCATCATCACTCGATAGCCCTGGAGTGCAACTTACGCATCCTGACGCGCTTTCTGAGAAAGAGAAGAAGGTCGGTGACTTCGAGGCGTCGTTTGCTTCTGCTTCCATCAAGGTCGATGCTACTTACAGTACACCGCCACAGCACCAGAATCCCATTGAACTCTATTCCACTACAGCCTTCTGGTCCGGAGACCAGCTGACGATCTATGAGCCGTGTCAGTCTGTGGTGGAACTCTCATATGGCGCGGCGACGATGGCCGGCATCGATCAAGCAAACGTGCACGTGGTCAACCACTACATAGGAGGCGCTTTCGGTGGAAAAGGGTACATGACACAGCGAACCGCCCTTATCGTTGGGGCCTCCCGAGAACTGGGCAAGCCGGTTCGGAACGTGGTCACGCGCGATCAGGGATTTACACTCGCCACCTACCGTTCTGAAACGAAACATCACGTCCGTTTGGCGGCGGACAGCAGCGGACACCTACTCGCGTATGGACACGAGAGCTGGGAGATGCAGTCGCGATTTGACGATTACCCACTCGCCGGCCTTGGAGTAACAACAGCCATGTACGGTAAACCCGCTATTGCGTCACGGGTCAACTTGGTCAAAGCCGACCGGCAAACGTCGGGATTTATGCGCGCACCAGTCGAGATGCCTTACATGTACACGCTAGAGAGTGCCATGGATGAACTCGCGGTGGCGCTCAAGATGGACCCAATCGAGTTGCGGCGAATTAACGACATCCGTGAGAGCCCTATTGACGGTGCAAGGTTTACGAGTCGATCTTTAATGCAGTGCTACGACCAGGGTGCCGCAACCTTCGGTTGGAGCAAAAGGAATCCAAAACCAGCGTCGATGGTTGACGGCGATTGGATGGTCGGTTACGGTTGCGCGACCTCCTGCCTTCCGACCCATCTTGCTCCGGCTACTGCGAGAGTGACACTCCACGCGAACGGTGAGGTCTCGGTGGATGTGGCCGGGCAGGACTCCGGGCAGGGAATTTATACCGCGCTCGGTCAGATCGCAGCTCGTGCGCTCGGTCTATCGCCACAACAGGTTAAGGTCAACATGGGCGATTCGAAGTTGCCGGCTGCACCCACCTCAGCCAACTCGCTCTCTACGGCGTCTGTCGGATCCGCGGTAACGCTGGCCGCCGACAAGATCAAAGGACATTTTGGAGAAAGCGTGCCCGCAGGCAAGAAGCTCACGGAAGCCTTTCGTCGTTTAGGAATGTCGCAGATCAGTGAGGTGGGGGAGAATGTTCCACCAGGCCAGAAGCCCGAAGTGCTGGATATGCTGCGTAAAGGGCAGGTCCCATTTAAAAACGAAGCGCGTGGAGACGAGTCAAAGGACGGCAAGCCCCTCATGTT
Source organism: Acidisarcina polymorpha (assembly GCF_003330725.1). Classification (NCBI taxonomy): domain Bacteria; kingdom Pseudomonadati; phylum Acidobacteriota; class Terriglobia; order Terriglobales; family Acidobacteriaceae; genus Acidisarcina; species Acidisarcina polymorpha. The sequence continues at coordinate 1,974,507 of NZ_CP030840.1, read as the reverse complement.
CGCTTTCGGTGCACAGTTCGTCGAAGTGCGCATCCACCGCCTGACACATGAGATTCGGGTACCCCGAATCACGGGGGCGTTTGCTGCTGGCCGAATCATAAATCCCCGTACAGCACGAAGCCAGTTGATGGGCGGCATGATCTGGGGCCTGTCTTCCGCGCTCTTCGAGGCAACAGAGGTAGATCCTACACGGGGTCGTTATACAAATGACAGTCTCGCTGAATACCTCATCCCGGTCAACGCGGACATCCCGCAAGTGGACGTCATCATGGTTCCCGAGGAAGACAACGAAGTGAATCCTCTCGGAGTGAAGGGCATTGGAGAACTCGGCATTGTTGGAACAGCCGCGGCGGTTGCAAATGCTGTCTTTCACGCAACTGGCAAACGCGTCCGGGATCTTCCAATCATCATGGATAAGCTGTTCGCCTAGGTGCGCTCGCGGCACCGACACGTAGCGACTGTTTCCATACCAAGAGGTTTCTAATTCTAAGGAGAAGTCATGCCGAAGATGATTCTTCACTATCCACAGGGCGCCTTCACTCAGGCTAATCTCGAATTGCTCGCACAGGAGCTTACCCAAATAGGCCTCCAATGCGAACACATGCCAGAAACAACGTACGGCCGCAGCAACGTTTGGATTTATGCACGCGAATACCCCACAGATCAAGTATTTGTAGGGGGGCACACGGGTGGAACTAAGGTCATCACGGTTGAGGTCAATGCATTTGAGGGGGGACTCGACGATGCGGCGAAGGAAGAGCTGATCGAAGGCTTCACCGAATCCATAGGTAAATTCTCCGGAACACCTTCCGGTGCGCGTTGCCCTGTCTTCGTGCTGATCAGGGAGAATCCTGCCTCCGACTGGGGAATCTTCGGCAAGAGGGTTACCTTGGAAAAACTCCGTCATCCTCCAGCCGACGCGGACCCAGTATAGGTCTTCGCTGCCATCTAAGTTCCTGCGCTGTGCTGGTCCAGGCACTGAAAGGCGAGGAGAAGGTAAGCAGCCGTCCGCCGAGCGATTTACGCTTCTTCCCTGCAAATCAATCAAGCGAAACCGCACGCCGGTATGCCTTCATTGATGGGGTGGGGAGATTGGCATTATTGGGCAAGTATCGCGCCCCTTCTGTGGCAGTGTTCGCGGATAAGAATTACGGCCGACGCCAAACTAAAGACCTGCCTCTTTTCTCATGAAGACCATGACATTTCTCCACGACTGCAAGCAGATGCTTCTGAGGAGCAACTACGATCGTTCTTCAGCAAAGTAATTCTGACCAAAGAGGCACGGCACCGCATCGGTGAGACCGACTTTGTGCAACCCTCTCGAGGCACGTTTCAAATCGGGGGGATAGCTTCGAGGATTGACAGAGAAGCCTGTGAACAGCCCCATTCTGAGGAGGATCCATCTTGACAGCCGAGACACGAGACTTAGTAAGGATGTGGCGTTCAGGAAGCGCTAGAGCACTCATTACCCTTGTTCGCGTTCAAGGATCCAGCTACCGCAAGGTTGGAGCTCGACTGATGATCGACCAACACGGGAACTACGTGGGGTCGATCTCTGGGGGTTGCCTGGAAGCAGACCTCCTCCGGAAGGCGCACTGGCTCATAAAAGACGGCGCTTCAATGGTTAGGTATTCTACTGAGTTTGACGATACAGATGCGATTCCGTTTGGCTTAGGATGTGGTGGCACCCTCGATCTACTCGTGGAGCCTGCTGGGACCCGAGAGTTCGACTTGCTAATGACCACTCTCGAACGCTCGTTGCGAGGCGATAGTGCTGAGATGATCACGATCCTGCCGAGCGATTCCCGACATTTCCAACGCTTCTTGGTGGAACCGTTCGGTCTCCGTTCGACCTTGGAGGATGACACCTGCTTCTTAGAGCAAGTCGAACCTCCTCCCCGAGTTCTCATTCTTGGGGCTGGTGATGATGCCCAGCCGCTTGTGAAACTCGCGGCGCTCTTAGGATGGCGAGTAGTTGTCTTCGACGGACGAACGCAATGGGCAAAAGCGAGTCGCTTCCCCGACGCAGAACGGGTCCTTCATCTAGATCTGAGGGATGCGGCAGACCTGGATGTTGGTGAGCGGGATCTCGTGATCCTGATGTCTCACAGTTACTCGCAGGATCGAGATTGGCTACGATACATCCTGCCACGTCGACCGCTCTATCTCGCGCTTCTCGGGGCAAGGCAGAGGAGCTTCAAGATTGTAACGGAGGCTTCTGAAATCCTTGGTTGGTCGCTCCACGAAGTTGCAAAAGGAGTGGCAACCCCGGCAGGCCTGGACTTGGGAGGCGACGGCCCGGTCGCCATCGCGCTCGCTATAGTCTCAGAGATGCAGGCGTGTCTGAATGGGAGAGCCCTGCGATCACGACCTCCGCTTTTGAAAAGTAGCGAACCCGTGGAGGAAGGAGCAGATGTCAGTCGAGTTTTCTGCCCAGCGTGGTCCTCGAGCGACGTATGAGGTCTCTGCTGGGGTCGGCTGTGGGGCAAGAGTGCTGCCGTGAAACGCGTGAGAAAACGACGTCGGTCCATATTGCTTCCTTCTTCAAAAGGTGTACGTCAAGGGCTACAGAGTCACAGGCAGATTGCCTTGTCGCTTGGACTTCTTCTTCCCACCGCTTGTATCGCTGGAAGGATTCTATGACCTTGCGCCTAGACCTTAGCAAACATTCGCTCGCGTAATGTCTTAGCGTGGAACGGAGAGACCTCGTACGTCGTCATAGCGCATTGCCAATCCCCATCCGTATTTTGTTCGAGAACTTACGTCGTCGTGAATTGAGTCATGCAGAGCAATGACGATCTCGTTGTGACCTCGATGGAGTGGAATGGGAAACGATCCATTCTGAAGGGAGAGACGACCGTCAGGAAAGCGTCGCTCTGAGTCCGGGTAGTAGAAGTTTTTACCGGAGGTAATCAAGGCTCCGTTAACGAATATCCAGGCTTGGCCTAACCAACCCAGCGAGATTTGTTTGGTCTGGTCCTGATTGGAATCAATGGATGTCATTACCCAGGTTAGGGCCGACGGTTCTTTGGAAGCATGGAATTGTCGGTTCAGGTTGAGAATGCCAAAGCGTTCTGAACGGAGGCGCTTCCATGCTGCGGGGTCTTGGGGTCGCTCGGCGTAAGTAGGGGCCGATCCGTAGTGCAGAGGTGTCAATGGGCCTAACGCCCAATCATGAACGATACCCGGCGAACTTCCGATGCTGTCGGGAAGTGGGACCGGTGACAATCCATCCGTTTTACCAGGGGTAACCGTCAGATTCGCAAAGGCTGCAGGGCCGTGTAGTTCTAAACCGCCCGCCTGGGTGTTCCCGAGGAGTTCGCCGACTGAGAGCGTAGGTTGGATCGAGTCGTTGACGAACACGTTCATACGCTTGCCTGAAACTACAAGGCACACATGATTCCAGCCGTCAGCGAAGACGGGCGCATGCGTCTGATATTGAGGGTAGACATCCCAGAGCAAGAACCCATTTATCACCGGACTGTATTGAATGCAGTCGTTCTCCGCCCTGCAGTCGGGCAGACTTCGGATGTAGAACTCCTCTCCGTTTTGAGGATCGCGCTGGCGAAACCGGATGCCGGGTATGTCCTCAGCCAATGGCTTCATATCGAAGTCGATGGTTCCGTCGCGAAAGATGAAGTCATTGAGAGCAAGATCGCCCGATTTCAGAACAATGATTCCGTCGGGAAAACCTTCTTGTGTCACATAGTGCACGTCGGGCTTGTCGCTGACAGGACGCCAGTGACCTGAGGTCATCGGAACGGTTTGGGTTGTTCCAACCTTTGACTCTGCCGCTAGAAGAGAGTGTGGCAATGAGCAGCAAATTGTTAAGGTCAGTAAGCAAATTTGTAATCGATGCATTCTTGTCCTTTGTCTGTTTCGCTTTCGAGTCCCGCGCATTGCAGCCAACTTACAAAGCTAGATATTGATGATAAACGGGATGGCCATGCTGCCTTCCCCGACTCCACGCGGTCGCTTGGAGTAAACGATCCAGTCGCGACGGAACACGACTCTGAGCCACGCGGCGAAGCGGCGTGGCTCAGCAAGGATTTGCTCAGCTCTCTTTATCTATCCTGTGGAGCCCTGGGGCTTGGAAGCGCGGTGCCCGGTGCTCAGAAGTTCACGACCACATTTACGCCGATGGCTGTAGCGTTCGGGGTAGCAACGTTCGAGGCGGGTGCTCGAAGCCTGGACGGAACACCTATTGGGTGGAGGATGTATTGCAAATCTGGCTGGAGGAGTACACCGGGGCGAAGAGCAAATCCATATGTGACCTCCAACGTGCCTTCGTAGGCGGGTGTTCTCGGTACACTTGGCTCACTGGCATCTGATATCCCCATTGAGGGGCCTCTACTGTGCGAGCCATATGCAAAACCTACCCCAAAAAGATCACGCAGCCGGCTCGGGCTAAGTCCGAAGCTGATTAGCCCGACGTTGAAGAAATAGGGAACGATGTTTGTTCTCGCTTCTGGTACCACGACCACGGATGCAAATGCGCCTACACGCCGTTCCAATTCAGCCTCTCCCCACCTGGACAGTTCTTCGCTGCTCTTCGGTGTGTCCGATAGAGCATTAAGCCGGAAGAGGTTCTGGTCAGCCAGCGCGTAAAAGCCAGAAAGCCCTTTGACCGGAACCAGGCTCCCGTTCTTTACAGAGTAGTGTGTCCCCCCACCATAGAAGCCGCCAACCTTTATGTTGCGAGATGGCTTGGCGTCGTCAGGACGCCTGAAATGTCGAAAACCAGCCTCGCCTATCGCAAACACGGGACCGTGTAGTGAAAAGTCGACTCCATGTCGATCGCCTGTCAGTTGCTTTGCGTCGGCATTGTAAGCAGCGCCTTGGACGTAGAGGTGTTTCGTCGCGGAGTACTTTAACCGTGTTCCCCACGTCGCGCGGGGGTATCCTGCCCCTCCCGGCACGTCGAGAAAGAGACCCTGAGGGACCAAATCGAACCCAACTGAAACAAATTTCTTAAAAGCTTCGGAGCCGGCGAACTCTTCTCCAAAGACAGAATTCAACGTTGTTCGTCCCACCCGGAAACTCAGTCGATTTCGCAGTAGAGCTTGGGTATAGGACAGGTAAGTTAATCGTGGTTGGGCGCCAGCGACGTCGGCGAGCTGAACAGGGAAAGTGTTTCCGATGTAGCTCCGAGATAGGCTTGTCCCGAAGTTTACTGCGCCGCCGATGTCGAGTTGTCCGCCCTTCAGTCCAAGCAACGCCTTTGTATCCAATCGAATATCGACTCCGAAGAGGCTGTAGTTCGCAGCTCCCGTTTGGGTTCCACCATGGATATTGCCGAAGGGATCTGTAATCAGGAGAGCAGTAGGCACGATACCGTGCCGTCCAAGCTGCGTTCGTAATCCGGCCCAGTTCCCAAATGCATATCGTTTGCGAAGTTCTTCAGGGGTGATTGCGGCGGCAGAAGGTTCCGCCGACAGGTAGCTCGTACTTGGGGGGGATACCTGTGCCTGCAGTGCGGTCGCATCAGTCTGCCCGTGCAGAAGAGGTGAGCAGGACACTCCAACAAGCACCGCCCCTCGCAGGAACACGGAAGGGCGCGTTCGCGTTACGGTGCGACTGCGCCCTCTAATGCGTGTACTCGAAAGCGGGTCCACGCTGATGAAAGTGGGCCCATACTCAAGTCGAAATTTCAATTCTCAACAGCCTTGAGCTGACTCAGGGCTTCTTCGGCCGGCAGGCCCAGAACCAGCTTATTTCCATCAATCGACTGAACCGCTTCAAGCTTTAAGTAGTGGTGTTGGTCATGAGCATTTGAATCATTCTTTGTTAATTTGATTCCAATGTTGTCAACGGTGCCTACGTGCTTACCGTCTGACCCTACAACGTCCATATCATTTTGGATCTTGGATGTATCTATCATTGAGTGCTTCTCCTCTGTCCTTATGAGTAGCTGGCGATGGTTCCGGCCTGCCTTGTAATCTCCGATGCCGTCCCGTCAAGACTCTTGGTTAAACAGTCGGGTTTGCGAGCACGTTTGAGAGTTTCGGTGCATTGATTCACCTTACCGATACCTCGAGTTCGATAGTCATGAATGAAGCGAGCTATCGAGAATCGCAGCCAGGCAAAGAGGAACCAATAGTAGGAAAAATACCGAGTGTGGCTGCGCGATGGCAGCCACTGCCGCACAGAAAGCTCCCAGGCTGAAACAAGCGACTACACACAAGAGAACTCGTTGTTTATAGTCGCCTGCATCATGTAGTTGTCCAGAACGGAATTTCTCATTACCGCCCTTTAGAAGGGAGGTGAAGTCGCCCGAGACGAAGGTTGAATGCACACTGATCCCCAGAGCGGAAGTAACTACACCATTCTGAAGGCCGAGTGCGCAGCAGACACTCAACAGCCCCAGCGTCTTCGTATTTGCGAGAACATCCGGTCTCAAAGCGACAGGTACAAGCAACGCCGCCTGGCACAAGAAGAGCCACAGACTCTTTCTCCGTGACTGCGCCAGGTAGAATCCCGCTGAAGTGCAGGCAAGGAAGCTGACGATCGCCGCCAGCCGTGTAAGAGCTTCAGCCCAGCGTCGGCTTGCCATTGAGATTGTCATCAGCACGAGATTTCCCGTTACATGTCCTGCGAATGATCTGAACAAGAGGAAACTCGCGGCATCCGCAAAGCCGCCTGCGAATGCGTATACAGCAATGACAGATTGCCGCTTTGTGTCGGTAACCATCGCGCCTTTGCACCCGGACAGGGAGCCTATGGACGCGTTGCCCAGCGGCTCCCGTATGATTAGGAGGGGTATTCAGCTTTGTACTCAAGCATCGTCACATGCTTGTCAACCGAGTCTGGCTTTGGGATGCGTGCCAATCCTAGCTCGAATATCCGTTGCGCGGACTTCACCGCAGTGACGTGCGAGGTCGCTTGCACACTGGCTTGTGGCGGAAAAAGCATTCCTTTATCCAGCTGCTCTTCCGTGACCTGATCGGCGACTGCTCGCGCCGCGGCGATGAAGATCTCGTCCGGTACGTGCTTAGCTTCTGTCGCTACGATCGCCATCCCCACAGCCGGAAACACGTAGAAGTTATTGGCCTGACTGGGAACCAGTGTTTTACCGTTCAAATCGACGGGGTCGAACTGCACACCCGCGGCATAGATCGCTTTGCCTTGCGAGAACTTGTAAGCCTCCTCGGCCGTGCATTCAGCATGGTCCGTCGGATTTGATAGGGCGAAGATCACGGGGCGGTCGTTTAGTTGGGTCATTGTCTCAATGACCTGCTGTGTGAAAGTGCCTTTTACGGTACTGACACCAATCAGAACAGTCGGCTTCAAAGCTTTGATGGCCTCGCTGAGATCCTTGGCAGGCTTTTCTCCGTCATGCACGTACTTCTGTTGTTCCGGCGTGATGTCCTTCCTCGATGGCTCCAACAGGCCGTTCAAGTCGAAAAGAGAGATCCTCGCCTGAGCTTCTTTTTCGCTCAGCCCCTCCAACTTCATCGCCGAAACGATCATGTTTGCGATGCCGATACCGGCCGAACCTGCTCCCAAGAATAGAACGCGCTGATCCTTAAGATTGCTTTTCGCAATTTTCATCGCGTTGTACAAACCTGCGACCGTGACGCTGCCCGTGCCTTGAATGTCATCGTTATAGCAGCTGATCTGGTTGACATAACGTGCCAACAGCCGAATCGCATCGGCGCCTTTCCAGTCTTCAAAGTGAATGCAGCACTTGGGGAAGCGATCCAGTACGGCATCAACGAATTCCTGCACAAAGGCATCAAGGTCATCGGTTGTTGGGCGCTTCTGCTTCAAGCCCAGATAAAGAGGATCGGCAAGCAGCTTCTCGTTATCCGTTCCGCAATCCAGGAGCACCGGCAAGAGAACGTCGGGATGAACAGCGGCACAGGCGGTGTAGAGCTGCAGCTTCCCGATTGGAATGCCCATACCGTTAGCTCCAAGGTCGCCGAGCCCTAAAATGCGGCCGCCTGTCGAGACGCAAATGACCCGAACATCCTCTACCGGCCAGTTCTTCAGCACCTCCTTCAGCTTGCCGCGTTGGTCATAAGAGACATACATGCCGTTCGGTTTGCGGTAGATATGTCCAAACTCAAGACATGCAGTACCGACGGTCGGGTCATAAACAATCTTCAGAAACCGAGCAGGATCTGTCGCTATCACGGCATAGAACAACGTCCGGTTGTCATCTGCTAGCTGCGTCAAATAGATGTACTGCTCGAGGTCGTTGTTCTTTTTGCTGAGTTGGAAAAGACAGCGCTTGACTTGATCTTCCAGCTTCTCCATAGTCGGAGGGAGGAGGCCGATCAAGCCCTTTTCTTCTCGTTCCTTTTGCGTGAAGGCTGTTCCAAAGTTCTGCTTCGGGTCTTCGAGCAGCGCGACTCCAGCGAGGTCTGACATGATTTATCTCCTAGGGTGTTGTTTAGTAGTCCCTTTGTTCTGAAAGGTATTCAGGTCGATTTGGACGCTAGACTTCGAAGATCAGCGTGGTGTCACCAACCATCTTCTGCGGGTTCACGATTTCGTCGAACTTCTTTTCATCAATCTCCCCGGACTTTGTAGCCGCCTCGCGTAAAGTACTACCGTCGTTCTGCGCAGCGTAGGCAATCTTCGATGCTTTTTCATAACCGATCACCGGGCTCAAAGCCGTGACGAGCATAAGCGAGTTCGCGACATACCCCTCGATCTTCTTCTCGTTGATCTTGGTGCCCTCGACAGAGAACAATCTGAACTTTTCACAACCGTCGGCAAGTATCCGTGCGGAGTGTAAGAAGTTGTTGATGATGATCGGTCGCATAGCATTCAGCTCAAAGTTGCCCTGTGAGCCAGCAAAAGCAACCGCTGCGTCATCGCCAATCACCTGAATGCAGATCATGACGATAGCTTCGCATTGAGTCGGGTTGACCTTGCCCGGCATGATTGAGGAGCCTGGCTCGTTCGAGGGAAGAATCAATTCGCTGATACCGCATCGCGGACCCGATGCAAGCCATCGCATATCGTTGGCAATCTTCATCAGTGCAACGGCCAAGCCCCTTAGTGCTGCATGCGCCGCAACCATCGCGTCGAGCGACCCCTGTGCGGCAAATTTGTTTGGGGCGGTCACAAAGGGAAATGTTGTCAAGTTGGCGATCTCTTTCGCGATCTCGACGCCGAAGTGTTCCGGTGCATTCAGACCGGTGCCGACCGCAGTGCCACCAGCCGCCAATTGATAAAGCTCATCGAGCGATGCTTCGACCCGCTGCAGGGCTTGACGTATCTGTACCGCATAGCCCGACCATTCTTGACCTACGGTGAGGGGAACCGCATCTTCCAGGTGAGTTCGTCCAATCTTAACGACGTCCTTCCATTGATTCGCTTTGTTCTCGATAGCAGTAAGCAACGCTCCTACCTTTGGTAGAAGGACTTCCCGTAATTCCTTGACCGCTGCGATGTGCATTGCGGTCGGAAAGGTGTCGTTTGAACTCTGAGACAAGTTCACGTGGTCGTTTGGATGTATTGGGTGCTGCGAGCCTACCAGGCCGTTGGCGAGCTGAATGGAGCGGTTGCTGATCACCTCGTTGACGTTCATATTGCTTTGAGTGCCGCTACCGGTCTGCCAGACAAACAGCGGGAAGTTCTCATCAAGCTTTCCGGCAATGACCTCATCGGCGCTCTTGATGATGAGGTCGGCCTTCTCCTTCGGAAGACGTCCGAGCCGGGTATTTACCAGCGCCGCCGCCTTCTTCACAACGCCGTACGCGTGGTAGACCTCGATCGGCATGTGGTCGTTTCCGATGGAGAAATGGATCAAGGACCTCTGAGTCTGAGCTCCCCAAAGGCGTTCTGCAGGTACTCTCACTTGCCCCATCGAATCGATCTCGACTCGCCATTTCTCATCGAGAATCGTTCCAGGCTTATAGTTCCCATCCTTAATTTCTGTGTCCGGGATGTTTGGCATTGATCTCAACCTTTCTTGGTAGGCGGCTCTGGAATCTGACAAAGATATGAGCTGCGCGTGGGCGCCCATTCGGCTCAGGCGGGGATGGCTACTTCCCAGGCTTCGTCGGGGCAGGAGTTTCCGGTGTCATCTCGTAGCACTTCTTGACCTGCTCTGCCCGCTTACCGAGATCGTCAGTGGTTTTCTTGTCCCACGGCGCCATAATCAGTTGCTTGGTCTCGTCAAGCATCGACTTCGGTTCCAAGTTGCGATACGTATCGAGTTCACCTGCCGCTACTGCAGTGAGCGTGGCGTAAACCGGCTCGGGATCGAATTGCGCTCTGGGAAAGGCTAACTTCGAATAGTTAAACAGTCGTTCGGAGGGTTCGTCTTCCCAGCTCTTCCAGGTTTCAAACCCCCGGTCATTGAAGCCGGTGAGGAACGGTCCCGGATTCACGGTAGCGACCTCAATCCCAAACTCCTGAAGTTCCATTTTCATCGTCTCTGCAACTGCCTCAATGGCGTGTTTGGAAGCCGAATAGATACCGGTGAACGGGTTTACGTTGAGGCCCTCTCGCGAAGAGACCCAGACGATTCTCCCTTTTCCGCGCTTCACCATCTGCTTAGCAATTCCTTGCGTGAGAAGGATCGGGCCGATGACGTTGACTTCGAATTCGCGCCGCATGTTGTCCCCTGGAATGTCCACGACAGCGCCGCCTTCAAGGACGCCGGCATTATTCACCAGGATCTCGATACCCCAGTCGAGGGCCTTCTTTCGATCCCCCGCAACTGTTACATCCAGCTTCTCTACCTGAAGCTTCACACCGCGAGCCTTCGCATCGCGCTCAACGGTTTGCTTTTGCGCCCATATTTCTACTGAGGCAATTACCTCGAAACCTTTCTCGGCCAGCCTCATAGCGGCTTCGTGCCCGAAGCCGGTGCCTGCTCCCGTGACCAAGACCTTCTTCATCATCCTCCTCCTATTCGGGTTTTGCGGTGCATTGGCCCCTCCACCGCTCACTAAGCAGAGCTATGAATACCCAACCTTATGTAACAATGTTATGGCTGAAGCTGTGTGACTTTTATGTCTAAAGCTCTCAATCTGGCACCTCATTGCGTCGTTGATCTCGGTAGATGCAATCGCGAACGCGTGGCGTCTCCTTCTGTCCTGGGCGCTGGCCGAACAAACGCGCGTACTCCCGGCTGAAATGGGACGCACTTACGTATCCAACTTGAAACGCAACGCTCTTGACACTTCTATTCCCGCAAAAGAGGAGCCGCCTGGCTTCGAGAAGCCGAAGGCGTTTTAGGTACTGGTGTGGGGACAAAGAGGTCAAGAGTTTGAACTGGCGATGCAACGTCGCTGGGCTCATGTATACAAGAGCCGCTAGGTCGTCAATACATACGGGATTGCTGTAGTTTGCATGCAAGTGCTTTACGGCGTCAGATGCGCGAACCCCTTGGCCAGCTGTAACCAGGCGCTGCGCAAGCTGCCTGCCGCCCGAACCCGACAGTAGCCAAAAGCAAATCTCTCGCAGCAGACTTGTTAGCTTGAGATCTGACGCTCCTAAGTTCTTCGGAAGAGTGGGTCACACGTCACCCTACGGCCGCCGGCATCTGGCTACTAAGCGTACACTTGCGATTCATTGATGCGCTGCTGACGCTGGGTGACAGGAGTGGGCAACAATTGACAGCTATTGGCAATTTCGAGCTCTATGTGCCACATAAAGTTGGGTGAGAGATTGTCGAATGAGATGTCTGCGCCGTTGTTTCAGAGTGCGAGCTATATGGATTACTTTGTCACTCGCCAATAATATGACTGACTCGCATACGCCTAGGTGCTAATGGATCGGGAAGGCGTGTCGATCGAGGTAGGGGGCGACGTGGATCACGCGAGATGCCTCTTGTGAATTCGAGGGGCGTTCTCGACTAGCAGGAATGCGCTAAGCTTCGCGGGACGTTGGTGTGGCGTCTAGCGATCCTCCTGCGTCTCCTAATACTCCGCGTTCCTCGTACACTTGGAGAGAGGCTCGTACTAACAGTTTGGGCCGTCACGGGCCGGGATCAGAGTTACGCGTTCTAGAGGCTACGGATGAACGTCTTTATTGTAGGGGTTGCTGGGGCAACAGGATCTCGTGTTGCGAGGCTCCTTGCGGATCGGGGAGACGTCGTCTCCGGTCTCTACCGAAGACCTGAACAAAAAGCGACCATAATTAAATACGGCGTCGCAGGCATTTTAGGCGACATTTCCGACATGTCGGGGCTGAGCTCGCATCGGCGGCCTCAGGGGCTGACGTCGTGGTATTTGCAGCAGGTTCCGGAGCCGAGGATCCCGACTCGATGATAGATGCTGTCGACGGGGATGGGGTGAGCAAAGCAATAGAAGCGGCGCGTCTGGCGAACATTTCGAGGCTTTTATTGGTGTCGGTGTTTCCTGAGGCTTGGCGAGAACGTCAGATGCCGAAGAGCTTTGAACACTACATAGAAGTAAAGAAGAGAGCTGATGTCTGTCTCGCTCGGAGCCCACTTGATTGGATTATTCTCAGGCCTTCTGTGTTGACCGATGGTCCCGGCCAAGGACTCACCAGCCTGGGCCCAGCTGAGAATCACACACAGATCCCGCGCGACGATGTAGCCGAGACGATCGCAGTACTCCTGCACATGCCGGGGGTGCGACGAAGACTTCTAGAGGTCACCGCAGGTGGGACCGCTATTAGCGAAGCCGTCGCCGCGGTAGTGAGCAGGTAGCAACCGATGACGAGAGCCAACTCGATGACGAGAGTATCGGACCGGTGCAACGGTCTTCGCCTTTGTTGGTCGATATATTCAGGGCAGCAAGATAGTCAGCACCGCATTCGGCGCTAAAGTTAGGATCAATCGTGTTTGGTCGTCACCATCGGTCTCATTGTTGGGACGTTATACGCAGCTGATGACGCCAAGGTCCTTGCCTCGGCCAAAAGCCTGGCGCGCCTCCCAAAGTCCTCGGTGGGGAACTCTTCCTCTTCGTCGCTAAACTTAGTTATTGGGCAGAGTAAGTTGACAGCGCTGGAAAAGTCTCCGCTGTCGAGCGCTGTCTCTGCAAGGTCATTCGCCACCCTTAACTCTAGGAAGCGGCTTCCGTCTCTTTGGGCTCCCTCAAGGGCTCGGCGTCGCCAGGCGTCTGCCATCGCATGCTCTCCAAGTGCCTCGAGGACACTTCCCTTGATACGCATTAGTTCTGGCAGGCACCAGCGCTCCTGCAGCTGATGCTGCAGCTTTAGTGCCGACTCGATAGTCTCCTGCGCTTGCTCCCGTTGACCTGATCGAAGCAAAATCTGGGCCAAAACTCCGAGGTACATTGGTGTACGAAACACAAAGTTGTCCTTGACGAGATCTTGGATAGCGGACTGAATTTCCTCGATGGCATGATGGCCTCGCGCTTGACGGGCCACATGTTCGTAAAAACGTTGAACTGGGTCCCACAAGGCAATATTTTCTACATTCAGTATGTCTCGGAGCATCTTTGTGTAACGCTCCAAGGTCTCGATGTCTCCCATCCACAGTGCGAGTGGCATCGCAAAGAGTGCTAGCACGTGTGCCTGGCCAATAAGTTGACGCGCCTCACTCGTTCTTGAGAGAAGCTCCTCGATAGCGCCAACTGCACTACGAGGGCGGCCACTCAACCAATTAGCGAGCGCGAGTGTTGTCTGAACACTGACGAGCCTCTGCAATCCGTAGCGGGAGGCTGCTCGCGAGATGGAGAGTCCTCGATCAAGCTCCTTCGCGAGCTGCTCAAGTTGAATCCGCACCTCGACAACATGACCAAGATGGATACTTACGAAAGCTCTTAGTCGTGCTTCGTCGAAAAGAGAGGCTTGATCATTCGCGTGTTCCGCGATACGGGCAAATTGATCCAAGACTATGATCGCCTGATCGCAGCGCCCTGTGTACACGAAGAAGATGACTCTTCCGCAGTGCACCGCTATCTCTTGATCGACCCCACCGTCTAAACGGGCAACTTCCAATGCTGTGTTCCATGCATTGTCCGCCTCGCTGCGGAGCCGTCGGGCATGCAGAAGTCCCCAGGCCCGTGAAGTTGCGAGTTGAGCTCCGCGCTTCAAACCTTCAGGAAGCATGACGCAGTGTTGTAAGGCTCGGTCGACTTGGTAGAGCTGATCGATAGTAGAAGACTGCTCGTTCCAGAGACGAATCGCAGCGATGGCGAGACTAATGCCAAGCGTTGGGTCACCGCTTGCGCCGAAACACCAGTCAAGTGCTTTGCGAAGGTCCGCCGCTTTTTCGCCATAGCGTGTACGCCAAAGACGATTGTCCACCCAAGACCATTCGGTTTCGGCCTTTTGTAAGGTGGTAAGCACGCTCACTGCGTGCTGGTGGTGTGCATCACGTGCGTACGGATCGTTTATCAGGTGTTCCGCCGCGAAGTCTCTGGCACTAAAAAGAAGTTGGTAGCGCAGTTGTTCCCCATCAAGGTCAGCCGAGATCAAAGACTTGGCAACGAGTCCGCCGAGTGCGAGCGTCGTGGTGTATGGGCTGTACCGCAGAATGCGAGCCATGCCGGCAACCTCGGTCCACTCAAATGGTCCGGCGAAGACCGAGAGAAGGCGAAACAGCATCGCTTCTTCAATGGAAAGTAGTCGATAGCTCCAGTCCAATGTCGCCCAAAGAGTGCGGTGTCTTGCGTGGCTTTTCTCCTCTCCTTGGCCAAGTTGAGCAACGCGCCCCCGAAGGGATTCGAGTAGCTCTGACGGTGAGAACTGGTCGAGTTTTGCGGCTGCGATTTCTATCGCTAGCGGAAGACCGTCAAGCCGCTCGCACAGGTCAGCTATAGCTTGAGCATCTTGGTCGTTTAATTCGTATCCAGTGCTCTCAAGAGCGCGGATGGCAAAAAGCTCTACCGAGGGATAAGACATTGCATCCATGGCACTGTTTATTGCCTTTGGACCTGGAACCCCCAGCGGTTCGATGCGCTGTAAATGCTCTGAACTGACTCCGAGAGGTTCACGGCTGGTAGTCAGAAGACGTCCTCGCGCCTTCTCCTGGATGAGTTGGGACACGATCGTTGCTGCAGCGTGCAGTACGTGTTCGCAATTGTCAATCACGATCAAAGCGCGCTTATCGCGCAGATGACTGCGCAGAACGGGAACGAAGTCGGACATCTCCGTGCGAATGCCAACACTTGTCGCAATTAGGTGAGGCACGAGCGTCGGATCACTACTAACAGACAAGTCGACGAAGTGAATGCCGTCAGGGTATTTCTTGCGTATGATATGCGCGACTGCTATCGCTAAGCTTGTTTTTCCTACACCGCCTGGACCGACAAGGGTGACCAGGTTAGTGAATTCGAGCGCTCTCGCGATGGCCTGGAGATCGCGTTGACGACCAACCAGAGTCGAGGGGACAGGGAAGCCGGAGGCGGCCTGCTGATCAATTGATGTGTAATGCTCTTGGTCAATAAGCTCCTTCTGAACTGGGGCGACAAATTGGTATCCGCGACCCGGTATGGTGGCTATGTATGTCGGGTTTGGAAAAGTGTCTTCTAAAGCTCGCCTCAGACCGCTGATGTGGACCTTCAGATTTGCCTGATCGACAAAAACATTCGGCCAAGCAAATTCGATAAGGGCGTCTTTGCTTACCTCCTCTCCCGTTCGCGTTAGCAGTAGATGCAAGACGTCGAGCGCTCTTGCGCCAAGCTTTACCGGAGATCTCCCTCTAATCAGAAGCTGCCGACTGGGGATCAGCCGAAACGGGCCGAACGTGAACGCAATTTCTTTTATCGTTTCGACTCGCACCGCATTTATACCAGGTGGTGTTCCGTCAACGGGTTGATTGTCTCTCAACTGTGAGTCTGCCGATACCTCCCACTTTACTTGGGGCTGCAGGTTCATTCTGAGCTCCTCATAGAACCCTGAAGCACCGCGGAGTAGATCCTCCGCTGAGCGACGAACAGACAGGCTGCCGCAGCTGCGCTGAGGGCTAGCAAAACAAAACGGATACTCGCCCAGTGACCACTGTTCACTTCAACTAACTTCGCTATCATCACCGGACCAAGCCACAAGCCCAGCCACACGAATACTTGAATCCAAGCCGCCAGGTAGCCACTTGTATCTGCGGTTGCATCCTGGATAATGGCCCACAAGACCACCTGTCCGATTCCGACGAACACCATGCCTCCGCATAAACAGCCGACTAGTGCGGAAGTGCGATGCATCGAGATTCCGATGGCGAAGCAGATCCCGCTCCCGACGGACGCCAGTATCCCGAGCGGCACACGCGCGGCGAATAAGGATCCAGTTCTCTGATAGACGGCGTCTGAAAGGATACCCGCGGTAAACAAGGCAAAGCAGAGCGCAAGGTACGGTCCGGTGGTTATCCAGCCGATCTCGGCCATGGAGCTGTGGCGCTGACTTCTAAGGTAGAGTGGAAGCATAACGACGACGAAGCTCTGCACGCCGGAGAAAAAGAAATACGCTGCGGCCAGAAGATGGAATTGAAGCTGTTTGAAGTTAACGAACAGCGTTCGCATTGGGATCACTTGGCTCGGTAGTGCGCGGGTAAAAGCGTGACGAGATCGCTTCACTGCCAGAACCATGATGGCACCGAGTATGATACCGGTCCCGCCAAATGCTAGAAGAGGAAAGCGCCAGCCGTGCCGAATCGCCACCTGAGTCGCAATCGGTCCACTCAAGAGTTTACCCAAATACCCGGCGCCGAACAGAGCCGCTGAGCCACGCGAACGAAACCGTATCGGCACGTCGGTCTTAAGTAGCATGATACTCGCAACCCAATCCGGTGCTTGGGCGGCCCCCAATGCCCCTCTAAGCACCCCCAAACTCACGGGGCCGACTGCAAACGCGGTTGAAAATACTGCCATGGACCAGGCGATCACGCAAAACCCGATCGTGAGGGCAGCTCCGAGGCGGGCTGCAAGCCAAGCGCTCGGAATTTGGCAGATGGCGTAGCATAGCGCCATCGCCGAAAGAACTTGAGTGATTGAGACAAGATCGAGGTGGAATTCCGCCTGCATCATTGGAGCCAAGACGACCATGGCTTGCCGGTCGAACTGAGTCAAGAACGCTGCAGGCAGAATGATCGCGGCAAGTGTGAGCCACGACCGTTCGGCGTTGCAATCGAATTCGACGTTCGCATGCTCGCTTAGCAATGGTTTCACAGCACCACACATCCAGCTATAGATTCGTGACAACAGTCTTTGGCCCGTGATCGGCTTGCCAAAAGCAGCGGAATATTGTTCAAATCTTGCGATTTACGCAAAGGGCAACTGATCGACTGCATCCGGGTATTTGCCCCCCACATCATAGGAAACTATTATGCAGGGGAATGAAGGTCAACAAGTCCTGCTTAACTGTCTGGGACGGAGCGGACGGCGGCACGCACTCGCATACGGGTAAACGTCTGAAAGTACTAGCTTGCAGTTGGCCTTGCCAGCATCGCTTCCAATGCAACAGACAAGAGTTTCGTCCTGGTGGCACCTCCCGGGCTAACGTGACATCCCTTGGACAACGGCCATGACGTAACCTGCTAGGGCCTCTGCATCGATCTTCGGCGTCAGCTTATTCACTGATGAGTCGGCAACAATCTTCCTTTGAAGACTCCTCTAGATGTTGAGCCGTATGCCGCGCAGTGCTTTCTGGACCTCCGCGGCAGCAGAGCAGCTGACGGCCGAACCGCCAGTAGACATCCCGCTGGAGTGCTCTCACCGGTGAACCCGATCGCTGACGCCTGACACAGGCCTCGAGCCGCCTCGCTTGCACTAGATGCCTGATCGATGATCGATTCTGAAGTCACGTCCCCTGAGCCGCCGAAGTGCTCCTCATCTTGACCCTTGAGCGTGTAGCAGGTCGAGCAGAGACCCAAAGGTCGGATCTTCCGACTCCGCACAGGCGATGCAGCGAGCGTCACATCTACAGCTGGTGTACGGTCATACCCCTCTCCTTGTTCCCGATACCGCCATCTGCATTCATGAAGTGATCGAGAGCGCAATTACGGCAGCATCATCGGAACCAAACGACTGACCGCTGGGTGCATTTAGGCATCGTAAGCACTCGGAGGGTGTCATGCCCAAAGAAGAGGCAACCGCGACCACCAGGCGTTCTGTTCGAAATGTTTGTCGATTTCAGGATGGATATCCTCTGCAACTAAGTGGGCTCCCTCAGCAAGGAACAACTGTGTCGTCGCCAGGCCGATGCCGCTAGCGGCTCCCGTAACAATCACAACCTTCCCGGAAGGCCAAGTTTTCGGCCAAGGCAACATCCTAACGCTACGCCTCGTAACTTTAATGAGTAGATTCGTAATGAGAGCTCCTCGCGTGAGATCGACTTGCAAAAAGCAGCGGGAGATTTTACAAATCTTGCGAATTACGTGAAGGAAAGCCAATCAACTGCAACCGCCTAGTTCCGAATCACATCGGAGCAAAGGACTGCCGTCCGGGTAACGGTAGCAGGTCACGCCTGACTAGGATGGGTAGGTTCGTATATACCCAACTTTCATTCGGATGCTTCATGTCGGCCATCCGACATTGCATTTACGGGCTTTTTATCCTACTTTGCCATGCCAAACGCCTTCGAGACCAGCGCGCCCACAAAGGTCCTGATTTACGGACTTGACCCGCCGTTGCTTGAAACGCGCAGTTGGATGTTGGAAAAGGCAGGCTATGAGGTTTATCCCGTAATGGAACTCGCGGACGCCGACCGGATCCTGCGTTCGAGGCATATAAACCTTACCATTCTGTGTCACACGCTCTCCAAGGAGCAGCAGGCGACGGTCCTCGCTACGGCCCATCAGTTACGGCCAACGATGAAGATGCTGCTGTTGACGGCGGCAGCTTTCCAATCGCTGGACGGAACGGCTGAGGAAGTCTTCTATACCTTCGCCGGTCCGCGCGCGCTCGTTGCGACCATAAATCGCCTTATGGGTCGTGAAAATGCCTCAATTACAGGGTAGTTCCGCGCTCCAAACGACGGTTTTATTTACCGTCTCACTTAGTTGCGCATGCTCATGAAGGCCGCTAAGCTCTCTCATGCACCTGCTGGAGTTCCGCTTTGCCCCGCGCATTCGCGATCTGGGCAACACGAAACTGTACGTCCCGAAAGGGACAACCAAACACGAGACACTCAAGCCTACGATAGGAGCCGCACTCGATCTCAAAACGATCCGCACGCATTGGAACGAGATTCCCCGCCTCGCTACTTCGATCAAGCAGGGCACCGTGACAGCTTCTCTCCTGCTGCGGAAGCTCGGCAACTATTCCCGGCAGACGAGCAGGGGAACAGATCTTCGCAATGACAGAGATATCGCCGAACACGTGCGGAAGATCGGAGGTATTACCCATCGCTCCGTCAGACAGATGAGCCGGTTGCGGCGTCTCAAAGATAACGATGCGGACTTTGTGACTCCGCAAGACATGCTGAGCGAATTGTTTGAAGACTATAAAGCTCTCGCTCTGAGCATGAAAGCGATCTATGCTCTCACTGATGACGCCGGAGATGTGGCGACAACAAGCGTCCTCGAGAACTGGGTCGACGAGACAGAACGCAGGTCTTGGTCTCTCCGGGCACCCTCTGGCAGATAGAGAGTAACGCTGTTCGGGGATCGACTGGTCAAGTAGCGTATCAACTCGACGCCACCTCTGTTGTTGATCGTTGGCAGTCAGGCTCCTCTCCAACACCAACTGCGGGTGCTTATAAGCGCGATGGTTGCGAGCAACTGGCACATACTTGATAGATTTCGACATTCTACATTGCCTCTGAATTGCGTCAGAACAAATGGCAACTATCGATTCGAGTATCACAGGTACTGCAGAAACCCTCTAGCGACATGTGTTCCGTGACCTGCATGTAGCATGCCCGAAACCACGTCACCCAGTCGAGGAGATACTATGAAAGCCCTTAAGTTACCTGCTGTAGGAAGGCTCATTGCAATCAGCGTCGCGATACTCATATGCATCGCAAACTTCGCCTATGCGCAGGGTTATAGAGGTGGCAAGGTTGGCACCGTGATCCTCGTTCACGGAGCATGGGCTGACGGCTCCAGTTGGAAGGAAGTCATCCCGCGCCTTGAAGCGAGAGGAATAAACGTAGTAGCAGTTCAGCTTCCGCTCTCATCTCTGGCGAACGATGTTGCCACGGTGCAACGAGCGATTGCGATTGCCCCGTCACCCGTGATTCTGGTTGGCCATTCCTACGGAGGGGCCGTCATTACTGAGGCGGGTAATGATCCCAACGTGATCGGTTTGGTGTATGTGGCCGCGTTCGCGCCTGATGCGGGTGAATCTACGATGACGCTGAATGCTCTTTATCCGCCCTCCCCGGTGGTGGCGGATCATCTGATTGCTCCTGATGCCGAGGGATACCTTAAGCTTCTTCCGGAAGGCATCCTGTCAGATTTTGCAGAAGACCTCCCCGTAAGAGAGAAGACAACGCTTATCGCGACACAAGGGCCGATCACTGCAACGGCCCTGGATACGCCCATCACTACGGCAGCATGGAGAACGAAACCGTCCTGGTTCATCATCGCGAAGCGTGATCGCATCATTCAACCGAAGTTGGAAGAGTTCGAGTCGCAACGGATGCACGCGGTGACGAGCGTGGCTGATTCCTGCCACGTAATCATGCTATCTAAACCGGAACATGTCACCGACGTTATCAGCGGTGCGATGCGTTCGCTGGACAGATAGCAGACGTTTCTTCACATCGGGCCCACGCAAAGATCATGGGCCTCATGCGGAACGGTGCTGGCAGCCGCAGCAGTGCAATGCTGAGTCTCGGTCGTTCAACAGAAGCCCGTCGAAAGCTGTGGCGCCCGCAAGTGCTACTAGAGAGCGCCGAATCGCTTGACGCGCGATTCCCGTAGAAGAACCCCAACGCTCCCTGCAAGAACGACCTTGGGCGTCTTGAGAGCCTCGAAGATGTAGCGATGATGGAAGTGGCCTCTCACAAGCGTTGAACGGACCTTCCCCGAAGTGCGAACGAAAGGAGCCTCAACAATGAGTGAAGAGCAACAGCAGCAAGTGCCACTCGCCGCTTCGGAGGAGCAAAGGCTTGAACGTCTGGAGGAGGTACGCGCCCTTGAGGCATCTCCTTAATCACGGCTTTACTGATGCGATTACAGTCAATCGTTTGAGGGATCCAATGGAGGATCTTGAAGCACAACTCCTTCATGAGCGAAAAGAGGTGTGCCGCGGGATAAAGGCGATTCCTGCTGTGCGCTACTGACTTCTCCGTGTGCAAGAACAGGAGTGGGCCGTTCTCGATAACTACGCGAGCGAGGGCGCACTCTTACCAGAAGTGTGGCCGGTGGGGACGGACACGCAACTGCTCCGCGAGCCATGAGCTAGCCAATCATCAAAGGGGCTGAAAGGAGCCGAGAGGCATGAAGAAGATGATGAGAGGACGCATGCAGTTCTTTCTTTGCGCTTGTCTCCTATACAGCGGCGCCGCACCCGCTCAAGATGACTCCGCTACGAAGGAGCTCCGTACGTCGGATCTTTCGCAACGGCAAATCGAGCAGGTTTCTGATCTTCTCGGGTTAACTCCCACCATAAAGCGCTTGCAATCACTTCAAGACGGGGAAAACTGCGGAACGACGGCAGGATCGCTTGAGGCGCTGACACTTCGCCAGCTTGTGTTGGAATCTGTTCAAGCTGCGAGCCTGGATGTCGATAGCGCAATGGGTGTGATCGCGAACGAGCGCGGCACACTGTCAAATCTGCAGACATCACTGAAAGCCAGTCGAGACAAGACAGTGGCCAGACTGAACGCGGCCGCATTGATCACCGGTTCTGGCACCGGAGCGGCGGTAAGTGCGACCCAGTTTACGACACTGGGAGCCAAGGTCAATAACGTCGGAGATGGAATTGGAATAGGGTCAGGCATCGCGTCAACGGTCCTTGCCTACTTGGCTGTCCGAAAACAACGTGGTCCAGAGGGACGCGTATCGGACGAGACCAACATGCTTGCACCGCTCTTCGACCGCCCGCCGTCCCTCAACACGTTCTACCCTCCTGTCGTACTCCAATACCTTCAGCTTGTCCCCCCAGGGCCAACTGCAAGTCATGGAAGTCGCCTGGAACAACTCAAGGCCGAGTGGATTGCGTCGGGCCGACTGAATTCCTCTGACGGCACCAAGGATCAAATGAAGATAGTAGCTCTGACGACCGGCGGTGCGGAAACGCGCGTGAGGGTATCGATCGATGATTTGACCGACAGGATTGCCATGCTCGGAGATGTAAGTGGCCGCATAGCCCTGATGAAGCGTGACCTGTCGCTCGTAATGCGGTTTGGTGTGAGGCGTCCAATGTGCCCGGTTCAATGACGTAGAGGGGTGTTCCAAACCATAAGAGGTTTGAGAACTCGAAAGAGGGATAGGCCGATCATCCCAACTGCAAGGGACAGATATGAATGAGGTAATCCGATGAAGCGCAAACACGCTTCCACTCGTCCGAGGGGGCATAGAGGGTCTGGCAGCAGAGCTAATGCACGTCGAGCAGGAGACGCACTTTCACCTTAGCGACCCCAGAGACGGTCGCGGCTCCAGGGGAGGTGGCAGTAATCCTGAGATGTTTCAACGGACGGCAACAGTAGGCTTTTGTTTTACCAAATCTCACATCCGTGGAAGGTCCGAGTCAAACTTACCTATCTGCGCCTCCCGGTTCAGATGCGACAAGTGCCTCCTTTCTCGACCGGCAGTACGCGTTAGGAAGTTGGATGGGATCAGAAGCAAACTCGATTTCTAGCGCGGTCTTGTACGAATTGTCAGATCGATCGTCGACCAAACCGTCGGAGAAACGAAGACCCGCGGCCCGAGACGCTCTCTTCCGTTTCCTGCGGATGGGGTTGCCGCTTTATTGAGAATAGCGTGTGACCACACCTTATGCGGCGGGGAGGATTGGGTTTTCGCTAGTCGTCAAGCCCTAGGAGAGCTACGTGGCCAAATACATTGCTCGTGAGACACGTCTGACCGGCTGCGTAAAGGGCCGGAATCGCCAAGAGAATAGGATGGCATACTTTCCGTCATAACGTTTGCCAATCTCCTTCAATCCACGGTCGCCTCTTTGTTCTTGAATGCGATAAGAGCACTTGCGGAATAAAGAGAGAGCACCTTCTGCTTCCGATTATCCCTTAGCGCGATATAGCTCCCGGCTCGATCTCAAGAATGCATTCAAAACACCGAGTCCGGAGCAAATCGAACGGAAGACTGTCTAGTGGCGTTTGCGGCCAACTCTTTTGCACTACACACAAGCGAGGGATGGGATCCTATGCCAGAAACAGCTTCCATCGAACATACGACCTTCGGACTGATGGTCCGATGATGAGAATGAGAATCAGACTTGGGTCGTGACATTGAGTCCAAGTGCGCGCGATACCCCTTCTCCATGAGCCGAATCAGCCTTTGTGCAGTTCTTCATATGGCGAAGAAGTACTTCCTCTGAAGCTCCTGAAATCGCACGGGTGGTGTTTTCGAAGAGAACCTGCTGTTGAGCCGGAGTCATCTTGCGGAAGAGGTTGCCAGGTTTCTCATAGTGATCATCGTCCAAGTAATGGTCCCAATGATCAGCATCGCCATGTAGCTCGAGCGCAGGATCAGCATACTTCGGTTGATTGTCCCATGTCCCATACGAATTCGGGTTGTAGCTGATGGTCCCGCCGAGGTTACCGTCGGTTCGCATGGCGCCGTCCCGGTGAAACGTCTGATGGAATGGGCATCCTTTCGCTGAATTGACAGGGATGTGGTGAAGTTGACGCCCAGCCTGTAACGTTGCGTGTCCCCGTAGGAGAATAAGCGCGCCTGAAGCATCCGATCCGGCGAGAAGCCAATGCCAGGAACAACATTCGCGGGGGAAAACGCAGCTTGCTCGACTTCTGCAAAATAGTTTTCAGGATAGCGGTTCAGTTCGAGAACTCCAACTTCAATTAGTGGGTAATCGGATTTTGGCCAAACCTTCGTTAAATCGAACGGATTATGCTTATGTTGCTTTGCCCGGTCTTCTGTCATGACCTGGATATACAGCGTCCAACGAGGGAAATCCCCGCTATCGATCGCGTTGAGAAGATCACGTCCATGCGTCTACCGGTCTCCCGCTACCAGCGCTGCGGCCTCAGCATCAGCGAGATTCTCAATCCCCTGTTGTGTGCGGAAATGAAACTTCACCCAAACTCGTTCATTGTGAGCGTTGATCATCGAGAATGTATGGCTGCCGAATCCGTGATGTGTCGGAAGCTCTTCGGTATGCCTCGTTCTGACATGACAATCGTCACTTGATGGATGGCTTCGGGAAGACTGGTCCAGAAGTCCCAGTTGTTTTGCGGGCTGCGGAGACCGGTCCTGGGATCACGCTTAATCGCGTGGTTCAGATCCGGGAAGCGTAACGGGTCTCGAAAGAAGAAAACGGGGGTGTTGTTACCCACAATGTCCCAGTTTCCTTCTTCGGTATAAAACTTTATTGCAAACCCGCGAATATCGCGTTCTGCATCGGCCGCGCCGCGTTCGCCGGCTACGCTCGAAAAACGCAAAAAGAGAGGAGTTTGCTTGCCGATCTCGGAAAATATCTTTGCTTTCGTGTACTTGGTAATGTCGTGGGTCGTGGTGAAGGTACCGTAGGCGCCCCACCCCTTCGCGTGCATTCTGCGTTCCGGGATGACCTCGCGGTCAAAATGAGCGAGCTTCTCGATCAGCCAAATATCCTGCAATAGGACAGGCCCGCGGGGACCTGCGGTGAGTGAGTTTGTGTTGTCGGCAACCGGTGCTCCGGTCGCACTGGTAAAGATTGTGTCTGCCATCGTCGTCCTCTCTAATTCATGGTTTCGGTTATGCCATGGGAAGAAGCAACCTTTCGTTGGCATCCCGCCGGCTGTTGAATTTCGGTTGGCAGCTCGAACTCCTGGTCCGGAACTGTAATCAACCTCGCGATCGCCAATTACATCCCTCCACACACCCTCATTCGAGGTCTGCGAAGTTTCTCTGTCCTTAGCTTCTTCCCGTGCCACTGATGATCCATCCCTAGGTAGTGCCGCGAGGTAGTGCCACGGCATTCGGTCTCCTGACAAAATCAAGAGGCATGGTTCGACCATCCAGCTCGGGCGGCTTAGGCTTTTGGGGAAGACGATGGCGGAACAGGGGAGAATGATCTTGAATGTCGTGCTTGTTGGCATGTTCTATAAGCAATTGAAAGCTCGTGGCGATTAGATCATGAGTCTGATCGCTCAAATGAATAGCAGAAGAAGGCGCCTCGACTACCGCCGGCGCGGCATAAATAAATTCGCGGCAATCGTCATCAGAAATAGTGAGATCCCACGCATACAAGCTCCTTCAACCACCTCGCCGAGATGTTGTGAGTTATCCCCTCACCTGGATAGGTTGACCGGATGCGTTGTGGTATCGATGCTAAGGTTGCTTTTTCACCGCATTTGAAGCTTCCCAGAGAGAGCCAGGATTGGCGCGGTCTGGGTGACGCGCGAGCATCGCTTCGTAGAGCTCATGGGCCGTCGAGGTCGATCTGTTGAGTTCGTCGAAATCGCGAAGATACTGCCGGGTTTCGGCGATGATGCCCGGAGCGTCTTGATTGTCCGGCTTCTTGTGCCCTGCCACGACTGCAGTCGGGCTCAAGCTCTCGATTCGGTCAAGCGTTTCTATCCAATCCCGGCGAGTACGAAGATCGGTCTCTCCCAGGTAGACGTGAATGCCGTTGTAGACAACGTCTCCACCAACGAGCAGCCCGGCGGATGGTACATAAAGGCAGGTGGATACCGCAGTATCCGTATGACCGGCGTCGATGATGACTAAGTCGTGACCTTCCAATTGGAATCTGTCGCTCTGCAATCGGCTGAGCGGTCGTCAATGAGTCGGGAATTTGGCCCGGGAAGAGCCGTCGCCAGAATCCATCAATTGAATCGGGAGCCAGATGGGCCTGCATTGCAGCGACAACGGCAGGTGTGGCCAAGGCTTGTGCGTTTGGAAATCGTTCCAAGATAGGGACCAAGCCGAAGAAATGATCGCCATGGCCGTGCGTCATGTAAATAGCGGTAAGATCCTTGCCGCTCGAGCCTACCCAGTCGAGTAACATTTGAGACTGGTCGGCTGTAAGGAATGTGTCTACAAGTACCGTCGCGTTCTCCAAAAATCAACGTCGAAGAGTTCGCCACCCAAGCCAAATCTTCCTTGCCGCGAGGAAGATCACGCGTGAGTCCTGGACGTTTAATCGTTAGCACATCCCACTTCAGACTTTCATTGCTTGTTTCTTTTGCAGCCATGCTCTCTCCTCAGTCATCCAGCACGTTCTAGAAGTGCGTTTCGATCACTCGCCATAAGGTGTTCGTCGAACCATGCAGTAGCAGCTGCGGAGGCCGCTGAAAACTGCTCGACATATGGGGCAAAATGACCTCCAGCCAGAAGTACGAGGCGCTTTGACTCGAGGGCCCGCTCGTAGGCTTCGAGTGCCAGATCGGTGACGGTCAGCCTGTCTTCTCGTGCCACGATGAGCATCAGCGGAGTGGGAGATGCACGCGATATCCAGTTTCCCGGCTCGTACATCCGGGCTTCTCGTATGGATCGCAGAGTAAATTCGTTCTCCCAGAGTCCTTGTGGTAGGGGCTGCATGTAAAAAATCGATTGCCTCCTGCGTCTGATATGCAGCGGGAATTGAAGCATCGGAAATCACGATTGCTTGCCGGGCAGGCGGTTGCCCGCGCAGTTGAGCTCTTTCGTCCTCGTTGAATGCGCTTTCGAGCGATAGCTGGATGTCAGGCGAGACCCTTCTGAGTCCTTGCTCAAAACCGCTGATCGTCGGGACTTGGGCTATCACGCACCGGAGGCGGCGGTCAGTAGCGCCCAGAACAATAGCATGGCCGCCAGCGTAGCTTGTTCCCCATACACCCAAGCGCTCCGAGTCGACCTCTGGCCTTGCTTCGAGATAGGAGATCGCTCGCCGCCAGTCCGATATCTGCGTCCAGGGATCAACATCGCCGCGAATCTGACCACCACTTGAGCCGAAGTTGCGATGATCATGCACCAGCACCACAAAGCCCGCGCGGGCAAATGCAGAGCCATCGGTTCAATGCCATGCTCCTGTATTCCCGCGAAGCCGTGCGCCATCGAGACACCCGGGCGGGGTCCTCCTCGATCTGGGAGAAAGAGCCAGGCACCGAGTTCAATCCCTCCATCCAACGGTATCTTTACATAGAGTTTCGCATGCATAAAATGGCCTCTTCTAACCCTCGCTAATATCTAAGGCTTCATCGATCTCCGTTTGCAAGACAGAGCCACGCACCTTACCTCAATAGCTCCTGTTTTCCCGCCACGCTCAACATGCTGCCAGTCACTTCACGTTCTTGGCGAGAAAGGCGAGGATGTAGTCAGCTATCGTCCTGGACGCCTCCTCCAAGGCAAAATGACCAGAATCTACAAAGTAGATCTCAGCGGCTGGCACATCGCGCTTGAAAGCCTCAGCTCCGGCTGGAAGAAAGATGGGATCGTTTTTCCCCCACACGGCCAGAACGGGAGGTTTGTTCTTACGCAGTGCATCGTGCCATAGCGAATATTGTTTTACGTTGTTCTGGTAATCATAGAAGAGCGCAAGTTGTATGACGTCGTTACCAGGACGGTCCAGAGTCATCTGATCAAATGTGTAGCTATCAGGGCTGACATACTCCGGATGGCTGAATCCCTTCGTATATTGAAACTTTGTCACTTCGAAAGTGAGAAGGTCCCTCACCCTCTTTTCATTTGCGGGGCTCTTGTCTTCCCAATACGGGATGATTGACTCGGACCAGAAAGGGCTCAATCCTTCTTCATATGCGTTGCCGTTCTGCGTGACCATTGCCTGAATTCGATCAGGGTGCTTCAGGAAGAGG
Organism: Acidisarcina polymorpha; assembly: GCF_003330725.1. Taxonomy (NCBI): domain Bacteria; kingdom Pseudomonadati; phylum Acidobacteriota; class Terriglobia; order Terriglobales; family Acidobacteriaceae; genus Acidisarcina; species Acidisarcina polymorpha. Next base: position 1,946,757 of record NZ_CP030840.1, on the reverse strand, counting down.
CGGAACCCAATCGGAGAGCCGTAGTCCTGAATATAGATGCTGTATTTCTTGACACTGACTGCGTCCAGGAAGTGATCCATTACATCCGCGATATGGTCGAAGGTGTAGTCGAACCGTTCGGCAGGCGGTTGGTCACTGTAGCCGAATCCCGGCATATCGGCTGCGATGATATGGTAGTGGCCTGATAATTCCGGGATGAGATCTCGAAACATGTGTGACGAGGAAGGGAATCCGTGCAGTAGAACGATCGTTGGGCGAGACGGATCTCCCGCCTCGCGATAGAAGATATTCACACCGTCTACCGATTGCGTCTTATAGCGAACTTGGTCCACGTTTTGGCTCCTTTCACTTGCTATTGCGGTTAGCGTTATCGCGAGTGTTCCGATGCAGATCAAGAGATTAGGAAGAAGTTTCATGATTGATGCCCTTTTCTGGGTAAGCTTCGCATCTGCGAATATCGTGGTGACAGCTCAGGAAGCTTTCAAGTACTGCCGGTGAGTTCGCCATAACATTCGCCATGCCCAGATCGCGGCCCAACTTCGCCTTGACAGCAGCCAGCATTTCCTTGGCTTTGTCTGTGGTGGTGGTATGGTCGTAGGATTTGTAACGCGACATCGTAGCTCTCCATCTGGCCGGATCGGCCCAACACGCGGACCCGTTATTTAGATACCGACTGGTCGGTTAGGTTACAAACATTAGTGCGACTTGTGCTCGGCAGCATCGTTACCCCGTCTATCGAATACGTGTGTTAAGCACATGTTTTTGGGCAACAACGGTGATGCATCGCTCCTATGGCTGGCCGGGTGATTGCTCTAACGAATGCGGGATGCAACCAAAGGCATAACGGGACGGGGTTCTCGTCCGCCTTGGGGCCGCCGGAGTCACACCCTTGAGGGAGCCCATACAGCGTCAGTTCTTCGGGTGTCGCGTCCGAAATTGCCGGTGTTGTGTCATGGCGTTTGAGCGCAGCGAGAGATATCTTCCTTCCTGTGAGGTCATCTCCAACTCTATTCCGACCACTCGCATGCTTGTGGCGATCGCAGCGTCCGCAGCGACAAGCCTAGAGCGTCCCAGGGGCGCAGCCATGGATGAATACCAATCGAAGATTCTCGTTGCATTTGGAATGGTCACAGCGTAGCGGCGATTCGATCTCGGCCGTCGTCGGGTGGACCGCACCGTTCCAGGGAAGGCATGACTCGAGATGTCATTTGTTTGTCATGTCTCTTGTGGTCTGTCATTCCGGAGAAACCGACCAGTCGGTAACCTGTTAACCTCGAAAAACATGAAAGGAAGCAATCTGTTTAGAGGGCCGAACTATGTCGAATAAATTTGAGGGATCCAAGGGTGATGTTCCGATTGTGCTGGTCCACGGGACATGTGGGAATTCAGAAGACTGGTCGCAGCTGCTAAGCGTCGTATCACCGAAACGCACTGTAATTCGACCCGACTATGGAAAGCGCTTCAGAGATCAAGGCCCCTCAAAGGCCCCCACACTGACTGATTTCGTGTTGGGCGTTACTGCAGAGCTCGATAGCCTGGGAGTCGAACGATTCGACTTGTTCGGTGCTTCGCTGGGTGCCGCGATCGCCGTTTCGATCGCAGCGGAAAATCCAGAGAAGGTGAACTCGGTCGTGCTTCAATCCGGATTCTCATTTGGCGGTGATAATCGCCTCACACTTCTGTTTGATCTGTGGCGGCACCTTGCCAAAACCGATAGGGTCGCCTTTACGAAATTAATCCTTGCGACGGGATTTACTCATCACTTCCTGGCTGCTTTCGATCAACCTACGGTTGAAGCCATTATTAAAGGCTTCGTCGATTCGAGTGATTGGTCCATGATTGACGAGGCAATTCGAGTTGACATGAGCGTCGACATACGGGACGCGGCGACGCAGATCAAGGCTCCTACGCTTGTTATTACCGCAAAGCACGACCAGATCGTTCCTCCTGACTACTCAGAGGCCTTGGCACAGTTGATTCCGCAGGCGAGCCGGTCTGAACTTGATTGCGGTCATCTCACATTCTTGGAGCGACCGAGTGAACTGGCAGCCGCGCTGCTTGAGTTCTTCGAAGCACATCATCAATCGTTCACGCGCTAAAAGAGCTCATGGAGCGAAGCAGAACGAAAACGCTTATTTCCGACAGAGCGCTGCGGTCCATCGGGCAAGCTCGAACGTGAATGTTAGAGGACCTTTGTGCCTTAATCGAGGATCTGGCCTCTTTTAAGCCACTAGAACGAATCATCTTTCCCCATGGCGGCACTCGCGTCTATCACCGTTCAAATGAAAGGAAAGCGGTACAAGTGTCTTTACAATCCCTCGTGTTCTCCGTCCCCTTGGAGCCGTCGAAGAATTTCTGTGGCTCTTCGATCACAGTTCCCCAAAGCACTTTTGCGTTATAGGCGAAGTGACAGGGGCAACCACTATCGCCGACTGGCGAAGAGCGCTCGATGCGTTACAGGCTCGTCATCCAATGTTGTCTGTCTGCATTGATACAAGAGTGAATCGTGTCCCTCATTTCACCGCGTCCGATGGATTTGAGATACCGCTTCGGATCGCCGCAGGAGGCTCAACCTGGGAGCGGGAGGTGGAGCATGAGATGCGCACGCTCTTTGATCCCAGAATGGCTCCATTGGCGCGCACTGTTCTCATTCACGAGCCTGAGCGAACGTTCGTAATACTCGTTGCGCACCACTCGATTGCGGACGGGATGTCCTCAGTCTTTATGCTTCGGGATCTCCTGACGGCGTTGGGCGGCGGTACGCTTTCAACATATCCATTTCCGCGTTCTTTGGACGAAATTCTGGGAGTTCCCGTCCGAACTTCGACGGAGCCAGGTGTCACCTTTTCTTATGATCTGGCCAGGACTTTTGTCGAGGCTCCGGTCTACGTCAGGAGCACTGTCGTCGGTGCAGAGCTTACAGAAGAATTACGGGAGCGTACTCATAGGGAAGGCGTGACGATTCACGCGATCATTTGTGCGGCGGTCGCTGCTGCTGGCAGGGAGGTTGATGCAGTCTGGAGAGATAATCCGCTCCGTATCTTCTCTCCTGTGGACATACGTCGCTTAGTCGGACTTCAGGATGAATGCATGGTTGCTTTCTCGAAAGCCAACACGATTCTCGAAACCAACTCCATGGGGGATCTCTGGGGGACGGCACGGGTCATTAAAGAGACTCTGCGTCCCTTTAAAACACAGGTGGGGAATGCGCCAGTGCTCGCAGCGATCAGCGAGGCCATGGCGGCCAATTTGGATGTCGAACAAGGTGCAGAGTTAAACCGCGCAGCCTTTTCGGAGGAGGTCATGGTATCGAACGTTGGACTTCTTCCGTATAGTCCCCACTTTGGAAACCTGAAGCTGAAATCTCTATGGGCCCCCGTAATACTCCGTGGCCATGCGCCTGAGCAGACCATTGGTGTTGCAACTGTCAATGGGCAGATCCATTTCGTGCATAGCAGCCAAAACCCAATCCCGGGCCTGCTTGGAGGCATTCAGAAGCAGCTCTCCCGAGCTGTTTAAGGGCGAAACACACGGCTAGGCCGCCGCCATCGAATGGTGTCGGCGGCTTCAACAACAATCATCATATGGCTGCAGAGAAAGGACCTCAGAAAAATGTGTAATAAATGGGTAGGAAGTCCCAAAGCTTGAAGCAATCACGCTTTGCGATGTTTGTGATATTGACAGTTGTAACCGTTGGAGCGACTCCGGCGGCGTTTGCACCAGCGGACAGAATGGCGAGTCCAGTAAATACACTTTAGAAATGGTGGGCGGTGGCGGCCTTGCAACCCGAAACGACCGCGCGGAAGCCAGAAATGATGGAAACCTTCTCGAGGTGTGGCGCGGAGCCACTAATAAAACTGTCTCGATGTCTCTCAACAACGGGATCCCTTTCCAGTCGAGTCAACCGACTGCTGAGATTCGGGCGGATTCTAACGACATTGGAAGTGCAGTCGAACTCGAGCCTATCGAAAGGGAATATTGACGAACCGACCTGGCAGAGGAATCGTCTCTCCTCAGAAATGCAGGTTGCTTCGGCAGGGCAATGCTTTCACATTTTTCGGTGTGGGAATCTGGCGAGAGTTCAATGCGCCATACTGATCGAATCGAGATAGAAATTCAAATGACGTCCGGCATTTTGAAGAAAGCCGGTCTTCTTATCAAGGCGATCCAGAGCCATCGCACCTTCGAGGAGAGAGATGAGTAACGCAGCCACTTCTTCCGGAACAATCTCTGGCCTCACCTGTGCTTGGCGTTGGCCCTCTTCAATGATCGTCACCAGCAGCATCCGCCATTGCTTCAAAGCTTCTCGGGCAGCTTTTTTCAGGGTAGCATTGCCGTCGTCGCTATCTATAATCGTGTTCAATAGCGGGCAACCGCCAGGGAACGAGGGACAGGACATAACGTTATCGACATGAATCTTGAGTTTCTCGATTGCATTAGTCGTTGTGTCCATTCTGACTAGGCGTGCGGCGCATGTTTCGTCCCACGCGAACTCAAAAGCGGCAAGAGCCAGAGCCTCCTTTGTGGCGAAGTGACCATAAAGGCTGCCCTTCTCTAATCCAACTACTTGGACGATGTCCTGCATCGAACAGCCCTCGAATCCCTTCTTATTGAAGAGGGGAGCTGCCTTGGTGATAATCCGATTGCGGGTTTCTGTTCCTTTGCTCATATCGATCCCGATTTGCCAGTCTTTGATAGTGTGACATGGACAAATGCCAACTGGCGGCTCCGACTCCAAATGGGCCGGGCGACCATCGTAAGAACCCTTCCTCGAAGGAGGAATGCTGCGCAGAACAGAAACGTTTGTCGCCCCGCGCAGCATAAGGCAGAACTTACCAAGGGAGTTCTTGACCGTTGTGAACGAATTTGCCGTTGGGGCCATCCAGTCCGAGCAGAGCAACTTCGACGCTGGTCTTGGCACCATCTGCCACTTCCAACTGAGCGTGCTGGGTGCCGAGTTCGGTCTTCACCCATCCGGGATGAACCGAGTTTACCTTGATGTTCGTGTCCTTCAACTCGGCCGCGAGGTGAACGGTGAACTGATTCAGGGCGGTCTTGGAGGCATTATAGGCAAAAGCTTTCATTGGCCCAATCGGGCTGTTGGGCATCGACTGCAGCGTTAAGGAGCCGAGGATGCTCGAGAGATTAACAATTTGACCTGCCGGGCTCTTCTCCAGCAACGGAAGGAACTCGCGTGTGACAGCGACGACGGAGAAGAGGTTGATATTGAACACTCTCTGGAGCTCATCTTCACTCGTCGAGATGGTGTGAGCGTTTAGGAGTCCGCCATCGCCTCCGATGCCTGCGTTGTTAATCAAAATATCCAGTTTGCCGAACTTTTCGGCAACGAACGAGGCGGCAGCCTTGCGATCCGCGTCCTTAGTGACGTCAAGAACCACTGGGTACGCATCAATGCCTTCAGCAGCAAGCTTATCGGCGGTTTCCTTCGCCGATTGGAGACTTCTTGCGCCGACTACAATCGTCACGTGCTTCTGTCCTAGTTGGCGAGCTGTCTCAAATCCAATTCCACGGTTCGCGCCCGTAATGAGCGCCACCTTCTTATCATTAGGCATATTGCCCTCCTAGTTGCATTGGATAAACTGGCTTCTTTCGAGATTCATAAAAACGACCAGTCGGATGTATTTTTGTGCCCGGCGATTGATGGCCTTACGCCTCACAAGTTCTGTTGCCATAGGTATCTGTGGAGAACTCGGTGGGGCGTTAGTCTTCAATTTTATCCAGATCTAATCGGTGTCCACCCACAGCGTCCTGATTCCATTGAGGCTTACCAAAGATTTGCGAGCGGGAAACTCACCTTGCGTGAGCCGAAGCTTCGGAAACCTGGCGAAAAGCAATGGGATGGCAATCTGCGCCTCCGCGCGTGCCAGCGGCGCTCCTATGCAGAAGTGACTGCCCCCGCCAAAAGATGAGTGGTATGCGTCAGGTCGCGCGATATCGAATTTGCCAGGATGAGGGTGCGCCGAGGGATCATGGTTTGCTCCAAACAGGAGCAGCGTAATAGGTTGACCCTCTTCTATATCCACTCCACCGATGTTCATAGGTCTGGTAGCTATGCGACTGGCAGTGGTGACTGGCGAGTCATACCGTAGAATTTCTTCGATTGCGTTACGGGTCAGTTCTGGCTGTGCCCGCAGCTTGGCCAACTCATCCGGATTTTTGAGGAGCGCCAGCACGCCATTCCCTATAAGATCAGTCGTTGTGAGGTTTCCCGCGATAAGGAGCAAGTAGCATAAACTGATGATTTCGGCTTCGGTTAGCTTCTGGCCGTCTTCTTCGGCCGATATAAGGTTGCTGATGAGGTCCGTTCCACGGTCTTTGCGACGCTTTTTGATTATTTCGGCAAAATACTGCTGCAGAGCTTCACGCCCCGATGCCATGTTAGCGGACTCCTCCTTAGTGCGTCGAGGGTTGAAAACGTGGCCCTGGCTGTCTGACCAGCGTTTAAAGTCTTGTTGATCGCACTCGTCGATGCCCAGCGCAGCGGCAATGACAATTGTCGGGAGCGGGTTTGAATAAACCTCAACAACGTCGAAATGCCGCGGATCGGGAATGCCATCCAAAAGGCGATTCGCTACTTCGAGAATTCGCGGCCGCATAGCATCGGCGGATTGCAGGTTGAATGCTTTGGCTACTAGACTGCGTAGGCGCTTATGGTCCGGATCGTCCGCGAATAGCATACTCGGCCGATAGTTTTCATCGATCGTATCTATCATGCGCGCGTATGAACCAGGACGAGATTTGCGCGGATCTTTGGCGAGCGCGCGGTGATTTAATACCATGTCGATATCCTCAGCACGAGTCAGCACCACCCTGTCGAATTCTCGATCTCGATACACAGGCTCGAAGGATCGGAGCTGGTCAATGTACTCGTTGGGCTGATCGCGAAACGTCGGATCTAACGCTGATAAACTCATACCTGATGGTATCGGACACTTGGTCTCGCTCATGTTTAATCATTCCCTTTTGAACATTTGTCGTTAGTCAGAGATGCCAAGCTTGCAGCGCCCGACAATCGTTAGGCAGATCAGATGACGTCCTTACCGTCTGAGAGGTCAGAGCGAGCGTTCTCTTCTGGTGAAACCCACACCACTGATGTTTATTCCTGAACCAAGGAATGATTCGCGAAGGCACCGGGTTCTGTCTTCACAATGCTCATGTTCTGAGGAGAAGGTTGGTGCCGCATCGCTCCAATCGTTCTGCCATGATTTCGCAGTAAACTGCATCCAGAGATTAGACAGTATGGGGTGGCAGAATTCGTGGGGAACAAGATTATTGAATCGCCGGAGTTCGAGCTGTTTGAGACTATGTATGGTACTTCGACGGACGGACTTCGTCATTTAGATCGCCATCTGGGTAGGCTTACACGCAGTGCGCGCGATCTGGGCTTTGAGTGCGATATCATTCGGTTGCATGACGAAGTACGGCAATTCGAGGCAAGCCTAACTCATGGAGTGCCGCATCGAGTAAGACTCTCCCTGAAGAGATCTGGTGAAATTCATCTGCAGAGCGTGCCAATCGAGCCGCTGCGCGACGAACCAGTAAAGATTTTTCGCGCACCTGATCTGGGGTTTCTTCCTAGGAACTCGCTGGATCCGCTTTTGCAGTACAAGACATCTCTGCGTGGCGACTACGACCGAGGCTGGCAGCTTGCACAAGGTCTCGGAGGCTTTGACATGCTGTTCTCCAATGAGCGTGGAGAGTTGACGGAGGGTGGGCGTACGAACGTCTTTCTGCGGATTGACGGCAGTATTTGGACGCCCCCACTCAGCTCCGGGCTGCTACCCGGAATTATGAGAGGAGTATTGCTGGATGATCCAAAGTTTGGAGCTGCCGAACGAGTGTTGCCATTCAGCGAACTGGCGCGAGCGGAAGAGATCATGATTTGTAACTCTCTTCGAGGCGTCCTTCATGCAGTGCTTGTCTAGCTATCGCGTTATTAAGGTACCGAAGTAAATGGCAGGAAAATGATGATGTTGAGGCGACTAGGGGCGCTGCAAGAGCTTTTCTGGCTTGCGGAGCATCAAATGGAGGTCATTCTGGCACGGCCTTTGAAGTGGAGGGCGTGATCACCCCCGCGAGGTGGCGTGAAGTCCTCGATTCCGTATAGCAGCGCCTACCGCTCAGGACTGCTTGCGTCCGGCGGGATAGCAAAAGCATACCGTGTCTCTACTCGCAAAAAGGAAACCAGGTTCCTCCATCCGAGGACTCTCTTCATGAAGGAACGCCTAGGAAGAACGCCCGGGATTGATGTGGAGCCCCGCATCAGCCAATCTTTGGAGAAGAGCGCGGTGGCGTTCGGGGAATTGCACTTCCAGAGCATCCGGTACACACTGGGCTCGCTGAAGATGTCGTGCGTTGATAGGGGATGGGGGCAGCACGTTGCGCCTGTCGATTCTGACGGACGCGAGGGTGGACCTTCTAGTAGACAAGTTGTTGCAACTGAAAAACCCCCTTCTCGAAAAGGTGTTGATTGTCGATCCTGATACTTGTGAGGCTATGGGAGACGCTCGGATCGGGGAGATATGGCTCGCCGGAGACCATGATTACAAGGGCCTAAGCCGAGAAGAGGCTGTTGAAGAGCAAAGGGAATGTATAGCAAGACTAGATGATTTGCCGGTGGCCTTCTTTGGCTACAGCATGGGAGGATGCTTGCATGGGAGTTGACCCGTCTACGCATGGCATCCGGCCTCAGTCTTCCGCAGCGATTGTTGGTCGCGGCCAGTGCTGCCCCGGAATGCGCAGTGAGGATATCCGCCTTCACGAGCTGGACGACAACGCCCTCTTGAGGGCACTGGATGATTACAATGGCACACCTAAGGAAAGTTTGCGGGATAATGAGGTGATGGAATTGTTGATACGAGTGGTTCGTGCAGATAGTGGACTGCTCGCAAATCACACAATTGACGCACGGCGCCAGTCTGTTCCGGTACCAATCGACGTTTTGAGTGGTACCTGATGAATCGTTCGCGACCAAGAGTCAGGCTGAAGGGTGGCGACAAGAGACATCGGCTGGAATTCGTCTTTACTTCATTGATGGAGATTATTGTTTCATTCACTCAGCTAAGAAGAGGGTAATCTCAATCTTCAATGAGTGCTGCTTTCGACCAGACTAGAGGGTGCCTATGAATATTCTGCTCGTCGACAACTATGATTCATTTACCTATAACTTATACGACTTGATCTACCGTGTTTCCGGTTCGAGGGCCCGCGTCGTCAAGAACGACGAGTTAAGCTTCGCAGAAATTACGGAGAGTCCAGTAGACTGCGTGATTCTTTCTGCTGGTCCGGGCCATCCTCGCCGACGTGAGGATTTTGGAGTGTCTTCGGATATTCTGGCCCGGCTGGATAGGCCTATTCTTGGCATTTGTCTGGGGCATCAGGGAATAGCGGAGGTCTTCGGCGGTAATGTGGCGCGAGCCAGGGTTCCGGTCCACGGACTCACAGAGTCTATTTATCACCACGGCACATGTCTGTTTGAAGGGATTCCCCAGGGAGTCAAGATGGTGAGATATCACTCTCTGATTGTGACGGACAGTCTTCCGGAAAGCCTAAAGGTTACCGCGTGGACTGAGGATGGCCTAGTCATGGGAATTCAGCACACTACGCGAAGGATGTTTGGAGTTCAGTTTCATCCCGAATCCATCTGCTCCGAGCATGGAGAGACACTAATGAATAACTTTTTAAGGATTGCGAAAAGTGAAGTATGACTGTGTTGTTAGTAGAGTCAGGACCGATGCTACGGTGGCAAATATTTTTCGCCACTTCTTTCTTGAGTCCCAGCATAGTTATTGGTTGGATTCTAGTCGTGCTGATGAGACATACGCTCGCTTCTCCTTTATGGGAGATGATAGCGGGCCACTGACACACATGTTGAGTTATCGCGTAAGCGAAGCAACTACGGTACGATATCCATCCGGGGAATCAAGTATTCATGACGAGGACATTTTCACGTTCCTTGAAACCAGATTAAGCGAGTCTACGTTGTTGGCTCCCCCCGCGTTGCCGTTCGAGTTTTGTGGCGGCTACGTCGGGTATCTGGGTTACGAGCTAATGGCCGTGACCGAGCATGTTTATGGTAAACCTGCGGGCCTTCCAGACGCCCGGCTGATGTTCTCAGATCGGTTTCTTGCCATAGATCATGCGAATGGTGTTGTTTATTGTGTGTGCCTTGCATGTCGGAGATGCAACAAGCGCAACTGCGTGGTTGCACAGTGTTGGTCAACAGCTGGAAGCTCTCTCTACGACGACGCGCATCCCCCGTCGTGTCGAACTGTGCCAACCACAGTCGATCGAGCCCTATTTGCTATGTGATAGAGAGTGTTATCTGCAGAATATAGCATTATGCAAGGAAAAGATCGAGGCTGGAGACTCGTACGAAATCTGTCTTACAAATCGCGTGCGGGTGCCGACGCAGGCAACAGACAATGCCCAGCTCTTCGAGACATACCTGACACTGCGTGAGATCAATCCTGCGCCATATGCCTGCTATCTCAAAGATGAACAATGCAGCATCTTATGCAGTTCGCCGGAGCGCTTCCTAAAAATAGATCGGCGAGGCCAGGTTGAGGCGCGGCCGATCAAAGGCACGATGCCACGCGATCCCGATCCGGAGCGGGATGCCGAAAATAAGGACCGCTTGAGAAGTGATAAGCGCTTCTTCAGCGAAAATCTCATGATCGTAGATCTCCTTCGCAGTGACTTGAGTCGATCTTGTGTTCCGGGGACTGTTACCGTGCCTGACATTATGAAGGTTGAATCGTACGCTACGGTGCACCAGTTAGTCTCCACCATCCGCGGAGATCTGCAAGGGAGTGTATCGCAATGTATAGCACGTTGCTTTCCGGGCGGGTCGATGACGGGCGCACCCAAAAGAAGAACTTTGGAGATCATCAACGACATTGAGGGTGAACCACGGGGCGTCTATTCTGGCGCGATTGGTTACCTCTCAATCAACGGCACCGCGGACTTAAACATAGTTATCCGTACAATTGTCATCGACAAGGACCATGCGGAGATCGGAGTGGGCGGAGCTATAACTTACCTTTCAGATCCTCAACAAGAGTACGACGAGATGCTCCTCAAGGCGATAGCCCCGTTCAGCGCGGTCGCACAATTGATAAATGTTGACGTGCCGAGACCGTCGCCTGTCTTGGCGGAGGACGTGGCAATATGAAGTGTTGTCGCTCGAAAGCTATGCGGAGAAAGAATTCGTTTTACTAATCGCTATTGTGCCGGAAGCATCTCGATCCCTTTCGAGGTTGGTGGAGATGAGTGCCCGTAGTCTTCCGCCGTGTATTCAAGAATGGGCTTCCGATTGACCCGCCCGGGAACTAAGCCGCAGGAGGTAGGAAAGTTCGGCCTGCGTGGTTTCGATTCGTCCTGCCCTAGCGGCACACGCTGTCGCTGCGCCCATTGCTTGCGCTTCAGGGTGCGCACGATAAGACCCTCTTCGATGTAGATCCGGTAGATGCATTTGGCGTTCACTTCCCAACCCTCGCGCTTCAACAGCACGGTGAGCCGGCGATAACCGTAGCGCACGCGACTGGCGGCGAGTTCGCACAATCGCACCCACGGCGCGTTCTGGGGATCGTGATGGTGCTCCTACCGCAGGAGGTCAGGCCGCGAAACCTGCAGCGATCGCACTGTATAGGTCTTTGCGCTTTGCTCCGGATGAGCTCCGACCGCCACGGTAGGAGGGAGTTGACTCCGTTAACTCGTCAGACGCGGCGCGGCAGGAGCACCACGTCGGTCGCTTCCTCAGCATCTTTGAGGAGCGTCTTGCGTGGCGTTCCTATATGAGCCCGCATGGTCAGCCCACGGGCTAAATCCGCGACCTGGATGGCACGGGCGGCTACGGGGAAGTCAGACGGAATTTCACCTGCGCTGATCCCGTCCCGGAAACGGCGCTCCAGCAGCGCCGCGCCGCCCATGGCTGCGTTCTGCAGGAAACGCTGAACCTCAGCGTCGTTCACAAGCGGCGCGACGCACAATAGAAGGCAGCCCCGGGCGGATCCTTTCTCGGTCGCACTTTCGACGTTGTATCTCAGGAAGCCCGCAATTGAGTCGCGAAGATCCGGCGGCGCGAAGAGTGCCTTCGCGGCTGATGCGCCCTTCCTTTCTGCGTATGCTCTAAGGACGCGTAAGAATATCGCCCGCTTATCCCCGAAGACGGCATACAGACTTGGCCGTCCCACGCCCATCCCGACGACGAGATCGTCAATCGTCACTCCGTCATAGCCCTTCGACCAGAACACCTGAATCGCCTTATCGATCGCTCCCGTCTCATCGAAGCTGCGCGGTCTTCCTCGCGGCCTGGCAGTGTTTTGAATCATATAGTTCTAAACTCCTTGACACCCTCCATTCTACCAATATAGAACTAAGTAGTTAGTAATTAGCAAGCTGGCCTTGGCCTCGTGCCCTTCCGGGGCTACCTTCCCCTTTCACCAAGGAGCAAGTCATGAAAAAGTCGCTCGCTCTCGTCACTGGCGCCACCTCCGGGCTGGGTTATGCAGCAGCCGGCCTGCTGGCCAAAGAAGGCTGGTACGAGATCATCGTCACCGGGCGCAGCCTGGAGGGGGCCCAGCAAGCGGCCTCTCAACTCGCGGCTGAGAACAAAACAGTGATATTCACGCCGCTTGAGCTGGAACTGAACACGCCGGCCAACGTTCAGGCCGCCCTCGCCTCGCTGGTCAAGCGAGAGCGGACGATCGATTTCCTACTGCTCAATGCCGGATTGGTCCCAACCAAGAAGCGCGTGATCACTGCGGCGGGCTTTGAGGCTTCTCAGGCCCCGCTGATTGGCCATCATCAACTGACTGTCGGATTGCTCCGCGCCAACCTGCTGAGCCCCAACGCGCGGATTGTTATCGCCGGTGCGGAGCCTGCCCGCGGGGGCGTACCCATGTTCAAGTACACCGACGTGCCAGCCTTCGCGGCCAAATACTACCAGGGTGACCGAATTGCGGCTGTGGAAGCCCTGCTCCGCAACGGGCCGAACGTGAAGTACGTGCCCAACAATGCGTATGCTGACGCGAAGCTCATCATCGCTTGGTGGTCCGCGGCGCTGGCCCGCCGGCTGCCCTCCGGCATGGCCGTGTACGCCGTATCGCCGGGCGGGGCGACCGACACGAAGGTGGCGCGAAACGCAGGCCCGTTGTTGAAGTATCTGTTTATCCCAATCGTGAACCTCATTCCCGGCATGAATCAGACGCCGGAGACCGCGGCCCGTCGGTACCTCCAGGCGTCGGAGTTTGGAACCGACGTCTCAGGGCAATTCTTCGCCTCGGCTCAAGGGAAGTTCTCAGGCCCTATTGAGGCGCAGCGCCACCCACACCTCCACGATCGCGCCAGCCAGGAAGCCGCGTGGAAGGCTGTCGTCAAGGTCTCCGGCGTGGACTTGTCTTAACCCAGCATCCTTGAACGCCGGGTCTAGAAGGAGCGCTGATCGGCGCGTCGCTGGACGCAAAACAACATCGCCACTTCCTTAATTTGGAATCACGGCGACAAAACGAACAACAACTATTCGCAAGGAGAATTCAGATGAAACGATACGAAGGTAAAAAAGTGGTAATCATCGGCGGCACGAGCGGCATGGGGCTCGCTACGGCGAAGATGCTACTTGATGGAGGCGCGCGTGTCGTGGTGACGGGCCACTCGAAGGAAGGCCTGGAATCGGCGCAGAGAGAGCTTGGGAATGAGGCCATCGTAGTTTCGAGCGACGCACGGTCGTTGACGGACCTCGACGCACTGACCCCTCGGGTGAAGGCTGAGTTCGACACCATCGACTTGCTGTTCGTCAACGCCGGGTTCAGCATCCGATCGCCTCTCGAGAGTATCACCGAGGCCATCTACGACGAGATGTTCAACCTGAACGCCAAGGGACCGCTTTTCGCAGTGCAGAATCTCGCGCCGCTCATTAACCGGGGAGGCTCTGTCGTCCTCACGACCTCGATCGCCAACGTCAAGGGAATGGCAGGCAACGCCACATACGGCGCCGCCAAGGCCGCGCTGCGATCATTCGCTCGGACGCTGGCTGCTGAGTTGATTCCTCTCGAGATTCGCGTCAACGCGGTCGCGCCCGGTCCCATCGACACGCCGATCGTCGAAAAGGCGTTTCCCGGTGAGGCAGCCGCTCAGATTAGGGAGAAGATGATTGGTATGGTCCCAATGAAGCGCTGGGGGACGTCGGAGGAAATCGCGAAGGCGGTCCTCTTCCTGGCGTTTGATGCGACCTTCACTACCGGCGCCGAACTTCCGGTCGACGGAGGATGGTCTCAACTCTAGGGCATCGACCATCCAGCAGGGTGCTGTTCATCGAGAACGGCCTTCAATGACTCCCATTATCATGGCGCGCTGGATGCAATAGCGAGCGCAGTGGAGGCGGCTCGGTCGTCGCCACTGCGCGCTCCGTCCAAGAGGAAACATCGTATTTGGCGCGACCTTCATAACCGGAGCGGCGTTCCACGGTACAAGGAGAAGCCACAAGATGTATTACTTCGTAGTAACCTGTTTGGTCGTTACTTATCTTTCAGCGAACGTATACGCGATCGTGAAGGTGCGGGTCTTTGAGTTAGCCCGATCGCGCAAGGATCTCCTACTCTATGGCGTCCCGTTCCTGTTGTGGGGTTCTCTCATCCTTTTGGGATGCAAGCTCATGGAGATCATGCACCGATTCGAAAAGTGGGCTGCGTGATAGCCCATGGAGATGACTTTTTGCGGACAGAGCTCCGAAAAACTCAGCTGACAACCGAAGTGCATTATCGACCCCGGATACTAGCGGCAGGGCCAAGTGTTGTCGATTGACAACTCCAGGCCGAGGCACGTTTCCAGCATAGCCAGCCAAGGAATACGCATTGGCGATTCGCCAGTTATCAAAAATTCGGCGAGATTCCCGTCTGGCCTGACAGTATCTGCCAGAAAATCCTCCAGCCTATGGCCCGAAAAGTGGGAGGAGCTAATGAGACACGCTAAGGTGAGCACCACTATGGAAATCTACACCCATGCAGCAATGGACAAGAAGCGGGTCGCCCAGCAGAAGGCTGTCGACCATTTACTCAGCCGCGACAAGGACGGAACCCAGGTAAGACCCTATGTTCCCAAATTGTTCCCAGAAATGTGATCCTGTTCCCAGATCACACTCGCTAAGTCGTTGATGGGATATGGTGGGCGCAGCAGGATTCGAACCTACGACTTCCACCGTGTGAAGGTGGCACTCTACCGCTGAGTTATGCGCCCTCTGAGAACCCTTCGTCGCCGATGGGAAGAGCTAGGTTAAGAGTAGCATCCGCAGAAGTCCTTTGCCAACGGAGCGGGGGCGTCGATGGAATCCTGCAGACGTGCCCGATATCGACCGCTTTGCTGGTCAGAAGGTACACTGAAGAGCCAAGCCATGCTCTGCTTTCCCTCCAAATCGTTAAGTCTGCGCATCGTATTCTCAAGAACCAAGTTCTCTTATGGGAAGCGCCTGAATCCCCGCGGGGATACCGGGATTTCCCGCAACCTTAGGCCTACACCGGGGTTGGTACAAGCATGGCAACCATCGTTCTCAATCCGCCGTCATTTCACACTGCGCCATCTGAGAGGCTGATGGGCAGTCACGCGCATCCGACCGCCATGGTTGACTGGAGCACGCTTAGCGATGCTGAGATCATGCTCCGCGTCAGTGCCGGAGAAGATGCAGGCTTCACTTACCTCCTGGAGAAGTATCGCCGGCCGATCGTGAGCTTCATGTTTCGCATGGTCCGCAATCAGGCGGTCGCCGAGGAGTTGGCGCAAGAGGTTTTCCTGCGAGTGTACCGCTCAAGGGAGAGCTACCGGGCGGAGGCGAAGTTTACCACCTGGCTCTACCGCATCGCGACCAATCTGGGAGTGAACTACGCCCGCGACACCAGATACGAACGGGCGGCTCAGAATATTTACCTCGACCAGCCCGATCCGGAAACGGGAACGACACCCGATGTCGCCGACAGCCGGCCGACGATCGAGTTGGAGATGGTCAAGGACGAGCGGATGAATGCGATCCGCCAGCATGTGCTGGCGTTGCCCGAGCGGCAGCGGGCTGCGGTGCTAATGCACAAGTATCAAGGAATGGACTACAAGCAGATCGGCGAGGTTCTGAAGCTGAGCGAATCTGCAACCAAGTCTTTGCTGTTTCGCGCTTATCAGACGCTGCGCGAGCGGCTCAAGGATTTTGTGGCCAAGGATGAATCGGACAAATAGCGGTCTGGCTGGGGGATTTATGAACTGCCAAAAGATAAAGTTGAAAATGGCGGATCTGCTGCTCGATCCGCAAGCGGTGTCCACGGAGGAACGCCGTCATTTGGCGGAGTGCGCCGAATGCGAGCGCGAATTAGCCGAGCTTCGGCAAACGATGGAGATGATGGACGAGTGGGTAGCGCCGGAGGTGAATCCGTTCTTCGACGCGAAGCTGTTGGCTCGGCTGCGGGCCGAGCAGCAGGGCCAGCCAGCCGGGTTTCTGGAACGGCTGAAGGCACGCTGGATGTACGGCAGCAATTTCCGGATGCAGCCGCTGATGGCGGGCGCGTTGGCCACGATCCTGGTGCTGAGCGGCGGCGCGTATGCCGATCTGGCATGGCAGCATGCACACCAGTTCCAGGAATCGGCGACGGTGCGGGACCTGCAGTCTTTGGATGGCAATGAGCAGGTATTTCAGCAGCTGGATACGGTCGATCAGACGGTCGATCAACAAGATCAGGATTCGGGCGCGTCGTCTTCCTCGCCAACGAATGATTGAGGCGGTAGGGGCGAATTGCGATGATCGCTGGGTAGTCTGCGGTTAAGATGGCGGAGCCCGCGTTACTCGATGAGTTGACCCCGGAGTTCACGACGCAGCTTTTATTTCGCAGCATTTATGGGAGACGGCGGAACTCCGGTTTAGGGGAAAGAGATGACATTCCGAGCAGGATTCGGTACGCGCGGCACGGAAGGAGAGCCATGTCCAGCCTCCGAGCGCGCGGTTGTGTCATCCCCCAGGGCTTATCGCTTGTCTTTTCTGCGCTCAGCCCGAGTTGGTATTGCCCTGTGGACTCTGTTGGGTGTGGCCTGCCTGTCCGCCCTGGGGCAGCATGGGCATTCATCGCCTCCTCCATCTGCTCATGCCTCGGCACCCTCGCACCCTCCAGCCGGAGCGGGGCGCTCGGGTCCTCCGGCTCGGCCTGGGAACCAGTCCCGGCCGCCCAGTCAGCAGCATTTGAATGAATGGCTGCAACACAATCAGGGACTATCTCCGCAGGAACAGGCGCGTAAGCTCCAGCAGGAGCCGGGTTTCAATCGGCTGCCGCCCGAACAGCAGCAACGCTTGACCCAGCGATTGAACCAGGTCAACCGGATGCCCCCCGACCAGCGCGAGCGGACGCTCGAGCGGGTCGAGAACATCGAGCGGCTGCCGCCAACGCAACAGCAGCAGATCCGCGGCTCGGCAGTGCGACTTGGTCAGCTGCCTCCCCAGCGGCAGCAGGTCATGAGGGACGCAATTCGAAGTTTGCGCAATGTGCCGCCAGGACTAAGGCAGTCCGAGTTGAACTCGTCCAAATACAGCGGGCTCAGCCCCGAAGAGCGAGGCATTGTCGGAAACTTGCTGACGGTTGAGTCGTATCATCCAGCTCCGCCGCCCCCGCGGTAGCGGGCGTCCTCAACTCTCTCGAATGCACCGCCAAATGGAGCGGTGGCAATCCGGGAGTCGACTGTTCATGCGACTTGGGTTCAGCGCTGGGCTAGCGGGACATACGCTACTGGATACTCTGGGCCGATGTATTCAGCCCTTGGGCGAATCAGCCGGTTGTCGTCGAGCTGTTCAATCACGTGCGCGGCCCATCCGGCGATTCGGCTTACGGCGAAGATGGGTGTGAAGAGGTCGATGTCGATGCCCAACATGGTGTAGGTCGAGGCGGAGTAGAAGTCGACGTTCGCGTTGAGCTTCTTCTCCTTCTTCACGTACTGCTCAATGGCGCGAGACATGTCGAACCATTTGGAGTCGCCCCTGGATTTGCCAAGATCTTCGGACATCGTGCGCAGATGGGTGGCGCGAGGATCTTCGGTCTTATAGACGCGATGGCCGCAGCCCGGGACCTTCTCTTTGCGAGCGAGCATGGAGGCGACATAATCGAGGCCGTGCCGGACAGGGTCGGCGCCGGACAGTTTGGCCTCTTTGTCGATAGCGAAGAGCAGACGCATGACGTTTTCATTGGCGCCGCCGTGCAGTGGCCCTTTGAGGGCGCCGATCGCTCCGGTAATCGCGGAGTGGACATCCGACAGGGTCGCAGCGATGACCCGGGCGGCGAAGGTTGAGGCGTTGAGCTCATGGTCGGCGTGGAGGATGAGGGCGACGTCAAGCGTCTTGGTCGCGGTCGCGGAGGGCTTCTCGCCCGTGAGCATCCACACAAAGTTGCCGGCGTGCGAGAGCGAAGGGTCGGGCGCGGGCAGATCGAGGCCCTTGCGGATGCGGTCGTAATAGGCCACCAGCATCGCGATCTGGGCGGTCAAGGAGAAGCTCTTGCGGACATTCGACTCGTGGTCGACGGCCTTCTCATCGGAGTCGTACATGCTGAGCGCGGAGACAGCAGTGCGAAGGACTTCCATCGGCGTGGCCGATTTCGGGAAGCTTTTTAGGAGCGCGATGATTTCAGGTGGCAAAGTGCGCGCTTCGGTGAGCCTCTGGTTGAAACCTGCGAGTTCGGCCTGGTTGGGAAGCTTGCCGAACCAGAGCAAATAAGCGGTTTCCTCGAAGGTCGACTTAGGAGCGAGCTCGTGGATATCGATGCCGCGATAGGCGAGAACGCCGGCTTCGCCATCGATCCAGCAAATGGCGGAGTTTGCCGCGACAATTCCTTCGAGTCCCTTGGCTGCTACCGCGGTCGCCATTCTGTAGTTCTCCTCTTGATCTTTTGCATGTCGCTTGTTGGTCTTCGGCGCCCGGCGCTGAGTCCGGGCAACTTGTTATGACTCTGGCTGCGATGTGAAACTTTTGCCTCGCGTTTCCCGGCGAGCTAGCCATTCGCCGGGCGATCTTTGATTTATAGCGCAGCAGTTGCGGGCTTGTCACTTGAGCGTGGGACAAGCCGGTCGAGGGGACGGGTATTCCCGGATCCAAAACGGGCGGGATCAAAGGGAGTGAGGTCGATTTCAGGTACTGTTCCGCGTACCAACTGGGAAAGGACGCTGGCAGTGCCGGGAGCGAGGAGGATCCCATTGCGAAAGTGTCCGGTGGCGATCCAGCAACGCGGATGGCCCATCTGGCCGAGGAGCGGAAGGAGGTCTGCGGAGGCAGGGCGCAGTCCGGCCCAGGACTCGAATACTTCAGCATGGGCGATGGGCGGCCAAAGCCGGGCCGCGGACTGAAGGAGCCGGGCAATGGCCTGAGGCTGGACAGTTTTGTCGAAGCCACAGTCTTCGACGGTTGCGCCGATGGTGACTCGGCCGTCGCCTCGGGGAACAACATAGAAGCCTGGTGTGCGCAGGACGATGAGCAGGTTCTGCTGATCTTTCAGGCGAACGGTCGTCATCTGGCCCTTGCACGGAGTGACGGCCGGATTGGCCGGGGAGAAGCGGCCGAGAGCGGGAGATGGAGCCCAGGCTCCGGCGCAATTGATGAAGTGGGCGGCAACAATAGGGGTCGCTGGAGTTTGGACGGTGACCTGGTTTTCTTCAGGGCTGATGGAGATGACCGAGGCGTTCTCGATCAGCTTGACCCCGGCGGCTTTGGCGGCGAGGGGCAGCGCCGCGCACAGATCACGCGGATCGAGGCTTCGTTCGTCGAGGCGAATAAAGGTAAGATTTCCAGCGATAAGATCGGGCACGAGCCGTCGGAGTTCCGGAGCAGTAAGAGCGGTTTGGGCGGGAGCTTCGCCGTAGGCAAAAGCCTGCAGCGTAGTTTGGGTGCGGAACGGGACTTTTCTACCCGAGAGCTGTTCTATCTGTGCGAGCCACGCAGGGTATTCGTGCGCACTTCGCTGGCTGAGTTCCCGAAGCTGGAAAGGATTTTCGGGATCGTTCGCGGCCAGCATGCCGGCGGCCGCCCAGGAGGCCTCCGCCATGGCTCGGGCCCGCTCGAGGACGGTGACGCGCAGGCCATGCGCGGCGAGGTCGAGTGCGAGCGAGAGCCCGATGATGCCGGCTCCGGCAATAACTACATCCGCTGATTCCACCAGTCTATTTTAGATGACGGGGGGTTTCGGCTCAGCGACAGACGGCCAGATGTCCCAGGATGCCCGGTCCATTTCCAGGACAACCTCTCCATTTACTGATAGCCTCTCCATTTTTCACTAGTGGGCATCAGTTTACGGGCCTCGGGCATATGCCTGGGTGTGGACTTTTAGCAGGCGCTTGCCGTCTCTGAAGAAGCGCGCTACCCTCGCGTATCTTGAAATCTGAGTATTCGTTGCAATGAAGGGAAGAAACATCGATGAATGACACACCAGTCGAGCCGGTAGTAGAACGGAGTTATTCGGGAGCTTTTCTTGCAATTGTGGCAGTCGCGTTTCTGGCGTCGATCGGCGGCTTGATTTGGAGCTATACGCTGTCTTCCCGACTCGCGAAGTCAGAGGCGGCCTTATCGGCGGCACAAGCGCAGAATGACAAGCTAAGCGCGGCGCTCGATCAGACCAATACGCAGTTGAAGGTAGAGACGCAGGAATTGGGCCATGCGGTTGGTCTGACGCAGAAGCAACTGGAGACGCGGGCGCAAGACCTGATTCGCCGCCAGGAGGCGGATGCCAAGCGTCTGGAGAGCGAGCAGGCGGCTGCGAGCCAGGCGGCGACCCAGCAGATTGGCGCGGTTTCGAGCGCAGTTTCGAGCGTCAAGACCGATGTTGGCGGGGTGAAGACGGATGTCGAAGCCACTAAAACTGAACTCAAGACGACCCAAGCGCAGCTGCAGAGCATGAAGGGCGATCTCGGGGTGCAGAGCGGGTTAATCGCGACGAACCACGATGAACTTGAGATCCTCAAACACAAAGGCGACCGGAACTACTACGAATTCACGCTGAACAAGGACAAGAAGCCGCAGCCGGTTTCGACGGTGAGTCTGTTGTTGAAGAAAGCGGATCCGAAGAAGAACCGCTACACCCTGGTGGTCATCGCGGACGACAAGCAGATCGAGAAGAAAGACAAAGGTCTGAATGAGCCGGTGCAGTTCTACACAGGCAAAGACAAGATGCTGTTTGAATTGGTCGTGAACAACGTGAACAAGAACCAGATTGTGGGCTATGTCTCCGCGCCAAAGAATGCGCCCCAGCCAGTGACGCCATAGCGGGAGTTGTGGGGCCACGAGGAGTTCACGGGGAAGAAAGTGCTTGAGAGATGGACACGATGAGAGGCGCGGTTTTCACTCTAGTTCTGGCTTGGCCGGTGGCGGCGATTGGGGGAACGCGGCCGGTGCCTGACGCTTGTACGGGCGCGGTCAATCGCAACCTGGTCAGCTTCATCGGCGCCAACATGAGTTCCTACCAGGGAAATGGCGAGGCCCACCTTGATAACGTGATGGTCTGCGGAACCGCGACCCGCCCCTCGTTTTCGCAGCATTCGAGCGCGCGTACTCACCATGGCGGACACCAGGTTCTCAGCCTCACTGCGCCTACTGAGGACGGACGGAGTCTGCTCGTTGAGATCGTCACCAACGATGAGCTTGACGGTAAGGTGACTGCCCAGACCGGAGATGCAGTCTTCGCTTACGGTCAGGCTTATATTCCGTCACCCAATGAGCACCGGCCCGGCGATGTTCACTTTGCCGCCGGTATCCACGATACCCACTGCGCGACACATCAGGGCGCCGACGATGGATGGGTAGTCGTTGCTAGGACGCGCTATCCGCCGAACTCCTGCCCGGTGCGGTAGGTAGCCCACCCAGCGCCGCTCACCTTTCCCGTCGAACGCCGACCTCCCTCTACTGGGGAGCGGTCAGGACTAGATCCTTCTGATGAAGGAAGGAGATGGTGATGTCGAGCGAACGGCGCAGGTCCCATTGTTGCTTGGTGATCGGGTAGTTGAAGACCAACTCCCCTTCAACCGAGCCACCGGCGGGAATGGTGGTGTCGCGAAGCAGTGGTGGTTGTTTTATAGGGACAAGATCGGGATAGGCGACAAAGACCCGGTTGAAGTCGGTAGGGTTGGCAGCCAGACTACGCTGTTCTTCGCCCGGAAGGCTGAGCACGGCGGACATATCGGAGAGAAAAAGTGGTCCATGGCTGCGATTGTGAAGCCGTACTTCAGCGACGACCACGATCTGGTCAAAGGTCTGCTCGACCTTGGCGGCCGCTGGGGTTGCTTCGAGGGCACTGTTGGAGACTCGGTGAACAGGATAGGCGGTGAGATGCGCCACTTCTCCGGCAGCCACTGGAGGCTTTTCTCCAAAGTAGACATAAGCCCCGATCACGAGGAGGACGACCACCGCGGCAGCGAGGATGTTCAGCAGAGGGTTACCGCCGCGACCGCCCTGGAAACTAGCCAAGGCGAGCCCTGGGAGCTTCGAGGGCGGCGGCGTTGGCGATGCCACCTGAGGGGAACTTTCAGTGGTCACGGTGTCTGCATTCTACCTTTTTTATTGAAGGTGGTGAGCCGGGATTGTTGAAGCTATGGGTCCTCCTTGCTCCCGCATGGCAGGCTGCGGCGGAGCATCGTTCAAACTTCCGGTCTGTTCGATTATGGCGCTTTGAGGCTGTCAGCCAGCGCCGCCAGATTTTGAGGCTGCACCCGGATAATGCCGCCGCGCGGACTATCGATGTCCGAGATCAGCAGGAAGGAAATTGATACAAGGAGCGGCAGGACCAGCGAGAGAGCGAGAGCCTTGCCATGAGCGCCATAGCCTAATAACACGTTCGACACGATGGCGATGATGTACAGGAGCGCCCAGGCCGCCTTCGGAATGCGATTCCACCAGGCTGCCTGGGTATACCCCTGTGAATTCAGTACGTCGTTCATGCCGGTAGCGGCGACTGCAGCAAGCGGAGAGGGATTCGCCTTGGCAGAGGCGGCGAGAACTGACCATAGCTGGTTCTGGATGCCGGTTGTGGATCGATTGACCTGCGGAAGCTTGTCCTGATCTGCCTTGTAGAACTCAATCCGCAGATCGGTGTATTGACGCAGAAGGGTTCGCAGGCGAGATGCATCCTGAGCCGGCAGGAAGTCGGCGCGAACGTATTCGGTCCCGATTGCGTTGGCCTCTTCCTCTTCCAGGTTTTTTCTAAGGTCATAGCGAGTGGTGGCCATGGAGAAGGTGAATCCGATGATCAGGCCAAGCAGGGTCAACGTCGCGCCGACAATGATGCCATAGTCTTCGCGCATCGACTCGGGAAGCTCCCGCCTGCCGCCGCGTAGAAGAATACCCACCCCGGCGCCAAGCCATAGGAGCAGAAAAGTGACGACAAACAAGCCCAATGGATTGTCCAGAAACATCATCGGTAAAAGGCTCCTTCGAGCAGAGGTACAGTGACGGCTTATCGGCCTAAGTCTGGGTCGCGATCGCGGAAGCGGCACGATCTTTCCAGTGTCCGCGGGTGAAGTCGGGGAACTTCACCGGCGCGCTGCCGTTCTCGACGGACACGCGGCTCAACGGTCCGGGTGCCGACCAAGCAGCGGCATCATAGACATCCATGTCGGGTGGCAGGCCTTGTTTCATGCATTGGAGCAGGCGGTAGAGCATGATGTAATCCATGCCGCCATGGCCGCCGAGCTTCTTGGCTATCTCGCCTTCTTCTTTCCAGAGTGGGTGTTGATATTCCTTCCACTTATCGATCGTCCCCCATGCTTCTTCTCCTTGTTGACCGTCGAAGTAAATGCGCGGCGGGTAGTCGGTGAAGATACCCTTAGTGCCGGCAATTGTGTTGACTCGGCTGTAGGGCTGGGGATTGGAGACGTCGTGCTTGAGGATAATGTTGAGCCCATTGGCGGTTTTGATCAGCGAGGTGTTGAGATCGCCGGTGATGTAGCGATCGGACCAGTGAGGATTGGACTTATCGATGTGGTCCTTGCGGTATAACTCGAGTCCGCGCTGGGGTGTGCTCATCGAGACAAGATAGTCGAAGCGATCGCCGCGCTGAATACCCATATAGTTGGCCACCGGCCCGAGGCCATGAGTGGGGTAGAGGTTGCCGTCGCGTTCGGTATGGACGGCGAGCCGCCAGAGGCCTTCGCCTTTACCGGAGAAGAGTTCCTCGCGAAGATCATGGAGATAGGCGCCCTCGCCATAGAGCAGATCGCCGAAGAGCCCGGCGTGCGCCATGCGAAGAATCAGGGTCTCGTTATAGCCATAACAACAATTCTCGAGCATGGTGCAATGGCGCCGGGTTTGTTCGGAGGTGTTGACGAGTTTCCAGCAGTCCTCGATGGTAGTGGCCGCGGGAACCTCGACAGCTGCATGTTTGCCGTGAGTCATGGCGGCGACTGCCATCTCAACGTGCCAGTTCCAGGGAGTCGCGATGATAACCAGGTCGAGGTCGTCGCGGGCTACGAGCGCTTCGAAGACGTGGTCGCCGGCGGTATAAAGAGTGGGTGATTTCTGGCCGGCTTTCTCGATCAGACCTTTGGCGTTGCTGGCTTTTTCAGGGACTACGTCGCAGACAGCGAGGACGGTGGTGTTGGCGCCGAGAAGATTACCGAGCAGGCTGGTGCCGCGGCCGCCGACACCGATGATCCCGATTCTTGGGCCATCCGGGGAAGTCGAACGCTCATAAGCCATGCCGATTACGGTGGCATGGGGCGATCTGGTTTCCTCACTCTCCTGCGTGTCCGCATTACCAGAGGACGATGCCGCTGATTTTGCGGCATGTAAAGGAGTGGCAGCGATCGTGCCCGCGACGGCGCTCATCGCGCCGACGCGCAGGAAATCGCGGCGAGAGGAGCTTTCGAGTGAGTCGTGAACTTCTTTGCTCATAGACTGTCCTTGAGTTTG
The DNA here is from genome assembly GCF_003330725.1 of Acidisarcina polymorpha. Taxonomy (NCBI): domain Bacteria; kingdom Pseudomonadati; phylum Acidobacteriota; class Terriglobia; order Terriglobales; family Acidobacteriaceae; genus Acidisarcina; species Acidisarcina polymorpha. The sequence goes on along the minus strand of NZ_CP030840.1, from coordinate 1,921,835 downwards.
ATTCGGGATGTCGATGGTTATGGGGAAACGGGTAGAGCCTCGTTCTCGCGGCAGCCTTCTACCCGGCCCAAGCGCCAAATCGAACTTCGCGCTATTTGCTCACTTTCAGCAGAACCGCTCCGTGAGAAGGCACCAGGGCGGTATAGCTGCCGCTAGAGGCCGAGACATCCTGGTCGGACCAAAGATCGTGCAGCTTGGCACCGGAGCTGAAGGCGACGTCCTTGAGCGATAAGGTGATCGGACTGGCGGATTCGCCGCGGTTGAAGAGCGCGACGGCCTTGGCTCCCCCGCTGAGCGGTTTCTCCCAGATCTCGAGTGGTCCCACGGCGGAAACCCGATGCCCTTGCTTGCCGAGCTTATCCTGGTCGACGGCGATGACCTGACGGTTGGTGAGCGTGGCCAAGGTTTCGGGGGTCATCTTGCTGAGGTCGTTGCCGGCAAGCAGCGGCGCGGCAAGCATGACCCAGAGAGTCATGTGGGTGCGGTATTCGTCCGCAGTCATCCCGCCGTTGCCTACTTCAAGCATATCGGGATCGTTCCAGTGGCCGGGTCCGGCGTATTTCTCCAATCCAGACTGAGCAAAGCCAATCACGGACATCCGGTCGTAGGTGTCGTTGATGTCGCCGGTAGTGCGCCAGAGGTTTCCCCCGACCGAGGGACCCCACTCCCAAACGTTCTGAAAGCCATACTGGCAAAGACTGAAGACGATCGGACGGCCGGTTGCGAGCAGGGCTTTGTGCATCTTGTCGTAGGCGGCCTTTTCGAGATCGAAGTACTTCTGGCGGTCGCCGTTAGCTTCCTTCTTGAGGATGTCGCCAAAGCTGCACAGGTCGTACTTAAGATAGTCGATGCCCCAACTGGCGTAGAGTTGAGCGTCCTGCTCTTCATGCTGATAGCTGCCGGCATAGCCCGCGCAGGTTTTGGGACCGGGCGAGGAATAGATTCCGATTTTCAGGCCTTTCGAGTGGACGTAGTCGGCGAGCGCTTTCATGTCGGGAAATTTGCTGTTGGCGTGCAGCATTCCCTGCGCATCGCGTTCGCCTTGCCAGGTATCGTCGATGTTGACGTAGATGTAGCCGGCGTTTTTCATGCCGGTCGAGACGAGGATGTCTGCGGTCGCGCGTACGTCGGCGCCGGTGACCTTGTCAGCGAAGTGGTTCCAGCTATTCCAGCCCATCGGCGGGGTAGCGGCAAGGCTGGCCGACTGAGCGAAGAGCGGACCGGACGAAATGGCTCCGAAGAGGATGGAAGCGGTTACAGCAGCAAGCCTCGGGATGGATGCAAAGGGCATGATCGATGGTCTCCTGTGTCACAACGAACGATAGATTAGGAGGCACCAATTCTAAAGCAAAAAGAGGCGCTTCTCTGACTAGCCATGTTCGACACGCATCTTTATATCCGAGTACGCCGCATCGATGAGCTCGCTTAACGCCGCGGCGTTCGTGGCCGTTTCGGGCTTCAATTTCACATGACGCATGAACTTGCCGGAGCCTTGCAACAAGCGGGCCGGGTCCGGGAGCGCTGCGCCGTGAAAGAACCCAACGTTTACGTGCGAACTGAACACGTTGACGTAACCGAAGGGGGCATCTCCCAAGCATGCCACCGGACAACCATCATGCAAAAGCTCCCGGACTTCGTCCCCGCACTGACGCATCACCTCGAACCAGCGATGTGCAATCGCTCCCAGTTCACCTGCATGTTCTTGCATCCACGCTTCGATGGAGGGGTCTAGCTCGAGAGCGCCATTGAATCGCAGTAAATCCGTTCTCATCGTCCCTCCAGACCAGAATCGTCGCTTCAGATCGTCGCTTCAGATAAAAGGTTGGCGATCACGAAGCCGCACTGCCTGATTTAGGCCAGAAGACGGCCGCTTGCCGAGACTTCAAAATCAGCGCGGGTGTTCTCTCATGGCGCAGCGAGGGTGGCTCGCTCGCTCCAGGGCGACACACTTTCTTCATACTCCATGGGGTCGCCGAAGCCTTCGGTTTGGACGCCGAGTTGGCGTAGAGCGTCCAAGGCCATCAATCGGCGATGCGCGTTGAACGTCATGATATGGGCGAAGACGCCGCCGTACGTGAAGGTCTCGGCCGGTTCGCACAGGGCGTCGACGAAGGTATCATCCCAGCTGGAGCGGGTTCGGACGTTATCAAGAATACGATGCAGTTCTGCATCCGTCTTTTCGAGCCGTTGCAGCATTGCTTGCGGAGAACGTTGCGATTGGGGAGGGCCGTTCATATCCATCTCCGCACCGGACAACGCGGCGGTCCAGACTTCCTTGGTGAAGATGATATTTTCTAATAGCTGCCTTAGAGTTTTATTTGACTCTCGCCAGGGCAGAAGCTCGACGACCGTGGGCAGCGGCCGATCCAATTGTTCCTCCGTCAATGTACCCGCGTATTCCAGCAAACGCCGCGTGTGCCAGGAGTCGTTGCCGGCAAAACGATCGAATAAATCCATGTCTTTTCCTCCTTCTGTTGAAGAACCGGGGGCAAGAAAGTGAATTTTGTTGGGCGTCGGCAAATGCGAATGTGGTACGCGCATGCGCCGGTAGATGCTGGGAGAGGTTCGGAAAGCTTTTCGGAAAGCGCGAGTAAACGCCTCCAGCGAACCATAATTGGCGTCGAGGGCGATGTCCGTTACAGACATGCCGGTATGCCCGAGTTGATATGCTGCTCGTTCCAACAAGAGCCGCCGTCGCATGGCTGCCGGAGTTTCTTCAACCACGATTCGGAACAACCTGTGGAACTGCGTACGGCTTTGATAAGCCCGGCGCGCGAGATCGTGCGTTGATCCCGAGGTGTCCAGGGAATTCGCGACAATTGCAGAGAGGCGATTCGCCGTGTCCTGCCCATCGGTTTTACTCATGTGCCCGATACCGATCTTCAACGGATCATAGACAAAAGCTGGCGCTCCCCGCCTGATCGTACGTACCAATTTGCTGCATCAAGAGCCGGACAAGGCAACCGGGCGAATGGACACTCAACCCCGCGATTGCAAGATTCCTATGCAAAAAGCGCTCTTCTCGCCGCTTGGCTCCGCGTGCCAGTCACTCCAGCGACAAAGTTGGCTCAACGCAAAGAGGGTCATAAGAAGTCTACTTACGCCGCTGAGCAAGCCTGAATGGCTTCTTGCTTGAGCGTATGAATCTGCGAGGATGCAGCTGGCGCTTATATCTCCGGCGCGCTGATTCTAGCAAGGTCGTCGTCTTTCGTCTCTCGAGCCCATAGCAGTCCTAAGAGGGTTAAGAAGGCTGAAGTTGTCAGATAGTAGCCAACGTACTGTAGTCCGTAGGTCTTGGCGAGGGAGGTGGCGATGTAAGGCGCGAGCGAGGCTCCCAGGATGCCGGCGAGGCTGAAGGCCAGGGAGCTCCCGGTGTAGCGGACCGGAGTTGGAAAGAGTTCGGAGACGACCGTGCCCAGCGGTCCGTAGGTGACGCCCATCAGACCGAGACCTACCGCCATCATTAGGAGAGCGCCGGTAGTGCCGGCCACGAACATCGGCGCCATGACCAGCCCGAAAACGCCGATCAAAGTTGTGACCCAGAGCATGACCCGCCTCCGGCCATGTTCGGCCAGGCGAGCGGAAAGGGGGATGGTAATGGCAAAGAAGGAAATGTCGAAAAGCTGCATGAGCAGGAACTTGCTCCGGCTGTAATGGAGAGCAGTCGTTCCCCAGGAGAGCGCGAAGACGGTCATCAGGTAGAAGAGCACGAAGGTCGCGAGACAGACGAGAATGCCGGTGATCAATTCTCGAGGGTAGTTGCGGAAGACCGAAAGCAGAGGCAGCTTGACTTGCTCGCCGCGGTTCAGGGCCTGGCGGAAGACCGGGGTTTCGGTGATGGTGAGACGAACGTAAAGTCCAAGGAAGACGAGCACCGCGCTGGCCAGAAAGGGCAGGCGCCAACCGAAGGTGAAGAACTGCTGGTCAGTCAGCAGGCGGGAGAGCAGCAGGAAGACGCCACCGGAGAGGAAGAAGCCGATCGGCGCGCCAAGCTGAGGAAACATGCCATACCAGGCACGTTTGTTGGGCGGAGCATTCTCGATCGCAAGCAGGACCGCGCCACCCCACTCCCCGCCGAGACCTAGACCCTGTCCGAAGCGGCACAAGGCCAGCAGCAGCGGGGCGGTGAAGCCGATGGTGTGGTAAGTGGGCAATGCGCCGATGGCGATGGTCGAGATCCCCATGGTCAACAGGGCAAGAACCAGGGTCGTCTTGCGGCCGATGCGATCGCCAAAATGCCCGAAGAGAGCCGAGCCAATAGGCCGCGCGAGAAAGGCAATGCCAAAGGTAGCCAGGGATTCTAGGACGGCGGCGGATGGATCGCTCGACGAAAAGAATAGCTTGGGAAAGACCAGCACAGCCGCCGTGGCGTAAATGTAGAAGTCAAAGAACTCAATCGTGGTGCCGATAAGGCTGGCGAAGAGTACCTGGCGCGGCTTATTAACCGGGATTCCCGTGAACGGATGGGTTGTGCTCACCTAGATAGCGAACCACACGAGACCGAATCTGTCTATAAAAGAGTCAAGAGTGAAAGAGTCCAGTAGCAAAAGAGTTCAGAGGCAAACTGGGGCAAAGATGAGCGCGCGAACACCACACGCGCCTTGCTCTGGCGCTTCCAATCCACAGTAGTGAATAGCGCGGATAAGCGGTGCCGCTACTTTCAAGCGCCCAAGCGTTCAGACGGCGGCATCGTGATCGATGCCGCCGCCTGGCATATTTACTTGCCTTCCGCCTTCTCGAGGTGGCCACCAAAGCCAAAGCGCATCGCCGAGAGCAGCTTGTTCTCGTATTCCGCTTCGCCGCGAGAGCTGAAGCGCGAGTAAAGAGCTGCGGAGAGCACCGGAACCGGTACTGCTTCGTCGATGGCGGCCTTGATGGTCCAGCGCCCTTCGCCGGAATCGGAGACCCGGCCGCCGAATTGCGCAAGACTGGGGTCTTTGACCAGGCTACCGGCGGTCAGGTCGAGCAGCCACGAGGCAATGACGCTGCCGCGACGCCAGACTTCGGTGATCTCGCGGAGGTCGAGATCGTACTTGTAGTGATCGGGATCCCGCAAGGGGGTCGTCTCCGCATCGGAAGCATGGGTTTGCTTGCCCACGTTCGCGCTGCGCAAGATGCCCAATCCTTCGGCATATGCGGCCATGAGCCCGTATTCGATACCGTTGTGGACCATCTTGACGAAGTGGCCGGCCCCATTCGGGCCGCAGTGGAGATAGCCCTGTTCGGCGGTGCCCCCGAGGTGTTCGCGGCCGGCTGTCCTGGGTATGTCGCCAATCCCCGGCGCAAGTGTGGCAAAGATGGGGTCGAGGTGTTTGACGACTTCATCTTCGCCGCCAATCATCATGCAATAGCCACGTTCCAGGCCCCAGACGCCGCCGCTGGTGCCGACGTCGACGAAGTGAATGCCCTTTTCCTTCAGGTTCTTGGCGTGCTGAATGTCATCGATATAGTACGAATTTCCCCCATCGATCAGGATGTCGCCTTCCTCCAGATGAGGGACGAGACTGTCGATGGTTTGCTCGACGACACCCGCGGGCACCATCAGCCACAAGGCGCGCGGCTTTTCGAGCTTGGTGATCATATCGCTCAGCGAGGAGCTCCCTTTTGCCTTTTCCTGGACGAGTTCGTCCACGACCTTGGGCGACATGTCGAAGACCACGCATTCGTGGCCTCCCTTCAGGAGCCGCCGCACCATGTTTGCTCCCATCCTGCCCAAACCCACCATGCCAAGTTGCATAAATCGCTCCTTTGTTATCTCGTGACTCGAACCAACGAGTCGTGTCCAGATCAGTGTGATGACAACTCGTCGCACATCTAGCGCGCCGACCGCTCTGACAGGAACAAGGATAGCTGTTCCGGCGACGAGGGTGCTAGTTTCCGGATTTCTTTACCAGCTATTCAGGATTGGACACTCCAAAAGAGGTTTTGGGCTCACTGTGGCCAAGCAGGTGAAAGCCAAATCCCGAGGATTGTGGCGGAAGCTGTTCTTGTAGGGTTCGCTTCGGCTGGTCTTCGGGTAGGATAGCGAAAATAGATTCAATTTCCCCGGCCTGCTGGCGAAAGTCGCCCAGGAATCAGCGCCACCGAAGGACATCAACATGCCGCTTCAGACTCTAGAACCGCTCCCCGTTGCGAAGAGTACGCTGCATCCTCTCGAACCGCTCAGCGCGGCCGAAATCCAGACCGCTGTCGAGTTGCTAAGAACCGCCGATGGTTTCACGCCGAGTACGCGAATCATTAGCATCATTCTGAAAGAACCGGAGAAGTCCTTGGTTTATAGCTGGCCACAAGGGCCGGCCGCCCAACGGGAGGCAGTGGCTGTACTGTTCGACAACGCTGTCAATCAGGCCTCTACGGTGACGCTCGACCTAAGCAGCGGCAGAGTGTTAAAGGCGGAGATCGCCCCGGCCGGCTCACAACCGACGCTCTCGATCGACGAGCAATTCGAGTGCGAACAGGCGGTGTTGGCGAGCGAGGATTTCAAGGCAGCGCTCGAGCGGCAATACGGGATCACCGATACGTCGCTGGTTATGGTTGATATCTGGAGCGCCGGAAATTACGGCTCGGAAGAGGACCGCAGCCGCCGGTTGGCACGGCCTCTATGCTTTCTGCGCAGCGACCCGACCGACAATGGCTACGCGCGGCCGATCGAGGGCATTCGACCTATCGTCGACTTGAACCTGATGCAGGTGATTCGGGTGGAAGAGTATGGTAAGTGGCCGCTGCCTCCCCAGGCAGCGAACTACTCCGCCGACCGGGTCCCAAATCAGCGTACCGGCATCAAGCCGCTGCACATCACCCAACCGGACGGGCCGAGTTTTTCGCTTCAAGGCAACTTCATTTCATGGCAGAACTGGCAGTTTCTTATCGGCTTCAACGCGCGCGAGGGGCTGACGATTCACGATGTCCGGTATCATGATCAGGGCCGCGCCCGCCCCATTCTTTATCGCGCTTCGCTAACGGAAATGGTGGTGCCCTATGGAGACCCCAAGCCGACGCAGGTGCGTAAGAATGCCTTCGATGTGGGCGAATACGGAATGGGGATGTGCGCGAATAGCCTTCGACTCGGTTGTGACTGCGTCGGACACATCGAATATCTCGATGCGCATCTCTGCGACAGCCGGGGGCGCGAACTGACGATCGGCAACGCGATCTGCATTCATGAAGAGGATTTCGGCATTCTCTGGAAGCATACCGACCGGCGGCTGCCGGATGCTCCCGAGGTTCGTCGTTCGCGGCGGCTGGTGGTCTCTTCGGTTTCAACTGTCGAGAATTATGAGTACGGGTTCTTTTGGTACTTCTACCAGGACGGCAACATTGGGTTTGAGATCAAGCTCACGGGGATTTTATCGCTGGGCACGCTGCATGAAGGCGAGAAGGCCAACTACGGGAGGTTGGTCGCCCCTTTGCTCTATGCGCCGAACCATCAGCATTTCTTCAACATGCGGCTGGATGTGGGCATCGATGGGAGCCGCAATACGGTACAGCAGGTGGACGTAGTCGCCGGCCCGGTCGACGGCGATGAAGATCCCTACGAAAATGCCTTCCACGTCGAGGCCACCGATCTCAAGACAGAGAAGCAGGCGCTGGCTCATCTGAATCTTGAAACCGGGCGGACATGGAAGTTCATCAACCCTTCGGTGAAGAATGCGCTCGGCGAACCTACCGGGTACAAGTTTTTTCCCGGTGACAATGCATTTCCTTTTGCCTCACCGAATGCGTGGTGGCGCAAACGCGCGGGTTTTGTGAATCATCACGTGTGGGTCACTCCTTACAGCGAGGGCGAGAAGTTCGCGGCTGGAGATTTCCCCAACCAGAGCAGCGGTGGCGACGGCTTAGTGAAGTGGGTCGAAGCGGATCGCCCCATCGACAACACCGACGTTGTCTTCTGGTACACCTTTGGTCACACCCATATTCCCCGGCCCGAGGATTGTCCGGTAATGCCTACGGCGTATATCGGATTTCTGCTGAAGCCGAACGGCTTCTTCGATCAGAATCCGGCCAACGATGTGCCGCCTTCGAAGCAGGAAGGCAAAGCCTGCAAGCACTGTTAGGCGACGTATGGATTTCCATGCGTCTTCGTAATGGCTGGGGTGCAGAAGGGGTTTGACTCTCCCCCAGCCATGATCGAAAGCTGGCTTTTCCAGACTGCTTTACCTTAGAGGCCTTTGTAAAGGCCGCCGTCGACCAGCAGCGTCTGTCCAGTGATGAAAGAGGCGCGTTCCGAGGCGAGCCACACGATGGCGTCGGCGACATCTTCGGCCTGGCCTAGGCGCTTTAGCGCTGCTTCTGCTGCGAGCCGCGCTTTGTATTCTTCCTCGCTGATATCCAGACTCAGTGCACGCTTCTGAATCAGGCTGTTCAGGCGGGCAGTCGCCGTACAGCCGGGAGCGACGTTGTTCACTGTGATCCCATCCTGGCCGAACTCGTTCGACAGGCTCTTGACGAGACCAAGGACCCCGGCGCGGACGGTGTTCGAGTAAATCAGATCGGCAATCGGCTGGCGCACGGAAACGGACGTGATGGTCACGATGCGACCCCATCGTTGGCGCTGCATCCACGGAATTACGGCACGGGCGAGATGGACGACGCTCATCAGATTGAGGTCAAAAGCACCCTGCCATTCGCCGGTGACCGTCTCGAGAAACATCTTTGCGGGCGGGCCGCCGGCGTTCGTGACGCACACGTCGATGGCGCCGAATTGCCGGCCGACTTCCTCGACGAAGCCATGGACTGCAGCTTCGTTGGTCACGTCCAAGGGTGCTGCGAAAACCTCAGCGCCATAGCGGCGGCGAATCTCCTCGGCCGCGGTCTGAAGCTTGCCTTCATCGCGGGAGCACATCGCCACACGCGCTCCTTCAGCAGCGAATTTATCAGCAGCAGCGCGGGCAATCCCGTCGCTTGATGCAGCCACGATCACGCTGCGGTTCTTGAGTCCAAAGTCCATCCAATAGTCCTCGCCTAGTCCTCGTCACTCTTCTATAGATCCGGCCTTCAATCCCGTCGGCGGTCGCTTTGCTGGCGAAGATAGGCATCCTCGCCATCGATCCAGTCCTGCCTAGGCGGGGTGAAGACGTCGATATCGATAGTGTCTTCGAGGGCGACTGCCTCATGCGGAACGTTGGGTGGTATGCAAAGGACCTCGCCGGCTCGAACGACAACCTCGCGGCCGTCGAGGAGGAACTTTAGCGCTCCTTCCAGGATGTAGCTGAGCTGCTCATTGTGGTGGTGATGAAGCGGAACCACCGCGCCTTCTTTCAACAGGATGCGGGCAAGCATAAGCTGATTGCCAACCACAAATTGACGGCCAATGAGCGGGTTGAGTTGCTCGGGCTCAATCTCACTCCATTTGGAGTGAGTCGGTTGATTGCTATTCATTGCGTTCCCTTTTGCTGGTCGGGATCATACATCTCAACGTTCCGGCGAGCGCCATTTCTTGATGCTCTTCGTCGATGCTATTACAGCTGCCGAGTCGACAGTGCAGCTTTCGTCCCCACCCAAAGGAGGAGGTGAAAACCATCCAATCTGCCCAAGACGTCGACCGGCGATCGGGCTACTCTTCCTCTAGCACACACCTCCCGGCCTCGCGGATCGTCAATCCAGCGAGGCCATTCTTTTGCTTCAAGCAGAGATTTTGAAGGAGCTGAGGACCTCGGGGGTGATTCGTTGGTTAGTGGCTGGCAGCCGCTTCCAGGGATCGCGTTTCAGGCGGCTGCTCCACTCAGCGAAGTCCACGACGCGGAAGGTGGGGCGTTCAGGGAGCTTCAGCTCCGACCAATTGATCGGCATGGAGACGTTTGCCTCGGGCCGGGCCCGGGGTGAAAAGGGAGCCACCGCAGTAGCGCCGCGTTCGTTGCGGAGATAGTCGATGTAGATGCGACCGGCGCGGGCGGACTTGGTCATTTTGGTGAGGTATAGGGCCGGATTTTGCTTCTCCATGCTGAGGGCGAAGGCGTGCGCAAATTGCTTCACGACCCCCCAGTCGTATTCAGGCTCGATCGGAATGACGACGTGCAATCCCTTGCCGCCGGTGGTCTTGAGAAAGCTCTCGAGGTGTAGCTTCTTGAGGGCGGCGCGGACTTCCGCGGCGCTGGCCGCAAGCGTCTGCCATTCGATGGCGGTATCCGGATCGAGGTCGATGATGATGCGGTCGGGATGCTCCAGATCCTCGTTACGGGAACCCCAGGGGTGGAGTTCGAGCACCCCCAGTTGCGCCAGTTCAGCGAGCGCCGTCTGGGTCGAAAGCGTGATGTAGGGTTCAATCTTGCCAGTCTTCTTGTCGCGAACCTCTACGGATTCGAGGCTTTTGGGAAGCATGTTGCTGGCGTGTTTCTGAAAGAAACAGGGCTGCCCACTGCCTTCCGGACAGCGCACGAGCGAGAGCGGACGCCCTGCAATATGCGGAAGCATGAAAGGCGCGATCTGCCAATAATAGTCAGCAAGTTGTTGCTTGGTGAGCTGCGAGGCGGCGTCCAGAATTTTGTCGGGATGAGTCAGGCGGATCGGGGCATGCTGAGTCTTTCCTTCGCCGGTGTTGTTGCGAGAGGCTAGGCTGGGAACGGCTTTCTCAGCTGAAGGCGCAGGATCGGCGTGCTTTGGAATGCGAGGCTTTGGAGAAGTGCCGGCTGCTTCGCGAACGACTTCACTGGCCGGCTTGTCCTCGCGAAGGCCCTGAAAAGATGCTTGCCGGACGAGGTTGTCGGCGGTCCAAGTAGAGAAATTGACTTGAGCGACGAGCTCCGGCCTGACCCAGATCGCGCCCTTACGGGCCTCGGCGGGGGGCTTCTCGAAAGCGGTGGAGGACTGGCGTAGTTTGTCCAACTGATCGCGCAGTTTGGCGTGGGTCTTCTGGGTAAATCCGGTTCCGGTACGGCCAGCGTAGATCAGTTTCTTGTCCTGATAGTAGCCGAGCAGCAGCGCGCCTACGCCGTGAATGCCGTTCGAGGGAAGAGTGAAGCCGCCGATGACGAACTCCTGGCCTCGGATGCACTTCAGCTTGAGCCAAGAGGAGCTGCGCGAACTGCTGTAAGGACTATCGGCGCGCTTGGAGACGATGCCCTCGGCGCCGAACTCGCAGGCCTTGCGGAACATGGTCGCGCCATCGGTTTCAAGGTGTTCCCCAAGACGCACAAACTCGCCGCTCTCATGGAGGAGCTTCGCCAGCATGGCCTTGCGTTCGAGCAGGGGCAGGCCGCGCAAGTTGTGGCCGTTGAGATGAAGCAGGTCGAAGACGAAGTAGGTCAGCGGCTTGCGGATTCCCTCTTGAAAAGCAGCCTGCAGGTCGGCAAAGCTAGTGGTTCCATCGTCGGCGAGCACCACGACCTCGCCGTCGGCAAGGAAGTTGTCAGCGGGGAGTTTGGCCACCTCAGCGGCGATGGTCTTCATGCGATGGGTCCAATCGAGCCCGGTGCGGGTAAGAAGTTGAACTCGTTCGCCGTCTTTGCGAGCTTGAATTCGGTAGCCATCGAGTTTCAGCTCATGAATCCAGCCCTTGTCAGCCGGCGGCTTCGTGGCCTGCGAAGCCAATTGGGGACGAATGAAGTCTGGCAGCTTTTCCTTGGGAGTTTTCTTTAGCTCGGCTTCGAAGTTATTCGACGCGGCGTTGTTCGATGCTGCCCCGGCTCGAACAGCGGACTTCTTTGAAGCGGCGCCGGCAGTAGTTACTGGCTTTTCGGACTTTGACTGTTGGTCGTTACGGTGCCAGGCGTTGCCGGTAGCTGTTTCCTTCGAGTTCCAGACATGGTCCTCGTTGCGGGCAATCTCCTCGAGGCTGCGCCCGGTAACAACGCTGTTCGGGGCCTCTTCCGTGATCGCGGGATCGTCCGGCTTTCGCTCAAAGTCGTCGTGTTCCTTGATCAGCAGCCAATTGGGCTTGCTCTCACTGGCGGCTTTGCCACCCATGCGGATCAGCGTCCACTTTCCCTTCATCTTCGTGCCATGCATGATGAATTTGAGTGAGCCGGTGCGTAAGCCTTCGTCCACATCGGTGTGGCCGGGCTGCGGCTCCCAGGTCCCTTCATCCCACAACATGACGGTGCCGCCGCCATATTGGCCTTTGGGGATGATGCCTTCAAAGCCGCCGTACTCCATGGGGTGGTCTTCGACCTGGACGGCCAGCCGTTTGTCGGCGGTGACGTAGCTAGGGCCTTTGGCGCAAGCCCAGCTTTTGAGCACTCCATTCCAGCCCAGCCGGAAGTCGTAGTGGAGACGAGTGGCGGCGTGTTTCTGGATGACGAAGGGCAATCCTTGGGGAGCGGCCTCAGTTTTCTTGCCGCCACTTGGCTCCGCGGTGACGTCGAAATCCCGCATGGAGCGATAGCGTTCCAGTTGCGCGTCGATTGCGTCTGCGGGAGTGGCTTGGGTTGACGGCTTGGCTGCGCCTTTGCGCCTGGTTGCCATTGTGGATTACGCCGTCTTGCGCGACTTCGCTTTCACCAGGGCGATGCCTTTTTTCGCGGCTGGCGTGCTCTTGGCCGCAGTTGACTTGGTCGACGCTTTCCTTGGCGCTTCGCCGTCGCCCTCGTCGCGTTGGACACTCTTGCGCAAAGCATCCATGAGGTTGATGACTTTGGAAGAGGCAGGCGCTGGTTCCTCGCGGGGAATGGGCGCGTTGTGCACCTTGGCTTCAACCATTGCTTTGAGGGCGGTTTCGTATTCGTCCTTGAATTTCTCAGGAGCGAATTTGGCGGATTTTCTTTTAATAAGCTCCTCAGCGAGCGAGAGCTGATCTTCTTCGATGGCCACCGGCTTGATATCGGCGAAATAGGAGGCAGGATTGCGCAACTCCGCCGCATAGCGCATGGTGTATGCCATCATGCCGGCAAGCTTGTCGTCCGCTGGCGGCGCGATGGCGACGAGGTGTTCGCGGCCGCCGAAGGCGATCTTGCCAAGGGCGATCTTCTTGGTCTTCTGGAGCGCCTTTCGCACGACGGCAAACGCCTCGGCCTGGGTATCGCTCTCGGGGACGACAAAGTAGGGCTTCTCGAAATAGCTGGGGTCGACTTCAGCGGCGTCGACGAACTGGGCGACCTCCAGGGTGTGACGAGAGGGAATGCGCAGGTTCTCGATCTCTTCAGGCTCGACGGTGACGTACTGTCCCTTGCTGTACTCGTAGCCCTTGACGATGTCGGTCTTCTCGACTTTGCTTTCCTCGGACGCGGAGGAGACTTTCTGGTACTTGACCCGCTCGCCGGTCTTGCGATCCAGCTGATGGAAGCGAATCTCGCTCATCGACTCGGTCGCCGTGAACAGCTTGACGCCGAATGACACCAGCGAGATTTGAATATGCCCAGACCAATAGGGTCGCGCTGCCATAAGTCGTTCCTCCGGTGCAATAAGAACAGTGCAACTTTAGGAGGCAATGATACCGTACTGGAGATGCTTTGGCCTCAATAAAATAAGCCCGCCGCAGGACCATGTGACGGGTTCAAGTAGAGCAATCTGCTTCGGAACCTTCAAATTGGCTTCGCATTCCGATGAATGAAATGCGTAACGGGTGGGATAGGCTGCCATCGAAGCGACGGGCTTGGTCGAAAAGAAGAGAAGGCTTCTCGGCATGGAGAAGCCTTCTTTGATGTCAGTGCGTTGGATTAGATGGAGGCTGGATTAGGCTTTTCGGTCTCCAGCCCCAAATCGGTGAGTGCTTGTTGGGCCTTGGCTGCGTCGAACTTGCCGTCGCGCGCGAGCTTCGACAAGGTAGCGGCGACGATCGATTCGGCATCCACTTCGAAATGGCGGCGAAGATGTTCGCGATTGTCGCTGCGCCCGAAGCCATCCGTGCCTAGCGTCACAAGCCTTGTTGAAAGCCAAGGGGCGAGTTGGTCAGGCACCGCCTTCATGTAGTCGCTAGCGGCGATGATCGGGCCTTTCGTACCCTGAAGCGCGGAAACGACATAGGGCGTCTTCTCCGGCTCGGAGGGGTGGAGGCGATTCCAACGATCGGCTGAAAGCGCGTCGCGGCGAAGCTCGGTGTAGCTGGTGACGCTCCACACATCGGCCTGAACACCGTACTTCTCCGCGAGAATATCCTGAGCGCGTAAAGTCTCGTTCAGGATGGGTCCACTGCCGAACAACTGCACCGTAGCCTTGCCTTTTTTCGCCCCTTTGAACTTATAAATGCCCCGCAGGATACCTTCCCGGCTGCCTTCTGGCATTTCAGGCATGGCATAGTCTTCGTTGTACATGGTGATGTAGTAGAAGACGCTCTCGCCCTGCTGGTACATGCGCCGGATGCCGTCCTGCAGGATGACGGCGAGCTCATAGACGTAGGCCGGATCGTAGCTGAGGCAGGTAGGAACGGTGCTCGAGAGGACGTGGCTGTGGCCATCCTGATGCTGCAGGCCTTCGCCTAGCATGGTGGTGCGTCCGGCGGTACCGCCCATAAGAAAGCCGCGGCCGCGTGAATCGGCGAAGGCCCAGATCATGTCGCCGACCCGTTGGAAACCGAACATCGAGTAGTACATGTAGAAGGGAATTGCCGGAACGCGATAGTTCGAGTAAGCGGTGCCGGCAGCAGTGAACGACGCCATCGAACCGGCCTCAGTAATGCCTTCTTCCAGGATCTGGCCGTCCTTTTCTTCTCGGTAAAAGAGCAGCATGTCGACGTCATGCGGCTTGTATTTCTGACCCTCGGGAGCATAGATGCCGACCTGGCGAATGGCGGACTCAAGACCAAAGGTGCGGCCTTCATCGGGAACGATCGGTACGATCAGCTTGCCAATATCCTTATCCTTGAGCAGATGCCGCAAGATGCTGACGAATCCCATAGTCGTCGAAACAGCGCGACCTTTTGACCCTGCTGTCCATTCGGCAAAGTAATCCAATTCCGGCGCCTGGAAGGGGATGGAGACAACTTCGCGACGGGGCATATAGCCACCGAGAGCCTGACGGCGTTCCTGCAGATAGGCGATCTCCGGGCTGTCGAGACCTGGCTTGTAGAAGTGACCGTGCTTCGCGTCCTCTTCGGTGATGGGCAAGTCGAAGCGTTTGACGAAGGCTGCAAGTGCTTCGTCGGTAAGCTTCTTTTCCTGATGAGAGGCATTTCTGGCCTGGGTGCTGGCGAGTCCGAAACCCTTGACGGTTTTGGCGAGGATGACGGTCGGCCGCCCAGTGTGCTCAACCGCCCGATTGTAGGCGTTATAGACCTTGATGGGATCGTGGCCGCCCCGGGTCATCGCGTCGATCTCATCATCGGTCATGTCGCTGACCATCTCCAGCAACTCCGGGTATTTGCCGAAGAATTCCTTGCGAATATAGGCGCCGCCCTTGGCCTTGAAGGCCTGATAGTCGCCGTCGACGCACTCTTCCATGCGTTTCAGGAGCAGCCCCTTGTGGTCGCGCTCGAAGAGCTTGTCCCAGCCCCCGCCCCAGATGACCTTGATGACGTTCCAACCCGCGCCCAGGAAGACTTCTTCGAGTTCGTCGATGATGCGTTTGTTGCCGCGTACCGGTCCATCGAGTCGCTGGAGATTGCAGTTGATGACGAAGATAAGGTTGTCGAGCTTTTCGCGGGAGGCGACGCCGAGTGCCCCGAGAGTATCGACTTCGTCGGTTTCGCCGTCGCCGACAAAGGCC
The DNA here is from genome assembly GCF_003330725.1 of Acidisarcina polymorpha. Taxonomy (NCBI): domain Bacteria; kingdom Pseudomonadati; phylum Acidobacteriota; class Terriglobia; order Terriglobales; family Acidobacteriaceae; genus Acidisarcina; species Acidisarcina polymorpha. The sequence continues at coordinate 1,906,262 of NZ_CP030840.1, read as the reverse complement.
CAGACCTTGCGAGGGGTCTTCTCGATCAGGTTACGGTTCTCCAGATAACGCATGAAGCGCGCTTGATAGATGGCGTTCAACGGTCCGATGCCCATCGAAACCGTGGGAAAGCGCCAGAAATCGGGCATCAGCCAGGGATGCGGATAGGAAGAAAGTCCCGGCTGGTCGCGAAGTTCGTGCCGGAAATTAAGCAGCCGTTGTTCATCGAATCGGCCTTCGAGAAAAGCGCGCGCGTAGACCCCGGGCGAGGCGTGGCCCTGGAAGTAAATAAAATCGCCAGGCTGGTCGCCACCAGTCTGGCTGCTATAGGTGGCGTGGAAGAAGTGGTTGAAACCAACCTCAAGCAACGTGGCCAGCGAAGAGTAAGTGGCAATGTGACCGCCGATGCCAGCGTCCTTCTTGTTCTGACCGTGTACCATAGCGAGCGCGTTCCAGCGAATCAGGCTCTCGATGCGGCGTTCCACCTGGCGGTCGCCGGGATAAGGGAGCTCGTCATGCTTGGGGATCGTATTCAGATAAGGGGTGGTCAGTTCACCGCGAGTCGAGATACCAGCGCTGCGAGCCCTATGCCGCAAGGCGGCCAAAAGCTCCGCGCCCTGCTCCGGACCTTCGGCGACGATGACATCATCGAAGGCCTCAAGCCATTCTGCGATTTCTGCCGTAAGCTCAGCCGGATTGGCCACGTCCATCTGCATTTTCATAGTCGGAAACAGCTTCCTTCTCGGAGTGTCGTTGATTGCATTCGGGATTCAAATCGCATATGCGTTGTACGCTGCGGCGAACCATTCCTCATGCGTACCGTTTGATTGTAAATCTATCGGAGGTTGGTGGCCGGTGCGGCCTTTGGTCAACCTCGGATCGCCGCCGCGAAACAGCGGACGATATTGGAAGGTCTTCCCACCACGATCGGCAACTGATTGCGTCGTATGAGAAATATCCAGAATTCAAGCTCTGCGTCGATCAATTCGCGATCAATTTTCCCTTTCTGGGCCGGGACATCCTTATCATGGCTGTATTGACTCTATTTTCAGGAGTAAAGGCCGACGCCGTATGAACTTACAAACCTTTCACCGCACCTCGATCTTCCGCCGATTTGGACAGACGATGGTCCTTTTGATGGTCGCGCCGCTCGCGACCTCGCGCGGCTTTGCGGCCGATCCGCCTGCGCCACCGGCTGCCGGCACAGACGTGCTTGTCTTCAACAACGGCGATCAACTGACCGGTAAGCTGCTCCGCTCGATGGCCGGTTCAGTGGTCTTTCACAGCGACATGGCAGGAGACGTAACGGTCCCCTGGGACAAGGTGAAGGAGCTTCGAACCCCGCAACAATTTGCGGTGCTTGAGAAGGGGGTTAAGCCAAGCCGGAAGACCCCGGACGCGCTGGTTCCTCAGGGGACCCTCACGATCGCCGACCAGAGTGTTCAGGTACACACCGACTCGGGTGGAACGACGCCTGCAATTCCAGTCAAGAACATCGATTTCTTAATTGATGACGCGACTTTCCAGAGCAAGATCAAGACCGAGCCTGGGTTCTTTCATGGGTGGAATGGCACCGGCACATTCGGCGCGACAATCGTCCAGGCAACGCAGAATACCTACACTTTCAACGGCGCCATCAACCTTGTTCGGGCAATTCCCGACGTGTCGTGGTTGACCCCGCGCAACAAGACGACAGCGGACTTCAGCGCTTCTTACGGAAAGATCACCGACCCGTCCTATATACAGCCAGCGACCGTCGGGCCGCCGCCAACCCCAGCGACCTTCGTTCCTGAGAATACGGTAAAAACATCGATCTACCACGCCGACGCAGAACGCGACGAGTACGTTAGCGACCGCGTCTACTATCTGGGAGCGGTGGCCTTCGACCACAATTTCTCTCAAAGTCTCGACTTGCAGCAGATCTATGGCGGCGGCGTTGGTTGGACGATCATCAAGCAGCCGCAGCAGACGCTCGATCTGAAAGCGCTTGTGCAGTACGAGCGGCAGAGCTTTATCAACGCACTGCCGGGAGAGGATCAGAACCTGATCGGTTCCACCTTCTCCGCCGCTTACGTACGTCATTTGCCGAAAGGGCTGCTCTTTTCGCAACAGGTAGCATATATCCCGGCATGGAACAATCTGCATGCCTATTCGGTGAACGAACTCAACACATTCTCGATTCCAGCCTACAAGCGTCTGAGCGTGACACTAGGCACGCTTGATTCCTACCTCAACAACCCGGCAATTGCGCTTCCTCCGACAAAGCGCAACTCGTTCCAGTTCACGGCTGGGGTAACCTACGCCTTCAAATAGGATTGGAACGCTATTCAGAAGGTGATTGAAGGCGCGATTATTTCGCGCCTTCAGTGGTTGCCGCCGGTGTGGCCGATGCTGAACCGCTGGAGGGTGGCGTGACTTGCGCATAGAGCGGTTGCTGGAGGAGATACAGCGTGTCCGACGGTAGGGGTTTATCGGCATTGGCTAGCAAGAGCGAGACCTGCCACTCCTGTGTGGGATTGAGGATCTTACGGAAGGACGGCATACCGGTGAGCCGAATCCCGTTGTCGACTTTCCAAAATGTCTCGCCGGGCGGGTCGTCGCTGACCCCGACGACGCCGTGCCCATGCGGGCTCCATAGTTGAGGGGCATCGGGATACATGCTCCCCCCGAATGAGGATGCGGTCGGATAGAGGCCGTGGCAGGCGGCACACTGCTGGCGATAAATCAGGGCCCCGGCCTGCAGATTGACCGGACTTGGTTCGATGGGGGCGTTTTTGGGGGCCTCGGCGTCGATCCTGGCATTGAGAGGAACGTGGACTACCTGTTGTTCCATCGGGAAGGACGGGTCGGCGACCGCAACTGGGGGATGTCCAAAATGAAAATAGAACACCGCTCCAATGGGAACCAGCAGCAGTCCGACGATCAGCCCGATCAAAAATCCCTTCATCGTTCAAACCTCACCTTTCGGAAGTCAGATTGCAGCAAAGCAGCAGAGCGTGACGTTAAATGGCGTGAAAGCTATCTTCAAGAGAGCTTCCCATCGGATTCGTCCTTCCGTTCACCCTGACTTCGCTTTCGCTTTGAGTGCCTAATCATAGACGAAGATCTTCGATTTTCGACGCGCCGTGTGGGCAGGCGAAATCAGGCGCCGCTAAGACGAGCCGGTGCCGTAGATGGTTTAATACAGAGGTGGCCAGCAGAATTCAGCGCATTTTAGTTTCTTCAGGGTTTTGAGAGGTAAGCGAGTAGTGGAAGCTTCAAAGTTCGTTCGTCATGGCAAGCGCCTGGGCCGTAAGGCGCGCCTCCTGTTTTTCCCCCTTTTTCTGATCTGCCCGTTGTTCCTCAGTGCGCAGGTGATGCTCGCGCAGACCGATCCCGCCCCCGCGCCCTCGCAACAACCGGCGGACGCTTCCCCGGCGCCACCCGCGCAGGCGCAACAACCGGCAGTCGCTCCCCCAGCGCCACCCGCGCAGACTCCCGAAGAGCGGGCGCGAATCATTCGGGACGCTCAGGCGAGGATCAATGCCAGGCGTCAGGCGAGAATCCAGCAGATTATTCGCGAAACTTACGGGGCGAAATTCGAAGGGTATTTTGGCGGCGGGTATCTACGCTTTCATCCCGGTGACACCAAGCAGCATATCAATGAAGCAGATTGGAACATTGGCATTACCGATTACCTCCGGCCTCGGCTTGGGGTTACGGCCGACTTTCGCGGCTACTACGGTACGGCCTACATCGGAAACAATCCTTATGCTGTTTTCGAGCCAGGCATCAGCCAGTACTCGATTCTTTTTGGGCCCCAATACCGCGTTTATGAACGACCCAAATGGGCAGCGACTATTCAAGCGCTTGCAGGCTTTGGACATGGGAACTTCGACACGGGCACAGGCGGACTACCGGCTTCCTTAATCGGTCTTTACAACGACGGGACAGTCTTCAGCTTCAGCGTTGGTGCACCGCTTGATTACAATCTGAGTCCTTCGCTCGCGCTTCGGCTGACTCCGCTTTATCTCTTCACCAACTATGGCAGCAGCGTGCAGAACAATCTTGGCTTCAACGCCGGTGTCGTCTACCGCTGGGGTAAACAGTAGGTCATCTCAATCGGGCGAATTAGACGCGTGGAGTTAGGGAACCTCTGATGAAATCGGTCAGGCTTCCCTCCGCGGCAAAGTCGCCCTTCTTTCTTGTGGGGATCTGGCCCGGCCGAAGCCGGCCCCTTCAATCGCTGGATGAGATTAGAGTTTACGAGAGTTGTGCGGAGTGGCTGTCTCTGGCGAAAAGCCACGGACAGACCGACGGGGTCGCATGTGGCGCATTTGAAACTGCTGTCTCTATTGCGAAATCGCGGCGTAGTTAGTTGCTGGCTTGCCGCTTCACATGGTCGCCCACTTTAGGCGCTCCTGTTCCCGAAAACTTGCCTACAGCCGAATCGGGATCGACGCTGGAAATGGTAAGGGTGCCAACCAAGGTCTCGATCGCCCGCAATGGCTTGCCCGTGACTGGATCGTTGATCACGCGGTCGACGCGCTTGATGGCCAGGGTATCTCCCACTTTGACGCCATTCTTCGATCCAACATTGACGATGATGTCCGAACTCGAAGCGTCGGCCACCTGGCCGTCGAGGGGAGGCGCTTGCGGCATCGGCTTCTCTGTCGGCGGAGGCAGGCTGGCGGCCTTTGTATCGAGGTTCGTCGCAACCTCGGTGACGGCCGCTTTTACTGCCTGGCCGATAATTGTTTCCTGGAAATTGGAGCTGCCAAAATCGACTTGGCCACCACCACCACCGCCGCCGTTCCACCAACCGTTCGAGCCGCCGCCGCCAAGCGACAGCCCTTTTTTCTGTGCTTCGCCGCGACCGGTAACCGAGGCTAGAATTTCACTGGTATTCACGTCGATGATGCGCGCTGTGATTTCGACCACTGCCTTGCTCTTATTGACGCCAAGACCACCGGCCGCGGCTTTGCCCAACCAGCCCGTGTTGCCGTTGCCGCTTACGTTGGTGTGCTTGTCGTCATTGCCAAAGGTCGTGACATCGCCAATGATGATCGCATCGACACCCAGCACTCCGCCAATCTTGGCTGCCGTCGCCGGGTCTGCACGATCGCTGTTGGAGAGGTTCTGCTCGGCGATGATCTTATCTAGGTGGCTGCGTTCGATAAGCCGGTAATCGCCTTGATTCAGAAGTTGAGTGATTAATTGATCGGCAATACCCTTGCCGATGTCCTGATCAGTCCCGAAGATGGCAGCGACATCCTTCTTGACCGTCCCATAGCCAAAATCCATCACCGTTACCTTGCGTTTCTGCGCGGCTGCAGGCAGCAGGGTCAGCGTAATCAGGAGGTAAAGTGAAAGAACAACAGAACCAACTTTGCGCATTGCGGACTTCTCCTAGCGCCCTAGAAACGTCTCCAGAGTGGACAGCTCTTTTTCTGCACGGGCCATGTCGTCGCTCGCGGCTTGCAAATCATTTGTATTCAGGGCTCGATTCGCCTCGTTGAGGTGAGCGTTCATGCGGCCCATGGCCGCGACCACGTCGCCGCGCATGTCATATCCTTGCGCCTGCTGCTGGCGTCGCATGGTCTGGATCGATGAGTTGGCGGCATCAGCCCGGGATTGAAGATCGCTCAGCCTTTCGCGGGCTTCGTTGACTTCCCGGCTGGGAAGCGGAGCGACGGCCGGATCGCCGGACGCTACGGACTGGGCGGCAGCGTGGTAAATCGGACGGACGGGGATGTGGCTTTGCGCAATCGCGCTCGGACCGGCCGCGGGCCGACTTTGTGGAACCGGAGTTGCAGGCCCAGCATTGACCGGCGCCGCCTTCGATGCAACAGGATTGCTCGGGATATTCGTTTGCACCGTCGCTGGAGTGTTGCTGACAGCCGGCGTCGGGCTCGGGCTGGCATGGGTCGAGAGGAATCGAGGAAGAAGGGTGGTAGCCGCGACCATCGCCACAATGGCGGCGGCCGCGCCGAGCCCGAGCCAAAGCCCTCGCTGGCTCCTGACCGCCTGGGGCGCGGGAGGAAAGGTCGCGATCGGCAGTGGAGCTGGAGCAGCCACCGGCGGCGGGACCAGCGGAATCGCCATCGAGACCGTGGATTGCGCACCCTGCTGCACCTTAAGAAGGGCCTGGCGAAACTCCTCCGCATACTGAAACCGCGCTGCTGGCTCTTTCGCCATGGCGCGGAGCACGGCTTCGCTAAGCGCCGGCGGGAGAGAGGGATTCAACTGCGTAGGAGCGGTAGGGGTTTCGTTGCATTGCGCTGTCAGTATGGTATAGGCATTGTCCCCCTGAAATGGCCGGCGCCCGGTTAGCATCTGGTAAAGCGTGACTCCGAGGGAATAAATATCCGAGCGCGAATCGACAATGCCGCCGCGCACCTGCTCCGGCGACATGTAATGGATCGAACCTACCGTCGAACCGGAGTGCGTCAATTGCATGTCGTTAGTAGACTTCGCTATTCCGAAGTCCATCAATTTGGCCACACCGTGGGTCGTGATCATGATGTTGGCTGGCTTGACGTCACGGTGGGTCACGCCTTTGCTGTGCGCATAGGCCAAAGCAGCAAGGATCTGGGTGGAGTAGTTCAATGCGTCGCTGGCTAGCATCGGCCGCGGACCCGGCAGGCGCTCCAGGGTAGTTCCCTCGACAAACTCCATGATCATCACTAACTGGTTCTGGAACTCAAAAGCAGTGCGCAATTGGGCGATATTGGGATGGTCGAGCGTCGCGAGGGTACGGATTTCAACCGTGAAGCGGGTGGCCACATCCGCTTCTTTCAAGAGATCGGAGAGCAGTATTTTGAGCGCTTCTACACGACCGGAGATGACGTTGCGGGCCGAGTAGACCTCACCCATTCCACCCGCCCCCAAAAAAGCAAGGATTTCATATTCCCCAACGTGTTGACCGATCTCCAACGCCATGGAAGAGATCCTCTAACGGCGATTCACAATTTTCCCGGGGACGAGTAGGCAGGATCTTGCCGACGCGGATGAGTTTACCGCATTTCTGTTCGTGTCGACCGTAAAAAACAGGAGGAAGCATCCATAGAAATGGAATGCGACAGTCAAAGAGAATGACATCCCTGTGGTAACTCCATCCCCGTTCCAATAGGTTAGGCCGGCTTAAATGAGAACGGAGCATCTTAGCTTCGAGTCTCTATAGCCCCAGGAATTCCGAGCTGTGGCCTTCTTGGGAAAGGGCTACGCACCGACCGAGTGCCTTGTTTGCACGGGATTGGAATCGCTAATTGAGGATAGGAATGCCGGCTATCCTGGCTTGCCATTCCCTGGGGCCGGTCTGGTGAACGGAGGTCCCTTTCGAGTCGACGGCGACGGTCACCGGCATGTCTTTCACCTCGAATTCGTAGATGGCCTCCATGCCCAGGTCTTCGAAGGCGAGTACCCGGGAAGCCTTGATGGCTTTCGAGACCAAATAGGCCGCTCCCCCGACAGCCATCAAGTAGACAGCCTTGTGGTCGCGGATAGCTTCGATGGCCGCTGGCCCACGCTCAGCCTTGCCGATCATGCCCAGCAGGGCGGTCTCTTCGAGCATCTGGCGAGTGAATTGATCCATACGGGTGGCGGTGGTTGGCCCGGCAGGCCCGACGACCTCCTCGCGCACCGGATCTACAGGGCCGACGTAATAAATGAAGCGGTTCGTAAAGTCGACGGGAAGCTTTTCGCCCCGGCGAAGCATGTCGGTCATGCGCTTATGAGCGGCGTCCCGGCCGGTGAGTAGTTTGCCGTTGAGAAGCAGGACCTCGCCGGGCTTCCAGTCGCCGACGTCTGCTCGCGAGATGGTATCGAGATCAACCCGCCGGGCAGTGGAGACGTCCTGGACGAGGGTTGGCCAATCCTCTAGGGAGGGCGGATCGAGCGCTACCGGCCCGGAGCCGTCGAGTACAAAATGAGCATGCCGGGTGGCCGCGCAGTTGGGGATCATCGCCACAGGCAGGTTCGCGGCGTGGGTAGGATAATCTCGTATCTTGACGTCGAGAACGGTTGTCAATCCGCCCAAGCCCTGGGCGCCAATCCCGAGTTCATTCACCTTGCGATAAAGCTCAACTCGCATTTCTTCGAGGAAAGTCGACGGTCCGCGGGCGATCACTTCGGTGATGTCGATCGGATCCATGAGGGCTTCCTTCGCCATCAACATCGCTTTTTCCGCGGTGCCGCCAATGCCGATGCCCAACATGCCCGGCGGACACCAACCCGCACCCATGGTTGGCACGGTCTTCAGCACCCAATCGATAATCGAATCGGAGGGGTTGAGCATGGCGAACTTCGATTTCGCCTCCGAGCCGCCCCCTTTAGCGGCGACGGTTACGTCGACTTTGGTGCCAGTGACCAGCGAGATGGAAACTACGGCGGGAGTATTGTCCCCGGTGTTTTTGCGCTTGCCTGCGGGATCGGCGAGGATCGAAGCGCGCAATTTGTTGTCCGGATGAAGATATGCCATTCGGACCCCCGCGTTCACCATGTCCTCGACGGTCATGGTCGCATCGTCCCAGCGCACATCCATGCCGATCTTCAGGAAGACGGTGACTATGCCGGTGTCCTGGCAGATGGGTCGGTGGCCCTCCGCGCACATCCGCGAATTGATCAGGATCTGCCCGATGGCGTCCTTGGCCGCGCGAGATTCTTCGCGATCATAGGCCTTCGCGAGATTCGTTATGTAATCCACCGGGTGGTAATAAGAAATGTATTGGAGGGCGTCGGCCACGCTCTGGATGAAGTCTTCCTGTCGTATTGCCGTCATGATCTTTCAAGTATAGCGAGGGGTGGAGCCGGCTGGCGCCATGAAGGATCCTCGTTCTCTGAGATGCATGGAGTGAGTTCCGCCAATGATAGAAAGAATGTGGATTCGGTCGAAGCGTCATGCGGCTCTCGTAGCCGGAGTGCTCTAATCTAAAAGGATGAGCTCTAAGGGAATGAGTAATGCGGCGGATCTGGACGGTTTGCAAGCCCATGGTCTTCGAGCGGAAGAAGGACTTTACGATGTGCTGGTCGTTGGCGCCGGACCGACCGGCTTGGCCTGCGCCATCGAAGCACAGCGCGCGGGTTTCCGGACCATATCGGTGGACAAGGGCTGCCTTTGCAATTCGCTCTTTCACTATCCATCGAACATGACATTCTTCACGACGCCAGAGTTGCTGGAGATTGGCAACATCCCCTTCTCGACCACCAATCAAAAACCGAACCGCAATGAGGCGCTAGAGTACTACCGTAAAGTCGCAGAACACTACCAGCTTGAGATTCGCCAGTATCACCGGGTGGAGAGCGTCTCCGGCAAGGATGGAGACTTTCAGGTTCATCTCGTCGACCGCTTCGGACGCCGCAGCGCTTTACGCTCGCGAAAACTGATCGTCTCAACTGGCTACTATGACCTTGCCAATCCTCTCGGCGCCCCGGGTGAGGAGCTGCCAAAGGTCTTTCATTACTATCATGATCCGCACCCCTACTACGATCTTGACGTGCTGGTGATCGGGGGCAAAAACTCAGCCGCGATTGCCGCGCTGGACCTATGGCGGCACGGCGCGCGGGTCACTCTGGTTCATCGCGGGCCGGCGATCCAACCTCACGTCAAGTACTGGATCCTGCCGGATATTGAGAACCGAATCAAGAACGGGGAAGTAACCGCATATTTCCATACCACGGTGGCGCGCATCGATCTCGATGCGGTGACGCTAGCTACCCCCGATGGAGAACTGACGATCCCCAATCAGTACGTTTTCGCAATGACGGGATATCATCCCGATTTCGACTTCCTGGGCTCGCTCGGGGTGCAGATTGAAGCCAAGGACCGTCAGCCGGTTTTCAATCCCCATAGCCTGGAGAGCAACGTGCCTGGCATTTATTTGGCGGGCGTTATCGTTGCCGGAGATCGAACTTACGAGATTTTCATCGAGAATGGCCGTTTCCATGGCCATCAGATTGCTGAAGACCTGAAAGCCAAACGCGGGAAACTAGTCACGGCATGAGTGTGTGAGAATTGACGAACAGCACGGTTCAAGTGACCGGCGGGGCCAATTCTATTAGCAGACTTTAATCTTCCTTTCGCTCAGTGCTGAGACCGAGAACAATCCGAGGGCAGTTGATTGTCGGACTTCTGATCTTTGAAGTGCTGCTAGTGGCGGTTTTCGCCTTCTTCATCGTCCGCGAACACCAAAGAGAGCTAAGCACCCGGGAACGTCGCCGGCTGGAATATCAATCCACGATGCTGGCCCTGCTGGCGCAGGATGCGATCAACGAGAATCGCGTCGATCTGCTGCAAAAGACCATCTCCGCAATGATGCGGGCGCCGAGCATCAGCGCCGTGCAGGTCACGGACCTGGACGGGAAAACCATCCTCAGCAGCGATCCCACGCTCAATGGCAAATCCCGGCTGACCGAGAGCGAGAAGCGATACTTGGGGGTTTCGAACGTTGTTTCGATCCTCGACGTAGGAGGCCACTTGGAGGCGGTCTCACCCGTTGTCATCGATGGCAAACCTCAGGCCCTAAGCTGGATTTATCCCAATGAGGATTCCCGGCGAACGGAAATGAACTCCCAGCTCGAGTTCACATTGGCCTTCGCTGCAGTGGGCGCACTCGGGTGCATTTTGCTTGCCGAGTATCTGGCCCGATCCGTCACTCGGCCACTGTCGCGGCTGCTCACTGCGACGCGGCGGATCATCCGCGATCCGGTGGATACCTCGACCATTGAGCCCGATGTTTCCGCATCGAGCGAAGTGGCCGACCTGACGCTCGCGTTCAATCTCATGGTCGCCGCCATCGAGGAGCAGCGCGCCGGTCTCAACGACACGCTCGGGCTGCTCGATTCCATGCTTGCGCATGCGCCGATCGGTATCGCGTTTTTCGACAGCCACAGCCGGTTTATCCGCATGAATCAGTTCTTTGCGGATATGAATGAGCTCTCGGTGGGAAAGCACATCGGACGCAATGTGCGCGAGATATTCCCCGGACCACCCGGACAGATTCTGGAAAGTGGCATTCAACAGGTCCTGAGTACCGCCGAGCCGGCCCGGGACCTTGAAATTACCGCCGGCATCAAGGCGGAGGATGGTCGATTTTCCACCTGGCTGGTGAACCTCTATCCGGTGAGAACGGCAACCCACGGGGTGCGCTGGGTGGGAGCTGTGATCGTCGACACCACCGCCATCAAGCGCTCCGAAGACGCCCTGCGGCGAACCGAAAAGCTCGCCGCCGTGGGGCGGCTTTCCGCTTCGATCGCTCATGAAATCAATAACCCTTTGGAAGCTATTACCAACCTGCTCTATCTGCTGAGCGGGATCGAGGGACTCGACGCACGGCTGGCTTCTTATCTCGAACTGGCGCAACACGAAGTCGCGCGGATGTCGGAGATCGTGCAGCAGACCTTGCGCTTCCATCGCCAGTCGACCAAACAGACGGTGACCAATATTGGTGAAATTCTCGAGTCGGTTCTTTCGCTCTACCGCGGGAAGGTGATGGGTCAGCAGGTGGTGATCGAGCGAAAGTACCAGAAGGGCGTGGAGCTCCTGTGCTTTGCGGGAGAGATGCGGCAGTTATTTGCGAATCTGATCGGGAACGCGCTCGACGCAATGCCCCGGCAGCGAGGACACTTGCTATTGAGGGTCCGGTATTCCCGCTCGCCGAAGGACCCTTCCGTTCGCGGTGTGCGGGTAGTAGTCGCAGATACTGGTTACGGCATGACCAGTGCGGTACAGCGCCGCATCTTTGAACCGTTTTTTACCACCAAAGAGGCGACGGGGACGGGATTGGGCCTGTGGGTGAGCGCGGAGATCGTCCAGAAGCATGGGGGATGGGTTCGCGTTCGCAGCCGGACTAGTCAGGATAGTGTCAAGTCCGGGACGGTGTTCGTGGTATTCCTGCCGTTGCAGGATCAAACCGCACCCACGAGCGGGGAAGAAGAGGCGACGGTTTCGGTCAGTTGATGCCGGCATCGTTCGTTTCTAGTGCATACAAGTCGCGGAGTTCCTGGCTTTTCCTAAAAAGGCCACGGCTCTGGGCTGTAGAGACTGAAAGGCGAACGACCGGAAGTCTTTGCGTCGGGCAGACTTTCCTCTGCTGCCAAAGGCGCCTTTATTCGCGCTCATCGCGCGGCTTTTCGGCTTTGCCCATTCAGACGCGGTCTTATCGAGGCTTTCTAAGTCCATCTCGAAGGTCAGGAAGTCCCACCCGGTCTGCTGAAGCCGGAATCGCGCAGGCGAGCAATGGTGGAGCAATGGCTGCTCAGTGCAGATCGAGGGCTGGTAATTGTTCAGGACGGAACTCTACCGTTTTAGAAGAGGATGACTTCAAGCTGCAACTGGAAAGATGAGGAGCCCCTGCATATTTGGAGCGGGTGACATGGAAGCGGTGAAGGAAGACATAGCGAGTGCGTAGGCCGCCAATGATGGCCGGCATGGCCCTGGGTGTGCGGGAGATGTCGACGAGCACCAGCAAGGCGGCTTCCGCGGGATTATCGCGGCTTTGGGTAACGCCGACCCCGAAGATCGCGGGATCGACCATGAGGTGTTTCGCGTAAGCCTGCTGAACGGTGGAGGCTTCTTGAAGTGCTGCGGCCGAGAGCTGAATACCGGGAGACAAGCTCGGGATCTTAGGCGCTGTACCGTCTGCGACGCTTGCTGGATCGGCCGGCACTACGACCGTCCGAAATCCATTGAGAACCGCCGGGACCTGGACTCCCTCTCTGGCTTTATCCACGTAAACGATCAGCGCAGCGCTTCCAGGGGAGTCGGCGCTTGCGCCGGAAGCCAAGTCGAGTATTCCGGTGGCCGGATTCACGAGCGTCGAAGCGTTCTTGCGGGCTGCGAACTGGGCTTTCTTTTGCGAGAGTTCGGGAACCGGCTGCTCCTCGACGGGGTGGCCGTCGTAGTTCAAGCAGGAGATGGGGTGTTCTGCTCCGCCGACGATGCTGAACTGGCGGTCGGCGTGCGCGCCTAATTCGGAGAGGACATCCTGGATGGGGTTGACGACGCTGAAGCCGCCACCGTGGTCATCGGTTCCGCCAGCGAAATAGAGGCCGAGAGGCTCCGCGTTGCCGGCATCGACGACCAGTGCGCCGGAGTCGCCGCTGTCAGAGAAGCCATTGCCGCCGATGCCAATCTGGTGGACGAACGTCTTCCGGTAGTACGGCTGGGTTTCGGCGCAGTCCTTGTAATAGTCGACTTCCAGGCTGAGATTGACGGCTTCGATGGTGGAGCAGGTTAAGCCAGTCGTACGGCCGCTTTTGGCCACCCGGAGCGGAGCGGATCCGGGGTCCAGGAGTGCGGGCGTGATCGCCTCCCCGGCACCGCCAGCAGGAGGCGCGGCATCGATACTATTGTTGGTTCCTTTGCCGGGAGTGCCGAACTGCAGGATTGCTCCGCCGGGATCGACCGACCCAGCGTTCACCTCGGCCAGGGCAGCGTCCACATTGGTTTGGGACGAGGCCAGCGGGACAACGTACCGAAGAGAAGCCACCGGCCGGCCGGCATTCTGATCGCAATTTGCATCGATGAGGCCAGGTTGCACGATGCTATCTCCCTGGTTGGCCTGGTCCGACTCCGCGAGCACGTGGTTGTTGCTGAGAATATATTGACTGCCCGTCTGGTCTCGAACCAGAGCGCCTAGGGTACCGCCGCAGCAATCGTTGATGAATGAGCCTCCGGAGCGGTCCTGGCTGGCGTCTGCATCATTATTGTTGCCGCCTGATGATCCCAATTGCACCAGAGAAGTCTGGGCAGACTGGTTGGTGAGGGGGCTGCTTGAAATGCCCGAGTTACTCAGCAGCACGTGGACGGATTGTCGCGAGCCAGCGGTGCCGTCGGTGTTGTGGACGGTGGCGACGACGTACACTTCCTTGCCTGCCGGCAGGGAAGGTGGCGCAGTGTAAATTGCGCTGCAAACGGTATAGTTCTGGGCGCTGTGCTGACAACTCTCCTGGCTGAAGCTTCCAAAGGACGCATCCAGCCGACGGCCTCCGCTGGCTGCCGTGGAGAGCCTCCAGTCCAGGTCACCGCCGCCAACCTCGGCCAGTTGCGCGCTGACCGGCAGAGAGCCTCCCGGCGGGAGAGCAGAATTTTCAGGGGTCAAGGGTTGCAGAAATCCCGGGTTTACGTGAATTACTTCCGTCGCGGTTTTGGTTGGATCTGACCTTAATTGGGCCTGGATCTCGACATCAATCCCATCCCGAGTCAGTGAGGCCGGAGGAGTATAGACGCCCCGGGCATCGATCGTCCCCTGCCCGATCGCACCATCGTTCTCTCCTCGGGTCAAAGTCCAATGGACGGCGGCTGCCGTACCCGAGGCGTAGAGTGCCTTTAGCTGAACCTGTCCATTGGTGTCCACCGTCTGGGTGGAAGCGCTCAGGGAGAATAATTCGTTGATCGGCTTTGCCGCGTAGTTCGAAACCACGCCTGCGCAGCCCGCCATCGCCAGCAGCGATGGAGCCAACAGACTGGTGGCGCGGTGGATCGCGGATTGTTGGCGGGAGGGAGGCATTCCAGGTCAAACAGATTGCTCGAAGCGGTCGAACTACTTCCTTGGACTAAGGTAGCTGCCGAGTGTTACAACCGCAACCCTTATTCGGGTAACGAAGGTGCCCAAAGATCCGGATTCCCTTGTTGGCCCAGTCTTCCTCTTCTGGGAACCGCTCGGGATCACGTCGGGGAGCAGGCGCGCTTATCGTCTCGGGAGCTAAAAGCCGGTCAGCTAAGCAGCGGCTAGCGAATGAGCCGATAGCTAAACAGCTGATATGACAGTCACTGCCTTCGTTTCGCTTGCCTTGTTCGAGCAACCTTTGCTTAGCTGACCTGCCTTTAGCCAACAGCTTAGAGAATAGAATGCGCCGGTGACGGCGACATATTATGAAGTTGCGTGGGGCGCGAGGGATGGTTCGGGCGCCGAACTGCACAAAGCTTACGCGGAGAGCTTAAGCTTCGGATCTGACACGGATTCTCGAGCGGAAAAGGCCAGAAACACGATCCGCGCTGGTAGCGGAAAGATGGCTGCCAGCGCTGCAATGGAAGTTACGCGATCGACGGAACCCGGAGGCTAGCGCCCGCCGCCGCTCCAGATATGTTGAACTCCAACCTGATATCCGCGTTGAAATGCTTCGCGATATGCCTCGCGGTCGCGCCTCGGAACGCCGTTTGGATGCCTGTACTCGTCACGGTTGTTCACATCCGGCTGGCGGTGGTTTTGGTAGTCTTTCTTCGCGCCCTCAACGCCGTCGTGAAAGCCGCGCTGCTGGACCTCCTGATATTCGGAAGGAGGCGCTTCCCATGGCTGTGGCGCATATCCTGGCGGCGGTCCCTGATAGCCGGGCGGTGGCGGCGGTGGTCCCTGCGCCACGAGTACGGCTGGACTGCAGGCAAGTGCGACGACGCCCGCGAGAATTCCGACGGATAGTTGTTTGGCTTTCATGCTTTCTCCTTGGACCCTGTTTAAAACTTTGATTCCATCGGTCTCCCAATCAATGGGCAACCGGCCTTGTTCTCCAACCGTTAGATGCCTGGTACCAGCTGCCGTTGTCCGGTGGCAAGTACCAATCCCCGCTATACTTACCGAAACCCCGGAATTGGGGGAAGGTAGCGGGCTCTCAAATTAGATTTCTCTTACGGAGTTGCAACGATGGCCACAACGACTATCCCCTCAGCCCCAGTCGCCACCAAGCCGGCCCGAATGTTGTCGGTCGATGTGCTGCGCGGCCTCACGCTCGCCTTTATGATCCTGGTCAACAACAACGGCGATGGCGAACGTGCTTATTGGGCGCTTAAACATGCTGCGTGGAACGGGTTTACCCCAACCGACCTGGTTTTCCCCACATTTCTTTTCCTGGTGGGGATATCGACCGTGTTTTCCACGGAATCGCGCTTGGCGAGGGGCGCCACCAAGAGCTCCTTATTCCTGCACGTGATCCGGCGTACGGTCATTCTTTATTTGTTTGGGCTGCTGGTGAACAGCTTCCCGTTCTTCAACCTGCACACCATGCGGTTTTATGGAGTGTTGCCGCGAATCGCGATTTGCTACTTCGTGGTCGCGTCGCTCTATCTCATCAGCCCTGCTTGGCGCAGCAAATTGGCGCTTCTCGTGGCGGCCCTGGCCGGCTACTGGCTGCTGATGCGCTTTGTGCCGGTCCCCGGCTATGGTCTTCCGGGGCGCGACGTGCCGCTGCTCGATCGCGACGGCAACTTGACAGCATGGCTCGACCGGCAGATCTTCTCGCCCTCGCATTTGTATGAACACACGCGTGATCCCGAAGGATTGTTGAGCACCATACCGGCTCTAGGTACAGCGCTGATCGGTATGCTGACCGGGCTGTGGCTGCGCACGAGCCGCAGTATTGAAGAGAAGGCGAAAGGGATTGCACTTGCCGGCGCTACGGGGGTCCTGCTGGGAGGCGTCTGGAACTTCTGGTTTCCGCTCAACAAAAAGCTCTGGACCAGCTCTTTTGTCCTTTTCGCAGGTGGATTGAGCCTGCTGCTGTTGGCATTGTCGATCTGGCTTATCGACGTACGGGGCAAGCGGTCTGATGGCAAGGCTGATCCAGAGACCCGCGCAAAACGCTTCATGCCTTTGCTGGTATTCGGGATGAACGCCATTGGGGCCTACGTCTTCTCTGAGCTGCTGCCGGGCGTGGTTTCAAATATTCACGTCCATCCCGGTGTGAATTTGAGCCAGTGGTACTACGGAGGACTTCTTCACATCATCCCGGACGCTGCCTTTGCTTCGCTGCTCTACTCTTTGACGATTGTCCTGATTTGTTGGCTGGCGATGCTGGTGCTTTACCGGCGACGCATCTTCCTCAAGATCTGAACGGAACGCTGATGAGGAAGTTTGTACAATATCGCTGAAGACGTACCAAAGGAAGATGACTCTCATGGCAGTTTCCGCAATCGCAGCAATCCCCGCACTGAAGGACACCTATCTTCAACTGAAGGCACGCATGGATAAAGGCGTGCAGGCGTTTCAAGCAGAACTGGCTTCCACCCGGACGGGTCGCGCTTCGGTCCACATGCTGGACGGTATCCGCGTGCTTGCCTATGGGGCCGAGACGCCGCTCAATCAGGTTGCGCAAGTGACTGCGCCCGATGCAAACCTGATCCTGATCCAGCCCTGGGATCCGAGCCTGCTGGCTGAGGTGGAAAAGGCGCTGCGGGCTTCCGACCTCGGTTTCAATCCTCAGAACGATGGCAAGATCGTACGGGTCCCCATTCCTCCGATGACCGAAGAGCGCCGCAAGGATGTGGTCAAGCACCTCAACAAGGAGCTTGAGGAGCGCAAGACGGTCATCCGCAACATTCGCCGCGATGGCAACGAGGCGATCAAGAAGGCGGCCAAGGATAAAACCATCTCCGGAGATGAGGAGAAGCGCGCCCTGGAGGAGATTCAGAAGCTCACCGACGACGAAATCAAGCGCATGGACGAGATGTCGAAAGCCAAAGAAAAAGAAATCATGCAGATCTGACGCCTGCACGCAGCGAAACGCGGCTCACTCGCTGGTGGTGTGATCGAGGATGATCTTCCATCCCTCCTGCGTCTCTTCCCAGACGAGAGAGAAGATGCCGGAGGCGTCGCCTCCGCCCGCGGCCGTTCTGGCAAGGTGGAACTTTCCCGTCGCTACCGCATAGTCAGAACCCAACATGCGCACCGAGATCTCTGAGAAGTCGAGTGTGCCCATCGCCTCATGGCCGGGATATGCCTTTTTGTACCGCGCCAGGATTGGAGCGTAGCCTTGTTCAAGGGTTTTGCCAATGAAGGTGGTGTCGGCTGCGTTGTTGTATCCATGCATGAAAGCCTCTATATCTCCGTGGTTCCACGCCTGAACTTGTCGTTGCATCACCTGCTGGATGGAGGCAGATGAATCCTGCGCCAGTGCGATCGGCATAAGCCGAACTTGCAAGGGGATGAGCAGGCAAAGAATGGCCAGTTTATTTCTCCACATGGGACTCCTATCTTCGCTGCGCGGCTTTCGTCTAAGCAGCGTATAGCCGGAAAGCATAACAGGGGAGGATGCTTTGTCCTTCACCCTCCGCAAAGTAGGATCGTCCGATAGACTAGAGGCTGCTTGAGCCATGCGGAGAGGTAACGATGTCGCTTGCGGCGGGGTTCCAATGCGCTGGTTGTGGAGAGTGGAATGAGACCGTGGTGGACGAATCAGCGGGCAGCCGCCAGAACTATGTGGAGGATTGCCAGATCTGCTGCAAACCGAACGTGCTGGCGGTGCTCTGGGACGCTTCTGCTTTGGAGTACACCATCATGGCGGAGTTGGAGAGCTGACCTGGGTCTCTCTACGTGCCTCCAGGTAGGCCTTGGCGGATGATCTTCAACACACTCGAGACACTTCGGCGCGAGGGGCGAAAGTTGGGAAGTGGCCCTTCCGTCACATATAATCAGGTTTTCCGCAGCGCCGATACGACTTTGTGCAGTAGGGGTGTGCCCATTTTGCCCGTTAGCTCAGGGAGCAGCAATTCCCAGATCCACAAGCAACAGCTTCCGCGCCGTTTTTCAGGCTCGATGTACCAAACTTTCGCAGCGTTGTTGCTCTTCCTGACAATTAGCGGTGTCGTCCAAGCCCCAATCTTTGCGCAGCAGGATACGGCCGCGCAGAGCGCGCCACAGAACACACCGCAGAACACACCACAGACCATCGCTGAAATTCGGGTCATTGGCAACCGGCGTATTCCGAAAGAAACGGTCCTGGCGCGCTTGTTCAGTCATCCTGGCGACGCTTACGACCCCATCACCGTGGAGCGGGACTTCAACTCGCTTTGGAATACCGCCTACTTTGAGAACGTCCGGATCGAGCGCGAAGACACTCCCAAAGGAGTCATCCTCAACATCTACGTTCAGGAAAAGCCGACCATCCGGGAGATCAATCCCAAGGGTTTGAATTCGGTGACGTGGTCGGATGTTCTCGACCGTTTCAAGAAGGAGAAGGTCGGGCTGACGGTTGAGAGTCAATACGATCCAACCAAAGTCGAGCGCGCGGTAGTGGTGCTTCGCCAGTTGCTGTCGGAGCATGGCCACCAGTTCGCGGTGGTCAAGGTGGACGTGAAGACCATCCCGCCGGCCTCGGTAGCGATCAACTTCAATATCAAAGAGGGTCCGACGGTCAAGGTCGGCAAGATCGAGTTCACGGGAAATGCGCACTATCCCACGCGGGATCTTCGCCGCTCGATGAAGAACCTGAAGCCGATCGGCATCCCCAGATCGATTTTCTTTGAGAACCTGTTCGCGAAGACCTATGACGCCAGCAAGCTTGAGGAAGATGCGGAACGGGTGCGCCAGGCGTATCACGACAAGGGATATTACAGCGCCAACGTCGGCGATCCCGAGACCCGTCTGCGCGATGAATCGGGGTTGTCGTTGATCACCTTCCGTCCCCGCAAGGGGAAGCGGATCGACATCACGCTTCCGGTGGAAGAGGGAGAGCGCTACCGGCTGGGCTCGATTACCTTTACTGGAAACAAGGCAGTCAGCAACACCAAGGCACTGCGATCGCAGTTCGCGATTAAAGACGGCGACTGGTTCAGCGCTACCGCCATTGGCAAAGGCCTGGAAGCCCTGCACAAAGCCTATGGTCAGCTCGGCTACATCAACTTCGTCGGCATTCCCAAGCCGGAGGTGGATGAGGCGAAGAAGGTTGTGAACCTGAACATCGATATCGATGAAGGCAAGCAATACTACGTGTCACGCATTGAATTCACCGGCAACACCTTGACCCGCGACTCGGTGATTCGCCGCGAGTTGCTTCTGGAAGAAGGGCAAGCCTACAACAGCCATCTCTGGGAGCTCAGTCTGCTGCGTCTGAACCAGCTCCAGTATTTCGAGCCGCTCAAAGTCGAAGAGGACTCCACGCCGATTCGCGACGACGACAACTCGACCGTCCAACTGTTGCTGAAGGTCAAAGAGAAGGGCAAGAACAGCATCGGCCTGAACGGCGGAGTGAGCGGATTGTCTGGCGCATTCCTTGGCTTGAACTACCAGACCAATAACTTTCTTGGATTGGGTGAGACGCTGAGCGTGCAAGCCAGCTTGGGCAACGTCGCGCGGAACCTGCTCTTCGGGTTTACCGAGCCGTACTTCCGCAATCGTCCCTTGAGTCTTGGCTTCCAGATCTACACCAACAAGACCGACTACAACGCCTCGAAGAACTACAAGCTGAGTACCGGACAGTCCTTGAATGCAGGACCGGCGACCTCGTCGCTGCTCCAGAACTACAACCAGTCGACGACAGGTCTGAGCTTTTCAGCGAGCTATCCGATCCGTCATTCTTTTAAACGGGTTGGTTTCACTTACACCCTGAACCGGTCGAATGTGACCGCGTTCAGCGCCGCCTCCAGCAATCTCTTTCAGACGCTGGCATTCCGCAGCGGCATTCAAGGGCAGAACGCGCTGGACGGCATTGTCAACAGCATGGCGTCGTTCAGCTTTTCGGAAAACCGCATCGACAACCCCTATAAACCGCGCAACGGGCAGGAGCTCTCGGCCGCTTTCCAATTGGCGGGCCTTTGGGGCAACGTTCGCTACATCAGCCCGGTCGTGGAATTCAAGCAATTTCACTCGATGCGCGGGCTGCACTTCAGCCCGGAAGGCAGAAATGTCTTCGGCTACAAGCTGCAGGCTGAATACATCCAGGGCATCAGCGGCGACGTGGCGCCACCGTTTAATCGCTTCTATAGCGGCGGTGAACAGGATTTGCGCGGATTCGATGTGCGATCCGCAACTCCCTATGGGTTCATCCCCACGCGCGTGCTCTTCACGCTCACCAATCCGGATGGTACCGGCGTTCCACGCGATCCGACCAACCCCACTCTGGGCAACATCCAGATTCCGATCCCGGTGTACGGCATTGTCTCTATGGGCGGCGATACCCAGTTAACCAGCAACATGGAATATCGCATTCCAATCGCCGGTCCCGTCACCTTTGCGTTCTTCAACGATTTCGGCATCGACGTAGTCTTGCGCAAGTCGCAATTACGGCAGAGCCCGCAAGGCATTGCGCAGCTGAATGCACCGCTTTACGGCTGCCCGAATTATTTCAATGGATCCTGCCAGGGTGGTCAGCAGATCCAGTTCGCTACTTCGATCCGGCCCATCTATGGCACGAACCTGGTTCCTCGTATGTCGACAGGCGGCGAGCTGCAGGTGATTTTGCCGGTGGTGAATGCGCCCTTCCGTATCTATTACGCTTACAACCCTCTCCGTCTGTTTAAGCAGTTTGAGGGAGAGAATCTGATCACACGAAGCATGTTCCCGGCTGGAGGAGCAGGCGACTTCAGCTACGCCGAATCCCAGCAGCTATATGGCTCGCTCTACCAATTGCGGGAGCCCAGCAAGACCTTCCGCCTGACGGTGAGCACTACGTTTTAGCTAAAAAGCGGTTAGCCGAGAGGAGCTGAGAAGCGGTTAGCTAAAAACCGGCTAGCGGAAGCAAGCGAGGACGATCAGCAAAGAAGACGGCTTTTCGCTGGCCATTCTTGAGCTTCTCTTCCGCTGACCGGTGCTTAGCTGGCTCCTTCTGGCTAGCCGCTCTTTAGCTTTTTCTTCCGCTGACCGCTCTTTCGCTTGCTCCTTCTAGCTAACCGCTCTTTAGCTTCACCGTTCTTTAAGCTCTCTCAACGTTGACCTCTGCTAGTCAGACCCCTATAATTTGGGTGTTCCTGTGAATGTCCTCTGTCCGTGTCTCTTCTCCGCGTTTTCGGCCTGCCAGTCGAAAGGCCTCTCCAGAAGTGCTCAGGGAAGCGCGCAGAAGATTTGACCAGGAAGCGCAGTCCGCTTCCGCTACATGCGGGCGATCTCAACCAAGAAGATTGAAGGAGTTGTAGAAAACACATGAAGCGTTCGTTGACATTCGTTTGCATTCTCGCGTCGGGGTTTAGCGTCAGCGCTCTGGCGCAGGCCAGCGCCGCCTCCCCGATGCCCAGCGCGCCGGTGCCCGCTTCCTCCGCAGTACCTGCCGCAGGACCGGCCAAGATCGCGATCATTCAGTTTCAGCAGGCCGTGGCCGCTACTAACGAAGGGCAGAGAGACTTCGCTGAGCTTCGCAAGAAATTCGAACCTAAGCAGACCCAGCTGAAGGCGCTCAGCGACGAGATCGACGGACTAAAGAAGCAGCTGCAGAGCCCCACCGCGACCGAGGCCACGAAGGCAACCCTGACCAGGCAGATTGACGAGAAGACCAAGTCCTTGCAGCGCCAGGGAGAGGATGCGCAGAACGACTTCCAGCAGGAAACAGGCGAGACTTACCAGAAGCTGGCGGAAAAGGTCTATCAGATTGTCCAGACCTACGCTGCGCAGAGCGGATATACGCTGGTGCTCGACGCTTCGGCGCAACAGAGCCCGGTGCTGTGGGCCAACCAGGGAACGGATATCTCCCAGGCCGTTGTCGAGGCTTATAACCAGAAATCCGGGGTTCCAGCACAGGCCAACTCGACGCCTACTTCCACCACTCCGCGAAGCACTGCCCCAGCCCGTACGCCAAGCACCACCAAGCCAGCGACTTCACCTCAGTAACCGGCATTCCAAACAGCCTCGAAAAGACCTCGCTTCGGCGGGGTCTTTTATTTGCACATCGGGGGAGCTAGGCTTGTGGAAAAAAATGTGGAAGACTGCGATTTACGTCAGGGAGTAACAAGCACTTACCCAATTTTCCCGCCTAAGCCTCTCGTTGGAAGGCGTAACTTATTGATTCGGGAAGAGTATCGCCAGTAATGATACGCGTTACCAGCGATGGAGCATAGCGCGAAAAAGCTTGCAACCAATGAGCTTTCCACAATTCGCATTAATGCGCCATGACTTCTTCGCACGTATCGTTCTAACGGGAGCTGTCTTCGCCGATCTTCAACACCGCAAGAAAGGCCTCTTGCGGAATGTCGACTTTCCCGATTCGTTTCATACGCTTCTTGCCCTCTTTTTGCTTCTCCAGCAGCTTCCGTTTTCGCGAGATGTCGCCGCCATAGCACTTTGCCAAGACATTCTTGCGAATAGCGGTGACCGTTTCCCGGGCGACGATCTTGGCTCCGATCGCCGCCTGGATGGCGACCTCGAACATTTGCCTGGGGATCAATTCGCGCATCTTGGAAACCAGAGCGCGGCCGCGGTCGTAGGCGAAATCCTTGTGGACGATGATTGAGAGAGCGTCGACCGGTTCGCCGCCGACGAGGATGTCCATCTTCACCATGGGCGACTCCCACATGCCGGCAAGTTGATAGTCGAGCGAAGCGTAACCGCGGGAGACGCTTTTCAGCCGGTCGTAGAAATCGAGAACGATTTCATTCAGCGGGAGCTCGTAGGTCAGCATGACTCGAGTGGGCGTAACGTATTCAAAGTTCTTTTGCCGTCCACGTTTGTCCTCCACCAGCTTGAGGATGCCGCCTACATATTCTTCATTGGTCAGGATGGTAGCGGTAATGACTGGCTCTTCAATCTTTTCGATCTCCGTGGTGTCTGGCCAGCGGGAGGGATTATCGACCTCAAGGACGGAGCCATCGGTCAAGGTAATGATGTAACGCACACCGGGTGCGGTGGTGATCAGGTCGAGGTCATATTCGCGCTCGAGCCGCTCCTGGATGATCTCCATGTGCAACAGGCCGAGGAATCCGCAGCGGAAGCCGAAGCCGAGGGCGGCGGAGCTTTCCGGCTCGAAGAAGAAGGACGAGTCATTCAAGCGCAGCTTCTCAAGGGCATCACGGAGCAAGGTGTGTTCATGGGAGTCGATGGTGTAGATGCCGGCGAAGACCATCGGCTTCAGTTCTTCGAAGCCGGCTAGGGCTTCGGCGCAAGGGCGCGCGTCTTCGGTCACGGTGTCGCCGATCTTGGTGTCAGCGACGTTCTTGATGGTGGCGACAAAGAAGCCGACTTCACCGGCAGTGAGCTCGCCGATGGCGACCGGCTTGGGAGTAAGGACGCCCATCGAGTCGACATCGAAGACGCGGCCGTTCGACATAAGGCGAATCTTCATGCCGGTAGCCAAGCGTCCGTTGATGACGCGCACCAGCACCACCACGCCGCGATAGGGATCGAACCAGGAATCGAAGATCAAGGCTTGCAAGGGGGCTTCGCGGTCACCGGTCGGAGGCGGCAATCGATGCACAATCGCCTCCAGGACCTCGGGAACGCCGAGGCCGGTCTTGGCGCTCACCGGAAGCGCGTCGGTCGCATCCAGGCCCACTGCAGACTCAATCATCTCTTGCGTACGCACGACATCGGCGCTGGGCAGGTCGATCTTGTTAATCACCGGGATCATGTCCAGGCCGTTGCTGATGGCGAGATAGGCGTTGGCGAGCGTCTGGGCCTCGACACCCTGCGAGGCGTCGACGACCAGTAAGGCTCCCTCGCAGGAGGCCAAAGACCGCGAGACCTCATACGAGAAATCGACATGGCCGGGAGTGTCAATCAAGTTGAGCTGATAGGTTTCGCCGTTCTTCGCCTGGTAGGCCATGCGGACGGCATGGGCCTTGATGGTGATGCCGCGTTCGCGCTCGAGGTCCATGGCGTCGAGCACCTGGGCCTGCATCTCACGGGAGGTGACCGAGCCGGTGAGTTCGAGCAGCCGGTCGGACAGGGTGCTCTTGCCATGATCGATATGGGCGATTATGGCGAAATTGCGGATGTGCTGAATGTCCATGAGTGGTTCTAAAATGTCGTCGATGAGAGTACTGGAAGAGTTGCCGGATGGCCGCCGCTGCCCGTCGGTTTCGCTGTTGTAGAGCTTTGCCTTCAGAGCAGAAGTACAGGTGGTGTCATGTTCCGAAAATCAATTCTGTAGGCCCGCCTACGGGAAAAGGCCTGCCGAGTTCGGTTCTTCGCATTACAGTCACTGTACGTCTGCTCTAGTCATTGCCGCGGCGGGTGCGTGGAAACTTTCCTGATCCTTAATCTTAGCATCGGGAGGTTGCGGCTCAGGCCATACAATGAAAGCAGTAACGATCCTTACGCATGGGTGTATCAAAAACTCTTGCCGCTGTCTGCATCGCGGCCACACTATTCTTGACTGGGAGCGATTCTCAGCAAGCCCTTTCGTCCCCCCTAGGCAAGCAGTCGCAGACCCTCGGGCCTCTCACTCGCAGGCCATTTGTCTTAGCGACCCTGGCAGAGGCTGCTGCGGCTCCCGCAGGATCCGGTTCCGTCCAAAAAGCTGCGCCACCGCCGCAAGCCGGATCGCAATCGACTGTTCAAGCACAGAGTGTCAGTCCACCATTGACTCAGCAGCAAAAGAACCAGCAGCAGAGAGATCAGCAGCTGATTGATGCCGTTGAGCAAGCCTATCAGGCGGGCGTGAATAACTATCGCGCCGGCCACGTCGAGGCCGCCAAGGCCAATTTCGACTATGCCGTCGACCAGTTGCTGATGAGCGGGCTGGATATCAAGAACGATCCTCAGCTTTCGGCTGAGTTCGAGCATATCGTCGATGCCGTCAATACCCTCGAGATGGAGGCGCTCAAACAAGGCAATGGCTTCCAGCCGCACACCGAGCCGACCCCTGTCGATGTTGCCAACGATGTCACCTTCGCGGTCGACCCGACGCTCAAGGCGCAGGCCCAGGCGGACTTAAAGACCACCCAGTCCGACCTTCCTCTGGTGCTGAATGACTATGTCGCCAGCTACATTAACTACTTCACCAATACCAAGATTGGCCACAATACGCTGGTGAACTCACTGACTCGCGCCTCGCGCTACAAACAGATGATTCAGCGAGTGCTCGCCGACGAGGGTGTTCCACAGGATCTGATCTACCAGGCGGTCGCCGAGTCGGGCTTTCAAGTGCGGGTGATGAACGGCCGCGGCAGCGGAGCAGGCGGCATGTGGCAATTCATGCCCGGGGACGCCCATGCGCCGCCGCGCAGCGCATGGTACGACCAGCGCTTCGATCCGGAAGCGTCGACCCGCGCCTATGGCCGCTACATCAAGTTCCTCTACAACCAGATGGGCGATTGGTATCTGGCCATGGCGGCCTATGACTGGGGAGCGGGAAACGTGCAACGCGCCGTACAGCGCACCGGGTACGCGGACTTCTGGGAACTCTATCGCCGCAACGCCTTACCGGAAGAGACGAAGAACTATGTTCCCATTATTCTGGCGGCGACGATCATGGCCAAGAACCCGAAGCAATATGGACTCGATTCGATCGTCTTCGATCCGCCGTTGATCACCGACACGGTGACCACCAACTATAGCGTAGACCTTCGCCTGGTCTCCGACATCGTCGAGGCGCCGGTGCAGGAAATCGTCGCGCTCAATCCCAGCTTGCTGCGCATGGCGACGCCCCCGGACGAGTCCTTTGAACTCCATCTTCCGCCCGGAACCAAAGCGGTCTATCTCAAGCGCATCGAGGAAGTGCCGGTGGACCGGCGCAAGAGCTGGCGCTTCCATAAGGTAGCGCCGGATGAGACGCTCGAAGAGATTGCACGCAGCTATCACGTGAGTCCTAAAGAGATTGCGTTTGTCAATCAGCTGGGCGAGGCCACCGACCTGACTGGAACTGGGTCTCTGATCATTCCAGTGTCCGCGGTTGCGAATGCATCACCCTCGCGATCGACCCGTTATGTTGCGAAGAGGGGCGACACACTGGTGACGATTGCCGATCGGTTCAACGTCTCTGTGGACGAGCTACGCGGGTGGAACCATCTGCGTGGCGCCGCATTGACTCCGGGGCACAGCTTATATGTCTCGGAACCGGCGCATATTGTTGCCCCACACGGCAGCCGGCACTCGAAGATGCGTGCTCCCGCGCGGGCCCACGCCACAGCCAAGCCATCGACGGTGAAGACTGCAGCCCGGAGTTCTTCGCATACGAAGGTGAGTCACTCGGCGGGAACCCCGACAACAACAAGAGTTTCATCGACACATGCGGCGAGTGTTCCCAAAGGAACGAAACAGCCATCTTCGCGGCCATAGCGCACTTCTCGCTTGCGTTGATTGGCGACACGTATCATGCTGTTGCTATAATCCGCGCGGCAGGCAAGTATCGTAATTGCGTTGCATTCGCGTTGAATGCTATTCAAGTTTGAGACAAATTATCTTTGAGCCCGGAGGGCAGCAAACATGCAGGACAATTACAAACACTACGCTTTTAGCGATGGCGAGCCAGAATCGGAGGGAAGCGAACTAGCTGGCGAGCTCGATGACGACTTCAGCGAGGATGAAGAGGAGGAGGAAGTCCGCGTCAATCTTTCACTTCTCGACGAAGAAGAGGATGAGGAGGATGACGAAGACGACGATCTGGGCGAACCGCCGCTGTTAGTAGTTGTCGATGCCGAGCCTGCTTCAGTGGAGGAGCCTGAGCCTACGGCTGCGCCGGCCAGGAAAGCGACCGCGAAGAAGAGCGCGGCCAAGAAGCAAGCCCCTGCAGTTGCTGCGACGAAGAAAGCGCCAGCTAAAAAGGTAGTGGCGAAGAAATCGGCAGTGAATCAAGTTCCGGCCAAAAAGGCCGCATCGAAGTCGGCCGCTAAGAAGAGCAGTACAGGCACTCTCAGCGGCGGCAAGGCTGTAAAGAAGTCCGCAGCCTCGAAAAAGAAGAGTGCCGGCATTCCAAAACCAATCAAGCGAGGTAGTACTTTGGCAGTTAAAAAGGCAACAAAGAAGGCGGCCACGAAGGCGCCAGCCAAGAAAGCCCCGGCGAAGAAGGCAGTAGCCAAGAAGGCGCCGGCAAAGAAGGCGGTAGCGAAGAAGGCTCCCGCAAAAAAAGCAACCGCTAAAAAGGCAACCGCTAAAAAGGCAACCAAAACCGCAGCCAAGAAGACAGCTGCAAAAAAGGCAACCAGGAAGTAGGCTTCTGCATTCAACAGGCAACGACTGAATAGGCAAGCAAAAACGCCCGACATCGAGTCGGGCTTTTTTGCGTCTACTCGACGCTTAGGTCCGTTCTAGCAACAGCTTCAAAGACCCCGAAGCGCTTTCACCGGATCTACCAGTGCGGCCCTGCGCGCGGGCAGGAAGGCGGCCAGCAAAGCGGCGCTCAGCAGGACTCCGATAGCGATGGCCAGGCTGACCGGGTCGGCTGGACTGACGCCTACCAGCATGCTGCCGATCCAGTGCCCAGCGATCAGGCTGGCCATCAGCCCGGCACCGACGCCGATACCCGCGAGCATCAGCACCTGCAACAACACCAGCTTCAGGATGCTCGCGCGTTCCGCGCCAAACGTCATACGGATGCCGACTTCGAAGGTGCGTTGCGCGACCGAGTACGCCACCGTTCCATAGACTCCAAGAACGGCAAGCAGCAGCCCAACCGCGGCGAAGCTGCCGATTAGAATGCTGCGGAAATGCTGCATCTCGACCGAGTCTCCAACCATCGTGTTCATGGTCGTGAACCGGGCCGCAATTGCTGGATCGACTCTCTCGATTTTTCCTCGCACGGTATCGATCAAGGCGACCGGAGACAGGCGGGTGTGGATGGCGATATTGATCTGCGCCGCCATGGAAGGATGCTGTAGCAGCGGCATGTAAAGCGCCGGTCCTGGCGCATCGGCGGGCGAGTCCTGGCGCAGGTCGCGAACCACGCCAACGATGGTCATCCATTTGCCGGGCGCATCGAGACCGCATTCGATCTGGCGTCCGATCGGGTCTTGGCCGGGAAAGCTCTGCCGCGCGAGCGATTCGCTCACAATTGCTACCGGGGGAGCATCGTAGTCATCCCGGCGAGTGAAGTCTCTTCCGCTCAACAACGGGACTGCCATGGTACGAAAGTAGTCCGGACTGGCCAGAGTGAAGACCGCTTGCGGCCCGTGTTGTACGTCGTATGGAGCGCCGATGACTCCGTAATAGCCGTTCGAGCCATAGCTTCCGGTCGGCAGGCCCATGACGCCGCCGACGCTCTCAACACCCGGCAGCGCGCGAAGTTCAGCAAAGATCGTCTCGAATTTCTGGGTAGCTTGGATCGAGCTTTCCAGTGTCGATGCTGGAGCGTCCGCGTCGACGATTAACAGATCGGATTTTCGATATCCAGGATCGGTGTTCTGCAAGACCAGCATGGTGCGACCCAGCAGCGCCGCTCCGAATGCAAGCACGAAGGTCGCGGCAACTTCGGCGACCACCAGTCCGCTTCGCAGCCTCGACGAGTGACGGCTCGACATGCCGCGCGAACTATCCTGCTTCAGCGCGACTATCGGGTCGACCCGCGTCGCCTGCCGTGCCGGAAGCAACGAAGCGGCGACCGTTGCCAGCAGAGCAATCCCGGCGGTAAATGCCAGGACCCCGAAGTTCAGATGAATGTCAGCGGAACGAGGCAGATTTGCAGGGGCAATCCTGACGAGCATCTTCACCAGGGGGATAGCGAGGAAGATCCCCACGATTGCACCTGCAAACGAGACCAGCAGACTTTCCACCACGACCAGTCTGCCAAGTTGAGAGCGAGTTGAGCCAAGCGCAGTGCGCACCGCAAGCTCGCGCTGCCGGTCCACTGCCCGGGCCATGTAGAGATGCATCACATTGACGCAGGCGATAAGCAGAATCAGTGCGACTGAGGCCATCAAAAGCAGCAGCATCGGGCGTACGGAACCGACAAGTTGCTCCTGGAGCGGAACGAGGCGGAAAGTCTTGTCTTTGTTGTCGCCAGGATAAGCGGACTGGAGGCGACTGGCGATCGCCGTTAGTTCTGATTGCGCGGCAGCCATCGAGACACCGTGCCGCAGCCTGACGACGGCACGGTAGTTGAACGCGGTACGCGAAGGCGTTTGCGGCTGCTCGGCTTCGGCCATCCACACCTGGGTGTGATCGGGAAAGTCGAAGGCCGCCGGCAGCACACCGACGATCTGCACCGGCTGCCCCTCGACGGCGATGGTCTGGCCGATCGCGGCCTGCACACCTCCAAAATGATCGCGGGCGAAGTTGGCATTCACCACCGCTGCATGCTTCGCCTCAGAGTCCACGAACCAACGGCCAGCCTCTGGCGCCACCTGCAAGACGCGGGCAAAACCCGCATCGACCGCGCTCACGGCGGTAAAGCTCGAATGGTCGCGAATCTGGACACCTGCTTCGCCTCCGCCTCCCTGGTAGTAGCCGATCGCGCTGACACTCTTCGACTGGTTGCGAATGTCGACCAGATCTGCTCCGGTGACTCGCGGCGTCTCCCTGCCCTGTTGCTCATAGCGCGTGTTGAGCGCCATGATCCGGTCCGCCTCCGGATAGTCGAGCGGCGCCAGCAGCAGCGACTGCACCACGGTGAAGATCGCCGTATTCGCTCCGATCCCCAGCGCCAACGTGAGGACCGCAGTAAAGGTGAAAACCGGGCTCTTCTGCAACTGGCGCAGGGCATAGCGGAAGTCGTTCAGCAAATTCTGCATGGGCCACGCTCCGGAACAGGATACGCACATGATATGCATCCCAGTTCCGGCGCGCATTGGCTTTCAGTTATCGAGCGAAAAGATGACACGTACGGTGGTCTCAACCTCGACTGGCTCGTTATTCAGAAGGAACGGCCGATAGCGTGCGGCGGCGACTGCATCGATCGCCGATTGCCGGAGCATAGGAGGCCCTTCGAGGACGCGTAGGTTCTCGATCATGCCTTGGCGGGAGATGGTGGCGTCGATGATTACTGTGCCTTGAATCCGCGCCTGTTTGGCAATTGCAGGATAGGTTGGATGAATCGGGGTGAGGAGTTGTCCGGCCGCGACACCGCCTGAGAGACGAACCGGCTGTTGGGGGACGGGCGGCTTTGCTACCACGATTGATGGAGCCGGCGCACCTAAGTCGATGCCGGCCGGGATTCCCGGACCATTGCCGTTGCCGAGGGCACTCGGCATAGACGGCGCGCCGCCATCGTCGATCATGGCCGGCGCCGCCGGAATCCTGCTTGGGATCCGCAATTGCGACTCCAGGCTTGGCAGTGGCGAATGAACGGGCGCTGACTCTGTCCGGCGGGTTTCAAGCCGAGCAGGCGCGTGAGGCGGAGGCGGCGCAACCAACAGCCTTTCCAGCGACTGTCTCGGCAATGCCTGAGGATGGAAGAGCGGAAAGAGAATCAGCAGCAACAGCAAAGCTGCCTGCGCGAAAAATGATCCGATGGCGAACCATCTGCTGCGGGTGCGGATACGGTTCTGCGACTCGACCAGGCTGTCTTCAAACATAGCGCCTCCTAAGAACGATCTAGCAAGAACGATCTAAAAGGTGGCGAGTCACCTGCTCGCTTAGACCCCGCATGGTCGTGGAGAGTTCCCGATATGATTTGCTGGTAGGAGGGTAAGCGATGACGGCGGACGAGATCAAAGCGCACTTAGGTCTGGAGGCACATCCGCGAGAAGGCGGCTTTTTCGTGCAAACATGGAAAGCCGAGGAGGAGATTCCAGTGGCGGCGCTGCCCTCTCGATATAGTGGCGCGCGAGCGGCGGGGACGGCGATCTACTATCTGCTCGAGCCGTCGACATTTTCCGAAATGCACAAGCTCATCTCGGACGAGGTCTTTCACTTCTATCTCGGCGATCCCGTGGAGATGCTGCAACTGTGGCCCGATGGAAGCTCGCGAGTGGTGGTTCTGGGGGATGATTTAGCGGCGGGGGAGTTGCCGCAGCTAATGGTGCCGCAGGGCGTGTGGCAAGGTTCACGGTTAGTTCCCGGAGGGCAGGTTGCGCTGCTGGGTTGCACGGTCAGTCCAGGCTTCGATTATGCGGATTATGAGACAGGCAGGCGGGCAGACTTATTGCAGAAGTATCCGGGTTCAGAGGAGCTGATCGTGGCGCTGACCCGCGGTTAAAGATCCGGGGATGGGGACTGGCGGCGTTCGCGGAAGAAGGCGCGCAGCAACTCCCCGCACTGCTCGGAGAGGACACCTGAGGTGATCTTCATCTGATGATTGAGTTGCGGATGGTTCACGACCTCGACTACCGATCCCGCAGCCCCTGCCTTGGGATCGGCGGCGCCGTAGATGAGCCGCGAGATACGAGTGTGAATCATGGCTCCGGCGCACATCGAGCAGGGCTCGAGCGTAGTGTAAAGCTCGCAGCCGGTGAGGCGATAGTTCTGCAAGCGTTGTGCAGCCGCTCGCATAGCTACGATCTCGGCATGGGCAGTCGGGTCAAGCGTTGCGAGTACGGCATTCCGGCCGACGCCTACGATTTCTCCCGCATAGACCACGATCGAGCCCACCGGGACTTCTCCTGCTTCCGCGGCGAGCCGGGCCTGTTCAAGGGCGAGACGGAGATAGCCTTCGTCTTCGTTCATCGAGCCCCGCCCGCTGGCGACTTGCTCACGCAGGCTGCTGCTGAGTCATGCAATGCAGCGCTCCCAGACCCCAGATAAGATCGCCGCAGTGAATCCCACTCACCGTTCGATCGGGAAACAGCTCTGCCAGGATGGCGAGCGCCTTCCGGTCGTTTGGGTCGTTGAAGGACGGGACCAAAACAACGTGGTTGGCAATATAAAAGTTCGCATAGCTGGCGGGTAGTCTCTGCCCATCGAACACGACAGGCGAGGGCATGGGGAGTTCGACGATCTGAAATGGCTTTCCGTGGAGGTTTTTCGCCGATTTCAAACGATCGAGGTTCTCAGCGAGAGGGTCATGGTTTTCGTCGGAGGTATTTGCCTCAGTCGCGGTGACAATTGTGTTTTCAGAGACGAACCGGGTGATGTCGTCGACGTGGCCGTGAGTGTCGTCCCCAGCACAGCCTCGATTCATCCAAAGCACCTTCTCGATACCAAGATAGTCGTGAAAGACCTGCTCCAGCTGTTCGCGGCTCACTCCTGGATTTCTTTGCTGCACGGTGCTCAGGAGGCATTCTTCGGTGGTAATCAGCACTCCTGAACCGTTGACATCGATGCTGCCGCCTTCGAGGACTAGCCGGTGTTCCTGTCCGTTCTGGAGGCGGATGTTTGGTTTCCACTGCTGCATTTTCAAGAATGCCGCTGCGTGATCGGGAACTTGATCGTCATGATGCCAATTCTCGTATTTGGCCCAAGCGTTAAACTTCCAATTTGTAACTGCGACGGTATTCTGTTGGATTGCCTTGAAGTTTTTGACAAAGATCGGCCCGGAATCCCGAGTCCAGACGCGGTCGGTTTTTACCTGATGGAAGCAGACCGCGCCAAGATTTGCACCGGCTCGGAGCAGGATGCTGGTGGCCCTTTGCTCTGCCGCTTTGTCGTCGACAAGAACATGGACCGTCTCGACTTGAGAGAGCTTGCGAACGATGTCGGCATAGACCCAGGGGATGGCCAGGAACTTTCCCGGCCAGTCGGTCGCGTTATGCGGCCAGGCGATCCACGTCGCTTCGTGGCGCTCCCACTCCGCGGGCATCTTGTAGCCGAGCTGGCGCGGAGTTTGCTCGTGCAGGCTCACTTCTCGCTCCCGGTGGTACTGGCGTCGAGGAAGCGATGGACGATTGGCTGGTAGGCGTCGATGCGGCGATCGCGCAAGAAGGGCCAGTTGCGCCGCGTGTCTTCAAGCAGCCGCAGATTCACTTCGGCGACGAGGATCTCTTCCCGGTCATGCGAAGCTTTGGCGACGATGCGGCCGAAGGGGTCAGCAATAAAGGAACCACCCCAGAACTGCAGCCCCGGACCTTCGACCCGGTTGCCACGGACGTCGCCATGCTCTTCGCCGACGCGGTTCACCGCGCCCACATAGACGCCGTTGGCGATGGCATGGGCACGCTGAATCGTCTGCCAGGCTTCATATTGCGCGGTGCCGAACTCTTCTTTCTCGGCCGGATGCCAGCCGATTGCGGTGGGATAGAAGAGTACGTTCGCGCCTTGCATGGCGGTGATGCGCGCACCTTCCGGATACCACTGGTCCCAGCACACGAGAGTGCCGATTTTGCCGACCGCGGTGTCGAAGGCCTTGAAACCAAGATCGCCGGGAGTGAAGTAGAACTTCTCGTAATACAGAGGATCGTCGGGAATGTGCATCTTGCGATACAGTCCGGCGAGAGTGCCGTCCTTGTGCAGAACTGCGGCGGTGTTGTGGTAGAGTCCGGCGGCGCGGCGCTCGAACAGCGAGGCAATGACGACTACTTTTTCTTCGCGTGCGACTGCGGCGAGGCGTTCGGTGCTGGGGCCGGGGATTGGTTCGGCAAGATCGAATAAAGCGGTGTCTTCCCGCTGGCAGAAGTATTGCGCCCGAAAGAGCTCGGGCAGACAAACGACATTCGCGCCTTCGCGCGCGGCCTCGCGGACGCGGTCGGCGGCCTTGTCGAGATTAGCGTCGGGATCGGGACCGCAGGACATCTGGATCAGACCGATCCGGTAGTTCAGACTAGATGGCATGGCATAAATGCTCCTCAGTGAAAGATACGCGAATCGCCGCTAACGATGCAGTCAGTGACCGCAAGGCGGCGCTCATTTTTACTTAGTTTTCGCAGCAGGCTTTGCGGGAAACTTCTCGAGGGTTTTTGGCGCGGCCGTCGAGTTGCGTGTAAGCCGTGGGCGGCCGGTGGCGATCTCGAGAAAGGCTTGAGCGGCGCGGCTCAGCGACTTGTCCTTGCGGAAGACGAGCGCTAATTCGCGCTGCAAGCGAACTCCCTCGATGGGAAGCACTTTGAGCGTGCCACCCTGCTCGTCGGCTACCAACCCCGAACGCGGCACGAAGCCGATCCCCATACCGGCCGCGACAAAGCGT
Source organism: Acidisarcina polymorpha (assembly GCF_003330725.1). Taxonomy (NCBI): domain Bacteria; kingdom Pseudomonadati; phylum Acidobacteriota; class Terriglobia; order Terriglobales; family Acidobacteriaceae; genus Acidisarcina; species Acidisarcina polymorpha. The sequence goes on along the minus strand of NZ_CP030840.1, from coordinate 1,871,744 downwards.
TTCAGCAATTCGCTCGAGTCCAGTTCCATCCCGATATTGGGCTTGAGCTCGCGGATGCTGAAGAGCAAGTCAATCTGCTCCCGTTGACGGCCTTGCTTCGGCAAGAGTATTGGGTATCGGGCGATGTCTTCCATGCGCAACCTGTCGGCCTTGGCCAGGGCGTGACCCGGGGCCGCGGCCAGCACGAGTTCGTCTTTGTGGATCCATTCGGCAGTGAGCCTGGGGTCTTTGACCGGGAGCGCGATGACTCCAAAGTCGACTTCGCGATTCTGCACCGCTTCGAGGGTGCGCGACCGGTCGGCGCGAATGATGTTAAGCCCCACCCGGGAATACTGCTGTTTGAACTGAGTGAAAACCTGCGGCAGCACGTAGAGGCAAGTGGACTCATTGGCGCTGATCGAGACCTCGCCGCGAGGCATGCGCTGCATCTCGCCGACTGCGAGCAGAATGTGCTGGTGGCATTCGAGGCAATGTTCAGCGAAGGGCTCAAAGACGCGTCCGGCTGCGGTGAAAGTGACCTTGCCTCCGGAGCGATCGAAGAGCTGAGCACCGACTTCAGTTTCGAGAGAACGAATCTGGGCAGAGATGGCAGGCTGGGTCAGCGACAGCTTCTCGCCGGCGCGGGAGAAGCTTTTGTGGCGCGCAACTTCGAGGAAGGTACGGAGCTGTTCGAAATCCATGATGGCTACGTTGATGCGTGCGTTTTCAGCATAGTGCAAAGCGGCATCGGCCGGGTAACCTCAAGAAGCCGTGGTGGAGAGGAAGCAGAATGGTCCGAAAATGCGATCAGGGTGATTTCGAGAGGATTTGGACGGTGATCAACGATGGCGCGCGGGCTTATCAAGGCGTCATTCCCGCGGATCGCTGGAAGGAACCATATATGCCGAAGGAGGAACTTCAGCTTCAGATCGATCAGGGAGTAGTCTTCTGGGGTTACGAAGAGAGCGGAACGCTGCTAGCTGTCATGGGCCTGCAGGCAGTCGAGGATGTGACCCTCATCCGGCATGCGTACGTTTGCAGCGCGAGCCAGAAGCGGGGAATTGGCACGCTGCTGCTGTCTCGCTTGCGGGCGCTTACGAGCATTCCGGTCTTGATTGGTACCTGGGCAAGCGCGGTCTGGGCGATCCATTTCTATCAAAAGCATGGCTTCGAGCTAGTGAGTCCAGCGGAAAAAGACCGGCTGCTTAGGAGATACTGGCGCATTCCGGAGCGCCAGATCCAAACGTCGGTGGTTCTCGCGGATCAACTCTGGCGAGAAAATTCTCAACTAGAAGATCGTCATCAAGGCCAGAACGATCAAAGCGGCAATGGTGGTTGAGAGAAAGTTGACCAGATCATTGTTGAGCCATCCCTGGCGCTCGAGCGTCGCCCCGATAAGGCTGTCGGCGAAGAGGCCAACGATGGCCGCAATCCAGGCGATGGCGGCCTGCCGAGGATTGAGGCGAAGCGTCGGCATGCTTATGAGGACGACAAACGCAGCGGCGGCGCATCCGGCCAGGCTGCCGGCAACGGTGATGCCTCCATCGGTACCGGGCGCAACGGCCTTGAGGCTGGTCAGCAGCCTGGGTTGACCGCCTACGGCCTGCCCGATCTCTGAGGAGACGGTGTCGGCGGCCGCTTCGGCAAGTGCTGCGATCAAGGCCGTAAACAAGATCGGCCTGGCGAACGTGAGACTGTGCGAGAGCAGGCTGGGGGAAGCGAGGCATGGCAAGGCCGCGAAGGCGGCGGCGCCCATATTCGCAGCGACTTGGGACGCGCCTCGACCGCGGCGCGATTCAGCCAGGCCCCGCTGCTCTTTCTGGCTTCGGCGGAAGCGGGTGGCCGCGAAAGCGAGGACAAACAAAGCCAGCCCCAGGAGCAGCGCGGTGTGTTCCCAGCCACCGCTGGGTTGCTCGACGGTCCCGAGATACATGCACGACGTCAGCAGAAATCCGGTGACGGCCGCCAGCGGCGTTGCAGCCCGCAGCAGCCATACCAGTGCACCAAAGGCGGCGCAGATGGCAAGGCCTTCCCTCGTCGCCGCACTCCAGGAGGCAGTGATGCTGCGGACGAGTCCGGCTGCTGCCACGATTAGCACCAGCAGCAGCAACACTTTCGATTGCCAGTGAAGTCTGCCTTCGCGCTCAGCCTTAGCGTCGGGCAGCGGGGTCTCCGCCATATGGCTATTATCCCGCATGCTACTCGAATGCCTTGAGCTCGCCATGATTCTTCCGGACCGTCGAACTGATTCAGGCGTTCGCGCTTTCAGGAGCGGGTTTTCCTGGGTGATTTACAATCAAGCATTGTTCAGGATCGATTTCGTAGTGAGGTATTTACGAGTGCAAAGCATGGCAGTGCCCGGGCAGTCCGCGGGTGAGAGCAGAGATACCGCAGCCGGGACGATGGAATTTCCAAGACACGACGGAATCGGCGTTGAAGATCAATTCGGTTCTTCCTTGAACACCCGGCTGCGTGCTGGGAACATCTGGCGGAGCGCCAGCGCTTTGCTGGTTTTCATCATGGCCGGATGTGGGGCGCAATACCGCCCCGTGGTGAATCCAGTGCGCCCGACTGGTCCGAGTCCGGCTCCGACCGCCTATGCGGTTGCCATCACCCAGCCGGACGGCACGGAGGCGGGCGTGGCGACGGTTCTAGACTTCTCCGGGGATACTGTGCTCGCGCAGGCGACGATCGGCAATTTGCCCTTGGATTTCACCCTGGATATTGCAGGGGCCACTGCCTACACTATCGACCGCGACGGCAGCCTCAGCGATATTCCGATCTCGACCAGCCTACAGACAAAGAATGTTTTGACCAGCACCTTGACCGCCAATTCAGTGCCGATCAACACCACTTCCGGAACCGGAAATCTCTATGTGGTGGACGCATCGAGCAATCAGATCGATGTCTTGACGGGTTCGCCTCCTGGACTCAAGCAGGCGCTTCAGCTTCCCGTTGGACTGATAAACATGGCGGGCCGCAGCGCCTCCAGCCGCTTCTACGCGATCAGCCAGCTAGTTGGAACACCCGGTGTGGCCAGCCCGTGCGCCAACCCTGCCAGTGTGACGACAAATGGAGTTGCATCTGCCCTCGAGACCTCAACCTTCTCGATCTCGGCCACGATCCCCGTGGGGATCTGTCCGGTGTACGGCTTGCAGTCAGCGGATGGCCTTCGTACGTTCATTCTGAACCGCGGCAGCGGTACAGTGACGGTTATCGATACGCAGAAGAACGCACTCGACACCCAGTTCAACCCCTCCGCGACCTTCACGCTACCTGCTGGGCCGGTCTATGGCGAACTCTACGACACCACGAGCCAATTGGTGACGGCGAACTATGACTCCAACACCATCAGCGTGATCGACGTGAGCACGGACACGTTCGACAATGACTCTCCCCAGTTTGGGACGATTCACAACGTACCAGTTGGCAACGGACCGTCATCGGTCACCGTGCTCCAGGACGGCAGCCGCGCTTATGTGGCGAACTCCAAGGATGGGACAATCTCAATCGTCAACTTGAGCACCTACACAGTTGAGAAGACCATTGTGTTGCCGGTGAACCAGGATGGAACGACCCCTCATCCGAGGATGGTAGCGTCGTCCTATAACTTCCCGACCGGCAAGATCTACGTCACCTCGCCCGATAGCGAGAATTTAGTCATTCTGCGAACGGACACCGACACCGTCAGCACGACTTTGCAGCTTCAGGGCAACCTGATCGATGTGCGGATTACCCGCCAGAATGCGAACGCCTCGAGCCAAATCAATAACAACAGCTACTCGCCTGGAAATGGCGTGCCCTGTACTCCAGGGACTGTGCCCACCCAGCTCTCCACCAATCCCACTGCTTGCCAGTTAGAAAATCCCACTCCTTAGACAAGGATGGGACCGTTGAAGAGCATTGCAGCCGATCCGGTGCGAACCGAGGGTCAGAGTCGTCTGTCCTCCACACAGGCTGATGGGGAAACTCTAGCCCATAGCACCACACGAAGCACTTGGAAGGAAGAGGTTGAGGAAGGCAGGAAGTCAGGTTTGGGGAGCGTAGCGACCGAGATCCGACTTCCTGGGCCATGGCTGGCCGTAGGTCTCCTAAGCTGAACGTATGCCTACTTTCACTTTTAGGAGAGAACCAACCATGTCCCTTGTCCAGCCTACTCAACCGTCCACCGTTCTGGTAGCGATCGATATTGCCAAGCTCCGTCACGATGTCCTGATCGAAGCTCCGGGATGGAAGAGCCGCAAGCGCCTGATCCTGCCCAACACCGCAGTCGAGTTCCGACTGTTTGCCGACTTTCTTCATGGCTTGAAGCACCCGGTGCGCATCGTCTTCGAGGCCACTGGGAACTACCATAGGCCGCTGGCGCACTTTCTGCAGGCCGAGGGTTTCCATCTGGAGCTGATCGCGTCCCTCGCTGTGGCGCGAACCCGCGAAGCCATGCATAACTCCTGGGACAAGAACGATCCGAAGGACGCCCAGGTCCTGCTCCATCTGCTCAAGACCGGCGTGACTCAGCACTACCATGACCCGCTCGTGAACCAGATCCATGACTTTCAGGAGCTGTCGCTCACCTATGCGCAGATCTCTCTTGAGAAGACCCGGACCCAGCATCGGCTCTTGACCCATTACCTGCCGCTCTACTTTCCGGAGATAGAGCGGTATTATCATGCCACGCGTTCTGAGTGGCTTCTCGCGTTCCTTCAGGTCTTCCCCACGCCTGCCCTGATTGCACGCCTCTCGATGGAAGACTTCGTTCAGCAAGCGTGGACGGTCGTCGGACGCAAGGTAAGTAAACAGCGGCTGCTAGAGGATATTTACCGCACGGCCCAGTCCTCCATCGGGATCCCCGTTGCTGAGGACTCAGAGGCCGTTGCGATGTTCCGCGTCGTACTCGGCGAGATGATCCGACTCTGCCAGCTCCGCGATCAACTGGAACAACGAGCTGCGCTTCACCTGAAGGAAAACGTCGACTTCAGGCGTCTCCAGCAGATGCCAGGCATCGGCCCTATCCTGGCGCTCACGATCCTGGCCGAAGCCGGCGACCTGCGCCGCTTCAATCACCATCGTCAGTTCCTCAAGTTCTGTGGCCTCGATCTCTCGACTCAGCAGTCGGGCCAGTTTCGAGGAGCGACCAAGCTGTCGAAATACGGCAACGCACGGCTTCGCTGCGCCTTCTGGATGGCCGCCACTGTGGCTGTGAGGCTGCGAGAGAACAGCTTCCGAGACAAGTTCGAACGATATCTCCGGCGTGATCCTGCCAGTGCCGACCGCAAGCGTATGGCGTATGTCGCCGTCGCCGCCAAGATGGCTCGCGTGGCTCATGGGATCATCAAGACCGGTACCGACTTCCGCTGCTTCTATGAGGCAGCGGCACCAAGTGGAAGAGCCGCTTCACCTGGGCCGTCGAGGCCGTAAGGACCTCGTAGATAATGATTCGGCCTTTCACTTGGTTGAGACTTCATTTTGAGTACAGTGGAGACTGCGCTCTTCGGCAGATCTCGTGTCGCTATGGTCGAACGCTCAGCCCTTGCTCGTGGAAGCCACTTGGAGGTACAGTCGTCGTCAAGCACATCCCATACGGGATGCTAAGGGACCTTCTCTTCTCTCCAGCTTTTCCTTCCTGTGTTAGTACGTTATCGGGACTATAGCCGATGGATGGTCCGCGCTGGAGATAATCCGTCAGGGCCAGACTACGCGCCAAAGGATTTCGCTTCCGGCGCGGGCAAGCACCCGGTTGCCTCAAGGGACTTTGTTGAGAAAAGGCCGGACTTCGCAAGTCTCAAGAGTCAAGACTAGGACCGCAATCATCTAGAGGCCGGCAGCCCCAGCGAGGACGATCGGCAGAGTCGGGCTGGTCGCCCCTTCTGCGTTCTCGACGGTCACCCCAAATGCCTTGGCAGGAACTCCTTCAGGCAGTTTGGGGAGAATGACGCTCGCACTTCCCTTATCGTCAGGGCGGAAGAGTCCAGCGGGAACCGGCGGTTTTCCATTGGCGGGGATAATCCACAGCTCATACGTCTTGTTCGCCGGGATTGGCTTGAGATTGTTGCCAACGAAGACAAGCGCGCCTCGATCGGCGAGATAGCTGGTGTGACCAGTGGGAGGGGGTGTTCCTTTTCCTTCGGTGAGCGTGACCTGCTTCGCCTCCGGGGAAGTAAGCGTATCGATGAGTTGCTGTGCCCGGGCAGAATCGACAGAAAGCCGGGCGATCTGGCCTTTATCGGTATTGAGAAGCTCCTCGAGCTTCTGGTTTTTGGAACCCAGATATCCCGCTACGGCAAGCATGGCGAAAGCAGCCGCCCATGGCACGAGGATCGGGAACCAGTTCCGCTTGGGCCTGACTTCTCTCGCGACCTCGGGAGTTTCAACATTGGTAGGCGGCTCAGTCTTCTGTAGAACAGGTGAGGGGGCCGGCGTCATCTCAGCGCTCGAAGCAGCACTGTTGCTCAGATGAGGGGCTTGGACCTCGGTAGCGATGCGACTAAGGAAACGGTCGCGTGCGCCAGCAGGAGCGGCCTGTTGAGGAACGCTAAGCGCGAGCAGGGCAAGATCTCCGGCAATCTCGGCGAGGCGGGCGCTGCACTCGGTGCAGTTCTCCAGATGCAGCTCCGCCGTGGCGGTTTCGCCCGCCGAGAGCGACTGCATGGAGTAGAGGATCAGGTCCTCTTCCGAGATGTGTTGCACGTTCACGGTTAGCTTGCTTCTCCTTGTACGGTCTGGCCTGGGGAGGGACTTCCGTGCATCGCCTTCCTCAACGAAATCAATGCCAATCGAATTCGCGTCTTTACGGTACCCAGTGGATCGCCGGTCTTCTCCGCTATCTCCGAGTGACTCAGGCCCTCGAAATAAGCTAGTTCGACAGACTTTTGCTGCTCTGGTGGAAGCTGGTGCAGAAAGGCGCGCACCTTCTCCATCAGGTGGTTCCGTTCCGCCTCTGCCCCAAGATCAGTGGACGCGGCGAGAACTACGTCGTCGACTGAATCTGTCGGCCGGCGGCGACGCAGCGAATCAATCGCCCGGTTACGGGCCACAACCACCAACCAGGCGCCGAGTGAGCCCCGGCCCGAAACAAAGGCGCTGGGTTTCTTCCAAACCTGAATGAAGATCTCCTGCATCACATCCTCGGCCTGCCCGGTGTCCTTCAAGACCCGCAATGCGACCGAATACACGATCCCGGAATAACGATCGAAGAGGGAGGCCATCGCCTGCTGATCTCCCTGTCCTACCAAGGCCAACAGAGCAGCATCCTCGGCTGCTTTGGCGGCTACCAAGCTTGAATTCCCCGGGTCACTGCTATTAGTACGTGCAGGGGACGGTAGCGGATTTGGAGAGTCTTCAGGCATTTAGAAGCTGTGCCGCTTCGGCACAGAAAAGAGCGGTCGCGTCCCTGTAGATTTAAGCATAGCTTTCTAGAGATCGCGAATCTGATGTGAATCCGGTGTACTAGATGAAGGTACGGCTAGACAAGTTGCTCGTCGAGCGCGGAATTGCGGCGACTCGAGAACGCGCCCAGGCGATGATCTTCGCAGGACGAGTGCTGGTCAATGAGCAGAAAGTGGACAAACCAGGATCGCCGGTCGCTCCAGATGCCTTGTTAAGGATGTTAGGCGAGGATCCTCTCTATGTCGGGCGGGGCGGACTGAAACTTGAGGCTGCATTGAAACACTGGCAAGTGGATTTGAGCGGCAGATTCTGTGCGGATGTCGGCGCGTCGACTGGCGGATTCACGGACTGCATGCTTCAGCATGGTGCGTCCACGGTGCTTGCAATTGACACCGGCTATGGCCAGATTGCACAAAAACTTAGAGCCGACGTCCGGGTCTCGCTGATGGAGCGGACCAATGCGCGGCACTTGAAGCCGGGTGACCTGCCCGCAGGTATCAGCTTCGTGGCGATGGACGTGTCGTTCATTTCAGCGACGCTCGTTCTGCCGCCGGTCGTGGCTGCCGCGGGTAGTTCGTTGCAGGAGATCGTCGTGTTGGTCAAGCCGCAATTTGAAGCCGGTCGCGAGTATGTCGGCAAGGGTGGCATCGTGCGGGATGCCGAAGGTCATCAGCTGGCGATCGACCGGGTCCGCGCTTGTCTCGAACGGCTGACGGGGCGGGAGATCGATTTGATAGATTCGCCGATACTGGGCGCGGAAGGGAATCGCGAGTTTCTGTTGCATGCGCTCCTAAACGGGCCGGGTGAAGCCGAAGAAGATACGGGTTCCGCATCGCCAGGCTAGAGCAAGTAGCAGCTGATTTCACTCCCCGCCGATTTCCTCCCAGGCGCTAAGTCGCGCCGGGTAAGCCGGCCATAGCAGCGTCATTTCCGTTCAGTCCGGAGCCACTTTGAAGCTGGACCCATCAAGGGCGGCAGGGCATTGGGTAAACTGGAGTTCCATGAGAACTGTCGTTATCCTCTCCAAGCCGCAGAAGGAAGAACTTTGCGTTCTGATCCCGGAATTGATTCTCTGGATGCGAGCCCATGGCCTCAACCCGGTTCTCGATCCGGTCAGTGGCAACTATACGCGCGACGCTCCGGTTGTACCGCGCCACGAAATGGCGGCGCTGGGACCAGAGTTGGCGATCGTTCTAGGCGGGGATGGCACCTTGCTGGCGGCCGCTCGCGCACTGGCAAAATCGGACATACCGATTCTGAGCGTGAATCTTGGATCGTTAGGCTTCCTGACTGAAGTGCGGTTGGCCGATCTGTATCCCACTCTGGAGGCCTGGTGCGAGAACTGTTCCACAATGGATTCGCGCGCGATGTTGCATGTCGAGATCCAGCGCGACGGTAAGGTCGAGAGCGAGTACGAAGCGCTCAACGACATCGTCGTGTCGAAGGGCGCGATTGCGCGTATGGGCGACTTCACCGTGAAGCTCGCCGGCCAGTTGGCTGCTTCCTTCCGTGCGGATGGGGTGATCGTTGCGACGCCAACCGGGTCTACCGCCTATTCGCTGGCTGCTGCCGGACCGATCCTGGCGCCTGATGTTGATGCATTAGTGATCACTCCGATCTGTCCACATCTGCTAACGCTTCGTCCGATCGTGGTGCGCGGGGACGCTGAAGTGTCAGTGAGCGTAGAAGGCATTCCCGACCAAACCTATCTCACCGTGGATGGTCAGGAGGCGGTGCAGCTACGGGTGGGGGATGAACTGCACTGCAGGCGGTCGAAATACTGCGTGAAGCTGGTGCGAATGAAGCCCCCCGCCTTCTTCGATGTTCTGCGGGCCAAGTTGAAATGGGGAGAACGGTAGGAGCAGTGGATTGTGAGCGTGTTAGGTCTTATTAAGCTCGTCGAGCAACACCTTGGCCTTAGTTGCCAGGATAAGAGCGCCGTCTAAGTCCTCGTTTCCGAGTGCCGCCTTGGCTTTGGTCAGGAACGCCCTGATTTGATTCGCGGTTTCCTGCTCCTGTGCACTCAACGCCCGTTTGATGCCGTTGAGACCGTTTTCAGTACCAGTGATCAGGTCGGCCGTCTCCTTGCGCGTTTGGGTTTGTCCGGAGACATCTCCGGTAGAAAGATGACCAATCGGGGATGCGGGTGCGGGTTCGCCGCTCGAAGCTAGAACCGTCGGCGATTGTTCGTTCTGCGGTGCCGGACTAGCGGGGACAGGCGTTTGCGCCGCGGCACTCGCAGCATCGCCATTGTCGGAGGGATTCGTACCGGTCTTCGAGGAGGGCGACGAGGCAGATGGCTTGGGCTTGCGGGTGGTGCCCGTTGGCTTCTTAGTCTTCTGGGGTGGTGGCTCCGGTGCAGGCGCTGGTTCGGTCTCCGCGACCTCTGGAGCTGGCGGAGGGGGTGGCTGTTCGGGCTGAGACTGCGTCGATGTGAGCGGCGGCGGGTACAAAGCTCCCGGCTTGCCCGCATCTGTCGATGGAGCTTGAGCCGTGGCCGGCTGAATGGGCGTAGTCTTCTTCTCCACGCAACCCGCGATCGAAATCATGAGCAGCGTGACCACCGCGTGTTTGCCCGCGGAGTTCATCCTCTCGGCTCCTTAGAGAGCGCCGTGCCAGTTGGCAGAAAATTGCGCAGTCTTACATCAGTGACATTGGACAAAGGCAGAGCTAACACAAAAGTTGTACCTTTCCCAGGCTGTGATTGTACGTCAACCTGGCCATTATGTAGTTGAAGAATCCGATAAGTCATGGCTAAGCCAATCCCACTTCCGTCCCGCTTGGTCGTAAAGTACAGATCGAAGATCTTCTGGCGGATCTCCTCGGGGATACCTTCGCCGTGGTCGCGGATGCTGATGGTGGCGATCCGGCCGTCAGCGTTCAGCTTGACTTCCAGCTTTCCACCGTCGGCCATGGCCTGCGCGCCATTTAGAACTACGTTGAGAAGGGCCTGCTTCATCAAATCGGAATCGATCTTTGCCAGCACCGGACTGTCGGGCAACAGGCTGGTTACCTGAACGTCGCGGGTCTCAAACTCGGCCGACGCAAGCAGAAGCACGCTGGAGACAACCTCGCGAAGATCCTGTTCCTGCAATTGCAACTCGACCGGGCGGGAGAAGTCGACCAAAGTTTGTACTACCCGGTCCAGCCGCTGGATCTCGCTCTGGATGATCTCGAGATGGCGAAGCGCTCGATCATCGGAGCCGTCTAGTTTGTTGCGTAGAAGCTCGAGATGGACAACGATCGCGTTGATCGGGTTTTTGACCTCGTGGCCCACCCCGGAGGTGAGCCTCCCGATCGCCGCCATTCTGCGAGACAGCTCCAGTTCGCTCTCGATTTCCCTGACGGATTCGAGATCGTGCAAAGTGAGGAGCGCTCCCAGGGTCTGGCGGCGGTCGGCCTGATGATCGTCGTGGATAAAATCGAGGGAGATCTGGACGCGCCGCCCGGTCTCCGTGGTGATTTCTTCTTGAACGATCGAAACGCCGGCGTCGAAGGCGTCCCGAACCGTCGAGCCGAGCACCGTGGTTCGATCGAAGATTTCGTGTATCTCGACGCCGAGAATCTGGTTCCTTCCCATACCGAGAAAGCGTTCCACCGAGTCGCTGACCAGCACGGCACGCGCATCCCGGGTGAAGAGCAGGATGCCGTCTTCGAGATTGGTCATGATCTGGTCGAGATTCTCCTTGAGCGCGGAGAAGACCTCTTCGACATTCCGCATGCGCCGGCCCAGACGCTCAATTTTGTAGGACACCTGGACGACTGCATCGCTCGAGTAGCCGCTCTCCAATTCTCCCGTCATTTCCGCTTGGGCGAATGCATCGAGGCGTTCGCTGATCTGGGTGAGGGGCTGCAGGGCGAGATTTGCTACGAACGCGGAGACGAGCAGCGCACCAAGAATTGCCACTCCTGAAAAGGTGAAGGCGCCAATCAGCCATGGCTGGAAGGAGTTGCTCAGGAAGCTACTGCGAATGCCAATGCGGACAGTGAGGAAGGGCTTTCCGTTCTGCTCACGTTCGCCATTCCGCTCGGCGCCCAGAGACACGTCATACACCCGTGGTTTGCCGAAGACCGCCTGGATGAGATGAACCAGTGTGCCATTGCGCATCTCTGAGAAATCCGGGCGAGGGGGAACCGGTTGATCGTTCTGCCCGACATCCGTGCTGACAAGGATGAGGCCATTCCAGTCGGCGATCGAGATGTCGAAGACAGTCGGCGAATACCGGATCACCGAGTTCAGCATCGCCGAAAGACCCTGGTCTTCGCGAAGCGAGACGGCTACCGACTTTCGCAGTTCCTCGGGATGCTTCGAGTCGACGGGATGGTTTTTGAAGCCGATTTCAAGCGCATGCCGGGTGGCGAAGACGATTTGATGAGCCAGAATGTCATTGGAGGAAAAGGACTGCTCCACCTGCTGATGCAGCAGTTGGCTCAAGTACAGGATCGACAGGACGGTGACCATCACGAACACCAGTCCGGTGATAGCAAGCACGAGTTTGGTCTTGAGTCTCACGACAGCGTCGATTCCTCACGTATGAAAATGCGGCAACGATTTTGCCTGCGACTCCTCCAAACGAACTGTCGCGGCCGCCTGGACCCTTACGGCATGCCTGATCTGTGCGCGACGCCCCAAAACATCGGTTTATACCAGACGATAGCGATTGCAGGAGGGGTTTTACGAAACTACTACAGATTTGGCAGCGCATCCATGCGAGCTCTGTCCGCCCTCTCTATGGAAAGGGCAGCCAAACGCCCTCCTTCGATCTGCCTGTTGCTAGTCGTCGCCTTCAGAGCCAAGCGTACCGTTGCCGCTCGCAACGTTGCCATACTCCTTGAGCTTGTTGTGCATGGTCTTCAAGCTTATTCCCAGGATCTCTGCGGCCCGGGTTTTGTTGTTCATGGTTGACTCGAGCGTCTTCAGAATGAGCCGCCGCTCGGCCTCATCAACCGTCGTCCCCACTTCCACCTGAACTGCATTGGGCGACGGATCGGGGGTGGTCAGCACCGAACGGCTCCCGAAGCCTGGCGGCAGGTCACGGGCGCTGAGATATCCTTCCCCGCAGAGGATAACGGCCCGCTCCACCGTGTTGCGAAGTTCGCGCACGTTTCCCGGCCAATCATAAGCCAGGAGCCGGGATAGCATTTCGTCATCGATTCCATTGACGTGACGCTCATGCTTCACGTTCATATCACGGAGGATAGCGTCAGTAATAGCTGGAATGTCTTCCTTGTGCTCACGCAACGGAGGCATATGAATATTGAAGACGTTGAGGCGGTAGTAGAGATCGCCGCGCAGTTCACCGGCGGCGACTGCGTGTTCCGGGTCTTTATTGGTTGCTGCCAAGACCCGGACGTCGATGTCCGACTCAATCTTGCTGCCCAGACGGCGCAGCTTGCGGTCCTCAAGGACGCGTAACAGCTTGGCCTGGGTACCGATAGGCATTTCGCCGATCTCATCGAGCAGCAGCGTGCCCTCCTCGGCGAGTTCGAAGCAGCCCGCACGGCGTTCAACCGCGCCGGTAAACGAGCCGCGTTCATGACCGAAAATTTCACTCTCGATCAGGGTTTCCGGGATGGCGGCGCAATTCACCGCCACAAACGGCTTCGGTTTACGCGGACTGAGCTCATGCAGGGTCCGTGCAACCAGTTCTTTGCCGGTCCCGCTCTCGCCGGTAATCAGCACGGAGACGTTGCTCGGGGCGACCCGCTCGATCATGGCGAAGGTCTGCTGCATTTTCTTTGAGGCTCCGACCATGGAACCGAGAAAGCCAGTGTCCCGCAGCTTGCGGCGGGTAATTTCCAGCTCCCGCTCGGTGTCGCGCTGGCGGCTGGCATTCGCCAAAATGGTGCGGAGACGGGTGGCGTCTACTGGCTTTTGGATGAAATCGTAGGCCCCCAACTTCATCGCTTCGACCGCGCGCTGAATGTTGCCTTGCGCGGTCAGGACGATAACTGCCTGATTTTGCTTCAGTTCACTGAGTTTTCCGAGGAGTTCGATGCCATCCATCCTCGGCATCTTTAAATCAGTGACGACGATTCCGGGAGACCACGACTGGGTTTTTTCGAGCGCTTCAACGCCATCCCTTGCGGTCTCCGTTCGATAACCCCATCCGGTGACGAGTTCAGCCAAACCTACCAAGGCGTGGAGTTCGTCTTCGACAATGAGGACTTTTTCTTGATTTCCCATGGAATGGTTTTTCCTGAGCGGCCCTGCGTGTGGTGTTTGTCTACTTGTATCACGGAGTGAGCAGGACTGATCCGCGGCCGTGGCGATTCAAGGCTGACAAATGGTTTAAGATCGGGTCGCATGAACGCACCCGACCCACAATATTCGGCCAGCGAGATTCTACGGAGCATTCACCAAGATCAAGTGTATCTGTTTTTGGGATCGGCGTTCGTAACCGTCGGCATTGTGGCTGCGGGGTTCTCTCTGCTGCGCAGGCGATTGGATCCGCTGCTCCTTTGGCTGGCGCTGTTCGCTTTCCTCTACGGTACCCGCCTATGGACAGACACTGGTCTGATCCGGTTCGAGCTGCCTCACACTTCCTTTTTTTTAAATCTCGAGGTAGCGATCGGCTATCTGGTGCCGATCCCCGCCTTTTTCTTCTTCCGCGAAGCCGGATTTCTCACTCGTTTCTCCCGGATTTTAGTCCCTCTGCTAGCGGCAATCTTTCTGGCGCTGTTTGTCGCGGCTTTGCTGGGAGTATCGCGGTCTGAGCTCGACCTCATCAACGACACCATCGTGATTATGGCGACGATTGCGGGAGTCGTCCTCTCTTTCGGGCGGCGAAATGCTACCCCAGACTTCATCGTCATTCGGAGAGGCTTGCTGGTCTTTGCCGCTTTTGTGATTTATGGAAACATCAGCGGCTTATTGCACCGCTACCAGAGGGTCGAACCTTACGGCTTCGCTGTCTTTCTTGGTTGCCTGGGCTATGTCGCCGCCCGCCAGACTGTCGAGCGGGAGGCACAGTTCGGTGAAATCCAGAAAGAACTTGAGATTGCAAAGCGGATCCAGTTGTCCATTCTTCCCGGCAATTTTCCTGAATCCACTGATTTCAGTGTCACCGCCCGGTATCTTCCGATGACCTCAGTTGCCGGAGACTTTTATGATTTTCTGATCTCCGACAGCCGGGAAGCCGGCCTCCTGATCGCTGACGTCTCCGGGCATGGGGTACCAGCAGCGCTGATCGCTTCTATGGTAAAACTGGCAGCCAGCTCGCAACGAGACAATGTTCGCGATCCAGCGGAGTTGCTGCGAGGTATGAACCTCTCGCTTTGCGGCAACACCCAGCAGCAGTTCATTACCGCCGCCTATGTCCACCTCGATGCGAAGACGGGAGAATTGCGTTATTCAGCGGCCGGCCATCCTCCGATGCTTTTGCTTCGCAATGGGGAAGTGGTAGAGATAGAGGAAAACGGGTTAATGCTCGCCGCATTTACCTTTTCAGGCTACAGCAATCACGCATGCAGTTTGCAGCCGGGCGACCGTCTGCTGCTTTATACGGACGGCATCCTCGAAGCAGCCAATGAAGCCAAGGAGGAGTTTGGCCAGAAACGTCTACAGGCGCTGCTGCAGAAGAGCGCCGGTTTGCCACAGTCGCAAGCGGTCGAGCTTATCCTCTCTACGGTGCAGCAGTGGTCAGTCACCCAGGACGATGACTTGACGTTGTTGGTTTGCGACTATTCCCGGAAGAGCATCCGGTCGGAACAGAACGGTGGTTTGCCGGTGGCAGGGGGAGCCTCACTCGAGCTCTCAAATGGCTGACATCCGGGCATACTTGGCCTGTGCTTGTCCTGACGATGCTGGTCCTGCGAGCTTGAGAACGTTAGGCCGGTCGACCACGCCGCGGAAGTCTCTGCCTGAAGCCACGCACATAGGGCGGCCCTTGAATGGCCGCTGGTGTCGAACGACCCTACTTCTTTCATGAAGATGGTGTGTATCCTCAGAAATATGCTGGATGTTGAAATTTCTACCACTGAATTATCCTCCAAGATTTCCGCGGGTAAACCGCCGGACTTGGTGTTGCTCGACGTGCGTGAGCCCTGGGAATACGCAACCGCCAAGATTGAAGGCAGTGTGCTGGTGCCGATGGGGGAGATTCCGGGCCGCCTTCAGGAGTTCGATCCCGAAGACCACATTGTGACCATCTGCCATGCTGGCGTGCGCTCGATGAACGTGGCTGTATGGCTCCGCAATCAGGGTCTCGAAAAGGTGCAATCGTTGCGTGGAGGCATTGACGCCTGGTCGCGTGAGATTGATCCTCAAGTGCCTCGCTACTAAAGTTTTGCGCGGTGGGGTGCCGTTTGCGAGCGAGACAGTGTTGACAGGCCCGGAATTCCGACGCACGGGATGGCTGCAATGGTGGAACCCCTCTCCTTGAATCCCATGCAGGCCTCTCCGCCTCGGCCAGGACGTAACGTCCATCTGGACGCCATGCGGGGGCTGGCGGCGGTGAGCGTTGTCTGCACCCACATTCGCCAGACCTTCTTTGTGCCGTATCATCAGGCGGGTTCCGGGCTCCTGGTCAAATTCCTTTATATTGACCACTATCTGGTCCGGGCGGCGGTGATCTTCTTTTTCGTCCTGAGTGGGTATCTGGTCGGCATGTCGGTGCTCAATGCAATTGCGCAAGGGCGTTGGTCCTGGCGAGAATATCTGCTGAATCGCTTGAGCCGGCTCTATGTCGTCCTTATCCCGGCGTTGCTGCTGACGGCGGTCTTCGACTGGATTGGACGAATCAATCCGGTAAGCCGCTGGGCGTATTTCAACGATCTGTCTGAAGCGGGCTTCGCCACGGCACACTTCGACTCGTTTCGGGATTTCTTCGGCAGCCTCTTCTTCCTGCAGAACATTCATACCGGATGGTTCGGTTCCAATTCGCCGCTGTGGAGCCTGAGTTGCGAGTTCTGGTATTACGTCGTCTTTCCGTTTCTCGCTTTGACGCTGGTGCGCCGTTCTGGCTGGCTCTTCTGTCTCCTATTGCTTGCCGGAACGGGCTGGTTTCTCGGTAGCCAGGTGACCGCTCTGTTCCTTTGCTGGCTGGCGGGTGTAGCAATCGGGTTGTTGGCGAGGAAGCGTCTGCTCAACTCTCCGATCAGCCGGCGCCTGATCGGTGGCGCAGCCATTATGGCTCTACTACTCGCGGTAGTGGCATCGGGTGCTCATCGATTGAATGGATATGCAGCCGATTATGTCATCACCCTGATCGCCATGGCATTGATCTGGGTTGCACTGTCTTCCGCTCCCGCAGGGAGACCCTATGCCCTCCTCGCGGTCCTTCTTTCTGAGATGTCTTATACCCTTTATCTCACTCATCTGCCGTTCCTGCTGCTCATGCAGCGGCTGTGTTTTCGGGAGCGATTATGGCCGGCCGATCTGGTTCACCTGTGCCTTGCGCTGCTCCCCCTGGTCGCCGCGATTTTCTTTGCGTATGGCAATTATCTGCTCTTCGAATCGCATACGAATGATGTTCGCTGGTGGTTGAAGCGACGCTTGGAGAAGCTCGAATCGCACGCCGGGGCCGGGGTCACCGGGGGCCTGTGACGAGGCCGAGCTGAGGTGGGGAGGCCAGAGACCAGTTGAGTACAAAAACAAAGGTACTGTAAGGTATCGGCACTGGTTATGTAGGCTTATCGGGAAAAAGCCGACATTCCACTGGTGTAGATTCACTAGGGAGATCAAGCTTCTATGAGTACTAGCGACGTATCTGCGGCGGTCAGTTATTCACAAGCGAACCAACCGCGCTTTCTTGCGGAGTTGAAGTCGCTGCTTCGCATTCCCTCGATCTCGACGCTCCCCGAGCACGAGGGCGATGTTCGCCATGCTGCTGAAGTTTTAGCCGCCGAGCTGAAACGGATCGGCATGGAGCATGTCGAACTAATCGACGTTCCGACCAAAGGCGGGTTAAATCATCCACTTGTCTATGCGGACTGGCTTCATGCCGAGGGCAAGCCGACTTGCCTGGCCTACGGACACTATGATGTCCAGCCACCCGATCCTCTGGATGAGTGGATCTCACCGCCCTTCGAACCGGCTGAGCGGGACGGCAATATCTATGCTCGCGGCGCAGTAGACGATAAGGGCCAGATGTATATCCACGTCAAAGCCCTGGAATCTCTGCTAGCTGCGGACGGGAAGCTACCACTGAACGTGCGAGTCATTCTGGAAGGCGAGGAGGAGGTCGGGGGCGAATCGATTGCCAGTTTTGTGCGCGAACATCCGGAGCGGCTCAAAGCGGACTTTGCCCTGATATCCGATACTGAGATGTTTGCGCTGGGTTTGCCGACCCTGTGTGTGGGATTGCGGGGCATGATCTATACCGAGATCGAGGCGCGAGGCGCAAAGACCGATTTGCATTCGGGTATCTACGGCGGGGCGGCGCCGAATCCATTCATCGCGCTTGCGCAGATCATTGCGCAGCTCAAAGACGCCAGTGGCCGGATCCTGATTCCTGGGTTCTACGATCGGGTTGCCACGCCCTCAGCCGCCGAGCTGGCCGCATGGGAAAAGCTGCCTTTTAATGAAGAAGAGTACCGGAGGACCGAGGTAGGGTCTCCAGTGCTCACCGGCGAATCTGGCTATTCAGTCCTCGAACGTACCTGGGCCCGACCGACGCTCGATGTGCACGGAATGCCAGGCGGATTTATTGGCGCCGGTGCGAAGACGGTCATCCCTGCCAAAGCAGTTGCGAAGGTTTCGATGCGGCTGGTACCGGAGATGACTGCGGCTGAGAGCTTCGAGCGTTACAAGGCTTATGTCGAATCGCTCGCACCGAGCGGAATCACGCTCGATGTCCGGCTGATCCATTCAGGAGAGCCGCTGGTGATTGGCACCGCGAACGCTTATGTTCAAGCCGCCACCGAAGCGCTGCATGAAGTGTGGCACGCGGAGACTGTATTCATTCGCTCTGGTGGGTCGATCCCAATCGTTGGGGATTTTGAGCGGCACTTGAAGATCCCTAGTATTATGATGGGCTTCGGCCTGCCGGATGACAATCTTCACGCGCCAAATGAGAAATTTCACCTGGCCAATTTCTATCGAGGCATTGAGTCGGTGATTCGTTTCTTCGAAACAGTTGGAAAGTAGCAGGAGCTGACCGGTGCCGGTCTGCCGTAGGTAGGCAACGCGTTCATGGGTAACTGCGGCCCGTATCAGCAGGCAGGCGAACATTCTGGAGGGTTGGCATGCGTGCCAAAGGTCGGGTTTACTCTTGGGTTTTGACTCCAGTGACGTGCTTCATTGTCGCGGTTGCCGCGCTTTCTCAGCCTCCAAACCCGCTGCTTGCTCCCACTCCGCCCATGGGGTGGAATAGTTGGGACGCATATGCGCAAAACATCACCGAGGCCCAGGTGAAGGAGAACGCCGATTTCCTGGCAAAGAACCTTAAACAGTTTGGATGGAACTACGTTGTCATCGATGAGGGATGGTATCTTCCCGATCCCGGCCCGAGCACTCAAGAGAACAAAGGCTTTGTGATGGATCCCGAGGGCCGGTTTCTGCCTTCGCTAGTGCGGTTTCCCTCGGCGGCCGACGGAGTCGGCTTCAGGCCTATGGGCGACTACCTCCACGCTGAGGGTCTGAAATTCGGGATTCACATCCTGCGTGGAATTCCGAAGGAGGCAGTCGCCAGGAACCTCCCGATCGCCGGAACCAGCTTCCACGCTACCGACGCCGCCGACCAGTCCGACACCTGCCCCTGGAACACATACGCTTACGGGGTGAAGGACAATGCTGCCGGACAAGCGTACTACGACTCTCTGGCCAAGCAGTACGCCGGCTGGGGTGTCGATTTTATCAAGGTCGACTGCATCGCTGACCATCCCTACAAAGGCGACGAGATCCGTATGATCCGGCAGGCTTTAAACAAGACGGGCAGACCCATCGTTTTGAGTCTTTCTCCTGGGCCGACAAATGTAAGTCACGCCGACGAAGTGAGGAAGTATGCCGAGATGTGGCGAATCTCTGACGACTTCTGGGACCACTGGGGAGTTTGGCCGAAGCATGAGTTCTCCCAGGGCTTGCTGCAGCAATTCAAGAACGCTGCCGATTGGGCGCCGCACACCGGCGATGGACATTGGGCAGACGCTGACATGCTTCCGATTGGCCATCTCGGCCCGCATCCGGGAGAGGGTGATGTGCGCAATTCGATGTTCACTGAGGATGAAGCCCGAACCCTGCTGACGTTCTGGTGCATCTTCCGCTCGCCGTTAATGATTGGGGCAAATTTAACCGCGACGGATCCAGCGACCCTGGGGCTACTCACCAATCCCGAAGTAATTGAAGTGGACCAGCATTCCCAAGGTAATCGGCCGATCATTACTAATGAGAAAGAAGTGCTATGGATCGCGGCTGGCGAAGATGGTCGCAGTCATTACATCGCCGTTGTAAACTCCAGCAATGTTGAACGCACTTACGACCATTCATGGGCAGAGTTGGGGCTTCAAGGGAGTAGTTACGAGGTGAGAGATCTCTGGCGGCGAAGAGAAGAAGGCAAGGCGGATCACCTGCATGTCGTCCTATCGCCGCACGCAGCTATGCTCCTTAAAGCCACAAAGCGGTAAAAAGAACGAGAAATCAGTTAAATGAAATCTTTCTCACAAGGATGACATCCTTTCGGAGGGACAAGTGCATCATGTAAAGATACAAGCAGGGGTATTTCAAAGTTCTTTCCAACCGTAACATCGTTGTATCTCTTCACCGATGGTTCGCCGAAGGCGAACTCCCTCACTGCAAGTCTAGGTTATCCTCCCTAATACCTCTGGAGCGGGCCCGCTGGAAAGCGGGCCCGATAGCTCTACCGGGATGCATGAAAACCAGATCCTACCGGCGAGAGCCTCTTCCCCGATCCCGGCGCCATCAGATTGGCGGATCGTTTTGAGTTCAGACTTCCCCTCTTCGAGCGCTTTAGCCGCGCCGGCTTCAATGGCTCGTGTTGACCCTATTTCAAACGGGCGTTCACCCGAGATACTTCGCGTTGTTGGATGGGAAAGCCTTCACTGGCTGCGGCATGGCTTCAGTACCAGGAGCGGCGGGGTTAGCCGGCTCTTGCCCGAAAAACCGGATACCGGCGAACTGAATCTCGGCTTTACTGCGAGTGATAATGCTGCAGCCGTCATCGAGAACCGAAATCTTTTTTCGCGGGCGTTGCTGCTGAGTTCCGGCCATGGAAGCGCTGCCGCTATTCCCGATAAGCCGTTTGGCATGGTCACGCTGAAGCAGATGCATTCCTCCCTGGTACGCCGGGTCGCCGCGTTGGACGCCGCGGATAGAGCCGTGTTGTGGGGCGACGGATTGATCACCCGCGAGCCGGGACTCTTGTTGGGAATTCAGACCGCGGACTGCCTACCCGTGCTGGTGGTGGATCGAAAGCAGCACGCGGTGGGCGCGTTTCATGCCGGGTGGCGAGGGACGCTTAAGGGGATTGTCGAGCGGGGCATTCGGGAGATGGGGACGGAGTTCGGCAGCGTGCCGGAGGACCTCACCGCAGCCATCGGCCCTGGCATCGGAAAATGCTGCTTTCAGGTGGGCGCAGAAGTCAAACGACACTTCGCGGCCAAGTTTTCTTATGCAGAGGCGCTGTTCAGTTGGTCAGATGGGCTCAAGCTTGACCTGGTGGAGGCGAATCGGCAACAACTCCTTGCGGCAGGCGTCCGTGCCGAGGAGATTCACAACCTCACCGAATGCACGCGCTGCCGGACTGACCGGTTTTTCTCTTACCGTGCCGAACACGGCACGACTGGCCGGATGATGGCGGCTATCGGAATGCTGGCCGAATGATCTGATTGGTCTCGAGTTTGGGCCAGCGCATGCTTATTTGGGCTTTGCAGGCTCACTCTTTAGCTTTAGGGTTGACCAGATCGCGGAGTTCTTTACTCGGCTTGAAATAGGGAACGCGCTTCGCCGGGACATCCACTCTTGCCCCGGTTTTCGGATTTCTACCGATACGTGGCTTGCGCTGACGGATGCGAAAGCTGCCGAAGCCGCGGATTTCGATTTTGTCTCCCGATCTGAGTGCCCCGATCACGGAATCGAAGATGGTGTCCACAATGACTTCACCGTCGCGGCGGGTGAGGTTGCCGAGCTGCGTCACTTCCTCCACCAAGTCTGCCTTAGTCATAGCTGAATGCTCTCCGAATCTTTGTCAAGAATACGGTATTTTCCGCACAACCTGAATAGATGCAGCAAATTAAAAGGAGACGAGGAAAATGAAGGCCGGGGACTGTCATCTCGCAAGTCGATTTCATGCGCTACCGGGCGACGTCGGTTTCAGGTCTCTACGGCATCACCGCCACAGGAAATAGAAGCCCACGTTCCTTTCCAGCAGTTTTTCTGGGCCTGGAAAGAGATCGCCCGGACTGGTAAGAGCATCGAGCAGAGTTTTACGCTTGTTCACGGGTTTTACCACCTGGGGCTCGCCTGAGATACCGACTTGTTTGGCGGTAGCCAGCAGAGTGTCCCGGAAGCTGCCGATCGAGTCGATGAGGTGAAGGGGGAGCGCCTGCTGGCCTGTCCACACCTGGCCAGTCGCCAGCGGTTGGATCTGGGCCGCAGTCTGGGAACGCCCGGCAGCAACGTCCTCAATGAACTGGGTGTGCATATTGTCGACCAGGCCTTGCATATATGCTGCCTCCTTCGGAGTAAGGTCGCGAGTTGGGGATCCGGCGTCCTTTAGTTCGCCCGCCTTGATGGTGACGTTCTTCAGCTTTGCCCATTTGAGTAGATCGCCGTAGTTGGTGTATTCCATAATGACGCCGATGCTGCCAACGATGCTGGCTCGATTGGCATAGATTTTGCCGGTGCCGGCCGCAATATAGTAGGCGCCGCTCGCGCCCACACTTTCAATGCTGGCAACAATCGGCTTCTTTTTCTCGCTGCGAATGCGACGAACCTCTTCGTAGATCTCTTGGGAGGCGGCCGCGCCACCTCCCGGGGAGTCAATGTGCAAAATGATGGCCTTGATGGAGTTGTCGTCCGCGAACTTACGTAGCTGGTCGACCGGCGTCTCAGCGTTCAGAATTACTCCATCTACGTCGATGACGCCGATGCCGCCAGCTCCTAGTCCAGCGCCAAGCGACGGCATCTGGCCGCCGCTGGCAGTGTGAACGATGGCATAGGCCAGACCGACAACGACCGCCAAGAATAGGGCGAAAAGGGAGCCGCCGATCAGGACCCAGAACCAGGTGGAACGCTTCTGTTGTTCATTCATAGCCGGGAGTGTAGCATCTATGAGTCAATCTTAGGGTTTAACCGAGCGTGGCATTTCGATAAAGTCGAGACATTTGTCTTTCGGGTGCTGCAATTGGTTGTCTAAATAAGAGCAGCGGGTTTGATTCAATCGCTGAGCATGCGCCAGAGGAACTATGACTTCGGAACCCACATTGAGTATCATCATCCCGGCTTACAACGAGAGGGCGCGAATTGGCCCTGCGCTGGAGCAGGTGCTGGCGTGTATTCAACAGAAAAAGTGGCCAGCAGAGGTGATCGTCGTCAATGACGGATCAAAGGACGGGACGGCCGACATTGTTCGCGCGATCGCGTCGAAAAATTCCATCATCCGGATGATCGAAAACCCCTCCAATTGCGGCAAGGGATATAGCGTGCGCAACGGAATGCTCCATGCTGCAGGCGACATCCTCATGTTTACCGATGCCGACCTTTCAGCGCCGATCGAAGAGGCCGAGCGACTGTTTGCGGCCATTCGCGACGGGGCGGATATTGCTATCGGTTCACGCTGGCTCGACCGGGGAAGACAAACCAAGCATCAACCTTTCTACCGCCAGATGTTCGGCCGCTGCTTCAATGCCGTCACCCGCTTCGTCATGGGGCTGCCCTTCGCAGATACCCAGTGTGGATTTAAGGCGTTCCGTCGTGATGTCGCTTACACGGTCTTTCAGCTGCAGCGGATCGAACGCTGGGGATTTGACCCGGAACTGCTGTTCATCGCGATCAAGCGCGGCTATAGCATCCGCGAGGTCCCGGTGACCTGGGGTCATGATGAGCGAAGCCGCCTCAGTTATTTGAAGGATGGACTCAAAATGCTGGAGGAGCTGGTCTATATACGCTGGAACGCGATGACCGGAGTGTACAGCCGCGACGTCAGCGCATTTCAGCCAGAGGTCCCGGTACCGAAAAGTTGACTTCGGCAGCAATTTAAAAGCCGGCGGGACCCATTCCCGCGACCTTTCCCGGAGATCATTGCTGCTTTGGATTTACACATAAGAGAAAAGCCCTCGCGCTGACGCAGCGCGAGGGCTTTTTGTTGCCGCTCGAAATGATTAAGTTGTTGGTGTGGAGATAGCGTGATTGCCGTGCGGTGTCGCTGCAATGCACGTCGGCTGCCCGGCGGCGACGAACGGAGTGTTCTGTACCGTGGTCAGAGTTCCGGCATTCGGATCGAGGTGCAATCCGGAGACGGTGTTATCGAGGAAGTTGGTGGTGTAGACGTAGCGGCCCAGCGCCGGCTCGACAAAGACGCAGGTGGGGCCGGTCCCGACCCCGTAGGTGCCGGCTGCAGCCACTCCCGTGGGATACCCGGTAGAGACATTGATCGTATAGGCACTGATGTCGTTGCCGGTGTAATTGGCGACGTAGATGAACTGGCCTCGGGGGTCGATGGTGATGGCATCCGGAAAGACATCGGTGCGGGTGGGACCATTCTGAGAAGGAATAATTGCACCAGAGGACTGCACTGTATAACTGATGAGCTGATTGTTCGCGCTATCGGTTACGTAGAGGAAGAGTCCGCGTGGCGTGCTGGCGATGGCACTGGGCGTCGTGCCAGCGGCGAAAGTACCATCGGATTGCGGGCCCGCTATCGGAGTTAGCGCGCCGCCGGAACCGACGCCAAACGC
This sequence comes from Acidisarcina polymorpha, assembly GCF_003330725.1. NCBI lineage: Bacteria > Pseudomonadati > Acidobacteriota > Terriglobia > Terriglobales > Acidobacteriaceae > Acidisarcina > Acidisarcina polymorpha. The sequence continues at coordinate 1,847,528 of NZ_CP030840.1, read as the reverse complement.
CGAGATGCTTCCCAGGCCGGTCGAAGCGTTCGCATTCGCAACGTAGATATAAGACGCGCCGGGCGAGGTTGCATTTACGGGATTCTGGGTGAGCGAATTGACCGCGACTGGATTCAAAACGTTGGTCAATGTAGTGCTCAATGGGTAGTACGAAAGATTGCCGTTGGCGACAGGAGCGCCAAGGCTGCCGTCGGTATTGATCGGATAAACGATCACCGCCCCAGGGCCTGGGTTCGCAGCGGTGTATTGCGGCTGATAGGTGTCGGTGACGAAGAGCAATGTTCCAGCGGTGTTGATGGCGACGGCGTTCGGAAAAGTACCGGGCGTGTTGTAGGTATGCTGCGGATAGAGCTTCGCGTCGGTGCCGATACTGTACTGAACGATGGTGTTGTCATCGTGGAAGATTACATACAGGTTCTTGAAATTGGGTGACGTCACCAGAGCCACGGGATTCCTATAGGACGTCATATAGGGAGAGTCGGGAATCTGGGTCAAGGCGCCGGATTCCGAATCCGCGTAGTAGACGTTGATCTGTCCCGGATTATTTTTGGAATTGGTGACGAAGACGTAATCGATCGTGTTGCTGACACCACATGCGGAGATCCCTGCCGCCATACCAAGGGACACAACAGCGGCCAGCGAGGCCCGCCCGAATTTCCTGAACTTCATGCGCTTCCTTCGTCCCGGACCACCAGTGCTGGAGCGGGGCTGCCGTTGCAGCGGAACTATTTCGGGATTACTCCCAGGTTGAATTGTAAAAGCTCAAAGAGCTTTCGGCTAGCCAGGTGTCGTCGAATCGTCTAGATAAGGCACGGCCCGCTTACATGCGGGCCGTGTGAGGCAAATCCTTCTTGGCTGTTACTGGGTACGGCCGCTGGCGGCGCACCAGGTTGGATTACCCACGGTTGGGTAGCTGGTCGCGACGCGAAGCGGGTTAAGGACACCGGCATTGGTATCGATGATATTGCCGACGACCGTACTGTCATTGAAGCCGGCGGTATAGATGAATTGGTTCGAAGGATCCTCCAACATGCACCGGGGTCCGGAGCCGACATTCTTGAATGGTTCACCGGCGATGAACTGGAGCCTGCCCGAGGTCGGGTCGATAGTGAACGCCGAGATCTCGCTGAATGGCTGAGTCATCGAGGTGTTCCCGCTATTGGCGACATAGAGGAACTTGGTTTTGCTGTCGGTAATGAGAAGGGAGGGACCGACGGCCGTAGGGTCATTGCAGATGTTGCCGGTGCTCAGCGTCGCCAGGGTCCCGCCCGTAGTTACCGTATAAGGCAATATCTGGGTGGGGGCCGAAACTCCGTTTGTGTCCATACAGGCAACCGGCCCGGCATCGAGCAGGTAGACATACTTGCCGGTCGGATCGCTGTTGATGTAAGTGAGGTGCGCAGCATTGGTCTGCAGCGGCGCGTTCTGGGTCAAGGTCAATTGCCCATTGGTCGTGCTCTGCGAGTAGGAGAAGACGCTCTGCACATCGTTGTTGCTGGTGCTGCCCTGCTGAATGGTAAAGATAAAGCCGCCCACCAGCTTGAACTCGGTAGGGAAGCAGCCAATCGGAAAATAGGTAAGCTGACCGGGTCCGGTCGGATTGCCGACCTGCTGGTTGGTAATCAGCGAGAGACGTCCGGTAGTCGGATCAATTTGATATGCGCTGATATCACCGGTGGGGTAATATCTTCCATCCGCGGCGTTGAGACAAGGCGTATTCGCCGTCTGCGTCGTGGTTGAATTGATGGGAAGCAACCCTCCGCTGCCACCGGTGTTGAAAGTCCCGTAATTGTCCAGGACATACAGGTGAGATCCGCTGGTGTCGGTGAGGATCGACAGCGAGTTGTTTCCCTGGGAGGCGTAGCTGGCCTGAAAGGTAAGGGTGCCATCTCCACCGATTTGAAAGAGTGAAACGTTGCTGGCAGTGCCCGTCGTCGTGCCGTCGCTGTTATAGGTAAAAGTGCCCTGATTGAGGACGTAGAGGAAGCGACCGCCGGAGAGCACCAACGCACGGACTGGATTTGTCCCGTTGGAGCCGAAAGGCGACTTTTTGACAGGGGTGAGCTTGCCGGTCTCGTTGTTGATGTTAAAACCGGAGATCTGGTTATATTGCGAGCCGGTGACGTACAGGTAGCCAACGGTGAAACTGTTGCTGCACGAAGTTACTCCAATACCGAGACCAACAGACACAACTAGGGCCAGAAGAACCTGACCGACTTTCCTGAACTTCATGCGCTTCCTTCGTCCCGTGCCAGACGATAGCTGACGCGGAGGCTGCTCTGCAGCGGGCTGTTTCGGGATGGCTCAGGATCGCTCCCTTGCCGAACACTAAGCTGAATTGTAAAAGGTGGAGCGGCTTTCGGCTAGTTTGACGGGCACTTCGCGGCGGCGTGAGCCGAGTCCGACGATTAAATACAAAGAACCCTATCCTTGATAGTACGCATAAAGAGATGGCTGTGGGCCCCAGGGCCTTCAATCGGCCCCGGGACATCCGTGGTTTGCCGCAGTTTTACCAGACACGGCAGGAGTTCTGCGGCATCATCGGATCGCCTTTCTTGCAGCCGAAGGCTTTGCCAAACTCGTCAAAGTTCTGCACCGAGCCGTTGGTGCGCCATTCGCCGGGGGAATGAGGGTCGGTCTTGACCATCACTCTGGCTGACTGGTCCGTCTGATTGGTGCACCAGACTTGCGCGAACGAGATGAAGTACCGCTGAGCGGGGGTGTAGCCGTCGACGGGTTGGCTGGCTGCGGGGCCTTCCGCGGCAAGGGTGCTCATCAGCGCTTGATAGGCGATGCGAAGGCCGCCGTTATCGGCGGTATTTTCGCCCAGAGTGAGCTTGCCATTCAGCTTGGCTCCCGGGACAGACTCGAAGTTGTTATATTCGGTGACCTCGCAGTCGGTCTTGGCGACGAACTGCTTCCGATCCTCCGGGGTGTACCACTCGCGCAGGTTGCCCTTGCCATCATATTGGCTTCCTTCATCATCGAAGCCGTGGGTCATTTCATGGCCAATGACGACGCCGATTGCCCCAAAATTAACGGCGGGGTCTTTGTCCGGGTCGAAGAACGGCGGCTGTAAGATCCCCGCCGGGAAGTTAATGTCGTTCATGGGTGGATCGTAGTAGGCATTCACCGTGGGCGGCGTCATCCCCCATTCCTTTTCATCCACCGGCTTGCCGATCTTGTTCAGATCGTAGGCAAACTCATAAGCAGCCGAGCGGCGAAGATTGCCGATCAGATCGTCGCGTTCCACTTTCAGGCTGGAGTAGTCGCGCCATTTCTCCGGATAGCCAATCTTGCGGCGGAATTGGCTAAGCTTCAGTTCGGCCTGCTTCTTGGTTGCATCACTCATCCAGGTCAGCGACTGGATATCTTCACCAAGAGCTTTGTCCAGCGCATCGACCAGTTTCTCCATGCTGTCCTTGGCGGTAGGAGGGAAGTATTGCTTGACCCAATCCTGGCCAACGGCCTCTCCCAGTGCGCGGTCGGTCAGTGTTGTGCAGCGCTTCCATTGAGGAGTAGGGCTGTCCTGTCCCTGGAGCTGCTTGTTGAAGAAGTTGAAGTGAGCGTCGACGAAGGGCTTAGACAGCCAGGGCGAGTCATTGTTGGCTACGTGGAAGCGGAGATAGCTCTTAATTTCATCGAGACTGCTCGACGCCAGTACCTGGTTCATTGCCTTGAAGTAATCGGGCGTTCCGACGTTCAGACTGGTCAAGGAAGACTCGTTGATTCCGGAAAAATACGAATCCCAGTTGAAGTCCGGCGAGAGTGCCTTCAATCCTGAGATGGGCATCGGGTGATAGACCTTTTGCGGGTCCCGCAATTCAACCCGAGGGACCGAGCCCTTGGCCAGAGCCGTTTCGAGATCGAGCACACTCTTTGCTTCGGCAGCCGCTTTGTCGTCGGAATCGCCGATCAGTTTGAAGATGCTCACCAGATACGCAGTATATTGTTCGCGAATCTTGACCATCCGCGCGTCAGTCTCGAGGTAGTAGTCGCGGTCGGGCAGAGTAAGTCCACCCTGGTAGGCGCCGGCGATCTGCTTGGTCGAATCCTTGGCGTCTTGTTCGGAGCCGATGTTCAAGAAGACTGGAACGCCATCCTTACTCTGCAAGGTGGCGACCAGCGACGCGAGCTGCTGTTTATCTTGCAGGCTGTTGACCGTTTCGAGCACCGGAAGCACCGGCTGGTCGCCCTTTTCATCCGCCAGAGTGGTGTTCATGCACGCAGCGAAGAAATCGCCATATTGTTGCTGCAGGGGTGTGCGATCGGGACTTGGCTGACTGGCTTTCAGCAACTCGGTGTAGAGCAGGTAGCGGTTGCGCTCGGCCAGCTCATTAAAACGCCCCCAGCGCACTTGATCGCTCGGGATGGGGTTGTTCTTGCGCCAATTACCGCAGGCGTATGCATAGAAGTTTTTGCACGGATCGGCAGTCTTGTCGATTGCGCTCAGGTCGAAGCTATGGGGGGCCTTCGGCTCTTTCGGGGTGGCGGCATCGCCGGGTGTATCCACCGGCCTCTCGGGATTGAGAAGCGGCGGGGCAGCAACTGGACTTTGTGCAAATGCTGCAGCTGTGGCAAGAAGGAGGATGACGGCGAGACGATTTGTATGCATAAGCTCCTGTGAGTGCGGCGCTTTGCTGCGGGGGAGCGTACTGCGACGGATGCTCGAGCAATCTTGCACCTGCTCCGAAAAATAACACAAGAAGCCTACGCAGTTCAGGGCTCCTTGGTTCCTGCCCGGGATTTCAGAGCATTCTCGCCTTCCGTCGTACAACCGGGAGTTGCGAGGTGCGGCTTTTCCTGGGGGAAAAGCCACGAACGGACTGACGGCCTGGCAGGTACCGGAAGTTAAATGGTTCAGAAAACTTTGACGTGGAACGTGAGGTATTTCTTGGGATTCTCGCGAATGGCAGCTATCAGGCCACGAGACTCGGTCAGCATCTGGTCGACGTTGTTGTACACCGAAGGATTGCGGACCAACTGGCCGATGGTGCCTTCGCCATTGTCGGCACGAGCCAGAATCGAGTCGAGCTTGGTGACTGTGTCATTCAGCTTCTGGGCGAATGCGGGGTCTTTGGCGATCAAGCCGAGACCGCCGCGTCCGGCGTTGACGTCGTCGAGCAATTGGCGGGCGCCGGCGGCGGATTTATTGATGTTGTTGTAGAGGGTCTCATCCTTCAACAACTTGCCGACCGTCCCTTGGCCATTGTCGAGTTGGTCGGCGATGTGCTGCAAGCGGCCTACGGTCTCGTTGGCGCGCGTGTAAAGAGTGTCGTCGGCGATCAACTTGCCAATCGAACCCTTGCCGCTGCCGATCTCATCGACCAGCTTCTGAATCTGCTGAACGGCGTCGTTGGCTCGATTGTAGAGTTCGGGGTCCTGGATCAGCTTGCCGATCGAGCCTTTGCCGCTGTTAAGGGAATCGGCGAGATTGTCGACCTTGGAGAGGATGGTATTCAGTTGTTCGATGGTCCCCTGGCTGGATTTGATGACGTCGCTGAGATTTGGGGTTTCGGTCGTCTGAAGTTCGCTGTTGTCTTGAAGTTGAGGGCCGGTAGCGACCTTGCTGCTGATGTCAATCACCGTGTCACCCAGCACGCCCACGGTCTCGAGACTGGCCTTTGAATCTGTGTGCAGACCGACCTGATACTGCTTGCTCAGCTTCATTGTGATTTCCACGGGAGTCAGCTTACGGTCGGGGACGATGCGGATCGACTTCACATTCCCGATAGTCACGCCCTCGAGGTTGACCGGAGCGCCCACTTTCAGCCCGGCGGAGTTCTCAAAGTAGGAGCGGACCGTCAGCTTGCCGGTGAACAGGCCACCGGTGCTGCCGGACATCAGGAAGACGAGGGCAATAAGTACGGCCAGTGCGACCAGAACCAGCACACCGACTTTAAGTTGCGACCACTGAACTTCTTGCTGGCTCGGCACAAGGCTCCCCCGGAACTATCCCATTCTAAACACAGTGACTGGATACTCTGGCTCGAGGCTTACGATACCAGGCTGAGCGATCCCGTTGAATACGGACAGCGTCAGCCCGCTTCCACCAGGCCATAGCGCCGTTGCCAGGCTTCCTTTAGCCGCGCCCAGACGCGAGATTTTTCTTCGGGCGTGGCTTCATTGTCGGCGCAACGAACGAACTGGGAGGCCTCTTCCTTGGCAAGTTCCAGCAGCGCCCGGTCACGAAGCAGATTGGCTACCCGGAAATCGGGAAGACCGGCTTGACGGGTGCCAAAGAACTCTCCCGGTCCCCGCTGCTGCAGGTCGAGCTCGGCGAGTTCAAAGCCATTTTGGGTGCGGACCATTGCGGCCAGGCGCTCCTCTCCCTGAGCCGAGACTTTCGCGCCGCTCCGGGTGGATCCGGTCATCAGGATGCAGTAGGATTTGGCGGCGCCGCGCCCCACTCGGCCACGGAGTTGATGAAGCTGCGCCAGACCGAAGCGTTCTGCGTGTTCGATGACCATCACGGTCGCATTGGGAACATCAACGCCGACCTCGATCACAGTGGTCGCGACCAGGACATCGATCTCGCCGCGCTGAAAACGCCGCATCGTGACTTCTTTCTCATCGGCGCTCAACCGGCCATGCAGCAAGCCAAGTCGGAGCCCGGCAAGGCTCGAGTTGCTCAGCAACTCGTACATTTCGACTGCGGATTTTAAATCTGGCGCACTGCGCGGCTTGAGCTTAGGCGCTGGTTTCTCACCAAAGAGCGACTGGGCCTTGACCGTTTTTTTCGCCGGCTTCGCAGCAGGCTTCGATTTCGCCTCATCGCCCTTCGGACCATCCTCGGGAAAGTCGAGTTCCGGCTGATCGTCTTTGGCCCCCTCGATCACCGGATAGACAACATATGCCTGGTGCCCTTTTGCGACTTGCTTGCGGACGAAATCCCATACCTCGGGAGCGCGCTCATCGGTGGTTTGGCGGGTAAGGATCGGCGTTCGGCCCGGGGGAAGCTCGTCAAGCACACTGAGGTCGAGATCGCCGTAAAGGGAAAGCGCCAGAGTACGGGGGATCGGAGTCGCGGTCATCACCAGCACATCGGGCTCGGCGTCGGTCGGTTTCTTCATCAGGCGAAAGCGTTGCAGAACTCCGAACCGGTGCTGTTCATCGACGACTACCAGCCCGAGCTTCGCGAACTCGACCTTCTCCTCAATCAGAGCGTGGGTGCCAATGACAAGATCCGTCTCGCCGCGAAAGATTTTACCCCGAACCGCCCGTTTCCGGTCCTCTTCAAGCGAACCGGTGAGCAGCGAGACATGGTAAGGCAAATTGCCTTCTGGAATCGCGGCCCGCTCGAGGAGCTTGCGAATCGACAGATAGTGTTGGGTTGCAAGGATTTCAGTCGGCGCCATCAGAGCGGCCTGGTAGCCGTTTTCGATGGCCACCAGCATTGCCTGCAGGGCGACAATGGTTTTCCCGGAGCCGACGTCTCCCTGGAGCAGCCGACGCATGGGCCCCAGGCGGCGCATATCGCCAACGATCTCTCCCAGCGCCCGCTTCTGCGCCGGAGTTGGGTGGAAGGGCAACACCTGGCGCAAGGCGAGGCGCACCCTCTCATTCGTCTCAAAGGTGATCCCAGCTCGCTCTTTGAACTTCTTGCGTTTCAATTCCAGGCCGAGCTCGAGATAAAAGAGCTCTTCGAAGATCAGTCGCCGGTGGGCGGGAGTCGACCAGGCCTGGAGGTGCGTCATTGGCGTTCCCGCCTGAGGGAAATGAACCTGTCGCAGGGCTTCCTCACGGCTGGGGAGTTGCAGCCTGGCAAGCAGCGCGGCCGGCAGCGTCTCGGAAACGTTGCCGCGGAGATCTTCGAGCAAGTCATAGATGGTGCGGCGAATCCAGCGAGAGGCGAACCGGCTGCCCCCGAGCGATTCATAAACTGGAGTGATCCGGCCGACTTCCAGTAAGCGGCTCTGCTCATCGTCGTGATCGTCCGGCAAAATCTCAAATTGCGGCTGGATCATTTTGAAGCTGCGGCTGGAGCGGCTCGGTTCAACCTTGCCGTAGAGAGCGACCATCTGGCCTGGCTTAAACCTGTCTTTGAGGAAGGCGCCATGGAACCACATCGCCTTGAGGGTCGACAAATTCTGGCCGATGGTCATCTCGAAGATCGGGATGGACCGGGTGCGCAGGAGAACCGTGCCACGCACCTCGCCAATGACGCTCGCCATCTCTCCGGCCTTCAGCGCCTCTACCGGAGTGGGGTGCAGGCGGTCTTCATAGCGAAAAGGCAGATGATAAAGTAGGTCTTCGACGCAGAGGACGTTCTTCTCGGCAACAGTCTTGGCGATGCCTGGACCAATGCCTTTAACGAACTGGATAGGGGTGTCGAGCGACAGCACAGAGACGATGCTAGAGCATTTTCGGCGCTTTCCGAAACTTTCGGAGAAAGTGCTCAAATGCCTCGGGCCATTGCGTGAAGTATTTGAGTGATTCATGTCTGAAATAGATTTGCGCAGCGAAAAAGAAAAGATGCTGGCAGGGGACCTTTACCGGGCCGTGGGCCCGGAGCTTGCGGCAGATCTCATGCACGCGGATCGAGTGTTGCGCGACTACAACGCAACCAGCCTCACCGAAGCCGGAGCCCGGCTTGGTTTGCTGAAGGAGTTGTTGGGCTCGGTCGGCGACGGCGTGACGATCCGCCCTCCGTTTCTCTGTGATTATGGTTACAACATTCACATTGGGCGCGACTCCTTCGTGAACTTCGGATGCGTCTTCCTGGATGTGGTTTCGATCGTTCTCGGCGAGAACTGCCAGGTTGGTCCTGGAGTCCACCTCTATACCGCCGACCATCCTCGCGACGCCCAGTTGCGCCGCCAAGGATACGAATCGGGAGCACCGATACACATCGGTAAGAATGTCTGGCTTGGCGGAGGCGCCATCGTTGTGCCTGGTGTGAATATCGGCGATGACGCGATCGTCGGCGCCGGCAGCGTCGTCACGCGCGATGTTCCTCCTGGTGCGACCGTGGCTGGAAATCCAGCGAGGATCCTGCGTCCAAAAGAGTATGGCAGCCGAACTCGATAGCGCGGTCCATCATATCGCTCACTTCGCCTGCTACACTGGCCCCATCTTCAGGGAGAAGCCCGGATGGCGGTTGTTGAGTTGGACCGGATTTCCAAGTCTTACGACAAGAAGGTCGCCGTGCAGAACCTCAGTCTGCGCATTGAACCCGGTGTCATGTTCGGCCTACTGGGGCCTAACGGTGCGGGGAAGACTTCGAGCATCCGCATGATGATCGGGGTGACGCTGCCGGATTCGGGCACAGTGACTCTCTTCGATGAACCGTTCACCCGAAAGGCGCTGGCGCGAGTCGGCTATCTGCCGGAAGAGCGCGGCCTTTACAGGAAAATGAAGGTGGTCGACCAGCTGGTATTCATGGGACAGCTGCACGGCCTGGATGCCGGTGTCGCCCAATCCCGCGCGCAACAATGGGCAGAGCGTCTCCAGATTGCCGAGTCTCTGGAGAAGAAGACCGAAGAATTGTCCAAGGGCATGCAACAGAAGATCCAGTTCATTGCGACGCTGCTCCATGATCCCAGCCTCATCATTATGGATGAGCCTTTCTCGGGGCTGGATCCGGTGAACGCGATCCTGCTGCAGGACACGCTGATCGAGCTCAAGAACAGGGGAAAGTCGATCCTCTTTTCGACCCACCGCATGGACCAGGTAGAGAAGCTCTGCGACGCGATCAGCCTGGTGAATCGAGGGACAGTCGTTCTCGCGGGCACGATGCGAGAGGTGAAATCGCGCTACGAGCGAAACCGGGTGGTAATCGAGTTTGAGGGAGACGATTCGTTTCTGCGCCACGAGTCGATCGCCGAGTACAAGAACTATGCTGGCCACGCGGAGCTGAAGCTTAAAGACGGCGCCGATCCGCAGGCATTGCTGCGGGAGGCGGTTGCTAAGGCGCGCATCGGGAAGTTCGAATTGGTCGAGCCTTCGCTTGAGGAGATATTTATCCAGACGGTCGGGGGAAATGCCGATGCATAACGTCTGGTTGATCGCGAAGCGCGAATATCTGGAGCAGGTCCGCGGCAAAGCCTTCAAAATTACGACGATTCTGATTCCCGGCATTTTCCTGGGGATATTCTCGATCGTCTATCTTGCCGGTAAGAATTCCGGCACGGGCAAACACGTTGCTGTCGCCTCGAGTGATACAGTGCTTGCCCATCGCGTTCAACAGCAACTGCTGAGTGACAAAGACGCGCGGATGAGTGTCGATGTGGTGGCGCCCGCTAGCGACCAGGATCGTCAACATCTGACCGAGAGCGTTGACCGCAAAGAACTGGATGGCTTCCTATGGCTGGAAGCGGCAGCCGGACAGATGCCGCTCTCAGCAACATATGAATCGCGGACCTCGGGCGACTTTACGACCGTAACGCGGTTGACCGATGCGGTTACCCGCGCCGCAATGCAACAGCAACTCACTGCTCGAGGTATACCGGCCGGGGAAATCGAATCGCTGACCAAAGACGTCAAGGTCACAACTTTGCAGGTGCAGAACGGCAAAACCAGCAGCAGCAACGCCGCCGGCACTTTCTGGGCGGCCTACATCATGGCGTTTCTACTCTCCTTTACGGTGGTCATGTACGGGATGAACGTTGGCCGTTCGGTTATTCAGGAGAAGACCTCGAGGATCTTCGAAGTCATGCTCGCCTCGGTCAGGCCGGAAGAGATGCTGGCGGGGAAGTTAATTGGCATCGGGTCAGTCGGTATCACCCAGATCGCGATTTGGATTGTTGCCGCTGGTCTCTTTGCCGGCAGCGCCATCGCAGGCAGACTGATGTCCGGAGAGATGTCCATTCATGTCGCTCCGGTAGAAATCGTCCTTTTCGGCGTCTACTTTGTTCTCGGTTATGTGCTCTATAGCGCCTTGTTCGCTGGGCTCGCGGCGACGGTCAGCACCGAACAGGAATTGCAGCAATACAGCCCTCTGGCTGCCGTGCCTATCTGGTTGAGCTTTGGCATGATCTCGTTCATCGTGAGCAATCCAAATTCGATATGGTCGGTCGCGATCTCAATGTTTCCCCCGTGCGCCCCGATCACCATGTTCCTGCGCATGGCTTCGCAGTTTCCGCCGTGGTGGCAGATCGCTGCCTCGATTTTGTTGATGCTGATGACGATCGTGCTCGTGTTGTGGGTCGCATCGCGCGTCTATCGCGTGGGCATCTTGATGTACGGAAAGCGGGCAACACTGCCGGAGATGATCCGCTGGTTGAGGTATAGCTGACAAGAGCAGATGGGATGAGAAGGCCTCAGAAGCCCGCATGGATTACGGCTTTCGCTTGACCGGGATTCGCGGGGTAAACCATGAGACTCCAATTCCGACGGGCGGGGCTCTGTGCCGAAGGGAGCATAAATGGCAGACACTTTCACGATTGATCCGGTCCGCACGGCCGTCTTGAGCATGGATTGTCAAGCCGGCATTGTTTCCATTTACACCCGAGAGAACAAAGATACATTTCTGGTGCGAGTCGCTAATGTTCTCAATCACGCTCGTACTATTGGCATGACCATCATCCACATCCAGGTCGGTTTTCGACCGGGACACCCCGAGATCAGTTCCCGGAACGCAGTTCTCGGCGCAATCAAGTCCTCCGAGCAGCATCAGCGGCTATTTCAGGACCCGCTTGGAGCGATCCCGGAGCCGATCGCACCGCACGCTGATGAAATCGTTATAACCAAGCACCGCATCAGCGCCTTCGCCGGCACCGATCTCGCTATGATTCTTCGCGCCAAAGACATCGATACGTTGGTTCTCTACGGCATTGCGACCAGTGGCGTCGTTCTCTCTACTCTGACTGAAGCTACGGATGCTGACCACCGGGTTGTGGTTATTGGCGATTGTTGCGCCGACCTGGACTCCGCGCTTCACGATTGCCTTGTTCAGCGATTCTTTCCGACGCGCGGGCCGGTCTTCTCGTCTGAAGGATTTATCGCTGCTTCGCCAAGGACAAATGAGCAGAGAACGGATACACAATCGTGAAAAGCTCCTGCAGGGCAGATCAGATGCACTGACACAAACCGGCTTCAGACGGGAGGATCGAAGCTCGTCAGCGGTTTGCTGGCAGGTCTTCACTCGCCCGCCCGATGCGGCCAATAGAATGGTCAGTGTGAGCCCGGTGTCAGAGCGCAGACGTTTTTCTTTTGGACAGCGTTTAGCGCTGGCGACGGTTCCCCCCTTGGTGGCGTTGTTGCTGCGGGCGATCGGCGCTACGCTTCGCTTCGAATATGTGGTTGAACCAGGGCTCGTTCCTCCCACCAAAGCAACTCCTGGAATCTACTGCTTCTGGCATCGTTGCGCGCTTCCGGCACTGCTTTACTTTCACGGAAAGCTTCGCTGCTCGATCCTGGTCAGTCAAAGCTTCGATGGCGAACTGATCGCTCGTACGATTGAGCGGTTTGGCTTCGATGCGGTGCGTGGTTCAAGTTCGCGCGAGGGAGCGGCAGGGCTGCTGGGTCTGAAACGCGCCATCGATGCGGGCTTTATCGCTGTGTTCACCGCGGACGGCCCGCGCGGACCCCGCTTCAAGACCAAAGTTGGCCCGGTGAAACTTGCCCAGATGAGCCAAATGCCGGTCGGCATTCTGTATTTACTCCCAGAGCGGGCGTGGGTGGCAAACTCCTGGGATGGCTTCCTCATTCCGAAGCCCTTTTCCCGTGTCGCTGTAAGCTGGGCACATAAGGTAAATCCTCCGGTCTCAAACGCCGGCTCGGAAGAACTGGAAGCGGTGCGAATGCAGGTGGAGGTAGCCATGGAGCGGGCCCGCCGTCTGGCCGAGGAGTACTTCGCCATCGGATCAGGCGCTGACCGGAAGTAGAATCGACTTCGTGCTTGTCTCCGATTTCAACTTCGAACTACCCGAAGAACTCATCGCGCAGCAACCTCCGGCAGAACGGTCCGGCGCACGGATGCTGGTGCTTGACCGGCAATCCGGGAGGTGGCGGGACGCATGGTTTAGCGACTTTCCCGATTTGCTTCACCCCGGCGACGTTTTAGTGCTGAACGACAGCCGGGTAATTCCGGCGCGTCTCCTCGGACATAAGGCGAGTGTGGCACAGAGCGGCAAGATTGAAGCGCTGCTCACTCAACAAGTAAACGAATGGGAGTGGACGGCTCTGGTTCGGCCGGGCCGCAAGGTGCTGTTAGGCGATACCCTGGTGTTTGCCTCCGACAATGGAACGTCGCTTACAGCCGAGGTCGTGGATCGCGGCGAGTTTGGGGAGCGGCTGCTTCGCTTTCATCCCGTTCCTAATTTTTTCAGTCAGCTGGAAAAAGTCGGCCATATGCCACTGCCGCCGTATATTCGGCGTCAAGATACGAGCGGTGACCGGCAACGCTACCAGACTGTTTTTGCAGAGCGGCCGGGTTCGGCGGCGGCTCCGACGGCGGGATTGCACTTCACGCCAGAGGTGCTGGAGCGAATCCGGGCGAGGGGCGTGACGGTAGTCTTCATCACGCTGCACGTCGGGTTGGGAACGTTTCAACCGGTGCGGGTGGATCGAGTCGAGGACATTCGGCTTCACGCGGAACCTTACACCTTGCCGGCACAGACGGCAGATGCGATTAACGCCGCACTGGCTGAGAACCGGCGAGTGATTGCTGCCGGAACGACGACTGTCCGCACCCTGGAGCACTGCGCCCTGGCAGCAAAAGGCAGGCCGTTGGCGGCGCATGCCGGGACGACCAGCATTTTTATCTCGCCGGGATACGAGTTCCGCATCGTGAGCGGCCTGCTGACCAACTTCCATCTGCCGCAATCCACTCTGTTGATGCTGGTAAGTGCCTTTGCCGGACGCGAAGCGGCGCTAGCTGCATACAGGCATGCAATCGCGGAGCGGTATCGCTTCTTTTCCTATGGGGACTGTATGTTTCTCTCATGAGGCAACGCGGGCCGCGTGGAACATCATCTCTCTTGAAGCGAACAAAAAGCGTAAAGGAGATTGACCGATGGCCGATCGGAAGGCGTCGCCGGAGACGAACGAGACAACGACATCGAATGACAAGCTGCAGCAGGCGATAGAGCGTGCAGAACGCGCCGAAGCTGAGCTGGCGCGGCTCAAAGCAGGAGCCGGGCGGGAACCTGCTCTTGAGGTCGAGGCAGCGGCGAGTGGCATCGACCGAGAAGCTATCGATGGTGATGGTGAGGAGGATGGCGAGGCCGCCCTGCGTAAAGACTCGATGATGGCCCACCTGATGGATTCTCTCGATGCCGGGAAGGACATCGGCCACTATGGTCGGCTGGTCTTTGCGATGGTGGCGCGTCATTTTCTTCCCGGCGAAGAGGTGGTTGGCTGGCTGACCCGCGACCCGGATTTTAGCGAAGAGCAGGCGGTGCTGATGTTGCGCCAGGTGGAAGGGCGCGACTACAACCCTCCGAAGCGGGAGCGCATTCTCGCCTGGCAGGCGGAGCAGGAGTTTCCGATATTGCCGAACCCCGAAGATCCGGACTGCGGCAACTTGTATCGCAATCTGAAGTTTCCGGACTCGATCTACCACCACATCGAGGAATATCAAGAACACAAGATCCATTCCGAATCGGTGTAGCTGCTCGCGGGCAGCTACACATAGCTAGAAAAAGAAGCACCTTCAGTGTCATACCGAGCGTTTCGTTCGGCGGCCTCTTCAACGCAGAGAGCCTCGATCGCTCTTCTGCGGCGGGTGGATTCAAGGTACTTCTGCTGGAATCAGCTAGACTTTTGATCGATGGCTAATTCGGCTCCGACCTCTTTGCAAAGTAAGCCGCCGGTCTTTCTGCTCGACTCGATGTCGTTCATCTTTCGTGCCTACCACGCGATGCAGCGGCAGCGGCCGATGTCAACGCGGACCGGTGTGCCGACGGCAGCGACCTTTGTTTTCGTCAACATGATCAACAAGCTGCGGCGTGATTTCTCTCCGGAATACTTTGCCGCGGTCTTCGATGTCAGCGGTCAAGTCTTTCGCGACGAGCGCTCGAAGGCGATGACCGCGGTCAAGAAGTTCAATATCAAGACCCAGGCCTTTGAGGAGATTGACTACCTTGGCTACAAGGCCAACCGCACCGAGATGCCTCCAGACTTGGCGCAGCAGTTGCCTTATATTCGCCGCGCGCTGGATGCCTTTCATATACCCATCTTGCAGGCGGAAGGCTTTGAGGCGGACGACGTGATCGGCACCCTCGCCAAGCAGGCTGCGGAGGCCGGCCATTGCGTCTTTGTGGTTTCGAACGACAAGGACATGCTGCAGCTGGTGACCGATAGCGTGAAGGTGCTCAACCCAGCGAAGGACAACCTGGTTCTCGACCGTGAGAAGGTCATCGAGACGCTGGGAGTTCCTCCAGAACGGGTAGTCGATGTGATGGCGCTCCGGGGCGACTCGATCGATAACATCCCTGGAGCTCCCGGAATTGGCGATAAAGGATCAGTCGAGTTGATCCAGCAGTTTGGCTCGGTCGAGGCGGCGCTCGATCACGCCTCCGAGGTGAAACGCAAGACCTATCGCGAGTCGCTCGAGAATAATCGCGACAACATCATGCTCAGCAAGGAGCTGGTGACGATCCATTGCGAGGTTCCGGTACCGCTCGATCTTGAAGCAATGCGCACCCAGAAGCCTGACGTGACCGCGTGCCGGGCATTGTTTACTGAGCTCGAATTTACGTCGCTGCTGAAGGAGCTGGCGCCGGAAGCGGAGAGCGTCGCCACCGAGTTTCTCCTGGAACCAACCCAGGAACAGGTCAGCCGGTTTCTCGAGGTGGCGAGGAAAGACGGATTTGCGCTCGGGCTCGAGACGTCCATCCTTGAAACCGTTGCGGAGCAAGTAAGCGAGCAGGAGACCGAAGCGGTAGAAGAAGCGGAACCCGCTCTTAAGAGCTTGTCGTTCATGGGGATGTTTGAGGCCGCTGAGCAGGCTGAGACGGCGGAAAACCCGAAAGATATCGAGCCGGAAGGAATCCGGATTGGGGTATCGACCGAGCCTGGCGTGGGTTTGATCCTGAGAGTGGGTCACGCTCAGGATGCGGAGTTGCGGGCATTGCTCGAAGACCCCTTGATTCCTAAGCGTGTCCACGACTTGAAAGGAACCCTGCGGACATTGCAGCAGCACGGTGTCGAGCTCGCCGGCGCGAACGATGACCTGATGTTGTATTCCTATCTCATCAATCCGACCCATGCGAGTCACCGATTGGCGGACGTGGCGGCGCGTTTTACGAGTCGTCCACTTCAGGAGCTTGGGGAAGCGCAGCTGGCGGAAGCAGCGCACGTGATTCGCGGACTGACCCCGGTGTTGCGCGAGGATATCGGCTCCCTCGACGAGCGCCGCGTTTATGAGGAGATCGATCTCCCGCTGGTGCCAATTCTGCTGAAGATGGAGACGGTTGGGGTGCGGATCGATTCTGAAGTTCTCAACCGCATGGCGGAAACTCTCACTTCAGAGATGCATCGGGTGGGCGAGACCATCTATGAGAAGGCCGGGCATCGCTTCAATATCAACTCACCGAAGCAGCTCGGTGACATTCTCTTCAACAAGATGAACCTGCCCAAGCCACTCAAGTATGGCAAGGGCAAGGTGGTTTCGACAGCGCAGGATGTGCTCGAGGAACTGGCTACGCACAGCGAAGTGCCGAGGCTGGTGCTCGAGTATCGTTATCTGGCCAAGCTGAAATCGAACTACGTCGACTCGCTGCCGTTGCTTGCCGACCGCGACGGTCGTGTGCATACCACCTTCAACCAGGTGGGGACGGCGACCGGACGACTCTCGTCGACCAATCCGAATTTGCAGAATATTCCCATCAAGACTGCTTTGGGCCGAGAGATCCGCGCAGCGTTCATCGCCGCTCCGGGGCGAACGCTGCTCTCGGCTGATTATTCGCAGATTGA
This sequence comes from Acidisarcina polymorpha, assembly GCF_003330725.1. NCBI lineage: Bacteria > Pseudomonadati > Acidobacteriota > Terriglobia > Terriglobales > Acidobacteriaceae > Acidisarcina > Acidisarcina polymorpha. The sequence continues at coordinate 1,830,668 of NZ_CP030840.1, read as the reverse complement.
GTTGCGCCTGATGGCGCACTTCTCTGACGACCCGCTACTGCTGAACGCCTATCGCACCAACCAGGACATTCATACGCTGACCGCGTCGGAGGTCTTCGGCGTGCCACACGACAGTATGGATAAAGAAACGCGCAATCGCGCGAAGGCGGTGAACTTCGGCATCGTTTACGGTATTTCGCCGTTTGGCTTGGCGCAGCAATTGGGCATCGATCAGCACCAGGCGCGGCTCTATATCGAGACCTACTTCGCGCGCTACAGCGGGGTGCGCACCTACATTGACAGGCTTCTCGAAGAGGTGCGCCGAGAGCAGAAGGTGCGGACCGTCTTTGGGCGGGTACGGCCGATTCCCGATATTCAAAGCCGTAATGCGAACCTTCGAGGATTTGCCGAGCGGACGGCGGTGAACACGCCTCTCCAAGGGACGGCGGCGGACTTGATCAAGCTCGCCATGATCCGCATCGACCGGCGGCTGACTTCAGAGAATCTCGAGACCGCGATGACGTTGCAGGTGCATGACGAATTGCTCTTCGATGTGCCGGAGAATGAAGTCGATCGAGTTCGAGCGCTGGTGAAAGAAGAGATGGAGGGCGTCATCGAGTTGAAGGTTCCATTGGTTGCCGATTGTGGAGTGGGTGCGAATTGGCGGGATATGGTGTAAGCGGCTGAGAGTGCTCGGGCATTAAGCTTGCTGTACGTGGGTTCACTGCGCCGACGGTCTCCTCAGCTTGACACCCAATCGTCATCTTCCTAGAATCAAATAGGAAGAGTCTACCCGAAACACCGCTACGACAGGAGATGTTTCAAGGGCTGATGGGAAATCATGGCTGGCGAAATCAGGCTTAGTCCGCGGGAACGGGCGGTGCTTACCGCTATTATCGAGATGTACATCGATACCGGGGAGCCGGTCGCCTCGCAGGCTATCGCCCGCCAACTCGGCAATCGCGAAGGCATGAGTTCAGCGACCATTCGCAATGTGATGGCTTCGCTCGGAGATGCCGGATTGCTTGATCAGCCGCATACCTCGGCGGGCCGCATGCCCTCCGCCAAGGCCTTTCGCTTTTACGTGGAGCAGTTGAATGGTATGGCCCGCAGCGGAACGGCGGGGCTGACTCAGGATCGCCGCGATCAGATTGAAGACAGCTTTTCTGGAGTAAGCAGCCGGCAGCAATTTCTGGAGCGGACTTCGCATGTGCTGGCGCTGATCTCGAATGGAGTGGGCGTGGCAGTCGCTGCGAGCGCCGAATTTCATGAGCTCGAGCACATACACTTCTCGCGCTTGGCAGCTGGAAGGGTCTTGGCAGTGGTGGTGACCAAGGCTGGCGCGGTGCTCGACCGCGTGCTTGCGCTCGATCACGACCTCACCCATATTGAGCTTGGGACCGCAGCGAACTTCCTGAATGAGAATTTTCGCGGCTGGTCAATGGAAAAAATTCGTCGCGACCTCGAGCGGCGCATCGAACAAGAACGGCACGAGTACGATCAATTGACTCGCTCAGTCGGGGAGCTTTGCCGCAAGGGGGCGCTCGATGGCGACGGTGAAGGCCCATCTATATTTATAGAGGGAATAGGAAACTTGATTGCCAGTCAGGTCGACCGTGATCGCCTGCGTCAGCTGCTTGGCGCACTCGAGGCGAAGCGGCGGTTGATCGAACTATTGAACGCCTATGTCGATGCTCGTCAGCAGAATGTGCGAGTCGTCGTTGGGTTGGAAGAGACGATTCCGGAGATGCATAGTATGGTGTTGATCGGCGCACCTGCCTTGGTTGGAGCGGAGAGTCTGGGCACCGTGGCAGTGCTGGGGCCGGTTCGTCTGCAATACCAGGAGACGATGAATGCAGTATCATTCATCGCGCAGCTCTCGGACAGAATCCTGCAGCCTCCGCAGTAGATCCAATACAACCAGCAGGTTTCATAGCCGGCAAGTCCTAGGGAGCAGCCAAGATGGCAGGACGGCTTAAGTTAGGTAACGTGTGGAAGAAGGCATTTATGAATGACAAAACAGCAGTTGAGGATAAGACGATCACAGACGAGGAATTAGAGCTTCATCAGAATACCGACCCGGTCTCGGATCCAGCCGATGCGGTAACTACCGGGGTCGACCCCAAGGAGCCGGTGCAGGCCCCTGAGGCGACCGGAGCGCTGTCAGTTCCGTTAGAGGAGTATGAGCGAATGAAGGCGGAACGCGACCAGGTCTTCGATCGCATGGCGCGCCTCCAGGCCGAGTTTGATAATGCCCGCAAACGGGAGGCTCGAGAACGAGCAGAGTTTCGCGACTTCGCGACGGCCGGCGCAGTGGAGCAGTTTTTGCCGGTCATCGACAACTTCCAGCTGGCGCTCAAAGCCGGTGGAACCGCCGAACAGCTTCGTGGTGGAGTCGAATTGATCGTCAAGCAGATGGACGATGTGCTTCGCTCGCTCAATGTGCAACCGGTCGAAACGGTCGGCGCCCAGTTCGATCCCCATGTTCATGAGTCTATCGATTCGGTCGAACGAGTCGATCTACCAGATCAGCAGGTCCTCGAAGAAGTCCGTCGCGGGTATCGTATGAAGGAGCGTCTCCTGCGGCCTGCGCTGGTTCGCGTGGTCAGCAACCGTGGATCGGCTTCGGCGTAAATGGCGACCCGGCGGGTTGAAGCAGTTGAGAGAAAAAGCGCAACCTTTTTGTTTTTGAACATTTTCGCATCTAGGAACCCCAGCTAGAAAGAGATATGAGTCCAGCAAACAACGTGAGCAAACTCGACTATTACGAAGTGTTAGGCGTAACCCGCGATGCGAGCGATCAGGAGCTGAAGACGGCCTATCGCAAGATGGCCATGCAGTTTCATCCCGACCGCAACCCCGGGGATGCCGAAGCCGAAGAGCGATTCAAAGAGTGCAGCGAAGCCTATCAGGTTCTGACCGACGCGCAAAAGCGCGCCGCTTATGACCGGTATGGACATGCTGGGGTGAGCGGCGCCGGCGGCAATGGCAGCCCGTTTACCAACGCGCAAGATCTCGGCGATATCTTTGGCGACCTGTTCGGCGAGATGTTCAACGTCGGCGGCAACAACCGGCGTCCGTCGCGCGCGCAGCGCGGCCGGGACCTCCGCTACGAGATGTCGATCGCCTTTGAAGAAGCGGTCTTTGGTAAAGAGACCGAGATCAGCATTCACCGGATGGAAGCCTGCGATGATTGCCAAGGCACCGGGACCCGGAACAAACAGGGGCCGACCACCTGCGCGCAATGCCAGGGAAGAGGACAAGTTCGCTACCAGCAGGGGTTCTTCTCGATCGCCCGCACTTGCAATGTGTGCGGCGGCACCGGCAGCATGATCACGAATCCATGCCCAACTTGCCGGGGCGAGGCGCGCGTCAGCCGGGATCACAAGATCGTGGTGAACATTCCCGCAGGCGTGGAGGAGGGCACGCGCATTCGCTATCAGGGCGAGGGCGACGCCGGCCGTTTTGGCGGCCCGAGCGGCGATCTCTACATTGTCCTGGCAGTCAAGGCGCATGAGTTCTTCGAGCGGGACGGGAACGATCTCCATTGCGTGATGCCGATCTCGATGCCGCAGGCGGCCCTCGGTGACGAGTTGGCCATTGCCACTCTCGAAGGCGAAACTACGCTGAAGATTCCCGAAGGCACGCAGAGTGGCAAGGAGTTCCGCATTCGCGGCAAGGGTGTGCCTTATCTCAACGAACGCGGGCGCGGCGACCTGGTCGTTGAGGTCGCGGTGCAGACGCCGAAGAAACTGACAAAGGTGCAGCGCGAGTTGCTACGGCAGCTGGCGGAAACGCTGACGGTTGAGAATAAACCGACTTCTCGAAGTCTATTCGCTAAGGTCAAAGAGATTTTCAGCTGAGAGTCAGTGGTCTGAGCTTAACTCGCCGCTGGAGTTATCGAGGCATTTCACTCCCGCGTCGAACGGGCGAGGCGGCTGCTCTAAGGAAGATCGCCAGCGGCTGGATTCCACGTTTGGCACCGGCATCGAAATACTATCTAGTCGAGCAATGCGGCGAGTGTAGAGACGGCAGCGATTGCAGCCGTCTCCGCCCGCAAAATACGCGGACCCAGGCTCACGGGCTTCCATGCTTCTCCGGAAAATAGAACATCCTCCTCCGGCGCCCACCCGCCCTCCGGTCCGACCGCCAGCCAGATTTCTTGATCTTCCGGGAGCGATGCTCCGCCTTCTTCATATTCGATAGCATCTCGAAGCATCACCGAACGCTCGCGCTCGGCGAGCAGAAGGCGCAACGCATGGGGCGCCTGACCGACAACATCCTTAAGAGGAGCCGGATCCTGAATTCGCAACAAATCTGAACGCCGGGATTGCTGAGCGGCCTCCCGCGCAATGCGACGCCATCGCTCCACCCGCGCCGTCGAAGCTTGCGCGAGGTGCTTCTCGGTTCGCCGCGCAATCACCGGAACGATGCATGCCGCGCCTAGTTCGGTGACCTTCTCGATCGCCCACTCCATTCGATCAAACTTGAAGACGGCGAGGACCAGCGTGATAGGAAGAGCGGCTTCGGCTTCCACATCTTCGCCGAGGAGAAATCTCACTGCGCCCTCTTCGATCTCGGAGATGACTGCGCGACGCACGCGATCGCCGGCGACAAGGTCGAAGACCATACCCGGTCGAGCGCGGAGCACACGAACCAGGTGCATCGCCGGGCTACCGCTCAAGGTCGCGTGCGATTCGTCCCACTGATCAGCGATCCATCGGCGCCGCGTCATCTTCTCTCATCCTAGTTGTTCTCGTTTGTCAGACGAGAGCTTGCTCTTCAAACTTATTCGCAGAAACACGTTGGGGAGCGCAATGAGCGCTCCCCAACTGTGTTGCCTGTTGCAGTGACTACTTCTTTTTGGCGGCCTTCTTCGCTGGTGCCGCCTTCTTTGCTGGTGCCTTCTTGGCTGCCTTCTTGGTTGCCATTGTTGTTTGTTCTCCCTTTTCGATTTGACATCGAGACTGCAGTACAAAAGCTGCAGTTAACGAAAGGTATAGAGATCAGAAAAAAGCGTGTCAAGAAAAAAATCAACTTTCGTACATCCGTGTTTGTACTTTGGAATCGCAGGAGTCACGGAAGCAGTTTATTTGAACGCTGACTCTCTCCTAGAAAAGACCGAGAGGCACACGGGCGTGCTTCAAGAACCAGAGCACGAGGCCGGTGATCGAGTCGTGCCATGCATGCGCGATCATTCCAGCTCGAAGACTTTTGCGACGGATGGCGAGGATGCTGAAGAGTGCTCCGTAGGCAGTAATCATCAGCATTCCAGCGATTCCTTCATATCCGTGCGCGGCACCGAAGAGGACCGCCGAGACGAGGACACCGACCCAGATATGGCCGGTCGCGCGAGCGAATTGCTGCTGAAGATAGCCGCGAAAGAGAAACTCCTCGCACATTCCGGCGGAGAGGCTCAGCGCAATCCAGAGAATTGCTTCGGGCACACTCGCCGGAGCGAGCTGACTGATTTGTTTTTGCGCGCTCTCGAGATGGAGCAATCGAAGCAAGACTGCCAACACTGCGAGCACCATCAACGAAACGATCCAGAAGACGGCGGCTGCTCCCACGTCGAGTAAGAATGCTTTACGTCCGGGACGACGCTCGCCCAGCAACTCTCGAAGCGGGGTCTTCTTCAATCGGATTCCCCAGTAGGTAAGTGCGGCAAGGACCCATTCCCACGCAAGGGTCACTCCATAGTTGGCGAGATGATGGCCAGACATCGAAGTCTTTGCAGGACGCAACGATCCCAGCACCGAAGTTGCCGCGATCAAAATGACGATGAGTGCGGTGTGCCACCAGGGAGCGATGGTGCTCCGGCTAGCTTTCTGATCAAGTGAGAGCTCTGATTCTACTGTCATTCCAACTGTCGTATTCAGTTTCCTGGTCTCTTCGCTTGATGACATCGTGCGAGAGGCTTTCGGTATCCTTATTAATCTAAGCCTACTCGGTGGAGGAGTCTGTTGATCGAGAACTTTGGGGAAACTTTCATGCTCGCCTCCACTCCAGCGGCCACGCGGCCAGAAATCCGCTTCGCCATGGTTGCGGATCTATTCCGGAGCGGATGGCTACTTCACGATCGACGTGATGCGGGCACTACCTTACTACTACGAGAATGGGGCGCCCGCGACGATCTCGTTCAGGTGAGATGGTAATAGTCGGCTGCTAGACGAAACTCCCGTCTGAAAAAGTCGGCAGCCTTTCGCGCTCTCGTTGTCGGGGCGAGCCGCGGCGCGGGTGGAGAAGTTACTTCAGCGGCTGACAGAGGTGAGCTATGACGGGTGTCGTTCAGCGTCTCACCGAAGTGAGGATTACTTCCATCAGCACTCGATCACATTCAAGGCGAGGCCGGCCAGCGATGTCTCCTTATATCGTGACTGCATGTCCAGACCCGTGAGGTACATGGTGCGGATGATCTGATCGAGCGAGATCTTATGTCCATCGGTCTCGTTCATGGCCATGCGGCAGGCATGGACGGCTTTGACTGCACCCATCGCGTTGCGCTCGATGCAGGGAATCTGCACCAGTCCTCCAATCGGATCGCAGGTCATCCCCAGATTGTGCTCCATGCCGATTTCGGCCGCGTGCTCGATCTCTTCGTTGCTGCCGCCCAGAGCGGCGACCAGTGCTCCGGCTGCCATCGAGCAGGCGACTCCGACTTCCCCCTGGCAGCCAACCTCTGCGCCACTGATCGAAGCATTCTCCTTATAAAGGATGCCGATTGCGGCCGAGGTGAGGAAGTAGCGGAGCAGCCCATCCTCATCTGCTCCGTTGATAAAGTTCTGATAGTAGAGCGCCACAGCTGGGACAACTCCTGCTGCTCCATTGGTCGGCGCGGTGACGACGCGGCCGCCGGCGGCGTTTTCTTCATTGACTGCCATTGCGTAGACCGTGACCCAGTCGAGCGGCGCGAGCGGATCACCGCCTCTGCTTCTGAGACCCTTCGTGGTCAATCGTTCCGCAAGTTGCTTCGCACGACGCCGGACGTTCAGTCCTCCGGGAAGAATTCCCTCGGTTGACATGCCCCGTTCGACGCATGCCCGCATGACGTGCCAGATATTTAGAATCCCGGAACGTACTTCTTCCGCGCTGCGATGCTCGCTTTCGTTCGCTAGCATTAACTCGGCGATCGTTATGCCATGGGTTGCAGCGGTCGCTAGTAACTCGGCGGCACTGGTGAACGGGAAGGGAATAGAAGATGCTGAGCCCGGAAGCGAGGGCGCTGTTTCTCCGTCGGCAATGACAAAACCGCCGCCGATCGAGAAGTAGACCTGTTCAGAGAGCAGATGGTTGGTAGCGTCGAAGGCCGAGAACTTCACTCCATTCGGATGCTGGATCGCCGCTCCGGGGGGAAACATGAGGTCGCGATGGAAGACCACATCGCCGGATTCGCGGAACGCTACCCTCTTGGTTCCGAGAAGAGCGATCGTGTTGTTGCTACGAATCTCCCCAAGCTTTGTCTCGATCGTCGCTGGATCGATGGTGCTCGCCTCTTCCCCGGTCAGTCCCAGTAGAACGGCGCGATCGGTTCCATGACCTATCCCGGTCAATGCCAAGGAACCGTAGATGTCGACTTGAATACGTTCCGTCGAAGAGAACAAGTCTCCCAGCGACGAAGCAAAGCGATGCGCTGCCCGCATCGGTCCCATGGTGTGCGAACTCGATGGGCCGATCCCGATTTTGTAAAGGTCGAAGAGGCTAGTGGTCACTTGGCGATTCTAGTCTTCGAGCGCCCATTGCTGATCGGACGACGTGATAGGCTGGTCTGCGATCGCTTCTGAATTGTCAGACTAGGCCGAGAGCCGAGAGTGAAGTGAGTTATACGGTCATGGATAGGAACGAATACTTTGTAGCATTCATGGTTTTGGTGATTCTGGCAGTCATGCCAGCGAGATCCCAGGCGCACGCTTATCCTTTCAACGATCCAGCGCTGCCGGCGGAAAAGAGGATCGACAATTTGCTGTCGCTGATGACCATCGATGAAAAGGTCGGCTGCCTTGGGACAAGAACGGGGGTGCCGCGACTCGGCGTGCCGAATATAGGAAGCTCAGAGGGGATTCATGGCGTAGTGCAGCGCGACAAAAGCCAAGGCGGATATCACGGCAGCGCGATCACCACGACGCAATTTCCGCAACCTCCCGGCATGGGTGAGTCCTGGGATCCCGACCTGGTGCGGGAGGCGGCGGGTGTTGAAGGCTATGAAGCTCGATTCATCACACAGACTCCGAAATACGACCGCCAGATACTGATGCTGTGGGGGCCACAGGCTGACCTTGCCCGCGATCCTCGCTGGGGCAGGAGCGAAGAGGTCTATGGCGAAGACCCATTCTTCAACGGAACGATGGTGACTGCATTCGTAAAGGGATTACAGGGCGACGATCCAAAGTATTGGCAGGCAGCTTCGTTGCTCAAGCATTTCCTCGCCAACAGCAATGAAAATCTGCGCACGAAGTCCTCTTCGAATTTCGACCAGCGTTTGTTCTGGGAATATTATTCGGTGCCATTCCGAATGGGTTTTCTCGATGGAGGAGCAAAGGCGGTGATGGCCTCCTATAACTCGTGGAACGGAACTCCGATGGCCATCAATCCGATCCTGAAGAGCGTCGTCGAAGACCAATGGGGGGTTGACGTGCTGTCGAGCGACGGCGGTGCGGTCAAGCTCCTGGTCACCGATCACAAACGGTTTCCAACCCAAAAAGAGGCCGTAGTCGCCTGTCTTAAGGCCGGGATCAATCAGTTTCTTGATACCTACCAGGATGAAACCAAAGCCGCCTTGAAGGATGGCTCAATCACAGAAAAAGAGATCGATGAGTTGCTCGGCAGGAAATTCCAGATAGCGATCAAGCTGGGTTTGCTTGATCCCCCGGCGACTGTTCCTTTCGCCGCGATCAAGGATTCACCCGAGCCATGGAACACCGCGAAGGACAAGGAAGTCTCGCAAAAGATGGCGCTCGAATCAGTGGTCCTGCTAAAGAACGCCAACTCATTCCTGCCGCTCAAGAAGGATTCGATCAAGTCGATAGCCGTGATTGGGCCGCTGGCTGACTCCGTGCACTGGGACTGGTACGGCGGAACTCCGCCCTACGCCATTACTCCGCTTCGTGGAATCAAGGAGGCGGTTGGCCCCAGCGTCAAGGTCAACTATGCCGCCGACGAGACCGCTCAGGCCGCAGTCAAGGCGGCAGAGGCCTCCGATGTCGCCGTAGTAGTCGTCGGCAACGACCCTACCTGCGGGCCGGATATGCCGCACGATTGGCACAACACCCCGGACGGCGGCGGGACCTTGCCCTGCACGGTGCCGAGCGATGGGCGGGAAGGGCGGGACCGCCAAGTGATCACTCTGGACCAGGAACAGTTGGTGAGACAGGTCTATGCCGTCAACCCGAAGACGGTAGTCATTTTGATTTCAAGCTTTCCCTTCGCCATCAACTGGTCGCAGGAGAATGTTCCTGCGATTCTGCACATGGCCCACTCTTCGCAGGATGAAGGCGCCGCTCTCGCCAAGGTGCTCTTCGGCGATTACAACCCCGGCGGCCGGTTAGTAACGACCTGGCCGAAATCGACCGACCAGCTACCGCCGATGATGGACTACAACATTCGCGACGGCCGGACTTATATGTACTTCAAGGGCGAGCCACTATATCCGTTCGGCTATGGCCTGAGTTATACGAGCTTCCAGTATTCGAATCTGAAGACGAGTTCTGCCGAAATCGCAAAAGATGGAACGGTGACGGTCAGCGTGGATGTGACCAACACCGGAAGCATGGCTGGCGATGAAGTTGTCCAGCTTTACGTCAAGCATTTGAAGTCCAAAGTGGAACGCCCGCGTGAGGAGTTGAAAGGGTTTCAGCGGGTCAGCATCCAGCCGAATGAGAAGAAGACGGTGACCATACCGCTCGAGGCCACCGATCTCTCCTACTGGGACGAGAAGCTGGGGAGGTTTCAGGTAGAGGCGGAGCCGGTCAGCCTGATGGTGGGTGATTCCTCGGCTGATATCAAGCTTGACGCCAAGTTGCAGATTCGATAATGCGACATTCTCTTATCAGGCTGCGGCTGTCTTGAGGAGTTTGCGGCTCATCTTGAGAGCGAGGTATCTGAGATTAAGCCGATATCACTGCACATCATAGAGCGTGACGATAGCGTCCTGATTTGATCAATAGGACACTACCGAATGGCTTATTCTCTCGCCAAACCGCTTCCCGCGCCGTAGAATCACGCCAAGACTCCCACGAACTTCAAGGCCTAATTGCTTTTCAAAGCGCTGAGCGCCGCTGTCTACGGCATTGATGCGAACATCATCGATGTCGAGGTTGATTTTTCGGGCATTCAGACGCAGGAAGACCACTTCCACACCGTGGGCCTGCCGGATGCAGCGGTGCGCGAGAGCCGCGACCGGGTGCGAGCGGCGATCAAGAATTCCGGCTTTGCGATCCCGCCAACTCACATCACCATCAACCTCGCTCCGGCGGACATTAAAAAGGAAGGCTCCGGGTTCGACCTGCCGATCGCGATTGGGATCCTTGGGGCCTATGGCGCGCTTCAACTGAAGGACCTGAGCCAGTTTCTTCTGGTGGGAGAGCTTGGCCTGGATGGCAGCTTACGCGCCGTGCCGGGAATGCTCCCGGTCGCGGTCGCGGCGCGGGCGAATGGGATCGCAAACTTAATATTGCCAGCCGCCAACGCTGCTGAAGCCGCAGTGGTCGAGGGAGTGAAGGTGTATGCGGTAGGCTCGCTGACTGAGGTGCGCGAATTGCTCAATGCTGCCGCTAACGGAGGCATTCAAACTCAGCCATTCAAGGTCGAGACATCGAAGCTGCTTGGCGAACTGCAGCATTTCCACCTCGACTTCAAGGATGTGCGCGGTCAGCAGTCGGCGAAGCGGGCGCTCGAGGTGGCGGCAGCCGGGAGCCATAATATATTGATGATCGGACCGCCCGGCTCGGGCAAGACAATGCTCGCCAAGCGTCTGCCTTCGATCCTTGCGCCACTGAGTTTTGATGAAGCCCTGGAAACGACCAAGATTCACTCGGTCGCCGGAGTGCTCGACGCCGACACCGGCCTGGTGACGCAGCGGCCATTTCGATCTCCGCATCACACCATCTCCGACGCCGGACTGATCGGCGGAGGCGCGATTCCCCGGCCAGGGGAAGTATCGCTCGCGAACAATGGAGTTCTGTTCCTCGACGAACTCCCGGAGTTCCCTCGCAATGTCTTGGAAGTCATGCGCCAGCCGCTTGAAGATGGCCAGGTGACGATATCCCGGGCGAGTATGTCGCTGAGCTTCCCTGCGAGGTTTATGCTGGCGGCGGCGATGAACCCCTGCCCCTGCGGCTATTTCAATGACAAGTCGCACGAATGTTTGTGCACGCCGCCGATGATTCAAAGATATATATCGAAAGTGTCGGGGCCGCTGCTCGATCGAATCGATATCCACATCGAGGTGCCGGCTGTTCAGTATCGGGAACTGCGCTCCGGAACCGCTGCCGAAGGGTCGGCTGAGATCCGCGACCGTGTGCTCGCCGCGCGCGAACGGCAGAGGATACGATTTGTGACGGCCGCCGAAAAGATCTATTCGAACGCCCAGATGGGCACTCGGCAGGTAAGGGTTTTCTGCGAACTTTCTGCTGACGCCGAGCGGCTGCTCGAACGGGCCATGCAGCAGCAGGGCTTGACCGCGCGCGCTCACGATCGCATTCTCAAGGTCTCCCGGACCATTGCCGACCTCGACGCCCAAGCCGACATCAATGTTGGCCACATCGCCGAAGCCATCCAATATCGCACCCTCGATCGAAGTTATTGGAGCTGAAGCCTGAGGCTTGCTGATCTTCAGCCATTTGCTCGGGAACTAGCTGATTTCATTTCGGGAGTTCCGGACGAGACTCGACCGATCCAGCACCACCGACATTTTTTTTTCTAATGGAGTGTTCCCGCAAACGTCGGCCTTTGCCGAAGACTGAGTGAGTCTTAGTTCTCGGTCCGGGTGAACATGGCTCCAGCCGCAAGGATCTTAATTCTCCTTTGTTTCTTCTCGATCACTTCTGAACTCTCATGCCGGGCGTTTGTCCTGCCAGACGCTCCTGGATTCCGAGAGACGAATGATGTCAGCATCGTCTCGTCATTTGTCCCGGTCGGGCAGGCGGCGCCCGCCGAATGCAAGGAACAGGCCCGCATTTTTGTGCAGCTTCTGGCAAGTTTGCCGCGCCCTCATTCCTGGCACTGGGTGCTCATCTGTGATGGGGCGGGATGGCGCAAATTCCTTGAGCTATCGGGTAGGGCAGAAACCGAGAATATCATCGCCTCGACAGATCTACTTGGACGAACTACTTATATCGAAGGCGCTAAGTTGTTGACGAACAGAAGCTTGAACCCCGAACCTAAGAAGGTCGTCGCTCACGAGCTGGCACACATCTGGCTTGGCATCAATGACGAAGCTGACGCTAAGAAGTTGACAGAGTTTTTAGTGAGAGGCTTCCCCGAAAATGCCTTTGTTCTAGAAGCCGGGCGATAGCTGCCAGTTTCCGGCATTTCTTGGTCCAATCCACCTAAGTAACCAGAAAACTGTTGACGGTAACAAACTTAGGGTTTACCTTGAATGGTGGCGAAAACATCAAGCGACCTTCGCAGCCAGCTCTTTCCGGTGCCCAAAAGCCCTATGGCTCGACACACTGTCCAGACTGATCCAGGGATTTAGTACAGAAGTGCTCCCATCTGCAAGGATTGAAGAATCATTTCGCTGGTATGCAGCCCCTTCTCGTGGACTGCCATACTTTCGAATAAGGGACATTTACGTTCACTTTGCTTCTACTTTCTCGGGATTCGCGCAGTCGTTTGCGAACAAAGTGACAAAATAATTAAAACAAGATGCAGGACTGAAACGTCATATACGTAGTACCAAAAAAAGATTGTCTCCTCGGCCGATGGCTTTTGCATCAGCAGGATAATGAGAGCCGTGGACCCAGTCGATGACAAGGAGAATACACTGATGCGTTCTGATCTGATATTTGGGGCGTTAGCCCATGTCCGAAATCGTTATGAGCTTTGTCAACTTGCCGCCAAGGCGACTCGCAAGTTGCACAAGCCTACCACCAGACTGCAAGACACCGCGAATGATGTGCTGGTTAGATTCCATGAGAACAACCCGATGAATGCCGCCTCCACCAACGCTTCTTTAGAACTGCAGGAAGCTCCACTCCAGCAACGCCGCGCAGCATAGCGCGGCTTTGCTGTACCCCCTCAATTCTGCCTGATCGACTCCTGCCTAAACAGCAAAAATCCCCTTCCGGTATACCCCCTCCACACACGAAATTCCGCAGGTAAAAATGACCATCTCCGAACTTAAAGAGAAAAGCATTACAGAACTTAGCCGCATTGCCCGCAGCCTGGAGATCCCTGGCGCCAGCGGCCTCCGTAAACAAGATCTGATCTTTAAGATCCTTCAGGCTCAGAGCGAAAAAGAAGGCCATATTTTCGCCGAGGGTGTGCTCGAGATCCTCCCCGATGGCTACGGCTTCCTCCGCTCGCCCGACTACAACTATCTTCCGGGCCCGGACGATATTTACGTCTCCCCCTCTCAGATCCGCAAGTTTGACCTCAAGACTGGCGACACTATCAGCGGCAATGTTCGACCGCCGCATGAAGGAGAGAAGTACTTCGCTCTGGTCAAGATCGAGGCCATCAACTTTGAATCGCCCGAAGAGACCCGCAATAAGATCCTTTTTGACAACCTGACTCCGCTCTACCCTGAAGAGCGCATCAAGATGGAGACCACCCGCGAAGCCATCAGCGGCCGCGTAATGGATCTGTTGACACCGATTGGCAAAGGCCAGCGTGGTCTGATCGTCGCTCCGCCACGCACCGGCAAGACGATGTTGCTGCAGTCGATCGCGAACTCGATCACCTCAAATCATCCCGAGGTAGTGTTGATCGTCCTGCTCATCGACGAGCGCCCTGAAGAAGTCACTGACATGCAGCGTTCGGTCAAAGGCGAAGTCATCAGCTCGACCTTTGATGAGCCGGCTGCGCGCCACGTCCAGGTAGCCGAAATGGTAATTGAAAAAGCCAAGCGTCTCGTGGAGCACAAGCGCGACGTCGTGATCCTGCTCGACTCGATCACCCGTCTAGCCCGCGCCTACAACACCATCGTGCCGCCATCGGGCAAGGTGCTCTCAGGCGGCGTCGACTCCAATGCCCTGCAACGTCCGAAGCGCTTCTTCGGTGCGGCCCGCAACATTGAAGAAGGCGGATCCTTGACCATAATTGCCACCGCTCTGGTCGATACCGGTTCGCGCATGGACGAAGTCATCTTCGAAGAGTTCAAGGGCACCGGCAACATGGAAGTGATCCTCGACCGCAAGCTGGTCGACAAGCGCGTCTTTCCGGCGATCGACATTCAGCGTTCGGGCACACGGAAAGAAGAGCTGCTCATCCCCAAAGACGATCTCGCCCGCACCTGGGTACTGCGTAAAGTCTTGCATCCACTGTCACCGGTCGAGGCGATGGAATTGCTGGTCAGTCGTCTCGAAAAGACGCGGAACAATGCAGAGTTCCTGCTGAATATGAATTCGATCTAGACCAGAAGTACAGCTGCTGGAATGCGAAGCGCCGAACTTGGCAGGCCTTCTCCATCAAGAAAAGGCCTGCAGAGTTGATTTCCGGCATACGAAACTGACTTTACGTCTTCTCTCTAGAGCCCGCGAACCGCCCGCCAAGAGACCACTCCCGAGACCGAGTGGCGACACCGGTTCCGGGCGTTCACCGCGTCAATACTCCGCCCGCACCGCATCCAGCGCTGGTAGCAATGCCGTGTGCACCTCGACGACGAGTCTCGCCGCCACGACCGCCGGATCCTGTGCGGCCACACTCTTCGCGGCTTCCAGGCTATCCGCTTCGATAATCGCCATTGCCGAGATCGGTCCGCCGTCGGTGATCGGCCCCGCCGCGCGATAAACGCCCGCTTCGAATTGCGTGCGTAGAAAGGTCAACTGCTGTGCCGGCAAGTCTTCTGCGCCCTCTGTCTGGTTCCAGCGCTCTCCGGCGCGAAAGAGGGCGATGAAATACGGCTTGAGGTTGCGGGGAATGTTTTCTGCTCGAGGTCGCGTTGGGGGCATGCACTTCATTTTAAGGGCTGCGATTCTGCGCTTGCACTGGCGCAGATCTGGAGCGAGCATAGTGGGTGAGCGAAGTGGATGAAGAGGCATTTCATCGCGTGGATGAGCGGTCTGCTCTTTCTGCTCGCGCTTTGCGGAGTTCAC
Organism: Acidisarcina polymorpha; assembly: GCF_003330725.1. NCBI lineage: Bacteria > Pseudomonadati > Acidobacteriota > Terriglobia > Terriglobales > Acidobacteriaceae > Acidisarcina > Acidisarcina polymorpha. Next base: position 1,815,438 of record NZ_CP030840.1, on the reverse strand, counting down.
AGCGTCTACCGTTTGACCAATCTTCTCTGCATGGCGCGGGCTGAGCCGGCGTATGAGCACCTATGGCTTGCCCGAATCTACTTCTGGTGTTTGCTCAGCTTGTCGCTTGGTATTGGCTGGATCGCGATACTGGTGCTTGTCGTTCGGCAGTCGCGCGAGGCAGACTGACTCTCCTGCCGGACGGCTAGGCCGCTGTCTTTTACAATTCTGAAATCATGGTTGACCGGCTCTATTACACCGATTCCTTCCTGACCAGGTTCGATGCCGTCGTCACTGACATCCGCCTGGTATCGCGCACCGGCGGCGAAGCGCTGTGGCAGGTAGCTCTCGACCGCTCGGCCTTCTATCCCACCAGCGGTGGCCAGCCTTTTGACAAAGGGAACTTGACCGCGACCTCGCGCAACGGCGCGGTGCTCGAAGTTGCGATCGACGAAGTCAGCGAAGACGAACAGGGCGAGGTCTGGCATTACACAACGAAGCCGCTGGTCGCGGGCACCGAGGTGCAGGCAACGATTGACTGGCAGCGGCGACTCGATCATATGCAGCAGCACTCCGGGCAGCATCTGCTGTCGGCGATCTTCTCGCGAGAACTCGGTGCGCACACCGTCTCGTTCCATCTCGGCGAGGAGAGTTCGACCATCGATCTGAATACCGCCTCCATTGCTCACGCGAGCATCGAGCGTATGGAGCGCATCGCTAACGAGATCATCGCCCAGGACCGTTCCGTCTCGATCAGGACGGTCTCGCGAGAACAAGCCGACGCATTGCTGGCTGCGGGCCAGCTGCGCAAGCTGCCGGAGCGGGAGGGTGATATTCGCCTGATCGAGATCGAGGGCATTGATTTGAATGCCTGTGGCGGGACCCACGTTCGCTCGACCGGACAGATCGGCGGTCTGGCGGTGCGTTCGACCGAAAAGGTGCGGCACGGGCTGCGGGTCGAGTTCGTGTGCGGCCTGCGTGCGGTCGCCGCGGCGCGGCGCGACTTCAGCCTGCTGGCGCAATCGGCCGCGGCATTGTCGATCTCGGCCAGCCAGGTGCCGCAGAGCATCGAGCGGATGTTGGCGGAAACCAAACAAGCCGCAAAAGACCGCCAGAAGCTCCGCGAGGAGATCGCCCGCTACGAAGCCGCAGACTTGCTCACGAAGGCGTTCACGCACGGGGGTGTGCATATCGTTCGACATTCGTTTGTCGATCACGATGCCGACTACATCAAGGTGCTGGCTTCGAAGCTGACTTCGAACGCGGGAGCTGTGGCATTGCTGTCTTCGACGCAACAGGAACCAGCTTCGGTCGTTTTCGCACGCAGTGCGGATCTGAAGTTCTCTTGTGGCGAGCTGCTGAAGAGCGCTCTCGTTGAGCTCGGTCTTCGCGGAGGAGGCTCGTCAACGATGGCCCAGGGCGAGGTTCCGCATAGCGCTTTGAAGACGCTCTTCGATCGGCTGGAGGCGACGGCGAGGGCATCCACCTTACCGGAAGCCTAGTTACTTCAGGAATGCCCCGCTGTGGAGGCATCTCGCCGGACGATCGCTCGGCGGATTTCGCGTTTTTTCTTTCCGAGCAAAGGCTGGTAAGCTTATAGGAGTGTCTCCCACCAAAAGTGGGGCTGTAGCTCAGTTGGGAGAGCGCCTCGTTCGCAACGAGGAGGTCAGCGGTTCGATCCCGCTCAGCTCCACCAAAGAATCTCACATTCAACGCATAGTATTCCCGTAAGAGATTCGGCTCGTCCGTGCAGCTTCTTTGAGCCAATGCAGTTGCTTTGAGCTTTCATGTTATCGGTCGTGGGACTCTTGTTAGAGTGTCTATAAATCCGCAATAAATCCCAGTTACCAGCCTTGTTATTACAAACATCCAGTCGCAAGCGCTCGCGTGCTATGAGCAATGCTGGACATTTCGTCGGCTGCTGAAGCAATCGTAATCTGCCCAGGATAGGTGCTCCCAGAATAGGTGCAGCTTGACCGGCGTCACATTATGGCTACGAAAGACTATTCAGGAGTGATCCGGGGATTGGCGATTGAGGGTGTCTATGGTCGTTGCTCCTGCTTGGGAATGCAGGCGTTTCCCCATCGAGGTATTGACTCATTGACGAGCTGGTCTCTGCTTTGCGTTCGAACCACATGCCGCTTGGGCTAGTTGCCGACCCGAGGCGCGGGATTCCTCTGCGCCTAAACCTGCTCGAATCGGATATCCTCGGAATGTGCCCTCAATACCAACAGCGGGCCCTGTGAGGATATTTTTACGATGAGAACCAAACAGCTATTTCTTCCCGCCCTAGCCATTGGCGCGCTCACGCTCTCGACGGTTGCGGTCCATGCCAAGCGGCCTACTCCGGTGACCGTGACGCTGAAGACAGCGCAGGGCGACGATGCCGGTACCGCTGTTCTCAGGCAGGAAAAAAACTTTGTAATGATCAAGCTCGCGTTGAAGGGCCTGCCGCCGGGAGAACACGGCATTCACGTTCACCAGAATGCCAAGTGCGATCCGCCGGACTTCAAGAGCGCCGGAGGCCATTTCAATCCCGACCAGAAGAAGCACGGCATCAATAACCCTGAAGGTCACCATAATGGCGACATCCCGGCGAACCTCACGGTGAAAGCAGATGGCACGGACAATGTGTCAGTCAAAGTGCCCGGCATCTCACTCGATTCGACTTCGCCGAACTCGGTTTTCGCGAATGGCGGGACCTCGCTGGTGATCCATGCCAAGGCCGACGATATGTTGACCGATCCTTCAGGTAACTCGGGAGACCGGATTGCCTGCGGCGTAATTATGCAGCCCTAAGTTGCCAAATCAGAGAGTTTTTCGCACATTTTTGGCCGGTTTTTACTCGGCTCGAAGCGCTTCGACAGGGTTGATAGCAGCGGTGCGGCGGGCAGGCAGATAGCTTGCCAATGCCGCGGCTGCCACCAGGGCAATTGGTACGGATGCGAACGTGATCGGATCGAGTGGGCTGATGCCGAACAAGAGCGCTCGCATAAGGCACATCAATGCGGCTGCTGCGCCAAGGCCAACCGCTGTACCAACTCCGGTGAGCACCAATGCGGAGCGAACGAACATCCACGCCAGTTCAGCCTTCTTCGCGCCGAGCGCCATGCGGATGCCGATCTCGCGTGTGCGCTGCGCGACCGCGTAGGAGATCACTCCGTAGATGCCGAGGATGCCGAGTGCCACGGCCATGCTTCCGGCAATCGCCAGCATCACGAGCGTGAACGAGGTGCGTGACATGGATTCGCCATAGATATCCTGCATGGTGCTGATGTCCGCAACCGGTAAGTTCGCATTCACCGACCAGACGGCTTGTTGCATCTCGTTGATAAATACCTGCGTCCCGGCGCGACTGCTGCGTATCGCGAAGTAGACCGTGCGCCACGCTCCCAGCTTTTTCGGGTCGGAGGGATCGACCAGCCACGGAGCGGAATTGTCCATCAACGAAGGCCAGTAGACGGTCGCGGGCGAGACCTGGTCCACGCCATTTTCGCGCACGTCCTGAACCACCCCCACCACTTCATGCCACGGCATGCCGTCGAATTCCCGAAAGCGCTTGCCGATCGCCGCCTGAGGCGTCCCCCAAAGCTCGCGGGCCAGGCCTTCGGAGACGATTCCGACTGGCCACACGCCATAGACCTCCGCCCAGCTGAAGTCGCGACCTGCGACGAACCGTGTTCCAGCGGTATGGAAATATCCAGGCGAGATGTAGTTGTAGAGGCGCAAAGGGGCGACCCCGTCTTTGTAGGTTATGCCTTCGGCGAATATGTCGTCCCAGTTCGGCTCAGCCCCGCTCATGGGAATGGAGGCCGCGAAGCCGGTCGAGGAGACCCCGGGAATCGCAGCCAGCTTGTCGAGGATCGCGTTTTGCGTGTGCACGACCGTCGTGGCGTCGCGCACTAGCGTCTCCGGAATGGAGAGGCGCATAACCTGGAGAGAAGCAGGATCGGAGAAGCCGGGATCGACGCTGCGCATCACCAGAAAAGTGCGGATCATCAGCACCGCGCCTATGAGCAGCACCAGCGCCATCGCCACCTGGGCGATGACCAGCAGGTTGCGGCTGCCCTGCCGGTCGCGGCTGGCGCTGGCCGTTCGGCTCCCGCCGAGCAGCGGCACGGCATGCCGCGAAGGGGCGTAGCGAAGCACCGGGATCGCGCCAAAAAACAAGCCCGAGAGCACGGAGACGGCCAGCGTGAAGCCGATGGACCAGCCATCGAGAGATATCTCGCTGAGCCGCGGCAGGTCGGCGGGCCCCATCGTCGTCAAGAGGCGCAGGCCGCCGTAGGCCACGGCCACTCCGGCTGCCCCGCCCAGCAGGCCGAGCGTCAGGCTCTCGAGCAAGAGCTCGCGCGCGATCCGCCATCGTCCCGCGCCGAGCGCGGCGCGGACCGCAAGCTCCTGCTGGCGGGCATCGGCCCGGACCAGCAGGAGATTGGCCACGTTGGTGCACGCGATCAACATCACCACGCCAATGGTGCCCATCACTACCCATAGAACTCTGTCGATGCCGCCCACCACGGTTTCTTTTAGCGGCTGCAGCGCCGGCGCGATCTTCCAGTTCAAATACCAATGCGGATCGCCGCCCCCGGGTTGGTCCACGAGTCCATCCAGGTGTTAAGCAGGCTCGCCACATCGGCATTCGCCTGGGAAATGGCGACCCCCGGCCGGAGCCGCGCGACGCCGCGATAGGCAAAGCCGGCCAGCATCTCCTTCACCGGATCGAGGGCCAGCGGAACCAGCAGATCGAAGTCGTAGTTCACGATTTTGAAGCCGCGCGGCATCACCCCGGCGATCACGCGCGGTTGGGAGTTGACGCGGATGGAGCGTCCCACGACGCCGGGATCGCCGCCGAAGCGGCGCTGCCAATAGCCGTAGCTCAGGATCACCCGCCCGAGCGCGTGAGGGTCCTGGTCGACTGCGCCGAGCCATTGACCGCGCAAGGCCGGAACATCAAGCGTCTCCAGAACGCCGCCGGAGATCTGCGCCGTTTTGACCTGCTCCGGCTGGGCGGGACCGGTGATGCTTGCCGTTCCCGGCCCCCAGATTCCCACCGACTGAAACGCCCGGTTGTGCCGGGCAAAGGTGAAATACATCGAGGCCGAAAGCCGCAGCTCGTTGCGAAATTCGGCCAGCCCGGGAGCGCCCGGCGCGTCGAGGTGGAGAGAGACCAGCTGTTGCGGTTCGGGATAGGGCAGCGCTCGCAGCAGCACACTATTGAGGACGCTGAATACCGCCGTATTCGCACCAATGCCGATGGCCAGCGTGAGCACTACGGTGATCGCGAACCCCGGGGAGCGGCGCAGCCGGCGGCCAATGTGCTTCAGGTCCGTCAGCAGCGACTCGAGGCTCTGCCACTGCCACACTTCGCGGCTTCGCTCCCCGAGCAGGGTCACATTGCCGAAATCGCGGCGGGCAGTCCGTTCGGCCTCATCACGCGATGCGCCTGCTTCCATCAATTCGTCGACGCGCTCGTCGAGGTGCTCTTGAATCGAAACAGAGATGTCGTCATAGCGGCGTTTTCTTGAAAAGTAATGACCGGAGAATCCGTGACTGAATCGCGACAATCCACACCTCCTATGCTTTGGCTGCGGCAAGCACCCGACTAAAGCCGGTAAACATCCTCTCGAAGCTGACTACTTCACTTTCGAGATGATGAATGCCGGCGGGGGTGAGCCGGTAAATCCGCGTTGGCCGGCCCTTGGCAGACGTCCCGGTCTCTGCTTCGAGCCAGCCTTCCTTGAGCATCCGTTGGAGCGCCGGATAGAGCGAGCCCTCCTCTACCTGGAGCAGGTCGTCGGAGACCTGCTTGATGTGCTTCACCAGGGCGTAGCCGTGCATGGGCTTCCGACGCAGTGACTGGAGAATCATGATCTCCAGAGCGCCGGGGAAGAGGTCGCGGTGTTTGGGGTCCTTCGCCATGCAGGGATTATAGGCCCAGCATACCTATTTTAAGAATAGGTATGCTGGGCTTTTGAGAATAGGTACGCTGGGCAGAGTTCCCCAAGCGTTCATCTTCGACGTGGGCACTTGATATTTCCATGATTCAAGTAGCGTGTTGCCGAATGACTTCGAGGACTTCCTCGGTGGCTTCAAGGGGGCGCTCAAATTGGGGAACGGTCGCTCCAGCGTTCAGGAGCGCGAGAGCCACCTCCACATAGTTGCCTGAACTACGATGCCAGCCATGGAGCGAGCCGTGGAGCGCCCAGGCGAGCGGACTACCACCATGTTCGCTCTCAAAGACGTTGACGGCAGCATCGTGCGCCAGAAGCACATTCACCATGGCCAGATTGCCGTGCCAGGCGGCATAGTGCAAGGGTGTCTGGTTATTGTCCATGGCGACGTTGACCGGCCAGCCTGCCTCGACAAGCAGCTTTACTGCGCGGTCGTTGTTGCGGATGGCGGTGCCGATAAGGCGGCGGGCATGCGCCTTGAGCCGTGCGAAGAGGCTCGGGTGCTTCTGAAGGATCTGTTGGAAAAGCGCCTCGTCGCCGAATTCGGCGGCCTGGATCAGGCGGAGCCAGACCGGGGAACGCTGCATCAGGAACTCGAACACATCGTGGTGGCCGAACTGGCGGGCCAGCATGTGCGGGGTTCTGGTCAGCCCGAAGCCATAGATATAAATGATCCCGCCACTTCTGGGGTTTCGCTTCGGAAAGTATCTGTCGGTGACAGTGGTCAGAACCGTTTCCGGATCATCGTTGAGGATCCGCTCTACCAGGCTAAGATCGCCGATTGCGGAGGCCGCGAGAATATCGGCTTGAGCGCCGCGGGAGACTAAAAATTTAGCGACCTCATGACGCTGTGGGTGGTGGCAGACCATGTATTGCAAGGCGGTGGATTCATGGTCGATGTCCTGGGCGTCGATGTTTGCGCCATGGTCCAAAAGCACGGCAGCAATCTCGACGGTGGAAGCGAAGTGGAGTGGAAGCTGCCCATCTCCGCCTCGGGCGTGCACCAGTTGCGGATCAGATAACAGAAGCTCGCGGACCTGTCCAATCATCCCGAGACGTGCCGCGGAATGAATGTCGACGGCGGCCCCGCGGGAGATGAGGTAGGTGGAAAGATCAGGGCTGGCGAAGTCGAGCACCCCGAAGCTCCCTGCCCACCAGCGCGAGCGCTCATTGATGTTGGCGCCAAAGTCCAGCAATGCGTCGATCATTTCGCGATTCTGTTTATGGACGGCGGAGAGGATAGGTGGCTCGTCAAAGCCGTAGTTCGGCAGCGGCTCGTTGATATGAGCCTTCAGCGATGGGCTTCGGCTGAGTACCTGACGCACCAGAGACGCATCGTTCGATTTGATAGCGGCGACGAGTGCTTCAACGGGGTTCGCGGAATCAAGCTCTAAATGAAGTTTGAGCGCCGGCCATGTTTTGAAACCGTACTCTTGCGCGATGACGTGGAGAGCGTCGGCGAGTCTGGGTTCGGCCGACTCGATCCCGAGGGCTGTAAAACGTTGCGTAGCGGCTTCTTCTGCAGCGAGGCGTTCGCGCAGCAGAGTGCGAGCTTGGTTTCTGAGATGGTCCAGGTTGGGGCGTGCGGGAAGTTCGCGTAGAGACATGCCTGACTCCTTCTTTAGAGCCCGCGATCCGCTTCGCCGGGCAAGAAGAGAGTGGTTTGTCGTTGAGCAAAAAGCAAAGGTGGGATGATCCCTTTCCGCGGACGGGGTGCACCCTTGATGTGCAACTAGAGATTAGCAGTGCAGGAGTTGAGGGGTCTAGACCAGGGCGCTCGGTTTTTTAGTTTTTCGGTTTTTCTTCAACGAGCTGGATTGTCTCAATCGGCTTTGAAACGGGCAGCCAATCTGTACTCGTGTAACTCTCCAGTCGTTTCATCGATGATCAGGAACGGGCGCTCGGCGTTGACATCGATCCTGATCGTGTAATGGTTGATATTCGCGAGTGTGTCCAAATCCAGGATGAATCTTCCGCCCTGATCCCATCCTCCCTGTGCTGCAAAGGGGAGGCCGAACGGTCCGGTGGACGAGATAATCGAGCGGCCCTTCGAACCGACCGGTATCGTGTAGATCTTTCCCTCCAAGCCGATAGTCAGTGCGAGTGACTCTGTCCGATCAAAATGGAATGTCATCGACTCGAGCCGCATTGGATTTTGCTCAAAGATGAGCGTCTTTCCTGACAATGCGGTAGTCGGACCAGCCGCGTGAAATGTGCGCGGCGGCGGCGCTTCTCTTGCTGCCTTCAGCAATGTCTTCAGCTGTTTTTGTGCGGCTGGGTTTGGTGGCAAACTTTGATCCGCGCTTAAAGCTCGTAGGAGAAAAGGTGCGAGCTCATCTGTGTCTACGCCGCCGCCCAGGAAGGTGATGACAGAATCTTTGTCACGGATAACGACGATCCGTTGCCCTCCACGACCTTCCGCTTCGAAGATTGGAGGGGTGTGTTCCGTGTTGATCCACCAGTTGTAACCATATGCTACCCCGGTTCTGACGGGAACCAGCGGTTGTACTGAGGCTTGAGTCCAAGCCGATGAGACAACTTGATGGCTACCCCATTGACCGGCTTGCAAATAAAGATAGCCGAGTTTCGCCATATCACGAGGTTTCAGATGAAGACCTCCCCAACCGGTATTTCGGCCTTGTGGATCGGCTCCCCATGTCGCGTCGCGTATCTGAAGAGGCAGGAACAAGTTCCTTCTTGCGAAGTTGAGCTCACTTTGCCTGGCCTGAGTTGTGAGGATGACTGAAAGCAAATGCAGATTTGGGCTGCAGTACGAAAAGCGCGATCCCGGCTCATCGACTAAACGTAAGGATAGTGCAAAGGCGGCCCAGTCGGAGCTCTGCTGCATATCTTTAAGAGCTTTCTCTCCATCTTCAAGTTTGCAGTCGAGGCCGGAAGTCATGGTCAGGAGATCCCGGATCGTAATGGCGCTCTTCTGGGAAGAGTCCAATCTGTCGGCATATTGTGGCAGCAGCGATCCGACTGTCTGCTGAGGGCTTTTGATCAGGCCCTGGTCTATGGCTATACCGGTCAGAATGGATGTGACGCTCTTCGTCACCGATGCCAGATCATGCGGCCACTCCGGGTTGTAGGGATAGAAGGAGGCTTCAAAGACAAGATAACCGTGCCGGACGATCATGATGTCGTGAACGGGAAGGCGATGCTGACGGATGTATTGAAGCATTTCGATGAGCGGCTTAGAGGCAACTCCTTGGGATTCGGGACTGGCTTGCCGCCAGGTCACTCCCGGAACATATTGCTGCGCAGACAAGGGAACTCTGGCGCCAAGTAGAGCAGCGCACGTGAGGCTCAAAAGCACGCAACCTTTCACGGAATTATCCTCTCGGTAACAGGAGGCGTCGAAAGGCTAATTTTACGAGAACGGCCTTGATACAAGCGAGGACTGCGCGGCTGACGTCCACTGGCGCTTCTCTAAGAGAGAAGCGGGCGCAGCGAGAGTGGCCAGTGCTCGGGGTCTACCTTAGCTTCCGGGTGGTGGGACTTCGTCGGAGATTACTTCAAACTTGGTCAGTGTGGAACTTCCGAACGAGGTAAGGAAGGCGACATCGGCAGCGTCGCGCCCGGTGGCCATGAGGACGCGTCCGATGCGGGGTTTGTTGTGGCGGGCGTCGAAGGTCCACCACTGACCGTCGAGATAGGCTTCGAACCAGGCGCTAAAGTCCATGGGGGTGCCTGAGGGGGGGACGCCGATGTCGCCGAGATAGCCGGCGACGTAGCGTGCAGGAATATTGAGGCATCGACAGAAAGTCACCGCGAGGTGCTGGAAGTCGCGGCACACGCCAAGCCGTTCGGTATAGACGTCGAGGGCAGTTTTGGTGGGGCGGGCGTACTGGTAGCCGAAGGTCACCTTGCGGTTAACCCATTCAACGATAGCCTGAACTCGCTCCCAGCCGGGCCTGATGTTGCCAAAGAGTTCGACGGCGATCGGCGAGAGCAGGTCGACTTCGCAGTAGCGGCTACTCAGCAGAAAGCGTAATACCTCGTTCGGCAGCTCCGAGGTTGGGATTTCGCGGGCATTCGGAGCGATGGGATCGGGGAGTCCGGGATCCTCGATCAGGGTGGAATTCCACATCCGCAAGTGCCCGGCCGGAGCGAGAAACCGTGTGCAAATATTGCCAAAGCTGTCACTATAGACGGTAGAGACGATGTCATCATCCAGATGCACGGCATCCGGCTCGCGAAGGTCAGCGGTGCGCGACGGATGGACGTGCAATTGCGCAACAAAAGCCAGCGGCGCGGGCACATCGAACTGAATGTCATAACCCAAACGAATGAACATGGTCCCTTGGGATGTCCTTTTACTTTGAAATAGTTGCAATCCGCCGAGAGCACGAACCGGCGGCGAATCCAGATTCGGAGTTGGAAAACGAATGACCTATTGTTTAAGCATCATGACACACGAAGGGCTGGTCATGGCATCCGATTCACGGACCAATGCCGGATTCGACGATCTGAACGTCGCCCGCAAGATGCATACGTTTGTGCAGCCCGGGGAGCGCGTGTTTGTGGTGCTGACCAGCGGCAGCCTGTCGTTGAGCCAGTCGGTGATGAACCTGGTGCGCGCGAGCTTTAATGCCGGCGAGGGGCTGGCGCAGGCACAGTCGATGTACGAGGCGGCCCGGGAAGTGGGGCAAGCGGTGCGCCAGGTCTCGGACATGGACCGCGCGGCGCTTGAGCGCGACAGCTATAACTTCAACGTCCACCTGCTGCTTGGGGGACAGGTGCGCGGTGAGGAGCCGCGATCGTTCCTGATTTATCCGCAGGGCAATCCGCTGAGTTCGACCGAAGATTCGCCCTTCCTGCAACTGGGCGAATACAAGTATGGACGGCCGATCCTAGATCGCGGGATCGTCTACAACTCGACCAGCCTCAAGGTCGCAGCAAAATACGCGCTGCTCTCGTTCGACGCTACGATGCGATCGAATGTGACCGTCGGGCCTCCGATCGAGTTGCTGATGTACCAGAAGGACAGCTTTCACCTGGATAACTACCGGCGGTTTTATGGCGCGGACGCCGAGTTGAGCGTCATTCACGCATTGTGGGAGCGGTCGCTGCGGCATGCCGTCGAGGACCTTCCCGATATTCACATGGAGCCGCATCCGGAGGCCGTCTCTCAGACGGTGCTGGTGTAAGTTGCAGTTCCCAGAGGAAAAGCAGAGCTCCGCGAGGTATTTAGTAATTCTGGAGTAGGCTTTTTCTTGAGGGGAAGTCTGCCCAAGTTCCTAAGAACTTACCCTGCTTCAGCTCGACTATCGGAGACCTTGAAGTCCCTAATCAGAGCCAATCCGGATCCGGCCGCCCTTTGCGCAAGCTCAGGCTGTTGCCGTTGGTGGCCGCTACTTATTTCATGGTCTCTGGCGGCCCCTATGGCCTGGAAGACATCGTCGGACAGGCGGGCTATCTGCGGGCGCTTCTTCTGCTCGCGGTTGTGCCCCTGGTCTGGAGCCTGCCTACCGCCTTGATGATCGGAGAATTGGCTTCGGCGATGCCCGAGGAGGGCGGATTTTATGTCTGGGTGAGCCGCGCCTTTGGCCGCTTCTGGGGATTTCAAGAGGCATGGCTTTCGCTCTCGGCGTCGGTCTTCGATATGGCAATCTACCCGTCGCTGGCGGTCGCCTACCTTGGCCAGCTTTCCGGAACGCTGACATCAGGGCACCGCGGCATCTTCTGGTCGCTGGCCATCGTGCTCATTTGTATCGCGTGGAATTTGCGCGGGGCGCATTCAGTAGGGAACGGCTCGGTGATGTTGTTTGCATTGCTGCTGACGCCGTTCCTGGCGATCATCGGCTATGGCTTCTACCATGCCGCATCGGCTCCTCTTGGCGTGCGCCATTTCTCCGCAATCGGGGAAGGCAATATGACAACGGCGCTGCTTTTCGTCTTGTGGAACTGTATGGGATGGGACAACGCGTCTACGATCGCCCGCGAGGTGAATGACCCGCGCAGAAACTACATTCGCGCCATGATTGGGGCGGTTGTGGTGGTTACCGTCAGCTACGTTCTGCCGATCGGCGCAGTCGCGCTGACCGGAATTCCCGCTGCTTCCTTTGCCACCGGCGCCTGGGTGGATGCGGCTCGGTTGCTGGCTGGTCCTATGGTGGGACCATCGCTGGCCGTCGCCGTGGTCATTGGCGGCGCGATGACCGGCGTGGCCATGTTCAATGCGCTCACCCTCTCTTATGCGCGCGTGCCCGCGGCGATGGCGCGCGATGGCTTATTACCGAAGCCCCTGGCGCGACACATGGACAATGGGGTGCCCTGGGTCTCGGTGCTCATCTGTGGACTGGGCTGGGCACTGGCTCTGGGTTTGAACCTGACTCGTCTGCTCGAGCTTGACCTGATGCTGTATGGATTTTCCCTGATTCTGGAGTTTGCGGCACTCATCGCGCTTCGCCTGAAGGAGCCTGAAATGGCGCGGCCGTTTGCGATCCCGGGCGGCCTGCCGGTGGCGATCGGCGCGGGCCTTGGGCCGACGGCGTTGATCCTCTTCGCCATCTGGAATGCGCGCGGCGATCATCTTACCCCGGGCCTTCCGGCCATTCTGCTCGGCGCCATTATTGCTGTTGCCGGACCGATCCTGTATGCGCTGACTTCTTTTGCGCGACCGCGGGCTCGTCAGTTCACTGGCGAATTTGAATGAGCCGCGGTTCCCAGGGTTAGCCTCGGTAGGCTCCTCCGGATGCTCTCCCGTCTAGAAACGCCGTGATGCGTGTCTGGAACTAGAATCGGGATGTGAGTGGGTTTCGCTATGAAGAAGTTCATCAATCGCCCGCAGGATGTTGTGGAAGAGATGCTGGAAGGCCTGGTGCTGCTCGATCCAGGCTCCGCCCGTTTGGCGGGTCACAAGGTGATGATCCGCGCAGATGCGGAGCAGGCGAGCGAACGCCAGGTTGCGGTGATCTCCGGCGGCGGCAGTGGCCATGAACCCGCGCATGCCGGGTATGTCGGCGCAGGCATGCTGAGCGCCGCGGTGTTAGGAGAGGTCTTTACGTCGCCCAGCAGCGACGCGGTCTTCGCGGCGATCAAGGCGGTCGCGGGTAAGCCGGGGACGCTCCTGGTGGTCAAGAACTATACCGGCGATCGACTTAATTTCGGGCTGGCGGCCGAGATGGCGCGGGCCGAAGGTATTCCGGTGGACATGGTAATCGTGAACGATGATGTCGCCTTGAAAGGGACTCAGCAGGCGACGGGTGCGCGCGGTCTGGCGGGGACCATCTTCGTTCACAAGCTGGTCGGCGCGGCTGCGGCTGAGGGCAAGAGCCTCGCTGAAATCGCGAAGATCGGCAAGGGAGCGATTGGGTCACTGGCAACGATGGGCGTTTCATTTTCGGCAGGGACTTCGCCAGCCGTAGGCAAACCCAGCTTTGAGCTGGGCGAGCATGAGATGGAACTCGGCCTGGGCATTCACGGAGAGCCGGGAGTGAAACGGACGGAGTTGCAGCCAGCAGACGAACTTACCGAGACATTGCTCAACGAGATTCTTCAAGATGGCGAGTTCGGCGATGCGAAGCGGGTCGCGATGATGGTCAACAACCTGGGAGCCACTACGGAGATGGAGTTGGCCATCGTTGCTCGTCACGCTGTGCCGTTCTTGGAGGCAAGCGGCTTCACGGTGGAGCGAGTCTATGCTGGGACCTTTCTCTCTTCGCTCGATATGGCGGGATTGTCGCTCTCACTACTGGGCCTGGATGACGAGCGGCTGCGCTGGCTTGATGCGGCGACCAGTGCTCCGGCATGGCCGAACGCAGCAAGGCAGAGGCCGGGACGAAGAGAGCGCAACATCGAAGCCGCGCCAGCCAAGCTGAATGCGGTTGCCGTTCAGGACACTCGTGTGACGGCCGGGGTGGAGACGGAGTCCGCGAGGAAACTTCATGCCGCGATCGATGCCGCATGCCAGGCGTTGATCGATGCCGAAGCGGAATTGACGGAGCTCGACCGGCTGACCGGCGATGGAGACCTGGGCAGCAGCATGGAGCGGGGCGCCAGAGGCGTCCGGGAGCAACTCAGCTTGTATCCGTTGAACGATCTTCCTGCAACGCTCAAGGCGCTCGGGCATACGGTTCGCCAGGAGCTGGGTGGCTCTTCAGGGCCGCTCTACGGGGTTCTGTTGCTGCGCTGCGGCAATGTTCTTGAAGGCTTGGGAACGATCGGAATTTCGCAGTGGGCTGAAGCGCTCGTTCAGGGCAGCCAAGCGATCAGCGAACTCGGAGGCGCCAAGCCGGGCGATCGAACGATGCTCGATGCGCTTGATCCGCTGGTGAGGACGTTGAAGGCGGAAGCCAGCACGAAAGCGCCGCGTGAAGCGCTAGGGGACGCCGTAGAAGCTGCGGAGCGCGGAGTCGCCGCGACTGCCCAGATGAGGCCGCGACTGGGCCGATCCAGTTACCTGGGGGATCGCGTTTTAGGTCATCCCGACCCAGGAGCCAAGGCGCTCGCCCTCCTGGCGAGGGCTGTTTATGAGGCCATCTTTTCGACGTGAGCGTTGCTTAAAACTCTCTTGTCCTCAAGGCAAGGCGCATTCAAGGGATCGAAGGGCTCGTCCAGCCGCCGGCTTGGAATCATTCCATTCGCAATGCACGCATCGGTTCTAACCCAGCGGCCCGGCGCGCCGGCACCAATGCGGCGACGAAGGCGGCGGCCGCGAGGACGATGATGGTGACGCACAGGATCAGCGGGTCGTAAGACTTCACTCCGAACAATTGGCTGGCCATGATGCGGCCGCCGAAGATGGTCACCGGGATGCCAATGACCAGTCCGATGCCGACTTGCAGGAAAGCGCTTCGCAGAACAAGGCGCAGGACATTCATCCGGTCGGCGCCGAGCGCCATGCGGATGCCGATCTCACTGGTGCGCCGCTCGACTGAGTAAGCGGTGACGCCATAGAGCCCGATCGACGCGAGTACCAGAGCCAGAATGCCGAAGAAGGATGTCAGCTTGGCGATCATCACTTGCTGGGTGAAGTTGCCTTTCACTTGTTCGGCAAAAGTATTGAAGTCGATCAAGGCAAGATCGGGGTTCACCTGCGCGAGTGCCCGTCGAACCTGGGCTTCAAGGTTTGGCACCGGGCCGGCCGTTTGTATGGCGATGGCGTTAAGGTATTGCGATCGATCCTCAAACTGCTGATATCGCGGTTCGGAGCTGTGGACGCTTTGACCTTGCGCGAGGAAGTACATCGGACGCATTTTGCTGGTCGGCCCCTGATAACGAGTATCCTCGGTGACTCCAACGATCTCGAACCAGCCTGGGTTCTTGATGTCATTACTAAAATGCTTTCCGATCGCGTGACCGTCTTTGAAATACTTCTGTTCAAAGAACCGGTTGACGACGGCGATGTTTCGCGTGGTCGCGGTGTCCTGCTCATTGTTCGCACGGCCCTCAACGATCTTGGTGCCAATCGTCTCGAAGTAATGGGGACTGACGCGCACCCAGGATGCGCCATGGTCGGGAGTGCCGGGTGGGGGCGGGGCTTCGCCGTCGATGTAGACTCCTTCGCCCCAGTTATCGCCTTCCATGGGGGTGTACAGAGAGAAGCTGACCTGCTTGACCCCGACAATGGCGCTGAGATTGCCATTCAACTGACGGTAAAGCGCTTCGAGTTGGCTGGGTTTATAACCCGCCATCTGCGGATCGATATGCAGGATGTAGCGATTAGCAGTGTCGAAGCCGAAATTCTGATGCTGGAGGTTGCTGAGACTGCGAGTGAGCAGGCCGGCGGCGCAGAGCAGCACAAGAGAAAGCGCGGCCTGGATGACGACCAGGGACTTTTGTCCCCAGCCACCGTCGCGGCCGGTCGAGCGGTTAGCGCCACGCAAGGCTTCTACTGGATTGGCTTTGGCGGTGATCCAGGCGGGTGCGACTCCAAAGAGAACTCCGGTCAGAATGGCGACTCCAAGCGCAAAAGCCAGGACCGGAAGCGAAGGCGATGCCTGGATCGGCACGTAGTCGTTGCGGAAGGCCAGGCGAAGGATAATTTTCGTGCCCGCAAATGCCAATGCGATGCCCGCGGTCCCGCCCAGTACCGCGAGAACGATGCTCTCTGTCAGGGCCTGGCGAACCAGCCGGAATCGGGGCGCGCCCAAAGCCGAGCGGACCGAGGTCTGCTGTTGACGGGTAGTTGCGCGGACCAACATCAGGTTTGCGAGGTTGGCGCAAGCGATCAGCAGAACAAAAGCAGAGACCCACATGAGCAGATGCAGGCCGTCCTTATACTCGTCGCGCATCATCTGCACACCATTGCCGCCGTGGGAGAAGTGCAAGGTTTGTTTGGCAACCAAAGGCTTGTCGCGATCTTCCACCTTGCTCAAGGGACTAAGCAGGAACTGCTTCAACTGAACCTGCATCTGCGCTTCCATGGAACTGGTGTTGGCGCCGGTTTTGATGCGCCCGATCAGGTCCAGCCAGTCCAGTGAGGCGTCCTCAAGAATGCTGCTCGTGGGGGCAACCAGCGGCTCGACATTCAGCGGCAGGAAGAATCCCGGAGGATTGCTTTGCACACGATCCCCAAAGAACCCGGGAGGGGTAATGCCGACGATGGTGAATGGCTGCCCATTGATGACGAAACCGGCACCGACCACCGAGGGATCCTTGCCGAACTTCTCCTGCCAGGTGCGAAAGCTCATCATTGCGGCCGGCGGCGCACCTTTGGTGTCGTCGTTCATGGTCAAGGTGCGGCCGATATATGGACCGATGCCAAAGGTGGAAAAGTAATTGCCGGAGACGTATTCGCTCTTGAACGACTCGGCGGGTTTGTTGCTGCCGTTGCGCCGTACCCCGATGAGCGTCTGTCCTGATTGAAACCCCGCCAGCGTGGCAAAGCCGGAGTTATTGTCACGAAACTGCTTATATTGTTCGTAGGAAAAGAGCGTCCAATTGTCTTGCATGCCTCCGTTGACGCAGCAGTTTTCTTCGTTGCCGACCCGGTATAGCTCATCGGGGTTGACAACAGGCAACGATTTCAACAACACCGCATGGACAAGAGTAAAGATGGCGGTGGTGGCGCCAATGCCGAGCGCCAGCGTAAGGATCGCGGTGATGGTAAAGCCTGGCGCCTTCGCGAACTGGCGCAACGCGTATCGAACGTCATCCAAAACCTGCATCGCTTCTCCTAAGAATGAAATCTCCTGCCTCGCTGGGCCTCACAGCCTACCGCCGATCCGGCGAGAAATCCGCACCAGTAGGATAGTCGGACAGACCAACGGCTACGCGATCAAGATCGCCTTCCCGTAGAAATTGCCTGGGCTACGCGTCTCTGCCGACCAGAAGTCGACAATCGACCAGCGTTGCTCCAGCAGGCCGTTCCCTTCCTTCGCTTGGTTCCAGAGGACGACGCTCTCCGGGTCGAGGAGAAAGCGTTCGACCTCGTGGCACAAGGACGCGCCGGAGGGTTGTTTCTGTTGATCCCCGGCCTGAAGATCCCCGGCCTGAAGATCCAATGCCTGAATAAACGATCGCAGACGGCGATGACGACCAACCAACTCGGGATTGTCAGGATCGGTTTCGCGATATACATGGACGATCATGCCGTCCTGGTCGAGCATCTCCAGTGTCTGTGCCGCCGCCGCGGCGAGGTCGTGGGCGCGGCTCTCCCGCAGCAACTCGTGATACCACCCGAAGCACATGCAGATGTAAACCAAACGCACTCTCCCGTCCCTTCGAGCCTAGATACGAGAGTGAGGGCCGTCTGGTTCCGCGTCTTTCCTTTCCCGCTTTCGGGAGTTCTTGAAAGAAGATCCGACCGAATTGGCCGTACTCCGCGGTTCGAGGGGTGACCCTGGCGAACCGCGAGAGCAGCGCAGGACCACCGAGTTGACTGAGCATCTCCGAGCAGCCGGGCACGTGAAAGTTTGCGAAAAAAGCTTTCTCGCAGGATCCGAACAGGCCAGCGGCCTCCCACAGGCGAGCGACACGCCGGGACTCTCGTTCTGAAGTAGATGCTGTCCCAGGCATTTGTGGCGCCTGTCTCAACTCATTGAGACCATGACCGAAGTAACGATAAGACCCCTAACTTATCTGGACGAATAACTCGCTATGAGTGTATCTTCAGGTTAACCTACTAAGTCGACCAATGGTTGCGCTTGCAGTTATACACATAACTCGTCATTTCCCTATCCCGCCCAGATAACATCAACCAATAAATATATTCTTAGTTGTCATCACCTTAGATTGATGACTTACAGATATTCCTGTTGATGCGGTACAACTTGCAAGCTTGCTTGTACATCTCTACAAACATCACGTAAGTCATCAGCAATATTGATGGATTACGCAGATAGTCGTCGCGCGGCAAAGTCCAGTCGCGTTGTCTGATCGATAACTCGCCCTGGAGCATACATATCATGATCGTCTTGCGGCCGGACCTTCTGCGCGCTGGTGAATCCTCGTCTTCATTGAATGGCAACCTGCAGGCCTCTAATGTTTCCTTCCGGCTGTGGGCGTCGGGCTTGACATTAGGAGCAATCATGGCGCTTCCAGGGAATGCGCAGGTCAATGTTCTGACCGCTCACAACGACATTGCGCGCACCGGACAAAACGTGATGGAGACTACGCTTACCCCGGCAAACGTAAACTCCAGCCAATTTGGAAGGTTGTTTAGCCAGACGGTAGCCGGCCCCTTGCAGGCGCAACCACTCTATGTCGCCAATGTGGCGATTCCGAACATGGGCACCCACAATGTCGTCTATGCGGCGGCTGCGACCGGCACGGTATACGCCTTCGACGCCGACAGCAATGGGGGCGTGGATGCGAACCCATTGTGGAAGACATCCCTGCCCGGCGTCGTTCATGGAAAGTCTATCTTCCATTCCATCCTGGGTACGCCGGTGATTGATCTTTCGACCAGCACTATGTATGTCGCATGTGTGGCAACTGAGAGTGGGTCGCCGGTGTTCCGGCTACATGCCCTGGACATCCGCACCGGGGCCGAAAAGTTTGGCGCACCGGTGCAGATACAAGGTTCGCTACCCGGCACCGGCAGCGGCAGTACTGGCGGGGTGTTGCCGTTCGACCCGACCGTCGAGATTCAGCGACCGGCGTTGCTGCTGCTGAACGGGGTGGTGTACATCGCCTTCGGTTCGCTCAGCGATCAAGGGGCTTACCACGGCTGGATCTTTTCCTATAGCGCTTCGAGCCTGGAACGGTTAGGCATCTACTGCACCTCCCCGAATGGGAGCGAAGGTGGCATCTGGATGGGAGGCGCAGGACTGGCGGCCGAGGTCAATGATCCGAACAAGCCCTTTGGCAGGATGTTTGTCTCGATTGGCAATGGCGCATACTCGGCAACCCCGCCTTATACGAATTCAATGAGTTATGGAATGAGCATCCTGGACCTGGACCTCAACGGCGGTACGATGACGGTCAAGGATGAGTTTACGCCTTACAATGAGGCAAAGCTCGACTCTCAGGATGGAGATTTAGGTTCTGGAGGAGCGGTCTTGCTTCCGGCGCAGTCACTGAAGTCGGGTGGAACACTTGAACCACTGCTCCAGATAGGTAAGGTCGGGATCATTGGTATCTTCGACCGAAACAACCTAGGTGGATTCAGTGGCGCGGGAGATCAGGCTGTCCAGGAGGTACAGACTGCATCAACCGGAGCCAGTGGTTGGGGCGCCGGAGTCTGGGGTGCTCCGGCTTACTGGAACGGTAACATTTATATAGGGGGAACCAAACCGGGAGGGAGTAATAGCTTAGCGGCCTACTCGTTTGCGAAGGGACAATTGTCTTCTGCGGCCACTAGCAACTCAGCGGAGGAGTTTGCCTATCCGGCTCCAACTCCCTCGGTCTCCTCGAATGGCAGCGCTAACGGCATTGTGTGGGCGCTGAAGACCGATGCCTATGTTAGTAAAGGACCGGAGATACTGCTGGCCTTTGATGCAGAAAACCTCGCCAATCTACTCTACTCAAGTAGTACAAATCAAAGCCGTGACAACCCGGGCGCTGGAGTTACTTACGTTGCGCCGACGGTCGCCAATGGGAAGGTCTATGTAGGAGCTGCTTCCCAGCTCAGCGTCTATGGTTTACTCAGCGACGTTCAAGTAGCTGCTGCCCCCGTTATTACGCCATCTACCGAAAGCTTCACGGGTTCTTTGCCGGTGACGATCAGCGAGTCGATCAGCGGAGCGAAGATCTACTATACGACCGACGGAAGTAGGCCGACGGTAGCTTCAAAGTTGTATCAAGGGCCAATCACGATTACTTCTACACAAACCATCACCGCTCTGGCGAGCGCCAACGGTTTTCTCCAGAGCCCGGCCAGCGAGGCGACTTATACGGAAAGCGCTGACACCAATCCTCCGCAGTTTTCGCTAGCCGGAGGAAGTTATTCGGGTGCACAACAAGTTATCATAACCGACAGCTCGCCGGGCTCTTCGATCTATTACACCTTAGATGGGTCGCAACCTACGACCGCTTCTGCTCTGTACCGCCAACCGATCACCGTTTCAGTATCAGAGACGGTTACGGCCATCGCGACCGCACCTGGCCTCGCTCAAAGCCCAGTGACAAGCGCGATTTACACGATTGGTCCAGCTTATACCTTTAACTATCCCCAGGGTTTTGCGCAAGCCGGTGCGACGGTGCAGTTTAACGGGAGCACCGGGTTAGACGATTTCCGGCTGCAATTGACGAACGGGGGAAAGAATGAGACAGGCAGCGCTTTCTACGCGACCCCGGTGAACGTCCAATCATTCACTACCGATTTCGTCTTTCAATTATCGAATCCGGCCGGCGACGGAATTACCTTTACCATTCAGAATGCCGGTCCGACGGCCCTTGGCGGAGCACAGAGTGGGCTGGGATACGTCTCCATCCAACACAGCATCGCTATTAAGTTCGACTTAGTGAACCAGGCCAATGAGGGACCGAACGGAACTGGTTTATTCATCCGTGGCAATACCCCCAGGGCAGCGGAGATCGACATGACGGGCAGCGGCGTCGACTTGCACTCCGGCGATGCTATGGGAGTGCAGCTGACTTATGACGGCGTCACCCTGAAGATGACGATTACCGACCAGCTTACCGGCGCCTCATGGCAGCATGCATTCCCGGTTGACATCCCTGCGATGGTGGGGGGAGCGACCGCCTATGTAGGGTTCACCGGCAGCACTGGCGGCAATACAGCGAGTCAGAAGATCAACTCCTGGAGCTATATTGCTGGATCGCCGTCGGGATCCAGCTAGATTCTGGAGGGAGCCTGAGTGCGGTTGATCGGTTGATCGATTGATCAGTTGATCTTGCCGCACTCGCCTGCTGTCTTATCGGCAGTAATATCGCAGGCTCATCAAGTCTGCTATTCTGTCTGTGCGCCGAGTTGGGCGCTGGAGCTGGAGAATCCGATCTGCGTGGCCCTCGAAATGGGTGTCGCGTATGATGGCTAGTCTCCCGAAAGAGGTACGTCAGATGAGCGAACATGAGGTTCTAGCTTTTAGATGCGAACTTTGAGACGTGGAAGAAGGAACGCGGTCGCGGGTTGAATGTCGAGCCTTTTCTTTACTACGCCGTCGAGCACATCACCAAACGATACAACCTCACCGATGAGCAAGTTCAATACGGCATCACAGACGATCCGAACGATGGGGGAATTGATGCAATCTACTGCTTGGCTGGTAAATCCAACGTTCTCATTAAGGACGACGCTATAACCTCGTTGACCGGCACTGACTCAATTAGGATCATGGTGTTTCAATCTAAGTCGTCAAAGAGCGACACCGGATTTAAGCCAGATGACATCGACAAGTTCGCTCATTTTGTCGATGACCTGCTTTATATGACCGGCCATCATGACAAGAAGCTATCTCTCAAGTATCATGCACATCTTGTATCAATTACCGAAACATTCAAGAGGGCGTATCTGGAGGCGGCGGGTAACTTTCCTTCGCTGCATTTGGATTTTTATTACATCACTCGCGGAGACGGTGATGCTCTCAATGTTGCAGGCGATGAAGCGAAGCGAAGGCTCATGGAGACAATCAAAAAGCATCGCGGTACTGACAGTTCGGGCGACACTTATGATCTAAAAACAATCGACTCTTGCTCGCTGTTGGGTTATGTGCGTAACCGTCGCCAACGAAAGAGGACGCTGACGTGGGCTGGTCAGCCCATTCCGATTAATGACGGCTATTTGGGTATAGTCAACCTTCAACACTACTATTCCTTTCTCAAGGATGAAGGTGGGTATTTGGATGAGCTTATATTCGAGTCGAACGTTAGAGGGAATCAAGGGAAAACATCTGTCAACAAACAGATGAGAGCCGCTTTAGATGATGGCGGGCCGCCGGATTTTTGGCAACTTAACAATGGGGTCACATTGACTTGCACCAAAATCACACCCATCGATGCCTACAATCAGTCGATTGAGGATGCACAAGTCGTTAACGGATTGCAGACTTCGCGCCAGATTTTCGGGCATTTTTCCGAAGGTAAGCCCTCTCCAAATGAAAAAAGGACAGTTGTTGTTAAGTTGATTCGGGTTTCTGATGATGCTATTCGCGACAAGATCATTCGGGCCACAAATAACCAGAACCCCATCAAGCCTTCGGCATTGGTGTTGACCGGAGTAATTCATAGGGACATCGAAGATCTGTTCAAAGCTCAGGGGTTTTTCTATGATCGCAGGCCGGGATTTTACAAGGATCAAGGAAAGCCAATTTCGCAAATAGTGTCGCTGAACGAAGTGGCGCAAGCGGCTATTGCCATCCTTTTGCATCGCCCGGATGATGCGAGAGGTAGGCCCGGAAACTACATAGGTGGTGACTCAAAGAAAACCGGAGATAAGCACAAGCTCTTGTTCAAGCCGAGGTCTAAGTCTAAATTTCTGGAGCTAAAGTCCTATTTGAAATGTGTACTAATCGTTCGGCGGGTCACTGACTTTCTTAAGTCGGTTTCAGGGATCGATCCAGGTGAGAGGAGAAACATCCTTTTTCACATGTCCTACCATCTCGTTTGCTGCATCGTTGGTAATACCAGCCCCACAGAGAAAGAGGTGTTTTCTATTGTTTCATCGGACATAACGCAGGAGCGCCTGGACCACTCATATAACACCGTTCTGACGATCTACAAGGCGCTCTGTCAAAAAGAGGAAAACGTTGATGCTGTTGCAAAGGGGCCAGATTATCTGGCTGACATTCGGAAAACGATACAGGGGCCACCTCCGCCGCTAGTCGCCGCAGGGCTATTGGTTAGCGAGGCTGCACATCCAAAGATGAAAATCAAGGATATCCTGAATACGGCGGAGTTCAAATGGTGAACAGAGAATTCGAGGCATTTAGCAAACTTGCCACTCAAGTTCTGTCGATATCCCGAGAAGAGATGCTGCGCCGTGAAGCGGACTACCGCGCTCAGGTAGATGCCAACCCAAACCGTCGCGGCCCAAAACGCGGGTCAAAGCGGAAGATCAGACCTTCTTCCGCTTTCCCCGTCCCTGACGAAACGCCTCTCGCTTAGAAAGCGGCTTCCGGTTTTTTCAACTCCTTCCCGGTCAACTCCGCATACGTGAGACGCTTGCCCACGATCTGCGAGACAGCGATAGTAAAGCGGTCTGCGTTATTCAAGGGGTTTTCCTTCGTGGCGCGATTGTTGAACCGGAAGACTTGCTCTCCGATGTAGCGGTCAAGGTGAAACGGCTCTACAGCGACATACGTTCCACGCAAACCGCGCTTCAAGAGACTCCAGAAATTCTCAATTCCTTGAGTGTGAATCTCGCCGTTGACGTACTCTTCGACGTGGTTGACCGTGCCATGGATGTACGCACGGGCCGCAAGGTTGTCATAGCCAACGGCGCTATCGGTGTAGACCGTCGAAGCCTTTTCAATCTGCTCAAGGATGGCATTCTGTAGTGTCTCGCGGCGCACGTCGGGAACCACGCTGGCGCGAACTTGGCGTGACTCGCGATCAAGCATTCCCATCACGGGAGTCTTAGGACGTGCCGACAATGCCTTGTAGCGGGCCTGCCGCTTGTCAGCATGCATCTTCTGAGGATTGGGGCCGATGAACGTCTCGTCCACTTCCACGGGGCCATTGCCGCCCATCTTACTCTCAGGCACATCGCCAAGCGCAAGCCGAATCCGGTGGAGCATGAACCATGCCGTCTTTTGCGTAACGCCAAGATCACGGTGGACTTCCCATGAGGACACACCGTTCTTGCAGTTCGCTACGAGCCACATTGCCACAAGCCACTTATCCAGCGAGATCGCGGAGTCCTCAAAGATCGTTCCGACCTTGATAGAGAACTGGCACTTTTCATGTCGGGTCTTGCACTGCCATACGCGACGCGATGGAACGTAGGCCACGCGGTCAGACCCGCACCGTGGGCACAACACAACTCCATCCGGCCAGCGCCGAGCAACCAAGAACTTAATGCAGTTATCGGGGTCTGCGAAGTGGATGATCGCTTGCTGAAGAGTTGTAGGTTCCTTGCTCATGTGACTAATCTACAGACTTATGTCTGATGAGTCAAGGATATTATTGCTGTCTTATCTGGTGACGGTGCCGGCCGGCGGCATCGGATGCTTCTCAGGTTTACCGTTTCGAACGCGGCGTTTCTTGACCGGAGGAGCGGAAGTGGGAGGCTTCTCTTTCTGCCCTTGACTTCGTGTGGTTGAGAGTCCCTCCTCTGAGTCGACGATGGCACGGACCCAGTAGTCGCCGTTGGCATCAATTTCAATGCCGTGGACCTCGCGCTCGAAGCCGGGAAAGCGCTTGCCGAACTCCTGGAGAGCCAGGATCAATTTAATGGTGGGGCTATCCGCACTGCCCAGACGCTCGCCTGGCATTCTAACCGGAATTCCAGGCGGGTAGGGGACCAGCATGACCCCGGTGACGCGGCCGGCGGCCTCGGAAAACTTCACCTTCTCGGTCCCGTTGCGCAGCAATTTCTGATAGGTGTCTGCAGGAGTGAGGACGGGATCGGGATCGACGTCGCAGGCTTCGTGCAAAAGGCTGGTGAGATTCAGCTCGATCATGGCTGCATGCATTTCGTCGCTGAGATCTCTCAAGGTCAGGGGGGCGTAGCGTTTCGGGTGCTTCGCGACGAGTTCGGGCAGGGCCTCTTCGAGCGGGGCTTCCGTGTCATAAAGGCGCTTGAACTCAAAGAGATTTTCGAGCAGGCTTCCCCATTTCCCCTTGCTGGTGCCGATTGAGAAGAGCACCAGGACGGTGTAGTCGCCGGTGCGGGCAATCTCGACGCGCCGGGCATCGAGAAATTCGGTGAGGATCGCCGCAGGGATCCCCGAAGGGTCGAGCTTACCCTGCGGGCCAATGCCCGGGGTTAGGATCGTGACCTTCGTAGGATCCAGCATGCAGTAGTTGTCGCGGACATCATCCTCGCCGAAGCCGTGCCACTCCTCGCCGGGCTTCAATGTCCAGCAGGTGGAAGATTCAGAGAGCAGAGAGTCGGGGGCATCTTCGAAGAGATAGGTTTCGCCGTCTTCGGGATCGGTGACCTGTTCGGGCTGGAAGAGCTTAAAGAACCAGCCGTCTTCCGCCTGACGAAGCCGGTGCGCAATCGATGACATCGCTTTTCTGAAATTGATCGCGTCTTCGATGGTGTCGCTCATCAAGGTGGGGCCGGCGGGCTCATCCATCATGGCGGCAGCAACGTCGAGCGAGGCGATCATGGGATAGAAGGGCGAGGTCGTTCCGTGCATCATGAACGACTCGTTGAACTGGTCATATTCAAGGGGAGCGCGGTCGCTGAGCTTGATGTGGATCATCGAGGCCATGGAAAACGCCGCCAACATCTTGTGGGTCGATTGCACTGCAAAGAGTGTTGGACGGTCAGGCATGGAGTCGGGGACATCCATGGCGAAGCGGCCGCGATAGATGGGGTGGAACTTCGCGTAGGCATACCAGGCTTCGTCGAAGTGAATTCGCGGGACGCTTTTGGCGAGCTCGGTCACGACCCGATCAACGTCATAGCACAAGCCGTCATAAGTCGAGTTCGTCACTGCGGCGTAAGTCGGCTGTTGCGACATGGCTCCTGTTGAGAAAGGACTTTTCTCGATCAGTCCGCGAATGGATTCTGGACTGAAGCGATGCGGAGGCACCAGGCCGATCATCCCGTAGCCATTGCGGGTCGGCTTGAAATAGACGGGCCGCGCGCCGGTGATGGTGAGGGCGTAGCAGATCGACTTATGGCAATTGGAGTCGGCGAGGACGATGTCGTCCTTGCCGATGACTCCATGGCCGACGATCTGGTTCGACGTGGACGACCCTCCGAGCACATAGAAGGTCCAGTCGGCGCCAAAGATGCGCGCCGCATTGCGCTCCGATTCGCCGGGAGGGCCGATGTGGTCGAGCCACGAACCGAGCGGCGCGGTCGAGATACCCAGGTCTGAGCGCATCAGGTTTTCGCCGAAGAAGCGGTGAAACTCCATGCCTACAGGATGCTTGAGGAAGGCGACGCCGCCCATGTGCCCCGGCGCGTCCCAGGAGTAGGCGCCCTGGTCGGTATATTTCTTGAGCTCGCGGAAATAAGGTGGAAGCAGCCGCTCGTGATAGCGCTCAACGGCGAAATCGACCCGATTGGCAATGAAGGCGGGAGTATCGCCGAAGAGGTGGATGTATTCGTGGACTTCTTTAACGACCTCGAGCGGCAGTTCGTCGACTAGGGTGCGGTCGGCGATGAGGAAGATTGGAATCTTCTTGTTGCGGCGGCGAACGGCGCGGATGATCTTGAGCGCGGCGCGTTCGTCGAACTGGTGGTCTTCAGGAAGGTCCCAATCGAGCAGGATCGCCGAATGCGACGGATCGCTCTTGACCAGGGATAGCCCATCATCAGGGGTCGAGGTGCGAACCACCTCATAACCTTCTTTACTAATGGCGTCGACCAGACGCTCCATGGCGCGGTCGGAAACAGAATCGGTATTGCCGGCGTCGCTGGCGATGAGCAGGACCCAACGCCCTTCAGTTATGTCCATCTATATTTCATTCTCTTTCTTCCATATTACAGGGGGATTGCAGGCGAGGGACCTGGCGGCCGGATCGATGCAGTCGAGGGGTTCTACACTATCGAAATGCAATGGCAAGCACTTCAGGACTGGTTCAACCCTCGTCCACAGGATGGCGAGGCGCGCTTCCGTCCACCGGTGCGTATTTTCTGGCTGGGTTTGATGGTCCGCATCGCCTACATGACGCTGGCGCACACCTACAAAGTCACCCAGTACGAGGATCATTTTGAATTTGGCTGGGAGGCGGCGCGAATCGCGCGGTCCCTTGCTACCGGTCATGGCTATTCTGACCCGTTCATTCTGGGGGGCACCGGACCGACAGCCTGGCTGCCGCCGGTCTTTCCGCTCATGATTGCAGCGTGCTTCAAGCTCTTCGGCGTCTATAAGCCGTTGGCAGCCTGGACGGTATTGGCGCTCGACTGCGTCTTCTCCGCCGCAACCGCACTTGCGGTGTACGAAATTGCCGCCCGCTGCTTCAACCGCCGGGTCGCGATCTGGTCGGGGTGGCTGTGGGCGCTTTATCCGGCGGCGATGCAATACGCGGTCAAGTGGGTTTGGGAGACAACGCTGACGACGATGCTCTTCGCCTGGGTGCTGGTGCTGGCTTTGCGGGTGCGTGGCATTGGGGCGGAGCAACCCGGTTCCGCAGAGGAGAGGGGTTCGCAGACGTTTGGCCGCTGGCTGATGTTCGGCTTGCTTTGGGGATTGATTGCGCTGTGCAATCCCTCATTGTTGTTGTTCCTGCCGGTTTGCGGGGTGTGGATGTTATGGAGCAAGAGCGGCTTGCGCCGCGGTGTCCCGAAGGCGATCGCTTCAGGCCTGATTTTTATTGCTTGCCTGGCGCCGTGGACTTGTCGGAATTGGAAGGTCTTCCATGTTTTTATCCCGATTCGCGGCAACTTTGGTGCGGAGAACTGGTATGGCAATCGTCCGGATGCGCAGGGTTTTCCTTGGGGAGTCATCATTGCCTCGAGGCCCGACCTTCAACGCTACGCCGAGATTGGAGAGGTGGAGTACGTCAAAGAATTGGGAGCGAAGGCCAGCCGGTATATTCATGAAGATCCCAGGCATTTTGCGCGGTTGACGGTGAAGCGAGTCTATTTTTTCTGGGCCAGCGTGCCGCATCCGCTCGCCAAGTCTGCTTTTCTCGAGTATGTCCGGGAATTCCACTACGGGTTCCTTACGATCACCGGTTTGCTTGGGCTGTTGTTGGCCCTGAGGCGGCGAGTCCCGGCATCGGGGTTGTTTGCCTGCGCCTTTGCGATTTTGCCGGCCACCTACTATTTTGTGACCGTGGCTGCGCGTTTCCGGCACCCTCTTGAACCACTCATCACCGTCCTTACCGTTTACCTCTTCCAATCAGCTAAGAAGGCTCCGAGAACCGGTGCACAGCAAAGAAAGGCGAACGGTGTAATCCCACTCGATGTGTAAGAACCTCACTCATATCTCGGAGAAGACTTTTACAATTTCGTCGGGCGCCGTACTTTCTCTTTCTGCTCTCTTCTTTATATGGAAAAGCATTCATTGGCCGATCATCGGCGATGCCTCGCTGATGCACTATGCAGTCTTTCTGATGAATCATGGGGCCGCTCCGTATCGGGACATCTATGAATTGAACATGCCTGGCAGTTACCTGGTCGAATGGGTGGTCATGCATACCTTCGGCGGCGGCGCTCTAGGCTGGCGACTCTTCGATCTATTTCTGTCTTTGTCGGCCACCGCGGCAATGATGGTGATCGCTCGTCCCCAAGGCTGGGGCGCCGGGTTTTGGGCGGGAGTCTTACTCCTGTTGATCCATGGCCGAGACGGCATTCCTCAAGTGGGACAGCGGGATTTGAGCCTTACGGTCTGTCTCCTTGTTGGGTATGCCTTTCTCTTTCAATCCTTGCGCAAGAACAAGCCTGCCTTCGCGGTCTGCTTTGGCCTGATCGCCGGCCTTGCTGCGGCGATCAAGCCAACTATGCTGTTGCTCGCACCATCGGCCCTGGTCCTCGTCTATTGGCAGCTACGAAAAGCAGGCAAGCCGGCGCGAGGGTTTGTCCTGGCGGGACTTAGCGGTCTACTGATGATTTTTGCCGGATTTGCGGCCTATCTCTGGCGAGAACATGCGCTCTACGCGTTTATGACGACCACGCGCGAAATGGTGGAATATCACGCAGCGTTAGGCAGACGATCAGCAACCTACCTGCTGCTCCACAGCATATCTCCGATCCTGCCCTTAGCTCTTGGGTGGCTCGTCCTGACCTTATCAATGCGGAAGCGGCCGGGCTGGGAGGGCGCTCACTTGCTGGTGGCGATGGGTGTAGGTATGCTGTCCTTCTCTTTGCAGGGCAAGGGCTTCCCCTACCAGCGGTATCCGTTTCTGGCATTTCTCCTTTTGATCATGGCGATGTCGTTTGCAGAGGCCACCAAGGACAGGAGGAGTGGGGTACGGGTCCTGGGGTTCGCCGGACTTGCGTTCGGAGCGTTCGTGCTGGCGCCGATATCGTCTGTGAAAGCGACCGAAGCCGACTGGCGGAATTTAGGAAACATCAGCCTTTTGCAACGAGATCTTTCCTCGCTCGATGAAGACCGGCTTTCCGGAGGCGTCCAGTGTGTGGATTCGATCAGCGGCTGCGTCAACGTTCTCTACCGCATGAAGCTTATCGAGACGAGCTATGTATTCTATGATGAATTTCTCTTCGGCCCGGCTTCCGTGCCTGCGGTGGTGAGAAATCGTGAGAAATTCTGGGCCGACTTGGATCGCGAGCCGCCGGCAGTGATCGTCGTGACCGCTCCGCTCTTTCCGAGCGGCCCAGACAATTACGGCAAGCTGGCTCAATGGCCACAGTTCGCGGCCTATCTTCAAGCACATTACTCGCTCGCAGTCCAACGCACCCCGATGACGCCAGTGAAGTGGTGGAGTCGAGCGGAGATGCCCGACGGCTACCGGATTTATCTTCGAGAACGTTGATGGCTCGTTCCATTGAGCTTCGGCTTTCAGCTGGAACATGCCCAAGAAGACCGAAGGTCCACGGTTGCCCCCCAGCCTTCTTTACTAGAGCCAGGGTGTATGATCGGGCGCGGATGGTCTCTGCTTTTCTTCAACGCCCAGCGGCGCGCTCACTCAACGGCGACACGGGCTTCCAAACTACGCTTGCCAGCGTTTTTCTCTATTTTGTAGCTGCGGGTCTTGGGACGGTCATGCTGGGTCCTGCCTTGCCATTGCTGGCCGAGCGATGGCACTTGGTGGATGCGCAGTTGGGTGCGCTGTTCCTGGTCACGTTTGCAGGGGAGTTCGTTGGGTCGTGGGTCGGGGCGCGCCGGCTCGGCGTCAGTCTGCTCGCGGGAGCCGCCGGGACGGCAGTTGGCTTGTTTATTCTGGCTTTTGCCGGCTTTGGGGCCGCGCACTTTGTCCTGTTCTGTATCGGTGTAGGGTTGGGCGCGGGGCTGACGGCTGGGAATGTCATCGTGGGCACCCTGGACCAAGTTGCCGGTGAGGAGCGGCTGGAGGACAGCAGCCGGAGATCTTCACGCTCGCGCCGATTGGCGCTATTGAATCTCAGCTGGGGGATCGGAGCGATCGCTTGCCCGCTCTGGCTTCGTTCCAGCCTCGTCTTAAGCCATCGGGCAGTCTTCTCGTTCCTCGATGGGGGCGCTGGCGGCGCTTTGTTCTTCTTGGGATTGGGCGCGGCATTCCTTGGTGCCGCCGTATGGATCTTCCGCTCTCTGCCGCGCCGGTTCTACGCCACGGTAAGCACGAAGGAGATTCGAGAGAGATTGCATTGGCAGGGCATCTGGATGTTCGCGTTGACCTTCGGCCTGTATGTCGGAGTTGAAAACGCGCTTGCCGGATGGCTCCTCAGCTACGCGCAACGGCTGCACCCAGCGCTTTCCGCGGGAGGAGCGTCGTCGGTGGCGTTTTGCTTCTGGGTTTGCGAACTGGGCGGCCGAGGCGTGACCGCCTTGGTGGTTAAACGCGTCGACGAGCGTCGGTTCTATCGCGGATGTCTAGCTGCGGTGATCGCGGTGATTGGAGTTCTGGTCTTCGTGCCGCACCTGCGGATGGCCTCGATTTACGCTGTGACGGCGTTGGCTGCAGTCGGCTTGTCTCCGATCTATCCGATGGCTGTTTCTTTTCTCCTGGCGCGAACCGGGAATCATCCTCAGGTCGGCAAAGTCTTTGCCGGCGCCTCGTTGGGAGGAACGATCCTGCCGTGGTTGACGGGCGTCTGCTCGACGCATTTCGCGGACTTGAGAGTCGGCTTTGCGGTTCCGGGAGTCGGCGCCGGATTGATTTTGCTGCTGGCAAGGTCCGTGCAGCGGTCGAGTTCGTCGCAATAGAAGCGGGAATGTCGAGCTTTCCATCTCTGATTCATCCTGGTCTTTGAATCGCCTCGGCCCGCTACTCCGGGTAGCGGGTCTCCAACTCTTTGAGGAAGCCGGTTTTGAGGTCGCATACCCAGCCGTGAACGACCGGTCTCCGCTCCTCCTGCCAGGCTTTATAGACGATGGCGGAGCCGATGACATTCTTCACCTGGCGGCGGACGTTCAACTCGACCAGGTGGTCCCAACGCGCGGTTTCATCGGCAATGTTGGCGAACTCGGCTGCATTTTCCGCATAGATGGAGCGGATGTTGGCGATCCAGGCGTCGAGCAGTCCCAGGTCGTGATGCATCATGCCGTGCTTAACGCCGCCGCAGCCATAGTGGCCGCAGACGATGACATGCTTCACTTTGAGGTGCTGCACGGCAAACTGCAGAACGCTGAGCGCATTGACATCCGATTCGGGAACGAGATTGCCGATGTTGCGATGAACGAAGAGTTCGCCAGGCTGGCAGCCGGTGAGGTCCTCCGCGGGGACTCGGGAATCCGAGCAGCCGATCCAGAGAAACTCCGGGTTTTGCCCTTGAGACAGTTCAGTGAAATAGCTCTGCCGTTGAGTGACCTTGCTCTGGACCCAATCGCGATTTGCTTGCAGAAGTTTCTTGTAGGTTTCCATGATCTACCTAAATGATACGGGCGATCCCGATTCGGGATCTCGTCTGCCGGATGATCGATTCCGGCCGTTTGCCCGAAGGGCACTGCCTTACAATCTCCCCATGCTGCAAAGAATATGCGTGTTCTGCGGATCCAATCTGGGAAAAAATCCAGTGTACGAGCAGGCCGCCCAGACCGTGGGCCGGCTACTTTGCGAGCGCAACATCGAGCTGGTCTATGGCGGCGGGAATGTTGGTCTGATGGGCGTGGTTGCGGATGCATGTCTTGAAGGCGGCGGACGAGTGACCGGAGTGATGCCGCAAGCGTTGTTCGAGAAGGAGATTGCGCACAGTGGCTTGACCGAGTTACGTATTGTCGGCTCGATGCATGAGCGCAAGTCGGTGATGGCAGACCTTTCGAGCGCCTTCATCGCGCTGCCCGGAGGGTACGGGACCTGGGAAGAATTCTGCGAGGTGCTGACCTGGTCGCAATTGGGCATCCAGCGAAAAGCATGCGCGCTACTGAATGTGAATGGATATTACGACCCGTTGCTGGCGCTGGCCGACAAGGCAGTGTCAGAAGGCTTCCTGCGTCATGTGCATCGCGATCTCCTGCTCTTTGATGATGATCCAGTAAGGCTGTTGGATCGGTTAAGCAGCTATGCAGTTCCTTTTGTCGACAAATGGTTGGGACGTCGAAGCAGGTAAATCTGCCAAGCGATTGCAAAGGCAACAGGAGAGATGGATGAAATTGTTCGGGCGGTCGTCATGTGCAGGCGACCTGAATTGGGCGGCAATGCCAATGCCGGGGCCAGTGCGGCTCCGGCGAAAGAGCAATGGGTTCGCATCGAGAAAGCGCAGCTTCACCTCTTCTTCTAACGGACTAAGACCCTTATGAAGGCCTAATGCAGCCTTCCTTAAATCGATTGCACCGGGAGCAGCGTGAGATCGTCAACCAGCCCGATCTCTTTCTGCACGAAGGGTTCGGCATAGCGGACACCGGCGAGAAGACCATAGTGCCGGGCCATAGCGGAGGTGCGTTCGCGAATTTCTTCTTCAGGAACGAAAAGGGAGCTGCCGGAAGGCTGGTTGGCATATTGCGACCGGTAGGCCATTAACGCAGCAAAGCGCTGTTCGAGATGTTCCGAGATATCGACGACAAAGCTGGGACGTACATCGGCATAGAGGCTGGCGTAGACGATTTTGAAGGGCCGGTGCGGGGGTGCGCCGGTGTCGAGCTTGCTGAGCCCAGCCAGAAAGCAGGCTTCGTAGCCGAGAATTGAGGTGGTGTAGTGGTCGGGATGGCGACCGGTCCAGTAGGGCAAGATCACGACGCGAGGGCGCAGCTGGCGCAGTACGGTGGCGATCTTGATCCGGTTTTCGTAGGTATTTTCCACCCGCCCATCGGGAATATCGAGGGCCTGCCGACGGTCGACCTGGAGGATGCTGGCGGCCTCCGCCGCTTCCGCCGCCCGTTCATCGGCAGAGCCCCTGGTACCGGCTTCCCCCTGGGTCAGGTCGAGGATGCCGGTGCGCAGACCAATTGATTTCATGCGCAGCAGGGTGCCGCCGCAGGTCTGCTCCACATCATCGCGATGGGCGGCGATGGCGAGGACGTCAATGGCCTGCATCATCGCCTGCTTAATAGGTCGTGTTGTTGTAGTCCGTCGAGCCGTCCATGTAGGCGACGTCGGTGGCCGTTCCGACTACGGTGACGTTGCTATTGTCGAGCTCGGTGAAGTTGGTGGTCGTATAGATGTGAATTTGGCCGCCCTCGGCGACATAAATTTTATGCAGTCCTTCGACGTCGGCGATACCGGTGAGGTCACCTTTGAAGGAGTCCAGGGCTACCGCGTTGGTGCTGATATTGAAGAGCGCCAGGCATCCGGTCGCAGAGTTTGGGTCGAGATGATACCGCTCTCCAGACTGGCACTGTACCGAACCGACGAACAGCGTATTGTCATCAGCGAAGAGCATCTTGTTATGCGCGCCATCGCTGATCGGGTAGACGCCGGTGACCTGGCTGGTATTCAGGTTGACGACGGACAGATTCCCGGAGAGATAGCCATCCGGCTGCACCGATTGGCCAGCGATATAGAGGGTCGTTCCGCTGCCGATTGCGTTGGTCGCGCCGCCCGGCACCGCAAGGGTGGCAGTCGCCTGCAGGTTGATTGCGCTGGGTCCAATGCCACCGGGGTTGAGGGACGAGGCAGTGATCGGAATGGTTGTGACTCCGGAGGTGTTGCCGCCACATTCCGGTCCGCAATTCAGCACGTAAACCGTCGAGCCATCCGGCGAGAAGATTCCCTTGATGGGCCGGTCGAAGCTGGCTGTACCGGGACTTACCGGATAAGCGCAGTAGACAGGCAGGTTCTGCGGCTCGCAGTCCTGAGCCGGAAGTCCGAAGGAGTTCGCAGGCCATTTCCCATTGGCGGCAAAGTACGCCTGGTAGCTTGACTGCTGAGGTCCCGTGAGATGGACGACGCTGTATACTTCGTTGGAATTCTGGACAAATGCGAGGCCGATCGATGCGCTGGCATTTAGCGATATGCGGTAGACCCCGGGCAGATTCAACGGGACTGTGCGGCCAATTACGCGGTCGTTGATGACAGAAGCATGCGCAGTTTGCTCGGCGGCGATCAAATAGCGTTGATCGCGGCTGATAAAGATACTCGATGAGGGCGAGCCGGAGACGCTGGTGGATTGCTTTTCGGTCGCGTAATTGATCAAGGCGACGCTGCCATCTCCAGCGTTGTAGACCGCGCCTAACTGCTCTTCCGGCATGTTCTGAATCGTGAGCGGTAAACTCACCGACGCGCCGCCAATGCTGAAGTTGTTGTTCTCATTGTTGAAGGCGTGACGGATGTCATAGAACGCATCGACGAAAGTCAGAGCTCCCTTGGTCAACGCGCTGGGATTCTGAATGGTGATCATGACCCGATTGGTCACCCCGCTGGGTGGGAGGTTTCGACCCGCGAAGTAGAAGTTCTTGCCGCAGCCAGCCAAAATCAGGGGAACTATGCAAAGTGCAATTGTGAAAAAGAACACGCGCGGAACATACAGCAGGCGCAGCAAACTTCTCGTATTCAAACTAACCTCTCACCGTTCCCATTGCGGAAGAACATCCTGGAAGCTAAAGTATAACAAAGCCGATCAGGGCAAACGGGGCGCTGACGCGAGCGCATAATTGCAGCCAACGGACAGGAGAAGCCATGAGCCGTCTACAGGAACTCTTCGGTGAACGCGCAGTGCTTTTCGATGGGGCGATGGGCTCAATGCTGTATGAGCGCGGGATTTTTATCAATCGGTGCTACGACGAACTGAATCTATCGCAGCCTGAATTGGTGCGTTCCGTCCATGAAGAATACCTTCAGGCCGGAGCGGAAATTATCGAGTCCAACACCTTCGGCGCGAACGCATTGCGTCTTGCGCGCTATGGGCTGCAGGACAAGGTCTTCGAGATCAATAAGGCGGGTGCAAAGCTGGCCCGGCAAGCGGTCGCCCAGCTCGCCGACAAGCAGGCTGGAGATGCGTGGGTCGCGGGTTCGATCGGGCCGCTGGGTATCCTTCTGGAGCCGCTCGGCAAAACTTCGCTTGAGGAAGCAAGAGCTGCCTTTAAAGATCAGATCGCCGGCCTGGTCGCGGGCGGTGTCGACTTCCTGGTGATCGAGACAATTTCGGCATTGAATGAAGCAGAGCAGGCGATCCTGGCTGCGCATGAGGTAGCGCCGGATGTGCCTGTGCTGGCGCTGGTGACCGTCGATGAAGAAGCCAACTGCCTCGATGGCGCTTCCTGCGAGACGGCTGCCACCAAGTTGACCGCCTGGGGGCGCCGATGCGATTGGGGGTGAACTGCAGCGCCGGGCCGGCGACAGTGCTGACCGCCGTCGAGCGCATGGCCGCGGCTACTTCGCTTCCGTTAGTGGTGATGCCGAACGCGGGCATGCCGCGCGCAATCGAGGGCCGCAACATTTATCTGTGCTCGCCCGAATACATGGCGAACTTCTCGAAGAAGTTCCTCAAGGCCGGGGTCCAGTTCCTGGGCGGCTGTTGCGGGACGACTCCCAACCACATCCGCGCGATGAAGTCCGCTGTGCGGGCGGTTTTAGCGCAGAAGACCGCGGTCGCGGGCCCTGCTACGCGGGAGGCGATTGTTACCGAGACTCCTCCTGCTCCGCTTGCCGAGCGCTCACGCATTGGCGGCCTGGTCGCCCGTGGTGAGTTCGTCACGCTGGTCGAGATTGTCTCCCCGCGGGGTATCTCCTGCGCCAAGGAACTTGCCGGAGCGAAGCTGCTTTCCGACCTCGGCGTACATGCCATCAACGTCCCCGACTCTCCCCGCGCATCGGCGCGGATGAGCGCCCAGAGCTTGTGTATCCAGATCCAGCAGCAGGCGGGAATCGAGACTGTCCTGCATTACACCTGTCGGGACCGGAATGTGCTGAGCATTCAAAGCGACCTGCTGGGAGCGTCTTCGATCGGGCTCAAGAACATTCTGTGCTTGACCGGCGATCCCCCTAAGCTGGGGAACTATCCCGACGCCACCGCGGTCTTCGATGTGGATGCAATCGGGCTGGTCAACATCGTCAACCGGCTCAACCACGGCCTGGACATTGGTGGAAATGGCATTGGGGCGTCGACCGGATTCACCATGGGGGTCGCCGCAAATCCGGGCGTTCCTGATCTGGATAATGAAATTCGCAGGTTTGCGTATAAGGTCGAGGCGGGCGCGGAGTATGCGATCACTCAGCCAGTCTTCGACCTGAATGTACTCGAGGCGTTTCTGAAGCGGATCGAGGGTTTCCGCATTCCGGTGATCGCAGGGATCTGGCCATTGACGAGCCTGCGTAATGCGGAGTTCATGAAGAACGATCTCCGGGTCAGTGTCCCGGACCAGATTTTGTTGCGGATGCAGCAGGCGGATACTCCCGAGCTGGCCCGGGCCGAGGGCGTCCGGATTGCCCAGGAGATGCTGAAATCGGCGAGGGAGATGGGCTACGGCGGAATTCAGGGTGTCCAGGTAAGCGCTCCGTTTGGCCGTTACACCGTGGCTGCCGAGGTGATTGCCGACGTGTTGCCGCGAATGAATGTGCCGGCCGTCGAGCCAGCCGGCGCGGAAGAAGAAGTGAAGGTCGAGGGACTGCGGGTTGGCAACGTTTGAAGAATCGCTGAAGCAGCTGGAAAAGATTGTTGATCAATTGGAACACGGCGATCTTCCATTGGAGGAATCGATTCGGCTCTTCGAGGACGGCGTTCGGCTGTCCTCCTCATGCAAGCAGGAGCTCGATGCAGCGGAGGGGAAGGTCCAGATCCTGATGAAGGAACGGGACGGATCCATGCGGGCCGAGCCGTTTCCGGGGAAGTAACCTCGGGCCGAGATGCACAGCGACTGATTTGACGCCCCACGGACATTGACGGTCAGTGCACAATCCGGCGGCAGTATAGCCCGGAATCATGCCCCGCCGATCTAACTTTCGCCGTCCGCTTCTTGTTGACTCGCCCGCCGCAAACGCCTCAGCAGGCCAAGTTCTTTTAGAATGTGCTGCAGCGGTTGGGCGGGAGTGCCCCAGAGAATGCCGCCGGTGGCGCGGAGTTTCTTTCCCGGCAAGACTCCGGCCTGAGAGCCGAGGATGACGTTTTCGCCGATGTGGGCGTGATCGCCGACGCCGACCTGGCCGCCGATGATGGCATTCTTCCCAATGGTGGTCGAGCCGGAGATGCCGGTCTGGGCGGCGATCAGCACATTCTCGCCGATGATGACGTTGTGGCCGAGATGAATGAGGTTATCGAGCTTGGCGCCTCGTCCGATGACGGTAGCATCGAGCGCGCCCCGATCGATGGTGGTGTTGGCGCCGATTTCGACGTCGTCCTCGATAATTAGCTTGCCTTGTTGGGGGAACTGCAGGTATTCGCCGGTGGCTGGGTCACGGACGTAACCATAGCCATCGCTGCCGAGAACGGCCCCGGCGTGGACGATGACGCGATCGCCGAGCTGGGTTCCGGGGTAGAGGACGACGCGAGGATAGATGCGGCAATCGGCGCCGATGGTCACGCCTGCTCCGATGACCGCGCCTTCTCCGATCACGGTGCGTTCGCCGACTACTGCTCCGGCAGCGATGACTGCACAGGCGGCTACCGAGGCGGTGGTTGCGAGGGACGCGGTGGCGTCGACCACCGAGGCGGGATGAATGCCGCTTGGCCGCTCTTCGCGGCGCAGGAGGTTGGCGGCGCGGGCGAAGTCGAGCTTCGGGTTCGCGCTAAGCAGCAGCGGTTTCCGGGCGGCCTGCTTGGGAAGGTGCTGGTTGGAGAGCAGGACGGCGGCGGCATTCGAACTCAGCGCGGCCGCAGCGGAAGCGGAGTCGGTGGCGAAGACGAGCGAGTCTGGCTGGGCGGCGGCGATGCTCGAGACGGAAACGACGGCGATGGTCTCCGGATCACCGGAGGCGCATCGCAGTTCGAGTTCCAGCAGCTCAGCGAGTTGTTTCAGCGGAATCATAGCGGCGCCGCATCGCCCGTCGAATCATTCTCTCGCATGGGACTGTTCTTCATGGATAGATCCGGTTGAGCGTTCGCGCGAAAGGAATCGTCTCGCGCACATGCTCGAGTCCGCAAATCCAGGCCACGACACGCTCAATGCCCATGCCAAAGCCGGAGTGAGGAACGGAACCGTAGCGGCGCAAGTCGAGGTACCACTGGAAGGCGTCGAGCGGAAGGTGGTGTTCTTCGATCCGCTTTGCGAGCAGGTCGTAGGAAGCGACACGCTGCGAACCGCCGATGACTTCGCCGTAGCCTTCGGGGGCGAGGACGTCGACGCAGAGGGCATATTTCGAGTTTTCGGGATCGGGCTCCATATAGAAGGCCTTGACCGCAGCCGGATAGCGGTGGACCATCAGGGGCCGGTCGAACTGAGACGATAAGTAGGTCTCATCGGGAGAGCCGAAGTCGTTGCCGTATTCAAATTTGCTTTGGATGAGCTCGGGCGCCAGCCCTTTTTCGTAGGCCTCGTGAAGCATGGCCACGGCGTCGTCGTAGCTGAGCCGGGGGAACGGGGCGCGGATGGCCTCGAGCTTGGCGACGTCGCGGCCGAGGACGGCGATGTCGAGGGCGCGCCGGGTGAGGACGCGTTCGACGATAAAGC
This sequence comes from Acidisarcina polymorpha, assembly GCF_003330725.1. Classification (NCBI taxonomy): domain Bacteria; kingdom Pseudomonadati; phylum Acidobacteriota; class Terriglobia; order Terriglobales; family Acidobacteriaceae; genus Acidisarcina; species Acidisarcina polymorpha. The sequence goes on along the minus strand of NZ_CP030840.1, from coordinate 1,776,449 downwards.
TGAGGAATTGTTCGGCGAGCGCCATGAGGTCGTCGAGACCGGCGTAGGCCATCTCTGGCTCGACCATCCAGAACTCAGTCAAATGGCGGCGGGTCTTCGACTTCTCGGCGCGAAAGGTTGGTCCGAAGGAATAGACCTTGCCCAGCGCCAGGGCGGTGCTCTCAATGTAGAGCTGGCCACTCTGGGTAAGGTAGGCCTCGTCTCCGAAATAATCGACGGGGAAAAGCGTGCTGGTGCCTTCGCACGCGGCTGGAGTAAGGATTGGCGGATCGGTAAGGATGAAGCCGTTGTCGTCGAGATAGTCGCGCGCCGCTTTGATGATCTCGGCACGGATGCGCAGGATGGCCGACTGCCGAGGCGTGCGGATCCAGAGATGACGATGCTCCATGAGGAAGTCGACGCCGTGTTCCTTACGGGTGATGGGGAAAGGGTCGTCTTCGGGAACGCGCTGGAGGACTTCGACTGCTTCGACATCGAGTTCATAGCCGCCGGGGGCGCGCTTGTCGGCGCGGACCTTGCCGGTGACGATGACGCTCGACTCCTGAGTCAACTGGCGGATCGTCTCGAAGGTCTCCGCGGAAACGGCGGCCTTTGGCACGATGCCCTGGATGGTACCGGTGCCGTCGCGAAAGATCGGGAAGAGCAGCTTGCCGCTCTCTCTTAAGGCGTAGAGCCATCCGCGAAGGGTGACGGTCTGGCCTTCGTGGGCGCCGATGGCGGCGATCGTGGCAACCGATGGAGATGTCGCAATGGTGGTTACGGATTCTGGATTTGTTTGTTCCGGCATAATTTTTGGTTCTTTCTGCATCGCTTATTGCAGCCAGGGGCTCATTGCAATTGGGGGAGCCTAGGGAAGGAGCTTAGCGAAGGCTTCTTTGGCCTTGGCGGCGACGGCCTCGGCGGCGTCTTCGAGGGCATAGTGGATTTCGAGCACGGCCGCCTCCAGAGCCTGAGAGGATTGTAGTTCCGCCATCGCCTTAGGCCATTCGACGGTTCCGTCACCGGGCCAGAGGTGTTCGTCTTTCTCGCCGTGGTTGTCGTGAATATGGGAGGAGCGAATGTGCTGTTTGAGTTCGCCGACGACTTGATCGACTCCGCCGCTGATGTGGGCGTGTCCCGTATCGAGGCAAACGCCAATGTCGGAAAAATGGCCGATCCTCAGGATCTCGAGGATGTGTTCCGCCTGGGTGACCTCGTTGAGGATGTTCTCGACATTTAACTTGACGCCGAGCGGGCTGGCGAAAGCGCGTAGGTGCTCGAGCGCCGTGAGTGCGTGCTCAAGGGTCCGGGGGCTCCAGGTATCGTGCCGCTCACCGAGATGGATGACGATGTACTTCAGCGGGATCTGTTCGGCGACTTCGATGGCGCGTTTGATCTCGTCCATGGAGTCGATGCGCCGGGTTTTCTCGGGATGGGCCACATTGACCGCCGGTGCTCCGGCGCGGCCCATGTCATGGTCGAAGTAAAGCGGAGCGTGGATCGAGAACGGGGTCACCGTGTTCGAACGAAACCAATCCGCAATTTCATTCACATGGGTCTTGCTGGTGTAATCGAAGTGCTGACGGGCGGCGAAAACCTCGATCGCTTCCGCACCGCTTCTGGCAAGAGAATCGAGCAGGCCCGGATGAAGCCGCTGACGAAGAAAAACATGGGTAGAAATGGCCTTCAGCATAGTCAACTCAATCTTCAGCCTTCATGCAGGCTGCATTCTATCTTCTCATCCCGTTGAATCCCGGGCCGGTGTCAGTACCCGGCGGCCTTGCCGTAGGTGTGGCGGTGGTCCTGACCTCCTTCCAAAAATCCGGTGTGTGGGTTGACGAAGATGCATTCGCCATCGCTCCAGGATTGCTCGGTGGTATCAAGCGAGTAGCCGAGGGCCTGCAGGCCTGCAGTTGTCGCCGCGGAGAATCCGGGCTCGAGATCGAGGACGTCGGGCAGGTATTGGTGATGAAATCGCGGGGCATCCACCGCCTGCTGGATGTTGAGGCCTTCCTCGGCAACGCTAAGGAAGATGTTGGCGACGGTAGTAATGATGCGCCCTCCTCCGGGAGATCCAAGCACCATGCTGAGCTTGCCGTCTTTCAGGACAATGGTCGGAGTCATGCTGGACAAAGGACGCTTGCCTGGAGCGATCGCGTTGGCTGGTCCTTGAATCAGACCGTACAAATTGGGTACACCCTGTTTGGCGGCGAAGTCATCCATCTCGTCGTTCAACAGAAAGCCAAGTCCCTCGGCGGTCGCCGCTGACCCGAAGGAATTGTTCAGCGTAGTGGTTACCGAGGCGGCGTTGCCTTCGGCATCGACGACCGAATAATGCGTGGTGTTGACGTGATCGGGCGTTTTTTCCTCTTTGGGTGGCGGGGGCAGAAAGCCAGCTGGTCTACGCAGAGTCGATGAGGGGGTCGCCTGATCGACCTCGATTCCCGTTCGCCAAGCCGTCGCATATTTCTTGTCGATCAACTGGTCGACCGGCAGGCTGGCAAAATCTGGATCGCCGAGGTAATCGGCCCGGTCCATGTAGGCGCGCCGGTAAGCTTCGACGATCAGGTGCATCTCCGCCGGGGCGCGATCGCCGAGCCGGGAGAGATTGTAGCCTTCCAGGATATTCAGGGCTTCGATCAAGGCGACTCCGCCGGAAGAAGGCGGGGGCGCGCTGATGACAGTATATCCCTTATAGGTTCCGGTAACTGGCTCGCGTTCTTTCACTTCGTAGGTGGCAAGGTCGCGCTCGGTGAGGATGCCTCCGCCGCTGCGCACCGCGCGAGCGACATCGCGGGCCAGGTCGCCGTGATAGAAGCTGTCGGGATTATCGGCGATCCGTTCCAGGGTTCGGGCTAGCTCCGGTTGGCGCATGAATTCGCCCGGCTGGTAGTAATTGCCGTCGCGTTGAAAGATCCGCCTCGACTCCGGAAAGCGGGCAAGGTCCTGCTCGTGAAGCTCCGCAGCTTCTTCAGTACTCAAGACGAATCCATCGCGCGCCAAGCGGAGTGCGGGCTGCATGACCCTCTTAAGGTCGAGCCGGCCATATTTCTTCTCCGCGTACGCCATGCCGGCGACCGAGCCGGGAACGCCGATGGCCTTGTATCCGATCGTGCTGGCGTCGGGGATGACGTTGCCTTTGGCGTCGAGGTACATATTGGCGGTTGCCGCCAGCGGGGCCTTTTCGCGATAGTCGATGAAGGTCGACTTGCCGTTATGCAGACGAATCAGCATAAAGCCGCCGCCGCCGATGTTGCCTGCTGCCGGATGGACCACGGCAAGGGCAAAGCCGGTTGCCACTGCTGCGTCGACGGCGTTGCCGCCTTGGCGAAGGATCTCGACGCCCGCATCAGCGGCGAGGTGGTGGATGCTGACGACCATGGCGTGCTGGGTCTGGGCGGGTTGTTCGCTGAGGTAGTTCGCCGGAGGCGCCTCGGCTTTCAACAGAGGGGAGGCAGCCAGCAGAGAGGTCCACAAGAGTCCTTTGGCGGTGAATTCTGACGGCATCGTTGCAGGGATTTTACCTCGGTTTACTGCCATGACTACGCTGCTTTCCTTGCTGGCCGCTATTTACAATCAAATCTCCATGTCTACGAGCATTCGCTCCTACTCCAAAATCAATCTCGGTCTGGCCATCGGCCCTACTCGTCCGGATGGTTTTCATGGGCTGGCGACGCTCTACCAGACGCTCGAACTGCATGATCTGGTGACGGTGGATGCCAGGCTGCATCCGGGCGAGACGAATTCGAGGATCAGTCTGGCTTGTAACCATGTTGGAGTTCCTGCCGACTCACGCAACACTGCCTGGCGGATGGTGGACAAGGCGCTGGCGCGACTTGGCATCGCCGCGGAGGTCCACATTGCCATCAATAAGCGGCTTCCGGTGCAGGGCGGCCTTGGCGCTGGTTCGGCGAACGCGGCTGCCGCCTTGATCGGCCTGGAGCGGGAGCTGGGGCTGCAGCTTCCCGGGCCGGATCGTCTCGAGCTGGCGGCGGAGATCGGCTCGGATGTTCCTCTCTTCCTCATTGGCGGCTCGGTGCTTGGCCTGGGGCGCGGCGAAGAGGTGTATCCGCTGCCTGATTTCTCTTCCTGGCCCTGCGTGATTGCGACACCCGAGGTGAGCGTGTCGACCCCACAAGCATTTCGCGATTGGGATGCCAGAGTCTCCGCCAGCTTGACCTATGATCCAGCGTCCGATAGGATAAGAAGGTTGAGTCGGTCTCTCGCTTCTGCATGGAGCAGCCCGCACTCCTCCGGTGTCTCACCCCAACGGGGAGACCTGGCCGAGGATCCGCTTCTCGCGCTTGTCCGAACCGGGTTTGAAAACGACTTCGAACAGGTCGTCTTTCCTCAATACCCCCTTCTCGGCGACATTAAGCGCATTCTTGCGGTTCCTGATCCAGAGAAACCGGAGCAGTCGGCTCTCTATGCGGCGCTCTCTGGTTCGGGTTCAGCCGTTTTCGGGCTTTACGCAACCACGGAAGCAGCAAAAGCGGCGCATCTGCGGCTGGGGAAATTGGGCATAACTGCTCAAATTACCCGGACGTTGCCGCGGGCGGAGTATTGGTGTGACAAGATTGCCGATGCGGCGGGTGCTTAGCCTGGTGGCTGAGCGCTGCATTTCGCAGCCGGTTTCAAGTCCGCTGGCGCAGCCATTATCGCGGCGGTTACACTGGTTTTGGTGTAAACACTGGGCGATAGACTAATGGTAGGTCAAGTGCCTTTGGAGCACTTCGTCTAGGTTCGAATCCTAGTCGCCCAGCCAAGGCTTTAAACAGTAGTAGGAAGTTTCGCAACTGCAGGAAACCCGGCACAAAAGAGCCGGATACAACCAAGGCAGCAGGACAACCAACGGCAAACCAGCTTTGGGAGGTTCTAGTGAAGACGGAAACGGCAGAACTGTTTGAAGTCGCGCCAGAGGTACCGGGCGCGCAGGAAATATCGGCTCAACGCATGAAAGGCGGCGACGGTCGACCGCCCGACAACAAGCCGCCAGACGCGAAGCCAAGCGGAAAGAACCGGGGATCCAGGCAGAACGAAGATAAGCGCTTCAAGATTTTCTCAGGATCGGCAAACCGGAAGCTGACCGCGGAAATTTGCGAAATCATCGGGCTGCCGATGGGCGAAACCAAGGTGCAGCGCTTCGCCGATGGCGAGATTTACTTTCAGCTGCTGGAGAATGTTCGCGGCGTGGACGTGTTCGTGGTCCAGCCGACTTGTAATCCGGTGGACCAGCATCTGGTTGAGCTGCTAATCATGATCGACGCGCTGAAGCGGGCTTCAGCGGGCAGGATCACAGTAGTTGTTCCGTATTACGGTTATGCGCGGCAAGACCGCAAGGACCGGCCGCGAGTGGCGATTTCGTCCAAGCTGGTGGCAGATTTGATGACGACCGCGGGGGCAAACCGGGCGCTGTTTATGGATCTGCACGCGGCCCAGATCCAGGGGTTCTTCAATATTCCGGTGGATCATATGTTCGCCAGCCCGGTGATGGTGAGCTACTTCCGGAAGCTGGATTTGCCGAACTTGATTGTGGTCTCCCCGGACGCGGGCGGTGTGGAGCGCGCGCGGTTTTTTGCGACGAAGATGGGCGCTCCGCTGGCCATCGTGGATAAGCGGCGCACTGACATCAACGTCACTGAAGTGATGAATGTCATCGGCGATGTGCAGGGCAAAACCTGCTTGATCATCGACGACATCGTAGATACCGCAGGAACGCTGGTGAAGACTGCCGACGCCCTGCTGGCTAATGGGGCTAACAAGGTGTACGCCTGTGCTTCGCATGCGGTGCTGTCGGGACCGGCGATCAAGCGGATCGCCGACTCGAGCCTGGAGGAGTTGGTCGTGACCAACTCGATTCCGCTGCGAGAAGAGGCGCAGAAGGTAGCCAAGATTAAGGTGCTCTCGATTGCCGGTCTACTGGCAGCGACCATCGAGAGCATTCATATGGAAACCAGCGTCAGCACGCTGTTCAGTTAAGGGTTTCTTCCGGCCTTAGTTGAAAGCTTCTCGCTGATTCGGTTTGCGAGACAAGAATTTGCTGGGGTTCTCAAGTGAGAGTGCCGGCCATAAAGGGAGCGGACAGAGCGGCAGATCTGATGCTGCATCGCGTGCCCGAAAGGAAGAAAGATGCCAAGCATATCGGAAGTTGTCGCAGCCACTCCCCGCGAGGGAAAGTTCAACAAGAACGCCGCCCGCCGGGTGCGCGTTCAAGGCAAAATTCCCGCAGTTGTCTATGGCGCGAAGGAGCCGGCGCTGGCCATCGAGCTTGATCCCAAGCAGATGTTGCGTATTTTGCATTCGGAGTCGGGCCACAATTCCATCTTTGATCTCGAGGTTGCCGGTTCTGCGGCGAAGACCAAGGTTATGATTGTCGACTGGCAATACGAACCGATCAAAGACCGCCTCATCCACATCGATTTGAAGCGCATTGCGATGGATAAGGCCATGAAGGTCGAAGTTCCTGTACTGCTCGAAGGCATTCCTGTCGGTGTCAAGCAGGGTGGCGGCATTCTCGATCAGGTCTTGCGCGAAGTTGAAATTGAATGCTTGCCTGCGGACATTCCGAGCCATATCAATGTCGATGTCTCGAACCTGGCGTTCGGCGACGTGCTCAGGATTTCGGACCTGCCGCACGGTGGCAAGTTCAAGTTCCTGGGTGATGAGACGGCCACAGTTGCGCACGTTGTATCGATCAAGGAAGAGGCTGCGCCGACGGTGGATGCGGTGGCCGCTGCGGGTCCCTCAGAACCTGAGGTCGCCAAGAAGGGTAAGCAGGATGCGGATGCCGCAGCTGCTGCTCCGGCGGGCGACAAGAAGGCCGCAAAGAAGTAAGACTTGGCGGACTTCCCTAAGTTGTCAGACCAGGCTACCGACCCCTACGATGCTTCAACTCGCATCGCGACGGGTTCGGGTAAGGTGCTGGTGGTCGGTTTGGGAAATCCGGGCATTGAGTATCAGTTCACGCCGCATAATGCGGGGTTCCTCGCGATCGACAGGATCGCCGGCAACCACGGTGCGGTGGTAGCAAACCGGCGCTGCCGGGCATTGACGGCGACGGTCAGGATCGCTAACAGAGATGTAATCCTGGCCAAACCCGAGACCTTTATGAACCTGAGCGGCGTGGCCGTTCAGGCGCTGGTCAAAGAATACGAAGTGGACGCTCAGCGCGACCTGATCGTGCTCTACGACGAAGTTGAGTTTTCGCTGGGCACGTTGCGCATCCGCGAACGAGGCAGTTCCGGGGGGCACAACGGGGTGAAGTCGATCTCTGGCGCGCTCCGCAGTGAAGAGTGGATTCGGGTTCGGATCGGAGTTGCCCCGGAATTGCCGGCAGCTGCGGAATCGGCCCGCAGGAGTCGCAAGGAATATGTGTTGACGCCTTTTCGGAAGGCCGAACTGGTGGTATTGGACGAGGCGCTGGATCGAGCGGCGAAAGCCGTGGAAGTGATTTTGACGCAGGGCGTAGGCGCTGCGATGAACGAATTCAACAAGCGGAATGGGCGGGAGAAAAACGACTCCGCCGAGTAGGCAACGCAGCAAAAGGCAAATAGTAACTGTCACCGTGGCGGAATGCAGCGGCGAGAAAAGAGAAGCGAAATGGTGCAACGTTTTTACGAAGTGATGTTCATTGTTCGGCCGGACGTGCTGGATGAGGACTTGGACAAATTGATCGCCGGCCTCGAAACCACCATTACCGGCGGGGGTGGAGCGATTCGTTCGATCGAAAAACTGGGTCGCCGCAAGCTCGCCTACACGGTCCGCAAATTCAACGACGGCAACTACGTCCTGCTCACGGTCGACGCTGACGGCAAGTTGATCGCGGAAGTCGAGCGGCGCTTGCGCGTTATCGAACCGGTGATCAAGTTCATTACCGTTCGTATGGATGAAGAGACCAAGCGTCTCGACAAGGTGAAGGCTCTTCGCGCCAGCCGCAAAAAGCTGAGCGCTCAGCCGATTGCGGCTCCCGCGCCGCTCGCCGCCGCAGTCGAAGAGACGCCAGCTCCGGCTGCAGCGGTTGCACCTGCCGCTGCCATACCGGCGGAGACCGTTCCCGAAGCCGCGACCGCAACGGTTTAAGGGTTAGAGTGATCGCCGGCAAGTTGCCGGCATTGATTTCGCTGGGTGACTGCGGTCCCCCGGCAAAGAAGGAATGAGGAAATAATGGCTGACGAAACCAGCACACCAAGAACTGAGCCAGCAGGGCGAAGTGAGAATCCAGGGCGCAGCGAACACAGCGGCCCATCGAACCCGGGGCATTCCCCCTCTGGGCACACCGGCGGATCTTCTTCCGGTTATCAAGGCCACAGCTCGGGTCCACGCCCGGCCGGCGCCGGACGCCCCGCAGGTCCTGGCGGCCCTGGCGGTGGCGGACGCAAGTTCTTCCGCCGCAAGAAAGTCTGCAAATTCTGCACCGAGAAGATTGACGCGATCCCGTACCGCGAAGTCCGTCTGCTGCAGCAGTTTGTGGCCGAGCGCGGCAAGATCGTTCCGCGCCGTCTGACCGGCGTTTGCACCACCCACCAGCGCAAGCTGACGCGCGCGATCAAGCAAGCCCGCAACATTGCGTTGCTGCCATTCGCTGCGCGGTTCTAGCTTCGAAGAAATCGAGTGACCCAGGTCCCGTTCTGCGGGTCTCGCTTTGATACCTGGGGTTGCCGGCTGTATAGCTGAGGAGATTGGTTATGGAAGTCATTCTGAAAGAAGATGTGAACAACCTGGGTCATCGCGGCGACGTAGTCAAGGTCGCCGCTGGGTATGGCCGCAACTATCTGCTGCCGCAGAACCTAGCCATGGAGGCCAACGCGGCCAACAAGGCAGTCATTGAGCAGATGAAGAACTCGGCAGTCCGCAAGTCCGCTAAAGAGAAGACCGAGGCCGAGTCGCTGGTCGCGCAATTGGATGCGGCCTCACTGAACTTCACTCGCAAAACCGGCGAGAACGACCACCTGTTTGGGTCGGTCACCTCGTCTGACATCGCCCAGCAACTTGAAGAAAAGGGCTTCACCATCGATCGCCGAAAGATCCATCTAGACGAGCCGCTGAAGTCGCTTGGCGAGTTCCTGGTGCCGGTGCGCCTGCATCGCGAGGTTACGGCTCACTTGAAGGTCGTCATTGCAGCAGAAGAAGCATAATTACCGATCCTTGCGGCGTCTTTTGAGATGCCGCAAGGATCAAACGTAACCGCCTTCGGTTTGCAGTCCTCCAGATTGAGCGAAGGTTCCTCTGACCTATCCCGCATGGATCACATCGTTCTCATTCGCAACCCCTGCTTACCTTCAAGTGTCTTTCGCCGCGGTCCCAGGAACGCCACACTCAGCCGGAAAGAAGCCGACGGCTGCGCGCGGACATACTGTCTTGCTGCGTCATTCGCTCTCCTGTTGCCGGCCGTGATTTGATGTCAGCGAAGGCGTAAGCATTAAACTATTGGATATGGCCTCGCATTCCCACAAGCCCATCGCTATCTATTACGAACAGCCCCACTGGTTCAAGCCCCTCTTTGCCGAACTCGATCGTCGCGGCGCCAACTATGTCCGTTTGAATGCTGTCGAGCACTCCTATTCAGCCGAGGATCGTCTCGAGGACCAATACTCGCTGGTCTTCAACCGGATGAGCCCTTCGGCGTGGAACCGAGCACACGGGGACTCCATCTTCTATACGCTTGGCTATCTCGAACACCTGGAACGGCGCGGCGTTCGCGTCATCAACGGTCTGAAGGCTTTCCGCATGGAGCTTTCCAAGGCCGCGCAGCTTACGCTGCTCGAAGAGCTTGGCCTCCCCTATCCGAAGGCTCGAGTGATTCATCGCGCCAGTCAGGCCGCCATTGCCAGCGAGGGCCTGCGCTGGCCGGTCGTCGTGAAACCAAATATCGGCGGCAGCGGCGCGGGCGTGAAGCGGTTCGATTCTTTTGACAGCCTTGGAAAGGCCGCCAGTGAAAACGCGCTCGTCTTCGGGCTCGACTCGACCGCGCTGGTGCAGGAGTTCATCCCCGCGCGCGACGCGCATATCGTCCGCGTCGAGGTTCTCGATGGCCGCTATCTCTATGCCATCAAGGTGCACATCACCGGCGAGACCTTCGACTTGTGCCCCGCGGATATATGCCGCACCACCGATGGAGTCGATCTGAATCGCGGCGCCTGCGCCATCGACGCGCCCAAGTCGGGCATCCGGGTCGAGGCCTACACCCCGCCCGCCGAGGTCATCGCGGATGTCGAGCGGATCATGCGCCACGCAGGCATCGAGATCGGCGGCGTTGAGTACATGACCGACGATCGTGACGGTCAGCGCCTTTACTACGACATCAATGCGCTCTCAAACTTTGTCGCCGACGGGCCGCGGGTGATTGGCTTTGATCCGTTCGCGAGCCTGGTCGACTGGATCCAAGCCGAAGCCTCTCAGGCTTCTGATGCGTCTAGGGCCCCCGAACGGGATTTAGCCGTACGAGGGATCATTTAATGCGCTTTGGATTCTGGCTTCCGGTCTTCGGCGGGTGGCTGCGTAATGTTGATGAAGAAGGAATGGATGCGAGTTGGGATTACGCCCGCGACCTAACCCAGCGCGCCGAACAGATCGGCTACGACTTGACCCTTATCGCGGAATTGAACCTCAACGACATCAAGGGTGTCGAAGCGCCTTCGCTCGATGCGTGGTCGACCGCAGCCGCACTGGCTGCGGTGACCAACAAGCTGGAGTTGATGGTTGCGGTCAGGCCAACTTTTCACAATCCCGCATTGCTCGCCAAGCAGGCTGCAAACATCGACCAGATTGCAAAGGGTCGTCTTAGCTTGAATGTTGTCTCCAGCTGGTGGGCCGATGAGGCGACCAAGTACGGAGTCAAATTTGAGCAGCATGACGATCGCTATGCGCGGACCGCGGAGTGGCTCGAGGTGGTCAACGGCTGCTGGTCGCAGCAGCATTTCTCATACTCGGGAAAGTATCACAGTGTCAGTGACAATATGCTCTCGCCAAAGCCGGTGACTCAGCCGCGGCCGACGTTTTATGCGGGCGGGGAGTCGGAGACGGCAAAGCAACTGATTGCATCGAAGTGCGATGCCTACCTGATGCATGGCGATCCTCCGGATATTGTCGCAGCCAAGGTTACAGATATGCGCCGTCGCCGGGAACAGTTGGAATTGCCGCCAATGAAATATGGGATCGCGGCCTATTCCATCGTCCGGGACTCGGAGGCCGAAGCGCAGAAGGAACTCGCCCGGGTTACCGATGTCCGCCAATCAGCGCGCGGTTACGCGAATTATCAGCAATGGATTACCGGCTCCAATCTCGAACAGAAGATCTCGCTCGAGGATTACTCTGTTTCCAATCGAGGATTGAGAAGCGGCCTGGTGGGCACTCCGGAGCAGGTGAGCGCGCGGCTGGAAGAATTTGCTGCCGCAGGTGTCGATCTGGTGTTGCTTCAATCGAGTCCGCAGAGGGAAGAGATGGAGCGCTTCGCTGCTCAGATTATTCCTGGACAGGACCGGTCTAACGGCCTTCGCGCAGGCGGAATGCGAGACGGTCAGGAAGACCGGCGCGGATGATTTTCATCTGTGCAGCACGCACGTCATAGGGGATGCGAAGAAAGCTGATGGTCATTTTTTCGTCGTCATAAATGCCACAGGCGGCGCGCCAGTCATTGTCGCGCGGCTGCCCGACCGATCCTGGGTTGATCAGGTATTTCGCGCTTTCGCGAAGCTCAATCTCGCACTCCTCCGCACCATTACGGGTGCTGTAGAAGGCATTGACTTTGAAGATCCGTTCCCCATCGGTCGCGAAGCCACCCTGTAGATGAGTATGGCCAAAGAAATTGATGCGCGCCGTGGTCGTCTGCAAAGGCTCCCATGCATCGCGCATCGAGAGCAAATATTCGTCCTCATCGACGGGCGAACCGTGCATCACACTGACCGTCGGCCCGTTCGGCCGGACCGGCCCGTGCGCCAGCGCCAGCAGCCAAGCGGTGTGCTCTTCGGTGAGGATGGATTGCGTCCATTGCGCGGCACGGCTGGCGATTGGATTGAAATCATCGAGAGACATCAGCCCGCAGCAGGCGCGGTCATGATTGCCGCGCACGAACACCGCGCCGAGGTCGCGCACCCGCTCGATGACTTCGTTCGGACTCGCTCCGTACCCCACCGAATCGCCCAGGTTCCATACTGTATCGTGCGGCGGAGCGGCTTCGAGAACGGCTTCCAAAGCATCCAGGTTGGCGTGAACGTCGGAGATGATGAGCGCGCGCATGGCGGAAGAAAGCCCCGAAAAGGCTTCACCAATGTTACAGGATTGCTGCAGTGTTCGGAGCAGCGCGACTGTGGCGCTACAACCTTGTCAGGAGGCCGGAATTTGGGATTGCCGAACCCAGTGGCCGGGGAAGCGCTCGACCATCCGTCCGCCGTCCGCCTCCGCTTGCTGAGTCAGCGTTGCCAGCGGGAGGTCCCGATCCGTAGTAAGCGTGGGGATGGCTCCGATCAAGCTGGCCGTGTAGGGATGAAGCGGGTCATGGAAGACCTGCGCCGTCGAACCGCTTTCGAGCGCCATTCCATTGCGCATCACCATGACCCGATCCGCGACCTGCGACACCACCGCAAGGTCATGGGAGATGAAAAGCATTGCCAGCCCGAACTGGCTCCGGAGCTCAGCCAGCAATTCCAGGATCTGCGCCTGCACGGTTACATCGAGGGCGGTAGTCGGCTCGTCGGCAATCAGCAACCGCGGCCGGTTGGCGATGGCCATGGCGATGAGGATGCGCTGTCTTTGTCCTCCGGAGAACTGGTGGGGATAGTCTACGTAGCGGTTGGCGGCATCCGGTATGGCGACCGATTCGAGGGCCTCGATGGCAACGCGGCGCACCTGGCGACGCGAGAGTCCCGGCTGATGAGCGCGGATTGCTTCGGCTACCTGTTCGCCGATAGTCATAACCGGGTTCAGGGCGGTCATGGGCTCTTGAAAGATCATGGCGATCTCCCGCCCGCGGCGTTTACGCAGCTCGCTGTCTTGCAGCGTAAGCAGGTCAATCCCGCCAAAGCGGATCAACCCTTGGATCCGCGCCGCCGGATCGAGAAGACGCAGGACTGCCAAGGCGGTAACCGATTTGCCCGATCCCGATTCACCGACCAGACCGAGCACCTCTCCCTCGTCAATGGAGAAACTCGAATCGGCAACCACTAGCCGCTCCTGGCCTGCAGAGCGAAACCAGATCGAGAGATTTTTCACATCGAGGAGTGTGGCCATAACCTTTGTCAGATCTCAGACTACCAGCGCTGTTTCAAATGGATTGTGAGCGGGGGGGATCGTTCCTAGCCAGTCTTTGCCAATCCAAACGCCCAGGACGTTGGTTGAGGCCACTCCACCCATTGTTGAAATCAGCCCAAAAAAGCTAGTTGGGTGAAATAAAAATAGCCCGTGCCGGTGAAATAATCGTAGGGCAGTACCATTTTGGATTCCTTCCCTTTATGAATGTTGTTTTTCCTGCCCGTAATGCCGCATTCATGGTGCAAGGCAATAATCAAGTAGAAAGGGCGACACGACTGAAGTACCAGGGAGCAGGATCATGGCAGGATCACAAATCTCGTACCTCTGGAAAGACCGCCACGCAGCCGAGGGCTTCGCTTCAGGTGTTTCCCTCCATAGTCACACCAGCCAATCAAAGGAAACGCTAGACTTTCTGGCGAATTTGGGCAGTCGGTCGCGCCTGATCGGCAGACTACTAGCGTTCGGCGAGGGACGGGCGCGGGAGCGGTACGGTCTCCGCCTCAACTACGCAGCCGGCTACTGGACGCCGCCTCTGACTCCACGGTTGGCTTTCGACCTTGAAAGCAAGCAAGTCGAATCGCTCGGTGTCTCACCGTTGGTCTCGATCACCGACCACGACAACATCACCGCACCGATGTTGTTGCGTACGGTCGCCGCCGCCCGTCATATTCCAGTATCAGTGGAATGGAGCGCGCCTTTCTTTGGGCCTGAAGGCACGTGTGAGCAGTCATTTCACCTCGGCATCCACAACCTGCCTAGCGACACCGGCGCTGAGTGGATGCGGACCTTTGAGGAATTTACCGCCGACCCCTCCAATGCCCGTCTCACCGAGATTCTCTCCGCCCTTCATGCGCTGCCGAATGTGCTCATTATCTTCAACCATCCGATGTGGGACCTCTACCTGATCGGCGAAGAAAAACACCGGACCTACGTCGACTTCTTCATGGCGCAGAATGGGCAGTTCATGCATGCGCTGGAGTTGAATGGGCTTCGGATCTGGGCAGAGAACCGCGCCGTCAAACGGATGGCGGCGAAGTACGGCAAGCTGCTGATCTCCGGCGGTGATCGCCACGGCACCGAGCCGAACGCCAACATCAACCTGTCGAATGCCTCGACCTTTACTGAATTTGTCCACGAAGTACGCTATCAAGGCATCAGCAACGTGCTCTTTATGCCTCAATATGCAGAGCCCTGGAAGCACCGCATCTTGCAATCGACTCTCGATGCGATCCGCGATTATCCGGAATTCCCGCAGGGCTCGCGCCGCTGGGATGAGCGCGTCTATCATCCCGACCAGAACGGCGTAGTTCGGCCAATTTGCGAACTCTGGACTAACGGTGCGGTGCCCGGATACGTGAACGTCATCATCAAAGCAGTCCGGCTGATGGGAAGCGGGCCAATCTCGGGCAGTCTCCGGCGCGCCTGGGATGAATCCGGTGAACTAGGGTTTGCGCTAGGCGACTAGAATTCTTGCGTCGGCCGCTAAGCGACCGTCTACAGCAGTCCCCGAGTTGCCGAACGCCTGGCGGCATCCTAAGTCAAGGACTGAGGATACGGTGACGACCGGTCAACGCAAGGTTCATCTTCAAGATCTGCTCGGTCGAAGTGCCGTCCAGACCTTCTCCGCGAATGAGCGGATGAATCAGCGTATTATCGAGCACCTTGACCCGGCTGCCTGGCGAGCTAGACCGCCCGGCAATGTGCGCACCATCGCCGCAATCTTCACGCACATGCACAATGTGCGCTGCAAGTGGGTCAGGCTCACGGCTCCCCACCTGAAAGTCCCACTGCAACTCAACCGGGCGCATTGCACCCCGCAGCGAGCTAGTGAGGGCCTGGCGGAGATTGCAGCTCGTTGCGGAGAGATGCTTGCTGAAGTGCTTGACGGCAGCGGTCGGGTCAAGCAGTTCCACAGAGATGGCTGGGCCCAGCCTTGGCCGGTTGGGCCGGAGATGCTCGGTTATATGCTTTCTCACGAGGCGCATCATCGAGGCCAGGTGTGTATGCTCGCGCATCTGCTCGGATTCCGGCTGCCGGAGGAGGTGACCTCCGGGATCTGGAATTGGGAAAGGCTGTGGAAGGAGTGCGGCTTCTCACAGGGCCCGGGTTACGCCGATTAGAGATTGCGCAAGACCACCGTCCGTCTTTGAGCCTGATGTTATTAGCAACATCCATGCTGACTTAACCTGACTGTCAACCCGCTGCCAACGGAATGGAATAAACTCGCCGTATGCGCGTGGCCTATTTTCCCGACTCGTTCCATGAAGTCAACGGAGTGGCCCATACCAGCCGGCAGTTCGAGGCGTATGCGCGGCGCCGTGGTATGCCATTTCTGTCAGTCAGAGCGGGGGATCGCACGGAGCGTCACGTCCAAGAGTCGCAAGTAGAGAGCCTCGAACTTAAGCGCGGCTTTCTTTCCTTTGCTCTGGAGAAGGACCTTCGATTCGACCTCGGTTTTCTTCGCCATCTTCCCTACATCACCCGTACAGTAAGAGCCTTCAATCCGGACATCATTCACATCACCGGTCCCAGCGAGTTGGGAATGATCGGAGCGTGGCTGGCCCATTCGCTTCAGGTTCCTCTAGTCGCCTCATGGCACACCAATGTTCACGAATACGCGGCGAAGCGTTCGTCGTGGTTCCTGCGCTTCCTGCCGGTCGGTCATTCGACCAACGCTGCAATGCACATCAAGCAGGTGACGCTGGCAGCAACAGCCCGGTTCTACAAGCTGGCTCAGATTCTTTTCGCCCCCAATGTGGATTTGTGCGGGCTGCTCGAGCGAAAGACCGGAAGGCGGTGCCTGTTGATGCCGCGAGGGGTCGATACCCAGCTGTTTTCGCCGGCGCACCGCAAAAGATCCGCGGACGACGACGAATTTGTGCTTGGATTTGTGGGTCGCCTCTCGATCGAAAAGAACGTCATGCTCTTCAAGCAAATCGGTGATCAGCTCCTCGCTGCGGGTCTCAGCAACTTTCGCTTCCTCATCATTGGCCATGGGACGGAGGAAGCGTGGCTCCGCGAGAATGTGCCAAGGGCGGAGTTGCCGGGCGTTCTGCGTGGAGCGGAGTTGTCCACCGCCTACGCCAACATGGATCTCTTCGTTTTTCCCTCACATACCGACACCTTTGGCAATGTCGTTCTGGAGGCATTGGCCTCGGGAGTACCGGCCATCGTGACCCCGGATGGGGGACCTTGCCACATCGTTCGCGACGGGGAAACCGGACTGATCGCCGAAGATACCAGCTTTGCTGCCGCAGTCGCGTCTATCCTGGAGCATCCGCAGCGCCATTCCGCAATGCGCCGGGCGGCACGCCAATATGCGTTGACAGCTTCGTGGGATGCGGTCTTCGAAGGAGTGTATGAGGCGTATGAGAAAGTGGCGCCGAAGCTGGCCCGCAACGTCGCCTGGCGAGCGGCACTTTAGGAAGGCTCTGGCAGAGTAGAAGTACCGCTCCTGGACGCAACCCACCAGCCAGCCGGCAAGCCTTTCCGCCAAGGAAGGCTCAAAGAACCGATTTTCGGAACACCGGAATACCTGGCACGCTAAAGCTGCGTTTCGATTTCACCAGCCGCTTTAACCGAGGCGGCGAGCGAAGATCAGGATCACTGTCCCTAAGGTCTTGGGAATAAGCCGCTGGTAGAGCTCAATAAGATGGTAAAAGGCACTCGAGTTGCCGGCATATCCTGGATCGGGGTTGTGGGTGTACGTGGCATTTGTCCATAGCGTTGCGGGAAGATATTGGTGAATGGCGCCGAGTGTGTTCAACCGGTAATACTTGGGAAATTTGTCGGTCTCCGGACGGTGAGCCTGGAGCAGACGTAGAAGTCTGTTTCCTAAGCGACTCTTCAATAACCGGGCTCCTACGCTGAAGTAGCTCCAGCGATTTGGGGTTCGAGCGCAAAACCATCCCCCGACCTTGAGCACGCGGCGAATCTCGGCAACGAACTGGTTGGGATCATCGACATGTTCGAGCACCCAGTCACAAAGCACCAGATCGAAGGATTGGTCGGGGAAGGGCAGGGGCTGACCGGCCTCGATAACAACCGCTTGATCCAAATACGCATGGGTCTGCACGATGGGATCGATGTCTGCCCCGATGCGGCACGAATGCCTTTTTCCCAGCTGGATGAGCCAATGATGCCATGCTCCGTGGTCCCCCTCGAAATCGGAGCCTCGTCCCGCACCCAGGTCGAGAACTACGCCATCCTGTGGGAGAACGGCGACGACGCGTTGATAGAACTCGACCGTCCCATTGTTGCTCGCGTATCCACCGGCGGCCATCTCGGGATGGCGGATGGCGTTCGAATCCCGGGGCTCAACGCCGCGAGTGCCTCCTCGACTGCTATCTGCCACGGAGCCCTTTCACGAGTTTCTTGCGCGCGAGCACTCCACCAGCACCGAAACGACATTCATGGCAGGGTCGCTTTCTTCTGGCAGCCTAGCTACGACCGTCCGCGGATGCAAGCAAAGAGCATCCCAGCAAGGGTGGCGTTCGAAAGAATTTACCAGGTTGAAGGAGGAAGACATATGCGAAGGTTGAGCGTCAAGACGCGAAAGAAGCGCGAGATTGTCGACATCACCGACGAAGTTCAAGAACTGCTGTCCGGCTCGACTGGGATTTGCTTTGTTCACGTGCAGCATACGACAGCGGCGCTCACCACCGCAGATCTCGATCCGGGAACCGATCTGGATATGCTGGACGCCTTCGAGGCGATGATGCCTAAGCTGAAATACCGGCATCCGCATAACCCCGCTCATGTACCTGACCACATCCTCTCGTCGTTGATCGGCGCCGCGGCCAGCGTTCCGGTCGAGGATGGTACTCTTGTTCTCGGCACCTGGCAGCGGGTGATCCTCGTCGAACTGGATGGTCCGCGCGACCGCAATCTGACCGTCAGTTTTGTTGCCGGCTCCTGAAACGGAAGCCTGCGGCGTCTCCGCGCGTTAGGCTTCCGTCGGGATCCGTTACTCGATCTGACCGATGTAGACACCAAAGGGCGGCAAGTTGACCGCGTCGAGCGAAGCCGGATCGCTGCTGCCGGGGGTCTTCATCAGGGTCTTCGCCTGCTTTCCGGTGATCCCGGTACCGCTGAAGTCGAAGGCGAATCTCTGCGGGTCGGCAGTGAAGTTGCAAGCGATGACCACGGTCGGCTGCCCCTCCAACTGCCGGGCCCAGGCAAGCACTTTGGTGTCACTTTTGTTGAGGGTGACGTTATTCCCTTTGCCGACGGAGGGGTTCTGACGGCGCAGCTCGATCAGTTGCTTGTACCAGTTCAGCATCGAGTTGTAGTCGGGAACCTCGGTCTGGACGTTGTAAAGGACGTAGCTGGGCGGAATGGGAAGCCACGGCGTGCCGGTGGTGAAGCCGGCATTGGGGCCGGGCGTCCACTGCATTGGGGTTCGCTCGCCGTCGCGGCCCTTCTCCTTCGGCCAGCCGGTGATGCCGATCGGATCTTTCACATCTTCCTTGCGGACCGGCGGCGTGGTCTTCATGGCGATTTCATCGCCGTAATAGAAAAGAGCGGTGTCGCGGGTGGCGAAGAGGACGGTCGCCAGCATGCGCTCGATATCGAGGTTGTGGATACCGTCGCCATAGCGTGCGTCGATGCGCGGATTGTCATGGTTATCAAAGACGAGCAGGGGCTGATCGTTGTCGATCTGGGTCTCGACCTCATCGATATGCTGGCGGAAGGCGTTCACGTCGAGCTTATTGATCATGCCCACCTGGAAGTCCATCGGCAGCTGAAGTTCGTCGTTCTTGGCGCCATAGCTCTTCCGTAGATCGGCGACGTTGCTGAAATAAGTCTCGCCGATGAGCACCCGGCCGGGGAACTCGTCGATGACCTTGCGCAGTTCCTTCTGAACGTCGTGGACCTCAGGCAGGTTGTTGGTGAGCGAGTCGTCGAGTTCCTGATCGCCAAATGCGTTGATTTTTGGATTCCCGCCTGCATCCTTGATGACCTGTTCGTCGCGCAGTTGGGGATCTTCAAAGAGGGTTGGAATCGCGTCCAAACGGAAGCCGTAGACGCCGCGCCTCATCCAGAAGCGGCAGGTGTCGTACATTGCTTTGCGGACCTTTGGATTGTTCCAATTCAGATCGGGCTGCTGAATATAGAACTTGTGATAGTAGTACTGGTTCGTTTTTGGATCGAACTGCCAGGCCGAATGGCCGAAGACGGAAGTCCAGTTATTCGGCGGCTGGCCAGGCGCCTTACCGTCCTTCCAAACGTACCAGTCCCGTTTGGGATTGGTCTTTGAGCTCTCCGACTCAAGGAACCACTTGTGCTTATCCGAAGTGTGGTTCATGACCATATCCATGATGATCTTGATGTCGCGCTTCTTGGCCTCGGCGACGAGATGGTCAAAGTCAGCGAGAGTGCCGTAGGCGGGGTCGATGGCCTCATAGTCGGAGATATCGTAGCCAAAGTCGACCTGAGGGGACGGATAGATCGGGGTCAGCCAAATCGCGTCGACGCCGAGCACCTTCAAGTAATCGAGCCGTGAGGTGATGCCATTGAGATCGCCGATGCCGTCGCCATTCGAATCCTGAAAGCTCCGCGGATAGATCTCATAAATGACTGCACCCTTCCACCACTGATTGTCCGGGGTGGACTCAGCCGAGAGGGTGTGCGACCTGGCGGGTGTAGCGTGATCTTGGGCGAAGGAGGATGGTACAGCGAGGCTCGAACTAAGTAGAGCGGCAATCAGTATTTTGTTGGTGGTGAGGAAGTTCATTGGCGGTCTCCCGAAAGTCAAAGCAAGGTTAAAGCAGTTCTCCTACCTTGTGCACCTTCGATGGTGAGCCAGAGCGGCTTTCTGGGGAGAAGCCACGGTGGTCATCCACACGCCGGCATAGATCGAATAGATCGATAGGAGAACTGCGCCCATAGGGCTCTGGCGAAGTCCCAGAATAGCCTACTCCCTCAAATCGGACTGCGGCACGAGTTTGAGGCTATCGGCCGAGTTTCTGCTCGTTGGGTGGATCGTTGTCTCGAGTTTATTTCCTGCCTGGCCTACCTGAGCACTGGCAACGGCAGCGCGAAACTGGTTCTTCCCGCCTCTCTTGGCAACGTACATTGCCGAGTCGGCTTCGGACAGGAGTTCCTCGATCGTCTGGCCAGAGTCGGGGTAAATCGCTACCCCTAAGCTACAGGTGGTTGAGAGGGAGTGACCCTCTACCTCAATGGGAGTATGGAGCGCATCGATGATCTTGTCCGCGCAAGCGAGAGTGTCACAATCCTCGGTGATGTCGGGCATAACGATGACGAACTCATCGCCGCCAATCCGAATGACAGAGTCAGTGGCGCGCACCGAGCCTTTGAGGCGGACCGCGACTTCAACCAGAACCCCATCACCGCTGGAGTGCCCAAAGGTGTCGTTGATTGACTTGAAGGCGTCTAGATCGACCAGGAAGACTGCCACCTTTCCACCGAAGCGCTTGGCTCGTTCGATCGCCTGGCCGATGCGATCCCGCAGCAGACTTCGGTTGGGCAGGCCGGTAAGGTTATCGTGGTGGGCCGCGTGCAGCACGCACTCCTCGGTGCGCTTTCGCTCGGTGACGTTCGAGATTGTAATCGCGACACCGTCATTTAACTTGATCGCCTGGATGCGCACCCAAGGGGAAGAGGGGACGTCCCTTTCCGTAGGCAATTCTTCGACGTAGCCCTCTCCGGTGATGACTACCTGCTTATACCGGTCAAAAAGCCCATTGTGGCGATGCTCGGGAAAGATCTCGCACATCCTGGCGCCCAACATTGAACTTCGTGAAAGGGCGGTCATCTTCTCGACATTCGAGTTCAGGTAAGTGAAAACGAAGTCTTCGATGTCGAAGTTGCTATCACGAATCGACTCACACAAGTACAAAGCGTCCATACTGCATTCAGCCGCCCGATAGAGACAATCGCGTTCTTCTTTCAGGGCCAGCTCCAACACCAGCGAGGCATCGCGCTGGCGCTTGAGCTCACTTAAGTCGCGGGTCACCTTTGCGAAACCAGTAAGCCTTCCGACCGGATCCCGGATGGCGGTAATGACGAAACTGGCCCAAAATCGCTCTCCGTTTTTTCTCAGCCGCCACCCCTCTCCGGCAACGCGTCCCTGGAGGCTTGCTTTCTCCAGTTCCAGGGCGGGCACGTGGGCCTGTACGTCTTCAGGGACAAAGAACATCTTGAAGTTCCGTCCCAAGACCTCACGGCTGCTGTAGCCATTATTGATCTCCGCTCCCCGGTTCCAGGTGATGACCTGGCCGCGAGCATCGAGCATGTAAATGGCGTAGTCTTCGATCGAGTCGACCAGCAAGTGGAAGCGATTCTCGCTACTGCGGAGCGCGGCGCTCCCGTCTTCCTTGAACATGGCGATCGATCTCCGCTCAAGAAGGATCATCGGCAAATCGGGCCGGTTCACTACCTTCGCTGGGGAGAACGTTGAACTATGGAAGTTTAGGCGGCTTATACCCGAAATCTAGACCAAAATGGGGCTCCGACTTGGTACCGCTCACCTGGATCGGAACCACTGTCCCATAACCCTGCTTGGCAAATAGAGGATCCGCTAGTTTGAGCAGGAGTGACTTCCATCCGGTAGTCATCTGGGAGGGGTGGGCGTGCAGCTTCGCGTGGCCATGAAAATCGAATTTGCTGCCGTCGAGGGTGTAGATGCCGGCCATTTGGATCTCCGCTCCGGGAACCCCGAAGCTCAAATCCGGAAAATCCATGCGGCTATTGGCCAGGGTGAAATCGCCCTTGACTTCAGCGGCGGTCTTTGGCTCCGGCTGCGGGGGGCTCTGGTGGAGATCCGGATCCTTCGGATGACCCTGCCCCATCCGGCTCAGCAGGTTGATCTTCTGCTGAATCTTGTCGCTGCTGAAATAAGCGCCGCTGACGTCAAAATCCCCGTTCAGGTGCAGCTTATCGGTGACCGGGACATCGCCGGGCGGCAGGAAGATGCGCGCTTTCATGCGCAGATTGCCATCCATTACCGGAGGATCGGTGCGAACCGCAAGCCGGAGAAAGTCTTCGATCCGGGCGCTTGTCATAGTTACATCGAGGGTGATGACATGACCGTGAGGACGGCCTTTCGCGGCCTCCATCGGGTCCTGGCGGACCGGAGTTACGAGGGTCGGCGCGGTCGGCACGCGCACTACTGAGCCGGTCACTATAAAGCGAGAATGTGCCAGTTGCGCATCAACCGGCTGCAGATAGGTATCGCCGCTGGTGCCATCGACGATGGCGTGGAATACCGTGTGCAGAGGCATCGGATGGTTGCCGCTGCTGAGCCGGAAATCGGGCACAGTCGCCTGGCCGTCGACGGTAAGATGATTCAGCGGTCCCTGGTACTTGCCGGTTGAGGAAAGGATCCCACCGATTCCCTTGAAAGTCGCCAGGTCGGCACGACTGAAAAAGTACGAACCCCACACTGGAGTCATTCCCGGGTTCTCCTGCTGAAAGGGACCGAAGTAGCCGGAAGACTGAATATTGCCGATGGGCTTAGGGTTGACCAGGGTGGCCGAGAATTGCATTGGCTTGCCGTCTCCCACCTTATGCAGCACAACTTGGCTGATCTCAAAGTCGAGCGGCAGTTTGCCCGGTTTGCTGGTGCCGATCAGCAGCCGCACATCCTGAATCAGCACCTCGTCGACAATGATCTTGAGACCGGCATGGGAGGAAGGTGAGGCAGTTTGTTTGGCCTGCTGCGGAGCGAGCTTTGGAGAAGCAGCCGGGTTGACGGTTGAGTTAGCCGGACGAAGCTCCTTGGGCGGCATATTGATCGCCATTCCATCGACGGAAACCTGACCCACGTGCATCGGGGTTCGCAGAAGGCTCAGCCATGAGGTCCGGAAGCGAAATTTCGTGATGGCGATGAGCGGTTGATCGGTCAGGAATCTTCGCGGATAGAGACGCAATCCCCCGCCTTCCACCTCGAAGCCGCGAAAAACGATGACCTCAAAGTGGTCCAGTTCCACCCGGCTATCGAAGCGGGTCGATAGCGTATCGATGACCCGCGCTCGGAGGATTGGTTCGGCTCGATTCAAGGCGATTTGCGCAGCGATGCCGAGCCCTAGGATCAGGAGAACGAAAAATGCAGCTATCCAGAGCAGAAGGCGACCCCGCCTCTTCCTCTGCTTGCCGGCCTGCACCGCGATTCCGGGAAGCTGGGTGACTTCGCGGATCCCGGTTGGCCCTAATTGCTCTGCCACGTAGACAAACCTTCTTTCAGCGGCAATACTGCTCATTCAGGCGTGAGGCGGGGGTAAGCTGAGACATGCCGCTCCATGCGTCTGCAAGGTACCGCCGTCGCCTCAGATCCCTGGGACCAGACTCCTGCATTCTAGTTAGGATACGCGTGCTTGCTATGAATTTGATATCCATCCCGGTTCGTCCAATTCGGCTTCAATTCCTGCGTCGTCTGAGGATCTGCGTCGGCTTGCTTCTGCTCCCGGCAGCGCTCTTGACTGGCATCGGATCGTGCCCCACTTTCGCCCAGGAGACACCTCCTTCGAAACCCGAGGCAAGCTCGATCACCGAGTACATTCACAAAAGCTGGGATACCTTGTCGCGCTCGATGAGCGATTGCCACTCGCTGGTCGATCCCAAGCTGAACGGGGCGCCATCGATCCTTTACTTGCCTGCGGACGTGCCCACTCCCGCCGAAGTGGCGGCGTTGAAGACACAATGCAATGTGGACGTCGAGCACTTGCCCAAGGTGGTGACCAGTTTTGGCGAGCTCAAGCTGACCGACATTCCCAAGCCGGGATTGCTCTATCTGCCGAAGAAGTATGTCGTTCCCGGCGGTCGTTTTAATGAGATGTATGGCTGGGACAGTTACTTCATCATTCTCGGCTTGCTCCGCGAAGGCAAAGTAGATCTTGCGCATGGCATGGTGGAGAACTTCTTCTATGAAATCGAGCATTACGGGGGCATTTTGAATGCTAATCGGACTTATTATTTCACCCGGTCGCAGCCGCCGTTCTTAAGCTCGATGATCCGGGACGTGTATGAGGCGATGGCGGCGGATCCGGCGCAAAGGCAGAAGGCCAAGATATGGCTCGTGCGCGCCTATGACTATGCTCAGCGCGATCATGCTCTATGGACGAGCGATTTCCATCGGGCCGGCGACACTGGCCTGGCGCGTTACTATGACATCGGGAAGGGGCCTGTCCCTGAGCAGGAAGACGATAGCTCTTACTATCCTGACGTGATTCGCTGGCTGCTTGCTCATCCCGAGGTCAAGACCGATTATCTGGTCGATGGTCCGGAGGATCCAAATCCCGGACAGCAGGCAATCCTTGCCAAGATCAGCTGTGATCCCCGCACCTCTCACGTATGTGCTCGCGCTCACGTGGACGGCCATTGGTTGACTGCGGACTACTACAAGGGTGATCGCGCCATGCGCGAATCCGGATTTGATCCTTCATTCCGTTTTGGACCTTTCGACGGCTCAACCCATCACTATGCTCCCATCTGTCTCAACAGCCTGCTATACAAATACGAACAGGACCTCGCGTGGATGGCGAATCAGCTGCATAAACCGGCCGAAGCCGCGAAGTGGACGGCGGCTGCCGAAGCGCGCAAAACTGCGATCAACAAATATCTGTGGAACCCCGGCAAGGGGATGTATTTCGACTGGGACTACGAAAAGGGAGAACAGGCCAGCTACAACTACATCACGACTCTCTATCCGCTGTGGGCCGGAGTCGCTGACTCAACTCAGATAGCGGGCGTCAAGAAGAACCTGAAACTTCTGGAGCAGCCGGGAGGGATCGCGATGAGCGACACCAATTCGGGGACCCAGTGGGACCTCCCCTTCGGGTGGGCGCCCCCGACTTGGATCGCCATCGAAGGAATGGTGAAGGTGGGCGACGGCGCCGATGCAGTCCGGACGTCGAAAGAATTCAGCAAGACGATCGAAGATGGCTTCGCTCATGATGCGACGATTCGCGAGAAATATAACGTGGTGAACGGCAACGCAAATGTTGAAGTCGCGACTGGCTACAAGATGAACGTCGTCGGCTTTGGCTGGACCAATGCGGTGTATCTCGAGATGCAGCGAGTGATCGCCAGTGACGGGAAGGTCGAGGTTAAATGACGGATCAGCCGAAGATCGTGGTTGGTCTGGGCGAATTACTCTGGGACCTCTTGCCGGAAGGCAAACAGCTGGGAGGGGCGCCGGCCAATTTCTCTGTCATGGCGGCCCGGCTCGGAAACCGCGCGGTCATTGCCAGTCGTCTTGGTGAGGATCCGCTGGGCCGCGAGGCAAAGAAATATCTAGCTGCGCTGCCAGCGGATTTGGAACTAATCCAGGAAGACGCAAAGCACCCAACCGGCTCCGTTTCCGTGACACTCAAAGAAGGGCAAGCGGAGTATGTCATTCATGAGCCCGTGGCCTGGGATTTTCTGGAGCTCACCCCGCCATGGAAGGAACTGGCGGCATCGGCCGACGCAGTCTGCTTCGGCAGCTTAGCGCAGCGGGAACCGGTCTCGCGCAGGACCATTCATGGCTTTTTGGCGGCTACCCGGCGTGACTGCGTACGGGTTTTCGACGTGAATCTCCGCAAACCTTTCTACACTCGCGGGGTGCTCGAGGATTCATTGAGCCGGGCCACGATTCTCAAGCTGAATGACGCCGAGATGCCCGAAGTGCTGAAGCTCTTACGCCTCGAAGGAGGAGACGGCGTCACTCTCGATCCTGCCGCCCTCCGCAAGGGAGCACGAGCGCTTCTCGGTGAGTTTCCGATCGAACTCGTATGCATCACCATGGGGAACAAGGGGAGCCTGCTCGTCACCCGCGAGAGCTTCGATCAGCACCCGGGCATTCCCACCCCGATGGCCGACACCATCGGAGCGGGTGACGCGTTTACGGCCGCGCTGACCAGCTACTACCTCCAAGGAGCTTCGCTGCCGGTGCTCAACGAGGCAGGGAATCGCTGGGGATCCTGGATTGCTTCACAGGCTGGGGCGATGCCGGCGCTTTCGGAGGCGAAGCTCACGGAGATACAACGCGCTATCTCGTCGGTATGAACAACGAAATCGAGTTTGCGATGGCTTTCCGACTGATGTATTGTCTGCAGAGACTTCCCGCCCGGTGAGCAAGATGCCAAAATATCCAACTCCTCAGGAGCGCCTTGAAGAAGGCGAACTACGCCGGAAACAGGTGTCGCGCCAGTCCCATGCCGAAGCCGGCGTCCGGAGGCGGAGTCCGATCGCTTTATTGGAGGCTTCGGTCCGGGGCCGCGTTCCTTCCTTAGTTGCACTGAAGTATCAGTTGATGTCAGCCTCGCCATTTGCATTTTTTCGCGGAGCGGTGCCGATTATGGCTTATGATCTCGCCGCTCATCCACACACCGGCATCATCTGCCAGCTTTGCGGGGATGCGCATGTGCGCAATCTCGGCGCGTTTGCCGGGGTTGATGGACGACTTGTTTTCGACATCAACGACTTCGACGAGACCACCCAAGGGCCGTTCGAGTGGGACTTGAAGCGGCTAGCAACGAGTCTGGTGCTGGCGGGCCTCGCGGTCGGTAGTAAAGCCTCCAAGCGGGAACCGGCGGTGCTCGCCTTTGTCGAACAATATCGCCGCATGATCGTCATGTTTTCTAAGATGCCGGTCATTGAAATGGCCCGCTATCAGGTCCATCGGCTGCAGCGCATTGAGCCGATTTCGAAGGTGCTGCTCAAGGCCGAGCGCGCCACTCCGCTGCACACGTTGGAAAGCCTTACCGTTCCGGCCGGCGACTCTCCGGACGCGAAAGCGGCGTCGGGCGCGCGTGTCTTCAAAGAAAACAGGCCCATGCTCACCCGGGTTACCGGAGTCAAGGCCCGCGAAGTGCTCGGCTCGCTCAAGGAATACAGCGAATCGCTGCAGCCGGAGCGCCGGCATTTCCTGGCGCAATACCAACCCATCGATGTGGCCTTCAAAGTGGTCGGCACGGGCAGCGTTGGGCTGCGCGATTACGTGGTCTACTGCGAAGGAAACGGACCCGGTGACCCGCTCTTCCTGCAGATCAAGGAAGAGGCCCGGTCCGCCTACGAACCATATCTCGGTGCCATCGGAGCCAAGCATCAAGGCCGCCGCGTGGTCGAAGGCCAGCGCGCCATGCAGCTCCAGTCGGACCCATTTCTCGGCTGGACGACGATCGCCAACCGCGATTATCTGGTCCGCCAGCTGAGCGACTACAAGGGATCGCTCAATCTAAACGAGCTCAAAGGACAGGGCCTGATCGACTATGCGATTGTCTGCGGAGAGTTGCTCGCCCGCGGCCACTCGCGTTCCGGAGACGCCTGCGTGATAGCCGGCTATATCGGCAATGGCAACAAATTCGACGAGGCGATCCTCGAATTCGCTGAAGGGTATGCCGAACAAACCCAGAAGGACTGGGAACTGCTGTTGAAGTCGAAGCACGGGGTGAAGGCGAACAAAGCTGAGGACGGCAAAGAGGCAAAGAACAAGTAGGCGGGCTTATACTCGGCTAGGGTCAAGGCCTAGGCGCCAGCAATCCGCCTTCGTTCTTGATTGTCAGGGCATATTCCTTCGACTCCGAAGGGAACCCTGCAAGCTCGGCGGCCTTGCTTGCGCCAACCAGCGAGTCGAGACGGTTTGGAGCGAGTTGTAATCCGGCTTTGTAGGCCAGCAAGGCATCCGCTGGCTTGTTCATCTGCAAGAGCATATCGCCCAACATCTCTCCTGTTGGGCGAGGCAGAATGTCTGCATAGTACATCGGATGGTCTCGTTCGAACTCAGCCATGTTCCTTAATTTCTCGACGGCTTCCTCCTGCTTTCCTTCTGAAAAGAGAGTCCATGCCTCAGCTTCGGCGAGACCAACACTCAAAATGTCACCCCGGCCGTGGCTCTTGTTCCAGGCTGTCTCTGAATCTCGATATTTGGCTAAGGCGGCTCTAGCGCTTTTCGGATCGCCGGAACGCGCCGCGCCTATGGTCTCGATCCAGTAAGCATCGAAGTTTTCCTCGAAGGAGGACGTCGAAGGAGGTTCAATCCGGATGGTGTCCTGCCAGTTGTGCGTCTCCAGGTCGTAGTAGATTCTCGCGTCGACCGGAAGCCAGGGGTCATTCCCTTTCTGAGCTAAAGCGGTGATCTGGTCGACAACCGCTTTGGCCTTCTGGTCGTCTCCGAGCTGCAGCCAGGCATACTCGATGTTGTTGAGAGCATGAAACTCGTCGAAGCTACCTGCTCGACCGGCTTGCATCCACTCCGCCGCGACCCGAGCCGAAGCCTCGTTCGTCTGGATCGAGGCTTGCCACAAGCCAAGCCGATTGAAGATATGCGAAGGCATATGCAGCGCGTGAGGAGAATCTGGCGCGATCGCTGCGTACTTCCTGGCTGCGGGGAGCGCTACCGGCGCGAGCTCTGCAGTATCGGCGGCGTGAATGATGTAGTGCGCAGCTCCTGGATTATTTGGGTATTTCTCGAAAATCGGCAGGAAGATCGCTAGAGCCTGTTTCCGCTGCTCCAAACCCTTCCGTCCCGGTCCGGCTGTCCAGGTCAATCCCAATCCGTAGAAGAGGCTTGCATTGATGTCGTCGGGGTATTTTTGCCGGAGTTTATCCATCCGCGAGAGGTAGTCTTCCCAACGCTTTGAACCCGGGACATCTGCGTAACCTTCATACATCACCCGAACGGCGTCAACATACATTTGTTCTCGTTCTGTGCCCGCTCTCACAGCGAGCCAAGGCTGGAGCTCCGCCCATCCTTTGGCCAGATCTTTTGGCGGAGCATTCGCTCCCGCCCGTTCGGTAGTGGAGAGCGCCACGCCCCACCCGGCGATGACGCATTTCGCGTCTTCCTTTTCAACGCGGTGGAAAGCGGCTTCGGCTTCTCTAAACTCGAAGGAGTACAGCAACGCCACGCCCGAATCGAAGGTCTTTTGAGTACCCGGCTTACACGATGTAGGAAAGTGAACGTTGCCGAGCGAATCCAAAGCCAGCACGGGTCGAGTCACAATGAGGATTGCGAAAAACCCGAAAGTGAGTCGAGTAAACAGAGGCCGGAACATTCAGCTTCTCCTAGCTCCAATCCTTTGTAGCCGATGGATAGGGGGACTAGTCCACTGCTCGGACTCTTCATCACTGTTCAGCATGACTACCAGCGAGCCGAAACCGGATTAGGCTCCGTGCAGCGGACTGGTTTGGACTGACATGAGCCATTCCTGACCAGGAACAGAATTAACCAGGAACAGAATCAAACGATGGCCCTGTTCATTCAAACCGGCCAGTACTCATATCCAATCACAACTCCATAGACCTGCTCTCGAGCAATCCTTGAATCCGGGTCAAGAATTCTTCAAAGCCCACCGAACCCTGGTCGCCTTTGCCTCGGGCGCGCACGCTGACTGCATTTGACTCCGCTTCTTTGTCTCCCATGACGAGGACGTATGGCACCTTCTGCAAGGTAAAGTCGCGGATCTTGGCGTTCATTTTTTCGTTGCGGCCATCGAGTTCGACGCGGAAGCCATGCTTCTGTAACTGCTGCTGTATCTTTTCCGCGTATTCGCGGTGGCGTTCGCTGATGGGCACTAAGCCGATCTGCACCGGCGCGAGCCATAGCGGGAAGGCCCCGGCGTAGTGTTCGATGAGGACGCCGAAAAATCTTTCAACCGAGCCGAAGAGCGCGCGGTGGACCATGACGGGCTGATGGCGTTCGCCGTCCTCTCCTACATACTCCAGATCGAAGCGGGCGGGCAGGTTGAAGTCGAACTGCACCGTTGAAAGCTGCCAAAGTCTGCCTAAAACGTCGACTAGCTTGATGTCGATCTTCGGGCCGTAGAAAGCGCCTTCGCCAAGGAAGGTCTTGTACGGAATCTGCTTGCGCTGCAGCACGCTCTCAATGGCAAGTGTGGCCATTTGCCACTGCTCGGCGGTGCCGTCATAGCTCTTGCTGTCTTTGGGGTCCCAGGTGGAGAGCTCGACCTTGAACTCTTGAAAGCCGAATGTTTTCAGCACCACCTCGGCAAACTCGACGCAGCCGGCCATCTCGTCTTCAACTTGCTCCGGGGTACAGAAGATGTGGGCATCGTCCTGGGTAAAGCCGCGCACGCGCAAGAGTCCGTGCATGGTGCCGGAGCGCTCGTAGCGGTAGACGTTGCCAAGCTCGGCGTAGCGGACGGGCAGGTCGCGGTAGCTCTTCGGCGAGTTCTTGTAGATCAGGATGTGGCCCGGGCAGTTCATCGGCTTGAGCCGGTATTCGGCGTCGTCGAGCTCCATCGGCGTATACATGTTCTGCGCGTAATGGCCCTCATGGCCGCTGATCCTCCATAGCTCGCGGCGCATCACATGCGGCGTGTAGACCATGGAATAACCGCGGCGGAGGCATTCTTCGCGCATCCAGTCTTCCATGGTCTTGCGAATGATCGCGCCCTTGGGATGCCAGAAGATCAGGCCGGCGCCCGCGACCTCCTGAATCGAGAACAGGTCGAGCTGCTTACCCAGCAGGCGATGGTCGCGCTTGGCCATCTCTTCGAGGCGGGCGAAGTGGGCGTCCATTTCTTTTTGCGAGAAGAAGGCGGTGCCATAGATGCGTTGCAGCTGCGGATTCTTCTCATCGCCCAGCCAGTAAGCGCCCGCGAGGCTGAGGACTTTGAATGCTTTGACGCGGCCGGTGGTGGGCACATGCGGCCCGCGGCAGAAGTCGGTGAAGTGGCCATTGCGGTAGAGCGAAACCATCTCGCCGGGCTTGGTGAAGCGCTCGACGAAGTGCAGCTTCATGAAGTCGCCGGTATCGCGGAACTTTGACACCGCCTCTTCGCGATCTTCGAATTCGTGCAGAAAGCGTTGGTCGCGGGCGACAACCTCGGCCATCTTCGCTTCGATGGCTTTGAGGTCATCGGGCGTGAACGGGGTGGGCCGGTAAAAGTCGTAGAAGAACCCCGCATCGGTCGCCGGGCCGTGGCCCAGTTTGGTTTCGGGAAAGAGTTCGAGCACCGCGGTGGCCATCACGTGGGCGGCTGAATGCCTGACCACTTTGAGCGACTCTGCGTCGTTTTCGCGCAGCAGCTGCAACTCCACGTCTTCTTCGAGTGGCGCATGCAGATCGACCAGCCGCTCCACGGCAGTATCGTGGTCGACGTACATTTCGGCTTCTGCCGTTTCTTCGACATCCTTGTCCAGCTCAGCAGCGGGCGTGCTAGCGGCGCGATGGAGCGCCTTGATCTTGGCGACGACCGAGGCCGCGGCCAGTCGCGGAGAGATGCTGTTGGCGACATCGAAGGCGGTTGAGCCGCGGGGAAACTCACGCACACTGCCGTCGGGCAGCTTGACTTGAATGGAGGCTAGTCCTGAATGTGACGGTTCTATTTCAGCGATTCCCGCGTCGAATGATGAATCCATTTTGGCCACGAACCTTTGCCTTATTCTAGAGCATTTTCACCTTTACCCTAGTATGGTTTGGGCGGCCGTGAGTAGCTTGTATTCGGGAAGAGGCTGGCCAGTAGGGAATTCCACTGCTCGTTCCGCTACGAGAAATCAGAGCATTGCACAAGGTTGTGCAATCGATCCGCGGAGGCGATGCTGCTTGGTGGGGGATGCTTTGGGTTTCTATTCTTTTTGGCGGTGGGCTAAGCATCGGTTGCGACCGGATGCCCAGCGGAAATGCGGAATGCTACTGATCTACGGCCTGGGACTGCTGGTTATGGCGGGACACCTGGCTGGCGCATCGGACTCTTCCGGCTTTGCCAGTATTGTGACTACGCCCACGGCATTGGCAAACGGATCTCCATTTCTGCTTACGGTCAAGCTGGCGCAGAAAGCCTCGATTGTGCGGGGTGTTTGGTTCGGCAAGGATGTTTCCTTTTTCAAAGGGCCAAACGGACCATCGGGCGAGCTCTGGTATGCGCTTGCCGGGGTGGATGTGGAAACTGTGCCGGGCAGCTATCCGCTTACCTTGCAGGCGGTCACCCTGGATGGCCATGATCTTCACGCCGGTACGCAGTTAGCGGTGGCTGAGGCAAAGTATCACAGTGGTGAACTCACGGTCGGCGGCAACTTTGTGGAGCCCGATGCGGCGACCCAGAAGGAGATTGCCCTCGATAAACAGATCAAGGACCGTGTCTTCTCCCAGACCGCCTCCGCCCCGCTGTGGGCGGGAGACTTCGTTCGGCCTGTAAAGGAGCCTTCTACTGACTCCTTTGGGACCCGTCGCACCTTCAATGGCAAGCTCGCAAGCATCCACCGTGGAATGGACTTCCGTGCGCCCGCGGGCATGCCGGTTGCCTCGGCCAATGCGGGAACGGTCGTGCTTGCGCAAAAACTCTTCTACGAAGGGAACTGCGTGGTCATCGACCATGGGCTCGGGCTCATGACGATCTACATGCATTTTTCCCGGTTGGAGGTCGCTCCTGGAGAGCGCGTCCGTAAGGGGCAGAGGCTGGGGCTCAGCGGAGCGACTGGCCGAGTGACCGGTCCGCACCTTCACTTCGCCGTTCGCTGGCACGAGGCGTACCTCGATCCCGCCGGTCTTTTCCGGCTTCGGTTGACCGGCAAGCCGTAGGATTTTCTTGGCCCTTATTTTCTTGACCGTTTTAGCTGCGTCGCAAAGCCAAGTCAGGTTGGATCTCCGGCGACGCGCCGTCATCCTCCACGACCAGTTCATCGACGGCAATTCCCAGGTGGCGGCCGAGGGCATTGAACCGGGCCTGCCAACTCGCAAAATCCTGCGCCGCGATTGACAACGAGCGGTTATGCGACACCTCCATAATCTCGTACCAGATGTTCTGCGCCTGCCACAGACGAATCTCAAAGGGGAAGGTGTGCAGCGCCTGGGCGACCCGTAGCGCCTCATCCAGCTCGCGGGCACGGCTCGGATGTTTGTGCAGCGCCACCATGCTGGCCTTGATGCGCTGACTAGCTACGTAGCTCAGCAACGGTTCGTCGAGAGCAATCTTGATGTCCTTGGCCCGCCCAAGCAACAGGGCAATACGATCGTCTTCGATCGGGTCTGCTTCTAGTGAGTGACGAAGTCCCGAATTGATAAACGAGCCGGCTGCCAAGGTGAGCTCGGCGGGTTTCGGCATCCCTACCTCGCTGAGGAACTGCAACAGCGAAGCATGCCGCTCATAAATGGCGCTGAAGGTCGTCTCGATCTCGTTCAAGGTCGGATCCAGGATGATCTTCAAAATACGGCGCTCTTCGTCATTGAAGAGTGAGGTGATGGAATAGTCCGTCTCTCCAAAGTGGTGGTCAAAGAGCCGGATCACGGCCGGGATATCGGCCCTCCGGACTGCGGCCCTGACCCCGTCGAGAAGCGCCTCGTGCTCAGCCTTCTCGCGGTCCCCCACCGCCGGATCCAAGCTGCCGTTGGAGCCCGCCAGGGAACGCTTGACCGCGGCCGTAATATTTTGATCGCCGAAATGGAGCGCGGCGTAAGTCACCTGTTCACTCTCCCCGGTGATGGTCGAAGAAACCAGCGCGCGCCCGATCGAGAGCCGCCCTCGCCCCGTGCCGAGCGACTCCACATCCAGACGCCGCACCACATAGCCAAAGAGCCGGGCCTCTTCCGGGTAGTTCGAGAAGACCGAACTGATCGCATAATGCGCCGCAACCTCTTCGAGGCCTACCCTTTCCGTCTTCACCTTGCAAAGATAGATTTCAGCGCCATCGATGGCTTGGGGGTCATTACTCTTCGCGGCTCGCAGACGTTCGACAAAACCAGCTTCAAGCCCGGTTGCTTCCGGTCCGAATACCTCCTCCGCCAACTGCACCAGGCGGCCCGCGTAGGCGATGATCTGCACAGTTTCAATACCGGAGATATCGTCGAAGAACCAGCCGCAGCTGGTGTACATCAAGAGAGCGTGGCGCTGCATCTCCATCAGCTTCAACGCGCTGATGCGTTCGGCATGGTTCAACGGGTGAAGAGAATGGGAATCGAGGAAAGCGTCAGCGTTAGGCACCGGCGTATTGACGTGACCGCTGGATACTTCGCCGCGGGCGAGCACGACCTCGATATAGGCATTGCGGGCCTCCCAGAAATCAGCGAAGAGCCCCTTGGCCAGCTTCTCGCTCAGCGGCGCGACGCTGTCGCGCAGCCAATCCAGAGCGTCGCGTAAGGGCGCGCGCCACTTCTGATTCCAGCCGGGCCGCCCTCCATTGCAGCCGCAGTCAGAGCGCCAGCGCTCGACACCGTGAAAGCAGCTCCACGAAGTGTTCTCGACAATCGCGGCTTCATAGCGGGGCGGGAACTTATCCAGGAACTGGGCATAGTTGGTCAGCTTCGCCTCTCCCCGCTGCTCGATCAGCCGCAGCGCATAAGAGAGCGCCATCTCGCCGTAGCGATGGTGATGGCCGTAACTCTCCCCATCGGTCGCCACATGGACGAGCTGCCCGCGATGAGCGCCGTCGGGCTGTGCCGGTTCGGCGCGAAAGCCGCCCATCAGCCGATTGGCGAACTCATCGCCGCTGTTCAGCAAGCCATCGAAAGCGATGGCTCGCGATCGTTGTCCGTCATAGAAAAAAATCGCGATGCTGCGCCCCGACTTAAGCCGCACGGTGTAGGCGCGGGTTGTATCGACGCTGCCATTCGGAGTTTCCTGCCAGGGCTCGACCACCAGAGGTTTAGTCCCGTCGTCGGTAGCTGCATCCGGCTTGACCTTTCTCGCCGGCCTCTCCGCCAAAGGGCGAACGCGGGCACACTGGCTCGGGGCCAGCACGGTAAAACGGATGCCGTGCTGGGCAAGCAATTCGAGGGACTCACTATCGACTGCTGTTTCGGCCAGCCACATGCCCTCCGGCTTGCGGCCGAAGCGAGATTCGAAGTCGGCAATTCCCCAGCGAATTTGAGTAATGCGGTCGCGAGTGTTCGCCAGCGGCATGATGATGTGGTTGTAGACCTGCGCCATGGCCGAGCCGTGCCCGCCGAAACGAGCCTGGCTTCGAAGGTCGGCTTCAAGGATATGTTTATAGGCGCGAGGCGCGTTTTCCTCGAGCCAGGAGAGCAGGGTCGGACCAAAGTTGAAGCTGATACGGGCGTAATTGTTGATGATGCGAATGATCTGGTTCTCGCGGTTCACGATCCGCGAGGCGCCGTTGGGCGCGTAGCATTCCGCGGTGATGCGTTCATTCCAATCGTGATAGGGAGCCGCCGAATCCTGAGTCTCTACCGTCTCCAGCCACGGATTCTCCCGCGGCGGCTGGTAAAAATGTCCATGAATCGTGATATAGCGTTCCAGGCTGACGGGAACCGCGGGCGTAGGGTCGGGCATCGGTTTCTCCAACAAAGAGGGAAGACGTAAACGGGCAGAGACCCAGATTGCAGCCATACGGTGCTCGCCGGGAGCGATTCGGTTCCATCGAGGGGAGCCATCGAATCGACCCTGAGCGATAGCCGATTTTGAGAAAAAGGGGCGGGAGAACCGTTGCCCTTCTTCTATCTTCGGCTGCTGCGTCGCAAAGAATATCGTTGTGTCCAGTTTACGCTGGATCCTTCAGACCGCAACGGATCGCATGGCCCGAAGTGCTTCTAGTCGGGCGGGGGTGAGGCTTTCCCGGCCAGGTCGCAGGCGCGCCACAGATACCAGCTCGCGACCGAGCGCCAGGGCCGCCACTTCTGCGCCCGGCGAAGCATCTCTTCCGGTTTCGGGAGCAGGTCGTTCGAAAAGGGCTTGTTCTTAGGGATACGGCGAAAGGTGAGGGCAAAGCCTTTGCGTACTCCATAGTCGCTGACCGGCAACACATCCGGCCGGCCAAGGCGAAAGATAAGCAGCATCTCGACCGTCCAGGGACCGATGCCGCGCACTTGAGTGAGGTGTTCGATGATGTCTTCGTCGCTCATGCGGCGGATCCGGGCCAGCGTAGGGACGGTGCCATCGATGGTCTTGGCGGCGAGATCGCGCAGGGCCAGGACCTTTCCCTGCGATACTCCGGCCGAACGCAGCTGCTCCTCGGGAGCAGCAAGAATGTGTTCCGGCGACGGGTGCAGATCGCCGAAGACATTCAGCAACCGGCGCAGGATCGCCGCCGCCGCTTTTCCGTGGAGCTGCTGGTAGATGATCGACTCCAGCAACGCTTCGAAAGGGGAATGCGAGCTCTTCAAGCGCAGCGAGAACGCTCCGGCCTCGCCAATCAGGCGGCCCAGTTTGGGGTCGGCGGCGCCGAGCTGCCGGCAGGCCAGCTCCGCATCGTAGCGAACTCCGCGACGCCCGGTCACCATGCAGAGACCTCCTTGAACATAATCGTTAAGTGTAATCGTTTGTTCCGGCTGCGAGAGGTTGATTTGGAGGTGCCATTTCGGTTTGGCCGCTACTATACATCCAGGATTTTTTTTCGTTTTCGTACCCGGGGTCGCTTGCAAAGGCTTCGCTGCTGCTATATTTCTTTTTTAGACATTGAAACTTCGAAGGGCCTTTCTAGCGGCCCATGTGGAACGGCCGCCACCCTTTACTGGTCGAGGCCGCTCCCCTCCACCGCGTAACTTGAGGAAGCAGGAACGCATTCATGGCGCAGATTTTTGACCGAAGCTCGAACGCGTTGGCCCGCGCGAGCCTGGTTTTGACAGGGCTGATTGTGATCGCCCTGGGCGTGACCCTTGACCAGTTGCAGCGCTCGCCGTGGGTCACCCGGCAGGGACAACGAGCGGACCAGCCGGTTCCGTTTAGCCACAAACACCATGTCATGGGTCTCGGGATCCAGTGTCAGTACTGTCATACGTCGGTGGAGAAGTCGAGCTATGCTGGCATTCCGCCTACCAAGACGTGTATGAATTGCCATTCGCAGATCTGGACGAACGCCAATCTGCTCGAGCCA
The DNA here is from genome assembly GCF_003330725.1 of Acidisarcina polymorpha. NCBI lineage: Bacteria > Pseudomonadati > Acidobacteriota > Terriglobia > Terriglobales > Acidobacteriaceae > Acidisarcina > Acidisarcina polymorpha. Next base: position 1,739,489 of record NZ_CP030840.1, on the reverse strand, counting down.
GTCCGGCACAGCTGGGCCACCGGGGAGTCGATCACCTGGACGAAGGTCCATGATTTGCCTGATTATGCTTACTTCAATCACGAGATCCATGTGAACAAGGGGCTCGGCTGTTCAAGCTGTCACGGCCGGGTAGACCTGATGCCGATCATGTATCAGCAGAACACTCTGCAAATGGAATGGTGCCTCAACTGTCACCGCAATCCGGCCAAAAACCTGCGTCCGACCAGCGAAATTTACAACATGGCCTGGACCGGCCCCTCCACTGACAGTCCGGTATGGTGTGGATCCACGGAGAGCAAGAGCGGTGTCCCGACGGCCCAAACCGTCAGCTGCACCACGTTAAATCCAGCCGAAGGCGGGGTTCGAGTCGCCGCTCTGCAGATGCCTGAAGGGGCAGCCAGCTCCCAGATTACAGATCCCGGAACCCACCAGGCGGCGACTGTCAGTGACTCTGGAGCTGCTTCGCTTCCGCTGCCTCCGGTCACTTACGTGAAGTTCACCGATCAGGACAAGCTTGGACATTATCTCGCCGATCAATATCACATTCGAACACCGCGCGAGCTCAGCAGTTGCGAGGTCTGTCACCGATGAAAGTACCTACTCCCGATCACGTGACGGAATCGAAGATGGACCAAGAAGGACAGGATTTAATGACTGCGAAAGCACCGGAGACTGTGAAGGCGCTGGACGCCCAGCTCGTGAGCCTCGAAGGGAGCTCCACACAGGAGCAGGGGCTGACTCTGGCGGAAGCCCGGAAGAGGCTCTCGGGCCAGGGTGGCAAGCGGTACTGGCGGAGTCTCGAAGAGCTCGCCGGCGCTCCCGGCTTCGACGAAATGCTGGAACGCGAGTTTCCTCGCCAGGCTTCCGAATGGATCGATCCGGTCTCGCGGCGGGGATTCTTGAAAATCATGGGCGCCTCGATGGCGCTGGCCGGCCTCTCCGGTTGCACCAAGCAGCCCGATGAGCCGATCTATCCCTATATCAAACAACCCGAAGATCTGATCCTCGGTAAGCCGAATTACTTTGCCAGCGCCCACCCGTTCAATACCGGCGCCATTCCAGTGCTGGTGAAAAGCGACGCCTATCGGCCGGTAAAAGTGGACGGCAATCCGGACCACCCCATCAACCGCGGCAGTTCCGATCCGATTACCCAGGGTTCGCTGCTTGCGCTCTACGATCCCGACCGTTCGCAGCATGTCAGCTATCGCGGGGAAAACCGCGAATGGTCAGAGTTTGTACAGGCCTTCCAGACCCACCTTGCGGTTAAGAAAACCGCTGGCGGCGAGGGGATCTATATCCTCACCAGCACGGTCACTTCCCCGACCCTGGCTGCCCAGATCAAGAAGGCGCAGGCCGCATGGCCGAACGCGAAGTTCTTGCAATATGACCCGGTCAACCGCGATTCGGCTTATGCGGCGACCGCGGCGGCATTCGGCACTCCGCTCGACAAGCATTACTGGCTCGAGGGCGCCGACGTCATCGTTTCTCTGGATGCCGATTTCCTCTCCGGTATCACTCACCCCGGGTTCCACAAGCTGGCTGCGGATTACTCGCGGCGTCGCAAGCTAGACAGTAGTGACGTCGAGATGAATCGCCTCTATGCCGTCGAGAGTACGCCGACCACGACCGGCATGAAGGCCGAGCACCGGCTTGGGCTGCGGGCGAGCGACATCCCCGCCTTTGCCGTCGCTCTAGCGGCGGCCATTACCGGCGCTCAGGCGCCTTCCGGCCCGACCTGGACGCCGGAACAGCAGCACTTCCTTGACGCGCTGGTCAAGGATCTCAAGGCAAATGCCGGTGAATCCGCAGTGATCCCCGGCGAGCAGCAGCCCCCTGAGGTCCACCTTGCCGCGATCGCTATCAATGACGCGCTTGGCAACATCGGAAAGACGGTGATCTATACCGAAACCGTCAACCCGCTGCCTTCGCAGCAGAACAACGATCTGAAATCGCTGGTCGCCGACATGAATGCCGGCAAGGTCGATTGGCTGCTGGTACTTGATGGCAATCCGATCTATTCCGCGCCTGCCGACCTGGACTTTGCTACTGCGGCCAACAAGGTCGATGTGCTTGTACACCTGGGATCGCACTACGATGAGACCGCCGAAGTCGCGCAGTGGCACATCAATAGCGCTCACTATTTGGAGTCCTGGTCGGATGCGCGGGCGTATCACGGCATGGTCAGCATCATTCAGCCGATGATCGATCCGCTCTATGGCGGCAGGTCCGCCCACGAAGTCATCCAAGCCATGCTGCTCGACGAGCCCGTGCTGCCGGCCTACGACGCAGTGCGCGCAACCTGGAAGGCGCAGCTCTCGGCCAAGGGTGACTTTGAGCAGAACTGGCGCAAAGCTCTCCACGACGGGTTTATCGACGGCACTGCTTTCGAGCCGAAGACCGTGACCGCGAAGACCGGGCTGCCGGAGTTGCCGCCCGCGGTCCAAGCCGATTCGATCGAGGTCATCTTCCGTCCCGATCCATCGCTCTATGACGGGCGCTACGCGAATGTCGGCTGGCTGCAGGAGTTGCCGAAGCCAGTGACCAATCTCTCCTGGGACAATGCGGCGCTGATCTCGAACGCGACCTTGGTCAAATACAAGCTCGAAGAGTCCGATGTGATCGAGATCGCCTTGAACGGCAAGAAGGTGAAGGCTGCGGTCCTGGTGGTTCCCGGCCATCCCGAAAATAGCATTACCGTTTATCTTGGTCACGGCCGCCGCAGGGCTGGCCGGGTGGGTACCGGCACGGGGTTCGACGCTTACTCGATCCGGCCGTCGGCTTCTCCCTTGGTGGCCACCGGGGCGACAATCACCAAGACTAGCGAGATCTACGAATTCGCGAATACCAAAAGCCACTATCACGACGACCGGTCGAAGTTTTTTGGCGGCCAGGGCGGCGGCAAGAATTCACTCGAGGCAAACGAGGCCGAGACCCGCGGTATTATCCGCTACGCCACACTGGAAGAGTTCAAGCAGAACCCCGACTTCGCCCACGAGGGCGAGGGCAGGGAAGCACCGGCACCCGACGAAAGCATGTTCCCAGCCTATGTCTATGACAAGAATGCCTGGGGCATGTCGATCGATATGAATTCCTGCATCGGCTGCAATGCTTGTGTAGTTGCTTGCTATGCGGAAAACAACATCGCGGTGGTCGGCAAGCAGCAGGTCAAGATCGGCCGCAACATGCAGTGGATCCGGATCGACACCTATTTTGAGGGCGATCTCTCCGCGCCGCGCGCCCACTTCCAGCCGATGAACTGCCAGCATTGTGAAAATGCGCCTTGTGAGCAGGTATGCCCGGTCGGCGCGACCGTGCATACGCCGGAAGGCTTGAACACTATGGTCTATAACCGGTGCGTCGGCACCCGGTACTGTTCCAACAATTGCCCGTATAAGGTGCGCCGGTTCAACTTCCTGCTCTACTCCGACTACGAGACGGAGAGCTATAAGCTCGGCCGCAACCCCGATGTCACGGTACGCAGCCGCGGCGTGATGGAGAAGTGCTCCTATTGCGTACAGCGCATCAGCGCCGCCAAGATCCATGCCGACAAGGAGAACCGGGAGATTCGCGACGGAGAGATCATCACCGCGTGTCAGCAGGCTTGCCCAACGGAGGCGATCATCTTCGGCAACATTAATGATCCGAACAGCCGGGTGGCGAAGCTTAAGAAACAACAGCGCAGCTATCAGGTGCTGGCCGACATCAATACGCGCCCGCGGACGACGTATGTCGCCGGGGTTTTGAACTTCAACCAGGAGTTCGAGCAAGCCCGGGTCGAGCATGCCCCCGGAGCCAGTAATGGGTAACCGAACTATGCTTTCGTATCGCCGGCACCGGAAACAGTCCGGCGAATTTTTCAGGGCAACACGAATGGGCGGAATCGCGCATGGCGACTAAAGATGTAAAGGTCAATGACCCGATGTTGGATCCGATTACCGGAGAGGTGCGGGTCCTCGCGCCCGGTCACACCTTCAAGTCGGTGACTGAAAAAATCTCCCGAATCGTCCTCACACCGCACACTCCGATTGGCTGGTTTCTAGGCTTTCTCTTGGCCAGCGGAGTGGCGACTCTGGTAGTGATTGCCGTCACCTGGCTCTTCCTCAAAGGCGTGGGCATCTGGGGCATTACCCAGCCGGTAGCCTGGGGATTCGCCATCATCAACTTTGTCTGGTGGATCGGCATCGGCCACGCCGGAACCCTGATCTCCGCCATCCTGCTGCTCTTCAAGCAGACCTGGCGAAACTCCATCAACCGCTTTGCCGAGGCGATGACGATCTTCGCCGTGGTCTGCGCTGGTCTCTTTCCGCTGATTCACGTAGGCCGCCCATGGCTGGCCTACTGGCTCTTCCCGTATCCGAACTCAATGAACGTCTGGCCGCAGTTCCGCTCTCCGCTGCTGTGGGACGTCTTTGCGGTCTCAACTTACGCAACCATCTCCGTGGTCTTCTGGTACATCGGTCTGGTGCCTGATTTCGGCACCATGAGAGACCGGTCGAAGACCCGCTTCGGCCAATACGTCTACGGCCTGCTCTCGCTCGGCTGGCGCGGCTCCTCCCGCCACTGGATGCGCTATGAGACGGCCTCCTTGCTGCTGGCCGGTTTAGCGACGCCACTGGTGCTCTCGGTTCACTCGGTCATCAGCTTTGACTTCGCGGTGGCCGTGCTTCCGGGTTGGCACACGACCATCTTCCCCCCCTACTTCGTCGCAGGCGCGGTTTACTCCGGCTTTGCCATGGTCATTACGCTCGCGGTGCCGATCCGGGCTTTCTATCATCTCGAAGACATGATCACCCTTCGCCACCTGGACAACATGGCGAAGGTCATGCTGACCACCGGGTTGATCGTCGCTTACGGCTACTCGATGGAGGTCTTCATGGCCTGGTACTCGGCCAGCCATTGGGAAGCCTTCATGATGTGGAACCGCATGTTCGGACCGATGGGCTGGTCGTACTGGTGCCTGATCGCCTGTAACATCGCCATTCCGCAGTTGATGTGGCTGCGTTCGGTGCGCATCAGTCCGGCCCGGATGTTTCTGCTCTCGTTCGTCGTGAACACCGGGATGTGGTTCGAGCGCTTCGTCATTGTCGTCACCAGCCTTTATCGCGACTTCCTCCCCTCCTCGTGGGGGACTTACAAAGCCACTCGCTGGGATTACGCAACCTTTATCGGGACTATGGGTCTGTTTACGACCTTGTTTCTGCTCTTCGTGCGCTTCTTGCCCATGATCCCGATGTCTGAAATTCGCATGATGCTTCCCCAGGCCAAGGTCAAGCCTGAGTCGGAAGCCGTGCATGAGGCAGGAGACTGATGCCGATACGAGAAGGAACTTACGGATTGTTGGCGGAGTTCGATACCCCGACGGAGCTGGTGCTGGCCGCGCAAGCAGCTTATGAGGCTGGATACCGCCGCATGGATTGCTATACCCCATATCCCGTCGAAGAAGCCGCCGAGGCGATCGGCTTTCACCGGAATAACGTCTCCTTGGTCTGCCTGCTGGGGGGTATTCTCGGCTGCTGCGCGATGTTTGGCATGGAAACCTGGGTGTCGGTCTGGGGCTACCCGCTCAATATCGCTGGCCGCCCTTATTACTCCTGGCCTGCCTTTGTGGTTCCTGCCTACGAGTGGACGATTCTCTTTGCGGGGCTTTCAGCGGCCTTCGGCATGTTGGCGATGAATGGACTGCCCACCCTCTATCACCCGCTCTTCAACGCTCCGAATTTCCGCAATGGTGCAACCACCGACAAGTTTTTCCTTTGCATTGAGGCGACCGACCCCAAGTTTTCGCCAACCGAGTCGAGAGAGTTTCTTGCGCTTCACCGTCCGCTGTCGGTCGTGGAGGTGGATTATTAACGCCGTCGGCAAGCTCCGTGACCGAGTTGAACGAAACACCCACTCTCTATTGGCAGCATCCACGCTGGCGATCTTCGTCTTCGTCAGCGGTTGCCGCCAGGATATGCACAATCAGCCGAAGTTCGTGCCCCAGCGTGGAACCAGCTTCTTCGCCGACGGCCGCTCCGCGCGTCCCCAGGTCGACCATACGGTCGCGCGCAACGAAGTCGATGTCGATGACTACTTCCATACCGGACTGTTGAACGGCAAGGAGCAGGATGCGATGCCCTTTCCCGTCTCAGCTCAGGTGCTGGCGCGAGGCCAAGAACGCTATAACATTTATTGCACGCCGTGCCACTCCCGGGTCGGAAACGGCGCGGGTATGATCGTGCAGCGCGGCTACAAGCCGGCCGGTAATTTTCACGATGCCAAGCGGCTTGCCGAGCCCTTGAGCCACTATTTCTATGTCATGACCAATGGCTATGGGGCGATGCCGGACTACTCGGCGCAAATGGCGCCCGAGGATCGCTGGGCGGTCGCGGCCTACATTCGCGCCTTGCAGTTGAGCCAGAGCGCCAGCCAAAGAGACGTTCCGTCTGGAACGCAGGTGGAAAACCTAGCCGACATTGCCGAACGGGCCGGCTACCCGGCCAGCTTTGCCGGCCCATGGGAGCTGCCAACCGTCACCAATGTTCGGGCGATCTCGCCCGGCGAGGCGCCGGCAGCGGGAGCACCGGCACAACCAACCAATCCTGCCATTCAGACGCGCCCTGCGATCAAGGCGCCGAGTGGCGACGCTAGCAAGCTTCCGGCACCGAGCGGGAATTGAAGATGAACGCCATCGGACTCGACACCATGGGAACAGGTACCATATGGCACACGTAATTCACGCGAAGACCCTCCCCGCCGACCTCAATGCTCCGGCATTTGTCGGTGCATGGCGCACCCGGGCGCTGACCGTCGGCGCTGTCTTTGGCGTTATCGGCATCATCCTGGCGTTCCTGGCGAACGACCACTTTCAACATCTGCTACGTTCCTGGCTGCTGGGTTTCATGATCACCCTCGGCTTTTCGATTGGGGGTATGGCGCTCCTCATGGTCCAATACCTCTCCGGGGGCAAGTGGGGCCTGCTGGTGCGTCGGCCGCTCGAAGCGATGAGCCGTTCTCTCCCGCTCGCATTTCTCTACTTTTTGCCGATCGGGATCTTCGTCAAACAGCTTTACCTCTGGGCACACTATCCTGATGCTGAGTCTGCCCTGAAGCAGGGACTGATCAGCATCGCGCAGGCCCACGCCATCAGCTATAAGAAGCCGATGCTCAACGTGACCGCCTTCTGGGTGGTTTCGCTGATCTGTTTTGTAATCTGGTTCCTCTATATCCGGACCCTGAATAAATGGTCGCTGCAACGCGATCAGGAGGTTGGCCTCGAGCTGCCCCGAGACACTTCGACGAACGTCCCATTCTGGCAAAAACGGTTTGAGAATCTGAGTGGCTTCGGAGTGGTCGTTTATTCGATCACCCTGACCGCCGGAGCCATCTACTGGGTTATGTCACTGGATCCAACCTGGTACTCGTCGGTCTACGGACTGCAATTTCTGGTTGGTCAGGGTTATGGGGTGCTCGCCCTGGTGGTTCTCACCTTGATCGGGCTCTCCAAGGGCGAGCCGATCCGGACGATCCTGCGCACCACTGAACAGCATGACCTCGGCAAGCTCTGCTTTGCCTTCGTGATGTTGAATATGTATCTCGCCTTTGCTTCCTTCCTGATTATCTGGTCGGGCAATCTTCCCGAAGAGATTCCCTGGTATCTTGACCGGATCCGGGGTAACTGGGGCGTCATTGCAACCCTCGATTTCATCTTCCACTGGCTGCTGCCTTTCTCGATGCTGCTATCGCGCGACCTCAAGCGCAATCAGAAGCGGCTTGCCACGGTTTGCCGGCTGATGATCTTCGCCCGCTGCTGGGACATGTTCTGGCTGATCGAGCCCAACTTCGCCGACGCCCGCCGGAATCTCCATTTCAGCTTTGGCATCCTGGAATACGCGTTCATTCCTACCGCCATGATTGCCTTCTGGATGGCGTATTACTTTACACAGTTGCAGAAACGGCCGCTGGTTGCCGTCAACGATCCGCACCTAGCGGAAATTTTGGAGCCTGATCATGCCCACGCATAGTCCCAATGATCCGGTCAATGTAAAGACACCACAGCCCGGCTACGAGGCCTCTGACGTCAGCGCGACCGGCATCGCCGTCTTTCTGGCTTCATTGCTCGCATTCATCGTTGTCTTCTTTGTCTTCTGCTTCGGCATGGGCAAGGTGATCAACAATCAGCTAGTGAAGCGCGACGGTCCGCCGAACAAGTGGAACAATTTGCAATACGGTTCGCACGAAGTTCCCAAGAACATGGCTTCGAACCCGGCAATGGAGCAGCAGCAGCTGCAACAGATGACCCAGCGTTTCCCGACTCCGAGGCTTGAGACTGATGACGGCAACCAGGATCTCGCCGACCTGCATGAACGCGAGGCGTTGCTGCTCGACCACTACAGCTGGATTGATCGCGGCCAGGGTAAAATTCGTATTCCCGTCGAGCGGGCGATGGAGCTGATCGCTCAACACGGTCTTCCGGTTGTAACTAATGCGCAACCCGGACAGCCGACAGCTCCCACTTACGGAGAAACTCCGGAAGGGGCAAGCATGGAAGCTGGAGGGAACGGAATCATCCTGCCGCCCGTCCCGCTGACCAACGGATTTGCACCAACCGGCTATGAACAGGAGCTCGCGATTACCCGCAAGGCTCCCGAAGTGGCGGAAGCTGGTGATAAGCATCCGTGAAGTCCTGCCGCTTGATCTAGGCACGAAACGGCTTTTTGTTTTCATTCAGGGAAAGTGACCGTCTAGCCTGAACTACATTCACCACTCGGGCGCAGTTAAGATAGCAAGAGAGGCTTCAGGGAAATATGTCGATGAGGGGACCAGATCGGTTAGGCAGGAGGATGCGCAGTATCGCTGCGCGTTTCCTGCGCCCCCGGTCGGCGGCGGCAGCTCTCCTGTCTGTCGCTGGGCTGCTTCTGAGTCTCCCTGCTTCCGCTCAGGTCTCTTCGTATGGTGACAAACAGATGGGCGAGGTAGCAGTCGATCATCCTTCGCCGATCCTCAGCAAGGTCTTTGTTCACCAGCATCTCGATCAGCAGATTCCTTTGCAGGGCGTCTTCCGCGATGAGACTGGCGCGAGCGTGAAAATGGGGGACTATTTCGGTAAACGGCCGGTCATTCTGGCCATCGTTTACTATGCCTGTCCGATGCTTTGTTCCGAGGAGATGAACGGACTGGTCGGCGCGCTCGAAATGGTGAAGTTCCGTCCCGGCAAGGATTTTGATATCGTCGCCATCAGCATCGACCCCAGCGAAGGACCTGAGCTGGCAGCCAAGAAGAAAGCGATGTATTTGAAGCGTTATGCCCATCCCGAAACGGCGGATGGCTGGCATTTTCTCACCGGGCAGCAGCCCGCCATCAATGCCGTGGCTGACGCGGTCGGTTTTGGTTATGCCCGGGTGCCGGGGCCGGATGGTCACCTCTCCCAGTTTGCGCACGCCAGCTCCATCCAGATCCTTACTCCGGAAGGGAAGTTGGCGCAGTACTACATGGGTGTGGAATATTCACCCAAAGACCTGCAACTAGGGTTAGTTGAGGCATCGCACAACAAGATCGGTTCACCGGTAGACAACATCTTGACCTATTGCTATCGATACGACCCCGATTTGAACCGGCATAGCCTGGTTGTTGCCCGGGTGGTTCAGCTCGGAGGGATGCTGACTATGCTTAGCTTGGGTAGCTTTATGGTGGTCATGTTCCGGCGTGATCTGAAGCAAGGCGAACCACCCAGCTATGAACGGGGAGATCGCCGGCGGCAGCTCTAACATTGCGCGCCAATAAGGTTCGGCAAGACTGATCGGCAGCGCAGGACGAAGAAACGGATAAAGGGAACGATGCATATTATTAGTCCGGTACTCTGGCAATTTTTGGTGAAGTGGCTGACGAACTTCGCGCTCTTTCCGGCGGAAGCGTCAACCATTGCGCCCTATACCGACGCGCTCTACTTCTTCTTGATTCTTATTTCGCTGGTCGGCCTGGTCATCGTCGCGCTGCTGGTATTCGGTTTCTCTATTGCCTACCGGGCGGAGAAAAACCCTGTCGCGACCCATATAGAAGGTTCGACCCTGCTCGAGGCGACTTGGACCATCATCCCCCTCGCTCTCTTCATGGTTTGCTTCGTCTGGGGAGCGTTGTTGTATTTCCGCATCTACAACCCTCCGACCAACGCAATGAATATTTATATTGTCGGGAAGCAGTGGATGTGGAAGGCAGAGCACCCCGGTGGCCAGCACGAGATCAATGCGCTGCACATTCCGATCAATCGTCCTGTCCAGCTCACCATGATCTCTCAGGATGTCTTTCACAGTTACTCAATTCCGGCCTTCCGGGTGAAGCGAGAAGTGATTCCCGGCCGGTATTCCACTGTCTGGTTTGAAGCCACTCTCCCGGGAACTTATCACCTCTTCTGCACCCAGTATTGCGGGACGCTTCATTCGCAGATGATTGGGCAGATTGTGGCCATGAAACCGGAGGATTACCAGGCTTGGACGGCCGGCAGCACCAGTGGAGCGTCGCTCGCCCAGAATGGGGAACGACTCTACGCGAGCCTAGGCTGCAACGGCTGCCACTCCGGCCAAGCGGACGCCCGCGGCCCGAACCTGGCCGCTGTTTACGGCGCCAAGCTGCAGCTGGCGAGCGGCTCTTACGTGACCGTTGATGACGCCTTTTTACGTGACACCATCTTGAATCCGTCGATGCATGTCACCTCCGGCTATGCTCCCATCATGCCGACCTATCAAGGGCAGGTAAGTGAAGAAGGACTGATCGACCTGGTCGAATACATCAAGAGACTGAACTCCAACTATCGTAACCAGCAAACGCTGACGACGAGTCAGGTATCGCCCGCGCAAGCAGGCACTGTGGCGCCGAATGCTACGTCGGGGCCGGGGATGGTGAAGCAATGAGCAGCACAGTCGTGAGACTTCCGGAACAGCAGGGCGCCACCCTGCCAAAGCTTTCTTATTTGAACAAGGAATATGGTCTGAAAAGCTGGTTGCTGACTGGCGACCATAAGCGGATCGCGATGCTCTACCTGATCTCGATCACCTTTTTCTTCTTCCTCGGTGGCTCGATGGCCGGCCTTATTCGATTGGAGTTGCTTACCCCGCAACCCGATCTGATGGCCTCCGATACCTACAACAAGCTCTTCACCATGCACGGCGTCATCATGATCTTCCTCTTCCTGGTGCCGTCCGTACCTGCGGTCATCGGGAACTTCGTGATACCGATCATGGTGGGGGCGAAGGATCTTGCCTTTCCCAAGATCAACCTGCTCAGCTGGTACCTCTATCTGATTGGCGGGACATTTACCATCGCCGCCCTGGTGCTCGGCGGTGTCGATACCGGTTGGACATTCACAACGCCGCTCAGTACACATTATCTGAACACGCACGTGGTGACCGCGGCACTCGGCATCTTTGTCGCCGGGTTCAGCTCTATCTTTACGGGCTTGAACTTCATCGTCACTATCCATCGTATGAGAGCTCCGGGAATGACCTGGTTCCGGCTTCCGCTGTTTGTATGGTCGAACTATGCCGCCTCGATCTTGATGGTCCTCGGCACCCCGGTCCTGGCCATCGCGATTGTACTGGTCATCCTCGAACGGACGATCGGCATCGGGGTCTTTGATCCGACCAAAGGCGGCGACCCACTTCTCTTCCAGCACCTGTTCTGGTTCTACTCTCACCCCGCGGTCTACATCATGATCCTTCCGGGTATGGGAGTCATCTCCGAGGTGATCAGCACTTTCTCGAGGAAGCGGGTCTTCGGCTATACCGCGGTTGCCTTCTCCTCGGTAGCGATCGCGCTCTTTGGCTTTTTTGTCTGGGCGCACCACATGTTCATCATGGGCGTGTCGAACTATTCGGCGCTGGTGTTTTCGCTTCTGACGATGTTGGTCGCGGTGCCTTCGGCCATCAAGATCTTTAACTGGTCGGCGACCCTTTACAAAGGATCCCTCACCTTTGAGACGCCGATGCTGTATGCCTTCGGCTTTATCGGGCTGTTTACAATCGGTGGCCTGACGGGTGTTTTTCTCGGTTCTCTAGGGATGGACATCCACCTCACGGAAACCTACTTCATCGTCGCCCACTTCCACTTCGTGATGGTCGGTGGCATGCTGATGGCGTATTTGGCAGGCATGCACTTCTGGTGGCCGAAGATGACCGGACGCATGTATCCCGAAGCCATGTCGAAGCTGGCTGCCGTGGTCACCTTCATTGGATTCAACCTGACCTTCTTCCCCCAGTTCATCCTGGGATATCTGGGCATGCCGCGCCGCTACCATGCTTACCCGGCAGAGTTCCAGGTTTTAAATGTGCTGTCGACCGCGGGCGCGACCGTCCTCGGTATCGGCTACCTCATGCCGATGATCTACATGACCTGGTCGCTGAAGTATGGCAAGATTGCTGGAGCTAACCCGTGGCAGGCTACTGGACTTGAGTGGCAGATCCAATCTCCGCCTCTCACTGAGAACTTCCTTGAAACGCCGATCGTGGATTACGAAGCATACGACTACGATTGGCTGGCAAACAAAACCAAGCACGAGGTGACCACCGTTGGATAGTCAGGCAATCGTCACCCATCCTGGAGCTTCCTCTGAACTTGAGGGCGGGAGCCACGAGCATCCCGCCTACCTGCGCCACCATTTCGAGACGGTGGAGCAGCAAAAAGAAGCCACTCAGTTCGGCATGTGGCTCTTCCTCCTCACTGAAATCATGTTCTTTGGTGGCATGTTCGCGGCCTATCTGATCTATCGCAATTGGTACTATCCGGCCTTTGCGGCAGCCAGCAACACACTCAGCATCACCCTCGGGGCGATCAACACCGCGGTTCTGATCACTTCGGGATTCGCCATGGCAATAGGCGTCTGGTGCGCGGAGACGCGCCGCCGTAAAGGTCTGGTCCTCTCGCTGATTTTCACCATCCTCTTTGGGTTGGTTTTCCTGGGCATCAAGTACGTGGAATACAGCGAGAAATTCGAGTTGCACCACGTCCCAGGCGCCGACTTCTCGATTTCTCAGTTCGTGCATCCCTCGGCCGCCTCGCACGAGGTACCGCTCGCGCCTGATATGGCGGAGAAGACACAGGTCTACTTCTCTTTATATTTCGCCATGACCGGCATGCACGCCCTCCACATGATCATCGGTATCGGACTGCTGATCTGGCTTCTGGTTCGCGCCCAGCAAGGCGCTTATACGAACGGGTATGTGCAACCGATAGAATATTTTGGCCTGTATTGGCACTTTGTCGATATTGTCTGGATCTTTCTCTTCCCGCTTCTCTATCTTATTAACCGCCACCCCGGACGCTAGATGGCGATGCCCGGCGGCGCGAAGCGTTGACTAGAATTGCGTCGTCTTTGAATAGGAAATTATGGCCAAAGCAAACCCCGCTCACGACCACGACGATCTCCATGTAGCCGAAGATGCCCACCACATCGTCAGCCCCAGGGCCTACCTGCTGGTTTATGTTTCTTTGCTCGTGGCAACCGGCCTGACGGTCGGTGCCGCGTTCGTCGATCTTGGGCCTTTTAACCCGATTCTTGCCTTGGGGATCGCCTGCTTCAAAGGCGTCCTTGTGATCCTTTTCTTTATGCACGTTTATTACAGCTCGCGGCTGATGAAGCTCACCGTCGGTGCCGGTTTCTTCACCTTCCTGGTGCTCATTATGATGACGCTTAGCGATTACATGAGCCGTTCCTGGGGTCTTTGGTAGTCCTGCCGAAGAGTCATACGGCTCCGCGTACTTCCCGGTCCTGATGCGTCTAAAATTTAATTGACGTTGTTTTAAGACGCATGATGACTCCTTCTTCCGCGCTCAAAGCCGAATCTCCCTCCGCCCTCGAAACCATATCCCGCAACCCAAGAATTCGGATCAGACGCTCTGGCCCTCCAGCCGAAGACGCCAAGTGCGTCGTCTACTGGATGCAGCGCGCCGAGCGTGCCGTCGACAACCCGGCACTCGATGTGGCGATCGACGTCGCAAATGAGCTCGACCTGCCAATCGTCGTCTTCTTCTCGGCTATTTCGAATTTCCCCAGTGCGAACCTGCGTCACTACGTCTTCCTCAACCAGGGGCTGCGAGATATCGAAGCAGACCTGGCGGAACGCGGGATCTCGTTTATCGTTCGCCGTCCTCCCAAGAATTCACTCGAAGCTTTGCTCACCGAGCTACGAGCAGCCATGGTCATAGGCGACGAGAATCCCTGCCGTGAGCCTGAGCGTTGGCGTAGCGTACTTGCCCATCGGCTGAAAATTCCCTATTGGACCGTGGATGCCGACGTGCTCGTCCCTTCCGGATTGTTCCCCAAGCACTATTTCGCCTTGCACATCTTTCGCCCCAAGCTCTACGCGCATTTTCCTACTTATCTGGTCAAACCTGAAAATCCGAAGCCTGTCCGCCAATGGCAAAGGCCGCCTAACTTCGAGTCCTTCGATGTGAAAGAGGATCTGACCGAGGGCTGGAAGCATCTGGATCGTACCGTTCAGCCGGTGGATTACCTGACCGGCGGCACGCATGCAGCGCTTAAGCGCCTGAAAGACTTTGTCGCCAATGACCTGGCGCACTACCAAGACCGGCGCAATCATCCCGAGAAGGCAGGCACCAGCCATCTTTCACCTTACCTGCACTTTGGCCATATTGGGCCGCTCACCATTGCTCTGGCCGTCGACCAAGCTCTGAAGCAGAAGGTCATCACCAAGGAAGCCTACGACGCTTTTATCGGCGAGGTGATCGGGTGGCGCGAGCTTGCAGTCAACTTCGTGAAGTACGTTCCTGCCTACGATTCAATCGACTGCGCCGAGCCATGGGCGCAGAAAACCCTCCGCGAACATGCCCGCGACAAGCGCGATCCGGTCTACACCCTGGAGCAGCTGGAGAAAGCGGAGACTTACGACGAGCTTTGGAACGCCTCGCAGATGCAGATGGTCAAGTTCGGCTGGATGCACAACTACATGCGGATGTACTGGGCGAAGAAGATTCTAGAATGGTCGCAGTCGCCGGCCATTGCCTTTGAGAACGCCGTCTACTTGAACGATCGCTATGAACTCGACGGCCGCGATCCCAACGGCTACGCAGGAATTGCCTGGGCAATTGCCGGAGTGCATGACCGCCCTTGGTTTGACCGGCCCATCTTTGGCACGATCCGCTACATGTCGGCCGCTTCCACCGGAAAGAAGTTCAATTCGAAACTCTATATCCGCAACGTGATGGAGAATGAACCGCCGCCGCTACTCACCTAAGATCCCTGCGAGTCCGTCGCATTGAGTTTGTATCGTTCCAACCGCTATCCCACGTCTCAATTCTGAGACGCAGGTTGATGCGAAACCAACCAAGTGCACACGTTCCTAGTGGCCGGTTCCGCAGGGTTCGTTAGTGCTTCGACTCGCTGGTGACTGTGCGTTCCCATTGACCGGGGGGAAGGTTCGGTAGATGACAGCGCAATCTAGCCTAGCCATCTCACCTACACCCATCTATCTACCTATCTCACCTACTTAGTTCGACCGATAGGATCTGGCCGTCGACGGTCTTGTCCGAGCTCTCCGCGTACTGCACGCTGGCTTTCATTCCCTCGAGGTCGGTGCACGGGTGGATCTCATTATCCGGGGTGTAGTTGGTTGCGGAATAATGGATGTTGAAATAGTTATTGCTATAGAGGGAAATCGCCTTTCCCGCCCCTTCAACGTTTAGCTGGATGACTGAGGGATCGGTACATCGCACATTCTTGATCACGCCCTTGGCGATGTGCTTCGGTCCATTTGGTTCCTCGGATGGATGGCGCGGCGCAGGCTGCGTGGCGCCCGGCCTCGTCGTCACGGCACTCGCGCTTGCAACTGCTCTGGATTGACCATTGGCAGAGGCGGCCTCATCCCGCTGAGCTGAATATCTTTCGAGCGTAGTGATCCGGTTCTCGACCGAGGCGGCCTCTTCTGGTGTCTTCGCAACACCCTTGGCAGACTTCAGCACGCGAATAGCATCCGCATAACGATTGGCTTCCTGAAGGACGCTCGCCGCGTTCAGACGATAGTCGAGGCTGGCTGGATCCAATTGCACCGCCCGCAGGTTGAGCGCGTGGGCCTCCTCGAGCTTTTCATGGTGCGTGCCATAGAACGACGCAAGTTGGTCATAAGCTGGTGCAAATTTCGGGTTCAAATGGATGGATGTTTTCAGGCTCTGCTCGATGTCTTCCGGACGGACGGGTGTGCTGACTTGGAGCGATATAGCGGCATAGAAGTAGTGGGCCAGATAGCTTTGAGAATCCAGTTGTACTGCCTGTTCAAACCAGGTGCGAGCGGCTTCCAGATGGCCCTGGTGGAACTCCAGAAAGCCCATTGTCTCGTGCGCTGCTGCGTTTTTCGGGTCTTCGCGCAGCACTGATTCTAGAAGTGCCTTGGCATCGTCGCCGCGATCATTGTGCGCCAGGAAATCGGCTCGGATCGCATTCGCTGCCGGTACAGGCAGTTCAATCGATGAGTAGGCCGTCTCATTGATGTCCGCCGGGGCAGATACCTTGAAAAACTGAAAGTTATTGCGGGAGATGTAAGCTTGCAACGCCTTTTGCAGCTGATGCAGGTCGCCAAAAGTCCGCTCGCCGGCGGTGACTGAGTCTACATGTTGGCTCACCATATCGAGGTATCGATGTAAATGGGTGGGAGTCGACCGGTCATTTAGAAAGAGAAAGTGGGTCAACGCCCACGACTCAGCATAAAAAATCGAACCCTTCTGGTCTTCATGGTAATAGGGAGACTTGGCGTCGACCGTGAACAATGTCTCTAGCGGAATCAGCTGGTTCTGTCGAAGCAGGGCAATATCATCAGCACTCGCCTGTCCCAGGTCCACTTCTTTCTCATGAATGTCAGTGTTTTGAAAGAACTCCGCGAGGCCTTCATTGACCCACAATGGCAGCCACTCCATCGTATCGGCCATCAACAAATGTGTGTATTCGTGATAGATACTGGCGTAAGGATGCTCGCCGGGCGCATCGAGCCGCAGCAAGACGTAGTTTTTGTCTTGGGCGTGAAGGAAGAGCCCCGCCAGGTCCAACTGACCCTTGGCCAGATAGGACGGCGGCTCCAGCGTCTGAAAGCCTTTTTTGTCCTTCATCGCGAGAATAAGAATCGGGGAGGCTGGATCGACGTTCGCATTCGGAAATCCACTATGGAAGACGGAGCGCATGCGTTCGAATTGTCCTGCGATCTTGCGCGCCTGCTTCTCGCTTGAGTCCGACAGCACGACAAAGTGCGGACTTTGCACCTGCACCCAACTCTCTCCGCTGTCCTTGCCGAAGCCAGTGACGCTGAACCCCAGTAGAAGTAAGAGAGCAATTCGTTTGGACATAGAGGAGCGGCTTCACTATATCAAAGAGATGACGTTTTCTTAGTCTTTGGTACACCCTATTCACTCGCCGGGCATCAATAATCCGGGATTCCGGCCGAGAGGAACTCTCGTTTCATCAGATGGTGATGTACGGGACTTTTTTTACCCTGCCAACTACCTGCCGGGAGAAAATTCGTCTACTCATCTGCGGCCCTGGTCGGGTATAAGTGAGTGGAATCTTGGCGGCCGGAATCAGATATCCTGAAGCATCAAGGTAGTACAAACATTGCCCAATAAGTACGCAGCTAAAGTTAGCTATTTGGCCGCTTCCGGAGTGATCTCGAAGCTTCGCGTCGAGCACGCCCTTGCGAGTATGTCCGATGCGTTCGTTCTGCTGGACTCCGAGTTTCGGATCGCCTACATGAATCCGGCCGCCGAACGGACCGCGGGAGTGAGCGCCGGTGAGCTTCTTGGGGCTACGCACTGGGAGGCGTGGCCAGCCTCTCGCGGCACCGAGGTGGAGCGCCGCTACCGCCAAGCGATGCTTACCGGCGAGGCCCAGCACTTTCAGCACCACTACGTCAGCGAGACGCACGATCTATGGCTAGAGATCCACGCTCATCCCGGGGGTGGGGGGCTGGCCATCTATTTCCGCGATCTCTCCGAGCGGAAGCTTGAACAGGAGGGGGCTGCGCGCATCGAACGCGCCTACAAAGCCGCTTTGTCGAATACCCCCGATCTCGTCTATGTCTTCGACCTGAACCATAGGTTCGTCTATGCGAATGAGGCCCTGCTCACCATGTGGGGACGGACATGGAACGACGCCATCGGCAAGACCTGCCTCGAGCTTGGTTATCCAGAGTGGCATGCGGCGATGCATGATCGTGAGATCGATCAGGTGGTGGCCACCCGCCGCTCTGTCCGCGGAGAAGTACCCTTCGCCGGCACCCACGGTCGTCGCATCTATGACTACATTTTCGTGCCGGTCATTGGACCTGGCGGGGAAGTGGAATCGGTTGCGGGAACTACCCGCGACGTCACCGAGCGCCAGCAATCGGAACAAGTCTTGCGGGCTAGTGAAGAACGGCTTCGCCTGGCCCAGAATGCAGGCCAGTTGGCCACCTGGGACTGGGACATCGCCACTGGTGAGGTGGTTTGGACAAACGATAGTGATTGGATCTACGGCCGGGCCCCCGCGGAGATGACCCCTATCGATCGTTGCGCGGCTGCAGTCCACGAAGAGGATCGGGACGCGACCACTCAGGCGCTTCAGCGAACGCTCGAGGACGGGGTCGAATATAACCATGAGTTCCGTGTGATCTGGCCCGACCAATCTGTTCATTGGCTGGTCGGTCGCGGCAAGGCCATCTACGATGCTGACGGCCGCCCGGCTCGCGTCCTGGGCGTTAATTGGGACATCACCGCGCGCAAGCAGGCTGAAGACATTCTGCGCAACGAGCGGAGTCGCCTGGCAGAGCTGCTACAGCAAGCCCCGGCATTGATGGCGCTCCTGCGCGGTCCGGATCACATCTTTGAAGTCACCAACCCGCTTTACCAGGAGCTCATCGGCGGTCGCACCGTGATCGGCAAGCCGATCCGCTCGGCTCTTCCAGAGACCGCCCAGCAGGATCTGATCGATGCCCTGGATCAGGTCTATCGAACTGGTGAGCCGTTCACGGCGCACGGCCACTCGATCGACTTCGCCCGTCACTCCGGTCAACCGCTCGAACGCCGCTACCTGAACCTTACCTACCAGCCAATGCGGGACGCGGACGGAAACGTCTCAGGTGTCATCCTGCTCGGCGTCGACGTGACCGAGGCGCGAAAAGCTGAGGAGGCACTGCGCCAAAGCGAAAAGCTGGCTGCCGTTGGACGCCTCGCCGCGTCGATCTCTCACGAGATTAACAATCCGCTCGAAGCTGTCACGAACCTTCTGTACCTGATGCAGACTGACCAGGCGCTCTCGCCAGAGACTCGCTCCTATCTGGAAACGGCCCAATCTGAGATCACGCGCATCACGCACATCACCACCCAGACATTGCGCTTCTATCGCCAGAGCACCAGGGCTGCCCGTATCAAAGTCAGGGGGATCTTGGATTCGGTTGCAGTACTCTACGAGCGTCGTCTCCGGCATGCCGATGTAACGCTTACGGTGCACTCCCGTACATTGAGGCCGGTCATGATCTACGCTGGGGAGCTGCGGCAGATTGTCGCCAATCTGGTCGGAAATGCGCTCGACGCAGTAGGCTCGAATGGCCGCATCGAGATGCGCGAAAGACCTGCGACCGACTGGAAATCGGGACGCAAGGGTGTTCTGGTCACAGTGGCGGACAGCGGCCATGGCATAGGTCCGGAGATCATGCCGCGCCTCTTCGATCCATTCTTCAGTACTAAAGGCCAGACCGGTACTGGGCTGGGCCTGTGGGTCAGCAAAGAAATTGTCGAAAAGAACGGCGGTCGAATTCGCGTTCGCTCCAGACAGCAGGAGCCGCACCGGGGGACGGTCTTTTCAGTGTTTTTGCCCGACTTGGATGTCCAAGAGCCAATTTCTTCAAGCCGCGAGTACTTAGCGCCAGTCTCAAAGGCTCCCGTAAACTTTGGGATCCAGCCGTAGAGAATAAGTTCTTTCAGATAGTAGATTCAGCGCACTCCGGCGCCAGGATAAGCTATCTCCCCTGGGACTTCGCCAAGGCGGCCTTTGCGTCCAGTGCGTGGACATTTCTAGCCAGACCGAGTAACTCCAGCAGCTGGATGCCCATGTAATTGAAGTCAAGCTCATACCATGCCATCCCATGGCGGGCGGATACGGGGTGGGCGTGATGGTTGTTGTGCCAGCCTTCACCGCCGGTCAACAGCGCGATCAACCAGTTATTCGTCGAGTCGTCACGGGTTTCAAAGCGCCGCGAACCCCACATATGCGTTGCCGAATTGACCAGCCAAGTCACGTGCATCCCGATCGTTACTCGCAGAAAGACTCCCCAGAGCGCCCAGGAGATTCCGCAGCCCCAGCCTCCAAAGGCCGCTCCGGCGAGCAGCAAGCCTACGCCTACTATAGTGACCGGAAGCCAGTGGAAGCGGCTGAGCCACTGATGAGCGGAGTCCTTGGCAAGGTCGGGCGCATATCGCGAAAGGACCTTCGATTCGTTGTGGAGCGAGCCGCTCAGAATCCAACCCATGTGCGACCACCAGGCGCCGTCCCGAGGGGAATGCGGATCGCCCGGCTTATCGGTGTACTGGTGATGCATTCGATGGACGGCCACCCAATAGAGCGGTCCGCCTTGCAGCGCCATGGTTCCGCAGCCGGCCATCAGGTATTCGAGCCACTTGGGAGTGACATAGCCGCGGTGTGTCAATTGCCGGTGGTAGCTCATGCCGATGCCGACATTCTGGCCGACAATCCAGGTTGCCAGAAACACCACCACGGAGGACCAGCGGAAATGCAGGGCCGACTGCGCAATGGCTGCCAACGCCAAAAGGTGGAAGAGGGCGATAGTGACAAAGAAGACCCAGTTGAACTCTTCCGATTTCTGTTGGGTCGTGGGCAGAGAGGCAGTTTCGCCGGTCTTGATAGGAGTTTCCGTAGCCAGGGTCGTCATAATATTCACCGCTGGTTCGAGCCTAAACCGGCTCCTCTGTAGTGAGCTGTAAGACTTCCGTAATACCTGGCCTAGTGGAAAACAACCTGGAAATCTAGAGCTTGCGGCGCCTCAATCCCCGGACATTTCGCGAACTTCGCCGCTGATGGCGCGCATCGTCTCCGGTTTTGGAGCGAGTTCGTCGACCCGGCCAAAGATCATCTTGCCGGAGGCGGTTTGCAGAACCGACGTGACGGTGATTTCTATGGCCCGTCCAATCATTCGCCGCGCATGGTCGACAACCACCATGGTTCCGTCATCGAGATAGCCTACGCCCTGGTTGTATTCTTTGCCCTCTTTAAGGATGACTACATTCATGCGCTCGCCCGGCAGCACGACCGGACGAAGCGAGTTCGCCAGGTCGTTGATGTTCAGGACCGGGACCTTATGCAGATGGGCGACTTTATTCAAGTTGAAGTCGTTGGTGACGATTTTGGCCCGTAACTTCTTAGCCAGCTCGATCAGCTTCAGGTCGACCTCCTTGATCTGCGGGAAATCCTCATGCAGGATCTCAACGGTGAGTTGCGCATTCGCCTGCATGCGCTGCAGGATGTCCAGTCCGCGCCGGCCCCGCTGCCGCTTGGAACCGTCCGAGGAATCAGCCACCATCTGGAGCTCATGCAGGACGAACTCGGGAATCGCCAGAGTTCCTTCGAGGAATCCGGTCTCCGCCATATCGGCGATGCGGCCATCGATGATGGCGCTGGTATCGAGCAGCTTCAGGCTATGGCCGGTAGTCGTCTCGGTATTGAAGAGATCGCCAAGAGCCGAGAGGTTCAGCAGATCCCCCTTGTTCGCTCCGACAACCAGACCGACATAGGACATGAACAGCAGGACTAGAATTTGAAGCATCTCCTGCAGGCCTCCCGCAGGGATGCTGTTGCGCAGGACCGCGGCGAAGAGAAATGCGCCAAAGATGCCGAGCGTGCTCCCAATCACCGCACCCAGCAGACGCTTAAGGCTGAGCGCCCGCACACGGAGCTCGAAGACAATCATTAAACCCGCTGCGGCCGCCCCGGCCAGCGCGGAGATCCACGGGCTCAAACCTAACGGCTGGAAGTAGTAAGCCGCAACTCCAAGGACCAGGACGAAGACAACGCGGATCAAAATCAAGTCCATATCAACCAGACTCCCTACACCCATGCTTGAATGCGATTCTTGTCTGCTTGCTTAGCAGCGGGCAAGTGGGAGTATACCGACCCGCAACAAAGCACGGCAAAAGAAAACGGCGCGCTCTGAAGCGTGCCGTCTCCGGTTTTCCGTCCTATCGACTCAATACTTAGGGATTGTAGGATCGACCTGTTCGGACCACGCCTGAATGCCACCGGCAAGATTTTGGATTTTGCGGAAGCCTGCCTGCTGCAGGAACTCCGCCGCCTGCTGACTGCGTCCACCCATTTTGCAGTGCACCACGATCTCACGGCTGGAGTCCAGTTCGTTCACCCGCGCCGGCAGGTCACCAAGCGGAATCAAATGTCCGCCGATGTTCGCAATCTGATACTCATGCGGTTCGCGAACATCAAGCAGGAAGATATCTTCGCCGGCATCCTGCTTCTTTTTGAAGTCAGTCACCGAAATCTGGGGAATTCCATTGTTCATTGCACTCTCCATGGGGGCAGGCGGCACGATGCCGCAGAATTGGTCATAGTCGATAAGCTCCGTGACCGTCGGATTTGTTCCGCAGACCGGGCAGTCCGGGTTCTTTCGAAGCTTTAGCTCACGGAAATGCATGTTGAGCGCATCGACCAGCAGCAGGCGCCCAATCAGCGGCTCGCCTTGGCCAAGAATGAGCTTGATCGCTTCTGTCGCCTGAATCACGCCCACCAGTCCGGGAAGTATCCCCAGGACACCGCCTTCGGCACAGGAGGGAACTAGCCCTGGCGGCGGTGGTTCCGGGTAAAGGCAGCGATAGCAGGGGCCATCTTTCGTCGCGAAGACGCTAGCCTGTCCCTCAAAACGGAAGATTGAGCCATAAGCATTTGGCTTGCCGGTGAGAACGCAGGCATCGTTTACCAGGTAGCGGGTCTGGAAGTTATCCGTGCCATCAGCAATCACGTCGAACTCGCGAATGATCTCCAGCGCGTTCGCACTGGTGAGCATCGTCTCGTACTTTACGATGTTGATGAAGGGGTTCAGCGCCTTCAGCTTTTCTTCCGCCGAGTCAATCTTGGGACGGCCTACATCGTTGGTGGTGTGGATGATCTGCCGTTGAAGATTGCTGGTATCCACGACGTCAAAGTCGACGAGGCCTAACGTGCCGATGCCGGCAGCGGCCAGATACAACGCCAGCGGCGAACCCAGGCCGCCAGTGCCCACGCACAGCACCTTGGCGGCCTTCAGCTTCTTCTGCCCCTCCATGCCGACTTCGGGCAAGAGCAGGTGGCGGGAATAGCGCGCAATCTCTTCATTGCTGAGATCGGGCAGGGTCGCGGGAAGTTCAAGAGTTGTTGCCATAATCTACTTTCTGCGTTGCGGGTTTGCGGCCAGCGCGTGCACCGGAGACTACTTTCCGCCCGCGATTGACGGGATGATCGTCAACGCGTCGGCGCCGGTCACGGCGGTCGTATCTTTTTCGGGAAGGTATCGCACGTCTTCGTCATTCAAATAGACGTTTACGAAAGACCGCAGCCTGCCCTCTTCTGTATACAAATGCTTTTTCAACTCGGGATGCTGCACGGTCAGCTGCGACAGCGCCTCGCCGACCGTCTTCGCGTCGACCAGCACCGTGTCCTGCTTGCCCGTGTACACGCGGAGCGGTGTGGGGATATGTATCTTCATGCCGGAATGCTCCTCAATTCTTCTTCAGACTCTTCGGGGAGGACGCCGTTCAATTCGATCGGCTCCAAGATCAGGGACTTGTCTTCTTCGCTGGCGCCAGTCAGCAGGAACGAGTTGGTCTGCTCGGCCCTTCCGCTGCTTACCGCGGTGATGACGTAGGAACAGCCAAGCCAGTGAGCCTCCGCCAAGTCGGTGCTCGACCATTGCGCGGGATGATCGGGGTGCGAGTGATAAAAACCGACAATGTCCCAGCCTTGTTCCCGCGCCTGCCGCTGGATTTTGACCAGCTCCTGCGGAGCAATATTGTAACGGTTGTGAGCCGAGTCGGTGCGCGTGTTGCCAGCGCGGACAGCCGCTTCGACCGTGTTTCCGCCTGCCTCCGACCGCCCCAGCAGCACGCCACAACACTCATGGGGATAGGTTTCTTCGCCATGGGTCCGCAGTGCTTCATAGATTGCCGAGGTGAGTCGTAGCATCTTTTCTTATTCCTCCCAGAAACGTTCGCTTAGGTACTTATCCGCTGAATCACACAAAATCGTCACAATGACCGCGTCCTGCGCTCTGCGCGTCCCGGCCTCGGCTAGTTCTTCTGCAAGTTTCAACGCCGTCGCGACATTGGCAGCCGCCGAAACTCCGACCAGCACACCTTCTTCCCGCGCCAGCCGCCTGGCCATCGCGTGGGCCTTCTCGGTCTCCATCTCCATGTTCCTGTCGGCAAGGCCCGGGTCGTAGATGGCCGGCACGATCGCTGAAGCCATGTGTTTCATGCCCTCTAAGCCATGAAAGGCTGAATCGGGCTGCATGGAGATGCATTCGATACTGGGAGAATATTCTTTCAACCGCCGGGTCGTTCCCATGAACGTGCCGCTGGTGCCGAGTCCTGCCACAAAGTGGGTGATCTGGCCGTCAGTTTGACGCCAAATCTCGGGAGCAGTGGATTTGTAGTGCGCCCTCCAATTGGCGTCGTTCCCATACTGATCGGCATAGTAGTACTGGTCTCCACCGTCGTCGGCAAGCTCGCGGGCCTTCCGGATCGCGCCATCTGATCCATCCGCCGGATCGGTCGAAATCACCTCGGCTCCATAGGCGGCAAGGATTTTCTTTCGCTCTGGAGACACATTCGAAGGCATGCACAGGGTGACGCCAAAGCCCATCGCCGCCCCCAGCATTGCGTAGGCAATCCCGGTATTGCCACTGGTTGCGTCCAGGAGCCTTTGTCCGTGAGTAGCACTGGAAGCTCCCAGCAGTCCGCGCGCCTGGGCGTCGGCCACAATTGCCGACGCGGCCCGGTCTTTCACCGAGCCGCCTGGATTAGCCCACTCGGCTTTCCCCAGGATCTGCACTCTGGGAAGATGTGCGGTGATGCGTTCCAGACGGATCAGTGGCGTGTTGCCGATCCGCTCGAGTACTCCGGTGCCAAATTTGGTAGCAGTTGTCATGTCAAAATGGAACAAATTGCGACGTTCTGTTGGATGTGCGACAGTTAGTCGTTGAGAGTGCAAATTTCAGTGTAGCTTTTGCTGGAGGTCCAGCGCTATGGCCATCAAAGTCAAGCATCCCACGTTCGATCAAATCGTCAGCGAACTTCGCGCTCACAAGTTTGATGTGCGCGAGCTGCCCGGGGTCGCAAACGAGGTATTTGTCCAAAAAAATGGGGTTGGCGCCATTCTGAAGAAGTCCGCTGACGGCAAAACCGCCTCTTTGACCGCCAATCCAGGATTCCTGCTTTGCGGCGAGATCAGCCGGCTCCTCGACCGTGGCAACCAGAAATTCTTGAAGACCTCGAAGCTCGAAGTTCCAGCCACGGCCGATCATCTGAAGGCGGTGCATAACTTTGCCGAAGAGCTGCGCGAACGCGCCGGTTCGGAGAGTCTCTACAACGAATCCCTCGGAACGGTCAGCGATGTGTATTTATACGACCGAGTGAAAGGGCGGGAACATTCGACGGAAGTCGCAGGTTCAGGCGGCCATTAAAGATTTCCCCAGGTTTTCGCCGACAGCAGGGTTTCGTTCAGTTCAAGCTTCAAAGGTTAACTGACTTCAGTCGAGGGCGCTGAAGATCTCTTCCAGGGGCAAGAAGATGTCAGTTCCCTCGACCAGCAGCTGTCCGGTGATCGGGAGATGCAGACCCCTTTGGGTGCAAACGAACGCTTCCCGCTCAGCAGGGTCGAGAAGCCAGACGTGCTTGGTCCCGAAGGTCAGATAGTCTTTTACCCGTTCCCGCGTGCTTCTGAGGGTGTCGTCTTTTGAGAGAATCTCAATGCATACGAGCGGAGGCATACGGGCGATCGGCTCGCGTGCCTGGTTCGCCTTCAGCAAGCAAATGTCGGGAACGCGATACCGTGTCGGCGACACCTGTACGCGCTGCTCCGGACGCACTTCGATTTGCCACTCCCGTCGATGGTTCCAGAACCATGCTGTGATCGCCGCCTGCAAAATGCTGTGATCTGATTCGCCCACATTGCGCTCCCGGAGTTCGCCATCGACGTATTCGCAATCCGGACGGTAGCTTGCGCTCAGGTATTCAGCCACCGGGATGAGTGTAGAAGTGGTCATTGGATTCTGATGCTGCCTTCAATCGTACTCTGAGTCGCTCACCCAGGTGGTAGCGGCTGATCCGGCTACTCATTTCTGAGCGCCTCCATTGGTTCAACCATCGAGGCTCGCCGGGCAGGGATCAAAGCGGCCAAGGTCCCGACCACAACCAGCGCAACTCCCGCTGCCAGGTACGACCACGGGTCGAGAGCTGGCACGCCGAACAGAAAGCTGCGAACCAGCCGCGTGGCCAGCACCGAAACAACCACGCCAGCGACGATGCCGAAGGCAATCAGTCGCCAACTCTGGCGAAGGAAGAGCGCCAGGATTGACTCCCTGGTGGCGCCAAGGGCGATGCGGATGCCAACCTCCTGCTGGCGCTGGGAGACCAACTGCGAGAGCACGCCGTAAAGCCCGGCCATGACCATCAATATGGCTAAGCCGGCAAACGATCCGATGAGATAAACTCCCAGCCGCCGATTGCCGGTGGCGTCTTCAACCGCCGTCTCCATCGTCTTGAGATCGTCAACCGCGAAGCCGGGAGCGGTGTCCTGGACGACATGGTGAATGCTTTGGGTGAGGTCGATGCTCCCGCTCGTGTGGATCACATACTGCGTCGCCGAAGCCAGCAGGATGGCATAGAAGAGGGAATCCGGCGGCACTTGCTGGTAGGAGAGCGAGAGCTCGGGCTTGGGCGACTCGGTGAGATTGTGGCGGATGTTGTCCTGCACTACGCCAACGATGGTGTAGGGCTGAAGCATTCCCGTCTCTTTACCTCCAAGGTCGATTTGTTGACCGAGTGGGTTGGCGCCGTGAAAGTATCGGTCGGCAAGGGCCTGGTTGATGACCGCGACAAATGGAGCGCTGGCGGTGTCGTCGTCGGAGATGGCGCGGCCTCGGGCGATCGGGGTCCCTATGGCGGCGGGAAAGCTGCCACTCAAGGCCCGGATCAGGGTTTGCCTTTCGTTCTTCGTACCCTCCACTTTTGGCTGTCCGACGATTTCAAAGCTGGAGTTGAAGTTGACGTCGTCCAGCGGCGTCGACGTCGCCAGCGCCGCGTCGCGGACCCCGGGGAGATGGCGCAGCCGCTCCAGCAGCGGCTGATAAACGCGGGTAGCGATCGAGGTAACCGCCCGGTTTGCGCCTGGGTTGCCGATCGCATTCTGGAAAGCAAGGTAGCCGAGCGAATCAGGGGGCGTCGCGGTGAAGGTGACAATATGTTCAGTCTCAAAACCGAGCCGCTCGTGTTCAAGGTTGTAGAGGGTGTGGAACAAGAGGCCGGTGGCCACCAGCAGAACGGCGGCGAGGGCCACTTCTCCGGAGACAAGCCATCCCGCAAGCCGGGAACGCGCCGCGTTTGGGGTCGAGGAGCGCGACTGGCCGCGTAGAGCCGTCTCCGGCTGGGTCCCCCAGGCCAACAACACTGGCAGCAGCGACGAAAGCAGGGTGACAATGACGGCGATCACTGCGAGCACTGCCAGCACGGACAGGCGCAGCTGAATGTTGGCGGCGCGCGGCATCATGCCCTCAGGCAGCTTGTGAAGGGACCAGAGAATCGCGGCAGCGAGACCCAGCCCGATCGCCGAGCCAAGCACACTCAACAGTCCGCCTTCGACCAGCAACTGGCGAACCAGCCGGCCCCGGTCGGCTCCGAGCGCGGTGCGCACCGCAAACTCCTGCTGACGATTTAGACAGCGCGCCAGCTGCAGGTTGGCCACGTTGACGCAGGCGATCAACAGCACCAGGCCGAGCGCGGCGACCAGGCCGGCGAAGACGGGCCGAACCGAGTTGGTGATGACGTTCTGATAAGGCACTGCGTTCAAGCGCAAATCCCTTGCTTCTTTGGGAAAGTCTCGCTCAATCGAGTGGGCAGTCGCGGCCAGATCGGCGCGAGTCTGGGCGAGCGTAACTCCACGCTTCACCCTGCCGAGCAGATTCAGGAAGTTGAGACCCCGCCCGGTCTGCATCTCTTTGTTAGGCTGCAGAGGCAGCCAGACCGCTTCGGTCGCGGTCGTATATATCTGGTTGTCGGGAAAGCGAAAGTCCGGCTGCATCACGCCGATGACCTTGTGGGGCACTCCGCCGACACGGATATCTCGCCCGACCACGCTGGGATCGG
The DNA here is from genome assembly GCF_003330725.1 of Acidisarcina polymorpha. Taxonomy (NCBI): domain Bacteria; kingdom Pseudomonadati; phylum Acidobacteriota; class Terriglobia; order Terriglobales; family Acidobacteriaceae; genus Acidisarcina; species Acidisarcina polymorpha. The sequence continues at coordinate 1,711,124 of NZ_CP030840.1, read as the reverse complement.
CGGAGAACTGCTTGCGCCACAACTCGTCGCTGAGGATGGCGGTAGGCGGCGCGCCCTCCTGCCCGTCAGCCTCAGAGAATATTCTGCCGATCGCTGGCCGCGCGCCAATCATATTGAGCAAGTTCCAGGTCAGCTTGGGTCCAAAGACGGTCTCGCCGCCCTGCGCCGTCTGGATAATCGCGACATCGCCGTCAAAGCCAGCAAGGTCCTCGAAGACATGGGAGCGCCGGCGAATGTCTTCAAGATTCCGCCAGGAAGTCGAGTTGAAATCGTCTGCCATATCCCCGGCTGTGCCAGCGATGACCAGGCGGTCGCCGGCGTAGTAGGGCAGAGGCCGGATCAAGACCGAGTCGATCACCGTGAAGAGAGCGGCATTCGCTCCAATCCCCAGCGCAAGCGTCAAGACCGCTGTGAAGGCAAAACCGGGGGCCTTGGCCAATTGGCGCAGCGCGAAGAGAAGATCGTTGAGGATGCTGGTCATCATAGTTGCGGTTTTCCTCGATTCCTGCGGACCATTCACCTGCGATGATTAGAAGCGTTCCCTGGATGGCAACAGCTTAACCTAGTCAAGCGAAAAAGAGCCGGGTCGCATCGCCTCAATCGTTTGCCTGGAACATGCGCCGGGCGGCAGCGGAATACGTCGGTTCGCGCTGCTAAAATCAAGGCAGTCATGTCCGCCTCCGCAAGCCCCTCTCCAGAAATCTTGACCAAGTACGAGCCGGTGATCGGACTCGAGGTCCACGTGCAGCTGCTTACCCGAACCAAGGCCTTCTGCGGCTGCTCGTCAAAATTCGGTGCGCCTCCGAACACGAACATCTGCCCCACTTGCCTGGGATTGCCCGGCTCGCTGCCGGTGCTGAACAAGCGGGCAGTCGAATTTGCCGTGCTTGCCGCGACCGCCATTCACTGCGAGGTCCGTGAACGCTCGATCTTCTCCCGAAAGAATTACTTTTACCCCGACCTGCCCAAGGGCTATCAGATTTCGCAGTTTGACAAGCCGCTCGCCGAGCACGGTTACATCGATGTCAATACTCCGGATGGCGAGAAGCGTATCGGCATCACCCGGCTGCACATGGAAGAAGACGCGGGCAAGAGCATTCATGATGGATTTCCCGAGTCGGCCACCAAGACGTATGTTGATCTGAACCGCTGCGGTACGCCTTTGATCGAGATCGTGAGCGAGCCGGATATCCGCACCCCCGACGAAGCCTACGAGTACTTGACCAAGCTGAAGGAAATCCTGCTTTATACCGGTGTCAGCGATTGCAACATGGAAGAGGGCTCGCTGCGCTGCGACGCCAATGTGAGTGTTCGCCCGCGCGGCCAGGAAAAGTTCGGCACCAAGGCCGAGGTCAAGAACGTCAACAGCTTCCGCTATATCCGCTCTGCGCTCGAGTACGAGATCGAACGCCAGATCGAATTGATCGAGAGCGGCGGCCGGGTCGTCCAGGAGACCCGCCTTTGGAACGCCGCCGAAGGCCGTACCTACTCCATGCGTTCTAAGGAACAGGCCCATGACTACCGCTATTTCCCCGAGCCGGATCTGCCGCCGCTGATCGTCAGCGATGAGTGGAAGCAGGAGATCGTCAAGCAGCTACCAGAGTTGCCCGAGGCCAAACGGGCCCGGTTCATCGAGGAATACGAAATCAGCGCCCAGGATGCGCAGACCTTAACCGCGACCCGCGAGTTCGCCGATCAATTCGAAATTGCCGCACGGGCAGCGAAGAACCCACGCCGGGTAGCGAACCTAGTGAACAGTGAACTGGTCACCCGGCTCAAGATTCATAACCTTGAACTCGAGCAGTCGCCCGTCACCATGAAAGGCATCGCCTTCGCCGCCGATCTAGCCGAGGAAGGAAAGCTTTCGAGCAAGCAGTGGAAGCAGCTCTTCGACATCGCCTTCGAGAAGAAGGAAGACTTCCAGATCGTCTATGACCGCGAAAAACCGCAGCAGCTGAGCGATCCGGCTGCGATCGAAAAGCTGATCGACGAAGTCATCGCCGCCAACCCGAAGCAAGTCGAGCAGTATCGCGGCGGGAAGAAGACCGTTGCCGCCTTCTTCGTCGGCCAGGTGATGAAGCTTTCCAAGGGGCAGGCTAATCCGGGGCTGCTCAATGAGTTGGTGACGAAGAAGCTGGATGTCTGATGTCCGTGCGGCAACGCTTTGGCGGCCTGTCGTTGGACAGCCGAACGGGCGGCGTATGCTTGAAGGAGCCCTATGTCAACTCCTACCCTCATCTCTGTCGAACACTACCTGGCGACGAGCTACAGTCCCGACTGCGACTATGTAGACGGCGAAGTACGGGAGCGCAACTTGGGGGAACACGAACATGCGCGACTGCAGACAGCGATTGCGGCGTGGCTTTGGACGCATCGGAAGGAGTGGAAAATCATTCCCGTCGTCGAGCAGCGTGTCCAGGTCTCGGAGAAGAGGTTTCGCATTCCCGACGTCTCGGTGCTCGATCGCAATCAGCCCATGGAGCCGATTGTGCGGGTCCCTCCGATCGTCTGCTGCGAAGTGCTGTCGCGGTCCGATACTATGCGCGAGATGCGCGAGCGCTGTGATGACTATCTCTTGTTTGGCGTTCGACATGTTTGGGCCTTCGATCCGCTCCGCCGCGAGGCTTTTATCTGCGATGCAAAAGGCTTCCATGCCCCGGAGGGCGAACAGCTGGCTGTTCCCGGCACCCCAATCTACTTGCCTTTGCCGCAGATATTCGCGGAACTCGACTGAAGCCGATCTAAGGCTATTTCAGTTCGCCGCTGAACAGAAAATCCATCGGCCAATCCGGCTTGACTCCCTGCTTCCGCACCAGCGTCGCCAATTGCGCGTAGTGCCGAATGCCATGCAGCAGCGCGTGAAAGAGGATCTTCTTGCGCGTCGCACTTTGGGTCCCCGCGGAAAGCGTCGTGAACTCCAGCTTTTCCTCCCAATTCATTGATGGGTCTGCCAAGAGCTTCCGGTATCGCTCGATTGCTTGACGGTGCAATCCAAATAATAAATCGGCGGAGGCGTCCGGCACCTGTTCATAAGGCGTTAGTGGATTGCCGCTCAATCGCTCCGAGTAGCGAAGTTCCACTGCAACGATATGCCGCAGAAGCCCGCGCACCGTCCGCGCCTGGTATACGTCGCAGTCGTAATCGAGCGCCTCTGGGTAGACTTGAAACAGCTTCTGCCAGTGCTTGCTGGTTTCCTCGTTCCAATCGATGATCTCGGCCGCACTGAGAGCTGGCGCAGTCATGATTTTTCCTCTTCCATCCGATTCAGGGACCGGTAGCCGATGTCCCGCCGGTAATACATGCCATCGAAATGAATGCGGCTCATCCCTTCATAGGCCAAGCCTAGCGCTTCCTTGAGCGAATCCCCGGCCGCGGTTACGCCCAGGACCCGGCCTCCGCTGGTGAAGTATTCGCCGTCTATTACGGTCGTACCCGCATGAAAGACTTGTGCGACTTCTCCGGCGGCTGCGAGTCCCTCAATCTTCCTGCCCGCCTGAAAGCTTCCCGGATAGCCCTCCGAGGCGGCCACTACGCAGGCGGAGGCGCCGCCTCGCCACCTGAATTCCGTATCGCTGAGCCGCTCGCCCACGCACGATTCCAAGCCCTCCACAAAATCGCTCTCCATGCGAACCAGGATTGCCTGGGTCTCGGGATCGCCGAAGCGGGTGTTGTATTCAAGCACCATCGGACCACGAGCAGTCATCATCAGTCCACAATAGAGCACTCCGGTAAAAGGAGTCTCCTCAGCAGCCATTCCATCGATCGTCGGTTGCGCGACGTGCTGCACCAGCCACGCATTCATTTTGTCATCGAGCATCCCGTCGGTCGTGTAGACGCCCATCCCGCCGGTGTTCAATCCGGTGTCTCCCTCCCCGATCCGCTTATGGTCCTGCGCGGGAAGCAGCGGCGTTGCGTGTCGCCCATCCGACAACAGCAGAAAGGAGATCTCTTCCCCTTCGAGAAACTCCTCAATCACGATCGATGTTTCCAGCGTTCCCAGCAGTTTCCCGCTGAAAAGCCCGGCGATGGCGGCTTCCGCCTCTGCTTTGGTCTCGCAGATCAGCACCCCTTTTCCAGCGGCGAGGCCATCAGCCTTGATCACCACCGGCAGGTGGAACAAGTCGAGGGATTCGAGCGCCTCTGCTTCGCTTGAAACCACTGCATACTTCGCCGTCGGAATGTTATGCCGCTGCATAAACCGCTTGGCGAAAGCCTTGCTCGTCTCAAGCATCGCCGCTGCCTTGGTCGGGCCGAAGACCGGAAGGCTGCGGCGGCGCAACTCATCCACTAGTCCCAGTGAAAGCGGCAACTCCGGTCCGACGATCGTCAGGTCAGGTTCCTCCGTCGCGACCACGTGCAGCAGGTCGTAAAGATCTGTCTGTCGAGCAGGCACACAGCGGGCGACCGAAGCGATGCCGCCATTCCCAGGAGCACAGACGACTTCGCTGACTCGGGAAGACTTGGCGCAGGCCCAGGCGAGGGCATGTTCGCGACCCCCCGATCCGATTACAAGAACTTTCATGAAGCTGAGAGACTCCTAGGCCTCCAATAGCAGCTACTTCTGGGAGACATCCATCGAGGCTAACTCACTCGACGGCCGATTCCAAATCCACCCCGCGTCCGGCCCGGATGTTCCCGAAGTATTTCATTCGCGCGCGTGCAAGTTGGTGCCGATTGTCTTCAACAGCAGCGCATCCGCTGAATCGTTGCTAAGCTCCCAGACCATGACCCCGCCAAGCTGATGCTGACGCGCATAGCCGAGTTTGGCGCGTATCGAGGGTGGATCGTCGAAGGTCCAGAAGTTCTGGCCATCAAAAAGCCAGGGCGCCTGAGAAGCACTCTCGCGGTAGAGCTTGGAAGCCGGTTCGATCGACTGAATATAACTGTAAAAGTGATCTCCTCGAATAGGCTGGCCGGGCTGGAAGAGCCCATGGTTTACGTTGTTGACCCCGCTCCATCCGTAGGCATAAAACGGCATTCCGAGCAGTAGCTTCGCCGGGGGAACGCCCGCCGCCTCATAACTGCGAATCGTTGCATCAACGGTATTCTGATGTAGTGGATCCCCGGCAGCCTCATAAAGCGGCGCGATAAACCCGGTCGTGTGGCTCCACGGCCCGTTGTAGTCATAGTTCATCGCGTTGACCTGGTCCACCTCCGCAGAGATCGCCTTCATGTCGAATCCCTGATAGTGATCGACGCCGGCAGCCACGGCAATGGAGAGCTTCAGACCTGCATGCAATGCATCCATCTGGCGGCGAAATTCGGAGAGTAATGCCAAGAAATTGTCTTTATCGGCCGGACCCGGATACTCCCAGTCCACATCGAAGCCGTCAAAGAGCCTTCCAGCCTCGACGCCCGGGGCGATGTGGCCGCGAACGAACATATTGATGCACGAGGAGACAAATGCAGCGCGATTCTCCGGCCTCGCCGCGGCGGCGAACCCATCCGGCTTCCCCTCAAGCGAGATCAGCACTTTGAGCTTCGGATAAATGCGCCGGAGTTCTTGAAGCTGATGGAAATTGCCGCGGAGTGTTGCCGACGGATCGTCCGCCTTCCCATTGACGCTATTGGCTGCGGTGTAGACAAAGTTCAGGTCGGCATTTGGGTCGCCGATCGCGCAACGGCCGTCGGCGATTACGCCCTGCGAGTAATCCATCTGGTCCAGCAGAGAGGCCGCTCCGCTGCTCAAAAGATTTTTGACGAAGTACTGGTTGTAGACGCCCCACTGCGGAAAATAGCCTACTAAAATCCCATGAGACCGCAGGCTCGCAACGCTCAGGACAGGCGGGTATATCCCCAGAAACATCAGCAAGAGACCTAGGGCTGCGCCCAGCCGCCATTGGCTGGACCGGTTCAATCGGAGCGACATTCCGTCAATCCGCCTCAATTCGCCTTGGTCTCAGATCCGCCAGAGGCAAGATAGGGAAGCGAGCCGGTTGCGAATGCCTGTTCGGCACGGGTGCCGTGCAAGCGATAGATTGCGAACTGCCGGTCGGCGGAATGACGTAGCTCAAAGATCAACTCGGCGCGATTGTCGCCGTCGGTATCGACCGCATCCACAAACCTCATCTGCGGAGTGATGTCGAGATGCGCCTTGTCAGTCACTGATTGGAAACGCACCTGCGGATCCCCGTTAAAGTCCGGCTGGGCGATGATCGTCACGAACTTCTCCAAAGTAACTCCGGCATTGTTGGGGCCGACCTCGGCCTTGGCAGTGAAAACCAGCGTCGCGCCACCGTTATAGGAGAGCTCGTAGGCGCGAAAATCCTTGTCGGTGAGCATCACCGGTGGGGGTTTGGGCGCGACCTGGTGGGCGAGTGTGCTCCTCGGGCCCGATCGCGAAGTGATCCGGGGAGGCGTCGGAGTCGTCGAGGCTGCGGGGATCTGGGCCGTAGGAGCAGCTCCATTCGCGAGCACTGCCTTGATCGCCAACGCTTCGACCGCGGCCTGCATTTTGACCACCTGGTCGGGGCTCGGCCACTGGTAGCTGAATGTATGCGGCTCCCGCACGGTTGCATCCGAGACGGCCGTCATTTGCTGCACGTTGGGAGGGATACCACTGAGCTTGGCAGCCTCCAACGGCTTTTCCGTGGAAGCTGGCTTGCCACGCGATAACTTGGGCCGGTCGGGATCGGCTTCGTTGGCTGTGGTCACCGCTCCTCCTTCATCGTCTGACGACGCGGCGTTGTCCGAGGTTGCGGAGTGTTTCTTCAAATGCGGCCGGTCTGGATCGTCGGGCGCCGTGCCGCCACCGGCGCTCGCGGTGCCACTACCGCTGTCAGTCCGACGGTGAAGTGTTGGCTTGTCGGGGTCGTTCGATGCCGTTGTCGATCCGCTGCCGCTACCGCCGCTGGATCCACTGGCGTTGCTATCGCTTCCTCCCGAATCAGGTTTCCGATGGATTGTCGGCTTATCTGGATCCGAAGCAGGTGGGGTGGTGTTTCCTGCATTCTTGCCATCGTCGCCACCCTTGAAATGCGGCCGGTCGGGATCGTTATCCTGGACCACCTTCGGCGGGACCTTTGAGGGCGTCAGCTTCTTGGGAGGTTTGGGAGGCGCTAACGGCTTCCATTGGCCAAAGCCAAACCATGCCCCAGCGATGTTCTGCCCGCCAGCTACATCGAACGTCCCCTGGGGCGCGCCGGCCCGCTCCAGTTCGTAGAGGGTGTCGCTTTCCACTGCCAGGGGGGCCGGCTGCGCCAGGTAGAGGCCGCCATCCTGATATTCCCCGCCAACAAAGACGGTAATCGGAATGATCCGCCCCGAACTCGGCTTTCCTGGTTCGCCTACCCACTCCAGCACCGATATCGCTCGCGGCTCGACCACCTTCTTCTCATCATCCTTCTTGGTGTGCCCCGGATATTGCGCCTCGGCCCGAGGCACAAGGCTACACCCCAGCGCCAAACCCGCCAGCGTTAGCGACCAGTGTCTTGCAATTCCTCTAAAGATCGGCGATGACATAGCTTTCAAGACTGAGCGGGACGAAATCAACTGAAGTCCGGGGTCTTCGCCCGCTCTGCTGCAATGCTACTCCCGGTAGTAGGATGAATCTCAGAGCGGAAGGAAATTCATAGAACCATGGAACCGAACCAGAAAGTCGCCGACTTTACCCTTCAGGACGAGCAGGAAAATACCGTACATATCTCCGACTTCGCCGGTAAGCCCGTAGCTCTCTTCTTCTATCCCAAGGCCGACACTCCCGGCTGCACCATTGAAGCCTGCGGTTTCCGGGACATCTTCAAGAAAATTCAGGATGCCGGCGCTGTCGTGCTCGGCATTTCGCGCGATACCCCCAAGGCGCAGAAAAAATTCAAGGAGAAATACGATCTGCCCTATGCGCTCCTTGCTGATGTAGACGAAGTTGTCTGCAAACAGTTTGACGTTCTTAAGGAAAAGAACATGTATGGGAAGAAAGTGATTGGCATCGAGCGAACCACCTTTCTTATTGGCCCCGACCAGCACCTGATTCGAGTCTTTCCTAAAGTGAAGCCCGAAGGGCATGCCGAAGAAGTGCTGGCTGCGGTGAACGAGTACACCCGGGCGCACCAAGCCCAGGCACACCAAGGATGACAGGCAAGGCCCCAGCCGGTCCGCTTGCCCATGGATTCAACTTTGGTCTCACCGAAGTCTAGAGAAGTGGAGAAATCCATCTCCCGTGCCAATTCTGATCTTGGCACGCTGCTTCCGGAGTTCTACCTTGATCCTCCCGACGTGGTGGCCCGAAGGCTTGTCGGCAAGCTGCTCCTACGGCGCTTACAAGCCGAATTCCTGATCGGCCGGATCGTTGAGACCGAAGCCTATCTCGGCCAGGACGACCCTGCCGCCCACGCTTTCGCCGGCCAGACAAGCCGGAACCAGGTGATTTTTGGGCCGCCTGGACGCGCCTACGTCTATTTCATTTATGGAGTTCACTACTGCCTCAACGTCTCCTGCGAGCCAGAGGGCAAGGCCGGCTGTGTTCTGATTCGCGCTCTCAAACCCATCGCCGGACTGGCCACCATGGCAGCCCTGCGCAAATTGCCCGCGGATGCGCAGCCGCGCCTCTTGACCTCCGGCCCGGGAAAGCTCTGCCAGGCGCTCGCCATTCGCCGCGAAACCCATAACGGCATGGATCTCACCAACCCCGATTCCGACCTGCAGATCCGCAGCGATGGGTACAAACCAGGCCATATCGCCGTCACCCCCCGAATCGGCATCAGCAAGGCATCCCATCTCCCGCTGCGCTTTCACGTTGAAGGCAATCGGTTTGTCTCAGGCGCCAGTTCGCGAATCGATGGGGGTCGACGGTAATCAGCCTGTTCGGCCAGCGATCAAAATGTTGTCGATGAGTCGCGTGGAGCCGGCAAAAGCCGCAATCGCCAGCAATCCTCCTTGACGAACATCGCTGATTGCCTCCAGGGTGTTCGGGTCGGCCACCGCGATGTAGTCCACCCGGACCTTCGGCTGCTCGCGCATGACAGCGGCCATCTTCTCGACGAGTTGGTCGGCCGACGTAACGCCGCTCGCGACAATTCGGCCAGCCTCGCGCAAAGCCTGGCTGATGACCAGCGCGTGCTGTCGTTCCTCTGCCTGGAGGAAGCGATTCCGCGAACTCATTGCCAAGCCGTCCGCCTCTCGGACGACCGGGCAGCCGACTATTTCGAGGTCGAAGTTCAGATCGCGCACCATCTTGCGCAAAACCGCTAATTGCGCTGCGTCCTTCTGGCCGAAAAACGCGTGAGTCGGGGAGACGATGTGAAAGAGCTTGGCGACGACCGTGGCGACTCCGCGAAAATGACCCGGACGAGAGGCGCCGTCGAGCCGGTCGCTCACCTCCGCAACCTCGACCCAGGTCACCGCTCCGGGGGGATACATCTCCGCCACCGTCGGCGCGAAGACCAGATCCACCTCTCCCGCTTGAAGTGCGAGGCAATCGGTCTCAAAGGTTCGCGGGTATTTGGCCAGGTCTTCGTTCGGAGCGAATTGCGTTGGGTTGACGAAGATCGATACCGCGGTGACCCCGCAGGTCGCCTTCGACGCCCTTACCAGCGATAAATGCCCATCGTGCAAGGCGCCCATGGTTGGAACCAGACCGAGCGACTGGCCTGCAAGGCGCAGAGCGCGGCAGGCAGACTGCATCTCCTGAATCGTCCCGACGACCTTCATTTAGCGAGCGATAGCGAACTTCGCCGCAGCTCTTTCTTCGAGCGTCGCCCGCTCCTCTTTCCCGAGGTGATAGCTCTCTGCCTCGGCTGGAAACGATCGCTGAAGCACCTCTTCGCGGTAACTTCCGATCGCCGACCGAAAGAGCGCCGCCGCATCGCCAAATTGACGAACGAACTTCGCCGGCTTCGAAAAGCTCAGATTAACGAGGTCGTGGAAGACCAGAATCTGTCCATCGCAGTCCGGGCCGGCGCCGATTCCAATAGTCGGGATCGAGAGATCGGCGGTGATGTGCTTTGCTACCTCACGCGGCATTCCCTCGAGAACGACCGCAGTAGCCCCTGCATGTTCGAGCGAGGTGGCGTCACGCATCAGCTCATCGATCGCCCGCATCGACTTCCCCTGGACGGAATAGCCGCCCATCCGGTGCAGGGACTGGGGGGTGAGTCCAAGATGACCAATGACTGGAACCTCAGCGTCCACCAGCCTCTCGACCAACTCCAGGCGATTGCGGCCGCCCTCAATCTTGACCGCTTCAGCGCCTGCTTCTTTGATGAAGCGAATGGCGTTGCCAACGCCCTCAGCGACGCTCGAGTGATAGGAGCCGAAGGGCATATCGGCAACCACGATCGCCCGACGCACCGCCCGGCGCACCGCCCGGGTGTGATGCAGCATCTCGTCAACGGTAACCGCCAGGGTGCTGTCCAAACCCATCACGACCATGGCCAGTGAATCACCGACCAGGACCATATCGATGCCCGACTCGTCAACCAGCCGGGCGGTTGCGTAATCATATGCCGTTAGCGCAGTAATCGGCTGCCGCTGATGCTTTTTGGTTTGGAGATGGGGAAGGGTGACCTTCGTCGCGGAAGAACTCGCTCGCTCATCCGTGGACGCATTCGCATCCGTGCTGCGAAAATTTGTGACGCTCATGGTTGTCTCCAGTGCGGCTCCCTCCGGTAACTCTGGGATGCCGCCCGAACAATTTCAGACAATACGCCACTTCGCGCCGGGATGACAAGTCAACCCCTCCTCATCGATCCGGTGATGCATCGGTCAACGGGGTGTCAGTAAGGAAAGCAGGAGCTTTTTTGTTCTAACCCTTGCACTGCGCATGGTGGCAATGGCAAGACAGCTCCGTCATTCCCTTCGCATCCTTGCAGTGCTGGCTGCAGTATTTGTCTTTCTCGACCATGCAGGTACAACTGGCGTGCGCGCATTTTTTCGGTTGAGACATAATGACCCTCCTGCTCGCTGCCTGAATTTCCTCTCAGTCAACGAACCCGGAAGCATACTGCCGTGTTAATGAAGTGGTCAACCCGCGAGTTCGGTGCTGAGCGGCAGAAAATATTGCGTCCCCTTGATGGGTTCCGAAAGCCTTTTGAGCAGCATCTGCAAGTCGCCATTGTTGTTCACAAAGTCGATCTCGGAGGTATTCACCACCAGCAAATCGCTGGCTGTGTAGTGGAAAAAGAAGTGCTCATAAGCGGCCGCCACTTGTTCCAGGTAGTCGTCGCTTACCGCGCGTTCGCCCGCGACGCCTTTGCGCTTCAATCGCTGCTTCAGCACCTCCGGAGTGGCTTGGAGGTAGATCACCAGGTCGGGAGTGGGAACCTGTTCGCGAAAGTGCTGATAGTAATTGTTGTAAAGCGCCAACTCAGCATCCGACAAGTTGATGTAAGCAAAGAGCTTGTCTTTCTCGAAGATATAGTCGGCGACGACCGGGGTCGTTTCATTCTCGCTCTGAATACCCTTTAGCTGTTCATAACGCTGATGCAGGAACCACATCTGCGTCTGGAAACCAACCGAGGTCTGCCCGGCATAAAAGCGATCAAGGAAGGGATTGTTTTCCGGTTCAATGATCCTCCGCGCATGCAGCCCGTCAGCCAGAATCTCCGCCAGACTCGACTTTCCTACTCGGATCGGACCTTCCAGGGCGATGAAACGCGGGTGTTCAAAGAGTTTAGCCATAGTGACTCCCGGAAAAGGGTGCTTGACTTCAAGCGCAGGCGGGATGTCGTGCGAGGAATCGACCCAGTCGGCATTTCGTGGCAAAACGCCTTTGGTGATTCAACCTCACATGACATAATCCTGCCTTCATTGTAGTTTGCCACGTCTTGTATGGCGAATAAAATACGAAGATAACATGCGCCGCATATCTTCGCCAACCAAGAACCCTCTGAAAACGCATCCTTGGCCGTAGATACACTTAGAGTCGATGCTCACCCAGCTAGCCGCTACTGGAGCCGCCATGACCCTCGCCGCCGGAGGCCTGGCTTACGCTTCGCTCTCACCTGGCTCGCAGTTCTTCGGGCAGACCGTCATCGCCACTCGCAATCCTAACGAAGTCGCTCTCACTTTCGATGACGGACCGAACGATCCTTACACGTTTCAACTTCTGGAGATGCTTGCCGAACACCGGGTGCGGGCGACGTTCTTTATGATCGGACGCTTTGTGAGGCAGCGGCCGGATATAGTTCGCGCAGTGCAGGCGGCGGGACACTTAATTGGCAACCACACCATGACCCATCCTTGGCTGGTGCTGGAGTCGGCGGCGAGGGTTCGCCGGGAACTCGCTGAATGCAATGCGGCGCTCGAAGATGTGCTCGGCCAGAAGGTCCACCATTTCCGGCCGCCGCATGGAGCCCGCCGTCCGGACGTGCTCCGCACTGCCTGCGAACTCGGATTGACGCCAGTCATGTGGAACGTGATGGGCTACGACTGGAAACCCGAAAACGACGCTTCAAGAATCCTGAATTACTTAGAGAAGGGAATCGATCGAAATCGGCGTGCAAGGCGAAGCAGCAACATCGTCCTTCACGATGGTGGCCAAGCCGGAATCGGGCAGAATCGCAGGGCCACCGTGGAAGCGGTGGGGAAGCTGCTGGTTCGAGTCGGCACGCACGCCGCTTACATCGATGCGAACCAGATCTCGGCCAAAAGTAATGGCTAATGAAGCCATTTGGAAGCTTTTCTCGCTCTAAGTGACCAGCAAATTACTACTTGCGCCGATCTTCCGCAAACGCCACCTTCGCCGCCGCGATCGTCGCCTCCACTTCAGCATCCCCATGGGCTGTTCCCAAAAACATTGCCTCGAACTGCGAAGGAGGCAGCCAGACTCCAGCCTCCAGCATGGCACGATGAAATCTCCCAAACAACGCCGTGTCCGAAGCGGAGGCGCTCTCCCAGTCGGTCACCGGGTCCTTGGTAAAGAACCAGGTAAACATTGACCCCACCCGGTTGGTGATCACGGAGATGCCAGCGGCTTCAGCTTCGGCTGCGACTCCGGAAGCGACCGCGGCGCTTACCCGCTCTAATTCCGGATAAATTTCGCGAGCGCGGGCTGATAATTCGCTGACGGTCGCGATCCCGGCTGCCATGGCCAGCGGATTCCCGCTCAGCGTCCCTGCCTGGTACACGGGACCGAGCGGCGCGAGCAGATCCATGATTTCGGCGCGGCCGCCGAACGCCCCGCAGGGCAGACCTCCGCCGATGATCTTGCCGAGCGTAGTCAGGTCGGGCTCAATGCCGTAGAGCGCCTGGGCTCCGCCGAGGGCTACGCGAAAGCCGGTCATCACCTCGTCGAAGATCAATACTGCGCCGGCGACCGAGGTGATGGCTCGAAGGCGCTCCAGATATCCCGGAACCGGAGCGACGCAGCCCATGTTGCCGACCACCGGCTCGAGGATCACGCAGGCAATCTCGTCGGGATGAGCCCGGAAGGCGGCTTCGACCGCGTCCAGGTCGTTGTAGGGGAGGGCCAGCGTGAAGTGGACAATCTCGTCGGGAACCCCCGCTGAGCCGGGGATGCCGAAAGTGGCGACTCCGGAGCCTGCCTTGACTAGCAGGCCGTCGGAATGACCGTGATAACAGCCCTCGAACTTAACGATATATTTTCGCCCGGTAAAAGCCCGCGCCACCCGGATCGCCGACATAGTGGCCTCGGTGCCGGAGCTGACAAAACGCAATTTCTCGATTGAAGGAAAGGCGGAAACCACCATCTCCGCCAACTCCCCTTCGGCCGGTGTCGAAGCCCCAAAACTGGCGCCATTCGCCGCCGCTTTTTGAATCGCCTCGACTACCGGCGGATAGGCATGACCCAAAATCATCGGTCCCCAGGAGCCGAAATAGTCAAGGTAGCGGTTGCCATCGGCGTCCCACAAGTAAGCACCCTTGGCGCGAACGAGGAACGGCGGCGCTCCGCCAACGGCGCGGAAGGCTCGTACGGGAGAATCGACTCCGCCGGGCAGGAGGCGTTCGGCGCGGAGCTGGAATTCGTGAGATTTGGTGAGGCTTCTAGACATTGCTCTCAGTATAGGTTCAGGTTGCGCCTGGATCAGCGCGAAGGATTCATTGACTTTGATGGCCTTTGAGCGCATCGTTGCCGCGTACGATTCCCGAACTTCGGTCAGACAGTTGTTTGTCAGGTCTGGGGTCAAGCCTATTTCTACCTGGAGCCCTCGATGAGAATCTTCCCCCGTGTTGCGTTTCTTGCCCTAGTATCGACTCTTTCAACTGCCCACTCTCAACGTGTCAATTCAGCGAGCCCCTCACCAGCCCAACTTCGATTTCATCGCCTTCACCTGCTGTGGCGGCCAGCTACGGAAAACTTCCTCTAAGCTTTGAGGCCAACCATGGGCAGACCGATCCGCAGGTACGCTTCCTCGCCCGCGGCGCCGGCTATTCGCTCTTTCTTACTAACTCGTCCGCGGTCTTGGCGCTGGCCGCTCCCGCTGTCGCCGATCCGCGCCGCCTTCCGGACAAAGCTGCGAACTCGTCGCCGGTGGCGATGGGCTTCACGACCGCGAGCGTCCGAATGGAACTGGCGGGTGCAACCAGTGGACGACGAGTCGAGGGGGTCGACGAACTTCCGGGCAAGGTAAATTATTTTGTTGGCAAGGGTGCGTCAAAGTGGCACAGCAATGTGCCGACCTATGCCAAAGTGAGGTATTTCGGCGTCTATCCTGGAGTCGACCTGATCTATTACGGAAATCAGCGGCAGCTTGAATACGACTTTGTCGTCGCGCCGAATGCAGACCCGGATTCAGTGAAGCTGCATTTTGCGGGGACAAAGCAGCTCAAGTTGGCTCCCAACGGTGACCTCGAACTCATGGCGAAGGACGGCGAGGTAACCTTCCACAGGCCGGTCGTTTATCAGATGACGGAGGGCAAGCGCCAGGCTATAAGTGGCGCCTTTGCGCTGGCCGCAAACAACGTCGTCCGTTTCCGTCTCGGCGCTTACGATCATAGCCGCGACTTGATCATCGACCCAGTCCTCGTGTACTCGACTTATATTGGCGCGGGCGGCGGAGTTGGCGAAACCCCGAACACCGATACCGGCGCTGTGGGGCGTCTCATTGCATCGACAAGGACGGCAATGCTTACCTGACCGGCGATACGTCGGCTCCGACATTCCCAACCACCTCCGGCGCATTCCAGACCGCGCCGAAGTCGAATGCAACCGTATACGTTCTTAAGTTGAACGCAAGCGGAACCGCAGCGGAGTATGCGACCTATCTTAGCGGAAGCGGAGGCAACAATGATCAGGACGGGACTTCAAGTGAAACAGCCGAAAGCATTGCAGTGGACGCCGAGGGGGAAGCCTACGTTTTAGGGAGCACGTCTTCAGTCGACTTTCCCACGACCAGCGGCGTGATCCAACCTACCCTTCCCATGAGCGGCGGCTTGGGGTACAACGTCGAAGCGTTTATTACCAAACTGAATCCAACTGGATCCGGGTTGGTCTGGTCTACCTTCTTCGGGGAGTATGGCTTTGCCCGGCCAAGAGGCATAGCTCTAGATGCTTCAAAAAATGTTTACATTACAGGCTCTGTAGCATTCTTAGGTTTCTTCAATGGGTATATTCCATTTCCGACAACGCCAGCCTCGTTTCAACCTTTGCTGCCTGCCCCTTACACCGGGTTCGTCTCCAAGCTCAATCCCACTGCTTCAGCGCTGGTGTACTCTACATTTCTCGGTGGAAGCGACACCGATACTGCCGAGGCTATCGTTGTGGATGAATCGGTTGTGCTTACATAGCGGGCTTCTCCGGGTCTTACGACGTTCCCACTACCCCTTTTGCGTTTTCATCCAACAACAAAAACCATCAAATTGGCGGGAACTACTTTGTCGCCAAACTCAACCCTCGAGGGACCGGCCTTGTGTATTCGACATTTCTGGGCAATGGTGGTCTGGAAGGCGCAAGTCCTTTCGGGCCCCTGGCTCTCGCGGTGGATGGCTACGGTGATGCTTACCTTGCGGGCGAGTTCAACGGCGAAGAACCATTTCCCGTTACGAGCGGGGCATTTCAGACTACTACCACTGACGGGACAGGTTTCGTCAGCAAGTTCTCTCCGACAGGCAGGAGCCTGATTTACTCCACCTTTCTTGGCGGCAATCCGTCCGACTTTAATTCTGCCGTCGACGGAATCGCCGTCGACCCTGAAGGGCATCTCTACGCAACGGGAAGCACCGCCGCAACCAACTTTCCGGTGACCTCTGATGCTTATCAGAAGAGCAACGGCGCAGTGCCCGGTCGTTACAACGCATTTTTCACGGAACTGAACCTCGACGGATCCGCGCTTGAATATTCAACTTATCTAGGTGGAGCGGGAGGGCAGTATGGCGATTTCGGTTCGTCAATCGCGGTTGACAAAAGCGGCAATGCTTTTGTCTTCGGCGAAGTCTCGTCTCCCAACTTCCCGGTGACTAAAGGGGCTTATCGAACGACCAACATCGCATCAGGGACCGAATTAAGCGACTCATTGCCGCTAAGTTCACCTCAAAGTTGAACTTGCCGTCAGCCACAAATACGGTGCTCATGGCGAGCGCAAATCCAGCGAACGTGGGTTCTCCGGTGACCTTCACCGCCGACGTTACTCCTGTCGAGGGCAGCGGGGTGCCAACGGGAACAATTCGTTTTCTCATTAACAATGTGACCGCCGCTGAGGTGGCGCTGGACGAGACAGGAAAAGCCTCTTATATGACCAGTAGCCTCCCGATTGGCATTGACAACATAGTTATGGCTACCTATTTAGGAGCGCCAGGGCAGTACCAGGCAAGCAATTACACCGTCGTCGAGACCACCCTCGGCAAGGTCGCCACTCCGACCTTCCCCCGCATCGGAGGTACATATTTCCTACCGGTTCCCGTTGTCATGGAAACCAAAACGCCAGGCGCATCGATCTACTACACCGTTGATGGACCGACTCCTACGAGCAAATCGAAGATCTACACCGGTACCTATGTGGCCTACACGACTCAGACTATCAAGGCGATTGCCATCCTGAACGGTGAAGACAGCGCGGTCGCAACGGCAACGTTCACCATCGATCCGAGTGCAATTCGAACTAGGACGACGCTGATGTCATCCGCGAACCCGGCGGTCGCGGGCGATACGGTGACATTTACAGCGGTCGTAAGCGGCGCTTCGGGCTCCACCCCAACCGGCCCCGTTGTCTTTAAAGATAATGGAAAGATAATTGGAACCGTCTCGCTCACAGATGGCGCCGCCGCCTTCAAGACCTCGGCGCTTAGTGCAGGTACCCATCAGATCGCTGCTGTTTATGCGGGCAGCGCGAGCGATGCGAACAGTCAGGCGATCGTCAACCAGCAGATGAACCCCAAATAGGGCACGGCGCCAGCTTGAGCGACCCTCCCGTTGAGCGGTGAAAATCGCTCAATTGGGAGGGAGGGTCTTCAATCCGGCTGAATGCAAGGACCAGGCATGGTTCTTGCATCAGTCTTCATAGTGCGCGGCTATGATGAAAATCGAAGACTGCGTCTATGAGCCCATTCGACCAGATCGAGGATCCGCTAAGGATTGTCACCACTGCCGTCACCCCGGTGGTCATGGTCTCGGCCACTGCAATTCTGCTGTCCGGGGTCAATGCGCGCTATCTCGCTGTCTCGGGACCGCATTCGAACCCTCGCCCACGAATACCGGGCGGGTGGGCTGCCGGAGGGACGCCGGGAGAACATTCAACGGCAGATGCTGATCTTTCAACGCCGCATGACCCTGGTCTCCTGGTCCTCTCGCATTCTCTATCTGGCCATCTGTTGTTTCGTCTCGGTGGCGTTGCTGATCTGCCTCACTACCTGGAGACAGATGCTGTCTGTGGTCACGCTGCCCATCTTCGGTATCGGAGTCGCGCTAGTGGGCACCGCCGTGATCCTCCAGTTCTTTGAAGTCCAGGCCTCTTACAAGACCCTTGCTCTTGAAGCGAGCGAGGTACTTCGGGACGCGAGCAAGCTTTGATCTTTTCGCGGGGGCGCGGATGAGGAGCTAAGCCGCGGCAGCCCGCGACTCGGGATCCCAAAATGGCACGGGAGACTAGTGCCGGAACCAAAAAAGTTGAGCACGAACTGCCAGAGGTGTGTAGGCAAGCGCCTCGCCATACGCAAGTCGTTGATTCCGGGAAAGCAGAGAGCATTCCGCCGAGCCTCCCGTCCATTTTTGACACATCCAGTCCGCATCCGGACACTCCCGTTGTCAGAGAGTCGACAACCGCTCCAATGCTAGTGGGCCGCGGCTTCTATAGGCGCCTTCACCCGTGGTGGCGGCTTTCGCATAATGAAGGGCAATGGAATCAGGCAGGCGATGATTGCGCTCAACAGCCAGAACGCATTCATGTAGCTGAGCATGGAGGCCTGTCGGACCATCTGCGTGTATGCATGGCCCACCGCTGCTTGCTTCGCCTGGTCCGCACCCTGCCCGAGCGCCATCAACGCTGACTTGGTCCGATCGATGTAGGCGTTGTAAGCCATGCTGTTGCCGGTGTTGGCCGCCAAAGCTGACTGGTGGGTCTGCGAGGTGCGGGTAAGGAACGTGGTCAGCATCGCTGTGCCCATGCTCCCGCCCAGGTTACGGGCAAAGTTCGAGAAGCTGGAAATTTGATTGCTCTTGTTGCGCGGAACTCCCACGTAGTTCAAGGTGCTGATCGGAATGAAGACGAACGGCAGTCCGATCACCTGCAGAGCTCGCCACAGCGTGATCTGCGCGAAGCTGACATCCAGGCTCAGATGAGTGAGATTAAAGAGCATGAGCGCCGTCAGCGTATAGCCGATTGAGACGAGTAGCCGAGCGTCCATCTTCGCTACCAGAATGCCTGCGACGGGCATCAGCACCATCATCAATAAGCCGCCCGGCGACAGCACCATGCCGGAGCGCTCCGCCGTATACCCGAGCAGCGTCTGCAGGAACTGCGGAATCAGCACGGTCGTGCTGAACAGCACAATCCCCAAAATGAACTGTAGAAAGACGGCGGTTCCGAAGTTCCGGTTCTTCAGAAGCTTCAGGTCGACAATTGGGTCAGGATGCCGCCACTCCCAGAAGACGAAGAAGACCAGCAGAAAAACGGCGATGAGGAAGAAGGTGGTGATCATCGAGTCGCCGAACCAGTCCTTTTCCTGACCCTTATCCAGTACGAATTCGAGGCAGCCGACGCCCACCGCGACCAGACCCAGGCCGGTAAAGTCGACTTTAGGCTTGTCCTTCATGATGGTGGCGCGCTGTTCCATGAGGTAAGGCGGATCTTCAACCATCCGGTTGCTGAGGAAGAGGGAGAGAATCCCAATGGGAATATTGATAAAGAAGATCCAATGCCAGTTGAAATTATCTGTAATCCAGCCGCCGAGAGTTGGCCCGATCGCCGGCGCAACCACTACTGCCATGCCATAGACCGCGAACGCCTGGCCGCGTTTGCTCACTGGGAAGCTGTCGGCCAGGATCGCTTGTTCGCTCGGGGCCAGCCCGCCGCCGCCAATGCCCTGCAGTACCCGGGCCAAAATCAAGATTGGTAGCGTCTGGGCGAGACCGCAGAGCAGGGAGCATACGGTGAAGATGACCACACAGGTCATGTAGAAGCGCTTCCGGCCAAAACGCGTCGCTAGCCATCCGGAAATCGGCAGAATGATGGCGCTGGCCACCAGGTAGCTGGTCAGCACCCACGTTGCCTCGTCCTGGCTAGCGCCGAGCGATCCCGCCATATGGGGAAGCGCGACGTTGGCGATCGAGGTATCCAGCACCTCCATGAACGTCGCCAAGGTGACCGTGAGCGCAACCGCCCAGGGGTTATGGCTTGGCTTCCAGTCGTGTATGTCCGGCAACGTGCACTTGTCCCGCCACGATCAGTGGCTTTTTTCCAGGATTCAGATATCAGTCTGCTGATAGAGTATCAGTAGACTGATATGTCCGACTGTCATCCGAGAGAAAATTCGGCCAACTTTCCCGTAGCGGCGCTCATGAAGCGAGGGCTGCAGCTGCTGCGAGAAAGGCTGGACGAAGTTCTTCGTCCTTACGGCATCACCTCCGCCCAACTTCACGTACTCGGCGCCTTGGACCGCGATCCGGGTATCTCCGGCGCGAAACTCGCCCGCACCTGCCAGGTCACTCCGCAAACCACTCAGGTGCTCCTGCGCGGGATCGAAGCCAAAGGCTTGGTCATCCGCAGCCCCCATCCGGAAAATGGCCGCATCTTGCTCGCTCGTCTGACTCCTTCGGGGAAGCGAATCCTGGCCCGCTCCCGAGCTGCTCTGGGGGAGATTTATACCCAGATGCTTGACGGTTTTGCCGACGATGAGGTTCACACACTCGAGACGCTGCTGTCCCGGTGTCTCAGCAATCTCGACGCGGTCAATCAGAAATAAGCAGCCAACTTGCCAGGACGGTTCACGACGATTGCAAGCACCCTCTACGACGGCCATTCCAGGGCTGCGAGGCCAGAGGCGAATCGCGATAATATAGATCGCAGCCCTGCGCGGGCCGGCTCGAGCAGCCGTAACAATTTCGCAACGCGCCGCACTTCAAATAAGTCTCGCAGCCTGGATGGCGATGCACCGGTTTCGCAACAAATTGAAATACGAGACCTTTGGGTGGCCAGTCGTTTTCTTGCTGCTGGGCTTGCTTGCCGATGCCCAGGTGACGCCCGACCGCCAGGTGCAGTTGAGCCAGGCGGATGCGGCCTTTCACGCCGGCTATGCGGCCGCTCAGAGTGGCGACCTCGGTTCCGCCAAGGCAGACTTTCAGCAAGTTGTGCAACTCGCCCCGGAGATCGCCGAAGGGCACAGCGCCTTAGGCTCCATCCTGGTGCAACTCGGCCAGTACTCGTTGGCGATTCCTGAACTTGAGCGCGCGCTCTCAATTCATGCCGAAGATCGCTCGGCCCAGATCAATCTCGCCTTGGCCTATCAACAGACCCATGCCTACGACAAGTCCGTGACGCTCTTTCGAACCCTAGACCGGGACCCCGCTGATTTGCCGCCATCGGCACTGATTGCGTATGCGGCCGCCTTGACCGCTATTCAGCAGCCCGATCTTGCAGTAGCGCGCTTGCAAAAGGCGCTCGTGGACGCTCCCTCTGATGCCAGCCTGCATGACGCGCTCGGCTCGCTCGAAGCGCAGCGCCAGGATTGGCCTGCTGCCCAATCCCAGTTTGAGCAGGCGATTGCTCTGGACGCGAACCTTGCGGCCGCTCATGAGCATCTTGGCGTGACCTTGCTCTCTGAACAGCGGCCGGCCGATGCGGTCCGGGAACTGACCGTGGCCAGCGAACTTTCGCCTCAGGACATAGCAGCGCAGGTAGAACTAGGGCGCGCCTTGATCGCCAATGGAGATGCCGAGAAAGCAGTTCCCATTCTGCAGCACGCGGTGCAGTTTGCTTCTAGTCTCCCTGCATCTGGCTCTCTCCCCGCCTCCGCCGCCCTTGAAGCCAAATACCAGCTCGCCCTTGCCCTGCAAGGCACCGGGCAGGAACAGCAATCAATTCCCCTCTTTCAGCAGGTTGTCGATGCAGAGCCGCGGAATGCGCCAGCACTGACCAATCTTGCGCTGGCGTTGGTGCAGACAGGGAAGTCGAAGGAGGCGATCCCTCTCTACGAGCGCTCGCTTGCCGAGAATGCAAAGGACCCGCTCGTCCATCAAGATCTAGGCGTCGCCTACCTGCAGCAGAGCGATCTTGACGATGCCATTCGCGAGTTCAGAACTGGCGTCCAACTCGCTCCCGATGCCTATGAGTTGCACTATAACCTCGGCTTGGCGCTCAAGTTGAAAGACGATGTAGCCGCGGCCAAAACCGAACTGGAGTTGGCCGCACGGTTAAATCCAGCTTCCCCCGATCCTCCCTTTACCCTCGGGATCCTCAACATGCAGATTGGACACTTCGATGAGGCTGCCGAGCAGTTGAAGTTGGCGGTCGAAATGAGACCGGACAATGGCGATGGCTGGGCCATTCTGGGTAGCGTTTATAAGCAGCAGAACAATCTTCCCGAGGCCGCGAAAGCGCTGCGCGAAGCGGTCCGGCTACTGCCCAACCAGCCCGGCGCGCATATCACCCTGGCGGGCGTTCTCGCCCAGCAAGGCCAGAAGGACGAAGCCGCCGCCGAGCGCAAAATCGCGGCCGATCTGACCCGCGGCGCCGTCAACCGCCAGCGTGCGACCTTCGCCGCTAACTCCGGCAACCTGCTCCTGCAGCAAGGAAAGATTACCGATGCCATTGAACGCTTCCAGGACGCCGTCTCGAGCGATCCGACCTACATTGATGGCCACCGGGGGCTTGCAGATGCTCTCACCCGCTCAGGAAGGACCACGGAAGCGGAAGCCGAGCGAGCCAAGATCGCGCAAATTGAAAAGAACCAACCCTGAACCTTCAATGTGCGAGCACTTGGTCTGCAATGTGCGAGCACTTGGTCTGCAAGATGATGGCAAGTTGGATCCAAAGATAGAATTCAGCGATGGGCATAGACCAGCCGTGAATCCGAAAAACACAAGCGCGATAGGGCATTGTCGGATGGCAGCATTCGTCCTGCTGCTTGCCCTCGGCTTGCATCCCGAGTGTGTGGCGCAGGCCGCTTCTCCAGAAGTGACTGCTGGCGTTCCCGCCAAATTCGTTGACATCACGGCGCGGACCGGCATCCAGTTCAAACAAGTTTCTTCCCACACCTCGATGAAATATCTGCCCGAGACTATGGGTTCGGGCGTCGCACTGCTGGATTACGACAACGACGGGCGGCTCGACATCTTCGTCGTCAACGGAGCTCCGTTGAGCGATCCAACCCCCAAAGGAACAATCCCACAGAAGGCCGGTCCGTCGGATTGGAACCGGCTCTATCATCAGAAACCCGACGGCGCCTTTGAAGACGTGACCGCCAAGGCTGGCCTTCAAGGCGTTGGCTATGGCATGGGCGTAGCCGTCGGCGATTACGACAATGATGGCTACGAAGATCTTTATGTAACTGCGTATGGTGGAAATAAGCTCTACCACAATAATGGCAACGGAACCTTTACCGATGTTACGGAGAAGTCCGGGACCGGCGGCAGCGGCTGGTCGACCAGTGCTGCCTGGGTCGATCTCGACAACGATGGCCGCCTCGATCTAGTCGTGTTGCGCTATATGAAGTGGGATTTCGACGACATCTATTGCGGAGAGCATCGGCCAGGTCATCGCGCCTACTGTCATCCCGACTTGTTTCCCGCCATCGCGCCGCTTGTTTATCACAATGAAGGCAATGGCCGCTTCACCGAGATCGCCGCCAGGATCGGACTCGACAAACCCGGCAAAGGCCTCGGGATCGGCCTCGCCGACTATGATCGCGATGGCAAGATCGATATCTTTGTTGCCAACGACTCCATGCCCGAGTTCCTCTTTCATAACAAAGGCGACGGTACCTTCGAAGAAGTCGCTCTGATGTCGGAGGTTGCCTTCAACGGCGACGGCCGCACTTATGCAGGCATGGGCATCGACTTTGCCGACTATAACAACGACGGGCTTCCCGACTTAGTCATAACCGACCTGGCGAACCAGATGTACGCTCTCTATCATAACAACGGCGACGGCAGCTTTACTTACGACACTTATACGTCGGGACTGGGGAGAATTACGCTGCTTCATTCCGGCTGGGGCGCGAAGTTTCTGGACTACGACAATGACGGCCGGAAAGACTTATTAATCGCCCAGGGCCACGATCTGGATACCATTGAGCTCGATTTCCCCCAGCTTCGCTACCGCGAACCGATGCTCGTGGCATGGAACTCGGGGAAGGGATTCATCGACGTCTCTGCCGTCTCCGGCAAAGTCTTTCAGCAGGCGTGGGCAGGGCGCGGCATGGCCATCGGCGATATCGACAATGATGGACGTCTCGATGCCGTGGTCACAACTAACGACGGCCCTCTTTATGTGCTTCGCAATGAAACGGCGACCGCAAATCATTGGCTGTTGCTTCACTTGACCGGTCATAGCAGCAATCGCGATGCGATCGGAGCCGAGGTAAAGATCACGACCTCGAGCGGTTCACAGCTTGAAACCGTGTCAACGGCCTGCAGCTACTTGTCCTCGTGCGATAAGCGCGTCCACTTTGGACTTGGTGCGGATACGGTCCTAAAACAGATTGACATACGCTGGCCAAGCGGCATCCAGCAGACACTCAAAGACATCCGCGGCGACCAGATCCTGGCCGTCGAAGAGCCTGCGCCGCGGGCCGGCAAGAAGTAACGGGTTCTTGTGAATTCATGGCGTTCAAGCCCGTCGTTTGGTGGTCGTTCCGCCAAGCAACGAACCCATCAAACCACGTACGATCTGCCGTCCTACCGCGACGCCAACCGTGCGAACTGCCGTCTTCGCGACCGTCTCGACCAGCGAATCGCCGCGCCCGCTGCGCGTGGTCACTCCGGGGATGTCATACCAGGGCCGGGCGGACGCTGGTGACGAAGATGGCGCCTGCCCGTCCGCCGGGACGGCCACTACAGCCGGCGCCTGACTGGCACGCGCCTGCAGCATTTCATAAGCGGATTCCCGATCAACGACCTTCTCATAAACACCGGCCACCAGGGAAGAGGCAATGATTTGCTGCCGCTCTTCAGCAGTGATTGCACCGATCTTGCTTCGCGGTGGACAAACCAGAGCACGTTCCACGATATTCGGCGTGCCCTTCTCGTCGAGAAAAGAGACCAGCGCTTCCCCCACACCGAGTTCGGTGATCGTGGTTTCGATATTGATCTCCGGGTTGGTTCGAAAGGTTTGTGCCGCGGCTCGAACCGCCTTCTGGTCCCGCGGAGTAAAAGCTCGCAAGGCATGCTGTACCCGATTCCCAAGTTGTCCAAGCACTTCTTCGGGCACGTCGATCGGGTTCTGCGTCACGAAGTACACCCCAACCCCTTTCGACCGGATCAACCGCACGATCTGTTGCACCTTGTCTTGAATGACCTTGGGCAAATCGCTGAAGAGCAAATGGGCTTCGTCAAAGAAGAACACCAGTTTCGGCTTATCGGGATCACCCACCTCCGGCAGCCGCTCGAACAACTCCGTCAGCATCCACAACAAGAAAGTGGCGTATAGCTTCGGAGAATTGACCAGCTTATCGGCCGCAAGGATGTTTACTACTCCTTGTCCGTTGGCGTCGACTTGCATCAAGTCGTCCAGGTTGAGCGCCGGCTCCCCCAGGAATTTCGCACCACCCTGTTGTTCGAGTGCGACCAGCCCGCGCTGGATCGCTCCCACGCTGGCGGCCGAAATATTGCCGTATTGCGTCTGAAAGTCTTTAGCATTCTCGCCGACGTGACGCAGCATCGCCTGCAGGTCTTTCAGATCGAGCAGCAGCAGACCGCTATCGTCGGCGATCTTGAAGACCAGCGCCAGCACGCCTTCCTGGGTATCGTTCAACCCAAGCAGTCGGCTGAAGAGCAACGGTCCCATCTCCGAGACAGTCGCCCGGATCGGATGCCCTTCTTCCCCAAAGACATCCCAAAAAGCGACCGGACACCCAGCAAAAGCGAAGTCCGTCAGCTGCAGGCTCTTGATCCGCTCGGCAATTTTCGGGTTGTCGGTACCGGGCTGGCTAATTCCCGAGAGATCTCCCTTGATGTCGGCAGCGAATACTGGAACGCCGATCCGGCTGAAACTTTCCGCCATAACTTGCAGCGTCACGGTTTTACCGGTACCAGTCGCCCCGGCGACTAAACCATGCCGGTTGGACATATTCGAAAGAAGATACAGCGGCATCTTACCTTGAGCGATTTGCAACTGTTCCGGCATAATCACCTCTTGCGGGTCGGTTCACTCTCAAACGCGGATACAACACCTGCGTAGCTCTCCGATTCTAAGGTATAAATGGCGCAAAGCGACGCTTCCAGTGGAAGTGTGCGAAATCGTCTACTGCCTGAATCGTCCTATACTCGTAACACCCCTGAACCTGGCGGGTTCTAGCTGGAAAGACCTTCGCGCCCGACTGGCCGCTCCGCTTCACATCGGCGGGGGATGGAGTGCTCATAGATTCACGGGATCGAATGACTCAGATCGAGGTTGACCTACCGACACCATCGGCCACAGCCGATCGACCGCTGTTCGTCGATCTCGATGGGACGTTGGTCAAGTCCGATACACTCTTTGACTCCGTCCTGCTGCTTGCGCGTGAGCGGCCAGCGCTGCTTCTCAGCCTTCCGAAGTGGCTTGCCGCCGGCAAGGCATCGCTCAAGGCGCATGTCTCTGAGTCCGTTTCGCTCGACGTTGGACACCTGCCTTATAACCGCGAATTGCTGACCTACCTCCGCCAGCAGCAGGCGGAGGGGCGGCCGCTCTACCTGGCGACCGGAGCAGACACCAGGCTCGCCCATCGCATCGCCAAACATCTGGCCATCTTCAGTGGGGTATTTGCCAGCGACGGTGTTACAAACCTGACGAGTCACAACAAGCTAGAAGGTCTGCGGCGATTTTTACCGGAGGGCGAGTTCGACTACATTGGCAATGCTGTACCCGATTTGCCGCTGCTTCTCAACTCGACTGAGCCCATGGTTGCGAATCCAGACTCTTCGCTGCGGGCTTCTCTCCGCTTGAAGCAAGTGCATGTCGTTCGCGAGTTTCAGGATCGGGCTGCCCCGGTCAAATCGTTTCTGCGAGCTATCCGCCTTCATCAATGGTCTAAGAATGTTCTGCTGTTCGTCCCCTTGCTGCTCTCGCATGCGATCCACGCGAAGGCTTTGGAGCGGACGTCGCTAGCGTTTCTTTGCTTTAGCCTTTGCGCTTCTGCGACCTATATCGTCAATGATTTGCTTGATCTCGACCCGGATCGCCGCCATCCGCGAAAGCGGCATCGGCCTTTCGCCGCCGGCGATCTGTCGGCGTTTACCGGCCTTAGCATCGTTGGCATCTTTCTCGCGGCCGGCTTCTTCAGCGCCTGGTGGCTATCTATCAACTTTCTCGGATGGCTGCTGGGCTATTTCGTTACCACTCTGGCGTATTCATTAGCACTGAAGCGTCTCGTCTTGGTCGATGTGCTGTTGCTCTCCGGTCTGTATACGGTGAGGATGCTGGCTGGCGCCGCCGTCACTGGAACAACAATTTCCCCCTGGCTGGCAGGCTTCTCGCTCTTTCTCTTTCTCAGTCTAGCCATGGTCAAACGCTTCAGCGAGTTACAGAATCTGCGCGCCACCAGCCATGTTCCTGAAAATGGTCGAGGCTATTTACTGCAGGACATCGAACAGATCCGCAGCTTTGGCACCGCCAGCGCTTACGCTTCGGTGGTCGTCTTCACGCTGTATATCAGCGGGCATGACATTGCGTCTCTGTATAGCCATCCCCATCGGATGTGGCTGATCACCCCGCTCCTGATCCTGTGGGTAAGTCGCTTCTGGTTGCTCGCCTCCCGTGGCGAACTGAACGAGGATCCGGTGGTCTTCGCGCTTACCGACCGCACCAGCGTCGTGATTGGCGCCGGAATTGTCGGTGTGGCCTTGTTCTCCCTTTAGCACAAGGCAGTACGACTGACAGCAACGTGTCGACCATTGATGGGTTTTTCGGGAGAAAATTCGCTGAAGCAAAGTACTTCCACTTCCGTCCTGTTCTGCTTGGCTCGAGCCGCTTCACCAGCGTCATCAAATAAGAGAGAATTGAAGTCAGAGAATTGGAAAAAATGTCCGCCAGCAAGCTCCGGCAAAAGAAATCAGCTCCAGCGTTCGAATCCTGGGGACGCTATCCTCGTCTGCCAGCGACCCTCGTGCCGCTCTACTGGATGGAGGAGTTTCCCCCGGCCGATCGCCCCGTCGCCTCGATGTTGCCTGTAGGAATGGGCAGGAGCTACGGGGACGTCTGCCTGCTTGAGAACGGCACACTTCTGCACACCACCACCCTTGACCGCTTCATCGGCTTTGATCCGAAGACTGGATTGCTGCGCTGTGAGGCCGGGGTCACCCTGGCGGAGATCCTCAAGTTTGCTGTTCCCCTCGGCTGGTTTCTACCCGTCACGCCGGGCACCAAGTTCGTCACTGTCGGAGGCGCCATCGCCAACGATATTCATGGCAAGAATCATCATGTCGCCGGCACCTTCGGCCGCCATGTGCCTCGCTTCGAGCTGGTTCGTTCCGATGGCATGCGGCTCGAATGCTCGCCAATACAGAACTCGGATTGGTACGCCGCCACCATTGGCGGCATGGGGCTTACCGGCTTGATCACTTGGGCCGAGGTCCAGCTCCGGCCGATCGTTTCGCGCAAGATTGTCTACCACGGCACTAAGTTTGTGGGCGTAGATGCGTTTCTCGAGCTCTCCCAGGGTGCCAAAAACGCGGAGTACAGTGTTGCCTGGATCGACTGCGTTGCCCAAGGGAAGAATTTCGCCAGAGGCATTTTCATGCGTGGCGATCACTCGCCGGAGCCTTCCATCCTCAAACCATCGCGCGATCCCAGGCTCACGCTGCCGGTCGACTTGCCGTCAGTCTTGCTGAACAAGTACACCGTCGAGGCTTTTAATGCCCTCTACTACCGCAAACAGCTGGGCCGGGAGAAGCGCGCACTGGTAGACTACGAGCCATTCTTCTACCCCCTCGACAGCATCCTTCACTGGAACCGTCTCTACGGCAAAGATGGATTGCTGCAGTTCCAGTGCGTGCTTCCGTTTGAAGATGGCCAGCAAGGGATTCTGCGTATCCTCAAGGCCATCACCAGCTCCGGGCTGGCCTCCTTTCTCGCCGTCATCAAAGTCTTTGGCGACGTCCCTTCCCCGGGCATGATGTCCTTTCCCGCGCCGGGCATCACTCTTGCTCTGGACTTCCCGGTTCGACGGGATGTCAGCTTCGACTTGCTCGAGCGGCTGGCTTACATCACCGTCGAGCACCACGGCAAAATGTATCCTGCCAAGGATGCGTGTATGACCGCACTGCAGTTCCAGTCCTTCTATCCCCAATGGCGAGAATTTGCCCACTACGTCGATCCCGCCTTCAGTTCCAGCTTTTGGCAGCGGGTGAGCGGGGTGGGCGCGATCAACCTGGCCGCTGCGACTTCAACTGCCGGGTTAGGAAACGCCCTTGTATAAACCATACAAGCGCCCCACCGGAATCCTGGTGCTGGGCGCGACCTCCAGCATCGCCATGGCTTTCAGCAGGCTGCTCGCGCGGCCGGATACGCATTTCTTTCTGGTCGCGCGCAATCCGCGCAAGCTCAATTCGGTGGCCAGCGATCTGCTCACTCGCGGAGCGGCCAGCGTCGTCGTCCATGCCATGGATCTGGATGAGACTCCGCTCCATCCCGCCATGCTGAGCGAGGCGGCGGCGAGTCTTGGCAACATCGATCTCGCGCTTATCGCTCACGGAGTGCTCGGCATCCAGGAAGAGGCCCAGGCGCACTACGAAGCGGCCAGCGCCATTCTCACCACGAACTTTCTCTCTCCGGTATCGCTGGTTACCTGGCTCGCCAACTATTTCGAAGGCACCAGGCAGGGGACCCTCGCCGTGATCTCCTCGGTCGCCGGGGACCGAGGCCGCAAGAGCAACTATCTTTACGGAGCATCGAAAGGCGGACTCAACATCTTCCTCAACGGGGTCCGCAATCGCATTGATCGTGCCGGAGTTCAGGTACTCACCATCCGCCCGGGCTTTGTAGCCACGCCGATGACTGCGCATTTGCCCCAGGGACCACTCTTTGCGACTCCCACCGCCGTGGCGCACGGCATCCTGCGAGCCATGCAGACGCGCAGAGACATCGCTTACGTCCCCGGCTTTTGGGCAGCGATCATGTTTGTGATCCGCGCGATTCCTGAAGCCATCTTCAAGAATCTGGATCTGTAAGGAACGCCGCGACGCTTTCTGGAGGACGCTACTGCTGCTGCTGCGCCTGCTGCAGCTGCAAGAGCGGAGCAGCTGGCGGTGGGGGCGGTGCCTGCGCCTTCTCGACCAGCATCGACCAGTCTTCCGGAATCGGAAGGTCCTGGTCGAGCGCCGGTGGCTCTTCGGAGGCGTTGACCCGCACTGCCACATACAGTTCACTGCTGGTGCGTCCGCGATAGGTTCCCTTGGTGGGAGGTACATCGGCATAGTCGCGGCCGATCGCAGTCCGAATATGCCGGTCGGTCGCGACCAGGCAATTGGTGGGATCGAAGCCTACCCATCCAAGATGCGGCAGCAAAGCCTCGATCCATGCATGCGTGGCATCGGAGGTCGATCGGTCATGCATCTGCTTGGTGTGGTGCAAGTAACCACTCACGTACCGGCATGGGATGCCCAGCTGGCGAACCAGCGCGATCATAATATGCGCGAAATCCTGACAGACGCCTTTACCGGACTCGATCGCGACGTCGATGGGCGAATCCACCTTGGTGCTTTTTGGAACATAGTCGAAGTGCTCGTACAGCCGTGAATTCAGCTCGTGGAGCATGGTGAGAGGATCGTCACGGCGCACGATAGCCAGTTTCTTGGCAAAGGCTCGCAGCGGGTCGGTTGGCCGGGCAAATTCGCTCGGCAGCAACATCTCCCAATAGTCCCCTTGCGCCACAATGGCGTCGAGTTCACTCCAGGCGCTCGGGTCCAAATGCTTCGGGATATTCGCCAGGGGCTGTTGCTCGACGAGTGACTCGGCGACAATCACCAATTGCTGGTGTTCCCCAGGAATGTCGAAGTGATGGATGTTATTGCCCAGGTGGTCGCGATAGGAAAATACCCGGCAGCGAGGACTGACCGACAATGAGAAGCTCAAGCAGCGCTGATTGCTGTCGCTGCGCGGGTGCATGCGCATCTCCATTACACTCTCGCTAACTGGCCGGCTATATTGAAACTTCGTCAGGTGCCGTATCGAGTAAAAGAGCATTGAGCGTTTCTCCCGTTCGTGGAATCCAACCAGCGAGTTCTGTGTGACTCTTCCGCGCAACCTGCTCGTGCCGGTTGAAGAGCTTCAGAGGGACAACGGTCTCGCCGCAGTTGATTGGTTACATCGCGAGCGCCGTCTGCACCGAGTAGCGAATGTACACTTCGTAGATAAGTTCGTGAATCTGCAGACATAGGTCTAAAATCCTGCGCAGGTAGATTCCTGCGTCGCGTTCCAGGATCTCGGAAATTTGTCCATAACGTAGAGATGCCTGTAAGCGGCCGGAAAGCCGCATCAGTTCCTCTGCATGATGACCGCGGCTGTCCTGCTGGACGGCGCGCAGCGCATTCACCAGGCTGTCGATACAGAAGCGGATGGAGTGCGGAAAGTCGGCATCGAGCACCAGAAATTCTAGAATCCGATCGTAGGTCAGGTCAGCGGTGTAAACCTTGCAATAGGCTTCAAACGCTGTGCAAGTCCGCAGCAATCCAATCCATTCGAGGTACTCAAAGCCGTCGTGGACTTCCTCCATTGTCGTGAAACTGTCGTGATGGTAAATCTCTAGGAGACGGGCGGTCGATGAGGCGCGTTCGATATACCGGCCAATTTGGATGAATTGCCACCCTTCGCCATGACTTAACGTCGTATCCGTGACGCCTTGAAAGAGGTGGATGCCATCGACTACTGAGGGCAGGAATTCCGACAGCCGAAGCTCGGAACGATCTGAATCGGTCTGCTTCGTTACTTCATGGAAGAGCCGATTCAGCCGCTGCCATTGCTCCGAGCTGATCTCCTCGCGCACCTGCCGGGCATTCTCCCGCGCCAGCACGATGCAGGAGGTCACCGCCGCCGCCTTGGTGTCATCGAAGCAAAGCTGATCGACGAATTCATAAACATCGCCTTTCCATTCGCAACCCTCGGGTTTGCCGATCGTCGCCAGCACTCGCTGCCAGCGGCGCTCCGCGCTGGTGCTCGATTTGTCCAGCATCAGGCCCATGTTGGTGTCGAGCAGGCGCACCGTATTCTCCGCCCGCTCTAGGTAGCGGCTCATCCAGTACAAACTGTCGGCTACGCGTGAAAGCATGATACTTGCAATAACTCCGTTTTCGGGGAGATGCGCTCCATCATCTGGGGTTTCCTAACCAAAACCAGCTGCGCTTCAATAGCTCAAAACCCATGTGTCCTTGCTTCCTCCGCCTTGCGACGAATTCACCACCAGCGAGCCCTTTCGCAGCGCGACCCTGGTCAGCCCTCCGGGAACAATCGTCACCTTGTCGCCAAACAGAATATAAG
This sequence comes from Acidisarcina polymorpha, assembly GCF_003330725.1. Taxonomy (NCBI): domain Bacteria; kingdom Pseudomonadati; phylum Acidobacteriota; class Terriglobia; order Terriglobales; family Acidobacteriaceae; genus Acidisarcina; species Acidisarcina polymorpha. The sequence continues at coordinate 1,679,133 of NZ_CP030840.1, read as the reverse complement.
GCCGAAGATCCACATGCCGAGGCTGGATGCTGCCGTCCTCCTGCAAACAAGGGGCGCGGGAAAAATTGAGCGTCGGCTGGGCAATATAGTTGCGCGGGTTGGCCTCGATATGCCGCTTAAACTCCTCCTGCTGGGCCTTGGAACTATGCGGCCCGATCAACATTCCGTAGCCGCCCGATTCGCCCACTGCCTTCACCACCAGGCTGCCGATATTGTCGAGCACATGACGGCGCTGCACCGGATCGGTCATCAGAAACGTCTCGACATTGTTCAACACCGGATCTTCTCCCAGGTAATACTTGATGATCTGCGGCACATAGGCATAGAGCGCCTTGTCGTCTGCAACCCCGGTCCCGAAAGCATTCGCCAGCGTCACGTTGCCGGCGCGGTAGGCGTTGAACAATCCGGCCACCCCCAGGATCGAGTCGGGGCGAAACGACAATGGATCGATGAAGTCGTCGTCGACCCGGCGATAGATCACATCGACCCGCTTGAGCCCAGCCGTGGTCCGCATATAGACCACGTTGTCGTGAATGACCAGATCGCGGCCTTCCACCAGTTCGATTCCCATCTGCCGGGCAAGATAGGTGTGTTCAAAATATGCCGAGTTGTATACGCCGGGCGTCAGCAGCACGATGGAAGGCTCGGGGCGACCCTCCGGCGCCAGCGACTTCAGCGTACCCAGCAGCGCCTGCGTATAGTGCTCGATCGGCCGGACGCCATAGGAGCGAAAGAGTTGCGGAAACGTCCTCTTCATGATTCGCCGGTTGGTGAGCATGTACGAGACGCCGCTCGGGACCCGCAGATTGTCCTCCAGCACCGCGAATTCGCCGCTCTCGAGGCGCAGCAGGTCGGTGCCGGCGACCGCGATGTAGACGTTGCGCGGAACCTGAAGCCCGCGCATCTGCCGGCGGAAATGCTGACAGCTGTAAACGATCTCCCGAGGAACGAAGCCCTGTTCGAGGATCCTGCCTTCATTGTAGATATCGTGCAGAAACAAATTCAGCGCCGTGATCCGCTGGGTAAGCCCTCTTTCGATATGCTGCCATTCCGCGCTGGTGATCACTCGAGGCAGCAGATCATAGGGAAAGATGCGCTCCGTACCTTCTTCACGGCCGTACACCGTGAAGGTGATTCCCTGGGTCAGGAACGAAACATCGGCGGACCGCTTGCGCCGCTGCAATTCATCCCGTGGAATCGAGGTGAGCGCCTCGAGCAACTCCCGGTATTGTGGGCGAATTTCCCCGTGCTCGCCGAACATCTCATCGAAGGCGTGATCGAGAAAGTATTCCGCTAATGCCGGATTTTCGAGGTGCCCCGAAGGCCTTGCTGTACTCATCGAGTGTCCTGGGCCTCAGTCTCTTCCTAGTTGCTTGTAATTGCGAATCGTTCACTCGGGGTCAGGCATCTCTGCATCGGTATACCCGCTCCCCTCATCTACTAGGTACAAACGATAGGGTAAGAGAGTCTTTTTTGCCTGAGAAAGCGTCAAGCTGGTATGCACTTGGAAGCTCTGCCGCCGCCCCTGTTTTCAGAGTCTCTTATACTGTTGGTCAGGAAAGATCGACTTTCGGTGACTGGTACGAAGCGTACTTCGTTGTAGCACGTACCCGCCGCCGCCAGCAAGAACAACGCGAGATTCTTCGCTCTTCAGCCCCAGACCGACGCGTCAGGTTGTCGCGTTCAAGAGCGCTGAGAAGAGCTTCAGCAGGCCGGATTTTTGTCCCGATGGTAGATGTTGGTCCGGTCATGGCAGTTGGTTAGTTCAGGAGAACGTTTAAGAAATGTGGATTGTCCGCCTTGCCCTGCGACGGCCTTATACCTTCGTCGTATTCGCAATTCTTCTACTCATTCTCGGCCCGCTGTCGATTCTTTCCACGCCAACGGATATCTTCCCGAATATCAATATTCCGGTTGTCAGCATTGTCTGGAACTACACCGGCTTCTCGCCGTCGGACATGTCGAACCGCATTGTCACCATCACCGAACGAACCCTGACGACTACAGTGAACGACATCGAGCACATTGAGTCCCAGTCGCTCAACGGTGTCGCAGTCGTGAAGGTCTATTTTCAGCCGACCGTCCAGATCGCGAATGCGGTGGCCCAGCTTACTGCCGTCTCTCAGACCGCCTTGCGTACCCTTCCCGTTGGCACCACGCCACCACTGATCATCCAGTTCAATGCGTCGAGCGTTCCGATCCTGCAACTTGGTCTCTCCGGTCAGGGACTCTCCGAGCAGCAGCTCAACGATTTTGGCCTGAACTTCATCCGTACTCAACTAGCCACAGTCGAAGGCGCGCAGATCCCTTATCCGTACGGCGGCAAGCAGCGCCAGGTACAGATTGATATCAATCTTCAGGCGCTCCAGGCCAAAGGATTGTCGCCCTCCGATGTAGTCAATGCCGTGTCCGCACAGAACTTGATTCTGCCTGCCGGCACCGCCAAGATTGACCGCTTCGAGTATGAGGTCGAGACGAATAGCGCCCCTACGACCATCACCGGCTTGAACGATTTGCCCATCCGCTCAGTGAATGGGGCGATGATCTACATCCACGATGTCGCTCACGTTCGCGACGGCTTTCCACCGCAGACCAACATCGTCCGCGTCGATGGACAGCGCGCCTCGCTGCTTACCATTCAAAAGACTGGAAGCGCTTCGACGCTCGATATCATCAAGAACATCTTTGCGAAGTTGCCGCTCATCAAGTCGCAGCTTCCGCCGCAGCTGGTCATCACTCCGCTCTCTGACCAATCGATCTTCGTCCGCGGCGCCATCACCGGCGTCGTTCGCGAAGCGATAATCGCCGCCTGCCTGACGGCGATTATGATCCTGGTCTTCCTCGGCAGCTGGCGCAGTACGCTGATCATCGCCGTATCGATTCCACTCTCGATCATTTGCTCGCTGCTGATGCTTCACGCACTCGGGGAAACGATTAACATCATGACGCTTGGCGGCCTGGCGCTGGCTGTCGGCATACTGGTCGATGACGCCACGGTTGAGATCGAGAACATCAACCGAAACCTTGAAGAAGGCAAGGAGATTGAGCAGGCAATTCTAGATGGTGCGGCGCAGATTGCGATCCCCGCTTTCGTCTCGACGCTGTCAATTTGTATCGTCTTCGTGCCGATGTTCTTCTTAACCGGCGTGGCGAAGTATCTCTTCGTCCCGCTGGCTGAGGCGGTCGTCTTCGCCATGCTCGCCTCGTACTTGCTTTCGAGGACCATCGTGCCGACGATGGCCAAGTACCTGCTGAAGGAACACGACAAGAATTCAGAGGCGCTTAAGAAGAACAGCCGCAATCCGCTGGTTCGCGGTCAGCAGCTCTTCGAGCATCTTTTTGAAAGGCTGAGAAACTTCTACCAGACCATTCTCGAACTCTGTATCGAGCATTCCGCGGTCTTCATTGTCCTCTTCTTCGTCTTTTGCATCGGATCGTTTGCGCTGCTCTACCCCTGGCTCGGGCAGGATTTTTTCCCCTCGAGCGACAGCGGCCAATTCAAGCTTCACGTCCGCGCCCGGACGGGGACCCGTATTGAAGAGACCGCCCGGCTTTGCGATGAGGTCGATGACGCGATCCGCGAGGAGATCCCTAAGGCTGAACTGCACACCATCATCGACAACATCGGCTTACCTTATAGCGGTCTGAATTTGTCGTACAGCAACTCCGCTCCGGTGGGGCCGGCCGACGCCGACATCCAAGTCTCGCTTGAGGAGAAGCATCACCCCACGGACGATTATGTGCAGTCGCTGCGTGCCAGTCTGCCTAAGCGTTTCCCGGGCGTGACCTTTTACACGTTGCCCGTAGATATCGTGACTCAGATCCTTAACTTTGGTTTACCCGCGCCGCTCGACATCCAGGTCATCGGCACCCAGCAGCAGATGTACGCCGATCGCGAGCTGGCCGAGCGGATGATGAACGAGATCAAGTACATTCCCGGGGCCACTGACCTTCGCATCCAGCAGCCCTTCGACAATCCCAGATTTGATGTAAACGTCGACCGCACCAAGTCACAGCAGATTGGCCTGCAACAACGGGACATTACCAACAGCCTGCTGGTGGCCACCAGCGGCAGCTACCAAACCACGCCAACCTATTGGCTGAACCCGGCCAACGGCGTGAGCTACAACATCGCCGTGCAGTCGCCGCAGTACAACCTTGATTCTCTTCAAGACTTGAACAACATACCGCTCACCGCCGGCAGCGGAGCTGGCGCAGTCGGAGGAGGACTCAACGCACCCTCCCCATATCAGCGTGGCGGCACCCCTGTCCAAATCCTCGGCAACGTCTCCTCCTTCGTGCGGGGGCAGGACCTCGGCACGGTCAGCCATTTCAATATCGCTCCGGTGATCGATATTTACGGCAATGTCGTCAACAACGATCTTGCCAGCGTTGATAAGAGGCTGGAGGACATCGTCGACCGCTACCGGAAGCAACTGCCGCGCGGCTCCCAGCTTGTCGTGCGTGGACAGGTCCAGACGATGAAAACCTCTTTCATCGGATTGATGGCCGGCCTCGCGTTTTCGATCTTGCTCGTTTATCTGCTGATCGTCATCAACTTCCAGTCTTGGCTCGATCCCTTCATCATCATCTCCGCTCTTCCCTCGGCGTTGGCGGGGATCGTGTGGATGCTCTTCATCACCCACACCCACATCAGTGTTCCCGCTCTCACCGGCTCGATCATGTGCATGGGCGTCGCAACGGCAAACTCGATTCTGGTGGTGAGCTTCGCTCGCGAGCAACTGGAAGTCAACGTAGGCGATGCCCGGCAATCTGCGTTAGATTCGGGCTTCACTCGCTTTCGCCCGGTCATCATGACCGCACTTGCGATGATCATCGGCATGGTTCCGATGGCCCTCGGCCTGGGGGACGGCGGTGAGCAAAACGCGCCTTTGGGACGCGCAGTCATCGGTGGCCTGCTCTTTGCTACCGTCTCGACGTTGCTCTTTGTTCCAACCTTCTTCAGCGTGCTGCATGGACGCATCGAAAAGAAACGCCGGGAAAGGGAAGCCAGAGATCCCGAGCCGCAGATTGACAAGTATGAGCCAACCGTTGGAGACATCGAATAATATGAGCCAGCCCCAGCAACCGCGCCCGGCAGAGAATCCAACTCCGCAAGAGCAGCCCAAGTCGCGCCGCCCCAAAGCGCTTTCCGCCGGACGCGCCATCGTGCTGCTGGTGGTTCTTGTCGTCCTTGCAGGGCTACTTGCGGGCTCCGGCATCATCACCCGCATCCATGCCCGAACCAACGTCGCTGACAATACCAATGCTCTCGCTGCCCCCTCGGTCATCGTCAATCCGCCCACTCAAGGCCAGCCTCAACAGGAGGTCGTCCTGCCCGGGAATCTGGAGGCCTACACCGACTCCCCAATTTATGCCCGTACCAACGGTTATCTAAAAAAGTGGTATTTCGATATTGGCGCACACGTCCGCAAGGGGCAGCTGCTCGCCGACATCGAGTCGCCTGAGATCGACCAGCAACTCGCTCAGGCCCAGGCTGATCTGGCTACCGCCCAAACCAATGCCGGAAATGCACAGACCCAGTCCACCCGGTATCAAGACTTGTTGAAGACCGATTCCGTATCCAAGCTGGATACCGACAACTTCACTACCCAGGCCAACGCCGCAAGTACCACCGTAAAGTCGGCCCTGGCCAACGTTCAGCGGTTGCAGCAGCTGGTCGGCTTTGAGAAAGTCTTTGCGCCCTTCGATGGGGTGGTCACTGCTAGGAATACGGACATTGGTCAATTGATCAATGCTGGAGCGGGCACCGGAACACCGTTAACCGAGCTTTTTCATCTCGCCGCCTCCCAGACCCTGCGCCTCTATGTCAACGTCCCTCAGATCTACTCTCAGAATTTAAAACCTGGGATGACCGCCGACCTCACCTTCAATGAATTTCCTGGCAGGAAGTTCGTCGGGCGGCTGGTTCGCACTTCGCGCCAGATCGACCCCACGTCGCGAACGTTGCTGGTCGAGTTCGACGTCAATAATCGCACCGGCGAACTCTTTCCCGGCGCTTATACCGAAGTTCACTTCAAAACCAATAGCAATGCGCCGTCCTTTATCGTCCCGGTCTCCGCGCTCATGTTTCGCTCCGAGGGCCTTCGCGTAGCGGTGGTCGCCGAAGACAATAAAGCGAAGCTGGTTCCCGTTATCCTAGGGCGCGACGATGGCGCCACCGTACAAGTCATCCACGGCCTTGCCGCCGATTCCCGAGTGATTCAGGACCCTCCCGACTCCCTCATCGACGGAGAAAACGTTCAGATCGTCAAGCCCGCTAATCCATCCGGCGGCGGTGCAGGAGCGGGTGGAGGACAATCCGCCGGCGCCCAGGGTGGAAAGAAATGACACGAGCGAATGGCAGAATCGTCGCGTTCCGGTCCGCGACCGAGCGCGGTATCCTGATGGCGCTGGCTTCGGCTAGCCTGCTGCTGGCTGGGTGTACTGTAGGCCCGAACTATAAACGTCCCGACGCTCCCGTCCCTCCAGCCTACAAAGAGAACGGCGGCACGACCGCTACCGTTCCGCCGCCGAACGGCACCTGGAAGCAGGCGGAACCAGCTGACAATGTGATTCGCGGCAAGTGGTGGGAGCTCTACGGGGATCCGCAGCTGAATGCGCTGGAAGAGAAGGTTGCAGTCTCCAACCAAACGCTGAAGGCGGCAACCGAGCAGTATCTCTCGGCCCGTGAGAAGGTGCAGGTCAGCCGCGCCAGTTATTATCCGAGCTTGACCGTCGGTCCCTCGGCCAGCCGCGAGCGCCAGTCGCAAAATCGTCCGCTCCATGTGCCCGGATCGAAGTCGACTTACAGTGACCTGGTTGCCAGCGGACAGGCCTCCTGGGAACCCGATCTTTGGGGGAACATCCGCCGTAACGTCGAGGCATCGCGCTCGAATGCCCAGGCCACGGCTGCTGATCTGGCCAACGTCGATCTCAGCATTCGCGCCGAACTGGCCAGCGATTACTTTGAACTTCGTGGCCTCGATACCGACCTTCAACTCCTGAACGATACGGTCACTGCCTTTCAACAGTCGTATGAGCTGACCATGAATCGCTTCAAAGGGGGAATCGCGACGGAGTCGGATGTGGCCCTGGCGCAGACCCAGTTGCAGTCCACGGTGGCCCAGAGCATCGATCTCGGAGTGGCTCGCGCCCAGTTTGAACACGCGATCGCCACCCTCATCGGAGTTCCCGCGTCCAGCTTCGGTCTTCCGCCGCAACCCCTGAATCTCAATCTGCCGCAGCTCCCTACCGGAGTTCCCTCAGCGCTACTCGAGCGCCGCCCCGACATCTCTGGAGCAGAGCGCCGCGCCCAGGCTGCCAATGCTCAAATCGGCATTGCTATCGCTGCCTTTTACCCCAATGTCACGCTCTCTGGAAGCGGCGGATTCGAAAGCCAGAATGTTACCACCTGGTTTCAAGGTCCGAGTTCGTTGTGGGCCATCGGAGGGTCCGCCGCTGAGTTGCTCTTCGACGGCGGCCGCCGCCGCGCCTTGACCGAAGAGGCCCGGCACAACTATGAGCAGACCGCAGACAACTATAGAGAAAGCGTCTTAAACGCCTTCCAGGAAGTGGAAGACAATCTTGCTGCCTTAAAGATTTACCAGCAGGAAGCGGTTAGCCAGCAGCAGGCTGTGCTGTCCGCGCGCCGTTCTACCCAGATCTCGACCAATCGCTATAAAGGCGGCACCACGGCGTATCTTGAAGTTCTGACCGCGCAAACGGCGCAACTCGCCAACGAAAGAACCGCAGCGGATCTTACCACTCGTCAATTCGCCGCGAGCGTCCAACTCATTCGCGCCGTCGGCGGAGGCTGGGACACCTCGCAGCTTCCCAAGTTCTAAGGAAACCGGTCGCATCTTTTGCTTTCGAGAGATGTGACCGGTCCAGTCGATCCATCAGGCCTTGGTCGATCAGTGCTTGGCCGGAATCAACAACTCCGCGCCCGGCATGACCTTGTAAGTCTCCGAGAAGTTCCTCTGGTTGACCCCCAGGCTTAGCCGTCCGCGGGAGTCGATGTAGAACAATGGAGCGCCCACCTGCACATCGCTGAACGTCTTGACGAACGGGAAGCGGTATTCCTTCCCGTCCAAGGCGACCGGCACCGTCTCGCCGATGGCGTAACCCATTTTTGCGAAGGTGTCGGCGGGAATGTTCAGCACGAGGTTGCCGAAGGGGCCATCCAGCCCGAGAACTTTGCCATGCAGACCGTTGGCATCGATCACTGCCGAGTGAACTTGCAGCCGTACCAGCTTCGTGACATCGATCGCGGGCCCAGCCTCGGTCCAGTTGTCGCCGCGAGCCAGATGCGCGCCTGCCGGGGAGAAAATATCCCGGCCATGGAAGGTCGAGGAGATCCCCGCGCCAATCATCCATTTCGGATTCGTAATCTCCCGGGCCGCCAGAATGCCATCGCGATCGGTCAGAAGAGTCAGCAATCCGTTGTCTGGAAGCACAAAAAACTGGCCAACCCCCGACTCCGCGATGATCGCCTTGCGGTTGCTTCCCACCCCTGGATCCACGACCACCACGAAGACCGCGTTTTTCGCGAAGTATGGTGCCGATCCAGCGAGGAATCTGGCTCCTTCTTCAATATCGAAGGGCGTCACTTGATGGGTGATGTCGTTAATCTTCACCCCCGGGGCGACCCCCTCCATCACCGCCTTGCAGATGCCGACTGCATCATCCTTGACATCGAAATCGGTCATGAACCCGATGGTACGCAACGGCGGCGAAGCCGAAGTCGGCGGAGCAGTAGTCGCTGCCGAACCAGCGGGCGCCGGAGCGGGCATCGAACTTTGCGCCGGCGACATCACTGACGAGGCAAGAAACAGGACAAGAAAAAAATAACTTCGGCCAGACAAGCAGCTCACGTGGTACATCCTCCCGTGAAATCATCCATTGCGTAGTCAGTATTTGGATATAACTGTACCAGCCGTCATTTCCAAGATGAGTCTCAATCCTGACTTTGTTTCTGCCGCGAGCACACCGGCACTCGAATCCCTCGGCAAACTCGGCCTTCCCGCGCCCATCCGCGAACTGGCCGCTCGACCCTGGGACGCAATCATTGTCGGCGCAGGTCATAACGGCCTCGCCTGTGCTGCATATCTGGCTCGGGCCGGGAAGCGCGTACTCGTGCTCGAAGCCCGCGAACGCGTGGGCGGCGCCTGCACCATCGAGGAGCCGTTTCCCGGGGTTCGTATGTCGCCCTGCGCCTACCTCGCCGGGCTGTTACATCCGTTAGTGATCGAAGAACTTGGCTTGGTCGAGCGCGGCTTTACCTGGACACCGGCGATCAATGGCCTCTTCGTCCCGTTCCTCGATGGCAGCAGCATTCAACTCTGGGACGACGATGCGAAATGCGAGGATGAAGTCCGCCGCTTCGCCCCCGGTGACGTCGCAGGCTGGAAGGCCATGAACGCCGTGCTCACCCGGCTTCGCGACAAACTCCGGCCGCCCGGCAAGGATGATCTTTGGATCGGCGCTGCGCCGACTCGAGAACAAATTGAGAGCCGTCTCGGCAGCGACGAAGAAGCTCGCGCGCTGCTTTTCGAATGGTCGATGGCCGAGTTCGTCGAGCGCTATCTGAGCGACGAACGCTTGCAGATGGCGTATCTAGGACAAGGCGTCATCGGCACCAACGCCAGCCCCTTTGATCCCGGAACTGCCTCAATCCGTTTCCACCATGCCTCGGGCCGTCTCGGCGGCATTCCCGGCATGTGGGGCTACGTCAAGGGAGGCATGGGCATGGTGTCGTTTTATCTCTGCGACGCAGCACGTGAGGCCGGAGCGGTCATCGCTTCCGGCGTTCCCGTCGCTAGAATTCTTCCCGGAGAAGGAGTCATGCTGGAAGGCGGCGAGCGTATTTCAGCGCCTGTGATCATCTCGAATGCTGATCCGCGCGCCACCTCCGCGCTACTCGCGGACGACATCGATCCCAGCTGGCAAGCGCAAGTAGATTCGGTTCCTATCGAGGGTTGCACCGTCAAGCTGAACGTTCTGCTTGCGGAACTTCCAAACTTTGCCGCTCGTCCCGGTCTCGACCAGCCCCATCATTACGGGCAAATCAACGCGCCCTTGAGACGGTCCGAGTGGAAGACCGGGTACGCGACCGCCCGCGCCGGTGAAGTCGCCGAGGCGCTCTGGTGCGAGCTCTATTTCCAAAGCGCGCACGACCGGAGCGTCGTTCCCAGCGGACAGCACACCATGAGCGTCTTCGCGCAATATGTGCCTTACCGGTTCAAGCAGGGGAGCTGGGAAGACCACCGCGATTTGGTGCGGCAACGGGTCTTCGACTCACTCGCCCGTTTCTGCACCAACATTCCCGCCGCCGTGCTCGATGCGCAAGTGCTCGGGCCCCCGGATATCGAAAAGAAAGTAGGCCTCACTGGCGGCCACATCTTTCAAGGCGAATGCCTCCCGCCCTACATGTGGTCCAACCGCCTTTCGCCGCGAACCTCCATGCCCGGCGTCTATCTCTGCGGAGCATGCACCCATCCGGGAGGCAGCGTTATCGCCATCAACGGCCGCAATGCCGCAATGGCGGTACTTGAAGACGCGAGCAGCATTCCCTCCCGAACCGGGTGCGTACCCATCCGCCTGGGAGCCTGATATGCCCGTTTTAACATAGGATTCCTCTCAGACGCTGCACCAGAGATGTAGACTGCCATCTTCGAGAGCGAATATCCTGGTGAGCTGCTTATCCAGTCATGACAACAAACGAAATTTGAACCACAAGGTACCCCTAGAGGTGCCTACTTTGAGGAAAGATGAACCAGGAACTTTGGACCGCAGTCGACCAATACTTCACCGAGAGCCTCTGTCCGCCCGATCCAGTTCTCATTCAGGCACAACAAGCGAACAAGGCAGCCGGACTTCCCGCTATTGATGTCGCTCCCAATCAAGGCAAGCTCCTCCATCTTTTGGCCCGAATTCGGGGCGCGCAACGCATCCTTGAGATTGGCACGCTGGGAGGATACAGCACGATTTGGCTCGCGCGTGCGCTTCCGCCTCACGGCATGCTTATAACCCTGGAGGCCGATCCGAAGCACGCCGCCGTGGCCACCGCGAATATTGAGCGCGCCGGATTATCATCGATCGTCGATCTACGGTTGGGGCCGGCGCTCGATTCGCTTGCCGTCCTGGCGCGAGAGAAACAGGCCCCATTTGACTTCATCTTCCTCGATGCCGACAAGCCCAATAATCCGAACTACCTGGACTGGGCGGTCCACTTCTCCCGGCCCGGGACAATCATCGTGGGAGACAACGTCGTTCGCGATGGCGCAATTATCGATCCGAATGATCAAGATCCCAGTGTCCAGGGAAGCCGCAAGTTGCTTGACAAGATCGGGGCCGATCCGCGCCTCGACGCGACCGCGCTGCAGACCGTCGGCAGCAAGGGCTATGACGGCTTCGTCTTGGCCCTCGTGAAGTAAACCTGCAGCATCAGTTGCTGGTCCGCTCCAGCCGGAAGGCTGCTGCCTGGAAGTCGCCCACTAAATCCGGATCGAAGCCATGCGACATCCAGTAGGCGCCGCTGGCTGTCTCCGGCGTCTCTTTGGTAGCTTTGCCGGCGATCGGGGTCATCTTGTAATTTGCGTTTTTCTCCAATCCACGCAGGAAGACACGCGGATAGTGGAAACCCATGGTGCTCGAGTGCAGGAATGTGAAGACTACTGCCTGATGCCCGTCTTCGGCGACCGACTCGGTGACCGATTGCTCGCTGCCATCGCGCGGCGAGACCAGCCGGTAGAGCGCGCCATGCTGCACCGTCTCGCGGATCTGCTTATAGGCCTCGATCATGCTTTTGGCCTCGGCAAAGTCTTCCGGCTGCCAATGATTGAGGTTGGCCCCTAACCCCAGCGAGCCTTGCATCGAGGAGAGGAAGCGGTATTCCAGGCTGGTGGTGCGATGGTTCAGCCAGTGAGGAGAGTCCGTCACCCAGGCCATCATCACCCCGGGCGTGTACGCGTAGCTGAAGCCATCCTGGATACTCAGCCGATCGAAGGGATCGGTGTTGTCCGACGTCCAAACCTCGTCGGTATGGTGAATGAGTCCCAAGTCGATGCGGCCTCCGCCACCGGAGCAATCTTCGATCTCGACCTTCGGATGTTTCTCTCGCAGCTCCGCCAGGATCGAATAGAGATTCTCGGTGTATTTGACCCAGACCTGCTTTTGCTCGTCGGGCGAGACGGCGGGCCAGCCCGGCTCGGACCAGTTACGGTTGTAGTCCCACTTCAGAAAAGCGATATCGTTTTCGTTCAAAAGCTTGTCAAGAAAGCCATAGACGTAAGCTCGGACATCGGGCCGCGCCAGGTTCAAGACCAGCTGATTACGACCCTCGGTTCGCGGACGGCCGGTGAAGTTCAACACCCAATCGGGATGCGCTCGATAAAGATCGCTATTCGGGTTGACCATCTCCGGCTCGACCCACAGGCCGAAGTCCATCCCTAGCGAATGCACCTTGTCGATCAGCGGCTTCAGCCCATGCGGGAACTTCTGCGGGTTGACATACCAATCCCCCAATCCGGCGTGATCGTCGGCGCGCTGGCCGAACCAGCCGTCATCCATGACAAAGCGTTCGATGCCGATTGACGCTGCCTTCTCGGCCAATGCCGCTTGCCCGGGTTCATCGACCTTGAACTCGGTGGCTTCCCAGGAGTTGTACAAAACTGGCCGCGGCTTCGGGTTTGGCCGCTCCGGCAAGATCTCCGTGATCTCAAATCGATGCAGCAAACGCGAAGCCCCGCCCACGCCGTGATGAGAGTAGCCGCCATAGAAGATCGGCGTTTTCAAGCTCTCGCCGGGGGCGAGGCGATAACCGAAGTCAAAGGGATTGAAGCCGCCGGTGACGCGTACCTGCTGTAGTTGGTCCTGCTCAACCGTAATCCGCCAGGAACCGCTCCAGGCCAGAGCACCGAACCACACATCGCCGGTGTCCTCATCCCCGGTGGGGCCTTGCTCAACCGCAAACCACGGATTGTTCTGGTGCCCGGTCGATCCCCGCCGGCTCTCCAACACCCGCTGGCCAGGCCGGACCGCTTCATGCTGCAAGGAAGTTTCCGAACCCCACCGTCCGGTCAGGTAGTAGAGCGAGTAGTCCGTTCCATGCGGCAGCGTCCACGTCGCGGCCGAGGCAGACTCGACCGTGAGCGGGTCTTTGGTCTTGTTCTGGATCACCGCCGATCGGCCGATAATTCCGCTGGCAGGATCGACCTCATAGCGAAGCTCCACAAACACGTCGCGTGAGATGTCCTTCAACGTCACCGTCAGCGATGAACCGTCAATATGGTGGGAGACATAGTGCAGCACCAGATCGCGATTTCCGTCGGGAAAGGTGATCTTGAGGGCAGGCTCGACATACAGGCCGGCGCCCCAACCGGCAAATTCCTGCGGGCTCACACTTGAGGAGAGATCGAAGGCAGCAACTTCATGCGAGCTGTGTGCCGGCGGCAGAACGTCGCTCGCTCCAAGGCGTCCACCCCAATAAAGTGGCTGCAGCTCGCCACGCTCATTCACGCCGAAGGCATAGGAGATATCGGCCGCGTCAATGCGAAAAACCTTTGCGTTCTGATCAAACGTGATTGAAGGAGCAGAGCCGACTTGTGCTTGCGCGAACACCTGACAGCCAAACGTCAGAGTCAACAAAGGTAAACCCAGAAATCTCAATCGCACACCGAACATGCAAGCCTCTCCTGTATCCGCCCATGGGTTGCATAGACCATCGTTAGAGTGGCTCTGCAACCGGTTCCATATTCCCAAGTAGCACTATATAGCTAGCAATCCCAATGGCAAGAAAGATCGCTGCCACGCCAAAGGCCAAGGCAAACGAACGCGTCTCGTGCACGACATATCCAGTCACAATAGGCGCGCAGATGCCGGAGATCTGGCAGGCGAAATTCAGAATCCCGCCCACGCTTCCAACGCTCTCCCGAGGGGCAATCAAGGAGGGAATCGACCAGCCGACGGGAGCGGCCGCCGAGAGGCCGCCGATGGACATGCTAATCCAGAACAGCGCGGCAGTTGTCGTCGTCGCATACGCGGCCCCGAGAATGCCCATGCCGAAGGCGGTCCCCCCAATCAACACCACCTGACGCACCCGCACCGGGTTCCAGCCGCGCTGCACCAAAGCATCGACCAACCATCCGCCGACCAGCAGATCGGTCATGGTCGCGATCAACCAGGGCACGGATGTATAGAAGGCCGAGTGGAGCAGATCGACGTGCATCGTAGAGGAGAGATAGCTCGGCAGCCAGTTCAACAGCAGGTAGAAGGTGTAGTTGTAAGAGGCGAAGCCGATCGCGAGGCCTATCACCTTCCGCTGCCGTATAAGGTAGCTTAGCGACGCACCGCCTTCCCCTCGTCTGCCGCCCTCCGGCTGGGCGCCGCCATCGCGGATCAAGATGCGTTCTCGATCCGAAAGAAGCCGGTCTTCGCTCGGGTTGCGGTAGAAACGGTAGAAGAGACCGAAATAGCAAAGGCTGAGCAAACCGGTGGCGGCAAAGCTGATTCGCCAACCGAACCGAACCATCAGGATCCCTACTACGGGAACGCCTAGAGCGGGAGCGAACTTAGCGGCGGCATCGAAAACTGCCGTCGCCAGGCTGCGTTCTTTGACTGGAAACCAGTACCCAATCGCTTTCGCATTGGCAGGGAAGGTAGGCGCCTCGCCCACACCCAGGAGAAGCCGTGCAGCGAAAAAGATCGGGACGCCTGGAGAAACGGCCGCCCCGAAGGAGGCCAGGCTCCACAGGAATGTGCTGATACGGCCGATGACGCGGACCCCGAAGCGGTCCAGAAGCACGCCCATCGGCAGCTGCAGGAGAGCGTAAGTCCAGCTGTAGGCTCCGAGCAGCCAGCCAAAGGTGACCGTCGTGATTCCAAACTCGTCATGTAGCGCGTGCTGTGAGACGGACAGGTTTACCCGATCGACGTAGTTGACGAGCACGCCTATACCAAGTAGGAGCGCTATCCCCCAGCGGCGCCGAGAACCAGGACCCTCCGGTCGATCTTGCTTCAGGTTGCCAATCAAGCGGTTCTCGGAGGAATGGGGATTAGCACCGGGGAGTTGGAGTGCATTGGTTCTCTGCTCAAGACGCCTTCGCTTTTTCCTTCTCCTCTGCGGCTTTCTGTAGCACCTTGACGTCGGTGTTGTGCTCCATATACCAGGGGATGTTGATGACCATGATTCGTTGGTTGCCATGCACCAGGAGCGCCAGCTTGAGAACATTCGCGCGCTGGTTATGCAGCAGATTCTGATACCAATGCCTCACTACCAGCTCTGGGACAAGCACAGCCACATGCCTGCCGTCATTCTCTGCCTCGACTTTGAGTACGTAATCTACCAGGGGTTGAACGACGAAGCGATACGGAGACGTGAGCAGCACGAGCTCCGGGACCGCGAGCTTGGCGGCGCGAAGTGGACCAGCCACGTTGGCTTCCCACATATTGCAAACGCTCTCCGCGTCTTCTTCACAATCCACGTGGACCGCGCGGATTTCCTTCGAAAGAGTCAATGCGAACCTCAAGCCTTTCTCAGTGATCCGGCTCCACCGGTCGACCGGGATGACCACAATCGGCTCCAACAGATCGGTAAGTTCGATGGGCCCACTCGCCCGGGTTTCATCATGGACGCGACGATAATGCCGCCGGACGCTCAGCATAATTCCGATCAACACCGGGATGAGCAGCGCCGTCACCCAGGCGCCTTCGACGAATTTCGCGACGAGCACCACCAGCAAGGTAATACCGGTAGCAAAGGCGCCGACGCCATTGACGATCATTCGCCCTCGCGATTTCGGGCCCTGATTTTTCTTCCAGTGAACGACCATACCGGCCTGGGAGAGTGTGAAGGCGAGGAAGGCGCCGATGGCATAGAGAGGAATCAGTCGATCGGTCACGCCTCCAAAGAGCACCAGCAGCGACCCGGTTAAAAAGACGAGTGCATAGATCCCGTAGGAATAGAGTAGCCTCCGACCCCGAAGGAGGAAGACGTGAGGGAGGTAGTCGTTGATCGCGATCGCCCTGGTCAGTCGTGGGAAATCCGCGAACGCGGTATTCGCCGACAACGCCAACACCAGCAGAATGGAGCCGATGGAGACGAAATAGAAGACGCCCTTACCCATCACTGCGGCGATTAATTGGGAGAGTACGCTCTCGTAACCGGGACTGTTCGGATCGGTGGCGCCGATTCCATAGGCGCGGCAAAGAAACGCGATGCCCGCCAGGAGAATGATCAAGAGCGCAATGATGTAGGTAAGAGTCTTCTGAGCGTTCTTAACGGTCGGGTCGCGGAATGCCATGACTCCATTGCTGACAGCTTCGACGCCGGTCATCGCCGTGCAGCCGCTAGCGAAGACTTTGAGGATGAGCCACAGGCTGATGGCTTCAGTTGCCGCTGGCAGGCGGGGGGGGGCTACGACCGGCGCCGGATGGCCTGCCCCCATTATCGCCCGGACGAGGCCGACCGCGATGACGATCAGCAGAGACCCAATGAAGAGATAAGTCGGTAGCTTGAATGCGGCTCCGGCATCGCGCACGCCGCGAATGTTGATCAAGGTGAGAAGAGCGAGGATTCCCAAACAGATCGGGAGGGTATGGGCATGCAGACTCGGGACCGCTGAAATCAAGGCGCCGACTCCGGCGGAGATGCCTACTGCCGCGGTCAGGACGTAATCGATCATGAGGGCGGCCGCGGCCAGGAGGCCTGCCCCCGCTCCCAAGTTTTCGCTCGCGACCGTATATGAGCCGCCGCCGTGAGGGTAAGCCTCGATCGTCTGCCGGTAGGAAAAGTAAACGATCACCAGCAAAGCAACAATTGCAGCGCTAATCGGCAGAATAATGTGGACCCCTGCCAAACCCAATGGGATCAGCAGTGTCAATGCTGCTTCGGGGCCGTAGGCGGCGGAGCTCAACGCATCCAGACCGAAGATCGGGATGCCCGCGGAGACGCCGATATGTTCGGCGCGCTCTTCGGATGTGGCAAGCGGTCGTCCAAAAAGAAAATCAGAGATGGCCATGGCTATTCCCGAGTCTGAAGTACCACCACAACTTTTGTCATCACAAAGTTCCTAAATTGCGGCGGTTGGGCAAACCATCTTGGATGCAAATTAATGCCGATGCTGGCTGGCATTTGATTTGGACATTCTTTTTGGGTGATTTGCAATCGTGGTCGCTGAGAGGCCAAAGAACGGGGAAGCTGCTTAAAACTTGTGACGGCAAGTCACCGTGAATACGGATCAGGCGTCGGTTAAAGAGACGCCTGCAGCAATTTGAAATCGACAGCAGGCATGTAGAGGGACTGCCTACAGTCCGCAAAAAAAATGGGGCATTGACCAATGTTCAGTCAAAGCCCCATTTCGCCCACTCCGGCATCAGGCTCGTCCCTTCTTTAAAGGAACAAATCCTCGATGCAGAGCAGAGTGGTTAAGGCCAATTGTTCACTAAGTTGGTCACGTTCACGCTGCCCAACCCGGTGGTGAAGTCCCAGCCCTTGTGCGCGACGTAAGCCGTGTTCAAGACGCCATCGGAGGTGGAAAGCACGCCGTACTCGAGCGCTGAGGGTTCAAAGCATGAAGCGGCCCCGTAGCAGGGGACACTGTTGTTGCCTACGGTCACATCGTGAAAAATACAAGCCGTAGAGCCGCCTGTACCCTTGGAGGCGTTGCACTCTGCCAGTCCCGCGGTATTTGGATCCGTCGTAGTGCCATATTCCGCTCTAGCAAGCTTGTAGAAGACAGGATTTGGATTGCCTTGACGGCCGGCTTTTTGAACGATAAGTGCCTGGATGCCCGCGAATTGTGGGGCAGTAAAGGAAGTGCCGCCAGCACTGTTATAGAACGCGTCCACAGGTTTCGAGTAGTCGCAGGGAGTTCCTCCTTGTTTCACATCGGACATGCAGAACTGGATTGCGTGACTCCAGAACCCGCTCGATGCGAAGAGCGAAATGTCTGGCAAGTTCCGGCCCTTATTGGCCGGCATCCCTGCAATTCCGGTCTGCCACGATGGTTGGGCATAGACAAAGCTGGGAGCTCCGCTGCCTCCGACGATATCAAGCAAGGATGCGCCGTCAACGCTGTTGCAGAAAGCGACTCCGCTGGTGTACCCGAAAAATTGGTAGAGTACGCTGCCGGCACACGAGTCATTCCAAGGGGTCTCCGGAATGTAGGATTTCGCAGATTTCCCGTTTGGTTTGTTACCCGTATTCCAGTAAGTCGAATTTGCATTCTCCGAGGTGTCCAAGAAATCAGTGCCACCGGTAGCGACGTTATAAGGAGTGGAAGCTAGCCCGTTCGCGGCGATGCCGCTTACGGCATAGGCCGCCGTGTCAAAGTCGTCGCAACCTGCTGGACCGTTGTCTCCAGAGGCGACGAACACCGATACTCCCTCGACCTCCGCTTGTTGCCAGAGGCTGCCGACATAGGCATTCCCTCCTGGCCCTTGGCTGGTTTCGCAGCCCAAATAGCTGAGACTCATGATGGGAGGAGGAGTACCGTGGTCCAGCAGGTTCTGGGCGGCGATGAATGCGCCGAAGTTGGTCGCTGTGTCCGCGCAGGATGCCAGATACACATTGGCATCCGGAGCCGCAGCCCCAGCCCATTCGGCATCCAACGCCGCCTCCCCTTCAGCAGAATTCTTGCCCGGGTCGCTGCAACCGGAGCCCGGATGGATCTGGGTGAACTTGCCGGAGTAGGCCGACAGTCCGAAGGCAGAGCGGAAGGTTGCTACGTCCGCCGAATCGATGTCCGTATCTTCTAAAACGACGACGCTTACGCCTTTGCCGGTGATTGGCTTGCTCGCTGTGTAGAGCGGCGAAATGTTGTAGATCGTGGCAAAGTCCGGGGGAGCTACGTTGTACTGCTCCGTGCCGTCAAACCCGTCAGGACATCCGGTGCACTTGAACGAGAAACTCTTTTTTAAAAGAGGTTTCGGCATAAAGTTGTGCAGCGAGACTACTCCTGCGACCACGGGAGCTAGAGCCGCGGGAATCTCCGGATCGCTGGCATTTGCAATGTGTGCTTGGCCTTTCACAAGATAATTGTGAATCTGGGTGTGAAAAGTCTCTCTTACTTGACCTGCAGTTCCGGACACGTCGATGGTCAATCCATTCGGGTGAACGGTGTTGACTTGGAGTCCGTGAGAACTGAGCCAACCGACCACTTCAGCGATGTCCTGCTGCGCCGGCCCGAAGTTCTTACCCAGGTCATCGGCAAGAATCCAACGTTGGTAGTTGCTGGAATGCGGATCCTCCAACTCAGCGATATAGCGCTGCAGTGCCTGTTCCTGCTCAGGGCTGCGGCGCAGTTGGACGAAGATGTGCTCCATGGGAAGGGCGTCGGCAACCGGACCGCGATCATACCTTGGAAGGGCAAGCGGATGGGTGTTCCCGGTCAAGCTGACCATTTTGGTTTCGTCGATGGTCTGGCGAATGCGGAGAGGGGCGTTGGGTGACCCGGGCTGGTCAGCAGCCAGAGCAAGGCGTGAGGAAGCACCAAGGCCGAGAGTCGTAAGCAGCCCTGTGATGAGCGCGTGTTGGGTAAAACGGCGAATTGCCATGCGTCGTGTTGCCATGAAACAAGCTCCTTTGAACCGCATTGACGTGGGATTTTTGTGCCGGCTTCCGAGTGGGGAGAGTATACATGATTGGGCGATTGAGCAAGCCCATGCGCCAGCGAAAACGGGAACGTACCTGGCATGTGGAAGCCGGGCGAAAAAACGAATGCCGTTTTCAATCAGTGAACGACCAAGGCCGCGCCTCCGCGGAAGGCAACTGTCGACGAAACGCTCCTGGGGGCGCAACTTTTAGCTACGAGGCCAGCTGACTAAGTTCTATCATTTACTCTTGCTACTTCAGTTACTTCATTTCTAGAATTCGTCCAACGGATCAGGAGAGTTGATGGATCGCCGAGATTTCCTAGTGGCGGGAACTGCCGCCGCAGCGAGCGCGCTTGCGCCGCCAGCCTTTACCCAAACCCGAGTCGCCGAACCGGCTCCCGGACGCCTCATTCTGCCTATCAACCGCAATTGGCGCTTCAGTCGCAATTCTCATGAAGCAGGACACAGCAAAAACTTCGATGACTCGAGCTTCGAGCAAGTAGTCGTGCCGCATTCAAATATGCCGTTGCCGTGGCATAGCTTCGATGAGAAGTCCTATGAGTTTATCTCACTGTATCGTCGCCGATTCAAGTTGCCGCGAGCGGCCCAAGGCAAGCGCGTGTTTGTCGACTTTGAGGGTGTCATGACGGCCTCGACCGTCTGGATCAATGGCGTCAACCTTGGCGAGTATAAAGGCGGTTATACCCCGTTCTCGTTCGAGTTGACTCCGCACATTGACTTTGACGGAGATAACCTGCTTGCCGTAGACGTCGACTCCACTGAACGGGCCGACATTCCACCCTTCGGTTATCAGATCGACTATCTTACCTTTGGCGGCATTTACCGCGAAGTCAATCTTCGCATCGTTCCGTCAACGTTTATCGAGAACATCTTCGTTCAGCCGAAAGATGTTTTAAGCGGAACTCCGACAGTTGACGTTCACACCTACATCTCCCATACCGTCGCGCCGGTCGACTCCCTTACCCTGCTGGTGGAATTACTCGATGGCGACAAAGTGATCGCCAAGGGCTCTGCCGGAGTAGCAGCGACGGCGGCGGTGCCAGCCGAGCCGGTCGAGCACATCGTCCATCTCGACAACTTAGGACGCACCAAGCTCTGGGGCTTGAAGAGTCCCAATCTCTACCATGCTCGTGTAACCCTGCAGCAGGGTCGAGGAACGCTAGATCAAGACACCCGACGCTTTGGCTTCCGCGAAGCTGTCTTCACCAAAGAAGGCTTCAAGCTCAACGGCGAGGTCATCAAGCTTCGAGGGCTCGACCGGCACCAGACGTTTCCATTCGTCGGTCAAGCTATGCCTGCCCGCGTTCAGCGCCAAGATGCCAAGATTCTGCGCAACACTTTGCATTGCAACATCGTCCGCACTTCGCATTATCCCCAGTCGAGACACTTCCTGGATGCCTGCGACGATCTTGGTTTGCTCGTGCTGGAGGAGATTCCTGGCTGGCAACACATCGGCCCACTGCCGTGGCAGGACATCTCCGTCGATAATGTTAAGCGCATGGTCCGCCGCGATTGGAACCACCCATCGATCATTCTTTGGGGCGTTCGCATCAACGAGTCCCGCGACAATCACGACTTCTATGTGCGCACCAACGCGATGGCGCATAAGCTTGACCCGAGCCGTCCGACCTGTGGCATCCGTTACTTCCAGGAATCCGAATTCCTCGAGGACGTCTTCACGATGAACGACTTCGGCTTTCCGCTGCTTCCGCCAAATCACCCCGCCTATTTAAACACGGAATTCGTTGGTCACACCTATCCTGCAAAGTCTATCGATAACATGGAGCGGCTAACCGAGCATACGATACGCCACGCGCGCGTCCATGATCAGCTGGCGTCCAATCCGCAATACGCGGGCGGCATCGGTTGGTGCGCATTCGACTACAACACCCATGGGGACTTCGGATCCGGAGACCGGATGTGTTATCACGGGGTCGCCGACTTCTTTCGTGAACGCAAACCTGCAGGCGGATTTTATAAGTCACAATGCGATCCCGAAGAGGAGGTTGTGCTCGAACCAGCCTTTCACTGGGCTAGAAATGATGAGTCGATTGGATTCACGAAAGGGCTCGTCTCATCGAATTGCGACAACCTGAAGTTCTACCTCAAAGGGCAGTTGATCGCGGATGCCCAGCCCGACAGGGAGCAGTTCAAGCACCTGAAATATGCACCCTTCTATCCGGATCTTGGAAAGGCGAAGCTCGATGAGCTTTGGAGTGACCTGCGCATTGAAGGTTATATTGGCGGCAAACGAGTCATCTCGCGCCAGTATTCCGGAAAGGGTCTTGACCAGAAATTCTGGCTGCTCCCCGATGACACGACCTTGGTTGCCGACGGCGCCGACACCACCCGAGTGGTGCTGCGAGTTACCGACGAGTTCGATAACATTCGCCCTTACGCGGGCGATCCGATTGTGCTTACCCTGGAGGGGCCGGCGGATATCATCGGCGACAACCCCTTCGGACTCGTTGGAGGAACCGGCGCTATCTGGATTCGTGCCAAGCAGCAGCCCGGGACGGTAGTGCTCACTGGTAAGCACCCCCGGCTTGGCGACCAGAAAGTGACCCTTACTTTGACCGCCTCAGAACCTGAGGAGGCATGAGTCGACGATAACCATAAAGAAAGAGCCCAGGTGCTATCCCGGGCTCTTTCTTTGAAGCGTTCAATTTGTAAAAGAAAAGCCGATCACTAGACTGTTATCGTCACAAATAACGCAGGCCTTTACTGTGAGTGACGACAACAGGTACCTGATAAGCGCGGTTATACAAACCCTAAATGTTTGGTGGCGAAGCTGTTGATCGATGGGAAGATCACCGGCATATCTGCCGCCGGTACACCAAACCATGACGCAAGCGTTGCAGCATACTGGGTAGACGCTGTGGTTGGCAGCCAGCGCCCATTACCGTCGATATCGCTAGGCCCATTCAGTGCCAGTGTCGGATAGGTGCCATAGATCCGACCTCCTTTGACCGCGCCACCCATGATCATATGATGGCCTCCCCAGGCGTGATCGCTTCCGTCGTTGGAGTTGGGCTGGAGTGCGCGGCTGAAGTCAGACATGGTGAAACTTGTGACAGAATCCGCTACGCCGAGTTCCTTCGTCGCCTCGTAAAAGGCGGACATTGCCGGACCGACTAACGACAGGAGACCACTTTGAATGCCGAGCTGGTTGGCATGAGTATCAAAGTTTCCCAAACCCGCGAAGAAGATCTGCCTGCGCACTCCAAGAGCCTGCCGTACCTGAATGATCTGCGCAATCTGTCGCAGTTGTGCAGCCAGGCCGTTGTTTGCGGGGAAGTCAGTCTGCAGAGGAGCGACCGACCTTACCGCGTCACCCAAGATATTCATGTACTTATAAGCGTCCCCGGTTATCTGGTTGTCGGCCTGCACCAGCGAGAGCCCGCTTGAGAAGCTGAGCAGATGCTGAGCCGTTGCAAGGCGTCCAGCACAGGCCGCCCCTTCGGAGCACGCGCCGCCTTGCACATTGCCGGGCTGCACGGCAACCGGCGAGGTTGTTGCGCCATTGCAAAAGATACTATCTCCAAAGGCGGATGTCACCAACGGGATCTGCGACCCTGGGTTATAGGTCGAAGTCAGTTTGTCCGCAATGCGTCCGGCCCAACCTGTTGGACTGGTGGCAGTCTGAGTCGCGTTCTGCCATTCCTGCTGCTGGTCTGGATGCGAGAAGAGGTTAGTTGGAGTCTGTCCCTGCCCCTCCATATATTGAGCGCGGCTCAGCGGCTGGATGAGGGTTCCTACGTTGGCGATCAATGCCACATTTCCGCTATTGAAGAGCGACCTGATCTGGGGAAGGCTCGGATGAAGAGCGTAACTAGGATCTGGACCGAGCTGCAACAAGCTGCTCTTAGGGAGCGCGAGGGGCCCCCGAATGCGCGCATAGTTCGCGTAGCCGGTAACATCACTGTTGCTGCTGTCGAATGGCACCAGCAGATTGTTGGAATCATTCCCGCCATAGAAAAAGATGCAAACCAGAGCCTTGTAGTCGGCAGCCGACTCAGCAAGTCCATTCATTGCACCGAAAGGGCGGAGCCCCGCGACGTGGCCCGCTGCGGCCAGGGAAGCATAGCGAATAAAACTGCGGCGATTGAAACTCATATTTATCCTCACTTTTTGGCAGTCTCGTCGGCAACGCTTTGGTAAGTATGCCGACGAGTTCCGGCTATGACTGGTTAGTGTTGGATCTTGTACTGGGTAAGCGTAATCACGAGATAGGTAGCAATCCTTACTCGCTGCTCCGGGTTGGTGATCGTGCTTACCTCGTTGATGATCACGGATCTAACATTCGGGTCCATCATGCCGTGCATGAACAGCGTTCCAAGCGCATCAACCAGACTGGCGGGATTATGGGCCAGTTTGCCAAGCGGACTTGTCGCACTTAGGTCAACATTGAAGCTGTCAAGCGCGTTTCTCACCATATCGTCTGCTAGCGTCATCCGGTCAGTCACACTGGCGGTATTCTCAACACCAAACTCAGGAGCATTAAGGTCAGTTCCCGGGATGACATAACTAGGTGGGAAGAAGTTGAAGACGCTTTCCGCCTGGTACGGCCACTCGCCGAGGACACCCGAATAGTTAGAGAGCAGCTGATAATCATCGTGAGGATCCACGCTGACGAAGCCGAGTCCCCGCATGACTGAAGTGATCCAGAGAACCGGCTCAGTGAGATGACCGCTTGTAGCGATCGGCTCCGTATCCCCAGCCCGGGCCTCCGGATCAGTGATGATCGCGGTGATGACGGCGACCATGTCCCCGCGAACGTGAGCGCCGTTGTCCACGAACACGTCAGCAACGCGAGCCACATATGCCGGACTTGGATTGCTCGTCACCAGGTGCTGGATGAGCTGTTTAGAAACGAACGGGGGTAGATTTGGATGGTTGAAGATGTTATGCAGCGCGCCGGTAAGGTCCTCCGCGGCAGTCTGGCCACCCGGCAAGGTTGTTCCGTTCAGCAACGTCTTCGCATTGTGGTCATGCCAGTGTTCGATGGCAACCAGTGGATAGTTGAAGTTTGGCGGCGTGTAGACATCTATGTTCGGAATACCGCCATTGGACGCCGCCCATACGTAGCCGGTGTATGCGCGGGCGAACGCTTCGACCTGTGCCTGCGAATAGGTTGGGATGGTTTTACCGCTGCTGTTGCGCTTCGGAGTGCCATCTTGGTTTAGCAGCTCCAGGCCGAGGCTAAATAACTGCAGGTTCTCCCGGGCGTAATTCTCGTTGGCGATTTTGCCGGGGGGAGGGGCCTGGTTGTAAAGCGTATTGAGGTAAACTCCCATAACTGGTGATAGAGTGACATCCCGCATGATGGTGAGCCAGTTACTGAATGCATCGCGGGACAGCATGTTCGCGTAGATATCAGTTGCCTGGCCCTGAATGTTGATGCTCGATACTACAAATAACTGGCTCAACGCAAATGCGACTCTTTGGCGCAGCTGATCCTGGCCTGTGAGTGTTGCGCGCCACCACTCAGACTCCATGCAATTAGCGGCGTCCCCGCAATAACCGGGAAACTTCACGGGGATAGGGGCGAGCACGGTACGCGGAGCGTCGAACTGCTCCTTCAGCCATGCGTCAATACCTTCTTGTCCCACGTGCTGAATTAGGCTGGTAGTAGGACCGAATGTGGTTTGTTCAAGAACTCGCGCGGCGGATGAAAGACTGATAGCCGACGCCTGTGCACCGGTGAACTGTGGACTGCCGCCGCCGCCGGGCGCCGGGTTTAGGGCGGTTATGGCAAGGGCCCCACGTGAGCCTCCGGGAACGGCGACGCGCGCTACTACTGAAGATGGCGATTCATACGTGGTGGGAACGGCCACATTGTTTACCCGAACTGTGGTGCCAGGAACGAAGCCGTTGCCCGCTATTGTGACAGAAGTGGTTCTCCCGGCGGGTATTAAAAACGGTGCCGCGCTAAGAATAGATGGCCTTGGATTGACTACGGTGACGCGGTAGCTAGCGCGGATAGCAGGATTCGCAACCAGAGTGGCGGTGATTGTAACCGGCCCGCCAGGAAGTTCTGTGGGTGCGCGATAGACTCCGCTTGTCGAGATCGACCCGCCGCCAGTCACGCTCCAGGAAACCGCCTTATCCGTGGATCCGCTTACGGCGGCGCTCATTGAAACCGTGCTTCCCATAAGTGCAGTGCCGGTGTTGACACCGTTTGACGCTTTCGCAGTCAGCGCGATCTTATCGGGATCGACTGTAATGTAGAAGACCGTCCCTAAGCCGCCGCCGGGCGCTGGGCTGCGTAGTTGCAGCTTGAGAGTTCCCGAGGCATTGTCGGCGACTGGCACATAGGCGGTCAGATGATTGGGGCCGTCGTAAGTAGTACTTAAGGTCTTTCCATTGTAGATCGCAGCGGTGCCGCCTACGAAGCCGGTGCCGGTTAGCGAGACTGCTTGCTGCGCGCCGGTCAGCAGTTGATCCGGGACTACTCCATTATGAGAGGAAATAATGGGAATGGGATTTATAACGTACATCTTGTAAGAGGTGGCTACAGATTTACTCGATGCTAGCCGGGCAGTGATAGTTGTTGTTTCATTCGAACTACGAGTAACAGGCGCAGTATAAGTCGCGGTAGCATTGTTTGTCCCGCCGAAAGTCAGTGTTCCTCTGCCTTGAAGAATCCATTGAACTACATGTGCAGGTCCAGCAGACACAGTGGCTTTTAGTTGAACAGGGATGCCTAGCCTAGCTGTGGCCTTATTCACTCCGTCCGGATCGGTTGCAGTGATGTGAATTGTCTGAGTGGCAGCACTCTCGGCGAGAAACGCTGTCTTTAAACCGCTGGAGACTACAGCACTCTCGACTGAGGCGTGGCTAGCTGATACGTAGTGGCTAGCGACGGTCGCTGCTCTTGAGACCTCCGAACTCACGGTACTCATGATGAGCAGCGAAAGCGACGCGGCGAGTGCCGTAGGGGCTGTTGATCGATGGGACTTCATACGAAAAATGCGCATAGGAATGCTCCTGGCCAAATAGCTTGCCATGTGGTGGTTATTGCCAGACAGAAAGAGGCTTTCTCCTCCTGAGAGGCTAATGTCCGTCAGGTATTGTCCAGGCAGTGTCCGCAGACAAACTTCAAAAAAGTCGCGGCGGTCGCATGAGCCGCGATAAACACCGAAGGGTGAAGACCCGTTGGTGGGTGAATTTGATGCGACTTATCTTGAAAGAAGAGTACAACTCATGGCCTCGTAAATCAACACTAAGAAGCGAAGATATCGGTTGTTTACAGTACTTTAAGCATGTACCAAATTGGCAAATGTAACGTCTTCCCAGTGCAGGTAAAATGTCACCAGGCGTTGACGCGTTTTTACCGGATTGCGCGGTTTGACCCTAACCCACCTAGTGCGAAGTCACCGTACCCAGAAAAACCGGTCGGGAGCAAACGATGGGGATTTTCAAAGAAACGATCGCTACCGTTTCGAATGTCGATGCGACCCTGACGGCTCACGTGATGCCGACGATCCTTCAGTCTTGAGACGCTTCCATTTCTGTCCGCCGCGAGTTCATCCGGGGCAGGTGTCGCTAGCGCGCCAAGTAGATTCATTCGCGATCTCGAATTCCGAGAGCTCCTCCGCTGACATAAAGCAGAGACTTGGGAGGCTCTTCGGAGGAAACCAAACGAGCCTCCTCGCGGCGCCGGGGCTCAAGCTACAGGATTGCTACCAGTGAGGGAGGAGTGTAATAGGTCTTACAACCTATATTAGAGAGGCAGCCTTGAGGATAGATCAGTGTTAGCCAGATGGACTCAGAGAATATAACAAGTGGCATTGGGCTCCAACTACGACGCCACCCACAGTAGACACACAGGTCGTGTCTTACTATGAGAGAAACATGTAGCTGTTGCTATCTTCTATATGGATGAAGAGTGGCGGCCATATGGATGGAGCATGGCAGCAATTCCGACCTACTCAAATGCTCCTGCCTAGAAAGGGTTAACCGCGCGATTAAAGTGGCATAGCCGGCCCAAGGAGCCTCAGGCTTGCAAGAGCAAGCCGGCCCTCTTTGCGATGCTGCCTAAAATTCAGCTCCCTGAAAGGAACCTGGGGCGGCTTGGAGAACAAGAGTGTGGCGCCACCGTAGAATGGTGTCGAATACCGCTGGTATACGCAGGTGGGTTGGACGATGGGACATGCGAACGATCGAGTCAGCACTCGAAGGCTTCTCTGTACGAATTTGAAAGGTAGGAAAGTAAGGCGGATCGCTGTCACCGCGATCGTCCTCTTGAGCAGCCTCGTCATTCGAAGCACTCGCGCGTCGGATAAGGTGGAGGCGCCGGAGGATTGGGCGACTTATGGGGGCAATTCGTCTGGTAATCATTATTCCCCGTTGAACAAGGTCAACCGCGAGAATGTTCAGCATTTGCGGGAGGTATGGCGGGTCGACGTCGGCAAGGGAGGCGGCTTGCAAACCAATCCGCTGGTGGTCGGCCGGAGGATGTTTGTGTATACCCCGTCGGAAGACATCTTGGCTCTCGACGCGGCGACCGGGAAGCAATTATGGAGATTTAGCGCTGGAGTTCCGGCGCCGCAGCCGAATCGCGGCTTTTCCTATTGGCGCGACGGTCGAGAAAGTATTCTTTTCGCCGGCATTATGGACCATCTTTACGCGTTGGATCCGGCCACGGGCCATCCGTTGAAGGCCTTTGGGGAGGACGGAAAGATCGATCTGCGAAAGGACCTGGGCGATCAAGACTACACCCAGAACTTTGCGGTTCTGACTACGCCGGGCACGATTTACAAAGACATGATCATAGTAGGTTTTCGTGCTCCGGAGACGCAGCCCGCTCCGCACGGCGATATCCGCGCATATGACGTCCACACCGGAAAACTGCGCTGGAGTTTTCATACGATTCCGCATCCCGGGGATCCGGGCTACGAGAGTTGGCCAAAGGATGCGTGGAGGGTCACGGGTTCTGCTAATAACTGGTCGGGAATGGTCGTCGACCTTCAGCGAGGAATCCTCTTCGCGCCCACCGGGTCGGCTGTCAATGACTTCTATGGGGCGGACCGGGTCGGGGACGACCTGTACAGTGACACCCTGCTCGCTCTCGACGCAAACACAGGAAAAGAGATCTGGCATTTTCAGGCTGTCCATCACGATATATGGGATCGCGATTTCCCATCGCCCCCCGTGTTGGTAACGGTGAAGCGAGATGGAAAACCAGTCGATGCGGTGGCGCAGACGACAAAACAAGGTTTTGTATTCCTGTTTGAAAGGACGACCGGAAAACCGCTCTTTCCGATTGAGGAAAAATCCTATCCCGCATCGGATGTTCCCGGGGAAGTGACCGCACCAACGCAGCCCCTCCCAGTTACGCCGGCTCCATTTGCGCGCCAGCGCCTGACCGCGGACATGCTCACCAATCGCACGCCCGCCGCGCACACCTGGGCTGAGGAACAATTCAAGACTTTCCGCAGCGAAGGACAATTTGTTCCGTTTACGGTGGGTCGCCCGACCATCATTTTCCCGGGTTACGACGGGGGTGCAGAGTGGGGAGGTGCGGCGGTCGAACCCACCCGCGCCATCCTCTACGTCAACGCCAATGACATACCCTGGACCGGGGAACTTGCCCCGACCCAAGCGGCCGCGAGCGAGGGAGCGACGATTTACCAAAGCCAGTGCGCCGTCTGCCATGGACACGATAGAAAGGGTTCACCGCCCGAGTTCCCCTCGCTCTTGGAGGTCAAGAAACGATTGTCCGACGCTGCGATATCCGACATCATCCACAACGGAAGAGGCCGAATGCCTTCCTTTCCTGCGCTGCAGGATGGCGGTCTTGAGGCAGTCCTCAAATATTTAGGCGAGAGTCCCGGTATGGCGGACCTCGCTAAGGTTGATCCGCAGGCGCCCTCGTCCAAAACGGAGGTCGGGAGCGAGGCAAGCGGCAGCAAGCAACTCCCGAAATACCAATTTACTGGCTACAAAAAATTCTACGATCCAGATGGGTATCCCGCGGTCGTGCCGCCTTGGGGCACGTTGAACGCCATCGATCTGAATACCGGCAGCTATCGATGGAAAGTACCGCTGGGAAACTACCCTGAACTCGCGGCGGCCGGTATGAAAGCTACTGGTTCAGAGAATTATGGCGGACCGGTGATCACTGGCGGGGGGCTACTTTTCATCGCCGCAACGATTTACGACCGGAAGATCCGCGCGTTCAATAGCGATACCGGGGAACTGCTTTGGGAGGGCAGTTTGCCCTTTGCAGGAACAGCGACGCCGGCCACCTACATGATCGACGGCAACCAGTATATTGTCATTGCAACCAGCGGCCAGCGAGACAAGAAGGGGCCGCAGGGTGCAGCTTATATCGTCTTCGCTCTGCCTTGACTTAGGACACAAGACAAAGCTTCCGAATATAGGTAGACCTGAATACAGGTAGACGGCCTCCGTCGCTGGTCCGAGTGAGGGAACTTATTCCCAAGCCGTCCCTGTGCGCTCTACCCGGGTAGCGCCGGCAGACCATGCTTCCTCACTAGAGAGACTCCTCGAGGTAGCCGATGAAGGCTAGGGGAAGACGAGTGCGGCATCCTACCAGAAGAGTATCGGCGCGGACCTACGGCTCCAAACTAACTGTCTTTGGAGTGACGCGCAGTCGATGCGCCGTGCTGGCCGCGTTCTTCATGGGTGTATCGGGACACCTGGCTTTGGCCACGCCATCTAGCCCTCAAGTCTTACCGGTTCTTACCACGACGGCGGCCGCACACGGATTGAGCAACGGAGAAGCGGCCCGGGGTTACCCGATCCGCTTGCGGGCTGTGGTCACTTACTACGACGTTTCCAATCACTCTCTCCGCCCTGCTTTCTTCGTCACCGATTCCACCGGGAGCATCTTTGTGGGGCTCTCTACGATCCCGGCGTTGCCATTTAAGGCTGGCCAGTTGGTGGAGGTGGTCGGTCGCAGCGATCCAGGAGGCTTCGCGCCATCGGTCAGGCAGGCAGCGGTTCGAGTGATTGGCGATGCCGGTCTGCCGGCGAATGCCCCTAGCGTCTCTGCAAGCCAATTGCTGACCGGCGAAGAAGATTGCCGCTGGGTTCAAATTGAGGGTGTAGTGTATTCGGTGAAGGAGCAAGGCGAGAGCATCGTCTTGCGCGTCGGCCTGAGTGATGGCATCATCACCGCCACCACGATCAAAGAAGCCGGAGTGAATTATGACAGTCTAGTCGACGCAAAGATCAAGATTCGGGGCAACGCGGCTACGCTGTTCAACGATCGCGGTCAAATGACCGGAGCTCTCATACACTTTCCGAGTCTTGGCACGGTCGACGTGGTGGCGCCCTCCCCGGCAAATCCTTTCTTGCTTCCAACCAGTCCGGTGGGGTCGCTGATGCGGTTCACATCTGGCGATGACTTTCGTCATCGCGTGCATATCCGCGGCACGGTGACGCTGTTCTGGCCGGGACGATTGCTTTGCCTTCAAGATAGTTTTCACGGAGTCTGCGCGCAGACCGAGCAAACTACGCCTCTGGTTCCGGGCGATGTGGCAGATGTTGCCGGCTTTCCCATGATCGGTGATTTCAGCCCGACTCTGTCGCATGCGACATACCATCTCGCGACGAGCGGCGAAGCTTTGCCCGCAACTCGCATTAACGCAGACCAGGCGCTCCAAGGCGATCATGACGCCGAGCTGGTTCAGATTGAAGGGCACCTCATCGGGGAGGATAAGGCCGCGAATCAGCCCACCATCCTGCTGTCTTCGGGCAAGTCCGTATTTACGGCGGTGTTGCCGATCCAACCTGGTACCCAGAAACATGTCATCTGGCAGGAAGGCAGTGAACTTCGTGTGACGGGAATCTGCTCCGCGCAGTCTGATCAGGAGCGTGTGGCTCTACATCAAGGCTACTCGAAGCCCCAGACATTTCGGATGATCCTGCGTTCCCCCGCCGATGTGGTCGTGCTTCGACGAACATCCTGGTGGAATGCTTCGCATACGCTGCGGGTACTGGCCCTGGCCTTGGGGATCACGCTGTGTGTGCTTTGCTGGGTGATCGTTCTCCGCAGCCGGGTCAGACAGCAGACGCTCCTTATCCATTTGCAACTCGAGGAGGCAGATGCTCTGAAGCGGGCCGCCGAGTTCGCGAACAGCTCCAAGAGTGAATTTCTGGCCAATATGAGCCACGAGATCCGGACCCCGTTGAACGGGGTGATTGGCATGACCGATCTGATGCTCGAGAGCGAACTAAACGCCCATCAACGGGACTACCTGGAGGTCGTGAAGATCTCGGCCGACTCGTTACTGGCGGTGATCAACGGAATTCTGGACTTCTCGAAGATTGAAGCCGGGAAGATTGAACTGGAAGCGATCGAGTTCAGTCTGCGGGACTGCGTCGAGGAAGCGCTCATGAGCCAATCCTTGCGTGCCGGCCAGAAAGGACTGGAACTGGTATGCGATATCGCAAGCGATGTGCCGGCGATGGTGAAGGGAGATCCCGGGCGTCTGCGTCAAATCATCCTCAACCTGGTGAGTAACGCCATCAAGTTCACGGAGCTTGGGGAAGTGTCTGTCAGGGTAGAGGTGGAGCGTGAAGAAGCCGGCAGCTGGATGGTCCGTTTCTCTGTAGCTGACACCGGGATCGGGGTCTCCGCGGAGAAGCAAAGCAGTATTTTCTCCCCCTTTACCCAGGAGGATTCCTCCACAACGCGCAAGTATGGGGGTACCGGCCTCGGTTTGACCATCTCTTCCCGTCTGGTCGAGATGATGCGAGGAAGAATATGGGTGGAAAGCGTACTCGGGCAGGGCAGCCAATTCTGTTTCACGAGTCAATTCGAAGTCGTTGACAAGCGTAGGGACTCTGAGATCGTGCTTCCGGACACCGGAGCGCTGCGCGGGATGAGGGTGCTGATCGTAGATGATAACCGGACCAACCGCCGTATTCTCGGAGCTACTCTTCAGACCCGCGTGGCCTTGACCACTTGTGTCGAAGGTGGAGAGCAGGCCCTGGTCGAACTGGGTTTGCATGTCGAGAGCGGGGAGCCATACCAGATTGTGATTACGGACATGGATATGCCGGGAATGGACGGCCTCGCGCTGATTGAAGAGATGAGGAGGCGTCCGGGTATGTCTTTGACGCCGGCAGTGCTGTTAAGTTCGGGCGGGGTGCGCGGGGACGCCGAGCGTTGCCGGAAGCTGGGCGTTCTTTCTTATCTCTACAAACCGGCCCGCCGGAGCGAACTGTTAGCAGCAATCCAAGCGGCGGCCGAAGGGACGCGATCGCCCGTGCTGCCCCAGGCCGGGACGGCCTTCCATGCGATTCCGGCGCGAGTGAACAGTCTTCGGATTCTGCTGGCTGAGGACAATCGGGTGAATCAGGCCGTCGCCTCCGGCTTTTTGGAGAAGCTCGGGCATGTAGCGATCATCGCCGCCAACGGAAGGGAAGCGTTGGCGCTGCTTGAGAGCGAGACGTTCGATTTGGTGTTGATGGATGTCCAGATGCCCGAAATGGACGGCATCGCAGCGACCAAACAGATACGCGAAAACGAGGCGTTCAACGAAGTCCATTTGCCGATCATCGCAATGACGGCCCATGCTATGAAAGGCGATCGGGAGCGCTGTCTGGCGGCGGGGATGGATGACTACATCTCGAAGCCTATCAACTCCGCTGCTCTCGAAGCGGCTCTTCTTCGTGCTGCTCCTGGCGCTAAGGATACCCTCTTCCGAGACGCTGCCGCCGGCCTGCAGGCGCGCTCCAGCAGCGTGAGCGCAAGGCCGGTCGATCGAGCGTATGTTCTCGAGAAACTAGGCGGGGATGAGCAACTTTGCCGGGAGGTGATCGACATGTTTCTTGAGGAAGCGCCGGTAGAACTCGCAGAACTGGGGAAAGCCCTGACCCGCGGAGACTCGCAGACCGTTGAATGGCTAGCGCACAGTTTCAAGGGAAAGCTTGGTTATCTGGGAGGGGAGGAGTTGTCGCGAATGGCTCAACGATTGGAGGAGGCAGGGAGGAACTCCGATCTGGAAGCCGCCACTGGAGTCTTCGCGGGGTTCGAGGCGGAACTCTCACGATTGCTGCTTTCCATGCAAAGCATGGGATCGGAAATGAACGTCCCGCCGGTCGATGCAGTTCGGGGTGAGGCGCGATGAGCATCGTTGGCTTACCGGAAGCTCGAATGTCGAAGCCAACCGCGCCCGGGGCTGCGTGCACCCAGGTTCTGATTGCCGAAGACGACGCGATGTTTCGCCGCATTCTGAAGACCTGGTTGGAGGGTTGGGGATATCAGGTGACGGTCGCGGAAGACGGGGCGCGAGCCTGGGAGCTCATGCAGGAAGGGCATGTACCGCAGATCCTGATTCTGGATTGGATGATGCCCAAGCTGAATGGCATTGAGCTTTGCCGCAAAGTGCGGGAGAAGAGCCGTTCGGTCTACCAGTACATTCTGTTGGTTACCGCCAAGGACCAAACCAACGATCTGGTTCATGGACTTGAGGCGGGCGCGGATGACTATCTTTCGAAACCCTTCGACCGGAACGAGCTGCGTGCCCGTCTCCGGACCGGAGGCCGCATTCTGACGCTGCAGGACGAGCAGACCCGGGCCCGCGAGGAATTTCAATTTCAGGCAACTCATGATGCGCTGACAGGAATGTGGAACCGCAGGGCCATTCTGGATCTGTTGCGTCGCGAGTCTGAGCTGGCGGCACGTTCCTCAAAGAGAGTTGGAATCATGATGTTGGATGTAGACCACTTCAAAAGCGTGAATGACCGCCTTGGGCATTTGGCAGGAGATGCAGTCCTGCAGGAGATCGGAAGGCGGGTTCAGATGACAGTTCGTTCCTACGATCTGGCTGGCCGCTACGGCGGGGAAGAGTTTCTCATCGTCTCTCCCGACTGCGACCAGGAACAAATCCAGGAGTGCGCCGAGAGGGTCAGGTTGGCCATTGCAGTGGCCCCTATCCTGGTGGATGGTGTCGCAATTGCCGTTACCGCCAGCCTGGGGGCCGCCGTCTTAGACCCTGCCTGCCGAACCGAACGGGATGCGCTTGCCGCCGCTGATTCCGCCTTGTATGAAGCCAAGCGAAATGGACGGAATCGGGTAGCCGTCGGGGAATTGAAGCTCGGTGTTCCATGTGTATCGTCCGAACTCGCCGATGGGATGCCGTTTGTGCCTCGTTAGCCTTCGGTGAGGCCTTCAGGATTGACGTTGCTCTCGAAGGTTCGAGACAAAAGTAGAACAACCTCCAGATCACGATAACTCGCAAAGATGATAGGCGGCTCAAACGGTGCAAGGGAAGGTCCAAAGCGTTAAGGCAGCCAGGATACCTTGGGCGCATCTGCGTATCCCGCCCTTTCCGCAGATTGCCATCCGGGTGCTCCAATTGGCCAACACGGAAGCAGCATCCATGCGTGAGTTGAGCGACCTGATTTGTTCAGATCCAGCCTTTTCGAGTGAAGTGCTCACCATTGCCAGCTCTCCCCTCTACCCCCGCCGGGTTCCGGTGACAACCATTCTGCAGGCGATCGCTGTACTCGGAACACAAACTCTGAAAGGGCTTTGTCTCACCATCGGAGTTCGAGCCTACCTGGGGGCGTCGCTCCAACAAGATTCCCTGCGAGCCATATGGCGGCATGGTCTGGCGGTCGCTCTGATCGCCGAGCAACTCGCGTTTGCCGGGCTGCAGGACAAAGATGCAGCATACACCGCAGGCATCATGCACGATGTCGGCCGGCTGGTGCTAGCGATACTGCAGCCGAAAGCCTACGCGGCGCTTCTGCAGTCCCACCTGATCGACGACTGGCAGCTGCCAAGGGAGTTTGAGCCGATCGTCGCCCATCACCATTCTCTCAAAGACCGAGGGCAATCGTGGAGCATGGCGGATTTGATCAATGTGAGTTGCCGAATGGCGGATGCCGTCGGCTTCGCCGTCTTTCCCGGTTGCAAGGCCATGCTTTATAGCGACCTGCTTCAGGAACTCCCTACTCGGGAGCGCGGAATGTTCTGCCCCGACGCCGAGAGCCTCGCCTTCCAGGTAGGCAGCAAAATCAATGCTTTGGAATCAATTTGAGCTATATATGGAAGACCACTACCGGTTTTCAGGAACGAGAAGTTAGGGCGACTCCTCTCAAATTCATGATTTTCCGGGCCTCCGCTCGGGGTAGATCTTATAATTTGAGACCGGACGGGTTCGTCACACCCGCAGAATGGGATCTTCCAAGACGAACCGTGGGTGACCAGGACACAGCCAAAAACCGTGCAGACCTCCCGAAGAATGGGAGGCCGAACCGCCGTCTGAACGACCGCCGCCTCGACACGTGGAAGGAAATTGGCGCGTTTTTTTCCCGGGATGAAAGGACCGTGAAGCGTTGGGAGCTTACCCGCGGTCTTCCCGTACACCGGGTTCCAGGAAGCGGCCGATCCACCGTTTACGCTTATGTAAGTGAACTAGAGAACTGGCTCAACTGCTCCGACAAGAACCTCTCTTCCTCGCCGCTCATTTCGCCACCAGTGGAAGCCTTGGAGCCGTCTGCTATCGTCCTACCCACCCCGCAGCCCGGCGACGGCCCTCCGCCTTCAACCGGCAAACAAGACAAGCAACCCGCAGATGAGCTCCCCGCTGATGGGCTCCCAGCTGATCGCCTCTCCGCAGATGGCTTGCCCACAGATCGCCTCATCGTGGATCAGCCGGGTGCTGAGCCGACCCACGCGGCACTCCTCCACTCGGCACTCCTCAGGAGGGCATCCACACAAGGCTTTGTCCGGCGTGCAAGGTTCCTGGTGGTGGCCGCCTTTGTGGTGGTGGCGGGCACCACCGTCATGCTGACCGCCATGAAAGATCGCCAGGCCGGACGGTCCAACAGTATGTCCACTCCTCCTATCAAACACGTTCCAGATCCCCAGGCAGAGGAGCTTTATCTTAAGGGAGAGTTCTATCTGCAGAAGCGCACGCCCGAGAGCCTCAATCAGGCGCTCGACAGTTACTCCCAGGCGCTGATCAGAGATCCTTCTTATGCCGAGGCGTATGTTGGCCTGGCTAACTGTTATAACCTGCTGCGGGAATATACCTTGATGCCGCCCGAGGAGGCCTATCCTCGGGCATTGGCTGCGGCCCGGCAGGCCATTGTTCTGGACGATTCCCTTGCGGGCGTGCACAGTGCGCTGGCCTTCGTGGACTCCTACTGGCTGTGGGATTCCTATGGAGCCGAGCGGGAATTCAAGCGGGCTATTGAACTCGATCCCAACTCCGTCTCCGCACATCACTGGTACGCGACTTTCCTTCTGCATCTAGGGCGTTTTGAGCAAGCTATGGAGGAAATCAATCGCGCCCAAAGGCTGACGCCATCATCTCCGGCGGTGCTCGCCGATAAGGGTCTCATCCTCTTTTTCGCAGGACACCCAAATGACGCCATAGCTCTTTTGAAGCAGCTGGAAGCCGCCGAGCCCGCCTTCCTATCCCCTCATACTTATCTGGCAACCATCAGTCTTGAGACCGGCAGCTATCCCATCTATCTCGCCGAGTCGATCGAATCTGCTCGCCTCTTGCGCGACCCCTACCGGTTGTCGATCGCCGAGTCAGGACAGCAAGGATTGAATCAAGGCGGATATCAAGCCATGCTCCAGGCGATTCTTGCGCGACAGATAACGCTCTATCAAGCGGGCCATCTGTCGGCCTTTAGTCTCGCCCTGACCTATGCCCGGCTTGGCCGCTCTCGGGAAGCCATCGATTATCTGACCAAGTCATGCGATCGCCGGGAGCCGGACGCATCCGGACTCCGAGTGGACCTGGGGTTGCGTACCCTCCACAACAACCCCGAATATCGGAAGCTGTTGACTAAGGCTGGCTTTCCTCCACTCTAAAACTGATTCTGTACCCGATCTAAGACTGCTTCGAGGAAGCCGCATAGAGCAGTTATGGTTGGTGTGCGAAAAGGCCGTAGCCGCTAGTCGACGCTGAATGTGGAGGCAGCGCCGCTGTATCCAAACCCGCAAGCAGACGGCGGGTTTGGATAAGCGGAGAATGCAACCCCGTTGCGATGCAAACGGCTACTCGATAGGCGCCGTGCTTGGTCTGACGCTCGAGATCGCCGTCGTCGTAGCTGCTACTATGCTTCCGCTTAGCTTCGCAAATTGCGGAGAACCGGTGGCATTGTCGAGCACGACAAGATCGGCCTTCAGTGTTCCAGCACTAGCTGGCTTGAAGGTCACGATTACTGAACAACTCGCTCCAGCGGGAAGAGTTGCCGGGCACTTCGTCGTTCCCGAGTAGGATTTGGCGGCGGCTCCGGCAAAGTCGATACCGCTGATGGTAACGGTGTTTGCCGCTGATCCGGTATTCCGTATGGTGATTGTTTGCGGAGCGCTCTTAGCACCGACCTTGGAACTAGTGAAGTTCAGACTAGCCGGGGACAAAGTGATTGCCTGGCTCGAAAGTGCCGTCTGCCAGCCGTTCACCAGGTTCGTCGCGTTCACTGATCCCAGGCCGGTCGCTTGATCATAGCCTTTGGTTGCCGCATAACCACTTAAGGTGCCGAGAACATCCCCACTGGTCTTCGTGACGCAGTTGGGCGTCCCGGTTACGCAGACCTGAGAGTTAGTGCCAGAGGTGGTGTCGTAAAAAACGCAGTGATTGCCGTTAGTGACGGTATTTGAATTGCAGCTGGTCAAGTTTTCTTTGGCCGCGAGCGCATAGAAAACCGGATTTGCAAGTCCCTGTGCAGCGCCCGTCTTCTGGACAACCAGCGACATGATGCCGGCGAGCGCTGGCGAAGATGCGGAGGTTCCCCCGATCTCCTGGTAGATGATCTTGCCCGGATTCGTGTAATTACAGGAGACGTTTTCCGAGTCACAGACAAGGTAGGCGCTGCCGACGATTCCATCCGGGTAGCCCCCTGAGGCGAAGAGCGAGACATCAGGGAGATCGCGCTTGCCATCCGCCGGGACGCCGACACCCTTCTGCCACGAAGGCTTTGCATAACCTCCGGAGCAGCTGGAGCCCTTTGGAGTGGTGCAGGCGCTCTTGCCGCCACTCCCGGCAGCGATCACAACCAGATCTTCGTAGTTGAAGCTATTGTAAGCGTCATTACAGGTCTGTTCCGCACTGGGCTCACTGAAGAACAGCACAATGAAGCTGCCGGCGCATGTGGAGTTCCAGGGAATCTCGCGGATGTATCCCTTCGCCGTAGCGCCACTGGCGCTATTGGTGGCATTCCAGTAGGTGGAGTAGGGGGAAGCCTGCCAGAAGAAATCAGTCCCGCCAACCGCGGTTACGTACGGGCTCGAGGCGAGGCCGTTGACCTGCAGACCGGTAGAGGAAGCGTTGGGAGCGGGAGTATCCTGGCTCTCGCATCCGGCCGACCCCTGATCTCCGGCCGACTCGAAGATCGAGATTCCCTCGGTCGCGCCTTGCTGATAGAGGCTGTTGTAGGCCGCGTTGGCGGCGGTCCCCAATTCCAGTTCGCAAGTACCGTAACTGGCGCTCATGACCGGGGCGGTTTCATGATCCACAATGTAGGCATCGGACAACTGCCCGCCGAAGGTCGTGGACGTCGAGGCGGAGACCACCATGACGACCTTGGCGCGAGGCGCCACCGCCCCCGACCATTCCACGTCCAGGGTATTTTCCCCCCTCGCGCCAGCAACCAGGCCGGGATCTTTTCCGTTGTGAATGATGGTCGGCGGGTTGTTCGGCAGGCCAAAGCTCTTCTGGAAGGTCGCAACATCACTCAACGTAATATCGCTCGCCCCCGAGATCGCGATCTTCTGACCGGAACCATTGATGCCCTCGTTCCATAGCGGCAGCAGGTTGTAGATGGTGGCGAAGTCGAAGGGCGTAATGTCTTCACGCTTAAATCCATTGCCATCCGTGTAAGTGAACTGCGGATCCATGGTTTTCGCGGAGGTAGAATCTACTGCTTTGATCTTGCCGGTTTTTGGGTCTCTGGTAACCAGAGCGCCTTTCACCATCTGGGGCTTGGGAAAGAAATTATGCAGCGACGCGATTCCCGTGATCACTGGGGCAAGTGCTTCAGGAATCTGGGGATCGCCGGCGTTTGCAGTGTGCGCCTCACCGTTGATGGAGTAATGATGGATCTCGGTATGGAAGGCCGCTCCCACTTGGCCGGCTGTACCGGAGAATTCAATTGTCGTGCGTCCTTTGCTGACGCTGTCGATGCGAAAACCGTGATTCTCAAGCCAGCTTGTCACGTTCCGAATGTCTGCGTCCGATGGTCCATAGGTCGCGCCGAATTGCTCTGCACTCAGCCAATGGTGGAAATTGGATGATTTAGGGTCGTACTGCTCCTCGTTGAAGGCGCTGAGGGCAGACTCTTGTTCTGCACTCCGCTTGAGAACGAGCACAATCCGTTCCATCGGCATCGATTCCGCCACGACGCCCCGGTCGAATTCTGATCGCGCCAATGGGTGAACATTGCCGGTAAGCGGTACTAATTTAGTCTCGTCGATTGCCTCGACAATCCGGTCAGCCGGCCTCGAACTCACCCCAGCCACGCTCTGACTCCAGAGCGTGGCCGCCCCTCCAAGACCTATTGCAAGGCACACGCACAATTTCAGCTTCCAATCGCTCCGCATGAATAGAACCTCTAAGTTGATCTATGGTGGGCTGACTTATCCCGAGAACTCCCACGCCGCGCTAATCGTTGCCTATACGGCTGCTATACGCAAATGACATGACGGGACATATCGGGACAACTGTGGGCAACTAAGGGAATAAGGGCATCTAGGTGGCAAGCCAGCAGCACAAATGCCTCAGCCTGAGCCAAACGCGATCGATCGGGCTCAAAACTCCGGATCTTGACCACACATTCGAGCTAGAGGAGAAAGACAGCTACTGTCATGCGGAGAGGCCAGACCTACAGAGCCATTTTCGCGCATGACTTCAACAATACTTCTGATCTAATCGAGGACAGACATAATGGCGGAAGCTTCCGGAGCTACTGATGGCAACGAAGTATTGCGTTCGCCGATCGAAGTTCTGCACGATGGTCATCGGGGCGAGGCGATGTGAACGACATGCTTAAGACAAGCGCACATCCTACAATCGCATGACGCGGTGCGGGCTTTCCGCAACGCGGGATCATCTTCCATTGATAGCGAAGGATGATCTAATAGCGAAGGATCATCCTCAGTTAACCAGCCGGCGTAAGCCGCTCGAGGGCGTTGCCCATTCGAAACACCATTCCCTCGTCGAAGTGTTTGCCGAGGATTTGCGCTCCGATGGGAAGGCCTTCGCTTGAAACTCCACAAGGTACCGAAATTCCGCAGATGCCGGCCAGGCTGGCAGTGACCGTGTAGATATCAGCCAGATACATGGCCATCGGATCGTCGGCTTTCTCCCCGATCTTGAATGCGGGTGTGGGCGCGACTGGAGTGACGATGGCATCTACCTCGTTGAAAGCCTTCAGGAAATCCTGGGTGAGCAGGGTGCGAACCTGTTGGGCCTTTTTGTAGTAGGCGTCATAGTAGCCGGCGCTTAGGGCGTAGGTGCCCAGCAGAATACGACGTTTGACCTCAGCGCCGAAACCACAATCTCGCGACTTCCTGTACATCGCAGTCAGCGTCGTCGAGTCCGGACTCCGGTAGCCGTAACGAACGCCGTCGAAGCGGGCCAGATTGGAACTTGCCTCCGCGGTGGCAAGCACGTAGTATGCCGGAACCGCGTAACGGGTGTGAGGCAGGGAGATTGGACAGACAATGGCCCCCTCGCTTCGCAGCTTGTCGATGGCGCCTTCCACCGCCGCCCGCACTTCGGGATCCAACCCCTCCGCGAAATACTCCGCCGGAACCCCTATCTTCAATCCCGTAATGGGCTTCTCCAGCTCCGCTGCGTAGTCGGGGACCGGTTCAAGCGAGGAGGTCGCATCCAACGGATCGTACCCGGCGATCACCTCGAGAATTGTCGCAGCATCCCGCACCGTCGAGGTAATCGGGCCGATCCGGTCGAGGGAGGACGCAAAAGCGATGAGGCCATAGCGCGAGACGCGTCCATAGGTGGGCAGAACTCCAACCACTCCGCAGAACGATGCAGGCTGCCGGATGGAACCGCCGGTATCCGTACCGAGGGTGGCTAATGCCATTCCCGCGGCCACCGCTGCAGCCGACCCGCCGCTCGAGCCACCCGGAACACGGTCAAGAGCGCGGGGATTCCGGACTGGCCCATAGGCGGAGTTTTCATTGGAAGACCCCATCGCGAATTCGTCGCAATTCAACTTGCCCAGCAGCACTGCACCGGCTGCATCGAGGCGCTGGACTACGGTTGCATCGTACGGCGGCTGATAGCCTTCGAGGATCTTTGACCCCGCAGTGGCTGGCGATCCCTGGACGACCAGCACGTCTTTGATTGCGATCGGCACCCCAGCCAGCGCCGGAAGCGCAGTCCCTGCCGCAGCCATGGCGTCAATCCTGGAGGTTTGCTCCATGGCTCGCTCCCGGCTCACGGAGAGATACGCATTCACCGAGGAGTTCTCCGCATCGATGCGCGCGAAGTACTCCTCAGCGAGATGAGCAGCGCTGATCTCGCGGGAGTGTATAGAGGTGCGAACCTGTTCGATGTTGTAGACAGGACTTTTCGTAATTTCAGGAGCCATGCAATTTCATTATCGCTCAATCACCTTAGGAACACGGAAGAACGTCCCGTCGGAATCCGGGGCGCATTCCATGACGGTCGCACGATCCAGAGAGGAGATCACCTCGTCTTCGCGGAGCGGCCTCCCGGCCGAATTCGAGCCGAGAATCTCGCTGACCTGCGCCATCGCCGGGACCGACGAGGTGTCGAGCTCATTTAAGTGCGCCACGTGGTCCAGGATGGAGTTCAGGTCGCGCAGCATCGAGGCTTCTTCTTCCTCGGTTAGTTCCAGGTTGGCAAGATCGGCCACCCGCTGCAGGTCGCGGCCCGTTACTCTCTCTGAGTTCGTCATGCTGGTGAAGCTTTCTAGAAATTGG
This sequence comes from Acidisarcina polymorpha, assembly GCF_003330725.1. Classification (NCBI taxonomy): domain Bacteria; kingdom Pseudomonadati; phylum Acidobacteriota; class Terriglobia; order Terriglobales; family Acidobacteriaceae; genus Acidisarcina; species Acidisarcina polymorpha. The sequence goes on along the minus strand of NZ_CP030840.1, from coordinate 1,636,601 downwards.
ATGTCTAGGACAGGATATCAGCCTTCGACATCCAGTTTCCAAGGCGCCGTCTGCAACTTTAGCAAGTGGAATGCTCTAGTAGGCGCCATCTCGGTAGCAGACCGCCCGCGGAGTCTTCAGCAAGATCCATAGGTCCCTCGCCATGCTCCACTTGCAAACGTAAGTCTCATCCAGTATGACGCGAGCTTCATAGGAGACGTTGCAGCGTCCAGAAACCTGCCAAAGTCCGGTGATCCCAGGAACTGCGGCCAGGTAATAGGGAAACCGCTCTGCGTATTTGACCATCTCCGCTCGGACAATCGGCCTGGGACCGACAAAGCTCATATCCCCGGCAAACACGTTAAGGAGCTGGGGAAGCTCATCCAGGCTCGTCTTCCTGAGCAAACTCCCAAGCGGGGTAATTCGTGGATCATTGCGCAGTTTATGGGTGTGAAACCACTCGTCTCGTGCTTCCGCATCTCGCTTGAGATGCTCCGCGAGAATATGGTCGGCATGCGGCCGCATAGTGCGAAATTTCCAAATGTAAAATTCTCGGCCATGTTGGCCAATGCGCTTCTGACGAAAGAAAATCGGCTGGCCAGCCGTGAGAAAGATCAGGGCTCCGATGAAAGCGATCATCAACCCGACAATCGGAGCAATCAGGATCGCGAGTGCGATATCAAAAATGCGCTTGCCTACCTCGTATTTCCTGCTCTGCGTAGGGAGATCACCCAAGTCGGGAGCATCACGCCAGAGTTCAAGTGCTTCAGAACTGCGGTTGAATGAGGCGAAAGTTTTCGATCTGAAACTGGCTGCGTCTCCAAACTGGCCACTCGCAGGAGACAAGTTCTCGAACTCTAACTCATCAGCGCTACTACTCTCCGCACCGCGGAGGTCGCTTTCAGCACTTGGTGGAGGCCCGATAGTGACGATACGCCCGCCAGTGCTTGAGGACAGAATTGATGAAGCCAAATGTATTTCCCCCGAGGAAGAATTCGAATTGGCACGAAGTGGTATCCGGTGCCTTTTGCTCGATCCTTAATCAATATTCGGCACTTTTATCATTTAAAGTCTCAGCTCCTGTCATGGACAAAACCTGTTTGAACTTGGTTCCCTTTTTGACTCGATGACAGAATCTAGCCCTATTCCCCGGAGTTCATGTGTCGTTCATTGTGCTGTACTCCAGAACTAACACCCAGATACAACAACATTCAACTCAAATGCTACCTGCAGGGTGCAAAACGTGACTCCCTTTACACGCCGTACACGCGATTGAGTCATCGTAACCCCGGGCGACGCCAGAAGTTGTTCACGAAAGGAACTTTGCTTTCCGCCCTCACAGTGTACTAAACCCCCTCGCATTGGCATAAAGATTCAGAAATCAGTGTTGTAGGATGCCTGACGCTGGCGTCGGTCGGGCCTTCATCTTCGGCTTGCGCCCGTCTGCGGTTCATTATGAATGCAGCACCAGCCGTGAACCGTCGTTTTCTGGAGCTCCATGAATTTTCAGTGAATGCTCTTGAAAGAGAGCAGAAGGGAGAACACCTCTGCCCTCTCCAGCGGTTGAGTAACGGTGGTCATCTATAAAATATTGATCGCCGCTGCTCCTATAGCGAGCTGGGAGAAAATCTGCGACCAGTTGATGAATCCCCTGACCGCCGATGCACCGACGGTCTTCTCCGGGACCACGATGCTGTCGCCTGGATTGAGCCGCATAGCCTCGAAGTTGTTGCCCCAGAGTCCGTTCGCTGTCGCGCGGCTGTAAACCGATCCGTCTGCCCGAATCACAAAGATGTGTTTTTTGTCTGCCTCTCGGTTGGGGCCGCCCGCCAGACGAAGATAGTCGCCGACGCGCCGGCTTGATTGATAGATAAACGAGTTCTGATTGTACACAGAGCCGACCACGTTGATGCTCGCCGGCACCGGCGGCACAACAAACCGGTCGTCATCCTGGAGGGGTAGGTCGGGGATGCTGTCGACGCCGGTGCTGTTCGGCTTCACCTCAAGGACGATCCTGCCAGTCGCCCGGAGCTGGTGAAGTCGAGTCAGCAAGGCTTGTTGGCTGATGTTAGCCGCGTTGGCGGCGGCGGTGTCTTGGGGGCTGACTGCAGCGGCCGCCAGGTTAATGCTCCCTCGCTGCGTCTGCAACTCGAGCGATTGTACGTATTCATCGAGGCGTTGCTGCTGAAAGACGCGGGTGGATTCCCGGGTGAATTCCGACCCGAAGAGATACGCATTGGGCGTAAATCCGCCAGCGCGTTCGACAAGCTGACGAAGGGTCTCGCCTGGTCCGACGCTGTAGATGCCGGCACTCACGAATTCTCCCTCAAGCCTCACGAACTTGGTTTGCTGCTCGAGCGGGACCCGGATGTCAGCCTGGGAAAAGATGGTGACAACGTCTCCAGGTTGTATCGGCAAATCCTGAGTCGGATCGTGATCGATCACCAGCTTACCGAGGTTAAAGGAAAGGAGGGAGGTCTTCAGCGAAGAAGGGTCGAGACGCTCAATGACGGCGTACGACCAATCAATCTCGGGAGCTGACAGCCTGACATCGAACTTCTGACCCGCGGTGGCGACATTTTGGGTGACGATTTGGCTTTGCTGGCCCGCTAGCGTGCTGCCACTGGCTTCCGCTTGCGCGGCCAGCGAATCACCGCGTTGCTGTCCAGGGTACGAAGGAGCATTGGCGTTGGCAGTTGGGGAGGAAGGCGCCAGGTTGCCGCTGAACTGCCCGTTTCCCAGGTCGGGTGTCTGTCCGGATGAAGGTGAGTCTGGCCTATTCCACTGCGTGCCCGGCGCCGCCGGAACTCCGTTGAATGTTCCATTCAGAGGAAACGTCTGTTGTTTGGGTAGATAACCAGGATGGCTGGGCTGATAAAGCGCGCCCCGGCCTTCCAGTGGCTGAAATTCAAATCCCGGTAGTCCCAGCTGGACCCGATGCCACCAATAGTTGCGGGTTATCAGCGATGCCCGGTCGGGAATCAGATCGCTCAGCTTCATGCCTTCGTGCCAGGCGAATCGTCCCGGATTCGCCAGGTTTCCGCGAAGCGTTACCGTCTTCCCGAAGCCGGGAACGATGGAAATCACTCGCAGGACATCGCCATCTTGTAGCGGCGTGGCCAGTCCCGTGGCGTCGAGCGCGACCTCCATGGCGAATCTATTCTGATGGTTCTCGATGCGCTCTACCGAGATCCTTGAGCCGGAAGCGATCGCGGAAAGCCCCCCCGCAGAGTCGATCAACTGTTGGATCGTAGTGGCCCCTGCGCCTCCTCGCAATTCGTAAATGGCGGGTTTTCGGACGCTGCCCATCAGCGCCACCTGCGGTCCGGCCGCCGGGATGTAAATGACGTCTCCGGGGAGCAGACGGGCGTCCTGCGACTTATCACCGCGTATCAGGAGATCGTACAAGTCGAAATCCGAGATCACCTTTCCTTCGCGCTTCAACTGGATGTCACGCATTGTGCCCTGCACCGACGGACCGCCCGATGCGAACAAGGCGTTGACCAGCGTGCTGAGGGAACTTACCGTGTAAGCGCCGGGACGTCGTGCCTGCCCTACCACAAATATCTGAATCGACCGCAGTTGACCCAGATCAACAGTAAGATCGAAGTTCCTGTAAACGCGAGCGATTTGCGAGCGGATCTGTTGACTCAGGTCGGAAAATGCATAGCCAGTCACGTGGATACGGCCGACCTGCGGCAGATAGACATCGCCGGAGCGGTCCACTTTGAGATCGGCGTTGAAGTTCACCTGACCCCACACTCGAATCCGGATCTCATCTCCGGGACCGATCACATAGTCAGGCGTCACTGGAATCTGATCCACAGGAGCAAAGGTGGAGGGCACGCCTTGAAAGAGGTCCTGCCCATAAATCGGAAGCAGCTGCTGGGTCGTAGACGCCACAAGTTTCTGAAATTCCGTCAACGGTTCTTGAGGGAAGGGCAGTGGGGCCGAGTTTCGAGCGTTGGCAGCATTAGCACCATTGACCCCTCCGTTGTCGGAAAAGGTGGGATTCTGGGTACCAGGAACTCCGCTACGACCGTTCTGGGGAGAACTCCCTGAGTTTGGGAATTGCTGCGAATTCTGATAACTATTTTGCTGGTTTTGGTTATTCTGCCCGCGGCCCACCTGGCAAGTCTCTGAATTCGCGTTAAGCGGATCGGCGCAATCGATGCCTTGCTGGGCGTCGATGCCCGTATTGCCCAAGGTTGACTGGGCGAAGGAAGAAGACCCTAATGTGAATGTCAGGAGTGCGGCAAATCCCAGATAGACAGATCGATTTAACATACCGTCGATGAAAGGCGGGAGCGCGAAAATCAGGCCGCGAACCCTTTCCCTACGTGATTTCTCCTTGTGGCCCCGCAAGAGCCTCTACGCGGCATGACTCGGGCAGTGCATTCTGAGTGTAGTGCTTTAGAAGGTCGAATCAAAGCGGAACCGGTGTCGTTCTTCGGCGTCATTCGACGACACGGACGAGAAATTCCATGTCTCGGTGACCACTGCCGCAGTATACCGAGCAACGGCCGGGGAAGTCGCCGGTCTCGGCCGGGGTAACCGATACCTCGGTCCGTTGGCCCTTGTGAATTTCGGCCCTTAGACCTATTCCCTTCACAGACAAACCGTGGGGAACGTCCTCCGAGAGAAAAATGAGCTTCACGGGCTGCCCCTTCTTCAGGGTTATCTGGTTTGGGGTAAACGAGAATCTCTGCGCACGGACGATGATGGTTGGAACCGGCGGTTCGTCGGCCGAGACACGCGTCTCCGGCACCATCGAGAGCAGTAGAACGATGGCAGAGAGCAACAAGCGGCAAGTAAAAATTCGCGATGAAAACTGCCGTAAGACCATGAGTCAAGGTTTTCATTCAGGGAGATAGAAGTAAAGTCATCGGGATTGAAAGACGGCGTTCCGCTCTGAATTCTTCCGACTTCTAATATTTCACTCGACAACTAAGGTCAACTGGACGCTCTGTGTCGCTCCTGAGCCAGTCGCCGTCACGACGGGATTATAGGTCGCTGATGGCGTCGAGATCGGATTTCCCCCGGTCGACGCACTCGTTTTGCCAACGCTGGCACTGACTCCGCAGCCTAGCGGGGTCGCTGCGATGACGATTACCCAGGCTAGCCACCATCCCTTCCTCCGAGTGGCAGGGAATCTAAGAAGAGCAAACGGCAAGCACAGCGCTATCAGAACCAGCGCCGTTCCACGAGATGGCTTACCAGTTGTGGCGGTCGCATAGGCTCCTGTCGCACCAAGGGTTCCAGTTGCAATCGAAACCGCAACCGTTGTGGTGACTCCACTCGTCAGCTGCACCGAGGACGGGTTCACGATGCAGTCAGAGCCTGGAGGCGAAGAGCCGCAGGTGATTGACACCATCCCGGTTGATCCCGAATCCGGAATGATCTGCAAAAGATAGTTGGCGGTTTGCCCGGCGGTGACGGTTGCACTCGACGCCCCATTCGGTTGCAAGGTGAACCCAAAACCGTCGCCGCTAAGCGCGACCTGCAGCGGATTATCAATCGAAGAGCTTCCGACCGTCAGCGTTCCTGAAAGGAGGCCCGAGAGAGTGGGGAGGAATTCGACCTGGGCCGAACAATTTCCTCCGGTCGCCAACGTGGAGGTGCAACTTGTTGAGACGATGCTAAATGGGCCTTGCACCGCGAGGGTGAGCGCGCCTAATGCTATTCCGCCGCTGTTTGTAACAGTAACGGTCTGCGCAGGACTCGGCACCCCGATGGCTTCGGTGCCGAAGTTGATTGCTGAAGGTAAGACGGAAATCCCGGACGGCGCCAGACCCAGACCTGATAAGGCAACGTTCTGAGGCTTTCCATACATGTCGTTGATCGTCAGCACACCATTCTCAACTCCCACCTGTTTGGGGCTATAGGTCACTGAAAACGCGCATGTGGAGTGGCCGATCAGTGTCTCCCCGCAGCCATTGACGACCTGGAAGTCGCCAGTCACGGATGCACTCACCGAGTTCAAAGGCGAATCCCCAGAGTTGGCTAGAATGACCACCTGCGGAGTGCTGCTGGTGCCGACAGTCTGTAGCGCAAAAGCGAGAGCGGACGGCGCGACGCCATCGGTGGCCGGAGCGACGCCATTACCCAGAAGCGTCGCCGATTGTGTCCCTTGACTGTCACTGATGGAGAAGACGCCCGGGCGCGGACCCGACAAGGTCGGGGTGAAGGCGATGGCCACGGTGCAACCGAAGTTTGGAGCGAGCGTCGCCGAGCAGGTATTCGCCACAATTGAAAAGTCGCCAGTCACAACCGGTGTCCCGAGTGTCGCTGCGACACCGCCAGTGTTCGATATGGTGATGTTCTGCGGTGGGATTGCCGACGAGCCTACTAGTGTGGCACCGAAGTTCATCGAGGTTGGCAGTAAAACCACCGACGCGCCAGGTAGTCCGGTGCCGCTGACCGGCACGGTCAACTGTCCTTGAGCGACGTTCGCATAGATGGTTAATTTCCCGCTGCGAACACCGGTCATCGTCGGCGTGAACGTCACTTGCACGGTGCAGCCACTTCCTATAGCGACCGGCCCGCTGCAACCATTCGCCGCCGCAAAGTCGCCCGTCACCGGCGTTTGGGCTACGATCAGGGGAATGGTTCCAGTATTTGTAACCGTGACTGTCTGTGCGCCGCTTTGAGTCTGTACTTGCTGCTCTGCAAACGACAGCGAGGATGGAGATGTGGCTGCGGTCGCCTCTGCGGCAGCCGCAGTGATCAAGGGAATCTGCCAGATACCACGTCCGTAGGTCCCTGCACGCAAAAGAGACTGTCCGGCATGATTGAAGGTCGCCAGCTGGATCACTGGTGAATTGGGCAGTCCCGATCCGTAGAGGCTCCAGCAATTCTGAACCGAGCAACTCGTAACCGCGGTGGTGATATAAACGCCAGTATCGATGGCCACATAAACAGTATTCGCATCATTGGGATCGATCGCGATGCTGTTCGCGGGAACGCCAGGCAGGTTACTGGTAATATTCAGCCAGCTGACGCCGGCGTTGGTCGAGGCGTAAACGCTGCCAGTTGACGCAAGAATAGTGTCAAACCCCTGGATCGTCGCGTAGACGGTTTGACCGGTCGGATCGTGAGGATCGAGGGTAATGCTCGAGACGCTGAAATCCGCAGGATTGAAGCCGTAGAGGTCGTTCGTCACCGGCGACGCAGATATGTCCGTCCAGGCGGCAGGGGACAAGCGGGAATTAATCCCGGTCGCTTCGAAGAGGTGGCCGGCATAGGCTTGCGGACCGTCCAGACCCACCCCCGACATCCCAGCGTAGATCAACTCGGTGTTGGTTTCCGAAGTAGAGACCGCACTGCTCGCAGCCATTGATTGGAGTAACCCGTTGCCGGCACAGGTAGGTCCTTCGCCCGGGTAAAGTTCGCTAAGCTGGTTGGCTAGTGACCAGGATGCTCCATCTGCAGGGCCCCACCAGACATGACAAGTCCCGAGGATGAGGTTCGCACTATTCAGCGGATCAAGGATGAACGGTGATCCCTCGGATGATGCATAGGCGTCCGGCCCGACTTGAGCAAATCCGATGACGGGTGTGCCGAATGCAGCCGGAGTGCAGGAAGAGCCGCTCGCGCATAGATCAATCCCAACTCCGATGCTGCTCTGCGCGTACCAGTTTTCGGGATTTGACGGGTCGATGGCCACATAGCTGCCGTTGCCGTCCAAAACCTGAGGCCAGACGTTTTGACTCGCGGTCGATGAAGCGGCGGATCCGTTCACGCCGATCCCGGCGAGGATGATTGCGCTGTCGGTGGGGTCCTGCGCAAAGGCATTCACCTCGGCGAGCGATCCGATGCCGTTGTTAAGGTTCTGAAAATGGTTCGCATCGTCGGGGAGACAGGTTTGCATCGTCTGGCCCACATCGTCGGTCGACCGCCAGAGCCCGCTGTCATTGCCGAAATACATCAGCGACAGGCCGCCGGCAAAGGTCGTGTCGATCGCGTGTTGGAAGGGGGCGACCAGGGCGGCGGTGCAGGTGTTCGTGTTCGTGGTGTTGCGAAAGACACAACCCGCCGCAAGGCTGCAGCGATAAATATCTTGCGTCCCTGCGAAGAGAAGTGTATCCCCAGTGGAGGGCACCGCCGCTAACACCAGACTGTAGTCGCCGAGGAAAATCGCGCCCTGGCCATTTTCGAGCGCGGTGGCAGACAACGGTTGGCTAAATGTAACAGTGTTTGACACACATGTTCTAGAGGACGCTGAGCATACATCCTGCCAGAGCCCCTGGTCGAGCAAATTGCCATCCACACTGAGAGCGAACATGTCTCCGGTGGAGGGTTGTACCGCCAGCGCTCCGCGGAAGAGCGGGCACGCCTGCGACCCAATGCTGTTCGGGTTGGTCGGACACTCGGTCGACGTCAAGCCGGCGCCTGGCTGATTCGAGAGGCGAGTGAATGTAATTCCATCCGCGGACTCGTAATATCCATGGAAGCGGATGGCTGCATAAAAGCGTCTGCGAATCGGGTTCCACACCACCGCGGTCGCCGCGTTTCCTCCGCCGGCGACGGGGATCAGGCCGGTCTGCACGGTTCGGCCCGGCCCGTCGGTTATCGTGGCCATAAGCCACGTCTGCCCAGCATCGATCGAGTAGTAAAGGCCGGCGACACTCCTCGGAATGTCGTTATAGCTTTGAAGATCCGTCGCGCCGACCAGTTCTCCTTGCGCCGATTGAGAGACAGCGGCAACGACAAGGTTCGGAGACTGTACACTCCAGGCGAAGGCGGCGAAGGCATTCCCAACGAAGTAGAAGTTCGTCAGCGAATTCACAGACAGGTCATTTGAGTTGGCAATCAGACTCCAGCTCAGGCCACCGTCCGCGGAACGGAGAATGCCGGAGCCGTAGTAGGAGTCAAGGGCATCGTTCGGGTCTCCCGTCCCTGCCAGGATGACACCAGTTCCTCCCGTTTGGACCGAGAGTGCTCCGATGCTCAGCGAAGCCAGATCGCCTTGATTGAACGCAGGTAGATCGTCCGTTAGAGGAGCAAAGGAAACGGCAGCGGGAGGGCCTGCTGCAGTGGTGGATTTCCATACGCCGCCACCGCTCGTCCCAACATAGATCGTATTGCCGGTCGGATCCGACGGGTCGACTGCGATACTCGAAACTCGGCCTGTCACCAGCCCGTAAACAGTGGTTGAGATCTGCGCCGGTCCGAGCGGTTGCCATGGCTGACTGAGCAGGGAATCTGTGGGCGTGGCGAGCGCAGGATCAATCCCCTCTCTGACATTCGCTGATCTCTTGCTGGCCGCGCGTCCCTGCATCAACAGGGTTGCCGCCTGTTTTCCCGGCCACCCGCGCTTCGCCAGGAACGCTTTCGCGTTTGCCTGATGAGTAGGGCGTAGCGGAGGCTTGGCTATCGTATCCTGCGGCGATGCAAAGGCAACAAGCCCGGATGGAAGGAGGCAGGCGACAATCAAAACCCACGAGCGGAGTGGCCGGATGATCACAGTTCGCCTATGTCTCGAATGTTTCGCGAGTGACAACCGACGCCATTCAAATAGCGGCGGACCAGAGTCGCAAAACCACGGAATCTTAGATTTTGTTACGGAGAGTTGTAGCCATTATGCGGTCGTGATCGGACCGCTCGCCACTAGATTCGGAGTTAGCGGCCCCCTGGCTTTCCGAGAAGGAACCGTAATGGGAAATTGGTGATCAACCTGTACTTCAAGTGCTATGGTTGGCAGGATACGAGACGGCAATCAGAATGCTCCTGACACCGGAGAGATCGGAAGTTCCGCCCAGGCGACGGGATCCCGTTCAGCAATTCTTCAGGGACCTTGGTCCGGGATTGATTACTGGGGCGGCCGACGATGACCCTTCCGGGATCTCCACTTATTCGGTAGCCGGGGCGGCCTACGGCTATACCGCACTCTGGACGGCATTGTTTTCTTTTCCGCTTATGGCGGCTGTGCAGTTGATGTGTGCGCGTCTGGGCATGGTGACCGGCCGGGGACTCGCGAGTGTGATTCGCACTCGCTATCCGCCTTGGGTACTCTGGCCGGCTTGCGGGCTGGTGGTCATCGCCAATGTATTTAACATCGGCGCCGATCTCGGAGGCATGGCCAACGCCATGCAAATGGTGACCGGAGTTCCCTCTTACTTTTGGACGCCCCTCTTTACCGCAATTATCATTGCTCTTCTTTTTTGGACCTCGTATCGCACCATCGCGCGGACCTTCAAGTGGATGACCCTGATATTGTTCGCTTATGTCATTACGGCCTTCCTCGCTCGTCCCGATTGGTGGGCCGTTCTCCGATCCACATTCGTGCCTCATATCGAGTGGACACGAAGCTATGTGTCCGTTCTGGTGGGAATACTAGGCACAACGATTTCGCCGTACCTTTTTTTCTGGCAGGCATCGCAGGAAGTAGAAGAGGAGCGCAAGCAAGGCAAGATCAAAGTGGCGCAGAGGCGCGGAGCCACGGATGCCGAGTTGGCCGCTACGAGAACTGATGTCGTCACCGGCATGTTGTTCTCAAACGTGGTGATGTACTTCATTATCTTGACGACGGCGGCTACTCTTCATGCCCATGGACTCAGAAGTATTACGACCGCCAAAGAGGCGGCAGAGGCGCTGCGTCCGCTGGCCGGACAAGGCGCCTACTGGCTGTTCACCCTTGGGCTGATCGGGACAGGGATGCTGGCGGTGCCAGTACTTGCAGGTTCGTGCGCCTATGCGGTCGCGGAGGGCGCAAAATGGCGCCACGCGTCTCTGGGTTCTAAGCCCCTTGCGGCGCGCCCATTTTACGCGGTCATTGCAGTCGCGATGCTGATCGGCTTGGCTTTGGATTTTGCCGGGCTGGACGCGGTCAAGATGCTCTTCTGGTCCGCGGTTCTGAATGGGGTGCTGGCGCCGCCCCTGGTTGTTCTGGTCGTGCTCCTGACGAGCGACGAAAAGGTGATGGGGAAACGCACCAATTCAAGACCGTTGCGCTACTTGGGCTGGGCCTGCGCTGTAGCGATGGGCGGCGCGGCGCTGGCTCTGTTGGTGCTATAGCCGAACGCCGCGCTCAGACAGCATTGGAGATGAGAGTCTTTGAGGACCTCATCCGGGCGCAACCTTACTGGCGCTGTCCGCCCGCGAGGATGAGCGTTTGCCCGGTCACCCAGCCAGCGTCGTCGGAGGCGAAGAAGACTGCGGCAGTCGCGATGTCTCCAGGCTGCGCGATGCGGCCGAGCGGGGTGGTGGCTTCGATCTGCTTGCGGAAGTCACTCTCGGCGAAGCCCGCTGCGTGGACGCCTTCGGTCTCGACCATGCCGGGGTTGAGCGAATTTACCCGAATCTTCCGCGCTCCCAGCTCCTTCGATAAGGCCACGGTGATGGCATCGACAGCTGCCTTGGTTGCGCTATAAACGGCGGCGGTCTGCATCGGCATTGGTCCCACGATCGAGCTGATGTTGATGATGGAGCCGCCCTCGGGACCGATAAGCTTCACAGCCTCCTTGGTAGTCAGGAGCAAGCCGAGAACGTTCAGATCGAACTGCTTGTGGAAGTGTTCAGCGGTGATCTCTTCGAGCGGTGAAAACTCGTAAATACCAGCGTTATTCACCAGAATGTCGAGCTTTCCGTAAGCTTTCTTGGTCTCTGCAAAAAGCTTCTCGATCTCCGCCTGTTTTGCCACGTTGGCCTGGATCGCAATCGCATCGCCGCCCTTGGCTTTGATGTTGGCCACGACTCGGTCCGCGCCCTCTTTGCTGCTGGAGTAGTTGACGACCACCTTCGCGCCTGATGCGGCGAAATGCTCCGCGATGGATGCGCCAATGCCCTTAGACGCGCCGGTGACGACCGCTACTTTCCCGTTTAGTGTGCTCATGTCTTTCCCTCTTTACGCAGTGAAGCTTCGGTACGCCTAAGTGATGGACATGACGAGGGGAAGGATTCTGGAAGTGGCTAGATCCGGGAAAGTTCTTTGAGGTATGCCTGCCAGATGTCGCGACGGAAAGTCAGGTTCATAAATTTTCCGTCACGCGCCATTTCAATCAGATTGGCGGCTTCGAGTTCCTTGAGGTGATGAGAGACGGTGGGCGGGGTCACCGACAGATGCTCGCGGAGATCGGCGCAGGCTACGCAGCGCCCTGCGGCAATTTGCTGAAAAATCTCAAAGCGAGTCGGGTCGGCCAGAGCCCGGGCTATCCGGAGTTGTTCGCGCTTGCCAAGCAAAACCGGCTTTTCCGCAGCAAGTTTGATGGTGGGTCGAGAGGCCACGACTACCATTGTGACAGAATGCTTGTCGGCTGTTCTGGTTTAGCTGGATGGGGAGAGATCAAGCGCAGGGCTTGTTGCCGACTGCCAGCAGCGTCTGGAAGTATGGCGCTTCGCTTTCTTTGTGAACCAGATCCGTCTCCACCCCCGCAAAGCCTGCTTTCTGTAACAACCCTTCCAATTCGGCTTCGCTGAAGCCAAGCCAGAGGTCCGCGTAGAGTTCGCGGGCCTCTTCAAAGCGGTGTCTGACCAGGTCGAGGACGGCAATGCGGCCGCCGGGTTTGAGAATGCGCCAGGCCTCGGCAATCGCTCGTCCGGGGTGCAAGGCATGATGGAGGGATTGGCTGAAGAAGGCGAGATCCACGGCCTCGTCCTCGATCGGAAGCGCTTCAAGGTCCCCGCGACGGTATTCGAGGCTGCTGGCGCCCTGCTTCAGGGCGAGGGCAGTGCCGTACTCAACCATCTTCTCTGAGCTGTCGATTGCTATCACCCGTTTGGCGCGCTGCGCCAGGAGCAAGGAAAACGTCCCTTCTCCGGCGCCCAGATCGGCGATCACCATTGGTGGCATAAGCTTCAGCAGCGCTTCTGCTAAACCCTTCCAGGAACGTCCCGGAAGATACTCCCGGCCGAAACGCCCAGCCATCTCATCGAAGAACGCACGGGTTTTGTCCTGCCGCTTGCGGAGAATGAGCGCCAGGGCAGCCTCGTCCCCAACGGCCTCCGCAATCTCGACCGCGGCCTGGCGAATAATCGGCAGGACGGCCTGAGCAGCCGGCTGCGCGAGCCTGTAGAGGTTGTTTTTCCCGGCGCGCCTGTCCTCAATGAGTTCAGCGCTCTTCAACTGCGAGAGCTGCGTCGATATAGTACTTTGGCCAAGACCGAGGATTTCTTGCAGTTCGGCGACAGAAAGCTCTTCCGCTGCGAGGAGCAACAAGATCCGCAACCGATTTGGATCAGCAAGCAGCCGCAGCGATTTGAGCATTGACGTCATTTTGGCTTACCGGTATTATATCGATATATCGTGATTTTACGATAGGAGGATTTAACGCATGGCTACCGCAACACTGGATCGCGCCACTACCGCCACCTACAAAGTGGCCGACATGTCCCTGGCAGACTGGGGACGCAAGGAAATTTCCATCGCTGAACACGAGATGCCCGGGTTGATGGCGATTCGGCATAAGTATGCCGCTGCCAAGCCACTGGCTGGCGTCCGCATCACCGGTTCACTTCACATGACGATCCAGACCGCGGTATTGATCGAGACCCTGGTTGCGCTGGGCGCCGACGTTCGCTGGGCGAGCTGCAATATCTTCTCGACCCAGGACCACGCCGCCGCGGCAATTGCGGCCGCTGGCGTCCCCGTCTTCGCCTGGAAGGGCGAGTCTCTCGAAGAGTATTGGTGGTGCACCAATCAAGCCCTCGATCACAATGGCAAGGGGCCGCAGCTGGTCGTTGATGACGGTGGTGACGTAACCCTGTTGATTCACAAAGGCTATGAACTCGAAGACGGCGACGGCTGGGTCAACACGCCCTCCGGCAGCCACGAAGAAGATGTCATCAAGGACCTGCTGAAGAAGATCCACGCGGAAGATCCGCAACGTTGGCACCGTGTTGCCAAGGAATGGCGCGGCGTCTCCGAGGAGACCACCACCGGCGTTCACCGTCTCTACAAGATGAAGGAACAGGGCAAGCTGCTTGTCCCGGCGATCAACGTCAACGACTCGGTGACCAAGTCGAAGTTCGATAACCTCTACGGCTGCCGCGAATCCCTAGCCGACGGCATCAAGCGCGCGACCGACGTCATGGTTGCCGGCAAGGTCGCCGTCATCTGCGGCTACGGCGATGTCGGCAAAGGCTCAGCGCATTCCCTCCGCGGCATGGGCGCGCGTGTGATCGTCACCGAGATTGACCCGATCAATGCTCTTCAGGCGGCGATGGAAGGTTTTGAAGTGACCACCATCGAAGACACCCTCGGCCGCGGCGACATCTATGTCACCTGCACCGGCAACCTGGACATCATCACCTTTGAGCACATGAAGAAGATGAAAGACCAGGCCATCGTCTGCAACATCGGCCACTTCGACAACGAAATCCAGATGGATCAGCTCAACACCGCCAAGGGCGTCGAGAAGATCAACATCAAGCCGCAGGTTGACCAGTACAACTTCCCAGCGACTGACGGGCAAGCGGCGCACAGCATCTTCGTGCTCGCCGAGGGCCGTCTGGTAAACCTGGGCTGCGCGACCGGTCACCCTAGCTTCGTGATGAGTAACAGCTTCGCCAACCAGACTCTCGCCCAGCTCGATCTGTGGGAGAAGAAGGACAGCTACGCGGTCGACGTCTATGTTCTGCCGAAGAAGCTGGACGAAGAAGTCGCCCGTTTGCACCTGGAAAAGATCGGCGTCAAGCTGACGACGCTTTCGCCCAAGCAAGCCGACTACCTCGGTGTTGCCGTCGAAGGCCCCTACAAGCCGGACACCTACCGCTACTAAGTCGTTCAGGATGCGAGGGATTAGGCGCAACGCCAATCTCTCGCATCCCGAAACTCGGTGATTCTCATCGACTGGCAACTTTCCCTTCATCTTGGGGTCTAACTTCAGTAGCCCGGCGAGCCCATTATTGGGCGGATTCTTCGAGTCGAGATAGTTCTGTATTCCCTTGACTTTTGTTCCGGGCAGACTATCCTTTAAGTAGGCAGGGTTGAATGGCATTCTGCGCTTTGGCGGGACTCACCACCCGGATTCAATGTCCTAGATAGACATTTGTGCAGCCGACACTCCTTGCAAGTAGCCTGACCAACGTCACCGGCAATATGTGAATTGGTCTAAGCGTTCCAGGCTTAAGACCTAGTATTGATCTTAAGAAATATGAAAGCTTTGACTGGTTCCACCACCGGATTTCCAGCACCTATGGTTGATCGCCGGCAAAACCCCCTCAAAGGTTTCGTTGGCATTCTCAATCGAAGACGGCTGATAATCCTTCGCACAACTGTGCTGCTGGTAGCAGGGGCTGCCTTGTTGTGCATCCTCATGACTCGGCGCTATACCGCTGTTGCCGAGATTCAAGTCCAAAAGCCGAATAGCGACAGTCTTACCCTGGACTCGAACGCTGCCAGTCCGGCTGGCGGTGATACCGATCCAAATTCGGCGAGCATGAATCTCGAGACCCAGGCGACCGTTCTCGAATCTCCTGCACTCGCCATGAAGGTCATTGAAGACCTTCATCTGGAAGATACCAGCGCCTTCAAGCCGCACTTTACCTTCACCGGTTGGGTGAACTCTCTCTTCTCACCGCCTCCGCCGGCGGATCCCGCAGGCGTGGCACTCTCGGCTGCGCCATTGCGTCGCGATCGATTGCTGAAGCAGTTTCAGGAAAATCTGGAGGTCAAGATCATCCCTGGAACGCGAGTGATCGAGGTCGCATTTTCAAGCAGCGATCCGAATCTCGCCGCGCGCGTCGTCAATCAGTTGGTCGCCTCACTCGTGAACTACTCGTTCCAAAGCAGACGTACCGTGGATACTGAGGCGTCAAAATTCTTGGAGTCGCAACTGGCCGAGATGAAGGCGGACAGTGATGCCCTCGAGCAGAAAGCGGTCAAGCTGCAAAAACAGACTGGCGTCGTGCAAGTGGCCGGCAGCGGCGACGGCGACGGACAAGGGCAGGCTTACAGCAGCACGCTAGACCAGTTGCAAAAGGCGACAGCCGCCGTCTCTCAGGCCCACACCAACGTCATTCTCAAGGGCGCGATCTACGAGGTAGTGAAGTCCGGCGATCCTGAAACTATCATGGGCTTACCGTCGAACACCGCTCTCGCAGGGGCCGCATCGGGGATGAGCAATGACCTCGCGGTCATCTCCAGTTTGCGCACAAGAGAGGCCACCCTGAATGGCCAGATCAACGAGCTTCTGGCCAAGTTCGGGCCAGCCTATCCCAAGGTGGACGAGTTGAAGGCTGATCTTACCGCGATTCAGAACTCCATCAAGGAAGAAATTCAGCGCATGCGCGATCGCGCGAGGAACGAATACGTGGTGGCCCAGCAGGTCGAGTCCGGCGCCAAACAGCTCTACGACGCCGAGAAGCAAAGGGCTGATGAGATGAACGACAAGGCCGTCCAGTATTCGATGGCCCGGCAACAAGCTGACCAAAGCCGCTCGCTCTATGAGAAGCTGCAAAGCCGGATGAAAGAAGCCGGAGTGCTCGAGGGCTTTCATTCCAGCAACATCACCGTCGTCAGCCCGGCGCTCGCGCCGTCGGCGCCCTCTCGGCCCAACATCCCGTTGTATCTCGCCGGATCCCTGGCGACTGGACTCTTATTCGGATGCATCATGGCAGTGGTCGTCGACCTGATGGACAGCAAGATCGCCGACATTCACGGCCTTGAATCGCTGATGGGTGAGGCCCCGTTCGGCATACTGCCGTCCTTCGCTGCGAAGAAAAAGGGGCTTCGGCTCTCTGGTCACAGCTTTGCCCTGCCGGGAAGGGAGGCGATTGCGGCGCTCAAGGATCCTCACTCTGCTTACGTGGAAGCGCTGCGGGCTTTGCGGACCACCTTGCTTTCCACTCGTGGAGGCGCCCCTCCACAGGTTCTCCTGGTTACATCGTCGACGGAGGGCGAGGGTAAAAGTACGCTTAGCTCGAACCTGGCAGTGGTCCTCGCCCAGCAAGGAAAGCGGGTCTTGCTGGTCGACGCAGATCTGCGCCGCCCCAACTTGCATGTGCTCTTTAATTCTTCTTTGGAGGTCGGTCTGAGCACCATTCTCGCTGGGCAGTTGTCGGTCGATGCGATGGGACAGGCATTTCTCCAGGTCGAAGCCGTTCCTGGTTTGGACATCTTATTATCAGGTCCAATTCCGGCTTACTCGGCAGAACTGCTGGGATCAAGTAAAATGAGGCAACTGCTTGATCTATGGCGCGGGTACTACGACTTCATCATCCTCGACGGGGCTCCGGTTCTTCCCGTGACTGACTCAGTCGTACTCAGCAGCCAGGTAGATGCGACGCTTCTGGTGGCTCGTTATCAGTCGACGCAACAACAGTCGCTTGACCTTTCCCTGCGAACGCTGCGCGCTCAACTAGGAACCAACCGTCACATCGGGGTGGTCTTGAACGGCGTTGAACGGACCGCAGACGCCTATTACAAGTACTACGGATTTTCAAATAGCACCTATTACACCAACACGAAACGTTTGGGAGGTGGGAGTGAGATTTCTTAAGCTACAATTTCTGGCTCTGGTTCTAACCGCTTCAGCGCTTGCGCAGACCTCATCTGCGACGGCTTCGGGCTCGGCAGAGAGCATCTTGATCGGTCCTGGTGACATGCTGCACGTCCAGGTATTCGATACCCCTGAGATGGATCAGCACGCGCGTGTGACAGATGACGGAAATGTCCCGCTGATCTTCCTGGGGAACGTCCACGTTGCAGGTCTGACTCCGGAAGGTGCGGCGCGCACGGTTGAGACCCAGTTGCAGCAAAAAGAGTACATGAAGCACCCGCAGGTGACGGTAACGATCGAACAATATGCCACCCAGGGAGTGTTGGTGATTGGCGAGGTCGCTCACCCAGGCTCTTATCAGATCGACACTTCGCGCCCGGTAATGGACGTGCTCAGCATGGCTGGAGG
Organism: Acidisarcina polymorpha; assembly: GCF_003330725.1. Classification (NCBI taxonomy): domain Bacteria; kingdom Pseudomonadati; phylum Acidobacteriota; class Terriglobia; order Terriglobales; family Acidobacteriaceae; genus Acidisarcina; species Acidisarcina polymorpha. The sequence goes on along the minus strand of NZ_CP030840.1, from coordinate 1,618,776 downwards.
GCTGCAAGAGTTAGCCAACCGGCATGTCACCATCGAGCGCCATGGCACCGGAGAGCGCGTCCAGTATTTCGTCTCCAATAACCCTGAAGAAGCGTTCAATCATTCCATCCTGGTACATCCGGGCGACAAGGTAATGGTGCCGAAGGCGAGTCTGGTCTACGCGCTCGGAGACGTGGGCAGGCCCGGCGGATATACCATGAACAACAACCGCTCTCAGTTATCGCTGCTGCAGATGCTGGCGCTTGCCGGAGGAACTCCTCCGACTGCTCGCCCCGCTGCGGCCCGGTTGATTCGCAGGACCGCCGACGGCTATACGGAAACCCACATCCAGTTGAGCGATATGCAGAAGGGCAAGATTCCGGACATCATGTTGGAGCCGGAGGACATCCTCTATGTGCCGTTCAGCTACCTCAAAAACATCGCTGTAAGCGGAAGTTCGATCCTGGCCGGGGCCAGTTCGGCTGCTGTTTATGCCGTGCCCTAAGTCTTAGGCTGTACATTGAGTTGACTCCGGTTACTCGAAGCCGAGCGATTCTTAGAAAAATAGCGCCCCACGTCCTTCAGGATGGCGGGGCGCTTTTCTTTGTCTGAGCCCATCCTTCTTCGCTGCGTGGAAGGACCTTGATTCCACCACCGTGATTAGCCTTGCTGATTTGCGGACGCGCTGATTTAAAGAAAGCGATATGATCGCTTATCCTCCCCCTCCTACCAAGGCGTCTTCTGCCTAGAGCCTCTAGTGATTCCGACTGTTCCTGTACTCGCGCGACGATGATGCCCTCCGTAGTTGTCGTTCGGACCGTTGCCGTTCAGGCCACTTCCCGAAGACGCCGTACCGGTGTCCATGTTCTCGATTAGGCGCGAGCTAAGAAGCATTCGGACGAGCCCACTGGCTCGCAACGCCGGTTGGATGGTGCTTGGACAGGGAAGCGGATTTCTGCTGCAATCGGCCTATTTCATCTTGATCGCCCGATTGCTCGGGCCTTATGAATATGGCTTATACGCTGGTGCATTCGCGCTCACGAATATCATCGGACAATACAGTTCGATGGGTTCGGGAACCGTCTTCCTCCGTTATGTGAGCGCCGATCGGCAGAGATACGCCGTCTACTGGGGAAATATTCTATTCACGACGACGACGGTCAGTGTCGCGATCATTGCTGGACTCGCGCTGATCTCCGGGCACCTGATCGGTGCCGGCTCGCGACCGATCCTGTTGCTGGGAGCAGTGGCAAACTGCTTCTGCAATCAACTCACCTTCGCCGCGGCGCGGGTCTTCCAGACGTTCGAACAACTTCGAATTACAGCTTTCCTGAACCTGGCGACTAACTTTGCCCGCACACTCGCAGCCGCGGGGATGTTGGTCATGCTTCATCACGCCTCGGCCTACCAGTGGTCCATTGCAACCGTCATGGTTTCGATGGCGGCCACTCTAGCCGGCGTTGTCACGGTCACTTGGAGATTCGGAAGGCCAGCATTTCACTTGACGCAGATGAAGCATGACTTGCCGGAGGGCTTAGGGTACTCGTTCGCGACCTCCACCTCGACGGCGTACAACGATATCGACAAAACCATGCTGAGTCACTACGGAATGAACGTAGCCAATGGCATTTACACCATGGCCTATCGGATCGTCGATGTTGCCACGATTCCCGTCGTTGCAATCCGGGAGGCGGCCATGCCCCGCTTCTTCAAACGAGGCCTCATCGGCATTGCGGGATCGGCGGAGCTTGCCGCCAAACTCCTGAAGAGAACGATTCCGCTCGGACTGTTGGCCATGGCCGCCATTTTCCTCACTGCGCCGTTGGTGCCTCACCTGGTCGGCCAGGGCTTCCGCGAGACTGTCCTGGCCCTGCGATGGCTATGCATCATTCCGGTGTTTCGCAGCATTCACCAGATGACGGGAAGCGCGATGACCGGCAGCGGCTTACAGAAATACCGAACAGTGTCTCAGGTATTGGCTGTCATTTTGAATGTCGCCCTCAATCTCTGGCTGATCCCCAGCCACGGATGGCTTGGCGCTGCATGGTCGAGCCTCTGGACAGACGGCATGCTGGCGGTACTGAATTGCTCGGCGCTCGCCTTGATGTGCCGGTTTGCCGCCGGGATTCTCGTCGCGGGCACCCAGGAGGGTAGTCGCAAACTTTAAGGCAATCCGACGAGCAGCTCTTTCCCGATAAGCGACGCCAGAGGAATTTGAATCTACTGCTGCTCTGTTCCAGCCTTATTCCGTCTCCGATTCAGTTTCCGTCCAATCGATCGAGTTGATCCACGGAAAGGCTCGCATCTCGTCGGCCACCTTATTCAGCAGGAGCGGATCGCGGGTGGAAGACTCGACGAGGGCCTGCACGATAAAGGTATCCGTCTCGTCGACGGGCTCGGCTCGCAAATCGCGCAGCGCCAGGGAGCGCGCAGCGATGGCCCGGGTCAACTGGAATTCGGCGTCGACCTGGTGTTCGGCGGGGCAAAGCAAACGCAGCCGATAAAGGACGTGGGTGTCGAGTGCCGCCAGCGAACGGCGGTCAATGGAACGAGAGAGCGGGCGCATGGCGATATTGATGCCAATCAGCATCGCCGTCACAAAACAAGCGTCGAGCATCTCGCCCGCGCCAGCACAGGCTCCAACCGCTGCCGAGCACCATAGCGTCGCCGCGGTGTTCAGTCCGCGCACATTGCCGCCGTCTTTCATGATGGCGCCAGCGCCCAGGAAACCCACCCCGGAGACGACGTAGGCGATGATCTGGGTGCTCCCGGGTGCGACCGTAGAACCGAGGTCGACGAATGCGGCCGCGCCGAAGCAAACCAGGGTGTTGGTGCGCAGGCCGGCGGCACGCTGCCGCCATTGGCGTTCCGCGCCAATGATCGCGCCGAGACAGAGCGCCAGCAGCAGCCGGGGAAAGGTGCTTTGGTGGAGCAGGGGAACGGAGTCCGTCCACCAGTAGAGCCAAGGGTCTCTCATGGGCAATCAGGTCGGCTCACCGGGTCAACCCTTCCCATTGTGCCTTAAGGAAGGTTATTCCGGGGTATTTTGTGGGGCTTCAAAGATCGGCAGGTCCGTGGTGATTGATTCATAGAGCTGAGATCGGGATCGATCTACGGGGTATGGATGGTTGCTCCTGCTTGCTGGCTTGCGTCGGTGTGGAAGCGCTGATAATCGCTGTCTCTGAAGTGCATATTCTGCCGGTAGCCTTTGACCAGCAGAACACGGGCGGTCAGATGCGCTTCCCCGGAGGTCGGGAGCCACAGCTCGTTATTGACGATCGCTTGCTCGAATTCAAAGGAGGAGCCTTTTTGCACGGTGGCGACAATACCCGCTCCAACGTGAAAGTTGTCGTCAAAGTGAACGGTCAGTTTGGCGACCTCTCTGTCCTTCTCGTCCACCCACAGGGTGCCGGCGATCTTCTTGGAAGCATCCTCAGCCATGCCATGGGTCTGGGCATGCGGATCGCCTACGAAATCGAAGGCGATGGTCGGGCGTCCGTTGAGCGCAACTCGGCGCGGATTGGAAACCTTCATGATGGCAAGAATGCGAGTGATGGAGATTTGATCGGCATTCAAAGACTTGCCGGGCTCCAGCTTCGTGGCCTTTTCGACCTCCTTAGTAACTCGATCCTGTTCCTTCTTCTGCTCATCGGCGCTGAGCTGCTTTCCGTTTTTCTTGACGAGTCTCTGAATATGATGACTGTTGACATAGAAGACCTCGTATTCTTCGGTCTCGGTCTTCTTAACCTGGCCATTTGAATCGAGATCATCAGTCTGCATAACCTCTCGGAACGTATAGTTTTCGCGGACTTGATCCAACTGACGCTGGTGCGCTTGTACCTGCAACATAAGCGTCTTGATATCAGGAATCGAACCATCCGGCGCCGACGGCGCCGCAGCGTGTTGCTGCGCCGGCAGCAGGGTAGTTGCAGCCAGAGATCCTGCCAGAAACGTGGAGAGAAGACGTATGTTCATTCAACTAGTCTTATCAGTTCCGGGTAAGCGTTTCGTAATGCCAGCGCCTCGCTAAGAGACGGATCTTTCTGCCAAACAGCAGGCTGACAACGACGCTTCGCCCAGAACGTACTTCGAAAGTGGACTAACTGCTAGAGTACCTGGATAACGTTTAGACGCTTCGTGGCCCCGAATGGAGAGACCGGATGGGACCACGAAGCGCGTGCCGAGAAAGGAACTATACCCATGCTCCGTCTGCTTCTTCATTGGATTCTAAATGCGATTGCGCTCCTGATCGTATCGCGGATTGTGCCCGGCTTCCAGGTCAACACGCTGGGGGCGGCGCTGATTGCCGTTATTGTGATTGGATTGTTGAACGCCACGCTGGGGTTCTTTCTGAAGTTGATTACCCTGCCACTAGGCATCCTCACCCTGGGCCTATTCTTCCTGGTGATCAACGCCTTCATCCTGAAGCTGGCCAGTGGAGTGGTCGCGGGATTCTACGTCACGACCTTTGGCGCGGCGTTCATTGGGGCGATCGTCTTGGCATTGCTGCAAATGCTGTTTTCCGCTTTGACTCCAGACAGCACGAGGAGTCCTCGGGTCGAGCGCTAATGTACTCTCAGTTTCGAATCGAAGCGCAGCCCTCTGAAGCGCAGCATTTATTGTTGCTTTTCGGCTGGATAGGGCGAGCGCGGCACCGCCGATCCCGCAGGATGGCGACTCGGGGTGCGAGAGAGCGTCGCCCGGCTATGCGGCGGTGTGCGTGGGGTCGCTGGATCAATCGTCGCTTGATCGGGCATCGAGCGAGTTGGCACGTGAATGCTTCCTGAGGTGATCGAGCCTCCACTTTGAGCAGGATGGACCGCTAACCGGGGTGGAAGACGGCGCTCTGAATGCTGGAGAGTGCCGACAACCATAAGAGCGGCCGCGGCGGTTGCTAGAGCACCCACGGAAAAACGGCGCAGCAAAACCATGGTGGGTACTCGCTTTCCGCGCAGACTCTCGCCGCAAGCCGCGGAGATTCTCGCTTTGACGCTCGCCTCCAGACCGCTCGGGGGAGCTGCGTGAGCGTAAACCCGGAGAGCGGCATCGATTTCGGCTGAATAACGCTCCGGAGAAGTTTGAGATTGAGGGCTTTGAGATTGTATGGATGGCCTCGTTTTCATCGAGCGATCCTTTCTTTGTCGAGCAGAGCGGCAAGTTGATGACGAGCGCGAAAGATTCGGGAACGTACGGACGACTCGCTCGTGTTAAGCACAGCGGCGGCCTGAGCGGTCGAGAGCTCCTCTACGGCGGAAAGCAGCAGCGCCTCTCTCTCCTTCTTGGGAAGCTGATCGATCAACGCCAGAATGCGCGCGTGTTCCTGGGACGAGATGGCCGTTCGTTCAGAAGTGGGGTTGTTTGCGGGTAGAGTTCGCACCAGATCGGCTATATCTTCTGTCTCCGGGCGAGTCTTGGTGCGCCGTTTCCGGTCAAGCACCACGTTCCAGGTGATTCGCACCAGCCACACCCGGTGGTCGCGGATCTCCCCAAGTTTCTCCCGGTGTCGGAGCACCCGCAGAAATGTTTCCTGCACGGCGTCCTCGGCCTCTGCAGAATTGCGGGTGATCGAATAGGCAACGCGGTAAAGAGTGTTGGAATATTGGGAGACAAGCGCTGCTATCGCTTCCCCTGAATCCACTTCGTTGAGAGAGTCCGCTGGTGCGGCGACCATAGGATTCACGTGCATCCAGCCAACGATTTGTCCTTCTGAGGAACTCATAGCTGCTAGAAAGACGAACTCGGCTAAGGTTCCGCTCATCCCATGTTCCGCCAAAACAGGGCCCCGATACAAGCACTGCCCCCGATACGAGCACCTCAGTTCGCCGCATTCACCGCATCTACACTGAGGACACTGAGTTTCGAAGGAAGAGTATTCATGCGCCGTTTAGAACTTCAGGAAATTCACGATCACCCAAAGTTCCCGAACTTTCTGCGAGACCTGGTCACGGATGCCCTGCAGTCTCTTTGGAATTTCGGAAACTCCTATGAACCGATCCTGGCCCGGCTGCTGCAGAGCATGAAGTACGCCGGTACCCGCGAGGTGCTCGATCTTTGCTCGGGCGGAGGCGGTCCCTGGCCAAGGCTTGCCCGTGAGCTCGATCTGCAGCAACAAGATTCCCAGATTCTGGTGAGGCTTACTGACAAGTATCCGAATCAGGGCGCATTCGAACAGGCAAGAGCTACTACACAGATGCTTCAGTACGAACCAACACCCATCGACGCCACTCGAATTCCAGCCGACCTGCGCGGCTTCCGAACAATTTTCTCGTCATTCCATCACTTTGGCCCGGATCGGGCCCGCGAGGTACTGGAGGACGCGGTGCGATGCCGCCGCGGGTTCGGCACTTTTGAAGTGGCTCGCCGTTCGCCCAAGACGATGTTAACTATCTGTCTCCTGCCGGCGATTTCATGGCTGCTGGCGCCGTCGATCCGGCCATTCCGGTGGTCGCGGCTGTTCTGGACCTATGTGATTCCCGTGGTCCCCTTCGTCCTCTTCTACGACGGAATGGTTTCCTGCCTGCGCGCCTATTCCCGCCAGGAATTAGAAGAGCTGGTAGAGCCGCTGGCGAAAGTCTATGAATGGCACATGGGAGAGGAGCGCCGAGGATTTCTTCCGGTCACGTATCTGCTCGGTTATCCGGTTCGAGAGAAGCCTGATTTCGCGGACTGACAAGGTTGCTCGGGCACGCGTGGTAGAGCAACCTTTTCTCCCAAACCACAGTGTCAGGCGGCGAACCGGACAACATCTTCCCGAATGAGCCTCCTTCTAAAGGGGAGGCTGCTGCTGCGATGCGGCCGCGGGATTCAGCTTCTGGGAAGCGATCTGACCGGCGGCGGTGGCTTTATCCTTGTCCTTGAGCACCGCGTAAATCTGCTTTGCTTGCTGGGGGTCGGTCTTTTCGTATACCTGTGCAAGCTGCAGTTGCGCCGCGGAGGCTGGCACTGTGTCGGTCGGCTTGGCGATTATTTCTTTATAAAGATCAATAGCTTGCGCCGTTTTACCTGTCTGAACATAGAGGCCTGCCAGGGCGATCTTAGCCAGAGATGCCAAGTCCTTGTGGTAAGAATTAGCAACTTGCTTCAGGTTGGTCTCCGCTTCACCAGGCTTCCCGAGGTCGATATCGGTCAGCCCAATAAAATATCGTGCGGTACGGCCCGCCTCCAGGCTTCCGTATTTGTTGGCTACATCCGTGAACTGTTGATTGGCCGCTTTGGCACGATCAGCGATCGTCTTGTAGCTCCCGTCTTCTGGCTCGCCTGGCTGGCGAAGAGGCGAGTTGTAGATCTCAAGCGCTTGGCCGAGGGCCACCGATGCTTCAGCGCTGCGGTGCTCATAGTATGCGGTGGCGCCGATGACGGCAGCCAACACGACGACGAACGCAATGCTGGCGCGGATCACCGTGTTGCGGTGCAACTCGATCCAGCTCAGCCCAGTGGTCGTGGCCTGAACAAATTTATCCTCTTTAAGCGCGTGACGTGTCTGTGTGTCCACGAATTTCCTTCAAGAACTTTCTGGCGGGGGATGGCAGGCGAGCGAGCATTGGCTTGCTACTGCTTAACCCTCCAAGGGTAGCAGAGTGAAAGTCTGAGGGTCAAACCTCGCCCTGTGAAGGCAGTCAGTCTGCATCCTCCTCTGCACCACCGTCGAGATAGATGTCAAAGTGGGTCGAGAGAGATGGTCAAAGCTCGCGGTCGCTTATTGTCGTTCTGCGACGCTAGAGCGCTCCTGCAGAGGCGACAGACACGTCGGAAAAGAGGCTGCTCCAGGATGAGTCCAGATAGAGCCAGCGTTGCGTGCTGAACCAGCTGGTTGGGATCTCGGGGATATGGAGCAGCCCATGTCCACCCGAGCAGATCAATTCGGTGCCATTCCATGCCAGGAAGTTCCTTGATGCTTCTCCCACCCGAGCCGGATTGGTGAGCCTGCGCAAGCACACTGGACAGCGGCTGCGTTGGTCGCGCAACGCCCAACGAAAGGCGAAAAGCAGACCTAAGAAGGAACTGCCAAGCTGCAAATACTGCGCGGAAACGGAGTTGACAGCGCGAATCCCGGAGAACAAATTGCCATATGCCAGCACACCTGAAGAAAAATACACGAGCGGCAGGATGAGCGCGAGTTTGAAGGCGAGGAAGAGCCATCGCCGGATCCGGATCCGCCAGGCCAGAGATTCAGAGCGGGCAGGGTATTCCCCCAAGGGCAGAGGCGTAGTGGCGGGCAGCGCCAGGCAGGCCACAAACAGCGTGAAGAGATAAATAGAGAAGGGCAGACTCGCTTGTTGTGTGAGCGAGACACAGTCGAAACGGTCGGCGTCTCCATTCTCCCGGTAGACGATCATCTGATGCTGGTCTGAAGAGAATCCAGAGGGCTGTAAATGTGCAAGCACGAAACCCTTGGAGTTGGAAGGAAGGCCTTGCAGCGGATCACCTTCGGCAATCATCCAACCGTCCGCGTGGCCCGGCAAGCGCCAGAGATCCTGCGAGAGCACGCCAACTATGCGGACCTGCAGTCCACCGACTTCTACCAGGCGTCCGACAATCCGAGCATCGCTTTTGAAATAGGTTCGCCACGCCGCCTCGCTCAGAAGCAGTCCAGGCCTCTGACCAGGCGCCAGCGAGAACGAAGGCAAGTTTAGCAATTCAAAGAGGTTGGTGCTCGATCGCACGATCGAAAGGTCAACCGTCTGGTGAGGCGCCAGATGAACTCGCTTCTCGACCATCTGGTAAAAGGCGAGCTCGGTAAACAGATGTCTTGTGCTGGTCTTCCATGCGCGATAGTCGGCAACTCGGATCGTGGGAAGCTGCGAAGCAGATTTTCCGCTCGGCGAAATCAGTACTACCTGATTGGAACCAGGGTACGGAGAAGGCAGCATCGCCTTGCGGGCAGACGGCAGCCAGAAACAAAGTAGAAGGCTCGTGATCAGCCAGGCTGCGAGGGACAAAACGCATCGCGATGAAGAGCCGAGCCGGGCCAGCTCACGCAGCGCAAAATGCGGGTCATTCCGTCTTAGCCAAAGTGCGTCCTGGAACGCGCCAAGACAAAAGACAGCGGGCGCCGGCGATCCATAGCCGCTGCCCCGGAGCGAAGATTCAGAGCCGCCCAGGCTCCGGATGTGCCAGAGTTCCGCTTCCCATTCGGCTGCCCATTCCGTTCGGTACTCTCGGGGTACGAAATGACCCGCCGTCCGCAGCAAGATCCTGCATACCGGCAGAGAGTTGATCAGGTCTCGACTGGTCATGCGTTTTCCACCTCCGGCGAAGGAATCAACCTCTCCAGCAATGGATACCGCTTATAAAGTGCCGAAAGCATCTCTCCGCCGGCCTGGGTCAACTTGTAGTACTTGCGCAGCGGCCGCTGCTCTGCGTCGGCGATCGATTGCTGTTCCCATTTTGAATGGATGAGTCCGTCGCGCTCCATGCGGCGCAGAGCCGTGTATACAGTTCCGCTCGGCAGTCCGGTCCTCTCCATGACACTGAAGCCGTAAACCTGCCCGGCGTGAATGGCCTGGAGGATCAAGGCAGCGGTATGGGAGAGCTTCGCTTCAACGGCCATGGCGGCATTCTACCTATGTAGCATGCTATTTGACTAGCTCTAAGACAGTATGCTACATAGGGGGCAGGAATGGAGGCTTCCATCATGCTTGAACTGCACAACGTTTCGAGAAGTTACCGAGGGATTCCGGCGATCGCCAATGTGAACTTCCGGGTGGGAACTGGCGAGATCGTTGGCTACTTGGGCGCCAACGGATCGGGAAAGTCCACCACTGTCAAAATCATCACCGGCATTCTCCAGCCGAATGACGGAAAAGTCTTGTTCGAAGGTGTAGACATCCGCGCCGATCTGGCTGGATTTCGGGCTAAGCTGGGATACGTTCCCGAAGAGGCGCACGTGTACACCTACCTCTCCGGTTTGGAATATCTTCAGCTGGTGGGGCGCTTACGCGGCATGCCTGAGCCGCTCATCCAGCTCAAAGCCAACAAGCTGCTCCGCCTGCTGGGCCTCGAATCCTGGCGGCATTCTCCGATCTCCGCATATTCGAAAGGTATGAAGCAGCGGGTGCTGATCGCGGCGGCGCTCATGCATGATCCCAAACTGCTGGTTTTCGATGAACCGCTCTCCGGGCTGGATGTCGACTCGGCGCGACTCTTCAAGGACTTGCTGCAGCAACTGGCTGCGAGCGGAAAAGCGATTCTCTATATCTCCCATGTTCTCGAAGTGGTCGAGCAAATCTGCGATCGGGTGGTGGTGATCGCCCAGGGTAGGATCCTCGCCGACACCGCGCCCTCTGAGCTGACCAGGCTGATGAAGCTTGCTAATCTTGAAAGCGCCTTCGCTCAACTGGTGCAGCAGCAGGATACCAAGGTGTTAGCTCGCGAGTTGGTCGAAACCATGCTGGTGGAACATGCTTAGCCGGGTGCGGCTCTTCTCACCGCCCAAGCATCCCGTTCTCTCGCTCGCTGTCCAAGCTGCCTTGTTCGATGGCGATCCGCAAGAGCGCAGTCAATTCCAGGTTCTCGTGCGGCATTTTCTTGATCGTTTCTTCACCAATGAAACGACCTCATCGGACGGAGAGACCAAGGCGCGCGCCTTACAGATTGCCTATGCGATAGCACTTCCCGGGCTTTGTGTCGCGATCTATCTCTTCCCGCCATACCACTATCCAGGCGGCCGGCCATTCTGGTTACAGATAAGCGACCACTATTTTTATGTGATGTATTCCTTCGTAGCGATCGGAGCCATCACGATCTTTGTATGGGACTTTTTCTTCCCCGATCTGTTGGATGTCTTTGTGCTCTCTACTCTTTCAATCCAACGCCAGACGCTATTCTGGGCACGGGTCTCCGCAGTGGTCCTGTTCTTAGGGATTTTTCTGCTCGGCGCAAACGCACTGGGGAGCTTATTCTTTCCCGCCTCCGCCGACTTGCCGAGTCTGGCGCGCCACTTCTTTGCTCACCTGGTTGCGGTCACAATGAGTGGTGCATTCATTGCCGCCTTTTTCCTGGCGCTCCAGGGCTCTCTCTTGACGCTGCTCGGAGAACGAATCTCGAGGACGATTTCACCCTTTCTGCAAGGACTCTCAGTCACTGGGCTGCTGACGATGCTTCTGATCTTTCCTATCGTCTCGAGGTTTTTGGAAGCTTTGCTCAGCTCCGGCGGACGTGAGGTTCAATATTTTCCGCCGTTTTGGTTTCTGGGCATTTACGAGCGCCTGTTAAGGGGCTCATCGACCTTACCTGTATTTGCGACCCTGGCGCGTACCGGATGGATTGCGACCGCTTTCATGATTGCAATGGCCAGCCTGTTTTATCCGTTCGCATACCGTTCCCGGATGCGTCACGTCGTTGAGGGGGCCGACCCGCGAAACACGCAGAATCGTATCCTCATTCCTCTCACTTCTGTACTTCACAAGACGCTGTTGCGGATACCGCAGCGCCGGGCCATCTTTCACTTCATCAGCCAAACGCTGCTGCGCACCCCGCGCTACCGCGTTTACCTGACCATGTACGGAGGAGGCGGGATGGCATTGGTTATCGCCGGAGTGGTGATGTTAAAGCTGGGCGATGGCCACATCAGCCTCGTCTTCTCGCCTGATGGCTTGCGAGCGGCAATTCCGATCATCGCCTTCTGGACGATTGCCGGTTTACGAGCGGCTTTTCTCGGTCCGGCCGACCGCAAGGTCAACTGGATATTCCGGGTCATCAATGGCAAACCGGGATGGGATGAGTCCACGGCAACCAGGTGGTGGGTGCTTCTATGGGCGCTGATACTCACCTTGGGAAGTGTGACATTGATCCATGCTATCGCTCCGCCCGGGTTCAACGGCTGGAGCAATACCGGCGTTCAAGTATTTGTCGGCATCAGCCTCTGTCTTCTATTGACCGACGCCTTCTTTTTGAACGTGAAGATGGTTCCGTTCACTGGCGCGCGACCTGCTTCTACGACAAACCTGGCCTTTGTCTTGATCCAATACTTTGGGCTTTTTCCACCGCTCGTTTTGTTAACTCTGGGGCTGGAAGACTGGCTTCTACAGGGCCTGGGACACCTGCTGATCGTAGCCGCGCTCGTCGTCGGAGCACACTTCGAACTGTTGAGGCGTCACCGCAGAATCGTGACCGACTTTCTCGGCCTGATCGAGGTAGACGAGGAGGAAGAAGAGTTTCCCCAAAGATTAGGACTGAGATACTGAGAATGAGCCCCTGTTTAGCAGGTCCTCACTCAGGCAGGCTGTTCCAGGGATTGCTCGCCTCCATCAAAGGCGATTCCGTTGCGGCTCGAACCTTTCACCCAGTACATCCGGGCGTCGGCGACGCGAAGGATTTCATGACCGGACTTGCCGTCCTCGGGGAAGCTGGCTACTCCGAAACTGGCGGTCACGTCGATATGCAAATCATTCGAAACATCATGGGGTCCATTGCGAAACGAGTAGAGCAGACGATTCGCTACTTGAATCGCTTTGCGCTTGCCGGTAGCGGGCAGTAGAACGATGAACTCGTCTCCTCCATAGCGGAAAACGAGATCGATGCTTCTGACTTGAGACCTGATCGTACCGCTTACCGCAGCGAGTAGACGGCTGCCAATCTGGTGGCCGTATTGATCGTTCACCAGCTTGAAGTTATCGAGATCGATAAAGATTAGGCTCATCGGCAGGTTGAGCCGCTCCGAACGTTTCATCTCGTTCCGCAGCGATTCAGCGAAATGACGAAGATTATAGAGTCCAGTGCACTCATCAAGGATGGTCAATTCCTGCACTCGCTCGAAGGCTCGCGCATTTTCGATCGCGATCGCTGCAAAATCACAGAGCACAAGAAGGAACGAGATTGCGTAATCAGAAAATGTATCGGGCGGCAAATTAAAGAGCTGGATGACGCCTAACGTGCGCAGACGCGAACGCAGAGGTATGCAGACCGCGGAACGAACCTCAAAGCCCAGGTGGGAATCAACTCCTATTTCAGCAAGAGGATGTTTCGAGGTTTCCGGGACGATCAGCGTCTCACCCCGTTCTGCCACCCAACCAGCCATGCTTTGCCCGTAAGGAACCCGCACTTCGGACAACTGACTTCCGTAGCGGCCGTCCGCAATCGCATAGTAAAGGTCGCGGCGCGATTCGTCGGTCAATAACAGCGCCCAGGTTTCAGGACGAAAAAACCGCTGCATCTGCCGCATGATCGTCGTCAGAATGGATTCAAGATCCAGCGACGATGTGAGCGCGCGTGCGATCTCGTGGAAGACCATCAGGTCTGCCATAGAGCCCGCTGCTGTAACTGGCTTCCCAGACATTGTGGATCCTGACTGCGCCATTTCCTAGGCAATTGAAAGTGGCACAAAGCTGGACAAGCGAGCCATCCCTAGCATGCCAAGATCGTCCGTGAAATTAGTCGCTGGGATCTCATGCTCTCCAAGCGTGATCCAGCGTTCAATTTCATTCTTGGGTTTGATGTTGTTAAATGGTACTACATGCCGTCGTAGTTCGGCCCGTCGCCTCCTTCTGGAGGCACCCAGGTAATGATCTGGTACGGATCGGCAATGTCACAGGTCTTGCAATGAACGCAATTTGCGAAATTAATCTGTAAGCGTTTGGCGGAGCTCGCTAGAGTGCCATTGCCACCCGCATCGCCTTCTGTCCTCACGATCGAATCCTCCACCATCTCGTAAACCGCCGCGGGACAGAAGTATTGACAGGGGTTGCCGAACTCCTTGACGCAGCGGGTGTTGCAGATGTCCAGATCAGCTATTACCAGGTGAGTAGGCTGGTCGTCCTCATGGCGGGTCCCCGAGTAGTAGACGTCGGTGAGGCGGTCGAAAGTAATTTTGCCGTCTCCCTGCGCATTGCCCAGAAATGCTTCGCGGCCATGGCTATGCTCGCCCAGAGTGTCGAGCTGGCGCATATTCTCGAACCCTGCCCGGTTGGTAAAATCGGGTCCAAGATTGCCGCCTCGAAGCACTTGTTGCACCCCCGCCTTAACCAGCCCGTCGATCAGGCCATGCTCAAAACCCTGATGGAAGTTCCGCACCGGGTAGAGTTCCTCTCGTATCCAGCTTTCGTCCACCCGGCGCTTATAGTCGCCGAGTTGAGCACTCGAGAATTTCTTCTGAATCAGCGCGTCATAAGCAGTTTCCGCCGCGAGCATTCCCGACTTGATGGCGAGATGGATGCCCTTGAGTCGCTGGGAGTTGAGAAAGCTGGCACTATCTCCTAGCAGCATCCAACCGTTGCCCCCGAGGCGTGGCATTGTGAGCCATCCCCCGTAAGGCAGGCTCTTCGCGCCATAGCGGACCATCTTGCCGCCTTCGAGCAGTCGACGAATGAACGGGTGGCTCTTGAAGCTCTGAAAGACGTGATTGGGGTCAGTCCGGGGATCCTGATAATCGAGGCCGGTGACGTATCCCAGAGAGATCTCGGTATCGCTGATTCCATAGATCCAGGCGCCCCCATATTCTCGTGTGGTCAGCGGATACCCCAGGGTGTAAATCACCTCGCCCTTGGCTATGCGCCCCGCGGGGATCTCCCAAAGCTCTTTGACCCCGAGGCCGTAGGTCTGGGCGTGATCAGGGTCCTCCAGATCAAGGCGCTGGATGAGCTGCTTTGCGCAGTTCCCGCGAGTCCCTTCGGCCAGGATCGTGACCTTGGAATGCAGGTCATAGCCGGGTTCAAAATTAGCTTTGCGCTCACCCTGCTTATTCACCCCTTTATCGTCCGTGCGGACACCGGCCACGACGTCTCCGCCCTGATCGAAGAGCAGTTCCGCGCCCGCGAAGCCAGTGAAGATGGTGATGCCGCTTTCCTCCACCTTCGCAGCCAGCCATTTCACAAACTTATTGATGGAGATGACATAGTTGCCATGATCACGGAGCGGCGGAGGGACGATCGGAAATTTGTGCTGGCCTGTCCTGGTGAGAAAAAAAACCGATTCCTTTGTGACCTCGGCGTCCATTGGCGCTTCGGCTTCGAAGCCTGGTAAAAGCTCGCGCATCGAACGCGGATCGAGCAGCGCGCCGGAAAGACAATGCTGTCCTGCTTCTCGAGCTTTCTCCAGGACATAGATGTTTTCTTTGCTGAGTGGAGCCTCAGGATCGTGAAGATTATGGTTGTCGATCAGCTGCGAAAGGCGCAATGCACAAGCCAGTCCAGCCGGCCCTCCGCCCACGATGACGACATCGGCATCCATCTGAGGACGATCGATGTTGTCGATCGGTTTACGAAAATGAATCTCATTCATGAGGTGATTGCTCAGCTGCCCTGGCCTTGCTGGACCGCACTCTTTTGTAGCGGATCAATCAAAGGGAAGGCAAGTCGGGAAAGGAAAGCCAAGAGGGGAAAGGGAAGGCAAGTAGTCCGAGTTCTTCGGCATCGGAGTTGGGGAAACTTAAAAAGACAACTCCAAAGTTTGATGCCACATCCTAATTCGACGAACCGGGGAGATGCCAGCCGGACTTAGCAAGTGTTTGTTCACCGTCGAATCAGTCAGGGCCAATGCCCCTAAATCGCCGCGACCTGCGGCGACAAGAAGGTCGAAGCGCATCATCGAGGAACGCATGCAACATTTAAAGAGTACGCTGTTTGGTCCCATTCTTACGTCTTTGACTCTGATGGCGATATTGGCGGTCTTTCAACCCGCTCTCGCTCAAAATCAACCTGACAACTCCGGGCAAAACAAACAGCAGAATACGACGGCTGATCAGCAAAGCAGCGCCAGCAGCGATCGCCAAATGACTGCGAAGATCCGCAAAGCTCTGGTTGCGGATAAAAAACTTTCGATGTACGCCCACAACGTGAAAATCATCGTCAGGCAAGGCGCGGTCACTCTCAAAGGGCCCGTGCATTCCGACGATGAAAAACAGAAGATTCAAGACCTGGCAGCGCAGATCGCGGGCGCGGACAAGGTGACCAATCAAATTACCGTCCAGCCCCAGTAGGCGTCCGCTTCGCCGGTAAGTTGCTGCGTCAGATAACGATCACGCCCTAACAACTTTGTCTCGATTTGCCCAAGGAGAACTACTATGGCAGGTAAGAATACGGCAGTCTATGGGATTTACCCGAATATTGAAAGCGCCGAAAAGGCCGTTGATGTGCTCGTCGCCCAGGGATTCTCGGAGCAGGATGTCTCCGTCCTGATGGCCGACACCGAGAGCAACAAACAGTTCGCTCACCAGAAACACACTAAGGCCCCGGAAGGCACCGCGGCTGGTGTGACCGCTGGCGGCGTAGTCGGCGGCACCGTTGGATTATTGGCTGGTCTGGGAGCACTGGCAATTCCCGGGGTCGGCCCACTCATCGCTGCCGGGCCGATCATGGGCGCGCTGGCCGGCTTCGGAGTCGGTGGCGCAGTCGGGGGTCTGGTCGGCGCCTTAGTTGGCGCAGGCATCCCGGAGTACGAAGCGAAACGCTACGAGGGACGCGTCAAGGACGGTGGTGTGCTTCTTTCCGTGCACTGCGAGACCAGCGAAGAAATCACCAGCGCCAAGAATCTGCTGAAAGGCTCGGGCGCCGACGATATTGCTTCGTCCAGTGAGGGTTCAGCTGGCAAACGCGACACCGACGCAGTGCGCGAAGGAGAAAAGGTTCATACGACAACTTATTAGTCAGCGGCCCGATATCTGAGTTGAAACTGGAACCAGAGGGATGAGCGCAAGCTCATCCCTCGCTGTCTTTAAGAGGCCCACGAACTTAGGAAATCATCTTCACGTTAGCTAACAGGTTGATGCTTGCGCGCACTCAATCCTGCAGGGATCAACCCGCCGCTTTGACCTTCTTGATCTCTTCCGTCAAGGCTGGCACGATATCGAAAAGGTTTCCAACGACGCCCACGTCGGCGATCTCGAATATCGGCGCTTCCGCGTCTTTATTAATGGCAACGATGGTTCCTGAGCCTTTCATGCCAACGATGTGCTGGATAGCCCCGCTGATTCCTAAGGCGATGTAGAGCTTCGGTGCCACAGTCTGACCGGAGCTACCGATTTGACGATCCAGAGGAAGCCATCCGTTGTCGCAGATCGGACGAGAGGCAGCCATATCTCCGCCCAGCGCGTCGGCAAGGGCCTCGGCGATAGCCAGGTTCTTCTGTTCCCGTATGCCGCGGCCCACAGCGACGATCACCTCTGCCTGGCCCAGGTCAACTGCCTGCTTGGCTTCCTGAAAGACTTCATGAGGAACCACCCGGGAGGATGCGAGCGGCTCCGCCACCGTCATCGTCTCGAGAGGAGCCGAGCCGGGCTCCACCTGGTCGCCACGAAAGGCTCCATTCTGAATGGTAGCGAGCCAGGGTTCTTCTCCGGCAAACGAGACGTCCGCCGCAAATTTGCCTTGAAACATCTGCCGGGTGAAGAGTAGCCGGCCCGACTCGAACTTGAATCCGGTACTGTCGGATATCAAGGTGCGATCGAGCGCCAGCGCCAGTCGAGGCGCAAAATCCCTGACCTGATAGGTATGTGGAAAGAGAACCAGCTTCGGCTGCTTTTCTTTCAGAAATTGGCCCATAGCCTGAACATAGGCGTCATAGGTGTAGGTTTCGAGGGAGGGCGACTCGAGCAGGTAGACTTTTTTGACCGCTTTAGTGGCAAGCTCGGCAGCGGCGGCGCTGAGCTCGTGGCCGGGTAGAACTACCTCGACGATCCAGCCAGTTTCATGGGCAATGGATTGCGCGGCTGCTATGGTTTCGAACGAGACGCGATTCAGTTTGCCTTCGCGTTGTTCGGCGACTACGAGGATGGTGTCTGGCATGAGGTTGTCTGGCGCTCGACGGAGGTGACCAACATAGATCCGCCACCGTCCTTCAACTCATTCAAAAACAAAGCGGAGATCTCAAAATTCGGGCGCCCCGCGGCGGAGCGCAGACCCGATGCCAATCAGCACAACAGCAGCAACCCAGACAATGGCGTCGTAGTAGAACATCGGATGAATCCATCCTGGAGAATAAGTCAGATCCTGGCCGACCCAGAGCCAAAGGACGACGCCGATGATCGCCAAAAGCCCGGCAATCACTTGAAGAGTCAACCCCCAGGCACGACGCTTATCCAGATGCTCTACCTGGTTCGGGGTGAGGTTGCGTTCCTCAAAGGGAATCAGCATGTTGGCCATTCATCTTCTCCTGCATTCGATAGCGGGGGCCGCAAGACCACTGCGAAAGCAGCTCCTGCGGAAACTGCAAATTGAATAAAACTCGACCCCACCCCACATTAAATCACGCGGGAGTGGTTCTTGAGATGTTCGACGATCTTCTTTGCGATCTCAGCAGAGGATCCAGTGATCATTTCGGTCTTCTTTTGCTTCGCGGGGATATAAAGCCGCTCAATTTTTTGCCGGTTTCGTCCCAGTTTGGCTTTGATCTCCGCAAAGCTGACCTTGCGGACCGGCTTCATCTTGGCCTGCTTGATGCCAATGAGAGTGGCATAGCGGAGCTTATTGATACCGCTCTGAATCATCAATACCGCGGGCAAGGGCAGATCGATGTATTGATAGTGGCCTGCCTCAAGTTCGCGCTTGAGCGTGACTCCCGATTCTGTCTTCTCGATCCCGATGACAATGGTCGCATGAGGCAAGCCGAGAATCTCGGCCAGCAGAATCCCCGTCTGCGCCGCGCCGAAATCATCAGACTGCAGTCCGGTGACGATCAGATCGAAGCTTTCAGATTCAATGGCGGCGGCCAGCGCGCGCGCCGTATTTGCCGAGTCCAACTGAACAAACCGATCGTCGTCGAGGTGAATCGCGCGGTCGGCGCCTTTGGCCAACGCCTCCCGAAGCACAGATTGTGCGCGGGCGGGCCCGGCAGTGATCACCACGACCTCGCCGCCGTGCTTCTCTCTCTGCCGCAGCGCCTCTTCGAGCGCATAAGCGTCTGGTTCATTCACCTCGTAGGAGACGTCATCGCGAATCCAGGTGCCCGATTCGTTCAGCTTGAGTGGTGCGTCTTTTTGGGGGACTTGCTTGATGCAGACGAGGATCTTCATGGGTTCGCATTCATAACGGCGGCAACCGCCCAGTATAGCGGAAGGGTCCTGCTTCCATTTAGCTACTGGCTTGCCAGATCAATGCTTCAAAGCTTGAACAGTTCTCGCAGGCGCCGGGTCTGGGCACGGCTGACGGGAATCTCCGTCTGCTTCTTGTCCGCCATCCTGAGCTGATAACTCGACTTGAACCATGGCACGACTTCCTTGATGTGATTGATGTTCACCACATAGGAGCGGTGCGCTCTCCAGAAGATTGCGGGGTCGAGCAAGTCCAGCAGTTCTTCGAGCGTGCGGCATTTCGATTGGCCTTCGAGCAAGGGAGTGGCGACCGAGATTGTTCCCTCATCGATAGCCGCGTAGCAGATATCTTTCTGGTCGATAAGCAGGAGCCGGCTTTGGGCCTGAACTACAATCTTCCCCGACTGGAGATTCGAAACGGAAGGCCGCGCGCCTGCCTGTTGCTGCTCCATCAGTCTCAGCAATGCTTCAATCCGGGTGCCGGTACTGTCGGGAGCACTGCTTTGCGCACGGTCTTCCCCTGATGAAGCGTGCATATCTGTCGTGCCCGAGTCCTGGACGCGTTGCCGGATCCGATCCAGCGCCTGGAGGACACGGGCATGATCGAAGGGTTTCAGCAGATAATCGATCGCGTTCACGTCAAAGGCGCGAACAGCATACTGATCGAAAGCGGTCGCGAATATAATCTGAGGCAAAGGGTACCCGTCTTTGAGTTCGCTCTTTTGTAGTTCGACCAGCCGCTTCAAAACCGCAAAACCATCAAGGCCCGGCATCTGCACGTCGAGGAAGACGACGTCCGGATGATGCGACTGGATAAGTTCTACGGCCTCGATCCCGTTGCGGCCCTGGGCAAGAACGTCAATGTCCCCCTCGTCGCGAAGCAGGTACTCGAGCTCTTCGCGGGCGAGTTGTTCGTCGTCGATGATCAGTGCGGTTATAGACATTGCGAGCCGACACCTGAGTATAGAAGATTTAAAGACTTGTGGCTCTCGTCCAACGGAGCGCTGTCTTCTTCGGATCGCCGCCAAAACGCAGGTTCAAGGCATCGCCGCGGAGCACCAGGTAGGTAAATAGAGCCGCGTCCACAATCACTTCGTGGATGAGCAACGGGTGGCGGAACTCGAAGCCGGTCGCTTTCATGGGCCGCCCAACTGCCGTTTCCAGCTAAGACTGAAATGCTCGTAAACGAGAGGGCGTGTTGTCCGCTGCCAGGTCATGCCCGCAATGAACGCAGTATTGGTCCGTCGCAGAAACACTGCGATAGCATTGTCCGCAGCAAGCCGAGATCTGGCAGGCGCACTGCGGACAGAAATGGAAGTCCGCCTGGGTGCGTGTCCCACAGGCTGGGCAGCGGGATATGATTGGCTGGCGCAGCAGGAAGTAGAGCACAGAACCGATCCCCCCGGGCATAATGAGACAGATCGCGATCCAGAATCGGAGACTCATCGAGCGGCGTGGGGCGTCCTGGCTGACGTAGCCGACCATCAGGACGTATAACGCCGCCAGCGCGCTCCACGAAAGCGCGAAATAGATACGGAAGCCAACCGGCGGCGGTGGATGATTGCGATGCTCCGGCATCACGATCCAAAAGAAGTACTGAACGATGACAAAGACGAGGGCAGCAATTGCCACCGACCACCGTGGGATGAGCCGCATCTCATCGGCAAAAGTCGTACCTGTATCAGGGTCCCGGAGAGTTGTGGAGTCTTTCATCGCTTGATGATTGCTGGATAGAATCAAACCACGCTTGCATGTGGTCTCAGCAAAACAGACGGCCTACGAAGGTTAAAAGTTCCTTCGCCCGTAGCGCAGCGGTTGGTGGCTTTTCCAGCTCGCAATCAGAGCAGCAATGATTGCGGAGAAGAGAGTCAAAGCAAACAAGGTAACCATTGCCGGAAGATCGGAAAAATGCTCACCGGCAAAGATCTCATCGACACCGCTCCACAAGGCGGGAGTAAGTAGCGTCAACAGACTTACCGCGAGCAGTAGTGTGAATCCCTTATTCCGGCGGCGTCTCGCCCGGTCTTCGCGAAGGTTGGTCGCGGCCTCTCGAACGGCGCGCCGCGTTCGCTGGGCAACCGCGAGACTGGCACTGGCGCTTAGCCCATTCAGCGCTTGCACGATCTCCGGGTCGAACAACTCCGACCCTTCTTTGGAGGATGGCTCGGGGTTCATACCGCGCCTCTTCTGCTTTCGCGTAAGGAGTGCCTCGAGAGCGTCGCTGCTTTTCCGCCCGTGAGCGGCGCTTCGGAGACCGCGGCGATTCGCGGCTTCAATGCGGCAAGCCCGCGATAGAGCCGAGACTTTACCGTCGAAAGCGGTGCGCGGGTAACGGCGGCAATTTCATCGAGCGCCAAATCTTCATGAAAACGCAGCACCAATACCTCCCGATGCAACGGATCCAGCGTCAGAAGCGCCTCGGTGACGCGCTGTCCATCCTCCTGCGTTTTGTAGTGATCGAAAGGATTCGGTGCGTCGCTCGCGACTTCAAAAGGACGTTCATCTTCAGTCGACTCGCACATCTCGTCGAGCGAAGCCATCGTGCGCTTGCGCCGGAGGTCGATCAGCAGATTGCGGGCGATGGTAAAAAGCCAGGTATCGAAGCGCGCATTTCCGTTGTACTGCGCTCCCCGCAACAGGACGCGCATCCAGGTCTCCTGGAAAAGATCTTCAGCCACCTCGCGATTGCCAGTGAGGTACAGCAGATACCTGAGCAAACGATGCTGGTAGCGAACAATCAGTTCGTCCAGGAGGTTGGCGTCTTGCCGCTTGAGACCTTGGGCGATGACGGCGTTTTCCGCCTTCGACTGCTCGGTCAAGGTGAAGGTAGCGGCGCCCATGGCTTTCTCAGAGACGGTCGGCATGATCTTTAAGACGCGGGAGGAGGGTGAATCGATTATTTATTTCTGCAGGGCCCGACACCGGCATGGAAATCCAGCACCGCTAGGAGTGAGGTGCCGCGCGGCCAGAGTAGTCTGACGAGATCGGGATAGACTGAGAAGATGGAAGTTTTGTACGGTCTCCATCCCGTGCAGGAGGCTCTGCGCGCTGGGTTGCGGCGTTTTGACCACATTTGCGTGGCCAAGGAACGGACGGACGCGCGCCTGCAACAGATCATTGATGCCTGCCGGGAAGCTGGTGTTCGGCTGCGTTTCGAGCCGAGAGAACAGTTGACGCGGATAGCCCAGACCTCCGCACACCAGGGCGTGGTGGCGGTTGTGAGAGAGGCGTCCGTATTGGATCTGGAGGATCTGCTGGAATCGAGCTCCTCCGGTAAGGCGCGGCTTCTACTGGCGCTCGACGGCGTCGAAGACCCGCAGAATCTGGGCGCGCTCCTACGGACGGCGGATGGCGCCGGTGTCGATGGGGTGGTGCTAACCGAGCGGCGCTCGGCGCCCCTGAGTCCGGTCGCCATCAAGGCCTCTGCCGGTGCTTCGGAGCATATTCGCATTGCGCGGGTGGTCAACCTGGTGCGAGCGCTGGAGCAGATGAAGGCCGCGAATATCTGGTCGGTGGGCCTCGATGAGAGAGGTTCGCTCGACTACGACGAGTTCGACTTCACAGGGGATTGCGTCCTCGTGCTCGGTCGCGAAGGCGCAGGTCTGCATGACTTGGTCAAGAAGACCTGCGACCACTTACTGAAGATTCCGATGTTGGGTGGAGTGTCGTCCCTCAATGTGTCGGCTGCTGGCGCCGTGGTGCTGTATGAGGCCGCGCGGCAAAGAAGAGCACGATCGGTGGCGGGAGCGGGTCTCACCAACCCTGCCCCGGCAAAGAAGCGGAAGGGTTTGGGTTCATGAGTGGTTGGCAGTGGACGACAGTTATAGTTTTGGGAAGCTTGTTGAGCGCGAACAATTCGAGGGGACAACAGGGAGGATCTTCCCCAGCTTCGCCTCCTTCGACATCGCCGTCCACGCCGCAGACGACCCCGGGGAGCCCGGCTCCAGACGACCAGCAACCGCCGGCAGGAAGCGGCAAGGTGCTCTTCTCGCGGTCTCTAGAAGATGACAAGGCGAACGGCGACAAGGTCGCTGAACCGTCGGCCGCCGGCCAGGCAGTCCAGAAGCAGAACTCTCCACGGGGAATGTCAGCCGCTACCGTCGCCCGATTTCAAGCAACCGACGCGGAGCGGAATGCTCTGACTTTCCTCGCCTACGATCTGGACGTTCGCCTCGTCCCTCGTCAGGAGTCCATCGCGGTTCGAGCGCGTCTCCGGGTTCGCAATGATGGAGACAAGCCGCTCGAGCGGATCGCCTTGCAGCTATCTTCAGCGCTCAAGTGGGAGCAGATGCGCACAGCTGGCGCAGGAGTGAGCTTCGCCCAGCACCTGCTCGATAGCGATGCCGACCACACCGGCGCGGTCAATGAGGCCGTGATCACGTTGCCGCGCGCGCTTGCGCCGCAAGAGGAATTGCAGCTCGAGGTTCTCTACAGTGGGCAGATCTCCCTGAATGGAGAGCGGCTGGAGCGGATCGGCGCCCCCACAGCCGCTGCGGAAAAGTCGGATTGGGACAGGATTTCCGCAGACTTTGTCGGCATGCGCGGCTTTGGAAACGTACTCTGGTACCCGGTCAGCGCCCCCCCGGTGCTGCTCGGCGATGGAGCCAAGCTTTTTGCCGAAATGGGCAAGCAGAAACAGCGTCAGCAGCAGGCGACCATGAAAATGTCGGTGACCGCGGAGTTCACTGCGGAAATTGCGACGCCAAACCTCGCCCTTCTTAACGGACATGTCGTGCCAGTGGTCGAGACGGCTGCGCCCGAGAATTCTCATGCGGGAGTCATTACTGCGTCTCTTCCCGAGACGACTTTGGGCTTCTCGGCGCCCAGCCTGTTCTTGCTTGCGCGTCGCAAGGTGCAAGGCAGCGGCGTGCAGATATTCGCCGCGGCCGAAGATGTGGCCAGCACCCAAAGCCTGCAGACGGCGGTCAGGGAGGTGACCCCGCTGGTGCAACAGTGGCTGGGGCAGAAGCCGAATGCGCTATTGACGGTAGTGGGCCTCGCCGAGGCCAACGATGCCCCCGCGGAAGAGCGCGACGTGTTTTTGGCAGGCTTCAAGGCGTCTCCCGACCCTCACGAGCTGGATAATGCGATGGTCCACTCCCTCGCGCATGCGTACTTTGCTTCTCCCCGTCCATGGCTGAACGAGGGTGTAGCCCAATTTCTCGGAAGCTTGTGGGTTGAACAGGTTGATGGGCGGAAGACGGCTCTCGAATCCATGGCGTCGGAGCGAGGAGCGCTGTCGCTCGCAGAGCCCGCAACTCCTGGCGAGACTGGCGGCGAGGATTTGCTGGATGCCTCCGATCCGGTCTTCTATCGGACCAAGTCTGTCTATGTGCTGTGGATGCTCCGTGACTTGGCCGGCGATGCCGCGCTCGCCGCAGCGCTCCGCTCGTATCATCCCGAGCAGGACACCACCTCAGACTACTTCGAGCGCTTGTTGGAAAAGGCAAGTGGCAAGGACTTGAAGTGGTTCTTCGATGCCTGGATCTATCATGATCGCGGACTGGCCGATCTTTCGATCACCGGGGTCTTTCCCAGCAAAGCCTCTGTCGCCGGCCAGTGGCTGGTAGCCGTGGACATTGCAAACGACGGTTTCGCCGAGGTCGAGGTGCCGGTGATCGTGCGATCCCGGGATACGACTGTGGCTGAGCGGCTGCGGGTACCGGCCCGGGGAACCGTCTCCCACCGCATGTTGATTGGCAGCCTGCCTACTGAAATTCAGGTGAATGACGGCACCGTTCCCGAGGTCGCGGAGAGTATCCACCTGCATACGCTGACGGCAGAGGCGAAGTAAGCCATTTTTCACATGGCTTCTCTAATAAGCTCGCAGGCGCCGAAGCGCTTTAGCGTCCCTCCAAGGGCTGGGCAGCAATAGCCCTTTCCGGCTGAATCAGAACTTCTGGTTTCTGCAGAGTACCGGTGATTTTGAGTGAGTTGGAAGGGGAGGGGTCGGCTAGATTCATCTCGCGATTAAACGTGATGGTGCCGGTAAGCGGCACCACCTCAGCGCCGCGCAGGACCCTCGATCTTTCTAACGTTAAGACACTTTTGGCGATCGTTCCATCTGCAGTCCAGGTGTCGAATTTGGCCAGCGCTGATTGGGCCCCATCCTCATCTCCTGGGGATAAATCAACCGGCAATCCGCCTTTCAGCCAATCCCAATGGAACGTTCCCGAGGCCGAAGAGATCAATTGTTCCCGTTCGTAGCCGGAGAACCGAAGCCTTGTCTTCAAGTTGATCATTCCGGGTCCCCACTTCTCTTTGAACATCGCGGCAGTTGCAGCGGAAGACGAGTGATCGAGCTGTGCTTCGACCTCGTAGTGAGGTGTTCCGCCCGAGACTCGCAAGGCGCCAGTTAGGTGGAGGGACCCGTCAAGTGCGCGTCCGATTAAAGACTTCACCTCAACCGCATGGTCTCTTATGCTGACCGCGGCGTTCAGGTCACGCACCGTGAAGCTTCCTATTGAAAACTCAGCAATCTGGACGTTTCCGGTAAGAGTCGGCCATATATGTTGGCCCACATCGACTCGTTCTAAAAGTTCTTGCACCAGCTCTCTGCGGCGTCCTGCTCCAAGCAGAGCATTCTGTGCAGTGGCGGCATCGAGGGAACCGATGTGAAGGGAGAACTGCCGGCCGCATTCAAGAGTCATGCAGAAGATTGGATAGCTGAGAGAACCATCGCCGTGGACCGGACCATAGGTTAGCGATGAGGCAGTCCAGGAGATTGTGCCGTTCTCCAGCAGCGCTTGCGCCGAGGGAATCTGCAATGGTTGAGCGAGGTAATCGCCAGTGAGTCCGGCATTGTGGAGGCGCAGCGATCCGGCGAGGCTGACTGGCGGTATTGGATGTTCGGAGTCCGGCACCGGCATCAGCCACGGCCCTTGGATGGTGATGTCCATGTCAGCAGTGCCTTGCGGCTCGAACTCAATGCTGCGACTCCGCAGCAACCTTAACTCTCTGCCTAGCGCCACCATCGGGGCGACGTGCGACTCCCCACTCAGATGCACGCTGAAGTTCGAGCGCGTGAATGTGCCGCTGACACTGAGCGGGATCCGAATGGCCGGGGACACTCCCATGGCGAACGGCTCGAGCTGTAGCACCGAATCCTGCACCGTCGGCAGAGATTGAACTCCAAGCGGCAGTTTGCCCCGGCGGCTGAGATGCGGCGCCGACGGGGCGTTCATGGTGAAGTGGATTGTGGGAAGGGTAAGCGGTTTTTCAAACGCTGGTGCGGCTATTGTCAGCGTATTGACCGTAGCCTGCCCCTGCAGCAGAGGCCGAATCGAGGATGCTGAACTTGCATAGGTGAAGTTTCCGTTGATTGCGCCCGTCGCTTGCACGGCGGGGGCAAAACCAGAACGAACCAATCGAACGCCATCGAAGGCAGTCTCGACAGGAACATTGTTCATTTCGAGCGAAAGCGCAGGATCAAGGTTGGCAGGCAGGCCGTGAACGCTACCGGTAAGCAGCAGGTGGCCATCGCCTGTCGGCGCGAGACAAGTGATGGCCCTCAGCGAACGATCGATTTCATGGTTTCCGGAAACGCCTTGCATCTGTTCGGTGCGGGTGAAGCGTGCCTGGCAGGTAAGCTCCATGTTAAGCGGATCGCGCGGCTGGAACTCGACTCGATGAATGCCCTGGCCTCTTGCGACTAGTTTGAGGTCTGCTTGATTCAAAGTGCCGAGGATGTCTGCATCGACGTCGAGTTCACCGCGCCAATTCGCGTCCGTGCCGCTCAGGATGCGGCTCAATTGGCCGAGCGCCGCGTTGCTCCATTCCGCATGAAGTTGAGCCGGCATCTGGCTGAGGGTGGATGCGTGATGAAGCGAGCCGCTGATGCGCAGCATGCCGGTGTTGGCGAGATCGAGGCTCAGATCGGTGCGGACTGGTTGAGCAGCGAACTGGATTTTCCACTCTCCGGGATTTTCTAGCCAGACGGCCAGGTCCGCATTAAAGAAGGAAAACGGCATCTTCTCATTGCCGAACTTAAAGTTCACCCTCGCATTGCTCGCGTCGATGTAGGGAAAGCGCGGCAGGTTTCCGGCGTGGCGTTCGCCAGTCGGAAGCTTTGGCGCCTGCGCCGCCTGCGAAAGCAGCGAGTCCACATTCCAACGGCCTTGGTGGTTGCGGACCAGGTTGACGCTGGGTTCTTCGAAGCCGATCCGGGCGATCTCGAGCCGCCCGCGCCACAGAGGAGAAAGCCGCAGATAGGCATTGACCTGGGCGCATCGGAGAATGGGCTCCGCGCCAAAGCCCGGATCTTCCTCGACAACGAAGTCGGCCAGCTCAAACCCCGGTCGAGGCAACAAGTGCATCTTGATCGAAGCCATCCGGACGGGCCGCCCGATTCCCTGGCTGATACTATCCGCGATGCGCCGATGGAAGCTGCGCAGGCTGATCAATGGCGGCAAAACGACCACCGAGGTCAATGCCAGCGCAACCAGTGGCAGGATCCACCGGTGGACTCTTCGCCGAGTGCCGGTCGCCGTGACAGCAGCCACTATTTCACCAGATGCATTGTGCGCTTCCACCGGGTTTGATCGAAAAAGTGGATGATGGTGTGTACCAGAAAGCTCGCGCGGTCAGCCAGCGAGGTCTTTTCATACTGATCGCCTGACTGGATGAAAGACCAATAGACGAAGAGCGGCCGTCCTACGATGTTCTCCCGCGGCACAAAACCCCAATAGCGGCTATCCAGGCTCACCGTGCGGTTGTCGCCCATGGCGAAGTAGCGCCCGGGAGGAACCACCAGATTCTCGCCCTCAATATGGGTCGGCAGTTCGACCGACCAACTGGCGGTTACGTCGCTGGCGTCACTTGGCGCGATCGCAGGAAAATCATCCCGGTAAGGGAAGTAGTTGGCATCAGTGGGCTTGTCGGCGAGCGGTTCGTTCTGCGGTTGGCCGTTGAGGTACACAATCCCGTTACGCAGGTGAAGATGGTCGCCCGGTGTCCCGACCACCCGCTTGACCAGGTAGAGGTCCGGTTCGCCCGGCTTGAAAAACACGATGATATCGCCGCGTTTGACATTGCGATAAGGAATGAACGGGGCCCAACTGGTTTTTGGCGCGAGCGTGATCCGATCGACCAGGACGTGGTCGCCAATGAGCAGCGTCTTCTCCATCGAAGAGGAAGGAATCTCAAAATTCTGGAAGATGAAAGTGAGCGCGAAGAGCCCGATGACCAGCACGCCGCAGATCGATGCGAAGGCTTCCAGCGGTGTTTCGTGTTCGTGGGGGCTCTTCAATGCTGGAGCTTCGAGAGTTTCGTCGGTCATCGTCTGATTCATGCCATCACGTCGCAGTTGGATTTCTGCCGCCCTGGAGCAGGCGCAAATCTTCCATCCCTTACGATACGCGATTTTTCATCTCTGGCAGAACTATGGCTTCGCCGCCCGTCCCGCGGCGGGACCGAATATCTACGGGGTACGAAGCATATCCAGGTTATTGAGAATCCTCCTCACCTTCTTTGGCGAAATCGAGAGCTGCTCGGCGACCCGGGCGATCTTGCGACCCTCTCGGGCCCACACCTTGGGGATAACCAGTTCAGCGAATTCCTCGGTCACCTGTTGGAAGGTCTTGTCGCCGACGATGCCTTCGGACCAGGCGCGGAGCATTTCATCAATGCCCGTTGCCCTCAAAATACGGGTCTTCAATAAGCTGAGCTGCTTTGATAGATGGTCGAGGTCGTCCTTGCCTAGCTTCTCGCCCGCCAATGCAGCGAAATGCTTCGCGGTCTCCCAATCCTGGAAGAACTCATTTGCGGCCGCGGAAGCCCGGGCTACGTAGGCGCCAGCCAGCAGTCGGCTATTCTGGGTCAACTTGGCCAGCACAATCGCTTCTTCAGCAAAGTTGCGTGCCAGGTGGGCATGCATCGCGGTATCGGTCGACTCCCCAAGCTGTTCCTCGGCGCGCTCATTTTGGATGGCTGACTGCAAGATCCGGGCCCTGGCCATCAGAATGTGGTCCTGCTTCTCCTCGCCCAGCAGAAACGCCTTCTTGGCTTCGTCCTCCGCACGATCAAGGTCTCCGCTATCCAGATGAAGGTGGCCCGCATTCACCAGCACCGATCCGGTGCCTGCCTGATGATGCTGGCGGGAGTAGATGTCTTCAGCGCGCCGCAGAAGCTCCAGAGCCTCCTGGCAGACCTCGAGATAACGCGCGTGGTCGGGACCCTTGGCCCGCCCGGAACGCGAACGATGGCGCAGATCGAACGCAATCAGCCGCTTCACGTAGGCGGCATTGACCAGCGCCCGGGCCAGGTTCGGATGTTCGGGAACATGCCCGGCATAGATCTCGACAGCGCGCTCGAAATGAGCGATAGCCGTCGTATATTCCCCGGAACGGCGGACGAACCTGCCTCGGGCGGACTCGATATTGCCCAGCGACAAGGCGTGGCCGGTCGACTTCAACTCTGCTTCGGCCTCATCCAGCAGGCGGAAAGCGTCACGGCGTTGGCCCCGTTGAAAGAGCAGCCAGCTCTCATGGATTTTAGTGACGGCGACCAGTTTTGGCGCGTTCATCTCCTGGGCAAGTCGTTTCGCCTCCCCGATGTGATGGAGGGCCAGCTCATATTGCCCCTGCCGGCGGTGGGCTCGTCCTTTCCAATAGTGGGCGACGACCGCCAGGTGGGCTTCGACAATGCCCGCTTCGACCTGCAGCACAAAACCGAAGATGGATATTGCCTGTTCAACATCTTCGGCGACAAAGGCGCGGAGTGCTTCCACCAGACGGAGCCGGACGTAATCGGCCAGCAGCATCGAAGCTCGAGGAACATCAGCGAAGCGGCTGAACAGCTCATCCAGGTAGGCGAAATCGCGGTAGCCGAGGTCAACCCACTGCGCGATGCACAAGAGATAGGCGACCGCATGCGGGCTACCGGCAGTCAATGAACCAAGATCCCTGCGTGACCGATCGAGAAGCGCAAATCCTTCCCTCACGCTCCGGTCGACAAGGGCTTTATTCAGCTTGCCGAGCAGTTGAGTGGTCAATGGCATGGCTTCTAATTCTAGGCGAGTCATCCGAATCGGTCGAGTTGTTCAGGGAAATCCTCCCGGCGGGCAGACGCATTGGATCGGTCGCGTTCAGCCCTTCCAGAACATCCGGCAATGAAGCTCTTGTGCTTCCCGGTTCGGGAAGCACTGCGTTCGCCCGTCCGATTTGGACTGGTTCTAGTTGATACCAGGGGCATAAGGCGCTATCGTCCCAGTACCGGATGACCGCCTCATCCGCCAGGAGAGCTCGAGTTTCTTTCACGTACGCTGCAGATGAAGTAAGTCGGGCGAAAAGAGGTCCATCGATGATCACCACGTTTCAGCAGCACATTCTTCATCAGCAAAGAGAGGTTCCGTACGCTTCCGGCGATTTCTCCTGGCTGCTGTCCGGGCTTACGCTCGCCGCAAAGATGATTGAGGCGAAGATTCGCTGCGCCGGACTTTGCAATATTGTTGGCACCGCCGGGCAGACCAATATTCAGGGAGAGACCCAGCAGAAGCTCGATGTCTTCGCCAATGAAGCCCTGCTGCACTGCCTCGGTGTCCGCGACTGCGTTGCGGCATTAGTTTCGGAGGAAAACGATGAGCCGGTGACCTTTGACCGGCCGCCGGGCGAAGGGAAGTACGTGATCGTCTTCGATCCGCTCGATGGCTCCTCGAACATCGACGTGAACGTAAATGTCGGGACAATTTTTTCGATCTACAGACGAAAAGAAGACGAGCGCTCCAGCGGGCTTGACTCGGTCCTGCAACCGGGCAACTGCCAGGTAGCGGCCGGGTATGTGCTTTACGGTCCGTCGACGATGCTCGTCTACACCGCCGGCCGAGGCGTCTACGGCTTCACCCTCGACCCGACCATTGGGGCCTTCGTGCTGAGCCATGATCGTATGCAAATGCCGGAGAGGGGGAAGTACTACTCCTGCAACGAGGCGAATGCGGCGCAGTTTCCCGAACACTACAGATCGTATCTGGAAGATCTCCGCATCAGCAAAGCAGGCCAGGAATATAGCTCCCGCTATATCGGCTCGCTGGTTGCCGACTTTCATCGCACCCTGCTGAAGGGCGGAGTTTTCCTCTATCCGCCGACGGCCGGGCACCCGGAAGGCAAGCTGCGCCTGCTGTACGAAGCTAACCCGCTCGCACTCATCGCCGAGCAGGCCGGAGGCCTCGCAATCAACGGAGACGAAGCGATTCTCAACCTGCAACCTCGCGGCATTCACCAGCGAACACCCCTCGTGGTAGGAGGAAGATCTGAAGTAGAGCGCTTTCTCGATTTGATCCGCGAGCCACAGTTAGCCAGAGCAGAAGTAGAGTCACTGTGATGTGGAGGCTTTGCCTGTTAGAATGAAGCCACTTTCCGGCACAGGACACTACCTCCAATCAAGAGCGTCTCTCGCCGTGTAGAGGCATCGTCATCCCAATCCATATTAGGGCCGGACAACCTCCAGCGAATAACTACCCGCCGCGAACTCATAGGTCTGGGTGTTTCCTTCGGTCTTCAGTAGCTTCACCTTCTTGCTCCGATCGAGTCCAATCCCATCCAGGGTGAAGGAACTCGCCTGGTCCGCAGAGAGCGGCAGCTGCGCAGTCGTGTTTGGAGGGATCGTCACTTTCCATTGAACATGCTTTCCCTGTATCGACCAGGATGATTTGATCTCTCCGTAGAGAGACTGATAGGAGAAGTCCAGGCTCCCGAGCCGAGCATCGAAGTTGGGGTGCAGAAAAACGGTGTGGAACCCGGAGTCGATTGGGAGCGCGTCGATCCCGGCGGCGTACCGGTAGATCCAGTCCGCTACCGCTCCATAGGCGTAATGGTTGTAGGAGTTCATGCTTGGGTCGTTGCGCATCTGGTCGCCGTTCCAGCGCTCCCACATCGTCGTCGCGCCGTGGCCAACCAGGTAACCCCAGGAGGGATACTCGGTATTCAACAAAAGACGGTAAGCGACGTCGGCGTGCCCGGTATCGACGAGGACGGCGAGCAGGTAGGGAGTGCCTAGAAAGCCGGTGCCAAGCTTCCATCCATTGGCCGCAATTTTGCCCACCAGCTTGTCGGCTGCCGGGCCGCGCAGGGAATCGGGCAGCAGATTCATCTGCAACGCGAGCACATAACCCGCTTGGGTGTCGTCACCTTTAGCTTTAGCGTTTGGATTGTTGATCTGTCCAAAGGGGGAGGGCCCCTTGTCGGCGCTCTTCACAAAGCCATCCTGACTGACAAACTCCTTCACAAAGGCGGCCTGGATGTTATGGAAGAGGTCCCCATACTTGGCCTCCGCGTCAGCCTTGCCGAGCGCATGCGCCATCTGCCGCATTAGCGTCACATCGTAAGCCCAATAAGCGGTGGCAACCAAGGTTTCGCGAGTCGGACCCTCCGGCGAAAGCCAGTCGCCATAAGGCGTTCCATAGTTCTTCGACCACAGAAAATCGGGATTGTCCGCCTGGATCGCGTCCAGGTATTTCTCCATGGCCTCCCAGTTCTCTTCGATCACCCGGGTATCTCCCGACTGCAGCCACGCGGTCCAGGGAATGATCACGCCGGCATCGCTCCAACCCGCGGCGTATCCCGGATTCGGAGTAATGGTGCCTGGCGCGAAGATACCGTATTTCGTTGTGCCGACCTGGGTCCCGCGCACATCCGCGGCGAACTTCTTCGAAAACTGGGTTAGGTCCATGTTGTAGGAGGCAGTGCGCCAGAAGACTTGCGCGTCCGCCGTCCATCCGAGCCGCTCATCCCGCTGCGGACAGTCGGTCGGCACACTGATGAAGTTCGAGCGTTGTCCCCAGAGAATGTTCTCCCAGAGCTGATTGATCATCGCGCTGCCGGTGTGCAGCTGAGCAGTGAACGGCGCATCGCTATGGAAGACCACCGCCTCTACCGCATCCGCTGCCGGTTTGGCCGGCAAACCCGAAACCTCAACATATCGAAATCCATGGAACGTAAAGGTGGGTTGATAGCTCTCGACGCCTTTCCCGCTGAGAATGAAGTGGTCGGTTGCTTTGGCGGTGCGGAGATTCTCAGTGTAGATGGTGCCGTCCGGGTTCAAGACTTCGGCAAAGCGCAGCCGGACATCGGTTCCCGCAGGGCCCTGCGCGCGCAGGCTGGCGACTCCGGCGAGGTTCTGCGCGAAGTCGTAGATATAGACGCTGGGGCTGGGACTGGTGACAGCCTTCGCCTTCAGTATTTTCTCGACGCGCACGGGTGGAAAATATTGGGCCACGATGGCCGGCTCAACTGGCTCAATCAACGCGACGGGCTTCCAGGAATCGCCTGGAAAGCTGGCCGTGTCCCACCCTGGTTGAGTACGCCGAGCATCGTAAGTCTCGCCGTCGTAGATCTCCGCCTTGAGAACGGGGGAGGAATCGGCCTTCCAGCTTTCATCGGTGGCGACCCACTGGACGCTTCCGTCAGCGTGTTCGAGACGCATTTGCGCCTTGAGGGCGGGCGGCGTGCTGCCGTAGTTGTACCCCTGCCGGAACCACATCAGCGGCGTCGTATACCATCCTGGAGCGAGGTAGGCCCCCAGGACGTTCGCTCCCGTCTTGAGCAAGGCGGTCACGTCATAGGCCTGGTATGGGACATGCTCACGAAAGTCCATCCAACCCGGCGCAAGCACTTGGTCGCCGACACGGCGGCCATTGATGTGCATTTGGTATGCGCCCAGGGCGGTCACATAAAGACGCGCTGAAGTAATGGGGCTACTCACATCGAATGTTTTGCGCAGCAATTTGACCGATTCCGTCGGCCACGGAGGACCGGGCGCTGCATTTCCATTTGCCGAAGCGGGGGGAACGTAAGCGACGGCCGCCTGCCACTTTGTGTCGTCATAATCAGCGGATTGCCAGGAGCCTTCGACGTTCAGCCCCCCTTTCCAACCCTCTCCGCTCTTGAATAAGTCGACCGAACCATCCTCCATTTCGATATAGAGGCAAGCGCTCATCGGGGTGCGGCTGTCGGTCGGAGCAGCCATGCCATCCGGATTGGCGGCATACAGGGTGACCTCGACCGCAAGCAGGTTGCGTCCCGCGTGCAGGGAACTCGTGACGTCTTGGGTGGTGTAGGTCTGCCACGGAAACTGCTTCCATGCGGGCATCGCCATTGGCTGGACCACTTGCTTTCCGTTCACCCATGCCGCTGCCGTGTCTCTGCCGGTGACATAAAGGACTGCGCGTTTAACGGGCTTCGAGAGGTTGAAGCCATAGCGGAAGTCGTGCTTGGTGATGCCATTCCCATGGTAGTTTTCAGCCCCAGAATTGGTGATCCAGGCCGCGCCGGATTCGCGGATTCTCCGCTCTTCCTCCTGCTCAAAGCCGACCCATTTGGCTCGCCAGTTCTGAGCGTCCATCAGCCCGGTTTCCCACCAGCTCACAGCGCTCTCTGGATAGGGTCGGCCATCTTTGTCCCAGACCTGGACACGCCAGTAGTAGCGCTTCGCCGCGACCAAAGCCGGTCCCGTGTACGCGACGTTCACCGAGCGGTCGGAGACGACTCTGCCGCTGTCCCATACGTTCGCTTTTCCCTGCGTCAACAAGGGTGGCGCGGTAGCGACCTGAATCCGGTAAGCCGTCTGCTTCGCGCCGAAGGCAGCATCCTGCAACTGCCACGAAAGGAGCGGCCGTTGGGTATCAATGCCCAGAGGCTGCTCCATCGAGTCGCAGGTGAGCCGCGTCGGTCTACCCGTAACAGCAGCGGCGGCGCAGTCCAGGAAAGGGAATCCCCCAACAAGGCAAAACACAACAAAACCGGCGATTCTTCTCAGTACGCTTGGCAAACCAAGTCCTCCTATTCGGCCCGGAAATGACCTGTAGCGAGTCGTTTAGGGACGATAGTGGAGCAGGAAGACCAAGTCAAACAGATAAAAATTACCTATTGAACTAAGGTGTACGGCCCCTCTGCCAGCGAAGCAGTTCTAGAGCGGAACAAAGTCGCCCTCGAGAAAGGATTCGACCTCCGGAAGCCATCGATTCTGAACAAATCCGGTATGGTCAGGATGGGAATTGTAGACGTCGTAAGCAGTCTGATCGGCGAACTCCATGGAGATACCGAAGGTATATGGACTTTTTGCGTTTACCTGGCGCTCGATCAGGAACTCGGTCACGCCGGGGATGGACGCCAGGTGCTGTGCCGTGGCGAGAAAATCCTGTTCAAGCTGCGATCCACGCTCGTGTTTCAACTTGAATTGAACGGTATGTCGGATCATGGAATTCTCCTGAAAGCTGTCCTGCTTGATCTTCTCCGTGCTACCCCTCAGACTAGACAATCGAGCGACTTTCAGACAATGACAAACCGAGACGAAAGTAGCATCGATTCTTGAAAGCGAGTCACATGCCCGAAGATAAGAAGAAGTTCCGTTCCGCATCCTGGTTCGGAAGGACTGATAAAGATGGATTTCTCCACCGCAGCTGGATGCGCAACCAGGGTTTTCCCGACGATGTCTTCGACGGCCGCCCGGTCATCGGTATATGCAACACCTGGTCGGAACTGACCCCTTGCAACGCTCATCTACGCGCTTTAGCGGAAAGAGTGAAACGCGGTGTCTGGGAGGCGGGTGGACTGCCATTGGAGTTCCCGGTAATGTCGACCGGCGAGACGAACATGCGTCCGACCGCCATGCTGTTCCGCAACCTGGTCAGCATGGATGTGGAGGAGAGCATCCGCGCCAATCCCATCGACGGGGTGGTGTTGATGTGCGGCTGCGATAAGACGACGCCCTCGCTCATCATGGGCGCGGCAAGTTGCGATGTTCCGGCGATCGTCGTCTCTGGCGGCCCCATGTTGAATGGCAAGTTCCGGGGCAGGGACATTGGCTCCGGTACTGACGTGTGGCGCTTCAGCGAGGACCTGAAGACGGGCAAGATGACGCAGCTGGAGTTCACCGAAGCAGAGTCCTGTATGCATCGCTCCGCCGGCCACTGCATGACCATGGGCACCGCCTCGACCATGGGGTCGATGGCCGAGTCGCTGGGATTGGCGCTTCCATTTAACTCGACGATTCCCGCGGTCGACTCCCGGCGGTCGGTGCTCGCCCACTTGGCGGGACGCCGCATCGTCGAAATGGTGAAGGAAGACCTGCGTATTTCGAAGATTCTGAAGAAGGAAGCGTTCGAGAACGCGATTCGAGTCAATGGCGTCATTGGCGGCTCGACCAACGCTGTCATCCACCTGCTTGCCTTTGCCGGCCGGGTTGGAATTCCTTTGACCCTGGACGACTGGGACCGGCTTGGCCGCGATGTTCCTACGCTGATCGACCTGATGCCGTCAGGACGCTTTCTCATGGAGGACTTCTACTATGCCGGAGGTCTTCCGGCGGCAATCCGGGCGCTCGGGGAACACGATTTGCTGCACAAAGACGCCCTTACCGTGAATGGCAAGACCATTTGGGAGAACTGCAAGGAGGCCCCCAACTGGAACCGTGAGGTGATTCGCGATTTCGAGAACCCCCTGGTCGCGCATGGCGGAGTCGCCGTTTTACGAGGGAGCCTGGCGCCCGATGGAGCCGTTCTGAAGCCGTCGGCCGCTTCCCCCCACCTCATGCGGCATCGCGGGCCTGCCGTCGTCTTCGAGACCATCGAGCACTATCACGAACGGATCCTCGATCCCGACCTCGTGGTCGATGAGAACTCGATCCTGGTGCTGAAGAACTGCGGGCCAAAAGGCTATCCGGGAATGGCGGAAGTCGGGAACATGGGCTTGCCGCCCAAGCTGCTCGAGCGCGGCATCACCGATATCGTGCGCATCTCGGATGCGCGCATGAGCGGCACCGCCTATGGCACCGTCGTCTTACATGTGTGCCCGGAGGCTGCGGTAGGCGGCCCGCTTGCCCTCGTCGAGGAGGGCGACATGATCGAACTCGATGTCGAGGCGAGACGCCTCCATCTTGATGTGCCGGCGGAAGAATTAGAGCGCCGTCGCGCATCGTGGAAGCCCTCCCTGCCGACGATGAAGGGCGGCTATCAGCAACTGTACGTTGAGCACGTGATGCAGGCGTCCGAGGGCGCGGATCTGGATTTCCTCGTCGGCTGCCGGGGAGCGACGGTGACTCGCGAGTCCCACTAATTTTTTTCGCCCGCGAGAAAATGACCTGGGTTGGCATTCCTCTTTTCCTACTCCTCAAGGAATTGCCACCAGGAGTCAGAGATCGTGGCGCCAAGGTCATTAGCGATTCGGGTAGCTGCATCTTCGACCTGGCGCATCAGTCCGGTCAGGTAATCGCGTGACCCGGAGATGGCGGCGACTCCCAGAGTCGCGGACTGCCAAGTGACCGATTCATCGAGTTCGGCGACGGAAATGTTGAAGCCGTGCGCCAGCTTTTCTTTGAGGCTGCGAACCACCTGCCGTCGGTCCTTGAGCGATTGTGCGTGTTCGATGCGCAGTTCGAGAGTGAGCGAGGCGATGGGCATGTCGCAAGTGGATCTCTGTCGATCCGATGCGCCGATTTTACGCCGTTCCCCGAGCTGGCTATTTCCTTCCCAGGTGAACGTCTTTTTGTGGCACTCGGGGTCTAATCTTGGGAATTGAGGTAGTTTTATGCTTCTTCAACTAGGGACCTGGAAATGCCGTTCGTTGCAGATCGGAATGGTAGCCCTCGCATTATGGGTATCCCCGTTTGGGTTCGCTGCCTCAACGCCCGATCAGCAGCCCGATTGGCTCCCATCCGGCGTTGAGCAGCTTGGCCGAACAGCCGCTTTTCACACCGACTTTACCTTTGACCGGACGATGTTGCAGATGGCCAGTGGCCTGCTCGACGGCGGCGATGCCGATACTCGCAAGGCGATCGCCAAGTTGAATGGCGTAACCGTCCACCTGTATCGCTACGCACAACCGGGCATGTACGACCCGCGGCAGTTGGATGCGATTCGGCAGCAGTATAAAGACGCAGGGTGGAAACACCTGGTCAGTACCCAGAGCCACGTTCCGCCGCCGGCAGGTGTGCCTCCGGGAGCAGTCACTCCTCCTCCCCCTCCCACCGCGCCGGCTCCATACGCGATTGACGCGCAAGGAAAGACCGACTTGTATATCAAGTTTGAAGGGACCGACGTGACCGGCATGGTCGTAGTGCAAACAAGTGCGCGCAATCTGAACGTAGTGGCGATAAACGGCGACCTGAGCCCGCTGGATTTGCTCCACTTGCGCGGGCATTTCGGTATTCCGAAGTTTGCCGGCGACGGCTTTGCTCCGGCAGACAATTAGAGCGCCTTCACTCGAGCTCGCTCCTCTGCAGCAGCCGCTAAACCGGAACCTTTCGCGCGGCGAGCGACTTCAGGGCAAGCAAGTCGCGTTCCTGATCGCCCTCTTCGTCAACCGGGGTCTCGGCGATAAAGGCGCAGTGGCTGAAACGGTCGTCGTTCAAGATCCGTCGAAACGGCTCCAGGCCGATCGTGCCTTCGCCGATATGTTCGTGCCTGTCGAGTTTCGAACCCCGCGGCGCTTTGGCGTCATTCATGTGCCAGACCTTGATATTGTCAAGGCCGATCACCGCCGCAATCTGGGCGATCGTCGGTTCATACCCTTCGGCCGAAACCAGGTCATACCCGGCGACATGAGTGTGGCATGTGTCCAGGCACACTCCGACCGGCGCCACGCTTTCAAGCCGGAGGATGAGTTCGCCCACCTGGTCGAAGGAGCCTCCTAAAGAAAATTCAGCACCAGCCGTGTTTTCGATCAAAATGCGAAAATTGCAGCTCTGCCACGGCACACGCGCGATGGCGCCTTGGATGGACTCGGCTGCCAGCTCGAGTCCCTGCTCGCGGCTTAGACCCTTCCACGAACCCGGATGGAGGACGAGGTATTCCGCGCCAAGAGCAAGGGCTCGTTCGACCTCACCGCGAAAGGCTGCAATCGAGTTGCGGCGAACGTCTTCAGACTGGCTGCAAAGGTTGATCAGGTAGCTGGCGTGAATGACGAGCGGCTCGCAGTCGTATTCGACCCGAAGTTTTTTCATCTGATCGCAATGATCGGCGGAAAGCTTAGCCGGGCGCCACATGCGCGGGCTGGAGGAGAAGATCTGAAAGGTATTCGCCCCCATGGCCTGGGCGCGTCCGGCAGCGGTGAAGACGCCTCCGGCGGTCGAGAGATGCATGCCGATGCGTTTCGGCTTTTCTTCCTGGAGAGACATATTCTCGATGGTAGACTCGCGATGGTTGCTCATCGAAAAACACTACGAAAGAGTTTGCGTGAAAACAGTTTTTAAGGCCCGAAAGTTGTTCAGTCCGCTCGAAACGCTAGAGCAAGCGGTTGTGGTTGTCGAAGATGGCATGATTACTTCACTCAGCTCGCAAGCGGAGAGGGATCTTCCCGCGGACGCTGAGATCATCGACTTTCAAGACGGAGTCATCGCTCCTGCT
Organism: Acidisarcina polymorpha; assembly: GCF_003330725.1. Taxonomy (NCBI): domain Bacteria; kingdom Pseudomonadati; phylum Acidobacteriota; class Terriglobia; order Terriglobales; family Acidobacteriaceae; genus Acidisarcina; species Acidisarcina polymorpha. The sequence goes on along the minus strand of NZ_CP030840.1, from coordinate 1,579,504 downwards.
TACTTCGATCAGCATGTTCACGGTAGTGGCGGCTTCGATGTCATGGAGGCGACCGAAGAGGCGCTCGTCGGAGTCAGCCGTTTTCTGGGCCGCCACGGAGTAGCCGGATACCTTGCGACAACGGTCACCGCTTCGATGGACGCGACGCTAAAGTCGCTGAGCGGATTAGCCCGATTGATTGAAGCAGCACAAGACCGCGTCGATCCTGGAGCCGCCACGGCGCTCCCGGTTGGTATTCACCTCGAGGGACCATTCCTCTCTCATGAGAAGCGGGGCGTTCATTCGCCGGAACTCCTGCTGACCCCCACTGTTGCCCTGTTCGACCGCTTCTGGCAGGCAGCGGAGGGCCGTATTCGGCTGATCACCATCGCTCCCGAGCTGCCGAACGCAGCCGAAGTGATCGCCCATGCCACGGCCCGTGGAGTTCGCGTCAGCATAGGCCACAGCAATGCCACCGCCGAATTTGCACAGGCGGCCATCGCCGCGGGAGCCGTATCGGCAACCCATACTTTCAATGCCATGCGACAGCTGGAGCATCGGGATCCCGGCATTCTGGGTGTGGTTCTCGACGATGGAGCGTTGTTCGCGGAAATTATCTGCGACGGGCATCACGTGATGCCGATGGTGGTGCGGCTTTTCTGGAAGGCGAAGGGTGCCGGGCGAGCCATCCTGATCACCGACGGCATCAGCGCCAGCGGCATGCCGGATGGTCTCTACAAGCTCGGGAATTTGGACGTGGTGGTGAAAGACGGCCAGTGCACCTCGGGCGGCTCGATCGCCGGCAGCACTCTGACGATGGACCGCGCAGTGTCGAACTTCCACGAGTTCACCGGAGCGCCGTTGGCTGAGGTGGCCGGGCTGGCAGGGCGGAATCCAGCGCGAATGCTGGGCCTGGAGGACCGGTTTGGTTCGCTGGAAGTCGGTCGCCGGGCAGACTTTGTTGTCTTGGGCGAGGGCGGTGTCTTACGGGAGTCGGTGCTCGACGGGCGTCGTGCCAAATAACCGCGAAAAGCCGCGAGAGGCCCCTTCCGATTTTGTACGCAAAGACTCAATCCTCAACGAAATTCGGTGGAATCCAAGCCAAGCGAGCCTTCAATGAGGCGCCCCCAAGTCGCTTGCATCCCAGTGACGGGGGTCTTCTATGTCCTGGCTCTTTATTTTGCTGGCGCTTCTGGCTGGTGCGGCAAATCCCTTTCAGGCCGGCGCAAATGCTCAGTTAAACAAGCAGCTCGGGCATCCAGTGCTGGCTGGGGTGGTGGTGTATGCTACCGGACTCGCTGGCCTGCTGCTGGTTCTGTTGGCACGCCATTCAGCCTCCCCATCTCAGCCCCAAATCGCGAGCGTGAACTGGTGGGCGTGGCTAGGAGGTCTGATCTCGATCGGCTCGACGATGGCGGGATTGATGCTGGCGCAGAAGCTGGGTTCGGTCGCTTTTACCGGATGCAGTATTACCGCCTCCCTGATTATGTCGGTAACGCTCGACCAGTTTGGGTGGATGGGCTTCCGGCAACATGCGGCTTCGCCAGGGAGGCTGGTAGGGTGTTGCCTGCTGGCGGCTGGAGTTTGGCTGGTGGCGCGGGGGTAGATCCACATTCCTTTACATCGAAGGCTTCGTTCAATTCAATGTGATACTTCCATATAACTTAGAGGTCTGGAAAATGCACACTACGAACCTACGCAAGGTCGGAGGCTCCGTCATGCTCGCGGTTCCTCCAGTTCTACTGAACATTCTGCAATTAGAGGCCGGTGCGACGATAGGAGTAGATGTGAAGGACGGGCGCTTGATCGTCGAACCGCGGCCTAGGCCTAAGTACACTCTTGAGGAACTGCTTGCGGCCTCCGATTATTCGCAATCACCACCATTCGAGAAGCGCGAATGGGTTGACGCTCCGGCCGTCGGCGGTGAGATTCTGTGAATCGGGGCGACATTTACCTCGTGTCGCTTGAACCCACGATAGGACGTGAACAGCAAGGATTTCGGGCGGTTTTGGTGATATCGCCGGCAGCCTTCAACCAGGCGATCCGATTGCCGGTTGTCTTGCCTATCACGAACGGTGGCGAATTTGCTCGCAAGATCCGTTTCGCCGTACCGATTACGGACATCCGGACGAGCGGAGTGGTGCGATGCGACCAGGCTCGGGTGCTGGAATCGTGGCGCGAGGTGGCAGGCGAGTGGAGTCCTTGCCGGCGGCGATTCTCGATGAGGTGCTGGCAATTACCGCCGCTCTCTTTCACTGAGGTATGTCAGCCGTGCTCTTTCGGTAGAGGGCCTGCCAGCGCCGAATCAAGGTGCGGCATCGACACCTTCCGCCAAGATCCCCGATAGCACATTCAAGCTGCCGTCCACCTTTGGCGGATCGAGCCCCAGGATGTGGGCGACAAACGGGTAGACGTTCACATTCTCGAACGGCTTGACCGTCGAACCCGCACGAATATCAGGGCCAGTCGCGTAGAAGATCGCGCGCATGCTCTTCATCTGGGCGGGGTCATAGCCGTGCATGCCAATCGGCGGCGGCCGCTCGCCCTTCGAGGAGTCAGGCGCATGGGCGCGAATGAGGTAAGGACCCGTGGGCACGATGACCGGGTCGCCCTCGCGCGGGTTTTCATTGAAGTGAAGCCCGGCGGGAACCTTGGCCAGACGGTAGACCATGAAGCGGCTGTCGGCCTTCTTGAGCTGATCGTAGGCCTTCTGAGCTTCGGCTTCGGAGTCGGGATAAAGCAAGGAGCCGTCGACCTGGAAGTGGGTCAGATCCGTGTACTTGTCCAGGTCAATCCAGCCACTCTCCACCTTCTCCATACCGTGGTCAGCGACCACGATCAAGTCGATCGGCAGGTGCAGCGCATCCAGTGCTGCCTTGAGCCTGCCCATGAGATCGTCCATTTGGTGCACCGCTTCCCTGGTCTCCAGACTGTCAGGCCCGAAGCTGTGGCCGGCATGGTCTGTATTCGCGTAATACAGGGTGATGAAGTGCGGGCGCTGTTCGGGTGGGAGCCGCAGCCAGGCGAGCACCTGGTCAATCCGCTTCTCATCCGGAAATCTATCGTCGTATTTGAGGTAATAGCTCGGGCGCACCCCTTGAATCGCCGCCTCCGATCCAGGCCAGAAGAAGCAGGCCGAGCGCATTCCCTGTTGCTCGGCGAGCACCCACAAGGGAGTGCCTCCATACCAGGATCCATCGGTTACGGCGGCGGGGTCGGTGTACGAGTATCGCTGCTTTCGTCCTGGGTCGTAGAAGCTGTTCGCAACGATCCCATGATGTTCAGGATAGAGACCAGTCACCAGCGTGTAGTGATTCGGAAACGTAATAGAGGGGTAAGCCGGGACCATTCCTTCCGGGGCCGACGCTCCTTCGGCGGCGAGCGCCAGCAGGTGCTTTGCGCCATATTTCTTTGCATAGTCGTAGCGAAAGCCATCCAGCGAGACCATGACGACGTAATGTTTCGCCTGGCTGGCAAGAGAATTGGAAGGATTGTTTCCAGTAAGGACGGGTCCAATCTGCTGCGCGTGCACCAAGCAGGCAGAGAAGGCCACGAGAAGCAAGAGACGAAGATGGCGGAGAATTACGGCCATGGGGGACACTCTCGATGCTTAGACTACCTGAGTCGAGCTTCGAGGGTGGCTATCGGCGGACCAACCCGGCGATCCGTTGACGGAGGATCCGCATAAATGAATCTCAATGCCCGGATTCGCCGGGGCCGGACAGTCATTCTCTCGAAGACCTGAAGATATTTTGCCGACAGGATTGACGATTGCGGCGCGTACGTTGCTCGAGAAGCACCAAATTTGATCAGGGCAGTTTGCAGCAGTCTCCGGCGGCTGCGGGCTCGTCGTTGCTCGAGTCGAGCGCCACCTTCCAGCTACCATCGGGAAGCTTCTTCCAGATGGTCATATAGCGGCCAGTCGACTTGACCGGATTTCCGTTCTTGTCCTTGGATGTGCCTTCGTAGTGACCCCAGGTAAAGCCCATATCCCCGTTCGTGGACAACTGACCTCCCTCGGGCGTCCATGTCAGTTGATACTTCGCCGGATCCCAGTTGGCGCCGGCTGCGATGGCCGTCTTGCCGATCACCGCTGCTTTCCCGGTTCCGAGAGTGACCGCATCGTCGGCGAACCAGGAAGCGAAGGCCTTACCGCCTCCCGTCGCTGTATCCTGGGCGAATTTTGCCTCCAGGCCGAAGAGAAAGGCAGTTCCAGGGGACAGAGTGGGGTTGGTAAGGGGATTTGCCTGTGGTTTCGCCAAAGGATTGAGTGCCGTCTGAGCGTGAGTCGCTCCGCCAGCGGTGACCAGGGTCGAAGCAACCGCGACCACAAGCCTCAGGGAATGTCTTACTCGTCTCATCCGATTCATTTCCCGGTATTCGTGACGCTCTCATGGTATCAGCGGGAGATGAGAAAGAAATGAAGCCACGAAAGTGTCCAGGCACTGAAGGGGGTGTTCAGGGACTGAAGGGTGAAGTTCACGAACGTCCGACAGAAATGCCTCTGGACGTTATACTTGAAAGTCTAGGGTTTTTGGCGTGAGATCTAGCTGTAGAAGCGGTCCACGCGGGCGCTGAGAACGCCCGGAACGGCTGGCTGGAAGCGAGCTTTGACAGCGGCCGACGGAAGAATGAATGGGGAATCTACTCGAAGAGATCCAATCACCAGCGGACATTAAGGGATATTCGCTCACTCAACTGGAAGCTTTGGCCGGCGAGATCCGTGAAAAGCTGATCCAGACACTCTCACGAACCGGCGGCCATTTGGGGCCGAATCTGGGGGTGGTCGAGTTAACGCTGGCCATGCACTACGTCTTCGACACTCCTGCCGACAAATTCGTTTTTGACGTCAGTCATCAAGCCTATATCCACAAATTGCTGACCGGAAGAGTTGACCGTTTCGACACGATACGACAGCCTGGTGGGTTGAATGGGTTCATGCTCCGCACCGAAAGCGAACATGATGCCTATGGGGCAGGGCATGCGGGCACTGCGCTCTCGGCGGCTCTGGGCATGGCGGTTGCCAGAGACCTGCGTGGCAGCAGGGAACACGTCGTGGCACTAGCCGGGGACGCCGCCTTTACCAATGGCATTTCCTTCGAGGCGCTCAACAACATCACCGATCAGACGAATCGCCTCATCGTAGTCCTCAATGACAATGAATGGTCGATCGATCGGAACGTCGGAGCGATTGCCAGGTACCTGCATAAGATCGTCACCAACGAACATGTGAGCCACCTGCACGGCAGCGCAGCGCGCTTGCTCGAGCGCTTGGGCGGCAAGACGGCTGTAGGACTGGTCCGCCGGGCAGAAGAGGCCGCCAAGGGCATGTTGTGGCCTTCGGTGTTCTTCGAGGAATTTGGGCTGACCTACTATGGTCCGCTGGATGGTCATAATCTGAGCGAACTGATCGAAACTTTCAAGTTCCTCAAGACGCAGGAGAAGCCGGTCGTCCTTCATGCGATTACGCAGAAGGGGCGCGGTTTCCAGCCGGCGCTCGATAAACAGAAAAAATTCCATGGTTTGGGTCCATATGACGCCGAGACCGGCGAGACCAAACCAGTTGGCCAGAAGACGTACTCCGAAGTCTTCGCAGACACGCTGGTGAAGCTGGCTGATGAGAACGAGAAGGTAGTCGGAATCACCGCGGCTATGCCCAACGGCACGGCATTGGATCTATTCAAGCCCCATCATCCCAAGAGATACTTCGACGTAGGTATTGCAGAAGAGCACGCTGTCATCTTCGCCGCGGGTATGGCAACTCAGGGCTTCAGACCTTTTTGCGCCATCTACTCGACCTTCCTGCAGCGGGCCTTCGACCCGATTGTGCATGATGTGTGCCTGCAGAAACTGCCGGTCGTCTTCTGCATGGATCGCGGCGGTCTGAGTGGCGATGATGGAGCGACCCATCATGGACTCTTCGACATCAGCTATCTTCGCGGCATTCCCAATATCGTGCACATGGTCCCCAAAGATGAGGATGAGCTGGCCGATATGATGTATACGGCCATGCTTCACGACGGTCCTGCGGCGATCCGCTATCCGCGCGGAACCGGACCAGGCGCGACGGTGAAGGCGAAGCCTGTCGCCCTCTCCATCGGCAAAGGGGAAGTTATCGAAGATGGGGACGATATTGCGATCTTCGGTCTTGGCGCCCTGCTGCCCCTCGCTGAGGAGCTAGGCGAGACGCTCGATCGGCAGGGTTATTCGGCAGCGATTATCAATCCCCGCTTTGTCAAGCCGATCGATCGCGAGCTCCTCGATGCCTACGGCAAAAGAGTATCCGCTATTGTTACATTTGAAGATCATGTGCTGATGGGCGGCTTTGGCAGCGCTGTCATGGAAGCGCTCAGCGAACTGGGGTTGAATGTGCCTGTCATCCGCATAGGCTGGCCGGACAGGTTCATCGAGCACGGCAAGGTCGAACAGCTCCGCGCCCGCTACGGCATCAGCGTGGAAGCCGCAATGGAGAAGCTGACGCCATATTTGAAGCGCAGCAAGCGCGTGAAGCTAGTCGCCAGATGACCTTGGCCGTTTTCAAGACGGGGCTACGAAGAGAAACTTGCGGGCGTCACGATAACTCTCTAGAAAAGCTACTGCTTCAGTAGTTCAAGCAGTTTTTTCTGGCGATAAGCAAAAATACCTTTGATCTGCCTCCGCACAAAGAGAAAATGAGCGGGTTCCGCGAGCATTCCGAGCGGTAATTCATAGACTAGATCATCAACGACCTTGGTGCCCTCCACCTCGGCGCGCTTTTCGTCGAAGACGCGATGACAATGCCGCCAATAGGCAAATGGGCCTTTCGGCTGTTCGTCGCAGAAGTGGTGGTTCCACTCGAACTCGACAATCGAGGCTTCCCAAGTTGTTCGGACAGGGAAGAGCGGCAGCGGGCGGAAGCTGATATTCATCTTGGACCCGGCTCCTGCGACCCTGACGGCAGCAGGCTGCGGATCACCAGATGATGGGGGAGAAGGTGCGATCAGTCTCGCTTCCTCAATGCGCGCCTTTTGCCAGGCCGGCATGAGCTTCGGAAGATTGTCTGGATCTGCGAAGAATAAGAAGACCCTCTGGATGGGATAGGGAACCCACTGCTCGGTCTTGAATGTATGGCGCATCAAAGTTGTCCAGCTCGCTCCACCAGCAGCACCATGGTCGTCACGACTATAAACGACTGGCTCGCTTTTCGGTACGATCTGGTAGCCACGAAGGATGGCGCTCCATAATCCGTTCCCATTCTGGCGACCAGGGCAGAGTGGCGCCCCCACCTATTTGCTTTCACCGATGAAAGTAAGTGCAGCGGACCACCAACGCCCTAGCCTTTCTAAGAAACTAAACGCTTCCTGGAATCGGAAGCTTCTTGCCCAGGATCAACAGCTCAGTTAGGCATCAGGACAGCGTCGACAACATGAATGACGCCGTTCGACTGAAAGACATCCGCGATCGTGACCGTCGATATGCCACCCTTCGCATCCGTCAGCATGACCTTCCCATCGCCGATGGAGGCGGTAAGATCTTCCCCCTGTACTGTCTTGATGGCGGCTCTACCTCTGCCTCCCTTAATCATCTTCCGGAGGTCTTTCGACGTCACCCGCCCCGCCACGACATGATAGGTGAGGACCTTGACCAGAGTGTCCTTATTCTCGGGCTTGAGCAGGATATCGACCGTACCGCTGGGAAGCTTCTCGAAAGCCTCATTTGTGGGCGCGAAGACAGTGAAAGGTCCGGGGCCACTCAGCGTGTCCACCAATCCTGCAGCCTTTACTGCCGCAACCAAGGTAGTGTGATCTTTCGAATTAGCCGCATTCTGGATGATGTTCTTGCTCGGATACATGGCGGACCCGCCCACCATTGATTCCTTTTTCCCCGTTTGGGAATAAGCGTAACTAACGGTATATCCGAGAGCGATGACAATGAACGCCGTTACCAAGGTCTTCTTCATGGTCTTTCCTTTCGTTTCAATGCACAGCTCGTGACTACACTGACATACGGTTTGATGATCGCAACTGATCGATGTTTCACCTGCCAACTGTACGGTTGGAAGCGCTCGAGTGGCCTCTTGAACAAGGCACGCTATTTCCGGGAAGCAAAGTCTGTCCCCGGATTGTCAATGGGATGAACAAAGTTCCTTTAGACCGGCAAACATGCTGAACGGGCTGACTCGTTCCGAAAAACGGCAACCCCCGAAGTCCATCCAAAAGCGTCCCTTGCGAAAGCGAACACGATATGCTGGAAGAGTCGAGTCCGTCAGCGATGCTGGAACGGGACGGAAATCAGAAGCGAGCAGCAGGTGCGGCGAGACGTGACGCGAAGCCGAATTCAGGGGATTGGAGAGATGCGCACCGTTGACGCATAACGCCAACCCAGACCATAGCCGCTGGCTTGTCTTGATCGGCGTGCTCAAGCTGCTCAAAGCCCTGCTGTTCATTATGCTCGGGGTCGGCGCTCTGCATTTGCTGCACAAGGACCTGGTGGATCTGCTCGCTCACTTGATCGTCGCATTGCGTTTCGATCCGGAAAACCATTTCGTTAACCTGGTGCTCGAAAAAGTAGCTCTGATCAGTCCTCACCGCCTGCGTGAGATCAGCATCGCGATCTTCTGCTACGCCGGATTAGACATCATCGAGGGGACTGGACTGGCGCTCGAAAAGACCTGGGCTGAATACCTGACGCTCATCATCACAGCTTCCTTTCTTCCCTGGGAATTGTTTGAGATCATTCGCCACGTCACCTGGCTCAAGGTCATTCTGCTGATTCTGAACACCGTTGTCGTCATTTACCTGGTCTTCCACGTTCAGGGCCGGATCCGGGCACGGGCTGAGCAAAACTCCCGGCCTGAGGGTGTGCAATAGGCCTTCTGAACGCTGCGCAAGGGTCAAAGCAGAACCGGGAACCAAGCTGGTTACTAGCATTCAACAAAAATTAGCTGCAGCCTGATCTATCTGGCGTTTAATGAGGGGCGTAGCGCTCTCCACCCGAATTCCACAGATCCCGAGAAAAATTCACAGGTTTTGCAACCAATTAGAAAACGTCGCGGAAAGTATCGGTGGACAGGAATGGAGCAAAGTGGCCATAATTGGAAAGAAATCGTGATTAGCACGGCTCACAAGCAATGATCCACGCCAGAAGGTTCGATCCGCAGTCGGCAACCAGCAAGGGAAAGGTCCAGGCACGGTGTTTCGGGGGAATAACCCAACTCGGATCGACGACAAGGGCCGCCTCAAGCTGCCGGCGGACTTCAAGCGCCAGATCGACGAGGGGTATGGCACCCAGTTCTTCATTACGAGCCGCGACGGCAAGCGGGCAGAGATCTACCCGATGCAGGAGTGGGAGAAGTTTGAAGCCAAGCTGGCGGCAATCCCGAACTTCAATCCCGCCAAGCGAAAGCTTATGGAGCGGATCAACTATTTCGGCCACTCGACGGAGATGGATACCCAAGGGCGCTTATTGATTCCGCAGTTGATGCGAGAGGAATTGAATGTGACCGGCGATGTCAATGTGTTTGGAATGCAGACCTACTTCGAGATTGCGAACCGCGAAGAGTTCAAGCGCAAGATGGATGCCGAGCCGCTCACCGAAGAAGACGAGAAGTCGCTTGCAGAGTTCGGATTGTAGTGACGGCTGGTAGTACCGATGGTCAAGGGATAGAAGACCCCCAAGGGGGAGCACATGGCTGAAAATCCGAGACATGTGCCAGTTCTTTTAGAGGTTGCGGTTCGAATTCTTAATGTGCGCACCGGCGGCACCTATGTCGATGCAACGCTCGGTTTTGCGGGTCACGCCAGTGCGATTGCAAAAGCACTGGGGCCGAAAGGAAAGCTAATCGGCTTTGACCGCGATCCGGAGGCTTTTGCCTTTGCCAAGGCGAGGTTAGAAACGCTGCGGGAAGAGTTGGGCGAGGCCATGCCGGAGATCGTGCTGCATGATGTGGAGTTTTCGCTGGCGGCAGACCGGCTCGAAGCAGGCAGCATTGATGGTTTGCTCGCCGATGTTGGCGTCAGTTCGATGCAACTTGACGAAGCCCGTCGGGGTTTCAGCTTTCAGGCGGATGGGAACCTGGATATGCGGATGAATCCGCGCCAGGGCGTCACCGCCGAACAAGTGGTAAATCAGTTCGGTGAAAAAGAACTCGCCGATCTGATTTACGAATTCGGAGAAGAAAGGAGGTCGCGGAGAATCGCCAGAGCCATTGTCAGGGCGCGGCCGATAACGACGACGGCGGAATTGGCCAAAGTCGTTTCCGGATGCGCCCCGCCAATGAAACGGGAGCGAGGCAAGCACGTGATTCATCCGGCGACCAGGACCTTTCAGGCGCTCCGGATTTATGTAAATGGGGAACTGGACGAGTTGAAGGCGCTGCTCGATGCTGCGCCGAGGTTGTTGAGGCCGGGCGGAAGGCTGGCAGTGATCAGCTTCCACTCTCTCGAGGACCGGCTAGTGAAGGATGCTTTTCGCGAAGGCGCGCAGGCCGGGATTTATGAAGTGCTGACCCGGAAGCCGCTGACCGCGGAGCAGGAAGAAATGGACCGCAATCCCAGATCGCGCAGCGCGAAGCTGAGAGCGGCGGAAAAGTTAGGGATATCAGGATTTGAGAAGAACAAGATCGGGCCGGGTCGTCCTACCGCAATACAACGGCGAAAGTAAGACGATTCAACCACGCAAGACCACTCCTCTCTATTAGCGACCCGGGCCCGGTCGTGAGGAATGGAAGAAGACGAGATGAGCCTTGGGTTTGCTTCGCGAATCTGGGGTGCGCAATCAGTACATTTTGGAGAAGAGACGATGGCGACCCAAGTAATCGCGACCCAGGCACCCATGTACAACCGGCGGTACGATGCCGACACAATTCGCGATCGCAACCTGTCGCTGCTCGCGGCGCAGCAGCGTATGCGGCGGGGGCCGACGCCTGAGGTCTTCTTCACTAAGAGGATTGACAACTCGCGCCTGGTGACTGCCGATGACCCGCAGCGCGCCCGGGAGATGCGAAGCTTTGCCACCGCGATGGCAGTTTTGTTTGCGCTCATCATGGTGTATGGATGGCAACACTTCAGCGCCATCGAGTACGGTTACCGGATCGAGGCGGAGAAGCAGCAGATGGAGCAGCTGAACGAGCAAAACCGCCAACTGCGGCTGACCGAGGCTCAGCTCGGCGCGCCGGCGCGCATCGACATCATGGCCAGACAGCTTGGATTGAATGCTCCGGCACCTGGACAAGTGGTTCGACCCGAGAACACTCCCGACGCGGGCGCTCCAGTACTCGCTCAGGCTTCGCCAATCACGCCCATGCTGACGGCGGACAACCGGCGCTAGCGCGACGCACAATTTTTTAATCGGACACTTGGGACATGTAGTCCTTTCCTGCAGGAGAAGCGCATGTTCGGCATAGTGACTTCAAATGCCACCTACTCCCGATTGGCTCTAGCGTTTCCGTGCAGGGGTTTCCTGGGAGGATTTCTGTCGCTGTGAATTTGACCTCGTTCTTCCCTGGAAATACGCTCTTCCCGCAAAGCCCCCAATCTGGCGACCGCGCCCAACCGGCGCCCAGAGTGGTTGCGCGGCGTCCGCGCTTTCTTTACATTCTCGGCTTCTTCGTCTTGTGGACGACTATCATTTGTCTCCGCCTTGTCTGGTTGCAGGTGGTGTTGCGGCCGGTTTACATCGACAAAGCGAATCGTCAACAGCAGCGCACTTTCGAGGTATTGCCCAGGCGCGGGATTCTCTACGATCGCAATCTCCACGAGATGGCGGTGAGTGTGCTTGCCGACTCGGTCTTTGTGGTTCCCTATGAGATCACCGACAGTAAGGATCCTCAGCAGATCGCGAAAGCAAAGCTCGCGACCGCCAGTGCCCTGGCCAAAGTAGTTCATACCGATCCCGATGACAGCTTTACCTCCGCCGAACGCATCGATGCGCGACTGCTCGCATCGCGCGATTATGCCTGGGTCGCGCGTGGTCTCGACCCGTCGGTGATTGCACAAGTCAAGGCGCTCAATCTGAAGGGCGTCCACATTCAGAAAGAATTTAAACGCTTCTATCCTGACAATCGAATCGCGGCGCAGGTGCTGGGCTACGTAGGCACAGATGCGACCGGACTTGGCGGGTTGGAACAAAATTTCGAAGATGAGCTGCATGGAACGCCCGGCCGCACCAACGCTGCTTTCGACGCCAAACGCCATATGCTTGGCAGCCAGCAGAGCGAACCGGTTCCCGGCGAAAACCTTGTGCTCACGCTGGATGAAAATATCCAGTTCATGGCCGAGCAGGCGCTCGATCATGCCATGGAACGAACCAGGTCGATCAACGGCACCGTCGTAGTGCAGGACCCGCATACCGGGCAGATTCTTGCGCTCGCGATCCGGCCCACCTTTAACCCGAATGACTTTCGCCACGCCACCGGAGATCTGCGGCGCAACCACGCGGTCAGCGATGTTTACGAGCCTGGATCGACATTCAAACTGGTGACCTATTCGGCGGCGCTTGAAGAAAAGGTCACCGACCCCGACAAGCTCATTGATTGCCACGGTGGCCAGATGAACGTCGCCGGCCGCATCGTCCATGACGACCACTACAATGGCGTCCTCTCCACAAGCCAGGCGTTGTGGGAATCGAGCGATGTCGCGGCCATCCAGCTGGCCCAGAGGATGGGACCCAATACGTTCTACAAATACATCCGGTCCTACGGATTTGGTGAGCGAAGCGGGATCGAAGTTCCCGGTGAGACCCGCGGCCTGTTAAAGCCGGTCCGGCGCTGGAACCCGACCACCATTGGTTCGATTCCGATGGGCCAGGAGATCGCCGTCACCCCGGTGCAGTTGATCACCATGGCCTCCACGATTGCAAATGGGGGTATGTACCTGCCGCCCCACATCCTGCTCGCCAGCACCGATGAGGTGAAGGGCAGCCCGAAGTTGAAGCCGTCCGCCTTTCATCCTGGAGATGACTTACCCGATCCGCTCCCCGATGGTGCTCATCGCGTGATCTCGACTCTTACTGCAGCGCAGATGCGCAAGATGATGGAGGGGGTGGTGCTCTTCGGCACCGGCAAGAATGCTCAACTCAATGGTTACAGCTCGGCCGGCAAGACAGGAACAGCGCAGAAGATCGATATAGCGACCCACACTTACTCGAAGTCGAAGTATATCGCCTCGTTTGTCGGCTTCGCTCCGGTCAACAACCCGGCGATCACCGTGGCCGTCATCATGGACTCGCCCTCCGACGGCGGTCATCATGGAGCGCAGGCGAGTGCGCCAGTCTTTCACGAGCTCGCGCAGGAGGTGCTCGAATATCTCGGTGTTCCCCATGATATTGAGGTGAAGTCCGCGCCGGATATGGCAAAAGCCCTGGCCAGCCAAGGCCCTCAAGAACATGCGCCCGAGGCCAATGAAAGCGTGGACAGCTTATTCGCAGAAGTTAACGATCTGCCAGCGGACGATCCTCTTCGCTTGCCGAAGCCGGTTGAGGCTCAACCGGTGAGCGATCAGGTGTCATCGAACCGGGTGATGAATCCAGATGTGAATCCCGCCTACACCTATCAACCCGTCCCCGCAGCTCAACCTGTCCTTGCAGCTCCCGCGCCTCCGGAGGGTGTTACTCCTGCTCCGTCGCCTCATCCGGTGAATTCGCCGGCGGATGGCGCAGTGGTTGTCGACTCCACCCGGCGAGTGGCCGTGCCCTCGTTCTTGGGCGAGCCGGTGCGACATGTGATCGAACAGGCCGGAATCTCAGGGCTCGCCGTAGAAGTGGTCGGTAACGGCATGGCGCGCGAGCAGGCGCCGCCGCCAGGGACAATGGTTCCCGCAGGAACTGAAGTGGTAGTGCGTTTCACGAGGCAGTAGTCTTGCCCTTGAGCAGAGCCTCTTGCCCTCATGGATGCCGTTCGCGGCCTCTCCGCATAAAATCCTCATAGCATGATGAAACTCAGCCAGTTGCTGGCCGGCGTCTCCTTTGTCAGACGAAAAGCGTCTGATCCTGAGGTCGGCGGCGTGGAATACGATTCACGACGGGTCCTGCCGGGTTCGCTCTTTGTGGCGATGCATGGCGGCTCAACCGATGGAAACCGGTATATTTCTCTCGCCGCAAAACAGGGTGCCGTCGCCGTCGTGACTGACTCGACGGCTGCCTTTGATGACGCAGCGCGCAACCTTCCGCAGCTTGCGTTGATTGAGGTCACCCACGGTCGCAAGGCCCTGGCCGGTCTGGCGTCAAACTTCTTCGCTCATCCCCAGGACCAGCTCGGCTTGAGTGGCGTCACTGGCACTAATGGCAAAACCACGACCGCGTTCCTGCTCGATGCGATGCTCAATCACGTGGCGCGCAAGACGGTTCTGGTTGGGACTATTGAATATCATGTTGCCGGGCGAATACGCCCTTCACCGCATACGACTCCTGAGTCGCGGGATCTTTTCGAACTCTTCCGGGAAGGCGTGACCAAGGGCGCTACCGAGGCGGTGATGGAGGTCTCCTCCCACGCATTGGAGCAGGGCCGGGTTTGGGGACTGAAGTACGATGTCGCCATCTTCACGAATCTCACTCGCGATCACCTCGATTTTCACGGCACGATGGAGAAGTACCGAGCGGCAAAGCAAAGCTTGTTCGATGGCCGGAACGGCACGCCGCCGCGTGTCGCAGTGATCAATTTAGACGATGAGTCCGGCCGCGAGATCGCCAGGGCCGCTGCAATGGCGGGCGTCGAGATTTACGGCTACGGTCTGAATAGCGGTACCTTCCGTGCGGGGAATGTCCAGATGACTGCGCAAGGGATGCGCTTCACCTTGAGGACTCCTCTCGGAGAGGCGTCTATCTCAACCCGGCTCACCGGCAAGGTTAATGTTTATAACTTGCTCGCGGCCTCGGCGGCGGCCATCGCACGCGGCCTATCTTTAAACGAAGTCGTTGCCGGTGCGGCCGTTCTCGACCATGTACCCGGGCGCTTCCAGACCGTGGATGCCCAACAGCCGTTTGCCGTAGTTGTCGATTACGCTCATACGGACGACGCCTTGAAGAACCTGATCGCCCTCGCTCGTGAGTTGGTTGCGACGCATGATGGTCGCGTCATCACCTTGTTTGGCTGTGGAGGTGACCGCGACCGGACGAAGCGGTCCGAGATGGGCCGCGTTGCTGGAAAGGGAAGTGATCTGGTAGTGCTGACTTCAGACAATCCCCGCAGCGAAGACCCGTTGGCAATTATTAGCGACGTGCTCGAAGGCTTGGAGCCGACCTGCACCGGCTTCCAGGTGGAGCCCGATCGGGGTGCTGCAATCGCTGCTGCAATACAAGCTGCCAGGTCAGGAGATATAGTTTTGCTTGCCGGTAAAGGTCATGAAAAAATGCAGGTGCTGAAAGACCGCACAATTCCGTTCGACGACGTTCAGGTGGCTCAGCGCGCCCTCGCCGCTCTAGGCTTCAATCTTGTGAGCGAGGCGACTCGATGAAGCTGCCCCTCAAGCGAGTCGAAGAGTGGATCGGCTCTGTCCGAATCGCTGGTGCGGAGATGCTGCCTCCGAAGGCTGGCCAGGTGACCGGCTATTCGATAGACTCTCGAACGATTGCCCCCGGCGACCTGTTCTTCGCAGTCAAAGGAGAGCGTTTCGATGGCCACGACTTTGTCGAGGCTGCCCTCGCGGCGGGCGCGATCGCGGCAGTTGTCTCTCGACACAAGATTGATGGTCTACCCGCCGCGATCCGCGGGGAGAACCTGCTGGTAGTCGCAGAGGACCCTCTGGCCGCTCTGCATAAGCTCGCCGCCGCCGTCCGCCTGCACTGGGGCAAGCGGGTTGTGGCAATCACTGGAAGCGCGGGCAAGACGACGACCAAGGAAGCCATTGCTGCGGTTTTGGCGAAGAAATTCCGTGTGTTGAAAACTGAAGGCAATCTAAATAACAGCTTTGGGCTGCCGTTGCAGCTGCTGCGTCTGGAGCGGGACGACGAATATGCAGTCGTCGAAATGGGCATGTCCCATGCAGGCGAGATCGCCGCATTGGCGAAGATTGCCGCTCCCAACTGGGCGGTGGTAACGAACGTGGGATGGGCACATGCCGAGAATTTTCCCGAGGGGCTCTCCGGCATCGCCCGTGCGAAGTACGAGTTGATCGAGGCGCTGCCGCCGAACGGGGTCGCATTTTTGAATTGCGGCGATCCCTACGTCTCCCAGTTCGGAAGGAACTTTACCGGCAAAACAATTTCTTTCGGTTCTGGCCCGTGTGCCGAACCGCATGCCGAAGAAATTATCGAGCTTGGTCAGCAGGGAAGCAGCTTTCGAGTCTTTGCTGGCAAAGAATCCGCGCCAGTTCGGATCTCTCTGATGGGCCGGCACAACGTAACCAACGCCATGGCGGCCATTGCGGTGGGTCTCGAAGCAGGGATTGCCCTCGCGGAGTGTGTCGCGGCCGTCGAGTCATTGCGGGCAGGGACGAAACGGGGCCAGGTGCGGCAAATCCGCGGAGCGACAATCATCGATGATTGCTATAACTCGAATCCTGAGGCGCTCAAATCGATGGTCGCGACCCTGGCTTCAATACCAGCGGGCCGCCGGATCTTAGTAGCCGGCGAAATGCTGGAGCTCGGCCGCGATTCCTCGGAGCTGCATCGCGCCTGCGGGGAGTTCGCTGCCAAGCAGGGAATCAACATTGTCCTCGGCGTCCGCGGTAAAGCGGTCCACATTGCTGACGGAGCCGCTGATGCCGGAGCACAAGCGATTTTTCTTGAAACCCCCGAGGCTGCCGGCGAGTGGCTGCGGTCGGAACTCAGACCCGGAGACGCAATTCTCTTCAAGGCTTCCCGAGGAGTTCAACTCGAGCGGGCTCTGGCCATGCTGGATCTGGCTATGTTGGATAAAGAATAGTTTCGGCCAGTTCTTTGCGGAGTCCGCGTCTTTCGCGCCTAAGGGCGGGTCAACGCCACACTCCGGCTCGAATTCCGAACATCCATTCGGTCGAGTAACTTGATGGTTGGCGATCAGTGTTCCTTGCATCGATGCAAACGACTCTTGCTTTGAGATCTATATAAACCGCTTTGCTTGAAATCCGGAGGCCCAGCTTTGATGAGTTTGAGAGTTCGATTCACCATGGTGTTCGCACTTGCTCTTCTACCGAGCCTCCTGGCTCAGGGTCAGCAGGACAACATGGTTCTTACCCGGGGGAACAGCACCATCGTGGTTGAGCCCTACGGGCCGAACATCGTGCGAGTCACTTTAAGTCTGCTGAAAGAGCAGGCCCTCGCAGGCCCGGGTTACGGCTTTGTCGGAACGGCCGCACGCGCAGGATGGAAGTACAACCAGAGCGCCGACGCCGATGTCTATAGCTCCTCGCGCATGATAGTCAGTGTGAATATTCCTCGCGGCAGCGGGAGGCCGGTGCCGTCGCAAGTTGACATTGGGAAGTTCTTCAATGGCTCGACCCCGGGAGCCAACATTACTTTCAGCACGCCCGAAGGAAAGACACTTCTACACCTGGAGGGTTGGTCTCAATCGGTCCCGAAT
The DNA here is from genome assembly GCF_003330725.1 of Acidisarcina polymorpha. NCBI lineage: Bacteria > Pseudomonadati > Acidobacteriota > Terriglobia > Terriglobales > Acidobacteriaceae > Acidisarcina > Acidisarcina polymorpha. Next base: position 1,562,052 of record NZ_CP030840.1, on the reverse strand, counting down.
CGTAAAGACGGCAACGCCGGGGTTTTGAACGATAAGCGCCCTTCCGATCCGCAGTTCTATCAGGTCGGCGCGACCTTCGCATCCCCGGATGACGAGCATTATTACGGCCTCGGTCAGAATCAAGAGGGCTTCCTCGATCACCGCGGTCATACCGTCGACTGCTCCCAGAACTACACTGCCCCAGCCGGGCCGAGTACTTGCGTGCCGTTCCTGGTCACCAACAAAGGCTATGGACTGATCTGGGATAATCCTTCTCGCACGGTCATCGAGCCCGGCTTCAATGAGCAGACCCGATGGACCTCTGAAGTCGGCGATCGGGTCTCCTTTTTTGTGATCGCGGGCAAATCCACGGACGAGATCTATGCCGGATACCGCCAACTTACAGGAGCGACTCCGCTGCTGCCCAAGTCAGCCTATGGATTCATCCAGTGCAAGCAGAAGTACACCACTCAGGACGAAGTGCTCTCTGTGGCGAAGGGCTATCGCGAACGTCATCTGCCGCTCGATACGATCGTCGTCGACTGGTTCTATTACACGAAGATGGGGCAAATGGACCTCGATCCAGTGAAGTGGCCTGACCCATCGGCGATGAACGCCGAGTTGCACAAGATGGGTATCCACACCATGATCAGCGTCTGGCCGAGGTTTGTTCCCGGTTCTCGCTATTACGATCTCGTCTTAAAAAACGGCTGGTTCGAGCAGCTCGCGGATGGGACTCCCACCAACGGATTGCCCTATGACCGAGCCGGCTCCGATATCGACACAACCAACCCGGATGCAGCCAAGTGGTACTGGGGCGTCATTCGAGACAATGTTCTAAGCAAGGGTTTCGATTCGATCTGGGCCGATGAGACCGAGCCCGACCTTCCCCCGCAAGGCAGCTACTTTCACATCGGACCCGGAACTCGCTACTACAACACCTATCCGCTCTTCCATACCGGAGCGCTCTATGACGGCTTCCGCCGCGATACTCCGCATCGTGCCCTGACCCTCTCCCGCGACGCGTACCTCGGCATCCAACGTAATGGAGTGATCGTGTGGTCGTCGGATATCTATCCCACCTGGGATACGTTCAAGCGCCAGATCCCGACTGGCCTGGACTTCACCGCCTCCGGCATCGCCAACTGGAGCAACGACACTGGCGGATGGCAGTATCTTCCCTCGGAACATCATCCCGAACATCCTCCCTTACTCGATCCTTCCGATGCGCGTGACACCGTTGGAGGATACGACGACTATCCGGAGCTCTATACCCGGTGGTTCGAATATGCAACCTTTTTGCCGATCTTCCGCACGCACGGCAGCCGGACTTACAACGAAGTATGGTCGTACGGACACCAGGCCGAGCCTATCCTCGAAAAGTATCTCAAGCTACGCTACGAGTTACTGCCTTACATCTATTCCTTGAGTTATCACACTTACGAGTCGGGAGCTCCGTCCATGCGGGCCCTCTTCATGGACTTTCCCGAAGACCCCAACGTCACCGACCTGCGTGACGAGTACATGCTGGGACCTTCATTCCTTGTGGCCCCGGTAAGCGAGCAGGGTGTAACGACTCGCAAGGTCTATCTACCGGCTGGAGCGGACTGGTATAACTACTGGACCAATGAGCGGCTGAAGGGCGGCCAGACGATTACCGTGGATGCCCCTATCGACAAGCTTCCTCTGTTTGTCCGTGCGGGCTCCATTCTGCCGTTGGGTGCACCGGTTGAGAGCACGGAAGAAACCCAGGCGATTGCCAAAGTTCGGGTCTATCCCGGCGCCGATGCCGATTTCACTCTCTACGATGACGATGGCCAGACGTATGCCTACGAAAACGGGAAGAGCAAAGTCACTCACTTGCACTGGGATGACACCAAGGCGGGGTTGACCCAGACAGGCGCACCTGCCTGGTCCGATCCCAGTATTGTCGAAGTGGTCGGGCGCTGAGATCTGGTCGCGTTCGAGGGCCGAATCCATGCCAAGCCTGTTAGCTGGCTTCTGGCTATGGATGCTGACTCCTCTTCCGCATTGCCTGATCGGGATGCCCTTGGTCTCCTGTGTCCTGACTTCAAGGTTAGCCGCGCAACTTCTCCATCCCGGCGCTGTTCTTAGTCGACGCCGGAGGACCCTCCTCCGAGACCACCTTTGAACTGAGGCCCCCACGAAGCGGTGAATCCGAGAGCAGCTACATCAGTCGGCGCCGCACCAGATCCAGAGCTTGTTGAGTGGACCACTGACGAATCCGTTCCCGATCGCCGCCAAACCGTTTCTCGACGACTTCGGTCTGCTGATCGTCCGCGACGGCGATGTACACCAGCCCCACGGGTTTTTCTTCAGTGCCCCCATTAGGCCCGGCAATGCCGGTGATGCCGACGCCGATACTCGCGTTGCTGCGCTGGCGGATGCCTTCTGCCAACGCCGTCGCGACCTCGCGGCTGACGGCCCCGTAGAGGGCAAGTGTCTCGGTCGGCACCCCAGCAAAAGCGGTCTTCAATTCGTTGGAATACACCACCGCTCCACCTAGGTAGGACCGGGAACTGCCGCTGATGCTGGTCAGGCGCTGCGCCATCATGCCGCCGGTGCAGCTCTCCGCGGTAGCCAGGGTCGCGCCGCGCATCTCCAGGTAATAGAGGACAATCTGCTCGAGCGATTCGCCTTGCGACGAATAGATCAGATCGCCGAGTTCGTCTTCAATCCGGCCAGCGAGCTCATCGACCCGCGCCTGCGCCAGTTCAATCAGCGGCTTGCCACAGATCAGGTTCAGCTGGATGTCTCCCATATGGGCCAGGATCGTGGTTTCAACGTCTTTGTACTGGTTATAGATCGGGGCGATGCGAGCGTCCGCGACCGACTCTCCGATCATCGTCGCCTTCAGCGTACGAGTGGCGATATGGCGCTTGGGAAGAGTCTCCGTGAGACGCGGAAGGCATTGGGCGTCAAAGAGGGACTTCAACTCATGCGGAGGCCCGGGTAGAAGTAGAACCAGCTTGCGATGGGTGTTGTAAACGATATCCAGCCACTGTCCTGGGGCGGTCCCATTCGGATTCTCTAGGATGATCGCGCCATCGATGACATCGGCTTGGCGAGAATTGTTGTCCGTCATCTGAATCCGCCGCGCAGCGAACCGGGCATAGAGCGCGCCGACGATAGCCTGGTCGCGTTTCAGGCGGAAGCCGAGCGCCTCGGCGACCGCCTCCCGGGTGAGATCGTCCACGGTGGGTCCAAGCCCACCCATGGTAATGACAATGTCGGCGCGGTTCAGGGCGATGCGAACCTGATCGACAAGGTCCTGTTGGCGGTCGCCAACGATAGTTTTGAAGGCAACCTGCACGCCCAGTTTGTTGAGGCGTTCGGTCAAGAAGAGGGAGTTGGTGTCGGAGCGGAACGGGGTGAGCAGCTCGGAGCCAATGGCGATGATTTCACAGTTCATGGTCGGGACCGGTCTGCTGATACTCCTTGGGGCTGCATTCGCGCTGAGTTCTAAGAAAACTGGAAGCCCTCGACGCGCAGATCGACATGGTAAACCGCGGTACTGGTCGTCAGGATGGCATTACCTCCGGGGGCAAACGCCAGCCCAATGATTCCAGAACCCGCGAGCACCAGTTCCGCCTTCTGGTCAGGGGATACACGCACAATTCCACGCCTGCCTCGCAGCGAGGCCGCGACATAAAGGTTTCCTGCAATATCGACGGCGATCCCCTGCGGCCGCCCCAGCCCGCGGAAATAGACTGAAGTGCTGCCATCCGGGTCGATGCGGTGGACGCTATCGTAGCTTGAGGTGGTTGGACCGGTGACGAAGAGCCCTCCATCTGGGCCAAAGGCCATGTGATAAGCAGCGACGCTGGGCTCAAGGGTGGCAAAGACGAAGGTCTGACGGTCGCGGGCGATCTTGAAGATCGTGCCGCTGCGATCGCCGACATAGAGATTCTGGTCGCCGTCAAACGCGACACCAGTGGCGACCCCCATGCCTTCGGCATAGATCGCAGCTGCTCCCTCTGGGGAGACGCGGTGGACTGTACCCTCATGGCGCGAAGAGACGTAGAGATAGCCATAGGCATCGAGCGCCAGACCAGTAGCATTCACTAGACCGGAGAGAAGCACACGCATCTCGCCATCTGGATTGATCTTGAAGACGGACACCGGCGTCTGCTGTCCACGTGGTCCAGAAAAAGTGACGAAAACCTCACCATTGGCATTCACTGCCGGACTGGCAACAGCATGAATGTTTTCGGCAAGCAGCCGAGCGACGTGAACTTCGACCTGATTGCTGCGCGTACCGTTGCGGAAAACCTCGAGCTTCGGCGACATGGAGGAGGATTCGGGCACACGCACCAGCAGCCGCGTACTGCGGCTCAACAGGACTGCAGCAGTCGACCCGCCAATCGCGGAAAGTGGACGCTCGTAGCCGGTCGCCCCCAGATTCGTGCCTCGAATCTCGATTTCTCCGCCAGGCAGCGCTGCGTCCGGCAGCACCGCTTCAATCCGGGGATTGCTCGACAGGTCTGATTTCAGAATTCTCACCATAAACCTTAGACGTCTCTCTCTACTCTACCGCTTTCCCCGATTCCCTTTCCCGGCGAGAACTCTTCCGCGAGCCGATTGATTTGTTCTCGCAGGATTCTCACCCGCTATTTCAGAAGATGATGGAGAATTTGAACGCAGATTAAGGCGTAAATGCCAGCCCCGACGTCGTCCAGCATAATGCCCCAGCCACCTGGCAGGAATTCGATTCGCCGGATAGGTGGAGGTTTGGTGATATCGAAGAGCCGAAACAGCAAGAGGCCGACCAGGGCGAACTGCCAATTCACTGGCGCCGCAATTAAAGTGATCCATTGACCGACCACCTCGTCCGCCACCACGATCTGCGGATCTTTACGGCCGCTCTGCTTCGCGACGATCGTCGCCGCCGGGATCGCGATCATGAGCAGAAGGAGCGCGGCGACAGCCGTAACCCAGCCTTGATAAGTCGCGAGCGCGGCGGTGCTTCCGTGGAAATGAATGGCAAACTGGCCGAAGATCCACCAGACCGCCGCAGCAACAATCGAACCTGCCGTCCCCGGTCCCGGCTTCCAGAAGCCCGCGCCGAAGAAGGTAGCGATCATCCACGCCCAAAGCGTTCTCTTGCCGGTAGCCTCAACGGCATGGACCTTCTTGTCCTTCTCGCGCGGTTCAGTCCTCATCGGAGGACGGGCGTCGTTCAGATTCGAGATCCTCGAGAACATCAGGGTCGAGAATTGGCGACGAGATCTTGTAAGCTCCACTCGCCCACTTGCCAAGATCGATCTTCCGGCATCGGTCACTGCAGAAAGGGAAGTCTTCGTCAGCCGCGGTGACAATGGTTTTGCAGGTCGGGCAACGGAGGACAATGGTTTTCTTCTTGGGACTCATTGGTGCTGTGCAATCCTTTCACCCATGATATCGCCGGACTCGGCCCCCGTTCCACCCGCTAACTTCCCGGCGACCTTTTGCCAACCGGGACTATCCCCGAGACAGTATGGCGGTTCTTTCGGCGCCGCCCGAAGGAAGTTTCTCAACGGTTGAAGTCGACGGCTGAGGAAAGAGGATATCGGTGGAAAGCGACCTTGCGACCAGCGGACTTGACAGTGGCCAAGCTTGGGAGCTTGGAGCGCCTGGAAAAGGTGGAGACGACGCCTTTGAAGGAGTTTCGCAAGTGGGCAAGGAGTTTTAAATCTCGTGTGCGAGTGAACGAGCTCACGATTGCGGGCTTACGGACGCCTAGGCTGCTCGAAGAGGGGATAGGCGAACTGGAGAACCCGTCGTCAACGTATCCGTCAGTTCCATCCCAAAATGGAAACCAGAGGATTTACGTCAGCAATGCAACGTTACTGAGCAGTCAAAATTGGTTACAGTAGCCAGAAGCTCGATCGCAGAGGAGATAAACGAACAGCCATCGCGCTCTCGCTTTATCCGACGATCCGGGCAACGACATCATACTCGTGAGCTTCCGTAACTTCGCACCTGTGAAAGCTTCCCGGCTTCAGCTCTGCGAATGGACCAAAGTCATTGATATAGACATTGCCGTCGATCTCCGGCGCGTGAAACTGTGTCCGGCCTTCCCAGAGAAGCGGCGTCTCGTCGGACTCGTTTTCTACCAGTAGATCGAACCTTTGACCGACCCACTTCTGCTTGGCCTTCCTGCTGATTGCTCGCTGAGTTCGCATCAGCGAACGCTTCCGCGATTCGATCAGTTTTGGTGCGACTTTTTCCCCAAGTCCGAAAGACTGTGAACCGTCTTCATCGGAGTAGCCGAAGGCCCCCATCCAGTCGAACCTGGCTTCTTTGACGAACTGCGTCAGCTCTTCAAAGTCCTGCTCGGTCTCTCCCGGAAATCCAACGATGAATGAGGTTCTCAGAGCAATGCCCGGAAGGGTGGCGCGGACGTTTTCGAGAGTCTTGAGGAAGATGTCGGCGTTGCCTCCGCGCTTCATCCGCTTCAGGACATTCCCGGAGGCGTGTTGTAGCGGGACATCGAGATATTTGCAGATGTTGTCATGGCGCGCGATGGTATCGAGCAGGCGGCTGGTGATCTTGTTGGGGTAAGCGTAGAGGAAGCGGAGCCAGCGGACGCCGTCGACTCTAGCCAGCGCATCCAGCAGTCGGGCCAGCCCGTCTCTCCCGCGGACGCCATCGATCTCGAGATCTTCGCCGTAGCAGGTGGTGTCCTGCCCGATAAGCGTAATCTCCTCGACGCCCTGGTCCACCAACTGACGGGCCTCTGCTATTACTGATTCAAATTGGCGGGAGCGAAACTTGCCTCGCAAGTTCGGGATGACGCAAAAACTGCACGGATGGTCGCATCCCTCTGCAATCTTGATGTAAGCCGAGGCTCCAGCCGTGGCCCGAAGGCGAGGCGTGTGTTCGTTGTACAGATACTGCGGGAGCGCCGGCTGCGCGCCATCCCAATCCTGGCGGGAAAAGCGTCCCTGTGACTCGCGGAAATCCCCTTCGGAGCGGGAGGTGATCACCGCAGGCGCTGCGAGAGATGGTGTGACCGCGGTCGGATGGGCCCCGGTGGCGACGACTGTCGTCAGGATGGTAAACGGCGAAGCTTGTTCGGGTTTCGTCCTTGGACGGATTCCCGCGGCCGACAGGATGCCTTCCAACTCGCCGGTGCCGAGAACGGCATCGACTTCAGGAATATTCTTTTGAATCTCGTCACGGTACCGTTCGACCAGGCAGCCGGCAACAATAAGCTTTTGTGCCTTTCCTCCCGCTCCAAAGGAAGCCTTATGGCGGGCCATCTCCAGGATGGTGTCGACCGACTCCTGCTTCGCGGAATCGATAAAAGAGCAGGTGTTGACGACGAGAACATCGGCAGTTTCCGGATCGCTGACGATCTGCGCTCCGGCGTGATCGAGCAGGCCCATCATCACTTCGCTGTCGACCAGATTCTTGGGGCAGCCGAGGCTGACAAAACCGATGCGCAGCGGTGTGACCTCTCCCAGCAATGGAAGGGGATCTTCGCGGTTCTCCTCCCGGCGATCGAGCGCTGGAGACGTATTTTGAGGCAGTGCATAAGACACAAGCTTTATTTTACAGGCTTCCGGCCATATCGTGCTTTGCTGGGCAACCCTGCCGCCCGGTCGTGGAATTCTGGAGAAACGATGAACGGCGCTTTGCCCTCTTGCCTGACTTTGGCATCTATCTCGACAGTGCTTGGCGTTCGCGAATGCCGGCTCAAGATTTTTAGGATTGAGGAGAAATAATGAGTTTGCGAGATGTTTTAGTCGATGAATTAAGGGATCTCTATAGTGCCGAGAATCAGCTAGTCAAGGCATTACCGAAAATGGCCAAGGGCTCCAGCAGCCCGGATTTGAAGACCATTTTCACCACCCACCTGGAGGAGACTAAAGGACAGGTTGAACGGTTGAAGCAGATTTTTCAGCAACTCGAAGAGAAGCCGACCGGTGAATTCTGCAAGGGCATGGAAGGCCTGGTTGCCGAAGGTCAAGAACAGTTGGAAAATGACGACGAGGGCGCACTCAAGGATGTGGCGATTCTCGGTGCCGCTCTGCGGGTGGAGCACTACGAGATTGCCGGCTATACCGCGGCGATCGCCATTGCCCGGCAGCTTGGCGAAGACGAGGTCGTCAGCCTGCTCACCGAAACACTGAACGAAGAACAACAGGCCAGCGAGAAAGTCTTAAGTCAGGCTGAACCCCTCTTCGAAGAAGCCAGCGCCGATGAAGAGGAAGAGGATGACGAGGAACTGGACGACGAAGAGGAAGATGTCGAAGTAGTGGCCGCTCCAAAGGCAAAGAAGAAAGCTGCAACCGCAAAACGCTGAATAGAGAAACGGCAGGATATGCACTAGTTTTAAACGCCCTCGGACAGCCGAGGGCGTTCCCTGTTTTATTACTCCCCCAAGCTGCAGCAGCGCTCGGCAACGACAGAAGGCTGGCAGTGATATTCTTGATGAGTGCCGGGTCCTACGCGACGCAATCCCGCCAACCCCGCCAGGTCCGGAAGGAAGCAACGGCAACGGGCCAGTGTGTGCGCAGTAGGTTCCCCGGTACAAAGTTCGGCAATCCTCCTCTAAGCATCGAAGTGAGTTCCACCACGTGGACTTCGCTAGCCAGCGAATGTGGCTCCAGGGTGCATGTTTTCCGTGTCGAATTCTCGCATGCGAGCAGAAACAAGTGAGGATTTCCGCCAATATTGGGTGCGTAATAAGGCTGGTGGAAGTCTAACGCTGTGGAAATTAAGTTATGGAAGTCAATGAAGCCCGGGAACTAGAGGAGCAGCAGGAAAAGGCCCTTGAGAATAATCTCAAGCCGGTGAGTTTCACCATGGCGGTCCTTGCTGTTCTGGTCGCTATCGTCACCGTGATGGGGCATCGCACCCACACCGAGGCGGTCCTTCTTCAGGCAAAAGCCAGTGATCAGTGGAATCTCTACCAGGCAAAGAAGATCCGTCAAGCTGACACGGAGTTGGCAACCGATTTACTCTCCGCGGTGCAGCTGCGCGATCCGGAGACTGCCAAGAAGCTTGCCAATGGCTACAATTCGCACGAACAAAAGTGGACCGAGGACCTCCAGCAGGAGCAGAAGGAAGCACAGGCACTCGAGGCCGAGGTGAAGCTCGCCGAACATCGCGCCGACCGCTTCGATCTTGGTGAAGCATTGCTCGAGATCGGATTGGTGGTCTCCTCCATCACTCTGCTCACCCGGTTGCGGACCTACTGGTATTTAGGGATCGTTTTTGGAGCAGCAGGAGTGATGGTCGCTTGTCTCTCCTTTACCGTGCGATAGGCCACTGCAAGATAGGCTATGGTGCCATCGGCATAGTTCGCTAAACGAGCTTGAGTACCCACCTCGTCACAAACGCGACCTGCGGCATGCCGCTGGAATTGCCCTTTACGAGCGCGTCCTTCACGCAAGTGGAAGTCAGGTGTTAGAAGTTAGATCCGGGGCTGCTCGAGCTGCCTTCTTAGCGTGCCAGCAAGCTCGACCATTAATTTGAGCTTGGCGGCGAGGTGTGGAGGGACAGATGGCTCCGCCAGTGCCAACTCCGACTGCAACAGCAAACCAGTCACCGTCGACTTGAGTTCGTTCTCTAGCGAAGACGTTGCGGCACGCATCGCCAGTAACTGCTCCTGCTCCCGTCTCGCAAGCGCGGCCTTTACCTCACGACCGAGACGAGCACATCCGAGAAGAGCGAAATTGATTTGAATCGGTACTGCGAGCGCGGAGTGCTTCCACAGCAGCTCTGCGCCCGCTGGATCGGACTCAATGATCGATTCATCGACAATCACCGCAGCGTATTCACGGCGGCGCAGGGCGGCAAGTCCCAGCTTGCGGTTAGCGGCAATCTCAACCGGAATGCCAAGGTTGCGGACAAGGTTCGAAGCGCAACTCTCCGCTCCGGCGATTCCGGTGATCATCAAAAGGGTTTGAGACATTGGCAGATTCATTGATTCTCCTCAAGTCGAACAAGGTAGAAGTGCGAAGCAAGATCGAAGTGCTAAGACAGAGTCAAAGTGCGACGGCAAGTTGAAGTGCGAAGGCAGAGTCGAAGTGTAACGGCAAGATTGAAGTGCAAAGGCAAGGTAGAACTTAGGCAGACTTAAGGGTAAAAGGCCAAAAAAGCATGAGAGCGACCTTCGTTCTCGCACGAGAAGGGCGGCCGAAAAGACTTGACTACGCTCTTTTGGCGGTACATGCATTGAATTTCGCTCTAGAGCTCCTTATCAAGCGCAAAGATCAGTAATTTGCAGATCGGTAGGTAACAAACCGCAAGTAGAGACAACTTGTCCAACCGCAGGAGGGGTCACCGCAGATGAATTTCACGATCACCGCAAGATGAATTTCACAATCACCCTGGACATCTTCTGCGAAAAATGGAGCACCTTCTCAGCTGATTCAGGCGGATGCCCTCTTGGTGACCCGCATCCACGGAATTGCGATAAGAACTCGAAACTCCCCGGTGCTCAGGTTCACGGCATCGCCGGTTGTTCGCTAATGCCGTACTCCTTGAGTTTCCTGTAGAGCGTAGTCTTGCCAATTCCCAGAACTTTGGCCGCCATGAGCTTATCTCCCTTCAGGGTGTCCAGAGTGCTGAGGATCGCCTGTCTCTCCTGGATCGCCAAGGGCACGATTTGCCCGGCGCTGCCGGAGCTGCGTTCCTCAATGCCAGCGGCATTACCGCTGCTTCGGAAGAGGGACCGGCTGCTTGGTTGGATCGTTCTTCGCAGGTTCAAAGAGAACTCGACCAGCCGGGTGGACAGGTCGCCAAGTTGAAGCAGCGGACCCGAGGAGACGGTCGCCCCGCGTTGAATGGCGTGCTCGAGTTCGCGAACATTCCCGGGCCACTGATACTCCACCATCATGCGAAGCGCCTCGTCGCTGAGGGTGTACGTGACCCCGTTCTCGCGTCCCAGGCGGTCCAGGAAGTGGGCCGCGAGCAGTGGTATGTCGGCGCGCCGCTCGCGCAGCGGCGGAACCCGAAGATTCACGACATTCAGCCGGTAATATAGGTCTTTGCGAAAACGGCCTTGCTCGACCATTTGCGACAGGTCACGGTTGGTGGCTGCGAGCACCCGGGCGTGTATGGGGATCCCGTGAGTTGCGCCTACTGGTCGGACTTCCTTCTCCTGCAGGGCGCGCAGGAGCCGCGCTTGCAGGTCAAGGGGAAGTTCGCCGATTTCATCCAGGAATACGGTGCCGTCGCCTGCCGAGGCAAGCAATCCTTCCTTCGACCGATTGGCTCCTGTGAATGCCCCTTTCACGTGACCAAAAAGTTCGCTCTCAATAAGAGTAGGGACGAGCGATCCGCAGTCCACAGGAATGAACGGCTTCGCCGCATTGGGTCCGTTGGCGTGGATAGCGCGCGCGACTAACTCCTTACCGGTACCACTTTCCCCGAGGATCAGCGCCGGATGCGTACTCTGGGCGACCTTCGCGAGGATACGGTAGAGTTTTTCCATCTCCGAAGAACGGCCGATGATATTACCCAGCCCCTGTTGAGTTCGCAGCCGCTCTCGAAGCCCGCGGCTGGCGAGATCCAGGGTACGGCGTTCTGCGGCACGTTCGAGCACCGTCCCCAGTTCATCCGAGGCAAACGGCTTGGTAAGTAAGTCGTTTGCGCCCGTCCGCATGGCTTCAACTGCAGATGGGACAGTCGCAAACGCAGTCATCACGACGACAGCGGTTTCAGGGTGCATTGCCTTGACCTCTTCCATGAGAGACAGACCCTCTTCGCTGGGCCCCTTCAGGTCAAGCAACAAAATGTCGACGCTGTTGTTATGCAGAATGGCGCGAGCTTCCGCCGTTCCGCTAACCCCGTGCGATACATAACCGAGGTGGTTGGCTATTTCACAGCAAGCTGTGCGGACGGCGAGGTCCTCATCGACGATGAGGATATACATGCCGCCTAACTTTTCGGCCGGTCGGGCAAAAGTTGGCATAATTAAATTGTCAGAAACGGTTGTTAGGAGCATTCTACTCGCCTTTCATTTCCAATGCGGGGCGATAGCAAAAATAAATCTGTCGGTGGTTTTACCGCACGGCAAGATGCAAGGACTCGCTTGAACGAGACCGCTATTCCCGATCAGGCAGCGATTGAGGATCTTGAAGCAATCGCTGTTCTTCAGGCATTTCCAATGTTGTCCCGTGTGAACCTGGCTGGCGCAATACCTTGGTGCGGTAATGCTTCCGCGATTTGCCGCTCGCGGACAGGATAGGAAGTTCGATATCGAACCGCGTACCAACCCCGGGCGTAGATACCGCGCGGACCGCTCCGCCAGCAGCCTCTACCAATTCTCGAACGATGAAGAGCCCTAAGCCCCGGGTCGACCTGGTGCCGGCATGCGAAACAGCTTTCCGCGTCGAAAAGCCCTGCGCGAAGATGTTCGGCAGAACATCACCGTCAATGCCCGGACCGTTATCACGTACCGAGAGCACCACGGTTTCAGGCCGAACGTTGGGCTTGTTACGGCGCGGAAGAAAGCTCGCCCCGCCGCCGCGTTGAACGGTAATCCGGATGTACCGGCGCTTCCCGGAAGCACCAGCATAGTCTTCTGGAGCGGACATCTGGCTGGCCTCGATTGCGTTCGTGACTAAGTTGAAAAGAATACGGAGCAGGTCTTCCGCATTCAAACCAAGTTCTCCAGGACACGAATCGCACTCCACTTCCAGGCGAACCCCAGGGCCCGCCAGCGACCCCAGCAGCGCCTCCATTCCAAATACCTCAGAGGCGAGGTCAACAACAGCCGGCGCGGCATGCCGGGCGAGGAGCGACCTGGGACCTGAGGCCGGAGCGGCGAGCGCTTCGATGAGCCGCGCTCCCGTTGTTCCGACGACCCGGAGATCCTCGGCATAGTGACGGAAAGATGGAGCAAGAACTCCGGGGGCGGAGAGCAGATCGCAATACACCTCCAGAGCGGAAAGTAGATTCCGCGCATCATGGGCGAGCGCCGCGAGCTGCCGGGCAGGGGGTTGCAAATATTGGATGGCATCTGCATTCCTTGAGGAGGAGACGGTGCCGTGTTGGACCAGCGACATCGAAGGGGACGTCCCCCCATCTTTTTTTGCTTCCGAATGCTGAATGGCGCTCATGAATTCTCCCGTTCAGACCACGGACTCGCGACTTTGACCCGACTGCTTGACGGGCCGGAGCGAATCATTTCCGATTTGGAAGGTGCCGGTCTGGTACTCCTAGATACACGCGGAGTGCCAAAGCCGGAGCACGACCTCACTCCGCCCTAAGTGGATTGCTTTCAGCGTTTATGTTCTTGAGATCGCTTCCTGGACAACCGCCCGGCAAATCCCATTCCGTCCCGGAATGGGACACGTCGCGACCCAAGCCTTTCACCTTGAACGACTTGCCATCCAGTTTCCATCTTGGAACCATTTCCGCTCGGGTCATTTTGGGAATCGTGTTTTCACTAAGGCGATCGAGACTCACTACAATGGGCCGATGACGACTATCGATTTTTTTCGCGCCGGTGATCGAGCCGTGAGTGAGCTTCGCCCGGTGACCCTGGTTCGTGATTATGTGGCGGTTGCTGAAGGTTCGGTGCTGATCGCGGCCGGTCAAACCCGTGTGCTCTGCAACGCGACCATTGAACCAGGGGTTCCGGCCTGGTTGCGCAACTCTGGACGGGGGTGGGTCACCGCCGAGTATGGAATGCTGCCCCGGGCGACACTGACCCGCACCCCGCGGGAGTCGGAGCGCGGTAAGGTGACCGGGCGTACTCATGAGATTCAGCGACTCATCGGGCGTTCCCTGAGATCGGTCGTCGACATGACGATGTTGGGGGAACGGACCGTAGTCCTCGATTGTGATGTGCTTCAGGCCGACGGCGGAACCCGGACGGCTGCCATCACCGGCGCCTGCGCAGCCTTGGCATTGGCCCTCAACCGGCTGGTGGCAGCCGGCACGCTGAAGCAGTCTCCGCTTACCCAGCTGGTTGCCGCCACCAGCGTCGGTATCGTCGAGGGGCGGGTGCTGCTTGACCTCGCTTATGAGGAGGACTCGCAGGCCGAAGTCGATATGAACGTGGTGATGACCGAAGACGGCGGCCTGGTTGAGGTTCAAGCAACTGCCGAGCGAGGTTCATTTCCGCGGTCGAAAATGCTCGAGATGATGGATTATGCAGAAGCCGGCATCCAGACGCTGTTTTCCTCACAACGAGAACTACTCGCTCAGCCATGATTAACCATGTAGAACGAGGTGACTTGAAGATGCGAGTCGATCAACGTCGTCATGTATGCAGCAAGCGGGCGTGGATCAGGCTTCTTTTTGAGTGTCGGAAACTAAGCGGATTTGTTCGATCTCTACCTGCGGCGAAAATGCTCTAGAATCGTAGGCGCGGCAAGGATACCGGCCACCGGCGCGCGCAGGAAACTGGCTGGCGGCTGCTTTGCGTACCTTGGTTCGTCGCCAGACTTGGGCTACCATTTCGAGGTGGATCGATATCTAAGCAAGAGGAGAGATCATATGAGCACCATTCCATCTATCACGCCCGGCAAACTGGCCGGTCTCAGGGCACTCTCGGATGAACGCGGCGTGATCGCGGCCGCTGCCATGGACCAGCGTGGTTCGCTCAAGAAGTCGTTAGCTAAAGAAAAGGGCGTCTCCGACTTGCCCGATTCTGCGCTGGTCGAGTTCAAGGAGTTGGTCACCGAAGTGTTGACTAAACATGCCTCCGCGATCTTGCTGGATCCCGAGTTTGGCTTGCCCGCATCCCATCGCCGCAATGGCAAAGGCCTGCTTCTGGCTTATGAAAAGACCGGCTACGATGCGGCCACGCCGGGACGTCTTCCCGATTTGCTTGACCTCTGGTCGGTCCGCCGGCTGAAAGAAGCCGGGGCGGACGCGATCAAGATCCTGCTCTACTACACGCCATTTGAGAAAAGTGCAGTGAACGATCATAAGCATGCCTGGACGGAACGCATTGGCGATGAATGTATCGCTCACGATATTCCGTTCTTCCTCGAGCTGGTCGGCTATGACGCCCACGGCGGCGATGAGAAGAGCGTCGAATTTGCAAAGAAAAAACCGGACATCGTTTCAGGCTCGATGGCGGAATTTGGCAAGGCCAAATACAACGTCGACGTGTTGAAGGTGGAGGTGCCGGTTCAGATGGAATTCGTGCACGGCACCAAGGCATTCAAGGGCGAAGCCGCGTATACGCGCGCCGAGGCTCTCGAGCACTTCCGGGATGCCGCGCTGAATACGCACAAGCCGTTCATCTATCTCTCGGCGGGGGTCTCGAACCCGGTGTTCATCGAAACGCTGGAGCTGGCGGCTGAGAGCGGGACGACCTTCAATGGCGTACTCTGTGGACGTGCCACCTGGAAGGATGGTATTCCTATCTTCGCCAAACAGGGCCCGAAGGCCTTCGAGGACTGGTTGAACACCAAGGGCGTTGAGAACATTAACAACGTGAACGAAGCTCTGAAGTCTGCACATTCGTGGTTCGACAAAGTGGGAGTCGGCGCAGAAGTTCCCGCCTGAGGCGACTCAATCTTGCAAAGTGAAAGCGCCGCGGAGCCAATTAGCTCTGCGGCGCTTTCGCTGTTACATGCCGGGATCGGATGCCCGTCCGGGCACTGGAGAGGTAGAATGCAGCCGGAGCGTACCGCCGAACGCACACGATCTTCTAGGAGAATGAGCGTGGGCTTTGAGTTCATTGGAACCTGTCCGTTGCTGCAGGTCTTCGATATGCCGGCATCGATCGCTTTTTACTGCGGCGTGCTCGGCTTTGAAATAGTGAATCACTCGCCCAGTGGGCCCAGGCCAGGACTCGATTATGGTTGGGTGCTGCTGGAACGAAGCGGCGTTGAGTTGATGTTGAACACCGCCTATGAACAGGCAGAGCGTCCGCCCACAGCCGACCCGGCCCGGGTTGCGGCCCATGGCGACACCATGCTGTACTTCGGGTGCGAGGATCTCGATGCTGCTTACGCCCACTTGCGATCCAACGGCATCGCCGCTCGTGAGCCGAAAGTAGCGCCCTACGGAATGAGGCAGCTCCACTTGAGCGATCCCGATGGATACGGCCTCTGCTTTCAATGGCCGGCCTCTCAGCAGAACTACGATCAATGGGTCGAGAGGTATGGGCTGAAACCTATGTTAGTTGAATAACGACACACGCTCAGTCTCAAGCGGGCCGTGCTCTCATGCGCTTTCCCGTCCCACCTTGTGATTGGCAATCACCAAATCTTTGCCTTCGAAGCTCTCGGCGCAGAGGATTCGGCCACTGACGAGAGTTCCTGGGCGCTCGGTTCTTGTCCATCGTTCGGCGACGGACCGGTCCTCAAATTCGTTTGCTGTTTGGGGACGATCTCCAGCGCTCCTGTAAGTCCAGCGACCTTCTCGATGTTATGCCGGGTACACCATTGCTCAAGGCCTTTTACCAGACGCTCCACCGCCCGGGGATCGGCGTAGCTGGCGGTGCCTACCTGGACAGCAGTGGCTCCCGCCAGCAGGAACTCAACCGCATCCTCCGCGGTCACAATGCCACCTAGCCCAAGGACTGGAATCTTGACCGCCTTAGCAGCCTCGTAAACCATACGCAGGGCGATGGGCTTAATCGCGGGGCCAGAGAGGCCGCCAGTAATATTCGCGATCCGCGGCTGCCGGCTCTTGGCGTCGATCGCCATGCCCAGGAACGTATTCACCAGCGAGAGAGCGTCTGCGCCTGATTGTTCCGCCACCCGAGCCATCTCGGCGATGCTGGTGACGTTGGGCGAAAGTTTGACAACGATCGGACGGGCGATATCTCGCTGCTGCGCCGCCTGTCGCGCCGCGTCAACCAGTGCGGCGAGCTGCTTCGAGTCAGTCCCAAAGACCTGGCCGCCATGCTTGGTATTCGGGCAGGAGGCATTGATTTCGTAAGCGGCAATGCCATCAGCCTGGTTGAGGGCTTCGATGACTGCGACGTAGTCCTTGACTTCGTAGCCAAAGACATTGGCGATGATTGCACATCCAGGATATTTGCGCAGCGGAGGCAGCTTCTTCTCGACGAAAGCCTGCACTCCGATGTTCTGCAGACCGATGGAGTTCAACATGCCGGAGGCGGTCTCGATCAAGCGGGGCGCGGGATTGCCCGCCATAGGCTCGCGCGAGAGACCCTTGGTGACCAGCCCCCCGATCCGCTCAAGCGAGACAATGTCCTCGAATTCAATCCCGTAACCGAAGGTTCCGCTGGCGGCGAGGATGGGGTTCCGCAACTCGATTCCGGCAAATCGAACGCGCATGTCCGGTTTCACGGCTGCGGCACCGAGGGAGCAGCCTTGGGAGCAGCGGTGTTGAGAGTCCGGGAGCGCTCTCGTTTTGGTGAATGGCTGCGGACCGGAACCCGCTTCGGATAGCTGACAGCTGTGGCGGGCTTCAAAGCCTGGGTCAGAACGTGTCCTACCGATGCGGACGGCTGGTTGATGCCCAGAAGAGCGGCCCACGTCGCAGCCAGATCGACCGGCCCCACGCGCCCGTGATAAACACCAGGCGCGAATGGCGCGCCGTAAAAGCCAAGAGGCACGTGCCGGTCGTAGGACCACGGGCTGAAGTGGGTGGTGCCTCCGCTCGCTGAGCCTTCCATCTGGTAATCGGCAAAGATGGTCATCACATACCAGCCGCCATTCGGCGAATAGCTATGCGCCAAAATCTGGCCGAACTCGCTGGTAGGATAATTGCCGGCAGCCAGTTGCTGCCGCGAGTAGGCGCGAATCAACGCTGGCGTAGGGGGTAGACGCGTCTGCGAAGGCATATTCGGCTTTGATTGATTCGCCGCGGTCTTTGAGGCGTCGTTCGAAGTATCGGGCGCAGCATCCGGCACGGAGAGGGAATCGACCGCCGATGGCAGCGCATCCAGAACCGCCTGTTCGGCCTCCTGCTCGTTGATTCCGGCGCGATCGAAGTTGGGCTGATTCAGCGAAAGGAAGGGCAGCTCTTGGCGATCGAAGAGGTAATTCACCTTTTCCCCGGGAGAGAACTTCGCGTTCATCGCTTCATTCAGATTGCCAAGCAGCTTTTTCGAATTGATGGTGGCGGCGTTGACGCCGAGCTTAGCCGCCTCCGACGGAATCGGTGCGATGCCATGATCGGCGGTAAGCGCGATCCAGACATTCCCCAGGCCGCCTTCGACATTCTTGTCGAGCCAGGTGAAGAAGCCGTCAAGATCGGTGTCGAGTGAATCGACCATGGCGTGTTCGGCCGGCGAATCGGGACCGACGGCGTGGCCCAGAATGTCATTGGCGGAAAGACTGATCGTGATCAGATTTGTCACTGGTGAAGATGTTGACATCGGAGAAATTGTGGACGACGGGCTCGCTGTTTGCCCTGCGGCGCTGTCTCCGTCCGGTGGATTTCCGTAGAGTCTTTCGCCCTGGATGAGAGCGCGCGCGAAATCCAGTTCATACGCGTTGGCTGCGGGCGTGCGTCCGACGAAATTATAAAAGTTTGTCGAAGCGCCGGGTGCTCCCATATAGGCGGTCCCCGCTGGCGCCGAGTTCGCAAAAGCCTGGGCATCCTGAGTGGCCTGCGCGGCCCGGTTGCTGGCATTGAAGGCCGCAGCCCAATCGGGCAGCTGAGACTCATAGTAGGTCGAAGAGATAAAGGCGCCCGACTGCGCGTCAATCCAGTAAGCGGCATTGGCCGCCGAGCCCGCGGGAAGAATCGACGCTCGATCTTTGAGCGAGATGCCGAAGACCTTGGCTTGTCCCGCCGTAGCGAGACGCAGTTCGTCGCCAACCGTAGAAGCCCGCAGATTGCGCGGCGAGGAGCCGGGCGCGGGTTTGCTGCCCTGGGGCACGCCAACCAGTGCATAGCGCTCGTCCTCGACGGAGGTAATCGGGCGCTCTTTATTGCGGGTTAGGTCCCACCAGTCGTTGTTCGCAATGCCGTGGCCATCGGAGTAAGCTCCAGTCCCAATCGTCGAGTGGCCTGGAGCCGTCTTGGTGTTCGCGTAATCGTAGTAGCAGTCCGGGAAATAGGCTCCCTTGTCCAGGAAGAGCCGGAAACCGTGACCTTTGAAATCGGCCCGGTAGCGTTCGAGGTAGTCTTCGCGGAACTGGTCGATGACGATGATGATTGCCAGCTTTGGATGGCCGTTATAGGCGCTCGGCGGCGTTGCGGCGACCGGCTCGCTTTTGGCATTCGCTCGAGCCCTTCCAGAACGAGGCGACTCCTGCGCGGACAAAGCCGGCGGTACGGCCAGGAGGCCAATCAGAATAGGGATGAGAAGATAACGGAACAAGACTCTAACCGGCATGAAGCGTCGCAAGATAACTCCCTCCTCATGTTAACTCGCCTTACCGCGGTGCATCTTCGGGGCGAGAGCTGCGTGCTCTAGTAAACTAAGTGCTTATGCACGATCTGGGATTTGTACGGGCCAATCTCGAATTGGTCGAGAAAAAACTGCTGGCTCGGGGCGCTGACCCGTCCGCGCTGCTGGGTAACTTCGCCGAGCTGGATACCCGCCGGCGGAAGGCAATTACCCAGGTAGAGACCCTCAAGGCAGAGCGCAACAAGCTGAGCGAAGAGGTCGGCCGGCGCAAGCGGGCTGGTGAGGATGCCACGGCGCTCGTGGATCAAATGCCGTTGCTCAAAGACCAGATCGATCGCCAGGAAGATGAATCGTCGGCTGCCGAGATAGAGCTGCGGACCATTCTCCAAAGCATTCCCAATCTTCCCGCCGGCGATGTCCCCCCAGGCAAGTCGGAGGAAGACAATGTCGAGATCCGCCAGTGGGGAGCCAAGCCGGAGTTCGATTTCCATCCCAAACCGCACTGGGAACTCGGCGAATCTTTGGGCGTCCTCGATTTCGAACGCGGCGCCAAGCTGTCTGGCGCCCGCTTTACCGTCTATTGGGACCAGGGCGCTCGCCTCGAGCGGGCACTCGCGAATTTCATGCTCGACGTACACACCGGCGAACATGGCTATACCGAGGTGCTGCCGCCGTTCATGGTGAACAGCAAGTCGCTCTTCGGCACAGGACAATTGCCGAAGTTTGCCGAAGATCTCTTCCGCTGCCAGAGCGCCGGCGAGGTGGAGTATGTACCCGGTGAGTATCGCGACAACGATCACTGGATGATCCCGACGTCAGAAGTTCCAGTCACGAATCTTTATCGCGACGAGGTGCTCGAGGATGCCGACCTTCCGCGCTTGCTGACTGCCTACACGCCTTGCTTCCGCTCCGAGGCCGGCTCTTACGGACGGGACGTTCGAGGGATCATTCGCCAGCATCAATTTCAAAAGGTGGAGCTGGTGAAGTTCACTCGGCCGGAAGACAGTTACGCTGAGCACGAAAAGCTGACCGCCAACGCCGAGTCAATTCTGCAGAAGCTGGGTCTGCCCTATCGAACGATGCTGCTGTGCGCGGGCGACATGGGATTTTCGGCGGCCAAGACTTACGACATAGAAGTGTGGCTTCCCGGCCAGGGCCTTTATCGTGAGATCTCTTCCTGTTCAAACTTCGAGGCATTTCAAGCGCGCCGTGCCAATATCCGCTATCGGCCGAAAGGAAAGAACAAGCCTGAATTTGTCCACACGCTCAATGGCAGCGGTCTGGCGGTCGGACGAACCTGGGTGGCCATTGTCGAGAACTATCAGCAGGCGGACGGCACCGTACGAATTCCCGACGTCTTAGTGCCATATATGCGCGGAGCAACCGTCATTTACCCCATCGCAAGGTCGAAAGAAAAGCAGGCAGAATGAAAGATCTATTCGGCAAGTATCTTTGGTGGACGCAGGAGCGGGGAAGCTTCCACTACGATGTCATGGTGACCTTGATTTTGCTGTTCATCTTTCTAACCCCTCATCTATGGAGTTACCGTGACCGGCCGACTCCGCGCGGCACCAGTCCGGCGGAGGTGTTGGTCAAGACCGAGTCGCCCGACCACTTCCTCTACCAGATCAACGCAACCCAGCTCGACAAATCCGAAGACCTGGAAACAGCGCTCCTCCACAACGTGGAAGCTATCTCAGGAGATGTCGTGCTGGATAGGTACGAGGCGGCTAAAGATTCAAGCGGCAAGATAGTTGCTTACCGGGTTTGGGCGCATCGATGAACAAAAAAGCTGGAAGTAATCTGAAGTACCGTTTGTTTTGTTTGTTTCTGCTCGCTGCTTGCGCGTCGAGCCCGGGATGGGCGGCCGATCTGGACAAGGTCCTGGCGCAGATGGACACCGCCTCGGCTAAATTCCAAAACGCAGAGGCCGATTTTTCCACCGATAACTACACCAAGGTGGTCGACGATCACGAGCAGCAGTCGGGAACCACCTACTTCGATCGCAGCGGCGGACAAACCCAGATGGCCGCTTTGATCGTGCAGCCGGCCAAGAAGACGGTCGTCTACAAGGACGGCATGCTCTATTACTACGACCCTGCGCTCGACCAACTCAACGTCTTCAGCGTAGGCAAGAACAAGGCCCAGGCGGACAGCTTCCTGACCCTCGGCTTCGGCGGCAGCGGCAAGGATTTGAAGGCCTCATGGCAGATCGACGACCTCGGCTCCGAGACCGTCGATGGTGTCGCGACCGAAAAGCTGGATCTGAAGAGTCCGCAAGCAAAAGACAGCGCGAAGATCGACCATGTCACGATCTGGGTCGACCCCACCAGGGCCGTCTCGTTGAAGCAGGAATTCTTCTACATCTCCGGCGATACGCGAACAACGACCTTCACCCACATCAAATACAACGATAAAAAATTGCCAAAGAACGTCTTTGACGTCCCGAAGGCGAAGAGCGTCGTGCAGAAGTAGGGTCAGAACGTTCGTTCCCGCCAATATGCGGGACGGCGTTTGGCATGGGCGATAGCAAGGACTTGGATCTGTCGTCACTCCCCCGTATCAATTTGCGCCCGCTGCAGCTTATCGGAGTAATCCACATACACCGACTTCCAGGTGGTATAGAAATCCAGCGCGCCTGTCCCGCCTTCTCGATGGCCGTTGCCAGTCTGCTTCACTCCTCCAAAAGGTAAGTGCACCTCGGCGCCGATCGTCGGCGCATTGATGTAAGTAATGCCCGCCTCTAAGTCGCGAATCGCCTGGAAGGCGCGGTTCACATCCTTCGAGTAGAGCGAGGTCGACAATCCATACTGAATACCATTCGCGATCGATAGCGCGTCTTCAAGGCCTTCGCATTCAAGCAGGCTCACCACCGGGCCGAAGACTTCTTCCTGGGCGATCCGCATGTTGGGAGTGACTTCGCTGAAGATAGTCGGCGCGAAGAACCAGCCTTTGCCATGAGCGCCTTCGCGGAGGCGCTTGCCTCCAGTGAGCAGCTTGGCGCCTTCTTTCGTGGCAATGCCAACGTAACGCTCGGAGGTTTCAATCTGCTGCTGATTGATCTGCGGGCCGACTTGAGTCTGCTCATCGAGTCCATCCCCGACCTTGAGCGCCTCGGCGCGGGCGACGAGCTTCTCAGCGAATTCAGCAGCGATCTTCTTATGCAGAATGATCCGGCTGGTCGCCGTGCAGCGCTGTCCGGTAGTTCCAAAGGCCCCCCACAGGGCGCCTTCGAGGGCCAGGTCGAGGTTCGCGTCCTCGAGGACGATCATGGCATTCTTCCCGCCCATTTCGAGCGAGCAAGGCTTGAAGAGTCCAGCGGCGGTCTGGCCAACGATGCGGCCAACTTCGCTCGAACCAGTAAAGGAAATTGCGCGCACGCCGGGATGCTCCACCAGCGGCGCGCCGGCCTCGGGACCGAACCCAGTCACGATGTTCACCACTCCCGGCGGTAACCCGGCATCCATGAGTGTTTGGACGAGGTTATAAGTCGACAGCGGGGTATCTTCCGCGGGCTTGATTACGCAGGCGTTGCCGCAAACCAGGGCGGGGAAGAGCTTCCAGGAAGGGATCGCCATGGGGAAGTTCCACGGCGCGATCATGCCCACGACGCCGACCGGCATTCTCAACGACATGGCGAACTTGTTGGGCAGCTCCGAAGGCGTGGTCTGGCCGTAGAGGCGCCGTCCCTCCCCGGCCATGTAGTAGGCGGTATCGACCGCTTCCTGCACGTCGCCGCGCGTCTCGGCGAGCACCTTGCCCATTTCACGAGTCATGTCCCGGGCATATTGCTCTTTGCGTTCAAGCAGGATCTCTCCAGTCCGGTAAAGGACCTCGGCGCGCTTGGGCGCAGGGGTAAGGCGCCAGGTCTTCCAGGCTTCACTGGCCGCGGCGACCGCGTCCGCTACATCGCTGGCATCGGAGGACTGAAAGGTCCCAACAATATCATCGTGGTTCGCGGGGTTGATGTTCTGAAAGGTCTTGCCGCTGCGCGCAGCGACCCACTGGCCGCCAATCAGATTCTTATAAGTCGTCGTCATGCAGACAGCTTACTAGGTTGGTCGCAAAGCAGTCTTCCAAGGTGAGCTGACGCTCGGATGATAGAGGCTCAAGATGATGAATCCCACTCCAATTGCGGGTAGAGGCCGAAAATTATCTCAGTGAAATTTGATGGAGCCATACCGCTTGCGTCTTCATCCTAAAGGGGCTTGTTGCGAATACTCGTCCCGAGAGGAGCATCTTCCATGAGAATCTTTGTCGCCGGCGCAACCGGTGCAATCGGTCGTCCATTGATAGCAGAATTGATCCGTCAGGGCCACACGGTCACCGGCATGACGCGGTCCGCCGCCGGCGCGCAGAGCCTCACCCATCTAGGAGCAGCCGTGGTTGAGGTGAGCGCGTTCGACCAAGCAGCGGTTGAGCAAGCGCTGCGCGCTTCGGAGGCCGAGATCGTCATCGACGAGCTGACTTCCCTCCCCAAGGATCCAGCACAGATGGCGACATCGGCAGCTGGCGACCGAAAACTGCGCATTGAGGGCGGTGGCAATCTTTACCGGGCAGCCGAAAAGATCGGGGTTCGCCGCTATCTTCAACAGGCGAGCGGCTTCTTCTTGAAGGCGAGCAACGGCCTGGCGGACGAAACCGATGGGCTTGCCACCGATGCGAGCCCCGGTGTCGCAGCCAGCGCAAGAGCGTACGCTGAGCTCGAGGCGCGAGTGTTGAACTCCAAAGCGATGGAAGGGGTCGCTCTGCGCTACGGCTTCTTTTATGGTCCGAACACCTGGTACAACCCCGATGGCGCGGTGGCAGACCAAGTTCGACGTCAGGGGGCCCCAGTGATTGGCGACGGCCAAGGAGTCTGGTCCTGGATCCATATCGACGACGCTGCCCAGGCTACGGTGGCGGCGATCACCGCGCCCCCCGGGATCTACAACATCGTCGACGACGACCCATCGCCCGTCAGCCGCTGGCTGCCGGAATTTGCCCAATGGGTCGGCGCTCCGCCCCCGCCTCATTTAGCAGAAGAGGAAGCTCTCCGGATTGCTGGCGAAGACGCCGTCTACTACGCCAACAGGCTCAGCGGCGCTTCGAACGCGAAGGCAAAGAAGACCTTTAACTTCAAGCCTCGTCGTCTCGAGTGGCTGCTTGCCTAGCACCGAGTTTGTCTCCTGCCCCGGGTGTCCATACAATCGAAACATCGACTAAGCCAAAATCTTGGCGGTCGAGCGGATTAGAAGCATTATGGCAGAGCAGGCAGGCAATTTAGAGCAGCGGCGAACAGCGGTATCGACTCCCGCGGCATGGGTCAAAACGGAGTTAGCACGGCATCCCCAACGGCCCTTTCCGATGGATTTTGTAGGACGCATTTTTACCGATTTCAGCGAAATCCACGGCGATCGGGCTTTCGGGGACGATCCGGTCATCTCTTGCGGCATGGCGCGATTCCATGGCGAAGAAGTCATGATCATCGGAAACCTGAAGGGGCGCACCACCAAAGAGAAGGTGCAGCGTAATTTCGGCATGCCCAATCCCGAAGGCTATCGCAAGGCATTGCGCGCGATGAAGATCGCCGAGAAATTTCATCGGCCGGTATTTACGTTCATCGACATTCCCGGAGCCTGGCATGGCATGGGCGCGGAAGAGCGTGGCCAGGCCGAGGCCATCGCCAGGAACCTGCTGGAGATGTCCAGGCTGCGTGTTCCCACGATCGCCACCATAACCGGCGAAGGTGGTTCCGGCGGTGCGCTGGCGATCGCGGTGGCTGACCGGGTGCTGATGCTCGAGAACGCAATTTACTCCGTGATCTCCCCCGAAGGCTGCGCGTCCATCATGTGGCGGGACGCCGGAAAGCGCGCTGACGCGGCCAAGGCGCTGAAAATCACCTCCTCCGAAATCCGGGCATTGGGCTGCATCGATGACATCGTTCCGGAACCCGGAGAGGGGGCGCAGGCAAATCTTGACGCGGCAGCAACCATGCTGGACGCAGCGTTGGTTCATCACTTTGAAGAAGTAAAATCCGTGCCGATCGAGCAGCTTCTCGCCGCGCGGCAGGCAAAATTCCGGAATATCGGACAATTCTATACATCCTGACGAATCCAACCATCCAGACACGCCTTCTTACTACGAATGACCACCCTATCGCGACTCTCGGCTGCACAGACTAGAAGCAACAATGCTCTCAATGGAACCCGCCTAGGGGTCTGCTCTTGAGTACGGCCGATGTCTCGGGGAAGGTCGCTCCTGGCCGGGTTCGAGCCCTCCTCTACTTCTTGGTCGCGGCAGGATTTTTCCTGCTTGCGGAGCGCATCGCCGGCAGTGCCGCCAACGGATTGTCTTCCGGCGATTGGAAGGAGTTGATTTACCGCTTCATTCTCCTGTTTGTCCTGCTGCTTGGCTTCTGGGCCATGGGCTATATCTTCCAGCGTCAGCGTACCCCGCTCCGGTCGATGGGATTGATTCGCCGGCCTACTGCCCTTCAGGAGTTTGGAATAGGGGCAGCATTTGGATGGGGAGCAATGGTCGCCTGCGTCTTGCCAATTGCATTGCTGGGCGGCATGACCATTACCTTCTGGACCGGGCCGAGGCAGTTCGGGCTGCTCTTCTTGGACCTGGCGACCCTGCTCGTCGCGGCGCTGGCCGAGGAGGTCGCTTTTCGAGGGTATCCATTTCAGCGGCTGATTGAGGCCATGGGCCCGGTGATGGCTACGATGGTAGTCTCGGTCATCTTCGCCGCGGTCCACCTCTCCAATCCGGATGCGACCTTTGCCAGCACCCTCACTACAGCGCTAGCTGGATGGCTGCTGAGTCTGGCCTATCTTCGCACCCGCGCCCTCTGGCTGCCCTGGGGCCTGCATTTTGCCTGGAACGCCAGCATGGGCATCTTGTTTGGGCTTCCGGTTTCAGGTCTCCGCATTTTCTCTCCGGTGATTTCTACAAACGCGCACGGTCCGTTTTGGCTGACCGGCGATGGATACGGACCCGAGGGCAGCTTGATCACGGTCATCGTCCTGCTCATATCGGTCGGTGCGCTGATGGCCGTCACCAAAAGCTACGCCTATCAATACGCTCAGCCGGTCATTGTGCCTGGCGGCATTCCGGTTGACATCGATGCAGCGATGAAGCGGCAGCATGAAGAGGCAATGGCGACTCCCGCCGAAGTGGCGACTCCCAGGCTGGTGCAGATTCTGCCGGCATCCTCGCCGACCCACCCAGCAGTCGTCGAACCCGGCAGCGAATCGATTCTGGAAGGAAGATCTTATCCAGAAGAAGAACCCCAGCGGGGCGCGGTCGGAGAATGAGCGGGATCGACCTGCAAATTCGTCATGCGCAGGTCGCCGGTAACGGAGAAATCGGATGAGCTAGCTCGCCAAAACAGCGCGATAACGGATCTGATTCTTGCGTAGCTTGCTCAAGGCGAGGTTAACTTTATCGAAGGTAAAGCGCTCGGTCTGGGCTTTGATCCCATGCCTGGCTGCCACATCCAGCATCTCTCGAATTTGCCAGGGACTTCCGCCAGAGCTCCCCGCGATCTTGCGTTGACAACTCGTTAACGGAGCTACAGGCAGAGTCAGCGGACTTGGCGGTGCTCCTACGAAGACCAGAGTGCCGGTCGGTCGCAAAGCATGCAGGTACGCAGTCCAGTCCTGGTCGGCGTTGATCGTCGAGAGGATAAGGTCGAAATGTCCCACAAGGCTTTTGAGTCCCTTGGAATCGCGGGTATTGACGAACTGATGCGCTCCCAGGCTGAGCGCCTCCTGTTCCTTATTCGCGGAGGTTGAAAAGCCGGTGACATATGCGCCGAAAGCCCGCGCAAATTGCAGGGCAATGTGGCCCAATCCGCCGATTCCGATGATGCCAACCCGGGAAGTGGGATTGACCTGATACTCGCGCAATGGATTGTACACAGTGATCCCGGCGCACAGCAGCGGCGCCACGTGTTCGCTTTCCAATGCAGCGGGGATCGGAAAAACAAAACGGCTGTTCACGCTCACACTATCGGCGAATCCCCCGTGGCGATGAACGCAGGTACCCTGGCTCTTCGCACAGAGGTTTTCAAGTCCTTTACGGCACCACTCGCAATGTCCACAGGAGTTTGCCTGCCAGCCGATGCCGACTCGATCGCCCACCTCGAATTCGTAAGCTTCAGTGCCCACCTTCGAGACAGTGCCCACGATTTCGTGGCCTGGGATGAACGGGTACTGGCTGATGCCCCAGTCATTGTCGATCAAATGCAAGTCGCTGTGGCAGACGCCGCAGTGCGTGACTTTTACTTCGATGTCAGTAGGCTTCAGCTCCCCAGCTTCATACTTATAAGGGAGCAGTTCTGCGCCAGCCGCGTGCGTAGCGTATCCGTGTATCAAAGCCATCCGGTGAGTGCCTTCGTGGTGTTGTTCCATCATAACGTCCGAGGCTTTGACCCGTGCGGAAAACTCCCACTCACTTGGCTACTCGATCTGTAATGAGATCACCTGCTGACCGGTCAACATGCCATCGACCCCGACAGATGCCACGGGAATGGCGGATTCGCCACTCAAGGACATCTCCTGATTCCCGCGAAGCGGCTCAAAGACATTCGCCATGGAAATAGGGAGGGCGGCGAGAGTCCGTCCATCGAGCACTGCCTGCGGTGAGGGCTCGAGCAGGGTCACGTATAACCGGTCATTCGGATGAAGGCTATTGATCTGCGCGATGCTGTCGGCGATATTCAAGGGGGGAGCACCCGGGCGCGCCGCAAGCGTGATGCGATCGAGGGTTCCAGCATCGCTCACCACCACTCGGAGCGGACCGGCAGGGAGCGTCGCCGGCAATTTTACCGGGACGCGCAGATTCTTGGTCTCCCCGTGATAGGGTCGCAGCGTAGCCTCGATGGTGATCGTATCTCCGGCATGGACCAGGTTCGCTGAACTGCGAACGCTCTCGATCTGGAGCGATTGCCGGCCGGAGATGGCCTCGATATCGATGCTCACGGAACGCACATTGGTGAGCCGGGCTGCATTCCCATAAAGTTGCGAGAAATGCTCGCCTACAGAAAGTGCCGTGGCCAGCGACGCCGGAAGCTGATCGCTTGGGGCGAGCAGGGAATCGAGGTGTACAGGCGGGAAGCCGTCAACGTCGATCGTGCCTTTCATGCGGTAACTCGTCTCAGCAGCATAGTTGTTGCTGGCCAGTAGCGACTGGTAAATGGAGACCATGACGGCTACCGGAGTGATCTGCGGGTTGTCGATGACCTCGAAGTGGAGCTTTCGGGTATGTCCCTCGTTCCCTGCGCTCGCGTTCAATCCGCTCACCACGACGCTGACAGGAACCATCCTCGCGGTCGTTCCGAGAAGTCCACCGATTGCCGACTGCCGATCCTGGGTGAAGGAGCCGATGGTGTCCGTCGTGTTGATGATTTTGAAGGCATTGAGCGGCGAGGGAAGCGTGGCCAGCACCTCCGCCTTGGTCATCGGCATCGCGACTGGGCCGAATTGGGTAATCGGGTGTCCGCAGGCGAGAACCTGCTTAGTGTCCACATAAGTCACGGTGCAAGTGGCGGAGATGTCGAGATCGCCGCGAACCAGCACCGCGCTCACAGCGGATCCTGGAACCAGGGGATTGCTCTCCGGTTGATTGGTGTTCGAAGTGCCACTCGCCTCGCCGCTACTTCCTCCCAGACCCGCGACTGCCGTCATCCCTGAGGAGGTAAGGTGATCCTGCCAGAGTTTGATCGCCTCCGGGCTAAATCCGCTAAACACCAGAGGAGTCTCGATCGGCTCCATTGTGGCTGCATCGGCCGTCGGAGTTGCCGCCTGCGGCGCTGTTTGCCGGCTGAAAGTCTCTGCTGTCGCTGGAACCGCCGGTTGGTCACGCACCTGGAACATCTGCTGGATAGGCGTGATCCCGGCAATCGGTTCTTTGCTGAATTGACCGATCCGGTAGGAGAGCGCTCCTAGCAGCTTGCCGTCGATGTAAACCGGGCTGCCGCTCATGCCGGCGACCACCCCCGTATATTCCGGCTTGGCCCCGCCCAGGCGCGAAAGGATGAGGTCCTGCCCCGGTCCGAGCGCATTGCGCAGAACTCCAAGAATCTCCACGTCCATGGCTTCCGGTTTCGTTCCCTCAAAAACCGTGTAAGCTATCCCGTGCAATCCGCGATGGACTTGATCAAGCGGAAAGACACCCGCTGCCAGGGACGGCGGCGGAGTGGCAGGCAACTGATTCGCGGGCGCCGTGTTTTGGGCGCACATCGAGAAGGCACTGCTGAAAGCGATGCTGACGGCAAAGAAGATTTCAACGGACAACGTTGCTTTCTGTCGAGTTTGCACGTCTACAGAGTAGCCGGTAGTGTGCTGGCCGCAAAGTGGGTGCGCTTAAGCAATAATGGGTGCTATGAATTTGTACCGAGGCAAGGCCTCTTACTCCTGGAATGCCCAACGCCGCGCCGGTCGCCGGATGCTGCTTCTAACGCTGACGATTTTCTTATGCTGGACAGCCTCTGGAAACGCTCAGCAAGGCTCTTCGACGCAGCCTTCCGCGCCTCAGCAGCAGCAGACGCCGCCTGCCCAGCAGCCCGACCAAAGCACACCCGATGCCGGCGGTCCCGGAGGGGACAATGGTGTCATCGCCTTGCCCAAGAAGAAGGAGAAGGAGCCCGAACCGCCTCCACCGCCCGAGCCGAAGGTGAAGAACCCACCTGAGCTCAATAACTTCTCGCTGCGAGTGGACGTCCCCGTGGTCACCGTGGATGTAGGCGTCATCCTGGAGAAGACACACCAGTTCGTGCCCAATTTGAAAGAGCCGAATTTTCGTGTCTTCGAGGACGGCGTGGCGCAAACCCTCACTGGGTTTCAGCGGATCCAGGCCCCCATCACGGCGGTACTGCTTTGCGAGTTCGCCGCGAAAAGCTATGCATTTATCTACGACATGAGGAATGCGGCCTATAGCTTTGCCCAGCAACTGAAACCAGATGATTATGTCGCGGTCATGACTTTCGACATGCGGACGCAAATTCTCACCGATTTTACCCAGGACAAGCGCGTCATTGCCCAGTCCCTGAACTCCCTGATCATCCCCGGTTTCAGTGAGACCAACGTCTTTGACGCCCTCTATGAGACCCTCGACCGGGTCAGCCGGATTGAAGGCCGCAAGTACATCATTCTGATCGCTTCGGGACGTGATACCTTTAGCAAAATCACTCTGGATAAGATGTTGGCCAAGATTAAGGCAACGCCTAATGTGACCATCTTTGCGGTCGGCACCGGCCAGGCGGCGCGCATCATGTCGAACATGAGCGGTCCCCGCGAGATGGACTACCTTCAGGCCGACAACCAGATGACTACCTTCGCGCGAATGACTGGAGGCATGGCGTTCTTTCCCCGTTTCGCCGGAGAAATGCCCGATATCTTTCACACTATTAACGACACGATTCGCAGCCAGTACGAGTTGAGCTACAAGCCGACCAATGCCAAACAGGACGGCACGTATCGGAAGCTCAGGGTCGAGCTCGTCGATGATGAAGGGCAGCCGCTCAAGATGCAGGACGAGAAGCACAAGCCGCTGAAGTACGACATCATCGCTCGTGATGGCTATAAGGCGAAGCAGCAGGTGGAATAGCCCAGCCCCAGTTCATTACCTATGACGAGCGAGGCGCGCTTCAAGGCTGGCTTTCACCACGGGCCATTCTTCGCGGATGATGCTATACCACACACTATGGCGAACGCTGCCATCGGGCATGATCATATGATTGCGAAAGGTGCCTTCTGGCTTGGCGCCCAAAGCGGCGATCGCCCGCTGGGACCTCATGTTCTCGTGATGCGTTTTGAAGGCGACTCGTGCCGCGTTCATGCCCTGAAACGCATGGCCCAACTGCAGGTACTTGGCTTCCACATTCACGCCGGTACGGTGATAGTTGGGGTGCAGCCAGGTGAAGCCTAGCTCCATGGTCCGGTGCTGTTGAGATATGTCGTAGAGGCGGGTAGCGCCAGCGACCTTGCCATCGGATTTCGAACGAGTGACCCACACCACGGCACTCCCCGCCCGCGCATCCGCTAACGCCTTGGCGACAAACAACTCCAACTCCTCATCATTCGTGACCCAGACACTCATCCAACGCCAGATCGTTGGTTCAAACGCGACCTCCGCCAACTCGGGAAGATGATCCAGAGTCAGCGGTTCGAGCCGGACCCGCTCACCTTCGAGCAATACCGGAGTCGTATCTATAGCGGGTTTGGCGGGTAACCCGAGGCTCATCTCTCGATTCTAGTAGAGAACCGAAGTGGTGAGTTCTTACTGGAGAATGCAAGCGATGAGTCGCCGCTCTGGGGAGTATCATCTTATTACCATGAAGCAGGTAGTGGCGTTGTCGCTCGGATTGGCGTTGGCCGGAACGGCCTGGGCCCAGCACGGAGCAATGTCCGGACACGCCAGCGGCCCCGCAATGCACTCCGGGGGATTCTCATCAGGGCGCACCTTCTCACCGCCTTCCCAAAGCCTGTCGAACGGAGCACGCTCATTCACGCCTCGCCCAGGATTGAGTGATTCGCAGCAAAGATTTTCAACGGGTGGCGCCACGGGCCCTGCGCCATTCGGAGCTACACAGCCGCCCAACAGCTATCGTGGCTCTCATTGGAACGGCGGCTACCGGCCTTATTATTCACGAGGGGTCTATCTGGTTCCCGGCTGGCTGAATTCAGGCTTCTACGGCTATGGCTATTCGGGAGACTATAGCGGGGATCAAGAAGCAGTAGCGGCTCCGGATCCTGGAGGGATGCAAGCTCCCGGGAACGAGCAGATGCCACCAGGCCCAGGCTACGATCAACAGGGTTATGCGCCGATGCCGCCGCGACCGGAATATCAGCCGCAACCATCCTCATCCTCTGAGCCTCCGGCTCAGCCTGAGGTCACCCTCTTGTTCAAGGACGGCAGACCGCCCCAGCAAGTGCAGAATTATGCTTTGACTCAGACCACCCTCTATGTGTTCGATGGCGCCAAACGCCGCGAAATACCGCTCGAGCAGCTTGACCTGGAAGGGACCGAAAAGACCAATCGCGATGCGGGTATTGATTTTCAGGTTCCAACGGAAGGTCAGTAATTACCTCTCTCTAAGCAGCTGAGTCGCAGACGAAAAAATGGCCATGCAGAAGTCCGCATGGCCATTTTTATTTGAGAGCTGCCTCTTCCGCGCATGCCGCTCAGAGAAGAACTCGAGGAGCAGACCCTGCAGCTACTCTACGTCTACTCTAGGCAACAACGTCGATGCCCATCGAACGCGCCGTGCCGCGAATGCTCTTCATCGCTGCTTCCACCGAGGCGGCATTGAGATCAGGCATCTTCTGCGTAGCAATCTCACGGATCTGGGCCTCAGTGACGCTTCCGACTTTCGTCTTGTTCGGCACTCCGGAACCCTTGGCAAGGTTCGCGGCCTTCTTCAGCAGCACCGGCGCCGGAGGCGTCTTGGTGATGAAGGTAAAGCTGCGATCGACGTACACCGTGATGACTACAGGGATGGTGAGACCCGCCATCTCCTTGGTCTGGGTGCGAGCATTGAACTGCTTGCAGAATTCCATGATGTTGACCTGGGCCTGACCGAGCGCCGGGCCAACCGGGGGAGCAGGCGTAGCCTTACCAGCCTCGATCTGCAGCTTGACAAGTGTTTGTATCTTCTTCGGTGCCATCTCTAATACCTTTCTACTGAATGTCGGTCATCCCGAGCGAGCGTCGCGAGTCGAAGGATCCACGCTTTCTCATCTGCACGCCTTCGCAGCTCAATGCTCTTCTTAAACGACCTTTTCAACCTTGTTGAATTCCAGTTCCACCGGGGTCGAACGACCGAAGATCGTCACCATGACCTTGACGGTTTCGCGGTCTTCATTAACCTCATCCACCACGCCGTTGAAGTTGGCAAACGGCCCATCGGTGATCCGTACCGATTCGTTCTTCTCGAACTTGATCTTGAGCCGCGGCTTCTCTTTCGAAGTCTCCGAGCGAAAGAGAATGGAACTGACCTCTTCCTCGCTCAGCGCCACGGGTTTGTCGCCGGTCCCAAGAAAACCAGTCACGCGCGGCGTGTTCTTGATGACATGCCAGAGATCGTTATCGAGATCCATCTCGACCAGCACGTAGCCCGGAAGAAATACCCGCTCAATGGTGCGCTTCTTGCCATTGACAATCTCGGAGACGGGTTCAGTCGGGATCATGATGCGACCGATCCGGTTCTGCAGCCCGAATGCCTGGATACGCCCCTCGAGCGACTCGCGCACCTTACGCTCAAAACCGGAGTAGGCGTGGATGATATACCACTTAAAATTTTCGTTGGCTGGGGGTCCGAGTTTCTCGGGGCTCTCGCCTTCGGCTGCTGCGCCTATAACTTCTTCCGCCATCGATTCCTCTTTCAATGCCATCACTGCGAGGCACCCATCCAATGCAAGACCGCTTGAATGCCGCGACCGAGGATTGAGTCCACCAGATAGAAGTATCCAGCGAAGGCAAAGACCGTCACCAGCACCACAATCGTTGTTGACTGGACCTCCGCCCGGGAAGGAGTGACGACCTTGCGCATCTCTCCGCGGACATCCTGGAGAAAGTCCCGCATCTTCTGGATGTTTCCGGCGACTTGGCCGGGAACGGGCGATGCCGTATTGGTCAACTTGCCTTGCGGCTTGCTCGAAAGATCGTCGTTCGCCGGTGCTAACGCCTTCGCCATAAATTCCTTGTCGAGAGCCTGGTGGTCTGCTTCCGCAAACCACATCTCTCCAGATCACTTGCTTTGTCGCCGGATTCAGCTCTACAGCTGCGCCGGATGGTTCCTCAACTGGCAGGGGCGCTCGGATTCGAACCGAGAAGTTCGGTTTTGGAGACCGACAGTTTAACCGTTGAGCTTACGCCCCTGTTTCAACAAGTCAGCCACTCAGCGGCACGTCGCGCGCCAGGCAAGCTCACTCTCTCATTCTCTGTCCGCTTGCACCCAAAGGGTGCGCCGACTCGATGACCTGCCTTTACTTCGTTTCTTTGTGATCGGTGTGCTTACGGCAACGATTACAAAACTTCGAGAACTCAAGCCGGCCGGTGGTGGTCTTCTTGTTCTTCGTTGTCGAGTAATTACGTTCCTTGCACACAGGGCACTGAAGCGTCACTATTTCTCGCATTCTCTTATCCTAACCGATGCCGGAACTCGTGTCCCGACGATCTTCCTTTAAGCGAAGCTCGCTTCGCGATCTTCTCAGTGAGTCAGCGCCCTACTTCGTTCACTCAGCAAGTCAGCAGCCAAGATTGATTGATCCTGAACCCATAATCCTGCCGACCCGCCTGCCGGCAAAGCCGGCGCTGACCGCTTCTTAGCTTGCCACACGCAGTGTGGCGCTGTTACTTGATAATTTCCGAGATCGTCCCGGCGCCGACCGTGCGGCCGCCTTCGCGAATTGCGAAGCGCAGGCCCTTCTCCATCGCCACCGGCGTATGCAGCGTAATCTCAAGCTGCACATTGTCCCCCGGCATCACCATCTCCGTGCCTTCCGGCAGCTTCGCCGTTCCGGTCACGTCGGTGGTGCGGAAGTAAAACTGCGGACGATAGCCGTTAAAGAACGGAGTATGCCGGCCGCCCTCTTCCTTCGACAAGACATAAATCTCGCCCTTGAACTGGGTGTGCGGCTTGATCGATCCGGGCTTCGCCAGCACCATGCCGCGCTCGACATCTTCCTTGGCAATGCCGCGCAACAGCAGTCCGGCATTGTCGCCCGCCAGACCCTCATCGAGCTGCTTCTTGAACATCTCAACGCCGGTCACAACCGTCTTGCGGGTGTCGCGGAAGCCGACAATCTCAGCCTCTTCGCCCACCTTCACCTTGCCGCGCTCGATACGCCCGGTCACCACCGTGCCGCGTCCCGAGATCGAGAAGATGTCTTCGATCGGCATCAGGAACGGCTGGTCGATCGCCCGCGCGGGTAGCGGCACGTACTTGTCGACCGCGTCCATCAGCTCATCGATCTTCGCTTCCCACTCCGGCTCGCCGTTCAAGCCGCCCAGAGCCGAACCGCGAATCACCGGCACATCGTCGCCCGGAAAATCGTACTTCGACAAGAGCTCGCGAACTTCCATCTCGACCAGGTCAATCAATTCAGGATCATCGACCGCATCGCACTTGTTCAAGAACACCACCAGCGAAGGAACGCCAACCTGGCGTGCCAACAGCACGTGCTCCTTGGTCTGCGGCATCGGACCATCGGTCGCCGCAACCACCAGAATCCCGCCATCCATCTGCGCCGCGCCGGTGATCATGTTCTTGATGTAATCAGCGTGGCCCGGGCAATCGACGTGCGCATAATGCCGGTTGGGCGTCTCATACTCCACGTGCGCCGTGGCAATCGTGATACCGCGCTCCCGCTCTTCCGGAGCATTGTCAATCGTGTCGAACGAACGAAACTTGATGTTCGGGTTGTGCTTCGACAACACCTTCGTGATCGCCGCCGTCAACGTCGTCTTGCCATGATCAATGTGCCCGATCGTCCCAACATTCACATGCGGCTTCGAACGGTCAAACTTCTCCTTCGCCATCTCGTCCCCTTTATTCCTCTACTGACACTTAAGCTGCTGCCTAGTAATACGCATAAACCTTAAGATACTTGGCTCTTAACTCCGGCGCGACCTGCTCGACCAGCCACAAGTAGCGCTCCCGGATCTGACCCTGGTCGCTATTTCCCATTGCCGCGTAAAGGGCGCCTGTTTCTTTCCCCAGCAGGCCCTTGTTCAGAACCGACTCAAAGTCCCGCGCTCGCAATCCGGAGCGCTTTACGCGATGGAGAAAATCGTCCACTCGTTGAGCGGAAAAAGCATCCTCGAGTGACCGATGAACAGCGGCAAAGGTCTTTTCGTCCAGCACCGGAAGTGTCGCTTGCTCAAACGTTCCCATCTTCCTCAACATTCCGCCAGTCACTTTCACCTGGCGCGCTTCATTCCACTTACTCGAAATTGGAGCGGGAGACGGGAATCGAACCCGCGACCAACAGCTTGGAAGGCTGTGACTCTACCACTGAGTTACTCCCGCCGATACAGCCTGACCATACGCCCCGGCGACACACCATAAGGCCAGAAGGCTGTCTGCCACCTTTGATCGATGGCCCGACTCGCCCCACTGGCCGCTAGCTCTTCAAAAGCTGGAGCTGATGATCGGGATTGAACCGACGACCTCTCCCTTACCAAGGGAGTGCTCTACCGACTGAGCTACATCAGCGTTACATCCAAACTCTGCTTCCCAAGCCCATTCCGCCCGGGAGAAAACTCGATTCATCAGTCCTGGCTATCATCGTATCGCGAACCGGACCTGGCAAGCACGATGCGCAAGGCAAAACTTCCAATCAGGACGAAAACTACTAAGCGTATCCTGCCTGGCTCCATCGTCGCCCACGCCAAGCACCCCAACGCGGCGAGAATGGCAAGAGCAATCCATCTTCGCTTGGCTTGCCCGGGGTTCGATAGCAGGGCCAGCGGGCGATCTCCTTCAAAACCACTGCTTCAATAAAATACTGGTGCACAGGGGAGGATTCGAACCTCCGTAGCTCCTGAGAGCGGCAGATTTACAGTCTGCTGCCATTAACCGCTCGGCCACCTGTGCACGCTGCCGCACTCTCAACCTACCGCTCGATTCACCCACCAGGCACGAACCGGCTTGAAAGACTCCGGCGTACGATTCCCATACTGGTATGGAGTCACTGCGATGGGCGGATGCCTGCGGGCAAAACTCCCTACCGTAACTTCGAAAGCATCCCGTAACTCAAAGCAAACTCTTCGCGCTGGCGACTTGGAGCTGGCGACAGGATTTGAACCTGCGACCCTCTGATTACAAATCAGATGCTCTACCAACTGAGCTACGCCAGCCCGATTGCTCACAAACTCCGCGAACCGGTAGGCGCACTTAAACGCCGCCGCACCATGGCCACGAACTCCAAGGTTAGCATAGTCGATGCCCGGTCGCAATCCTCAACCGGACTACCGGTACAGAGCGTTAGAGCCTTAAAGAATCCTGTGGCGACCCTGCTGCCATTCGCACAGCGAGCGGCGCCCCATCCTGGAGTCACCAGGCTTGAATCCCGACTCGCGCCCCCGACTGAAAGCCGGCGTCCAGCGACGGACTGCTCCTCGCATCCGTCGCCGGTCATCGCCAGTTCGCCGATCGATCCTGGCACTTAAGCTCCAGGGGCTTTCGCCGCCAGGATCTCCGGTTTATCAATCTCCGGAGCTTTCGCAAAAAGCTCTTCCGCCTTGGCGAACAGCGCCTTGGCGATCTCCCCATTCAGATGTGCGTTCCGGCCGTTCTCATCGGCAAATGTGTCGAAGATCCCGTATTTTGAAGGGCCGATCTTGAGGGCGTACCAGGTGGTTGTGCCGGCTTCGCTGACTGCCAGCGGCTGAGCCGATTTCAGGAAGGCTTCGACTTCCTGTTCTTTCCCGGGCTTGGCTTCAAGCTGCGCCCATAACGCGAATTTATCCATGGAATGATCCTCTGCTTCTAGGATTCAGATGCTCCGCCAAAGTTACAAGTCTGGTCTTTCACAGCAGAGGCTCTGGTCTTTCACAACAGAGGCCTTCGTCTCGGCTCCAGCCCGTTATGGTAGGTTCGTTTCATGCCCGAAGTCGGCAACAGCGCGAATTCCGTAGTAGTTCCAGTGAAACGAGGCTTTTTCCCCCTGAGCGTCAGGACCAAAAGTCTGCTCATCGCAGCAATAGCAGTCTCTCTCCTGGTCATCCTGCTTCTCGTATTTCAGCGGCAGGCTCCTCCCGAGGCGGCCAGGCTTCTCCCGGAGTCCGATGGGATCGTCTACCTGAATGTAACCCCCCTCCGCGCCGCTACACACTTCGACGCCCATCCGGTCAAACACGATCCCGACTATCAACAATTCATCGATGCTACCGGAATCCAATTTGAGCGCGACCTGGCCCAGGCCGCCTTTGCCATGCATCGTATGGCCAATCCTCTGGGTCCGAATGGCCCGGTCGCATTTTCCAGCATCTTCGTCGGTCACTTCGATCGGTTGCGACTGGCGAGCTATCTGGAGCGCATCGCCCAATCCAGAGAGACTTATGACGGGCATGAGATTTATGACATCGCGATCGATGGCCGAACCGATCGAGTCGCCATTCTAAGTTCGGACATAGTGGCCGTCTCGAATACGCCGACGGCGGAACAGATCCACTCCATTCTCGACCGCCACCGAACCGCTTTTCTGCCGCTTTCTAGCAATACCCTGCTTGCGCAACACTACAAGGATGTGCCTCTTTTTTCGCTGGCCTGGGGTTTGGGAAAGCTGGCTGCCGGCCTGGGAGACGATTTCAACGTCTTCGGATTCCGTCTCCCTCTCAGTGTGGATGCCACGTTTATCGCCTCGTTGCGATGGGCTGGGGCCCTCCGTCTCAAGGTCGAGGAGATTGCGCCGAACGGCGCGGCGGCTACCGTCTCGGCGAATTCGCTTGAGGCCTTGCTGGGGATATTCAAGACAGCCGAAAACGTTCTGCCAAACGCAGTCACCAGCACCGAGACAAAGGACCTGCTCAACAGCGTCGAGATTGAGCACCATGACGACCGGGCCGTACTCACCGCGACCATCCCACTGAGATTTTTGCAGACACTCAGCTCGGTTTCGGGGAGTGACTCTACACCATAGCCGCTTTTGGATCACCCCAGAGAATTGTTTTCTGCTGAGTGGCTGGCCTCGAAGTCGCAATTCTGCGTCCAATGCATAACAACCTTGGAGGAAGAATGCCCGCTCTCCGCAATGCCCTCGTCCTCGCCTTGACCACAGCCACCATCGGTTCTCCGGCCTGGATGCGCGCGCAGGCAAATCAAGGAACGACCATCACGGGAAAAGCCGCATTCACTGACTACTCTCAGGAATCTCCTGGCACTCGCAGGAAGATCACCGTCGCTGATCTGCCTGCTCCCTACGCGACAACTTCGGTGGATAATGGCCCTGACCTGGTTCCCAAGCCTGCAGACGCGTGGCCAAAGGCGCCAGCGGGCTTCAAAGTTGAGCAGTATGCCGTAGGACTCGACGAGCCCCGGCTGATCCGGACGGCTCCAAATGGCGACCTCTTCGTTGCCGACAGTGAAGTCAACCGTAAGCAGTACACCGGTAAAATCCGCGTCTTCCGCGGTGTGGATAGTAAGGGGAAGGCCAAGCAGGTAGGAATTTACGCCACCGGACTTGCTCAGCCTTTCGGTCTGGCCTTCTATCCGCTCGGGCCGAATCCAAAGTGGCTGTACGTCGGCAATACCGATACGATCTTTCGCTTCCCCTACAAAAATGGTGACATGAAGGCGAGTGGCCCGGCAGAAAAGCTCACCGACCTGCCTGGCGGTGGCCGCCTTCGTGGAGGCGGTCACTGGACACGCGACATTGTCTTCTCGAAAGACGGCACGATCATGTTTGTTTCGGTGGGTTCGCACTCGAACGTGGATGATCCGGATACTCATCCGGAAGAGTTTCATCGCGCCGACGTCCTCGAATATACCCCCGAGGGGAAATTCATCAAAGTGTACGCGTCCGGTATAAGAAACTGCGTTGGCGAGGCCATTCAGCCCGAAACCGGAGATCTATGGTGCTCGACCAATGAACGCGACGCACTCGGCGATAACCTGGTGCCCGACTACATCACTCACGTGCAGGAAGGCGGCTTTTATGGGTGGCCCTGGTACTACATGGGCAGCAATCACGATCCCCGCCTGGCTGGTAAGCATCCTGAACTGAGTGGCAAGGTGCTGGTGCCGGACATCCTCCTGCAGCCCCACTTCGCTTCCCTCGAGCTGACCTTCTACGAAGGATCGGAGTTTCCCGCCGACTATAAGGGCGACATCTTCGCCGCCGAGCACGGCTCCTGGAACAAGTCGAAACGCGCAGGCTATGAAGTCATCATGGCTCCGGTCAAGGATGGCAAAGCGACAGGAGAGTACGAGGACTTCCTGACCGGATTTGTGACCTCCTCTGGCAACGTCTGGGGCCGGCCGGTAGGAGTGACTGTCGCTCAGGATGGCTCGCTCTTTGTGACCGACGATGGTTCGAAGTCGATCTGGCACGTAACCTACACTGGCGCGAGCAGCAGCACTGGAACAAGATAGGAACAACAACTTAGGCCAGGGCAGCGACCTATTGTGATTTCAATTGACTCTCCAAATTGAATGGGGCTTGAAGGGGCCCGGCTTGAGCTGGGCCGGGCTCACAAAGACAATCAGCTATCAGTCTTCAGGCCGGGACCGGGATCATCAGGCATTCTGAAAGCAGAAGTTTCTTCTGCTTCAGTATCCGCCGCCGCTGAGCGTGTCTACTGGCTTCGCCGATGCCGCATCGAACTGGTCCATCGTGGTGCGAAGATATTTGTGCGGATTTACCGGGATGTTTTGAATTCGGACCTCGTAGTGAACGTGAGGGCCGGTGCTGCGGCCAGATAGGCCGATGTAGCCGATCACCTGTCCGCGACGCACTTGGTCGCCGGAAGTAACGGCAAATCCGGACATGTGACCGTAGATAGTCTTGATGCCATGCCCATGATCGATGACAACCTCCCGGCCGTAGCCATTGGTCATCGCCGCGGTTTCAACCATGCCGTCAGCTGTGGCATGAATGGGTTCGCCGAAGGCTGCTGAGATATCAATCCCGGCATGGAAGGCGCCTTCTCCGTTGAATGGATCTTCCCGTTCCCCAAAAGAACTGGTCACTCTGCCTTCAACCGGCCACAACGACGGAGCATTGATCATTCCGAGCCAACTGCTCGCCCCGGAGAGCCCATGGCTTCCGAATCCCGCAGCCAGGCGGCCCGAGAGAGCATTGTTCCGTAGAGCGTAAAACTGATCGAGCGATTGATGATAAGACCGGTCGCTTAGGGCGTCAGTTTCAGCAACCGTCTGGAGTCCTACCGGAGCGGTGGCCACGACTGGCTTCGCCGCCGTCGGTTTGCCCTGAGTCAAGCCGTATAAGGCGCTGACTTCTGTCGCTAGGGACCCTAAAGATGCAGCCTGAATGTCCTTCTGGTGGGCGACTTGCTCCATCTGCAGGTAGTCCTTGCGGATCGCTTCCCGCTGCGAGCGCACCTCGTTGAAGTGCGAAGTCTTCAGCAGCATGCGCGAATAGGAACCCGCCATTCCCGTGATCGTGAACGCGCCCACGATCGCGGCAGCCACGAAGACATAGGCATAGTGAAGAGGGATCGGGACCTTGCGGACCCGGCCATCCTGTTCGCGCGCGACGAAAATGATGTAATAGCGATTGCGCATGTATTTCTCTTCTTCAGGTACGGAGATCCGGCGCAAAAGCCAGGCCCCAACTCAGCGGTGAACTAACCCGGTAATCGTGGTCCGTTACTTCAAAGACGCTAACAGAGTGACGAATGTGGGTCAATCAAAGTCGCTTCCGCCTGGTTGCCAGAGGATATTAAAATCTGATGAATATTGTCGCCGATGCCGTCCGGATAAGTTGAGGGAACAGAGTTGAACGCGAGGAAGCCCTATCCGCCTGTAACAAAAGCTCCTTCGAATTTCGCGCCTCATGGGGAACTCGCTTTGATTGCCGCTCTTCGTGCAAGAAACCCGATCAAGCCCGGGAAGCTTCGCCTCGGAATTGGCGACGATTGCGCGATTTTGCGGCCGAACGCAGGAGATGAGCTGGCGATCACCACCGATTTCTCCCTCGAGAATGTTCACTTCCGGCGGGACTGGCATTCCCCGGAGGCGATCGGTCATCGCTGCCTGGCCCGAGGATTAAGTGACTTGGCTGCGGTAGGAGCGAAGCCGATGGCAGCATTTTTATCCCTTGCCTTACCCAAAGAACTCACCGCCCGCCATCGCGGCAAACCGGCATGGGTGGAGCGGTTCTTCGATGGTTTGCTCGCGCTCGCTGCGAAGATGAACGTGCCGTTGGCGGGCGGGGACACCGCCGAATCTCCTGCCCACAAAGGCAAAGCCGGTCTGGTGGCGGCAGACATCGTTCTCGTTGGGGGTGTGAAGCGCGGCCGCGCGCTGCTTCGTTCTGGAGCGAAGCCCGGAGATCTTCTCTACGTCACGGG
Organism: Acidisarcina polymorpha; assembly: GCF_003330725.1. NCBI lineage: Bacteria > Pseudomonadati > Acidobacteriota > Terriglobia > Terriglobales > Acidobacteriaceae > Acidisarcina > Acidisarcina polymorpha. Next base: position 1,519,796 of record NZ_CP030840.1, on the reverse strand, counting down.
ACCGGGCTTGGGCGGCGCCGGGGCGGAGCTGCTTGCCCTCGAACGAAACCCGAGCAGATTCACTGCTTTGAAAGTTGCCGCACCTGGTCATCCGCATCTCTACCCCGAGCCCCGCATCGCCGCCGGATTGAGACTTCGAAAGCGCGGCCTGGCCACGGCAGCCATCGACCTCAGCGACGGGCTGTCGACCGATCTCCATCATCTCTGCGGGGAGTCCGGCCTGGCAGCGGAGATCGACGCCACAGTGGTTCCCATCCACCCTATGGCACAGCTGGCCGAGGCCGCCGGCTGGGCGCGATCGGCCCTCCAGCTCGCACTGCACGGCGGAGAGGATTATGAACTGCTCTTTACCGCCCGACCCCAGACCAAAATTCCAAGGGAACTCGATGGCGTAGCGATTCACGCGATCGGCAGAATGAGCAAGATGCGGAACGGCAAACCGGCCGTGACCCTTTTGGAAGAAGGCAAGGCAGTTTCTGAACTGCGAGCACGAGGCTGGGAACATTTTCGGGGAAGTTCGTCAGACTAGGTCGCCTTGAACTCAGCGGCAGCGATCTTGGTACCATCAGGAGTTATGTCCACCACGAAAACGCGCGTCCGATTCGCGCCTTCGCCTACCGGACTCCTGCATGTAGGCAACGCCCGCACCGCTCTCTACAACTGGCTTTACGCCCGCCATACCGGCGGAGACTTCATCCTCCGCATCGAAGACACTGACCTCGAGCGCAGCGAGGAGCGTCACGAAGCCCAGTTGATGCAGGACCTGCAATGGATGGGCCTTGCCTGGGATGAAGGTCCTGAGTTGAGTGGAGCCGGAGGGGGCCCACATGGCCCCTATCGCCAATCCGAACGCCTCGAAATCTATCGCGAACACACCGCGCGCCTGCTCGCTGAGGGCAAGGCCTACCGGTGCTTCTGCACCCCCGAAGAGCTCGAAGCCGAGCGCAAGCTGGCTGCCGCCGAGCATCGTCCGCAGATTTACTCGCGCCGGTGTTTGGCGATTCCACCCGCCGAAAGCGAAGCCCGCGCCGCATCCGGAGAACATTTCGCGGTCCGGCTGCAAATCCCCGATCGCCCCCTGCGGTTTCATGATCTCGTTCGCGGCGACGTCGAATTCGCGGCAGACTCGGTCAGCGATCCAGTCTTGGTGCGCTCGGCCAGCGGAGCATCTGCGGGAATTCCGGTTTACAACTATGTCGTCACCATCGATGATGCGCTGATGGAGATCACCCACGTCATCCGCGGCGATGATCATATTTCGAACACTCCGAAACAGGTCGCGATCTACGAAGCGTTTGGCTGGAAGGTCCCCGAGTTTGCCCATCTCTCGACCATTCTCGGCGCCGACCGCGAACGCCTTTCGAAGCGCCACGGCGCGACCTCAATTGCCAGCTTTCGCGAGATGGGCATCCTCCCTGAGGCGCTGGTGAATTACCTCGCGCTGCTTGGCTGGGGCGCAGAGGGCGGCCTCCGCGAGACCTTCACTCCCGGGGAACTGATCAACGAGTTCAAGCTCGAACGGGTGACCGCTTCCCCCGCCGTCTTCGACTTCGAGAAGTTGAATTGGCTCAACCGCCACTACCTGAAGCTTGCCGAACCGGCCCGCATCACCGATCTGGCCTGGCCATACTTCACAGCCGCAGGGCTATTGCCATCCGTACAGAGCGTAGAAATCACAGAATGGTTCACCAAGGTGCTCGCGCTCTTCCTGCCCGCCGTTGACCGTCTCGATCAGCTTCCCGGCAGGACCCATTTTCTCTTCCAGATCAACCCGGATGCCGCAGTGTCAAACCCCGAGAACGCGGAACTGTTGGCGACCGAAAATGCGCAAAGGGTCTTGGCGGAACTGGCGGTCCGCGCCCGGGAATTCGAGGGGGATCTGACTGCAGAGCTCTTCAAGACCTGGATGAATGAGATCAAGGCCGAGACCGGCGTTAAAGGCAAGGATCTATTTCACCCGGTACGGATCGCGCTCACCGGTTCCCACTCGGGCCCTGAGTTCGAAAAGCTTATCCCGCTGATTGAAGAGGGGAGCACGCTCGCGCTGCCCAATCATCTTCCAAGCGTACGCGAGCGGATCCAGGAATTTACGAGCTAGAACTTCTGAGAGGTTGCCTCAGCAGATACCTAGCTCTTGCCGCCATGCGCAGTCAAAGTCACGGGAATATTCCCGCGCGTCGCATTCGAGTATGGACAGACCTGATGCCCTTCGGCAACCAGTTTCTCCGCAGTCGCCTGGTCGACATTAGGCACTGTGATATCCATCTCGACCGCGATCTCGAAGCCACCCGTCTCGTTCGGTCCAATGCCGACTTTACTGAGGATCGAAACCTGGCCCATATCGATCTTCTGCTGTTTGGCAACATGCTCCATCGCCCCGGCAAAGCAGGCCGCATAGCCAGCGGCAAAAAGCATCTCGGGATTGGCCAGCTTGGCCGGCCCTCCGCCCGCAGGCGGATGCGTAAGATCAAGGCTCAGGGCTCCGTCAGAACTTTCAACGTGACCAAGACGGCCGCCGACTGAAGTGACCGACGCAGTGTAGAACGGTTTCATAGAATTCCTTTCAAGAACTTAAGAGTAGAGGAAACCCAAACGTATACGATGCCAGAGCCAGCCGACACCGCCCCGAGAATCGATTCTAGCTTCCCGCATCGCTGGCAGGCGACGATTCTCGGTCGGCGGCCGCTGATCGCCCCGGCTCGGCACTTTGTCTATCCAGCAGAAGTGGAAGAAGTCGAGCGAGGCGCGCTGGAGTTGATGGTGCGACCTCCAGCCAATGGGGATTTTCTGGGTACTTTTGCTCTAGGATTCGCGGATCCATCCGTCCCCACTGGCGTTTGGAGCTGCCCTCATCCAGATTGGCTCTGCGCAGTTGCCGGCGGCTATGCCTATTTGGTGAATACGACCGCACCCGATCAATGGGAGCAGGTCGAATATCGTCCAGTACTCGCCGTCGCTTCTCTTCCCAAGCAGAGATTGCTGCTGTTCTCAGGCCATCAGTCGCTGGTTGCCTATGGGCCGAACGGGAAGGCATGGCAGACCGGGCGACTCTCCTGGGAGGGATTCAAGATCCTCAGGATTGATGATCAGTCCCTCATAGGCCTGGGCTGGGACATGATGACCGACCGCGAGTTCGAGTTCAAGGTAGACTTGGCCACCGGCGAGCACCAGCCGGCCTAATAATACCCAGACCGGGTAGCATTCAAATCAGATAGCACTCAAATCGGGCTAGAACTCTCTTCAATATCCATCTTCTTCCGTTGAAAGAAACTGAGAGCGGTGTCGCCCTGCTCCCGCACCCGGTATCGAACCAACTCCCCATATTGCTCGGCAAGCGGCTGCTTTCGCCGGTGTTCGGCGACAACGATCGATTCGCGGTCGAGCAGCGAGCTGCACTCTCCTCCCAGTAAATCGAGGGTCACGGCATACTCTGGCAACGCGTCGTAAGGCGGGTCGAGAAAGACGATGTCCAGCCGGCGCTCCCGTTGCGCCAGCCGGCGCAAAAAGGAGGAAACGCTCCTCGGTTCCAGGCCGAAGCCCGATACGATCCCCAGTGACTTCAAATTGAGACGAAGCGCCTCCAATGCTGGCGGCGCATTCTCCACAAAAAAGACCATGCCTGCGCCCCGGCTGATCGCCTCAATTCCGTTCGCCCCCGAGCCGGCGAAGAGATCCGCGAAGGTCGCGCCGGCGATCCGCGGAGCCAAAATATTAAACAGAGTCTCGCGGACCCGGTCCCCGGTGGGGCGAGTCGCCAGCCCATCCGGAGCGGCAAGCCGGCGGGAACGATAAATCCCGGAAATCACCCGCATCCGCTTCATGCTAGCAGCCGTTCTTAGCAAAGCGGGGCTGTCGGTATGTCCAAACCGACCCAAACCTCTACAATGTCCAGAGCCGGTTGCTCGCTGCCGGCCAAGGAACGGAGCACTCCATGCGTGGTTGGTCATTCCCAATGGGACGATGGTTCGGGGTTGATGTCCGCATCCATGCTTTCTTCCTGCTGCTCACCGGACCCTGCATGTTGGGTGCGACCGCGGTCAATCTCAGCATCTGGCGGGGGATGATGTTGTGGATTCTGCTGCTTGCCGCGGTCACTGTGCGCGAGGCAGTTCGCGTCCTCGGCGCCGCCTACTTCGGCTTGCAGATTCGCAATATCCTGCTGCTCCCGACCGGCGGCCTCTACGCCTATGCCAATCCGGAGAGCACCGAGCGCGCCTCCAGCCCCAAAGTGCAGACACCGATGGCCATGTTAGGACCACTCGCAAACCTGTCGTTCGGGTTAATTGTGGCTGGCCTCATCGCCGGGTCAACCTCGCAGGTGAGCCTCCTTGAATTCCCCTGGATCACCACCGCGCACCTGATGCGCTCGGCGGTTTGGGTCAACATTTTCCTCGGCCTGATCAATCTTGTGCCTGCCTATCCGCTGGATGGCGGAAGAATTCTGCTGGGTGAATTCAAGCGTTCTCGTGAAGCCGCCCAGGCCAGCCGTTCGGCCGCTGGTATCAGCCAGGTGCTCGCAGTGTTAATCTTCGCTGCCGGCATCGCGCTGCGTACCCCGTGGCTGGTGATGGCCGGCTTCTTCATCTTCATCGGCGGTCAACTGGAAGACCAGGGCACCCTCTTCCAATCGGTGGTCGACAACGTCCGCATGAAGGATGTGATGCTGACCGACTTCTCCACCATGTCGCCGTCCGATACCTTGGAGGATGCCCTATACAAGACCATTCACAGCCTGCAGGATGATTTTCCCGTAGTGCGGGGCGTCAATCTCGTAGGAATCGTCTCGCGGCAGAGTATTCTTGACGCCCTGCGCGCCGATGGCAACGGCTACGTGCAGGGAGTCATGTCCCGGGCCTTCCAGGTCGCGCAGCCCGAAGATTCCCTCGGGGCGATGATTCGCCGCATGACTGCCGGACGTGGTCTTTCTCTGATGCCCGTGACCGAGGGGGAACGGATCGTCGGCATCGTGACGCTGCAAAACCTTATGCATTCCATGGGATTGCTGGCTGAGCATCGCAAGCTGCAGCGCCAGCGCTAGCAGAGGAGCAGGAAACCGGGATTCATAGAATGGCAGATGACCAGCGATTAGCTCCCGGACTTTACCTGGTCGGAACCCCCATCGGCAACCTCGAAGACATCACCTTGAGGGCGCTGCGGGTGCTGAAGAGCGTCAATCGCATCGCCTGCGAAGATACCCGGCAGACCCAGAAACTCCTCAACCACTACGGAATAGCCACGCCGACCACCAGTTGCCACGAACATAACGAAACCGAGAAGACGCCCGAATTTATCGAACAACTGCAAGCTGGCGCCAGCATCGCGGTGGTCTCGGATGCAGGAATGCCAGGCATCTCCGATCCCGGGATGACCCTGGCCCGGGCGGCCATCGAAGCCGGCATCGCCGTCTATCCCATCCCCGGGGCCAACGCCGCATTGAGCGCGCTCGTCGCGTCGGGACTATCGGCATCGAGCTTTCTCTACGTCGGATTTCTCGCCGCCAAGAGCGGAGCCCGCCGCGCCGAACTGGAGGCGCTGGCTGAGCGGGTTCGCGAGGGTGAAATCTTGACGCTGGTCTTCTATGAAGCCCCGCATCGGATCCTGGAAACGCTCGAAGATGTGGCCAAGGTCTGGGGGTCGGAATGCCGAGTCGCGGTCGCTCGCGAGCTTACCAAGCTCCACGAAGAATTCCTGCGTGGAACTGTGAGCGAGGTTCGATCCAATCTGGCCAGCCGCGATCGGGTTCGCGGAGAGATCACCCTGTTAGTCGAAGCCAAGCCGCTCACCGGCGACCAGGTGGGAATCAGCACCAGCCTGAAAGAGCGGGTCGCCGCGTTGCAAAAGAGTGAAGGCCTGGACGAAATGGCCGCCCTCAAGCGCGCGGCGCGCGAGCGCGGAATCTCGAAGAGCGAAGCGTATCGGGAGATGCAGCGCGAGCGGTCGCGCAGGTAAGGAAGCTTAGGCATCGGTTCGGCGCTCCTCGCTTCGTCTTGTCTCACGATCAGATACCATGAAGAGAGTATGGTTCTTCCCTTCGTCCGCGACCTGCTCGCGGACCTGGAACACTCTGACTCCTTTGAGCGGGTTCGCCGGCATCTAAGCCTGACCGCGGGGCGGAGGCGTGTCTCCGGATTGACCTCAACTGCCAGAGCCTTGCATCTCCCCCTGTTTGCCAAGGCAGCCCAAGTGCCGGTGGTGGTGGTTGTCGCCGACAACAAGGCGGCCGATGCCCTCCAACTCTCGGTTCGCGCCGCCTGCGATCTAACTGGCGCCATTGCTCCCGACCGGGTCGTGAAGCTGCCCGCGCACGACGTTCTTCCTTTCGAAAATCTTTCCCCCCATCCGGACGTCCAGGAGCAGCGCGCTTCGGCACTCTGGAAGATTGCTACCGGCGCAGCTTCGATCGTCATAGCCCCAGTCGAAGCGACCGCCATGCGCATGTTCCCCGCGAGCTACTATCTCGACCTGGCAAGGGTCCTCCGGCGCGGCGAAGATATTGATGTGGAGGAATTGACCGGCCATCTCGCCAGCATCGGCTATTCGTCGATGGACATCGTCGAGATGCCCGGACAGTTTACCCGCCGCGGCGGCATCCTCGATATCTACTCGCCGGAGATGGACCGTCCCGTTCGCATCGACTTCTTTGGCGATGAGATCGAATCGATGCGGAAGTTCGATCCAGACTCGCAGCGCTCCTCTTCGCCGCTCGATGAAACCACCTTGCTTCCGCTCACCGAAACGCCAGTGACCGAGCGCCTTTTGGCCGCCGTCCACGCTCGTCTCAGCGGCAGTTCGCTCGAAGACGGCGCGGATGCCAGCGTCGAGCGCGCCATCTCCGCTGGCGGGGTCACCGTCTTTCCTGGCTGGGAGTTCTTCTCGACGATCGCTGGCGCCGATGGCACCATCTTCGACCTCTTTCCTCGCTGTCAGGTCTTTGTCGAAGAGCCGGCCATGATCAAGAACCAGCTCGAACGCTGGTGGAACAAGGTCGAACAGCGCCATGACCGGAGCGGCATCGGATCACTGATTACCCCCGCAGACGTGTATCTTGAGCCCGAGCGACTGCTCGCTACGCTGGCCTCGAATCCCGGGTTGGACATCGATCAGCTTGGAGCAGTGGACGTGCTCGAGGAAGACACGACGCTGGACGAAGTCGCCTTCTCGTCGCGCCCCACGCTGCGCTTTCATGGATCGATCCCGGCCTTGATCGAGCAGCTGAAGACGCTGATGGAGCAATCAGTCCACATGCTGCTCGCTGTCCCCAATCAGGGCGAAGTCGAGCGGCTCGCCAATCTGCTCCGCGAGTATGGCCTGCCCTATCGACTCGGCAGCCGCACCCAGCATGCGGGCAGCGAAAACATCTATGACGAGTCAAGCTATCTCGCCGGCGATCTTCGTACCCCTATTCTTGTTCGTGCCACGATTGCGAATGGCGTGAGCTTTCCCGACTCAAACCTCGTCTTGTTCGGGGCCAACGACCTTACCGATGAAGCCGACGTCACCGCCCGCCCGGTAGCCAGGAAATCGAAGACTGCCGCCTTCGTCTCCGATTTCCGCGACCTGACCATCGGCGACTATGTCGTCCATGTCGAACACGGCATCGCCCGCTATCTTGGCCTCAAAGAGATCGAGCAGGACGGGGTGACTGTCGAATTCATGATTCTCGAATTCGCCGAGCAGGCGCGGCTTTATGTACCCCTCACCCGGCTCGATCTCATTCAGAAATACCGCTCGACTGACGCAGGTCCCGCGCCCGTGCTCAACCGGCTCGGATCGCAGCAGTGGGCCAAGACTAAGGCCCGCGTCAAGAAGGCCATGCAGGACATGGCCGACGAGCTGCTCAAGCTTTACGCGCAGCGCAAGGCCGCGCAAGGCCACGCTTTCCCGCCGGACAACGAGTTCCAGCGCGAGTTTGAAGACGCCTTCGACTACAACGAGACCGACGACCAGCTATCCGCGATTGCCGATATCAAGCGCGACATGGAATCAACCATGCCGATGGATCGCTTGCTCTGCGGCGATGTGGGTTACGGCAAGACCGAAGTGGCCATGCGCGCCGCCTTCAAGGCCGTCCAAGATGGCAAGCAGGCGGCCGTGCTCACGCCAACCACGGTGCTCAGTTTTCAGCACTTCGAGACCTTCAAGAAGCGCTTCAAGCAGTTCCCGATCGAGATTGAGATGATCTCCCGCTTCCGTACGCCGAAAGAGCAAAAGGTCATTCTTGAACGAGTCGAGAGCGGCCGCGTCGACATCCTCATCGGCACTCACCGCCTGTTATCCAAGGACTTGAAGTTCCATGATCTCGGCCTTCTGGTGGTCGACGAAGAGCAGCGTTTTGGAGTTCGTCACAAAGAGCGTTTGAAGCAGATGCGCCGCGAGATTGATGTTCTCGCAATGTCCGCCACGCCGATTCCGCGCACCCTGCATATGTCGCTCGTCGGTCTGCGGGATATGAGCGTCATCGAAACTCCACCCAAAGATCGCATGGCGATTCAAACCGTTGTCGCTAAGTTCGATGAAAAGCTCGTCCGCTCCGCCGTCGAGGTTGAGCTGGAGCGCGGCGGGCAGGTCTATTTCGTCCATAATCGGGTGGAGACGATCTACGAAATCGCCGCGAAGATCCACGAGCTCGTTCCGGCGGCGCGGGTAATCGTCGGTCATGGCCAGATGGGCGAGGCCGAACTTGAGCGCGTGATGCTGGCCTTTATGAACCACGAGTACGATGTGCTGGTCGCAACCACGATCATCGAAAACGGCCTCGACATCCCGCTCGCCAATACCATCCTCATCAATCGCGCCGATCGACACGGACTCTCCGAGCTCTACCAGCTCCGAGGCCGGGTCGGGCGCTCCAACCGCCGCGCTTATTCCTACTTGCTGATTCCCGCCGAGCAAGAGCTGACCGAGATTGCCCGCCGCCGTCTGGCCGCGTTGAAGGAGTTTTCCGATCTCGGCGCCGGTTTCAAAATCGCCGCACTCGACCTCGAACTACGCGGCGCCGGCAACATGCTCGGCGGCGAACAGAGCGGTCATATCGAAGCCATCGGCTTTGAGCTTTACACCTCGATGCTCGAAGAAGCGGTCAGCAAGCTGAAGGGCGAAGAACGCGAAGAGCGCACCACGACGCAGCTCAATCTCGGCATTAGCCTGCGCGTCGACGAGAGCTATATACCCGAAGAAAATCAACGGCTGCGCATCTACAAGAAGATTGCAGGGGCCCAGGACGAGGTCACGCTTACCGATGTTCGCGCCGAACTCGAGGACCGTTATGGGCCGCCACCGGAAAGCGTCATTCACCTGCTCGAAGCGGCCATCCTGCGTCTCGAATGCGAGCGTGTCGGCGTGTCGCAGGTGGATCGCAAACGCGACCAGATCCATCTTCGCTTCATGGAGAAGGCCAATGTGGATCCGGGACGGCTTATGATGCTGGTGGCGAAAAATGTGAAGCGCGGCGCGCAGTTCACCCCGCAGGGCGTGCTTCGTTACCCGCTCACATCGTCGCAGCCGCAGGAAGTGCTGATGGAGATTCGTCTGTTGCTCGACGAATTGGAGCTGGAAGAAGTAGCAGCGCAATGAACAACCACCTATAGTTCCAACTTGATTGAGGAAGGCCTACTTTGAAGAAGATGACAGCCGCTGTTCTTTTGGCTTGTGGAACAATCATGCCGATTGCAGGCCGAATGGCCTCCGCTCAAAATCAGACCGCCTCGCCTGCAGCCCAGTCTTTTACCGCTCTCGCCGAACAGTACTTCGATCAGGCATATTTCAAATATGAGCCGACCAGCGGCACTCTCAGCGGCTTCCATCAGTACGATGATCAGCTGGAGAACTTTACCCGCGCCGGCTTCGGTGCTCAAATCTCCACTCTTCAGGATTTTGAAAAGAAATTTTCCGCGATTCCCGCCGCCCAACTCGATGTGACGACCCAGGGCGACCTTCAACTGGTTCTCGCAAACATCCGGGGCGAACTGTTGTCGTTGCAGACCATCCGGCAATGGGAGAAGAATCCAGACAATTACTCGAGCGGCGTCACCGGAAGCATCTTCAGCCTGATGGAGCGCAAATTCGCGCCCGCCGATCAGCGGCTGAAATCGGTCATCGCCCGCGAGCAGAAAATCCCCGCGGTCTTCGTGGCCGCCCGCGAGAACCTCAAGAACCCTCCCCACATCTATACCGAGATCGCGCTTCAGCAGATTCCCGACATCATCAGCTTCTTTCAGAACGACGTGCCGGAGGCATTCCAGGATGCCACCGATCCAACGGTCAAAGCCGATTTCGCCAAGTCCAATGCCGCGGTGATCTCCGCATTGCAGGACTACGAAAAGTGGATGAAGAGGGATCTGCTGCCTCGCTCGAACGGCGACTTCCGTCTCGGTGCCGACGCCTTCTCGAAGAAGCTTCTCTACGACGAGATGGTCGATACGCCGCTGGATAGCCTCCTGAAGATAGGGAACGCCGACCTGCATAAAAATCAGGCGGAGTTCGACCGGATTGCCAAGGAAGTCGATCCCAGCAAGACTCCGAAGGAAGTACTCGCCGAGCTCGCCGCCGTCCACCCGGCGCCAGATCATCTGCTGCAGGCCTTTCACGATCAGTTCGAGACCCTGATCGGCTTCATTCGTGAAAAGAAAATCGTCACCATTCCCTCCGAAGTGCAGCCGACACTCGAAGAGACTCCTCCATTTATGCGGGCGACGACGTTCGCATCGATGGATACTCCTGGCCCCTTCGAAACCCATTCGACCAAGGCGTATTTCAACGTCACCTTGCCGGACAAGAATGCCACCCCCGCCCAGGTCTCCGACTATATGGCCGCCTTCAACATTGGCACCATCGTGAGCACCTCGGTGCACGAGGCCTATCCCGGCCATTACGTCCAGTTTCTCTGGGTTCCAGAGGCCCCGAGCAAAGTCCGCAAGCTGCTTGGCGCATCGAGCAACGCCGAGGGGTGGGCCCATTATTGCGAACAGATGATGCTTGATCAGGGCTACGGCCAACCCGGCGCCGGAGCCAAAGATGCCCGCGAGGCCAAGCTGATTCGCCTCGGCCAATTGCAGGATGCCCTGCTGCGCGACGCTCGCTTCATCGTCGGCATTCAAATGCATACCGGAAAGATGAGCTTCGATCAGGCAGTCGATTTCTTCGTGAAAGAGGGCTATCAATCCCACTCGACGGCCACTGTCGAAACCAAGCGCGGAACTTCCGACCCCACTTACCTCTACTACACGCTTGGAAAACTGCAGATCATGAAGCTTCGCGCCGATATGAAGAAAAAACAGGGTGACGCTTTTTCGCTCGAGCAGTTCCATGATGCCTTCCTCAAGGAAGGCTTTCCCCCAATCAAGATCGTACGTAGGGAAATGATGGGTGACGACTCACCGACGCTCTGAGGAATTGCATCCGATGCTCTGAGGAGTATTTGTGACTGCGATATGCTTGTGGGGTCAACCTTGTCTTTCTCATCGTCCCAGAAGTAAATCTCAGGTAGAAGTACAGCTACTCTCATGGAGACTACTCAAGTCGGCAGGCTTATCTTCCAGGAGATTACCCGCCAGAACCAACTTCCGGCAGACACACCATCTGTACTCTTGCTTTTAAGAACAAGGAGCTAAGGGCATTCCATGGCTAAGAAAGTGCGTAAGGCAGTATTTCCAGCGGCCGGGCTCGGCACGCGATTTCTACCGGCAACCAAGGCTATCCCCAAGGAGATGCTGTCGCTGGTCGACAAGCCCATCATCCAATATGGCGTTGAGGAGGCAGTCGCCGCCGGCATCGAAGAGATCATTATCGTTACCGGACGCGGAAAGTCGGCAATCGAGGACCACTTCGACATCAGCTATGAGCTCGACGCCCTGCTTGAGGCGCGAGGCAAGAAGGCTCTCCTCGAGTTAAGCCGGAAAGTTTCAAGCATGGCGCACATCGTGAGCATTCGCCAGAAGGAGGCCAAGGGTCTTGGCCACGCCGTGTTAATGGCCAAAGATCTGGTGGGCGATGAGCCGTTCGCAGTCATCCTTCCCGACGACGTCATTGATGCCAAAACCTCGTGCATCAAGCAGATGATGGATGTCTACGACCGGGTCCAGAGCACCGTTCTCGCCACCATGGAGATCGAGGGCCCGGCAATCTCGGCCTACGGAGTCCTCGACTGCACACCCAGCCCAGAAGACAAGAACATCCTCGAAGCCAGGGGGATGGTCGAAAAACCGAAGCTTGAGGACGCGCCGTCGAAGTTCGCCATCATTGGCCGGTACATCCTCACCCCTGCAATTTTCGACGAACTGGAAACAATTACTCCTGGCGCCGGCGGCGAATTGCAGCTGACCGATGGCATCAAGGCCCTGCTGAAGAGTGAAAAGGTCTACGGCTTCAACTTCGAGGGAATTCGTCACGATGCCGGTGACAAATTCGGCATGCTCAAGGCAACCGTCGAATTCGCCCTCAAACGCGAAGACCTGGGTCCGCAATTTCGCGAGTATTTGAAGACCTTGTCGCTATAGTGCGCGTGGCTTCCTCGATGTCAGTAGGCAGTTCGCCACTACGGGCAGGACAAGAATCTCGAGCGCTGCGAATGAGTAGCTATTACGGTTACGAGTTCTTCCATTTGATGTTGCAACCGATACTTGGCTTTTGTTGTTCTGGGACCGGCTTGTTCTCCAGCAACAAATTCATCGCAGAGCGAAGATCTCTTCCCGTGACTGGAACCAGATTACTGGGGCGGCTGTCGTCAAGCTGCCCTCGATACACAAGCTTCAGGCCCTTATCGAACAAGAAGAAGTCCGGAGTGCAAGTGGCACTGTAGGCCCGGGCCACTTCCTGGGTCTCGTCGTAAAGATAACGAAAGTCAAACCCTAACTTCTCTGCCTGCCGCTTAAGACTCTCTGGAGCGTCCTCCGGATGTGCCTCTGCATCGTTGCTGCTGATCGCCACGATGCCGATCCCTTTCCCGGCAAAGTCCTTGCCGATCGCCGCAAGTTCTTTCTCGACATGCATCACGAATGGACAGTGTTTGCAGATGAACATCACCAGCAAACCATGTTCGCCGCGAAGCTGTTCCAGGGTTCTGTGTTCCCCGGAGATCACATCTGCAAGGTCAAAAGCCGGGGCCGCCGTTCCCAGCGGAATCATTGCGGATTCAGTTCTAGCCATAAATTCCTCTCAAACCTATAGGATGCTGCGGTGATCTTTTCAGCGATCGCAGCTTCGCCGTTGATGCCTGTCTAGCAGGGCTGCAGAAACGATGCCCAGGCTCATCCCAACATCTGCACTTCTGCTCTAAAAAAGCGCTGTCTGCCTGCGCGGTAGTGGCAGTCCAAAATGCTCGTAAGCCAAGCGCGTCGCGACTCGCCCCCGCGGCGTCCGGTCGAGGAAGCCGATCTGGATCAGGAACGGTTCGTAGACCTCTTCAAGCGCGTCTTCCTCTTCCGCCAGGGTCGCCGCCAGGGTGTTCAGGCCAACCGGACCGCCATCATACTTCTCAATAATCGTCAGCAAGAGACGGCGGTCAAGTTCATCGAAGCCATGGGCGTCCACTTCCAGCATCTTCAGCGCCGCCTCGGCGGTGGGACGGTCGATGCTGCCGGTTCCGCGCACCTGGGCGTAATCGCGCACCCGCCGCAGCAAGCGATTCGCGATTCGCGGTGTTCCCCGCGAACGCATCGCGATCTCCGCTGCTCCATCATGATCGATGGGGACATTCATTACCTCGGCCGAGCGCTCGACAATGTAGCGAAGATCATCCTCGTTATAGAATTCCAGCCGCAGCAGGATGCCGAACCGCGACCGGAGCGGCGAAGAAAGCAGCCCCGGACGCGTCGTCGCAGCCACGAAGGTGAACGGTTTGATGTCCATCACATGAGTGCGCGCCGCCGGCCCCTGGCCGATGATGATATCGAGCTTGTAATCCTCGAGAGCCGTATAGAGCTTCTCTTCTAGCACCGGCTGTAAACGATGGATCTCGTCCAGAAACAGGACCTGGCGTTCTCGCAGGTTCGTCAGGATCGCAGTCAGATCGCCCTGGATCTGCAACGCGGGGCCCGAGGTCTGTTGGAAGCCGACGTCGAGTTCATTGGCAATGATGGAGGCAAGCGTGGTCTTGCCAAGACCAGGAGGACCGAACAGCAGAACGTGGTCGAGAGCCTCGCCACGCGATTTAGCGGCCTGCAGAGCGATCGCCAGCTGCTCCTTGGCTTTTGGCTGGCCAATGAATTCGTTAAGCAGCCGAGGCCGGAGCTTCAGCTCAAAGGAATTCTCTTCCTCCGCACGAGCGGCAGAGACAAGGCGTTCGGGACTGGACTTGCTAGCAGACATCTGTTGGGAAGTTTAGCAGGCTGGCGATCGTCTACGACCTCTGCAATCCTCATCCCCTGCCGGGTTCAACTAGAGCAGGGCAGAGTAGGTGTTTAGAGCGGGGCAGGGGAGGTGTTCTGTAAGACCAGATTCCTTCCCGTTGTTCCGCCAGCAAGAGGCTAGGCTGCCAGCTTCCCGCTGTCCCCCCACAACCTGCATTCCCCGGCCCAGGGCATGCGTTTCCCTCTAAGGTATGCTAGTTCACATCGTTAGAACTGAACCGCTTTAAGCAATCGATTGAATCGAGCATGGTTAAGAAACAAGTGGACGCCAGCCCGGTCACTCAGGGCAAGCGCACCGATCTGCAGCAGCTAGCGACCCATCTTGGGCTTTCCAAGACGACGGTCTCCTTCGTGCTGAACGATGCGCCGCAGGCGCAGCAGCTCAGTGCCGAGACCCGGAAGCGGGTGCTCGAGGCTGCCAAAAAGCTCAACTACCGGCCCAGCTACTACGCCCGTAATCTGCGAAAAGGCAGTAGCGAGTCAATCGGTGTCATTGTTCCCGAAATGAGCGAAGGCTACTTCACCCTGGTCATGGGCGGTGTCGAGGAGTACCTGCTCGAGAAACACTTTCTTTATTTCACCACCTGCCATTATTGGCGGCCGGAGTTGATGAAAGACTATCCCCGAATGCTGCAGGACCGCGGCGTCGAGGGGCTCCTCGTGCTGAATACCAACGTTGAGTTTGAAAGCCATCTGCCGACCGTCGCCGTCTCCGGCCACAAAACCGGTCCGCTGGTAACGAACGTGACCCTGGACCACGTCGCATCGGCGCAATTGGCAATCCAGCACTTATACGAGCTAGGGCACCGGCGGATTGCCTTCATGAAAGGTCAGCAATACTCCGTGGACTCGAAATTCCGCTGGAAGGCGATCCTGGACGTGGCCAGGGATTTCGGCCTCAAGGTGCCCCCGGAGTTGACCATCGAGCTTCAGGCGAATAGCTGGTCCCCGGAACTGGGTTACTTTCCAGTCAAGGCATTCATCACCAGGAAACAAGAATTCAGCGCGATGTTTTGTTTCAACGACACGGCGGCCATCGGCGCAATGAGGGCGCTCGGTGAGGCCGGATTGCGGATTCCCGAGGATGTCTCAGTGATCGGCTTCGACGACATCATGAGCGCGGCCTATCAGCGCCCCAGCCTTACCACAATCCGTCAACCCCTTCGAGCGATGGGTACGATCGCGGCGCGAACCCTCCTCGAAAAAATCATTCATCCCGAGGAGCGTTTTCCCGAGGAGATCGTCATGGGACCGGAACTGGTGGTG
This sequence comes from Acidisarcina polymorpha, assembly GCF_003330725.1. NCBI lineage: Bacteria > Pseudomonadati > Acidobacteriota > Terriglobia > Terriglobales > Acidobacteriaceae > Acidisarcina > Acidisarcina polymorpha. The sequence goes on along the minus strand of NZ_CP030840.1, from coordinate 1,504,185 downwards.
AGGGAATCTTCGGGGAAAGCGAAAGCGCGGGAAAGAACCAAGGCGTGAGAAGCAAGAGCCGCCAACCCCGCTCCATCATGAACTTCTGAGAGGGGTGGAGTGGGTCGCTGTGGCCGTCCGGATGCTGGTTCTGGTCAGGAAATCGCGATAGCGCTCGGCCTCATCGCGCTGCGCCCGGGCCAGCAGCCGGTGCCGTCGGAGCTGGTCGGGATTCTCGATGGTCGTCGCCTGGAGTTCGTCGCCTAACGCATCGATCTCCAGGGTGAGCGCCCTGGCCTGCAGTGCGCGATAAAAGCGGGCGCTGATCTCGTAGGGTTCCCAGGGTAGAGGAATTCGTGTCATGGTTTTTTCGAAAATGGGCTGAAGTTCCTCAATGCTGGGTCGATAATAGGGGAAGAGCGATCGAGCGACCAGAGTACTTCCGGGCATCCGGAAGTACCCGCGCCTGTCTCTGCCCATAAGCTGGGATAGACTCGGATTCCGCTACGGTGTCCCTCAAAAACACCCCAACGACCATCCCGACTCCGGAATGCCCTGAAACTGCCGTGATCCTGAACGCTCTAAAACTCTCATCGCCGCTGACGTCTTAACAATCCCGTCATCCTGAGCGCAGCGAAGGATCTGCGTCGACAGCAAGTTCGCTCGTGCAGAGATTCCTTCAGATCGCAATGAACATCAGACTAGGCTACTAGCCTCGCAAACCGCACTTCGGAATCGTTGCTGCCCCGCCTACAGCACAGCAATGACTTCGATCTCCACCAACGCATCCTTCGGCAGCCGGGCGACCTCCACCGTCGAGCGCGCCGGCGCAACCGCCCCTTCGGGAGCGAAGTATTGGCCATAAATCGCGTTCATCGCCGCGAAATCATTCATGTCTTTCAAAAATACCGTTGTCTTGACAACCTGGGTAAGGCTGGCGCCGGCTGCTCCAAGCACCGCTCTCAGATTTTCCAGAACGCGCGTCGTTTGAGCCTCAATGCCGCCAGAAACCATCTGCCCGGTTGCCGGGTCGAGAGCCACCTGGCCCGAGGTGTAAAGGAAATCTCCGACCCGGACACCCTGGGAATAAGGGCCGATCGCAGCAGGAGCTTTATCAGTGGAAACAGGGATCTTGGCAGTCGAAGTCATCTCTGAATTCTAGCTGCTATGTCGGATCTATAGCTTCTGCGCCCGCTGCACATCCCTCACCCCCGCCACCCGCCGCAGGTTGGTGACCAGCTTGGTCAAATGGCGAACGTCTTCGGCCTCGACAATGAATTCGACGACCGCTCCCCCATGGTCATCGGACTTCGAATCCACTCCGCGAATGTTGGTCCCGTCATCGCTGATGATGGCGGTCAGCTCTTTCAACATCCCGGGGCGGTCATCGCAGAGAATCGTCAATTTGACCGGATAAGTGACCGGACGGGGAGCATGAGCGCCGTTCTTCTGGCCGCCGGCTGGTTCGGATGGAGCAAGCCGGGCCCACTCGACGTTAATCCGCCGGTCCGACTCGTAGAGCAGATTCTGCACATTAGGGCAGCTGCGCGCATGCACGGCGACGCCCTTGCCGCGGGTGACGTAGCCGATAATCTCTTCGCCTCGAATCGGATTGCAACATCGCGCCCGGTAGATCAGCAGGTCGTTTTGACCCTCGACCTGAAGCGAATCTGTCTTCGTCGCCAAATGGACGCGCGTGACCGCCTCAGAGACCGTCGGCTTGGTCTCAACGCCAGATTCCAGCTCGCCCGGCACCGGCAGCGAGATCACACCGGGAGAAAGCTTGTTCAGCACCTGGCGGGCGGAGTATTTCCCGAAGCCGATCGTGGCCAGTAAATCAATCGGAGTTGCAACTCCGTAGTCAGCCGCGACCCTGGCGTAATCGGCGTCCATAAACTTGTTCAAAGAAACCTTGTACTTGCGGGCCTCACGCTCCAGCAGCTTGCGGCCGATGTCGATAGCGCGTTCGCGCTGATGCTCGTTGAGCCAGTGCTTGATCTTGTTCCGCGCGCGCGAACTCTTGACGAAGGTAAGCCAGTCACGACTCGGCGTGTGGCCGTTCTGGGTCACAACCTCGACAATGTCGCCATTCCTCAACTTCGATCGCAGCGGCGCGATGCGGCCGTTCACCTTGGCGCTGACGCAGGTGTTCCCGACCTCGGTGTGGATCGAGTACGCAAAGTCAATCGGCGTTGCGTCCTTCGGCAGAACGACAACTTTGCCCTTCGGCGTAAAGGTGTAGACCTCCTCCGGATAGAGATCGATCTTGAGCGTCGAGAGGAACTCGTTCGGGTCGGTCATCTCCCGCTGCCACTCGACCAGTTGCCGCACCCAGGCAAGCCGCTGTTCGTCGCGCGCGCTGATCGGCGAGCCGCCCGCCTTATATTTCCAGTGCGCCGCAATGCCCTCCTCGGCGATGCGGTGCATCTCTTCGGTGCGGATCTGCACCTCGAACTGATGGCCGCGCTCCCCGATCACCGTCGTGTGTAGCGACTGATACAAATTCGGACGCGGCATGGCGATAAAGTCTTTAATCCGCCCGGGAACCGGCCGCCAGAGTCCGTGAATGATGCCGAAGACCGCATAGCAATGCGCAACGCTGCCGGTGATGACCCGAATAGCCAGCAGATCGTAGACCTGGTCGATGTTCGTATCCGCCTCGCGCAGTTTTTGACTGACACTGTAAAGCCGCTTGATGCGCCATTCCACCCGGGCAGTGATGCCTTCTTCGTTAAGCCGGTCAGCGAGCGTCGCCTCTACATTGGCCAGGAATTCTTCGCCCTCGCTGCGGCGCGATTCGACCGCGCTCGAGACCTGCTCATAGGTAAAAGGATCGACATAGCGGAAGGCCAGATCTTCTAACTCGCCGCGGACCTTGCCCATGCCGAGCCGGTGAGCCAGTGGAGCATATATATCCAGGGTCTCCCGCGCGATAGCCTGCTGGCGATGCGGCGCCAGATGCTCGAGCGTACGCATATTGTGTAGCCGGTCGGCGAGCTTGATGATGACCACTCGCACATCGCTCACCATCGCCAACAGCATCTTGCGAACGTTTTCCGCCTGCCGGTCTTCACGGTTCGCAAACTGGATCTTGTCGATCTTGGTGACGCCCTCGACAAGGTGGGCCACCTGTTCGCCGAAGCGCGCGGAGATATCCTCGGTGGTCACCGGCGTATCTTCCACCGCGTCATGAAGCAGCCCGGCAGCGATCGCCGTCGAGTCCAGCTTCATCTCCGCGAGCACCTGGGCCACTTCCAGCGGATGCAGCACATAAGGCTCGCCAGAGGCGCGAAGCTGCCCATTGTGATGCTCGAGGCAATAATCCCAAGCCTTGCGAATGATCTCGGTATCGTCGGAGGGGCGGTTCTTCCGCACAGTCGCAATCAGCTCGCGGAAGCGGTCGGCCAGCAGGTCCCGCCCAGATTCCGGAGTCAAAGAGGCTGTCTGCGCAGTCGCCATATCTGATTATAGGCTGTCCGTCAAAAAACCAGGATGGTTACCAGGCAGTCTTTAGTTCCCGCCCGACCCCTCGCAACGCTCTTTGCCGGATCAATCCATCTTGTCTGGGAATTTATATCGTAATACGATATAAAAATGGAAGCAGATCAACTCTTCCCTTCAGGTCGTCAGCTGCTTTGCACCCTCGCAGAGTTTCGCTTTGAGCTGCGAAGGTTCCTCCTTTTCAGCGAAAAAGCCGCCGAAAGCGTGGGACTGCAGCCTCAACAGCATCAACTGCTGCTGCAGATTGCAGGCGCGCCGGCAGGCGCCACAACCACCATTGCCTATGCCGCCGGACGACTTGGCTTGCGCCACAACAGCGTCGTTGAGCTTGTCGATCGATCCGAAAAGCAGCGCCTGTTGAAACGCGTAGAGGATCAGGCCGACCGCCGCCGTGTGCTTCTTCGCCTGACCCGCAAGGGCGAGCGGCTTCTACTTCAGCTTGCCGACGAACATGCAAGCGAGTTACACGATATGGCCCCTCGACTCGCCAGCGTCTTGCACCGGATCGAGGCGACCCGGTCCGGCAGTTCCTCGAAAGAAAAGGCGCCCAGCAAATGAACTCGAGACCTTCCGCTTTACGGGATTTCACCGTCGATCGCCGCGTCTGGCTGCTGACCGCAGTTGCTGCCGTCATCGGAATCGGGGCGGCCGCTCTGGCCGTGCTGCTCCTGCGGGCCATTGCTCTAGCTACAAATATCTTTTACTACCACCGCATCAGCCTAGCAGCGGTTTCACCAGCCGGGTCTTCCTTGTCGCGATGGATTTTGCCATTTGTCCCGGTTGTCGGTGGCCTCATCGTTGGCGTCATGGCCCGTTATGGCTCGGACAAAATTCGCGGTCACGGTATCCCCGAGGCGATTGAAGCGATTCTCCTTCGGGGAGCCCGCGTCGACCCTAAGGTCGCGATCCTGAAGCCGATCTCTGCGGCGATCTCGATCGGCTCAGGCGGACCTTTCGGCGCCGAGGGACCCATCATCATGACCGGAGGAGCCTTCGGTTCCCTGATCGCGCAATGGCTCAAGCTCTCCGATGCCGAGCGCACCACGTTGCTGGTTGCCGGTGCAGCCGCCGGCATGGCGGCCACCTTCGCCGCCCCACTCGCGGCGATTCTGCTGGCGGTCGAGTTGCTGCTCTTCGAATGGCGCCCGCGCTCCCTGGTTCCGGTCGCAGTGGCCAGCGGAATGGCGGGAGCGCTGCGCACCACATGGCTTGGCACCGGACCGCTCTTTCCGCTTGAGTCTCAGGCAGCCTTTCCGCTGGCCCCGGCGATGCTGGCGGCGGTCATTCTGGGATTAGTGATCGGCCTGGCGTCGGCTGGCCTAAGCCGCCTGATGTATGGCTTCGAAGACGCCTTCGAACACTTCTGCGGCCGGTTGCGGATTCACTGGATGTGGTGGCCGGCAATCGGCGGGCTCGGTGTTGGACTTGGCGGCCTGTTCTTTGCTCGAGGACTCGGCGTCGGCTATGACAACATCGCTGAGTTGCTGCGCGGCAATGCTCCAATGGCCCTGGTTCTGGGCTTGATCGTCGCCAAGTCGCTGATGTGGGCCTTTTCACTCGGATCGGGAACATCGGGCGGTGTGCTCGCGCCATTGCTGATGATCGGCGCCTCGCTCGGGGAGCTTCCCGCGATGCTACTGCATCTGCCGGTTGAGACCCAGGCGCTCTGGGCGTTACTGGGGATGGGAGCGATGCTCTCCGGTTCGCTCGGAGTTCCGCTGACAGCGATTCTGTTCTCGCTCGAGCTCACCCATGCCCTCCCGGCGCTGTTGCCGCTAGTGCTCGCTTGCACCGCCTCATACGTCGTGACGTCGCTCATCATGCCGCGCTCGATCCTGACCGAGAAGCTCGGCCGGAGGGGCTTTCATCTCTCCCGGGAGTACGGCGTCGATCCACTCGAATCGGTGATCGTTGCCGAGGTAATGGCCGAGCCGATGGCCCAGCCGATGAATGAGGCGGGGCCCCACCCTTCCGGCGAAACGCCCACATCGTCGTCTGAGATATTCGCTTACTCCGATGAGTCATGCCGAACCGTCGCCGAGCAGATGGCTTCAAGTGGGACCATGGCGATGCTGGTGCGCGACCGCGAAACCGGAGCGGTTCTCGGCAAGATTGCCGCCCCTGAACTGCTTTCGGCCCGAAAACGCTCAGTCGTACCAGAGTCAGAGCGCAGCAGTGGCTTTGGGAAGCGAGGGCAAGAGGCACCGGCCCGTGGGTGATCGGGTGCCCGAGGATATATCGCGCCGCCCGGGCTTCGAGGCGCGGTTCGCTTCTGGCTCCTTGACAGACCCTTCTGGAAGCGCATTACTTATTGCAGAAAGTAAGGTGAAACTATGGAATCGGCTCTGACGGTGAAAGGGTAGGCGACGATCCCGAAGGCGATTCGGGAGCACCTTGGGCTGGAGCCGGGTGACCGGATCAAGTTTTTGTTCATCCGGACGGCAGTGTGGTGATTTTGCCGAAGCTTCCTGCTTCGTCGCTGAAGGGCATGTTCTCTTCTCGACGGCGACACACCCCCACGCTACAGGAGATGGATGAGGCGGTAACCGAGACGGCTGCCGCTCGGCCCGACGTCGATGATTGGGTTCGACACCAACGTCCTTGTTCGGTATCTTGCGCACGACGATCCGGTGCAGTCGCGGAAGGCGACCGAAGTCATCGAGGGGCGGCTGACTGGGGAAGCCCCGGGATTCGTCAGCCTGGTGACCCTAGTTGAGACTGTGTGGGTACTGGGAAGGGTCTACGACTTGTCCGGGAAAGAGCGGGCCGCGGTCGTCGAGCGGTTGCTTCAGGCCGATACGCTGGTGGTTCAGAACGAGCAGGAGGTGTTCACGGCCCGGTCGCGGTAAGGAGCGGGCTCGGCACCTTCGCGGACGCGCTGATTGGAGCGCTTGGCCTATCGGCGGATTGCGCGTTCACGGTCACCTTCCCTAAAAAGGCTGCGCGGCTGGGTGGGTTTGAGGATTTGTAGGCCCTCTTCTCGTGAGCACTAGAACGGAAGTTCGATTGAATCCACTACGGCAGAAAAGATCGGCTTAAGAGGACTTCCTAGTTGTCGCCGTAGTAAAGCTGATTTTTCGGTTCACGGTCTGTGGATTAGTATCGCCTATCGGCGAGTGCGCGCGTCGAGATGATGGGCGTCGCTTTCGAAATAGGACCAGGTTGGATACACAAACGCAGGGCATTCCGCTTCGGGACGTTCCGGACGGAGCTGGATCTCTCCTCGTCCCAGCTTCTCATCCTTCTGGCTGCGCCCTACCGAACCACCTGAAACATCCGGTCCCATCTGGCGAAGTCAAGCAAGGCGCTGACCAGGCTGTTTCCATGCGCAAGCGAATCGCCGGGCAGCGGCGACGGGTCGGTGGGAGAGACGCTGCGGACGGAAAAGTAAATGACAAACGGCCGTCCAACGATGTTTTCTCGAGGAACGAACCCCCAATACCGGCTGTCTCGGCTGTTGTTGCGGTTATCGCCGAGGACGAAATAGTGCCCCTTAGGCACGACTATCTCCCCATCCTGCAGGTTGCGCCGGACATTCAGCCACCAGTGCGAGTCCACACCAGGATCGGTGAACTGGCCGGTAGGGAACTGGTCGCGGAAGCTGTCAGGATAGTTCCCACGATAAACCGCATATGGTTCGGTCTGAGCTTTTCCGTTGAGATAGACGATCCCGTTGATTAGCCGGATGTGATCTCCCGGAATGCCGACGACGCGCTTCACCAGATGCTCGCCAGGCTGTAGCGGGAAATGGAAGACGATAATGTCGCCGCGATGGACTTGCCGGTAAGGCAGCGTCCAGAACCAAAGGCTGCCGCCGGGACTTTCCGCCATCTTGTTGACCAGCAAAAAATCCCCCACCAGCAAAGTGCGCTCCATTGATTCGGAGGGAATCCGAAATGGCTGCACGATAAACGTCAAAACAAAAAGAGCAATGACGACCACCGAGAGGAAAGATCGCACCGTGTCGAGCAGATGCGGAAAGATAATGTGGTGGACGATGTGTTCCTGCCGCGCCGGGAAAGTCACGTCAGAGAGAGGAATCGCGCCGAAGGGAGGCTCCTCGATCACCGGCGCGGTCGCGGGGAGCATAGAATCTCGCGGAGTGGCGGCGGTCGGTGTGCTCACGACACCAACTCCTCGGGCAGCCGCTCAGCAGATTCGAAGGAGCTCTGATCGGACTCGTGCAGAAGCTTCAGGTAAGCGCGCCGCGCAGCTTCTTGTTCAGCCAGTTTTTTCGTCGTGCCGCTGCCGCGCGCCAGGATGCGTGGCTCACTTTCGACCTTTGCTGACGCCATGCGTACTTCAATCAGAAAGCGTTTTCGGTGGTCGGGGCCACTCTCCCCTTTGATCACGTATTGGGGTTGTCCGATCTTGCGGGCCTGGAGGAACTCCTGGAGCGCGGACTTGTAGTCGCCGATGCTGCCGCCCCGTTCAATTGTTGCGCGAAGTTCTCCCACGTAAGGTTCGACGACCCGGTGCTCGACGAAGACGCGTGCCGCCTCCAAACCCCCATCAAGATACAAAGCGCCGATGACTGCTTCGATGGTGTTGGCAAGTAATGCAGCCTTCTTGCGGCCGCCGCTGCGCTCTTCGCCTTTACCCAGAAAAAGCGCCGCTCCTAAATCGAGCTTCGCCGCCACCTGCCCAAGGTGCTTCCGACTGACCAGCGCCGCCCGCAGCCGGGTCAGTTCGCCTTCCTGAAGTTCAGGATAGCGGCGATAGAGAGAATCAGCGGCGATAAGCCCAACCACCGCATCTCCGAGAAATTCCAGTTGCTCATTATCGGAAAGGTCGAGAGCAGGAATCTGGGGAGTTGGAGCGCTTCCACTGCGTTCCTCGGTCGCCTGCTCGTAAGCCAGCGAACTATGCGTGAGCGCTCTCTGCAGCAGATGAAGCTGTCGAAAGGTGTGGCCAATCCTCTGCTGCAATGCTTCGATAGCCGGTTGCCGCGTCTGAGGGTTTGCCATACTACTACTTTAGTTGATCCAAACAGGCAAACCTCGAGATTTGCCTCTTGCTTCACGGGAAAAGCACGCGATGCATTTACTTAGCATTCGCGAGTTTGCCGGGGCATGATAGCTCAGTTCCTTCACCAGGACGGAAAATGCGGGTCTCCCCCTCGTTCAAAGCGCAGATACAGTCTTCAACTCCGGCTTTTCGCGCTGAGGCTAAGAGACGCGGCAGAGGTTCCTCGACCGGTTCGGCCGACAACCGGAATGTCCCGAAGTGCATGGGAACCATCACGCTGGCGCGCATATCCAGGAATCCCTGCAGAGCATCCTCAGGGCTGGTATGGACGCTGCGGAAATTGTCCGGGCTATAAGCTCCGATCGGTAGTAATGCCACCTCGGGGGCTAGCCGGCGGCCGATCTCCGCAAATCCCGAAAAGTAAGCCGTATCGCCGGAATGATAGACGGAGTGCTCGCTCGACCGAAGGACATAGCCGCCAAATCCGCGGTAAGTGTCGTTGAAAAGGCGAGCTCCCCAGTGTTTCGAGGGAGTCAGAGTCACACTCACGGCGCCAAGCAAAGACGACTGCCACCATTCCAGCGAAATCACCTTGGCAAAACCGAGGTCCTGAATCAGGTTCTCGACCCCCCACGGCACGATGGCCACGGGAGCCTTGCCCGTCAGCCTGCGAGTGTGAGCAACGATCTTGCGCAGAGAAGGCCGGTTCAGGTGGTCCATGTGGGCGTGGGAGAGTAATACCGCATCGATCGGTGGCAGCCCGTCAATTCGCACCCCCGGGTGGCGAAGGCGGCGAAGCACGACCAGCCAGCGCGCGAACACCGGGTCGACCAGTACGGTTTGGCCCCCAATTTGGATCAAGAATGACGAGTGCCCGATGAAGGTAATCCCGAGTTCATCGCTTTGGGCTAGTCTCGGAAGACGGCTCGCTCCCGCGAGGGGGGCAGTGGCTGATTGTCCAACTAGTTCACTGAAATACGCAATCTTGCGGGCTTTCTCTTCCAATCCAGCCATACTTCTCCTGCCGCACCAGTTCCTGAAATATAACGATGGCGGCGCATTTGCAACTATAAATATCAGATGATTTCCTGGCCGGTTGCGAATCAGGAATCCGCATGGTCACGTTGGTCAAATGGAACAAGTAGCAATAACGGGAAAGGAACCGGCTGGCATAAATCGGGTCGCGGACGCATCAACCGCGTTTCATTAGGGACTGGCTCGTTTCAACACTGATATACTCCAGCGTAACTCTAACTAGGGGAGCATGTTGGCAAACAAGACGACGAAGCGGCTCTACCTTATTCCCATCCTCTCGAAAGCCCTGGACGTGATGGAGTTGTTGCAGGCAGAGCGGGCTCCCATGTCGCTTGAAGCCGTTTTTCAGCGCACCCGGTTCTCGAAGACCAGCGTCTATCGCATCTTGCAGACGCTCTTGCATCGCGGTTATGTCGCGCGATCCGGCGACGGTCTCTACCGGCTGGTCAGCCTGCCGCTCAAGCTGCGCTTCGGATTTGCCAGTCAGAGTTCCGAGATGCCCTTTTCGCAGGCCGTTACCCAGAGCCTTCAGGCTGCCGCCGCCGCTTCCGGCGTTGATTTGATGATCCTGGACAACCGCTACGATGCCGCGACGGCATTGAAGAATGCAGAGCAGTTCGTCCAATCCCGGATCGACCTGGTCATCGAGTTTCAAGTGGAGCAGCAGGTCGCCCCGGTCATTGCCGACCGGATCGCCGCAGCCGGGATCCCTCTCATCGCCATCGATATCCCGCACCCGCACGCGATCTATTTCGGCGTGAACAACTACCGGGTTGGCTATGACGCCGGCTCGCTTCTGGCTCAGTATGCCACCGACCACTGGCGAGGGCAGGTGGATTGGGTCCTGGGCCTCGACATTGAAGAGGCCGGCCCACTGGTGCAAAGCCGGATCACCGGCGCTTTCGAGGGCGTCCGATCCATTCTCGACGCAATCCCGGTGGAGTCGTTTGTGCGCATCGATGGCCGCGGAATGCATGAGAAAAGCTACCGCCTGGTCCTGGATTTTCTCAAGCGCCACCCCCGGGACAAGCGCATTCTTGTGGCCGCCGCAACCGATACCAGCGCCCTCGGGGCATTGCAAGCCGTAGAGGAGTTGAAGCGTGGCAAGCAGGTCGTCATCGTCGGGCAGGATTGCATTCCCGAGGCAGTGGAGGAGATGCGCAAGCCCGGCAGCCCGATCATCGGATCGGTTTCTCACGAAGTGAACGAATATGGCCCCAGAATCATCGAGATTGGCCTCGGTCTGCTGCGCGGGCGCAGCGTCCCTCCCTATAACTATGTCGTTCATCGATTGGTGACTAGCGAGTCCTTACGGGCCTAGGCCTAGCGTGCTCCCCATCACCTTCAGACAGTCTTAAGATGCCGCAGCTATGGTGCTTCTGTGCTTTACACCTAAGCTGATGCCGAGTCGCCATGCGTGTTCTGATTGTTGAAGACGAAGCTCGACTAGCCGCGAATATCGCCGCTGCCGTCCGCGAGGGCGCCGGTTACGCCGCCGACATCGCCGAGGATGGAGAGATCGGGCACTACCTGGCCTCCGATGGCGTGTATGACCTCATCATCCTCGACCTCATGCTCCCCAAGATCGACGGCCTGGGAGTCCTGACTAGACTCCGAAAGAAGGGCGACAGGACGCCCGTTCTGGTACTGACCGCTCGCAGCGAAAAAGAGTCAGTCATTCAACTCCTCAATGCCGGCGCGGATGACTACCTCTCGAAGCCTTTCGACCTGGGAGAGCTGATTGCCCGGATCAAGGCGCTGGTTAGGCGGGGCAAGGGAATCGCCCATCCCGTTCTAACCGTCCGGGATGTGGAAGTCGACACTCTGAGTCGCACTGTCAGCAGGCGTGGAGAGATCATCGATCTGTCTCCCACCGAATACCGCATTCTGGAATACTTGGTTCATCAGCCGAAGGCGGTCGTTTCCAAACGGGCTCTGTTGGAGCATCTTTACGACTACAACTGGGAAAGGCATTCGAATGTCATCGAGGCGCATGTCTCAAACCTGCGCCGAAAACTGGATCGCGGTCTGGATGCGCCCCTGATTCAGACGCTGCGCGGAAGTGGCTACCGTTTGATCTTGAAAGCCGACGACGCCAGGGAGGAGGCTGCCGAGTGAAAGCATATTCAATCGTCCGGCGATTGGTCATCACCATTCTCGCTGTGGAATTTCTCTTGGCCGCACTCACCACCACCATCGAGTTGGCTTACCTGCGCCAACAACACCTCAAGACCTTCGATATCATGCTCCGCGGCCGCGCCGACTCCGTATTCGGCGCCGTTCAGGATCTCGAAGATGAAGCAGATAGCGTCTTTCTCGATACGTCGGTCCTCGATCTACCCCGAAACGATATCTACGAAGTGCGGGAAGAATCCGGCGCGCTCATCGGCCGCTCTCCGAATTGGAATGGTCTCGCCGGAGTGCCGCCCCGAGCCGGGGCTCCATTCAGCCAGACCGAAGTCAACGGCCGCGACTATCGGGCATTAGTCCTCCATCTCACCCGGAACATCGACCCCAGCGCAAAAGGCCCCGGGATCCCCCATAAGATCGTCGTCTACTATGCCGCTCCCTTGCGTCCGGTATGGCATGCGCTCAAGGACGAAGCCAGGCTTCTGGCCTTCGGGAACTCTCTTCTACTTGCGCTCACCGCCCTTGCCGCAGCCTTGCTCCTTCGTCGAGGAATGATGCCGCTCCATGCCTTGGCCAACGAAGCTTCCGGCATCTCGGTGCATTCATGGAAGTTCCAAGCTCCCGAAGAAGCTTACGCGGCCCGCGAGCTGCGTCCCCTCGCGACTGCGCTCCAGAGTGCGCTCTCCCGGCTTGAGCAATCGTTTCGCCAGCAGCAGGTGTTCATCAGCGATGCCGCCCACGAGTTGAAAACCGCTGTGTCGATCGTCAAATCCTCCTTGCAACTGCTCGCCTACAAGGACCGCACTTTAACCGAATATCGCGAAGGCCTAACCCAGTGCCTGAATGACTGTGGACGCGTCGAAGATTTGGTTGCGAAGATGCTTACGCTCGCGAGCATCGAACAAGCCACGCCGCAGCCTCCCTCGCTTGGCGCGGAAGCGACTGATTTGAACGCATGTCTACACCAGGCAGCGCTCCAGCTGCGGCCGCTCGCCGAGCTGCACGGGGTGCGGATCACTGTCTCCGCTGCGTTCGCCTTCCACACGCAAGTGCCGGCAGCCGATTGCTCAACGCTGGTCTCGAACCTGCTCGCGAATGCCATTCAGCACAGCCCGAGAGGAAATGATTCCGAGGTGGAGCTGGCCGTCACAGAACAAGGTTTTCGCGTGCGGGACTTTGGCGAAGGTATATCGAGAGAAGCTCTGCCCTACGTCTTCGACCGTTTTTTCCGCGAAGATCGATCGCGCGCCCGCAATACCGGCGGCGCCGGTTTGGGGTTGGCAATTTGTAAGGCAATTGTCGAGCGTTACGGAGGAAAGATTTCGATAGAAAGCTGGCCAGGGGAAGGCACGCTGCTGAACGTCGAACTGCCGGGCATGGTGCTTCAAGAGCACGCCGCCGAGATGCCGAGGGCCCAAACTTCCGCAGTGTAGTGCGCAACGGGTAGGTCTTAATAGTGTAGCGCTCGACAGGCGAGCCCTTCGACCATCGCCCGTCTTCAGCTTGGCTTCACATTGCTGCTTTATGGTCATACTGGAGATTTAAAAGAGGGGTCCGGATGAAATTCGCACGCATTTCGAGGCTGCTCGGCCGCAGCTTCGCCGTTCTTGCCGCTGTCGTGAGTCTTCAAGGAAATTGTATGCTCGCCGCCGCCCAGGCTGGCACTTACCACGTGGAACAGACCTGGAAGCTGGGCGGCGACGGCGGCTGGGATTACCTTAAGGTCGACGAGGCCGCACACCTGCTGTATATCACCCGCGGGGCCCGTGTCATGGTGGTCGACCTGCAAAGCGGCAAAGTGCTTGGAGAGATCACCGGTTTACAAGGTACCCATGGTGTCGCCTTCGACAGCGCTGGCAAGCTCGGCTATATCAGTGACGGGGGCGCGGGCATGGTGCGGGTTTTCGATCGCGCCACCCGCCAGGTCGTGAACTCCGTGCCGGTTGGCAAGAACCCGGACGCCATCCTCTACGAACCGACCAAAAAATATGTGTTTGCGTTCAATGGCCGCAGCAACGATGCCAGCGTCATCGACACTTCTTCCAACCAGGTCATCGCCACAATTCCACTTTCCGGCAAACCCGAGTTTGCTCAGACCGACGGGAAAGGGACCGTCTTCGTCAACATCGAAGACAAGAACGATCTCGTGCGAATCGATGCCGCAACCCTGAAGGTGACGGCCACCTGGCCGCTCGCCCCCTGCGAGTCGCCTTCGGGTCTCGCGATCGACCCGGCCAAGCGCCGACTATTCTCGGTATGCGATGGGAAGAAGATGGCGATCACCGACGCCGACAGTGGAAAAGTAGTCGCCACGCCTGAGATCGGAGATGGTCCCGACGCTGCCGGCTTCGACTCTCAACGAGCGTTGGCCTTTAGTTCGAACGGGGAAGGAACACTGACCATTGTCCATCAGGATTCAGCGGACAGCTATTCTGTCCTCCAAACCGTACCCACCAAACGTGGAGCTCGCACCATGGCCCTTGATCCGTCGACCGGCAAGGTTTACCTGGTGACTGCCGATTTTGGCCCAAAGCCAACCCCGACCGCCGACAACCCGCGGCCCCGTCCGGCAATCCTCCCAGGGACCTTCAGTGTGATCGTCGTCAGCCCCTAACCGCAAGAGAAGTTCTCTTTAACCCCGCTCTTCCGCTGCTCCATGCTGGCTTGTCGGGCTATTTCTGCCCTCAGCAGATTGCGCCCGGCAAGCTCCATCGATTCCGCCGCCCCCCATAGTCAGCCCAAATCCCTTCCGGTGCATCCCACCAGATGACCTCTTAGCTAAACTGACGGACGGCTCAGGATCCGATGAGCATTTTCGTGGTTTGTTGGTGGTAGTGTGAACTCGTCGCGGCTTGTCAAGGCCGCGTCAGGAGAAACCGGTTCTGCGTTGGCTATTGCAAGCAGGCCCTTGAGCAGGAGCAGGGTAGGTGTAGCGTGGAACATGGATCCTTGCAAAGCCTTTCCAACGGAAAAGGCTGTCATTTCGGATTTTCGCTACCCTAGAGTGGTCCTGCATTTGCAAGAAGAAGTGTCACAAAAAAAGGAAGCAGCCATGATGGAGTTCCACATTTCGCGCGCCACTCGTAGCCGGTATCAGGTGAACGACGTCCTCTTCAGCTATACGGGCAATGTGGTCTTCGCGGATTTGGCGGCGAGCCGCGAACTCGCCAACCGGATGAATGAAGTACGCGATACCAAGAATGATCCGGAGGCGATCGTTAACCCGGCCGCGCTCTTCGCTATGGGCCTGATCGATGAGATCAGCCATGCTCTGGTCGAGTATTACCGCAAGAACTATGACCCGCAGGTGATGACCCGCGCGCTTTTTTGGTTCGAGACCAAGATCGGTCGAGAAGGCGTCGATAAGCTGCTGCGCTCTTTCGTCGCCGAGTTCCCCAATACCGCTGTTTTCCGCGGTGAGGAGAAGCCGGAGGAATGGCTCGCCGGATCGACGGGCGGAATGCCTCATCGCGAAGCCGCGCTCGAAGAGATTCTGTTACTGTGGCTCGCCAATCAGAATCAGGCCTTCAGTCCTTTCAAAGAGCTCTTTGACGATCAAGGCCTCGGTCAATCTACGGACTATCCCGCGGTGACAGCAGATCTTGGAAGTTATTTCGCCGGCAGGCCGGCTATTTCTCTCGACGAGGACAACCCCAACAGCCCCAAAGTGAGCTTGCTCGATCTGCTGCAGGCGCCGCTTCGTGCAGCGCCAAACTCCCTGAATGGCCAACTGGCCTTCCTGCGAGAGAACTGGCCAAAGCTGCTCGGCGATGACATTCGCCGGCTCCTGCTTGCGGTCGACGTGTTGAAAGAGGAAGAAACCGCCATCTGGATGCGATTTCATCCTCACGGCGGCGACATCGGGCAGCGCCGCCAGGAGTGGCACCAGTTCGAAATGGGGAGCCACGCCGATGTGCCGAGCTTTACTTCCTCCGATCAGGAGTATGAGCGCTTTAGTCCGGATGTGGAGTGGATGCCGAGAGTGGTGTTGATTGCCAAGAGCACCTACGTCTGGCTCGTTCAGCTCTCCCGTCAATATGGCCGCCAGATCGAGCGCCTCGACCAGATCCCCGATGAAGAGTTGGACATCCTGCGCGATCGTGGCTTGAACGGCCTCTGGTTGATCGGGTTGTGGGAGCGCAGCCGCGCCTCGAAGACCATCAAGCATCTATGCGGCAATCCTGACGCCGTGGCATCGGCCTATTCGCTCGCCTCCTATAACGTGTCAGCGGATTTGGGTGGAGACGCAGCATATGTGAACCTGCGCGATCGTGCAGCGGCCAGAGGGATTCGCCTGGCCAGCGACATGGTCCCCAATCACATGGGCATCGATTCAACCTGGGTCATTGAGCATCCGGAGTGGTTTCTCTCTCGTCCGGATTCACCCTATCCGGCATATCGATTCGACGGTCCCGATCTGTCGAATGACAATCGCGTCGAGATCAAGATCGAAGATCACTACTACGAACAGACCGATGCCGCCGTGGTCTTTCGCCGCCGCGATAATCGCACCGGCCACATCGATTACGTCTATCACGGGAATGACGGCACCAGCTTCCCGTGGAACGACACTGCTCAGTTGAACTATCTGAGCGCCGCGGTTCGCGAGCAGGTCATTCAGACCATCCTCCAGGTTGCGCGGCTTTTCCCGATCATCCGCTTCGACGCGGCGATGACCTTGGCGCGGCGTCACGTGCAGCGCCTCTGGTTTCCGCTCCCCGGCAGTGGCGGAGCGATTCCTTCCCGCGCCGAATACAGCATGACCCAGGCCGAGTTCGACGCGCTCATGCCGCACGAGTTCTGGCGTGAGGTCGTCGATCGGGTCGCCGCGGAAGTTCCCGGCACGCTGCTGCTGGCCGAGGCCTTTTGGCTGATGGAGGGCTACTTCGTTCGCACGCTCGGCATGCACCGCGTCTACAACAGCGCCTTCATGGTCATGTTGCGCGACGAAGACAATGCCAAGTATCGGTCGGTACTCAAAAATACGCTGGAGTTCGATCCCGACATCATGAAGCGCTACGTCAACTTCATGAGCAATCCTGATGAGCGCACCGCCATCGACCAGTTCGGCACCGGGGACAAGTACTTCGGAGTCGCCACGATGATGGCGACGCTGCCCGGATTGCCGATGTTCGGTCATGGCCAGATCGAAGGCTTTACCGAGAAGTACGGGATGGAATATTACCGGCCTCGCTACGAAGAAACTCCGAATCAAAGCCTCGTCGATCGGCATCAGCGCGAGATCGCGCCGTTGCTCCGCGAACGCAAACTCTTCGCTGAGAGTGGCAGCTTCGTCCTCTATGACTTCTGGAAAGAAAATGGCGAGGTTGACGAGAATGTCTACGCTTACTCGAATCGCCGCGGCGAGCAGAGGGCCATTGTCTTGTTCCATAACCATTACGGCGAGACTCATGGAACGATCCATCATTCCGCCGCATTTGCCGACAAATCTACTGGTACTTTGCGGCAGGTCCCGCTTCAAGATGCACTCGCTTTACCCCCCGACGATTCAACATTCGTCGCCTATCGCGAAACCGTAAGCGGGCTCGAATACATGCTCCGGGCGAAGGAACTCCGCGACAAGGGGTTATCGGTCTCCCTCCATGCCTATCAGTATCGTGTGCTGCTGCACTGGCGGGAACTCAGAGTGGATAAGGAACATCCCTGGGACAAGCTCTGCGATTCACTCCACGGCAAGGGCGTTTGGGATCTCGATGAAGCGCTGGTTCAGTTGAAGCTGCAACCGGTCGCGAACGCTCTGCGTGCCGTGCTCGATCCGGCATTGATCCGCACTTTGGCAGAACTCTCCGAATTGCAGGATGTCCTGACTGAAAAGGATGCGCACGATCTCAAATCCAGCGCCGTGCACAAGAAGCGGCACGAATTCTACGAAACCATTTGTGACCGTGCTTGTGTCTTTTTCCATCAGGCCTATCGTTTCTCAGGTGCTCCCGCCAAGACCGGTTCTACGGAACAGGAGTCGCTCGACTCCGAGAAGCTTGCCATCAGCCTCAGAAGCTTGCTCCGCAAGACGATGCGCATTCCTCAGATGGAGGAGACTCTGGTTGTGAAAAAGGACGGCGCTGGCGGTTCGCTATGGTCGGCGGAAGCACGGCGCGTATTCCCCAGCAGAAGCCCGCTTATCGATAGCACCCGTCTATGGGCGCCGGTCTTGGGATGGGCGCTGCTGCGGGTTTTAGCGGAGTGGATCGAAGCCGGGGAAGACGCCGGTCATCAGCCCTTAAGCGCCGCGATCGATGCCAGGGCAGTCAGTCTCTTCGACCAGCTTCGCTTAAGGTCCGCATTCGGCGAGACCTTCGCCTCCATGGGCATCGAAGGCGAGGATGCGTGGCGCGCGGCTGCCCGCATTCGTGCTGCCTTCCTTCCCGCGTCGCTAGATCCCGCATCGCTAGATACCGCGTCGCTAGACAAAGAGAGCGTGACGAACCCCAAAGCCGAAGGGTGGTGGAAGGACCCCGACGTACGCTGGCTCACCGGCTTGCACGAGACCAGCAATGGCTGGTTCTTTAACAAGGAGTCGCACGAGCAAATGATTTGGTGGTCGACGCTCCCCGAATTGGTCAAAATGGAAATCGATCCGGCCGCCGAGAAGGAACGGTTGCGGAAGCTCGCAGCGACCATCGGATCGCTACTTTCAGCAGCCGCGAAGGCTGGCTACCGGCTCAACTTCGCTGCGGTCGATCCGCCGGTTCCCGGAGAACCAGAGGAAGGCGGGGAAAGTCACCCGGCAGAGAAGTCCTCGATATCCAAGGCCGCTCGAAAATCCTTGGATCCCAGGATTGCGACGGAAGAGCGCGAAGTGGTGATCCTCGCCGGCAGTCCGCCGGCCTCTGACGAGAACTAAGTTGGTCGAGCTCTCGTTAGCGGATGGCCACGCCGGTGATTTACTTCGATGAAGCGGGACGCGATATGACAACATAGTCGCGTCCTTCATATAACCGGTAGCGCCCCGGCGTCGTCTCCTCCGCAATCATCTGCAGCGGAGTTGGTCGTTTCAGTTCAGTATCCCGGGTGGAGTCGACCGAAAATAGATCGTGGTTACCGATGTCCATAAGCCCGAAATGTCCTCCGACAAAGCCTACCCCATAAGCCCCGGGAGCCAGGCTGTGTCCGTTGATTTCAATCGCAGCTTCCGTAATGAAGTAGGCCTGGTACTTCTGCTGGACGGACGTGGAATACCCCGACGTATCGACCAATGCCGCGAGCACGAACATCCCATCGTCGAACTTGATGCCAGCGGAATTTCGCAGTTGCAAGGGAGCGGATTGCCCCCGAAAAAACACCGACTCCGGAAGCACTTTGGCGGCCTCTGGCGCATGAAGCACGAGCGCCGCCTGGCTCCATGCCAAGCCAGACCCAACCAGGCACACCGCGAACAGAACGAGCAGATACCGATGACATTTTGCGAACATCCAGTGACTTCCTTTCGCCCCAGCGCAGGAGTATAACTCCTCTCAGTGTAGTCTGGAAGTAACACTAGCGTTGCATGACCGAGTTAATCACAGTTTCGAAAGAGGATTACCTCAAGGCAATTCTTGAGAGCGAAAGCGAAGGCAAGACCGTCTTTCCAGCGGTCCTCGCTCACTGGCTTTCGGTGTCGGCTCCGGCAGTGACCATGGCGGTCAAGCGCTTGAAGCGAGATGGTTACGTCGAGGTCAAGGCCGACGGGATTTTGCGGCTTACGCAAAAAGGCCGTGAGACCGCCACCAAGACCGCTCTGCGCCACCACCTGGTGGAGCGAATGCTGACCGAGATCTTCGGCATGGAGTGGTACCAGATCCACGACGAAGCGGAACATCTGGAACACGCCGTCTCTCCTGCCTTCGAAGCCAAATTGATTGAGCGGTTGGGCGATAAGGGACTCTGCCCGCACGGCAACACCGTTCTCCCGGAGACCCCCGCGCAGCGCGCTAAGCGCGGCCATATTCTGCTATCGGCAGCGGTCGAAGGCGCGGAATACAACGTCGTCAGCTTCTATGAGCGCGACCCCAAGCTGCTGGTTTTCCTGCATCAACTCGGCTTCGCTCCCGGCGGAAGAGTCAGGGTCCTCAAGAAAAACTACGACCAGACTCTTTCAATAGAGACGTCAGCAGGCGCCACCGTACTCGGCCAAATGGCTGCCGAAAAAGTCTGGGTCAAACGCCGCATCAGCCGCTAAACCAATATTTCGCTTCCTCTTCGGTCCGCATCACCCTACCGACAGCCTTCAATGGAGATCTTCGGGAGCCCCACTCCCGCAGGCCTTGCGCGAACGTTCGCGCGCGCCGGATCGTAAAAGGAGAAAATCCGGGACACTGTAACCATGATTAACATTTCAGCGATAGTAATGTGAAGACTTTGTGCCATACTAAACCTAACGCCCGGGTCTCGCGTCCTTTAAAATGCCAGCCACCTCATCCGAACTCGATGCGTCCCCGTCCAGGGCCTCGCTCCCTGACATCTTCTCGTCGGTGCACGTTTCGCAATCGCCTCAATTATGGCGGCGCGCCTTGGGCTTTCTCGGGCCGGGTTTCCTGATCTCCGTCGGCTATATGGATCCCGGCAACTGGGCAACCGACCTCCAGGCCGGATCGCGCTACGGATACACGCTGCTGTACGTCATCATGGCGTCGAATCTCCTGGCCATCCTGCTGCAAAGTCTGGCGCTTAAGCTGGGGATTGCTACCGGGAGAGATCTCGCTCAGGCCTGCCGTCAGAGTTACAGCAAGCCGGTGAGCATTGCCCTTTGGCTGATTGCGGAGATCGCCATCGGAGCGTGCGATCTGGCCGAGGTCATTGGCTCGGCGATCGCCCTTCAACTCTTGTTCCATATTCCGTTGATCGTCGGTGTATTGATCACCAGCTTTGATGTGCTCGCCATTCTCCTGCTTGAACATCGCGGCTTTCGCTATCTCGAGGCGCTGGTCATGGTGCTGATTGGAACCATCGCCTTGCTGTTTGGCGTCCAGATCGCACTCTCCCGGCCCGAATGGGCTCCCATCTTTTATCACCTCTTTGTTCCTTCTCCCGTGATCTTTCATGATTCGGCAATGCTGTACATCGCCATCGGCATCCTGGGCGCGACGGTGATGCCGCATAACCTCTACCTGCACTCCTCCATCGTGCAGAGTAGGAAATATCCGCGCACTCAGGAGGGCAAGCGGGAGGCGATCCGTTTTGCCAGCCTTGATTCAGCCATCGCGCTGATGATGGCGCTGCTCGTGAATGCAGCGATCTTGATCGTGGCCGCAGCCGTCTTTCATAAGCAGGGTCACTACGAGGTTGCTGAAATTGGGGACGCATATAAATTGCTGACCCCGCTGCTCGGCTTCACCGGCGCAAGCACCATGTTTGCTCTCGCGCTGCTGGCCTCCGGACAAAACTCCACGATTACCGGAACGCTGGCCGGGCAAGTCGTCATGGAGGGCTTTCTTGAAATCCGGCTGCCGAACTGGCTCCGCCGCTTGATCACGCGACTATTGGCGATCATCCCGGCAGTGATCGTGACCGCCCTCTACGGCAGTGGAGGGACTGCCAGGCTGCTGGTTTTGAGTCAGGTGATCCTCAGCATGCAGCTAAGTTTCGCCGTTTTTCCGCTCGTCGCCTTCACCAGCGATCCAAAGCGAATGGGGCCATTTGTCAACCGGACTTGGCTGCGCACCGCCAGTTGGGCGAGCGCACTCCTGATCGCGGGATTGAACGCGTGGTTGCTGCTCCAGATATTTAGCGGCAAGGTGCCTGCTTAAATCAGTTTACTGCCGTACTTCGCCGGTGCTAGCATCGCGAACGGAGGACGACACTGTGTCAATGAACCGCCGCAATTTCCTCACCAGTGCGCTTGCCGTGGCCGGCGCTTCCGTGGTCGGGGGAACAGGACTTCCAGCCAGCGGCCTTGCCGCGCCCCAGATCGGGCAATCGCTCCACACTGCAGACCGGCCGTGGGCCGACATCCCCGCAGTCGCTCTGCCCGCCGGCGATATAGGCGCAGCGCAATTTCCCAAGGATTTCTGGTGGGGCACCGCCACCGCCGCCTACCAGGTCGAAGGAGCCTGGAACCTCGATGGCAAAGGCGAGTCCATCTGGGATCGCTTCTCGCATACTCGCGGTAAGGTCAAGGGCGCGGCCACTGGCGACGTCGCCTGCGACCAGTACCACCTCTACAAAGAAGACATCGCGTTGATGAAGCGGCTCAATCAAAAGAGCTATCGATTTTCCGCTGCCTGGACTCGGGTACTCCCCACCGGCGCCGGCGCGGTGAACCAAAAGGGATTGGATTACTACAGCCGACTCACCGACGCGCTCTTGGCCGCCGGCATTCGACCTATGTGCACCCTCTTTCACTGGGACCTGCCGCAGCCTCTCGAAGATCTCGGCGGTTGGCCCAATCGCGATACCGCGGCCAAGTTCGCCGATTACACGGGCATCGTCGCTAAGGCGCTCGGGGACCGGATCGATACCTGGGCAATCTTCAATGAACCATGGGTGTTCACCTATCTCGGCTACGGCAGCGGAGTTCACGCTCCCGGAAAGACTGATCCCAAGCTGTTCCTGAAGGCATCTCACACCGTCAACCTAGGACAAGGCGACGCATTTCGCGCGATGAAGGCAGTTGCCCCGAAGGCCAGGATCGGCTCTGCCTACAGCATGTCGCCCGGAGAACCGGCAACTGATAGCGAAGCGGACAAAGCCGCGACCGCCCGCTTCCATGCGATCAATAACGTCTGGTTCCTCAACACCGCCCTGCGCGGCAAATATCCCGAGGGCTTCGCTGGGGGCATTCCCGAAGAGACCATGGGCATCCAGCCGGGCGACGACAAGCGCATGACCGCTCCGCTGGATTGGGTAGGAATCAACTACTACCGTCGGACTATCGTTTCCGACAACGGAAATCCGACCGCAATTCCGCCTTACACCGAGCGCCCAGGAAGCGAAGGACCGATTACCGAATTCGCCTGGGAGGTTTGGCCCAAAGGTCTTTATGACATCGTGACCACCATCAGCAATGAATACAACAAGCCCATCATCGAGATCACTGAAAACGGCTGCAGCTATGGCGACACGCCCTATGGACCGGACCACGATCATGTGCCGGATCAACGCCGGGTCGAATTCTATCGCGGGCATCTAGCCGAACTTGCCCGTGCCATGAGAGATGGAGCCAATGTGCGCGGATACCATGCCTGGAGCCTGCTGGATAACTTCGAATGGGCGGAGGGATACAGTCAGCGATTCGGGCTTACCTATGTCGATTATCGAAATCAGAAGAGAACTCCAAAGGACTCGGCCCTCTGGTACTCCAAAGTGGCCGCTACCGGTCGGCTGGACGCTTAGACGAACATGTCATCTTGACACCGAACGTGCTATCCGTCACGCACAACAGAAAAAGGGCACCCGGTAGGGTGCCCCTCTCTTTTTGAGCTTCCTTAAAGAGACTAGGGAAGGTAATAACGGAAGGAGGTTTCGAAGACGTTGTCGTTGCCCTTCGGAGTGCCGCCCGTTCCAGACCAGCCATAGCGATCAAAGTAGCTGTACTGGATGCTCTGACGAAAGCGTCCCATCGGGCCCCTGTAGAAGTCATACCAATATCCGGCAGTGATCTCCTGGACGTCCTTTGTTGGGCTGCCGCATCCAGCTGGGGCATTAGGCTGATAACCGACCTGAGGCACGTTGGAGGGCGTGACTTCGATGCCGCATCCAGAGTCCCTGATGGCCGGTGAACCGTAGCCCTCGGTTCCGCCAGGAACCGCGAAGTAGCGGCGGAAGGCATAATCGCCGCCGTAGTTGAAGTAAGCGTCCAGCCGGGGAGTGGCGTGGAATGTCACCTGGCCCAGCGCCGAGAATCCGTGCAACAGCGCAAGCTGTCCATCCGGGCGCAGAGTCAGATCCGGCAACGTGGAGGAACCATACCGGCCAACGCCATCGCCCCATAGGCCGTTGACGTTCAAGTCGACAAGCTTCTTGACCGTGTAGAAGCCGCTGCCGCCAATACCGCCGCCAACCGTGGAGTCGTTATAAGCCCCAACCTGCGGGACCGGAGTAACAACGCCCGCGACCGGAGCGGGTGCATTCGGGTAAACCCGGTTGCGGAAGAAGCGCGCAATTCCGAAAACTTCATAGTGACCAAGACCCTTAGGTTCGAAAACTGCCTTGGCAATCATGTCTGGAGCCACGTTGAAGGAGTAGGTTGCGAGCGGGGCAGAGGACGTAGCGCCCGGAGCGCCGCCGCCGTTGTAGAGGCCGCCACCGCTGCCGGCCGCACCGATGATGTAGTTGTAGGGGCAGGCGATCCCCGTGCCGGTCGCCTGGCAGCTCGGCGTCAACGTCTGCGGATTCTCAATTGACAGACCGAGCCAAACCTGTTTGTTGTCAAGCGACTTCACGATGCGTGCGCCATATTGACGCTCCCACACGAAGCCCGCGTTGTACTGCGGATCGATGGTCGCGGGGAGCACCTCGGTGCGGTTGATCATGCCCGTCTTGGTCTGGGTCGCCAGGCTCCACATCTGCCCGGCAGTAAAAATCCAGCCGCTGTTGGATTCGGCCTGCGCCCAGAGTTGGCGTTGGCGCAATACGTAGCTGTTGCTCTCGTTATTGTTGGACGTAACGCCGGCGCCGAGCCAGTCCATTTCGTAGTACCCGCGCAGCGTCCAGTTGTTGGTCAGCTTGCCTTCTGCCAGCAGCGCCAGACGCGATTGCCGGCCGGTGCCGAAGAACTCGCTGATATTTGCGTTGTCCGCACCATTGAAAGGAATCGAGTTGAACGGGGTGTTAATGTCCGCGCCCAGTGCCTCGTTGCGGTACACCGTGGCGGCTTCAATGAAGCTGCCCGTCGGGGACAGCGTGATGCCTTTGTAGTGAAGCGCATCAGGGTGCTCGATCGCCGCTTGGGTCTGCTTCTGATTATCCTGCACGGTCTGCACGATGCTCGCATTGTTGGACTTGAGGTCCGTGACCGCCCCTTGAAGGCTGTTGACCGCGGTTGTATTGTCGGTGTTCCCTTGCTGCGCCTGCTGGGCCGCGGCTTGGGCCTGCTGTGCCGCTTGCTGTGCTGCTGCGGCCGCTTGCTGTGCTTGCTGGAGCTGCGCATCCTTGTCGGAAAGCTGCTGCTTCAGGCTTTGAATCTGGGTTTGCATATCCGTGCGCAATGAATCGATCTGCGACTGAACCGAAGGACCCTCAGGCTTCGCGGCGCGATGGACTTTCCTGTGAGTAGACTTCGGCGTGGAACTGGTCGTTCCGCTGGATGCCGTCTGGGCGTATCCAGATGGGAGTGCCAGAACAAGCGCCAGACTCGCCAGCGCCTTCAAATTTGTTTTCATTGAGCCTCTCTTAAGTCAAATTGCAAGATAAACGTGATCTGAAGAAAAACTGCAGCTTGCCCGAGTGCCGCGATCTATACTCCTCGCCATCGTTCGGAGGAAGCGACATGACTGCGCAGCAAAAGGAAAACGGCAATAGCTTGCGCCATTCAAAGCGTCGCAGGGCGGCGTAAATTTTAGGTTAAATTTGGGTGAATAACCGGACAATCAAGGCGTGCCAGGAATGGCGATGCCGAGAGACTACCAGGGAAGATTCTTCTAAACTCTGACGATCATGACTTCTGTGGACTTGATCAATGCAGCCGCGGTTTGCCCCTTTCGAAGCTGCATCTCGCGGGCGGCGTCCGCAGTGATAATAGAAGTAATACTCTGGTCGCCAATCTGAAGAACCACTTTCGCCATCAAACCGCTGATCTGAACTTCGGTGACTTTTCCTACCAGCTGGTTTCTTCCACTCACGTTCCTGAAGCGATCGCGGGACGCTTTCGACGGACCTTCCGGTCTCGATTTCATCATCGGGTTGAGTTCGCTCTGTGGAACACGATGATGGCCCCCCGGTGTCTTGATGGTCTTTAGCTTCCCCGCCAGGATCCATTGCTTGATCGTTGGATAGCTGACACCAAGAGCCGCCGCCGCTTCGCGAGGTCTCAACAGCACGTCTACATTTCCCATTGCCATTCCGTTCAGATTCGCTCAGCCGAGTATACTCCGCATCTTTACCGCTTATCAGCAAGCGGGAAGAACAATGTTCTACCGGCTAGATTCGTTATTTCGAACCGTATAGGATCGAAGCATGAGCTTGCCCCGCCTTCGAAGAATCACGTCGTCCGGATGCCTGCTGAACCTGCTTCTGTTCATTGGCTATTCCATTACGCTCTTTGCCTCTAGATCGCACGCCCAACAAAGCAGCCCTCCGCCTGAAAACTTCATCGAGCGCTACCAGGCGCGAGTCAGCGCTACTCAAGCGGAGCAGCCTCACTGGGTGACTCCGCTGGTGACCGTGACGCCCCGGCTCGAGCAGGAGCTTCGCACCGACTTCGTCCATCAGTACAATCCGAAGGGCTTCGCCGTGTGGAACTACGGCAATTCCAAAGGTCTGGAGTTCATTCCCGAGAGGCATACGGAAATCATCATTAATGTTCCACCCTTCTTTAATCGCTCTAATGGCGAACAGGATGGCTTCGGAGATATGTCGTTCCTCGCGAAAGGCCGCCTCTACTCCCGCAACGAGGAGCATGGGAATGGGATCGTTACAGTGTTCTTTGCCGCAACTATTCCCACTGGCAAAAACGGAAATGGAAGCTGCTGCGCGGTGGTCACTCCGACCCTCGCCGTTGGTAAGGGTTTCGGCCGCCTCGATCTGGTTTCAACCGCCGGTGGCTCGCTCCCGGTAACTAACTCGAAAGGCCTGGGACACACGATAACTTGGAATAACACCATCCAATACCGGCTCGCGTCGAGCGGTTTAGGACGATTCATATGGCCCGAGGCGGAGTTCAACTCCAGTTTCTACAAAGGTGGTGCGAATGACGGACACGTCTCGACATTTGGCACCCCGGGCATCATCTTCGGCCGCGTGCCTCTCTCGCACGATGCCAGCGGACGTCCGGGCAGACTAGGCTTGACCTTT
Source organism: Acidisarcina polymorpha (assembly GCF_003330725.1). Classification (NCBI taxonomy): domain Bacteria; kingdom Pseudomonadati; phylum Acidobacteriota; class Terriglobia; order Terriglobales; family Acidobacteriaceae; genus Acidisarcina; species Acidisarcina polymorpha. Next base: position 1,477,623 of record NZ_CP030840.1, on the reverse strand, counting down.
GGCGCCGGCGAGCAAATTGCCCTGACTCACTTTCACACCTACAATCATGCGACCGTACTAACACTGCGCATCCCGTTCTAGGGTCCTAAGCTGCGCATTTCCATTCAAGTGTCCTATGTCAACTTGATGAGAGAAATTCGCGTCACCCGCGCCACAGCATCTCGAGCAGTTAGTTCACTAGGGATGAAGCCCCGCGCTGATCAAGTTAGCCAGCAGCCGGTAGGCGCCCGGAACTGCCTCCGGCGTTTGCCGGTAAAGTGCAAACGCGACATAGATATAAATACCCTTGCCTTCGCGCGTATAGAGCAGGCCGCCTTTCTGTGGATCCTGCTCAGGGTCGTGGGTCTCTGTAAGAGCGATATAGTGCGAATCCCAGCTCTGCATGAACGAGTGCCCGCGTTCCTCAACCCAGCCTTGAAAGTCCGCCGGTGTTATCTGGTTCGGCCAACTGAGCAGCGGGCTCTTAGGATCGAGCAGAGTGACCGTGCCCCTTTCATCCACTACCTTCTCGGGACTGCGCCCCAGCACGTAGGGATAAGGCCCATAGCTATGGTCGTATTCGCCAGTTTGGTATTGCACCACCAGGTTGCCGCCGTTGCGAACATACTCAAGCAGACGACTATTGTTGGCCGCTAAGTCAGGACGAGCCGCATACGCCCGAATTCCAAGAACGATGACGTTATATCTATTCAGATCGCCGGAAGCGATCTCCTCTGTGCTGAGCAGATGTGGATGGACTCCTAAGTCTTCGAGCGCCTGAGGTATGTCATCGCCCGGGCCCATGACATAGCCCAGGTTCAATCCCGGTGCAACCTGGACATCCACTCCGCGGGCGCGATAAGTTGCCGGCCGGTAGTAGTTGTAAGGCTGCAGGCCCGGATAGCCGACGGTGCGGTAGCCATCCTTATATTCGTGGCCGCCAACACTGGCGATCGCCTTGATCTCATAGGAGCGTTGTTCAAGCTTATTAGGAAGGACCTTGAAGCTGACTTCCTCTTCTTCCCCCGTCTTCAAACGGAAGGCTGTGCTTTCTGGCTCGGATCTCCAGCCGTGCGGCAGATCGAGGTGTACCGTCCCTTCGGCACGCCCGTCGAGGTTACTGTGTACTTTGGTGGAGAGCGAGAATGCAGTCTGCGTAAGCGGAACCGCGCCCGCTGGGGGATGAATACTGATAGAGATTCCCGGTGCGATGACGAGCGGGTTCTCGACCGAGCCCGCACCCTCGATGCGATGCACCGTCTGCACCACTTCGCCGACCTTGATCGGAACGCCCTCATAATCGAAGTCCGCCCACCCCTGTAGTGGGTAAGGCGCAAAGGATTCGTTCAACCATCGAGGATCATCCACGTTGTAGTAGCCCTGCTCGGTGCTCTCGCGGCTGAAGTAAGGACGAGTAACAGCGGCATTCGCCGCCAGGCTGACGCGAAAAAATGCGTCGCGCGCGCCATCCGAGGATTTCGTTTCCGGCAAGCGCTCCACACTTGACGCAGCATCAACCGGAGAGACGAGCGACGTCTTTACCAGCCTCGCAGCTGGTCCCGCGTTTCCCATGGCCGGATTGAAAACATGCAGTCGTACGAACACCTTCGATCCCGGAGTTACCGCAGCGGGCGTCTCCTCTGCGGATAATGGGGGGGTATCGGCTTGCGTCGCCGACTTTTCCGACGTTGTCAGTGCATCGATCTGCAGACCGAGCGCCGCGGCAAGAGCGGTGCTGAATTGCTGTAGCTTCAAGTCGAGTTCCTCGCGAACGTTTGCCTTATCGCTAGCGGAGAGGGAACTCTGATCGAGTTGCCGGATCAGTTTGTCCGTAGCCAGATAGCCATCGTGTAGCGCGGGTGCTGTCTTCTGCGGAGCAGCCGGGTCAAAGGCGGCGATTGCCGTTTCTACTTTTGCATTGATGGTTTTCAAACCGGCCGTTAAAAACGCTGTGTCGCCGTGAGCGAGGCTGGCGATTCCACCCAGGGATGTATCGATTCCATCAAAGAAAGAGGACTCGCTTCCGCCACTCTTCATCCGCGATCCATACCGGTGATAGTCGGAGTTGACCTCTCCCGGTAGAACCACATAGCCGCCGCCATTCTGGGTTTTTTGAAATCCCCACCCCTGACGGGCAAACTGGACATAAGTTAAGCCCAGCAAAGGATCGTAAGCGCCCTCTGGAACGACGACATCGGTCGAGGGAACGCTGGTGCTCCATTCCTTGGTGATGTAGTTGTAGAAGCGAACCGGCGCCCACTTACCGGTGGCGTAATCGAACATGCCTTCTTTGCCGAGTGAATAATTGGGGACCCTCGCGTAGACCTTCAGTGGAGACCACGGGCGCAGACCGGCGCGAATCTGATCGGGAAACACATCCGGATTGCCGGCCGCCGAGAACACCTCCTGCGCCATCTCGCCCGAGACCTGGTGTTGACCATGGCCGTCCGTAATGCCCCCAATAAAGCTTGCGGTGATCACCAGCGGCCGATTCAGACGTACCGCTCGTACCGCATCGTAGAGCACGCGATCGTGGCCCCATTGTTGAAAGGCCTCATCAATCGTCTTCGAAAATCCGTAGTCGGCAACGCGTGACCAGTACTGATCGACGCCGTAATACTGATCTGCCTTGAGCAGTTCGTTGGTGCGTATTAATCCCAGAGCATCGTCCGCATCGCTGGACACCACGTTCTGGCCGCCTTCGCCCCGGGTCAGAGTGAGCATCGATGTGCGCACTCCCTGCCCTCGGGATTCGTAAGTCAACATGCCGCCATCCTCATCGTCGGGATGGGCGACAATCATCATCATGCTCGCCCAGGTATGCAGGCGCTTAAGATCCTGCCACAGTCCATTCGCTCCGCGATCTTCAGGGAGCGGTTGCGCATCCCCACGAAGCGACGCTCCTTCTCGGGATACCGGCGACTGCTGTGCCACGGCGTTCGGACGCGAAGATATGGCTCCAGCCGCGACAACGAGGAGCAGAACAACCGGCACTGTACGACGAATCATCAACGGTCCAAGCCTAATGAGCTAAGTGCGAGATCTGAATGGGTGAATAGAGCCCAGTGTACAATCCGGGCAGTTCCTAAAGCAGAAGTACAGCTACTGTAATGCGTGCCGCTCAAGTCCGCAGGCGTTTCCCCCCGGGATAACGCCTACAGAATCAATCTCCGGCACATCACCATCTGTACTTGTGCTTTGGTACTTTCGAATATCTAAAGATGCGAGTACCCCGTGCTCGGATTCTCGGACATGGATCGATGACGCATTGATGGCCAAATTCACCAACAGCCCCGCGGACGCCACTGCGAACCCCTCCCCCGCTGCCCCAAAGCTTGCCCGCCAGGTGAGCTTCGGTAGCGCGCTCTCGCTCAACATGATGAACATGATCGGCGTGGGACCCTTCATCACCTTGCCACTGGTAGTGATCGCAATGGGCGGTCCTCAGGCAATGCTCGGATGGGTGCTCGGCGCCGTCATTGCCATCTGCGATGGACTGGTGTGGGCAGAGCTGGGAGCCATGATGCCGCAGGCGGGAGGCTCCTACGCCTATCTGCGCGAGATGTACGGACGCGATCGCGCCGGACGCCTGGCGTCTTTCCTTTACGTCTGGCAGATGGGGTTCAGTGCGCCACTGTCGATCGCCTCCGGGTGTATCGGTCTCGCCCAGTACGCCGCCTATCTCTGGTCCCCTCTGGCAAATCGAGTCTTCAGCCACTCGAACTTGCCGTGGCTGGGCGATCTGCGCTATACCAGTCTCGCGGCCGCCGCAACCTGCGCCGTGACCGTCGCGCTTCTCTATCGCAATGTGCGCTCGATTACCCGGCTGGCATGGATTCTCTGGGCCGGTGTGCTCATCACCATCACCAGCGTCATCGTAGCGGGATTTACTCACTTCCATTCCGCGCAGGCATTCAGTTTCCCTTCCGGGGCCTTCCATCCAGGTCACGTTTTTTTCTCCGGACTTGGCGCCGCGACCCTCATCGCTACTTACGACTACTGGGGCTACTACAACGTCGCATTTCTCGGCGGCGAGATCCGCGAACCAGGCCGCGCGATTCCCCGCGCAATCCTGATCTCCATCTTCATCGTCGCCGTCTTGTATCTACTGATGAACGTAAGTGTGCTCGGCGTTATTCCATGGCAGGAAATGAATTCTTCCATCAATACCCAAGGACGTTTCGCGGTCGTCGCCCTGGTCATGCAGCGGACCTTTGGTGCGACCGCGGCGCGGATCATCGCGCTGCTGGTGATGTGGACGGCCTTTGCCTCGGTCTTTGCTCTGCTGCTCGGCTACTCCCGCGTTCCGTATGCAGCCGCGCTCGACGGGAACTACTTCAAGATCTTCGCCCGGCTTCATCCGCGCGAAGCCTTCCCCAATGTCTCTCTGCTCGCCTTGGGAACCGTTGCGACCTTCTTCTGCTTCTTTGACCTCTCGAATGTCATCGCCGCGCTCGTCGCCATTCGCATCATTCTTCAATTCCTGCTTCAGCACGTTGGCGTCATTTTGCTCAGGATCCGGGAACCCGATCGTGATCGCCCTTTTCGGATGTGGCTCTATCCGCTCCCACCGGTCCTCGCGGGGATCGGCTTCCTCTTTATCCTGATCTCCCGGCCGAACGCCTCCCGAGAGCTGCGTTATGGCGCCATGATCGCCATCTCTGGTCTGCTGATCTACTTTGTGCGGGCACGGTACCGGCGTGAGTGGCCCTTCGCTAAGCAAGCGCAAACCTAGCGAAAAAAATTACTCCTCATCCGCAAACCGGACCACGACGTCGCCAAAGGTGGAGAACCGGGCAATCGCCTCGGAGCCCGCAGACGCCAGGACTTTGCCCGTCCAGCTGCCGGTCGTGATCCAGTCGCCGGCCTTGAGCCCGCCAGTGCGCGGTTGGCCCTCGTTCGCCAGCCAGGTAACCAGCCTGAGCAAATCGACTCCCGCTAAGTTTGACGCCCGCGACTCGATGCGGACGACGCCATCCACAATCATGATTACCGATTCATGAGCGAAATCCACATCGCGCCAATCGGGCAGAGCCGCTCCGTGAACGAAGCCGCCATGGGACTGTAAATCGCCGATGACTGATAGCCGGTCCGCTGAATCCGGATCTAAAAATGCCGCCTCCAGGATCTCGATTGCCGGGTGAGCTCCGGCAATCGCGGCTACGACCTCTTCGCGGCTGTAAGGTCTTTCGCGAAGCGGCAGATCGCTTCTTAGTCGAAAGGCGATCTCGGCCTCGACCCCGCGAAACCGGCTGAAGCTGGCGCCGATGGTCACGTTCGATTGCCCAAACCCGCCCAGCAGGGGCATTGGCGCGCAAAGCGGGACGGCATCCGGCGAGGGTGCTCCCACCTTCCAGCCTCCGACTGGTCCTAAAGTGGAGATCATGATCTCCTGCAAGCGATACGCCTCGCCCAGAGTCGTCGGACGCAAGCCCGCCGGTAACTCTGAAATGGGCTCGCGCTCACGACGCGCCCTCAGCAGCAACTCAGCCGCCTGCCGCAGCTTGTCATCGTTCAAGGGATCGATCTGGCGGTCAGCCACGGCCTGGGCTGCTGAATCATTGGAGTAGCTTGGTGTGCTCATTGTCTAGACAGTCCTTTTCCCGATTTGATGCGAATTTTGTACGCGAATGAGTTATGCGCCCGGCTTGCCGCTCTCATCTGCTCCGCCCGCTGCCTTGAAGCTTCCGCGCTGCCTTGAAGCTTCATAGAGGAGGATGCTGCCGGCTACCGCTGCATTCAGGGATTCGACCGGCCCAGGGCAGGGAATCGTGACCCGCTCGTCTGCTTGATCCAGCAGGATGGGCGACAGTCCGCTCCCCTCATTGCCAATAAGCAGTGCAGCCGGTTGCCCGAGGTTCGTCGCTGCAGCCGCAGAACCCTTTTCAGCTACGGCGGCAAAGATCCTTAGGCCGGACACGCGCAGCCAGGAAAACGCCTCTTCCTCGCGAGCCTGGACCACCGCTACCCGGAGAGTTGATCCCGAAGAGGCCCGTAGTGCTTTGGCGTTCCACGGACTGACCGTTCCAGGCAGGGTAATGACACCGGTAGCCCCAAAGGCCTCGGCCGAACGGACCAGCGTCCCCAGATTGCCAGGATCCTGCAACCCCGCTGCGACCACGATCAGAGGGGTCTTGCCAATCAGCATGTCGTCCAGCGAAAAGACCTTCGGCTCGACCAGAGCGGCTATTCCTTGCGGAGATTCGGTCGTCACCGCGCTGGCAAAGATCTCCGCGGGAAGCTCGATCACCTCTACTTCTGCCGGGAGGGCAATGCGGCTCAGCAGCCCTTCTGCTCCGGTCCGAAAGAACACCGAAATGATCCGAATCCCGCTGCGCACTGCCTCGGAGAGAAGATGTTCGCCTTCGATGCCGACACGGCCGCTCTCGAATCGGCTCCCGGGCGAGAAGCTGGCCCGCAATTCCTTGACCCGGCCATTCTGACGACTCTGTACAATGCGAGAGAGCCTGTGTTGTGAAGCTGGCGGCATTGCTGCGATTTTACCCCGCCGGTCACGACGTCGTTCCGGCCCGCAATAGCAGCCGCCTCAACCCCATCTTTTTGGAGAAATCTTGTCGGCGGAAATCCTTCGCGTTCACCCGGACGAACCGGAAGCAGAACGAATCGAATACATTGTCTCCTGCTTGCGCAGTGGTAGTGTCGTCGGTTTGCCCACGGACACCTTTTATGGCTTGGCGGTCGATCCCGTCAATCTCCGGGCAGTCGATCGCATTTACGAAATCAAAACCCGCATGCGCCACAAGCCGCTGTCGCTACTCATCAGCAACGCCGCTCAGGCCTATGAACTTGCACGGGACATCGGGACCGGCTTCGACCGGCTGGCCGAGCGGTTCTGGCCCGGTCCCCTCACGATCATCGTCCGCGCCAGTTCGCGGCTGCCGCTGCGAAGCACCGCAAATACCGGCAACGTGGCCCTGCGCGTCCCTGATGCCGCAATCCCACGGGCAGTCGTGGAGGCTTTTGGGCTTCCCATCACCGCCACCTCCGCCAACCTCCAGGGGTTGCCGGAATGCACCTATGCGGCGTGCGTGCGCGACCAGATCGGAGACCGCATCCCGCTGATCATCGACGGCGGCCCCAGCGGTCAAGGATTGCCAACCACCATTGTCGATCTTTCCGGCGGGGAAGACGCCTGGCAGGTGCTGCGCGAGGGTTCGATCCCGACCCACGAAATCGCGCTGATTCTTCAGGCCTGACGCCGGTTGGAAGTGCCTGAAGTCGGTTGGAAGAAAAGGATGAAAGCCAGGCTTCTTATTCTGCTGTTTGGTGTTGTCGCCCTGGGTGTGCTGAGCTGGTTCGTCTGGGTGAATCGGCAGATCCAATACTATGCCCATCTGGACGAAGCGCGCCCTGCGGATGCGATCGCCATCTTCGGCGCGGCGGAATACGATGGCCGCCCCTCGCCGGTCTTCCGAGCTCGGTTGAATCATGGGCTCGCTCTCCACCGCCAGGGAATTGCGCCCTTGGTGATCACCCTCGGCGGAGCAGGTGACGGAGATCATTCCGAAGGCTCCGTCGGCCACGATTATCTGCTCGCTCAAGGTATTCCTGAAAACCAGATCATCGCCGAGACCCAAAGCGGCAATACCAAAGAATCCGCCGAGCGGCTGGCCGTCATCGCCAGGGAAAATCACCTGCAACGAATCGTAGTGGTGAGCGACGGCACCCACTTATTTCGAATTCACTCCCTCTGTGCCCAGGAGGGGCTCGACGTCTACACCTCACCTAGACCCGAAACCAAGACCATCTCCCGCTGGAAAGCAGCGCAGCGGCTCTGGCATGAAATCGCCAGCTACACCGCCTGGCGGTTGCATATGCACTAAGGTGCGGAATCCGAAATCGCGAGACAACCACCCCGTCATTCCGAGTGAAGCAGGCGTGCAGCGGAACTCATCAACGTCTCAGCTCCGCTGCAGCGTCAGCACGTAAGGCAACCTCACATTCTTAATGTTCGGATCGCCCGCAATGGCGAATACCCGGCCAACCAGCCGGCCGTTCGAGGGAAGCAGTTTGATTTGTAGCGCAGTGGCCGCCGTCCTGATCGCGTCAGGCGAGTTGATTCGGCCGGTGGAGACGCCTGTAAACGCCTCGCCCTCAGCCCGCATCCCGGTGATTATCTCGGCGCGGTTCGTTCCAAGGGCCAGAGACGCGGATGCCTCTGACTCGATGTTCAGCTGAACCGGCATCTTGGCGCCGTCATTTTCAAGCCATCCCTGCCATCGCCCTCTCCAAGCCGGAGTCGCGACGAAGAGTTTGCTCGGAAAGCCACAATCTTCCTCTGGCCGGCGCCAGTCTGGCAGGAAGTTCGCGATCACTTCATCACACACGCTGTAGGCCAGCTCCGACCCGTTGGATCGATTGGTGATGGCCACACAGGCTAAGTCGTGCGACGGTAGAAAGCACATCCTGTTGGCGACTCCCGGGTCGCCGCCGCTCTTGAAAAAGAAAGGAATACCGGAGGCCGTGTGGCCCGTAAACCAGCCGAAGGTGGTCGCAACCCCGGTGGGCCCGGTGAAGACCGGCCGATGCAGTTCGTCAATTTGTTCGTCGTTCAGAATCGCCGCTAGACCTGAAGAACGCTGACGCATGTTGAAGAGTGCGAAGCGAGCAAGATCGTGAGCGCTCGCATACAACTCACCCGAAGCAGGCGTCGATGTTGTGTAATGCGGGATAAGACCGCCGTGCGCGTCGTATCGCGCCGCACTGCTTCGCAATCTCTTGGAGTCCCTACCGAAAAAGGTGTCATTGAGACCAAGGGGGACAATCACCTTTCGATGCATGAGTGCGCCAAGCTCCGTCTGGGTCAGGCCTGAAGCGATCCCGTTCAAGACCGCAAATCCCAGGTTGCTGTACTCATAACAAGTGGCAGGTGGGTACGCGAGCCTGCCGTAAGCATGAATCAGGGCGTTCGAAGTAGGAACGAGGCTTGCTTCATCAGCGTCGTAGGATTCGTATATACCCGGAAGGCCGCTAGCGTGCGAACCCAGCAGACGAACAGTCGCGGCGTCCGCGTCACCGTTCCTGCCGCAGATCTTGCTTTCTGCAAGGTATTTGTTAGCGGGCTCATCGAGGCGAAGCTTGCCTTCAGCAACCAAAGTCATGAGCGTCGTCGTAGTAAACGGCTTGGTGATCGAGGCCATGCCGAACGGAGTATGCGGCGTAGCCCTCAGACTCGCCTCCCGGTTGGCCCAACCAAAACCCTCCTCCCAAACGATGCGTCCTCGGTGAACCACTGCGACCGCAACCCCGGTTGCCTCGCCGGTCGCCACCGCCTGCTGGATCCACCTGCGTACCGGTGCGAACTTCGACAGGTACTCCGCACCAGCGAAGAGCGCGGTGCTGGCACTGAGCCTCGCCTCGGTGATGCCGCCCATCACCGCCGAGAGCATCCACCGAATCACGTCACGACGGTTTGTCCGTGCGGTCATATAGTCCCTTACAGAGCCAGGTCTTTCGGCTTACCAAAACTTATACGCAGGTGTGCTCACTTAGTTCAACGTCGAGATGATGGGCCATGCCCCTCGAATCAATCTCTGCGTCCGATCTGCTGCCCGAATAACCGGCTGCAGATTGGAGCCTAGCTTCATGGGAGACCGAAAACCATCCTGCTTTAGCAGGAGACGGCTCCTTACTTTCGCAAGGAGGTTCTTAGTCTTTCCGTCCTCCGGACAAAGATGTGCAAGAGATTCTGCCCCCCGTCTTTTCCATAACGTGGAGACGGAGTTTCCGAAATCGCCATCCGCGTTCCCCTGGGCGCCGAGCGCGAACAGATCCTGAGTCTTTCGCTTCATTTGACGCACTATCGCCGAGTCACTCAGTAAGTGCATTTGCCTGTTGTCGCAATGTGACGCTCGATCCTCATTCTTAGGTGCGGGTTCCGTTTGTGAGGAGTCAATTTGCCTTTCCACATGGGAGGCGGTAGATTGTCTACATCTTGATGTAGAGGTTCTACAGCCTATGGCGACCAGAAGCAGCTATCAAAATCGAATTGAACTCCTGCAGGGAACATTGGACATGCTGATCCTGAAAACACTGCAATGGGGAGCGCAGCACGGTTACGGCATAAGCCAGGCAATTCGAGTGACTTCCGGTGAGGTATTGCAGGTCGAAACAGGATCTCTGTATCCGGCTCTTCATCGGTTGGAGCGGCAGGGTTGGGTCACTGCCGAGTGGAAACAGAGCGAGAGCAATCAGCGAGCTAAGTTCTACAAGATCACGAAGCTGGGTAAAGAGCAGTTGGCCTCCGACTATGAGCGCTGGGAAAAGATGGTCGCGACCATCGAGGCAATCATGACTTCCAGGCGAGGCGTTGTATGAAGATGCTTGAGATCCTTCGCCGCAAAACGGAACTTAGGGAAGAGATTGAGAGCCACCTCAGGATGGCGACTGCAGACAGAGTGGCTCGCGGGGAGTCACCCGTTGACGCGAGGAGAGCCGCAGTTCGCGAGTTCGGGAATGTTCCGTTGGTTGCGGATGTGACGCGCGAGCGCTGGGGATGGCTGCGCCTGGAGCGGCTGGCGCAGGACTTGCGCTTTGCGTTGCGCCAGTTAAGGAGAACGCCGGCATTCACGACGACGGTTCTGCTCACGCTGGCTCTGGGCATTGGGGCCAACGCGGCGATCTTCTCGCTCGTGAACGCGGTTCTCCTGAAGAATTTGCCTGTGTCCGATCCAAAGCGGCTCGTGCGTCTAGGCGATAACAGCCACGACTGCTGTGTCGGCCGCAACGGCACTAGAGAAGAAGGGGCCTACTCGAACTTCTCAACCGACACATACGTGCGTCTCAAGCAGAGTTTGCCTGAATTCGAAGAGTTGGCCGCGATGCAGGCCGGGTGGGCCTACCGACCCGTCATAGCGCGGCGAGATGGCGCGCAGAATGAAGCCCGTTCGGTGACGGCCGAGTTTGTGTCGGGAAATTACTTCGCGACATTTGGGCTGCGCCCCGGAGCGGGACGATTGCTCATTGATGCGGACGACCTGCCTGGCGCGCCGGCTACCGCGGTCATGAGTTATGAAACGTGGCAACATGAATTCAACGGAGATACCGCGATCGTCGGTAGTACTTTCTGGGTGAATACCAAACCGCTGACGGTGGTCGGAGTGGCGCCGCGAGGGTTTTTCGGCGACCGGATGGCAGTCACACCTCCGGACTTCTACCTGCCGATTCAGACGATGGCCTCGTTGGCAAATGCCTCTTACGTCAATGACCCGGAGACGAACTGGCTCTACATTATCGGGCGCGTCAAACCGGAAGTTCCGCCGGCCCTGCTTCAGGAAAAGGTGAATGCAGTCTTGCGGCAGGCGTTTGCAATGCAACGCGATTTCTCCACTGTGAACGGCAAGAGTTTTTTGGCAAGGGTCCATGCGACTCTGACGCCGGGCGGTGAAGGTATCCAGACGATGCAAGAAGGCTACGGGTTTCAACTCCATCTGCTGATGTGGATTGCCGGGGTGGTACTGCTGATTGCCTGCGCCAACATCGCCAACCTTCTGCTGGTGAGGGGCATGGGAAGGCGGACGGAAATGTCGGTTCGGTTGGCGTTGGGGGCAATGCGCGGAAGGATCGTTCGCCAGCTTTTGACGGAGAGCATCTTGCTGGCGTCCTTGGGTGGCCTCCTGGGTTTGGCTCTTGCATACGGAGGTTCGCGCATGCTGCTTGTGCTCGCATTTCCTGGCGCGCAGAATGTCCCCATTGAGGCCACACCGTCGCTCGCTGTGATTGGTTTTGCGTTTGCGCTTTCGGTGTTGACGGGCATCCTGTTCGGCGTGGCTCCTGCATGGATCTCGGCACAGGCCAGGCCCGCGGATGCCTTGCGCAGCGGTACCCGTACCACCGTATCCGGAACATCCCTGCTTCAGCGGACGCTGGTGGTTCTGCAGGCCGCGTTGTCTCTAGTGCTGCTGGTGGGCGCGGGATTATTTTCACAGAGCCTGGGCAAACTTCAGAATACTGACTTGAGGCTCGATGCTCGCAACCGCTATATCGTGCACATCAATCCCCAGGCCGCAGGCTACTCGGGGATACAGTTGGAGGCCCTTTATCGGACCATCGAAGATCGGTTTCACGCGGTGCCGGGCGTCGTCAAAGTTGGCATCTCCACTTATGCTCCGATGGAAGATAACCGCTGGAGCAACTACATCATGGTTCAGAGAGATCCTGGAGCAAAGGGCCTAGCCGGGTTTGTAAGGGCCAACGCGGACTACTTCAACTCCGTCGGCACGAAGGTCGTGATGGGGCGTGGGTTCGATCCGCGGGACACGTCGAACGCTCCCTCAGTGGCCGTGGTGAATCAGGCCTTTCAACAGAAGTTTTTTGGCGGGAAGAATCCGATAGGGCAGCGAATCGGCTTCCCTGATTCGCCCGGTGATTTCGAGATTGTAGGGGTGGTGGACAATACCGTTTACACAGATGTTCATTTGAAAGACGACCCCATGTATTTCGTGCCCATGATGCAGCGACCCGCAAGTGATAAATCTCCGATCGAAAGAGACATATCGCTTTATGCAGGAACTATAGTGCTTGAGACCGCGCAGCCCATCGATGGCATGGAGAGAATTGCAAGTAAGATACTGCCGGCATCAACCCAAATCTGACCGTGGTTCAGTTTCAAACATTTAGCGAACAAATCGCAATACAGTTCACACAACAGCGATTGATCGCGCGACTGACCATGCTGTTTGGCGCATTGGCGCTGTTGCTGGCCACCATTGGTCTTTACGGCGTCACCGCCTATTCGGTCGAGCGGCGGACACCGGAGATCGGCATCCGCATGGCTCTCGGCGCGGAGCGTAAAGGCGTGGTCGGGATGGTGATGCGCGGAGCTATCGTTCAAACCGCGCTAGGGCTGGCCATTGGGATTCCAGTGGCCCTGCTCAGTGTACGATTCGTCAAGTCTCAACTCTACGAAATTACCAGTGCCGATGCCCGGGTGATGACCGAAGCCATTGTTGCCTTGACAATGGCAACGTGCGTCGCCGGAATTATTCCAGCACGGCGTGCTGCTTCCATTGATGCCGCCACAGCGTTGAGGGGCGAGTAAGTCGAAAGCAAACGGGCAGGCCAAACACACTTGGTTGGATTTCAACACGGAGATGGGAGATTCGATCTTTGCAAAATCGTCAATGCGCGATTCGACGGAAACCGGTGTCTGAAACGTGAGTTGGGCTGTTGGCGTCATTGCAAACTTCCATAACATATCCGAGTGTTGGCGGGCTTCCGCAACAAGTCCCCGCGACTGGCGAGTTGACACTGCATCGCCAGTAGTCGCATCGATGTTCCACGGATATATCAGCGGCTACTCTGTTCGCAGCGCAACCATGGGGTCGATACGCATGGCTCGACCCGCAGGGAAAAGGCACGCGGACAGCGCGACTAAGATTAGCAGCGCCAGCACAGAGAAAAATGTGAACGGATCGGTGGGCGTCACACTGGAACCGCAGACTGCTCATCATACGTGTCAGTCCGAGCGCGCCTATGAGTCCAACGACGACGCCCGCCAGAGAACCCGTTTACGAAGCCTTAGTTGATGGCCGGATTTGCCGTTGTGACGCGGACGGAAATGACCTACTTCGGGTATTCTCATCGCATCTCATTCGTGTTCCTTGGGAGCTGCGCCATGAAGATTGCCATTCTGATCGCCCGCATCCTGCTCGGATTCGTCTTTGCCGCCTCGGGTGTGGTTAGTATTCTGAAGCTCGGCAAAATGGGCGGAATGCCGGCCGATGCTACGACTTTCCTGACCCTGATGGTGGCGCACAACTACACCGTATTTGTGGCGCTGCTCATGCTGATCGGCGGATTACTTCTGCTGGTGGGCCGTTTTGTTCCGATCGGGCTGGTGCTGCTGGGGCCGATCTTGGTAAATATCCTGCTATTCCACATCCTGTTTCAAGTGCGGGGCATCATTACGGGACTAGTGTGTACCGGGCTGGAGATTTTTCTGATCTGGGCTTACCGGTCCAGTTTCCGCGGGCTGTTCATTGCGGCACCGGAGATCAGTTAAAGCCGCTCCTGGGCTTCGGTGCTAAGCGAAGTAAGGCTTCCGTCAACCTTTCGGACCAACGTTCCCCGAAAGTCAGCTATTGGGAAACTCGGCCACCATACTCGCAAAGGACTCTTTTGAGACGTCAAGGGAACATCAGCGCCCCGGGCTCCGGCTTTCGACCCGTGCAAGCCACTGAAAACAAGGCAGGGAAGTCGTGGGTCAAAACTTATCCTTTTCGAGACTAGGCTCCAGGTGGTGGCACTGCGCCGATCTGCATGAGCAATCCAAGTAAATCTGGCTGACCACGTTCCTCGACGAGTTGGCCCCCTGACAGTCGATAGAAATTCATCGCCTGAACCGCAATCGTTTTCCCGGTTGGTGGCACACCGAAGAAACTGCCGTGATGCGTGCCCCGCATGGTAAAGCGTGCGGCCACTTTGTCGTTTTCGGAAATCATCTCTTCAAGCGTCCATTGAATATCGGGGAAGCCGCTCCGCATCATTCCGATAACTGCAAGGTAGCCAGCCGGGCCGCGCATTGGTTCGGGACGTCCCGGCACATGGAACACCGCATCCGGCGAAATAAGTTCTTGGGCAAGTTCCTCGCTGCCGGTGTTGATGAACTCTACGAAACGGCGCATTACGACTTTGTTTTCTGCTGTCATGTTGAAAGGTCTATTACTCCTGTGCGCGATTTTAGTCGGACCGTGCCATCTTGTTCAAAACCCATGGGGCGAAAAGGACCCTTTGTGAGACATTTAGGCTACGATGTTCGCCTCGAGGTGTGATGAAGAGTTCTCCTCCACCGATATCGACGGAGCCGAACGAGCTGACGGCGGAATTGCACAGCCGCATGCCGGTCATCCTGCACGAACGGGACTATGACCGTTGGCTTGATTGCGGCGAAACGAACCGCTCGCCGGTCGATCTGCTGCGGCCTACGAAGCCGACGCCATGCTGGCGAAGGCCTGCAATCCGATGGTCGGCAATCCGCGCAACAACGTGCCGGAGATGCTGAACAGCGCATGAGATATCCGGTCACCCCGGACGGCCGCTATTTCGTGGTGGGGCGCCGGCTCTGGCGCTGCTCCAACCCGAACCTGACAGCCGAACGGCGAGCGCAGCTAACCCGCGAATTAATGGATGCCCGCCGCGACAAGAGACGCGCCATGCGGGATGGCGACACCGAGGGCAGGGAACTAGCCCGGCAGAGGATAGACCAAGCGAAGCAGGCACTTGGCGAACGCGGCGCAGTCTGGTGGACGGACGGAGCGCAGGACTGGAATCGGCACATGGCCCGCAATACGCCCTATGCGAAGTGGTTCACAGAGCAGGCCGCGTACGAAGGGTGATGCGGCCTTAGGCGTTTCGTTCTTTCCACGCCTTCGCAAGCTTTGTACAGTCGTGCATTATCTGCCTTAAACCTGCGACCATTACAAAATGCCGATCCCTGACTACCAGTTTCTGATGCCTCCCGTTACGGGATACCCATTCTTTACATCATGAACGATATGAAAGCAGATGAATCACATGGCACGTCTTCTCGAACAATTTCCTAAGATCATGGCGCATTCGAAGCGGGAAGCCGAGCGATGTTCATCGATCCGGGCAGCTCAGGCGGTCGGTCCTTCGAAGTTGCCTTCAAGGTTTCCGCACCCCTTGCTGGCTGTGGCGAACGCGTCGAATTGTGACTGGGCTTTCTCGATCTCCGACTGGTGAGTCACCGACCAGTCGTAAAGCGCCGCGAAGGGATCTTGTAGTGTCCGCCCGAGCTTTGTGATGGAATACTCCACCGCAACCGGCGAAACCGGAATGACTCGTCGCGCAACAAGCCCGTTCCTCTCAAGTCGGCGCAGAGTCTCCGTGAGAGCCTTCTGGGTAATCCCATCCAGACGACGCTTAATCACGTTAAAGCGCTGAGGTTTATCGCAGACGAAGGTAAGGACCAGGATTGCCCATTTATTCGCGATCTGCTCAAGAATTGGGCGCACTGCCGGGAGCGTCGCCATTATCTCTGTTTCTTTTGTCTCCAATGAGTTTCCTCCAGTAAACCTAGGCTAGCAAAAGTGCCTAATTGACACCAGGTATAGGTTATATACCATTCGTTACATGGCGTCCTGTCGGGACGCGCAACATCAAGGAGAAACATTGAGCGAATCGAATTCCAGCAGCCTTGGGACTGCTATCGTCACCGGCGCTTCCTCAGGAATCGGGAAGGTGTATGCCGACCGGTTGGCGGCACGTGGCTACGATCTTGTTCTCGTAGCACGTCGCACCGACCGTCTACAGCAGATCGCGGCCGACCTCCAGGAGCGTTTCTCCATCCGGGCGGAAGTGCTCGTCGCAGATCTCAGCCAACCCGCCGGCCTCTCTGCGACGATTGAGAAGATAGTCAGCGATGAATCCATCTCTGTGCTGGTGAACAACGCGGGCTACTCGTTGGCGAAACCGCTGACGGAAACGGGGTCGGAAGTCATGGCCAACATGATCGCCCTCAATGTCATTGCGCTCACGGCACTCTCGAAGGCGGCTCTGGAACGCTTCACGCTGCGCGGGAATGGCACGATCATCAATATCGGCTCCGGCGCTGGAGTAGCTCCTATCGCCTGGATCCCCGTATACGGTCCAACAAAGGCCTACGTACTTCAGTTCACGCAGATACTTCAACAGCACGTAGAGGGCACTAACGTTCGGGTTCAACTGGTTCTGCCGGGCGCCGTAGTGTCCGAAGGTTGGGATGTCGCTGGCGTCTCTCTCGATACTATTGATCCGGCTACTGTTATGACCACCGAGGATTGCGTGGATGCGGCTCTCTCCGGCCTTGATCGCGGCGAGTTGATCACGGTTCCCTCGCTTCAAGACGAGACATTGCTACGCAACCTCGAGGCTGCTGCTGGTGCACTGCTGCAAGCTGTGTTCGAAAGTGGCAAGCCCGCCACACGATACGGGTTGAAATAGTTAAGCCCGTTCCCTGGACGTGTCTCGTTGTGTGCAAGGAACGCTGACTTTCACCAACCATCACTAACCTAAATTTCTTGGAGTCGAGTGGTTAGACGAGTTCCCAAGTTGACGACTGGTCCTTGTTAAGGAAGAGAATTGAACCGGCTAGATCTTTGTAACGCCAAGGCTTTCGAGTGGTCCGTGCACGACATAGGATTTGTAAGTTTGAAGCGAAATGAAGTGTTGAGTGTGCACCGATACTTTAGGACAGGGAGGAAAACATCTGAAGGGATGGCATCCTCCACTAATTCAAGAGGATTTCAGTGCGGAAGTTGACACACACCCCCTGTTTATTCACACTGACCTACTACCAGCTATTCATAGAGCGACTGCTTCCGATTGATGTGCTACAACGTGGGTGTTCCAACAACCGCCCTCTATTGCGTAAGTGGAGCTATTGATACAGGTACCTACAATGTAATCGGGGTTTTTATGTGGGTGAAATTGCACGCATATTGTCCCGGGACAGCAATCTGAGTGTACGTGCCGTCAAAAGAGAATGGGAGTTCGGCGTTGCTCAGCGAGATCACTTCTGACGGAACGGCGTTTCTCAAAACTCATGCCTTCCGCAATCTCACAAGAGCAAGAAGAAGCGCCGTTTCGTTGGGGAACGGATTACCTAGCGTAGCCGTATTGGGATCCATGAGGCGGAACGGTGCTCATCTCGACGGATACCGCTCGGCGCAAGCATGGATCGTTGTAGGGGCAGGACTCTTCCTGTTGGCGCTGCTCGTATCGGCCGTTCTTGATCCCGAACTACGTGTGCTTCACTCCTTACAGGCACTGATATACGTTGCCGTGATCGTTCTGGCACGCCGAGATAGCGCGTGGGGGTATGGGGCTGGCTTCTCTATCGCAGTCCTTTGGAATTTGATGAGCCTCTTCGCCACCCACCTCATACAGGCCGGAGCAATAAGCTTATGGATGCTGTTGCGAACCGGGCACGCCGGGGAACTCATACCAATGGCAGTCTTGCTAGGCGGGATAGGGCACTTCAAGCAATTCCTGCAAAGCGGGGAGGAAACTGCCACGAAGGACCATATCCCTGTGGATGGGCGCTCTTGAAGTGCTCGATGACTGTTGCAATCGGAACGACGCGGTCCGGGTTGAACTGATTCAGTTCTTTGGAAGGAGGGCCCTTGTGCGCTCAGTTCTGAAGACAAGAATGGAGCCGGTAAGCGCGATGACGGCAACATGGAGGGAAAACAACACGCCCCCCCATTTCTGCCGCGGCACCAAGCCCAGCCACGCGGCAATTGCCTTCCATTTCGAAAGCGGTCCGTTGCTCACAGCAGCCGCGATGGCAGTCGCGGGGACTGGCCCTATGCCTTCAACGGCTTCGAGAGATATTTCAGCATGTTGTCTATTCGAAGGAAAACCATGACGCATTTGTGGCAGATCTCAAAGAGAGCGGCGCGAACCAATCTGTGGGCGAAGCCGTCTCCAGGGATATGCAGGGCGTGGACCTAACCTCACAGATAGCGGGTTTTCGCGTTCCTGTCCTGGTCATAACCGGGCGCTTCGACACCAACATCGCCCCTATTGTTGCCTGGAAGATACACTAAAGGGTAGATAGACAGATAGCAATCGAGTGTGGAAGATACTCCTCACTCCCGTTCATGCACTCTGTCGCCTAAGTTGACGATACCCGTCGGGCTTTGAGTTTTGCGCAAAGAGCCACGGTTCACCGTGAGCGCGCATCGATCCGGAGTGACACCGCATGCTTAGGGCGAAGGGTCATCCAGGCCTCGGGGGCTACGCTACTTCCAGGTGGGCTGGAAAGGCGAAAGCGAGAGAGAATAGCTGCCAGTCCAAGGACAATTTCAACCATAGCGAAGTGTTGACCGATGCACACACGTGGCCCCACCCCAAAAGGGACATAAGTGAACTTCTTTAAGGAAGTCCCATCCTGCCAGCGTTCCGGCTGAAATGCCTCAGGATCAGAGAACCAGCGGGGATCGCGATGAAGCCGATAGATACACAACCAGATGTGGGTCCCTCTGGCGACAGGAAAGCCAGAAAGCGTCGTATTCCGGATTGTGTAGCGTCCAATGCACCACAGCGGCGGATAGAGCCGGAGGGTCTCCTGGACAATCGCAGAGAGATAGCGAAGGCTTGGCATATCCTCTGGACGCAAGGGACGGTTGCTTGTGACCTTGAGAACCTCAGAAGCGGCGTGATCCTGAATGTCGGGGTTCGTGCTGAGAAGATGCATTGCCCACGCAAGCGTGAGCGCGGAAGTCTCGTGACCCGCTATAAACATATTCATGATTTCATCGTGGATCTGCCGGTCGGACATCGATGTGCCATCTTCACCGCGCGCATCGAGAAGAACGTTCAGCATGTCGGAAGACGAGGCGGATTGGCCCGTTCCCGCTCTCGCCCTCCTCCGATGAGAGATCATCCGCGAGATCGCCTGATCCAAGACTTTTACAGCCCGATTCCAACAAATGCTTCGCGGCAGCGGCAATCTTCTCCATAAATTGAGGTAGAGAACCTCACTCCGCAAATCATCGAAGACAGTAGTGACGGCCTGAGCGATGGCCATGGCATCGACATCCGGTTTGCTGCCAAATAGAGTCCTGCAGACTACGTCGCGTGTATAGTGCATCATTTCCAAGTGGAGGTTCCTCAAATCTCCTGGGCGCCAACCCTCGATCCGCTGCGAGACGCACTCCAGCATTACGCTGGCATAACTCTGAATCGCACTACTGTGGAATTTCGGCTGAATCAGGCGCCGCTGACTGCGCCATAACTCACCTTCGCTGGCAAAGAGGCCATTGCCGAGGATGGGGCGGAGATTGCGCACCTCTGATGACCGCCCGAAGCTATCGCGCTCGTTGACAAGCACGGCTTCAATGTCATCGGGATTGCACAAGAGTAAAACATTGCGGCTGAAAACACGGAGTTGCACACGGTCTCCGTGGGTATCAAATGTCCGCATAAAGAAGCTCAGAGCGTTGCGGCTCAGCGGGATAATGGTGCTGAAGAATGGAATGCCCGGCAAGGTGGCGAACGGCTTCATTGCTCCCGCTCGCTCTTGGCTAGAGTGTTGCGTGTCACTAGCCGGGTTTCGATTCGGAGATTCCATCGATCGTTAACACTCCATGTTTGTAGATACCAAAAATGGACGCCGTCTTATTATGTGGCCCGTCGGTAGCACCCTCTCGATCGGTAACGAAAGCTGCTTACTAGTTCGACGCTCGCGTCTGTGTCTTTGGCAGATCTACGCGAAGACAATGTCTGCGCTTCTTCCGTTTAAGCACAGCCCGGCTGCGCGATAGATCCTGTACCGCCGCTTGTGGTTCACGCGTTCCCCTTCCCGCTCGATCAGCACGCGCAATCGACGATATCGATAGCGCGGCCTTTCTCGAGCCAGTAACAACAGCCGTTCGTGAAGAACTTCATCGGCTCGGCTTTCCAGGTAGGGATTGTGTGTCTGGACACGCTGTACTCCCATGCCACGTCCTCCACCTTGCGCCCCGCCTACACCTGCTTCAACGCCGCGATAGTCCCCGCTTCGCCACGCTGATTCCTCGGCAATTCCGCCCCTCCCTGAATCCGAGATCATACTTCCGTATGTGCGGTTCCCGGGGGAGCAGGTCATCTAAGGAGCAGATTCTTTCTTTACAGAATTCTTCTGCGTCTTGATCGTCGCACCTCTTGCGACAACCGGGCCTTGCAGCTTCCAGGCCGATCTCCAAACCTCTGATGGGCCTGCTTCCAGGCCCTTCCAAACCACGACATATTTACCCAGACTCGCAGTTGGTTTGCCTTGGCCGTCGTTCGAGTTCAGCTCCGATGGTCCGACATCCCAGACCATGTCTCCTAAACTTGAGCATGGCCACCATCGACGGGAATATCCGCTCCGATGATGAAGGTGCTGTCATCGGAGGCCAGAAACACTGCGGCTTTTGCAATCTCATCGGGGTCGGCGAAGACGCCGGTCAGCGTCTCGGAAGCGACCTTCGACTTCATCGCGTCGATCTGGTCGGCGGGCAGGCCAGCTTTGCCGAAGATGGGAGTCTCGGTCGGGCCAGGAGTCAAGACGTTGACGCGGATCCTTCGGGGTTTCAACTCCGCCGACCAACTCCGGGCGAAGCCGCGAAGCGCAGCCTTGCTGGCGATGTACACGCTCAAACCGGGCATGCCCTTGGTTGCGCTGGAAGAACCACAGAGGATGACGGAGCTGCCGTCGGGCATCAACGGAAGCGCTTTTTGCACGGTAAAGAAAACTCCGCGCACGTTCACGTTAAAGATTGAATCGAAACAGCTCTCTGCGACGTGCTCGATAGGAGCCCACACTCCGATACCGGCATTCGCGAAAACGATGTCGACGCGACCCTGCTCGCTGCGTACTTGTTCATACAGTCGATCGAGGTCGGCGGTGACGGCAACATCCCCCTGAACTGCGGTGACGTTTCTCCCGATACGCTCAGCGGCAAGATCCAGTTCCTTCTGCCGTCGGCCGGTGATGTAGACGTAGGCGCCCTCCTCGACGTAGCGCTTGGCCGTTGCTAAACCGATGCCACTGTTTCCGCCGGTGATGATAGCGATCTTACCTTCGAGTTTCTTCATATGACTCCGAATCCTGATGATCTGCCAGGTTAGGGCAGGAATATGTGGCGCTCTTAAATCCCGTGGTGGTCCTCTTCCATCAGTCGCGCTATCGCGACATCTGTTGGTGGGCGGCTATGGATGTAACGCGCGAGAGCATAATGTATTCCAGATCGGTTGTCCCTGCCAGGTTTGCTTGGGGGGACAAAAGCTCCGAGATATATTCACGATGCTCCATTGCACAGTGAATAGATGAGTGTGACAATTTCTCCAACGGTATTCATTTGTTCCATGTCCGAATCAGGAATTGAAATTTTGAACTTATCTTCAAGATCCAACACGATATCAACCATACGCGCAGAATTAATACCTAAATTCTCAGACAGGTTGGTTCCTTCAGTGATCTTTATTGGACCATCTTTAACCGTGTAAGTCAGAATGACGCTTTCCACTCCACAATATATTTCGCTATTCGTCAAATTTCGCTCCTAAGTATATGAGTCACGATTCCGAAGTAGTTTCAAGTGATAAGGCGCCTCTTGGTAGGTGTTGGTAGCCTAACAAGCAGCCGAAGTCTTACAGCCCCATTTTCGAAGAATCACGCATGCATTTACATCTCCAAATCCAAAGCTTACTTTCATTGCTGTAGAGATTGGGCTTGCGATGCAAGTCTGCGGGATTCGCGGCCGCAACCATTCCACGGATGGGTGCAGATCTTCTGTATTGAGTGATGGATGGATAAACCCTCGGTCGAGTTGAAGCACCGTGGCAACCGACTCAATGGAGCCAGATGCCCCAAGTGAATGGCCTATCATCGACTTAGTTGAATTGAGCAAGGGGAACAAATCTTCAGGCAGATCCAGCGCAGCCTTTATATTTTCAACCTCTTTTGTGTCGGCTATTGTAGCTGTCAGGTGACCGTTTATGTAATCAATATCTGCGCCTTCTAGGTGGGCTGAGGAGAGCGCATTCTGTATGCAGCGTCGCATCCCAGAGGGGTTGCCAGAGGTGATGGATCCCCCATTGCGCTGCCCACCACACGTCGCGCCAGTGCCGACAATTTCAGCATAGATACGGGCTCCGCGGCTTTGAGCACTGTCGAGTGTCTCTAGCATCAGCATGCCTGCACCGGCGGAAGGGACGAACCCTCCAGCAGTCTTGCTGAGCGGGCGCGAAGCCCGTTCAGGTTCGTCGTTGAAGGCTCTACAGCAGACCCGCATGGCGTCAAAAGCCGCCCACGCATGAACTGACGCTCCCTCGGCACTTCCAGCCATCATCCGGCAGGCTTGACCCATCTTTAGACATCTGACCGCCTGAACCAAAGCCTCTGTACCCGTAGCACATGCGCTGCTTATGGTGTTAACCTCGCCACCCAACCCCAGTAGTCCTCCCACGAAGGCGCTTACTGCGCTACTCATGAATTGCTCTACGAGCGCGCTTCCCATGCGCCGCGCCATTCCGAGATTGATCATCGAAACTAGCTTCTCAGAGATAGTGTCGACACCTCCTAGGCCAGTACCAACTACCGCCCCAGTCATCCAGTCCACTGGCCCAGGGATGCAGGGATCGTAGGCAAACCCAGCATCTCGCCAGCACTCTATTGCGGCTAGTCCCGCATAGAGCATACCGCTGTTTATGGTACGGAGCGTCAGCGCATTAAATGTTTTCGCCAGTCTCGCCTCACTCACTTCTGGCTCTCCTGCAACCTGACAGTGCAAGTTCAATTCCCTCATGCGCGAGTGGCTCCGTATCCCCGACCTACCTTCTCTTAGCGCAGTTTCAAAGTCACGCACGCAAGAACCATTTGCAGCTATAACACCGACACCAGTAACGACAACTCTATGCAATTGACACTCCCATTCCGCCTATGGTTGCTGTAGCAACTAAGTCCAAGTTCTGGTTGAACATTTTTATGTGGCAGCGAATCTTGCGGGCACGCCACAGTACAACCTCGCTGCGGATTATGACACCTTCTGGCGGAAGAACCGGACGATAGAATTCACCCTGAACGTCAGTTAATACCGTACGTAGCTTGACGACCTGTGAAGCATCCAACACTTTGCGCATCAGGTATAGCGCCTGCACGACCACACCTCCTTGTGCCATGGCCTCTAGAAGAATCACACCGGGTGTTACCGGATCGCCCTGAAAATGACCCGTATAAAAGTACTCGTCACCGCGAAATTGATATGTTGCACAGACATGCTGGTCGTCAATCTCGAGAATCTGATCCACAAATCGGAAAGGCACTGTCTGTGGCAACAATGCCAGGAGTTCATCTCGATCCGCTTGGGTCGACTTATCTACCATGTTCACATTGACCTAGGGGCTAGGAGGTGGACCCGCATCAAACAACATCCCGCCCCAGGTCAACCCTGAACCAACGAGAGCCACACAAATAAGTCCTACGGGTAAATCGCCCCAGAGCTCAGAGAGTACCGACAGTGCGCCGCTAGCCCCACAGTTTCCATATCTATCGACGTTGAACAAATGATGCCTCTCCGGAATGCCGGCTTTTCTGCAGACGGCTTTGAGCATTAGCAAATTTGCTTGATGGCCTACAAAGCCCGCCAGTTCAATCCTCTCGTCACTTCTCGAACATAGTTCGTCGATAACCAGAACGCTTTTTCGTATTGCGAAAGACTGAACTGCAGGTCCATCCTGTTTAAAAAAGCCCCCAGTGGGAATGGTTACTTTGTCCCATCCACTAGGATCGCTCTGCAGGGAAGTTTTTATAACTGATAACCTTCCAGGTATGCGTGTAGATACTATTGCGGCCGTGGATCCATCCCCCCACAATACAGCAGTCTTTCTATCGCCATAATCGACCTTCCGCGTAGTATTCTCGGCGGTGACGAGTAAAATATACTCAGGTAGGGCCTCCGGTCTCATATTCTTCAGCATATGGATCTGGGCCACAAAGGTCGAACAGGCTGAACTGACGTCGAATGCGGGGCATTCGATACCTAACTCAGCAGCTATCGTGCATGCCTCTGCTGGTGTTGAATATCGCGGTGAGCAACCGCCAGAAATAATCATTCCAACGTCCTCTGGCCGCAGACCTACGCGAGCCATTGCCATCCGGGCCGCCTCGGCACCAGTCTCAGCATTTGTAAACTCAGCAGCTTCATCGGCCGCCCGCAGGTCGCAGTTCTTGGTAGTTCGGATGTAGTCAAGGGGTAATACGGTTCTGCGTGAGCGTATACCAACTCGCTCTGCGATCCATTTAGCATCTGCACCGATATCTAATGATTCGAGAAACTCGTTATCAATAATGCCTCTCGGATGGAAGTGTCCGAGAGATACTACGTGTAATCGGGCGTCTAAGGGCGGGGTCATTGTCATCTCTCAAGCAATCATGTTGCTTCGTGCAGTGTCATCTGCCATATAACGTTTGGAACGATGTCACAATGCTTATAGCTGAAACGCAAAGGAAGCGAAGGACATTCCCGCACTTCCTACCCACCCGGCGAGCGTATCACCTTCTTGGATCGTTCCTTCTTCCTGCGCCATTGCGATCCCGGCGGGAACAGAAGCCGAAACCAGATTCCCATAGTCGGGATAGATAAATCTGATCTTGTCCTGGACGCCGACTTCGGCTCCCATGTCCATCCACAGCTTCTTGGATGCGGCGTGGGGAAATATTTCCTTTATCTCGTCAAGAGGAGTGGACAGGCGCTTGAATATCTCCACGCCATGTGACCATCCAAGGCGGAACATATCGCCCCCAAATGAGGTGAACTGGTTGGCCCCATTACGTCCAAGCCGGGGCTGCGGCTGGCAGTAACGATCGAAGCACTCCAGCGGAATACTGCAAAGGTCGCTCAGATCCGAGTGGCTGCTGAAGTGGAACTCCCAGGGTCTGGAGTCATCACGGATGAGAAAGGTTGCAGAGGCTGCTTCTCCCATGGTGTACGCGGGAAAATTCCACTCAACCGCATCCACGCTATCAAGTTGGAAGCATCCTGGATTGACCCGCCCTCCGGGACGCATGCTGCATTCACAGTTAACGACAAGAGCATTCTTATACACGCCGGAGCGGAACATAGTGTAGGCCACAAAGATGGCTCTGACCCAGCTCATGCAGGCGTCGACGATATCAAAGCAGTGAGCTTGCGGCATCCCGCAAGCGACAGCGACCACATTTGCCATCGCGGGCTCGAGAAAGCCACGATCGACGCCAGTGTAGATGATGAGATCGACATCTGATCCTCTGGCACCTGCTTGAGCGAGTGTCTCAGAGATGGCTTGTTGTAAGAGGTCGAATGGTCTCTCGCCACTGGCTAGCCAGCGCCGCTGATGTGAGCCCGAGTGAAGCAGATAATACCTTATGCGCTTAAGGACGTCATTCAGTTGAACACTCAGTGTTCGACTGCTG
This sequence comes from Acidisarcina polymorpha, assembly GCF_003330725.1. NCBI lineage: Bacteria > Pseudomonadati > Acidobacteriota > Terriglobia > Terriglobales > Acidobacteriaceae > Acidisarcina > Acidisarcina polymorpha. The sequence continues at coordinate 1,451,705 of NZ_CP030840.1, read as the reverse complement.
TGTTCGGCAACCATCAGCTCTATCGTGGCGTTATCAATCACTTGCGAAGGTATGACCGCTTTTACTCCGGCGATCCTCATATATTCTCCTATCCGTGTCATACGGAATAACGCATTGACATGTCCCTTATTCCAAGCAATCTGCCCTTCTCGCAAATCAGGGCAGTAACACTGCAGCATAGTTACAGAACAAGCACGTTCTGTAGACGGAACTATGTCGCTGACAAGACTTCCGAAACTAGACGTTATAGCGAGGAAAAGCTCTCCAAATTGAGAACTCGCAAGACGACTCGGCATCGTCGGGACCTCCGTCCGCCACCTCCTGGAACCGACATAGGGATGTCGACGTGAAAACGGGATGAAGACGAGCGGAGCTGGCTATGTCAGTGTTCGGTTGGCAGCCAAATCATTGTTTGGCGTTGGTACTGCTGGTATGGCATTGGCTATCGCGATCTAGAGCAGGATGATGGGCGGGCGGAGCGTGAGCGCCGATTCTTCCACCATCTATCACTGGTTGGGCGGTACGTTGCCGAGACCGAGAAGCGACTGCGCTGACGGTGCCCCATTTCGATCGACGAGCTGGCGGATTGACGAGACTTACGTGAAGATTCGCGGTGTATGGGCCTATCTGATCCTCTTATAGAGGAACGCGGTTCGAAGAATGCCAGCACAGTTTGCGCGGTTGATCGAGCTCAACTCGCAGCCAGACATCTTGAAGAGGAGGTTTGCGAAGAAACCTGCCAACACAAAGAAGAGAGGCATCCGAAAAACATGTATAGCAAAGACGATTGCATTCCAAAATATGGGATGTGCGGTGGGGTCGTTAACCGGCCACATGCGAATTCTAGTGTACGGCAGAGCTCCATATAATACGATGCCGAGGAACATCATCCCCGCACGAAGGCTGTCAAGCGAGTGGAACCTGGGCGGGGTGCTGGGGTAACGATCTAGGCCCAGTGCATTGTCTCCACTTGTTCGCTCTTCCTGATGACGATCGCAGGGGCCGGAGAATCCTGAAAGTACGACAGTTGCCAACTTATCCATTTGTTGTATCAGTGTTTGGGACCTCTGGATGGGTTGCGACACACTAACACCTGCTGTGATCAGATTTCCCCGGTCGTGACAAACATTATCTTGGGCCAAACTCAACAACACTGTCACCCGGGGTAATCTGTGAGGCGTTTTCCTGCTGGTTCAGGCGCTTTAGACTCGAGGTGACTCACCGAGGTTCTGTTGCGGTAAAGGTGTATGAACGATGAAAAGCATAGGTTCGGGCTTACCCTGCCAAGGAGTAGAACTGCTGTGGGGGAGCGTCCGCCGCCACTGGTGTTCATTTGCCTTTTGCTAATCATATGCACGAGCTGGATGCCGGAGAGAAGGATGCGGGCGGGGAGATAGTCCTGGAACCCGAACATCGGCATCGTACGACGTTGCACGGCAAGGTGGTCTTGCTCGACGATGTTGCTCAGGTACTTTACCTGTCGCACAACGATCGTCTCCCCTCGTCCTGCGTACATGGTCTCCAGAGCTTCTACATTCGCGCCGGTCTTATTTAGAGTCATTTTCTCGGGTGCGCCGTTCCGCTCGACTGCTTGTTGGAAGAACCTGCGAGCCGCGGTTCTATTGCGATGCCGTCAGTGCAACAACAGCAAGTCGTCTTCATTGCGACAGAACCAATTAGCGGTGCATCACTTTATGCAGATGCTTGGCCGCACGCTGTGCCCCATCCTGCCACGCAATCTTCGCCTGCAACTTCCGCGCGGCTTCTTTGTACGATGGGTTACCCAGCACGCTGACTATCGTTTCGGTGAGAAGCTTTTGATTGAGTAGTTGGGCGTTTAGAAATTCACCGACGCCATGGTAAGCGACTCTTGCCGCTACTCCGGGCTGGTCGAAACTGATCGGCAAAACAACGAGGGGCACTCCGCGATAGAGCGATTCCAGAACACTGTTGAGCCCACCGTGCGTTACGAATAGCTCTGCGCGTTCAAGAATCCCGGTCTGAGGAACATAAGGGAGCACGATCGTGTTCGCAGCCAGCGGGCCGATCTCTTCCACCCCAATCTGGGGTCCAGTGGAAACAACGACCTGTCTACCTGCACCTTGAGCGGCTTGTACCGCCATGCGCAACCGCTGCTTCGCGTTCGTCAGCATGGTTCCCATCGATACGTAGATGAGTGATTCCCCGGTAAGGCGCTCCCACGGAAAGTCAATCGCAGAGCTTTGCTCGCGAGGGCTAATAAGCCCAGCATGGAAGAGATGTTCAGGCCAAAGCTGGTTCTCAAAATCAAACTCCTTCGGGACCTGCGTAATCCAGGTGTCTGTAGAAAGGAAGAAGGGATAAGGCGTAGTCAAGTCTGGGTGAATATTTCTGGCTGCAAGATAGTCGAGAGCTGCAGAACGGGCCGGCGCGCCCAACTCCCGAAGAAAGTTTAGATTGTTTTTATTTCGCTCGATGGCTTCACTACTCGTCTCGGGTGGCCAGTCAAAAAACCAATGAGGGGTGACACCCGAATAGTCGTCGTGGAGCTGTGCAGAGACGTGAGCAAAAGGCATTCCCATATGCATCGCGATCACCTCTAGTCCACGCGCGGAAGTATCCAGAAGCAAGGCGTCTGCGCCGCTCGCCCTGACAGCTCTTTCCCCATCCTTTAAAACGCCCGCTACGACATCGCAACCCACGGCGCTCGTTGCCCGCAGTGCGTCCATTCCGTACATCTCGCGAACAGGCTCGTACCTCCGTTGGAGCTCCCCACGCGGAAACTCCCGTAAGCAGACGGGAAAGAATTCCATATCCAACGAGTGAAACACAGGCGCATGGTCTTCCATGCCGATGGCGCACACTGAATGGCCAAACGTCTCCAACTCTTTCGCAAGTGCCGACATGACCCGAATGTGACTGTGGGAGAGCGCAGTATATATAGCGAATTTCATATTCGGTAGCCCTCGTCTGTACCTTGCGACGGTGAACGGTGATTAGTTGGTTGAGGGTGAAAGATTATGCGTGCATGCGTGAGTCTCAACGAGCGCGCTGAGAACAGGATTGTTCATGTGCTCGACGTGCATCAGGCAGAAGAATCCGAAAAGCGCTGCGTCGTCAAAAGCCAAGGCAATGCCATAATCGCCGACGAATTCATCGATCTCGTCCCTGGCCATCTGAACTGAAATGGAGAATCTCCAGCGTTTCCTGGGCAGATAGATCATATGTGTAGCAGGTTGTCTGTAGCTCTAAGAACGCATAACAATCTTTCGGGATGGCGAATCGCTCAAATGTTTGATTCATTGCTCACTCGCTTCCTGCAAAGTGTTCTCGCGCGGCTTCGGTGTGATCAGCAACCACGCTGGCAAGGGCTTTCTCGATATACTCGCCAGCACGCACAATACTTCTTTCATAGCTCAGAACACTTTGTAGCTGCTTCGCACGCGCACGGTAGCCGGGGTTCTGCATCACCTCGTCGATCAGACCGGAGAGGTTTGAGGGATTAAGATCCTCCACACGACAAAATGCACCTACCCCTGCGTACGCAACTCGGGCAGCGACCCCAGGCTGATCATTGGTGATCGGAAGAACAACGAGGGGAACTCCGCACTGGAGAGCTTCCAGCACCGTGTTGACGCCCCCATGCGTGATGCATAGTGCGGCTTGCCTCAAAATCTCAACTTGTGGGGCGAAGCGGACTAGGATCAAGTTGTCTGGGATATCCTTGAGCTTTTCGTCCATTGGAAATCCACCTGTCGACAGCACAATCTGGTACCCCTTGGTACGGGCAATCTTGACGACCACCTCATAGAGTGAAAACAGGTCCGTCTGCAGCGTTCCAAACGACACATAGATCAGCGGCTCTCCCGTCAGGCGATGCCACGGGAAGTTGGTATCTGGCATGCTCGGAGGCTGGCAAAGCGGTCCCACGTGGATGAGCTGCTTCGGCCAATGGGAGTTTTTAAAGTCAAGTTCCGGAGGGATCTGTGTGAGCCATGCAAGCTTCGAAGTCAGTGCGTGAAGGTCGCTCCATGCGATGTCCACGCCAGCCTCCTCCAGAAAGCTCCTGAGCAACGCATGCATTGGAGCCGCTGCTTTTGCCAGGCGAACCAACCCAGCACGGTTCCTGGCTAGCGCTTCCTCTGTTGTTTCCGGTGGCCAATCGTAGCACCAGAACGGCGTGTTCCCCGAATAGTCGCTATGTACAGCATTCGAAATGTGCACGTAGGGGATGTCCATGGAGACGGCCACCGCATCCATCCCCCTCGAGGAGAAATCAAGGATGAGGGCCTCAGCTTGACTTTCGCGGAGAGCCCGGGGGCCGTCCTCCAGCACCGCAGCGCATAGATGCGTCAGCATATTAATGCAGAACTCTGTACCAGCAATACCAGACATAGAGCGCAGCGGGGCGAGCGCTGCTCGCGTCGCCCCTAGAGGGTACTCTCTGTCACACATGGGCACGAAAGTCATTCCAACTTCTTGAGCGACTCTCTCCTCCAGATCGCGGAGTCCAAGCACGACGATCTCATGTCCGCGGCGACGCATCTCCCGGGCGACCGACAGCAGCACGGACACATGGCTCTGGAAAGGCAACATATAAATAGCGAGTTTCATAAGAGGGATTTCATTCTTTGTATGTTTGTCTCACGTGCTGATTTGCAAGGTAGGTCGTGAGAAACCATGCAGCCAGATAGTCACCTAGCCTGCATTGTTCAGATGGACCGGCTGCAACTTCAGCGAAAGCATCCAATATGCGGGTTAGTATTTTAAGGTGTCAGAGATGAGCGAAATCACCGGAAACCACTGGAGAATCGCACTTAGGGACAGTTTACTTTTAAGCGTTGCCTGGGTGGCACCTATGCAGTAGTGCTGCCCACACCCTAACGCCTGCGAACCAGGACGTTATCGTCTCCGGTTCAGCGTATCCGGTGAAGCAATGAGCGGGATCGTGATTGCCGGCGTACAACCCTAGCTGCACCCACGACTCTTCAGAAAGGTAAACTGCTCTCTGCTCTGGTTTCAAGTCCATCCTTTAAATCCCTTCTTTCATCGGCGGTTGGAGTAGTCGGCGGCCCTGCCCCAGGCTTAGGAGCAAACAACGTTATGCTGACAAGAACAAGCCACCGAGATGTTTATTCCACAAAACTGCACCGCTGTCGGATAACAATGCAGCAACAGAGTCTGGCGAGGCCGGAGCTCGGTCCTGCCGTTCATACCTTCTCGGATCTCTTGACGCCGCTGAGCAGAAGCGAATATGGGAATAAAGCCGTTGGAATGCTGTTATCTCTGTGTCTATATCAAAAAGCCAAGTACGTGATCTTCCATCGGTTTCTTAAACACGGCGTGAAAGGCATCCGAGGCCGCAGGAATGGGTTTTAAATCCGAATGGTTCTGATTCGCTTTGACCATAATTGCGAAGATGGTGCTAGATCCGTGCTGCCACAGCTTGAACGACATGAAGAGCAAATGAATTATATGGGCGACCTGGATCCTGCTCTGAGAGAGCATTTACCGGCAACTGCCACCCAGAAGGGTTTGTGGTTTTCCGAGAAATATCACGCACAGGGCGGCGAAAACAGCGTTGCCCAGATTCTTATGATCCATGGTTCGGTTGACGTGCAGGCTTTCTCTCAGGCGTACGGTCTTTTGATCGAAGCCGCTCCGGCTCTGCGAAGCACGTTTGCTTTTGTCGATGGAGACGTGCGTCAGACAGTCCACCCGCCGAGCCTTGACAGTCTTTTGATCGTGGACTTGTCCACGCATCCGGATGCCCGAGCGGAGATGCGGGGCTGGATCGATGGCGACATGAAGCGGAAGACACAGGTGGACAGACCGTACCTGTACAGCACAGCCCTGTTTCACCTGGGCAACAGTGAGTACGCCTGGTACATGCGAGCGCATCATCTGCTTATTGACGGCTACGGAGGGACGCTCGTGACCCGTCGTGTTGTGGAGTTGTATGCCTCACTTGTCCGTGGGCAAACACCCGCACTCGACCTGATCGGACCGGCCGAAATCCTCGCGATGGATGTTGCGTATGGGGACTCTGAACAGAAGCGGAAGGATGGCGCTTTCTGGCAGTCGGAGTTGGAAGGGTTCGGCAGCACAACAACGCTGGCGCTTTCAGGTGGGACATCGTCTCCAGACTTTCGCAGGCAGCGCATTCACCTCGATGCGGGAGTCGAAGCAAGACTGCGAGCGCTTGCGGCACAGAGGGGCGTCGACGTGCCGCATATTGTCTTCGCCATAATTGCGGCGTATCTGTATAGGCTAACCGGTGCGGAGGACGTCCTATTGGGATTGCCTGTCAAGGCACGTATCGGACGTGAGGCCCGCGATGCCATCGGAAGCTTCGCCAACATAGTTCCCCTGCGCCTCGCGGTCGATCCTGCAAACACCATCTCTCAACTGAGCTCCAGGGCTGCGTCGAAGGTCAAGCGCGTGCTCCGTCACCAGCGGTACCGTTTAGAAGACATCGAGCGTCACTATCGGTCCAAAAACGGCGGCGAAACTCTCTGTCGCGTAACGGTCAGCTACTCGGCATTCGAATATGACTTTTCGCTAGATCAAATTCCAGCATCGCTCGAAATCATCTCCGTGGGCCTGGTTGAGGATCTTGGCGTCGAGATCTTTGACTTTGGCCCCGAATCCCCTTTCTCGGTGGAGATGAACTTCAACGAGGGGCTTTACTCTGCCGCTGAGAGCGCCCTCCATGCTCGCCGATTCAGCGCCTTCTGCCGCCAGTGCATTGAACAGCCGGATCTCCCAGTTGACGCAATCCCACTTTTGCCACAGGAAGAACGTGAGCAGCTTCTGGAGAAGTGGAACCAAACAGAAGTTTCTTATCCCTCACATCTCTGCGTACACCAGCTTTTTGAGTTGCAGGCTTTGCGAGTGCCGGACGCTCCAGCCCTCAAGCAAAATGACACGGAGCTTACGTATCGAGAGCTCAATGTACGTGCCAACCATTTGGCGCATCACCTGAGTCTGCTGGGGGTAGGTCCGGATCGCTGTATCGCCGTGTGCATGGAGCGTTCTCCTGCCTTAATTGTGGCGCTGCTGGCGGTTTTGAAAGCAGGCGGCGCCTACGTGCCGCTCGAAACGCGCTACCCCATAAAGCGATTACAGGCAATTCTCCAGGACTGCGAGCCCGTCGCCATCATCGTGGATCAGTCGACGCGCGAGTCCATCCGTGCGGCTACGGTTCGCGGCGAGATGGTGTTGGATCTGGGCGCCGATGTTGGGCTCTGGGCCGCGGAGAATGACTATCATCCCAAGCCGCACGTTGAGGGGCTAACTTCTCGCAATCTGGCCTACATCATCTATACATCCGGTACCACGGGACAGCCGAAAGGCGTGATGATCGAGCACCGTAGTGTGGTCAATCAGATTGAAGCCCTGCGCGCCACTTATGGGATCACGAACTCAGATCGCTTGCTGCAGTTCGCCTCCGTCGCTTTTGACATGTCCGTCGAAGAGATTTTCGGCGCACTGCTCTCTGGTGCCTGCTTGGTACTACGCTCCGAAGAATGGCTAGCCAGCACACAGGCTTTCTTATCCCGCTGCGAACAGGTCGGAATCACCATGCTGAACCTACCGCCGGTGTTCTGGCAGCAGTTGCTGCAGTCTTCCGGCTCTCGTATGCCGGCATGCATTCGGCAGATCGCCATCGGAGGCGATGCTGTCTCTTCGCAAGCGCTCACCACATGGTTCGCGCATCCGGAGCCTCGCCCAAGACTGTATAACGCCTATGGCCCCACAGAAGCCACCGTGAATGCTACCGTTGCCGAGCTGCGGCCCGAGAATGTCAGACATGTATCGATCGGGAAGCCCTTATGGAACACGAGGGTGTACGTGCTGGATGAACAAAAAGAGCCGGTTCCGATCGGGGTTACGGGCGAGCTTTATCTAGGGGGCGCTGGCATCGCACGGGGCTACCATCACCTCCCCGAGGAGAACGCCGAGCGTTTCCTGGCGAATCCATTCGTTTCAGGAGATCGCCTGTATCGAACCGGCGACCTGGTCCGTTATCTTCCCGATAGCTCGCTTGAATATCTAGGGCGCAGCGATTATCAGATCAAGGTTCGCGGTTTTAGGATTGAGGCGGGGGAGATTGAGGCCCGTTTGGCAGAGTATCCCGGCATTCGAGATTCCGTGGTTGTCACTGCGGATCGGCAGGATGGCAGCGATAAGCAGCTCGTCGCGTATTACACCCTAACCGATGACAACTCATACGCCGAGCCCATCCTTCCGGCTGCGTTGCGGGCTTACCTGACCATCAGTCTGCCAGAGTACATGGTTCCCGCTGCGTATGTGCATCTGCGGCAGCTTCCCCTAACAAGCAACGGAAAGCTGGACCGTAATGCGCTTCCGATCGCCAGCCAAGACGCATATGCACAGCGCGTCTACGAAGAGCCTCGCGGACTGCTGGAAACATCGCTGGCGGCGGTGTGGTCCGAGCTATTCGTGCTTGACCGCATTGGCCGCAACGACAACTTCTTCGAGCTTGGCGGAGACTCCATTCGCGTGCTGCACCTCCTCTCGATAGTGCGACAACGGATGGGTAGAGAGCTTGGCTTCGCGAAGGTTTTCTCTCATCCCGTGCTCTCGCAATTGGCGAAAGAATTGGAAGGCGCATCAGAGCAGCACATTGTGCCCCTCAATAGCATCGGCGAAGGTCCGATTGAGCCCTGGATGGTGCCTCTGGCCCAGGTGAGCCAGGAGGAGATCGAGAAAATCGTGGCGGGGACGCCCGGCGGAGACGCCAACATACAGGACATCTATGCGTTGTCCCCACTCCAGGAAGGTATTTTCTTTCACCACTTGTCATCCCCTGATAGCGACCCTTATGTCTCCAGGGTTATCCTCTCGTTCCGCGACAGCGAACTCGTAAACCAGTTTATTCTCGCGCTCAAATTCTGCTGCGAACGCCACGATTCTCTGCGAACCATCGTGCTCTGGAAAGGTCTACGATCGCCCGTGCAGGTTGTTTTACGACAAGCAGATTTGAAAGTGCAGGAGATCGATCTGAACATCGATCGCGGGAGTGTTGTCGCGCAGCTCCAGCAGCGCTTTGATCCTCAGCATTACCATTTCGATATCAGCAACGCACCGCTCCTTCGTGTCTTCCTCGCTTATGATCCCAGCGAGAGTCGCTGGATTGTTCTTGTTTTAGAACATCATCTTCTCCTGGACCATGTAAGTGTCGAGGTTTTGACCGAAGAGATAGCCGCACACATGAGCAATACAGCGACCAACTTGCCCGCGCCAGGCCAGTTCCGCAATCACATCGCCCACGTCACCTCCGGTACGTCACAGAAGAAACACGCAGAGTTCTTCCGTGAACTACTGGCGGGCACGAAAGGCGCTACATATCCTTACGGAATTCCCCATTCCGAAGTTGATCATGCATGGAAGCAGGCCAATCTTTGCCTGGATGTGAGCCTGTCGCGAGCCATCCGGGATACCGCGAAAACCTTCCAAGTAAGTCCAGCTAGCCTGTTTCATTTTGCCTATGGAGTAGTCGTCGGACAGCTTTCAGGCATCGACGATGCGATCTTCGGGACCGTGCTGCTTGGCCGCTCAGCAAGCTGGAGCGGTATCGAGCGGACGCTCGGTTTGTTCGTCAATACTCTGCCAATGCGCGTCAGACTGAGTCGAGGAAGTGTTGAATCCGAACTGCGATACGTGCACCAGACGCTGACAAACCTGATTCAGCATGAGGATGCACCCCTCAGCTTGGCAAAACGTGCCAGTCAGCTGGATACAAGTATGCCGCTTTTTAGTGCCCTGCTGAACTATCGTCACAATTCAGGGCGCGAAAACGCTATAAAGATCGACGACCTGATTGACGGTGTCGCCACACTCAGGGCAGACGAATGGACGAACTATCCCATCAGCATAAATGTAGATGACTGGCACGAAGGCTTCTCGCTCACCGCCCAGGTAACAGCCGACATCGATCCATCACGCTTGTGCGGCTATCTCGAACACGCCTTGAAGGAGCTTGTGGAGGCACTCCAAAAAACGCCACATGTTCCGCCATCGCGCATCCAGATCCTGCCCTCCGCAGAAGCTCACCAGACTCTGGTCGCCTTCAATAAAACAGCCCATCCCTACTCCGCGCTTCAGCGGATTGAAACTCTGTTCGAAGCGCAAGCGGCACACACCCCTAATAGAGAAGCAGTTGTTTTCCAGGGGCAACGCGTCACCTACGACGCGCTAAACACGCAGGCAAACATCCTTGCGCACGCCCTGCTTGTCGCCGGCGTAAAGCCTGGCGCGTACCTGGCCATGTACCTAGACCGAAGCGTATCCATGCTCGTGGCCCTGCTGGCGACAATGAAAGTGGGTGCGACCTATATTCCACTGGATCCCACGCATCCCGCTCATCGGATTGAGTGGGTACTGACCGACAGCTGCCCCGTGGCGATATTGACAAACACAAGTCTCGCGCCGAGCATCGCGTCTCTGGACGGCTGCCCCAGGCTCATCCTGGTGGACAATGCCGAGATGGAGGATACTCCCGAAACACGCCAGAATCCTTCGGCCCCAATGCGCACCGCCGACATGGTCGCTTACATCCTTTATACGTCTGGCTCGACCGGCCGCCCGAAGGGTGTCATGATCGAACACCGGAGTGTCGTCAACCTACTCCAGTGCTTTGCGGAGAGGCTCGCACTCTCTCCCGCAGACCGGTGGCTCGCCACCACCACGATTACATTTGATATCGCTGGACTGGAGCTGTATCTGCCTCTGATCAGCGGAGCATGCGTGGTGCTGTGTCCCACTGAGGTAGCAGGCGACGCAACCCAGCTAGCCAGGTTGCTTCGCAGGGAGCCAGTCACCATCATGCAGGCAACTCCAACAGCTTGGAAACAACTCATCGCGGTAGGTTGGCTACCACCTCCACGGCTCAAAGTGCTTAGTGGCGGAGAGGAGTTAGAACGAAGCCTCGCGGAAACCCTGACAGCCAGCGGAAATGAAGTATGGAACTTGTACGGACCCACCGAAACGACGATCTGGTCTACAGCGGAGCAGTTGCAGTTGGGCAGCAAAGAGGTCAGCATCGGCTCTCCCTTGTGGAACACCCAGCTTTTCATCCTAGATGAACATGGAAAGCCGGCGCCGGTTGGTGTGGAAGGAGATCTATTCATCGCAGGGGCAGGCGTTGCACGCGGCTATCTCAACCGTCCCGAACTCAACGAAGAACGCTTCCTGCCTCACGCGTTCTCCACGGAGCCGGGCGCGAGGATGTATCGCACGGGCGACCGCGCCGTTTGGCTCGAGAACGGAAAGGTTATCTATCGCGGCCGCAATGACAATCAAGTCAAAATTCGCGGCTTCCGTATCGAGCTGGGCGAGATTGAAGCTAGGCTGGCAGAGCATCCCGATGTGCGCGAGGCAGCGGTCATCGCTCGTGAAAGTAAATCAGGCGATCTCCACCTGTTAGCCTACTTCGTCCCTGTTTCGGACAGTACACCATCCAGTGAAGTGCTGCGCGCCCACCTTTCCGCGTACCTGCCGGCCTACATGGTTCCTGCGGCGTACACTGTGATGGCCGCGTTTCCCACCACTCCGAATGGAAAGCTCGACCGCCGGGCACTTCCGGATCCGGGAGAACAGGCCTACAGCAGGCATGCATATGAGGCTCCTCAGGGGAACACCGAAATTCTCCTCGCAGAGATTTGGACGGAGCTCCTGAACGTCGAGAAAATTGGACGGCACGATAACTTCTTTGACCTCGGTGGCGACTCGCGCCTTGCCGTTCAGTTTGTTCTCCGGACGGGGAAGAGCTTTTCGAGGGAACTGACCCTTAAGACATTCTTCGATCGCCCTCTGCTGCGGGATGTGGCGCTCCTTCTTGACGAAAACACTCCATCGCCGATCATCTCCCACCCGGTGCCGCTGTCCGTTCGCGATCCTCAATATCCTCTCTCGCACTTTCAACTGACCTACTGGAAGATTCACAGGGACTTCCCAACTGCCCCGATCAACATCGGGGGCGCCATACTTCTGCAAGGTAACTTATCTCTCCGTGCCCTCCAGATGGCGGTGCACGATCTTGCCGAGCGTCATCCTGCCCTGAAGACCCGATTCATCAATCGTCAGCAAGGAGAAGAACCACTCGCCGAGGTGATGTTCAATTGGACTCCGAAGATCCGGATCGAGGATGTGGAAGAGAGCCTCGTGCAAGAGTGCTTGCGCTCTCAACTGTCCACAGTATTCGACCTGAATGCGACTCCTCCCGTCGACATGCTCCTGCTTCGCCTTAATCCAACACGACATATCCTGTCGTTATGCATGGACAACATCTTGGTGGACGGTTGGTCGCGAACACTCCTTACCCAGGACCTGCAATATCTTTACGAAGCTCATCTCGCGGGCACCAGCCCTGCACTTAGCGCCCCAGCACTGCAGTATTCCGATTACGCGATCTGGCAGCGAACGAACCCGTTTTCAGACGATTATGCGTACTGGCAGCAGCAGCTCCAAAGCGTTCAGCAACCGCGACCCCTGCGGCCTCACATGCCGAACGATGCGGTGTTCCCGTACAAAACCTCTTCCATCCGCCAGATGGTGATGCAGGATCTATATGAAAAGCTCAGCAGCGTAGCTGTCCGCAGCAACGCTAGTCTCTTCATGCTGCTTGTGTCGGGACTTGGTCTAGTGATGCGGAACTACACTTCGCAGCCTGATTTCTGTTTAGCCACAATCACGTCAGGCCGAACGCATCACAGCATGGAACATGTGGTCGGGGGATTCGTAAACGTGCTTCCCCTGCATGCGCGTCTTGAGGAATCCATGTCCGCGTCTGAATCGGTCGCCGCGGTCCGGGGATCTATCATCGATGCCTTAACACATGGTGGGATGCCTTACCCGTACAGGTTGGTGGAGGAGCGCCTCGGCACGCGGACGATGCCGGTTTGGGTGCGGATGCAAAACCATCCTCAAGAGATATCCGAAACATGGGCAGGCGATCTGCGCGTGTCGCCAGTCATGCAACAACAAGACCATTCGCCCCGGCAGCCCATGCAATTGGATATCTTCTTCTCCGAAGAAGGCGGCGAATTGTTTGTCACGATCCACTATGCAAAGGAACTATTTGATTCGCAGTTTATGACGACATTTGTTGCCAACTTGGAAAATCGACTTGCGTGGCTCGTCAACGAAATCTCATAGTCATGAAGAGGTTTGGACGGGATCAAAATTCTATTCGTGTCATGACGAGGATTAGGCAAATTCGGTGATTCAGCTCGTTCGTTTCCTGGGTGTAAAGAAATGGCTCTCCATTTTCTTCGTGATCCTTTTGGGCTTGTGCGCAGGCTTGTCGTACTCACTTCTGATCGTCGTCGTGGAGAAGGTAATAGCGCACCAACTCTCCTGGCAGGTTGCCACGCAGATGTTTTGTGCTTGCGCCTTGATGCACACGGGTGCAAGGTTTGCTAGCGTGCGCCTCATGATGCGGCTTTCTGAAAACGCCATCTCGCGCGCGCGGGTTGATCTTTGCAAGCTGATTCTGGAGACGCCCATCGAGCAAATCTCCCGCTGCGGTAACCCCAAAATACTCGCCGCTCTCACCACTGACATGGACATCATGTCGGCAGGCTATCGGGCATTGATTAACGCACTTTTGAACACCGTCGTAGTCTTAAGCAGCATCGCCTACCTGTTCGCGATCTATGTGCCCTTTGGAGTGATGCTACTCTCGTTTCTGCTCGTCGGCGTGGTCATCCAGAATCGCGCGACACGATGGCCGATAGCACGCGCTGCCCAGGCACGGCGGACGTTGGACTCCCTTCATGAATCACTTTCCAGGCTAGTTCGGGGCGCTCGCGAGCTGCAACTGAACCGTCAGCGCGCCACCTTTTATCTTGAGACAGCGGTATCGAGGTACGCAGGAAAGACAGCCCAGCTCGTTGCAGAATGCATGGGCCAGTTCGCGCTGGTCACGAGCCTTGGCGAGCTGATGTTCTTCTCCGCTCTGCTGCTGCTGCTGCTGCCCGTGTTCAGCCCGCACGCTACGGCAACTGTGACGGCTTCGGCGATCATCGTGATGTTGTTTGTCAGTTCCTCGATCGGTGAGCTCTTGCACCTCTTGCCGGACATGGGACGAGCCACTGCTTCGCTCTCTCATGTTCTTGCGATGTTCGATATTATGCAGCAGGCTCCGAGAGTGACGCAGCAGAAGCCGTCTCCTAAGCCCCATTTTGAAAGCATCGAGCTGCGGGAACTCATACACGAATACACAACAAACGGCACACACGCATTTAAGGTCGGACCAGTGAATTTCACTCTCCAACCAAGCGAAATCGTCTTTATTGTGGGAGGGAACGGAAGCGGCAAAACAACGCTCATGATGCTGCTGCTTGGCCTGTATGAGCCGAAGGATGGCTGCATTCTACTCAACCGGAAAAATATTGAAGCTCATGAGCTCGATCGCTACCGATCCTACTTCTCGGCAGTTTTCTCCGATTACGAGCTGTTCGATACGATTTTTGATTGCTCTCTAGAAACAGCCGCACGAGCAACTGTCCTGCTGGAGAAGCTACGTCTGGGAGATAAAACGTCAATCACCGAAGGGCGGTTCAGCTCCATGGCGCTTTCCTCCGGCCAGAGGAAGCGCCTCGCTCTCGTGTCAGCCTACCTGGAAGATCGTCCCGTATATGTCTTCGACGAATGGGCCGCCGATCAGGATCCGCAGTTCCGGCACATGTTTTATTCAGAACTGCTGCCAGAGTTAAGGCGAGCCGGTAAGGCCGTGGTCGCCATCACTCACGACAGCCAGTATTTCCACTACGCGGATCGCGTCCTGCAGATGTGCAATGGACGATTGTCGGCCTGGTCTCCAACGTCAACCATGTTTTGAGGGCTCTGGTGCAAATAGCGTCGTGCCTTGTATGTACGTCCGGAACTTGACCTTTTACTGGAACCAGCAGCTACAGGGTGGGCCGCACACGCGCACCCCTTCGAGTTCGCGAACGGACCGATCACATATGCGCCGGACGTCCATCGCTTCCTGAATGGCACACCCAGTGCCCGGCATTGTACGCAGCACGCTTAGGATACGAAATCATAAGCGAGATTGGGGTCGAGGCGATGCAGTGCTCAACGACTTCGATCGGAAATCAATGACGATGATACCGCTCTGCGCCGCTCAGCACCTCAGCTGCTCAAGCACCGTTAAGTTGACGATGCCCTCATCAAAGCCGAGCCTGAGGCAACGCGCGCTGAATACCCAACCCTTCGGAAGCCACATTCACTGTGTTAGCTGGCAATCGAAATGGGAAGGGATTTAAGCGCGCGGAAAAAATAGATTGGGGCATACTCTACACTGTCGCTCAGTAGGCGAATGCCCGGAGCGCGGCGCAGCAAACTTGCAAGAGCAACATTTGTCTCCATGCGTGCCAAAGCCGCGCCCAGGCAGGTATGGATTCCATAACCAAATGCAAGAGATGAGCTACCGGTCCTCGTGAGGTCAAGTCTCTCTGGATGATCAAACCGCGTTGGATCGTGGTTTGCGGCGCCGATGGATACTCGGACTTCCTCTCCTGCGCGAAGCCATTTCCCTCCGACCTGAACATCTTTGCGGACGAGGCGTGCCACCCAGAGGACAGGGCTGATAAAGCGCAGCAACTCTTCGACAGCGCTCCCAAGAATTTGTGGATTGGATCTGAGCAGATCCCAGTGTGCGCGCTCCCTGAGCAGATGTAGCAGTGCTCCGCTTAAAAGGTTCGCTGTAGTTTCGTGCCCCGCCATCAAAAGAAAAATACACATCACCACGATGTCGTCGTCGGGAATGGACTCGTCTCCCTCAGTTGGGCGGATCAGCGAGGAGATGAGATCCATCTGCGGGTTGCTGCGCCTCTGATCCATTATCCGAAGCAGCGTACCCTCGGCGCACAGAGCTTGGTTCGCAATCCTGTCAAGGAGTTCTAGATCTTGCTGATACATCGCCACGGGGAAGAGCCAGAACAGTTTGGCGGTATCACGGATGGTGGCATGGTCCTCCTCCGGTATGCCTAGAAGATCGAAGATGACTAATGAAGGAAGCGGATAAGCAAAGTCTGCGACAAAGTCGAAAGATCCTTTAGCGAAGAGTGAGTCGATCATCCGATCGACACGGACTTGTATAGAAGTCTTCACCACATCCGCTACCAAGGGCATGAAGCCGCGCATGATCGCCCTCCGGTGTACCGTATGCACAGGCGCGTCTGCGGCCTGAATATGACGATGAAAAAAACCCGCTTGCTAACCTCGAAGCTGTTACGCGAGGAGGCCGGTAAGCCCTCAGCTCGCCTAATGGACATGCCCTCCGTGTCCGAGGAGAAGTGCTCTACATCCTGCAGGACCGACTTGACAGTGTCATAGCTGGAGACCATCCAAAAAGAACGTTGCTCATTCCAAAAAACCGGTCCCTTTTGCCGAAGATGCTCAAACAAGACGAAAGGATTTTGAATGTTCTCATTGGAGAGCGGATCGATACGGGCCTGCTCGATCGTGAGTGCTTGTGAAATAGGCATAGACGTTTCTCCGTTGGCGCTTCTATCAGAAGAAGAGTAAACACTTCACCGCCTGGTATATTCCCTGGCATAGAAGTTCAGCTCTCATTCCGGGCGAAGCTCGGGTTCAGGTACTAACGGCCGGGAACCTAAGCCGCTCAAGAACGCTGCAGGAGAAGCGAATCAAGCTGCGCCTCGTCGGTCTTTATGATGCCTCTGAGAAAGGGGCTCAACGACCCAGACCACCTCCTCCCCACCATAAAGAAGCCAAAGAATCCAACGGCTAGCAGGGCGGATATGAAACGACCACGGAACAATTTACTACACTGACCAAGAGCGACCCGGGGTGTGCGATGGCTTACTGGGGAGTTGCAAGGAGGGCTTTCATGAGAAAGGGGACCAGCCTACAAAGGCAGGGCGGCCGCTGGGTGGGAGGCAATCCAGGAAGCCGCTAGGTTAAAGCCAAGACGGATCGTCTGCGGAGATATACTGCCGCACTACAACGTTTCAACGATCCTGCGAAGCAGAACAATTATCAAGCGAGGCTTGAAGCACATTCCGCAGGGATGCTCGATCTGCATAACAGCCTATCCTAAGGACGTTGAGGCTTCGGCATCCGTTTCCTCTCCTTGCTGGCCGACGCTCTCGAACATAACGATGAGCAACCCAAGCACGTTAGGCCTGCGCCGTGGGCCGGTTTTAGTCTGAATATTCCCAGAATTAGAGAGGGGTCGAGCCACTGCGACTCGTTTTTCATCTCAGTGATGATCTATCACGGCATCGGGAATAAAACTGCTATCTGGTTGTTTAACACGCTAACCCGTGGCCCGGGACGGGTGTGTCTCAGCTTAAATCTTAGGAGTCTTCTTGTTAGGAGAGCTCTTTCTACGACTTGTGTATTGCCTCATCGTATTTACATTTCCACCTTTTGCATCAACCTCTTTGCCCGCACCGAAGGTTACTGTAAGGAGATCATAACGCGCAGCTTTCCAAGGTTAACCTTTCACTATCATGTCGCCGGGCGAGCGACGTCCCGTAATCGTGACGTCCCCAAGATGGGTGTGGGCTCGACCTACCTTGTCAATGGCCTTGCGCCGCTGGATAGCGCCTTACTTTGTATTTCTGTATACGAGAGGCAGTGGATTATCCACTCAGCCCGCCGGCGGGTCTCGAATGCGTACAAAAGGTATGGCCGACGATTTTGATTATTTGTTTGATTACCAAGGGCCTAAGTCCCTCATTTGTTATAGCCATGATAACGGAGATTCGATGGCGCTCGATTGTGCGGAACGGTATCCGGATCAAGCAGACAAGGTGATCCTCATGGATGCTGGAGTGCTGGATGATAGCGAGCGTGCGATCCCTCTATATTCCTCCGATCTTGAAGGCTTTGTGCCCGCCTTCACGCGATGCCGGCATGAGTCAATCGTAAGGATCACTGAAGCCTACACTTGGTCCCTTAAATACAGAGGCTAATAGATCACGTCTTCACGCATACAGTGCTATTAAGTGCAGGTACTTCATGGAGCCAATGTCCTTCTCGCAACAGCTAGCCTACCACCGTACATCTTCAGAGCCACTTCAACCTGTGTCGCAGAAGGGCCGCCGCCGCGTTCCTTCCATCGATGTACTGCGGGGATTTGTCATGGTGCTGATAGCCCTCGACCACACGAGGGATTTCTTCTCCGCACAAATTATTAGTGTGGCCGATCCTTCTCGCCTCACGCTTCCATATTTCTTTACCCGCTGGATCACGCACCTTTGCGCACCTACATTCGTGTTTTTGTCTGGACTATCAGTGTATTTGCAAGCGTCAAGCGGGAAGAGTAGGGCAGAACTATCCAAGCTTCTGTTGGTGAGGGGATGTTGGCTGATTATTCTGCAGTTCACAGTCGTCTATTTTGTCCTCATAGGGCCACCGGGGGTCGGCATCCTTCAGATCATCGGAGCCATTGGTCTTTCCATGTTGGTCCTGGCAGTGATGGTCTGGCTGCCGCTCCCAAGTATCACCGCAATCGGTATTGCCGTTGTTGCTGGTCATAACGTATTCGATACCGTACATGCAGAACATCTAGGGCACTGGTCGGCACTGTGGAAGATCGCGCACGAGAGGGGTTTCATAAGCTTTCATGGGAGGCTGCTCCTATCTGTTGTGTATCCCTTCGCTCCGTGGAGCGGCCTTATGCTGCTCGGATACAGCTTCGGACAGCTGTGGATCCTGCCTCTTCGAGACCGCACACGCATGACTGCTTGGCTAGGCTTCTCGTCCATCGCCCTATTCATCGTCTTGCGCGCCCTTCATAGCTATGGGGATCCCAATACCTGGATAAACTATGGGCCCACGGAGCGGACGGTCACTTCGTTTTTGAACGTAGAAAAGTACCCACCTTCTCTGCAGTACGTTGCAATTACGATCGGAATCGTGCTTCTTCTGCTCGGGTGGATAGACGCTTCGCTTTCTACTGGCCGCGCTCCGTGGTTGCGAACCACATTGGAGGTGTACGGTCGCGCACCTCTGGCTTACTACATCGCGCATTTGGCCCTCATTCATTTGTTGGCCATTGTGACATGCGCAATGACTGGCCATGACTGGCATCGATTTGCGACGCCATTACCTTACGGGAGCTTCATCGCGGGTCCTCCCAAGGGTTATGGTTTTAGCCTTCCAGGTGTCTATGTCATTTGGGTGGTCATCATTCTCGCTCTATATCTTCCAGTCAAGTGGTATGCCGATTACAAGAGGGTCCATCCTGAACAATGGTGGTTGCGATACCTTTGAGTCTGGTCCAAGCTCCTCGAGCGGTGCCTAGACTACAAGGAGGACTTGTTACTTTCTAGAAGCCATGGACGGTCTTGCAGGGATCAACAATCGTGTTTACATCCTCCCCGATCACGATAGGCGTAGGGGCGACTGCCCAGGAGCCAACACCAACGCCGTCGCTGACCGTGCCGGCGTGGGCACCGGCTCGCTTTATCAGTACTTTCCGAACAAGGAATCGTTGCTCGCCAGCCTCATCGAACGTGAAGTACACCCGTTTATTTCGGCTATGAAACAGATACCGGCAGATCTGCCTTTTCGGGCGGCTCTGCGCAGGGTGATCGAAGCGTCGATCGTGCAGCAGGTGCGCCGGCCGGAGCTGGCCAGGCGCATCGACTTCGCAGAAAAGTAGGCTTCGTTCGAGGATCTTGCAAAGGGTGACGTCAACAAGGTTCACCGTGTCCTGGCAGACCTCCTCGGGCGCCTGGATGCACCTGAGGTTGACGACCGCAGCGTGGCTGCCTGGGACGTGCTTAGCCTGATCCGAGCCTTAACGGACGCGACGGGTGAGCGTTTCGAGGAGGACAGGTCGGGCCTCGCCCGACGAACCTATGGCGCAGCCTGCGGGTATCTTGGGATCGATAGCCGCGGCTAGGAGCGGTGGCTACCTCCTGCAGGTGCTCGAGATGGATATAGTTACTCATCGTTTGGTATTGCGTACTAAGGCAATTGGTCATCGCACGAGAGGCGTTCCTCCAGCGTCCGTATCTCCCGTTACCAATGATCTCGAGCGGCTCAACGGCGGTCGCTTGCCTCAATCAGCGGATAGTTTGCTTGACCGTTGAAACAGCAGCGAGCTTACTTGGCCTCAGCATCCACATGATCCGATCGATGCCCTGCGCCGAGGCATCAATCGTCGCGAGCGCAGAGGGGGCGCCTTGGCGTAACAAAAGAACAGATGCCTGGCCATTTGTTTCAACCCAGGTCAGCGTAATTCCCGTCCAGAAGTGTGACGCGAAGGCAGCGACAAACTTCGCAACTCGCTCGCGTCCGATGACTGGGACACGTGCAGCCGAACGCACGATCCCGCCGCCATCCGAGAACGAGACGACCTCTTCGGCGAACAGACCCTCGAGAGCCGCCAGATCTCCCTTTTGCGCGGCAGCAATGAATGTCTCCAGAAGGCGTCGTTGCTCATCAGCACTGACGGGGATGCGCCGTTCCTCCGTAACATGCTTACGAGCGCGAGTTATGATCTGCCTGGCATTTGCTTCCTCGATCTGTAATATTTCAGCGATCTGGCGATAAGAATAGTCGAATGCCTCGCGCAGAACATATGCGGCGCGTTCCGTAGGAGGAAGCTTTTCCAGGAGAATCAGCACGGCAAGCTTCAACGCTTCGGCACGCTCCGCGCCTAACATGGGATCGGTGCTAGTGTCGACCGGTTCGGAAAGCCAGGACCCGAGATAAGTTTCTCGACGAGACTGAGCGCTCTGGGCGAAATTAATACACATTCGTGTTGTCGTCGTGGCCAGGCGTGTTGACGGGTTATCAACGACACTGCGATCGGTAGCCTGCCACCGCATCCAGGCGTCCTGCACGATGTCCTCGGCTTCTGCTGTGCTTCCAAGTACCCGGTAAGCTATTCCGAACAAGCGCGCACTTCGGCAAAGGCCGAAAGTCCATCGTCGTGTTCGGCCGCGAACGTTTCCGATACCTGTTCTTCTGCCATTGCAATGGTCATAGTTTATCGCCCTGCAGATCGATGTCACTAGAAGAAGTCATATTGAGGAGGCTTTCCTCTACCGTCTTTGGCTAAGTGGTCTCCGGTGGTGAGTTCCTTAACGGCATCTTTGACTCCATGACCGGCCTTCCGTCAAAGGTGGATCTCGGATACCCGACTCATTCGCAAGTCTTCCCCTGTCCTTCGAGGTAAATCTCCTCGCCAGTTGGCTAGTACCGCCAGCGAGTATCGTTGGCGAGTATCTCGCGACAAGTCTCGGGATAGGTTGAGGTATCTTCCTCGTTGGTCTCGTAGATGAACATGATTCTCATTTCCTCTCTCACCCCTCTGCTGTCTCTCCTCATGCGGATCCCCCTGATCTACATGAGAAACGTACAAGCACAGACCAGTTACGGCCTGGATTTGTGACACTTTCTCCCCACAGTTTTTATGGGTATGAATGAACTCCCGAGATGGCGCACAAATCATTGGCATGGTGTCACGAAACCTCGGTGGTCGTTGATGTATCAAATTCCCCTTCGTTTGAGGAAATGGCGGCAGTGAACTTCTTCACTACGGCCACATCCAACCTGCTTCGGTACGAGCAAGCCGCAGGCGTGCGGCACCACGTCGCGCTGTCAGTGGTTGGGACCGATCGTTTGGCCCAGAGAAAGGCAGTCAGATAAGGAAAAAACAATTCGCGGATACTTCCTTTCGAAGCTCATCCACGAGAAATTGATCAAAGAATCTTCTGTTCCGTCTTCAATCGTCCGCGCCACGCAGTTCTTCGAGTTTTTTAAAGGTATCGCTGATGCTTCGCGCGATGGCGAGAGCGTTCGCTTGGCGCCGGTGCTCATTCAGCCTATGGCCGCTGACGATGTTGCGACAGCGGTAGCCCAAGTCGTCGTTGGCGCTCCTGTGAGTGGAATCGTTGAAGTGGGCGGACCGCAGCAGTTCCGCCTCAATGACTTTGTTCTGCAGGGGCTTCGCGCCCATCACGACCGCCGCGTAGTCGTAGCCGACCCTGCGGCCGGCTACTTCGGCGTCGAGGTTGACGAGCGCACTCTGGTCCCCGGTAAGGACGCCTTACTTGGCGAAACGAATTTCGAGACATGGCTCTTACGGTCCACAGCGGTCGCGTTCCGCTAAACCGAAGCAGAGCCTGCTGAACCCCGCTTAGGCTCTCCAACACCAACCGAAGAAAACCTGAGGAGATGGATTGATGAAAATAGCGAAACTGATTCTATGTCTGGCGTGGTTTGACCCGACCTGGCTGATCGCGCAGGATGCCCAGGTGACGGAGATCTTGTCGAAGGACCTCACGAATATCCCCGGCAAGGAAGGCTCAATGTTAATCATCGGGTACCCGCCCGGAGCCTCTGATCCCGCACGTCGCCACAACGCACATGTAGCTGGACAATCCCCTGACACCGCTAAATAGGCTCAAATTCGCATTGACAAACCATAACCATTTGGTTATGGTTTGTCTCGTGAAGCTGGCCGCTGCCAATCACGTCTTCCGGGCTCTCGCCGACCCCACCCGCCGGGCGATTTTCGAGCAGCTCACCCGGCAAGGCGAACAGACCGTTCACGCACTTACTCGTTCCGCGGGCGTCTCCCAGCCCGCTGTCTCCAAACATCTGACCGTACTGAAGCGGGCCAAGCTGGTTCGGCATCGCCGCGAAGGACGCGAAACTCACTATCGCGCTCAGCAAGAAGCGCTGGCCCCGATGGTCGACTGGCTCAATCTCTACGGCGCTTTCTGGCGCGAGCGCTTTGACCGTCTCGAAACCCTCTTGGGAAGGATGGATGAACAAGTCCCATGAGCAATCCAACCATGAGCAATGCAACTAGGAGCAATCCAGCTATGAGCAACCCAGCAGACAGCCCCCGCACTCTCGTCATCGAGAGAGTCTTCCCCCACCCTCCGGAGAAGCTATGGCGCGCCCTCACCGAAGGCCCGCTCCTCGCCCAGTGGATGATGAACAATGACTTCGAGCCGGTCGTCGGGCGAAAGTTCCAATTCCGGGCCGATCCCATGCCGAACTGGAATGGCATCGTCGACTGCGAGGTGCTGGTCGTCGAGCCCCTCCAACGCCTCACCTACAACTGGGGTGTCGGCGGAGCCGAATCAGGCCTCCAATGGGTCGTGAGCTTGACCTTGACCCCGGTCGAAGCTGGCACCCAGCTTCGCATGGAACAGTCCGGCTTCGGACCGAATCAGCAGGCAGCATATCAGGGCGCCAATTACGGATGGCAGAGTTTCTTCGGCAAACTGGAGAGTGTGATTGGAGGGTTGCAATGACGGCGAAGGCAAAATACACCGCATATTGGACCACAACCATCCTCGTAGCCTTTTTCATCGGAGGCGGCGGCGGCGCGCAGGTAATGCAATTTCGAACCAATCCCCATGGCCTCGTGCCCGTCCTCGGCTACCCAACCTACTTCTTTGCCATCCTGGGATCTTGGAAAGTGCTCGGCGCCCTTGCCATACTCGCACCGCGCCTTCCGCGCCTCAAAGAATGGGCCTATGCCGGCATCTTCTTCGATCTCACCGGCGCGGCCCTATCTTGCGCCGCGGTCGGCGGCTACGGCGCTTATGGCTTCCACATCTTCGCCCCTTTGATCCTTACTGGGCTTACTGTGGCCTCCTGGGCGCTCCGGCCGGAAAGCAGAACCATCCGCATTCTATCCGGTTCGACAAACCGGCCAGCAACCAACAGGCAGGCCGAGATGAACCCGCTCGCCGCTAACATCGCCTAAGAAAAGCCGACCAAGATAGCGACGCTGCAAAGATCAAACACCCGCCGCGAGGGAAACATGAAAAGACAACAAGTCGTGGTCCCTGGTTTGATCCATGGTTCGATCCATGGTTCGATCCTTGGTTTGATTCTCGGCTTAACCCTGATCTCCTCGTGTTTCTTCTGGGCGATACGGCGCGGATATTCAGAACAGAAGGAAGACCGCATCGTCAGGATCGCAGAGCTGGAAATTTATCCCGATCAACTGAGCGCCTACAGAGCAGCACTCGAAGAAGAAATCGACGCATCAATCCGCATCGAGCCGGGTGTGCTGACCTTGAACGCCGTTTCCATCAAAGACCATCCCGAACAGGTCTGGCTCTTCGAGACCTATCGCGATGCGGCTTCCTATCAGGCGCACCTGCAATCGGCCCACTTCAAGAAGTACAAACAGCAGACGCAGCAGATGGTGAAGTCCCTGACCCTTATCGAAACCGATCCAATCCTGCTCGGCTCGAAGTTCAGATAACTCCCAGTGCACGATAGGAGCCGGATGAAGCCTATCGGGATGTCGGTGATCGCCGGGGCAGTCGTCCCAGAAGCTGCGTGGCTGGCAGTCAACTCTATCGCCATCGCAACAGTATCGGGGCACTCTGGTACGCATCCATCATGACCATCGGCTTTTTCGCGCTAGAGGTCACGCAAGCACGCGTTCGCTGATCGCTGGATTGCTGATCGCTGGATTGCTGATTGCTGGATTGCTGACGGCTTGGGTCGTTGGATTGCTGATTCGCCACAGGCATCAGGATCCTGCCTGGCGCTGCGGCAACAGCGCACCCGCAAGCACCGACGGAATAATCGTCAGCAGAAATGTCAGGTGATACCACACCGGAAATTTGCTCCAGATGGCAAGGTGCGCAGGCACGAACATGGCAAACACCACGCTGCCGACGATCAACGGCGCCCAGCGGCTCGATTGGGATACCCATCGGGTCACCGCGCCAGCCGCCAGCGAAGTCGCGATTGCCATCAACAGACGCGCCCACTTCATGCCCAGCGTGAAGTGGAGCGTGTGTTCCGCCGCGCTGTAGTTCGCCAGGCTCAGACGAAGAACCCGGTCGATCACGGTGACAACCACAGCCCAGGTAAGCAGTCCTGCGAGGCAGGCGAGAATAGAGCGCTTCACGGCAGGCTCCTCCTTTAGTCCGATCATAATAGTACAATTAGACTAATGAAAGCGGAGCTATTTATCTTGGGCGTTCTGCATCGCGGCGATTTTCATCCCTATGAGATCAAGCGGCGGCTGAGCCAGGCCATGATCGAGTGCTTTACCGATGTCGATGTCGGCACGCTCTACTACGCCGTGGCCCAGCTTGCCCGGTCCGGATTGTTGGCCGCCGTCGCCCACGAGCGCGTGGCGCGGGGCGGTATGCGTACGGTTTATCGCATCACTCCGCGCGGCAGGGACCGCTTTCGCGAACTACTGCACGCGCAGTTCGCCGCCGAGGGCGACCTTAGGCAGACCCTCTACGGGCCCATGCTCTTCCTGCATCTCGCCGACCTCGATCTGGTGGCTGCGGCTCTGCGCCACCAGATCGACAGGCAGAATGCGCGGCTCGCGGAGATCCGGAAATTGCGCCAGCAGTGGGAGGCGATGCTCCCCACCGGCAGCCGCCACCTCATGCAGCACATGGCGGAGCAATGCCGTCTCGACCTGCGCTGGCTCCGCGCGGTACTCGCCGATGTCGAGGCCGGAAGTATCGGCGATACCCCTGACCCAGGCCGCCTCGCGGCCAAGTAGTTGGGAAGTGCCAAGAGAAGGCGGCGGGAGCTTGCAGACCCTGGAGCGGCGAAGCTAAATTAGGAACGTGATTGGAGTGGAAAGGTCTGTATCGTGGAATCCGCCTCCGCACAAATCGACGCGAAGATCAAGCAGCTTGCAGACTGGCGCGGCAAGACGTTCGCGCAGGTGCGCGCAATCATTCACGCAGCAGACCCTGAGATCGTCGAAGAGTGGAAGTGGGTAAAGCCCACCAATCCTGGGACCCCCGTCTTCTCCCACGCCGG
Organism: Acidisarcina polymorpha; assembly: GCF_003330725.1. NCBI lineage: Bacteria > Pseudomonadati > Acidobacteriota > Terriglobia > Terriglobales > Acidobacteriaceae > Acidisarcina > Acidisarcina polymorpha. The sequence goes on along the minus strand of NZ_CP030840.1, from coordinate 1,425,935 downwards.
CATCGTCTGCACCGGAGAGACCTATAAGAGCGTCGTTAAGCTTACCTTCGCCAAAGGCGCTGCGCTCAAGGATCCTGCTGGTCTGTTCAACTCCAGCCTCGACGGCAATGTCCGGCGCGCCATCGACATCCACGAAGACGACAAGATCGATGAGGGCGCCCTGAAGGATCTCATTCGTGCTGCCGTAGAACTCAACCTCAACAGCAAGAAGCCCCGCCGGGCGTGAGGCTCACCATCAGGCGTTGAGCAGCGTGTACACATGCGAGGCAATCATCAAATCTTCTTTGGCGGGAACCACCAGCACCTTGACTGCCGATGCGTCGCTGCTGATAGACGCCAGCCCTCTGGGGTCTTTTTGCGGCGACTGATTTCGCGCCGGGTCCAGCACAATTCCCAGGGACTCCAGGCCAGCGCAGACTTCCTCCCGGGTGCTGACGTCGTGCTCGCCAATCCCGCCGGTAAACACTACCGCGTCCAGTCCGCCAAGAACGGCCGTATACGCGCCGATAAACTTCCGCAGAACATAGATAAATTGGCCGACGGCCATGCTCGCGAATGGATTGCCTTTCTGGACAGCCGACCGCAGGTCGCGCATGTCGGACAAGCCCTCCGAGGTCCCGAGCATTCCCGACTTGCGATTGACCAGCTTTTCGAGTGCGTCTGCAGCCTGATCGCGGCTTAGCGAAGCAGCTCCATCCTCCGCCTTCAGTTCTCTCAAGATGTAGAGCAACACCCCCGGATCGATGTCTCCGGTTCGAGTCCCGGAGATGATGCCGCCGGTCGGTGTCAATCCCATCGAAGTATCGACCGACTTACCATCCTTGACTGCAGTCGCCGAGCAGCCATTGCCCAGATGCGCGATGATCAGGCGATTCGGGATGTCCAAGCCTAGCTGGTACATCGTGGACTCGCAGGAGATCCCGTGCGCTCCATAGCGGCGCACGCCTTGCTCAAAATAGGTCTGGGGAATTGCAAAACGCGCAGCCACTTCAGGGATCGTCTGGTGGAAGGCTGAATCGAAGCAGACGAAATTCGGTACTCCGGGAAAAAGTTCCTGGAGGCGGTGAATGATGTAGATTGCGCTGGGATTGTGCAGCGGCGCGAATGCGACGCTGCGCTCTAGTTCGGCGAGCACCTCAGGAGTGATTCGCTGGTGATCGCGCAGATGCGGTCCGCCGGCGACAACGCGATGGCCGATGGCATCCGGCTTTGGGAAGGGCGGCTTCTGCAGCGCCTCGGCAATCAACTTAAAAGCGGCCTCGCGGTTCGGGACCTGCGGCGCACTTTCAACCAGCTTCTCGCCATTAGTGCCTTTGACGTGAAAGCTGCCATTGGCGGTGCCGATGCCGTCCACCGCCCCGTCAAAGAGTTCCGTCTTCTCGGAGGCGGTAGCGCGAAAGCTGGAAAATTTGATGGAGGACGAGCCGCTATTGAGGACCAGGATTCCGAGTTCGGACATTTGCTCCTGTCGTTTCAAGAAATAAGTAGGCTGGAGAGAAGACCCGCACGCTGCGCCCCGCACGGGTCCCTCGTGGCAAACGAGTGGTTACAGCGTCCACTTCCAATCTCTGACCTCCGGCAGATCCTCGCCATTTTCCGAAACATAAAGCTTGTGGCGTTGGATCTGTTCGGTGTAACGCTGATAGGCGGCGTCCTTTTGGTCCGCAAACCTGGGAATGCGGCGGATGGCGTCATAAGCGAGCTGGAAGCGGTCAATGTTATTCAGTACGCACATATCGAACGGCGTTGTGGTGGTGCCTTCTTCTTTGTAGCCGCGTACATGGATGTTGTCGTGATTGGTGCGCCGGTAAGTGAGTTGGTGAACGATCATTGGATAACCATGAAAGGCGAAGATGACCGGCTTGTTCTTGGTGAAGAGGTTATTGAAATCCTCATCCGGGATGCCATGCGGATGTTCACTCTGCGGTTCGAGCGTCATCAGGTCGACCACATTGACCACGCGGATCTTGATGTCCGGATAATCCTCGCGCAGGTTGGTGACCGCGGCTAGCGTCTCCAGCGTCGGCACGTCTCCGCAGCAGGCCATGACTACATCCGGATCGCCGCCATTGTCATTGCTCGCCCACTCCCACTTGCCCAGACCGGCGGTGCAGTGCTTGATCGCCTCTTCCATGGTCAGCCAGTTCTCCGCTGGCTGTTTGCCGGCGATGATTAGGTTGATATAGTTCCGGCTGCGGAGACAGTGATCTCCAATCGAGAGCAGGCAGTTCGCGTCGGGTGCAAGATAAATGCGCACGATCTCCGACTTTTTGGTGACCAGATGATTGATGAAGCCGGGATCCTGGTGCGAAAAACCATTGTGGTCCTGCCGCCAGACATGCGAGGTGAGCAGGTAGTTCAGCGAGGCGATCGGCTTGCGCCAGGTGATCTCGCGTGTCGTCTTCAACCACTTTGCATGCTGGTTCACCATCGAATCGATGATGTGGATAAAGGCTTCATAACAGGAGAAAAACCCATGGCGTCCCGTGAGCAGATAGCCTTCGAGCCATCCCTGGCACATGTGTTCGCTGAGGATCTCCATGTAGCGGCCCGTCGGCGAGAGGCTTACGTCCACCGGAAGCTGTTTGTCGAGCCAGGTCTTGCCGCTCACGACATAGCCGTCATCGATGCGGTTGGACGCGGTCTCATCCGGTCCAAAGATGCGAAAGTTGTTGCTGTCGAGGTTGCACTTCATGACCTCGCCCAGGAACTTCCCTAGAACTCGCGTCGCCTCGCTCAACGATGATCCGGGGTGAGGCACCTCTACGGCAAAATCCTGAAAGCGCGGCATCTTCAGCGGCTGCCATAGCAGGCCGCCGTTGGCGTGTGCATTCATGCCCATACGGCGCCGGCCCTTGGGGGCGATGTCCGCCAGTTCAGCGCGGAACTTGCCGTTCTCGTCGAAGAGTTCGTCGTGGCGATAGCTCTTCAGCCACTCCTCGAGCAGTTGGACGTGTTCCGGATTCTTGGCCAGCCCGTCGAGCGGAACCTGATGGGCCCGCCATGTTCCTTCTACCGGCTTGCCATCCACTTCCTTCGGCCCCGTCCAGCCTTTCAAGGTGCGCAGGATCAGCATCGGCCAGCGTGGGCGCTCAGTATCGCCTTCCACGCGTGCTGCCTTTTGAATGGCGTGAATCCGATCGACGATGGTATCCATCACCTCCGCCATCTCTGCATGCATGGTCATTGGATCGTTGCCCGTCAAGGTAAAAGGCTCGTATCCGTAACCACGGAAAAGGTCGAGCAGCTCCTCTTCTGGAATCCGCGCCAGCACGGTTGGGTTGGCAATCTTGTAGCCGTTCAGGTGGAGAATCGGCAGAACCGCCCCATCGCGCACTGGATTCAGGAACTTATTCGAATGCCAGCTGGTAGCCGCCGGCCCGGTTTCGGCTTCGCCATCGCCGACAATGCAGGCGACGATCAGGTTGGGATTGTCGAAGGCCGCGCCGTAGGCATGCAGTACCGAATAACCCAGCTCCCCGCCTTCATGGATCGATCCCGGAGTCTCCGGCGCAACGTGCGAAGGGATGCCGTAGGGCCATGAAAACTGCCGGAAAAGCCGCTTCATTCCGTCTTTATTTTGCTCAATTGCAGGGTAGCTTTCGCTGTAAGAGCCTTCTAGGTAAGTGTGCGCAACGATCCCCGGACCCCCATGCCCAGGCCCGATGATGTAGATCATGTCCAGATCGCGTTCCACGATCAGCCGATTCAGATGGGTGTAAATAAAATTAAGCCCAGTAGTAGTCCCCCAATGCCCGAGTAGTCGCGGTTTGATGTCGGCTAAAGTCAGCGGATGTTCGAGAAGCGGATTGTCCTTCAGGTAAATCTGACCGACGGTCAAGTAGTTTGCCGCGCGCCAATAGGCATTCATCTTCTGTAGGAGTTCGGGAGTTGGCTTTGGCCGGCCGTTGGCTTCGGTCGGGCTTTCAACTGGCACTTGAGCTTCCGTGGACATGCGTTGGCTCCTCGTGGAGAATTCTCGATTCAAGTTGCTGACTGCCACATCTTACGCCTTGGCTTGTCAATGCCGTGTGACGAAAGGCACAGTAATTTCAGCGGAAAACGGTTAAATGAAGCCGGTAAACGGGTTCCGCAAAGAGGCGAATTTGCAATCCTGAATTGAATTTGTCGTGCTATGCGGGTTAGATGACGCGCGCGTAGAAATAGCGGCCAAGTCCGATGGTGAAAAGGAAGCAGCCATAAAGCGAATGCTCAAGCGAGGAGACGAAGAGGGAGCCAGTCCGCTGATAACGGTAGGCGAAGAGAATTCCGCCGATCAGGGTCAAGGCGGGCGCGAGAGGATTGCGGAAGATAAGATGCATGAGACTGAAAGCCATGCCACTTCCTAGAATCAGCGCCCACGGAGATATGAAGAGCGTTTGATAGCGATGCATCAGAAAGGCCCGATAGATGATCGACTGCGGATAGACCGACAAAACCGGATAGAGCAGCATGACCAGAGCCCAAAGGCCTGGGTTAACGCGGACGAAATTGAAGAGCAGACGCGGTGCAAAATGAAGGACACCCAAGCCGATCCCAACGACGGCCAGCGCAAAGGGAATCAGGATGCTGTTCAGACTGTTCGCGAGGGGAGCCGGGTTCCAGAGTAGCGAGCGGTCAAAGCCTGGATCGCGCAGCAGCATCCATAGGCATAGTCCAGACGCAACCCAGAGAAGCGGCAGAGGAGGGACTTTGCGCGAAGCGAGCCGCAGCCAAATCGGAATCCCGACAAAAATGAGGGTGAACTCGACGACCAAATATGCTCTGGACATATCTCTCGCTCGATAGATCAGACATCTAGACAGTATGATGTGCTGGCAATTGTGGCCATTCCCTGGGGAAGAGGTCTCCCAAGTAGTTCATATAATAAGTAGTTCATATAATAAGTAGTTCTAATAGTAGTTCTAATAACCGTAGTTGTATTTCTGCTTTAGCCAGCGGCCAGCTCCTTTGCTCGCTGTGCGGCGCGCATCACTGCCTTGATCAGCGTTACGCGCAAACCGCCCTCTTCCAACTCAAGAATTCCATCGATGGTGCAGCCCGCCGGGGTGGTCACCGCATCCTTGAGTAGCGCCGGATGATATCCGGTCTCGAGCACCATCTTCGCAGCCCCAAAGGTGGTTTGCGCTGCCAGCAAGGTTGCGACATCCCGCGCGAGACCGACCTTGACACCAGCTTCTGCAAGCGACTCGAGAATGATGTAGATAAACGCCGGACCGCTAGCGGAAAGGCCAGTTACCGCGTCCATGAGCTTCTCATCGACGGTGACTGACCTGCCGACCGTCTCAAAGATGCGGGCGGCGAGTTGCATCTGGGGTTCGGTAGCGAAACGGCCCCGGCACAACGCTGTCATTCCGGCACCTACCTGCGATGGGGTATTCGGCATGGCGCGAATGACCGGGATTTCGATCTCGGCGGCCTCTTCAATGGCGCGCGTTGTGACCGAAGCGGCAATTGAAAATATCGTTTTTTCAATGGTGAGCGCCGGATGGATACGCGTGATCAAATCCGGTATCTGGAACGGCTTGACTCCCAGCAGAATAAGGTCGGCGCGTTCAACGGCGGCGAGATTGTCAGTTGAGACTTCGATGCCCCATTGATCGGCAAGCAGGGTTGCTCGCCGCTCATGGGCGACGGTGGCAAAGATCTGACTCCTGGCAAACAAGCCTTCCTTCAGAAAAGCCTGAAGCAGGATACCGCCCATCTTTCCGGCGCCGAGCACTGCGATCTTCAGGTTTGCAACGTCTTCTGTCATTTACCAGCCTTCTGCTGGGCAATCCAAGCGTCAACGCGGGTCTCGAGAACATCGAGTGGCAGAGCGCCCGAATCGATCACCTGATCGTGGAATGCCTTGATATCGAACTTTGCTCCTAGTGTCTGTTGAGCTCGGCTGCGGAGCTCAAGGAGCTTCAACTGACCGATCTTGTAGCCAAGCGCCTGTCCGGGCATTGCGACGTAGCGATCGGTCTCCGATTGAACTGTAGCCTCATCGAGTCCGGAGTGGGCATGGAAATAATCAACGACCTGCTCCCGGGTCCAGTGTTCTGAGTGGATTCCGGTATCGACCACGAGACGAATGGCTCGATGCATATCCGCTTCGAGCCTTCCAAAATCGCTGTAAGGGTCCGTGTAAAGACCGACATCCTTTCCAAGTCTTTCGGCGTACAGCCCCCATCCCTCGACATAGGCAGTGTAGTTAATGTATTTGCGAAATTCCGGCAGCCCGCTTAATTCCTGCGCGACCGAAACCTGAAGGTGGTGCCCGGGCAGGCCTTCGTGGTAGGCAGTCGTCTCGGCTCCGGAAAGCAGCCTGGATTCATATTTATAGGTCGAGATGAAGACAGTCCCAGGACGCTTGCCATCCGGCGTTCCGGGTTCGTAGTAGGCGAAGGCCGAGTCTTTCTCGAGAAATGCGGGAACTGCCTCAACGGTCAAAGGTGCCTTTGGCAAACGGCCAAAGAGCGCTGGGAGTTTGGGCTTCATTCCATCGATGTAGCCCCGATAGGCACTCAACAACTCTTCCCCTGAGGTGGGGTGCAGCTTCGGATTCGCGTTCATTGCGGCACGCAGCGAAGGGATGTCTTTGTAGCCAAGCTTCTGAGCGATGGCCAGCATCTCCGTCTCGTCCTGCTTGACCTGATCGATGCCGATTTGATGGATCTGACCGGCAGTCATCTTCGTGGTGGTACGTTGGCGGATGCAAAACGCGTAATACGCATCCCCATCAGGTAGCGACGACACTCCTATTTCGGTGCGGCCTTTCGGAATGTAGACAGCGGTCAGATATTTCGCGAAGCGGGCATAGGTAGGGATCACCTGCTTCGAGATTGCGTCCAACACGTCCGTCTGAATGCGTTTCTGCTCTTCGGCGGAAATCCCCGCGGGAAACTTCTTCAGCGGGGCGGCGAAAGTTGTCTCTTCGGGCTTCTGGTTGGCGATCGCGTTGACCTGAACCAACACCTTCTCCATCAGGTATTTCGGCATCGTCCGGTTATCGTCGATGCCCGCACTCATGTCTTCCGTGATCTGCTGGAATGCGACCGGCACCTTGTTCAGTCTGGAGACATAGCGGTCATAATCCTCCGCCTTGTCAAAGCTGATCTGGCGCACCAGCCGCGGCAGGTCGGCGTGGATGCCATCCATCTGGTTTACTGGAATCTCCCACGTCTTAAATCGGGATTCTTCCTGTTCATCGATAAGCTGGCGCAGCATCAGATCGAGACTGAGCTGGGTTTGGTCGGGAAGGCCGCTCGGGTCGATCAGGCTGAGTTTCTCAATGTAGCTCCGGCCACGGGCCAGCTGGGCGTCATAGGCAGCAACCGAGTAATCCGTCAGCTGATCGTCATAGCGCTTGTCTCCGATGCTCGAGGCAAACTCGGGCTGATGCTTCAACTGGTCTTGCCAGATCTCATCGAAGAGCGTGTTCAGGGCTTTCTCGCGATCCGCGATCGAGATAGGGATTGAGGGAGCCAATTGAGCTAGTAAAGTCCTGGGGGAGACCGCTGCCGGGAGCATCAGCAACGCGAAACCCAGCGTGACCGATTTCTTAATAGATGGCGACCTTTTCATCTTCATCGTTGACCTGAGTGTATAGCGTTTTTGCCTTTTGACTCGGCTAGGATGAAGGAGAAGCACGTGCGCAATGAAGGAGCAGGATGAAGCTAAAGGTCAAAGGGATATTGTTCGATATGGACGGCGTCCTGGTCAGTTCGATCGGGTCAGTTGAGCGTTCCTGGACGAGATGGGCACTGATGCATGGGCTCGACCCCGTAGAGGCGATCAAGAGTGCCCACGGTCGACGCAGCATCGAATCGGTAAGAGCGTTGCGGCCCGATCTCGATGCGGAAGCAGAAAACACCAGGATTGAAGACTGGGAGATTGCGGATACCGACGGCGTGGAACAGCTGGCTGGCGTCGGCGACCTGATCGCCCGGTTACCGGAAGGGTCCTGGGCTATTGTGACATCGGCCACCCGCCGTCTGGCCGAGACTCGACTCCAGGCGGGTGGAATCATTCCGCCAGCCCGTTGGATCAGCGCGGAGATGGTCACGAACGGCAAACCCGATCCCGAACCCTACCTCAAGGGAGCAGAATTACTAGGGTTTGCTCCGCAGGACTGCCTCGTTATTGAAGACGCCGCAACGGGAGCGGAGGCCGGACGAGCAGCCGGCTGCAAGGTGCTCGCCACAACTTTTTCTCATTCCGTTGAGAGTCTTGAAGCCGCCGACTGGGTCATCGATTCTCTGGAGCACCTTACCGTGACGATCCTGCCGGACGGGCAGGGGTTAGAACTTGAATTTCAACCCCTGCCACGGCCTTAAGTCGGCTGCCAGATGTCAGGCAAGCGCCAGAATCTGTTCGGTTCCAAGTTTCAGGCCCGCTTCCGCCGCCTCGGCAGCCCGGCTCTGGTTGTTCGCCAAAGCGAAGTGCACGTCCGTCAGCCCGATGAAGCCGAGAATGGTCTTTAGGTAAGGTGTTTGATGATCTAGAAATGCCAGTTCTCCAGTGTATTCCCCGCCGCGCGCCGAAGCGACAATCACCTTCTTCTTGGAGTCGAGAAGCCCCTTATAGCCACCTTCGCCGATAGAGAAAGTTGCCCCCGGCCGCACGATCTGGTCAATCCAGGCCTTGAGTGGAGCGGAGATGCTGAAGTTGTGCATGGGAGCGCCAATTACGATCGTATCGGCTTGGGAGAGCTCTTGAATATATTCGTCAGAGGCGGCCAGTGCCGCTGTTTGTTCAGCGGTCCGGTGGTCCTTGGGCGTGTAGGCAGCCATGATCCAGGCTTCGCTGACAAAAGGAGCGGGTTGAGCAAACAAGTTGCGGGTGATGACGTTCCCGCCTGGATACTTCTGCTGCCATTCAGCTACGAATTTCTGAGTAAGTGAAGTGGACACAGAAGCCGGACGAGGGCTTGATTCAATGACAAGCAGGGTAGGCATAGGGAACTCCTCGAGCAAGATAGTCGTTACAACAACTAGATGACCAATTCTCGCTCGCGATTCAGTCGTTTGCGAGACTAAGCGATTAATTTTCGGAGATCGAAGCGCCCTTGAGAAGGATTGTCTCTGCGGCCCCGAGGTCCTCTTCGGTATCAACGCCGATGGTGTCATAGGGAGTCAATTCGACATGGATATCGATGCCGTTTTCTAAGAAGCGAAGTTGCTCCAGGCGCTCCGCGGCCTCGAGTGCGCTGGCAGGCAGGGTCGGGAAGCGCAAGAGCGCAGACTTGCGGTAGGCGTATATCCCCAGGTGTTTTCGGTAAGACACCATCCCCGTCTGATCGCGGTCAAAGGGGATCGTGGCACGCGAAAAATATAGCGCGCGTCCGTCCCCGGTAGTGACGACTTTGACGGCGTTTGGATTGCTAACCTGGTCCGGAGCGCAAGGGGTCGCCAACGTCGAAACCAGTACCTCGCTGCCGCTGATTGAGGCCGATATCATGGGGCGGAGCAAGGCATCGATATGCTCCGGGCGCAATAGCGGTTCGTCACCTTGGACATTGACATAAATGTCCGCATCAACTCTCTCGGCTACAAAGTGGAGGCGATCTGTCCCGCTGGCACAGTCCACTGGAGTCAGCATTACCTGGAAGCCGGACTTTCTCGCGAAGTCGACCACCTCGTTGGAATCGGTCGCGATCAAAACGTCGCTCAACTGGCTGCAGGCTCTGGCCGCCCGGTAGACCCAGGCCAGCATCGGCTGCCCCGCAATCTCGCGCAGGACTTTCCGAGGAAGGCGAGTGGATGCAAGACGGGCAGGAATGACGGCAATAATCCGTGGATGCGGACCCAGGCGAGCCTCCGTACTAGATGATTCGTCAGTCTAGCTTTTTGGAGGCCAGGGCGCCAATGGAGCGACCTCGTGGACTCGCACCACGAAGCCTTCATACCCGCCGCCACGAGGGTAACGTTTAGCTGGGCCCTTCGTGGCGCTAAGATAAACACTCAATCCTGCCGCATGGGGAAAAATTCCATCAGCATCGTTAGAAAGGTCAGAATGAGAGTCCTGCTGCATGCGGTCACTGCTGTGTGCTTGATTGGTTACGGCTCCAATCTGCAGGGGCAGGCCGTCTCCTCTCAGGCCGCACCTCTGCCACCAGCAATGAAGTGGGCCATCGCGATCCATGGCGGCGCTGGCGAGACCGAATGGGAACACATGGACGCAGCGACCGCTGCTGCTTACCACGCTTCACTGGATCGCGCTCTCGCAGCAGGAGTGGACAAGCTTAGTCATGGCGGAAAGGCTCTCGACGCCGTCGAGGCAGCGATCATAGTTCTAGAGGACGATCCACTCTTCAATGCGGGTCGCGGCGCCGCTTTCAACTCTGAAGGCAAGAACGAGATGGACGCTTCCATCATGGACGGAGCGACACTCGAGGCTGGTTCTGTAGCCGGGGTTCGTTTTACGAAGAATCCAATCTCGCTCGCCCGGGCGGTTATGGAGAAGACCCCGTATGTCATGGTGGCCGGTCCTGGAGCGGATGCTTTCGCGACCAGCATCCATCTACCCCAGATGCCCGCCTCTTATTTCTTTACCGAAGCGCGCTGGCAGGAGCTGCTCCAGGTTTTGCGGGCGGGTGGAAGGCCGCTTCCTCCGCGCCCGGCCGGTGTTCCCCCGGAGCATCAAGGGCACGCCAGCTTGTCTTTGCCCTCTTCCTTTTCGCAGTTGAGGCCGTTTGCTCATAAATATGGGACGGTCGGCGTGGTTGCCCGCGACATCCACGGCGACCTGGCCGCCGGCACTTCCACCGGAGGATTGCAGGGCAAGATGCCGGGCCGAGTCGGCGACTCGCCGGTGATTGGCGCCGGCACCTACGCCGCGAATCATGCTTGTGCAGTCTCATCCACCGGAGTTGGAGAGTATTTCATCCGCCTCTCGGTTGCGAAGGAGATCTGCGTCCTGGTGGAATACAAGGGTTTGTCGATCCAAGAGGCAGCCGATCAGGTCATTCGTCACGAGGTCGCCGCGCTCAAGGGTGGAGAAGGTGGCGTCATCGTTCTTGATGCCAAGTCAGATCCGGTGTGGAGCTTCAACACTTTAGGGATGTTCCGCGCGCGGCAGGTTGAGGGCGGCGAACCGGTTGTCGAAGTAGGGAAATAGTCGAACCAAAGCGTTCTGGAGCTTTCGATCGTAGTTCTTTCATCGATACCTCGCCGTTCGAATCTGAAATTCACAGGCCGGAAGCTGGCGCGAGCCGGGCTATAGTGTTCCTTGGCGGTTCTTCACGACCTTGCTCGGGCGTGGCGAAAACTGACGGACAACTTGGTCGTGTCACCACGCGCTTCTCTCCTACTGGAAGCGTCAGGCCAGGTGCGCTTGCCGAAGACGATGCCTTGGAGGCGACCACGGGTGGCAGCGCTTTCTATCGCCCTCCCGCTAAGAAGTCATCGCCGGAGCGGCCGTTGCCTGCGGACTTTCCCTTCAGAGAAAAGAAAGCCGGCGCAAATGAGGACGAGGACGAACCGTTTCTGCGGTCACGGCGACGTGTTGCCGTTCGTCGCGGCATCATCCCTCGAGGTCGTTGGGGCCGAATCGGCATTACTGCTGGCGTCGTTGCGCTGACCGGTGGCCTTGTGTGGCTGGCGATTGTCATTCGTCACTTTGCTGCGCACGACCCTCGCTTTCGCATCGATTCTTCGGAAAATATTCAAATACTGGGAAATTCTGAGGTGACTCAAGCAGAGTTGCTCAGTGTTTTTGGCGGCGACATGGGTAGGAATGTCTTCTTTGTCCCACTTCAGGAGCGTCGCGCCGATCTCGAGCGTCTGCCCTGGGTGGAAAGGGCCACGGTCATGCGTCTGCTTCCGGACCAGTTGCGGGTCGCGGTGGTCGAGCGGACCCCGATTGCCTTTGTGCGCACCGGCAACAAGATTGGCCTGGTCGATCGCGATGGCGTGTTGCTGGCCATGGATCCGAAGACGATCGCTGCCAAACATTATTCGTTTGCAGTCGTCACCGGAATCACTGCCAGTGATCCGCAATCGACGCGGTCCGCGCGTATGAAGCTCTATCAGCGCTTCGTTGCGGAACTCGACTCGGGAGGCGATAAAATCTCGAACCAGCTGAGCGAAGTCGACCTCTCCGATCCCGAAGATGTGAGAGCGGTAGTGGCATCCGAGGGAAGCGATCTGTTGCTGCATCTCGGCGACCAGGATTTTCTGACCCGATGGCGCAATTATCAGCAGCATCTAACCGAGTGGAAGCAGGAATATCCAAAGCTGGCCTCTGTGGACCTTCGTTATGAGCGTCAGGTAGTTCTCGAGATGCAAAAGGGGGCATCGATTGCTCCCGGGCAGGACGCGGCCGGAAAGACCATGGACGACTTGAAGGCGGAGGCCAGCGCCATCTCCCCGCGAGCGGCGCGGCAGATGGCTGCGGCGAGCAAGAAGACAGGGATCAAGAAACCAGCGCCGCGCCGAAGTGCGGCAACCTTCCACGACCAGCCGGTCAGGAATTAGAAGCATGAGTCAGAGAGCAGACGATCTCATTACGGTCATCGATGTCGGGAGCGCCAAGACCCGCGTCCTGGTTGCCGAACTGCACGAAGGGGCGCTGCGGTATCGCGGTCATGCCATGATCGATTCCAGAGGGATGCGCAAGGGATTGATCGCCGAACTTGGCCCGGTAACTGAATGTATCAACCAGGCTGCCACCGAAGCTGAACGGCTTGCCGGCGGGGTGATCGAGCATTGCGTCATCGGTGTCGGCGGCCAGCATATTCGTGGAGTAAACAGTCGCGGCGGCATCAGTCTGGGGACCCGGTTGCGGGAGATCACCCGTGAAGATGTTCGAGCTGCAGTGGATCGCGCCCGATCGGTTTCTCTGCCCGCCGACCGCGAGGTGATCCATTTGCTGCCGCAGCAATTCCTGTTGGACGACCAGCCGGGCATTCATGATCCGGTGGGGATGGTCGGCACCAGGCTCGAAGTGAACCTGCACTTGTCGACCTGCTCCGGCGGGGTCCTTCAAAGCATCATCACCTGCGCTAACAAGGCTGGTCTTGAGGTAACGGAGACCATCTTCGAGGCAATCGCCGCGGCTGAGGCAATTGTCTCTGCGGACGAGCGCGAGCTTGGCGCCTGTCTTATCGATATCGGCGCCGGGTCTACTGAACTGGTCGTGTTCTTCGAAGGATCGGTGGCCCATACGGCCGCCATACCGATCGGTGGTGACCACTTCACCAACGACCTGGCTCAGGGGCTGCACGTACCCGTACCCGAGGCGGAGTGGTTGAAGCTCGAGTTCGGACATTCGGTGGTCACCGCCGTTCCGAATTCGAGCGAGCTCACCCTGAGTGACGGCCGGGTGATTCGCCAGCGGGTCATCGCCGAAATGCTCGAACCAAGGGCGCGCGAGTTGTTCTATATGCTCCGCGATAATCTCCGTCAGGGCGGGGTGCTCGAGGCGCTCGGAGCGGGTTGCATTCTGACCGGAGGAGGCGCACGGATGGCGGGACTACTGGAAGTCGCTGAAAGCCTGCTCCGCGTTCCGGCACGCATCGGCTCGCCGGTGAAAGTTTCGCGGATGCCCGAAGAGCTGGCCGAGCCAGAGTGCGCGGTCCTCGTAGGCATGCTGCTTTACTCGCATCGCACCGGAGTGCTGCGGGCGGCTGAAGACGGCGGGTTGAAGGCCAAGCTGAGGGCGATGTTCGCCGGCACCATTTGACCGTGTTCGCCACAAACAGGATCAGCAGACGGATTGAAGAGAGAGATTCGGAACAGAGGAGCCAAACAATGAGCTATCCGGAAGGAATTCGTATTCAGTACCAGGAAGAGATGCCGCGCAGCGCGAAGATCAAGGTGATCGGCGTTGGCGGCGGGGGCGGCAACGCAGTCAATCGAATGATTCAGGCCCGGGTCGAGGGCGTGGAGTTTATCGCAGCGAATACCGATGTCCAGGCGCTCCAGCTTTGTCAGGCTCCGGTGAAACTACAGCTCGGAGTGAAGCTGACCAGCGGACTCGGCGCCGGCGCGAACCCGGACGTCGGCCGCCGTGCCGCCCTCGAGGACTCGGACAAGATCATCGAGGCCCTCGAAGGCGCAGACATGGTTTTTGTGACGGCCGGCCTGGGTGGCGGCACCGGGACCGGTGCGGCACCAGTGATTGCGTCTTTAGCCAGCGAGATGGGAGCGCTTACCGTGGCCGTGGTCACCCGGCCATTTGGCTTCGAGGGTAAACGGCGGATGAAGCAGGCCGAGCGCGGCATGGAGGAATTGCTCGAAAGCGTGGACACGATGATCGTGATTCCCAATGAGAAGCTGTTGGCCGTCGCCAAAGATGCAGGGTTCTTCGAGTCATTCCGGATCGCGGATGACGTCCTGCGGCAGGGTGTGCAGGGGATCTCAGACATCATCACCATTCCCGGCATCATCAATCGCGATTTCGCCGACGTGAAGACCACCATGGCTGGAATGGGCTATGCGGTCATGGGAACAGCCATGCGAGCCGGCGCGAATCGCGCCATTGAAGCGGCGCAGGCTGCGATGGCCTCTCCTCTGCTCGAAGATGGAGCCATCGACGGAGCGCGCGGCATCCTCATCAACATCAGCGGTTCGAGCACACTCAAGCTCAGCGAGGTCAACGAAGCTTCCAGCCTGATCCAGAATGCCGCCCATGAAGATGCCAACATCATCTTCGGCGCGGTGCTCGATGAAGCCATGGGTGACGACGTCAAAATCACAGTGATCGCGACCGGTTTTCGCCAGGAGCAACCGGAACGCCGCGAGCGCATGCTAAATTCTGTGCTCAATGCCCATGTCCCGCCGATGGCGTTCGTCCGCAGTGAGACTGCGAATGACACTCCGCGATTCGCCGGAGAGGCTCGAGACGAAGCGGCCTCTTTCCGGAAGCCGGAAGAACCGCCCGTCATCGTCTACTCCACCGGTTCTTTGAGGATGGAGGAGCCGACTTCCCCGAATATCACGGCCGTGGCGGACCCCACCCACGACGTGGACTTCCTGCAGCCGATTGATTTTGCAAGTCGAGAAGGAGAGGACGTGGAGGGCGCGCCGAAAGAGCATCTGGTGATGGTTGCAAATAGGCCACAGCCGCGCATGTACAGCGGGTCCTTGGACGCTGAGGAGCATGACACGGAACGGGAAGACCTCGACGTCCCAGCGTTTTTGCGTCGGGGAGGGCTGTGACAGGTTTACACTTAGACAGGTTTACACTGAGGGAGTGATTCAGCTTTGAGGTTTCAGGTGGATGTCCCGAGGTCGCGCAACCGCGACGCTGGCTCCGGGTCTAAATTACTTCCGGTTCACGGCGGTTTTGGTTGTATCCCGATTTGGAAGGCATCTTACTATTTTGGGACTCCGGCTGGAATTTAGCAGCAAGAGAAGAAATGCCTTACCTTACCGATCATTACACTCTGAGGGTACCCGTTCTTCTAGAGACCTGAAATTTATGAAACTGAACACACTCATAAAGTCATTATTGACGTCCCTTCTAATGCCGCTGGGAGCGGCGATGTCGCCGGTTTGCGTAGCAGCGACCGTCCATCACGTCCACCATCATGCCGGACAGGCCACCGCGTTGCATGCAGTCTCTGCGCATTCTGCTCATGCATCGACGCTTCAAAGACGAGCGGTCCATGCAGCTGGCTACGCGGGTGCTCATACCGTCGTGCATTCCTCCGGAAGGGCGGGCATGCGGAGGGCGAGCCTGGCTTACCGCCGGCGCCGTTCGTTCGAGCGATTTACGGGAAGCTCGTTTGTCGACGCCGACCTGACCACCGGGGACGTCACCGCCGGGGAAGACCCGGTGGTCAGAGCGGCTGCGGTCGAAGCTCTAGGAAATATGAATGGTACGGTTGTGGCCATCGATCCGAAGAACGGCCGCATTCTCGCCATGGTGAACCAGAAGCTCGCCTTGAGCGGGGGCGCCGAACCATGCTCGACGATCAAGGTTTCTGTTGCCTTGGCAGCACTGCAGGAAGGCATTATTACCAAGGACACTCCGGTCAACCTGGGCGGCAGCTATCACATGACGCTCACCGAGGCTCTGGCCCACTCCAACAACCTTTATTTTGAGACCCTCGGCCGGACCCTCGGATTTGAGCGAGTTCGCCATTATGCAAATCAGTTTGGTCTGGGGGAGTTGGCTGGCTACAATATCCCGGGCGAGACCCTGGGCACCTATCCAGACGAGGTACTTCCAGAGGCTCAGGGCGGCGTCGGCAGAATGTGCAGCTTCGGCGAGGGCGTTTCGATGACGCCGCTGCAGTTGGGTGCTCTCGTCTCCTCCATTGCAAATGGAGGGACCCTTTACTACCTCCAGCATCCAACCACGCCCCAGGAGGTGCTTGATTATCATCCTAAGATCAAGCGCACCCTCGATATTTCGAAAGTGATTCCAGAAATCCAGGACGGTATGCACGCTGCGACTCTTTACGGTACCGCCCGCAGCCTCCGTGCAAACTTCAACGAGTTTCCGGTGATGGGCAAGACCGGCACCTGCTCGAACAATGGCACCCGGTTTGGCTGGTTTGCTTCCTACGCAGATACCCAATATGGACGCATAGTCACGGTCTTCTTCCTCGAAGGAGGACGTCCCACCTTCGGACCTCGCGCCGCGGAGTTGACCGGAGTCTTCTATCGGAATCTTTGGGACCACAGCTACTTCGTGGAGAAATCGGCACCGGATCAATCAACCGCGCCAGGCAATGCTACCGTGCTGGGCGTCTCGCAATAACAATGCAAGGGTTAGTCATTCAAGACCGGCCTCCGACTGGAGGCCGTTTGTTTTTCGGCGGAGAATAAAGAGAAGTCGGTCAAAATTGCAGGAGAGTGCGTTCGATCAGCTTCTTCCCCGGAGATGCCAAGACGCCCTCTGCTTGGCATCGACGACACTAGTAGAATGCGCTGGGTGCCAATGAAGATTCTTACCGCTAAAGAGATGCGCGAAGTCGACGTACGGACGGTCGAGCAATATGGCGTCGCTGCGACGACGCTGATGGAGAATGCCGGCGCAGCGGTTGCTCGCTTTGTGCTTCGCGAGTTTCCCGACTATGCCCGCATCACGATTCTTTGCGGACGGGGCAACAATGGTGGGGATGGCTTTGTGGCCGCCCGCGCACTCGCCGAGGCTGGACGGGTCGTCGCTGTCCTGCTTCTTGGAGAAGCGGCTGACCTCAAGGGCGATGCCAAGGTCATGTTTGAGCGCCTTCCGCAGCGGGCCCTCTTCGCGAAGGACGAAGCAGCGCTCGACGAACCTTCTGTCCGAGCGCTTTTCAGCAATACTGAACTATTTCTCGATGCCGTCGTAGGAACTGGCTTCCAGCCCCCCTTGCGTGGCGTCGTGGCTGCCCTCGCCGAACGCATCCATGGCCTCGAAGCGCCGGTGGTTGCCGTCGATCTTCCGTCCGGGTGGGACGCCGACTCGCGCGGGGCCGACTCGCCTGGGGCCTTCCGTGCCGATGCAGTTGTCACCTTCACCGCACCGAAGCCGGCCCACCTATTTGGCAACATGACGCGAGGGGGGATCGTGGTCGCCGGGATTGGTTCTCCCGAAGAAGCCATCATTTCAACGACTGGCTTGACGTGGAGCGGTGCGGCAGCCGAAGTCTCCCATAAACCCCGCGTTCCAGACAGCAACAAGGGAATGTTTGGCCACGTTCTCGTCGTAGGAGGAGCAAAAGGGACGGCGGGAGCTGCTGCAATGGCGTCGGTCTCAGCTCTTCGCGCCGGCGCTGGACTGGTGACGGCCGCGGTTCCGGAATCAATTCTCCCGACGGTGGCGCGCGCCGCACTTGAGCTCATGACTGTCCCCCTGGTTCAGGGCAAACACGGGGAGATCGCTCGCGTCAACGCAGATCCTGAACGCCTCAAATTTTTGATCGAGAAGATCACGGTTTTGGCCGTGGGTCCCGGGATCTCCCAGCATCCGGAAACGGCCGAATTTGTGATCGAACTGGTTAGACAGTCGCGATTGCCTCTGGTCCTTGACGCTGACGCCCTGAACATCGTCTCGAAGAACCCCGAGCTTCTCGACGGAAGCCAGCGCCCGGTGATCATCACGCCTCACCCGGGCGAGATGGCGAGACTCATCGGTGGGAGTGTCAAGGACGTTCAGGCGGATCGCGAGAATACTGCTCGCAACTTCGCCACGCGTCATCAGGTTACCGTTGTCCTCAAAGGCTGGCGAACTTTGATAGCGCATCCCAACGGCGCGGTCGCCGTAAACACTACCGGCAACCCGGGTATGGCGAAGGGAGGCAGCGGAGACATCCTCACCGGAATCGTTGCGGCCATGGTCGCACAATATGCCCGCGATCCGGCTGCCGAGAACGTCGCTGCGGCAGTCACGGCCGCCGTCTACCTCCACGGACTGGCTGCGGATCTGGCGGTGTTGGAACAAGACGAACATACCTTGCTGGCGACCGATACAGTTTCACATCTTTGTAACGCTTTCCGCTATCGCTCTAAGGACAAAGGCGGGTATGTTTGGTTACAGGGGTTTCCAAATGCCGAAGACAGAAGATATGACAGCGGAGACAACCAGCAACGAAGGCCAGGTGTTTGAAACGAACGGAAGCGATGAGACCATTGGCGTCGGGCGAGAGATCGCCAAGCTGCTGACCCCGCCCAAATTTCTGATCCTTCGCGGCGATCTGGGTGCTGGCAAGACCACGCTGGTCAAGGGAATTGCCGAAGGTTTGAATGCAGCTGAAGCGGAGGAAGTAACTAGCCCGACCTTCACTCTGATCCACGAGTACGAGGGCCAGTTTCCTGAGTCCGGACACGAGACGCCCGTGAAGTTGTACCACCTGGACCTGTATCGAGTGGATGCGGAAAGACAGCTTGAAGCTTTGGGACTCGATGAGCTGGCGGGTCCGGATAGCATCGTTTTGGTTGAATGGGGGGAAAAATTTCCCAGTGTGGTTAAGCGCAGCGATGGAGAAATTGTGGTGAAGTCCGCTGGCGGTGACGCCCGCCGGATTACTGTGAACCTGCGTTGAGCGCTTTTCCGCCAGGCCGAGCGGCACCGATCCTGGCTAGCTTTGATATCCCAAGCCAGCTTTAATATCCCATGTCGGCCAAGCCGAGGAGCAGTGTATCTTCGGGATCCGTTGACTACGCTCTAAACATAAGGAACAGGATCGCGCCCAGGACGACCAGAAGCAGCACTACGATCGAGATCGCCCAGGTTCTGACGGTCTTCTTGAGGGAAGTTAGCGCCTCGAGAGTTTGGGCTTGCCGTTGCGTCTCCGACTCGAAAGACTTGCTGATCCAGGTCAAGCGCTCCTGCAGATACTTAAGGTCGGCGGTCTGATTCTTCAGCTGCCCATTGAGGTCCCGCAAAGACGCGCGTATCTCCTCATACTCCTCCTCCCGATGATGGTCATCTGGGGTTGGCATAGCCGCCCCGCCGCCAGCGCTAAGCACATTGGTGCCCAGCACACTGCGCTCCAGCAGCGGCAGTACGCGCGCAAGATACGGCAGAAGAACTCGAAGTTGAAGCAAGATGCGCCACATGGAAGGACGAGGATCCTTTTTGTCTTCAAGAGACAGAGCGGTTATAGGAGTATGACTGAGTTCGGCGTGCGCTTCCTTCAGATTCGGAGACGGGCTTTGTTCGTCGGACGCCAATTCGATGAGACGGTCTATTTCGGAGACTTGCCTGGTGAATGGTGACTTTGCCATAGGGAAGGTTGTAAGGGATCCATCGCTGTTCTTAGTGAGAGCCGTTGGCCGTTGCCGCTCGCTGCCGCAGCGAGTGAAGGACTACCCGTAGCATCTCATCTTCGGGAGCTGGCTTGCCAGTCCAGATCTCGAATTGCCGAGCGCCCTGATGCACGAACATCTCGATGCCGGTGATCACGGGAATGTTCTTCGCCCTCGCTGCTTTGATGAGCGGCGTATCGATAGGGTTATAAACCAGGTCGAAGACGATTCGCGCATTGATCTCTTCCGGCTTCAGCAAGGAGTGGGTCTTCACGCCACCCATTCCGACGGGCGTTGCATTCACAATGACATCAAAATCGCTCTTGCCAAGCTGTTCGGCTTTTGCGACCTTGGCTTTCGCTTCCTTGGCGAGTTTTTGAGCATTGAGCAAGCTTCGGTTCAGGATCGAGACCTCGGCGCCTTTTTCCTTGAGTCCGAAGACTGCGGCCCGGGCAGCGCCGCCTGCACCCAACACCAACACCTTCGCGCCGCGGAGAACTAAACGCTTCTCCAGCGGTCGAACCACGGCAGCCACATCGGTGTTGAAACCGTACAATTTTCCATCCTGAGAGCGGACGACGGTGTTGCAGGCGCCGATTTTTTCCGAAATGGCGTCGGTCTTTTGCAGATGCTTCAAGATTTCCTGCTTGAACGGCATCGTCACACTCAGCCCGCTCAAAGGAACCTCGCGAACCAGAGTCAGCAAGTCGCTTAGGGCCGAGGTCTGAAGCGGCAGGTATACGGAGTTCACTCGTTCTCGCCGAAAGGCGGCATTCAGCATCGTCGGGGAGAGTGAGTGCGTCACTGGATTGCCGGCAACTCCGTAAACTTTGGTCGCGGCGTCAAGTTGATCGACCCGGTAAAGTTCGAGCAGCGTCTGTGCCGAAAGCTGTCCAGGCGCCGTTTCCTCCCCCGTTGTTGCTGAGGCAAAGGTGAACACGCTGCCGGAGCGGGGCCCAAGAATGCGGCTGATGACGCCCTGTTCGCCCATACAAATACCCACCACATTGGCCTTGTCTCGTGCACGCTCCAGAAAGCGGATCAAGGCGACGTTGTCGGCCAAGCTGCGGGCGGTTGAGACTACTTTGATGAACTCCGGCTCGAAGGCTAGCATCCGCTCGAAGACGCCGTCCAGGTCTTTAGTGGTCACGAAATCGTGGTAGGACAGGATCAGCCCGCCGCCCTGTGCCCGCAACTTATCCATCGCTGCGGGGCGGATCTCCTCGGCGGTCTGCAATTCCACGTCAACCAGTTGACAGCCTGAGGCGATCGCCTTTTGAAGGACGTCCAGCTCGGCATGACTGGTGCCGACGAATCTGCCGCCAACTGCTTCGCGACGGCAGGTCGCGATGGCAGTCACTTCGGGGTGCTTGCCGAGAAATTCCTTTAACGCAGGAAGCGCCGCCAGAGGTTTAGGGAGATAGTCGATGCGGAATTCGAGAAATGTCGTCTCGCGGTAGGCAGTCTCCGCTTTCTGAACCAGATCCACGGGGGTCGAACCGATGATAGCGACGCAGATCTTACCGATCCGGGCTCGGAGGTAGTGGGAAGAGACAGATGAGAAGGTAGAATTCATGAAGTGACTGCGGCATCTTACCGGCGTTTTCGCCAGGATGCAAGATGATTGCCGCAACCATCGGCCGGGTGGCGCGTCAACGAGCGTCTACTTTGAATTCCCGTGGAGCGCACGCATCAACAACGGTGCGATTCCGAGGACAGCAAAGATCAAACCCAAGACCAGGTAGATCTCCAGGTGAGCAGCTTCATTCCAATGGTAGGCCCCGGCAGCCAGTGAAAACAGGACAATAGCGAAGACTATGCAGACCCGCGAATGCTGCAGTGGAGAGAATCCCATGGGAACGGTATTGGGCGCCCGCATCATGGACGGCATTATAAGCCGACCCCATAAGGTTTGTCATAGCAAGATATAAGTAATTTATTAATAAAATCGCCAAGCGGGTCGCGTGACCGGCTGCGGGCGAGCCCATGCTGCTCTCTGAGCGGGACTTGCGGGGGGGTCTCATTCTGGCATGACCGCCCAGTACTGCTGCCCCCACAGCGTTCAATCCCACTTCACCGAAACGATATGGCTTGGGGAAATGCCACCGGCCGCACCCCCAGAAAAAACCATCTATTCTGAAGAGTGAGGGCTTCCGCAGTGGTGAGGACTTCAGCCGGAATTTTTGAGGAGCGATCGAAAAGCCATATGAGTGTAGAGATAGCAGAGAGAAGAGAAGCGGCACTTGCAGAGGGCGCTGTCTCGCATGCCTGGATGGAAAAGGCCGATGCGGCCAGCGTGAAGGCGTGGGTTGACGCTCGTCTGGACCAATATCAGGCGAGTATCGACAAGCTGGTCTCCGTTCCAGGGCATCGGACGATTGAGAATACTTTGCGCCCCTTTGATGACGCTCAGGCTGTGCTGGCGATCGCCGGGCAGCAGGCATCGCTCCTCGACAGTGTCCATCCCGACAAGGCGGTGCGGGATGTCGCCCAAGCGGCGACGCAGAAAATCTCGGCGGCGGCGACCGCCTTATCGCTGAACCAGGAAGTTTATAACGCCCTCAGCGCTATCGACATCACCCCAGCGGACGCGGCGACGCGCCACTATGTCGAACGCACGTTGCTGCAATACCGGCTGTCCGGTGTCGATCGCGATGAGGCTACCCGCTCCAGGATCAAGGAACTGCAAGACAAGGCGACCGAGATCTCCCTGGCCTTCAGCCGGAACGTGCAAGAAGGCGCCCAGCATATCCAGGTGACCGAGGCCGAACTAGCCGGGCTTCCCGACGATTACTTGAAGGCACATCCTGCCGGGGAGGATGGCTTGATCACGCTCAGCACCGACTTCCCGGACATGCAGCCGCTGATGACCTATTGCAGGAATGCGGAGGCGCGGCGCCGTATGTTCCTCGCGTACCAGACGCGCGCCTATCCGCTGAACAAGGAATTGCTCCTCGACCTGCTGAAGGTCCGTCAGGAACTGGCCACGATTCTGGGTTACAAGACCTGGGCCGATCTAGCTACCGCCGACCAGATGATGCAGTCCGCCGAGCGGATGCAAGCCTTCCTGGACGAATTGGAAGAGGCGTCCAGGTCCGGCGCTGAGCGTGAATACGCGATGGTTCTGGGTTTCGCAAAGCAACAAGAGGCAGGCCTCGAGGAGATCGACTTGGCCGCCCGGGGCTACTGGTATGAGCAATTCCGCCGCTCCGCCTTCCAGTTCGATTCCCAGTCCGTCCGGCCATATTTCCCATACGCGCAGGTAGAACAAGGCATTCTCGCTACCGCGGAAAAGCTCTTCCAGGTACGCTTCGAGCAAGTCGAAGATGCCGACGTTTGGGATCCTTCAGTCAGTGCCTGGCGAGTCTTCGACGCCGATAAGGAGATTGCCGCTGATCGTGATGGAGAGAGGCAGATCGGGCTGTTCTATCTCGACATGCATCCGCGCGAGGGCAAAGATAAATGGTTCAGTGCCGCGCCCCTGGTGCCCGGCGTCCGCGACCGCCAGTTTCCCGAAGCGGCCTTGATCTGCAACTTTCCCGGCGGGAAAGAGGGCGACCCCGGCTTGATGCAGTACAGCGACGTTGTCACCTATTTTCATGAATTCGGCCATCTCATGCATGCCATCCTCGGGGGTCATCAGGAATGGGCGGGCATCAGCGGGATCCGCACCGAATGGGACTTTGTCGAAGCGCCCTCACAGATGCTCGAAGAGTTCTTCCGTGACCCGAAGCTGTTGGCCACATTCGCCCATCATTATGAGAGTGGTGAGGCGCTTCCGGCCGAGATCGTCCAGCGCATGAATCACGCCAGTGCCTTCGGCCGCGCCGATAGCATCCGGACTCAGCTGGTTTACACCAGCTACTCACTCGACACGCATAATGTCGATCCCGAGAAGATCGATCTCGATCGCCTGCTCCAAGCGGAATACAAGCGATTCTCTCCCTACGCCTGGATTGAAGGGAACCGCATGTACGCGAGTTTTGGGCATCTGATCGGGTATTCGTCAAACTACTACACCTACCTCTTCGATAAGGCAATTGCACTTGACTTCTTCAACCAGTTCGATCGTGAAAACCTGCTCGAAGGGCCGGCCGGCCTACGTTACCGCCAGACAGTACTCGAGCCCGGCGGCGCTCGCCCGGCCCGGGAACTGGTGCAGGAGTTTCTCGGCAGACAGCAAAGTCTTGAAGCATTCAAGGCCTGGATCAGTGAGGAATTCGCTAGCCCAGCTTCATAAAACCTCTGAACGAGGGACGCTGGGATGCAATTCAGCCGCTTCTTTAAAATTTCTTCCCGGCTTCAGTCAGGTTTTGAGGAATAACATGACCAGTTCAGCTCAAGGATCGTCAATTCTACGCAAGCGATGGCAAGGTAAATGGGGACTCGTCACCGGAGCCAGCGCCGGCATCGGTATGGCACTGGCTGAGGAGCTGGCTGCCGCCGGCGTGAATCTGGTGCTGACCGCACGCCGCCAGGATCGACTGCAGGCCCTCGCAGCAAAATTGGCGACCGCCTTCGGTATCCAGACCAAGGTCTTGGTCGCCGATCTGGAACAAGCCGACGCTCCTGAGCAAATCTTTGCCGCCACTGAGGGCGCCGGCCAATCGATCGATGTCCTCATCAATAATGCCGGCTTTGGCTACTACGGAGAGTTCTCCAAAGGGGACCCGGCCCGGCAAACCGCCATGGTGCAGGTCAACTGCTCTGCGGTCGTCGCGCTCACCAACCTGTTCTTGCCCAGGATGATCGCTCGGAAGCGAGGGGACATTATGATCGTTGCATCGACCGCGGCCTACCAACCAGTCCCGTATCTGGCGACCTATGCGGCTACGAAAGTCTTCGATCGCTTTCTCGCCGAAGCCCTGGCCCAAGAGGTGAGACCCTTTGGGGTTCACGTTAGTGCACTCTGTCCTGGACCTACGGAATCTGAGTTCGGCCAGGTCGCCGGCTCACCGGCAGACCAATTTCGCGGATCGCAGAAAGCCAGTTCTGTCGCCCGGAAGGGATTGGAGGGACTCGCGCTCGGAAGACAGTGGGTGATCCCCTATTTCGTTGGTCAGGCCGGGGTGTTTGTTCAACGCTTTTTACCGCGACGGATGGTGACGGCTGGAGTCGCGAAAGCTTTCCGCCCCAAGAATTAAGGCGACTCTATGGCAGATATCGAATTCCCCGAATTGGGCGCTGTCTGGTTACGCGGGAAACGCCTTTTGTTATTCGGCTGCCTCTTGTTCGGCTGGGCTTCTGTGCGCGCCGGAGCGCAAGCAGTTCCAACCGCTCCGACCGGCAAAGAGACGCTTGTCTGGAGCGACGAGTTCAACGGCAACGTGCGCCGCGGCCAGCCCGATCCAGCCAAATGGACGTACGACACCGGATCTAGTGGCTGGGGCAACAAAGAGCTCGAAACCTATTGCGCATGGGGAAGCAATGCATCTCCGTGCACAGCTGAACAGCCTAGTGCCTACCTGCTCGGCGACGGCTACTTGCACATAGTCGCCCGCAAAATGGGTGACGGCGTTTATTCATCAGCCCGCCTGAAGACCCAGTCTCTCCACGGCTTCCTTTACGGGCGTATCGAGGCCCGTATTCGCATTCCGGTAGGGCAGGGGATCTGGCCCGCTTTCTGGATGCTTGGTGACAGCATCGCTGCAGTCGGGTGGCCAGCCTGCGGCGAACTCGACATTATGGAGAACATTGGGAAAACTCCATCGACCGTCTATGGTTCCATCCACGCTCCAGGCGGCGATTTGACCAAGAGCTTGACTCTTCCTGACAGCCAAACGTTAGGAGAGGCGTTTCACGTCTACGGCATGATCTGGTCCCCGGGACGAGTTCAGTTCTACTTTGACAATCCCAGCAACGTTTATGCGAGGTATACTCCGGCTGACCTACCGAAGGGCGCGATCTGGCCCTTCGATACTGGAAAGTTCTTCATCCTTCTGAACGTCGCTGTCGGCGGCAACTGGCCCGGCAATCCCGATTCATCAACGAAATTTCCCCAGGAAATGCTGGTCGATTACGTGCGGGTCTACGCCGAAGGGCAAGACTCTCCAAAAGCCGCGGCGGAGCATTCCTCAGTAAGGGAGATTTTGCACTGAGTTGCTTGCTTGCCTCCACTTCTCCTGTCTTCACATTTTTGGGGATTGCTCTAAAATGGCGGGTATGAATAGAAGAGACCTGCTCCAGTCCGTTCCTGCACTCGCATTTATTGCCGCTCCATTGCAGGCCCAGATGACTTCTCAAGCATCGAGCGCCCCGGCGGGGGCCGTCTATGAACTTCGCGTTTATCACTGCTATGAAGGTAAGCTTGAAACCTTGCTGACTCGCTTTCGCGAGCACACCATGACAATCTTTGAGAGACACGGCATCCACAACGTGGCGTACTGGACTCCCACTGACGATCCTCTCAAGGGCAAGACCTTGATCTATCTCATCTCCCATCCCTCGCGCGACGCCGCCACCAAGAACTGGCAAGCGTTCCGGGACGATCCGGAGTGGCAGAAAGTGCAGTCCGCTTCAGAAGCCAACGGCAAAATCGTCGAAAAGGTAGATTCCACCTTCATGACGCTGACTGATTTTTCCCCTCATATTTAGAGGAGAAAGATCGACAGTGTCATGCGTTGGAACTTTTGTGATGCTGATGCGAATGATGGAAATGCTCTAAGCTGATGGACAGAGGAGAGATTCGGTTTGAGCAGCAGTCCCCAGCCCCCTCCCATCCAGACAATCGTCGAGAGCATGGGCGCCAACCATCCTCATGAGCGGGTTGATGAAGGCACCAATGGCCATGTCGACAAGAGTTCGCCATACATTGCGTTTGAGCATGTATCGAAATCCTTCGGCAGCCTGAGTGTTCTCGACGACGTCAGCTTCTTTGTGCTCCCGGGCGAGACGTTGTGCATTCTGGGCCGCAGCGGCGTCGGTAAGTCCGTGTCTTTGCAGCAGATCATGGGCTTTCTCAAACCCGATTCCGGCTCGATCCTGGTGGCCGGCGAGAATATCTGCGGCTATACCGAAGAGCAGATGCAGGTGGTTCGCAAGAAAGTGACGATGGTCTTTCAGAATGGCGCTCTGTTTGACTCGTTAAGCGTGGGAGAAAACGTAGCATTCCCGCTGCGGGAGCGCGGCGAACTGGTCGAAGATCAGATCCTCCAGATCGTCAACGGACTCCTGGAGATGGTGGGGGTTGCCGGCATGGCCGACCTGCTTCCATCGGACCTCTCGACCGGCATGAAAAGGTCGGTGGCCATCGCTCGGGCGCTTTCCTCGCAGCCGCAGGCCATCCTCTACGATGAGCCGACGACGATGGTCGATCCGCTCATGGGCCGCTTGTTGGGAGACCTGATTCAGAAGCTTAAACACCAACTGAAGCTCACCAGCATCGTTGTGACGCACGACATGCGTTTTGCCGAGAAGCTCGCCGACCGAGTCCTCTTCTTGCACGAAGCCAAGGCCCACTTTTTCGGGACCATGACCGAGATGCAGAAGAGCCAGGACCCGATCATCCGGCAGTTCCTGGACCTCGACGCGCTTGTGCTGCCGGCGTAACTTTGTTGAAGGCCGGGGTCCTCTCCTCTACGATAGGGCGCCATCGGCTGCTCCATTCATCGCATTGCTAATCTGGATTGCTACACTAGATCAGTGAAGATTGCGCTCGCACAGATCAACCCCACTATCGGGGATTTCGTTGGCAACACTGCGAAGATCATCGAGTTTACCCGCCGGGCGGCTGGTGGCGGAGCTGAGTTAGTCGTTTTCTCCGAACTGGTAATCTGCGGCTATCCGCCCGCGGATCTTCTCGAAAAGACATCGTTTGTCGCTCGCGCCGGACAGGCGGTTGCAGAAGTGGCGGCGGCGACTGCTTCGCTGCCGATAGCGATCATCTGCGGGTATGTCACTCCAGCGAACCTGACGAGCGGCAAGCATGTGCGAAATTCTGCTGCTTTGCTGCGCCACGGGCGAATCGAATTTATTCAGTCGAAGATGCTGCTGCCTTTCTACGACGTCTTTGACGAGCAGCGATACTTCGCTCCGGCCGAACGGCAGGAGTTGACTTGCGTGAAGCGCGTAAGCGTTGCCCTCACGATCTGCGAAGACGCATGGAACGACAAGGGCTTCTGGCCGGCAAGGCTCTATGCCGTTGATCCGGTCGAAGACTTGATGCGGGAAGCCGGCGATGGGGACGACAAGGTGATTATCAATATCTCCGCCTCCCCGTATTGGCGAGGTAAGCGGCAGGTGCGATTTGAGATGCTCGCGGCAATCGCCAAGCGTCACCGCACCCCGGTCATTCTGGTAAATCAGGTCGGCGGCAACGACAGCCTTATCTTCGATGGATCAAGTCTCGCGATTGGTCCCGATGGACAGCTTCTCGCCCAGGCCGAGGCCTTTGAGGAGGACCTGGTCTTTGTCGACACTAAGGCGCTTTCCGGGGACATCCGTCCCAAGGATCGTACTCCGTATGCCGGTATCTATAAGGCTCTCGTGCTTGGCACCCGCGACTACGTTCGCAAATGCGGCTTTTCAAAGGCCCTGGTAGGTTTGAGCGGAGGGATTGACTCAGCCTTGGTCGCTTCTATCGCAGTGGACGCGCTAGGCAAGGAAAATGTCCGAGGCGTCACTATGCCGAGTCAATATTCCTCTACTGGATCAGTAGGCGACAGCCGCGCCCTGGCCGATACGCTTGGTATTCAACTTGATCAGATACCCATCGAGGGGCTTTTTGAGGCTTATGAACAAGCTTTGGCGCCCATCTTTGCTGGAACGAAGCCCGACATCACGGAAGAGAATATCCAGTCTCGGATCCGTGGCGGCCTGCTGATGGCAATGTCGAACAAGTTCGGCGCCTTGGTGTTGACTACTGGAAATAAGTCCGAAATGTCAGTCGGCTATTGCACCCTTTATGGGGATATGGTGGGCGCCTTAGCCGTCATAGGCGATGTGATGAAATCGCGCGTTTACGATCTTTGCCGCTACGTCAATCGTGCACGCGAGGTAATTCCTAACGCGATCCTCGAAAAGCCGCCCTCGGCTGAGCTGCGGCCCGGTCAGAAGGACACCGATTCCTTGCCGCCTTACGACGTGCTCGATCCGATTCTTGAAGCCTACGTGGAACGCTATGAAAATCCAGAGGCGATCGCCGCACAATTCGGTTTTGATCTTGAACTTGTACGCTCCGTCGTCAAACTAGTAGAGCGCAGCGAGTATAAGCGCCAACAGGCCGCGCCGGTGCTCAAAGTGACCGAGAAGGCGTTCGGCATGGGGCGCCGTTTCCCGATCGCCGTCAAGGTCCAGGTTTGAGCATCTCGAAGAAATATTTCACTGAGTTCTGAGAAGAGGTTTCAATGTCATTTAGTTCTCGGGCCCGCAAGTCAGGGGATTGGTTCGCACACACGGCCCTGCTGGGATCGTTTTTCGCTATTTCTTTCCTTTCGGCATTTGCTCAGAACCAGGCTCAGCCGCCAGCGCAGCAGGAGCTTCCTGCAGCACCAGCTCAAGCGTCGGCTGCGCCGCAAGCCCTGACCTTTGCGACGCCCGATCCCAAGAACTTCACAGCAGACAAGCCCACCTCTCCTGAAATCAACGACTTCCTGAAAGCCACCTGGGGCTACAATCCGGATCTCGGATGGCAGGTCGAGGCGGTGGCCAAGACGCCAGTCCCAGGGATCAGCAAGGTGACTGTGGCCATCGGTCAGAAAAGCAATCCTGCTCAAGTCGGGCAGCTGGTCTTCTTCGTCCTTCCCGATGGGCGACACATTATCTCCCAGGACGAGATTGTCCCCTTCGGCCCTCACCCTTTTGAGGAGAATCGCAAAATCCTGGAAGCGGAGGCTGCGGGCCCTGCTCGTGGTTCCGCCTCGAAAGCATTACTGATCGTCGAATTTGCCGATTTTCAGTGCCCGCATTGCAAGGATGCGCAACCGACCATCGATCGCATGGTCAAGGAGTTCCCGAACGCCCGATTCGTCTATGAGAGCTTTCCGCTTCCGCAGCATAGCGAAGCTCCGAAGGCCGCAGCCTACGGAGTGTGCGTTCAAAAGGCGGGCGGTGATGCGGCTTTCTTCAAATACGCCGATCAAGTCTTCGCCAACCAGGCAGGCTTAACGCCAGAGCAGTCCGATCAGACTCTGAAGGATGTAGTCACAAAGATCGGCCTTGATCCAGCCAAGATTACGGCCTGTTCGACGTCTTCGGTAGGCGTCGATGGAGTGAAGGCCTCACTCGACCTGGCCCACAAGCTTGAGGTCCGAGAGACGCCATTCCTCTATGTCAATGGCCGCGGATTACCGATCGGCGGGATCCAGTACGATCAATTGAAATCCATAGCACCACACGAAGCACTTGGAAGGAAGAGGTTGAGGAAGGCAGGAAGTCAGGTTTGGGGAGCGTAGCGACCGAGATCCGACTTCCTGGGCCATGGCTGGCCGTAGGTCTCCTAAGCTGAACGTATGCCTACTTTCACTTTTAGGAGAGAACCAACCATGTCCCTTGTCCAGCCTACTCAACCGTCCACCGTTCTGGTAGCGATCGATATTGCCAAGCTCCGTCACGATGTCCTGATCGAAGCTCCGGGATGGAAGAGCCGCAAGCGCCTGATCCTGCCCAACACCGCAGTCGAGTTCCGACTGTTTGCCGACTTTCTTCATGGCTTGAAGCACCCGGTGCGCATCGTCTTCGAGGCCACTGGGAACTACCATAGGCCGCTGGCGCACTTTCTGCAGGCCGAGGGTTTCCATCTGGAGCTGATCGCGTCCCTCGCTGTGGCGCGAACCCGCGAAGCCATGCATAACTCCTGGGACAAGAACGATCCGAAGGACGCCCAGGTCCTGCTCCATCTGCTCAAGACCGGCGTGACTCAGCACTACCATGACCCGCTCGTGAACCAGATCCATGACTTTCAGGAGCTGTCGCTCACCTATGCGCAGATCTCTCTTGAGAAGACCCGGACCCAGCATCGGCTCTTGACCCATTACCTGCCGCTCTACTTTCCGGAGATAGAGCGGTATTATCATGCCACGCGTTCTGAGTGGCTTCTCGCGTTCCTTCAGGTCTTCCCCACGCCTGCCCTGATTGCACGCCTCTCGATGGAAGACTTCGTTCAGCAAGCGTGGACGGTCGTCGGACGCAAGGTAAGTAAACAGCGGCTGCTAGAGGATATTTACCGCACGGCCCAGTCCTCCATCGGGATCCCCGTTGCTGAGGACTCAGAGGCCGTTGCGATGTTCCGCGTCGTACTCGGCGAGATGATCCGACTCTGCCAGCTCCGCGATCAACTGGAACAACGAGCTGCGCTTCACCTGAAGGAAAACGTCGACTTCAGGCGTCTCCAGCAGATGCCAGGCATCGGCCCTATCCTGGCGCTCACGATCCTGGCCGAAGCCGGCGACCTGCGCCGCTTCAATCACCATCGTCAGTTCCTCAAGTTCTGTGGCCTCGATCTCTCGACTCAGCAGTCGGGCCAGTTTCGAGGAGCGACCAAGCTGTCGAAATACGGCAACGCACGGCTTCGCTGCGCCTTCTGGATGGCCGCCACTGTGGCTGTGAGGCTGCGAGAGAACAGCTTCCGAGACAAGTTCGAACGATATCTCCGGCGTGATCCTGCCAGTGCCGACCGCAAGCGTATGGCGTATGTCGCCGTCGCCGCCAAGATGGCTCGCGTGGCTCATGGGATCATCAAGACCGGTACCGACTTCCGCTGCTTCTATGAGGCAGCGGCACCAAGTGGAAGAGCCGCTTCACCTGGGCCGTCGAGGCCGTAAGGACCTCGTAGATAATGATTCGGCCTTTCACTTGGTTGAGACTTCATTTTGAGTACAGTGGAGACTGCGCTCTTCGGCAGATCTCGTGTCGCTATGGTCGAACGCTCAGCCCTTGCTCGTGGAAGCCACTTGGAGGTACAGTCGTCGTCAAGCACATCCCATACGGGATGCTAAGGGACCTTCTCTTCTCTCCAGCTTTTCCTTCCTGTGTTAGTACGTCATCTCCTATCAGGCGGTTCAAGACGGAGCAACTGCCGCTGCTTCAGGCAATTAAAACGGAAGAAAGCCTATTCAGCATAATTGACTCGAATTCGCCAAAAAAAGGAGTGAAAGTCCGGACAACACACTTTCGTTGTTCGTTCATTTCGAAACCTGATATGCTGATCAAAATCGAGTGTATGAAATTAGATCACCGCAAATTTTCGCGGTAGGCAATTTTCCTCAATTTCCCGATACCGGAACTTTCTTAGTAACCTGTCAAGTGTCGGAAAAGCGCTTGGTTCCCTGGGCTGTAACTCCTTAGCCATCGCAAATGCCCTAAATCTGTTACTCAGGCACAAAGATCGGGAGAGCCTATGACTTCATCCACCCAGCCGCTACTTGATGGCGCCGCGGAAACTATTTCCGCTAAGCGTATCCCGCAGAAAAGCTCGATCCGCAGCGGGCGGATGGAGTTCATGGACTTCCTCCGCGGCACTGCTGCACTGGTAGTCGCCGTTCAACATTGCGGGGAGAACCTTTTTCCAAAGTTCGCAAAATTTACACACGACTACTTCAGCTTTGGCAAACTCGGACTTGTAATTTTTTTCTTGGTGAGTGGATTTGTCATACCGCTCAGCATCGAAAAAGGCCACTCGCTCAAGCGTTTTTGGGTGCAGCGTTTCTTTCGCCTTTTTCCGCTCTATTGGGTTAGCCTTGCAGCCGTCGTGATCATCTATCTGCTGGGGTATACCCCGATCTTCGATCCGCCCTTTCGCGCCCATCTCTGGCGTAATGTGCTGGTGAATGTGACCATGTTTCAAGGCGCTTTCCGCGTGCCTCAAGCGATTGGGCTCTACTACACCCTCACCATTGAGATGTTCTTCTACATAGCATGTTCGCTTCTGCTGTTGATCAAGCAGCTGCGGAATACCTATGCCCTGACGTGGGTGCTGTTGGTTGCGGTCTCGGCCTTATGGATCCTGGGCCCGCTTGTCTTTCACCGGCGGATGGAGATGGCTGGCCTGTTTTACGGGGTGACGCTCTTTTGTGGAACAGCGATTTACAGGTACTACAAAGGGAATATCTCCGCCAAAGCCATGAACGCCTTGATGGGAGCGCTCCTCCTGTCCGTATCTGTTGGTGTCTATCTTAACTACGTCTACACCAAAAAAGTCGAGATGCAATTCTCGTATGTGGCTGTATTTGGACCTTGGTTTGTGGGATTCGTGATGTTTTTCGCAGCCTACGCGCTGCGCAATCGCGAATTTCCGGCTGTTGGGATGTGGCTGGGGCGGATCAGTTATTCCGTCTACCTTGTCCATCCGATTATCAGTTTCCTCTTCCGCTACGGCAGAACAGGTGGCATTGGGTTGTTTCTTATCACCATTGCGGTGACGCTCCTGGTTGCCACAGTGACCTACTATGCGATTGAGAAGCCGATGATCGACCTTGGCCACAGGATCGTCAAACGGAAGCAACTGATTGCCGCATGAGTAGCGCTAGCTTTCGCTGGCGCTACTCCGGGTGAGTACTTTCCTTGGTGGCGACACCAAGATTGGCAGTACCACTGAGACCGCCATGATCACGGCAATCACATGCAGGCCGCTGCCATACGAGTTGCTCATCTGCCGCAGGTGGGCTATGAGCAGAGGCCCGAAAGCACTGGCCGTTCCCCATGCGGTCAGCATCAGCCCATAGATAGGGCCCACGTTCTTGGATCCGAAGTAATCGGCGGAGAAGGCGGGCATGGCGCCGAAGCCTCCGCCGTAGCACATCAAGATGAGAAACGAGACCAGGGCGATGATCGCGACGGTCGTTACACTGGGAAGTAGCCAGAAGAGCGCGACCTGCAACAGAAACATCGTCGCGAATGTCCATCGCCGGGTGATGGTATCCGAGACCCAAGCCCAGAAAATGCGTCCTACTGCGTTGCCGATGCTCGCAATGCCTACCATGCCGGCAGCAACGATCGCCGTGACTTTGCCGATCTCCTGAAAGAGCGGAGCTTCCTGCGAGATGATTGAGATCCCGGCCGTCGTATTTAAGAAGAGCAGAAGCCAGAGCGCCCACCACTGCCACCTTCTCAGCGCCTCGCCAAGGGTGTAATCGGCTGCCGCCCGTTGCGCTTGCTGTGCGGAGCTAGGAGACCAGCCTTCGGGCTTCCATCCGACCGGCGGGTTCACCATGAAATACCCGGTCCCCATGGTCACTATCAGGTAGGCCACTCCTAGATAGGCGAAAGTATGCAGCACTCCCACACTCTCAATGAGCCTGGTAGCGACCGGCGCCGTCACCAGCGCACCAGCGCCGAAACCGCCCACAGCCACGCCTGTGATCAATCCACGTCGATCGGGAAACCACTTGACCAGCACGGAAACCGGAACGATGTAGGAGAAGCCAAGCCCAACGCCGCCGATAACGCCAAAGCTCAGATAAAGCCACCATAACCTGTCGGCTGAGAAGCTGGCGAGAAAAACGCCTAGACCATAGAGAAAGCCGCCCACCAGCGCCACCGTCCGAGGCCCAGTTTTGTTTAACCAGAGACCACCGAAGAATGCAGACACGCCCAGCACGAAGATACAAATAGTGAAAGTCAGCGTAACTTGCGAGATACTCCAGTGGAACTGCCTCACGAGTGGTCCTCGGAAGACGCTCCACGCGTAAACTGCCCCCAAGGCCATTTGCAGCAGAAAGCCTGCAACCGCGATTGCCCAACGATTCAATTTCAAACAGGTACTCCTACTTCGCTATCGATTAACTATGAAGATCCTGGCCAGAGGTGAGCCACACCTTGGTCTAGGATGAGGTTGGCGGGACGAAGGCCGCACCAAGGGATTGTGGTGGGTTCGGAGACCCGCAAAACGGCTTAATCATGCCGCGGCAAGAGGATCTCTCGTCCAGCCACTTCCATGTGCGAACGGCGAACAATGTGCGGGGTAACGAGCAGGACAAGGGTGGAGATGTTCAGGTCCTTCGCGTCGTTGGTGGCCGATCGAAGCCCGGGCAGCTCGTCGAGACCAGGCAGTCCCGTGACTGCTTTGTTCTCTTGCTTGGAGAGGTTGCTTACGACCAGGGCGCTTGAACCATCCTTGAGCGTGATTGTGGCAGTGTACTTACGATTGTTGAGAATCGGGTTGCCATCCAGTGTGCTGCCCCCCAAGGCTGTCAGTTCCAGATCCATGTTGAGCGCGACTTCCTGACCGTGCTGGACCCGTGGCGTTGCCTTCAATGTCAGTCCGAGATCCTCGTATTGGATTTGCGGGATGGTCACCTGTGCGCTCAAGCTCGAAAGGTTTACCCCTAAGCCGTTGAGCGTGCTCGATAGTCCGGCCGTGCTGATGCCTGGTACGTTCAGCGAACCACCGCCAGAGGAGTATGTGGAAGACACAATCGGATACCGGCTTCCAACTTTGAATGTTGCCGCCTCTTGATCTTGAACGCGGAGATGAATATCGTCGAGCGCTCGGGCGTCGCTGGAATTCAACTGCAAATTTCCTGAGACGGTGCCAAGGTTGTAGCCGAACTGGCTGAGGCCGCCACCGAACGTCAGAAATCCTTGCGTGAGAACCGAGCTGGTTACTTGACCCGTCGCGATCAGGATCGCCAGAATAGCTCCATAGTCCCCTGGTGCGGCGAGTCCGCTTGAGATGATCTGGTTAATGGCGGCCTGGTTGTTTTGCAGCAGACCGTTCAGTTCGCTGTCCACATTGAAGACATTGGTTTGCGAAGGGAGCACAACCCCGATATTGGTTGTGCGGGTTCGAGTGATGTCGTAGAGCTTCACTTCGATCATGACCTGAGCTCGTCCATCGAGCAGTTCTTCGAGCGTGGCATTGAGCGCTTTCATGCGCGGCTCGGGCGCGCGCACCGTGAGGATATTTCGTTGCGGCTGCAGGCTGGCAACCGGCGCTTCAAAGACCGTCTTCGCCACGTTGCTGATGTCGTTAAGTTCGGTCGTGTTCAGTCCTGGCAAGTAAATCGATTCCACGAGCAGCCGTTCGAACTTGGAGCGGTTCTCCTTGGTGTCCTTGGCTACCAATACACGTCGCGGATCAAGAGGCACAAAGAACGTTCCGGTAACCAAGTTCAACATCTGCGCAGCCTGGGCATAGTCCAAATCGTCGGCATCGAGGCGGATCGCCTGGCTCGTCACGGAACTGTCCATTACCGGCGTGACTTGATACGCCGACAACACCTGGCGAAGAATGTCCTGTTGCGAGCCCTTCAAGTGAAAGCTCTTCTTGCCATTCGAGGGAGTAAGCTCGATCGGTCCTTCGGCTGAGACACCCGCTTCATCGACCTGATCGAACGACATCTTCTGATCGTCGGCCAATTCGTCTACATGTTGTCTGACGAATGGATTTTTCGGGTCAAGCGCCAGTGCTTCTTCGAGCTTCTTCCGTGAATCTTCGGGATGCTGAGACAGACGGGCTTTGTCCGCTTCCTGAACCAGCAGCGTGATCAGGTGCTGACGGGCAATCTCCTTCGCCGCCGCGTATTGGGAGTTTGACGGGTTAAGCGACACTGCCCGCGTGAAATCTTCGAAGGCAACCCGAGGATTATTCTGCTCGATGGCCTTCGCGCCTTGCAGGTAAAGTTTTTCCGCTTGGCGCTGCTGTTTCGGAGTTGCCGGGGTCGATGGCGCCGCTACAGTGGCTAGCGGCTTGCCGGCGACTGGCGGAGTCACGTTCGGAGTTTGAGGCAGTAGCGGGTGGGAGACGGATACCGAGGGAAGCATTTCAGCCGAGGCCGGCTTAGAATCTGCCGCCGAGGAGTTGCTGCCGGTCTCCCCAGGCTGCTGCCCGAAAATGGTGAGCGGGAAAACGAGGGTGGCGGCCAACGCTCCGGCCATAACCTGGGCGCGAAGACTAGTCTGCAAGTCCCTCATGACTCCAGTCGAGTTCTTTGCAGCAGTGCGTCGAGAGTGGTCGCGCATACGTCCGGCTCAGAGGTCATCAAGTCGTCAAAAGAATAGCGTCCGGTCGCAACCGCAATGACCGGCAGGGAATTCGACTTGGCCGCCGATATATCAAACGGCGTGTCACCTACTACGCACACAGACGCATCTGGGCCAACAATCGCGCGCGCGGTCAAGGCGGCTTCGCAGATCATCTCGGCTCGATCCACAAACCGGTCGCTGAATCCGCCAAAGGTGAACCAGTGCCGCAAGCCGGCCGTCTCAATCTTCAGCCAGCCGATCGATTCGAGATTACCTGTGGCGACGCCCAAGGCCGCGCCTTTCGACTGCAGATAATCGAGGGTAGCCGCCACCCCAGGCATTACTTGGACCTTCATCGCCTCGCGCCGAGCCATGACATCTGTTCGCATTGCATCGAGAATGTCTTCGAGCACCGGATGCCATTCCGAGTCTTCCAATCTCGCGGCCCGGAAGGCGTCGCGCAAGATTCCAGGATCGGTATTGCCGTGTAATACCACTTGATCGAGAACGAGGTCACGTCCCATCACGCTTTTGACGCTCGAGAAGAAGGAAGCGTAATGAACGCCGTCCTGGCTGCGCAACAGAGTGCCGTCGATATCGAAGAGATAAGCCGGCTCCGCATCCCAGACAAATCCTTGCCGAATGTAGACCTGAGACTGGGCGGAACTTGGCTGACTGGGTATTTCAGCGCCGGTCGCAATAGTGGTCAAATCGATTCGTCCTTTCCAGGATCGGGACACAATTCTGGCGTGGCCTAGCCCAGCAGGGTTCCTTACTCAATTCTAGAGCAGTTCTCAGGTTGCAGGTGCACTCTAAGTTCGGCCGGGGCGGGCCTTGCGGGAAATCGTCACGTCGCCATCTGCTTCTTGGCGTGCAGATGATCCCACTCTGTGCGGTTAGGAACTGACCGTCTGGCGAAGTTCCAGAGCGGGACGAGCGCTCCGCGGCGGCCGCTTCAACCCGCTCCGTATCTGGGCGGGATTCAGGTCCAGCTCGGCAATCGTCCGGCTGAGAGTATTGCGATGCATGCCCAATTCGCGCGCGGCCTTGCATTGGTTGCCGCGATGGCGTGCCAACACTTCCAGGATGAAGCGTTTCTTGAATTCGCGCACACCCTCGGCATAGGTGATGCCGCTCGCGTGCATGTGGGCCACTAGACTGTCCAGCTCTCGCTTCAAGGAAACCTCGCTGCCGGTACTTTGCCCGGTCTCTTTCTTTCAAACTGTTGAACAAACGGCGACCTTCAGCCCAATCTCTTAGCCGAAAGCGGCGACCTGTGCACAAGCTTCAGCATGCGGCTTCAGCCAATCCGGCTGTACATCCCGGATGATCCTAACTCCATCGCGAATCCTTTCGCCCAGCTCAACCGGAGTAATTGCGGTGGTCGAATGAGCTGCGGTTAGAAAATACGGCGCCAGTTGGGAATGGTCGAGCCACCCGTTGCGCGGGAAAAAAGCAGCCAATGCCATCACCCCCAGGGTCACCACCACACATCCCTTTAAGAACCCAAAAACTGCTCCAATGAGGCGGTCCAGCCATCCCAGTCCGATCGACCGGGCCGACCAGTGCAGGGCGCGCCCGAGCAGTCCTGCGAGGATCATGATCGCGAACGCGATGGCCAGAAAGGCGATGGCCTCAGCGATTTGCGGAGTGTGGATCGTATGCATGATCCAGGGCATCAGCTTCTGAAAGTTCCAGCTTGCAATTAGTAAGCCAAGGATGACGCCGCCGAGCGAGAACGCCTCGATAAAGAAGCCGTTCTTAGCTGCGCTGATTGTCGACAGCACGAGAATTGCGGCGATCACCCAATCGATCGGAGCCATTCAAAACCTTTCAATCCGGACCATAAGCCCAAGAAATGCGACGTCTCAAGTCTGCAGCGTCATGCCCGTAAGCAAGCGGTACGCCTCAAGGTATTTATCCTGAGTACGCTGAACCACATCCTCCGGCAAAGTTGGCGCCGGAGCTTTTTTGTTCCAGTGAATGGATTCCAAGTAATCGCGTACAAATTGTTTGTCAAAGGACGCCTGCGGACCGCCCGGCTGAAAGCTCGCTCGGGGCCAATAGCGCGAAGAGTCGGGAGTGAGCGCTTCGTCCGCCAGCACAATGCCTTTAGCCGTGCGCCCGAATTCGAATTTAGTATCGGCCAGCAGCAATCCCCGGCTCTCGGCATAATCTGCAGCTTTGATATAAATCGCCAGGCTCAAGCGTCGCAGCGTTTCCGCCGACTGATGCCCGATCCGGGAGGCCATTTCGTCAAAAGAAATGTTAACGTCATGCTCGCCGTCCATGCTTTTGGTTGCGGGGGTGAAGAGCGGCTCGAGAAGTTTCTCCGACTCTCGCAAACCGGCCGGCAGAGTAATGCCACAAACCTTGCCTGTCGCCAGATAGTCTTTCCAACCGGACCCCGAGAGGTATCCTCGAACCACACATTCAACTGGGAACATCTGCGCCTTCGCCACCAGCATCGATCGGCCGCGCAGCTCGTCAGCGTGAGCAGCTATGTCCGGCGGATAGTCATCGACATTGGCGGAGATCAAGTGGTTCGGAACGATATCCGCAAGAAAGTCAAACCAGAACAGCGACAACTGCGTCAACACCTTGCCCTTACCGGGAATGCCGCTGCCAAGCACATGATCGAAAGCGGAGATTCGGTCGGTCGCAACCATCAGCAGAAACTCGCCTGCCGCATAGAGATCGCGCACCTTTCCGCGCGCGTACAAATGCAAGTCTGCCAGTTCGGTCTGAAGGAGTGCTGTCAAGGGTGAGGCCTTTCGGGGATCGACTGAAGATTCGATTGTCCGGTGAGGGGCGGACTTTGTCAACGCAGTAAAAATCCCATGAATACGCGGCCCCGGAGCCTCCAGTCACGGGGCGCTCCAAGATGTCAAGCGGGAGGCCGATTCCTTCCGCTCGATGAGATCAAGTGTCCGCTCTATGCGGTTGCGAGCTGGGGAGCTGGGGCCGCATTAATATTGCGCGAACGTTCCGCCGTTCCTGCTTCACTCCGTCCACGCCGGTCGTCTTTATCGCCGCCTCCGCGATCATTGCCGCCCAATCGAACAGAGACGATCTTTGACACGCCAGGTTCCTGCATAGTGACGCCGTAGATCATATCGCCGGCCTGCATCATCCGTTTGGAGTGAGTCACGATCACAAACTGCGTGGTTGCAGCCATGCCTTTGATCATCTCCGCAAGCCGGCCCACATTGGTTTCATCGAGCGGCGCATCTACCTCGTCCAGCACACAAAAGGGGCTAGGCTGGTAGTGAAAAATTCCTATCAGCAGCGACAAGGCAGTCAGCGCCTTCTCTCCTCCGGAGAGCAGGAGCACGTTCTGCAGCTTCTTCCCTGGAGGCTGAGCAACGATATCGATGCCGCTGTCGATCGAGTTTTCTTCATCAGTCAACTTCATGAATGCTTGGCCGCCACCGAAGAGCCGCGCAAAAGTGACGCTGAAATTCTCATTGATCTTGCCGAAGGCTTCCTCGAATTTCGTCCGTGAAATCTGATCGATTTCTTTGATCGTGGATTGAGTGTTCTCGATGGATTCTAGTAAGTCCTTACGCTGTGTCTCCAGGAACTCATGTCGTTGGGATGCTTCCTGATATTCTTCGAGAGCCATCATATTGACCGGCCCCATAGACTCGAGTTTTTGCTTGAGCCCACGGCAGGCGTCCTCTTCCGAGACGAGAGACTCGGCATCGATTCGGATCATCTCGCGGTCTTCGCGCAGCACAGCCGCCTCTGCTCCGAGGTCGTTGATGCAGGATTCCTCGATGTGATTCAAGTCCGCAGCCAGCTTTGCGGCCTTAGCAGTGCGAAGGCTCTTCGTCTCTCGCAATGTGTCGGTATGATCCCGCGCGGCCTTTAACGCCTGCTCTATTGCGGCCAGGGATATTCGTAGAGTTTTGGCCTCTTCCGTCCAACCCGCCGCCTCTGCGGTGGCCTGCTCCCGAACAGCCGCAACCTGCTGCCGAGTGATCGCAAGCTGCTCATTTTCGCGAAGACGCTGTTCGCGCTCTTCGTTCGCCGCATTTAACTGCTGCTCCAGTTGGAGTACCCGCCGCCCGAGGTCGCCATACATGCGGTCGATGCGAGCGAACGCAGCCTCTGCTCCGCGCCGCCGTTCTTCCAGTCCGGCCAACTCTGCCGATACTGCCGATGCCTCATTTTGTGCTGTTTCCCGGGCCCGGCGCAGCTCTTCGACCGACTGCTGCAGCGCGAGCAGGGAAGCCTCTGCCTGCTGGTGCTGAGCGTCAAGTTGCATAGCCTCTTCGCGCTTGCGGGCAATGAACTCGTCCTTCGCCCGGCGAGCATCCTTATTGCGTTCGTTCTCGATCGTCCATTGTTGGGCACGGCCTTCCAGGCGTTTTACTTCCGCATCCATCTGCCGAAGCGCCGCTGTATGGTTGGCGCTTTCGCGCTCGGCGTCGCGACGCTCTTCGAGCTTCGCCTCCGATATCCTTACCAGTTCGGCGATCGTCTTCGCGAGTGAAGCGACGGCAATATCCGTTTGACTGAGTTCCGCCTCAACCTTCTCCAGCTTCTTCTGTGCATCGCGAAGTTCGCGCTTGAGCGCGAGTGGCCCTTCGACCCTCGGTTTGCCTCCGGTCACGGTCACATTGTGAAAGCACTCGCCGGATGGCGCGAGAAAGAACGCGTGCGGATTTTCCAACGCTAGCGTCCGAGCGGTCTCTGCATCGGGAGTTACATAGCCTTCTCGCAGTTTCGGAAGGATTACTTCGAGAGAGGAACCGAACCCATCTAACACCCGGATGCAATCCTTAAGCCGCACCACTCCGGACCGCGCCTCGTAGCTGCCGATTGCCGCGCCGGCCGCAAAAGAGAACTTGGCCTGCGAATCATCGGGATGCACCAGGAAGGTCGCGCGGCCATCAACATCATGCTTCAGCAGGCGCATGCCTTCATCCGCAGATTCCCAGCTCTTTACGACGACATAGTTCAACTCATCGCGCAGGAATTCATCGACCACATTTTCATATTGGCCATTCACTTCAAGAAAATCCGCCAGCGTGCCGGCCGGCGCTAATGCGCCACCGAGCGAGTTCTGCCGTAGCAGCTTCTTCACCGTCTCGGTGGAATAGCTGTGATCGCGAATGAGCGATTGCAGGGAGTTCCTGCGACCGGTCAATGTCGCATGTTCAGCGCGGAGCTGGTCGCCGCGCCGCTTGGTCTCGGATTCTTCCGTGCGCTTTGTGGCGATCTCCACGCGAAGCTGCGCAATCTCTTCTTCTAGCCGCCCGAGCGTTTCCGTCACTGACTGAAAGTTGATCGACAACTGCCCGCGCTCCGCACCCAAAGCATCGAGATCGCGACGGGCCGCCGTCATCTCGGTCGCGAGCCGAGAAGCCTCGCGTTCGAGGGCGGCGAGGGATTCTTCCGCCTGTGTAGTTTGGTTGCGTGTCTGTGATACTTGCTGCAGCAGTTGCATTGCCTGTCGGCGCCCGGCCTCAAGTTTTTGCTCCGCGACGGAGACCGCTTGGGCCGTGTCGCGCACTTGCTGCTGCTTCTGCTGCGCCTGCTGGCGAAAGCCGGCGGCCTCGGCGGCGGCGGTTTCAAGGAAAACGCGTTGACCTTCGCGCTCGGCAGTCAAACCCTCTAGATGTTGTTTTCCCTGCTCTAGCTCCGCACTTCCGGCTTTAGCGCGTGCCTCGAGCTCCGCAACTCGCTCCTCATTCGAATGCTGCCGGGTAGCGGCCCGCTCCAGCTCAACCGCCGCCTGGCTGGCCTTGGCAGCGGCCTCTTTGGCGCTGACATCGAGTGCATAGCCGCGAGCGGTGCCGGTGGAATACTCCCCTTGCAGGGATTCAGCTTGAGCACTTTGATTCTCAATTTCAGAGGTCAGGGAAGCGATTTCGCCAGCTAGCGCAGCCTGCTCAGCATCCATTTCCGCCAGCTTGCTGGCCAAGACTACCCGCAGACGGGTACGCAACTCATCGCGCAACGCTCCATAGCGCTCGGCCTTGACGGCCTGACGCTTCAACGAGGTCACCTGCTTGGCGACCTCCTCGAAGATGTCGTTTACCCGGGCCAGGTTTTGCTTGGATTGTTCCAGCCGAAGCTCGGCCAGCCGCTTTTTGGTTTTGAAGCGGGTGATCCCGGCCGCCTCCTCAATGATGGCGCGACGGTCATGCGGCTTTGAGCTGAGAAGTTGTCCGATCCGTTCCTGTCCGATGATGGCGTACGATTCAGGGCCTAGACCAGTGCCCATGAAGATATCCTGAATGTCACGCAGCCGGCAAAGCTTTCCATTCAGCAGATATTCGCTATCGCCGGTGCGGAACAGACGCCGGGTGATGACGATCTCGCCGCGCTGAGGGGTGCTCTGAAATTTACGC
Source organism: Acidisarcina polymorpha (assembly GCF_003330725.1). Lineage (NCBI taxonomy): Bacteria > Pseudomonadati > Acidobacteriota > Terriglobia > Terriglobales > Acidobacteriaceae > Acidisarcina > Acidisarcina polymorpha. Next base: position 1,383,007 of record NZ_CP030840.1, on the reverse strand, counting down.
CGCCGAATCTTCAGGACCACTGCATTCGAGTTCCGTAGGGCCTCTGCAGTATCGGGGGTGACTTGGGGGCTGTTTGGCGGGGTAGCCGGGCCAGCCGAAAGCTCCTCTTCAATCACCTGGCCGGGTTGTGCTTCAGCGATGATCTCTTCTACTTCCGCAGCTTTTTCCGCGCGAACTTCTTCCTCGTTCCAGTCAGCAAGTTCGTTCTCGATTTCAACTGCGGTCTCCAGCAGCGGGCCGCCTTCATACGCTTCCGGATCGATCAAGGTCAGCGAGACCTCCGCCATGCCCAGCGGCTTCCGGTCGCGGGTTCCAGCGAAGATGACGTCCTCCATCTTGCCGCCGCGCAGCGTCTTGGCGCTCTGCTCGCCAAGCACCCAGCTCACGCCATCGAGGATGTTCGATTTGCCGCAGCCGTTGGGACCGACGACAACCGCAATCCCATGACCGGGAACCTGCACTTCGGTGCGATCACAGAAGGACTTGAACCCCAGGATCTGGATCTTCTTCAGCTTCAGCATTGTCGATAACCCATCTTCCAGGTAAAGATCAGGCCGATCTTCAGGTATGCAGAATTACTCAGGATGGCCTAAGAAAATGCTATCCCCCGCTATAAGCGAGGTCAACATAGGGGACCCCACATCTTGTGGATAAGGTGTCCCCACCGCAACATATTCGGGTACCACTCAAGATGCCGGCCAGAAATTAGGGAAACGATCAAGAAGGGGCTCTGTCGCTTATGCTACTCCGCCTATCGTCCACTCTGATCAGGCAGACAGTTCCGTTATCTTTTGGCCTGGATCTTTCTGGCACTTTGGAGCCACCTCGCCGCAGCCGGTGAATCTTTGCTCCAGATTACTTCTGGGTTGGACGCACAAGCACTTCACTGATAAAACTCTGCGGCGCCTGGGTTACCAGCAGAGCCACGACCTGGGCGATATCGTCAGGCTGCAGCGCTTTGGCAGGATCTTTGCCGCTGCCGCCGCTGAAGTGAGTATTGACCGACCCGGGTGCTACTACCGAGACTCTGACTCCATGGGACCGAAGCTCTTCAGCAACTGAGTAAGTCAGTCCATTGAGCCCCCATTTGGACGCCGCATAGGCTGCTCCATTGGGCAAAGGGTTCTTGCCCGCCAGCGAGGAGATGTTCACGATGTGGCCGCGCTTCGCCTCGACCATCAGCGGCGCGAACGCTTGGATCATCAGGTAGGGGGCCCGTAGATTCGTCGCCATCAGCAATTCCCATTCCTCGAGCGGCATCTCCCATAAAGGCTGACCAAGGTTGCCGACGCCGGCGTTGTTTACCAGAATGTCGCAACGTCCATAGTCGGCGCGAATGCGCTTGCCGAGTTGGACAATCAGTGCCGGGTTCAAGAGATCACAGGTCGCCACCACTGCCTGCCCACCATCTGACTGAATTTCTTTAGCCAGCGCCTCGAGCTGTCCCTGGTCTCTGGCCACGAGCGCTACGGTGGCGCCCATCGCCGCCAAACGGATCGCGACTGCCCGGCCAATCCCTCGCGCTGCCCCGGTGACTACGGCTATTTGTCCGTCCAGCCCTTTGACACCTGTATCCTTCATCGGTCACTCCTCTATAGTAAGATTCGCTTTCCTGATGCGGCGCCGTTCAGCGCGGCCGCTGTCAAATCAGGAAATAACTCGTCGAAGCAACTTGACCCGTTGCCAGAATTCTTCATCTCACCGATATTGTTAGAAGCACGTGATTCAAAGCTTGGCTTGTCACATACACCGGTGGTTCTTATAATCCAGCAATCAACTCACCGTGGCGAACGCGTATCGGCGTTCGTTCTCCGAACCCAGAATTTTCGATCTAGTCGTACCGCGGACGCGGCTTTGATACAAGTAGTTCCCAGGAGCGTTAGAAGATGAAGAAGGTCGTTTTTGCTTCCGTGCTGGCCATCGCCACCGGCACACTTTGCGCGGTGCCTGCCGCATTCTCCCAAGCCGCGACTGGATCGACTCCCAGTGGATCGTCAGACCAGATCACCATTAAAGATCCAGCCGAGTTCAATGCCTATCAAAACGCGATCGGCACGTCGGCCCCGGCGGCCAAAGCTGCTGCTCTTGAAGATTTCTTGACCAAATATCCGAATACCGTCGTCAAGAACCAGGTATTGACGACATTGCTGCTGACCTATCAGCAGGCAAACGATACCGCAAACCTCTTGAAGACGGCCAAACGCGTCCTCGATGCGGACCCGAACAATCTGCGCGCAGCTCTGGTGTATGTCTACCTGACCAAGCAGCAGGCTACCGCCAAGGCGGCGACGGATCCGGCCGGGGCTCAGAGCATGTTGGATGATGCGGCAAAGGTGGCCCAGACGGCGCTCGCTGTCACCGCGCCCACCCCCAATTCCGGCATCTCGGCGGAGGATTTCGCCAAGCTCAAGGCGGCGACCACCCCGATATTCCAGAGCGCCATCGCCACCGATGATGTTGGGAAGAAGGATTATCAGGGCGCAATCCAGAATTATCAGGAGGAGCTGAAGAGCTATCCCGATCTCACTTCTCCGGCCAACGCCCCTGGTATTAACGAGACTTATTTGCTTGGCCAGGCTTACATTCAGGACAAGGATCCGAAAGACCTGCCGAACGGCATTTTCTATCTGGAGCGCGCAGCGCAATATGCACCTCCGGCCGCGAAGGACTCGGTTGAAAAAGCTGCTGAATACTGGTATCAGAAGTACCACGGTGGCATGGATGGGTTCGATCCGATTAAGCAGCTTGCTCATGACAACGCGACGCCGCCCGCTTCTTACGCTCCCACCCCGGCGCCGCCGCCGCCAGCTCCTGATAAGCTTGCGCACGACGCTGTAGCCGCTGCATCCACACCAGAGGCGCTCAAGAATATGGCGCTTTCTGATAAGGAGTTCGTCCTCGCCAATGGCAACCAGGAAGACGCGGACAAGGTATGGGCGGTGATGAAGGGTGTCCGCACCCAGGTTCCCGGAATCGTGATTCAGGCTACGCCGGACTCGGTACAACTCGCAGTTTCGCCTGACGCCCAGCAGTCGAAGACGGCCGATTTCACCGTGAACTTCACCAAGCCATTGACTACCGTTCCGGCCATCGGCGACAGCGTCAAGTACGATGCCACGTTCGACTCGTATACCAAGACGCCGCCGATGATCATCCTGAACGAGGGATCACTGCCGGAAGCAACGAAAGCTCCTGTCCGCCGGAAGCCTGCGGCTCATCAGTAGACGCAGCTCCGACGCATGGAGAAAGGAATATCCGCAGAAAGGCAGCCGGTTGGCTGCCTTTCTGCTTCCTGGTTTCATCTGAGGCGTCGACCCAAATGGGCCTCTTCAATCGATATGCCTGTTTTATCCCGCTGACCCTGGTTTTTGTTGCCGGTCGGGGCTTGACTCAAGGAACTAAGCAGTCATCGCCGGGGCTCGCGATTTCTTCGGTGCCGGCTTCACAGATGGACCCGACACAACTTCGCTTAGTCGAGAATAGCCAAAGGGCTCTTGCCGACTCCGCACGTCTGTATGGGTTTACTCTCGGCGAGAGTACTCTCGGTGGCCATAGTCCCGTTCGTTCTTCTTACGAATATAAAGAGATCGCGTGTCCTCTTGTCACCCGCCATCTGTTGCTGGCGTATGAATCAATCCAGCCGAATGGTTCTACCTCGCGTTTCACGGCGACCATCTCCCGGGAGAATCTGAGGAACCGCTCGGGCCATAGTGTCGTCCAGATTCTGCCTATTCAACGCGCTGGCGCGGCCCTTTTTGTACCCGCCTGGTCGAGTTCCCATTCCATCGAGGTTTTTAACCAAGCCATCGCTCCCGAACCCATTGAACAGCTCATCTCCGCCAACGCCGAACACCCAGAAGAGCCGCTGCTCGAGCGGAGTCTATGTTATTTAGCGATGGTGGGAGAAACGCCTATCGCCCAACGCGACCCTTCGCGCGAGTCGAGTACCATCCATGCTCCTGTCCCTACGCTGGCGTTCCTGGAGAGGGGAAGAGTGCAGCAGGTATTCTCCGTTCGGAGCGGCGGCGATACCTACCAGGTCTGGACATTCACGTATGCGGCTGCCGGAGATCTCATGGCCGTAGCCCGCGAGCCATACTCCGTCCATCCAGCCGAGTCTCCGCTGCTCGCGGCGAGTGGTGGAGCAAGCTCCGCGTACGCAACTGGCGCCGTCAAACCGGCCGAGAAATCGACGTCAGGCCAGGCACCGGCAGCATCGGGGACATCTACAATCCCGGATGCCAGTCCGGCTGCCACATCGTCACTCCCATTGCCCGCTCGCCGGTATATACCCGAAGCGCCAAATCCGCCAAGCCGGATCCTTCCCGAGGAAAGAGATCCTCGACCTGGTTCCCCGCCTTCGCAGCGCTAGGGCACCGACAGCAAGGCGTTGCCGCCATAGGCTTCCACATGACATCTGCTCTGCTTTGCTCTAGGCTTGCCGATGTTGAAAGTCCGACTCTATTTACGATGAAGCTGCTTACTGCTCTCTACGCCACGGTCATTTGCCTTTCAGCCTTCTTGCTCTTTTTGCTGGAACCGATCGCCGCCCGGCAGTTGCTTCCTCTTTTTGGCGGCTCAGCTGCGGTCTGGATCACCTGCCTGGTCTTCTTCCAATGCACTCTCCTGGCCGGCTACTGGTACGCTCATCTGCTCATCTCTCACACCGCTCCACGCGCGCAGGCGGTCATCCATATGGCGCTGCTCACCCTCGCATTGCTGAGCCTCGAGCTACGGGTACATCCCAGTGCCACAGCTGTTACGTGGCACCCGATCTTGAGCATTCTTGGGTTACTCGCCGTCAGCATCGGTCTCCCCTTCTTGACCCTCGCCGCTACCAGCCCGTTACTACAAGCCTGGTATTCCAGGGCCGGAGGATCAGAGGCGCCTCCATGGTGGCTTTTCGCCTTATCGAACGCGGGATCGTTATTTGCGCTTTTCCTGTATCCAGCCCTCATCGAGACGCATCTGGCGCTTCATTGGCAGGTGATTGTCTGGGCTATAGGCTTTTGCGTTTTCAGCGCCTTCTGCGGGGCGCTCGCGCTGCAAAGCCGGCGGATCGGCTCTGCAGCTGCGGCAGTGGATAGACCAAGTCCCGACCAAGATTCGCCTCGTTCCTGGGCACTTTGGATTTTGCTCCCCGGCTGCGCCTCGATGCTGCTTTGCGCAGTCACCAACCATCTGGGCGAAAACATCGCCGCCATTCCACTCCTCTGGATCGTCCCGTTGGCGGCTTATCTGTTGAGCTTTATCGTCGCCTTTGCGTCACCGCGGGCGTGGCCACGTTTTGTTTCGGTGCGCATGCTCGCTCTCACGCTCGCGACCTTTGCCTACCTGCTCTATAGCAGCCGGATGAGTCTCCCTCCGCAGATATCCATTCCTGTCTACACCCTCGCACTTTTCTTCGCTTGCCTCTTTTGCCATGGCGAACTCTACCGCCTTCGCCCGAGCGCCAACCGGCTTACCGGCTTCTACCTCTCGCTTTCGGGGGGCTCAGCGGCCGGTGCGATCCTCGTTGGGCTCGTAGCCCCGAACTTTTTTCATGCGAGCTACGACTTAGCCATTACCGTGATCCTGCTCGCTGCCGTAGCGCTGATCGTGACTTGGAAGTCGGGGATGACCCCAAGGATCCTCTGGACTGCTGCGACGATCGCCATGATCTACATTGCCGTCATGCAAGCGAGGAGCCTTGGTCAGGAAGCCATCGTTCAACTGCGCAGCTTCTACGGCACTCTCCGGGTCACCGAGACCCATCTGCCGCCAGAAGCCGAAACCACCCGCACGCTATATCACGGCAGGATCCAGCATGGTACTCAGCTCTTCGGAAATGGTCTCCGAACCCAGCCTTCGTCCTACTATGCGCAGAGCTCCGGGGTCGGGCTAGCTCTTGACCTATGCTGCGAGGGGCACCCGAAACGCATCGCCGTCGTCGGCCTCGGAACCGGAACCGTCGCCGCTTACGGAAAACCCGGCGATGACATCACTTTCTATGAGATCGATCCACTCGTTGAGCGTCTAGCCCGTGCACTCTTCACCTATCTCCACGATTCTCAGGCGGCGGTGCATGTCGTTCTAGGGGACGCTCGCCTCTCGCTGGCCCGGGAATCCGCAATCGGCAAGGTTCAGCCCCTGAATGACGTGATCGTTCTCGATGCATTTTCTGGCGACGCGATACCGATTCATCTGTTGACCGCCCAGGCTATTGCTCTCTATCGTCGCAGGTTGCGTCCTGATGGTGTCCTGGTCTTCAACATCTCCAGCCAGTATCTCGACCTCGCACCCGAACTAGAGTTGCAGGCGCAACATGCAGGCCTTGAGACTGCGCTTGTCCACTCCGAAGCCGATGAATCACGCGGCCTCTTCACCGCCGATTGGCTGCTGATGTCTGCCAATCACGCGCTCTTGCACCGGTCTGAAATAGCCAACGTCGCCCAGCCCGTCTCCATGACTCCGGGCCTGCGTCTATGGACCGATGATTACTCCTCGTTGCTGCCACTCATGAAGTGGCGCACAAGGGAAAGGCGAAGTTCTCAACGTTGAATGGAACACTGCACGGAGGCACCATCGCGATAACCTGGACGCGAAAGCGTTCCAAGGGAGAATATGACAAAATTGCAGCGAAACCTATGCGCAACTTTTTAACTCTTCTCGTCCTGCTCTGCTCCGCACTTGTGATCCCGGCACAGTCGTCCGCTGGCACTCAGCTACAGATTTATTTCATCGATGTTGAAGGTGGACAGTCGACCCTGTTCGTCACTCCCGAAGGCAAATCGCTGCTGATCGACACGGGATGGGCGGGCAACAACAGCCGCGACGCCGACCGCATTGCCGCCGCAGCGAAAGCGGCCGGCATCGCCAAAATAGACTATGTCCTCATCACTCACTTTCACGATGACCACGTCGGCGGCGTTCCGCAACTTGTGCAGCGGATTCCGGTTGGCGCCTTCATCGATCACGGCCCGAACCGCGAGCTGACTCCGGACGTCAATGGAAACTTCGACGCCTATCAGAAGACTCTTGCCAGCGGCCACTACAAACGCATCATCGCCAAACCTGGAGAGACGCTGCCAATCTCCGGAATCCACGTTCAGGTGATCAGCGCCGACGGCAAATTGATCGACAAACCTCTCGACGGAGCAGGCCAGCCAAATGAGTATTGCAAAGCGAGCGAGACTCGTCCTGCAGACCAGACCGAAAATGCCCGCTCGGTCGGCGTTCTTATGACCTTCGGCAAACTAAGAATTCTTGACCTCGGCGACTTGACCTGGGACAAGGAAATGCAGCTGATGTGTCCAGACAACAAGCTCGGCAAGGTCGACGTCCTGATTGTTTCCCACCATGGATGGAATCAGAGTTCCAGTCCCGCGCTGGTTGACGCGATACAAGCCCGAATCGCGATCATGGACAACGGCGCGAAGAAGGGAGGGTCGACACCGGTTCTCGACACTGTCCGCAAAGCACCCGGTCTTGAGACGCTCTGGCAGCTGCATTTCTCAGAGGAGGGAGGGACGGAGCATAATACCGCCGACGAATATGACGCGAACTTCTCTGGAGGAGCGGACCAGGGGAATTATCTCAAGCTCACCGCGAGCCCGGATGGCAGCTTTGCCGTCTTTAATTCACGGACGCAACAGAGTAAGAGCTACGCAGCAAGATAAGAACGCTCTGCCAGAATTCCTACCCATGAACCCTAATGACGAGGACATCGCGAATACCTACTCCCGGATGAGTGAGTCTGAGTTGATTGAGGTAGCCCGCTCCTACGACTCGCTCATTGACTCGGCTCAGGCTCTTCTCCGAGCGGAGTTCGGCAGACGTGATCTCGAGCCGCCGTTGGTTCAAGAGAATGAAGATCAAGTCGCCAGCGACCGAACGTTCGTGACGGTCCGGCGTTATCGGGATCTCTCCGAAGCGATTGTTGCGCGTTCTCTTCTCGAATCTGCCGGCATTCCGGTTTATCTTCGCGACGAGAACCTCGTTCGGCTCGAATGGCAGATATCCAATTTCATCGGCGGCATCCGCCTTCAGGTGGAGCAGGCAAACGCGGGTGCTGCAGCCGAGCTCCTGAATCAGCCGATTCCGGACACGGTTGCGTTTGGTCAGGAGGCCGTGTTTGCTCAGCCGGTCTGTCCTCAGTGCGGTTCGAGAGACATCACCTTCGAGGGCTCGTCCCGAAGTGCCGCGCTCACCTCGCTGTATCTGCTGGCTATGCCCCTTCCGCTCGGCAAGGAGACATGGCGGTGCAACTCGTGCGATGCCCGGTGGCAAGATAAGCCTTAAGGGAATTTAGTTCTTCAGAACGGTCCGAATGTGGAGGTCTCGCAACTGAACTTCGCTCACCGGGGTCGGAGCGTCGACCATCAGGTCGATGGCCTTGGCGGTCTTGGGGAAGGCGATGACCTCGCGCAGGCTCTGTGCTCCGGCCAGAATCATCGCGATCCGGTCCAGCCCCAGGGCGATTCCTCCGTGGGGAGGCGTGCCATACTCAAGCGCTTCGAGAAAGAATCCGAAGCGCGCCTTGGCCTCTTCATCGCTCATGCCGAGCGCGCGGAAGATCTCCCGCTGCACGTCCTGGCGATGAATACGGATCGATCCCGAGCCTAGTTCGGTGCCGTTCAGCACGATGTCGTAAGCGAGCGCTCGTACCGCTCCAGGATCAGACGTGAGCCGCCCGGCCTTGAGATCGTCTTCGTGCGGCGAAGTGAAGGGATGATGCGCGAAGGTCCAGGATTTGGTGTCCTCGTCCCACTCGAAGAAGGGGAAATCCGTAACCCAGAGAAACTTGTAATCGTCGCTGTTACCTTTTTTCTCGAACAGCTTGTGCCGGTCGGCATACTTCTGCGCGATCGCCAGACGAACTGCTCCGGCGGCCTCGTAAATCTGCCGTTCGCGGCTTGAAAGCACGCCAGGAGCGCGCGGCTCGCTGGTTGCCTCAACGGTGCTCGCCGCTGCCACTAGGGCCAGCACATCCTGCTCGCCCGCGCCGGTCAGCTCGCGCACCTTGTTCATGGCTTCCGGGAACATTTTTTCGAGTCGCTTGAAATCGTCCAGCACCTTGGTGCCCTGCTGTGTCAGCTTGGCGGGATAAAGCAGGCGTAGATCATCTCGCTCCTTGCGCGAGAGTTCGCCGACTGCAGGAATCCGGACGGCCACCACCGGGAGCGCCGGATTCACTGCCAGGGTCTCCAAATCTCCAGGAGCAAAGACATCATTGACGCGGGTCAACTGCGGCAACCGCAGGTCGGGTTTGTCGATGCCGTAGAGCCGCAGCGCTTCGTCGAAGGTCATCCGCGGAAAGGGAGGGGTGAGCTTCGTGCCTGCTACCTCGAAGGCGGCGCTTAGAAATCCTTCAACAACGGCAAAGACGCTCTCCTGCTGTGGAAAGGAGATCTCCAGATCGATCTGGGTGAACTCCGGCTGGCGATCGGCGCGTAAATCCTCGTCACGGAAGCAGCGGGCGATCTGGAAATACCGGTCCAGTCCGGAGATCATCAGGATCTGCTTGAACAGCTGCGGGGATTGCGGCAGGGCGTAGAAACTGCCCGCGTGAACGCGGCTCGGCACCAGATAATCGCGCGCACCCTCGGGCGTGGAGCGGGTCATGAAGGGGGTCTCGACTTCGAGGAAGCCCTCGCCCGAAAGGTACTGCCGGATCGCCAGTGTGATGTCGTGGCGCAGCTTGAGATTATGCTGCATCTCCTGCCGTCGAAGGTCGAGGTAGCGGTATTTGAGTCGGACCTCTTCATTCGCGATCGCGTCTTCAGCAGGGGAGAATGGCGCCAACTTGGCGTCGTTCAAGACCAGCAGCTGCTCGGCAACGACCTCGATTTCACCGGTTGCCATCTTCGGGTTGATGACGTCTCTCCCGCGTAGCCGTACCTTGCCGATCGCTGCGACAACATACTCCGGACGAACGGCTTCGCCTTTGGCATGGGCCTCAGGACTCAACTCGGCGTCGAGCACCACCTGGGTGATGCCGAAACGGTCGCGGAGGTCGAGAAAGATCAGGTTGCCGTGGTCGCGGCGGCGATTGACCCAACCCATGAGGATGACCGATTCTCCGGCCGAGGCCGCGCGGAGTTCTCCGCAAGTGTGCGTACGTTGCAGCGTTCCTAAAAAGTCGAGCAATGCAGATCCTATTCTTGGGGCGAGCTATGGCTGTCCGGATTCAGCGCGAAGGCAAGTTCCCCCCGTGCAATTTTCGTCTGCTCGCCGCTGGCAAAATTCTTTACTGTCAGGATACCGGAGTGCAGCTCATCTTCGCCCAACAGCACGATGTTGCGGGCCAGCTTGTTTCCGGTTTCGAACGATTTCTTGAGCCGGAATCCTCCGTCGCCCACCTCAATCCGCAATCCTGCACGACGCAACTCCCGGGCCAACAGCAACCCGGCCGGATTCAGCCCTTCGCCGAGCGGAGCAATGTAGGCGTCTGCGAGCCTAGGTGCGATCTGCCCGGCTTGCGCCTCCAGGGTCAGCACCAACCGGTCCGCGCCGATGGCGAAGCCGATCCCGGGCGCCTTCGGGCCGCCGATCATCTCGGAGAGCCCGTCGTAACGGCCACCGCCGAGCAGGGCATTCTGTGCGCCGAGACCTCCTTCTTCGCTTTGGACCTGAAATTCGAAGGTCGTTCGGGTGTAGTAATCTAACCCGCGCACCAGACGATGACTGATCTCATACGCCACGCCACAGGTATCAAGCGCTGCGCGAACGGCAGCGAAATGCGCCTGCGATGCTTCGTCGAGATAATCGGCAATGCGCGGCAAAGTCTCGATAATCGGCTGGTCTTCGGGGACTTTGCAGTCCAGCACCCGCAAGGGGTTGGTCTCCGCTCGCCTCTGGCAATCGATGCACATGGTTGGCGCAACATCCCTGAGCGCCTCTCTGAGCGCGGCGATGTAGCGCGGACGATCGCTCGCCGAGCCGACCGAGTTGATCAGCAGCTTCCAGCCGGTGATGCCGAGTTCATTGAGAAAAGTGGCCAGCATCTCGAGCACCTCGGCGTCCCGCAGCGGAGACTCGGAACCCGCGCTCGGCGGCCCGATCACTTCTGCCCCGATCTGGTAGAACTGGCGGTAGCGGCCCTTCTGCGGACGCTCCCGGCGGAACTGCGGCCCGATGTAATAGAGCTTTTGCAGCATCCCCGATTCGCCCAGGCCGTGCTCGATGTAGGCCCGAACCACCCCGGCCGTATTCTCGGGGCGGAGAGTCAGCGATTGCGCCTTCTCTGATTGGGCGCGTGCTCGGTCTTCCCAGGTATACATTTCCTTCGCAACAATGTCGGTCTCCTCGCCCACGCCACGGGCGAAGAGCTGGGTATCTTCAAAGATCGGCGTGCGGATCTCGCCGAAGCTGTAGCGGCCGAAGACTGAGCGTGCCGTGTTCTCGATGTGATTCCAGATTTCGGTTTCGGGCGGCAATAAATCCCGGGTGCCGCGTACAGCCTTCAAGATACTCATGCTTGGGTAGCTTCTCTTTTCCTCGTGTTATATAAGTCTACCGAAGATGGAAGCTAGCTGATGCGAAGTGATAGGTCGTCCCCAACGGAGTAGCAGCAAGGGCAATGAAGAAGCAGTTCGTTCGAGAGGGCAAGAAGTTGAATGCTCTGATGCGCTTGCGCGAGGACCGGGCTCAGATACCGCCATATGTTCAACTTCCAATCTCCTGCTCCTGCAGATAGATCGCCACATAATCAACGTAGTTCCGCGCGTATTGAAGAATCATCTCCCGATCGCTTCCTTCCAGCTTGCGACGCTGCTTTGCTGGCACTCCGGCCCATAGGCTGTTCGGCTCGATCACAGTATGCTCCGGAACCACCGCCCCGGCGGCGATGATGGATCCTTCTCCGATCCTTGCGTCATTGAGTACCACCGCGCCCATCCCGATAAGACAGGCGTCTTCGATCACGCATCCGTGCACGGTCGCGTTATGGCCAATTGTGACCCAATCGCCAATAACGACTGGATATTTGTAACGCATCCCATGGAGAACAGAACAATCCTGCACGTTGGAGTTTGCCCCGATTCGAATGGAATGAACATCGCCTCGGACCACCGCATTCATCCAGATGCTGGAATTTTCGCCCAAGCGGACGTCGCCGATTACCTGCGCCGACAGATCGATGTAGCAGCTCGCTGGGATGATGGGAGAATGTCCTTGATAAGACCGAATCATGAAACCTGCCTTAAGGTAAAAAGTGGTCAATTCGCAGTCTATCGCGAACCTCATTGCACCAACTCTGCAGCAAAGTCCGAGATCTCTCCACACGCTCAGCTGGTTTGCTCGCGACTTAGGCTGAATTCATGCCCGGGATCGCAGAAAAATCCGCTGAATTGAAGTATCATAAAAGAGCCCACGTGGGGATGTTTGGAGGTGTATTTCTTTTGGCAGAGGTTCGAGTTCAAGAGGGTGAACCCCTTGAAAACGCGCTACGCCGGTTTAAGCGGAAGGTTCAGCAGGAAGACATCATCAAGGAAGTCAAGCGTCACTCCTTCTATCTGAAACCCGGGGAAAAGCGTCGCGTCAAGGAAGCATTGGCGCGAAAACGGAATCGCAAGAAGGCGCGCAAAGAAGCCGACTAATACTGAAACATGAACGAAGTTTGAGTAAGTACGGCGGGTTAGATCGTCCGACATATCTTCCCCGCCGTGCCAAGTAACACTGATGTTCTTACCCTGCGATCTCTGCTGGTAGTTTCCTGTAGCCCTTACGGTTTCCTTTCCAACCGCTTGAAGTAGCCGCTCTCCAATGGCGGCTGGGCCCCGAAAGCACTTCACAATAGAGTCAGCGATAAGCAGTCGATTCCTCGTTTCGAGGGCTCTGCTGCTATCCCTTAGTCGCCGAACCACTCTACTGGGTAGTGCTTCAAACCGGATTTCCTTGATACGCGCACTGACGCCGTGCAATATCGCAGGGCTGTTTTCCTCATGGAGACGGCTCTTAGATCCCTCGGCGCTTGCGGAGTAGAGGGGAGTCCAGTTCCTTGATGCATCTAGCAGCGAATCGGTTCGTGCGCGGATCAGCGCGGCCGGAACGTTTGTCCTCTGCAAGGGGCGAACGCGGGGAGGGGATGAAATGGAGCTTGCCGATAGGGTTCTGAAGTGTGTTGATTGTGGAAGTGACTTTGTCTTCACTGCGGGAGAACAGTTGTTCTTTCACCAGCAGCAATTCAGAAATGATCCTAAAAGGTGTAAGCCGTGCAAGGCCAAGCGGGCGTCGGGAGCCTCCGGTGTGCGCCCGGAAACCCGTACCACTTGTTCCCAATGCGGTGCCGACACCACCGTCCCTTTTCTTCCCACACAAGGGCGCCCTGTTCTCTGCCGCCACTGTTTCCAGTCGAAGCGCGGCCCCGCACGAAGCGTCGCTGCGCACTAGGTTGTGCAGCTTTGATCCTTTAGCCATCTTCACCCTCTTCTTGTTGTAACCTCATGATGGTCGCGCGGATTTATGTAGTGAGCATCTAATCTCGAAAATCAAGAACTGAGGGTTACTATGTCCAATAAAGTGAAACTAGAAGACGCACGCCGAGTCATCGCCGCGGCCGAAAAGAAGGCAGCTGAAATCGGTCAGCCCATGAACATTGCCGTGGCCGATGAAGGTGGGAATCTGGTCTCCCACGTCCGCATGGATGGCGCGTGGTTAGGATCTGTCGATATCTCGATCAAGAAAGCCTACACCTCTCGGGCCTTTGATATCAGCACCAAAGACCTGGCCGGCCACTCGCAGTCGGGCAATCAGTTTTTTGGCATTCATGCTTCGAACGACGGCAAAATCATGATCTTCGCTGGAGGAATTCCGCTCAAGTCGGACGGCAAAGTCGTCGGCGCGGTCGGCGTGAGCGGGGGTTCCGGGGACCAGGACCATGCCGTGGCGGAGGCGGGGGCCGCTGCGTTCTAGATTGGACGCGATTTGGCGCCGGACTGCTGGTGATGCCTAATTCGGTGGAGATTGGCGGGCACTGCTCGGTGCAGTGCCCTATACCACTGGTTGCCGACCGGCCTAGGCGGCTTCGGTAGCGGGCGCCTTGGCGAGTGCTGCCTTGGCTTGGTTGGCCAAGGCAGTGAAGCCGGCCGGATCGGCGACGGCGATCTCAGCCAGCACCTTGCGGTCGAGTTCCACTCCAGCGACCTTGAGACCGTGAATGAGCAGTGAATAGGTGGTGCCGTTCAGCTTCGCGGCAGCGTTGATTCGGGCAATCCACAGCGAGCGGAATTGCCTCTTCTTCTGCTTGCGTCCTATGTAAGCGAACTTGAGTCCGCGCTCAACTGCTTCTTGGGCAGCCTGGTAGAGCTTCGATTTTGTAAGAAAGTAACCGCTCGCGCGCTTCAGTATCTTTTTGCGGCGATCATTGCGCTTGGTTCCACGTTTGACGCGGGGCATGGGTTGATCTCCTTTAAGTCATTCGTTATGCGGCTGGAGGCAGGAGGCGACACCCCTCAGGGCGGCACTTGAGAACCTCTTCACTCGCTTGTTACTGATCTCTCGACACCTGCGATGAGGTGTCGGGGGCCGTCATGTGACGTTAATGCGGCCCAAGTCGAAGACGACCGATCAGGCATAGGGAATCATGCGCGATACCTTGGCGTAGTCGGCGTCCGAAACCAGCGCAGAATGAGCAAGTTTGCGCTTGGTCTTGGTCTCCTTTGACGTCAGGATGTGGCGCATCTTTGACTGGCCGCGCTTGATCTTGCCGGTTCCAGTCTTCTTGAAGCGCTTGGCTGCGCCTTTATGGGTCTTCAATTTAGGCATGGTTGTCCTACAAGGAAATTCTGTCTTTACAACATCATTCAGTATACGGGAGCATTTCGAATCCGCAAAATGCAAAGCCAGCAAACTGCTACATGTAAAGCCACCGTGAAGGGCGCGCTTGCGAGTCTTAGCGGTAGTAGGCGTCGATTCGAGCCTGCTGGCACTCTCTTCTAAGAATTTCCAAAGACTTGTGACTATGTTTTGGCATTTCCCTTGCCACCAGTCTGGCTGAAGTACTGAAGGCGAGGATCGTGTCGATCTTCTCAATCAGAAATAGCACGGTACGACAAGCATTGGTGACCCGAAGTACGTTTGCCGAAGGATGATCATGAGAAAGCGACCTCCCGCACGTCCGACTTATGCCCGGCTCATTCTCCCCAAAGCGCCGACTGGCATTCACGGCTTGGATGAGATCCTCGAGGGCGGCCTTCCGCGGCAGCGGTCCACTCTGGTGTGCGGGGCAGCGGGGTCCGGCAAGACGCTCCTGGCTGCCGAGTTCCTGGTTCGTGGCGCTATGGAGTTTGATGAGCCTGGTGTTTTGATCGCCTTTGAAGAGACTCGTGAAGATCTCACCCAGAACCTGGCGTCGCTTGGCTTTCCGCTCGCGCAACTGGTCACGGCGAAGAAGATGGTGCTCGACTATGTCCACTTCGAGCGAAGCGAGATGCTGGAAACGGGAGCATACAGTCTGGAAGGCTTGTTCGTTAGGCTTGAGTATGCGATCGATTCTATCGGCGCAAAGCGGGTGGCGATGGACTCGCTGGAAGTGCTCTTCGCTAGCCTAAGCGATGCCGCTCTGCTTCGCTCCGAGTTGCGCCGTCTGTTCTGTTGGCTACATGCGAAGGGAGTCACTTCGGTCATTACTGCGGAGCGGGGGGAGGGCACCCTAACCCGACATGGGCTTGAAGAGTATGTCTCCGACTGCGTCATTCTGCTGGACAATCGGGTCAATAACCAGTTCGCGACGCGCCGTTTACGGATCGTCAAATATCGCGGCTCTCGCCACGGCATGGACGAGTATCCATTCATCGTCGGTGACCACGGAATTTCCGTACTCCCGATTACTTCGGTAGGGCTGAATCATCTGACGCCGGCGGGTCGAGTCCTCAGCGGCATCCAGAGGCTGGACGCAATGTTGGGCGGCAGGGGGTACCACCGGGGCAGCAGCATCTTGATCTCGGGCGGCTCCGGCACCGGCAAGACGAGTATTGCGGCGCATTTGGCGAATTCAGTGTGCGCAGCCGGTCAACGTTGCCTCATCTTTCTTTTCGAAGAATCGCCTAGCCAATACATCCGCAACATGCGCTCGCTAGGTCTGGACCTTGAACCCTGGATCCGGTGCGGGCTTCTGCTCTTCCACGCCGCTCGGCCGACGCTCTGTGGGTTGGAGACCCATCTTGTGACGATGCACCGTATCGCCGGAGAGTTCAAACCAAGCGTAGTGGTCATCGATCCGGTCACCAACCTCGAGTCCGGCGGAACTGCAGACGAGGCAAGCTCGCTGTTGACCAGGCTGATCGATTTTTTTAAAGCCAAGCAGATTACCACCCTGTTCACCAGTCTTACCCGTGGCGGCAAAGATGAAGAGACCACCGACGCCGGTATTTCGTCACTGATGGACACTTGGATCCTGGTGAGGAACGTGGAATCTGGCGGGGAACGCAACCGCGTGCTTTACGTCCTCAAATCACGCGGCATGGCCCACTCCAATCAAGTCCGCGAATTTCAGTTGAGCGATCACGGCATCGAGTTGGTGGACGTGTATGTGGGACCTGGAGGAGTGCTCACTGGCGCTGCCCGGCTGGCACAGGAAGCCCGGGAGGCGGCGGACCTGCTGTTGGACGAGGAAGAGTTCGCGCGTCGCAGGCATGAGATGGATAGGTCCATTCAGTCGTTGCAGGCGAAGTCGAAGTCGTTGGCGTTGGAACTGAAGATCGCGGTGCGCGGACGAGCCCAGCTGGGCGCTCAGAATGGAGCTAAGAACAAGATGCTTCTCGCCAACCGCTTGGAAATGGCACAAGCGCGTCGGGCCGATGCCTCGGCGGATGACGAACCCAATCCGAAGACGAAGCAAAACAAAGGAGCGTAGCCCATGTCCGCGCGCAAGAACCCTATTGCCGAGTCAACTCCCTTGCCGAAAGCCCTCGATGAAAAAAACCGGCCCTACCTCTTGCGCTTATATGTGGCTGGAGGCACGGCCCAGTCTACGCGGGCAATCATAGACGCTCGTAGACTCTGCGACGACCATCTAGCTGGCAAATACCGGCTGGAGGTCGTCGACATTTACCAGCGACCGGTGCTGGCGCGGGATGAACAGATCATCGCTGTTCCAACCTTAGTGAGGCATTACCCCAAGCCGCTGCGGCGGCTTGTGGGGGACTTCTCGAACGCTGAACGTATTCTGATTGCCCTCGATTTGCTGGTCCATCCAACGTGAATTTTGCCGTTCAAGACAAGGGGATTGACCGGCGGACGCCTCGGGCGAGATGAAGTGGGTCTCGATTAGGACCCGGCTAGAATCCAGCGGGCACCAAGTCAAAACCCGATGGTGCGGCTTTCGTCGTCGTGGGAAGTCAACGCACCTCACCCTAGACGTAGGGAGGAAAGGCGGAGATGAAGACGCAATCGGAAGCCAGCACACGACGAGCGCTCATCGAAGAGAACAAGACATTGCGCGCCCGCCTGTTGGAACTGGAAGAAACCTTGCGAGCAATTCATTGTGGCCAAGTCGATGCGTTGTTTGTGATCGGAGAGCATAAAGAGCACGTGCTTACGCTGGACGGCATCGAGTCTGCACATCGCATCCTGGTGGAAGCAATGAACGAAGGTGCCGCAATCCTGAAGGAGGAGGGGATTGTGCTTTACTGCAATGGCCGCCTGTCTGCCATGTTGAAGGCTCCCCTGGAGAGGGTGATGGGCAATTCCTTATTTGGCTTCATCGCCTCCCAGGACAGAGAACAAATAGCTCTGCTTGTTGAGCGGGCCAGGAGGGAGAGTTGCTCCATGGATACGACCTTCTGTTGTCAGGATGGCTCCATCGAACCGGTGCAACTCTCGCTCAGTCCGATGTATACCCATGGTTCGTCCGGAGTGTGCGCCGTAGCGACCGATCTCACCCTGCGAAATCAGGCCAGAGACGAACTGCGCAATTTGTCGCTGATCGACGAGTTGACGGAATTGTCCAATCGACGCGGATTTCTGACGCTCGCCCAGCAACAGCTGAATCTAGCGCGGCGGCTCAACACGGAGGCTTTGCTGGTGTTCGCCGACATGGACGGATTCAAGGCAATCAACGATTCCCTCGGTCACTCGGCAGGAGATCAGGCGCTGATCGACATAGCCAACGTTCTCAGACAGACATATCGCGAGTCCGACGTGATCGCGCGTCTCGGCGGCGACGAATTTGCCGTTCTAGCCATGAGTACATCGGAGGTCAATCATGCGGCGATTGTCGAGCGGCTGCAAGCCAAGCTCGATGCCTGCAACAGGGGGATGGAAAGGCAATATCAACTTTCGATGAGCATCGGTGTCGTCGGATGCGGTCCTTGCGATCCTTCCTCAATCGGCGATCTGCTCGCGTTGGCAGATGCAGCGATGTACGTCCAGAAAAGAAGCAAGGGGCGGAGCGATCACCGGGACAGCAGTCACGACCGCACCGAGTTACTTGTACGCGCGCCATCACCAGCGCTCTAGAGAAACGGCGATTGGGTCTGGGAAAGTGCGAAACCCACAGGAGCGATGCGCGACTCCGCCTGAATCGATCGGGCTTTTGCCGGTGGTAAAGCTACGCGCGGATGGAAGGCTTGTTCGATCTTCATCGAAGCCCTCTCCGGGCCGGCTCACGCCTCAAACTTTGGTAAAAGTCATCCGTTTGTCATTTCTTCGATCGCCAAGTCAGGGGACTGGACGAGTCCCTTATCCTGAGGAATGTGAAACGCCGAAGCTTCCTGAAATGCTCCGCTGCTGCCATTGCAACCACCGCCTCCACATCGCTTCTATCGCAATCTGCAAAAGAATCGATCCCTATTGAGCCTTCTCCAATCGGAGATGCCTTGAACCCAGCCGGGATTCGCGTTGCGGGCATTCGAATGATTCCAGTGGCGGGAGGCAAATATAAAGTCTGGACCAAACGAATTGGCTCCGGCTCTTTAAAGGTGCTTCTACTGCATGGCGGGCCCGGTTTTCCCCATGACTACCTGGAGGCTATGGAATCGTTCCTACCACAAGCCGGGATTGAAATGTATTACTACGACCAGCTTGGTGTTGGTAACTCCGATGTTCCGGACGACCCGTCGCTCTGGACCTTGCCTCGGTACCTCAGCGAAGTCGAGGAGGTGCGGCGTGGTCTCGGATTGGATGATTTTGTGCTTTATGGCCACTCGTGGGGCGGCATACTCGCGATGGAGTACGCCCTGCACTATCAGCAGCATTTGCGCGGCCTGGTGATCTCCAATATGACGGCAGGCATCCAGTCTTACCTCCAGCGAACGGCTTCTCTGAAGACGCAACTGCTACCGACCGAGCTGCTGGCAAAGTTCAATGCAATGGAGGCTGCGCATGACTACGGAAATCCGGAATACACGCGCATCGTCACGGAGGTGCTCTACCCTCAGATGATCTGCCGCCTGAAACCCTGGCCAGAGCCGGTGACGCGCGCGTTTCGTCTCGGAAACGATAAGATCTACAACCAGATGCAAGGCAAGAGCGAGTTCGAGGTGACGGGCAATCTCAAGGACTGGGAACGATGGGATCGTTTGCATGAAATCAAGGTGAAGACGCTCACCATGGGCTCAAATCATGACGAGATGGACCCTGCCGATATGCGCAAGATGGCGACTCTGATGCCGAATGCAACCTGCGCCATTTGTCCTAATGGCAGTCATATGGCCTTGTGGGACGATCAGGCGATTTACTTTCAGTATCTCCTCGCCTTTATGCGCACTGTGTAGGCTTTTCCAAAAGACTTCAGAAGGAAAGATGATCAGCTTCTTGCGCCCTATTTAAGGAGTCCAATTGTGTACGCGGGGCGGCGCGGTGGTATGTTGAACTTTAATCCTGAGGTCACTACTGGCGCTCTGCAATTCAACCTCGTCCCTAAAGGAACCGTGGACGCTCACCCGCCGCAAGCTCCTTTCCCTTGTCGCTCGTGGAGTCGCAGCGGATCTGCTACTCCCCTTTTGTGACCCCTCGCTCCATGCCGAGTTGCAGGACGCGGAGGTCCACCTTAAGAAGCGGTTGGTCCGCGAGAACCGGAGCTATGGCTCCGGCAACTTTGGGGATTGGATTACCGATGCTCATGGCCTGCCTTGCTATGAATACCTCTGCAACCAGACCGAAGATCCCATCGCCGTCTCTCCCGTGGAGGTCGCCTGGCGTTCGCCGACCGACCACACTCACCAGATCGGGAATGATCGCATCGTCGCGGCAGCTTCCAATTACGGCTACATTCAGGTGCGTCAGGACGAAGGGGGAGCCCGGTTTCTCAACGATTACAAGCCGGACTCCGGCTTTTTCGGAGCCGGCCTTGGCTATCTGAGCGACGGAGAAGAAGTCCTCAGCACCTACTATCCCGGCACCGGAAAAAGCTTTGATCGATTTTTCGGTACGGGTTATCTGCGGAAACAGACCGCCGGGAAGAATTATTCCATTGATCAAACCATTTACGCCCCATTTGGTGATGATCCCGTCTTGATCTCGGAAGTGATCGTGAGCAGTCAAAGCCCGCATACGGCCAATCTATCCTGGGTCGAATACTGGGGCTGCCAACCTTATGAATTCTCCTATCAGGCGTTCGCGGATGGCCATCTCTCCACCCCGTTCGGCACTCAGGTCATTCCTGAGGAGGTCGCTAGATTACGCCGAGAGCTTGCAGCGGGCTATGAGCACCGCTTTGAGCGCTTGTCGGCATCCGCCGGCATGCTCGAGTCCAAGCGCCTTCTTTCTGCGCCGTCACCTCATCTCGGCGTGGCAATGCAGGAGGAAGTGGCAAGCGGATCCAGTGCCTTGCCGAACTCGTCTGCGGTTCAACAGTCCTCGGCGGCGGGCGAAGATGCGCTTCCGCCACCAACGTTTCTCGCCTCGCTCGACCATGGACCGGTCCGATGCCTCACCGACGCGGCCAGCTTTTTCGGTCCCGGCAATGTACTCCGCCACACCGGCGCAGCAGGACCAGAAAGTGTTCTCGTTCCTGCCGAGGTGCTCCATCCGGCCGGCCTTGGCTCCATCGTTCCGGGGTATGGCATCCCTCAAGAGATTGCCCCGGACGACCTCTCGACCACCGGCCCGGAGAGTGCATTAATTCTTTTCAAGCCCTTCATCCTCGAAGCTGGACAGACGCAGACCCTTCGATTCATATACGGCTATCTGCCGGCCGGTTTCAGGGTGACTGAACTCCTGGCTAAGTATCGCGCCCAGGCCGCCGGCCTTTTTGCAAAGAGTTGTGCGGCATGGAAAGACGAAGGCATCCAGTTGGCCGTCGATGCCGATCCGTGGGTTGAACGGGAGACCCGCTGGCATAGTTGCTATCTCCGTAGTGGCTTCACCTACGACGACCGTCTGGAAGAGCACATCGTTTCGCAAGGTCAGGTCTACCAGTACTGCATCGGGTACCAGGGAGCCGCCCGCGACCCGCTGCAACATGCTCTTCCGCTCATCTTCGGTCAATCCGACTTGGCTAAACAAGTGCTTCGCTACACGCTCAAAACTCAAGCCGCTGACGGCTCGCTGCCCTATGCGATGACGGGGCATGGCCAAATCGTCCCCAACTTGGCCGCGCCGAGTGACCTTGATTTATGGCTGCTTTGGTTGGCGAGCGAATACATCCTGGCAACCCGTGACAATGCCTTCCTTGAGGAGAGGATCTCTCGCTGGCCGGCTGCTACCGAGGGCCAGGCTCTCACTGTCCACGAATGCCTGGCTCGCGCCTATCGCCATCTGGTGGATACCATAGGAACCGGCAAACATGGCTTGCTTCGCGGCGGCGGCGCGGATTGGAATGAGCAAATTTATTTCCGCAATCTCCCGGAAAACCTTCGCGATCAAATAGGCCGTGAGTCCGAGAGTGTCATGAATGCCGCGATGGGAGCGTACATCCTCGACCATTACGCCCGGATGCTACGTTATGCCGGGGATCTCGGCTCCGCCAGGGATGCTCAGGTGCAAGCCGAACAGCAGCGCAATGCTGTCCGAGCGCAGTGGACAGGGAAGTGGTTTAAACGTCTTTGGCTCGGCGACTCGACCGGTTGGCTGGGCGCAGACCGCATGTGGCTTGATGGACAGCCGTGGGCGATTCTAGGGGACTGCGCGACGGCGGACCAGCGCAAAACGCTTTTTCAGTCGATCGAGGAACTCCTCCGTAAGCCATCTCGCGTCGGGGCCCAGCAACTCAGCAGCCCGGTTGACTGGCCTGGAGTGATGCCTGGAGAGAGCAAGAATGGCGGCGTCTATGACACTCTAGATGGCCCGTTGATCTGGGCGCTTGCAGCCAACGCATCCGTGGCCGGTCCTGGAGCCGCATATGAAGAGTGGCAAAAGAACAGCCGGGCTCATCACGCCGATACCTATCGCGATGTCTGGTACGGCATCTGGAGTGGGCCCGACGTTTATTGCTCCTCGCAGTCGGACCACGCCGGGCAGACTGGCTTTGATCCCGGGCTCACGGATCCGGAAGCTCGGCGGCGACCCAACAACTACCGTGGCCTGAGTTGGACCGCATGGCCGGTGATGAATATGCATCGCCATGCTTGGCCTCTCTACAGCGCCGCCAAGCTTCTCGGCGTTGAGTTCACAGAAGAAGGAGTCAATCTGGCCCCCGCCATCCCTAGGCCCCAATACAGATTTCACTCCAGGCTTCTAGGTTTAGAGAAGAGCGTTCGCGGGTATCAAGGCTGGTACGCCCCCCAGAAGGAAGGGAAATGGACTGTCCGCTTCAAGCTTCCTGCAAGCGAACAGCCGCTTACCCAGCAGAGCATTAACGGCAAGAAGCAAACCGCGACGACTCAAGCCGAAGGAGTCATTCAATTCTCCGGAACCTCTTCCGTCGAAGAACCACTCAGTTGGTCTTTGTCCTACGACTGATCGCGCGGCAACGGCATTAGCGCTCTGCGCATGACGTAAACACGAAAGTGTTTGTCCCTTTCATAAGTTTAGGTCTCCGAGAAAGAAGACTAGTTCTCTGCGAGTTAGGAAGATGAGCAAGCGAAAGGGGTAACTTGCATCAGACTCATCACTACTTATCTTGAATGTTCCTGCGATGATGAAATCGCCTCCGTAGAAGGCTTCAGCGCTATCAGAAATTCGCGGTAGACGGTTCCCGCTCTCACAAAAGAATTGGTGAGTACGAATTCAATGGACAATGCTTTTTGTTTCTCCTATAGTCATGCTCACAATTCCGCATAACAATTTATCTGGAGAGTGCATGATGGAAACCGGTAGTGCGGCCGCCGCATTCTGGGAGCAGATCTACGCAAATACGACTTACTCTCGGGAATTGAATGACAGAATCAGCCACGCGCTCAACAGTGCCCATGCCTTCTTCAAGTCCACCAGCGGCTTTAAGGTGCTGGACGTCGGCTGCGGGCCAGGAGCAACCGCAATCTATTGGGCGAATACCGGCGCTGATGTTACGGCAATCGATCACTGCGCCTCGGCCATCGCTGCGCTCGAGACCCGGTGCGAGCAGATGGGCATCAAGAATATTCATCCACTAGTTGGCGATGTAATGAAGATCGATCAACTCGGACAGTTCGACTACATCTTTGGCTCTATGATTCTGCACCATCTCGAGCCTTTTCAGGAGTTTGCAGCCGTTCTCCGGCGCACACTCAGCGCGCGCGGCAAAGCCTTTTTCTACGAAAACAATGCGGCCAGCGATTTGCTGATCTGGTTCCGGACGCAGGTTACCGGGAAGTTCGGTGTGCCGAAATACGGGGATAAGGATGAGTTTCCGCTGAGCCCCAAAGAAATAAATATGCTGCGGGAGCAATTCAGCGTTGGCATTGAATATCCCGAAATGATGTTCTTTCAACTTGCATCCTCTTATCTGTTCCACCGCCATCTCGCAACCGAGATGAAGACGATCGATAATTTTCTCTATAAACGAAAGATCGGTCTTCGCTATTCTTATCGTCAGTATGTTGAGCTCGATGCGCTGCCGGAGGCGCAGCAGCTCGCGACATAAAGCGCTTTGCGGTTGGAAATCCTCGCCGAGTACTGCGAGTGCGAGTACGGAAGTGCCCCCACCCGCTGCTCTTCCTACAGGGGTGGCAGCTAAGTCTATGAAAGCAAATATCTTATTGAGTGTAATGAGTTTCCGGCCCGCCCGCTACCGGTACTCGTGATGGGGCTGAGTGGTTTCCGAATGGTAAACTCATTATGAGAAACTATGCCGCTAAAGACGCTGTTCCTGAATCCGCCTTCTTTTGAAAACTTCGATGGTGGCGCCAGTTCGCGCTGGCCCGCAACCCGCGAGATTGAGTCCTACTGGTATCCGGTGTGGCTCGCATATCCGGCTGGCATGCTTGAGGGGTCACGGCTGCTGGACGCCAATCCGCACCACGTCTCCTGGGAGGAAGTAACTGAAATTCTCAAGGACTACGAGTTTTTAGTGCTTTTCACCAGCACCATCGGCTGGAGTGGAGATCAACGCGCCGCTGAGGCCGTGAAGGCCGCCCATCCGAAGCTCAAAATAGCTTTCGTCGGGCCTCCTGTCACGACCGACACTGACAAGGCGCTGAACGAGTGCGCAGCGATCGACTTCATCTGCCGCCGTGAATTCGATTTCTCCGTGGTGGAATACGCCAACGGCAAGCCGCTTGAAGAGATCTTGGGCGTTAGCTACCGCAAGGACGGCAGGATCGTCCACAACCCGGACCGTCCGCAGATCGAAAAGCTTGATAAGCCGGATATGCCATGGGTCACGGACGTCTACAAGCGCGATCTCGACGTCACCAAGTACAACGTGCCTTTTCTGCTTCATCCCTATGTCGCCCTATACTCAACGCGTGGCTGCCCGGCGCAATGCACCTTTTGCCTCTGGCCACAGACACTCTCCGGGCATGCATGGCGCAAGCGGTCGACCGATGATGTTGCCGCTGAAATGGCCCATGCGAAGAAGCTCTTTCCCGAGGTCAAGGAATTCTTCTTTGACGACGACACTTTCAACATCAACGGACCGCGAACGATCGAGCTTTGTGAGAAGCTCAAGCCTCTAGGTCTCACGTGGTCTTGCACGTCGCGGGTGACCACCAGCTATGAGACGCTCAAGGCGATGAAGGAAGCCGGCTGCCGGCTGCTGATCGTGGGCTACGAATCGGGCGACCCCCAGATCCTCAAGAACATCAAGAAGGGCGCGACCGTTGAACGGGCCCGCGACTTTACCCGCGACTGCCACAAACTTGGGCTCGTGGTTCATGGCGACTTTATCCTCGGGCTTCCCGGGGAGACGGAAGCGTCGATCCGCAACACCATCAACTTCGCCAAGACGCTGGACTGCGAGACGATTCAGGTATCGATCGCCCACGCTTTTCCAGGCACTGAATTTTATGAGTACGCCAAGGTGAACGGCTTCATCACCAACGAGAATATGGCGGACGCTGGCGGTCACCAGATGGCCCACATCGAGTACCCCGGCCTGCCGGTTGAATATGTGCTCGAGATGGTCCACCGCTTCTATGACGAATATTACTTCCGGCCCAAGGCCGCATTCCGGGTGGTTTGGAAAGCGATCGTGAACCGAGATGTGCCGCGCCTCTACGTTGAGGCAAAGTCGTTCCTGAAGCTGCGGTCGCAGCGCAATAAGATCGTTGCGCAAAGCAAGAAGGATCAGCGTGCTGGCAATAAACCGTCTGCGGTGGGAGCCGGCGCCTAAAGCACGCCCTCTGCTTTACGGTAACTGTATCTCTGCTCCTGCCACCGGCATCCATTAGAAAGACAAAACGGCCAGCAGCTTCGCTGGCCGTTTCTATTCAGTCGGGCAGTTTGCTTATGACCAATCCTCATCAATCGACCATGACGCTTCGTCGCTACCTCGTCCTGGCGATGGTTACCTTGACTGGGTCGGTCGGAGATACCTTTCTTTCGGTGGGCGCCAAACAGGTGGGAGCGATTCCACTCGACCATTTAGGTCAACTCTTCGCGGCGGTTTTCAATCCCTGGATTGGCGGAGGAATTATTCTACTCATCGGCTTCTTCGCCTCCTATTTGACCGCATTATCATGGGCCGACTTGACGTATGTGCTGCCCGCATCGTCGCTTGGTTATGTCGTGGTTGCGTTGCTCTCGAAATTCTGGCTTCATGAGCAACTCTCGCTCTATCGCTGGTTGGGGATCCTTTTCATCACCGCCGGCGTCGGTTTCGTCACTCGCGGTCCTGCACTCACCGAACATGCGGCGGCTGAACCTCTTCAATCGCAAGAGGGAGTGTGCCCGTGATGAACCTGGCTTCCAATGCTTCCAATGGATCGACTGCCGCGATGATCGCCAGCATCGTCGTTAGTGCAACTGCCGGTGATGTGCTGACGGCATCCGCAATGCGGAAGGTCGGCGATCTCGATCTCATCCGGGCTCACCGAGGATTGCCGGGAGCAATCCGGGCCGTGCTTGGTAATCTGCGTTTTCTCGCAGGCCTCCTGTGCATGGCAATCAGCTTTTTCGCGTTGCTCTTTGCGCTCAATCACGCAGACCTCAGCCTGATCGCGCCGGCTTCGGCGTCCCTGACTTTTGTCAGTAACGCCTTCGCCGCCAAATTCTTTCTAAAAGAAAATGTGGATCGCCGGCGCGCGCTAGCGGCCGTCTGTGTCTGCATTGGCGTAGCGCTGTTGGCCCACTGAGAGGCCAACTTAGTCCGATCACCCAAGTATCATTACTTGTTGCCGGAATCGGTACTCTTGATGAAGGCAGCAACCCTGTCATGCAGCTGCTTGAGTGATTCCTCGCGGACATAGACCATGTGTCCCGATTCATACCAGTCGAACTCGATATTTTTAGAGAGGGTGGATGAAATCGGCAGGTGCTTGTCTTCGTAATACGCCGCATAAAACGGTGTGGCAAGGTCATAATACCCTCCGTTGACCATCACCTTCAAATTGGGATTGGTCTTCATCGCCGTCGCGATGTCGGCGCTGACGTTGGGCTCGATGGGATTGCCATTGTGTTTCATGTCCCATTGATTGCTACCAAAGATGGCTTCGGGCAAGTAGGTCTGGCCTGCCCCGAACTTCAATTCCCGGCGAATGTAGTCATTGAAGAGCGACACATAGGCGGACGAGATAGCCGAACTCTGCGGATCATAGTCGGCCTCTTCGCTGAGCGGGTTGATCGAGGGGCCTGAGAAGCGGGTATCCAGCCGCCCAGTCGTAAGGTCCTGGTCGTCCTGTAAATTTTTCTCAAAACCGCCTCCGGAGACGCGAAGGTCGGCCTTTACCAGGTAGGCAACCGGCAATCCGGTATAGGTGTGCAGCTTCTCGGCAACCGTCTGTTTTTCCCCAGCGGATAAATCCGTGCCTTCGCTGAGCGCGTGTGCATAATCGCTGGTGGCAAAGGCCTCGACTTCCTTGAGAAATGGCTCTAACGCCGCCGGCTGACTGGGCAGCTTCTTGTGGTACCAGGCGGTTGCGGCGTAAGTGGGAAGCGCCAACACATAAGGCAGGTCGATGCCGGGGTTACTCTTGGCGGCGTCGATGTCAGAGGTGAAATTGAAGATTTGCGAGAGCAAAATGACGCCATTCAGATCGACACTCTTTTGCTCGAGGATGTTCGAGAGAACCGCAGAGCGGGTCGTACCGTAGCTTTCCCCGAAGAGATACTTGGGCGAATTCCAGCGGTTGTATTTGACCAGAAAGCGCGCAATAAAACGGGCGAATGCGTTCGCGTCCTCATCGATCCCCCAGAATGCCTTTTCTTTGTCCTTGCCGTAGAGCTGACCGAAGCCGGTCCCAGGCATGTCAATAAAGACGAGGTCGCTGGTGTCGAGCAAACTCTGTGCGTTGTCGATCAGACGATAAGGGGCAGCGGGAGCATGCTGATCGCCTGGCGTTACCACATGTTTTGGACCGAGCGAACCCATGTGCAGCCAAACGGTCGAGCTGCCTGGTCCGCCGTTGTAAAAGAAAGTGACCGGGCGATCTTCCGGTTTCTCACCCTTCTTGAAATAGGCCACGTAGA
Source organism: Acidisarcina polymorpha (assembly GCF_003330725.1). Classification (NCBI taxonomy): domain Bacteria; kingdom Pseudomonadati; phylum Acidobacteriota; class Terriglobia; order Terriglobales; family Acidobacteriaceae; genus Acidisarcina; species Acidisarcina polymorpha. The sequence continues at coordinate 1,355,101 of NZ_CP030840.1, read as the reverse complement.
ACATGCGTGCGGTAGCCGGCGCATCTTTCGGTTCCTTCACCAGAGCCGCATCCGAGTCAGGGAGCGGCTTGCCATCGGCTCCCAGTTGGGCATCCTGTTCGTCGGTGGCGCCAACCGTGAGGGTCCCCGCGACCGCGTCGTAAGAGATGCGCTGGCCACCAACTTCGATAGATCCTTGAGTCGTTACGTCCGCCGGAGGATTTGTGGAGGGTGTCGCCGCCGCAGGTTTGGCTGGAGGATCATCCGCCGACCACAGGGTTGCTGGCTGTCCGGCCAGAGAAGCCAACGTGATCGTGGCAAGGAGCAATGAGGAGGGATTGATGGTCAATGCTTTCTCCGAAATCTATGAAAGGGAAAGGTCTGACATCATCATGACAGATGAAAATAAAATTCGCACACTGTAAACGGCAGGCCGGTAGCCCGCAACTCCAGGAAATCTGGAGCGGAAAAGACCGCGTTCAGGATTGCTTCTTGAGGGGAGTGGTGCGCTCCGAGGGATTCGAACCCCCGACCTATTGGTTCGTAGCCAATTGCTCTATCCAGCTGAGCTAGGAGCGCATGCCTATTTCAGGATAGCAATGCGGGAATGGCGCGTCAATTGGAGTATGCCCGCGAATCTCACGAGCCGGTGGATCGCAGGGCAGTTTCCGCCCAGTCGCCCGCTTGTGCGCAGATATCGTTGAGCACCGTCGGTCCAAGAGCTATTAACTCCGCTGAGTTCGCACTACACAGGTCCCCGGTTTCATACCCTTTCACAAAGCAGAGCGCCCTCCCGGTACTATTCGATTCCCCAAGCAGAGCAGATCTTGCCGCTGGGCGAAGAGGTAGAAGATCGACGATCGAAGTCATGGGAGCTTGCAAAATGGCGTCCAGCAAAGACAGCAGCCCCATAAGGTATTGCTCGAAAGGATCTTCCTTTAAGTGGAAGGCCAATAGCTCACAAAAGCGTGCTCGTTGTAGCGAGAGGCAGATGAGGGCGTGGGGACGGTCCTTACTCAAGGCGCCGGCGACGGCCACGGTCACCAGCTTGCGAAACTCATCCTCACCCACCGTGATAAGAGCGCGCCGAACACTGTCCACCCGGTCCCGAACGCCATAGAGTGGTGAGTTGGCTAATCGCAGCAGCCGGAAACAGAGTGGGGCATCGGCCATCACCAGTCGCTCGATCTCCTTCTGGTCGAGTACCGGCTTCGCTACGGCCGCAAGCAGACCGGCGGCGTTGATGCGGTTCAGCGGAACTTCCTCGCGCGCGAGAATGACCGGGCGGCTAAAAAAATATCCCTGAAAAAGGTCGTAGCCCTCGTCTACGGCAACCGCAAATTCCGCTTGTTGTTCAATCTTCTCGGCCAGCAAAGCTGCATGGCAGTGGCGTATGTTGGATCGAATCGCTCGGCGGGCTTTCTCGCCCGAAGCACGAAAGTCTACTTTGATGTAGTCCGCTAATTCAACCAGCGGGGCCATATTGGGACGATCAGAGAAATCGTCCAGGGCGAGACGATACCCCATCTTCTTCAACTCGCGGCAGGAAGTGATGACCTGCTGATCCGGCTCGATGCTCTCGAGTACTTCCAGCACGGTATATGCGGGCGGCAGAAGTGTTACCAAATGCCCAACCAGCGCTGCCCGAGTGCAATTGACAAAGGCCAGGGTATTCGACGAAAGTCCTTGGGCGCCGACCACCAGGATGTTATCCAGGATTTGCCGGGTGCTGTCGTCATCTTCGCCTGCGTAGACATTGTCCCATCCGGATCGGAAGAGCAATTCGTAGGCGACAATCTTCTGGTGCACGTCGAGGATCGGCTGTCTGGCGAGAAATCGCGTAAGCCGATGAGGTGACGAGTTCATAGGTAATGAAGTCGTCCCCGCATTGTCCAATGGCTTCATCAAATATCTGCCCTCGCTGGGTTATCGGCAGAAAGGGCGATTTGCCAGAGGGCTGGCCGAGGGCTTTCGTTCTCAATCCGGCTGAAGTGGATGAAATCGAAACGCGAGGAGAGAAAACCAGTTATTTCGCGGGAGCCGGTTGTGATGCTGGCTGATCAAGCTGCGGCAGTGGCGGCAACTCTTCGCTGACACTGATGCCTGCGCGGCGCAACAGTTGACCGACCGTCGCTGCGTTCAAGCGGGTCGCGTCGTACTCGATGCGAATTGTTTGCCATGCCTCATTGATCGTGACCCGTCGAATTCCATAAATCTCGCTCATATTGCCGAGAGCGATCATCGCTGCCTCTGAGGGATGACGTTCGTAGCGGAAGAGAACCTCGACTGTGGTCATAACCCGATGATACCAAGGCCGACATTCTGCACCAAGCAGGAGACTTTTTCGAGTAGCGATTCGGGACAGTTTGACTTGCCTAGTCTTTTCACTTGGCTGATCTTCTTACTTACCCACTTTATGGCGCCCGTTTGCGGAGCCGCACCGTGAGTCCATTTACTGGCACACGGCTTAGATCGAAGGCGCGAGCAGGCGCAGCAGAAAGAAGACGACCACGCCCAGGAAAAACACCAGCGCCATCCGAATGCCCGGCTCGCGGTTGACTTCGGGAACCAGGTCGGTGGCGGCCACATAAATGGCAACGCCGGCGGAGACCGGAAGGCCGAACCGCACCCAGCTCGGGAGCAAACTGATCACCAAAACTCCTGCCAGGGTAGCGGCGGCCAACAGAACCGCCGAATAGAAAGCATTCGTCCGGCTCCGGCCACTGGCGACCATCACCGAGGCCACCGTAAATCCCTCTGGGATTTTGTGCAGGAAGATGGCGAGAAAGATGATCCAGCCCAACCAATTCGACAAAACAAATCCCGAGCCGATCGCCACTCCGTCGAAGAGTGCATGAACGGCCAGGCCAAACGCCACCGAGTTGCCAGTATGCCGGGTAAGGAACTCGTCGTGATGAGTCTCCTCACCAAAATGAAAATGGGGCGTAATCGTATGCTCGAGTAGATGAATAGCGCAATAGCCGGCCAGCACCAGGACCGGAGCCCAATTAATGGAGAGCTTGAAGCTTTCCGGAAGCATCTCCAGGAACGCGGCTGCCATCATGAACCCCGCCCCGAGCGCGACAAAGTAACGGAGATATCGTTTTTCCCAGTTCCGCCGGACCAGCAGAAGACCGCCGAATATGTCGGCGAGAGCGGCGAGCGTTCCAAGCAGGATAGGCAATTTCATAGGCGTGCAGGTGACCGGGTAGGGTTCAGTTTACAGTTTTGCAACGCGGCTTCAGGACAGGCTCGCGCAAGCGAGGAAATCAGAGTGGATGCGATTTGTTAGGAGACCTTTCAGGGCTGGACCGCCTGTGGGAAAAGGGTATCGGCGAACGCTGCTCTAGCGTTTAAACCGGGAGAGCAGGTAGAAGAAGAGCGTCAACACGATGCTGATCACGATGGAACTTGCAACCGGGAAGTAGAAAGAGAAATTCCTGCCGCGGTAAGCAAAATCGCCCGGCAAGCGGCCAAAAGGCAGACGGATCTTCCCCAAGAGCAGGACGGCCGCGCCCGCGGCGATCAGCACAACACCGAGAAGTACCCTGCCGCTGACGCCGTTCTTCATGGAGCCTCATCATAGATTCGCCAGAAGCGAATAAACGCCACCAGGCGCGCGACCTGAAAGAAATCGGAGGCAGCCAGATAGGCGACCGTCACACCGGCCCACCACAAGTACAGCGGAGTGCCAGCCATCACCGAAGAGAAAGGAAGCGGCGTAGCCGAAAAGACCATGGCTAAGACGACCAGAGCCAGCTTCACAATACCAAGGACCAGGTTGACCTCGACCAGCTTGCCGGAGAGAGGCCCTAACCTTAGGCTGCGCGCCAGGCTGGCCGCCGCGGTTTTGTGCTCCAGCAAGGCGAGCAGCGGGGCGACTGAGAAAACCCAGCTGACCAATGCCCAAAACGTGAAGATCCCCAGGGAAATGCAGATGACCAGCGCGAAATAAAGAACGAGGTTTGGGGACTCGCCCGACAAGGTGGTGTTCGCCGACCATTGAATTGCAGCGAACCAGGCGACAAAACTTCCCCCCAAAGCGAGTACCCGAAGGAGTTGGAGGAGGATCAGAGCTCTTGGACGAAACGGGAGATCAGGCGCGTAACGGCACAAGACATAGCTGCGGCCGATCCCAGAGGCGAGCGCCCAGCCAAAGCCCAACAGCGGCGCCAGCCAAATCAAGAGATGAAATAGCGGCGGCGTGAGAACTGACCATACATTCGCAATGATCACCGTCGCGCGATCGGTATCCTGCAGCGAGAATTCATAGACCCCGGTCGGCGCGAGCGGAACTGACGCCAACAGGCGAGAGCCTTCGTAATACATCAATAGCAAAGCAAGCGCGCCGTAACTCCACCGCCAGGCCAGCTCAATCAGCAGAAGCGCCGGGTGTGACCAGCAATAGCCAAAGATCTGCACCAGCGATTGCGTGCCGCGGAGACGACCCGATAAAGAAGCGGCAGGCGAAGCAGTCGGCTGCGTCGGCATCGACTACTTCACCAGCAGGTTGACGAGCTTACCCGGGACGATAATGACCTTGATGACCTGCTTGCCTTGCAGGAAGTGTTGGACTTTTTCATCCGCCAGCGCCGCATCCCGAAGCGCCTCCTGGGAGATTTCCGCAGCAACCCGAATCACCGATCGCAACTTGCCGTTCACCTGCACCGGAATTTCGATCTCGTCTTCGCGAGCGAGCGCTTCCTCATAGACAGGCCAGGGGTGACGCAGGATAGGGTCTTCGTTGCCCAACTGCCCCCAGAGTTCCGCGGCCAGGTACGGAGCAAACGGCGCCAACAGCAACACCATCGGATTGAGAATCTGAGCCAGCACCTCGCCGGGCACTACTCCCGCCTCAATTTCAGGCTCGGCAGCAACGAGATCGTTCATCAACTTCATCAATGCGGCAATGCAAGTGTTGAAATGCCAGCGCTCATCGAAGTCGAGAGTGATCTGACGGATTGTCTGGTGCAGCTTCCGTAACAACGCCTGTGACGTTTTCGAATTTGGAGCGGACGCTTGTCCTTTGGAGGCAGGCGTCTCCGCGTAGCGGGTTACAAAGCGGTAAACCTTAGCGAGGAAGCGGCTGACGCCGGCGACTCCATCTTCTTGCCAGTCGAGGTCGCGATCCGGCGGCGCGGCAAAGAGCGAGTACATCCGTGTAGCGTCGGCGCCATAGCGGGCGATCATGTCGTCAGGGGAGACGACATTGCCCTTGGACTTCGACATCTTTGCCTTGTCTTTGATGACCATGCCTTGAGTGAAAAGGCGGGTGGCGGGCTCATCGTTCTGGATGAGTCCCATATCGCGCATGACCTTCGTCCAGAAACGCGAATATATGAGGTGCAGAATGGCATGTTCGACGCCGCCGATGTACTGGTCGATGGGAAACCAGTAGGATACGGCATCGGAGTCGAAGGGAGCCTTGTTCTCTTTCGCGCTCGTATAGCGATAGAAATACCAGGACGAGTCGACAAAGGTGTCCATCGTATCGGTCTCTCGCCTTGCCGGGCCGCCGCATTTCGGGCAGGTGGCGTTGACGAAATCGGGGACGTTCGCAAGCGGAGAACCGCCCTGTTGGGTGATCTCGACCTGCTCGGGCAGCAGGATGGGTAACTGGTCCTCTGGCACCGGGACGATGCCGTCCTTCTCGCAGTAAAGCATGGGGATTGGCGTACCCCAGTAACGTTGGCGGCTGACGCCCCAGTCTCGTAACCGGAAGGTGACCGTGGTCTTGCCGAAGCCATGCTCCTCGGCATATGCAGCCATTTTGCGCCGAGCTTCCTGGCAGCCGAGCGAGTTGAACTCGCCGGAGTTGATGAGCAGACTGTCTTCTTCGGTGTAGGGCAGCAAGGGAGCTTCGGCGTCGCCGGCGGCAGGGGGCTCGCCCACCCGGCGCGGCAGAACTACGATGCGTACTTCGAGATCGTATTTATTGGCAAACTCATAATCGCGCTCATCGTGAGCGGGTACCGACATGATCGCGCCGGTCCCGTACCCGGAGAGAACGTAGTTCGCCACCCAGATAGGGATACGCTCACCACTGAAAGGATTGATTGCGTAGTGACCGGTGAACGCGCCGTGCTTATCGATGGCCCCGATGTCATCCGATTCGCGTGCCCTGGCCTGCTGCTCGATCAACGTGGCGACGTGGGTTGCAAGTTTGCTGTCTTTGGCCGCGAACTCGGCAACGATCGGATGCTCCGGTGCAAGTTGCAGGCTGGTCGCGCCGAAGATCGTGTCAATGCGAGTGGTGAAGACCGCGATCTTCTCCGTAGCCGCTGCATTCGTAGCCGATCCCACGGCACCGGCGACCGGTTCAGCGGCCGGCTTCAAGGTGTGTCCGGGACGATGCTCGACCTTCTCTTCCAAGGCCTGGTCGGCATTGCTCTCCTCGAGAGTGGACGGATCGACGGCAAACTCGACGGTCGCCCCTTCGCTGCGTCCTATCCAGTTACGCTGCATGGTGCGAACTTTTTCCGGCCATTCCGGCAGCTTGTCGAGGCCGTCGAGCAGCTCTTGCGCGTAATTGGTAGTGCGAAGAAACCATTGTTCCAGGTCGCGCTGTTCCACGATCTGGTCTTCATGCCGCCAGCAGCAACCGTCGATTACTTGTTCATTCGCGAGCACGGTGGCGCATTGCGGGCACCAATTTACCTTGCTCTTTTTCCTGTACGCAAGGCCGCGCTCGTACATGCGCAGGAAGAACCATTGGTTCCAGCGGTAGTAGTCGGGCAGACAGGTGGTGACTTCGGTCTGCCAGTCATAGCTGAGGCCGAGGCGCTCCATCTGGCGCTTCATCGCGGCGATATTCGATAGCGTCCATTCGCGGGGAGGCGTGTTGTTTTTGAGCGCGGCGTTTTCGGCGGGCAGGCCGAACGCGTCCCAGCCCATCGGGTGCAGGACGTTGTGCCCGCGCATCCACATGTACCGCGCCAACGCATCGCCAATCGCATAGTTGCGGACGTGACCCATGTGTAGCTGCCCTGAGGGATAGGGCAGCATTTCCAGCACATAATATTTCGGCTTGCCAGTAGAATGCGGCTCGGCGACGTAGAGTTCCGGCTGTTCAGCCCAGCGCTGCTGCCAGCGCGGCTCGATCTCGGCAGGAGTGTAGCGCTGCTCGCGCTCGGGCTCCGGCGCGGCAGCTGTCGACACGGCGACAGCAGTTTCGTCGGTGTTGGTGGGGACAGACATGGCTGTCTTGATTGTAAACGTGGCGGGCGTGCGGGATTCCCGGCGTTCAGGCAACCTTGGGTGGAGGCTGCAGGAAAGATACCGGGTTCATTGGCCTTTCACGCGCGAGGAAAAGAATAGGCCGGAAGGAACCGTGCCAAACTCTCAGGATGGATGCAACCGTGACCCTTTTGACTGCCGCGCAACGAGAAGAGTGCATCGCACGAATGAAAGCCGCCTGGAACGCGTTGCCAACCGAGGAACAGGCAAGGCTCAAGCCCATGCTGGACGAGGCCCACGGACAACTCGGCGATTACCTGAAGACCGGCCAACTCGCTCAACCCAGATTCCGTCCGCTTTTGCGGCTGAAGAGTTTCCTGATTGGAGATTGGGATGGGCACAATCAGCGACTCCTTCAGCAATCAGGCGAAGCCGGCCGGGGTGGGGTGGGTCCCCGGGGCGAGATCCTGGGCACCGGAAAATTCCAGGAGTTCGATCCATTCTGGGAGCTGCTTTCGGGGACCGTATGGCTCGAGAACCTGTTGCACAAACATCCGTTTCCGCCAGGCGCGCCGAATCCCGTCCTTATTCCGGACGTAGTTACGATCGCGATGGTGAGCGATTTCGGGACTGGCAATTTCGGCGCAGGCGACTCGCCGAGCACCAAGATTTCGAAGTTCATACCCCGCCTCAATCCCCATATCACCATTCATCTCGGCGACGTCTATTACGCTGGCACGAGCGCTGAGCAGAGCAGCCGGTTTACCAGCATCTGGCCTCGAGGCTCCTTTGGGTCGTTTGCCTTGAACTCCAACCATGACATGTATTGCGGCGGCGGCCCCTACTTCAACGAGGTCGTGGGCGGCCCGGTCTTCAATACCTATCAATCGCCTTATAGCTTCTTCGCTTTGGAGAACTCCAACTGGATGATCATTGGCCTCGATTCGGCCTACCACGCCGATGTCTTAACGCTCTACCTGGATGGTTCTTTGGGAGACAGTGCTCAGCTTCCCTTCTTGCGCAGCTTGGCTCAGCGAGCAGCTCAAGAGAACAAGAAGGTCATCCTCTTGACTCATCACAATGGCATTCCCGAGACCGGAATCCAATCGCCGATTCCGTTGAGGCTGTCCACCGAAGTGAGCAGCGCGTTTGAAGGCACTGTTCCACCGGCCTACTGGTTCTGGGGGCACGTTCACGCCGGCATCGCCTACAAGCCATTGGCGAATGGAACGCTTTGCCGCTGCATCGGTCACGGAGCGTTGCCGTGGGGATTCGCGAACGAGCTGCAGAACGACGCCCGCGTGGCATGGTTCGAGACCTGCTCCGCGAACGATCCTGAAAACAAGCTTCGCGTATTGAATGGATTTGCAGTCTTGCAGCTGGATGGGCCGAATCTCGCCGAGACCTTCTACGACGAAGACGGCCGCGTGGCCTGGACCCCGGAAGGCGGCGATCCGCGCAACTGCCCTCCAGAAGGGCTCCTGACGCTTTAACTCAGGAGCGTCACGCCAGTGCTGGCTGCCTGTTCATGCGCGTGATACGAAGAGCGCACCAGTGGACCTGACTCCACGTGGCGGAAGCCCATTGTTAGCGCTTCTTCCTTCATGAAGGCAAACTCTTCGGGCGTGTAATACCGGGTCATCGGCAAATGGTCTTTTGATGGCCGAAGGTATTGCCCGATGGTGAGGACGTCGGTGCCGACCGCAGCGAGATCGCGGTAAACCTGGAGGAGTTCGTGCATCTCCTCGCCGAGGCCGACCATGACTCCGGACTTGGTGACGGCTTTGGGGTCAACTTCCTTGGCATATTCGAGCAGGCGCAGTGTCCGGTCGTACCGGGCTCCGGATCGGACGACGCGATAGAGCCGCGGCACCGATTCGGTGTTGTGGTTGAGCATCTCCGGACGCGCCTCGACGACGATGCGGATGGCCTCCTCCTTACCCTGAAAATCGGGAATGAGGACTTCCACCTGGCAGCCGGGGGCCTGACGGCGGATCTCTTCGATGACCATGGCGAAGGCGCGGGCGCCTCCGACGATATCGTCGTCGCGGTTGACGCTGGTGATCACGGCGTGTTTCAAGCCAAGGGTAGCGACGGCTTCAGCGACACGGCGGGGTTCGTCAAAGTCAATCGGGTCGGGGCGGCCCTTGGGAACGGCACAGAATCCGCAGCGACGGGTGCAGGTGTTGCCCAGCATCATGAAGGTCGCGGTCTTATGGTTCCAGCATTCGCCGATGTTGGGGCAGTGGGCGGACTCGCATACCGTATGCAGATTGAGCGAACGCGCCAGTTTCTTGAGGCTGTGGTAATTGTCGCCGACGGGAGCGCGGGCCTTCAGCCATTCCGGCTTGGAGATTGGGGTTTTGCGGGCGGATTCTATCTGGATAAGTTCGACGCTGGAAGCCATGGTTTGTCTTCACTCATTGTAACGTTCGGCTCGAAGAGCTAACGAATTGGGCAGTTCTTGGCAGACACAGGATCTGTTTCTGTCCCGGGGTTATGCCGGTATCGGGCCGAGAATGTCGATACTGTATTTGTTGCAGAGCCGGGTGAGTTTCTCGAGATCGGGAGCGGCAGGAGTCGGCAGGACTCGTTCTTTCGCAGGTTTGCCCATCTCTTCCATCATCCCAATGAAGCCGTCGCCGGGCATGGCGAAGATCAACATGGTAGTTGGGATCGACCCGGTCACTTGAATTCCGTGCGGAATTCCACGAGGAAGAAACAGATATTCGCCCGGGCCGGCGATCGTCTTCTTTCCGTCGCAAGTGAATGTGGATTCACCTTCGAGGATATAGAACGCTTCGTCTTCGTGGTGGTGCAGGTGGTAGGGCGTGGCCGATCCGGGAGGGCTGATCTGATGGCACAAAGAATATGCGCCTCCTGTGGATTCGGTCGTGGCCTTCACCGTAATGAGGTTATTCAGAAACCAGAAGGCTGGACCTTCTTCCGGTGAGAGTATGTGGGGCGGGAGATTTGCAAGCATGCTCAATCCTTCTGAACAGGATCTGATCCAATTGGGATTTGTACTCCGGCAGGGCGTTCCGCTGCTTAACCAGCGACGGAATTATTTTAGCCGCTCCATCACTTCTGGCCTGACCAGATATAAAAACAGAATTAGATTCAGCGCGCCCATAAATCCGGCCGGCGGTTGGTGAAAGCGGGCCAGAATATAGAACTGATAGACCATGAGCAGGAAGGTAGCGGCGAGTGACAGCGCCCATCCCCAGCGTTGCTGACGCAATAAGCCGAAGCTCGCGCATGCCGTCAGGCCGCTGATGATGAGCAGCAATGCCGGATAATGGTGCCCCACCACCCCGAAACCGATAACCACCGACAAGGCCAGCATGTACAGGGCAATGCCTGCCATTCCCGGGAGGGGAAGAGGCTTTTTCCCGGTTTGAGATGGATCCTTGCGCTCCAATTCGTCGCTCATAGGGTGTGCAGATAGGCGATCAGATTGCTGAGTTGGCGTTCGTCAAGGTCGCTGCCAAAGGCGGGCATCATGCCTCGTCCATAGCGGATGACGTAGGTGATCCGGTCGTCGTTGGCAGGCGCTCCACTGGGCAGATATGGCTGTTTATAAAGGGCCTGGAGACCAGGGCCACGCAGACCGCTGTCGGAGTTTGCGTAATGGCAGCGCGCGCATCTGGATTGAAAGACGGCGTAGCCACTGTTTTCCTGCGGGGTCAATTCTGAAAGCGGCTTCGATGGCGGGAGCGGGGGCTTACATCCCACGAGCAGGAGCACGCTGGCGCAGGCCAACCCACCCCCACGCCACGCCCTCTGCCGGCGAGATCTAAATTCTTCAATCATCTAGCTATGTAGCGGCGGCCTTTCACTTCATAGTTGCCGGAAAGCACCCGGGCGATCGCTTCGGGATACGCCAGGTGCTCTTGTTCAAGGATACGAGCGGAAAGGGTTCGTTCGTCATCTCCCGGAAGCACCGGGACCGTGCGCTGCACAATGATGACACCATGATCCAACTCCTCATCGACAAAGTGGACGGTGCATCCCGAATAGGAAACGCCATATTCGATCGCCTGGCGCTGCGCGTGCAAACCTGGAAACGCCGGCAGAAGCGAGGGGTGAATGTTCAGGATGCGCTGCGGAAACGCCCGCACAAATTCCGGAGAGAGCAGGCGCATATAGCCAGCGAGACACACCAGATCAACCTCGTGATGTTGCAGCGTGGCGACGATCTCGGCATCGTGCTCGGCTCGCTTGCGCCCTCGAGATTCGATCACGGCGGCGGCAAAGCTGCGTTCGCGGGCGGCAGCGATTCCAGGTGCGTCGGCCAGGTTTGAGACCACCACTGCGATCTCGGCGCCAGACAGTCTCTCTTCTGCGATGCTATCGGCGATGGCGAGGAAGTTGGATCCCCGGCCGGAGAGCAGAATTCCTAACTTCTTGTTCATGCCCATTCAGGAATCGCTCATTAGGAATAGATGACCTTGCGATCGCCCTTACTCGCGCGGCCGATCACGAAAAACTTCTCCCCGGCTCGATCAAGCATGGCCTTGGCCCGGGTGAAGCGGTCAGCAGGAACGACGGCAATCAGGCCAATTCCAAGATTGAAGGTGCGTAGCATTTCTTCCTGACTGATGTTGCCAAGCTCCCGCAGATGCTCGAAAATCGGCGGAATGGGCCAGCTTCCGGTCTCAATGATCGCGGAGATATTCTTCGGCAGAATGCGGGGCAAATTCTCGGTAATGCCACCTCCAGTAATATGAGCCATGCCAGTCGTATAGTCGCTCGCCGTCAGCTTCTTAATCACGGGAAGATAGCTCCGATGGACCTTCATCAGGGCAGCGCCTGCTTTGTCCTTGAGTTCGGTGACATATTGGTCTGGCTTGTAGCCGGCCACCTCGAAAAACAGCTTGCGCGCCAGAGAATAGCCATTGCTATGCAGGCCGGTTGAAGGAAAGCCGATCAGCACGTCGCCCGCCTTAATCTTGGCGCCGGTAATCAATTTCTCTTTGTCGACCACGCCCACGATGAAGCCTGCCAGATCGTATTCGCCGTCGGTATAAAAGCCTGGCATTTGAGCGGTTTCCCCGCCGATCAGTGCACAACCGTTCGCTCGGCAGGCATCCGCAAGTCCGGTGACCACTTTCTCGATGACTCCCTCGTCTAATCTGCCGGTAGCCAGATAATCAAGAAAAAATAGTGGCGTCGCGCCCTGAATGGCGATGTCATTGACGCAATGGTTGACCAGGTCACAGCCCACGGTGTGATGAACTCCCATTTCGAAGGCAATCTTGAGCTTGGTCCCCACTCCATCAGCGCTTGAGACCAGCACCGGGGAGGTGAACCGGGCAGTATCCAGGCGATACAGGCCACCAAACCCGCCGATCTCGCTCAGCACCTGTTTGCCAAAGGTGCGCTGGGCAAGATACCGGATTCGCTGTTTCGCCCGATCACCGCCGGTGATGTCTACTCCGGCATCGGCGTAGGTAGCAGGTGCGGGTTGGGGTTTGGGGGATTGCTTGGCGGGGGCTTTGGCGTCTGGCAAGGGTGAATCCGCGATTCAGAATTGAACGTTAAAGGCCGATCCCGGCGTACAGCCCACCGAAGCACAGCGATTCGTTCGGAAACTCCAAGTTTAGCATCGCCTGTACCGAAATCCGGGACAAACCAAGCGGTTTAAGAAATTACTGGAGGTGCGAAATGCAGGCTGCCCGGTCAGGATAGATAGTGAGTAATGCAGCAGTATTCGTCAGCTTGAACAAATCCTGAAGGCGCTGGTTAGGAGCCGCGAGTTGGAGTTGTCCGCCCTTGGATCGCACTGCGCTGGAGGCGTGAATGAGCACGCCCAGCGCTGCGCTGTCGGCGTACTCGATCGCTTGAAGATCGAGGATCACCTTTCCAGCGCCGCCATCGGCAAGGCTGGTGATCTCGGCTTCCAGCAGGCTGAGGCGGCTGCCCAGGGTCAGCCTGCCTTTGAGCACCAGTACGACAATGCCGCCTTCAAGATGAAGAACTTCCGTATCGAGCTGCATTTGTCTCCCGCCTAGCCACTTGGAGTGTGGAAAGCAAACCTTAGCACAAGAAACGGGGACCATTCGCCTGAAGTTCTGCAAAATTAAAGCTTTGTTTTGCCCGGCGTAAACCCCGCTTGCATGTCACGCTTTTGCAGTTGGGATCTGAGTTGGACCGCTGCTTTTGGGAGCAGCTTTCTTTTTTAAGCTGACGAAGCAGCTCTCGCGATCGGGGCAGATGGAAAGTAGCCGATCGGTCTCCGTGAGTTGAAAGAGGTCCAAGAGCCGCTTGTTCGGTGCGGAGATGCGCAACTGCCCTCCGACCGCGGTGATCGCCGTATAGGCATGCAACAGCAAGCAGAAACCGGAGCTGTCCGCGTGTTCCACCTGTGAAACGTCCAGAACGAGCTTGTTCGCGCCCTGCTTGATGATCGATTTCACTTGCGCTTCGGCGATCGTTAACCTGGGACCGGCGATTAATCGGCCTTTCAGGGCAATCACGATAATTCCGCTTTCCGCCTGGATGACTTCGGATTCAAGCTGCATGGCGCTTCCCGCTCTGGTAACTTACCAGCGTGCTTCGAACTTTAGCATAGCCGATCGATTTAGTAATCAATCGTCCGGAATAGGTGAGGCCGATCATTGCGGGCGGCCGACATTTTTGGGTGGAGACTTGGGCTGCGGCTCAGGAGGGCTTTTCAATGGCGTTGGCGGATGCGGCTCCGCAGCTTCTGCCGGGGTTTCTGCCAGAAGGCCAGGCTGAGGTCTCTGACTCTTGTCAATCCATCTCGTCAATTCGTCGAAGACTTCTCCGGTCTGGTCGGCAGTAATGTTGCAATGGCCGTCCCGGTTCACGTACTTCTGGACAAACAAGTCCCCCACCCCGGAACGTCGCGTCGCCTCGTCGTAATAGGCGGCTGTCGCTGCCGGCACCAGCGGATCATAGGTGGTATGGACTGCGAGCAGCTTGCGTTTGAGCGCGCCCATCGGAGTATAGAAGCTGCTCATATATCGGACCGCTCTAGGGTCGGCGGCATAGCGCTTCACCTGGGTGTTCAGGGTGTAATCATCGGTTGTGCCGGTATAAATCAAGTTACGGTTATCGAAAGGATTGCCGCCTGTCTTTAGCCGAAGGTCTTCGATCACAAACGTGTTGAAGACCAGGACATCCGCCAATCCCCGATTCGTATGGATGTCTGCCAGTGAGCGGATGAGTGCCGCCGAGTCCGGCTTTGCATCCAGCGCCTTTTGGACATTCGTGATCACCGGCACATCGTTCATCATGAATGTGGATGGAATGTGGTCGACTTCCGGCAACACGCCCGGGAAGAATGCGTCGAAGGCTACCCGATTGGCAAACGCCCGCTGCATCACGAGGTCGGTCGGGGCGAGAACTCCGCAAAGCGCCAGGCCACCTGCATAGTTCTCTGGCCGCTGTTCAAGTGTCATCACCGTGAGCAGTCCGCCCATGGAGTGCCCCATGACCAGCGTCTCCTTGGGCTTCCCGTATCTTTTATTGAAGTACTCGCGCAACTCCTCGGTCTCCTTGAAGGCATATTCCACTGCCCATCCGCCGGCGGAATAGCCGGATTCGGCGACTGCATATCCGCGGTTCAAGATCTGCTGGAGGATACGGCTGGGCGGTCGCGGCTGGCCTTCTACCTCGGCAAAGACACGCGGTTTCGATTCATAGCCGTGGTAGTACATCACCAGATTGTGGTTCCAGTTGTTCTGCGGTACATCGATGCGGAACGATGCTCCATGCAACTGGCCGATTTCAGTCTTCACCGGCACCGGCGGGGGCCCGGCAGGGACAGCCACCGGCTGAGCCGGCTTACTCGTCGTGAGCTTCGGTGCTTGTGTGCTCGGCGGCGCTGCCGACTTCTGACCAGGACTGTTAGCCTGGCCATTCGGACTCCCGACCTGCGCCGGAAGGATGATTTCGGCGGTTACTGCAAGCAGAAGCAGCGAGAAGCACCAACGTCTGATTCGAAGAGGAATAAGTCTCCCTCGCTGAAAGGCGGGTGAGTTTGGAGTTGTGCGAAGATTGCCCACAGTGATCCTTCATTCTGATGCCATCTAAAGAGATTCCGCAACAATCCGGCCGCAAAGACAGAGCAGGCGCAGCTTCGAATGGAACTTCGGCCGCGGCTGAGTCGCGATCGAACCAAAGGGTCAAGGGCGCCAGGGCCAAGGCCGCCGCAACGGCTGGGGTATCCCAGCCGGCTGCCGGGCCGGGCCGGCGAGGACCGCTTGCCGTGATCTCGCGCAGGGCTGCCGATCGGCTGCGCGGCGGCCATGTCTGGGTCTATCGCTCGGATGTAGAAAAAGTCAGCATGGTCGCCGACTCGCGATTAATGCACGTCGTCGATCAGCGCGGCGCATCTCTCGGCACGGGGCTTTACAGCACCAGTTCTCTTATCGCTCTGCGAATGGTCAGCCGCGAGATCATCGATGAGAATGCATGGCAGGAGTTATTGCGAGCGCGAGTCCTGGCGGCTGTGCAATATCGCAGGCGCCTTTTAGAGGGTGGACCTGCAGGGACAGACTCCTGCCGCCTCATCTTCAGCGAAGCGGATTTTCTTCCTGGACTGGTCGCGGACCGGTATGGCGATCTAGTCGTCCTGCAATTTCTGACGCAGGGAATGGCCACGCCAATGGTGCGTGCAACCATCGTCGAAGTTCTTCGTGAAGAGACAGATGTTCGCGCTGTCTTTGAACGCAGTGATCCAAAGATTGTCGCGCTCGAACAGCTGGACGCGGGTACTGCCGATCCTTTATTTTCACGATCCGATCCCCCGGCGCACTTTGCTGGGGCCTCGACCGTCTTCCGCCTGAATGGCCTGAAATTCCACTACGATGCGAATTCAGGCCAGAAGACTGGCGCCTTTCTCGACCAGCGCGAAAACTACGCGGCTGCGGCGAAGCACTGCCGTGGCCATGCCCTGGACGTATGTACCTATCAAGGCGGCTTCGCACTCCACCTCGCTCGATCTTGCGAAACGGTGACGGGAGTGGACTCTTCGCGTTCAGCGCTGGAGGTTGCCGAGCAGAACCTCGCCCTTAACCGCGACAGCCTCGGGAAGCTGGAAGTGGAATGGTTCGAAGCCAATGCCTTCGACCTCCTGCGCGAGTGGAGCGACAGCAGAGTTCTCTTTGACTCGATCGTGGTTGATCCTCCGGCTTTCGCCAAATCCAAGCGAGCCGCCGAGGGAGCATTACGGGGATATAAAGAACTCAACTTGAGGGCGCTGAAGATGCTGCGGCCTGGAGGAACTCTGGTGACCTGCTCTTGCTCTCACCACGTTGGCATAGAAGAGTTTACGGCAGTCGTTGCGGCGGCGGCGGCAGACGCCAGGCGGCAGGTGCGCCTGATTGAGCGGCGTGGCGCCGCCGCCGATCATCCGGTTTTACTCGGAGTGCCGGAGACGGAGTACCTGAAGTGTCTGATTTGCATCGTCGAATCATGAATTTTTCAGAAAGTGAGTCTATATCGCTCATATTTTGTGAATCCCCTGTGCTATAGTTTCATCAGTAGTGATGAAGCGTACGAAAACGCTGAACACAACGACTGATGACTTGGAGGAACGATATGGCGATTACACGTTGGGATCCATTTCGTGAAGTAGCTACCTTGCAGAACCGTATGAACTCGCTGTTTCAGGACTTCTCTCGTACCCAGGGCGGCGATGATGACCTACCCACAACAACCGGCTTTGTCCCCCCGGTCGACGTCTATGAAGACGGACAGAAGATCGTGCTGAAGCTCGAAGTGCCCGGGATGAAGCAGGAAGATTTGGACGTTCGCATCGAGAACAATACCTTGACCGTCCGCGGCGAGCGGAAGTTTGAAAAAGAAGAGAAGGAAGAGAATTTTCACCGCATTGAGCGTCGATATGGCACCTTTTTCCGCGCCTTTACGCTGCCGACGACCGTTGACACCGAGAATGTCAAAGCCAGCTATGACTCCGGTATTTTGAAATTGGAGCTGGATAAGCGCGCCGAAGCGAAGCCAAAGCAGATTAAGATTGGCGTCAACGGCGCCACGCCGGAAACCCGGACCGTCGAGGCATCGAAGACGGCTGCCTGATTGGTTGACGAGTAAAGAGAGACCACAACGGGGGGCTGATGAGGCCTCCCGTGGCTTTTTCAGAAGTGCCTGAGGACGTTTAACTAGACAAGAGAGACACAACTATATGGCGATTCGTTGGGACAAGTTCACAGTAAAGTCGCAGGAAGCGATCCAGAGCGCGAGCGCGTTGGCTGCGGAAAACGGCAACCCGGAAGTCTTGCCGCTTCATCTCCTGGCGGTGCTTCTGGGAGACCGGGAGGGAATCATTGTGCCACTGCTGCAAAAGGTCGGCGTACCGACCGAGCAGTTGCTCAACAAAGTCAACCAGGCCGTAGGCACTCTGCCTAAGGTCTCCGGCTCGGGAACGCAGCCCAGCCTATCGAACGCCGCACAGAAGGTCATCGATCGAGCATTCAAAGAAGCCCAGAACTTTAAAGATGACTACGTCTCGACCGAGCATCTTTTGCTGGCGCTTGCCCAGGAAAAGAACGACCCGGCGCAGCTGGCCCTGGCGGCAGTCGGGGCGACGCACGACGCCATCCTGCGCGGACTGACCTCGGTGCGAGGATCGCAGCGGGTCACGGACCAGAATCCTGAAGCGAAGTATCAAGCGCTCGAAAAGTACGCGAAAGACCTGACGGACCTGGCGCGGCGAGGCAAGCTGGATCCCGTCATCGGCCGCGACGAGGAGATTCGCCGAGTGATTCAGGTGCTCTCTCGAAGGACAAAAAACAATCCGGTGCTGATCGGCGAACCTGGAGTCGGCAAGACGGCCATTGTCGAAGGATTGGCGCGCCGCATTGTCTCCGGCGATGTTCCTGAAATTCTTCGCGAGAAACGCGTGGTCGCCCTGGATCTCGGATCGATGCTCGCCGGCGCCAAGTATCGCGGCGAGTTCGAAGATCGCTTGAAAGCAGTCCTCAAAGATGTGGAAGAAGCGCGCGGTCAGGTCATTCTGTTCATCGATGAGTTACACACCCTGGTAGGCGCAGGCGCCTCCGAAGGATCGATGGATGCTTCGAATATGCTGAAGCCGGCGCTGGCGCGCGGCGAACTCCGGGCCATCGGAGCGACCACGCTGAACGAGTATCGCAAATACATCGAGAAAGACGCGGCGCTGGAACGCCGCTTTCAGATCGTGTTCGTCGGCGAGCCAAATATCGAAGATACGATCGCCATTCTTCGCGGACTCAAAGACCGCTACGAGGCGCACCACAATGTTCGCATCAAGGATTCAGCGATCGTTGCCGCGGCAACGCTCTCTCACCGCTACATTTCCGACCGGTTCCTCCCCGACAAGGCCATTGATCTGGTTGACGAGGCCGCTGCTTCGCTGGCCATCCAGATCGGTTCCGTGCCTACCGAAATCGACCAGCTGGAACGTCAGCAAACCTCGCTTGAGATCGAACGAGCGGCTCTGAAGCGGGAGACCGATCAAAATTCAAAAGACCGCCGTGAGGTCGTGGAGCGCGAACTGGCCGCGTTGAAGGAGAGGTCTACCGGGCTTCGCGCCCGCTGGCAGACCGAACGCGAAGCCATTACCCGGCTCAGCGAGTTGAAGAAGCAGGTGGAGGCGAAGCGCTTCGAGGCCGAGGAGCAGACCCGTGCCGGACAGTTAGAGCGGGCGGCGCAAATCCAATACGGCGAGTTGCCTAAGCTCGAAGCCGAACTGAAGCAACTGAACGCCGCGCAGGATGGTGCCGCAGGAGGCTCGCGGATGCTGAAAGAAGAGGTCGACGAAGAAGATATCGCCCGCATCGTCAGCAAATGGACCGGTATTCCGGTTTCAAAGATGCTGGAAGGCGAAGTGAAAAAGCTGGTCGCGATGGAAGGCCGTTTGCGAGAGCGGGTTGTCGGCCAGGACGATGCGCTGGCCACGGTGGCAAATGCCATTCGCCGTTCACGCGCCGGCTTGAGCGATCCCAAGCGCCCTATTGGCTCCTTCATCTTTCTCGGACCCACAGGGGTCGGCAAGACCGAGACGGCAAAGGCCCTCGCCGAATTTCTCTTCGACGATGATCAGGCGATGGTCCGCATCGACATGTCCGAATATATGGAGAAGCACGCCGTCTCGAGGCTGATTGGCGCCCCTCCGGGATACATAGGCTATGACGAAGGGGGTCAGCTGACCGAAGCCGTGCGGCGACGGCCGTATTCGGTGGTGCTCTTCGACGAAATCGAGAAGGCGCATCCCGATGTCTTCAACGTGCTCCTGCAGGTGCTTGATGATGGCCGTCTCACCGATTCGAAAGGGCGAACGGTCGACTTCAAGAACACCGTGCTCATCATGACCTCGAATCTCGGCGCTCACGTGCTGCAAGGCGAAAACCTGAACAGCGAAGCTGCGTTCGATCATGCCCGCGATGAGGTGATGGAGGTGCTACGCCAGAGCTTCCGGCCAGAATTCCTCAACCGTGTCGACGACATCGTGATCTTCCGTCCGTTGGGCGAGGAACAACTGGCCCACATCATCGACCTGCGGCTGGCGGACCTGAAGAAGCTGTTGAGCGACCGCAAGATCACGCTCGAACTCACCGAGGGCGCGCGGCATCAACTCATGCTTACCGGCTATGACCGGGCCTACGGGGCGAGACCCCTCAAACGGGCTCTGCAGCGGCTCATTCAGGATCCTCTCGCTATGAAAATCCTCGATGGCGAAGTGCTTCATGGCGACCACGTGCTGGTCGATGCCGATCCGCTGAATAACCGCTTGTCCTTTCGAGTGGTGGGGCGCAAAGCCGCCCAACCGGCACTTGCGCAGACCGTGTAAATGCGTTTTTGGGAGTCGCTTAGGCTCGTCGAGCGAGAGCGACTCTCGCAATTCCCTGTAGATCGTCCCTGAAGGTGACATCCTGCCAGCGGTTCAGTAGCTGTCGCAGTTGCAGATGCTGTCCAGCGCCGATTTCCATCATTAACCAGCCGCCTGGTTTGAGGCGCGTCTCTGCTTGAATTATGAGACGCTCATAGACCTCGAGGCCGGTTGGTCCGGCGAAGAGCGCGATCGCCGGTTCGTGATCGCGGACTTGCGCTTCGAGTGAGTCGCGGTCGCCATCGGCGATGTAGGGCGGATTTGAGACGATTACGTCAAACTGTTCACCTGCTACCGCCTCAAGCAGATCGGATTGCAGAAGGCGGATGCGGTCGCCAACTGCGTGGGCCGCTGCATTGCGCCGTGCCAGCTCGAGTGCAGATGGAGAGACGTCGAGCGCTGCGATCTTGGCCATCGGACGGTAGTGTGCCAGGGCTACGGCGATCGCTCCGGAGCCGGTACCGACGTCGGCAAGGCTCGCCGGTTTTTCGTCCGGAATATGCTCTAGCGCCGCTTCAACAAGCAGTTCAGTCTCGGGACGGGGAATCAGTACGTCCGGCGTCACGACGAAGCGCAAGCCGTAAAATTCCCGTTCGCCAAGAATGTATTGGATTGGCTCGGAGCGTTTTCTTCGAGCGACGAGCCTTTCATATTGGCGGATTTGCTCCTCAGTCAACGTGTGCTCAGGGTGGGCGATCAGGTCGGTTCGGCTGAGACCGGTAACATGCATCAAAAGAAGTTCAGCATCTCTGCCCGGTTCGCGGATTTCAGACTTACGAAGCTCTATGACAGCTATTTTGAGTTGGTGAGCAACTGACCTTAAAGAAGTCACGTTGGGAGGGCCTTAACGAACAAGGCCGCCACTTGGCGGCCTTCTCTTGAATTGGGACGGCTGAGGGATTGACCCCGGGTCGCTGAGGAGCGGCCCCCTCCAGTCGTCTTAGAGAGCATACCATCTGATCGCGCCTGGTCCCGTAGCTTGTCGTTTATGGCCCCGGTCATAAAGAGCTCTTTAGTCTTCAAGCTGCGGCTGCCGTCTCTGCCTTCATCTGTTCGGCCTGATAGTGCGCCGTAAGTGCGTCCACGACTGGCTGGAGTTTCCCCAGCATCATCTCGCTCAGCTGGTGGATGGTCAGCCCAATGCGATGGTCGGTGAGCCGATTTTGCGGGAAGTTGTAGGTACGGACTTTTTCGCTGCGATCCCCTGAACCCACCTGCTGCTTGCGCTCCTTGGCGAGCGCCTCGTGCTGCTTGTCCATTTCAACTTCATAGAGGCGCGCGCGGAGAACACGCATCGCCTTCTCGCGGTTCTTGATCTGCGACTTTTCGTCCTGGCAACTGACGATCGTTCCGGTCGGCAGATGGGTGATGCGGATCGCCGAATAGGTCGTGTTCACCGACTGACCGCCAGGGCCGGAAGAGCAAAAAGTGTCGATTCGCAGATCCTTGGCTTCGATTTTGACGTCGACGTCTTCCGCCTCTGGCAGCACGGCGACGGTGATTGCCGAGGTATGCACGCGACCCTGGGTCTCGGTCTCGGGGACGCGCTGCACGCGGTGCACTCCGCTCTCGTACTTCATCTGTGAATAAACGCGGTCACCCTCGATGATTGCAATTACTTCCTTTAAGCCGCCGACGCTGCTCTCCGATGACGATAGTATTTCGACCTTCCAACGATGCAGTTCAGCGAAGCGCACGTACATTTTGAAGACCTCAGCGACGAACAGCGAGGCCTCATCCCCGCCGGTACCGGCGCGGATCTCGAGGACAACGTTCTTCTCATCGTTCGGGTCTTTGGGCAGCAGCAGGACCTTGAGGTCGTCCTCAACCTTTGGCAGCCGCGCTTGTAACTGGGCCAGCTCTTCGGCGGCCATGGCGCGGATGTCTTCGTCGCTTTCGCTCAGCATGCTTTCGGCGTCGGCGATGCCGGTCTTGATCTGCTTGTATTCGCGAAACTTCTCAACGACGGTCTCCAGGTCGCGATGCTGTTTAGCGATCTTCTGGTACTTCTCGTGGTCATTCACAATCTCGGTCGAGCCAAGCTGGCGGCCGAATTCTTCGTAACGGGCTTCGAGTTGTTCTAAACGGTCAAACATGAGGTGCGCTTCCTTCACCCGGGAGCTGGAGCCCGGTTCGTCTCTGGTCAATGAATTCTGAGGATCGTGCAGACGAGCAGTATCGGCGGCGGGAGCCGCTAGACAAGAGCGCGGAAAGGAAGAAGATGACGCATAGCGCTATTTTAACTGATGCAGGGTGGGCATGGTAGGTTTCAGGGAGCGTGGTCGGGTCCTGATCCGGTATGGGAGATCGCTGACCGCTTGGGCTTTCGCCCGGATGGTGAATGCGACAGTTCCAGCTTCATACGCAAGATAGGTCCCAACCCCGCGGCGCCATTAACGGCATCTATATTCGAGACTGTGGCTGCTACCTTTCTTGAATTCGCTCAACTCTGCGATGCGCTTGCGTCGACGACGAAGAAGCTCGAGAAGCGGGCACAGATAGCCGACTGGCTGAAGACGCTGTCCGTCGAGGATGCGGCGCGGGGGTCGCTGTACTTGGCTGGGCAGGCGTTTGCGGAGACCGATCCGCGGGTTCTGAATCTGGGCGGAGCGATCCTGTCAAAGGCGCTGGCAGAGGAGTCAGGTGCAAGCGAAGCGGCAATGCATGAAGCGTATCGCCGCCATGGCGACCTGGGAGCGGCTGCAGCCGACCTGCTGCTCCGGCAAGCCGGTAAGCCCGTGACTTTGACCCTGGCACAAGTCGAGGAGCGGTTTTCGCAGATTGCCTCAGCCAAAGGTCCATCGGCGAAGCTGCCGGTGATCCTGGAGTTGCTGCGCGCGGCAACTCCGCTCGAAGCGAAGTATTTGATCAAGCTTGCGCTGGGCGATATGCGCACCGGAGTCAAGCAGAGTCTGGTAGAAGAAGCAATCGCCGCTGCCTTCGGAGCCGAGGCCTCCGCCATCCGCCAGGCGACGATGTTAAAGGGTTCGCTCCCGGAGGTGGTTCGCCTGGCCGCTGCCGGCCGGTTGCAAGAGGCGCGAATGTCGCTGTTTCATCCCCTGGGTTTCATGCTGGCTAGTCCGGTCGATAGCGTCGACGAGGCTGTGGCGCGTTTTGCCGTAGAGGTGGCTGCCGAGGCCACCGGAAACCAGCTCTCCGTCGATGAAGCCGGTTCATCTTCAAAACTGGATCTCTCCTTCATTGAGACCGAAGTGGCTCAGTCGGTCCTCAAAGAGGCACAGGTTGAGGATAAATATGATGGCATTCGCGCCCAGCTGCATTGCGGCGATCCGGAGCAGCCGGGACGAGTCGCGTTATTTTCGCGCTCCCGGGACAATATGACAGCTGCCTTTCCGGAGCTTATAGAGGCTTTTGCATCCCTCCACCTGCCGGTGATTCTGGACGGCGAAATCCTTGCCTGGGACGTCGCGAATTCGCGGGCACTGCCGTTCTCCCTGCTTCAGAAGCGGATCGGCCGCAAGAAGGTCACTGACGAGATGCGGGAACAAACCCCAATCATCTTTATGGCGTTCGATCTGCTCTATTTAGATGGCGAATTAATGCTGGAACGTCCTCTTTCAGCACGGCGAAAGATCCTAGAGGAGTTTGCCCGGAACCACACCGATTCGGTACGGGCTGGATTCCGGGAGGCACACACGGCACGGTCCCAGGGAAGTTTATTTTCAGAAGAGATTGCCGACGGACCATCCCGTCTCGTGCTGGCTCCGGCAATCGTCTTATCCAGCGCCGAGCAGCTCGATCAGGCGTACATGGACGCTCGCAACCGCGGCAATGAAGGCGTAATGATCAAGTCTCTCGCCAGCATCTACCAGCCCGGGCGCAGGGGGCTGGCGTGGTTGAAGCTGAAGCGCGAGTTGGCCACGCTGGACGTAGTGGTCACGGCCGCCGAGTTTGGCCACGGCAGACGCGCGGGTATTCTGAGCGACTATACGTTTGCGGTGCGCGACGGAGAGCAGCTGAGAAATGTGGGCAAAGCTTATTCGGGGCTAACCGATTCGGAGATTGCCGAGCTCTCGCAGTTCTTCAAAGATCACACCGTTGAGGATTTCGGTTACGTTCGAAGTGTCGAACCAGTCCTGGTTTTGGAGGTTGCCTTCAACAATGTCACCAGGTCAGACCGTCATGCGAGCGGCTTCGCCTTGCGCTTTCCTCGCATCCTGCGAATCCGGCAGGACAAGCCGGTTGCCGAGATCGATTCGCTCGCGCGGGTAGAGGAGATTTATGCCTCCCAGCCGGAATTGATACGAAACGAGGAGTTGAGCCAGTGAACCGTGACAGCGATTTTCTGCGGCCCCTTTGCTGCTCAGCGCCTTGAGTGTAAAGAAGATCGCGAGGCAAGCGGGAGCATATCAGTGCGAATGGCTATGCGAGTGAGAGTGCGCGGAGACGGTCCCGACTGGCATGACGCAGCCATGCGCGACTTCGCATTCGACGTTTTCGAACTGAATTGTCGTGTGGTGGACATGAAACTTCTCTCGCAAGGTCAGCTTGATCTGGTCGAGGATCAGAGCGCTCTCCGACGGAGGAATATCAGCGATCGTGACGTGGGTGGCAAGCGCATGGGTCTGCGAGCCGAGGCTCCAGACGTGGAGGTCATGGACGTCCTCGACACCTGCGATCTGCTGCAATGTGAAGCGAATCTCCGGCAGTGAGATGCCCTTGGGGGTTCCTTCGAGCAGGATATTGAGCGTCTCCCGGACGATCGACAGGGAACTCCAAAGGATGAGCGCGGCGATGATGATCGAGAGCGCCGGGTCGATCCAGGTGCGGCCGGTGAAGAGGATTGCCGCGCCACCGACAATGACGGCCGCGGTCGAAAGCGTGTCCCCCAGCATGTGGATTAGGGCGCTGCGGATATTGACATCGGTGTTCACCCGGGAGAGCAGCAAGGCGATCAAACCGTTCATGAGTACGCCCGCGGCAGCAACATACATCATCAGCTTCGGTTGCACCGCCTGCGGAGTGGCGAGCCGATGCACTGCCTCGATCGCGATCCACACCGAAAGCACGAGCAATGTCGTGGCATTCACGAACGCAGCGAGGACGCCGGCGCGCTGGTAACCAAAGGTTTTGGCGTCGGTCGCCGGGCGGCTTTGAAAATAGACGGCAACGAAGGAAAGCAGCAGCGCCAGTGCATCCGAAATGTTGTGTCCCGCTTCGGAGATCAAGGCTAATGAATGGGCCCGGATGCCGGCGATGAAGGTGACGAGTACGTAGGCAAGCGTGAGCACCAGCGAGAAACGCAGGATGTTTTGCATCCTTTGCTGGGCAGCTCCGGTCACTGGCGCGTGGACGTGCATGGTGCTCCTTAGTCTATGCCGGGGCCATAGCGGAATCAATTGCCAGAAGTCTTGTATTCGACGGGAACATCCTTTATTCGCTTAGCAGCGCGCGGGTGGGAACGAAATTGGAACTCAAGTCGCATCAGCTTGACGCTAACGTCTCGGCACGGTGGCAGCGTTGGGATTTCTAGTGGGCCGGCGTAGCTGGAAGGGCGTCGCTGAATCGCGCAGACCGCTCCAGTTTTCAGCCACGACAATACTGTTTTCCGGCTGGTGCGGGTCGTAGCGGATGGAGCAGGGAAATCCCAGCCGGCAAGACTGGATGTCAACAAAGTTCTTCATCGCCGAAACGTCCTGCGAACACTCGTAGACGACGCCCGCAATCTCGTACTTGTAGAGTATGAGTTGAAGACCGCCCGCGTGGCCACTTTCGGCTTCGCTTATGTCGGAGACATCGATGACCGTACCGTCGATGATGCGACCGGTCTTAACCAGGTCCAGGCGGCGTTCGCGCTCCAGTTCCTCAGCAGAAAGACGTTTGCGCCGGCTCATGTAGAGGGCAATTCCGGCGAGACCAAGGCCCACTGCGGCGAGTGTTCCCAACAGCTCGGGATCGCGTAGTGATAGGCCCTGCATTTCACTCTCCGTCAGGCTTGGCTCGCTCGCGCCGATAGCAGTCGCGCCGATTTCACTGCGAGGATAGATGCAGGATACTCCAGGATGAAGAGGGCCGTTCCGCCGCGCCGGATAATGCGAAGAAGAAGCAGCTCAGGCTGCCTATGTCTCTGGAATCTTGGCCTTATGGCGACCGTTAAGTGGGCGGTTCCCGCTCGTGGAACTGCTGCCTGAAGGCGCTGAGCTATACTTGAATAGAACATGGTAAAACGCTCGTCTTCGCTGTCAGCCGGCCCCGGCGCTTCCTTTAACACCGGACAAAAATTCAATCCCCAGTCGAACGCGTCGCAGTCTTCCGAGACCCGGCCGCGCATCCGGTCGACGACCGTCTTATGTGTCCGCCGGAACGGGAGCGTGGTCATGGCCGCAGATGGCCAGGTGACGATGGGCGATAGCGTGATCAAACACTCCGCGCGGAAGATCCGGCGTCTCTACCAGGATAAGATTTTAGCCGGTTTTGCCGGATCGACGGCCGATGCATTTTCGCTATTCGGCCGTTTCGAGTCGAAACTGGAGCAGTATGCAGGAAACCTTGGCCGCTCCGCGGTGGAGCTGGCTAAAGACTGGCGAACGGACAAGATGTTGCGCAACCTGGAGGCTCTCTTAGTGGTGGCCGACCCGACAACCACGTTCCTGATCAGCGGATCAGGCGACGTGATCGAACCGGACGAAGGGATTGCAGCAATCGGCAGCGGCGGTTCCTTCGCCTTGGCTTCGGCCCGAGCGCTGATGGAGAATACCGATCTGCCATCGCGTGCGATTGCCGAGAAGTCGTTGCGGATTGCCGGACAGATTTGCATCTACACCAATGACCAGATCACGATCGAAGAACTGACGGCTCCCGCGGCAGCAGTGCAGGTCTGAGCGCCTCCAGACGGTTGCTTGTGGGTCTCTAAGCTCCGCATCCTAACCAGACAGTGCTTTGATCGATGGTGGCAAAAAGCTCCACGATTGTCGGCAAACGGACATTGTGGAGCAGCAAAGGATTGGATATATGGCGATCTATTTGCCTGGGGCCGCTGAGGACCAGGAACTTGCACTCGATGATCTGACTCCGCGAGAGATCGTGGCGGAGCTCGACAAATATGTAGTCGGCCAGCACGCCGCCAAGCGTGCAGTTGCCATTGCTTTACGTAACCGGATGCGCCGTCAGAAGCTCTCGCCCGAGCTTGCCGATGAGATCATGCCCAAGAACATCATCATGATCGGGCCAACCGGGGTCGGCAAGACGGAGATCGCCCGCCGTTTGGCAAAGCTGACTAACTCGCCCTTCCTCAAGGTCGAAGCTTCGAAGTTTACGGAGGTCGGCTATGTGGGGCGGGACGTCGAGTCGATCGTCCGCGATCTGGTTGAAATCGCCATTGACATGGTTCGCGAGGAAAAACTGGAAGAGGTCGAAGACAAAGCCGAGATGAATGCCGAAGAGCGGCTGCTGGATTTGTTGCTGCCGCCGCCATCGCCGGCGTCAACGGCGAATCCACCAGCGCCATCGACTCCTGGGGGGGTATCGGCCGACGCTCCCAGTCATGAGTCCGATGGAACGCTGAGCTTTCCGAACCCGAGCAACGAATCTCACAATCGGACGCGGGAGAAGCTGCGGCAGCAGTTCCGCGAAGGCAAGCTGGATGAGCGTACGGTGGAAATCGACGTGCGGGAGCGGAACTCCCCTTCTTTTGAAATTATTTCCAATCAAGGTGTTGAGGAGATGGACATTAACCTCAAGGACATCCTGCCCAATCTCTTTGGCCAGCGCACGAAAAAGCGCAAGATGAAGGTGGCCGAGGCTTTTGAGTATCTGGTCCAAGAGGAAGAAGGCCGCTTGATCGATATGGATCAGGTGACTCGGGTCGCCGTCGAGCGAGTAGAAAACTCCGGAATCGTCTTTCTGGACGAGATCGACAAGATTGCCGGGCGTGAGGGCGGACACGGCCCGGATGTTTCGCGCGAAGGTGTGCAGCGCGACATCCTGCCGATCGTCGAAGGCACTACCGTCAATACCCGCTACGGCATGGTGCGAACCGATCACATCTTATTCATTGCCGCCGGAGCCTTCCATGTCTCGAAGCCCAGCGACCTGATTCCGGAGCTGCAGGGGCGCTTCCCCATCCGAGTCGAGCTGCAATCGCTCACTGTCGAGGATTTCGTTCGCATCCTCACTGAACCGAAGTCATCTCTCACGAAGCAGTATGCCGCTCTTCTCGATACCGAAGGCCTCAAGCTGGAGTTCACCCCGGAATCATTGAAGGAGATGGCTCACTTCGCCTTCCGCGTCAACGAAACGACGGAAAACATCGGGGCTCGCCGTCTGCATACCATTATGGAAAAGGTGCTCGACGAGATTAGCTTCCTCGCTCCCGATCTCACCAAGGCGCGCAAGGGCGAAAGTGGGAACCTGATCGACGTAGCAGCTTCCGCACAAGAGAGCGGCGCGAGCTTCCCGCTGCCGGTGATCGAGCGTCAGACCTCTTCAGGGTTGGAGACGGTGGTTGTGATCGATCCGGAATACGTCCGGCATATGGTCGCTTCAATTGTGAAGGATCACGATCTGGCACGCTACATCCTGTAAGCGACAGGCGCCGGTCGCTCCGGGACCTGTCACGGTTTCCGAGTCGATCGGCAAAGTCCTTCGATTTACCGAGAGGCCACGTTCCTTTATCCCGTCAGATTTGCTTCGCAAAATTCCTTGGTAACTAGAAGGTACGGTCTGCCGGTTCTACTCCCTCTGCGTTTGCGCCTCCTTGGAGCCCCACCACTCAATTCCTCTTTTCTAACGCGATCCTAAGCCGGCATTGCGTCCTTCTACTCTTGCCGAATGAAGGCGGCTTAGTCATGCGAATTCTGATTCGTTAGACCAAATTTAGATCACTTTAGAGACTCTGTATGGACAAAGAAAGGGCGTGCAGCGAGAGTTACGGTCGAAAGGGAGTGCTTAGATGAAGCGTAGAGATTTCCTGAAATCCACCGCCGCCGTGACAGGCGGGAGCCTAATGAGTGGTCTTGGTTTGAGTAAGCTGTCCGCTCAAAACGCGCCAAACAAATCGAACCAGCCTAATATCCTCTTTATTCTTGTCGATGAACTGCGTTACCCCTCGGTGTTTCCCAAGGGCATTACCGATGCAGCAGGATTCTTCAAGCAGTTCATGCCGCATGTCTACGACCTTTGGCAGCGCGGAGTGAAGTTCGACAACTACCACACTGCCGCAAATGCTTGCACTCCTTCCCGGGGCGTCATGATCACCGGCCTCTACTCGCAGCAGAACTGGCTGCTCACCACGATCATCTCGCCACCCATCATCACCAACCCGTTGTTGTATAAGCAACCGGTGCTCAATTCCGCTTACCCGACCTACGGCAAACTCCTGCGAAAACTCGGCTACCAGACACCCTACCGCGGAAAATGGCATGTCTCCCTTGCCCGGAAGCCCGATGACATGGGCAATAACGGATTGGAGGATTACGGCTTCGACTATGCCACTTATCCCGATCCGACCGGTTTCAATCTTCAGGGTACTTACGGTGACTGGCAGCACGGCTATCACAGCGACATCTACACGTCGATCCAGGCGGCTGAGTTTCTCAGCGGCGTGAAGCCCGGGGATACCCCCTTTTGTCTCACCGCGAGCTTTGTAAACCCTCATGATAGGGAATTTTTCCCCGCCGGGACCGAATTTCAGACATTCACCAACCTCTTCTCACCGGATAGCGGGGTGAATCCAAACAACTACGCCCAAGGTGCGAGCTATCCCGGAACGGGACCGCAGGTGCCGTGGGACGAGAACATGCTCAAGACTCCGCCCGATTACGACTTTCCCGACCTGCCCCCGAATTGGGAGAACGCGGCAGACTGGAAGAAGCAGAATAAGCCTTCGACCCAAGGCTTCATCAAGACATTTTCCGAATACATCTGGGGCGGTATCAGCGAGGACCCATCACAAACCGGCTTCACCATCGAGGAGTATCCCGCTAAGGATCTGCATGGAGGAGTGGCGAAAGCGCCCTTCAGCTACTGGAAACGGGGCTTAAACAGTTATGCCCAGGTCATTAAGAAGGTCGACGGCGAGATAGGGAGGGTGCTGGACACGTTGTACAGCCTGCCCGACAGCATTGTCGACAACACCGTGATCGTCTTTGTGTCGGACCACGGCGAATATTCGGGCGCTCACGGACTGCCGCAAGGGAAACTGGCCACCATGTATGAAGAGGCCTGGCACGTCCCCTTGATCGTCGTCGACCCGCGCGGACAGCTTACCGGCGATATCGACGATATCCGCACCGGCCTTACTTCCTCGGTGGATCTCATGCCAATGCTGGTCAGCATCGGGGCTGGGGGAAGCACCGACTGGATGAGGGGCCCGCTCGCGGCGATGTACGGCGGACGCCACGATATGCTCTCGATGCTCAAATCCAAAGACGCTCCTGGGCGTCCGTACGTCCTTCACGCGACGGATGAAATCGCACCCGATTACTTCAATCCAGGGGGCGCCCCCACGCACGTACTCGGGTATCGTACCGATGCATTCAAGTTTGGCGTTTATGCCGACTGGCTTAAAACCACCAGCATTATCAAGAAGAGCTCGGCGGAATTCGAGTTCTACGACTATGCAACGGAACGTGGGCGCATGGAGCTTGAAAACACGACCTGTGATCCCCGGGCAGAAGAAGCTTTTCAGTTGCTGACAAACTACATCATTCCGAATGAACTTCAACAAAAACTTCCACCTCCCTACCGACTGAAACAGATTGAATCGAAGGTGGCCCACCTCGTCTACCGGAAACTGGTTGAAAGTGAACAGCCGGACACGACATGGCTGCAAGGAGGGCTGTTCAGCATCCTCGGCTACGGAGGGCAGTTCTAAAAACAGGGGAAGAGGGAAAAACGGCACAGATCCATCAGGAAATGTGCCGTTAACCCTTCAGTAATTCTTTGATTGTGACTCGTCTCACATCACTCGCGTTTGCGTGGACGGCGGCAACGCCATGCGCTTTTCCATCTCCCCGCGTACCTTGGTCAATCCGTAAACGCAGCCTTCGAAGGATTCAGCAAGCTTCTGGAAGAGAGGCGCCTCCTGAGCGTATTCGAAGACATTGAATTGAGAGACGATCCAGTAGCTCTCCTTGCCCGCCCTGACCATCTGCAGGAAGCGAACCCGCTGCCTCCAGAGATGGAGCGACTCTGGGTACATGCCGGTAAGAAAAAGAGTGTAGTCGCCGATGTGCTTGCGAATGTGACGCTCCTCGTCGAAAGAGGCAGCGGTGCCGTGGACAGGATCGGAGGCGGCCATCATCTCGCCAACCTCTTCAAGCGGGCGACCGCTGGCATCCCGTAAGCGATAGAGCCGGTCGGTTTCGCAGAAATCTGTAAGTAGGTCAGCGACATAGCTCGATACTTCCGTATCGCGGATGCCGACATGCTCGGCATAACAGTCTTCCACCAACTGGTGAAAGAGGTGACGAAGCGAATGCGATTCAGGGACCATCCATTCTCCTTTGCCTAACCGAATGCCTTGCCTGGCTGAAATTCATCCGTCTGTAACTATTGACTACAGAATCTATCGAACGTTTGCCCGATTACCAAGAAAGATCGGCAGGGAGTGCCTAATTCGCTAGCACTCTGGCAGGCAAATTGCGAGGGTCAACTCTTGTGTTTTCGAAATGGATCCAGGCTCGAATAGCAACGTGGCGTTGATCGCAGGTGAATGGAAAAGGTCTATTCTAGAGCCGATTCAGAATAGCCGCGTCCAAATGGCAACCTGCCGGCAGCGTTTCCGTAAAAGCGATTTGCCTGGATGGTGGTCGAGCGACGTCGGATCTGGATCGTCGTTGTATTCAAAGACGAAGGAGCATTATGGCCGCCCCCAAACATCCGAAAAAATCTCATCCCACCAAGCACCCCAAGCCGGCGCCTGACCCGTCCGCGCCGACTCCGCCAACAGCATCGGATCCGACGCCCGCGCCTGCTCCCGCGCCTGGGCAGCCGGTCTTCGCGCAGCCGACGCCAAGCCCTGACCCTTCCGGCTTCGTCGACACGACCTCCGATGAGGGCGACTACAGCCTCAATGATCCCACCCTGCAGGAACCTATCCCCGAGGCGCGTGGAGGCGCTACGGAGCCGATCCTGACGCTGGCGCAGGTTTGGGGCGATGCCGGCTCCGCGGTGGTTAGCAAGATCGAGGAATCCGCACAGACTGTCTTTCATTCGGTAGGAGATACGGGGAGCGTAAAAGGTCCGCAGAACCAATCGCTCGTGGCCGACAAGATGGTCGCGGACTTCGATGAAGCCGATGCCGCAGACGTCCCGTCGTTCTTTTTTCATCTCGGCGATGTCGTCTACAACTTTGGCGAGGGAGCGTATTACTATGACCAGTTCTACGAGCCTTACCGCCACTACCCGGCGCCGATCGTTGCGATTGCCGGCAATCATGACGGGGTCGTCTACAAGACCGATCCTTCCCCGACTCTGCAAGCTTTCCTGAGAAATTTCTGCTCCGAAACTCCAGTCGTCAGTACCGATGCCGGCGGCCTTTCGCGAACGGCCATGATCCAACCAGGCGTCTATTACACTTTTGACGCTCCGTTTGTGCGCATTCTGGGCATATACAGCAATGTGTTGGAGGATCCCGGGGTGATCTCGAGTGAAGGGAACCCGGCGTCGCCGGTAAGCGATATCCAACTGAGTTTTCTCACCACCGCTCTGGGACGGGCGAAGAGCGAAAGTTATGCGGGAGCGCTGCTCATCGCCGTCCATCATCCGCCTTTCACCTATGGATCCCAGCATTCCGGCAGTCCGCGGATGCTGCAGGACATCGATCAGGCGGCGACCACTGCTGGGTTCTGGCCTCACGCAGTGCTCTCCGGCCATGCCCACAATTACCAGCGGTTCACACGGCAGGTGAACAACACGCAGATCCCATACATCATTGCTGGATGTGGCGGCCACAATGTCAACAAGCTCCAGTCGGGCTCGAATGGCGCCATCCGCACACCGGTGAGCATCAGCAGTACTCTCACCTTTGAAAATTATGACGATAGCGGCTACGGCTATCTCCGGATCATTGTGACCGCCGAGACCCTGCGGATCGAGTTTCATCCTGCGTCCGACGGAGCCGGAGCGAAGACTCCAGACGACGTGGTCACGGTGAATATCCAGAACCGGACGGTGTCGTAAAGCTGGCGAAAACAAGTTGAGCCGAAACCGAATCGTTCGACCCGCCGCTTCGTACGCCGTCAGGAGGTCAGAGTTCGGGATGGAAAAGTGGGAGTTTGCACGAGGCGGACGCCTTCGTGCAAGAATGCTCCCAGAGGGACCATGCTGCTCGAACTGCGGGCTGAAAATTATGCGGTGATCGATCACGCGGTCGCCGTCTTTGGGCCTGGGCTGAACCTGCTGACTGGTGAGACGGGCGCGGGGAAATCGATTCTGGTGGACGCTCTGGCGCTGCTAATGGGTGATAAGGCCTCTTCGGACATGGTTCGCCACGGAGCGGACCGGGCCGTAGTGGCCTGTGTTTTTGAGAGTACGGCTGGGGCAGAGGCCGCGCTGGAGGCGAACGGACTTGACGGCGATGGCGAAGAGGTCATTCTGCGGCGCGAGATTCTTCCGAACGGCAAGGGTCGCGTCTATGTGAATAACCAGCCGGCGACAGTGACCGTTTTGCGTCAGTTGGCCCCAGAACTGGCGCTGATCCATGCTCAGTCTGAGACGCTGGGCGCCTTTGACGCGGCCCAGCAGCGTGGCCTGCTGGACCGGTTTGCCGGGATCTCTGCCGATGGGGAGCTGGCAACGGCAGTCTCGGCGGCATTTGCGAATTGGCGCGAGATTTCTACCCGCCTGGACGATCTCGAGCGCGATGAACAGGACCGGCTCCGGGCGGCTGATCTCTGGAGCTTTCAGAACAAAGAGATTGCCGGCGTTCGGCCGGTCGCAGGAGAAGACGAAGCTCTCGAAAATGAGCGGCGCATCCTCGCGAATGCCGAGAAGCTTTACGCGGCGGCGATGAGTGCTTATGAACTGCTGTACGAGGGAAGCAGTTCGGCGGAAGGAAATCTGCGGGCTGCTGAGAAGCACCTTGACGAACTGGCTCGCTTCGATCACAAGTTTGTAGAGACAGCGGAGCAGCTTGCCTCGGCGCGGGCGGTGGTTGAGGATGTTGGTGCAACCGTTCGCGATTACGCCGAGAGTATTCAGGCGTCGCCCGAGAGGCTGGCGGAGATTGAAGACCGTCTGGCCTTGTTGGAACGGCTGAAGCGCAAATACGGATCAACGCTCAGCGAGGTCATCGCCTATGGCGAGGAGGTTTCCGCGAAGCTGGCGGAGATTGAGAATCGTGACGAAGTCCTGAAAAGCCTCAAGGCGGATCTGTTGCGAGCAGCGGAGCGCTATTGTTCGGCGGCTGCTTCGCTCAGCAAAGAACGGATTGCGGCGGCCAAGCGATTGGAAAAGCTCGCCGAGCACCAGATCAACGACCTGGCCATGAAGGTGAAGTTCGCGGTGGGAGTCGCCTCGAGGCAAGAAGAGACCTTTTGGACGTCGCATGGCTGGGACACGGTCGAATGCCGGATTGCGACGAATGCTGGCGAGCCGCTGAAGCCGCTTGATGAGATTGCCTCGGGCGGCGAAATGTCCCGGGTGCTGCTCGCGTTGAAGGTCAGCGTTGAAGAGGGAGCTAACCTGGCTGCCTCCCATGCTTCGGCAAAGGGAGGAAAGAAGAAAACAGCGGCGCCGCGCACGTTGGTTTTCGACGAAATCGACATCGGCATTGGGGGGCGCGCGGCTGAAGCGGTGGGCCAGAAGCTGAAGGAGCTATCGCGCGCGCAACAGATCTTGTGCGTGACCCATCTGCCGCAAATAGCCGCCTTTGCCGACCAACACTTCCTCATCGAAAAACGCGAACATCAGGGGCGAACCAAGACGGCGATCCGGCTGATGGATGAGTCCGAAAGAACGCAGGAGATTGCGCGAATGCTCAGCGGAGCCGCGGTGACCGAGACCTCGGTGAAGCATGCTGAACAGTTGTTGCGTGGCAGCCGGTAGGTGGTGGCGCACCCTTAGGGACGGACGAGTAGAATCGTTGAAGGAGTAGCCTCCATGGGATCGTCTTTAGAGCTATTGACTCTGCCTGCGAAGATTGTCCCTGCCGCTCGCCTGAGCGATGACGAATTTCTTGCTTTCTGCAAAGCCAACGAGCCCTATCAGTTTGAGATGAATGAGAGGGGAGAAATCCTCGTGATGACTCCACTGGGCCTGAAGGGCAGCAATATCGAGGGCTATGTCTTCCGCAAGCTGGATGATTGGGTAGAGCATACAGGCAACGGTTTCGCGGTCAACGCCAACGCGGGATTTCGCCTGCCGGATACATCCTTGCGTCTGCCAGATGCGGCTTGGATTTCGTCTGAACGTTGGAACTCCTTGACGCCGGCACAGCAAGAGGAATTTGGTCAGTTTTGCCCCGATTTTGTGGTCGAGGTGCGCTCGCCGAGCGATCGCGCGGCTGCCGTCGAGAAAAAGATGCTGAAGTGGATAACGAACGGCGCCCAGCTTGCGTGGCTCATCGATCCGATTCGGAAGCTGGCGATCATCTACCGTCCTGGGCTAGCGCCGGAGACGATCCTCAAGCCGGAGTTCCTGGAAGGCAATCCGCCTGTCGAGGGTTTTCAGCTGAAGATGGAACGATTTTGGGCATAGACGCCCAGGAGTTGGGTTCGTACCATATCCGGTAATGCCTACCGAATCAAAGTGGTACTCCAAAGTCGTTCTCTTTGGAGAAGAGGCTTCGCCTGTATACTGGGAGATGTGACAGCCACGTCAACCAACACCTTCAATGCCGATCTGATTCAGGCTTTTCCCGATGCGGAGAAGCGCGTTCTCTTGCTGAAGCCGCGCGGCTTCTGCGCCGGCGTCGTGCGTGCGATCGACATCGTTCGCATAGCACTTGAGACCTTCGGCGCGCCAATCTATGTCCGTAAGGAAATTGTCCACAACCGCTTCGTGGTCAACGAATTGGCGGAGAAGGGCGCGATTTTCGTCGATGACATCGACGACGTTCCTTCGGGGATGCGGGTGATCTATAGCGCCCATGGCGTTTCGCCGGCGGTGCGTGAGCGCAGCAAGGAGCGCAAGCTCAAGGTGATCGATGCCACTTGCCCGCTGGTGACCAAGGTCCATGTCGAAGCGGTCAAGTTCGCCAAGCAGGGATATTCACTGGTGCTGATCGGCCATCGCGACCATGATGAGATCGAGGGCACGCTGGGCGAAGCGCCAGACGTGACCCAGGTAGTATCGAGTGCCGAAGAGGTCGAGTCGCTCGTGGTGCCCGATCCAGAGCGGGTCGCCTATCTTACTCAGACCACTTTGAGCCTCGATGAAGCACGCGACATCATTACCGCGTTAAAAGCCCGATTTCCGAAAATTGCCGGCCCCCATTCTCAAGATATTTGTTATGCCACGGAGAATCGCCAGGTGGCCGTCAAGAACGTGGCTCATGAGGCGGACCTGGTGCTGGTGGTCGGGTCGGACAACAGCTCGAATTCCAATCGGCTGGTGGAAGTATCGCGTAATTTGAGCACCCGAAGTCATCTCATAGAAAATTCGAGTTCGATTCAGCCGGAATGGCTGGAAGGGGTCAAGACGGTGGTCCTGACGGCCGGTGCATCGGCACCGGAAGTGCTGGTCGAAGACGTCGTAAATTATTTGCGTCAAAAGGGTTTTGGCAGCGTCGAAGAGGTAGAAGTGATGCCGGAGAATGTGCGCTTCGGGCTGCCCCCGGAGATCGTGCAAGCGATTGCCGCCGCTCCGGCGATCCCTGCGGTGAGCGCCTAATACTCGTGCCCCGCCTTTGATGAATGGAAGCAGGTCGATTATCGACAAGATGAGCGTACTCAGGGCAAGTGGAAAATTCGGGGTATCGAAGGCAGTCTCGCCGGAGCCAATCGAGCCTCCCACGCCAAGATTCGGCAGGATCGATGCATCCCTCGAGGATGTATCCGCGGCTGCTGAACACGCCAAGAATTATTTGCTGGGCCAGCAACATCCGGACGGCTATTGGTGTGGCGAGCTTGAAGCAGATTCGATGCTGGAAGCCGATTACATCTTCGGCCATGTACTGCTCGGCACCGGTGATCCTGGCAAGATGGGCCGGGCGATGAGCGAGATCCTTCGCTATCAGAACGAAGATGGCGGATGGTCGATTTATCCTGGCGGTCCATCGAATATCAGCTTGTCGGTAAAGTGCTACCTCGCCGGAAAGCTCATGGGGATGCCTGCTCAGGATCCCAGACTGGAGCGGGCGAGAGAGTGGATCCTGGAGCACGGTGGAGTGGTGGAATGCAACACCTTCACCAAAATTTATCTCTGCGCAATCGGCCAATACGATTACGACGCGGTGCCGGCGGTGCCGCCCGAGATCGTGCTGTTTCCGAACTGGTTCTATTTCAATATTTACGAGATCTCTTCCTGGTCACGGGCGATCCTGGTTCCGCTTTCCATTCTTTACGCCAAGAAGCCTTTCAAGAAGTTGGCGCCAGAGCAGGGGATTGACGAATTATTCGTAGGCGGACGGGAGAACGCCGACCTTCGGCTGCGTTTCGATCGGAAGAAGCTGGTGAGCTGGAGGAATTTCTTCCTGGTTGCCGACCGGTTAGTTCACCTCGCCGAGCGGGTCCATATCCGGCCCTTGCGTCAAGTCGCTCTGAAGAGAGCCGAGAAGTGGATGCTGGAACGGCTCGAAATGTCGGATGGCCTGGGCGCGATCTATCCGGCCATGCTGAATTCGATCATCGCGCTACGCCATCTTGGATATTCGGTGGACGATCCGCAGGTGATCCGGGCGATGGACGAGTTCGAGAAGCTGGGCATCGAAGATCCCGGCGTCCCCGATCAGATTGAGCCAACCTTTCGGATGCAGCCCTGTATGTCGCCGGTCTGGGACACGGCTTACGCGGTCTATGCACTTGGGGAAGCCGGAGTCTCGCGCAACGATTCTCGCTTGCTGAAGGCGGCTGACTGGATGCTGTCGAAGGAAGTCCGCCACAAGGGGGATTGGGCGGTCAAGGCGCCAAATGCCGAGCCGGGCGGGTGGTATTTCGAGTTCAATAATGAGTTTTATCCGGATGTCGACGATTCCGCGCAGGTTCTGCTTGCGCTGAACAAGGTCGACAATCCACGCGAGCGCTACCAGTACGATGTCTCGAAGCGGGCGATCGATTGGATCTTCGCCATGCAGTGCCAGAACGGTGGCTGGGCAAGCTTCGACAAAGACAACACCAAGATGATCTTTCAGTACATTCCGTTTGCTGACCATAACGCGATGCTGGATCCTCCGACCGTCGACATTACCGGGCGGATCTTGGAGATGCTCGCTACCTACGGTTATACGAGCAAAGACAAACGGGTCGAACGAGCGATCAAGTTCATCTATGACCAGCAGGAGCCGGACGGAAGCTGGTTTGGCCGCTGGGGCGTGAACTATATCTATGGGACCTTCCTGGTGTTGCGGGGGCTGGAAGCGATCGGAGTGTGGAATCACGAGCCGCAGATTCAACAGGCAGCGGAGTGGATCCGTATGGTGCAGAATTCCGATGGCGGCTGGGGCGAAAGCTGCGAGAGCTATGACGATCCAGGTACCCGCGGGGTTGGAGTCAGCACGCCGTCGCAGACCGCATGGGCGTTGCTGGGGCTATTGGCGGCGGGCGATACGCGAAGCGATTCAGTGGCCAAGGGAATTCGTTGGCTGCTGAGCCATCAGCGGACGGATGGATCCTGGGATGAAAGTCGTGGATCAGGGGCCGAAAAACAGGCGATCTATACCGGTACCGGCTTTCCCCGGGTGTTCTATCTGGCTTACCACCACTATCGCGATTATTTTCCGCTCCTGGCATTGACCACTTACCGCAAGTCGATGGAGCGCGGTGTTTAGCAGCAAACGGACGGAGTCACGAAGCAGTTCCGCAGCGGCTTGAGTTCCTGGCTTAGGAGATCAACAACAGGGCTTAGGAGATCAAGCAAGGCCGAAGCGGGGACTTTCGGCGAATACGGTTGCTGAGGTAAAGGAGATTGGATCCATGGCTGTACCGATTTCACAGATGTGGACGGTAGCGACGTACGTCCTGGGGCAAAAGCTGAAGGGACGCGAGCGGTATCCGCTGGTTCTGATG
This sequence comes from Acidisarcina polymorpha, assembly GCF_003330725.1. Classification (NCBI taxonomy): domain Bacteria; kingdom Pseudomonadati; phylum Acidobacteriota; class Terriglobia; order Terriglobales; family Acidobacteriaceae; genus Acidisarcina; species Acidisarcina polymorpha. The sequence continues at coordinate 1,315,960 of NZ_CP030840.1, read as the reverse complement.
CTTGAGCCGCTTTTCCGCTGTAACCTAGCTTGCGCAGGTTGTGGCAAGGTGCAATATCCTCCGCATATTCTCAAGAAAAATCTCTCGCCCGCGGAATGCTTTGCGGCAGTCGAGGAGTGCGGCGCCCCAATGGTGAGCATCCCTGGCGGCGAGCCTTTGCTGCACCCGCAAATCGTCGAGATTGTCGAAGGCCTGGTTGCACGCAAGAAGTACGTCTATCTGTGCACTAACGCCCTCGAATTGAAGAAGCGTCTGCCGGAGTTTACCCCTTCGAAATACCTGACGTTCTCGGTGCATCTTGACGGTCAACGCGAACACCATGATTTCTCGGTCTGCCGCGAAGGCGGCTATGACATCGCTGTCGAGGGCGTTCGCGAGGCCGTAAAACGCGGCTTCCGGGTGACGACTAACACGACCCTTTTTGATGGCGCCGATGCCAACAGCGTGCGCGCCTTTTTCGACGAGGTCATGTCGATGGGGGTTGAAGGCATTGTGCTCTCACCGGGCTATACCTATGATAAGGCGCCGGATCAAAAGCACTTCCTCGGGCGCGCCCGTTCGCGGAGGCTCTTTCGGGCGATTCTGTCTAACCGGAAGAAAAGCTGGAAATTCAATATGTCGCCGCTCTTCCTTGAGTTCCTCATGGGCAAGCGGAGCTACAAATGCACACCCTGGGGCTCGCCAGCATATAACATCTTCGGTTGGCAGAAACCGTGTTACCTGCTGCAGGATGGTTATGTCGACACCTTTCAAGAGTTGATGAATTTAACCGATTGGGACGGTTACGGGACCGAAAGCGGAAATCCCAAGTGCGCGAACTGCATGGTCAGCTGCGGATACGAGCCGACCGCTGTCGATCATGGCTTTGGTTCGCTCAACGGGTTCCTCGGCATGGTCAAGGCGACGCTCTTCAACAAGTATGAAGATCGCGGCGCGCTCGATCTGCTGAACAAGCCAGCGCAGGGCGGTCACGGCACCCTTGTCCAGATCTCTGAACCCGTCGAAAGAGAAGTCGAGGAGTTGCGCGCTTGAGCGAAAGAGTTACAACGCCGGCCGCAGCTGATCCCGATAGCATCGAGGTCGCCGCCGGCTTCGAACACGAGAATCTCGAAGGCTGGATCCCTGAGTTGGCGTCTGATTCTGAGATCGTCGCCGCTCTCGACAAGGCTTTTGATTATCGCGGTGACATCACGATCACCGGCAAGGACGGAACCAAGTTCGATGGTTACATCTTCGACCGGCGACCGGGCAAGTCACTGAGTGAGTCGTTCGTGAGACTCTTTCCGGTGAATTCGAATGAGAAGCTCTCTATTTCTTACGCTGACATTGCCCGGCTGGAGTTTGGCAAAGACCGGGCAGCGGGCAAGCATTGGGAGCACTGGGTTGCGCAATATCAGCAGAAAAAAGCTGCGGGTGAAAAAAATATAGGCCTGCAGCCAGAGGCCTTGGACTAGAGGCCAATTTACTGGAATGGGGCTTCTTTATCCTCTCGCCACTTCTGGCGCGGAGTGTCGTCTTCCTTCTATATGAAAGTTTTTCTTACCGGCGCAACGGGCTTTGTTGGTAGTCATGTGGCGCGAGAACTTGCTAACAGGGGAGCTGGTCTCCGTCTGCTGACGCGGAAGACAAGTCGGCTGGACAATCTGAAGGGAATCGCCGGAGATAGCTTCGTCGGAGATCTGTGCGACCCAAGCACCCTGGAGATCGGGATCCGCGGCTGCGATGCGGTGATGCATGTGGCCGCCGACTATCGGCTGTGGGTACGGGACCCCAAAATGATGTATGCCGCCAATGTGGACGGTACGCGAGATCTGCTTCGACTGGCCCGCGAACAAGGCATCCCCCGCTTCGTTTACACCTCCAGCGTGGCGACGATGGGTTTCCGGAGGGACGGCACGATTGTCGATGAATCGACGCCGGTTTCTCTTGCCGACATGATCGGACATTACAAACGTTCGAAATATCTTGCCGAGCAAGAGGCCGTCCGCGCCGCCCGGCTTGGCCAGGCGGTCGTGATTCTCAATCCAACCACGCCGGTCGGTCCTCACGATCTCAAACCCACACCTACCGGAGGAATCATTGTTGACTTTCTCAACGGCAAGTTCCCGGCGTATGTCGATACCGGACTGAACCTGGTCGATGTATGCGAAGTAGCAAGGACGCACGCGGATGCACTCGAAGTGGGCAGTTTTGGCGAACGGTACATTCTCGGTGGCGAAAATCTCACCTTGAAGCAGATCCTGGATAAGCTTTCGGCGATCACTGGGCTCCCTTCTCCGACGGTGAAGGTGCCGCATGCGGTCGCCATGGCTTTTGCTTTTTTCGATGAGAACGTCACCGGCCGACTGCTCGGTAAAGAACCGCGAGCAACCGTAGAGGCGGTGAGGATGGGCAAGAAAATGATGTTCGCATCGTCGGCAAAGGCGGTGCGGGAATTAGGGTTTCGCCAGGTTCCGGTCTACCCTGCATTGCGCGCGGCCGTAGAGTGGTTTCAGCTTAACGGCTACGTCGGGGACCATCGAGGAAGCCGTTGAATTGAGATCCAGGATTGCTATCATCGCGGCGCTAGCGAGGGAGTTGCAGCCCCTGGTTCGCAATTGGAAGCGAGAGACCACCGCCGCAGGGGTCGTGGTCTACTCTTCGGAGAAGGCGATCGCCGCATTCGCAGGCATGGGTGCGGCGCGCGCCCATCTGGCTACCGAGGCTGCGTTGAGTTTTGGACCGGTCCACCAGCTTACCTCTGCCGGTTGGGCAGGGGGACTTCACAGTGGCTTGACGGCGGGAACGGTTTGCCCAGTTCACGCGGTCATCGACGCGTCATCGGGGCAACTTTACGAGATCAACGAGCCAAATGGGGCAGTAACCACCGACCTCGCGGGCAAAGGCATGCTTCTCGTAACCGTGGATCGTGTGGTTTCAGCGGAACAGAAGCATCGCTTAAGGGAGCGATTTGCTGCCGATCTCGTTGATATGGAGGCGGCATCAGTCGCTCGGGCCGCCCGCGCGCACCAGATTCCTTTTGCCTCCATCAAGGCGATTTCGGATGAGTATAACTTCGACCTGCCGGGAATGGAGCGTTTCATCTCGCCGCAAGGCCAATTCCAGGAGGGTTCTTTTGCGGCTTATGTGGCGCTGAGGCCGGGACTCTGGAAGCTGGTCGGCCGCATGGCGCGGGCCAGCTCGCGAGCGTCACTCAATCTATGTAACGAGCTGGAACGATTCCTGGCCGCAGACGAAAACCCGGGTAAAGCGTAGGATATGAGATGAAAATATGGCAACGATGACTGGAACAGGCCCATTTACCGTGGCAGGCTCTCTTCCCGCAAGGATGAAGGCGCCCGTCTACCGCGGTATCAACGATGTCCGGTTGGAGGAAATGCCGGTTCCCCAGATTGGGGCCGGCGAAGTCCTGATCCGAGTCCACTCTTGTGGCGTCTGCGGAACCGACCTGAAAAAGATCCATACCGGCTCCCATTCCGCGCCGCGCATCTTCGGCCATGAAACCGCCGGGGTGATCGCGGCGGTAGGTCGTGACGTCGCCGGTTTCCGGCCGGGCGACCGGGTGGTGGTTTTTCACCACGTTCCCTGCGGCGATTGCTATTACTGCCGCAAGAAGACATTCGCCCAATGCGACAGCTATAAACGGGTGGGCTGCACGGCGGGGTTTGAGCCCTCGGGCGGCGGATTCGCCGAGTATGTGCGGGTGATGGATTGGATCGTGAAACGAGGACTGGTCCGGATTCCGGACGATGTGCCTTTTGAGCAGGCCGCTTTTGTCGAGCCGGTCAATACCTGCTTCAAGGCGGTCCGCAATCTCAAGATCGAGGCAGATGAGACAGTGCTGGTGATCGGGCAGGGGCCCATAGGGATTTTGCTAGCCAGCCTGGCTTCCCGTTCCGGGGCCAAGGTGCTGACCTCGGATTTATATCCGGAGCGCCATAAGATTGCTGCGAATTATGGGCTTGCCCACCCGATCGATGCCTCCCGAGAAGACGTGATCGCCGTCACCAGAGCGGAGAGTGAAGGCCGCGGCGCGGACGTCGTGATTCTTGCCGTCGGCGGAAATTCGCTCATCCGCACGGCCATGGATGCAGCGCGCCCGGGCGGCAGAATTCTCCTCTTTGCTCAGACTCAACATGGTGAGGTGACAATTGACCCAGCAGTCGTTTGCATGGATGAAAAGAGCCTGATGGGTTCGTATAGCTCCTCCGCGGATATTCAGGAGGAAGGGGCTAAGCTGGTTTTTGAGGGATACCGTAACGGGTTTGATCTGACGCGCCTTATCTCCCACCGGTTCCCCATCGACCAAGCGGTCGAAGCAATTCAAATTGCGTCTAACCCTTGTGCCAGTTCGATGAAAGTCATGATCCATCCGGGGGCGTAGGTCCCACGCGTGGAGTGAAGAAATAGCGTGCCATGCTGACTCAGCTAACTGAAATGAACGCGGCGGTGTTGTACGGACAAGAGGATGTCCGGATTGAACGCGTTCCCATGCCCCACCCTGAGAAGGGCGAAATCGTGGTTGAGGTCCAAGCCGCGCTTACCTGTGGCACCGATCTCAAGACCTACCGCCGCGGCTATCACGCGAAGATGCTGGCGCTGCCTGCGCTTTTCGGGCATGAATTGGCCGGGGTAGTTGAAGCGGTTGGAGCGGGAGTCACCCGCTTCGCTGCAGGGATGCGAGTCGTGGCGCTGAACTCGGCCCCATGCGGTAAATGTTTCTGGTGTGCGCGCCAGCAGGAAAATCTCTGCGAAGACCTCTTATTTAACAATGGAGCGTATGCGGAATATATCCGTATACCCGCCCGCATTGTTGAAAAGAACACGCTGGTCGTTCCCTCGCATGTGCCACTGGAGCATGCGGCGCTGACCGAGCCGCTGGCATGTGTCGTTCGTGGGCTGGAAGAGAGCGGGGCCCGTCCTGGAGATACGATCTCGGTGATTGGCGCCGGTCCGATCGGGCTCATGTTTATTCATGCCGCCGCATTGAGCGGCCTGCGCGTCATCGCGGTGGTGAAACGTCCGGAGCAAGTGGAAAGCGCTCGACTATTCGGCGCGGAAGAGATTGTGCGGACCACCGGCACGCGCGATGTGATCGCCGCCGTTCGCGGATTTACTGAAAAAGGCCGGGGCGTCGATATCGCCATTGACGCCGCGGCTACCCCGATGACGTGGCAGTGGGCGGTCGATATGGTTCGCAGAGGCGGCACGGTCAATTTTTTTGGCGGCTGCGCTGTAGGAACTCGCGTCTCGCTCGACACCAACAGGCTGCACTATAACGACATCACCCTAAAGGCCAGCTTTCACCATACCCCGGCCACCTGCCGCAGGGCCTTCGATCTGGTGGTGAGCGGGCGCTTCAAATGTAGTGAATACATTACCGGCCGCGCCCGGTTGATGGAACTGAACAGTGTCTTCCGCAAATTGATGGACCGCTCGAACGACATCAAGACGGCCATCATTCCTTGATCCTTCTCCTGAGATAATGTTTCGGAGATGCATCAGCTATACACCAATAGATCGAGCGGAGCGCATGGCATTGCCCGTCTTGCAGAGCCAGGAAGAATCGACATCTGAGAGATCGAACTCGTGCGACAGCAAACGGCAGAGTAGCCGAGAGGTGGCTGCTTAACTATGCAGGTTGCGGAAGCCTATCAAATCTGCAGAGAGATCGCGCGTAAGGAAGCTAAGAACTTCTATTACTCCTTTGTCGCATTACCTCCGGCGAAGCGCAACGCGATCTGCGCAGTCTACGCCTTTATGCGCCATGCGGACGATCTTTCCGACGATGAAAGCCTGCCGATCGACCAACGGCGTGCGAATCTCGAGCAGTGGCTTATTGCCTGGCGCGAAGCATCGTGTCGAGAAACATCGCATGACGGAGATACCAACGATCCCGTCTTTGTTGCGCTCTCCGATGCGCAGCGCCGCTTCGATATACCTAACCAGTTACTCGAGCAGTTAGTGGAAGGGACGACAATGGACCTTTCCCGCGAAGCTGTTCAGGGCAATTCCGCGACCGGCGATTACCAGACTTATCCGGCTTTCGCCGATCTCTATCAATACTGCTACTTAGTCGCATCCGTCGTGGGTCTGGTATGCATCCGCATCTTCGGCTATCAAGATAAGCGAGCGGAAAAGCTTGCCGAGGAGACCGGGATTGCTTTCCAACTGACAAATATTCTGCGCGATGTGCGCGAAGATGCAGAGCGCCGCCGAGTCTATCTTCCCCGCGAAGACTTAGGCCGCTTCGGGGTAAGTGTGGAACAGTTATCGAGTCTTGGCGGAGCCGCGCCGGCCGAGCTTCGCGAGCTGCTGCGGTTCGAAGCGGAACGGGCCGAGCGATACTATCAATCAGGTCGAGAACTGTTGCCGTTGATCGTCCCAGACAGCCGTCCGGCAATGTGGGTGCTGATTACTATCTACCACCGGCTGTTACACAGGATCAAAGCTTCGAATTACGAGGTGTTTCGTTCGCGGGTCAGAGTGCCGACCTATGAGAAACTTGCCATCCTTGCCTGGGGCATTCTCCGGGTGCTCGGCAACCGGTTGCTGCTGCGCGTCTGAAAGTATTGGTAGGAGACAAGGGCTTTCCTCCTCCTTCAACTTGGGATACAGGTGCGCCGTTCGGTTTTAGAGTCACTGAGACCGCAGGGAACAGGTGGATCCGCGTGCATCGGAAGCCCGGTGCACTCTCACCATTTCGCATTCGAGAATGGTTCTAGGATCATCGACCAGATCGAGCCAGCCCTCATACGGAACATACCCATCCAGATTGGCTCTCACGTAGTATCTTCCGCGATAGAAGCGACGCTCGCCGCCCTGACTGACAACTGGCATGCACCTTTCACAATGATCAAAGCTCAAGTGGACCCCCTCGGCCTCAACGGGGGTCGTTCTGAAGACGAGGTCGATGCCAAGGTTGCCTGAGGCGGCGCCTAGCGTGGTTATGGCGTCCTTTAAGTCCCGAAACGCCTTCTCCGCGACAGGCGCGGGCGTCGATGGATCGGCGCTCTCCGGCAGAGTTGCCAGCACTTGAGGAAAGTGCTGGCGTAGCGGATGCAGCGTAGCCTCGCGGAGTGCCTGGTTGAACTCCGACTGAGTCGCGTCGAGCAGTGTCAGCAGATCCGAAGTTACGTAGGACTGGACAGTCTGGCCGTCGGCCTGAGCACTCTGCGCGGAGACCAAACTCGCCTGTACTTGCGCGATCCTCTTAAGCAAGTTCTCCTGAATCGCTTTGACGTCGGCGGCAAGTTTTTCCTGGGTGACGCGATATTCCTCCTCGCCGGCAAAGGTGGTCCAGCGGTCGTCTTCGACCCCGCGGAAATCAACCGGCTTAGTCTGTACGCGGAGGTGATAAAGGGCACGAAGATGGGCGATCGCCGGGGTTGCGGTCACCAGGCCGTTGGTGTCGCAAAACACTGGAGTGTTGACATCGATTGCGCCGCACACCAACAGCGGCTTGCCACTCTCATCGACTCCCAGGTCGGCGATGCCGTTCTTGATATCGTTCACCAGGTCAGGGGTCAGGTTCGAAGCAGGCTGTTGGGCCGTCGCTAACCTTTGTGTCGACGGATCAAGATAAATCGGTGAATTTCCGCGGTTGTGGGGCCGGTGCAGGGGCGCGAGCGGCGAGTAGTCGATGGATACGTCGACCATTCCCAGCGAGTTGATCCCGTAGGACCCTGTAAGCGTGCTCAGCACGGAGTCCAAGTCTGCACTGGTTGTGCAATGCAGCGAACCTCGAAGATCGGCGTTCGCCAGCCGGCGTTGGATATCAGCGTCACTCAATCCAAAGCTCGCGATCGTCAACCGGATAGCCGATTCCAACGCAGAACATACGTTCGAGTCAAATTGCGGACTTGGCGTCGGAATGCCTACAGCCAGTTCCAACTTCTTGGGATTGACCGTGCGGGAACTCGGGGCGGAGGCCGAAATGTATTCGGCCTCCTGATAGACCGTACTTCCGGCGCGTAATAACTGGATCGAATATCTGCCCGCGGGAACGATGAAATAGGCATCCCCCGTGCGGTCATAGCTCTGATGGCTCGCCAGATTTACCAGGCGTACGGTCATGTCGCTGCTTTGCGGCAACCGAACGACAGAGATGTCCTGTGCACAGGCACCCGCCCCCCAAAAAACCACGAGCAGGAATAAGAGCATCGCGGGTCGGGAATCGGAGGTTCGTCGAAGCATTGTGCATCCCCACGCGACAAAGACGCGAAGCGCCCACGGATCGTTCGGTCCCCGCACTCCTTAGCGCGGCAGGCAAACGGTGCTTGGTTCGCTCCTCGCCGATGAGGAGAGCAGCATCTTCAGCATGTCTACTTGCCGAGTCTACATCCTCGTATATTGCCGAGTTTACATCCCCGTATAGAGTGCGTATGGTTGCTATCATCTTTTTTCAAACTAGAAAGTGTTTCTAGAGACAACCATGATGCTTGGGATCAAACGGGTAGTTTCGTCCATGTGCGCCTTCGCGGCAATATCGCTGGGGGTAGGTTCGTGCTTCGCGCAGTCCGCGCCCAGCGCAGACGCCATTCTCGGCAAGATGACTCCGGAGCAGAAAATCGATTACATCGGCGGCACAGGGTTTGCGATCCGCGCCGAGCCAGAGCTTGGATTGCCGGCTTTGGAGATGTCGGATGGGCCGGTGGGGGTTCGCAGCAACTCCGGATTCAGATCGACGACCTATGCGGGAGGAATCGGTCTCGCCGCCACCTGGAATCCAGAGCTGGCCGAGGAGGTGGGCGCAGGGATTGGCAAGGATGCGCGGGCACGAGGCATTCACTTCATGTTAGGGCCGGGTGTCAATATCTACCGGTCACCGCGAAACGGCCGCAACTTCGAGTACTTCGGAGAGGATCCGTTTCTCTCTGCGGCGATGGCGGTCGGCTATATCGATGGAATGCAGAAACAAGGAGTCAGTTCGACGGTAAAGCACTATCTCGGCAACAACTCGGAATTTTTGCGGCACGATTCTGATTCGATCATCGACGAACGAAGTCTGCGGGAGATTTACATGCCCGCTTTTGAAGCGGCGGTCAAGAAGGCCCATGTTGGCGCGATCATGGACTCCTACAACCTCACCAACGGCCAGCATATGACCCAGAACAGCTACTTCAACACAGAAATTGCGCGGAAGGAGTGGGGATTCAACGGGGTGGTCATGTCCGATTGGGTGGCGACCTATGACGGCGTAGCGGCGGCGAACGGCGGCCTCGACATTGAGATGCCGACCGGTGCATTCATGAACCGCAAGAACCTTCTTCCTGCGCTCAAAGACGGCAGGGTGAAACAGGCGACGATCGACGAGAAGGTCCGCCATATTGTAGACACCGCAAACCGTTTCGGATGGTTAGCCCCGGGGTATCAGCAGACCGACCTCTCGCTTTCGACCTACGATCTCAATAACCAGGAAGTTGCCCTCAATGCGGCTCGAGAAGGCATCGTGCTGCTTAAAAATGAAGGCAAACTTCTGCCGCTCGACAAGACAAAGGTCAAGACCATCCTGGTTGTTGGACCGGACGCCTATCCGGCGGTGCCAGTTGGTGGCGGCAGTGCGGGCGTCGTTCCGTTTCATGGAGTCAGCGACCTGGAAGGCATAGCCGGATACCTCGGCAACAACGCCGTGGTCTACTATGAGCGCGGTCTGCCGACGATTCCCGATCTCGCTGCTCAGACGAACTTCACAACGACCGCACATGGCGGCAAGGCTGGCCTGATTGTGCAAAGCTTCAACAACGCGGAGCTCTCGGGACCGGCGGCGACGACGAAGACCATCTCTCACATTAATAGCGCCGGCTTCACCTGGCAGACCATGACGGAAGATATGGACACCATACTGGCGCTCTTTTCTTCGGGAGCTAAGCACGAGGTGTCCCGCCGTTGGATAGGCTACTACACGGCGAAAACGTCTGGGACCTACGAAATCGGAGTGCAGAGCTCAGGTGAGGGAGCAGGCAGTCGCGTTTATCTGGACGACAAGCTCATCATCGATGACTGGAGGTTGTGCCGCGCCTTTCAGCCGACGCTCACGGTTCAGCTCTCGGCCGGCCCGCATAAGGTGGTTGTCGAGGACAACCAGACTTCAATGTTTGGCGGCCGCATACGGCTGGCGATCGCCGACCAGGCAACGCTCGTCAGCGCAGCAGCAAAGACCCTGGCGGCGAAAGCCGATGTAGTCGTGGTCGCCGCTGGATTCGACCAGGACAGCGAATCGGAGGGGAGCGATCGCACCTTTGGCCTGCCTTTTGGCCAGGAGGAACTGATCAAGGAAATCTCCGCGGCCAACAAAAACACAATTGTCGCGGTGACTTCCGGCGGGAATGTCGACTCTTTGGCATGGCTGGACAAGGTTCCCGCTTACCTTGAGCAGTGGTATGGCGGTGAGGGGAGTGGAAGGGCTTTAGCGGAGGTTTTGTTCGGTGACGTCAATCCTTCCGGACATCTTCCAGCCACATTTGAACGCAAGGCTGAGGACAATCCTACTTTTGCGAATTATTACCCCGAGGGAGATTCGAAGAAAGTCACCTACAAGGAAGGAATCTTTGTTGGATATCGCGGGTATGAAAAGAACGGCGTAAAACCGCTCTTTCCTTTCGGCTATGGTCTGTCCTACACCACCTTCAAGTATGGCAACTTGACGGTGAACCAGGATGGCGGTTCCGGCGGGAACTACACCGTCGCCTTCGATGTCACAAATACCGGAGATCGCGCTGGCGCGACGGTCGCGCAGGTATATGTGGCCGACGATCACACCAGCATCGCGCATGCAGCCAAGCAGTTAAAGGGCTTCAGCAAGGTCAACCTCAAACCGGGAGAGACCCAACATTTGTCAGTGACCCTCGATGCGCGGGCCTTCGCGTACTACGATGTTTCGGCGAAACGCTGGAGGGTTTCGCCAGGGAACTTCGGAATACTGGTCGGCGAATCGTCGGTTGATCTTCCGCTGTCGGGTTCAGTCTCGGTATCCGCGGCGGAAAACGCGACTTTGCAATAACGCGGAGGAGAACCGGCATTTGACCCCCTATCCCGCGGTTGCATACACTGCAGGTTGCAGCTATGCGGTCTTTCTTGCGTCAGTTTCGTTGTACTAGCTGTTTGTCGTTTTCGCTTCTGTTAGCCGCGATTGGCGCGGCTGGCCAGAACAACGAGACTCCGGCAGCCAGTGCTTCGTCTTCGCAAGCGCCAAGACAGCCGGTACCGCCGAAGCCGCCTGCGCTGGTCGATCCCGCCGGGCCGGCGATCAGCCTGGAGACCAGCGAAGCCCTCTTTGATGTTGCCATTGCGCTGAATACCTGTGGTTATGACCAGGAACTGGAGAGCTCTGACCCGCTCCGTCAGCGGATCCGCGACGAGTTAAACCAGTATCTGCAGGGGTCAGCGGAGGCGCGCGATGCGCGGGACCGGGTTTGCACTTATATTGCCGGACACCGGCTCGCCGATTCGGGTCGCGATCTGGCTCAGTATATCTCCCTCGCGCTCTATCTGACGCCACCTCCTGAACTCACACCCAGTGTCGATCTCACCGAGATGCCGCCGGATTCAACCCAGGTGGTGGAGATCCTTCCCTTGCTGCGCAGCTTCGCCGAGGCTGCGCAACTCCATGTCATCTGGGTAGCAAACCGCAACGCCTATGAGGAAGAAGTCAACCGGCTGCATGACCCCTTGACCAAGATGATCCTGGCCACGAATCTCTACTTGAAGATGCCTGCGGGTGGATACGACGGCCGGCGCTTCCTGGTGGTGATTGAGCCGCTGCTCGCACCAAGCCAAACCAACGCACGCGTCTATGGAACAGATTATGTTGTGGTCGCCTCGCCGGTAAATGGAAGCATCAACATGCAGCAGGTCAGGCACACCTATCTTCATTATGAGATTGAGCCGCTGCTGTTTGCCCGCGCTTCGTCCATGGATCGGCTGCTGCCATTATTGAAATCGGTGCGCGAAGCGCCACTGGATTACACCTTCCGCAGCGATATCGTGGCGCTGACGATTGAGTCGATGATTCGGGCAGTTGAGGCGCGAACGCTGGATACGGGCATTCCCGAGGTCAAGGCGCCTACCCCCGATCTTCGCCGCGTCGATCTTGAGCGCGCTGATCGCGAGCGCACCGCCTATCTGCAAAAAGTCGGCGCCGCCCGCCAGCAAGCCGTGGATACGGCCATGTCTCAGGGGTATGTGCTCACCCAGTATTTCTATGACGCGTTCGGGTCCTTTGAGCGCGATTCCGCCAGCTTGAAGGAAAGCATCGGCGAAATGGTCTACGGTATGGATGTCGAGAGCCAGATCAGTCGCGCCAAGCATGTCCAGTTCTCGAAGACTGGCACGTCGGATGTGGTGACTCATGCTTCACGACAGTTACATGGCCTTGACCTTGCCGAAATGAAGCTCATCAAGGGAGACAAGGCGGGCGCCGCGCAACTGGCGCAGGCGGCTATCGACCAAAAATCCGGCGATCCAGCTTACGCCGATTACATCCTGGGCCAGGTGGCGCTGCTCAGCGGCAATATGGATGACGCTCAGGCGCGGTTCGGGGACGCGGTGCGGCTCTCGAAGGACCCGAGAACGCTGGCCTGGGCGCATATTTATCTCGGCCGCATCCACGACGTCGAGGAAGAGCGGGAGCAGGCGGTGGCGGAGTATAAAGCTGCTCTGACGGTCCGCGACGGCCAAGCGGATACGAAGCAGGCAGCGGAAAAGGGCTTAAAGCAGCCCTTTGCTCTGCCGCATCAGGCGGATTCCTCGGATGAGGGAACCAGCCCCGCGCCGGTTAAGCCAAAGTAGTCCCGCAAGACCGTTCATGTCATGGCGTTTGGCCCGTTGCCGTTACGTAATGGATCTAGGGGAGTTTTGCAGACGGCGCTCTGTATCGGGGACACTGGCGCAAACAAAAGCCTCCGGCTTGATTGACCGGAGGCTTTTGTGCGTCTGAGATCCTGACTAACTGATCTCGAGCACATCCCGAGTCTTGGCAGACTGAGCCACTGCCAATGCGGCGACCTGCTTGGCTACTTTGAAGAACTGATCTCCTTGAGGCGAACCTTCGCCAGCGAGAGCTACCGGAAGCCCGGTGTCGCCGCCGTGCCGGATCTCCGGGTCGAGCTCTATCGATCCCAGGAAAGCGATGCTGAATTGCCGGGCCATGCGGTCGGCGCCCCCCTTGGAGAAGATGTCGATCTCCTGATGGCAATGCGGGCAGGTAAAGTGGCTCATGTTCTCAACAATGCCCAAGACTTCGACATTGACTTGATGAAACATCTCGAGGGCTTTGCGCGCGTCCTGTAGGGAGACATCAGACGGGGTCGAGACCACGACGGCGCCAGTGAGTGGCACAGTCTGGACGAGCGAAATCACGACGTCGCCGGTTCCAGGGGGCAGGTCGACCAGCAGGAAGTCGAGTTCGCCCCACTCAACCTGCTGAAGAAACTGGCGGATGATCTGGTGAAGCATCGGCCCGCGCATGACCATGGGCTTGTCGCCCGGGGAGATGAAGCCGATTGAGATTACTTTCACGCCGTGTGCCAGGATCGGCTCGATCATGTTGCCCTCAAGAATGCGGGGCTGTTTGCCGGAACCCATCATCAGCGGGACATTAGGGCCGTAGATGTCGGCGTCGATGAGGCCGACCTTATGGCCGAGTTTAGCGAGCGCGACGGCTAGATTGACTGCCAAAGTGGTCTTGCCGACGCCGCCTTTGCCAGAGCCGATTGCGACGATATTCGCGACTCCGGGAAGAGATTGGGGGGTGGGCGCGACGCCGTGGGTAGATGCTGCCATGGGAATGACTCCTCTCTCTAGTATGACAGTTGACGTGGCATTTATCAGGAGATGACAAGGTTCAGCCGCCTACGCGCCACTCAAGCCCAGGTCGGGTTGAATGGCGCACCAGACTCCCATTCATGCCAACGCCGGCTTGAAGGGAGCACTCAGGCGGAGTGGGGCATCCTGCACCTATTTAGCCTGAGTGAGCGGGGGGGTGGTTTGGTGGTTGGGGCTGGACTTGCTGGCCATGCGGCGCTCGTGTTCCCGCTGGCGATTTTCGCGCCGTCGGCCGGCGTCTTCGTAGCGGCGAATCTCTTCCTCGGTCTCCGGCAGGAGCTTGGGAACCGGGACGCTGCGTCCTTGCGAATCCACTGCCACGAAAGTGAGGTAAGCCGAGGCGACGTGGCGATGAGTGCCGACGATCGTATTTTCGACCCAGACCTTGACGCCCACCTCCATCGAAGTGTTAAAAGCGCGATTGAGCAGTGACTTGAGGATCAGCAGGTCCCCGACATGGACAGGTGCAATGAAGTCGATATGGTCCATGGAAGCCGTAACCACATGAGTCCGGGAGTGGCGATAGGCAGCCATCGCGCCGACGAGGTCAATGAAGTGCATCAATCGGCCGCCGAGCAGGTTGCCGAGAGTGTTGGTGTCATTCGGCAGAATCAATTCGGTCATCTCTGACTGCGATTCACCTCCCCGCCGAACAGGAAGGGAGTGGCCGGTGAATTCCATGGATTGCTCTCTTTCGCGCTACTGCCAATGTTAGGTTCTAGATTCAAGTTTGGGCATTTCAATGAATTTAAGCAAATCGGCATCGATGGGTTTCGAATCCTTCTCTCCACCCCTTGTGCGTGGTGAAATAGGTTTATGGACAAGATTGCGATGTTGAAGGAGATCCTCGCCCAGCAGCCCGCCGATGCTTTCGCGCGATATGGCTTGGCCATGGCTTACGCATCGGAAGGCGATGCAGGAACCGCAGTAGCGGAGTTCGACCGGTTGCTCGCCGAGCATCCCGACTATACTGCAGGGTATTTCATGGCCGGCCAGACGCTTGCGAAGGCTGGCCGGACCGATGAAGCGAAGAGCCGCCTGCGGGAAGGCATCGCTAGTGCGCAACGGACAGGGAACCAGCATGCCCTCAACGAGATGCAGCAACTGCTGGATGAACTCGAGGGCCAGGTCTAACTAAAATTCCTGAAAAGGCATAATCCAATCAAAGAGATGGATCCGGGCGGATGTCCGGACCCTATCTATTCGCGCATAATTGCAGAAGTCATGAAGATCCCCCTGTTCCCGCTCGACGTGGTGCTCTTTCCCGGAGCGCCGCTGCCATTGCACATTTTTGAGGACCGCTACAAGGAGATGGTGACTAGCTGTATCGAGCGGCAAATGCCGTTCGGAGTTGTCCGTGCGCAAAGCGAAGGGCTTGCGGTCGTAGGTTGCACGGCTCAAATCGTAACCGTGCTTCAGCAATATGCCGACGGACGGATGGACATTCTCTGCGAAGGCGGCGAGCGTTTTGAGATCGAATTGTTGGACACTTCACAGGCTTACCTGCAGGCCGAAGTGGATCGCTTCCTCGATCTTGGCGAAGAATCCAGCCGCGAAGAGCGTGCGCAATGTACCGCTCTCCATCTCGAAGTCATGGAGTTGATCGGGTTGAACGATAATCAAGCCTCGCCGCGGAATCTCGCGATTGATCTCGATGCGCCGGTTTCTTTCACCCTTGCCTGGACACTGCCGGCTGACCTTAACTTCAAACAGGAGTTGCTGGTCACGCGTTCCGATGCGGAGCGGACGGCAAAGCTACTGGCCTTCTACAACGCGATCCTGCCCAAGCTGCGGCGTGGCGCGCAGACTTCCCGGGCGTCGGGCCGCAATGGGCATGTCATGTAGCAGGACCGCACAGCGTCATTGAGTTCGGGTTAAATGATTCGACCTGACGCAAATCGATTCCCTTCGATCCCACGCCATAATCGAATCGTTTGCGACGATCGTCTACTCTAGAGTCATACTTGTCCCATACGGCTTCGTTCACTCGATTCAGCGGTCGAGGCCATCAGGAGTCTTTCATGTCCGTAGTGCGTCCTATTCCGAACTCCTTGCCGCTCGACCTAGGCGGCCTTCGTGCCAGCCCGCAGTTCTCCGAGGCGCGCCTCAAAACGCGCAGTGTCAAAGAGGAGTTGCGTGGAAACCTGATCTGTCGCCTTCGTACCAAGGAGACCATCTTTCCCGGGATCGTGGGCTATGAAGATACCGTAGTGCCGCAGATCGTGAACGCTGTTCTTTCTAAACAGAATTTCATCCTGCTGGGGCTGCGCGGGCAAGCGAAGAGCCGCATTTTGCGGGCACTGACCGCAATCCTGGATGAACGTTTGCCCTATGTGGCGGGATGCGAGATTCGCGACAATCCCTATGACCCGCTGTGCAAGCGCTGCCGCGACCTGATCGCCGAGAAGGGCGATGCGACGCCAATTGCGTATCTTACCCGCGACGAGCGCTATGTGGAGAAGCTGGCAACGCCGGACGTGACCGTCGCCGATCTGATCGGGGACCTCGATCCGATCAAGGCAGCACGCGGTGGCCAGGATCTGTCAAATGAGCTGACCATGCATTATGGATTGCTGCCCAGAGCAAACCGCGGTATCTTCGCCATCAACGAGCTGCCCGATTTAGCCGGCAAGATCCAGGTCGCCTTGTTCAACATCATGCAGGAAGGCGATGTGCAGATTAAGGGTTATCCGGTGCGCCTGGCGCTGGATGTTGCGCTGGTCTTTAGCGCCAATCCGGAGGACTATACGGCACGCGGGAAGATTGTCACTCCGCTGAAAGACCGGATCGGGTCGGAGATCCGGACCCACTACCCGGAGACCATCGAAGAGGGGATCGCGATCACTTCGCAGGAGGCCTGGAGCGAGCGCGGAAGCTTGGAGACGGAGGTACCGCAGTATGTTCGCGAGATCGTCGAGCAGGTGGCCTTCTCGGCACGCGAAGATAAACGCGTCGACAAGCGCAGCGGAGTGAGTCAGCGGCTTCCGATCTCGACCATGGAACTGGTCGTCTCGAATGCCGAGCGTCGAGCGCTCACTCATGGCGAGACGCTGGTGTTGCCCAGGGTCAGCGACCTCTATGCGGCGCTTCCGGGGATTACCGGCAAGATCGAGCTCGAATACGAAGGCGAGATGAAAGGCGCCGACGTGGTCGTTCGTGAGCTGATCCGGACTGCCGCCGGCAAGATTTACGACAAATACTTCTCCACCATCAATACCCAGCAGATAGAACAGTGGTTCAACCTCGGCGGGACCGTCAAGCTTGATGACGACCAGCCGACAGCCTCGGCGCTCACCGACTTGAAGGAGATACAAGGGCTCTTTGAAAAGCTTTCCGCCGTGGGAGTGAAGAGTTCCGACATTCCGCAGCGAGTCGTCGCGGCGGCGGAGTTCCTGCTCGAGGGGATGGTCGCTCACCGCAAGCTGAGCCGCAGCGAGGAGCGGGGGTTTGCTTCTCCGGACAAGGTCCAGCGGAAGCAGGAGCGCCTCGATCCTGAGGGAGACTACCAGGACTGGCAGCAGCAACAGCGGCGGTCAAGACGCGGTGGTTTGAACTAGGGCGCGGCGGATTGAACTAGACCGCGAGGTGGAACCATGAAACGTGTTCGCTACACCAAGTACAACGGCGACCTGGCCTCCGAGATGGAGATGGACGACCTGTTGAAGGCGCTCTCCGACTACCTGCTTAATTCAGGGTACCGAGACCCGTTCACGCGCTTCTCTGAGCTCGACCACACCATGGACGACCTCAAAGAGGCGTTGAAGCAGGCGCTTGAAGCGGGCGACTTGTTCGATGAACAGCTTCAGCAGAAGATCGACGAGATGGCGGCGGACGGCAAGCTGGATGAGTTGATCGAGAAGCTGATGGATCGCATGGAACAGGAAAATTACCTGTCGACGCAGCAGCCTCGCGACCCTTCGCGGAACAGTCCAGGGCCCGGTCAGGCAGGCGGACCGCAGGGAGAAGTCCGCTTCGAAGTCACCGACAAGAGCCTGGACTTTCTGGGTTTCAAGACGCTACGCGATCTACTAGGTTCGCTGGGAAAGTCGAGCTTCGGCCGTCATGATACGCGGCATTGGGCCACCGGCATCGAGACCAGCGGCGCCTCCAAGCAGTACGAGTTCGGGGATACGATTAACCTGGATACCACCGCTACCCTGAATTCGGCGATCGCGCGCGAGGGGATCACTCTGCCGCTCAATCTCGAATACAGCGACTTACACGTGCATCAGTGCGAGTATCAGAGTTCCTGCGCCACGGTGGTGATGCTGGATTGTTCGCACTCGATGATTCTTTATGGCGAGGACCGCTTCACCCCGGCGAAAAAAGTGGCGATGGCGCTCTCGCATCTTATTCGTACTCAGTATCCGGGGGACTCGCTGAACCTCGTGCTCTTTCACGATTCAGCGGAAGAGATGCCCATCTCGCAGCTGCCGCGTGTGCAGGTCGGCCCGCATTACACCAACACTCGCGAAGGGCTGCGGGTCGCCCAGCAGATTCTCTCCCGGCAACGCAAGGACATGAAGCAGATCGTAATGATCACCGACGGCAAGCCCTCGGCGTTAACGCTGCCCGACGGCCGGATCTACAAGAATGCCTTCGGACTTGATCCGCTCGTGGTAAGCGAGACGCTCGATGAGGTCGCCCGCTGCAAACGGTCCAACATCATGATCAACACCTTCATGCTGGCTTCGGATTTTGGGCTGGTGCAGTTCGTGCAGAAGGTGACATCGATGTGTCGCGGCAAGGCATACTTCACGACGCCGGATACGCTGGGCGAGTATTTGCTGATGGATTATATGCAACGAAAGATGAAGACCATTCACTGAGGTCAGTCACGAAAAGCGCCTTTGCCGGTATCGCAATGAGTGGGGCTAATCCATGCCGAAGGTTCTCCAGCGCAATGCCGTGATCGTCTTCGGACTCGCTTGCCTGTTCTACTGGTTGTTCATGTTTGCCAAACACGATCCCGCTCTGCTCGACGTCATCCCTTTTGGGGAAGACCCGTATGATGCTATTGGTTCATTTGGTGTCATAGTGGGAATTCTTGTCGCATTGCTGTCGCTCTTTCGCGCGTTTCGCCCCTACCGCGAAGCCCCTTCCGGAAAGCGACAGGTGTATCTCATCCGGTCACAGGAGGCGGTGGTTCTGGTAGTCTTCATCACCCTCGGGTCGGATGCACTCTCCATGGGCCGCCACCCTTCGATGTGGATTGGGTCAAAGTCGCAGAACATGCTCATCGCGTTACTTGGCGGCATGGCACTTGTCACGGCAGCCGTGCAACTGGCCATCCGCACCTCGCAGAGCGCTACAGAGCCCACCGCCAAAGACTGGAAAGCGGCCACAGTCGCTACTGTATTTGCAATATTGGTATTGGTCGCTTATCCAGAGCAGTTAATTCACGGCACTGCTACCCATCTGCTCACGGTGGTTGCGGGTGCCATCGTTCTCTTCGCACCGATGAGACCGTTGCTGAACGCCCTCGTGCCATACGCATCCGATGAACGTCGCACAGAAGAGATACCGGCGCGCAACCGCTCCTTAACCGCTTGGCAACGATGGGTCATGGTCGCGCTGGTTGGAGCCATAATCGGCGCTTGCGCTTTCCTGGGCGAGATCGGCGAAGGTAGCGGCGCTCGACCGGTGAACCGTCTGGCGTTACTTGCTTCTGTGTTTATTGGTCTTGGGCTCACAGGATTGCTAATCGCCTATACGTTCTTGCGAGAACCGCTGGGATTGGGATCGCAGTAGCCGGGTTGCCGCTTCTTCCCCGCTCTTCGGATCTAACTGGAATCAAACGGAATTTCCACCTCGGAAAAGCTGCCCGGTGTCGCCGCATTCGCCGTCGCAACGACCTGCGCCACATATGGCTTGATGAGTGTCCAGAGGCCTTGGCCGAGCACAACCACGGCCGTCTTCCGGCTTGCTAGATTCTGCTGATAACTGAGGTTTTTGTCGGTTGTTACCAGCACTTCAAGGCCATGCGGCTTCGGCCTCGTTTAAGAGGTCGCCGTTTTCCAATCCTGCCAGCCCACGGGCGCGGGCTTCAGTGACCGCATGATGTTCGATCAGGTAGCGGGCGAGAGTGCGCGGGGCTCCATTGTAAAAGAACCAGTATCTATGGGCGAGAAGCCGCTGCTTCCGCACTGTGCGCCGCGAGTTGTAGGACGGCTTGAACCTGTTCGCGAGTCGCTCCGAACCCCTCGACCAACTCGTCGACACTCATGTCTTGAAGGTTCTCGAACACGGTTGAAACGGGCGTCCGCGTCCCTTTGAACACCCATGCGCCGCTACGCTTACCAGGGGTGCTCTCCACGGCAGGGCATCGCGATCAATCGAGAGTTGCTGTTCTCATCTTGCTTACCCTCCGTTCCATCATAAGCGGATGCACTACGGGCAGCGGCAGTCAAACTCGCCGTCGGTAAGTCGTTCCCGCTCCGCCGCCCATTGAGCCTAGAGCACTGAAACGCGCTACTTCTGCTCGGCGGCAACCGCGGCCTCAGCCGCCTGAAAGCCGATCTTGGAGTGGGTCCCGTCGCAGAATGGTTTGTTGACCGAGGCGCCGCAGCGACAGAGGGAGACGGCGGGTTTGCCGGTCAGATCGATTTCCTGACCATCGACATTGATGAGGGTAATCGGACCTTCGACGCGGAAGGGGCCGTTCGGCCGGGTAGTGATCTTGACTGCGGTATCGGACATGCGGTGTGACACTCCTGCAAATTTTGGATGAGCTGCTTTAATTCGAGTTTATCAGCGAGCCGACTGCCGAGATACGACCGTTGACTACCGATGAATGACGGCTGCCGTAGGATCTCAGCATTCATCCAAATTCTCCATTCTCATGACGAAAGAGCTCTGTGGATGGAGGAATTCCGCAAGACCGAGAGAAAGGAAATGCCTGCGAGAACCGGCGGCGTTACCATAGCTGCAGAAAGGGAATCAACACTGAGCCAGAGTGAAAACTCCTGAGAAGAAAACCTCCGCTCCGCTGGACCTGGTGGAACGAGGGACAAGGCGCGGAAGCTCGGACAGCCCGTATCTTCGTATCTTCAAATCCAATGTCTACGTTCGGGATCTCGCCCGGAGCGTCTCCTTTTATGTGGATCAGTTAGGGTTCAGCGTCCTGGCCGATGGCCGCTTCGAATTTGGCCGGTGGATCGCCGTCGCTCCTCCCGATGGAAGCACGATCCTGGCGCTGCTCGCGCCGAAGCGGAACTCTGACAACTACAAGCTCATTGGGCGGCCGACCAACATCGGATTCATTACCGAGGACATCAATGCCACCTATGAGTTGTGGCTTAGCCGGGGAGTGCATTTTTCCCAACCGCCGCAGTCGCAGCTTTGGGGAGGAACGTTCGCCCGCTTTTGCGATCCAGACAAAAACGCATTTGAATTGATCGCTTCCGACGAGATGAGCCGAGACATTGAAGCGCAACGCCGCGCGATCGCTGAGAAGGCGGAGCTGGAAAGGCGCACCGCACAGGAGCTGGAGATTGCCAAGCAGGTGCAGGCCAGGCTTTTCCCGCAGACCCTGCCTGCGGTGGCGGGCCTCGATTATGCCGGCGTGTGCATCCAGGCCCGTCACGTCGGTGGGGATTATTATGATTTCCTGGCCTTGGGACAAGAGCGGCTGGGGTTGCTGATCGGCGATATCTCCGGCAAGGGAATGGCAGCGGCGCTGCTTATGGCCAATCTTCAAGCAAACCTGCGCAGCCAATTTGCCCTGGCTCGCGAGCAGCCGCACCTTCTATTGCGCTCAGTGAATGAGCTGTTCTATCAGAACACCGCGGACAGCTCCTACGCGACCTTCTTCTACGCCGAATATGACGGCCCGAAACAACGATTGCGATATACGAATTGCGGCCATTTGGCGGCTATCCTTCTGCGCCAGGATGACACCCTGGAGATGCTTCATTCAACCGGCACGGTGTTGGGCTTGTTCAAAGATTGGGATGGCCCCACGGTAGAGTGCCAGATGCATCCGGGAGACATGCTGGCCCTTTACACCGACGGCGTTACTGAATCCTTCAATGAAGCAGAAGAGGAGTTCGGCGAAGCTCGTCTGATCGAAGCATTGAGACGCCACCGGGCGCAACCGGCACAAGCGATTTTGGCATTGATCGTTGAGGCCCTTCGTCGATTCAGTTCCGAGGAACAACACGACGACATTACCTTAATTGTCGCCAAATGCAGCTGCGATTGAGCCCAGCTAATTTTCGCGATCTTTCGTTTCTGCTCCCGGTTCAGGCGGTGCGGCGAGTCTTAGGGGAGAACTGTTTGTATTCCGCCCTCAAAGCCGCTTCGCGCATCGGTCTCTCGTGCAGCAACAGCTCGGTCGCTTGCAGTTGTGGATTGGAGTGGAACCAGGTCTGGACGACGTTTTCGTGCAACAGGTTGAGGATGGCGAGCAGGCACATTCCCTGATGATGGGCCATCCACTCGCGAACGAGCTTGGCCTGGCCTTTCGTCTGGGAGTAATCGGCGGACTCATAGAAGCCATAGGCGCCAACCCATCCGGCTTTGGCCATGCGGCGAAGGTTCTTCATGGCCGCCGGCGCATCGGTGCCGAGCGCCAGGAAGGTGGAGTAAGGCGACACGACGGGGCCAGCGGTCGCATCCCATTTCAGCGCCATGTCGGGAATGCCGAAAGCTTGATAGTGGTAGTGGCCGGCAGGGTCCTGCTCGGCATATCCGGATTCGGAGATGCCCCACGGGATGCGATGTTTGCGGGCGAAATCACGTTGAATTTCAACCGCGGCACTTAAAGTTCGGGAAACCAGGGTGTCGGGATAGCTGCGCATCCAGAGAGATGGCATCAGGTATTCGAACATCGTGCCGGTCCAGGAGAGCAGCACCGGGCGGTTGAAGGCGATGGTGTGAGTGCGCGCCAGCTTGAACCAGCTTTGCTGGGGAATATCTCCCTTTGCCACCGCCAGGAAGGTCGCGATCCGGGCTTCGGAGGCGAGCATGTCGTATGTCGCGGTATGCAGCTTCTTGGTGGCGACTTCGTAGCCGATCGAGAGAAGCAGACGGCTCTTCTCCAGCAGAAATCCAAAATCCATTTGATCGGCGAGGTGGAATGCATCCTCCGCGATTGCCACCAGGGCAGAGTTTAACGCTTTAAGCCGAATGATGGCGTCGGGTAGCAAGGAACGAAGCTGTTCGCTGAGCACAGAGTTGGCTTGGTCGGTCGAGGTCGCCCACATGCGGTCGAGGCGTGCCTCGAGTTGAGTGGCGAACTCTGGCGCAGTGGCCAGTGCTATAGGCGTTTCAAGCGAGAAACCTAGCTGCGGGATCGCCCGCAACGGGGCGAACTCAGGCAGCATCCAGGGACGGTAGTCGCGGATAAGCTGGCTGATCGCTTTGATCCGCTGCCCGGTCTCGCGAAGCCACCAGGCAGCCTCGCCGCTAAGCTCGGTGTGCGCCGAAAAACCCTCCAGCATTTCGGTTCCCAAACACCAACTGACCCAAGTGTCATTGCTCGCTGTTTCAGGTGGAAGCGGATGGCTGGCGATCTGCTTCGGAATTCCTTTTTGCGCCAGCATCAGCTGCCAATGAGTACGCAGGCCGCCAAAGAGATTCGGTCGCAGGAGCGGAAGCTTGAGCATGGCAAGCGCCCCGGCGCGGAGCGTGTAAAGAGAAGCGGCCAGGTTGCCATTGTCCACACTGGATATTGTGACCGGCTGCAATGGCGCCAGGGTCAGAGTGTCATACCAGTTGTAGGGATGGCCGTTGAGCTTTTCAAGCTTGTGGATGCTGGCGAGCGTACGGCGAGTGAGATCGACGAACTCATGGGCGGTGATAAAGCCGAGATCCCCGGCAGCCTGGCGGGCATTGAGCAACATGCCGATGTTCGTGGTGGAAACCCGCGGCGCTTCGACGAGCTGTTCTTCCTCGACATTATCGGGAATGAGATAGTTGTGTTTCTCGCTGCCAAACTCGGCATAGAAACGCCAGATGCGCAGTGCCTGCTGCTCCAGGAAGACCGCATCTGCGGGGCTGATGCGTGCATGCTGCTCGCGGGGCGGCGCGTTGAGCCAGGCAGTGATTGAGCCGGAGAATCCCCATAAAACAAGGACGGGTACGGCGATATGGAGCGCGCCCCAGTTGAAGTACCAGATGATGGCAGCGAGCGCTATCGCAATCAGGGGCATTGCGGCAAGGTAAGTGTCGACCGGAGTTCGCTTCTTGGACTTGGCGTTGGCTTCGGCCTCCGCAGCAGTTTCCCACTCAAGCAACCGCTGCCCGGTGATGAAGCGGCGGACGAGCGAGCGCACGATAGCGTCGAGTGAAAGCAGCGTCTGATGAGGAAGAAACGCGAGAGTGAGCAGCGAAACACCAAGTGCCTGCAAGAACCCCGAGAAGGCTTCGCCGACAGCGCCCTCCTGGTCTGAAAAGGCTGCATGGCCGAGCGAGAAGAAGAGTTGAACGATATTGGGCAGGAAAAAGATGATCAGGGTGGCAACCGTCCAATAGAGCGGACCGCCAGGCAGGCCCAGCCAACCGGCTACCAGCAGCAGGAAGGTGAACGGTTCGACGAGTGAGCGGCGCAGGTTATCGAGAATGCGCCAGCGGGAGATCGTGCTGATGGGGTTAGGCACGAAGCGGCCAGATTCGTCCGGCACCTTCGAGAACATCCATTGCGCGATCTGCCAGTCCCCGCGCACCCAGCGATGCTTGCGCCTGGTGTAGGCGCTATAGTGCGAAGGATAGTCGTCGATGACCTCGATGTCAGTGGCCAGACCCACCCGAGCATATGAGCCTTCGATCAGATCGTGGCTCAGCAAGGAGTTGCGAGGGAAACGACGGTCCAGCACGGCATGGAAACTGGCAACTTCATAGATCCCTTTGCCAGTAAAGATGCCCTCAGAATAAAGATCCTGGTATGCGTCGGAGACCGCGCGTGCGTAAATGTCGAAGCCGGTTTGCCCCGAATAAATTGCTGCCAGGCGAGAACGGGAAGCGGAGCTGACGCTGACCCCAACTCGCGGCTGCAGCAAACCGTAGCCCTCTGTGACGATGCGCAAACGCGGATCGATAATGGCGCGATTGAGCGGATGAGCGATCGCGCCGACCAGGCGGGACGCAGTGCCGCGGGGCAGTTGAGTATCGGAATCCAGGGTGATGATGTATTTGACTTGCCGCAGTACCTCGAGGTTTCCCGCCTTGACGGGGAAGGCGTCGAAGTCGCCGCGCAGATACTTGTTCAGATCAAGCAGCTTGCCGCGCTTGCGTTCCCAGCCCATCCACACGCCTTGCCTGGCATTGAAAATGCGGTGACGATGCAGGAGAAAGAAGGATCCATAGTTGCTCTCGCGATAGCGGGCATTCAGCTCGTTAATGAGGCTCAATGCCAGGTCGACCAACGGATCGGTGTCGTTCTCACGAGGCCGCGTGACAGAATCCGGCAGATCGGTAACCAGGCCGAAGTGGAGGTTGGGATCGGGATTCGCGAGGAAGCGGACTTCAAGTTCTTCCACGAGTTCGCGAAGCTGCTTCTCATTCATCAGCAACGTGGGCACAGCCACAAATGTGGCGAACTCGGCTGGAATTCCGCTGCTGAAGTCGAGCTTCGGAAGAGGATGCGCTTTGAAGAGCGCGGTGACAATGTTATTGAAGAGGTCAACGGTGCCCTGGGCGGCGGGTAACAGGAGCAGAAAGAAGGCGAGTGTCAGACCGCCGATCACCGGATAGCGAGAAGCCAAGGGCGCGATTACCGCTGCCATCAGCAGGATAGTGATGACCTCGATGCCGCCAATATAAAAATCATCGGCGTTGTTACGGATAAGCGTACGCAAACGATCGATGAAGGCGGGGCGATAACCGATGCGGCTGGCGAGCTGCGGAAATCCTTTATCGATCAGATAATAGCCGACGTGGCTGCGTCGCAGGTAGAGACGAGCGTCGGTGATGGGAAGCTTCCATGCCTCGTGAGCGAGGTCTAAGGCGGCAGAGGCTACCTGAGCTTCGGTGAACTCGGAGTAGCGGGCCACCTTCGCTATGCGCTTGCGATAGCTCTCACGAGTCTCAAAATCCATCAGCGAGTAGGAGTGTGCTGGATCCTGGCGCAAGGTGGGATCGAAAATGATCAACGACTCCAGCAGCGGGACCCAGTCGGCGAAGCCCACATCTCGAAGGGTCCTGATGCGGGTCGAGAGTAGCTTCTTTGAGGCGAGGTCTACGGTCGAGGGCGAGTCAAGCATACCCTGTGCCTGATCGAGGACCTGCTCCAGAAGATGGAACTTCATGAAGCTTGGAATCGCCCAGAGCTCTTCGAGATCGAGCGGATCGTCCAGCTGGAGTTGTTCAAGGTAGATGCGAAAAGCGTCCGGGTTCCAGACCGACTGAGTGGCATCGAAATAGGCTTCGGCGATGTATAGATTCCGCGGCAAGCTTCCCTGTTGTTCGCCCGGATGGGCGGAAGCATGGGCGGATTGCGTGACCACCCGAGGGAGCCCCGGGATCTTACGGCGCAAGGAAGCCGCCTCCAAGACGACTGCCCGGATGAGGCGGGGGTTTTCACGCAGTTCAAGGATAGGGTCGGGGGAAGTAACTTTAGAGTAGTCAGGCGGCGGCATTCGGTCGAGCTGACCGTAAAGTTTATCGAGCAAGGTGCGGGCAGCTTCCACACGGGCAGGAAATGCACCTCGTCCCTGTGGCCTTCGGGTCACACCCCAGCCGCGGGCCGTGGTACGTGCATGCTGACGAAGATGGTCGACCGAGAGGGGAGCGGCGTCAGGATTTCTTTCGTCGGCTATCTGAATGAATTCAGTCATTGATGTCAAGGTTTGTTCTGTCCAGGAAAAAGGTTTTCAGCGCTACTCCAATTGCAGCCCATTCAACATTAAATCTGTTCGCCGCAGTGTGGTTCAAACCAGCCATACGGATCCAACTGTAGATCGTCAAGTATCAACACTTACCGGTAGCTGGCGGCCTGCATCTCGAACATTTCGGCATAGCGTCCGCCAAGCGCCATTAGCTGCTGATGATTGCCCTCCTCGACCAGCCGGCCCCCCGCCAATACAACTATCCTATCGGCCATGCGTACCGTCGAGAAGCGATGAGAGATGAGGAGCGCCATCTTGTCGGTGGTGAGTTCAGCGAAACGTTCGAAGACTTCAAGCTCGCTCTTGGCGTCCAGCGCTGCGGTCGGCTCATCAAGAATCAGCAGCTGAGCATCGCGCAGGTAAGCGCGCGCCAGGGCGACCCGCTGCCATTCCCCCCCGGAGAGTTCGACTCCGCCTTCGAAGCGGCGGCCGAGCATCTGGTCATACCCGCCGCTGAGCTTTGCCACCACGCTGGCGGCGAGGCTCTTTTCGGCGGCATGTTCGATTTCCTCTTCGGTATGTTGACGCTCCACCCGGCCCACCGCAATGTTTTCGCGAGCGGTCATCTCGTAGCGCATGAAGTCCTGAAAGATGACGCCGATTTCATGATGGAGATCTTCAAGCTTGTATTCCCTCAGGTCAACGCCATCGAGCAGGATCTGACCCTCAGTGGGGTCGTACAACCTGGTAATCAGCTTAACGACCGTGGTCTTCCCCTGGCCGTTCTCGCCGATTAGAGCGATGCGCTCCCCGGGCGAAAGGGTGAAGTTGAAGTCCTTGAGAACCCGGCGAGTTGTCCCTGGATAAGCGAAAGAGACGTTGCGGAACTCGAAGCCGCGGCGGATCGGGCGAGGTACGAGCTGGCCATTCGGCTTCGATATCACGGTCGGCTTCATATCGAAGAACGCAATTAGGTCGGTCAGGAAGAGCGCCTGGTCGGCGATGCCTGAGGCAGTTGAAAAGACCTGCTGCAAGTTCGATTGCGCCTGGATAATCGAAGTGGTCAGGAACAACAGGGTGGTCATGTCGAGCTGTCCCTCGACCGCGCGCCAGATCACGAAAACATACGATCCGTAGTAGCCGAGCGTTCCGATCATGGTCAGGATGCCGCCCCAAAAAAGCTTGCGGCGGGAAAGCTCGATGTTCTCTTCGTAGATCTCCTTGGAGAGGGAGGTAAAACGGCCGGTGAAGTAATCGGCAAGGTTGTAGAGCTTCAGTTCCTTCGCGCCTTCGCGGCTGCCCGCGGCCTGGCGCAAGTAGTCCATCTGCCGCTTGGCGGGAGTCTGGCGGAAGTTCTTGGCATAGCCAAGAAAAGCGTAGTGGGTCTCGCCCAGGAAGGATGGCAGTACGCCCAGCGTCAGCAGGAGCACCAGCCACGGCGAGTGATACATAAGAATGCCGGTGAAGATGGCGGTTGTGACTACCTGCTGCAAGAGCCGGCCCATCTGCTGGATCATGCCGAGACGATCAGTCGCCTGGACGCGGGCACGTTCGAGCCGGTCATAAAAGACCGGGTCTTCATAGGTGGTGAGATCGAGGTCGGCAGCCTGCCGCATCACCCGGACACTGACGAAAAAGGTATAACGGTCGGAGAGCAGGCTATCAAGATAGTCGATCAGGCGATTGATCGCGTTCGCAAAAACGGCAAAGAATACTTCAGCCCCAACCATCCACCAGAAGCGCGGAGGCAGTGGCTGGTGATCGATCGCCAGCTTGACATTGCCGAGGATCCAGGAAGATATGTAACCAAGCAGGGCAGGCAATCCGGCAGTGATGAGCCGCAGGATGATGCCCCAGGTGACGACCGCTGGACCGGACTCCCAAAGGATCTTGAGGACGGGCGGCACATTCTTGAGCGCACGAAGCCGATCCCCCCAGGCGCTTCCAGGAACCTCTACATGCTTTTTGGGCGCACCATTTGCCGGCGCACCGGTTTGACCAGTTCCATTTACGTTCATAGCTGGTTGTATTTCCTAAGCAGCAGGAAGCCGATTACAATGCCAAAGCGGATAATCACTCCACTTTGATGCGGGCCAATAACAACGCGTTGGATATTAGTGAAACCATCGTCTCATGAATTGTTGCCATGGGTCATGGAGCAATCTCCCTTGAGGTCAATGCATCCCAAAGGAGAGTAAGCCGAGCGTTTTTCGGCGAGGAGGAGTTTATGGCGGAGCAGACAAAGAAGGAATTCCGGTGCGCCGATGTCGGCTACACGGAGTGCGGTTGGAAGCTGGAAGGCAACTCTGAGGAGGAGATGGTGCCGACCATCCAGGACCATGCGGCGAAGGTGCATCACCTGGAACTGAAAGAGGAAGCGGTCCAGCATGTGCGGCAGGCCATTCGAGACGTTGCCTGAACTCAGGACAATCGGCTCAGGAAGGGTGTAGCGTTGTGCGGCGGGCATGGCTGCGGATAAAGTTAACCGTCGCCGCAAGCAAGGTTCCGGGACCAAAGACCGCAGCAACCCCCTGAGCTTTCAGGGACGGAATATCCTGAGAGGGTATAGTGCCGCCGAGTACCACAAGAATGTCGTCGGCGGCATTCTCTTTTAACAGGGCCATGATCCGCGGAACGATGACATTGTGGGCGCCCGACAGGATGCTTAGTCCAATGCACTGGACGTCCTCCTGAATGGCTGCGTTGACGATCATCTCCGGAGTCTGGCGCAAACCGGTATAGATGACCTCCATGCCGGCATCGCGCAAAGCCCGGGCGATGACCTTGGCGCCGCGGTCATGGCCATCAAGTCCGGGCTTGGCGACAAGGACGCGAATAGGGGTGGGTAGTTCCATGACTGGGCTTCTTCAAAATACTCCAGCCGTTGAGATTTCGCTCGCTGTCGCGACTAAACGATCTTTTCAGCCCGAGAAAGGTGAGAATCAGTAGGGCATCGGGCCTACTTATCCCGCGCCACAACAAAATCGGGCACCCATAACAGGGCGCGTTTGAATTCGTTGTCGGGGAGGGCGGCCAGTCCTTGGCGGGCGGCTTCGGCGCAGCGGAAAGCGGCGGCCATCGCGTATTCGACCGAACCGTTGCGGTTCAGTATTTCAAGAATCTCTGCATGGTCTACCCTGTCGAAACTCTGGTCGAGGAGGACTTTTTCGATGGCCCCGCGGTCGGCCTCGGTCCCGTTTTCCAAGGAGTGAATGACGGACAGGGTGGCCTTGCCTTCACGGAGATCGCTGGCGACGGGCTTGCCTAGCATATCTTCGGATGCGGTGAGATCGAGCACGTCATCGACGATCTGGAAGGCCATCCCGAGGGAGCGTCCATACTCGCCGAGTTGGTCTTCGATTTCGTCGGTAGCGCCGGCCAGGATGGAGCCGAGGCGCATGGAGACCTGAAAAAGACAAGCAGTTTTACGGTAGATGAGGTCGAAATACTCGGTTTCGCAGATGGCGCGCCCCAGGGTCTCCATTTGCAGCAACTCGCCTTCAACCATCTGCTGGGTGAGCGAGATGAGCAGGTCGAGGATGCGGAAATTGCGCTCCTCAAGAGCAATGTGGAAGGCCTGCATGTAGAGCCAATCACCGGCCAGGACGCATTTGGCGTTCCCCCAGGTGGTATTGGCGGAGGGGCGTCCGCGGCGGGTGTCGGCGGCATCAATGATGTCGTCGTGAACCAGGGTCGCGGTATGCACCATCTCGACGACCGCACCCAGCTTGACCATCCCCTGGCCTTCGTAGCCCTGAGCTTTGGCGGCGAGCAGCAAGAGGGAGGGGCGGATGCGCTTGCCTCCGCCTTCGCGAAGGTAGTCGGCGATCTCGGTGATTGCGGCGACATCGGAGACAGCGTCGCGGCCAAGCTCTCGTTCGATGGCGCGGAGATCGTCGCGCAGCAGATCGAAGACTTCTTTTGCCGTCGATAGTGCCAGTGTACTCAACCGTTCTCCCGGGTTCTTGCTAATTGGTACGGAAATTTGTGAACTGCATGTCTATGCCGAAGTCATGGCCCTTTAACAAAGCAATAGCTTCTTGTAGAGTATCGCGGTCTTTGCCTGTAATGCGGACGGTCTCCCCCTGGATAGACGCCTGAACCTTCTTTTTGGAGTCTTTAATTACCCGCACAATCTCTTTGGCTTTCTCGCTGGCGATCCCTTGAGTGAGCTTGATCTTCTGGCGAACGCTCGATCCCGAAGCGGGCTCAAGCTTCTCAAACGTAAGGGATTTGAGGGAGATCCCGCGTTTGATGATCTTCTGCTGGAGGATTTCGATGACCGCCTGGAGCTTATATTCGTCAGCGGAGGCGAGCTGGATGGTGTCGTCCCCTTCGAGCTTGATGCTCGAATGCGAGTTTTTGAGGTCGAACCGGGCGTTGACTTCCTTCGACGCCTGGTCGATCGCGTTCCTGACTTCCTGAATATCCACTTTGCTCACGATATCAAACGAGTTGTCTGCTGCCATGGACTCTGAGTGCCTTTAAGCAATTCCTTCTTGCTTTCTCTCATTAGATTATCCGCGTAAGACGGATTCTTTTCCTTGGATCACGATTCTAGCTGCGGCGCTGTACCGAAAAAACGGTGGAAGTTTTCAGTGGTGCGCGAAGCGGCGGCTTCCGAATCGATTTGGCGGAGCTCGGCGAGCTTGGCGGCGACTTCGCGGACGAAGGCCGGCTCGTTGCGCTTGCCGCGATTGGGGACCGGAGCGAGAAACGGCGCGTCGGTCTCGACCAGAATACAGTCGAGCGGCACCTGGGAGGCGGCGTCGCGGATCGGTTGGGCCTTGGGGAAGGTAATGTTGCCGGCGAAGGAGATCAGGAATCCGGCATCGAGGGCGCGCCGGGCGTGGTCCCATTCGCCGGTAAAGCAGTGCAGGATGCCACCGAGGCCGGTCCGTTTCCACTGGGCTTCGAGGAGGTCGAGAGTGTCGTCCCAGGCGTTGGTCGAGTTTTCCGAAGGCCGGCAGTGGATGATGATGGGCTGCTGGCGGGCGGCGGCAATCTCCATCTGGCGGCGGAAGGCGGCTTTTTGGATGTCGCGGGGAGAGTTGTCGTAGTAGTAGTCGAGGCCGATCTCGCCGCAGGCGATGACCTCCGGCTGCTGGAGCAGCTGGTCGAGCTTGGCATAGGCCGCGTCGTCAGCCAGGCTCGCCTCGTGGGGATGGATTCCGGCAGAGGCGAAGATTCGCGGTATCTCGGGCTGGTCTTTATATTGGCGGCTGATCTCGAGCGCCTGGTGCATGGTTTCGGGACCTTCGCCGATGCCGATCGAGAGGATAGTGCGCACGCCTGCGTCCCAGGCGCGATGCAGAAGTGCTTCGCGATCTTCTGCATACCGCGGGGAGTCGAGATGAGCGTGGGAGTCGATGAGCATTCGTGGCTAATAAAGAATTCTTAGAATGGAGGTAGTGCTTCAACGCACATTGGTGGAACCGCAGATCCTTCGACTACGCACTTCGTGCTCCACTCAGGATGACGAGCCTTCCCTTATGTAGCAGCTACGCGCTCCGCGCAGTGTGAAAACGTTAGAGACGGCAATTCTATTTGAGCCTGGCTCCGAGTGGCACGTCTTCTAAGAATCCTGCGAGAACGGGCTTGTCGCCTTCGCCAAGCGAAGCGGCGAGCAGCATTCCGTTCGATTCCAGACCGCGCATCTTGCGGGGCGCGAGGTTGGCGATGATCACGATCTTGCGGCCAATGAGCGACTCGGGGGTATAGTACTCGGCGATGCCGGAGAGGATTTGACGAGTCTCATAGCCGAGGTCGACTTCGAGTCGGAGGAGCTTATCGGCCTTGGGGATGCGTTCGGCAACCTTGATTTGGGCGACACGAAGCTCAACCTTGGCGAAGTCTTCGATGCCAATGATTTCGGTGGGCGCAGGCGTCGGAGCGGCGGTTGGCGCGGCGGCGGCAAGCGCCTCCGGCGTTGGGACGGGAGCAGAGGCTTCGGCGGAAGTTACGGGCGCCGGAGCGGCGTTGTTCTGTTCGAGTTCCTGCGACTTTTTATCTTCGAGTTCTTGCATTCTTTTTATAGCGTCCTTGTCTGCGCGGGGGAAGATAGGGCCGAGTTCGCCAAGTTTGGTGCCGGGCTGGAGGCCTCCCCATTGGAGAAGTTGTTCGTATTCCCCGGGAAGCCACTTTTCGGTCTTGCCGTCTTTGAAGACCCCAAGTCCGAGTTGCTGCCAGACTTTGCTGGCGGCTTCGGGGATGAATGGGTAAAGGAGGGCAGTCAGGATGCGGATCACTTCCGCGGCTTTATAAAGAATTTCCGATTGCTGCTTCTGATGATCTTCTTCAGATACGCCATCGGACTTCTTCCACGGAGCTTCTCTGGTTAGCTGGAGATCCATTATGCCAACCAATCTCCACAGGTGCTCAAGCGTACGAGAGAAGTCTAGATCGTCAAACATCTCCTGAATGGTGGAGGTGTTCTTCAGAAAGTCTTCTGCTAGATCAGTCCCGTCTTGCGCCTGCGCTGGGGGGATCTTGCCATCAAAATACTTCTCGATCATTGCCAAAACGCGGCTGACTAAGTTCCCATACCCATTAGCCAAATCCGCGTTATACCGCTGCACCAGCGCGTCGAACGAAAAACTCCCATCCTGTCCAAAAGGAATCTCCCTCATCAGGAAGTACCGCAACGCATCGCTCCCGAGCACTTCAACAATCGTCTCTGCCCGAACGATATTGCCTCTCGACTTCGACATCTTCGATTCTTCGAAGAGCAGCCAGCCGTTGGCGGTGATCGATTTGGGCAGCGGCAGTCCGGCGGCCATGAGGAAGGCTGGCCAGTAGACGCAATGGAAACGGGTGATCTCTTTGCCGACCAAATGTAAGTCGGCAGGCCAGTATTTCTGCAATTTGGCGATGTCTTCGGGGGCGTCGCTGCCGTAGCCGACCGCGGTCATGTAGTTGGCGAGGGCATCGAGCCAGACGTAAATGACATGCTTTTCGTCGCCGGGAACCGGGATGCCCCAGTTGAAGCTGGTGCGCGAGACCGAGAGGTCCCGCAACCCGCTCTTGACGAACGAGATCACCTCTTTGCGGCTGCTCTCAGGGCGGATGAAGTCGGGGTTGGCGTCGTAGTGTTCGAGCAGCTTGCGTTCGAAGGCAGACAGTTTGAAGAAATAATTCTCTTCAATCACCGTTTCGGTAGGGCGGCCGCAGTCGGGACACGGCACTCCGGGC
Organism: Acidisarcina polymorpha; assembly: GCF_003330725.1. NCBI lineage: Bacteria > Pseudomonadati > Acidobacteriota > Terriglobia > Terriglobales > Acidobacteriaceae > Acidisarcina > Acidisarcina polymorpha. The sequence goes on along the minus strand of NZ_CP030840.1, from coordinate 1,282,178 downwards.
GGGGTGTCGACATAGAGCTCATCGAATACGCAATATTGGCCGCTGTAGGAGCCTTTGTAGATGAATCCGCGCTTCTGAAGCTCGGCAAAGAGCTTTTGCACGCCTCGTTTGTGGCGCGGCTCAGTGGTGCGGATAAAGTCGTCGTAGCTAAGGCCCATGCGGTCCCAAAGGCCGCGAAACTGGGCCGAGACTTCGTCGGTGAAGGCCTGCGGCTCTTTTCCCGCGGCCTTGGCGGAACGCTCGATCTTCTGCCCGTGTTCGTCAGTGCCGGTCAGGAACCAGGTGTCCTCTCCAAGCAGCCGGTGACGCCGCGCCAGGATGTCCGCAACGATCGTCGAATACGCGTGTCCGATATGCGGACGCGCGTTGACGTAATAGATCGGGGTGGTGATGTAGTACTTGTTTTCGGGCATTGGTCGATGCGTTGCGGGACTTATCCTGTCTTTTCTCTATCTTAGAATATTTGGCGGGGAATCGTTGAAGCCGAGGGAAAACCCGAAGGTCCTTCGACTCCGTGCTTCGCACTCCGCTCAGGATGACCCGGCTGTTGTGGGAGCAGCTATGTGCGTGTCTGCTAAAATCAGCAAGAAAATCAGGGGTTTAGACACGTCTTCCCGCCTGTTTGGACGGTGAATGGTTTGTATTTGAAACAACAGAAAGTCTTGCTGGAACGACTGCGCACGGTGCTTCGCAAGAAGTATCAGATTGAGGACCCGAAGCTGGTCATCGAACAGCCTCCAGACATCAAGTTTGGCGAATATGCTCTGCCGCTGGCATTTGAGCTGGCGAGGCGTCTGAAGAAAGCTCCGAGAAAGATCGCCGAAGAGCTGGTTGCCGAGTTGGGAACGATCGATGGCTTCGCCGGATTTGATGTAGCGGGCGCCGGCTACATCAATGCACGGCTGGAGCGGGGTGAAGCGGTCGCGGCTATTGCCGACGCAGTCGAAGTAGTCCCGCCGACCGGCGTTCGCTCGCTCGTCGAACACACGAGTATCAATCCCAACAAGGCCGCCCATATCGGGCATCTGCGCAATGCCGTGCTCGGCGATACCTTCGTCCGGCTGCTGCGGGCGGCCGGGCAGCGGGTCGATGTGCAGAACTACATCGACAACACCGGGGTCCAGGTCGCTGATGTGGTGGTGGGGCTGACCCATCTGGAGCGGTTGAATCTGGAGGATGTCCGCAGCCTTATGGTGAGTCTGCTTTCAAGCGGACAGCGCATCGACTACTACTGCTGGGACCTGTATGCGCGGGTTTCGCAGTGGTATGAGGCAGCCGATGTTGACCCAGCCGCGCAAGAAGCAGAGAAGAAGTCCCGACGGCAAGTTCGCCTTGAAGCGTTGCACCAGCTGGAGGCGGGCGGAAACGAATTCGCCGCAATCGCGGAGCTGGTCTCCACCGCGGTCTTGCGGCGGCATCTAGAGACGATGCTTCGATTGGACATCGACTACGATTTCCTTCCCCGGGAGAGCGACATCCTGCAGCTGCATTTCTGGGACTCGGCCTTCGAGCAGATGAAGGCCAAGGGCGTGCTCTACTTCGAGACCGAGGGCAAGAACAAGGGCTGCTGGGTGATGAAGCGTGCTGGGTCGGAGGTCATCGAAGAAGGCCCCGATGGCGCCCGTGGCCCCGATGAAGACGCCAAAGTCATCGTTCGCTCGAATGGCACCGTCACCTATGTCGGCAAAGACATTGCTTATCACCTCTGGAAGTTCGGCTTGCTTGGGAAGGACTTTGAGTATCTGCCCTTCTTCGCGTACATAGATCAATCTCCGGAGCATACTTGCTGGATTTCCACCTCAAAAGGTGGTGAAGCGGAGCATCCTCACTTTGGCGGAGCCACCTCGATCTACAACGTGATCGATAGCCGGCAGTCCGATCCGCAGAGCAATGTGATCGAAGCGCTGAAGGGCCTTGGGTATGTCGAAGAAGCTTCGCGCTACACGCATTTCTCCTACGAGATGGTGGCGTTGACGCCGCGCTGCGCGATGGAACTGGGGTATTCGGTTTCTCCGGAAGACCAGGCGCGGCCGTATATCGAAGTCTCCGGACGCAAGGGTTTTGGAGTGAAGGCCGACGACCTGATCGACCGGCTGATCCTGGCTTCGAAGAAGGAAGTCGATGCGCGGCATCCTGAACTCAGCGAGGAAGAGCGCGAGTCGACTGCGACCAAGATTGCGGTAGGCGCGCTACGCTACTTCATGCTCAAGTTCACAAGGAATACGGTCATAGCCTTCGACTTCCGCGAGGCGCTCAGCTTCGAAGGCGAGACTGGGCCCTATGTGCAGTATGCGATCGTGAGGGCGCGGAACATTCTTCGCAAGGCGGAGACGAGCGCAGAGACGGTCCTGGCAGAACTGACTCGGATTGACACCACGCCTTATCTCGCGGGTGAAGATGGAGACGGCATCTGGCAGCTCTGGCTGCGGGCTTCGAAGCTGCAATTTCTGGTGGAACAGTGCATTGCAACCGCCGAACCCGCCCATCTGGCGAAGCACGCCTTTCAGCTCGCGCAGGAGTTCAACAACTTCTACCACCGTCATCACGTTTTGCATGAAAGCGATGCGGCCCGGAAGACGTTCTTGCTGGCGACCGCAGCTGTGGCGGAACGGGAGCTGGTGCGCGCCCTCAAGCTGCTGGGGATTGAATCGCCGGAAGTGATGTAGTCAGCGGCAATTCGCTTTCCGGAGGATCCAGGCAGGGCCCTTCGAGGTGATCTGGATCATGTCGACACGGCCGCCGATGTCGGAGCCGCGGCCGTACCGCTGGGCTTCCTCGCGGATGGTCTGCAGTTCGATCGCCTGCAATCTCCGGGGCCAGGGAAGCATAACATTTTGTGACGATGTGGCCAGTTCTAGAGCGTCTTGCTTGGCTATATTTGTTCCGGTAGCGACGAGGAAGCCGGGCTGCGGCTGCGGTTCTTCGGTATCGCGGAGCAGGCCTTGATCATCGAGCGCGACGCGCAGGGTAATGGCGAAGACGTCGCCGCTTGCGGTGGCGGCATAGAACGATCCCGTCGTTCCAGCGGTGGCCGCCACCTTCGATGTGTTGGCTGTGTTTTGTGGCCCTGCTTGGAGCTTCTCCTGCAGGCGGCCATGAATCAGGTTCTGCCACACCAAGGCAATGTCGCGGATGTCGGCGTCTTCGAGCGGACGGCTGGGAAGCGCGGCTGCCGCGTGGGCGGCTAAAGCATAGATATTCGTCTCGACCCCGTCGGCAGAAAATAGAGCGTTGCCGGTGCCGACGAAGACGACTCCACCTTTAAGGACGCGAATCTTGCACGCGGTGTCGACCGGCGGGGGTGTTACACCCTGGCTCGCTGGAGAAGTGAGCCGGCTGTCGGCGGCGACGTAGACGGTGGTAGGGCTTGCCCGGTAGGAGAGCACCAGGCTGGCGAGCAGCGGCACGAGTAGCGGGGAAAGTGGCATCGTCCTTTAAAAAAACCTACAGCGATGAGAAAGTAGAGAACCAGGTGTGCGCGTTTAATCCGCCGCTTAATAAACGACGGCCGGAATGATGCCAGCGAGGACCACCCGCCGCCACGATGAGCAACAGCTTCTAGAGCCGCTTCGCGTTGGACGGCTCAATCATCCCCAGCAGTCTAACCCAGATCAGCTCCTGAGATCGCGGGACGAGTTCACGGCTCGAATAGCACTGTTCGTGAGCAGAGGGGAGTGTTTATAGTAAACGTTTCATCGCACAACGCAGCCAAGCCCATTCGGAGGCAGAGACCCGTGATCGAGAGCTATCGCAGAGTTCTATCCTTGGCGGCCGTTATGCTGCTGACCGCGTCGTCTGGAAAGGCGGCTACGGACGCCGCGGTTCCGGTGAGCGCAGCCGCCCCGGCGGACGCCCCTTTCACCAACGTGCTTTATGGCGCCGCTTATTACCACGAGTACATGCCTTATGAGCGGCTGGATAAGGATGTGGCGCTGATGAAAGAGGCCGGCGTCACCGTCGTTCGTATGGGTGAGTCGACGTGGAGTCTTTGGGAGCCGGAGGACGGCAGATTCGAGTACGCATGGATGGACCGGGTGGTCGATGCCATGGGGAAGGCGGGCATCAAAGTCATCCTCGGAACCCCGACCTACTCGATTCCAACGTGGATGTATCACGCGCATCCGGAGGTGCTGGCGAGACCAATGGGTGGCGGCGAAAGCTCCTACGGCATGCGGCAGAACATGGATACCGATAGTCCGGCGTACCGGTTCTATGCGGAACGGCTGATCCGCAAGCTGGTCGAGCATTACCGCGACAACCCGGCGGTGATTGGCTGGCAGGTGGACAACGAAACCAGCTCCAATGGCGCAACCAACCACGACGTATTCGTTGGCTTCACCAACCACCTGAAGCAGAAGTTCGGCACGACGGACGCGCTGAATAAGGCCTGGGGGCTAAATTACTGGGGTCAGGACGTGAATGGCTGGGAGAACTTGCCGCCTCGCGATGGGACGATCAGCACCGGTTACAAACTGGAATGGTCGCGCTGGTCGCAGATCCGAGTGACGGACTTTCTCGCCTGGCAGGCGGCGATCGTACGGCAGTACCGGCGTCCTGACCAGTTTGTGACGACCGACTTTGGCGGGATCGGGCGGCGCGATGTGGATGAGTTTCAGGTCGCCAAGTCGCTCGATGTCGTTGCGGACAATCCCTACCACGGCACCCAGGACCACATGGATGGGGAGGCGCAGACCTTTCAGGGCGACTTGGCGCGTTCGCTGAAACATGCGAATTACTTAGTCACCGAGACCAACGCACAGACCATTGGCTGGGACTCGACGATGCAATATCCACCGTACGATGGGCAGCTTCGACTGGATGTCTACACCCACCTCTCGAGCGGCGCGAACATGGTCGAGTACTGGCATTGGGCTTCGATTCCTTCCGGGCAGGAGGTCTATTGGAAGGGTGTTCTTGGCCATGACCTGGAGCCGAACCGCGCCTATGCCGAGGTGTCGAAGACCGCGCATGAATTGAATAAAATGGGCACGCATTTAGTGAACTTGAAGATCGCGAACGAGGTCGCGATTCTCTATAGCGTCGACTCGGCGAATGGATTGGATTTCATGCCGATCGTTCGCCAGGGGAACGATCCGTGGCCGGCGGCGAAGACTGGTCCTGAATATACGAGTTTGTTGAATCAGCTTCATCGCTCGCTCTACCAACTGAATGTCGGGACCGATTTCGTTTTCGCCGACGATCCGGATTTCTCCCGGTACAAAGTGCTGATTGTTCCGGCGCTGTATGTGGCGGATGACGCCTTGTTGCAGAAGATCTCCGACTTCGTGAAAGGCGGCGGCCGGGTCCTGATGACCTTCAAGAGCGGCTTTACCAACGAGAATAATGCGGTGCGGTGGGTGCGGGCGCCTGGACCGCTGCGTGAGGCTGCGGGGTTCAGTTATCAGGAGTTCTCAAACCTCGAGAAGCCGCTGGCGCTTAAAGATGATCCTTATCACGCTGGCGCCGAGAACAAGGTGAGCTATTGGGCGGAGTTCCTGCTTCCCGAACATGCCAAGCCTCTCGCTTCCTATGACCATCCTTTCTTTGGCCAATGGCCAGCGATTACTGAGAACCAGTTCGGTTCAGGGTCGTTGACTTACGAGGGCACTTATCTCACCGACACCCTCCAACGGGATGTGTTGCTCGGCGTTTTGAAAGAGGCAGGGCTCAGTGGGCCGGACCAGTCATTGCCGCCGGCGGTGCGGGTCAAGCATGGGTTGAACGGGATGGGGAAGAAGATCCACTATTACCTGAACTACTCGGGTGAGGAGCAATCTGTGCCTTATTCCTATGGCGCCGGCGTAGATTTGACCAAAAACTCTGCCGTTCCCAATTCGGGAACGATGAGGATCAAGGCCTGGGACTTGGCGATCATCGAGGAGCGCTAGTACCTTCGTTTTTCAATCGATGAAACTGAGCAATATTGCACACACCGGTCGCTGTAACTGCACTACTCTTTGCACCTGTAGGTAGGTAGATGACGTTTGGCGATGCCCGACGGAATCAATCGGGTGTGCGGCGGCCATATCCCGTACGTCTAACTCGTCACCTGCCTACCCGCTTTGATTGGCCCTCCCTGGGTCGCCCAGTCGCTCTTCGTCACGTGCCCTTCGTCACGTGTGAAATGGAGGGCGACTTCTCTTTTTTGACGGCACGTAGATCACTTCCCGTAGAGCCAACGCCTGTCGATCTTTCGTCTCGGCTTCCTGGAGGTCTCCTGCCTCTCAGAGAGAAACCATGCGCCCAAAACGGTTCTTGTTGAAACCCGGTTTGCGTTGGAGTACGTTGTTATGGTTCTGAAATGCCCGTACTCAATCCTCGTCTGTCCCGTATCTGTGAAACGTACCAGTCCCTGAGAAACCTAGAGTGGAGGACACCATGGCATTCTGCAGCAAGTGTGGTTCATCGGTAACAGAAGGCGTAGCTTTTTGCCCTCAGTGCGGCGCGCCAATGGGCGCTGCGGCGGCACCTCCACCTCCACCCGGGGCAGCATGGGCGCCGGCGCCCGCCGCCGCGGTCGCGACTTCAAGCGGTTTGCAGGAAAACGTAGCGGGCATGCTCTGTTACCTGGTCGGCTGGATCACCGGCATCATCTTTCTGTTGATCGATAAGCGTCCTTTCGTGCGCTTCCATGCTGCGCAGTCAATCGTGGTATTTGGGTTTTTGAACCTGCTCCGAATTGTGCTGGCATTCGGATTCTTCGGCGTCCATTACTACGGCATTTTTTCCTTTTGGGCGCTGCTTTCGATGCTGATATCGCTGGTGACGCTGGTGGCGTGGATCGTCCTGATGGTCTTTGCCTATCAGGGAAAGCGCTACGAAGTGCCCGGAGCTGCAGGGGTCGCGAAGAGTATTGCTGGAAGTACGGTTTGAATTCTAAGGTTTGAAGTTTGGGGGCTCCGTCGGCCCCCAGCTCCGATCCCTCCTCCTCTAATTTGTAGGTAAGAACCATTCGTCCAGAGAGAAATTCGCCGCATCCTCTGCACCTCCTTCCAGAAGGACGGATTTGTGGTGGTAGTGAAGACGGTCGGCCTTTTCACTGCGCTTCAGGTCCTCGCTCTATATGACAAGTTCTGTAAGTGGCTCGAAATAGTCTCCTGGGTGGTTCTGGACTGTGTTCATGAAACCGCGTACATTGGGATTTCGCTGGCGTGGCTTAGGTCACAGGATTTAGGGTTGGGGCGCGCAGCGGTTCAGTTTGATAGATCGTTCAGATGGATAGATCTTTCTCCCGTCTCCCAAAAAGCTAGTCAAGGGATTGTGGATTGTGATGATGCGTGGAATTCGTCTTCCCATTCAAGCCAGGGGCGGCATGAATAGGGCGCCAGATTCTTTGGGCTTTCGAGTTGTTTTGTTGTGGGTTTCGATTCTTGCTGGGGAAGGTGATGGCGGACTGCTTTGAACCTGACATTCGTTGATTGGCTGATCATGCTGTTGTATTTCGTCTTCGTGCTAGGCATCGGCTTTGCCCTAAAGCGGTTCATGAAGACGAGTAAGGACTTCTTCCAGGCAGGACGGGCGCTGCCCGCGTGGATCTGCGGCCTGGCGTTTATCTCAGCCAACCTGGGCGCGCAGGAAGTGATCGGCATGGGGGCGTCAGGGGCGAAATATGGCATCGCGACCAGCCATTTCTACTGGCTCGGCGCGATCCCGGCGATGATCTTTGTGGGCGTCTTCATGATGCCGTTCTATTACGGATCGAAGGCGAGGTCGGTGCCGGAGTTTCTACGGCTGCGCTATGACGAGAAGACGCGCGCTTATAACGCATGTTCGTTCGCGGTCATGACGGTATTTTCCTCGGGCATCTCGATGTATGCCATGGCGCGGCTAATCCAGACCTTGCATGTTTTTGACGGCTTATTCCTGAGCATGGGACTGCCACTGGGGTGGATCTTCCACTTCGCAATCGTCATCTCGGCGATCATCGTGCTCGGCTATATCTTTCTCGGTGGGTTGACCTCAGCGATCTATAACGAAGTGCTGCAGTTCTTCCTGATCGTGGCAGGCTTCTTGCCGCTGGTGTGGATCGGGCTGCGCAATGTTGGCGGCTGGGACGGCTTGAAGACGCGGCTTCCCGAGGCCTATTCGCATGCCTGGCGGGGGATGACCCATGCGAATACAAATCCGCTGGGGGTCGAGGTCTTTGGCCTGGCAATGGGACTGGGATTCGTGCTGAGCTTTGGCTACTGGTGCACCGACTTCCTGGTCATCCAGACGGCGATGGCGACCGACTCAGAGGAGAACGCGCGCCGGGTGCCACTGATCGCCGCGATTCCGAAGATGTTCTTTCCGTTCCTGGTCATTTTGCCGGGGCTGCTGGCGATTGCGACTCCGCTCACGGCGAACTCAGCGAAGATCGTGAATGGAATCGCGGTTCAGAATGCTGCGAACGGAGAGGTAGTCCCTGCTGGCAAAGGGCTGATCCCGGTGAAGGTCGACCCCATCAATGGCAAGGTGCTCTATGACCAGAAGGGGCAGCCGCTGCTCGACTACGATCTCGCGATTCCGAATATGCTGCTGCATTACTTTCCAACCGGAATTCTTGGGCTAGGCCTGACGGCGCTGCTGGCGAGCTTCATGTCGGGAATGGCGGGGAACGTGACCGCCTTCAACACGGTTTGGACCTACGACCTTTACCAGGGCTACATCAATAAAGGCGCTTCCGATTCGCACTATCTGAAGATGGGGCGGTGGGCGACGGTAGGGGGAATCCTGCTGTCGATCTGCGCGGCGTATGCGGCGACTTCGTTCAACAACATTATGGACACGCTGCAGCTGGTCTTCTCGTTTGTGAATGCGCCGCTGTTCGCGACGTTTTTACTGGGGATGTTCTGGAAGCGGACGACGGGCCATGCGGCGTTTACCGGGTTGGTGAGCGGGACGGTGGCGGCAATCGTTCATCATGGTCTGACGCTGCCGGCAGATGCGCATCCGGGAATTCATGGCGGCTGGATCGCGGTCGTACATAGCTATCCGAGCGACATGGCGCAGAATTTCTGGACGGCGATCTGGGCGTTCTCGGTGAACTTTGTGCTCACGATCATCATCAGCTTGTTCACCAAGCCACGCGAAGAGAAGGACCTGGTGGGGCTGGTCTATTCGCTGACCCCAAAGCCGGTGGAGCATACGATGAGCTGGTATACGCGGCCTTCTACCTTGGCAGTGGGGTTGATTGTGCTGCTGGTCGGGTTGAACATCATCTTTCGATAGAGATTGAGCGTCAACCTGGTATTCGAGAGTCCCACTCAAGCAAAAGGCGGTATGAATGGGGCCCTCGGCATCTGATGGTTCGGTCGCGGCGCTTTTCGATCGCAACGTTGTGCTTCGCTGACAGGAAGTGGAATAAAGATTAGAGGTTTGAGATGAACTTGGATCTTCGTATTCCGATGGGGCTGATGTTCTTGATTGTGGGCGCGATTTTGACAATCTATGGGCTGGTCACGCAGGGCAGCCCGATCTATGAGAAATCAGTAGGGATGAACATCAACCTCATCTGGGGCTTGGTCATGCTGGTTTTTGGAGGGACGATGTTCCTCTTGGGCCGCCGCTCGCAGGCGAAACCGGCGCCGCCAGTTGAAGGGACGACCCGCCCGCTCGGCCGGAGCGCCCACTAAGTCCAAATCGGGCGGAGCATTTCAGACCACTTCAGTCCCGCTCCTCGCCGTTCTTCATTTCCTGCTCTCATTCTTGTGGCGTTTTGATCATCGTCGTGGAAGGATACAGTGACGACACCACCTGAGAATGCCCAACCCTCACTGGACAACCCGGATGGTTCGCGTCTCGATTGCCGCCCTTTTTGTGGGGTTTGCTGGCTGGTATAGCCCCTTCATCACCGCGGCGGCCTGGCATTTGTTTCACCCGACGGGCAGGGTGAACTATCGCGGATTAAATATCCGGGTGCCGTGGCCCTGGACCGCGGATGTGGACGCGGTGAAATCCGACTCCTTTGTCTCACCTCAGGGCATATCGCTCAAGAAAATGCCTTATACGATGGACCGGCGACTAGCGGTGCAGGCGATCTTCGTGACCGTGATCTCGCAAGATCCAGGGAAATCGGTCGAGCAGCAAACGGCGAGTTGGATGGAGGCTTTCCGAGCCACCCATCCGGGGTCGAACTTCGTTGGTGAAACACCGGTGTCAGTTCCTCTCGGGGTGAATTGCCTGGGGGCGAAAAGCCCTTTTCATGAAAAGGATCTAGTCTGGACCTGTATTTCGGTCGCCGATGGGTGGGTGGCTGATTTTGAGGGCCAGGGGGTAGACGAGCCGACTTTCTTCGAGGTTGTCACTCACCTGAGGGGTGAGAAGTGATGGCTCAGAGTAAAAGGCCGCTATCCATTCCTGGCGCTACGGCGTCCAATGCTTGGTGTGGCCGGGCGACTGGCTGCGGTATTATCTAGAGATTAGGTCCCTACGGGGCCTTGAGCGGTGCTATGAGCAAAGGCTTCCAACGGGCGATTTTTGGATTCTCGGCGTTATTGGTGGTGATCGTGTTCCTCGGGGCCGTCGGCCTCCATGGCGTCCGGGCAAATACGCAGAGCGATGATGGCGCTTACCGCGAGATGGGCGTTTATGAGGAAGTCCTCAAAAAGGTCCAGACCGACTATGTCGTCGATCCGAATATCGACAAGGTGACCGACGGCGCGCTTCATGGGCTGCTGGAAGGCCTGGATGCGGATTCGAGCTACCTTTCCCCCGCGGAATATGCGACTTACAAACAGCATCGCGATGGTGAGGATAAAGACTCGACGGGCGGCGTCGGTGTGACCGGGCTGAATATGTCAAAGCGCTTTGGCTACGCAACCGTAGTCTCGGTGATTCCTGGTTCTCCCGCTGATAAGCAAAATATTGAGGATGGCGACATCCTCGAATCAATCGAGGGGCAATCCACTCGGGAGATGTCAGTGGCTTTGATCCGGTTGCTGCTTGAAGGCAAGCCAGGTACCAATGTGACCTTCTCGCTGGTGAGGCCCCGCAAGGCGGAGCCGGACAAGGTGACGCTCACCCGGGTAAAGGCGGCCGACGAGATTCCGGCGCTCGGTCAGCAGGAATACGAGAGCTCCAGCATTCTTTACCTGAAGCCGGTGGTGTTGACCAAGGCCCGGGTCGATGAGGTGATTGGCAAGCTGAAGGCCGGACCTAAGAACCGGAAGGTGCTGCTCGACCTGAGGAACGTGGCGCTGGGTGATGAACAGCAGGCGATCCGGTTGGCGAACGCATTCATCGAAACCGGCACGATCGCTACCCTCGAGGGGCAGAAGTTTCCCAAGCAGGTCTTCAGTGCTCAGAAATCCGAGTTCATCACGTCCGCCCCGCTGGTGGTGCTCGTGAATCATGGAACTTCGGGCTCGGGTGAGCTGATTGCCGGCGCGGTGCTGGACAACAAGCGTGGCGACGTCGTGGGTGATCGAACCTTCGGCGATGGTTCGGTGCAAAAGACAATCGAGCTTCCTGGCGGCGGAGCAGTCATTTTGTCGGTTGCGAAATACGCGACTCCCGGCGGGAAGAAGATCCAGGATGAGGCGGTCACGCCGAATGTGGTGGTAGTGCCGAGCCTCGATGAGCAGATTGCAGCGGAGAGTGAAGATAAAAGCACGGCGCCTCCGGCCGCGGACGATCAGCTGAATAAGGGGCTTTCGTTGCTCAAGGCGAAGAATAGCTAGGCTTCAGCCGCCTTCCGTGAAATAGGGCCCCCTCGCCTATTGCATGGAAGGCATGCATGCGCACTGCGACTGGTTTCGTTTTATTGAACAGGTGCCTGTCCAGGACTGGTCGGCGCAAAACTGGCGTGTCCCATCCCCTTTTTCTCTAGTCGGTGACGCGTTGAGCCTGTATTGCCCACTCTGCGCACAACTGAGGACGAAGGAATAACCGTTCTCTCTCACCGCATTGCCGGAGATATAGCGCCAGCTGCTTTCGCTGAACGAAGGGCCTGCGTAGTGCCGCCGTAAAGCGGATCCTTCACAATTTCCAGCCAGATAGCCGGGTTCAGCTAGCAATTGTTGCACGGCGTTGTTTAATGAGTGGAACCGTTGTGCCGCCAGCTGATCGTTCCGCGCCACCCTGTACGCGACGAGCGGCGGTGTCATCAAGACCACCATCGGCCCAAATGCGACGCAGCAGAGCAGTGCAGTCCACACGGCTCGGCGGCGCTTCGGGTCCGATACCGTAAGGCTTGGCAGTGCGAAGCCAGCAACGAACGCAACCGGAACGGCTACCAGGACGGCGGCAGCAGCTGCAAAGGGCACAAAGGATGCGGTAATCGCATCAGATGGCCGCCAGATCCAAAACCCGACGCACTGGCCGACTAGTGTTCCCACGATAGAGGCGCTGACAACGGCTGGCCGCCCTATATCGGATAAGAGAGTGGCCAGCCCGGTTGCGAAAGCGACCAAGCTCAGTGCAAGCCACCAGAGAGGCCAATCAAGATTGGGTTCAATGATGACGGGCCACCAACAAGTGGCTGAACCTATCCCGGCCAAGGGCCACCAGCATTGCGTTTCTCTGCATACTGGATCTTACCCGGTCAAATACCGCTCCGGTCCGGACAATTGCCTATCCCTTGCAGATCATTCGGGTTCTTCGTGACTGAGGACCCAGCAGACGGCCCCGACCACTTCGGCGACGCCGATCAGGCGGGTTAGCGCGGGACGCTCATTCAATGCCTGCATAAGTCCCTTCCAGACGGCTGGTCCCTGGGCCCATGCGGTCGCATCACGGCGCGGCCTTACGATCGCCATCACTCCGTCTCCAATTATGGCCATGGCGGCGAAGTGCTTCCAGCGGTTCGTCCTTCCAAGTGCATTCCAGGGCAGCAGCATATCGATCTCCTCGCAGACGTGATTTTGTGGATACCCTACTGGGATGAACACGCCTGAAGGTGCGTCTAGCGGACGCTGCGGCTACAGGCGGGTTGAAATTGGCATTTGTCGGGAGCGAAGGGCGGGGCGAATCTAGGAATCGCAAGTCTCGGAATCGCAGCTCTCAGAATTGTAGGTTTCGGAATCGAAGGTCTCAAATTTGTACAGCGTATTGAAACGGCCTCTCGGGGCTGCTCCTCCACAGATAGACAAGGATGATGACGCTGGCGATGGCTGCGTAGGCGCACCACACCGAGGTAAACGCGTACCGTCTTACCGCCATCACTACGAGCAGAATGACCAGGTTGGCGGCGCCGAAGATGATCATGGGACGGATCTTCGAAAAGAAGAGTGAGCCGCAGGTAGATATGACATACAAGACGGCCAAGGTGGTGTGATTGGTGGCGGCATTCACATACACGATGCTATCGCGTTCGATGTAGACCTGCAGCGGCGCCGCGGTGAGTCCCCAGAGCATGTAGAGAGCCGTCAGTGTGCCGATGATGGTGAAGGGCAGCATGCGGCGGCGGCTGGCCACGTCGGGTTCAACCAGTAACACGCTCAAGGGCAAGAGAAACGGGAGCAGCCCCTGCGCGTAGAGGACGTAGGCGGCGCCCATGTTATGGGCGACCGCAGGCGAGAGCACGCCATCGAGGCCGAGCCAGACGAATCCTTCGATGAACTGATGGACGGCGAAGAGTGCTGGGATCGAAGCGAAGAGCAGTTCGCGCCGGTGCTTCACCTTAGAGAGAGTGGCGACGCCGACGGTTCCGAGGACCGCGCTCCCAACGAAATTGGCCGTTGCCGAGAAACACATTGTGCTTTCTCCCCGCTCTTCCAGTGCAAGGTTCTCACACTTAGCAGGATTGAGATAAGGAAAAGGCGGATCCCTCCCTCACCTCTTGACAAACTAGAGGAGCAGAGCGTACCTCTAGCTTGTCGAGAGGAGCCGAACGAAATGACGGACAAGTCGAGCGATCTGGTGCAGGGGACCCTCGAGATGCTGGTGTTGAAAACGCTGGCGCTGGAACCGATGCATGGTTACGGGATCGCCTTGCGGATCGAGCAAATCAGCAACGGAGTCTTCCAAGTGAATCCGGGATCGTTGTTCCCGGCCCTGGCGCGGATGGAGCGCGGGGGCAAGATCAAAGCCGAGTGGCGATCGACAGAGAACAACCGCCGGGCGAAGTATTACCTGCTCACCGCCGCGGGGCGGAAGGCCCTCAAGGAAGAGAGCCAGCAATGGGGACGGCAGATCGCTGCGATCAACCGAATCATGGAGGCGTGAGGAAAGTCATGGCGATCTTGCGAAGCTTCGTCAACGGCATCCAAGCGTTGCTTCACCGCGAAGCCCGAAACGAAGAGATCCAGGAAGAACTGCAAAGCTATCTTGAGGCCTCGGCCGAAGAGAAAATACGGCGTGGCATGGATCGAGAGACTGCCTGGCGAGCGACGCGCGCGGAGATCGGCAGCGTGGAAGCAGTAAGGCACAAGGTCTGGTCGGCAACCTGGGAGTCGAACGCCGAGGCGCTTTGGCAAGATCTTCGCTATGGAGCGCGACAGCTGCTCAAATCGCCTGGTTTTTCAATTGTCGCCATTCTTTCACTGGCGCTCGGGACCGGGGCAAACACGGCGATTTTTACCTTGATCAACGATCTGCTGCTGAAGTCGCTTCCGGTGCGCGATGCGTGGCAGCTGGTCTCTTTCGGCCACGCCAATGGAGGGGGAACGTTGGGCGCCGTGCACCCGGGTGCGGTGGACATCTTCTCCTACGATTTCTACAAGCATCTTGAAGAAGAAGGGCGACGGAGGCCGGAGTTCTTCCAGGGGATCTGCGCCTTTTCGAGTTTCCCGGTGATGGTCAGTGTCCGTTCGAGCGCAGCCGCTAGCAGCCCTGCGACACAGGCCATGACTCACCTGGTTTCGGGAACCTTCTTCTCCGTTCTGGGCGCCAACCCACTTCTGGGTAGAGCGATTACGGCAACAGATAGCGATGCTCCCGGGCGCAGCGCGGTCGCGGTGATCAGTTACCGCTATTGGCAGCAGGCCTTGGCGGCGGATCCCGGTGTGATTGGCCGAAGCCTGAACATCAACGGCACGCTGTTCCGTGTCATTGGCGTCATGCCGGCGAGTTTTTATGGCGTCGATCTGAATGAGCAATCGCCCGAAATGTGGCTGCCGCTCAGCATGCAAGCGGAGGCGATGCTGCAACCGCCGATGCTCGATTCCTCGGGACTGTACTGGCTTCATCTGATGGGCCGGCGAAATCCTAAGGTCAGTCTGTCGCAGTCACAGGCATGGGCGACGGCGCAGTACAGGCAGTTTGAGGCGGAGCGCGAAGGGACGCAGATTGCGGAGAGCCGGCGCAAGGAAATCCGCGAGAGCTTTGTCGAGCTTCTTCCCGGCCGAGGCGGTATTTCGCACCTCCGGGCTGCATATGGGGCTCCATTGGCGGTGCTGATGGGCATCGTCGCGATCGTCTTGCTGATTGCCTGCGCCAACTTGGCGAACTTTATGCTGGCGAAAGCGGCCGCGCGGGAACGCGAGTATTCTACCCGGCTGGCGCTTGGCTCGAGCCGCAGCCGGCTGGCGCGTCAGGTGTTGACGGAGACGCTGCTGCTGGCGTTTGTAGGCGGGGGGCTGGGATTGGTGCTCGCCTATGGAGGGACGTTCGTCTTGATCAAGTTCATTGCCGGCGAGGTGGCCCATTCCGCACTGTCTCCCCTTCCTGATCTGAGGGTGCTTGGCTTCACTGCGGGCATCTGTCTGCTCACCGGGCTGTTCTTCGGGATAGCCCCAGCTTTGCGGATCTCGCGCATCCAGGTCGCCGGGGCATTGAAATCGCGATACAAGGGCAGCACGGACGGTGGCCGATTGCTCCCGAATCTGCTCGTCACCGGGCAGATTGTGCTCTCGCTGGTGCTGCTTGCGGTGGCTGGGCTTTTTCTGCGAACGCTGCACAACCTTCACAGCGAGGACCTCGGCTTCGACCGCAGGAATATTCTGCTGGTGAAAATCAATGCCAAGTTCGCGGGATACAAGCCGGACCAGCTCAATACGCTCTATGCGCGAATTCTCTCCCGCGTCGATGCGCTGCCGGGGGTGAGTTCGGCGGCGCTGTCGGGGGCCGCACCTATGTGGCACGGCAACTGGGGTTCTCCGATCACCATTCTAGGCCGGCCCGCCGCTCCCAATGAGGACGTCAGCACGCTGCTCAACCGGATTTCGCCGGACTACTTCGAGACGCTGGGCATTCCATTGCTTCGCGGAAGAACAATCAGGGCTGCGGATACGGCCGCTTCTCCACAGGCAGTGGTGGTCAACCAGACCTTCGCCGATCGCTACTTCCCACACAGCGATGCGATCGGTCATAGCTTCACGATCGCTGATCCGAGCGTGAAGGGGGTGTGGCAGATCGTTGGCGTGGTCGGGAATGCAACCTACAACCATGCGGGTGAAGTGCCCGAGGCCATGGCTTATCTCGCGGTCATGCAACTGACCGAAGACGACCAATATGCCTATTGGCTGCAGGTGCGGACCTCTGGCGACCCGGCTGCAATCGCGGGCGAGGTACGCGCGGGGCTGGCGGAGATCGACCCCAACCTTCCGATTCTCGACGTCGAAACGATTAGCGAACAACTCGACCATTTGATCGATGAACAGAGGCTAGTCTCTCAGCTTTCCGGCTTCTTCTCGCTGCTGGCATTGTCTCTGTGCGCGATCGGTCTTTATGGAGTGATGACGTATAGTGTGGTTCGCCGGACAAATGAATTCGGCGTCCGGCTGGCGCTGGGCGCATCGAGCGGAGGTGTGCTGTGGTTGGTGCTGAGGCAATCGCTTGGCCTCTTAGGAATGGGCATTGCTCTGGGTGTTCCCGCGACTCTGGTGGCAAGCCAAGCTATTCAGGCGGGATTATACGGACTGAAGCCTTCCGATCCGTTGACGCTGATTGGCTCGATCCTCATGATTGCCATCGTCTCGGTGACGGCCGCCTATTTTCCTGCGCGGCGAGCGACGAGAGTCGATCCGGCGGTCGCGCTTCGCTACGAGTGACGATTCCGGCCGGCCATGCCGACCGGCAGGCACCGCGAGAGGCAAGTAAACGCCGAAGCGGTTGCGGATTCGGAGCGATCTGCATGCCAGATAGTGAAATCGACTAAGCTCGAAGGCATGAATCAAGGCATCGAGCATGGCATTGGGTTCTAGACCATCGCTTCCATCGGGGAACAAAACCGGCAGCGGGACGCCATTTCAGCCTCCGGGAGGCTCGCGTCCGCGGCGGGGGCAGCGCAAAGTCGCGGGGCGGCTGGCCTTGCTGGTGCTGGTCTTGCTGGCGATGGCGGTCGGTTCGCTAAGTGGATTGCTGCTGGTGTACTCGGTGCATCTGCCCCAGATCGACGATCTCGAGCATTATCGTCCGAGCACGACGACGGAGCTCTACGACGTGAAGGGCCGGGTCTTCGGCTCCTTTGCGCTCGAACGGCGGGTGGTGGTCGGGTATGACGACCTCTCTCCGCTGCTGCGCCAGGCCGTCATTTCGATCGAAGACAAGAATTTCGAGAGCCACTGGGGCGTCAACACTTTTCGCGTGGCGGGAGCGGTATATCACGATCTCACCTCCGGAGCGCGCGCCCAAGGCGCTTCTACGCTGACCATGCAGTTAGCGCGTAACCTGTTCCTTTCGAACGAACGGACGTTTGGGCGGAAGCTGCAGGAGGCCTTTCTCTCGATCCAGATTGAGCGCACGTTTACCAAGCAGCAGATCTTCACTCTGTATGCCAACCAGATTTATCTCGGGCATGGAACCTATGGGTTTGAGGCCGGAGCGGAATACTACTTCAGCAAACATGCGAAGGACTTGACCTTGCCGCAGGCGGCAATGCTGGCCGGATTGCCGAAGGGACCGTCAGCGTACTCGCCGATCTTAAATCCCGATAAGGCGCTGCGGCGGCGCAACCTGGTGATCAACGCCATGCTCGAGGATGGCAGGATCACGGCTGAGCAAGCCGCAGCGGCCCGGGCAGAGCCGTTGGGGCTGATGGTGGCCACCGATCCGAACGCGGTGGCGCCGTACTTCGTCGAAGAGGTGCGGAGAGAACTTGAAAAGAAGCTTGGTGCGGAGCAAGTGCATACGGCGGGACTTCGCGTTTATACGACACTCGATCTCGACCTGCAGCGCGCCGCGAAGAGCGCGGTGCTCGATGGGTTAGCAGCCTATGAACGGCGGCATGGCTGGAAAGGACATCTGCTGAATGCGGTTGCTGGCGGAGTGGGATTGGCGGAGTTCCGGCATCCGGATTGGATCTTGCCGCCGCAGCCAGGAGACTACGTGCACGCGATGGTCACCGGTGTATTGCCCTATCAGGTGACAGCGAAAGTCGGGGAACGTCAGGTGGTGTTGCTCGAGGAAGATTGGGCGTGGACGGGGCAGAAAGCTGCCGACGACTTTCTCAAGCCCGGCGATATCGTCTACGTCCATTTAGCTGCTCCGGCCGCCGGACAAGATGAGACTGAGTTGCGTGGGACCCTCGAGCAGGACTCCGGAGTCCAGGGCGCGTTGATGGCGATCGACAATAGTTCCGGCGGGGTCTTGGCGATGATCGGCGGCCGGGATTTCAATTTGTCGCAGTTCAACCGGGCAACCCAAGCGGAGCGGCAGACAGGTTCCTCATTCAAGCCCTATGTCTATACCGCGGCGGTCGAGGAGGGGGCGACTCCAGAGGAGCGTATTCTTGATGCTCCTGCATCCTTTGGGTCCTACACTCCACACAACTTTGAAGGAAATTACCTCGGAAGCATAACGCTGCTGAAGGCGTTCGCGGATTCGCGCAACATTCCCGCAGTGAAGCTGGCGGAGCGCGTAGGCATGCACAAGGTCATCGAGGTGGCGCACCGGTTTGGAATTACCTCCAACATACCAGCCTTCCTGCCGGCTGCTCTGGGAGCGGTTGAGGTGACGCTGAAGGAACAGGTCGCTGCCTATGCGGTTTACCCAAACGATGGCCTCCGGATAGCGCCGCGCCTGGTCAAGAAGGTGACCGACGCCGACGGGGCGATCCTCGCGGAGGACCGCTCGGAGGTAGCGGAGGCAACAGGGGTGAAGACGGCACGGACGATGATGACCTTCCTTCGTGAAGTGACGAACAGCGGCACGGGCTCGGTGGCGAAAGCGCTCAACCATCCATTAGGTGGCAAAACGGGAACGACGAGCGACTTCACCGATGCATGGTTTCTTGGATTTTCGCCGACGGTGACTTGCGGAACCTGGGTGGGCTACGACGGCCGGGAGTCGTTGGGCGACAAAGAGACTGGCGCAAAGGCGGCTTTGCCAATCTGGATGGACTTCATGAAAGCCGCGATCGCCGGCAAGGATGCCGAGACCTTCGCGGTCGACGAAAGGTCTGCGGCGACTCGCAGGAGCGGCTCCCCGCGTTAATGGGAGTAGTCACTCTACTCGAAAGAACGAACCCGGCACACCTTTTTGCATCAGGAATGGCCTAAAGAACCGACTTCTGCCACATGGCAGCATTTGTGCTGTCGCCCCAGGCGTCGCCGGGCTGACCATCGACGGCTGTCTTAGGCACCTGAATTCCAGAAGACTGGTCGATTCCGCGAATTTATTCTGGGAACCAGGATCGGGATCGCATCCCTCTTGTGAGGAACCTATGGAGTCTCTTTCCCGTGATCTGAGGATCGCGGTGCGGCAACTGCTGAAGTCCCCGGGCTTTACTTTGATCGCGGTGTTGATGCTGGCGTTCGGGATCGGTGCGACGACGGCTATATTTTCCATCGTTGAGGGGGTGTTGCTGCGGCCGCTGCCATTTCCTGAGCCGGATCGGCTGGTGGTGCTCGGAGATATTCTGCAGGGTGCAGGCATCAGTCCGGATTCGGGGGGCACCGTCACCGCCCCGGATGTTCGGAATTACACCCGAGACACCAACAGTTTCACCAGCCTGGGCGGGTACAACAATACAAATTTTGAGCTTTCCGGCAGCGGGGATCCCGCCATTGTTTATGCGGCTCGTCTGAGCGCTGGAGTATTTCCAGCCCTAGGCGTCGCACCCTTGCTTGGACGCGTGTTCACCCAAGAGGAGGACGAGGGGCATCAACAGCTGGTGGTCCTCGGTTATCCCATGTGGCAGGACCGCTTCCACGGAGACCCTCACATCATTGGGAAGAAGATTCTGCTGGATCGAAAGCCCTATGTCGTCATCGGGGTTATGCCGGCGGGGTTCGAGTTCCCCATCATTCCCGGCCACCTGGACCGCAGCGAACTGTGGGTGCCGATGAGCTTCGCCCCCGACCAGTTCTTGAACGGAGCTTCCAACTGGGGCTACCGAATGGTAGGCAGGCTCAGACGAGGGGTGACGTCGGCCCGAGCGACCGAGGACGCCGAGCGAGTCGCTGAAGAGACCATGCGGAGTTATCCAGGCTTCATGCGCAGCCTGCATATTCGCGCCAAAGTAACTCCTCTCCAGGACGATGCGGTACACGAGGTGCGAGTGCAGATTCGGACGCTCTTTCTAGCAGTCCTGGTGGTGCTGCTGATTGCCTGCGCAAACCTGGCGGGATTGTTGCTGGTCAGAGCCATTCGCAGGCAGAGGGAATTGGCCGTACGGATCGCTCTGGG
Source organism: Acidisarcina polymorpha (assembly GCF_003330725.1). Taxonomy (NCBI): domain Bacteria; kingdom Pseudomonadati; phylum Acidobacteriota; class Terriglobia; order Terriglobales; family Acidobacteriaceae; genus Acidisarcina; species Acidisarcina polymorpha. Next base: position 1,261,691 of record NZ_CP030840.1, on the reverse strand, counting down.
CGCGGGAGCAACGACGTTGTTGCGGCAGACGGTGCTCGAAAGCATGGTGCTGACGGTGAGCGGCGGGGTAGTGGGGCTGGTCATGGCTGCGGTTGCGCTTCGGGTGGGCCGAAGTCTGTTGCCGGAGACGCTGCCACGGTTGAACGAGATCGGGCTGGACTGGGTGGTGGTTGGGTTTGCGATGCTTCTGGCGTTGGTGACCGGAGGATTGTGCGGACTGGCGCCCGCGTTTGCTGCGATCCGGACGAGTGTAAGCGCGGCGCTCAAGGAAGGTGGCCGGATGGGTACCTTGGGGGGCGGCTTTTCGCGGCTGCGTTCGGCCTTGGTGATCGCCGAGATTGCCGTTGCGATGGCCCTCTTGACGGCTTCGGGACTTTTGCTGCGCAGCTTCGAAAAGATGCGGAGCGTCGAATTAGGCTTTCGCCCCGACCACCTTGATGTAGGGGCGTATTCGCTGCCGAGGAAGCAGTATGCGACGCAGGCGGCCGTGAACGAATTCGATGATGAGATGCTGCGCCGCCTGGCTCGACTTCCTGGAGTGAAAGCCGTGGGATTGACGAATGCGTTTCCCGCTTCGGGATTCCATAGCAGCAACGCCTTCGTGGTGGAAGGCTATACGCCGCCGAAGAATGCCGGCCTGAGCCTGGCATCGGCCCTATTTGTAGAGGGGGACTACTTCCGGGCCATGGGCATCTCGCTTTTGCGGGGGCGGCTGTTTACACCGGAGGATAAATCAGATTCACAGCTCGTGGTAATCGTGAACCAGAAGCTCGCTGAGCACTACTGGCCAGGCCAAGACCCGGTCGGCAAACGAATGAGGTTGGGACTGCCGGAGACGCCGACGCCCTGGCTGGTCGTCGTTGGCGTAGTGGGAGACGTCAAGCTGGGATCTCCCGACGAAGAGACCACCGACCAGATGTATGAACCAGCGACGCAGGAAATTACGGCAGCCGGGACGCTTGTCACGGCTGCCGAGTTGGCCGGCGACGTGGGGTATATCACCGTGCGCACCGAGCTTGCGCCGGAGCAGATGGAGAATGCAATACGCGCGACCGTGCAGTCGATCGATTCTCAGCTGCCGCTGACCCAGGTGCAAACGATGGAGCACGCCGTCTCCGGCAGTGAGACTTCGCGCAAGTTCAATACGGCGCTGATCTCGGCGTTTGCCGCAGCCGCCGTGGTGCTGGCGGTACTTGGTGTTTATAGCGTGATCGCCTTCTCGGTCGCGCTGCGCGCGCATGAACTCGCGATTCGCATGGCTTTAGGTTCGCAGCGTGGAGCAATCGTGCGCCTGGTGTTGATTTCAGGCGCCAAGCTGGGGCTGGCAGGTTGCGCCATTGGCCTGGTTGCGGCGTTAGCGGCTTCACAGCTGCTGCAATCCTTATTGTTCGAGGTGAGTGCTTTCGATCCGGCGGTGTTGGGTTTGGCCGCGCTGACGGTGATATCGATGACGTTGATGGCGTGCTTGTTGCCGGCGCGCCGGGCAGCTTCTACCGATCCACTGCGGGCGTTGCGCGCCGAGTAAGACACAATCGCTATTTCGCACGGGGATGCGTCCGGTCATAGACCTGGGTGATCTGCGCGGTGGTGAGCTGAGTGTAGCGCTGAGTGGTCGAGAGGCGCTCGTGGCCCAATAGTTCCTGGATGGCGCGAAGGTCGGCGCCTTCTTCGAGCATGTGGGTTCCAAAGGCGTGACGGAGAGTGTGCGGGTGAGTGTCGGCGGAGAGCCCGTTGGCCTGCGCCAGACGTTTGACGATGCGGCCGACGCTTCGGGTCGTCAGACGGACTTCGCCGGCCTGGTGGGCACGGAGGCGGTGGTTGACCAGCAGCGCCGGAGTGGATTTCTTTGCCAGTGCGAGTCTGGATTCGCGCTGTGGCTGATAAATGCGGATGGCCTCGGCGGCAGCATCGCCCAGGGGAACGTAGCGCTGCTTGCGGCCTTTGCCGCGGACGAGGATGACTTCGTTGGCCCAGTGAATGTCGGCAAGGTTGAGGCCGGTGAGTTCGGCGTTGCGGATGCCGCAGCCATAGAGAAGTTCGAAGATCACGCGGTCGCGCTCGGGCCACGCTGAGGTCTCGGCCTGGCGGCCTTTCGCGGGCCTGGCGGCCGGCTTGTTCGCCAGCGAATCGACGGTGCGGTTCATCTGCTCGATGGATGGGACGCGGGGCAGATGCTTTGGCAGCTTGGGGGTCGAGACCAGCGCGGCGGTGTTTTGTGCGACATGCCCGTGACGCGCCATCCACTTGAACCAGGAGCGCAGGGCAGCGAGGGCGCGAGCTACGGATGCTTTGGAGAGTTCGCGACCATAGAGTTCCCCAAGATAGGCGCGAATATGTTTGTGATCGATGTCGGTCGGGGCAGTGGAGACACCGTGTTCTTCGATCGAGTAATCCACGAAGTTGTGAAGTTCGCGATGGTAGGCGCGGAGGGTATGGGGCGAGGCGGAGCGTTCCCCGGCGAGGGCGACGAGGAAGTCTTCGGCGAGCTGGGCAAGCGCCGGTTGAGTGCTCACGCGGGAACATCCGGGGTGCTATCGGCGATGCGGCGGGAGCGGGGATGGTGAGCGCGGTGCACAGCTTTGAGACGGCCGAGGGCGAGATGGGTATAGACCTGGGTGGTGGCGATGTCGGCGTGGCCGAGAAGGATCTGCACGCTGCGCAGGTCGGCCCCGTGTTCCACCATATGGGTGGCGCAGCTATGGCGCAGCTTGTGCGGGCTGGCGGCGCCGTCACTGGCCTTGACGAGCCGCCAGATCCATTGGCGCGAGAGCGGCCGGCCGCGTTCGGAGAGGAAGAGCCTAGAGTCTTTGGCATTGCCGCTCGGCTGCGGGCGGCCTCGGTGCAGATAAGCCTCAAGGGCCTGAACTGCGGGTGCGCCAAGCGGCACCACCCGCTCCTTATCGCCTTTTCCGCGGAGCCGAACGCGGCCTTCATTGAGTGACAGGTCTTCGATGCGGAGGTTGGTGAGTTCAGAGACCCGCAGCGCTCCAGCGTAGAGAAGTTCGAGAATGGCGTGATTGCGAATGGCAATTCCTTCAGCCTGGGGATGATGGGCGGCAACGGACGCGTGCTCCATCATGGATGCGACCTCAGATTCCGCGAGCGACTTCGGTAACACCTTCCATGTCGAGAGAGACTCCAGATTGACGGTTGGGTCGTGCTGAATACGCTTATCGAGCAGCAGCCAGCGATAGAGTCCGCGGAGACAGGAAAGCTTGCGGGCCGCCGACCGCGATTCAACTCCGTGTCTGCGGAGATGATCGAGGAAGCCGGTGATATGCTGCTGCCGGGCGGTTAGAAGCAACGCATTCTCGGACTCGAGGAATTCGGCGAACTGAGTCAGGTCGCGTTCGTAGGCCTCACAAGTGAGCGGCCGCAGCCCCTTTTCGATGCGCAGGTAAAGCAGGTATTCACGCAGAAGTTCTGAATTGCCGGGCGCGGGCATGTCTCGATTATCGCTTTGATTGCGGGTTGAAGACCAAGGCGCGCCGGCGGCGAATCAAGATCGACATCGCTTAGGCTCTGGAGAAATTTGAAGGCATTTTCGAGGCCCGAATGCAACCCGCACCTGCTTGCATTTCATTTCTTTTACCCTACTTTCACGCGAATCTCATTCTGAAATGAACGGCATGTCAATTCGGCATCTGAATGACGGCGGTGATGCACCGCTATGCGTGAGTTCGTGCAAATAGATCTGCAATCGGAGACAATAGAGTAGGCCTGAAAGGCAGATGGTGTTAGGTGCGGGAAGTTGGTTCTGTAGGCGTTTACCTGGTGGAAGTAGCTCCTGCCGACTTAAGTGGTTCGCCTCACAGTAGCTGTATTTCTGTTCTAGCGCTTCTGTAGCCTTGTTCTCAGAGGAGTGATTCGGTTTGACAAGTGTTCAAACATTACCGGTAGTACGGTTGACGACTCCTGAATTCTTTGGGTCGGTACTGTCGCCGTGGCCGGCAATCGCCGTCTTCGATTGCGACGGCACGCTTTGGGGAGGCGATGCCGGCTATGGATTCATGGTATGGTCGCTCGAGTCCGGCTTGGTGTCACGCAACGCCAGCGATTGGATCGACTCTCGCTATCGCCTCTATCTGAGCGGCGATGTCAGCGAGGAGGCGATGTGCGGCGAGATGGTCCAGGTGTATGCGGGTTTGCGTGAGGACGAGCTACGCAAAGCCACGGCCGAATATTTTCATACTCAGATCGAACCTCAAATTTTTCCCGAGATGCGGGAGTTGGTAGCCCAGTTGCGGGCTGCAGGCACGGAGATCTGGGCGGTCAGTTCGACGAATAACTGGCTGATCGAAGAAGGTGTAAGGGATTTTGGCATTTCGCCGGAACGGGTGCTTGCCGCACGCGTCCGGGTCAAGGCAGGTTCGATCACCAGTGAATTGCTGGATGTGCCGACTGATAAAGGAAAGGCATTGTCACTGGCCCGCGTGGGCGTGACTGCACCGGATGTGGTCTTTGGCAACTCGATCCACGATGCGGCCATGTTGTCGATCGCCAAGCGCGCGTATCCAGTCAATGCGACACCAGCGTTGTTACAAATTGCCGCGGAAAAAGGTTGGCCGGTGTTTTATCCTCAATCAACTTTGGGAAATTGAGGCTGTCTAGCCTGTAGATCGCTTCGCTGTAGATCTGCTGCCTTCCAATCCCGATTTCTCTCTTCGTCGCTGCGGTCTCCTTGCACAATCCTCCACACCGAAGGGGTGGTCCTTTGACCAGCTAGGTGCCCCCTTGATTTCGCAGTATTAAGTGGGGCTCGCCTCGCAGTGGGGCGCTAGCAGAGGTATCTCATCCGGAACTTTTGACCTGGTTTCACCCAGTTGCCTTGGTGATAGAAATACTTCTGCTTCAGCAAACGTCTAAACTGGAATGGACGTGAATGCAGCGAAATCACAAGACGCGAATCCCCCCGTTGCCAGCCATGAGCCCGAAGTCAACCGAGAGGCGCAGGCTGCCGAGAAAAATGTTCGATTAGTCGCGGTAGCGCTGATTCTCAGGGGACACGAGGTGCTGATCTGTCAGCGGCGTCCAGACCAGCCGATGGCTCTGAAATGGGAGTTCCCGGGCGGCAAGATGGAGCCGGGCGAGAGCGCAGAGCAAGCGCTGGCGCGAGAACTCGATGAAGAGCTTGGCATTCATGCCAAAATCGGCAGTCGTATCACCCGCACGCGACATACTTATCGCAGCGGGAGCTCAGTAGACTTGCAGTTCTTTGCGGTGCACGAATTCGCCGGTGAGATCACTAATCGGATCTTCAACGACCTCCGCTGGTGTGACCTGGCGGATTTGCCGACCTACGATTTCTTGGCTGCTGACCGCAACCTGGTTCGTGAGCTAGCGGCGGGGAAATTGCTTTAACGGAACACGCGGCCGGCCCGTTGCCTCAATAATCTACCCCCTACACATACAGCACGGCCCGCCTGGTTTGGCGGGCCGTCTCGGTTTCAGTAGAGACTCCTTGGTTAGTGCCGCGGCGATTCGTGAGGTGCGCTGTGCTCGGCCGGGGGCCGTGATTCTGGCCGGGGCTGAGACTCCGGTCTGGCCTGAGGCTGAGGGCGGGGTTCCGCTTGGGGCCTGGGCTGAGGTTCCGGCCGTGGCTGGGAGTAGTTCGGCTGGGTGGGCGGCCTTGGCTGCTGAGTCTGCTCCGGCCGTGGCTGAGAGTAGTTCGGCTGGGTGGGCGGCCTTGGCTGCTGAGTCTGTTCAGGCCGCGCGACCGGTTGGGGCCGGGTTGCCGGCTCAGGCCGGGTCGAAGCGGGCGCCGCTGGAGCCGGGGTAGGCCGGTTGTTCACTGCCGGACGACTGGTATTGGCCGCCGGGGTGCCGGGTGCCGGCCGGATCTCGGGGGTCGCTGGACGGCCGGTCGTGGCGGTCGGGGTCACCGGGCGAGCCGCCGGAGTATTAGCGGCATGGTTGGCCGGGACGCTGCCCGGGTCTTTCATGTTGGGAGGTAGTTTGCCCTTATTTTCCGCTGCCGCCTTGTAAACCGCAGTGTTGACCTGTCCTCCGGCTTGGCGCGCAGGAACGGCGCTCTTGAAGTCTGCCGGCCGGGCAGTTGCGGCGATGGCGGGTTTGCCACCGTTCACCGAGGCGCGGAGTTGAGGATTGGTTTGGGCCTGGGTCACGTGCTGCTGCTGGATCGTCGTCGGCGGGACGTGGTTCTCGCGAACCGCGGCTTGTTCCTGGGCCGTCGGACGGGCCTGGATGCCACCGGTACCGCCATTGAAGCTGGTGCGGTCGACGTTCACGTTATTGATAACAGTCTTGTTGTAGACATTGGTGACGTGCACGTTGGTCACGTTGGTCACAGACCGGTTATAGGCAAAGTGGCCGCGATCCCAATAGCCGCCTTCATAGCCGACGCCGCCGTAGCCGAAGCCATAGTTCACGCCGCCGTAGAAGCCGATGTGCGGACCCCAATATCCCGCGTTGAAGGCATAGAAGCCGTTATTCCATCCCCAGTACCCTGGCGTCCAGAGGAAGCCGACTTGCGGGGGCTGAACCCAGGTCCCGGGAACCCAGTAGTAGCCGCCGTCATCGCTCCAGGCCCAATAGCCGGGGGTCCAAAGATAGCCGTCGCCGGGAATGGGAGGCTGCTCGTAAACCGGTAATGGAGGGGGAGCAATACCGACCGAGATGAAGATGCCGGCAAAGGACGCCGCCGGGACAGCCAGGACGACGGCTGCGAGCAGTAGGTTGCGAAAGTAACGAGCAATTTTCATCAAATACCTTTGCCAATCCGTCCTTCGTTTATCCGGAAACGGCTGCGGACTACGCGGAGAGAGCGGCTTCTTTCTGGCCTGCCCGTGAATGCGGCTGGCCTAAACTGCTTGTTTGTAGAAACGCCAAATGTCGGATTTTGTTGCTAAGCAGGCGGTTGCCTGGGGCGGCGCAAAACTATCCAGAAGGCGTGAAGCGGAATTATACGCAGGACGGTAGCAGGTTACGGCACAGAAGTGCTCATTGGGTCGTATCCCATCCAGCAGAATCGGGCTCCTGGCTCTGAGTGAATGGGCTTAACTCACAGTGCGTTCCGTTAGGCTATCAAGAATGTGACCCATTTTTTCGTGCTTGGTCTGAATGTAGCGTTCAAAGGACTCGAGCGGTTCCACTTCCGCAGAAATGCGTTCCACCACGCGAATGCCCGCCAACTCCAGTGCCTCGACCTTTTCAGGATTGTTGGTGATAAGACGAACGGCATGGACGCCGAGGTCTTTGAGGACTTCGGCAGGAAGTTCGAACTCACGGCAATCGGCTCGAAAGCCAAGAGCCAGATTAGCTTGGACGGTATCGAGGCCCTGATCCTGGAGTTCATAGGCGCGCAGTTTGGCCATCAGACCGATTCCGCGGCCCTCTTTCTCTTCGTAGAGCAGGATGCCGGCCCCGGCGTCGCCGATCGCCTTGAGCGCGAGTTCAAGCTGCAGACGGCAATCGCACCGCAGCGAACCGAAGACGTCGCCGGTCAGGCATTGCGAATGGATGCGGACGACTGGAGGAGCGCTGTAAATATCGCCCATGATCAGGGCGACCATCTCTTCCTTTTCATTGACAGGCACGTTGGAGTGGTCACAGCAAGGCTTGGCGCCGAGAAGAAGGCCTTCATACCCGAGGATCCGGAAATGGCCCCAACGGGTGGGAAAGTCAGCGTCCGCCACTTTCTTGATACTTTCAAAGGGCATATCTAAGTATACGGATGCGCCCGGTGGCATTTAGTTTCAGCCTTCAGAACCTCCTTCCCATCTTGGCTTCTCCGCTTTCTGGAATGGCTTTCCTTTGTAGAGCGCTTTGCTTTGAAGAACCGCCTTATAGAGCAGCCGGGTGTTCGCTAATCGGGCCGCCGGACCGAGCAGTCCTTGAACAACACCGTTCCCGGCGGGTACGCGGAGGTCGGAAAGCGGTAGAGTAGCACTGTGGTCGATTCCAAGCTGATCCTGATAACGCTGCTGGTGAAACTCGGCGTCGCCGCGGCGATTTCGAGCGCCCTGGCGCGATCGCGAAGCTTTCAGAACTTGCTCTTCAAGGAAAATCGGACTAGCACGCAGACTCTTGGTCTGCTGGCATGGATCTGCATCCCGCTGACATTGGGAGTGTTGGTGCGGATCACCGTGCAGAACTTTCTGGCGGCGGACATCGCCTTTGAGACCGTGATCATTCTCGGCGTGTTGCTGGGGCCGCTGGCGGCAGTGACTGGGGGCATGCTGCTGTCACTGCCGGCGATGCTTCACCATGAATACCTCACCTTGCCGTTCAACCTGGCAGTGGCGCTGATCGCCGGCATTTACGGGCGTCTGGTCACAGCCGAAGAGGTCTGGTCGTTTTCGCCGTTCGTCGATCTAAGTATCTACCGGTGGGTGCGCCGCAACCTCCGAAAGCCCCGCTTTGACCGGCAGATTCTGCTGTTGACGTTGATTGTGGGCATGGAGATTGGGCGTGAGTGGCTGGCCGCGGCGTACCCTCGGAGGCTGTTTGCTCTGGTCCCGGCAACCTGGCCGGTCCGCCTGGCGGTCTATGCATGCTCTGCCATGGTTGTAGGCATTCCGTTGAAGATCTGGAATGCGATCCGCATCGAACGGAAACTTGAAGAGCAGAAGCGCCTGCTGCTGGAGGCGCGCTTCGATGCGCTGCAGCGGCAGATCAATCCCCATTTTCTCTTCAACACGTTGAACTCAATTGCATCGCTGGTGCGCTTCCGGCCGGAGATGGCGCGGGAGATGATTGTACGGCTGGCGAATATTCTGCGGGCCTTGCTGAAGGACCATGACACTTTCGTGGCGCTCCGGGAAGAGTTGAACTTCACCGAGGATTACCTCGGTATCGAGGTGGTGCGCTTTGGCGCCGACAAACTTCGAGTGGTGAAGGAAATCGATCCGGCAACCCTCGAGATGATGGTGCCGAGTATGTTGCTGCAGCCGTTGATCGAGAACAGTATCAAACACGGCATCGAGCCGCGCATCAGCGGAGGGACGATCACCATGCGCAGCCGACTGCACGAAAGCAGCATGATGATTGAAGTCGAAGATGATGGTGTGGGCATGACCGAGAAACGCCAGCCTGCTGGAAGCGTCGGTCGCAAAGGGTCAGGAATCGGGATGAGGAATGTTCGCGAACGGCTCGAAGTGCTTTACGGCGAGGCGGCTCGATTCGATGTGACCAGCCGTCCGGGGCGGGGAACTCGGGTGACGCTCGAGATCCCGGTGATGCTGAACGAAAACGGAGACCCGGTGCTGGCGGTGGCCCCCGGCCGCATGATTGCGCCAGGCGGCCGGTGAAGACTGCCAAGAGCGTGTCGAGGTATTGAGGCAATCCCTCTCGGGAGATACTAGGCCGTGCGCGATCCCTTGTTCAGTACTCTTTCGTAATAGCGCTCGTACAGCGGAATGATCTGCGAGGAGCAGTAGCGTGCCTGGGCGGAAGCGCGTCCGGCGTTGGCCATGGCTTGCAACTTCTCTTCGTCGGTCAACAGTTCAATGGCGGCTTGGGCCATCGCATCGGTCGCGCCAACCGGAAAAAGTCTCCCGGTCACGCCGTCGTCGATCAGTTCAGGCACGCCGCCGACGTTCGTGGCGATGGTTGGGACCTTGCATGCCATGGCTTCAAGAGCTGCAAGGCCGAAGGATTCCAGTTTGCTGGGCATCAGCATAAGATCGGCCAGAGGCAGCAACTCATTCACACTTTCCTGTTTACCCAGAAAGGAGATGTGGTCCTGGATGCCGAGGTTGTGGGCGAGATATTCGGCCGATGAGCGATCCGGACCATCCCCAACCAGCAGCAGGCGACTAGGGACGCGTTCGACCACGCCGGCAAAGATCTTGACGACGTCCGTAACTCGCTTGACGGGACGGAAGTTCGATAAGTGAATGAGGATTTTTTCTCCCGGGGAAGCATAAATTGCCCGCGCCGCCTCCCGGTCTTTCCGGGGTTTGTAGACGTCGCAATTGACGAAGTTCGGAATTACCTCGATATGGTTCTGGATGTGGAACTCTTCAAGAGTCTTGTCCTTAAGGTATTGCGAAATGGAAGTGACGCCGTCGCTCTCTTCGATCCCGAATCGGGTGATGGGCAGATAGGATCGGTCGAGTCCGACGAGCGTTATATCGGTGCCATGGAGGGTCGTGACGAAAGGCAGATGACGTCCGCGGGCAGCCAGCATCTGGCGGGCGAGCAGGGCGCTGACCGAGTGAGGAATGGCGTAGTGCACGTGAAGCAGGTCAAGTTCGTAGTATTCGGCGACCTCTGACATGCGGGTGGCGAGCGCGAGATCGTAGGGCGGGTATTCAAAGAGGGGATAATTCGAAACCGGAACCTCGTGGTAAAAGACGCCTTTTTCGCGCCCGGTGAGGCGAAATGGCTGCGAGTAAGTGATGAAGTGCACTTGATGACCATTAGCGGCCAGTTCGATGCCAAGCTCGGTGGCGACGACCCCACTACCGCCGTAGGTGGGATAGCACGTAATTCCAATTTTCATGGTTACCCGCAGTGAGTTGGACGTTCGACCGGAAGAATAGATGCAGGCTGAGCATTTTGGCCGGCGAAATTCACATGACCCCGAGAAAGCTGGTCGCCTTCAAATTGCCGTAGTGGATGAGTGCGACGTTGTCTCGAGCAGCCTCCGGCACAGTATCGAGCAGCGCCTGGCGTTCGACCTCGCGAGATACGAGGAGCCGGGTTCCCGCCGCCCGCAACGCGTCGTCAGCATAACCCGGGTGGCAGACCAACTCCCATGTGCCCTCGGGCATGGCTGCCAGCAGGCGGCGAAGCGTCGATGAATCAAGAGTCCCGGTGGCGAGAACTCCGATAGATCCGCCAGTGGTAAAGACGCCGATGTGCTCGGCGGCGGCGAGGAAATAACGGCGCTGGGTCTGTAACGCGCGCACCTGGAGACGGCGTAGCAGGCTGGCGCTGCCGGTAGCGGCAACGCTCCATTCCGGTTCGAATGGATTGCGAATGCAGGCAACGTGACGGAGCACGGCGGCACGAAGCAGCGGCCGTAAGACGCGGGGAAAGGCGTGAGTGTGTTTGTGAGTGTCAACGTGGCTTACAGCGATGTCAAGCTGCTGCAAACGCCGAATCTGCGCGACCGCTTCGGTCTCGATATCGGCCTCGCGGATGCGGCCGCGCAGCAAGTCGCTGATAAACGCATTGAGGGTCGATCGGAATCTAGGGTTTTCCCGGGAGCTGCCGGGATCGATCAACGTGGGAATGGCGTCAGGAGCAGAGACCGGCGTGCCGTCTACGAGCACAACATGGCAGCCGACTGCGAGATTGGGGCGGCGCAGCGCTGCTTCCGCGGCTTCAGCCGTATCCGAAGCCTTTGCCATGAGGGTCGCCGAAGTCAGCACTCCAGCCCGCGCCAATTCGAGCACGGCCCGGTTCACCCCGGCGGTCAGGCCAAAGTCATCGGCGTTGATGATCAATCGCTTCACTTTAGCTCGAGTTTACCAAGCCAGGCCTGGTCATCCTGAGTTTCGGGCAGAATCGAAAACTGGTAGACTAAAGCCTCCGGGTCGCCAGTGCTTCGCAGGGCTTGCGCCGCCAATTCCTGTTGTACCCGCCAAGGGGGCGGTTAGCTCAGCTGGTTAGAGCGCCTGCCTTACAAGCAGGATGTCGGGGGTTCGAATCCCTCACTGCCCACCAATCCAGTCTCAAGATCCGCTTTCTGCGAATGTGCGGAGAATCGATGCAGGGCGTCTTGCGCGGCCGCTGCCATCCTTCCCACTTCTGATTGGCAATTCGGCATTCATTGCTCTTTTACCTGCCATTGATACACCGATCCCAAGTCAACTACATACTTTCGTCTCTATTCCCAAATAGGAATATTACTCATCGAAAAGCATACTTTAGACGGATTGAAAGAGCGGGCGGGCAGCGTAAGCTGACTTCATGTTCCAAATGGATTGCTGACTAAGACGGGACATTTGCCGTGTCCTAACTGCGGAGCTGAGTGCCGTAACTTCTTCTCGGTCGCGGCACTTAACTGTGGAGTGATCTTAGCTCCACGTATGCATTGGATGTGTTTCGAAGCTGCGATTACTTTCCTTGGTTCTCCCAACCTTCGCTCTACCCGGGCCGACGCGATCCCTCTTGCAGCGGCCATTAACAGAAGTCATCAGTGCGGGATGCCAGTCCCACCAAATCTTCGCTAATGTATCGCCTTAATCCTGCTCTGATTCAAGAGTATGGAGCGAGTGCGTACCGGCGTATTGCCTGGAGTGTCGACAAAGAAAGCGGACGTGATTGCATAAGGTGCGGGTGTGCGCGGCGCGCCATTCACGAGCCGCCACCAGCGAACGGAGGTTACGTCGTTTCGTGGTCGCTTTGAACTGGCTCTGCATTTAGTGCTGCCGGCGCAATTGCGCGGTTCCTCACTGTGTGTGAAGCCCTGCGCTCGCCGCTCGGCGGTTTAGGCGTGTCCTCATCAAGCGATCTGCTAAAGGTATGCCCGCGGATCGTCAAGTAAAAGAGAAGTTCGACGCGGCTCGATACGCCGATCTTATCGAAGGCCCGGAAGAGGTAATTTTTCACCGTATGTTCACTGAGTGCCAATTCTTGAGCAATCACGCGATTGGTTTTGCCCTGGGCGGCTTTTTGCACAACTTGCAATTCACGAGAGGTGAGTGTGTGCACATTGCCCGCAGCCGAGGCGACCGGTCCGGGAATGTTCCGGAGTGCGTCGAGCAGAATGTCGCTTTCTTTCCTCCCGGCCCAGATACATCCTTTGCGCACGTAATCGATGCATTCCAAGAACTCAGTCATAGTCTGTTGGCGAGAGAAAACTCCGCGGGCTCCGGACCGGAATGCTCCGATGATCGAGCCGCGGGAAGCCTTGTCGAGCAGGATAACGATGCGTGTCTGAGGATGAGCGCGCGATACAAGCTCGGCCAGATTCATTCCTCCGTCCGTTCCCGGCCGGAGATCGGCGCCAATAACGACCATGCCGACCTCTTGAACATTCATCATTTTCAGGAGCTTCGAGGAGGGGATGGCGGCGGCGTCATACTTCCGGCTGCGCACGAGCGCATCGGCAAGCAACTGACTACTCATCGAGTCGCGGTCAACGATCAACACGCGAAGAGTTGGATCTCTCGGGCCAGGTTCAGGGAGCACCTGCGCTTGACTTAGCTTTACCGACATAGACACGCCCTGTCAGCTTTCAAACAGACCAGCTCAAAGTGATCGTAGTGAAATTATGCTGCAAGTTAGTTAAGAAGGCCTGGGATTGGACACTAATCGCTCGCTAATTGCCCAACTATGTGGTGGGTCGCCTTGGATTCGCAGAATACTTGCCAAAGACAGATTTCTAGCTTATTTCAGCTGCCATTTTTTAACTTGCTCTATTTACCCTTCAGGGGCTAGGTCGCTATAGGCCCATTATGGGATGACACCGGACTGATTGCAAGGTTTTTGTGCCAATGCGTACATATTCTCTGTTTGGACGCCTGTAGACTACTCACCCTGCCGGGACCGGGGTCTCTTAAACGGAGTCGGTCCGGAGACGACGACGGTCATGATGGGGTGCACTATTCTCACCGCGATTTCAAACTTTCGGCGGCTTGAAAGCGCCCATCCTCCCCCATACGCTCGCTACATGATCCTGCGCAAAGGTAGCCGCTACAAGCTCAGATTTCCAGTGATATACCGCTGGTCCGACGGAGAAGAGCACGTAGACGGCGGCTTTACGAAATACATCTCAAGGCATGCCGCATGGGTACTCAGTGAACGTCCTCCGCCGATGGGATCAAATATCGAAATTGAAGTCCTCGTTCCGTCGCCGGATGAAACGGGTGGCTATTTGCGAATCAAAAGCGTTGGGAAGATGGTCAGGCAATTGAACGAGAAAGAGGGCAAGGGATTCTTATTCCAGGGTCCACTGGAGGACGAACAAATTACTTTAGTAATCCAATGATAGGACCGCTTTTGGATCTAACCCCTAAATAAAACGGGACACCGAAGTGTCCCAACTGCGGAGCGAGAGTGCCGTAACTAGGGATCGGTCGCGGCACTTAGATAAGTTCGAGTATGCACTGGTTGACGGTTTTTGTCTAAACAACCGTGAGCTGAATCACAATTAATTTTAACTGTTGACATCTTCTCCAGCACTGCGCAGCACCGCCCCAAACCAAGTTGTTTCCCCTCGGAAATACCAGGCTCGACCCACATTCATACCAGTACTCTAGCGATTTCAAAAGTTTAATCCCTGGAACGACTTCACCCTCGCGGCGGCCATACCTCCGATGGTCGCCGACTTCGCAGGTGAACAGGACCGGCAGGTCTCATTGATTCCTCGTCTAAGATCGTTGCTTTCCCGTGGTTAAGAAGTGTTAATGTAAGGGCAAAGTTTTGATGGAGGAATAACACCTTGAAAAACATTGTTCTGTTTTCTGCCTTGCTCCTTGCATTTCTATGCGTTCCATGTGCCCCTGCGCAGATCTTAGCCCCGGGCCCTCCGACGCCTCCAAATTCCGCCGACTGCGCGCGAGGTGGGAAGAACTACGGAGGGATCGCCTCGTACCTGGGCGCTGTCGACGAATTAATCTGGTTCACTTACTCGCCTGCCATTGCCTCATCGAAGACCTATCCGGAATTCGAATACTGGCTAGGACAAGTTCTTCAGCTGGAGAGCCAGCGAATGGATTTTCTAGCGTCATGCCAGAGAGTCCCGCCACCGAGCTGCCAACCTGGAACGTACATGCCCGCCAGCATCAGTACCTCCGACCTGGCTTTAGCAATTCTGGCCTACGATGCGGCCGAGGGCGGATCTCAGATCCAGGGATTTTTCTCCGTCCCCGCGCCTAAGATCCCGATTAACCCGGTAGCGGCATTGAACGCCTACTACACCAACGTAGCCGGAGCGTATTGCACCTTCTACGCTTACGGGGTCCACCCTATCGCAGTCAGGGGCCTGAATGCGCCGGTGCTCACCAATCGATCCGCCGTCGCGGATGAACATACGGGCACGGCAGAGCTTCCTGCGGACTGGCCAAGAACTGCCGCTCAGGCGCTCAAAGCTGCTCAACGAATCGGGTCCGTAGCCGTGCCGCTTTCAGCACTCGAAGAACGAGTGGCTCGAGAGAATGAGGAAAAGCTGCCGGAGGATTGAACTGGTACTTAGACAGAGAGGAGCGACCGGGCCGGGATTAAGAACTCCACGGCTCCGGACTCCTCTTTGAGAGCGCTCGATCGAGATACGTCGCTGCGCTGATTAAAGCAAGATGGGAGAGCGCCAGCGGGAAGTTACCCAGCTGATGGCCATCCCGCCCGAGCTCTTCGGAAAATAGTCCGAGATGATTGGCATGGGCCAGCAATTTCTCGAATCGCCTTCTTGCCTCCTCGATGCGCCCAGAACGAGCCAGGCATTCGACCATCCAGAAGGAGCAGCACGTGAAACTACCTTCTTCGCCGGATAATCCATCGGAGCTCAGGTCGTTCCGGTAGCGATAAACCAGCGCATCTTCGCCTAGCGACTTGTCGATTGCATCGAGAGTCGAGAGCCAGCGTGGATCGAGCGGGCTGATGAACCGCATCAGCGGCATCAGCAGCGTTGAAGCGTCCAGTGCCTCGGTGTCTTTGTGGCGCGTAAATGCGTTGATCTTCTCATTCCAGAAGTTGGCATGAATGTCATTCGCTATTGCATCCCGCTGCCTGTACCACTCGTCCCATGGAGCCGATAACGAGCGTCGTTGTGCCAGGCGGATGGCGCGGTCGAAGGCGACCCAGCACATGAGCCTGGAATGGAGAAGGTGCCTGTCGCCGCCGCGGGATTCCCATATTCCTCCGTCAGGGCGGTCCCAGTTTTCGCCCAGCCATTTGAGCACTCGCTTTACATCTTCCCAGCCATCGAAGGCGAGGGCATGTCCGTACTTCGAATAAAGGTAGATGGAGTCGAAGATCTCTCCATAGATATCCAGTTGCAGCTGATGGAAGGCTTCATTGCCGATGCGCACGGGTCTGGAATCCTTGTATCCGCTCAAGTGATCCAGCTCGATCTCGGCGAGATCCGTACGGCCATCCAATCCGTACATGATTTGCAGCGGCCTGTCCATGGAGGCATTCCCCTTCACCCTGCCGGTCAGCCAGGCAAAGAATGCGTCGGCCTCCTCGCGCAGACCGATCCGCATGAAGGCATAGAGTGTGAAGGCGGCATCGCGAACCCAGGTGTATCGATAATCCCAGTTTCGCTGCCCGCCAAGATGCTCCGGTAGCCCGAAGGTCGGCGCGGCAACAATCGATCCATACTGCCTGTTGGTCATCAGCTTCAACACCAGGGCAGACCGGTGTACAACCTCGCGCCACCTGCCGGCATAAGTCGATTTACCCAGCCAGGAACGCCAATAGGTAGTGGTTTCCTGGCAGTCCCGCATCACCTCATCGCGATCAATGGCTGTCGGCTGCGGCGTAGGGAGCTCTTCACTCTGGATGCCGCTCAATACAAAGATGGCTCGTTCGCCTTCCTTCAAGGTAAACGTCGCGACGGCCGCCCCATTGTCAATTTCGAGCGGAACGGTCGCTCGTAGAAGAACGTCTGCCGTGTCGCTTCGATCCGGTACAAACCGGACCGCCTGATCGGACATCTCCGCCTGATGAGATACCCGTGCATAATCGAAGGCCGGCTTACAGCACAAGCGAAAGGTTACGGTTCCGTGGATCACCTGCAGAGTTCGAATAATCTCATTCTTTTGCGTCGTGACGGTCACTGGCATGAGATCGACTAATTCAGCGACAGCGTCCTTCGAGAGAAAGCGGGTCAGCAGAGTGTTGGTCTCAGCGATGTACATCTGCTTACACTCGAACGACTGTTCCTCGGGCCGAATAGAAAAGCTTCCGCCTTTCTCTTCGTCCAATAAAGCAGCAAAAAGAGTGGGAGAGTCAAAGTTGGGAAAGCAGAAAAAATCAATGGATGAGTCGAGATTCACGAGCGCCATGGTGCACAGGTTACCGATGACGCCGTAGGTTTCAATATGCTTATACGCCATGATTCGGTGATGAGATGGTTTTCATTTGGGCCAGGATGTCCTTTACTGTGCCGGTCGGCCGGGGGTTGTATTGTCTGCCGATCTTAATTCTCGCGACCTCATTCGCCGCAGGTAGAACGCAAATGTCTCACTGGATCAAAACCAATCGGGGAAGGGAACAAAGATGCGGATCGAAGTCTCGGAAACAGAAAACTGGTTGAAAATTTCGGCAGTATCTTCGACGAGACGAATATCAAGATTCTTGAAAAAAAGAGCACTCGTCACTGCGTTGGCGCGGGCACGCCGGGTATATTGCGCACTAAAGTCGTGTCATCTTGTTTTCCATGAATCTTAGCGGTTTCCGCGAGTTCGGCTTTCGCTTCGTCATGCCGGCCCAGCGCCTGATAAACCCGTGCGAGCTTCCAGTGGGCATCGGGTTGACTGGGGTCAAGGGCGATGGCGCGCTTGAGCGCAGCCGCGGCTTCTTCGTTGCGATTCAAGCTGGCATAGGCGCTCCCTAAATCGTACTGGGCTAGGCGAATCGAACTCTGAATCTGAATGGCCTCGTTCAGGCTTTCAGTAGCGGCTGCAAAATCGTTTTTGCGCAAGGCTATATCGCCGATATAGGCATACGCTTCAGCGTACCGGGGATTGTTGGCGAGCTCGAGGCGGAACTCGGCGGCAGCCTCATCATAGCGGTGCGATTTCCAGTAAAGGTAGCCGAGGCCGAAGTGCACATTCGGCTCCTTCGGAGAGGCGGCTGCTCCGAGTTGAAACTCCTGAATCGCTTCATCGGTGCGATTCTGCCCATCGAGCGCTTCGCCAAGCATCATGTGCACCTGCACGGAGTTGGGATCGGCAAGAAGAATCTTGTGGAATTCGTTGAGGGCGCATTCGTACTGCCTACTCCACAAACAGCTCTGTGCGACGACGGTGGTCAATTGCGCATTGCCGGGGTTGCTTGCCGCGACCGGCGCGAGAGTAGCGGCGGCGTCGCTATATTTCTTGGCGCCATAGTAACTCATGCCCAGCAGGATGGTCGTACGAGAGTCGCCCGGGTTCGACGCCAGTTCGGCCTGAAGCGCAGGAATCGCTTCGGCGAAGTGGCCCTGCTTGAACTCGCTTAGTCCAAGGTTCAGCTGTACTCCGGGAAGCTTGGGATCAAGAGAGAGCGCGCGGTGATATTCCACGACGGCTTCCGGATATCTCTGTTGCTTGGCAAGGAGCACGGCAAGCCCAGCATGCGCAGAGGGATCTCGCGGCTTGGTCGCGATGATAGTCCGCCATGCTGCTTCTGCTTCGGCAACTTTTCCCTGCTGCTCCAGAGCTATCGCTGATTGCGCAGAAGTGATGTCGGCTTGCTGAGCAAAGCAGGGGAGCGTGATGACGAACGCCAGGCCCAGGCTCCGCATTACTTTGAACAGAAGCAGGACCGGAGATCGATATGCCTGGAGTCGCAATGCCTGGAGTCGCACGAATTCCTCCACTGTGAGCCAATAGGCCTAATCGTAAATCAGCCGTCGTACGCCGCGATCTACGCAAAGTAGTCGTCCCAAAAGAGAGATGCCGCAGAGAGGACTCTGCGGCATCCGGGCTGGTGAAACAGTTGACTAGAACAAGAACTTCGCGCCGAACTGCAAGACACGAGGATCGTAGGTTGAGGTGACCTGGCCGAACTGGCTGCTGGTGAAGCCGGTCTGCACGTTGTTGAATTCCGTGTGGTTGAACGTGTTGTAGGACTCGGCGCGGAACTGGAACCGTGGACCCTCCCCGGAAGTAATGCGGAATTCCTTGAAGAGACTTAGATTCCAGTTGAACAGGCCCGGTCCGACAACAGCGTCCTTGCCAGAGCTGCCGAAACCAGAGCCGCCCTGCCATGGCGCTACCGGCGCTGAGAAGGCGGCGGTGTTGAACCATTGCAGCTGCTTCTTCGGGTAACCCTTGAGGGCTGGGTTGAAGTTGGGACGATTCGTGGTGCCGCCGCCCAAACCGAGAACGTCGTTGCCGTAATTAGGGTTGATGGGAACGCCGGTCTGGGCCGTCGTAACCCCCGAGATCTGCCACCCGCCTAGTAACGTCCGCTCCACGGCATTGTTGGAGTTGAGGAAGAAAGGCAGGTTGTAGATGTAGTTGGCATTGAAGATATGCCGACGGTCGAACCCACCGGAGCCGCGGTCATAGTTGGGATTGAAGGGATCGGACAGCTGGCCTCCCGAACCCGCCAGAGTAACGGAGGTGAGGTCCGTGCTCTGAATGTCAATTTCATGCGAGTAGGTGTAGGCCAACTGCACGCTCAGTCCATGCCGATTCTCCGCGCGAAGAGCGGCTTGAAGCGAGTGATAGCTGAAGTTGGTTGTGTTTTCGACCTGGGTAATGTTAGCGAACCCAGTATATTGCCGGTAAAGATTGGCGTTGCTTCGGAGTGTTCCATCTGGCGCTACCGCGGAGGGCGTCACTCCAGCAATGTCATTGCCGGTAGCAACCGCTTCCCTGGGCAGGATGCCATAGTTCGGATCTGTCAGCGGCAGCGTGTTGACCGCCCGTTCGTCGTTCTGATGCCAGCCTACGGTGCCCACGTACTGCAGCGCAGCTACCACCGATGGGGCGACTTCCTGCTGGATGCCAAGACTAAACTGCGCCGTCCCTGGATCCGGGTAGTTGAAGGAGAGAGAGCCAAAGTTCGCGGGGAAGGTCGGAGCAGTTGATGGTGCCCCGGTCAGGCTGAGGTTGGGGTTGGAGAAATAGACGTTGCTCGCTTGTGGCTGGTATGCCCAGGGCGGATTGACGTCGGTGCCGTAGATATCGTTGCCTTGGACGCGCTCGAAGAACATCCCGAAGCCACTCCGAAGAACCGTCTTTCCGGTTCCGAAGAGATCATAGGCAAAGCCTACACGGGGTTGTACTGTGCCCCAGAAGCTCTGCACGATGCCTCTTGGGAATCCGTTAACGCCAGGCAGTTCCACGCCATTCAGATAGAAGGGCACGGGTGCGCCTGCCGGTTGGGCGAAGCCTGGTCCTGCTGGATTTAAGGATCCAGTATTCACATCAGGAATTTGAGCGTTGGCTGGGTTGAAGTCGCCGGGGACGAAGTTTGCCGTCCGGTTGTTCTTCTCAAAGGTATGCGGCAGCGCATCGTAGCGGATGCCCAGGTTGAGGGTAAGCCTTGGCATGATATGCCAGTTGTCTAGAGCGTAGCCAGAATAGGTGTTGTTGATCCAGTGCGCTGTCTGCAACGACTGAAGCTGTTGGAAGCTGCTCGCAAAACCCAAGAGGAAGTTAACGTAGGCGTCGCCAGAGAAGGCCGAATTGCTGAAGGTATAGTCGCCTTGCGTATCAGCCTGTTGCTGCTGATTCTTCTGCATGAGCATGTACGAGAATCCGAACTTCATGCCATGGCGGCCCTTGTTCAAGGATAGGTCGTCACGAATCTGATAATCCACGAAGGAGTTGTGCCACGGCCAGTAGTTGGTGGTGTACGTCGTGCCGAGCGCGCCGCCCGAGAATGCAATCTGGGGAAGACGGTTCAGCGCATTGTTTCCGGAGAAGAAGCCGGTCGCGTTCCAGCCTGCTGGCTGCTGATAGATGCCGGCCGGTGTGATGTCGATGGTATTGCCGTTTACATTGAACGCTGTCTCGTTCAACAGGCTCGGCGAAAGCGTCTGGCTGAGATTGACCACCGCTGCCCAGGAGGGATTGGCAAAAACGTTTCCAACGGTCGTGTAGCTGTCTCCGCTCCACTGGGTCGGGAAGATCGTCTGTGACATCTGATCGTGGATCCAGTGGCCCATCAGGTGGTACTTGTCGTTGATGTTGTGGTCGATGCGAACCACGTCCTCGCGAACATCGGTCGGCTGCTTCGGTGAAGAAATGAACTGGCTGTTCGGAGCGTTTGGCTGAGGAATCGCTCCGGTTCCCATAAACAAGACCGCATTGGCGTCAAGCAAGCCTGCCGGAATCGTGTTGTTTGGAAACGGCTGGCCTGGAGTTAGCCCATACAGCGCATATTGGGCCAGCTTCGCTGGATCGGTGGTCGTCGGGACGACCGGCGCGGCGCCTCCGCCGATTGGCGTATATACAAGATTCTGTCCAGCTGTGGGAAAGTCGTTGGTCGGCACAGTGTTGGTCAGCGCCGGATTTGCGCCCTGAATAAACTTGCGCCACTCCTCGCTCCAGAAGAAGAAGGTCTTCTTGCGGTCCCGGTTGTAGAGGCCCGGAATCCAGACCGGTCCATTGATGTCGCCGCCATAGATGTTTAGGCGCAGCTCAGGGCTGGGCTGGTTGTTCTGCTTAAAAAAGTAGTAACCGGCGTCGTAGGCGTCGTTGCGGTTGAACTCCCACAGACCGCCGTGGAAGTCATGGGTGCCTGACTTGATCGCCATGCTGATGGTGCCACCCGAGGAGATTCCGTAGTCCGGAGCATAGTTGCTGGAGAGTACGTTGAATTCAGCGATGATGTCGGGAGAGGGCATGACATCCAGCTTGCCGCCGCTGCCGCGATCATAGACTTCGCCGCCATCGATCAACCAATTGTTATGGTCTGGCCGCAATCCGTTGAAGCTCAGGTTAAAGGTGCTGCCCTGAGCCGAGACTCCATTGAAGGACGGGTTGGTGTTTGACACGCCGGTTCCGAGGGTAGTCAGCGCGATCACGTTACGGCCATTGGTCGAGAGCTGCTCGATCTGCCTGCCGGTGATTACGGTGCTCACTTCGTTCGTTTCCGACTGCACTTGAAGCGCATTCGCCTGGACGGTCACCGTCTGGCTGCTGCCGCCGACGGAAAGGTTGACATTCTCTCGCAGCGTCTGTCCGACGTTCAGCACAATTCCTTGTCTGGAGTAGGCTTCAAACCCAGATGCGGTCACATTGAGGGTGTAGGTACCGATCGCGAGTCCGGGAAAATCGAACAGGCCGCTGGTGTTCGAAGTGCCGGTATGATTCGCTCCGGTTTGCGGGGAGGTGAGGGTGACCGTCGCGCCGGGTACCACTGCGCCTGAACTATCAGTCACTGTTCCAGTTATCTCAGCGTTTTCCTGAGCTAACACAATTCCTGTCGAAAACAGAACAGCGAACACAACAAAAAACAACCGCTGCTTTCGTAACATTTTGTGGCTCTCCATAAAGTGTTTCAACGTTAAGATCAGGCTCCGCCAAACAACCCTTGCTTGTTCGTACGGAACAGGAAGGCGAGCGAGTCTTATCAAAGCTGTGACGCTCTAAACCGTTTTTATCGCTAGCTAATCGCTTTACCAAAATCCAACAGCAAGTTAACTCCACCGATGATTGAGTTGTCAAGGGCGGCGGAGGGCACTCCGGTCAGACCGATCGTATTCTATATGCCCGTACAAACCGTTGGCGATATGGCTTCGAACTCTCTGCTTTCAAAAGTTCGGGCAATGGAAAGAGTGGGGAAGCACCAAGGACAAATGGAAAGAAAAGGCAGGGCGTGAACGAAAGTTCGTGACATCATCGAACCAACGCAGGAAGCGATGATGAACAAGGTACTCACAAGCTTCGACGCAGCAGTAGAAGATATTGCGGATGGAGCGACAATCATGCTCGGCGGGTTTGGACTATGCGGCATCCCCGAAAACCTGATTGCAGCACTGGTCAGGAAGAATGTGCGCAACCTGCATACCATCAGCAACAACATGGGAGTGGATGGCTTCGGAATGGGGCTTATGCTGGAAGCGGGCATGATCGCCACGCACATCGGCAGCTATGTCGGCGAGAACAAGCTGCTCGAAGAGATGGTCATCGCCGGCAAACTCGACCTGAAGCTGATACCTCAGGGGACGCTGGCGGAACGCATTCGGGCGGGCGGGGCGGGAATTCCCGCGTTCTATACTCCGGCTGGTGTCGGCACCCCGGTCGCCGAAGGCAAGGAAGTACGCGAGTTCAACGGGCGGCATTACCTCATGGAGCATGCGCTGACTGCCGATTTTGCGCTTATCAAAGCCTGGCGGGGAGATCGTTTGGGCAATCTCGTCTATCGCAAAACCGCGCGAAACTTCAATCCCGTAATGGCGGCCGCCGCCCGCTGCACCATCGCCGAGGTTGAGGAACTTGTCGAGCCCGGCGTCCTGGATCCGGACGTGATTGTCACTCCGGGAGTGTATGTCCACCGAATCCTGCAGGGTGAAAATTACAAAAAGCGAATCGAGCGTCGAACCACGCGCCTTAACGCGGTAAGGGTGTAAAGATGAGCGCCGCCACCGAAATCCCAGCACCGGCGAAGGCCGATCCTCGTGAGATCATTGCTCGCCGCGCAGCCAGGGAGTTGCGCGATGGCTTCTATGTGAACCTCGGCATCGGCATTCCGACGATGGTCGCCAACTATGTCGCATCCGGAATTGAAGTCATCCTGCAGTCGGAAAATGGCATGTTGGGTGTCGGGCCTTATCCTATTGCCGGCGAGGAAGACGCCGACCTGATCAACGCTGGCAAGGAAACCATCTCGGAGCTGCCCGGCAGCTCCTACTTCTCGAGCGCCGATTCATTCGCGATGATCCGCGGCGGACACATCGATCTGAGCATCCTGGGAGCGCTCGAGGTAGACAGGCACGGCAACCTGGCCAATTGGATGGTTCCCGGGAAAATGGTCAAGGGCATGGGCGGCGCAATGGATCTTGTCGCCAACGCTCGCCGGGTAATCGTCGCCATGGAACATACCACCCGGCGCGGCGAGCCCAAGATACTCGAAGCCTGCACCCTGCCTTTGACAGGCATGAAGGTCGTCGACACCATCATCACCGAACTGGCAGTCATCCGCGTTACCCCTTCCGGGCTCGTGCTCGAAGAAATTTCGTCGGCCACCAGCGTAGAAGAGGTGCAGCGCCTAACCGCCGCCCCTCTCGAAGTTCAAGGGCCTATCAAAAGCATGCTCGCTTAAGGAAAGTCCAACTTACCAGGTTCGGAGCGCTTCAGGCATTTACGTTGGAATATGGCCTTTCGAAGCAGCTGTAAAGTAGTTTCTCGCGATGCTATTCAGACCCGAACGCCGTCGCCGAAGCAGGATAGATCCATCCTGGCCGCTATTTACAAATGTTGCGCAGGCATCGATAAAATTGATAAAGCAATGCGGCAGGTTCTTCCCGATGTGAGATGGACATTCCATCAACAACCTGATCCCATATGGACGTAAGGGGAGCGATTGCCAGTCAAGAAGAAAACCCGGAGAGTCAATCGCGAGGGGCAGCGGTGGACCGAAGATCGCCCCGGAATGACCCTCCGCCTCCCGCTTGATCTTCGTGAAGCCGTCACAGAAGAGTCTCGCGTCAAGGGCGATCTGGCGAAGATCGTCCTTTTTGCTCTGGACCGCGTCGAGAAGCAGGAGGTAAAGATCAAGCAGACCCGTAAAGCTGGCCTGCCGCTCACCAATCCTCAACTTCTGCACGTGGGTTCAGAGGCGCGACTGGAGCTGAAGGCCTGGGCCGAAGAGGAGGGCGTCAGCGTGAATGCCATTGTCGTCAGCGTACTGGAAACGTTCTTCAAGCGATTCAAAAAGAGTAAAGCGCTGCGAGCGGAGTTGCGGATGGAAATTCGTGAGCGGCGGGAATTCATGCCCGTAAAGAATTCGTGAATCTACGAGTGGATCAATGCCGAGACTGAGCGCCGGTCTGCTGATGTACCGTCGGCGTGGAGACCATACAGAAGTCTTCCTCGTTCATCCCGGCGGCCCATTCTGGGCGAACAAGGACCTCGGAGCATGGTCGGTTCCGAAGGGTGAATATGGCGAAGACGAACAGCCGTTGGAAGCTGCCAGGCGCGAGTTTCTTGAGGAGACCGGCTTCACCGCCGAAGGCCCTTTCCAGGACTTGGGCAAAGTGACACAGGCTAGCGGCAAGATCGTTACTGCGTGGGCCTTCGAGGGCGACTGTGACCCATCGAAGCTGGTCAGCAATACCTGCCAGATAGAATGGCCTCCCCGTTCTCATCGCCTCCTCGAAATACCGGAAGTCGACAGAGGCAGCTGGTTTTTGATCTCCGAGGCTAGGAAACGCATCAAGAGCAGCCAGGAGCCATTTCTTGATAGGCTCTGCGCGATCTTAACTGTCTCTCCTAAGTAGAGGCGCCAATGCCATGGCGAACCAAGGAATCCGCGCCTTCACCATCGGCGCTGTCGTTGAAGAGCGAAGGAGAATGGTCTTCCAGTTCCCGGAAGTTGCTCAATCCAACTCCCACTAGACGAAAGAGCCGGGTAGGCCCAAGATCGATCCGGTCCCGCAACGAGAGGGCGATCGTCTTCACCTCATCGCAAGAGGCAGGCGGAACGATCGGCGTATAGCTGCGAGTGAGGAGGTTGAACTCGCTCGTCTTTAACTTGAGGACAACCGTTCGCGCAATCCGCGATTCTCGGCGAGAAGCAGACCAGACTTTCTCCGCCAGACGCTCGATCAATTCCGCGGTCTGCGAGAGCGGGATATCCCGCTCGAAGGTATCTTCGGCCGAGATCGATTTTACCTGCCGGTCGGACAGGACCGCGCTACGATCGATTCCACGAGCGAGTTCATAGAGACGGCAACCATAGCGGCCGAATCGAGACTCGAGGTCAGCAAGAGTAAATGCCTGCAGATCCCCGACAGTCTGAATCCCGATCTGTCTGAGTTTGGCCTCGGTCACCTTGCCTACTCCGGGGATGCGCCCCACCGGCAGGGGCGGCAAGAAGGCCGCTAGGTCTTCCGGGCGAATCACGAAAAGTCCATCCGGTTTTCGCCAGTCGGAGGCAATCTTCGCGAGAAATTTGTTCGGAGCGACCCCCGCGGAGGCGGTGAGCGAGAGTTCTTCTCGAATCTGCTCTCGAATCGCCTTAGCAACCTTGGTTGCAGTAGGGAGGCCAGTCTTATTCGTCGTGACATCGAGATAGGCTTCGTCTAAAGACAGAGGTTCAATCGAATCCGTGTGGCGTTCAAAGATCCTCCGCGCTGCGTGCGACGCGGCCTTATAGCGGACGAAGTCAGGAGGAACAAAAATTGCATCGGGGCACAGGCGCTCCGCATGAACAGCAGCCATCGCGGAACGAACGCCGAATCGCCTGGCCTCATAAGAGGCTGCGCAAACCACCGATCGTTTGCCTCTCCATGCCACGACCACGGGCTTGCCGCGAAGCGTAGGGTCATCCCGCTGTTCGACGGAGGCGTAGAACGCATCCATATCGACGTGGACAATCTTACGGGTTCCGAAAGCCGCTTCCGCCAATGTCTCTACGGTGACCATGCACTCCCAATTCTAAGCGAATAAACGGCGAACCGTGCGGCTTGCCTGGAGCGAATCATTTTTGAAGGGGGGACGACTCTGTGTCAACGACCGCTTCCTTGCGGTCAGCTTCTGAGGCCTCGACGGGGGCAACATCATTGCCGCGACTTCCGCCGGGGTGCCGGCGATAGCTCAAAAGCCGCTGCAGCCAGCCGCTTCCGATCGCAGGTCGATATGCCAGCTGCCCCGGCAACCTCACTCGAACCTCTGTTCCAGCTGCAGCTCGGCTCCATACCTCCAGCTTGCCGCCGATCTTTTCGGTCCGCTCGCGCATCCCCGGAAGACCCCAATGTCCTTCTCGGCCGAAGTCAAGCACCTGCGCTTCGATGCCGCAGCCATTGTCGCGGACGATGATCTGCAGATGGCTCGCCGAATACAGCAAATGGACCTCGATGCTGGTTGCCCGGGAGTGGCGGAAGGCATTCACAATCGCTTCACGGCCGATTCGATAGAGTTCGTCGCGCACGGCTGGATGAAGCAGCCGCACCGTGCCGTCTACGACCACCCGAAAGGCTACGTCATCCTTGAGAGACAGCTCTTGTGGGACAGCGGACAGAGCCTGGGCGAGGTTAGGAGAATCCCGCACCGAGGCACGTAGTCCTCGCAGTGTATTTCTACTCTCTTCGGTCACTTGTCCAACCAGTTCGAGCACTCGGCTGAGGATAGGCTTTGCCGGCGAGTTCTCGGGCACATAGTCGGTCGCGATATTTAATTGCATCGAGGCGCTGAGGAAGCCCTGCAACAGCGTGTCGTGCAACTCATGCGCGATTCGCATCCGTTCCCCAAGCCGCTCTTCAAAGCGAAGGCTCAATTGATGCTTGATCTGGCGCATGCGAAGCAGATAGATCAGCACTGCCGTAAGTACGGCTGCGAGCAGACAGGATAGCCGAAACCACCATGTCTGCCAGTAGGCTGGCTCAATGTTGAATTGGACCGTTGCCTCCGGCCCGTTCCACAGACCTTCGCTATTCGAAGCCATCACTCTGAACCGGTAGGCGCCAGGACCAAGATTCGTGTAAACTGCCTCTCGATTTGCTACCGGTTCGCTCCAGTTCCGATCGAAACCATCCAGGCGATAGCGAAAGCGGACGCGGTCCGGTAGACCGAAGCTCAGCCCCGAATAGGCGAATACGATCCGTTCGTGAGGGATCGAGATACGAATCGGCAATTCTTGCTGGACGGGGTTTGAATTGGCCAAAATCGTCTCGACGTGGACGATCGCTGGCGCCAGCTCACCCTTCGACCGGTTCGGATCGATCGTCGAAAGACCGCGACTGGTCGAGAACCATATGCGTCCCCGATCATCGGCAACTACTGACCGTTCCCGCTTTATCCCTTCTGTCCCCCGGAGCCCGTCGCCCGGTCCATACTCGCGGACATCGCCCTGCTCGAATTTGCCGCCAAGTAGGGCCGTTCGTTTCACCCTCAACACATGGCCTGCTGTCGACATCCAAAGCGATCCGCTTCTATCCTCGGCGATGCCGAGAACCGGTTCGTTGAGCACTTCAGGCATATTCGCCGGGTTTCGGATGCGACCAGCATCCATCCAGGAAATACCAGCCGCGCCCCCGACCCAGAGCACATGGGCCGAATCCTCGAAGAGGCAATTCAGATCGGCGGACGGCAACCCCTCGCGCGTCCCGTAGGAGCGCCATTGATCTCGTGAGAGTGCGCTCAGTCCGTTGGGCGTAGCGAACCACATCGTTCCGTCGGAGCCTTCAACGATCGACGTCACGGTATTCGACGCCAGGCCATTTGCGGTTGTGAAGGAAGTGAACTTCTGGTCTTTCCATTGACTGACGCCGCCATTGAGTGTGCCCGCCCAGACGCTCCCATCTCGATTTACGTGCACTGCGTAAACTCCGTCCTGGGCGAGTCCATTTGACTGGGTGTAGGTCTTGCTTGCTACTGTTCCGCCAGGCAAGCTCAGTTCAGTCAAACCTCCCTGTTGTCTGCCCACCCACATCTCGCCGCCGGCGCCGGCGATCGAGTAAACCACATCCCGGTCGAGGCCGGCCTGGGTCACCTTGTGAGTGCGACCGGATTGCATCCAGTAGAGCCCTCCATCTCCAGGCCCGAACCAGGCTCTGTCCTGCTGGTCGACGTAAATAGGCCCACTACTCTCCGAGCCCCGCAGACCGATCAGCGGGTAGGTGACAAACGGACTGTCTCGCAGACAGCTGATGCCTGAAGCGGTCCCAACCCACAAGTCCCCTTCACGATCTTCGAACAGAGCCGTGACCGCGACGCCTGGCTCTGCGTCGTTGGAGGAATCGGCGATGCAGCTTCCTCCGGCGCTGCATCGAAAGAGGCCTTCGGAGGTCCCAAACCAGATGTTCCCGTCATGATCTCTCACCGCCGATAAGACCCCGAGCCGGTTCAAAGCAGAAGGCGCGCCATCGCGGGTAAGCTTCGAACCGTCCCAACGAAGAACGCCTTCGTCGGTCCCCACCCATAGATCGCCATTTTCCTGGAGCAGGATGCAGTTGATCTTCCCGTACCTTGCGCTGTCTGCAACCGCTGAAACCTTACCCGCTTTCGAGAAGAAAAGTCCTCGGTCGCGGGTTCCAAGCCAAATGGTGCCGTCTCCCGATTCAACCATCGAAATGACCGCGGATTCCGGTTCTGCGAAGCGATGAGGTGCGACTCCCGTCGCCCAGCTCATCCGACTGGAAAGGTCATCGATGGCTTCCTTCCTGCTGCTCAGTGGCTGAGCGTCGGACTTAGCTCCGACGGCCTCGAATTTGTCTGCTCGATAACTGAGGGTGCCAAGCGCCAGAGAAGACAGAAGGATCGTCCCGTCGCGACGATTGCCCAAGGCGGTAATGCCCACCTCCGCTTCTTCCCGGCCAGCGTCGATCTTGCCGTCGTGATAGCGAAGGATCTTGGTGTTGCCCAGAAGTATCCACAGGTTTCCCTGGGAATCCGCCGTTAACGCAGTGACCGCGCCGGCCGAAGAGCTTGCTGCAGATGGCGCGCGGAAGGACAATCCATCGAACCGGTAGAGACCCTTCTCCGTCCCCACCCAGAGATAGCCATCCGCACTCTGGCTGATGCCAGTCACCGCCCCGGGGTTGAACCCTCGATCGCTGCCCCAGGATTCGCGTGAGTACTGCGCGATCGATCGGTTCTGGTCAAGCGCCCGTCCCTCGACCACGGTGAACAAGCCCGAAATCGCGACGAGCACAACCGCTCCGAGGCAAGATGTCTTCATAGGCTCGTCTATGGGAGGTATTCGAACTTGTCGATGATCACTTCGCTGTCGTGTTGCATCGGGCTCTTCTCACTTGCAACCACATAGAACAGGAACTGGAAGCGCTCGGTGCCCGGGGTCGGCACCCCGGAGGTGAAGACGTGCTCTGCAACCACAGGCCCTTCGGCACGGGTCGATGGTCCGCGGACCGTCTTGAAGCTGGCGCGGCCTGGCTCCCAATGGACAGAATGCGTAAGTGTGCCTGCAGGCGCTACAAAGGGCGCAACGTTGCCGGGAATATAAAAGGGCTGAATCCCGTACTGCGCGTTGTTCTTGCTGGACGCGTCGCCCCAACGGCTCGCTTCAACATCGAACTCGCGGTAGTGCTGGTCTCCGCCCCAGTCGTCGAAGGTATTCAGGCTGAGGACAGCCGCCGATTCCAGGTGGGATACATCATGCACGGTCACAATGTAGGTGCCATAACCAAGGCTTCGCTTGAGCACCACTTCGGCGCAGGACCAGCGGCCCTCACGCCTCTTGATGCGAAGATGGATCGCTCCGTTGGCGTCTGTCCATGCATTGTCGCCATCGTACAGGTTGTTCAGGCCGCCGCGATCGCTCGATATGGTTCTGACCGTCCAATCGTAGCCGCTGAACTTGATTGGCACCGTAGGCGCAACTTGAATCTCGCCAGTGCCCTTAACCGTTGATACGGCAGCCACTGGTCCGCCTGCGGTGGGGGCGGTATCCAGGGTCGGCGCCGGATGATAGTCCGGGTTCACCAGTAATGCCGCGTACTCGAAGCCAAGATGGGTCGAAGTACTCCACGTTGAGTCGGGTTGAATGGTGACGAACGGCTGCTCGGGCCATGGCTGGATCCACCAGGGTCCGCTTCTCGCATACACCAGAATCTTCTGTCCTGGCCGTGCGTTAGCCACCCGGCCAGAGATCGTGTCCACTCTTTCCCGGCCGCCCTGCGCTGCTGGAGGGACTTTACTGAACTCGATCGAAGGCGGCGCGCTATCGCGGTGCGATTGGCAGCCCCCGCCCAGAAGAAGCAGAAGGCCTAAGAAGACGGTCGGTCGTTGGGAACCGACAAGGCGAACACCTCGCCAGGTGGGGTGAATTCGGCGGACGAAAGCGGATGTGGAACCGTTCGAGGAAAACCGAACCATCGTGCTTTACCTTTGGCGCGCGAAGCTCACGGACTACTCTGATTCACCGTCAGTTCAACAGTGATAACGACTGGCGAAATGACTTGACTTGATCGGCTAAGCCGCATTCCGGACTCGATTGGCTAGAGAATACCCTATTCAAGACCAGTTAGAGAATGGTAATTTCCGGCCGTTGCCAGCGCTCGACGACTCCGAAACCGGAAAACGAAGCGCCTCCCGCTCTCCATTCGGCTTTGCCTCCGATTGACTACACAGCCCTGTGCAGCACTCAGACGAGGACATGGCGGTAGCCGCCGGGCGACAAACGTCAGTTAGAATGAATCAGCAGGTGTGCCAGACGATCGCTGCTGGAATGCGCTTAGCATTCCGGGGGAGGAAAGTCCGAACTCCGCAGGACAGTGTGCCGGATAACGTCCGGGATTCAGGCGTCAAGGCCTGAAGACGGCCAGTGCCACAGAGAAGATACCGCCCTTGTTCGCAGGGGTAAGGGTGAAAAGGTGCGGTAAGAGCGCACCGCTCCGGCTGTAAAGTCGGGGGCAGGGTAAACCCCACACGGAGCAAGACCAAATAGGGAGGAAATCCGCCGCCAGGCCCAGGCTGCGGTTGCGTGCCGGTCCGGTGCGCTAAGGCGGGTCGCCATTTATCCAATAAGTGGAGCCGTAACCTCCGGGTAGGTCGCTCGAGCGCGTCAGTAATGCCGCGCCTAGAGGAATGATCGTCGCGAGTCTCCGGACTCGAACAAAATTCGGCTTATCGGCAGCTTGCAAACGTGGCCTCGCCGCTCTGAACAAGAGCGGCGAGGCCATCATTTTTAGTTAAGCTGCAAGCCTGGCTTAAGCGGCTTTGCCCAGATAGCCATTCGGATCGAGAACGAACTTCTTGGCAACACCGCTGTCAAAATCCTTGTAGCCTTGCGGAGCATCGTCAAGCTTGATGATGGTCGCGTTGACGATCTTGCCGATGGCAATCTTGTCATAGAGGATCGCCTGCATCAGTTGGCGGTTATAGCGAAGCACCGGCGCCTGGCCCGTGTGGAAGCCTAGCGAACGGGCCCAACCCTGACCGAAGCTCATCTTCAACATGCCTTTCTTTGAGTCTTCGTCCTGAGCGCCCGGATCCGCCACGACATAGAGGCCGGGTATTCCAATGCTTCCAGCGACGTGGGTGACTTCCATCAGAGAATTCAGCACCCCAGCAGGTTTGGGCTCGTTTCCGTGACCGCTCGCCTCGAAGCCGACCGCGTCCACCGCGGCGTCGACTTCGGGAATCCCAACGATCTGAGCGATGAGATCGCCAAGCTTGTCGCTCTTGTTGAGATCGACCGGCTCGAAACCGACCTTCTTCACATGCGCCAGACGGTCCTGGTTATAGTCGCCCACCATAATGACCGCTGCGCCCAGCAGTTGTGCGGAGGCGGCAGCCGCCAGTCCCACCGGGCCGGCCCCGGCAATGTAGACGACCGATCCCACGCCCACGCCCGCAGTGACAGCACCGTGAAAACCGGTCGGGAAGATGTCCGAGAGCATAGTAAGGTCAAGGATCTTCTCCTTGGCGCGGTCCTTGTCCGGGAACTTGATCAAGTTAAAATCTGCATAGGGCACCAGGACATATTCCGCCTGACCGCCCACCCAGCCGCCCATGTCCACATAGCCGTAGGCTCCGCCAGGCTGCTTGTCGTTGACGTTCAAACACACGCCGGTATTCCGTTCCCGGCAGGAGCGGCAACGCCCGCAGGCGATGTTGAATGGAACCGTGACCCAGTCGCCAATGTCGAGAAACTCGACGTCCTTGCCTTTTTCAACGATTTCGCCGGTGATCTCATGGCCGAGAACAATCCCTTTCGGGGCGGTAGTGCGGCCGCGAACCATGTGCTGGTCCGAACCGCATATATTGGTGGAGACAATCTTGAGGATGACTCCATGCTCAATCTTCTTGCCTTGGGGGGTTTCAAACTTGGGGTAATCAATATTCTGCACCTCGACCTTATGCGGTCCGAGGTAAACGACTCCACGATTCGATGCCATCTGAAACTCCTTTGTTCCTACTAACGCGAGCAGGGAACTATCTGTTCATAGGATGCGTAAAATGATGCAAGGCAAGCCTCGTAGACTGGCCAAGCAGCCCGAGCTTCACTTGCCAGTCCGGCGGCGGGGATTCTTCCATGGAACTGATTGAGGGCTTCAAGATAGCGCTCCAGTCGCTCTGGGCGAACAAACTTCGCTCGATCCTCACCTTGCTCGGGGTGGTGATCGGGGTCGCGTCGGTGATCACCGTTGTGACCCTCGTGAATGGCGCCAAGCAATTCGTTACGACCAAGCTGAACAGCTACGGAGCAGAAGTCGTCACCGTCAGCAAGATGCCTCAGACCTTCATTACGATTGAGGAATATCTCGCCTTCCAAAAGCGGAAGGACGTCAAGATGGAGGACTACGAAGCGATCCGCGACGAGTGCAAGTCCTGCCTCTCCGTAGGCGCTCTTCGGAACACAACCGGCAAGGTCGTCTACGGAACGAAATCCAGCACCGATACGGATATTCGCGGCTGGACCTGGACGATGCCGCCCATGTCGAATCTCAATATCGCCCAGGGCCGTTCGTTCACCGAAGCGGAAGATGTGCATAGCTCCCATGTCGCCATCGTCGGCTACGATGTCGCAGATAATCTCCTCGGGCAGGGAGATCCGCTCGGCAAGGAAATCCGGGTCGACGGCGAGCCCTACACGGTCATAGGCGTCGGGGAGCGTCAAGGCAAAACCCTCGGCGCCAGCCAGGACAACTGGGTGGCCGTACCGTTGACCGCATTCCTCCAGTCCTATGGTTCCAATAAAAGCCTGGTCATCTATGTCAATGCGGGGGGCGGCGGCCCGGTAATTGACCGCGTCTCCGATGACCTTCGCACCATCATGCGCGGACGGCGCCATCTCGCGCCCGGGGCGCCTGATACTTTTTCGATCGATACGAGTGCCACCTTCCAGAATCTTCTTGGACAGATCTTGAACAGCTTCGGTGCCGTGGTGGTGGCGATTGCCGCCATTTCTCTGGTCGTAGGGGGCATCGTCATCATGAACATCATGCTGGTCTCGGTGACCGAGCGCACTCGCGAGATCGGCATCCGAAAAGCATTAGGAGCGCGACGCCACGACATCATGGTCCAGTTCATCGTGGAGTCGGCCACCATGTCTCTCTTCGGAGGAATGATCGGGGTCATCGGCGGCATCACCGTCGCCAAAGTGATCACCCTCCTGGTAAGTTTCCCCTCCGAGGTTCAGCTTTGGTCGGTTCTCGTCGGACTCTTTGTGGCGACTGGCGTCGGAGTATTCTTTGGCGTCTATCCGGCGCGCAAAGCCGCTCAATTGGACCCCATCGTGGCCCTCAGATCGGAGTTGTAGATGCGGATTCGTGACTCTCAGGAAGCAGTACGAATGGCGTTCGAGACGCTGCGGACCAATAAGCTGCGTTCCGGACTTACCGTCCTCGGCATCTCCATCGGCATCTCCACCGTCATCCTGATCTCCTCGGCGATCAACGGTCTTAACAGCAACATCGACGGTTTTATTCGCTCGCTCGGCACCAACAGCATCTGGGTCTTTCGCTTCGAGCCCTTCGGGAAACGCCCCACAACCGAGGAACTCAATCGCAAGCAGCTGACCTACGAAGATGGTTTGGCGATGCGGACCATGCCGCACGTGGCGGCCGTCGATCCTAGCCTGCAATACCAGAATTTCCAACTCGGGATCGGCTCCGTCTCGCTCAAATATGGCAATCGCAAGATCCAGAACACGATCCTGGGTGGCGATACCACTGATCTTGAAAAGACAGGAGGATTCACCCTCAAGGAAGGTCGGCTCTGGACAGAAGACGAAGAGAACCGGCGGGCGAACGTCGTAGTTCTCGGCCACGATGCCGCTGAAGATCTATTCCAGAACGAGTCGCCGATCGGCAAGGAAATCCAGTGCGAGGGCGACGTCTTCACCGTCATTGGGGTCTTTGACACCCAGCCCCAACCCTTTGGAGGCGGCCGCAATACCCAGGACAATTCCGCCTATTTCCCCTTGGAAACCTTCCGCAAGATTCATCCGGAGATCAAAGACTTCTGGATCACGGTCAAATATGACGACCCCAAGAATAAAGCCCTCGTTCAGGACGAGATACGCGAATTGCTGCGGCGCCGGCGCAAGGTGCATGTCGAGGACGCCGATAACTTCGCCATCTTCGGGCCTGACTCGCTTGGGCGTCTCTGGAACTCGTTGACCGGGGGGCTCTTCCTGTTTATGGTCGCGGTCTCCTCGGTTGGTCTCATGGTCGGCGGCGTCGGCGTGATGAATATCATGCTGGTTTCGGTGACTGAGCGCACGCGCGAAATCGGGGTACGCAAAGCGATCGGAGCCACCAAGGCCAACATCCTGCTTCAGTTCACCATCGAGGCGATGACTCTCTGCGCAGTGGGAGGCTTGATTGGGATTCTGGCGGGGGCCCTGTTCACCGTGGCCTTGCATTTTGCAGTCGGCTTTTTGCACGCCGCCCTCTCCTCGACCTGGGTGGTCGTCTCTTTCATCGTCTCGTGCGCCATCGGACTTATCTTCGGGATTTATCCGGCATGGAAGGCTGCCAACTTGAATCCCATCGAAGCCCTGCGTTACGAGTAGCGTCCCACCCGGACTTTCTCATCGCCGAAGCTTCCAGTGAGGATGACCTAGAATCGATCTAGCTCATGCCTGCGCTCTCCACGCTTGTTTCCTTCTTGACCACCCTGCTTGCCTTTGCAGGCTGCGGATTCTCCGTGCTTGCAATCTGGAGCGCGCGCGCCTTCGTCAGGGCCGCCCGGAAGCCGCTGCCGGACTTCTATCCGCCAGTGAGCATTCTCAAACCGGTCAAGGGCCTCGATCCGGAGATGTACGCCAGCTTCGCCAGTCATTGTCATCAGAATTATCCCGGCCAATACGAGCTCCTCTTTGCCATCGGGAGTTCGGATGATCCAGCCATTGCCGCGGTCGAACAGTTGCAGCGAGACTTCCCGGACCGCTCCATCCGCCTGGTCTTCTGCCCTGAGACCCTGGGAACCAACGGCAAAGTCAGCAGCCTGGTGCAGACCCTACCGGAAGCCCGTTTCGGTCACATCTTGATCAGCGACAGCGACATTCTCGTCTCCCCAAACTACTTGCGAAATATCATGGCAAACTTCAAGGACCCGAGCCAAAATGGCAGACCGGTGGGAATGGTGACAGCGCTCTATCGCGGCAAGGCCCACCGAACCCTGGGCTCCCGCATGGAGGCCCTCGGGATCGCTACCGATTTCGCGCCGAACGTCCTGACTGCCCGCTATCTCGAGAAAGGGATTCGATTTGGACTGGGGTCCACACTCGCTGTCTCCCGTGAGGCGCTCAATGCCGTGGGCGGGCTCCTGCCTTTAGCAGACTGTGTGGCTGACGATTATCAGCTTGGCGCACGAATCGCCACTCAGGGATTCGAGATCAAGCTCAGCCGCGAGACTGTCGAAACCTCGGTGCCCGCGTATCGCTTTCGAGAATTCTGGGCACACCAGATGCGGTGGTCGCGCACCGTGCGCGATGCTCGCCCGGGAGGCTATTTTGGGACAGTTTTTACCTTCGGCCTGGCCTGGGCGATATTGAATGTGGCCACGTCCGGAGCCAGCGTGGAGAGCTTCGCTCTTCTGAGCATCGCACTGGCCGCACGCGTGTCCGTTGCCCTGTTGATCGGTGGCGAGCTTCTTCAAGATCGCCAGGTGGTCCGGGATCTTTGGCTGCTCCCAGCCAGGGATTTGGTGGCGCTTGCAGTCTGGGCTTGGAGCTATGCTGGAAATACGGTCGAGTGGCGTGGACAGGA
This sequence comes from Acidisarcina polymorpha, assembly GCF_003330725.1. NCBI lineage: Bacteria > Pseudomonadati > Acidobacteriota > Terriglobia > Terriglobales > Acidobacteriaceae > Acidisarcina > Acidisarcina polymorpha. The sequence goes on along the minus strand of NZ_CP030840.1, from coordinate 1,225,279 downwards.
GTTCGTGATCCGAGGCGGAAAAATGACCCGGGTGATGACCGACGTCGATTCCTTTCCCGGAGAAAGCTCCCGTCCTTCAGCCAGGGTCAAGGCCGAGTAGAAGGCTTTCTACCTCGCCGTCATAGCTTCAGAGGCATACGAGGCCGCTAGCCCGGTGGCTTCCATCGTCGCCTTCAACATCGCGTCGAAGCCCATGCAGGAATTCATCATTAAATGGTACAGCCGATGGTTCTGCCAGTCCTGGTCGTAGAAACGCTGTACGTACTCAGCCCGTCGATTATCGGTCTCCTCCATTTCGCGCTCGGCGTCGTGCATCCGGTCGGGAAACTGGCTCTGAAACCACTGTAGCTTGCGCTTCTTGGAGGCGTAAACATACATATGGAAGGCGCCCGGATAGTTCGTCAGCACACACGCCGCCCCTCGTCCAACGATCACGCAGTGACCCTGATCGGCGGCCTTATGAAGATATTCGCGAACCAGCTGGTTCATTCGCTCGCTGTCGAAGATGCCGTTCTCCGACGGCGCCGGCATTCGATCGATGCTGCCGTGCCAGAATGCTTTGCCCAGCCGGTAATACCAGGGATCCAATTGTTCGTCGCATTTCCTGACTGAAGCCTTGGCAACTCCAGCTTGTTGGGCAATCTCGTCGATCAAGCAGCTGTCGATGAGCTTCCAGCCCAGCGCGTCCGACAAACGGTGCGCGAACGCGGCGCCCTGACTTCCATATTCGCGTTCAACGGTGATGACCTTAATCATAAAAGCCCCGCCGATGGGATATCTACGGAAGTTACTCCGATGCCGCTGATGCTAGCATCAGGTCGCGCTGAAATCCAGACAGAATATTGCGCTCCGGTCTACAACTTTAGTTCTGCAACGGTGGCCCCTGCTCCGCCTTCGTTGTGCGGAGGCTCAGAGACGGTAGCCACCTGGGGATGTCTCTGCAGGTAAGCGCGAAGCGCCTTACGCAAGATCCCCATGCCCGTCCCATGCACGATGCGGACCCGCGGCAAGCCCGCCAGGAATGCCCGGTCGAGGAACTTCTGAACCTCGTCGGTGGCCTCGTCCACATTCCGGCCGATGACGTTCAACTCCCAGTTCATGTTCTCGTCCGGCTCGGCGACCGAGATCGAAACGCCGCGCTTGCGGGCAGCCTGCAGCGGCGACATCGTCGGCTGACTGGTCTGCGGATTGCGCACCACCTCGGCGATGTCTTCGCGATTCACCCGCATCTTCATCAGTCCTATGGCTACTTCGAAGATGTTGTCATCCACCTGCCGCTGGACGACCGCGGTCTTTCCCAGGGACTTCAATTTGACCGAATCACCCGCGGCTACGTGTTTCACAATGTGCGGCTGGGCATGGGAATCGCCGCGGTCGGCACCGGTGTGGGCGGCGACCACTGAAGAATTAAACTGTTCGCTGAACTCGCGCCGCAGCTTGGCGATGCGTCGCTCCGCATCCTTCGAAAGTTTCTGTTGCGCTGCCCGGTCATCGACCGCGCGCACCGTCTCCCGCATCTGGTACTCGAAGTCTTTCAGCAGCGACTGTAGCTTGACTTCCATGTCGCGGACCTTGGTTCGCCATTCCTTCAGGCCTTCGACCTCGAGCCGGTTTTTTTCCCGTGCAACTTCCTGCTCGCGGATGCGCAGGGCTGCCCGTTCGCTGGTGATCGACTCGAGTTGGGCATGCAGTTGATCCAGAAAGCGCCCGATGTCCTGGGTCTGGGTGTTCAGCCGCGAACGGGCAGAGTCGATGATCTCCGAATTCAATCCCAGCCGCCCAGCGATATTGATGCCGGCGGAAGCACCCGGAACCCCCTGGCGCAGTTCATAGGTCGGAGCCAATGTCTGTTCGTTGAACCCTACCGCCGCATTGATCACCCCCGGGGTGTTCGCGGCATAGACCTTTAGCGAAGTATGGTGGGTTGAAATCAGGCACCAGGCACGAGTATGAAGAAAGTGCTCGGCGATCGCGACCGCCAGCGCCGCACCCTCCTCAGGATCGGTTGCCGAACCGAGTTCGTCCAGCAGAACCAGCGAATCAGGCCCCGCCAGTCCGGCGATGCGGTTCAAGTTGACAATATGGGCGGAGAAGGTCGAGAGGTTTTGCTCAATCGACTGCGAATCGCCAATGTCTGCAAGAAACTCGTGAAAGAGCGGGAAGACCGCCTCTTCAGCAGGAACTGGAATGCCGGCCTGCGCCATGATTCCTAGGAGTCCCGTCGTCTTCAGCCCGACCGTCTTGCCGCCGGTATTTGGTCCACTGATAATTAACTGCCGTTCGTCGCTGGTGAGCTGAATGGAGATGGGAACGATGCTGCCACCCGCTTTGCGCAATCGAGTTTCAAGCAAGGGGTGCCGTGCCTGCACCAGTCGCAACTCCAGCAGCTCGGCAGGGTCGCCAAAGCGCGGGCGGATGCACTGAAAATCGTCCGCAAATCGCCCCCGAATCACCAGCGACTCCACTACCGTCAGGATCGCAGCGCCTTCCCCGATCACTCGAGATTGCAAGCCGATCTGCCGGGTCATCGCCAGAAAGATACGATGGATCTCGGCTTGTTCCTCCTCGTACAGGCGAACGAGTTCATTATTCTGCTCAATCGTTTCCAATGGCTCGATGTATACCGTCTGTCCGCTCGAGCTCGCCCCATGAACGACCCCGGGAATGCGCCGCTTCGACTCGGTCTTAATGGGGATGACAAAGCGTTCGCCGCGAATCGTGATCAGCTCGTCTTGAACACCGCCGCCCTCCGATAACCGCCGCATCGTCTGCCGGAGGCTCTGCTCAATCTGCCGCTGTTGCCGCTCGATCTCTCGCCGAATGCGGTTCAGGTTAGGAGAAGCGTTGTCAGCCAGCGAGCCATCCGGCAGCATGCGTGAACGCAATGACTGGACCAGTGGCCGCAAATCCGAGTCCATCAACGGAGCACTCAGCGAGGTCAACTCCGGAAGTTCTCCATCGAGCGCAACCGGTGGAGTTTCCATGACTGCCTGCCAGGCAGTGACATCGTCCACCAGGTTCAGTACGTCGCGAATCTCCTCCGGCTCCAGGGCTGCGCCCTCGATGCGCGATTTGTCCAGGAGGGTGGTCGGATCGAAGAGGGAACCAAGCGCGATCGACAGGTGCTGCGCCAGCAGCCGGCGCATCTCGCCCACCAGCGCATGCTCGCGGCGCAGCCACTCGACATCGGTGGAGGGCTGCAGAGCGACTGCCCATTGGCGCCCTACCAGGGAGTGGGAATAACCAGCCAGCAGTTCAAGAAAGCGTGGCCACTCCAGAGTGGCAGCGCTGCAATCGCCAACCGGCGACGGGATGGGATTCAAGAAGGGCACTCGTCTATGGTACTGTGGCGAGCATGCCGGAAGGGAACCGGCCGACTCATCCAAGCGTAGATTCTATTGATGGGCCAGTCACTCGCGTCACAGTCACTCGCATCACAGACACTCGCTGGCCAAATCACTCGCGTCCCAGTTACTCGTCCCAGTTACTCGCGTCCCTAGTTACTCGCGTCGAAGCAAGCAGCGGCGGACGGCAGTCGGAGGTGCTTGATGTATTGCAGCGGATGTGGTCAACCGATCGCCCCAAATGAGCCGGTTTGTGCCCAATGCGGCAGGCCTGCCATGCAGACAGCCCCCCAGGTCTTCGGCCTTTACACCCGGGTCCACCGGCACATTCAGACGCTCGGTATTCTATGGCTGCTCTACTCCCTCTTCGGCCTGCTTGCCTGGTTGGTGGCGATGCCGTTCCTCAGCCATTTCTTTGGGCATAGCTTGCACAACTTCAATCATCGCGACTTTCCCTTACCCCTGTCGATGAGCTGGATTCTGCCTTTTGCCACAATCCTCGTGTATCTGCGGTCAGGGTTCGGGATTCTCGTAGGGATCGGCTTGTTGCGCCGTGAGCGCTGGGCGCGCACTCTGGCGCTGGTCGTCAGCATCCTGACCCTGATCAAGCCCCCATTCGGGACAGCCCTCGGCATCTACACGTTATGGGTCTTACTCCCGTCCCAGTCGGCGCTCGAGTACGAGACCGTCACCGCTCCCTAAGATCCGAAGGAGAATGCAGAGTCCCCATCAAGCCACGGGGCTTGTGGGGATGTCTCAACTCCTACCTTGCGTCGCAGTCAGCGCCAGCCGGCAGCCATGCGATCTTTCAGAATGCAGCGGTCCATCACCACCTTGATTCCCGCATGTTCAGCCCAGCCGGCCGCTTCTTCGTGGCAGACGCCTTCCTGCAGCCACAGCCGCGGTATCTTCAAGCGCATGACGTCTTTCACAATCTCCGGCACAAACATCGATGCGCGAAAGACATTCACCAGGTCGATCTGGCCGTCATTTGCGGTAAATGCCTCTTCCAGCGTCGAGTAGGCTGGTTCGCCAAGCACCGAGGTCGCCTGAGGATTGACGGGTACAATCCGATAACCCTGTTGTTGCATAAATTTCGATACTCCATAGCTGGCGCGCTCAGGCTTATCGGAGAGTCCGATGACGGCAATGGTTTTGGTATTTTCGAGAATCTCGCGTATGGTTTCCGGTTCATTCATGAGCATCTACTCCAGATCGTCAGATGCATCCACGCCCGAGGGGCCGCCATCCCGCCGCATGAGCAGATAACCGCGGATGAAGGGCTCCAGATATCCATCCAGAACTCTGTCGACATCACCAAATTCAACTTTCGTGCGATGGTCCTTGGCGATCCGGTACGGCTGGAGAACGTAAGAGCGGATTTGCGACCCGAATTTAATGTCCAGCTTGGAGTCTTCCAGCTTGCGGCTGATCTCGCGCTTCTTCTCCAGCTCAAATTCATAGAGTCGCGAACGCAACATCTTCATCGCCTTCTCTTTATTCTTGTGTTGCGAGCGCTCATTCTGGCATTGCGTCACGATGTTGGTTGGAATATGGGTGATACGAACCGCAGAGTCGGTCGTATTCACATGCTGGCCGCCCTTGCCCCCGGAACGGTAAGTATCGATCCGGATGTCGTCAGGCTTAATGTCGATTTCGATCGAGTCATCGATCTCCGGCGAGACAAAGACCGACGCAAATGAGGTATGGCGCCGTTTTGCCTGATCGAATGGGGAGATGCGAACGAGCCGGTGAATCCCCGTCTCTCCGGAAAGCTGTCCGAAGGCAAATTCACCCGTGATGGTGATCGTCGCCGATTTGATGCCGGCTTCTTCGCCATCCTGATAGTCGTTGATCTCGGTTTTAAAACCCTGGCGCTCGGCCCAGCGAAGATACATCCGCAACAGCATGTCCGCCCAGTCCTGCGATTCAGTTCCTCCCGCGCCCGGATGGACGGTAAGGATCGCATTGAGCGGGTCGGTCTCGCTGGAGAGCATGGTGCGAGTCTCCATCGCCTCGACAAACCCGCTCAGTGATGTAATGTCCCGCTCGAGATCGGCTTCGACGTTCTCGCCTTCCCGTGCCAGCTCGAAATAGGCATCCACATCGCCGCTGCGGCGCGCCAGTTCGGCATCGTCGGCGAGCATTGCCTCGAGGCGCTTGCGTTCGCGCATAAGCGGCTGCGATTGTGCGGGATTCGACCAGAGATTTGGGTCAGAAAGTTTGACTTCGAGGGCCGCTAGATCGCGGTGTAGCTTGGCCGGGTCAAAGATACTCCCGCAGGCCAACGACTTTTTCGCGAATGGGAGCGTAAGCGAATTCGAGTTCGTTCAACATATGAAAATAGCCTGTCTTAAATCCAGATCGTTACTTCTCTTGCCAATCGTTACTTCGCTTGCCAGATCGTTACTTCGCTTGCCAGATCGTTACTTCGCATGCCAGATCGTTACTTCGGATGAAGGACAACCTGCCGCCGCTCGACGTTGATATGACGAAGCGACCACGCCGCAGCAGCTATTGCGATTATGGCACAGAGGATCGCAAAGACGTCGCCATGCTGGGAGTAGAAGGTGACATCGCTGCGATAGCCATAACCGGCTGCCAGGGAGGTAAGAACATGACGCGGCGCACTTTGCGTCACTCGCCCCAACGGATCGACGGCGGCGGTGACGCCGGAGTTGGTGGCGCGCAAAATCCATCGATGATTCTCGATCGCCCGCATCCGCGCCATGTTGAAATGCTGCCACGGCGCGCTGGTGTCGCCGTACCATCCGTCGTCGGAGATGTTGACGAAGACCTCCGCGCCGTTCCTCGCGAAGTGGCGGATTTCATCCGCAAAGACAGCCTCATAGCAAATGAACACTCCAAAGGTATGCCCGTCTGAGCGAAAAACTTTTCGCACTCCGCCGCGCGAGAAATCGCTCACTCCCTGCGTCAGAGTGCCGGCAAATGAGATAAGGCCCTTGTAAGGAACATATTCACCGAACGGTACTAGATGAATCTTGTCGTAGCGGCCGAGAAACCGGCCATCCGGCGCGACAAACTCCGCGGAGTTGAAAATTTCAGTTTTGGCGCCGTTTTGCCAGACGCCAATATTTCCGATCACCGCCGGCGATTTTGCTTTATTGGAGAGATCGGCCATCAATCTCTGGAAGCGTGGATCGGCCTCGCGAAAGGGCGATGGTGACTCCGGCCACGCAATCAGATCCGGGAGCGGAGACGGCGTCGGACAAGCAGGAGTGATGAGCACCGGATGAGGTTCCGGCATTCCGGCAAAGTAGGGCCCGCACGCCTTGAGGCTCATCGCTTCGAATTCAGCGGTGTGCCTGTCCCACTCCGGCCCCGACCAATCATTGCTATAGGTAACGTCAAGATTCTGCTGCAGCAGAACCGCCGTGGCGACGACCGGCGAAGGGGGTGGCGTCAAAAAGATGCCAAGCTGCAGACCGCCGGCGAAGAGCAGCGCGGCCAGGCCGAGTCGAAGCCGGCGGCCCGCCGGGCAGGCCAGCAATGCCATGGTGATCATCGCGTTGCCCAGCATCAGGATGAATGAAATGCCATAAACTCCGGTGAACGGAGCGAGCCGGATCAGCACAAAGTTATCTACCTGGGAGTAGCCCAGCTGGTCCCACGGAACCTGGGTGATGCGGGAAGCAGCGAACTCCAGAGCCACCCAGAAAATCGGCGCGAGCAGCAACACTGATATCGTCTTGCCGGACGCTTGACGCGCGAGAGCCACCAGAAATCCAAAGACTCCGAAGTAGAGTCCGAGTACCAGGCTGTAAAGCAGCAGAATCCCAGCGGAGGCGAGCGGGCCTATTCCCCCATAGGTATGCATGGTGGCATAGATCCAGTAGCAATTAAGCAAATACCAGGCCACCCCGCAGATATAGCCGCCCAGGGCGCTCCGCCGAAGGTAATCCTTCCGCGCTACATTGTCAGGAGTCAGCAGCGCCCATAACACTGGCGTTAACGCAAACCAGGAAATCGCCCCTCTCCATGGAGGCATCGGACCGGCAACCGGAAAGGGAAGGTCTAGGAGGATCGCGGAGAGAAGTCCCCAGATCCACGGATTCGTCAACAAACGATGGGCAAAAAACTTGGGCATTCCGCCGTGAGTCTACCATCTCAACCTTGCTCTCACCGCGAAGCAAAACGGGATGTGGTTTCAAATCCCGCCGGGCTGTAGAATGGAATTCGATGAATCATCCAATTATTGACTTTGCCATGCACCTGCTGAGCGCGACGTTTCTGATCGGAATGATCGGATCCGCCGTCGTCGTGGCAATCAGCTTTGTGGAAGATTTATACGAGCTCTTTGGCGAGTGAACGGCTATCGCTTCAGCTTGTTGTTTGAGGCTGTTCAGCTTCTTGTTTGAGGCTTTTCAGCTTGTAGTTTGACGCTTTAACGATTGACGCTGCGGCCAATCGGACATAGACTCAGCGCTGAGCGTCCTGGCAGTGGATCGTAATCCAGGAAGCTCCTCGAATTACGTTTTCATACCTCAAACCATGCCGGTAGACCGACCCTTAGCCAATCCATCCAACCGAGTCCGCCTGGTCGTGGCCTCCTCGGTGATGCTTACCTTTATCTCCTTCTGGCGGGCTGCCGCGATCGTGCTCAACGATCTTGGCTCTTCGGCTTTTTATGCCGGCGGTATCGCCGAGCAGGCAGTCGGCAAAGCCGCCCCCTGGTTCATCCTGGGCGTCATGCTTTTTTCCTTTGCGGTGCGGGCCGTGTATGTCGAGAGTTGCTCGATGTTCACCCGGGGCGGCGTTTACCGCGTGGTCAAAGAAGCGCTCGGCGGCACCTTCGCGAAGTTGAGCGTTTCGGCGTTGATGTTCGACTACATCCTCACCGGTCCTATCTCGGGCGTCTCCGCCGGCCAGTACATCACCGGGCTGCTCAACGAGTTAATGACGGTTGCCGCAAATCATCGTTGGCTGCCTGACGCCATGTTGGCCGCCGGGCATGCGGCGCCGCAGCTGCCCATGAATGCGACCTCGGCAGTCTTCGCGATCGTCGTCACCCTCTACTACTGGTGGCTGAACATCAAGGGAATCGAGGAGTCCAGCGACAAGGCGCTAGACGTCATGAAGATTACCACCGTCATGGTGGTGATCCTCCTCGGCTGGGGCTGTTTCTCCGCGCTTCATAATGGCGCCACACTGCCGCCGCCTCCGATTCCGTCCAATCTACATTTCTCGACCGACTCGCTTGGCTTCCTCAAGAACATCAAGTTCACTGCCGGCTTCGGACTCTTCGGTATCCTGATGGCCTTCGGCCACTCCGTGCTGGCCATGAGCGGCGAGGAATCGCTCGCTCAGGTCAATCGCGAGATTGAACACCCGAAGCTTCGCAATCTCAAGCGAGCTGCGATTGTCATTGCAATCTACAGCTTCATCTTCACTGGTATGGCATCGCTGCTCGCCGTGATGTTGATTCCGGACTATCCGCGGACCCACGTCTATCAAGATAATCTGATCGCCGGACTTGCCATGTACATGGTCGGCCCTGAGGTGCTCCGCATTATCTTCCGGGTCTTTGTCGTGATCGTAGGTTTCCTGATCCTGTCCGGAGCCATTAACACCTCGATCATCGGATCTACCGGTGTCTTGATGCGAGTCGCCGAGGACGGTGTGCTGACTGACTGGTTTCGCCGCCCTCACCCGAAGTTCGGAACCAGCTACCGGATCGTCAATCTGGTGGCGGGCTTTCAGCTCTTCACCATCATCGTGACTCGCGGCAACGTCATTACGCTGGGCGAGGCGTATGCCTTTGGCGTGATCTGGAGCTTCACCTTTAACAGCCTTGCCATGTTAGTGCTCCGCTGGAAGTACAAGGGAGAGCGCGGTTGGAAGGTGCCACCCAACATTCACATAGGGAAGCATGAAGTCCCCATCGGACTGATCTCGGTGTTCATGGTGCTGCTCTCCATCGCCATCGTGAATTTGTTTACGAAGAGTGTCGCCACGGAAAGCGGAATAGCATTCGCAGCAGCATTCTTCGTGATCTTCTCGATATCGGAACACCGCAACAAGGCGAAGCACGCCTCGACCGAGCGCCAGATGAAGGAGCACTTTCAGCTCGAGCACGAAGACACTATCAGCCGCGAAGCGCTCCAGATTAATCCCGGAAGCGTCATGGTCACGATGCGCGATGCCGTGAATCCTTTTGCTTTAAAGTGGGCGCTCTCCCGAACCAATACCGATGAGCAGGACATCGTCGTGCTTACCGCGCGCATGATGGGCGCCGGTGGTCCTGAGTTTCTAGAAGCCTCAGACCAGTCTTTCAGTGAACACGAACAAATGTTGTTTACTAAAGCAGTCTCTGTCGCAGAGAGCTTCGGCAAACACATTTCTCTGCTGGTCGTTCCCGCAGGCGACGTCTTTGCGGCCCTGGTGCAGACGGCTAACTCGCTCGAAGCTTCCGCCGTCGTTTCTGGTCTGTCGAGCAAATTGACGGCACAGGAGCAGGCCTTCCATATGGGCCACGCATGGGAGGCGCTGCCCGAGCCCAAGCGGCAGTTTACCTTCTACATCGTGATGCCCAACGGCGACGCCGAAGCCTTTAACATCGGGCCACACGCGCCGGCCTTACAGACAGACGATGTCCAGCTCGTGCATAGGTTGTGGCTGAACTTCCGTCGCGAACAAGATATGCAAGGCTTGCATCACAGCGACATCGTGACCTATGCCTTGACCCGCCTGGCCACAGAGTATGCGCGCGATAAGCAGGAGACGCTGAAGAATCTTCGCCGCTACGCAACTGACGGCAGTAAACCTGCAAGCTTGACGGCCGCACCGTCGTCCGAGGCCCGGACCGGTTATGCAATCCGTGCGCCTAAACCACCCAACGGTCCCGAAGATCCGCTATAGACGTACCTCTTGAAGCCTTGCATCATCTCTTGAAGCTTCGCGTCCGGTCCACTCGCCTCTGCAACGCTAATTCAATTGAAGTGGGACGCCCATGTGGCGCCGTCCCTCCGCAACTATTCGCGGCCTCGTCTTGTTGAACCTATCTCACCACGCCAAAACTGTTAAGTTCCTGAATGGATGAGTAATGAAGGGGAGTCTCGTTGACTTTACTTTGGTCGATTCTGCAGGTCAACGGTACTAGCGGTATTTGTCAAGTTGTTCGGCGATACGTATCCTTATACAAAATAGTTAAAAACAAATACTTAATGGTCGTTGATACCTGGAACCAACTTAAAAGACTACGAGGGATAGACTGTGGAAACTAAAGAAATTCTGGCAGAACTTGATCAAGAAATTGCTCGCCTTCAACATGTCCGTACCCTGCTCGCGGGTGATGTCGTCAAAAAAACCGCGTCAACCCGAAGAAAGCCCGTCGTTGCGAAAGTCGAACCAAAGAAGCGAAAGCTGACGCCCGAAGGACGGAAACGCATTGCTGATGCCATGAAGCGCCGTTGGGCAGAGCGCAAGAAGCAAACTGCAACGAAGGCTGCAAAATAAAAGTACCCGGCAGGGGATGGACGGGCAGGTCGGCGGCTTGCCCGATCCCAAGAAATGCAATCGTGCAATGCATAACTGCGACGCTGTTCTCTTGAATCATGCTGCCCCCAACCGCGAGTTCTTCGGCCCTATGTCGCTTAATCCGAATTCAACTTCCTCCGATTCCCAGTTACTTCAAATCGTCGATGCGTCTCTGTTAGCGGCTGCCCGAAAGAGCGGTCCATGGTTGGTGTGCAAACCCGGATGCTGGCAGTGCTGCATTGGAGTCTTTGCCATCAACCAGCTTGACGCTGAACGATTGAGAAAAGGCTTGCTTGATCTTGAATCTACCGATCCTGATCGCGCGCGAAGGGTGCGCGAGCGAGCAGTCGCGTCTGTAGAGAAAATCAGTCCCGGCTTTCCCGGAGATCCAGTTACTGGTCTGCTCAACCAGACTCCGGATGCCGAGGCGCAGTTCGAATCGTTTGCGAACGATGAGATATGTCCCGTCCTCGATCCCGTGACTGGAAGCTGTGATCTCTATGCATCCCGGCCTATGACTTGCCGGGTCTTCGGGCCCCCCGTCCGCTCCGAAGACGGACTCGGTGTTTGCGAACTCTGTTATCACGGAGCGACCCCTGAGGAAATCGCCGCTTGTGAAATGGTGCCCGATCCTGATGACCTCGAATCGCAATTACTCGATCAGGCTGAACGCAACAATGGAGTGCGCGGCGAAACGGTAGTGGCTTTCGCCTTGTTGCGCCCGTCGTGCTCTTGAGTCCGGCGGAATGAATGCTGTTCCAAACGAACTTCTGAAGGCCCAGTGGCTCTGAAGGCCTGGTGGTTCTGAACGCCTTGTGCTCAGAGTGCCCGTCATGGCAGCGAAGCAGCCGGGCAGTAGCAGTTACAGAGGGTACGGGTCGCCAGGACGAACGATGCGGATGTCATGGTCGGTGAAGGAGCCATGCATCGCCGGAACGCTGTATTTGGGCATATGGCAGGATGGGCATTGCGAGGAGCCCACCGTGCATGCTGCAGCCTTGCCCGCAGCGTGATCGAAGGATGGTGCGGCTGCGGGAGCTTTCAATGCATGACAGCCGAGACACTTGGAATCGTAAGCATTGGCCGAATGCACCACCTCTTCATGAGGGTCGTGACATCCCGTGCAAGCGATCCGCGGGTCAGGTGCGCGCCAGCAGCGGCTCTTCTCCAGACGATATGGCTGAAAGCGAACATTGATCGGAACATAATCCTTAGCCGCCGCGACATCTAAAGTCGTACGATGGCAAGCTCCGCAATAGTCGACCAGTTTCTGCGGGTCGAAGCTGCTGGGGTTAAGGATCGCCGCCCGTCCCTCCTCGACCCTGCCTAGCCGCATGGCGGCTACGTGTTTTGCACCGGGCCCATGACAGGCTTCGCATGTGACGCCAGGGATGGCGTGTCCCGGTTCGAACTGTCTTCGCACCGAGGACATCGTCGTATGGCAGCCAAAACACTTCTGGGCTGTTTCGACACTCACCCGCAAACCGAAAGCTCCATTCAAATCGCCAGGTAGGGCACGGACATGGCCGGGAGTGATGTCGAGACCGTGAATCATTGTGTAATAACTCAGCTGGCTCTCAAATAGGCTGCCGCCCGACTCCAGAATGAAGGTCCGTCCCATTGTGCCGTTGCCCAGGGCCCAAAGGATCTGTCCAGCAACCGCTTCGCCTCCCCGAGTGGTTGTATAGGTGCTGCCCTTCTTGTCCCTCGAGATAGTCGTTACAAAGGGCGGTGTATCAAGGACGATGTTTGCGGTGGCGCGAAGCACCTGTGTGTCCATGACCCTGGACGCCGCCAATGCCATCGAGGTGTTTCGTTGAGTGCCAGCCTCCCGCTCATGGCATCCCGCGCAAGCTTCGCTGCCCGCGTAATCCTTAGGGTTGGAGTCCGTCTTAGTTGGCCACCAACCCGGCTCTTTTAGATGGGAAGGCGTTGACTCCCCGCCTGAGATCGTGTTCGGCGGGCGCGCGCCCGCTGTCAGGACCGGCGCAGCTGCAAGCACCCCTGCTGCGGCCAGCAGCACGAGCACCAGAGATTGGTTGGCGACTGACTTCATCGTTGCGCCTCTCAGCATAACGTGCTTTTGGTATTTCGTTATGCCGGCACACCCTCTCGCCGCCGAGCCATCGTAAACGGAGTAAAGTCAGGATCCTATATTCACCGCCGAGTGCATCGTCAGTTGATGCCATACCGTAATGGCCCTAAATCGAAGATTGTGCTTGCTCGAGGGGGGTGCTAGATCGAAGTGCATCGCCGAACTCTGGTCCGGAGCGTCAGAATACGCCGAAGTGCTGATGCTCAGGAGAATAAGCAGTCTGGCAGCGATGAAATACTTATGGCGAAAATGGTGGCGAACTGAAAAGCAGTATTGAATTGGATTTATACAGATTGCCTCGCCTGGAGAGTGCATAAATGGATTTAGTAAACAAGTAGTTACGAAGCGGCTGAAAGCGTGCAGTCTCCTCTTGTGCCTTTATGGCGACAGCTGCAGGTAAAGTACACAATTCAGCTTGACAGCCGCGCACGGTAGTCCTAAACATAGCGGTGTGCAATTAGAGGATAGTGAGCGATGCTTCGAGGCTCCGTTTTGGTGGCTTTAACAAGATGCAGTATTAGTAAACCTTGACAGCTAGATGATTGGTTCAATATAGTTCGCAGCGGAATCGTCATAAGTTCAGAAGTACTGCTATAAGGCTGTTCGTGGACCGAACGTTGTCTTGCAGGATGGTCTGGCGAATATGATTTTCTGAAATACGTTTTAGGACCACGCTTGACACTCTCGAAAAGTCGTACGCGACATGCCGGATACACGGCGCCGAGAGATTAAGTAACGTTGCACAACCTTCGGGAGACTAGTGAAATGCGAAAGAAACTTTCTGCTGCTCTGGCGGTATGCCTGGGCATGCTGTGTATGTTTTGCCTTCCCACCGCTTCCCATGCACAAGCGGTTTTCGGGTCGATCTTTGGATCAGTGACTGACAACACGGGGGCAGCCATTCCCGGCGCAACCGTGACCGTTACCGATGAGGCCAAAGGCACTGCGGTGACCACCCAGTCCGGCTCCTCAGGCGAATATTCTGTTGAGCACCTGATTCCCGATACATACGATGTCAAGGTTACTTTCCAGGGCTTCCAAACCTCGGAGACAAAGGGCATCCAGGTTTTTGCCGACACTTCTCCTAAAGTTGATGTGAAGCTGACCGTCGGCGGCGAAAGCACGACCGTGGAAGTCAATGCGGATTCGGTGCCGGTACTTAAGACTGACAAGGCCGACGTTTCGACCATCTTCACTTCAAAGACGATTAGCGATCTTCCCGTCGGAGATAGAAACTTCACCAATATCCAACTTTTGTTGCCCGGCGCTCAGCCACTCGGCTGGAGCCACGCTGCGGATGAAAATCCCCAGGCGAGCCGGCAGATCCAAGTCGATGGGCAGGCATTCGGCGGCGTCGCTTACGAGTTGGACGGTACCGACAACCAGGATCCGATCCTGGGAATTATCGTCATCAACCCGCCCATCGAAGCTATCTCCGATACTAAGATCACCACTCAAAATTTCGACGCCGAATTCGGCAAGGCAGTCTCTTCGATCGTTACTGCCCAGACCAAATCCGGTACCAACAGCTTTCATGGCAGCGCCTTCGATTACCGCGAGAGCAATGCCAATCTGGCGCGCGACCCCTACAGCCAATTCCCGACTGCAGCCCATCCGGGTACAGATGGATTGATTCCTGCCGGCTTGAAAAATCAGTTTGGAGGCTCAATCGGCGGTCCGGTTATCAAGGACAGGCTCTTCTTCTTCGGCGATTATCAGGGCCTTCGCCAGAAGGTAGGCACATCGAACACAGTGACTGTGCCCTCGGCGCTCTTGGTCAGCACTTGTCTTGGCCAGACCATCGGCGCGAGCGGCATTCCTGGGTGCGATTTCAGCGAATACGCAGCCAATGTAACTCCAACTGGCGCAGGCATTGTCTACCAGCAGCCGAATGCGACCAATGGGCTGACCGCGCCAACGCCTTATCCGGGCAACGTCATTCCCGCCGCTCTCATCTCGCCCCAGACGCAGGGTCTGCTCAAGCTTCTGCAGCCCTACGCGCCTAACTCGGCCGGAAGCTTCAATGGCTTGAAGAACAACTATTCTGCCAGCGGCACCGGCATCTTCAACAGCAACGCTTGGGACGAGCGCGTTGACTTCACGCTGTCTGAAAAGATCCACCTCTTCGAGCGCTTCAGCCGATTCACCGACACGTTGAGCGGTACCACCATCTTCGGCGCAGCCGGAGGCGCGGGCTTTGGTATCGGCGGCTACGGTGGCAATTCAACGGGAGCCAACGACAGCGTCGCGGCCGGTGCAGATTTCGCCATCAGCTCGACGCTGCTCACCGATGTACGCCTCGGCTACTACCGTTACAACATCATCGACTCGAAGTACAACCAGGGCGTCCCCTTTGCCGACAACCTCGGCATCCCTGGAATGAACATCGCTGGTCAGCCGATCACGAGCGGCGCACCAGGGTTCAATGTGACGGAAGTAGGTTCTTCCGGTGGCCCGAACAATAGCCAGGACCAGGGTCCGCAATACGGCGCTGGTCTCAACGTGAACCGCTGCAACTGCCCGCTTGAGGAACGCGAAGACCAGTTCCAGGTAGTCAACAACTGGACCAAGATCATCAAGAACCATACCGTCAAGTTTGGAGCCGATCTCCGCTATGCCCGCAACCTTAGGGTGCCGAGCGATTCGGACCGCACCGGACTTATCAACTTCGGCACCGGGCCGACTTCCGACCCAAATGCAGCCACCCAAGGCGGCTTAGGGTTCGGCGCCCTGGTTCTCGGGCAGGCTACCGAATACACCCGCTACGTCAGTACATCGACCAACGCTAAGGAGTTCCAGAAGAGGTTCTTCTTCTACGGGGAAGACTCCTGGCGAGTCACCAACAACCTCACCCTCAACCTGGGCCTGCGCCTTGAAGAATACTTCCCCGAAGCCGTCAACGGGAAAGGCAATGGCGCGCTGTTGAATTTCAACAACGGCACGACCGATGGTTACCTGCGAGTCGCCGGTTATGGCAAGATTGGCAGCAATCTGGGCTGGAGCCGCGCATCGTATCCGTTCAACCCGCGCATCGGCGTTGCCTATCAGTTGGATCCAAAGACCGTGATCCGGTCGGGCTACGGGCGTAGCTTCGACCTCGGAGTCTTCGGCTCAATCTTCGGACACGTAGTCACTCAAAACCTGCCAGTCCTTGCGGCCCAGGACATCACCACCACCTCGGGAGCGACCGGGTACGCATTTTGTCTCGGTCCCGACACCCCGGGTTGCGCTCAACCGGCCAATCAGCCTGCCGGTGGCGGCCCGATCGCCAATGCTTTCCCGACTGTGCCAGCTGACGGCCTCTTGCCTTCACCCGGATATCAGGTGAGCGCCAAGGCGAGACCAAGCGGTCTGCGTCTGCCCACGATCGATGCATGGAACCTCAGTGTTCAGCATGCCGTCACCCCGACCCTTTCAATCACTGTGGCCTATGTCGGCAATAAAGGGACACATACTCTCAGCGCCGGCGACGGCAACAATACTAACCCGAACGAACCCGGCATCACGCTTCCCGCGCAGTACAGTATTACCGGGCAGCCACTCCACTATGATCCGAGCGTGACGACTGGCATCGCCGCGAACGGCGGGACCGGCAATGCGCTCCTGCTGAGAAGATTCTATGGCGGAAGTGTCGCGGCCTGTCAGGACCCTCTCTACACACCTCAGCCCGGGGTTCCCGCCGGATCCTGCGGTTGGAGCAACGGAATCAGCTACTATGGCGACGATCAGGACAGCCACTACAATGCCCTGCAGATCAACATGGATAAGCAGTTCACCAAAGGCCTCTCTTTCACCGGCAATTACTCCTGGCAGCAGGGTATCGATTTCAACAGCAATTACGCGACTTGGGATCGCCGCGCCGTCCGCGGGAGAAACAACGATATTCGCCAGCAGCAACTCATTGCTTATGGCGTCTACGAGCTGCCTATAGGTCGGAACCAAAAGTTTGCATCGAATATCCCGGGGTGGGCCAATGAAATCATCGGTGGATGGCAAGTTAGTCCGGTGTTGAATTGGTCGAGTGGTCTGCCATTCACCCTGACTTATAACGAATGCAGCGCCTCTATCCCCGTTAACAATGGCGGCGATGCACCTTGCTATGTCAACGGGCACGGCAACTGGCTGCCCATCAACCTCAGCAGCTTTGATCCAGTCAACCACCGCCGTACTTTGTTCCGCGGTACCTCGACTCCGTTAACTACGGCGTCCTACTTAGGGTTTACTGCTCCTGGTTTGGATCAGATCGGAAATGGGGGCCGCAACACCGCCTTTGGCCCGCACTTCTTCAACACGGATATCTCGCTGCAGAAAAATTTCCCAATTCGCGAGAGCCTCGTCGCCCAATTTAGAGTTGACGGATATAACGCCTTCAATCACATCAACGGCAACTTTGGCGGCGGTGGAGCAACCCAGGCAATCGATGGCGGCGATACCGGAACCGGCAACGTCTATGTCACCAGCAGCACTGCGAATTTCGGACAAGGACCACGTCTGTTGCAGTTCTCGGTCCGGGTGCAGTTCTAAATAACCGTACTCAGTTTCACAAGAGGGGGAGCCATCGTGCTTCCCCTCTTTGTTTCTCAGCTAGACTTTGAACATCGCTCTCATGCGTCGTAGATTCCCAGTTGTCCTCTTAGCGCTCTCCATTTGGGTCCCTGCAGTACCCGGGCAGCAAGACACGCCTGCGGGAAGCGCCCCCTCCTCGCCCGCCGCAATGCTGGCAGAGGCTACGAAGGCGTTCAACGCCGGGCACTCTGCAGACGCGCTTCGCCAGTTGGATGCTCTCGCGAAGCTGAATCCGGAACCATCCGGAGTAGAGCGCCTCCGCGGCTTAATTGACTATCAGCAACGAGACTTGCCCTCCGCTCAGATGGCCTACGCCAAAGCAATAGCCCAGGATCCCTCCGACGACGAGTCGATGCAGATGCTGGGAGTCACACTCTATGGCCTTGGCAAACCAGCCGAGGCCATTCCGCTGCTCGAGAAAGCTCACGTGGCCATACCCTCGCAGAACGTCGATCCGAATTATGTGCTGGGCGTCTGCTACATCGCCGTCGGCCGCTATGATGATTCGCGCCATGCCATCGCCGCGCAATACGGATTTCCTCCCGATTCCGCCGCCGCCTACCTCCTGGCCGCCCGCTTGCTGCTGCGGCAGGAAAATCCCAAGGTTGCCGAGGATTTTGCTCGCAAGGCGGTCGCTCTGCAGCCAGACCTGCCGCTGGCTCACCTGCTTCTTGGAGAAGTGGCCCTCGCCCGCGCTCAATTTCCCGAAGCTATCGCCGAGTTCAATCGCGAACGCGACCTGAATCCGCTTAACGGAAATCTCTACGACCGGCTGGGCGATGCCTATGTTCGCTCCGGCGACGATGCGAGAGCCAAAGAAGCGCTCAGTCGAGCAGTCGTGCTCGAGCCGAACGCCACCGGTCCCTACATTCTGCTGGGAAAAGTAATGTTGAATCAGCAGAACTATCTTCTCGCCATTCTCTATCTCGAACGAGCGCGCGCCATGGATCCCGGCAACTACCTGGCCCACAACCTGCTCGGCCAGGCATATCGCCGGACCGGAAGAACCGCGGAAGCAAACAAAGAGTCCCAGTTAGCAGACCAGATACAAAACGGTAAGCTCCCCAACTCGTCTCCCGGCGCCGCCACGGCTGTTCCTGCCACGAGCGCCCCCTCACTTACCGGCCCCAAGCTCGAAGGTATTCATTGACAATGAGAGAAGGTTGATCGAAGTTTTGCATCCTGGATTATCTCGTTTCAAGGACGTGTGTACATCGCACTTCCCTGGAGCCGTCGTCTATCTTGCCCGCGTTCGCCTCTTGCCAAAATTGCCCAAGTATACTTGGAAGGCACTTAGATCGAGTCCCATCTCCGAATATCTGATGTCTTCCTCCGACTGGAACCGCCGCCGCTTCCTTGCTTCATTCAGCCGCACCGCCCTTGTCCTTCCATTCGCCGAAGTGCTGATGCTGGCTACGCCTCCCTGGGCGCGCGCCGGGCAACAGTCGCCCTCGCCAAAGACGATGGGCACCGAACCTGCCTACCAGGCCACACCGATGCCGCCACCGCCAGGGGCACGATCGCCGATCCAGGGAACTCCGTTAGGCATCAGCTTTGTCGATGTCGCCATGCAGTCAGGGCTGCATGCAAAGACCATCTTCGGTGGGGAGGGAAAGAATAAGTACCTCCTCGAAACCACCGGCTGCGGTCTTGCCTTCTACGACTACGATCAAGACGGCTGGCTCGATCTCTTTCTCGTGAACGGCTGGAGGCTCGAGGGCTTTCCCGCCGGGCATGAGCCAACCTGCCATCTCTTCAAAAACAATCGCGATGGAACCTTCACCGATGTCACGAAAAAGGCCGGGCTCGAACGCAGCGGGTGGGGCCAGGGCTGCTGCGTAGGCGACTACGACAATGACGGACATGACGATCTCTTCGTCAGTTACTACGGGCAGAACGCTCTCTTTCATAACAACGGTGACGGCACCTTCACGGACACCACCATCAAGGCGGGTCTCTCGCAGTCGAAGTTGCGGTGGAATTCGGGTTGCGCTTTCCTCGACTACGACCGCGATGGCCATCTCGATCTCTTCGTTGGCAACTATATCGATCTCGATCTGAAGACTGCACCGTTGCCGGAGTCCGGCCCCTGCACCTACAAAGGCCTCATGGTCGCTTGCGGACCGCCAGGCTTGCCCGGCGGCAAAAACCTGTTATACCGCAACAACGGCGACGGTACTTTCTCCGATGTCTCCGAAAAAGCCGGCATGTGGAACACCGCCGGCAATTATGCGCTGAGCGTCGCCGTCGCCGACCTCGACAATGACGGCTGGCCCGATATCTATGTGGCCAACGACTCGACTGCGGCGACTCTCTATCGCAATCAAAAAGACGGGACGTTCCAGGACGTCGCCATCGAAGCCGGCGCCGCGTTTTCTCCCGATGGTAAGCCACAAGCCGGCATGGGAGTTGCCGTCGGCGACTACAACCGGGATGGCAATCTCGATCTGGTCAAGACAAACTTCGCCGGCGATACCGACTCGCTTTACAAGAACCTCGGTGACGGCACCTTTGAGGACCACACCTATGTCTCCGGGCTTGGGGTCAATACGCGTCTGCTCGGCTGGGGCGTCGGGTTCTTTGACATGGACAATGACGGCTGGCTGGATATTTTCGTGGCAAATGGCCATGTCTATCCGGAGGTGTCCAGTTCCAAGACGGAAGCTCCCTATGCCGAGCACAAGTACCTGTATCGCAATCTCCGCAACGACCGCTTTGAGGAAGTTACCGAGAAGGCCGGCCCCGGCATCACCGCCGCTGCGCCCGCCCGTGGCTGCGCTTTCGGCGACTACGATAACGATGGCGACATCGATATCGCAGTGAACTGCGTGAATTCGCTGCCACAGTTGTTACGCTGCGATTCAGAATGGAATCGAAGCTGGATCAAGATCAAGGTCGTGGGTGTTAAATCGAATCGCACCGGCATCGGCGCCCGGATCAAGGTCGTCGCCAAGACTGATCCCAAAACTGCAGCGCCATTGTCGCAGATCGATGAAGTCCGCAGCGGCGGCAGTTATTACTCGCAGAACGATCTCAGGCTCCACTTCGGTTTGGAGCAGGCGAAGCGGGTTGACCTGGTCGAAGTCCGCTGGCCATCGGGACAAGTAGACTCTCTTGAAAACCTCGAGGTCAACAAGCTCTACATTATTCAGGAGGGTGGCAAAGTGTTGAGTGCCGAGACGTTGATGGGAATCAAACCGAAACTCTAGCAGCTGTCAGTTTGTGTCAATCGGTTAAACTTCCGGTAAACTAAATACGCGGCCAGATCTTCTGCCGAAGCCACCGTCTCCGTGGAAAGCCAAGTTGATGGCCTTCGAGATGCTGCTCGGTGACCCCAAAGTAAAATACCGCAACTTCGAAGGCGTATTTCTCGTCTAATGGGGTGGTCAGCCAGTTAATGAGGAAGGTCAAATTTGTCATTTACTTCGCGGTCACTGCTCTCGAACGAGGGCACCGCGCGCGGCATCCCACAACTCAATTCCGGCCCGCTGACTACGCTTCTAGCACTTTTAAGCAGTCTGAATCTTTATCGCTCGGCGTGGTTGCGCTCAGCCGCTTTTGCTATGACTGCCTGGCTGGCGCTTCCAATCGCGCTCGCTCAGTCGTCTCTGGAATACTCCTCGCTGCCTGACGCTCCTAAGCCGGCCGCAAGCATCCAGCTTGCGGATCTCTCCCTATCCGGAATTTCGCCTCAGGCGGCCAGCCAGCAAGCTCCCCCAGATGCAAACTCGAGCACACCGCCGCCCCCACAGTCTTCAGCGCCAGCGGCGTCAGTGCAAACCGAGCCCCTCTCCCCAGAGCAAAAAAAACAAGCAGAGGAGCAGCTGAAAAAGCAGGAGCAACAGCGAATCCTGGGAGTAATTCCGGCTTTTAATTCTGTCTACGAGGGCAGCGTCCCTCCGCTTACCCCTGGTCAGAAATTCAAGCTCATGTTTAAGAGTACGACCGACCCATATGTCTTCGCGTTTGCCGCCGTCACTGCGGGCATCGGACAGGCTCAGGATAGTCATGCGGCTTACGGGCAAGGCATTCAGGGGTATGCCAAGCGATTCGGGGCAAATTATGCCGACACTGCCGATGGCAACTTCTGGGGAAACGCCGTTCTCCCGGTCGTGCTGCATGAGGACCCTCGCTATTTCCGCTTAGGACACGGTTCGTTCCCCCATCGCCTCCTGTACTCGATGTCGACGACCGTGGTTTGCAGACGAGACGATGGTACGAGGGGCCCGAACTACGCAAACGTGATGGGTAACTTGATCGCAGGGGGCATTTCGAATGTGTACTACCCCGAAGCCGACCGCGGTCTCGGTCAGACCTTTCAGAGCGCCGCAACTGTGACCGCGGAAGGAATGATCGGCGCTGCTCTAATCGAATTTTGGCCGGACGTGACTCATCACTATCACCTGAAACGCCAGGCTAAGCGAGACGCGGCCGCTGCCGCCGCTCGGAACGCCAATCCCTCGGGAACGGCTCCGCAGTGACCTCCTCTTCAGCCGTTCCCGTGTTGACCGGCGTAGAAGCCAGGGTCCTCGGCGCGTTGATTGAGAAAGAGATCACGACCCCTGACTACTACCCTCTATCGATGAACGCCCTGCTGAACGCGTGCAATCAGAAATCCAATCGTGACCCGGTTACGGAGTTCGATGAAGATACCGTGCGGCAGGCCCTCCACGGCCTGGATGATAAGGGTCTGGCTGGAGCGGTGCGCGGGTTCGATAGCCGCGTAACCAAGTACGAACATCGATTCTCCGAAGCCTTCAACTTTGGGCGTCGCGAAGTCGCCGTCCTTTGTGTATTGCTACTACGGGGACCGCAGACACCGGGTGAACTTCGCAGCCGAAGCGACCGGCTCTACAGCTTCGATGAACTTTCCGACGTCCAGGCGACCCTCCAGAAGCTTATAGATCGCGAGCCTCCCCTGGTTCGGACACTGCCCAGGCAGCCGGGCACGAAAGAGGCGCGGTCCATGCATCTCTTCTGTGGCGACACCTATGTCGCTGATTTCATTTCTTCCGGCGCCGGATCTCCTTCAAAAGCCGAAGAGATCGACGGCAGTCACCGCCTCCAAAGCCTTGAAGAGCAGGTGGCCGCTCTCCGGCAAGAGGTCCTCGATCTGCGCGGGCGCGTCGATGCCATGTCGAAGAGCCAGAGTTAAGCTTCCGCGCTGGGAAATCAACATCCCTCGGCCTGCAAATCATGACCGGCGACGCGACATTTAGGCCCAAGTTATTCACCCATCAAGGCGGTTATGATAGGGCAATGTCCCCGCGCAACGCCGGTTCGATCCACCGATTGGATCTGGCCGAACAACGAGTGGTGGTCAGTCCCTTATGACCGGTGCTGAAGACCAACAATTGATCTCGTCCCCGTCCATCGACCTCCCGCTGCTCGACGTGCTCCACCGCCATTTTGGGTTTGCGAACTTTCGCGCCAATCAGGAAGCGGTATGCCGTGCCGCGATTGACGGTCAAGACGTGCTTCTGGTCATGCCCACGGGCGCCGGCAAGTCGCTCTGCTATCAACTTCCGGCGATCGCCCGCGGCGGCACCACTCTGGTCGTCAGCCCGCTGATCGCCCTTATGGAGGATCAGGTGGCGAAGCTCTCCGCTCAGGGATTGCAGGTGGCACGGATTCATTCCGGGCGAGAGCGCACGGAGTCGCGGCAGGCCTGCATTGAGTATCTGAACGGCACGCTGCAATTTCTCTTCATTGCTCCCGAACGCCTGCGAGTCCCGGGCTTCGCCGAAATGCTCGCCAGGCGCAAGCCTTCCCTCATCGCGATCGACGAGGCGCATTGCATCTCGGCTTGGGGGCACGACTTTCGCCGCGACTACCGCACTCTAGGGCAGCATCTTCCCGCACTTCGACCTGCACCGGTGATTGCGCTCACCGCGACCGCGACTCCACTAGTGCAGGACGATATCGTTAAACAACTTGGCTTGCGGTCGGCGGCGCGGTTCATTCATGGCTTTCGCCGCGACAACCTGGCGATCGAAGTTGTTGAAACGCCCAAGCCCCGCCGCGCCGACCTCACCCGCGAACTGCTCGCCGAACCTGCCCGGCGTCCGGCGATCGTCTATGCCCCATCGCGCAAAGAGGCCGACGCGCTCGCCGCCGAACTCTCCCCGCTTTTCCCCACCGCCGCCTATCACGCCGGTCTTGATGCCCAGCACCGCGACCGCGTACAGCAGGCCTTTCTTGCCGGAGAACTGGAGACGGTTGTCGCCACCATCGCCTTCGGCATGGGCATCGACAAAGCGGATATACGTACGGTGATTCATACCTCCATTCCGGCTACGCTCGAGGCCTTCTATCAGGAGATTGGCCGCGCCGGACGCGACGGTAAGCCCAGCCGCACCGTACTGATGTACTCCTGGGCAGATCGCCGGCTGCTCGAATTTTTCCTGGAACGCGACTACCCCAATCCAGAAGTTCTTCACGACATTCGCCGCCGTTTGCGCAGCGGTGGACTTCATAAAGACGCCCTTCGGAACGCGCTCAAGATGGATGCCGAAGTCTTCGACCGTGCTTTGGAGAAGCTTTCTCTTCACGGGGGAGCCAGCGTGGATTATTCCGACAACGTGGTCGCCTCCGACGGCAAGTGGAGCGACGCTTACGCGGTCCAATTGAGCCGCCGCCAGGCCCAGATCGATCAGGTTATGCAGTATGCCGAGGCCAGTCAATGCCGGATGGCAGCATTGGTCCGTCACTTCGGCGACATCGAGGACGGCCGGCGATCCTGCGGCCAGTGCGATTTTTGCTCACCCGAACGTTGCATCGCCCAGCAGTTTCGAGCGCCGGGTCTCGGCGAGCGGCAAACCATGGAGACCATCCTCAAGTCCCTCGACAGCGGGCGATCCATCTCGATCGGCCAACTTTACAAGCAGTTGTTTCCTCACGAGCAAATGGGACGGAACGACTTCGACGTCCTGCTCAACGCGTTGGCCTCGGCCGGACTGGTCTCGATCGAGGATGCCGTCTTCGAAAAAGAGGGCCGCAGCATCAACTATCGCAAGGTCAGCCTCACCCGCGATGGAGAGGACATAGACGAACGGATCTTCGACACCGTTCTGTTGAAGGAGGGGCCTGGTATCGTGGCCCGGAAGCCTTCAGCAAAGCCGATTTCTCGCTCATCAACGAAGTCGAGCAAGCCGGAACCAGAAGACGCAGCGCTTACCGGTCGATCCGCCGAATTGTGGGACAAGCTGCGCGCTTGGCGGCTGGAGGAAGCCAATAAACTCGGCGTCCGCGCCTTTCACATCCTTGGCAACCGGACGCTGCGCGCAGTTGCCGTCGAAGAGCCTCGCACCATCGACGAGCTTCTGTCGGTAGCGGGGATCGGCCCATCCAAGGCCGAGAAATTCGGAGAAGCAATCTGTCGCGTCTGTTCGCAGTAGCTACTGAGGGATGATGATACCGCCGACCCGGGTACGGGCCGGCATCCGAACTCCGCGATGATCGTACTCCGGGAGACTCTTCATGGGAGCCGACGATTGTTCGTCGGCAAGCGACCTGCACGCGTCGCACAACGATCCGCGCGCGATCTCCGGCTGGATCGCTTCACCGCAACGGGAACAGAGTTCATCCATAAACCTTAGCCTATCAACAGATGGACTTCATTGTTCCCTTTGCTGATAGCGCGACTGCGATCTGCCAACGACCTCACAATTATCCGTACATGTCACGATGAACGTGAGAAGAATCTCGTCTCGCGAAAGGCAGACCGGAGGCAGACGACGCAGCGAGGGCTTCATAGCACTCAGCATCCAGCTTACCGGGCACCGATTCCTTCATGCTAAGCAGCGCCGCAGCCCGACTTCTTCCGGGACGGTAGGAGCGGTCTTCCAACAGCGCCCCATAGACGTCGGCGACGGCTACGATTCGCGATTCGATCGAAAGCTGATCGCCCTTCAGTCCACCCGGGTATCCGCTGCCATCGAGCTTCTCATGGTGCTCGCCAACCACTCTCGCCAGCTCCTGAAATGGACGA
This sequence comes from Acidisarcina polymorpha, assembly GCF_003330725.1. Lineage (NCBI taxonomy): Bacteria > Pseudomonadati > Acidobacteriota > Terriglobia > Terriglobales > Acidobacteriaceae > Acidisarcina > Acidisarcina polymorpha. The sequence continues at coordinate 1,199,787 of NZ_CP030840.1, read as the reverse complement.
ATGCGACTCAGAATCTCGCCGCTCAGTCCTGGGTGTTCCCTCACCACCTGCCACTCCATGAAGTCCAGCTTGCCAGGCTTGTCCAGGATGGAATTTGGCACCCGCAGCTTGCCAAGATCGTGCAACAGGGAGGCCCGGTAGACTAGATTCAGACGCTCGCCGCTCATCCCGATTTGGCGCGCAATATGCATCGCCGCGTCTCTCACTCCGAGCAAATGAGCATAGGTGAAGGGTGATTTGGCATCAACCACGTCGGCAAATGCTTCCGCAATCCTGTCAATCTGAGCGTCGTCGGCGCGAACGATCATTCCCGGCTCCAATCCGAGAACCACCTTGCGCTCCATGCCCGAGCCATAAAATTCCCAGAGGCGATTCTGCTGGGAAAGCGCCCGCGCCACCCGCACCAGCTCTGGATCAAACCAGCTCCCGCTGCGGGCGGAGATCGATCTCATCGCCGCCGCAGTGCCGTTCTCCGAGCTGAAAAGGTCGAGACACTGGGCGAGGTTAATGATTCTCGCCAGGATCGGAATGGCCTCGCCGCGCAGTCTCTCCGGATAGCCGCGCCCGTCCCAATGTTCGTCGAGACTGCTGATGGCCTCGACGCTGGCCTCGGGAAGACCGATCTTCCTGCCAACCTTGACCCCGCACTCGCAGCGCAGCCGCACCAGTTCGTTGCGGAAACGCCGGCGCCGCATCGCCAGCGAGAGCACCCGCTTCGACTTCATCAAGATCGCTTCGCCCGCGCCGGCATGCTCCCATAGCAGCTTCAAGCCCGAAATGGAGGGGTAGCGCCAATCTTCAAGCTTGACACTGCGCTTGATCCGGCGATCATCTCCGCCAACCATCTCGCACAGTAGATTGGCATTGCAGCTGCACCCGATGTCCTTGAGTAATAGAGCGTAATAGAGACTCGACAGCTGTTGATCAGGCAGACCCAGCTCGGTGCCGATCCTCATGCCCAGCAGGCAGCTGCGCACCGCATGGCCGGGCCGGGCATCCTCGGTCAGATCGAGCGCAAAGGACAGGGCAGAGACGATATCCGACAAGGAAATGGTGCCGGCAGAGAGCGTTCCGGCAAATGCGTCACGTTTCCAATCCGGCCTCAATGGAAACGGGCTGGGCGGTTTCCAGGGAGGAGCTCGAGAGGATGGGGAGAGGGTTGGGCATGTGTCCTGAGAGCTCTATCGGCGAGAAAGCCATGGGCTTGAATGCGAGGATTTATCGTGCTTTCTCGCGGCTCCAGATAGACTTGAGAAGATGACCTCTTTCTCCGGCCCTACCCGTTTAATCGCTATCGACATCGACGGCACCTTGCTCCCCTCCGCAGGCCTTCGTATCAGCGCGCGCAATCAGGAGGCGCTTCGCCGGGCCGAGGCCGAAGGCGTCCATATTGTGGTGGCGACCGGCCGGCGCCAGGCCTATGCGATTCCGGTCCTCGAACTCGCCGGGCTCTCCCCCGAGACCGTCATGATCTCCTCGAACGGGACAGTCACTCGCACCTTCAGCGGGAGACGCATCGATCGCTGGCTCCTTCCCACCGAAACCGCCCGCGCCCTGTGCGCCGAGTTGCGCCAGTTCGGCGGCACCACTGTCTTCACCTTCGACCATGAAGGACCCGGCGAATTGGTCGTCGATTCACTCCAGGCTCTGGAACGAAGCGTCGATAAATGGGTGGAGCAGAACCGCCCTTACATTCGCGAAATCCATCCCCTGGAACTGGCCTTCGACACCGGTCTCGCACCGGTGCAGGGCATGGTCTGCGGCACTGTCGAGCAGATGCGCAATGCCGAACACCGCCTGAACCACAGCGACTTCGTCGGCCTGATCGAGACTCATCGCACCGAATATCCCGGCAACAATCTCTCGATCCTCGACATCCTGCCGCCGGGCTGCTCGAAAGGCTCCGCCATCGGCAGACTGGCAGCCACGTTGGGCGTTCGCCGCGAAGAGATCATGGCCATCGGCGACAACTATAACGATGTCGAGATGCTCGACTACGCAGGTCAACCGGTGCTTATGGGAAATGCGCCTCCCGAGCTGCTGGAGCGGGCCAGGCGTTCAGGCTGGTCGATCACCGCAACCAACGACCAGGATGGCGTGGCGCTCTCGATCATCGGAGCTCTGCAGCGCAACCGCCAGTGGGCCGACGAAGAAGCAAGAGTGCTGGTTGGCCCTGCCGTGGTAGAGTTTCCGTGATGCTGGCTTTTCTTCCATGCAAGCCGAAGTCGGGCAGGCTCACCTCGTTTCTCCTGTTGACGGCTCTCGCCGCCACCGCCATGCCCGCCCTTGCGGCCGATCGCATCGCCGAGCAAGTCACGCTCAAGAACGGCTTTGAGCTGATCTGCGATCACCGCGAACAGGACGGGAACCGGATGCGTCTTTATACAGAACCCGGAACCTCCAATTTCGTCGAAGTCGGCGCCAGCGAAGTGGTTTCAATTGAGGCTGTTACTCTGCACAGTCCGGTCGACGCCACCGTGGGTCCCCTGATCCATCCGAGCCCAGCCAAAACGGAGGTCAGGGCCGACTTGACCAAAGCAGAACTTCACGAGATGCTCGCTACCGCCGGCGCACAACATAATCTGGACGAGAATCTTCTGGCCAGCGTTGTCCGCGCCGAAAGTGGTGGCCACACCCGGGCATCGAGCCGGACCGGCGCGCAAGGCTTGATGCAGCTCATGCCGAAGACCGCCGCGCAGCTCGGCGTCAACGATAGCTTCCTGCCGGAGGAAAATATCGCTGGCGGCACCGCCTATCTGGATGCTCTGTTGACCCGCTACCACGACAACCTCGCGCTCGCCCTGGCCGCGTATAACGCCGGCCCCGGCGCCGTGGACCGCTGGCATGGCGTGCCGCCGTACCGGGAAACCCGTCTTTATATCGCGAGGATCATTCGCGATTTCAACGCCTCCGTCCGAGCGGTTCATGCGAAGAGCAGCCTCGCCTCGGCGACCACATCTGCATCTCTTCTCTCCGGAGCCGTCGCTCCTTGAAGAACAAGCGCTGGATCCTGTGGATTCTGGTCACCATTGCTCTGGTGGTGCTTGCGCTCTTCATTCGTGCCCGCGTCCAGTTCAGCTGGGCGGTCTTTGGCCAGCAGTTGAAGCAGGCTGACTGGCGAAGGTTCGCCATCGCGGTCGCGTTGATCTACGGCGGCTACGTTCTCCGCTCAGTGCGCTGGTCAATCTTTCTGAAGCCGGTGAAGCGCGTCTCGCCCTTCAGCATTCTCGGCTCTCAGGTCATCGGTTTCACCGGCGTAGCGCTCTTCGGAAGGTTGGCCGATCTGGTTCGGCCCTACCTCGTCGCCCGCCGCGTGAACCTGACCGTTGGCTCGCAGGTTGCCGTATATACCGTCGAGCGCATGTTCGATCTGGGCGCAATGGCCTTGATCTTCTCGCTCACCCTGCTCTTCGCTCCTGATCGAAACGCCCTGCCGCATCATGAACTGATGGTGAAGGTAGCCAAGGTCAGCTTCATCGTAACCATAGGGTTAGCTATCTTTGCCGTCTTCGTCAGAGTCTCCGGCGGGGTTCTGGCGGCCTTCACCGAAAAGACGATAGGCGCGCTTTCCCCAGGCATCGGCAAATCCGTGGCTGACAAAATCCGCGCCTTTCGCGATGGCCTCGACACGATCGATTCAGTGACCGACTTCCTGCTCGCCGCTGGCGTCTCCTTGGCCATGTGGGCGCTCATCGTCCTGGCCTACCTGGAGACCCTCTGGGCTTTCACAAATTCGCCGGAGCTGTATCACATGACGCTCGCCCGATGCATGGTCTTGATGGCGGCCAGCATGGGCGGATCAATCTTCCAATTGCCGGTTGTTGGCTGGTTCACGACCATCCTGGCTACCTCGGCCACCATGCACGCCTGGCTAGGCGTAGCTCCTGAACCCGCCCTCGGCGCCGGCGCCATGTTGCTGATTGTCAGCTTCCTCTCGATCGTTCCGGTAGGACTGATATGGTCGCGCTTCGAACACGTCTCGCTCAAGCGCGTCACCGAGGAAAGCGAAGAGGCTGGCGATCGAGAAATTCCAGCCGAGATTGTTGCCGCGGCAACGGCTGCACATCCCTCAGTGTCTGCCCCTCCCCCTTCGCTCTGAGATCCTTCTCTTTGGGATCAAGGTTCCGTCCCCGAATCAAACTTTGAGCCTTTTTCTTGAATGCGGATTCTCTCCGGTTCTGCATCTACTCAATTGAAGTCCATTGGCAAAGCATCCAGTCGGGAGAAGGTAGAAAATGGCGAAAGAAGCAGCAGAAGGGCGGAAGCGCTCCATCATCAAGGGAGCCTTGGCGGGTTTGGTTGGGGGCATCGTCGGTTCGGGGGCAAAGGCACTGGCAGAGAAGATCTATCCGCCTCGAACCGCGGGGCAAACGCCTCCGCCGGTAGTGCTGGCCGAACAGGTCGCCGGACACCCGCTCTCCGAGGGCCAGAGGCAGCTGGCGACCCAAGGTATTCACTGGACCTTTGGAGCGGTCGCAGGAGCGGTCTACGGCGTTGCAGTCGAGATGGAGCCGAAAGCCGCCGCTTGGCGCGGCGCGGGATTCGGCCTGGCGCTGAACCGCCTCGCCCACCAGTCCCTATTGCCGAAAATGGGCCTCTCCGATCCACCCGTCCGCCAGCAAACCCAGGAGCGGCAGAGTGAATGGGTCACTCACGCCATCTACGGCGTAACGACCGAACTCGTCCGCCGTCTGGTGCGGAAAGGGCTTTAAAAGCGTCTTCAGTCAGAGCCGAGCTTCACAAGGAAGACAGATGGACTGTTCCGTCGGAAGTATGAATGCTCAAAAGCGAGCCGCCGCCGTTCAGCTTTCCTCGCACCGAGTGGTCTGATCCGCCATTGCTATGAAACCCGTCCAGCGTCAGCGGCAAATTACAATCGATCTTGCCGTCCGACGTCGAAACGTCCAGGTTGATAGAGAAGTCTTTGGGCAATCGAACGGTCACCGTTCCATCGGAGCTGTGCACGGTTGAGTCATTCTTCAGGGTTGAGCCGCTGGCCAGTTCGAGACTGACTTTTCCGTCGCTGGTGCTGACGTTCAGTCCATCCAATTTGCCTGAAATATTCAGGTCTCCATCGGAGGCGTGTGCGTCGACCGTCCCTGAGATATTGCGTAATTCGGCGCCTCCATCGCTTGATTGGATATGCAAGCTGCCGGAAACATCCGCGACCGTCTGACGGCCGTCGCTCGAATGAAGACTAATCGTCCCGTTGAGCCCGGAAGCATCGAGGTTGCCATCTGCCGTCTCGGCGTGGAGCGTCAGGTTCGCCGGCGTCTCAACCTGGACGCTGACCGGCTCGCCATGCCAGCTCACTCGAACGCGAACCCCGATATGCGGCTTCTCCTTCAGGGAGAAATGAATCCTGTCTCCGCTCTGCTCTTCCTCGATGCGATAGTCGCTCAACTTGCGTTTCGGGGAGTCGATGTGAATGCGTACCGTCTGGCATGCTCCACAAGACTTAATGGCTAAATTGCTGTCCCCGGTCTTGAGCGTCAAGTCCGGTTGGCCGGCGACCGTATAGGTCTTGTCCCAATGCTCCTCACTCTGTGCGGAGGCGGAGAGCGCGAGCGACGTCATGGCGGCGAGTGAAACAGTCAGAACCAGGGCTTTCATGGAGAGCACTCCTTTATGCAGCGTGGTACGCGGAAGCAATCCAGTTCGTTCCCGATTCTGGGAGAATTCCTGCTTTGGTCCGCACCCTGATTGCTTCCCCTGCGTGGCTGTTAAAATCAACCAGACGAGATGAAGTGCCCTTATTGCGGCTTTGCGCAAGATCGTGTGGTGGACTCGCGGGAGAGCAAGGAGGCTGATTCCATTCGCCGGCGGCGCGAATGCGAGAGTTGCCAGAAGCGATTCACCACCTACGAGCGCATCGATGAAATTCCCTACATGGTAGTCAAGAAAGATGGACGCCGCGAGCGGTTCGAGCGGCAAAAAGTGCTCTCGGGCTTGTTGCAGGCCTGTCAAAAGCGTCCGGTCTCGGCAGGAAAGCTGGAAGCGATCGTCGATGAGACCGAGACCTATCTAATGGATTCCCCCGAGCGTGAGCGCACCACGAGCGAAATCGGCGAACTCATCATGTCCCGGTTGAAGGGTCTGGATACGGTCGCCTATATACGTTTCGCGAGCGTCTACCGGGACTTCAAAGACGTGCGCGAGTTCAAGGAAGAGTTGGAACAGTTGCTAAGCCACAAGAGCGCCGCGGCGGCGGCCAAGGAATAGCACGCTGCCTGAGTTTCGCCACAAGGGCGGCGAGTGCATAATCAAGCGCAATTTGAAAGCGAGTGTCAATGAGTGAGGCTGTTGCACGAATCCATGCAGTGACATTAATCCCCGGCGATGGCATCGGACCGGAGGTAACCGATGCAGTCGTCCGCATCTTGGAAGCGGCCGGGAAAGCGACCGGCGTGACCTTCGCCTGGGAGCGGTTTGCCGCCGGCGCCGAGGCCTTCGCCAAACAAGGCGAATACATTCCCCATGAGCTCTCCGAATCGATTGAGCGGACGCGGGTCGGTCTCAAAGGGCCGGTGACCACCCCGATCGGGGGCGGATTCGCCTCGATCAACGTCACCTTGCGCAAGCAGTTCGAGCTCTATGCGAACTTCCGCCCCATCAAGAACCTTCCCGGTCTCGAGACAAAATATCCAGGTGTTGACCTGGTTATCGTTCGTGAGAACACCGAAGGCTTGTACGTCGGTCTCGAGCACGAAGTCGTGCCCGGCGTCGTCGAGTCCATCAAGGTCATTACCGCAAAGGCTTCGACCCGCATCGCCAAGTGGGCGTTTGAGTATGCCCGCAAGCAAAAACGGCGCAAGATCCACGCGATCCATAAAGCCAACATCATGAAGCTCTCCGACGGCCTCTTCCTGAAGTGCGCCCGGGAAGTCAGTAAATCGTATCCGGAGATCACCTACGGCGAGCACATCATCGACAACACCTGCATGCAGCTGGTGATGAACCCGTACCAGTACGACACCCTGGTGATGGAGAACCTCTACGGCGACATCGTGAGCGACCTCTGCTCGGGGTTGATTGGCGGCCTGGGACTGGTGCCTGGCGCGAACATCGGCGACCACGCCGCGATCTTCGAAGCTGTGCACGGTTCGGCCCCCGACATTGCGGGCAAGGACATCGCCAACCCCACCGCGCTGCTGCAATCGGCAGTACTGATGCTGCGGCATCTCGAAGAAGACGCAACCGCCGACCGGATTCAAACTGCGCTGGAGAAAGTCTACGTCGAGGCCAAAACCCTCACCCGGGACGTGCACGGCACGGCGGGAACGAAAGCCTTCGCAGATGCGGTCTTGGCGGCCATGGAGGGAGCAAAATGACGAGGTGGTTCGCTTCCGCGATCTCGATGGTAGCCGTGGTCCTGTTGAGCGCCGGGTGCAACAAGACGGCGAATCGCAGCGAGGTTGCGCCTGGCGCTGGTCCGGCCGCCACCTACACCCAGATCGATGTCAACACCGCCGGCACCATCTCCGGCACCATCAACTTCGCCAAAAAAGCGCCGCCGCGCATTGAGATTGACATGGCGCAGGATCCGGCTTGTTCGCTGAGTTCCGATCCAAACTACTCCGAGCAATACATGATCAAGGACGGCAAGCTGCAGAACGTCTTTATCTACGTGAAAGACGGATTGGGCAACAAGATCTATCCCGCGCCGTCAGCGCCAGTGCAACTCGACCAGAAGGGCTGCCGGTACATACCGCACGTGATTGGCGTCATGGTCGGCCAGCCGGTGGAGTTCACCAACTCCGATCCCACCATGCACAACATCCACACCACCGCCGAGACTCCCACGAATCCTGAAGTCGACATCTCGCAGCCTCCTAAGGGTGGGACGACCCAGCGGGTCTTCGCCAAGCCGGAGTTGATGATCCCGGTGCGCTGCAACAACCATCCCTGGATGAACGCCTTTATCAACGTGTCCCCCAACCCGTTCTACGCGGTTTCGGACCAGAACGGGAGCTTCGTCATTCGCGGACTGCCACCGGGAACTTATACCGTTGTCGCCGTCCATGAAGTGCTCGGGCAGCAGACCGCCCAGGTCACCGTCGCTTCGCACCAAACCGCTACCGTTGATTTCACATATGGTACTGGGAACGGCCAGCTGCGCTAATTGGAGGTAGATTTCTGCCTTGACGAAGTACACTGAAAGACACAGCCTGACCGACTTGAACTCCGAGTCGTTGCGGGGCAAGTCTTTTCTGGGCGGCAGTTAGCGAGAATGCGGCAACGGCGCAAAGTAGGCATCCTGGGCGCAACCGGTATGGTTGGCCAACGGTTTATTCAGCTCTTAGAGAACCATCCCTGGTTCGAAGTCACTTGGCTGGCGGCCAGCGACCGCTCGAGCGGCAAGCCCTATGGCGAGGCCGCGAAATGGAAGCTGGACACTCCGCTTCCCCATAACATCGCGAACATGCTGGTCTCTCCGGCAATCCCGCAAGCGGCGCCAAAGATTATCTTTGCCGCCCTCGACGCCGATATCGCCCGCGAAATGGAGCCCGCCTTCGCCGCTGCCGGCTGCGCGGTCATCTCCAACTCCAGTGCTTTCCGCATGCATCCAGACGTGCCTTTAGTCATCCCCGAGGTCAACGCCGATCACCTCCCGCTGATTGAAGAGCAGCAGTGGCGCAAAGCTTCCGGCGGCTACATCGTGACCAACCCGAACTGTTCGGCAATCGGCTTGGTGCTTGCGCTCAAGCCGATCGCCGAGCGCTTCGGCATCGAAGCCATCTTTGTCAGCACCATGCAGGCGGTCAGCGGTGCGGGCTATCCCGGAGTCGCCTCGCTCGACATCCTCGGCAATGTCGTTCCCTTCATCAAGAACGAAGAAGAAAAGCTGCAGGAAGAGACACTCAAGCTGCTTGGCCGGTGGAATGGCCGTGCAGTTGACCCGCTCGCTGCGAAGCTGAGCGCGCATTGCAATCGCGTTCCCGTCGAAGATGGCCATATGGAGTGCGTGAGCATCAAATTGAGCAAGAAAGCCTCTCGCGAAGAATTGATTGAGGCTTGGCGGGACTTTTCTCCACTCGCCGGCCAGGCTCTTCCAAGCGCGCCTGCGCAGCCGGTCGAGTTCGTCTCTGCCGAGGATCGGCCGCAACCCCGGCTGGACCGGATGCGTGGAAACGGCATGGCCTCGACCGTCGGCCGGCTTCGCCCCTGCAGCCTCTTCGATTGGAAGTTCACGGTACTCTCGCATAACACCATTCGCGGTGCGGCCGGTGCGGCAATCCTCAACGCTGAAATCCTCGAGAAGCTCGGCAAGCTCGATCCGGGGAGCGATTCAGTCGTCGCGGCAAAATCAAACGATCCCGTGGCGGCGCTGGCATGAAGTTCGTCGTCATGAAGTTTGGCGGGACCTCGGTCGAGGACGCCGTTGCCATCGCCCGAACCGCGCGCATCGTCGCCCACCGCCGCTCCCAGGGAGTGCTGCCGATCGTCGTCGTCAGCGCCATGGCGAAGGTCACCGATCAGCTGATTACGGCGGCGCATGCGGCAGGACGAGGCGATCGAGCAGGCGCCCTGGCCATCAGCGCACGGCTTCGCCACCGGCATCACGATACCGCGCGCAAGCTTTTAGCGGACAGCCAGTCCTCCACGGCGACGCCCTCCATTGTTGAGTTTTCCGAGTGGATCGACAAGAAATTTGAGTCGCTCGACGAGATATTCCGCGGCCTCTCGGCAGTCGGCGAGCTCACTGCCCGGACCAGCGACATGGTGGTCAGCTTCGGCGAGCAGCTCTCTAGCCGCATGGTCGCAGCCGGCTTTGCCGCCACCGGTCTCGCCGCCGTCCACGTCGACGCGAAACAATGCATCGTCACCGACGCGCAGCATGGCCGGGCCATCCCGATCGACGCCCTGATCGAGAAACGGCTCGAAGAGTTCGTGCTTCCGCTGCTGAAGGAGAAGAAGCTTCCGGTGATGGGCGGCTTTATCGGTGCGACCGAAGACGGCGTCACCACCACCCTCGGGCGCGGAGGATCGGATTTCACCGCCGCGCTGGTCGGCGGCGGCCTCAACGCTTCGGTGATCGAGATCTGGACCGATGTCAACGGCATCATGACCGCCGATCCGCGTATCTGCCCCGATGCCCTCCGAGTTAAGACGATCAGCTTCGAAGAGGCCGCGGAACTCGCCTATTTCGGCGCCAAGGTGCTCCATCCGGCCACGATCCTGCCGGCGGTGCAGAAAAATATCCCTGTCGCCGTCTTGAATTCGCGAAACCCCGGCAACGAAGGTACCCGCATTACGGCCATGGCGTCTCACTGCCGCAGCCCCTTCAAGTCGATCGCAGTGAAAAAGCGGCTGACCATCATTGACGTTGTCGCCAGCCGGATGCTCATGTCGCATGGATATCTCAAATCCATATTTGACGTCTTCGATAAACACAAATGCGCCGTGGACATGGTCTCCACCTCCGAAGTTAGCGTCTCGCTCACGGTCGATTCCAACGAACGGCTGCCTGAGATCTCCGCCGACTTGAGTAAAGTTGCTGATGTGAAGTACGAGGGTCGTAAGGCGCTGATCTGCATGGTTGGCGAAGACATTCGCGGGCAGAATGGCATTGCCGCGCAGGTTTTTCAAGCCATTCGTCACGTCAACGTCAGGATGATCTCGCAAGGAGCGTCGGAGATCAATATGAGCTTTATGATCGAAGAAGACGATGTCGAGGAAGCGGTGCGCTCTCTCCATGCCGCGTTCTTTCAGGATCCCGACCCCGACGTCTTCGATGTCGAAGCAAGAGTGTCCACCGTCACCGTAGAAGGCGCTGTTAAGTAGCAGGATGGATATTACAGGGCATTCTCCCCATAGTTGGAATGCTTGGAAGGAATCCGGCTTGGCGCTCGCCCGAAACGGAACGCGAAACAGAATCACCGTCGGAGACTACATAGTGACTGCGAGACTGCTCCAGGAAAGTGAGAGCTAAGCGAGATGCTCTTCTTAGTGTTGGGACGTGGCAAGACGGGTAGCCTGGTGGCCGAGGTGGCAAAGGAACGAGGCCACAGCGTCAGGGTCATCGGAGAAGAGGCAAATGTAAATGGGTCGGCCATCACCGCCCCTTTCCTGGCGCAGTTTGACGCCGTCATTGACTTCACCACGCCGGAAGCAGTCATCCCCAACATGCGCGCTTGTCTGGCCACCGGAGCGCACATGGTGGTGGGAACAACGGGCTGGCTCGAGCATCTCAAAGACCTGCGCGCGCTCGCCGAACGCCGCCATGCCGGACTTGTCTATGGCAGCAACTTCTCGATCGGCGTGCATGCCCTCTACAAGGTCGCGCACGAGTTGGCCCAGGCCGCGCCCGGTTTCAAGTTCAGGATCGTCGAAACCCATCACGTCGATAAAAAGGATTCCCCGTCAGGGACCGCTTTGACGTTGAAGCTTGCTCTGGAGTCGGCAAATCCGCATCTGAACGTCCCGATCGAGTCGAAGCGCGAAGGCGACACCCCCGGCATTCACGTCATCGAGTCCAGGACCGACAGCGAAGTCATCGAGCTCCGCCACGAATCCTTCTCCCGGCGCGGCTTCGCCGAAGGAGCCGTCCGCGCTGCCGAGTGGATCTCTACCCGCCAGGGCGTCTTCGAGTTCCGCGATGTCTATGAACAGTTTGATTGAGACTGCCTGCGATAAGCGGCTAGGAATAGCACCGGGAGTCCACACAGAATCAATACCGCAATCAACGCGAAGAACCCAAGGGCAACGATAGCCCCGAGAATCGCCGCCGCGCAAAGAAGGATGCCTACAACGGCAAATCCGCCCAGACACACCATCACCAATGGCAGATTCCGTAACTTCAGCGTTGGCCTCTTGGCTGCTGCTGGGCTTTCTGGGGGCAGTATGATGGGCTGCATACCATTGAGCCTACGCTTTTTTCCCGGCGGCGGCCCCTGCTGCCAAGCACGCCAGCAGCCGATATGAACTCCGCCTGACCCACCCACACCCCCGTTCGCGATAAACTCACAGAGCAATGGAACTCACTGGATGTGGCACGGCGCTGGTAACACCCTTTCGCGCCGATGGCGAATTGGATGAATCGTCCCTGAACGCCCTGGTGGACTGGCAGATCGATAGCGGCATCGATTTTCTCGTCGCTTGCGGGACCACCGGCGAAACCCCCACCCTCAACGATCAAGAATGGCTCAAAGTCATCCGCATCGTTGCCGGCGCTGCTGGCGGCCGCGTCCCGGTTTGGGCAGGCTGCACCCACAACGCTACACGCGAGGCCGTAGCCAAGGCGAAAGCTGCCGCCGAAGTTCCCGGTGTGACCGCGGTGCTGACCGCGAATCCATACTACAACCGGCCTACTCAGGAGGGTCAGTTTCAGCACTTCAAGGCGGTCGCTGACGCAGTTCCGCTGCCGGTGGTGCTCTACAACATCCCGAGCCGCACCGGCGCTAACCTCGAACCCGCCACCATCGCCCGGCTTGCCGAGGCTGCGCCGAATATCGAGGCCGTTAAGGAGTCGAGCGGGCAAATTGGCCAGATTACCGAGTTGATCCACCAGCTGCCGTTAGGCTTCAAAGTCTTTGCGGGGGACGACCCTCTGGCCTTGCCAGTAATCTCGGTCGGCGGAGCGGGTCTGATCTCGGTCGCTTCGAATGAAATTCCCGCCGAGATGGCCACCATGGTCCGGGCCGCGCTGAGCAACGACTGGGACGCCGCGCGCAGTATCAACCGCAAATACTTCCGTCTGATGCAGGCCAACTTCTGGGAGACCAGCCCAGGACCGGTCAAGGCGGTTCTCGCCATGATGGGTCGTCTCTCCGAAGCGTACCGCTTGCCGATGGTCCCCGTCGCTCCAGCAACCAGGCACAAGCTCGAATGTCTTGTTGAGGAATTAGGATTGCGCACCCACGCTCCCCAGCAAGAAGCCGACCAGAGGACGTTCTAGGGAAGGTCCGACCGGACCGCTAAAGCGACAGCCGAAAGAACTCAACCGGCAGCATCGGGTGAGCTCCGAGAATAGGATTGGTGGTATACCGCTCCACCGGCACGAACCCCAGTTCCTGATACATCCGGTTCGCCGAGCGCATCGCGGCCGGCACGGTATCCAGGTACATTGCCGTATATCCCCGCGACTGCGCATAGCGGATCAGCGCCTGCGCAAGCACCAGCCCGATCGACAACCGACGAAACTGCGGGCGGACCCACAGCCGTTTCATCTCGCATGCTGACTCTTCCCGCTCGATTGCCCGCTCCGGTTTGAGCGGTTTCAACGCGACGCAGCCTGCCGGCTCGTCATCTTGAAAGGCGAGCAGGATCACACCAGCCGGCGAGGCGTAAGCTCCCGGCAAGCCAACCAGTTCCTGTTCATAGCTCGAGAGACAGATGTGCTCTTCGCCCAAAGATTGGTTGAGATAAGCCGCGTATTCCCGCAGCAAGAGGCGAGCAATCTCGAGGTCCTCGATCGCTGAGACGGCACGAACTGTGACGGACGAGGCCATGCAGCCTAAGTTTAGAGCAAGGCGCTTCCACGGCGTCCCGAACGCGATATCTTGGAAGCATGACTGAGAAGGACTTCTCTCTGAAAGCCGAGATTGAGCGCCATTTCGCCCTGGGTCCCGCTGCGATCGGCGATGTGGTCGCAATGGACGCCTTCATGGCATTGCGCGAAGCTCTCGAGAAGGGCCTGGTCCGGGCAGCCGAGCCGGACGCCGAGGCGCCGCTCGGGTGGCGAATCAATGGCTGGGTCAAGCAGGGGATTCTGTTGGGCTTTCGCCTGGGGGCGCTTGTCGGCTCCGGTTGCGAGTCGCTCTCTTTTGTGGACAAGCACACCTTTCCGGCGCGCCGGTTTGCCGCCGAGGACGGTGTGCGCGTTGTTCCCGGAGGCTCGACGGTAAGAGCTGGCGCCTATGTCTCCCCGGGGGTCGTCTGCATGCCGCCCATGTTCGTCAACTCCGGCGCCTATGTCGATGAGGGCACCATGGTCGACTCCCATGCCCTGGTCGGATCCTGTGCCCAGATCGGCAAACGAGTTCACCTGAGCGCCGCTGCACAGGTCGGAGGTGTTCTCGAACCTATCAATGCCGCTCCGGTCATCATTGAGGAGGATGTGCTGGTCGGCGGCAACTGCGGCATCTACGAGGGGACCCTGGTGCGCCGCCGCGCGGTGCTCGCTGCCGGGACGATTCTCACCCGGGGAACGCCGGTCTACGATCTCGTCCGCGGCGAGGTCCTGCGGGCCGAAGGAGACTGGCCACTGGTCATTCCCGAAGGCGCCGTCGTGGTGCCGGGTTCGCGAGCCGTAACTCATGGCAAAGGACTCGATTGGGGCGTCTCCCTCTATACTCCCGTCATCGTGAAATACCGGGATCAGAAGACCGAGCTGAGTTCGGCTCTTGAAGACTTGCTGCGCTGAATCCGGCGAGCCTGAAAAAGCGTTCTCTTTCTGGACAAGCACTTTGATCGGAGCCAGTGTCCCCTCCGGGCAGCAAGTGAACCCCGCCCGGCTGTGCTAGGATCGAAGATTCGATGACAGAAAATAAACTTAAGATTATTCCGCTCGGCGGCCTGGGCGAATTTGGCATGAACTGCCTTGCAATTCGTTGGCAGGACGACATTATCGTGATTGACGCGGGATTGATGTTCCCGGAATCCGAGCTGCTCGGCGTGGACATCGTCGTCCCTGACATCACCTATCTGGTGGAAAACCGCCAGTGCGTCCGCGGAATCATCCTCACCCACGGCCATGAAGACCACATCGGCGGCCTTCCGTGGATCCTCTCTGAACTGAACGTGCCGGTCTACGGCACCGAATTCACTCTCGCCTATGTCGAAGGCAAGCTCGAAGAACACAAGCTTCTGGACAGCACCGAGCTCATCGAGATCGCGCCGAAATCCAAGTTCACCATCGGCCCGTTTACCATAGAGCCGATCCGCGTCACTCACAGCCTCGTCGATTGCGTGGCATTGGCAATCGAGACCCCGGTCGGGGTCATCGTCCACACCGGCGATTTCAAGATTGATCTTTCCCCGCCAGATGGCAAGGCCTTCGACCTTCATACCTTTGCCGAATATGGCAAACGTGGCGTTCTGGCGTTGCTTCAGGACTCGACCAATGTCGATCGTCCCGGGTACACCCCGAGCGAATGGGCAGTGAAGCCGCGACTCGATGAAGTCTTCTCCAGGACGAAGAAAAAGCTCTTTTTTAGCTGTTTTTCGTCCTCAATTTACCGCATTCGCATCGCCCTCGATCTGGCCCAGACGCACCACCGCAAGGTCGCCGTCGTCGGGCGATCGATCGTTGAATCCTCCGAGATAGCGCAGGACCTCGGCTACCTGGATATACCGCCGGGTCTGATGATCAATCCCGGCCAGATCAATGATTACGCGCCTGAAAACGTGCTGATCCTGATCAGCGGCACCCAGGGCGAACCGATGAGTGCGCTCTCTCGCGCAGCCGTCGACAATCACAAACACGCCCGCATCGTCTCCGGTGACACCGTGGTGTTGAGTTCGCGGGTGATTCCCGGCAACGAGAAAAGTATTTATCGAGTCATCGACCACTTATGCCGCCGTGATGCCAATGTGATCTTTGATGACGGCGCTTCGGGGCTGATCCATGTAAGCGGGCACGCCAGCCAGGAGGAGCAGCGGCTGCTGATTAACCTGCTGCGGCCCAAATTCTTCATTCCTGTCCATGGGGATTATCGCCACTTGAAGAAGCATGCGCAGGTGGCCGTCGAGACCGGGGTGATCGGACAGGCCATTCTGATTGAAGATGGCGATGTTCTCGAAATCACGCCCAAAGAAGCACGCAAAAACGGCAAAGTTACGGCTGGCCGTGTCTGCATCGACTCCGGATCCAACGTCGATGTCGTCGAGGACATCGTGATCCGCGATCGCCGGCATATCAGCGAAGACGGGATTGTGCTGCCGATCATCACCATCAACAAGTTGAGCGGGAAGGTCGAGAGCCAGCCCGAGGTGGTGACTCGAGGCTTCGCTGCCGTCGACGCAGGGCTTATCGAAAACGCCCGGCAGATTGTCTCAAAGACTCTCGAAGGGTCGAGCTCCGAAGAGAAGGCGGACTACGGCGTCATCAAGGAAAAGGTTCGCGTCGATCTGAAACGATTCATCCAGAAGAACACCAGCAGGCGGCCTTTAATTATGCCGGTGATTCTGGAGATCTGAGTTCCCTCAGTTTGCCCTAACTTCTGGCTCTGCTCCAAGCAGGCGAAGATTTCCGCCAAATCGACATGGATGGGGCTGTTCGCGACCTCAAGCTTCCGCGAAGATATCCAGGCCCGGCTATCGCGCTTCCGCCCAGTACGGGTCCTGGGATCTACGATCCACACTGTGGATACACCCAAGCGGAAGTAGTCCTCTGCGCGTTCCTGAGTGTCGGAGTAGCTGTCGTCGGGCGCTTCCTGAACTCGCCATCGATATACTCGCGATCCGGACGATAGTTCGTCTGCAGGTATTCACCGATCGAGATTCGTACCGCAGTGGACATGATTCTGATTGTATGTCACGCTCGTCACCGAGTCGGCCTGCTGTGCGGCGCTAGAAACGTACGGCATTCCTTGATCGTCTCAAGAGCGTGATGAAGAACCGATCTTTATTCTCAGCAGCCACCCTTTGCGCCATGATTGCAATCACCAGTCCGTCGTGGAGCGAGAAAAAACCTCCGCCACTTCCGGCAGGAACCCTGGCGACAGCCATCCGCGAGACGCTGCTGTTCGTTTCCGCGGACAGCACCTCAGAGAAATTGGCCACAATTACACCGGGGCGCGAAATGGTAATCGTTGAGCGCAACGGCCAATGGCTGCGGGTCTTTGCGAACACCGATGTTGAGGAATCGCACGCCCAGGATGCTCCCGTCTTCGGGGCCGAAGCGGCGCCGCCGCCGATCTCCGGCTGGACAACCAGTAAGGGCGTCATCGCCGCCGACACTCCAAACGGCGATGCGGTGCTGTTTGGTATCGCCGCGAATACGGAAGAGCTGGCCAGTGAGGCCCATGCGCCCAAACGCGCGGCGCAGGACGCGCGGCTGCTCTACCGGAGAATGGCCGAGCTTTTTCCACAGTCAAAGTATGCGGCGGAGGCTGATTGGCGCTCGGCCGATATTCGTTGGCAGTTGGAAAAGGAGGACGCCTTCTCGAGACCCTCCGCTCACGAAAAGGAAAATTACCTTCGCCAGCAACTCGATGAAGATGAGATGAAAAAGATCATCAAAAAATATCCGGGAACGAAGTGGGCCGACTTCGCAGCCTACGACCTCATCGACAACAAGATATGTGGCGACTGGCAAGGCTCTGAGAAATGCCCGGAGAAGGAGTCGGAGCTCTACATCAAATATGCCGATGACCATCCGGAGAGTCCCAAGGCTGCTGAGGCCCTCTACAAGGCTGCTTGGCGGCAAGCCGCTGCCGCCGATATGTATTCCGCCGACAACGAGGATAAAAAAGCCGACGGCGCGCGCGTCCATGCGAAGGACTTAGCAGCCCGGTTGCAGACCAAGTACCCGCAGACGGATTACGTTCCGCGGGCAGCGGGTCTGGTATACAAATTGGAGCAGGGTATTCCCATTTACGGCGTCGACCGCGAATGACGCAGCGACGTGAGACCAGGGAACCTCCGGAGGCTTCTTGAACGATTATCCGATTTCGGTTTTGCTCGGCACTGTAGAAGGCTTAACCGAATTTCTGCCCGTCAGTTCTACAGCCCATCTCCGCATCGCCGAAGCTTTACTGCATCTGGACCTGGCCGATCCATACTGGAAGATGTATACGGTGGTCATTCAATTAGGCGCGATCTTGGCGCTCTTGTCGCTGTTCACAGGACGGATTATTGATTTCTTCCGCACCTTTCCTAAAGGCGAGACCGGCGACCGGACAATCTGGAACCATCCCATTTCGCTGACTGCCATCGCCTTCCTGGTGACCGCTATCCCTTCATTCCTGCTGGCAAAAACCATAGGCAAGCACCTGGAAAGTATCACTGTCATCGCCTGGGCGCTCCTGATAGGCGGTGTCGCCATGTGGGCCATCGATTGGTGGAGCGCTCGACGCGAGTCTCCGACGAAGGACGTCGAACAGATGTCCGTATGGCAGGCGGTCTGGATCGGCGCCTTCCAGGTTCTCTCCGCAGTCTTTCCCGGCACGTCCCGCTCCATGTCGACGATCAGCAGCGGCCAGCTTGCCGGCCTCACTCGCGGTGCGTCACTCGAGTTCAGCTTTCTGGTATCCATTCCGGTGATGGTAGCGGCCACCGGCTATGACCTGCTGAAGTCTCTTCATCCAAAACAAATCGCCGGTGAACCCGCCATTGCCCCCCTGGTGATCACGACTCATGGCTGGATCATCCTTGTCATCGGCCTCATCGTTTCGTTCATCGTTGCATTAGGGGTGGTCGAATGGTTTCTGATCTGGGTGCGCAAGCACGGCTTTGTGCCGTTTGCGATCTATCGGATCATCCTGGGAATCATTCTGCTGGTCTTTGGAGCAGATTTAGTTGGCGGATAAGCGCCTCCCCTGGAGTTTGGAAGTCGGTTCCCCGGCCCCACAAATCTCGAAACCCTCGTCTAGACTCGCTTCGGTTCTGAAATAATGAAGTTGCTCTGGAGGTTCGGGATGCGTTGGGCCGCGCTGGCTGCTGCTGGCATTGCGGTAAGCGTGTCGTTGCGTCTCCCATGAAGACCCTTAGATTCGTTGTCGCCCCTACTCGCAATCGTCGGCTCAACGAGCTTTTAGGCTTGCTGTTGCTGGTTGCTGCTGGCCTCCTTCTTCTCGCGACCCTTTCCTATACACCGACTGATCCCTCGTTGAACACGGCCTCCGGCGCGGCCGGGGCGCATGCAGCCCAAAACTGGGCCGGCATCGTTGGAGCCACGATCAGCGACTTGCTGCTGCAGGTAGAGGGCGTCACCGCCCTCTGGTTTCCTGTTCTGTTAGGGATGCTCGGTCTCTCGTGGGTCCGCTCGCGGCCGGCTGGATCTCCGATCGCCAAATTGGTCGGCGCTGGCCTGATCCTGGTCTTCGGTCCCGCGATCTTCGGATTAATCAGCGCGGCGCGCATCTCTGGCCACTTGCACTGGATGCACGGTCTGCCTATAGAGGGTCTCACCGGACGCCTGGTTGCCGACCTCTTGGTGAAGTACCTGAATTTTCCCGGCGCGTGCATCGTGGCCCTCGCCATGGTTGCCGCTGCGCTCTATCTCTCCACCACCTTCAGCTTCAACACCGCCAGGGAATGGCTGGCCGTACGCCTCGCCTTTGTGCAGGCATGGCGAGATCGTTGGGCGAATTGGAAGGTGGCGCGGGGACGCAAGCGGGAACTACGTGAGGCAGTGAAGGCCGACGCGATCCGCGCCAAGCAGATGGCCAGGGCGGAAAAGTCGGCAGCTAAGGCCGGGAAGATTTCGCCAAAGGAGCAGCGAGCGTCCGAGGCGCTTCCGGCTCGCATCGTCGAACCCGCGGAGCCAATGCCAGGCACACGCCAAGCAGGGTTTGCAGAGATGTATGTTGAACCGCCTCCGGTTGCCGAGGCATGGAACGAGATGCCGCCACCGTCAGTTGATGACTTCGACCCGGAGCCAGAACCTCTCGCTCCGGTGCGCCCGCAGCTCATCGTGCCGCGGCGAGTAGAAGCGCCTCCGGCCCCGGCTGCTCCCCCACCTGCACCAAGGCTCGAACCGAGGTTTGAAGCCCGCAACATCGCAGTTGGCGGACGAGCCGACGCCGAGTCCCGCACGGTGACAGTGACCCCGAAATCGGTCAGCGGCTTCAAGCTGCCGCCAAGTACTCTCCTGCACCGCAGCGACGAGTCGCAGGTGGTTCGCGAAGACGTGTTGCGCACGGAGGCGCAAGTTCTGGTCGAGAAGTGCGGCGAATTCGATGTGCGCGGGCAGGTCGTCCAGATCAATCCCGGACCGGTCGTGACCACGTTTGAGTTTCGCCCCGAAGCCGGAGTCAAATACAGCCGGGTTACCGGCCTGGCCGAAGATCTTTGTCTCGCGATGCGTGCCGAGAGCATTCTGATCGAGCGCATGGCAGGCAAGAGCACGGTCGGCATCCAGGTGCCAAACCAGGAGCGGGAGACCATCTGGCTGCGGGACGTGATCGAATCAGAAGTCTTTCTGCATACCAAATCGAAGCTCGCTCTCGCCATGGGCAAGGACATCAATGGCCGCATTGTGGTCGCGGATCTGGCAACGATGCCCCACGTCTTGATTGCCGGCTCGACCGGCAGTGGCAAGTCGGTGGCCATCAACGCGATGATCATGTCGATCCTTTACAAGGCGACTCCAGAACAAGTGCGCATGATTCTGGTCGATCCGAAGCGAGTGGAATTGGGAATGTATGAAGGGATTCCCCACCTCTTCACCCCGATCATCACCGAGCCGAAGCTGGCCGCCAATGCGTTGAAGAATGCAGTCCGCGAGATGGAGCGGCGGCTGAAGCTGCTTGCCTCGCGCAGCGTCCGCAATATCGATCAATACAACCGGCTCTTTGAGAATGGAACCCCGAGCCTCTTTGAAGATACCGATGAGCAGGAACCACTTCCTTACATCATCATCATCATCGACGAACTCGCCGACCTGATGATGCTCGACAAAGCAAATGTCGAAGAGGCGATTACCCGGCTCGCGCAGATGGCCCGCGCTGTCGGCATTCACCTGATCCTCGCCACCCAGCGGCCATCCGTGGATGTGATTACCGGACTCATCAAGGCCAACGTCCCCACACGCATGTCCTTCCGTTTGGCGACCAAGGTCGATTCGCGGACGATCCTCGATTCGAACGGCGCCGAAGCGCTGTTGGGGCGCGGCGACATGCTCTTTCTTCCTCCGGGAACCTCGCGGGTGCAGCGCGTCCATGCCCCGTTCGTTACCGAGAAAGAGACTGCCGCGGTGGTCGAATTCTGGAAGAATCAAGGCCAGGCTGAGTACGTAGAGAGTTTCCTCGAAGCGCCGAAGGACGACAAAGGCCGTGACCTCGAAGCTGGCGGAGAGGATGCCGATGGCAACGATGAACTCTACGAAGACGGTGTGCGCCTGGTCTTGGAATTCGGCAAGGCCTCGACCAGTCTGCTACAGCGGCGGTTACGAATTGGCTACGGGCGGGCTGCTCACTTGATCGACATGATGGAGCGGGATGGGATTGTCGGTCCAGCCGATGGTTCGAAGCCGCGCGAAATTCTGAAACCGCCAGATTGGCTGAGCCAAGTCGAAGCAGCCATGCGCTAAGTCTCAACGGGACGGCGCAAGATGAAACCGCAACCGCTCCGCGGGGAAAAGTCTACATATGGGATTTTTGTAAGCTTCCATCCCCGCGTAGAGCCAGCAGATCGCGCTGGTAGACGAAACTTACGGCAAGCAGCAGCACCCCGAGGCCCAGGTAGCTCAAGATCCGGTACCCCTCGTTGAGATGGCTCGTATCGACCAGGAAGACCTTTCCAATACTGAAAATAAGCAGCACCAGGGCTTGCCAGCGTAAGAAGGCGCTGCGTCGTAGAAAGCCAGCGGCCATCAACACCGCCCCGTAGAACATGAACCATGCGCTATAGGTGAAATCCACATAGGCTGCCTGATGTATGGAATGTACGCTCTGGTGGAGCGAGCGCAACTCTGGCTTCCAGTAAAGGTTGATCTGCAAAGTCACCGCGGCGAGTGCGATAACGTTAAACGCGATCACGGATGCGCCAGCCAGAAATTTCCAACTGGTAAGGGAGAGGACCTTTGGCGACACCGAGGCATCGAGGATTGATTCGGATCGAAGGGCCTTCGAGGATAATGCCACTACAATCGCGTATCCGGCCAATCCGGCGAGATAAGCGCCGAAATGTGCGTTGAGGAAGGCGCTTGTCGCTACGGACGGACGATCGTAGCCGTCGAGCAGCAGGAGAGCGCCGAAAGACAGCAAAAGCATGGCGCCCGCGCAGCCGCGCATGACTCGTGCCAGCGGCACTGCGTCGAAGCGGGCCGACAAAGCTTGTAAGACTACAAGCTCAGCAATCCAGCAGAGTGGGATTCCATAACCATGGAACTGCAGGAGGCCGGCGAGCGCAAGAAAGCCGGCGGCGAGGCAAAGATGCACGGCCAGGAGGGTGTCACCCGCCGGAAGCGCCTGCGACTGCCGCATCGCAAACACCAGGCCGGTATAGACCGCCGCAAGCGAGACCGCAATCCAGGAGGTCGAGTCTGACAGAGCGGTATTTGAGAAGAGGTGATACGCCTCCAGAAAGGCGCAAACGCCGACGGCAATAGGAAACCCAGACAAGATCCGGCCAGAAGGGGAGGGGCTAATGGAGAAAAGTCGAACCGATCGCGCCCGCCGCTCGAGCATGGGTGCAGCGGTGAAGACAGCAAAGAATAGCGCAATGAAGACGCCAGTAAGCCCCGCCGCCTCGGCAGTAAAGAATCGCAGCCAGGAAGTAGCAAAGTAGATCGTAGTTCCGATGAAGGCGCCGATCGCAAGCCCCGGCCATGGACGCACGGCCATAAGCAGAAGTGCTCCGCCATCCAGAAGCAGAAGATAGGACAATAAGAACCACTCGGAATCACTACCATTTGTCAGCAGGGCGGGGGTAAGCAGCCCGCCTGCCAACGCCAGGGCGGCGAGCAGCTCCGAGTTTTGGCGCCAGGCTAGGACCGCATTCATGACGGTCACGGCAACCATCGCGGTAAAGACCGGAGCCGCCGGAAGCAGGTGGTAGAGGCTAAAGCATGCCCAGAGTGATAGATAAGCGATGCCTGATCCCAGCGCCTTCAATGTCAACGAAAACGGCAGGGAGCTTTTGTGGCGAAACCATTCCGACCATAGAAACAGGCCAATCGCAACCACCAGACCGACGACAACGCGGATGCCAGGACCGATCCATTCCCGATCGATCGCCAGCTTCAGAAACCAGGCGGCCGCTGCGAGCACAGCAAAGATGCCGACCCGATTGAAGAGCAGTGCTCCGATCTTCGATTCGAGAGCCGATGGGTGATTTCGTTTGGCGTCGGCGGGAGCCTTCGCCTGCTGCTTCTCCGAGGCTTCGTGAGGCAACGCCGCCGGCGCATCGCCCTGATATGTAGTCGGTGCGCGTTTCGAATCCAAATCGGGCAGACCGCCATCTTTCTGATGGTTGGCTTGAGATTCGAGGCTTGGCGCCCTGCCTGAGTCGCCTAGTCTTTCTTCAAGAACTTCTACCCGCCGCCTGAGCGCCGCCAGTTCATCCCGCCAATCATCGGTCGCGGCTTCGGATCGATCGGAATCCATTGGAGAAATGTACAGTCTGTAGAGGGTGAAGAAAAGCACGGACAAAGCCTTGGACGGCTGATAGCTGGATCGGGGGCTGCCCATCTTTTGAATGTGTGGCACAATACGGGGTTGTTGGAAATGGGGATAGCTCGATGTCGGATGAAGTGAGCATATTGATTGCCGACAGCCATCCTTTGGTTCGGATTGGTGTCCGCAATCTTCTGGGAGCGGATGAGCGTATCAAGGTTGTCGGCGAGGTCGAGGATGGCGACGAGGCAATTACAGAGACCCTCGATCTGTTGCCTGATATCGTGCTGCTCGACCTCACGATGCCGCGACTTCCCGGCCTGGAAGCCATGCGCGCGATTATGAGCGGCTGGCCGAAGATCAAGATCCTGTTGCTCAACCGGACCATTCGAGCCCAGCACATCATCGAGGCGCTGCAGATTGGAGCGAGAGGTATCGTTCTACACGAAGGGCTTGACGAGAGCCTGGAGCCTGCGATCCGCTGTGTCTCAGACGGGGGGTACTGGCTTGGACAAGAACGTGTCGAGGGGTTAGTAAATTCACTGCATCAGCTGGTGCATGAACAAGCCTCTCCGGAACAGAAGTCGTACGGACTTACCCGCCGCGAAGTCGAAGTTCTCCGTTGCATCGTCGATGGATGCACCAATCGCGACGTCGCCACGCAATTCGGTCTCAGTGAAGAAACGGTGAAGCGCCATCTCTCCAATATCTTCGACAAAGTTGGGGTCTCCACGCGTCTTGAATTGGCCTTGTTCGCGCTCGCGAATCATCTTGTAAGCCCCTGATCCTAAAAGGACATACCGACAAATTACCGCCTTCCTTGAGCCCCAGCTTCCAGTTGGCGCATCCTAACAAGCTGTAGCGGCTGAATTCGGTGTGCGCATCGGCGTACGGTTTGCTGCTGTAAGGAGCGTTCTAGCATGGGAAAGCGATCTAGCATGAGAATAAGTTCAGCAACAACTGCCTTTCTTTTCACTGTGAGTGTCCTTGGCTCGGCTCGCGCGCAGGAGATGAATCCAACCGCCCAGCAGCCTTCGGCTACGCAGCAGCCCCAAGCGCAGATGCGCGACGGAGTTCCTGTCTATCGAGTTGAAGTGGTTGGCCGCGACATTCCCGCCATCAACTACTTTCACCGCAGCGGTTCGACCAGGATCGGCTTCCAGGGAACCAGTCTTCTTTCACAAGGAAAAGGCGAAGCTAGCGTCAAGAGCGAGCGCGGACGCATGACCATCGACGCAAAACTCGAGGGACTGGTGCCGGCGAACAGTTTTGGCCAGGAGTATCTGACCTATGTGTTATGGGCAATCACGCCCGATGGCCGTCCCATCAATCTCGGTGAGGTGTTGCCGCAAGGAAGCAAGACCCAGATAACCGTGACTACCGATCTGCAGGCCTACGGCCTCATCATCACCGCGGAACCTTATTTTGCGGTCACGATGCCGAGTGACCTGGTCGTTATGCAGAATTTTGTTCTGCCCGACCGGACTCAAGGGATTATCGAACAAGTGAATGCGCATGCGACCTTGCTTCCACGCGGCGCCTATGTGCAAACCGCGGGGCAGCATGCCGTGCTTCATCCGATCACCCGGGATGACAAATCCCCTCTAGAACTCTACGAAGCAATCAACGCAGTCCAGATAGCCCAGGCAAACGGCGCTGACAAATACGCTCCTGAAGCCTTTCAGAAGGCCCAGCAGGATCTGACCAACGCTCAAGACATTTCCAAGAAGAGTGCGCGCAAGGAGCAGATCACCTATGCCCGCGAGGCGGTGCAGGGCGCCGAGGATGCGCGCATCATCACCATTCGCAAGAAACAGGAAGAGGACAAGCAGCAGGCCCAGGAGGCGAAGGAAGCCGCCCAGCAGGCAGCGTTTGCCGCTCAACAGGCAGCCGATCAGCAGGCTCTAAGGCGAGCGCAGGCGGATGCTGACGCGGCCCGCGCCCAGGCCCAGGCTGCTCAAGCCCAGGCGGCCCAGCGTCAGGCCGAGCAAAGCGCACAGCAAGCCAGCCAACAGACCGAACAAATGCGAGAGCGGTTGAAGGACCAGCTCAATCAGGTCTTGCAGACTCGCGAGACCGCCCGCGGTCTGATTGTCAACATGTCGGACGTTCTCTTCGGGTTCAATCAGTACAACCTCCAACCCGAGGCGCGGGAGAAGCTGGCGAAGGTCTCGGGCATTCTACTGGCTTACCCTAACCTGCAGCTTCAGGTGGAAGGGTACACGGACAACGTCGGGTCCGACGATTACAACCAGAAGCTCTCGCAACAGCGCGCCGATGCCGTCCGCGATTATCTGACCTCCCAAGGAGTGAGCTCGAACAACATCAGCTCGACGGGTTATGGCAAGAGCGATCCGGTGGCCGACAACTCCACCAACCAGGGCCGCGCCGAAAACCGTCGAGTTCAGCTTGTGGTTTCCGGGAATTCGATCGGGGTTCAGGAGTCTGCGCCAAGCGCCCAGGCGCAGCCGCAAGCGACCCCTGCCCCCCAGCCAGCGCAAAGTACCGGGGTCTCGAACCCTCCCAACCAATAAACTCCGCGTAGTATCTCCTGGCTCATTGTCTGGGGAGGTCTTCAGCCTTCCCAGACTTCTGAGTAAAGGCTTCTCAGATCTTCGGCTCCTGATGATTATTCTCGTGGATGTTTTGGCTCTTCATGCTTTATTCCACGTCTTCGCAGTAGAACTGCTGTATCCAATTGAGAGTAGGAAATGAGAATTGCTTTTCTAGGCTTAGGCAAGATGGGACTGCCCATCGCGAAGCTCTTGCTGCGTTCTAACCCCGATCTGGTCATATGGAACCGGACGCCCGGGAGGACCGCTGAGTTGATCGCGGAGGGGGCCACACTCGCGGAAAGTCTAGAGGGAGCGGTAAAGGAAGCGGACGTAGTCTTTACGATGTTGAACGACGATCAATCTATGGAGTCGGTCGTCTTCGGCGGGGACGCATCTCCCGGATTCCTCTCCGCAATGCGAACTGGAGCAATCCATGTTTCGCTGAGCACGATCAGCGTGAAGCTTTCGCAACGCCTGGCTGCGGAGCATAACCGCAGCCAGAGTGAGTTCGTCGCAGCGCCGGTCTTCGGTCGTCCGAACGTCGCCGCCGAGGGCAAGCTCTGGATCGTCGTCGCTGGGAGGGAAGAATCGGTAGCACGCGTCCGGCCGCTCCTCGAAAGCATCAGCAGGGGTCTGACCATCGTCTCCGAGGAGCCATGGCGGGCTCACGCTCTTAAGATAGGCGGGAATTTCCTGATTACCGCCATGATCGAGTCGCTGAGCGAAGCGTTAGTATTTGCCGGCGCCCAGGGCATCGATCCGGAAACGTTTCTTGAGAGCGTGAACAGCGCACTCTTCCGGTCGCCCCTCTACGAGGCTTACGGCAAGGTGATGCTGAATCCGCCGGACAAGCCTGGCGCGACGATCGGCCTCGGCGCGAAGGATATGAATCTGTTTCGCCATGCCGCCCAATCCGCCGGTGTGCAGACACCGCTCGCCGATCGTTTCGCTGCTAACCTGGCTAAGGCCGCAGAGGCCGGTCTCAAAGAGCGCGATTGGGCGGCGGGGCTCTACGAGCTGGCGAAGAACTCTAATACGCAAACCCAAAAATGAGGACGTAGAACATTGGCAAGCGAAGGAAAATTTACGGTGCAAGGGAAGACAGTCTTCATTACCGGCGCCAGCTCAGGGATTGGCGCGGCTTGCGCCCGGGCATTCGCCGGCGAAGGGGCGCGTCTGCTGCTCGCGGCACGGCGAATGGACCGGTTGCAGGCGCTGCAGCCGGAGTTGCTCAACGCGGGTGCACTCGAGGTTCACCTTCTGGAACTCGATGTTCGAGAGGGGCCTAAGGTCGAGTCGAGCATCGCAGGACTTCCATCCGAGTGGCAGGCCATCGATGTGCTGATCAACAACGCCGGCCTGAGCCGCGGGCTCGACAAGCTCCAGGAGGGTAAGCCTGAGGATTGGGACGAGATGATCGACACCAACGTCAAAGGGCTGCTATACGTGACGCGCGCGGTTGTACCTGGCATGATCGAACGGGGTACCGGCCACGTCGTCAATCTCGGCTCGACGGCTGGCGAGATGACCTATCCCAAAGGCGCGGTTTATTGTGCGACAAAAGCCGCAGAGCGAGCCATCAATGATGGCTTGCGGCAGGACGTGCTCGGCACTCCATTGCGCGTGACCAGCGTCGATCCGGGCATGGTCGAGACGCCCTTCAGCGAGGTTCGTTTTCGCGGAGACACGAAGCGCGCCGCCCAGGTCTACGAGGGCGTGACTCCCCTCAAGCCTGAAGACATTGCAGACGCCATCCTATGGGCGGTCACTCGTCCGGCCCATGTCAACATAGCGCGAATTCTGCTCACGCCAGTCGATCAAGCAAACTCCTTACTCTTCAACCGAAAGACCGGATAGGCAAGGTCAATGCCCACCAGTTCGTTCCGTTTAATTGAAAGAAGTCAACCTTGCTTCGATATCGCTGAGGGCGGCTTGCAGGGCTGCGCGACGGTGGGGACTCGATGTTCGTTCTGAAAGAATCCGTTCCCGTTGCAACTCTAACGCCTGAAGGTCGCGCTTTTTTGCCAAATCGCCGATCGCCTTATTCTTCGCGGTCTGCGAAGCGGGGTGTTCGTCGTGAACCGACATTTGCTCCTCCACGGATTTGCTCTCCCAACCTCTAGCCATACCTTTATCGTACTGCGGAACAGGCTTGGGCGGCGAGTTTTGGACAACGTTCTCAGTGTTGAGGTAAAGTAAGCAGTTTGTCTATAGGAGTGCATATTGAAGAGCTGGAGAATTTCCTCTTTTGGGATCGACAACCTCGAGGTGTTTGACTCGCCGATCCCCAAGGCAGGACCGGGCCAAGTCGTGGTCCGGGTCAAAGCAGTCTCACTGAACTACCGGGACCTCAGGATGGTCACCGGTCTGTATGACCCTCGACTGGCAATGCCTCGCATTCCGTGTTCGGACGGCAGTGGCGAGATAGTCGAGGTCGGCGAAGCCGTCTCCGACGTGAAACCTGGCGATCGGGTGGCCGGGATTTTCATGCAGCGGTGGCTGGACGGGCCGCCTTCGGCGGCAAAGCAGCTCGCAGCCCTGGGCGGCGACGTGGATGGAATGCTGGCAGAGTTCGTGTTGCTCGATGCCAGCGGAGTTGTGGGAATTCCGCCACAGCTCTCTTATGAGGAAGCAGCGACTCTGCCGTGCGCCGGCGTCACGGCATGGAACGCGGTGGTCACCAAAGGTAGCATCAAGCCAGGCGATACCGTTGTCATTCAGGGAACCGGCGGCGTCTCCATCTTTGCCTTGCAATTCGCCAAGCTGCTCGGAGCGAGGGTGTTAGGAACGTCAAGCAGCGATGAAAAACTTGTACGCGCGAAGATGCTCGGCCTGGATGCCGGGGTGAACTACAAAACCCAGGCTGACTGGGCCGACTGGATTCGACGGCAGACCAACGGGGAAGGTGCCGACTTAGTTGTTGAAGTGGGCGGGTCGGGTACCTTCGCGCAATCGCTGAAGGCATTGAGGATCGGAGGGATGGTTGCGCAAATCGGTGTTCTCTCGCAATCGTCGGAGCCTCTGCAGATCGCTCCCATCCTGCACAAACAGGTCCAGGTGCACGGGATTTACGTAGGTTCGAAGGCGCACTTCCTGGCCATGAACCGCGCTATCGAGCAAAACGGGCTTAAGCCGGTCGTTGACTCCGTCTTCGAATTCGAGGACGCCCGCTCCGCATTCCACGCCATCGAACATGCTTCTCATGTGGGAAAGATCGTCATCAAGGTAGGCAGCTAAGGCATTCAGATCGATCTTCGATATATTTTCCGCGAGCGAGGCAGTGGGAGCGGCTTTCGATGCCATGAGAGGGTAGCTCCCGCTGCCCCGTATAATCCAACCTGTAGAAGTTCTCTTTGCCTCGCCTGAAGGATGCCCCAGTGATCGTTGAGATCTCCGGTCTGACCAAGGTTTATGAAGATAAGCAGCGTGTAGTCGCGGTCAACGGCATCGATCTTTTGGTCAACCGGGGTGAGATCTTCGGTTTGCTGGGCCCGAACGGCGCAGGAAAGACAACCACCATCAGCATCTGTACGACGCGGGCCCGCCCCACGTCCGGGGTAGTCCGGATTGCTGGCACGGATGTTGTCGATCAGCCGGCGCTGGCGCGGCGCAACATCGGCGTCGTGCCGCAATACAACACCCTTGACCGGGCGTTGAGCGTCTTTGAAAACCTCTACTTCCATTGCCGCTATTTCGGATTTAGCAGTAGCGATGCCAAGGCGCGCGCCGACGAACTCCTGCAGCAGTTTCTGCTGCAGGAGCGCGGCAAAAGCTTTCCCAATCAGCTTTCGGGAGGTTTGCAGCAGCGGGTACAGATTGCCCGGGCGATTGCGCATCGACCCGCCGTGCTGTTTCTCGACGAACCCAGCGCCGGCCTCGACCCGCAGAGCCGCATCGCCATGTGGGAGGCGGTCGAGGCTCTCCGCGGGCAGGGAATCACGGTGGTGTTAACGACCCACTACATGGAAGAAGCCGATGAACTATGTGACCGGGTAGCGATCGTCGATCACGGCAAGATTCTCGCCCTGGATACTCCAGAGCAGCTGAAAACCAGGCTCGGCGCGCAGACGCGTTTCGAGCTGAAACTACGCCGCCACGAGGGTTTGTCGCTGCTGGTGCAGCAGTTCCAGCAGCTTCCCAATGTGCAAAGCGCAGAGATAACCCCGGAAGGCATTCGTGTTTTTGCGAAAACCACCGACGGCGTTTTGGCCGAAGTGGTGCAGTCGGCTCAGGCCTTCGGGGTGCGGGACATTTCGATCAGCGAGCCTAGCCTCGAAACAGTATTCATCGGGCTGACAGGAAGGGACCTTCGTGAGTAGCGCAACTCAGACTGCGATCTTAACCAAGGGTGGCAGAGGGATCTTCATCGAAGCATTCTCCGGATTATTTCTGCGCGATCTTCGGGTGTTGAGCCGTGAACTCGCTCCGTTCATCCTCCGCGTCGGCATGCAGCCCTTGCTGTTTCTCTTCGTATTCACCTATGTCTTTCCGCACATGAATACCAGCAATCCCATGGCGACTGGCGCTGGACCGAACTTCGCGACCATCCTGCTGCCGGGCTTGATGGCGGTTGCCATCATGTTCAGCGGCATCGCCGGGGTTGCGCTCCCCCTGGCTTCGGAGTTCGGAGTGACCCGGGAGATTGATGACCGGGTCATGTGCCCGTTGCCGGTAGCGGCCGTCGCTATTGAAAAAGTCTGCTTCAGCGCGCTCCAAAGCATCATCGCTGCGCTCCTGATTATTCCATTGGCGTACCTCGTGCCCTCGACGCCGGTCCATGTTCATGTCTCCAATTGGCTGCTGCTGATCGTAGTGTTATTGCTGGCCAGTCTGACCTCCGGCGCTTTAGGGTTGGCGATCGGCTCCAATGTCAAACCGCAGCAGATCGGACTGATCTTCTCGATCGTCGTCATTCCGATTACTTTCCTCGGCTGCGTCTACTACCCTTGGGCTTTTCTGAACCATGTGCGCTGGCTGCAAATTCTCGTCTTGGTAAATCCGATCGTGTATATGAGTGAAGGACTGAGAGCGGCGCTGACGCCTTCCGTACCTCACATGCCGGCTCCTTTGATCGTGCTTGCTTTGTTGATCTCTCTAGCACTGCTCTGGGCGCTCGGCATAAAAGGATTTCTACGCAGGGTGATCCTCTAAAGAGGGTCGCTGCTGAGGAAGCTATCGAATATGCGACCGGCCATTTATCCTAAGACGAGACTTATTAAAACGTCACAATAGAAATCAGCTAGACTCATGCTCGATCCTTGGGCGCCGGATCTGGTCCCTGGCTGAATGGTGGAGAATTCCGATGGTCGAAACTGTCTTGGAAGACAGGGTCTTTGCGCATTCCATGCTCCGGGAAATCTACGAGCAGCCGGACGCGATCGCAGCGACGCTGCGTCATTACATGCTGAATGAAAGCCTCAATCCGGAGCCCTTCAAGGCGCTGGCGGAGGCCCTCCGCGGCCACGAACGCATCGTTATCGCCGCCAGCGGTTCCAGCCGGCATGCTGGGCTGGCCGCCGAAATCATGCTTGAAGACCTCGCTGGACTCACTGTAGACGTCGAATATGCGAGCGAATATTGCTACCGATCGACGCACACACTGCAGTCGCCCGGGGTGATCGTGGTCTCGCAGTCTGGCGAGACGGCGGACACGTTGGCCGCGCTGCGCGAAGCGACGGCGCGCGGACTCTCGACCGTCGCCATCACCAACCATGCCGGTTCAACCATGGCGAGAGAGGCGACCGCCTCGCTGCCTACCTATGCAGGAACCGAAAAGGCGATTCCGGCTACCAAGAGCTTCACCACCCAGCTCGTCGTGTTGTATCTGACTACTCTCTATATGGCGCGCTTGCGGGGCCGCATGACGAACCATGCCGTCTCCTCGCTTTGCGAGCAGCTCGTTGAAGTCGGGGAGGCCTTGCGCAGTGCGCTTCCCGAGTGGGAGCGGCAGGCGAGCGGCTTTGCTGAGCGGATGCGGGGAGCGAGTGCGGTGCTCTACCTTGGCCGCGGCATCCACTATGCAATCGCCCGCGAAGGCGCGCTCAAGCTGAAGGAGTCGGCCTACATGCAGGCGGAAGGATATCCCGCCGGCGAACTAAAACACGGCCCGAATGCGCTGGTGGGCAAGAACGCTCCGTTGGTCGTCCTCGCCACCCGGGACGGTAACGATCCGGATTCGATGCTGCGCTACGAGAAGACCTTGCAGCTGGTTCGAGACATGCACACTCAGGGAGCAGAGATCTTTGCCCTGATCTCGGAAGACGATGTGGAGATTCCCCTCATCACTGCGAACGTGATCCGCATTCCCAGAGCCAGCGAATATCTACTGTCGGTGCTCGAAGTGGTGCCCCTGCAATTGCTGGCCTACTTCAGCGCAATTCTTCGCGGAATCGATGTCGATAACCCGCGAAATCTGGTGAAGGCGGTCGTCCAGGAATAACTCTTAACCGCGCTGGGAAAGGCATTCTTTTCAGCGCGCTTCGAGTGAAAAGTAGCTATTCTCTCTGCATGGCATTTCTGCAGATTGCGCGCAGACTTCTCCGTCACCGGCGGTTGATGCGGCGGATGAGGTTTTCGCGCGCTCAGGATGAGTTGCGCAAGCTTACCCAGGACTTCTGTGAAGCCGGAACCCTCGCGGCCAGGACGCGGCGGGCCAGCCATTTATTCGCCTTCGTCTGGTCGGAAGGCGGCGACCGCACTTTCTCCATCCGTCTGCTTCGCTGGATCGGCTTGATGGAGCAGAATCCCTCGCTGAACCGGGAGTTTCAGAAGTCGTGGCTGCTCTTGCTCAGCGAACTGGATTCGGTGCCCTTATTCGCCGACGCCGGGCTTCCCGCACACCACGGACTCTTTTCCGAACTGGTGCGGCGGCTCTTTGGCCGCGTACTCCCGTCGGCCCGCAAAGTCACGGACGCCGGTCTGCTTTTTACCAACATTTTTTCATCACCACGAGCGGTGGAACGGTTCAGTTCGCTCGAACCCGCTGTGTATGAGCGCCTCTTTCAGCTTCTTTGGCCTTCCCAGGGCTTCCAGTCGTGCCTGCGAGTTCAGCGGGACTTGAGCCAGTCGCTGCGCCTGCTGGCAACCCGGGTAGGCGGCCGCGGAGTGACCGCCGCGGTCCGCGCCCGGGGCACGACTCAGGATGTTCACGACTCTCCCTTTTACCGGCTGATCTTTGCCACCGAGATGTTCGTCAATAAAAGCAAAGTGGGGAACGAGTCCGAATGGCGGCTCACCGAACGCATGCTCTGGCGGGAGGTCGTGCACAAATGCCGCCTGGAATTGGACCACGTCCATCTGCAGATGGAGGATGCCGGAGTCAGTTCCGCCCTCGTCTATGATCTGCAAAGTATCGAGTCGGCCCTGGAGAGGATGGAACTGCTCTCGGACGCATTCTCCGCGGGCGAGAACACGCTCTCGACGAAGGAGTCGCGCGTAGCCGCCCGCGCCCTGCTGAACACGCTGGTTCGCGGGCGGCTGGACGATACCCGGGTCTCGCTGCTCTTTCGCCAGAACCTTACCCTTCTCGCTCGCAAAACCGTGGAGCGGACCGGCCATAGTGGAGATCATTACGTTGCCCGCACCCGGAGCGACTATTGGCAAATGTGGCGTGCGGCTGCCGGAGGTGGCATCCTCACCGTCTTTACCGCTGCTCTCAAGCTTCGAATCGTAGGATTTCACCTGCCGCTCTTTGTTGAAGGATTCCTGGTCGGCACCGATTACGCGGTCAGCTTTATTCTTCTGCAGATCTTCCACCTTGCGCTGGCGACCAAGCAGCCCTCGATGACGGCAGCGGCCTTGGCCGGAATCGTGCGCGAGAACCGCGGCGTTTCGCGTTGGAGCAAGATCTCCGCGTATGCGGCGCAAATCTCACGGACGCAGCTTGCCGCCGCCTTTGGGAACGTGATCGCTGTCTGCATCGGCGGCGTGATCTTCGAACACCTGTGGTTTCGAACCTTTCATGCACACTACTTGTCCCCGGCAAGTGCGGAACATGCCTACCATGGCATGAATCCCTTCGAGTCCGGCACGATCATCTTTGCCGCCTTCACCGGAGTCATTCTTTGGATTGGTGGACTGGCGGGCGGATGGGCGGAAAACTTCGTGGTTTACCACCGCATTCCCGACGCCATCATCCAACATCCGATCGGCTACCAGCTTGGGTCGCGCAACATGCATCGGATTGCCGACTGGCTGGAGCGCAACGTGGCGGCCTGGAGCAACAGTATCGTGCTTGGCTACCTGCTCGGTCTGTCGCCCGTCATCGCGCGCTTCTTCGGCATTCCCCTCGATGTCCGGCACGTTACCCTCAACACCGGAATGGTCGCCTTGGCAGCGTCCCAGTTTGGCGCCAGCGTATTCCGGGAGAGCTGGCTCTACTACGCAATCGCTGGAGTCGCGGTGACCTTCGTGCTCAACCTCGGAGTGAGTTTTTCAATCGCATCGACGGTTGCTCTGCGCGCGTATAACGTCTCTCGCGGCGAGCAGATCAGAATCATCAAGTTTGTTTTCGAGCAGTTTCTAAAATCGCCGATGGACTTCATCTTTCCCAGAAAGACCGACACACTGGCGAGTTCCATCGAAGCAACGACCGGCCATCATCTCGTAACCGTTCCATCGGAGCCGGCTGACGGCGATTAGAGCTTTGGCCCCTGGCACTTCACTGCTTCGTGTCGAGCGGATGCTGCGTCTTCTCGTAAAACTCGTTCTGTAACTTCAGGCTTTCTTCGTCGACTTTGATCGCTTTCACCGCTTCCGCGATCTGGCTGGACCAACTCTTCTGGTCGAATTCGCCGAGTTGTTTATTTCCAGCCGAGCCGTCCCCGGAGTAATGGTCAGGGAATTTCGCGTACCACCAGATGCCCGTGTATACGGAGTCAGGTAGCTTCAGCCGGTCGCGGTCGGCTCCCGACTCGCTGGCGGCGCGATCCTGGTGAACCAGATCCGGTCTGGCAATCAGCATCGCCGAGGTCTCGGTTTCACCGGCATGCATGTCGGTCTTGGTCTTGAGTGCCGGCCTTCCGGGAACATCCCGGCGGGGAAGGCCGAAGACGTAGACGACGTAATCCCGCGGCGTGGCCAGCTGGGCCTGAGCGAAGAGCGGAAGCAGGCTTTCGTTCCCGCCGTGGCCATTGACGATCACGATCTTTTTGCAACCGTTGCGGGCCATCTCCTTCACTGTCTCCTGAAGCAACGAGAGCTGAGTGCTCAGACTATATGCGAGCGTTCCCGGTTCCTGCTGGGCTTCAAAGATCTGGCCAAAGTAATATTCGGGGAATACGACTGCATACTCCTGCTGAACGGCATTCATGACCGCGAAGCGCACGTCGAGCAGATCAGTGCCAAGAGGAAGATGCGGGCCATGTTTCTCGATAATTCCGAATGGCATCAGACAGACGCCCTGAGATTCATGGATCGCTTGCACGAAGTCCGGAGCGGTAAGCTCTTCCCACTTCGGAGAAAGCTTCTGGGCATTTCCTGAAGCCGCTGCGCAGGCCAGGAGCGATAACACGAGTAAGAGTGAACGCGACATGAATTCCTTTTTCCGTCAGTGCAATCTGCAGACGGAACCAGTTTCAGCGCACCGTGCCCGCATCCACGCCATTTTCTGACGAAAAGGTGGATGCCGGAAGGCCGGCGCGGTTGTAGAGGTTAGCCGCCGGCACGTTGGCCCAGGCGTAGCGGACGAATTTCGGCGACTTGATTTCAGGCGCGCTTGCGACGATGGTTTGGCCATCGATTTTCGCAGTGGCCGGGACAAATTTGTGGTCTTCGCCTGCTACTTCAAACCCCGACGGCGCGCCCCCTTGAGCAGACAATCCCTCGCTATGATCGAACCATACCCGGATTTGGCCGTCCTGCGGAGAAGCTTCGCGAAAGAGCGGACCCGAGTCTTCGATATGTTCCCCATAGGCAATGTCGAGAGCAGTGAGGGCGAGGCGATGGCCTACGGTTTGTTTGTCAGCGGGATGAACGTTGTCCGGATTGCCGACATCAAGGGTGACCGCCATTCCAGTATTCGCCACGCTGAGGGTTCGGCGTTGGGCGTCGCGGATAATGCCCCATATCTCGGTAGCATTCGATTTAAAGCTCGATATTTGCACGAACAGGAAAGGGAAGTCTCCTTCGCCCCACTTGCTGCGACAATCATTGATCAGCGTAGGGAAGAGCTTGGAGTACATAGGCGCGCGACTTGTGCCGCTGTTGGTTTCGCCCTGGTACCAGATCACTCCTTTGATCCGGAAGCCGACAAACGGCGCGATCATCCCGTTATAGAGATAGGACGGGTCGTAGGAGGCGGGCACCGGATGCCAGGGGTGCTTGGGGGGCGGAAGGCCAGCCTGCTTGGCGGCGTCGTCAGCCCGCTTCTCGATGGCCCGTAAAGCTGGAATGTCCGAGGTTGTATTGGACATCTGGCTCCAGGTCTGGAAGATGGGCATCAGCGATGCATTCGCGGAGATGCCGTCGAGACTGATCCAGGATTCTGCCGGCGTCCCTCCCCAAGTGTCGTCTACTAGCCCAATCGGCACCTTCTCGTGCTGCTGGATCTCGCGTCCGAAAAAATAAGCGACGGCAGAGAAATCAGCAGCCGTCTCCGGAGTGCAGGTGGTCCACACTTCGTCAGCATCCTGCAAGTCGGGAAGAGGATGATCGGACGGCCGGTCATGGACGCGGAGCAGCCGGATCTGCGGCTGATTCGCGTTGGCAATCTCTTCAGCACTGTTCTTCAGCTCCGCCGACTTGGGAAAGCCTCTCAGCGGCATTTGCATGTTCGACTGCCCGGAAGCAAACCAGACGTCGCCAACCAGCACGTCCGAGACGGTGACGGTATTGGCCCCCTGAACAGTCAGTACGTAAGGACCGCCAGAGTCTTCTGGCGACAAGTAGACGCTCCACTTGCCGAGTTCGTCCGCGGTGGTCGATTGCTTCTGGCTGGTGAACGAAATGTTGACTGGCTCCCCGGGATCCGCCCAGCCCCAGATGTGGATCGGGGCGTCGCGCTGCAGAACGACGTGATCGCTGAGGAGCTTCGGAAGTCGAACCTCAGAGAGGCAGACCGGCGCGAATAGCAACAGCGAAAGCGTGGCGCACAACCCTGTAAGTTGCCGTTGATTCACTTGTTCTCCTCGGGAAAAGGCGATCTGGTCGATATTCCCTCTACTGGATCTTCTTCAGGGCGGGGTAAACCTCGCGATAGAGTCGATACGCCTCGGTGTACACCTTGGCTGTCTCGGGATCCGGCTGGAGGGTTTCAGCCACCTGCAGCGAATGTTCACAGGCGGTGTCGGTATCGGGCCAGGCCTTGGCTCCGACTCCTGCCAGCAGAGCGGCGCCATAAGCTCCGCCTTCTTCAGCTGTCAGCACCTCCGCCGGATACCCATAGATATCGGTCTGAATTCGTCGCCATAGTGGTCCGCGTGCTCCCCCGCCACCTAGCCGGACGCCGTTTACCGGAATGCCGAGTTCTGCAAACAAGGTGAAAGTGTCGCGCAGCGAGAAGGCTACCCCCTCGAGGATCGCGCGGGTGAAATGAGGCGGCGTATGGTCGGCGGTAATGCCGACGAAAGCGGCCCTGGCGTGAGAATCGAGATGGGGAGTTCGCTCACCCAGCAGGTAAGGGGCCCACAGCAGGCCGTCGCTTCCTGCGCGGATGTTGGCAGCGCTGCGACCCAGGGCATCGTAGGTGGCGCCTTTGGCGAAGGTATCGCGGAACCAGCGCAGCGAAAGGCCGGCCGCCTGGGTCACTCCCATAACGTGCCACCGGCCGGGTACGGCATGGCAGAACGTATGCAAGCGGCCCAGAGGGTCCTTGGTCGGTGCGTCGGTGGCGGCGAAGACCACGCCCGAAGTTCCGATCGTTGCGCTCACCGACCCGGGTTTGAGGATGCCCATGCCGACCGCGCCCGCCCCTTGATCGCCCGCGCCGGCAACGACTGGCGTCCCTACCGCCAAGCCGACATTGGCCGCGGCAGCAACCGAAATCTCCGCGCAAACCTCCTGAGACTCGTAGAGCGGCGGCAGCCATTCCTCATTGATGCCGGCAATACTGGCTACCTCCGAAGACCATTTGCGATGGGTCACATCTAGCAAGAGTGTGCCCGATGCCTCATGCACATCGATTGCGAAGGTGCCGGTGAGACGGTAGCGCACATAATCTTTGGGGCACATGACATGGGCGATTTTGGCGAAGATTTCTGGCTCGTGCTCCTTAATCCAGAGCAACTTGGTCAAAGTGAAGTTCGGCAATGCAGGATTGCACGTGAGTTCGATGAGGCGCTCCCGTCCGATATGCTCATGGAGCCAGTCGCATTGCGGACCAGTGCGTTGATCGCACCAGATCAGCGCCGGGCGCAGCACTTCTCCGGCAACGTCGAGGACCACCGCGCCATGCATCTGGCCAGTGAGGCCGACCGCGGTAATCTCATCCCCGCCGGCCCCGCTGAAACGGATCGCGTCCGCGATCGCCTCCTGGGCGGCGCGCCACCAGTCTTCGGGATCCTGTTCCGCCCAGCCTGGATGAGCTGCGCGGAAGGGGTCGTGATCGCTCGATGCCGAGGAGAGTACCTTACCGTTTTCATCCACTATTACGGCTCTTGTGCCGCCAGTGCCGACATCGATTCCAAGAAATGACATTCAAATCTCTCGCAAGGGTAAAAGGATTTTCTAATGCGTGGCTAGATTAGCACTGAGAAGGCGCAGATTCACAATAGGACTCGAGCAGCGGTCGCGAGCTTGTCTTACCTCGAAGATCGCAACGCTCCGGTTTAGACTAACCCGCATGGACCTTGAAGCAATCCAATCCGCTCTTCGCCAAGCGCAGCTTGATGGCTGGCTCTTTTACGATCATCATCATCGCGATCCGATCGCTTACCGCATCCTTGGGCTGAGTGAATCGTTGCATGTGACGCGGCGCTGGTACTACCTGATTCCGGCCCAGGGAGAGCCGAAGAAGCTGGTCCACCGCATCGAGCAAGGAAGGCTGGATTCATTGCCGGGCACCAAAGCCGTCTATTCGTCCTGGCAGGAGCTTGAGCAAGAGCTGGAGATCATGCTCAAGCCGTGCCAGAAGCTCGCCATGCAATATTCGCCGCGCAATGCCATCATGTATGTCTCCATGGTGGACGCCGGTACGATCGAACTGCTCCGCGGCTTTGGCAAGACGATCGTAAGTTCATCCGACCTGGTCAGTCACTTCGAAGCAGTACTGAGCGAAGAGCGGATGGCCAGCCACTATGAGGCACAGCGAATCATCGACCAAGTTCTCGCGGAGGGATTCCGCGAGATCGGGAGAAGAGTGCGTCCTGCTAACGGCGGCGCGGCAGGCACAACTGAATACGGCATGGTGCAATGGCTATCAGAGGCGATGCGGCGAGGCGGCCTGGTCTGGGAGAATGCGCCAGACGTGGCGGTCAATGAGAACACGGCCGACTCCCACTACGCGGCAACTGAGTCGACAACGAAGCCCATCCGGCAAGGCGACTTCGTGCTGATCGATATCTGGGGGCGGATGGACCGGCCGGATTCGGTCTTCTACGACATCACCTGGACAGGCGTCATCGGGCGCGGACCGAATGCTCGCGAGCAGCTGGTCTTCGAGACCGTGCGAAATGCGCGAGATGCTGCGATCTCCCTTATCGAGTCTGCATTTGCGTCGGGACGCGCCATTGCTGGTTGGGAGGCCGACGATGCCGCCCGGGCGGTAATCCGCGATGCCGGATTCGGGGAAGCCTTTACTCACCGGACCGGGCACAATATCGCTACAGACATTCATGGCAACGGCGCGCACCTGGACAATCTGGAGACTCACGATGAGCGCCTGTTGCTGCCGTTTACCTGCTTCTCGGTCGAACCCGGCATTTACCTGCCGGAGTTCGGTGTCCGCAGCGAGATCGACATGATGACCACGGCGGATAAGGCAATGGTGACGGGAAGAATTCAGACTGAGTTATTACGCATATGAGTCTGAACACCAAGAGGGTTGCGCAAGAACCCCTTGCGTAATCCATAAGATTACGCCGCGTGACCGGGTTTCCAAGGAAACATTTTCTTGAAATTTCCATAATAAGCTACTATGCAGTCGTGAAGCGAAAGACCAAAACAGCGCTGGTAAAGCTCGATATCCGCGCCGTCGCCGAACGGGCCAGGGTCTCGATTGCTACCGTCTCCCGGACCGTCAATGGCATTCCAAGCGTGGGGCCAGATCTGGCCAAGCGCGTATGGAAGGCCATCGAAGAACTCGACTACTACCCCAATACCCAGGCGAGGGGTCTCGTATCCGGCAGAAGCAGGCTGTTGGGCCTGGTCATCTCTGAAATCACCAATCCATTCTTTCCCGAGCTGATCCAGGGTTTTGAAGAGATTGCCGTCGAGAATGGCTACGAGATTCTGATCGGCTCCACCAATTACGATCCGAAGCGAATGAACCTGGTCATTCGCCGTATGCTCGAGCGAAAAGTCGAGGGTGTCGCGGTCATGACATTCGGCATTGAAGAACCGCTTCTGCAGCAGCTGGCCGAGCGAAGGATCCCGCTGACCCTGATCGACTTTGATTTGCCCAGTCCGCTGGTCAGTACCCTTCGAGTCGACTATGGCGCCGGTATTGGACAGGCGGTTCATCATCTTGCCGCCCTGGGCCATCGTCAGATTACCTTCATCAGTGGATCGGCCACCTTGCATTCCGCCAGAGCCAGGGTCGACGCCTTCAAGATCGCCGCCAAAGAGGCCCGATTCTCACCAAAAGACGCCAGGATCGTCGAAGCAAATCACACAATTGAGGGCGGCATGCTGGCCTTCGAGCGCTTGCAGGCTCGTGGCGAGTTGGCCACGGCGATCATGTGCTCGAACGATATGACCGCGATCGGGGTATTGCGTTCGGCATTTTCGATCGGGCTCAGAGTGCCTCGAGACCTTTCTATCATCGGCTTCGACGACATTCGCTTTGCTCAATTCACAACCCCTCCGCTTACCACGGTGCAGATGTCGAGGGTCGATCTAGCGCGGACCGCCTTCTTTGCTTTGCGCGATCACGGCGAGATTCCGCTGAAAGCGACGACCCCACGGGAATATACGATCCCGACCAAGCTGGTTGTGCGCCAATCGACCGATGTCCCGCGCGACTCGTTGAAAAGAAACTGAGCGGTCCAGGTCGAATCATTCATAGCTGCGAGATTTCAGCTCCGCTCCTCTGATTTACCGCCAGCGTTTCTGCGCCCGGAGCCTGAGCTTCTAAAATGCGCGAGCGCAGATCGACTACCTGCAAATGCGCGGCCAACGCGGCATCTTTGCGGTTCGAGTAAATCTTCGCGCCAGTGGCGAACCGGATCATGCCCGAGACGTCAGGCAACTCCAATGTCTGGAGCAGATGCGGGCCGAAAGAGATGTCGCCGTAATAACAGAGATCCCGCTCCAGCATCGAGGATGCGGAATATCCAATGGCCGCTGGAAGAATGGGTACGCCAGCACGGACCGCCGGTTCAAAGAGTGAGGGGTAAAACCGAAGCACGCTTGATCCGTCCGAACTGGTGCCTTCCGGGAAGATCAGTACGTTGATGTCGAGATGGAGCAGGCTTTGAATCTTGGCGGCCGCCTGGGCCGCTCCGATGGTGCTGGTGCGATCGACAAAGACCGTCCCGCCAAGCGAAGCCAGCAGACCTAAAAGAGGCCACGAGCGCACCTCAGACTTGGCCACGAAGACGCAGGGAGAGTTAGCTCCATAAAGCAGAATATCGAGGTAGCTGAGGTGGTTTGAGACGATCAGGATGCCATCCATCCCCGGGCTCGCCGCATGAAGAGAGAAACCCATCCGTCGCAGGACCATCCTGCAGGAGCGGTGCAGCCAATCTGCACGCTGCTTCTCGGAGGTTTTGCCGCGTAGCCGTAGGACGAGGAAAACAGCCATGCACTGAAGCAGCGACAGCACCAGAACCATCGCCTTCCATCGGCCACGTAAGCGGCTTCTCTGCCGGACTCGCGCTATTGTGCTTCGGTTTGGAACCGGACCCTCGCGGCGGGGGTAAGTTCACGCATATCCAACAGGGTCAGGAAGTCGATCGTGCCGAATTCCCGGTCCCAGGCCGGAGCGCCACAGATTTTGGCCCCGATCCCAATATACGTCCGAAGCAACTTCGGAACCTTGGCCATGACCTCCGGAGCCTCGTCAGTGAAGGGCAGTAGAAAGGAGTCTGTCGGCGAAGTCTGAAACTCCGGGGCAACCTGAAACCCGCTGAGTTGACGATACATTTGCCAACCTACCCTCGGATCCTGAGAGTTCAGCGACGAGCAGCCGATTAGATAGCGAAGGTTGTGGAGGCGGGTATACTGGGCGATTCCACGCCACAGCAGAGTCAAGACTTCGCTCGAACGGTGCTCGCGGTCGATCGAGGCGCGTCCCAGTTCGAGAACTGCATCGCGCACCTTGGCGTATGGCCGGAAGTCGAATTCCTGTTCACAGTAGTATCCGAGGTTACGGGCGGCAGTGATCCCGGACTGCATCCGATACGTGCCAACAATGCTGCGCGAACTGCGATCCTCAACGATGAGCTGGTCGCAGAATAGGTCGAAGTGGTCCGTGTCCAGCCCGGTCTTGTAAGAGGCTTGCAGCCCTTCGCCCAGCTCAATGTTGAAGACCTTGAAGCGCAGCCGGCACGCCGACTCGCGTTCTCCGAGGGTTTGGGCGATCGTGACCCGGTAGCGTCCCAGATCCATCGGCACCCAGCCGGGATTGGCATCTTCGACAACCGGGGCAGGGTCGATATACTTGGGAGCGGTGATGGCAGGATCCAAGTAGGACGCTCTGGAGACCGTGTTTGATCCGAAAACGCCGTTCCGGGAGACCCCGGATCTCGAACCGGAAAGCTGGCGCTGCACAGAATCAGTGGATTCGACCATGCCGCCATCATGAGGCCACGCTTACGGAAAGAGTCTTAATTTCCCGATAAAAACCGGCGAATATCCGTTGAAAGGAAGTCGGTCAAACAACATTTTTCCTGAATCGGATGGTGACAAAATAAAAGTTGCGCCGTCGCAGGTCATTCCGGTTATACTGAAGGAGCGTCGAATAGGGACTGTGGCTCTACCGCTCGTTATGCACTTTGCTGTAGCAATACCTGCGAATATCCCGATTTCAATTCAGCGTTATCTCTACAAAAGGAAAAGAATCAAGTTATGGAACAGGGAACAGTGAAATGGTTTAACGATGCGAAGGGCTTTGGATTTCTGAGCCGCGCTAACGGTGAAGATGTATTTGTTCACCACACCGCGATCCAGGCCAATGGCTTCCGCAGTCTTCAAGAAGGCCAGGCGGTGCAGTTCAACGTTGTGAAGGGCCCGAAGGGCTGGCAGGCTGAGAACGTTCAGGTCCTGTAATCTTTGCGCAAACTTCCAGGCAAAAGGGGCGGCGCAGGCCGTCCCATTTTGCTTCTAAGTTTGATTATTTGGCTCGCCTGAGAAGCATCCTGCTCCGCTAGTAGCATTCTGCTCATCATGAGCATTTTGCTGAATCGAAGCCTCTTGCCGCGCTCGGTTGTGGCGAATAGATCCGGCCTACGCATCCTCTCAACCTTCTCGAACAGGGTGCGGTGACCGCTGTCCTTCCCCCTTCGTGCTTGCGATGATCGTCGGACGATGGGGCGTCTTCGCTCGAGTGTGAAGCTGCTAAGGCGAATTGACTCCAGCTCTTCGTTTATCCACCGCAAGTACGCATTTTGTTTTGATGTGATTTTCGGCTTCTCCGCGGCCTCGCTGAGAATGCGGTTTGCACGCGGTCTTAGCTCGCGAGCAGTATCCCCTTGTAATTACACACGAGACAAGTAGCCGGGCTCGATCCGTGGCGCATTCTCTGGCTCCATTCCTGACTTCCCCGAACTTAATTCCTTGATGAGCGACTTGCTTCAAGCTTGAATCACGCACATGGTGCGGTTCAGCGGGTCTCGTCTCGGCTTTCTGAGTGGCTGCCAGCCCACAGAGTCACTTACCTTAGGGGCTGTCAGTCGATTTGGCCATCTCCTCTTCCAGTCGAGCCCGCAGGCGTTCGCTGAAGCCGACCGGCAACGCAAAGGTGCGGTTATCCGCCGTCAAATAAAGGATGTTCCGGGTGCTGTCGAGAATCGCTGAGCATATCTCGCAATGCTCTAAGTGGGATTCAATCTGTGCCCGCAGCTCGTCATCAATCGAGCCATCGATGTATTCGGAGATGTAATTCCAAACATGTTTGCAATTCATCTCCATAACATCCTCCGAAACAACCCGGGCCGGGACGGTACGGACGTTTTTAGCAAAGGCACCAAACGCTTCTGGAGGAGCATACGTGCCCGATGAAGGCGGACTTTGACGACGTTGGTCGTAACTCCCAGGATTTTCGCTGTCTCCTCAACGTTCAATTCTTCGAGATCTCGCAAGGTAAAAACTTCCCGGTAAATAGGTGGTAGTTCCGTCACCGCGGCTTGCAGCGTAGATCGCAACTCGGAACGCTCGAGAGCCTCAGACGGTATTTCCCGCCAGTCGGTCAGAAATGCAGGAGCAAAGTCTCCTTGATGCGACTCCACCTGTTCATCGAGGGACTCCATAACAATTCTCTTCGATTTTCTTAGCCGGCTCTTGGCTTCATTGAGAGCAATAGAGAGCAGCCACGTGCTGAACTTGGCTTCATTGCGAAATGACTTCAATCCACGATAGGCCTTGATGATGGCCTCCTGCGCGGCATCTTCCGCTTCCGTCTGGCTGCCAAGCAGGGCAAACACAGTTAGATATACCCGCTTCTCGTATG
This sequence comes from Acidisarcina polymorpha, assembly GCF_003330725.1. Lineage (NCBI taxonomy): Bacteria > Pseudomonadati > Acidobacteriota > Terriglobia > Terriglobales > Acidobacteriaceae > Acidisarcina > Acidisarcina polymorpha. The sequence goes on along the minus strand of NZ_CP030840.1, from coordinate 1,155,247 downwards.
GCCGAATAAGGTCATGGAACAACTCCTTCTCTCCAGCGCAAATACGGCCGATCAGTGCGGATTCGTCCAACTCTCGGATTTCCGTCATCATTCCGGTCTAGGGGTAAGTCGGCAACTTGCGGTCCATGTGACTGACTGGTTCTTCGTCAATGGAGATTGGTGTTTCATCGCTTCGATCCGATAAGCCCTAAGAATGATCACTTAGCTCCTCGAGCCTTGAAGGAAGCCATAAATCGACCATGGCGCAACCCGGCTCATCTTCTTCTAGGAACATAGACTGGAGATACCTGTTCGGTGACGCGATTGCTGACTACTTCTGCCAATCACGTTCGAAGATGCTAGACCGGGCGATCATTAGGCACTTTGCCAGAGCTCTTGGTTATCATTCTTGTTCATCTATCCTGTAAATCTAGGTTTCTGCCATGGTCAGTGTGCAATCCTGAGGTTGATACTTCGTCCTTTGGAGGCTCAACGACTACCCCGGATAACATGGTAGACTCCTAATCTGCTAACGGGTTACCGAGATTCTTCCGGTCAAGCCAAGAACCGTTGGCGAAGTGGCAGCCGAGACGGCTGGCAAGTTACACGTTCTAGGCATACCATAGGGTGAGGAAAACATCTGAGCAGTCTAGGGGTTTGTATGGGCTGACTTGCTGCTTAGTTGTACTTTTAGTTGCAGTGCTGCGGACGTTTCGCCTTGGTTGGGATTATCGAAGTCACGTGCAACTCAAGTGCCTTGAGAGGCGTTCGATTTGCGTTCAACTATGGCGCACGGGACGGTTGTGGTTGTAGGCAATGATCCGTAACCACTGCCGGTATGATCCGGTGGAGCGATCAGATCCCGAGCAAGCAGTAAGTCAAGCCGGTAAGGGGAGCTACAGGTTCCCGAATCACATGGGAGAAATCAGAGAATGGACCGTAATCAGATTCTAGAATCAATCGATGAAGAAATCACAAGGTTGCAGCATGTTAAAGCGTTGTTGAGTGCGACCAATGGTCATCGGCTGCTGAGCACCAGCGGGCGTGGCAACGGTGCACAGGCTCCGAAGAAGCGAATTCTGAGTGACGATGCTCGCAACCGCATTGCCCAGGCGCAGAAGCGCCGATGGGCGAAGCAGCGCAAAGAGACCGCGCAGGCGAAAAAGGCTTGATCGCAGCGAAAGCATGCTGAAAGTCAAGTTGCTCCATCCGGACGCAAGATTACCAACCGTGACCTACGCCGGCAGCGATTTAGGCTACGACCTCTACTCCATAGAGGACATAACTCTGGAGCCGGGAAGGCCGGCTAAGGTCCGGACCGGCATAGCGGTTGAAGGTCCCACAGGTTACGGCTTCGTGTTGGGGGATCGTTCCTCGATGGCTGCTAAGGGCGTTACCTATGCCGGCGGGAGAATTGACGCAGGATATCGCGGTGAAATACTTGTGTGCCTCATCAACGTCAATCAACCGAGATGGACGTTGCACTGCGCAAGAACAAAGGAAGGGTTCGTCTCCGATGTCAGTCTGGAGCGGAGTGATGTGTCAGTGGCCATCAAGAAGGGCGACAAGATCGTGCAAATGTCTCTCTTCGCCGCAATGACTGATCTCGAAGTGATTGCGGTACAAGACCTATCTGATAGCGATCGCGATGCCAAAGGATTCGGGTCGAGCGGACGCTGAGTCAACTTGGACGGGCATAAGTCTCTTGATAGAACTAATGCTCGTCCAAGGAAATCATCTCGTCGGAATAGGGGTTAAGCACCAGCGATGGTAAGCATGGCTATCATCCGGATGGCCTTCATGCTTCCTCGGACTCTCGCAGCTTCGCAATAATACTGAAATCTTCTAGGGTCGTAGTGTCCCCTTTGATCTCTCCATGAGTGGCTAGCTCGCGGAGCAGCCGCCGCATAATTTTTCCAGAACGAGTCTTTGGCAGCTGCTCGGTGAACCGCAAGTCGTCGGGTCGGGCGAGCGCCCCTATCTCCTTCGCAACCCAAGCACGAAGTTCATCTTTGAGTTCTGGCGATGGCTGGTGGCCGCTTTCTAAGGTTACGAACGCAGAAATCGCCTGGCCCTTCATATCATGAGGACGGCCCACAACTGCTGCCTCCGCCACTTTCTTGTGGGCAACAAGCGCCGATTCTATCTCCATCGTGCCGAGACGATGGCCGCTCACATTGATGACATCATCGACCCGGCCCATCAGCCAGAAGTAGCCATCTTGATCCACGCGTGCGCCGTCGCCAGTGAAATAGCTCCCGGGAATTTCCGACCAGTACTGCTTCTCGTAGCGTTCGGGATCGTTGTAGATAGTGCGGGCCATCGATGGCCATGGCTTCCGAATGACAAGCAGGCCGCCGCTGCCCGCCGGAACGGCATCACCCTCCTTGGTCACCACTTCCGGGACAATTCCAAAGAACGGACGAGTCGCGGAGCCGGGCTTGGTGGCGATCGCTCCTGGAATCGGCGTAATCATCAGAGCGCCGGTCTCGGTCTGCCACCACGTGTCGACAATCGGGCAACGGCCTTTGCCAATCATTTGTTGATACCAGATCCAGGCTTCGGGATTGATGGGCTCCCCTACCGTGCCGAGCAGGCGAAGAGAATCCAGCCGGTGTCTCTCAACGTGTTCGTCCCCCCATTTTATAAAGGCGCGAATTGCAGTCGGCGCAGTGTAGAAGACGGTGACTTTGTGTTCATCGATGATCTTCCAAAAGCGGTCCGGAGCAGGATGATTGGGAGCGCCCTCGTACATCACCGTCGTGATGCCGTTCTGTAAAATCCCGTAAACCACATAAGAGTGCCCGGTGACCCATCCGATGTCGGCGGTACACCAGTAAACGTCGTCCTCCCTAAGATCAAAGACGTATTTGCTGGTGAGATAAGTCTGAACTGCATAGCCACCGGTAGTGTGCACCAATCCCTTCGGTTTCCCTGTAGTGCCGGAGGTATACAGGATGTAGAGGGGATCTTCTGATTCGAGTTGCTCGGCCGGGCACTCTGCTGCAGCGTTCGCCATAAGATCGTGCCACCAGTGGTCGCGACCGTCTTTCATGACAACAGGACTGCCGGTTCGTTGGAACACCACAACATTTTCAATCGATGGACAATTCACGAGTGCCTCATCGACGATCGGTTTCAGCTTCACCTCGGTACCGCGCCGATAGGATCCATCCTGGGTCACAATTGCCGTGCACTGCGCATCGTTGATTCGGTCGACTAACGCGTTCGCTGCAAATCCCCCAAAGATGACGGAGTGTACCGCGCCGATGCGGGCGCAGGCCAGCAAGGCGATCGCTAGTTCGGGAGTCATGCCCATATAGATGGCGACACGATCGCCTTTTTTCACGCCGAGGCGTTTCAAGACGTTTGCGAACTTCTGCACTTCGATATGCAGTTCGCCGAAGGTCAGGCGACGAACTTCACCCGGCTCACCCTCCCATAGAATTGCGATTTTGCTGGATTTGTCTCCCAGAGCATGCCGATCGACGCAGTTATAGCAAAGGTTCATTCTGCCGCCGACAAACCATTTAGCCCAGGGAAGATTCCAGTCCAGCACTTTCGTCCAGGGCTCGAACCAATGGAGTTCGCGAGCGACATCGCCCCAAAAAGTTTCAGGATCATCGACCGACTGCCGATACATGGCTTCATATTGCTCCAGGCTCTGAATATGGGCTTTTGCCGCAAATTCGGCTGGAGGAGGAAACACGCGATTTTCGCGAAGGATGGACTCTAAATTTGGGTTCAGTGAAGTTGTCGATGACGCCATTGCTTGTGGTTCCTCTTAAATTGCGGGTAGGTCGTTGAACGTCACGAGTTCGCCTGGTCTCCCCTAACAAACACTAATGGTTGAGGATGGGGATGGCAAGGCGCGGACCGCCGCGCCCGTCGGAACCCTTTATGATAAGGTCGTTTGCCTCTCCGAAGAGCCGCGGTTGGCGGTTGCCGCAGGGGGTCGCGAGCTTGTGCATCACACCCGCGTATGGAGTCCCTGATCATTTTGCGTATTCGCCAGCATCTCTGCGCTCTGCTTCTCGTGCCGCTCTGCTTCTGCCATCCCCGCCTGGAAGCGCAATCGGCCGGAACCCCATCGCGACCTGACCCTTCACCGGAGGCCCCGGAGCCGAAGAGATTTCTAGCTCGTTGGGCAAATTTTTATAAACAGGATTGGTCAGGTACAAGTCCTGTCTCACCCTCACCTCCAAGGCGCGGCCTGCCATCGCCACTCGATTCGCCCCCGTTTCCAAGCGCCGACTGGTCCTACGGAGGCTCGCCGGTGATTGGTGAGCCGGACACCAATACCTATCCCCTCATGAGCGCGATCAACGGGGCAATGAGCCGGACGAAGTTGTATGGCTGGATCGAGCCCACGCTGAACTTCAGCACCTCGACCAACAGCAACGCGCCCGAAGCAAATGACGTCTATCCTGATCGGTTTGAGATGGGCCAGTTGGTCCTGTATACGGAACGTTTACCGGACACAGTGCAGCGCGAGCATACTGACTGGGGATATCACCTCACCGCACTCTACGGGACCGACTATCGCTTCACGACCGCAAAAGGATATGGGAGCAGCCAGTGGGTCAACGACCACCATCAGTACGGCTTTGACCCGACCCTCGAATACGTCGACATCTATGTGCCGCGCGTAGGGCAGGGAATGAATCTCCGGATCGGACGGTTTATTTCTGTCCCCGGCATCGAGGCCCAGCTTGCGCCGAACAATTACATATTCAGCCACTCCCTGCTTTATGCGATCGATCCATTTACCGACACCGGTCTAATGGCCACAGTCAAGCTTAGCGACCGGTGGCTGGCGCAGCTGGGCATCACTGGCAGTCATGACGTAGCCTTATGGACAGCGGATGCAAAGCCTTCCGGCACGGCTTGTGTCAGCTATACAACTGGTTCGGTGAACGACAATTACTATCTCTGCGCCAACGGCATCAACGATGCCAAGTACGCCTATAACAATCTGCAGCAATATGACGCGACCTGGTATCACAAGTTCTCGAAGACCGTGCACATGGCGAGTGAGACCTGGTATATGTACCAGCGCGACGTGCCCTCCGTCTCAGCAAGCATCGCGCCGGAGAGCGGCACAAATGGCGCCTACTGTGCGTTCGGGGAACAGCGCTGTACGGCGCCAGAGTATGCTGCCGTCAATTTCCTCCAGAAAGAGCTTTCGATGCACGACTACGTCTCCTTCCGCAGCGACTTTCTTGACGACAAAAAAGGCCAGCGCACCGGGTACGCCACAAAATATTCGGAGAATACGATCATGTGGGGACATTGGGTTGGCTCCACGATCCAGATTCGTCCCGGAATACGATTTGAACGCGCGTGGGACCGCAAGGCCTACGACAACGGCCGGCGGCAGAACCAGTTCACAGCGGCGAGCGACCTGATCTTCCACTTTTGAGACAAATCAGAAGCTGGATCGCGATCATCAGCGGCTATTCTCGATAAGTCTCTTCAGCCTCAGCGGTGACTAGGCTTACTTTGCCGAGACTGGTTCTCTTGAGATTGGAGTTCGGGCGCAAGCAAAACGCGATGGAAGACGCCGCCAAATCTCGGCAAGCACGTATGCTCGATCGTGTTAGAGCCCGCGAGTTAAGCAGGCGCTAGAAAGTTTTGCAATGGCTGTGTCTGGCATTTAGAAACTATGGTAGTAGTCTTGAACGGGCTTGTAGAACGTGCCCTTCGGTCTACAAGCATTGCGAAGAACGCATAGCTGGAGTTGCGATGATTTTGGCGGATATTCCTGCGATAGCCAAGGCGACTTTCCTCGTCCTGGCAGCACTCTTCCCGATCGTCAACCCGCTCGGCAGCGCGGCGATTTTCCTGAACATGGTAGGAAGTCTGGATCAGCGGACCAATCAACTCCTGTCGAAGAGAATCGCGATTTACAGCTTCTTCATCCTGATCGTTTCATTGCTCTGTGGCGTAGAGATCCTGTCGTTCTTCGGGATTTCCATCTATGCAGTACAGATTGGCGGCGGACTCATCGTCAGCGCTACCGGCTGGGCACTCTTGAATCGCCCCAGTGGCACGCCAACGGCGACGAGCAAGGTCGAACCGCATGAGGCATTCGGCAACGCATTTTACCCCTACACGCTGCCGATTACAGTCGGCCCTGGATCGATCTCGGTAGCTATCACGCTTGGCGCTCACCTCACCGCTTCGCTGCGAGTCCATTCAATCTTGTCTCCGCTGGTGCTCATCGCCGCAGTGCTCGGGATAGTACTGGTCTGTGTCATGGTCTATTTCTGCTACTGCTACGCGCGGTTGGCGGAGGTAGCACTGGGTCAGACGGGTACAGAAGTCGTGATGCGGCTTTCGTCCTTCATTCTTTTGTGCATTGGCATACAAATCATTTGTTCAGGAGTTCGGGCTTACCTGTTTACGGTGCGCCCTTGATCTGCCGTCGCTGCCAGAGATCCCATCAGTTCGCCAAGATCCCGCTTCAAGAATGAAATCCTTGCCCGGACATCCTGCAGCATAGCGGCCCGATCCTCAAAGTCATCGATGCTGAGTTGAAGCATCTCGTCTGGCTCGCTCGTGAGTCGATCGATCTTGTCTTTGTTCGTCATCGAGTCGATGCGTCTCACTGCGATCCAGGTCTGCAAAAGTTGCTGTTTGCGGGTGACGTCGGGCGGACCGGTGGGCGCGTGCTCATTCAAGAATGTCCAGATCGTCGCGGGGTACTGACTGTCCGGGAGCGCCGGCCGATCAAAAAACTTGGCAAGCATGTTGGATTCGAATCCGAAGCGGCTGCTCTTGCCCTTCTGCGCGTGAATCCCGGCAATGGCAAGGCTGGCGGAGAGTGCGCCGGCGGCGATGCCGACCGCTGCCGCCGGCTTCTCGAGGGTGGAGGAAAGTTGAAGTCCTGAGCTCGTCGCCCCCAGGCCGCCGCCAACGATCACGCTGAACAAGTTGGCGCGATTCACTGCCCGGTCGCGGCGGTCCGACAAATAGCTATGGACTTCGTTGGCGCGCGCAATCTCGTTGTCGATCTGGGCAATGGTGGCATCCACCTGCAGGGAAGTCGCCATGATCTGTTCGCCAACGTGTTCGTGCAGCCAGAGGACCTCCCACCGGTCCACCGGGCCGGCCGTACTTGAGAGACTTTGCAGGCGCTGGAATTCTGAAAGGACGCCGACGAGTTGAGCAGTTTTTTCGAGGCTGCCGGGTTCAGGTTGCGGCACAGCCTGCTTCTGCGCGGCAGCAAGCAGAGGCATGATCAGGACAGTGACGACCGCCAGCCGGTGAAGGAAGCTCATTGAGATAATGATGCCACGCGATGCGCGTGAACGATGGCAAAGGTCGCCAGACAGACACCGATTGCTAGCCTGCGATCAGGCGGGCAGCCGCGCCTTGAGATCTCGCAACTCGCGGCCTAAACCGTCAAGTCTGTCCAACAGAACGGCGTAACGTTCGTCTTCCTGCGAGGGCTTGCGGCCGCGAACGTAAAACGATCCGTTCGGCCCGATGCTGCATTCCTGAACTTCGTCGAAATCATCGAAACCCTGGCGGTGAATGACCGCCAGCAATTCTTCCTCACTCAGCACTTCCTTGCGAAGGGCTTCGTGGTCGATAATGCCGTTGAGGATCAGCGTCTGATCCGTTCCCTCGATGAGACGCTCCAGTTTGGGCGAACTGTAGAGCAGTCTCACCACCAGCCAGTTGATCGTTAGCAGGGTGAGTGCGCCAACGATTCCGCCGGAGACGGAGTTATCGTCACCGATGAGGGCGTTCTGAACCGTATTGGACAATGACAGCAATACGACCAGGTCGAATGGGTTCAGCTGCGCGAGTTCCCGTTTGCCGAAGACCCGCAGCAGCACGATCAGGGCCAGATAGACGATGATCGGGCGGGCGACCTTCTCCAGCAATGGAAGAGGCAAGTGAAACATGTGGTCAAGCATGGGAGTCTCCGGAGATCAGAGAAAGTCAGCGATCAGCAACCGATCTTCAGCGCCGGCCGATGGATAACCAATGGTGAGTTGATGCCTAGCTTCCGAACCGCAGCTGGTGCCATGCCCAGGCGCTGGCAATGATCTCATCGAGGTCGCGATAGTCGGGAGACCAACCAAGTTCGCTGGTGATCTTCTCGGAACTGGCAACTAATACTGCAGGGTCGCCTGGTCTGCGCGGCAACTCTTCGACCTCGATCGGTCTGCCGGTCACTCGGCGCGCGGAATCGATGACTTCCCGTACCGTGAACCCTCGCCCATTGCCGAGATTGTAGATGAGCCTTTCGCGTGTCGCCAGCGTCTTCAGTGCTAACAGGTGGGCTTTCGCAAGGTCGCTCACGTGAATGTAATCGCGTATGCAAGTGCCGTCCGGAGTGGGATAGTCCTGTCCAAAAATCTTAATGTTCTTACGGAGGCCGAGAGCAACGTCAAGCACGAGCGGGATGAGGTGAGATTCCGGTTCATGCGCTTCTCCGCGCGCACCGTCGGCGTTGACCACCGCTCCAGCAACGTTGAAGTAGCGGAGACTGGCGTATCGGAGCCCGTGAATCTGATGGATCCAGCGAAGCATATGCTCGACCAGGAGCTTCGATTCCCCGTAGGTATTGGTAGGCTGAAGCTTCGCGTCTTCGCGAATCGGTGTAGATTCCGGCTCGCCATAAACTGCGGCGGTCGACGAGAAGACGAGCCGCTCCACCTTGGTCGCGATCATCGCTTCCAGCAAGCTCAAGGTCGAAGCGGTGTTGTTGCGGAAGTAGACCTCAGGATGCTTCATGCTTTCGCCCGCCTCGATCAGAGCTGCAAAGTGCATGACTCCATCAAAGGAGCGTGCTCGAAAAAGCCCTTCGAGCTTACTCCGGTCAGCCAGATCGCCCTCGACGAACTCCGCTCGTGCGGGAATCAGATCGCGCCGGGCATGGCAGAGATTGTCATAAATGACGACCTCATGGCCGTCGTCGAGTAATGCATTTGCTACCGTTCCGCCGATATATCCGGCGCCTCCCGTGACCAGGACTCGCAAGTCGGGCTCCTTCTTGATCGTGTCGACGAATGCACAAACCGCCTCAATGCACGCGCGAACGGATTCGATTGTTTCTCGAAATTAAGAGTACATGGGCGTGAACGGAAGGGCGAGACAAGTTCGCCAGGGAAAGTGCGTACCGATGCGTGGCCAGAATTGTGCCAGCTTGGTCCAGCCCGAGATCGTCCCTCCTTAACTTCGGGTCATGCGCATTTTCAATTTCCTGATGAAGCAAGTTTCCAGTCCGTCCTGGTTTGTAGAGGCAAACACTCCTATGTTCCGAATTGGTTCATCCCCATGCCCGTAGTAACCAGAGATCAGGATCTTCGCTCTCCAACGGGTAAACTAAAGTGAGCTTAGATATTTTCAGGGCGGGCCCTGCAGCCTTGCCCGTAAGAACTGATTAAAGGGTTGTGAACAATTAATATGGCGACACAGATTCAGACGGGCCCTCCGGTAAGTGAGAATTTTGGATTGCTGCCCGAACCACGCGGGCGATTCAGTTCCTTCACCGTGAGCATCGTCGCAAATCTGGTGCTCAGCGCGATTTTTCTCTGGATTGCGATCAACCAGTTGCACAAGCCGCCCCCAGTGCCCCGTTATGAAAGCACCGCACTGGTCTTTGCGACACCACCCCCGCCGCCTGCTCCATTGCCGCCGGTTCCGCGTATCAAAGTCACTCCGCCGCCATCTCCAGTGGTCGAGGCCCCACGCAAGATTGAGTTGCCTAAAACCCAACCGGATCTGCCGAAGCCCGAGGTCGTACGCCTGAACACTCCATCGATGCCCGCGATCCCGCCAGCGCCACCTAAGGCGGTCGTCGCCCCTCCGCAGCCCAAAGTTGGTGCGTTCTCGAGTCCGCAGACGACAGTAGTGGCAAACAATCAAGCGAAGCCAACGATTCAGACGGGCGGGTTTGGCAATCCTTCCGGGGTAGTCGCCAATCCGAATGCGTCTCGTCCGGCCACCGTCGCCGCGGTAGGCGCCTTCAACGCGGCGCCGGGGGCGAATCAGGGTGCGGGTGCTGCGCGGCCAGGGGTCGTGCAGGCTACCGGGTTTGGCTCTGGAGTGGCTAACGGAGTTCCCGGAGGCACCAGTCGAGCCGCGGTAGCCTCGGCGGGCTTTGGAAACGGAGTCGCTGGGGGAACGCCCGGCGGGACCGGTTCGACGCGTGGTGCGGTCGCTACCGGCGGCTTCGGCACCACCGCATTTGGAGGGAGTGGCGCTCAAATTCCGAAATCTCCGACCGTCAATTTTGTGCCGCCCGAAGTGCTCTCGGAACCTCGGCCGCTCTATACAGAAGAGGCCAGACAACTAAAGATTCAGGGCGAGGTCACCCTTCAGGTAAGGTTTGGGGCAAACGGCAAGGTAGAGGTGCTTCGGATTGTCAGCGGACTCGGCCACGGGTTGGACGAACAGGCTGAGAAGGTAGCCCAGCAGATTCGTTTCAAACCTGCGGCAAAAAACGGGCAGCCGACCGACCACATCACGCTCATTCACATTCTCTTTCAACTCGCATAAGGTAGAGTCTTGACTGCTCACGGCAACACTACAGAAACGTCCGGGTATCGATCACCAATGTCCAAGAAATTACGCAAGGTGTGGCTTGCCGCACTCCTGCTATCGCTCGGCGCACTGAGCGCCGAAGCCAAGAAACCGCGCTTTGCTCCCCTGACTCCTCTCACTCCCGAACAAGCGGCGCTGATCGACAAGGCAGCAGCGCGCGAGAAATTGATGGTCAAGGAACTGCAAAAACGGGTCCCGATCGTTCAGACCTATATCCAGAACATCAAGGCTGACCCGAAGCTGTCGTCCGTGCCCGCATCGGATACATATTTGTTAAGCCGAGTCGACTTCGGCAAGACTTTTCAGGCCGAAGGCTACCAGGAAAAAGACCGCGAAAAAAGGCTTTTTCAAAGGGTCGATAGGCGCGCTGAGCGGCATTACGAAAGCGCTGCGCCTCGATACCCAATATGTTCCGACCGGCTTTATGGACATGATGTTTACCGATGCCAGCAACTTCGGCCGGGAGCATTATGACTTCCAATTCGTGCGCAACGACTTTCTCGGTTCGATTCACACCCAGGTCTTTGATGTCTTTCCGAAAAAGGGATCTGGAGCCGGTCGCTTTACTGGACGTATTTGGGTGGAAGACCAGGATGGTCAGCGTCGTCCGGTTCAACGGCACATTCACCGGCAACGCCGACCTCGACCGCCCGGAATACTTTCATTTCGACAGCTGGCGGCTCAATATTCAGCCAGACATATGGCTCCCCGCCGCGATCTATGTCGAGGAGACCCATCGGACTAAGAACGATGGCGACGAAGGACTTCGCGCCCAGACATATTTCTGGGGCTACTCGCTGAAGCTCCCAAGCTCGCAAACCGAAAATGCGACGGTTCAGATCGACAATGTGACTGACAAGAGCGATCAGGCGCAGGACGTGAGTCCACTGCAGGCGAGCCGCGCCTGGGTGACGCAAGCTGAAAACAATGTTCTTGACCGGCTGGTGCAGGCCGGGCTTCTGGCTCAGCCAAGTGACTTCGATAAGGTCCTCGAGACTGTCACCAACAATCTCATTATTGGCAACAATCTCTCATTGCCCGATACGATCCACTGCCGTGTGCTGCTGACCGCACCGCTTGAATCGCTCGCCGTTGGCAACACCATCCTGCTCAGCAAAGGCCTGATCGACGTGTTGCCCTATGAGGAAGAACTGGCGGCCGTGCTCGCCTTCCAACTGGCCCACATCACCCTTGGGCATCACATCGACACCCGCTATGCCTTCAACGACCGCTTGCTATTTCCGGACGAAGCGACCTTCCAGCGTATTTCCATGGGCCATACCGCTGGAGACGATGATCTCGCCGCCAAGAAGGCGGTCGAGTTTCTCAACAACTCGGTCTACCGCGATAAAATCCCAAATGCCGGGTTGTTCTTCGCCCAGCTTCAGGTAAGAGCCAAGCCGTTGAAATCTCTGACCTCGCCTCAGTTGGGAGACTCACTCCTGCGTGCCGATGGCACGCCGTGGCTCGCCGACCTTGCGAAAAATTCCCCAAAGCTCGACATGGATAAGCTCGATCAGATCGCAGCACTTCCCTTAGGGAGCCACTTAAAGATAGATCCCTGGGACGATCGAGTAATCCAGCTCAATGTAAAGCAGGTTCCACTGCTGAATGCTCGCGACAAGATGCCGTTTGAGGTGACGCCGATTTTCTTCCGGCTGACCCGTTACACCGAGCCGGCGCCCGCTGCAACTCCTGCGACTGCAACGCCCGCACCGCCAGAGGGTGGCGCCCCGCCTGCGCCCGCTACGCCGTCTCCCGCCACTGGTGACACTAGTCCTTCCAATCCTCCGGCGACGCCGGCTCCGAGTCCGCAATAGAGTGCTGGAAGCAGCCAGGCGATTGGGAGTTAAGGAGATTTCTTTTGATTAAAAGGTTGATTTTGGCAGCTGCTATGACGTTGCTACCTGCCTGCATGATGGGCCAAGCCGCTCCAGCGATGCGCGGCGGCATTCCTGCGCTCTCGGTGGGTGGCTACTACTCGAATTTTCATCCGGACTACAGCACCCCACGGCTGGGCGGCGTCGGCATCTATGCGGATTGGAGCCTGCTGGGGAAGCTTGGCGTTGAGGGGGAAGCCCGCTGGCTCCGCTTCAATCAGTTTCTTGGCAGCTATGAGGACAACTATCTGGTCGGTCCGCGTTATGCGCGCCGCTATGGCAAGTTCGTGCCCTACGTAAAATTCATGCTGGGAGCGGGTGAACTGGAATTTCCTAACAACCAGGGGCACGGTGGTTACTTTGCTCTTGCGCCCGGTGGCGGCCTTGACTACCGTTTCAATCGCCACGTCACGATTCGCGCCATCGATTACGAATATCAATTCTGGCCTTCGGCGCCGGGGGGCGGCTTGCCCACTCATGGCCTGACGCCGAACGGATTTAGCTTCGGGGCCGCATATCGAATCTTCTGAGACCTGCCTGCCGGCTCGTTCGGCACTCAATGCCCATTGATCGCCCATTGATCGCACAGCTGAAAATGGCCCCGCTAACTACGGGGCCATTTCCGGTGATCGAATGAACATCGTTCGCGGGGGCTGCGTCAGAAATGATAGGCGACGCCAACGGTTGGTTCAGACAGGACGGGGTACCAGCGGTTGGTCTTGAAGTTGGCCAGGCCAAAGCTGGGTGCCTTCACCGTGATCCCTCGATACTCTGCGCGGATGTCGAAGCTCGGGCTGATCTCATACGCGATACCGGCCCCGTAGAGGGCTCCGATATTTGTAGTGCGTTTCGCATCAAGGTCTGTCGTCCCCGATCCTTGGATGGGTGAGAACAGATATCCGCCGATTCCGCCTTCCAGAAATGGATTGAACTTCCGGAAGTTGAAGTTATAGACGTAAGCCGCAGAAACTTCCTGCAACCTCGTCTGTACGCGGATGTTGTTGAAGCTGGTGACGAACTTGTTGGCGTACTGCGAGTACTGGTAGTTCCCTTCGATCGCGCTGCGGGGTGTAAGCATGTAGCGATAGCTCGCTAGGGCTCCCCACCCGTAGCGGGGATGCTGCTGGACGGTATTGCCGTAGACGTAGAGAGGGAAGATACCGGTAAAGCTCAGACTTGCATCCTGTCGGCTTTCTTGAGCGAAACCTGCCACTGCCAGCAACGGCAGCAGAACGAACAACAGTGCGGTTTTTTTCATTCTTTCCTGAACCCCTGACTGCTCAGCGACCCGAGGGCTCGTGACCACTTTCATTCCCAGCATGGACCGTCCAAACTTCGCCGGAAAGGAAATGCTCTTGCCTCTTTGTTCGCCGATTCTTAAACTTGTGGACCAACCTTGTCCATTTGGCAATTGTACCTGTGATGTGGTCTTGCGGGGCGACAAGCCCGTCCTTCTTGGACGCAAGTCGCCCCACAAGGGCAGCACTGCCAGACGCAGAAAGCAGCGCAACCAGCGCAACCAGGCAATGGCCTTGGAGACGCCACGCCCGCTCGGCGCTCTGCTTACGCGGTGACTGATTCCTTCTGGGAAGCAGAGGTCTTGACCGGATGGCCGTCCTTGACCGTAACCGGATCGAGGAAAGGCATAGCGGCGCGCAACTCCGAACCGACTTCCTCGAGCAGGAGTCCCGACTCGCTCTTGCGGTAGGCTTCGAAGTCTTTGCGGCCGGTCTCGTTCTCCTGAATCCAGCGCTTTGCGAAGGTGCCGTCCTGAATGTCGGCGAGGATCTTCTTCATCGTCGCGCGGGTCTCGTCAGTGACGATCTTCGGGCCGGTGATGTAGTCGCCCCACTCCGCTGTATCGGAGATGGAATACCGCATGTAAGCAAGCCCCCCGCGATACATCAGGTCGACGATCAGTTTGAGTTCGTGGAGACATTCGAAATAGGCGATCTCAGGCTGATAGCCAGCATCGACCAGAGTCTGGAAGGCCGCCTTCACCAGCGCCGAAGTTCCTCCGCAAAGCACTGTCTGCTCGCCAAAGAGATCGGTCTCCGTCTCCTCGGTGAAGGTCGTCTCGATCACTCCGGCGCGGGTGCAGCCGATTCCCTTGGCGTAGGAGAGGCCCAGGGCATGGGCTTGGCCCGTCGCGTCCTGATGGACTGCCAGCAGGCCCGGAGTTCCGCCGCCTTCGACGAAGACTTCGCGGACCCGGTGTCCCGGGGCCTTCGGCGCGACCAGCGAGACATCCACATCGGCCGGAGGAACGATCGCACCGTAGCGGATGTTGAAGCCATGGGCAAACATCAGTGTCTTGCCCGAGGTGAGGCCACCCTTGATGTCTTCGTTATAGGTCTTGCCCTGCGAATGATCGGGCGTCAGGATCATGATCACGTCGGCCCACTTCGCGGCATCGGCGACGGTGAGCACTTCGAGGCCCGCCTTTTTGGCCTTGTCAATTGATTTGCTAGTGGCGGGCAGACCGACGCGGACATCGACGCCCGAGTCCTTGAGATTGAGAGCATGGGCATGGCCCTGGGAGCCGTAGCCGATGATGGCTACCTTCTTTTGCTGGATCAGGGAAAGATCGGCGTCGTGATCGTGATAGGTCTTGGGCATTGTTTCCTCGTTCGCTAGAGTGTCGTTCTAATGGTAAGTCAATCGACCAGCCGCGCCCGAAGGCGGCTCTGGCTGGTCTTCTTTTTCGTGAAGGTAAAGCTCCATCGTTGGAGCGGTGCGGGTGTGCCACATCTCGCTTTTGAGATGTGGGATTCATGGATCCTGAAGATATTGGCTCCTTCTCACAGCCCAACGCGGACATGGGCATCCGCATTGATGGAAGCCTGGGCTCTATGTCGGGTTGTTAGGCTCTTCCGCAATCAGCTCCAAATCCACATCGCCGCCGGAAATTTCCCCATGCGTCTCCTCAAGCAGCGGGATAACCTGCTCGGGCTCCGGGATGCGCATGGCATCGAGCACCCGGCTGGTGTGCTGGCCGCGGCGCATGACCATGCGTCCGGTGCGGGAGATCTCGAGGATCTTGTTCTCGCCCTCAGTGAGCACCTGGATCAACCCCTCGACTTTGCTCGAAACTCCGGTGATTTCAAGCATGAGGGATTCCGGCGCGAGGTCGACGATGCGGGCGCGAAAGACTTCAGCCAACTCGAAGACATTGGAGCGGGTCTTGGTGGTTGCCGCGACCTTGATAAGCGCCAGTTCGCGAACCACACAGGAGAACTGACCTATGTCGTCCACCTCGAGCACATTGTCAAGTTTGTAAAGGCTGGCGCGAACGCGATGCGCCGCTCCGGCTGGGGCGTCAGCAACGATAGTCATCCGCGATACGTCGGGACGCTCGGAGTGGCCGACAGTCAGCGACGTAATGTTGATGTTCAAACGGCGGAAGAGGGAAGCGACGCGCGTAAGAACGCCGGGCTTGTCTTCGACCAGAGCTACAAATGTGTGGAGCATCTTTTCTCTTTCTGCTGCCGAAACGAATTCGACCCTGGCCGAACCTGGGCCTGCGATCCCACGCTTGCTATACGTCGGAGGTGGTTTCAATCAGCGGATCTGGCCGGCGAATCATCTCATGCAGCGCCGCGCCAGGGGCGATCATGGGGTAAACGCCGTCTTCCTTCTCCACCTGGAATTCGATGAGGAAGGCGCGGCCTGAAGTGCGAGCGCGAGCGATCGTCGGCAGCACCTCCGGCCTATTTGTAACCGTCGCGCCATCAATTCCAAACGCGCCCGCGAGCTTCACAAAATCCGGGCTTAAGATCGGCGAGCACGCATAATTTCCGTCATAGATAAGCTGCTGCCATTGGCGAACCATGCCGAGAAATCCGTTATTGATGATCGCGATGTTGATGTCGAGGCCCTCTTGTGCGATCGTCGCGAGCTCTGGAGAGGTCATCTGGAAGCCGCCGTCTCCGGCGATGACCCAGACTTCCTTTTCGGGACAGGCGACCTTGGCGCCGATGGCCGCGGGTAGCGCGAATCCCATCGTGCCGAGCCCTCCTGAGGTGATCAGCGAACGCGGCTCATCGTGCTTGTAATACTGCGCCTCCCACATCTGATGCTGACCCACGTCGGTCACAATGATCGCCTTGCCGCCGGTGGCGTGCCAGATATCGTTGATCACGTGCGCGGCATAGAGGTGGCCATTGTCCGGCAGGTTCTGAATGTCGCGCACCGAGGCCGTGCCTTTGAGCGCGCGGATCGACCGCAACCATGCGGAGCCATCTTTCTTTGCCGAGCGAGGAGCGAGGCGAGGGAGCAACTGTTCCAGCACCTCACGCAGGTCTCCGATGAGGGCTACATCAACCGCCACATTCTTGTTGATCTCGGCGGGATCGATTTCGATATGGATCTTCTTCGCCTTCGGCGCATAGGTCGCGAGACTTCCGGTGACGCGATCGTCAAACCGCATCCCGCAGGCGATCAGCAGATCGGCCTGCTGGATGGATTCGTTGACCCAGGATTCGCCATGCATCCCCATCATGCCAAGTGAAAGCTCATGCGAGGCCGGAAATCCGCCCAGGCCAAGCAGAGTGGTCGCGACCGGAATTTGCAGCCGCTCGGCGAGCGTACGCAGCTGATCGCTCGCGCGCGCTTCGAGAACGCCGTGACCGGAGAGAATCACGGGCCGCTTGGCGGCGAGGATCATCTCAACCGCGTTCGTCACCGCTTCCTCCTCGACGCGCAGCATCGGATGCTTTCGCTGCTCGCCCGGAATCGCGGCGTCGAAAT
This sequence comes from Acidisarcina polymorpha, assembly GCF_003330725.1. Taxonomy (NCBI): domain Bacteria; kingdom Pseudomonadati; phylum Acidobacteriota; class Terriglobia; order Terriglobales; family Acidobacteriaceae; genus Acidisarcina; species Acidisarcina polymorpha. Next base: position 1,138,076 of record NZ_CP030840.1, on the reverse strand, counting down.
CGAAATCAGCGATCGCCTGCTGCGCATCTTTGGTGATATCGACCAGCACCGGCCCCGGACGTCCCGAACGCGCAATCAGAAATGCTTCGCGAATTGCCGGCGCAATCTCTTCGGCGCGTGTCACGAGGTAATTGTGCTTGGTGATCGGCAGCGTGATCCCGGTGATGTCTACTTCCTGAAACGCGTCGGTGCCTAAGAATTTGCTCGAGACCTGACCGGTAATGCAGACGATTGGAATCGAGTCGAGCATCGCTGTCGCCAGTCCGGTGACCAGGTTGGTCGCGCCCGGCCCCGAGGTCGCCATCATCACTCCAACCCGCCCCGAGGCGCGCGCGTAGCCGTCGGCCATGTGTGTACCGCCTTGCTCGTGGCGCACCAGGATATGACGAATCGGGAATTTGCGCAGCGCATCATAGATCGGCAAAATCGCGCCGCCCGGGTAACCGAAGACTTCGCGAACGCCTTCGCCTTCGAGCGTCGCCCAGACAATTTCGGCGCCGGTGAGGCGGGCAGCATGGGTGGCTTGGCGTTGATTGGTGGCTTCGATGGGCATCATTACTCCTTCAGAACTCTGAGCGCTTCGCAGGAGCGCTTGGGTAGCCGCTAATTGGTCACTGCGCCTTGCGCAGCCGAACTCACGCTGTCGGTATATTTGCGGAAGACCCCGCGCGCGAACCGCGGCTCAGGCGCAGTCCAGGTCCGCAGCCGCGACTCGATCTCGCCCTGAGAGACTTCCAGGGTGAGTTTGCGATCCGGGATATCGATGTGGATGATGTCGCCTTCTTCAACCGCCGCGATCGGGCCGCCTACAGCCGCTTCGGGGGCAACATGGCCGGCCATCAATCCGCGGGTTGCGCCAGAAAAGCGTCCATCGGTAATGAGCGCCACGGTCTCAGAAAGCTCAGCAATGCCAGCGATTGCTGCGGTAACGAGCAGCATCTCGCGCATGCCAGGGCCACCCTTCGGTCCTTCATAGCGAATGACGACAACGTCGTTTGGTCGAATCAGTCCGGATTCAACCGCCGCCATGGCGTCTTCCTCGGTGCCGAAGACCCGAGCCGGCCCGCGATGCTGAAGGCGCTTGTGTCCCGCAACCTTCACCACGGCGCCGTCGGGAGCGAGATTTCCTTTGAGAATGACAAGTCCGCCGGTGGGCTTGATAGCGTTGTCGAGTTCGCGAATGACTGGCTGCCCCGGGGTCTCGACGGCGAGCGACGCTTCCTCGGCGAGCGAGCGGCCAGTGATGTTGAGCGCCTCAGCGTGGAGAAGTCCCGCCTCGATCAGCCGTTTGGCAAGCAAGCGGCTGCCACCGGCATTCTGATAATCCGTTGCGACGTACTTGCCGCCCGGCTTGAGGTCGCACAGCAGCGGCGTCTTTTCGCTGATGCGGTCAAAGTCGTCGATGCTCAGCGGAATGCCCATCTCATGGGCGATCGCTAGGAAATGCAGCACCGCGTTGGTCGACCCCCCAGAAGCCGCGACGCTGGCGATGGCATTTTCAATACCCTCCCGCGTGATGATCTTGCTGGGCCGGAGATCGTTGCGTGCGGCTGCCATGACAAGCTCGCCGGCTGCTTTGGATGCAGCGTGTTTGTCGGGCGAGAGCGCGGCGACGCCAGAGAGGCCGAGCGGCGAGATGCCCAGAAATTCGCAGGCCATGGCCATGGTGTTGGCGGTAAACTGTCCGCCGCAAGCGCCCGCGCCAGGGCATGCCGCCGCTTCGAGGACTTCCAACGCTGCATCGTCGATCTGGCCGCGAGCATGCGCGCCAATGCCCTCAAAGACGTTCTGGATGGTTATGTCAGTCAATTTGCCGTCTGGCCCCTTGACTCGTCCGGGCGCGATCGAACCCCCGTATAACATCAGCGACGGTATGTCGAGGCGGCAGAGCGCCATCACCGTGCCGGGAAGATTCTTGTCACAGCCGGCAATGGCGACGACGCCATCGAACAGATTTCCGCGGGAGACCAGCTCGATCGAGTCGGCGATGACTTCCCGGCTGATCAGCGAAGCCTTCATTCCCTGGGTTCCCATGGTGATGCCATCGGAGATGGTGATGGTGTTGAACTCCATGGGTGTGCCACCAGCGGCGCGAATCCCTTCCTTGACCGCTTCTGCTACATCGCGAAGGTGATAGTTGCAAGGACCAATTTCGGTCCAGGTATTGGCGATACCGATGATCGGTTTGTGCAGGTCTTCCTTCGAAAAGCCAATGCCCCTTAAGTAAGAGCGCGCGGCTGCGCGGTTCGGACCTTCCGTGAGGGGGATGCTGTTCTGCTTAGGATTACGCGTTCCTGTCGTTCCGTTACTGCCCATGTTGTGTTTGTATCTCCGCTTGTTACAGATTTGTCGTGGCGGCGTCGGGTCTCGGCGCGAGCCAGAATGCCTGGTCGTGGCGGCTCTCAAATCCATCGAGCGCCGCTTCATGGCGAAGCGTTAGGCCGATGTCGTCGAGACCCTCAAGCAGGCAGTAGCGGCGAAATGGATCAATGCTGAAGCTGGTCGACCAGCCATCGCCGTCTTGAATCATATTGTCTTCAAGCGAGATGCTTAATGTGTAACCATCGTTGGTCTTTGCTCTTTCCAATAGGCGCGCAACCTGGTCTTCCTGCAGCGTCACCAGCAGAATGCCGTTCTTGCCCGCATTCGAATGGAAGATGTCAGCAAAGCTTGAGGCGATGACACAGCGAAATCCATAGTCATGGAGCGTCCAGGCTGCGTGTTCGCGAGACGAGCCGCAGCCGAAGTTTTTGCCCGCAACCAGGATCTGCGCACCTTCGTAGCGCGGGTCGTTGAGCTCGAACTTCGGGTCTTTTCTCCAATCGAAGAAAAGAAAATCCTGGTAGCCGGTGCGCTCGATCCGTTTCAGAAACTGTTTGGGGATGATCTGGTCGGTATCGACATTGGAGCGGTCGAGCGGTTGCACCGTCGAGGTAAGCTTACGAAATGGCTGCATGGGCGGTCTCCTCTTGGCCGGCGAAATTCCATTCGCGCACATCGACGAAGTGTCCAGCGACCGCAGCGGCAGCGGCCATTTGCGGGCTGACGAGATGAGTGTGAGAGCCCGCGCCCTGGCGTCCCTCAAAGTTGCGATTGCTGGTCGAGGCGCAGCGTTCGCCGGGACTGAGAATGTCGGGATTCATACCCAGGCACATGGAACAGCCAGGCTCGCGCCATTCGAATCCCGCTTCAAGAAAGATGCGGTCCAGCCCCTCGCGCTCCGCCTCCGCTTTGACGGCCTGCGATCCCGGCACCACCATCGCGCTGACATTGGTGTGAACGTGATGCCCGGCGACGACCCGTGCGGCTGCGCGCAGGTCCTCGATGCGGGAGTTCGTGCAGGATCCAATAAAAACCCGATCAATGGTGATACCGGTGATCGGCACTCCGGGCTTCAATGCCATATAAGCAAGCGCGCGTTCAAAGCCGCGGCGGCCGGCCTCGGAATCGTCGGGCGCGGTGCTGGGCACATTGCCGGTCACCGGAACCACCATACCCGGGCTGGTTCCCCAGCTGACCTGCGGGGCGATGTCTTCGGCGCGCAAAGTCAGTTCGCGGTCGAAGGTCGCGCCTTCATCGGTTGCGAGACTGCGCCAATGCGCTACAGCCTCATCCCACTTGTCGCCCTGTGGTGAGTAGCGCCGGCCCTTGACATAGGCGAAGGTCGTTTCGTCAGGAGCGATCATGCCGGCACGGGCGCCCGCTTCGATGCTCATGTTGCAGACCGTCATGCGGCCTTCCATCGAGAGCTCCCGGATCGCTGAGCCGGCATATTCGATCACATGACCGGTCGCGCCATCCGTGCCGATCTCGCCGATGATGGCGAGCACGATGTCCTTTGCCGTTACTCCCGGCGAAAGCTTGCCCTCGACCGAGATCCGAAAGGTCTTCGGACGCGATTGAGGCAGCGTCTGGGTCGCCAATACATGCTCGACCTCGGAAGTGCCGATGCCAAAAGCCAGCGCTCCAAAGGCCCCATGAGTCGAGGTATGCGAATCGCCGCAGACGATGGTCATGCCGGGTTTGGTAATCCCCAACTCCGGACCAATGACATGGACGATTCCTTGTTCGGGAGAATGGACATCGAACAACTCGACGCCAAACTCTTTGCAGTTGTCGCGCAATGTAAGGATCTGCTTGGAGGCGATCTGGTCGGCGATAATCAGCCGATGGTCTTTGATCGTGGGAACGTTGTGATCGACAGTCGCGATGCAGCGGTCGGGCCTTCGCACCGGCCTGCCCGCAAGCCGCAGTCCCTCGAAAGCCTGTGGCGAAGTAACTTCGTGGATGAGGTGGAGATCGACGTACAGTATGGTCGGCTCGCCTTCGGGTGCGACGACGACATGCGAGTCCCAGACTTTTTCGAAAAGTGTTCTTAGTTTGTCAGACATACTCTATTCCTGAAGAACAATCTGTGGTTCATTGATCCGCGTTCGTTGCCCGCTGAGGCCGTCATGTGCGTACTAGACGGCATGTAAGGCCTGACCGCGGTCGATGATGTGGTTCAAGGTTTCGTTGACCTGCTTGCCCATCTCTTGAGTCGTCACGACCTGAATACCCGGACTGGAACTACGCGCCAGGTCAGCAGTTCGATAACCCTGTTCGAGGACTTGACGAACCGAGGCTTCGATCGCCTGGGCGTCGGATTCAAGGCCGCCGGAATGGCGAAGCAACATCGCCGCAGTCAAGATCGCGCCCAGCGGATTCGCCAGCCCCTTACCCGCGATATCCGGAGCGGAGCCATGAACCGGCTCATACAAGTTGACCGCGCCCCCTATCGTGGCCGAGGGCAGCATGCCGAGCGATCCGGTAATCACCGCCGCCTCATCGGAAAGAATGTCGCCAAAAAGATTCTCGGTGACAACTACGTCAAAGTTGCGAGGCGTATTCATCAGGTGCATCGCACAGGCGTCGACGTATTGATGATCGAGCGCGACATCGGGGTAATCGCGTGCGACCTCGGTCACCGTCGCCCGCCACAGTTGAGATACCTCGAGCACATTCGCCTTATCAACGGAGGTGACCTTCTTCCGTCTCTTGCCGGCCAGTTCGAAAGCGATCCGCGTCACCCGCACGACTTCGTCCCGGGTGTAGCGCATGGTATTCCATGCCGAATTCGTCTCCCGGTCCCATTGCCGTGGCTCACCGAAATAGAGTCCACCCAGGAGTTCGCGGACGAAAAGGATGTCAGATCCTTCCACTACCTCTGGTTTCAATGGCGAGTTCGAAGAAAGCGACGGCCATGCGAAGGAGGGCCGCAGGTTCGCGAAGCCGCCCAGCGCCTGGCGCAAACCGAGGAGGCCAGCTTCAGGGCGCCGGTCCGGAGGAAGCTGGTTGAACTCGTTTCCTCCAACTGCGCCGAGCAGCACGGCGTCGCTGTCGAGGGCTGCCTCCAGAGTGGATGATGGAAGCGGCGAGCCCTCTTTCTTGATCGCTACACCGCCAATCGCCATCTCCTTGAACTCGAAATGGTGGCCGCCAAGATCGGCAACCGACCGAAGCGCATGGACGGCTTGCTGAGTTACTTCCGGGCCGATGCCGTCTCCGGCAAGAACGAGTATTTTCAAGGTCTTTCCGCGAGCCAATCGTCTGTCCTTATGGAATTAATCAAGTGGTTTTCTTACGTTTCTGGGAAAGCAGGGGATCATCAAGATGATTTCGCGATCGGGTGCTCGACGAACTCACTCACCAAGTCATGGTGACGGCGATGGTGTGAGACGAGATTGATCAAGTCCTGGTCGTAAACCACTTTCTTGCGATCGGCAAGCTCGGTGAAGGCCACATAGGCGATGTCCAGGTCTTCGGGGGCGAGATCGTAACCGAGTTCCCGAAGCCGGTGCGCCATCGCTCGACGGCCAGAGTGTTTACCAAGCACCATGCGGTTGCCGGGTACCCCCACCGACGCTGGAGTCATAATCTCGTAGGTCAAGGGATTCGAGAGCACACCATGCTGGTGGATCCCTGCTTCATGGGCGAAGGCATTGATGCCTACGACGGCCTTGTTCGGCGATGGCGAGAAACTGATCACGGAAGCGAGTAGTTGGCTCACAGAATAAATGCGATCGAGGACGATATTATTCCGCACCGGATATTGATCGGCGCGGACGTGCAATGCCGCCGCAATCTCTTCCAGGGCGGCGTTTCCCGCCCGCTCGCCGATGCCATTGATGGTGCACTCGACTTGCCGCACTCCCGCCTCGATTGCGGCCAGGCTATTGGCCACCGCCAGACCAAGGTCATCGTGACAATGTGACGAAAAAATGACGTTTTCAGCGCCCGGAACCCGCTTCCTCAGCATGCGGAAAAGATCGCCATATTCGTGCGGGGTTGCATAACCGACCGTATCCGGCACATTGATCGTGGTTGCTCCCGCCTCGATCGCAACGGAGACCATCTGGCAGAGGAAATCGTGATCGCTCCGAGTGGCGTCCTCGGGCGAAAACTCGACGTCGTCCACATAGCTACGCGCCAGCCGGACGGACTCGCCAGCCTGGGCGATCGCTTCAGCGCGTGCGATCTTAAGCTTGTACTCCAGATGCAAATCGGAACTCGCCAGAAAGACATGGATCCTCGGACGCTTGGCCGGCTCAACGGCCTTGGCAGCAAGCTCGATATCTTGCCGGCGTGCCCGCGCCAACGATGCGATCACCGGACCGCGCACCGCTTTCGCTATCGAAGCGATGGAATGGAAGTCTCCCTCCGAGGCGACCGCAAAGCCAGCCTCCAGAATGTCAACGCCGAGCTCGGCAAGTCCATGAGCCAGGGACAGCTTCTCTTCAAACGTCATCGAACAGCCAGGAGACTGCTCTCCGTCCCGGAGGGTGGTATCAAAAAAATAAAGCTGATCGCGCTGCTGAGTGGGTTCCATAGACGAAGTATTCACGGCACTGCTTCCAACAAAAGTGTCGCAAGGACCTGCCCATAATTCAAGTTTATAATTCTTTTAGTTACTATAAGCTGCACTTATCGATAGCTCGTCTAATCGAGCGGTTCCAGTAAACCCGTAAGAGCGTTGCCGTGATTGACCTCTTCCAACTCGAAACCTTTCTTGCCGTCGCCGAGGAGCGCAGCTTCTCGAAAGCGGCAAACCGGCTGCATCGCACCCAGCCCGCGGTCAGCCAGGTGATTCGCAAGCTCGAAGGCGACTTGAACGAAATCCTGTTTGAGCGGGCCTCGCGGGATGGGACGCTGACCCCGGCCGGTGAGTTGTTGCGCGAGTACGCAGAAAAGCTTCTCGGCCTCCGTCATCAGGCGACGGCTGCTTTGAAGGAATTGCGTGCCCTCGAACGAGGCCGTCTCTTGCTCGCTGCGAATGAGTACACCTGCCTCTACTTGCTGCCGGTCCTGAACGAGTTTCGTCAGCGCTGCCCCGAGATCGGCGTCACCGTCCAGCGCTCTTTGGCCACGAAGATCCCCGATGAGCTGCTCCAGCGCAATGTAGAATTCGGAATTATGTCGTACCGCCCGGATGAACACTTTCGATCGATCCGGGTGTACACCGATGAGCTTGCATTTGTGGTTGGCCCCAGGCATCCGTTAGCTCGCAAGAAGGCGCTGACGATCCGCGACCTTGGTAAGGAAACTTTCGTTGCCCACAACGTGCCGTCCCCGCTGCGCCGTAAGGTAATCGAGACATTCTTAGCCCATAAGACGCCCCTGAACATGGTCATCGAATTGCCCAGCCTGGAAGCGATCAAACGCTTTGTAGCCAGCGGGAATGGGGTCGCCTTCGCGCCCGGCCTCACCGTCCAGCCGGAGCTCGATTCCGGAGAATTGGTAAGAATCCCAGTGAAGGAGTTGCAGATTGAGCGCACACTGCGGCTCGTTCACCGCAAGCAGGCCATTCTTTCCCATGCCGGTTTAGCATTTCTGGAGGTGATCCGTTGGTTCGCTCAGGATCGTGGCGCGCCGTTTCATTGCGTCGAGGAGTCGGAGCCGGGGACCCGCGCGCTCAAGGCGGCTGCAGCGAAGCCGTAAGAGTTGAACGCAGGGCATTTACTTGGCAGAGGATTTACTTGGCTAAACTGTATTGGAAGCAGCACCACCCTTCAGTTGGCAAATTTTCGTGTCCAACTTGTATGAGAATTTCTTCCGCTCTGCTGGCCTTCGCTGCTTTCGCGCTCGCTCCCCGTGCCGTCGCACAGGCCGATCTGAGTTGCCCGGTGCAGCCGGCCACCCTGAAAGCCATGAGGGACTGCTACCGGCCAGTTCTCGTCTTTGCGCCGAATGCAAAAGACGCCTCCTTCGCTACCCAACAGAAGCTGCTGGAGCAGTATGCCGACGATATGATGGATCGCAACCTGCTCTACATTCCCGTTCTGATCAAGCAAACCGGCTTTGAGAAGCCGTTGGACGCTCCGTTCGTACTCTTAAAAGAAACCGAGATAAACGCAATACGAAGCCGCTTCCGGGTGGATGCCTCTGATTTTGCAGTGGTCTTGGTCGGCAAAGATGGCGGGGAGAAATACCGAAGCCGCAAACCAGTGTCAGTGCTGAAGCTCGATGATCTCGTCGACGCGATGCCGATGGGAGGGCAAGAGAAACGTGCCAGGTCGGCCAGCCATAAGGAGTGAACGAAAAGCCACGAGAAGTGAACCAAAAGAGTTCGGCTGCGTATCACCCCTTATTCTTTCATTTCATGCAAATGCATCCGGGAAATGATCGGGCACCCTCCGAGGGCCGACCGGATGACATAGTACCCTAATTAGATACCGAAAGGGCGAGGCAAGAATGGAACAGCTCATAACCGATCGGAACGTCTCCGCCGTTGAGAACGCGGCCCCACTTCCCCAGGTCATCTGTGCGTTGAAAAAGGTCACCCAGCTAAACGGCCTCACTGACCCGGAGTACGAGTGGCTGGCGAGATACGGAGAGCAACGCTTTGAACCCGCCGGCGCGGTGCTCTTCCATGAAGGCGATCCCGCCGAACGGATGACGATCCTGCTGAAAGGTGAGATTCATGTCCGGCGAGAGCGCGGCGCGGCCGATGCTCTGTTTATCGGACGCTCCGGGCAAATCACCGGCCTGCTCCCATTTTCGCGCATGAAGTTCTACGGAGGCATGGGATACACAACCGCTGATTCCTGGGCGCTCGATTATGATCGTTCGCTCTTTCCCGAGATGCTGACAGCGATACCCAGTATGGGGCAGCGCTGTGTCGGCATTCTGCTCGACCGGGTGCGAGAAGTTACCCGGATGGAACAGCAGACCGAGAAGCTGACCGCGCTCGGCAAGCTCGCGGCAAACCTGGCGCATGAATTGAACAACCCGGCATCGGCTGCTCAGCGCGCAGCCGGTGGGCTGCTCGACGAGCTGCGGATCTATGGCCACGAGAAATACAAGCTGGGTTCGCTTTGCATGGATGACAGCAAACTACAGCAGGTTCGAAACTGGCAGGATTCGATTTCTGCCATCGCCCGCGAGCGGCAACAGACTGGCGGCGTCGACGTGTCGCTCCAGGAGGATGGAATCTACTCATGGCTAGCCGCTCATGGAGTCGAAAATGCCTGGCAGATCGCGCCAGAGCTGGCCGAGGCTGGGATCTGTGCCGATCATCTCGCTCCTTTAGCCGACTTGCTCGACGCTCGAGCCACGACCGTCGTGCTCTCGCAGTTCTCCTCATCCCTGCGGGCGGAGCGGATGACAGAGGCAATGATCGATTCGACCGCCCGCATCTTCGATCTCATTAAGGCGATCAAAGACTATTCCTACATGGATCAGGCGCCGATTCAGGAGATTGATGTTCCTCGGGCGCTCGATACGACCTTGTCCATGATGCAACTGCGATTGCAGCACGTCGAAGTTGTCCGTACTTACGCGCCCGATTTACCGTGCATCAACGCCTACGGCAGCGAGCTCAACCAGGTTTGGACCGCGCTCATTGAAAACGCCCTCGACGCCATCCAGGACAACGGGCGCATTGAATTGAAAGCCTTGGCTTCCGGAGACCTGCTTCTGGTTGAGGTTTGGGACAATGGTCCGGGGATTCCGGCTGAAGACCAGGACCGGATCTTCGAGCCATTCTTCACCACCAAGCCGCCCGGCAAGGGGCTCGGCCTGGGGCTGGACGTGGTCATGCGGATCGTTCGCAAACATCGGGGGTTCGTTCGAGTGCAATCCGCACCCGGAGCAACCTGCTTCCAGGTCCGGCTCCCACTGCAGCAATTGCAGGCCTACTAGTCCACAGCGGGAGTTTCTGGGGATTGCGTACGCCTCCGCAGAAACTCCCGCTGTAGAAATGAACGCCATGTCATTTCACGTTCTCTAGAGCACGTTCGAAAGCGACGCTGCTGACATGCACCGAACCTTGAAAAGGTCGATCGATGTCGGCAATCGCGACTAATACGAGCGAGATTAGCATCGAAAATGCGAAAACCTGGAGCACATGAAGGACGGTGTTTTCCGAGCCAAACATCGAAGCCGAGGCAATCGTTACCGCACCTCCAATGATCAAGACGCACCAAAGAATAGCGGGGAGGCGCGACGCACTCTGTAACAAGCGGGTTCGCCGCCGTTCACTGAGCGAGCTGAGTTCGGAAAGAGCATGGTCTTCCGCAGTGCTCTCCGGAGGAGACGCGACCCTGACCGAGACCAGGGTCTCCCACATTTTCTGATTGAGCTGCTGACTCTGCTCGGGAACTCTGTCGTTAGCCATCATCGGCCAATCCTGTTCTAAGACAACCCGGGCGTAGGACCTTGTTAGGCCGCGAAGTTGGGTATTCTGGGGTTCAGGAAGCCCAATGGCTAGGCGGTAGATGTTCACCAGTGCGTTTGCCTCAAAGTCCGCATTCAGATCCGCGGCCGAAAAGTCCGTCCACACCGTATAGAGCATGAAGCCGAGCATGACAGCATAGGTGGTTCCCAGCACGCTTAACTGCCAGCCAATGACGTCGTTATGAACATGGCGTTTCTCCCACGGCCAGATGCGGTTCAAAAGCAACATGAACCCGAGCGAGCCGCCGACGGTAAAAACCACGATCAGAAAGCTTTGCGTATAGTTGAACATCGCGGCCGCGCCTCCCTTACTCCCGCTGGGACCGGGCATACGCAGAGATTGTAACCGCGGCATTCGCTAGCGGGCGGAATTTCCCTCACCCCGGTAGTCTGCTGGACCTCATCCCGGCAATCTGTTGGGCGTCCGAAGCTCGTCTCTAAATCTTCTTGTGAGTCTCTCGGATCCCCAGACCGGAAATTCTGACAAAGTGAGTTCGCTCCGCCTTCTACTTGCCCGGCCGCACCTAAGCAGGGCATCACTTCCCGCAATCCGCTCCCCGCAACCCTCTAAAACCGGGTTTTCAACAATTCATCAGGGTTTTCAACATTGCGTTCGCCGTTCGAGACTGGTACCTTCAAATGAGTCGCAAGGCAGTTGCTTGCGGCCAGTTGTTGGAAGGCTGAGCCAAGTTGCAAAGCGCCTCCAACAATGCTAGATTAAGAAAGTTGCACAGCGGTTGAGTGCAGCCTCAAAAAAGTTTCGCCGGCGCGGCCAAGAGCCCGCAAACAAGAAGTAAGGCGAAATAGTGGTAGTTCGACGGACGTTACACGTCCCAGAAGGCAAGACCTTCCAGCGCGAACAATCCATCAGCAAGAAAGCAGAGTGAATCTGCTCCAGGGCTTTGGCCCGCATCGGCTTAGCGCCGTTGATTGATATTTGAGAGTTTCGTGCTGTGCGCGGTTTCCTTAGAAGCTACGGAAGTCGGAAAGCTTGCACTCCGGTGTATGAACGACCCAGGCGGGTAGTTATCGCGGAGGAGCAAGCGTCAACAGAAGGTTAAACTTGTGGTTGACACACCGGCAAATGTCCGATATTCTTAGAAAGTTCGCCTAACGCGGCTCGAGCGATGCTGAACGTAAAGCACACTCGCCGTCAGCACAGCGCAACAAGTTCGAGGACACACGGCGAGCTAGCCGTGTTCCCGATCCAAAGCGGCCCACCTTGGTGGTGCCGGCGTGGATCTTTGACAATCAGGTTGAACATGCCAGTCGTGAGATGACCAAAGAAGTCTGGTTTGATCATTCTCACTAGTATTGAGCATCGCGGCCTTTCGAGCGCTGCGATGCGCTGCGATTCCCGGACCTCCGTTCGTTGCGAATCGCAGCAAAACAGTTTCAAACGAGAGTTTGATCCTGGCTCAGAATCAACGCTGGCGGCGTGCCTAACACATGCAAGTCGAACGAGAAAGGGGCTTCGGCCCTGAGTAAAGTGGCGCACGGGTGAGTAACACGTGACTAACCTACCCTGGAGTGGGGGATAACTGAGGGAAACCTTAGCTAATACCGCATAACACCTACGGGTCAAAGGAGCAATTCGCTTTAGGAGGGGGTCGCGGCAGATTAGTTAGTTGGCGGGGTAATGGCCCACCAAGACGGTGATCTGTATCCGGCCTGAGAGGGCGCACGGACACACTGGAACTGAAACACGGTCCAGACTCCTACGGGAGGCAGCAGTGGGGAATTTTGCGCAATGGGGGAAACCCTGACGCAGCAACGCCGCGTGGAGGATGAAGTCTCTTGGGACGTAAACTCCTTTCGATTGGGAAGATTATGACGGTACCAATAGAAGAAGCCCCGGCTAACTTCGTGCCAGCAGCCGCGGTAATACGAGGGGGGCAAGCGTTGTTCGGAATTATTGGGCGTAAAGGGTGCGTAGGCGGTTTGGTAAGTCTTGTGTGAAATCTTCGGGCTCAACTCGAAGTCTGCACGAGAAACTGCCGGGCTTGAGTATGGGAGAGGTGAGTGGAATTTCCGGTGTAGCGGTGAAATGCGTAGATATCGGAAGGAACACCTGTGGCGAAAGCGGCTCACTGGACCATAACTGACGCTGAGGCACGAAAGCTAGGGGAGCAAACAGGATTAGATACCCTGGTAGTCCTAGCCCTAAACGATGATCGCTTGGTGTGACGGGTACCCAATCCCGCCGTGCCGAAGCTAACGCGTTAAGCGATCCGCCTGGGGAGTACGGTCGCAAGGCTGAAACTCAAAGGAATTGACGGGGGCCCGCACAAGCGGTGGAGCATGTGGTTTAATTCGACGCAACGCGAAGAACCTTACCTGGGCTCGAAATGTAGTGGACCGGGGTAGAAATATCCCTTCCCAGCAATGGGCTGCTATATAGGTGCTGCATGGCTGTCGTCAGCTCGTGTCGTGAGATGTTGGGTTAAGTCCCGCAACGAGCGCAACCCTTATTACCAGTTGCCATCATTCAGTTGGGCACTCTGGTGAGACCGCCTCGGATAACGGGGAGGAAGGCGGGGATGACGTCAAGTCCTCATGGCCTTTATGTCCAGGGCTACACACGTGCTACAATGGCCGGTACAAACCGTCGCAAACCCGTGAGGGGGAGCTAATCGGAAAAAGCCGGCCTCAGTTCGGATTGAAGTCTGCAACTCGACTTCATGAAGCTGGAATCGCTAGTAATCGCGGATCAGAACGCCGCGGTGAATACGTTCCCGGGCCTTGTACACACCGCCCGTCACATCACGAAAGTGGGTTGCACTAGAAGCCGGTGAGCCAACCGCAAGGGGGCAGCCGTCCAAGGTGTGATTCATGATTGGGGTGAAGTCGTAACAAGGTAGCCGTAGGAGAACCTGCGGCTGGATCACCTCCTTTCTAAGAGAGAACGTCATGGCACTCGAATGCTTCCGCGACAGCGGACTACTGCTTGCAGTAGCGTATTCGGGACGTTGCCATGTACCTCTCGGGATTGACCGCAAGGTTGACCCGGGAGAGCCTGAATCAAGCCATCTCTGCTTCTTTGCAATATCCACGATGGTCAAGAGCGGCGTAGCTGCTCTGCATGTTCAACCTGGTCCTCGAAACTCTAGAGATTGCCTTTGACCGTTCCGCTCGCGGAACTCTAAAGGCGGTCGATGAAGCGGAATTGAATGGACGCCACGCGGGTCAGTCGTTTCGGTATGCGGTCTGCCTCGGCAGTTGGTATACTGAGAAGGCTGCAAAGATGACGGGCCTGTAGCTCAGTTGGTTAGAGCGCACCCCTGATAAGGGTGAGGTCGGTAGTTCGAATCTACCCAGGCCCACCACTCCTTATCAAACAAGGTTGTAGCAACCTGGGGCTGTAGCTCAGCTGGGAGAGCACCTGCTTTGCAAGCAGGGGGTCAGGAGTTCGATCCTCCTCAGCTCCACCATTTCCGGCAAGTCCAAATAGAGTCTGCTTAAAGCTGGTCATCTCGGCGATCATAACGAATCGTGTCGAGATGCCGATCTTTGAGCAGGGCTGATCGCAGTCGATATTTGCGAAAGGCCGGTTCGATCCACCTGAGGGTGGGCGTCAGCAGTGCTGGCGACTGGATGTTTGACAACGAAATCGATTGGGTAAATAAATTACAAGGCTGAGCAACACCTTGTACCTGCATTCGTATTGCGGAGTACAAGAGGTTGTTTAGTTGAGTGTCTTTAGGATATGTGCGAGATGCCCTATCAGGAGTAATCCTGGTGGAGCATGATCGACACATGGCGGCGATTTAAAGCTATAGAGCTTTAGCGACTCGAACCGCGTTCTACTCCTTATCAAGTTTAGGGTTGGGATGAGTTCCTGCGCGAGAGTTAATTCTATGGTCAAGCTACTAAGGGCGCACGGTGGATGCCTTGGCAGAAACAGGCGAAGAAGGACGTGGCAAGCTGCGATAAGCTCCGGGGAGCCGCACACAGGCGTTATATCCGGAGATTTCCGAATGGGGAAACCCTCGGCGGCAAAACCGCCGAACGGCCCGCTGAATACATAGGCGGGTACGAGCGAACTCAGGGAAGTGAACCATCTCAGTACCTGAAGGAAAAGAAAGAAACCTCGATTCCGATAGTAGTGGCGAGCGAACTCGGAATAGCCCAAACCGGTCACATTTCGGTGTGTCCGGGGTTGTAGGGTCCGCAACAGTAGAGTTACCAATCTGGTTGTTAGCCGAATCCTCTGGAAAGGGGATCCATAGAGCGTGACAGGCGCGTAGGCGAAAATAATCCAGACTCGAAGCGGATACCTGAGTAAGGCGGGGCACGTGAAACCCTGCTTGAATCCACGGGGACCATCCCGTAAGGCTAAATACTCGTTTCTGACCGATAGTGAACCAGTACCGTGAGGGAAAGGTGAAAAGCACCCCTGTTAGGGGAGTACAAAGTACCTGAAACCGTGTGCCTACAAGCAGTGGGAGGACTATGCCCGCAAGGGAATGTCTGACCGCGTGCCTATTGCATAATGAGCCGGCTAGTTATTCTTGTCAGCAAGGTTAAGCGTAAGCGAGCCGTAGCGAAAGCGAGTCTGAATAGGGCGATTGAGTTGGCAGGAATAGACGCGAAGCGGGATGATCTACCCTTGGCCAGGTTGAAGGTGGAGTAACATCCACTGGAGGACCGAACCGGTGTTTGTTGAAAAAAGCTCGGATGAGCTGAGGGTAGGGGTGAAAGGCTAATCAAATTCCGTGATAGCTCGTTCTCTCCGAAATAGCTTTAGGGCTAGCGTCGTATGATTTGCACTGGTGGTAGAGACATGGATGGACTAGGGGGCTTTCCGGCTTACTGAATCCAACCAAACTGCGAATGCCAGTGACAACCAGTACGGCAGTCAGACTGTGGGGGCTAAGCTTCACAGTCGAGAGGGAAACAGCCCAGACCGCCTGCTAAGGTCCCGAAATTACAGTTAAGTGGGAAAGGAAGTCGGAACGCCCAGACAGCCAGGAGGTTGGCTTAGAAGCAGCCATCCTTTAAAGAAAGCGTAATAGCTCACTGGTCAAGCGGTCCGGTGCCGACAATATAACGGGGCTAAAACTGTATACCGAAGCAGCGGATGCACACGAAAGTGTGCGTGGTAGGAGAGCATTCTCAACCGCAATGAAGCCAGACTGAGAAGACTGGTGGAGCGTTGAGAAGAGACCCTGCCGGCATAAGTAGCGATAATGAAGGTGAGAACCCTTCACGCCGAAAGTCTAAGGTTTCCTGAGGAAGGTTAATCCGCTCAGGGTTAGGCGGTCCCTAAGGTGAGGCCGAAAGGCGTAGCCGATGGACATCCGGTTAATATTCCGGACCTCCCATACTCTCGTTTGACGATGGGGTGACGCAGAAGGATAAGCAGGACCTCCTATGGCTATGGGGTTCGATGCGCGCAAGCTGGTTCCGATAGGCAAATCCGTTGGAGCTTAACAGTGAGGCGCAAAGCAGTAAGCCGTATGGCTGAAAGCTGCTGATTCCACGCTGCCGAGAAAAACCTCTAAGGAGAGGGGATGGGAACCGTACCACAAACCGACACAGGTAGACGAGGAGAATATCCAAAGGCGCTCGAGTGAAAGCTTGTTAAGGAACTCGGCAAATTAGCTCCGTAACTTCGGGAGAAGGAGCGCCCACGCAAGTGGGCCGCAGTGAAACGCGTACGGCGACTGTTTAACAAAAACACAGGTCTCTGCTAAGTCGAAAACGACGTATAGGGGCTGACACCTGCCCGGTGCCGGAAGGTTAAAAGGAGAGGTTAGCCGCAAGGCGAAGCTTTGAATTGAAGCCCCGGTGAACGGCGGCCGTAACTATAACGGTCCTAAGGTAGCGAAATTCCTTGTCGGGTAAGTTCCGACCTGCACGAATGGTGTAACGATCGTACGACTGTCTTAACGAGTTGCTCGGCGAACTTGTAGTACCGGTGAAGATGCCGGTTACCCGCAGCTAGACGGAAAGACCCCGTGCACCTTTACTACACCTTTACTATGATTTATGACTCTTACTGCGCAGGATAGGTGGGAGGCTTTGATACCAGGCTCTTGGGCTTGGTGGAGCCACCGGTGAGATACCACCCTGTGAGTGTTGTGAATCTAACCTCCTCCCGTGATCCGGGAGAGGGACATAGTAAGGCGGGTAGTTTGACTGGGGCGGTCGCCTCCTAAATTGTAACGGAGGCGCGCGAAGCTACACTCAGGCTGTTTGGAAATCAGCCGTCGAGTGCAAAGGCATAAGTGTGGTTAACTGTGAGACCTACAAGTCGAGCAGATGCGAAAGCAGGCCTTAGTGATCCGGTGGTTCTGTATGGAAGGGCCATCGCTCAACGGATAAAAGGTACGCCGGGGATAACAGGCTGATCGAAGCCAAGAGTTCATATCGACGCTTCGGTTTGGCACCTCGATGTCGGCTCATCGCATCCTGGAGCTGTAGAAGGTTCCAAGGGTTAGGCTGTTCGCCTATTAAAGCGGTACGTGAGCTGGGTTCAGAACGTCGCGAGACAGTTCGGTCCCTATCTGCTGTGGGCGTAGGAGATTTGAGGGGGGCTGTCCTTAGTACGAGAGGACCGGGATGGACGAACCTCTTGTGTTCCAGTTGTCTTGCCAAAGGCACGGCTGGGTAGCGAAGTTCGGTTGTGATAACCGCTGAATGCATATAAGCGGGAAGCACGCCCCAAGATGAGATCTCCCAACCCAAAAGGGTCAAGAAGGGTCCAGGAAGACCACCTGGTTGATAGGCTGGAGGTTGAAGTGCAGTAATGCATGTAGCTTACCAGTACTAATCGCCCGTTCGGCTTGTCCATAGAATTAACTCTGCGCAGCAAATCACCGCCGCTAAAGAGCATTCAACTGACACAGCCAAGTAATTGACTTAAAGGATCGTGAGCGTAAGCAATCACGATCCACCCAATCGGTTTCGTTGTGAAAAATCAGGTTGAATGGCGCCAGTTTGCCTCTTCCTCGTTCGGTATTAGCCCGGGATAAACCACCCGCAGAGCTCAAACCAGAATGAGACTACGGCTGCGGGGAACTTCCCGCCAAGCGCCTTCTCAAGTTTCCGGTGACCATACTGCGAGGGTCCCACCCGTTCCCATCCCGAACACGGAAGTTAAGCCTCGCTGGGCCGATGGTACTGCACGCGCAGGTGTGTGGGAGATTAGGTGATCGCCGGAATAACATCAAACGCCCCTCAGGGAAGCCCGAGGGGCGTTTTTGCGTTTCACTATCCATCGTGACGAATGGCAGAATGGCAGATCGCTCAACCAGGCGCTCCTTTCGCTCAACTCGCACAGGCAGTGATTCTTTACACCCTCCTTGCCAAGTAACCAGCTTGGCGGCGAACGCTCTCGAATCCCAATCCGAATTCTGTCGAATCCTCTTAGTTCACCCTCCATCTAACTGTAGGTCTCGGGCCTTACGGCTGGGGATTAAACATCAGTTTGAGGAGTGATTTCAATGGGAAAGCTGGAAGGCAAAGTCGCAGTCATCACCGCGGCTACGTCGGGCATGGCCCTGGCGACGGCAAAGCTCTTTGTCGAAGAGGGCGCCTATGTATTCATTACCGGACGCCGCCAGGACAAGCTGGACGAGGCAGTCAAGGCGATTGGACGGAACGTGACGGGCGTACAGGGCGACGCGGCGAACCTTGCTGATCTGGATCGCCTTTATGAAACGGTGAAGCGCGAGAAAGGGCGGATCGACGTGTTGTTCGCCAGTGCGGGTCGAGGCGAGTTCGGCAAGATCGGTGAGATCACCGAGGAGCATTTTGACTCGACCTTTGATCTGAACGTTCGCGGCACCCTGTTTACAGTGCAGAAGGCCTTGCCGCTCTTCAGCGATGGTGGTTCCATTTTTCTCAACGGGTCGATCGCCAGCATCAAGGGCTTCCCGGCATTCGGCGTCTACAGCGCCAGCAAAGCCGCGGTTCGTTCCTTCGCTCGGACTTGGCTGGTTGACTTGAAGGATCGGAAGATTCGAGTGAATATCCTCAGCCCCGGCACGATTGATACTCCTATCCTTGATCCGTTGGGCCCGGAGGCAAAAGAATACTTTAAAACTCTGGTTCCGCGGGGCGAGATCGGCCGGCCCGAGGAGATAGCGACCGTGGCTCTCTTCCTCGCGTCGAGCGATTCCAGTTTTGTCAATGGAGTGGAATTGTTCGTGGACGGAGGAACCGCCCAGATCTAAGGAAAAGCACAGCACGCTTCATCGCTGGCTCCGGCCCTCGCGCAAGAGGGAGGAGCCGGCGAAATCTGAATTCAGACGCCAGTGAGCAGGCCTGATTCTCAGTCGACACCGTCTAGCCCGAATGAAACGCTGCGTGGCGGGTGCGCCTCAAAAATCCGTGAATTGGCTAAAAGCGTGCGGCAGGTACTGCGGCGGCAACCGCGCCTGTCCATGATCGCCATCGCTTGAACCTTTGTCTTTTCCGGAATCCGATCGCCTACACCACGCGTTTCCTGCAGCGACCTTCAGTCCCCGGGTCCGACCCGCTAAACTGAAAGCACATGAAGCGTGTGATCGAGCACTACGAGTTGGTCCGTAAGTTGGGTTCCGGCGGCAGCGGGGTCGTCTATTTAGCCAACGACACCCAGTTGATGCGTCCCGTCGTGTTGAAGATCCTGCGACGGACAACGCTGCCCATGGAGCAGATGCGGACAACCGTGTTACGCGAGGCGCGGCTCGCCTCGGCGATCGAGCATCCGAATGTTTGCGCAATCTACGAGGTTGGCGAAGAAGGCGAAGAAGCCTTCATCGTCATGCAGTATGTGCCCGGACAATCGCTCGACAAGATCATTGCCCAGGGTCCGGCCAGCTTGCAGCTCGTCTTGTCGGTGGGCATTCAGATCGCCGACGGGTTGAGCGCGGCGCATCAGTTGGGTATCTTCCACCGCGATCTCAAACCCGCCAACGTCATGCTTACCGATGGCGGACTGGTGAAGATACTGGACTTTGGACTGGCCCGGCGTCTTCCGCCCGAAGATGCCGAGTTCGATCCCTCGAAGACCGCCTCGCCACGCGCTGGTGGGCCGGCCAAGGCGACCTACACCGCCCGCGGAGGCACCATCGCGTATATGGCTCCGGAGCAATTCGTGACCGGGCAGAGTAGTGTGCAAAGCGACATCTGGGCGCTCGGAATCATCCTCTATGAACTGGTCAGCGGTCGCCATCCGTTTGCCCGGCCCGATGGCGAAGAGTTTCAAAGCATCCGCGCCATTCAGTACGCCGATCCGGTCTCGCTGACAGAGTGTTGCCCCGATGTTCCGCCAGAGCTGGGCAGTGTCATCTTCCGCTGCCTGGAGAAGACCCCCCAGGAGCGTTACTCCTCCGCCGCCGATGTGCGCGAAGCAATGAAGACCATCATGAAGGCGCTCCAGATCGAAACCGGGATCATTCCCGGCGATGCAGCAGCGAATCTACCCGTCTCTCCCGCCGAAGTGGAGAAGCGCTCCACCGGATTTCTTTCGATGCTGGCGGAGCGCTTTCGAGAATCGGCGGCGACTCAGGCAAAACAGAATACCGTTCTGGTTCTGCCCTTTCAAAATCTCGGCGCAGCCAATGTGGCGCCCCTATACGGGTATGCGCTGGCCGACGCCATCGGCGCCCGCCTGGCGCGAATGTCTTCGCTGGTGGTTCGTCCAGCCAGCGCGCTCATGAGCGTTCCGGTGCAGCAGCTGGATCCGCTGGCGATCGGACATAAGTTGCTGGTGCAATTCGTGCTGGCCGGAAGTTTCTTTCGCTCCGAACAGGGATTCGACCTGAACTGGCAGCTGCTCGACGTGCCCGGCGAGAGTCTCAAAGCGGGCGGCGCGATCAGCGTACCCTCTTTCGATCTCGTCTCCGTGCAGAACGAAATCTGTACGGAAGTCTTTTCCTCGCTCCAAGGACTAGGGCAGGGGTTTGTGCAGAAGTCTCAGGGTTTCCCCACGGGGCGCAGTGAGACTCTCGCCGACACCTCCTCGGAAGATTATTTGCAAGGCCGCGCCATGCTCTCGGCATTCATGCAGCGAACCAGTTCAAGAAGCGATCTCGATCGCGCGCGCGAGCTATTCGAGAAGGTCGTGGCCAATGACCCCAACTTCGCCCCCGCCTGGAGCGGCTTGGGCATCACTCATCTGCAGTATGTCCGATACGGATTCGGCGGCCAGATGCATGTGATGGCGGCCCGCCGCGCCTTCGATCAGGCGCTCGAAATCGATCCTGGGTCGATCGAGGCCAACTTGTATCGCGTCTACATGCTGCTCTCGCGTGGAGAAAAAGAGAGCGCGCGGCATGGCATCGAGCATCTGCTGCTCACCTCGGCGAACAACTCCGATGTCCACATGATCGCTGGAATGACGCTGCGGCTCGACGGTATGTACGACGAAGCGATGGAACAATTCAACCGCTCGCTGCAGCTGAATCCATCGAATGCTCCGGTCATCTATAACCATCGCGCTCGCGTCTATCAATATCAGAACCAGCTGGAGCTCGCCGGCGACGAGCTGGCCAAGGGACTCTCGCTCGAGCCGCGACATCCACTGCTCCGGACCTCAGTCGCTTACCAGCACATGCGTAAGGGCGAAATGCGACAGGCCATCGAGATACTCGAAGGGGTCATCCGCGACGACGCCAGCATGCGCATTGCTTACCCGACCTTGGCCATGTGTTATACGCAGATCGGCGAACGCGAGCGCGCAGCCTCGCTCATCGAAGAGGGTTCTCTAGCCGCCGCCCAAGTGGACAGTGAGATGGCCTACCGGCTCGCGACCTACTTCGCCGTCGAGGGCGACGAAAGCGAAGCGCTTCATTGGCTGCGAAGGGCGATCTATCTAGGCAACGAGAACTACCCCTGGTTCTCGAAAAATCCAGCCTGGAATCGGCTGCGGGCCCACGGAGATTTTGACCGGATCCTCGAAGACCTGAAAAAGAACTTCCGCAGAAATCAGAAGAATTGGAAGCGCCTGCTCGAACGCGTTCCTCGAGAGGCGTAGAGCAGAAGTGCAGTTACTGTAACGCGAACACGAACTCAGCAGGCCCTTCCCTCAGGAAAAGCCCGCTGCCCTGATAGGCCAGAATGAGATCCGCTCAAGAATGACTCTCTAGCGTCCTAGGTTTGAAAACAAAGACGCAGTCTCTTCCCGAGAAACTACCTCTCA
Organism: Acidisarcina polymorpha; assembly: GCF_003330725.1. Lineage (NCBI taxonomy): Bacteria > Pseudomonadati > Acidobacteriota > Terriglobia > Terriglobales > Acidobacteriaceae > Acidisarcina > Acidisarcina polymorpha. Next base: position 1,116,232 of record NZ_CP030840.1, on the reverse strand, counting down.
GGGAAACGATCTAACAAAGGAAACCATCTTCCCGAGAAACTACTCTCAAAGGAAACCATCTCCCGAAGAAACTACCTCTCAGGGGAAACTACCTAGCAGAGGAAACCATCTTCCCGAGAAACTATCTCTCAGAGGAAACCATCTCCCAGAGGATCTCCCCAAAAGAAACCATCCAAAGGGAAACCATTCCAAGAAAAACAATCCCTCCCAAAAAACACCACTGTCATCCTGAGCGAAGCAAAAGGATCTGCGTTTCCAGTGATCTATGCTAACTCCTTGAAGGAACTTAAGACTCAACGAACGACCCCAGACTCATCCCCGGTTCTCGCTACGCGCCGGCTCCCGCCATAGCTTCCGCGCCCTGGCTCATCTCCTCGGGAGAGACGTCTTTGATATGCGTTCCTAAATACCAATGATGGCCAAAGGGATCGATGATCCCACCGGTTCGGTCTCCATAAAACTGGTCGGCCAGCGGCCGGTTGATCGTCGCTCCCGCCTCGACCGCTCGTTGAAACACCGAGTCGACGTCTTCGACATACACCATCAGGCTGACGGACACGCCGCCGTAGTGCTTTGGCCCGTAGGCCTGCATCTGTTCGCTCTGATCGGCAAGCATGATGCGCGAGTCGCCAATCTGAATTTCTGCGTGACCGATCTTGCCGCCAGTCCCAGGCAGGCGCATGACTTCTGTCGCGCCCAGCGCCTTCTTATAAAACTCGATCGCTTCCGCTGCCCCATCGATGTAAAGATACGGGGTCACGTTGTGATATCCGGACGGGATGTAGCTTCCTTTGTTTGTCATAAAGGGATCCTCCGTGATGGAATCGCTTTCGGGGAAAGCATAGACCTTTCTTTTGGCGCGGAAAAGAGGGTGAGCGCGAATATTCACGATGGCGCTCAAGCCTGGATCGAATCCAACGAGTGTCCTGAGTTAGAGATTCGTGAAACAGTCCGAAATTCATGAAACAATCTCACACGTCACTTGAGCGAAGCAAAGAACCAGCGTTTCCAGCAGTTTGTGCTAACGGTCACACTCCGTTAATTCTTGGATGAACTTAAGACTCAAGCCCTGACTCGAGGAAGAGAAACATGGATGCTCTGTCGTTTTCTGGTCTGGTCCCGTTTTCCGGACTTGTCCTGGGCACGTCAATCCTGGCCGGCCTGCTCGGTGCTCTCACCGGGCTTGGCGGTGGTGTCGTCATTGTTCCCGCCTTGGTGCTTCTCTTCAAGGTGGATATCCGTTACGCGATCGGCGCCTCCCTGGTGTCGGTGATCGCTACCTCCTCGGGGGCCGCTGCCGCATATGTGCGCGAGGGCCTCTCGAATATAAGGATCGGGATGTTCCTGGAGGTCGCTACGACCCTCGGCGCATTACTCGGCGCCTACCTGACTGCCAAGGTGTCAAGCCACTGGATTGCGATGATCTTTGGCGTTGCGCTCCTCTATTCGGCCTATTCCTCCTTCCGTCAAAAGGGTGATCACGTCACTGCCGGCAAGCCCGACCCGCTCGCCGTCAAGCTCAAGTTGGAGGGAAATTATCCGGCCTCTTCTGGAGAGCAGCACTACACCGCTCAACATGTGCCGCTCGGCTTCGGCATCATGTTTGGCGCCGGCGCCCTGTCTGGCTTGCTGGGCATCGGCTCCGGGGCCGTCAAGGTCCTGGCCATGGACCAGGCCATGAAGCTGCCGTTCAAGGTCTCGACCACGACCAGCAATTTCATGATTGGCGTCACCGCGGCGGCAAGCGCGGGGATCTATCTCGCCCGTGGATACATCGATCCGGCGCTGGCCATGCCGGTCATGCTCGGAGTTCTGTTAGGGTCGATGATCGGATCACGGCTCCTGCTGAAGGCACAAGTAGCAACCCTCAAGATCATCTTCGTGGTCGTAATCGTCGCCCTCGGCATCGAGATGATCTTCAACGGCGCGACCGGGAGGATTTAATGCCGTTCACCGACAAAGAGATGGAAGTCCAGATTGGCCACATGCTTCGCATTGGTGTCACTCTAGCCGCTGTCGTGGTCGGTGCTGGCGGTGTCTTGTATCTCCGCAGCGAGACCGCCGCGCCCGACTTCGTGCATTTTCACGCAACCGCCGACCATCTGCGCACGGTATCGGGCGTGTTGCATGGAGTGCAGCGACTGGATCCGGCCAGCATCATCCAGCTGGGAGTCTTGCTGCTGGTCGCAACCCCGGTGGTCCGGGTCATGCTCTGCGTCATCGGGTTTGCGAGGCAGCGCGACCGGCTCTATGTGGGAGTAAGTGCGCTGGTTCTGCTGATCCTCACTTATAGTCTGCTCTAATACGTTTGGCTTGCTCTAAGTAGGCTGAGATAGGTGCACTGCCACCCGGCCTTATGAGTGATTAGAACTTCTGCTTGGACTTTGCCTTCTGCCGCGCCGATGCTGGATATCGAGGGTTGAAACCCATGTCCGATACATCCAGAATGACCACGCTTCACGGCAAGAATATCTTCTTTATCGGCCTCCTGCTGGCGGCCAGCGGCATCGTCTCTCCGCCGGTCGCGCTCGCCGTTGGCATCCTGTTCGGGTTTACCGTCGAGCATCCGTTTCCGGCCGAAAGTAGCTCGCTCGCGAAGCTCTTGCTGCAGCTCTCAGTCATCGCTCTCGGATTCGGAATGAACCTGAAGCAGGTGATCCATGCCGGTCGCTCCGGCTTTCTCTATACGGCCATTAGCATCACCGCGGCCATGGCGGTCGGGTTGCTCTTTGGCAAAGTCTTCCGGGTCGCCGGCAAGTCGTCGTTCCTGATCACCGCCGGCACCGCGATCTGCGGGGGTAGCGCCATCGCGGCAATTGCCCCCATCAACAATGCCAGCGAAGAAGAGATCAGTGTCTCCATGGGCACGGTATTCCTGCTGAATTCCGTAGCCTTGCTGATCTTTCCGGCAATCGGTCACGGCTTGCATCTCAGCCAGAACCAGTTCGGATTGTGGGCAGCGTTGGCAATTCATGACACCAGCTCAGTCGTTGGCGCCGCAGCCAAGTACGGCAACCAGGCATTGGCTATCGGCACCACCGTCAAACTGGCGCGGGCCTTGTGGATCGTGCCCGTCTCGCTGCTGACCGCCGCCTTCATGGCGCGCCATCGCAGCACCTCCGAAACTACCCAGGGCAGCGTCAAGATCAAGATACCCTGGTTCATCCTCTTCTTCTGTCTGGCGGCTGCCGTGAATACCTATCTTCCGCAATTCGTCTCTGCCTACGGCATACTCAGTCACTTAGGTAGGACCGGACTTACCGCCACCCTGTTCCTGATTGGTACCAGCCTCTCCAAACGCACCCTGCAGCAAGTCGGCATCAGGCCATTTCTCCAGGGAGTCGCGCTGTGGATTCTGGTAGCCGGCATCTCCCTGTTTGTCATCGATCGCGGGTATATCTCGATTTAACGGCAGACGCTCGCGGAATAAATTCCTTGGTCAAGGTTTACTTATACCAACCTGAACTCAATTGGAATTTCCGCGGGAATTGTCATCGCTCAGGCAAACGCCCAGGAAAGGATGCGCCATGGCTTCTGATAGCAGGAATGGGTCTCTCTCCGACACCCGCGATATCTATGGATCTAAGAACGACTATGCCCAGATGTTCCAAATGATTGTTGGTTATGCTATCTCCCAGATCGTTCGCAACGCCGCGGTTTTTTCTTTCGCCGAACATCTGGCTCTGGGCCCGAAAACTGCAGCCGAAATTGCACAAGCAGAGTCGCTGAATCTTGACGCTACCTTTCGACTCATGCGTGCTTGCGCCTCGCTTGGCTTGATGACTTACCAGGAAGATTCAGGGTTTACTGCAACTCCTCTCCTCAGGACTCTGCACAAGGACGATCCAAACTCCTTGAGAGGCACTGCTTTAGCACAGCCCGCCTCCGGCCATTGGCTCCCGTGGGGCCGCTTGTCTGATGCCATCAGATCCGGACAACCCCAGGATGTGGCGGCATTGGGATGTAAAACCTGGGAGCATTTCGCCAAGACCCCCGCGGACGCAGAGGCCTTCACACAATTCATGGAAGCCTCATCGCTCGGGATCTCCAGAGAGGCTGCCGGATTACTGGACACCCGATCGATCAGCGTCGCCGTGGATGTCGGAGGAGCCAGCGGCACCTTGGTCCATGCGCTCATGAAAGCGAACGCGGCGCTGCAGGGAGTTGTCTTTGATCTGCCGCACATCGTACCCGCAGCAATGAAAGCCGCCGGGAAGCTCGGACTTGATGACCGCTTTTCCGTAGCAGCAGGAGATTTTTTCTCATCCGTCCCGCCAGCTGACCTCTACCTGTTGAAGTGGATCCTGCACGACTGGGACGATGATGCTTGTATCTCCATCCTGAAAAACTGCAGACGTTCCATCAATCCAGGTGGGCGAATCGTTTTGATAGAGATGGTAATCGAGGAGATTGGCGCCCCTGGCATCACTACGTTGGTGGATCTAACCATGCTCGTCTTGCATGGCGGCAGAGAACGCAGCCTGCAAGAATACAAAACATTACTCAATGCAGCCGGCTTTCAATTCACCACCAGCACGGCTACTGCAACTCCTTTCGTTTTGATTGAAGCGCAAGCAATTTGAAGGTCGCCAATGCCTCTCCTTCAACCAGCCACTGATCAAGCGTCAATACGCGTCTGGTTGCTCCTTCCACCTGTCGCCCGTGGCGCCAGGCTCTCGGCTCGTTCCATCACGAAGCGCTGAAAGCTGCCAGCCACACCCGTCGCGTCGGGGCCGGCCGCAGTGGCGATCGAGAACATCCGCGCCAGTTTCAGCTTCCTGATCCTCGCGAGTCGCAGCGTTCCAAGAGCAAGCTGATTGCGGACCGCCCAGCGCGAGACGAAGGCAATTCCCAGGCCCGCCTCGACCGCACTGAGCAGACCCTCCGTCGAGTCGAAGGTCATGCCCAGCTGCAGCTCCTTGAGCGGCAGCCCTGCCGCCTCGAGCGCCTGCTCGACAATCCGTCGCGACCCGGAACCGAACTCGCGCGTCACCAGCACCGCGCTACGCAACTCCTGCAAACCGATCTCGTCATCGGCCCACTCATGGCTCGGAGGAACGACGCAGACCATGTGGTCTTCCATGAACGGTTCGACCTTCACGTCGCGTCGCATGGCCGGGCCCTCAATCAGTCCGACTTGAACGCGGTGTTCAATGAGCGCTTCGAGCACCGCCTGCGTATTGCCGCCAGTCACCGTGATCTCGACCCGTGGATGGTCTTTCAAGAACCCGGCAATCAGCCTGGGAAGCAGGTATTGGCCTATGGTTTGCGAAGCAGCGATACCCAGGTGTCCGGCAGTTTGTCCAGTCGTCGCAGCTACTGCTTCACGGGCCTCTTCTGAGAGTGCCGCCAGCTTGTCGGCGAATGGAAGCAGGGCTTCGCCCGCCGCTGTCAGCGAGATCCGGCCACCGCTGCGATCGAAGAGCGCCGTCGCCAACTCCGTTTCGAGCGCCTTGATCTGTTGAGTGACGGCCGGTTGAGTCAGCAGCAGTTCTTCAGCGGCTTGGCGGAAATTGAGGTGCCCGGCCACCGCTCGGAAGACCCGAAGACGGAAGTTCTCCATGCTGTTCAGAGTACTGCTTGTAGGAGTCGAAGGAAGAAAGCAGGGTCGATCACCCGCCGAAGATCTTGGAGAAGAAGTGGCCAACCTTATGGAAGAAGCCCACCGGCTTCTGCTTGGGCGGTTGGACCGGAGGCGCCGCTTGCGTCACCGGCGCCGAGGGTGTTTCGGCTGGCGGCGGAGGCGGGGGTGCGCCACTGTCATAGACCAGCGGGACCGTGACTTGAGCATGCGTTTGTCCCGGAGGCACCGCCGGGGTCGTCGCTGGCGGTGGCGCGGGGGCCAGCCCTTCACTCTGGGCAAGAGGGAAGGCAGTATCGGCCTGCGTCGAGGATGGTCCCCCGACCGGCTTTCCAGCTTCCGCTACCGCCGCTGGAGCGGCCGGGCAGCCGCACGGTTCGCTCTCGTTGTCGACCACTTCCTTTAGGTCGCCATGTTCAAATAGCACGCGCTGGTTTGGTTGAACGCGATACAGGCCGCCCTCAAGCAGGCTGGTCACCGTGACATAAGGGGCGTTCGCCCCGTGATTGTCGAGGCAGGTGTCGCCCTTCGAACTCACCCGGATCTTCATATCAGCTGCGCCCGGGCCGGAGATGAGGATGCGCAAATCAGGTGTCATCACAACATCGGAGTATTTGCCGGTCGTGTAGCTCGCCTCGAGTGCCCCGCGGTCCAGGGCCATCATCAGTGCGCTCGACTGCACATCCGTAATGGAGCGATCGCTCGACAGATGCACCGTCGTGGTTGCACAAAGCCGCAAAGTCCCGCCGCGCGCGAGGTTGACCGTAGCCGTCTTGTCCCCCGCGGTGATCGCGCCGTTATTGCCAATGACCGCCTTGCCGTTAGCGACTTCGAGAGACCCGGAGACGGTCACCCCTTCGGTGGCGACGTAGGCGATTGGGGTCGGCGGCGGTGGCGCTTGCTGCCCTCGTGCACCCGACGTAAAGAGAATGACTCCTAGAAAAACTGCCGATCTCTCTAATCCGCTATGTTTCGGGCGAAAGACTAAGGTCTGTTTCAGATCTCCAGGCACTGCTCACAACTCCAGAAAGTTCTTGACCAGCTTTTTGCCGTCGCTGGTAAGGACGCTTTCAGGGTGAAACTGGACGCCCTCGATCGGGAACTCACGGTGCCGAAGCCCCATAATCGTGGTCGTTCCATCGGCATTGTGAGTGCGTGCGGAGACTTCAAGTTCGGCCGGCAGCGTCTCTTCGGAAACGATGAGCGAATGATATCGAGTGCAGGTCATCGGACTGGAGATCTCCGAGAAGACCGTCTTGCCGTCGTGTTCGACTTCACTGGTCTTGCCGTGCATCAACTGCGGGGCGCGGACCACATCCCCTCCGAACGCGGCGCCGATCGCCTGATGGCCGAGACAAACTCCCAGGATCGGGACCTTCCCGGCAAACCTCTGGATCAGCGGGATGAGAATGCCGGCATCCTGCGGCGTGCATGGCCCGGGAGAAAGCACGAGCCGTTCCGGCGCAAGCTTCTCCACCTCATCCACCGTAAGCTCGTCGTTGCGGCGAATGACCATCTCCGCCCCGAGCTCTCCCATGTATTGCACCAGGTTGTATGTAAACGAATCGTAGTTGTCCAGAACGAAAATCATGGTCTTTGATAGTGTAGCGTTAAACCGAATTCGATAACCGCCCTTAAGGGTTCATCCACATGTCCTTGTTCCGCCCAGTGGTCTGTCGCGTAGCGATTTTCACTTTCACCCTGGTCGGAGCGGGCAGCATGTTCGCGCAAACGCCGATCCAGATCACCGCCGATCTCTCCGACGCGCCCCGCAAGCTCTATCATGCCGAAGTCGACCTGCCGGTCGCGCCAGGTCCGCTGACCCTGACTACCCCCAAGTGGATCCCCGGCAACCATCGTCCAACCGGTCCGGTCGATGAAATTACCGGCGTGGTTTTTACTGCAGGCGGCAAGCCCATCATCTGGCGTCGCGACGATGTCGATCTCTATCAGTTCCACCTGACCATTCCGCCCGGAGTCACCACTCTGCACGCGCATCTCGACTGCATCGTGACCGAACGGGTCACTCAGAAGATCGCCGTGCTGGAGTGGGAGAAGTTGTTGCTCTACCCGGCGAACATCCCGGTGAAAGAGATTCCCATCCAGCCATCGTTGATCGTTCCCGCCGGTTGGGGGATCGGAACAGCGCTCACGCCGGAGGGAAACGGCGCCTACCCGATACCCGCGCCCGGGGTGGTCACCCATTACGCGGCTACAAATGTCGAGCAATTGGAAGACTCACCCGTGATTGCCGGCCAGTACTTTCATGAATTCCCGCTGGCTCCGGAGATCTCGCCCAAACACTACCTCGACGTCGTCTCCGATCAGCCGGATGATTCCAATCTGCGTCCGGTATTCCTCGCTGAGGTGGCCAATCTGGTTAGGGAGGCCGACAAGATGTATGCCTCTCATCACTACCATGTCTACCACTTCCTGCTGACCCTCTCCGACGCCGCCGGTGGGGAAGGTCTGGAGCACGATCAGTCCTCCGACAACGGAGTGGACGAGAAGACCTTTGCCGATGCAGAGCGCCAATTGGCTGAGGCGGATTTGCTCGCGCATGAGTTCACCCACTCCTGGAATGGAAAGTACCGCCGCCCGGTCGGACTCTACCAGCCGGATTTCGCCAGCCCGCAGCAGGGAGCCATGCTGTGGGTTTACGAAGGAATGACCCAGTTTCTGGGGAACGTGCTCGCGGCCCGCTCCAGCTTGACATCACCGGCGCAATACCGCGACATGCTCGCTTACTCCGCTGCTAGCCTCGATAATCGTCCCGGACGGCAATGGCGGCCTACCGAAGATACAGCCGTCGCTGCGAGCGTCCTGCGCGGCGGCAATCCCTCATGGTCGAACTGGAGACGTGGCCAGGATTACTACCAGGAGGGCGAACTCCTCTGGCTCGATGCCGATACTCTGATTCGAAAGACAACCGGAGATCGGAAATCCCTGAACGACTTCGAGCGCATCTTTCTCGGCCAGGGCGGTAACACCGGTCCGCTGATCCTCCCCTATACCTTCGATGAATTGGTCGCCGATCTCAACCAGGTGATGCCGTACGACTGGGCCACCTTCCTCCATGACCGCATCGATAACATCAATCCTAGGGCGGATCTGGCAGGCATCGAACAGGGAGGCTATAAGCTTGTCTATCGAGACCGGCTCAGTCCCAGCGAGAAGACCCTCCTATCCAAGTCTCGACATCGCGCAGACGCCTCGATTGATACATGGTTCTCGCTCGGCATTCGCGTGAAGGGTGAGGGCAACATCACCGATGTGCGCTGGAATGGGCCATCCGACCAGGCCCGGCTCGCACCTGGCCAGAAGATCCTTGCCGTCAACGGCCAGGCTTTCACCCCCAGGCTGCTGAAGGCGGCCATCCGCGAGGCAAAGGGCACGACTCAGCCCATTCATTTGATCGTCCAGGCCGACTCGTACCTCTCTACAGCGGACATCAATTACCATGACGGCGAGCGCTACCCCGTGCTGGAGCGAGTAGAAGGCGTCCCCAACTACTTGGACGAAATCACCAGGCCGCTCGCCAAGTCCCCACCTCTGCCGCCAGACTCGCGTCGAGAGGACGAGCAGTCAGACGATCTGAACTGAAGCGGGCGAACTGAGCCGGCAGGCTTTCAGGTGCTGAAGGCTCTCCCCTGCCAATGCGTAACTTTTAGTGGTCTTCAGGAGTCCGATAGGTGCAGACTGAAAGGCCAGCGAGCTTTTCGACCGAGAGCGCGGTCGCCGGCGCTCGAAGCTTCAAAGTCACTGCAAAGCAAGAGGTGCAATATGTTCGATTCGGGGTTGAACCAGGAAAAGCAGTCCAGAAGAATGACGCGCCGGGTATTTCTTGGCGCGGGCGGTGCGGCCCTTGCAGGCTTTACATTCCTCTCCATGCGGAGAGTGCCGGCCGTCGAAGCGAGTGGCGCGGGCAAGGGAACGCCCGGCATGGTGACGATCGTCAACTTCAGTGACGATGGCAAGAACTTAGGAAAGGAGTCGGTGCCAAAGGTAGTCAAGACCGACGCGGAATGGAAGCAGCAGCTCTCCGGGAACGCCTTCAACATCACCCGGCGCGCCGATACCGAGATCGCCTACACCGGCAGTACCTGGAACGAACACGGCAAGGGGATCTTCCGCTGCATCTGCTGCGATACGGCCTTGTTCGATTCCAAGACCAAGTTCGATTCAGGAACGGGTTGGCCGAGCTTCTGGGCCCCGATCGCCAAGGAGAATATCCTTGAGCAAGTCGATGGCTCTTTCGGGATGACCCGCACGGAAGTAAAGTGCAGGCGTTGCGAGGCCCACCTCGGTCACGTCTTCGACGATGGACCGCCCCCAACCGGGCTGCGCTACTGCATGAATTCAGCTTCCATGCGATTCGTGAAGGCTTAGCCTCCAGAACAGGTCTGGCTGAAGTTAGATCAGCTCTGGTTTAAGTCAAATCAGTGCGGCTAAAGTCAAACAGCTTTGGTGAAATTCAGAGCTCGAAGGGGGCATGGCTTCAGCCGCGCCATGAATGCAACCAAACAAAGGTAGCTTTAGCTGCAGAGGGAAACCTAACCTATTGAATCAGGAGATTCCCCAGCGGGGGTGAGTCTTCAATTCACTGACAATTCTCGTCATCCTGAGCGCAGCGAAGGATCTGAGTCTTCAGCAATACGCCCTATAGTCACCTTTCGTCAGGACATTTGTGACTCACCCCAGAAATCCGCACACGGCTGCGGGAAGAATGGGCAGCGGGCCATCAGTGATGTAGGATCCTTGTAAGGAAGTCTCCGTGTCATCGACCGTTGCTATTCCGTTAGATCAAGCTGCGCTCCCCGAAGCCCTGGATCAGTTCCACGCCGAATCCGGCCGAAGCCTGCTTGAACTCACCCAGGAATCCCCGGTGCTGCTGATCTTTCTGCGCCACTTCGGCTGTTCCTTCTGTCGCGAGGCGCTCGATCGCCTCTCCCAGGTCCGGACCCAATTGGAGGCGAAGGGCGTCCGCCCCGTCTTTGTGCATCTGGGAACACCAGACCGCGCCCGACCCTATTTCGAGTATTACAAGCTCTCCGATGTCGAGCGTGTCAGCAACCCCGACGCCAGCTTGTACCGTCACCCCGCCTTTGCGCTCGGCCGCACAAGTCCCTTCAGTCATTTCCTGCGGCCAACTGTTTTGAAGGCCTGGGCCATGGGAGCCATTCGCAGCTATGGCTTCGGATTGCTGCGCGAGGACGCTCATCAGATGCCCGGCGTCTTTTTTCTGCGCGGGGGGAAAATCGCCAATTTCTTCCGCTATCGGACCATCGCCGATCGTCCCGACTATCTGGCTCTGGTCCGCGACATTCGTTAGCCGGAGTGCCGTCCCTCAGCTGCTGTTCTGGGGGGAAACAGGCTCAAAATGCTTGTGGGACTACGCCGCCATCCGTCGGGCTTCAACCGCAAAGGCACGAGTGTTGTGGCCTCACCAATCGAGCCAGATTCAGAAAAGGGCGCTCCGGGAGCATATTGCGGAACACCCCAGGTTTTCCATTGGCGACTTCAGCGGACCGCGGTAGCTGCAAACTTCTTGACCATAGCCAGTAACAGCTTTCTGTCGCTGTCATTGAGGTTGGTGGAGTAGCGTCGTATCTGCGTCAAGAAACGAAGCTCTTCGTCGGTGAGTTTCTGGGTGTTGATCTCGCGTCCTAAACTATCCTCGACAAAAAATTGTGCGAGCGGAAGATCGAGGGCCTGCGCGATCTTGGCTAATGTGTCCAGCGAGGGAACCGTATGGCCGTTCTCTACGCGAGACAGGTAACAGCGCAACAACCCGGTGCGCTTCTCTACATCTCCCTGTGACAGTCCTTTTTGCAGGCGGTAACCGCGAATGGTCGTTCCGATTTTCATGGTTTTATTGTGGCCTTCCGTCCACACGGTCTTGCTTGTGAAACTTCCCAGGCAGTACATCAGTGGTCGCATAAAGCGATGAAGTGTTGGCAGTATGGTTAACACGCGCAAAGTACACAAAGCAAGCACATTTTTCGTAGGAGTCAAAATACTTCGGAATCATCTGAGGAAATCCAGGATGTAACTAATTGACATAAAATCGCCCTATCCCAGTGATATACTCCCGTAACATTCTCGGGTCCATGTAAAAAGTCCATGCGCACCCGGTAAATACTGTCGAACTTGCTCGATTCTTGTTTTCGGACGGGTTAGTTCTGTGAGGTTTGAAGATATGAGCTAACTTGAATTTCAAAAAGCATCTGGCCGAATCCCTCTTAGGCTCGAAGTTGAGAAGTCCCGCCAGGTAAGATTGACCCGCTTGCGCCGGGTCATACCCTACCTGCCTCGATTCAAATCCAGAGCCAAAGTACTATGCAGCCAACTCCGCCTGGATGAATCCTGATTGAGAGACCGGGAAATAGCAAGGGAGAAAGCCAGAAGGAATCCAGCTAGAGTCCGGATGGCGTATAAGCGGGATTTAGCCCCTTACCGAAGTCGGGACCCAATGTCGAACGTGGGCTTTGAGCCCGCAAGCCGATGCGGCGATCGGACCTTTGAGGCCCCTTCTCTTCCAACTTCCCGCTCCAACCCTGAAGGGGAAACCTTGAAGGAAATTCGAAACTCACCACTCAATGACTCTCGGGTGTTGCGAGCCTCAGATGCGTAAAGCATCTCCCGTCTCCTGAGCAAAGCGAAGGATCTGGGTCCCGCATTCTGTTCCATTCCTAAACGAACTTCACACTCGACTCGGAATAGCCGCGGATTTCCTTCCCCAGATCGCCGCCCCTACAGCGAACAAGGTGAGTAGGGCAATGATGCCCTGAGAGATAACGCAGTAGAGACACCAGACCCGCAGCTGATTGGCCTCAATGTTGGTCAAGTAGAGAGAAAATGCCAACCCGGCAAGACTGGCCGCAACCAGCAGGCGATAGCGTCCCAGCAACGCCAGTAAGCCAAGTATCAAGTAGCCGCCGATGCCAATAACCGCCACCGGAACATGGCCCATGACCGCAAAACGGCTGTGGTTCACGATCCCGCAATCCCACTTCTCGTTGATGCTGCAGGGCTGCAAGTCAGTCGAATAATGCACGTGCAGAGCGAGGCTCGAGACGACGATGCCGCAGACGGCAAGGAACAAAAGTACAAAGCGCAAGACGATCTCCCCAAGAATGATCTCAGTGTATACGGTGGTGCTTCAATCTCCGTTACCGGAAATCACGCCCTTCACCAAAGCGCCCTGAACCAGGCGCCCGTCTCTCAAGTGATTGTTGATGAGACCGTGCTGCTCCCGGCAAGCTCCCGCCTGCCTGCGCATCTCAATTTCGCGAATCCACATCGCAACCAGTGTTGTATACGATTGCTGCGGAGGGAACGATTGCATGCTGCGACGCTCGAGTGTACGGAGCGCCACTCGCAAATTTGAGCTCCGCTCCTTCGCTCTCGGAGTGTGGCAGGAGATGTTTCGCACCCGATCATTCGTGGTCGCCGCCGCGCTCTCGTTTTACTTCCTGCTCTCGCTCGTTCCGCTGCTGATTGTGTTTTCTTCGCTCCTGAGTTACTTGCCCATCCCCAACATCTTCGATCAACTCTTGGATCTCATGGCGACCGTGGTGCCGCCCGATGCGATGGCTTTGGTTCAGAAGATCGTCATCAGTGTGCTTTCGCCCCATGCCCGAGGATTACTCTCCTTCGGCGTCCTCGGATATCTATGGTCGTCGACCGGCGGCTATTCGGCAGTCATCGAAGCCCTCGACATCGCCTACGGAGTGAGGGACTCGCGGCCGTGGTGGCGGGACCGGCTGCAGGCGCTCCTGCTGACGTTTACCACCGGCGCCTTGTTTACGACCTCGCTCATCCTGCTAATCCTCGGGTCGGACTTCGGCCATATGGTGGAAGCCGTCTTCCCCACGCCGGATAGCTTTGGCAGGATGTGGCCGGCCATTCGGCTGGCGCTTACGTTCACGACGTTCCTGGCCGCAGTGCTGGTGATGTATGTCTTCGGGCCGAACGCCAGGATCACCTTTCGTTCGGCGCTTCCCGGGGCCGTGCTGGCCGTGTTCGGCTGGTTCCTCGGCTCTTTCGGATTCACCTTCTACCTCAAGCACTTCGCCGATTATGACGTAACCTACGGCTCGCTCGGGGCGGTGATCGTCTTAATGCTCTGGTTCTACATCATCGCTGTCGCCATGTTGCTCGGCGCCGAGGTGAATGCGCAGTTGGCCCGGCGCAAGCAGATCCAGCAAGCAGTAACGGAGCAGGCCGGGCATGTCTCAGGCGTGGCCGCAACCTGATCGCCGGCCTGCCGGTCGAGGCGCCTGGCTTCCCGAGTCTGAAGTTTGGAAACAAACTCCAGTCAACCTCGAGCAAAGCGAAGAATCGGTCTTCGAGCAAAGCGAAGAATCTGCCTCGAACAAAGCGAAGAATCTGTGTTCGAGCGATATGCTTACGTTCACCCTTCATCAATTCTTGAATGAACTTCAGATGGGGACGCAGAAGCCATACCTAAGTTCACCCCATGTACATCCCGCCATTCACGTCGAGAACATGCCCCGTGATGTAACCCGCCCCCGGGCTGGCCAGAAAGGCGACCGCATGAGCGACATCCGTGTCGCTGCCGATTCTTCCCAGCGGGATGTGGCTCAAGATCGTCTGATTCTGCTTCTCATCCAGCACCGCCGTCATCGGGCTCTCGATATACCCGGGAGCGACCACATTGGCGGTCACCCCGCGCGAGGCGAGTTCCCGCGCCAGCGATTTCGTGAACCCGATCAACCCGGCTTTGCTCGCCGCATAGTTGGCTTGGCCCGCCTGGCCCATGCGCCCGACTACGCTCGAGACATTGATAATCCGTCCAAAGCGGGCCTTCATCATGGCGCCGATCACCGCCTGCGTCAGCAGGAACGTCCCGGTAAGATTGGTCTCGAGCACGTCATCCCAATCGGAACGCTTCATCCGCAGCAGCAGGTTGTCCCGGGTGATGCCGGCATTGTTGACCAGGACGTCGATTCGCCCAAAGCGCGCCAACACCGCCTTGGCGCCAGCCTTGATCGATTCCTCATTAGCCACATCGAGCACGAACGTCTCCGCCGCTCCACCACCCGCGGCAATCTCCGCCGCAACTTCCTTCAGTTTGGACTCATTGCGGGCCGCCAGAGCCACGGTCGCACCCTCCGCCGCCAGCCGCAAAGCGACAGCGCGTCCAATACCCTGCGAAGCCCCCGTCACCAGAGCAATCTTCCCCGTCAACGACAAATCTTCCGAAATAGCCATAAGCAAAAAAGTCTCTTCCCCAAGCGCCCAAACCCATACGCTTCTTGATGAGTATAAAGAAATCGGACTAAACCCTCAGAGGGGATGCGCAGGTGCCCCATTCGAGCCATCTTTGTGGCTTGAATGGGTAGATCACTCTCCGTAGATGAACTTCCCATGTTGAGATTGAAGTCCGCATCATCGCATCGGCAGAACTCCGGGGTGCCCTTTTACAAGGATGCGGAACTACCGGCCCGACCAACGCGGTGACACACCGCGGCAAGCGACCTCATTCCAGAACCGGAGAAACCGTGGGGCAAGCCTCTGCCCCTCTAGTTTCCCGATCGCTGTTTCTATCTACCATCTACGCGACTGGTTGAGGAAATGGTCCATCGCCTGTTCTGCCAACGCAGCGATCGTCAGCGAAGGATTCGCACACGCCGCTGAACCGGGAATCAGCGATCCATCCAGCACGAAGAGGTTCCGGTGGCCGTATACCTCGCCGAGATGGCTGCACGTCTGCCCGATCACCGCCCCACCCACCGGATGACCTGTATTTACCTGATCGATCGGGGCCGCCAGCACCGTGTCGTTTGCCTGGTTCAGCAGGTTGTACGTGTTGGTCAACGCCTGCAGGTTGTTCTTGCTGGTGATTGAGTTGATCGGCCAGAAGAGGTCCGCCATCTGCGTCTTCTCGTTGTACGTGAAAAAGCCTTCCGGCTTGCTGATGCCCTGGCCAAGAACGGAGATCACACCTTGGGGCAGAGGCTCCGCCTGGAACGTCTCAAGAATCAAGGGTGCAACCGGATTGTTCAGGTCCTGCACCGCGATCACGCCGGGAGAGCCGAGGCTGATGTTGGTTTGCACTCCTTCAACCAGCACCGTCGTCGACTCTCCGTTCGTTCCCCAGAATTTTCCCACCGTGTTGTTCAAGTGGCGCAGTGTGCCGTTTGACTGCGCCCTTAGCAGAAGCTCAGGGGTCCCAAGCGAACCCGCAGCAAGAAACAGATATCGGCAGATGAACTTCTTCTGCCTCAACACCGCTCCCTGCTCGTTGATCTCGTTGACCTGCACACGATAACGACCGCCGTCAGCTTCCTCAATCGAATTGACGAGATGCAGTGGTTTGATCTCGACATACCCCGTCTCCTCGGCCTGCTTCAGGTAATTGTGGTCCAGGCTGTTCTTAGCTCCGCTGTTCGTGCCGTAATACACCTCGCCCGCAATGATCGAAGCGACCTTTTTGCCCGCGATCTCTTCCCGCACAATGTTCCAGTCGATTGCGATATCGGGCTTGATTGAGGTCAGTCCCGCCTTCGCCGCCTGCTCCACCAGGATGCGGCTGGACAGGTACGCGTCCGACTGAAAAATATCGTCCGGGATCGGAGTCGCCTGCAGCATTGCGCGCACCCGCGGAAAGTACACCTCGTCCAGCTTGTCGTAGTTCACGCAGCTCGGGAATACGGTCTCGAACAGCGCTTTGGTCGGCTGGTAGGTGATTCCACCGTAAATCAGCGAGCCACCGCCAACCCCAGCGCCCCGGTAAGCCGTCGTACCGGTTCCCACCTTACGGTCGAGAACTCCTGTGAAGACCTCGATCGGGGATGAGGGAAGAGGCGCAGGCAGGATCGTCGTGTCGCTCAGCCACGCCGCGCGCCCATCCGGAGTCGCAATGCCACAGAACGTATCCCCGGCAGGCGTGATGCGCCACCGCTTGCCCCGTTCCAGCACCACCGTCTCAACGCCAGCCTGCCCCAAACGCAACGATGCCACCGCTCCTCCGAAGCCGCTGCCGACTACGAGAGCCTCCACATACTCTTCTGATTCCATAGCCCGTGCTGCTGGGACACTAAGAACCGCTGCCGTCGCTACCGAAGTCTGAATAAAACGACGACGGCTTACTCCTGTAGACATGCCTTCTCCTGCTAGAAAAATAGGGTGCGTTCACAAGCTGCACAGAATCCGTGTGAGCGACTGTGTGCAGAAACAAGGCGCTGCTAAGTTTTATTCCGCTGTAGCGCATCTACCCGGCAAACTCTTCACACTGCAGCGACGGGCGAAGGGATCAAATCCCAACCCTCCAAACATCGTCATTCGCGATATCGTCGCTAGATCTGGGCGATCGATCTCGATCATTCCTGTTCGATGAAACCAAGGGGTGAGGCAGGTGGCTCAACTCAGCGAAGCAGGTGGCAACTCAGTGAGGAGCGGTCCCGCTCAAGGAAGGGGGTCACACGCAGCGATGAGGGTGCCCCATTCAAGCCATCTTTGTGGCTTGAGTGGGAGAATCAACTTTCCATGCCTACAGTTGAATTCCCCCACTTTATCCTCGCGGAAAGCACGAAGAGAATTGCACCAGGTGCGGTGCAGTTTCAGGATCTTGCAGTCGACAATTGAAGAGTGGATCGAAACCGCGCCAGAAATCCCAAAGAACTCTCTGCAGCAGTGCAAAAACGGCCTTTTTTTTGCACCAAAATAGGCCTAAAGCGGCTCCGGAACCGCAGCGACGGAGGGGTGTTTCAACAGGCTTGGCGCCAGGTCGAGCGACCACACGTACACGACGAGTTCGCGGGCATAGTGCAGAAGCGGAGCCGTATCCGGCAGTTCGATGCCATGGGCAGCCGGCAATTCGTTGGTATGAAACTCGGCCTCGGCCAGCTCGAGCGGCCACGGCAGGTGATGGATGTTGCCTCGAAGCAACTGCCCGCGAGCACCAGTGGTATAGAGAGCATAACGTTCGGTGAGGAAATGCTCGATGGTTCCAGGACGGCTTTGATCGAGGTTGCTCATCCGTCCAAGACCTCGATACTGCGCCTGAAATCGCACCGGTCGTCGACTCAGCCGGCGTTCACTCGAGTAGTGAAATTCGTCCTTGCCTTGATGCTGAATACTCATCTTGGCCCAGTAATACGGCAGGTGGAAGAACAGGCGCGCCGCCGCGACAGCCGCGGGGTTGGCGGCATCCAGCGAGAAGAAGTAGACGCCGGCGACGTTAGTGTCGGCTTCGCGAACATAGGTGCGAAGGTTGAGTTCAGGGAAGCGATTAGCCCCCGGAACCAGGGGCATCCCGCGAATTTGGACCCGATCCATCCAGAACGGCACCACCCCTACCCAGGCAGAGCCGTCGAAGGTATCGACCGCCAGCCCTTCCGGAAGCAGCCGGGAGATCTGGGTAGCCGGCAGCGGCCAATGAGCGAAAAGCAGATCGTTCCAGCGCTGGGTCATCACCCAACGCGTCTGTGGCAAAGGCCAGGGACGGTGTCCGACGCTGGAGAGAATTTCGTTCTCGTCTGATGAAGTCATCCGCTCTCTATTCTGGGCCGAAAGAGCAGGATAAACCCTGCCTCCTAAGAAAGCGGAAAGGGCCGCCGGGTTTTCACAGAGCAGAATGCCGTATTCTGAGGTCGCCCATGCCCACCCATATTACGCCGTCTGGACCGTCAGCCGCTCCCGCCGGGGAGCACGCCGAAAATCGCACCGAAGTCTTTGCGATCCACGGGGCCGACCCGGAAGTGCTCGCCTACGCAATGGCGAAATACTCGCGTTCCTCGCTATCGATGAAGCAATCCCTTCGCGAGATCAGCAGTCAGCGCGCCGAGCAATTTCTCAACACCTTCTATTTCCAGTATGGGCATCGCTCAATTGCCGATTTAGCTCATGTAGCCTTTGCGATTGAACGCTTATCGCTGCTCGCGGCCATCGCCCTGGTGGATGAGCAGCGTTGGGATGGACAAGAGCGCTCGACCCGCTATCAGAACTTCCTGAAGGGCGGTTGGTATCTGCCCGACTTTGGCCTCGATACTGAAGCCCGCGAGCAATATTCGTCGGCGATCGAGTTGCTGTTCAGCCGCTATCACGGAACCTCGCAGGCGATGCTGGAGTACTTCAAGAGCACCACGCCGAAGCCGGAGGAGATGAAGGCCGACGCTTATGAGCGAACCCTGAAGGCGCGCTCATTTGATGTTGCCCGCTACCTGCTGCCGCTGGCGACGAATACTTCGCTGGGACAAATAGTGAATGCGCGGACCCTCGAAACGCAGATTTCGCGACTGCTCTCGGATCCGCACGAGGAAGTACGACAGCTGGGAGAGAAGCTGCGAGATGCTGCTTCAGGAGCGGCCTGGAATGTGCACGGCGCGGAGCTTGCAGCCTTGCAAGCCGAGATCGCTGCCGCTGATCCATCACTTGGCGCGCGAGCGGCCGAGTTGCTGACGCGCGATGTGAAGGTTGCGCCGACGCTGGTAAAGTATGCAGTTCCAAGCGACTATGCCCTCGCGACTCGCCGGGAGTTGGAGCAAGCCGCTCAGGAACTAATGGCAGAGGCTCCGATTGACCCCGCTCCGGTTGTCGACCTGGTTGAACGCGACGAGCCTCTGGAAGTCGAACTCGCCGCGACCTTGCTCTACGGCGCTTCCCATTATTCCTACCGGCAGATCAGGGATTGCGTTACTCAGTTGCCGGAGGCGCGCCGCAACGAGATCGTCGATCTTGGCTTGCGGCACCGCGGCCGTCACGATGATTTGCTGCGCGAATTCTCCGCCGGACAGACGCTGCGATTCGACATCCTGATGGATATTGGCGGCTTTCGCGATATGCATCGTCATCGCAAGTGTACGCAAATCCTGCAGCCGTTTACGCACCTGCACGGGTATGACTTCCCCGAGTTTCTGGAGGAGGCAGGCTTCGGCGCCGGCTATCGCCTTACGATCGGAGCCGCCCATGAAACCTATCGAAATTTGAAAAACAAGGTCGCGGATGCCTCGGCCCAATATGTTTTGCCTCTAGGCACTCGAGTTCGCGCCTTGTTTAAAATGGATTTTGCTGAAGCGCTTTATATCTCAGAGCTGCGGAGTACTCCGCAGGGGCACTTCTCTTACCGACGGGTTGCGTGGGAGATGTACAAGGCGGTGGCGCGACAGCATCCCTCCCTGGCAAAATATTTTCGGATCCGAGATGTAACCGAGCCAATTGATTTGCTGAAGCGGTGAGCAAATTGGTGAGCCTCCCATTTCGGGTCAACAGTCGCTTGCAGCCGTAGGATACTCTGCATCTCCCGCCCGACTGAATGCTAGACTTTGTCCAAGTTTCCACAACTATTTTTATAAACAGCGCAAATACACGTGCTCGCGGAGGTACTCTCTGCTCTGTGCGTTCCAAAATGCGCTACATTGAGAATACGAAGAAAAAACGAAGATCGGAGAATTTGACGTGGCGGATGATCGGGCTCGCGCAGTAGAACTGGCGCTATCGCAAATCGAAAAGCAATTCGGCAAAGGCTCAATTATGCGCCTGGGCAGCAAAGAAGCGATCGTGCCGATCTCCGTGATCTCTACCGGATCGATCTCGTTCGACGCGGCATTGGGCGTTGGCGGAGTTCCGCGTGGCCGAGTGATCGAAATCTTTGGGCCAGAGTCCTCAGGCAAGACCACGATTACGCTGCAAATCATCGCGGAGGCACAGAAGCATGGAGGCCTCGCGGCGTTTGTGGATGCCGAACATGCGCTCGATCCACTTTACGCGCGTAAGTTGGGCGTCGATATCGACAACCTGCTCATTTCGCAGCCCGACTATGGCGAACAGGCGCTTGAGATTACCGAAGCGCTCGTCCGTTCGGGTGCAATCGACGTGCTGGTGGTGGACTCTGTCGCTGCTCTTGTTCCCAAGGCGGAACTCGATGGCGAGATGGGCGATTCGCACATGGGCCTGCAGGCGCGACTGATGTCGCAGGCACTGCGGAAGCTGACCGGGACAGTCTCAAAGTCGCGCACCAGTCTTATCTTCATCAATCAGATCCGCGAAAAAATCGGAGTGATGTTCGGGAATCCCGAGACAACTACCGGCGGTCGCGCGCTCAAGTTTTACTCCTCAGTGCGCATCGATATCCGGCGGATCGCTGCGGTGAAGGAAGGCGATGCCGTGGTTGGATCGCGTACCAAGGTCAAGATTGTGAAGAACAAGGTGGCCGCGCCCTTCCGCGAGGCGGAATTCGACATTCTCTATGGCGAGGGAATCTCGCGCGAAGGCGATGTTCTCGACCTGGCGGTGGCGCAAAATATCGTCGAAAAGTCCGGCGCCTGGTATAGCTACGCCGGCGAGCGCATCGGGCAGGGACGGGAGAACGTCCGGCAATATCTGAAGGAGCACCGCGACACCTTCACCAACATCGATACAGAGTTGCGTAAGAAGCTTGGACTGGTGAACTTGCCAGCAAGCGAGGTTCCCGCAATTCCGGTGAATGGAGCCGCCGCGGCTGCGGAAGTCGTCAGGCCGGCAGCGCGTCGTAGCAGCTGAATTGCGTCCCGGGGAGAGCATTCGTACAATCGCGATTGAGCGAACCTCTCTTTGGACAAAGTAAAAGCAATTTATCCCGGTAGCTTCGACCCGATGACGCATGGTCACCTTGACCTGATTGCGCGCGGGTCTCGCATCTTCGACCATCTGGTCGTTGCCGTGCTGAAGAATTCCGCAAAACACGCGCTCTTCAGTGTGCCTGAACGGGTGGAGATGTTGACTGAGAGCGTTGCCGGATTTGGTAACGTTTCCGTGGCGGCATTCGACGGGCTGCTTGTCGACTTCGCCCGTGAACAGCAAGCGCAAGCGGTCATGCGCGGCATTCGCGCCATCAGTGACTATGAGTACGAGCTGCAAATGGCATTGATGAACCAGCGATTGGCTCCTGAATTGGAAACCGTCTTTCTCATGCCGGCGGCGAAGTATTCGTTTGTGAGCTCGCGATTGGTGAAGGAAGTCTTTCAGTTAGGCGGTTCGGTTGATGGGCTGGTTCCGGAACTCGTGATCGCGCGGCTGCAGCGCCGGGTGAATAGCCGAGAATCGTAGTAATAAGTGGGCGAGCTGCCCACCTTAAGCCGCCCATCGTTCGGGAGCCTCCACTCTTCCACATCGAAGAGCTATCATGCACTCCATTATGCGTGGGCATGGTCGAGTGGAGCAGCCTTGCTTTTCCCGTCCCGGATGCCCAGCAAATTCAACACCGGAGCAGTGCACATCGTCGTCACCAGGGCCATGACCACCATCATGGTGAAGAGCGTGGGCGAGAACGCCCCAACGTTATAGGCAATGTTGAGGACGATCAATTCGACGAGGCCCCGGGTGTTGAGGAGTGCGCCGAGAGCGATGGCATTGCGCCACGACTGGCCCGTCCACCGGGCGGCGATGACGGCGCCTCCCATCTTGCCGAAGATGGCGGCGGCCAACACGATCCCCGACCAGATCCACATGGCGGAGCCATTCAGCAGGTCAAGGCGTGTCCGCATTCCGGTAAGGGCGAAGAACAACGGCAGCAAGAGTACGGAAACGAGCATGTCCAGCCGTTCGCGGATGGCGATCTGCCAATGCTCAATGCGTGGAAAGCAGACGCCGGCGAGGAAGGCTCCGAAGAGGGGATGAACGCCGATTTTATCGGTAGCAGCGGCGGAGAGCAGGACGCCGGCGACGATCAGGCCGAGGAGTTCGAGCGAGAGTTCTGGATTGTTCCTGCGATTCACCAGCTTGGCGGCCAAAGGTCGAATGACCCCGAGCATAACGAACAGATAGGCCGCGAGGCCAATCAGACGCGAGGGAAGCGATGCGGGTCCTCCAGCCTCTCCGATCAGCGCAAGGGCAATGGCGAGCAGACTCCAAGCCACAACATCATCGACGGCCGCGCAGAGGATGGCGGTCGTCCCGAGTGGCGATGATTGCAGATTGCGTTCTTCGAGGATGCGGGCAAGCACCGGAAAAGCGGTGATGCTCATGGCGATACCGAGGAACAGCACAAATGGAATGTTGCCGATCCCGTGCGGAGCAAAGCGAGTTCTCAAAGAGTGCGCCAGGATTGCGCCCATGGCAAATGGCAGCAGGATGCTCATACCGCTGGCGGCAATTGCAGTGGCGCGCTGTCGATAGAGCTGCGCGTAATCGAGTTCCATGCCAATAAGGAACAGGAACAGGACCAAACCCACTGTAGAAAGCATCTCTAATTGGGGGAAGGAAGACGGGGGAAAAAGGTTGGCAGAGAGATGCGGCGCGAAGCGACCAAAGACCGAGGGCCCAATCAGGATGCCACCGATGATCTCCCCAACGACGCGAGCCTGACCAAGCTTTCGCGCTAACCGGCCACAGACTACTGCCACCAAGAGCACGATGGACATCTGAACAAGCAAGAGGGTCATGGGAAGATCCTTTCCTGAGAAGAATTCTTTTTTGGAACCGAGCCGTGCAGGAAGGGTTGCAGGGAGGCTCGCGATTATGAACGATCGACGGCCAAGACTTACCAGCCAATTCTACCGAGTTCCTGAGACAATCAACAGATTCCGTAGAGCAAATTGGTGCTGGCCGGCGGCAACTTGAGATTTCCTGGTCGCCACTCCGCATTCGAACAGGAAATCTGAAAAAATAAAAGTCACAATGACCACCCCGACTGCTCAGAAGATCTTAACCGACCGGATCGGCCGGATTGAAGTTTCGGCCACGATGGCGGTGACCGCTGAGGCGGCCAAACTGCGCGCTCAAGGCGCGAAACTGGTTGACTTTGGCGCTGGAGAGCCTCACTTCGCCACCCCCCGTCACATCAAAGACGCTGCTATTGCCGCAATTGACGGCAACTTCACTCGCTACACAGTGGTCTCGGGAATACCGGAAGTACGGAAAGCTATCGTTGACCGGCACGAGCAGGATTTTGGGTCGAGTTTCGCCATTGATGAAGCGGTCTTCACGACTGGCGGCAAGCTGGCGCTTTTCAACGCATTGCAGGTGCTGGTCGAGCACGGCGATGAGGTAATCCTGCCGGTGCCTTACTGGGTTTCCTATAAGGACATCATTCAATATGGCGGAGGCAAGCCGGTCTATCTGGGGACTGAGGAGGCGGAGAACTTCCGCATTTCTGCAGAGGCGGTGGAGCGGTTGATTACTCCGCGGACGAAGGCAATTATTCTGAACTCGCCGTCCAATCCTGCAGGTTCGGTCATTGCTCCAGCGGATCTCGAGCGGATTGTGCGGCTGGCGCATCAGCGTTCGGTATATCTCATCCTCGATGAATGCTATATCTACCTGCAATATAACGGAGCGCTGGTGAGTGGTGCGTCCTTCACTGAAACAAAGGAGCACGTGATCGTTGCCGGTTCGCTCTCGAAAAGCTATGCAATGACCGGCTGGCGCGCTGGCTTTGCGCTTGGCCCTAAGCCGATCATCGCCGCAATGAGCAAGCTTCAAAGTCAGTCGACGAGCTCGACTGCCGCGTTTGTGCAGAAGGCGGCAATCGCCGCTTTGACGGGGCCCCAGGAATGCGTAGCCGAGATGCGGGCCGATTACTTGAAGCTGCGTGACCAGGTGCTGGCCGGCCTGGCGACCATTCCGGGGCTGACTTGCACCATCCCCGAAGGCGCCTTTTACGTATACCCGAATGTGTCGGCGTACCTGGGTAGGCCGGGTTCGCAGACTGCTCTCGAACTCGCCAGCCGGTTGCTGCATGAGGCGCACGTGGTGACGGTCCCCGGTGAGGCCTTTGGAACTCGGGAGCACATCCGGCTTTCTTACGCCGTCACCCACGGAGATGTGGATGAAGGCATTGCCAGGATGAAGGAGTTTTTCGCGAATCTGGGCTAGTCCCGATTGCTGATCGCCCGATATCTGGGGACAAGCCCCTGACGTCGGTAGATCCTCCAGAAGCATCGTTTAAGGCCGCACCGGCACTGGCAACGGCGGCCGCGGGAGCACGGGTCGGAGTTCGCGTTTACCCCTCCTAGCTACTCATGCCGTTTTGCCGAGCACTAAATCTACCTACCTCAGTCTTGGGTGTCCTGCCCGCCAGACCATTCTGAACTCACTTTAATCCCAGCCCACTTCTTGGTGGGCCTTTACTTGCTCTCTACCCGTGCGGCACAGTCAATCGTTCTTAATGCTTTTCCAGCCAGCGCTCCCCTCAAGGCGCGGTTTTGGGCTGCAAAAGAAAAGGGTATCTGAGACGACAAGGAGGTCAGAGTGGACAGCGGCTATTATGCGGCATTTTCCGGGTTGCTTGCGCGGACCGAGGCCTTGGATTCGGCGGCAAGCAATCTGGCCAACGCCAACACGACCGGCTTCCGTGCCGAGAGGGAATACTTTCGCGGCGCCATCATGGGTCCGGAGGCGCTTGGCTCCCAATTGAATAAGACGGTCAACAACTTCGGGGTTCTGGGCGGCAACAGCATCAATTTGAGTCAGGGGCCACTCACCCATACCGGAAATCCGCTGGATATAGCCATTGAAGGGTCCGGCTTCTTCGCGGTGCAAAGCCGACCTGGACTGGAGGGCATTCGATACACCCGCGATGGGGCCTTTCAGCGTTCCCGCAGCGGACAGCTGATTACCAGCCTTGGCGAAACCGTCTTGAACGCAGCGGGCAAACCGATCCTGGTACCGTCGGGTGAGATCAGCGTCGGTTCCGATGGCGTAATCTCGAGCGGCGGCGCATCTGTAGGCAGTCTTGGCGTCTTTACCTTTCCGACCTCCGAACCAATGGTGCCGGAGGGCGTCAATCGTTATGTCGCCGATCCCACTAAGGCACTTGTTTCCCGCGAAGCGAGGGTTCACCAGGGGTCGCTCGAAGGGTCCAATCAGGACGTCATCCAGGGCTCGCTGCAACTGATCCTAGTGCAGCGCCAAGCGGAGATGATGCAGAAGACGCTTTCTATTTTCCACAATGATTTTGACAAGACCGCAAGCGAGGAGCTGCCGAAGGTCTAGCTGTTCTTCGCTGCCGCTCTTGTGGATGTAGGTAGAAGGCTTTGATAGTTTTCGATGACCGTTACTACTAATCAAGGGGACACACCATGATTCGAGCACTCTACACAGCGGCGAGTGGTATGAGCGCCCAGCAATTGAATTTAGATACGATCGCCAATAACTTGGCCAATTCCTCGACGGCCGGCTTTCGCCAGCGCCGCCTTCAGTTTCAAGACATGATTTACCAGAACCTAGTAACTCCCGGAGCTGCACAGAGTCAACAAACGGTTTCGGCAGGCTTGCAGATCGGACTCGGTACTAAGTCCGCTGCCACTGAGGTCATCATGACGCAAGGAGATCTCAATCAGACGAATAACCCGCTTGACCTTGCGATTCAGAATGTCGGTTTTTTTCAGGTATCGATGCCCGACGGCACCATCGCCTACACCCGCGCCGGCAGCTTTCACCTCAATAATCAAGGAACGATCGTAACGACGGATGGCAATCCGGTGCTGCCTAACATCACCATTCCTTCGAACGCGACGGCGGTGACCATCACCCAATATGGGGTTGTGAATGCGACGCTTGCCGGACAACAAAATCCGAGCCAGCTGGGCCAGATTCAGTTGGCCACGTTTGTCAATCCGGGCGGCCTGGCGAGTCAGGGCTCCAATCTATTTACCTCCACATTGTCTTCCGGCGATCCAGTGCTGGCGAATCCTGGGGGGACAGAAGGTTTGGGTACGTTGCAGCAAGGTTATCTCGAAAACTCGAATGTGGACGTCGTTACCGAGTTCGTTCAGATGGTGCTGGCACAGCGCGCCTACGAATCAAACTCCAAGGTCATTCGCGCGGCAGACGACATGTATAGCCAGGTCAATAACATGGCACGGTAGTGAGTGTCGAACGGGGGAGTTCAATGAGTTCTATAAGTGGGGGGAAGTGGCGTCCAGGTACAGCCATGCGAGCCATCGTGATCAGTGGCTTGCTCTTGGCGGCTTTACCGTCGAGCGGAACCGGTTTTGCTAGCAACACTATCGGCCTTCGCCCATTTCCGGGGGACCAGGACGCTGCTGGCCTGCGAGCGGACTCGTCAACCCAAACCGATGGTTGTCACAGCGGCTATCGCCGCTTGTCTGTTATGCGAGATTTCGTTCTTCGGCGGTCTTGGTTTGTTTTGGAACGATGCGCTCATCCCGAGATGCCGAACGTCGCCATAGAGTCACTCGCGTTTGACCACTCCGGCCAGGGCTCTGTTGCTCCTTACTCCAGCGCAGGAGGATTGAATGCACAGTCGGTGCAAGCCGACAACAATCACGAAAGAAAGACCGGCAGCGCGCTACCCTTGGTCCTGGCCGGCAGCCGCGTTCGCTTATGGCGGCAGGATCCCATCGCGCGCATCGATCTCTCCGGAGTCGCGCTCGAGAGCGGGCTGTATGGCTCGCTTGTCAAAGTTCGCCTCACTTCTGGGGGCAATGTGCTGCAGGGAATCGTACGCTCCACGGGTTCAGTTGAGTTGAATTCAATCGCTGGGCCTGGTTTTACACGCGAGGACCAGTGAAGATCCGGCCCCGGCACTTCTCTCAATGTCTCTTCGAGCGTTCTACTCGGACACGCAGAGGCGTCATCATTGTTGCCTTGGTGCTCTGGGGGAGGGCCGGATTGTTTTCGCAGTCCTCAACCCAGACGAGCGGCGGTCAGGCTGTTTCTAACCCAGCCGGCGTCGCGCCTGGCTACGCACAAGAACAAGGGCGATGGATGAAGAGGATCGCACCATCCAAGCCGGCGCCGGCTGATATCGCGCTCTCTGCGTATATCGAACGGGTGCGCGGAGACTATCGCATCGACCCCCCCACGACCGGATCGCTATGGATCGTCAATGGCCGACTGACCCACTTGTCGACCGATCTCAAGGCCAGGAATCTCCATGATGTCATCTCGGTCGTCGTGTCGGAGAGCCTCTCGGCCTCCACCGACGGTACGGTGAAGAACTCGCGAGCCTCGAATATGAGTTCCGCAATCTCCTCACTCTTCGGTTCTCTGGCAGTCAATAATCGCCTTCAGAACCTCTTCAATCAGACCTCCAGCTCCGGCCTCAATGCGCAAGGGCAAAGCGTTTCAAACTCCAACCTGGCAACCACCCTAGGCGGCGAAGTGGTTGAAGTGTTGCCGAACGGAATGCTGGTTATTCAGGCGGTGCGTCAGGTGACCTTCAGCCAGCAGACTCAGACCATTCGCTTGCGGGGCGTGGTGCGGCCTGAGGATGTGAGTGCGCTCAATCAGGTACCGTCGACTGCGATCACTAATCTCGAGCTCGAGGTAGCCGGCAAGGGCATTATCAACGATTACACGTATCGTCCAAATTTTATCGTGCGGCTCTTCCAGCGGTTGCTGGTGTTCTAGGAGGTTTCCCTTGTCACGGCAATCAATATCTTCAAGTTCGGGACTAGTTCTTTCCATGCTTCTGCTCTTCTCTCTGCCATGTATATCAAGTCGAGGGGCTGCCCAGGCGGCCTTGCCCCCGGGAGGATCGGGGAGTGAAATCCCGTTTCTCCGGAACTCGGCGCCTCCGACGGCTGCGAAAACTGCAAAGCTCGCCAGGGTGAAAGATGTAGCCACTGTTGAAGGCATCCGCGACAATCAATTGGTGGGTTACGGCTTAGTGGTCGGATTGCATGGTACTGGAGACAGCACTCAAGCAGTGTTTCCTGTTCAAACTCTAATTTCTACTCTCGAACGGATGGGGGTGACACTGCCCCAAACCGGAGGAGCGTCGACGCTGCGCGTCCAAAATATGGCAGCAGTATTTGTCACCGCAACGATGGGACCTTTCTTGCGTCCGGGAAATCGACTCGATCTGACGATCTCGTCGGCGGGTGACGCCCGAAGTCTTGAAGGCGGCGTACTGCTGATGACTCCGCTCTACGGGCCGGACGGGCTGATCTATGCGCAGGGTCAAGGTCCTCTCGTATTGGGGGGCTATGAAATCACGAGCAATGGGAACAGCAAGCAGTTTAACCATCCGACCACCGGCCGGATTCCGGATGGAGCGATCGTCGAACGGCAGGTGCCGCTTGAGCTGAAGCAAATGCACAGCTTTTCGCTGCTCCTCAATGAGGCCGACTTTCGCACTGCCGAGCGTATGGCCGGAGCGATCAACCAGGAGTTGAAGCGGCCACTGGCGATCGCCGTAGACAGCCGCCGGGTCGACCTCGAGCCAGCAGCGACGGAAGATATGCCCGCGCTGCTGGCCGAGGTCGAAGCGGTTGAAGTCGAGGTCTATCCTCGGGCCAAGGTGGTGGTCAATGAACGGACCGGAACCGTAGTGATTGGGGGCGACGTCCGCCTCCAGCCGGTGTCGATCCTTCACGGCGGCCTGACTGTCAACGTTGTCAGCGAATTTCAGGTATCGCAGCCAAATTCCTTTGGTCAGGGAGCGACCCAGGTTGTTCAGCAAACGCAGCTTCAGACGCAAGACCGCCCAGTGAGTCATATCGAGTTGAAAAAGGGAGCCACGGTGGACGATCTCGTCCAAAACCTGCAACAGATCGGGGCAACAGCGCGGGACATCATCTCGATTCTGCAGGCGATGAAGGAAGCGGGCGCTCTTGAAGCCGAATTGGAGGTATTGTGATGAACGGTGCTCAGTTGCTGCCCGAGAGGGCGACATCGGCTCCATTTCGGTCGGTATCCACTCCGAAGTCGGTTCGCGATGCGCAGCTCGATCCGAAGCTGATTGCCGCCGCCCACCAGTTCGAGGCCAGTTTGATGCAGGAGCTGCTGAAACCTCTCGATTTGACCCAACCCTTCGGCGAGAACCAGGACGGCGATGCGGAGGTGGGGGGCTTGACTTCTTCAGCCGAGGGAAGCGGGAGTGCATTAATGAGTTTCGGCTCAGAGGCGTTGGCGAAGGGTCTCTCGGAAAAGGGCGGACTAGGAATTGCGCGCAAGATCCTCGACCATTTCGAAGAGCGCAAACCTTAGAGGAACGTGCAAAACTCCGAAATGGAACAAGCAATTATTACTAAAGTGACGTGACTTCCTGCCGATAAGCTAGTGGAAGGAGAAATGGCGTTATGAGTATTCAATGGAATTCAAGTTCACCGCAATCGATTCCGAAAGATACCACAGTCATCAGGACAGCGGGCGCTTCCTTTAAACCGACTGAAACGATTGAGCCGAGTAACTCGCATCCGAGCTTAGATGGAGACGCAGCCCATTTGAGCCCGGCCGCCCTACTGGCGTCGGCCTCTTCGTCCCTCCCCGATGTGCGCTCTGAAAAGGTGGCGTCCATTCAAGAGGCACTTGCTAACGGGAGCTACTCCGTGAGCTCCACCGATGTGGCGGACAAGTTGATTGATCATCTGCTACATAGCTAAGCCGCTGCGCAGCCTTGATAAACAGGGATCAAAGAGGTAGGGGTTGATCGTTGATGGAGAGTGCTCCAATGCGTGAGGAAGATCGAACGTTTGATGCGATGCCCTTAGCTGTCTTGCTCGAACGGACCCTGGATGCATTTACGGCTCTGGACGCCGATTCAATCGAAACGCTTGTCGACGCGTGCCGTTGTGTCGTGCTACCGGCGTCCGCATCCGAGTGGGAACAAGCGGCTCATAGTTATTCAACGCTAGGCCATCTACTAGGGTTGACGGCGCAACGATTGACGATCCTACGTGGTATCTCGACTGCCTCGATTGAGTTTGGCGCATTTGTTGGCCGAGAGCGGCGTTAGTTGAGCGCAAACACGATCGCCTCACTTATCAGCTGCGCTGATTCATTCTCAGCTGCGCCAAGGCGAGGCAGATCCGATCTAGAAAGACAGGAAAGCTATGGCTACACTCAACTCCGCATGGAACATCGCAGTCTCCTCGCTCAATGCCGATCAAGCGGCGCTGAACGCCAGTGCGAACAACACTGCGAATGTCAACACCCCTGGCTACACCCGTAAAGAAGCGATCTTTGACGAAAACATTCCAGTCACGATAGCGGGATTGACTTATGGGACGGGTGCAAGCGTCATCGATATTCAGTCGCAGCGCGACCGGGTGCTTGAGCAGAGTGTCGATCAGCAGACCCAGACCCAGCAGGCCACCGCCACCCGGCTGGCTGCGCTGCAGAATGTCCAAGCAGTGTTTGCGGCGGCAACCTCAACCACTGCGGGAGCGGCGAATGGCGGGATAAACTCCTCGCTGAGCCAATTCTTCGCCGCACTCACTCCGCTCGAGGGTAACCCTAGCGACACTTCGCTCCGAGAGACGGTTTTAAGCGCGGCGGTTAGCCTCGTAGAAAGCTTTTCCGGCTCTATCACCGAGCTCCAGCAACAACAGGCTTCGCTCGATGCAGAGAGCCAGAGCGTCGTTACCCAGGTCAATGCATTGTCGAAGTCGATCGCCGGGCTGAATCAACAGATCCAGACGCTCGACCCGACAAGCGACGCTGGCGGGCTTGAGGACCAACGGCAGTACGACCTCAATCAGCTGTCGCAGTTGGTAGGAATCAGCCAAATCAAAACCGAAAACAATGGTCTGACCGTAACTACTACGAGCGGCGCCTTGCTGGTCTCGGAAGGGACCGCCTTTGCGCTGACCTCCGGTCCTTCGGCTGGAGTGACGCACTATTTCGACGCTCAAGGCAATGACATTACCACTCCCCTCGCTTCAGGAGGCGGTCAGCTGGGTGGGTATCTAACCACCCGCGACCAGGACATTCCCCACGTGGAAGGTGCGCTCGATGCCTTAGCCGGGGGGTTGGCTAACCGGCTGAATGCGATCCAGCAATCGGGATCGACGGCGAGCGGCGCTTCTGCTGCCGGATACCCGCTCTTTACTGTCCCTGCGAGTGGCGGATCGCCTGGGTCGATCGCTGGAGGCATCACGGTGGCAATTTCCGACCCTACTCTGGTGGCGGCAGGCACTGCAGGGAAAGGCCCTTCCGACGGTTCAAACGCGGTGCTACTGGCGAATGTACAAACCTCGCCGCAGACCTTCGCTGCTCAGCCGGGAAGCCCTTATCAAGTGACGGCCCCCGTCTCTCCCACCAACTACTTCGCGGACTTTATCGCGACTCTGGGAAGTCTGGTTTCGCAGACATCCTCTCTGAGCACTGCGCAACAGGCTTCCCTGGCCCAAACTCAAACCCAGCGAGACTCACTTTCCGCAGTCAATACAAACGATGAGGCATCGACACTCTCGCTGCTTGAGCGTTCTTACGAGGCCTCCTCGAAGGTATTCACAATCTTGGACACGGTCTTTGCTTCGGCGCTCAATCTGGGCGAACAGACAACAGTCGCTTAGTTCGAGTGACCTGCCCACCGGTAAGCGACGGACCGGCGATGGACCTAAAACAAAAGGAGAAAAGAGATGCGCGTCGATCCACTCTACGTACCAAGTCTGGTCAACTCGCTCGACACTGTCTCGGCCACCGAGCAGACGCTTTCTCAGGAGCTGTCGAGCGGTTCGCGAGTCACCAGCCTCTCCGATGATCCAGGCGCTGCAGCTGACAACGTTGTGTTGACGGCGCAAGTTGCACAAAACGACACTTTCACGCAAACGGCCTCGACGACCGAGGGGAGGCTGCAGCTCAGCGACTCGGCCTTGGGTTCGGTCGTGAGCCAACTGACTGCGGCAATTTCAGCCGCGACCGCGGCGAACAACAGCACGCTTAATAGTACGAATGTGATCGGCTATTCGAATCAGCTCGCGGGCATTCGAGACGAAGTTTTATCACTCGCGAATACCAGCTATCTGGGTGGTTTCCTGTTTGCCGGAAGTCAGGGCAGCACCACGCCCTTTACCCTGAACAATTCAGGAGTACCGGCGGTGGTGGTCTACAACGGGGACAATAATACAACCTCCATACAGACGCCAACCGGGCAGGCCATCCAGCTCAACCTGACCGGCAGTCAGGTCTTCACTACTGGAGTTGCCGGGACCGATGTCTTTCAAACGCTAAATGCTTTAGTGGCCGACTTTGCGACTGGAACTCCCTCAGCGACCGCCGTGGCGGACACCGAGGCGCTGAGCACAGCCCTCAACCACGTAAGCGATCAGCGGGTGATTCTCGACGGCAACATAACCGCGCTTCAAAATGCGGCGACCTATACACAGGCAGAGTCGGCAGGTTTGCTTGCAGAGCAAACCACCCTTCTGCAGGCGGATTTCGGTAAGGTGACGACCCAACTGAGTGCGGCGGAGACTCAACAGACTGCCCTCTATGATGTGATATCGACGCTCGAGAAGGGAAGTCTCTTTGACTATATCGGGCATTAAGAGGGACGACGGTTCTAGCAGCCACCCATCACAGCCGTCCGTTCTAAGTAAATACGGTTAACTAGAAAGGCATCCGCTGAGTGTGCTGCTCTGAAAAGTGTGATCAGATTGCCGCTCGTTTTGCCCTGCGAAGCGATGAAGGTTTGACTTCGAACCACGGCACCTGTTGGGGGCTTTAGGCTGCAACCTCTCGCCGGTTCAGCCTGGATTTTGTGAACATCTCAGAGATCTCGTGGACATCTTTGTAGACTTCGATGGCTCCGGCTTGCAGAAGTTCCTCCTCGGTCCACCCTCCGCTGGTGACTGCAATCGTAGGGACACCGGCCTTGCTTGCCGCTTCGATATCCCATGGTGTATCCCCTAAGGCGATGGCCTCCGCAGGTTGCACGCCAAGTCGATCGAGAGCCGCTTGAAAGATGTCGGGCTCAGGCTTTGATTGATTCGCGTCATCGCTCGAAGTTTCCTTCTCGACTAGATCAGCGATCCCAGCTATCTCCTTCAGTTTTTCGAGGTCATCCTTTTCCGATGAGCTTGCAACGGCTATGCGCAAGCCAACGGCGCGCATCTTCAACAATAACTCGCGTGAACCAGGAAATGCCTTAATTCTGTTGAAGTACTCGCGGTGAAACAAGCTACTGCGATACTCCTTGATCGGCTTCTCAAGTCTAGGCAGACTTTCGCGAGAGACAAAAGTTGGAATAATTTGATCCCCGCCTTTGCCGATTTGATGCAAGGCTTCGTCGAAGCCCACCACAATCCCGAAGTGCGCAAAGGTCCTGCTCCAGGCTTCCGCATGGAGCGCGTTGCTGTCGACCAGCGTGCCATCCATGTCGCATAAGACTGCTTCCAGCATGTTTTCCTCCTCTACTCGGATAGATGCACATACCGGCCACCCCAGATGGGGAGGAGCATGGCGACGGGGCAGAGATCCTTCCTGAATCGCTCCTTCCTGAATCGCTCCTGCCTGGATCGCTCCGGGCCGTGGGGGGTGGATCTTTCTGACTCGAATCCTTTCATTGGGACTCTTATATACTGGCGTCTGGCTCTTGATTCGACCACTCTCCTGAGGACGACTATCGCGGCACGAACGAACAACCGATGGATATGGGTCGCTACTGTGCTTCTTGCGGCGGGCGTGTTTTATTCCATTCGGATGCTGACCCGCTCCAGGCTGCCCATCCGCGTCGCCCTGGTGCAGAAGGGCGACATTGTGAGCAACAGTTCGACCAACGGCATCGTTGAGCCGCAGGTGAACTTTGAGGCGCATGCTCCCTATCCAGGCTTGGTGAAGGCCGTGTATGTCCATGAGGGTGACAAGATTAAGGCAGGCGAGCTCCTGGTTGCCATGAACGACTCCGAGGCACGGACGCGGGTGGCGGCGGCACTTAGCGGGTTACGCGCGGCCCAGGCAAGTTACGATGCCGTGAGCAAGGGTGGCACTCAACAGGAGCGGTATACCTTCGCTGGCGACCTGAATCGAACGCAAGCCGACCGGGACCAGGCGGAAAAACAGTTGGCCACGCTCAAAAAGCTGGTTGCGCAAGGTTCGGCCTCCCCCAACGAAGTGGCCGCCGCTCAGCAGCGTCTCGATCAGGCCAATGCCTCGCTCCACATATTGAGCCAGCGCAGTCAGGCACCCTACTCGCCGCTGGATCTGGAGCGCGCTAAAGCGGCTCTGGCCGACGCCCAGTCTGCCTATGATGCCGCTCAGCAGACGCTAGCGCAGACGACTGTGCGCGCTCCTTTCGCTGGCACCGTGTATTCACTGCCGGTGAGCGCGACTGAGTTTGTCCAGCAGGGCGACCGGCTCCTCGAGGTAGCCGATCTGACGAAAGTTCAGGTGCGCGCCTACTTCGATGAACCCGAAATAGGCCAGTTGGCCGTCGGGTTGCCGATCAAGATTGTTTGGGATGCTCTACCAGGTCGCTCCTGGCAGGGCCATATCTCCCGCGTTCCGTCGACGGTGATTACCTATACGACCCGGCACGTCGGGGCAGCCATCGTGACCGTCGATAATGCTGATGGCAGGCTGTTGCCGGACACAAACGTAACCGTCACCGTGACTACCGGCAGTATTTCGGGTGTCCTTGAGATTCCTCGGGAGGCCTTGCATTCTGGCGAGGGTCGTGACTTTGTTTATGTACTGGACGGGGAGAAGCTTCGCCGCGTCCCGGTCAAGGTCGGCGTGAACAACCTGACGGCCATCCAGATCGTCTCGGGACTTCAGGAGGGGCAGACCGTCGCGGTGGGGACGACCAATGGACAGCCCATTGTTGACGGAGTGCCTGTCAAGGTTGTTCGTTGATCAGACCGGGGCAGACTTCCGCGGCGGAAACCACAATCCTCTCTCACGACCCTCTCTTCTTCGATGGTGATTCAACATAAAATTCGGGATGGAGGTTGCAGCGAGGTGAGTTGTAGGTGAAATGGAAGTTTCTAGGTTGCATGAGCATCGCCATTGGTGCCGCTTTCACCGCCGCGGGCGCCTACGCGCAGGTGTCACTTTATACCACCGTCGATCAGGCGCTGCGAACCAGTGCCTCAGTGCGCATGGCAACCGCAGATGTGCAGCGCGCGGCGGCGGGGTTGACGGAGGCTAAGGATGTGTATATCCCGAGCTTCCTCCTGGGATCGAGCGTTGGCTACTCTTACGGCTTCCCGATCGGCCAACCTTCGATCGTGAATGTACAATCGCAATCGCTGATCTTCACGTTCTCGCAGATGGATTACATCCGGTCGGCTCGGGCGGCCTGGCGATCTGCGCAACTGGCGCTTTCCGACGTCCGTCAACAGGTGGTTCTTGATACCGCGCTTGACTACATACAACTCGACGTCGACCGACAGAGGATAGAGGCGCTCGATCAGCAGAACGAGTCAGCCACCAAGCTGACATTTATCGAACAACAGCGTCTCGACGCTGGGGTTGGCACCAAAGAAAGTGTGTTGGGCGCGAGATTAGTCTCGGCACAGCTTCGACTCAAGCGGCTCCATATACAGGACGACATGGAATTGCTGCGGCAGCGGTTGGCGCACTTGACTGGACTGCCGGCCGATAGCCTGGTGACAATCCCGTCGAGCATTCCTCCATCTCCTGACTTTGACCGTGATCGCCGTTCAACGCTGGTCGCTTCAATGCAGGCCTTGAACACCGACGGAGTGCGAGCTGCCTATGCCACAGCCCAGTCGCATCAATATCAGGCATTTGGCGATGCCCGGCAGAACTATCGCCCGCAGATTGGCTTCGGAGGGCAGTATAGCCGCTTCTCTGAGATCAATAATTACCAGGAATATTACCAGCACTTCCAGCACAACAACTTCGAGGCTGGCCTGCAGATCACGGTGCCCCTATTTGATGCCACCAAGCGCGCCAAGGAAAGTCAATCACGTGCTGAGGCCTTCCGGGCAACCGCCCAGGCCGATCAGCTCCGTGATCAGAGCAGTGAGAACATCGTCCTTCTTGAAAAGAGTCTTGAGGAACTTTCTGCTCAGAAGGAGGTCGCGCAGCTGCAGAATGAACTTGCACAAAGTCAACTTGATGCGGTCCTCACGCAATTAAATGGAGCCAGCGTGACGCCGGGGGCTGCGCCGCTTACCCCACGTGAGGAACAACAGGCGCGTATCGAAGAACGCCGCCGTTATGAAGAGGTACTCGACGCAACGTTCGAGATGACCAAAGCACAGCTAGGATTGCTTCGCGCAACCGGCGGCATCGAGGAATGGTACCAAACGCTGAATCACCCTTAAGCCTGTATTCTCGCCGGGGCACATTCAAGGTTCTTTGCTTAGACAATTGCGGCCGAATCAACGTTCTCTCGAAGAGTTCCTCAACATGCCACCAAGGTGGCGGCGACACCTTCGATCGTAATGATTACTGTTGAACCTCGATAGTACACATCGAGGCAAGCCACTAACGATACCCTGCTTGAGGAGGAATTTCCATGATGAACCGGCGTGACTTTGTGAAAAGCGGTGCTGCTGCTTCTGTTGTTGCGATGACAAGCATCAGTCGCGCGACCCCCCTCGGGCTTCCCCTTGGCTTGCAGCTTTACTCGGTGCGTGAACCGTTACAGAAAGACTTCGCCGGAACACTCAAGCAGGTCGGATCTCTAGGGTATAGAGAAGTAGAGGCAGCGGGTTTCTATAATCACTCCGTCGATGATGTGAAAGCGGCACTAGCGGCGGCAGGTTTGCGCTGCGTCAGCGCGCATTATCCTCTCGGCACGCTCAAGCCGCAGATCGATCAGATCCTGCCCTTCTGCAAATCTGTCGGTGTTGAGTATGTTGTCTGTTCATCCCCGATGCATCAGAACGAAAGTGCCGGGAAGGCTGAGCTGACGCTGGACGACTGGCGTTGGAATGCCGATCAGTTCAACGACATCGCCGGCAAGGTCAACGCCGCTGGGATGCATTTTGCCTATCACAATCACGTTGCCGAATTTGCCGAGACCGGCGGTGCGCTGCCCTACGAGGTTCTGCTCAAGAATACCAATCCTGCCAAGGTCAATTTCGAGATGGACTGTGGCTGGGTCATCGTCGCCGGACACGATCCCGTCCAGTATCTCAAGCAATTTCCCACCCGAATCGTGATGCTCCACATCAAGGATTTCAAAGATAATAAGCCGCCATCGGTCGCGCTTGGCAATGGTTCCATCGACTACAAGCCGATCTTTGCCGCCGCAAAAACCGGCCATATTCGCCACTGCTTCGTCGAACAAGAGGAATTTCAGCAGCCCATGATGGAGGCGTTGGCCATTGACGCTCGTTACATGAAGGCCGTTCGCTCCTAAGCAAGGGGCGGAGTGTTTCCTGGCAGGACCAATCATGAGCCGTTCTTCTTGAGAAGAAGCAACCGTCCTTCTTGAGAAGAAGCGTTCCAGCAATCGCGAGACAAATTGCCGTAACGCTGGCTTTACAGCACAGTTGAGGAGATAACCGTTGAAGAAGATCGGAATGGGCCTAGTCGGCCCGGGGTTCATTGCGGCCCATCACATCGATGCGGTGCGCCGGCTCGGCGATGTGGAGGTCATCGCTATCGCCGGTTCGAGCGCTGCTTCCACCCAACGCAAAGCGGCTGAACTGAAGGTCGATACGGCCTACGGCAGCTTCGAAGAGTTGATCGCCGATTCAAGGATTGAAGTCGTTCACAATACAACGCCCAGCTACCTCCATTTTCCCGTCAGTATGGCAGCCATCCAGGCGGGCAAGCATGTGATCTCCGATAAGCCCTTAGCGTTAACCAGTCAGGAATGCGCCGCGTTGCGAGATGCCGCTGAGGCCGCCGGGATCGTCAATGCGGTGACCTTCAACTATCGCGGTAATCCTCTGGTGCAGCAGGCTCGCCAGATGGTGGCCGCCGGCGAACTCGGCCCGATCGTGTATCTGCACGGGCAATACCTGCAGGATTGGCTCACCGACGACCACGCTTACTCCTGGCGGCTTGATCCGGCCAAAGGTGGCGTAAGTTCAGCGCTTGCCGATATAGGATCCCATTGGTGCGACCTGACCGAGCACATCAGTGGTCTGCGCATCGAGTCTGTACTCGCCGATCTGACCACCGTCGTGAAGACGCGCTATGCAGGCGGGTCGTCCGAAGCTTTCAGCAAAGCCAGCAGCGGGGAGGCGAAAGCCATCGAGATCGGCAGCGAGGACACCGGCAGCGTGCTCCTCCGCTTCAGTGATGGCGCGCGCGGTACCTTGAAGGTGGGTCAGGTGCTTCCCGGGCACAAAAACGACCTACAATTGGAGTTGAACGGCCGTAGAAAATCGCTCCGCTGGGAGCAGGAGCTCCAGAACGAGCTCTGGATCGGCTCCTTCGACGGCCCGAATTGCGTTCTGATGAAAGATCCTGCCCTGATGAGCGGCGAGGCAAAATCCTATGCACACCTGCCTGGAGGCCATCAGGAAAGCTGGGCAGACGCCTTCCGCAACGTGATTGCCGACGCCTACGACTGGGTCCGCGCCGGCGCCGATCCGGCAGCCAAAGCGCCAACGGTATGCGACTTCGCGAATGGGCATCGAGTTTGCTGCATTATCGAAGCCATGCTTCGAAGCAACGCTGCCGGAGGCGTTTGGACCAGCGTCGGTGAGAGCGTTACGGCCTGAGCACTTCTCCTATGAGCCGGTGCTGCTGAGCCGGTGCTGCCTTCGATCTGCGTAACTGCTGCCGCGTGATGCGGAAAAACGCCAATGGCCTGTTGACTCATTATCGTGCTTGCCAGACATGACTGACGTGGAAGTAGAATGAACACTCAGTCAACAAGAGGATGGATGAGAGATCCGGCCCATATCCGAATCTTGAGTGTCGATGATCACCCTCTCATGAGAGAGGGGATTGCGGCAATCATTCGAAATGAGCCGGATATGGAGCTGGTGGCAGAGGCATCCTGCGGCCGCGAGGCGATCCAGGGGTACCGGGACCATCGGCCGGATATTACGCTTATGGATCTCCGGCTGCCCGACATTGGAGGCATCGATGCGATGATCGCGATTCGCACCGAGTTTTCCGAGGCGCGCATCATCATGCTGACCACGTTTGAAGGAGATGTCGAGATTCAGCGTGCGCTCCAGGCCGGCGCTCAAGGCTATATGCTGAAGACCATGCCGCGGAAACAACTGGTGGAGACGATCCGCAGAGTTCATGCTGGCAAGAAGTACATTCCACCGGAGATCGCAGCCCATCTCGCGGACCATCTCGGCGAGGATACTTTAAGCAAACGCGAAGTGGAAGTTCTCCAAAAGATCGCTGGAGGAAACCGGAACGGAGACATCGCGGCTCTTCTCTTCATCTCTGAAGAGACCGTCAAGGGCCATGTCAAGCACATCATGGAAAAGCTTGGAGCGAGCGATCGCACCGAAGCAGTGGCTATCGGCATTCGCCGCGGATTCATACATCTCTAGTGGTGGCGTAGCATTCTGAGAGAAACAGCCTTACCGACTGGAGCATTT
Source organism: Acidisarcina polymorpha (assembly GCF_003330725.1). Taxonomy (NCBI): domain Bacteria; kingdom Pseudomonadati; phylum Acidobacteriota; class Terriglobia; order Terriglobales; family Acidobacteriaceae; genus Acidisarcina; species Acidisarcina polymorpha. The sequence goes on along the minus strand of NZ_CP030840.1, from coordinate 1,076,521 downwards.
TCAATCCCGGTGCAACCAGGGCATGGTCATTTCGTGGCTTCCCCCGAGAAAAGCCACACCTCGCAGGTCCTGGCTCTACAGACTGGAAGCGAAAACCCTCTAGAATCGATAGATGGAATCCTTGATAGATCACGTTGCGCTGGTGACCGGCGCGGCCAAGCGAATTGGCAGAGTTCTCGCCCTTTCATTGGCCGAGGCCAAGGCCAGTGTAGCGATAACTTACCGCGAGTCAGAAAACGACGCGGAGCGCACCGTCGCCGATCTGCGCGCCTTCGGAGTGGCGGCGAAGAGTTACTGGTGCGACCTGCGGTCCCCGGAAAGCATCCGAGAGACGGTCCAAGCCGTCGCTAACGATTTTGGTAGGCTCGATCTTCTAGTAAACAACGCCGGCATCTTCGAAACCGCGGCCATGGAGTCGATCAGCGTCGAGCAATGGGATGCCATGTTCGAAACCAACACCCGTGCTCCATTCTTGACTTCGCAGTCAGCCTATCCTCATCTCAAGGCGACTCACGGCAGGATCATCAATATTGGCTCGCTCGGCGGAGTGCATCCCTGGCCGACGCACGGTCACTATTGCACCTCGAAGGCGGCGTTGCACATGCTGACAGAGACGATGTCAAAGGCCTTCGCGCCCGAGATCAGCGTGAACTGTGTCGCTCCGGGAATGATCGTCACCAACGGCGAAGCCTCGGCAGAATACGAGCACTTTGCGCATAAAACGCCGATGCGCCGGAACGGAACTCCTCAGGATGTGGCCGAAGCCGTGCTTTTCTTCGCCACCGGGCCCCACTTCATCACCGGGCAAATCCTTGGAGTGGATGGAGGGCTGGGGCTCTAGAGCAGAAGATCTTCCAAACACTCTCTGGCAAATACTCTCAGGTTTGACAGTGTTTGGACGCCTGGACAATGTACAAACATGCAAGATCACCCCGCCCGAGGTGGTTTGTTGCATGGCGAGAAGCCATTGTCTCTCCCTGGATCGTGGCTAGTCTGAGATCTCCGGGCTCCATCTAGCACAAAACCCCTAGCGGTATTTGCCGGTTCAGCCTAAGTGGAATGCCCTAGCGCGAGAAGATTCGCGATAGCAAGCTCTTGTTTCTTCCTTCCGACTCATCACCGAACTCGAGCGGATCCGGTTGGGGCGGCAGCGTCTTCCCATAGAAGACAGCGTGAGGGTTATGAATGCAAAGGCGGTCGGCGATCTCCTGGCCATAATCCTTGGCCAGCGAGGCATGCCCGTCGCCAAGGTTCGGCGGACGCGAACTGAGGTTGTGCGCGTCGCTGGCGAGAAGAGTGACCCAATTGTGTCTCAGCAACGAGTGACTAAGGGCCTGGGCGCGAGGACCAAACCGGCCGAGCAAGGAGCCGGCCGTCACCTGGACAATGCAGCCGGTGCGAATCCATTCGGCCATCATCTCGGGCTTTGCCTGCAAAGTTGCATTGCGCTCGGGATGCGTAATGATCGGAATGACACCGCTGGCGACAAATTCGTAAAGTGTTTCGGCAATGCCCGGCTGTATGCCATAGTCGGGAAACTCCACCAGTAGATATTGCAGGCCGTTAATGGTGTACTTCGCCGGGTTCTTGAACTGATCCTGGATATTATCGTAGGAGAGATGGAAATCGCAGCCGAGGCCAAGGGTAAGCCGGCCGGCCGCATAGGCTTCAATCTCCGCCAGACGTTCCCGGTTGATCTCGGGCGTAAAGGCCCAGCGGTCATTGGCATGGGGTGTCGCTACAACGTGAGTGAAACCGTTGGCAACGGCGGCGTCGACCATGGCGCACGATGTCTCGAGATCTCTAGGACCATCGTCGAGTCCGTATAGGAGGTGATGATGAATGTCGATCATGATTGGCGTAGGCGATTACGCGGAAACTCCTAAAGCGTTGACCATCGATTCGAAGAGAAGATAGCCGTCGGCTGAGCCAAGCAGCTTTTCGCTGGAGCGGTCCGGATGCGGCATCATTCCAAGCACATTGCGTCCCTCGTTGAGAATGCCGGCAATATTTTCAAGGGAACCATTCGGGTTAGCTGACGCGGTGATTTTGCCATCCGGTTCGGAGTAACGAAAGGCGATGCGATCCTCATCCTTAAGCGTGGCCAGCGTCTCGCGATCGCAGAAGTAGTTCCCCTCCATGTGACCAATGGGAATCTGCAATACCCGGCCTTTCTTCAGGTTCTGGGTAAATGGGCTGGCGACCGTCTCGGTTCGCAGATGGACCTGCTTGCAGATGTACTTCAGCCCGGCATTGCGCATCAGGGCGCCGGGCAGGAGCCCGGCTTCACATAGGATTTGGAAGCCATTGCAAATGCCCAGGACGAGGCCGCCATCGGCGGCGAACTTCTTGACTGACTGCATCACCGGTGAAAATCGAGCAATGGCTCCGGTACGGAGATAATCCCCATAAGCAAAGCCGCCAGGAACCACAATGGCATCGCAGCTTTCTAGTTCAGGGGAGTCGTGCCAGAGCAGAGTCACCGGCTGACGGGCTATCTCCGCGATCACGTTAAAGGCATCGTGGTCGCAGTTCGAACCGGGAAAGACAAGCACGCCGAATTTCATACTTATAGGCTAGCAGGAAGACCCCTTCGCCGACCATGCGGTGCCATCTTCAGCAATGGCTGGGAAGGGAACTGGCCTTCTCTGCATGCCGATCGGTCGCTCCGGCGCAGGCGCGTCGAGCAGATTGGATGCTATATCACAGTGGTCCGGCATCACAGTGGGCCGGCCTCCAGCTCAACTGCCATCTCCCGGCCCACGCTCCCAAAGCCTTCATTGATCTCCCGGGCGCGCACCAGCGCGGCCTGCACATGCGGCAGGAAGTTCTCGGGCCCGATGCTCTTCAAGAACTCAGTGCGCAACAACAGTTTGCGCGGCTGATCGCGGGCGCCGCAGAAGACCAGGGTCTTGTCCGCCATCCGCAGCCGCTCCGCAAACTGCTCCAACGCATGAACCCCGGTGGCATCGATAGCTGTCATGTTGCGTAGACGAACGATCACCACCGGAGCAAAGATTGTCAGGTCCCGTGCAATATCGGCGAGCTTGTCGGTCGTGCCGAACAAAAATGGCCCGTGAATACGCAGAATCGTAACGTTGTCGGGAATTTCCTTGTCCTGCAGCACGTGCGGCATGCCATCGCGAACGTAGTCCGCTGTGACCGCCTCGACGGAAGTGGTTGCCGCGACCCTTTGAATATAGAGCAACGCCGCCAGCGCCATCCCAACGCCCACAGCGACCGTGAGATCGGTGAAGACGGTCAATGCGAAAGTGGAAAACCAGACCACGATATCGGTCTTGGAGAGACGCAGGATACCGCCGATCTCCCGCCATTCGCCCATACTGTACGCGACGACAAAGAGTACCGACGCCAGCGTTGCGAGCGGTACGAACTTCGCCAGCGGCGCAGCCACCAGCAACACCATGAGCAAGGTCAGAGCATGCACCATCCCCGCAACCGGAGTTCGCGCGCCGGAGCGTATGTTGGTTGCCGTCCTGGCAATCGCACCGGTTGCAGGAATGCCACCGAAGAGTGGCGAAACGATGTTGGCGATCCCTTGCGCGGTGAGTTCAACATTGCTGTTGTGCCGATCACCACTCATGCCATCGGCGACGACCGCGGAAAGCAAACTCTCGACCGCAGCCAGCAGCGCCACCGTGAACACCGACGGTAGCAGCGGCAGAACATGGGCCGCGTGGAACTGCGGCAATTCAAAATGCGGGAAACCTTGCGGAATACCACCAAATTTGCTGCCGATTGTTTCAACTTGAAGATGGAAGAGCGACGTTGCCAGGGTCGCAAGCAGCAGCGCCACGATCGTCCCCGGAAATCGTCTTGTGACCCGCGGCCAAAGCAGAATGATAGCCAGCGACAATGCGCCAAGCAGAAAGGTTTGCCACCGTATCGTCTGGATGTGCTTTGCCAGCATCGTCATGCGCTCCAGGAATTCGCTCGGCACCGGCGGCGTCTTCAACCCGAGAAAATCTTTGATCTGGGTCGAGGCAATCAGCAGCGCAATGCCATTGGTGAAGCCGATGATCACGGGTCGAGGGATGAACTTGACCGCTGTTCCCAGGCCGGTTAGTCCCATAATGACCAGCAGCACGCCCGCCATCATTCCGACCAGAGCGAGCCCCGAGGTGCCGAACTTCGCCACGATCCCGGCAACGATGACGACGAAGGCCCCAGTCGGGCCTCCAATCTGCGTTCGTGAACCGCCGAGGGCGGAAATCAGAAACCCGGCGACGACGGCGGTATAGATGCCTGCCTGCGGAGGCACCCCGGAAGCAATAGCGAATGCCATCGCGAGAGGCAAGGCAACGAGCCCAACCGTAATTCCCGCGATCAGGTCCTGTACTAATTTGTCCGGGGTATATTCCCGGAGAGACTGCACGGAGCGGGGCAGCCACTGCGCCTGCAGATTCATCGTTTCCCCCGAAGTGGCATCTTCATGGCAAGTTGTTCGTTCTGGACAATGCCATCTTCATGACTCGCATGGAATCAGTCGCAAACCGTTGCTGATAGAAGCGAGATGCCGGGTATCCAAGCCGGGCGAGCGGGTGCCTTGGCTGGGAGAAGGCAAAAAGGTCATACCAGACCGTATTGTCCGCCAGCCACTCGACCGAGAACCGCTCTTCGCCCCGCTCGACATGAGCGGTCAGCGTGCCATAGCCGAAACCCCATCGCCGGACCGGTTGCTGCTCATCCAGCAAATAAGCGACTCGGGAGGAACTTAGCGAGTACAACCCCATGGTACGCGCAAGGATGCCTACATTCATACCAACCTCGACCGGCCGGCCAGGATGGATCAATTCCACCCATCCGATCTGGAACATCTTCCACCCGCCTATCGCGACTTTGGTTTGCTCGAAAACCCCTTCACCGCGACCCAACATCACGCGGTTATGGTCGACGTTGTATCCCGCCGGAGCGCCGCTTCGAGAAGCGCCGACTTCGGAATACGAATAACGATCGTTGACTCGGCCGTCAAGGAAGTGCTGGATCGTATTCTGATCAGGGCGTCGAATTGAAAACATGAAAATCCATCCTCGGTCCTGCAGATAGACTCTAACTGTCATGCTGTCCGATTTAAAAACGCACAGCGCTACCGCCGGAACTGCGCTCGTGAACTGGTGGCGCGCGGTCTCGATCGAGGCCTTCTGCTGCGCGATCCTGTGGCTGATCGGATTAATGCTTATCCATGTGCCGCTTGCCCCCATGTGGGCGCTGATCGCCGGATTGATGACGTTTATTCCCAACTTTGGCGCAGTCATCGGGCTTCTCGGCCCGGTCTTCGCCATCCTGCTCAGCGGGCGCGACATGGAACGGCTGCTCTACCTTCTCGGACTTTACGCCGTGATCGTGGTCATCGATCAGCTTTTGCTGCAGCCGATGCTGATGAAGCGGGTGACGAGGGTGCCCATCTGGGCATCGCTATTAGTGCCGTTGGTCCTTGGGGTGGTGATTCCTTTCTGGGGCGTCTTGTTGGCTCCGCCGCTGTTGGCGATCGTGTATGCCTTTCGCAAACCCCACGAACAGCCGAAAGCCGGATCGATCATAACGACTGCCGCGACTGAGGATGCGCCCGTGAACAAAGTCCAGCAACCTTAAAGCGATTAATCTTTCCTTCAACCCCGGCAAAACCCCCGCCTCTTTAGATATTCCGTTGACTTTGCTGTGAAATTCGCCCAGGATTGTATCGCTTTTCCGAGGCAATGCGCCGCGCTCGCGAGCGACTCCTTGCCCAACCTCCCACGAAAGTAACCGTCAGCAGCAATCTCAAAGCACATTGCCCTGCAGCCTGATCCCCCGAGGAGCAACAATGAAGACATTTTTGCCCATCATGTTCTCTCTGCTGGCCGTAAGTCCAATCAGCATCTACGGTCAAGACGCCCACACCTCATCGGTAACCGAAAGCCAGAGCCACGCCACCTCCAACCTTGTCTCTCAGGTGAAAGCCGCATCGCCCGCAATCGAGGCCAGCTACGGCAAGTTGCCGCTTAGCTTTGAAGCCAACCAGGGTCAGAGCGATCCACAAGTAAAGTTCCTTTCCCGCGGTCAGGGCTATTCCCTCTTTCTCACCGGCGACGCCGCGGTACTGGCATTGACCAAGGGCCGTCCGTCGCAGCCGAAAGCCGCCGCGATGGGCGCCAAGCCTTCGATGAAGACGGATGCCAAAGTCAAAACTGATGTGGTGCGCATGGAACTTGCCGGCGCCGCACGGGACATCCAGGTGAGCGGGGCTGACCCGCTGCCCGGCAAGGCCAACTACTTTATTGGAAGCGATTCAGCGAAGTGGGATACGGATGTACCCACTTACGCGAAGGTAAAATACCGCAACGTCTATCCGGGCATCGACCTGGTCTACTACGGCAACCAGCGGCAGTTGGAGTATGACTTCGTCGTCTCACCGAATGCCGATCCAAAGCAGGCACGGCTGCACTTCGCCGGAGCCAGCAAGCTGAAGCTGAATGACGGCGGCGACCTGGAGATCATCGCCAAGGACGGCGAGATCGCCTTCCACAAACCGGTCGTTTATCAGGTGAAAGATGGACAGCGTCAGCCGGTTGAAGGCAGCTTCCAGTTGCTGGCGAACAATACTGTTGGCTTCCGGCTAGGCGGCTACGACCATAGCCGGGAGTTGGTGGTCGATCCGGTTTTGGCGTATTCGACTTACCTCGGCGGAAGCGGCGGCTCTGATGGATACCAAGTAGCTATCGGTTCGAACAATTCTGCTTATTTCGTAGGATTTGCATATTCGGCAGACTTCCCGCTCACCGGCGGAGCGTTTCAAACTGTTTACTCACACAGCATCGCATTTGTGAGCAAGCTGAATCCGGCTGGCACAGCGTTGCTATTTTCAACCTTTCTGGGGGGTGCGGATATTTTTTACGCGGTTGTCGATGGCGCGGACAATATCTACCTCTCAGGGATTGCCGATTCGGGAGGAATTCCTTTTCCAGTTACTCCTGGTGCTTTCCAGCCGACTTGTAAAACCGCCAGTACCCCCTGCCAAAGTGGGTTTGTCACCAAACTGAACGCAGCCGGCTCCGGGTTGATCTACTCGACCTATCTTGGGGGGAGCGGTCTTGGGGAAGTTGGGTACGCGACCCCGGATGACATTCTGGGTCTCGCGGTTGACCCCTTGGGCCACGCCTATGTGACTGGCGAGGCCTTTTCGAGCGACTTTCCGGTCACGCACAATGCATATCAGAAAACCCTGCAGTGCACTGCAGGGGACGACTTTTGCTCTGATGGGTTCGTCACCGAGCTGAATGCTGCTGGCACTGGCCTTGCTTTTTCGACCTACCTGGGCCCCGACCGGACCAACCCTCAAGAATTTGCCGTCGACAATGCGGGATCGGCTTACGTGGCCGGATTTGCCGGTCCAAACTATCCGGTGACTGCGAACGCTTTTCAGAAGTCGTTGCCAGATGGAGGCGTGTTCATAACCAAGTTGAATCCTGGCGGAGCAACTCTGGCCTATTCCACGTATCTAGGGGGCGACTCCGCTTTTGAATTACTTGGCGGTCTTGCGGTCGACGCCGAGGGAAACGCCTACGTCGCTGGTCTGACTAATAGCGCTAACTTCCCCGTTACGAGCAACGCCTATCAGAAAGTCAACAACGCGCTTGCAAATCTCGGGGGCAATGCGTTCATCACCAAGCTCAATCCTTCAGGCTCATCTTTGGTGTACTCAACATACTTGGGCGGTTCTGGACAACCCGACGCGGACAAGCGCTATTCTTGTCCGGGAGACGGAGTCCTGCAAATCGCCGTTGACACCGCAGGAAATGCCTACATTGTCGGTAACGCATGCTCGGCCAACTTCCCGGTGACGAGCGACGCATTCCAGAAAACAGAGGTGGGCGCCAACCCCGAGGGAGACGGATTCCCTTTTTTCACCAAGCTGAACAGCGATGGCTCTGCTCTCCTCTTTTCGACGTACTTTAACGGAGCAAATGGCATTCGACCAGGCTACTTTGGAAGCGTCGCTGCAGACACCCTCGGGAACGCCTATTTGGGGGGAAGTACCTGGGCGAGTGACTACCCCACGACGGGAGGAGCTTTCCAGCAGGCTGATCCCTCCCCCGGTCACGCAGTAGCCGTTGTTACGAAGTTGGCGTTCAATGGCCTGACCGAAACCAAGATAAGCTCGAGCGCGAACCAGGAAGCTTTAGGCAATGAGGTCACGTTCACTGCTCATGTGGTGCCTGTGAGCGGGAGTGGAATCCCGACCGGCGAAATCAGCTGGAAGATTGATGGAGCTGTCGTCGGACATTCCGACTTAGACGGCAATGGAGAGGCTGTTTTTTCAACCAGCGCTCTCTCATCGGGTGCCCACAATGTCGTCGCCGGCTATCTAGGAGACCCGGCCGCGTACTCTTCCAGTATCGGTACATTCACGGAGACGATTACCGGGGGCCGGGTAGCGACACCGATCTTTCCAAAATTAGGAGGGACATATCCAACCGGAGAGACGATCGAGATTGTGACGTTGACTCCAGGTGCGACAATTTATTACACGACCAACGGCATAACGCCGAGCATTGCTTCTACGAAGTACACCGAACCGATCCACATTTCCGCCACCACCACGGTCAAAGCCATCGCCGCTGCCAGTGGAGATACGAACAGCGCAGTAGCCACAGCCACCTATACGATCAAGCCTGGCGCGATCAAGACTAAAACTTCGCTCAAATCCTCGATAAACCCCTCGACGGCCGGAAACCCGGTGAAGTTCACCGCGACCGTCACTGCCGCTTCCGGGTCCGCTCCTACAGGAACGGTCACTTTTAAGAAAGGCAGCGTCGTTCTTGGTAGCGCACCGTTGGTCAATGGAGTGGCAGCCTTCTCCACCTCAGAGCTGATACCTGGCCGCAATGCCATTGCGGCAATCTACACCGGCAGCGCCACCGATGCAGCCAGCGCGGCGACGCTTACCCAAGAAGTGCAGTAGCCGCAAAATCCCATAGAGCCGGCAGCAATTTCCCTAACAAGTGCCGAACTCCAAACCAGACAAGCCAAGGCAATCCGCCTTGGCTTGTCGACCTTTAGCCTGCCCGCAATCAGAACTGCTTGGCTGCTCTTGTTAGTGCGGCAGGCGTGCTCCTCTTGCCGGGGTGGGCCCTTGCGTTCACCGTGTTACACTTAGAGGCTGCGGAGGGTGGTGGACTGCAATTCCCGCCCGCCAGAATCCCGCCTACATCGCTCCCGGCAGTTCCGGGAAAGGCTTCAGAGGTCTCCATGTCCGGCCATTCAAAATGGGCAACAATCAAGCATAAAAAGGGCGCGGCAGACGCCAAGCGCGGCAAGATATTCACCCAACTGATTAAAGAAATCACCATCGCCGCCAAGGCGGGAGGCGACCCTGACGGCAATCCTCGCCTGCGCACGGCGATCCTCGCCGCCAAGGCCGAGAATATGCCCGGCGACAATATCAAGCGTGCGATTCAGCGTGGCACCGGCGAGCTCCCTGGCCTCTCCTACGAGGAGATCACCTTTGAGGGCTATGGCCCCGGCGGCGTCGCGCTGATCGCCGAAGTCCTCACTGACAACCGCAATCGCGCGGTGAGCGAAATTCGCCATGCCTTCTCAAAGAATGGCGGCAACCTGGGCGAGTCGAATTCGGTGCGCTTCATGTTCTCGAAGAAGGGGCTGATCTCGGTTCCGAAGTCTGCTGCCGACGAAGACAAGCTGATGGGCATTGTGCTCGAAGCCGGAGGGGATGACCTAAGCGACGAAGGCGAAAGCTGGGAGATTATCACCGAACCGGGGGCGTTTGAGGCGGTCCGAGATGCGATCAAGAAGGCCGGCATCGAAACCGAGATCGCGGAGATAACCATGCTTGCTTCGACCTACACGAAGCTCGAAGGCTCCCAGGCGAACCAGATGATTCGCCTGCTGGAGACACTGGAAGACCTGGACGACGTCCAGCATGTTTATTCAAACTTCGACATGGACGCGAACGACATGGAAGCGGTCGCTCGTTAGGCTCGGTTCTGCTCTCAATCCGCGAAGGCCGCCCCAGTGGCGGCCTTCGCAATTCTGCTGCGAGTCCTACCCGAAGCGCATTCCTTCTACAAGCGAGAGTTGGAGCGTTGACGCCGATTCGGTGTCTGCGGTCGAGATCTGCAAGAGCCAGCAGACAGGAAGGCGGGGCGCGATTTAAGTAATATAGGAAAGGAAAGTACGAACCTGCCCCGCAGTGGCTCGAAGTCTTTCTTCGCAGATGGGCGACGCTTTGAAGAGTTTCAGACAGCAATGTTTCGATTCCGGCCTCTCTTTCGAATGCCTGCCTATAAGCCCAGCCGGTACACCGTTGTAAGCTCGCAAGAGCGAAGAACAACCCTGATTATCCGAATTCATAGCAGTTCTTTAAGAGGAAATAGACGACCCGATGACACGATTTCGAACCTTGGCGTGCGCGAGCGCGCTCCTATTGTTGTTCAGCAGCGTATACAAGTCGCGGGCTCAAAGCGGCCCTGCTGCGCCGGATCAAGCTCCGGAAGCGGTTCTATCCAGGCTTCCCTGGGAGGTTGGACCAGTCGTGCAAGGGGGATTTGGCACGGGTAACCGGGCGTCGTTCAAGTTCTTCAGCGCCGGGGTTCATCTCGGCAAGGTACTCACGAATCCAGCGCTTCCCGGCATTCTGCATGGGCAATTTGAACTTGCTGGAGAACTCTTTCCCCTCTGGCAGTCGTACACTCCGGCTCCGGCACTGGTGCCGGTGGGCTATGTCGTCGATGGGCAGAGTAATACTGCCGTGGTCCCCTTTGGTGGAGGCACCTTTACCGGGGTGAGCATTACGCCGATCATCCTCCGCTGGAACTTGATCAACCACAGACGGGTCACGCCTTGGGTGCAAGGCGCGGGTGGACTTATCTGGACCAATCACAAATATCCGCCCGACTACCTCGTTCCTCACGGGGAGTCGGGGGGGACCAGCGTGTTCAACTTCACACCCCAGTTCGGCGTAGGATTCAACTACTTCGTGAAGCCAAAGCGTTCAATCTCCTTCGCTGCGAATGCGGTGCATATTTCGAGCGCCAGCCTTGGAGACCGGAACCCAGGCGTGAATGCCAGCGTTCAGTTCGAGCTAGGCTACAACTGGTGGAAATAAGCATGGGGCAAACCGGGGTTGAATCGGCAGACACTCGCTCCATCACTTCACCCCAGGTGGTGATCGAGTGCGTTCCGAATTTCTCCGAAGGCTTGGACGAGCGTAAGGTTTGCGCCATCATCGCCGCAATGCGAACGGAAGGGGTCTCGCTGTTGGACTGGTCGCGGGACGCCGACCACAACCGCTCTGTCGTGACCATTGCCGGATCTCCCGCTGCCGTCGTCGAGGCCGCGCTGCGCGGTGTCGGCAAGGCAGCGGAATTGATCGATCTTTCTGCGCAGCAAGGGGTACATCCTCGCATCGGCGCCGCGGATGTTGTCCCCTTCGTGCCGATTTCCGGGATTTCCCTGGAGCAGTGTGCGCTTTTGGCAAGGCAGGCTGGGACTGAGATTTGGAGACGCTATGGTGTGCCGGTTTACTTCTATGAGGCTGCCGCGGCTCGTCCTGACCGTGCTCTTCTCGAAGAGGTTCGTCGCGGTCAATTCGAGGGGTTGCGCGACGCCGTCGAGCGCGACGCGGCGCGGCGACCGGATGTTGGTGGACCACAACTACACCCCACCGCAGGGGCCTCGGCAGTGGGGGCTCGCCGCTTTCTGATCGCCTATAACGTTTATCTCAATACCGGCGATGTGGCGACTGCCCGCGCCATCGCGCGCGAGATTCGTGCTTCCGGAGGCGGTCTCAGCGGCGTCAAAGCAATGGGAGTCGTCGCTCAAGGTCAGGCGCAGATCTCGATGAACGTTACCGACTTTCGCGCGACGCCGGTGGCCCAGGTCTACGCAGCAGTTAAACAGAAGGCCAGCCGGCACCGGGTCAAAGTCGTTCGCGGAGAACTTATCGGGCTTGTTCCAGAAGCGGCATATGAGCAGGACAGCGAGTGGGTGCGTCAGCTAGTTGAGTTCGACCCGGAAGAGAAGATCCTGGAGCGGAAGCTGCAGCATCCGCTGGAGTGGCCGAAAGCGCTCTAAGACTTTCTCCCTAATGCGGGTTGAATGTAGCAGGTTTACCATAGCTGTAGCCGTATCAGGAACGTGGCGCTGTCTGATCGTTCGTTCAAGCCCGGCAGCTCAGTGCCAGGTGTGCCATAGAGGAGAAATTTTGAAAAAGAATCGAACAATCTCGGCGTTGAGCGGTCTTGCGATGTCTTTCGCCCTGGCTATGCCGGCGGTGGCAGCACAGCTGAGCACCGACGCCCGCTCCGCTATACCGAAGGACATTCAGCAGTTGATTGCCGTAGATTATCGGGCAATGCAGAATTCCAGCGCAGCGATGGACCTAAAAAACAGGATCCTGCCGCCCGAACTCAAGCAGATGGAAGAAGCACTGAAGACCTCCGGCTTGAATGCCAATCATGACGTCGATGAACTCGCTTTCGCCTCCTTCCGGGTCAGCGGCGTGGATGGCACACGTATGGTCGGTATTGCACAAGGCGAGTTCGATGTGCCAACCATTAAGGCAAATTGGCTCAAGAAGAAGGTTAAGTACACCAAGGTGCGCACCAACCGTGTTTACCCGATGGGCACGAGCGGAATGTCGGTGACCTTCGTCAACCCGACAACCATGATTTTCGGCTCGGAAGAGGCCGTTAAATCGGCACTCGATGCCCGCGATGGCGTCACTTCAAGCCTGTTAAACAACAACTCCATGATGGAGTCGATGCAGGCGGTTGACACCGCGGCCGTATGGAGCGTGCTCGATCAGGAGGGCACTCAGTTCATGATGCACTCCGTCCTCGGGCAAGCGTCGCAGGTGACCGACTACGATACTGTCAAGAAGCGCTTTCTTGGGTCGCGGTACATGATGGATTTCAGCAATGGAGTGAAGTTCAACTTGAACGTGCAGACACCGGACGCTTTTACGGCTGGAACGATGGCGTCTTTGCTGAACGCAGCGGCGCTCTACAAAAAGATGAGCGGCACCGACGCCGAAAAGCAAGCCATCGGCAATACGACCGTGAAGTCCGATGCCGACAATCTGGAAGTGAATTTCTCCGCTTCGGATAGCCAGTTTGTCAGCCTGCTCCAGTCTCCGCTCTTCCAGGCAGTGGTGCACTAGTAAGCGAGTTCAGCACCAATCAGGGACGCAGTAAGTGCGTCCCTCCTGCAGAATCTGCTACTTGCTTGGCTCCGCTGCTTCGAGCTTCGGTCGAGGCCAACGCGCTTCGATTGTCGTAGAGATTCCGCCTCGCGGACGAAAATCGCCCTTGACCACCGCCCAGACCGGATCACAAGCCTTCACCACATCTTCAAGGACCTGGTTGACAACATTTTCCTGGAAGATACCAAGGTTGCGGTAGCAAAAGAGATATTCCTTATACGACTTGAGCTCGAGGCAGCGCTCCCGCGGCGTGTATCGCAGGGTGACAATGCCAAAATCGGGAAGTCCCGTCTTTGGACAAACCGACGTAAACTCCGGGTCGTCGACGAGGATTTCATAGCCGGGGAACTGATTGGGCCACGTTTCGATCTCAGGAAAAGTAAAGTCCAAGCCAGACTTGGCGTGGTCATCTGTGTAGCGCGTTGCCATAGCTCTATTGTAAGGGATGCCGACTCCGCTCCTATGGATGAAGGAGTAGGGGCCGTTTCATTCGTAGCGCAACGCAATCACAGGATCGACTGCCGAAGCCCGGCGCGCTGGAATGGCGCAGGCCAGGCTTGCAACGATTGTCAAAAGCGCAGTGACTCCGAGCAGGATGTGTGGATCTCGAGAGCTGCCCTCCGCCCACCGTCCGAGCACCTTGTTGAGGACAATTGACAGCAAGAGACCGGCGGCGATGCCGCTGGCGACGCTGGTTACGGTCGACGTGAAGACAATCAGCAACACGTGTCCGCGTTGTGCTCCGAGTGCCATGCGGATGCCGAATTCGCTGGTCCGCTGCGCGACGGAGTAGGCGACGACGCTATACAGCCCGACCGCGGCCAGCGCCAATGCCAGCACCGCGAAAGCTCCAAAGACCCAGGTGACCAGATGTTCCTGCTGATATTCCTGCTGGGTAGTGATCCAATGCTCCAGATCGCGCACCTGACCGCTTATCTGCTGGTCAGGATCAACTGAGTTTACCTGCGCTCCGACCGCGTGCAACAGCGAGAGAGGCGCGATCCCTGCCTTTGAGCGCACTAGAATCTGGGTCCACATCCGCATCGAGATTGTGAACGGCACAAAGACTTCCGGCAGGATCGGCTTTTCCAGCCCATCGTCTCGCTTGTCTGCGACCACGGCCGTGATCTGCAGCCAGCCTAGGGGGTCCGGCCCCGCGGGATTGTAGGGCGGCTCGTCCCGTATCTCCGGGACCTTGAGAGAGTGGCCGATAGCATCTCCATGAGTGAAATAAAGACGCGCAAAGGTTTCATTGACCGCTGCTACGTGGGCCGCGTTATGGTTTTGTGTCTCATCCCAGATCTGCCCCTGGACGACCGGAATGCGCAAGACGGGGAAGTAGCCGGGGCTGACGAAGTTGACCCTTACCTTCTGGTCGTCCCGCGGAGCCTGTCCGAGAATTTCTACGCTCGTCGCCCATCCATTCGAAGGTGGGGTGGCGTTGCTCGAAATCGCGGCCATCTCCACGCCATTGACCGAGGCGGCTTTACTTCGCAACAGCTCAAAATATGCGCCTCGCTGTGCCCAGGTCTTATAGGTGCCATCGTGAACCGGAATGCCGACCGACATGACATTGTGCGGATCGTAACCCAGGGGCGTGTGCAGCATCTTGAGAAAGCCCTCCATGGCTGCCCCGGCGCCGGCAAGCATCAGCAGGGTAAGCGCGATCTGGCCGGCGATCAACATGTTGTTGGTAGTTCTGCCGCGAACGCCGCCGGCGATCCTTCTGGTGCTGGACTGCATGACCTGGCTAACTTCCGGCTTCGAAAGTTGAAGAGCAGGCGAAAGGCCGAACAAGATTCCTGTCACTAACGCAATCCCAACGCTAAAGAGCAAAACCGGTAGATTGATCTCAATTGCCGCCTCATGCGGAAAAGAGTATTCCGGCAGCAACTTTACGATCATTGCCAGTCCGCGATAAGCCAGCAGAACACCCAAGCCGGCGCCGGTGAGGGAAAGCAGCAGCGATTCAGTCAGCAGTTGCCGGATGATCCTGCTGCGGCTGGCGCCGACCGCAGCCCGCAATGCGAATTCATGCTGCCGCGACGTGCCCCGCGCCAGCAACAGAATCGACACGTTGCCACAGCCGATCGCGAGCAGGAGCGCCACCGCGCAGAAGAGCAGATACAGGGTGCCGCCCAGTTGCTTGACGAAGTCATCATTCAATCCCACTAGATAAAAATCAAACTTGTCTCGGGGAAAATGCTTTGGCGACTCCTTCGCGAACTGATCGATCAGCGGGCGCAAAGCCGCGCCTGCCTGCTCACGGGAGACTCCCGGCTTGAGACGCAGACCAGTGTAATAAGAGACGGTCGGATCCTGGGTCACTTTGAGGGGCAGGTAGACATCGCCATCGTCCCAGGTGAAGCGCGGGCCCGCTACACCTACGATGGTGTAGTTCTTGCGGACCAACTGCAGCGTCTTTCCCAGCACCGCCGCGTCGCCATTGAAATGACGCTGCCAGAACTGATGGCTCAAGACCACAACCGGCTGCGGATCCTGTCCATCGATCGCGTCCGATGGTTGCAATCCCCGCCCCAATGCCGCCGGTACACCGAAGTAGTTAAATGCGTTCGAACTGAAATAAATGCCTTGAACGTCTTCCGGAAGATCATGTCCGGTGATGGTAAGACTCCAGTCATCGCTGATGAATGAATCTTCGACAACCGGGGATTTGCGAAACACCTGCCACTGCGCTCCGGTTAATCCGAAACCACGCTCCTGGCCGGCTTTGTCCTTAAGGCGCATGTGCGCCATGCGTTCCGGGGCCGCATACGGGTAAGGATCCACCAGCACCGCATACACAATCGAGAAGACGGCGGTAGTCGCGCCAATCCCCAGCATGAGTGAGAGGACGGAGGTCAGGGTGAATCCAGGGGACTTTATCAGCTGGCGAAGCGAATAGCGAAGATCCTGAAACAAGGTTTGCACCGTGCATACCCCCGAGATCCACCCCAACAAAGTGCATGTGAATCTCCAGCATGAAAGTACGGCGAGCCGTTGATTCTAAAGGTGAGTCACCCGGTGTTCGGAACCTGGGATGTCCAATTCCGCAGCCTGTTGTTCGCTAGCGGACAGGGACATGAGAAGGTGCGAAGGCGGTTCCGCCGATTCTAATAGGCTTTGGCAGTTTCGCGTCGCCGTAGGCCCTTGCCTTGTTTAGGTCAATCGCAATCCAAGAGAATCCATGATTCCCGGGCTGCTATTCTGCTCTTGACCCTATTCGCGATGAACATCCGGACTCCCAAGCACCTCACCAACGGACGGCTAGCTGTGTACCGCACGGCAACTGCCTCTCCTGCCGGCGAAAGAGAGCCCCAGCTATCGGCCCAGAAGGCTTGGATTCTGCTCGTGGCCGTCTTCCTGGCTGTCTATGTAGCCGCCCTATTTACTCCTCCGCTGCTTGACGATGCGGATGCCGCGCATGCCCAGGTTGCCCGGCACATCGCCCTGTCAGGCGATTGGGTAACCTTCCAGATCGATGGCATTCGCTACCTTGAAAAGGCGCCACTCCCCTACTGGACGGTCGCAATCTTCTACCATCTCTTCGGCTACAACGTCTTTGCCACTCACCTGCCGATGGCGTTGGGCATGCTTGGATGCGCGGTTCTTGCTTGGTTCTGGGCGCGGCGAGCCTTTGGCGATCGTGCTGCGTTCTACTCGGCCCTCGGCCTTCTCACTTGTATCGGAGCGTTCCTCTTCACCCGGGTGTATATTCCGGAAGCACTGCTCAGTTTTTTTACCGCGCTGGCACTTTACTGTCTGATCACTGGAACGGAAGATCGAAGTTCCATCCGAATTTATTGGATGTGGGCAGCGCTCGCGCTCGGAGTGCTAACCAAGGGGTTGGTCACCCCCGTTTTCTTTGCCGCAGCTGCCATCCCTTATTTGATTCTCACCGGTGCCTGGCGTCGCTGGCGGGAGCTGCGGCCGCTGACCGGTGTGCTGCTCTTCCTGTTGATCGCTGCACCTTGGCACATCCTTGCGGGGTTGCGCAATCCGGATCAGGGACATCCGATCGGCAACATTCCCACGCAAGGGAACGTGCATGGCTTTTTCTACTTCTACTTCATTAATGAACACTGGTTGCGGTTTCTTGGCTCCCGTTATCCGCATGACTATAACAAGCTGCCCGGCTATCTTTACTGGTCTTTGCATCTCGTATGGCTGGCTCCATGGAGCATTTTTCTTCCGGTCTTGCTGCGGCGCGCCTGGCAGACCCGCAGTCAGTGGCTGCATGATCTGAAGCCGAACACTGCTCAGACCGTTGATTTTTATATTGAGAAGGCCCACCTCGTCGACCCTGCTCAGCACGTTGCCCAGGTCAAGTTCCGGGCGCGGACCAACTGGCTGCTGGCATTTTATGCAGCCTTCATCCTGATTTTCTTTTCGCTATCGACTAACCAGGAGTACTACACCTTTCCGGCGTACTTTCCCCTGCTTGTGCTCTCGGGGAGCGCGTTGGCACGAGCCGAGGAGTACCCGGGCACTCCCCAGGCATGGCTCACCCGCTGCCATGCGATCTTCGCCTTGATCGGAACGATCGCGGCAGGGGCGTTGGCCTATGGCTTATGGCTCTCCAGGAGTGTTGCGAACGTCCCCGATATCGGCACATTGCTTGCCCGCCGGGATGTTGCTGGCTACTCCCTGTCGATGTCGCACTTCTTCGATCTGACCGGCGCATCCTTCGCCGCGCTGCGCGAGCCCGCGATCATCGCCATGCTTGCTTTCCTGGTAGGTCCGCTGATTGCCTGGCTGCTTCGCAAGCGAGGTCATCATCTGGAGGCGACGACCTCGGTCGCGTTCACGGCTGCCGTCTTTCTCGTCGCCGCCCACATCGCGCTGGTACGCTTTGAGCCGCTGCTTTCTTCGAAAGCCATTGCCGAAACCATCAATCATTTCTCGAAGCCCGAGGATCGGCTTCTACTTTATGGCGACCAATCGGATGGCTCCTCGGTGATCTTCTACACGAATCGTCCAGCTTTGCTGGTAAACGGACGCCGCAGCACTATGATTTGGGGCTCCTACTATCCCGACGCACCGCACATCTTCCTTACCGACGAGGATCTCATCGCAATGTGGGGGCGGGGTTCGCAAAACTTCCTCTTTGTGCCAGAAGAGTGGAACCTTCACGTGCAATCCCTACTAGGGAGCCGCGCCATTGAAGTACAGAGATTAGCAGGCAAGACACTCTACACTGACCGCCCTTTGGTGCAATAGGGCCGGGCCGCAGAGCTAGGCGCGCGGCGGAAGCAGCGTCTCTTCCCCGATCCGTGCGGCACTCGCCTCGGGAAGATACCGGCGCATGACGCCGTCTCGAAGCAATTCGAAGATTTCCCCCCTCCAGAGAATCCGATTGCTCGCATAGCTGACAGCCCAGAAGCCAAAGCCCATCAAATCGCGGATCGGATAGAGCAGCATGGTTCGCAGAAGGCTCCGCTCTTTGACTACGGTTTTGCCGACAACAGCAGCAAGCAACATACGAGTAGAGATACTCCAGATCAAGGCGCTGAGGCCAAGGACCGGCGAGCCCAAGGCAGTACAAGCGACGCACATCAAGAAACCGAAGGGAACACTGAAAGTCAAGGCGGTGCCAAAGTGTCCTTTTGGACGCGAAAAGCGGGTGCTCTTCATCCAGCGCACCTGGTGCTTCATCGATTGCCAAAAACCCTCGTTCAGCACAATGTGGTCGATCACGTGGTCGGAGAGCACAACTGAGTGACCGCGAGCGGCGATCCGATTTCCAAGTACGAAATCGTCGGCACAGTAGCGACCCAGGGTGCCAAATCCGCCAATTTCCTGGACACATTCGCGGCGAACGGCCATCGTGGGCCCGAGTGCGAACTGCATACCTTCGATCCGATCCGCCACCAGAACGCCAGCCGCCATTTCAATACTCATGGCTGTCGCTTCCAGGCGTGACCAGAAGCTCTTACCGTCGGCGATACCTCGATAGAGGCATGTAGCTAATCCGATTCTGTTGTCCGCAAACGGCGCAGCCACTTCGCGCAGGTACTCCGGCGTCACCCGCACATCGCTATCGCTGATCACCAAGATGTCGGCGTGAGCGGCGTCGGCCATCAACTCCAGAGAAGAGACCTTGGCGTTGGTGTAAGCGGGCTCTCCAGTAGTAAGAAACTGAACGGGAATGTGCGGATATTTCTGCGCTACTCGACGCGCGACCTGCAGGCCCAAATCGTCGCCCTCTCGCGCACAGAACAAGATCTCGTAGCTGGGATAATCTTGCCGGAAAAAGCCCTCTAATCGCTGCTCGAGGTCGGGCTCTCGCCCGTGGAGCGGCTTGAGCAGGCTAAGCGCGGGAGAGAACGATATATTTTGGCGCAGCCGCCTTTGCCGCCGATGCGCGAAGCCGAAAGCCGCTAACGTCACCAATGCGGCATAGACACTGGAACTCACCAGCCCAATCAGAGCGATGATGAAGAGCCCCTTCGAGATGGCGGTGAGGATTAGCAAAGGATGCAAAGAAAGCACGGCAGCATGGAAACGGAGTCGGCTTTTAGCCTAAATCTAGAGAGCCCTCGAAATCAAAAGATCTTCTGGATTGCTGCGACAAGTCACATCGACATTGCGCAGGCGCAGCTACGACGCGATAAGCTAACGTTTGCGTTCACCTGGTACCACGGGAATGCCAAGCGTCCTCGGATTGCGGGCGTGAGCCGGATTGCGGGGACTGTCTCTTGGCACAATCTCCTTCGCTACGACGACCGTTCGCCGCAGCGGCACTATTGCCGATTCCTGAGCGAAACCTTGCTGCATGCGTTCGAGCATCTCGGTTCGCACATAATCGACGAAACTCTGCATCTGCCAGTTCATCTCTTCCATCCGCTCACGCATCTGCAGGATGATCGCGATGCCGGCGATGTTCACTCCCAGATCGCGCGACAGGTTCAGGATGAACTCCAGCCGCTCCAAGTCTTCCTCGGTGTAGAGCCGCGTATTACCTTCCGTGCGAGAGGGCTTCAGCAACCCTTCGCGCTCGTACAGGCGTAGCGTCTGCGGATGGATATCGTACATCTCGGCCACGACCGAGATCATGTACGCGCTCTTTGATTTGCGTTTCGTTGCCATGATTTCGCCTGACCACTACCTGGTCCGCTCAGTTCCTTTCGGAAGCCGTCCCTTGGAAACCATAAACCATCTCCGTGCCAGGACATCTAGACTTTTTCCCATATCGACGCCCGGGGATCCTCCGGATTCAGCTTTGCTAATTCGCGCAGGATCTCTTTTGATCGCTCATCCTTCAATTGCGGGACCACGATCTCGACGGTGACAATCTGGTCGCCGCGGACACCTTCATTCGCAGCCGACGGAACTCCGCGTTCGCGCATGCGCAACTTCTGTCCGCTCTGCGTTCCCGGTGGTATTTTCAATTGCGCCCGGCCATCAATGGTCGGCACCTCGATCTTGGCCCCCAGCGCCGCTTCATTGATGGCAACTGGAATGGAGACAAGAATGTTGTCTCCGGAACGTTCGAAGACGGGATGGCTTCCCGCCTCAATGATCAGGTAGAGGTCGCCCGGAGCGCCGCCATTCGTACCTGCGTTCCCTTTACCAGCCAGACGAATACGTTGGCCGTCCCTAGTCCCTGGCTTAATACGAAAGTCGATTGTCTCGGAGCGAGCCACCGTTCCTTGTCCCTGACACGTGGAACAGGTCGACTGCAATTTTCCGGTCCCCCCGCAACGAGGGCATTGAATATTGAACTTCATCTGGCCGCCCATCTGCGTGACCTGACCACTCCCTCCGCATTCCGGGCAAACTTGCGCTGAACCCATGGAGGCCTTGCCTTTGCAGGTTGGACAGACCTCCTGGCGCTGAATCTGCAAACGGGTCGTGCCGCCGCGGACGGCCGTCCAGAAATCCACCGTCACCTTGTATTCCAGGTCCGTTCCCGCCTGAGGGCCACGCTGCTTCTGTCCTTGGGAGAAAATCCCGGAGAAGATGTCGCGGAAGCCTCCCCAGGACGAACTCTCCTCGGTCGCGGCTCCGCTACTGCCTCGGCCGGCGGCCTGAGTCTGGAAATCGGAGAAATCAAACCCTCCGAAGTCAAAGGGGACTTCTTGTGTGCCGGCCCGTGGTCGAGGAGTCCCGCCAGAGGTATAGCCACCCCGCGCGGCCGCCTCAGCCGCTGCAGGGTCGATGTTATCCGAGTAGAAGCCGAACTGGTCGAAGATCTTCCGCTTCTTCTCATCGCTCAAAACATCGTTCGCCTCGGAGATCTCCTTGAACTTCTCTTCAGCCTTTTTATTGTTCGGATTGACATCGGGATGATACTTTCGGGCCAACTTGCGAAACGCCTTGCGAATCTCGTCAGAAGTCGCAGTTCGCTTTACTCCAAGGGTCGCGTAGTAGTCCTTCTGTTGTGGTGTTGTGGGCATCGTGTCTTCAGTATCTATGAATGATTGGTGTTACTTATGCGCGGGATAACAGTATTTCTTTTCCGCGCCGCTCTATGATCGTTCATCCCGCACTGCGTTCGCGCTGGCAGAGAACGTCAATCAGGCCAATATTTTCGATCAGAGAAGTCAGTTCCAGACTGCTTTGGCAGGAACCGCCTCAATATTCCAAAATAGGTCAGGCTCGACTTTGCCCATCTGCTGAGCAAACTGCTCCGCCTCTTGCCGTGTGTTGAAGAGGATCCGGTTGTAAACCGTACCCGCCCTCAACTGCTCGCACTTCCACATGGTGTCGGTCATCATAAATCTCCTTTGTCATAGAAACGGCGCGGGGCGCACAGAAGTTGTTTATCGCGCGCCCCGCAGACTTACAGCTAGTCCCGTTTTGACGTAACCAGAAACTATTGGTTAGTTACTTCTTGTCCTCAACGTCCACGTATTCAGCGTCGATGACTCCTTCATCTTTCTTCTCCGCTGTCTCCGTGGTTCCGGCACTGCTCGAAGCTCCATCGGTCGGAGCAGATCCACCCGATGCATTCGCCTTGTACATGGCCTCTGCCAGTTTGTGCGAGGTCTCGGTCAGCTTTTCTCTGGCGGCATTCAACTCCGCCGAAGTCGGGGTGCCTTCGAGCGTCTTCTTGGCTGCGGCTAGCGCCGTCTCCACATCGCTCTTATCGCTTCCAGATACCTTATCGCCGCTCTCCTTCAACATCTTCTCAATGTTGTAGACCATATTATCGAGGCCGTTCCGCGCTTCAATTTCCTCGCGCTTCTCCTTGTCCTCGCTTGCGTGGGCATCTGCTTCCTTGGCCATCCGGTCGATCTCATCCTTGCTTAAACCTGAAGAGGAAGTAATCGTGATCTTCTGATCTTTACCGGTCGCATTGTCTTTGGCCGTCACATTAAGGATGCCGTTGGCATCGATGTCAAACGTGACCTCAATCTGAGGTACCCCGCGCTGTGCTGGCGGGATGCCCCCCAGCTTGAACTTGCCTAGCGTGCGGTTCTGGCTTGCCATCGGGCGTTCGCCCTGCAGGACGTGGACTTCTACCTCGGTCTGACTATCGGCCGCGGTCGAGAACGTCTCCGTCTTTTTGGTCGGAATCGTGGTGTTCCGCGGGATCATCGGGGTCGCCACTCCGCCCAGCGTTTCGATCGATAGCGTCAGTGGGGTCACGTCGAGCAACAGCAGGTCCTTCACTTCGCCGGCCAAAACGCCAGCCTGGATCGCCGCCCCGATTGCCACAACTTCATCCGGGTTCACGCCCTTGTGCGGCTCTTTGCCGAACAAGTCTTGAACAAGCTTCTGGATTCGCGGCATTCTGGTTTGGCCGCCAACCAGCACGACTTCGTCGATCTTGCTCGCGTCCACCCCAGCATCGGCCATGGCCTTCTTGCAAGGCTCGATCGAACGCTGAATGATGTCCTCCACCAACTGCTCTAGCTTGGCGCGGGTGAGCTTCTTCACCAGGTGCTTCGGGCCGGTCGCATCGGCAGTGATGAACGGCAGGTTAATCTCCGTCTCTTGCGCCGTCGACAACTCGATCTTCGCGCGCTCCGCAGCATCGCGCAGCCTCTGCAGGGCCATCTCATTACCCTTGGCGCGCAGGTCGAGAGCTTCGTCCTTCTTGAACTCATCGATCAGCCAATCGACAATCCTCTGGTCAAGGTTGTCGCCGCCGAGGTGGGTATCGCCGTTGGTCGATTTCACTTCAATGACGCCATCGCCGACTTCCAAGATCGATACGTCGAACGTACCGCCGCCGAAGTCGTAAACAGCGATCGTTTCGTCCTTCTTTTTGTCCAGGCCATAGGCAAGCGCGGCCGCGGTCGGCTCGTTCACAATGCGCTTGACGTCCAAGCCAGCGATCTTACCCGCATCTTTCGTCGCCTGGCGCTGTGCGTCGTTGAAGTAGGCAGGGACCGTGATCACGGCTTCAGTGACCCCGGTACCGAGATAGTCCTCCGCAGCCTTTTTCAGCTTCTGCAGGATCATCGCTGAAATCTCGGGCGGGGTGTACTCCTTGCCCTGGGCAACGATCACGACGTTGTCACCAGACGCTTTGACCTTATACGGGACCATCTTCAATTCATCGGAAACCTCGTTGAACCGGCGTCCCATGAACCGCTTCACCGAATAAATTGTATTCTCCGGATTGGTGATCGCCTGACGCTTGGCAACCTGGCCAACCAGCCGTTCGCCGCTCTTCGTAAACCCGACAACCGACGGCGTAGTCCGGCCACCTTCTTCATTCGGAATTACTTTCGGCTCTCCGCCTTCCATTACTGCCACGACTGAGTTGGTCGTTCCCAAATCAATTCCTATTACCTTTGCCATGTCTGATCCGCTCCTCAAAATCACTAAGTGCCCGGCGCTGCTTCGTTCTTTGCTAGCTTCGCACTTGAGTCACTTGCTGTCAACTTATCTGATGCAATAGATGTCGACAGGATTCAGTAATGGTTCAATAGCGCCCGATTTCTGAAGTGGATAGACATTCTTTACGCCTGGCAAATAGAAGGCCTTTCAGGCAAGCCGCTCTGGATCAATGGGTTACAGCAAGGGACGCATGCTCTCCCCTCAAGGTGTGCAAGGAACGCAACATCACAAGCCACGCCAACTGAACGGGTAATGAATGGGAAAGAGGAGAAGGGATATCTATGAGCGAGTCTAGGGAGGGGCGAAGGATGGAGGGGCTATGGATGCCATGCGGGCGTGACCATTCGGTAAACCTAATGAATTCAGCAATCGCAGCATTGGTAGATGCAAATTGTCAGGCGGATTCGGTTGCTAGGAATCGCTCCACGGCCTTGGCGGTTAGGGGCAGATGCTGCATTCTCTCGCCCCCTGCCAGAGCGAACCTCGTTTCACGCTGACAATTCCGAGCGAGACGCGCGGAAGCCCGAATAGTCACTTGCCGGAAAAACTTCCCCAGGCTCTCCTGCGAACAATCGAGTTCCTGCATTGTCTGAATCCAGACGTTGCTCGCAGCACCGAGACCAGTTGGGCCGACAACTTCCGTCACCGCCGCTAGGAATGCCGCTAATTCGCGCTCGGCATGACTGACAACGTTGCCTGAAATCGAGACCTTTGTTGTCGACATAAGATTTTTCCCCCTGCACTGAGTTCTGGAAGTGGGTTGCACACGCATTTGCAGTGAAGAAACTATGAAGGAATCGGACGACTTTCGCCTCCCCGAAAGTGAGGTAATTCAGTTCATACGGAAGGAGGTCTATGGCATACCACTATTGAGGGGAGCACAGGCCGAGGGGAGCACAGGCCGAGGGGAGCACAGGCCAAATCCGCGCGGTGGCGGAGAAAATGGGCAGACGCCAGCCGTCATCTTGTCCGCCGTGGAGAGATGCCCGGGATTATGATTTCGCGACGCCCGAAGAGACGAGCGTCAAGCGAGAAAGATCCTGGTCCAAGCAAGATCAGGGCAACGGACATCGCCACGAGATCGATGGCATGGATCGCCTTGTCACGGCCGTAGGGGTTGGAGGCGAAGATCCATGAGACGCCCAGTACAAGGTTGCCAATGGCTGCCGAGGCGCTTGCAAGCGGAGTCAAGAAGCCGACTAGGAGGCCCATACCGGTGATGATCTCCGTTATTCCAATCGCCCAACCCACCATTTGGGAGCGGGGATCGGTAAGCGAGCCAAAACCCTGAATCATTGCGCCGAATGCGACTGCTAAGCGCATAAGGATCAAGCCTACAGCAGGCCAACCTTCAAGGAAGCTGGAGAAGAGCCCTTGCACTCTATGCCTCCCTGCGGACAGATCACGCAATCTAGTTCAGGTTAGCTTTTCGAGTAGAGGATGGAACCCCTAGATAGAGGGTTTCTTCGGTTCCGGCAGTCGCCTTGGACGCTTTCAGACCAGTAGGCGGATTTCTCCTGCGAATGGCCCTCCTGCGCGCAACCTCAAACCGCTCATAGGAATCCAAGTCAATGTGCCTTTAGGTGGATTTCTTGGCCGGTATCAGGATTCGCCGCCATTATCGCTGTACCTTGACGGTCGCGATAGCATCGCTGCTGGTGGGTGGCTGCGCACAGAATGCCGTACGAGGACGATCCGCCGCTAACGCCCCCGCCCTGGGTGGTGAGGGGCAGGCCCATATTCGTGGCGTGTCCGACCCAAACGCGCCATTTACGCTCATCGACCGGACCAAGTCTCAAGCCAGAGGAATCCCGTCCGAGATCGAGGCTGCTGCTTCGCCATGTCGGCCTTCGATTCTGCAAGTGTACGAGTCCGCAGCCCGGATGAACGACGACCAACGCATCGTCATCCTGGCCGTGAAGAATACCGGGACAACTGCCTGTCGGATAGAGGGTTATCCGACGATTGGGCTGGTCGACGAGAGTGGAGCTTCAATCGCTCAAATTGTCGTCCGGCAAACCGGTGAATCCAGCCTCAGCGCGACGATATCTGCGCCTACTCAAGACGCTGCTGCGAAAAAGGTTCCAGTAGATGTTGTCCTCCCTCCCGCGGCCCAAGGAACATTCGAAATTGGGTGGTCGAGCGGGGAGCAGTGTCCGCTGGCCTCAAGAATCGTCATCTCTATGCCCCAGATTCCTACACCAGGTGATGGAACGGCTTCCGCGGATCTTCCTCCCAATGTCTCTGGGGTTTTCACCATCAACCACCCCATCAACGTCTGTCATGGCGAGATCCAGGTGAGCGCGCTGACAGCAAGCGCCGCAGTTTAGAGCAGCAGCGCAGATCAGGCATGTCTCGGAAATGCAGGTACTGCGAGTTTTCTCTGGGAAGACGTGCGGACTCGGTCTTCGGAGCCCGGTGACTCTACTTCTGTTCTCCTCGAATCAACTCAGCGTTGTCTTCGGCTCTGCCGGGG
Organism: Acidisarcina polymorpha; assembly: GCF_003330725.1. Lineage (NCBI taxonomy): Bacteria > Pseudomonadati > Acidobacteriota > Terriglobia > Terriglobales > Acidobacteriaceae > Acidisarcina > Acidisarcina polymorpha. The sequence continues at coordinate 1,050,029 of NZ_CP030840.1, read as the reverse complement.
CAGTTGGCTGTTGCGGCAGCACTTGAGTTTTAGAGTGGGATTGTGCTAAACCTTAATCATTCAAGTTTGCTCCTTGTGAGCGGGCCTGAATTTCATGAAGAGTGGCTGAGGGACGGGCCCTGTGACGCCACGACAACCGGTCTGAGCAATTCAGGAAGCGGTGTCAACTCTCTCCCAATTGTGGGGAACATGAGATTCGGGGTGCCTAACTGTAGTGCTAGGTTAGATCGCATCTCGCTATTTCCAGTTTGTGTTTGACGTGTTGAGTTCGTCACGAATGCCCGTCTATTGGCGCTCTCGGATATCGAGGGTGACATGGCTGTTGCTTACGAGTTGCGTTGTCGAGACTGCGGCAAACGGTTCAAGAACGACCCGCTGTCGAGCTGCGACGAATGTTTTTCGCCGCTGGAAGTCGTATATGACATGGACGCTGCCAAGCGGACGTTTACGCGGGAGTCGATCGCAGGAGGTCCTGCGAGCATGTGGCGCTATCAATCGCTGCTCCCCGTACCTGAAGACTACGCTGCTCCCACTCCCGCAGGTTGGACTCCGCTCCTCGAAGCGCCGCGGTTGGCAAAGCGAATCGGCGCCAAGAACCTGTTCATCAAGAACGACGCGGTGTGCCTGCCGACGCTGAGCTTCAAAGACCGGGTAGTGTCGGTGGCGTTAGCGAACGCGAAGATCTTTGGCTTCGACACGGTAGGCTGCTCCTCGACCGGCAACCTGGCAAATGCCGTCGCCGCTCAAGCCGTGCGAATGGGATTCAAGACCTACATCCTCGTCCCAGCCGACCTCGAGCCGGCAAAGATCCTCAACACCCAGGTCTACGGCGCAACCCTGGTAAGAGTTGAAGGAAATTATGACCATGTGAACCGTCTTAGTTCGCAAATTGCTGAGCGTTTCCATTGGGGATTCGTGAATGTCAATCTCCGGCCCTACTACGCCGAAGGATCAAAGACCGTCGGTTACGAGATCGCCGAACAGCTTGGCTGGAGACTACCGGACAATGTCGTCGTGCCGATGGCGGGAGGCTCGCTGATCACCAAGATTCGCAAGGCATTTAAGGAATTGGTCGAACTCGGGTTAGTTGCGGAGAAGCAGGTGCGCTTCTTTGGCGCGCAGGCCACCGGATGTTCGCCTATCTCGACCGCCGTCAAGGCTGGCAGTGACATCATCGAGCCCCAGCGCCCCAATACCATTGCGCGGTCGCTCGCCATCGGCAATCCGGCTGACGGGCCCTACGCGGCGCGCGCGATCAGGGACAGCGGCGGATGGGCGGAAGATGTCTCCGATGTCGAGATCGTCTCCGCCATTCAAGAATTGGCGGAAACCGAGGGCGTCTTTACCGAGACGGCTGGCGGAGTCACCACCGCAGTAACTGCCCGGCTCTATGCTCATGGCCGAATTTCGCCCGACGATGTAACGGTTTCCTGCATTACCGGGAACGGCTTGAAGACCACCGACGCACTAGCCGGCAAATATGAAGCAGAGCGCACAATTCGTCCGCGAATGGCTGACTTTGAGGAGTTTGTCGCTCAGCATGAGGTGCGCGGGATTGTCGTTGACGATATGGTGTCGGGCGAATTAGTTGGAGGAGAGTATGTCCGTTAGAGTTTTACTGCCAAATGCATTTCAGAAGCACACGAATGGCGCCAAGGAAATCGAGTCGAAGGCGGCTAATCTCCCCCAACTGATCGAAGAGATTGAAGTCAGTTTCCCAGCGCTCAAACAGCATCTTCGCGATAGCGACGGTCAATTAAGACGGTTTATCAACTTTTATGTGAACGACGAAGACATCCGGTTTCTAGGGAACGAGAAGTATTCGTTTCAGGATGGCGATGAGGTACTGGTGATCCCTTCCATCGCCGGAGGATCCTCCTCTTGCCTTAACGCCTTGGGTGCATCACTCTGCAGTTGCTGTTCTTACTGTGGACGCGAGAATTGTCTCTGCGACATCTGAAATGTTGGACCTTTTACAAGACAGGCCAGTGCTCATTGCCATGTACTGGCCTATGTACTGGCCTGTCTCGCGTTTACTAAGGGTTCCGTTCTCTCGCAATTAGCTGAATGAATTCCGGCGTCTCCCGCAGCGACGCTAACTCGCTATCGGTCATCAGTTTCTTGCGGTCGTTGAAGCCTTCTCCCAGGGCTTTCCGAAGATAACTCAGAGCCCGCTCGTTCATGCCGGCTTTCGCATAGGTTTTCGCCAGGACGTAATTGACCATTGCTAAGTCCTTGGTTGAGCTGCTTTCCTCAATCCTGGCGGCGCTGCTCCGCTCGAAGACTTCAGGATCCAGAGCGAAGGCCTGGCGATAAGCCTCTGCTCCTTTCTTTGAGTTTCCCTGAAAGAAGTATGCGGTCCCGAGGTTGCTGTAAAACAAGGGTGAGTTCGGATTGAGTTTGATGGCCTTGCGATAGCATCGCTGCGCCTCTTTGTATTTCTTCTCCGCGTGATAGGTAGCGCCAAGATTGTTCCACGCCTCGGCATAATGCGGGTTCAGCTCGATCGCCCGCTGATAGTACTTGCGGGCATCCGTAATATCGAACATGTGATGGTAGGCGACGCCGATTTTGTTGATCACCGTCGCTGAGTCTGGGGAAGCCTTCCGATAGGCTTCGATGGCGTCCAGATATCGTTGGCGAGCGGCAAGCAGGTCGCCCTCCAGTTCTGACGAACTCTGCTTCTGGATGTCTAGCTGAGGGGGCGGAGCGAAGTGCGATACCATTGAGGGCGACTGACAGGGAGCAGTCGGCAGGGTGATAAATGCAAGTACAACGGCTACGCTGCTGCAACAACAGCGGAAGAGATGCTGGCGAAGCGTCATGATCGCCTCCTCGCCTGAGTAGGTGAATATCTCAGGGTGACTCTAGGTATTCGGATCTAGGGATCAGATCGTCGCCGCAGTCCGCAACTTGAGAAGGTCGGCTGGAATCGGAAAATCCCCGCGCCCGAAACGAATTTTCGCCACCGGGCGGAATTGTACTCCTGACTGAGTGGGACTGGGAAACTAACCCCGGCCCAGGTCTTTACCAGCATGCGACTTCTTTCCTACTAAGTTGTAATCTGAGGGTGTGGCCGCTTCCCGCATGATCTCGCGAAGAGCATTCCTTCGAACTGGATCCGTCCTCGCCGCAGGAGCAGCGGCGCCCCAGTCCTTTTTTGGCCTGGCAACTCCAGAATCGCCGCTTACCGAATTTGGATATTGGGACGTCTCAATGGCGCCCGGCCTTCAGGAGAACCAACGAGCTGAGACCTATGACATCCTGATGGGCATCAGCGATGACGCGCTCTTGAAGCCATTCCGCGAGATGGCCGGTAAGAGTGCTCCCGGGCTCGACCTGGGCGGATGGTATTCGTACCGGTCGAGTTTCAACTATAAGACGGATGATGCCGGATTCGCCCCGGGACATGCCTTCGGCCAGTGGATCTCGGCCCTTTCAAGATCGTATGCGATCACGAGATCGCCTGAGATACGCCAAAGGGTGCGAGGGCTCAACCAGCTGTATGCCGAAGCGATTTCCGCAAAGTACTTCGAACTGAGCCGGTTCCCCGCCTACAGCTATGACAAGATCGTGATCGGCCTGATCGACTCCCATGAGTTAGTTGATGATTCCGAAGCCTTTTCAATCCTCGATCGAACCACTGCTCTGGCTATGGCGCATCTGCCGGCTAAGGCGGTTCCACGGGAAAGCGTCTGGCAGCCGGGAAGAGATGTCTCCTATACCTGGGACGAGTCCTACACGCTGCCGGAAAATTTGTTCCTCGCGTATAAGCGCGGCGCGGGATCCCAATATCGTGAGTTGGCTGGCAAGTACCTGATGGACGACGGCTACTTCGATCCGCTTTCCCGCGGGGTGAATGTCCTGGAGGGAAAACATGCCTATAGCTACGTCAATGCGCTGAGTTCGGCGATGCAGGCCTATCTCACCATGGGTAGCGAGAAGCATCTGCTTGCGGCGAGAAATGGCTTCGACATGCTGGCTGCGCAGAGCTACGTTACGGGAGGTTGGGGTCCCGACGAACTACTTCGTGGGCCTGAGAGCGAGGCGCTCTTCGCCAGTCTTTCTAAGTCCCACAATAGCTTCGAGGCTCCCTGCGGCTCGTATGCGCACTTCAAACTGAGCCGCTACCTATTGCGTGTGACTCGCGATTCGCGATATGGCGACAGCATGGAAAGGGTCATGTACAACACCGTACTGGGAGCGAAGCCGCTTCAGGCGGACGGTCACGCCTTCTATTATGCCGACTACAATTCCCAGGGCAGCCGGGTGTACTCCAAACACCGCTGGCCATGCTGCTCGGGAACTCTACCGCAGGTTGCGGCAGATTACCGGATCAACACTTACTTTCGCAATGGCCGTGACGTCTATGTGAACTTGTATCTTCCGTCGACACTTCGATGGAAGTCCGAGGGAAAGGACTTCTCCCTGGTGCAGGAAGGGAATTACCCGCTCGACGATTCGGTACGGCTGACATTATCTGTGTCTCGAGCAGAGAAGTTCGCGTTGCTGCTACGGATTCCAAGCTGGGCCGAGGGCCCGTCCGCAACGATCAATGGACGGCCACTGCAGGGTCCAATCGTGAACGGGCAGTTTCTCAGGATAGAGCACAAGTGGAAGACTGGTGACGAGATCGTCCTGCGTCTGCCCATGGCATTTCGGCTCGAGGCGATCGACGCGAAGCATCCCGGGACTGTGGCTCTGCTTCGCGGGCCGCTGGTGCTTTTTCCGATTGAGGTTTCGACGAGTATACTGTCGCGGCAGCAGCTCTTGTCGGCCCGCTCCATAGGGCCTTCCAAATGGATGGTTGAAGCGGCAGGCGAACGAGCGACCTTTGTCCCGTTTACCGAGGTAGGCGAGAAGACTTACTCGACGTATGTGGAGATAAGCAGCTGACTTACTTCAAGTTAGAAGTACCGGTACCCAGTTACGGCAGCCCCACACAGATGAGTGGGTGTCCAAAAGATCGGTCGGGACTTGGCGTCGATCGCCCTACCGCGGCGCAGGTTGAGGTGAATCCGCCAGCGCGTAGGCCAGGACCGTCATCACGGCCGAATTTTCGTTAAGTTCATGAGCATCGATCTTATCGAAGGTGTCGGCCGCGGTATGGTGATAATTAAAGTAGAAGCGGCCGTCCTGCAGGGGAGCGAAGCTGGGAACCCCCTTGTCGGTGAGCCCCGAGATGTCCGCGCCGGTCTCCTTGGAGATAACAAGCTGGGTCGCGCCGATCGGCTCGAGGACCTGCGAGATTGGGTGCAGCCAGGCTTGTAGCTCAGGCTTGCCGGCCAGGTAAATTCCCGTGGGATGACCCGCTCCGGAATCCGATTCAATCGCACCAACATGGTTGGCAATGTCACCGGAGTGCTCGGCCAGGTAGGTTTGTGCCCCGTCGGAGCCTTCTTCTTCGGCCATCCAAGCGACAAACCGGATCGTCCGCCGGGGATGAATGCCTGACTGGGAGAGCAGATGGATTGCTTGCATCGCAACTGCAACTCCAGCGCCATCGTCGATAGCTCCTGTTCCCAGGTCCCAGGAGTCCAAATGGCCGGAGACGATCACGACTTGTTCGGGATGCTCAGACCCTTTCCAATCGGCAATGACGTTGTAGCTGTCGGCGCGGGGAAGCGTTTGAGGGGTCAACGTCAGCTTCATCCGAACGTGGCCCTGGCTGGTGAGGTGCACCAGCAGGTCAGCATCTTCGGCGGTCACTGAAGCGGCGGGAATCTTGGTCAGCTGCGGGTCGTACTCTGTCATTCCTGTGTGCGGAAGGCGATACTCCGCCCCGCCTACCGAACGAACCAGGACGGCCGCCGCGCCACGCGACGCGCCGAGCGCCGGCGCGCCCGCTCTGTAGGCAACTGCCTGCCCGTAGGCTTCAAATCCTAGTCCCTGTGCGGCTAGACGCTTGTCAAAGTGCTCGTTAAACAGCAGGATCTTGCCTTTGACAGCGTCTGGGCTGAGCGCGTTCAGATCCTTGAGTGAATCAACGACAATCACCTCAGCGGTCAAGCCCTCCGCGGGCGTGGCAACGCTGCCGCCGAGCGCAGTAAGAACGATCTTCTGCGTCGCGTCCGGCCCCATGCCAGGCCACGAGACTAGCTGCCCGGTCTCGACGCCGCGTACCCAATGAGGAACAGTCGTCTTTTCCATCTGAACTTCCGCGCCAAGCGCGCGCATCTCGGCAGCTACATACTCGACCGCCTGCTGGGCCTGCGGCGACCCGCTCAATCGCGGACCGATGTTGTCAGTCAGGTGCTGGAGCTCGGTAGTGGCGTAAGCATCCCGGAGCGCAGCATCGCGAAGACGGCCCATTGCCGCAATTTGTTGCGCGGTCCAAACGCCGTTCGACGGCTCCAGTTCACTGGTGATCTGCTGCAGCGTCGAGGCGGCCTGCGGTTGTTGCGCGAGACTGGAAGCTGCCGCCAGGAGCAAGAGAAAGGCGATTAGCGCCGAACGAGTTTGGAAATCAAAAGAAAAGGGCATTTAGGGCGAATATAGCATGACCGTTCGCCCTAAGTTCTTATCGCGCAAGTTTGCGGTTGCCCCGTTCTCCCGCGAGATGAAGTCAAGGTCGCGATCGCTGACGAACGCGTTAGCACGCTCTCCGCATAGCGCCCGCACACGCCACCCCACCTCAGAAGTTCAATACGCTGCTGGTAGTGGAGACCGCTCGGCTGGTGCTTGCCTTTTTCTTAACATCCCCGCGGAGATGAGCGTGATAACCAGTCCAACTGGGAAGGGCTCGATGAACGTCATGGCTGCGTTAATGAAAGGATTGTTGTACATCTCCTTGGATTTCTGGAGCTCTTGAATCTTAGCCTGGAGGGTTGCTGGGCTCGTGCCCGCTGCCTTGAGGTTCTCGATTATATGGGCGTTGTATTTGTCCATGAAGTCAGGGAGGAAGTTGAAGTAAATAATCTCCCACGTAACGACATAACAAATGCAGGAGATCAGTGTAATCGAGATTCCCACCGTGAACGCCTTGGTGAACGTGATCTGCCCGTTGCCGGGATTGTCGCGGTACGAGCGGATGCCGAAGTACACGAGTAGGAATGAGAGGACGATGATGGTGTAGCCGACGACTAAGCCATTGTCAAAGCCGATCTGGTGTTCAAAAGGCACGGTGAGTGCCATCAGGAGCGAGGAAATGGCGCCGGAGATCAGTCCGAAGGTCAATATTGTTTTTCTCATGCGTAACTCCAGTGTGAAGGCTTGAAATCCTGACGCAGCATAGCTGGGAGGGCGGTCGTTCTGTCGTCATCCTTTCGAGTGATTTTGGCCGCGCAGCAAGAAAATCATCACTATGAGCGGTTCATTCACGGGAGCAAGCCGAGTTCTTTGCCGAACTGGACGGCCTCAGTTCGGCGCCTGGCGCCTAGCTTGTGGAAGACTCGGCTGGAATGAGTTTTGATCGTGTTTTCGCTGACAAAGAGTTTCTCCGCAATCTCGCGGTTACTCATGCCTTGCGCAATCAATTCGAGGATTTGGAACTCGCGTCGGGTGATGCCGAGGTTTTCCCGCCGCTTCTCGTCAGGGACGAAGGGAGCGGCAACGGGAACGGGAACTTGAACTTCCTTGACAACAATTTTTTGCCGACTTCCGGTCAGCTTGAGGCCCAGCCAGATACCGAGGACGGCAAAGGTTACCGCGATCAGGCCCGCCGTAGATCTCGAGCGAATGCTCGACTACCAGGAACCGATACTCAGTCCACTGCAGCACGGTAATCAGAATTCCGCCGATGACACCATAAGTCAGTATGTGGCGCTTCATACGCTTCCGGCAGCAGAGGATTCACCACGAGAGTATGCCGAGCGGAGCGCCCGGGCAAGAGTAGCTTTTCCAAGCTACCCCGCTGGCGGCGAAAGCCCCCAGAGGGGTAGCGATACCCCCTGCTAAGTCGATAATGAAGGCGCTGCCAAGCCGGGGCTACTGCGGGGAAGCAGCTTTCGGGGCGGTTGATGCCGGCGGTGTTGTCGAGCTCGGTTGTGCACTTGGCGTCGTTGGGGGAGGGGTAGCCGGCGGCGGAGGCGCATTAGGATCGGACTGAGCCACGAGCTCGATGTCGAAGATCAGATCGGCCTTCGCTGGAATCGGGCCCCGCCCGGAATCGCCATAGGCGAGCTGATAGGGAATGAAAAGCCTGCGCTTGCCGCCGACATGCATGCCCTCGAAGCCATCATCCCACCCCGGGATGACCCGATGTTGTCCCTGGATGAAGTCGATCGGCGCACCACGATCGACGGAGGAGTCGAACTTGGTCCCGTCATGCAGCCATCCGGTGTAGTGGACGCTGTATTTCCATCCCGGCTTCGCCAATTCGCCATTCCCGGGCAATATATCGATGTACTTGAGAGCAATGAGCGTCTTGGGGATCCCGCGCACCGGCGGGATATTTGGTGGCAGCTTCATGGCGGTCGTGGCGTTTGCGGTCGCGGCGCTTGCGGCCGTGGGCTTATGGGTAGTCTTGGCTGGAGCAGCGGTTGTCGAAGAAGAGCTAGTCGCCTGCGAGGAAAGTCGGGGAACCAATATCCCGGCAAGCAGCAGAGGCGAAAAGAGCGCGAGGGTTTTGCGGCTGGATATGTTCATGATCGAAGCCGATGGTAGCACGAAGCGATTGCAGCTCAAGCAAAGAAGGTCGCCGCGCGTCTACGATGTGACGATGGGCCGTTTGGGGTCATTCCCGCTGAAACGCATCCTTTTCCGGCGGAGTCTAAGCAGTGGGTATTGAATGCAAATCGGGATTGTTCCAGTTTTATTGTTTTCACTCGCCTTGGTTTCGTTTCGGGCGATAGCGCAGGATTCCTCACAAGGAATAGGCGTCGGTCCCGTGGTCACCTCGTTGGGGAATAGTCAGGCGCAACAGAAAACAGCGTCCATTTCTGCCCCGGCAATCCGAGTCGATGTCCACTTGGTGAATGTCTTCGTGAATGTTACGGACTCCAAAGGGGCGCCGGTGGCAGGGTTGACGAAAGATAACTTCATCCTGGCCGAGGATGGTCATCCTGAGAAGATAGCCCTCTTCGACCGCGAATCCGCGGTGCCTCTCTCGATCGTCCTGGCCATCGACACCAGTGGGACCGTCCACAAGGACATGAGTATTGAGGAACACGCGGCGAGAGAGTTCGTGCACGCCCTGATTCGCCCGGTCGACCAACTCGACCTGATGGATTTCTCTTCCGATGTGCGCGAGGTTGTGCCGTTTACCAACAATCTCCATCAGATCGACAGCGGCCTCGACCGGTTGCGCGGGGGGCCAGCGACGGCCTTGTACGACACCATCTATCTTGCTTCGCAGAGCCTGGCTAGCCATCAGGGGCGTAAGGTCCTGGTACTGATTTCAGATGGCGACGATACCGTCAAAGGCGTTGATTACCCTCGCGCGCTTGAGCAGGCGTTGCGTTCCGAAGTCCTGGTCTACAGCATCATCGACGTGCCGATTGCTGCCGATGCCGGTCGAGACACTGGCGGGGAGCACGCGCTCATCACGCTTTCCCAGGAGACCGGTGGCAAGCATTATTACGCTGAATCCACCCAGCTGACCAAGGCCTTTCAGCAGGTGTCCGAGGATCTGCGAACTCAGTATCTGCTGGGCTATTATCCCTCCCGCCGGTCGGATTCTCCGGATTTCCGGAGCATCTCGGTAACCTTGACCGGCACGCCGCCCGGTTCAGAGTATGCCTTGCGCCATCGCACCGGGTATTATCCTCTGCCGCCCGGGTCCACAAAGGACTAAAGGAGCGACACGGGGGAGCGGCGCAAATCCTATGGCTGCCGGTGGTCCTCCCCGATAATTGATAGATTTCTCGTTTCCGGCCAGCGGGAGCAGTCTTTGGGGCATCTATATATACTCGTAATGATTCGGTGCCGGAAGATTCCGTTGGAATGCCGGAAAGCTTCGGAAATCAAGGAGATGTTCAAATGTCAGACGAAAAACAGAGTGGCGGATTCAGCTGGTTCGTAGCCGGGCTCGGGCTAGGTGCCCTGCTCGGCGTTCTTTATGCTCCCAAGCCGGGACGCGAAACTCGCGAGGATGTAGCAAGCACCGCCCGTGAGGGCGCAGAATACCTCAAGCAGCGCTCCCGCGAGACTGCTGAGCAGGTTTCGACGCTGGTGGACAAAGGCAAGAGTCAGGTCAGCGACTACGTGGAGCAGGGCCGCCAATATGTGGATCAGGGACGCGCCCAAGTTGAACAAGCGGTATATCAAGGCCGGGACTTTGTTCAGGGGCACGTGGAAAAGGTCGCTGCGGCAGTGGATGCTGGAAAGCAGGCTTACAAGTCAACCGCGGCCGACCCAACCGTCCCTAATGGAGCGGGTGTTTAACCCTCTACGACCCATGGCAGAACGCGATTGAAGACAGCCGGCCTCTGGAAGACGGGGGCCGACTCCTACTGTCCGCTCTTACGATTACGAGATTCTCACGGAGAACGGCTTCATGAGCCCGGAAATTCCGCCGTACGTCTACCTTCTCTTCACTGCAGCGACCGCTATCGGTGTGCTCATGCAGGCTGGAATCCTTCTTGGGCTTTTTCTCGCCTTCCGCAAGCTGCAGGTGAAACTTGAAGTCATCCTGAACCACGTCACCGAAAATGCTTTGCCTATGATCGCTTCCTCAAAGGTCACGCTTGAAGATCTGGCGCCGAAGATCAAGGCAATCAGCAACAACTTGGTGGTGATTAGCGAGACCGTAAAGAATGAGTCACAAACGATCAAAGTTTCTGTAGACGACGTGCTTGAAAAAACCCGCGCCCAGACTGCCCGCGTGGACGAAATGGTGAGTGGTACTCTGGACGGGATTACGCATGCAAGCGCCGCGATTCAGCATGGCATTTCGGTTCCACTAAGACAATTAAATGGACTGCTAACCGGCTTCAAGGCTGGCCTTGACGTGCTACGGAGTAAGTCGGGCGATCCACGGCCTGCGGAGACTTCGAGGTATTCCGATGCTGCTTCCAAGTATTCCGGCAGCAAAGCGTCGCCCGTCGCCGAAGTTGACTAGCCTGTCGTCGTTGCCGTTGATGAGAACCTCAACGTCAGGGCGGCTGCCTCGGCCTCTAGCGAAACGCCCAGAAGATAAAGATGGTTCGGCAGAAAGCTGCATACGCCACGGCGTTGCGGCTTTGGTTCCGTCAACAGATCCATCCGCCGCCGACGACTTCATCCCCGTCATAGAAAACTGCGGCCTGCCCAGGGGTAATGGCCCTTGCCGGCTCGTCAAATTCCGCTAGGAGCACATCCGCAGTCTCCATGCGGATTGTGGCCCATGCGGGCTCGTGACGGTGGCGGATTTTGACTTGAACCCGCATCTCTCCAAGCAGATCGGGAATCGCAATCCAATTCAGTCGATGGGCGCGGAGAGTTCGCTGATACAGCTCTTCTTCGATCCCAATTCGAACCTGATTCTTTTCGTTACCGGCGATCTGGATTACGTATAAGGCGGTCGGCGACTCGACGCCTAGACCCTTCCGCTGGCCCACAGTGAAGTTGTGAATTCCGGCATGATGGCCCACAACTTCTCCCGTCGTCGCAACCAGTTCTCCGCAAGAGTTCGGCATTTCTTCGCCCTGCTCATCGAGATAGGCGTCGATGAACTTCTTGTAGTCCCCGCCGGGAATGAAGCAAATCTCCTGCGAATCGGGCTTATTAGCCGACGCGATGCCGAGTTCCTGCGCGATCTCACGAACCCGCGGCTTGGTGTAGCCGCCAAGCGGAAAGAGAGTCCGGGATAGTTGATCCTGAGTTAAGCCAAAAAGAAAATAGGTCTGGTCCTTGCTCGTGTCAGCAGGACGCTTGAGGATCCAGCGGTCTCTGGCAGGATCGTATTCGTTGCGGGCATAATGGCCAGTCGCGATGCGGTCGGCGCCGATCTGCCGGGCGGTGATCAGCAGCTGGTCGAACTTCAGATGATCGTTGCACAGGGAGCAGGGAATCGGGGTGCGCCCGGCAAGGTACTCTTTGACAAAGGGCTTCACCACATCACGCTCAAAGCGCTCTTGATGGTTGACGACGTAATACGGAATGCCAAGGTCGTCGGCGACTCGGCGGGCGTCGTAGACATCGTCGATCGAGCAGCAGCGGCCACGCACCTGTTCGGGCATGCCTTCGCGCCCCAACAAGCGGCGCTGGTTCCAGAGCTGCATCGTCAGGCCGACTAACTCATACCCTTCGGTCTTGAGCATGGCGGCAACGGTCGACGAATCGACTCCGCCCGACATGGCTACGGCTACCGTGTTGTTGACTGGTGGGGTCATGAGTTCAGTGAGCGGCGGGTACTGGATCGGAGTCGCGGAAGAATCCGACGCAAGCTTTTAAGCTCCCGCTCTTATTCTAACAAGGTGAAAAGGAGCCAGCCGAGCAGCGGGCGATCAGAAAGTCTAACGTCGGCAATGGGACCGACCACTCAGCCGCGGTTCATCAGCGGCACGGAGGACACTTCGTGGAGACGGCTGAACACGGAACCTATCAGGTCGAGGGCAAAATCGACATCGTTCTGGCTGGTGTCCTTGGTGAGGCTGAAACGAAGGCTTGCCTGCGCACGCTTCGGTGGGAGACCCATGGCGGTAAGGACATGAGAGGCTTCGCTGGCTCCGGAAGAGCAAGCGCTGCCCCCCGAGACGGCGAGTCCTTTGAGGTCGAGAGCAATGGCGAGCGATTCTCCCTCGAACTCATCAAACCAGACGTTCGTAGTGTTGGGAACACGATGAGCGTGGCCGGAGTTGATGCCGGCCGTTTCGATGGTTTGCAGGATTCCAGTTTCGAGTCGATCGCGCAGAGCGGCGATGTGCGCGGGAGCTCCCTGGTCAATGGCATGGAGCGCCAGTTGCGCGGCTTTGCCTAGTCCAACAATGCCTGCCACATTCTCGGTCCCTGCACGGCGCTGGCGTTCGTGGGAGCCGCCAAAGAAAAGAGGCTCGAGTCGAGTCTCGCGGCGTACAAAGAGAGCGCCTGCCCCTTGCGGGCCGTACATCTTATGGCCAGCGATGGTGAGCAGGTCGCAGCCGATCTTCTCGACGTCGATGGTAAGCTTGCCGGCGGCCTGAACGGCGTCGGAGTGAAAGTATGCATCGGCCTCGGCGGCGATGCAGCCAATCTCCTCAACTGGCTGGATGGCTCCGGTTTCGTTGTTGGCCATCATCACACTGATCAGCCTGGTGTTGGGTTGGAGGGCGTGGCGTATGTCAGCGGGATCGACGACGCAATCGCTGCCAACGCGGACGAAGGTCACCTCTACGCCGCGCTGCTGAAGGCGCTCCGCTGCGTGGAGCACGGCGTGGTGCTCGATCGCGGTGGTAATGACATGATCGCCAGGCTGGACGAGGCCAAACAGTGCCAGATTGTCGCCCTCCGTGCCACCGCTGGTGAAGACTACCTCGGAGGGACTGCAATGGAGCAAAGCAGCGACCGACGCGCGCGCCTGTTCGACAGCGCCGCGTGCGTGGCGTCCATGGTAGTGAATTGAGGAGGCGTTGCCAAAGCTCTCCACCATGTACGGACGCATCGCCTCAAACACCTCGAGCGCCAGCGGGGTGGTGGCATTGGCATCCATGTAAACGCGTCGCATGGGTATTGGTTCCTTGTTCCATTCTATCTTGAAGAGGAACCTGCTCAGATTGCCGATAAACTGCTCATCCGAATGACCGCCTTGAGCGGCCAGAAATTGTCCCTTCGATCCTCAAGCCGGACCCTCTCCATCAATCTACTTTGTTAAAATCTACTTTGTTAAAATCCGGTCATCGGATGCCCCGCTAGCTGCCTGAGGCAGAGAGGCCAAGAGCTTTGACGATGGCCGCATCGGGCGTCGTTACTCCATCCTTCTTGGTCACGATGCCGAAATTCGTCTGATAGTCCCACATGGCCCAGCCGATATTGTTCCTTTCAAGCGCGACCCGCATGTCATGGAGCCATTGGGCGCGCATCTCTGGCGGAGCGTAGTAGCGCAAGACCCCGAACTCGCCGCAATAAACCGGCACGTGATGGAGCGCGGCCCAACGCGCCGCGAAGGCGATGGTACTCTCAACCCGCGACGCATCCCAGCGGCCTAGACCATATTGATTCAGAAAATATTCGCCGCTCAGGTCGGGTTCCTGCTCAAGCTTGGGCGCGATATCTGCCGGCGTCGAGGGGTAGGGAATTGCGCGGAGCGGCTGGACCTCGGGGCTGGTCCAGGTTGCGCCCTGGTGGGTAAAGGGAAATGGTTCATAGTCGTGAAAAGTGTAGATCACATTGGTCAGAGCGATGGGTTCGAGCGCCAACAGGTCTTCGAGGCTCGACCAGTGTGCGCCGGCTACCAGGATGGTGTGGCGTGGAGCGACCTGGCGAATCGCCGCTCCGACGACGCTCTCGATACCTTGCCAGCGATAGGGGTCCTCCTGCTCGGGTTCATTCATGATCTCGAAGAAGACAAACTCGGGATCGCTGCCGGCGAAGTGATTGGCGAGCGCCCTCCACAAGAAAGTGAACTGCTGAACGGAACCAGTGCCTTGCTTTAGCGGCGCCTTGAACTTGCTTTCCGGATGAACATCGATAATGACCGCAAGATGGTTGTCGAGGATGGTATGGACGACACGATCGAGTTCGGTCATGAAAGGAGTCACGCCACTACTGGCTCTCTGCCAATCGAGTAGGGGATCGGCATCGATACTTAGGCGAACATGGTCGAAACCTAATTTCGCCATCAGCGCGATATCATCCGCGGTGGTGAAGGTGCGTAGCCGCTCGACCGAGTAATTTCCCGAAGCCTGCGCGAACCAGATGCTGGCGTTGATGCCGTGGCGAAGATGCTGTGCGCGGAGGAAAGCAGGATCCAGAGGCGCCGCGACCTGAGGACTGGACTGCGCAGTGGCCAGAGGAATGGGCGATATCCCCATGGAGAACAGAGAGATAAAGGTGAGGAGAGTTGTGCGGCGATAAAAAATACGTGCCAAGGTGTCTCCTAAACTGTTTATAGTGTGTCTACTTCTATCTTCTAGCCAGGCAGACTGCGGCTTGGGGATTGATGGCGCCGGAAGAAGAGCATGATATCGCTACCACTCAACGCTTATAAGAGACCAATGATGTCGATGTCAATTGGACTATCTAGGCGCCGCACTGTTTGTCTTCCATACCGGTCCAGAATGAGAGTCAAGAATCGTTAGGAGTTCTATGCAGCGGAATGCGACGATGGCCGACGTGGCGAAGCTCGCGGGCGTTGGCACAATGACCGTATCTCGTCTGTTGAGCGGGTCCGTTACTGTCTCTGAATCCACTGCGAAGCGAATCCACAAGGCCATCGCACGCCTGAACTACCAGCCGAACGAAGTAGCCCGAGCGCTCCGCGGCGTCAAGACCAGGACCATCGGCGTCATCGTCCCTTATCTCTACGATCCTTTTTTTGCGACCTGCGCACATGCCATTGCCACGGTGGCGAAAGAGCATGGCTATTCTGTCCTGGTCACGACCTCTACAGAAGATCCGGCGATCGAGGAGCGCGAAGCTTCGCAGATGCTGCGGCGTCTTGTCGAGGGGATGGTAATCATTCCAGCGATGCAGAAGGAGTCGTATCTCCACAAGCGCGAATTTCAGAACTGCCGGATCGTGACGCTCGACCGGCCGGCCCCCGATGCGCGGTTCGATTCAGTCCTGGTGCAGAACCAAATGGGAGCCAAATTAGCGGTCGATCACCTGGTCGGCCATGGCCATACTCGTATCGCCTGTCTCGGATTGAGACGTGACTTGTACACGATGAAGATGCGTTATGAAGGCTACCGGCAGGCATTGAGCGGGGCAAAACTCAAAGCTGAACCCTACATCGACTGCTCCGGTAACGAATCGATCGCGCAGACATTGTCAAAGCTGCTTGGCCGGCCGAACCCCCCGACTGCAATTTTCTGCTCGAACAATCTGACGATGCGGCAGGCGTTGCTGGCATTGAATGAAATTGGAATCTCGATTCCGGGCGACGTTGCGATTGCCGGCTTCGACGATTTCGAACTGGCAGAGATCCTGCATCCGACACTGACCGTCGTCCGGCAGCCCTCCTATGACGTAGGCAGGGTTGCGGCCAATGCTCTCTTCGAGAATCTCCTGCTGCCAAGACCGCCGGAGCGCGGCAAGGAGATCATGCTTCCCGTACAACTGGTGATTCGTCGCTCGTGTGGTTGCAGGCTCCGAACGACGAAGGTCCTGCCTGGCTCGTGACTCTACGTCACAGATCGCTGACTTCTTTGTTTCTGCCCGCTAGAACTGCGGCGATTGAAGATCGCCAAGCGCTTGCGTGCATCTCGAGGCGGGTGCGACTCGCCCGGGAGAAGCTCCCATGCCTAAACTGATCGCATGGAAGTGAGCCGAAACGACCAACGATCGAATGTGAACATTCGATCAACAAGCTTTGCGTCGATGGAGCCATACGCTACCGTCATAGTGGAGACTCCACCACCCGGATGCGGATTGTTTTCACCACTTTTGGCACCTTCGGCGATGTGAATCCGCTGATTGCGCTGGCCCTAGAGATGCGCTCCCGCGGGCATGATCCGGTGCTGGCCGTGCCCGAGATGTTTCGCTCGAAGATCGAGCCGCTGGGCATCGGCTTCCACCGAATCCGTCCCGATCAGGATCCGCACGATAGCCGCCTTGTCGCTATGATCTACGACATCAAGAAGGGAACCGAGCGCGGCCTGCGTGAGTTCCTCTTCCCGGCGATCCGGCAAAGCTATGAAGACCTGATGGCTGCCGTTATGGCCGATGGCGGCGCAGACCTGCTGGTTAGCGGCGAGCTTGCCTACGCAGGCCCAATCGTTGCCGAGATGACCCGAATTCCCTGGGCCAGTTATGTGCTGGCTCCATTTTCTTTCTTCTCCGCCTACGACCCGCCAGTGCTGCCGCCGTACCCTACCCTTGCGAAGATGCAGGCGCTCGTGCCTGGAATGGGCCACCTCATCGCGCGGTTTGCACGATATGTGACACGGGAGTGGTCAGAACCGGTCTATGAACTGCGCGAGCAACTTGGCCTGTCTCCAGGCAGCGATCCCATCTTCGATGCCAAGTTTTCCTCGCAGCTCGTACTCGCGCTCTTCTCATCGGTACTCGGAGAGCCTCAACCTGATTGGCCCTCCTGTACTCGCACCTGCGGATTTGTCTACTACGATGGGGACGCCGGCAAAGTGGACCTCGCTCCGGAACTTGAAGCATTCCTCCAGGCCGGTCCACCACCGCTGGTTTTCACCCTTGGATCGGCGGCGGTGCTCGACGCGGGAGATTTCTACGAGCAAAGCGCTCTCGCCGCCGAAAAGCTCAATCAGCGTGCGGTCCTGCTGGTGGGGAACGATGCCCGCAATCTGCCACACCATAAAGTTCCCGATAGCATCTGCGTTACGCAATATGCTCCCTATTCCCGGCTCTTTCCACGCGCCTCGCTGATCATCCACCAGGGTGGGGTCGGCACCACCGCCCAGGCCCTCCGCGCCGGCAAGCCGATGCTGCTTATGCCCTACAGCCACGACCAACCGGACAATGCCCGCCGCGTTCGCCGCCTCGGAGTTGCCAAGGTCATCCAGCGTCACCGGTACCAGGCCGAGGCAGCGGCGAATCTCATTCGCGACATGCTCGCCGAACCCAAGTACCGTGAACGCGCCGCCGCCCTCGGTCTTCAATTGCAGAAGGAAAATGGCGTCCATGCGGCAGCAGACGCTCTCGAGGCGCTCGCCTCGAGCATCAAGCCAGCTAGGTCCTTTCAAGCAAGTCAACCTTGAATTGTGCTGGATGGTTCAGCAGCATCTATGGCGATTTGTTTCGCTGCTTGCCACGCTTTTACATATTTCCAGTTCACATAAACCGAGTGGTTCAAGTGGAAGAGAAATCCCTCACGTCCATCCAGGAAACCGAGGCGAAAGACGTAGTTGTAGAGAAACGTTGCCAGCGGATTTAAGAACATGTTCAGCACGAACTCGGGAAGGCTCTGACTGGTCTTGCCTCTTCGAAGCATGAGCGGGACGCTGGCCGTGCTGTAGCGATCCATATGCTCGAGATACATGGCGAGGTTCGGATAGGCGTAGTGCAGCATGTGAGACTTGAGCCGACCTGCGGGTCCATCCCATTTCGGAGTCGCATGGGGCTCGGTATCTTCCCGCAGCCGCGCCGTCCCACGGCGAAAGAGGCGCAGCTTGGGGTCAGGATAGACGCCGCCATGCCACATCCATCGTCCCAGGATGAGATTGAGCCGGGGAATCCAGTAGGCGTCGTACTGGGGTTCTGAGTGCCGAAGCCTCGACGACTGGTCAGCCGTCCTGATTGGCTGGGACACCACTCCATTTCCGGAGTGATTTAACAGCGTCTGGATCTCCGCGCTCAGTTCCGGAGTCGCGACCTCGTCCGCGTCGAGCGTGAAAATCCAGTCGCCGGTGCATTTATCGATCGCCGAATTCACCCCCGGCCCATAGCCGCGCCAGGGCTCGACAAAGACGCGGGCGCCAAACTCCTGCGCGATGGCCACGGTCTCGTCCGATGAGCCGGAGTCGAGCACCACAATCTCATCTGCCCAGGCGACGCTCTCAAGCGTTCTGCGCAGGTTAGCCGCTTCGTTGAACGCGACGATTGGAACAGAAATCCTGACTGGCATCTTGAATGGAGGACCGATCGCTCAACTTTCTCCAAATGGTCTTGCTGAATTGTAAGACCCAGGCTCAAATCGGGCGTGATCGCTGCCAAGTTCCGAAATGGGCAGCCAATCGCCGTTAGGGATTTACCGGCTTGCGCCTCTCGCTATCATCCGCCTAAGCTTGCAGCCATGAACCCCGCAAAGTTGAGGATTAGGACCGCCGGTGCGGCGTTGTGGCTGCTTGCCGTCACAGCATTCCTGCCCTTTACTTTCGCAGCGGCAAAACCAAAGGTCCACACCGTCAGCTTTGGCGGCGGCAAGCGGGTGCCCTACTCTGTCGCTGGGGACCCGGCAGGTAACAACGGTGAGGAAAAAGAGCTTAAGATACGTCCCTTGTTGATTGACGAAAAGGTGAAAGAGTGGACTACCGGGGAAGCCCACGACGTCACCGATCGCAGCGTCGCCGTTCGCCGGGCGCTGCGGCTCAATGACGCCCTGCCGACCGATAAGAGCGAACACTGGGTCTGGCAGCGCGGCCCTTGGCTGCTCATCGACCGCACCAACGGCAAAGTTACCGCCCTGCATTTACCCGATTTTGACCCCACGGTTTCGAACATAGCCTGGTTTCGCGACTACGCCGCCTACTGTGGCCTCTCCGGAGGCGGCAAGCAGCTTTATGCGGTCGTTGCCCAGGTCGCCGCCAAAAAGCCGCTGCTGATGAAGAAGATTGCCACTTGGGATTTGGGCGACCACCCCACTCCTGCCTGCTCCCCAGCCAGCTGGCAGCGGGAACCGCTTCAGGTGACCTTCACCCCTACCAAAGCAGGCGCTCCTGTGAGCTACAGCTTGGTGGGATTGTCGGCAGTGCTGGTTGAGGATGGGGATGAGAACGGTGAAGATCCCTGATTACGTAACAATCGCGAGTTTAGATCGTTTTCCGACTCGAACGGTAAGCCGCGCCGGGGTGGTGATCGGGAGGAGCGCATTGGTGAGCACTCCGCCATCGATCTTCACTGCATTCTCCGCTAGTTTACGCGAGGCCTCTGCACCCGACGCTGCGAGTCCAAGTTTCACCAGCAGCTTCGGCACCCGTATGTGCAAACTTGGTGAACCCGGCAAGCTTGGAGCGCTCGATGGTCCGACCAGATCGGCATAGCTTACGTGCACTTCCTCCAAGTCTTCAGGCATTTCTTTCTGCTGAAACTGCCTGGCCCAATTCTCTCCAGCAAGGCTCACAGCCTCATCGCCGTGAAACCCTGCAGTAATCATCTCCGCCAGACGCTTCTTTGCATCCATCGGGTGCAACTCACCGGAGGCGACATCTGCCTGCATCTGCTCGATCTCCGATTGGCGCAGGTCGGTGAGGAGCGTCCAATAACTCCACATCAACGTGTCCGAGATCGACATCAGTTTGCCATACATCTCTCCTGGCGCATCGTTGATGGCGATCGCGTTGCCGAGCGATTTCGACATCTTCTGGACGCCGTCCAAACCTTCTAAAATCGGAGTCATCAGAATGATCTGCGAGAGCTGATTGTAGTGACGCTGCAGCTCGCGGCCCATAAGCAGGTTGAACTTCTGGTCCGTGCCGCCAAGTTCGACATCGGCCTCAAGCGCCACTGAGTCGTAGCCCTGGGCGAGAGGGTAGAGCAGTTCGTGCAGGGAGATCGGCTTCTCCTCCTGAAAGCGCTTGTGAAAGTCGTCGCGCTCGAGCATCTGCGAAACCGTGAACTTTGCCGCCAGCCGGATGATGCCTTCAAAGCCCAGCGTTGCCAGCCATTTGGAGTTGAAATCGATGACCGTCTTGGCGGGATCAAGAATCTTGAAGACCTGCTGTTTATAGGTCTCCGCGTTGCGCAGAATTTCTTCGTGCGAGAGCGGCTTGCGAGTAACGTTGCGCCCGGTAGGATCGCCAATCAGGCCGGTGAAGTCCCCGATGAGGAAGATCACGGTGTGGCCGAGGTCCTGAAAATGTTTCAACTTACGAATCAGAACGGTGTGGCCTAAGTGCAGGTCCGGCGCAGTCGGGTCAAATCCCGCCTTGACGCGCAACGGCTTGCCGGAGAGGCGCGAGGCCTCGAGGCGCTCGCGAAGATCGGAGAGGCGGATGATCTCAGCCGCTCCCTTTTGAAGCAGGTCGAGCTGATCGTTCACAGGAAGAAATTCGGGCATGACTGATCTTCAGTATAGGGGTTTCAGGTGGAAAACACTGCCCCGAAGCCGATCGAAGCGGCCCTTCCTGGCGGTAATCCATTGTTTAAAGATGGTCAGGACTCGGATGGTCTGCGAATACGGCTGAAACGTCGAGGAACGGAATTGCGCAGGAACGGCGATAAACGCATCTGCCAGGTGGTGCGCCCGTTGTTGACGATTTTGGAATACGCTCTCCGTCCAGAGACGCAGACCTGCACCTCAGTTCCGGCGCCTGGCGTGCTGGCAAACTCCAACTTGCAGCCAAGGCTTCTCGCCCGTTCCCGCATCCCGATGATGCCCCAATGGCCTTCTTTGAAGCCTGCCTCGACGATTTGCGGGCTCACGCCGCGGCCGTTGTCGCGGCACCGCAGTCGCACCTGGCTATCGTCAAACCCGAGCTCCAGGATCACTTGAGTTGCATCTGCATGGCGCACCGCATTGGTCAGCGCCTCGCGCCCAATGGAATAGAGTTCGTCGTTGACAGCGGGGTGGAGTATCCTTGGTTCGCCGGTAACGAGGACAGTGATGCGAGCCATGCCGTCCGCCTGGAGAGCGATTGCTGCTTTCCTCAGGTGAGTTTCCAACTCGGCCTGAGATCCTGCTTCAGCACGGAGCTCCCTCACTTTTTCGCGGCCTTCCTGAATGACAACATCGGCGCGATCCAGTGCGTCCCTGAGAATAGCCCGCACCGGCTCCTCAGCTGGAAGCTGCTCGGTGGCGAAATGAAACCGCAGCATCAAACCCTGAACCCCCTGGAGCAAAGTATCGTGGAGGTCCCGGGCGATCCGAATACGCTCGTGGGCCCTTTCCTCTAAACGCTCTTGCACTTGAGAGGTAAGGTACTCCAGGCGCGCACGATAGATGAGCCACAATAGGCCGAAGACGACAAAGAAGCAAACCGCGAAGAACCAGCGTGTTTGATAGTAGGCCGGGGTGACCGTCAACCGTAGGGGCGTTTGCAACTCGCTCCATGGCCCTGTTCCAGTCGCAGCGCGCACATGAAATTGGTATTTTCCTGGAGAGAGATTGGTGTAGTAAGCCTGCCGCCGGCTGCCCACATCCTGCCAGTCCTTATCCTGCCCCACCAGCTTGTATTGATAGACGACCCGCTCCGGCGAGTTCAAATCTACTCCGTTGTAGTCAAATTCGAGCGTCTTCAGCCGCAGGGAACTTTCGGTGATCGGCATGCCTTTGGTGTAGCTGCGTACTTTGCCGTTCACGACGATTGCCTGCAACAGCAGATTTGGCGTTGAGCCACTCTGGCGGGCAGCGGCAGGGTTGATCGCGACAAGGTGCCCTGAGGTGGCAAACCACAACACTCCGGTCTTGTCGATGACGGCGGAAGGCGCTGGCTTGCTTTGAGTCGGCGAGCCTATTAAGCCGTCCTGATCATTAATCAACTGAAAATCCATGGCGTAACGGGGATCTTCCATGGCTCTCTTCCACTCCGCTGAAGGCAGTCGAACGATCCCAAGACCCGCGTTCAACCACAGATCGCCCGTCCCGTCCCGGACGATTCCGGAAATGCCGCGAAGCAACTCGGGCGACCGAAGGTGCAGTGAGTGGAAGCTTTTTCCGTCGAAAAACGCCAGGCCGTCCGAGCCTCCCGCCAGGACCAGACCTCCGGCATCGTAAAAGGTGAAGACGCTGGTGACTTCCACTCCGTCTTTCCGACCGTACGCATGGTAGCCATGGCCCTCGTCTAGTGCAATTTGATTGTGAGGATACCCCAGCCACAGCCGGCCACCTTCTCCTCTGGCCAGGGACAAGGGCGATTCCTGCGGCAAGCCAGGGTCCTTCACAGGGTTCCATGCTCCATCAAAGTAGCGCCACAATCCATGACCTTCAAAGCAACCAAGGAGCGCCCCTTGCCGGTCCTTCCCCAAACACCAGGTTTCAACCTGCTTCGCCACGTCGGGAGAAGGAATTCGGGTCGGGGCGCCGCCACTCTCCTTGTAGCGATAGAAATCATGAGTGATCTGATCGAGCATCCAGACCGAACCATCAGTATCCTGGAAGAGCGAACTGCTGCCGTGACCTTCGCCGATGAACGTCAGCTTGCCGGAACGTAGGCGCATGAGCGGCTTATCCATGTCGTGCAGCCAGATTCCATCGTTCCTATCGGCCAAGAGAGCTGGATAATAGTCAAGCTGAACGCCACGGAACTGAACCAGTGGAGATGGGCGGAAACGGTCCAGACCACGAGCAGTGGCTACCCAGATAGTCCCCTGACGGTCCTGGAGAATGGCCCGAGTTTGCCCATCCGTCAACCCATTCGCTGCTCCATACTTCTCCACCTGAAGCTGATCGGTGCCTGGATGCCTGATCCGGGTAAGTCCACCAAACTCATTCGCCAGCCAGACGTTATTGTGGCTGTCGTTCAGCATAACTGGGACGCCGGGGATACGCACCGCATGCGCGCCCTTTGCGTCAAGCAGCGGTCTTACACTTTTCCATGCATCGCTAATCCAGATACTGCCGTCTTCCAGTTGAAGGAACTGGTTCACTGTTCCATTTGGAATATCGATGAGCGAGAATTTATCCTCGCCTTTCTTCAACTCGTAAATATGGCCTTTGTCGGCCGTCCAAAGATTGCCCTCCCGGTCGAAGAAGAGCGAGTAAAGACCTTCAGACGAGAGTCCATGTCGAGCGGAATAGTTCTCCCAGGTCGGCCCGGTCAGATGCATCAGCCGTCCGTCCGCCGTTGCCCATACTGACCCGTCTGGCCGGCATAGGAGCTGCTCTGTCGATTCACTTATCAGACCGCTCGCGCGGTCATAGTCGATCTTTTTCCCTGCGCTCAGGTAAGTGATACCGCCCATCCGGTACCCGATCCATAATCCGCCGTCGCGATCAGCTGCTAACGCCGCGATATCGGACGCCGGTAGTTGGGGATCGTCTGGGGTAAATGGATAAGACTGAAACTGCAATCCATCAAACCGAAAAAGCCCGCGGCGCGAGCCAATCCAGAGATATCCGTCCTCAGTCTGCGCCAGAGCGGCGATGTCGGCGGGCGCTCCATCTCGGCGCGTCCAGCTCATGTGCGCCATGTCATCGAGCGGTTGAGCACTCTGGGGAGGAGGCACCCTCATCGCTGATGCGTGCCAACGCTGCCCTGCGGACGCCGGTGGAAAAGCCAGAAGAAAGGCGAAGAAAAAGCTAAGTAAGGTCGCAACGGCGGTGACTGGCAGTTGCTCCGTATGGTGAATCAGGGGAGGGTGAAGGAGGCGCGCGGCCTGCGCGACTCTCGAGACCCACTGAGGGTCGGAACGTCGGGCGGGCGGATTCGTGTATAGGCGTCCTTCGCCTGCCAAGCCAACCATCCATTCCCCTTTCGCTCTCAACTCTGCCGGATGGTCATTTAACCGTCAAGGAAGCCGCGCTTCATCGCAATGAGAACTGCATGAGTGCGATCGTTTGCCTGGAGCTTCGCCATAATACTCTTCATGTGACCTTTCACGGTGTCCTCCGCGATACTAAGATTTCCTGCCACGACCTTATTGGAGCATCCCTCGGCGACGCTTCGGAGGACTTCGATCTCTCGGGCGGAAAGAATATCCGCATCGAAATGCCCGGCAAGATCGCATGCAATCTCCGGCTGGATGCGACGTCTTCCCTGATGGACGTCGCGGATGGCTTGCACTAACTCTTTCCGCAGCGAACCTTTCAACAGATAGCCGGCGGCTCCTGCCTTCAATGCCCGCGTCGCCTGAACGTCACCGGAGTAAGTCGTCAGCACTAGGATCCTTGCGGCGGGCGAGATGCGTTTGATCTCGATTGTCGCGTCGATGCCGTTCATCAGGGGCATTTGCAGGTCCATCAACGTCACGTCTGGACGATGCCGCCGAAACTCCTCGACTGCCTGTTGACCGTCCGCGGCCTCGGCAACCACCACCATGTCCGGCTGCGATTGAATCGCAAAATTGATCCCATCGCGAACCAGCGGATGGTCGTCCACAGAGAGGATTTTGATTGGGTCCGACGGGTTCATCTCCACCCCCAAGCGCCAGTATAGACTTCCTCCCTTTTCTCTTACCCCCTCGAAAGGGGTAGTTCGACCCCACCCCGAAGGGGTTCGCAAATTCGGAGCTTCCATTGGATCCTCGCATTTGCAGCTTCTGCTCCGTTGCTGGAGATACAAACCGACGGGTAGACGCCACTAAAGTGGCGCTCGGAAACGGTTCAGATTGGTCTGTAAGAACGAATTATGTTGGCCTACCTTGAGAACTGTGCCCGATGCTCCCGAATTTCAGTGAGGAGATCAGGCGTGAGGTACGTCTGATGACAGCTCACACGCTTCGAACCGAGGTAACCCTTACTCCACATCACACGAATGGAGATATGTCGTCCCTGCAGCTAGAACAGGAGAACTCTCGTCTCAGACTGATGATCGCCGAGCTTTTAATCAAAAATCAGAGTCTGCGCTGGAAGTTACAGGGGGGAAAGATGGAGGTTTGATTCGTGATCTGTTTGGCTAGGTCATCTTCTTTGACTGACCTACGTTGCGATCCAACGTTGGACCTTTCGCATCGCAGATGCAACTAACTCACCCGCATATGGAATTTCCACTATTGTCACGGACCACTATTCTTCATGAGGGACGACCGATTCGATTCCGTTGATTGTTGTAACACTTGAGGCTTCCGCACATTGCCTCAGCGCAGCAGGCCGGCGTTGATAAGGCAGGCATTTTAAGGAGGGATCATAACAATGACACTCTTACTAATGTTCGGCTTTGGTTTCGTTTCCGGACTGCGTGCATTGACAGCTATAGCTGCGATCAGTTGGGCGGCGCGTTTGGAACGCCTCTCCCTCGCCGGTAGCTGGCTCGGTTTCTTAGGTTACCACTGGACACCCTGGCTACTCACTCTAGCGGCGCTGGGTGAGATCGTTAACGATAAACTCCCGAAGACCCCAAGTCGCAAGACGCCACCTCAGTTTGCAGTCCGCATAGTTCTCGGGGCTATCAGCGGCGCGGCTATCGGGATACCGGCTGGTTCGACTCTCGCTGGGATCGCCCTTGGAGCACTTGGAGCGATTGTCGGAACGCTGCTCGGGGCTGCTGCACGCGCTAGGCTTGTGCGAGGCATCGGAGGCAAGGATCTGCCTATCGCGCTGACGGAAGACGCGGTCGCTGTGGGACTAGTGTTGTTTCTCGTCCAACTAACCTAGCGCCAACATCGACCTTGCTGGCGAAGGCCCTACGCAAAGGCGACTCAACTTCAAAACTCCATTTAAAAAAAGCGCCCGAAAACGCTGTGCGGCTCTTCCGCTTGGAAAAGCCGCACCTGGAGATACTGGGGAGATTTCGTTCGTAGTTATAGCTGTTTTTCGTATCTACGGCTAGGCATTTAGACTTGGCGAATAGCTGCGTCTGCCTCAGCGGCGAGGGCCTGTACGGTGCTGAAGAACTCCTTGCTCTGTCCAAGGAAAAGCCCGCTAGCGGTAAGGCCTGCCACTGCGGCCATCGCTCCTGCGTTTCTGTCGGCGATAGGGCGGATTACCGAGACCTTAGGAAGATCCTGATGGATGAACGAACAGGGAACGGGGAAGATCAAGCTGGGTTGAAGGAGCGGGTTGGGTGGGTTGGTGAAGAAGTTCGGGAAAGTGAGTCCTTTGTCGGTGACGGGAGCGACAGGCGCCTGAACTCCGTTGCCTGCGAAGTCGACCCACTCCAGGAAGTGAGCGATCTCGTCGCCACCGATCCCGAGCGTGATCTCCAATACCTCTGCGCTCGATACTTTCTTGCTCATGGCAGCATAGAGGCTCGAACCGCCTTGCTCGATGGAGCCAAAGTGAAAGGCCGCGGTGTTGGCAATGGCCTGAATGTGGCTGGCGCCTTCGAAGTCGGCATCAGTGGCGGGGATGGCAGGACGGTTTGTGATGTTAATTGCCTGCGGGAAAGTGGCGTTGAAGTCGGGGTTCGTTGCGCTGCGATAGCGGACGAACCAGCTCGTGTCGACATTCAGATGCAAGAGGTTGGTGAGTCGGCCGATGTTCTGGGCTCCGGTAGCGGTGCTGCCCTGGAGAGTGCGGAATTGATCCAGGTTGATCGGGTCTGCGCCTTTCGACTCGAGATATGCATTTATGAAGGCTGCATGGCTGATCTCGTCGATCGTGTTGCTGGTGATGTACTGCGGACCATCGGAGTCCAGGTTCGAGAGCGCCGACTGGTAAGCATTCATCGACTGGTTTGGATTCACTTCAACAGGAAGTTGATCGCCGATACCGCCCAGTTCAGCATACTGGACCCAGAGGTCGCTCTCGATGAATTCTGCCGCAGCCAGGAAGCGCAGAATTGCAATGTCTCCCTTGTTCAAGGAACCGCCGGTGCTTTGAGCGAACGCCGGTGTGGTTTTTCCTAGTAGCCCGACGCCCAAAGTAGCGGCGCCCCCCGCCAGTAATCCGCCCTTGATCAAGGAGCGGCGATTGACTGGACGTTTCGTGCTTTTCGTTGACTCTTCCATGATGTTTCCTCAACTTCGATATTCGAACAAGGCAATAACTCGGCCCTGACCCAGAAGGTAGTTGCGCCAGCTATGCCAATTGTCATGAACATGTCAGATGATTGTCGTTTTTAGATGAACCTGGAATGACTCGCTAACAGCTAGCAAAAGAGGCGCGCGGACGAGACAAACACGTCGTTCTCCATCACTCGCTTGCATAAGTTGGCCTGTAACTTAGCGTCCCGGGTTAGCATCATCGCCAACGGCGACGCTGCCTATTATTGACTAATAGGCAGCGGGCTCTGGATTATCATAACTCTGCCCATATTTGTTCTCATGCGAGTTAGGAACCTGAGGACGCTTCGGGAGTATGATTGATCCCAGATCAAGATGAGTGCCGGAGATATGCACTTTACGTTTGAGGCTATCCAACACGGCCTGATCTTCGCCCTCTACCCACACGTGCAGCATGTAATCGTCTGCGGGAACGTCGCGAATGCGAAATCGCCCGTCCAGATTCGGTTGCGTGTAGAAAGGCGTAGCGAGCGCGATGATTACAGCGCTCATCTCAGAATGTATATTGCAGAAGACATAGGAAACGCCTTCGCGGTTAAAGGTAACGTCCTTGCTTGATCCGGCTTCATAGAGCCCAAGGTCGAAGCGACGTCCATCAAAGAGCGAGAAGACGTTGTGGAAGAACGGGTCGCGATTGGGGAAGTGCACAACGCTGCCGACAGGAATGATCAGCAGGTGCGGCGTGAAACGTTTGTCTTTTTGAAGAAGCGTGAAGCCATGGCTCCCGGCTGGAACTGGCGCGCGACCGGGGCGAAGCGGGGTGAGCCAGACGGCTGTTGGCGGCTCCGAGCGCTTCGGATCTTCATTGACAGCCTCTTTGATCTGGCCCGAAACCTCGGTCAGGTTCTGTGCGTAAAACCGCTGCACAGTTGCGAGCGCAAGGCCGAGCAGTGCCAGTTTAGCGAAGCGGACGGTGAACTTCCTATTGATCCGCATCGTCTAGAACCTATAGCCTGCAGCGACGCCATAGATATTCGCGAGAAGGTGAGATCCACTTGCGGCAGAGGTGTCGATCCTACGATACTCGAAGGAAAAGAGAGTGTAAGCAGTTGGGCTGAAAATGACATTCGTAAAAAGCGTCGCGTTGCGCGCCATGTTCTGGTAGTTAGCCGATCCGCCAGCTGTATATTGCTTTAGCTCGCTGGAGAAAGCGTTATCAATGCCGAATGCCGTGTTGAACTCAATCCGCTCAGTCGCTCGAGCTTTCAACTGCGTCCATCCTCCGACATCGTCGAGTGGGCGATAGCTGTAGTTATTGCCGGGTTGGCTGTATACATAATCCTTAAAGGCTCCGCCGCCAAGTCCTCCTAGTCCCAGTCCCCGGTAGAGGCTGCCGCTCGCCTCCAGGTGGGCGATGAGCGGCACACGATAATCGATGGTTGCTGCCCAGGCGTCAAAGCGAAAGTCTTTCCCCGCCGAGTGTGGGCTGAAGTAACCGGCCGCCCCCACCTCCAGGCCATTCTCACGAGAGTAGCCGATCCTGGCTTCACTACCTGGCCAGCGGCTCTGTTCTGCAAGGCTAGCTGCCGGAGGCGCGCTGGTGCTGACGCCAATTGTGGGCGGATCGGGTACATCTGCTACTGCGGCTTCTACCTTCATCGATGAACTCGGGTCCAGCTTCACGCTTTGCTCTACGCCGATTTGTGGCACCCAATTCCATAGGTTGCCGGACCAGGCGAGCGCGGGTTGAGCTACGGCTGTAAGCGAGCTTGGCGTGTTTGGGCTAATGATAGGACGATCCATCTCGACGAAGGCACGCGTTTGCTTCCAGGCCAGATCGACATGCGCGGTGCGGAGTCTCGCAGTGCCTCCCTCCGCTGCGTAGTTCGCCTGACCTAGGCCACCGAAGAAGTCCACGCGGACATCTGCTGAAGTATTGGCGCCGAACAGATGCGGCCCCCTCGCGTCTAAACCTAGGATGGTTTGTCGCAACGTAATACCAGTGGTGCCGGCCCCGCCAGTCGCCAGAGTCGGCGATTGAATCACGTCGACACCAGTCGAATTTGTGAAGGCGTTCATCAGGATCAAACCGGTGAGTTTCACCGGGAACTTCGACGCACTCTCGACCTTGGTCTGCTCATGGGTCGCTATCTCGCTTTGTTGAAGGTCTTGTTGCTCATGAAGTGCGTCTACTGCGGCGCTGAGCCTCCCGACCGGGTTATCCCCCGCCTGGCTGGACGGGGCAGTCGGCGAAGCTCGCGATGCCGCCAATTGTTCCTGGAGGGCTGCGACCTGCTCCCGGAGAGCCTGGATCTGCTGCTGAGAGGACTTGACCTCCGCCTCCTCGAGTGTCACCGCCTCGGCAAGCTTTTCGATCTGTTGCTGCATAGCGACTGGGGGGAGGGTCGGCTTTTCGGTAATTTGCTGGGCGGGCGACGGGCCGATGCCAACCAGGCACAAAGCGATCGTCATACAAGACCGCTGCCAATTCATTGCCTTGTTCCTCCCGTTGTCGGCTCTTTCGCGTCCTGCTGTCACGATGGCGTCGTTGCCCCGACACCACTAAAGTTGAACTGCAATGAGAGCTGGAAGACCGTCTCGCCCGGTCGTGTGCTCACCAGGGTAACTGTGCCTCCATGTTCCTTGGCGACCGCATGGGCCAGGGTCAACCCTAAGCCAGTTCCGCTTTGCTTGCCTTCGCTGACGAAAGGTTCGAAGAGCGAGTTTCGAATATGCTCGGCAACGCCCGGACCCGAGTCTGTAATGGTCACCGATACGGTATCACCCGCGTTCGATATGACGAGGGAGACCTCTCTCGGAGGCGGAGTCCGGTGAGTCGACTGGCAAGCGTTCAACAGTAGATTGTAGATAGCCCGCTGCATCTGCTTTGGATCGACCAGAGCGTACCCACCCGAAGGATCGTCACACTCCATCTTAATCGACACTCCTTCCGCCTCGGGATGGGCCTTCAGCAATGAAACGGCTTTCTCGGCAATCCTTAGCAACGAGTCCCGCTCGCGATGAAAGGCCACCCCGGTCTTGCTGAAGATCAACAATGAATCGAGAAGTTCGGTTGCGCCATGCACCGCGAGTTGAATGTCCTCGAAGAGTTCCACCCGTTCTTCCTGGGAAAGGCGCGCGGAAGAGAGGAACTCGGCATTGGCGTAGACGGCGGCCAGGTAATGCCTCAGGTCGTGCGAAACGGAACTTGCCATGCTGCCGATGGTTGCTAATCTTTCAGAGTCCAGAAGAGCGCGATTTGTCATTATGATTTCGCCGCGCATCCTTGCGAATGCAGTGCTGAGTTCGCGCACCTCTCTTGTGCCGTTATCGGGAAGCCCATGGGAGGGATTGCCGAAGCCGAAGGCGCGAACCCCTTGTGCCAGCAATTCGAGCGGTTCGGTGACGATGCGCGAGAGAGTGATCATGAGCAGCGTACCCAGTACCAGAGCGGCCGCTCCGAGCAGTAAGACCAGACGATTGATCTCCCGGATCGATCGATTCGCCTGTGCAAAGGATTTGAGCACCACCAGTCGGAGTTGGCCTTCCGCTTCGCCTGACAGGTCTGCCCCGGTCCCAAGATAGTGGTCTCCTCCCAAGACTACCTCGGCATTTCGGCCGCTGACGGTGGAAAGCAAAGAGGGAAACTTCAGCAGTAACTCCTGCTGCAACTCGGGCGAAAGCGTACTTGCTACGATGTTGGGCCCGGCGAGAAACGCCGCATCGTCTCCTGATGCATGTCCGATCAATCCTATGACGTTCCGGTCGATCTGGTACCCACTGATCACGTACCCCAACAGAGTGCCCTGAGCCTCGCCCCCGAAGTAAAGCGGGCGCATCGAGAAGTCAAAGAGCCTGCCATCCGCAGTCAGGTAATGTTCCTGCGGGCGGGTCATCGTTTGTTGCAGCGCTTCAACCAGGGTCTCGGATGGAGGACGTCCTTTTGTATAAACGATCAGCACTCGTCCGTAGGCATCGACTAACGCAAAGAGGTCGCTGCCGCTGACCTTCCAAAGATCGATTGCCCCGTCGGCAATGGTTCGTTTGTCGCCAGTGGTCATGAGCGCTTTGAGACTTGGCAGATCCGCCAGCAATTCGTTTTCGCGGATAAGAACGTCACGGCGCTGCCGCTGGATGTTCTGGAAGGTAGACAAAGAATGGGTAAGGTCTGCTGAAAGATCTTGCGCGACCTGGCGGCGAACGCGGTCCCGCACAATGAGCAGGCTGCCGCCAGTCACGGTCACAATGACAGCAATCAGTGCCGCGATCAGCAGAACACGAGTTCGAACACCCCGGAAAACCGCCATAAGCGCGCAAGTCCCTCAGGGGGCGAACTTGTAGCCAGCGCCATAGATCGTTTGCAGATGCCGCGGATTTGCAGGGTCCGATTCGAGTTTCTGTCGCAGCTTCAAGATTTGGTTGTCCACGGTTCTAGTCGTGGGGTATGAGTTGTAGCCCCACACCACATTAAGCAGTTCATCACGGCTCAATACCCTCTCTGGATTCTCGGTGAAAAACCGAAGGAGCTTGAACTCATGGGCGGTCAAAGTGATCTTTCCGCCATCCTTTCTCGCGGTCATTTTGAGAAAGTCGATCTCGCAGTCGCCGAACTTGTAAGTGAGAGTTGGCTCCGGTTTGCGGCGGCGGCGGATGCTGGCCTGCACACGCGCCAGCAGTTCGCGGGGACTGAAGGGCTTAGTCACGTAGTCTTCCGCGCCGAGTTCCAGCAGCAGAACCTTGTCCACAACTTCGCTGACAGCGCTGAGCATGAGCACCGGTGTCTCTGGAGAGACTCTTTTGATGTGCTTGCACACCTCCAGACCGGAGAGCCGGGGCAAGATCAAGTCGAGCACGACCGCAACCGGTGAACAGGATTGGAAGGATTCGACTCCGGCCTGGCCGTCGGGCGCAATTTCCGTCTGATATCCTTGGTCGTGAAAGAGACGGTAAAGCACTTTTTGGATTCGGGGATCATCCTCGACGATCAGGATCGTACCTTGATTCTCACTCACGGCAATGCTTTCCACTTTACACCTCATTGACCACGCCACCCCTATGGTGACCCCTTCCGGAGTCAATCAGACGCATGCTCAGGAGAAATGACATTCGAATTACATTTCCCGCTCGCAGCTCGTAAATCAATCAAGAGTAGAGTTTAGGTGGCTTTTTCTATGCCTGCTATTCTCTTCTACTTCCATGGACGCTCCTCTTGCGGCCAGGCAGATTTGCAAGTTTGGAAGAGGTCTCTTCAGAAGGCAGAGTAGGAAAGTAGTAATCTAGCTCAGACAACGAACTGAACCAGGAAAATGACAGACTGAGGTCTCGTGAAATTTCTACCGTCGTTCGCGCTGGATGGACAGGTTGCACTCGTTACCGCCGCTGCTCGCGGGTTGGGCAGGGCAATTTCCTTGGCGCTCGCAGAAGCGGGCGCCTCCCTGGCGCTTGGCTTGCGTGATGTTACCGAGGATAGCGGCATCGTAGACGAGGTCGCGGCACTGGGCGGCCGAGCGCTTCCGTTACAAATGGACATGGGAAATCAGGAGCAGATCCGACGTGCAATCTCGACTGCGGTCGATCATTTCGGCAGGCTCGATATCCTGGTGAACAATGCCGGCATTGCCCCGACGAACCTGGCGCTCGATGTTCGCGAAGACGACTTCGATCGAACCGTTGCGATCAACTTGAAAGGCACGTTCTTTGCATGTCAGGCGGCTGGCGAGGTCATGAAGCGGCAAAATGGCGGCCGCATCATCAACATGAGTTCCCAGGCAGGATTCGTTGCATTGCCGACGGAGTCGATTTATTGCATGACCAAGGCAGGAATCGTCCACCTGACAAAGTGTTTAGCCGTGGAATGGGGCAAGTACAACATCAATGTCAATGCCGTAGCGCCAACCTTCATCCACACGCCCGGAACCGAGCCTGTCCTCTCCTCTCCAGACTTTTATGCAGAGACAGTGAACAAGGTCGCTGCGCTCCATCGTATCGGAGAGCCGCGAGAGGTGGCCGGAGCTGTGGTCTTTCTCGCATCGCCCGCCGCATCGCTCATCACTGGACATACAATGTTGATCGATGGTGGCTGGACTGCGGTTTAGGCAACTCGCCAATCCAACCTGGGAGCAAGTGACTCAACATGGAAACACTCTCGTATATGGGACTGCCTGACTGCATCAGGCTCTCGAATGGCGCCGTCGATGTGATCGTCACCACTGCGGTCGGTCCCAGAATTCTTTTCTACGGACCGACTAATGGCGAGAACCTTCTCGCCCATTTCCCGGACAGCTCGAAAGAGACGGCGCTGGGGACCTGGAAGCCCTATGGAGGTCACCGCCTTTGGGTGTGGCCGGAGGTCTTTCCTGCCACCTATGCTCCCGATAATGGGCCGATCGAGCACCGCCGCGAGGGGGAGCTGGGAATTGTGCTCTCGCAGCCAACCGACGCCGCCGGCATGCAGAAAGTGATGCGCATTCAGCTGGCAGCGAGTGGTACTGAGGTGGAGCTGGTACACACCATCACCAGCCATAATCTCTGGCCTGTCGACATTGCTGCCTGGGCCATCACGGTGGTGCAAAGCGGTACTGCCATCGTGCCGCGGGTGCCCTTCCGGACGCATGACGAGTATGTTCCTGCTACTCAGCCGCTCGCCTTGTGCGCGTTCACCGACCTGCAGGATCCGCGGTTCACGCTTGGACTCAAATATATCCTGCTGCGCGCCGATCCGAATTTGCCGAACTCCCAGAAATTCGGACTTCGTAACAAGGAGAATTGGTGCGCTCACCTGGTGAAAGACACCCTCTTCGTGAAGAGATTCTCCCATGACGACACCGCAACCTACCCCGACTATGACGTAAACAACGAGGTATACGTCGAGGGCAGCTTCATGGAAGTAGAGCTGCTTGGCCCGAGACGAATCGTTTCGCCAGGCGATTCGCTGACCCTTTCGGAAAAGTGGAATTTGTTTGAACGGGTAGGAGTTGGTGGGGAGACCAAGGATCTCGACTCGCTCGACCGTGCGATTACCCCGAAAATACGATCTTTGTTCTGATTTTCGGTTCTGATTTCTCGGTTCTGATTTCTCGTAAGGCTAAGAGATCGGAGTCTTATCTGGAGCTCGTTGCCGCCGGAATGCTTTTCTGCCGAATGCGAAGACTGCCTCATCTGCAGTGTGAGATTTGATCGGCTTCTCTCGTTTACGCGAGGGTAGTAGGCTGTCCGTGATGAATCCTTTCGTCTCACCTTCCTGGGCCAATGGCCGGATGCGGGATCCGGCGACGATATTTGTGGATGCGACCCTGCCGCCAGTCGGCGTGCATCCAAAGGTCGATACTCGGGCGCGGTACCTCGACAAGCACCTTCCAGGTGCGGTCTTTTTCGATATCGACGAACTGTCTGACCACTCGACGCCGTTGCCCCATATGTTGCCTTCAGCCGCTTCCTTCGGCCGCGACATGTCCGCGCTTGGCATCGGAGATCGAGCGACGATTGTCCTCTACGAGCAGGAGGGGGTCTTCTCGTCGCCGCGAGCCTGGTGGATGCTGCGCACTTTTGGAGCACAAGATGTCCGAATCCTTGACGGAGGACTGCGTGCCTGGGTCGAAGCTGGATTGCCGGTGGAGTCGGGTCCGGTCCAGCGGACGGCTGCCACTTTCAATGCTGCCTTGGATCCGGAAGCCGTGCGTAGTTTCAGCCAGGTTCAGCATTTGATTGCGGAGCGTTCCCAGATTCTCGACGCCCGCTCCCGCAGTCGCTTTGATGGCGCCTCTCCTGAACCCCGACCCGGTATAAGCTCCGGACACATCCCAGGGGCTACCAGCGTCCCATATACCGAATTGCTGGAGGACGGGCGGCTGAAGGCTGCAGACAAGCTTCTCGAGCTCTTTGCCACTAAGGGCGTCGATCTCAGCCGGCCGATCACCACCACCTGCGGCTCAGGAGTTACCGCGGCGGTCGTTTTGCTCGGCCTTGAGATCGCTGGGGCGAAGCATGTCGCCCTATACGACGGCTCCTGGGCCGAGTACGCCCAACACCCTCAGGCAGTGATTGAGAAAACCGGCTGAGCTGAAAGGGCGGAATCCGGTTTCGAACAGGTTTACGAGGCATCTCCCTGCCTATGCGAATTCTGGCGACTGATCCGTCATCCGCTGGCCTGTCCTCGTCTGCTCTGGGTCTCCTGCCGTCGTAGAGCAGACGACGCGGAAAAACCGGCGAAAAACGATAAAGTTTGACTTCGTTGTGGAATGCGGAGTAAGTTGTCACGCGTTGGTGGCGGAGCGGTTTCCTTCTTCCATCTTGCAATGCGTTGGGGGCTTTCTTGAGCTGTTGCGCACCCAATCCCGGTTCGTGTCCTCGGTCTTCGCCGGCTCTCGATTCGCGTCCGCCGTTGCAAGAGATTCTCCTCCGTCTGATTTCGCCCGTTTCCTTCCGTAGCAACAATCTCTCTAGCATCGATCGAGCAAAACCGCCACGACCCGCCTACGCCGGTCGCGCGGAGGCATTCCCAGGAGGGTCTTATGACAGGGACTTCGAACGGTAAGTCGTCGGCCGTAACCGATGTCCACATCGTGTGGATTACGGCAGGCCTAGGCTGTGACGGAGATAGCGTTTCGATCACCGCGGCCGAGCAGCCGAGCATCGAAGACGTGCTGCTTGGGGCAATTCCCGGGCTGCCCAAGGTCCATCTGCATAATCCCGTGCTGGCTTATGAAAACGGCGACGAGTTCATGAAGTTCTATTACCAGGCGGAGAAGGGCGAGCTTGATCCATTCGTGCTGGTGGTAGAGGGCTCGATTCCGAACGAAAAGATTAAGAAGGAAGGCTACTGGGCGGCCGTCGGTACCAATCCGGATACCGGCCAGCCGATCACGACCTGCGAATGGATCGATCGCCTTTCCCCGAAAGCATTGGCCGTCGTAGCGATTGGAACCTGCGCGACCTATGGCGGAATTCATGCCATGGAGGGCAATCCCACAGGGTGCATGGGGCTGGCCGATTATCTAGGCTGGAATTGGCGGTCCAAGGCAGGGCTTCCTATTGTGAATGTGCCGGGCTGCCCGGTCCAGCCGGATAACTTCATGGAGACGGTCCTCTATCTGCTCTACCAGGTGGCAGGGATGGCCCCGATGATCCCGCTCGACAAACAGCTGCGGCCAACCTGGCTGTTTGGCAAGACGGTGCATGAAGGATGCGACCGCGGGTCGTACTACGAGCAGGGCGAGTTCGCTGAAGAGTATGGCAGCTCGAAATGCCTGGTCAAGCTGGGTTGCTGGGGGCCGGTGGTCGACTGCAATGTCACTAAGCGGGGATGGATGCGCGGCATTGGAGGCTGTCCAAATGTCGGAGGTATCTGTATTGGATGCACCATGCCCGGCTTTCCGGATAAGTTCATGCCGTTCATGGATGAGCCACCAGGCGCAAAACTCTCGACTAAAACCATTGCCGTCTACGGGCATATGATTCGTTCGCTGCGCAGCATCACCAATGCGACCGTCAACAAGGAACCGAAGTGGCGACATCCAAGGACGGAACTCACCACCGGCTATCGTCCTAACACGTACTAAGGTCGACCTTGTCGAACACGAGTTTTCTGAACTACTGCGCTTCGGTCAACAGCACACGCAAAGCTTCGAAATAGAAGGGACGCTAACGCAATGGCTACCGTACTCGAGACTCTTCCGGAAAATCCTAGCAAGAAGCGCAACCTGGTCGAAATGAATTGGGACCCGATCACTCGCATCGTCGGGAGTCTTGGCATCTTCACGAAGATCGATTTTGAAAATCGCGAGGTTGCGGAGTGCTACAGCACCTCCTCGATCTTTCGCGGCTACAGCATCTTCATGAAGGGAAAGGATCCGCGTGACGCCCACTTCATCACCAGCCGGATCTGCGGTATTTGCGGCGACAATCACGCGACGTGTGCAGTGTACGCGCAGAACATGGCCTTCGGCATCAAGCCTCCGCCGATTGCCGAATGGATCATCAACCTAGGCGAAGCCGCCGAATATATGTTCGACCACAACATCTATCAAGACAACCTGGTCGGCGTGGACTTCTGCGAGACGATGGTGAAGGAAACTAACCCCGGCGTGTGGGATAAGGCGCAGCACACCGACGCACCCAATGCGGACAAGCACGGATTCCGGAAGATTTCCGAAATCATGACGGCGTTGAACCCGTTCACCGGCGAGTTCTATCGTGAGACGCTGCAGATGAGCCGGCTGATGAGGGAGATGTTCTGCCTGATGGAAGGACGGCATGTTCATCCATCAACTCTCTACCCGGGCGGCGTCGGCACGGTTCCGACTGTCCAGCTGTTTACCGACTATCTAGTCCGGTTAATGAAATATGTCGAGTTCATGAAGAAGGTAGTGCCGTTGCATGACGATCTTTTCAATTTCTTCTACGAGGCGCTGCCCGGTTACGAGAAGGTGGGACAACGTCGTATTCTGCTTGGCTGCTGGGGCTCTTACAACGATCCCGAGTATTGTGACTACACCTACAAGAACATGGGTGACTGGGGCCGGAAGATGTTCGTCACGCCGGGCGTTGTGGTAGACGGGCAGCTGGTCACCAACGACCTGATCGACATCAACCTGAATATGCGGATTCTGCTCGGCAGCTCGTTTTATGACGATTGGCAAGGCGCGGAGACCTTCGTTTCAAAAGACCCGCTGGGCAATCCCATCGACAAGAACCACCCTTGGAATCAGACCACTATACCTCGTCCTCAGAAGCGTGATTTCAAGGGAAATTACACCTGGGTCATGTCGCCGCGCTGGCTCGACAAGCGCACCGGCGACCATCTCGCGCTCGACACTGGAGGCGGTCCGATTGCACGCCTCTGGTCGACAGCGCTGTCGGAGATTGTCGACATCGGATATGTTAAGGCGACCGGCCATAGCGTGAAGATCAATCTTCCGAAGACCGCGATGAAGCCGGAGACGGAATTCGAGTGGAAGATTCCCCAGTGGAGCAATGCCATCGAACGCGATCGGGCCCGCACTTACTTCCAGGCCTACGCCGCGGCCACGGCGCTCTACTTCGTCGAGAAGGCGCTCGCGGAGCTGCATGGCGGCCACACTAAAACGTGGACAGACTTCAAGGTTCCCGAAGAGGCGATTGGCTGCGGCTTCCATGAAGCGGTGAGAGGGGTCCTTTCTCATCACATGGTGATTCGGGACGGAAAGATCGCCAACTATCATCCTTATCCTCCGACGCCTTGGAACGCGAATCCTCGCGATATCTATGGAACTCCCGGACCGTACGAAGATGCGGTGCAGAATACGCCGATCTTTGAAGAGAACGGGCCCGAAAAGTTTAAGGGCATCGACATCATGCGCGCAGTCAGGAGCTTCGATCCATGCCTGCCGTGTGGCGTTCATATGTATCTGGGCGATGGAAAGGTCTTGGAGACAAAGCACTCCCCGATGTTCGGCGTGATGGGACACGAATGATGGCGGCTAGTGTCAACTCCACTCTCGGAGTGCCCGAAAAACGTGAGTTTCAGATTCATACCGAGCGGGTCGAGAAGCTGGTAAGCAAACTCGACCGCTGCGCCGATCCGGAACTTAGAGCGATAGCGCTGGAGCTTGTGCAGAGCGTGGTCGAACTTCATGGAGCCGGCCTGGAGCGGCTCCTCGAGAGCCTTGCTCAAACCTCCGCCGGCGAGCAGGCCCTGAACACGGCTGTGGAAGACAACCTTGTTTCCAGCATGTTTCTTCTCCATGGCTTGCATCCTGATCCTCTTGAGACCAGAGTTCTGCGAGCGCTCGATAATGTGAGGCCCTATTTGCGTTCGCATGGCGGGAATGTTGAGTTTCTCGGCGCGGTCGACGGAATCGTGCGCATCAAGCTGCTTGGAAGCTGTGGGAGTTGTCCTTCCTCATCGATCACCTTGAAAGATGCCGTCGAAAATGCGCTCTACGAAGCGGCCCCCGACATCGTTGAACTAGTCGTCGAGAAGAGTGAGAGTATCGCGAATTCAAGCAACCTTGTAGTCCTCAAATAAAGAGCGTTCTATCTCAAGAGGAACTCCATGCACACGACAGAAGAGAAGGCGCGACCTTTACCAGTCGCAACCAAAACCGGCGGCCGCCCAGCCAGGGAAGCAACCGGAATCAACCTTGAGCAACGCGGCCCGATTGATCCGCGTATGCCGAATGCACCGCCTGCCTAATCTCGTCCGCTTGGTGTCTTTATGAGTGACCTTCCCAGTTTCAACTCGGAGCGCGTCGCGATCCCGTCAGTCCTGCGGCAGTTCACGCGGCGGAGATCGACTACGGAGAAATGCGAGCTTTGCAGCGCGGAACTTGCCCCGCTGCATGCGCACTTGCTCGAGCCGGTCCGCCGACAAATCCTTTGCGCGTGCGAAGCCTGCTCACTGCTCTTCTGTGGGCAAATGGGGGCGAGCTATCTCCGTATCCCGCGAAGGATTTCTCTGCTGCCGGAATTTCAGATGACGGACGCAGAATGGGAAGCTCTGATGATTCCCATTAACCTGGCTTTCTTCTACCGTGACAGCGCTTCGGGAAGAATGGTCGCCATGTATCCAAGCCCT
Organism: Acidisarcina polymorpha; assembly: GCF_003330725.1. Classification (NCBI taxonomy): domain Bacteria; kingdom Pseudomonadati; phylum Acidobacteriota; class Terriglobia; order Terriglobales; family Acidobacteriaceae; genus Acidisarcina; species Acidisarcina polymorpha. Next base: position 1,010,251 of record NZ_CP030840.1, on the reverse strand, counting down.
GCCGGTGCGACCGAATCGCTGCTGAGCTTGGATTCATGGGAGGAGATCCGCTCCCAGAATCATGCGCTGCAAACCCTGGAACCTGACGTTGAGGCGCTCCTGGTGGATCGCGTGAGCGCAGAGCCGTCCTACTTTATTGTTCCTATCGACGAGTGTTTTCGCCTCGTCGGCATCATACGGATGCATTGGAAAGGCCTCTCCGGCGGAACCGAGGTGTGGAGACACATTCAGGAGCTTTTCAGCGGCCTGCGCTCCCGCTCCAGTCACATCGAGCGCCACCCCGAGGCAGCGCGTGCCTGACCTCGCCTTTCAGATCGAGGGTGCCCAGGCAATTCCGTATGCCGCGGCCCCGACGCTTGCGCTCAAGTTGCGGATCACCGATACCGCGAGCCAACCCATTCACACGCTCTCGCTGAATTGCCAGGTACAAATAGAGCCGACTCGTCGACGGTACGCCGGGGAAGAGCAGAAGAAGCTGCGGGACCTCTTTGGTGAGCCGGAGCGCTGGAGCAGGACAGTTCGCTCGCTGCTCTGGATGAACGTCAACCTTTCCGTTCCAGCGTTTACAGACACTGTGCTGGTCGATCTGCAGTTGCCTTGCAGCTTCGATTTCAATGTCGCGGCTACGAAGTACTTTCACGCGCTCGAAGGCGGGGAGGTTCCGCTTTGTGTGCTGTTCAGCGGGACCGTCTTCTATCGCGGGGAGGAAGGCGCCCTGCAAGTCGCGCAGGTGCCCTGGAACCGCGAGGCAAATTATCGTCTCTCAGCGGCAACCTGGAAGGAGATGATGGATCTCTATTATCCAAATTCGGCATGGCTGTGCCTGGAACGAGACGTGTTCGACCGTCTATATCAATTCAAAGTGAGTCAAGGCATCCCCACCTGGGAGCAGGTGCTCGACAGGCTGATGGCCAGCGAGCAAAAGAACGAGGTGACGGTATGAGCTTTGCCGATGCGGAAAAAATCGCGGCAGCCGTTCTCTACGAGGGATACATGCTCTATCCCTACCGTGCCACTTCTACAAAAAATGTGCAGCGATGGAACTTTGGGACCCTCTATCCTCGCGAGTACGCCGAGTCGCAGCGTCCGGTTGAGTCGTATCGCTTACGGACCGAGTGCTTGATTCGCTCTGACGGAAACGCCGCCGTGGATGTGCGCATACGGTTTCTTCAGCTATTTCGTCAGCAGAAAAAATCGGCCAGCCAGTGGGATGAGGGTATCGAACGTTCTTACGAGTTGAAGGATTTGCGATTAAACGACCTAGTCGATCAACCCCTTCATCATCGTTTTCATTTCGAGGCTCCCAGCCCAGCTTCAATGGACGAAGCTTGCGCCGCATCGCTCGCGCGTCACATTTCTGGCCAAGTCATCGTCAAGGCGGAAGCAGTGCAGGCGAGGATACATAAACTGTCGCTTGAAGTTGCAAACGTTACTCATTTAGAAGATTCGCCGGAGCGCTCCCGAGACGAAGCCATGCTTCAAGCCTTCATTTCTGCCCATCTTCTGCTTGGCGTGACCAGAGGAGAATTCATCTCTCTGCTAGACCCGCCCGAGAACGTGCAAGAGGCTGTGGCCGGTTGTCGCAATGATGGTGTGTTCCCAGTACTAGTCGGCCAGGAAGGACAACGGTCGATGATGCTGTGCTCGCCGATCATCCTCTACGACTACCCCCAAATCGCGCCGGAGAGCGAAGGAGACTTCTTCGATGGCACCGAAATGGACGAAATGCTCGCTTTGCGCGTCCTGACACTCACTGAGGAGGAGAAGCAGGAGATGCGGACTGTCGATGATCGAGCGCGGAAGATCCTGGAGCGGACGGAGACTCTGCCGGAGGATTTCTTGTCGAAGGTTCACGGCGCGATTCGAGGAATGCGGCCGAGTTCTGAAGGCCGGCCGGGAGACTTTGGACTCGGCGAGTGGGATCCACTGGCTGATAGACCCGCGGTGAAGAGTGTTCGCATCGGGGGTATCGAGGTAAGAGCTGGAGATCGGGTGCGTCTATGGCCGCGAAAAAATGCAGACATCCTCGACATGGCTCTTAAGGGAAAGATCGCGCTGGTGGAAGCCATCGAGCAGGATTTCGAGGACAACATCCAATTGGCGGTCGTGCTCGACGACGATCCCGGTCGTGAATTCGGGATGATGCGGCAGCCTGGGCACCGCTTCTTCTTCGCTCCCATGGAAGTCGAGCCATACGCCACCGAAAGGCCGGAGACGGCGTGAAGCGCTCGATCCTGGTTGCCGGGGTGGGAAATGTCTTCCTGGGGGACGACGCTTTCGGTGTGGAGACGGTACGCGCGCTTGCTAAGCGCAAACTGCCGGAAGGTGTCACGGTCGTCGATTTTGGTATTCGCGGCCTCGATTTCGCCTACGCTCTCCTCGATCCATGGGATGCTGTGATTCTAGTGGACGCCCTGCAGCGTGGCGGGCCGGCGGGCACACTCTATTTGCTTGAGCCGGACCTGATCGACGCGAAGAAGTCTCCGCAAGTGGGCGTCGAGATGAACCCGCATGGAATGGACCCTTTGCGTGTACTGCAGCTCGCGTTCTCCATGGGAGAAGTCACCGCCAGGATCTATATAGTCGGGTGTGAACCGTATGATTTCGGCGACGAGTTGGAAGGACGTATGGGCCTTTCGCAAATTGTGGAGTCGACAATTGACGGCGCCGCTGCAATGGTCGACGATCTAATCGTCCGTATCACGGAAGCCGTGGAAGTATGTCCAGCATAAATTCGAACGAGGTGAACGATGGCATTCAAATTCGTAGGTATAACGGTCGGAGTGATGGCGATTTTGATCTTGGCAGCCGTAGCACCGGACATCAAGCGATATCTCCGCATCAGCTCGATGTAACTCTCAGGAGTTTCGGTTGTGTGGAAGATCAAGGCTCTAGAGCGAAACCTTGCCCGAGAGCACCTGGTCTGTGACCGCTCGATGCGGAAACCTCACTGCGTGCCCCGTTTCGCTATGCCGGGAAGACTGATGGGCAAGCGCCCTCGCATCGGGATTTCGCCAAACAGGGCAGCCGCAAGACTCACTCCGGATGCCGGCACATTCGAGAATGTGCAGATGTAAGTCCCGATGCCCGGCACTCCGACCCCGATGTAGGGATTGCCAAATGCCGCGACAATCGTTTTGTTCCCCGCATCTTTCACGATGCTCGCCAGCAACTCGGCTGCACTTCGATCGAGGCCTACCGAACCCGCTGATTGTCCGTTCGTAGTTCGCCTCGCCCTAGGCACGGCCTCGGCTAGGGCGATGACCGCTGTTGCCTTGTGAGCAGCGGCCAAGACGTCGTCAGCGACAAAACCCGAATTCGTGCTATCGACATAAAACACGGTTGCATCCGGCACCCGCTGAAGCAGTTGGCGCGCGAATGTCCTGGCTCCTTCGCTACCCTGCGCCTCGTCGCTAAAGATGACTGCGACCACTCCACTCGCGGTTCGCAGCGGCACAAGCCGATTGGCGTCGGAGACGAGCGTCACTGCCCGATCTGCAACCGTCTGTGCGATCGCGATATTTTCCGGCCGGCCGACTTGCTTGCGCACTGCCGCAATGTCCACCAGTCGATTGCGCTCCAGGCCAACCGACGCCTTCAACCGCAGAATTTTTAAAACGCTTTCATCGATTCGCTTCTGCGTTATCGTTCCGTTTCTCACGGCGTCCAGTAACCCGTTGTAGGCGCCATCGAGGTCAGCGGGGATAATCACCATATCGTTGCCGGCCTGGATCGCCTGGACGGCCTCGGCTGCCGAGACCTGCGCGGGTGTGCCGGGAAAGACCCGGGTCAACGCGCCCATGTCCAATGCATCCGTCACCACCAGGCCTTGAAAGCCGAGCTTCTGTTTCAAAAGTTCAGTCACGACGTTCGACGAGATGCTTGCCGGCCGATTAGGGTCGGGCTCGATGGAGGGTACGGTGATGTGTGCAATCATCACCGAGTCCACACCGGCGGCGATGGCTGCACGAAACGGCACGAGCTCGACGCTGTTGAGGCGATCGAGGCTGGCGTTGGCGCGGGCCAACGTCAGATGAGAATCTGTGTCGGTGTCTCCATGCCCGGGAAAATGTTTGACGGTGGTCAGCATCCCCGCTCCGCGCGCCCCCGCGATGTAAGCGGAAACCATTGCTCCCACCTGCTCCGGGTCTTCGCCGAACGAGCGTGTGTTGATGATCGGGTTGGCCGGATTAGAATTCACGTCAGCCACCGGAAACCAGTTCCATTGCACGCCGATCGCCCGCGACTCCTCAGCAGTGATCCTGCCAAGTTCGCGCGCTAAGCCGACATCGGCGGCAGCACCAAATGCCATGGCCGCGGGGAAGCTGGTCGCCCCGTTAAGTCGCATCGCCAGGCCGCGTTCGAAATCGGCCGCGAACAGCAGCGGGTATTTCGATTCCTGCTGTAAGCCATTGGTGAGTGCCGCCGCCTCCAGTGGTTCGCTCTTCAGCAACGCACCGCCATCGGTGAAGACGGTGACGCCGAAGCCGCCCACGTGGTACTTCCTCATCTCGTCTTGCAGCAGCAGGTAGTCGGGGCTGTTCACATTCATGAACTCGATTCGTGCCCAGGGCATGATCAATTGGCCGATCTTCTCTTCGAGAGACATTTTGCGAAGCGTAGCCGCCGCCCAACGCTCTCCCTTGTGATCGAGCTGCACCGGCGCCGCGGCGCAGACAGAGATCGAAATCAGCATCACCAAGGGCCAGAGTCGCCCCGTTCTACTCTGTAGTTTCAAGTGTTGGCCTCATTGAGCTGAATGTTTTAAATGTTCTCAGTAGAGCAGATACTTGGCTCGCAGCTCTTGGAACTTCTGAATGCTATCGCGCCAATCCTCAGCTACCCGCCGCGGATCCTCACCCGCCGCGAGCGAATTCATACTGGTTCGGTTGAGCATAAGCGTGTCGAGCGGTGCAATCTTATAGTTGTCCGGATAAAGCCGGAGTAGCGCCGCAGCGATCTCCAATCCCAGCTCGGGCGCGTCGACGGCATCTCGATCTGTCGAAATGAGGTTCACCCCCCCGCACTTTTCATTGGCAAAGGCCGAGGCGTTTGGCGTGAAGGACACTGGCACAAAACGAACTCCAGCTATTTTTCGGGCATTCAAGTAACTTGCCAGTTTTACGGCGTCGATCCACGGCGCGCCCACAACCTCGAAAGGCGTGTCGGTTCCCCGGCCGACCGAGATGTTGGTCGCCTCGATCATGCCAATTCCAGGGTACAAAACCGCCTCGTTCAGGCTACGCATATTTGGGGAGGGATCGATCCACAGCTTGCCGGTCGAGTCAAACCAGTCGCCTCGCATCCAACCCTCCATCGGCACAACCGCCAGCCTCGCGCCAATGGAGCGTTCCGCGTTGAACATCTTTGCCAACTCGCCGATGGTCATTCCATGTCGTACCGGTGTTTGCCAGTAGTCGACAAAGGATTCTCGGCCCGCGTCGGCCACCGGCCCTTGTACGAACGCGCCATTGATCGGGTTGGGGCGATCCAGCACGAGTATTTGCTTGCCCGCCTTGGCCGCCGCTTCGAGAAAGTATCCAAGAGTGCTCTCGTAAGTGTAGAACCGGACCCCAATGTCCTGGATGTCGTAAACGATCGTGTCGACGCTCGCCATGGCACCATCGGAGGGCCTGCGCTTGGCATCGCTCTCCCCGTAGACGCTGTAGATGGGCACACCGGTCGCGGCATCTTGTGACTGGCTTATATCGGTAGTATCGAGCTTACCCGCAATGCCATGCTCGGGGCTGAAGATCGCCGTGAGTTGCAAACCCGGCACTCGGGAAAGCACGTCCGGGGTTCGGAGTCCGCGAGAGTCTATAGCGGTCTGGTTAGTCACCAGGCCGATTCGTACCGGGCGGCTCGGATCTGGTTGCAATTCGCGAAAGTTATGCGCCTCGAGTACATCAATGCCGGTTTTCACATCGCCATCGCGAACGCTCAAGCGGCGCGCAGCCATCTGCGATTCGTTGTAACCGGTGATCCGGGCAAGCGCCAGCTTTTCCTCTTCGCCAACCGTTAGTTGGAGCGACTCCACCACCGCCGTAGCCAATCGTGCCCGCAGCGAGACTACCGACTTGCCGACATGCGGGTGCACAGCATTGGTTAGCAGAATGACATAGGTATCCGTGACCGGATCGATCCATAGCGAAGTTCCAGTAAAGCCGGTGTGTCCGAAGGATCCAACTGGCAGCAACTCGCCGCGATTGCTTGCGAAGGGCGAATCGATGTCCCAACCGAGGCCGCGTAGGCTCGCCGCATTCGGCGGCTGCTGGGGGGTGGACATCTTAACCACTGCGGAGAGGCTTAACACCCGATGGCCGCTCAACAACTCCTCTGCAAACTTGGCTAAGTCGTCCCCCGTCGAGAACAATCCCGCATGACCGGCAACACCGCCCATTCGCCGAGCGGTCGGATCATGAACGATCCCGCGCAGCATGTCTCCGTGTTCGTCGTACTCTGTAGGAGCAATGCGAGGCCGCCATTCCTTCGGCGGCAAGAAGCGTGTCTCGGCCATGCCTAGCGGGGCAAAGATATTTGCTTCGGCAAACTCATTCAATTGCATGCCGGAAACCTTCTCGACGATAAAGCCAAGCGTCTCGAAATTGATATCGCTATAGACGAAGCGAGACCCTGGCGGGTCCTGCAGCTTCGTCTGCATCGCCATTTGAAATGCGGCTTCGCGGCCCTGCCACGGAGATTGCAGATCGAGGTCCGGGGGAAGTCCGGAATAATGTGTCATCAGATCCCTGACCGTTACGTCTTGCTTGCCGTTCTGAGCAAACTCCGGTAGATAGGCGGCCACCGGATCGTTGAGCCGGATGCGTCCCGCTTCCAGCAGCTTCATCGCTGAAGTAGTGGTTGCGATGCATTTGGTCAGCGACGCCAAATCGAAGATCGTGTCGATGGTCATGGGCTCGCGAAGAGGCTCGAGAGAGCGCGATCCAAACGCCTTGCGGTAGACGATCTTCCCGTTGTGCCCGATCACCACCACCCCGCCAGGGATGTTACCCTTAGCGACCGCCTCGGTCATCATCGAGTCGATGTCGGAGAAGGGCGCAGGGCCTCGCGGTTCGGCAAAAACTGTGGGATGCGCAACCCAGCTCATCAGCAGCGCACAAGCTAACGATATGCACCACCTAAGAAGCGCCTTCGACAGAGTTGTGTGCATTTAGAAAAGTGTAGGCGATCGCCCGGCAAAAGTGTTGCCGGCATCTCCACTAAGTCCCAGCAGTGGAGTTTCGTGCGCCCCGCTGCGGCATCCGAAGGCTGGCGCTGTACCCGACCACAAACGTCGCGATGCTGCCAAAGACCACATACCAGGTGAAGGCGATCTTGGTGAATTGCCAAAGATAGAGATTCAGCAGAAATCCAAAGAGCATTCCTGCCATCGCGCCACGTTCTGACGCTCTGCGAGTGAGCACACCAAGGAGAAAGACTCCTAGCAGCGAACCATAGGCGACGGAAGCGATCGAAAGGCCCATCTCCAGCACCTTGCCTCCGCGGCGGGCAAGCAATGCCAGCCCAAAGAGTGCCACCCCCCAGCCAATCGTCGCGACGCGGGAGAGACGCACCTTGCGTTCTTCCGTCGATTGTGGACGGAGTCGGCCGTAGAAATCGACGATTGTCGTGGAAGAGAGCGCGTTCAGCGCGGCGCTGAGGTTCGACATGGCGGCGGCAAGAATTGCCGAGATCAAGAGTCCGCTCACGCCATGCGGCATACGGGTCACGATAAATGTGGGAAAGATAGTGTCCGTGCGCGCGAAGGCAATTGAAGGCGGTGAAAGCCGGTAAAAGACATAGAGCATCGCGCCGACCAGCAGGAACAAGGAAAATTGAAATAAGATCGCAACTCCGCTCGATAGAAGCGCGATCTTGGATTGCAGCTCGGTGCGGGCGGAGAGCAGTCGTTGCACGATCAGCTGGTCGGTGCCGTGGCTGGCGGTAGTTAGAAATGCCCCGCCAATCACGCCCGACCACAGAGTGTAAGTTGTCGATAAGTGGAAAGATGTATCGAGCACATGGAATTTGCCGGCAGCTCCGGCAATAGAGCGGACCGTCTCCCAACCGCCGGGTACGAGATGAAGAATGGTGAAGAAGCCGACCACGGTGCCTGCAAGATAGATTCCTAGTTGCACGACGTCCGTCCAGATCACTGCCGCCATCCCGCCCTCGAAGGTGTAGATCAGAGTCAGCAACGTGACCAGCCCGATTGCTGACAGGTCGCGGGCAAAGTCGCTAAGCCCGGAGAAGAGGCTTGAGAGCGCGACGCGCACCACGATCGCTACGGCGAAGACGCGAACGCCTTCCGCCGCCGCTCGTGTGGCCAGGAAGAGCCCCGCGGTAAGTGAGCGCAGCTTCTCCCCAAACCGCCGTTCAATGAGTTGATAGGCAGTGACTAATTCGCCGCGGAAGTATTGCGGGATGAGCAGGAAACTGACGATGGCCCGTCCAATTAGATATCCAACGACCAACTGCAGAAACCGGAAGTCCTTCTCGTAGGCCAAGCCGGGAACGCTGATGATCGTGAGCGTGCTGGTCTCCGCAGCCACAATCGACAATGATATCGCCCACCAGGGGACAGTATTTCCTGCCAGAAAGTAGTCACGCAGCGATTGCTTTTGACTGCGAAAGCGCAAGCCAAACAGGGTAACGCCGATGAGATAGAGAATGATGACGGTAAAGTCGAGCGCATTCAGACCCAACAGCAATCTCCCTAGTCATGGCGATTTGGATGATCTTTATCTTCCCACGACCTGAGTATTCTTCATAAAACTCCCGTCATAACAAACCTGATGACAAAGGCGGGCTGCAAGGCAATCGAGGCATCCCTCCGCCAAGACTGATTGAAACACGGGACAAACGCGAGTGTGGTGAAGATTGTGCCTTGGAGGCCAGCCAGTTAACTGGCATTCACATCAGGGAAGGGGATTGAAGAGTGGAATATCAAGAACGTAAGCTGGTTATCGCAAGGTGTAAAAGCAATTCTAAGGTTTGAGTGGAGCACCGGGCGGGAATTGAACCCGCGAATACTGGTTTTGCAGACCAGCGCGTTAGCCACTTCGCCACCGGTGCCCATTCTTGGCCTGATCATCCGGCCAAGAAGCATTTCATCTTTTGAATTGTAATAAACGCGAACTGGGCGACCTACTTCGCGTCTCCTGCCAATTCTTTGCTGGCTTCCTTGCCCAGCGTTTTCTTGGAGAGATACCAGGTTTGCACATCGAGTCCTGCGCCCCCACCGTTGGTGCGCTTGCTGGCGTCGGCGACGGTTGCGGGAGCTGGGACAATGACCGGTTCACCTGGCTGCCAATTCGCAGGCACGGAAACGGCGTTGCCATCAATCGTCTGCAGCCCCTCGAATACACGAATCAGTTCATCGACACTGCGTCCGAGCTGCATCGGATAGTAGATGATTGCGCGGATGTTCTGCTTGGGGTCGATGGCGAAGACGGCACGCACCGTCGAGGTGTCCGATGCTCCTTCGTGGATCAACCCATAAAGCTGAGCTACTTTGGTATCGAGATCGGCGACCACCGGGAAGTGGATCTTAACCCCTGCATGCTCCTCGATATCACGCACCCAGGCGATATGCGAGTAAATGCTGTCCACCGAGATGCCGATCAGCTGCACATTCAGCCTCTCAAAATCGTCATGCCGGCGTGCAAACTCGATAAACTCAGTCGTGCACACCGGAGTGAAATCTGATGGGTGCGAAAAGAGCAGCACGTATCTGCCCTGAGAGGTGTAATCGCTGAGCTTGATGACGCCATGAGTGCTCTTCGCCTGGAAGTCTGGCGCTTGCTCGTTAATACGGGGAATTCTGCTTTCGGTCGCAGTGCTCATGTGATTTCTCTTTCTGCAGTTCGGCTCGATGTGGCGACTTTGCGGGAAATAAAAAAACCCGCTTCAGTGTGCACTGGCGGGCGGGGGATAATGCCTGGAGACTAAGATCAGCCTTGGAGACAAGCCCTCGCCGTACTGCAACAACAGCAGCAGGCACGAGCCGGAATGAAGGCGATCAAGATCATTTCATTGGAAAACTGCCGGAATCCCGTAGCAGGAGAAAACATCCCGTAGATACCAGCGACTTTCACAGAATAGAGCCAGCCAAGGAGAGTGTCAATTGACCATCGCGAAACCAGTATTGCTCGAAGCAGCCCGCTTGGCTCTACCCTATCGCCTCTGCGATGTCTTCACAGCAACTCCATTTCAGGGAAACCAGCTGGCAGTCTTCGAGGACGCAGGAGACTTGACTGCCAGCGAGATGCAGAAGCTGGCGAACGAGACAAATCTTTCCGAGACCACATTCATCCTTCGCCGGGCGCACGAGATCGAACGCATGGAGGGAGTTCGCGTGCGCATTTTTACCACCCGGGAAGAACTGCCTTTCGCGGGCCACCCCACTCTCGGGACGGCCGCTACAATCCGGGCATTCTTCGGCGAGTATGCCGGAGCAGAAGAAGTCATCCTGGATCTGAATGTCGGAAAGGTGCCGGTGCGATTCTCGCTTGACGGCAGCCAAAACTCCGGCACTTATGGGGTCATGACCCAGCCGAAACCCATCTTCGGCGGCATGCATGACCCCGCGGAGGCCGCACAGGCGCTCGGTCTGGAGGTTGACGACCTGGCGATCGATCCTGGCCCGCAAACCGTCTCTACGGGCCTCCCGTATTGCGTCGTGCTTCTGCGTTCCCTCGAGGTCCTTGGCCGCTTACAGATCCCGCAGGGAGAGGCGAGCAGGTATCTCGTGAGCCGGGACGCACGATTTTTCTATTGCCTTGCGCCGGTCTCTGGCGAAACGGCGACCTGGCGAGCGCGCATGCAGTTTTATAGCGGCGAAGACCCGGCGACTGGCTCAGCAGCTGGTTGTGCCATCTCTTACCTGGTTCGGCATGGGCTTGCCAAATCGGGAGAGCAGGTGCACTTAATTCAAGGCACAGAGATTGGCCGTCGAAGTGATCTATACGTCAGCGCTGAGCGGGCCGCTGGTTCCGTCGACCAAGTGAAGGTTGGAGGCAGCACCACTTTCGTGGCAAAGGGCCATGTTTTCCTTGAGTGATTCACATAGTTTCAACAGGCTCGGCACCCCTTATCGTCAATGTTTATCAGCTACCAACAAAATCGCGTGAAACTCTAGGCAGAAATTCCGTGAGTCTTCGCTGCCTATTCTCCATTGCGAGAGTGCGCAACTCTTCGTACGCTTGCGAAGCGTTCCTGAAAAGGAACTTCACTTTCGCCGAGTGATCCACAACTTGATAAAAGCAACAGCGCGCCGAATCACGCTTCGTCGGGTGCCTTGTTTTGTCGGCTTTCAGCAGGCCTCAGCGCCTGTGAGAATAGCGACACTTCGGGCTGCCTGAAATCAAAGCGGGTCCCGTGCCATGCGTTTACGTCCTTCCGCGTCCGGTCAACTGACGGTCAGCGCGGTGATGTGCGGCTTTTCGAGGATTCCTGCGCCCATTAGCAGATAACTCGCAGCCGCGCAAACGCCGCCCCTTGGCCCAAATGGATCTGGCCGTGGTTACCCCCACTCCGCGGGCACGCTCGAAGTGTGCCTGCGTTCCGCTCCCCGCGTCCCCGCCGGAGCAGTCAGGAAGTTATGCGCCCCAAGAAAGTGATCCTTTGCGTCGATGACAACGAACAGGCCCTGTCGGTAAGAAAATTTATGCTAGAAACCCGCGGCTATCGTGTACTTGCGTCGCTTGTGCCTGAAGAGGCCCTGGAACTCTTCCGCCTGGGGGGAATTGATCTCGTTCTGTGCGATTTGAATATGCCGCGGATGGACGGGAATGAACTTGCCCGCCGCATGAAAGACATCTCTCCCCAGGTTCCGATCATGCTCATGAGTGGCTGCGTGAAGGCATATGAGCGCTCGACCTATGCCGATTGCTTTCTTCCTAAAGGAGCTTGCTCGCCTCTAGAGGTGCTGGACCGGGTACGACTGATGCTGGCCAGAAAGCGGGGACCCAAGAAGTCGCACTTCGTGCCTGCCGGATCTTTGAACTCACCGGACCACCGTGATCAATCGGCCAGGCACGAGATGCCGGCGTACGCCTCTTGACCAAAGCCCGCGACTAGAGCGAAGGCATGCATGGTCCTGAAAAGCCGACAGCCGCAACCTCACCCGGGGCATTTACAATCTTGAGTGTGCAGCCTATTATCATCGCCGAACACCTCAGCAAAACCTATCGGTCAGGCAAGATCGAGGTCCCCGCGCTGCGCAATGCGACTTTTTCAATCGAGCGTGGGGAGTTCGTGAGCGTGGTTGGGCCCTCGGGAAGCGGTAAGTCGACGCTGTTTTACATTCTCGGTGGTTTGGCACGCGCAACCGCGGGTAAGCTGATTATTGACGGCGTTGATTTTGCGACGCTCGGTGATGCCGAACGGACCCGCATGAGGAAGTCCCGCATCGGATTCGTCTTTCAAAAATTCAACTTGCTTCCCACTTTAACCGGCAGAGGAAACATTGAAATCGGCTATGAGATAGCCGGCAGGCCAGATCCGCTCGATCCCGCCTACCTCGACCACCTGGCCGATTTGTTGGGGATTAAGGGCAGGCTCGATCACCGCCCTTCGGAACTTTCCGGCGGCGAACAGCAGCGCGTTGCCATTGCGCGCGCTTTAATTACACGGCCCGCGATCATTCTTGCCGACGAACCGACCGGAAACCTCGACACCAAGAACTCGGATGCGGTCCTTGACATGCTCCGGAACACAAATCGGGAGTTCAAGCAGACCGTGCTGATGATCACGCACAATCAGGAGGCCGCGTCGATCGGGGACCGGATCCTGCACATGCGCGATGGAGAGATGGTCGGGGTCGAACCCGGGGCTGGTCGCGTGATTCACGTTGAAGAGGTTGCGAGTCAGGTAGAAGCGAAGCCGCGACGTTGACCTTCCCGGCAGCCGACCGATATACTCGCAGAGTAATAACGCGGGAGTAGCTCAGTGGTAGAGCATCGCCTTGCCAAGGCGAGGGTCGCGGGTTCAAGTCCCGTCTCCCGCTCCAATCTCCGAAGCCTACGCTACCCCTTAGCTTAGTCGGGCAGAGTTGGAACCGTGCAGTGCGGGCTGATCCCTCCGATCGTTCTGCCCGTCACCGTGCGACAGGGTTATGAATAGGGCGCGGTACCCAAGTGGTAAGGGAGAGGTCTGCAAAACCTTTATGCGTCGGTTCGATCCCGACCCGCGCCTCCAATGTTTGGAATAGATTCCAGCGTTCTTTAGAGACTTTCGAAAAGTTGATGTAGCGAATATTGTAGCGGTTCACTGTCGTTTGTTATTGCGGGAGTTCTGGTCGCACCCAAAGACCGAGAAGGGGATCCATCCCTGCGCGCTGCAACAAAGCGCTCCATCCGCTCGACGGCTCTCGTTTGGTGCTCTTGCGTCGGGTGGGCATACCGCAGCACCATCTGAATCTTTGAGTGGCCCAATAGGGCAGCCAACGTTACTAGATCTATGCCGGACTCCGCCGCCTGCGTGGCCCAGGTGTGCCGTAGGTCGTAGAGCCGAAACGGCGCAACTTTGCTCTCCCGCACCGCGCGGTCGTGAGCGTTGTTCACCTTCGGAATGGGCCGCGCTGAATTCGTCTTGCACGGAAACAGGAACGGGCCGTCAAGGTCGCTCATCCGCCGGGCAAGTACACTCTTCGCGGGAGACGTGAGGGGGATCCGCCGCCGGGCAGCTTTCGTCTTGCCATAGGGTATTATCAGAAATTTGCCGACCAAGCTCACATTCTCCTGTCGTATTCGGTAGACCTCTTCCGGGCGCATCCCCGTTTCGAGCATTAGGGTGGCCACATCCCTGAGCACGGGCGTCGCAACAGCAAAATATCGTCGCAGCTCTTCGAAGCTCAGTAGTCGGGTTCGTTCATTTTGCTCCGGCAGGAGGTTCACTCGGGTAACCGGATTGAGCAAGGGTAGATCAGCCTTAATCGCGTGATTGAAGAGGGCCTTTAGGCAAGCGAGTTCGCGGTTTACAGTTGCAGGCTTAATGCGGCGCTTGGTTCTCTGGCCTTTATCCGCTCCGCGCTCCGCCTTGAACCGTTCGACATCCGCCGGAGTGATGCGGTCGAGTTATACGTCTCCGAAGTGCCTCACCAGAGCGGCACTGCTCACGAGATAACGCCGAAAGGTAGCTGGATGCTCTTCATGTTGCTTTTGGGACCAGCTGAGGAAATCGCGCATTGCGGCTTTGAAGACCGGAACATTGCGCCGCTCCTTGATGCCAACTTCACCCTTAGCGAGCGCTGTCTTGTGCGCTGCCCCGATCTGCCTGGCCGTGCGGGAATTACCCTGCTTCGTGCTCTTCTGAACGTGCTCGCCATTGAATTGGGCGGTCTGAGCATATACACGATCCATGCATGGCTAAGTTCGGGGAAGTTGCGCCGGACGAAGGTGGGCAGCCGGACCATGATCCGCGAGTCGGAGCTGCAGCGGGTTATCCGAGATGAGCCTAGAAGCGACGCGCGCTCCTTGTGAGGAGACAGGCAAAGGAAAAAGGCCACGCTCGTTAGCAGCAACCGTGGCCTGAGTAGAACGGCTTGTGCCAGTCTAAAGGACGAGCATCAAGGCAGAGATGGCAAACATAGACGCAGGGAAGGCTCTTGAGTGGCAAGGCCCAGATTACGCCCGGGTGCCCCCCGGGCGCTACGCCGCAGTTACAACCCAATTTAGGGGGCCTTCGTAATTGCGCACATATTCACGGTGGTCGATCCTGATCGAATTCGAATTGCTCGGAGAGTCCGAGACCGTGAGAGTTTGTGCTTTTTATAACTTAGGTAACGACCCGTCAAAGCCTCGGATCGGGCGGCAATGCCGGTACTTCTCTGCCTGGGTTATCGCTCATGGCGAACTGCCTTGCAAAAATCAGCTCATGACCCCACAGGTTTTTCTTGAGGGCCAGGTATTCCAGGTCGAAGTCGATGATTGCCGTAAGAACTTCGACGCGCGAGAGAAGACGGAGGGCGAAATCTACTCTCGAGTGACGAGAGTTTGGTCCGCTGAGCGCCCGGGCAATCAGTGAACAGGAATCTTCTTATCACGAATCATGTGATCAAGGATCAAGATCATGCTGTCACCCTATCAAGCAATCACCGCATCAAGGAGGCCACCGGGCGCGAGCGGCTCCGAGCTTCTGAGTTTCGCCTCAGCCGGGCGAAGGTAATGCATACCCGAAAGCTCTACCTGAAGGACGGGGAGTTCGCTCCCCGCCCAGGCCAATAGGTGCCAACTTGAATGCTGAAATACGCGGTTTGCCTAATGATTTCGGAGAATCCTGGGACATCAGTTATGGGAGGAGCGGGGAGTGGTAAGCGGTGGAGTTGCAAGGATACTGCGGCGGACTACCGCAATCTCGATGTGCGTTGGCTGCAAAGGAAGGGGATGCTGGTCACCGGACGCTCAAGCATCTTCACCTGGTCGCGGAGTGGTGAGGTGAGGGCCGACATCTGCGCTTACATGGGTAGGTCTGAATTGATCTTGTCCTATAAGGCTCGAAAAGGGGGCGGCGAATGGGAAACCCTGAAGTACGCAGTTCGTATTGATTGGACATCGTGCAATTTTGGCCGGAAACCCTGTCAAGTTCACGGCCACAGTCATCGCGGCTTCCGGGCCTGTTCCAACGGGAACGGTCACCTTCAAGAATGGAAGCGTCGTTCTTGGCAGCGCACCGCTAGTCTATGGCTCGGCAACCTTCTCCACCTCAAAACTGGTAGTCGGCGGCAACGCCATCGCTGCCATCTACACCGGCAGCGCCACCGATGCCGCCAGCGCGGCAACCCTTACCCAACAGGTGCAATAGGCCCCTTTACGGGTTCTAGGGCTAATACTTCTATTACTGTATTCTCTCCTTCGTTGTTTTCGTCTCAACCTCGCTCCGTACCGCGATCGGCACGCGCAGATCCTGCGCCTTAACGTCCACGCTCGGACGGTCCGTCGGTCCCTCGGTCTCTACTCCAAGGAATTTCAAATGGTTCGCCGCAATCGGAGCAACGAATCTTGACATTAGCCATGCGCGGGCCGCCATCAATCCCACGATGAACGCTCACCTTGGCGGTGGCGCGGATGTGTTTGCAGGCCTGCATCATCTGAGATTTCGGTACTCCTCTAGTGAGTGATCGACCTATTAGTCGTGTGGAGCGGGAAGGTTTTATCTAGGACGCGCACATGGCACCCCGAAATCTCCAACGGCTCATCCACAGTACCCCATTTTGGAGTACGAAGCTGCTCCAAAGTTCATTTCCATATCGGCTTGAAGCCACCGCGAGGTTAGCTTTTCGTAAGTTGTCAGATGCATACCCTTCGGACGGGAGGGGAGACCGTGGGCAATTCCACTGAATCCTCGGAGACGCTCATGGAGGGCCTGTCTGCGTCGAAGTGCCCGCTCATGATCTTTGTCGCGCTGCACCTCATAGGCGAGGAGATAGCAGTGCCGACAACCAAATATTCGCCCGGGTTTGCCGAGGGGCGAGAGCGTGGTGGTAGTGGTGATCGCGCCAGGCGTGAGCGTATAGGTCGCCGTAGCCACGGAGCTGGTTATGTCTCCACTCGCAGCGGCGATTGCTTTGACGGTCGTGGTTGCGGAAATCTGGATCGGTCCGGTGTACTGCGTGGAGGCAGTAGTCGGCGTGCCGCCGTCGGTTGGCTACCCCCCAGGTAGGTAGAGTAGATTAGGCCCCCGCCAAGCGAACCTAGCTTCATCACAAAAATGCTGGAAAGACCATTCTTCAATGCATTGCTTACTGGTTGAACAACGCCGGCGGTGATCGGATAGTCAGGCGATAATGTAGTACCCGTCACATATGCCCGGTTGTCCGTATCGACAGAGATTGCGGAAGGTAAATCGGTGGCGCCTCCCCCCAGATAGGTGGAGTAGACAAGCCCTGACCCGGCAGCGTTCAACTTGGTCACAAACCCCGTGGGAGCGCCCGCATCGTGATGGAAGAGTGTCTTCAGGGCGCCGGGTGTGACGGGGTAGTCGGTGGAGTAGGTGGAGCCGGTGATATAGGCGTTGCCCGAGGCGTCCACTGCGACACCCCTCGGATCTTCGGAGTTAGTGCTGCCAAGATAAGTGGAGTAGATGAGGGTCGCCCCCGCGGTGTTCAGCTTGGTGACGAACATATCTTTCACGGTCTTCTGGTAAGCGCCGCTCGTGACGGGAAAATTGGTCAAAAGGTTCATCCCGACGATCACTGCATTTCCCTGTACATCCAAGGCTATCGAGGTCAGAAAATCATCGTAACTCCCACCTAAAAAGGTGGAATACGCCAAGACCGGATCGACCACCAACTCCCGGCTGCGGTCATAGCTCGCCAGCGTGAATCCTACAGTATTGTTGGCCATTAACCGAAAGTTGCCCTCAACCAACTGACGCTGTCCATCTTTCACCTGATAGACGACCGGCTTGTGCAAGGCGATCTCGCCGTCCTTGGCAAGGATCTCCAAGTCGCCGCTGTCGTTCAGCTTCAGCTTGCTGGCTCCGGCAAAGTGAAGCCGTGCCTGCTTCGGATCGGCATTCGGCGCAACGACGAAGTCATACTCCAACTGCCGCTGGTTGCCGTAGTAGACCAGGTCGATGCCGGGATAGACGTTGCTGTATTTGACCTTCGCATAAGTGGGTATGTTCGTAAGCCACTTCGCCGAATCGTTTCCGATAAAGTAGTTGGCACTGCCGAGCGACGGGTCGAGCACGCTCACCTGCATTCACGTGCGGCGCCCGCAAGTTCCATCCGCACCACTTCGGTCTTGACCTTGGCATCCGTCTTAATCCAAGGCTTGCCGGCCATCGCAGCGGCTTTTGGCTGCGAAGGAAGGCCCTTAGTCAGCGCCAGTACCGCAGCGTTGTCGGTGAGAAAGACCGAGTAGTTCTGGCCACGCGATAAGAACTTGACGTGCGGATGGCTCTGCCAGTGATTGGCTTCAAAGCTCAGGGGCAGCTTGCCGTAGGTCGCCATGTTTGCGGGGGATGGGGCTTTTGCCGAGGATACAGGCTTCGAGGACGTGAGGTTCTGGCCCGCGGTTGAGGTGGTCGAGGAATCGACGCCTTGGGCATCGGTAGCCAACGGACTGATGGCCAGGAGGGAAAATACTACGGGCAGAAAAGATCTTCATGGTTGCTCCTTGAGAGGAACGGCGGCGCGAAAACTGCTTTCGAAAACGGTTGCTGATTGCCTTCGTTAAAGTTTAGGGTTGAGGGTAGAGGAGGATTGACGGACACCTTTATGGCCCTGTCTCAAAAGACGTCATCATGTTGATCGGGTTGGGAAGAGGAGTCAAGCTATGTCTCAAGTACAGTGGCAGCATGAATTGTCACGCTGCGTGTGGCCTTCGTGTGAGGCAGGTCTACCGCACCTGTTGAGTGAGGGTTGCTGCGCTGGCTGCATCGGTAGCGGTGCCGGTGTAGATGGCCGCAATAGCATTGCCGTCGAGAGCTAGGTTCGAAGCGGTCAAGGAGGCTGTGCCATCAGTCAGCGGCGCGCTGCCAAGAACGACGCCTCCATTCTTGAAGGTGACCGTTCCCGTTGGAGCAGGCCCGGAAGCCGCGATGACTGTGGCCGTGAACTTCACAGGGTTTCCGGCCGTCGAGGGGTTTGCCGAGGATATGAGCGTAGTTGTAGTAGTGATCGCGCCAGGCGTGATCGTGTAGGTGGCGGAAGCTACCGGGCTGTTCGCATAGCCACTTGCAACGGCGATCGCTTTTACCGTCGACGTTTCAGAAATGAGGAGGGGTCCGGTGTACTTCGTGGAGGCAGTGGTTGGTGTGATCCCGTTGGTTGTGTAGTAGATGGAGGCGCCGGCCGTAGATGTCTCGATCTTGATCGTCTCTCCAGTTGGGTAAGTCCCTCCCAGTTTGGGGAAGGTTGGGGTGGCTACTTGGTTTGCCGTGACCGTGATTGTTCCGCTGCTTGCCGAGTACACGTCCGGCTCCCCCAGGTAGGCCGCGACGATCAAATGAGGACCAGCGGAGAGGCTGCCGGTTGAGTAGGTAGCGTCGCCGTTGCCGTCCAGTGGAGAATGGGCGATGACCTGCCCGTCGACCTTCCAGCTGATGCCTCCAGTCTGAATACCGCTCTCACCGAGCGGCTCAACATGGGCAGTGAATGCGACCTCCTCGCCGACGGGTGCTGAGCTATGGTTCGAGGTGACGGTTGTGGTGGTTGCCCCGTGGAAGGCGAACTTGGCGGTAAAAGCAGTTCGGCTAGCCTCAAGATCTTTTTCGGCCGGATTAACCACCTGAAAAGCGCCTGGTGTCGTCGGGAAGTCATAGGAGGACTCGTAACCTGCGATGTACGCATTCCCGAGCCCATCGACTGCAATGCTTGTGGTGGCGTCTGGGCCGTTGTAAATTGGATCGCCACCAAAATAGGTCGAATAAATCAATCCCGAACCGTTGCTATTAAATACGGTAACAAACGAATCACTGCTGTTGCTGTTGGTCTTCTTTAGTGCGTCACTAGTAACAGGAAAATCGGACGACAACGCCCAGCCTGTCACAAACGCATTTCCCAAGCGGTCGATCACGATTCCGGCAGCGGCATCGCCGTAATATCGAATTTGGTCATAGGGCAAGGCACCTCCTCCAAGATAGGTTGAGTAGACCAGGCCCGAACCCGATGGGTTGAGTTTGGAAATAAACGAGTCATATCCGGAGTTGGCGAGCGCTCGGTTGACTTTTTGATAAGCGTGGCCAGTGACCGGGAAATCGGCGCCATAAGTAAGACCGGTCACATAGGCGTTAGACGCGGAGTCAACCGCAATTCCCGCCGCGTCAGTCTCTCCGCCCCCGGCGTCGCCGAGTAAGGTGGAGTACGCCAGGGAAGAGCCACCGGGATTTAATCTAGTGACAAAGCTCTGGGAACCTGGCAGGACCCTCTGGAAAGCCTCTGCAGTGACCGGAAATTCCGGCGTCGTGCTCCCGGTGACGAAAGCGGAGCCTGCAACGTTAACCGCTATCGCCGTGCCTGATGCCACCCCGCTTCCGCCTAGATATGTCGAATAGACAAGCGCCGACCCTGTGGCATTCAATTGCGTGACAAATGCGTTGCTACAACTATTAACAGAGTGCGTGCAGTTCTGTTTTTTCTGGAAAGCGTTACTGGTCACAGGGAAATCGGAGGAGACTGCCGTACCGGTCAC
This sequence comes from Acidisarcina polymorpha, assembly GCF_003330725.1. Classification (NCBI taxonomy): domain Bacteria; kingdom Pseudomonadati; phylum Acidobacteriota; class Terriglobia; order Terriglobales; family Acidobacteriaceae; genus Acidisarcina; species Acidisarcina polymorpha. The sequence continues at coordinate 990,113 of NZ_CP030840.1, read as the reverse complement.
GTACGCGTTTCCCGCCAAGTCGATGGCGATGGCGTTCGGCGTATCGAACGGATAACCGCTTGGACTCGGATTGCCTGTCCCGCCTAAGTAAGTGGAGTAGATGAGCGCAGACCCTTTGGGATTCAACTTCGAGATAAATCCAATTGAGCAGAAAACTCTTTGGGAGAAGGGACACTTGTCGACAGTTTGAAAAGCACCTTCGGTCACCGGGAAATATTCCGATGAAGCGATCCCGGTCAAATAGGCGTTTCCTTCCTTGTCTACCTTGATCCCGGTAGGGCTGCCCGGCGCTATAAAAGTCGAATAGATTAAAGCTGTCCCGGCAGGATTGAACTTGGTGACAAAGGCGACGCGTCCTTCGAAGGAAGATTGAAAGGTAGTCTGGAACGCGGCCGCGGTCACAGGAAAGTCAGATGAATAGGCATCGCCGGTGACATACGCCTCTCCATTCGCGTCCACTGCTATCGCTGTAGCTTGGGAAGTTCCGCTTCCGCCCAAGTAGGTCGAATAAGCCAAGACCGGATCGATCACTAATTCCCGGCTATGGTCATAATTTGCAAGCGTGAAGCCGATGGTATTGTTCGCCAGCAGATGAAAGCCACCTTCGATTCGCTGACGCTGTCCATCCTTCAACTGATAGACAACCGGTTTATGAAAGGCGATCTCGCCGTCCTTAGCAATAATCTCTAGATCGCCTCCGCAGTTGAGCTTCAGCTTGCTGGCGCCGGCGAAGTGCAGCCGCGCTTGCTTCGGGTTGGCGCGTGGCGCGACGATGAAGTCATACTCCAACTGCTGCTGGTTGCCGTAGTAGACCAGGTCGATGCCCGGATAAACATTGCTGTACTTCACCTTGGCATAAGTCGGCACGTTCGAGTGCCACTTCGACGAGTCTTTGCCGAAGAAGTAGTTCACTTTGCCCGGCAGCGGGTCGACCCCGCTCACCTGCATGCCGCGCGCCGCCCCGGCGAGTTCCATGCGCACCACATCCGACTTGATGTTTGCTGCTTTTTCAAACCCAGCGTTGCCGCCCAACGCAGCTGGCTTCGGCTGCGATGGAAGCTCCTTGGTGAGCGCCAGCACCGCGGCGCTGTCAGTAATGAAGAGCGAATAGCGCTGGCCGCGGGAGAGGAACTTCACCTGTGGATCGCTCTGACCCTGATTGGCTTCAAAGCTTAAAGGCAGTTTGCCGTAGTCGGCCTTGATCGTGGGCGATACGGCTTTCGCGGACGAGACAAGCCTCGAGGAGGTGAGCTTCTGGCTGGCGGTTGCGGTGGTCGAGGAATCGACGCCTTGGGCATCCATGGCCAATGGACCGATGGCCAGCAGAGAAAATACTACGGGCAAAAAGATCTTCATGGTTGCTCCTTGAGAGGAACGCGGCGCGGAAGCGGCTTTCGCAAACGGCTGCTGGTTGCCTTTGCTAAAGTTTAGGGTTGAGGGAAGAGGAGGATTGGCGGACACCTTTATGGCCCTGTCTCAAAAGACGTCATCATGTTGATCGGGTTGGGAAGAGGAGTCAAGCGAAAGATCGCTGTACTGAGAGCGTGTGTGGCTTGGCAGCGAACTGTCGCGCTGTCGGTGATGACGAGCCTGAGGAGCACTTAGAGTATCTACAAACGCTCCTCCCTGCAAAGTACAAGGGTTAGCGCATGGCCACGTTTATATGCGACAACCGGTAACCTGTCTGTACCACCAAAGTTGTAGATTTGATCGAGATCGTTTCGGTCAGTGTCTACGGAGAGAACCAGGCGGCCGACGTCGGACTGACAATACTGCTTTTGCTTCTTGCTTTATCGAAAAGCATGAGGCGCATTCACGCTTTTTCACTCATGAATGCCTCCAACTCTCATAATGCTGGCCGCCGCCTCGGGAGCAGCTCATTCCTTAGGCCGTAGAACTTAGGCCTCCAAAATCATTGGCGGGGTTCAAACTGGAAGGGCATCCGGCGACGAGAGGCCGATGAACGCTTTAAAGCAGTGCAGCTGCTGCATCCACAATCATGGCTGACCGGAAGAGAAGTTCGCGTGTGCTTGAAGTTCTTTACTTTGTACGTGTCGCTGGTTCATGGATCGTCGCTCCGAGCACTGTCTTCATATTGAAGCAAGTTGTTACAAGTTGTACAAGTAGGTAGCAGATTGATCCCCCGGACACTGTGAAGGTTTTCGCGCAAAGGGTCAAGAGTTAAACGGAAGGCCTTCTGCCGATTCGATTGTGGAACCTATCATGTGCGCCTAACAGGTTCTAAACTCGGACTTGACATCGCCAAGCGATGCGATCAACATTGTGGCGTCTATTGAGACAGCTCCGCGTAATTGCGAGCGGGCTCCTTGCCTAACCTCCCACCCCCTCCCCACACAAGCAACCAGCCGCATCCGAAAGTAGTTAAGGCGCTGCCGTCACACTATCCAAGGAGCAACAATGAAAACTTTTCTCCCTATGGTGTTCTCTCTGCTGACCGTCAGTCCGTTGGTTACCCAGGCCCAGGGCATCGATGTCGCCGCCGCGACAACCGCGGGCCGGAATCTAGCACCCTCGAAGCTTATACCTGCGGCAAAAGCCCCATCGCGTGTGATTAAGGCCGACTATAGCAAGCTGCCCCTGAGCTTTGAAGCTAATCAAGGGCAGACCGATCCGCGGGTGCGATTTGCGTCGCGCGGTCATGGATATTCGCTCTTCCTCACCGATTCGGAGGCGGTGCTTGCCTTGACCAAACGCGATGCCACCCATCTCAAGACATCGTGGGCAGCGGTGAAAACGGATGTAATCCGGATGCAATTGGCGGGCGCCTCGCGTCAGCTGCGGGTGGAAGGCGCAGACGCGTTTCCTGGCAAAGTGAACTACTTCATCGGCAAGGACCCGGCCAACTGGCACCGCAATGTTCCGACCTTCGCGAAAGTGAAGTATCGCGGCGTTTACCCCGGAGTGGACCTGGTGTACTACGGAAACCAGCGGCAGCTTGAATATGACTTTGTGGTTGCGCCTGGCGCCGATCCTAAGGTTGTCCGGCTGCGTTTCGCGGGCGCGAGCAAGTTGAAGCTAGATAGTGATGGAGATTTGAACATCGTAGCGAAGAACGGCGCGGTCGTCTTTCACAAGCCGGTTGTCTACCAGGTGAAGGATGGAGAACGAGAGAGGATCGACGGTCGTTTCCAACTTTTGGCGAAGAATACGGTTGATTTTCAGCTAGGTGCTTTCGATCCTAGCCGTGAGTTAGTAATCGACCCCACGGTGGCGTACTCGACCTATCTGGGCGGGAACGGAAACGACTCTGACGAGGGCGGGTTCCCAGATTCCCCCGGAGATTCAGTGCGGCAGGTCGTGGTCGATGCGGAGGGTTATACCTACGTAACGGGAACTGCTAGTTCGCTTAACTTCCCGGTGACAAAAGACGCATTTCAAAAGACAAACTCAATCGTGAATCCGGATGATCCCTCGAATCATGAGGCTTTTATCACCAAGCTGAATCCAGCCGGCTCTGCTCTGGTCTACTCCACTTACTTTGGGGGGACGGGAACGGATTACATCGGCGGCGATATTAGTCAGATTGCAGTGGATGCATCAGGAAACGTCTACGCTACTGGACAGGTAAACACACTTGATTTCCCAACGACTCCGGGTGCTTACGATCGAGTGGCGAATAAGGCTGGCAAAGCGTTTGTGAGCAAGTTGGATCCTACCGGATCTACCCTTGTATACTCCACTCTGCTTGGCGGGAGTAAGGGGGAAGGTGGTGGCGGCATTGCAGTGGATTCGGCGGGAAATGCTTATGTCACCGGAGGTACGAACTCCACTGATTTTCCAACAACGCCCGGCGCTTTTGAGACTGCCCCTGCTAGTGGATTTGTAACCAAATTGAATGCGACGGGCTCAAAGCTTATCTATTCCACATACCTGGGCGGAAGTGGCAGCCTCAAGCAAGACTCCGTTGGTCCGAGCTCTGTATTTTTGGATAATTCCGGGAATGCCATCATAGGTGGCCTTACGAACTCTTCTACTTTTCCGACCACTCCCGGCGCTTATGAGACGGTTCTCAACATACCGCCGAACGAAAATTACACGGGCTTTGTGACCAAGCTTAACGCCGAGGGTTCAAAGCTGATTTATTCCACTTACTTCCCCGGAGTTTCGATTGCGGTAGACCTCTCCGGGAATGTGTACGGCATTGCAACGGCAGGACCAGTGACCAGCAACGCCTTTCAATCTAAAGGCGGCGGATGGGTTGGCAAGCTGAACGCCAGTGGCACTGCACTGATCTACGGCACTTACCTCGTGCCGCCCGACGTTTATTTCGGAGCGGGAAATGGTTTGCAGGCAATCGCCGTCGATCAACAAGGCCAGGCGCTCGTCGCCGGTTTTAGCAGCTCACCTGGCTTTCCGGTGACCCCGGATGCCTTTCAGCCGACCTTCCCGGGAATGAGCACCTCGGAGGGCTATCCCATTGTTGGCGTCGTGGCAGAACTGAACGGCTCCGGAACGGGCTTACTCTACGCCACATACCTCGGCGGAAGCGGGTACCTCGCTGGCGGCGCAGGAGCATCCCCCACTCTTTCCGAGGATGTCCCGCTCTCTATTACAGCGGATATCGCAGGAAATATCTATGTCGCAGGAAGGGCCGAATCGACGGATTTCCCGGTTACCAAAGGCGCCTTCCAAACCGTCGACCCTACAGCAGGAATATACGATACCGGATACATCACCAAACTCTCTCTGCATGGATCCACTACAACGACCCTGACTTCGAGTAGCGCCAGCTATCAGGCGGGGAATAATGTCATCTTGACGGCGAAGGTGACCCCGGTGAGCGGAGACAGCGTCCCGACCGGCATCGTCAATTTCCTTGTCGATGGAGTGAGTCTCGCCAAGATTTCCCTGGATAATACCGGGCGTGCTATTTACACGACCGATAGCCTTCCGGCGAGTGGACAACACACCATTGTAGCTAGTTACTACGGCGATCTTCCCGCGTATTCATCAAGCAACGGTGGACCCCTCACCATCACGATTTGGGCCAGGCGGCAACGCCCACCTTCCCGAGACTTGGTGGAACTTATATATATCCGGTGCCGGTACAGATCGAGTCTTCGACTCCTTATGCAACGATCTACTACACCACCGACGGCTCCAGGCCAACCACATCTTCGACAGTCTATAGCGGACCGTTCACTGTCTCCAGTCCGATGACGACGGTGAAAGCGATTGCGGATATCGGTGGGAGTGGCTTTACCCCCAGCGCGGTAGCCACAGCCGTATACAAAGTTGTGCCGAAAGCGATCCCTACGACCACCACGGTAAAGTCGTTGAGCAATCCTTCGAAGCTGGGTGACCCGGTGACCTTCGTGGCTACCGTGACTGCGGCATCGAGTGCGACGCCGACGGGGTCGGTGACCTTCAAGAATGGCGCCGCCCCGGTAGGAACGGCCCCACTGGTGGATGGAGTGGCGACCTTCACGCTGAGCGGTCTAACGGCTTACGGACATAGCATCACCGCCGCCTACACCGGCAGTGCGACCAATGGGGCGAGCGCGGTGGGATTCACCCAGGAGGTGACGCCATAGAGTTTGGGTCTTCTCAAGATCTCTTTCTCGATTGCACAGATGACTACGGTGAGCCGTGTGGCTCGCCGTATTCATGGATGGACCAGTTATGGCCTTGACTTATGGACCGCGCAAGTCTTTCGAGATAGAGCGTGGAAGTCGTCGGTCAAACTTATCCTTTGTGGGACGCCAAGTTCAGGGAAGGGAAGGGGCGGCTATGTTGTGCGCCCGATAAGCGCGTTGACGATAGTGCGCTCACTGCGGGCTCGTGGAAGATCGCGTGACTGGAGCCTGTTTTGTGAGGTCCGGCATGAAAACGACGGCACTAGTCAAATTTTGCGCTACGCGGAATCCGATATACGGCTCTGTTGCAATCTTCTGGCCTTGACGGGGGCGCTCAAGGGGTTGCGCTACCCCAGAGGTCAAGCAGGTTGGAGTGTGATCCTTTCGCCGATGACCGCGAGGGCCTCCGCGAGCGGACCGGCACCGATGCCGAAAGCGCGTTCGACGATGCGAGCTTCACCGCGCACACCACCCGTCAGGTGGAAGATCGCCGCCTGGCCCTTTCGTAGGGCACGCATCACCTCAAATCCTCTGATGGTCGCGTAGGCTGTCTTCAGCGTCTTGAAACCCCGCACCGGACCGATCAGTTGCTTCAGCTTGCCATGATCGGCCTCGACAACATTATTCAGATACTTGACCTGTCGATGCATCGTCTCCGCAGGACATTTGCCTTCGGACTTCAGTTCTGAAATCGCAATTCCATAGGTCGGTGCTTTGTCCGTATTGATGACCTCTGGCTTCTCCCAATCCTTCAAACCATTCAACGCCTTACCCAGGAAGCGTTTCGCCGCTTTGGCGTTCCGTGTCGGCGAGAGATAGTAATCGATCGTGTTTCCATGCTTGTCGAGCGCCCGGTACAGATAGGCCCATTCGCCGCGAACTTTCACGTAAGTCTCATCGACCCGCCAGCTCGTCGATTGCGGGCGACGCCACTGCCCACGCAGCCGCTTTTCGATCTCCGGCGCGTATCTCTGAACCCAACGGTAGATCGTGGAGTGATCGACGAGCACGTCCCGTTCGCCCATCATCTGCTCGAGATCACGATAGCTGATGCCATAGCGGCAGTACCAACGCACCGCCCACAGGATGATCTCGCCTTCAAATTGACGCCACTTGAAATCTGACATGACCCGCTCCGCTCGCGTTCCGCCCATTCTTATGCGGCCACCACAACTTTGCAACAGAGCCCTTTCGAGCATCCGGTGATGATGAAGTCATCGGCATACGGGAGTCGGAATGGTTCACCCTGAGCTTTATCGAAGGCCGTCATTAGGGATGGAAATGCAATGGAGACATCGAAAGCTCACTAAGCATTTTGTTTACTATCTTTTCGAGTGCGCATCGTGCCTTAGGTATGTCAAATGAATTCTATCTATTGAGAACGCGGGCCCAATTCGCGCCGAGAAATGTCGGGTTGAATAAATTCTTATCGATCGTTTTCCGCAAAGTGTCGAGCGCTTTCGAATGACGCACATTTTGAAGGATTGAAGTTTTTGTCATGATGCCCAGGGCGAAGGCGAAACAAAGCGCGCAGGAGGTGTGCCGTCTCATGAACTGATCTGCGTACAAAAATGAGTTAGGTTCTTCTGGGCCATGCCCTCTGCACTCAACACGGGGAATTATCTCTGCCTACAAGCAGAATCTTGAAAATCACAAAGTGCTTCTTGCTGAGACGCTTTCGCGGCAAAGTCTGTCATCACCAATAAAGTGAAAAACTGGGAATAGACTTCTACTTCCCGCGTTTTGTGTAATAGATGGAAGACGCGTTTGCTGGTAGGACAAGGGTCGGTTCCACGTATGCGAGGCACAGAAAAAAGGAGAGCTCCTAAATGAAAATTGGTTTTATCAGTATGCCGCTCACTGGTCACATTAATCCGATGATTGCGCTGGCCCGCAAATTGCAGTCGCGAGGACACGACATCGTCTTTATTGGGGTTCCGGATGTGGGCCCCTACGTACTCTCTGCCGGCCTGAATTTTGTTTCCTACTGTGAAGAGGAGCTGCCGGTTGGATCATCCGCCGGTATTCTGGCTCCGGCTGCAAAGCTCCACGGCATGGAAACAACCCGTTGGACCATTCAGGGGGCGGGCAGAGCGATGTTCCAGTTGGCGTCCCAGCACTTGCCACGCGTAATCGCCGAAACTGGCGTTGAGGCGCTGGTACTCGACACTATCCATATGTACCTAGAAGTCGTCCCCATAAGTTTGGGCATCCCGTATGCACACGTCTGGGCTATTTTAAACATCGATTTTTCGGGCACCACGCTTCCTTCTGTTGTGTCAGGGCGATATGAGGATACCTCCGATGCCCGCACGCGCAATATCGAGGAACTCAAAAAGAGCAAAAACGCGTTTTTCGGGATCGTGCAGGATCTTGCCGCAGAATACGCTGAGAGGGCAGGCCTGAAATTCGAGTGGAGTGTTCCCTCTGAAACCATCTCGAGAAAAGCTGCAGCTGTTGTGTCGCAAACACCTAAGGAGTTTGACTTGCCCGGGATTCCGTGGCCTTCGAATTTCCATTATGCAGGGCCCTTCTTCGACGTAGCAGGACGTGAGATCGTCCCGTTTCCCTGGGAGAAGCTCGATGGCAGGCCCCTTGTCTACGCATCGCTGGGGACCTTGGTTAATGGCATGGTGAGTATCTACGAAACCATCCTTGCCGCAGTGGGACCAATTTCCGAAATCCAGGTGGTTCTCGCCAAGGGAAACAATATCGAACTCCACGAGCTCGGCTCTATCCCGCCCAACGTCATCGTCGTGGACACAGCACCTCAGCTAGAGCTCCTTGAGCGGTCCGCGCTCTGCATCACGCACGCCGGACTCAACACCGCACTTGAATCGCTCGCGCTTGGCGTACCCATGGTGGCCATCCCCATCGGCTATGATCAATTCGGGGTAGCCATCCGCATCGCCTATCACGGAGTAGGGGAGGTTCTTGAAGTCGACAACCTGACCGTCGATGGGCTCCACGCGTTGATCCGCAAACTCTTGGACACGCCCGCCTATCGCGAAAAAGCACAGTACTTCATGCGCTTGATTGCAAAGCGTCACGGGCTCGACATCGCCGCCGAAACGATCGAGCGTGCCTTCGAACACGCCATGGAGAACCGTCTTCTGGATCCCTCACGTGTGTGCCCGGCGCCCAGCTGAGAAAGGGCAGGATCAGCTCACTAATGCACAAATCGCTGACAGCTCACCTCCTGACTATATCGCGAGCTAGAAACCCGGCGCGAGGGAAAACGAAGATGTCTACGAACTCCCGCTGTCTCTTTGCGGTCTTTAATCTTCACCACCAACCTGAACGTCCGCAAGACGTGGGAGGCATACTCGCGCCGTGCTTAACACGACGAACCGCACGTACGTACAAGGGCAATTGGGATACCATCGATCTCGATCGCGTTATCCTGCTCGATAATGACCGTTACCGCGCAAAAGAGCATCCCGTCGACACGCACTTACACAGTTCCCTCAATCGTCTTACCGTTTACTCATAGGCTTACTACAACTACGTGTGGGATGAGGTGATCGACGAAGACTCCTTCCGATAGTTCCACCAGAACAATTTGCAGACCGGTCCTGCTCCGCTGCGCTACCGCGTGTGGTGCTGGAGCCGGGGTGCGCCACATTCGGTTTAGGCCACAACCCCTCGAGCAAGACAGAAAGACGGCTCCTCTGAGATCACTGCTTTTTCGGCGAGCTTCAGCGAGTTTGGGAAGCCGGCACACCGCTCGCCTGCGCGCACTTCGACTTATCCTGAGGACGACGATTACCAACGCGGCACCGCGCCGGGCGAATTCGCTCAGCCCACCCGGACCTCACGCCTCGAATGGGCTCCGCGTAGCCGCGAGATCTATCGCAGCCGGCCAATGCACCCTCCTGAACCAACCTACTCAGGTCAGCCCTATCCGAGTTCATGCCCAATCAGCCGTGACAGCCCACGCGAGTAGTATTCAATCCCCATTCTTTTACCGCCGCGCCAACAGCTTACTGCAGATACGGTACTAGAGATTTGGCGCTCATTGGGGAGGCAGGCGCCTAATTCCTGGTGTCAGCGAGTAGAAGATGTGCAGGCTTGGTACGCTTTATCCGGTGGAGACTGCCACGCGCACCTATATTCCCCGTTGGAGACTCACAACTGCCTAGCTAGGAGCTCCGCGAACCGGCGTCTGCGGTGCAGGAATCCACCATTGATCAATTCGCGGTGATTAAGTTTAAACTACGATTCTTATAATCAATTTCCACTGGCGCTCGGATTATCTTCACCAGCGAGTTCCTCTACAAAAGAAGAGTAGCCAATCTCAACGCAGAGCAGTGGCTAACTGCTCGTAATGAAACTTCTCCGCTATCTGCAACGGAATATGTCCTTCAGGATCCTTGAAGTCGCGCTTCGCACCAGCTGCGAGTAGCTGCTGCACCATCGCCGTATTTCCATAATCCATCATCGAAGCTAGTGAAGAGGCGTAAGTCCAATTCCGTTAAGGGCATTCACATCCGCTCCCTTGGCAATCAGCACAGCCACGACATCCTTATATTTCGAAAGAACTGCCCGCGTTAGCGGAGTCGACCCGCGCGTATCACGCTCGCGTATATACGCGCCTAAGTCAATCAGAGACCGCACCATCGGCGCATCGCCCATGTCGATAGCATTTATCAACGGCGAATAACTTCTACCATCGCATGTTCACTTCTCGTTAACTCTATCACCGTGGATGGCCAGCAACTGGGCCTTTTCGACTTCGCCGGTGCCTGCAGCAAGGAATAGCGGAAAAGGAATATGCGTCTCGGTCGCTCAGCGCTCTACCGTCGCGCCATGATCGAGAAGCATTCGCACCACCTCGGTTGTCCCGCGATAGTTCGCAGCTACGGCCAGCGCCGTAAAGCCGTTTTTAGTGTGAGCGTCCACCACCGTGCCGCGGTCCAGCGCCAAGTTCGTCTTCTTAAGATCGGTCACGACCAATTGCAGCAGAGGAGTTCCCTTCTAAATTCAGACGACAATAGTTACACGGGAAAAATTTGCGCACTGGTCGCAATGCCGCGCTTTTTGTGTGGGTTGTTATGAGCACAATGCCAGCATCAAATTATGACGGAAAAGGTTCCGCATTTTTGTTAGAAGAAAAATATCGAAGTGATGCAGTGGCGAATTGGTCGTGCACGTTAGGAGTTCTTCTATAAAAGTGGTTACGAAATCATTGAAGGGACGATAATGTCCCTTCAATGATTTCGATGGAGACCAAGAACAGCTCGTCCTCAGACCAAGAAGGACTACTTCAGAAGGACTACTTCGCCGAGATCGAACGACGAACGCCTTCAGCATAGCTCTTAACTGTGAAGCCCTCGGGAAGATGATCGATGAAGACGATATCGGAAATAGAGTTCTTTGTCCGGAGTGGCAAGATGGCCTGGTACTCCGAAGAGTGATACCAGTCGGTGGCCGATTTGCGATCCGGAAACTCCAACAGTACTACAGCGCCCGGCCAAGTGCCCTCGATAACATCCGCTGGTCCGAGCGCGAGCCACTTTCCTCCAAACGGGGCCACAGTTGCCTCCACTCGTTCCAAATAGTCCAAGGCCTGACTGTTCGGTAAATCGTCCGAGATGCGTAGATGGTTGATCAGTTAGGTCTTCATATTGTTACTCCTTTGGTGGTTGGGGAAAGTGAAGTCCGATTCACCTGTACTGGCATGGCCAGCCGCCCAGTCAGGTGAGATACCAGCAAAGATTGCTGGTACGGCTATTGCCGCGACCCTTTAGGGTTCACTCATACGTCCGAGCCTGTTTCCAGTGCCGTCGTGACGGAATGACGGCCACCGCACCCAGGCCGTGGACCTTGGCGATGATCTCGGCCGAGTCGTAGCCTTTATCCGCGATTACGACTTCGTCATGGGGGCCGTCCAGCAGGCGTACGTCCTCGGCGTATTCGGCAGCTCCGGGCGTGATGCGGAAAGCCCCCGGCAAGCCATTTTCATTGACCAGCAGATGGATTTTGGTGCCCAGTCCACCTCGAGAACGCCCCACGGCCTAGTCTTCGGAGCCCGTTGTTGGGGCCTGCAGCCGCCTGCTGGTGAGCCCGCACGATCGTCGAGTCCAACGTGAGATAGAAGTGTTTCTTGTCTGCCACTGGGTCGGCGAAGATCCGCTCCCACGCGCCACCACGCGCCCAGCGCATAAACCGCGCATGAACGCTTTTGTACGTGCCGTACACTCCGGAAGGTCCTGCCAGTGAGGCCCGGATCGCAGAACCCACAACACCCCGTCGACGAACTGACGATTGTCCGTTGAGGTTCGGCTTACATGTTCCAGTCGCCCCGGAAGCGGACCTTTGATTGGCTCCATTTCCCATCATTCAATTCATATTGACTCTCCAAAATTCAAGTTCAACAAACTTAGAGTAGGCAGCAAAGCTTATATGTGGATACCGCCTAGAGGCGCTTCATCGATTGATTTCACGAATCCATAAGCCCCTTATAAGTTGTGGTGCAAGAAACCACAGTGACAAGTTTATTGCGAAACTCCGGGAATAGATCGCGGATCTTGTGTATCTAGCACTTTGACAAGGAATTCAGAGAAAAATGGGCACAAATTTTGTGGAAGCACGACATCGTGGTTGCGATGACAAAATAACCGGCCTCGCCTCGCCTCGAGATAGAAGAAAGATCGAACACGAGTGTACTCGATTGTCTTCCTCGTTCCTTCCTTGTTCATTGTTGAAGAGGGGTTTCCAAACAGAAGATGTTATTAAGGATGTCCGTAACAGCAGTTGCTTTTTTTCTTGCTCTCTCGCAACATTCGGGCAATCGTGCCCAACAGGGTTCCGCATCGAAGGCAATGTTATTGACCCAAACAGTCTATTGATCCAAGGAGCACAAGTCACAGCAACTGATAGCTCAAGTACACAGACTGATTTCAAAGGTCATTTCGTCCTTCCCTGCATCCCTAGTAGAGAGACCGATTTGACCGTACAAGCTGAAGGTTTCTCCCTCGTCAGTGCATGCCAAGAGCATCGGAGCTGGCAGCACCATTATTACCGTTCAACTCGCTCTTCCGCCTGTTGATACAGATGTCGAAGTCGCTGCTGACCTCAGCCCCGAGGGTACCGTACCGGGCAGCCAGACATTGAATGCCAAGCAGGTACAACAGCTTGCAGATGATCCGGACGATCTTACTCGTGAGCTTCAAGCACTCGCCGCAATGGCCGGCGGGGGTGCCGCCAATGCCACTATTACAGTGGACGGTTTCCAGAACGGCAGTGCTCTGTCTCCAAAAGACTCCATCGCTTCTGTCAACCTAAACCCGGACCTATTTTCACCCGAATACGAATTCCCGCCCTTTGAGGGAGCTCATATCGATATCACAACCAAGCCTGGGCTGGGCGACCTGCATGGGTCCGTGTTTTACACAGATGGCGACAGAAGCTTTAACGCCACCGATCCTTTCTCTCTGACGGCGACTCCGGCGGGAAATCGTCGTTATGGCTTCAGCTTCGGCGGTCCAATTATCAAGAAGAAGAGCGGCTTCAATCTGTCTTTGGAAAAACGCGATATCGATGAGTTCAATGTAGTAAACGCAATCGCGCTCGGTGCTAACAATAATCAGGAAGCGCTTCACCAGGCGGTAGCGGCGCCGCAGCGTCTATGGATCGCTTCTGCAAGGGGAGACGGACAGATCAGCCCGAGCGAGTCGGTCAATATTTCCTTTTCGGCAAACGTGAATAATCTGGGCAATCAGGGAATTGGCGGCCTCACTCTCGCTGAGGCTGGGTTCAATAGCCGCGTGAGCGAATATGATCTACGGATTTCAAATATCCTGACACTCAGCCCGCATTGGTTATTCCTGGAAAGACACAGAACAGACTCCGCTCTCCACCGCTCCGCAGCTTCAGGTCGCCGGCTTTTTTTTGGGAGGTGGCTCTACGGCGCAGGGTCTTAACAATCATGAGCGCGATTTAGAAATTGATGACAATCTGCTCTTTGACCGCGGCAAACACACCATGAAATTCGGAGTTCAATCATTGGCATATTATGTTCATGAAATTGACCCGGATACCTTCAACGGAGCATTTGTCTTCGGCGGCGGAAGCGCTCCCGTGCTTGATTCTAGCGACCAGCCTCTCTCACAGATCACGAACATTACTGCGCTCGAACAATATCGGCGCGCGAATCTAAATCTTGCAGCAGGTATCCCTACAACATTTCAGATCACGACCGGAAACCCTCTGGTCGCGTTCAATCAGTGCAAAGTCTCGCTGTTTGCCGAAGATGCCATCAAGTTGACTCCACGTCTGACGCTCACCACAGGCCTGCGGTATCAGTTTCAAACCTCGCCGAGCAATTTTCTGAACTTCGCTCCGCGGTTGGGGCTTGCGTGGGCATTTGGCAAGAATGACTCTACCGTGCTGCATGCCCGAATAGGTCTCTTTAATAGCTCAAACTACTGGAAACCGGAGCTGCTCACCTGCAATCAGCATCCGGCATGACAGATTGTCCGGGATCATCGCAATATTTGATTTACTCAAACAATGGCAACAGTAAGAATAAGACATTAGTTTACAGCTTCGCTCCATTCTTGCTCACCGCGAAGTAGCAGTGCGGCACGATCTTCGGGCAAGATCCAATTCTCTTTTATGAGCTCATCCACGGCCCTTTGGTACCGGACGGTGTAATCTTCGTGATTTGCATAGCGTTCTGCGATGGACTTGCGGCGATCGCCCGTCTTTTCACGTTCGGCGGCGGTCTTAGCGAACGGAATGTACGAAGCTTCAAAGGCCACACGCTGATCGGATGCGCCGATGGAAGGATCGCGAAGGTTCCATCCTGTATAGGTTGCGAGCGGGACGGTAATCTCTGGTAAATGGACGCCGTCACGTTCATTTCCATCGATATCGACCTGGGGTACAAGAACGGGGTAAACCTTTCCGACGCTGGGCGGCTGGACACTCAGGATACCGTTGCGCCAGTTCGGGCCAAAGTCGAGGCGCCAAACCTCATTTGCGTCGTGCGGACGATTCAGGCCGCGAATTGCAGGGAAAGCGTATTTTTGCAAAGGCACAAGATTTTCGTCGGCAATCAGGGGATAACTGCTGACCGGCGGAGGCTTACTATTTCGCACCCATGCGTCCATGTTAGCAATCATGGCGCGCATCAGATATCTATGTGAGAGCGGCGATTGCGGCTCCTGTCCGAGAAGATCGTCTTTCCCTCTCACCGGAGGAAATGGAGCAGGGAAATGCTGTAGGCCGGTGAAGTGATAGATTCGAACACTGTTTGCTATCGGCGCATCGTGTTTGCCATCGGCGCTGACGTGGATCAACGCCGCGGCACGGCCCCAGTATTCGAAAGACGTGTTGGTAAAAAAAATGCGCGGCACGACGTTTTCGGCTGTGGCGCGGTCAAGCAGGCCACCCACCTCTTTTGTGACCGGATCGCGCTCTGGTAGATCGGTGAAGGGGAAGATATCGGTTGGGAAGAAGACGGAGGAGGTCGGTTGCGCATCCCGCGATGGCTGAGCGAAACGGTAATTAAAACTGCCTCGGCCGGCTCCGGCGACGTGCGCAAGGACTCCGTCGAGGGCCATCTTACCGTCTTCGTCAGCATTGAAGCCCTGATAAAGAAAGTCGCGCAGAAATCGGCCGGTCTGCGAGATGCCTTGCCCAAAAACACGCTGGACCGGAACGATTGTGTTAGGAGAGTGCTTTGCGTAGGAGGCGAAGTCGCGTACGGCGGCGAAGGCACCTCCAGCTACCACCGGATCGGCGGCAACATAGACATATTCGTAGATCTTGCCAGGTTGGAAGCCACCGTTGAGGTGAATGAACTGATCGCTAGGAACGAGTTTACTGTCGACTATGTGGGCGAACTTCCACTGAGAGCGGGGGATCAAAGTTCGGTTGGCATCGGGCGAGTTGCGGACGGTAAGAGAGTTGCGAGGATCGTCGGGTGCGGAGACTGGATATTCGGTTCCCCCGATCTTGCCGAGGATGACATGGCCGAGCGGAATCTCTGGCATCCACTTTGAAAGCATTATATCTCCTCGCAGTAGACCGAAAATGGTCTTGCCGTTTTCCTTCGCAATCGGGGCGTAGAAGTGGAGTGCGCCAGGACCGGTTACATCCCATTGCCACCCCAAGGTTACGATCGTATAGCCGTTGCGCAGTAACCATGCGTCGCCCGCGTCCTCCGCGACATCTGCATCGCCGCCGTCGATAAAAGAAAGGACGATTCGTTTGCTGCGGTTAGGTAGTTCAAGAATCATGGAGCCATTGCCCCTGGCGGGGTCTTTGGGGCGAATCGCGACGAAGTCGGACGAGAATTCGACCTCACCATCTCTAAGATTTATTGCATTGTGGAGATCGACGATTCCCTGATTGTGTGGATTTGCTATAGGAAGCGAGAAATAGATTCTTCCACTGATGTGCTCATAGGCCCCTGCGTCGCCGAACGACCTTCCGCTGAGGACATCGGAGTGAGAGAAAATGTCGACGTGAGAGACGCGTGCGCTGACCGGCGAAATGATGAAGAACGAAAGAATGAAGGCGAGAATGATTCCAGGTTTGAGGTTCATTATTTCCTTGGTGCCAACGTAGTCTTCGATAGATGGGAGCGAGTGCCGCTTCGCTCCCCAGGTAGAGATAGCGATGTCGCCCTCAAGACTTCCACACTATTTGTTCGGAGAGTTTCTGCCGAAGAGAACTTGCGCTAGAAGCGGAAAGGTTTCAAATCCGAGATTTGGTTGGTTTCTGCACTTCTTGTGGATTGTTGTCCTCAGGTCGATGAGAATCTAAAAACCTGACGATGGCGGTTGCTAATTGAACTGGCTGTTCTAGGAAGGAGAGATGTCCTGAATCGATCTCGACATGTTGAGATCCGTGAGTCAACTCGGCGAGCTGCTCTGAATAAAATCCGGGAACGATGCGATCATGCTTG
Organism: Acidisarcina polymorpha; assembly: GCF_003330725.1. Lineage (NCBI taxonomy): Bacteria > Pseudomonadati > Acidobacteriota > Terriglobia > Terriglobales > Acidobacteriaceae > Acidisarcina > Acidisarcina polymorpha. The sequence continues at coordinate 973,598 of NZ_CP030840.1, read as the reverse complement.
CCTGAAATCGATAGGCTTGGCACCGCTATTTTTTTAGCATGTTCTCGGATGTCTAAGTTAAGATCGAGTCGAATGGAATAATCCACTTTTTCCCAATCGGTGGACCTAACAAATCCATCGATGATCCTGGCGATTGTATCTTCATCAAAGGTCGAAAGGAAACCTCTGCTTATCCCAGTCAGGAGCAGCAATTTAGTAAGCGCAGTCCGATTGGTGCGAACTAGGTCGAGCCAGAGACTAAACTGCGACTTCATCCAAACCTCGCTACCGTATCCGAAGCCCGAAACAAGAACCAACGAACGAACACTCTCAGGATGTTCTGCAGCGATGAAAGCGGCTACACCCGCCCCCAGAGAGTAGCCCACAAGGTCAAAGGGGCCTTCGGTTCTGTCACAGACTTCCGTGAGGACATGAGAAGCGGCCTCAGCGATTGTCTTTGAATAGGCCGTATCGTTACTGATCGTTGAGTTCATGTAGTCGGGGCGAATTACGAGGCGGTTCACAGCCAGATGGTCAACTACGCCGGACCAGTCTTCTGAAAAGCCGGAGGTACCATGTAGAAGCACGAGTGCCGGGTTTGCAGCGATTTGCATTGATGAAGTTGGTTCGGTTGCTCTGATAGCTTCCATATGCCTTCCATTCATTGTGGTGCGTTCAGCACGCGAGTTTCAGTTGCTATCTGGCGTTCGACCGTTCGACAGAACTCAATGGAACAATGTATGGAAACGTGATTTATTCCCGTCTCTGTGTGTAGGTGGTTATGGCTTGCATCGTGTTTTCAACAAGAATTACAAACTCATGGGGAACGTCTATAAAATCCTGCATTCCACCCATACTTTTCACGTGACTATTGGTTCCCTCCGGAACGATGTAGGCCGTGTGGCGGCAGACGTAAGAGATGTCGATGAGATAGGCTGTTCACCCAAGCTGTATGCGCGTATTGCACGCTTTCAGGGTGCTCTCGACACCAAGCGCCTGTTTCCTGAACGCACGTGGCTCAATATCGCCCACCAGTTCGGCTTTGCCGATCAGATGCACATGGTGCGAGACTTTCATAGCCTCGCAGGCAAACCGCCGAGTCAGACGGTTGCGGAGAGCAACGACATGCATCCCTGGTCTCTCGCTGAGTTCACAGACCTTCCTTCTGCGACCCCGACCGGGATAAGAGGCGGGACAATCTCGTTGAGATTGTAGCCTCCAAATGGCCGCATTGAGCTCGGAACTTCTTACTTCCTACAGAGCTCCTTGGGAGACCAGTCATGAGTACCCAGGGGGATGAAGAACTCACCGCGCCCACCCACCAGAGCCTTAGTGGTTCGTGGAGACGGCCAGTGCCTCTGGGGAAACAAACAAGCATGGACCGTGTGATATTCATCAAGAAAACTGCACCCATGGTGATAAAGGAGACTTTACAGAATGAAGACAGTTGTCTCTGCGATGCTTTATCTATGGGCCGCCGTTATATCACCCCTCCACTCCCAGGTTCACGACCACCCTTCGCCCGAGGCGCTTGGCAGCGTCACCTTCAGCACGTACTGTAATCCTAATGTGCTACCCCAGTTCAATCATGCCGTGGCTCTCATGCATTCTTCCAATTCGGCTCCGCGATTGAAGGATTCAATTCGGTTCTTACGGCCGATCCGACGTGTGCTATAGCTGATTGGGGGATTGCACTTCGTAGTTGGCAGAACCCATTCGCCGGATCGAAGTCTCCCGCCCAGTTGCAGCAGGGGCTGCGCGCCGTGGAACAGGGACGCGCTATCCGCACAGTTACCGCGCGCGAGCGCGCCTACCTCGACGCCGTTCCCCATCTCTACGTCGATTGTGCCCATATCAGTCAGCCAGACCGGCCCCTCATTATTTCTGAAACGTCGACGGTGAAAGCGATCGCAGTCGCAAGTGGCTACGCGGACAGCCCGGTCACTTCGGCCACCTTCACGATCAAGCCTGGTGCCATTTCAACTACGACGACGCTTACCGCCTCCTCGAATCCGTCGAACCTTGGAGATCAGGTGAGGTTCACGGCCACCGTCACCGCAGCTTCCGGGCCGCCTCCCACGGGGTTAGTCATCTTCAAGAATGGAAGCGTTGTTCTTGGCAGTGCGCGGCTGCTTGATGGCACAGCATCCTTGATCACTGCGAACCTCGCTCTTGACGGCAACGCTATTGCGGCCATCTTCACCGGCAGCACCACCGATGCAGTCAGCGCAGCGACCCTTACTCAAGAGGTGCAGTAGACCTGCCTCATATCAAAGGCCTTTCGAGACATGCAGATCAAGGAATTCAATGCGGACGAGCTTCGCTTTTAGAGCTCCACCGCGAGTTGTTTGACTGTGCCAGTGAGTGCATCGCCCCCGTTACCAACAACCGACCGAAATACGACATATCTTTGGTTGCATCATGAGGAACGTGCGCCTGGCAATGCCCCAGTGAACATTATTCCGTCCTTATTCTTGGGCAGGCCCCACGGCACGACGACATCTTTAATGCCGGCCACCACGGGCGGCGGGCGCGATTGGGAACAAGGCGGAAAAGACGGGAAACGACAGAATCAGGACTGCCAAACCGATCACGCGTCCTTCGGGTCCTGCAGCTCCCCCGGTCAGCCAAGCCGGCCCATGGAGAGTTGCTTGCAATAACTGCCCTTTCGCGTGCATGCCGCTACCCGGAACCGAGTAAAGAAATGTAAGAGAGAAATCCCAAGCCGAATGTAGGCCTACTGCAAACCACAAATTTCCGGTCCGACTTAAGGTAAAACATGCGAATAATCCATACAACATCACATCCAGTGCGCCAACAATGCCTTCCCCGGTATTCGTGAGATGCAGGCCCCCGAAGATGGCCGATAACAGAAATGCTGCCGGCCAAAAACCGACACCTATGGTGAGACTATGCAACGCATAGCCGCGGAAAAGAAACTCTTCGAAAAGACTTACCATGATGAAAGCTAGCGCTGACGCGGCGCCGAAGATCAGAACCTTTCCAGGGGAGAGCGCAAAGCTTCCGAAGGAATACCCTCCCAACAGATACGTACATCCGATGTCCAAAAGCGCTAAGAGCCCCCAAATCACGCCTAGTGCGAATCGCGTCCCCGAATGCATCCCGTAGCGGAAGGCCGAAGGCCCCGAGCGGTCGTCCCTCAATCTTCGCGGCGAAATAGGACAAGGCAATCACCGAGAGTAGCCCGATACTCGTCAATGACGAGCATTATCGTCGCAGTCGTGGTCCCAAGCTCCGCCTGCTGAAGGAGGGACGCCGTGGCCGGGATTTTGTTCAGAACAATTTTCAGACAAGTTAGGAAGAGGCCGATTGTAACGGCAAACAAGAAGAATCTGAATACGGCGAACAGCCGCTCTCTCTTAGTCGGAGGTTTTTGATTCACGTCTCCGTCATTAGTTTGCCGGTCCTTCCGTGTTCCGCGAAGCAGACTAATTCGCATCTCCCGCCGACCTCCCAATGCAAGACTCGCCTGAGCGTGCACTTCGGGTCTTGAAAGCCCTTTACAGAATTGTCTCCGTTTAACGGATAATCAAGGAATGGACGCCGCGAGGCGTCGGCGCCTGCGGCCGGTGTAAGTTCCGCGGTGAAACCGATGGAGATCACATTCGAGGGAAGCACCCGATGCCGAAGATTCTGCCCGCTGGCGAGCACTATGGGAATACGCTCCAACAATGGTCTTCTGATTCCATGCTCGTTTGCCAGGTTCGCTACGATCGGGGAGCAACTTATGATGTGCATGGAAATGAGCGGGCCTCAATGATCTTTGTGCAAACGGGACATTGCTCAAAACGGATGGGATCCGAACGGCTGGAACTTGCTCGAAGTTCCATGCTGTTTATTCCATTTGAACGTCTGCAGGCAGATTCCTTTCCGTTCGGCGCTACCTTTCTTGCTGTGGAATTCAGTGCATCCTTTCTGCATCGGATGGTTCGGACTGATTTAGCGGTGGATGACCACGTCCTGCTGAGCCTCAAGATGCCCAGGCTCTGGGCGCACGGCTGATGTGCGAATTGTGTTACATCGACGAAATGTCCGGTCTAGTTTTTGAGGGAATCCTTCTGAACGCCTCAGCTTTTGCCTACCGCACGCGCACCGTTCAACACAGAACGCCACCTCTTTGGCTTGCCCGGGCAAGAGATTTGCTGCACGATTGCGCATGCGAGTCGCTCGAAATGAATCAGATTGCACGCGACGTGGGCGTGCATCCATCCCAACTTTCAAGAGAGTTTCGCAACTTCTTCAAAGTGACACCAGGTGATTATCTGCGCGAGCTAAGGGTTGAGACCGCGGCAAGGCATTTGTCGGAAACGGACATCGCTCTGACAGACGTTGCATTGCGCTGCGGCTTCGCAGATCAGGCCCACCTCGCCAAAGTGTTCCGGCACTGCCGACAAATATCGCCGTCCGCATATAGGCGCCTTGCCCGGTCGCAAAGGCAGAATCTCTGCTAATTGGATGAAGTATTCATCCGTGTTTCGGTTCCTCAATTGTTGCGTTATCGCCACCGCACTCGAGTCGGCTTCTCGGAAGCAATCCGCCCAGGATTTCTCAAGTCGCGAGAACAGGCCTATGCACGTTTCCACGCCGGCCTCCCTCGACACGCGCTTTGGCGATTACGCTTCAAATAGAACGAACCGGGGCGACCATCCGCTATTCGTAGTCAGGTTTCAGGGGTATGAAGTATCGCCGTGCGTCAGGACGAAAGAGAACCCAGGCAATCAAGGCGAAGATGACCGAGTGGGTGACGACCTGACGTACTACTGGAAAGCTGATTCCCACGTGAAATGCCATCCAGATGAGCGCAAGCCAGCGTGCCCAGTTCCGGCCACGGAACATGAAGGCTCCTGCAATAAGAGTTAACAACTCGGTGAGTTCGATCCATATGCTCTCGTGTTGCATTGCTATCAGTTTGGGAACGTTGACGACAAATCCAATGGCTCCCACAGCAATGTAGAGGCAGGAGAGGAACAGAACCCCGATCGGGCGCCTGGCTGAATTCATGGCAGCACCTCCAGAACGGCATCGCTGGGTTCGAGTGCCTTCGGGGTCCGGCGGTAGAGCAGCTCCGGCGTCCAGAAGCGCGCACACTGTTCCCACAAAATCTCCTGTGCTACGATGCCAGCCATTTCCAGAAGCGTAGAGAGCCCATGACAGCGCAGTCCCCGAATACTCACCCGATTTTGTTTCAAGATCCGGCTGAAAGCGCAATATGTTTCGGGTCATTTCAGCATTGCCGTTGAAGCCGGCCCAGTGGAGCGCTGTGGCTCCCATCTCGCCCGGGGTATTGACTGGCCCGCCAGCCTCCAACATCAGTCGTACCGCCGTTGTATTGTTGCTCTGTGCGGCTGCCTGTAGCTTTCGCCGCTCCTCGTCCGAGAGAGTTTTGGCTGCGTCCGGATTCCGGGCCAAGTAAGCCTGAAACGTGCTTTCATCGCCCAGTTCACAGGCTAAAGCCAGCTTCAGATCCTCCGGAGTTCGCTCCATAAACTTGCCTTGCTCCACCTTCTTCGCAATTTCCTGTAGGGGAACATCGGAGAGAGGAAATCCCGGCGTCCCAAAGACAAACGAACCGAAGAACGTCAGATAGACACCACTGGCCATCTGTAGCAGCGGGTTGAATTCCTTGATGGGAGCCAGCCCCCGAGCCATCCGGCAAGACAGGCTCGGCCTCCGCGACGCAGAATGCGAAGCGAATCGAGAATGACGCTGTTACCAACCAGGTCAAGAACTGCGTCAATGTGTTTAGCTTCGGCGATGCGTGTTGAGAGTTCCGGACCCTCCAACTCTGCGCGATAGACACCAAGATCCTCCAGCTTCTTAAAGCGGTCTCGACTCCGAGTTGTGGCGATGACCTTTGCTCCAGCTTCCACCGCGAGGTTAAGCCCGTAGCACCACACGAAGCACTTGGAAGGAAGAGGTTGAGGAAGGCAGGAAGTCAGGTTTGGGGAGCGTAGCGACCGAGATCCGACTTCCTGGGCCATGGCTGGCCGTAGGTCTCCTAAGCTGAACGTATGCCTACTTTCACTTTTAGGAGAGAACCAACCATGTCCCTTGTCCAGCCTACTCAACCGTCCACCGTTCTGGTAGCGATCGATATTGCCAAGCTCCGTCACGATGTCCTGATCGAAGCTCCGGGATGGAAGAGCCGCAAGCGCCTGATCCTGCCCAACACCGCAGTCGAGTTCCGACTGTTTGCCGACTTTCTTCATGGCTTGAAGCACCCGGTGCGCATCGTCTTCGAGGCCACTGGGAACTACCATAGGCCGCTGGCGCACTTTCTGCAGGCCGAGGGTTTCCATCTGGAGCTGATCGCGTCCCTCGCTGTGGCGCGAACCCGCGAAGCCATGCATAACTCCTGGGACAAGAACGATCCGAAGGACGCCCAGGTCCTGCTCCATCTGCTCAAGACCGGCGTGACTCAGCACTACCATGACCCGCTCGTGAACCAGATCCATGACTTTCAGGAGCTGTCGCTCACCTATGCGCAGATCTCTCTTGAGAAGACCCGGACCCAGCATCGGCTCTTGACCCATTACCTGCCGCTCTACTTTCCGGAGATAGAGCGGTATTATCATGCCACGCGTTCTGAGTGGCTTCTCGCGTTCCTTCAGGTCTTCCCCACGCCTGCCCTGATTGCACGCCTCTCGATGGAAGACTTCGTTCAGCAAGCGTGGACGGTCGTCGGACGCAAGGTAAGTAAACAGCGGCTGCTAGAGGATATTTACCGCACGGCCCAGTCCTCCATCGGGATCCCCGTTGCTGAGGACTCAGAGGCCGTTGCGATGTTCCGCGTCGTACTCGGCGAGATGATCCGACTCTGCCAGCTCCGCGATCAACTGGAACAACGAGCTGCGCTTCACCTGAAGGAAAACGTCGACTTCAGGCGTCTCCAGCAGATGCCAGGCATCGGCCCTATCCTGGCGCTCACGATCCTGGCCGAAGCCGGCGACCTGCGCCGCTTCAATCACCATCGTCAGTTCCTCAAGTTCTGTGGCCTCGATCTCTCGACTCAGCAGTCGGGCCAGTTTCGAGGAGCGACCAAGCTGTCGAAATACGGCAACGCACGGCTTCGCTGCGCCTTCTGGATGGCCGCCACTGTGGCTGTGAGGCTGCGAGAGAACAGCTTCCGAGACAAGTTCGAACGATATCTCCGGCGTGATCCTGCCAGTGCCGACCGCAAGCGTATGGCGTATGTCGCCGTCGCCGCCAAGATGGCTCGCGTGGCTCATGGGATCATCAAGACCGGTACCGACTTCCGCTGCTTCTATGAGGCAGCGGCACCAAGTGGAAGAGCCGCTTCACCTGGGCCGTCGAGGCCGTAAGGACCTCGTAGATAATGATTCGGCCTTTCACTTGGTTGAGACTTCATTTTGAGTACAGTGGAGACTGCGCTCTTCGGCAGATCTCGTGTCGCTATGGTCGAACGCTCAGCCCTTGCTCGTGGAAGCCACTTGGAGGTACAGTCGTCGTCAAGCACATCCCATACGGGATGCTAAGGGACCTTCTCTTCTCTCCAGCTTTTCCTTCCTGTGTTAGTACGTTGTCCGAGCGCACATTTTCTGGCCGGCCACGCTCTTCGATCAGCCGCTCCAGCACCCGCGTCACGCGCCCTGAGCCGAGGCTGGTGTCGGCCTCCAGCGCCAGGCACTCGCGCGTGTACACGTCGACCACGCTCAGGATGCGCACCATCCGCCCCGTCGTCAACCCATCGACGATGAAGTCCATCGCCCACTCCTGGTTCGCTCCCGTCAGCCGCGGCTCGGCCGCGCGATCGCGCACCAGACGCTTGCGCCTCTTGCGCCGCACCATCAGTCGCTCTTCCACATACAGTCGATAGACCCGCTTCACGTTCACCTCGTGGCCGCACCGGCTCAACACCGCGTGCAGCCGCCGGTAGCCATAGCGCGGCTTCTGCCGGGCCAGCTTCACCAACGCCTCGCGCAACGCCGCGTTGCGGTCCGGCCGCGGCTCGTACCGGTAGCTTGACCTCTTCATGCCTAGCAGCTTGCAGGCCGTGCGCTCGCTCAAGCCATGCTCGGCCTGAGCGTACGCCACCGCTTCTCTCAGGCCGGCAAGCTCCAGCCGTTTTTTCGGATCACGCCCTTCAGCGCCTCGCCGTGAAGACTCAACTCCGCCACCAGCAGCTTCAGACGGCGGTTCTCGTCTTCAAGAGCCTTCAGACGTTGCGCTTCGCTCACGTCCATGCCGCCGTACTTCGACTTCCAGCCATAGAACGTCGCCGCGCTGATCCCGTGCTCCCGGCACAACTCCGCCGTCTTCACTCCTGCCTCATGCTGCTTCAAGATCCCGATGATCTGCTCTTCCGTGTAACGGCTCTTCTTCATACAAAATCCTCCCGTCTACATTACGAGAGAACTCCAGCTACCACTGGTACAGTTTTTTGGGGGCAGGTCATAAGCAGTTCAAAGACCTGCTCATGGCCGAATTCGCGTGCGACCACGTGCGCGGTTCGATTTGCCCCAAGCACCCAGATGTAAATTGTCCCCCTGCGCGAGGGTCTTTCTTTGGAAACCACGCTTCCGAAACCCTCATACGAATGCATGCGGGGTTCGTGTCTAGATGCTGCCGCACAAGCCTTTCATCGCCAAGTGCCGCCGCCATTAGCAGGTCGCTTCTGCATCCTTGCGATACAAGATAGCGAGCGATGTCCTGACGATCTTGTGGATAGTTACGCTTTTGCTCAACACGCAACATGTACTGGGCCGGCGTAGATTCGTGGTCCACGTCGAGCGCGTCGATCTCTGCACCATGATCCAGAAGAAACCGAGCAGTCTCAACCGTGAGGCGAAGTGGAGTGGCGTCTGTCCGTCTCCACCTTTTGCGTGGACAACGTTCTGATCTGCGGCGACCAATTCAGTCTGTCTTGCGATCATTCCGAGCCGCGCAGCCGCGTGCACGTCGATCACCGCGCCGCGCTCGACCAGAAAATTAACCAGGGTTGGATCACAGTCATCGAGAAGGCCGAAACCGCCTGCCCACCACTCGGTTCGTTTGTGAATGTCCGCGCCTGCATCCAACAGAACGTCAATGGTCGCACGATCGCTTCTTTGCACCGCCGCAAACAGAGCATGTTGGCCAAAGCCATAGTTGGGCAGCGGTTTGTTAATCTTCGCCCTCAATTCTGGATAGCTTTCAAGAAGTTCGCGAGCCCGCTGCGCACCCTGATCTCGAATGGCAGCAGTCAAGGCCTCCGCAGGCGTAAGGCCCAATGTGATCACGTACGATTTCAGTCTCGCCCAGTCGGCAAAACCATACTCCCTAGCCAGTGCATGATGTGCATCGGCCAGCTTGCCCGGGGACGCCGTGCGTTGTAATTGTTTGGCTTGCTTCCTCAGATATTCGAGGCTCGGTTTTGCGGGCAGCTCACGAAACATACACTTCTCCTCTTGTATCCGGTGTCCGCTGCACGGGCAAAAGAGAAGTCATGAGACTGTGCTTGCAGGTGGAATCAGGTGGGATCTTCCCTTTCCGCGGACGGGGTGCAACCTGAATTGCAGAATTTAAATTTACCATAATGCGCGCTGAGCTGGCCGGCCTTCAGGCCCAATGCACTCGCAAGGCGAGGACGGTACTAAAGCTGAGCATATTAGTCCTGAGAAACGCCGGTCTAGCTAGCAAGTCCCAACTGACGAAAAGCCGATCTCTGAGGGCTCTACCCAAGAGCCTTAGCAACTCTTCCTGATCAGCGATACCCCCGCGACAGTAGATATTTCGCACCCGATTCGAGGCCTTTTGGGCTCGGAACAGCAAAGCCAAATGCATCAGCCAGCCTCCCGATGACATTGAACGAAAAGCAAACGGCAAGCGCGTCTTCAATTTGTTCAACGGTTGCACCGGCAACGAGAACCGCTTTTATGTCCTGAGCATCCATCCTTTGCTCACGCGTCAGCTTTCCTAACATGAGCATAGTGGCTTTAAGCGGCTCGTCAAGGTTTGCTGTGCTGAGATTAAGCAACGCATCGGAGACCTTCTGGCCGTCCTGGTATGCCAGCCGGGCGACGGCTGAGTGCGCCCCCGTACAGAATTCGCACCGATTGTTCTTGGCTATGTACGCTGCCATAAGTTCACGATCTGCAACAGACCAGGCGGATGGACCACGCATCGTTTCCTGCGTGACCATGCCCATTAAATTGCCGTAGAAATCAGGTCGATATTTCACCAGCTTGACCACGTCCAATAGGGGTTGGCGCGAAGCCATTTCAATGATTGCGAATAGAGCCTTTGTACCGATGCGGTGACCACTATTGAGAATAGCTAGGCGCATGCTCATACCTCTCCCACTGTCTGGCGAAGAGCTGCGATCCCGGCTTCGTATTGTCTTGTGGCTTGTCCGACTGCGGCGCAGATAACAAGTTCAAAGATCTGGTCTTCACTAAGGCCCGAAGCTTTAGCTGCGGCGATATCCTCGTCCATAATCCGGTTCGCCTTTTTTGCCACCTCGTCCATAATCCGGTTCGCCTTTTTTGCCACCTCGTCGATCAGACTATGCCCTGGTCCCGCACCATCGGTGTTATTGAATGCTGCCTGCCGCTCAGACCCGGTCGTTTTGCCTTCACCGTCTAGTATCCGTCTGGTAAACATCTCTCGCGCACGACTGATGTCAGACATAGACTCTCCATTGACCATCGAAGACAATGAAAAGGCTAGAACATATATAGTTCATCTGACAACCGCACACGACACTGGCAATCGCAACCCTGATAAACGCAGGCTTTCTGGCACGTCCGAGGAGACGACGACAACTAGCGCTGAAACACGACGCCACATATCTTTAAGTGACAGGCCCTGTACATTGGGTGTGGTTGGGGCAGTGTTCGAGCACCGCCCCATTTGGCCAACTGCTGATTACGCGTAGGTTGCCGTGACCTCCTGTGATGTCGCGTCGTATTCTGGGTCTTCGGCCTTCGCTACGCGGTCGATCTGCGAAGCATAGACCTCGTACCGAACGAGCTTGAGGGTTTCGCCCCGTCAAGCATTGCAAGAGCAATCTTCCACTGACCCCAAAGAAAGACCTATCCTCATCTCATCCAATCTACCTCAGGTGAAAAGAATAAAGAAGAAAGTAAGCACAGGTTCTCTATCGCGCATCCGCTCCTCGGCCTCGCGTTCGTTTGCCTTGCGCATTTCGCCCTTGCAGACAGTATAAGGCGAACGAAAGGCGAATATATCAACAGATTCCCGCGCACAACTCTTGGCCGAGAAGCACGGAACCCGAGCGGTTGTGTTGTCGATCTCCGGTCTCTGCCTGGCATACAACCGGCTGCGCCGCCGGTTGCGCCAAGCCTGACTATAACCCTGAAGCCCTCCCTCGGATTTGGCCCTAGGTCCAAGCGGAACCCCGACCTACCCGAAGCCGGACGGCACGTACCGGCCCTTGGAGAAGGTCACGATCTCCACGACGCTCTCAGGGGCAGCCATCTACTACACGACCGACGGGTCGACGCCGACAGCGTCTTCGACGGAGTACACCGGGCAGATCACCCTTACTGCCAGTGAAGTTGTCAAAGCAATCGCGGTTTCTGGCGGGGTCGCGAGCGAGGTCGGGGCAGCAAACTACGTTGTAAACTATGCAGCGATCGCCACAACCACGACTCTCGCCTCATCGCAGAATCCTTCTACCTTGGAAGTCTAGTGACCTTTAAGGCCACCGTGACATCGGCGTCCGGACTAGGGGCAATTTTTACGATATTCAGAAGACTTACATTTCGCTCGCCACGTTCGATTCCGCCGATATAAGTCCAGTGAAGGGGACACCCAGCGTCTTTCGTGAGGTCTTCTGGTCCGCTGGCGCAATCCTGCTCTTGAGAGCGCTGGCGATGGTCGACCGCATCAACGTGATCGGAAAAGCAACTCGTGAATGTGCTTTAACCCGTGATCAACCTTTTGCGGGAGTGCCGAAAGATGTAGGGCTGGTGCGAGGCGCCTTCGCCGGTCAACCCGGAAACCTATCGAGACGTGTCCGGACACCGGGGAGACGTGTCGCGACTACCAGAGCCAGAGACAAGGTGGCTCACCGGCGCGGATGGACCATGACGACGGAAATCAGCGTCACCAAGAGCACTGTAGCGGATACTGTAGCGGGCACCCGTTTAGCTGGGCTTGTACCCTCTCGGACTGAAATCGCGTATATCGCTGAATTTATGACCAGCCACAAGCCAGTACAAACTCATCAAAGTTGACTGGAGAGGTCTGCAAAACCTTTATGCGTCGGTTCGATCCCGACCCGCGCCCTCCAATGTTTTAGAGCTCGCTGCTTTCTCTTGTTATCTTGCTGCTTTCTCTTGTGGTTCTCTTCAGGCATTCACGGAAACCGCAGCGAATGGCTATCGTTTCGTATTGCCAGTGGAACATCAATCCTCCCCGATCGAACCTACAGTCGACTATTGAGGATGGGGCCGGGAAATAGCTGTCTGATATTGCTCCGCCTGGGGTTTCAAATGGGCGCAGCCTTTTCGGCAGGGCCATACGAGAGGAAAGGCGATGACGCCCGCAAGAGTTGCGACCGATGCGAACCCGATGTTATCTAAAAACACAAATGAGCATCGGGTCCAAATCGAAGCGACGGACGCAACCGGCAACCTCGGTCTTCGACCAACTCTCAATCGAACAGAGCAAACGAGCCTTGCTTCGCGATGCGCTGCGACCTAACGAGGAGCGCGATATCGCATTTCGACGGATGATCCTCTCGATCCCAGCAGGCAAGGTGAGCACCTACGGCAGCGTCGCCGCCGCTGCCGGCTACCCGCGATATCATCGCGCCGTCGCCGGGCTTCTTCGGCTGGACCCCGTCGACCAACTGCCGTGGCATCGGGTTCTTGGAGCGGGCGGCGAGATCAAGCTGCGTGGTGATGCGGCCCACGAACAACGCGCGCGCCTAGAGCTGGAACGTGTGAATTTCCAAGGGAAGCGAGTTGACATGGACAAGTTCGAGCACCTGTTCAAACCCTGGGAGGTCTATGAGGACGAGTGACGACGCCCGGCGGATTCTGGCGACCTGGGCTCGCTGTCAAAGGACCTCAGAAATACTGCTATGGACCTCAGGAACACTGCTATGGACCTCAGGAACACTGCTAGTGAGACTCCTCCGCGATCAGGCGAATATTTCCGAGCAAACCTGAACTCACAGGCTGCACCTTATCCAGATCCTGCATTTGAAAGCGGTCACCGTACTTGGCGATCAGCGGCTTGTAGTCATGCGGCGGCATGGCCGCCCAGCCATTGATCGCAGTGTTATAAACGCGGACTTCTATATGGTTTTCTCCAGGTCTGAGATACGGGCCGACGGCAATGCGATAGGGCGGGTGCCACAAGAAACCGGCGCGATGTCCATTGATAAAGACGATCGCGGCCTCGCGGACTGGGGGCTCGTACCAAGCCCTCATTCCTGGGCCTGAAGGCGCGGTAACGGGCGCCGTCACTGACCTGCCGCCTTCTATCTCAAGAAAAGTAACCCCGGAAGGCAGACTCTTCAGAAGAAAGTCACGCTGATAAACAGCGACACCGGAGTAGAACTTAGTGGAGGGATCTGCTAGCCAATCGGTCAGAGACTGTTCGTTCACCGACTTATGCAGAGTGGGGAAGATCACGTTCCAGTCTGCATTCAAATCGGCGACCTGCTTCATTGGTCGTTGCTGCAAAGGCGCAGATGGCGGAGTATCGCTGAAGACAAATACTGCCGAACCGTATGGCGCAAACTCAATAGGCGTGTCAATCGATAAGATGCGCCCGGGGACAGCGGCGCCGGTGCCGGCATCCCACTGTTCTCCAAACTTGTAGGTCGTCGAGAATGTCGCGTGGGCCGTGGTCGGATGATTCGAAGTATTCACCACAAAGTAGATGTCAGCGTTGGATAGTTTACGCCGCACGAAGCCGATCTCGTCCTTGTCGCTGGTAAGTTGAAGATCGGGTATCGCAGCCTTATGAAGCGCGGCTCCAAGAGTTGACTCGTCCGGAACGAAGGTGGACTTCGAAAGCTCGAAGAGCTGACGCGAGAGCGAAGTCACCTCGGCATCCGCCTGCCCTTCACCATCAAGCGACGGCGCGCGTCCCACAGAAATAACCCGGCCGCCTGCGGAGACATAGTGTTGAATCTTTCGAAGAGCAGCCACTGGAATTCTCTCAGTTGGCGGAATAACAAGGACCGGTGAAGGAATGCCCAAGCGATCGATTGCATCGGCATCGATGAAGTCGACGTTGTATCCGGCGCTCAGAATTGAGGACATCAACGCTGGACTGATAAGGCGAGCCATCTCTCCGGTCACCGTGACATGGCCGGGAGAGAAAGAGGCCCACGCATCATCGGTAGGCAGCAGCAGTGCGATCTGGGTTGCCGGCTCGCCCTGGCGCAGCAGATAACTCACACGCTGCATGTAGCGGGCAACGTCCGGCATCACCGGATGCCATGGGTTGTGATCGTTGAAGACAGCGGCGGCGTAGAGCGACCAGCCCGGCTCTCCCGCTTCGGGCGGCGAGTAAGGCCAGCCATGACAGATAATTTGGTTGACCCCTATCAGGAAATGAAGATCGACCTCCGCCTTCATGTCGAGCGGCGTCGCGCGGAAGACAGGCGAATGAAGCCAGGTAAACGTCTCGGCAGAGGTCACGTTGTTGCCGAACAGATGGTTAGCTGAGCTCGCCCAGCGCAGGGTTGAGAACGCGCGCCATTGTGGACCTTCGCCCTCGGGGAGCGCCACCAGGCGCTGGCTGGATAAGCTCACTGCGGGCTCTCCGTAGGTCTGCGAACGGAACTTCGTATGGTGGCCAATCGCCCACGCATTGATTTGAGAGAGATAATTTTCATCAACCAGTTCGGTGAGTGTTTTTCCCCAGTCATGACGAACTTTTTCGGCTGCCGGAGTTCCTCCACTCACGAGTTCGGGCAAGTGCGGAAGCAGGTCGTAACCCCGCCGCTTGTGAAATTGGTCGGGGAGTTCAGGAGTCCAGTCTGCCCCGTAGGCCTCGAGCGAGTCCGAGAAGATGGCGTAGGGCGGCGTCGTCCCAAAGGCGCTCAGCAAAGGTTCGCCCACGGATTTCAGGTGGGTGGCTACCGCCTCGCGACTAAAGGGGTCAAGCACCCAGCCTTCGGCGCCCACCGCCGCCCGTTTCACCCTTTGACGGGTGTGCCCTGCGATGAAGATCAAAGCGGTCCGTGACGTCTTGCTTGGAGCAATGCCTCTTGTCGGATTCAACGCCAGCAACTGGGCAGTCGCAGCGTCCCAATGCTTTGGCTCGCCGCTCACGAGCGAGATTGAGATGACTGACTCGCCCTCCTCCAGTTGAAAAGCAGGCAGCCTAGTCGCATCGGGCGGAATAGCGATTTCCAAGCAGCGGAGCCGGCCAGCCGCCTGGGCCAACGAAGTGGCCGGCCCACCGTAGGGCCACCCACTCCCCAACGTGACATCGATGCGAAGCCCGAGCTTGCGGCCTTCAGACTGCGCGTAAGTGACATCATCGAGCATCGCCGCGCTCAGGAATGGCCGATTGATCAGCCCTTTGGCCGGATCGTCGACAACCTGCGGATATTCAAAGGCGAGTTCCGCTCCTCCGAACCCGTCGGCCTTCATCTGCTGCAATTCGCGAAGCATCTCCGGCTTTTCAGCCGCAATTCCAAACCACCACCAGCGCACCATCGGTTTGGCGGTATCGGGAGGATTGGCAAAACCTCGGCGCAGATCTTCCACCAAAGACTGTCCTTGAAGAGGAGGCAAAACAGAGAACAAAAGCGATGCAAGAGCGAAGCACCAATGTGCGCGCGAGCGCTGCACAGAGTTCGTCATTTTTTCCTCATGTCCATTTCGGATGCTAATTGTGACCTGACAACGACTACGAGGTCTACTTGATTTTTTGAGATCGTAGTTTGCACCCCGAGTACATGCCGCTAAACCGTAAATCGGTAAAGGGGATTTCTGGTGTTGTGCTTCACCAGGCTACCCGAACGCGACATTGAGGTTTGGCAAATCGTAATCCGTACATCCCCGAGGCAAGAGTCTTCTTCTATGACGGGACCATCCTGTCCAATCAGGGATTACTTGCGGCATAGCCTTTGTGACAAAGCTCCCGACCAACTCCCGTCGCTGTCGAAAATCCGTCGCCCAGTGGACACTACGGGGACGATATCTTTTCCCGCTCCGAAAATTTATCTCGTGCGCCCGCAAGGAGTTAACAGTTCGGCCACCTTCCGCCTAAGAGGCTTGAGATTTGGCACTACGGTTGCCCTTACCTTGCCCGCGTCGACTCGCTGGTCTCACCTCGATGCGCAACCCGTACGAAAGCGCAGCAGAAAGTGCTGCACTAGCAAACCGATCAAGCATCGAGTCAAAAGGAGTTCTATGAGTACCGTTCTTCCTAAGTTCGCAATACCTGTGACCTCCGTTCATAGGGTTGAAGTAGATGGGGTCGACGTATTCTACCGGAGGGCGGGCGACACAAATGCGCCGGTCGTGCTCTTGTTGCATGGCTTCCCTACATCTTCGTTCATGTTTCGCGAGCTGATTCCTCGTCTCGCGGAGCGCTTCCAAGTGATCGCACCAGACCTGCCCGGCTTTGGGTTCACGACGGTACCTGAAAAACGAGCTTATAGGTATTCATTCGACGGATTAGCGCACACTCTGGAGGCTTTCACTGACGCCCTCGGTCTCACCCGCTATGCAATTTACGTCTTCGATTATGGAGCACCCACAGGCTTCCGTCTCGCGATGCACCACCCGGAGCGGGTGACGGCCATCATTTCGCAGAACGGCAATGCTTACGAAGAGGGACTGGGCGACGCCTGGGGCCCGATCAGGAAATATTGGTCAGCGCCGACCGAAGAAAATCGGGAAGTCATCCGCCAAAACATCTTGACTCCAGAAGGCACCCGCTGGCAATACACACACGGAGTAACAAATCCGGAATCCATTGCGCCCGAATCCTACACCTTGGATGCCGCGTTGCTCGAACGCCCGGGAAACAAGGAGATTCAGCTCGATCTATTCCTCGACTACGCATCGAACGTGAAACTTTACCCCAAGTTTCAGGAATATTTTCGCAAGTCAAACCCGCCCTTACTGGCGATCTGGGGCAAGAACGATCCCTTCTTCATTCCTGCGGGAGCGGAGGCCTTCCGAAAAGATTTGCCAGACGCGCAGGTTAAGTTCCTGGATACTGGTCACTTCGCGATTGAGACCCACCTTGTGGAGATCGCTTCTGCTATGGAGGATTTTCTTGATAAGGAGTTTTCGCGATGACATCTTCTCCTCAAGCGGGCACGGTCGTACTGGTGCACGGAGCCTGGGCTGATGGATCTTGTTGGAGCAACGTCGTTCTTCCTTTGATAGGTAAAGGATTTCACGTGACGGCAGCGCCACTTCCCCTCACAACTCTCGCCGAGGACACGGACATTCTTCATCGTGCGATCGAAAGGGCCATCGGTCCGGTGGTTCTCGTCGGACACGCGTATGCGGGGGCAGTGATCGCTGCAGTTCAAGACGATCGAGTGAAGTCACTGGTGTACATCGCGGCGCTAGCGCCTGATGAGGGAGAGACTGTCGCGGATGTCTTTTACCGTACGCCGTCCCATCCCCAGGCTCCGCAACTCGCTCCCGATTCGTATGGCCTGATATGGATGCCTGGAGAGGGATTCGGCAATGCGGTGGCCCACCAAGCGACTGCCGATCAGCTAGCCATTATGGCGGCGGTGCAGCGGCCAATCTCGGTGAACTGCATCCAGGAGAAGGCGCCGGTTCCGCAGTGGAAGACAAAGCCCTCATGGTATCTGATTGCAGAGGACGACCGCATGATCAATCCAAAGACTCAGCGGTTCATGGCTGGCCGAATGAACGCAACCATACGCTCGCACACCGTGGACCACACTCCTATGTACAGCGCTCCGGACAAAGTTATAGACATCGTCCTTGAAGCCGCTAACGCAACGCTTTCGTAGAACAGCACGCCAATAAAGGAGAATCTGTGATGCGCGCCGTCGTGCTCGATCACTTCGGAGGTCTGGACAGCCTGGTGATCAAGGAGATCCCTGAGCCAGAGCCAGAACCGGGGAAAGTTGTCATTCAGATCAAGGCGTTTGGCATCAATCACGCCGAGATGCACATGCGGCGTGGAGAATGGGCGGAAGCGGCCCCGTCAGCGGCATTGAATGTGTCGGCATCGTGAAGTCGTGCCCTGGCGGCGAGTTTGCGGTCGGAAGCAAGGTTGCCGCTCTCATGGGCGGTTTGGGACGAACCATCAATGGCAGCTACGCCGAATACACGCGCGCCAACGTTGGTGGCGTTGTTGAGATCGAGTCCAGTCTGCCATGGGAGGAACTCGCGGCCCTGCCTGAATCTTATGCGACCGCATGGACGTGCCTTTTCCGCAATCTGGAGCTTACGGCAGGACAGACGTTGCTAGTTCGCGGCGCCACATCCTCTTTCGGCATCGCCGCTCTTAACCTCGCGGTGGAAGCTGGAGCAAAGGTCATCGCCACAACTCGGAGTCGAGACCGCTTTAAGAAGCTGGAGGATCTTGGTGTCTATCGCGCAGAGTTGGAGGGTCCGGAACTCTCAACACGCATCGCCGAAGCTAAACACATTGACGCAGTTCTTGACCTGGTTGGTAACAGCGTCATTCTCGATTCGCTTCGCATTCTGCGTCGCGGAGGCCGAGCCTGTCTTGCCGGATGGCTCGGGGGGCTGGCTCCCATCAAGGAATTCAACCCGCTGCTACAGATGGCCAGTGGTGTCTATCTGACGTTCTTCGGTTCGTTTGTCTTTGGGACGCCGGGATTTCCTCTCTCCGATGTTCCCCTACAGGAAATTGCGAAGAAGGTGGAGCAAGGCAAGTTCCAGGCAAAACCCTCACGAGTGTTTCGCTTCGAAGATATTCGCGAGACGCATCGCTTGATGGAAGCCAATGAGGCGAATGGCAAGTTGGTCGTGAAACTTTGAAGCTTGCCAAGGGCCTACAGAGCAGCGCCACGTCTTCTTGGAGCGTCAGCGGTTTACGGATGGCCACATGGTCGCCGACACTTGCTCTCCATCGTGAACCACTTACTCCATGTGAGTTCTGGCGGAGCTTATGGTTGACCAACTAAGAAAGATGCCTGACGAATTCCTGCCACCCAACAAGTGTTTGGAGCGACAGTGTCGCTTCCGAGGACATAAGGTCGGGGCTTGCACAACCAATGAGGAACTATGACAAACAATTCCGTCGCAATCGTCACCGGCGCGAGCCAAGGCATCGGTCGCGCCACCGCGTTGCGTTTAGCGCACGATTTCTCAGCTGTTGTCGTTGTAGCAAGAAACAACGACGAATTGGAGAAGACTGCTTCCGCAGTCCACTCCGCTGGTGCACAGTCTCTGATCTATGCGCTCGACCTGCGTGAACCTCAGTCGGCTGAAATCCTCGTCGCGGGTACCCTCGAACGGTTTGGCCGAATCGATGCTTTGCTCAATATTGCCGGCGCTGTCCCTCAGATCGACCTGTTCGAGATGACCGATGCGCAATGGGATGATGGCATGGCGCTTAAGCTACATGGCGCGCGCCGCCTGACGGTGAAAGCCTGGGAAGCGCTGAAAGCTTCAAACGGATCGGTAGTGTTGATCTCCGGAAGCGCGGCCCTTGATCCTAAGCCGGGTTTCGCCGCGGTGGCTGCGGTCAACGCCGCCATAATTGCCCTCGCCAAGGCTTTTGCCGAACAGGGTATTAAAGATGGGGTCCAGGTCAACAGCGTCGTTCCAGGCGCGGTGATGACCGGCCGTCGCCGCTCTTTCCTTGAACACTGGGCTCTGGAACACCGCGTGAGCGTGGAGGAGGCCATGAAGCAGTTTCCTGAAAAGGCCGGGATCGCTCGCTACGGCACACCCGAAGAGATCGCGGACCTGATGGCCTATCTGGTGTCGCCCGCAGCGAAGTGGATGACAGGAACTTCCGTGCGCATGGACGGTGGCGAGACCAAAGGCATCTAGTGCGGAAACAGTGTCTGACAGGCGGATCTCGACTTTGCATTACACCCAGGCATTTTAATTGCGTCATGTAAGACCCACGAGGGAACGAAAGGCCGGCAAAATGAAAACTCTAGTTACTCCAGAAATGCACGAGGTTTCTCGCGCACAAGCCAAGAGCAAGCTAACCCAATTGGCAGCATGGACGCACGAGCGAAATCTGCCATTTCTGATCACCAGCGTCGGCATGATTGTCATGCTGCTTTGGGCTGGATCCTACAAAATGACTGCGCCCGGAGCCGAAGGTATCGTTCCCTTGGTCTCGAATAGCCCGCTGATCAGCTGGCACTTCAAAGTGTTCGGTCCCTATATCGGCTCCGATCTCATCGGGCTTACCGAGATGGTCGCCGCCGCATTGATCATCGCGGGGTATTGGCGACCTAAAGCCGGTATCATTGGCGGCCTGATCGCATCAGTCATGTTCTTTACAACCAGCACAATGGTCATCACGACTCCAGGCGCAATTATTTCTGTTCATGGGATGAGATACATGAGCTTCCTGGGCCTGTTTCTCTTCAAGGATGTTATCTCGCTCGGAGTTTCGTTCTACTTGATCAGCTACTTCGGGAAACAGGCCATTCTGGCGGAAAATAAGGGCTGATCATCGAAACAAATGGTATGGCCTGTGGAGAACCTCGTTGACGACGAGCCCTCTGATCGCTTTGAAAGAACGGTCACCGCCGGGATCGTGCACCCGGACCCCTTCAGCCCATCGCTAAACCCAGACGGCCTGGGTAGAGAATATTGAATGCTGAGTCCTGCCACCTTCGATGTTCATCAAAACAAAAAACTCTGTTGTTGCGAGGCAGCCATGTCCAGCACAGTCAAGATCGTTCGCTTCCATAAAACCGGCCCGGCCGAAGTCCTTCAATTCGACGAACTCCCGCTACCTGAGCCTGGCCCGGGTGAGATCCGTCTCCGTGTCAAAACTCTCGGATTGAACCGCGCTGAGGTCATGTTTCGAAACGGTCAATACCTCGAGACACCTCTCCCTCCGTCCAAGAACGGCTACGAAGCCGCAGGCATCATCGAAGCCGCAGGGCCTGGTGTCGATACCAGTTGGATCGGGAAAACCGTCAGCACGGTTCCAGGAACCTTCAAACTCAACGACCATGGAGTCTACGGCGAAGTTGCTATTGTCCCTCTACATGGAATCGCCGAATACCCCTCAAATCTCTCGTACGAACAGGGAGCGTCCATCTGGATGCAGTACCTCACCGCGTACGGCGCGCTCATTTGGCTTGGCAAAGTTGTCAAAGGGGATTTCGTCATCATCACCGCTGCCAGCAGCAGTGTAGGCATAGCTGCCATCGAGATGGTCAAGGTAGAGGGCGCCATCAGCATCGCCGTCACCCGCACCCGAGCCAAAGAAGCTGAGCTGCTCAACCGCGGAGCAGACCATGTCATCGTAACCGATGAGGAAGATCTGGTGGCCCGCGTCAACGACATCACCTCGGGAAGAGGCGCGCGCATCGTCTTCGATCCCATCGGGGGAAAACTCCTCGAATTGCTCGCCGTCGCCGCAGCGCCCAAGGGAATCATCTTCGAATACGGTGCCCTGGCGCCTGAGCCAACCCCTTACCCGCTCTTCACGGCGCTTGCCAAGGCCCTCACCGTCCGGGCCTACACTCTCTTTGAGCTGACACCCGATCCAGTGTTCCCCGAGGCGAAGCAATACATCTTCGACCATCTTGCTTCAGGTGCTTTCAAGCCTCTCATCGATAAGACATTTCCTTTCGCTGAGATCGTCGAAGCTCATCGCTATATGGAGTCGAACGCTCAGATCGGGAAGATCGTCGTTACTCTATGATTAGATCGGAGGATTATCCTTGGCCACTGTAAAGCTCTGGACCGACGAGGAAGTTGCAGCCGTCCCAGTGGTCAAGGCCGTGTTCGACGACATACGCGCTACGCGGAAGTCAGATTCTGTAAATAATTTCTGGCGTGGTCTCGCGAATCATCCTGACCTGCTAAAGCGAACCTGGACGAGTATCAAACAGGTGATGATTGAGCCGGGAGCTCTCGATCCGCTTACCAAGGAGCTGGTGTATATCGCGGTGTCCTCGGCGAACAGCTGCAGCTACTGCGTTCATTCGCACACAGCCGCGGCGCGGGCTAAGGGACTCTCGGACGAGCAGTACGCTGAGTTCCTGGCGGTCGTCGGGATGGCGACGGAAACGAATAGCCTTGCTAATTCGCTGCAGATTCCGGTGGATCGAGAGTTCCTTCTCGGTTAGTTCCTGCCCGGCGGTTCAAAGAAATATAGCTGAAGCAGAGTAGCTACAACCCGGCTGGATAGCAGCCAATCTTCGAAAACGGGCCGGCGCAACTCGCGTGGAACGGAATGTTTTCTAGACGTGCCGCCCGCGCCGCGCAGGAGGGTCTGCAATAGACCCCGACACCTGGTTTGATATCGAAGCGGTTGATCCATTTGCGCAGTTTCGCGACCAGCGATCGGAGATTATCAATGGGGTGCTGCAGATGACGAACCGAGCGCTGACCTGCCCATTAATATCCGCGGTGAAGCGGCTCTTGTAACCGGAGCGGTTGTATTTGAACTTCGCTCCCTGCAGCTTGCTCTCAAATCAAGAAAGACGAACGCTTGGCGTCGACGCTTCTGGAACATACCGGTACGATCCGGCGGCTAGTTCGTTCGAAGGGCCGTGACACTATCGCCCCAAACGCAAATCCTCTATGGATAGCATGAACCTGGCTCAATGGGTCATCGCATACAAGACATAATTCACGCCAATGCGTATACCGAGGTCGGAGAATTTTTGCGGATACTGCGGGTTATTTGACCACTCCCAGGAATCGCCAATGTCTGAATTCAGCGAAATAGCGACCATGACCCGGCCTTTGTCGTCGTAGATGCCCTGCCACCGCGGAACCTTTCCGTCTTTTTTGTAACCAGTCCGCAAGTGCTCCGCCCCGGCGATCTGATAACGCTCGTCGAGATCGAAGACGGTATGAAAGATCGGGTCATCGTTTGGAATATCCACGATGGGCCGATCCGGGAAGACCATCTTCATCGTCTTGGTGAAGTAAGTCTCTTCCTCCGAGCCATGAAAATCATCAGCCATAAAGAAACCGCCGCGCAACAAATAGTCCCGAAGCTTTTCTGCCTGGCGTTGGGTCAGACCCCATTCGCCAACCTGGACCGCATAGAGCCAGGGGTAGTTATAGATTTCATCGCCATCATCCAGGTTCACCGGCTGCTCCACCGACTTGGCGTCGATCCGGGTCAAGCGCCGGACTGCCTCTGCGAAGGAGCGATCTGCCAGCGGATAGTCTTGGGTCCAGAGCGACAGCCCTTCCCGCCAGTCGCCGTCGAATCTTCCGCTGTAGCCATCGAGTGGACCAGGGGGGTACATCAGCCGGGCGAAGGTCCATTCCGCCGGTCTTTGCCAGTCAAGCGGCAGCGGCAGGCTCTCGTATCCCTCCACCGAAGGGTACTGTCGGAAGGGGCGTTGAGCGTGCAAAACCCCAAGTACAGCCGCGGCTGCGACGAGCGCGCAGGCGCGGCGCCAATGCTTCTTCGACGTCGTCATGTTCGGATTTTACGAGTCGTCCGCTAATATCTGTGCCGGCTTGTTTACCGGCTCAAATCGCGCCAGCCAGGCCATGTGAATTGCACGCGGTTCTCATGCGGAGCGGAAGAGCGCTTTGAATCCATAATCCATGTGCTGCTGGATGTGGCAGTGAAAAAGCGAAAGTCCCGGCTGATCGGCCGTGAAATCCACCACCGCTCGGCCGTAGTAGGGGACGATCACCGTATCCTTGAGGATGCCGCTGGTCTTCTTCCCGTTGATCTCGGCTAGCTCCCAAAGATGCCGATGAAGATGCATGGGATGCGCGTCGTCGGTCCGGTTGCGCATGACCAGTCGATAGCGCATGCCCTGTTGCAGCACGAATTCCTGTTCGTGGGGGTATGGCTTGCCATTGATGAGCCAGGAGTTGAATTTGCCCGCACCGCCGGGAATTTTTTCAAAGATCATTTCCAGCGTCTGTTGAGGGGGCGGTGCATTGGAGTTGACCGCGCCGAAGATGGTGTAGTCCCAAGCGGTCTTTTGGGGATCCGTCCATAGCGGCTGACGATGCTGCCCCGCATACTCAACAATTACCCCCAGCCCGGATTCGCGAACCACTTTTTCGGTTGCACCCAGAACCCAAACTCCGGGATTCTTCATTTCGATGATGACGTCAACGCGCTCGCCCGCTCCAAGGAAGATCGAGTCGAGCGACTGGGGCGACGGCACCGGGTTTCCGTCCAGCGCGATGACCCTCATTTTGTGGCCGGCGAGCGCGATTCTGCGGTTCTCGATGGCGCTCGCGTTCAGGAAATGGATCAGCACCCGCTGCCCTTCGCGCACTCGGATCGGCTCGCCGGAACCGAGCGCCTTATCGTTGATCGAGTAAGTTACTGAGCCAACTTCCAGGCCGTCGGGGTCGGTGTTCAGCGTAGGCGGTTTTTCGAGCAGCGGACCATCGTGGCTATCGTCGTCATCGTCCTCCATGGTGCCGGTGAAGAAAGGCTCCCAGTCGCGAAGCGCGAGAAAGAGCTCCTGATCGTACTGGCCCGGGTCGCTTTCTCCCTCCACGTGAACGAAGCCGAACTGGCCGGTATAGGACCCCTTATGGAGGTCGTCCATGGCCATCGCGTGCGAATGATACCAGCGGGTTCCAGTCGGCCGAGGAGTCAGTTCAAAGCGATGTCGTCCGTGCGGCGGGACCGGCGGAGAGCCCTCTTCCCCGGTTCCGTCGAGTTCCGCCGGCAGGAGCATGCCGTGCCAGTGAACCAGTTCCGGAGTGTCGGTGTCATTGATCACGTCAACGACGACCGGTTTGCCCTCGCGCATGCGCAGGACCGGTCCGGGCGCGACGCCGTTATAGCCGATCGTCGAAAGGATGTGCGATCGATCGAGTTCGACGGTAACCGGCGCAATATGAAGGGTGTAGTCGGCCTTTCGCGCGGGTGCGACTGAGGCGGGACTCGCCGCCACGCCGGTTTGCGCGAGCAGCGGTAATCGCCTGGCACCAGTCCCGGCGAGAGTGATGCCGGCAAGCTTGAGAAGGTCGCGCCGTTTCATCATCCCGTGGCACTCGACGGGGACTGCATGCCTGCATGGTCTCACGTTCAAATCACGCCGACAAGCTCCGCCGGGCCACGATGTTCATCGAGTTGAAGCCATCTGCAGGTTGGCTTCGTCTATCAGAGCAGCATTGCCGGCATTTCTGGTACGCTCGCCGCATAAGCGTTCACGGAGGTCCTCCATGAAGCTCGCGCACATCGCCCTGGTGTCGGCGGTCATGGCGGCTTCCTGTGTCGGCGTGCGGGCTTTCCAGCGTGTGGCGGAATATGGCTTCGGCGACGATGAATCCCCCTCGTATGCCAAGTCGGAGTTCTATTGGTCCCGCCTGGCCTACCCGGTCAACACTGCGGACATGGAAGAGATTGGTGGCTTTGGCCATCATGGTTACTGGGGGTTCAGTGCCTGGTCGCGAGATTATCCTAAAGCCGATCGCCAATTCCTGATTGCGATGCATCGGCTCACCCGCATCGACGGCCGGCCAACGGAACAAGTCGTCACGCTCGATTCGGATGAAATCTTCAACTATCCCTGGGTCTATGCCGTGCAGGTGCAGATGTGGTCTTTCAACGACGCCGAAGCCAAGCGCCTCCGTGAATACCTGCTGAAGGGAGGATTCCTCATGGTAGATGACTTTCACGGCACCGAGGACTGGGAGAATTTTATGAACGGGATGCGACAGGTGCTGCCTGACCGGCCGGTCGATGACCTGCAGAGCGGCGACGAGATCTTTCACACCCTCTATGACGTCGACGACAAGATGCAGATACCCGGTGAACAATGGATCCGCACCGGCCGTACCTACGAGAAAGACGGCTATCAGCCAAAGTGGCGCGCTATTCGCGACGATAAGGGGCGCATCATGGTGGCTATCTGCCACAACATGCATCTGGGGGACGCGTGGGAGTGGGCCGATGATCCCAACTATCCGGAGCCGTTCGCCTCGATGGCTTTCCGGGTCGGGTTGGATTACATCCTTTACGGCATGACCCATTAGCTAGCTGAGGCCGGCTCGAAGGGCCTGTACATAGGAGTTCATTCAGGATCGCGTGAGTATCTTCCAATTATTGTTCAAGTATCCAGTTCCGGTCTTTACCAAAGGTCGGCTGGTTCTACTCAGCGCGTGGCCTGGATGGTTGTTGCCGGTGTTGATCGTAGTGGCCGCCGGAGGTCTCGCGCTCTTGATCGGCTCAAGGTTGCGTGCTGCCGCGCCCAAGCTGCGCGGCCGGCGCACCTGGGCACTTTGGGCGATGCAGTCGGCGGTGATAACGTTGCTGCTCCTGTTGCTCTGGCAGCCCGCAATGCTGGTCGACGAGTTAAGTTCGCAGCAGAACATCATCGCGGTAGTTGTTGACGACTCGCGCAGTATGAATATTGCAGACAATGACGGCAGGACGCGCGAGGCGGCGGCGATAGCGGCGCTTGAGAACGGTGTGCTCGCCGGCCTCAAGCAACGCTTCCAGACACGCATCTATCGCTTGGACAGCGAGTTAAAGCGTGTCGATGGAACATCCCAAATTGCGCCTACTGCAACCGCTACGCACCTTGGGGACGGCCTGAAGCAACTCGTCGCCGAAACATCGGACTTGCCTGTCGGGGCCGTCGTGCTGCTCTCGGATGGCAGTGAAAACACCACCGGTATGGGCAGTTCGAGCATCAGTCGCGACACCATCCAGGCGCTGCGAAATCGCCGTCTGCCGGTGCATACGATCGGCTTTGGCAAGGAGAAGTACGCGCATGACGTCGAAATCGAAGATGTGAATGTGGCGGCGGGCGCAGTATCGAATGCGCGCACGGCCTGCACCGTGAGCTTCACCCAGAACGGCTATGAGGGACAGAAAGCGACGCTGGTGGTTCGTGAAGGAGACAAGACTCTCGCAGCCCACCCTGTGAATCTCGCTCGCGACGGTGAGGTCCAGGCAGAGCCACTGTTCTTCTCCGCCGGAGCTGCAGGGGCGAAGAATTTAAGCTTCGCCATTGAGCCTCTCCCGGGCGAGCAGAACCTCGGCAACAACACGATCTGGCGGCCCATTCTGGTAAGCGATCAGAAGCGGCGCATCCTCTATGTTGAGGGCGAGCCGCGCTGGGAGTTCAAGTTTATTCGCCGCGCCGAAGACGATGACCCGACCGTGCAGATCGTCTCCATGCTGCGCACCAGCGAAAACAAGATCTACCGGCAAGGCATCAGCGATCCAAGCGAACTGGCGGATGGCTTTCCGGTTCACCCTGAGGATTTGTTCAGTTATGCCGGCATCATCATCGGCTCGGTTGATGCAGACTATTTCACCCCGCTGCAACAGGAGCTGCTGCGCGAATATGTCGATCGCCGCGGCGGCGGAGTGCTCTTTCTGGGCGGCCGATCCTCCCTGAGTGATGGTGGCTGGGGGGCATCAAGCCTCAACGAGCTGCTGCCTACCTTCTTGCCCTCGGGACGCAGCAATTTCCATCGCAATCCAGCTACCGTGGAGTTGACCTCGGCGGGCGTCGACTCGCCCGTCACGCGTCTGTTGGATGATCCCGTAAAGAACGCCGATCGCTGGAAGAAGCTCACCTACCTCGCCGATTATGAGGATGCTGGCTCTCCCAAGCCGGGCGCTACCGTGCTCGCGGAGATGAACGTCTCCCGTCATAAACTCCCACTCTTGGTCACGCAGAACTATGGCCACGGCCGCACCGCCGTGTTGGCGACCGGTGGCACCTGGCGCTGGCAGATGAGCGAGGCCCTGGGTGATCCATCGCACGATCTCTTCTGGCAGCAGCTTCTGCGCTGGCTGGTCGCCGACTCGCCAGGGCCGGTAACCGCGTCCATGCCAGACCGCAGCCTCATGGATGAGGGCCAGCTCCATCTGACCGCTCAGGTGCGCACCCGCGATTTTCAGCCAGCCGTCAATGCGCCCGTGACCGCCCATCTTCTCGGCCCCGAAGGCATCAACGCGATGATCGATCTGGCTCCCTCGCAGGAGACGCCAGGTTCATACCAGGCGGATTGGAGCGCGGAGAAGCCGGGGGCTTATCTCGCCGAAGTCACCGCCCATTCCGCCGCCAGCCAGCCCCAGGAGCTTGGCCGCGACGTGTTGACCTTCCAGCGCGAAGACGGCATCGCAGAGAATTTTCACACCCAGCAAAATCGTCAGCTACTCGAAGAGCTCTCCTCTCAGACTGGAGGACGATACTGGAAACCGTCCGACTTGAAGGACCTGCCCCGCAACATCTCCTATTCGCCGGCAGGCATCTCCGTCCGCAGCACCAAGGAGCTGTGGAACATGCCGATTGTCTTTCTTCTGCTGATCGGTCTGCCGATAGCTGAGTGGCTTTTACGCCGCAAGTGGGGTGTGGTGTGATCCGCGGACTGTTGTTGGCAATGATGTGTATGGCGGCATCGCAGGCTCGCGCCGCCACCTACTACGTCATCGTCGCTGGGCTTGGCGGTGAGCCGGATTACGAACAGCGCTTCACTGCGGCAGCACAGGAGTTGGATAAGACCTTCCGGACCGGAGGCAATGCCGCCCAGGTCGATACCCTGAGCGGCAGCCGGGCAACAGCTTTGCAATTGAAGCAGACCCTCGCGACCGTAGCCAACCAAGCAAACCCCGAGGATGATTTCGTACTGGTCCTCATCGGCCATGGCTCCTTCGATGGCACTCAATATAAGTTCAACCTGGTGGGCCCGGATATGACCGGCGCAGACCTCGCTGCGATGTGCGATCGCATTGCCGCCCGCCGCCAGCTTGTCGTCGACACCACCAGCGCCAGTGGAGGAGCGGTGCAGGCGCTCGAGCGGCCCGGCCGGGCGGTGATCGCGGCGACCAAATCCGGTACGGAAAAGAACGCAACTGTCTTCGCCCGCTACTGGGCAGAGGCATTGCAAGATCCTTCGGCCGACACCGACAAGAGCGGCTCCATCAGCGCCATGGAGGCTTTCACCTACGCCACGAAAAAGACCGCGGCGTTTTACGACTCGCAGAAGCGGCTGGCCACCGAGCACGCCGTCTTTGATGATGTAGGAAAGGGTGAGCCGGTGCGCGAAGCTGGCAATGGACAAGGGTTGCTCATGACCAGTTTTACCCTCCTCCAGCTCGACCCCGCGCAGGCCTCTACCAACGATCCCGCCAAGCGCGCGCTGCTGACGAAAAAGGAGAGTCTAGAGCAGCAGATCGATGAACTGAAATACCAGAAGGCAGCCATGGATCCGGCGGATTACAAAAAGCAGTTGACCGATGCGTTGTTGCAGTTGGCGAAGGTCCAGGGAGAACTGGATCAATGAGGCTCCTGCTTTTACTCCCAATACTCGTATACCCCTGCGCGGGGTTGGCCCACGCGCTTGCGCCGTCAGACTGCTGGGGGCTGCGCAAGCATGGACATCCCACCGAGGCGCAAGCGTGCTTCAACAAGCTCACAAAAAGTGGCGATCCATACACCCGCGCCGAAGGATTCTGGGGTCTCGAAGAATGGGAGCAGGCCAACCAGCAATTTCGCTTGGCAACCCAATCGGCCGACAGCCAGAGCCTCTACAAGGTTCGCTGGGGCATGTTGCTGCACGAGCGATTCAACAGCACCGAAGCAGTCGATCTCTTCCACGAAGCCCTCAACACCGAGCCTTCCAACGCCGAGGCATACGTCGGGCTGGCTACTGTCTCTGCCGACGGCTTCGACGGTAAAGCCGCTGCATATGCGGCGAAGGCGATCGAGCTTGACCCAAAACTCGCCGAAGCACATGAGCTGATGGCCAATCTGGCCCTCTCCAATGATGATCGTGACCTGGCCGTTGCCGAGGCGGACAAGGCCATCGTCATCGAAACCGACGCACTGGACGCAATGGCCATTCACGCGGCAATCGAATTGATCGCAGACCGCCCCCCCGATCCCTGGCTGGCAAAGATTTCAGCCATCAATCCCCGCTATGGCGAGGGTTATGCACTCGTCGCGCATCAGCTCCAACTCCATTACCGCTTTGAGGATGGAGTCCTCTATTACCGCAAAGCGGTCGATGCGAATCCGCGTTTATGGGCGGCCCACTCCGCGCTGGGCATCGCGTTGATGCGGGAAGGCCAGGAGGCAGAGCCGGTGAAGGAGCTGGAATTGAGCTACGACAATGGCTACCGCGATGCAGCTACCGTGAACAGCCTGCGCCTGCTCGATAGCTATAAGAACTTCGAGACATTTCGCGATGACACCACCATCCTCAAGCTCAACAAGACCGAAGCCGATCTGCTGCAGCCATATATGCAGCAGGAGTTGCACGCCATTCTTGCCACCTACCAGAAGAAGTACCAGATGAAGCTCCCGGCGCCAGTGCAGTTGGAGGTGTATCCCAATCACGAAGACTTCGCCGTGCGCACCATGGGCATGCCAGGCTTAGGCGCGCTGGGCGTGACGTTCGGCGAGGTTGTGGCAATGGACAGTCCTTCAGCGCGCAAGCCCGGAGATATCAACTGGGGCGCTACGCTATGGCACGAGATGAGCCACGTCTTCATCCTCACCGCCACCAACCATCGTGTGCCGCGCTGGTTCACCGAAGGACTGGCAGTGCACGAGGAGGGCCAGCGTTCGCCCGAGTGGACCAATCGCGCTACACCCGATGTGTTGTCTGCGATTCGCGAAAAGAAGCTGCTGCCGGTTGCCAGGCTTGACCGCGGCTTCGTCTATCCCGAGTACCCGTCTCAGGTGATCGTCTCCTACTTCCAGGCGGGCAGTATTTGCGACTTCATCCAGGAAAAATGGAGTGAGGGCAAGCTGCTCGATATGGTCCACTCCTACGCGCAACTGCAAACCACTCCGCAGGTCGTGCAGGCCAACCTCGGTTTGGCGGCGGAGGAGTTCGACAAGCAATATCTCGCCTGGATCGACAAGAAATATGGCGCGGAGGCAGCGCGCTTCAATGAGTGGCGAGACAAGCTGAAGGCGCTCGTGGCGACGGCTCAGCAGAAACAGTACGATGCCGTCCTGGCACAGGGACCGGCCGTACTCGCCATGTATCCAGAGTATATCGGGGATGCGAATGTCTACGAGTTGATGGCGATCGCAGATAAAGCCAAGGGAGATGCCAAGGCTCAGATCGGAATCATGACCGCCTATGAACACGCGGGCGGCCAATCGCCCGAAATACTCAAGCAGCTTGCCGCGCTCGAAGAGGCAGCAGGAAAACCGGCTGAAGCCGCGGCGACGCTGGAACGGGTGAACTATATCTATCCCGTCAAGGATGAAGAACTGCATCGTCACCTCGGCGACCTGCTCTATGCGCAGAAGCAATACGACGGCGCCATCCGCGAGTATGACGCCGTTGTCGCATCCAACCCGATCGACAAGGTCGGCGCTCAATTCAACCTTGCGCAGGCGTATCTCGCGGCAGGGAAGAAAGACAAAGCCGAGGAAAGCGTATTAGCAGCGCTTGAGATTGCGCCCGGCTACCGGCCTGCGCAAAAGCTGCTGCTCGAGTTGAAGCAGTCTCCTGAAAAAACCAACTGAAGGGTGCGAAAGGGAAACGGATCAATGGCCACCACGACCGGATTGGATCACGATGCAACGCTTCTTCAGCAGCGAATCGAGCGCTTCCATTCGGTGCGCGAGAACATCGTTAAGCAGGTGCGCGAGGTCATTGTCGGCCAGGATGAGGTGCTCGACCAGATATTGATCGCGCTCTTCGCCGGCGGACACTGCCTGCTGACCGGCATGCCCGGCACCGCCAAGACGCTGATGGTGCGAACCATCGCCGAAACCCTCGGCCTGCAGTTTCGCCGTATCCAGTTCACCCCCGACCTCATGCCTTCTGACATCACCGGCACCGACATCATCGAGGAAGACCTGACCACCGGCCATCGCAAGTGGACCTTTGTCGAAGGGCCGATCTTCGGCAATATCCTGCTCGCCGATGAGATCAACCGTACGCCGCCGAAGACCCAGTCGGCCCTGCTCGAAGCAATGCAGGAACGTTCCTGCACGGTGCGCGGACACATCTATCAGCTGCCCGCGCCGTTCTTCGTATTGGCGACCCAGAATCCGATCGAACTCGAAGGCACGTACCCACTGCCCGAGGCGCAGCTCGATCGCTTTTTGTTTAACGCGATCCTGGACTATCTTAGTGCCGACGACGAACTGAAAGTGATTGAGCAGACGACCGCAACCCGCGTAGCGAAGGTCGACACCGTGACTTCGGCCGAGGAACTGCTCGACTTCCAGCAACTCGTCCGCATGGTGCCGATCGCGGAGACGCTGGCCCGCTATGTGGTGAACCTGGTACGGGCCACCCGGCATAAGAATGACAATGCGCCGGACTTTGTCAAAAAGTATGTGAATTACGGAGCCAGCGTGCGTGCCGCCCAGTTCATCGTGCTCGCTGCGAAAGCACGAGCGCTCTCCCGTCGACGCTACCACGTGACCTACGAGGACCTCACCTCAGTGGCCGCCCCGGTGCTCCGCCATCGCATTTTGCTCAACTTTCATGCCGAGTCGGAACGGATTGACACCGACGAGATTCTCAGGCGGCTGGTCGCCCAGATACCGCGGCCGAAGGAGAGCTGATGCAGCGCTTTCTCGATCCCTCTGTGCTGGCCGGTATCTCGTCGCTCGACCTTCTGGCGAAGACCGTGGTGGATGGTTTCGTCGCCGGCCTGCACCGCTCCCCGGATTTCGGATTCAGCCAGGAGTTTGCCGAGTACCGCGCCTATACGCCAGGCGATGACCTCCGTCACGTGGACTGGAACCTGTTTGCGAGGACCGAGCGAGCCTATCTGAAGCGCTATCGCGGTGAGACCAACAGCCACCTGATGGTGCTTCTCGACGCGAGCAATTCCATGCAGTACAGATCCGGATCGGCGAACGCAGGACCACCAAAGAAAATGGACTATGCGCGCTTCATCGCGGCCTCGCTCTTTTACCTCGCGATACGAAAGCAGCGCGACGCCGCGGGACTGATCGTCTTCGACGATGAGGTGCGCGAGTGCGTGCGCCCATCGACGCGGCTCGGCCAGCTCGCTCGGCTCTTCGCGGCGCTCGAGCAGGCCGAGCCGCATGCGCGAACCGATTTCGCCAAGCCGCTGCAGCACTTCCAGAACCTGCTTCACCGTCGCGGTATCGCCATCGTCATTTCAGATTTCTACCAGGATCCGGAGACCATTGTGCAGGCCATCGAACCGCTCCGGTTCCGCGGCAACGAAGTCGTGCTCTTTCATGTCCTCGATCCTCAGGAGATGCGGCCGGTGCTGAACGGTTCGGCGATCCTGGTCGATCTCGAAACCGAACAGAAGATCGAGGTCGTTCCCGAATACGTGAAGACGACCTATCGCGAGAAAGCCGATGCGCATGTCGAGCAGCTCCGCTCGAGGGCCCGGGCAGCGGGTATGGATTACCAGTTGCTGCTCACCGATCAACCACTGGATGCGGCGCTGCGTGAGTACCTCTCGCTCCGCCAGGCAGGCAACTGATGGGCTTTCTCTCGCCATGGTTTCTCGGAGGGCTGGCGGCGTTGAGTGTGCCTGTCTTTGTGCATTTGCTCCGACGTCACGTCTCGGTGCCGAGGCCCGTCGCTTCGCTCTTGTTCTTCGAGCGCGGCACCCAGAGTTCGACGCGATACCGGAAGCTGCGCCACCTGCTGTTGTTTGCTCTGCGCTTCGCCGTGGTCCTGCTCATCGTCCTGGCCTTTGCGAATCCGTTCGTTAGGCGGTCCGCTGCCGATGCCCCGGGACGGCTGCTGCTGATCGTGCTTGATAATTCCTTCAGCATGCGAGCGGGCACGCGATTTGCAGACGCGAAGCGAGAAGCGCTGTCGACTCTTGCTGCCAAACCCCACTCGCAACGCGCACAGGTGATGGCGCTCGGGGACGGGCTTGCAGTGTTGACCCAGCCGATTACTGACAGCGTGCAATTGCGCTCCGCCCTCGAGAGCATCCAGCCAGGCGATAGCCATGCAAACTTCGGCGAACTCGGCCAAGCCATCCGCGCTCTTGCCGAGACAGAACGCCGCCCGATCGATTTGCATCTTTTCAGCGACATGCAGCGAACCGCGATGCCGGCCAACTTCGCCGACATGGTTCTGCCGCCAAGCGCAACCCTGCTGCTTCATCCAGCAGCCAAGGGCGCCGCGCCGCCAAACTGGACAATCGAGAGTGTGGAGGCGCCCGCCGAGCTGGCCGATCCAAAAGATCCCACGCGCTCCCGCGTTCGCGCGGTTGTAGCCGGCTTTGGCGCTCCGGCGGCATCGAAGACGATCTCGCTGGTAATCAATGGCAAAGTCGTCGCTACGAAAAAGGTAGACGTTCCCGCTAACGGACGTGCAAGCGTGGATTTCGCGCCGCTTAGCGCCGAGTATGGCTTCAATCGATGCGAAGTGCGAGTGGAAGCGGGGGACGCCTTCCCGGCCGACGACTCCAGCGTCTTCGTGGTGCGGCGATCCGATCCCGAGCGAGTGCTGTTCGTCCATGCGTCCGGCGACACCCGTTCTCCGCTCTACTTCGGGGCAGCGCTCGGCGCGGCGGCCCAGGGTTCCTACATCCTGCAATCTGTGTCGGCGGAGCAGACCACCAACCTCGATCCATCAAGGTTTGCTTTTGTCGTGCTGTCCGATACCTCGTCCCTGCCGTCGATCTTTGAACACACCTTGGAGCAATACGTGTCCAAGGGCGGAAACGCTCTCATCGCCCTCGGAACCGGTGTCTCCCGGCATGGCCAAATTCCGCTATGGGGTGGAAACGTCAACGGCGTTCATGATTATGCCGGCGGAAATGCCGCAACCGTTGCTTCCGTCGATTTCACTTATCCCGCCCTCGAGCAAGTCGCTCCCGGCCGGGCCAATGGCGGCTGGGCAGAGACCAAGGTGTTTTATGCCTCAGCCGTCAACGAGGGTGCAGCGCGGGTGGCGGCCCGGCTGAGCGATGGCACGCCTTTTCTGCTGGATAGGCAGCTCGGGGAAGGGCACTTGCTTCTGCTGACTTCGGGATTGGAAAATCTGACGAACGACCTACCAATCCACCCAGTCTTCGTGACCCTGGTCGATCACCTTGCCAACTACCTCTCCGGGAGCGAACGCCTCAGCGGATCCAGGCAAGTCGATTCTTTCGTGCAGCTTCGTGGAGCGGCAGTGCCGGTCGGCGAGGTAGCCAGCGTCGAAGTGGTCGATCCAGATGGCCGCCGCCCGCTTTCGCTGAGCGAAGCGCGAACTGTGCAGAGCTTCCAGCTGCGCCGGGCAGGTTTCTACCAGATGCGTTTTGCGAATGGGCGGGATGCGGTCATCGGTGTGAACCCCGACCGGCAAGAATCCGATCTCTCCCCCATCCCCGAGGATGTGCAACAGCTTTGGAGTGGGAGCCCCGGCGTCGAGTCCGGATCGCTCCCCGCAACCCAGGCAAAGTATCGTCCTGTGAGCTTATGGTGGTACGTTATGCTGCTTGCATTGGCAGCGGCGTTGGCCGAGATGGCACTGGCCAGCGGGTATATGGGCACGCAGAGGGAGGAACTATGAGCAAGCAGGACGAGCTCAATTCCTATATTGCGCGGCTGCAGTCAAGATTGCGGCTGAGTCTTTGGCTGCGTGGTGCAGCCATCTTCACTGGTACCGCGCTCGCGGTCACGCTTACTTTGGTGCTGGCGCTCAACCACTTTGCTTTTCCCATGCATGCCGTTGCCGGGGCGCGTCTCGTGTTGCTCATCGCGCTCGCAACCGCTGCTGGGTTCGGTATTCTGTTGCCGGTGATGGGCTTGACTCGCACCCTCGCTGTGCGTCGCGTCGAAACCGCCAATCCGGAGCTCGAACAGCGGCTTACGACCTTCTACGAAGGTCAGAGCAAACAGGTCCAGAACAAAGCTGGAAATCCCTTCCTCGAACTGCTCGCAGCCGATACTCTGGCGCGAACCCAATATGCGCCGCC
Organism: Acidisarcina polymorpha; assembly: GCF_003330725.1. Classification (NCBI taxonomy): domain Bacteria; kingdom Pseudomonadati; phylum Acidobacteriota; class Terriglobia; order Terriglobales; family Acidobacteriaceae; genus Acidisarcina; species Acidisarcina polymorpha. The sequence continues at coordinate 937,652 of NZ_CP030840.1, read as the reverse complement.
AGCGTCGCTGGTTCCGGATAACCGCTTGTTTGCCCTGGGCGGCGCCGGACTGGCTTGTCTCGCGGTCCTAGCCTGGATGATCTCCGCCGCACCCGGCTATCTCGGATACGGCGCCTCGCTGCTGTGGACCGGCCCGAAGAAGAATGCCGCTCCGCTCTATGCGATTACCATCACTCCCGGCGACATCGCCGTGCGGCGGCACGGCGACCAGATAATCACTGCTCACGTGAGCGGCATGCATCCCGACAAGGTACAGCTCTTCGCTCATTATCAGAGTGGCAGCGGGTGGGAGCCGGTCGTCATGCAGACCCAGCCGGATGCGGGCGGCGCAGCTGCCTATCAGTTCGTCTTCACCGGCTTACCGGAAAATGTCGAATACTATGTAGCCGCCGGGCCGCTCACGTCACCCCACTATAAAGTTCGTGTCGTCGATCTGCCCTCAGTCAAAGAAATTCAGGTCACCTACCACTATCCGCAGTGGACAGGGATGAAGCCTGTTTCTGAGGAGCACACCGGAGATCTACGAGCGATCGAAGGCACAGACGCCAAGATCCAAGTCGAGATGGATCACGCGCTGAAGGATGGGCAGTTGACTCTTGACAATGGTCAGGCCATCTATCTCACCGGCGGCAACGGCAACAAGTATCAAGGCTCGATCCATATGGAGAAAGATGGCGCCTATCATGTGGCCGCTAATGATGAGGGACAATCCGTGCGGCTGTCGGAAGATTATTTCATCGCGACCGACAAGGCGCCTCCGCCGCAGATCGCAGTGGAGCGTCCCGGCGGCGATTACCGGGCGAGTCCCATTGAGGAGGTCACTACGTCCGTCAAAGCCGCTGACGAATTCGGACTGAGGGACGTTCACCTTCACTACTCCGTGAACGGCGGAGCTGACCACGATGTCAGCATGCTCAAGGCACCTGGGCCGAAGAGCGTCGACGGGTCCTACACCCTTCCATTGGAAGACTACAAGCTCGCGCCAGGGGATTTGGTCAGCCTCTACGCTACGGCCAAGGACGGCCACCTCGAAGCGCGCACCGACATTACGTTCATCCAGGTCGATCCCTTCGAGCGCGAGTTTTCCCAGTCGCAGCAAGGCGGCGGCCCATCTGGCGGCGGGGGCGCTGGCGGGCAGAATAACCAGACTGAGATATCCAAGCGCGAGAAAGAGTTGATCGCCGCAACCTGGAAGCAGCAGAACGACAAATCTGCGACTGCAAAGGATGCGGCTGCTGCGGGGCAGTTCCTCTCTGGCGCGCAACAGAAGCTGCGCGGCCAGGTGCTGGCGCTCTCCGAGCGCATGCAAAGCCGCGATCTCTCCGAGGCCAACGAAGAGTTCACCGGCTTCGACAAGGATATGCAGACGGCGGCAGCCGCGATGCAGCCTTCCGCCGATCAATTGAAAAGCATGCGCTGGAAGGACGCTCTTCCTCTGGAGCAGAAGGCCCTCCAGGCTCTGCTCCGCGCCGAGGCCACCTTCCGCAAGATCGAGGTCGCCTTTGGGCAGCGTGGAGGCGGTGCAGGTGGCGGCGGCGAGAGCGCCGGACGCGACCTGGCGAGCCTCTTCGACCTGGAGCTCGACACAGAAAAGAACCAGTACGAAACTGCGCAGTCCGCATCTCCTCAAGAGCAGCATGAAAAGGACGTGGAAGATGCGCTCGCCAAGCTGGACGCGCTCGCGAAGCGCCAGGAGGAGCTCGCCGGCCAGCAGCATAATCCGCAGCAAAGCTTTCAGGAGCGCTGGCAGCAGGAGATGTTGAGGCGCGAAGCCGAAGAGTTGCAGCGGCAGATTGAGCAGTTAGCCCGAAATGGGCAGCAGAATGCCAACGGCTCGCAATCCGGACAGGCGAGTTCCCAATCACCCCAATCCGACTCCCAACAATCCGGATCTCAGCAACCAGGTTCACAGGCGCAAAACGGTTCCGAGCAACATAATCCTACGGGCCAGAGCGGTTCGCAGTCGTCGGGCCAGAAGGCGCAGGGTGGCTCTGCCAGCGGAAGCTCCGGGCAGTCTTCCCGCCGCTCTTCCCGGGCGTCCGCGGCCCAACAAGCAGGCCAAGCACAACCCGCAGGCCAATCATCCGACCAGCGCATCCAGCAAGCCCTAAGCCGGCTACAGCAGGCAGGCGATGCGATGAAGCGCAGCGGCAGCCCCCAACAGAGCAGTGACGCCGCGCGCCAGGCAGCGGACCGCTTGCGCGAAGCGACCAATCTGCTTGCCGGCACCCAACAACAACTCGCTTCGGGCAAGACAGATGCGCTTTCCCATGAAGCCGACCGGCTGACTCAGGAGGAGCGCTCCCAGGCTGAGCGCATCGACAAGCTCGCCAGCCAGCAGGGCGCCGAGCTTGCGGACCGAGACAGCATGATGGCGAGAATTAAGCAGCGCGATCAGCTGGCGAAAGAGAGACAGCAGCTCTCCAATGATCTTTCCAAGCTCCAGAAGAACCTGCGCGATTCCGCTCGCGAGATGGCTTCCAATCAACCCGGCGTCGCCAAAAAGCTGCGCGACGCCGTCTCCGGGATGGACGATGCCGACCTCGACAACCATGTCCAGCGCACCGCTGACTGGCTGCGGAGAGGGATCAACCCCAACGCTAACGGAACCGAGAGCGAAATCGCTCAGGGACTGCAGCATCTCAGCGAGCAGCTTCGGCAGGCTCAACAGGGTCAGAAGGATCCAACGGACTTGGCGCAGGGTGCTCATAGTCCAGGCGCCAAGACTGCGACGGACCAGCAAGCAGCGCTCGATCAGGTTGAGCGTCTTCGCAGCCAGCTGGAGGCGATGCAGGCTGCGAGCCGTGGCGCCTCTGGTCGGAATGGAGAGTCGGATCCCGAAGGCCGCAAGTCCGGTCAACCGCAACAGGCCGGCGGACAGCAAGCCGCGCCCGGTCAAGCCGGCCAGCCCGGCAGTGGCCTTCGACGCGGAGGCGGCATCGGCGATCGAAACGGAGACATCGCCCGGAATCGGCAAGGAGATATGAGCGGCGAAGTTCGCAACGGTGGGGGAGCGAGTGCAGATGGAACGGCTTGGAACAACGTCAACACCGGGAACAATCGCTACGGTGCAGCCGGGCAGCGTTTCCCCGCCGTCGACTCCTCAGGCAATCCCGCCGACCCTGAGCGAAGCTATCGACAAGGTTTGCGGCAGCTGAGCGAACTCCGGCAGGCCGTCAAGGACGATCCCGAAGCAGCCAAAGAAGTTGAAAAGCTGACGCGGCAGATGCAGCAGCTCGACCCCAGCCGCTTCCTGGGGAATCCAGCCCTGGTCGAACAGATGCACCAGGATGTTCTCAATTCAGTGGATCGCCTCGAATTACAACTCCAGCACGACGAAGCTTCCGGCGATGCACGCAGCGGGAGACCGTATGTCATCCCCGCCGGATATCAGGATTCGGTGGCCGAGTACTATCGCCGCCTCAGCAAGAATCCATAGCTTAGCCGGAATCAGGCGTTATCGTGAACTCGCGCCGCTTCATCCACGCGTCTTCGTCGATGTGGCGTCACCCCGGCGTTCTCTCTATCCGGCGGTATAGCGCTGCCAAGGCAACCATCCGTGGCCAAAACCAATCTTTGATCTCTGGGTAAGTTGAATGCTCCGTAAGGCGAGTGCGCCATTTGAACGCAAAATTGAGTTTTGTCCAGAAACGCTAACACCGACTCGGCCATCCTTCCTCCCTAAAGCGACTCGACTTTTCCTAGTTCTTTTCGTGTTAAATCTTGCTCCGCTCGCGCGTCCATACTCTCTCCTTACCCACGAGCAATTGATCGATCTGACCTGGCAAGCCTCGATCGCGCCGTTGTTGCAGGCCCGCTATCCGGGCTTGACTCCCAGCCAGTTGCAGGAGGCCCGTGCCTATGCCTATGGCGGATGCGCGATCCAGGACATCGGCTACTATCCCTTTGGCGACAAGTTCTTCTCCGAGCTCACTCATTACGTCCGGACCGGCGACTTTATCTCCAATCTCTTTCGGCATGCCCAGAATGCCGATGAACTCGCCTTCGCCATTGGTGCGCTCTCTCACTACATCGGCGATACCGTCGGCCACGCGGAAGCAACCAACCTGGCCGTCCCGGTTGAGTTTCCGCGGCTGGGTGAAGCATTCGGACCGGTCGTGACGTACGCCGAAGACGAACGCGCCCATGTACAGACCGAGTTCGCCTTCGACATCAATGAAATCGCACATCATCGGCTGGCGCCCGCGCGATACCTTCGCCATATCGGACTGAAGATTTCGATCAAGCAAGTGGCAGCCGCTTTTTACGACACTTATGGTTTGGGCGAGGACTTTACCAAAGCCCGCTCCCGGCGAATCAACGTCAGGGGCTATCGCTTCGTGGTGCGCAGCTTTCTTCCTCGCATCGCGTACGCCGTTACCTTGCTCCATCGCAAGCAGATGCCTGCCGATTCGCAGACGGCGGAGTTCGAGAAAATGGAGAAGGAATTCGCGCGGGTAGCTACCGAGAATGACTGGGACCATTACCGCCGCAGGGCCGGAATCGGCACCTATTCGCTGGCCGGGCTGATCTATATACTCCCCAAAGTCGGACCGCTGAAACTGACCGCGATTCGCGGACCGAATGCCGATACCGAACAAGACTACGTGCGGAGCGTCAATCAATCGACGGATTCTCTTCGCACCGCATTGGCAGTCTTCGGCGGACCGAAGCCGGGCCTCGACAACCGCGATCTGGATACCGGCGCTCTCGTACAACCCGGTGCCTATAAGCTCACCGACCAGACCTATGCCCGGCTGCTACACCGTCTGGTTGCCGACCCTCAACTACCAATTCCTTTGGACGTAAAGGCAGATGTGCTCCGCTTTTATGCCGACCCGAATGCCCCCAACTTTACCAAGACCGTCCCCCGTCAGTGGGAGCGTGTTCAGGCCGACCTCCTGGTCTTGCAGTTGCTGCCGATTCGCGGGCAGCAGCTCGACAGCCGGCCGGCGAACAGCCTGAGCAAAGAGCAATGAGAACGCGCGATGCTCAAGTTGCCGTGGCGGCAATAAGTGCATCCCAAGAAAGAGGCAGGAAAGCTGGCGATGAGTGAATTCACCTAGAAATTCCGCCCAACACCAAACGAATAGGAGCATGTATGGACCGCGTTCCCGTTCCCACCGATCAGATTGTGCCGATGGATGCAATTGCGCCCGGAGTTCACGGGCTGCGGATAGCCTTCGTGAATGTTTTTTCCGTGGAGCACAACGATGGCTCCTGGACACTGATCGATGCGGCGATCCCATTCAGTGAAACGCAGATTCGCCATTGGGTAGAAAGAAATTACAGGACGGCCCCTAACTGCATCGTCCTCACCCATGGCCACTTCGATCATGTCAGCGCGGCACGGGGGCTCGCCGACCACTGGATGATTCCCATCTATGCTCATCCCCTGGAGTTTCCCTATCTCACCGGAAAAAGGGAATATGCTGCGCCGAATGCCGGAGCTGGCGGCGGCCTGATGAGCCTCCTTTCGCCAATTTATCCTCGCGGCCCAATCGACCTCAGTGAGCGGCTGCGGGAGCTCAAACCTACCATCGCGGAGATGCCTGGATGGGAGATGCTGCATACCCCGGGGCACACACCCGGCCACATCTCGCTTTTTCGAGCCGCCGACAAAACCCTGCTGGTGGGGGATGCGTTCTGCACGACCAAACCTGAATCGTTCTTTGAGGTGGCGCTTGCTCAACCGCCGGAACTCCACGGACCTCCGGCTTATTTCACGTCAGACTGGAATGCCGCCCGCCGGTCTGTCGAAAAGCTCGCCTCCCTGGCGCCCATCACGGTAGCCCCAGGACACGGACGCCCATTGTGCGGGCCTGGCGTGGCCGGAGAACTTCGAGAAATGGCAATGCGCTTCGACCAAGTCGGCATCCCCGAAAATCGGAAGGCGAGTTAGAGAAGCTCTGGTCCTCCGAGGGTGGCGATTGCGCCGTTGAATCCATTGGTTGCCCCTCAGGGATTCGAACCCCGATATGCTGCTCCAGAGGCAGCTGTCCTACCATTGAACGAAGGGGCAATAACGAACATCCGGGAGGATGTTCTAGGCTTTTTGCACCTTCAAATCATAAAGTCTCCTCTAGTTGCGGTCAAACTGCGGTACCGGTGCCAAGCTTGCGAGTCGCGAGCAGAGAGCGAGTGCCACACAAATTTAACGCTTGAGATGCGTCTTGTTAGCTGACATCAAGGCTTGAGAGCCATTTCAGCGCCCGTGAGAAGATATTGCCCCGGTCGCCTTTGCAGCAGGGACTCAATGGACATGATCCATGGAGTTGGTCTGAGACGACGAAACCCCTAGCCTTAACCGCCGGCCCGGGAACTGCTCGACCGTCTCGCCGGCGGCGCCGGACTGGTCTCCGGAATATCTAAACTAAGATGTTTTGGGGGTAGGGACACAATGAACCAGATTGATTTAAAGGGTCGTCGGGCGGTGATTACCGGTGGCGCGCAGGGGATTGGCCTCGCGATAGCGCAGCGGCTTGTAGCCTCGGGCGCTTCGGTCTCGCTCTGGGATCTGGACGCAAAGCTTGCGACAGAGGCCGCAGAGCAGCTTTCGAAAATTGGAGATGCTCATGGCATCGGCATGGATGTCACACAGCCGAGTGAAGTCGCAGCCGCGCTTTCGTCCTCAGTGAATCGCATGGGAGGAGTCGACATTTTAGTCGCTAATGCCGGGATCGCAGGACCGAATCTGAAGACCTGGGAGTACCCGATCGAGGCATGGCAGCAAGTCATCGATATTGATCTGACGGGAATATTTCTCTGCTGCAGGGCCATCGCGCCGTTAATGATCGAGCAGAAATATGGCCGCATCGTAAATACCGCATCGATTGCGGGCAAAGAAGGGAATCCGAATGCGCCTGCTTACAGTGCTGCCAAAGCGGGAGTGATCGCGCTCACCAAATCGTTGGGCAAGGAACTACCCGAGTACGATATCGCCGTCAACTGCATTACTCCGGCCGTCGCGCGGACTCGCATTTTCGACCAGATGACGCAACAACACATCGATTACATGCTTTCAAAGATTCCGCGAGGCAGATTTGTCGAGGTCGAGGAGATCGCGTCGATGGTGGCTTGGCTGGTGTCGGCGGAAAATTCCTTCACGACGGGAGCAGTTTTCGATCTAAGCGGCGGCCGCGCGACCTATTAATTTGGATTTTATCGAACAAGTTAATTATCTATGGAAGCCCTTCTTTCCGGAAAGACTTTGGACCCGTTTCCAGCGTCTACAATCGCATCATACTTTCCAGATTGGGAGTAGCCGATGCCAAAGGGACCACTGGAGCCAAATGCGCGACCAGACGATATCGTTGCGAAAGATCGTGAAGATGGCGAAGCAGAAAAGCCGGCATTTGGTCGCTTCAGCCGGCGCTCGTTCCTAGGGCAGCTAGGAGCAGCCGGTCTTGCCGCGACTACAAGCACCCTGGCTGCAGCAGCGCCAGCGCCGGTTCATGAGCAGCCGTCTTCGACGGCCAAGCCAAAGGTTCCTGGCTCAGTGCCTGTGTCCTTGAACATCAACGGGAGTGAAATTCATACAACGCTCGAGCCGCGGGTAACGCTTCTGGACGCATTACGCGAGAACCTGCAGATGCCAGGCACGAAAAAGGGGTGCGATCACGGTCAGTGCGGGGCCTGTACGGTCCATATCAATGGCCGGCGGGTAAACTCCTGCCTCACCTTCGCGATCATGCACCAGGGCGACAAGATCACCACCATTGAAGGACTGGCGCAGGACGGAAAATTGCATCCGGTGCAGGCAGCTTTCGTTGAGCACGACGGATTTCAATGCGGCTATTGCACCCCGGGGCAGATTATGTCAGCGGTCGCGCTGCTTAAGGAGCCGGTCGGAAAAGACGATGACTCTGTGCGCGAATTCATGAGCGGGAACATTTGCCGCTGCGGAGCTTACACCAACATCGTGGCAGCAGTTCAAGCCGCTCGCCAGCAGATTTAGCAAGTCACCAACGGATTCACCAAGTCCAAGTCACCAACGGATTCACCAAGTCAAGGACATCGACATGGAAGCATTTCAATACACACAGGCGAGTTCAATCTCCGCCGCAATTGCGACCAGTGCCGGACAGACTAACGGCGCCATGAACCAACCGGCAAAGTTCATCGCCGGCGGCACCACGCTCGTCGATCTAATGAAGCTGAATGTCGAGCGACCCCAATCACTGGTCGACATCAATTCGCTGCCACTGACCCAGGTGGAATCAAGCCCGGATGGTGGAATCAAGATCGGGGCGATATTGCAACGCATCCATCGGACATGGCCGTGGCCATGACCGCGCTCGAAGCGGTGATTCATGTGCAGGGTCCAAACGGGGAGCGCGATGTTCCGATTGATCAGTTTTATCTGCTGCCGGGAACGACGCCGCATCTCGAAAATGTATTAGCACCAGGCGAACTGATCACCTATGTGACGCTACCGCCTCTGGCTCCTGGAACGCGATCCTACTATCTCAAGCTGCGAGATCGCGCTTCTTACGAGTTTGCATTAGCCTCCGCCGCAGTTGTGGTTGAGGCGAACGGCGGAAGAGTGCGGCGAGCCCGCCTTGCTCTCGGTGGCGTCGGCACCCGGCCGTGGCGTTCCCGGGAGGCGGAACGAGTGCTGGAAGGCCATCCCGTGGATGAGCACATTTTTAAGCAGGCCGCCGAAGCTGCGCTGCATGGCGCGAAGCCATTGCATGACAATGCGTTCAAAGTGCAGCTTTCCAAGCTGTGCATAGCGCGGGCGCTACACAACGTCACCACCAGCGCCTAATGCTCAGGCGGGTTAACTGAAGCACATTCATCGGAGTGATTGAAATGGGTACTTCCCCAATAGGGCAGCCAACGAGCCGGATCGACGGCCCAGCTAAAGTCTCGGGTGCGGCGCGGTATGCCGCCGATCAATGCGCTGACATGACGATCGAAGAGCTCGCCTATGGCATTCCGGTCGTGAGTACGATTGCGAGCGGACACATTCGTAGTATCGACTCCAATGCTGCTGAAGCGATGCCTGGGGTGCTGGGTGTGCTTCATCATGGGAACGTCGGCGATCTGTTTCGTCCGGCACAGGGTTTTGAGCAGAACGTGCGCGCCAGCGAAACTCGGCCTCCCTTTGAAGACGATGTCGTCTACTACTATGGGCAATACATCGCCTTGATACTGGCTGAGACCTTCGAGCAGGGGCAGGCTGCGGCAGCGCAGGTCAAGGTGACGTATGACACCAGCAAGCCAATCGTCAGAATGCCGGCGAACCCTGTCACCGACAACCCTCCAGCGAAGAAGTTCTCGCGTGGCGATACCGACACCGCCTTCGCGCAGGCCGCGGTCAAGCTCGATGAGACTTATACGACCCCCGTCGAAACTCATAATCCGATGGAGATGCACGCCACCATCGCCGTGTGGAAGAACGGCAAGTTCACGCTCTATGAGTCGACCCAAGGCGTCGTCAACCATCACAACACCATCTGCCAGATGTTGGGCATGCCACTTGAGTCGGTCCAGGTGATTTCGCCGTTTGTCGGGTCGGGCTTCGGCTGCAAGCTCTTCCCGTGGCCGCAATCTTTGATGGCAGCAGTCGCGGCACGCCACCTCGACCGCCCTGTCAAGGTGAGTGTGCCGCGCAATCTCATGTTCACTACCGTCGGGCATCGGCCATACACCAGGCAGCGGATGAAACTTGGAGCGACCAGCGACGGCAAACTGGTCTCGCTCAGCCATGAGGTGCTCACCCACACTTCCATGGTTGATGACTATATGGAGAACTGCACCGAGCCTACCGGCATGTTGTATAGCTGCCCGAATATCTCAGCCATTCAACACCTGGTCCATCTCAATGTCGGGACCCCGACGCCGATGCGCGGCCCTGGAACGACCCCCGGTCTCTTCGCCATCGAATCCGCCATGGACGAACTGGCGATCAAGTTGAATATGGATCCGCTCGAACTTCGGCTCAAGAACTACGCGGAAACCGATGAGCAGGAGAAGAAGCCGTTCTCGAGTAAACACCTTCGCGAGTGTTATCAAACGGGCGCCGAGCGCTTCGGCTGGAGTAAGCGCACTCCGGGAGTCGGCTCCATGCGCGACGGCAATCTAGTACTCGGATGGGGCATGGCGACATCAACCTGGCCGGCCTTTAGCGGCGGCGCCGAAGTCCACGTGCGGCTGCTGAAAGACGGCACCGCGCGGGTCTCCTGTGGGACCCAAGACATCGGTACTGGTACGTATACCGTCTTCGCGCAGGTTGTCTCTGAAAAGACCGGCCTTCCGATGGACAAGATCAAGGTCGTGCTGGGCGACAGTTCACTCTCTCCTGGGCCGATGTCAGGCGGCTCGGCGGCCACCGCCAGTTTCCTCAATGGTCTCGCTGCCGCCTGCAATGCCGCGGTGAATATGTTGATCCAGGTGGCCATCCGTACGGACAAATCTCCGTTTCAAGGGGCAGATCCGAAAACATTAAAGATGAGCGCGGGATGCTTGCACGCCGCGGACAAGTCGCCAGACTCGGGAACTCCCTTTCCCGAGATCCTCGCCTTACGGAAGCTCTCCGGAGTCGATGGCAAAAGTAATCCTCCCCCGGCCGGCGGACACCAGGAAAAACCAAGTGTCTCCAGTCACTCCTTCGGAGCGCAATTCTGCGAAGTCGCCTACGATCCGGGCATCGTGCAGTTTCGAGTCAGACGCTGGCTGACGGTCGTTGATGGAGGCCGGATCATCAACCCGAAAGCAGGCGGCAATCAGATCACCGGCGCGGTTGTAATGGGCATCGGCATGGGGCTGTTCGAAGAGACCATCTACGACACCAGAAACGGCAAGCCTGTGAACAACAACTTCGCCGACTACCTGGTCGCGACCAACAAAGACATTCCTAAACTGGAGTGCATCTTTCTGAACTATCCGGATCTTGCCCTCAACGAATATGGTGCCCGAGGCATCGGCGAGATCGGCTTGACCGGCGTCGCATCCGCTCTGGCGATGGCCATCTATCACGCCACCGGCGTCCGGGTGCGAGATCTGCCCATCACCATCGATAAGCTGATCGCCTCGAACGATCTAAAGATCGCCTGACTCTCTGGTGAAGCAAGCCCCGGCGGGCGCTGCGCATCCATCCCCCGGCAGCACACCCGCTGGAACCCGCCGGTGAGCGTCGCTGTGTTAAATTCGAGAGAGTCGACGCGTTGGAGAGATGGCCGAGTGGCTGAAGGCGCACGCTTGGAAAGCGTGTTTACCGCAAGGTAACGTGGGTTCGAATCCCACTCTCTCCGCCATAATAAAACCAACAACTTAAGACGGCCGAGAAGGTTTCCGGAGCAATACGGCATAGAACTTATGCCGTGGCTTTGAACCTCTCAGGATTTCTTCAAGCCGCCGCGCTGGCGCGAGGCTTGGAGCCTTCGTTGGCCGTGGTTAAATGGATGAAAAGTCTCTTCATTCAGCCCAATATTGTGGTGTGGATGGCCAAGAATTAGAGTTTGAAGTCTGTATCTCTTCCTGTAAAGACGATCTCCTTCGCGGCAGATCCGGCCAGGGCCACTTTAAATCTTCGCTCGATGCCTGGCCGGCTGGCTCTTAGCGTGAGTGTGTGCGTTCGGTCATTCCACAACATCGTGGTGCGGGTGTAGTCGCCATGTTCGCAGGCGTAGGAGATGCCGTCGTCTTCGTACAGTGAAGACGCACCGTCGGCTCCGGGGTAGACGGTCAGGGTGAGGGGATCGGTCGAGGGCGCGGAGGTCCACTGCTTCACTGGACCAGTAGGAATAACGGCGCCCGCGCGCACGTAAAACGGAATTGTTTCTAGGTCGACGGGGCGCTTTATTGTCTGAGGTCCCTTGTACTGCCGGTTTGTCCAGCAGTCCCACCAGACACCTTCCGGTAGATAGACGGCGCGTTCGCGAGCGGCCTGCTCGACCACCGGTGCGATGAGTAGTGACGGGCCGAACAGATACTGATCTTCACAAGCAAGAGCGCGAGGATCTGCCGGGAAGTGAAGTCCCAAGGAGCGAATGATCGGCAAGCCGGTGGAGTGGGTCTCTTCGACGGCCGAATAGATGTAAGGCAGCATGCGATAGCGCAGCTCAAGATACTTGCGGCAGATCGGCTCGACTGCGGCGTTGTGAAGCTCTGCGGGCTTCGGTAGCACGGTGGCCGCGGCTTGAGGTGAGAGCTCCGCCGGGCTGTAGTCGCCGGTGTTCCAACCCCACGGCAGGCGGAGCTTCCAGGTGACTCCGTGTGATCGAAAGAGGGGGCAGAATGCACTGAACTGGAACCATCGCAGGAAGAGATCGGCAGTGAAGTCCTTCGTGGGCACAAAGCCGCCGGTGTCAGTGCCCCAGAAGGGAATACCTGACAGTCCAGTGCTGATGCCTTGCATGACTTGCTCGGCCAGCGTCCTCCACGTGCTGTTGACGTCACCGGACCACAGCCACGCGTAACGCTGCATTCCTGCGTATCCGTTGCGATGCAGTGCGTATGGACGCACGTTTGGGCGTACACTGCGATCACCCTCGAAGTACATGCGATTGCGCACGAGACGCGCCGCTTTGGGGAGTGGGTCGCCCTCGTCGGGCCACCAGCCGTCGACTCCGATTTCGTCCAGAGGAACGTGCCACTTCCAATAAGCGGATGCATCGGTCGGGTCGTCGGCTGCGGGAGCCGTATCGGTGACCGAGCCGTGAAGATTGATCGGCGGATTGACGACGTGGAGCACTACTTTGAAATCGAGCCCGTGCAACTCATCGATGACCTTTGGAGGATCAGGGAAGACCGACTTATTAAATTCAAAGGAGCCATGGCCGGTGTTCCAGCCAGAGGGGCAAAAGCCGGTGCCGAGATAGATGAGCGCGTCGCAAGGCAGCCTCTTGTCGCGGAAGGTGCGTGCTTCAGCGATAAGATCTTCGCGATTGGAGAGTGTGCGATGCGATTGCTGGTAGCCGAGCGCCCACAGAGGCGGCAGGTGTGGATAGCCGGTGAGTTCGGCCCATTGTTTCATGAGCTCGGCGGGCGTCTCTCCTAGTAACAGGAATAGATCGATACCGCGCGCGGTCTCTTCGGGCTTAAAGATGCCGGGATTACCGGTGAGATCGAAACTACCCCAGGGCTCGTGAAAAAATAGTCCCCAACCCTCCGGGCTCATGAGCCACGGAATAGGCACGTGCGCGCCATAGGTTCGGAGATCTTCGTCGAGTTGGCCACTGCGCATGGCGTCGGTCGTTCCGCGGCGGTCGAGCGAGTGGGCGCCCTGGCCCAGGCCATAGAGCGGACCGTTGCCACAGGAGAAGATAATGCGCGAGGGAGTAGTCTCGATGATGATGTCCGGGATCGCGCCGTCTGATTTCTCAATTCGCAGGCGAAGAGGATTGCTCGACAGGTGAATACTGCGGCCATTCCAAAATGTGGTGCTCTCCTGACCGGTCTCAAGTACACGCATTATTGATGTTTGTGGTTTAACGATAATGCTGCCATCGTCGTACATGCGATCGAGAGGTTCTTCGGCGGCGGCTACGGTGATGCGCAGAATCTGGTCGCTCACGGCGTTCACGGTGAGTTCGAGCGATGGAGGTCCAGTCTCAACGGCGGCTGCATGTCCAGGGAAAATGGCGCGGAGCAGCAGAGTTGCAGAGCTGGCTGCTAAGCCGTGAAGCACTGTCCTTCTGGTAAAGTCCACGGTCAATCGGTCCTCCGGGTGATGTGGTTAGTTCATTGCCGCATGTATTCGAGTAGATAACTCATCGGCTTTTTGTGTCTGTCCTTGCTTCTGGCGCCAGATCATAGCTGTGACGGCTCGCGTAGTAAGCAATGGGGGATTGGAATAAGTGGTTGCCAAGTTCAATGAGATATCCAGAAGCATGAGATCCTGAGCCGATAACGTAGGACAAAGAGTATCTGGACTTATCCTCTCCTTCGATCAATTGCTGCCAGGTAGTGCCAGCGTGCAATGATACCGTTATGGTTGCGCTGGGTGTTTGCACTTTTCCACTCGGCTCTTTGCCCGCTTTCTGCATCGAGTGCGACATAGTCGTAAGCCCATATCCGGCGACCTCGCTTGCGTGGCATCGGCCGCACTTATCAGGATCGATCGATTCTGTTTCGGCAGCTTTGGTAGCTGGTCCCGGCTCTTGAGCAGGCGCTACGGTTTGGGTGCGGGCCGTAAGACCAATTCCTACAAAGAGTATGAACAGACCCGACGTCAATAAATACATTTGCCTCCTGGTCATAGACATGGGTCAACCAGTCGTTACCATGGCTTGGAGCGAGCGACAGCGATGCCTCGCACCCCGTTCGGGTACTTGCCGGAGATTTCGGCGGCGAGTGATCATTGGATAATCTTGGTATGACGTCGCTGATACACGGCGACGAACGAACGGTTTATCTAGCTGACCCTGTAAGCTGCGTCGCTCCAGTGAAGCTCGCGACGAAGTTGCGGAATGCGTGTGTCGGCATCGATTCGAATCAATTCGATACCCGCGATCTCAGCGAAGTCCGCCATGTGTTCGATGGTGAGCGCCTGGCTGAAGCCGGTATGGTGAGCGCCTCCGGCGTAGATCCAGGCTGCCGTGGCGATCTTGAGATTTGGCTTCGGGTGCCAGATCGCGCGGGCGACGGGCAACTTGGGAAGCGGTTGATCGGGAGTGACCACATCCACTTCGTTCACGATCATGCGAAAACGCGAGCCCATATCGACGATGGATGCGACGATGGCTGGCCCTGCGGGGGCGGTAAAGACGAGGCGGACGGGGTCGGCTTTCCCGCCGATGCCCAACGGGTGAACCTCAAGCGAGGGCTTGGCGTTAGCGATCGATGGGCAGATCTCCAGCATGTGAGAGCCGAGGATCTTCGGGGTTCCGGCGAAGTCGTAGGTGTAGTCCTCCATAAACGAAGTGCCCTGGGGCAGGCCGGTCGCCATGACCTTCATGATGCGCACCAGCGCGGCAGTCTTCCAATCGCCCTCGCCGCCGAAGCCATAGCCCAAGGCCATCAGCCGTTGTGCTGCGATGCCAGGCAAGTGGCCCATTCCGTGAAGGTCTTCGAACGTGTCGGTAAATGCGCCAAAGCCGCCCTCTTCGAGGAAGGCGCGCAGCCCGAGTTCGATGCGGGCGGCGACTGCGAGGGGGTCGGCGCGGTCGTGTTCTGTTGAGATTGAGTAGCTATCGCGGTACTCCTCAACGAGAGCTGCTACTTCGTCTTCAGAAAACTGCGCCATGCGGTCGGTCAGGTCTCCGATTCCGTAGCCAGAGACCGTGTACCCAAAAACTTTCTGAGCTTCGACTTTGTCGCCTTCAGTTACGGCGACATTGCGCATGTTGTCGCCGAAGCGAGCCACCTTAAGGTTTTGCGATTCCTGCCAGCCGAGAGCAGCACGTGTCCAGGTCGCAATCTCCTCGACCACTTCTGAATCTCTCCAAAAACCTACGACTATTTTGCGGGGTAGCCGAAGCCGTGCGGTGATAAACCCGAACTCGCGGTCGCCGTGGGCTGCCTGATTGAGGTTCATGAAATCCATGTCGATGGTGCTGTAGGGCAGTTCGCGATTGAACTGGGTGTGCAGATGGAGAAAAGGTTTTCTCAGCGAGGTCAAACCCACGATCCACATCTTGGCCGGCGAAAAGGTGTGCATCCACAGAATGAGCCCGAGACACGACTTATTTGCATTCGCCTTAAGGCAGAGATCGCGGATCGCATCGGCGGAGACCATGACGGGCTTCGCAACTACTTTTACCGGGATAGCGCTCTCCCCGTCGAGAGAGCTGGCGATCTGCTTTGAGTTTTCGGCGACGACGCCTAAGGGGCCTGGGCCATACAGATGCTGGCTCCCGGTGACGAACCAAACTTCCAGGGAGTCGATGCTCTTCATGGAATTCTCCGTAGTTCTCGCATCCTTCATTTACTCTGATCGCACAGCGTTCGCAAGAAGTAGCTCGAGAACCTTCCGCCTTCCTTTAGCCGATCATCGAAATAAGCGGCAAGTTTAACGGCGCAGTTCTCAGGAGATGTCGTGATAGAGACGATATTTCTCCCGCCCGATAGACGAGAAGGGGCTGAATTGAGTCTCACCTACCGTCCAAATATCTGACCCCGGCGATCGTTGTTGTACGGCCAGCATCTCGGCGCGCGTCGATTTCAGCGGAGCATCCGTCCGCGCGAAGAGCACCAGCGGCCCATGCACAAGGGCCACGGTGTTCGGGTGTTGAGGATCGACGGCCTCCAGCCGCGTGGGCATGTCGAACTGGATCTCGATGCGGTCTCCGCTCTTCCAGGTACGCGAGACAGCCATGAACTTTCCTGGTTCTAGTCCGGCTTGCACGGCTTTTCCGTTCACCATCACGCGCGTTTTCGGGCCGGCCCACGCGGGGATGCGCAGCATCATCGCAAAGGTTTCGGGCCGATCCAGTTTCAGATCCATGCTCGTCTCGGGTATCAGTGGATACTGGGTTTGCTGGGTGAGAACGCAGTTCGCTCCACCCTGTTTCCAGCTGAGCTTCGATGGCACATAAAGGTTCACATAGACAGCTCGCGAACTGCGGAAGTAGGAGCTGATGCCGTAGTCGGCGGTGATCTGCGGAAACGTCCCGGAGCAGCATGGCCACTTATCCTGGTGGAAGAATTTGCTGCCGGAGTCGTTGTAGTCGGAGTAGTAGAAGCTTTGCCCATCCTCCTGAATCGGCAGTGCGCCAAGAATGGTGTTATAAAGCACCCTCTCCATGCTGTCGCCGTAGCGGCTGTCACCGGAGGAGCGCAACAAGTAGCGAGAAATCTTGAAGTGGCCGTAGGCGCCGCAGGGCGTCTCAAAGCTCGAATGGGTCTTAGTGAGGCTTGCGCCCAAATCGCCGCTGTCCGGTTTGCGGAAGGTCTCATCCGGGCCCCAGCCGCCGGTCGCGAAGCTCTGCGTGGTCAGTACAAAGTCAAAGCCATTCCGCGCGGCGTGTAAGTGCTTTTCGCTTCCTGTCGTGAGGTAGCACTGAAAGGCAGAGCAGAGCGCATTCACATGACTGTAGGCGTGCTGGCCGGGAAGTACGTTTTCCCCCCGCGAGAGTGGATCGAAGTAGTCGCGGTCCTGCAGATAACGCGCTGCGAGATCGCGGTAACGGTCTCCGGCGCCTCGCTTATAGGCGAGGTAAAGATTTTCTGGCAATGTATAAGTCTCGTCCCACGTCCAAGCAATGTTCGGATGCGGCCTCGCAGCTTGCTCTGCCCGGTTCAGCGCCCGGTCCGGCAGAAACGGCAGCACTGCATCCGTGGCGTGATTCAGCACTGCGAGGGCTTGCGGGTCACCGGCAAATTCATGCGCGTCGATCAGACCGCAATTCATCTTGTCGAAAGTGTAAGCGGGAAGGCAATAGCCCTCATAAAATTTGGGCGTGACAGCTTCTGAAAAACCGCGCACCAGGCGCTGCACCTTCTCCTGCGTCGGCTTGGAACCGGTGACGGCGTAGGCACGCGAGAGTCCGGAGAGATACTGCCCGAAGGTATGGCCGGGAATATAACCGGTCATGTTCTTTGGTGGATCGAAGTCGGGCGAAAAGTTATACCAGCCGCCCATGTCTTCGCCCGGCGCGGGCAGTCCGGCCTTCTGACGAAAGGGCTTCAGCAGGCGATCGTCATCGAGCGCGAGGAAGAAGGCATGGTTCTGATTGAACTGCGTGAGCATCGGGCCGTCGAGCAACTGAACGTCGGCGTAGTCGAACTGCGAGATCTCCGGCGCCACCACGTCCTTTGCCGGTAGTTGAGCGAAAGAACGAACGGTGCGACTGAGAACTGCGGCGGAGCCTGCCGCCGCTCCGGCTTTCAGAAACTGCCTGCGAGATCTTTTCACTTAGAATTTTCTCCAAGACTTCAGGGCGGCGCAAACCGCCCCGAGTTTAGCTTTCGACATAGGGTATCCACACCTGCATGGACGACGGCGCGCGGTTGGCCCACGCGTAATAAGGAATCAGTTTGAACGACGTGTTGCTCGTAGTCCTCTTCACCGGGCCGGTGCTGTAGAGCGCTGAAGCCGAGCTGGATTCCTCGATGGTTCCGGGATGCTCGAGGCTCACGACCCCGTCGAGCAGATTTGGCTCGTACTTTGAAGTGGTTTCAGCTGCAAGCTTTGCCGTCATGAACGGAAACCTCTCCGGCGCCTGCTCGGCCTGATCGAGTTGTTCCATGCAGAAGATGATCGGGCCGCGCTGTAAAGTAATGCGGCCGGTGTCGTCGGCAACGGCGGGGTTGGCGTGAACGACTTGCGTCGTCATATCGAAGGCGATCTCGACCTGGTCGTTGGCGGCCCAGGTGCGGCGCAGCGCGAGATATTCACCTGCAGCCGGAGTGCCTGTTGGTTTGCCGTTGACCTTCACGGTAGTGTGCCGGCTCCATGCGGGGATGCGAGTGTGGAGCGTGAACTCTTCCGGATGTGCCGGTGAGACGCGCATGGCCACATTGCCCTCCCACGGATAGCGCGTGGTCTGTGTGATCGAGATCGCGTTACCGCTGTCGAGCTTCCAGCGCAGTTCGGAGTTGTCGTAGAGGTGAACGTAGATGCCGTCAGGCGCGGTGCTGAAGAAGTAAGCCGGCAGGCTCGCGAAGGTGCGTTCAAGGTTCGGCGGGCAGCAGGTCGTGTCATACCATGGGTTGCGAATCTTTCCGCTCGGGGTGTGACGGTCGCCGGCATCGGCCACCGGATCATAAGCGAGCGGATTGCGGTAGCAGTAGGTGGTGCCGTCGAGGGACATGCCGGAGTTGATGCCGTTGTAGAGCGCGCGCTCGATCACGTCGGCGTGGATGGCCTTGCCAGTCCCGGCGAGCATCCTGGCATTCCACATCATGTTTCCAATAGCGGCGCAGCTTTCGCCGTAGGCGCGCGCGTTGGGCAGCTCATAGGCATCGCCGAAGGCCTCACCTTCACTTCGTGCTCCAACGCCGCCGTTGACATACAGTTGATGCTCGACCAAATCTACCGAGAGCGCTTCGAGCGTCTTCAGGTAGGCTGGGTCGCCGGTCTCGAGGTAGTAGTCTGTCGCTCCGCAGCAGGCATACATCGCGCGCACCGCGTGTCCCTCGAGCCTGGTTCGCGAGGTGAAGGGAATGCCGCAGTACATATAGGTTATCTGCCTCGGCGTGAGCGGCTCGCGGGTGTCGCCTTGAAGAATGTA
Organism: Acidisarcina polymorpha; assembly: GCF_003330725.1. Lineage (NCBI taxonomy): Bacteria > Pseudomonadati > Acidobacteriota > Terriglobia > Terriglobales > Acidobacteriaceae > Acidisarcina > Acidisarcina polymorpha. The sequence continues at coordinate 918,531 of NZ_CP030840.1, read as the reverse complement.
TCCAGCCAGGTCAAGGTATTTTTGATTTCCCGTTGTACGGTAGAGCTCGATCAGTGACATCTCGATCTCGGGATGACCCGCGACGATCGGCTTCTGGTTCTTGCCGGGTCCATAGTTTGGCAGCAGGAAGTTGTCGACCATGCGCATGCCGGCTTCGAGCAGAGTTGGATCGCCGGTGGCGCGGTAATAGGCAATCGCCCCTTGCAGCATATGACCGAGGCAGTAGAGTTCATGGCCCGTGGTCTGGATCTGCCATTGCATGCGGTCTTTGGCATTGGCCTGCACGAAGTATGTATTCAGATAACCGCTAGGCTCCTGGGCGGCGACAATCTCCTTGATGTCAGTGTGTGCAATCTCGCGAAGCTTCGGCTGATCTCCTGACTGCAGCACAAAACCGACTGCCTCGATCCACTTGTACATATCGGAATCGGAGTAGACCGGGCCACGCTGCGGCGCGTCGGATTTGCCTTCGAGGCGAAGAAAGTTATCCATGCGGCCATGCTGGATCAGCTCGACATGCATGCTCGGAATGCTGGAGTTGATATTGGTCGCGCGGCGTTTCGACCAGAAGCCTTCCTGGATCACGACCGCACTGACCGGCACCGGCTTCAGCTTGGCATATGGTGATTTGGAAAGATCGAATGGGGCTTTGTCTTTCCACTGTGCGGAAGCGAGCTGGGTGGCTTGCGGGTCATCGAGAACGGCAGCCATAGCACGCGTGGCCGAACTACCAAGCATCGTTCCTATCGCCAAGCCGCTGGTTCCGGCGAGGAACTTGCGGCGGCTGACGCTCGTGAATGAGGTTTTCATCTTCAAACTCCTGGGCATTTCGTTCGACGTCGCATTGGCTGCGGCGTGAATGCTGATGGTTCTACTCCGGGCTGGTAACTTCCTGGAGCTGGTAGTTCGTTCTCGCGTCTCGTTGATGTTCCTTGACCTGCTTCATTTTGGCGACCAGCTCATCCACCTCGTGCTTCTTACCGAGGCGCCGGTAGGCCATCATCTCCTGGTAGATTGCGGTCTCGTCTTCGGGGTTACGCGCAATTGCTTTCTGCGCGATCTCCAAAGAAGCATTAATGTTGCCGGCGCGAAACTCGAGCTGGCAGAGCAGATCGAGTGCCGGCTGATAGTCGGGCTCCAGCTTGACGGCACGGCGCGCGGCCGCGAGGGCGGCGGTGTCGTTCGGCACCGAGCCTTCCGCGCTCGACTGGCTGAGCGCTTCGGCATAGAGGTACTGCACGAGAGCGTCATCGGGATGCGCCCTCGCTTGCTGCGCGTAGGCGGCGAGTGAGTCAGCCGTTTGATGGCGCTGATCGAGCATGATACCGATGGCATCTCCGGCAAGCGATTGGCTTGGATCGAGCTGATGGGCCTTGCGAAAGTCGGTCATCGCATCTTCCAAGGCGCCCTGCTGAACCTCAAGAACACCTCGCGCCACGTAGAGCCGCGCATTCTGCGGCAGCCTCTGCAGTCCAGCGTTCAGCATGTCCACACCTACTTTGTAGGATGCGTGGTTGAAAGATATTTCCGCGAAGATGAGATAGTTTTGGGCATCGTCCGGCTTTGCCGTGATGGCCTGCTGCAAAAGGGCGACCGCCCGGGGAGTATCTCCGGAGGACTCGGCGATGCGAGCGGCAAGGCTCATCGCTTCCGGGTCGGGCGTGGGGCTTTGAAGCAGGGGATTAAGTGCAGCCGAGGCCGCCGTATAGTCTTTCGCCTGCCAACACGCATAGGCGTACAAGAGGCGGTCTCCTCGCGAGTTCCTCTTTTCCAGCACGGTCTCTAAGATCGGCTTTGCGCGCTCGCTATCTCCGGTCGCAATCAGGCAGCTTCCAAACTGGCTCATTGCGGCAGGGTTCGAAGCGACCAGTTTCTGCGCCTTAGAAAAATGAGAGATTGCGGCGGAGCAATCTCCCGATCGGGCATAGAGCACTGCCAGCATCGCGTGGCTCGTCTCGTTGTCGGGGTCGAGCTCGAGTATCCTCTCCAATGTGGCTGGGGCGTCGGATGAGTGCTCGGCATATTGCGTCTCGGCGAGGCCTTTCAATGCTGGGAGAAATGAAGGGCAGACGGATGTAGCTAGCTTGAAAGATTGAAGACCCTCCGCTCGTTTTCCCGAGTTTCTCAACGCCAGCGCACGGATGGTCAACATACGGCAGTCGTGGGCGTCTTGGGTGAGGGCAGCATCAGCCATCTCGATCGCTTTCTCAAACTGCCCGCTTTGCAGCGCCTGGATCGCCGCAGCGTCGTTGGAAGGCGCGATCTGGCCGAGGACTGCGACTCCAGCTGATAAGAATCCGGTCATGATGCTCGCGAGAATGTACTTCGCCAAACTCAACCCCTTTTTCTAGAAATGGTACTGCCTCGAAGCGGCCCAGCGCCGAGGCTATGCCGCGGCGCTGGGCCGGCTTGTGATCAAAAGATGAGGTTACCCCCGATCTGGAAGTATCTCGGAGTGTATTGACCGGTAGCCTGACCGAAGTTTCCGTCGGGCAGGTTGGTGTCAACGGCATTCAGATTGGCGCGATTGAACAGGTTGTAAAACTCAAAGCGGAATTGGAACCTTACCCGCTCGTTGATTGGGGTATCCTTCAGCACCGCCGCGTCCCATTGGGCAAATCCCGGTTCCCGGAACGAGTTGTATTTTTCGTTGCCCTCAGATCCATAGGCGGGCTGGGGAAATTGGCCTGCGGCAAATAACCCGTGACGATAGCTCTGCCGGCTGGTGCTGTAATGGTAGCTTGCCACATCCGGGTAATCGTTGTTGTCACCATCCGCGTTGTAGTCGCCGCTTCCGGAAGCGTATCCAGTGAAGGTGGCGTTGGGTGCGAATGGGGCATTGGTGGACACGTTGAACGGTGTTCCCGATTGCAGGATAACGGTCCCACTGAGCTGCCAGCCGGTAGCCACTCGCCCGAGAATTCCCTCACCGTGGTTATATCCCGGAAATTCATAGTTGCCGACTCCGGAGAAGCGGTTGGGAACGTCCCAGATAGAGGGCCCATACCATTGGTGGACATCGATATAGCTGGGGTACACCTGGGTATCGTCTTTCGATACCGAGTGGGTGTATGAGACGTTGAAGAACGCCTTTGAATAGCGAGCGCGCGCGGACAGGATCAGCGCGTTGTAGTTTGAGACTCGATCGTTATTCGTGTACTGCACCTGCCCAAAGCTCGTATTCAGACGAGTGGGGCTGGTCCTTTGGTTCTGGATCAGGTCGCCTTGCAAGGAGTTGATGTCCTGACCGTAACTTACGTTATAGACCTGGCCGCCGCCAGAAAGCAGGCTTCTGCCGTTGGCGCCGGAGTAGGCGATGCCGGCGGTGTAATGCGAACCCAGAGCCCTCTCGAGCGCGGCGGAATAAGTGTAGGTTACCGGGGAAACCAGGTTCGGGTTGATGGCCCCGATGTTGAACTGCAGTCCATTGATGCCGCCCTTCTCGTTTAGCGTGTAAGCACCGATTGAAGGAGCGGGGAAATTATACGGCTTTGTATTCGAAGTACCGAATCCGAAGATTGGCGCAGGGCCGGTCGTGGAATAGAAGGTGGGGAAGATGTCTCCGGGTGGGTTGCCGCGATACTCTTCCTGTAGATTCGCCAGCGTCGGCCAGTTGTGGAAGAACCCTGCTCCACCCTTCACCAGCCATTTTCCATCGCCAGTCACATCCCACGCGATGCCGCCACGCGGACTGAATACATCGGTGATGGCCCGGTTGAGCGCGTGATTATGCCGGATCAGCACGCCGTTCGCGATCTGCTCTTGCTGCGTCTGGCCGGCGCCGATGTAAAAGTTCGAGAAGGCGGTGGTTGGGCTGCGGGAGTATGGATTGCCGAAATCGTCCCAGCGCAGGCCAAAGTTGGCCGTCAGCCGCGAGGAGATCTTCCAGGTATCTTCGACGAAGAGTCCGTTGGTGATTCCCGCGGCGTTCCAGTTGTATTGAGAACGCGCCCCGGCCAGCGGGTCGTAGGCCAGACCCGTTTCGGTGTAAACGTTATCCTGCGCGAGGTCGAGCAGGCTGTTGAACTGGAATGTCGGCTGATCGTAAGGACCGTTGAAGACCTCAACGTCATCCGCGAAGAGACCTTCATACCCGGCCTTGATGACGTGCGACTTGACGGTATGGGTCAGCACATCGCGCCAGTGGTAGTTATGCTGGATGAAGTCGCCTTGCGCAAATCCCGCGCCAAAGTTGGCGCCGATGCTGGTCACGTTCACTACCGGAACAGTAAATAGCCCTGTAGCCGGTTGAATGCCCTCCACCCTCATCACCGCGAAGGCCGCTTCATTCAGCGTAGTTGGATTGAAGGTGTGGGTTTCGTTGATCTGTAAGGCATATTGAGAGTAGGTGTTGGTGGTATCGAACGCAATGCGCGGATTGATGCCGTTGCTGTTGAGCGTCGTCCGATAGAAGTTTCCGTAGAGACGGTCGTTGGCGAAATCCTTGTCGGCGCGAATGTTGTATTGCATGCCGTTGCGATACGAGCTGGACGAGAAGTTGCCGGTATCGACCATCGGCGTCCCGCAGGGAAGGAAGCTCGTCGCGGCAGTGCCGCAGGTGGTCGGGAAGAGGTTCGACGCCGTGGAACTCACCGTGATATTCGATACACGGCTTACGGGATAGTTGGTGAGGATCTGCGTACCGATGGTTCCAGGAAAGTTTGTCTTGGCAAAGGCGGTAAAGGCAGGGTCCTCGAAGGTTGTGCTATTGGTCACAGCCGCGGAAGCGCGCAGCGGTTCGATGGCGAAGAAGAAATATCCCCAATTCTTCCTGGGGAAGATCGGACCGCCGATGGTTGCCGAGATATTGTTGCTGTGAAAGGGCGGATAGTTCTGGGTGAACTCCGTCCTGGCGAGCCAATTCTGGTAGGTGAAGTAGTCGCTGACGTTCCCGTGGTACTGATTGGTGCCCGACTTGGTCGTCATCGTCATCTGGATCGAGCTTGCCCGTCCATAATCGACGTTGTAGGTGTTGGTCTGGATGCTGGTCTCCTGGATGGAGTCGGGGTTCGGAGTCATGTTCAAGACGCCGGCGCGAATCGAACTTGTGACGTCGAGGCCATCGACCACATACATATTGCCAACCGCGCCCTGCCCATTGGCGCTTGCATCGACTTGCGTTTCAGTCGAGTAGTTGTCGCGGCCAGACCCGGGGCTGCCGTTGGACGTCACTCCGAGACCGGTCACCCCCGGCACCAGGGTGACGAGCGACACCATGTTTCTGCCCGCCAGGGGGAGGCTCGAAAGCGTCTGCGTCGACAGTGTCTCCTGTAATCGGGTGTCGGCCGTATCCAGGATCGGCGTCTGCGTGGTCACCTCGATCGATTGCGTCGCGGTGCCGACCGTCAGCTTCACGGGCACGTTCAGTGTCTGGCCCGTCTGCAGAGAAAACGAACTTTGTGAAGCGGCAAAGCCGCTCGCCTCGGTGTCGAGCCGGTATGGTCCCGGCGCAAGGCTGACGAATTGATAGATGCCGGCGGAACTCGATGTCGCCGTGTGTACCTCGCCGGTATCCGTCTTGGTCAGGGTGAGCTTAGCGCCCGGAACGACTGAGCCACTTGGGTCGGTGACCTCGCCCGTGATACTGCCGCTAAACTGGGCGAGAGAACTGGAGAAGGCTCCCGCTACCAGCACGAGCCCAACAACTACGCGCAACAGATTGACTTTCATAAATACCCCCCAACCAAAAGGTCTTTCAATGGCGAATGAATATGAAACTCGTCGCCTCGGTCATGCTGGCAATGAACTCTGAGAAAAGGTTTACTCGCCAGACCCGGTAGTGCAGGGAAATCGCTGGCAACTCCGAGCACCATGAACCGTATGCTCGCTCAGATACGACGTGCAATGGGTCATATGTACCAATGCGTCCCCCCGTACTAACGCGTCCCCGTCCAACGGAGACTCTCCTCAGACCGCTTCGAGTGTCCTGCAATTGCGGATGACAATGGGTCTCATCGGTAAGCCAAGGTCCTAAGAGCAGGTGTACTATGCGGGAGATGAACCTGGGAGAGAATCAAAATCCGCTCACATTTCAGTTCTTGTCAATACTGATGAGCGTGGAGAAATTAGTTTGGCGATGGGTTCCGTAGTTTTCCGGCGCGCCGGTGTGGCGATCGCGGGCTCTCTCCTCCTCATTTTGTCGTCCTGTAAGCCTGCCCCGCCGACAGTCGCTGTGATCCCGCGCGCGTGCGGCACCGCCCTGTGGGAGCCGGCGCACGCCGGTGCGGAAGAGGTAGCGCGCGCTCATGGGATGACCGTCTACTGGAACGCTCCCACGCTTTCGAACGATGTACAGAAGCAGATTGGGCTGCTGGAGAGGATCGTAAGGAAGCGCTACCGCGGCATCGTGCTTGCGCCTGATGAAACCTTGGCACTGCGAACGCCGGTCCAGCAGGTGCTTGCGAAACATATACCGATCGTCGTCGTCGGAACCGAACTGGGCATCGAGCCGGACCACAATTTGTCCTACGTTCTGAATGATGAGGTTTCAGGTGGCCAGCTTGCGGCACGCCGACTGGGAGAGATATTAGGAGGAGAAGGGTCCGTTGCGGTCCTCGGTCTCGATCCCAAGCTGTGGAGTCTCACACTTCGCGAGAGAAGCTTCGAAGAGACCCTGGCTTCTGAATTTCCCCACATCAACGTAGTAGCCCGGCGGTTGGGACAGGCCGGCGTCGCCCAGGAGCAGGAAGTCGCCGAGGAGCTTTTGCAAAGTGGAATCACCCCCAGTGCAATCGTCGCGCTCTCTGCCGATGCCACTCGCGGAGCTTATTACGCTTTGGTCGAGTTTAAGCAGACTGTAGCGATCAAGCTGATCGGCTTCGACCAGGATTTGGTGCCGCCCATCCGAAACGGCGGACTTGATTCGGTGATCGTCCAAAATAGCTACAAGATAGGACGGCTTGCAATGGAGCAGATTTACCGCAGACTGCGCGGGGAGACTATTTCAGAGAAGACGCTTGTCGAACCTGAGTTACTGACCCGCGACAATATCGACTCCGATGCAATGCATCAGATTTTCACAGCTCACTGGTGGCAAGGCAATGAGTAGTGCCTCCACAGCGCAGAGAGGCATACTCCTCCGCATCGCGATCGGGGTGGCGCTTGTCGTGGTGCCGGCTTTAGCGCTCTGGTGGTTCTTCAATTCCGCTCATCCGGATTCGCCTCCAATTCATTTCGCGTCGTTGGACAAGAGAGATGAGTGGACCGCCTACGGTGGCACATGGGAGGCGGTCGATGGCGCCATGCGCAATAACTCGGACGAGCGCGGAGCCAAGCTCATGACAGGGTCGGCGGATTGGAGGAATTATTCTGTCGAAGCGGATATCCAGCTATTGGGCCAGTTCGGCGATGCGGGCCTCATCCTTCGAGCGAGGAATGAAGAAGAAGGAGTCGACGCTTACAACGGATACTTCGCCGGCTTGCGCACCCTGGATGACTCGCTCATTCTTGGCCGCGCCGATTTTGGCTGGCGAGAGTACCGCGTAGTGCCAATCAATCCGAGGGTCAACACCCAGACGTGGTATCACCTGAAATTTCTCGCATACGAATGCGATTTTGTAGCCACTGCAACCTCGCCCTCCGGAGAGACGACGACCACGGCTATACGAAATCGGAACTGTCTGCAATCGGGGAGGTTTGGGCTCAAGTCTTACGCAACCGGCGCTTTGTGGCGCAATGTGCAAATTCGCCCCGCCAGCCGTACGGATGAGATAGCAATGATCGGCCCCGACGCCCCGCCGATTGGCCACCCGGCAGACGTCGTCGGTGGTGCTGCTTATGATTCTCTTGCCCGCAACCTTGATCCAATCTATCGCTCGATGCAGAATCCTCGTTTTGATTCGCACGCGGTGCCGATCAACAACCTTCGCCTTCTTGCTCCGAACAAACGCACGCAGGTCACCGTTCGCGGGATTGTGACTCTTACAACCCCGGTGCTCTTCATTCAGGATTCCACCGGCGGCCTTGCAATCTCGCGCAACGATCAGCGCTTGCCGCTTGAGATCGGGGATGAAGTCGAGGCCAGCGGCGATCTGGTGCTGGGCGACTTCAGCTCCGTTCTGAAAGATAAGAGCATTCGTATTCTATGGTCTCATTCTCCGGTTCCTGCAGTGGTAGTGACTGCTTCTCAGGCGGCGACCGGCAACTTTGACGCCGTCTTTGTCGAGATAGAGGGCGTGCTCGAGCGGAAACAGGAAGGGCCAAATCGCAGCCTCATCATGACCATGAGAAGCGGCAGCGAAAACTTTCGCGTCATCGTCGGCAGTAGAGGGCGCGGTTCCTTTCCTTGGAGGCTCCAGGAAGGAAGCCGATTGCGCCTTCATGGCATTTGCGTGGTCGACCCCACGTATACGCATAACGAAACTCCTTTCGCTGTCATCCTGCCGGCAATCGATGACATTCAGGTAATGGAGGGACCTCCGTGGTGGAGCACCGGTCACATCGTGGCCGGTATCATCGTGCTGCTGCTGGTGGGGCTTGCAGCGCAGGCTATTCATAGCAGGGTCAACAAGATGAAGCTTCGCGCCGTCTTCGAAGAAAGAGAAAGGCTGGCGCACGATATGCACGACACTCTCGCGCAAAGCTTTGCCGGAATTGGTTTTCAGCTCCAGGCGATCCGCGATGAAGTTGGCAATGAAGAGGAACTTCGCGAGCATATCGACCTTGCCAACGATCTGGTTCGAGCCAGCCATGAGGAAGCCAGGCGCAGCATCACTGCGTTACGATCGAATGCGCTGGCGGACTCAAGCCTTTTGGAGGCGTTGGACCAGTCCGCTCGCAGGATCGTCAATGGGGGATCGATGCAGGTGCAGACCTTCAGCAAGGGCAATCCAGGCGGAATCTCCCCGCGGGTTGTTGACGCTTTTTTTCGCATCGGCCAGGAGGCGATCGCCAATGCCGTTCGCCACTCGGGCGCCACGACGCTCACGATTGCCATCGCCTACGAGCAAGCGACGGTGAGACTGCTCGTTGAAGACAATGGCAGGGGATTTCCGGTGGGCGAGGATTCGGCTGGTTTCGGGATTCGCAGCATGGGAAAGCGCGCGGAGAGTATCGGGGCTGTGCTCGAGATTCGTAGTTCTCCGGGAAATGGGACGTCGGTCCAACTAGAGTCGGCTCCTCCCAAAAGAACTTTGTCGACAGTTTGGCAAGAGTACACCTCGAAGTCATAGGAAAGACATGACCACATCGGAAAAGAACTCACACGAGAATGGCATTCGCCTGCTCATCGTCGACGATCACCCGGTCGTGCGCGCCGGGCTCAACAGCATGCTGCGCAAACAGTCAAGCCTTAAAGTGGTTGGCTCAGTGCACGGTGGGCGCGAAGCGCTCGAGCTTCTTGAGAGCAAGCCGGTGGATGTGGTCCTGCTCGATCTCCGCATGCCCCATATGGATGGGATCCAGACCTTGCAGGCATTCAAGAAATTGGCTGCTCCGCCTCGGGTCGTTATCCTCTCCAACTTTGAGTTCGATGAAGAGATTTACCGCGCAGTCGAAGCGGGGGCCATGGGGTACTTAGTCAAAGATACTTCGAGAGATGAAATTATCGCCGCCATTAAAACGGTGTACGCCGGCAACACTCATTTTCCGCAGAGGATCGCGGAGCGCCTTTCGGAACGCCAAGGGCGTCACGGATTGAGCGCTCGCGAGGTGCAGATCTTAGAGTTGCTCTCCAAGGGGCTCACGAACAAAGACATTGGCCGGGTGCTCGACATCAGCAAATTTACCGTTCGCAACCACGTCAATCGAATCATCGGCAAACTGGAAGTCTGTGACCGCACGGAAGCTTCCACGGTGGCCATCGAGCAAGGGATATTACCGACTCATTAGCGCCTTTGATAACGAAGCCGCGCGAATCTGGCAGCGCCGTTTAAGCAAATGGCGGATCGGAAGGCGCATGCACCACCGACGCTTCGCCAGTCAGGACGCGGAAGGTGAACGTCTCCTGCAGATAAAGCCGCATGGCAGTGTCGGCCTGAGATAACCGATCGAGAGGTCTTGCCCGATGTTGAGCTCGAAGTCGCTGCCCCTGATTCATTCCCGCCCCGGCGCACAGCGTCTGCGGCATCTTGATTCAGTAGAGAGGAATCAACTGCTTCTCAAGCTGCTGTTCACTTGCGTAGGGCGGGTCAGTGCTGGCGTACTTCCGGACTAACTTGCCGTTCGTATCGAGAATCTCCAAAGTAATCGGACCTGAGGTCGACTCCAGCAAGTAATAGTCGATCGCCGCGCCGTCAAGAGGATTCTCTCCGACGGGTTCGTCGTTGGGTAGCGGCGTATCGGTGTAAGTGCTGCGGAGGACGCGATAGGCGTTACCCGGTTTGAAGAGGTACGCGTCGCTTTCACGCTGTGGCAAAACAGGAATCTATTTAGTTCCCCCCGCCAGAGAATGCAGGTTCCTCCTCCCTGTCGTCCCCTCTGCAAGGCGGAATGCATCCAAGAATGTCTTCCGCCTGTTCTCGCATGGCTTCGGCAACGGTCTTCTCGAAAGCGTTTCCGTGCTTATGCAACTCTTCCTTGAACCGGTCGAGGTCGCGCCGACCCTTCCCATCTCGATGGTTCTTGAAGTCCTGTCGGGCGTCCGCGAGGTAGCGATTCAGATCGCACCGCAATTCCTCGGAGACATGCTGTTTGAGGAGATAGGCACTAAGGTCGTCTACGGACTGGATGGCCTGCGCGGCATCGATCCTCACATCGATTGTTGTCTCGGCGCTGGCGGCTAGCGCCGAGCCATCTTGCGGGACAGACCTCACGAAAATCCGATGGACCCCGCAGGTCTTAGGAGTGAATCGGGCTGTGTCAAGGAGGCCGTCGGACGCGACGCGGTCGATATTCTGCGTATCGAACAATGTGCCCTCGCTTTCCGGATCGCCGTCGTAATAAAGCGCCAGCACCGACTTAAATTCGCCGCCGGAGGAGCGGTGGTCAGCCGTGATCGTGACCGGCAAATCGCGCAACGTCGTCGAACCCGACCGCAGCCGCAGGTTGGAAACGGTGAGCCGAGACGTCTTGGACGCCCCTGCGGAGTTGTTCGCACCAAGTACGGTGAAGACTTGATTGTAGAACCCGAGGTTGTTGCTGTAAGTCTCGATCGGCACGTCGGCCAGCGAGTTGAACGGTATGGCGGGAGCGGACTTTAAGCCGTGACCAGAGATCTCGCTCACCAAGGCCCCATTGTATTCCGCCCAAACCACGACCCAAAACTTCCAGGTGCTGTTCGGGGCGATGTTCCCCTTGCTGGTGTCCCAGGTAGTGTAGGCAAATTCCCAATTGCTCGCCGTAGAGTCGAGACAGGGATCGCCGCCGCTCGCGCCGCCGCAAAATGCGGGGACCGGGGCAAGCGGATTGCCGGTGGAGTCGGTGCCTTCGCCGATGAAAATAGCCGGGGCAAAGCCATCCCCGCCAGTCTGGCCGGTGAACTGTCCATTCTGACTGTCCCACGGCTGGGCGTAGAACTGAACGTGGGTGATCGTGCCGGCGGGAAAGTTGGCCAAGCTGTAGTTGTAAATCCGAGCGCGGAGGTTCACCTTCTGGCCGAGCGCCGTGGAGGTGATCTGAGGCCCATTTGTCGCGCCGCCGGGGGTCGCGAAGAGCCCCTTCATGTAGTAGAACGAGGCGTCGGCGATCGAGGCCGGCCCAGGCAACTCACCATTGGGTGTGCACGAAGGCGAAGGACCTGAGGAGGTGAACCCGACCGGGCAGTTAAACCAGACCTGCTGCGCGTAGATTCCGTACGGCGCGTGTTGCGTCCAGCGCTGAGGATGGTTTAGCGCCAGGTCGGGCTGCGATCCATAGGCTTGCGGCCAGAAGTTGCCGGAGTTGACGATTCCCTGGCTCAGCATATCCGCGGTGTGGGCGGCGGTGATGTAGCCCGGCGCCTGCACCGGTGCGGTGTTCGGGATATCGCTCTGGATGGTGCCTGGAGGCGGCCGTTGCCCGTAGATCAGGGACTGGCCTGAGTAGTCGTAAACAGCTTCGTTGGCAACCTGGCCGCCGACGCCCCGGTTCAGCGTCACTCCCGAAGATGCCTGCAAGGAGCTGACGGACTGGTTCAGGGTGCGGACAGACGAGCTGGTGTTGTAGCCGAAACCCGTGTTGGCGCTCACGTCGAAGCCGAAGATCCCCGCGTTGGCGGAGACCGACACCTGCGAGTCGAACGAATGGGATGCGATGGAGCTGCTGTTCACCGCGTTTCCGTTCCCTTCCGTCCAGTTCACGAAGAACTTCGACGAGACTTGCGAGTCCCAGATGTTGTTGGTCGGCGTGAGCGGCTCGAGGGTGGCGCCCCCGGCGATATCAGCCTCCAACTGCTGGAGATTGGCGGGGTAGGAAAACAGGTTTCCGGGCTCCTGCACGGGCTGGTACCACTCAACGTTGCGGCCTTCCACCGCTTTGATGTAGTCGAGATTGTCGGGGCCGGAGAACTGCACATAGAGCGGCCGGGTGCCGGCGGAGCAGCCTTCCGACCCCGCGGCCCCGGCTGCCGGCGCGCACTGCCCGATCAGGCGATAGCTGTAGATGTTCATTTGGCTCGAGCTGGCGGCCACGACATCGTCGAAGATCGTTTTGGTGGAGAAACCTGTGCTCTCTCCGCTATAGGTGTTGAACTTCTTGGCCACGACGTTCTTGTGCGTCCGCTCGAAGGTCTTTTTGGCCTCGACGGAGATGCCCCCGGCACCGGGATACTCGTAGGAAATCTTGCCGCCAATAGTTCGTTTCGTGGCCGCCGTGTAGCTGGTTGTTCCGGTGCGGCTCGCGTTTGCCGTGGACGAACCCTCAAAGCTGTACGCGGTGTTGAACGACTGGGGATAAACCGAGAGATTGAGCACCTTGGGCGAATTGCCCTCGGCCGGCGCGATCCAATCCACATGCATAGGAGGAAGGCCGAGAATCAAATCCGGCTGAATGTGCCCGGTGACGGTCGCCTTCTCCGGCGGTCCGATGGCGACCGAGCGCCCCTGGATGTCGGCGGCGACCAAGGAGGCTGTGAGCGAAAGATAACCGTTAACCGAAACGGGCACATCGCTCAGGAACAACTGATCGGAATTTCCAGAGCTGATGGTATAGGTTTGAGGGTCTACGCTATAGATCTGCAGCAAGGTCACCTGATCGCCTTCGGTATCGATCGTGGAGGATGTGAAGTCGGCGAGTTGCAAATTCGGATCGGGTTCTGTGGCGTTCGGGTTCGTTGGGTCGGTTTGCATCTGGTCAAACCTCCCCGCGGCCATGGAGAAGTGATACGTATCACCACTCGTGTTCAGCGGCGGTCCGCTTTGTAAAACCCACTTTGACTGGCTATTCTGCTGCAGATAGAGGACCTGAATTTGTCCTGTTCCGGCATAGAAACCTGTGTTGCCTTTATATGAATAGCTAAAGGTAGACATAGCGACTTGCTCGGAGTTGCCGAACCAGTTGAAGCGGCCTGCCCGCAGATAAATAGCGGAATACCCGGGCGATCTAACTGCCAGCGGTTGGACATAAGCTTGAGTGTTGTAGATAGATTTCTGCACCGGGATCCCCGCCGAGTTGAAGTCGATGGTGATCAACTCGACCGGCTTGCCGCTGGAATTGGCGCCGCTGGTCGACCCATAGGCCACGACAAGCTGGTCGTGGCTTCCGCCAAAGAACCGGCCGGCAGCGATGGCAGTTTCATGGAGCGTGGCTGTCCCGTCACTCCCCGGCAGGCTTAAATTCAAGGTAGGGCCAGGTGCGATGCTCAGATTCGCGGTAACGCTGAAAAGGCTGAGCGTGAGTCCGGCGCCGTTCGCGGGATTGCCCGAGAGCAAGGCAATCTGCGCGGCCGGAGGGGCCTGCCCCGGCTGCGGATCGGTGAAAATTCCGGAGGTCATGGCATAGATGACGGATCCATTGTTGATCGGCGCTGTCGCCGCTCCGGCAATAATTCCAGCAGAGGGGTTGTTCGGGTTAGCGGCTCCTATGGCCTGCAAAACAATCTGGTTTACGGGAGAATTGAGCTGCGCGGCGGCAAAGACCATCTGGTCGAAGCCGTTGCCGATAAACCGGCCCGATGCGCCATAAAGTGTCTTCGGGATTGCGCCCGAGGCATTGGCGAACAGGCCCAGCTGGGGTACAACTCCTCCAGGGAGACCAACTATATTCGCGCTTTGAAACGCTGGTACTCCTGCGGCGACGATCGTCACCACCTGGTCATTCTTCAAATTGAACATTCGACCCTTCACCGAAGCCGCATTCGTTTGGGCAAATTTAACCGGCGCGGTGAATGTATGGGCGCTACCCGTAATTTGAGAGTTCGTCGTGTAACCAATCCTGCCATCTGCAACTGAATTGAGAAAGCTTATTGAGGGATTAATAAAGGTTCCGTTCACTACCAGATCGTCGTCCTGCAGCACGCTCTGGCGGCCGCCCAGGATGTCCGGCACATTTGCGAAGCATGGGGCAGTCGTGTCGTTGGTATTGCATTGGGCGAAGGCGGTCGTACCCGCAATGCAAAGGATGGCAGAAATCGCTGATCGGAAAAAGGACGGCATGAGACGCTCCTCGAACTTAAAACAGGCCCGAATCCTGCGGAAAGCGCAACATTCCGCTCTCCGTCAATGATTTTCCAAGAAGGTGGAAGTTGCCGACCGCGGGCAAGCAAATCGAGGAACAATCCAATAATTGATTGACTAACACAAGTTAGTCGTCACCCAGGCGAGTCAGCAGAAGAATGCCATTCGCGCCCCGCCCGCGTCAACAGGAATCACAGGCGGATGTTCCCGGCGGCATCAACGCTAAAATGAGCCTTCTAATCGGCGGCGGCACTGTTGCTAACTCCACAGGTCGCAGTCACTCGGTGCGGGCTCACTCGTTGCCCGCTCCATCAGGTTGAGACAGCGAATATGCCAGACAGCCTGTTGAGGCAATCCCTTCGCCGGATGATACGCATTACTTCGAGCCCCTTGATCGTAGCGGCCGCGGCCCTCACATCGGTCTTATTTTGGCTGGAGTCTTATTCGAAGGTGCTTTACCATCCGAATTCCGATGGAAACCTTAGGTTGCGGTAGTCGGAGTAGCCGTGTCTGCGTTGGGTGGAACGCGAATACACGTCGAGATTCGGCTAGGGGGCGTGAAAGTTGATCAGGATTTCGCCTGAGCTGCCACTATCACTTCTTATATTCCTCTTGTTTGAAGCCGGGGGGTATGAGGAAGCTGGATGGCGCAGCCGTCCCAGAAAAGCTGGACAGCTGCGTACTAGACTCCACCAATACCGAAGCCGTCTGAGCTGCGGCTGTATCGTCGGAGGCGGCTGAGGGCGGCGGATCGGCCTTCTTTTTGTGACCAAAACCACCGAATCCTCCCAATCCCAGCGAGCTTGCGATCGCCGACGACGCGGATTGCTTTGCGACATCTGCCGCCGTGGGCATCGCCGTAGTGTCTGATTGCGGCAGAGGAGCCTCAGACGCTGCCGGCAGCGGCTTCCCATCTGTTGTCATTCCCATGCGCATCACTTGAAGCACCGGGGTTCCCTTCAACTTCGACATTTCTTTGCCCATCTCCAGTAGTCCTTGTCCCGCCCCGCTATATTGCGCCATCATCGCCGGATTGAGAGTTTCGTTGAAAACGGTGCCCATTTTGACCGCGTAACGGGCGTAAAAGTCGCGCACCTCGCCATAGCCGGGGATCTCCGGGGCTAACCACATGTCGTTAGTGATCGCCAGCGAACCTGTCTGTCCTGAGGTCTTGTCGGTCGCGTCCATCGCCAGCGTAAGAATTGATTCGTTAGAGCGTACACCCACAACATCCTTCGTAGCGCCCGTGTTGCGGACATTCACTCGGAAGCTGACCTGAGTGTCGGAGGTCGGTGGTGGCGAGGAAGCAGCCTTTTGTTGTTGATCCTTCGTTTTCGTCATGGCCTCTTCCAATTGCCGCTTCAGCTGCTCGAAAGTCATCACCATGTATCTGCGCTTCGAGGTATCAATAGTCGTTATGGTCTCAGCATCCAAATCGATAATCTCCGTTCTTTCTGGATCAATGCGTGCCATCCGATTACCCTGAACGACGACTGTCACGCTGACCGGATCGGTCGCCTGACGAGCCTGTTTGCTCAAAGTTCCGGCCATCTTCATCATGCCTAGCATCGAACCGCCGGTAATTTGGGTTGTTTCGGTGTAGGTGAAGTCGGCGCGGGCGTCGCAGGAAAAGCACGACAACGCCAGGGCGGCCACCGTTCCACTAAACTTATATCTCAGAGTCTTCATGTCACTTCTCCCAATCGCACCGAGTTAGACGTAGGATGGAGTTAATCCCATTCCCACAGGCTGTTTAGCGCCAGCTACCGCGTCGTCCCGCACGGCGCACCCATTCTGCATACACGGACCCCTTCTGGTCAATCAAAATAGACGACCCGTACATCTTCGCGACACGCATCAAGGAAAATGCTTATCCCTATCGCAACGAAATCGACACGCGACGGTGAGCCGGTTGTCGGAACCATCGACGCTCGTCACCCGCGCGTACTCGTCTTTGGAAATGAAGGTTTTCTTGGAACCCGGGTTGTAACGGGTCGCCCGCATGCGATCGGCTTCGTCAGGTCCTCACGGGGCACAAGCACCTGGGGTGCGATGCACATTTTGGCGCGAATCCTTCCACCTTGACCCGTCCCACCCGACGCCTTCCCGGATCACGGCAAGGGTAATTCGGGTTTTTAGCTGTTCATCGTTTTGTCGAGAGTTTTCATGGTGAACGTCAGTAGAACGCCGAAGACTTCTACGGGCCCAGGTGAGACTTTATTGAGACGTTAGAAGACGTGGATCCAGATAGCTGGCGCGGCATCTCGGTGAACCTTTGACCGTCGTCCTTTTTATATGCAATCGCTTTGTTTGGCTAGTAAGGCCTCTTAGACGGATAGCACAAATCCGCGAGATGGTATGTGACAGCTTGGCCACGAAAAGACTTGTCACCCCTTTCGATTACACAGAGTCTTTACTGCGGCTCGCGACGATGATTTGCACAAACTCGCGAGCTATGACCTCACACGTCATCGGAATTTTCGATGCTGACATTTTGGAGAAGCGAGTCATGGTGGTGAAAACGAAAACATGGAACTTCAGTCCTTGGGCGACGTACGGCCTCACAGCTGCGACGATGATCTTCATGGGAGCTATAACAGCGTGGGGGGCGGCACTGGCCGTAGCCATCGAGCCGGTCACACAACGAGCGGCTTCGCCGGAGACATCTCCTGCTGTTTATAAAATTGGCAACGGAGTAAGCGCTCCAACCGTGATCAAATCAGTCGATCCGCAATTTCCGGAAGGCCGCCACACTGAAGGGATGTTTGAAGGAATGTGCATCGTAGGCTTGGTATTGGATGCGAGCGGCATACCTAAAGAAGTTCATATCGTAAAGCCGCTGGCGCCTGACTTTGATGCAAATGCTATTAAGGCTGTTCAGCAATATAACTTTGTACCGGCGAAGCTCTTAGGAAAACCTGTCGCAGTTTCAATCAATATTGAGGTTAATCACCAGAAATATTGAATGAGAGCGTTCTAGCAGCTCTCATGAGTCTTACGCGGCTTCCTTACCGGTTCGCATCAGGAGCTGGAGGGTGACACCTCAATCAGGGGAAACTGCTCGCGCATGTGCTCGACCGGGAGCAGTTGCCGTCTGGCTTCCTGAGCCATCTGACTGAATGAAGCGATCTAACCTAAGGGCCAGATGCTCTTTGAGCGACATCATTGCCCGATCAGACTTTACGTTAGCACCGGGGCCCAAATGAAAGGATTAAGAGTGGTTGTCTATATCTTCCAGCCTAAGTCGATGTCGCATCTCTAGGAACTATCCATCGTACCCAGCACATAAGAGAAACCCACGGTCACAAATGCTGCGACCGTGGCTATCCTCTACTGCAGTCGAGTGATGACCAAGTGTGCGGAGACGGGACTAGTACCGCCCGCTAATGGCGTAATTGTTAATGCGGTGGAGTTTCCTGCTGGATTACGAACCGTGAGAGTTGAAGCGACGTCTGTGGTTTGCACCAGGGCCATTTCAACGAGTTGGCTGGTGCCACTTGCTCGTCCAACGACAGTGTAGGCAAGCGCATTGCCGTTGAGGGTCAATTCGAGTTGTCCCGCTTCGTTCACACTCACTTGGAATTGGACCTCATAGATACCAATAGCACCGAGGGTGAACACCGTGGAACCGTTGCTCGTGATGTTCGTGCCTGCCATGGCCGGTCCATTCTCCGGGAAAGATACATCCGCAGCGGGCCCAACAGTCGCGGCGTTATCGCTCGGCATCAATGCATAAAAGTCGGCGAAGTCTACAAGGCCGCCTGCGGCACCGGCTGGACCTGCTGGACCCGTTGGACCTGCTGGACCCGCAGTACCTGCGGTGCCCGTCAGACCAGTTGGACCTGCTGGACCACTGGTACCTGTCAGACCGATTGGACCAGTGGCGCCGGCCGGACCCGTTGGACCGATGGGGCCCGCCGAACCAGTGGCGCCGGTTAGACCCATTGGTCCTGCTGGACCGGCATTACCCGTGGCACCAGTCAAACCCGTTGGACCGATGGGGCCTGTTGAACCTGTAGCGCCCTTCAGACCTGTTGGGCCTGCTGGTCCCGCATTACCCGTGGCACCAGTCAAACCCGTTGGACCAATGGGGCCTGTTGAACCTGCGGGACCTATGCCGCCAGTAGCGCCTTTAGCACCCGCGACACCCATCAGACCCATTGGACCCGTTGCACCGGCGGGGCCAATCGGCCCAGCTGCACCAGCGGGACCAGTCCCGCCAGTAGCGCCTTTAGCACCTGCGGCACCCGTGAGACCTATTGGGCCTGCGGGACCCGCGCTGCCAGTATCACCCTTGGCACCTGCGACCCCAGTCAGTCCCATTGGACCTGCAGGACCCGCGTTGCCAGTAGCACCTTTGGCGCCCGCGACCCCAGTCAGTCCGATTGGACCTGCAGGACCCGCGGTGCCGGTAGCGCCTTTGGGACCTGCGACTCCGGTCAGTCCGATTGGACCTGCGGGACCCGCGTTGCCAGTAGCACCTTTAGGACCTGCGACTCCAGGCAGCCCCATTGGACCTGCAGGACCTTGCGGTCCAATCGCACCAATCGCGACCTCAAATGTTGTCGCAGCCTGGCATTGACTAGCAATCCGAGTGAGCAGCAAGTCGTAGCTTCCGGGCACCTCATAAACACTTGCGGGAATTTTGACTACCACGCGAGTGTTCGTATGAGAAACTACCACCGCCGATAGACCATCTATCTTGACATCCGGTATACCAGTGCCGAAGTTGGTTCCCACGAGGGTCAGCTCCGGCGGGTTGGTCTTATAGCTAGGCTCAGCCGAAGTGATAACTTCGGGACACCATGCAGAGGCCCGCGTAGGACAGCTTAACAGTAGAAGAAAGCCGGCCACAGAGGTGAGAGCGCCAATACCCTTCAGGGGTATTATTGACGTGAATTGGTGGGTCATACGTAATTTCCTCCGATTTAGATCCGTCTCGGGTTTGTAGGCTACGCATTGAACAGAATCGGAGGATAAGGATACGCAGCAGCCGCCTAAGAGCTGAATTTTATATTTACCTTCGAGAGATAAGCGTGAATCAAATACCCCCGAACGAGGATCCTCTGAACAGAGTCGCACACTGGAATGACAATTCATTTCGGGCCCTGTATCGCGAATCATCGCACCAGTGTGAGATTCAAAAGGATCTTCGACCCATGAAAAAGGTTTGTAAACTACCGATCGATTAGGAATGTTACCAAGGTCACTACATAACTAATTAGTTACAAGTTATTTAGTATCCGTGTCCACAAGGTGTTAGGTGCAGATTGCACCTCACTCGGCAAGCCACAAACACTTTCGATCTTGCCCGATCTACGGTAACGAACACCGGCCCAGCGTACTTGGTATCCCGCGTCTGGCAAATAAAGATAATTGCCCCCTCGACTTCGATTGTCTCTAAAATCACCATTTGCCTTGGAATCAGAAGTCGCAGAAATGCTGAAGTAGCGCACAAGGAGAATGAATTGCCCGCTGCGGCACTTACAAAGTTTCTTCTGGACCTTTACAGGGAAGGAGAAGGCGATCGTTTGTGAATATCTGCCGAGCTGAGGTCGGAGTAGCCGCGATTTCTGAAGTCATCAGCTAGGCTTTGGCTATATGAATAGAGCTCTTTCGTAAAGTCGTCTCGGCGCCGTAACCTCAACTGTCGGGAATAACTGCCGGAACGGAAGGAGGTTGCTCCGTAATCTGGCCGTCTTTACGCTTGTGGCTTGCGAACGCTGTGTTTCTTCGCGAACTCAGGTTTAAAGTCCGGCGGCGCATTTCAGAAATCGCCGATGCAAATCGCGGATAAACAGCATGAAGCAAGGAATGAATGGTTCCCACGAGAAAGGAGTATCGAACTGCTCGGCCCCGAGTTTAGCGTTTGCACGCCGCGAGGTATGTGACGAACCGCAGACAGGGGTAGAGATGGGCTAGGTATAGAGCTTCAAAAGGAGAAAAGTGTTCGTTGTTGCCGCCCCTCGCCTTCTATATAGCTCACGGGAAAATGCCTCGGCCTGGACAAGCTCATCCTTTCATTTGTTCCTGTGAATGAGGGGAGTTGTGTTCGTTGCCTTATCGATAGAGCCCAAGGTGGATCTCCCGAATGGTTGAGTAACAATCACATGCGAGCGCTTCCAGCTTTTTTCGATTGAGGATGCGGATATGACCGCGACGATATTCGATCAGTTTTTCTCGCTGTAGCCTTCCTGCTGCCGCTGCGATGGTCACGCGCTTCGTGCCTAGGAGTTCGCTTAGGACCTCCTGAGTGATATCGATGGTGGCCGATTCCGTCAGATCTTGCGCGGTGAGGAGCCAGCGGGTAAGTCGCTCCAATGCCTCGTGGATACGATGGCATCCAGCCAACTGGCTCAAGGCGTGAGCCTGCGCCTGAACATACTCCAGAATGCGGCTGTGGAACTTCTCGTCCTCGTCAAAAACCTGCTGAAGGTCGTCAAAGGGAACGCGCACCGCCGCACCAGCGAGCTGCATTCGGCAGTGTGTAGGCGCGTCCACTGGACCGAGCAGGTGGAAGCTCCCAATGAAACCCTCTCGACCAACAACCCCAACCTCTGCTGCCAGGCCTACGGTCGTAACCGCGAGGATTGATGCCAGACCGGATGTCAGAAAAAAGGCGTGTGAGGGCCGGGATTTGGATTCATGCAGAACGCTTCTGGCAGAGAGCTGGACTTCAGATGAATTCGAAAGCAGATGCTTGTAGAGCTTCTGGGGGATCGAAGCCAGCAGACGATTCGGATGGGGTGAGGACCGAGACATAGATCTCCTGCTGAGCATAATCGTTTTCGACCCGACGTGCACCGTAAAGTCAGATTACTGTTGGATGTGGTAAACGGCGAAAAGATGTCAAACATTTGACATAACGACATCTTCAAACGTCCAAGTCGCTATGTCAAATATTTGACATAGCGGTGCAACTGTTCAGTGCCGCCCGGCAACATATTCACTGTGTCAACGCTGCAGGTATCAAACTCAATGCCGATCGTACGTTGCTGTCATATAGATCAACTCTCTTCTCCGGAAAGAGAGCTTCAGCACGAAAACTTCGAGGCTCTACGGTGTGGTTGGTCTGTGAAAAGAAGCAGGGTCGGAAAACGAATGAATGTTCCTACAAATTTACAACAAAGGATAACCAATGTTTATTTTATGGTGGATTATCGTCGGGCTGATCGCTGGTTTCCTCACCGGTAAGCTCATGAAAGGCAGCGGCTATGGGCCGATCTTGGATATCGTGGTTGGCATCGTAGGCGCTGTGGTTGGTGGGTTCATCATGCAGGCGCTCGGATTTGCCGGGCAGGGCGGACTCATCTACACAATCTTGGTTGCCGTGATTGGAGCTGTGCTGCTCACTCTGGTGCTTCGCCTGGTGACACGAAAAGCATGAGGTTGTTTTCTTCAGTCACTGTTCACTTTCTCCCAAACGCGCGCTTAACCATCTCTCTAGCAGCGCCTGCTGCATTGAGGGCTACTTGAGGTTTTTCATGTTCATTTTGAAGCAACGTCTCGTACCTGCTTTCGCTCCGGCAAGCGTCCTGCTGCTTTTGTTGAGTTCGGTGCCGGCTGCTACCGCTCAGACTCAGGGTACCCCGGACAACGCCGGGACCAACAAATCTCAGAATCAATCGGCAACAGCCGATCAGCAGAAGAACAACGTCTCGGACCGCGAGTTAGCTGCAAAGATTCGCCGTTCCGTTGTTTCTGACAAGTCCCTCTCGATGTACAGTCACAATGTGAAGATTGTCGTGGCTGGCGGATCGGCGACGCTCAAAGGTCCAGTACATTCCGAAGCAGAGAAGCAGGCCATTGGGCAAAAGGCCGCAGACATCGTAGGGGCCGATAAGGTCTCGAATGAGCTAACGATCAAGCAGTAGTAACAATCAATTAGCAATAACCGACTCACAAGTAACTACAAGGAGATCATCATGGCAGGCAAAAACACAGCGGCATTCGGCATTTTCCCCTCTAACACAGCAGCGGAGGCAGCGGTAGATCAGCTGCGCACGGCGGGCTTCTCCCAGGACGACATCTCTGTACTTATGGCCGATAAACAAGGTTCTAAGGATTTCGCGGCCGAGAAAAACACGAAGGCGCCAGAGGGCACCACGACCGGCGTGCTGAGTGGCGGGACGGTGGGTGGTACGCTTGGCCTTCTGGCCGGGCTTGGAGCGTTAGCGATACCTGGTGTTGGTCCGCTCATCGCCGCGGGTCCTATTATGGGCGCACTCGCCGGTCTTGGTATCGGCGGCGCAGTAGGGGGCCTGGTTGGCGCACTCGTTGGAATGGGAATTCCTGAGTATGAAGCGAAGCGTTATGAGGGGCGTGTAAAGGATGGAGGCATTCTGGTCTCAGTTCATTGTGAAAGCTCTGAAGAAGTGACTCGGGCTAAGGAGACCCTCAAACGGGCGGGCGGTGAGGATATAGCGTCGTCAGGCGAAAAAGCGGTTAGTACACATACCGAGAACACTGCAGAGCTGAACAGTCACGCCGTTAACGTTCACACGCCGACCAAAACCTACTAGCAGATCGATCGTATCTCCTTCGGAAGCTCGACTTCCCGAGTGCGGGCAGCCTGCGGAACGGGAACCAGTGACATCCGGATCGACAGGCCTTCTGAGGCGCCGGCGGTACTATGGATGACGCCGGCGCCGAGGTCGATGTTACCGTCTCCTATCACGGCCACCCCGCACTCATGATGCACGGCCTCCGCAACAATAGGCTTCATCGGCGAAGACAGTAAGCGGCCTGAGAGGGCTGCTCGAAAAGGAAGCCGCGTCCTATATCGGAGTTGACGATGATCCTTCGTTTTATTTGGGCTGCGATAGTCACGATAATCTGTGCTGCAGCTGCATACACTGGCCACAAGATGAGGAGGATGGGCGAGTTGATTCGCGCGTTGGACGATGAAGGGGCAAACTCCAAGCGCCAAGATGTTGATAAGGGTCGCTTCTCCTGAATATCTGGAACGCTGGCTTGTGACTGAACACCTGTAAGTCATCAAAAGGATGAGGCAATCCATCTGCTCGAATTCTGAGGAAGAAGCCTAGCCGCGCTGGCGGCTAAATTCGGTTGCATCCCCGGTCCGTGCCTCTAGAACGGCATCTGTTCCGGCACTGCCTCTCCATCGGCGCGCGGGTCGGTCGCGCCGTAGTGCACCGGAGAGCCTTCGTTGACTTCGACCGCATTGCCCCGTCCCATGCTCTGGAAGTAGCGCGGCCATACCGTCACCTCGTGGCCCTGCGCCCGCAACGCCGCGACCACATCCGGAGCGACTCCGTTCTCGACCCACACTCCGCATCCCGGGAAATCGCGCTTGGTAAAGCGTGACGACTCCAACGCCGCCTGGATGTTCATATCGAAATCAACCACATTTGAAACAAACTGCGCATGGGCCTGCGCCTGATTGAAGCCGCCCATGATGCCAAAGGCAATCCGCCGGTCTCCCTTCTCCATAAACCCGGGAATGATCGTATGCAGTGGACGCGTCCGTGGGCGAAGTGTATTCGGCCGGTCAGGTTGCAGCGTAAACCCGCCACCCCGATTCTGCAGCGCGAAGCCGGTACCCGGCGCCACCAGCCCCCCACCAAAAGCCCCCGCATTGCTCTGAATCAACGAAACTTCATTGCCATCCCGATCGACGACTGAGAGATAAGTCGTGTCGCTCGATAAGTGCGAGAGCTGCTCCTGAAGATCGGAAGGCATAACCGTACAGGCCGCCTTGTCCGTGATCAGCTTCGCCCGCTTCACCGCTAGCTCCTTCGAGATAAGTTCTTTCGTCGGAATATGCGTCGCCTTTGGGTCTCCCACATAGCGCTGCAGGTCCGCATACGCCAGCTTCTTCGCCTCGATCTCTACATGCAGAGACCTTTGGCTATTGTGTCCCCACTCTTTGATCGGGAACTGCTCCATGATGTTCAGCATTGAGAGCGCCGCAATGCCTTGACCGTTCGGAGGCAGCTCATAGATCGTCCAGCCATGATATGTCGTACTGACTGGATCCACCCATTCCGGCTTGAACTCCGCCAGATCGTCCGCCTCCATAAAACCGCCGAGTTCGCCCTCGAGCTTCAGGATCGCAGCCGCAGTCTCGCCCTTGTAGAACCCATCTCGGCCATGGTCGCCAATCCGCCCCAATGTCTTCGCCAATTCCGGATTATTGAACAACTGCCCGGCAACCGGAGCTTTGCCCTCGGGCAGGAACACCTTGGCGAACTCCGGATTGCTGTGGAAGGGAGTTCCATAGGTGTTCCAATTGTCCGCATCCGTCTCGGTGACGCCGATGCCGTGAGTTGCCAATGCGATTGCCGGTGCCACGTCCTGCGCCAGAGACAGCTTCCCCCATCGCCCATGCAGCGCATCCCAACCGGCCACTGTTCCCGGCACCGTGAGCTGATCGATAGGACGCATCTTGGTAAGGCCCTTTGCTTTGAGAGCGTCGACGGTCAAGTTCTTCGGAGCCCATCCGCCGGAATTGAGGCCATAGAGATGCTTGGTTTTCGCGTCGTAAACAACGGCGAAGAGGTCACCGCCGACACCATTCATCATCGGTTCGATGACCCCCAGCGCGGCATTTGCCGCAATGGCAGCATCCACCGCGCTACCGCCCTTAGCCAGGACGGCCGCACCCGCCTGCGAAGCCACGGCCTGACTCGTTGCAACAATGCCGTACTGCGTCATTACGATGGATCGTGATTGCTCGCGGGCAGGGTCCTGCGCCGCCATCAGCGGAGGCGCAAATAGAACTGCGATCATAGCTATGGAAATAGCCCTATCTGACCAGACTTTCATGACCTTGAAAAACTCCCAATTGGGTTCGACCTTCGATAGCTTTGTCGTTGTCAGAACGCACATTGAGCCGGCAAGCCACTCGTGTGCCTTCAGGACTCAGGTCAGAAGTTCAACTTGAGTGCGAACTGAATCAGACGCGGGTTGTAGTTGTTATTCAGTGAAGTGATAGTACCGAAACTGGAAGTACCTAAGGTCAAGTTGGGATTGCCGAAGTTGGCCATGTTGAGCACGTTAAACGCCTCCGCGCGGAACTGAGCGTTCAGTCGCTCATAGATAGGAAAGTTCTTGAACAAGGAGAGGTCGATGTGCCTGAAATTCGGCCCATAGAGAGAGTTCCGCCGCTCCGTGCCCAGCGTGCCCGGCGCCTGTGCGACAAAGGCCGTTGTGTCGAAAAAGCGGGCGATTGTGGGATTGCTGATCCTGGCCGGACGTAGCTGATCAGGGCGATCCGATCCGGAAGAGCCCGGATTGTTGCCGGCGACATTAGTTACATTGAGCGGCGTGAACGGTAGCCCTTTGCCCCACACGCCGATGCCGTTCAGCTGCCAACCCTTGGCGAGCACACCTTTGAATCCGCTAAGTTTTCTGCCGAAAGGCAGTAGGTAATTTACTGAAGCGTTCACGCGGTGCCGCTGATCTAGATCGCTGTTTCCGTAGTCGATGATTGCGATTTGCGATGGGATGACTCCATACCCGTCGGTGCCATTGACTGACGTCGCCAATGCATCATCGAGGTTGCGAGCATAGGTGTAATTAGCGCCAACCGTCAGGCCCGCTTTCGGGCGCCTATCAAAGCTTACCTGCAAAGCGTTGTAACTCCCCTGGCCATTGCTCTCGATGATCGGCATGCTGGTTACAAGGGGCAGCGCGCTGTAGTAAGGCCGCAACGAATTGTAGTTGATGGTGTGGTTGGCGTAGTAGGTGTTGAGTGCCGGCGCATTAAAGTCGGGGATCTTCTCGACCATGTGTCGTGGAAGCATGCCGACGTACGAGATTCTTACGACGTTCCCCGCAAAGTCACGTTCTCCGGTCAGGTTGAATTGCTCCACATAGGTGGATCGGAAATTCGGCTGCTCGATAGCTGGAATTGAACCCACCGGATTTGCCGCGCTTACAGCGGCCGGAATCGGCAATCCATCGCGAAACTGGCTGAATCCGGCCGGAGCTGTCGACTGCGTATAGGCACCATAGCTATAGACAAACGGCTGGTTCTTGAGGCTGGCTCCGGATGCAACATTCTCCGGTACGAAGCTAAAACCGAAGCCGCCACGCAAGACCATCGACTGGCCGATCCGCTTCGAGAATCCTACGCGAGGAGCCAGGTTGGAGTAGTCCGTGGGGATGTTTACGGTCGCAGAAACGCCATCCTGACCGGCCACGATGATCTTTGCGGCGACTGGGTCGAAGTTCGAGATATTGTTGTGAACCTCCGTAAAAGGAGTAAACACGTCATAACGGATTCCGAGGTTCAGGGTAAGCGTGGGAGTAGCATGCCAGTCGTCCTGCACATACGCATGAGGCTCCCAGGTGCGGTAATGCGGCACCACGAGCGAATAATTGCGAGTCACGGTTCCGTAGTTGCCTTGCAACAGGTTGACCAGAGAACTGTATTGGGGGGTTCCGGTATTTGTCGTAAACGTCCACTCCCCTTCGCCGGTCCCACTCTGCGCACTCGAAGCCTGACGCCGGATCAATCCGCCGCCGAACTTGACATTGTGGTTTCCGTGGGTATACGTCAGGGCGGCCTGATATTGGAAGATGTTGTTCACATAGATGATCGGCAACGATGTCCCATCGCCAAGGCTGCCGTAGCCACTGATCGAAACCGGCGACAGGCCACTTGTGTTGCCATCGATGTTCACATTCGGAAGCCCGAAAGCGGTTGCTGCATTGGTTCCGTTGTTCTGCTGGATCGCCGCCAACCGGATGTTGGTGTAACTCGTTTGGGCCTCCAACAGCAATACCGGAGAAAAGATATGCACATAGTCCATTGCGCCGTTCTGGGCGTTGTCGTGTGCCGGTCCAAAGTATCCGCCAATATTGCCGCCCGGCTGAACCGTAAGACTGCCCACCGTAACCGCCGGAAAGAGTCCACCTACCGTCGTGGTGGTGCGGTTATAGCTATAGCGGGCATAAAAAAGATCGTTTGGGCTAATCCTGTGATCCACTCGTGCATCGGCAGTATCGCTGTTTTGCGTGTTGAATGAGGTGGTTGTGTAATTGTTGCTGACAGCGCTTGATGTGGGTGCCGGGAAAAGGTTGAAATACTGTAATCCCACTGGATCGATATTTGGGATTGCCGCCGGCCCACCCTGGTCGGAAAAATTTCCCGGGTTCGCCCGCTCGAACGCGGTGGGTACGGTCACGGTCGAAGGATTCTGGGCCTGGGCCAGCCGAAAGCCCTCGTAGGCGCCAAAGAAGAAAGTCCGGTTATGAAGGATAGGGCCTCCGAGACTGCCGCCAAACTGGTTTTGGTGGAGCGACTGCTTGGGAAGGTGAGCGCCGAACTGAAATGGGTAGGCATCAAGCGCGGTGTTGCGGAGGAACTCAAAGGCCGTTCCGTGAAATTGATCGGTTCCTGCCTTGGTGATGACGTTTACGATACCTCCGGCCGTTCGTCCTGCTTCCGCCGTATAACTATTGCTCTCGACTCGGATTTCCTGGATCGCGTCCACGGACGGACGAATGCCGATGGTGCCGATCACTCGCTCATTGTTGTCCATACCGTCGACCATCTGATCGGTGATCACCTCGGTTTGCCCATTGATGGAGACCGAAGACGTAATACGCCGGTCATCGGGGCGAGTCCCGCTGTGCAATCCGTTTTGCGGGCCCTCATTCGCGCCTGGGGTCAACTGCGCGAGCGCAATATAGTTGCGCGCGTTTAGAGGAAGATCCTGGGTGGCCGCCGCCGATATCGTATTCGTCAGCAAAGAAGTATCAGTCTGTAGGCTGGGCGCCCCGCTGTTCACAACCACGGTTTCACTTTGGTTCCCCACCTCAAGCTTTCCATCCTCGCGGGCACGATCACCGGCCGAGAGATTGAATGGTGCGACTGTAAATGTCTTGAAGTTGGGATCCGACATGCTCAGCTCATAACGACCAGGCTTGAGCAGGTTGAAGACATAGGCGCCCGCCTCATTGGTCGTGGACTGGAAGGTTTCTCTGGTATCGAGGTTGGTGAGGGTGACCGCGACACCCGGAACAGACGAACCTGTGCCATCCAACACGTTGCCGATGACGTCGGCCGTGGTTGTTTGGCTAAAGGCCATCCGGGGTGTGGCCAACGCAAAGGCAACCAGAAGAAGTAACCCTGGGAGCCGGAGCGAGAAGGAAGAAAGCGAACAAGTTCGTGGGATCCGAAAGGAGCCACAGCCTTGTAGGAATCGTAAAGCCATCTGCGCCACCCCAAAACTTTGGAATCGAAGCTCGAAACGGTGTGTCTGATTCGTGAAAGGTGCGTTACAGAGGAATTAATGTTCGCTAGTGTGCAGCTCTCAAAGCCGCCCTGCAACGTAATTCACCGTGGTTTCACTTGGATTTGACAGGGGTTTCACAGGCGTCAATCGATTTTTCAATCACTTGCGGCGTCAATGGCAGAATGCTTCGACGCGGGATTGATCCTGTATACAATATGGCAAACCACTTCATGCCTCAGCAGGAGCTTCAGCCCGGCGCCATATCAGAAGTCGCGGAAGAGCGGTGGAAGCTGGTGAAGGACATTTTGTCTTCGCGGAGCTTCGCCAAAGCGCCACGGCTGTCCGGCTTCCTCGCGTATATTTGCGCGGAAACGCTCTGTGGGAGAGGATCTGACCTGAACGAGCGTCAGATCGGGCTTGAAGTCTTCGGGCGATCTCCCGATTACCTTCCTGCCGAGGACAGTATCGTCCGGGCGAGCGCACGGCTTCTGCGAAACAGGCTTGAGCTTTACTTTTCGACAGAAGGGAAAGATTCGGATTGGGTCATTTTCATCCCCAAAGGCAGTTACATTCCGACTTTCGAATCGAGAATCCGCAAGTCCGAACCCGCTTCGCCATTGCTCCCGATCGATGTTCCGCAGAGAATCGTCAAACCTGCAGATGGCCCTCGTTCCCAACGGTTGCCGATGCTCGTTATCTCAATGATCGCCGCCGCGATCGCGATATTCGCCGGGATTCTGCTTCATCGTCACATCGGATCGGTGACGGCCAATCCCGAGCGGCAAATCTGGTCGACCCTTCTCACCGGAAGGGAACGGACGCTTTTCGTGCCAGCTGACAGTACTCTCTCCCTTATTCAGACGGCGCAGAATGTTCCGCTCACTGTCTCTGAATATCTGGGACAGAAACCCGCTGTCCTGGCCAGGCTGGCCGCCTCCGGACCGTATCCGCAGGCAATGACGAACATCAATGATCACCAGTACACCAGCATTGCGGACCTCGAAATGGCTTTTCGAGTGGGTCGCCTGCCCCAGGCCGGGAATGCCCAACTGGAGGTCCGCTATGCGCGCGATCTGACGCTAAGCGATATTAAGAACTCCAACCTGATTTTGATGGGCGGCCCCCGCGCAAATCCGTGGGTCCAGATATTTGCCGAGCACGTCGATTACTCGCTCGACGATCATCCGGCAGATGGCCTCGATTACGTCAATGTGCGATCGCCTCAATCCGGCGAGAGCGCCCGCTACATGGCAGCCGTCAAAGGGAATCAAACCTTCTCGCTCGGAGTTATCGCATTTATTTCAGGGTTGGAAGGAGGAAAGCACGTCTTGATGATCGAGGGTACCGATATGGCGGGAACCCAAGGCGCCTGTGACTTTCTGCTCGATGCGAATGCGTCTTCCGCTGTTCTATCGAAGCTCATTCGTCCCGACGGGCGCGTGGGTCACTTTGAAATGCTTCTCGAAACCAAGACAGTAACTGGGAATGCCTCGGAACACCTGGTGCTGGCATATCGCCCGCTGCCGTAATGCCGCACAGTAACTTACCGAACCGCGACCTTTGAAGTCTACTGCGAGGGGGGAACTGCAGATGCAGTTCATAACCTTGGTAGCGTCAACGGGGTCGAAATGCAAGCGCGCTCGTACACCGTCTGTTGCGCTCGTACCGTCTGTTCAGAGGTGGATTCAACAATTTGGTTGTCGCGGCAACCAGCACTCTACGGTCTGTCAAGAAAATCAAGCATGGCGGCATTGAACAGAACCGGATCCTGCAGAAACGCGAAATGGCTGGTATTCGGCAAGATGAGCAGACCTGCGCCCGGGATGGTGCGCGCGATGTACTCGGTGTGATCCCGGCGAATGACCTCATCGTGATCTCCGTCCGCAACCAGGACACGGGCGGCTATGGACGTCAGCTGGGCGTCCCTCCAGTCCGGCTGCGTGTCCCACATGTGGCTGATCTGCTCGACAAACGCGCTGTATTCACCCGGTGTGGAAGAGAGTCTGCGGTATTCCTCACCGGCGCGCGTCGTGAATCGCGAGAAGTTCGCACTCTTGTCTCCGTCCGGAATTAGGCCGGCGGTCCGCGTATTTGCCGCAAAGCAGAAAACGCGTCGGACGCGCGCCGGATACCGAATCGCCAGATCGAGCGACAGGATAGCGCCGTCACTCCAGCCAACGAAGTCTGCCTGCGCGATATGGAGTTTGTCCATCAGTGCTATCACGTCGTCGGCCATCAGATCGTAGCCGTACGGTCGGCTGTCGCGTGTGCTGCGTCCATGACCTCGACTGTCGATTGCGAGCACACGATGACCGGGCATCAGCGCCCGTATCTGGTTGCCCCAGTAATCAGAGTTTGCAAGGCCTCCGTGGAGCAGGATCACTGGTGGTCGGCCGGGGAAACTCCCAAGTGTGTCGCTATAGAACAGCGAAATCCCCCGGATGTGAACGCTCGTCCTCTTCAGTCCGCTCACTGGTGCCGGAGTCGGAGGCAGAGTGTTCCACCGCAGCGAGCTACTCTGTGAGGAGGACCCGCTACAGCAGGCAGCAATCAGGAGAAGCAGCCGAAAGACTGTCTTGTGTCGCGGTACCGCACCTCGAACTCGCATCTGGCTTGCTCCTCGCTGTCGGTGTAGCTCGATACCCGGCCGCTACCCGTTCGTCCGGAACTTAGACAGGATCCCACAGGGCAGTTTGTTGCTCTTTAGAAATGACAGGGTGATTCGCCCATTAGAAATGTCAGTGTAAACCCAGTAGGAGCCGTGCGGTGGTAAATGTGGAAATCACTTCTGTTGCAATTTCCAAGGGCTGTGGGAAGCGTGGGACAGTTTCATCGTTCCACGCTTTCCATTGAACCGGCATTTCCACCGCTGTAGCGGATCTTGGTGTCGGCGCGAAGCCTGAGCCATAAATCCGTCGCAGTTTCTTCTGATAACGGTCTTCACGCTGTTGGTCATCACTGACTCACTCGGATTCGATGCCCAGCCTGTCGTTCACAGCGACTCTAAAGCGCTGCTTGCAGCCGGGGTAGCGCTCGGTCGTTTGCACTGATACGTGTCCAAGAAGGAACTGCATCTGCTCAAGCTCACCGCGGGCATCATGGCAGAGTCGTACGCAGGAGCGGCAGGCATCGTGCGGTGCTAGACGCGGAATATTCATACTTGCCGCTGTCTTCTTGACGACGTGCCAGCCAGTTTTTTCTGAGATGTCGTTCCCCCAGAGTTTACCCGCGCGGCCGGCTGGCAGTAAGCCGAGGCCCCTTAACAGTCCTCGCTTCAATCTACTTCTTCGGTTTTGGTGGGCCGTTGTCCCAGGGAACGACCTCTCCTTCGCCCGGGAATGGCCAATCTTTGTTGAGGAAGAGTTGCTCTTCACGGGTCGTCTTCGGGACCGTATTAATCATGAGGTTTTCGTAGTAGTGAACTCCGGTCTTGCCGGCGGTCGCGAGATCGAGATCGCCGTCGCCGTCGAGGTCCTGCACGATGAAGTGGGACCCGACTGCAGCAGTGCCGTTCACTGAGATCGGGTAGCGAGTGAACCTACCGGTCTTGCGATCAATCTTGTAGTAGTAGACAACCAGCGGATCGTAGGAGCCGGGGTCAGTGCCATTGTGGCCGCGATAGCGCTTGCCGGTGAGCAGTTCGGGCTCTCCATCGCCGTCGATATCTACGAGCGCAAGTGCGTGACTCTGGGAGAAGGATTCATCGATGATGTGTTTGACCCAAGTACGGTGAGTGGCGTCGCCCTGCTGCTCGAGCCAATACAAACCGTACCCATGGCCCTGGCCGTAGATGAGATCGAGCCGGCCATCGTTGTTGACGTCGTAGCCGATGATGGGAAAGCCAGCGTCCGCAAGGTCCCAGTCGCTATGCCACTCCCACTTATCGTGGTTGGCGTCAATGTTTTTGAACCATCCGAAGGGGGTGAGAACATCGGCCTTGCCGTCGCCGTCGATATCGGCGATGCCGATGCCGTGGCCATCCTGATGTTCGTCGCCGAGGTGATGGACCCTGGGCTCGGGGCCGGAAAAGTCGATCCAGAGGATGCCGGAGTGGTTGTAGTGTCCAAGGGCGAGGTCAGGCTTGCCGTCACCGTTGATGTCGGCGAAGGCGCCGCCCTCAGTGTCGATGCTATCGGCGATTTTGTGGCGCTGCCACATGACATCGGGCTTCTTCGGATTCTCGTACCAGTAGACGCCGTTGGTCATCCATCCCGTAGTGACGACGTCGGGCGCACCGTCTTTGTTGACGTCGACTGTCCATTCGCCGCAGTCGGAGACGAACTCGCCGACGATCTCTACGGTGCGGTATTGATGACGCTTCCATTCGCCCCCAATGGGTCCGGGGTTTTCGTACCAGTATGAACCGCTAAGCAGATCTGGACGGCCGTCGCCGTTCATATCGATGGTGGTAATCCCTTCGGCATGGTCGCTGCCTAAGCGATGAACAAGGAAAGTGGCTTGCGGAACTCCATCGGGGCCGTTTCCAGCAGCGGGCTTGCGATTCGGATGCTGGCCGAAAGTTCTGATGCAAGATGAAGAAGCAGCGAGCAGGATTACGGCTGCGACCAGATGTTTATTCAGAGGCAAAGTGGTCTCCCTCAGTGAGAAAGGCTCGCCGTCTAATGCATGGCGTGCCTGGATTGACTCCGCATTCCGCGCCCTCAAAGCCGTACGCAGTGTCACCAACATACTAGCTCCTTCACGCCGTCTGCGGGAGGATTGTCGAGCAGCGTGCCATGGCCACACAACGACACCCGAATGTGAGAAGCAACTCGCCCGGCTGTGCGCCCAAAGCTTCCGGTCCTAAGCGACGCTTCGTTAAACATTGCCACGTAAGCCGCTATCAGCTTTTCTGATTACTGCTCTCAGAACAAGTCGTGACGCGCCTTCGCGTCCTCCTTCGTCTAGTGTCTAGCACGAACGCTACTAGCGATTCGCACGGGCCGAAGAAGTATGTCGATCCATGGATCGATGTGTGGCCGCATGCGAGAACCTACGGAGTGGATAATGGCAGGCAGTGGAACCGTAATCGTCACAGGTGGCTCAAAAGGAATCGGGGTTGCTGTTGTTCAATCTTTTCTGGACCGCGGCTATGCCGTCGTAGCAACAGCCCGAAACGCAAGCGGCTCCCCTTTTGCCAGTTCACCAAACCTGGCTTTGGTGGATGGCGACATTAGCAAAGCGGCAGCCGCGAAGGCCGTGGCCGAAGTGGCCATCTCGCGGTTTGGCTCTATCGACCATCTTGTCGCGAACGCCGGCATCTTCATTGGGAAGCCTTTCCTTGAGTACATCGAGGAAGATTATCGCGCACTCACCTCGACCAACCTCGAAGGCTTTTTCCATATCGCGAAACTCGCTGTCAAGCAGATGCTGACGCAGGGCAGGGGCGGTAGTGTCATCAGTATTACCGCAGCTTCTGTCGACAGCTCTAATGCCGATTCGCCAAATTCCGTGCCTATGTTCACTAAGGGCGCGCTCAACGCAGCGACTCTTGCTCTCGCGGCGGAGTTCGCGAAGCAGGACATCCGCTTCAACGCTGTTGCCCCGGGCATCGTGGACACGCCAATGCACGCGAATAACCCGAAAGACTTCTTGAAGACGCTTTGCCGATGGGCCGGATCTCGTCACCCCAGGATGTTGCGGATGGCGTGATCTATCTTGCCGGCAAAAAACGTTACAGGTGAGGTGCTACGCGTCGATGCCGGTTCTCACGTAGGAAAGTGGTGAGGCTCATGGCAACGGCGACCACTTATGGTGGTCGCTAACGTGTTCTGGGAAAATCAGTGTTATCGGAAGCGGACCGGGAGTCTAAGAAAATCTATTTCAACCGTTTCGTTTACCCACGACAACACCAGTTGTCATGGGCTTTCGGGTGACTTCAAGAGACCGCGTAGCGTGCCTTTCTTGACGGACATCAGCCTTAATTACTGCTGAGACCGGAGGAGACGAGCCTTTGGCTCTACTCAGCGATTACATTGCCCCACTTTTGAGGACTCCTGATCGTCGATTGAAGGAGGAGGGATGAGAGCCGGCATCGCTTTGCTCAGGAAATCGCGCAGATCGGGATCAAGATTGCCAAGAGTGACACCTGCGGCGAGCGGCAAGATTGCGCCGACCAAGGTCTGCCAGGGAAAGCCAGACAATCCGGCGATCCCCAAAGTCACCATGGTGAAAAATGGTCCCGACTCTAGCGCCATCATCGAGTAGGCGCCGGCATCTTCGGGCCTTCCAAATTCCCCCATAAGAGCTATGTAGAGGCCTCCGTTTGTGTCGTTGATTGCGGCGACGACAGCCAGCGCGGAGACGCCGGCGAACCAGCCAACCCGAATGGGTTGTTCGCCGATCAAATTCCCGAGTAGGAGGCCCGCACAGATTCCGAGCGCAACCTTGGTCGCCAGAAGCGCTCCCCCACGACGAAGCGCGCGAGGGATAGTACCGATGGATATCGTGCTACCCACGCAAACGAAGAAAACCGCGAGAATAGGCAGCGCGCCCGTAAACAGCGCGCCCGTGAATGATCCGAAGGGTTTCAGCCAGATGGGGTGCGGCAGTTGTAACGACGGCGCCGCAGATCAGCGGGATGATCATCATTCCACCGGGCACACTCTCCACCGCTCGCTTAATATTGATTCGCATCTTCGAGTCTGCTGAACCGGCTTTCTTCCTTATCGCGTTGCCACAAATTCCGATCACAAATTGCGGCGCGAGGTCAGGCTAGAACCGCCGGGAGGCGTTTGGCTGATACATTACCAAGAAGCACCGACTGTCTATTGTTTCGCCAGAGCTTTCCCATACGGATGAATCGACGTCAGTTTTTCTTGACCTCTCTCGCTGCTGCTGCCGCCGGACCGCTCGGCGCTGCCGAAACACCGCTCTTGACCCTTGATGATCGAGGATCATCGGGGAAACCACAAGTAACCGTACTGGTGGTCGACACCGATCGCGTGTCGACGCCGATCAGCGATGGCATCTATGGACAATTCCTGGAGCATATCAACCATTCCATCGAGGATGGGCTCTTTGCCGAGCAGATTCGCGGAGCGGGCTTTGAAGGGGAAGATTTCAAGACATATTGGCTGCCATTTGCTGATCATGGCGAGGTGGAGCTTGCTGACGTTGCATTTAATAACGGGATACGCTGTGTCCGGCTTCGCATCGCTGGCGGCCATGCGGGTGTTCGCCAGGGGCGAGTCTTTCTGGAAGAAAATGTACGGTATGACGGTTGGGTGTGGATGAAGCTCGAGAGCGGGTCGCCGGACATAGAGCTTCGCGTGACTGGGCCGGACGGCAAAGCGATGGCGATGCAGCCTTTAAAGATAACCGGGAGCGATTGGCAGGAGGTCCCATTCAGTTTCACCAGCTTCCGACGAGAGGAACAGGCAAGCGTTGAAATTGTTGCAAATGGAAAGGGCACACTGCTCCTTGACTTCGTATCGTTGATGCGAGCCGATGCGCGGCGGGATGGCAAGCTCCGGCCAGACTTGTTCCAATCGCTGCAAGGCCTTCATCCTTCTTTTGTTCGGTGGCCTGGTGGGTCATATGCTTCGACTTACAAATGGAAGGAATGCATCGGGCCATATGCTTCTCGGGGGTATCACCCGAACATGTATTGGGGAGGCTACTCAGGATACGGAGGTTTCGGTACCGATGAGTTTCTGGGGCTTTGCAGCAAGCTCAAATGCGAGCCGCTGATCGTGCTCGCGTGCCCGGATACAAAGCCGGAAAGCGTGCAGTACGCGATGGACTGGGTGAGATACCTGAACGGTGCTCCCACATCGGAGATGGGAAGATTGCGCGCCGCGAACGGACATGCGGAGCCATATGGAGTAAAGCTTTTTCAGATCGACAACGAGCCCATGAACAATGGATTTACTCCCGAACAATATGCAGAAATCGTAAATCTTTACGGCACCGAGATACGGAAGCTAGTCTCTGAAGCAAGGATTGTGGCCTGTGGGCAGAAGCGTTCCAGTGACATGGATTGGAGTGAGAAGGTAGTCGACCTGGCTGGCGACAACTTTGACATACTTGGTTGCCACAACTACGAATACGAGCCGGAAAACTACCAAAGCGGATTGCCTCGCCTACAAAACTACCTGACAAAGCTAATTGACTACGTACGGGCTTCGAAACATCCTCATATCGAAGTCGCGGCATTGGAATGGAGCCTTCAGCACACCTACGACTGGCGGGCAGGTCTGCATGCGGCGGGCAGCTTGATCATGTATGAAGAACTAGGTCCGGGGTTGACGATGACCTGCCCGGCGCTCCTGATGCGGAATACGACCGACGATCCAAAATGGACATCGTCGATCTATCACAACCATGTGACGTGGTTCCCTGGGGGTAGTTATCCCGTCGAAAGGCTCTTTCGTGAGCATTACGCTGAACGCTATCTCGCATCCGCGATGGGAAGTTTTGAAGACGTCCCGGATCGAAGCCAGTTATTCGACAAGATCTCCACGGCAATACCGAGCGGCTGGACAGAGGGGGCCATGGACGCGATCGCTACGGCCAGCGCGGATGGTATGCGCGTAGTGATCAAGACTGTGAATTACGGTCCAAGGCGCAATACGCTGCTGGTTCATCTCCAGGGTCAGAACTTACCGGAACGAGCAAAAGCAAAGCTGTACACGATTGCGGCCCCGGTGAATGCCACGGCTTCATTCGACCGTCCAGATATATTTACACCACTGACCAAATCCATACCATATGCCAAGAACTTTTCCGTCGATGTCGATCCATACTCCGTGGCAGTCGTCGAGATTCAAGCCGAGTAAGGAGTTGCCAACCCTTCGGTCTGCAGGCAGGCCGGCGCTCTCGAATAGCGTTGCGGCGGCGGCAGAGGTGGACCAGTTATAGCGAACAGCGGTGGGCTGTTGGACGAGCTCTCCAGCATTGCGACCGAGGAGTTGGCGATGATCTCCAATCTGCCGGGAGTGAGCGAGATATTGGGGGGAAGGTCGCGCAGCATCACGGTGCGAAGATTGGCAGGCAAGCTCACCTTCAACGGTGTGGTAGACAGGGGTGCATCGGCCTCCCGCATGCGGGAGCGGAAGGCCTCGTCGAAGTCCTCCGCGGCAATCATCGCGTCAAGAAAGCCGAGCAGGGAAGTACGCTCGACGAAGTGAGCCCCGCCAACCGGCTGCACTTCGCCGATGGCCTTCATCAAGCTTTGGGCGGAGGCGCGGACGACGCCGAAGAGTCGTTCGATGTCCAGGCGCCCCAGGTCTCGGTCCGGGCGTTCGCGGCGCGCTCGCGAATGGAGTAGAGATCGCGAGACCATTTCACCGGTCGGGCCACTAAAACCTCCTCGTTTTGCTGGCTTCAGGATACCGGGATTCTTGGCACATCTGCCAAGAATGGTTAAGAGGGAATCCTAGAAGACCCCAAAATCGCACCGACAAGCCGCCCTATCGTGCTACTTTCTCCTGAATGACCGCCGAACTCGAGATCAAACTCCAACCCGCAGGGAATCAGCCTCAGAGGCCTTCCTGATCGATCTGGTGGTCAATGGCGTGACCTCGGAGCACTCCCGGCGGTCTTATACGACCGGTCTTAGGGCCTTCTTCACCTGGATCCGGATCTCCGGGGCGGGCCGGCCTTTACCAAGGCTTTAGTCCAGCAGTACCGGTCCACACTCCTCGACCAGGGGCTTTCGGCTTCGACCGTCAACCTCCGGCTCTCGCCACTCCGTAAGCTCGCCCGCGAGATGGCCGACAATCAGCTGCTCGATCCAGTCGCGGCCGCAGCCATCGAGCGCGTACCCGGAATTCAGAAGCGCGGCAAACCGGGCAGGGAACTGGCTGATGAAGGAGCAGGCCAACGATCTGCTCAACGCTCCCAGCCCGAAGACCCTGAGCGGAACTCGCGACCGGGCGGTCCTCGCCCTGCTGCTCGGCTGCGGGCTGCGCCGGGCGGAATTGCTCCGGATCGATGTGAAGGACCTGCAGCAGCGGGAGGGCCGCTGGGTGCTGCCCGACATGGCAGGCAAGGGAGGCCGGGTCCGGACCGTGACCATACCGGCCGGGGTGAAGAGCCGCATCGACGCCTGGCCCCAGGCGTACGGGATCACCGAAGGCGCGCTCTTCCGCCCGATCACGAAAGCAGGGGTCCTCGCTTTACCGTACCGTTGTTCGGAAACTTTCTGCGTCGGGTTATCCCGGACATCAAGCACCGTAGGCCAAAACAGGAATCTCTATAGGAGTGACGGTCGAACTGGGCTGGGCGCCGCATGGCTCCGCCGCATCGTGTGTCGCCTGCTGCCTGAGCGGGCAAGCGATAGGAATTGGGGTGAATGCCGTGCTTGCAGCATAACAAGGCGACCTCTTTCCCAGCCATGTTTTGGTCGCTACTACGGTTTGCACCGGAGCCAGAAGAGGTTGGTGTGAAGCTCCCCTCAGTCACAGCTCGCCAGCGGGGATGATCTGCACTTCCTTGTAAGTTTCAAGCGGCTGATCCAGGTTCTCCGGTTTATATTGTGGCTGCATGCCGTCGACCCGAAGTTTCAACGTATTTGCAAGGACCGCATTCTTAGGCACGGTGCGATGTCTGGGCGGCCCCCAAGGTATAAACTTCCATTCATCGTGTGCCTGGCCCAAGGGATTAAAGGGCTTTGGCGCGAGACATTTTTCAAGCTCGCTCTCATTGAACTGCAGCCCACAAGACCTCGCGTTGTCGACCATCCAACGCAAGGTTATGTTGGAAAGCTCGCACTCTGAATAGCTTCCTCCTACATCGCAGTGAACC
Organism: Acidisarcina polymorpha; assembly: GCF_003330725.1. NCBI lineage: Bacteria > Pseudomonadati > Acidobacteriota > Terriglobia > Terriglobales > Acidobacteriaceae > Acidisarcina > Acidisarcina polymorpha. The sequence continues at coordinate 879,047 of NZ_CP030840.1, read as the reverse complement.
CCAGGGAACCAAACCTGCTGCAGCTGCGCATCGTTGTCTCTTGGACTACCATCAGCGTTTGTCCAAAGGGTTGGAGTGAACTGAGAACGGCGTTCGTCAATCGAGACGGCTTGATAGGCATTTTTCACACAAGGACTTAAGCTTGTATCAAGAAAGCCGTATTTGTCCTGGTCGAAACCAGTGAATAGATGACCTGGAATACCGAGTGCGCCGACTGTGTCCCAGACACCAACCATGCGCACATCAACATCCGTTAAACCATATTCGCCGACGAGTGGAGCCTTTGCAGCCTTCCGTTCGCTAGCGTCAGCGATTCTGTAAACATCAAAGATGCGTTTGACTGTCTGATTATCCAGGTTCCTGGTCGGGACGCCGAAGAGGGCGATCATGCCGGCAAGACTGCGAGCCGTATAGGCTCCACGACTGAATCCGAAGACAAAGATCTCGTCGCCCGGATCCCAGACGTATGAAAGGAAGGCGTAGCCGTCTTGAACCTTCTGAAACAGCCCGGTGCCCATGGCTCCACCAAAAAAATGTTCGAACGGAGTGCCATCGGTTCCCACGCCACTGTCGTAATACTTTAGCTGCGACGGGTCTTCTCGGAGGAGCATATAGAGCTTGCGGACGTTTGTATCGGTCCTCATCTCGGCCGGACCATGTGGCGTGTTCCACGTGCCATCCGCACAGACAATAATCTTCTTACTCATCATATTTTCCTAGAGTTGAGCAACAGCTCTGCCGAGACAGAAAGGGGTCCATTCATCAGCATTGGCCGCCCTCGTGACGCAGGCGGCATCCCTGAGCAATGTGACCAATCTTTGATCGTAGACTTTCCATGTTTTGCTTCATCATGTCGAGTAAACCACAGTCTGGCCATAGTGAAAAAGGCGAACACATCTGTGGATTAAGTTCGAGGTGGACGAGCTGTTTGCCCGTCCACCTCTGGCTGGCAACTACTCGTCGTCGGCCCCGTCGGCTGGATCGTCGCTTTCGACCTCGCGGTATTTCAACTTCCCCTCTACGCTGATCAGCTGCCCTTTCTGGAGGTTGCTGGCGAACTTGGCGAGATTCCTCCAGGCATAGACGCGATGCCATTCGGTGCGGGTGTCGTACTCGCCTTTCTCGTTCTTCCAGCTCTCCTGGGTGGCGATCGAGAGGATGACGTACTCGTTCTTGTTCTGGGCGGTTTTGGCTTCTGCGTTCTGTCCGAGTCGGCCGATGAGAATGACCTTGTTGAACATGGTGTTTAGGTCCCGTTCCTTTTGGTTCGTGACCGCTGTCTGCGGAGGGTATGCCGTCGCGACCCACTCCCTCGGCGAGTGGAAAGAATCTGAGGAAGGGGCCCCAGACTTGCTATGGGGGGAGGAGTCCGCACCTCTTTAGAGGCGCGAGAGCGGATTCTTGGAAGGAGAGCGTGCGTCCGAAGGGCGTGGGTGTACTGAGAGCGGCACGCTGAACGCCGACAGAGAGACAAACCGGAAGGGAGCCTTCCCCTTCAACAGACTTTTCTCATGGCGTAAGTCGCAGTAGCCAAAACCGCACAGAAAACGAACAGCGTCATCATCCTCGCCGCGCGGCGGGAGAACGACAAAGGCGAGTATGACGCTCGAATCCTGTCGCTCGATCCATCTTCTGGCGTTGTCTATAATTCTTCGGTTGTAGGCGGCTCGTTTGGAGGGGCTGGAATCTGGTGCTAGAAAGTCGTCTTCCAAGGCACGTTCGATCCGGTCGTACGTCATTCCATTGCCGTATGCGGTGATACAGAAGGCGATGTCCGCTGAGGCGGGTCGACCCTGGTAAAGGCTTCAAGGTACGGAATTAGGTGAGATTTGCAGCTGATTCGCACGGAGAATGTGTTGTCGACCCTGGGACGGGCGCGATAATCCGCATATAGACAGAAGCTGAATTGCCCGGCTTCGTTCCAGAGAGACGATCAGACACAATGGTCAGTTATGGACCTGTCGAAATAGACGACGAGAAGTACATTGTCACCCTTCGCAACGTCAATATCGCGAGAAGTCGCTCCGTTCCTGCGCTTCTTCAGTGGAATGTCGAATTCAACACTTGGGGACCTTTCGAAACGCAGATGAATGTTTTCACCTTTGACCAGTATCATTTGTTCCACGGGAAAGCCCGGCTCCTACCCGGTTTTGAACAGGCCTCCGATAAGAGATACGCCGATCCTTAGTCATCTAAATCCATCTGTGGCTGCCTGGTTTGAATCGGTTCGACCCTCAAACACGGGATTTCCGGTAACTTCGCTCTGCGGGGCATGTATCTAAATTCAACAACAAAAAAAAGCGCGAAAGCCGGATTACGGCCCTTCCACCGCAAAGGACCTACATGCGAAAGCTCCTCTTGTTTGTATTTCTGTGGCCACTATTTGCGACCGCGCAAAGCTATACGCCAAACATCAACCTCGTGCTGCCCCCTTATGGAGAATTGAACTGGAGCATCCAGGCCAACGGGAATTTTGGCATTATCGATAGGGCTATAGGCGCTCTGCAGAATGAGTTTCAAGGTCCTTGGCAGTCCACCACGGTTTACAGCAAGGGCCAGTACATTACCTACCTAGGTGCACTCTATGCATCGAGCGTATCCGGAAACATTGACAAAATTCCAGTATCTTCGCCGAGCGCGTGGCTGCTCATGGTTCAAGGTTCGGCCGGCGCATATTTGCCGTTTACTGGGGGAACGCTGACGGGACCGCTAGCTGCGCCAAACATTGGCGGTATTTACTATGCGGACCATTGTCCCGGCGCGGATATAGGAGCCAAGATCAACGCATGCCAGGCGACCGTTCCTGTTAACTCTGTCGGCTACAGGGGTGCTTGGATTATCGTGCCGAACACGAGCGAAGAACCGTCAATGGCGACGTGGTCGACAGGCGTCGTCGTCGGGCCCGGCACCAGTATCATTGGACAGGGAACGAACGCCAGCAGCTTCACCTGCGAGCCATCCGCTGGCTCGGCTTGTCTAACGTTCGACTCATCGGCTGGCTGCCCTGGCGGGATGAGCTGCCCTGGCAACCCCACCGGGGGACCTAATCCACACTCCACGTCGGGGCAAAATACCACGTTCCGGGACTTCACAATCACGGGAACCGGCGCGGCAGGGCAGGACATTCTCTACACTAAGGACGCGCAGGGTCTAGTAGTTCGCAATGTCAACTTGGATGGCGCGGGCTCTGGCGGTGCATGTGTCCACATGCACGACTTGTGGTGGTGGACCGAGAGAAATGAATTCGATAACGTATCGACCCTCTATGGCTGCAAAATCGGGTGGAGGTTTACGGCGTCACCCACATCTCCGTATCTACCTACCGCGTCATTTGGCTACAACCGGTTCATGGATATTGGTGCAAATCCCACTGGCGCACAAACGGCCTTCTCCTGGGAGAGTGGGGTTTACATGTACAACACCACGTTTCGAGCGACCGTAAACAAGGGTGGTGCCGGGTCAACCGTCTTCATGATGAGCGGAAATGCGGAGTTCTACTTAAACGAGCTCCATTTCACTGGAGAGGATAACGGAACCGGAGGTTACTTATTCGACCTAACCAATTCCTCCAATATCTTCACCTTCAATGGAGATTTCAACTGGGGTCCAGAGACCACCCCTAATTCTATAGCGCCTGGTGCGGCCGTCGAGCACTTTCTAGATGCTGGCGGGTTTCAGCCTACGTTCATCCCTAACGTAACAAACGTGGGAATTCAATCCCTTCAGGCGGCCCCGCTGGGTAGTGGATTCGATCTCAATACTGGGCCAGGATGCGGATTTTTTGAAGGCGCTTCGCCGATAAACGGTCCAGCGATAACGGTCCCAACCGGTAACACACTGCTCTATCAACTGCAGGTTTTGTGTTCCGGCGTAAGCGTTCCCAGTGGATATCGCACCCAGATATTCGCCCAGGCGTCCTTCAATGTTGGGATGAATAAAGTCTGGTATCGCAACCAAGGTAACGGAGTGTGGTATCCATGGACTCCGCTTGTCTTGCAAAACTCAATGCCGCTGAGAGGCACTACGACGGCGCTTTCAAGTGCACCAATTCCAGCCGGGACCTGCAAAAGCCTGACGGCTACGGTTCCACAGCTTCAGCTTGGGGAGACTGTTACTGCAACGCCTAACTCCCTTACTCCGCTGAATATAGGGCTTCATTGGGATACGGCGTACATCAGCTCGCTGGATAGCCAGCCGACTTCCTTTACCAACTCCACTCTGGGTACTGCGGCCAATGAACTGGCGGTCATCCAGCCTAACGGATCCGTCCGAACAGCGTTCACCTCGGATTATGGAAATATCTCCGGTGTGTGCGTCTCTGGGTGCGGAACAACCGGGACGGCGCAGATAGCTATAGCTACGACCGCCAATGTGGCGTTCGACGGCCCAACCGTCGCCAATGACTATTTTGTTAATTCCACCACGTTTGCAGGCAAGGGTCACGATATAGGGGCCACCATACCAGTTCGCGCACGCTCGCAAATTCTAGGACAGGTACTCTCGACCAATGCCAGCGCTGGGGTCTACGCGGCCGCATTGCAATCAGGCGTTCCGGGGGCGGGAACCGTAACCGTTCCGGTCTGCAATACCACCGGCTCCCCCATAACTCCTAACAGCACACCGACATTTGCCGTGCGAGTAATTCAATAACTTAAGCCTGCAGTTGCTTCCCAGAAGGCGCCCCAAGTGGGCGCCTTTTCTATTGCTCGAAGAATTCCGGAGAATGAGTCAGAACGTTAAATGCATCTTGGCTTCCGAATACCTCAGTAACGCGGCAGTGGCTGTCGTTCGTGGAACAAGATAGCCATCCCATTCTTCCTCTGGGCTGAGGAAGTTCGATGGGTCAGCCATCTCTACCCGGTGCTCAGCGATTGAGTTCGTGAATGGTGTCCGCGACAGCATGAGCAGCTTGACCAGCTGCGTCTTGGACGGGTCCCGCGACTTGATCCACAACACCCTCAGTTTCGAGCTGCTCATCGCCGGTGGCACGACCCACACCTTCTTTCAGCTTTCCGCGCAAACCCCGGCCGATCCCCTTGACTCTCTGCTTAGATCCCCAGAACGCGGTCTTCCCTGCTGCATCTTCAATATCGTCATAGCCGGTCGCAAACTGCGGACCAGGTTGGTTCAAAACAAAATAGGCGGCCAAACCGAGGCCGACACCGGCAATGATCCAAGCGAGTGTTTTCATGATGGATTCTCCTCAATGGTGGGATGCATTTTCGAATCCTCAGCCGGCCAAGCCATTGAGTGCAGGGAAGTGTCAGCAACGAGCAAGGACATGGGTCAAGCGTTCTTTGCGGGCCGGCTCGACCTCCGCCTCCTTGGCCTGGGCTTGGAGGAAGAGGATTAGCTTCTCGCCTGGCAGAACCCACGACCGGTGCGGAGCCGAATAGGGCCAATCTCTTTCATCAGCGAGAGGGCTGCGCGGCGCTTGAGGGCAAAGACTTAAGCAATCGCCTCACGATCCAAATGCTCTGCGGGACAGTCTTCGACTGCTACTACGATCGAGCGGATTCGCGGGAGCCAGCTGCGCGGGAAGGGCATAAGCTATTGATGAATAAGCAATTAGTCGCTCTCCCACTGGGAAACATGATACTCCATGAGTGCCCACGGAGGCTGCACAGTAGTCACTGAAATTACCCACGACAATGCCTATTGTCATTGGCGATACTGCTTTCATGGCAGAATTCCAGCTTTTGCCTCGGCCAGCTCGGTTTCGACCCTGCCAGGGGTTCCCGCAGCCGGCTGGCCGGACCATGACCTCAAACCAGCTCCCCCTTGTCTCCCGGCTAGCCCCTCTCGAGCCCGGGAAAGGAAGTCGGACGTTCCCGGCAGCGGGTGTTCTTCTGCCGCTGCGGGTTGAGCTCGATCTGGGCCCGCGGTCTCTGCAGCGCTGTTACAGCCGGGTGTGGCCTTCGACGAGCTGGGAAAGTTTCTGGATTTGATCGAAGAACCGCTCTCGCGCTCGAGCCTGGTCGCTTACCGGGCCCAGCTCGTCGAGCGGGGTCTCTCGGCGTCTACGATTAATGTCCAGCTCTCGGGGATCCGCCAGCTGGCCGCCGAGGCCCGGCGCAATGCGATCCTCGACTCTGAGACCGCGGCTTCGATCACCGATGTCCCCAATGTTCGCCAGCAGGGGACCCGGACGGGAAACTGGCTCAGCCGGGACCAGGCGAAAGAGCTGCTCGCGGTGCCTGACCAGGAGAAGCTGATCGGCAAGCGCGACCATGCTCTTCTGGCCCTCCTGCTCGGCTGCGGACTACGCCGTCAGGAGCTGGCCGTGCTCCAGTTTGAGAACATCGTTGAGCGCGAGGGCCGGGCGGTAATCGGTGACCTGGTGGGGAAGGGAAGGCGCGTCCGTACGGTGACCGTGCCCTTCGGGGTGAAGCAGAGCATCGACCGCTGGACCGCGGCCGCTGACATTCAGGATGGGCCTCTGCTCCGGTCGGTCTCGAAGTCCGGCAAGCCGGGCAAGGTGGCACTCGGCGATTGGTCGGTCTGGTCGGTCGTCGAACGGTGTGCCAAGGAGATCGGCATTCCAAACTTCGGCGCCCATGACCTGCGCCGTACCTGTGCGAAGTTGTGCCGCAAGTCGGGCGGCGATCTTGAGCAGATCAAGTTCCTGCTCGGCCACTCGTCGATCCAGACCACCGAACGCTACCTAGGATCGGAGCAAAAGATTGCGGTCGCCGTCAATGACACCTGGGTTTGTAGGAAGCTCTACTGCAAACCCCAATAAAGAAGTTTTCTGATGGTAAACTTGCCGCACCGGAGCGAGAGAATGGCAGCCGCAACACACATCTCGTTGCTTGAATACATGCACGCGCACTATCGTCCTGATCATGAGTTTGTAGACGGCGAGTTGTTGGAGCGAAATGTGGGGAAGTGGGACCAAGCACGAATACAAGCGCTCCTGGCAAGCTGGTTCCACTCCCAGGAAAAGATTTGGTCGGTGAAGGTTGCCACCGAGCAACGCGTTCAGGTGTCTTCAACGCGAGTGAGAATTCCTGATGTCATGCTGGTGCCGCGCGGTCCTCAGCCTGAGATCATTGTCGATCCGCCGATCCTCATCGTTGAAATCCTTTCGACAGACGACACCTACACAGACACTCAAATACGACCCGCAGATTACCTAAACATGGGAACGCCGGCAGTATGGATTATTGATCCAGGGTCAAGGACTGGGCGTCAGTGTGTCGGCTCATCCTGGATTGCCAGCGAGAGGCTCGAGGTTCCCAACACTGCGATATGGGTCAGTCTTTCTAAGTTGTTCTTCGAACTGGATGAAGACTAACTCTAGGAAGTGGGGGTTCTCACGCCAATCGTTATAAACCGTACGCCGACGATCAACCGGTCTCGTGTTTCTAAGCACTTGCGCTGGATTCGTCGAATGCAGATAGGTCAGCCTGGATCCCGGCCCGCCGTGCAGCCGCCACCGAACCCGTGAAGTCGTTGCGCAGCGAATAGAGCGAGTTCCCTAGTATTCACGTAGTTTTATGTCAGCTGTCGAGAACAGGGCTTAACACCCTATGCCGAACTTTCACTCCGCTTTGAGTTTGAGACGTCCGCGGAATGTCGCACTGCTGGGAATGACACTCGCCTTTCTGCTGAGCTGTTTGGACAATGCCACCCTCCAGGCTCAATCGCCTTTAGATGATTGCCACCGAGCTTCTTGGATTCCCACGATTATCATTCAACCTTGATCTCGGATTTAAAGGTTCAACAGCCAGACGTGGGTTCCATTTCTCCGCCAAAAGTCATTCACTCAGTGGCCCCTAAATTTCCCTTAGGGATCCCTGATCGGGAATTCTCCGGAATCGTGACCGTTGCTTTGCCCCTGGACACTAACGGGATGCCGCAACAGGTGCATGTCGCACGTTCACTTGGGCCCGCTTTCGACGAAAATGCCATTAGTGCTGTCAAATAATATCGATTTAAGCCAGCCAATCTCGGGGGGAACGCTGTTACCGCACCTGTATGTGTCGAAATTAACTTCCAGCGTTGAGGCGGTGAGATGCATGGCGGAACATCGACAGCAACAGGCAACGATCGCGAGCCTCGTTGCGTCTGCTCTTAGTCGCCGATCAGCTGTTTTCTGGTTTTCCGCCCGTTCATCATTTTGTCGATAGTTGAAGCGCTGAGCGCCTTCTGCTCGTTACAGAGATTCATGGTGATGTCTGCTATCTTGCGCTTGAGTAACGCTCATGACGCGAGATAATGTCGTGATTGCTTTGACCGCGGTAGGCTCGGCCTGGTGCTGGTGGCCGGTGTCCCGCGAGCAAAGTTTGGAGTTTTCCCGCTGGATACTTCTTGGGCTGATTGCACTGATGGCGCTCTTCGCGACACTCGTCGCAAATCGGCGGTGGCTCAGCGTTGTCGTCGCAGCCACAGTTGGCTCTTTCCTCGGGATGTGTGCCAGTCAGGCCATGTGGCCCTCCGACGACGGAATAGCCAACTCTTACGCGGGGATTGTAATCGTTATCGCGACATTGGCGGTCCTTGTCTTGGCGCTGGTCGGCGGGTTTAACGGGACGAGCATTCTCCATAACCAATCCAATCGCTCGGCCTGTTCTCTGGATCGCGCTAATGGGTTGCATCGCGTTCGGGGCGGTCTTGATGGCGGTGACACCTCCGTTGGTCGCTCCCCGGATAGCGCGCAAGGACCGGTTAGCCACGGAAAGGTTGGCGGCTATGAGGAAAGAGCTATCGACTCGGTTCGGGCGGAAGCGGATGGCAAGGCAAGGATGCGACGTGCACGCGTTAAGCCATCGCTACTCCGGGCCAACTTTTAGCGAGCCGGACCGGTTTGGTTGGCGTCAGTGAAGAGTATCGGAAAGCCCTTAGAGCAGCTATTTCCGAAAAACAAGTAACATTCAGCTGCACAAGTTTTACTGCCCCTCAAGAATTACTGTGTCTTTCAGTACCGAGCTGTCGTTGGAAAAACCAATCGATCCAGAAACCCTGTTGTTCTCTTCGTTGTTTCTCGATCGAACAAAGCGCTCTGGGTTGGGACAGTGGGCCAAGGCATCTACCGGGTCTACAACGGGGAAGCAGATCACTTTGGTAGTTCGGATGGCCTTTCAAGCGATGCAGTGCAGCACTTTTATCAGGACAAGGAGGGCGATGTATGGGTCGTCACTTCTAAGGGAATCGACCGGTTTCGCAATCTTCCCGCGAAGTCGAACACTGCCCCAACCACCCCTAATGTACGGGGCCTGTCACTTAGAAATATGTGGCGTCGTGTCGCAGAGCTAGTTGTCGTCGTCTCATCGGACTTGCCAGAAAGCCTGACCGACAGACAGCCCAACTCCGCAACCAGATTTCTCTTGCAGGATCACGCATTCAGACAGGCCCATCATGTCTTTTCCGCTCGCTGCCCCACCTCTCCGGCCCGAAGGAAGTGTTCATCGTGATTATTGTCGATGAGTGCTTCGGCGATTGGGCGCCAACCGAAACCATCCCCTCTCCCACAGAGGATCAGTCGTCTTCTCGCAATGCAGGCGTTAGCGTTAGACCGACCAAGAGGCCTTCCGGGGAGAGAAATCGGCTTACCGTCTGACCCCATGGTTCCGTTTTGTTCTTGATTAGCATCTGATAGCCCCGCGATTCCAGATCCTCTGTAGCTTTCTCAACGTTGTCCACCTCGAATTCCAGCCATGCCTGCGGAACGGGAACGCTGTCAGGCCAAGAGACGCTGCCGAAGCAGGATTGAGCTGCCTGTGAAAGGGGCCAGAGCGCGAAATGTTTAGCGCCTTTAAGTGCGCCCGTATGGAGATAGCCGCCAGCATCCTCCATAAAAGAAATGCCCAGACTGTCCCGGTACAACGCACGACTCTCAGCGCTGTCGGGATCGATGGGACCGAAGCCAGAAATGAATAACACTTGTGTTCCCATTACCGCCATTTTGCTAATGTCCTCCCTCACTTAGTAGGATGCCCCACTTTCGGTTCGCGCACTATGGTCATCAGAGTCAAATAGTCTGCTCACGTGTTGCGAAGCAAGAGCTCAGTCGGAAGGGGAAGCCAGGCTTCTCGGAGCCAATCCGCCATCCGTAACTGACGAGAACAGGCGTAGGCACTCATCGAACCTCGATCGGGGTGGCATGGTTGCACCTACGAGCCCTGCTGCAAGACAAGCTACTTCGACAAAACATCTCACCGATCGACGCTTAAGCAGGGCTGTCCCGATGCTCCACCTTCTGCCTGGCCTAGGAGAGTTGCTGCACCACACACCACACTTCGCACGCTCCACTGGTATATATTGCTTTGAACATCCACATTCCTTAGGGTGGCAATGACACGATCCTATTCGCTATCTCTTCCGTCGTAGATGCTCCGATGTCATCTAGCTTGTATTTACTAGCCGAGAGGGAATAAAGCGTGGAGCCGCCGACGCCCGATGCAAGTCCACTGCTAAGCCATAGCGCTCCGGTCAGCTGAGCGCCGATTCCCGCCATGGTCGTTCCTCTCTGCACAGAGAAGCTACCAAAATGGTGTCTTAACAAATCCTGCTGAAAGGCAGTTAAATCGGATGCGATGACCACAAGCACACCTTGCTCATCCCGAACTGTATAACCGGTCCCCGTTAGCGACTTTACTAGCGAGTCTCCTGCGGTTTCGGCTTGGATTCCGAACGTATAAACTGACTCACACAGAGTTTGCTGGTGCTCGCCCACAGCTATGCCTTGCTCGCGCCCACAGCTATGCCTATCGGTATATGAGTCTGGAGTGCCGTCGCGATGATTGCATCAATTGGCCTGGCATCCGAGCGTATGAAAGTGACAAGGCTTGTAGATGGTGCTTGCTCCTGAGCATAGCAACTCAAGCACATGAATATGGGGGTGTCTCCAATTGGATCGCCTATTGCCGCGAGTGGTGATGGAGTCGCCAACAGTATCCTCCATCATGCGTCCTTCTGACCGCTGTGGAACTCGAGGCTTGTTGCCCAGCTTGAAAGAGCGTCCGTCTGTACTCCCATGCGGTGCAACGAACGTCGCCGCATCTCCAGAAATATTGTGGAGCGCCTGCAGCTGCCGGGTCCACAAAGAGGCCGGCTAAAGCCCCTGTACGTACGCCTGCCCTGGTTGTCGATGCGATGTTGAAGACAGGCTTCACTCTGGACGAGATTGGAAAGATCGGCCGGAGCAAATTACCTGCGCATCTTCGCCGAAGAGTGGATCAACGTTGCAATAGTCACCAACGGCGTAATTGAAGTCTGCCATCGGGGACGGGTAAATGGCCGAAATCCACATGGGGTCGATGCCCAAATCAACTAGGTAATTGAGACGGTTCAGAATTCACCGGGGGTTGCGACTCCATCGCCGTTCGCATCTTGAAAGCAACGTGGATATACTTCGTAGATCACCGCGCGTTGCCAGCAGCTTGTTTCCTGCATCCCAACATTGCTCCCATCTCTCAATTTTGCGAAGTGGATCTGTCCGATGATTAACGATCTCTGGTACAAGAATGCAGTCATCTATTGTCTGTCCGTTGCGACCTTCATGGATGCGAACGGCGATGGAGTCGGCGACTTCCAAGGTCTGATGCGCAGATTGGACTACCTGCAAGGCATCGGTGTGACAGCCATCTGGCTGATGCCGTTTCAGCCTTCTCCCTTCAAGGACGATGGCTATGATATCGCGGACTATTACGGTGTCGATCCACGCTACGGCACGCTGGGTGATTTTGTGGAATTCACTCAAGGCTGCAAGCAGCGAGGTCTGCGAGTGTTGATCGACCTGGTGGTGAATCACACATCAAATGAGCACGCGTGGTTTCAGGATGCGCGAAAGGAGCCTGTCTCGAAGTATCGAAACTGGTATGTTTGGTCGAAGAAAAAGCCAAAAAATGCATCATCAGGCGTAGTCTTCCCGGGTGTACAGAAGTCGACGTGGACCTACGACGATGCAGCGAGAGAATATTACTTCCATCGCTTCTACGATTTTCAGCCAGATCTCAATACCGCGAATCCTGAAGTGCAAGCCGAGATCCTGAAAATCATGGGGTTCTGGCTCCAACTCGGTGTCTCCGGCTTTCGTATGGATGCGGTTCCCTTCGTCATTGCAGAGAAGGGCGCCCACCTGAAGAAGCCAGCGGAACAATATGACATGCTGCGAACGTTCAGCCAGTTTCTAACCTGGAGACAGGGGGAGGCGATCATCCTCGCAGAAGCGAACGTTCTGCCGGATACGGACATGGAATATTTTGGGAAAGACGGCGAACGTCTGCAAATGATGTTCAACTTTGAAGTGAATCAGAATCTCTTCTATGCCTTGGCGAGCAGCGACACTCGACCCTTGGTTAAGGCAGTGAAGGCGACCAGCAAGCGGCCGGCGTCAGCTCAGTGGGGAAGTTTTTTGCGCAACCACGATGAACTGGACCTCGGGCGGCTTGAAGATGAGCAGAGAGAAACGGTCTTCGCGGCCTTTGCACCCGAGTCAAACATGCAGTTGTATGGCCGCGGTATTCGCAGGCGCCTTGCCCCTATGCTCCAGGGAGATCGGCGACGATTAGAACTTGCCTATAGCCTGATGCTGACACTGCCAGGAACGCCAGTCATTCGTTATGGGGATGAAATAGCTATGGGCGAGAATTTAAGACTTTCGGAACGTAACAGCGCGCGTACCCCCATGCAGTGGTCGACAGAGCCGCAAGGCGGTTTCACCAAGAACGACAAACCAGTGCTTCCTGTCATCAGCGAAGGGGCGTATGGATTCCAGCACGTGAACGTGGCACAGCAAAGGCGCGATCCGAACTCTTTGCTGAACTGGATGGAACGAATGATTCGGATGCGCAAGGAAGTGCCTGAGATCGGTTGGGGGGACTTCAAGTTCCTCAATGCTCGGTCAACTTCAGTCGTTGCAATGCGCTACGATTGGAGGAAGAATGCGGTGCTCTGTGTGCACAACACTTCAAGCGAACCGATTGAGATCCGAATGGCGGTAGACGGGCCCGATGAGAGCGGATGCTCATTGGTCAATCTGCTATCAGACGACCATAGTCATCCTGAGCAGGATGGCCGCCACCGCGTGCTTCTGGAGCCGTACGGGTATCGATGGTACCGTGTTTGTGGACTTGACTACCTTTTGAAGCGAACCGAAGTATAAACAAGTACCCGGCGGCTCATCTCTGGGAAAAAAGCTGGCGACGGAAGAACCCCTGCTGATCTTCCCTGTCTGCGAAGTGCGCGATCTCTTCGAACGGAATTTGTACGCGGCGGCCAGGCTTGGACGTGGGGGAGACTTTAGTCTGGGCCTGTTGGCAGACATTGTTTATGCGGAGCGATCGCAGGGTCACATGGCTCGCTTGCAGATAATCCAAAAACAAAAGCGCATCTCCCAGGAGAAAAGATCGTCACCCCCTGAGTCATGGGTCGCTTTGTCTTTCGATCGATGGTGGGATACTTTAGCAGTCAACCCTCGGTCTGTCCTAATGCTTGATTACGATGGCACCTTGGCGCCGTTTGTCACTCAAAGAATGCAAGCGCTGCCGTACCCCGGAGTAAATAGAACGGCTGGTTCAGCTCCTTCGACGATCAACAGTTCGCTTGGTGTTGATGTCGGGGTGGCCTGCGAGAGAGCTGGCAAGCTTTTTGCCTGCCCTCGATGTTGAGGTTTTGGGGAAGCAACGGCCGAGAGAGGCTCCTTCCAAATGGCGATTATAGAGTTACGCCTCTCAGCCGTCACCAAAAAGGTGCACTCGCCCGGCTAGAAAGCACCTTGAATAAGAATGGATTGTCCGAACTCGTTGAGAAGAAGCCGGGAAGCGTGGCACTACACACGCGAGGTCGGCATCCTCAAGTTGAGCGGCAGCTCATCGAGCTTGTTCCCGCCCTCTTCCGGCGATTGAGTGACCAATCAGCCCTAGAATGGCATTCCTTCGATGGGGGCTTCGAGGTGAGAGCATCAGGTTGTTCCACTGTAGAAGTGATCAATTGCATTCTCAATGAAGAGCCGTTAGAGGCGAAGCGCAACACGGGGTGGTGGCCTATTTAGGCGACGATATGGCCGATGAAGAAGCGTTTCGAGCTTTGACAGGCAGAGGATTGAGAGTATATGTGCATAATGAACCTCGAGAGACGCTTGCCGATATTTGGCTAAGGCCCCCTGAAGAATTACTGGGTTTCTTAGATAAGTGGTTAGAAGCAACCTCCTGAGTATTGGAACGACCGACCGAGACCTCTACAGCGAATGTAAGACAACATCATCTTCGCCGGCGCAGTAAAAATAAAAGTAGCAAGATCATAAAGACAAGGCCGATACCGCAGGCCAGAGAAACCACCCTACTCTGCTACTGAACCCGCTCACCATGGGGTTGGCGCGGCTTCGAGGCATGGTTCCCTCGGTTCTTTGCCCTACGTTTTATAGGCGGGGGGATGTCCGGGAAGAGTAAACCTAGAATTGGCTGCCGTCCGGTTAGTTCTGACCACGACCTCTTCGACTTTAGCTTCTTGCCATGTGATTGTGCCGGTCGGATTGGCCGCCTCAACACACATCCGAGGGGACGCCATGAAGAGCCTTTCAGAGGATACTGAAGTGGCTTTTGGTCAATAACGGCACGCAAAGGTAGCGTTTTTGCAAGCCCTGCACTCGGACTTTGAAGGCCTCTGCATCTTGTGTCTACCTCATCAAGCCATTTGCGCTTCCCGAGTTGTTGGCTCGCATCCGGGCACTGTATCGGCGGGTTTCGCCAGATACTCCATCGCGTATTGTCCTTGACGATCTCAGCATTGCGAGCATGTTGGAAGAGGTCGCCCGACTGACCACCATGATTGACACTCTGCGTACCATTTCTCATGCTGGAGAGGTGACCCTCACCCGGTCTAGATTTTCAGCAATGGAACTCGTCCAAGAAGCCATCGCCATCGTGAAGGTCTTGGCAGAAGACAAGGCGCAGACAATCCTCATGGCTGAGAGCAGCGATTGCGAGCTTCTGGCAGATCGCTTGTTCCTGCGGATGGCTGTCGTCAATTCTCTGGACATGCCGTCAAGTATTCGCCTAGTCGCAGCACGATCCGCGTGTCCGTACGCATCGTTGACCGGATCGAGTGTGGTGGACAACGTGTGGAGATTAGCGTGGCCGATCAGGGGTCAGGAATTCCTCCTGAGTCGAAGGACCGCGTCTTTGATCGCTTCTATCGCATCGACAGATCTCGCAACCGGGAGGCTGGAGGACTGGGTCTAGGTTTAGCGATTGCATAGTGGGCGGTTGAAGCACATTAGGGCAGCATTCGGGGTGAGATTGCTGATGACGGGGAGCGTGCTTTTGCATCGCTTTGGCGAGAGCGGAAAAAATCTCCGGTAAGTTAGTACGATGGAGGTTCGTAACGGGTCGTTCCAGCCCGCAAGGCCGCTCCTGAAAGAAACGACCTCAATCGGGGTTCATCAATATCCGCGAGCGAGCAGGTATTTCGCGCCGGCGGAAAAAGCCTCAGGACCCGGGACCGAGAATCCAAAGGCGTCGGCCAAGCGTGCATGACGTTAAATGAAAAGCAGACGGCAAGAGCATCTTCGATTTGCTCGCGCGAGGCACCGGCTTTGAGTACGGGCCGCATATCATCTGCATTCACAGTGTGCTCACGCGTCAGCTTCCCTAGCATCAGGAGTGTCGCCCTCAACGGCTCTCCGATGAATGCGGTATCTTGATCAGACAAGAAGGCAGAGATCATTCCTCGATTGGAGGACGCCCGTTCCGCCACTGCCGAATGAGCCTTCGTGCAAAACTCACACTTGTTTGTTTTCGCTATGAACGCTGCCATTAACTCGCGATCCGCTACAGACCAGGGAGATGGACCGCGCATTGCTCCTGAGTCACGGCTGACATCGGGTCCCCGTAAAAATCGGGTCGATATTTGACCAGTTTCACAACGTCCAGTACACGCTGACGTGACAGAGTCTGAATCATCCCGAAGAGTGCCTTTGTGCCGAAACCGTGACCGTTATCGAGGACTTGAAGGCGCACGCTCATCCTCCCCGAAAGTCGCTTCGAGAGCCGCACGGGCTGCCTCGTACTGCCTAGCCGCCTGACCAACTGCCGCACACACTACCACTTCGAAAACTTCGTCTTCACTCAAGCCTGACGCTTTGACCGCGGCGATGTCCCCATCAGTGACCCGGTATGCGTTGTTGACAACCTTATCGGTCATTATCTGTGCGGGCCCGCTTAGCCCGGAATCGTCGAAGGCCGCGTTGCGCGTTATACGGGCCGCTTTGCCGTCACCTTCCAGGATTCGCTGTATGAGCGCTCTTCGCGCATTCTCGATATCCGACACTTGCCCTCCAAGCCGAACCGGCTAGCGCGCGACAAAATGTTAGATCACTTGCACCCCACGCCGCAATAAACGAATTCTTGAGAACGTCTGCCCACCGAAGAAGTCAGAATGATCCGAGACCAGGTAAAGGCCAGAGGCGAACGTATGGTCGCTCACAGGACCTCTCCTAAATCCGGCTAACGCTGAATTTTAAACTCCAAAGGACGCCCGCGGAGTCGGCCTGCGCGGGGCCGTGTTGGAGCAGGACGGCAAGGGGTGCCGAGTGTGTGATGCTTCGGGGCGGGACAAGCGTTCCATCATCGTTCACCATAGGGTTCCCGGCAAGTCAGTTCTAAATTTGATAATCTCGCTTTGCCCTAGCTGCCATGCGAAAGTCCATCGCACGAAGGCCGCTTTTTCGGCCATGCCTCCGTTCTTGCTGAAGCTCTGGCGGGAGCAACACCCGAAAGGACGAGCAGACTAATCTCGACTTCAAGGTGCAGCGTCCCGCAGCCGCACCCTTCCCTCTGTTCGAGATCAAAGTTTCGGAGAAATGAAACCGCAGTATCCGGTCACTCCAGATGGACGCTACTTCGTCGTCAAGGGGCGTCTCTGGCGATGCACCAACCCTTCACTTCCTCCCGAAGTCAGGCAGCGCCTTGTCGGTGGGCTGGCGGGGTAGACCCAACATTGCTGTCACCAGGGGCAATCTAGCAAGTGGCTGAGCACTTATACCCGCCGACTGGCTTTACCTTGTATATCGGTTTCCGATATAACCAGAACCGATATACGGAGGCTCGATGTCACCTCGGGATCAGGGTATAGCTGGAATAGCCGAATTACTGCCTCTCCCCACCACTACCTTCTTTGTGCTGTTCGCATTGGCTGGTGAAGACAAGCATGGATATCGATCATGCAAGATGTAAAGATGTTGTCTGCCGACAGGCTTCGATTGGGACCAGCAACGCTCTATAACATGATCCAGAAACTCTCAGAACAGGGGTTTATAGAAGAGATCGAGACCCAAAGTGGAGACCGACGACGCATATATCGCCTGACGCAGATGGGAAAGCACCTTCTTAGAGCAGAATTTGTCAGGCAGAGTGACGTGTTGATACTGGCCAAAACAAGGAACGTCTTCCTTCTTGGAGACAAAGCATGACACGTTCTCACCGGTTCGCTAGCTGGATTTACGATCGGCTTCTTTCGCTCCACGGCGATAGCCTGCGCATGCAGTATGGCGAGGAGATGAAGCATCTGTTCTGGGAACAACTCAGGGATGCTGACGAGGTTGGAAGGGGCACCGTCGCCAGTGTCTGTCGATCAGTCGCATATGAAACGATCTCTCTGATAGGGCCTGTCTATCTGGCAAACGCGCGTCTCGTGGCTATCTCCACCCTTGCTGCCTCAGCTATTACCCTCTGCTTCTTTGCAGGTTTTTGCTCCAACGCCGCAGTCCCCGTCGTGCATGGGTGCTCGAAAGAGAACCCGTCACAGGAACCGTCTGCAACTCAGTCAGGGAGATTAGTACCGGCTTCTGGCGGCTACAAGATGTTTCTGGAATGCACTGGAGATTCGCATAAGGGTGCAACGGTGATCTTGGCTACAGGTCGCGGCATTGGTCCCTACCAGGAGTGGTCGAAGGTGCAGTCGCGGGTCGAGACCTTTTCGCACGTATGCAGTTACGATCCGCTTGGCTTTGGTCAGAGCGACCACGTCGAGGGAGCACACCCAATGAGCGAAGTAGTCGAGAACATGCATGACCTTTTCCACGCGGCTCAGTTGCAAGGACCTTACATCTTGGTAGGCGCTTCCCTCGGAGGTGTTCTGATCCGAAGGTACGAAGAGCGCTATCATACCGATGTTGCGGGACTCGTCTTTGTGGACTCTGCACATGAGGAGCAAGAGTGGCGAGACGCGGCAATCGCCCCAAATTTTGATCCAGAGTGGAAAAACACTAAGTACCTTCAAGGCAATGGATTGCTGGCTCCGGAGCAACGCCTGAGATGGCGTGATGATGTGCCATTAGTCGTTCTCGAGAGGACTGATCTCCCTACATGTGGGGCCTTTCCGGAACTCAGCCAACATCAATGCGATCAGATCAACTTAGCTTGGCATGACTTCCAGGTTGACCTCTCTCATAGATCCAAATACGGTGAGCTACGACAGATAGCTGGGTCAGGGCATGCCATGCATCGGCAAAAGCCGGAAGCAATCTCCCAAGCCATCCTAGACGTGAACAAGCAGATACTCACTAGTACTCACTGAGCACAAGGTGCACCAGCCAAACTGCTCTGCTCTTCGCGCATTCGCTCAAGCTGCAGGCGTGAGGAGGCGGTAGAGGGTTGCCGGGTGAACGCTAAACGTGCGAGCGACTTCTCGAACGGATTTCCCTTCCTTGAGTAAACGTTGAGCGAGTGTCTGCCGGTCGGCGTTCATTTTCTTTGGCCGGCCAAAGCGGACGCGACGTCTTTACGCATTTGCGCGGCCAGCGCCGGTCCGTTCGCGAATCAGATCACGCTCGAACTCGGCGATGCCGGCAAAGATGGTCATGATCATTTTGCCAGCGTGAGTGGTGGTATCCGCCCAAGGTTCTGAAAGAGATTGGAACCGGGCTCCGGTACTGTTGATTGTTTCGACGATTTCGAGCAGGTTCCGCGTGGAACGGGCAAGTCGGTCGAGCTTCCAAACGGTGACCACATCGCCTTCGCGCAATTGATCAATCATCCGGCTCAGTTCCGGCCGGTCGCGATGGGCCCCCGACACTTTCTCGCGGAAGATGCGAGTGCAACCGGCCTCTTTCAGCTCTTCGGTTTGAAGAGCTGATGCAGGCGCGGAGGACCAAGGGTGAGGCTATGCGTAATTCAGACGGGTTGGGCCGCGAAGCAGCACGGCGGAAGGTCGACGAAACGAAACATCAATTGGGCGAGCGGGGACCGGCCTGGTGGGACGACGGTGCACCTGACTGAAATCGTCACATGGCGATCAACGCACCATACGCCGATTGGTTTATCAATTTATCCGTTTAGCCGCATATCGGTTCGTCGCTCGAGTACAGGATCTTCCTGAGCAATGCGGTTGACTAAGCAGCGAACAACTGGCGGCGGTTTCTTCCTCTCAACGTCAAACCTGCTTGCGGTCGCTGTCGTCTCCGCCCGTCATCTTGGTTTTCCGCTTGTTCATCATTTTGTCGAGAGTTTTCATGGTCCGATGGCATTAGTTAATTGCTACCCTTGCACTTCTACACTACATAATTTAGTTTCTTTTGTAGAAGTGAAAGAGGAGCTTGAAGCAGGTATGTTGACCAAACACATTGATCTTCCCCAAGGCACCCTGGACCTGCTCATTTTGCGTACCGTAGCGTTGGGGGCACAGCATGGCTGGGCGATATCGGAGCGCGTCCAGCAGATGTCAAGCGATGTATTGCGAATCCAGCAAGGTTCGTTATATCCAGCGCTCCATCGCCTGGAGAGACGGGGCTGGATCAAGGCAGAGTGGGGGATCTCGGACAACAACCGCCGAGCGAAATATTACGAGCTAACCAAGAGTGGCCGGAAACAGCTGGAGGTCGAAAAGGACCTGTGGGAGAAGCTAACGGCTGCCGTCGGTCAGGTTCTTCGAGAGGTTTAGATCTAGCCGGGAGTTCCTTATGCTGAGCGATCTTTATATTGGCCTTCGTTCTCTCTTCCGTCGCGGCGTCGTCAACGAGGAGCTCGATGACGAGTTGCGCTTTCATCTCGAGGAGCAAACCGCGAAGTATGTGCGGGCGGGGCTGAGCCCAGAGCAGGCCGAGCATCGCGCCCGATTGGAGTTCGGTGGCGTTTCGCAGGTGACAGAGGATTGTCGGGAGGCGCGCGGCGTGACCTTCGTCGAAACGCTAGCTCAGGATGTCCGCTTCGGACTACGGATGCTGCGGAAATGGCCTGGGTTTACAGCGGTTGTGGTGTCGACGCTGGCGCTGGGGATTGGCGCAAATACGGCGATCTTTTCCCTGGTCAACGCAGTAATGCTGCGGTCGATGCCGGTGCGAAATCCGGACGAGCTGGTGGTGCTGCAGTGGGCAGCGCATTCGCAGCCGCATCACCTAGGAATGAGCAGCTTTGGAGACTGCGGGTCGGAGAACACCACGACTGGGGCGAGTGGATGCTCGCTGTCTAATTCGATGGTCGAGGAGATAGGGGAGCGCAAGGACGTATTTTCGAGTGAGACGGCGTTTGCGGGGCCGGCAGTATTGGATTTAAGCGGCAATGGGCAGGCGAGCATCGCACACGGCGAACTGGTTTCAGGGAGCTACTTCGAGACTCTGGGTGTTGGAGCCGCGCTGGGCCGGACGCTGGAGCCAGAAGACGACAAGCCGGGAGCGACGCCAGTGGCGGTGCTGGATTACGGTTACTGGCAGCGCGCCTTCGGCGGTGCAGCAGGGGTTGTTGGACAGACAGTCCGGCTGAACAACGCTGTGTTCATTGTCGTTGGGGTGGCCAATCCCGGATTCACCCGCCTGACTCCGGGAAAGTCGGTAAATTTGTGGGTGCCCTTGACACAGGCTGCTTCGCTAGGGCTGCAGTGGGCAGGCCGCAGTACGCCAAACAACTGGTGGCTGACGGTGGTGGGTAGGCTGCAGCCCGGCGTGTCGCGGACGCAGGGGCAGGCGGCGCTGAATCCCTGGTTTGTAAGTCAAGTGGTGGATAGTGGCACACGCCACGACGCGAAGCCGGTGTGGAAGAAGGGAGACGATCCGCATCTGGAGTTTGTGCCGGCACAGAAAGGGTTGGTCGGAATTCGGGAACAGTTTGGCCAGCCACTGATCCTGCTGATGGCGGCAGTGGGAATCGTGCTGCTGATCGCCTGCGCGAACGTAGCGGGGCTGATGCTGGCCCGCGGCTCCTCTCGTGAAAAGGAGATGGCGTTGCGGCTGGCGGTGGGCGCCGGACGAGGACGAGTGATCCGGCAATTGCTCACGGAGAGCCTGCTGCTCTCGTTTGCGGGCGCGGCGTTGGGAGTAGCTCTGGCGTATGTCGGGGCGAAGGGGCTGGCAACATTCCTTTCGGAGAATTCGTATTCTCCGCTACAGATAGATTTGCGTCCCGACGCGCGGGTGCTGCTCTTCACGATTGGCTCGGCGGTACTGACTGGGATTGGGTTTGGGTTGGTGCCCGCATTCCGCGGAGCACGGGCGAACGTGGCGACGGAACTGAAGGGTACCTCGGCGGCCAGTACGGCAACGGGACACGGGAGCGGGCGACGGTTCGGGTTGGGGAGCGGATTGGTGATACTGCAGGTTGCGCTGTCGATGGTGGTGCTGACGGCCGCGGGTCTGCTGCTGCGTACGCTCGATAAGTTGCACCGCATCGATCCGGGATTCGACACGCGCGACGTGCTGTTGTTCTCGCTGGAACCGGAGCTTGCGGGTTATAAGGGAGAGCGCATTCCGGAGCTTTATACGGGTTTGCAGAGACAGCTGGCCGCGCTGTCGGGAGTGGCGAGCGTTAGTTATTCTTCGGACGCGCTGCTGGATGGGGATCTGTGGTCGGAGGATGTTCATGTTCAGGGGCAGAGCGATAAGGCCACAGTCGGGACGCAGATGATGAGGGTGAGCCCGGAGTTCTTCAAAACGATGAGAATTCCGATGGCCGCCGGGCGGATGCTTGGGGCAGCCGATATGGCGGCGACTGCGCGGGCAGCGCTGGTGAACCGGGCGTTTGTGCAGAAGTACGCAGCAGGGAAGAGCCCGATTGGTCTGCATTTTGGTGGAACGGAGGCAAAGGACCCACAGTGGGAAATTGTGGGCGTAGTGGGAGATACAAAGTATGCCACGTTGCGGGCAGAAGAGGCACCGACGGCCTATGTGCCGCTGAGCGAAGGTGGAGCGACCTTCGAGTTGCGGACGGTCGTTAATCCAATAGAACTGATGCCGGCGGTTCGCGATGCAGTGAACCGAACGGATGGTAATCTGCCGCTGATTCGGATGCGGACACAGTCGGAGAGCATCGACCGGTTGCTGTTCAACGAGCGGCTGGTTGCGCGGCTGTTCGGCCTCTTTGGCGGTTTAGGGCTAGTCCTGGCGTGCATCGGACTTTATGGGTTGCTGTCGTATGAAGTGGCGCGACGCACACGAGAGATTGGTATTCGGACGGCGCTTGGCGCGCAGCGACGAGATGTGTGGCTGCTAGTGCTCCGGCAGGGCGTAGTGCTCGTGATCGCAGGAGGAGTCGGGGGTGTGGTGGTCGCAATCGCAGTGACACGCCTGCTCGCGAGCCTGCTCTATGACGTGCGACCCACCGATTTGATGACGCTCTCCGGAGTGTCAGCGTTGCTGATCGCCGTCGGAATAATTGCCTGCCTGGTGCCCGCGCGGCGAGCTACGCGCGTGGATCCTATGGTAGCGCTACGCTATGAGTGATCCGCCGTGACACAGCAACTCCTTTAACCCGGCATGTTAAAGGTCATAGCATGCGCGACATCCATCGATTTGATCCTCCGTGTTGGTTAATTTTCCATTAGGGCTTGCGACCTCCAAGCCCTGAAGAGGCAGGACGCTGTGGGTCAGAACTTACCCTTTGTAGGACATTTAGGCGACGATATTCGCCTCGAGGTGTGAATTGCCTGAGGAGGGAACGGTTGGTAAGTATTTCAGCGAATGCAAGGCCGAAGCAAATAATAGAGAGAACCAGAAAAAAAGGAGGCATGTGCTTTCCCATCGAGGTCAACCACGAGTATGGAAGATAGCGATGAGAAATGCGACATGTCGCAGAGCGATGCGACGCAAATTATGATGTACGTTAGGACACTCGAAAGATAAGGCTGTTGGCCGCGTTCGGCGCGGTGCAGCCAATCCGGTCAAGGGTATCAGACGCATTTAACTTTCAGAGAGGCAACCTCGGTGGGCATGCTCCAACGGGTCGTGGGAGGATGTCCATGCACGCAGCACGATCACACCACCTTAGATCGCCCCGCTCCAGTGTTTCCGCTCATAGCCCTAATGTTTGTCAGTTGTGCTTTGTTTGTTTTACTGGCCAATCTTCCTTACGGAATTCAACCAGCGACACCCATCCCACATACGGTTTCGGTTGTGCTGACTACATTTAGCGCCACGACAACACCGGTTGTCGTGGGCTTTTATGAAGCGCTTGGGCGCGGGGCTTGTGTGACTAGATTCAACACCACCCCACCCATGCAAAGCTCATACCTAAATATTTAGGTTGACAGCTTTCGTGCCTCTAAACTAATCTCCTATTAATTTAGGAGATGCGGGATGGGAGGTCGAAAAAAAGGCTCGGGTGCTCTGACGCCATTAGAACTGCAGATTATGCAGGTTCTTTGGCAGAACGGGCCCAGTGGGGTGCAGCAGGTGCAGCAGAGCCTGGCGCCGATCAATGACCTGGCGTACAACACCGTTCAAACGATGCTGAATGTTCTTCATCGTAAAGGTAGGGTCGAGCGCAGGATCAACGGACGCGCCTACGTGTACAGCACAACAGATTCAAAGGAAATTGTCCTCGGGCAAGCTGTGCGTGAATTTGTAGAACGCCTTTTTGGGGGATCTTCGGAAGAGCTGGTTATGAGCCTTATCAAGAGCCGGCAAGTGGATCCTGAACGAATTGCTGATCTAAGTCGCACTATCGCGGCATTGCGCCAAGGGGGAGGATAAATGAGTAGCGTCTCCAGCCTCATCACGTCGTACCTGGTGAATTCTGTTTGGGAATTGCCTTTTATTTCCGGCGCGGGGTGGCTGATTAGCCTTGTGTTTCAGAAACTTGGCTCACGCTCGGAACACGCCACATGGGTGGTGACTTTTTCACTGGCCGTCTCAATGCCGGCCATCCCTCCATTGCGGTTTCTTGTAGGTTTGGCAACTTCCTCCAGCTTCCCCACACATTCCTCGATAGCGTTTGAGGCTGCTCAGGCTGCAGAGACACCTCTTCGTCGAGCACTGAGTATTCCGACCCCTGCGGCATATGGCCTAATTTGCTCCTATCTTCTGGTGCTGCTCTACTTCACCATTCGTTTAGGCTGGTCGATCCGTAATACACAGGAGCTTATCTATGACGCTTCTCCAGCCTTGCTTACTGAGGAACAGGAGAACCTTTGGCGTCGCTGCACTCAGTTCTACTCGCTTAAACCCATTAAAGTGCGGATCTCAGAACGGGTGAGGGGGCCAGTTGCTCTAGGCTTTGGTCAACCTGTCCTACTTTTCCCCCCAGACTTCCTTGAAAATTGTTCTTCACAGGATTTGCTAGCTGCCTTTGCTCACGAATCTGCTCACATGAAGCGCCATGATTTTATAAAAAATCTGTTCTATGAACTATTCAGCCTTAGCTTATGTTTCCATCCGATTACCTGGGTGTTGAAGTCACGGATAGCACAAACCCGCGAGATGGTATGTGACAGCATGGCCACGGAAAGACTTCTCACCCCTTTCGATTACACAGAGTCTTTGCTGCGGCTCGCGACGATGATTCGCACAAACTCGCGAGCTATGACCTCACACGCCATCGGAATTTTCGATGCTGACATTTTGGAGAAGCGAGTCATGGTGGTGAAAACGAAAACATGGAACTTCAGTCCTTGGGCGACGTACGCCCTGACAGCTGCGACGATGATCTTCATGGGAGCTATAACAGCGTGGGGGACGGCACTGGCCGTAACCATCGAGCCGGTCACACAACGAGCGGCTTCGCCGGAGACATCTTCTGCTGTTTATAAAGTCGGTAACGGAGTAGGCGCTCCCACCGTGATTAAATCAGTCGATCCGCAATTTCCAGATGGCCGCAACACTAAAGGGATGTTTCAAGGAGTGTGCATCGTAGGCTTGGTAGTGGATACGAGCGGCATGCCCAAAGAAGTTCATATCGTAAAGCCGCTGGCGCCTGACTTCGATGCAAATGCTATTAAGGCTGTTCAGCAATATAACTTTGAGCCGGCAAAGCTCTTAGGAAAACCTGTCGCAGTTTCAATCAATATTGAGGTCAATTACCAGAAATATTGAATGAGAGCGTTTTAGTGGCTCTGAAACCCTATAAACAAGGCAAGAGATGACCCGCCCCGCGAACTGAGCCGCAGGAGGTTGGAAATTTCGGCCTGCGTGGTTCGATTGGTGCCGGATTTACAAGCAGATTTGCAGTTAATGTAACTCAATTGACGGCGTTCAACAAGTGGCTTAAAGACGGATTGTTTTTCAGAGAAACCCAGCCGCAGCCGTGCGGAGGCAAAGTGGGAAACGCACAGCGTTTTCCAAGGCGGCTTGGTCGCCGCCTTTCCTCCGCTGCATAGGGTTGCGAACTCGCTGGGCGTATCCAAGCGCCATTCTCCGTAGAACCGCGGTTACCTTGGCTTTTTAGAACAACATCCAAACAGCTTCACTCCTTCGTTTTGAGCTTACTGTCGTTTTCCTGAATGTAGGCTTCGATCTCCGCAGCCGATCACGCGGCGCCACTGTTCCTTATTAGAGAGTGAACAAAAATCGTCCCAGTCCATAATGGGAGGGGGCTCCCTTCTCGCTTACCTTGAGGGTAATCCCCCGTTCACTTCTGTTCTTAAGCCGATCGTTCTCCGCCTGCAACCTGTCAAGTTTCGCTTGCAAGGCTGTTTTCTGGCATTCTGTTCTCCTATCGCTAGATCAGACGATTCTGGCGGTTGGAAGACGCCACAATCGGATAGCCGGAAAGGACGAGATGGTCAAGCGCAGCGACGCTTGCTGCTAATCCTTACCGGTCTCCCCGGCAGCGAGCTATCATGTCGTATGCCGCCGACGCTAGCCGACATGTCTAGCTGGACTGATCGCACTGCCCATGATGACCGCCTGAGGTCGTTCAAGGCAGACGACGGAGGCTACTGGATTGAACAGAATCCCACCAAACGGACCAAGTGGGCGAAGCTGGCGGGGGAAGGGCATTCAGTGGCCTGGGAGTTCGCTGAAAGTGGGGGCTATTCTGGCCGGATGCTCGTCGATAGCGAAATCCTGACGCCGGCGGAAGCCACGAAGAAATTCTTAAGGAGCGTCGGCTGATGGGACGGTCTCCGCCTCGTTGGCTAAGGGTGCACCCAGTAAACAACCATAAATTGTATAAACAGGTGAAATATATACATTTCATCGGCCGAAGAAATCGCGATGCCCCGGTCGTCGTTTATTCGTTCGCAGCCTCAGCGCCCAGCCGTGTCAGCATATCTTTCGAAAAGTCGTCGTAGTTCTCTGGTCTATAACCGATCTGTCGCCACAGGAATATCCCGCTGCAGTCCAGGACGACCCAGTTCTGCGGAATGTCGTTGTCATTAACCGCGTCCTCGATCTGTGCAGCGTTCACGATCGGCAACACTGGAAATGTATTGCCTTTTTCGTTCGAATACGGTCCAACCACGCCTACGTCGCTGTCGTAATTGAAGGCGAGTATCTGGATATCGCTACGGCTTTTTACTTGTTCGTAAAGCTTCTGAAGATTCGGCAATTCCGCCTGGCACGGACCGCACCATGTCGCCCACACGTCGATCAGCACCGACTTTCCATTCAACTCCCTCAGCCGCCATGTCTTGCCAGAAAGATCGATAAGCTCGAAGTCTGGAATGGATCTCTTCGGTTTCTCCCACCGACCCTCGGCCAGAATCGTATTATCCGCGGACGGCATCTTGCTCCCGGTGGCCCAGGCCGTCTCTGTTCCACCCTGCTGCTTCCAAAGTGCATGACCCTCATCGCCCAGGTCATCGCGAAACCTTCCCTTGAAGGGCTTTGGAGCTTCCAACTTCGTCTGAAGCACCATTTGATAATACGCAAGGGCGTCGATCCTGTTTCCCGTCAACAGCGCAACTCGCGCGTGATTCGCCCGGTACTCTTGCAACAGTTTCTTATCGTCCGGCGGCGGGCCTTCCACGGCAGCACGCAACTCCGCAGCGATTTCTGGCTTGTTCGCTTGCATCGCAGCCTTCAGCATCAGCCCATTCAGGTACTGCCTTTGTTGCCTCTGCCAGTCAAGTCTTCGCTTCACTTCAACGTCGCTAAGATTGTCGCTGTTGTTACCGCGCGCCCAACCGCTCTCATCATCTGACTTCGCCTGCTTCAGCAGATCGATCTCCCGCTCCGGCTGGCCGCCCCGCTTTACCAGAAGTTGAGCCGCGTCCGGGTAAAACGCCCAGCGCGAGCTGGGCCCATCGTAAGGATCGACCGCACGCAGAAAGGTATCCACCGCCGCAATGCCGTCCTTTTCTGGAATTGTGTCATCCTGAACCGCAAGAAGGAACCAAGCTCGGCGCTGCAGGTAGGTGTTGTCCGGATAGCCGCGAATCCTCCCCCCAATGCCTCCTTGAACTCCTTCCGATGTTGGTCCCACGCCGCGGAATCCTTTTGCTCCAAGGGCTCTGGATGCGCCTCATCGCATCGGTCGCTGAGAATGCTCCACGCTTGGGGTGTGGCATTTAATTCTGTCATCGCGGCATCGTTTCTACCAGTCCAAGCGCAGCCTCTTCGGCTTTCCACGGAACGCAGCCTCTATTTCATCAATTGACGCACCGTGCTGAACTCCTATGACTTCCCACCCGCTCTTTCATGGCCGCCTTCGCTTAGACGGTTTGGGTGCCATTCTTGTATCGTTCCACGCCGGGATCCGCCCCGTTCGACCCGGTTTGTCAGATCAGGCAAAGGTGGTGATTGTTGTTCCCCAGGGTGCTCACGTCAAGGAGTCGAGAGCAGCTCAGAGTCGACCTAAAGTATCTCAGCCTGAAGGAGCTTCCACATTAACTTCGCGACCGACCGAGCATGGGCAATCTTCTCTTTCGTCCCCACATTCCGCACTCCATGAAGAACCTCTTCGAAGAATCCTCCGCGCAGAAGCGCCTCGAACACGGCTCCAGCTTTGGTTGTATCCCTCAGCTTCCAGTTATTCACTCTTGCAAAGTGATCCAGATACCTCACAAAGATGCCTGTCCTTGTATTCACTACTTCTCTTTGGTAGCGACGACCAAGCTCCGGGAAACGGTGGGCATCTCCGATCACCACTCGATAGAGAGACAGTTGCTCCTCAGACAAGACATAGTCGAGGTATTCTCTACCTCCGGCCGACAAGCCTTCAATAGAGGCGTCATCAAACCACGGATACCGGTGAGAGAAGGTTGCGGCGTCATCGTCTCCGGATGAAACACCATTGTCTCGACAGACTGCCTGCATTACAGCGCTGAACAATTCGTCTTTGTTCTCGAAGTGACGATAGATTGTTTTGACTGAAACCTCGGCAAGTGCTGCGATTGCGTCCATCGAAGTCTGCGAATATCCATTGTCCAGGAACGAGCGCCTCGCTGCCGCAACCACAGCGGAGCGCTTCTGCTCCATCATGGCGGCTTTGGGATTGTCTCGAGACCACTGCTTCAATGCAGCACCCCCTATAGATGGTCTAGTTTCGCGGGATAAATGCCAGGCATTATGAACTCCCGTGTCGGGCATTCGCTGCAGCTCATATTTTCGATGAATCGACAACGACCGTTATCACATCAAGTATAACGCACGTTGTCACGTGAGAGAGAGAGGTTCAAAATGGGTAGCAACGAAAACATTGAACGTAAACCGAGGATTTTGGTTTTGGGATCAACAGGTCGCACGGGCAAGGCTGTGATCGCCAATCTGGAACACATGCGGGATAGTGTTGAGGTTATATATTCGTCGCGAAATAGCGAGCAGGTAGAAGCCTGGAAGCGCGAAGGCAAGGAAGCCGTGCATCTTGACCTGGATATCCCGCAGACCTTCCCTGCTGCGTTGGTCGGGATTGACCGCCTTTTCCTCGCGACCGGCTATACCGTAGCGATGGTCCATCAAAGCAAGAACATTGTGGACGCAGCGGCGGACGCTGGCGTGCAGTTCATCGTTCATTTGGGTATTTTCGGAAATGGTCGTATGACCGATCCTCACTTTGCATGGCATGAGATGGTTGAGCGGTACATCGAAGGCAGAGGTGTCGCGTGGGCCCATCTGCACCCTCACTTCTTCATGGACAATTTATTAACGACTACACCTATCGTTGACGGTAAGTTCTTTTGGTTTGCAGGAGATCAGCCCGTAGGATGGATCGCTCCGGACGACCTCGCTGCTGTCGCCGCTCAGGTGTTAGCCGAAGGGCCAAAACGTCACTCAGGGAAGCAATATTGGCTCTCTACAGATGTATTGAACGGAACAGAAGCGGCCGCGGAGATCGCTGCGGGGCTCGGACAGCCGGTGCACGGAGTGGTACTCACGCCCAAAGATCTGATAGCTCAGGTGACCGCCGGCGCGATCACGTTTCCACCGTCGATTGAGGCTACCTATGCTGCGAGTATGCTCGAATGGGTTCGTCAAACCTATGAAGGCTTGCTCAACTTCGGAGGGGTTACAACGACCGTAGAAGATTTAACGAGACGAAAGCCTCTGAGATTACGCCAATGGGTCGAGCAGAACCGCGAGGCGGTACTAGCCGCAGGTACGCGGAAGCTCCAAGAAGCGGTATAAGCCTCTGCCAACCGATGAAATCAAGGGCTGCAATCGCGGTCCCTGATTTCATCGGGTAAGACGCATGGGTTGTTGTCTTCAGTAGGTGAGAGAACGCTATAGCCACCCAACCGGGCCGAATTGGAAGCCCTGGCGCCAGAGTGAGCTGCTACCGATTGATCAACCAGACTGCTTTCGTGTTATTTATTGAATTAAGTGTGAGAGCATCGCTCCTATTTGAAATGAACGCACATGAAGAATCATTGCAAGCGGCATCGGTAATTTGCCCGCTACGGAAAGAGACGGTGCTTTCATGTCTTCTATCATTGCTGTTTCTCTTACCCTGCCTACTGTCAGCATTTGCTGCTGATCGTGGAGAGCTTCAGAACCGACGCTACCGCGCCGCCGCCAAGGTGCATGACGGCATCCTGTTGGTTCGCGCAACTTCCCAAATGGACGCTTATGAAGATGGGCTGCATCAAGCGGCAGAATTCTACTACCTTGTCGGATTGGAGAACGCGCTGGGCGCTTTTCTGGCAATCGATGGCGCCTCAGGCGAGAGTTGGTTGTTTCTCGCCTCAACTTCCGTCGCTGCGGGATCTGAAGTCGCACCCGGTCCGGAAGCGGAGAGGCTGCTAGGCATCGATCATGTGGTTGATATATCAGCGCTGCGGCAATTTCTGACGGAACGTGCTGTCACACCGAGAAATCTTTATTACACTGTGCCGTTTTTGAGCCTCCCAGACTTGCCGGAGAATATCGTAGGGTCAACAAACGCAAAGGCTCCGTCGTGGGCTGTGGTCATCGCCAAGGAGTGGCCCACGTTTCATCTCAAGGACGAAACGTCAGGTATGCATGAAGTGATGGCAATTCAAAGCGCCGATGAAGTCGCTGCACTGCGGTCTGCGGGCAAAGCGACGGTGTCCGCAATGAAAGCCGGCTTAAGGGTGGTCCGTCCTGGAGTATCGCAACGAACAGTCGAACTCGCCATCGTAGACAGTTGTTGGCAAGCTGGCGCGCATGGAGTGTCGTACTGGCCAATCGTCGCGGCCGGCAAGAATGGTGTGGTTCCGCAGGTGTACTCCTCCTCCTTGCGCTATGACCATCTCAACACTGCCATGCAGGCAGGCGATCTAATTCACTTCGACGTTGGCTGCGAGTCGAGTCACTATGAGGGCAACTTGGGACGGACAGTCCCCGTATCGGGCCATTTCACTGACGATCAGCGGGAGACATGGAATATCTTCATAGCTGCTTATCGGGCAGGCGTCAGCGTCTTCCGAGAAGGCGTCACAGAAGGACAGGTTTTCGATGCCTGGAGTACGGAGCTTCTTCGCCATCGCGCATCCGCCAAAAGCTCACTTGCACTGAGAGCTATTGAGAGCTGGTCTAAACGGGAGAACGATCCATATTGGTTAGTTCACTATACCCATCTTTTTCCTGCTCACGTGAAAGGGCCCTTAAGCGCAGAATCCGTTATCGACTTCGCGCCCGTCGCCTCCATCGACGGGCAGGGCTATTACCTGGAAGACATGTACAGAATCACCCGCAACGGAGCGGAACTGCTGACTCCTGGAATTCCTTATACCGCGGAGGAGATCGAAGCGTCCATGCACTGATTTGCTTTAGTCTTCTCACATACTAGTCGTCGGAGCTGTCCCGATCCCGCGCCCAGGACATTGCGCTCCTGAATGCCGGAAAGCCAACTGGCGCTGCTTGCCGTAGGAGACAAGGTCCGCTCCTGGGTGGACCTCGGCATACTTCACCTTGAACCGGAGACAGCTCATCCCGCATGTCACCGTAATGACAATCGGCCTAGACCCCAATGATCTCTGTCCAACGGCGTTCTTTGTCACCCCATCCAAGGAAGAACCTCTTTCAAATCGGGTTCGTATTCGGAAAGAACTCGCGTGCCAGCCTCTGATTGATAATCGCAACCGGCGCGGAGGGTGCCGTATCCTGCAGGGAGAATCCGCGGCCCCATCAGAATCGGTATGGACATGACGGAGAAGAAATGCCTTCGACAGAACCAGCTACTTACTGCGAAGGCGCATGGGTTGTAATTTCCAATAGGTAAGGGAGCGCCACAGCCACTCAACCGGCCCGAATTCGAAGTGGCGTAGCCAGAGAGAGCTGGCTACAAGGTTTACCACCCAGACCGCGAGAACAAAGTAGAGAGACTGGTAATACTCAACCCGGCCATATAATTCGAGTGGTCCGAAAACAAAGAGATATTGGCACAGAACACTGGTAAGAAGATAATTCGTGAGCGCAGTCTGACCAACGGCGGCAAAAGGACGCAAAAGTGTACGCGGCACCCTGCCTTTGAAAAGGATCATCAAGAGCGCAGCGTTCGCCAGTGTACCGGCTTCAGCAGTTAAGTTGTGAGGGAATACGATCCACTTTTCTATCACGGCAAAATAAAAACTGCTGCCGTACGCCTTCCATATCCCCACAACATAGAGCGGGGTGGAGATGAGAAACCCTACAAACGCCGTCGACAGATAAGTGCTTAACGGTAATTTGGAGATTAAAAATCCACTCTTGTAGAGAGCCATGCCAATAAGCATCGCACCAAGGATATCGGCAAAATAGTATCCACTTTCGAAGTCGCCTAAATGCCGTACAAATCCGGTCCCTCTGTCTTTGACATATCCGATATAGCCCCCGTTGCGTCGTTTCGCCGCATTGGCGTTCGCCTCATCAGTGCTCCGCAATTCATTCTTTGTAATCAGCGCCCGCCATTCCTTCTTGGTTTCATTCTGTGCCGGAGTCAGGTTCGTGCCTGACTTCTCAATCGCCACTAACGCGGACTTCTGCCGCGACAACCGTAGATATTCAAAATCGCCCTCAGCGACCGACGAAGCAAGGGTGCCAATTCCTATCCACACAATCGTGCCGACAACGAATAGGCTCTTGGCTTTGAGCTTTCGACATGGATAGAGAAAGAAGAGTGCATTGAAAGCATACTCGGCAAGGATGTCGCCGTCCCATATGAATGTTCCGTGCAGGACGCCAAACACAAACAGCCACATATTGCGGCGCAAAAATATATCGGCAGAGTTTACTTGCCCATTGTTTCTTTCGATTCTTTCCGTGAGCAAGACCACGCCTGCGCCGAAGAGCATCGCGAAGAGTCCGCGCATTTTGTCTTCAATGAAGATCCACTTCAGAAATAGAATGACCAGATTCAAATGCGTATGTGGGCCTACAAAAGCGTTTTTTGCTACTCCAATGGGTATCTCGAATCGCCCTTCCAACCCTGCGAAACCTTCTATGTTGGCCACAAGAATTCCGAGAAGAGCGAAACCTCGCAGCACATCGAGACTTGCGATGCGATCCCCCCGTTTGACGGGGGCAACACTTCCCTGTAGAGGGCTAGGCGATTCTTCGCCCCCAAGAGTGCGCGAAAAAGGCGCGTTCAATACTGCTCCAAGGCTCGCAGTGCCTTCCATTATCAGTTCCCTTAGAAGATTTTCGTCGAGAAATGGAGAGGCTGAATTGCCCCTCCTTTTTCCCGAATTGATCTAATTTACTAACACCATCACCATAGGCTACATTACTCGATTGGCTCGGATGGAGGTGGCTTCCGGATGCATCTTTTGACCCGCCAAGCCATTGGAAATAGGGCAGGGAAGTCGTGGGTCAAAACTTACCCTTTGTGAGACTGCGGCATTTGCTGCACTGCTGCCGACACGACGCCGCCGTCCACGAGAAGAAGATCGAAGTCGGCTGCTCCTTCGCGGAGCTTTTTCACTTCTTGGTAGGCCGCGCTGTTATACCACCGCCGCGCCTCTTCCATTGAAGAAAACTCAAACAACACCACCCCCTGGAAGTTGCCATCTCCTTCAAGAACTTCGAACGGAGTGTAGGCTACGAGCGGCTTGGCTTGAACACCCTTGAACGCTGGCGCAACATTTGCCCAGCAATCCTCCAGGCGCTCTCGATCACTAACCTGCCTGCACAATGAAATCAGGTACGCGGACATGCCTCTCCTTTTCAGCTTGGCCACGCTCAGCGAGGCTTCTTCGCTAAGGCTATCGCAGGACGGATGGCGTTTCCACGCTGACCCTGTACGGGACGGTCGAAGGGCTACAGCTGCAGTCCCTCGGCCTCGACCAGATGACTAACGCGAAGCCGAACCTCGTCCCGGATCGAGCGCACCTCTTCTATGGGTAGGCCCTTTGGATCGGGAAGCGGCCAGTCCAGACGACGCAAACCCGGCACGTAAGGGCATTCATCTCCGCACCCCATCGTGACTAGGGCATCCGCCCCCTGCGCAAGCTCCTGGGTGAGCTTCTGTGGTTTAGTCTGGGCAAGATCAATGCCGACTTCGCGCATGACATCGACCACAATTGGATGAACCTTCTCGGCTGGTTGCGTCCCTGCGGATACAGCCCGCGCTAGCCGGAAGTCCGCCAGCTTATTGAAAAAAGCTGCGGACATCTGAGACCGGCCAGCATTATGAATACAGGCGAAGATAAAGGTCTTCATCAGTTTGCTGTCACCTCTACGGATTGCTCCTGGTTCTCAGCGCAGCAGGTCGGCGCACAGCATGACGCTGCTGCCTCGGGCTGATCGTGCTCCGGTAGACTGTCCTTGAGCACCACGAACACTTCCCACTCGTTGCCGTCTGGGTCTTTGACCCATGTTTTGTCCTGCGTGGCAAAACAGCAATCGGTCTGCATCTCGTCGCGGGTGAAGAGGCCGCGTTCGTGCCACTGCTTGCGGATCGCCAAAACATCTTCTGTAGACCGTACCTGAATCCCCATGTGAGAGAGCGCGCCAGCCTCGTTGAACGGCTGCTCATTGAGCGAAAAGTTGAGCAAGGGGTTAGTGAGGTCGAATTTTGCATAGCCGGTGCGGACCTTTGAAGGCTCGGCCCCGAAAAGCTTTCGGTAGAAATTGACGCTGGCTGCCAGATTGTGGACGTTAATTGCGAGATGGGCTTTGAGAGCTAAGGTGGTCATGCGCCCCGCCTATATGCGGTGGATCGAATATATTTCGATGGAGTATATCTGTCAAAACGAATATATTCGATGGCATGGTGAAGCAAGCAACTTTCGATATGGAGCGGTTCTATCTGGCACTCGGCGATAGCACGCGGCTCCGGCTCCTAAACCTCATGGGCGACCAGGAGCTTTGCGTCTGCTATTTCATTGAGGTACTGGGCCAGCCTCAACCGAAGATTTCCCGGCATCTTGCCTCCCTGCGACACGCCGGAATCGTAACCGTTCGCCGGCAGGGGACCTGGATGCACTACAGGATTGTCACCCCGCAGCACATCGGCGCGGCCAACATCCTGAGAGATACGCTCGCCTGGATGAAAGAAGATCGCTCCTTGCAGGCTGACCGCGCACGGCTCTCCAAAGCCTACTGCTCTCCGGCTAAATACCCTCTCCTCGATGGCGCTCCTCTGCCCACAACCGTTTCAGAAGCATCATGCGAGGTCTGCTGATTGTCTCCCACCCCGTACACGCAAGGGCAGGTGTGCGCCCGCAAGAAGCTCTCTTTCCTCGACCGCTTCCTGACGCTCTGGATCTTCCTGGCAATGGCAATAGGCGTTGCCGTGGGTCACTTCGTTCCGTCATTTGCGGCCCTCGTCAATCGCTTTCAATCCGGTACGACGAACATTCCGATAGCAGTCGGCCTGATCATCATGATGTTTCCCCCGCTGGCTAAAGTCCGATACGAAAAGCTGGGTGAGGTTTTTCGCAATAAGCGCGTCCTCGGCCTCTCGCTCGTGCAGAACTGGCTCATCGGGCCGGTCCTGATGTTTCTCCTCGCGGTCATCTTTCTCAAGGGTGAGCCGGCTTATATGCGCGGCCTGATCCTGATCGGCATTGCCCGCTGCATCGCAATGGTGCTGGTCTGGAATGAGCTGGCCGAAGGCGACACGGATTATGTGGCCGGGCTCGTTGCCGTCAACAGCGTTTTTCAGGTCCTCTTCTACAGTCTTTACGCCTGGGCCTTCCTGACGGTGCTGCCAAAGTGGTTCGGCCTGGAGGGAAGCGTTGTCCCTATCGGTATCGGTCAGATTGCAATGAGCGTCGGACTCTACCTGGGCGTTCCGTTCGTTGCCGGGTTTCTAACCCGCTATATTCTCCTGCGACTGAAGGGTGAGGAGTGGTATCGGACCCGTTTTATTCCTCGCATCAGCCCTCTAACGCTCGTCGCGCTGCTGTTCACGATTCTGGTTATGTTCTCCCTCAAAGGTGATCTGATCGTAAGATTGCCGCTCGATGTGGTGAAGATCGCCGTCCCTCTGGTCATCTACTTCCTCATCATGTTCCTGGTGAGCTTTCGGATGGGCAAGCGGCTAGGCGCAAACTATGCGCAGTCGGCAACCCTCTCCTTTACGGCGGCGGGGAATAATTTCGAGCTTGCGATTGCTGTCTCCGTGGCCATCTTCGGTCTGAACTCAGGGGAAGCGTTCGTGGGTGTCGTCGGCCCGCTGATCGAAGTCCCGGCGCTCATCGGTTTGGTCATTGTCGCTTTCTGGATGCGACGGCGCTACTTCGGTGGGGAGACAGCGGGCTTTCTGGTGCAGCCCGTCGAAGATGCTCCCTGAGCGAACATAAAAGGACCCTTTGTGGGCCGCCGCTTGCACGTTGAAGCAGGTTACACAGATGGTATCTCACCATTTGAAGTGCCCTGTCCATTTGAAGTGCCCCATATTGTTCTCCCAGGCGGTAAAGCGAAGCCGTTTTGCTTCACAGAAAGAGGAATTACACTTGGCGACGGGCATCGCTCTCTCGAAAAGGATTGTTGAACGTCACGGTGGAAGGATAAAGGCGCGCAGCCGAGTAACTCCGGGCAAGAGTGGAAGCGTCTTCAGGATTTGGCTTCCGGCGTAACAATCCTGCTCCCAAGTTGTCGAGCCATAGTGCGAAAACATCGAGAATCTGAGTAGCCCACTCAGATATCGTCAAGCGTCACCCAACTACCTACTATGGCTAAGTTAGTACTGTCTCAAGTTGGATGGAGTGCTTTGTAGCGCAGACCTTATTTCTCTTACAGGCAATTCCGGCTTCGTTGCGATCCACAACTTCAGCGCAAAGACTCGCATGCTGCTCGCGCAGTTTGGGCTCGTCAATCTGCAGGGAATGTCTCGATCGACATTGCAACGAACTTACAAAGGATCATGGTTTCGAATGGCGCGGCGATAGAGATTGCGGATCCTCGAAAATATGCCCGTGCCGGGGTACAAGAAGCTCAGGCGACCGGGTACGACCACGGAGATATCGGTACCGGATTCAGCGGAACTAAGAATCGTTAGTTGTCCCTGGATGCGGGTAGCGCGCTCGCGCATGCCTTGCAGGCCATGATGGTCCTCTCTCCCGCTCATCACATAGCCTGGATCGATCCCGACCCCATTGTCCCGCACATGAAGCGTAAGATCATGGCCGTAGATCAGGGCGATCTCTAGAGATCTCCCGTGGGAATGCGCCTTTGCATTCTGAATCGCTTGGTGTCCGATTCGATACAGTTCGTCGCGAACGATCGGATGCAGCTCGCGCGCATCGCCAATGACCGAAGCCGAGATGGTCATCCCCTCAGGAACCACTCCACTTTCCGCAACCCGCCGCAACGCCGGCGCAAGCTCGTTTTTCAATGTCGTCGAGGACCGCAGCGAATTCAGTGCCGCGCGGCCTTCCTGAATCGCTTGGTCGAGCCAACCGGAGACCTGCCCCAATGCGCGGTGCATTTTCTCCGCGTTCAAAGGTTCCTCAAGGCCGTCGTCGACTACGAATTTGCTGCCTTGAATCGTCTGAAGGAAGGTGTCGTGCAACTCTCGCGCCATGCGCGTGCGCTCCGCGAGCCGTTCATCGAAGCGCGCGCCGATGGCCTTAGCGACCTGCCGCACGCGAATGCGGTACAGGATCCACCCGATGACCATGATGGAGGCGAGGCATAAGATTCGAAACCATGCCGTTTGATACCACATAGGCGCAATGCTGAAGTTGAGAACGGCGCCCTCTTCATTCCACACACCATCGTTGTTGCAAGCGATCACCTGAAATCGGTACTTCCCGGGACGAAGATCGCTATAAAGAGCCTGGCGCCTTGTTCCTGGTTCCTGCCAGTCGGTGTCGCGCCCCTCCAGTTTGTAGCGGAAGCGGACCTTGCCTGGGACCACAAAGCTCAGCGCCGTGTAGTCGATTTCGAGATCGCGCGTGAGCGCGGGGAGGCGTGCCTCATCGGTCGGCGAGTAGTTCTTTCTGTCCGCCATGACCTGCTCGATATGAACAGGCGGAGGCAGATTGTTTGTCTCCAGATGACTGGGGTCAATCATCTGCACGAAGCTGTCATTTGCAAACCACAATCTCGCGTCCACAGTCCTGGATACGCTCGGGTGGAAGGAAGTATGAGCGGTTTGGGCTCCGTCAAACATATCAAATAACCTTATCTTCACGGCGCCTTCAGGTTGTTCCTGCCATCTCGAAACCTCTGACGCTGGGATTGTGATAAATCCGCACCTTGTCGAGAGCCAAAGCGAGCCAAGGTTGTCGCGGATCAGCGAGTAGACGGAATCGCAAGGCAATCCGTTCCTGGAATTTAGAGTCGCTGCCCGGTCTCCCTTCCACCATATGAGTCCATGGTCGGTCGCTCCCCATAGCGATCCGTCTGGATCCACGAGTAGATTCGCCACCGCGTCTTCAGGGCCATCACCACTCTTAGCTACTGATTCGAAGTGCCCACCGCGATATCGCTCCACACCGCCATTCCTCAGACCTAGCCATATGCCCGTTTCATGATCCGACGCAAGAGTGAGTGCCCCCCCGTCGGGCGGAAAGGAAATGTTTTCTATGACTTTGAGATCCCGAATGCGAAGCAGCCCGGGCGGATTACCAGCAACTCCCGTGTATGACGCCCAAATATCATGGGCGGCATCTTCGGCCATGGCAACTATCACTCCAACGGCGCCTCCATCCTCCCTTTTTACCAACCTAAATCGGTAATGATCGTAGACTGCCAGACTTCCATCGACACCGATCCATACCCTGCCCCCATGGTCTTCAAGCAACGCTGTCACGTCTTGCCCGGGCAGGCCATCATGTGAACTCATCTTCGCAAATGTGCCGTGTCGCAGGATGTCGAGGCCGCCTTGATTCCCAATCCACAAGGCGCCATCGCGAGTCGCCAATACGGAACCGACACTATCTGCCGTGAGTCCCTCACGCAGGGAGAAGGTCTTCGCGGGAAGATTGCGAAACCGGTCGATTCCTTTAGAAGTGACGACCCATACATCGCCCTCCTTGTCCTGATAAAAGTGCTGCACTGCATCGCTTGAAAGGCCATCCGAACTACCAAAGTGATCTGCTTCTCCGTTGTAGACCCGGTAGATGCCTTGGCCCACTGTCCCAACCCAGAGCGCTTTGTTTCGATCGAGAAACAACGAATTGACGGATAGCGTGGCGCCATCCATCCCACGAACCGCATAGCTTGTAGCGACTCCATCGATCAGTCGACGGAGCCCAAATTTCTTCCCGGCGCGGGGGATCCCGAGCCACACGACTCCATCATCCCCTATTGCGACAGCAGACACGCCAATCAGGCCTGCAGTTGTCTTCAGATCGTTTTGTAGATAAGTGCTGGACGAATCCGGCCTCCAGCAACAAAGTGCCTCGGATCCTCCTATCCAATGGTTTCCCCGCTGGTCGAGCGTCAAATCATTCGCTCCATTCGCGCATGGCAGTCCATCCGATGGCCCGTAACATTGAACTTTGCTACCCTTTATTCCGCAAAGGACGCCAATTTGGCCCGAAAGTCGCGTTCGAACCATCCATATCGTTCCAGAGTCGTCTTCTTGGATTGAATTGACCCTCCCCACGACGGACGCATAAGTAGTTAGTTCGCCGTTCGCCCAACGGGCGATACCATGACCGGTACCAATCCATAGGCTTCCGTCCGTCGCACCGAGCAGGGAGTAGATACTGGGCTGCGGCAGGTGCTTGCCTTCTGGTTCGACCCAGGGCACGAATCGTACACCATCGAATCTCACCAGCCCAGACTCGGTCCCGATCCACAAATAACCATCTTTAGTCTGTGTTATAGCGAAGGGTATGCCGCTAAACGACCCATCCTGGATGGTCCAAGAGGAATGAGCATATTGGGAAAGGTATCGGCCCGGATCAGCCGCCCACGCAGTACAGCTTACCCAGAACATCAAGAAACATAGTCGGATTGAATGCGAGATCGTCAACTTGACCCCTTGTCTTCTCTGCCCTGCTCTTGACTTAAGCTCTTACATTGCGCGGTTCTGGCGGGTAGTCTTATTTCGTTGCGGCAAACCAGCGGTATCAGCAGTCGGAACTGCGGCAGGCGTTATCGCGCGCTACAGCGTCTCAGGGTAGCTGACTTTCGGCATTTGTGGAATCCTACGAACTGCTGGTAGTAGCCTATAGTTTTCTACAGAACAGCATCAGATTTCGAGTAATCCCCGTCGCACCTAGCCATTCTTCCTTTGCCAAAGTGACTGCTTTTTCGAACTCCAACGATCCTCACGGATTTTCTTGAGGGCTTGAGGGAAGCAAGAAGCAAGTCAACGACCTCAACTTAAACGGGTCTAAGACGTGAGCTGGACCTTCGTTGAGCCATCATCTCTGTTCGACGTCGCGATAGCTCAGGGCGAAGCGGGAAGTACAGTTAAACAGAATGCTTTGCCACTTCATTCGGAAAACGGTACTGCCGTATTTCTCAGGTGCTCTCATCGCCTCAGCTTCTCATAACCTTAAGTTAATGATGTCTCGTGAACCGTTACTGGTGTAGGGTTGGTTGCTACCGTCCAATTCGGATGCGGATTGTAGGTTGCGGTGCGATGGCTGCTGGGCCTCAGACTGCGGTTGTTGAGGGAGAGCAACAGGGTTCTGGATCGTTTGGTTTTGGACTGTCTTGCTTTGCGTCTCCGGCTTCAGTGAGCCATCGGATCATCTATGGTCCCATCAGCGAAGTAGTCTTGTGCCGGATCGCCCGAAAGTCCGGCAAGTGGGATTACACCTCTGACCTGAGCATGGCGGTTGCCGAACACCCGCCCGCCTACAATAGCTACAACGACTTCGAACCAGATGCCGGGAAAGTTCCTGGATTCGCAGAAGTCTGATAAAGCCAAGCATTCAGGCCTTTTCGGTGCAGGAGAGATGATTCGCTCAGCACTTTCGACCAAGATGGAGACAAGCCTGCGTGGTGACAGCCTTGTCTCGCGATCCAGTGGTAGTGGAATTCTTCCTGTTCAACTCCTCAAAACGATAG
The DNA here is from genome assembly GCF_003330725.1 of Acidisarcina polymorpha. Taxonomy (NCBI): domain Bacteria; kingdom Pseudomonadati; phylum Acidobacteriota; class Terriglobia; order Terriglobales; family Acidobacteriaceae; genus Acidisarcina; species Acidisarcina polymorpha. The sequence goes on along the minus strand of NZ_CP030840.1, from coordinate 838,105 downwards.
ACGCAGGGCGAATTGCATCACCCTCGGATCCCCGGAAAGGGTAGTGATTGATCCTGCCGCAGAACTGCTGAAGTTGCCGCTCGGCTGTCCGAACTCTGGCGTGTTGGTGACATTGAACACCTCCCAGCGGAACTCGAGATTTGCGACTTCACCCAATGGAAATTCCCGCAGCAGAGAGGCGTCGAAGACGTTTGTTCGAGGTCCGCGCAGGGTGTTTCGTCCGCTGTCGCCTATCTGGCCAGGTGCGGGCAGAGCATACGCGTCGGCCTGATTTGGAGATAGCTTTTGGCATGCCTTGTTCGCCCCGACGAAGAACCAGCATGTCGGATCTTTCACCAGATGCGGTTTACCGATAACGAACGGAACTGCTGTCGCGTAGCCGTAGGGATCCAAGGAATCGGTCAGTGTGCCACCGGCATTTACGGTGAACGGATGCCCGCATGTAGTAGAGGCCATAGCCTGCACGCAAAACGGCTTTCTGGTCAGGGGAATAGGAGATGCCGATACGTGGTCCGAAGTCCTTAGTCTTGGTTTGCACTAGGGCTCGCTGTGACAATGAACCGGAACTGCCGAAGTTGAGTGAACCCGCACCCGCGGGATTGAAGTTCGCCACGTTGTTCGCACCCTCGAGTGCAGGCGTCGCAAAGTCATATCGCAGTCCTCAAGTCATCGCGTGTTTATCGTTCGGCGAAGTTCGGACCTATCCCTGACGGTGGCCATAGAGGGCCCATACTACCCGGAACGTTCACGCTGATGACCATTGACCGAATTCCGCCTCAGCACTGACGCTTATGGAGTCGATGTTTTCCAACCTCCTCCCAGTGCGCGGATGAGCGCAACCGTGGACACAGCCTCAGCGCCATTGACCTGCGTAGCGGCCTGTTCATTGGCAAGTAGAGTCTGTTGGGCAACGACCACGTCCAGATAGCTCACCAGGCCGGCTTGATATTGGTGCAGCGCAATTTCGGATGCGCGCTTCGCATCTGAAACGGCGCTTGTTTCGGACTGGGACTGATGGGCAAGATAGTGGATGGCTGCCAGTTGGTCCTCCACGTCACCATAGGCAACGAGGACGGTCTTCTCATATTGCAAGACGGACTGGCGATAGGTAGCCTGTGCCTGGTCGATATTGGCCCGCAATCTGCCGCCTGTGAAGATGGGCGCCACAGCCGATCCCATCAGCGATGCAATTGAATTCTGCCAATTGAGGAGCGAGATCGAATTGCTGCTTTCATAGCCGGCGAGGCCCGTTAGTGAAAACTGCGGGAAGTAGGCGGCCTTCGCGACTCCAATCTGCGCACTAGCGGAAGCCGCTGAGCGCTCAGCGGAGGCGACGTCCGGCCTGCGTTCAAGAAGATCGGACGGCAGCCCGGGAGGGATATGGGGCAGGTCCATGAGCACCACGTCCGGACTGATATGAAAACGTTCCGCCGTCTGCCCGGCCAGCACGGCGATGGCGTGTTCCAGTTGGTCGCGTTGGATATGCAGCCCGTCGAGTTGAGCGCGAGTCTGATCGAGCAAAGTCTGTGCCTGCTTGACTGCCAGCTCACTGATCAATCCGCGCCGAAACTGATCGTCAGTGATGTCGTATCCGCGTTGCAAGTCCTTCTCTGTCTCCTCGATGATGGTAACTTCCGCGTCCGTTTCGCGGAGTTGGTAATAGTCGGTTGCGACGGAGGCCGCGACTGTCAGCTTGACGAAGCGAAGGTCATCCTGTGTCGCCTGTTCCGCGGCTGTGGCCGATTGCACCATGCGCCGTACGCGTCCCCAGGCGTCGATCTCAAAGCTCATGGTCAACGGCAGTTGTATGTCGTTATAGGTCGCTGCCAGTCCATTTGTATTGCCATTGTTCGGGCGCTGTTGCGCCTCACGAGTGCGTGAGACGGAAGGCTGTGCCGCGACTGTTGGATATACGTTGGAGCGCACAGAACGCCTGGCGGCATCCGACTGGTCCACATGCGCAACGGCGATGCCGATGTCCCGGTTTGCCTTTTCCGCCTGAGCCTCGAGGTCGTTCAGCTTGGGATCATGAAAGACCTCCCACCAGGCAACCGGGGACGGAACCGCTGCCTGGTTGGAAGACGGCGCAGGCTCCTGATAGGCCGGAGGAGCAGGTACGGCTGGACGCTGGTAGTTCGGACCTACTGTGCAGCCCGAGAGCAGCAATCCCGAGGCACAGAGGGCCGTGATTGCCACTAAGAATGGCTTTACTGTTTGTTCGCTCATGTCAGGCCTGCCCTTTTGTGCTGTCGCCGCTCTTTTGAACTGAGACCGGCATCCCATTCACGAGATAGTCCGGAGGGTTGGCAATAATGGCGTCCTGCGCCGTGATGCCGCCGGTGATCTCGACCGTGTTCCCGAAGTCGTTGCCAATCGTCACCTTGTGAAGCTCGACCTTGTGTTCCGCATTGACGACTGCTATCTGCGGTCCCGCGGACTGGAATAAGATCGCCCCTGCGGGAACGAGCAATGGACGGTTGGGAACTGCCAATTTGATGTGAACCTGCCCATAGGCACCCGGCATGAGCTTTCCTGTGGGATTGGAAATATCGACCTCGACCAAGAGAGTACGCGACGATACGTTGATGGCCCGCGTGCTTCGTGTGATCTGACCATCAAAGCGCTGGCCAGGCAGTTCCGTAAGCTCTACATTGACGTGCATGCCGTCGTGAATTTGTTGACTACATCCTTCGGGCACCGGAATGAAGATGCGCATAGTGCTGGTCTTTGAGACACGAAACAGCTCGGCACCGGCACCGCTATTCCCGGAGTTGATCAGGTCGCCAGTGTCCGTGTGGCGTTCGGTGATAACGCCATCGAAGGGGGCAACGACCTTCTCGTAGATCTGTTGCTGTTCGAGGTTAGATACGTCCGCTGAGGCTGCTGCGACAGTCGCCTGTTGAGCAGCGAGGTTCTGATCGTTCTGGTCCACCTGTTGCTGGGCCACGGAATTGTCCTTGATCAACTCCTGATAGCGCTTTGCGGTAATGCTTGCCAGGGTCAGATTGGCCTGTGACTGGCTTAGCATCGCCCTGGCGTGCAGAAGCTGCTGGTCGACCTCCGGTGCATCGATCACCGCGAGCAGTTGGCCGCTCTTCACATGCTGTCCTATATCCACGTACCATTTGCGGATATAGCCGCTGGTGCGAGCGTATACGGGGGATTCATCGTATGCCTGAAGCGTCGCTGGCAACGCGATCTCATCCGTGGCTTCGCCTTGATTTGCCTGAATCACATCGACGGGCGTAGCGGTCGATGCCTGAGTTTTCGCCGCGAGCACTTTGTCGCTGTGCAATCGTCCTCGCAGGCTGATCAGGCCAAAAACGCAGAGTAGGGCTGGAATGACCAGAAACCAGAGCAATTTGGTACCTGGAGTCCTGCTTTCACTCCTGTGAAGGTTCGTTAACGGCGCTCCAGCTCCGGCTGGTGGTACAAAGTTTCTATTTTCCATGGGATGCCTCCTCCGAGGTGAGACCTGCTCCAGATCGATTGCGAACGATCGCGAAAACTGTGGGCACAAAGAACAGAGTTGCTACCGTTGCAAAGAGCAGACCGCCGATGACAGAGCGTCCCAGCGGAGCGTTCTGTTCCCCGCCTTCGCCGAGCCCGAGCGCCATCGGAACCATGCCGATGATCATTGCGAGAGCCGTCATCATGACTGGCCGCAATCGAGTTGCTCCTGCCTCAAGTGCAGCCTTCAGAGCGTTTTTGCTTTCCGCAAAATGTTCGTTCGCGAAGGTGATTACAAGCACGCTATTCGAGGTGGCCACGCCTATGCTCATGATCGCTCCCATCAGGGCAGGGACGCTCAGTGACGTGTGGGTGAGAAAGAGCATCCAGCAGATTCCGGCAAGCGCTCCTGGTAGCGCGGTGATGATGATGAAGGCCTCGCTCCAGGATTGAAAGTTGACGACGAGAAGCAGATAGACCAGAGCGATGGCGAAAGCCAGCCCTCCGAACAGACCGATGAACGAAGAATGCATCGTCGAAACCTGGCCGCGAGTCGCGAGAAAGCTGCCTTTGGGAAGCTGCGTGGTCGCCCTATCTGTGATCTTCTTGACTTCCGAAGCGACCGAGCCAAGATCGCGACCTTGCGCGCTCGCATAGACGTCGATGACCGGCTGCACATTATAGTGGCTTGCGACGGAAGGCTCCTCCATCCGACGCATACTGGTCAGGTTCTCGAAGAGCTGGGGAGCCAATCCGCTATCGGTTCCGGTGATTGGGATCGTGCGGAGGTTGTCGAGCGAGCTTACCTTGTATTGGGGTGTCTGGACTGCGATGTTGTAGGAGACGCCATTCTGTGGATTGAGCCATAGGTTTGGGCTGGTTTGATAGCTTGAACTCAACGAGATCAGCAACCCACTCGATACATCTCGGGCGGTCAATCCAAGTTGTTGGGCGCGCACCCTATCCAGATCAAACTGAAGTCGGGGCTGATCCATAAGCTGCTGAACATGCACATCCACCGCTCCAAGAATCGCTCTCATCTCTTGTGCGATCTGCGAAGCGAGCGCGAAGTTCCCTATTCGGTCTTTGCCCACAATCTGGATGTCGATAGGGGCAGGGAGTCCGAAGTTCAGCGTCTGACTCACAATATCTGCGGGTTGAAAGAAGAACTCGGTTCCGGGAAACTCCTTCGGAAGCTCATCTCTCAGGCGAGCGATATATTCGGCCGTTGGCTGGTGCTTAGCATCGAGCGAACCCAGAATCTCTGCGTCTGCATTGCCGATGGTCCCACCATTGCTGTAGGACAAGTTGATTCCGCTGGTGGGAAGACCGATGTTGTCCAGTATCCCACTCAGTTCCGAGGCTGGAATCTTACTTCGAATAGAACGCTCGATCTGATCTGTGAGACGCGCGGTGTCTTCGATGCGGGTGCCGGTCTTGGCGCGAACATGAAGGCGGAATTGTCCGGTATCCACGGTGGGAAAGAAATCATTTCCCAGCACCCGAACAAGAGAAACGCTTGCCAGACAAAACAGCACGAAACAGGCAGCGAAGAGCGCACGATGATCTAGACAGAGTTGGAGCAAAGAAGAGTAGCCCCCTTGAAGCTTGGTGAAGGCCGCTTCAAAACGATGGTGCAGTCGAGCGAACCTGCCCTGCTCGGCTTCGGAGGCGCCGCTGCGTTTCCTTTCGGCTCCCTTCCGCATAAGGAACATTACGAGCGTTGGAATGATGGTGCGCGAGAAGAAGTAGGACGCAAGGAGAGCAAACACGACCGCTTCGGCCAATGGCACGAAGAGATACCTTGGCACGCCGCTCAGGAAGAACATGGGGACGAAGACGATGCTGATGCACAGGGTCGAGACAAATGCAGGTCCTGCGATCTCCTGGGCGCCATCGAGAATAGCTTGACGAAGATCTTTGCCTAGTCCGAGTTGACGCTCGATATTTTCGATCTCAACCGTAGCGTCGTCGACCAGAATACCGACCGCTAGCGCGAGTCCCCCGAGGGTCATGATGTTGATCGTCTCTCCGAGCGCGCTAAGGATCAGCACCGACGTAAGGATCGATAGAGGAATTGAAATGCAGATGATGAGCGTACTGCGCCAACTCCCGAGGAAGATGAGAATGAGGATGGAGGTCAATCCCGCGGCGATTAGGCCTTCGCGCAGTACGCCTTGCAAGGAAGCGCGTACAAAGATCGATTGATCGAGCAGAGGCCGCATGACCAGTGTGGAAGGCATAGAGGCCGCGATCCTCGGAAGCAAAGCGCGGACGCCAGAGACGATGGCCAGAGTTGAGGCATTACCTGCCTTCTGAATGCTGAGAAGAACGCCGCGCTGCCCATCCTGCCTCACGATGTTCGTCTGCACGGCATATCCATCCCGTACATGGGCAACGTCGTGCAGGTAGACGACTGCTCCATTCACGGACTTAACCGGGAGATCGTTGAGTTCTTTTATGGTGACGGGGGTGCCATTGAGGCCGACGTTATATTCCGTCGAGTTAATCTTCGCGGTGCCAGATGGAAGGATGACGTTCTGAGCATTCACGGCATTTACAATATCGGTGGCGGACAACCCCTTGGCGGTCAGTTGCTGCGAATCGATATCGACCATGATCTGTCGAACCTTGCCCCCATAAGGGATGGGCACGGCAGCTCCAGGAATCGTTGCGAGTTGTGGGCGGATGAAGTTCGCTCCAAGGTCGTTCAGTTGCTGCTCTGAGAGGCCCTGTCCGCTTAATCCCAATTGCAGGATCGGCACCGTGGATGCGTCATAGCGGATAACCAGGGGAGGAGTGATGCCGGGCGGCAACTGCTTCAGCGTAGCCTGAGCTTCTGCGATCACCTCTGCAATCGCTCCATCGACATTCGCATTTGGCTGGAGGTACACCTTTACAACGGCGACACCATTCAGGGATTGCGACTCGATATGCTCGATGTTATCGACCGTTGTCGTCAGTGCGCGTTCATAGATGGAAGTGATGCGGTTTTCCATCTCCGCCGGCACAAGCCCGGTATAGGTCCAGATGATGCTGACAACCGGCACATTGATGGACGGAAAGATATCCACGGGCGTGCGCAAAATCGTCACAGGCGCCACCAGAAACAGGAGCAACGCTAGAACGACGAAGGTGTAGGGCCGTGAGAGCGCTATTTTAACAATCCACATCGCAGTCCTCGTAGGGCACGGAGGTCGTGCAGGAATCCATGCGTTTATCTTCAGGACTAACGTTAGAAGGGGAGGCGCCCTCTTCGAGACGCGAATGTAGGTGTAAGGCACTACACCCGAACGGGTGTGTCGGGAAGGCTAGAGATGAAGTATGCCGCGCCGCATGGCAATCGTGACTGCCTCTGTGCGATCGTTTACTTCGAGCTTAGCCAAGATATTCTTGACGTGCATTTTGACAGTGTCTTCGGCGATGGATAGCTCCGCACCGATCTCTTTATTCCGTTTGCCACGAGCCATCTGGGTGAGCACTTCAAGTTCACGTGAGGTCAGCTTTTCCGAGGCAAGGTGTTCTGCCAGGCGTTGTGCGACTTCAGCCGGAATGTGTTTCTTGCCTGCATAGACGGACCGTATTGCACGAACCAGCTCATCCCGGCCACTGCCTTTGACGACATACCCACTGGCTCCAAGAGCAAGGGCGCGCTCGATATCTGCATCGCCTTCGAGAGAGGTAAGCACTAGAACTCTCGCTTTGGGGAATCTTGTGAAGATCTTCTCCATGACTTCGTATCCCGTCATGTCTCGGAGGCGCAGATCGAGAAGTAACACATCTGGCTGCATCGGGGAATAAAGCTCGATCGCCTCGTGCCCCGATCCGGTTTCCCCCACAAGTTCCATGTCGGCCTGAAGATGCAATATGCCGGCCAGTCCTTCGCGGACTATAGGATGGTCGTCCACGCAAAATACACGAATGGGCTTCTGATTCATCGCCGATCCTTTCTTCCCGAAAGTCTACTAAGCGATCCTCGGAGCCCTTGGGGTAACGGATATTGGTTCACCCTGTCCTCCGATTCATATGCGACCTGCGCTGGGACACGAAGCGTCCATTGCGTGCCGGTAGAAGCCGATGAACTGACAGTGAGCGATGCGCCGATGCGAGCGGCCCGCTCTCGCATTCCGGGAATACCGAAATGACCAGGCGTGCCTCCTTGCAGAATGCTTTCGCTGATTCCCGGGCCGTTGTCGTGGACGGTAAATTGATGGTAATGGTCACCATACTCAGAGTTCACGACAACGTTGTTCTGGCCTGCGTGCCAAATGGCATTTCTCAGCGCTTCACGGACTATATGTACCATCTCCTCTCCAGGGACGGGTTGGATCGGGCGTTCTTTTCCGGAGCTAAGGATTTGTATGGCCTCTTGCGATCCCATGCTCTGAACTGTATCCCTCAGCGTACTCTCAATATCTGCGCTGCTAAAAGGCCTCTGTCTGAGGACGTGCAGGGCGCTCCTGCCGTTCGCCAGCGCCGTTCGCGACAAATCCAGAGCGCGCCGAAGCGGACCCTTCGCGGTAGATCCGGGAGACGTCACCTCGTCTGCGATCTCCAACTGCAGGCTGATGCCCATCATCTCCTGGACGAGGTTGTCGTGGAGGTCCTGGGCAATCCGAGTGCGTTCTGACATCCTCTCTTCAAAGCGGGACTGAAGCTCCCTCGCGGCCGATCGCACACGCAGGCGATAGAGCAGGAATGCGAGGGACGAAATCAGGAGTACGCAGAGGGCGAGGAACCCGTGCGTCTCATAAAAGGCGGGCAGAAGCTCGAACGAGATGCTGTCGCCCGTCTCATTCCAGATTCCGTCGTTGTTTGCCGCGAGCACTTGAAATCGATAATGACCGGGACGCAGGTTTGTGTAGAACGCATTACGCCGTATTCCTACATCTTGCCAGCCAGACTCAAAACCTTCCAGCCGGTATCGGAACCGTACCTTTCGAGGCTCAGAAAGACTAATGCCGGTGTAGGAGATCTCCAGGTTCCGTGTATGCGGAGGAATCTTCAGTCCATTTGCCGGAGCCAGGCTTCGTCCGTCAGCACTGAGACCCAAGATGTGAACCGGCGGGACAACCGAATTGCGGCGCATACGGGCGAGGTCGATCATACCGATGCCCTCAGACATGGACACCCAGAGACGACCATCAGGCGAGAGAGCGACCGGCTCGCCGCCGTATGCCTCCGGATTGCTCTTCAATCCGTCGCCGTCATCGTAGAAGTCGTACTGCAGATGCCGGGTCTCTGGAGAAGTGTGCAATAAATCGTTGACGCTGAGTCGAGCGATACCCGTACTGTATCCAAGCCAGAGGTTTCCGCGCTGATCTGGGAGAGTCCATATCAATCGGTTCCGTGGGAGCCCCGACTCGTGGTCCCAGTGACGAAAGTGTTCCCCGTCAAAGTAGGCGAGCCCATTGTCGGAAGCTACCCACAGAGTCCCGTCAGGCTGAGGAGACAAGAACCGAATCGCTCCACCGGTCAATCCATTCGCAGATGTAAAGATGTGGGAGCCTGCAGGCGGGCGCAGGATTACATCGCCATTCTCCAGTCCAAGCCAAACCTGATCTCGCTGGGCGCCCCGCAAGCTAGTAATAGTTTGGCCGGCAAGGGAGGGCTCGTTGATGCGCTCCGGACTTGAGTTGACTTTCGAGTGCCACAAACCAGCCTGCTGTCCATACAGCCACAGATCACCGGTTTCCGATTCAGCCATTTGCTCAATATGCGGTGTGCTTTGGAACGCTTCTAGCCGACCAATGTTACCTCGGGAGAGCTTTTGAATTCCGGTTTGCGTGGCGATCAAAAGAGTGTCATCTTTGATTGGAAGCAAACTGGTTATGGGCGTGCCCTTGAGCAGCACATTGTGGGGGACTGCTGTGCCAGCGAAGTGTTCAAGTCCTGACCGGGAGCCGACCCACACTCCGTCGTCCCGAGCAGGAGTCAACGAACTGGCGATGTCCGACAGTAATCCATCGCGAAGAGTATAGGTGATGAACTTATCCTGCCTAAGGCGGGAAAGGCCATTCTGAGTGCCCGCCCAGATGTTACCTTCCCGGTCCTCAAAAATGTCCCAGATGTGATCGCTTGGGAGTCCTGTCGAGTGGGTGTAGTGCTGCACCTCTCCACTTGGCGCAATTCTGAAGAGTCCGGTGTTCTCAGTGGCTATCCAAGTGGCTCCGTTGGCGTCACGTAGGAGTCTTCGAACGAGTGGTTTTTGCTTCGAAATCACGAGCAACGCTCTTCGGGTAGGTGAACGCTCCTCCGTGCGCCCTTCCCCCACCGCGGGACGATCTGCCGCATCCATGAAAAACTCGTTCCGCGGAGAGGATGAAATCGTTGAAAGATCCTTCTCTTTGAGTCGGACGATTTTATTGCGGGTCTCTATCTGGAGAGTGTGATCGCTTAGCTCCTCAATATGCTCGACGGGCGATCCAAGCATAGTACTTACCTTCAAACTCCAGCTCCAACTGACCAACTGGCCGGTAGCTGTCCCAACTACGAGAACATCGTTTGATTTTGTGGATTTGACCGCGGTGACCTGCCCGAGTGATCCGATACCCACGCCGGGCAACTCCGATCGAACGAACTGGAAGCCATCGAAGCGGATGAGTCCGTCTCCAGTTCCTATCCAGAGGAACCCGTCAGATGTTTGGGTAATGCCATACACGGTCGTCGAAGGAAGCCCGTCCTTATGCCCCCAATTCGTGACGGAGAACTGCTGGGCTGAGATCGGCCCTGTCATGAGAAACAATCCCGCCATACACATCTGCGCAACCTTGTTGACGGTCCATGAAGACAGGCGATTCATCAAGATAATTGTATGGGGCGCACAGCAAGAGCAACAACGGTGTCTGACGGTGCGTCAAATTCTTCTTTCGTCGGTTGTTTAGGTGACGCCCACTAGGCGTGCGAACCCACGTTTTCTGTAGCGTCGAAGTATCAGCAACGAAGACGTGGGAATGACGCAGCTAGTTCTACGAAAGGGAAAAACGGATCAAGGAAAAATAGCACCGAAAATCAACTAACCTCCAAGAGGTGGATCACGGATATCCCATTCTCAATGGGACGAGAGCGGCTCTGCTTCTACATAGTTAGAAAACAATTTCGTGATTGTGCTATCTCTTCCTTTTAAACAGGGGTGAATGAGAAGATTGCCTTCTACGCAGAGGTATCTGTTCTTAGGGTTATATCCAAGGCGAAGGGCGTGATCAGAGAACACTGTTCCCCGTGGTACTCGACGACTTTGTGCCAGCCGATCATGTGTGCCGCGCGATTCACTCATTTGTTGAAAACCTTATGATGTCGAAGCTTGACTTCGAACGCGCTCAGGCCGCTGAGACAGGCAGACCCGGCTACGATCCGCGCGATTTGCTGAAACTTTTTCTATACGGCTATCTGAACCAAATTCGCTTTTCGCGTCGTTTGGAGGCGGCTTCTGCCGGGCCAGTTTCACCAACGCCTCGCGCAGCTCCGCGTTCCGGTCCGGCCGCGGCTCGTACCGGTAGCTTGACCGCTCCATGCCCCAGCAGCTTGCAGGCCGCGCGTTCGCTCAAATGAAACTCGCTCGAGACGAACGCCACGTCGCCCCTTGGGAGATTTAATTATGGTGCTGTTACACCAGCGGTGAGGATTGGCATACTTCTCCGTTTCGTTTTCGGTCTTGTGGAAATCGGACGAGACTTAGGTCTATCCTTGCAGCCGGAGCATGGCGTCTTCCTCTAAACGGCTGCGATCATGTGACGTTTTGCAATGGCTTCAATCCCGGGGCAGTCAGGGCAGAGAGATCTACCGTTTCTGTGGCGATGACGTGCCGAGAGATATCGTGATGGTTTTCTTCTAGATACTCCGTGAGATAGTCGACTGCGCTGCTCTTGCCGGTGCCATGTCCGATCAGAACGATGTCATTTGCCGGCAGCAGGTTCTTTGCAACCTCTTCGTAGAACGATTTCTCCTCCGGTACTCGCTCGCCCCTGTAATGCGCTTCTTTCTTATGAATCAAGTAATGGTGAAAACTAAAGGGGTCATAAGGACGGACTGAAAATCGGGCACACCCAGCAAGGCGGTCACCGGAGGGAATCTGATGACACACTCCCGCCCGCCGCCGGGACCTAACGTCGCTCACATCTTCCAACTGCCGCACCCGATATAGATCAACGTGTGGAGTTGGTCATTTTAGACTTGAACTCGGCTTTCAAGATTCTCATTTCTTGCTTGAGCTCGTCGATTCTACTCATGGGTAAACTCATCCTCTCGGTGAGGCTGCTGCAATCGAACTTAATCCAGTGAACGTTAGGCCGATCGATCTGTTGCACATGAGGCCTAAAAATCTTGTAAACCGAGTTCTCGGATCACGCCCCGGTGCCACACGGAGGTAACTGCCTCGGACAAGATCGGACACCTCGCCCCAATCCGCAGCTGTTCGGTCTAAGCGAAGTCCTATCCAACCATTTAGCTCTACGCTGGCAGGAGTGAACTATGGCGAGAGGAGGCTTAGCAGGGCCCCGGCATATTTCCAGAGCGGAGCCTGCAGCACACCCCAGTGATTCCATCTCCTCGGTAGTCGGAGATATAGTACGCAAAGGTCCGCTCGTTCACGAGAAAAGCTTCATGATTACTGCATTTTTACTGGTTACGTACCGAAGTTTCAGGCAGACGGATGCTACGATATCGCGGCTCACTGGAATATCTAAGTCTCTCAAGCTCACTGGTATATCTAAGTCTCTCAAGAGGTAGAAGGGTCCGCATCTTAGGCGTTCGGCAGGCCTGGCCAGGGTAAAAGGGTCGAATGCTAGGTGACTAGCCGCACGCGCCTTTCTTAGAAACCCTTCCCGGGAGAATTGCCAAGTAGGCGCCCCCATAAAATTCTCTCGTTCCACTCGAGCAAAGGCGGCTACCAACGCCTGAGAGGAGAGATTTGCAATCGCTCGGATCTCCTCCGCGTAGAATTGGTGCTGCTGTTCGAGAGCGTCGTTGGATGGGTGGATTGCATCTGTTTGTCCTCCTACGAAGCCTGGAGAGGTTAGCCTGTCGACCCTAGGGCTTGCCCTGCGAGTAAGCTGGCACTTTCGTAGTGAGTTTCTTAAAAACGAACTCGCGCATGAGATTGTTGAGCGCGTGACCGCCGGTGTCAATGGTGAAGTTGCGGAACGTCAGTGATGTCCCTCGGTCCCCGCCGGGGTGGTAGAGATTGGCGATGCCGCCAGCGGCAAGGCTTCCCCCGAGATAAGAGTAGTTCGGCTGCCAGTGACCGTTGTCGCCTTTGCAGACCACTGTCGCCGCGATGGCATAGAGAATGCGAGAGCGCTTTGTTCCCGACCCTTTGTAGAAATATCTGGGGTCCTGCCGCAGCATCGATGGCAAGATGGCGCTGCCAAGCATTCTGGAGATCACGTCGTCGCCATATGCCGCGCCAAACCGCTGCAGGTAGCCGCCAGACTCCTGGCCGTATCCCGGGAAGGTGTTGCCGGCTTGCTGCACACCTGCCAGAAAACCGCTAGAAAGAATGGTTACAGGATCGGTGGCCGAGCGAAGCGCAAGGTTGAATTTCAGTTTGGTAGTCAGCGGTGCCGCGTCCCAGACATAGCTGCTATAGAAGTTCGGCAAAACGCCGAATAGCCGCTGCTGCTCGGCCGCCTCGACCTGTTCCGTGGCCAACTCCTGCTGCGTCACAAAACCACCCGGATGTCAATGTTCGTTGGCGCGATAGGCAGGATGATCTCGGGGGCTTCCCGATTTTCCCCAGTGGCGAGAGTGATCTCGGGCGACGCATAGGCACCCAGGCCGTTGGAAGTTATCGTGACCCGAAACTTGCCTTCAGGCAGGCCAGCGAACAGGAACGATCCGTCGCTCCCAGAGAGGGCCTCGCGATCGCCGCCCGGTCCCGCAAGCAACACATGCGCGCCTGGCACGACTGCCCCCGTCTTGTCTAAGACTGTGCCATAGAGGGTGCCAGCGGCCTGTCGCGGAGGCACTTGGGCGCTGAAACCGTTCTGCCCGTCTTCGATGCCTGGAGCGTCGGGCAGTCCAGCTTCATCTCCTGGTGGAGCGCTGCCCGCCTGCTGGGCGCGCAGCGTGAATGAAAAAGCGCCCAGCAAGAGCAGCGAGGGGATAATAGCCCGTTTCGGCCTGCTGAACGCGTTGTACATAGGCATGTTTCCTGGAAAGTGTGATAGCTGCGTTGTCTACGGCGGCCGACGCTATGATGAAGGAGCCGCTCATTTTGGGCGCAATGCGGCCGAAGTCGATCGCTTCTTTTTCGACCTCGGAAGTCCCCGTGGACAGCGTGGCCGTAATCACCTAGATCGAAGCTTACGCCGCTTGTCCGCAGATCTACGGTGAAAGTTTGGCGCTGGGCGAAATGACGAATTCTTTATCTCCGTTCAGCGCCCGCAACTGTTGCAATCCGCATGGCGAACCTCAAGCGGCCCGGTGTCTTGATAGTAGCAACAGCAAATGACACGCATCCAACCGCACGATGACGAGACCTTCATCTTTGTCGCTGCGGAACAGATGCAGGCCCGACTTCAGGGAGTTGAGGGTTTCACTCCCCGACTTTGGAGTGAACCGCGTCCGTTCCCGGGCGCCATCCGTTGATTTGATCCTCCGTATAAATCCCAGGTGCGCCTGGATAGCCCTGTCCTTGATGACTTACAGCTGTGCCCCCGGCGATTATGAGACCGGCCGACGCAGGCTGTTCGTAGCATTTTGCGTTGAGTGCCGTCGGAACGTTCCCGGCGCCGCCCCTCATTCTAGTCAAGGGCGCCATGATGATCCGATTTGGCATTTGGATGGTACCGAGTTGCAATGGAGCGAATAGGGGGTCGTGATTCATCAGATTTTCCCGTCTGCGTTCCTTAAGGCCGTAATCAAGCAAAGGGCTGGGGTTGGAGCAATTAGGGACTACGAAACCTTGATTTCGCCCATATCGATCTTCACCAAAAGCGGATCCATCACGGGCTTGTAGTCACCCTCATATGCATAGATCCGTCGCTTCGTGGGAATGATAATGCCATCCATGTCTCGGTATTCGGAGGCATAGTTGAGGCCGGTTGCTCCACCCAGAATGTCAACGGTGTAATCATGCCGCCGAAGCAATCCGTCAGGGCCGAAGCAGGAGATCTGCTCTTGGGTGTGACTCTTTACATTGTCAGGAACGGTGACCTTGAGCCTGCGCCATGTTTCTCCCTCCACATTTGCCTTCGGCCTTCAACTCAGAAATTGCGATCGCGTAGGTCGGCGTGCCTTGTCCGTGTTGATGACCTCCGGCTTCTCCCACCCTATAAACCGTTTAGCCCCTTGCCGAGCGGTCCGCATCGGGAAGACGAGGAGTCGAAGCCGACAAGGGCACGGGTCGGAGGAGTCAGACCTTTCCATAGTAGCGATGAAGCTGGCGAACAAATCCGGGCAACCGGTGGCGGAGACGGTGGAGCGAAGGGAGAGGGCCGAGGGAAACACGGGAGAGCCGCACATGCGCCGGACACAGAGCCGGAAAAACGTGTCCCGGGGCTTGATCGTGTACGAGAAGCAGCGCAGCTGAGAAAGAAGGAACGGTTTACCGCTTTGCTCCACTATGTGACGGTTGATCGGCTGAGGGACGCCTACTGCCTCGATGTACGCCGCCCCGGTCGAGGCAGGGTAACGTGGAGCTCGCCTTTTGTGAGTCTGTGACACAATCAACTGGTGTTTTGTACTAACCGTGATGAGTGCACTGGGGGTGTTAGGTCTGGGTGCTTATTCCGCGGATGCCCGGTTGTACGGCAGACGTCAAGTCATTGTGCCGGCAGGACACCGTCGGTGAGGGAGAGCTACTCTGCAGACCAAACACGCTTCCATGCCGGCACAAATGCTCTCGGACGCCGTTCTGGCGAGAATGCCGTGTGGTGGTATGAACACCTGCCCTGACCAGCAGGTTGGTTGCGGAGACTCATTCGCTAAATCGGTGTCAGAGTTGAGGACTCAGTCACGCTGGCGCTTTCGCTTGAACAGCTTTTGGGGTGTCTGCGCTTGGCTGGTCTTGGGCATGCCTGCAATTGCCGAGACGCACGACCTAGGAGCTCAAGCTACTCATCTGATTTCAGGTACGCAGATTACTCAGACTTTGCCTGTTCGGCCACCCGTGATGACTGGATCGGATATCCGCTTTTACCGTGCGGCAACAGGTGACGCGCTTTCTCAGGTCAGGGTGTCCCAAATAGTGCAAGATAACCAGGGATTCATGTGGTTCGGCACACAATACGGACTCAATCGGTACGACGGTTACAAAGTCAAGGTCTTCCTCCATGACTCAGCAGATCCGAAAAGCCTGAGTGGGGTGTATATCACTGCTTTGTTCAAGGACAAGTCCGGCTCTATATGGGTCGGGTGCAATCAGTTCCTTGATAAATATGATCCGTTTACTGAGACGTTTTCCCATTACCAGATCCAGAGTTCTCAGGCAAGGCACGAGCAACTCACCATCAAGCACATTAGCCAAGACAGCGACGGTGCGTTTTGGCTCGCTACCACTAACGGCCTCTTCACACTTAACCCGGTATCGGGTCTCGTCAAAACCTATCGCCATGACCCCAACAACCCCTCTAGCCTTAGCAGCAACGACGTAAAGTCAAGTGGCGAAGATCGGGAGGGCAATTTTTGGGCTGTAACCCGCGAAGGATTAGATAAATTTGACCGCAAGACGGGTAAGGTTCTGCTCCATGTTCCTCAATACGAGCCACGGGAGAGCTTCTTCTACGAAGACCGTTATGGTGTCTTTTGGCTGATCCATGCCTTAGGGACTGGTCTCTCGATCTTCAATCAGAAGACGAACACGCTGACACCAGTTCATTTACGCAAAAGCTCTTCTTCACCTACGGCTCTTTCCGGGTTCGTCGCCATCCTTGAGGACCACGACGGGGTGCTTTGGCTCGGAAGTCAAGGTGGCGGCCTCTTCCGTTTTGATCGTGACCATGGGCGGTTCATTCAGTATCGCAATGAGTCAGGAAATCCGAATAGCCTTGCGGAAAATTCTGTTGTTTCTCTCTACGAAGACAAGGAACAAAACATCTGGCTTGGTATGGGAACACGTGAACCAAACTTGTTTTCTACAACAAAGACGCCATTTGAATCTCTTCCCCTCCTACCGGCGACCGCGGAGTACGGAAGAGACACATTCGTTGGCGCAGTCTTGAAGGACGCAAGTGGCGACTTATGGATAGGTCAAAGGATTTTGCGCCGGCTCAGGAGGCAGGCTAGCGAATCAACCACTTACATAACCACGAACTTCGACACCATCAATCATGTAATTTCTATGGTCGAAGATCGCAATGGTAGCATCTGGGTGGGAACTTTCGGTGATGGCCTTAGCCGTGTTGACAAGAGAACCGGACATGTAACGACTTATCGCCACGATGCGGCGGACCAATCAAGCCTAAGCAGCAATATAGTGACATTCCTGCTGATTGATCATTCTGGAGCTCTTTGGGCGTCGACCTGGGACGGCCTAGACCGTTTCGACCGCGAGGTCGACCGCTTTACGGTATATCGGCCGGGTTCAGATATCGTACCTCTTTTTCTGGGGATTACAGAGGACAGTCGCGGAATGCTTTGGGTTGGAACTGACGCCAATGGTGTCCAACGATTCGATCCCGCCACGAGCCGATTCAGTGAGTACATGAACGATCCCGCAAACCACACAAGCGTCAGTGACAGCCGGGTGAATTCAGTATTCGTTGATCATCTAGGCACTATGTGGCTTGCCACGCAAAACGGGGTAAATAAATTTGATCCCGGCAGCGGAGCAGCCGAAGCCTACTACGAACGGGATGGACTCAGCGGCAATGTGGTTTCTTGCATTCGCGAAGACGGACAAGGAAAGCTGTGGATGAGTACGAACAAAGGGATCTCTAGCTTTGATCAGCAAAGCCGGATGTTCCGAAACTACTTTACAGCGGACGGCCTCCCGGGTCCTGATCTTACCGGCTGGGCTGCATGCTACAAGAGCCCAGATGGAGAAATGTACTTTGGTGGTTTCAGCGGAGGCGTAGCGTTCCATCCCGAACTAATAACAGAGACGGCCTGGGCTCCGCCGGTGGTTTTCACGGACGTTCGCGTGTTAGGCCATGACATAACGGTCGGGCCAGGTTCACCGCTCAGACAAGTGATCACACAGTCAGATCAGCTAGTACTCAATCATAATCAGACCATGCTTTCACTGGAATTTGCTGCGCTAAGTTACCTCAACCCGTCGTCGACCCGCTATCGTTACAAGCTCGGTGGACTTGACTCTGATTGGAATCAGACGGGGAGCAACCAACGTGCGGTGACGTACACCAGCCTTCCTACTGGCTCCTTCACATTCAGAGTTCAGGCAACAACGGGTCACGGCGTATGGAGCCAACCGGGGGCTACTTTAACGATACTAATTCGGCCGGCTTGGTGGAACTCGTGGTGGTTCCGGTCTATATACGCTTCTTTTCTTTCGCTCCTGGTCTCGTTGATCTATTTGTATCGTGTGCATCAGCTGAGACTGCAATACTCCTTACGCCTCGAAGAGCGTGTAGGAGAGCGAGTCAGGATTGCTCGCGAGCTTCACGACACACTTCTCCAAGGCTTCCACGGTCTGATGCTTCGCTTCCAGGTAGCGATGAATCTAATTTCCGAGGATTCTAAGGCGCATTCCGTGTTGGAGGATGCGCTAGACCGAGCTGACATCCTGCTTAATGAAAGCCGGGACCGGATCCGGGATCTACGTCACGAGACTGGGCCGGAGACACCATTGGTTGAAGCGCTGGCCGAAGGGTCGCGGGAACTCCAAAAGGATAGTTCTATTGTTCTTGCAGCCGTTGCGACAGGAGTTCCTCGAAAGCTTAACTCCATCATTCGTGATGAGCTGTATCTCATCGGGCGAGAGGCTATCATTAATGCTTTTCGCCACTCGCAAGGGTCCAGAATCGAGGTCGAGGTCGAATTTAATCCATCCGCTGTGGTCCTCCGCGTTCGAGATGACGGTCAAGGTATTTCGAAGGATACATTGCGGGCCGGTGGCTCCGTGGGACATTGGGGTCTCTCCGGAATGCGGGAACGCGCGGAGAAGATGGGCGCACGACTTAGATTGTGGAATCGATTCGGTGCCGGCACGGAAGTAGAAGTGAAGGTTCCCGGAACCATTGCTTATTTGAATTGGCGGGGAACATCGATAGGCCATTGGCTCGGTGCTGTGGCCAACGTCCGACGCCGACGCTTTCGAAGAAACAATTGATTGCGTGTAGCTTGAGGTGCTTTTTGTCCTAGCTTTGATCGATATTTGGCGTAGTTCTCCTCAAGCCGGACCAACCTCGGAGAAATCAGACCTGGTACCCTTCCATTGGTAGTCGCCGATGAGGTTGATGTGCTCCCAACCGAGCGGGATGCGCGCCGCCAGGTCCTCGCTGCACCGCTTGCACGTGATCACAAAATCGTGGAAGGCCGAACTCGGCCCTTGAAACATGAGACCAGTATGTAGCGAATAAAAAGCGAAAACGCTGTGGAATTCGAGGCTTGTCGCCCAGCTTCAAAGAGCGTTCGTCTATACTCCCATGCGGTGCAACGAACATCGCCGCATCGCCAGAAATATAGTGGAGCGCCTGCAGCCGCCGGGTCCACGAAGAGGCCGGCTAAAGCTCCTGTAGGTGCACCAGCCCTGTTAGTAGCCATCTCGACCATCACTTGAAAGAACACAGGCGGGTTGGAACGTGCGATCGAAGCGGAGCGGACGGGTGCGCGATCCGCCCATAGAAAGAGGGAACTCGGGGGTTAGTCCGCCTGGGCGAGTTTGGCTTCGGTCGCGGCATCTTCGACCGGGGCGAATTCGATGGCGGAGAGGATGAGTGCTGAGGCCTTCTGAATGACTCCCAAGCATCAGATATTTGTGGCTGTAGTGGACTACAGGTTCGCGACTAAAGATTGTGATGTTCCATGAGCGATTGAATATCACTAAAGTGAATCGCTACCTCGGAATGCTTTTTGAGTGGACTGAATTGATGATCCTGCAGAGTCCGCAACGACCTCTTCTACGCGTCTGAACCAAAGCTAACCCGAAGATCGACCCTGGAGTAGTAGCGGAGAAACTACAAGGCGGCCAAGTTGAAGACCTCACGCTCACTCGCACTAGGTTTGACATTGCTGCTGGCAACCTGCTCCGCCCGAGCAGTCGATGCCAACACACGGATCTCGCAATATGGGCACACGGTTTGGAGAATTCAGGACGGCGTCTTCAGCGGCGCGCCAAACGCTATTGCACAAACAACCGACGGATACCTTTGGATTGGAACGCAAAACGGGCTCGTCCGTTTCGACGGGGTTCGCTTTGTTCCGTGGATTCCACCGAAGGGAAAGCTTCTGTCGAGCGGCATCTTTGCGCTCCTGGCAGCAAGGGATGGCGGCTTGTGGATTGGAACATCCGCGAACCTCGCCCATCTTCAGAACGGCAACCTGACCAACTATATGGACGGGCAAGGGCGCATCAATTCCATCATCCAAGGCCACGACGGAAGAATCTGGATCACTCGCTCACGAGTTCATGATGACAAGGGACCACTTTGTGAGGTTCAAGACACATCGCTCCGCTGCTATGGAGTGGCCGACGGAATCAATTCTCCTTATGCGGGACCACTCGCTGAGGACTCCGAGGGAAGTCTTTGGTTCGGCAGCGCCAGCCTTCTGACACGTTGGAGCGCAGGCTCGTCCACTGTATTTACTCCTTCAGCATCGAAGAGCGGAGAAGGACTAAGCGGTGTTCAAGCCATCGTCGCCGCGCCGGATGGTTCGATATGGAGCGGAAGGGATCGCCGCGGACCAGGCCTTGGGTTGCAGCGGCTCGTGCATGGCGTTTCCACGCCCCTCAACCCTACGTTACACGGGAGCGCCCTGCAAGTCAGTGCGCTGTTTCTAGACCGCCAGGACGCGCTGTGGATTGGGACCGAAGATCAGGGCATCTATCGCCTGCGCGGAAATAAGGTCGATCGGTTTTCCAGCGTCGACGGTCTGTCCAGCGACTCCGTCAGCGGCTTCTATGAGGACCGTGAAGGAAACATGTGGGTTGCGACGACTGAGGGAATCGATTGTTTTCGAAATGAGCGCGTCACAACATTTTCAACCCGCCAAGGGCTCAGCGCCAATCTAGTCGATTCGGTCCTCGCGGCGGGTGATGGAACGATCTGGATCGGAAATCTGGGCGCGCTGGAGTACCTTCGCGGAGACCGGCTGTCATCCATTCAATCGAAGGATGGTTTGCCCGGCCAGCGAGTGACGTCGCTGCTTGAAGATCATGCGGGCCGCCTCTGGGTGGGACTTGAGGATCGTCTGTACGTCTATGAGGACGGTAGATTCGATCCGATCCGGCGATCCAATAACATTGCGATCGGGACGGTCATTGCGATGACCGAAGACCGGGAAACTAACGTTTGGGCGGAAGTTATTGGCAGTCCCGCAAAACTACTTCGCATTCAAGGTCGCGAGGTCCGTGAAGAACTTCCTGCGCCCGGAATGCCAGCCGCAACTTCGCTCGCCGCCGATCCTAAAGGTGGTATCTGGCTAGGCCTCGTTGACGGCAACTTGGCTCGATATCGCCAGGGGCGGCTTGAGACCTTTTCCCCCGGGAGCGCAGCTGGATCCCAGGTGCGTGAGATGCTTATTCGGGCTGATGGATCCGTGCTGGGCGCGACCTCGTCTGGACTTATTGAGTGGAAGGATGGAAGGCTGCGGACGCTCACCAACCAGAATGGTCTTCCTTGCAACAGTCTGTACGGCTTGGTTGCGGATAACAATAATGCTCTTTGGCTTTACGCCCAGTGTGGCCTGGTTAGGGTTGCAGATACGGAACTGAGGGAATGGTGGAATGGCGCCAAGGCGAGTGTAAAGGCAGAGACCTTCGACATGTTCGACGGCGCTAGGCCGTGGTCTGCAGCTTTTCAACCCCATGGCTCTCGATCTCCCGACGGACGCTTGTGGTTTGCCAATGAAAATGTCGTGCAGATGATCGATCCCAGTCATCTGGAGACAAACAGTCTCCCGCCGCCAGTCCATATCGAGCAGATCGTAGCGGACAGAAAGAACTATTCGCCGACCGATCAGGTCCGCCTCCCCGCGCTCACTCGCGATCTTGAAATCGACTACACGGCGCTTAGCTTTGTGGTCCCGGGGAAGGTCCGCTTCCGCTACAAACTGGAGGGTCGCGACAGGGACTGGCAGGATCCTATGACAAGGCGCCAAGCGTTTTACAGTGATCTGCCTCCGGGCACCTACCAGTTCCGCATAATTGCCTGCAACAACGATGGAGTGTGGAATGAAGAGGGCGCAATTCTGGACTTCAGCATTGCGCCGATGTGGTATCAGATGGCGTGGTTTCGGATCTTCTGCTTCGCCTTCGTCATGCTCATCGGGTGGATTCTGCACCGCATTCGCGTGTGGCAGGTCTCTATGGCCATCGGCGTGCGCTTCGATGAACGGCTCGCGGAGCGTACACGCATGGCGCGCGAGTTGCACGACACCTTCCTTCAGACGATTCAAGGCAGCAAATTCGTAGTCGACGACGGCCTTGAGGAACCCTTGAACACGGAGAAAATGCACCGTGCATTGAGGCAGGTCTCCGGTTGGCTGGAGCAGGCGATTACGGAGGGCCGTGCGGCACTGAACTCGCTGCGGTCCTCGACGACATTGAAGAACGAGCTTGGGCCGGCGTTGCGGCAGGTCGCGGAAAGTGGAGTGGTCCCTGAGGGGATGACCATCTCGGCTTCGGTCATTGGCGATGCGCAAGAGCTGCATCCGATCGTTCGCGACGAACTATATCGAATCGGACACGAAGCGATTCTGAATGCAAAAGCGCATTCCCACGGGAGCTACCTGGAAATCGGACTCACCTATGGCCATGATCTTACACTTCATGTGCGGGACAACGGGGTCGGCATCGATCCAAGCTATGCCATGAGCGGAAGAGAGGGGCACCATGGCCTGCAAGGCATGCGCGAGCGCGCTGCCCGCATTCAGGGAAGACTGACAATTCTTAGTTCCGCTGAATCCGGTACCGATATCTCCGTGATCGTACCCGGCAGCGTGAGCTTCCTGCACCCCGGCACGGGCATATTCTCGAGGATCCGTCATCTCTATCGCCGCGCCATTCGAAACCATGATCCTTTGTAAGTTCGGTTGCATTGTCTATCGAGACATTACCCGCAGATTGACGAAGCCCAAACTGCGCGAGCAGCATGCGAGTCCTTCGTGGGGAGGTTGTGGATCGCACGAAGCCGGACTACCTGTTATAGAAATAAGGTCTTTGCGCGTGTATACACTCGATAAACGCTCGCTCTATTACCTGTCACCGGCTTAGACAAAGTCAATCGACAAGCTTAGTTCGCGCCACTTGTCATCATTTCCAATTTGGCGGCGTCATTGCTTCTATAGCTTGGAATGCATCCCACCCGAGGATCGGCGATCGGCTGAAGCATCCGATCGTGTATGTTGATCAATTCTCTCAATTAAGGAGCCTTTTTGAGAGGTCAAGGAACGTGGGCGCCGGCTCTGGCTGACGGCGGTCGCGAAGATCTGCGACTCGAACAGGCTTTGCGGTTCGAGAGCGCCTGGACTTGGCAGTCACCAGGGGCAATTGGCACGGCGAATCCTCACCCGTTCTGCGGCTCGCTCCTCCATCCAGACGAGGAACCTGTGTAGCAGCTGAGCGTTTAGGTACTTTCTTCTCCCTGGGTAATCGGCCTGGTTACTCATTCGCATACCAACTTATTTCCCCTTGAAGGCTACCAGCAAACATGAGGTATAGCTAGATGTTTGTTCGTGTTCAAAGCGTTTCCTGAAAGACTGAATCGTCTTCCACTCAGTGACTCACTTAACCGTTGTAGGATCGTTGGGCGGCGTATCGTCGACAACATACATCCTGTAAAAAAGCCAACTAAACGGTGTTTTTTAGGCTTGGATAAGTCAGCTAAATCCAGCGAGCTTACCGTTACTTCGGGGTATCCTCATCCGTCGCCTGATACCAAGGCTCCTTCCTCTGCGGGAATATTGCGTCATTCTTCGCCATCAGCTTTGAAAGTACGGCACCCGCCATGCTGACGGCATAGTCAATCTCGACAGCCAGATCCAGATTGCTGAGGCGTTCATCGTGCCGGGCTGCCCATTTCGCTGTCCGGATCGCGAGAATCATTGAAGCGGCAACCAGGAGTGATGGGCCGAGCTTCGGCCAGTCGGGGCGTTCGTTGTAGCCTCCCACCTCAAGGCCCACGGCGCACTCGGAGTGCAGCATATTTGTGGGAAATCCTCCCTCGAAAGATTTCTTGCGGGAGGTAGCGCCGGGTTTCAAGGCAAAACGGGCAAGTCTCGATGATCCAGTCGTCGGGCATCGTCTGGATGCGCGCCGCCAGGTTCTCGCTGCACCGCTTGCACGTGATCACAAAATCGTGGAAGGACGAACTCGGCCCTTGAAACATGAGATCAGTATATAGCGAAGAAAAAGCGAATACACTGTGGAATTCGAAGTGTTGCCCTATATCAACTACGGAGTCTGGGGCTGCTCATTAGAACTGCCGAAAACTTCGGAATCACGGTGACGCTGGATCAGCATGACGGTAATCTCGAACAGCTCTATGTCGACTTTTAGACCTGGAAGAGAAGGGTGACCGGAAGCCTTCTCTGCGGTGGCGGGAAACTCGCCCATATCTACACAGATGTAGGCCCGTCAGCGAATCTTCATCAGCCCTAGGTTTTTGGGGTTTTGGGTCAAACCTGCTCTTACTTCCGCGTCTCCGCCATGCCTGCAACAGACCAGCCAGTCAAACGGAGGTCTTAACTGGCGATATTGCCGACGAGGCTTAGGTCTATCGCCACGTCGTTCTCAGCCTTCCAGATCAAGAAGCTTGGGTTCCTTAGACCCCACTGCACATAGGGAACGACGAATTGCGCCTTTGCCGTTACCTTCGATCCATGTACATGAATCTGCATCGGAATCGTCAGCTCGTGGGGCGTACCCACCAGAGTGAACACTCCGTTCACCTGAATGGTCGAGTCTCCTGCCCGCAGTGCTGCCTCTGCCTATCTTGCCGCAGAGCCGGCACCGGTCTTTCAGCCGAAACTGCGCTCCGCACTGCTGCCCCAGATGCGCCTTGCCGAGCTCGCCGCCAATGGCTTAAGCAACGCACTCGCGCGCGCTGTACTGCCGTTCTGTCTCAGGGTCTGGCCCGGCGCGATGCGCATAACGGCCAGGCTCACACGCGTGACCCAGGGCGCCTCTGTTGCTCCGCAGGCGTTCGCCAACTGAAAGCGAGCTACGCCGTGAACCAACTCTCGATAGTCAGAACCTTACAGGAGAGAAATGCAGTGAAATCCCTCGCAGTCGTAGCTCTCGCGGTCACACTCACTGCAGTGCGATGGATATGCCATCGCCGGTGAACGAGGGGATTACGGCTGCCTGATCGCCGATGCAGTAGAGTCCATCCTCGGTCGTGCGGCGGAGATAACCGTACGGAATATGAGTGACGGTGATCGGTTTGTCGAGCAGCGGCTCCGCTCCGTCAAGCCGCATCGCGAGGTGGGGGCAGTCCTGCTGCATCTTCGCGAGAAGGCCTTTCCAGCGAAGACCCGAACATGCGAAATACCGCCGTTGCACCACACAGCAGAAATTCGTAATGCCGTCTTCCACCGGTTGGATACCACCGTAGCCTCCCGCATAGAGTGTCAACTCGGAGGCGTCTGCCAGTTCAGCGGTCTGGGCTGCAGACATTCGGTAATACATCTTGAAGGCGACCCATTGGTGAGGGTCCTTCGGACGACCGCGGCCGCGCAGGTCGTGCTTGCCCGTGGCGAGAAAGGCGGTTGGAGCTTCGAATGTGGCTCCGTCGCTGAGCATAGCCTGCCAGAGATTGCCTGTCGTCCGCTTGAGCGACTGCACACTGCGGCCGCGCTCGACGCGGACTCCCACGGCTATGGCCTTGGCAATGAGCGCTGTATCAAGCGCTTTGCGTGTGAGCGAGGCCGCAGGAAAAGGAAGCGGAGCCTGAGCGGAGCGCCTGGCCGCGGCAAGGCGAACGTAATTGATGGGTACAGCACCAAGCGAGGCCACATCGATGTCCAGCGCATGGAGGTCCTCCAGCGCCTCACCGCTTAGGAATTCTCCGCATACCTTATGGCGCGGTGTGGGTTCGCGTTCGATCATCGTTACACTTCGTCCCTTGCGGGCGAGTGCAATCGAAGCGGCACAACCTGCCACTCCACCGCCGAGGATGAGAACTTCATCGTGCAAGCTTTGCTCCTGGTTCACTGGATGTTCTATCTATCCATAGTGAGGTTCTCTAGTGCTATCTAACCTGGTAGACGGTTCGAAAAACGGTTTGAACGTCATTCTGTCCGAATCGTCATCTTGAGATTGGTATCGGGCCCGCCGGACTCAACAAGGCGAATCCCGGAACTCGCTGGCGAGCCGTGCTCTTGAATCGGCTGGTGGGGACCAGCTTCATGAAATAGGACATTTTGCAAACCCACATCTTAAACTCTCATAATCGCCGGCCGACGATCAGTTACGACGTGAGGTGAGTTCGTGCCAGTTGAGGCCGAGGTCAACCAGAAGAATGGAAACCAGGGTGAAAGCGATCACGCCAACCGCCGACAGTACGTCGCCAAGATGGCTCCAGTAGGCGGGAACCAGATTGAGTACGCGGCTGGAGACAAAGGTAAACGTCACCGCGTAGGAGCGGGCCATCCACTGGCGATGCACAGAAATCTGGCGGTTCCGCGCGGCGATCACGGCCGCGGTAGTGCAGACGATCCAGGCAGCGCCCTGCATAGACGTTCCTGGCAGCCCCGGACGCCCGTTAGCAAGGGCAATCCCGCTAAAGGCGCCAATAATCACTGAGACGAAGTACATGCGCCCTAGCACCCGATGGAGCTTCAGGTGGCGCTGCCGAAAGCGCGTCGAGAACTGCAGAGGGCCGGTCAGCAGTGCAAAGGTTCCGCAAAGCGTGTGCGGGATGAGGAGTCCGCGGTCGGCTATGACCTGCAGGCGATAAGCATGGTACATCGGGTAATCGGTGAGGAGAAGGACCTCTGACGTGATGAAGACAAAGAGCGTCGTCACACCAAGAAAGATCCAGAGAGCCGCTTTGAATCTAGAGCGGCCGGCACTCGGTGTAGATAGAGTGGAAGATGCCATTATTCGCCTCTCGGATCAATAGACGTGATGAGGTACGTCACGAAGGTTTGGACAATACGCTGTATGTCTCTGAGTCCAATGAGACGGGTGAGACTCACTAACTTCACCTCCGCCGCCCAACGCACAACCGTCCCGGCCGCCAACGTTCCACCGTTGCTGCCTCCTGGGGAATATCAGCCGCCGCCAGCAGCCCTAGCCAATCCTCCTCTCGGAAGGCCCGCCGGAACGATATTGGTCCATCATGCCGCACAATCCGGTGCCACGGCCCCCACCCAAATAATCGAGAACTCCAGGCAGCCCGCTCCAGATCATTGATAAACCAACCTACCTGCACCGTCGCTTCCATCCACCTCAGCAGCGTGAGGATCTCGTCGTCCTCCAGATGATGTGTCATGAGTGAACTGACCACGATATCGATCGGCTTCTCCGGCCTGTACAACATCGCGTCACCGGTCACCCATGTGATTCCGAGCTCCTTAGGGGTTGAGTCGGCGGCGGTACGCGCCGCATAAGGATTCACGTCGATGCCCGTCAACCGGACAGCGATGCCCCTTCGCCGAGCCCAGGCTGCAATCCGCCGCAGATAGTCGCCTCCGCCACTGCCGACATCGACGATGTGCGTAGGCCCACTCAGTCCGAGCGGTAGACGCTCCAGCCAGGCCAGCGTTGGCCGATAACCCAGCAGCCAACGATTTACGTTTTCCAGACTGCGCATGCAGTCGCGGAAATCCTCATAACTACAGTCGCCATCCAGCCACTCCGGTAACTCACGCGGAGAAACCCGCCTACTGAAGTCGAGCTGTGCGCTAGACGACATGGAATCTCATCGTCTCCGCTGCTAGGCCCGGCCCAAATGCCATCGCACAACCATGCTGCCCCGGCTTTGCCTGCTGCATCATCCGCTCCAGCACAAACATTACCGTCGCCGACGACATGTTGCCGAAGGACGATAGCACTTCGCGCGACGCAGCCAGCGCATCCGTTGGCAGTTCCAACCCCTTTTCCACCGCATCCAGAACCGACCGCCCGCCAGGATGCACCGCCCAGAGATTAATGCCATCCCGCTCGGCCATTAGTTCGCCGTCATGCAGCGCACGTCCCAGCTCACCCGGCACCTGCCCGGAGAGCAGCATGTCGAAACCCAATCCACGGATCTTCCAAGTAATCAGCTCCCTTGTGTTTGGCACCATCACCGCCTTAAAGCTGTCCAGCGAGAAGCCCTGCTCACGAGCGGTAATGAGGCTCGCCGCTGCGCCATCGGCAAAGACCAGGAAGGAGAGCACCTGCTCCAGATCCTGCGTCTCCTGTAAGTGCACAGTACATAGTTCCAGATTCACCATGAGCACACCCGCCTTCGGCTCAGAGCGCACGATGTGCCGCGCCAGCTTGAGCGTATTGATTGCGGCATAGCATCCCATGAATCCAATCATCGTGCGCTCCACGCCGGCTGAGAGACCAAGATGATCAAGGACTTCAAAGTCTAGCCCCGGCGCATAGAGTCCAGTACAACAGGTAACCAGCACATGCGTGATGCCGGAGCGTTCTTCTTCAGTGAGCGCTAGCCGATCCAAAACCTTCCTCATCAGCACCGGAGCGCACTGCTCAAACATCTCCATCCGCCGAGCCGTGTTGGGAAAGCCGCCTGACTGATAAAATCCATGTGCGTCGTGCGCCGACAGACGGTCCGAATCTCTCCGCGGATTGAGAAATGAATAACGATGTGAGATATCGGCCCGGCTCGCCATGCGGCGGAATATGGTTTGCAGCCGCCGGTCTGCCAGCATCCTCTCGGCGAAGCTGACGAAGGCTTCATGTATATCGTGCTCGGGTATGGCGGTGGCGATGCGATTCAGGTAAGCCGTAGTCATGCACAGTTAGCCTCAGCAGGTTCAGAAATGTCGCGCGTGTGTTTTGGGAGCAGCTGAACCACGAAGAGACGACGACGGTCGACAACTTGAGAGGACAGGCTTGGCATTCTCAATACAACGGCTACTCGTTGAGACGAGACCCTCACTCTTTTGATAGCACTTCGGGACGAAGCTCGGGATGACGATTTGTTCATGGGGGCGATTGGTGGCGGGAAGCGAAACGTTTGCCTAGATGCAGTACCATCGACGCATGCGTCTGCTGTTGGTGGAAGACGAGATCGAAATCCAGGGATTTCTGAAGCGCTCTCTGACCGAGGCCGGATATCAGGTCGATGTCGCCGGCAACGGCAAGGCCGGGGAGCGACTCGCAGCGGAAAGCCACCACGACATCTTCATCATCGATCTTGGCCTGCCCGACGAGGACGGCATTAGTTTGATTCTGCGGCTTCGTCAACTCGGAGTGAATGCCCCGGTGCTCATTCTCTCCGCGCGGCGGACGGTAGACGACCGGGTGCACGGGCTAGAACAGGGCGGCGGGGACTATCTCACCAAGCCCTTCGCCATGGCAGAGCTGCTGGCGCGGCTGCGCAATCTGCTCAGGCGCAAGGCCTCCGCGCCTCCCGAGGCGACCCGCCTGCGGGTGCTCGATCTCGAACTAGACCTGCTTCGCCGCGAGGCCACGCGGGGCGGCGAAACTCTGAGCCTCACTCCGCAGGAGTTCGTTCTGCTGGAGTATCTGTGCCGAAATGCGGGACGAGTCGTCACCCGTTCGATGATCCTCGATCAAGTGTGGGGCATGCGCATCCAGCCGGACACCAATGTGGTCGATGTGCATATCTACCGGCTGCGCGGCAAGGTGGACGCCGAGGGGCGTCGACCGCTGATCCGAACGCTGCGAGGAGTGGGTTATGTTCTCAAAGATCGGTAAGACGACCATGCGCAGCGCGGCTTGGCGCATATCGCTCTGGGCGACGCTGGCCTTCGCCTGCGGCACGATGGTGGTTTTTGTCTTTCTTCATCGATTCGTATCGAAGGACATCCAGCGACGCAGCGACGCTTGGCTTTCGGGCGAAGTGGAGGTGCTCGGCGATGTCGCCGCACGAACCCGCAAAGACGCGCTCTACGGACGCGTCGTTGGGGAAGTCGCCGAGCTCGCCAGCCGCGAGGTTCCGAACCGGCTTCTTTCCAGTCAGGGACAGAACGATTCGGTCTTTTTCCTCCAAACGGGCGCTGACGGCTCTCTAGCATTATGGGTGGGGGCCGGGAACGGCGTCGCGTATCTCGACGCGATCCGGCACGGCCGACGAGTGACCGACACGCCGACCGACTTGCGCGTCGACGCCTTCGATATCCCTTTTCGGGTGGCGTCGGTCGCAGTAGGCGACGGCACCCGCATCTATCTTGGCTTGTCGGAAAGAGACGAGCGCCGGCTGTTGAGGAGCCTGCGGTTCCGCTTCCTTCTTCTCTGGCTGGCGATCGTGCTGATTGGCGCGGCCATTGTCTTCTACACGACTCGCCGGATGCTGGGGCATGTGCGCGGGATCACCGAAGCAGCGTCGCGAATTGGCGAATCCGATCTGAGAAGCCGAGTGCCCACCTCGCGCAGAAAGGATGAGATCGCCCAGTTGGCTTCCACGCTCAACACCATGCTGGACCGCATCGAGAACTCCGTCCATCAACTGCATACCATCACCGACTCGCTCGCCCACGACCTTCGCAGCCCGTTGACTGCGGTGCGGGCCAAACTGGAGATGGCCCTTACCGGAGGAGCGGGCGAAGAAGCGGAAAGCGTGGTAACGGCGATCGAGGAACTCGATAGGGTGACCGATTTTCTGAACAAGTCGCTTGATGTCGCCGAAGCCAAGGCGGACGCGCTGCGGCTCGACCGCGTCGCGATCGACCTAGACCAATTGCTGCGATCGATGGTTGAC
This sequence comes from Acidisarcina polymorpha, assembly GCF_003330725.1. Lineage (NCBI taxonomy): Bacteria > Pseudomonadati > Acidobacteriota > Terriglobia > Terriglobales > Acidobacteriaceae > Acidisarcina > Acidisarcina polymorpha. The sequence continues at coordinate 807,695 of NZ_CP030840.1, read as the reverse complement.
CTGTATGAGCCGTCCATGTCCGAACGAGGACTCCGGATTCAACTTCGCAGCGCGGAGCGGGTCGAAATATGGGCAGACTCCGGCCTGCTGCATCGCATGATTGCCAACCTCTTCGACAATGAGCTGAAGCACTTGCCGCCCTCCTCGACCGTGGCGATCGCCTTGAGGGCGGAGGAGGGGCGAGCGATTCTCCTGGTCGAAGACGACGGCCCCGGCTTTGCGCCCGAGATCGCCGCCCATATCTTCGAGCGGCGCGTGAAGGGGCCGCAATCGAACGGCCACGGGCTCGGCCTGGCTTTCGTCGAGGCTGTGGCGCGCGCCCACGGCGGCTCCACCGAGGCTGCCAACCGAATTGACGGCGGCGCTCGTCTCATCGTTACCCTGCCGCTGTTTTCCGGGCAGCGAAAAGAAAACTCATGCTCGGTGGCGCTCCTCTCATTGAGCGCGACCAAATAGCAGTTCGGAGAGAGCGAAGATGGCGACTCCCCTGATCGATCATTGGCTGGTTGCGCGCGCCGCGCTGGGCGCTCGGCTCCGCAAATCGACGACGACTAGATCTGAACTTGGCTACAGATGCCGAGGGTCTCGTGGTAGTCGGGGCTATCCTGGCAATCTATATACTGTAATTGCTTGATTGCCCCTCCCAAGAGAGGGGCAATCAAGCATCGATCCTGGGGTTGTGCACCCGCAGAGAAGGCCCTAGTTTTGCTGGCTTTCGCGACGCGCTCGAATGTTCTCCTGCACACTGCTCAAGTCAACCGAACTTTTCGATGTATAGCCGTCTGTCAGGGTCTTCAGGAAAGCTACGACGTCGTTTTCGTCGGCATCGGATAGTCCGAGATTTCCAACCGTGGTGTCCTCATTGGCGGAAACCTCCGGGGCCGGCCAGCAAGTCTTTTTCACGTTGGGATCGTTCGGAGTGGGACACTGCTTATCTCGGGTGTTATAGAAATGGACAACCTCTTTCAGGCTCTTCAAGTACCCGTTGTGCATATACGCTTTGACGAAGCCCGGATAGGGCCGCTTGTCAACGTTTCTCAGTGTCGGGACCTGCACCTTGCCATCGAACGCGGGCGCGTATTGCATCCATGATTTATCCGGAACGGGCGTACCCTGCGCGCCGCTCAGGAAAGCCCCCACCCCTAGATCCACAAACTTGATTCCCACCGGGTTGGCGACAAAGCCATACTTGTCGGGCTTATCTTCGTAGTAATAGGGAATATCAGGATTTTTCGGTACACCGAGGTTGGAAGAAGTGAAGTCGGTGAAGACCGGCGCGGCGTCCGCGACTGAGCCGCCGGTCGCTCCGCTGGCGGTGCCGCTAAGATGACAGGTATTGCATTTCGCCTGGCCGTTAAACAATTCATAGCCGTGTTTCTCGCTCGGAGTCAATGTCGCCGACCCCGCGAGGTATGCATCGAACTTCGATGAAAACGCGTTCACCTCCGGAGAAGCCTCATAGGCGGCGATCGACAGGGCGAACTGATCGTAGATGGTGTTGACCTTCGCCCGGTCTTCCGAGCTGAGGTTCACCTGCGGGGCCGCCCCATCTTTCCCAGAGGGTGTACCGCAGATCTTGTCCACGTCCGTCGGCCAATGGATCGATTGAATGGCGGGACCCCAGACCTTAACGAACAGGGACTCATAACGACCGACCGATACCCGATGAGCGACGCAAGCGCTGTCGGGCAATCCCATCTCTACTGGATTCGTGGGCGGTCCCTGGGCCTGCTCGGCGGCCGGGCTCTGCAGCCGCCATCCCGTGGCCCGCATATCCCAGAAGTTGCCTCCATAGAAATCATGCTGAGTGGCGTTGTAGTGCAGCACCGGAGACAATGTCGCGTAGGTATAACTCATCGGCTTGCGAGCGCTGAAGCGGCTTCTCACCGATCCGGGATACGCTGCGGTGGTGGAGTTGAGCACCGGGCTGGGACCGGTGTCGCCGGTGTAAGGCATGTGACAGGTGCTGCAGGCCTCGTTCTTCTTTACTGAGAGGGCTCTGTCGAAAAGCTCCAGCTTGCCAAGCGTCTGAATTTGATGGATCGGGTCCAACTCAGTATTAAGTAACTGCAGGGTGTCGCGCTCCGTTTCATCGATCTGCTCATTGACCTCCTCAAGCTGCTCCCGGGCTCCGTGAGGAAGATCGTAATCGGCATGGATACCACTGGCCCAATACGGGGAAGGATCGTCCCCGAGAGCTCCGGCGGTCAAGACCCACCGACCGAGCAAGAGAAGGCCTGCGCAAGCGCAAAGGGCGACGATCACACCGCTCCGCGCGGAAATTGCATTCGTCTTTCGATTCGGCATCGTAGACTCCGTGGTTGTGTGTGAGGGAAAGATGGGCGAGGGAATCACCCATCAACCAAAGTGGCTTCAAGGTTCTGTTTGTTCAGAACAATGAGCCGGTGCATTGCAGTCAATAACAATCAGCTAAATTTTGATGCGACTCAACCGGACAAGACAAATGAAGTTTTTGTCAGAATTCGCTGCCCCTCGGGATCGCGATGGGGCATGGATCGTTTGGATGAGTTTGGAGAATCAACCGGGATATTCGCGAGAGAGATCTACCCAGCATTCGGTTGATCGTTGGAGAAGAGGGCCGCGAGGTCTGTGCGGGAAATCGAGGCGACCAGTGTCGCCGGTTCATGAGAGAACGAAGCGATCGATCCGGTACCAGGCTCCGCTCTTGCCCCTAGATCAGGGAACAAGGGAGGAGATCAGCTGCATTACTCGCTGTTGTTCTTCCCACGTTCTTTGAACGTAGAGGCGAGCAGCCGCATCGCCCAGGCTCTCTCTCGAAGGCTCTAGTGTGCTCCACGACGTGATCGACATCGACCGACTGCAGTTTCTCGGCCGTTGGCTCATTGTGACCGCATTGGCTCAGAGCAGCAGGAGCCGACGGTACCTCGACTTTCGACGCAGGCAAAGGTGATGGCACGCGCCATTTATGTGCGGATGACTCGGGAAAGATCACTATAGGTATGGCGTACGATGAGCAGCAATGGCGGAGTGCTATGAATGAAGCTGGCTTGCCGCGCTGTTCTTAATGAACTTTGGAATGGAAGCTGACGGCGTTTCCAATGAACCCTTCGTTGCGGTCATGGGTGCGGCCTATGCCCGCGCCAAAACGTACACCCTGCCACAGAGTTAGCTTGCATGGAAAATGTTCATTCGAGTTTGAGCAAGCAAAAATGGGGCGCCCCGTAGCGCACCCTTTTATGTGGAGCACAAGGCGCTAAGATTGCTGTCCCTAAGCAGCCCTTGCTGTGTTCTATCAGAGAATGTGACCCGTGATCGCTGAGTCTTGCTGTTCGTACAGCTTTCGGTACTAAATGCGCGATTCTTTTCGATATCCCGAATAGACTGAGAAACCCTGGCGCCCACAATGACGACTAAATGAAGACAGAATGACAGCATGTTCATTGAGTAACTAAATTTGTATTAAGGTACACAGCGCCCATATCAATCTAGGGCTCTATGTCGACCGAATGCTTGTCGGAGTGACAAAAGGGGACCTTCAGAACACGGACCAAATCGCACGGCGAGGTTGCAGAGGCCGAGATAGCGGGCCGTAACGCCTGCTTCTCGAGACTCATGGGTACGCTTCCGTCAAGGGGCGGATGTCATCCACGGAGCCGCTATCCTATATCTGAGACGTGTTGCAGCCGACGATTAACTGTCTACGCAGGCGACCAGATTCCTCCCCGTACTCTATTGTCTGTTTTCTGACGGGATCCCAGCAGCACCACTGTGGCATACTTTGATTCTATGAAGAGTAAGGCCTTGTGTCGAAAGAGGAAACTGCGTGCGGCGTCGACCATTTGCGCGGCAAAATTCATCACCGATCATGTCTTCGTAGCCTGTCAAAAGCCCTGCAATTGTAAAACAGAGGTTTGTCATCACTTCTACGACGGCGGGGATCCGCTAAGTGGTTCTTGGTTGTCATGCCTTAACCAGCCAGGGCAACACCTTTTTCACGCAGATGTGAGAGGGAATGTTGTCGCAACCGCCGATGCGATGGCGCTTGGCGAAGCCGCCGGCTGAAGAGGATGGCCAATATGGCTGTGGTGCCAAACAAGTGAATGAGTCAGGAAGCAGCACCGTGCGAGGTGGTTTGCTATTTAACCAGTACTGCACTCCAGATTGCAGGCACAGCTCTGTCTTTGAGGCGTAGGCGTCCGAGATGGAATTGATCTTTGTGAATGCGGCGGAGCAGTCGATGCCGGCGATCGTACTAGCGGCGGATCGGAAGTTCTTGAAGCCGAGCATAGGCTTGGTTCTGGATTTGATCCCGCGATGGTCCTGCTCGATCAGGTTGTTCAGATACTTGGAAGAGCGTAGCTTCGTGCTCTTCGGCAACAGACCGTCAGTACGCATTTCGCGAACAGTAGGATTACGACCAAACAAAGGCACCTTTGAAGCCGATTCCGAGATCGAGATGTGTGAACTGCCGAAAGTTTGTGGTGCTTGATGAAGCCGGAAGACTTCTATCGTTGGTTCAATCGGGACTTTTGGAAGGTCTTCAAAGACCGTCCTTTTGCAATGACTGTTCCAACGAGCGCCAATGACCGTACCCTTCTTCTGGAGAAGGTTTACAGCTCGATCCGCTCTGCTCGCTACGCGGCAGGCATTCCAGAGGCTGAGATTGTCATAAACAAAGGACATGGCGCGCTCGGACCGTCCCCGTGTCCTGCATTGAAGACTATTGTGTGTATTACTTTTGCATCGAAGAGCTGGAAAATGTCTTGTGCGTGAATCGCACACCGAACACCTTTGGGGGCTGGAGCCTAGGCGGAAAACTTAGAAGACAATCCTTACACCCAGTTTGACGTTATTGGCGATTTCGACAACTTTGATGAACTCCGAGACGCCGCTGATCTTGAATACCCCTGGTGGGATTGAGCTCCCGTTGATTTGGGCGAGACGATGGACAACCGCTTCATGTGCGTATCGCAGTATAGTTGCGCGTACATCTCAGCCGTGGTGCGGACCTTGCGTCCAATTTTGATAAAGTACCGATCCGATATTGGAGATCTCCGAAGCCTTGGGAGAATGTCCTTGATAATATTACGGATGGCCGTGTGAACTCCTCAACCTCAGTCTCTACTTTATGAATTCTTCGTTCCGCGATTTTGCGACCGAACGTGAGTAGTTTCATCTGAACTGATGCACGCCATTTACATGCCAAACCTTGATCCAGCTGCTGAGCAGGACGTTCGATGTCGCCCTATTTTTCGAAGGGCAGCCAGAAACCTCGTAGGTGATGAAGCAGAGGCGGATCACTAGTGGCCTGGACATCATCGTTTAGCCGGACCTTCAGGGCGTTCCGATATCGTGATTTTCGTCTGATGTGGCTCGGAGCATGCGCCTCCACCATCGGTACCTTTGTTCAGCAGTTCGCCCAGAGCTGGCTCGTCTACGACCTCACAAAAGACCCCTTCTACCTGGGATTAGATCTGTTCCTGGGGCAACTCCCAATCATCCTGTTCTCCTTGGTTGGGGGTGTCTTTGCTGACCGCATGGACCGAAGAAAGATGCTGTTGTCCTCTCAGTATATTCAGATGGCTTGCGCCTTTATTCTGACGGCTCTGTTCCTCGCTCACAAGGTACAGGTCTGGCACATCCTATCTCTGTCCTTCGTCGTCGGACTGGGCCAGTCCTTTGGAGGGCCAGCGTATTCTGCACTTCTGCCGACTCTGGTCCCCGCTGAAAACCTGTCCAACGCGATCGCTATGTACTCAATTCAGTTCAATCTGGCGCGCGTGCTCGGCCCAACTTTGGGCGGTCTCGCATATGCCACCCTGGGGCCTACCTGGTGCTTTGCCTTGAATGGAGTGTCCTTCCTCGCCGTCATCCTCTCCCTCATGATGATCCAGGTAACATTCGTGCCGGCGAAATCAAAGGAGGCCATACTGAAGAGCATGGGCGCGGGAATTGGCTTCATTCGCCAACGCGAGGGATTGGCCGCGCTCGTCTTTCTTGCCTTCAGCACGACGCTCCTCGGCTTTTCTCTGACGGGATTCTTGCCGGTGATCGTTCGTACAGTCTTCCATGGAGGGCCGCGTACGTATCAGCTTCTATTAGTGTGTTCGGGCGCGGGATCGATCGTCGGCGCATTGATCGTAGCCGCTTCAGAGCGGTTGAAGGGGCAAGGACATGTCGCCTTATTGACTCTGCTGGCATTGGGGACTGCCATCTCCGGCTTCGCCGTTAGTAGATGGCTTCCACTGTCCTGCGTCCTAATCTTCATCAGCGGTGCGGCGATCATGGCGTCGGCATCGCTCATGTTGTCGCTGGTCCAGTTGATCGTCTCCGAACAGATGCGCGGCCGGGTAATGAGTGTCTACAGTCTTGCCTTTCGAGCGGGCATTCCACTGGGAAGCCTTGCACTCGGAAAGTTGATCCCGATCTTCGGCATAACGGCGGCCCTTGGCGGCTCGGGGATATTGTTGATAGCCGTCACCCTTTCTTTCTTGGTTCTGATGCGGAGTGTCGCTACCTTCCAGCGTCCGGCCGAAACTGCACGCTAACGCACGTCGAATAGTTATAATCTCAATTGGCGAAATCAGGCAATGTAATCATTGAGACCACACTTGCCGTCAATGGCCAACTCTGCTCCATAACTACGTAAGGAGCAGAGTAGATATGCCGATCGATGTTCAATCCGGATAGTGATGCGATGCGCCGCAGCTACTCCAGTGGCCAATGCAAGATAGCGGAGAGCGCATCAAGGTCCTTCGTTGTGTATCGACAAAGCACGGTCATATCGTCTCTGATCCTGTTGTTTAACACCACCTCCACATCGCGAGGTTTAGGCTCATTCCCATGGCAGTGTTGGGCGTGGGGGCAATTAGTGGATCCTGATCAAACCAATGACCGGAGAAGCTCGCAACCTGAGGAGGCGACCAGCGCCCCGACTCGTTGTGAGATCATGATGGTCTTGTTCCAACCTTCGCTGAGGTTGGAGGAGCACTGGTATTCCTCGACCAGTTTGTCGATGAGCTCACGTTCGTTGTTCATGCCCCGAACAGGCCAAATGCGGTGTACGTAAGGCTTTTGCGCCGATCGATCTGTTCGGTAATGGCGGGGATGATGTATTCGGCGGCTTCAGACTTCATGAGGAGACAACATCATCATCCAATTGATCAATCAAGTGATTGATCAATTGAGCGCAACGCTCATTAAAGCTTGCAACGCTCATTAAAGCTTGTAAGGCTCTGAGATCGTCTGCGAGCAGGTAGTTACAACATCAAGATTGCGCGGCAGGTCAGCGCGGATGCTGTTGCGCAAAATTCATCAGGGCGGTGTATTTGGGCGAAGTAGCCGGATCCTGATCCTGGAATTCCAGGGTTCCAAAGTTGCCGAATTTCGCGTATGCACCCATGTCGCTATAGTGGACGAATAGGTCGCCACCAGCATCAACCCAATTCTGCAGATATTGCGCATAGAGCGATTGCATCCGGTCTCCACGATTGACGGCCTTGAAGAGCGCTGTCATTGTGGTGTTATTCTCGGCTCCGTTATAGCCGACCAGCGACTGGCCGCCCTCGTAGCCAACCATCGCCAAGCCATAAGAAGCCGCCACCGCCGCATTCGACTGCATTTGCTGCAAGGCGCAGTTATTGATGTGAGCGAGTTGAATGTCATCTACCTGATCGATTGACATAGAAGCGACCTGGTCTTCAGTGGAAGGGTCACCAAGGACCCCGGATCCCCCAATCGCAGAGTCGTCGCAATTGAAGTAGGGGGCAATAGCAAGGACATCGGCGCTGGCGAAGGCATTCTGGAATTGAAGTGTTTGCGCGGAAAGCCAGGAATTTCCCGCCTGCGAAGCAATGACCCTCGTCATTCGTCCTGGACCTACTACCGGTTTAAACAGATTGAAGATCTGGACGGACCGATACGCCGTGTAATCCGCTCCATTCAAGGTGGGGTCATTGCTAAAGCCCAATGCTAGACCTTGTGCCTCGATATACGCCGATTGCGAGAAGGATCTGTTCCATGTCTCGTTGGAATACTCGAGATAGAAGGTCAGATTTGGTTTCAGTCGCTGCTGCACGAGATTCGCGAACGCGGTGACATAAGCATCGCTTGCCTGAGCCGGGATATTAAACCAAGGCTTGGCGTTCAGGGTGTTGGCAAGCTCAATCATGACTTCTAACGGTACTCCCCGCCAGCTATAGGTGTAGTCCGCGGGCGTGGCTCGATCGGACCAGTTCTGAACGGTTGAGCCATTGGTTGTCATCCACTCCATAAACCGCAGGACCTGGTAGCTCTGGAGCTTTTGCAGGAAGAGCGGATGAAAGGGCCGCGTTCGATAGGTCTTTTCGAAGCCAGGCAGGATGAAGCGTATGTTACGAATCGGATTGGAAGGGTCGGTGGCGGACTCGATCAGGAAGATGCCATTCAATCCTGTGGGCACATTCACGACCATCCTTCCCGGTGTTTGACTGACAATCGTGCCGCTTTGCAGGTCGAAACTCAACGTGCCGGAGCCATCGTAGAGAAGGGTGTATTGTCCTGCAGGATAGTTTGCCTGGTCGTCCTGCGCGTTATCAAACATGATGGTTTCTGCATACTGACCAGGTTGAAGGGAAGTAATCCACCCCTTGCTGTTTAACTCCAAGGGCGCCCCTTGTCCCCAAGACGCACCCTGTTGCTGCGGGATCCATGGCCGCGCCGTTTTAAATGCGTCGACAAAAGGCCACTCTCGGTTGTAGTCGGCAACCTGGGTTAGATTGGTGCCGAGGCCAGGGTGGGGCGGCGGAGGAGCACCATGAGGAACCCCAGTTACTTGCGGGGAGGGTGGGCCTGCGCCGGCGCTATTTGATGCGATGACATAGAACGTATAGGCGGTACCATTGGTAAGCCCGGTATCCACGTAATTACCAGCGGAGACGGTGGCCGCCAGTTGGGTCATACCATTCACAAGTTGATAGACGAGATATTCATTCGCTCCCGAGACTGAAGACCAGGAGAGGCTGACGCTGCCATTGCCAGAGAGGGCGGAGACCGTCGCTGGGGCAGGGGGAACTGGTAGGGCGCTATCTACGATTGAGCTATATGCCGAGGCGAAGCGCAGGTCGCCGATCGAGCTTTGGCCGGATCCGGATCCGCCATAAAATGCGACACTCTGAAAGGCTATTGAATTGGTAGTTACTGCCTGAGCGTCCGGGGTGGCGGGCAAGGATCCGGCTGGAGGGTTTACATAAAGGTTTACAGTGCTGCTTGGGCCAAAGCTTATTTGCAGCACTAGAAATGCCGGCTGCCCTACCACAACCGGAATTCCTGTTTGGTGAACGATGCCATCCAAGCGCAGGGACCAGTAACGCACGCCGCCAGTGTTCGAACTGCTCCCAAAATGACCGATCGCCGTTCCCGGGGCGCTGATCCACCAGGGCGGGTTTCCCGCGTGTAACGTCACCGACATCTCTTCATCGGTATCGATGTCTTTCCGCATCAGCAAGCCCACAAGGAGGGTGGTGGAAGGCGCGCCGATCATCTGCCCGCTCAGATATGGAGAGAAACTTCCTCCCGGACTAGTGTCAAGTAAACGCCCGGCATATTGCCATGCGTCTCCCCCCGTGGCGTACCCGCTCGTCGAGATGCCCGCGTAACTTAGCGGGATCATTGTGGCGATGCCGTAGCCCGGCACGTCGATGCTGCCGTTCTGGACCTGCCACGGAGAAGCCCAACCAAGCCCTCCGTTTGTATTCTGAAGAGGTCCTGCCGAACCGTTGAACGACTCTACCGCAAGGACGTTCCCGCCAAGAAATCGCTGAGGCAGCAACAAGCATGAACTCACGATGATCGCCAGGGTAAAGCCCTTCACCAGCCTATGGCGACCTGCATACATGCGTCCAAGGTACATGAGGCCACACACTCTGGCCCGACTTTCAGAGATCAGCGCGAAGGTAATTCTATCTTTAGTACCGCGATGGTGGCGGGCTTTTACGGCGGGCAGTTGCATGGCAGGCAACCACTTGGATGCCGTTATAAAACAACTCGGCGAAAGCGGAAGACTGGCTGTGCAACGGTGGGCGCTAGCTGCATTGAATATCTCTTCAGCAGGTATCCCTCCGACCATCCAGTAATGATGGCGAAGAGCGGGATGGTCTGCAGACCCATATAGACCGTTGCAATGGTCACGGCGTAGACGACAAAGATTCCAGCCAGGGTAAAGCCAAGCGAACTTCCCAATGGATAAGATACGGGCGACCGCATCTCTGATCTCACCAAACGCACCGTCATGGTAACCATGATAGTTACCAGCAGACCAACGGCGACCATGCCATGCATTAAACAGAGTAGAAGGTAGTAATTATCGATCGAAGGCGCGGTCGGATTCTTGGGCCAGGTGTTACGTCCGTATCCCCAAGCGGGACGTTTCAGCGCAGTCGTTAAATACTTATCCATAAGCTCAACCCTGTAGGCGGCGGTCTCCTGGGAAGCGGTCTTGGCATGCGCCCTGCCGACCGAGGCATAGGAGTAGAACGAAGAGGCCGCAGGAATTCCGATGATAATGATCGCTCCTGCGATCGCCATCAGCGCTCTTCGTCTATGCCTTGTCCGTCCCACGGCGGTGAGGCATGCACCGATGGCCCCGCCTAGCCATGGACCTCGAACCATGGTCATGATAATGCCGCCGACAAGGGCGATGGTGATCAAGCGCGCCTTAGAGACCCGCAACCACTTCAAGCCATGAAAGTGGGATTCCCACTGGGCGCTCCACTCAAGCCATCGCTGCACTCTGAACCCAACAGCCAAGACGAGCCCCGCTAGAATCGCGTGTCCATAGGGTCCGCCGATTCGCGCAAATCCATATCGGAAGGATGTTACCCACTCCAATCCCTGACCAGGATAAAAGCGCCGCATGAGGATCCAAGGGGTGAGCCCCATGCGGAATTCGTAGATCGAGAGGACCGAAACAATCGAGAACATGAGCACGATCTTTTTAGCGAACGCGACGCTCAATCCCTGAGGCTCGATCAGTCCTTTTGCGAGCATGTAGGGAAAAACCACCGACGCGACCATGTCGAACATAAGGTTTTGCGCTTCGTTGTAGCCAGTGTTCAAATATTCAGATGTGCCGATGCAGCCAGCAAAGCAGAGGATCAAAAGATCGGCAAAGCTGAACTTCCAGCGCCCCCCGGACCGCACCAGAAAGACGGCGGCGATGGGCAGAATCGTGGCTTGTTCGAAGGTCGGGTCGGGCAGTAATGGAATGACCCAGCGATAGTACATTGGAAGCAGAAGTAAAACGGGGACATACACCTGCAGAAAGGCCCGTGCAGGTGAATACCGGAGAGCGACGTAGGCCGCAATCAGCATCGGAACGATCGGCAGGAAACCCATTATGCCCGCAGACGATCCCGGAGCATCCGGCCGAGATCGGCTGCCTGCTGTATCACCGGTAGCCGCTCGTACCAGCGGCAGTTGATGTTACTGCGCGATGGGCGCTGCTTGCCAAGGTTCGGGTAAGCAATCATGGCAAGGATGTCAGGATTCGCCTGACGAAACATCGTCAACGCTCCATCGAGATGCATCGGGCCGCCGAGCGGATCGCCTGGGTTTCTATGTTGCACCTGCTCGAGGTACTCGACCAGCCTGGGAATGACATGTCCGTTGACTGCATAGAAGTGGGAGGTGATCACAGGCTGGTAAAACGGCATCAGCTGAGGTTTACAATCCTCGGGCACCTTTTCGATGTGCCCAAGGTACACAATGCCCCAATCTTGAGATTCCAGAGCGCCAAGGATCGTCGTCCAATACCGTTGAAGATCAGGAGAAACCATCAGATCGTCCTCCACGATGAGCACATTGGATAGCTTCTTTTGTGAGGCATCGACCAGGATTCGATAATGACTTAGAAAGCAGCCGCGCGCCCCTATGTTAGGAAAGCCCAACCGCTCCTTCGGCTTGACCGCCGGAAACAACTCGACCCTACCAGGCGATAATGGCATGCCCACTCGGTGTAATTCGCCGAGGATGGCCTTCCTCCGGTCCTTGCGCTCGGGTAAGTTAATGATGTAAGTGCAAGCGAAATAATCTGACAAGTTATTTGCTCGAATGACCGGCCTCCTGTCTTCAGATGTTGTGGCTTTCCGCGAAACGACTCTTGAACGGTAAGATCTTGGTCAACCTCGCGGACGCCATGCCATGGAACCATTGGCGTTCGGAGGGGCTCCAAACCAGGGTGTCCACGACCGCGAGCAAAACCAGCGTGTATATCAGGCCCATGCCGGCGAGCCACGCTGCAGCGATCCAGCGCCCATTGTGAGTCACCACAAAGTGCGCAGGCAGGATAAACGGGGCAGCCACCAGGTAGGGAACCAGGCCGGGTCCAGCCACGTTCTTCCAGTACTCAAGGGCGGAGACCTTCAAGATGTGGTTGGCGTGCGCCAGGAAGTAGATAGCGGATATCAGCGTGGAGACGGCGACGGCTGTCGCTATGCCAAGGGCTGTCCATCGACCCAGCACAAGTCTCGAGATGGGAATGGCGACGAGCAAGGCGGCAACATTCGGAAGCGCATAATGAAACTCTTCTCTCACTTGGCCGATTCCTCGCAAGATCGAGGTGCCGGGGCCAGTCATCAAGTGCACCTGAGTGGAGATAGAAAAAATCACCACCAAGTAAGCTGCGCCCGCGAAGTGCTTGCCCATCCAGACATCCAGAATCGGCCCGGGAATCGCGACGAGGAAGCCGCAGAAGTAAGCAGCCGCGAGATTCATGTAACGAGCACCACGGAGATAGAGCCGGCGGACTGTGTCTCGCTGCTGTGGCGAGGATTCTAATCCCCCATGAACATACGACGCCGCGGGCGTGAAGGAGGAGGTGAAAGCGATGGGGACCGATCCTGCCATGGATGGAAGTTTCTTGCCGACCTCCAAAAGACCAGTGCCGGCGAGGCCGACCAGCGGAGCGGCAACGGCGCGCTCGATCGAATCCAAAGTAATCGAGAGCAGGCCTTGAATCTGAACGATAGCCCCAAAGGCGAACAGGGTTCTGAAGGCTTCGCGGGTGATCAGTCGCGGTGATATGCGCAGCCAGGGAAGCAGGCGAACCGCCATGATCAGACAGAGCACGACGTCGATGATCGTCCTGACCAGGAATGCCTCCGACAAGCCACGGATGCCCCTTCCCATGCCGACCAGGATAAAGATCAAAATGGTTTCTACGATGTAGCAAACCATCCATCGGCGCTGCACCATATCAGTCTTTTGGGCGCCTACCACGGCATCGTGAAAGGCGCCAAGACTCAGTGAAGCGAGGAAGATGGCGACTACCGACAAGACGACCTCGCGCGCATCCCCGCGCAGGGATGGGGCGATATGGAGCCAAACCACCAGGCGCGGCCAGAGCAGATAGAAGATTGCGAAGACCACGCCACAGAAAGGCACGGTCAGACACAAGCCGGTCGAGAGCAGTTGATTGGCTTTCAGATAATCTCGGCGCGCACAGTATTCGGCTACGAATTTGATGTAGACGGTAGAGATCCCCATGGTTGAGAGACCGACATAAGAGACCATGATGAAGGCAGTGGACCAGAGCCCATAAGCCTCCAAGCTCACATGAGCCAGAACAAAAGGAGGGATGAAGAAGCGCGAGACCAGGTAGCCAATGCGGGCGACCACGTCGACAGACACATTGCGAGACAACGATTCGCGGATCGTGGCCGCGTGGTCTTCGAGAATTGGTCCCTCGGGATCGGGCAAGAGAGTGTCAAGCATGAGCTGTGTCTTCTCCCAAGATCCGCCAGTAGATGGCTATGGCGTTTCTCATCCGGACTTCCCACCCATATTCCTTTTCAGCCTTCTGCCGTCCCCTCTTCCCGCGTTGCTGCCACTGCGCGGGGTTCTTCCAAATGTCGCCGAAGGTCTCTACCAGCCCGGCAATCAATTGTTCCGGACCATCGGCCGAGACCAGGTGTCCTACCTCTTCGTCGACAATCTCTGCTGGGCCGCCATAGTTGACTGCCACTACCGGGAGACCCGAGGCTGCGGCTTCGAGTAGCACGCCGCCACCCGACTCACGAATGGAGGGGAGGCAGAAGACATGAGCATTTCTCATCTGCTCGGCTACTTGGCCTGACGGCAGATTTCCGAGGAACGTCACGTGGTCGTCAAGGTGGAGTTCGTGGGCCCGGCGTTTAAGGTCTTCTCTCATCGAGCCATCCCCGACAATCGTTAAGGTAATAGGGATTTCCTGCCAGACTCGAGAGACTGCCTCCAGCAGTAACGACACGCCCTTGAAGGGGAGTAAGCGTCCAACGAAAAGCACTTTGAGCGGGGTAGTCTTTGAGGGAATCACGTCCCAGGTGGAGGAATGGAAGCGTTTCAGGTCGACGCCGTTCTCGAGCATGCGAACGGTTGGGACATTCTTTGGCAGACTGCGGTCCGTCGATCTAGTGGCGCTGAGAATCAGAGAGGCTTTGCGGGTACACCCAAAGAGCCGGCCGACTAACTTGCCGATATGTCTAGCTTGGTAGATCCATGCGGAATCTTGTCTCATTAATTCGGGGAAAGCGCTGGGCGATGCCAGTCCGCCGTTCCACGGCCCGACGATCAGAGGGATTCCAAGGCGGTAGAGGCGGGTGGCCGCAACAGGAGAGACAGGCGTGACCGCATGAATGAGGTCCCAATTGAGATCTCGCTTGCGCAAGGTCCTCAATGCCACCGCATCGAACAAGTAGAAATCAGCCGAGGATAGGAGGAAGACCGCATGTTCGCTGCGAGGAAATAGGCGGGATGCCAGACGATAGAGGAATCCGGCGAACCATTCTGTGTCAATGTAGATGATTTCTGTGCCCGGCAAAGGCGCGCCCGCAGCTTGTAAACACTCGCGATTGCGGATGTGGGTAACCAGGGTCACAGAGGCTGACTCAGATAAACGGGAATACCATTCCCAACCGATCTGGGAGACCGACCCCATGCCCGGCCCGCATTGATAGGCCGACAGCAATACCCGCAGTGTACGAGGCTTCACTGGGACGTCCCTTTATACTCGATCAGACCGCGCGCCAGACCCTTGCGGCGGTCGCTCCAATACTGGAGCTGTCCCAGGTAAATAGGAATCTGTTGTAAGTGTGAATGAATGCCATAGAGCAGCCGGGTCGCCAAGTTGTTCGATTTCCAGGTAACTCTTCCTGCGGTCCGGAGAGCGAGTAGAAGGAAAAATGCAAGGACCAAACCTATGGGCCAGGCTGTACGCCATATCAATGAAGCCAGCACGGACAAGGTGATGATCGACGCGTGTGCGAAAGCGACATTGCGATTGTGTCTCGCTTCCACTTTCCAGAAAGGCAGGGACGACCCTCGGAAACGCTCCGAGACTTGCGCATAAGCATAGCCGGTCCTCATCGCGCGCCGACAGTATTGTGACCACTGGGAGATGGCTAAATCATGGCCGGTCATCGGACCATCGACGTGGAGAATCTTCCAGCCCAGTTCACGCAGCCTCCGGCACATCTCCGGCTCCTCGCCGGCGATCAGGTTTTCGTCATAGCCCTGAACCGCTTCGAGTGCTGCCCGTCTCATCAGCGCGTCGCCGCCGCACGAGTCGACAAATCCCGAAGCAGAAATCCATTCCAGATCGAGAACACGGTTATAGACCGAGGCCTCAGGATGAATCTCACGCCTGTTGCCAAAGACAATCGCGGTGTCACTCCCAAACTGCTGTAACGATTGCACGACAAATTCCGGATGCAGGATGGTATCGCCGTCGAGAAAGAGGACGAAGGAACCAGAGGATGCCCGCCACCCAACGTTCCGGCCCAGCGCGGCGGTCGGACGTGACGAGTCGATAGAGATCACGAGAGCCCCAAGTCGCCGGGCGAGGTCAGGGCTATTGTCGGTAGAAGATGAATCCACGTAGATGATCTCGAAATCGCCGCCCGGTTTCTCCATATCTCGAACCGACTCGAGACAGCGCTGCAACCGCGGGCCTTCATTGCGTCCGATTACGACAACCGAGACTATCGGGATGACGGAATCATTCTTCACTGATCATCTCCACAACCAAGGGCTAAAGAGGCGTCTTGCAGGAGCAGCTGAGCCATTGAGGAATTCGTCGAGCGCCGTTGCTGCGAAGCCAGTTGCCTCGTCCCGCCTGACCCTGTTGAACACTGCTGAGATTGCCCTTAAATTCAGCCGTTCCAGGCTCTTTGCGGCACGTTGCAGTTCTTGCTTGGTGACCGAGTCTGCCTCAATTACGAGAACGAGAACATCGGCTGAGCTCGCCATTATTTCGGCATCGACCGAGGCGAGAACTGGTGGCGCGTCAATTAGGATGAAGTCGTATTCGTGAACCGAGCGACGCAACATCTCTTCAAGATGTCTGATATTCGGCAAGCTCGCTCCCTCTGCTGCTTCACCAACCGGGATGCGATCGGGAAGCTCTTCATTTCCAGGGATGACTTCGGATTGCAGAAGCCGGGCGCCGGTGAGGGCTGCGACCAGTCCGCGAGCGTTAGGTTTCAGAAAGCGGGAGTCACTTCGGTAGGCATTCGCTTCTATCGCAAGAGCCGAAACGCCGAGCGAGCTGAGGGCGTGGGCAGTTTCGAGCACAATCGTCGTGGTTCCACCATGCGCCTTCACCGACGTGAAGGCAAAGATGCGGCTGCGATTCCTCTGATTTTCCTGAACCATTCGGTTGGCGAAGCGCAAGATTTGCTCTTTTTCGAAACTCGCTCCGGCTTCCTGTTTTTCCATAATCCACGCGGTCAAAGGAAACCCGAGCAAGCGTTCCACCTGGGCCGGAGATCGTAGCCTTGGATCGAGAAAATCAATGCCAACAGGAACAGCAACGGCAAACGCCAATGCCAAAGCCATGCAGAGACCTAGCAGGAGTTTTCGTCCACGCTTGACAGGCTGGTCAGGAGGACGGGCAGATGAGAAGAGGCGCACAAATCCAGGCGCGCTTTTCTCCAGCAGGAAATAGTCAATTCGCTGCTGCAGGTTGTCTTGTGCTTTTCGCGCCTGATCCACATCGAGGCCGAGCTGGATTCCCTCCTGGTAGCCGTGAGTGAACCAGGATGCTTGGGACGCCTGTCGTTGTACCTCCGCGGTAAGCTGCCGTTCTACACGCCGCGCCTGGTAAGCTTCCGCCGTACGCTGGTTGAGGATCATCTTGGAGATCGAGACTACCTCCGACTGGATCGCCGCTTGTCTCTCTTTCTCGATGTCGGCCAGTTCGCGCTCTGCGGCGCGGCGCCCCGGATGGTCTGCCGAAAGTCCGCTCAGATTCGTCAAGACCTGGGCCCGTCGCACGTTCAGGCCGGTCATCACGCTTGAGAGAACAGGGTCTTTCTTGGCCTCTTCCAATGCAAATGCATCCAGCGCTTCTTTGCCGCCAGGATGTTCATTTTCGTCAAAGACTGCGAGCTCAGTATCCGCCTGAATCGCGCTCTTTTGGGCCTCGGACTGCGCTTCTTTTGCGGTCACCAGCAGGCGGTCATATGGGTTGAGGTCGTTGTCAGTGAAGCTGCTGACTCCTAACTCCTGAGCAAGCGCCATCCGGCGGCCCTGCTTCTCGGCGGTTTCCTTTTCTAGTCGTGTCCTGTCTGCAATGAGACTCTGTATGCGCTGGTCGCTGCCATAGAACTCTTCCGCCTTGGCTTTGTCGAGATATGTCTCGGCGACCGAGTTGACTAATTCAGCAAGGCCCGCTTTGCGGTTTGATTCCAGGGAGATCGTGACTTGATAAGTGTTTGGGACCTCTTCGATAACCAAAGCGCCCTGCAGCCGGCTCGCCGCGCGTTCAGGCAGCTCGCCTGGCCTGGTCCAAACGGATTGCAGCGGGCCTAGTCTATTCAACGCTTCCAGAACGATATCGAATCGGTTAATGGTTTTGACGTTCTGTTGTACGTATTCCCGGTATTGCTCGGTGGAGTCAAATTTCTGCGAGCTACTGTCGGCGAGGTTCGCGATGAAGCGCGGAGAAACATAAATCACCGCCGTAGCAGAGTACTTGGGGTCGCCCTTGAACCAGGCGGCCGGCAGGCCGATGAGCAGAATGACAAAGGCGGTAAGCAGTGCCACCCGCTGGTGTTTGCGGAGGCTGGCAAGCACGTGGACGCTAGCGAACAAAGGCGGGCTTGCGCCGAGTTGCGGATCTGCGAGATTGGCGTGGGCCAATACCACCTCTTCAGAACCGCTGGATACGGGGGCCACGGCTATTTCGCCCCCAGTGTTCCGAGTACGGCAAATGCAGCAAGAGAGCTGGTTTTCTGGAGAACATATCCGAATTTGGCAAGGTTGCGCCGGGGAACGTAAATGATGTCGCCCTCTTCGAGCGCGAAATTCAAGTGCTCGGGGCCGCTCAGCAGGTCGCTCATGCGAAACTCGCGCTGTGTGCCGGACGCACTCCGCACAATTTCGATCTTGTTCTCCGACGCGTCCTCGGTGGCCCCGCCCGCCTGACTGAAGGCGTCCAGGAAGGACATAGTCGGGGTCAGGCGGAATGCGCCTGGATGTTTGACCTCGCCAAGAACATAGACCTCTCGCTCTCCGGCGTCGGGAAGATAAACCATGTCATTTCGGGCCAGGCGGATGTTCAACGCCAAGCTACCCTGGCTTAATAGGCTTTTCAGATCAACCCAAATCACCTGATCGCGGCCGCGCAAGATGGCGCATCGTCCCAGCCCGGCGCTGTCGGGTCCTACACCTCCCGAGGTGATCGCCGACGCCCGGGTGACGACATCCAGAAGCGTCGGCTGAGAATCAAACTGCACGATTCCAGGTACACCTGCCCGCCCCAGGATGTAAATGCGATAGGAGGTATAGCGGTCCACTCGCAAGGTAATAGAAAGGTCGGAGTAGTAGTGGATGAGGGAGTTTGCAATAGCCGCCTGCGCATCTTCCCGGCTAAGCTCTGAAACCTTGACTATTCCTGCGATCGGTACCGTAATCTTGCCGTCCGGACCGATCACATGTTTTCCAGAAAGCTCCGGGTGGTTCCAGACATCCACGGAGATTTCATCACCATCGCCGAGGATGTAAGAGGTTAGCAGCGGCGCTTCGAATTGCCGCACGATCTCGTCGGCAGTGACGATCTTTTGGTCTGCGCGGACGGTAAAGCCGGCGCTCCCCTCTTGTGCCATGGCTAACATGGTTATGCGGCAACTGGCGATGGATAGCAATCCGATCTTGGCAGCGAGGCTGAGCTTTCGTGGCATATCCGTTTACCAAGGCCTCGTGGGAGATACCGCGCCACCGGCGGTCTCTTGCCAGGCGCGGCGTAGGAGCTGGATGACAAGCCTTGACTCTTCTGCCTTGGTCTTGTGCACAGAACCCGGAGTCAGCGAATTTTTCCAGGAGCGAAGACCGTGCCATTGGGCTTCAATCGTCTTTGACAACCATGCAACCGGGCCATGGTGTTTCCGGTAGTAGAGAAACGCACTGCGCATTCGCCAAAGCTCAAGCTGGGCGCCTGATTTCGACATACTTAGATTCGTCAAAGTCTTTGAAGACTCGCCGCCCAGATGAACTACGACGACATCCGGCCAGTAGCGAATCAAAAAGCCGGCCTGCTTGATTCGGCGGCATAAGT
Organism: Acidisarcina polymorpha; assembly: GCF_003330725.1. Classification (NCBI taxonomy): domain Bacteria; kingdom Pseudomonadati; phylum Acidobacteriota; class Terriglobia; order Terriglobales; family Acidobacteriaceae; genus Acidisarcina; species Acidisarcina polymorpha. The sequence goes on along the minus strand of NZ_CP030840.1, from coordinate 788,146 downwards.
CCACTTCTTCGTAATAGAGGAAAAACTGTTCATCAAAGTGACCAACCTGGTCAAGAACGGTTCGCCGAATGATGGAATAGGCCCCTGGAACCCAGTCGGCGTCTCCCGGTTGGTCCTGGTCCGCCCAGGTATGGTCCTGGCGGCCGAAGAAACGCGAGCGCGGGAACTTGGCCGCCAGTCCGGAGAGCGAGAGGAAATCGTTCAAGGGCGACGGGAACAAGCGTCTCGATGGCTGCCACGAGCCATCCGCGCCAACCAATCGAGCGCCGCCAAGACCGATGCGCGGCTGCGCATCCATGTATTCGATCGATCTTTGGAGCGCCATCGGCCGGAGAAAGGCATCCGAATTGAGCAGAACGATGTAGCGTCCTGTGGCCAAGCTGAAGGCCTTGTTGTTAGCGGCAGCGAACCCTAGATTGACGTTGCTACGAATCAAGCGGGCCTCGGGAAACTCCGCCGCGACCATCTCAGCCGAGCCGTCCCGGGAGACGTTATCGACGACGAACACCTCATTGGCAAGCCCTTCGACTTCCTTCCGCAGCGTGAGTAAACAATCGCGCAGCAGCTCGCGGGTATTGAAAGAAACCACGACGACGGAGATATCCGGGATCACAGAATCTTCCTCTCTGCAGTCCGCTCGGTTCGCGTCCATGCGCTCTTGGCATTGGCAGACCTTGCCAGCCGTGGAATCAGCAGTATCTTCCATACAATGTAAAACGGCGCGCCGAGAAGAGCAGCGACGTCCTGCCAGCCTCCTCCAGTAACGGCGATGGCCGCAGCTAAGTGCATGACGACGGTCGCTAAGCCGGCAAGAGCGAGCGCTCTCATCGGCCAGAACGGGGTCGCAGCTGCGATCAATAACAGCGCGACATGAAAGGCAAGAGGGAAAAGGAGCAGATCCAGGCAAGGTTCGAGAACGTCAAATCGCCCGCGGAAGATTCGCCGGATGAGGCGTGGAGTTTTTTCCCGGATCATTCGGAAACGGCCGCCTTCCCATCTAGTCCGTTGGGTCTTCACGCCGGCGCCAGCGGCCGGCATATCGCCGTATACCGAAGTAGTATCTAAAAAGCGTACGCGTTTCCCGGCGTCGACGAGAGCCAGGTGGTATTCGAGGTCTTCCACCAAGGAGCTAGCAAGGTAAGGAACGGCGCTCAAGGTGTCTGCCGAGAGCGCGAAGCCGTTTCCATAGATGCCTGCAGAGAGGCCGCATCTCTCTCTGCCTCTCGGTCGGAGAACGTTGAAGGCCGCATTGGCAACCTTCATCAGCCGAACCCGGCTTGACTCGTGTGCGTTCCGCACGACATATCTGCACTGTACGGCGGACGCTCCAGTCCGTAAGGCCGAGACTAAGACGGTCATGAAGTTAGGAGCGACTTCGCTGTCGGCATCAACGACTGCAAAGGCATTCCATCCCTCCGACGCCATGGTTCGAAAAGCATAATCGAGCGCATAGCCCTTGCCCCGATCGAGGGGATTCTCACGGACGATCACGCGAGCACCGGAGCGGCTCGCTGTCGCGGCCGTGCTGTCGTCGCAGTTATCCGCAATTACGGTGAACGACGCGTCAATGCCGCTCCGATCTGCTCGAGTCAGACTCTCAATGCAGCGAGCGATGTGCAGCTCCTCATTATGAGCCGGCACTATCACCGCCAACCGGTAGTTACTGCCGGGCACAAGGATTGTGCGTCGTCGCGGAAGCATGCCTGCGATCGTCAAAACAAACAGCTCGATGGTTCCTGGAAGAGTGATCAGGGCACAGCAGCTCCCGACAAGGAGGAATAGGTAGCGAATCATGCGAGCACCGATCTTGCGTGGTCGGGTGCTGACGTTGCCTCTTCACAAAGGTAAGCGTCGAAGACTTCTGCCAGGTGAGCAACATTTTCGGTTAGGTCGTACTTGTCGATGACACGCAAACGCCCCGCCTTCGCAAGCTGGTTGCGCAAATCACCATCGTCCATCAGCCGGGCGATGGCCGCAGCCAGAGCATCAGCGTCGGAAGGAGAGACCAGTAGTCCATCGATCGAATCGCGTATCAGTTCCGGAATGCCATTCACCCAGGTCGAGACGCAAGGAATTTCCATGGCCATCGCTTCCATCAGGACCACTGGGATGCCTTCGGCAAAGCTCGCTAGAACAAACACATCTGCTGTTGCATAGAGGTCGCGAATCCGATCCTGGTTCACCGGTCCCTCAAAGATGACGGAATCTTCGATCCGAAGAAGTCGCGTGGATGCTTCGAGCGAACTACGGTCCGGCCCATCGCCAACCAGGCGCAGCAGGACCGCGCGCCCGCTCGAGCGCAGTCGCGCAACAGCCGCCAGCAGCACATGCTGTCCCTTCGCTGGAACCAGCCTCCCCACGCAAAGTATCTCGAAGATCTTGGCAGTTTTCGCCAAGCCCGTCGGCCGAAAGAGCCTGGCATCCACGCCTAGCGGTGTTAGTTCTATCTTGTCCCATAGCGAGGATTCACAAAGCCTCATCACCTGACTTCGCGCGAACATTCCAATGACACAAAGCAGGTTAGCCGTAGCAATCTTCTCTGGCAGGAGATATCCGGGAGTGTCGTAGAACTCATCGGGACCATGGATCGTCAGTGAAAATGTAAAACGAGAGACCTTTGCCACGATTAAGCCGACGGTCGCGGCGGGCGTGGCGAAGTGTACGTGCAAATGTTTGAGGCCGCGAGCCCTCATCCATTGAACAATTAAAACTGCTTCAACGAAATACAGGATACTCATGATCGCCCTGCGCGGGTCAGTTCCGCCAAGGGCTGCTGCGAAAATGAAACCCCTCATATAGGCTAAGGGATTGTGCGCCAGCTCCGAAGCCTGGGCCTGCAACGCTCCCCGGGCTCCACTGGACTTCACGTAGAACGTCGAATCAGCCTCCGCTCGTTCTTCAAGCGTGAGCCCGCTTCTAGGCTGGTCAGGTTGGTTGATAGAGGCAACCTCGATGTGGTAGCCCAGACGACGCAGTTCCAGCACCTCCCGCAAGATGAACGTGTGAGAGATCGCAGGATAACGGCTGATCAGATAACCCAGCTTTCCCCTCATCTACTTGGCCTGGCTCCAAATCTAATCGACTAAGGTCACGACATCCTTACGGTAGGAACGAATCGCCTCTTCCTGGGTGTTGAATATCTCGAAGACCCGATGCATGCGCACTAATTCGAAGAGCGCTCTGACGGGCTTTACCAATCCACATAATTTCAAGGCTCCGCCTGAGGCGTTCAGCTGGCGAAGACAAGATAGGAGGGCTCCCAGTCCCGAGCTATCAACGAACTGTAAGCTGCCCAGGTTGAAGATCAGTGTCGTGCCCGGAATGATTAAGGCTGCTGCCTTCGTCTTAAACTCTTTTGCGTTGCTGGCGTCGAGAGCTTCGGCTCGCAGGTGAGCGATGATTATGCCGTCTAAGTTCTCAATATCGATATTCATGAGCTCTGCTCCGTCCTGCTACTGAGAAAGCATAGCGTTATTACGTTTGTTCTATCGAGGGTCCGGGTAAAAGAAGCGGCATCTGAGGAGCGGAGAACGATGTAGACTCCGAACCCACTCTCCTTGGAACCGTCAAATGAAGGTGGGGGGACTGTGAGAGGGTTGAATATGGGTCCGTCTTGGCTTATCTCGACTGACACCTGGTTGTCGTAAATAATTGCTCGCAGAGACACCGGGTTGGTACCAGGAGAACTGGAAGCATGGAGTATGCAATTCGCAAAGACCTCCGAGCAGGCAAGCAGAAGTCTCGCAATGTCCTCCTCCAGAAGCCCACTGTACGCCGAATCAGCGCATTCACTCAGCCATGCGCGAACGGTCGAAAGTGATTGCGGCGCGCACTCAAGAACGGCAGATCGACATGCGATCGGTTGAACTTTCTGGTCCAGAAGCTTGACCCGGATAGCTATGCACGTAAAATCATCGAGAAGCTTTTCGGACTGAGTAAACTGAGTGACCTGCTTGCGAATCTGTTCAACTAAGAGAGCAGGTCCGAGCGAACTCCAGTTCTGAACACATTCGGCGAGTCGTTCAGGTCCAAACATCTCTCCCTCCGGCGAGCGGCCTTCGGTGACCCCATCCGAATAAAATAGGTAGGTTTCCCCGGGCAGGAATCCAACCGTCTGCTGCTCACATCGATGATTCGGAAGCACGCCCAGAGGAAGGTCATCTCCCCGGAGGAAGGCGCATTCGTTCTCTCTCTTGCTCTCGCGAATGATGCTCGTGTGGCCACAATCCACGAACATTAGAGTACGGGTTTCCATATCGAAGCGAGCGTAGACGAGGGTTACGAATCGCTCAAGGGCAATCAACCGGTCGGAAAGACGTGACGCCGCGCGGCTTACAATATCTGCGGGACTGGGGGCGCCGTGGCTCAAGCGCAGGGCGAGATTCGCCGTGGCACGAAGGAACTGGCTCTTCGTAGCCGCTCCCAGCAGCGCTGCAGCTACTCCCTTCCCCATCACGTCGCCGACAAGCACATCAATGGTTCCATTTGGATGCTGGAAGAAATCGTGAAAATCTCCGTCGATCTGTTGTGATGGAACGCTGCAGGCGGCAATCTCGAGAGCCGGTACATCCTTTGGTGCATTGGCGAGGAGTAGTGTTTGTTGGATGGAAGAGGCGATCTCAATCTCTTGTGCCAGCAGTTCGCTATCTCGCAGTTTGCGACTTAGTCGGTCGCTCTGCATCATCACGGACGCTTGGTAGGTGATCGCTTCGAGAACGCGTGACACGGAGGAGTCAAACACTGCATTCCGCTCTTCGTTCCACACCACGACGAAGCCGACGCTGCCGGGCCAGGAAAAGGGAGCAGCAGCCAGACTGTTTGCATTCCGCCAGCAGGCTTGCTCATCCACAGGTTGAGTAAGATGATTAAGAAGAACGATGTTCATAGTGCATATTGCGTTCTCTATCGGGCCTAACTGCGATGCGGTCAACACATTTAAATCCGAGTCAGTGCCGACCAGAGGGTGAAATACACCTTCTCGCTGAATGAAGAGTGCGGAGTGAAGACCATTCTGAATCGCGGCAAATCGATCGAGCAGGCGCTTGAGGGCTTCGTTGATGTCGCCGAAACGCAATGCATCAGTGCTGATTTCATAAAGAGCTTCAAGACTCTCCCAATTGGCGCCGAGCTCTTCTAATAAGAGCTCTTCCCTTGCCCGCGCCTCGTGCGCCTGAATGGACCCTTGCAAAAGAGCGCTAACTAGCTTGAGGATGGTGGGATCACCCCTCTCGCTACGCACGACGATCCGAATGCCGTCCTCCGAGACAAACGAAGACATGCTACCTTCTTCAGCCGATCGTGGCATCAATTGCAAGTTATCGGCATACTCATAATCGCCATCGTCGAGGACCACAAACGGCAGACCGCCATCCGGTAGCTGGATATAAACGTAGATCCCTCGGAGCACACCAACCGAGGCGACAGCGAGACGAATCTGGCGAGCCAGCTTCTCTTTGGAGCGGCAGGCAGCCTGGCTAGGTATAGCACCGGCAGTGATCATCACGTTTCCAGAGGCTTCGATGGATGAATACCCAACTCTTTCAGCTTTCTTAAAAGGCTGCTGGGAGCAATCGGCTTGGTACATCGAGCAGTTGCTCCGGACTCTGCCAGACTTGCGCCCCCCTGTTCGAGCCAGTGACTACTCAGCACAATCACGGCACTGGCACAACACCGAGGAGGGGCCCGGATCAACCTTAAAAATTCAAGCCCCGACATTCCGGGGAGAATCAGGTCGAGCACGATCGCGTCTGGATGGCCTTTCTCTAATTCGATCAGGGCTCGTTCCGCCGAGTGACAAATGGACAGATCGTAGCCCGCTTTTTGCAGTACAAACTCTAACAACCGAGCGATGTGGCGTTCATCTTCCACCACCAGGATTTTCGCGGTCTGCACCGACGGCACACTCCCGATCGGGGGAGGAGCCAGAGCACTCGGGTGATCTTGGGAACGCTCTGGTTCCGGAATTGCTGGCAACTGAAACCTTCCAATCTGCAAAACAAGCAGGAAGATAGATCCCACCAGTCCGCTTATAACGGCTAACGCCTAGATAGCTGCAGCTTGTGGCTAACCACCAGCCGGAAGGTTTTATTGGCGGTGCATGTCGGAACTGTAAAGAGGAGAACGAAGCAATAGCAATGAGGCCTCGTTGTCTTTATTGGGTATGCCGTTACTTAGGTAATATCATTAAGGAAATAACATCGACTGCAGCATACAAATGATATTCAATAAGTCTGCACTAATGCACAAATAGGCTGTTCCTCAGGCAAACCTATGGATAAGAGTCGGTAGCTATCCGCCGGTCCTTGTTGCCATGTCCAAGGAGTTGAGTGCCGAATGCCGGCGATCAAGACTGACCCGGAACAGGACCTGCGCAACAAGGCTGTCCTCATTGAGGAGATGGAGCGGCAATTCTCCCCGTCAGGCCTTCGCCAGCGCCGCTTCAGGCGCTCGCAATCACTGTTCTGGCTGGCTTGGGTCAATATCCTCAATGGGGGAAAAAGATCCTTCGATTTTGCTATCTCGAGTATGCTGCTGCTTGCGTGCTCCCCTCTTTTTGTCTCGCTTTATTGCTTCAATTTGCTAAGAAGGGGAGGCGTGGTGCGATCGCCGCGACTCGGGCGTTGGGGTGCGGTCTTCCAAGAGTATTCCTTCTCCGTAGGAGTATTACGGCAGCTTCCAACGCTGGTAAACGTGTGGAAGGGTGATATGTCCTTGGTGGGGCCGCGTCCTGTCGCCCCTACCGATGTCTCCTCTGCCGAGCGGCTGGCTTGGAAGCGGTTGAATACAAGACCGGGATTCTTGTGCCTGTGGTGGATCCGGTCAAGAGCCAACATCGCGTATGGCAGCGAAGTAGATGCGGACGCTGAATATGTTGACAGCCAAAGCTTCCTCGGTGATCTCGGAATCGCCCTTCGTGCGATCCCGGCCGCATTATATGGGCAAGGCGTTACACTGGCCCCGGATCGAGTCGACCTGCTCGGCATCACCATACATAACGTGACGATGGACGAGGCAATTGAAGAGATCGTTATAAGAGCTCGCGGTTCAGTCTGCTCCCAGGTCTGCTTCGTGAATGCTGACTGCGCGAATATAGCCTGGGATGATGCTGAGTACGGAGCGGTGCTGAAGAAGTCCGATCTAGTGCTGGCAGACGGAATTGGAATGAAACTTGCGGGAAAGCTGCTAAACCGAAATATCCGGCAAAATGTCAACGGCACCGATCTGTTGCCTCGGCTCTGCGAAGTTCTCCGGGCCGAACAGTTAGGAGTGTACCTGCTCGGAGGTAGACCTGGAATCGCCGCCGACGTTGCGCAATGGATGGCAACCAACTACCCCGGCTTGTCAGTAAGTGGCCATCACCACGGCTACTTTCTCGCGCAAGAGATGCCAGAGATTCTTGCCGAAGTAAGGCGATCTGGCGCCAAAATCCTATTGGTGGCCTTCGGCGTGCCGAGGCAGGAGCTATGGATCAGCAGGCATCTCGAAGAGACCGGCGCTGTGGTGTCGATGGGTGTTGGTGGCCTCTTCGATTTCTACTCCGGCCGCGTTCCAAGGGCGGCGGCATGGATACGAGAGATCGGAATGGAATGGTGCTACCGTTTTGTACAGGAGCCGCGCCGCATGTGGCGTCGCTATTTCGTCGGCAATGTCGTCTTCCTCGCCCGGGTTGTGCGTGAGCGGTGCGAGACCGGCAACCTGCCATGATTGCTATTATCGTCGCGGCGGACCACAGCGCAGAGACTACTCACCTGGATGACCACATCCCTCTTCCATTATTCCTACTGGGTGATCGACCCATCCTGCATCACGTAGTCGACTATCTTAAGAGCCTTGGCATTCGGCGTTGTGAATTCGTCCTCGGCCATTTACCTGAGAAGATCGAAGCCTACCTGGGTGACGGCACCCGCTGGGGGCTCACATTTGGATTTCATCTTCTCCCGTCGACGTCGAAGACAATGAGCTTGGTTGAATTAATTGCTTCAGGTCTGGACGATGAAATCATATTAGCAAGAGGAGACACGCTTCCCCAAATTCAACTTCCGTCTCCAGCGGCGCCCACGATCTTCCTCACGGAAGGCGGCGCCTGGACAGGGTGGGCCGTTCTGCCGAAGTCCTCGCGCTTGTTCGCAGCACTTGTATCCCAGACCGAAGATAAATCGAAGAGGCCTGGCGCCACTTTCAAAGAGGTTGTCGTCTCGCGAGAATTAGATTTTCGTACTGGGACACGATTGCTGGAAAGCCAGCACGATCTCCTGACCGGGGCATTTCGTGCGTCCGGGATCGACAGCCCGCAAACAAAACCGGGCATCTGGATCGCTCGTAATGCTTCCGTTCATCCCTCAGCAATCCTTGAACCTCCCGTCTACGTCGGCTCGAACTGCAAGATCGGAATGGGTGCCCATATCGGTCCCTCCGCGGTTCTCGGCGATGCCTGCATTGTTGACGAACGTTCCTCCGTCTCCCACACTCTAGTCGCCCCGGGCACATACATCGGCCAGGGACTCGAGCTTGATCATCTGATCATCAATGGCAATCGACTCGTAAATACCAAGCTGGATACCACGTTGCTTATATCCGACAGCTTCCTGATCTCAGGGCTAAAGCAAAAGAAGAAGAAGCTGTGGCTACACCACCTCCTATCCAAGGCCGGAGCGGCGGCTTGCTTAATCTTGCTCTTTCCTCTTGCCGTGGTTACGCTCCTTATTCTCCTAGTAAGCGGCAGGGGCAAGTTTGTACGAGAGCACGCAATAAAAATTCCTGCCGAGGATGATCGGCGCCTGTGGAAGGAGTATCGATATCTCAGCATCCGTCTGTGCGATCCTGCCTCCGACTGGTGGACCCAATTCGTTGCCGAGGTATGGTTAGGATTACTCTCGGTTGTGAAGGGCGACCTTTTTTTGGTTGGCCTGAAGCCACGCTCCCGCCGCGAAGTGGAAAGACTGCCGAGCGATTGGAGATCGCTTTACCTGGATTCGAAAGCTGGCCTCATTACTGAGGCATCCGTAATGTTCGGCAAAACACCAACCGAAGATGAGCTCCACTCGGCCGATGCCTACTACGCGGCGGTCGGAAGCGTACGCCACGATCTGAAGTTACTTCGCCTTTATCTGCGAAGGTTACTCGCGTTTGGCGTCTCCGAGCTCGAAGTTGACGATGTCAATTCTTTGACCCACGAATCTGCTTTGGAGAACGTCGTTGAGCGATAGCGGGAGTGATCTCTCTCGGTCCAATATTGCATGGTGCATCCCTGATTACCTGCAAGATCTCTTCGTTGTCGAGCCACGGCTGATATCGGGTTTACTTCAGATGTATCTAGAAGACACCGCAGTCAATCTCCACCGGCTCAAGGAAGCAGCAGCATCAAATGATATGCACACGATTAGCATGGCCTTACACGCTCTCAAGGGAAGCTCCCGACAAATAGGTGGATTGACTTTGGGGAACATGTTGGAGGCAGCGGAGGAATGTTTTAGGGCCCGGGGCATGGCGGGTGTTGACAAATCTTTTCCAGGCTTAGAAGTCGCGTTTACGACCCTCCGGCTGGAGATGGAGAGCATGATAATCGCGTTGGAAGACCGTCATTGCGCCGAATGAGAATGCATATGCTCCCGCCTACACCCGCGAACGAAGCTGAGCGACTCGAGGCAGTCGAACGCTATAACATCCTCGATACTGCAGAGGAGGAATCGTTCGATCGGATCACCCGATTAGCGGCTAGTCTTTTCTGTGCGCCGATCGCGCTTATCTCCATTGTGGCTGGCGATCGGGTGTGGTTCAAATCGCGCGTTGGAGGCTCAGCAGACGAAACTCCACGCGAAGAATCCTTCTCGGCGTGGGCGATCCTCTCTCAAGAGGTACTGATCGTAGAGGATGCGAAGGCGGATCCACGTTTTCGTGATTCTGATGTACTCACGAAAAGTGGAGAGTTTTGCTTTTATGCCGGAGCGCCGCTTATCGCGCCAGACGGATTGATCATTGGGGTCCTGGCGATCATCGATCACGTCCCCCGATTCACGTTTAGCAGCGCAGAGGCAAAGCACCTTCAGGATCTTGCCGGGCTGATCATCGATCAACTTGAGCTGCGTCGCAAAACTATGCAGCTCCGCTCGAGCGAGGCCGATTACCGCGATCTATTCGAGAACTGCCCGATCGGCATCTATCGCACCTCGCCAGCGGGTGAGGTCCTTATGGCGAACCCGGCGATTCTCAAGATCCTCGATTACTCGTCAATGGATGCTCTGAAGTCCGTGAATCTTGAACTAGACGGACTAGTCGAAGGGCGGGATCGCTGGCGGGGCGATCTAGAGTCGCAACTTAATATCACCACCTATGAAAATGTATGGTATGCGCAAAATGGCCGTGCAGTCCAGATTTGTGAGACTACTCGAGTGGTACGCCGGGAAGACGGTGCCGTTGCGTACTACGAAGGCTGGGCGGAGGATATCTCCCTTCGAAAAGCGGCCGAAGCTGAGCGTGAGCGGGAGCGATCGTTCAACCGAAAGCTGATTGAGGCCGTGCCCGACCTGATCTATATCTTTGATCTCAAGAGTGAACGTTCGGTGTTCGCAAATCGTTCCTACATGAAGGTCACTGGGCAGGACCCTGACTACGTGCGCCAGCTCAACGATCCAGTAGAGGAGATCGTGCATCCGGAGGATCTCGTGTCCCTTCGCGATCACCGCCATCGTTTCGAGAGTGCTCGAGACAGCGAGTTTCTGGAGCTCGAATTTCGCGTCCGCGATCTAGATGGCAGCTATCGTCTCCTAAGTTGCCGGGAGACGATCTTCTCGCGAGATCAACATGGCGCGGCCAAAGAGCTCTTAGGCATTATTCGCGATGTCTCCAAGAACCGTGCGATGGAAGAACGTCTTCGTCGCGATGAAGATCGTTGGCAGCTTGTCCTAGCTGCCAATAATGACGGGCTCTGGGATTGGGATGCTCATACCGGAGACACTTTTCATTCTCCACGCTGGCGGGAAATTCTGGGGTACGGTGAAGACGACACTGGGGAGATTCCGAGTTGGGAACATCTTCTACACCCTGACGATGCGGCTCGAGTACGGCAGCACCTCGCCGACTATCTGAGCCATAAGCGGCCCACTTACGGGCAGGAATATCGGCTGTGCGCGAGGAATGGATCTTACCGGTGGGTCTTCGCCCGCGGTGTCGCGCAGTGGGATAGTGCGGGTAAGCCGGTGCGTATGGTCGGTTCGCACACCGACATTACCGAACGAAAAGAGGCAGAACTGGCGTTACGGTTGCAGACGCTTGAGCTCGCCGACGCCCGGGATAAAGCGGAGTCTGCGGCCGAGGCCAAGAGCAGCTTTCTGGCTACGATGAGCCATGAGATTCGAACTCCTCTCAACGGGGTGATAGGAATGACGAGCATTCTCTTTGAGACCGAGCTGACAACGGAACAGAGGGACTATCTCCAAACCATCCACTCCAGCGGTAATGCTCTGCTTGCGGTCATCAACGACATTTTGGACTTCTCAAAGATCGAGGCAGGCCACATGGAGCTTGACGAGAACGATTTCGATCTTGCATCGATGATCGAAGAATCACTCGATCTTCTAGCAGAAAAAGCAGATCGTAAAGGGGTCGAGCTGGCGTGGAGTATTGATCAACACATACCAACCTGGGTCCACGGGGATAGTGGGCGGCTGCGGCAGATCCTATTGAACCTGCTCAGCAATGCCGTCAAGTTTACCCAGCAAGGCGAAATCGTAGTGTCAGTGAACAGGCTCAATTCCACATCATCGAAGCCTGTAGTTCATTTTTCTGTCGTCGACACCGGGATCGGCATGACTCCCGAAGTATGCGCGCGAATGTTCTCCGCATTCAGCCAGGCAGATGCTTCTACGACACGCCGTTTTGGCGGTACCGGACTTGGTCTGGCCATCTCGAAACAACTCGTCGAGTTGATGGGCGGTCAGATCGGCCTGGAAAGCGAAGAAGGGGTTGGCTCGAAGTTTTGGTTTACGGTTGCCCTCGAGCCGACAGCGCAGCCTCCCTGTTCGTTTGAAAACAACCGGCTCGACGGCATTCGCATCTTGGTAGCGGATGATAATGCCACAAATTTGAGAATCATCCAGCACTTGTTGGAGTCCGTTGGTGTCGACGTCGTCTATGCCCGGGACGGAGTCGAAGCCCTGAGTGCTCTTCTCGATTCGGAGACGAATGGAAAGCCAATTGATTTGGCTTTGCTAGACTTCCAGATGCCTCGCATGGACGGCCTCATGCTGACCCGCGCGATACGAGCACAACCAGGTTTTAAGGATCTACCTATCGTGTTGCTCACGTCTGTTACTCAGCGCGATCATGTGGAAAAGGCTAAGGACCTTAACATTCAAGGTTATCTGGTCAAGCCGCTTAGAACCTCGCAAGTTATGGGGACAGTCCGCTCACTGCTTCATTCCAGGCCTAAGGAGCTAGAGCCGGCTTCTCCCCGCCAGGCGGCGACTTCGGTGGTACACCCACCGGCAGACCCGGGGTGCAGGGTGCTTTTAGCCGAAGACAACCCAGTGAACCAAAAAGTTGGTGTCTTGATGCTAACCCGGTTGGGCTACCAGGTAGATGTCGCGGGAAACGGTCGAGAGGCAGTGGACGCGTTTCGGAGATTTACCTACGACGCAGTCTTGCTAGACTGCCAAATGCCGGAGATGGATGGCTTCGATGCAACCAAGATTATTCGTCAAATCGAGGGAGGCCAACGAAAAGTCTTTATCATTGCCATCACGGCCAATGCCCTGGTAGGTGAACGGCAGCGCTGCCTCGATGCGGGGATGGACGATTACCTCACGAAACCAATCGACCAGAAGGCGCTCGGTGAGAAGCTTTCGTTTCTATTACATCCGGATGCCGCAGACACTTCTCCCGAACTTCAACGTAATATTTGAAAACGATCGACGCGGCGCACAAAGCGTTTGATCGCCTCCTCTCGAGCATACCGCTCGGCGGTTAGCTCAATGAACGGGCGAGTCATGCCCACTTCGGTTTGCTCCGGCATCGACGAGTTGCGCTCCATGGCGGGTAACCACCATTTTGCCTCACCACCAGCATGGAAGCATTTGAGACTTGTCCATGGCTCCGCAGCCAACAACCGTTTTCCACTGAATCCTAGCTTGAGCATAATCCGCTTCGTAGAGGTTCTCTGCCAGCATTTCCAGTAGCGAGGATCGAGGTAGCCGCCGCCCTCTCGCATTGCGATCGCCGCCCACACAATTGCCTCTACATGCATGACTTGGGGCAATCCTTGGCCGCCCAACTTGCCCAGCATCCAGTCGACCCAATCAAGTTCAGCGGAAGCTCGCCAGTGCGCAACGCCAATATCGACATGCCGCGCCAGCCGAATACCGCTGCGCATCGCTAACTGAACGACTTCGGGCGGTAGCAAGCAGTTTGGTTGTTGCCACATCAGGGACAGACCTTGAGCCCGGCCCGGTTCGAAGCGAAATGGGTTCGGAAAGAAAAGATCAGGATCCAGAATGATCATCTCCTCCCCCGGCTGACTGAGCAAGAGAGGATCCGTGATTTTGCGCCAACAAGGATGGCCTTGTCGAAAGCTGCGGAGGTTGGCGTACCGCGCGAAAGTAGTGGATTCCAGATCGGCTAATTCATCCTTCGCCACAATCCGGATTCGATGCGCTCGGGGATTGCTCAACTCGTTCACGGTATGCGCGAGCAAGTCTTGATCCTCGAAAGTATCGGTGATCAGCGTTACTTCAAGGAGATCGAGACAGTGTAGCAATAGACTCTGCAGGCCAAGCCGGGCGTACGATAGCGAACGTGGAGAAAGCACGATGTAGACTCTCCGCGGCTCGCGTTTTTGGGGAGGGTAAGTTGTCATTAAAGTGAGATAGCCGCACGATCGAGCATTTTATGGATCGGGCTTCTTGATCATGCAACATTTAGTGCGCACTCTCACATCTTTTCCACGGAAAAAACTCTGCAGCTGCTTACGCATTCGAGCTGGAATCCGCTCCGGTGATGTAGTGGGTGACTAATTAGAACCATTGCCGGCCTTGGAAGGGTTCACTACTACGCCCAAATCGACACTGCGGCGTCCGCAGCTATGGTGCCGAGCGTCAGCCATGCTTTTTCCGCAAGGTTCCGCGGGTGTGCCTTGGAGCGACGAGTTTCTGGCGTTGATGGAATGTGGGTCATGCTCCCCTACTGAAGTCTGGCGCCGAGACATCACGCGGGAACGTGAAGCGGACGCAAGTGATAAGGCAGGAGCGGGAGCCTATCTATAATGAAGGCAATCCGCGGCTGCCAAAGCCTCGGGTTGGCCCGGGTTCCGTGCTTCTCGGCCAAGAGTTGTGCGGCGGGACCTGGGATCTATCTCATTAGCGCCTGAACGATAACTACGACTGCTTAGTCCTACTTAATATACGATGCTTTAGTCCCAGTTCAATCGCTACGATAACGTACTCTAAATGTTTGGTAGACATAGCCGCGTCTCTATGCGTTCCGGCGCAGACAACCCGACAGCAGTCCTGAATTGAAGAAGTTTTTGACCTTGAAGATTAGGCCGGTGGGCAACTGCTCGATGGTGCCGGCCTCGGCGTTCATCTTGATGAGCAACTCGTCGTCGCGTTCACCTGTGTATTGGGCGTTATCGGTGGCGGAATCGAAGAAGCCCGTCCTTGGCGGCGCCGACGCGAGCGGCGACCAGTTAGGCTTCGCTGTACTTGTTAAGGAGGTGAATCGAAAGGTTGGGCCTTATGCCTCGAACGGCGGCCTGAAAATACCGCGCGGAATCTGACTCTCCCAGTTCAGTCCGGCGATTGCAGATAAAGCGACCACCCCCACGAAGAGCTCCGTTAACAGCACTGCGAAAAAAAGCTGCCTTTCAGAATGGGGCTCTCGAACCAATACTGGTGTGGTGTTCGTTGAAGTTCGGTGAGCACGCCGGCCACGGAGAAACTGCCCAAAACCCAGATCAGAAGCCGGTTCCGAATATCGGGCGCCCATTCGCGCATCGGCCGGAAAACAATGGGGCCACTTCATACCCGATCGCAAACTGCAGTGCCGTGTCCAGAAGCGCCAAACTCCAATAGGCATAGAAATACTGCGCGGCAGTTCCCAGACGTAGGATCAACACAAAGCTATCGTGCGCGTCAGATTGAAAAGAATCAGTCTCGTGAAGAAAGGAAAGCCTCTGGCGCGACGTCGATAGGTGAGGATAAATAGGAGGACACAATCTCCGATTACTCCAGTCGCCCAGAGGAGGTCGGTCATCGAAATGCTCAGCATGATCTCCTCCGGGCGAGGGGGGATGAGGATCAAAGATATGCTACAAAATCGAGCCAATCACAATGAGAAGAATAGTGATGACGCAGGATGGCTTCTGAGTGGGTGAAGTCGGAACCGATCTGTTCCGGTGACACTCTCTGCGGATGCCGTAGGCGGTGGGCTGCTGACAGCAGCATGCGCAACTCCTCCGCACAAGTTAGCCAGAATAGTCGCAAGGACAAGGTAGCGGGCAATTTTCTTTGACACTGGAATCTCCTTCGCAGCGCTAGTTGCGCTGCGAGGAGGCTAGGAGCTCTACATAGCAATCCCCATTGTGGTGGCCAGCATCAGCAGACCGTAAAGCGTCGCGACGGGGTTTGGATCTCCCGGCAGGCTCTCCTCGTTCAACCGCATCGGCAGGCTCAATTGAATCTTGTCTCCCGCTCGCCATGTCCACCAGATCGCCAGGTACGATCCCGGCTGTGCAAACGCTATTTCCTGCTCCTGATCATTCTGCCGCTCAAACATAACTCGATTGCTGCCAGGGAAGCGAGTACGACTGTCCCCGCTCCGCGCGTTTAGGCAAAGCCCCCCGCAAGTAAGAGCGTTGAGCGCGTGTGATGGTGCGGATGGTGGGCTGCCGATTTTGGACTCGACCGCGACCGCCAGAAAGCGGGCCGATTGCCCAATGGGCTGAGATCAGTAGACGGGGCGGTCCTGGGTCATCAACGGCCAGTCATCGGTGCGGAACGGCGACGCTGGGAGGCCTATGCCGTTGAAGAGGGTAGCATTGGGATTGGACTGCCACGCGTACCGGACCTGCGTTGGAAATTGCACCAGGGACGACGAAACGACGACCACGCCATCAACGATGTGTGCGTCTGCCCATATCCACTTACGGTCTGCACCGGCGATCTGAAAGGCTCCGGGAGCGTTTCCCCGTATCACGAGGCCGCCGTCCGCATGAGAGAACCGCAGCAGGATTGCTGATGTCGCGATCTCTGAGGAGACCAGCGTAGGCCCCTGGTCTGGAATGGGCTTGCCATAGTGCTCCGCGAGGGCGCACCGCGCCAGCCGGTCGGCGACCGGGGCTTTATCTTTGGGATGAATGGTATCCGGGTCGCCCGTATCGATCGTGACCGCGAGACAGGTGTGGGGCACGGTGGCTGCCGCCAGCGCGTGCGATTCGCGGGTCTCGGCCCAGGTGTCATCCGTTGGTGTTGCACTGGGTGGCCGATAGGCGGGAAGCCCGGCGATGTAGAAAGGGAAGTCGCCCTGCGCAAAGGTCCGGCGCCAGTCAGCGATCAAGGCGGGGAGCACCTTGCGATACTCATAGCCCTCCTCGGAGTTGGCCTCGCCCTGGTACCAGATCGCTCCAGTGATCGACAGGGGTGCCAGCGGAGCCACCATGCCCTGGTAGAGCACGGTCGGAACAACGGGCCAGTTCTCGAAGCGTACCGGCAGAGGTTGCGGCGGCTTCGCATCAACACTGACCCGCGCCTTCCACTCGCCTGCCAACGGAATCTTCGTGCCGTCGCCAAGAACGAGGCGCAGGTCATCCGCTTTGCTCTGGAAGCCGCCGTCCGGCTTGGTTCTCAGGACGCGGACCGCGACGGAGTTTTCGCCTGGTTTCAGAAGGCCGGGCGGGACAGGGTAGGCCCGAGGATTTTCGACCCACGCGCTGCCGCCGATCTGCTTGCCATTCACGTAGACCGTGTCCATGCGTTCGACGATACCCAGCAGGAGCATCGCGTGGCCTGGTGCTATCGTCGCGGGAAGCGTGATGTTGCGCCGGAAGTAGGCCAGGGCGGGGAAATTCCCTGTGCCAAGTTGGGCGAAGCCGCCGGGGAGTGTAACTCTCTTCCAGGTAGCATCGTCGAAGGAGGGCTGTGACCACCCGTCCTTCATTCCTATGTCGTACTGGTCGTACCAAGGCATGACGTAGTTGCCATACTCCGGCGTACCGCTCGCCTGGAGAGCGTGCAGAGTCGCGAGTACGGGATCGAAGCCGGCTAGTTGGTGAAGCGCACTCTCACTCATCCAGGTCTCGGCCGGCGTGCCTCCTACCGCATCGACGACCAGGCCTATGGGTACGTGGATCTGTGCCTGCAGGCGGGCGGCAAAGAGGTAGGCCACGGCGGAGAGGCGGTCTGCCGTCTGCGGGGAGACCACTTTCCAACTGCCTTCCGGAACGGTGGCGGGATGGTACGCCGACCGCTGAGCCACAGTGAAGTAGCGTATCTCAGGATTGTTTGCAGCCGCGATGACGGTTTGCGCGTCCTTTAATCCACGCAGGGCGAACTCCATGTTTGACTGTCCCGCGCAGAGCCACACGTCTCCGACGAGGACGTTGTGCAGCTCAGTTGTGCGGTGCCCTGCAATCTCCATCGTGTACGGGCCGCCCGCGGATGGGGGCTCGACCGTCGTGGTCCAGCGGCCGTCCTCTGCTGCTGTCGCGGTGGCCGTCTTTCCCGCAAACGAGATGCGGATTGTGTCTCCGGGATCGGACCAGCCCCAGAGCGTCTCGGGCTTGTTGCGCTGCACCACCATGTTGTCGCCGAAGATAGGACTGATGAGCGGCAACCGGTCGGCGGACTTGCGGGCGTTGTCTTGCGCAGCAAGTGAAAGGTGGGTCCCCATGAGACCGATACCGCATGCGAGCACGACAAATCGTGAACGGATTCGCGGCATTTGGCCGAATGGCCGTCGCGTGCTGGCCTGTGCCGATCCTGGGCGCAGCAAATTCATGCGACCTCCTTTCGTATGCTCACCATTGACTTTGGTCTCCGGTCGATGGACTGCTCTGCGTGTGCGTGCCTGATGTGAGACTCCGAAAAAGCGCAGGGTCGTACTCTTCCAGACTATTGATTCCGTGGAGGTGATTCGCTGAGATCCAGGGTAGCCAAAGACGGTGCGAGCCTACACCACGCCCTCTTGGGCCGGGCCCCAGGCCGAAGTTCTCCTGTTGCCAGCCAGGGCCCTTCATGTCGTAAAGGCGTCCGGGCAGTGCGACCATGGATTTCGTGTCGTCCAGAAGAACGCGGGTGACCTCCAGGTAGTGAGGATCGCGTGTGTAGTTGTAAAGCCGCGCATACAAACCGACAGCGCAGTCGAGATACTCATCCGCCCCACCCGCGTGCAGCGCCGTGATTCCTTGGAGACCGACGGTGGGCACACCCTTTTTCCAATGCAGTTGCGCATTGTCCGCATCTGCCGGCATGGGTAGGTTCCATATCCATATCCAGCTTTCCGCGAAGTCTCCCGCCGCCTTTGCGCGATCCAGCCATTTGGGATCCTTGTCGTCTTCATAGAGGCTGAGGAACGCGTCCAGGCTCAGCATGCCGGCTTCTTTATCCGTAATGTTTGGATTGTCGCTCGCGCCGCCGATGAACAGCCCCCTGCTTCCATAGTTCGTCCACGTGTACTCGGCGGCGCGAAGCGCGGATTGCCTGTACTTCGGGTCTCCCGTCTCCTCGGACATCAGGACCAGGACCGGAACGGCGTTGTAGCTGGCCGTGCCGGAGGGTTCAACGGCCTCGTTGCTCGAAGGCTTCCAGCGCCGCGGGAAAGACCCGTCAGGCCTCTGCTGTTGGATCAGCCAGTCCGCATACTGACGGACCCACGCGATCCACTCAGGATGATCGCGGCCGAGCTTCTTTTCGCGCCGGTAGGCCAGCATCAGCACCCGCATATCCTCGGTCGCGTTGCGGAGCCATGGAGAAAGCCAGATGTGGTCCCACGGTTGTCCCGTCGTCAGATCGATTCCGGTAGCCGGCAGAGGAACCGTGGGGAGCGCCTGGATCATCGTAGAGATCATCGCCAGCCCAAGCTTCCGCATATGCTGTCCGCGCGGTCCGGGATCGCGGTCACCTTCCTGCAACAGCGCATCCGCGCAGTCGAGATCCTTGCCTACAAATCCCATCGCCACCATCGTCCAATTCCAGTTGTGGACGTCGTTCATGGTGGAAAGGACAAAAGGAACTCCCGTGTGGCCATCGATCTGCGTCACCTGTGCGGCCAGGTGATCCATCAGCACACGTCGCACCATGAGCACGTCTATTTGGTTTACCGCGGGCCGCAGGGTGTCCCAGGACCATCGCCAGGACTCCCTGCTGAACTCGCGGAAGTTCGGTGCATGCGCTAAACGGAAATCGACCTGGTAACTCTGGGAGAAGCCTGCCTGTATCGGATGAAACCGACGTACCCACTGGGGCGGCCCGTCGCCGTGGCTGCGTGAGAAGTCGTCCACCGAGGCGGGGTAACGGAAGCCGAACTGGACGCCGGACTGCTGCTGCCACACGCCCAGCGAACCGAATTGAAAGCGACTGTCGGTCATCTCGGGCTGCGTGAGCTTACTCTCATCCTCCGTGGTATCGCCACGTGGCATGGGATCCAGCATGGTCACAGAGGCACCGTCTTTGAAGTACATCCCGAACATGGGCGCGGGCAGGATATCTTCGCGCACCATCAGGTGGTGGGCGGCGAAATTGAGCGTTCCTCCAGGAGAGTGCACGCCGTCGTATGTCGGATCTGCGTAGAGCACGCCCGGCGCGAGATAGTTCACATCATCCCAGGTCGTTGACCTCTGAATATCGAAGAGGACAGCAGAATCAAAGCCGCCCGGGGCCGTTCCATGCACCGAAACCGTGCGTTGGACGGAAAGGACGTCGCCCTTCAGCCTCCACTCGTCATGCACCTGGAACGAGACACCCTGCACATCCTTGAGATCAGCGGACGCGTCCAAGGCATCGCCGGTGCGCGTGGCCGTCTTATACGCCGCGGCCAGCTCGCGGATCTCGCCTGGTCCGTCCGACACCTGGATGCGGGCGGGTTCAGGCTGCGACAGCTCCGGTCCGCCGGAACCTCCTACGGTCAATCCCCAACCGGCGGAGGAGCGTGTGAACACCACAGCAGCGCCCGCCGGCACCCGCCCCAGCTCCAGGCGATCCGCACGGGCAGCGGCCAAGCTCCTCTGGGCCCCCGTTGCGGCAAGCAGGAAGGCGCAAGAGATCACAAGGCTGTTCCGATGTTTCCTCATTCCATTTGCTCCACCCTGGTGAGCTCAAGGAGCGTGCTCTAGACGAAGCGCACGCGCAGCGTGACGCCGATGTCGGCAGTGGCGGGTTTGTTCTGCGGAAAGCTGACGCGCAGGCCGGTCGCGTCATGGACGAACTTCAGGGGTTCTTCCGTACCGATCAGCCGCACGTCGACAGCCTTCCGGGGTTGCTGCGGACCACCGAGCGCGAGTGAGGCGATGTTGCACTCCGCTGCCGGCCAGCCCATGATGAAGGCATACAGCGTCTCGCCCTTGGTGGTGAAACGGATGTCCTCTGCGACGAGGTCCGGCTTCTTGCCTTCATTGGGATCGAACTCCTTGCCACTGGGCTTGACGACGACCTTCGTTGACGGGCCTTCGCCATAGATCCTCCACGGCCGCGTGGCGTAGATGCCTTCACCGTTCACCTGCATCCAGGCGGTGATGCCTTCGAGCACCTGCATCTCTTCCGGATCGAGTTCGCCGTTCGCGGGCAGCGGGAAGTTAAGCAGCAAGTTGCCGTTCTTGCTGACGATATCGACCAGCATGTCGATGACCTTCTTGGGCGTTTTGTACTTCGCGCCGACTTTGTAATGCCATTCACCGATGCATGTATCTGTCTGCCACGGAACGGGGTCGATCGAGCCCAGCACATTCCGCTCATGATCCACCACGCAGGAGTGACCGTCGACGCAATCCGTCTTCGTCTTGCTAAAGTAAACCGTGCCCGGAGCGCCATGCGGGGTGAGTGGACCAACGTTGTACAGCTCCGCCACGGTGCCGACTCCATACTGTTCGAAGGGGATGCCGCCATCGGTATAGAGCAGGTCAGGCTGATGCTGGTCCACGAGATCCTTGACGCGATTGAAGTACTGGAGCTTCCACCAGTCCGGCGCGATACGGCCCATGGCCTCCGCCGTCTTCGCGAAGTCCGCGGGCATGCTGCTGTAATCGTGATAGAGATCAGCATAGGCGGGATTCTGGCCATCGTAGGGAACACCGGCGTAAGGGCCTTTGGTGTCGGCGAGGTGGGACGGAGCAAGCCAGTCGAAGCTGTTCGAAAGGTGCTCGCTGACACCGAATCGTAAACCTCGTTTGCGCGCCGCAGCTGCCCACATACCGACAACGTCCTTCTTCGGTCCCATCGTCACGGCGTTCCAGCGCGGCTGGTACTTCGAGTTCCATAGATCGAAGTTGTCGTGGTGTACGCCCATCGAAAAGAAGTACTTGGCGCCAGCTTTCTGATAGAGGTCCATCAGATGCTCTGGATCCCAACGATCGGCGGTGTACAGAGGAATGAGGTCCTTGTATCCGACCTTGGATTGCGGACCAAAACGCTTGACGTGATAGGCATACTGCGCGGAGCCTTCCATGTACATGTTGCGCGCGTACCAGTCGCCATCACCCACGGCAGATTGCGGTCCCCAGTGCGACCAGATGCCGAACTTCGCATCGGTAAACCAGTCGGGGATTGTATACGCCTCAAGCGAGGCACGTTCGTCCGTGAAGCGGCCGGGTGTAATCGTCTGTGCCCTCATGATGCGCGGGGCAATAGCCGCGGCAGCCGCTGCGCTGAGCATCTGCAGCGCGTGTCGCCGGGAAATCCTGTTCATATCAGCCATGTGCTCTCGATCCTGTTCGCGATCAAAAAATCCGTCTCAGCAGTTCTAGACTGTCATGGCCCTGTCGCGCAAGGTCACCAGCAGAGTCCAGAAAGATTATCATTCGTGCTGAGTCCAGAGGCCTATTGCCGGCGACAGCTAAGTTGGAAGCGAGGCGAAACTCACGATGAGCGCCTGAGCAGTGGGGTAGACGGTGAAAGGGGTGAAGGTGGTCGACGCCTTCGTCGCTGACTATTTAGAGATCCGGCCACAATCCTCGCAACCACGATCACAAAAGCGAAGTACTCGCTTCTGCTCATGTAACAGGGCGTCCTATCGATGTCTCTTGCTCCTTACCTCGATAGTCACTTGGTTCGCTCACAAAAGCGAGGTACACGATTTTTCTCTTGTTACCAACTGTGGGTCTTCCCCCTCTCTCGAACGCGCGGCGTTGCTGATATGACACCGCGCGAGCTCCTGGTGACGTGCCGGGGTCAGACCGTCCGTTGGCGCCAACGGCAAAATGCTGGTGTCATTTCCTCGGAGCGAGGCGATCCCGATCAAAGCGAAGCTCATTCGTACGACCAAACTGGCAGAGTTCGTCTATTGCTCGAAGGCCTGGGAACTGAAGTACATGAATGGCGTTGAAGTTTCGCCGGAAGCCCGCGAACTACAAGCTGCGGCCGATGCCTGGCATATCGAGAGAGGCCGATCCCTCGCGCGCCGGGACAGCTACAGGCTGGCCGCGTTTGCGGCGTTGCTCTCGGGGGCAGTCCTCTTCATCTTCTGCTGGCTGGGATGGGCGAAGTGACAGTTCTCCTGATGGGCATCACGGCGATCGTGCTGTCGTTCGTCCTCATTCGGTTGAGCGCCCGAGTGCGGAGAACTTCTGGCCTCCCACCAGGCGAAGTCTTCTATCAGGATCTTCTCGAACAGCCCTACGCGGCACGAGATCTCAGGTCGCTCCGGCTTGGCATCTCGGGAGAACCGGATTGCCTGATCAGAACGTCTGATGGAATTGTTCCCATAGAGCTGAAACATTCGAACAGACCGCCGGCCCGCGGTGGTGTCTTTCCGAATCACATGATCCAAAACCTCGCCTATTGCGTCCTCGTAGAGGAACAACTGGAGGCAAAGGTTCCATATGGCTTGGTCATCTACGGAGGCCAGCGCGTTCGGCGTGTCGAACTGACTGAGCCGAATCGTGAATGGCTGATGCGTACGATCGACGAAGTGAAGGCGGCAAGGCTCGCCAAGACGGCGAAGCGGAATCACCACCAGCTTGGGCGTTTCGTCGGATGCGGTCTTGGCCACTTTCGCCCCGTACTCATATAAGGCATTTCACGAGGATGTTTGGGTCGGCCTCTCCACATTTTTTCCGCACGGCAGTGCGACCTCGTGATCATTGAATCGAGCTATAACTTGTAGCGGCCTGATATCTCGATCGGCAGCCCGTGGAGTTGCGGAATGTTGTGAGCGCAGCGTTTTTGTCGCAAGGTGCGTACCGCTTTCCATTGCCGGTTTCGCTGACAATTGCGACACTTTTGGTGCACGCTGAACGTCCTTTGTGTCAATGGAGATGGATGAGGATGATGGAACTCATTGAACGTGCCTGACACCTCATCGCGCTTTGAATCAATTATCCCCAGGTGAGTCCACGGGCATTTTAGGAAGCGTCTACTCCTTTGGAACACTGTGCCGTTGGCAGAGAAGCGGAGGGATGTTTGCAACGCAATCTCCGATGTCACTGCTGCGCGGCGCTGCTTTGGACTAACAAGGGCTCTGCATGGATTCGGGGCCACTTCTACCATCCAGTAACTACTGGTATTTGGGCTCGCGTGACCCGGCTGTGGATAATTTGTTTCGGCGAGTTTGCACCCTCGCGTGGCCGTACGCGGATTACTGTGCTACTAGCTATCTGCACGATGTTCACGCAGCTTACGATCTGATGGATGCCGCGGTCTGCAACGCAGAGAGCTATGACGAGCGCTTCCGCCATGAACGAACTCATACACAACTCTTTTATCGAGTGGTCAGTGTTCTCAAGAGGCTTTCAAAACAACATGTCCGTAACAACCGTGAGGTCTCATATGGATCGCCCTCCAACCTCGAAGTGTTGGCAACTGCGTTTTCCACTAGGTCTGACGCGGAGCAAAGGGCGTGCATTAATCAGGTGTTGGCAAGTATGAGCTCATACTCTTATTGACTGCCTATAAGAGTCGATGTACTGTCTTATAGGCAGTCAATAGGAGATTTCATGGCGACCAACGAATCCGATCTGGTGCAAGGCACACTCGATGTTTTGATTCTGAAGGCCCTCGCACTTCAGGAACTGCATGGCATGGGAATCTCCCGCCGAATCGGGCAAATGACGAACGGAGCGTTCGACGTGAAGCCGGGCTCGTTGTTTCCCGCACTTCACCGAATGGAGGAGGCGGGCTGGCTCACATCCAATTGGGGCCAGGCGGAAACGAATCGACGTGCAAAGTTCTATGCGTTAACCAAGACTGGAAGGAAGCAACTTCGTACTGAAACCGAACGCTGGGCTCGCATCTCTTTCGCCATGGGGGCAGCGCTCGGGATCGGCCAGGAGGCGTTATGATCAGCCGAGTTCGCGCGCTTTGGAAGAACGCGTTCCGCAGAAAACAGCTTGATCGCGACCTCGATGAGGAACTCGAGGCCTACATGAAGCTCGTAGAGGCAGAGAAATTGCAGGAAGGCATGGCTCCTGAAGAGGCGTACGCCTATGCTCGTCGCCAGACAGGAGGAACAGATCACGTAGTACAGAATGTCCGCGATGTTCGGACAGGCGCATGGATAGAGAGGTTTGTACAGGATGTGCGATATGGCATTCGGTCGCTCGCGAACAATCCGACTTTCTCCCTGGTCGCCGTAGGAACTCTCGCTCTTGGGATCGGTGCAAACACCGCGATGTTCAGCCTGCTTGACCAGGTGGTTCTGCGGCTCTTGCCGGTCAGAGATCCAAAGCAACTGGTGATTGTGAAAGAGGCAGGCAATCATTACGGCAACAGCTATGGCCCAAACACGATGTCCTGGCCGATGTTTGAAGATTTGCGAGACAACAATAATGTCTTCTCGGCGATGTTCTGCCGCTTTCCGACGCATGTGACGATCGGATACAGCGATCAGACAGTGCAGATCTCTGCAGAACTGGTCTCCAGCACCTACTTTCAGACATTGGGCGTTGAAGCAGTCCTGGGGCGCACGATAAGCCACGACGACGACTCCATTCCCGATAGCGCGCCGGTTGTCGTGCTCAGCTACAGCTTCTGGCAGAGCTACTTCAACGGGGACCGCAACATGATTGGGCGGACCATAGCCTTGAATGGTCAGGCGATGACCGTTATCGGAGTTGCGCAGCCAGGCTTCGACGGCGTGGAGATGGGAGAACCCGCCAAGATCTTCGTTCCCATCATGATGAAGACCGAGATGACGCCGCACTCGGACGGACTCAAAGACCGGCGCCGCCGGCTGAGTTGGGTGACCACCTACGGCCGCCTCAGGCCCGGTATGAATACAGAGCAGGCGCAGGCCTCGCTGCAGCCACTTCTGCACAGCATCCTTGAAATGGAAGTTCAGCAACCCGAGTTCATCAGATCTGCGACAGCTGCGGATCGGGAGCCATTCCTCCGTAATCGCATTGAACTGCTGCCGGGCTCCGACAACGATCTCCGTGAATATATGAGCAGACCGCTATGGGTCTTGCTCGCGCTCACCGCGGCTGTTCTGCTTCTTGCCTGTGCTAACCTGGCAAATTTGTTGCTGGCGCGCGCCACAACACGAGAAAAGGAATTTGCCGTGCGGCTGGCCATCGGCGCGGGACGCGCCCGCATCGTGCGCCAACTTCTGGTCGAAAGCCTACTTCTCTCAGGCTCTGGCGCCGTGGTGGGACTGATGCTAGCCTACGCGGCGGATCGCATTCTTCTACGGATCTATCTGCCTGCGGATGCGGCATCGGAGTTTGCGGTCTCGCCCATTCCGGATGGGCGTATGCTCGCGTTTACTCTGGGAGCTATGCTCCTGACCTCACTCGTCTTCGGACTTTTGCCCGCCATGCGCGCCTCGCGCACTGAGATCACACTCGCGCTCAAAGACAGATCAGGGGCAGCCTCAACTGGCGGCATGTCTCTTCGCAGGTTACTGGTCTCGATTCAGATGGCTCTTTCTCTACTGCTGCTTGTTGGCGCGGGACTGTTCGTACGTACCCTGCGCAATCTCGAGGACGTGGGGCCTGGGTTCCCAACCGATCATCTGCTTACATTCACAACTGCACCTACGCTCAGCGGATACTCCTTCGCAGATACGAAGTCATACTACGACCGCCTCAAAGTCGATCTCGAAGCGATGCCCGGAGTTACTTCGATTGCATTCTCCACGATGCCGGTTCTGAGGGGTTATGCGTGGCAGAATGCGATTGTGGGTAAGGACTTTGAGGGTACTCCGATTGAACAACAGCCGGTTCTTAGCCAAGTCGACCCGAACTACTTCGCGACGCTCGGTATTCCTGTTATTGCGGGCCGTGCATTCAGCGCTCAAGACGTTGCGCCGACCGATTACGCTGTGGTGAATGAGAGCTTTGCCAGGGAATATTTCCCCGGCCGCAATCCCCTTGGGCAGCGATTCGGGTTGGTGAGCGACTCGGAGTCGGTCCCACCGAAGACGGAAGTGATCGGTGTAATTCCAGACAGGAAATACCGGGATCTAAAGGAGACGCCCCCGCCGCAAGCCTATTTTCCCTATCTCGCAGTATCCAACGTCCGCGGCATGACTGTATATGTGCGCACGCAGGGTGATCCGCGCCAATTTGAGGATGCACTGCGCGAACGCATGCACCGGTTCGACCCGCATGTCCCGGCGGTTGATCTCCAGACTGTGAACGAGCAGATAGGATTCTCGCTCAGGACTGAGCGTCTTGTCGCCAGTCTTTCCGCGGTTTTCGGTTGCTTCGCCATGGTGCTCGCTGTGATCGGGCTGTATGGCGTTATGGCCTACACCGTGTTGCGAAGGACGCGTGAAATTGGCATTCGCATCGCGCTTGGGGCGCTTCGGAGCAATGTAATCGCGATGATCATGTGCGATGTGCTTCTTCTTATCGGATCCGGCCTCGCAGCCGGTGTCACGCTTGCACTGGTCCTCGTCAATCTGATCCGCAGCCAACTCTATGGATTGAATGCACGCGATCCTTTGACGTTCATTAGCTCCGCAATCATTCTTGCTCTAGCTGCGGGATTTGCAGGTTTTATTCCTGCTGTGCGCGCGAGCGGCGTGGACCCGACAATCGCGTTACGGCAGGAATGACTCGGGTCCAGATCCGCCTCTAGGCGCACAAAAGCTGCACTTGCCGCCGAGCAGCATTGATGTCAATCACCGTTCATGCAGTGCGTGAAGGCCCTAAAGGCGATGCCCTACTTGCTAGGCCAGGACGCCATTGCCATCTTCAGCACTGCATTCAAGTCTTTCGCTGCGGCCCCGTTGGCAGCTTGCACTGAAAGTCCCGTCACGACGGAAGTAAAATACTCTGCCATCGCCGCGGTATTCGCAGTCGCTGGTAACTCGCCCTTTCGTTTCCCCTCGTCCAATCGTTTCCGCAGTTTTCGTGTAGCCTGTCGCTGGAAGCCGGCGAGTTCGTCGCGAAGCGTCTGCGTGTCTGCACTCCCTGTCAGTGCACCCTGCACAAGGAAGCAGACCCGCGGCTCGTCCGGCGGAGAATTTAGCCCGCGTGCGAGCCGCAGGCAGGTCTCCACAGCTTCACGCGCAGTTGGCTGATTCAAGGCTTCCTCATAGACCCTCGTGGCCTCCTCCGCGTAGACCACCATAGCCTTCCTGAACAGATCGACTTTGTCTCCAAAGGCGGCATAAATCGTGGGCTTACTCATGCCGGTCGCCTTCGTCAGGTCAGTGTAGGACGTTGCATCGAAGCCCTGCTTCCAAAACAGGAGCATCGCAGCATGTAAAGCTGCGTCTCGGTCAAAGCCCCGCGGTCGCCCCGGACGTCGCTTCGATTCGGTCTGTCCTGGCATACGTTCCCCTAACCAGTTCTTGATGTTTCAAACAGACGCCGATCTTCAAATTCCTACCAAATAGTAAAACAATTTGGATCGATCACACCTGCCGCACATCCTTTACCGTACGGTAGGAAATCCAGCGGACACAATTGACGGGTGCCAGGATATCCCCGCAAATTACTCCTTGAAGGAGCTTTTCCATGAGCCAGGCGAAGCCTAGCACCCTTGGTACAGCCGTTATCACTGGGGCCTCTTCCGGTATCGGCAAGGTATATGCCGATCGTCTTGCCGCCCGCGGTTACGATCTTCTTCTTGTTGCACGTCGTCGTGACCGCTTGCAGGCAATTGCTGATGATCTTCAGGCGCGCTTCTCCGTCAAGGTCGGTGTTCTGGTCGCAGACTTGGCTCAACCGTCCGGCCTCTCTGAGACCATGCAGAAGTTGAGCAGTGATCCTGCAATCACACTTCTCGTAAACAACGCAGGAACCTCTAGCGTCGTGCCCGTGTCTCAGGTCTCTCTGGATACCATCACCAACCTCGTCGCCCTGAACGTCACCGCGCTCACCGCTCTCACCAGAGCAGTTCTACCTCACTTTCTCGAACGTAACTCCGGGACGATCGTTAACATTGGCTCTGTTGTCGGCTTTTCTGGGTATCCTTGGGTACCGATTTATGGTGCGACCAAGGCCTACGTGCTCAACTTCACACAAGGACTGAAACAGCAGCTCGCAGAAACTGCCATCCGCTTGCAATTCGTTGCACCTGCAGCGACTGTTTCGGAGATCTGGGACACAATGGGAGTTCCGCTGTCCAGCCTCGGAGCGGGCGTCGTCATGACCACTGAAGACTGCGTCGATGCCGCTCTTACGGGACTGGATAACGGCGAATTCATTACCGCTCCATCAGTGCACGATAACAGCTTGGTGCAGGAATTTGAAAAGACATCCTCTGCATTACTCGCAGCGACGCAGAACGATCAACCGGCCCCACGTTATGGTATCCGGAAGTAACCTACACCTATAGTGAGCAGGTTCCATGTGTGTCCCAAGCCTAGGAACCTGCTCGGCATATGTCGCGGCAGACTCGAACATGCATATAGTGAGCCGACCGGTCACCATGTGCAGATTTCACCGCATTGAACCCGTAGCTTATCGGAAATGCACATCTGCCGCTTCTCGCACCACTTGATTGGATTGTTATTGGTACAGAGTCAACGTCCGGCTACTCGGATTCAACCGGCAGAGAACAGCGTCATACAGCCGCATTAGCAGAAAGATGATGAATCCTGCGAGAACAGACAGCCCAGCTGGTAGCCAGAACCTATGCCGGGTCAAGAGAGACACAAGGCCAATCACGACCGCTGCGATGATCGCGAATCCGCTCGCAAGGCGGCCTGCATCGAGCACCACGCCGCGGCCAGAGCATGGGATAAAACACTGCTGCCGCCAAAAATTTCACCACATCCTCCACTCTGAAAACAGAGTACCCGCCCCAACCTCGTAATGGAGGCGAGTTGCAAATCCACATCGGGAAGATGAGCCCAATTCGGTAGCCTCGATCGAACCCGCTTGACTCCGCTATGTTCGGCATCATCTATCCCACGAACTCAGTTCTCGGTCAAATGACCGCCGCCCGGGAACACCAAGGTTGAGCCGATCCGGCTCGATCGGTCTCAACCCTCGTGCTGATTCTGGTATCCCGGCTAGCGGCTCGTTACGTACACGAACTGAGCAGCCGGGGGAGTCTTTCGCCTTTCAAAATCCACGATGGCTTCGCGGATGCTCGGCTCGCGAGTCACCCCTAGCTTCGACTCTCGCATGCTCAGCGCGGCGATCAGCATTTTTCCAACATCAAGATGACGGAACGCTATGCCGAGTTGGCTCAGGCGCACATCATGAAGACTGGAAGCGTCTCGCGGGAGGTATGGAGCAAGCTTGAACCGAAGCCAGAAAGAGAGGGGAAAGAGGAGGCTGTGTCGGGCAAAGAAGAACGGAGAGCCTGATGTTGTAGTACCGAGAGGTACCACGTAGTTTCCAGGATGTCTCCTATTTGTGTCCTCGGCTGTTTTGAGCGAAATCTGGTTGCCTGTAAGTCTTTTACAATGTGGTGGCCAGAGACGGGATCGAACCGCCGACGCCGGCCTTTTCAGGGCTGCCTTCCAAGTATGCTAAGCGGTTTAGGATCAATGGAAGTTGTTGATGGGATGGGTGTTACAGGAAATTGTTTTGGGCCTGGATGGGACCATTTGGGCTCATTTCGCTTCCTCTGTGTACGCTATTTGTACGTCGACCCAGTGTTTAGGAGGCGTTCCGTAGTTCTGGGCCAAGGCGAATCCCCCTTGGATTTCGGTGGTGATTGGTTGCCGGGACTGGGGCGATAGGCTTTCAACCTCTCCGATTTGGCCGGGCTCCTAATCCGAATCGGACGGACTGCTAATCCGGATTAGACGCTACAATAATCCGAGATGGTCGACGCCAATTTCCAATTCGTTCAGAGATTCGCAGCACGCCGTGTGGCCACTGCCCTCACTGACACTCCCGTGGTTATGCTGATAGGACCACGACAGTGCGGCAAGACGACGCTTGTCCAACAGTTCGCCGATAAGGACCGCGAGTATGTGACCTTGGATGACGACACGGTGCTTGAAGCCGCTCGCAACGATCCCGCTGGCTTTGTCCGTGGATTCGATCTGGTCACCATCGACGAAGTGCAAAGAGCCCCGGAACTTCTGAGAGCCATCAAGAGATCCGTTGATAACGACCGCAGAGCAGGCCGTTTCCTGCTGACGGGATCTGCCAACATTCTCACTCTTCCTCAAGTGTCCGAGAGCCTTGCAGGCCGCATGGAAATCGTAAACCTGATGCCGATTTCCAGAGCCGAAACACTCGGCAAAGAGCCCAGCTTCCTGAAGATGGCATTCAATGGCAAGTTGGTGAAGCCAGGGCCGGATATCGAAGGCGATCAGCTTGTCCATGCGGTGCTAGTAGGCGGCTACCCGGAGATGCTGCGAAGAGAAGACTTTCGGCGACGTCAGGCTTGGGCTCGCGACTATGTGAAGGCGATCGTACAGAGGGATGTGCGGGATATTGCGGAAGTAGAGAAGCTGGATCAGTTGCCGCGCCTGCTCCAGGTACTTGCCCACCAGTCCGGGCAGCTTACCAACTTCACTCAAATCGGCGGACAGATCGGGATGGACGACAAGACGACGAGAAAATACACCGGCATCCTTGAACAGCTCTTTCTCGTGCAGCGGGTCTCCCCGTGGTTCCGCAATGAACTGAAGAGACTGATCAAGACCCCAAAATTGCATTTTGTCGACTCTGGGTTGCTTGCCACCTTGCTGGCATTGACTACTGAGCAGATAGCAAAGGACCGCTCAACGTTTGGTGCGTTGCTGGAAACATTTGTATTTGCCGAAGTCATGAAGCAGATCACATGGTCCGACGAAGGCTATACGCTCCATCACTATCGGGATAAGGATCAGGATGAGATTGACATCGTCGTAGAGGATGAACACGGCGCACTAGTCGGTGTTGAGGTCAAAGCAAGCGCAACCGTCCACGCGAGCGACTTCAAAGGGATCAAAAAGCTGTTGGACATTTGTGGTGATGACCTGAAACTTGGAATCGTAATGTACGACGGAACGAAGGTGGTCCCTTTCGGGGATCGCCTATTCGCCGCTCCTATATCTTGCCTGTGGGTTTGACGCCTCCATGCAATGGAACTGCCAAAACCTAAGTTATTGACGGGAAATCAGTTAGAAACTGGCAAAACCGGCACTGACGCCTTTATTTCCTGCGTCTAGTCAGAGCCTGCTAGTCACCAAGCAACTCCACTTGCATGGAGGGGCTTAAATCTGCGCGGCTCCACCATCCACAAATAGTTCGACGCCGTTGACAAAGCTCGAGTCGGCAGACGCCAGAAAGAGTGCGACGGACGCAATCTCTTCCGGGCGCCCCAGTTCACCGCGCGGCACCCTTGATCTGAAACGCTCTTTGACGTCCGGCCCGAAAGGATCGAGCACAGGAGTGTCGATGGTGCCGGGGCTGAGAACATTTACTCGAATACCCCGGTCTTTTAGCTCGACTAGCCAAGTACGGGCAAACGCGCGAATGGCCGCCTTGCTGGCACCGTACGTACCGAGGGCGGGCGAACTCTTGATGCTGGCGATCGATCCATTCATAATGACTGATCCCTTGTCGTTGAATAGCGGTAGGGCCTTTTGAACCGTGAAAAGAGTTCCTCGCACATTCAGATTGAACGTTTTATCAAAATGTTCCTCGGTCACATCCTCCAGTTTCGCTAACTCGCCTACACCGGCGCTGGCGAAGAGAATATCGATCTTCCCCTTCTCTCGCGCTACAGTCGTGTAGAGCCGATCAAGGTCGCTCAGATTGGCGGCATCACCTTGTACGCCCGTGACGTTCTTTCCAATTTCCTGTACGGCCTCATCTAGCTTCGCCTGCCGCCGACCTGTCACGAAGACGTAAGCTCCCTCCTCGACGAAGAGCTTCGCCGTAGCGAGTGCCATACCGGAAGTCGCTGCAGTGATGACTGCCACTTTTCCTTCAAGTTTTCCCATACCTTGTTACGCACCGTTCCTTCTGTAAATGACCCCGTCAAAACCGTATCGATAAGATCTGCGAGGGCAGGCATCGGCTTCCGCGAGTTCCCATACTTCTTTCGGGCAGGCCCTATACCGAGCCAGCGATCTTGTGCTTCACCTGGCAGCATATTAGCCACTGCCACGGCGATGACGACGATCTCACACATTCGCAGATCCTATGGTCCTGTAAGCCAGCCAACACAAATCTGTCTGCCTTCAGATCATCTGCTGCTACCGTTCATTTGAACGCCGCACGAAGCAGACCGCGTGCTCAATGCGGCTGTCCCGTGTCCATAGGTCTGCAAGAATCCCGGGATTCAGCATTCGCTCTGTGCGGTCGGCAGGATGCCGCTCTCCGCCCTCATAGGACGAACCTTCCGAGTATTCAAGGCACTCGCAGCCATCAGGGAGTACTTCGGCCCCTCTTGTTGAGGAGCCGGAGCACCAAATTGTGACACTAGCCAATCTTTGCAATCTGCAAAGGATCGCCGAAGTAGATTTGAAGGCGGCGGACCTGGATGCGCCAGCCTTCTGAAGTGCGAATGAGTTGGTCGTGGAAGGCGCCGGAGGCGTTGTAGTGAACGTTAAAATCGTTCTCCTTCTTGCCGCGGTGCGTCGCAAAAAAGTCGGTCCGCGCCCTCGCGGGATCCCCTGTGAGAGTCACGATTGGCAGTCTCAACATATGTTGCCAATTCGAAAATCCGCTCATGCTGCTAGGTATTGTCCCGTCTCCGCGTATCCACTTGGCGAGGTCATGGTAGGAACCCTTCGTTCCGCCTGCGGCACTATAGTCTATCCGGCATGATCAACTCCTCGCTGTGCTTGGCTTACTGAAGATGCTCGACAAAGTCCTTTGCGAGACAAGAACCCATGAGTGCCCTATGAGATGGCGCAGTCTACGCACCTCGCGTGTCCGAAGATGTAGGGACGAGGCCATTACCAACGCTTGCTTACATTCCGAGGGGACACGCCTCGACGTCGTTCTGACATATGGGGAAGCATTTGGACTCCAAGTGTCCAAGTGAAGGATGATGGCACCGGCATGAACTCAGAGTTCGTCAGAGAGGGGCGTCTCGGACACTATGGTTTAGCTGGAATGCGAGAACGAACGCGTTTCCTGAATGCTGATCTGGCATTCACGGCTTCACCTGGAAATGGCACTGAAGTGCTGCTTCGCGTGCCCCGTTCGAGTCTCTTGGAGAATGCACGACCTTCGATCTGGGTCCGTTTCGCTCGACTCATCCGCGCAGAGTGAGACTGACCTGGTCAAACCTATAGAAATCTATAGGCAAAACCTCAAGTTTGTGTGGTTTTAGACAAACCGCGTGAAGCCTACCTTCACATAAGAGCCATTGATTCCCACGGGGAACGGTGAGCTCAGAAGTGAGGTAGGCATGGCCGAATGCAGACATCACCAGGTCGCCAATTCCATTGTGCCGGCCCAGAAGAGAAAGCTCTTCCTGATACACGACGCCTCGCGCAGACCGTCGCGGCTTGCGATGGTGCATCGCGCCGGCGCGAACGCTTTGCTTCCAGGACCGGCTTGGGTCGAGCAGGATGGAAAACGTGTACGCATTCGCCTTCTCGACCCCGGCGCCGAATCATTCATTACCGACGAGACCAGTGAAGAAGCAACGGTCGCTCCAGCTTGCGTTCCTCCTGCTCAGCTAGCAGAAGACGGCCTCTCTCCATCGCAATTTCGCCGTGTACTCGCCTTCATCGGCGATCGCCTGAGCCGCAACCTCACACTGTCCGAATTAGCCCGCGAGGCAGGCTTGAGTGCCGCGTACTTCTCGCAGAGATTCAAATGTTCGACCGGTACGTCACCTCACCAGTACTTGTTGCGGCTCCGAATCTGCAAGGCGAAGACTCTCCTCGAAGAATCAGAGTCTCCCATTATCGATATCGCTGCCGAATGCGGATTTCAAACGCAGCAACACTTCGCCAGGATCTTCAGGCGGCTCATGCGCACCACCCCTACCGAATACCGGCGTCAGCGCCAGCGGTCTGACTACGCTTCGGTGGCTCCTTCCTTGCTTGATCGCCGCCACATCCTTTCCCAAAACTATCGACCGCCTGTTGGAAGCGGGCTGCTGAAAAGCGGAAGTTTGGACACGCTACCGGGAAGCGCCGTCCATCCATAGAGAGGCACGGTTAGGACTTCGGACGATCGAAAGGAATGAACATGAGACGACTCAGTGGTAAAACGGCTTTGATTACAGGCGGCAATAGCGGAATCGGACTCGCAACGGCCAAGCTGATGGCGCAGGAGGGTGCGAAGGTCTTTATTACGGGACGCCGGCAAGAAGCTCTCACCAGTGCTCTGAATGAGATCGGCCCACTTGGTGTTGGAATCCAAGGGGACGTATCTAAGGTTGCCGACCTCACCCGCCTCGCTGCTGAACTGACGGCACAGAAGGTAAAGCTGGACATTCTCTTTGCGAATGCGGGTGCAGGAACAGTGCTTCCCATTGCAGATGTAACAGAAGAGCACTACTACCAGATCTTCGACACAAACGTGAAGGGAGTCGTCTTCACAGTTCAAAAGTTGTTGCCGACCATGAACGACGGCGGTTCGATCATCCTCAACTCATCCATTACCGAGAGCAAAGGCATGGAAGCCTTCAGCATGTATTCCGCATCGAAGGCCGCTGTGCGGAATTTTGCTCGAGGATGGGCTAACGATCTCAAGCCCCGAAAGATACGGGTCAACGCGATCAGCCCGGGTGTCGTGATCACCCCTGGTTACAACGGACTGGGCATGAACGACGATCAGATCAAAGAGTATGCCGCGCAATCCTCCGCGAATACGCCGGCAGGACGTACAGGACAGCCCGAGGAGATCGCCAAAGCCGTGCTGTTCTTGGCATCCGACGATAGCAGTTTTGTGAACGCAGAGAACCTCACTGTCGACGGCGGTTTCTCGCTGGTCTAGTGAAGCGTTCTGAACGGTGCCTCGTTGCTGGGCACCATTATCAACGAAGTGGTCTCAATGAGACGCAGCCACTCTAGACCGGTCATCAGCATAGGAGCATGTAATGCGGGTTCTGCAGCAAGCGATACGTATCTACACCGAGCGAAACCAGTGGGAGACAGCGATTCAGTTTTATGAAGTCCTTCTAGGAGTTCAATGCGAACGACGAGTGCACATCGCCGAGACGAACGTAGAGGCGGCAAAGGTAGGGGGCGTCCTTATCCTTGCTGCCGATCAAGAGATTCTCGACGAGCTACGCCTTGTGAACGCTGTCTACTACGTCGATTCGCTCGATGAAAGCTTTAGTTGGCTCAAAACGAAGGGGGCGGAGATTCTTCACGAACCGCAGACCGTCACTGGCGGAAGAAACCTGACGGCCCGCCACCCGGACGGGCTGGTTGTCGAATATTTCGAACCTGCCAAGAAAAAGGAGAACGCATGATGAAGTCGTGGAAGATTGACCGCTTGGGCGGCAAACTCAGTTTCGTTGACGTTCCTATTCCGGAAGTTCGTCCTGGAAGTGTGCTGGTTCGTGTTCAGTCGCAAGCTCTCATGTCCTATCTGAAGCCATACGTGGAGGGCAAGCTGCCGGCCTACCGCGCGCCTGAAGATTTCACCCCGGGTGGTAACGCGATCGGAACGGTCGAGGGTGTCGGTGCGGATGTCTGGCACCTCAAGAAGGGCCAGAAAGTAGTGACGTCGAGTCACCTTGTCGCACGGGAGAATGTACCCGAGCCAGGGCAAATTTTGATCGGAGTAACTTCTCCGGGAGGTATCGGAGATGCCCTCCAAGGCTCTTGGAAGGACGGGACTCTTGCGGAGTACGTTCTCTTGCCCGCTCAGGTCGTCACGCCAATCGAGGGGCTCGACCACTATGACTTCCCGCAACTGACTGCCATCACCCGCTGCATCGTTCCGTTCGGAGGATTGACACGGGGAAGACTCCAAGCGGGAGAGACGGGTGGTGAACGGTGCCAGTGGTGCTTACGGGAGCGCGGCAACTCTCGTCGCCCTTGCAATGGGGGCGAGTCGCGTGGTCGCGGCTGGCCGCAGCAAGGAAACGCTCGATAAGCTAGCCAAGGCTGGAGGTGAACGAGTGATTCCCGTTGTCCTCACTGGCGATGTGACGAAGGACACCGAGGCTTTGCGAAGCGCTGCCAACGGCGGCGCCCATTTAGCTTTCGATCAAGTAGGAAACGCCAAGGACCCTAATTCAACGCTAGCGGCCCTTGGTTCACTTTATCGCTGGGGGCGCATCGTCCTCATGGGCAGCAGCGCCGTTCCTATTCCGATCAACTATCTCCGGATGATGTTTAACAACTGGGAGATCATCGGAAACTTCATGCACCCCCAAGGGGCGTACCTGCCCCTTCTGTCGTTGGTTCGATCCGGCCAACTAGACCTGAAGCCGATCCAACCAAAAGTCTTCTCGTTGCCCGACCTGGAACCCGCAATGGAGTACGCAGGCAAAGCAGGCAGCTTGGAATTGACCGTCGTGACTTCCAGCAACTAGGCGAAACAACGCAAGCCTACTTGCCTGTCGAGGCCTTGGAGTTGTGGCCCCAATCTCAGCAACAGGGTGTCAGGAGTGAAGAGCGACGCAGGAAGAGCAAAGCCGGGCGCCAACTTGCTAAGCCCGGACACCTGATCTCCACTGAAGGAGTGGGCCTTACCGGCGAGGTAGCCGAGAAGTAAGACAAAGAATAATGGGACAAGAACACCACATAACCCGGCGATATCCGTTATCCTTCCTCTAAAGAAGCACCCTAGTAGCTGGCTGCAAGAGCAAGGTATAGATGTTGTTGTCCGTAGCGATGTTCGTGCAGAATGTAGAAGCCGTGGCTCAGCTTTGAGCTAGATTGCGGCTCTCCCTGGGCCGTTCTGCCTGTCGCACTAAACGAAAGATCGTGTAATTTCAGAACTGGCATCGCGGACTCTGCGATCATTGTCGCCCCTACAGAGCGGATACCCTTGTCGAATCAGGTCTCTTCGTGTCTAATCGTCGGTTACTCCCACCAAATGTTGAACCTCGGGCACCAGCAGCAGACCCCATCTGGGTGGATTCAGATGCCTTCTGAAGGGCGCTATTTATCTTAAAGCGCGGCGCCAACGGAAGTCCCGTACTTTTACAGATGTAGTGGATACAAGTCTAGCAGTTGTGGACCAATGTGCGCGTCTCTCTGATGATTCCATGTTAGTGAGTAGTCTCGACAGTTAGTTGCTAGAAGTTGTGGTGCCAAAGCGATGGGAACTCTTTGCTGTTCACAGAAACAAGGCATCGCATGATGAGTATCTCCATGTGTGAAGTGGACTTGCAGTGCCACCAGCGTTCGACGATATAGTTTATGGTGTCGAAAAAGGAGTTGACTACAGGTGTTCTCTCAGGTTCCACACGAGCCGAGGCAGGGGCTCTCAAGCCGACGGCGATTCCTCAAGAGGGCCGTTACGGCTGGCGGCGCTGCCCTGATGGGTGCTGCAGGCCTCAATGAGGTCTCACCGGTGATCTGGAGGGAACCGACTGAACTCGAGCTTAATCATAGCTACTGGATGGGAAGCCAGCCGCCGCAAAATCCTCCCCTCTCTGTAAACCTCACGGTGGATGTGGCAGTCATCGGAGGCGGCCTTACAGGGCTTTCCACAGCCTATTTTATCCGTAGTGTTTCACCCCACAAGGAGGTTGTCGTTCTGGAAGGCAGAGGGTGCGGCAATGGAGCCTCGGGGCGTAACGGTGCGATGGTGCTCACAATGACCGAGGATCGCTACCTCAATTTTAGTTCAGATCCGGCGATGGACAAGAAGATATACGATCTGACCGCTCAGAATCTACAGACACTGTCAAAACTTAGTGTGGAGACAGGGATAGATTGCGAGCTGGAAACGAAGGGAGCACTCCAGGTCCTCCTCAGTTCTCAAGATGTGAGAGAAGCCAAAGACTACGTGCAACGAGCACAATCACTGGGAATGCCAGTTGAATTGTGGGACAAACAGAAGATCGTCGATGCCCTTGGTACTGATGTTTATGAAGGTGGATTTTTCGATCCAGGCGGTGGTCAAGTCAATCCTATGAAGTTAGTCCATGTCTTTAAGGTTGCAGCGGAGTCGGCCGGCGCAAAGATCTTTGAGAACACGATGGTGGGAAAGATTGAAGAGGGGTCAGAACATCTGATTTATACAACTGCCGGACACACAGTTAGAGCAAAGGCGCTGGTGCTCGCGACCAACGCCTTCACTTCAAGGTTGGGTTTCTTTCGAAATGCCGTTGCGCCAATCCGTGAATACGTGGCCATGACGAGGCGCTTCACGGATCAGGAATTGATTGATATTGGATGGAGACTGCGCGTTCCGTTCAACGACAGCAGGACGGAGGTGTTCTACCTCGGGGTAACGCAAGACAATCGCATTCATATCGGCGGCGGAAGCCCCGGATATTCTTTCAACAATGGGCATTTGGATCCTGCTGCTGTTGGCTCCCACTCGGCGCGACTTCAGCGTGAACTGGTTCGTATCTATCCCAAGCTCTCCGGTATCGGATTCGAAGCAACTTGGGATGGTGTCGTCGATTGGTCTCTGAATGAGTCTCCTTCCGTAGGATGTTCCGGCAAATATCGAAATATCTTTCATGGGCTTGGCTACAGCGGCCATGGGGTGAATCTCGCTTCGGTATTTGGAAGAATCATCGCTGATCTCGATGCCGGACGTGGCGACCGATGGAAGGAATATCCGTTCGTTAATGCGAATCTGGACTACATTCCAAACGAACCTATCCGCTGGTTCGCAGTTCGAGCCGGCTTGGCTTGGTACAACCTGATCGACTCCTGACGTGATGATAGTCGATGCAGCATACGCACGTGACTTCTGCGCGACAATGGATTTTCTTTCGTGGCACAGTGGCATGTTAGGGATTTGGAGGATTTTCTCAATCGCTTTGGACTCCCACCTCATTGCGGTCACGTATCGGGTCCAGGCAATCTAGGGCTTGCCTTAGGGACCCTGGGGTTTACCACATTTCTGCATTCGCCGAACGGCTGGCTGCATTTTTCGAGCTATGATTTCCCCGTCTATTTACTCTTCTTTGTTTTAGCGCTTCTAATCCGCCAATTCAGCCGCATGCGTCGGCGAGTCGAGCTGTCGTTGGCGGAATCGCGAGGTCGGCTTGTGGGTCAAGTGCGGGAACGAACTGCGCAATCGAGCCATCTGAATCGGCAATACAAGACCATACTTGACGCTCTGCCGCTTGCCGCGGCGCTGTTTGAACCAGGCCGCACGGTCCGGGTAGGGTCCGCTCTGCCCAAAGGGTGGGCCAACTTAAACCGCCAGAGTGGGCCAAATCAGAATGCCAGAATCATGGGCCGCACAACTCGGAATGAACTTGCAAAGCTCGACACAGAAGTTCGATAAAACGCGGGAGGGCCGTTTCACGTGCAGCAGGCAGGTCAGATCCGCGCGTTCCTCGATGCGCGGAAAGAGGCAGGTTATGCTCGCACGCCGCGAGTTTCGGTGAGCCGGAGCATCTTTGCCTTGGTGAACGATCGCAATACGGCCCATGATCTGGGTTGAAGGACACGATGATGAAGGTAGTGAACATTACGCGATACATCTCTTCTGCAGCTTTGCTGTCTGGTCTAATCGGCTGCTCGACGTCCACCACAACTCCTCCAAATCAAACGACGAGGCCGCCCGCTCTTCGGCATGTCCTCTTTGTGGGCGACAGTTTTACTCACGGCCGTTACCTGCCGGTACGCACGTACAACAACACACCCGGAACGGGCGGCATTGGTTCGACCGTCGCCTCCGCGGAAGTTGTGGATGAGAACTTCAACACGACAATCGCCGCTCGACAAGAGACGGGCGCTGGAGAGACGGGCCCATGGGGCGGCATTCCTGGGATCTTTGCCGAGTTCGCAAACGAGACAGGGCTACCCTACGATGTTCATATCGAGGCGATATCGGCAACATCACTCGCGCAGAACTACTCAGCAGCGAGCGACGTCATCACGCGACCCAATTGGGACACCGTAGTATTACAGGAGGCTACATTCCAACCGATCCCGTCGAGCATTTCGCTAGACAGTAAAAGCAATCCTGCATCATTCTGCACAGCAGTCAACGCCATAGAAGCAGCCGTGCACACGACCGCACCCAATGCAAGGATCTTTTTGTATGAAACCGGAGCCCCTGCCGATACCGCTTATCGTCTGAGCACTGCAGCGGCGCCGTTTTCCGACTCTGCTTATCTTCTTTCCCTGGGAACCCTAACCTCCGCGTACCACGACGCCTACGTCAGCGCTGCATCACAGAATCAGAGAATCGCAGGGATAGCGCCAACAGGCGACGCGTGGTCGTTAGCTTGGTCGCTCGGTGTCGCTAATCCTGATCCCTATGGCGGCAATGCTTCAGGAGTCTCGCTCACCTTCAACTATCAGAGCGGGAGTTCACCATCCACGCGCAACACGCCGACCGATGCGGGCTTTCACCACCCCAGCATCTATGGAGCCTATCTGAACGCGCTCGTGCTGTTTCAGCGAATTTCCGACACCGACGTACGGACTTTGGGCGGCGCTGAACAGGCTGCGGCACTCCTAGGCATTGCGCCAGAAGTTGCAGTAGACCTGCAAAATGTGGCATGGATTGCGGTCACCCTTGAAGGGTCGACGCTGCCCCCGGCCAACTACAACCCGTGTCACTGAACCCAATTCTACGTGTCGTACGTGTTGTCCAACTCTGGTGAATCGCCAAAAGGCCAGATGCGCACACGCTTTGCTTAGCACCTCTTCCCGCAGTGCGCAGAGTACTCGCGCCGCAAGAGGACATTGCAAGGGATCTGAACGTCATGCAATAGGTTCATGGATCATCGAGCAATGCCTCACTGAATGAGGCGTCGCTGCTGCACGAGAGATCAAGTTGCTCGCTTTCCGATTCTTACCGATGTAGCAGAGACTGTCGAGCGGACTTAGGCTCGTAGCTTTTGCTGCCTGCTGGAGAAACCGAACGAACAGACACAGAAGCGCGCGATTCAGCACAAGACTCCACTGCTTCGGTACGAAAATAGACGGTAGCACCCGCGGCGGTCGTTACAGTCCACTAGTTCAACGGATCGGCGATTAGACCCGCCGCGGGCGATTGTTTATTGCATCGACTACCTGCTAAAGAGGGGTATTGACTACCCTCCTTCGAGGCTTACCTGAGCAGTGTCTCGAAATGCAAAATGGGGAGGCAACTTCTTATTGGTGCGAGTCAGTCGACGGAGACAGCCATGTATCCACTCACTCGCGCGAGCCGCACAAGCACTATCAACTAAAAGGAGAATTGATGAACCTGCAGAATATATCCGTCCGTGCCGCAGTACTGCTTGCACTATCACCGCTTGGACCTTTGAGCGCCCGTGCGCTCGATGTTCACAATGTCCCTAAGGGTGTTCAAATAGCCCAGGATCAAGGGCAGGTCGAGCGCGGCAAGGATGAGAAGCTCACGGTTTTCTTGAAGATGCACAATCAGGAGGAGTATGACAAGGCAGTCGAAGCGCTCTATGATCCTGCATCGCCGACGTATCACAAATGGTTTACGGATGCGGACTTTACAAAGTACGCGCCAACGGCTGCTGAGCTAAAGACAGTAAAAGATGAATTGTCGAAGCATGGGCTGACCGTGCTTTCGGTCGATCCGCAGAACCTCTCGATCCGCGTGCATGGCGCGGCGGAAAAGATCGAAGAGGCATTCCAGACCCAACTGCACACTTTTACTTACAAGAACACAACCTTCCAGGCGCATGTGACGGACGCGCGACTGATAGGAGATGCCGGAGCTCTGGTGGATACCGTCGCGGGTCTTGACCGGCACAAGGCGGTACCGCAGTTGATGTACGCGAAGAATCCGAAGACAGGTAAGCCGCTATTTCTCAAGCGTGTAACAGCGTCGACGATTGGACAAACTCTCGCGAGCAGTATCACGAACGTGGCACTGACAGCGCCCACGGTGAGCGTATACGGCACACAGGGATCAGCACTGCCAATAGGTGTGTACTACGGATTGAACTACGACGCAGCATATTCAAAGAAAGATTCACAAGCAGTTGCTTATACACCGAAGCAGCTGCAGGCGCACTATGGGTTGACGTCGATGATCAAGCAGGGATACGACGGCACCGGTCAGACCATAGCATTAGTGGAAGGCTTTGGTTATGCACAGGCTGAGTCTGATGCGAATCTTGCTGCGAAGACCTTTGGACTCCCACCGCTGACGTCCGCTAACTTCGAAGAAATCTATCCGGACGGCGTGCCTCCTATCGAAAATATAGGAATCACCGAAGGTTGGAACATCGAGATAGCACTCGACATACAGTCGGCCCACGCAATCGCCCCGGGAGCGAAGATCATCGAAGTTGCCGCAGACGGGCAGGATGATGAGGACTTCATCTATGCGCTGAACTACATAATCAACCACAAGCTTGCCCACACTGTGTCGAGCAGTTGGGGAGTGGATGAAGAATTTCTTGGCGGTCCCCCAGAAGCGCAGGCCTTCAACACCGTACTTCAGCACGGTGCGGCGGTGGGCATCTCGTTCCAGTTCTCCACAG
Source organism: Acidisarcina polymorpha (assembly GCF_003330725.1). NCBI lineage: Bacteria > Pseudomonadati > Acidobacteriota > Terriglobia > Terriglobales > Acidobacteriaceae > Acidisarcina > Acidisarcina polymorpha. The sequence continues at coordinate 745,094 of NZ_CP030840.1, read as the reverse complement.
GCGATAGTGGTGACAATGGTCTAGGAAGCCCGGTTGGCGATGTGGCCATTCCTGCAGATGCTCCATACGCAACGGCAGTTGGCGGCACCAGTGTCCTGAACAATCCGAATGGCGGGGCTGATGTCGTGGCGGGCTGGGGTAACCTTTATACCTATGTAAACGACTATGGGGCCGTCGACCCTCCGAATTCGACTGTCTTCCCTGGCGGCGGCGCAGGGGGCGGCGAGAGCGTCTTTTTCGCGAAGCCGTCTTGGCAGAAAGACTTGCCCGGAAGCGGTCGCGAGCTACCTGACGTTTCGGCCCTGGCTGATCCGAGTACCGGCTTCCCGATTATTTACACAGCCTTCGATAGCCCCTTCGGCGAATCGCTTGGACAGTTCGCTGCAGTGTATGGTGGGACGAGCCTCGCCAGCCCAATTTTCACAGCAACCTGGGCGATTGCTGACCAGTACAACGGCAAGCCGCTTGGTTTTGCCGCGCCGCTGGTTGCCAAACTTAAACCGAGTGACATCACGGATGTTTTGGCGACCAATCCGATCGAAATTTCGGATGTTACCGGCACCGTGTATGACGCGCAGGGTGCAACGTACTACTCGGCCGATGGGTTGTTTGAGAATGCGAACTCAGCCGCGATACAACCTGAGTTCCTGAGTGCGTTGTTCAGCGCACCGGCAGACGATACAGCTTATGCGATCACTTTCGGTACGGATACGTCGCTAACAGTCGGTCCGGGCTGGGACAATGTGACTGGCTACGGCGAGCCGAACGGCCTGCCGTTTATCCAGGGTGTTACCGGTAAAACAGCGGGTGCGCCCTTAGACAAATAGTGAGACTGTAGGACCAACGCAGTGCGCCGGGATCTCGGCGCGCTGCGTTGCTTCAGATGCAACGACCTTATGCGCTTGGCCTGACCCCATTCTTCGTCCAGTTCGGTGTATGAAATCATAACTCAATTTTTCTGCTTTTCTTTCTTAGGTAGAGATCTCTTGGCCGTGGGGCAGCCGTGTCAAGGCCGGAGCGAAGCGGAGCTCGTCAGGGTCGCCTTGATACGGCTGATCCACGGCCATACTCTTTGCTTCTGAAAGAGAAGCAGCCTGCCACTGCCGCGCGAACTCGTCCGGCGTTCTGTAGGCAAGCGAGCTGTGCGGGCGGCGCGAGTTATATTCCGTCCTCCAAGCCGATATCTTCCTCCTGGCGTCGAACAGGTTCCAGAACCAGCTTGTGTTCAGGCACTCATCGCGCAGCTTTCCGTTGAAGCTCTCCATGCCTCCGTTCTGTGTCGGCTTGCCCGGCTGGATGTGCAACAGATCGATCTTCCATTCGATGGCCCAGGCCAGGTAGTGGCGAGAGGTTAGTTCGGGCCCGTTGTCGCGGATGCTCGCGCGCCAGTTCGCGCAGCCGTTCTTGAACCTGCCTGTCGTCTCTCCGGCTTCGATACCGGCCACTCGATCTCGGCACCGCCATCAGCTCGCAGACGTGGCGCTCGCTGGACCGAAACTCGGCCAGCAAGCGCCTCACTTCTGTCCTTCGTTCTACGAGCCCAGGGAGTTTTTTCGGATCACCGACTGCAGCATGTCCTTGTCCAGGCTGAGATCGGCAACCAGCCTCTTCAAGCGGGAGTTCTCATCGCGCAGATGCTTGACCTCTTCGGCCTCGCTCACCTCCATGCCCCCGTACTTCGCCTTCCAGGGGGAGCCGGTCCGGCTCCCTTTGTTCTATTAGCCTTCGTAGATTGGTTTGTATTCCAGCGATGTGATCAACTTATCAATCGATTTCGGCTTTTCTACTCGCGCAAGGTTAAGTTCGAAGATGCGTTCGGCGGATTTCACCGCGGTGACATGCGAAGCCTTCTGCACATCCGTCTGCGGTGGAAAGAGCATTCCTTTTGCGAGTTGTTCGTCGGTGACCTGATCAGCGGTCGCCCGGGCGGCAGTGATGAAGATCTCATCGGGAACGTGCTTTGCCTCGGTGGCGACAATCGCCATGCCCACCGCTGGGAAGATGTAGAAGTTGTTCGCCTGGCTAGGCTCGTAACTTTTGCCGTCGATCGTGACACGATCGAACTGCACCCCTGCCGCGAAGATCGCGTTGCCCTTTGAGAACTTGTACGCCTCTTCAGCTGTGCACTCCGCGTGCTCCGTGGGGTTGGAGAGTGCGAAGATCACAGGACGGTCGTTGAGCTTCGACATAGCTTCGATCACCTGTTTGGTAAACGTGCCACCGACGGTGCTGACCCCAATCAGGATCGTAGGCTTGAGTTCATTGATGGCAGCGACCAAGTCCTTGGCGGGTTTGGCCGTGTGAGCGTAAGGTTGTTGATCGGGAGAAAGGTCCTTCCGGGATGGCTCCAAGAGACCGTTCACGTCGAAGAGCGAGATTCGTGCCCTTGCATCCTTCTCACTCAGTCCCTCCAGCTTCATCGCGGACGCGATCATGTTCGCGATGCCGATCCCCGCGGAGCCGGCTCCCAAGAACAACACGCGCTGGTCTTTGAGACTGCTCTTGGAGATTTTCAAGGCGTTATATAGGCCCGCCACGGTCACACTGCCAGTACCTTGGATGTCGTCGTTGTAGCAGCTAATCTGGTTGACGTAACGCGCAAGCAAGCGGATCGCGTCCGTGCCTTTCCAATCTTCGAAGTGGATACAGCATTTCGGAAAGCGCTCTTGCACGGCATCGACGAACTCTTGCACGAATGCGTCCAATTCGTCCGTGCTCGGGCGCTTTTGCTTCAGGCCCAGATATAGCGGGTCGCCTAGCAACTTCTCGTTGTCGGTCCCACAATCGAGAAGAACCGGCAGTAGCACATCCGGCTGCACTGCAGCGCATGCAGTGTACAGTTGCAGCTTTCCTATGGGGATGCCCATGCCGTTGGTTCCCAGGTCGCCCAGGCCGAGGATGCGGCCGCCTGTCGACACACAGATCACCCTCACATCCTCGACCGGCCAATTCTTCAAAACCTCTCTGAGCTTCCCCTTCTGCTCCATGGAGACATACATTCCTTTCGGCTTGCGGTAAATGTGACCAAACTCGAGGCAAGCGGTTCCGACGGTTGGATCGTAGACGATCTTCAAAAAGCGTTCCGGATCAGTCGCGAGCACAGCGTAGAAGAGCGTTTGATTATCGTCTGCCAGTTGTGCGAGGTAGATGTATTGCTCTAGATCATTGTTCTTCTTGCTGAGCTGGAAGAGGCAACGCTTGACCTGATTCTCAAGTGTTTCCACGGCGGGTGGGAGGAGTCCAATAAGATGCTTCTCCTGCCGCTTTTCTCGACTGAATGCGGTACCACGGTTATGTTTGGGATCTTCCAACAAAGCAAAGCCGGTCAGGTTCGTTTCCATATCTGTCTCCTCACGAATCGTTGAGAACGTTGTCATTGTCTGGGGGCTCTGATCATCAGAACTCCACCTTCGAGCGGAAGCCGACAACGGTAGCGTCCCCCGTCTTCCCGCCGACGTTGAAGAAATGCTGCACCACCGGCTGGAGCAACAACCAACCGGTGGGCTTGAATAACACGTTCAGTTCGAGGACATGCTCTGCGTCGCGCCTTTGGATAATCGCTATGTTGCTAGCATTGCCGAGATACTTCACACCGCTCCGCACGTAAGCCAAACTCAAGGTGTTGTGCCAATGGATGGGCAAAAGCTCGTTGTAGCGGAGTCCCGCGGTAGTCTCCTGATTACGGCGGCTCCGATCTGCTGGGGACCAGTTCACTGACGCGGTGATGTCCACGCCGGTGCTAGAGCGCTCCGCTGTCCGCCAAAGAGCCTGGCTCGCCATCCCGTAGATCAGGTAATTCGCGCTTACAGGCGTGGAACTTGACGTTGAGGTAAATTTCCCAGGGTTGTACGTGCCGCCGAACTGATACAGCCCAGAGTAGCCGGTTCGCGATTGAACCGTATCGAAAGCCCGAACATCACGTGCAGACTGGCCCGGCGTCCATCCGATCTCGGAAGCTGTCATCGCCGCACCACGGAATTGAGGCACAAACCCGGTTGGGTTGTGCGCATACGGCACTCGATCCGCTGCAAAGACCATTGACTTCACATAGAAGTGCTCACGCGGAATTACACGAACTTCAGCAGCAGGTGTCGAGGGTGGATCAAAGCTCTCGTAGTTCACACTGAGATTGCCCATGGCATAATCGAGCGGCTCGACAATGAAGCTGGTCGCATCATGTTGGGCCCCATAGAAGTCCTGTCCAGCGAATTGGCCTAGTCGCACCACCAGCGACTCATGGAGAAACCGTTGCTCAAGCCAATACGAGTCAAGTCGAAACGTGTTGGCGCTCGACATTCCGCTCGGACTTGCGATCGCATCGAGGTAAGCACCAAGAATGCCTCCGCCCTGCCAGAGTCCGGTAATGTGGAAGTAGAGGCCGCGCGCACCGGCGAGAGTTCCGAGGTCGATGTTGACCGTGCCTCGCACACGGTTCCAATCGGCGAGGCGTGTCTTCTGAGCGGATCGTACGTTCCAGAGGTGATCCGCAATATATTGCAAATCACAACTCACTCCTTTGTTCTCCAGTTCCGTCCGCTTTCCTCGCCAATCTCCGAATAGATGTTCGTGGGAGGAACCGGCATCTTCATGTGCGCCTGCTCCACTCAAGCCGTCGTTCTGCGTCTGGCTGCGACACACACAGCTAAAAGAGAGCAAGACGAAGACGACGATCAGTGTCGAGCGGCGTTCGGCGGACTTTACTTGGTTGGTTTTCAACCCGGTATGCTCTTTCCGTGAGTTTTGCTATCGTTACCCCGTTTAAGAGTCAAAATTCAGGGTCGTGTCTCCGACCATGTTTTGGGGATTCACGACCTCATCGAACTTTTTGGCGTCGATCAGCCCAGTCTTGGTTGCGGCCTCTCGCAAGGTAGAGCCATCATCTTGGGCCGTGTGCGCGATCTTGGAGGCATTGTCATATCCGATCACCGGACTAAGAGCGGTCACCAGCATGAGCGAGCTCTGTACATACCCAGCAACCCTCTTTTCGTTCACTTCGGTTCCCTCGATGGAGAAGATCCGAAACTTCTCGCATCCGTCCGCAAGAATCCTTGCAGAATGCAGAAAGTTGTTGATGATAATGGGGCGCATTGCGTTCAGCTCGAAGTTCCCTTGTGAGCCGGCAAAAGCAACTGCGGTATCGTCTCCGATGACCTGAATGCAAATCATCACGATGGCTTCACACTGGGTGGGGTTTACTTTACCGGGCATGATCGACGAACCTGGCTCATTCGCCGGCAGGTTCAACTCCGCAATGCCACAGCGAGGCCCTGAAGCCAGCCAGCGAATATCATTTGCTATCTTCATCAGCGAGACGGCAAGACCGCGAAGGGCAGCATGGGCGGCTACGATGCCGTCGAGCGAGCCTTGCGCTTCGAACTTATTGGGCGCGGTGATGAACGGATGCCCTGTCAATTCTGAAATCTCTTTTGCGATCTCTTCGCCGAAGCGTTCCGGCGCATTGATACCGGTGCCCACAGCGGTCCCACCGGCCGCAAGTTGGTAGAGTCCCGCCAGCGAAGCTTCGACGCGACGGAGAGCGTATCGGATTTGGACAGCGTATCCTGACCATTCCTGCCCCACCGTCAGAGGAGTCGCATCCTCCAAATGTGTCCGCCCAATCTTTACGATGTGCTGCCATTGATTCGCCTTGTTCTCAATAGCCGTCAACAGCGCGGTTGCTTTGGGCAGGAGTGTGTCCTTGATCTCCTTAACCGCCGCGATGTGCATGGCTGTCGGAAACGTGTCGTTGGAACTTTGCGACATATTCACATGGTCGTTTGGGTGCACGGGTTCCTGAGCCCCGAGAGTCCCGTTCACCATCTGAATGGAGCGATTGGAAATGACCTCGTTCACGTTCATGTTGCTTTGAGTGCCGCTGCCGGTCTGCCAAACGAAGAGCGGGAAGTTTTCGTCGAGCTTGCCGGCGATTACTTCGCTAGCGCTCTTGACGATGAGGTCGGCTTTTTCCTTCGGGAGCCTGCCAAGTCGCTCGTTCACAATGGCTGCAGCTTTCTTGACATAGCCATAGGCGTGATACACCTCGACCGGCATGTGGTCATTTCCGATGGAAAAGTGGATTAAGGAGCGTTGCGTCTGTGCTCCCCACAGGCGGTCCGCCGGAACCTTCACCTGCCCCATGGAGTCGAACTCGATCCGCCAGCGTCCGTCCTCCAAAAGCGTTCCGGGCTTGAAGGTACCATTTTTAAGCTGTGTATCTTCAACGTCTGCCATGTCGCTGAACTCCTCTTCCTTCTTAGCACTCTAGGCCACTGAGTAACGTCTTCAGAGCGCGCTGAAGACAAGGTGTGATAATTCACTTTGCATGATCAACAGGGAGTCGTCTTGTCTAAATGCCCGACTCCTTGCACGTTCCATCGGAAAGGTGGACTAGGCGTCGTCGCCAATCGTGGAGTGCTGTGTCCAAGTCAGCAGTGATCCCATCAAGACCATCAGGACACAGGGTACTAAGGCGTAGGTCCTGAACCTTCTCGTGCAGTAGGCTCCGAAAAGCGCTCCTACGAAGAAGGAGGCACATGCACATGCAGAAACCAAGGCTTGTCCCTTGCTTCGGTCCACATCCTCACCCTGGAACCAGCGCACGAACCCTGTCGTCATGCTCTTGATATTCCCCGTGATCATCGCACTATTGAATTTCCACCCCGTCACGGAGTCGAAGGTGCCAACCTGAAGGCCAGCCACACAGGAGATGAATGGCACGACGACAACGTTTGGTAAGTGGGAAGCGAAAGCTGTCAGGGTCACGAGCGCTGAGAGTTCTAAGACCTGGCAGCAGAGCCTCGGCATGAATTGGTTTCTACTTTTACGGGAGATCACAAACTTGGCGAAAGCGACGCCCACAATGAAGGTAACGATAGGAGGGAAATGTCGCATCGCCCGATTCCAGTTGCCGATGGTCGCATAGGCAGCGAGCATGACAATGTTACCCGTCTGCGCGTTCGCAAAGACACCGCCATGCCCAACAAAGGCATAAGCATCCATAAAGCCTCCCACCAAAGCGAAGAGACCTTCGGCAACCAGGAGAGGCCACAAGACTGGGTGGGAAGCAGCCACATCTCGGCGTGCGACATTTGCGGTGGAAGTTGGCGTCGGACGAAAACCTAGTGATTCTGAGGACACGAGTCACGCTCCCATGGGAAAGTAGGACTGTTCACCATTCCGTTGAAAGAGCGGTCTCAGATACGGAGAGGTCCCTCGGTTGGAGAGTCGAGGACTCCTTCTCTGCATGCCGTCGATGTTCGAGACCTTCCGGGCTTCACAGACCATTTCCCTGCGTCTCATGCGGAGCCTCGACCATTTCGATTGAGAGGTAACGCCGCTCAATGGCGGAGACCAGTTTGCCAAGCACTGGATGGGGTTGATCGTGGGAGTTTTGAGCACGTCCACGATTGCATACTCGACATGACGAACAGCGCCTCCGGCTCTTTTCGCTCGATGACGCCGTCTTGTTCAAGGCACACAGACTGTCGATCAGCAACTTCTTTGTGGCGCCCATGAACAGATCTCTACGGTTCTCTCATGCGAACAGCGCTCCGGCTCATCTCCTTTTAAGATTTTGAGTTTTCCAAAAACGTCCCGATTTTGGAAGATACGGGATCGTCTATTCATTTGATTACCTGCCACTTCGTCCCATGTGCTCAATCCTAAGGTTTTCGAGTCCGATCTTGCTGTGGAGACGTGAGGAGTGCGGCTCGCGGCTGGACGCCGCCGAGCCCCATCCGTGCACAGACCAATGATCCTGTGTCTATTCCTTAGTCGATGGCAGTTCCAGTCCAGAAAAGCGCAGGGGGGCGGCCAGAAACGAGAGGGGACCATATACGGTGTCGATTGTGTTGAGCTTGGCCGGATATATATCATCGCTGGGGACGTCGACTTGCTCGTTCAGAGGCAAGAGGCCGAGCTCTTCTACCCACATGGCGCTTCTCGCAAGCGAGAGCTTCACGTCGTACGAGCCACCCTCAATGGACCGGCGAAGTAGTGCCGCCATCATTCCTGCGGCGGCGAAGTAGCCAGTCATCAGGTCTGCTAGATAAAAGACCGGAGAGAACTTCGGAGGTCCCTCACCCCCTTCCCGCACCGCAAATCCGGAGACCACCTGACCATTCTGATCGAAGCCTGGACGGTCGCTCCATGGTCCTTGGTGCCCATAGGCATTCGCTGTCATGCACACGATGCCACGTTCGCTGCGTGATGCCAGTTCTGCAGGTGTGAGATGAAACTTTCGGTTCACGCCATTACGATAAGTTGATGCGAATACATCCGCTTGAGACGCTAGTCGATGCATCGTCGCCAGTTCATCTGGATTTCTGAGATCCAAGTAGGTGCAACGCTTCCCCACATCGACACCAAGATGTTGCGCGAGCGTATCGGGGTAGGCCGGTGCGCTGACGTGCAGTACCTCGGCTCCGTACTCCGCCAGCGAGCGCGTACTTCTAGGGCCTGCGAGCACATGCGTGAAGTCCAAGACTCGGATGCCGTCTAACGGTGAGAAGGTTCCGGGGAATGGTACAGGTGCGCTATCAGCAATCTTCTCGATCTCAATGACCGGCACCTTATCCAAGAGCGATCCCTGCTCGGTTTCCAGCCATTTCTCGCGGCTGAAAGCTCGACAGCACGGTAGTCCTGCTGCGGCAAGAGCGTCTTCTAATTCTTTAGCATTCCATTTTGCGATCTCTCGAGCGATGGACTTCTTGTTGTTTCCGCAATCAAAGAAGTCCAGGTAACCTTTGAGAAGTTTCGGATAAGGCGGCCCGGCCTCGATCATCACGTACTGGCCATCTTCGCATTGGAAAATACCGTTTGTCTCCACGAATTCGGCACCGACGTTGATTGAGTGTCCGGCTTGACTCACGTAGTGGGTAGGGTGCAAGAAGTGAAGAGCATCAACAATGTCGATCGACAGATTGCTTCGCTCACCCGTTCTTGTCTCCCAAATTGCCGCCGCCGCGGCGCCAATTAGGAGTTGCGCTGTAGCCGACGCTTCGCCGAGCTTATGCGGGGAGCGAATGATGGGATCAAGTCCCCGCATGGTCGCTTCGCCTTTAAAGTAGGGAGCAAGTTTGAGCTGATCCAAGAGAGACGATAGGGCGATTAGACCTCCCTCACTTAACGAACGTTTGCTTTGATTTCCACAATGTGACATAAAACTCCTCGCATGCAGGTATTGGGAAACGGATTGTCTACGGCGCTAGCAGTGCCGGGCCTGAACGCATTCTGGCTCAGCAGCGAGCGATGCCTATGATCCCGGTCAAGAACTGTGAGCAACGCAAGTGATCTGGAGCGGCGCATCCGAAGAGCATGACGGAAACTCTCCTGCACGCCACGGCCTCGTACTCTGTATCGAACGGTTCTGACTCAATGCAGAGCTCATCCCATCCGATGAACTTCCTGAGAAAACAACTGAGTCTCTCTTGTCGCGTCATTTTGTCAAATACTCCTTCTTGAAAATGAGTACGAACCTATCTCCGCATCGCGGGTAAGCGGCGGTCAACTCATCAAGTTGATCGTGATCCTCTATCGGGCGTGTGCTCGGAAGTTTGGAACTGTGCCGATAATTCCGCCGAATCCAAACGTTGGCGTGAGCCGGACACGTGACACCGTTGTGAACGACGCGAACCCGTTCAGCTTGCAGGCGGCAGCCTCATCGCCTGAGGCCTCCAATATGTCAGCGAGCGCCATAGCCACTCGAAGGGGCCATAAGCAAAAGATCGAAGCCAGACTGAGCTGAACACGAGGTTAAACACCCACACTGAAAACGTCACGAAGAAGAGCTGAAAGTATTCGAGCCTGCCAAAGAGCGGATATGGTCCCCAAACAAAGATGAATTGGCAAATAATGCTAGTGAGCAGGTAATTACTGAATGCCGTTCGGCCCACTGCGGCGAGTGCACGTTGTGCAGGCTTAAAGAATTCCGCCCTGATAAGCAAAAGCACTGTTGCTGCAATTGCCAATGATCCCGCCTCACGAGTAATGTAGTAAGGGCCGAAGAGCCACGCATCAATGTTATAGAAGTACAGCCTGCTGGCATACACCCTGAGAATGCCGGCGGTGTATAGGGGCAAGGAGATTGCGAACCCAATTAGCGCAGTCCAAATATACGCCGTGGTTTCAAGTTCGAGCGAGAAAAAGCCGATCTTCATTAATCCCATGCCAAGGAGCATAGCGGGCACGCAATCCAAAACTGAACCAAGTCGAATCCTTGCGAACTCAGACCAAAGTTCGATCTGAGAACGCTCTGCCACTCCGGCTAGATAGGTTTGGTTTCGATGCTCCTCGACTTCCTTTTTGATGGCGATCGGATCCGGAGTCTTGCTCTTCAGCAAGGCACTCCATTGTGTGAGTGTTTCGCGTTGCGCGCTATCAAGCGGCTTGCCGTCCTGCTGTCGATGCATGACTTGAGCAACTTGGTGATGAAGCAAGTATTCAGGAGCGGTACCGATGAAGATTGTTATGCCGATAGGCGCAATGAAGAGTGAGAGCAAGGATCCTGACCATAGGAGCGTCTTCGCATTCAATCGGCGTAAGGGATACAGGAAAAGTAGCCCTTCGAATCCATAATCAAAGAGAATGTCACCGGACCAAATGAGGCAACCATGGAGAAGCCCGATCAACATAAGCCACATGTTCCTTCGGGTATAAATATCTGCAGCTTCCTTATCCCGCTGCTCCGCGCGTCTTGTGAGAAGGATGACACCCGCTCCAAAGAGCATTGAGAACAGAGCTCGCATCTTGCCTTCGAAGAAGAGCCAGCTGATTAGTAAGGCAACGAAGTCGAGATGCGGATGTCTGCCGGAAAAGATGCTGATGCTGCTGCCTAGTGGCACATCATGCGCCATCGATACATCGCCGAAGTCCTGAATATTCAAAACTAGAATTCCCAGCAGTGCGCACCCGCGCAGAATGTCGACACTCGATATGCGATTAGACAAAGTGACCGGAGCGATCACTGGCTCTGGCCCGGCCAGTTCTATTTCTGGAGCAAGTTGGCTCGTAATCAATGTGTTTCCTTCTTTTGTTAGTAATTTCAATAGCCCGTGAACCCTGAGACCGGGTTGCTTTGGACGTTAGGTCGATGATCATCGGGTGGCCTGTGAACCTCACGCTCACACCGTTTCAGTCCGCACACCTAGTGGAACTCTTCCTATGAGCAGCTGGACGACGAATGGTGTCTCCTGCGACCAGCAAGTGAATCTGTGTCAGCTATTTGAACTTGGCACGATTTCTCACGCGTGCCTAAAGCCTCTGGGACGTGTCCGTACGTTTCGTCAAGGTGTTTCCGCTCCACGGTGAGCGAGAAAAGCTACTTCCTGTGAGCGCGGAGGAACGGGGCGGTGGAAAGAAGATAAATCTGCAAGGAGTGATCTTCGGGACCTGTCACGCCGACAGGCGTAGACGCGTAGCGGAACTGATAACCGACTTCGATTGCCCAATAGTCGCTCAGTCGCGAACCTAGAGCGCCATAGGTGACGTCAGCATTGAAGTGAGTCTTCTTCACGCTGGCGTCGGTGTAAACCTCGTTCTAATGCGTGGAGGTTGTCGAATTGCTAAGCGGTAGCTTTGTTGTGAGACGATAACGCGCGCGCTCACTGAATTCGATGGGGCCGTATCTCTGCACAGCTTGCGCTGTCTCTTTCCATCGCTGCTCCAAGCGAAAACGCTGGACTATCGCAGGAACCGATCCACTGCGGTGCGAGAGCTTCATTGTGATTTGGTGCTGTTCGAACAGTCGGTTCTCAATCTGCCGGACAACAGCAGGAGCGGTAGCGAAGGTCCCGCCGCTCGTGGTGTGGGAATCGATAAATGTATACGCCAGGAAGCTTTAATTCGCGTCGCTTTCGCTAAGAGAAAGGCCAGGACGTAATTCAACCTGTTCGAATTGGGATAAATCCAGAGTCCTGCGATAGGAACCCTCCAAATGCACCGCCCAGTGGTCTGAAACCGGTTGATCTCCGAAGTAGCTGAACCAGGCGCTAGGGCTTGTCCCGCCATTGGGAGAGGCCGTCCGCTGTGCTGCGGCGTGAGCAGCCGAAGAATCTACGCAGATGGCTAGCAAATACCTTATGAGTCGCCTCATGCACGGAAGAATGCCCGAAACTCCGCTAACACGCCGTCGGCATCTTCTTCCGGCAACAAATGACCGCACGGAAGTGGTTTCCCAGACACTACGTTGTTGCTCTTGGCTCTCCATGTGGCAAGAACATCCCACAAGTGACCCACAGTTCCCTTGGCGCCCCAGAGGGCAAGCAGAGGAGCTTGAATGTAATTGTTTCGGCTGTCATCGTCGCGATCATGCTCGAGGTCGATGCCGGCGGCAGCACGATAGTCTTCGCAGACGGCGCGTATTGTGCCGACGCAGCAGTAGCAGCGGATGTATTCCGCCATGACCTCGGGAGAGATCGCTCCCGGCGTCTTGCCTTGCATCGCAAGATGATCCCGAAGGTAGAAGACGGAATCGAGACCAATCAAGTGTTCGGGCATAGGCGAAGGCTGAATCTGTAAAAACCACCATACGTACTTCGTGGCAAATTCCTTGCTCGTCTGTTGATACATGGTTAGAGTCGGTGCTACGTCAAGAACTGCCACCTTGTCGACTACCTCAGAATGGTCCAGGCAAAGCCGATGGGCAACACGGCCGCCGCGATCATGTCCCGCCACCATGAAGCGCTGATGCCCCAATTGCTTCATAACCTCCACTTGATCCAGAGCCATGGCGCGGAACGAGTAATTGATGTGATCAGGGCTATACCCTGGTTTGCTGGAATCACCATAGCCTCGAAGATCCGGAATGACGACGGTGTATTCTTCGGCCAAGGCTGGTGCTATCTTGTGCCAAGTCAGATGGGTCTCCGGAGGTCCGTGGATTAGGAGCAGTGGACGCCCACTACCCTTGGTGAGAACATTGATCTCCGCACCCGACGTTTGGATACGATGGGATTTGAAGCCAGGCAAGAGCTTCTGCGACACAGCTTCTGACGGCGGGTCAGGAAGCTCGCGCAAAGCGGCACAAGCTGCGGGCACCGGGAGGGCACTCGGCAGTTCCTGGGCTAGATCGGATGGGCTAGGGGCAGGTCTTGACTGCGCACTTGCTGAAGACGGGATCAGAGCGGCTAATGCTGCCCCGACCCCGTGGGAAGTAAACGCACGTCGATTCATCACAACCTCCCTGCAGAGTTAGTGAGACTTCGTTCAGCAAGCGTCTACCAGCCGGAAAGCAACGTAATTCCGAACTTCGGAGCTGCGGCCTTCAATCTATCGATGTCCTCCGGCCAGGGTGGACCAACTTCTTCGTTTTCAACCCTTAGACGGCCACCCTCTGCAAGAAAACCTTCAAAACCGCTTGGCGTGCAAAGCAGCATGTAATGCGCTGGCAGACCGCTTGTATTCATAAGCTGATGTGGGATGCCTCGAGGCAGAAAGACCGACTCTCCCGCCTTGATGGTCTGCTCCTCCCCGGCGATCAGGGCTTTCATCTCGCCCTCCATGATGAAGAGCGTCTCGTCGTCGTTTGCATGCACATGAATCGGGGTCTTTGATTGTCCACCGCTCCGGTTCTCAAATAGCGAAAACGTGCCGCTCGTGTCTTTACCCGATAGCTGCTGCTTCATGAGCACACCGGCAAGGATGAATTCAGGTTTACGAGCCATGGATAAAACCTCCTTCTATATAGTGAAACTACAGACGGTCGAAGCCCGCTATGAGTGATCTGACCCGTCTGTAATCCTCGGACGAACTAGGATACGCGTACGCCGAAACCCGGATATTCGGGTAGGGCTTTCTTCGTGTCTTCCGGCGAAAGGAAACGAATACCCCAAGAGGCTCCGACCTGAATCGTCTCTGTTGGATCCTCAATCGGTGCGATAGTGGAGGGGTCCGGGACTGAAAGGTCGCGTGCCGCTTCGCCCATCTGGAGCAGGTAGCCATCCATGCCCACGGTCTCCGGTCCGGTGGCGCCTACCAGGATAAGAGCTCGCACCTCATCCGTGAGACACGCGAACGTGTGAGCCTTCCCCTGAGGCAGAAAGCCCACACCACCGGCGTGCGCATCGAAGGTTTTATCTGGAGTGTAGAAGCGAACAGAACCTTCAAGCACGAAAAAGAGCTCGTGTTCCCGCTCGTGGATATGAACGGGCGGCTCTAGCCCTGGACGAACCTTGACTTCCATAAAGGCTAACCGTCCGTTGGTTTCGGACCCCTTCGCAAGCAGAGTAATCACTTGCCCCATGTACTTGATTGTTGAGGCCACATTAACTTCACGGGAATAAGCGCTCGGTGTTACTTGTTTATCAGTACTTGTCATTCAATTTGCCTCACTCTTCGCTGCTGTCGGTGGCCCTAACCAAGTCATCGCATATAGCAGGGTATGCAGGCCGCTATTCAGAAACTCTCGACATTGAAAGCTTTTCTGCGGCGCGCCTATTCTGTTTTAGGTGGAGCGGGCCAGCGACGTGTGTCCAAAAGTCCGAAAATTGGTTCATTCTCTTCGGAAAACTGCCGCTAGACGCGCACGGCGACTATGTCGCACGGGATGGAAGCACCGGAGGGTTTGTGGAGACTGGCAGATCTCGCCTCCATTCATTCGATGAGGTGGCGCGGGCATTGATTAGGGCATTGCGGGGCCTACAGGGGCCACCTCTGCATGAGCAACGAGTAGCCACTTGCCGTCGATGAAGGAGAAGCTATCGCTCACGAGTAGTTCTTTGGACTCCGTTTGGCCGTTACATTCGTAATCCTGCTCTGCTCGGTACGTCAGGACAGCGGCACGCGACCCTAAAGGGCGCATTTGATCAGATTTCAAAGCGAAGGAGTGAAGCGTGCAATTTTGCGCCCCCACTTCCGCTCCCGACAGAATCCCCTCTTTCCCGATGAAGACGAAATTGGGTGACATGAGGGTCTGCATCGTTTTCATATCTTTGTTTTGGAAGGCCGTCCACACTGCAGTTGCTTTTTGGAATAGGGCCTTCTGTTCATTACTGCGAGACTGTGCCTGGCTCGTTGTCGCTACAGCAATGAATCCCCACAGCAAAAGCTTCGCAGCGGGAATAGTCCATGTAGCGCCGCCTTGGATGGCGCTTTCACGTTCGGCTCGAATGTCACACTTCATCATTTTCACAAGTTTTCCTTTTGGTTTACGACAGAACATGCGTTTTTTGATGCCAACACCGACTTCATTTCATCGTCATCATCGAGCTTTCGATTCCAATGAAACGCATGCAGTAGTGGCTCTTCAGCGAACGACTTTGTCAACATATCCCTCAGGGCCATGAGCATAGAAGGTCGTTGGGTCAGGTTGGTCTAGATCGATACCTTCCGCGAAACTCCGTGGAAGCTCGGGATTCGCGATGAAGAGTCGGCCAAATGAAACGGCGTCGGCCTCCCCCTTGGCCAAACTCTCGTTCGCACTCGCGAAGGTGAAGCTTTCATTAGCGACATAGATACCGCCAAACTCTTGCTTTAGGCGGGGGCCAAGCGAATCGTCCGCCCTATATTCGCGAGCGTGGAGGTAAGCTAAGTTTCGTTTGCCAGCCTCGCGCGCTACGTAACTAAAGGTCTCGGCAGGACTCGCATCGGACATATCATGTCTATCGGCGCGGGGAGAGATGCGCATCGCAACGCGCCCGGCGCCAAATACGGAAACACATGCGTCAGCTACTTCGAGCAGCAGGCGGGCACGATTCTCAACTGAACCGCCGAATTCATCCGTGCGGACATTCGTTCCTGATTCAAGAAATTGGTCGAGCAGATAACCGGTTGCACCATGAATCTCTACGCCATCGAAGCCGGCACGCTCCGCATTCTGAGCTGCTAGCCGAAACTCCTCGATAACTTCGTGCACCTCATGGGTTTCCAGCGCGCGGGGAGTGACGAATGCCTTCTGAGGTCGAACAAGCGAGACGTGCCCGGCAGCGGCGATGGCAGACGGCGCGACTGGAAGCTCGCCATTCAGAAAAATCGGATCGGAGATACGGCCGACATGCCATAGTTGCAAATAGATCCGGCCGTCATGCGAGTGCACCGAAGTTGTAATGCTCCTCCAGGCTTGAACTTGTGCCCCTGACCATATGCCAGGCACCTGCGCGTACCCGAGAGCCCCGGGCGAGATCGGCGTGGCTTCGGCAATGATGAGCCCTGCGGAAGCTCTCTGCGTGTAGTACTCCGTCATCATCGGCGTCGGAACGTTGTCGACCGTCGCGCGGAGACGAGTCATCGGCGCCATCAGTACTCGGTTCGGCAATGTAAGTTCACCGATTTGTATCGGATCGAGGATGGTCGGCATAGGTCTAGATTTCCTCTTGGTCTTTCGTCTTGTCGAGAGCTATTTTTGGGCGGCTGAAGGTTCTAGAGTCGACTGCATAGCGAGCATTTGCCAAGATCCCTTCTCAAGAACCCAGACGGTGAGAGCTCGGTTGTGCAGTTCGATGTCTTTCCCCATTAGAGTCAGGCGCAAGAACAAATGGTTGAAAACCAAGGCTACTGGCCCCTGCAATAGGACCTCCTGGTGAGAACGATCAATCTGCCGGTACACGAATTGGCCTTCTTCGAGTCCTTTGAGATAGTCAGCTTTCGTGTGCTGATTTCCTGTGGAGTGAACATGAATCATGTTGTCGTGCAGAAGCCGGTTCAGGGTGGTGAGATCCTTGTGAAGCATTGCCGTGTAACGCATATCTTCGAAGCGTTCAATTTCTGTTACGTCACCAACTGATGTCATACTTGACCTCCTATTCTGAGTTTTCGATGTCAGCGAACAGGCACGCCGAAGCCCGGATACTGTGGTAATGCGATCCTTGTCTCCTCTTTGGACATCACATAAATGCCATTGTCATGGCACGCCTTGATGGCTCGCTCAGGAGTGTCCTCCACGTACGTTGTGGCATGCTCCGGAAGAGACATGCTTCGCGTGGCCTCCCCCATCGTCTGAAAGTAGTTGTCAAGCCCTACGGAACCTTCGCCCGATGCCGCTACAAGAATCAATGTGCGTACTTGAGCCGAAGTGCAGTTGAAGGCATGCGCCTTCCCTTGAGGAAGAAAAACAACGTCACCCGCGTGGATATCCATCGTTTTGTCTTCACAGTAAAAGCGCATTGAGCCATCAAGCACGAAATACATCTCGTGCTCACGATCATGAATGTGTGGTGGTGGTTCGTTCCCGGGCTTGGTGTAATACTCCATCAGGGCGAAGCGCCCATCGGTTTCCGACGCTTTCGCAAGAAATGTCATCAGGCTTCCCATATAGGCAACCGTTGAATCGAGAGTCGCGGTGCGGTTAAAAGCTGTTGTCGTATGTTCAGGCTTGGTCATGGACTACACCTCTCTCTCCGTATTCACGTCGTAGGCGGCCAGGTACATCTCGTTCTCGCGGGCGATCTCGGACAGGCGATGTGCTGCGACTTTCGGCTTCATAGCAGCAAAGTTTTCGGCCCGGTCGGCTTTCTGCACCGAATCAAAGAAGTCTTGATGAGAACCTGTGGAAACATCGAGTAACCGGCAATCCTTGTCGCTCTTGTTGAAGAGCGCGTGAAGAGCATTGGGCGGGATGACGATAGTCGTTCCGGGACCGCAGAGGACTGCTTCCTGCACGCCCTTTGTGATACGGAAGAAGGTCGCTTCGCCTTCGAGTACGTAGAAAGTCTCGGGAGAGGCGTGGCTGTGAAGGTCGACTCCGCCGCCCGGCGCCAAATGCAGCTCGAACATCGTGTAGGTATGTGCGCTATCTTCGCTGCGAACCTTCCAGCGAAAGTGTACTGGGCCCAGATCAAAAGGCTTTCCTTCGTTTGGCTTGATCTCGCGAACACCTTCCTGCGCCGGAATAAGGTTGAGAATGTCCTTCATAGCTTGTCGTCACTCGCTTTCATATGGGTGGGCCGCGCAAATAACTGGACGCTGCCCGCGGGTTCTGCAATTCGGACGTCTAAGGCCCTTGGCCCGCTCTCTTTTGTTGTACTGGGTATGACTCGTACCCATGTGTCCAGAAGCTCGGCTTTGGATCGATGCACTCGCTCAAGGCTTCGAGACAGCGGCAACATCACGTGTTTCCTAAGTGCACATGCACAAACTCCAGCTCAAAGGCTGGAGTCAGGTAGCGTGAGCAAACGGAGACTAAACTGCTGTAAACCGTATCGGGAATCTAGGACCAATCTGATGCAAGAAAGCGATCAAACACTCCGCGCGTGAGATTCCCGATTGTTTGTGCATCCAAGCGATCAAAACGTGGCGAGAACACCTCGACTCCGACATCGTTAAGGGCACCCATTTCTCGGAGCGTCTTGACGAGGCTGACAATTGGGAATGCTCCATCGCCTGGAGCTAGACGGTTATTCAAACCGTCATAGGCGAGCGACATCCCTTCAGGAACGTAGGCGGTCGCGTCGCATAGCTGGACCGCTGTGATCTTCTCGCCAGGAATGCTGCGCAATAATGCCTCATCGGGTCCGCTTCGCATATAGTGCCAGAAGTCAAAGACAATGCCGCTGTTTTCGGCATTGACATGTCGTAGGATATCCCATGCCATTTTCAATGAATGAACACCGAAAACAGGGATGAACTCAAGGTCGCAACGAAGCCCTTCCTGAGCTGCGCGTGCACAAAGCTGGCCGAATGCGTCCTCAATCTCGGCTAGAGAATAGCGCCCAGAAGCGAACCCACTCCACGCAGTGAAGGAGTTGACCTGGAGAGCGCTTGCCATACGGAAAAAGTCGTCGGCGTCGAAACCCACAGTGTCGATAGGAAAGTTCAGGCCGCGCAGGTTTGGCTTCCAATCGTTTGTCCAGCGAACGAACGGATCGAGATGAGTAATCTCCACACCTTCATCCCTCGCCATAGACTTGAGATCCGAAGTTGGCGTACTTGCGCCGAGCCACTTGTTGTAGTCCGACGGAGTGATAGCGATGGAAGTACAGCCGGCAATACTTGCGGCCTTCAGCTGCTCAGGAAATGGAAGAGCCCGGACGGTGCCGTTCCACATGATTCTAGTCCCGTTGCTCACCTTGATGCCCTCCCGCTAAGCCCTCTTCCAGTCCTCGATCGTTGAATACCAGGCCGGAGTCCGCTCGATTTTCAGGGCAGCAATCATCTGTTCGAAGTCAGCCCGATAAGGTCTAGTCATTTGGCTCTTCATAAAGGAATCAGGAGTTTCATCCCAGACCTCATAATTCAGGATGCTCTCAGGATCTCGCATGTCCTCTACGAGAGATGCCTCAACGAAGTTTTCCTCCTTCACGATATGCGTGAACACGTCGCGGAGCTTGGCCAGAAACATCTGCTTCTGCGGTTCGGGAATGCGGAATCGTACAACAAGGGTTAGTTTGTTTGCCATCGATTTCTCCTGTTTTATATAACCAACTCCGACTGTTGCTAGGGCGCCGAAGATCATCTCGCGTCGGCTCGGGAACTGGCCACTCGAATCAGCAATGGACGGACGTTGCCTCGATATATCAAGAAACACATGAGTTTTCTCCAAGGCCCAAACTTCAGGCTGTGCAGCAAGTCTCCGAACCTGTTGCACAGACGTGCCCTTTCGACGCACGGCGCAAGCCTGTCATGTTGGCTACGCTAGCACGCATTTTTGGGAATGGACAGTCACAACGCCCATAAGCGCTCATGGCGATGCATTCAGCGAAGGAATAGACACAGGATCATTGGTCTGTGCACGGATGGGGCTCGGCGGCGTCCAGCCGCGAGCCGCACTCCTCACGTCTCCACAGCAAGATCGGACTCGAAAACCTTAGGATTGAGCACATGGGACGAAGTGGCAGGTAATCAAATGAATAGACGATCCCGTATCTTCCAAAATCGGGACGTTTTTTGGAGAAAACTCATGATCAAGACGCCATTTGGGTCCAAATCGACTGCGGATGAAGTGCTGGCCGGTCTCGACCTTTCAGATAGAACGGTCGTGGTTACAGGTTGCAGTGGCGGCATAGGATTCGAGACGATGCGCGCTCTGAGTGCGAAGGGCGCACGGGTCATCGGTATTGCTCGCTCACTTAATAAGGCTCAAAACGCATGCTTGCGGACGGACACTCAAGCAACGGCCGTGGGGTGCGACCAGTCGGACCTCCAATCGGTGATACATGCTGCAGACTTTATATCCGAACGCTTCGAGAAGATTGATGTGATCGTCGCCAATGCAGGCATCACGGGATCGAAGCAAGCAACAACGCGCGATGGAATCGAGATGCAGTTCCTCGTGAATTACCTGTCACACTTTCTCTTAGTAAATAAGCTGCTTCCTAAGCTTCCAGATAAGAAGGGTAGGGTAGTGATAGTCAGTAGCAGTGCCAGCAAGAATCAAGCTCCAAAAGAAGGCATCCGGTTTGATGATCTTGATGGCCACCGTGACTATAGTGCGTCGAAATTTTACGGCCAGTCAAAGCTTGCTCTTTCGATATTCGCAGGCGAGCTATCACGCCGCCTGGCACCCCGTGGAATTGTGGTGAACTCCCTTCATCCCGGAGCGGTTAGAGGAACAGATCTCAATCGCAGCATCCAGTTTCCCGTTTCTCTTGTTCTTTCCATTGCTGAGCTGTTTTTCAAAACCGCGTCACAGGGGGCCGCGACACAATGCCTGCTTGCGGCCAGCCCACTGGTGGAAGGGGTCTCAGGACAGTATTGGGCCGACTGCCAAATTACTGGAGGCAGTAAGTATCTTACCGATCTCGTCATGGCGGAACGGCTATGGCGCACATCGGAAGAACTACTTGTGCGGAAGCTGAATGTTGGAGGTTAAGGCGGCGGCTATCAGTACTCTCCAAAATGAGTGTGAGAAAAGACACGCAGGCGAGCTTTTGTGCTGGCTGCAAACAGATCGTCAATATTTGATGTGAAGGGCGATTGAAATGTCCTGGAAGCTACAAAAGGAGAAGAGCGAGTGGCACTGCGGGTAGCAATTGTCGGAGCAGGAGGCGCCGTAGGCTCGACGCTTCTCATGCACATGCTGAAAAGCTCTGTGCTCAATCCAGGTGACGAAATCATCCTTCTTGGTCGAGGTACCCCTGAAAGTAACGGTCGGCTCTACGCAACACGTATGGACCTACTGGATGCCTTTGACGAAGCTGCGGTCCGCCTCACAATTTGTGCATCGATCGAACATCTTTGCACTGACATTGTCGTGATTGCGGCGGGCCAAACAATTTCAAAGAATCGACGAACTCGCCGCGATCTTGCCCACGCCAATCTCCCTCTTTTCGAAAGACTGGCAGAGCGATTCCGTAAGTCAGCGGGCTGCCCCCTCTTTCTCGTCGTCAGCAATCCCGTGGAACTTGCCGTCGCGATCTTTGCAGCCCATTTAGGCCCAGAGAAGGTCATTGGCATCGGTGCGCAACAGGATTCGCTTCGTTTTGCCCGTGCAATCGCCTCGCAACTTGGCGTTCATCGCTCGCTCGTCCGGGCAAGCGTGCTCGGAGAACACGGGGAGGCAATGGTTCCTATGTGGAGCTCCGTTCATCTAACCGTCGACGATCCTGAGAGCACCTCTCGCCTGGATGCACTCAAGGCGCGGTATGAGCGTACCAATATCAAGGAAGAGGCTGCCATGACACGCAAAAGGCTTGAGGAACTCATCTCAACTCATCAGCTTGCGGAGGCGTACGAACTCATGGAAGAGATTGCCCCCAGCACAAGAATCATGGTCGAACCGTTCATCACACAATCGCAGATTCACTCGACGCCCAATGCCACGGCCAACGCAACGCTAGAGATCCTTTCCGCCGCGGTGGTCGCGGACGGACGAAGGGTGCATGGGCAAGTTCAATTGAGCGGCCAGTTCCACGATATTCACGGAGTTTGCGGTATTCCTCTCGAAGTCCGACTCAACGGGTGGCTGGTAAGCTCACAAAGTCAACCCACATCCGCGGAGATCGCAGAACTTCGGGCGTCCGCTGGGGCAATCGACGCAGCAACGAAGGAATGGCAGCGATAAACTGACAACAGCGACCTATGCGACTTGGTTTGTTCACAATGAGCAAAGTACCGACAATTCGTATCCTCAGCGTAGAAGATCATCCGGTCTTTCGCGAGGGCTTGCGAGCAGTGCTCAGCCTCCGGCCTGACATGGAACTTATTGCCACGGCGTCAAACTCCTTGGAAGCGCTGGAGCAATATCGCCGTCATGCTCCAGATGTCACGCTTCTGGATTTGCGTCTGCCTGGAACCGACGGGTTCGCCGCTCTGGCAGAAATCAGAAAGATGAATTCAGATGCCCGCGTGGTCATTCTAACAACATCCGAGGACGACGCGGATATACGCCGTGCCATGCGCGGAGGTGCCTCGGCCTACGTGCTTAAGAGCCTACCGATGCAAGATCTCGTTGCCATTATCCAGTCGGTGCATGGGGGTAGCAAGCATGTTCCACACAGATTCGCGACCCGCGTCGCGGAACGAATGGCGGACGAGAAGCTTACAGAGCGAGAACTGAGTGTTTTGAGACTTATCCGGGATGGAAGACGAAACAAACAAATCGCGTCCGACTTGAACATAGCAGAAGCCACGGTAAATTTTCATATTAAGAACCTTTCGCAAAAGCTGCAAGCAAATGATCGAACACATGCCGTCATGATCGCGCTCCGCCGCGGTCTATTGGAGATTTGACCGCATCTATGAGAGGTGTCGTTCAACTCGTCGCGCTTGGTCTTCTGCTAACGGCAAGCGGTCCTTGTTGCGCCCTTGAACCGGACTCGCGTGTATCTCAATTGGGCCACACCGCTTGGCGTATCCGCGACGGTGCCTTCAGCGGGGCAGTGAACGCTGTGAGTCAGACAGCAGACGGATACCTTTGGATTGGAACCGATAACGGGCTGCTCAGATATGACGGTGTGCGGTTCCTTCCAGCCGGCGACGGGATGATCACTACACTGGAGGCTTCTCCTGACGGAAGCCTATGGGTTGGGACTTCGCAATCTATCCGCCACATGAAGCATGGTCAGTCGGAACGCATCGAGGGGCCGCACTCGCACGTTAATGCGATCCGACTGGATAACCAAGGCACAGTCTGGTTCACGAGATCCCGGATTTCTCCAGGTGAAGGTGCCCTCTGCGAAGTCCTCGGAAGGGCAATGCATTGTTTCACGGCAGTAGACGGTATCCCATTACCGTATGCCGAGGCCCTCGCCGTCGACAAGAATGGAGACATCTGGGTCGCAGACTCAACGCATCTTCTGCACGGTCGACCTGGGGCTTTCCGAACCTACCCCCACCCAGAACTCGATTCCGCGGAGGCGTCCACTGGGATCGAATCCCTCACGCCGCGCCCCGATGGCTCCCTTCTCGTCGGTATCGCAAGAACGGGGCCCGGTCTTGGCTTACAAAGCCTTAGCGACAATATTTGGCGTGATGCCTATACCTCGACTTCATCTAATAGCTTGTGGAGTGTTACGGCTACACTGATTGATCGTGACGGTACGGTCTGGGTCGGTACAGCCGATCAAGGAATCTTTCGAATCCGACCGGACGGGATTGATCACTTTGGGGAGACAGAGGGACTATCGGGAAACTCTGTGTCTAGCCTCTACGAAGACCGCGAGGGCGATGTCTGGGTTGGTACGAAGAGAGGATTGGACCGTTTTCGAAACCTCTTCGTCAGGACATTCTCCACCAGCGAGGGACTCGCTGGCGACTACGTCGATTCCGTTGCGTCGTCGAAGAATGGTGGAGTTTGGATCGGAAACCGCGGCAGCCTCAGCTTCCTGAAGAATGGGCAGGTAACCAATTACCTAAAAAAGGACGGCCTTCCAGGCCAGCGCGTGACTTCCCTCATGGAGGATCACACCGGACGGCTTTGGGTCGGGGTCGATACTGATCTCTATGTCTTTTCACAAGGCCGCTTTACCCGAATCCTCGACCATCATAAGAGGTCCAGTGGAGTGGTGGTTGGAATCGTGGAGGATACGCAGCAGAATATTTTCGTACTCGTGAGTGGTCGGCCTTACAGACTCTTGCGCTTCGATTCCGCCTCAAAATCTCTCGAATCTGTGAGTCTGCACTCTGACCCTAATTTTATGGCCGCGAATCCGGATGGTGGACTCTTCCTGGATCTGGGAAACTCCCGTAATGCCCTAATTCTCGACGACCAAGGTCGGATTGAACCGTGGAGTCCTCACACTATCATCAGGCGGAACAATTTCGCCTTCTCCAGAGATGGATCGAAGTGGGCCTCCACCGCTCGCGGCATTGAGTATTTCAACCAGCGGGATTCCTGGTTCCTCGATACGACGAATGGCCTTCCGTGCGCTCACATTCACTCCATCATCCTCGATCATAACGAGAACCTTTGGGCCTACGCCTCATGTGGGCTGGTATTTGTTGCCAGTGCAGAGCTATCGAGGTTCAAGGCGGACCCGAAGTATTCTGTAACATCTCGTCTTTTCGATGTCCTCGATGGCGCTCTGCCGAATATCGCAGATTTCTCTTCGCTTGTAGCGATATCGACAGACGGCGATCTCTGGTTTGCGAATGGCGCAGAGGTACAGGTTGTAGATCCGACGCATTCCAGAACGGAAATTCCTCCACCGCCGGTGCAAATAGAAGCGATCGTGGCCCGCCACGTCGAGCACAAAGCAGTGCAAGGAATAGCTCTTGCCCCGCTTACAGAGGATGTAGACCTTCGTTACACAGCACCTTCGCTGAGCGTCCCGGAGCGACTCCAATTTCGCTATCGCCTAGATGGGCATGACAAGGAGTGGCAAGACATCACCAAGCTGAGAGATGCCTTCTATACCGATCTAGGGCCAGGCCACTACATGTTTCGCGTTGTAGCGAGCAATGCCGATGGAGTGTGGAGCACTAAGGAAGCTACACTCTCGTTCACGATCCTTCCGGCCTGGTACCAGACGAAGTCTTTCATCCTCGGCTGTATCGCAGCATGCTCGCTTGCGATCGTTATGGCTTACCGGCTCAGGATTCGCACGGTCCGACGAGACGCGCAAGCTCGCTACGACGAGCGTCTCGCGGAACGGACTAGAATCGCACGGGACATGCACGACACATTGCTGCAGACCATACAGGGAAGTAAGATGCTTGCCGATACCGCTCTCGCTCAATTGAACGAACAGGACGAGGTTAAACCGCGGCTTCAGATGCTCTCAACGTGGTTAGGAAATGCGATGGAGGAGGGGCGGGCCGCTCTCCGATCGCTTCGCGCTCCGGTGATTGAGCAACAAACAATTGAATCTCTCTTGCAAGATGCTGTCGACGATTGCGCGCTTTCCGGCACAATGGAGACAAGTTTCGAGCTTATCGGCGAGCCGATCGCGATGTCGGTATGTGTCCGCGAAGAAATTTACCGTATCGGCTTCGAAGCAATCAACAACGGATGCTTGCATTCGGGGGGAACAAACCTGAAAGTGCAAATCGTTTATGCGGAAGACTTCCAGCTTCGCATCTCGGATGACGGTAACGGTGTCGATACAAAGACCCTTAAGGAGGGACGTTCCGGTCATTTTGGTCTTGCTGGGATGCGCGAACGAGCTCGCTTCCTTAATGCAGAGCTAGCCTTCACTTCTTCACAGGGCATCGGCACTGAGGTCAGTTTAACGGTGCCCAATTCCGTACTCATGGAGAATGCGCGGCCGTCCAAGTGGTCGCGCCTGCAGAGATTTGTGCGCGGCGGCTAGATTCCCCGAAGGTGCCTATAGAAATCCAGAGGTGAAACCTCAAGTTTGTGGGGTTTCCGACGCAGGCTTGCTGTTCTACCGTCACTAAAGCCATCGAGCCCCAATGGGGACGGTGAACCGAAAAGTGAGGCAGGCATGACTGAGCACAGACGTCGCCGGGTTTCTCCCCTATCGGAATTGATTTCACCAAGAAAGCCGTTCTTGGTGCATGATGCTGCGCGAATCCAGATGCAGTTCGCAACGGCTGATGAGAGCGCATCGCTCAAGCTTGTCCCGGGCCTCGCCTGGGTCGAGCAGGACGGACAACGCGTACGCATAAGTCTATTAGAGTCTGAATCCGCTACCAGCTCTAATGGAGTGAAGTCGGATTCTCTAGTCTCGAACGTGAGTTGTCTTCCACCCATGAGTGCCGCGGATGACGGCCTATCCCCGTCCCAGTTTCGTCGAGTGCTCTCTATGATCAGCGAACGTCTCTCGAGCACTCTGACTCTCGCCGAGTTGGCACGCGAGGCAGGCTTGAGCGCGGCGTACTTCTCTCAGCGGTTCAAGTCATCCACCGGCACTTCGCCGCACCAATACTTGCTTCGACTTCGGGTTTGCAAGGCGAAGACACTCCTGGACGAGTCCGAGGCTCCGGTCATCGACATCGCCGCCGAATGCGGGTTTCAGACGCAGCAGCACTTTGCCCGGATCTTTGGCCGGTTGACAACCAAGACGCCGACGGAGTACAGGCGAGAGCGGCAGCGTTTGACACTCGCTTCCACCTACGCAAGCCTCGCGGCGAATCACGAGTTGGGCTTCTAGCTCGATAAAAAAGCGCGCCGGTTACAAACACCAGAGTTTTGGACACGTCGATGGATGTTCTTCTTCATCCCATAACGAGGCTAAATAAGACGGCTTCAAAACGCGAAGACATAGAACAGGAATTGAGATCACTTTGCGGAGTTCGGTTTTACGAAAGGAACAAACAATGGGCAAACTCACCGGAAAGACAGCAGTGGTTACGGGCGGCAATAGCGGTATTGGTTTAGCAACAGCGAAGCTCTTTGCTCAAGAGGGAGCGCAGGTCTTTATCACAGGACGCCGACAGGAGGCGCTAAACGCTGCTGTTAAGGAAATTGGACACGCCGCTACGGGCATCCAAGGGGACGTCTCCAATCTTGGAGATCTCGCACGACTCGCGGAAGGACTGACGGCAAAGGGAGTGGTGTTGGATATCATCTTCGCAAACGCGGGCTCCGGGACTTTTGCGCCCATTGCAGATGTCAGCGAAGAACATTATCACAAGATTTTTGACACCAACGTCAAAGGCGTCGTCTTCACGGTCCAGAAACTTCTTCCATTGATGAAGGACGGCGGGTCCATCATCCTCAACTCTTCGATCACTGAAAGCAAAGGTATGGACTCATTCAGTATGTATTCGGGTGCGAAGGCTGCTGTGCGCAATTTCGCCCGAGGCTGGGCAGCCGACCTCAAGCCTAGACGGATTCGGGTAAATGCGGTCAGTCCAGGCGTTGTCATCACCCCTGGCTATAGTGCGATTGGCATGAACGACGACCAGATCAAGGAATATGCCGCCGCGTCAGCCGCGAAGACACCGTCTGGAAGGACTGGCGAACCGGAGGAGATAGCGAAGGCTGTCTTATTCCTCGCCTCGGATGAAAGCAGCTTTGTCAATGCTGAGAATCTTGTTGTGGATGGCGGCTTCTCGCTTGTCTAGTTCTAAGCCCAACGTATTGGGCCCAAACAACTTGCCTAAAAAGGAGGGAGCCATGGAAACCAATGTTCCGGTCCGAACGCTCGGATGTATGGAGGAGTATGTATGGCTACTAGAGCAGCATTCGACTCGCATGGCTCTCACCTGTATAGAAATCGATGGGGTGACCACCCTCTCGCAGTGGGAGACGGCTCTCCACTTTCTTCAGAGGAAGTATGCCAACATTTCATTACGCGTTGGCAAGGATCACAGAGAACGGCCGTTCTTTTTCAAATCCTTCGATGAGGGAATTCCGCTTCGACATCTACCGCTTACAGACGAGACGGATGTCTTGGAAGAATGCCGGCACGATATGGAGCATAGTTTCCAGGATGGAAGCGGCCCCCCCCTGCGGGTCACTCTTCTTCTTGGAAAGAGAAGAGCGGTGGTTATCCTCTCCGCTCATCACGCTTTCTTTGACGGCATCGGATTGATGAACCTCATTCGGGAAATGCTTTCTTCTTTTGCGGAGCAATCAGAACCTTCGCCGCTGGCACCAGCTCCGTCTATCGATGCGCTTGTAGGGATTCCCGTTCCCGAAGACTATATCTCTAGGCGTGACGCCGACGAAGACCTAGTCTCGAAGTCCGCCGAGAAAGATACATCCCATGGTTTGTCTGTTCCGCCCGAAGTATCCAGGATTCAGCTTTCACGGGAGTTGACGAAGGCCATTGTGGAATGCGGCCGACTCCAGGGGACCACCGCCAACGGGATATTGATGGCGTCTGTCTTGGACATTGGACGTGCTGTGAGCGAACGGTGGCGAAAGAAAGATGTAACATGCGTTGTGCCGGTCAATGTTCGGTCTCTGTTTCGCCAAGAGCAAGCGGAAGGAATCATCTTTGGACAGAAGCGATTCGTCTTTGACTTACGGCAACCGAATGATTTTTGGGATATCGCCCGTGCTTGTAGTGAAGGAGTCAAAGAAATCCGCACAGTCAAAGGTCTTGTGGCAAACCTGACGCCACTACACGACTTCCTCGCCGCGGAGCGCTCCGTTGCGGAAGCCGTCTCGCTTGCGAGTGCTCACTCACACGATCTGATGATCTCCAACTTCGGCAACTTTCCTGGCCCCACGGAGTTCGGTTCTATCCGTCTGAGAGCAGTCACACCCATCGTGGACAGCGGCGACGCAAATACTCAAACGGTGATGGTTGCGACAACTTCGGACGTCATGTCGATTGTATTGGTGAGCCCAAACCCGTTCCCAGACTTGCTTCCCAATCTCGAGAAGCAACTCACACACGTTTTCTTGTCTAATACCGCGTCCGTCCAGGAGCATTAGTTGCGGTTTTGAAGTGCTGCGGCCAACCCAGAAAGGCTGAAGCTCAGCCTCATTTCAAACGGAAGTTGCTACGCGGTTGATCTAAATTTCATGAAGGGAGTGATTCTCAATGTTGCAGGTATGGCTCATCACAGGAAGCAAGGGAGAAGAGAGATTATGACCGCAACTAATGGTTTCGAAGGGGATCTTCTAATCCGGAACTTACTGGAGCTTTTCAACGAGAGGAATGGCATCACTCGTCGCAAGCTGTTGAGCGAGCTGTGGTCGGAGAACGCGGTCTTTATTGATCCGGAAGGAGCCCATCAAGGCCGGGAAAAGATCGACCAAGCCGTCGAAAGGCTTTTTGATTCCTTTCCAGGCTTCTCCTTCTCGGTTTCTGGGCCTGTTAAATCCCAGCATGGCATAGGTTATCTCCCATGGGCTACGGCCCGACCGGTAAGCCACAACAGATTTCAGGGATCGATGTCGGTGTGGTGGAAGGCGGTAAGTTGACCGCGCTGTACACGTTCGTCAATCCGGAGAGCGTTTGAGAAGGCCGTGAATCTACCTTTTCTGAAGAAAGTACAGAGGCCTTGAGTATGCCCAGGAATAGTCACCCTATTTCAGTAATTGCATCACTTCTTATAGCCACTCTCGGTCTCTCCGCGCAAGGCCGCCGGCATGAAAGCAAACCTCTACGACCAGCAAGCGTGAGTTCCACAAATTGTTTTAAACCAAACGACCCCAGGGACATTCGCCTCTGGGACGGTCCGGCCCCCGGCGCTAGGGGCGACGATCCCTGCAGAGATGTTCCCTATCTGAAGGTCTTTCGTACGTGGTCCGGCTCGCAAAAGCCAAAAGCTGCAATTATTGTGATCGGTGGTGGCGGGTATGACCGCTTGACCGACACGAAAGAGCAGGCTCCTGTCGCGGAGTACTTCTCGCAGACGATAGGCGTGGAGGCCTTCGTACTGTACTACCGTCTAGTTCAGTCTGACGGGACTTATCGGTATCCGGCACCGATGTGGGATGGGCAACGCGCGGTAAAGCTTATCCGAGCCCGAGCTGCCCAATTGGGTATCGATCCTTCTCATGTCGCAGTTTTCGGCTTCTCCGCCGGAGGACATCTAGCCAGTACCCTTGCGCTTCACTCGGCCAGCGACTTTGATCTTCCAATTCATGACACCGTCGACGAGCAGCGAGGCCGCCCTGACTTGCTTGGCCTGGGCTACCCGGTCATATCGATGGACCCGGCGGATGTTCCGCCCTCTGGTTCCTATAACAATCTGCTGCGAGACTTCGATGGCGGTGAGCTGCGCCATCTGCAGATTTACCTTTCAGGCGAAAAAAATGTCACCGACCGCACCCCACCGGTTTTCCTTTTCGAGAGCATGGATGACGCACGCATCAGCCCGCAGAACAGCGTTCTGTTCGTCTCAGCGCTCCGCCAGAAAAATGTTCCGGTGGATGCTCACCTCTTCCCTCATGGTGAACATGGTGCCGGTCTTGCGCAAGGAATTCCTGGTGAAGAAGACTGGCCAGAGATGTACCACCGCTGGCTGGACGCCCAGGGTTTTCTTGAGCGGTAAGAGTTAAATCTGTGTTGCTTCGTCACGACTTTCTGTCTCTTCGGCTTGAGGGCAGAGCGGCGCGCGATATGAACCCTGTAAGATTTCGGGGCCCGCATGCGGTTCCTCTCTTCGTAGATCGCGGTTGTTTGTAGCAATGTCGGCCGTACGGGGTACGCCGAAGTTGCAACATTGGCAGGAATGGCCAATGTGCTCGAGCTGCAGGCAAAGCAATTTCGCGGCCTCCTGCCCGCAAGCGTATGTTTGGTAATCAAGCCGCAATGAACACGGGCCACATGCCACAGCAGGAGGGTGATCTACCATCCAAGGTAGGCGCGAAAGGGCCAACTGCGGTATGTCGATATTGATCGCTTAGAGAACCAAGCAGGGATCATGTTCTACATCGTCTAAGAAAAGAGAAAATCGATGAAGATAGCCTTTCTTGGTTTGGGAAAGATGGGAACCGCAATCGCGGCTCGCCTGTTGACACAGAACACGGTCACGGTCTGGAACCGGTCCGAACGAGCAACCAAAGAACTGGTGGAACAAGGAGCCATAGCTGCCACCAATTCAGCAGAGGCCGTCCGCGAGGCTGACATTGTCTTCACTATGCTCGTCGATGATGCGGCGCATGAGGATGTGTTGTTGGAAAAGGGCGCACTCGACGCAATGCACAAGGATGCTGTTCTGATAACGCTTTCTACGTTCTCCGTCGCCTTTTCGGAGCAGATGCTGAAAGAGACGGAAAGCCGAACATTGCGGTATGTTGCATGTCCGGTGTTCGGAGGACCGAACCTTGCAGAACAAGGCAAGCTCTTCCTCATTCCGGCAGGTGACGCCGACAGCATCGAAAAGGCGCGCCCTGTATTAGAAGTTTTCAGCCGTGGCATTCAAATAGTCGGCGAGCGAGCTCCAGCGGCGCTCGCATTCAAACTTGGCGGTAATTTCTTGATCGCATCGGTCATCGCCTCACTCTCAGAGGCCGCCCACACCGCCTCCGCGCACCAGATTGCCCCCGAGCTCTTTCTTTCGACGATCAATGCTGCACTGTTCCAATCGCCGTTCTACGAGGCGTATGCGAAACTGCTTCTGAAGGCACCACCACAGCCTGCAGCAACCTTCTCCCTGGGAGCGAAGGACGTGCGTCTATTCCGCCAGGCAGCGGTTATCGGGGGCAATGACACGCCACTAGCCGATCTGCTGAATGAATATTTTGACGCGGGGCTGGCAGAGGGCCGCAAGGACGAAGACTGGGCCAGCGCATGGTATGCCATGAGCGCAAAGACATTGCGACCACCTCCCGTTGCTATCTAGAGCGGTGGTCAACAGGGTCATCAACGAAGGTCCAGCAGACTCGTTCAGATGATGGCTTTGGCTTCGTACCTCGCGATCTACGCAAACGGCTTGTAAACACAGATGTGAGGCACTCTTTATCTCGCCAGACAGTCCATGGCGATGCGAGAAGGATACAGAATTTCGGTGATGGGCCCGATCTTTGGGCTTCTTGTGTCCGGGGACGTGCCAAGGCTCATCCAAGCTGAGTGTGTCTGCATCTGAATCTCATGTTCAATGCTGTTGCTTCATCGCGTAAGTTGACTAATTCTCCGCACCAGATTCTATTTGCCAGCCTGATCGGCAGCACGATCGAGTTTTTCGATTTCTATATCTATGGAACGGCATCCGTGCTCGTCTTCCCCAAGCTGTTCTTTCCGGCTTCCGATCCAGCGTCCTCTATGCTGGCCTCGCTTGCCACTTTCGCGATTGCATTCTTGGCACGACCTCTCGGCTCAGCGATGTTCGGTCACTTTGGTGATCGCTTTGGCCGTAAGAAGACCCTGGTCGTCGCGCTTTCCACAATGGGGCTGTCGACCGTCGCCATTGGTACCTTACCCACCTACCACACTATCGGTTTTGTAGCGTCATTACTTCTGGCTCTATGCCGCTTCGGACAAGGTCTCGGCCTCGGTGGAGAGTGGGGTGGGGCGGTGCTGTTGGCTATTGAAAATGCGCCACCTAATAAGCGTGCGTGGTACGGCATGTTCCCACAGCTTGGTGCGCCTATAGGATTTCTTCTCTCAGGCGGGGTCTTCCTGTTGCTCTCCAGATGCCTTACCAATCGCCAATTCTTTAGCTTTGGCTGGCGACTTCCGTTCTTGGCAAGTGCTGTTTTGGTGTTTCTCGGTCTCTATGTGCGGCTCACCATCACAGAAACATTTGTCTTCCAGAAGGCTCTTGAGCAGAACAGACAGGTTAAGTTGCCGATGCTGTCACTGTTTCGCCAGCATGCTAAGTCGCTCATCGCCGGAATCACCGTGTGTCTTGCGACATTTGTTCTCTTCTATCTCATGACGATCTTTGCTCTGTCCTGGGGTACGACAATGCTTGGCTATAGCCGAGGCAAGTTTCTGCTGATGCAATTGTTTGATGTCTCGTTCTTCGCGGCAACGATCCCGATTTCAGCTCTGTTGGCAGAACATGGACGGCGCCGAGTGATGTTGTGGGTCACTCTGCTAATCGGCATCTTCGGTTTAGTAATGGCTCCGATGTTTACAGCCGGTACGACCGGCGCGGTTCTGATGATGGGTTTAGGGCTATCGCTGATGGGTCTCACATGGGGTCCACTCGGAACGGTGATCTCTGAACTGTTTCCAACTTCGATCCGCTATACCGGAAGTTCTCTGGCTTTTAGTGTTGCCGGTATTGTGGGAGCCTCGCTAGCGCCTTACATTGCCACTTGGTTGGCTAGGTCGTACGGGCTCCAGTACGTTGGCTACTATCTTTCCGCCGCGGCAGTGGTTACCTTCTTCGGGCTGCTCTCAATTCGAGAGACCAGAGACTATGACCTCATTTCATCAGAGCGGCTCGAGGATCAAGGCAATCAAAATCGATGATGGAGCGACGTAATACCTCTTCGGATTTGGAGAGAGAAATCTCAGTCGATGCTTGCTTGCGTCCTATCAAACCGAGCGTTTTTCCTGGCATAATGGTGCTATGGCGCGGATCGCAATCGTGGGAGTGGGCGCAATCGGATCTGTGATCGCGGCTTTACTGGAATCCATCGAACGGCACGATCTTGTACTCTGCACGCGTCGGCCTCTCGCATACCTCAATGTCGAGACTCCTGAAGGTAGAAACAACATTTCTTACGCGAACCATACCGACCCGTCACAGGTGGAGCCTGTGGATTGGGTCATCGTGGCCACCAAGACTTATGATGCTCGCGGTGCCGGGGCGTGGGTCAAACATCTCTGCAAACAAGGTGTTCCCGTTGCAGTGATTCAGAATGGAGTGGAGCATCGTGAACGCTTTGCCCCCTATTCACCAGCGGAGCTGATCGTCCCTGTCATCATCGATTGCCCAGCCGAGCGCCGTGCACCCGAGAGCGTCCACCAACGTGGGCCAGTTGAGCTTTTCATACAGTCAGATGTACTGGGCCGTTCTTTCGCAGCCCTGCTTCAGGGCTCAGCCGCACAGATAACCCTGACTGCTGACTTTGTCTCTGCCGCATGGCGCAAGCTTTGTGTCAACTCTGCCGGCTCGATCTCGGCGCTTTTGGGCAAACCGGCTGGTGTCTTCTGGGATGTGGCGATCGGAGACGCAACGCTCGAGGTAGTCCGTGAGTGCGTAGACGTCGGCCGGGCGGTAGGAGCAATCCTCGATGAGGACCTCCCACAGAAAGTGCTCGCGCAATACCGCAACTACCCCGTTGACTTGGTGAACTCGCTTTTAGCCGACCGCCTTGCTGGCCGCTCGATGGAGACGGACGCTCGCATCGGTGCCATAGTCCGCCACGGACGACAGCACAACATACCGACACCGCGAAATAGCCTATTGCTTTCTCTTCTTGAAGCCATATAGCAGAAGCACTGAATTCACGAGTTCAAAGAGCTGATGCCGATACTCCGTTGAAAATTCTATAAACCTGACCATGATGATTGGATTCAATGCCGCCCTCTCGAAGGAGATGGCGCTTTCACTTCGTTTTCTGGATCAGAGGTCTTTCATCGTGCCGTGTAGCCAGTGACATCCGCTGACATTCTTGCCAAAGCTAA
Source organism: Acidisarcina polymorpha (assembly GCF_003330725.1). Taxonomy (NCBI): domain Bacteria; kingdom Pseudomonadati; phylum Acidobacteriota; class Terriglobia; order Terriglobales; family Acidobacteriaceae; genus Acidisarcina; species Acidisarcina polymorpha. Next base: position 710,835 of record NZ_CP030840.1, on the reverse strand, counting down.
AGAGTGGCAGGCGAACGCCTTCTGCTCCGAATGAGATCTTTAACCTTACGAACGAGGGCTACCTCCATTGGCAGGAATGCAGCCGAAGGTCGAGTGCCTTCCCTATGGAAGTTGCCGCGCCCATAACTACAACTACAAAACGGATAACGGCAAAATTGATTTACGAATCGCCGGAGTCGTAGCTCAGCTGCGATAAAAGAAACCTTAGTAAAGACGAGACACGTATTCATGTCATCTATACTGAATAGGCGTTCTTAGGTGGGCGACAAAGGGGCCATTCGCGCCGACTCTCGCTTTTCCAGTACATGACCCCACACCGCTAAGTGATCCAGCAGGCCACTGATGACCGGTCTATCGTTTTCGCTGAGATCATACTCAACGTGGAGAACCGTCTTGCTTAGATCATGGCGAATGACAAATCCAGAAGCTTCAAGAGCTCTCAGTGCGGCCCGCAATGCTTTCTTGGAAGCCGTTGGCGTGAGCCGCGTGAGCTGGCTCAGGCGTACGGGGCCAAATCGCAACGCACACAGTATTTGCAGCGTCCATTTACCACTGAGAAGCTCTAGAACCGGGGTAATTCCTCTTGCATACAATACACAATCTTGATCCATGGCCCGTATTGCTCCTATACGCGAGGTCCATACGACATGACCGTGTAGCGTGCATTGATTGTGTTGAAGCGTCACACGCTGAACGAACGGCGCATGTCTGCGACGTGAAACGCGCATTCGCAGCCCGTCATTGCTCGAACACGATGGCTAAAGAAAAGCTTCGGCCCTTCCAAGAGGCCGAAGCGCACCCTTACAGTTAGTCTTAGCCGATTTTTGCGATCTGTAACGGATCGCCAAAGTACACCTCAAGGCGACGAAATTTGATACGCCAGCCATCAGTCGTGCGTACGAGTTCGTCGTGGAAGGCACCTGCAGCGTTGTAGTGAACGTTGAACTCGTTTTCTTTCTTGCCACGGTGGGTTGCGAAGAAGTCGGTCCGTGCTTTCGCGGTGTCGCCAGTGAGAGAGACGACTGGCAGGCTCAGCATGTGTTGCCAGTTGGAGAAGCCGCTCATGCTACCCGACGTAGCGCCCTCTCCCCGCATCCACTTGGCGAGATCCCGATACGAGCCCTTGGTTCCGCCTGCAACGCTGTAATCGACCGTTCCGTTCTTCGCGAACGTGTTGTCCCACTGCTCAAGGATGTTGGAGTCCGCTCCCTGGTGGCTATCCTGTCCCTGCGAGTACCGCGAGATGGTGTCTTGAATGTCTTGCCGATCCAGAAGTTGCCGCACGAGTAATTCTGTGTTCGAGGTGTTGTTTGTCATTCTTGCTTCCTTCCTGTAATCAGGTTTTTGCTAACGACCCATTCCAAAGAATAATGCGCCGAGCCGACAGATCGACAGCAGAGCGGGTCACCTGTTACGTATTAGGTTAGGTCATTGGTATACCTAATACAAGAACGTACTAAAAAGTGTAATACTAACCAAATGGTTACCGTAAAACGTAAAGGCCCAGTGCTCCTCTCTCATACCTGCTCCGCCCAAGAACTCGAAGATGCTCTTCGAGTTCTCGAAGGCCGCTGGAAAACACTGATCATCTACCACCTCTTCACGGCGCCCGTTCTGAGGTTCTCCGATCTTCGCCGGGCCGTTGAGGGAATTTCACAGAAAATGCTGATTCAGCAATTGCGAGATTTAGAAGAGAACGGGGTGATCTCTCGGAAGGTCTATCCTGTCGTGCCCCCCAAGGTGGAGTACGGATTGACTAAGGACGGTCTCGCACTTCGCCCAGTGCTCCAGGCGCTACAGACGTGGGCTCAATCAAGGAGTTCCTAAAGGACATTGTGACCTTGGCGCGCTCCTTAGCGCGCACCCTGAAGGCCTTTGAACTTCGCTCAAATGTTTCGCCTGACTGAGCGAACCGAAAATCCTTCCTTCGTTCTACACAGATCTCTTCGGCTCGGGACGCCCCCGGAACAGGTTGACGGCGGCTGAATGACAATGCCCTGTTGTGGCATCCGGGTGATGAGTTGCCGAGCCGTTATATCCCTTTGAAGAGAGTGCGGGTGTCGGGTCTCGCTTCCAAGGACAACCCGATCCCAACAAACCTGCGGTTTTTTCTGATCAGGCTCGGTGATTGGCGTAGTGAGACGCGGTCCGATGCTGAAATCAATACAGTACACGAAGGAGTGCCTGGGCATTATCTACAAAAGGGCTTGGCACGCGAACTGCAACCACCAACATGCTTATCGAAGCTGATCGATAACGACGCGTACGCAGAAGGTGGGCGCGCTACGCGGAAGCAATGGCCGAAGAGGCTAAGGTCTACGGTTCGGAAGACGCTAAGGTGATGCGAAGATTGTGGCCGGCACGCGGCATGGTCGTGGACCCGGGCCTTCACGCGTTCCACTGGACGCGACAGCAGGCGGTGGACTACATGGTGTCTTCGGGCCACTTCTCGGCGGACGTAGCCAACGATTACGTAGACCGTACGGCTGTAATGCCCGGTCAACTTACTTCCTACGATACTGGCGGATTGGAGATCAGGGCTCTTCGAGTCGAGGCACAGAGAAGATTAAGAGCTCGCTTCGATCTGCGTCGCTTTAATCAGGCGGTACTCGAGGAGGGAGTTGTTCCGCTTCGGGAGCTGCGTGCTCACCTCGAGATTTGGATGACCGAGGAGTTGTCTCACAAGTGACGGGATCGAGCTGGATAGATATGCAGGGTGCATCAATGCTCCTGTAATAGGTTGGTTGCTCTCTCTAATATGGGGTCGGCGTCGCAAGCCGAAAGGGGAAAGTGCAGAAGGGGGAACGTCTTCTGCCGCGCAGCCGGCGGCCGGAAGGAAGATGGAAGTGGGTGCAGGGAGAAACCGCCGAGGTGTCTCCCTGCCGCCGTTTTGTGGCGTATACAACGCAAGCAAAGGGCGGCGGGTTCGCCGCCCGTCTGCCTGTCGCAACTAAGCAGCTTCCTTCGCGACCTTGGCCGCTGGTTGCGCTGCCTTCTTCGCCTTATCCTTCATTGCGAACTCCTGCTTCACCTTTGCAGCGATGGCTTCAGTGTCCACCTTGTAGGCGGTAGCAGCCTCTTTGAGTACCGTTGTGGGATTGCCTCGCGAGGACGCCAGCAGGATGCTTGCTTCCACCATCAGCCGGGAGAGTGTACCTTCATCCGCACGGCGAATAAACGCAGTTACGTTTTGCTGACGCCTCCATCGTCGCGCTTCTGGCGGATGCCGTGCTGACGCGCCAACATCTCGACGCGGTTCTCGTCCATGACGCTTACCAGCCTTTCGAGGATGAAGAGCAGGTCACGCTTCAAGAGGCGAACGGGAACGGTGGCGCTCACAGCGGCAAGAACACGGAGTCCGGTCGAGTTCGCAATGGCTTGCTCCTTGCGCTGCTTGTCCTGCTCGGCCTTCCACTTCTCATCGCTGCGGTTGGTTGGCTGCTTCGGATGATGGACGGGGCAAGTGGGATTGGCACACACTTTGTGGATGGTGCCAACGTCCGCACCTTCGGTGATGATGGCCTCGGTGGTGAACTTGCACACTTTGAACTCGGGCCGCTTGGCGTCGTCTTTCGATTTCGGCTTGTCGTCCCGAATGGCGGTGTACTTGTTGCGGGGCAATACGGGGCTGCCTTCTTTCTGGCCACCATAGGCTGTGCTGATCTGCACCAGTTCCGGTTTCGCGGCGACGGTCTGCGCGACGTGCGCTGAGACTTTGGCAGCGTAGCAATTTGGATCGGTACAGCGGTCACCCTGCCTTCCAAGGTCATCGCCAAACAGCAGCTTGTTATGGCCTGTCCGCTTGGGGCAATCGGCACAACTGCCAGCGGTCGGGATAAGCTGCGCGTCCCGCTTGTTGAACGGCGCATCTTTCAGGACTAACAGGATATTGCTGTCAATCCAGAATTGCAGGTTGCGGACGGGCAGCAGGATACGGGCGGGATTCGATCCGCCGTTATAGACCTCTTTGAAACAGACTTGGAGCGCGGCTTCCTGCTGGTCGGCGGGCAGCTTCGCCAACAGCAGAGCATGGCCTACACCGATTTCATCGGCATAGAACGCATCGACTGCTGCCGGTACAAGGTCGGACAATTTCAACCTCGAAGCCACGAAGACAGGAGATTTTCCCACCTTCGCCGCAATTTGCTCGATGCTGTACTTCGGGTCTTCTAAGTCCAGCAATGCGCGGAACCCCTGCGCTTCTTCCATCGGGTGGATTTCCGACCTGACAAGGTTCTCCACCAATTGAGCTTCTAACGCGGCTGCATCGGAGAGATGAACGATGCGGACGGGCACGGTCGGGACTTCGGCCATCTGCGCGGCGCGGTAACGCCGTGCTCCAGCGATGATCTCGAAGCCATTATCAGTGAGAGGACGAACCAACAAGGGCGAGAGTACGCCCTGGGTACGGATGGACGATGCAAGTTCTTTCAAGGCAACTTCTTCGAAGGTGCGGCGGGGATTGGTCTTGGACTCACTCAGCAAAGCGAGGGTTACGTTGCGGTATTCGGTGGCATTGACGATCTGCGTTTCCATGATGGTGTGCTCCTTTCGAGCGGTTGAAGGTGAAAGGTCGCGGAGCGGACCCACACTGGCTGTTCCGCTCCAAGGGAGCGGACTAGCCACGAATGCACTTGACCGTGAAAGCGTCTGCGAATCTCTGCAAACGCAGGTTGTTATCCCACGTCTTTGCGAATTGCTGGTGCTGCTCATGCAAAGCGATCAGGTGGACATAGTTGCCGCGCACGATGTTGCGGCTCCACTGCTCCACGCCGAGATAGTCGTTGCGAAAATAGAATGCGGACAGGTGCGGGCCTGCCGCCATGCCAAGCTCGAAGCACATCTCCGGGTCGCGCATGAGGTCGCCGTTCTGTTCGCCGTAGTGCGCGACGGACAGAGCGGGGAGTCCCATCGGGCCGGACTCGTCCATCGCTTCGATGACAAGCTCCATGTACGGGACGTTGTCGATCTTGAGATACAGGCCGGGGTGCCACCCTCCGGCCATCTTGAGGATTTGAAGGATGGTTTGCATTACGCCACCTTCGCCAGTTCTGCATCGGGCATCGTTTCTGCGGCTGCGGACGATTCCAATGCGGCAAGGATGACAGCGGAGGTCTGCTGAATGACCTCCAGCGACTCAATCAGCAACGAGGCGTTGCCATGATAGAGACTGATGTAATCGGCACTCGCGGTTCCGGCTTCCAGTCCTACGGCTTTGCCGACAACAAACGCAATGGCCTCGGCCTCTGTTTCGCGCACTACCTTGGTTGTGGTGGTTCGCCGCTCGGCCTTGTGCAACATTTCATGCGCCAGCTCATGGAGCAAAGTCGCGAAGGTTTCGGCCTTCGATTGTCCCGGCAGGATGGCGATGCGTCCCCCGTAACTCATGCCAAGCGCGGGAGCGATGTTCTCGGTATAGACAAGCTCGATGCCCTGACGTTCGATGAACGAAACGAGACGGTCGTGGTTCTCTCCCACGTCTCCGTACACCTCGCGCATCGCGGGAAGCTCGACGCCTTCGGTCTGCTCCACATCGAAGACATAGGCATTCCGAAAGCCAACAAGGACGCGGGTATTTTGCTTGGTGATGTCCTTCTCGGCCTCTTCATCGCGCTTGCGCTTGATGCCGATGATGGGAGCCAGAATGCGGATGCCCTTCTCGCCCTTCTTCACGCGGCGTCCTAACTGGTTCCACGCATACATGCCCGCGACTTTCGTGGCTGTCGGGCGCTGTCTCGCGATCTCCAGGACATTGCCAAAGGAATACGAATGAAAGCGGCTCATCGCGTTCAGGTAGGCGGTGAGTGCGTCCGAGTGTCCGGCCTCCAGTTGCTCGATGAGGCTCTGGACATTGGCGGCGATCATCTCTTTCGCTGTTTGCCGTGGCTGCGGCTGTTTGGGGTTTTGCGTGGACGGGGTGACGGTGGGGGTGGTGGCTACGCTGCTCATGGTGTGTCTCTCCTTTACGGTTGCTTTTGCTTTTCATGCCATGCGTGGCATGTACCTACATGCCGAACGCCTCCTGGCGAAGGCGGGGCGGCAAAGCGCAAGGGGAGGGGTATCTCCCATCCGGAGCAAAGCGGAGGACGAGCGAAGCGAAGGTCTGCACAAGCGCAGCGCGGAAGACTGTTGGGAAACCCCTTGCGCTGCGCCAGGGCAGAGCCCGGAGCGTACTGAGCACTTGGTTTACAGATCAGACCGGAGACATGGTTTACACCTTGTCGGAGATCGGCGGTTTCGTCGCTTTGGCCTTTACGCACGATGATGCGTTCATGCCTTGGAAAGAGATACGTACCGTGGATCAGCGTCTGCAGTTTTTATCGAGTTATCAAAAGGAAGAGATGTCCGTGACCGATCTCTGTCACGAGTACGGCATCTCCCGCCCAACGGCTTACAAATGGATCAAGCGTTACGACGAAGTTGGGCCGGAAGGCCTACTGGATCTGACGCGCAAGCCTCATGGTTGCTCCCATGCGACACCGGCTCAGATCGAAAATGAGATCCTCGCTCTGCGGAAGCGATTTCCATCCTGGGGAGCACGGAAGCTGAAGGCGCCCCTGGAGCGGATGAACCCGAACGTGCCGTGGCCTGCGGCGAGTACGGTGGGCCAGATATTGAGACGCGCCGGGCTGACCAACCCGAAGCGCAAGAAGCGGCGCACGACTCCTTATTCCCAGCCGTTCTCGATGGTGACGGCGCCGAACCAGCTCTGGTGCATGGACTTCAAGGGATACTTCATGACGGGCGACGGGCTTCGCTGCGATCCGTTCACCATCACTGATGCTCACAGCCGGTTCCTGATCCGCTGTCAGGCGGTGACACGCATGGACCTTGCCCAGGTGAGCGCCGTATGCGAGGCGGCGATGCGCGAGTTTGGCGTGCCGGAGCGTATCCGCACTGACAACGGAACGCCGTTCGCCGGAACCGGACTGTTGGGTCTTTCGAGGCTCTCGCTCGCATGGATCAAGCTCGGTATTGTGCATGAACGCATTCAGCCGGGCAAGCCGCAGCAGAACGGCCGCCATGAACGGATGCACCGCACGTTGAAGGAAGATACAACCAACCCGCCAGCGCGGACGCTCACCGCGCAGCAGAAGAAGTTCGACAACTTCCGGGCGACGTTCAACCATGAACGTCCGCACGAAGCCCTCGCGAACGAGACCCCGGGCAGCATCTACGTCCCAAGCACCCGGATGCTGCCGAGTCGTGCCGTACCGTTTGTTTATCCAAAGTCCATCGAGACGCGGCGTGTGAACTGCAGCGGCGATGTAAGTTGGCACAAGGGCCGAGTCTTTATCAGCGAAGTATTCCGCAACGAAGACCTCGGCTTCGAACAGATGGAGGAAGACCTTTATCGCGTCACGTTCCACAACATGGAACTCGGCGAGTTCAACAGCTCGGAGATGCGCTTCCGTCCAGTGCTGCGCGCCTAGCTCGCGCGAACAACAAGCCGTGGAAATGCCAGGCTATGGAAAGCATGGAAAGCCATGGAGCCGGCTTCCCACCCTTGTATGTTGCGTTCAGAGGCGTGACGATAGGTTACGTTTCGGCGGAGAGGCCGTTCCCACCCGAGGCCAGCCTTGCTGAGCCTGATGCGAAGATCGGCCGCCGTCCCTCTCTTTTTATGCTGTGGAGAATCGGAGGCCTTTGGAGCCTGCATGTTCAAGGTCAGCAGAAAGAGGAAGCCCGTGGACGCGGACAGGGACGGCTGCTGAAGCCCATCCTAGTGCCGAAGGAGGTCTATGAGCAAGCAGATCGTTGCTCTTGGTAAGCCCGCAGTTTCAACCGAGAAATACCCAGATCGCCAAGTGAAGAAGTTGTTTTGCGGTATTGATATAGGCGCGGAAACTCTGGCGATTGCAGTGATGGAGGTGGACCATCCGTGGGTGCAACGCGAGTTTGCCAACACCGTTGCGGGACACAAGGCGCTGCTCAACTGGCTGGGAAAGATGAAGGCGCCGGTGCGGGTATCGCTGGAGGCCACCGGCATTTATTCGATGGACCTGGCCTTGGCCCTGGATGCGACCGAGTTTGTGGAGGTAGCGGTGCTGAACCCAAAAAGGGTTCACGACTTTGCGCGGACACTTCGCCGGTCCAAAACGGACTCAGCAGATGCTCAGGTGCTGGCAGAGTTCAGTCTGCGCATGCCCTTTGCAGCCTGGCAAAAGCCCAGTCAAAGCGCCCTCGCTCTGCGCGCCATCAGCCGGCATCTGGAGGCGTTGGTGGTCCAGCAAAGGCGGGAAGGTAATCGCCTGCACGCCGCCGAAAGATCGTTAGCCACGCCGCGCTGTGTGATCGCGGACCTGAAGCGTTCGCTGGCCGGAGTTGACCGGCGCATCGTGAAGCTGCGCCGTGAGGCCCTGACGTTGATCGCCGCTGATGCCCACTTGAGCCAGCGTTTCAGGCTGTTAACAAGCGTTCCGGGCATCGCGGCCGTCAGCGCGTTGCAGATCCTGGGCGAACTGGTCCTGCTGGCCCCAGACATGAAGGTGCGTCAATGGGTCGCGCGCAGCGGGCTCGATCCGGTACACCAAGACTCTGGCACTTCGGTGCATAAACCATCGCGCATCAGTCGCGCTGGCAGTCGCCACCTGCGCCGGGCGCTTTATATGCCGGCTCTGGCCGCAGTGCGTTGGGACCCACATCTAAAGGCGTTCTATGAAGCCTTGCTTGCGCGGCACAAACGCAAACTGCAGGCACTGATCGCGGTCGCTCGCAAACTGCTTCACGCCATCTACGGCATCTTCGGCAGCCAAACTCCCTACGACGGAAGCAAGCTCTTCCCGCATCTGCTGACCATATAAACGCTACAATCGCCTCATCAAGTGAAACGGAAGCGGGCTCTGCTGGGAAGCAACCATGCCGAGGGATAACTTGGTGGGCTCATCCCGACGATGAACCAACAGCCGAGCGGGGATATCCTCGCTCGGCCCAGACAGGCATCGGAGGGAAAGACCCACCATGCCTTGAAAATCCATTCCATCCCCACCGAAAATGCTTGCACTACAAGAGAGAATCTTCCCACAGCCCTTGGAAATCCCTTCGGGATTCCCACATTCCCACCGCTTCGACGACTACGGGTATTCTCTTTAAGACCGGCCAAGCCAGCCGCAAACACTCAACCAGAGCCACTTTCACCGCAAGGGGCTTGTAAAGCATGTCTCCGGTTCAAAATGTAAACGATGTTCCGGTACCCTCAGCCCTCAGCAAGGTTTGGTTTCCTTATGCGTGCGCGTCAGCGCACAAGATTTGTCAGGGACGGCGTTGCCGGCAGGAACGGGCCCGCCAGAGGAAGGAGCAAAGACGCGAAGCGGCTGAAGCGCGGGAGGAGACCTCCTCCCGGTAGCCTGTTGTCCAAGAATGGAAGCGTGGGAGAGAAACTTGTGGAACTGCGGACTCACTCCTTCGCAGAGATAAACTGAAGGCGACAGCGATAGAGGTTGAATGTGAACGGTGCGACGATTGCGCCCTCTGCGCCGCTGCGTACGAGGAGAGTCTCCGCAATGCCGAATCCTTCCAGCTACGTGCACCCGATTCACTTTGAAGATTTCGATGGATTTCAATTCGAGCGGCTGGTATTCGCCTACCATGTGCGGGCGGAACGGTGGCAGACCCTTGAATGGTACGGTCAGGTTGGCGGCGACCTCGGCCGTGATATCTGGGGCATCCGAGAAGACGACGAGAGCGTTTGCATTCAGTGCGTCAATCGACACAAATTGACATTCGCAAAAATTAAGGAAGATCTTGCGAAAGTCCTAAGCGCGCCTCATGGAATTCCAGACCGGTTTCGCGTGGTCGAGCGTGGAACGATCTCAGCGGGCATGCGTGACAAAATCAAGGCCCATGTGCAAGCAGCCGGAGTGAAGCATTGCGATCTTTAGTCTGGTTTGGAGTTCGAAGAGCTCCTTCGCGCACAGACGGAACCTTTGGTGAAACGGTTTGTCGGCGGCGAAATCTTTCCTGATGCCGAAAATCAACTCACGAAGTTTGCTTTGGAGGACAGGACACTAAGCGACGGGGACATCCTTGCTGCAATGGCTAAACTGTTCGACAGGCCAGCCTTCTATACCCCAATCCACCAGGAGAGCAATCTGCCTGACTTTAAGCAGGCGGTCTCAGATACGATTCAGGCTTTGGGTACGGGCATTTGGAAGGCCCGAGACGGACATGTGATCGGTCGCATCGCATCGCGTCACGAACTGAAAGACCCTGGAACCAGCCGCAAGTTGCAGTCGGTCGAGATGGGTCTTGCCCGTCTCCGTGCCGCGTTCGAGGAGATGGTGAAGTCGGGCGACATTCGGCCTTGCGGTTGCAATCTGCCCGAATGTCCGACGTATCAGTTGTCCCCCTCCGCAGCAGATGAGTTGCAGCAACTTCGTGAGGCCGTCTTGAAAGACTTCGAGAGCGCCAATCCAACGTTTCACCGTTCTAGGAAATGGTGAGTGAAACAGCAGATACTGGAGCTACGTTTCGAACTCAAGATCAGATAGTGTCGCCTCGCTGCCGAACCAATGACGATTCCCCTCGATAAACTTCGCGACCAGATAGCCGACACGATCGGAGCGAATGTGTCAGCGCACAACGTACCTACAGTCTGTCAGTCGGTTGGCATTCAGGATGGGGTGCAGGAAGGCGACGCATCCGACGCGTATCGAAGTAAGCGCGCGTATGTAAAGAGACATTTGTTGAAGCGAGATAAGCCCGCTCTTCTCGAGATCGCGGTTAAAGTTCTCACAGAATTCGCTTCTCCTGCTCTTGAGAACACTGTGAGCGAGATGACGACCCATGCAGAACATCGCGTAAGCCAGGTCACACGCAAGGACGTTGTGAAAGCGCTGAACGCCGTAGGCCACCTTTCGGGAGAAAAGGGGCTATTTGCGCTGCTTTCGACTGTGTTCGGCAAAGAAGCCATTGAAGGCAGTGCGTTCAATGTGCTCTTGCAGAGTAGGACCCTCGAACAGGAGATCACGAAACACTATATTGACAATCCAGACTGGGACAACGAGCAGCTACTAATCGAGTGCGGTGCGCTCATTTGCAGTCAAACGACTTTTTTCAAGCTGTTGACTGAGCTTCTCCATCCGATGTCTCGCCGCGGTGATGAACAAGAAGAGGCCGCAAAGCAGATCAATGCTGCGTTACGCCGCGATGGCTTTGAGATGTGCGCGGTGGACTCAGTGTCTGGTTATCCGGTCTACGGAATCGTTCGACTGCAACCCAATGTTCCTGGCGCGATGAAGAACCTAATCTTTGCTTCGATTGGGGAAGCCTGAGCTCGTCTTCATCGACGCCATTAACAACGATGTGAAGATCGTCAAGAACGAAGACAAGATTTTGATCTTCGACCGGCCCCTGCCACCGTCCGGTCAGCTCTTGTGGCGAGACTTGGTGACTTGGTGGCAGCTTCGAGAGGGACTCGAAGACGAAAAAGCAGCGAGTAAGGGTCTTTATCAACGCTTGGCACGATCTGTATACGCTGCAAGTTCGCCGGGAGAATTTGCACTTTTTCGAAAATACTATGAGCTCTTTGGCAAGCGACTGGGTGACAAGCTGCCTGCACTGATCCCGCAGGTATACCTGCACTATGACCCCTACACGAAACGCGAACGGGGCGACGAAGAATTTCTCGCAAGACAGAGAATGGACTTTCTGCTGATGTTGGAAAATCGCGTCCGCATCGTCATTGAGATCGATGGACGCCACCATTACGCAGTCGAAGATATCCGGTCGGGCCAATTTATCGCGAGTTCGGAACTGTATGCAAAGACATGTCTCGAAGATCGGAGGTTGCGGCTCCTCGGCTACGAAGTCTACCGTTTTGGCGGAGGAGAATTTAGCGATACAGATCTGGCGGCGCGTACGATCGGACCAGAATCCGGAGCCAAAGTTTCCAATTTCTTCGAAAAGCTCCTAAAGAAGTATGAGGTGATTTGACCGCAATGAGTTCTATTGTTCAGCCGGAGAGCACTCACTCTTATGTGGCCGGGAAGCTGAGGTCATTGCTGAGCAAGTCGAAGCGTACGAAAAACTCTCGCGATCCCGTTTCTACGCGGAATTCGTCCGCAAGTTCCGAGGGGACAGGGATGAAGATTCTTTTCTTAGTAATTAACGTCGTTGTGGCGAAGCTGCCACCTCCAGCACTCTTTTGCTCCAAGGGGTCGCGCAATTCGATGTCATAGTACAAGCTGAGTTCACCCGTGCTGTTGGTAAAGATGTAGATCACTCGGTGTCCTGCCCAAATGACGCGGGTCGTGTGGGCAGCCCTGAAAAACGGCGATTCGGTCTGCATCAGGCGATCCGATAGTCCCAGAAAGGTACCGAAACCGTTGAGCTGCGGATAGTCTTCGTCGGTCGTGAGGATTTTCATCTCAGAAGAGATATCTTCGCGAAGGATTGGAGGCGTCTTCGATTTTGCTTTTCAGTGACTTGTCCTTGTCGCCCTGGCCGGCAACCGTGAATTTGAGCGAGATCGGAGGGCTGGCGACCTTGGTCAGGTAGTGGTCGACAGAATTTTCCATGAACACGCGCAGCATAACCGCGATCGCGTTGGGAAACGTATCGAGCCGCATTTTCTTCAGCTCGTTGTAGATTTCTTCAGTCTTCGAATTCGTCACGGTCAGGCGGCAGTGCCGCGGCACGATGTTATTCCGAGGCACGGTCCGCTGCGCACGCTTCGCAGCTGCCCTGGGGGCAGGGACAGGAAAATCGCGCTCGGTGATCCCTTCCAGGGGCCGCACCTTGATTTCGACCCCGATTTGCTTGCGGACGGCGGGGGTGGACAACAGGCGGTCCAGCGTCGTCGTGATCGGAAAGCGATCGTCGAGCAGTTCCTTCTGTTCCTCGGACAGCGACGCATGCTGCCGCACAAAATCGAGGGCCTGTAAGGCCGGATCGGCACCACGGAAACGCTTGCCGGCCACGCCCGACCAATCAACGATGCCTTTGCCTTCGTTTTCGCCGCTATGGCGCAGAAGCAGCCAGGGCGCCGCTTCGGTGCGATCGGCGACTTCGAAGCCGTCGATCGGCTCAATTGTGGTTACATCGAAGTTCTCGGCTGCCTTTTCCAAGCGCTTGCGCAGGCCGGGCCGAACATCGAGACCGGTAAGAACCGCAGGGCTGTGCAGGATTTTCAGAGCCAGGGTGCGGCGGTTTCCCTCAAGGACGACGAATTTGCCCTTGCGCTCCGACTTCATCACCAGCAAGCGATCCATCGGGTTCAGGCCGTCTTCGGCGATGCTCTCGGCGAGGATAGCAAGCTTGATATCCTGGTCCTCGATGATGCGCTGCATGACCTCGTACTGGCCTTCCGCCTTGTTAATGCGCGGATTCCACAGATCGAGTTCGAGTTGGTCAATCTTAAGGTTTTTTGTCGCCATAGCTCCGCTTCTAGTCGGCGATTACTGGCCGGTGCTTTTTACGTCAACTAAGAGTAAATGCTCCATGCATACTTTGTGGTGCATTTTTCGGGTAGGCGCACCTGTATCTCTAATCCAGCATTGAGCTTTCCATGGTCCGAGTCAGGCAACTGTCGGAGGGTTCTGGCGAGGGTTTCGAGAGCAGGATTTCGGGCTGTCTTCAGTGCTTTCCAGTGACAATCGTAGTCAACGACGTCATTGGTTTGTTCGGGTTGCGACTACTCGCTGACCTATCACTGCAGAGATCGGGGCGCGATTTGATACGTAACGGCAAACGCGCTGGGGGACCGGAACAGCTATCGAATGGTGCATTATCGCCAATACACTGATCGAGCGGCAGATTAGCAACGGAAACGTTGACTTGTAGGAATCAGCGCTTGATGCTGACCTTTGCTGAACAAAGGCAGAGGTCAAGGCGCATAAGAGTCCAAAATCGCGAGGGTGCCGGCGAGGGTGCTGAAATTTGAAATTCGCGTTTTTCTCAATGTTTTTGAATGCCTAAGGGTGCTGTCGATAGCCATCAACGCCCATGAAATCATTTAGATACAACCAGTTAGCGTAACTGTCACGGCAGAGGTCGGTGCAACTTCCTAACGCTGCCGTGCCTATTTCGAATGTGTGACAAATCGCCGATGCAGTGCGCCGGGATAAACCGGCATGAAGCAGGGAATGCAAGCCTCCTACGAGAAAGGAGTAGCGAACCGCTCGGCCCCGAGTTTTGCGCTGCACACCGCGAGGTGTTCAGCGAAGCGTAAACAGGGGTACAGGTGGGCTGGGTATTGAGCTTCGAAAAGATGCAATCAGGACCCTGACGCTTTTGCATTGGCGGAAGGCTACACGGGCGGGGGCGATATCGCGAGTTCCCGTCCGGTCCTGCGTAGTCGTAGACCCCAGACACGCCTGGAAGCTTCATGCACGAGAACCGGGAGACCTCGGAGACGCCTGCTGCCAGCCAGCAGCAGGACGGCGGGCGAAGGCTTAGGCCGTAATGCCCGCATGAACGTCGCCGAGGAGTCGGACAGCGGTATAGTACCGATGAATCATTCGAACAAAATCGAGCAGTCGATGGCGGAGAGTGAGGAGGGAAGGCCGCTGATCAAGGGGAACATCCATCAGTCCAGCACGCGCCCGACACAGAGCGGGGCACGCGTGTCACAGGGGGCTGGCGGGTGTGCGGAAAGCTGCAAGGGAAAACAAGGAGAGGAAGTTCACCGCTCTGCTCCAACATGTCACGATCGATCTGCTAAGAAGCAGCTTCGGTTCTCTGAAACGCAAGGCGGCTCCCGGCGTGGATGGGATGACGTGGCAGGCGTATGAATCCGGGCTGGAGGATCGGCTTGCCGATCTGCACAGCCGGGTGCATCGCGGTTCGTATCGGGCGCTTCCATCGAGAAGGGTCTACATCGAGAAAGGCGACGGACGGAAGCGTCCGCTCGGGATCGCCGCACTGGAGGACAAGATCATCCAGCACGCAGTGGTCACCATCCTCAACAACATCTATGAGGAGGACTTCCTCGGCTTCTCGTATGGTTTTCGTCCTGGGCGCAGCCAGCATAAGGCGCTGGATGCGTTGTCCTACGCACTCGTGAAAAGGAAGGTGAACTACGTACTTGATGCTGACATCCAAGGCTTCTTCGATAACCTCGACAAAGCGTGGATGATCAAGTTCGTCGAGCATCGCGTTGCCGACCAACGTATCCTGCGCCTGATCCAGAAATGGCTCAAGGCTGGGGTGATGGAGGAAGGGCAATGGTCGGACACGGAGACAGGTACTCCGCAGGGGTCGGTGATCTCACCGCTCCTTGCCAACATCTATCTCCACTATGTGTTCGATCTCTGGGTGGACGTCTGGCGTAAGAAGTGTGCGCGAGGCGAGGTGATCGTCCTCCGCTATGCGGACGACATCGTCCTTGGCTTCCAGTGGGATACGGACGCAGACCGTTTTCGCAAGAGCTTAGAAGAACGGCTGGAAAAGTTCGGACTGGAACTGCACCCGGAAAAGACGCGCCGGATCGAGTTCGGGCGGTATGCCGAACAGAACCGGAAACGAAGAGGGGAAGGCAAGCCTGAGACCTTCGACTTCCTTGGCTTCACGCACATCAGCGGGAAGAACGGGAACGGGTCTTATGCTGTGCGGCGCATGACGATCGGCAAGCGCATGCAAAAGAAGCTGCAGGAGATCAAGCAGCAACTCAGGATGCGCATGCATGATCCCGTGCCTCAGACTGGCGCGTGGCTCAGGTCAGTTGTACAGGGGTACTTCAACTACTACGCTGTGCCCGGAAATCTGGATAGCCTCGGGCTGTTCCGGGAACGCGTGCTTCGTTACTGGGGGCAAGCGCTGAAGCGACGTAGTCAAAGACACCGATACGCCTGGGTCCGTCGTCTCAAGCTGGCTGCACAATGGCTTCCTACACCTCGCGTGATGCATCCCTGGCCCCTTGACCGCTTCGCCGCCACTCATCCGAGATAGGAGCCGCATGCGCTAAGGAGCGCTCGTGCGGATCTGTGCGGGGGGCGATCAGTAATGATCGTCCCTACCGCGACCTCGTTGAGACAACCGGATCACTTCCGAGAAGACTATACGGACCGTCGATGCGTAGACCAGTCGCGGTGCAATTTATTCGAGTGAGATTTATGTTTGGTCCGGGGCTGCGGCTATGGCATTCTTCGAATGTAGTTCGAACCCTCCGAGGTGAATGCCTGTGATCCGCGAAATCTCTGTCATGCCACTGATCCATAAGGCTGCCGTTTGCCTTTCTCTTCTTTGCATCGGGAGTGCAGCCTTCGCTCAACAGCCACGCGAGCTCGTGAGTTGTAAGCCTATGAGCCAGAAGACGGTCGAGAACGGGTGCTGGATTCTTGCGACTCAGCCTCTCGGTGTTCCTGAAAGCCCCGTCTACTGGACGATTGATGTGTTCCCGACAAAGGAGCTTGCAGAGCAGGCGAAAGGAGCGCATGGAACAGTCGTCGAATCGTTGGGCAAGGTCTGGCTCCTCACAATCGGGGAGAAGCCGGAACTTCGTACCTCGGGAACGCGCGTAACACAAATAGGACCTCTCGCCGTCGTGAAGGAACGAAGCTATACCGCGCAATATATGGAGGCAAGTCTACAGCCCGGGATGGTAAGCAAGACCCACCTCCATTCAGGAGTTGAGGCTTTTTATACCGAGAGCGGCGAGACCTGTTTGGAGACTCCGCGCGGAATCCAGATCGGAGGGAAAGGATCGAACATTGTCGTTCCCGAGGGCGTGCCCATGGAACTGACGGCTGTTGGAATAGAGGCTCGACGCGGACTGATCCTCATTCTCCATGATGCATCGAAGCCGCCGACCACCTTGGTAGATACCTGGAAGTCAGAACATCTTTGCAAGTCTGTGAAGTAGGAAAGAGGACAGGACGCAGCTATAGCGCTCATAAGTAAGGGCAAACGCTCTTTGCGGAGGTGATCCAGCAACCACCGGCACGCTCGATGAGCGCATCGGCCTGTTATCGCCAACTGAGGCTCGCGTTCCGGATCGTCGCGGTTTGAGAAAGATCTCTACAGTTTGCCCCAACTATGGAGAAGATCCAGTACCTCGTGTGCCTTCCCCTCCGCATCTCCAAGCGGCATGTTTGAAAGACAGATGATCGTGAAGTGCTGCTCCGGAAAGCGGGCCATGTAAGTAGAAGTGTCTGTGTCCCCACCCGAATAATCGAGCAAGGGATGACCATAACTTGAGCGCCACACCAGTCCCAGAGCGTCGTTGTCTTTGTCATGCTCGAACTTCATTCGTTTGTTCATCAGCTCGTTGAACTGCGGTCCAGCCAGGGTTCCTGCATACCAATTTCTGTCCCACAGCAAGAGATCATTGAGTGTCGTAAAAACGCCACTGCCGCCAAAGTGTGGAGCGACGCGGACCAGCCGTGCCCATCCATCACCGGGCTTGATGACCACCCCCACCTGTGCGAGTTCGTTGAGAACGCGCGGATCGGAGCGCAAGGCATAGCCTGTTGCTCGATGGGGAATGACCTCTGTGCTGTCGTCATTAATCTCGCTATGAGACATGCCGAGAGGGACGAAGACTCGATCGTGCATGAATGTCGCGAAGGACTCATGACTGACGACCTCCACGATCTTCGTCAAAAGCATGTAGTTGACGTTTCGGTAGGCCCACTGTGTTCCGGGAGTGAATTGAAGTTGATCGGGCTGTAGCGCCGCAGCGATGGCTTCATCGCGAGTGAAGTAATAAAAGGTCGTCCACGGCGTCCCATTTTTTCTCGGCTCGTCTGTGTACTCGTGAAGGCCGCTGGTCATGTAAACCAGGTGTTCGATGCGCAATCCGTTTCCATACTTCGCGACCTCTGGCAGGTAGTTGGAGACTGGATCGGAGAGTGCGATTTTGTGGTCGAGAATTAGGAGGGCCACAGCCGCAGCGGTGAACTGCTTGGATACAGAGGCAAGATGAAAGGACGTCTCCGGCGTTATGGGAATATTGTCATCGAGGTTCGCGAGACCGTACCCCTTAGCTAAAGTGAACTCGCCATCTTTCATCAGGGCAACCGCGTATCCCGGAGAGTTTGGTGGCTGAGAAAAGAGCCGATCGATTGCCGATTCCTGCACCGAGTCGAGCCACGGTCTCGGATGTTCCTGCTTCGCGGACGGCGGGTGTGTTTGCGCGGAAATCGGATCGACGCAAGCGCTGGCGATCACGACTATTAGAAGTCCGAAAGCGGGCAGTCGGTAGAATCTTTGCATGTTCTTGCATGGTACGTTGTCCGATTGGGCGAAGTTCCTCCTGATCGAGGATGGCGGTCGGCAAACCATATCTCCATTCTGCAATGACAGAATGAGTTGGAACTCCACAGCACCATTATTCGTACGGACGACTGAGATCCGATACATCGATTGATCCGCGAGGGTAATTCATGCGAAAGCCTGCCATTCTGGTCGTCCTATCCATGTTGGTTATCACAGCTACGGCTCTTGCTCAAGAAGTAGCCGGCGATTGGACCGGCCAACTGAACACCGGGTTCACAGTTCGCGTATACCTTGAAAAAACTGCGACTGGCTATAGCGGCCATCTAACCAACCCCAGCGGAAATGAAACAGAATTTGATCAGGTGACGTTCGATGGCAAGCACCTGCGTTTTGCAGTCAACAAGCTCAACCTCAGCTACGACAGCATTTGGGACGCGAAGCAACAGGCATGGAGCGGTGATCTCACGTTTGAGCAGGTATATCCGCTGATGTTGAAACGTGCTGCGGCAGCGGACCTTGCGCCCGTTCAGCACAAACGGCCACAGGAAGCTGCGATCGCAGCCCAGCCCCGTCCCTATCGCGAGCAAGATATTCGGTTTGACAATCCTGCCGGTCATAATCAGCTTGCCGGGACGTTGAGTGTGCCGAACGGTAAGGGACCGTTTCCGGCGGTCGTGCTGATCTCCGGCACGGGCCACAACACGCGCGACGAGGACGTTTGGGGACACAAAATATTTCTGGTTCTCGCCGACGCTCTCAATCGCAAGGGCATCGCTGTTCTTCGCTACGATAAGCGTGGCGTCGGCGGCTCTACCGGCGATTACGATGCAGCCACAACAGTGGACTTTACCTCTGACGCCGAAGCCGCCGCAACCTGGCTCAAAACGCAACCTGAGATCGACCCGCATCATGTCGGCGTGCTCGGACACTCCGAAGGTGGCATCATCGCGCCTGCTGTGGCTGTCGGAGACAGGAGTGTCGCCTTTGTCGTGATGATTGCCGGTCCCGCCATTCGTGGCGATAAATTGTTCGTCCTGCAATCGGCGGCGACGGCAAAGACCTACGGCGCGCCAGATGGCTATATCGCCAAGCGCAGGGTTTTTGACCAGGAGCTCTATGACGCCATCGTCGCCGCACCTTCCGATGCAATAGCACTTGATCGTGCCAGGGCCATTGTCGCAAGGGGAGTAGCCGCCAAAGTGATCGACCCAAATGAAGCGGACACTCTCCCGCAGGATGATGCTCGGCCATGGGAACGTTATTTCCTTGCCTATGACCCCGCTCCAACGCTTGCATCTCTGAAAGTTCCAGTGCTTGCTCTAAACGGGTCACTCGATGTACAAGTTCCCGCGCGGGAAGATCTTGCTGCCGCTCGCGAAGCCTTGAAGAACAATACCAACAGCACTGTGATCGAGTTGTCGGGGATGAATCACCTCTTGCAGGACGCCAAAACTGGTTCGCCAAATGAGTACAACGACATCGAAGAAACTATGTCGCCGACTGCCCTCAAGATCATTTGCGATTGGGTGAGCCTACAGACGCGCTCGCACGTGAAGGCCAACTGATGAAACAAGTCCGCACCACGCTGATTAGGAAAAACAGCTAACAAAGCAAACACCGAAGTGTGTCTATTGTCGGTTGCTCCCGCATGGTCGGCGATCCGGAGCCTACAGTCCATTTTCTCGGTTTATGCCAAATCGCCAATGCGTGATTTGAAGAAAGTTAGTGCTGGAAACGCGCATTGGCCTGATATCGCCAATCGAGACCCGGATCGGTAAAGACAAGCCGACTTTAAGGACTGATTCTGTTGGGCTCACGGAACCTCCCACAGCAGTTTCCGCGCTATGGCGCGTTCATGCTCAAAACGATCCGAGGAGTTGCGCTCTCTGCCGACCACGCCTCTCCGATGCGGCTTATCTCAAGCTCTCTCGTTGCTACATGAAGGCCAACCTCGGATGAGGCGTGCATCAGCTTGGAAAGGATCAGAATGATCTCTTCTAGTGCAACACTTCCAATTCCGC
Source organism: Acidisarcina polymorpha (assembly GCF_003330725.1). Classification (NCBI taxonomy): domain Bacteria; kingdom Pseudomonadati; phylum Acidobacteriota; class Terriglobia; order Terriglobales; family Acidobacteriaceae; genus Acidisarcina; species Acidisarcina polymorpha. Next base: position 690,658 of record NZ_CP030840.1, on the reverse strand, counting down.
TACCCATCATCTGGATGGCGGAAGATCTGAGGACGGCTCCAGGAAGTGTGATCTCGGGAGCGCTTGTCGTTCCAATTTGAACGAAGCGAATGGGCGTCGTACCCTTGGCGGCAGTTGCCGCCGCGAGTATTTGCACGGCGCTTGCTCCCCAGAGATAGTCGAGTACGACATCAATTCTTTGGGCGAATTGCTCTCTCAATTCATCGTCCGACGATTTGCCGTCGTGATCTTGCGAAATCACCTCGTCAGCCCCGATGGCCAGCAAGCTGTTCAAGACTTCTCGGTTCCGCCCGGTAGCAACAACTTTCTTTGCCCCGAGGAACTTTGCGATCTGGACGGCCATTCTGCCCGCCGATCCCGTCGCTCCGTTGATTAAGACAGTCTCTCCAGCTATCATTTTGGCGCGCGTTTCGAGTGCAGCCCACGCCGCCATACCTGGATCTGCTATAGCAGCCAAGGTAATGTCGTCTACGCTGTCAGGAACATCGATGCAGTGCAAGGAACTCACGACGGTTCGTTCCGCGATCCCGCCGAAGGGGGCTCGCGGAAAGAGAAAATAGACCCGTCTGCCATCTTCAAGCTTGCCCACTCCGTCTATGCCAACGACAAAGGGGGGACGAGCTGAAAAGCTGAAGTGCTTACCTGTGGCTCGAATCTTTGTGAAGTTGGTAAGCGCCGAGGCGGTGACATGGACACGAACCTCACCCTCATGCGGGATGGGCTCCTCAAAATCGCTATAGACGGGGGATTTTCCAGCTTCCCAGACGACTGCAGCCTTCATTTTCACCTCCGATTGGAAGACGAATACCACTTCGTCCTTCATCGGGGTCCGCGGCCTATTGGCTGGATTGAATATCGCGGTCGAACAGACCCTGCGTTATCGACCGGGGCTTACCCATGTCCGGTCCACCATTTTCGACACGCTCAAGATAACACATTTTCGGTCCATCACAATTGCAAGGTCTAGTTATCGTGCCTACAGGTGTTCATGAAGCTTTGCTGCGCTAGCAATCCAAAATGCGTAGTTTATTAGTCCTAATAAATGGGATGAGCAGGTCCTCCGAAGGAGGAGCGGACTGTTCCCATCAAGAAGCGCGCTTCTCGGAAGCTCAGCCAGCTATAACCGCAAATCCACGATCAAGAGAGAGGCTGGAGACGGAGGTGGATTTCCCACTAACTTCCGGCTCGTGCGTTGTTGGACCGCTCGACGCAAACCGGGCGTTCATAAACACGAGAACCGCTAACGCGCACTAATCGCCCAAACGGTGCATCAAGACCAGCGCTTATTCCTCTGATGAATAAGCGACCCTCTCGCATTTATTGGACTCGGTGAACCGAGTGATTCTACGTTGCCCATATCGCAACCGAATCCACGGTTGATCGAGGTGCCAATGCAGATCAAAGTCAGGCTCGATTCCCGGCCCATCCAGAGGTGGGCAAGACTCTTCTCAAAACAGACGCTACTCCGTGCCGCGCGCGTGATGGGGCCGACTCTGGTCGCCCTTACATTCGCCGGCGTTGCCCATGCCCAGGGAACGATGGATTTCTCCGGGGCGCAAACCTTGATGGGCACCTTCAAAACTTTTGCGATTTACGCAGGTGCCTTTATCTGCTTCGGCGGGCTCATTTTCGCGGGAATCCGCATGATGAGTGGTCGTTTTCAAGATGCTATACCAGGCCTCTTTGGCGCGCTATTCGGTGCCGGAGTGCTCGGCTGGGGTGCCGGTTGGATAGGACTCGCACCGTGAAGACGTACACCCCTACGAAGAAGCCCAAGGCTTTCAGAGCTTGCTTGACCTTCCGGGCTACGACGTTGCAGCGTTGGTCGAGAAGTCAGGCAAGAGTGTCAGCCACATCTATGCGAGGCTGAGTCTGTTACAGCTTATCCCCGCAGTAGCAGAGGCATTCCAGCAAGAGCGCATCACCGCCAGCCATGCAGCGTTGATTGCGCGTCTACCGCAGGAGCATCAGGCCGATGCGTTCGATAACTGCTGGCGCAAGGACTGGCAGGACAAGGAAGCTCACCTGCTTCCGGCCAAGCACCTCAGCGCATGGATTCAGACCAATTTTTATTTGAACCTTGCCGACGCTCCCTTCGACCGCGAAGACCCAACCCTGAACCCAACTGCGGGAGCCTGCGTCACCTGCCCACGGCGCAGCGGTTTTGATACCAGTCTGTTTGCCGACGTGCGGGGTGACCAGTGTAAGTTATGTGGAATCATGGCAACCGCAAGTATTTTCCGCTGGCTCGTCACTGCCGCGCGTCCCGCGTGAGGCGACGGGATCACTCGGTCTGTTCTCCTTGGACCTCCACCAGGAGGTTCATTTGTCATTTGAGTTTGCTGTTCATCCTATCCGTTGGGATCGGTGTCCGTTGGTGGCCGCCGACCTTCATGCCTGCTCATGGCTCACGCTCCAGTCTCATCGTGGATTGGCGGCCAACACCCTCGACGCATATTCGCGGGGACTGGAACGCTATCTTGGATTCTTGATAGCGCACCACGTTTGCTCCGTCGTTGCGACACGCGGCGATATAGGGCTGTATGTTGCCAGTCTCTCAGCCGGGATGTCGAACGCGACGATCCAGCTCCAGCTAACCGTAGTCCGTTTGTTCCATGCGTACCTGATGGAAGAAGGAGTACGTCCGGCCAACCCAGCGGCCCAGAACGGCAGCGGTCGCGCGATGGTCGCACGACATCACAAGCTGCCTTGGATTCCGAACGAGGAGGACTGGCATTCGATTCTGGCGTCAGCTCGCCACGAGTCGATTCGCAACAGGACCATGCTGGCCTTTGCCTATGACGCTGGTCTGCGCCGTGAGGAACTTTGTAGCTTGCAGAGCGACGATATTGACCCCTCCCGTCGGATGCTCAGGATTCGTGCGGAGACCACGAAGGGACGACGTGAGCGTGTTCTTCCGTACTCGTCTTCAAGTGGGGAACTGCTCCATCAGTATCTCGACCACCGCAGGACGCTGGGCCGCAAGCGTGGGCCGCTCTTTCTCTCTGAGTCCCGGCGCAACTATGCAGCGCCGATCTCGATATGGAGTTGGTCGAAGATCATACTCCAGCTTGCACGCAGGGCTGGCATTGGAGGGTTTTCGACGCACACATTGCGACATCTCTGTTTGACCGATCTTGCGCGCGCCGGTTGGGACATTCATGAGATCGCCACCTTCGCCGGCCATCGCAGCGTCCAGACGACGCTGCTCTATATACATCTCAGTGGCCGCGACCTCTCTCGGAAGCTTGCGACGGGCATGGCTCATATCCATGCCCGTCGCGCCCAGATGCTGGCGGAGGTGTCCCAGTGAAGCAGAAGAGGATAAGGAAGAACGGCCAGCCATGGCCCAACGTCGGGCGTTGGGCCTCGACGTTGACGGCAGAGCAGCGTACCGAGCACTTCAAGAGTGGCCCACGCGCACAGTGGGGGCCGGAGAAGACATCACCGAAGAAGGCAGGCGACGGCCCGTGGGCATGGCCGCTGGAGCTGGATCGATATGACCGTGCCAGCCCGCTCACCATTGTTGAAGAAGACATGCTGACTCGCTATGCAGAGGCGTATCGCTTCTATCGGTACGGGCGAACGATGGACTTTGGTCCATCGCTCAACAGACTGGTACAGCCCTTGAACGATGCGCTGGACTATACCGGCATCAAGACCGGCCACCGTAAGATGTACTGCTCTTCTTTCTGCGCGAGATGGCGGAACGGAAGCGGTCTTTCTGGGGATGGACTGCGGACGAGTGGATCGATTCCATTGAACGAAGGCGCATGGAGCGGCAGCATATCGTGGCGATCGCGTACCTGATGTGTGGGTTTTCAGAACTGCATCGGCTCAAGTGCGACCACGTCGTCTATAGCTGTCTCGCCCGCAAGGTGTTTGGCCGGGAGTATATGAAGATCGTCTCTGAACGAGTGCAGGCGTTGCTGTTGAGCTGGGGTTACACCAAGCCTGGAGTCAGCAACCGGGTCACGCGAACCGTCTTTGAGGCACTCCTGTTTATCCGTTCTCCTCACCTCGACCAACTCACGCTGGACGATCTTCAGGCTGTGATCGCTCGCAAGCCGCAGCGCACAGGAACCTACTCCATCGTTGCATTCTCGCGCATCTTGGCGAGCATGGGAACCGTCCCCGAAGCCCTTGAGATTAAGCGTCCTGTTGTAGACAAGAAGGCTTCCCCGGCACTCACTCAGGGGGTGCCCTCTGAGTGGGCTCGCCTCTGCCGCGTCTGGTTTGATCGTTCCACTTATGCCGTGCGTTCCAGGACCAAGAGCTACTACTTCCTGCTCAACATCGGACGATGGCTCAGTCAGGTTCATCCCACGATCCTGTCGCCAGCAGACTGGACGCGCGACCTTGCCGCAGAGCTTTTATCCATCATCTGCCAGTGGCACGGCGGCGACTGGTGCAGCGTCGATCCAGCGCATGTGAAGAGTAGAGGCAAGATTCTGGCACCAAGTACGAGGGCGTCCCGTATCTCGACGCTCCGCATCTTCATTCGCGACCTGCAGGAGTGGGAACTGATACCGCGCAGGTTCGATCCCATGCGGCATCTCACCACGCCGAGGAGTTTGCTCGCTTTGATCGGCCCCAACCCGCGCGTCATCGCCGACGACGTTTGGGCCAAGCTAGTCTGGGCCGGACTGAACCTGACAGCCGAGGATCTCCCGAGGCGTGGCCCTTCCGTACGCAGCAGCGAGCGACCGACCAGCTACCCCATTGAGTTGTGCAGGGCTCTCGCCCTGACCTGGCTCTTCGCCGGCCTCCGCAGCAACGAGATTGTTCGCCTGCGTCTCGGCTGTATCCGCTGGCAGAGAGACGATGCCACTGTCCCAGGCACGGGAGAGGTGCTGCCCGCAGATGCAGTCTGTCTGCTCGACGTTCCCATCAACAAGACCGGCACCGCCTTCACGAAGCCAGTGGATCGCATCGTCGGAGAAGCCATCTCCGCATGGGAGAAGGTTCGTCCGCAGGGTGCCAAGCAGTCCGATTGGAAGACCGGCGATGTAGTAGACTTCCTCTTCTTGATCCGACTGAGGCCAGTGGGCGTGACCTATATCAACAAGGGCCTGATTCCGACCCTCTGCGCCAAGGCCGGCGTTCCGCTCGCTGATGTGCGTGGCAACATCACATCGCACCGCGCACGCTCCACGATTGCATCGCAGCTCTTCAACGCAAAAGAGCCTATGACCCTCTTCGAGCTACAAGCATGGCTCGGTCACTCATCACCCTCCGCAACCCAGCACTATGCGAAGATCACCCCGCTCAAGATAGCCAAGTCCTACGCCGACGCAGGTTACTTCGCCCGCAACCTTCGCGCCATCGAGGTGCTGATCGACCGGGATGCCGTCCGTGCCGGGATATCATCGTCCGAACCATGGAAGTTCTACGACCTTGGACACGGCTACTGCACCTATGACTTCTTCGAGCAGTGCCCGCACCGTATGGCCTGTGCCAAGTGTGACTTCTACATGCCTAAGCTCTCCACTGCCGCTCTGCTCCTCGAAGGTAAGCAAAACCTGCTTCGTCTGCTTCAGGAGATTCCTCTCGGGGACGTTGAACAAGCAGCCGTCGAAGATGGTGTCGCGGCCTATGAAAGTCTTCTACTGAAGCTCGCCGATGTGCCGACTCCGGCAGGCCCAACCCAACGACAGCTCGGTTCCGGCCTCGTGCAGATCACCTTGGTTAGACCCATTGTCGGAGACCATATCCCGCAAGAGATGGTGCCCGCACATCCACGCGGGACGCGCGGCAGTGGCGAGCCAGCGGAAAATACTTGCCAGTTGCCCTGATTCCACATAATGCCTCGATTCCAACTGCTACCACAGCAAGGTTGAGACATTCCTTGGCCGGGAGATCGCGGCCCATCCCGGCATTGTCCAGATCGAGAACGGCTGGCGCAACCCCAAGGAGCAGCGACCGGGAGCCGTACAACGCGGCCACGTTCGCGAGATTCCGGCCGCGACCGACAACCCCGACGCCGAGCCGGTACTGCCATGCGCCGCAGCCAAGACCGCAATCGTGGTCTAAGGGAAGCAACTAGGCCGCAAGCTGACGGTTTGCACCGACAAACACTGTCCAGTGCATGACCCCCAAGCCGCAGCCGAAGCAGCAGCCCATCCCGTCCCGATCATGTCACCCGCGCCAGAAGTCGAAACAGAAGAGGAGGCAGCGCAACGCGAGGCCGAGCACGAACAACGCATGGCCGAGTACAAGGCTGAACAGGAACGCAAAGAGGAGGAGCGCAAAGCCGAGTTCGAGCGACAGCAGAAGGAGTACGAGGCCGAGCAAGCCCGCCGCGACAAACAGCGCAAGGCAAGAGTCGCCACCCTCGAGCGCATCGTCGAACAGGCTCCCGCGTCGTTCAGCCCCGCACAGTTGCGCGTCTTCCTTCGCTTGCTCATCCGCCTGGACTACAGCTTCCTTGAGGAGATAGCCAACCACTTTGCCAACGGAGACGAGAACTCCCAACAGTCGGACGATGAAATTGTGTTGGCCGCACTGGACGGCACCGCAGACGAGAAGCTAACCGGCCTCGCATTGCGCCTAGTCCTCTCTGACCACGTCGGCATCCCTCACGAGAGCGAACCGGACTTCCTCGCTGAGGCCGAGCAAGCGTTCGCGCCGAAGAATCCCAAGGTCGTCAAAGCCAAGACCGATTGTTCCAACAAGCCGAAGCCAACAGCCGCGAAAGTTACCTCAAAGAAAGAGACTACGAGAAAGAAAGCAGCTTAGACCCTTTCATTCTGGCCCCGGATTCGTCCGGGGCCGCTTTGTGTGTCGACCGCCCCGAAATCGAGCTGGGAGACACCCCTTCGGTTTCTCCCGGATCATTCTTCTGCAACTTCCCTAGTCCGCTGCGGGGCAATAGTGACACTGGACTGAACTCAAAAGGGCTACAAAGCTTTAGGCCCAATTAGGCTTCTTAGCTCAACCGAAGAGCTATACCTTGAGGGTGCACGAGTATTGTGCTGGCGACGACTGTCACGTCCGCCCGTGCGGAAGCGCGATGCATATCCCGCTTCCGCCAAACCGCCGCATCATTAGAAAGGATCCCATGCCTGCCTTCGTTGTATTCATCCGTGAGAAAACGTCCAACGAAGCTGAGATGGAAATCTACGGCAAGCTCGCGTTGCCCACCCTCGCCGGACGACCGGCGAAACCGCTGGCGTTTTATGGCACACTCGAGGTCCTAGAAGGGCCAGAATTTGAGGGCGCGGTGATTCTTGAATTCCCCTCCGTTGGGGAAGCAAAGACATGGTATGAAAGCTCTGAATATCAGGCGGCAGCGGAGCATCGTAAAGCAGCATCTAGCTTCAGAGTTTTCATTTTGGAAGGCAAGAACGTTTGAGCAGTTTCGCCAGCTGTCATACGTGCGACGCCCAGACTCTTGATGCATTAACTTCCTTTGGTGAGAAAGATCGCCTTACCTGGAACGATCAAGATGATTTCGGTACCCCCTGGCCGTGAAATCTTGAAGTCCAGAGAGGCTCCGATACGAGTTGCTCTGTCGCGTATGCAAGACAAGCCATAATGGCCCGCCTTGCCTTCGTGAAGAATGTCTGCGTCAATACCTCGCCCGTTATCCGAAATTCTTAAGGTCAAATCTTGACCATAAGCCAGGTTGACCCGCAAAAGAGTAGCCTCCGAATGCGTGAAGGCATTGCGTATGCCCTCATAGGCAATCCTGTAAACCTCATCGCACACAATCGGATGAATGTCTCGTACTAACCCATCTACAGAGAGTTCCGCTTGCATCCGATCGTCTATGAGGCTTTCGTCAATTGCAGTTCGAATCGCGTTAGCAAGGTTGTTGGAGGCTTTGTTTGAGACATGGAGTGCGCTGAGAGCGGCTCGGCCTTCGGCCGCCGCTTGTCCTAACAATTCTGAAAGTTGCTGGAGGACGGCTTTCAGTCCTGCGATATCCGCGGGCCGCTCGAGCGCTTGGTCAGTAGCCAACTTGCTCACGCTAATGGTTTGCAGGAGCGTGTCGTGCAGGTCGCGTGCAACGCGTGCTCGCTCGTCCAGGCGCTCACCAAATCGCGTACGCATAGCGGCGGCCATTCTCTCGAGCCTATAACGATATCCTTGCCAAACGATGACCATTGTTGCGACCGCGCATAGGCACAGGAACCAAGTAGTTTGGTAGAAAGCCGGCAGAAGAGTGAGATTAACGAATGTGCCTGTGTCGTTCCAAAGTCCGTCATTGTTGCATGCGATAACGTGGAGGGTGTAGTGGCCAGGCGGCAGACCCGTATAGAACGCCTGCCGTCGTGTACCAGCATCCTGCCAACTTTTATCGTAGTTTTCAAGTTTGTATCGAAATAGCACTCGCTGAGGCAGAGAAAGACTCAAGGCAGTGAAATCAGCCTCTAAGGCTGTCGTATGGATGGGAAGAACAACATCTTTCCAAGTTGGGAATTCCTTCCCGCGGGCCAAGATGGATGTGATTTTCACTGAAGGCGGAAGTTTGTTTCGTTGGGCCGCCATGGAATTTGGATCCAGAAACGCGATTCCCTTGGTGGTAGCAAACCAAATTTTTCCATCTGATCCCTCTATCAGAGAGGGCTCGGGGAGCCTATCTCCCGAGAAACCGGGCAGACCATCGGAAGCATCGAGATGCTCGGTCACCGCCTCTGAGTTCGTATTTTGTAGCCAGTCCGCAAGTGCAGCCCTAGAGATATGAGTAATTCCAGAGAAGCCGTTTATCCAGAGTCCGTGGTTGTATGACTCCACAACACCTGAGACGCGTCCAATGGGGTCTCGGTCTTTCCAGCGCATCTGGTGAAATTGGCCATTGAAAAAGACATCAACCCCTCCTCTGCCAGCGAGCCAAACATGGCCGTTTCGCGCCGACATGGTTGCAGGGGAAATGTTTTTAAGTGTTTGTGGATATGAGTATCTCTGAAAAGTACTCCCATTCCACTCGACTAACTTCTCGGAGAACGCGAACCAGATGTTTCCGCTTTCATCCGAGGTCATCGATCCGAGAACGGCAGCTTTCTTTCCCAGCTCTTGATTGACGTTGACCCAAGAACCATTTAGCAGCCGGTAGGAGAGACCGTTGATTGTGTAAATCCACGGTACGTTATTCCGGTCAACTTCCAAAGCAACAACGGGCTGATTGTCACCGAGCGGACCAGGGACGCTGACGAACTTTTCTCCTTCGGATCGCCACAGGGATGAGTTGCCTCCGCCGCCGACCCAAATGTTTCCGTTGTGGTCACGCCGTATGCAAGTAAGCTTTGCTATCTCTGGAAAGCCATTGAGAGCCCCGCCAGGTGCGACGTGTGTTAGGGGCATACTGCGGCTTCCGATCCATAGATCATCCTTGTCTCCCCCAACTAGACCAATTTCATGTTCCTGGGAATGTGGGAGGGTTACGGCCTGAAGCAAGGACCTGTGAAGGCTATCCATTCCAGCACTCGTGCCGACCCACACGTTTCCTTCTTGATCGAGCATGAGCTTCGAGACCCCGTCGGAAGTGAGACCTTGCTGTACGGTAAAAGTTTCCACTGGCGCAGCCGTGAGGTAAGGGCTGGCAGCAGCAACCGCTTCCCGCGAATAGTGGCTTACGCCATCGTCGGTCACTGTCCACAAAGAGCCGTCGGCGCTGAACGTGAAGTCGCGAGACGACGGTGAGTTATTGTGCGCGACTTTGATGGAACCAGCTTGGCTGAGGGTGTCGAGGCGTTTGATTCCGCTGTCGTCTGCTATCCAGATTCCACCGGTGCCGCTCTGGCGAATTGCCACCGCGGTTCCCGTTGAGTGGATCGTCGCGTTGTAGGGCTTGAACGTGCCCTGACCCTCAGGTTTGTACAGCAGATCATTGGAAGGGGACACTACCCAGACCGTGCGTTCTCGATCTACAAACAAGGCCTTTGGAAGACGCCCTGGATAGCCGCGCCCGGGGCCTAAGACTTCACAACTTGATCCTTGAAGGTGAGTAAGCCCGGTCGTCGAGGCGAACCAGAGAGAGCCGTCGTTTTCCTCGGCGATCATCCCTCCGCCGAGTCCAGCTGGGGTGCATCTCCGGTCCGAGATGGCCGTAACGACTCCGTCCTTCCAGCGCAGCATGCCGGCACTTCGCGTCGTGAGCCAGACGTTCCCTGAAGCCGAAATGAAGACCGAGAGAATATCACTGTCCTGAACCGCATTGAAAGTGACCTGCTGTACTGACTCAAAACGCAATCCGTCAAAGCGCAGAACGCCTCTCGAAGTGGTCAGCCACAGGAATCCGTCAGGGGACTGCTGGATGTTGGACACCGCGCCCAACCCGTCGTCGGAAGTCCATGAAGTATGGTGGAAGCGCGCGATACTCGCCGTTTGGCGTTGGGCATAACCCAATGGGAAGCTCAAGAGAACGAACGCGAAGACAGCAGCACGCGAGAAGCATCGTGTGGACTTCGCTCTTCGCTTTGTCGTGCACAAAACGGACACCCCTTCTCACTCGAAAGACACATGACGATAGTTAGAATTTAGCCCCTGTTGCATGAATTAGCGATACTTTATAGGCTGAAAGGTATGCTTGCAAAGCATAGCGAACGTATTTGGGGGATGTATGGAGTTGAGGCATCTGCGGTACTTCGTCGCCGTCGCGGAGGCAGGCAGTTTCAAGCTTGCTGCGCAGAAGAAGTTGCATAGTTGCATACGACCCAGCCATCTTTGAGCAGGCAGATTCGTGCTTTGGAGGATGAGATCGGTGCTCGGTTGGTGGCAAGAACCTCCCGAGGGATTGAACTTACGTCAGCCGGACAGGTCTTCCTGGATCACGCCAAGGTAGTTCTTTCCCAGGTAGAAGTCGGCGTGGAAGCCGCGCGCCGGGTCGCAGACCCCGCCAAGCCTTATTTGTGTTTGGTTTTCTGACAGGACATGAGTCCACCTGGCTTCCAGCGGCGCTGCAATTGCTAAGGGATGAACTGCCTGGAGCCCACGTAGTCGTATCGAGCCAAGTGTCCCCGCACTTGGCGGTTGCGATCTCAGGCGGGCGTATGGACGCAGCATTCCTTAGAAGGGAAGAAGGTGCATCCGATCTCGAGTTTCGTCTTCTTGCGAAGGAACCGCTGGAGGTTTTTATGCGAAATGACCGCCGCCTTGCAGCGATGAGTGAGATAGACCCCAAGGAGCTGATCGGCGAAACATTCATCAGTGTGTCGGGGAAAGCGCTTAGCGGCAAAGGAACAGCTCCCGCGCTCAGGGTGGCGATTGATCGGTATCTGATTGATTGCGGCTTACATATCAAGCCGAGCCACGAGGTAGACAATCTCGCGGGAGCGATGTCTCTTATCGATTCGACCCACGGTGTTGCGCTGCTACCGATATATGCCAAGAATCTGCTGTCCGGTCCAGTCACTAGTCGACCCCTTGTTGGGGAGACCCCAACAAGCGATCTCTGCCTCGGCTTCAAGAAAACTAATGAATCACCTCTCCTGAAACACCTATTATCCCGTCTAGATGAACTTATCTCGCGGGCCTCCTCGGGAACGCGTTGATGAATTACTCGGAGGGCAGTTTCAATCGGCTTCGAGATTCTAGTTACGGGAAAGCTCTTCTCAGGTAAGCGATCACTTGGACTCAGCAAGGAATTCCATAAACTGATCGATCTTCTTCTTGGTCGGCGCCGGCACCACGGATGAATTCTCTTCGAGACAAAGGCCAGAGAAAAACGTAAAAATCATATCGCTTAGCAGTCCAGGATTTGACTTGGTTGGGTCGGCGGCCTTTACATTGGCTGTGAGCAGACGCCTAAGTTTTGCATTGTTCTCGTCGATGATTCTGCGTGCCTCCGGGGGCAGTCTGGAGGCATCGCGAAGGGAGTTGACCGAAAAGCATCCTCGGCGTCCTGAGTAGCATGTATGACCGATCTCCAGGAATCTGCGAACGTTGTTCCAACTCTTCGGTTCTGAAGACAGAATCTCAACGCCACCGCGAGTATTCAGATAGTGCCGAAGGCTCTCAAGAAAAATATCTTCCTTGTCTTTGAATTCGGCATAAAGGCCGGACTTGTTGACGCCGGTCGCCCTCTCCAGATCCTGCAGTGTCGTGTCCGACAGCCCTTTCTCCCAGAAAAGGACAATCGCCTTCATCAGAACATCTTCGCGAGTAAAGAGTTTCGGTCTGCCCATAAATCTTAGATGAGCTCAGTCTATTCCAAGCTCAAAAAATCGGCAGCCAAATTGACCGGCCCCAATGCGAGTCCGCAAGCCCCTGTCGCTGATGGAGGCTTGCCGCACTTGACTGCAAAATCAACGTTGCAGTCAGCAAACCAGGCTCATGCGGTGGTGAGCATGGAATCAGGAACACTTTGAGTTGCATAAGCCTGGAAATCTGTGTAAAAGCGCTCAGTCCCACCCCAAAAGGCGGAACGTTCATAAGCGGTGAGCGGGTAGCCCTGCTTCAGCCGTTCCGGTAGGTCCGGGTTGGAGGTGAAATAACGTCCAAAAGCTACCAAGTCCGCGTCGCCTTTGGATATGATTTCGTTGGCAGATTCGCGATCAAAGCCGCCGGCTGCGAGAAGCGTGCCGCGATAGATTGTCCGAAGGTACTTCGAGGCAACGACTTCGTCGTTCTCCGCATTTTGCTTGGTGACATCACCAGCGACGCGGGGCTCGATGACGTGCAGATAGGCCAAGTCGAACGCGTTCATCTGCTCAGCAACGTAACCGAAAAGAGCGAGAGGATTACTGTCGCTCATCTCGTTAAAAGTACCGCTGGGACCGATACGAACTCCAACTCTTCCTGGTCCCCAGACAGACACCGCGGCTTTAGTGACTTCTAGTAGGAATCGAGCACGGTTCTCTACGGAGCCTCCATAGGCGTCCGTACGCTTGTTAGAGCCATCCTGGAGGAATTGATCCAACAGGTAGCCATTGGCGCTGTGAATCTCAATACCATCTACGCCAGCAGCCAAAGCACGCGCAGCAGCACTTCGAAACTGCTCCACTACATCTTGGATGTCAGCGATCGTCATTTCGCGCGAGGGAGAAACGGGAACGAACTCCCCATTGAGGAAGGCGTGACCATGATACGGAACGACCGAGGGTGCCAAGGGCGACTCGCCATTGGGTTGCAAGTCAATGTGGTTTGTGCGACCTGTGTGGATGATCTGGGCAAAGACAATTCCACCCTTGGCGTGGATCGCGTCCGCAATTCTCTTGAATCCGAGAATATGTCGATCGTCATAGATGCCAGGCATCCCCTGATACCCAGATCCTTTGTCGGAGACAGCAGCCGCCTCGATAATGATCAAGCCGCCCTTCGAAGTACGTTGCTCATAATGCGTGACCATCATGTCGCTCGCGCTCCCATCCGTCTGCGCGCGAAGTCGAGTCAACGGCGGCATCACGACGCGATGCGATAGAGAGTATGGGCCAAGTGTCAGCGGTGAAAATAAGTCTTGGGTTGATGTGTTTCTCATTTGTGATCTCCTTGCTAATGCGGTCGTCTATCGCCACTCATCGCTCCCATGATTGCTAGAGCGTGACGACTAACTTTCCAAACTGTTGGTTCGACTCAAGGTACGTGTGAGCCTCGATGATGTCTTCGAAGGGGAACGATTTGGCGATGACCGGCTTCAAGCGGCCCTCCTCTAAACCTTTAAGAACGAAGGATTTGGCCTTTGCGAGTCGCACCGGATCGCCGGAGGTCGTCCAAATTGTGTTCGCGTGTATGGTGACATGCTTCGCAAGCATTTCCAGAATGGGGAGAGCAGTGGGTTCCTCGCTCAACGCACCGTATAAGATTAGGGTCGCTCCCGGGCTGGACGCGGCGAGAAGCTTCGTAAAGGACGGGCCCCCTATAGGATCGAACACAACGCGCGCACCTTTGCCGTTCGTGATCTTGAGAATCTCCAAGACAAGGTCTTGCTCCTCTGTGGCGATGACGTGCCGCGCACCAGCGTCTAGAAGCGGCGCTCGCTTCGCACTCGTGCGGGTTAACGCAATCGAGGTCGCCCCAACCATGTTGGCTACCTGAATCGCTGCAATTCCCACGCTGCTAGAAGCCGCCGGAATCACCACGGTCTCTCCAGCCAAGAGGCCGGCTTGGTCCACCAATGCCCCGTAGGCGGTAATGAACATCATCCATATCGACGCGGCTTCCTCGAATGACAGGGACGGCGGGTTTTTGACTACGGCGAACGTTGGTGCCAAGACCAATTCTCCGTACATACCGTACTGGTTTTGAGAAAACGCGGGAACCACACTCACCGCTTCGCCAATTGTGAAGCCGGTCTCGCCTTCTCCGATTGCTTCGATGATGCCAGCAGCCTCATAACCGAGCCTTGCAGGGAGTATCGGCTCTTCAATGTACTTCCCAGATCGCCACATCGATTCGGCGCGATTGAGTCCCAGAGCCCTTGCGCGGATCCTGACTTCATTTGGTCCCGGTGCTGGGATGTCAATGTCGTCGATCCTAAGGACTTCGGGTCCTCCTGTTTCCATGAAGCGAACGGTTCTCGACATTGTCATATTCTTGGAACTTCCGAAGCGGCGGTAATAAAGGGGGGCACAAACGCATTCCATCCAAGCGAGGCACCTGTGACGGACCAAAGTCCGTCACAGGACGCGGCTTCGCTCGAGTTGGGACTATTTGGACGCGTACTGCGTGGAGTAAGCCGGATAGTCGTTGTAGCCTTTGGGATCAAATGTGTAGAAGGTACTCCGATCGTACTCAGCGAGTGGGAGCCCATCCTCAATTCGCTTTGGAAGATCAGGATTCGAGATGAAATGACGACCGAACGCCACAGCATCCAACACACCTTTTACGACCGACTCCTCAGCCGTGTCAGGCTCGAAGCCACCAGCTGCGATGATCTTGCCCTTGAAAATCTTACGGAGACGCTCGGACGCAACGGGTCCTTGATTTTCGTGGATTACGATATTGCCCTTGACTCGCGGTTCGATGATATGGAGATAAGCAAGGTTGAACTGATTCAACTGCTCAGCCACGTAGGCAAATAACGGCTCCGGATTGCTGTCGTGCATCGCATTGAATGTGCCACCAGGACCGATGCGGACTGCGACCCGATCGCCACCCCATACTGAAACCAGGGCAGCCACCGCCTCGAGAAGCAGACGAGATCGGTTCTCGTATGAACCACCATATTCATCCGTGCGCTGGTTGCTGCCGTCTTGTAGGAACTGATCAATCAAGTAACCGTTTGCAGCATGGAGTTCGACCCCATCGAAGCCAGCGTCTTTTGCGCGCTGCGCGGCTTTGCGATAGTCCTCGACGATTGCAGCGATCTCTTTGACCTCAAGTGCGCGGTGGGGTGAGGGCTGAATCCATCCATCCGGCGTAGATACTACCTGAGCGGGATTCTCCCAGTACGTGGGATTTACGGAGGCGGTTACGGGCGTGGCCCCGCCTGTCATCGTGACATGCGATGCGCGCCCCGTGTGCCAGAGCTGGGCAAACATAATGCCGCCTTTGGCGTGGACACCCTTAAGTACCTTCTTCCAGCCTTCAACATGTTCAGCCAAATAGAGACCCGGCGACCCAAGCCAGCCGCGACTCGTTAGGGAGATGTTGGTGGCTTCGCCGATAATCAGCCCGCCATCCGACGCCCGTTGCTTATAGTAATCGGCCATCAGATCACCAGGAATTGAATTCGGCTGGATTGATCGCGAACGGGTGAGAGGGGCCATCACGACCCGATGTTTCAGCGAGACCGCTCCAATCTGTAGCGGTGTGAAGAGAGCTTGTTCCTTTGACGTTTTCATTTCTTACCTCGTGAGTTGCTTTTGACTTTCGGTTTAGGTCTGCTGATATTCCTCTCAGAGCACTACGCTTTGTCTGGCGATCGAAGCGATTGCATATCGATCACAAATCTGTACTTGACGTCACTGCGCTGCATGCGGGTAAAGGCAGCTTCAATTTGATCGATCGGGATCGTCTCAATATCCGCCAGGATGCCGTGCTTTGCGCTGAAGTCAAGTAACTCCTGGGTCTCAGGAATACCGCCTACGAGAGAACCGGCCAGACTTCGCCGGCCAAAGATCAAATTCGTAGCTGATGGAGAAGGGTGCGACTGAGCCGGAACCCCGACCAGTGCCATCGTGCCATTCAAGCTCAGAAGACTCAGATACGGGTCAAGATCATGCGCTACTGCCACTGAGTTGACGATCAAATCGAGGCTGGCCGCCTGCCTTTTCATTTCATCCGCGCTCTTGGAAAGCACTACTTCGTCAGCTCCCAGAGCGAAGGCGTCCTGGCGCTTTTCCTCAGATGTTGTAAAGGCAACAACCTGAGCTCCCAAAGCGTGAGCCAATTTGATTCCCATATGCCCGAGGCCGCCGATTCCTACGATTCCGACACGCTTACCGGGGCCGGCATTCCAGTAGCGAAGAGGTGACCACATGGTGATACCAGCGCACAAGAGAGGCGCCACGGCTGCCAATTGGGCCTCCGGATGGCTAACACGCAGCGCAAATTCCTGCCGAACAACGATCAGATTCGAATAGCCACCAAAAGTGTTCTCTCCACTAATGCGATCAGGGGCGTTGTAAGTCCAAGTTGCGCCCTTCTCGCAGAATTGTTCGAGTCCCATCTGGCAGTGCGCGCACGTTCTGCAACTGTCAACCATCGTCCCGACGGCCACAAGATCGCCGACTTTCATTGTGCTCACGTCCGTCCCGACGGCCTTTACGCGTCCGACAATCTCATGGCCAGGAACCGCTGGAAACAAAGTACCGTTCTCGTATACGGTGCCGTCCCACTCACCGCGCGCAGTGTGCAGATCCGAGTGGCACACACCACAGTAGAGGACTTCGATCAATAGATCGTTGTCTCTTAGTTCTCTCCGCGCAAACGTGAATGGCTCGAGCGGACTGGAACTTGATTGAGCAGCATAACCGCGGGCTTCGTACATAATCTTCACCTTTTCCTTTGAACCAGCGTCACTCAATAGCTGAAAACGCTTGAGTTTTTCTCGATGAATTCAGCGAGAGTCCGAGGCTGTCTGCCGACGATCGATTGGAAGTTGCTCTGCACCTCGTCGCCGATCAATTTGCCTGTGGCGAAGTCCCGGTAGCATTCGTATACGCACTTCATGTAGGCAGGCTCGCCACCAGCTGCCAAAACATTCTCGAAAAACTCTGTAGCCGGATGCGACTGGTATCGAAACGATTTACCCAGGAGCTTCGTCATGAGCTCGGCGATTTCGTGATAGCTCTTGGCCTCATAGCCCATTCGGTATGTCTGTCCGTGGTGTTTCTTTGGATCGAGCAGGGCCGCGGCGGCTGCGGCGGCAACGTCATCACAATCTACCCAGCTCAGACGCGCGTCACCGATATATTGGTGAATTACGCCTTGTTTGACGAAGCTCTCCCCTCCATACCCAAGAAGATTTTGCATAAACATCTCGGGACGAAGGTGCGTGTAGAAAGGGATCCCAGAGGAAGAAATGTATCGTTCGATGAACTGATGCCATCCGTAGTGTCCAACGTGCGTGTCATCGTCTCCGCAAGCACCTAGGTGAACAATCTGTTCAACGCCAGCTTTCTTGGCGACGTCAACTACGTCTTTGCTCTGTCGCAGCATGTCGACGGTATAGCCGGTCATGAGGAAGATTCTGTCCACACCTGTAAACGCAGGCATCATGGACTCTGCGTTGTCCAGATCGAGGTACACGGAGGGTATCCCTAACGCTGTAGCCTTCTCTGGAGAGCGCGCGCCTGCAACGACTTCAACTGACTTGTCCTTCAGCAGGTAGGGAAGGAGCAGTCCCCCTACTTGTCCTGTGGCTCCCGTTACAAGAATCCTCTTCTTTGCTGCACTCATAGTTGATCTCCTGCCTTGCAAGCGTTGTTCTGAAAACCCGTTATTCTTTCCCATCGCAGTCTTTGATTCGCATAATGAACCAATGGGTTCAAAATAAATTGGGCCGTCTCGCGTGCATCGATGATCGACGGGTGCTGTGGTACTCCAAAGTTGTCCTATCGCATCGATCTCAAGGCTTTTCATCCATCGCCTCGTTCAGTACGGTCTGAGTTTCTCTACGTCGACCTGCAGTCGGGAAGGGGAACTGCGAACCTGGTGTTTGGTTCATCGCTCCGGTCGGCAGACTCTAGCGTTGCAAGTTCTTGACCCGCGAGAACAGAGTCAATTGTGGATGGTCACGGTGGATATCGTGCGGTGCGAATCAGGCTGAGCGCGATGAGCAATCCGACCACAATCGTGTGGATATGAATAAAGAAGTTTCTCCATGTATGTCCAACGGTCGAAGGTGGATGGACGTCGAGCATATGACTCTCTTCAATCAGATTTATGAATGTGTCCCGTGTACTGTGAAGATGATGATCTCTCTGCCCTGGCGCATTGAGAAGACTCAATAGGGCCAAACCGGTCATGCTCTATCTAGCCGGGTATTTAGTCAAGATCGCTCCGCTTTGGCCTTCGTGAGAGAAAGGCCGATTTTGAGGGATGCCGAGTATGCGGTGGATAGTTGTGACGAGTGAAACAACGTTGAGCGGCTTCGCCTCGACGTGTACGGCCGCTTTGAGCGATCGAACTTGCCGGCGCACCTCAGTTTCATGGCTTCGAGCCGAAAGAAGAAAGATGGCGCATTCCGAAGTCAAGTCGAGTATCTTCGCCGCTACTGCGATGCCGTCCATCTTCGGCATTGATATATCACTTAGCAAAAGGTCGGGTCGGCAAGCCATAAAGAAATCGAGTGCTTCATTCGGGCAGGAAAACCACACCGCGTCGAAGCCGTGTTTCATGAGGATTTCAGCAAGGGTAATTGCAATAACCGGCTCGTCGTCGACCACAGCAATCAGCGGGCGCTCGAATGGGATAGCACCGTCTCGCCTCAAAACATGGCAGTCGGCCTGTGGCGAGCGGTTCGGATGGGTGGTGATGAATAACTCTAAACGCGTATTATTCTCGGAGCTCTTTGCTTCGAACCAACTCAAATGAGCTTCGGAGGCGGTGAGCACTCCGGATCTTTGGGAATGCTGAGCTAAGACGACGGCCATGTGCATGAGGAGACCTCAACGGGCACATCGGTCCCTTGGCCGGACGCTAACAGCTATCCGTGAGATGGACTGTGGCCGAGACACGAATCTATCCCTCTCCAACGACGGCAGACAGACCAATTAGGGGCAATTTGCGATAGCTCTTCTGGGCTCTTGGCGGTGGCCATATTCCTGATCGACTCGCTACTCTACCAATTAGAGATCGATGTAGCCGCGCCGGGCCGCAATGATGACGGCCCCTGTGCGATCGTTCGCGTCAAGTTTTGAGAGGATGTTCTTGATGTGATTCTTAACAGTATGTTCCGCAATGGACAAATCGCACGCGATCAGTTTATTTGGGCTTCCTTGCGCAAGACCGCGGAGTACGTCGAGTTCTCGGGGCGTTAGAGCATCGTCCGCTGCGTGTTGTGCGAGCTGCAATGCGATCTCTGGCGGTATCCGACGCTCTCCCATATGGACGCCACGAATTGTGTCGATCAACTCCGTACGGAGTGTGTCCTTGAGTAGGTATCCAACGGCACCAGCTTTGAATGCGCTCAAGACCTTGATATCGCCTGCCCAAGTCGTCAACACGACGATCCGTGCTCGGGAAAACTCAGAACGGATGGCCGTAATAGCTTCCAAGCCTCCGACATGGGGCATACGAAGATCCATTAGGGTCACATCTGGCCGATGAGTTCGGAACAGTTCGATCGCCGCTTTTCCATCGGAGGCCTGCGCCACAACCGTCATATCGGACTGAGAGTTGATCTCTGAAGTAATGCCGGCCGTCATGAGGGGGTGATCGTCGACGGTCATAACCCGGATCTGCCGTTCACCCATAACGTTCCTCCCTCACCTGGAGGCTTTGTGCCAACCAGAATGGCTGCGTATGTTCATCGTAGCTCTAAAACCGAAGGAAGAAGTAGCCCAAAAGGGCCAGGTTCCCCTGTGTCAATCGAGTATTGTCGAACCGCTTGGCGAGCCATAATCTGATTTCTCCACACCGCAGAACAGTCGAAGCATCATGACGCACCAGCGTTCTTTGCCTTTCCCTCGAATCTCTTCCAAGAAGCCGGCGGCAAACATGCCTGAGCGTCCGATCGTATTCTCGAAGATCATCCTGCTGATTGTCGTTATGCTTCCGACCTCATTGGTCGCACAAAGCCTTCCTCTTTCGCATTTTCAACATACCGCCTGGACCCTCCAGGACGGGGCTCCCTCTCAAATCGACGCACTCGCGCAAACGAAGGATGGCTACATCTGGCTAGGCACCGTTAACGGTCTCTTTCGTTTCAACGGGATCAGATTTGAACCGTACAAGCCATCCGGTGGTCAGCAGCTCGCCCATACCGGCGTCCGATCGCTCCTGGCGACGGACGATGGAGGGCTCTGGATCGGGTACATTATGGGAAAAACGAGTTTCTTGAAGGACGGTATCCTCCAAAACCAGCGGCTAACTAGACACGCTCATGGAGGCGGTACTGTCTTCTCGATTATTACCGACCCGGATGGGAGCCTTTGGAGCGCAACCTACGAAGGGCTCATGCATTTTTTCGCAGGAGAATGGCACGACGCGGATGAAGCTGCAGGGTTGGATATCAAGACGTGCTACTTCCTCTACAAAGACCGCTCAGGAACGCTATGGCTGGCGACGAATGACTTTGTATACCGCCTTGATCGCGGTTCCAAGCACTTAGTGAATACCGGGATTAACGGCGGGCCTGACGCTGTCTTTACCGACGGTCCAGACGGAGCCGTCTGGATCGCTGACCGCAAAGGCTTATACGGCGTTACGGATCAGAAGAGCCCAAACCGCTCTTCTCGCCACATCATTCCTTACAAAGACACAGCGACGGACCTTCGCTTCGATAACACCGGAGCACTTTGGGCACTCGGTGCAAAGACTGGCATAACTCGTATTCGGCAACCGAACGATGCTATCAAGCCGTCCCCAGCCGGCCTTCAAGGTGACCTTGAGCACTTCAGCCTGAAGGATGGACTCAGCTCAGAACGCGGCTTGGCGTCTTTCAAGGACCGTGAAGGAAATATCTGGATTGCCACATCCGATGGTCTCGATCGATTCCGAGTGATGGCCTTCGATCCTGCTCCGCTACCTGCGAGCTTCGGACAGTACATGATTGCTGCACCGCACGACGGGTCGCTTCTCATTGGCACAGAAAGCGACGGTCTCCAGGTGTTCCGGGGAGGAAAGGTCTCGAAGGTCAAAGCCGTGACACTGAAGGACATCGCATGCCTCTACCCTGCTTCTGACGGAAAGCTTTGGCTTGGTGGAACGGGTGACCTGGGCTATCTCAAGGGAGATCAGTTTGTGGCTGTTCCAATCCCAGCAAAATTGAAATCGCTTGGACGGGATACGCAGTCGATGACATCGGCCCCCGGCGGGGACCTCTTGATGCAGGCCGATGCGAGGCTTGAAATACTCCGTTTGCATGAAGGGCAGTGGAGCGAGCTTCCCAATCCGGACGGCTTTGGACCCGCTATGGTCATGTCGACGGACAACTCAGGCCGCGTGTGGGCGGGTTATGAGGGCGGTATCGTCACAATATTCAAAGATGGCAAGAGGAGGACCTTCAACAAAGAGAGCGGCGTCACCATTGGCAATGTCACCGCCCTGTATGCCTCGGGCGACACAATGTGGATGGGAGGAGAACATGGTCTAGAGGTCATGAGGTCGGATCATCCCGTGGCGGTGAAGTTCGCCGGACCTACGTCAATTGATGGCGTCTCGGGCATCATCCAGATGGAAGACGGCAGCATGTGGATCAATGCGCTTCCTGGCGTGCTTCGGATTTCTGCGGAAGAAATCAAGCAGTCTGCGAAGGATCCATCCCATCCGATGCAATACGAACTCTTCAACTATCTTGATGGCATTTCGGGTCAGGCTCCGCAGATCCGAGGGTTCCCATCAGTCGTCCGTGGAATCGGGCATATTCTTTGGTTCGCGACTACCAACGGTGTTGCGTCCGTCGATACGTCGAACCTTCACAGGAATCCGCTACCCCCACCGGTCTCGATCGAAGATCTCGTAGTGGACGGGAGGGCATTGAATGTCGACAGAGCCGCCTTGCTGCGCAAAGGCTCACAAAACGTTCAAATCGACTACACGGCGCTCAGCCTGTCGGTTCCTCAAAGGGTGTTGTTTCGCTATCGACTAGACGGCTACGACAAACAATGGCAGGACGCGGGCATCAGGCGACAGGCGCTGTATTCTCATCTTCCGCCGGGACACTATACCTTTCACGTGATCGCCTGTAATAACGACGGAGTGTGGAACAACGCAGGCGCCTCGCTTACTTTCTATCTTCCACCCACCTTTTTTCAGAGTTGGTATTTCAAAGGCGTTGTCGCGATAGCGGTGGCTGCCACCTTTTGGTTTCTCTACTTGCGTCGTCTCAAGCAGGAAACGTCGAAGGTTCAGGAACGGCTCTACGAGCGCTTCTCCGAAAGAGAGAGAATTGCCCGCGATTTGCACGACACCTTTTTTCAGGGGATTCAAGGCCTTCTGCTAAGCGTTCAATCTGCGGTCCGGCGCCTTCCCGAAGGGGATGAGAATAAAACAGCGTTAGAAGAGACCTTAGCTCAATCGGATAGCGTGATGTCTCAGGGGAGGGAATTGGTCTTCAACCTAAGGGTTCGGTCTCGAGACGCGCAGGACCTGGGAAGTCAACTGGAAGCATCGGCGAAGGAGTTCGCCCGTTATTACCCATCGGAGTTCTCTCTGATTGTGCTCGGCGAACCGAAAGCTCTCTACACCCATGTGTGCGAGGAGCTCTGCAAATTGAGCCGAGAAGCATTATGTAACGCATACCGACACGCCCAAGCCGACCACGTCGAAGCCAGAATTGAGTATCGCTTAGATGTATTACGTCTATCGGTCAGCGACGATGGCATGGGGATCGACGAAGAGATTGTGGCTGAGGGCGCTGTTGATAATCACTGGGGATTGCCAGGTATGAAAGAACGAGCTTCCAGCATTGGAGCGACCTTTAGAGTTGTAAGCGGCCGTGGATCGGGGACGATCATACAAGTAGAGTTGCCTTCCCAAGTCGCATATTCGCACTCTGTATCTGGCCCCGTTCGGAGTTTTATGAGGGCCTTCAAAAGATCTGGTAGTCGCGGGACGTCAGTGTGAGGCCTTCGAACCCCTTAGAGGCATAGGCTTGGGTTGCTGATCGCTGACATGAGGATTGAACTGGAAACAAAGTGCAAAACATGCTTCAAGATGGTCGATGAGTATGCGGACCTTGGTCGGCACTCTACGACTAGCCGGCCTAACGGCCATGATCGGTATGGTTCTCTCAAGCGGACTGAGGAGGCGTACAACCGTTCCTTCTCGCAATTCCGCTGCAAAAAGCCACGCGGGCGCCTGCGCAATGCCGAGATGCTCCAAAACGCCCATCCTCAACTGTTCGAGGTCGCCTGTCCGAAGGGCTCCGCGCGGGACAATTTGGATGATATTTGCCGTATCGCCAAAGCTCCACGGAAGTACAGCCCCGTTCTGCATATAGGCGATAGATGGAAAGTTACGAAGTTCCGAGGCGGCGTTTGGTGCACCATAACGCGCGACATATTGCGGCGTTGCCACGAGAATCTCCATGGTCTGCCCAATCCTACGCACTACGAGGTCAGAGTCGGGAAGATCTCCCGAGTGGATCGCTATATCGAAGCCGTCATCGATGATTCTCGAAGGATGTCGCTCCGTTGAGGAGCCAAGCTCGACCGCCAAATCAGGATATCTCTCAAAGAACGCAGATAGCTTCGACACGACGTGAAGACGCGCAAACGTGGGTTGCACGCTTAAGCGGACCAGCCCTTTAGGAGCCGCATGTGCGCGGCCGATCCGTGAACTAACGTTCTCGTAGTCATCCAAGATGCGTACAGCGGAGCCATAGAAGTCCCTACCTGCATCTGTGAGGGAAATCGACCGTGAACTGCGGTGTATGAGCTCCACTCCCAATTCATCTTCAAGAGCTGAGATAAGCTTGCTCACCGCGGGTTGGCCGATGCCGCGCTCCTTGGCGGCCGCAGAGAAGCTTCCCTTTTCCGCGACCCTCACGAACGCTTGCATTGCGCCGAATTTGTCCATACTTCCTCCTATCCCCCTTGGAACAGATTCCTTCTTGTCTATTTTGGACTCAAAACCCATAAGAACCATCCCTATGGCCCTATTGAGGGCGTCACCGTGGGCTCTCTAGAGTCTGGCTCGAATGCAAGGACTGTATTCCCATAAGGAATAGATCGTATTCCTCGTTGTTCTAAATCCGCTGGGAACGTGTGACATCGGATAGGAGTGTTCAGATTCGAAAGATCACGGGAGCCGTTCCAAACTCAAAAGGAGAATTTATGTCTAAGCTCAAGAACAAAGTAGCACTTGTCACCGGCGGTTCTAGGGGTATCGGGGCAGCCATTGCCAAGCGCTTGTCTGCGGATGGAGCCAGCGTAGCAATCACCTACGCGAAGGATGCAACCTCGGCGACGGCAGTCGTCAAAGCAATCGAAGCAACCGGCGCGAAAGCGATTGCGATCAAGGCCGACGGCGGAGATCCTGTGGCGGTAAAGGCAGCAGTAGAGGAGACAGTCAAGACGTTTGGTCAACTGGACATCCTCGTGAACAACGCCGGCACGGCTATTCCAAAGCCATTCGCGGAAACAACGATTGAGGACATCGATCATGTGCTCAACCTTAACGTCCGTGGCGTGATGGTTGCCACGCAGACCGCCCTGAAGCACATGAAGAGCGGAAGTCGCATCATCATGATTGGATCGTGCGTAGGCGAACGCGTCATCGCTCCAGGTCTGGTCTCCTATTCTTCCACGAAGGGCGCGGTGAAGATGTTCGCCCAGGGGTTGGCAAGAGAGATCGGCAGCACTGGGATCACCGTCAACAATGTCCAGCCGGGGCCGATCGATACGGATCTGAATCCGGCTGATGGCGACTGGGCTGTGTCTCAAAAGGCGGCAACAGCGCTGGGTCGGTACGGTCACGTTGACGAGGTGGCCGCCCTTGTTGCGTTCGTTGCAGGACCTGACTCTTCATATATCACCGGCGCCAATCTTACGGTCGATGGGGGTACGAACGCCTGACGGGGGCCAGGACGGCTACCCACAATTAGTCGCAATGGGGAGAGTACGGACTGTGCGTTCGCCTCTCCCCATCTGATGCTGTACAAGCGGAACCGATGAGGAGCTCGAGAAAGGATTGAGCAATGACACTCGAAAACAAGTGGGCGCTGATTACGGGCGCATCGAGAGGGATTGGTCGGGCGACTGCGTTAGCCTTTGCCCGCGAGGGTGCACATGTACTTGTTCACTACGGTCGGTCCGCGAAAGAGGCGCCGAGACAGCTGTAAGCGAGATTCGGAGCAAAGGAGGACAAGCGGAGGCAATTCAAGCCGATTTGTCTACTCCGGACGGCGCAGCACTGCTTGCTAGTCGAACCAGATCAGCCATCGGCGATCATCTAGACGTTCTAGTAGCTAACGCAGGCGTCGGCAAGGCCGCACGCATTGCGGGGTATACCGTCGAAGATTTTGATAATCTCTATGCCACCAACGTAAGAGGCACATTTTTCCTCGTGCAACAATTGCTTCCTATAATGAGCGAGGGATCAAACATCGTAGTTGTCTCCTCAATCGGTGCACGATTTGTTGTCGGCGTTCCCGGGCTTGAGAATCCTTCGATTCTCGCCTATGCCTCAACAAAGGGAGCCCTTGAAACCCTGGTCAGGAATTGGGCGGCAATCCTCGGGCCACAAGGTATTCGTGTCAACGCTGTAGCTCCCGGCGTGATCGAGACCGATATGTCGAACTTCACCAAGACTGATGCCGGTCGTGAGGTAGCTCTTGGGATGCAGGCCTTGAAGCGGCTAGGCAAGCCGGAGGATGTTGCTGATGTTGTCGCCTTCATTGCATCCGATAATGCTCGGTGGATCACCGGCGCAAGTATCCCCGTGGATGGCGGATCTAAGCTCTGACGAAAATTGAGGAGATAGGCGATGCAGAATCACAAGCCGAAGGCAAAAGAGATCAAAGTGCCTGGTCCCGACCACACTCTTGTTGTTGTTCCATTCAGCGGTACCGTTCAAGTCACAGTCTCGGGGAGGACCGTGGCGGACACAAAACGCGCGCTTCAGCTAGACGAAGCCGGCTACCCGAGCGTCTATTACATCCCGCGAGAAGATACGGACATGTCCCTGCTCGTGCCAACTACGCACTACACGTACTGCCCTTACAAAGGAGACTGCAGCTACTTCAGCATCCCCATTGGCGGCCCACGCTCCGAATATGCTGTCTGGACCTACGAGGAGCCCTACGACGCGGTTGCCGAGATCAAGAATCATCTAGCCTTTTATCCTTCCCGAGTTGACGAAATCACCGTTCGGGACGAGCAATGATTATCAAGAGAGTCGTTGGCTCACTTCGGACCCGATGGAAACCGAGCATCAGGCCGTCAATCACAGCGCTCCTTGTGACGTACTCTGTTTCAACATCTTTGTTCGCTCAGAAATTCAGAGTTCAGTGGTTTCGCAGCCTTCCGTAAAGATTCACACTGAGGATGCGCGTGCGACTCTCGTGGCGCTTCAGAACCGGAACCTCACGCTCGACGAGGCTCTATTGATTGCCCGGATGCCCGGCAACCAAGGGGTGATCCGCAAACTTCAGGAGTTCCGAATTGCCTCGACATCGGAAAGCTTTGCGAACGCCTTATACGAAAATGCTCACGGCGCTCGCGTGACTGGTATTCCGGAGATCGCGATCGGGTTTGACCGTGTCAAGCCGAAGTCACAAGAGCTCCTGTCGCTTTTGGGAGAGATCGAGGCGAATCCGAAGACCTTCCAGCGAGCCATCGAAGATCGTATTAGGTTGATTACCCCTGAACATGCCGACATACACCTGGAGGGCTATGTCGTTGCGGCTGGAGACGGCGGAGGGTACGCGTTCGGCGGGACCGACTTCTTCCTAAATGTTGGGATCGCTGATGGTCTTTTAGTCGCGAAGAGCACCACCATCCACGAGCTCTACCATTCCGTGCAGGGTGCTTACGCGGCAGATCGCGCTATCAAAATTGACAATACCCAAGGACCAGTTCAAATCGCCTGCGCAAATCAAGAGCGGCTCTTTGCGAGCTTATATGAAGAGGGTACGGCGAGGTTTGTGGAAGATACGGCGCTCCTCTCTCAGTCGAAGTCGGAGGCAGCCTTCGAAATACTCGCCGATTTCAATGATGGCGCTCGACATGTACATAACGGCATTACCTTGCTGGATATGTCGATCAACGCCCTTGGAGAATCCACTTCGCTATCCTTCGAAGACGTTTACGAGGTTGGCTTTCTTGGGCATGGAGTGCTCTACGGAGTCGGCTATGTGATGGCACGTGACATTGCAGACAGCGGCGGAAGGCAGGCTATTGTCGATCTACTTAAGGAGCCGTCATACATGTTCATCCTTCGCTACGCCGAGTTGGCTAAATATGGAATTGACGATGCGTATCCGAAGCTCGGATCAAACACGGTCGCAGCAGCGCGTCGGCTCGCTGCGGGCTGCAAATAGAGATCGAAGAAAGAAGTTCATTCCGAGAAAAATTGATAGGAGCAGATATGACAAATACTACGCCTGAACAGAACAAGGCGCTTGTACTCGAGGCGTTCGATACGCTCTTCAACAAACGCGATTACGTCGCGGCTGAACGCTTCTGGTCGGCAGATTACGTTCAGCACAGCGCACACATTGCGCCTGGCCGGGAAGGTTTGTTTGACCTGATCAGAGGCATTCCCGCTACGCTAAAGTATGAGGCCGGATTGATTCTCGCTGAGAGGGACTACGTTATCGTTCACGGCCGCTTTTCCGGGTTCGGCGGTCCGGTAAGTTGGATCGCAGCGGACATCCTCCGGATTGAGGATGGAGTGCTCGCGGAGCATTGGGACGTCATCCAAGATGAAGCGAGTAGAACAGACTCCAAGAGCGGAGCACCTATGTTCGGAGAGAGCTTCCCCGCATAGACTTCAGATGACGTCTTTGCGGAAGACAGTCCTAAACCAGAGATATGAAGGTTTACCAGATTCAGCACACCCCGCAGGCAGCATGGCTGGGCCTTAGCACAGAAAAACGCCTCTCCATTTAAGAAGTCTTTAGAGGCGCCTGGTTCACCAGATTCGGACACGATCCTCCGGTGCGATATAGAGCTTATCTCCGGGCTTCACGTCGAAGGCTGCGTACCACTCGTCTAGGTTGCGAACCTCCCCATTTACACGTTGCTCACCCGGGGGATGCGGATTGTTGGTCAGTTGCCGGCGGATGGATTCTTCGCGCGTCTTGCCCGCCCAAATCTGGGCGCAGCTCAGAAAGAAGCGTTGATCCCCAGTCGTGCCGTCGAGGATGGGTGCGGCTGCACCGCCGAGTGACCGGTGGTACGCATCAAGGGATAACGCCATGCCCCCCGTATCCGCCAAGTCTTCGCCAAGCGTCAGTGCCCCATTAACGTGAACACCAGGCAACGGCTCGAATGCGGAGTATTGTTGCGAGAGGCGCTCGGCCTGAACCTTGAATTTTTGCTCGTCCTCGGCTGTCCACCAGTCGCGCAAAAGCCCCGCGCTATCCGTGTGACGCCCTTCATCGTCGAACCCATGTGTAATTTCGTGTCCAATTACGACGCCGATGGCACCGTAATTAACGGCCGGGTCAGCGTTCGGATCGAAGAACGGGAACTGGAAGTTGGCAGCGGGAAATGTAATCCGGTTGATGGAACTTTCGTACTCAGATGCGCTCGATTGCGGAACAAGATCATTCCAAGCCTCTCTGTCGACAGGGTGATGCAATCGCTCGATGGCTTCGCGATGTTTCCAGGCGATCGACCGCTCTGCATCTCCGTATAAATCCGTCGGACTGACATCAAAATCATAACGCTTCCATTTTGTGGGATAGCCGATTCCGACACTCATGGTATCCAGTTTTTTGATTGCCTCCGCTCGTGTTGCCTCCGACATCCAAGCCGCTCGCTCCAGCCGATCATGGAATGCGGCCTTAAGATTCGCAACGAGCTGCTCCATCTGGTCCTTGGCCTTTGGAGTGAAATAGTGGGCGACATACAACCTACCCAAGGCATCGCCAATTCTGTAATTTTCTTGGCTTATCGCGCGTTGCCAGCGGGGCGCGATCTGAGGTTGGCCGTAGAGCGAGTGGTTCCGAAATTCGAATGCGGCATCCACAAAGCGTTGAGGAAGAAACCCAGAGGACTGATCGGCGATATGAAACGCTTCCCAAGCCTTCAGCGTATCTAATGACGTAGCGGAGAAGACCGATGCCAAGACGGGCAGTGCGGATTTCTCTCTGATCGTGAAACGTCTTTCGCTTCCGTAATCGGCGGCCTTCAGGAATCCTCGAATATCGAAGCCCGGGACTGCTTTAGTCACTTCCTCCAGGCTCATTGGGTTGTAAGTCTTGACCAGATCCCGCTCTTGCTCGTCCCCCCAGCTAGCTTCAGCGAGTCGAGTTTCAAATTCGACGATCGAGACAGCCTGCCGCTCTGCTTCCGGCCAGTTCGCTAATCGCAGAATTGAAGCGATGTAATCCTGGTATTTATCCTTTTTGGCAGCGAGCTCCGGCTTCAAATAGAACTCTCGACCTGGTAAACCTAAACCGCTCTGCGACAGTTCGAGTACCTCATGTGTCGTGTCGCGACTGTCCGGGACGACCTCCGTTCTAATGATGGAGGCACCAAATGTCTTCGTGGTCGTCCCCATAAACTGACTCATCTCTGCTTTCGATCGGATTGCGCGAACACGGTCGAAATCGCTCTTGAGGGGTCCCGTCCCCAGTGCTTCTATCCGCTCTTGGTTCATGAACGCTTTGTAGAAATTCAAGACTTTATCTTCGTCCGGTGTCCCAGAGGGGTGAAGCAGCTCAGCTTCCATTAGTTGGTGCAACTTTGCTTCGCTCTGGTCGTCCATTATGCCCAGCAAACCGGTCGATGTTTTATCGGCAGGAATCGTGAGATTTCGAATGTAATTCCCGTTTGCATAGAGGAAGAAGTTGTCACCAGGACGAATGCTCTTGTCGATCGCACTCATATCGAAACCCCACGAGCGGCCTCCGGTCTCAGACCGGACTCTGTTAGCATCACCACCCGTTGTCTGCGAGAGCGACGATATTGTGGGGGACAAGGTCATACCTAGAGCAATAACGGCGAGTTTGTTCATGTGATGTCTCCTGAGTGCGTCCCGGGAAGGGCGCCGCGCCGGTGGCTGCAGTGCGTCTTTTGTAAGGGTGACTCATCCAATCACAGTGCGGATTGAACAGAAGCAGCGTTTTTGTAGTTTTCTGACAACTTGCGCGAAAGACTGTGAGAATGGAAAAGATACTGCCCGCAGGCCAGCATTATGGCGCAACGCTCCAAAGCTGGAGCTCTAATCGACTTACTGTAAGCCGCATACGGTACGGCGGTGGCAGTAGCTCCGACCTACACGGAAATGAGCGTGCATCAGTCATGTTCGTAGAGGAGGGCTTGTGCGTAAAGCAGATGGGGCCTCACGTCGTGGAATTGTCGCGAGAGGGGGGAATGTTCCTTCCTCCGCGATGGCTTCAGAAAGACTCCTTTCCTGAGGCCACTACGTTCCTTGCAGCCGAGTTGAGCGACCAGTTCCTGACGCTTCTTCAAGATGTCGGCCCGCAGTCTAATGAAGCCATCCTCGTTCCCGCTTCGCAATCTCTGGCTCTAAGATCACAACTTCGGACAGAACTCTCACGACCTGACGATTTCTCTCCGCTCGTATTAGAAGGAATGCTCATGACGACGGGAGCGCAGGCTGGACGCAGTCTCAGCCATCGTCATCACGGGAAACCACCCGCGTGGCTCTCGCGAGCGAAAGAACTACTGCAGGACTTCGCTGGAGCGCCGCCAAGCATCGAGGAGATTGCCCATTCCGCAGGTGTCCACCCTGCGCATCTCTCCCGAGAATTTCGGAGACAGTTTGGTTGCACCCCCGGCGAATATGGCAGGCAGATCCGTATTCAGCAGGCAAAGCTACATCTGACGAAGACGCGTTGGCCACTATCGCAAATCTCGCTGCAAAGCGGCTTTAGCGACCAAGCGCATTTTTCAAGGACGTTCAAACGCTACACCGGGTCCACTCCACTCGAATATCGGAGATCCTTTACCTCTCAATAACCGGTACGAATCGGTATCCAGCCAAGCCGTGCAGTGAGGTCTCTCTGTCCGTCTCTCACCGGCTGGCATAAACCTCCTGTGCTTTACGGAGGTCTTTGCCGATCTTGTCCGCTACCGAAACGGCGGCATTCAGGCTCTCTTTGTCTCCTCGCCGCGTGCCTTTCTCAACAGAAGTAAAGACAACTCGTCCGCTCTGCTCGGTGACCGTCACCCTGACGCGAATCGATGTCACGCCCGCAAAAAGGCCGATAGGTCCTGAAGAAGCCCGCACGGCAGCGTTTCCCTTGGAAAGGCCAACTATTTGCAGTGATAGGGAGAGTGGGGCACATCTACCAGAAGCATCGCCGATCCGAAACAGTGTGGACGTGTGTGTCTTGTCCTCTGGAAGGCTTAGCAGATGTTCGTACATAATGGCTCGGTACTCTGCAGGCATCGTGATGCCTGGCGCTGCCTGAATATCAGTTACTCCCATGGCTCCGACTGCGGCCTGAGACTGGCAGTCACCGGTAGGGCGCTGTACAGCGTCTACCGCAACACTGTTACTCTGTAGAGTTTGTGACGCCTCGAATGCGTCGGACTTTGCCATCAAGAAGACCGCGCTGTGCAAGCCACCCCTAGAATCCCGAAAGTCGAGCGTGAGGATTCCTACTTCTTTCTCCGACACTGCTCCTAGAACGGCACCCCCTCCATAGGGAATCGCAAAGCGCGCGACCTGACCGGCGGTACCTCCTTTTTCCGCACGTTCCGTTCCCAAAGCTACATTCACCAGTTGGTCGCGACCTATCTTCTCCACCGTCGACCCGCCGGCGAAGACGATTTCGTCACCACGGTATCTGAGATCGCCATCTGTGCCTTTGCGAACGTTGTCGAAGCCAACGATGTATCTTGCGTTGACAGAATTCCGCGATGGGTCCGCTATGGGACGATTCTGTTGAGCATTCGCCGCCGCAACTCCAGAAAAGGACAGGATGACGAAAGCCGCGGTCATTCTGACCCACCTCCTTTGCTCCCTGTGGTCCTCAAATTGGGAAATAATCGAATGATTTCGGAGGAAGAGTCTTTCTGGCATTTGATCTCCTGAGCACGACGGGCTGCGGTGTGTGCCCAAGCTAAGCCTCTTCTCGGTGGTGGTACAGACCAGAAAGGGCCTTTTCCCTGTAGCCCTTTCTAGCGGCCGATCGGTGGCGTTTATGTAAAGGAGTGGCTTATCGCGGCGCTCACGCAACCTTCAAGCCAATAATCCAAACATTGGATTCACGGAATTTCTAGAGCCTTGATATATGTCGATTTCACAGGAGCAGCAATCGAGGATTCCCCTAACAGATGCTTTAGGGCTATCCAAAACTGGCTCTGTTTAGTCTTGGCCTTCGGGTTTTGAAGTACGAGGATAACCGCAGAGGAAGATTCCTATGCCCCTATGGCGAATTTACGCACCCGCAAACGGTTATTCAGCCAGCGAGAAACAAAAGTTCGCGCTGGACATAACCGGCATCTATGACGCCTTCCTTCCAAGGTTCTACGTGAACGTGCTGTTTCATGATGTGGCGCCCGAGTCATTTCTAGTGGGCGGAGAGCAGCGAAGCAATTTTGTTCGCATCTCGATCGAGCACATCGCACGAACAATGGTGGATCACGAGAGCAAAGTGAAATTTCTCGGACATGTCAACGAAGTCATTGCACCTTATGTGGAACAACGAGGATACGACTGGGAGCTGAACGTTCAAGAGTTGCCATTTGATCTCTGGCGTGTGCAAGGTCTTGTTCCACCTGGAGCTGAATCGGCGGATGAGAAGCGTTGGAAGCAGGAAAATAAGGCGTCTGCGAGGACCCACTCATAACCTCCGCCATACTTTGCTATCTGCGTGGATGGTGAGGGAGTTCGGCTCATCCTGCTCACTAGCCGGCCGTTAAGCTTGCCGCGACCTCGCAATTCTTAGCATGATGAGAGCACGCAGGGAAGTGCAAATAGCGTCGACTCAAGTAACTTGTTTGTGCGAAATCGGCATGTCTGGCTTGTCTTCCTTACAATACCGCGCGTCAATAGTCTGCCGGACGCCGACTGCAATCGACAGTTGCGTCCCATCTGAAAATCTAATCAGGACCTCTTTGCCAAACTCAGGGTCGTCCAGAACAGACACCTCGGCAACCGACTTGCCTACAACTTCGGGGAATTCCAGCTTCGATTCTGACATCCTCGCGCCTCGCTTCGATCGACTCATGGTGTCCCTTATTAGGGGATCGGGTCAACCGTTCACCACACTTCAGATGTGGCAGGAAAAGCGAAACCGGAGGCTCGGAAATCTCGGAAGGGGCGCAGTCCCGCGATGAGAGATTACTACGCCGGAGTCTTGTCTAAACTAATTTCTGCGCGGCAAGAGGCTGGCCTCACCCAGCGCGAGGTTTCTATTCGCCTAGGGATGGCGCACTCCTTCATGAATAAGTGCGAATCGGGCGAGCGAGCTATCGACGTGGCCGAGCTTTGGGCTATCGGAAAGCTCTATGGTAAGCCTATGAGTTTCTTCACGCCGGACGAATCCTAAAGTGTTCGGCTAGTTGCGTGCGCATTGGGTCAGCGCCGCTCTTGCACCGATCGGGAGGGTCATCTGTGGAGGCTGTAGAACGGTCTTTGATTTGGTGACGAACGCTCGGACAAACTCGCTCACAACCTTCGAGCTGTCGTCCGCGCGGGCCGCGAGCCATTCATCGAGGCAGAGCGTTTCCTCATCAAGGGGCCTCGCAACCAACCGACCTCCGTTGAGCCTCATCGCGTTCGCCATCGTGAGAAATGCAACGCCAGGAGCCGCTGTCAGCATATGTTCCGCTTCGTCCGCGTAGAGGATGTGATCCAAACGCCTCGGCTCAAATCCGGCCTCGTGAGTCAGTTCATAATCCTGTCATAAAGAATCGGGTGCAGCTGCTTCTGGAATACGATCCAACGGTCATTCCGCAAATCGGTGAGTTTCACAGACGTTCTTGACGAGAGCGGATGTTCGCGCGGCAGAACGATATGAAGTGGTGTCTTGACCAGTTTGTTCATGGTCAACTTCGGGTTCGTGGCAGGGTCGGTGATGAGCGCCACATCGAGATGAGAACTGAGGAGATCGTGAGCTAAATCTGAAGATGGCTCACTATGAACACTGATTTCCAAATGTGGGTACAAGGGAAGGCGAATCGAGTAGAGAATCTCGATCAGAATGGGGTCAACGTCAGGGGACTTTCCGACCTGCAGAAGCGTGTCGGCCCCGTCGCGACTGGCCTTCGCAGACTCCATGGCTCGCTCGCCGTAAGCGAGCGCAACTCGGGCATGTTCGACGTAGGTTCTCCCCGCGTCAGTCAACTCCATCTTTTTTCGATCACGCTCGAAAAGTGTAGCCCTGGTTTCGCGCTCTGCGCTCTGAATGCACCGGCTCAGCCCAGATTGTGAAAGCCCAACCCTCTCAGCCGCCCGACCGAAGTGCATCTCTTCTGCTAAGGCAATTACGGCTTCGAAGTGCCGCATCTTGATGTTGTTCTGCATGGCCCGTCCCCAATCTCCACATAAGTAGGGATCACTACGCCAGCAGGCAGGTAAAGGCGACGTTCTCCACCGCCGGTACCAGATTATCCACAGAGAAGGGAGGGGATGTCAATCCTGATTCCTTTCCACTGTTTCTGGACACGAGAGTACGGCGGCGACAAACTTGTCTCGATCAAAGCTCAGTCCTTATGCGCTTGACGCATAAGCCTTGCCCTGAAACTCATTGGACTTCAGAAAACGGCACCTTCAAGGCACGTATTTTGGAGGTTCCGATGATGGACCAGAAGAAGCCCCCGGCATCAGAACGCCTACTTCCCATCCTCGGGAGAGTCGGCGTTGAGCCACTACTCGATAGTCACGCCGCAGCCGCCTTGCTCGGTGTTCATCCCCGAACGCTGCAGCGGATGGTTTTGAGAGGCGAAATCGCAGGGGTGCACGTGGGCAAATTGTGGCGATTCAGGCCTTCCGCGATTGACCAATGGATCGAGCGACAGCTGGTCGGATAAGACCCACAACCACGATTTCCGCATGGCAAAATGGTACGTACTCGGCTACGCTTAAGTCAGCCATTCGTGCCGTGAATCAAGGAGGAATCTTGATACCACGCGCATGTTACCAATTCGGAAGCCTCACCCGAAAGAAGCGGGAGAAGGGGCCTGATACATGGGAGTTTCGGTACTACGAACCGACCGAGCTGGGGGGCAGGAGACGCAAGTCCTGCATCGTCGGCACAGTCGAAAAGTTGCCAACCAAAGCTCACGCGCAGAAGGCAGTGGAAGCCCTTCTTCTAACCCTTAACTCTGAAACTCCGCAGCAGCGCATGGCCGCGGTGACCTTCGGTGCTATTTGTGACCGTTACATGCAGGAAGAGATGCCGGAACGGTACTCCACTGCGAAGTCGTACCGGTCCAACATCGTGAATCACCTGAAGCCACGTTGGGGCGAGTATCTGCTCGAAAAGATTCGACCGATGGCGGTCGAGGATTGGTTGAAGAATCTCCCTATGGCCTCGAAGTCCAAGGCGCATTTGAAGAGCGTGATGCACCTGATGTATCAGTGTGCCGCACGCTGGGAAGTCTTCAACGAGCAGAGAAACCCCATAGCGTTGGTTCGCGTGAAAGGCGGCAGTAAGCGCCGGCAACGTCCGACCACGCTGACTGTGGAGGAGTTCGAACTCATCGTTGCGACTCTGCAAGAGCCGTGGCGCTTGATGGTACAGATCGCCCAATGCCTCGGTCTTCGCGTAAGCGAAATCGCGGCGCTTCAGTGGGACGACTTCGATTTTGACAAGAACCAGCTTCTCGTTCAGCGCAGCTTCGTGAACGGCAGGGTGGACGACGTCAAGACCGAATACTCCCAGGACTATGTTCCTCTGCACCCGTCCTTGACCGAGATCGTTCTGAAGTGGAGCACGCAAGCTGTGCCTACGGAAGAAGGCTGGGTCTTTGCCAATCCGAGAACGAACCGGCCTTACTATCCCACTGAGATCCAGAAGCGGCATCTTCGCCCCTCGGGTTGCTGTGTGGTGGAATGTCCGACGTGCGGAGCGGCACCTGGTGTCTGGTGTAACCAGGATCAGAAAACCGGCAACGGCGTCCGCATGCTTTTGCATGAGACGCGCGTGAAGAACTCCGGCAAGTATGGGGCCATCGGCTGGCACACGTTCCGCCATACGTATCGTTCGTGGCTGGACGAGACCGGAGCTCCGATGAAGGTGCAGCAGGAATTGATGCGACACGCTTCTATCCAGACAACGATGAACGTCTATGGACAGGCGATGTCGTCATCGAAGCGGGAAGCGAATGGGAAGGTTGTAGAGATGGTGCTCAAGCCGTTGAAAGCGAGCGCCTGAACTGCGATTTTTCTTATTGGGAGATATTGGGAGCCGATTCGATTTTGTCGACTCCCGGAAGTTATTGATTTGATTGGTTGCGGGGGTAGGATTTGAACCTACGACCTTTGGGTATATGAGCGGCGATAGAAACGTAGTTTCAACGACTTACGAGGCCTGATCGGGAGCTTTACAGAGCCCTAAGTTGTTGAAAATAAGCATAGCACTTTTCTACTTGGGGTTGGTTTGGGGTTGAATGCCGAACCACCTCTAGTTTTCAACCCCGCTTCTCGACACCAGAGCGATACTTTGACGATACCTACACAGGACTCTATACTGCATGTAGAGGTGACCTAAAATGTTGGCGACTTCTACGTTCGCGAGTGCCGATCCAGCTCTCTTCAATCCACAGTCAGGACGACTTGATGCGTCGCGCATCGCGAGTGAAATTCAACTGCCCGTCTCAACAATCGCCGAGGCCATCGGCAAGAAGGCCCCGAGCGTTCGCAAGCATCCCGACGCAAGCAGCCTGCAGCCAGAGCTCCGCCGCGTTTACCGCATCTGGGTGGCAATCGTGGAACTTTATGCCGGGAACAAGAAGAGCGCCCGAATATTTCTGAACGCACCAAACAAGCATCTCGAAAATCAGGCCCCCGTCGAGTTCATCGAAGGCGGCGACCTCAAACCCCTAGAGGCTCTCGTCGAGGCCATGACCACTAGGCAGCCAGCCTAGCGAGGGCGACCGTGCATTCTCCCGATCGACTTTTGCGAGCCTTAGAAACCGCCCCGGTTCAGCCGTTTACGGGATTTGTGTATCGGATCATCGCCGAGCGGCACCGGGATTCACCTCTATCAGCCATTGGGTCTGTCCGATCCGGTGGCCGCTACAATGCCCCGAATAGCTTTCCTGTTCTTTACTGCGCTGATAGCCAGATGACCGCCCTGCTCGAAGTCGAAGCCCTCTTCGCCACTGCTGATGGACAGTTGAAGGGAGCCCCACGAGATCCCGATTTGGTTCTTTCAATGCGTTGCAATTTGGCTCGTGTCCTTGACTTGACCGACGAGCGCTTTCACCGCGAACTCGGAACGACTCGTCACGAACTCGTGAGCCTGTCGCCGTCGCGGTTCATTTTGAACGCACAGGGGAGGGAAACGCCGACACAAGTCCTGGGTGCAGCATGCTCTTTCAGTGGCCGCATCTCTGCCTTGAAGGTTCCCAGTGCAGCGCATAGCAGCGGCTACTGTCTCGACATCTTCCCAGACTCGTTACTCGTAGGTGAGCGAGTCCACATCATGGACGAGAGCGGCAGAATCAACGCCCAAATTGACGGCCTGATTCCTATCCCGGTGATCGCGCGAACTCGCTCCTCATAAGCCGCAACCGAATTCAAATCCTTAATACATCAAGCATTTTTGTGTCACGCAGAAGTGCGTAACGCCAAATCGTGCTGACCTCCCCAAAGGGCACGAGGCCCTAGCGCGACGCAGGGGGTACTTCGGACGGAGTGCCTGAAAGCTGACGCTTATTCTCCTGATGAATAAGCGACCCTCTCGCATTTATTGGACTCCGTGAACCGAGTGATTCTACGTTGCCCATATCGCAACCGAATCCACGGTTGATTGAGGTGCCAATGCAGATCAAAGTCAGGATCGATTCCCGGCCCATCCAGAGGTGGGCAAGACTCTTCTCAAAACAGACGCTACTCCGTGCCGCGCGCGTGATGGGGCCGACTCTGGTCGCCCTTACATTCGCCGGCGTTGCTCATGCCCAGGGAACGATGGATTTCTCCGGGGCGCAAACCTTGATGGGAACCTTCAAAACGACCCTTTTGAAATCGGTTCGGGAAGCAGCCGAAAAACGCGGCTATGTCGTCGAAGGCTTCGCCCCGACATCCCGCGCCGCCAACCAGCTCCGCGACGCCGGTATCTCTGCCGACACCCTACAGGGTTTCCTCGTCCGTCCCGGCCAGACGAACCCCGACCGTCATCTCTACTTGCTCGATGAATCCAGTCTCGCCAGCACGAAACAGGTCCGTGACTTCCTTGCTAAACTCGAATCCAGCGACCGAGTGTTGCTCATCGGAGACACCCGCCAGCATCAGGGCGTCGAAGCGGGCAAGCCTTTCGAGCAGTTGGTCAACGCCGGGATGAAGACCACCCAGCTTGACCAGATCGTGCGTCAACGAGCAGTCCCGGAACTGCTCAAAGCAGTCGAGCATCTGTCGCGCGGCGAAGTCGCGGAGGGCGTCGCCCTGTTGGAACAACAGGGGCGCGTCACGGAGATTCCCGATGCCCAACAGCGTATCGCGGCGATTGCACGAAGCTACGCTGCTAACCCGGATAACACCATCGTCGTCTCGCCCGACAACGCCTCGCGCCGCCTGATCAATCAGGCCGTGCGTTCCGAATTGCAAGCCCTCGGCACAGTCGCCGCAGAAGATCATGCGATGCGCGTGCTCGCGCCGCGTTCCGATATGACCGGAGCCGATCGTACCTGGGCCGCTCGCTATGCCGTGAATGACGTACTCCACTATGCGCGCGGCAGTCAGGACATCGGCATTGAAAAGCAGAGCTATACGAAGGTGGTTGCTACCCAATCCAAAGACAACCTGCTTACCGTTCAGAAAGAGGATGGAACAACCGTCACTTACAACCCTGCGCGGTTATATGGCGTGACCGTCTACCGTGAGTTGGAACGGGAATTTGCTGTAGGCGATCGTTTGAGCTTTACCGCTCCCTCCAAAGAGCTAGGCGTTGCCAACCGTGACCTTGGCACCGTGCAACGCATCGACAAAGACGGCCAACTCTCCGTAAAGATGGACAACGGCAAAGCGGTCAGCTTCAATGCCAACCAAATGCGCCACTTCGATCACGGCTACGCGGTCACAAGTCATAGTTCCCAGAGACTCACGGCAGAACGTGTCATGGTGAACCTCGATAGCCACGTTCATGTAGACCTCATCAACAAGCGTTTTGCATACGTGGCCGTGTCGCGGGGATCGCATGATGCCCATATCTATACAGATAATGCGGCGTCTCTTGTCGAGAAACTGTCTCACGATGTAGTGAAATCATCCGCACTCCAAACCGGACAACAATTTGCTGCGGACCAAAGTGCGTCATTGCAACTGTAGAGGGTCTCGCTTGCCGTTATGGTTAACGTCCCACCACGATCAGCCCTAGCTTAGTAGCAATCTCAGCAACATTAGGGCCGCCTTCCAAGTATGCTAAGCGGTTTAGGATCAATGGAAGTTGTTGATGCTATGGGTGTTACGGGAAATTGTTTTGGGCCTGGATGGGACCATTTGGGCTCATTTCGCTTCCTTTGTGTACGCTATTTGTACGTCGACCCAGTGTTTAGGAGGCGTTTTGTAGTTCTGGGCCAAGGCGAATCCCCCTTGGATTTCGGTGGTGATTGGTTGCCGGGGCTGGGGCAATAGGCATTCAACCTCTCCGATTTGGCCGGGCTCATAATCCGAATCGGACGGACTGCTAATCCGGATTAGACGCTATAATAATCCGAGATGGTCGACGCCAATTTCCAATTCGTTCAGAGATTCGCAGCACGACGTGTGGCCACTGCTCTCAATGACACTCCCGTGGTTATGCTGATAGGACCACGACAGTGCGGCAAGACGACGCTTGTCCAACAGTTCGGCGATAAGGACCGCGAGTATGTGACCTTGGATGACGACACAGTGCTTGAAGCCGCTCGCAACGATCCCACTGGCTTTGTCCGTGGATTCGATCTGGTCACCATCGACGAAGTGCAAAGAGCCCCGGAACTTCTGAGAGCCATCAAGAGATCCGTTGATAACGACCGCAGAGCAGGCCGTTTCCTGCTGACGGGATCTGCCAACATTCTCACTCTTCCTCAAGTGTCCGAGAGCCTTGCAGGCCGCATGGAAATCGTAAACCTGATGCCGATTTCCAGAGCCGAAACACTCGCCAAAGAGCCCAGCTTCCTGAAGATGGCATTCAATGGCAAGTTGGTGAAGCCAGGGCCGGATATCGAAGGCGATCAGCTTGTCCATGCGGTGCTAGTAGGCGGCTACCCGGAGATGCTGCGAAGAGAAGACTTTCGGCGACGTCAGGCTTGGGCTCGCGACTATGTGAAGGCGATCGTACAGAGGGATGTGCGGGATATTGCGGAAGTAGAGAAGCTGGACCAGTTGCCGCGCCTGCTCCAGGTACTTGCCCACCAGTCCGGGCAGCTTACCAACTTCACTCAAATCGGCGGACAGATCGGGATGGACGACAAGACGACGAGAAAATACACCGGCATCCTTGAACAGCTGTTTCTCGTGCAGCGGGTCTCCCCGTGGTTCCGCAATGAACTGAAGCGACTGATCAAGACCCCAAAACTACATTTCGTCGACTCGGGGTTGCTCGCCACCTTGCTGGCATTGACTGCTGAGCAGATAGCAAAGGACCGCTCAACGTTTGGTGCGTTGCTGGAAACATTTGTATTTGCCGAAGTCATGAAGCTGATCACATGGTCCGACGAAGGCTACACGCTCCATCACTATCGGGATAAGGATCAGGATGAGATTGACATCGTCGTAGAGGATGAACACGGCGCACTAGTCGGTGTTGAGGTCAAAGCAAGCGCAACCGTCCACGCGAGCGACTTCAAAGGATCAGGAAGCTGTTGGACATTTGTGGTGATGACCTGAAACTTGGAATCGTAATATATGACGGAACGAAGGTCGTCCCTTTCGGGGACCGCCTATTCGCCGCTCCTATGTCTTGCCTTTGGGCTTGACTCCTCCATGCCAAGATATGATCAAACGCTAAGTTATCGCTGTGGCGCTGATCCGACCTACGGTACTCTCTTGACGGTTCAAAGAAATGGGGAACGGATTGCCACAAGAAGGAATACGTTTATGGATGTATAGATATGTGCGTCATGGACGCACAAAGATCATCACGACTAAACCGCCTGCTCCTAACTCTGCGTTTCGTTTGCCGACCTCTATCCCGGGAGGCTGGCGCAGGACGCAGTCTTCACGGATGTTTGGGTTCCTTATTCGTGCGCGTCAGCGCACAGGACTTTACGCGGTCGGCGTTGCGGGCAGGAACAGGCTCGCTTAGGCTTTCGTACGGAAGACGCGAAGCGGCTGCAGGCTTGGTCGGATGACGGTCTACCGGCAGAAGACCCCTGTCAAGTCGTTGTTGAGAACTTTGCTGACGGGAGTTCTTGTTGAAACCGTCTCAGTGAAATCAGCCGATCTCGGGGTAGTTCACGCGCTTGCTGACGCTTTAACTCCTGCACCGCGCCCTACGAAGTGAGGCTGAGATTATCACTCTGACCGGCTTACATCCTGCTCTTGGGATAACTCCCCAACACCGCCATCCAAGGCCGGATATCGCTTAAGAACCTGAGAGGCCTTGAGGAAGCTATTTGTCAAAGAAGACCGACGTTCGGTCGGGTAGAACACTACAAGCGGAGCTTTAGGTGGAAGCGGAGTCAGAGGCCGGAGAGCAATACGTTTGCTGAGGCTGTGAGCCATGACATCGTAGATGAGAGCAACGCCGCGTCCGGCTTCAACGGCTGCGATCACGCATTCGATTGCATCATGTTCTTCGGTCACCTGAAAGCGGGAATTATGAGCGACCAACAAATCTGTGATGTAGGTGTTGTACCAAGTGAATTCTGAGCGTTTGAGAGTGATGACCGGCTGCTGTGCGATCTCTGCCAGAGGCACCTCTTCCATGCGCGTCAGCGGGTGCTGTCGCGCAAAAGCCCCAAGGATCCCGTATGTGGAAAGCTGCTCCACGCTGAAATCCGCGAGTTCGGTTGAAGACCCACAGACCGTAAGGCATATATCGAGCTCGCCCCGCCGCAAGCCTCTGATCATGTCGGACGTGCTGAGTCTCCTGAGTTCCACTCTGGCATTGGGACTCAGTTCCTGGAAGCAGCGCAGGATGCGTGGCAAGGCTTCCAAGGAGGAGACTGAGGAATGCCCAACCCGGATGCTGCGGCCGTGATTTTTTGCTGTCTGTCTGGTCAACGCCACAGTGTCATCAAACCGTTCTAGTAGCGCTTTGGCTTCGCGTAAGAAAACTTCTCCTGCAGAAGTCAACATCAGACGTCTCGAGTCTCTCCCAAAGAGAGAGACAGCGACCTCGGCTTCCAGATCGCGCATCTGGCGGCTGAGTGGTGGCTGCGAGATATGCAACCGCTTGGCTGCGCGGCTGATACTTCCGTGTTCCGCGACCGCGACAAAGTACCGCAGATGCCTCAGGTCTATGTTGGGGGGTGCCATCTTGACCATCCTTTGCGCTTAGCGCTTGTGCGGCCTATGTTTCTAACCGATGATTGCGCGGAGCATGCGTTGGCGTTTCCAATACGTGAGCGAGCGCCAAAGCCACTCGAGTGGTCCGAAAGCGAAAACTCGCAACCAAAGAGAACTCGCAACTAGATTCACTATCCAAATCGCCCCCACTACGAGATAGCACTCGTAATACTCCAGCTTGCCGTAGAGCTTCCACGGTCCCCAGGCGAACAGGAATTGGCAGAGGAGGGTAGTGAGAATGTAGTTGCTGAAAGCCGTGCGCCCTACAGACGCTACTGGGCCGAGGAATTGTCGCGAATGCTCGCTTCTGACAAGGAGAAGCAGAACGCTGGTGTTGGCGAGAGTGCCCGATAACACCTCTGTGGTGTAAGGAATGGCGAGCCAGAGGGCGAAGGCCGAGGCGGCGAAGCCGGCTTTGTGGACGTGCCAAAGCCCGGCAAGAACGAGCGGTAAATCAATTGAATAGCCAATGATCGCCACAGAGACATAAGCCCAAGTTGGCCGAGTGTTGGTCAGGTATCCAGACTTGTAAAGACCCATCCCTGTGA
Source organism: Acidisarcina polymorpha (assembly GCF_003330725.1). NCBI lineage: Bacteria > Pseudomonadati > Acidobacteriota > Terriglobia > Terriglobales > Acidobacteriaceae > Acidisarcina > Acidisarcina polymorpha. The sequence goes on along the minus strand of NZ_CP030840.1, from coordinate 647,318 downwards.
TCATGGCGCCGAGCCACTCGAGGAACCAAAAACTTGGAAACTTCAGCTTGAGAATAGTCAGTTCAGTGTCCACTCTGCTGGGCCATCCTGCGATGAAGCCCAAGCGGCGGGTCTGAATCGTTCCTTCAACGGTAGCTGCGCTCGTCTGCTGATAGATCGCCGCGTTCTGCAAGAGCACTCGCTGTGCAGCCGTCGCGGAGGCACCCGCCGCTCTGGCTGCCGCGAACTGAGCATCGGAACGTAAAGTGTCAGTTACTCCAAATGCGCGCGTGCTGCCGAGGGTGCCGCCTACGAGCCAGATGGTGAGCCCGAGGGCGAGGAGGATACGAGCGCTGAGGCGGCGCAAGGGATAAAGGAAATCAGCGCCATGGTGGAGTAGTCGATCAAGATATCGCCAAACCATAGGATGAAGCCGTGGCATAGCCCAAAGACTAAGAGCCATAGATTGCGGCGATAGTAGATGGTCCGCGCGCGCTTTTTACCGGACTGCCTCTCCAGCCGTTCGGTGAGGAGCACCACCCCTGCGCCGAAAAGTAAAGAGAACATGCTGCGCATCTTGCCTTCGGCAAACATCCACTTGAGCGTGACCATGGCGTAGTCGAGTCCAGCGTGCCAGCCGCAGAAAGCTGGCCGAGGAAGACCAACCGGAATATCCCAGAGGGCCTCAGGTCCGGCAAAATCCTCGATATTGAGGAGGAGGATGCCGAGCAGAGCGACGCGCCGCAGGACGTCCAGGTTGGAAGCCGCTCCGTTCGGCGTATAGGCGCCTCGGCCGGTCCGGCTTCTTCCTCCGGTGTGCCAGGCGCTAGCATATCGGATGAACCAACGATGTAGCTCTTGTCTGCCATCTATCGTCAGACTAGCCGGATGTGCAAACCTTTACTTTCGTAAAAACGCCATCACAGTCTGCGACGGTAATCGCTCGGGGTGGCGCCTTGCCTTTGACGAAAGGCATAGGTGAAGTGGGCTTGACTCGCAAAGCCACACTCAAAGGCGATGTCAATGAGGCTGAGAGCCGGCTTTAGCATGAGCCGCCGAGCCTTCTCAATCCGAAGGTCCAGAATGTACTGATGCGGCGAGCGACCGGTGCTTGCTCGAAACGAACGTAGGAGATGTCGCTTACTGCAGCCCCTTTCGACCGCAAGCGTATCAAGATCCAGATCCAGGTTCGGTGTGGCGTCCACGCGGTCGGTCAGCCGACGCAACGTCATGACATCTATTTTGTTTCGTAGCCATATACGATTGGCGTCCATACCAAGAATATGAAGCAACCGTGCATTCAGAAGACTGATGAGATGATTGGCGTAGCAAGAGCCCAAGGTTCGGATTCTTGCTGCCTCGCTCAACCTCTCGAGGATGTGTTGTACAGGCGCGTCCATGAAACAACGTTTGTCCTGTGAGATGACGCCATCTGCCACACTGCGCGTATTACTCTCACTCATAATTTCCTGAGGGACTCCGAGCAGGAAGTCCGAGTCAAAGGCACAGATTAACCCATCGATTTGCGACCGGGGATGTGCAGGAGGAAGGTCACCTGCAGTGTAAAAAGAGAGCGTACCGGGATGGACGAGCTTCGGGACAAAATGCCCGTTTGCATCCGGATGGTCGCAGCGGAGCGTCTCGAGATTATTCCAGAGACAAAGGATCGGGCCACTCAGTGTGGAGGCCGGCCACTCGCCAGCACGAAACCTATGTTGCTCCATCAGAAGGCCTGACCAGCCCAGACCGCGGCTGGAGAAGAGGACCTCGGACTCCACGCGCATGAACTCGCGCACGGCTTGTGTCTTTCGACACGTCGGCAACGCCTTTGTCCCTTGCCACTCCATCACCGACTAATATTATAGGAGGTTTCTGACGATGGCCGCAGAGCATAGAAAGGCGCTGGCGGAATTGCAACGCCATGCAATACGTCCGCACGTTCCTTCCTGAAAACCCGAACCTGATTCAAGCTCTGTTGAACTACCAGTACTTAGCCTCAAATTAAAGGCCTTCGAATGCTTCACCGCATTGTTTCCGCTTTGTGCACAAACGTGAGACAACTCAGGAAAAGGTAGTGCTGAACAATTGATCGGCAGGGCCGCACGACTACTCTGCCCACTCGCGCAGGCAATTCCAAGAGGAACATTATGCTTGGCGGCTCCATACGTAATTATGATCCAGGCGTGGCGCCTTGCGGGGACCATCCGAAGGCACTCGGGTTTCCAATCGACACCCGAACCAGACCGTGTGCTGCGTGAGAGTACACGGTCTGGTGAGCTTAGGACAGCCTTTACCTATCTTTCGCCAAGGAGTTCCTTGTCATAGTAAGCACCGCAAGTAGAGAGTGAGCTTGGAGCAGTTGCTAACTCCAGGAGAGCCGAGCCGCGCTCAACAGGCAGCAGCGCCGAGGAATAATTTGCGCAGTTGTTATAGTTGGCCTTGCCGAGATAGGGAGTCATGTCAACGTGTACGGGAGCGGGGATTGCCTTCCATTCCCCCGAGGCATCCCTGGACGTATTGACAAAGAGCACTCTGCCCGTGTTCGGCGCGTTAGCTCCTCCGCTGGTCATGAGATACTGTCCAACCAGCAGAAGCGCGCCCTCGCCTTGGTGGAAGCCTGCATCCCAGCGATTGGTTGGCGCATGTTCAAAGAACTCGCCACTCAAGGTCTGTATTTTCTGCCCAGTATCTGAAGGCACCCCGAAGGTCCAACCATCGTAAGAGGTCCTGTAAAACACAGTGCAGGCGGCGGGGCCACACAGTTCATAAGACATGAAGTAGATCCCGCTTGGTAGACGGGAGACCGTCGCCATACCGGGCCGGTCAGTCCGAACTTTGCTCGCAACGGTATTCTGTTCGTCTCCCCATGTTGTTCCATCAAGACTTCGCATCTGTGCAAGCTTTTGGCTGCAGCAAGGATCGGTTTCGTCAGACCAGAACATCACCAATGCGCCTTCTTCGTCCACTTCAAACTCAGGCTCCCACAGCCCATCGTTCTCAGCGGAGACACAGCTTCCACGCTGAACGGGAGTGGAGTGATGCGTCCATGTCCTCCCGTCATCGATGCTAGCGAAGATCTCGATCGATGCGGTCTTCCCGTCGCTCCCTCCGCAGTAGGATCCGGCATAGAGAAGCGTCCCTTCGCTCAAGGAACCCACCTGGCGGGGGGCCTCGAAAAGTGTTCCGCAGCATTTTGGGGTAATGCCTTCAACCGACGGGATCGCGCCAATCTCCTGGAACGTTCTACCGTCATCCCTGCTCTCATAGAAAACCCCTGGAGACACACTCGCCACGATCCCATCGCGCTGCTCGCCGTGGAGTATACGAACCAGCCGAGGGTACGGTGCCCGTTGATTTGGGTTAGGGTCCAACGAATTTCCTGACGCGCCAGGAACGGCCTGAATTGGGCCCTGCGCAAGCGCTGCGCTCCTGATAATTAGACAGCAAAGAAGCACCACAAGAAATGGTTTGGCGAGGGAATTGGTTGTCACAGGAAGTACTCCGTATTTGTTGTAGTGATAGAGCATGATAGCGTCTTTCCTCTGTCTTCTCTGGTTCAGTGCTCGACAGCGGCCTACCTACTAGTGCGCTTGAAGCATTAGCCGCGACTATTTCTATTGGATTCTTCTTTGCCTACTAAGGGTGAGACCTTGTGGGCAGAGCTAAATACCTGCTAGGTATAGCTAAGGAAGACCATCCGAGTAATTGATACCGCCTACGATTGTGACGTTAGAACCATCGCTATCGGTGTGCGCCTGCCGCCACAGCTATAAGTGAAGCGGCATTAAACCCTAGAAGGGAATAATGAGAACTGTGTGCCTCGCCGCGTCGCACGTGCCATACCTGTGAGGTATAGATATCCACTCATAAAGCATTCTCGGATCCTCTTACCAACCAGACCTCCACGCATCTCACATACGACCTGTTATGTGCCGTTGAGTATGGCAGGATCTTATTGCAGTAATCGCGTTCTCACTACCGCTTTCCTTTGGGTGTGCAGCCTGGTTTGTACGGAAACTTTAGTGTCGCTTTTCCTAACATCGATCAACGGAGATCGGAGGCCGTCGGGAGGCGAGTGAACGCCATGAGGCCTTCCCCGACACGACGACACATCGCTCAATGGCTCATGATCTGAACTCCTTTCCGTCGGCTGTGGGCTCGCAGCTTAGTTGCGGGATTTGCTCAGACTCTGTCGAGCAGCAATGGACCGCGATCGCTAATGCCGCTGGAATCTGCTTCGCGGGCAACCAATCAAAGTAGAGACCGAACGGAAGGCCAAAAATCGGAGATTCAGATCTTCGGGTATGAAATGGGCCACCTGTCCCGAAAGCGTAACGCGTTCGATGTTACAACCCTTGACTCGGTTTTACGTCGGGCAGGGGGCTTCGCCGGCAACTGATTCATGAAGGAGTTTCAGCATAGTGTCTCGAAAAGCATTGCATTCTCGTCTTAGTTCCAAAGTCACCGAGTTTGGAAATTACGGCTTGTATCTAACGGCTATTTGCCTTTGCTCTTGGTCATGTGTAGCCCAGGTTCCAGCAGGGAGTCTGGCATTGGGTGGCAATATCAACGAGCGCTTCCAATGGGCAACGCCGGAAGTCCTGGATCAGACGCACACAACGTGGCTTCGCGGTTTTGTTCCGGCCTCAGAGTTCATGAGCGGCCGACGTTCATACGAAACCGACCCCGGCCTTCAAGCACTCAATCGTGCCGCGGCATCAGGACGCAAGATCGTACTATCCATCAAATGGGATTCCACAGGCAAAGGCGGGTTTGGCCGGATGCCGGAAGAAGGATCACCAAAGGAACAAGAAGCTTTCGCCTTTGTGGATCACTTGCTCGATGCAACTAAGGGGCGACTGTCGGCTCTTGTGCTGGTCAACGAACTAACGATTGATACGCTTCCGGAGGACCTAATGCCCGATGCGGATGGGCGGCTTCCCGTGATTGCGTTTCTCCGTCGTCTCGCCGCGCACATCGACGCAGTGCATCGCAATGCGGCCGATGGTACTCAACTGCCTCTTTATGCGGGTGGAATGACGCGGCTTGACCTACCGAAGACACAGCAGTCTCTTCCCACGCGATTAATGATCCGATGGGTCAATGAAGACCCCAAGATCGCAGGCGCGGACTTTCATATGCATCAGCCGGATATGCGAAGTACAGAAACCGCGTTGCAGTTCATGCATCGCGCCATTCCGAAAAAACCTCTGATGGTCACAGAGATGTCGCTCGTTTTTAAGTGGAAACAGCATCTTGGAGACCGAATTGATAATAGCGAAGCTGGGCGGGCGTTCGTCCAGCAGCATTCCATCCTGCCGGGCACACTCGTCGCGGAATTTCTAAACAACTGTTTTCAGCGCCCGGTACCTGAGGAGGAATGGCAGCAGTTCCTTGCGTCCCAGCAGTGGTTTGAGCCCCACTACCTTGCTGACCTCATCCCGATGCTCCAGACAAATGGCGCGAGGATTGCCACGTACGCGCTCACGTGGAATCCTCACCCCGATCAAGCTGCTGGCCGGGCTGTGGTCTCCGTCGGTACTGTTCCCTGGTTTCTGAATCAACTGCTCGTTCCTGGAATGGCTGATGTACCCGGAGCAATTCGTCTCCCCGAGAACTACGGATTCTTTGCGGATTACATGGAGTACCAGCACCAACAACGCTAGAACTCTAGGCTCAGCGATCGTTCCTCAACCTCTTCATCTTACTTAACCGCTTACCTCACAAAGGAGAGATGCCGTGTTCCGTCATTCTTACTTCGCTCCCCTATTTCTCATATCGCTTATTCTCAGCGGGTGTGGGAGTCAAACCTCAACAAACGGTACTTCTCCCACGGTTAGTCAGCAGGCGGTTGGGGTGTCCGGGATACACATGACCCTGAATGACCGCCCCTGGCTGTCTCGCGGCGTGGTGCTGCAGGGCTACGTGCGGCCGTTGGCAACATTGAAGATTGAGGCTTCATCAGATCCGACCGCAGTGACGCTCCTCAAGGCGCGCAACAATTACACTCCAGCCGAACGCGCGGCCATCCGGGCGTATGGCGCCGACACGATCCGGTTTCAGATAAGTCAACCGGCGCTCAATCCGAGCAATACCACGATGTACGATCCGGATTATTTTAATGACGTGGTGTCTGCTATTAAGACCGCGCGGCAGGAAGGTTTTATCGTGATGATCATGATGCAGGATGAACCGATCACCGGCGACACGAGTGAAGATCCGTTACCTACGGCCGAAACGCAGGGCGACTGGGATTTGTTCACGCCGGTGTTTGGCTCGGACCGCGGAGTGGTCTTTGAGCTTTACAACGAGCCGACTCTGCTCGGTTCAGCAACGAACTGGCAACTATGGCTGAACGGCGGTACGGTTGCCGCAGGGGGCCAAACTTACACGGCCATTGGCATGCAGCCGCTTATCAGTCACCTACGCAATAACGGCGCGCAGAACGTGTTTGTGCTCGATGCGCTGGCGGACAATGTGACAGATCCAGTAACAGGCATGACGGTTAAAGAAGCTGCGGCGACCCTTGACGGTATGCAGGCGCCTACCGATCCGCTCAATCGGCTGGTGTATGCCGTGCATCCGTATCAGCATGGACTTACTGTGGAGTCGCAATGGGATGCCGAGTTTGGTATACCCAGCCAGAGCGTGCCGGTGTGGGCGGACGAATGGTCGGCTCCGGAAGGGATGTCGCTTGGGCTCGGATCGATGACCGACACCCAAGTAGCCGTGGACCTGTTGAACTACCTGAACGCGCATTCAATACCGCTATGCACGGGGGCATTCGATGTACCGAAGTTTGTCGTGCAGAATCTTAACCCCTGGACCCTGACGGACTACGACCCTGCGACCCCGATGAAGAGTTCCGGCAGATTGGTTTATAACGACTTCGCCGCCGATTATTCGCGAGAACTTACCGTGGCAGATGGGTTGTAGCAACTTGACGCTGATCTGCGAGAGCGGAGTAACACGCTAAGACATTTCCGAGGGGCTTTTCTGAATCGTGCTTTGCGCCGCGGAAGTGCGGGCGTGAGATACAACAAATGTGGCTGGAATGGACTTATCTATGACTTGCTTTCCCGACGATCGATAACTTACTGAGGGTCTCAATGGTCGTTCTGGTGTGCGGGTGGCCCCTGATCAAGTGGGCGCTCAAATCGCAGATGCTAAACTCGGACACCTGTCGGATAGATTCGTGGGTCAGCAGCTCACATAGGCATTGTCTTACTCGACCGGCCTTCTAACAACAGACAACAGTCCGGTTTGCAAATCGCATTCCTCCCGCTCTTGCCGCCTTCGATACGCAAGAGCGGGAAAATCTGCGCGGTCTTCATGGGATGGATGTCTACAAGTTATCTGCAAGTCCGCTTGCAACTCATGCAAATCCGCGGGGCAGTTGGAAGCGGATTCAAAGTAGCGCGCTTGCAAGACTGAACTATGAAAAGTAAATCATTTCTATGGGTGCAATCGCGCTTCGCGGAAGTGGCGAGAGACATCCTATCTGGTCATCGGACGATAGAAGACAGGTACGGCAGCGATGGGTCAGGGTGCCCCTGTGCGGGCAGGTGGAGATCGTGAACCTGCAGCTTGGGCTTGCATAAGGGAATTCCCGGTCGGTGGTGCGCAGAGTCATCAAGCAAATGCACGTCATGGCTGCTGCCGATCCTGTGAAGTCGCCTTCTTCTCTCGAGCGCAGCGCAGAGGAGAAGGGTCTTCCGAGTGGCGTTCCGGGAACTTATCATGGAGCGAAATACTAATCAGGTGCTTGTAGAAGGACAAGGCCTCTGGCAAGGTGTAAGAACCAGATGCTGTGTCCCCCTGCGACCATCGTGAGTTGAATAACTGCATAGTAGATCAACGTGAACGGGAACGGCCATAGCAAGCGCCCCTTACGCCAATCCAACAAAATCATGAGCAAAAGAATGGCATATACGAGCACATAGCTCGGGAGCAGAGCGTCGCCTAGGCTGTGAAAGCTGTGCGGCATGAAGTGAAGAAAAAAGCGCGCTGCCGCTGGTAAGACGCCGACCACCAGTGTAGACGCCATCAGTCTCCAATGCACCTGAGGCCGCCGTCTGTAAACCAACGCCGCTATATACAGACCTAGAAAGAGTGGGAGCGTGGTGAGATCAATGAAGCCTAGTACCAGAAACAGCGGAGACAATGCTTGGGCGAACATCACATGAACCATGTCGAAGCTACTTGGAATCAGGATGACCGCCACAGCTACGGAGGACCATCCGAGCCACTGATGCAGTCTCCGGTTTGTATAGCCCGTAAACCATGATTGAGCCAAGAAGAGCACGATCCACGCAGTGGCGGAAACGCCATGGAGCATGTGTAGTAGATCGTTTCCTTGGCTCGCGGGAGCGCCATAGAACGTAGGCCAGAAGCCCGCCAGGGTGATAAGCAGTACCAGTGCTCCAAAGACCAAGGGTTCGTACTCACGTTTGTTCGCGACACCAATTCTGGGCATCAGGCCTCCTCAGGGATAGATCGGACGAAGCTTTATTCCGTCAGGCGGAGTTGAATGAAGCGGTGACAAGAAAGCTGGCTGTGCTAAGCGTGGCAATTGCCGCACCCTATTAACCAAACAAACAAGACTTCATTGCCGGGCTCCTCCTCGATTCAATCGCCCTTGACTCGTTAAACAAGTTTCGCCATCCGTGGCCGCGTTGATACGCCGATCAAACCTACGGTTCTGCGAGAAGTACTTCAATGTCTTCGTCACAGACACTGCGATTGCTTTTTGCCTTCCGCGCACACAGAGTGAGTGCCTGGTGGAACCGGTCGATCAGGGTCCTGCTCGCCCTATCGAGTCATCCCACGGCGTCACCCTGAAATGCTGAAAAACGACGATCCATCTCAAGCGAATAGATGCGTGCAATGGGCTCGAAGCAGGCAAAGGAGCAGACTTTGAGGGCATTGCCTCATACCTGCCGCGTATGGAAAAAAGATGGTGTTAAAGCAGCTAGCGCCGAGTGTGCCGCCCGATCCCAAGGCAACGATTGTGGACGCTGCCTATGTAGATTTCACTCGCCCGGCTGCGAAGGCAATTGAAGCCACAGGACTGCAGCGCGCTCTCGTTGTATCAGCACTTAGACGCGGTTGGAAGAGACCTGCGGGCTTGGTCACATCGTCACTCAAGGCTGACGATCTGCTTGCAAGCACCGGCGTTAATCCTAGGGTTCGAACCACGCCGTCCTTCATGGACAATCTGCTAAACAAAAGCAAACGCAGAATTTGCAAAACGGGATCGTGGACGAAAGTACCAGAAGCTCATTGTGTAGGTCTCCGGAAGGTTGACACATCTGAAGCCACACGAGAACATGAATCTTGTAGAGAGCGTCCTTGCTCGCTGCCGTAAGCGTTCCCGTTAGCCAACGCACCAATTCAAACTGCACGCCGGCTCGACCGGCTGCGAATAGGTGCGCATATGGCAAAGACAGTATTTCTGACGGGAGCCACCGGTTTCATCGGTACGGCAATTGTTTCCGAACTCATCAACAACGGTTATCAGGTTCGTGGCCTTACGCGATCCGAAGAAGGCAGTCAGTCTCTCCGAGCTGCGGGAGCTGAAACTCTCTTAGGGGATGTAAACGATCTCGATGCCTTGCGAAAAGGTGCTGAGACTGCAGATGCCGTCATTCACACAGCATTCGATCACGACTTTTCCAAATACAAGCAGAATTGCGAGGCTGACCGCAAGGTCATCGAGGCGCTCGGAGCGGTTCTGGTGGGCTCGAACAGGCCGTTCGTAGTCACATCGGGAACTTCGGTAGCCAAGGTGGCTCCGGGTGAGGTAGCAACAGAACAAAGCCCGGCCCTGGACTCATCCGTAGTAGCACGCGCAGCTTCCGAAGAAGCGGCTGCCGCCGTCGCGAAGCTGGGTGTGTCAGTACGCGTCGTGCGTAACTCTCAGGTGCACGATACGCGCAAGCAGGGTCTTGTCTCCTTTGCGATCGACATCGCTCGGAAGAAGGGCAGCTCGGCATACGTCGGTGATGGCGGTAACCGCTGGTCTGCAGTGCATCTCTCCGATACGGCGCTGCTCTACCGACTCGCGTTGGAGAAGGGGGAGGCCGGCGGCGTTTATCATGCGGTCGCAGAAGAAGGTGTCGCATTCCGCGAGATTGCGGAGACGATCGGTAAGGGTCTCAATCTTCCGGTGAACTCTTTGACTCCGGAGGAAGCGAACGCGCACTTCTCCTGGTTTGCGCCGTTCGTAGGCCGCGCCAACGTCGTCTCCAGCAAAACCACGCAGAAGCAACTTGCTTGGCAGCCGGCCGGAGCTGGCCTGATCGCGGATCTCTGCAAAATGTACAACCTGTAAGCTTGGCGAACTGGAGCGCGAGTGCGTGACCAACGACGTCATGGTCTCGCGCGTTCTTCAGTAGCCGACAACCTTGTTCCGTAATGCGGTGATGAAGGAAAAACCTTCATCACCGTCGGCGGAGATTGGAGATCTCGGGATGCACCATGCATTCATGATCTTGCTCTTTCTGATATTGCTGGCCTTGACGGCCTTCTTCAACCTTGCTGAGATGGCGCTTGTTGCGTCCCGCGTTGCAAAGCTGGAGAGCAATCTTCCATCAGAAGGCGCAACAACAGCACTTCAGCTCAAAAAACGCCCAGGCCTGTTCCTCGCCGCCATACGGGCCGGCGATTTATTTACGGATTTGCTGATGGGGGCTTTCGTCGTTACATGGTTGGAGGGGTACGTCCGTTCGGCGTTACAGCACTGGCGAGCAGGAGAGCCTGTTGCGGCAGGGGTCGGCAGTATCGCCGCCTTTTCCGTCGTCTCGTATCTCATCCTGGTGTTCGGCGATTTAGCGCCGAAGAGCATCGCGTTGGGTGCACCCGAAAACTCGGCAGCTTTAGTTGCAAGACCATTGCGACTCATGATCGTTATCGCTAGACCGTTCTTTACCCTCTTGGAGCGTTCAAACAGCTTGGTGTTGCGTCTGCTCGGAGTGAAGACACAAAGCGAAAGCTGCGTTACGGAGGAGGAGATTCGCAGCACGCTCGCAAGCGGACTCAGTTCTGGCGTGCTGATGTCCTTCGAACGTTCCATGATGGAAAAGGTGCTGGACCTGGACCGCCGTTCCGTAAAGACGGTCATGACAGGTCGACCTGACATTCAATTTCTTCAGGCTGGCTTGCCTATGGCCATTCTTCGGGCATCCGCAATTAGAGCTACTGAGTCACGACTGCTGGTGACAGAGAGCGATGGCCTCGACCAGGTGATTGGGGTCGTTTCACGTGCGGACGTGCTGGCTGCACTTACTGAAGGCGGGGCTGTGGATCTAGTTGGAATGGCATCGCCACTCTCGTATGTTGCGGAAAATATGAGTGCGCTTCGTGTCTTCGAAAGATTGAAAAGTACCGCTACCCATATGCTCCTTGTGGTGGATGAGTTCGGGTCACCGCTCGGCCTTGTGACGTTGGCGGATGTTCTAGAGGCGATTGCCGGCGACGTCACCACGGACGAGAAGGAAGTGACCGAGGAGGAAGAGAGACCGCTCCGGCAGGAAAGCGATGGGAGCTACCTCATCCCCGGTGGTTATCCCATTGACGACCTCGTCGAGGCCTCGCTGCTACCCAAGCCAAAGCAGCAGAGCTACAAAACCGTTGCCGGTCTCGTTATCGATCAATTACACCGGTTGCCCGCCCAAGGAGAGACCGTTGAAATATCCACTCTTCGCGTTGATGTCATCAGCGTAGGGCGCGGCAGGATTCACACCTTGCGACTCCTGCCGAGGCAAGTAGAAGTCTTACCGGCGAAGCAACAGTCACCGCAATCGATTGCGGTGACTGTCTCAGAAAGGAATTGAGCACCTCCAATGAACACCACTAGGTCTCCACATATTGTCAAACTCCTTGATCGTCTCTTTGCAGAAGCGAATGCGAGCGAACAGCGCCGCACTCCAGAGCAGCCGGCGGACTCATCTCTCGTCACTAGCAAAAGCGGATACCGCAAGTTCTACGGCATGATGAAGAACATGCCTTTGCCAGTCTCGAGAGAGACGGGAGAGCTCCTTTACATGCTCACCCGAGCAACCCGCGCGACGAACGTCCTCGAGTTCGGTACCTCATTCGGTGTTTCGACGATCTATCTGGCCGCTGCCCTGCGTGACAACGGTGGAGGGCAGATCATTACGACTGAGTTCGAGCCTTCCAAGGTTGAACGCGCGCGGCAACATCTGGCCGAAGCAGGTCTGGCTGATTTGGTAGAAGTGCGTGAGGGTGATGCGCTTGAGACTTTGGCGAGCGATCTACCCGGAGCCTTCGACCTGGTTTTGCTGGATGGAGCCAAGGCGCTGTACACAGACATTCTCCGACTCGTAGAACGTCATTTCCGCCCGGGAACACTTGTGCTTGCGGACGACGCTGACTACTGCCCTGAATACGTAAGGTATCTCCGATCTGACGCACGGTACGTGTCGATACCAATGAACGAAGACCTTGAAATCTCGATGCTAACGGCATGAGGGAAGCTTTCTGGGGATAACGACAATGACAAGGAAAGGTAGATCACTATGCAGTTAATTGGGAAAACGGCGGTAGTCACTGGAGGGGGTCGTGGTATTGGCAGGGCCTACTGTGAGCGGCTCGCTGCGGATGGAGCGAATGTCGTTGCCCTTGATGTGGAAGATACGTCGGCGATGATTGCGACCCTTGCGAAAGGCGGAGAGCACCTCGCGATCACGTGCGATGTAGGCGCGCCTGAACAGATTGCTGCTGCCGCCAAGCAGGTTTTGGCTCGCTTAGGACGTTGTGACATTTTCGTCAACAATGCTGCAATCCTTCCTGTCAGTGAACTCAAGACTGTGACTTCCGAACTGTGGCAGCGTGTCCAGGCGGTTAATGTCGAACCTCTTGTATTGTTCGCACAGGCCTTCGTGCCTGCCATGGCGGAAGCTGGTTGGGGCCGAATCGTTAGCACGGGCTCATCAGTAACGCTGCATCCCCAGACACGCGACATTGCCTACATGACCAGTAAAGGCAGCATTCACGCACTCACCCGAGCGCTTGCGAATGAACTAGGCGACCTCGGTATTACCGTCAATGCGATTGCGCCTACTGTCGTAAAAACCGAAGGATTCGTTGCACGCACGCCGGCTGGCGGACCTTCAGCCGAAGACATGATGCAACGTATCGTGTCGCAGCAGACCATCAAACGCGCGTGCACACCGAAGGATGTCGCCAATGCCCTCGCGTTCCTCGTCTCAGAGGATGCCGATTTCATCACCGGTCAGATTCTCCACGTGGACGGCGGAAGGACTCGCAGTGGCGCCTGAACTGACGTCGTCCCTCAGTTGCCGGGCAGATTCTTGACGTCGTTGAAGAAGAGCTCGTGCGAGTCGAGGGGCATCGTCGAAATGAGGCCAGTTCGGTACATGAACGTCGCGAAGTCCCTGATTCTTAGGGGAATCTCCGTCCAATGATTTTCCGGCTTGCGGATGATTTCTTCGATCTGGGCGGCCGACAGACTCTTGTCATTACCGGTTTTCAGGTCGATGGCGGCCGCCCTGGCTGGATCAGACTTGATCAGATCTAGAGCCTCTTGAAGCGCGGCGACAAAAGCTTCGACCAGCTTCGGGTTTGTGTCGTGAAACTTGGTGGTTGTCCATACGAGATTGTGCGTATGGGGCCCACCGAGCACCTCGTAGCTATCGAGGACCTTGTGAATTCCGGGCTTTGCCAACTCCTCATACATGTACGGCGATGAGGCGATGTGAGCATCGATGTTCGATTCCCCGTTGAGGAGGTCTTTCATCGCTTCCGGATGCCCCATAGCCACGGTCAGTGGGTCGAGCTTGTTGGTCTGCCCGCTCCCAAACGCTTTCTCCGCCGCCATTGAAAGCATGACAGCTTCGATCGACGTACGCACAGCAACCACCGCAATCTTGTCCTTTGAAGTGAAGTCGGCGACCGTTTTTACTTTGGTGTTCGAGGTGACAAGATAGAGCGGCATTGCGTTCAGTGTGGCGATGCCTTTGACCTCGAGAATTGGATCCGCGTGCGTCTTATCCCAGCTCGTCAGCAACTGGGTTACGCCACCCCCTGCAAAGCCGATCTTGCCGGACAAGAGGTCGTCGTACATGGGCGCAGCGGTGGGATAGTGTTTAACCTGCAGAGTGGCGTTGAATCCGAGCGCGGCAGCATGCTTCTCCAGCAGCTTGTTTTTTTCCATGATCGTCAGCGGCAGATACGAGAGGCCGAGCCCCGTCGACGCGCCAATCACCAGGACGAGCCCATGTTGCGTGTCAGACGTTGGCGCCTTTCCTGCTGTCACGGGGCCGGTTCCAGAACTATCGCTTCGTTGAGCAAATCCGATGCTAGGCGCAAATGAAGCCGCGGCAACCATGACCCAAATTGTTCTTCTGAAGTACATTTCGCCTCCTTCTATAACCTTGGTGCCGTGGGAAAGACCTCTACGCAGGTCGAAAGAAAACATCGACGCCGCACTCTTGCTGTTCACCTGCCGCCGGTGACATCCAGGAACGCGCCAGTGATGTAGGAAGCCTCGGAGCTCGCGAGCCATAGAATCGCTCGCGCAACCTCCTCAGGTTGACCGCCCCTTCCCATGGGGACTGAGTCCTTCGTGCGATCCACCCGGTCCGGTTCTCCGCCGCTGGCATGCATGTCCGTGTAGATGTGTCCAGGGCGGACGCAGTTCACGCGCATACCATCCCGAGCGACTTCCTTAGCAAAGCCCGTAGTGAATGTCTCAATGGCGCCCTTCGACGCAGCGTAGTCGACATATTCGTTTGGACTGCCGAGCCGGGCAGAGGCCGATGAAATGTTGATGACGGCGCCACCCCGTCCGTTGTGACGAAAAGACATCCGCTTCTCCGCCTGCTGGGCACAGAGGATAGGACCGATAGCATTGACGGCGAAGATATGCTGCATTCGCTGGAACTCGAGATCCGCAACCCGTGAATGCTGCGCAATGATCGCGGCGTTGTTCACCAGAACGTCTATCCGGCCAAACTTTCGGTCGATTGCGGCGAATAACCGAGCGACCTGCGCAGGATCTGCGCTATCCGCGCGCACGGGTAAAGCCTGGCGCCCAACAGCTTCAACATCTGCCGCGACTGCGAGGGCAGACGATTCATCGGAGATGAAGCTTATTGCTACGTCGTAACCCTGTGCGGCCGCAAGCCGAGCGGTGGCTGCACCAATGCCACGACTACCACCCGTTATCAGGATCAGTGGTGCCTGCAAGACTGGATCCATTTAGCCAACCTCCATTGATGCGCTTCCCGCGCTTGACTGGGTCTTCCGTCCTGCGTTTACGATTGCAGGACAATCATTCTCACCACTTGTCTCTCGTGCTCGACCGTTGTGCCCTCAGTGTGTCGGCAGCGGGCAGGCTGAGGATAGCTCAGAATGTCCGGGAGGCAACAGGCAGGCGCGGCCGCCATCACCCAGGCTTTCGCATGAGGGTTCGAAGTAAGCGGTCGCACTGCCGTCGTGTAATAGTCAGCTTCGCTGACCGCAAGCTGCGAACATCTAAGTATTCCGTGCCACGAAGGCGGAGTATAGAACGATCTTGCGCTCAACCGCCCGCACAGCGCGTGCAGACCCCGCGGGAAACTGACCGCTCTATCCTGCACGGACGACCGATCAGGCTTGCAGCGAGTGTGTTCCATGACGCCTCTGCAATCAAACATGGGCAAATCGGAAGATAGACATGTCACCCCCGGGCCAATAGAGCCGCTACACCCGCCACAACCTCCTCTGGAGCCTCGGCAGGAACGCAGTGGCCTACCTCGGGCAAAATGCGCCGATGGTAAATTCCTGTAAAACGGTCTCTGTGGGGATCATTGGGTGGCGGCGGCTCAACTCCATCCATGCCACCACTCAGGACGAAAGTCGGCACGGCTATCGGAGGCTGTTTGGCCAGCCTAGCTTCCAGTTCCTGATAGTTCGGATCATCTGGCGCATTTCCATAGCGATGACGATACTGATGAATGGCAGTCACTACAAAGTCAGGGTTATCAAAAGACAGCGCCGTCGTCTGATACTCAGCTTCGCTGAAGTGCCAGGTTGGCGACCAGAGTTGCCAAAGTAACTTACAGAACTCGTTGCGATTTTGCGCAAGCCCCGCCGGACCCAAGTCAGTGTTGAAGTACAGTGCATACCAGCGCCTATAAACCTCCGCGGGAGACGCGGGCCTATACGCGTTTTTGGCGATGTCCTGAATGGTGTAACCGCTACAACAGACTATGCCTAGAGTCCTTTCGGGCCAAAGCGCGGCAGCGACACAGGCTGCTCGACCACCCCAGTCATAACCTACAAGAACGGCTTGCCCTATGCGAAGCCCGTCCAGGAAATCAATAACGTCCTTGCCAAGCGCGGCCTGTTGACCGCTTCGGAATATGCGCTCATTACGATATCGCGTGGGCCCGAAACCACGTAGGTACGGTACGAGAACCCGATGCCCTGAGGACGCTAGCTTGTCGCGGACAGCATCATACTGTCGCACATCATAGGGAAATCCGTGAAGCAGCACGACGGGGACACCCGTGGCCGGACCACTCTCCTCGTAGGCAATTTCAAGGGATGCAGTTGTTAAGGTGAGTCGATGAGGATGCGTCATAACACTCTCCTGCGGTGTGACGGCTGTTTCAGTGGTGAGCCCATACGACCTAAGATTCGCAAAAACCGACTACATTCCTGCGTATCGAACGCAATCCCGATGAATTATCTGCAACGGCCGGCGTTCTTGGGCGGCTTCCAGAAGGCTCGTCGCCACTTCTTCCACGCATCCACTACGAGTGACTTGCAGGTTTTGGCGCTTGTTCAGGACGGAACGGCTCCGCACGCTTACGTAGCAGTCTGAAACGTTTCATCTAGCTCAGCCTTGCACACTGGGTCAGTGGTCTTGAACGGCCTTGACTGTTCCTTCACCTCGTCCAATCTGTGCATCCTCGAGGGGCCCGGACGCGATCTTGTTCTCCTTGCCCGTTAGGTAGTACCGTGCAAAGAGACACGATGATCCTAAACAGCGATGAGGTCCTGTGGATCAGTCTCGAATGAGACAACAGAGTCTTGCCATCGGACGAACTCTTGTGAGCATTATCGCGGCGCCGGGTTGCTGCATCCGCTAGAGCATAAGCTGTTACAGCCATCAGAGCTGCGCTTTCAGCAAGGCTCCTAGGGTTGACCTTATCTAGAGTGTCCGCAGCCGTGTGGTGATATTTGAAATAGAAACGTGGATCCCGGGCTGCCGTGAATCCCGGTACACCCTTGCTCATAAGCGGTGCGACATCCTCTCCAATCTCGTCACCCGGGGTGATCAAGCTTGCGCCTATGGGCTCTAGGACCTTTGCGACGGGCGCTAAATACTGGCGCAGCGCGACTGCACCACTGAACGTCAAACCGATCGGATGATCTGCTCCGAAATCCTCTTCAAGGACTGCCACGTGCGATTTGATCTCCGATTCATGATCGTGAGCATAAGTCAGTGCTCCTTGTATGCCCGATTCCTCTCCCATCCAAGCAACGAAACGCACTGTTCGGCGTGGATGAATTCCAAGTTTTGCCATCAGTTGAATCGTCTGCATTGCCATGACTATTCCCGTTCCGTCGTCGATAGCTCCGGTGCCCAGGTCCCAAGAGTCCAAATGACCCGAGACCATCACTATCTGATCCGGCTGTTCGGTTCCCGGCCAATCGGCAATAACGTTATAGCTCTGTGCATCCGCAAATACTTGAGGCGTCAGCGTCAAGTGCAGTGTCAATGGTCCTTGTTTTGCCAGAGCTGCAATCAGGTCAGCATCCTCAGCAGCTAGGGCTGCCGATGGGACGTGAACCACATTCTTCGCATACAGGGTCAGGCCGGTGTGTGGCAACCTGAAATCTGCACTGCCTGCTGAGCGAACCAAGACTGCGGTAGCACCCGCAGCCCCGCCCGCGGCTGGACCTAGGGCTCGGTACAGAACACTCTGCTCGTAGGCAGCGATTCCTTGTCCCGCCGCCGCAAGCTCTTTGTCGAAGGGATGATCGAAGACAAGGATCTTGCCTTTCAACGAGTCCGGACGGAGAGCGCGAAGCTCAGCAAAACTACTTAGGACTACGACCTCACCTAAGAGGCCTTCTTTCGGCGTAGGAGGGCTGCCTCCAAGCGCGGTTACTACGAGCCTCTGTTGAGTGCCTGGAATCCCACCGGGCCATGACGTAAGTGAAGCGCTTTCTTCGCCTCGTACCCAATGGGGAACCATCGTCTTTTCGAGGGAGACTTTCGCCCCAAGCGCGCGCAATTCTCCTACCACCCAATCGACAGACCCTTGAGCTTGGGGAGAGCCGACTAAACGAGGTCCAATGTTATTCGTTAGATGGGCAAGCTCGTCATACGCGTAAGGATCCTTAAGAGCAGCATCACGGATACTCCCCATCGTAATCAATTGCTGCGCCGACCAAGCTCCCGGTGCATCTTCTGAAAAATGTTGAATCATTGCCAATACGCTGTTGTCGGGTTTTTCGGTTTCATTTTGCTGTGCGACCAAAACCGAACTCGATAGGGCAAGGAGGCTCGTGGCTAAAAGGTAACGAGTGTTCTTGAGAACAAGAGACATAATTGTGGCGTTTTCACTCCCGAGATAGGCTTTTGAAGAGCAGATTGATATCCGACTGGGACTGCGCAGGTTTAAATGAATGCCGTCCAGTTCCTTGACGCGAACAGCATCACGACCAATTGGTTGATCGATATGGTTGAGTAGTTGATAAATGCCAGTCCTCAGTCGCCGCAATATTATTCTCTTCCAGAATGAGCGAACGGTCGTCTTGATAGCCAGACCTTTTCAGTCAAGGTGCATACGCGTTGAGTATGCCGTGAAGGCTTATTTCGGTTCTAGAAGAGTGAATAGTGCGTGATCCGGCTAGTCCTCTGCCCTTGATTGCCGATTTCAACCGAAGGTGCCATGCACTCCCGAGGCCGCAGCCTCAACTTTGGACACCTTAGTTGAGACAGATAGAAAAAGTTTTCGCAATCGACGATCATCTGTATTGCCGTGGACTTTCTTCGGTGACGGCAGATGACTACGCCAGGCGTTCAAAGGCGATAACGGTGACCTAATGCCGTCTCGAAACTTGCCGACTTCGAAGGAGATTGACCGCTCAGCGATGAGTGCTGCAGCTAATTCAGGCGAACGCTCGCTGATTTCCGCATCCTCAATTTCGCAAAAATAGTCACGCTGAACGCGCAGCTTGTTCCAATAGCGGAGGGTGTAAAGCCAACTTTCGACTATCGTCCGCGCTAGATAATTGGCTTGTAGGGCCTGGAAACAGCCAAAGCTAGAGGCTCGCGGCAAATCGATTCCCATTTCCTGAATCGTGGGCCTTTGATCTCTGGCCGTCAAGGCTTCAGATGACAAGGTCGCTACGCCGGCACTTACATATCGATAAGTCTGAATGCAAGTCATGTTGTAATTACCTATCAAAGCGCCCAAAAATCTCGCCTAGACCGTCTCGCCACCTTTATCCTCTCCTACGGTTTCTTGTAAACGTCCGCCATACTCCAATTTTCACCTTGTGTCAGGGGCGTCATATAAGGACCGATGTCGGCACCCTTGCGAAAGCGCTCCAGGTCATTTTCAATAGAAGGCAGCCCGATTTGAAGTCGCCTCTTGTCCGCGGCAGCCACATCGTCAATCAGTGGCCAGTAAAGCTTTGCGGTACCCGGGCTTGGGCCCGGTCCCATCACGGTGCCATATTTCTGAGGTTTACCTGCGACATTCGCAAGTCGATCGCAAAGATGAGCGTACAGTCGAGGATTGACATGGTCCTCTCGGAACACTCTGGTAAGGGTATCGAGTTGAGCTAATCTCCAGGCGTTGTCGTCGTCAGCATGTCCAAACAGAAAGAAAAAATCCGCTGCAGCGTCGTCTCCTACGGTATCTCTCTGCGGCCAGCCATGGGCAGTGACGATCGACTCGATGTGCGCATCCGTAGCCCTTCGGATTGCGGCGTAGCGTTGAACCGACTCAGGCGCGCCCGGTGTCTGGGCCCAATATTCATAGACAGCCGCATCGTAGAAATTTGGATTGTGATCCTCCAGTTCGGCACGTTTCACGAACGGCTCGCGAGCTTGCCTGAATGCAGGGTCCTGTAAGGCTTTACTCATCTCAGCGATAAGCGCCTGGTCATCGTTAAACAGCTGAATGATCTCATGGGAGAGCTTCTCACTCTGATCCGTCCTCGGCAGAGGCTGAGCTGTCGATGTTACCTGCTCGGCACTGGGCAACCCGATTGCGTTGGCTGAGAGGAGCACCATTGCCGCAAAGAGCAAAAAGGCCACAGTTCCGTTCGAGATGATGTTGGCCATCTATATATCCTTCCCTCGAGTACGATCACCTGCTTCGAGTGTTCCGTCATGCTGCGAAGAGTCATTCGACATTGTTGAGGCTAGATACAGGACTCCCCAAAAATGCCGGCTCGTCGAAATTGTTCTAAAGGGACCACCTCCGACAGGTCTGCTCAGAACTAATGCGTGGACATGCCTGCATCAGGCCTCTTATTTACTCGAGACGCCTGGTATAAGGAGATCGCCAGGTTTCTTAGGGCGTCCTCAGTACCCTTGCAAGCATCATTCGCAAGTAACACATATCCTTGCTGGCTGTCCGGAAACAACACCACCTGGCTAGACATACCAAACGTTCCCCCACCGTGCGACAACTCGCGAGAGCCATTCACGGTATCTAGGTTCCAGACGAGCGCTTTGCCGTTGATCGCATCCCCCTGAATCGGTGCATGAGCAAGCGCGATTACAGGATCTTTCTCATCTAGCTGCCATTTGACATATGCCGCCATGTCCCGGGGAGTGGAGTATAAACCATACGCCGCGCCGGCATTCCGCAGATGATAAGGCATCCGATGTCCGGCCGGGCTGTAGCCGATCACCAACCGTTTACTGTCATGCGCGCTTAATGCAAACGAGGTCGACTTCATCCTCAATGGGGTTAGGATCATCTGTTGCATCAACTGCTCGAAAGGCGCCCCATAGGCGCTTTCGAGTCCCCACCCAATCACCTTGAAGCCCAAGTTAGAGTAGTTTTCACTCGTTCCCGGCTCATTATGAAGTTTTATGCTGTGAAGCTCGCGAAGATAACGATCGCGGCCGTAATGTGAGTCGCGTGCAATCAGCTTGTACGGCAGGGTCTCGGGGTTTCGATGCGCAAAAAGATCATCGGTATTAGGTAGATCGCGCGGAAGACCGGATGTGTGCCCGGCAAGATTTCTTAGTGTAATCGGCTTACCTTGCCAAGCAAGGTTCGGATATTGCTGGGGAAGATATTGTCTAAAGTCAGCGTCCAGTTGCATGCGACTTTGCTGCAGCGCTTCCGCTGCCAGGGCGCCCGTGAATGTCTTGGTCACAGAAGCAATTTCATAGATATTGTCAGGCCCGGGCATGATGTGCTTCTCGCGCGAGGTGGACCCAAAGCTATAGAACCTCGAATCTTTCCCGCGCACTATGGCAATCGACAAACCGACGTGGCAACCATTCTGGAAGAATGGCTGCACCATTTGGTCAACGTTCGTGTTCCGCTCTTCGCTGCTACCTGCGGTATCAGTAACCATCTGTGGTGTCTTGGCTTCACTACGCCCGACCACCAACATGGTGATTGCACCCAAAACGAGCCGACATAGAAGGGCTGTCTTGCATTTTGAATGCTCTGCCATAGCAATCTCTCCAATTGGATGGTGGTGCTGTCTGTGGCTCTTTGTCTAGCGGAAGCGCCAAGTAATTGAGGCGGAGTTGAAAGATGAGGAAATCAGGTTGCGGCGGGGTTAGTGGCCTCCAGGCGTCGCATTTGGAAATAGACCTGGGATCGGCGCCTTCATCCTCTGATCATCTTCGGGATGCGGAAAGGGCTTGCGCGGCATGATCGCTTCACGCTCACTGGTGTTCCAAAGGAAGATGGCTTCGACAACCGCCGCCTGCTCGAGATCAGCCGCACGTAAGTGGTCGACGGTGTCCAGGTTGGAGTGGTGGGTGCGGGTCTCGTAGTCCATTTCGTCTTGGAGAAAGTTGAAGCCTGGCAGTCCAATGTCGTCGAAGCTTTCGTGGTCGGATCCCGGGTCGTTGCGGTTGGTAACAGAAGTTACCCCTAAATCGGCTAGCGGGGCGATCCACTGCGAGAAGATGCCTTCGACTTGATAGTTACCCTGCGTGTAGATACCACGAATCTTGCCGCCGCCTTCATCGAAATTGTAGTAGGCATCTAATTGATCCCACTCTTTTTTCGTAATCAAAGAGCCAGATGCGCCTGGCGGAGATGACGGAGCAAATCCGCCGAAGTGTTCGGCGACATATCCCTTAGATCCGAATTCGCCCTGTTCTTCACCGCTCCATAGAGCGATTCGGATGGTGCGCTTAGGTTTGACGTTCAAAGCTCTGAGGATGCGAACTGCCTCCATTGCGATCACGGCACCCGCACCGTTATCCGTCGCTCCGGTACCTGCCGGCCAGCTATCAAGGTGTCCGCCGACCATGACGACTTCGTTTTTGAGTTTGGGGTCGGCTCCGGGGATTTCCGCGATCGTGTTGAAGCCATGCTCGTGGTCCCCCGTGAAGGCCGTCTGAATGTTGAGTTCTACCCTCAAGGGAACATGCGCCTGCGCAAGCCGAGCCAGACGGTTGTAATGCTCGGTCATCACGACTGCATAGGGAATTGGCACGGCATTTCGACGAAGTTGAGCCTCACGCGAGAGCTCAACGCCGTTGTCGTCGAGAAGTAGACCCGTGCGGACGTTCCTGCCTTCCTCATGCGAAGGCAGCAGGACTGCCACAGCGCCTTCGTCTCGCATCATCTCGACGGCACGTTGTCGAAGTACAGCTACGCGCCGTCGCTCGATTCTCGATGCCGCGTCAACAGGCGGAGGGCCGGTGAGCCGACGCGGGGTGCCTGGACCCTCCAAAACCCTTAGTTCTTCATCCTTGTAGCGGAAGGAAAGTGGCTGGTCGAGTTCAGTAAGTGAAGGTGCCTCGCCAAGCAGAACGATCTTCCCTTTGAATGTCCCCTTTGCGGCGTCAAGTTCAGTGTTGTCGCGGAGCGGAAGGTAAAGGATTTCGCCGGTCACGGGTCCCTTAGTTGCAGCGGACCAAACAGCCGCCTGCATCCAGATGGGCTCCGGGTCGGGCGTTACAATGCGTCCCCATGCGTTGATCTGATACCAGCCCATGCCGAACTCGCCCCAGTCTTCCAGGTGCGCGTTCTCCAACCCGATCTTCGCTAGCGTGTCCCGTGTCCAATCGTTCGCCTTCTTCATGTTGGGCGAGCCGGTCAGGCGCGGCCCAATTCCGTCCGCAAGCGCACTAGCGAAGGCCATCGCTTTACCATGCGTCATGCCTTCTGTTCGAATACGTTCGTACATATAGAGGTCAAGTGCCTCTAAAGTTGGCTGCGGTCTGTAGTAGCCGCCCGGCTGTGTAGCTTCCTTCGACACGCGTGCAGCGGATGCCGCGGCGATTTTACTCTGTGGATACATGACACCATGCATAAGCAGCGCGAGAATCAACCGAAACGCATTATTGTGAAAGAGCTCTCGCAACCGATTCATCGATTCGACTCCTTGCTGATATCGCAGCATTCCCAGGAATAATCAGCCAATTGCTATCCAATTGCGCCCTCTCCGACTCTGTAGGTCTTGGTAACTCGTCAGATCGTTGTCCAGTCGGCGATTGGCGTTCGGGAGCAAGTGAAAAAGTAGTCTGCCAAGAGAGTTGAGGAAATGTTGCAATGTGGCTCGGCATGCGGCTTCGATAACCAAGGTCCAACGGTTAGATTCATCTCGATGATGAAGCGGAGTGAATCCTTTTAGTTTCTCTTCATTCCTGCAAGGTATGGTGATCCGTCGTAATTTACCCTGCTGGTTGAGACTAATCGCGGTCGGGCCTTTGTGTCTTGATATCGTCCGAGTACCCCTCAGGATCGTTGAATATCGAATTCCATACCACCGTCTAAGCGTGATCTGCCGTGCAACAGGAAGCAGAACCCTCTCGATCGTGAGGTGCACTTTGACCTTGTTCAATGTCGCCACAAGTTCGACGGTTTGAGGTCAGTCTTGAACAAGCCGAATCTGACCTCTTGGATCGCTCCTTATACCGCCAAGGTATAGCTATCCGCCGTATTCTTGGTGCCATGGCCGAGATCATTCCTTTTCCTATAAGCATTCAAGAGTGCGATCTGACGGACCTGCGTTCGCGGCTTAAGCTCACCCGTCTTCCTGAGCCCGAGACAGTGCTCGACGCCACGCAGGGCATTGAACTGGACCGCTTGAAAGTCCTTCTGGATGGTTGGCAACAACACGATTGGCGTGGACTGGAGAAGCGGTGGAACGCGATTCCCCATTACCGCACGCGACTCGACGGCTTGAACATCGCGTTCTGGCACCTCCGCTCACCCGAGCCCGCCGCAATCCCGGTGCTACTCACGCATGGTTGGCCAGGTTCCGTACTCGAATTTGAGAGACTCTTGGGACCGCTCACTGATCCAGTCGCGCATGGAGGTTCGGCAGAGGACGCCTTTCACGTGGTTGTCCCTGCGCTACCCGGTTTCGGCTTCAGCGACCGTCCACATGAGCGCGGTTGGAATCCCGGCCGCACGGCGCGAGCTTGGGCCGAACTGATGTCTGAATTGGGCTACGACCGTTTCGGCGCGCACGGCGGTGATTGGGGCGCCTTCATTAGCATGGAACTGAGTCGTCTAGTTCCAGACCGGGTCTTCGGCCTGCACCTAACGATGCCGTTCGCGTCGCCCTTGCCGGAAGACGACGCCTCGGCCGACGATGCGGAGAGGCGGATGGTCGAAAAGCGTTCCCAGTTCCACACGGACGGCTATGGTTTCGCGATGATCCAGAGCACTCGTCCGCAGACCCTCGGCTACTCTCTGCTTGACTCACCCGCCGGACTTGCCGCATGGCTCGGAGAAAAGCTGAACGCGTTCGCCGACAGCCGACCCGAAGCCGGCGGTGGAGTCAGCCTTGCGCAGCAGCTTGATAACATCGCCCTGTACTGGTTCACCCGCACCGGGGCCTCAACAGCTCGCTGGTACTGGGAAGCGAGGCGATGGGTACCGAGGAGCGTGGAGGAGCAGAACGCTCAGTCGGTGACCGTACCCACCGCTTGCACGCTTTTTCCCGCAGAACCGTACCCGATCTCCCGTCGGTGGGCTGAGCGTCGTTTTCATAACCTCATCTCATGGAACGAGATGAGTCGCGGTGGACACTATCCAGGCTGGGAACAGCCGGATCTTCTTATCGACGAACTCAGAAGCGCATTCCGTCATGCACGCGGCAACTAGGAACATGAGCGAGGAGGCGACTGAAATGTTACCTGGCGAAGGCTGCTCCACAGCAGATCACCGTAATCTCAGAACGCATATTAGCCTGAGTTGCTTGAGGTGTCGACATACTGGAGTTCGTCTTTTCAGGATGTCACGACGAATGGCGAAAGAGAGGCGACGCCTTCACCGGATGATCCGAGCCGCGGAATTATTGATACTCGTTACCCTGGGCCTTAACGCTTCTGAAGCATTCGCATCGGACAAGACGGAGCCAGCGACGATGCAATATATGGAAGGGTCGGAAAGCAGCGGGTGGATACCTTTCGAGGTTTATCAAGGCAAACACTTATACTTTTCAGCCATCGTGAATGGGCATCATGTCACGGCTCTCCTCGACAGCGGCGCATCCTTAGTGGTCGTGAATGAGTCGGCGGCGGCCGGTCTGGGCGTCCTCCCAGAAGACACATCCACGGGGATAGGAGTTGGAGGGATTGGCACGTCTCGCGTTTCACATGATGTTCGAATTACGGTGGGGCGATTAAACGTATATGCGCAACAAGTAGTCATTGTGGACGAGTCCGAGACTGATAAACGTATTGGGCATTCTCAGGACATTGCCCTAGGTGGTGAGATCTTTCAAAAAGCCATAGTAGATATCGATTTTCGGCACAACCGCTTAGAAATCCTGAATCCCGACGGATTTAAGCTCCCTGCGCACGCGCAGGTGCTCCCTCTTTACGCAGCTGGTGACGTACGCGCGGTGAGTGCTACTGTTGAAGGTCGCGCCGCACACATGTTGTTCGATTTAGGGAACGGCGGGGCAGTCTATCTGCATCCGCGCTTTTGGGATCGACCAGCCTTCCTCGCAGGACGGCAGCTTTCTTCGGCCTTCTCGGGTGGATGGACGGGAGCGTCATCGCAAAAAATCACCATGCTTAGGAGCTTAAAGATCGGGTCGGCAACTTTCGAAAATCTGCCCGCGATTCTCCGGGATTCAGCCACTGGCGGATTAAACGATATTGATGGCAACATAGGCCTGCCGGTATGGTCGCGTTTCCACTTGATTGTCGATTTTCCGCACAACCGTCTGATCCTTGTGTCGTCGGTTGATGTTGTAACGCCATTCAGCGCGAATCATACTGGATTGTCTTTGAGACAAAATGCTCGAGGTGTGGAAGTAGTCTACGTCGCTCCAGGTTCGCCTGGCGGAGCCGCTCATTTGAAGGCTGGCGATGTAATCACCTCTGTTAGGAGTGCGGCCTCTGGAGAAAACATTGCTTTATCGTCGAACTGGACGAACGCCCCGCTTAACACCAGTTTTCGCATCCTGTTGGCCGATGGAAAGGTAATCCAGTTGACGACAGCGCGATATTTCTAGGCGCCAAGCGAGAAAACGTAGTTCTTTGTGAGTTGATAACGACACCAGTAAGGTATGGGACGATGCTCCACGTAGTTTCTCATCTTCCATCGGTTACTGCTCGACCGATCACACTGGCAACCCTGCGATGACGTAGACCTCGGAGCTAAAGCGGTGATCGCCTATTTCTCTTGCAAGAGGCTGCGCAGCCTGAAAGATTCTCTTGCTGATGGCCGCCCTTGTTGCGGTGCTCTTCGTACGTCCATCTGCGCGCGGCGCTCACCCGGCCCTCAAAGTGCTTTAGAGACTCCGTTGCGCCAACCTTCCGCGATAGTCTGCGATGCTGGAAAGAGAAAGACGTCTTCCTCTTTCGTTAACTTGCATCATGCGTCGAGAACTGAACGTTTGCAGGATAGCGAACGTGCACTATGCGGCACGCCGAAGCGTGCCGCACGGTGCATTATGCGTTCCAACCTCCATCCACAGTAAGGTTCTCGCCGTTAATGAAAGCTGAGTCTGGACTGGCAATGAAGGCTACCGCCGAGGCGATCTCCTCCGGCCGACCGAAGCGGCCGACGCTCATCAACTTCTTCATCATCTGGGCTGCGGGGCCGCCATCATCGGGGCTCATTTCCGTATCGATAGCCCCCGGCTGGACACTGTTGACCGTGACACCTGTCGCTCCGAGCTCCCGCGAGAGTGCGCGGGTGAAACCATGCACGGCGAACTTCGTGGAAACGTAGATTGCTAAACCAGCGACAGGCGCTCCCTCGCCCAGACGCGAGCCGATGTTGATAATGCGCCCCCATTTCGCTTCGATCATGCGCGGAGCAAGGGCTTTGGTGAGTGAGATCATAGAGCGCACGTTGAGATCGTAGTGCTTGTCGTAGGAATCTTCCGAAGACTCCAGGAAAGGTCCGTACTCGGCAGTTCCAGCATTGTTGACGAGAATGTCGACACAGCCGCCGAACTTGCCGCCAAAGACCGTGCTCACGGACTCAACCAGAGTTTTGGTCCCTTCTAAGGTACTTAAATCAGCGTGGACGGCCTCGGCATGACCACCGGCCCTGGTGATCTCGGCAACGACTTGTTCCGCGCGAGCAGGACTTGCAGCGTAGTTGACGACCACGTGCGCACCGTCGGCTGCTAGACGAATTGCGATGGCGGCTCCAATACCACGTGATGACCCAGTGACGAGCGCGACCTTATTTTCAAACTGCTTTGACATAACGTTAACTCCTCCAATTAGCTGTTCATTACACATGTGGGACTACTTCTAACGCCCCACAACTCGTAGATGACGTCCACCTGTTGTCGTGTCTACCGACTGCCATTCGGGCTCCAAGGGTTAGCGTTAGCGGCTGTGAAGAGGATTGTCGAAGACAAGACCAATAGTGAAATTCGTTTCGATATAACCCTCATGTCTTCTCCGAAGTTGGCGAGATTGCAAAGCCAGCAAAGCGGTAACCTGCCGGTCAGAGGACCGTGAAGCCAATGTCCTTCAGGGGCGGTTAGGTAGGAGACCCACCTGTCTGGTTTTTGGCTACCAGCGTTCGGCATCGCTCCGCGGAACGTTGCCCACCAACCTGCTCGGCACGCCATTCACCGTTGCACCGGCATGGGCAAAGTGTGGAGACAGGTTCGCATTAAAGTCCGCCGGGAAGTTAAGTGAGGGCTTGGACACTGCATTGAGCGCGACGATGTGTTCGGGTGTCAGTTGCAAATCCAGTGCCTTCAGATTCGCAGCCAGATGATCGACCGTTCTCGCGCCAAGTACCGTGGACGCTGCGCCGGCCTGGTTTTGCACCCATGCTAATGCGACTGTGGGTACATCGCTACCCAGTTCCGCGGCAACCTTTTGGGCAACATCGATGATGTCGAGCTGCTTTTCGTTAAGTTCGCCCACAAACGTTCCACGATACCCCTGCATTTTTTGCCCGTTTGCCCGCGTGTATTTTCCGGACAGCGCGCCCATCTTCAGCGGACTCCAGGGCAGAATTCCGAGTCCGAGTTCTTCCGCCATTGGCACCAGTTCACCTTCCACCGTACGCTCCATAAGGGAGTACTCAACCTGCAGGCCGATGAGCGGCGCCCAGCCACGAAAATGCCCGATGGTCTGTGCTTGCGCGACTTTCCATGCTGGAGCGTCCGAGAAGCCCAGATAGCGGACCTTGCCAGATGTAACGAGGTCGTCAAGGGCACGCATGGTCTCCTCTACGGGAGTAGATCTGTCCCAGTTGTGCAGGTAGTACAGATCGATGTAGTCGGTCTGCAGACGGCGGAGAGATTCTTCGCATTGCGCGACGATCCCCTTACGGCCAGCGCCACCGCCGTTCGGATCTCCGGCGAAGAGGTTGAAGAAGAACTTGGTCGCGAGGACCACGCGGTCGCGTTTACCCTTCTTCTCTGCGAAGTAATCACCAATGATTTTCTCGGAGTGGCCGCGGGTGTAGCTGTTCGCTGTGTCGATGAAGTTACCACCCGCCTCCAGGTAGCGCGTTAACACGGCTTCTGACTCGACCACGTCGGAACCCCAGCCCAGATCGTTACCAAAGGTCATGGCACCCAAGCAGAAGGGGCTCACACGTAAACCCGAGCGGCCAAGGGTCAGGTAATGATTCAAAGGCATAACAAACTCCTCTCTGTGTCGCTTCTATTTCAGTAGATGACAGGCAGTTATGAATGGCGTCATACCTTTGAAGGCTTTCCTTATACCTGCACAGTATGTTGATCCGTTTAAGTTTCGGTGGTTCTTGAGATATGACTTTCCACTGTTGCGAACAGACAGATGCATAGTCGGCAGGGTATCCGCATCTCGCAAACGCATAGGTGAGGACAAACGCCGTTAGCAGCATAAGAGGATTGCTGACGACAATGCGACTCACCGTCGCTGACCCCAACGGGGGCCATGTTTGTTGTTGCACGACAGGTCTGTCTGTCGCGCCACAGGTTCTCATACGTTAAATGCAGATCGTGCCTCGGCTGCTGCGCTGCACATGTGTTCCAGTGCCGCTGTGGTCTCGGTCCAGTCTCGCGTCTTCAAACCGCAATCCGGATTGACCCAGATCTGTTCAGGTCTCAGCACCTCTAAGGCGAGACCTAACAGTTCGCGCATTTGCTCAGAAGAAGGCACGCGTGGAGTGTGGATGTCGAAGACTCCCGGGCCAATCCCGTTGGGATAGCTGTGCGCGCGAAAGGCCTGGAGCAGTTCCATGCGGGAACGAGCGGATTCCATCGAGATCACGTCCGCGTCCAACGCAGCGATAGATGGCAAGATGTCCTCGAACTCGCAATAGCACATATGCGTATGGATTTGCATGGCGTCCGTAACCCCACTGGTGGTCAGCTTGAACGCCTCGACGGCCCACTCCAGGTAGAGTGCCCATTCAGAACGGCGTAGTGGAAGACCCTCGCGCAACGCAGGTTCATCCACCTGAATAATCGGGAGGCCCGCAACTTCAAGATCACCAACCTCGTCACGAAGCGCAATCGCGATCTGCCACGCAGTATCTTTACGAGGAATGTCGTCACGAACGAACGACCATTGCAGGATCGTGATCGGCCCGGTCAACATCCCCTTCATCGGCCGCTTCGTGAGAGATTGCGCGTAGCTCGACCACTCCACAGTGATCGGCTTCGGACGCGAGACGTCACCATAGATCACGGGTGGTTTCACGCACCTTGAACCGTAACTCTGCACCCAACCGTTCTCTGTAAACGCAAAGCCATCGAGGTACTCCGCGAAGTATTCGACCATGTCGTTGCGCTCAAACTCACCGTGCACTAGCACATCTAGGCCGATGCGCTCCTGCTCGCGGATGCAATGTTCCGTCGCTTTGCGCAGGAAATCCTCATACTGCTGGCGGCCGATGTGGCCGTGTTTGAACGCCGCGCGTTGCTGTCGGATGTCGGTCGTTTGTGGGAAGGAACCGATGGTCGTCGTCGGCAGCAGTGGAAGCTTCAGCCTTGCGTTCTGCAGTTCAGCTCGTTGTCCATATGGCCTTACACGAGTGAAGTCTCCCGCGGCGAGCGCTGCCAAGCGCTTGCGAACGGCGGTGTTCCTGCTGCTCTCCGCAACTTCGCGGTCGGCTACGGCAGCAGCATTTGCTTTCGTAGCTTCCTCATCGCTTGAGGCAAGCGCGACAAGCTCAAAAAGTTTTTCGCCCGAGAAGCGGAGCCAGCTCTTGATGCGTGGATCAAGCTTCTTCTCCGTTTGCAGATCGTGTGGCGTATGCAGCAGCGAGCATGACGTCGAAACAATGACGCGGCCGGGGCCCAACGCCTCTACCGCCAGGCGGATCAAGGGTTGAGTTGAAGCGAAGTTCGTCAGCCAGATATTGCGCCCACTCACTACCCCAAGACTAAGAGTCTGGTCGGTGCCGAGAGAGTCAATCACAGCCGAGACTTCTTCCGGTGCGCGGACGGCATCGATGTGCAGCCCTGCTGTGCAAAGGTCGACGGCGAGCGAGAGGTTGTCACCCAGGCCACCGAAAAAGGATGTGAGCATGAGCTTCACTGGAAGTTCATTGAGCTGGTTGTAAACGCTGCGGAAGGCCTGATTTTCAGATGGGCCGAGATCGGTCACGAGCATCGGCTCATCCATCTGGATGTCGGTCACACCCTCTGCGTGAAGTTCTGCGATGATCTGCCTGTAGACCTCAGTCAGCTTTGGAAGAAGCAGCGTGATGTCTACACCTGGCGCCGCCTTGCCAAGCAGCAGAAGCGTTACGGGACCAATCAGCACCGGGCGCGTTTCAATGCCAAGAGCGCGGGCTTCGCGAACTTCACTCAGCAGCTTGCTCGTGTTCGCCCGGAAGGTTAGGCCAGAGGTCCACTCAGGGACGAGATAGTGGTAATTCGTATCAAACCACTTTGTCATCTCCATCGCGGTCTGCTCTTCACTGTTGCGCGCCATAGCGAAATACTGCACAAGCGAATTGGGCGGGGCACCAAAGCGTTCCGGCGTGCCGCCAATCATTACCAGGGTGTCGAGCACCTGGTCGTAGAAGGAAAAATCATTGGAAGGGATAACGCTGATGCCCGCTTCCTTCTGGAGGAGCCAATGATCTTGGCGAAGCTTCTTCCCCATAGCAAGAAGTTCAGCTTCCGTCGTCTTGCCTTTCCAGAAAGACTCAAGGGCGAACTTCAGTTCGCGCTTGCCGCCCATGCGCGGGAATCCGAGAGAAGAAGTTCTTAGAGGGGTATTGCTAGTCATACGCGGTTCTCCTTAGAGCTGGAAAACCACCCATGCGCAGGCCGCAACGACATGCCTGCTGGCACGCGTTGTTGCAGTGTCTACCGTTCTAGTCCACGAGAGCGGCAGGCTCAAACGCACCCATGGTCAGCGACAAACGCTTCCATGGTGGTGGCGGCAGGCTGGTAGTCGGACTTCGGAGTGAACACTCCGTCACCGTTGCGGGACAGCGCCGGATTTACACCGGCTTCCCCATTCACAAACCACCCAAGAGTGATCTGACCTGCTCAACAAGTAGTCTATCGGAAATCTGTCAATCTCTATAAAGGTGTTTGATGGTCGTACTGTACGTTCAACCGCGACGGTGAAATAAGACTGGAGCCGCTTCTAGACCGCACGTAAGGCCACCAAGAAGTGACGACTTGCGTCCATGGCTTTGAGTGGAAGGTGCGAGAGGAAGCCGAGCGGAATCCCGGCTTCCTCAGTTGTTGAGAGCGATCTCTCATCAGCTCAGGCTTATTATTGGCTCTACTGTCCTCAGCGCAACAATGGCAGTCGTCCTTCTCTGCTGACCATCCTTTTAGGCGTGGTCTGCGACGACGTAGACCTGGTCCTTCTCCATTGACTTGAAGAGCTGCTCGAAATCTGCAGTCGAAAGTTGCGAAGGAAGGTAGTTCAGATCACCACCAGGGTTGATCGCATCTTTGAGCATGCGTTCATGATGATAGGTAGAAACACTCAGAAACCGCGCAGGTAGAGCACTTTTGTTAAAAAACGTGTGCGGTGCATTTGGGGGTGCCAGGATGCTATCGCCCGTCTCACACTGAATCCACTCGGCAGCCCCAGCATTATTCCAGCGGCAAAATGCAAGGCTCCCCTCAAGTAGATAAAAGAACTCCGGGTATGGATGCTTATGTAACGGCAGCCCGTTGCCGGCTCCAAGTGTCGTCTCATAGATAGAGAATGAATAGCCTGTGTTCGCGCCCTGGGCTTTCCAATTCAGTTGCCATTCGCCGATCTTAAGGATCGGACCTTGCTTTGCTTCCGTTTTCACAACGTTATGATTGATGACTTCTTCAGTAGGGGTGGTCGGTTGTAGCAATTTCAGGACTCCTTCAATGCGACGTAAGCCTTTTCGAGGCTAGAGTGGCAGGGACTTATAGCTAAAGACGCTCACGCCAACTTCGGTCTTCTCTGCTGTTTTATGTTGTCGTATCGCTAGAACTGGAGAACGCCGGCGCGAGTTGTTCGCATCTTCAACCTCATGTTTTGACGCAAGTGGTCCAGAATTGACCTATACTTTGCAGCAATCCTTCTATGCTCCGGGAGCATAGAAGGACTCTCATATGCGCCACATCATCTTGATCCGAGAGACGGTAACTCTTCAACGCCCGTCCGCAGTCCGGCGCCCGGTGGCGGCAGCCAAAGCCCTACCTACTAAGTATCATTTGATACCCACAAGGAATCTAAGATCTCCTTAAAATACAGGCGTATGAGAATCGTGACATCCAAGTATCCTCGAAGATGGGCCAGCCAGTCCCTAGGCGCACTTGGTGCTTGTACGATACTCCTAGTAGCGCTGTTCATGGCCGGAGCGAGCTGGAACCTCATCGTTCAGAAGCGCTTATTGGCACTCAATCCCCCACCTGGGAGGTTCTACCTGGTGGATGGAAAATCAATGCATTTAAACTGTTCTGGAACGGGGCGGCCTACGATTGTTGCCGAGGCTGGGAGTGGCGAGGATTCGCTCACATGGACACTTCTTCAGAACTCGTTGTCTAGCAGTTATCGATTCTGCTCTTACGATCGAGCGGGAACTGGGTGGAGTGAGCCTCGGCCCGGCCCTCGGGATTCAGAGGCTATCGCCAGCCAATTACACGAACTACTAAAGACCGCTCACGAAAAAGGCCCGGTCGTACTGCTAGCGCATTCGCTAGGCGGTCTTTACATTAAGGAATACGCGCAACTGTACCCTGATCAAGTCGCCGCGCTCATCTTCCTCGATGCCACAACACCGGCTACCTACCAAGGTAGAGCCGCTGATGCGCTTGGCCTCGGCCAAGCCACAATCAGCCAATTGACTGAATTTCCGTTAATTGGCTGGGCCGCAGAGGTGTCAGGTTACGATCGATTGATGCATCAGTGCTCCGGCTTTCCATCATCCCTCTCTTCAATCTCTGCGCTCTACCAAGCAGATCAATGCATCGCCTCGCAGGATAGGGAACAGAGAGAAGAAGCCGCCGCGCTCCCTGCTGATGAACGAGAAGTTACCGACGCACCGGTGAAGGTACCGGTCCTGGTCTTGTCGGAAGACAAGAGCCCCATTCTCCAAACAGCAGACGCGATCAGCACTTGGGACATGCTTCAGAACAACCTCTTGAAGCTCTCAGCTGAAAGCTATCGGATCAAAGCCGTCAATAGTGATCATTTCCTCCAGTTGAGTTGTCCAAATTTCACCTCCGACCAGATTCGCGTCGCACTGACCGCTTACGAGAAGAAATCCTCGTTGCATGGCACCACAACATCTGCTCCGTGCCGTTGAATGTGAACACCTCGGATTGTCGCCTAGCCTTTAACAGTCCGTCTGGACACCGGCGCTCTCCCCGCTAATTCTTGGCCATCGACGCGCAGTAGCGCCCGCATCAGTCTTGTATCTAGTCTGTGTTTGTCCAAACTTACTGTGCCTTGCGGCTAAAAGGATGAATAGCATAGCAATTGCCTTGACAGGATCGCGGCGGTTGATGGATTGCATACACTATAGGTCGGACAGATGATTCTCTTCAAAAGGCGATTACAAGACGGGATGGACGGAGGAAGCGACTCAATCTTTACTCTGTTGCTATTCTTCGCACTTCTGTCTCTTTTCAGCTCTGCAGCCTATGCCCTCGTTCTGCAGATCCATCACGAAACCGCGCCCCTTAGCCGCTTCCTTATGTGGTGCCCAGGCGGCGCAGCTCTGGCGACTTGTCTACTACGTCAAATCCCGCTACGGAGATTGGGGTGGCAATGGCCCGCTTGGCAGTACACCTACATGGGTTACTTGCTGCCGTTGATCTACGCCGCACCTGTTTACTTATTGACTTGGGCCACGGTTACCGGGTCGTTTGCGCCGAGAGCATTTTGCCTAGCGGTGGCTGGGCAATACGGCTTGGCGAGGTGGCCAATATCGGGAACTATGGGTGTGGCCCTCCCTCTGATGTTTACGATCAATGTAGTGAGCACTATGACTTGGGCACTTGGAGAGGAGCTCGGGTGGCGCGGTCTGATGCTTCCGCTGCTGCTCGACCGGATGGGCTTCAGGGGGGCTTGTTTAATTTCCGGCACTGTTTGGGCCCTTTGGCACTATCCCGGTTTGCTGTGGGCGGACTATAACGCGGGTACTGACGTCCGGTATGCGCTAGCGTGTTTCACTGTGATGGTCATTGCCATGGCTTTTGTTTCGGGTTACTTGCGGGTACAGTCGGGCAGTATCTGGCCAAGCGTGCTGCTTCATGCTTCTCACAACACCTTCATTCAGGGCTTTTTTGATCCGCTGACAGCTCCAACAGGTTGGGCTAAGTACATAACATCAGAATTTGGGGCGGTCTGGCGATAGCTTTGGTGATTACCGGATTTGCCATCCTCGCACGAAGACCTTTCCCGCGCAGCTCTTGAGGGTCGGCTACTTCATTCAGAACAACTCTGAACGAGAAAAACCCGCAAGCTAGCATCATAGAGCTGTCAGTTGAACAGTGCTCGACAGTCGGCATAGGCTGGTTCGCGATGGGGCTGGTGGTCGCATCTGTAAATGCTGTTGCAAGCATCCCGGATTGCAGGTCGCGATTTGAAGCAACATTCAAGGCACCAGTGTGCGCAACGCGGAAAGTTGCTGGAAACACAGGCGAGACACGCTGTGGATAAGTTCAGCCTGTGTGTCGGCTGAATCAGACATCACCTGGGTGAGTTAGACCGTTAGAATGAGCGGGGACTGGTTTGACGCTGGCCAAATGACTGCGACATCGTTTGATGTGTTGTGATCTCCCGATCCTGTCTTGTCCGCAATAACGAAGGATTTCGAAAAACCGCTTCGGATCTTCTTGTCCCCTGTCTTACAAGCAATCATCCACTCCTTCAGCAGCGAACGGGAGGCGCCAGAAAGCACTGAACCGCAGAAGAGCTTTCTGAGATCCTTTGCCATAGCCAGTGGAGTGGTTGTATCGCGTCGATCCCCCGGTGTCGCTTCATTCAGAGTTGGTTCGGCACGATCCAACCTCGTAATCGAATCGTCTAGTAATCGAGCGAAGCGAGTGACTTGGACCGGCCCTCCAATGCTACGGAGGATCAGGTTGGCAGCTGTGTTGTCGCTCAAGGTGAGAGCGGCTTCGCACAAATCGCCGAGGGTCATTCCTGGCAAGCCAAGGTGCTGGGAGGTCACGGGAGCGTATTTCAGAAGATCCTCTGGATTTATGGACAGCGTTTGCCGGAGATCGAGTCGCTTGGAATCCACTTGAGCCAGAGCTGCAGCAACCGCCAACACCTTAAACGTGCTGCACATCGGGAACAGATCGTTGATGCGATGGCCGAAAGCTAAACCGCTCTGTCCGTCCATGAAGCAGACGCCGAGACGCCCCCCTGACGTACGTTCGATCCTAGACAACTCGCCAGATAGGTCGTCTGGTGTCCCATTCGTCTTGGGTTCAGCTCGGAGCGGCTTGACTCCACAGCTGGCGAAAGCGGCTAATGAGCCTGCGATGAACATGCGACGATCTGGCCTTGACACCATAAATTTCTCTTCTCCTCGTGTAAGCGCTGCTAATAGGCACAA
Source organism: Acidisarcina polymorpha (assembly GCF_003330725.1). NCBI lineage: Bacteria > Pseudomonadati > Acidobacteriota > Terriglobia > Terriglobales > Acidobacteriaceae > Acidisarcina > Acidisarcina polymorpha. The sequence goes on along the minus strand of NZ_CP030840.1, from coordinate 610,689 downwards.
TGGATTCGCGATCTAAGGTTTACTCTGTCGGAAAAACTATCGGCCTAGTGTTGCCTCCTACCGACTGAATCGACGCGTCAATTGCATGAGACTTCCTTTCATACGTTGTTATCCGTTTCGCCACGCAAGAACGGATAGCCACGTAAGAATGAGGATCGACGCAGGCGCGAGCCACACGGGCGACAGGTAAGGCGAAGCTAAGGTATAGCCGAAGAGCAAGATTCCAGCGAGCGCCCCGAGAATTCTCAAGGGTGCCGATCCGTCCAAGGAAACCGTGATGAACCAAAGCCCGGCAAAGACGTGGCCCGCTAGGCGAACAGGATCAGCAATCGTGCGCGGAACACGGTTGATCACAAGAACTCCCGCCATGATATCGAGCGTTAACCATCCATAACCCGCGGCTTTTGCCCACTCCGCCGCTGGCAGTTTCGCGACGAGAGCGTACATCATTAGGTGATAGCCCAGCCCCATATACTCGGCCGAAGTCGCTCCAGGCGCGAACCTGAAAGAAAGTATGACGGGAACCAGGAAGGCGATGGCCGCAAGACCTATCGTTCTCAATGAGATCGCAACTAGTGGGTCGGTCAATGCAAACTCCTGCGGCCTGACCCGCATCAATTGGTATGTCGTGCTCTGTAGCGCCAACAAGTATTGGCTTTCCGGCGAAACTCGAACGCATTGGCCCGTGAGATATTTCCGGCGCGCACGGCCTCATATATTGCTGATGCTCCTGGATAATCAACCAGCATTCTGAGCTTCAGCTCAACGCGTGAGCAAAGCGGCGTTATTTACGCAAGCATAGCTGTACCTTCCGTGCCCAACCCGCAACATAGGTGAAGGAATCATTCAATGCGCAGCATATAAGGCAGCGCTATACCTCAGGCGCATGAACGGCAACCAAGAAAGTCTGCACAGTTTTGCGGAATTGAAGTCACAATAGAGAAGAATGAGCAAGACAGGGACGAATCGTGCCTAACGAAGCGCCTTTAGCGCCGTCGAGGAGAAGCGAGAATCCATCGCGACAGGGAAAGCTAGGCACCCTGGGAGCATCCACAATACCTTGGTGATCTAACAACCGTAATACGGAAAAGGCATCATGACGTTTTCATCACGCCTCCCGAAGTATTCAATCGAAAAACATCTCTTATCAAAATATGGAAGAAGCCTTTGCTATGCCGCTGTCCTCACTACATCTCTGCTCGCGGTTTTAGCCGGCTGCGGGGGCGCTACCTCTGCTGCGACGGGACCGGTCACACCACCTGCGCCTGTTCCAGATTCCGTTTGGGTGGCGTCCTGGGCGGATGCTCCTAGCACTTCAGCGGGCGGTTCGGGTTCTGAACGGACGTTCCGCGAGATTGTTAAACCGTCGGTCGGCGGACGTGGAGTCATGCGGCTTAGTTTCTCCAACTATTTCGGTGCTTCAGAAGTGACACTTGGGGCTGTGCATGTTGGCATTCAGACGACTGGGGCGAGTGTCTCTGATGACACTCCCGTGACCTTCAACGGTGCCCCCTCGATCACGATCCCCCCCGGCGGTAGTACCCTCTCGGATAACGTCGCACTAGGCTACTCCTACGGTCAGCTGCTCAGCGTGACGGAATACGTAAGGGGCTCTTGGGCGAACCTCACGTCCCACGCGCAGGGTGTCAACGTGGTCACCAATTATCAAACTGTGGATGTGGCAGGGGACAAGACTCAGGATCTCGCCGGAGTGTCCTTCACGCAGACGACGCTGAATACTTATCTTCTCAACCGGGTTGACGTATACGGCAACTATAAGGAGACAATCCCAGCCTTCGGAAGCTCGACTACCGACGGCTATCAATCCGGTTTAGATAAGCACAAGACCTATCCGGAACAACTTGCAGACGCCCTACACGCGGCGGGGCATGATGATATAGCCGTTGCTAATGTCGGCATATACGGAACCACGGTCCTTGGCATCTCCCCAATCGCGGGATTGAACCGTTTCACGCGCGATGTGGTTAGTCTCCCCGGTGTGTCCACCGTCATCGACTATCTAGGAGCCAATGATCTGCGGAATGACTGCGTCCCCGCAGACGCACTGATTCTGGGCAAGCAGAGCGTGATCGTCATGGCTCATGCCGCCGGGCTGAAGATCTATGAGGGCGTCACGGCTCCATCCACATTCTGCGGAACGCAGAGTCCAAATGGATTTGGAACACGCTTTGCCCAAGGCTCGGGCGAAGACGCGCAACGTTTCCTGCTCAATACTTGGCAGACTTCGACAGTGCCCAGCGTTGTGAACGGCACCACCGTTCAACCACCTCAGTCGGATGGCGTCATCGATTTCAATTCGGTGTTGGCCGATAAGACAAATCTGAGCTACATGATCCCAATGCTCGACTCAGGGGATGATATTCACCCGAACGCCATTGGCTATGGTGAGATGGTCAGAGCAATCCCACTTTCTCAGTTCTAGAATCTGGTGAAGCTTGCAGTTTTCGGTGGTGGGGAAGGCGACGAAGGAGAAGTCATTCGATTGAGCGAGCTTTAACGCATCATCCGGATGATTCAATTCCGTCCGCGCGCTGGCTGACTATCTTTACTCGGCCCGGACTAGGGGTGCAGTTTACTGACGTGCTTCTTCCGCCAAGATGGTTGTGACGGTCTCAAGCAGAAGCCGCCGAGGATGTCGACCCGTCAACGTCAACAATATTTGTTCGTTGGTTGTAATCATTCCGACAGTTTGAACCTTCGGGCTTGCGAGTACTCTTGTTCCCCCACTCTCTCCAACCAGAGCTCCCCGAAGTCTGAAGTGAAAGGCGTTCTGTCGGTCCCAATAGGTGAGATCGTGCCTACTGCGAATTAGCACAACAGTCTCTGCATGTTCTACACCGGTGCGCACCCAATTCAGGTTGGCATCCACAGGCTAGTCGTAACGGGCCTTGCGGTCGTTTCTGTTGGACGAGGGTTGCTGGTGGACGATGCACGAAGATCAATCCAGTAATCAGTACTGCTCGTGCAGAGTTTATTGCGACTGTAGCGGAAAGATCGAATCGAGCTAAGAGACCATACCTTGTCGGCACCTATCCATGCTCATAAAGTAAGCAGCCACGGGCACCGGAACCACGATCTGCGAATCCTACAAGTACGAACAGAAGTTCAGAAACCATCTGCATTGATGTGAGGCATCATGAACAAATCGAAGGAAGCAACGACCCTGCTTTACCTGGTTCAGGCGAAGCGAGAAAAGGAAATAGAGACGAGGGATCTTTTGCTCTCTTTAGTTACAGCTTCACGCTATGAGCCCGGTAACATCGCGTATGAAACCTATGAGATCACGAACCGTCCTGGGATGTTTGCGGTTCATTCGATTTGGATTTCGGACGAGGCATTGGATGCTCATCATGCCACGGAATTGGTGCAACGGGCGATGGCCGCGTTTAGTGACCTAGCTGATGGAGAGTTCAGCTCTGGATTACATTTTCTTGCGAAGGTGCGGCCGCCTTGCTAGACAACCCTCCGTGTCGACTACGGGGGATGGACAGGAGAGATATGAGGCAGTTACGTTGGAGCGTCACCCCGGCTCTAAGTATGCTCGCGTGGTTTGCAATTGGGTGTGGCAATGCCATCCCGCTAGCGTTGCCGGGAGGTCTATCCACAAATTCGGCTATTGTGGCGCAACCGCTTAACCTCCAGGTTGACGACGGTCTGCCCGCCTCCTTTTCAGTCGTAGCCACGGGCATCGGACCGTTGAGCTATCAGTGGAGACAGGCCGGCAATCCGATAGAAGGCGCTAATGCACCCATGTTCTCGATCCCGAAGACCATCTTCACTTACAACACTGGTGTTGCGTACAGCGTCGTTGTATCCGACAGCAACGGATCTCAGGTGGCAAGTCGAGCTGCGTTGCTCACGATCATTCCGAGGGCGCCGATCATTACAGAAGCTCCTCTTAGTCGCACAGTCGTCCCAGGCTCCTTGGCTACCTTCACCGTCGCCGCAGCAGGCACCATCCCCCTCAAGTACCAGTGGAACTGGAATGGCAATGTTATCCCGGGCGCCACGGCTCCGTCTTATACGACTGGGGCAGCTACGGCGGAGAACAATCTCGATCGCTATACAGTGACGGTAACGAATGGCGCTGGTCAGGTCGCAACCACCATTCCCGCCACCCTGACCGTGGGCGCGGTCGCTCCTGCCATCCATGTAGACTGCAGCGAAGACGATGCCACCGTCGCCCATCAAGTGACGTACCGGCGCGGGGTCGTCGAGAGCGTCGATCTTAGCAACGCACCAGCGGCAATCGTCAGCAATGTCGCTTCAGACGTTCAATCTTCGAGAGTAAACCTCCTCAACGCCACGCTCGACCAGATGAATCAGTCAACGGACGCAGGCCTGTTCGATTATCAAGCGCAAACGCTTACGCCAAGTGCCACAGGCAACGCTCCTCTCTCGCAAACCCTGCAGATGCTCAGAACGGTCCTCCCATCCGAGGCCACATCGAGTGCGCTGCAATTCAGCGGCACGCCTTCTGTGCTTCCTGTAAACAATCTGGACCCGGGATACGAGATCACATGTGGAGCCGTTGGGAACTACTATCCGCTCCCTGAGCCGGGAGCGTCGATGCAGATGGTACAGGACGCCGTGGAAAGCTGGATCGACGATCTCGATTCGTCTGCGCCCGGAACGATTTGGATTGGCACGCAAGAACCTTCGCACACGCTCGGATATTCGACGTCCTTCGATAAGGGATCCGGTTGTGCAGATGTCCCAGCGGCGCAAGTGGATGCAGCGATTTCCAATAACATCCAGCGGTACATCAACTATTGGACACCGATTGCACGGCATCTGCACACCAACCACATCCTGAGTGGAGGTATTCAATTGAACTCAGGCAATAGTAAGTTCTATTCCCCTACTGCAGCGGAGATCATCTCCGCTCAGATGCCACTCGACTACTTTACGATCCAAGATTACGCACCTTCTTCCACGGTGGATCAGGCCCTCTATGGCGCATATCAACTCTTCCAGCAGGATCCCGGCTATCTCGGCGTGAAGGTCATCATTGATCGCTACGGGATCTCTCTGACGGGTAATAAATACGGAACCGCCGCTGGTGTGATCAGCTTCCTTCAAGCCGAAGTTGACCTGATGCCTTTTGCCGACATGCTGCACGGCTATGCGGTGGAGACTACCGGACTACAGAGCACACAAATGGTCACACCATTGCTGCCTCAAGTGATGGCTTGGCTTCAGACTGCCCCGGCCCCGCTGCGACCACTCACGTCTACTACAAGCGATCTGCAAGCTTTCGCGCTCGTACAAAAAGCGCCAACCCCTAAAGCCTACTTAGCCATCTGGAACGTTTCCTCCACATCAACGTCTTATAAGGCTTCGATCGCTTTAGAAAGTCTCGGTGGCTCTTTCACGAACGCAAATCTAAATATCCTACGTGGCAGCGGAAGCAACCTTTCCCCCCTCCACGATCCCAACGTCACTGTAGATGCTAATACCATCTACGACCTCCCCATTGGAGCTAACGAGTTCCTGTTGGTCAGCCTTCAATGAGGAAGGTTGACTAACGCCAACCGGGACTGTCCTATTCGCACCTGAAGTCGAAGTGGACCGTGACTATGGGTCCGCCTTGCTATGTTCGAAGGCCTTTGCGCAAGCTGCCCTCCGCGCGCTGATGGGGACTATGGGGCAATTGTTCCGACGAACACTGTGCAAGCGGTACACCTATATGCAGTGTGGAAGCGTAAAGCTGATCTATGAACCGCAACTATAGCCGGAAACGCCGAGCTAAATAAGCTCGTGCGGCTATCTCCGTAACCTGTGGTCAGTGGATCTCCATGACTCCGGCCTGTCCTCGAGGTCTGGTTGGATCACACCGCGGTTCCTTGATCTAGAATGGTTGTCATGAGGAGCCATCTTGCCATGGCGGAGCTAAAGACCGACCGTGAACCGTTGAGGCTATCGTGGAGTGAAGCAATTTCTGGCACTGAACTGTATGATGGCGAGAATGTGGAGACGTTCGCCACTGATTGGCATTTTCATGAAGGTTGGCAGTTGGTTGCAGTCACGAAGGGTGAGCGTCATTATCAGTTCAAATCAAGCTCTATCGTGGCAAGGCCCGGCCGATTGGTGCTCGTGCCACCACGGCTTGTGCACAGAGCTCAATGTCTTTATAGAGGTAAGACCAGTTTCAAGATCGCAACACTGCCGGCTGTTTCTTTGAGTGTGGATCGTCCTGCCGCACCGATCTCCTGGTCCACCGCGAAAGTCCTGGGTCAATTCATTACTTTTTTTGAGTCACTCAAGTCTGGCGTGAACTGCGAACCGCAGGTTGATGTTCTCCCTCGACTGGAGACCATCCTAGGCGAGAGCGGTGCGAGAAACGCACTGGTGAGTCCTGCACCCCCAGCGTTCGTGTCGCGGATGCAGTCCTATCTTTCACACTCACTTGCGAAAGTCCCATCCCTCGATGCTCTATCCTCTCTGGCAGGTGTAAGTCCGTACTACTTCGTCCATGCGTTTACGAGGCACATCGGTTTATCGCCTCTGGCATTTCACACTCGTGCTCGTCTCATCCAATCAAGAAAGTTGATTTCGGAAGGGTGGTCGCTTGCCGATACCTCTTTGCATCTGAGATTTTCCGACCAAAGCCATTTTGGAAGACAGTTCAGAAGGGTTTACGGAATGACTCCCGGCCAGTATCAGCATAGAATCGCGACGGGTGTAGTTCCTAGGTCCTAGACTGATCGTTTGCACGCAACCCGCCGCCGCGATATTCGTGAGCGCATTGCCGAAGAGTTCTGCTAGCGTGATCGCGAGGCCATTCTAGATCGCCTTTGTAACTCCGTCTGAGAATTATGCATGCGGAGGAAAATAGCAAGACAGGCCCTACAACGCTCAAGTGAAACGCGGCATAATCTGTCCCTACGACGAACATCTGGCTCCCGGCGCGCACTCGCTCTTGGCAGCATGGCTCACTCATTGTTGCTCACAGTGCTACAGGGGCGATCGAACCTATAGATAGCTGCCACCCGGGTTTACTCGTCGCGATATCTATTGGCAGATGCGCCTGGTCCCCGCGCCTCAAGCGGAGTTGAGAGCAGCGCTGCAACTGACCGGCAAACTCAAAGCGTCGGGTTCGCCCTGATTTCGCCATCGGCCTTCTGGACACCACCACCCGCATGAACTCCTTGTTGTTCCTGCCTTTTATTCTGAAAAGCGCTTTCGATGGGCAAAGGCGGGCAGCCAGAAGAAGTTGCACGCGCAATCCTGTGGCTGGCAAGCGCCGAAGCCTCCTTCATTAACGGCGCATTCCTTGATGTCACTGGGTGACAGCTGACCGCCGGAGTGAGCAGCTTTCGTTTCTCCTATAGTTTACGGAGAAAACATCCGATTGCCGCTGCGGCAGTGAGCGTTTCAGTACACGATACCCACTGCCACCATACCTCACGGGTATAACCCGAAACTTACAAGGTCAACTACGCCGTGTCGGAGTGTGAGTCTAAAAGACCAGACTGTGCTGGAAGATCTTTCAAGGAGAAACATTTTGTTGTCAAGAAAGAGCGTCGCGGGCATGCAGATACTTCGGCTTAGTAAAGGCGCGTGAGCAAGTGGTTGTTGGCAAGGTCTTGAATGAAGCAAACGGCTCCGTATCGGCACAGGGTGGAGAGGTCACTTCCGAAATTCCTCGCAAGTCGGTTCCCGAGAGTAGACCAGCGCGCCCGCTCCGGTCGAGCTACCAAACGCGGCCTCCGACTCAAACAACGTTTGCCCAAACTACGCGTCCTCGCTCTTGTCTGTGCATAGCGAGCGCGGACTGCTGGAGCTGGCCAGTGACTGGAACGATCAATATCTGCATATCGTTCTACGAATCTGAATTATTTCACCCACAAGCGCTTAGAGCGACCTCCATTTTGTGTACCAGTCGAGAGCCCGCAGAGAATGCATCGGGGGTACCCACTGCCCCATTATGCGCTGGGTGTTCTTCGCAGTTCCACAAAAAGAGAAGAAGAGAAAGGCAAGCTTAAGGAACTCGTGAAAGGAGTGAGGTAGATTCATGCATAAGTGGGTGACGAAACAACCGCTTGTAACCTTTTGTATTGCCGCATCAGTGTGGGTGGGCTTTCTTTACTCAGGCGTTATAAATGCACCGTTCCAGGACGACGACATAAGCCTGATCGCGAACAACTCCATTCTTCAGTCATGGCATGAGGTTTGGCTGAAGCGTCTGCTGACCCCGTTACCGCTCGGTATGGGACTGTCGATTAAGGGAGAAGCAACGTATCGCCCAATGGTATGGATCCTGCTGGCCATTGAAAGACACGTGTTTGGGGACCAGCCGGGAGGGTTCCACCTTACTGGTATCTTGCTTCATGGGATAAACGGTGTGCTGCTTTTTGTGCTGCTGCGCCGACTGGGGATGCGCTCGCTTTTTGCTGCAGTGGCGAGTTTGATTTGGCTTGGACTGCCCATTAACAGTGAAGCGGTGGCCTGGGTGAGCGGCCAGCCCTATCCGCTGTGCATGGTGTTTCTTCTCTCTGCTCTTGTGCTGGGACTCAGGTTTGTGCGATCTGGCGGATGGGGATGGCTGCTGGCTTTTACGATTGCAGCTTTATTGGCGGATTGCTCTCATGAAGAGGGCCTTCTGCTAGTGGTGCTCGTTGCTTGGGGATATGTTCTGCTGGACGAGAAACGACCGTGGCATCGCTGGGTCTCGCTTGCAGGGGCTGGGCTGTTGGCGGCTATATCATATTTTGCCTGTGTTGGGCAGTGGGTACCCGTGCTGGTAAAGGTCCGCATCACTTTTGGAATGTTGCTGAAGTATTTTGGCGGTATTTCCAATTGATCGTATTGCCCATACACATGAGTATCGAACGCTCCACGAGTGTTCCTGGAACAGCTTTGACGAGCGGAGCTATCATCGCATGGGCGGTTCTGATCTTTCTGATTACCGGCGCGATCCATTTGCGGCAGCGGATTCCCGCGCTCACCGCAGGGGTTGCCGTGGTTTTCGTTACGCTTTTACCCTATTACGGATTTATCTATATCTACCAAGGCATGGCGGAACGATACGTTTATTTCGCCTCGATTGGCTTTGCAGTTGGCCTCACAGGGACAGTCGCTATCCTGCGCCCCGCTGCACGACAGATTGTTTTTACGTGCCTTATCATTTGGATTGGCTGGGGAGCATGGAGATTGATGGCGAGAGTAAAAGACTGGCAGAGCCCACTCGCGCTCTATGGTCATTCGCTTGAGGCTACTCCCAACAGTGCATTGACGAATCTGAACTATGGAGTGGCGCTGTACCAGGTAGGTCGCCAGGCAGAAGCGGAGAAAGCATACAGGCGCGTGATCGTGCTTGCTCCAAAGAATGCACAGGCCTACGTTGATTTGGAAAGTCTTTACATCGAGGAAAGACGCTTCGAGGAAGCGATCGCTATGTATAAGCGAGCTATTGCAATTGACCCCAATGATGCCACCCCCTACTTTAATTTGGGTGTGATGTTCCAGGAGCTGGGACAGGACCAAGACGCACTCGTCTTCTATAAAAAGGTGTTGCAGCTCAATCCCAACGATCCGAACACGTTGCTCTACCTGAACAAGTTGCGTTTGACGAGAAGCGGGGGATAGGTCGTTCTGGCCGACTAAACCAGAGCCTACCGAACCCAAGCGAGATCAAAAACCACCAGATGTAGGCCCCCTTTGAATCGGCCGCCGATCGTCGGAGCAAGCTAGAACAACGGATGCACCTACAAGGCAGTTCAACAGCTCCGTTAGCGGTTTTCGTATCGCTTCATTCAATTCGTATTCCACATGCAAGCGCGAATCACTTAGATCTCGACGACTAATGATGTCAGCCTCCTCCAGCAAACGGAGACTTGCGGTGAGTCCCTTCTTCGAAGCAGTGGGGATTGCGCGCCTTAGTTGGCCAAGTCGCACCGGATCTGCGATGACTCTACAGAGAATATGGACTGTCCACTTCCGGTGCAGAATTGCGAGTACCCTAACAATCGTCTCCGCGTCTGTAGCGAGAGCAACTGCCATGATGCCTCCCCCTAACCTCAATACACGATACGGCTGATTGCGCTATGAAGCCGATGCCACCGCACTCTGCTCGAATTGTCCGCGACCGTACTAGGCTGGTGAACAAGTCTCTCGTTCATGAGAACACTCGTTTCTTTAGATACATTTTGTAAGGCCATCGTCGAGACCTTTTGGGTCTAACCTGATGCGCGCCGGGTATGGCGTGAGGACATAGTCTGTTTGCACCAGGAGCTTGGCCGCCGTCGGCAACGAAGGGCTATGAATCTAAACTATATTCAAACCGCGCAAATGTATTGCCGTGCCGCTCCGGTTTTGGTCTCAAGCAGACTGCCCGGCACTGGAGCACCCCCACATGTGCCACAGCAATCGTTTTGTTCGACCCTAGGTCCAAGTTCAACACCGAGACCATACGTGAAATGGGACAGGAATGTCACTTAACGGAAAACGGGTTGTTGTGATGGGTGGTGCGACCGGCATCGGTTTTGCCATTGCAGAGCTCGCTCACAATCAGGGTGCATCTGTTGTTGTTGGTTCTAGCAATGAAGAGAAGGTCCGAACTGCTTCTTCGCGTTTGCGGGATGCGACGGGCTACGCTGTCGATCTTCGAGATGAAAGCAGCGTTAGAGATTTCTTCAAGCAGGTAGCTGAGTTCGATCATCTTGCAATTACAGCAGGTGACTGGGGCGGACCAATGTTCGTTTCCGTCCATGACCTTGACCTGAAACAGGCGCAGGAACTTCTGTCAGTACGTTTCTGGGGTGCCCTTAGCGCGGTGAAGCATTGTTGCCAAACGATCGCCCGGAACGGTTCGATCACGCTAACAAGTGGCATGATTGGTCACCGGCCAAGGAAGGGTGCGCCGATTATGGCCGCGGTCGGCGGAGCGGTAGAACACCTGACCGCGGGCCTCGCTATGGACCTCAACCCCGTGCGGGTTAATGCTGTGAATCCGGGGTACGTCCTTACAGAGCAACTAAAGCGACTCCCGGAAGCAGCGTTGCAATCAGCGGTGGCGAGCTTGCCCATTCCCCGCGCCGCGACTCCACAGGAAGCCGCCCAGGCCTATCTTTACTTGATGCTCAACAACTACGCCACAGGCCAGACCCTATCCGTGGATGGAGGAGGATTGCTGGTCTGAAGTGCGAGATGAGCAAGAGAAAAACATTGGTCGACAAAGTTGTGCAAATTACCGGACGCAGCACAGGATTTAGATGAGCCGCGGCGGAGGGCTAGCGCAGCGTGGCTATCGCGAGATTGCGACTATGCGCGAGTGCGCGGTCCGAAAGCGGTCCGTGGCCGACGATTTACGAGCGCTTTCGGAATGCATTGGCTGGAATATGGATGTGGATGTGTTAGGACATGGATGTCACGGGGAGGCCCCCGTGAATCATGCAATGCAACAAGCACTGGATCGAACCGGGCGTGTAGACGTGGTCGTCAACGATGCCGGCATTGCTACGGTAGGCATCACCGAAGCCTTTACTGTCGAGCAATTCCAGCAGGTATTTAAGGTCAATCAGCTTGGGGTGTTGCGGGTCAATCGCGCCGTGTTGCCAGCCATGCGACGTCAGCGAAATGGTCTGCTGATTCACGTGAGCTCTGCTTGTGGAAGAGTCGTCGCCCCAGGGCTCGCACCATATCATGCGAGCAAGTTTGCCTTGGAAGCAGTAGCCGATGTGCTTCGCTAGAAGCTTCCGAATTTGGCATCGACTCAATTCTGGTGGAACCGGGGAGTCACAGCGGAACCGCGATCAATGAGAAAGCAGCGTCCCGCGCCCCTGCAGATCACGATCGAGTAGCGGTCTACGGATCTACATCTGAAACAATCCATTGGATCGGGGCCCTCCTCGAACAAGCATTTCGTCGTCGTTTCTCGTTCGCAGCTCGGAGTGGGTGATCCGAAACTGCCCGGAGGCCAGGCGGGCCCCTGAACCTTTTCAGTCTCAGTAGATATTCGTTGGGTATGCTTGCGAGAGTTATGGTTGTTTCAGAGAGGGCGCATCTGATCGCGGTTCACTTGCCTCGATTTTATTGAGATATGCAATGGCTTTCAGTGGTTATTGCAAGTCTCGCCGTCGCGCTTGATCAATACTGTTGGGAGGGTCCTTTATGAAGTGGCCAATCCGCTTCGCGCTCACTGCGGCAGCGTTGTCAGTCATGCTTTCCGTTGATGTTTATGTCGCAGACGCACAGCAGAGGCGTCTTAGTGCAGACCAGGCCCAGATTGTCAGTGCTGTGAGTGCCGTTTACCAAGCTGCTGCCGAGGATGATTTGACCAAGTTCCATGCGGTGGTTGCGCCTGGTTTTTACCTCTACGATGCGGGGAAGCGACTCGATGGAGACAAGATCATGAGTCTGATTAAGTCAGCACATGCTCAGGGACAAAAGTATGAGTGGAATGTTACGGAACCCGATGTACACGTGATCGGTAACACGGCTTGGATCGCGTATGTAAACCAAGGAAGCATCACCGATCAGTCGGGAACTATAGCCGTCATGTGGCTTGAGTCCGCCTTTCTTCAGCGCACGGCCGGCATCTGGAAGATCGGGTTTATGCATAGTACTCGCGTTCCAGCAAATCCACCCCCTTCCAATTAATTGAATTACCAGCACCAAACATTATGGCTCACACGCCTAGGCTTGACGGATGCAAGCTGAACCAACGAAGACTTCGGTTGATCGATTGCTCTACCCTCTGGTCCCCCTGCAAACCGCCTGCGCCATTCAGAAGTACATTCGCTCCTGTCCCGGCTTCCTTCGAAGCCTGTGCAGTCATCTTGTCGTTCGCTGCGGAGACCTCGACTGCTGCAACAGATTCACTTGTTCGTGCGACCCGAAGAGGATCAAGAAAATGAAGAGACTTCAAGAAATCGCGTGGATGAATTGCTCTACTTCTAAGTTCTTCGTCCCGGCAGCGTAATAGGACTGAACTCAGCTTCGTAAGAAGCTGGCACTTGAGTCATACTATTTGCGTCAAATGGCGGACACAGCAGCCCGGCGACATTAAGATGTTCGACACTACTATGGTCTTAGAAACTCCACGATGGATGGCCGGGAACACAAAGGGCTATTACCGAGGGGTCTGTCGCCGGCATTACCTCAGCAGTTTTCGGTCACGAAGAGCCTTTTGAGAGAACGAACCCCTTCGGCATTGGCTTAATACCGGGTATATAACGAGAATCTGTCCTATTTTTCCGCGGCTGGCCCAGCCGGGCTCTCGCTATAGTGCACGTCTGCTCATCTATGGCGCTGGATTCACATCATCGAGAGCCTCGGAACTGGGTCTCTCCGACCTCACTCACTTACAAGGTAGACCGCCGGCGCATGAATGATCATCTAGGGTTTGGGATGCAGTGACAGTCCGCTTGTATCTGTTAGCTTCAACTCCATCCCCCATCCATAGTGTTGCGTGTTGCCTGGGAGATTATCGTCTAGCGCAATTGATATTTCATTCTTCCCCCTTTTGAGGGGTAAGCGAAATGTTCCGTTCATCAAGGAGATTCGTTCGTCTGCGGTCTTCGCCGCCGGAAGACCATCAATGTTCCTGCCAGCGAATACAAGGGTGCCGTTCACGTAAACCCAGATTTCGCGTACCCAGCCGATCTGGACCGTTTTCCATTGTGGTTTGTCGGAGTCAAGCGTTGCTTTTGCCCACGCCAAAGAGATCACCGAACCGTCTCTTGCCGATCCAACCTCATGCGAAAAGTTGACCAGGCCTTTCGTCTCAGCCGTTACGGTTTTCCAATCCTTACCGTCTGAGGGCATCGACGCATAAGGCGGCTGTACTCCCATCGGAGCATCCAACTTTGCGTCATGAATGGAGGGGAGAACGGACGCCATTGAAATCTGCCAGTGACGGAGAAAACCGTCTCTCCGTTCCGGCGTGACTTGGGCCCGGGCCGAAGATGGTTTCCCGGGCGTGATCACAAGATTCGCATACTTTGCCGGACCTCCGAAAGTGAGTCCACCCGACAGCGCACCGCCTTCCATGTGATCCACGCGGAGTGTCGGCTGGCTGGAGCGATCTACATAGACAAGCATCGTCCTCCCCAGCACCACGACTCTGAAGTGATTCCAACTTAGAGTCCGAATCGGTGCGGAAGTCTGGTATTCCGGGAATAAGTCCCATTCGAACGCTCCATGCTCAAGCGGCATATACTGCATGCAATCCGAAGAAGCGTTGCAATCCTTTTGTGGGCGGAAGTAGAGAGCCTCGGCGTTTTCTCGATTTTGTGCGCGAAGTCTCATTCCGAGAATTCCGTGATCTGGCATGTACATATCAAATTCGATAGTGCCGTTATCAAAAATCAAGTCTTTTACATCGACGGGGCCCTTGCTGATTTCAAGTACGCCGTCGGGAGCATTATCGTCCGCCGTGAATGTGGCATTGCCATCAGAAAGCCAATGATCGGCTTTCATGGGAATACGGATCGTCGTATCGGCGAGGCATTTCCGCGGAGCGAAGAGCGCAAGAACAAAAAGGAGTTGGCACGAACAAACGAAGCGAAGGAAAGAAGCAAACGCTCGGGAGCGCGGCAGGTGAGTACTCCGTTCTTGCGGTTGGGTTAGGTTTGGCATATCTTTGCGAATCTCTTTATCTCTCAAGATCAAATTCTTACTTGGCAGAACGTTAGCGACCTCCCCTACAAAGATCGTTAGGTCGCAGATAGCGTCTCCAAAATTGTTTCCGGATGTGCCAGATGCGGCAAGCAATTATGCGACCCCAATTGCCCGGGCTGCATGCGCGATATCTCGTACAAACGAGCCTTTCTGTCCGGGCCGATGAAAAAGAACCAACGGCGCCCGGCGCGGCGTGGGCGCAAGCCGCCTTAGCACGAGTCTCCTTCCCACTACATGAGCCATTACGTCATAAAGAAGAGCTACGCCCCTGCCGGCTTCGACGGCGGCAAGCACACCGTCGTCGCTATCGTGCTCCTCGACAACATCGTATGAAGAGCCATGAACTGACAGGACATCTTTTATGTAAGCGTTGAACCACGGGTGCCTTGTCTGAGTCAGGGAGATGATGGGCTGTTGAACCAACGCCTCCATGGACACCTTTGCGAGGTCGACAAAGGGATGATGCTTCGAGACAGCGGCAACGAGACCATAGGTATCAATCGGCGTGACTGTGAACTCATTGAGGTGCTGTACCGTATCGCACACGGAGAGACACAAATCGAGTTCTCCCCGACGAAGGCTTCGGATCATCCGCTCGGTCGTCATAGTACGTAACTCGATCTTGGCATTGCTGTGCAACCTGTGTGCCTCTCGGAGGATGTTGGGGAGAGCAACGATGGAAGCTGCTGCAGAATGCCCGATGCGGATCCGAGCGTCGTCTTGTTGCCCGGCTCGTTTCGCGAGCGCTGACGCATCTTCGACGCGCTCGAGGATGCCACGTGCCTCATGGAGGAATACTCCTCCTGCTTTCGTGAGTCTTAGCATCTTGGGACCGCGATCGAATAGCGGAATTCCGACTGCATCCTCAAGGTATCGGATCTGGCGACTCAATGGTGGTTGCGAGATATGCAGTCGCTTCGATGCCCGGCTTATATTCTCCATTTCCGCCACTGCCACGAAATAACGCAAGTGCCTCAATTCAAAATCCATCTCGAACCACCCCTACACAATTGCCATACGCACCGAGCAGTTTCCTGTGACGCTGGCGGGCTGCAACATTTGCGATTGACGCCACTGTCATAACAACGCTCCCGATAGTTATTGCTAAACGGCTCGCTTGTCGGCCATCGCCGTTTGGCTAGAACAAGTATCGGACGACGTTTCGATTAGGATCTAGAACGATCTTGCTACAAGCGGGAAGAATGGGATTGAAGGATCAATCCCATCGTTGGTTCTCTTCTCAAACCAGACTATGATGTCCCCAATTCATCCTCCCGGTCTGACGAACCGTTCAGAGCCATATGGACAGCTTGTAGCGACTGTGGGTGACTCTATCTGACAACTAGCCCTTATCCTCAGAGTATGAGAACCGTGTGTGCCTTGCGGGTATGAGGAGCGACTTATAAGGTGGGTGCAGCTTGTCTCATGAGATGAATCTCAGCTTTACACTATCTTTCTCAAACACGACGCTGCTCTCAAGAGCAATGTTAAGTAACCTGAGACCGAGAGGTTGTGGCACACGTGCGGAATCACGAAACAGACGTGCAAGAGCCTCCGTATGAGAAGTGGAGCAGTCGGTCCCAGCACTGGCGAGGTCTGTCTGCTGAGACTGCGGAGAAACTTGGCGGGTCTGCCGATACTCCCGTGCAGCGAGGAGAACGCCTGCAAACGGTCGATGTGCTCCGCGGCTTTGCCCTGCTGGGAATCCTACTACTGAACATTCAGGACTTTGCTGGGTATGAAACAATCACTGGCTTTCCGCCTGATCTGGTTAGACCCGGCTTGAGTGGCTGGCAAGCGTTTATAGACTGGGGGATTGTGACGTTCAATTGGCTTTTTGTCCAAAGCAAGATGCGCGGTCTCTTTGCTATGCTTTTCGGTGCAGGTGCGGTTCTCTTGACCGAACGCATCGAGATGCGCGGCGGTAGGAAGCGTTCTGCAGCAATCTTTTACAGGCGCAATCTCTGGCTTCTTGTCTTTGGTCTTTTCCATGGCATGCTGATCTGGTCTGGCGATATTTTGTTTGAATATTCCGTTGATGGTCTAATGTTCCTCTATCCTCTGCGACGGCTCTCCGCGCGCAAGCTGATCGCGGTGGGGCTAATCCTTTGGATCGGTTGTGGTCTCTTCACTCGCGTCAGAAGAGTGGAGGTACAGTTACGGAGTAATGCAGATTTGATCATCGCCAAGGCTGCGGTGAATCCAACGACGGAACAAAAGCGCGTGCTGGTCGCTACTGGCGAGAAGCGCCGCGAAGCTGCATTGGCAAAAGCAAACGAAGTAACGCGACTTGAGCGGCTCGGATATCTCGGTGGTTTGAGACACAACCTCGACGACTGGCTTGGGTTTCAGCAATTCATCCTGGCCACGTTCGCGTTCATCGACACCGTGGGCGCCATGATTCTGGGCATGGGACTATACAAGGCGGGCTTTCTGACCAATCGGCGGCCGGCAAAGGAATATCTACTGCTGGCGCTCGGCGGATACGCGGTCACATTTGCATTCGTGCTAACAGGGCTCTGGCACACGCTCCGTGACGGCCTTGGTCCCCTTGTGGTTGCTGTGTGGATGTCGACTCCCGCTCCGCTCGTCGTACCGTGCGCTGTACTTGCAAACACATCTGTAATCTTGCTTCTAATGCGAAGCGGGTCGCTGCCGTGGGCCATCAAGCCACTCGCTGCGGTGGGCCGCACCGCGTTCAGCAACTATATTCTGACCAGCCTGATCTGCAAGTTTATCTTCTCGTGGGGGCCGTGGAAACTCTACGGTCAACTCGAGTTCTACAACTGTTTCCTGATTGTTGGTGCAGTGTGGACTCTGAACCTTGTAATCAGCACGCTGTGGCTGCGCAGCTTCGCCTTTGGACCGCTGGAATGGCTCTGGCGCTCGCTGACCTATTGGAAGCAACAACCATTTCTCTTGCGCGACCTCCGGGCATGAGGCCTGTGACTCAAGGACACTTCGGCTTTTTCCTTACTGTGGTGTCCTCTCCAGCTTGCCTTCATAAGATTCCGGGAGCGCGTTGCTATCCGATTTGTCGGAGTTTTTTCAGTATGTGTGCGCCATCTCCAAAGTCTCCTTTTGCAAGGCTCTCGAATTGCTCGTGTCTGGCACGAAAATTCTATCTACAGAGTGGCAGGAAGCGTTGCTTGAGGATTAAGCTTGATGGATCAGGCTGCCGCCCTATCTGAGAGCGGCCGGCGGCGCAAGCTTGCCTGAGTCAGCGACGGCGACACGTGGATGGGGCCCATCGGCCAGTATCGATTTCCGGGTGCAACAATCTCGTCGCTGCGCCACATCGCCAAAACCCTGATGATCCACAGTCCGAATCTGCCTAAACAGACCGCTGTCGATATAGCACTCGTGATCTTGCTTAACATCAAGGCAGCGTCTACACACCGGGATCTGCCGCCTGGCGCCTTAGACGAATTTCGTGCCATGATCCGGCTTTACGTGGAGAGTAGGTTGCGCTCTACGCTATCAACGAAGAAGCGCGCTTAACCATCATGCTGACGTTGCTTGGGCATAGCATAGTGGCTGAGTTTCACCGTTCCATTGGAAAAGAGCGTCACCTGTAACACCTGATTTGCCAGATCTCCATGTTCTTCGAGGACGGCAAGAATGACCCCGAACGCCAGCTCTGTCGTTCCTTGGGAAGGCCTGCTGGAACATCGATAAAGATCAGTCCCGCATGAAGGGACATGCCCTCATAGATGATCGGCATCCAGGACTTCGCGACGGTCGAAAAGTCTGGGCGCCCCGAGCTATGAACCCACTGTGTCTGGCGACCAATCTTCCTGCGATTAGACGGCCCATACCGTGTCGGTATGTCTTCATACTGAAGAGGTGTAGCAGGTGCTGCGCTTCAGCAAGTTCTGATGCATCTCTTGTTATGTGAGGAACGCATTCGTAATTACACGCCCTTTCTTAGGTTGTCGAGTCGCTAAAAGGCTTGGATATTCAACTTGACGGGCGCAGGCATGATCTCCGATCTTTTGTGCCGTCGCGGGAATGGTTCAAAAATAGGACGCACCCGCTGTCGGGTGCATTCTATCCTTTGTGACCCATCAAGATACCTGCCAAATGAGGAGCAACTGACTCTCACCTTCATGAAATGCTTCTTCCCTATTTTGCTAACTGCCTACTGCGAGACGGTTTGGACGCAGGCTTGAGCATGTAACAGATCCACCGAGGTGCTGATGCCACGACCTGAAGGTACATTCCCCAAATACGTCCTGGGTAACTCCGACCACGAACAACAGCGCCTCAAACTTCAGGCGAGCATTGTGGGAACGTGGACCGAAAACTATCTCTTGGCGGCCGGGCTTGAAAAAGGCATGAACGTGCTTGATCTCGGATCGGGTATGGGGGATGTGACGCTCCTGGCGGCAGAGATCGTAGGACCATCAGGTTCAGTCACAGGCATTGATCGCGACCCAGTTGTTTTGCAGAAGGCAAAAGAGAGAGTGCAAGCTCAGGGACACAGTGCCCCGGTAACCTTCCTTCACTCCGAAATACTGAACTTCCGCCCTAAATCGCAGTTCGACGCCATCATCGGTAGGTACGTATTGCTTTATCAACCCGACCCTTCGAGAGTTCTCAGCCACGCGGCTGCTTTCTTAAGGCGGGGTGGCATCCTCTGCTTCCACGAGTTGTCATTTGGAACACCCGCCAGCAGTTATCCCGCGACGTCGCTATTTGGAGATACCGTCAAGTTGATCGGAGAGGTAATCCGTAGGTCGGGAATCAACCCAGACTTCGGCCTGTTTCTCGCTAAGACGTTCGCGGACGCGGGCTTCTCCCGGCCTACCATCAAAGCGGATGTTCCGGTCGGCGGAGAAGCAGGCTCATACATCTATGGCTGGGCAACAGAAACTGTGAAAACATTGCTCCCCGTCATCGAGACGTTGGGCCTTGGCACGGCTCATGACCTTCAGATTGAGACCCTCGCTCAACGAATGGAAGAGGAAGCAGTGGTGAATCACAGCGAGTTGGTGGGACCTCTTCAAGTCGGGGCATGGCTTAGAACGTGACGCGCGAAGTTTCTGGTGCCATCACATTCTCCCTTTACGCAATCGCCGTACCAGCGGCCAGCAGCGAATAGGACAGAGATCCGGGACCATTGAAATCGGCAGAGTCGTTGCGTGAGATCGGGCAATCACTTCTCCTATGAAACTGTACTCCTTGTTCAAGATTCATTCCGTGTGCCGCGCGCGCAGACCTTTTGGGTCTGCTTGATTACGTGAAAGGTATGGCGTGGCTCGATATGATGAGGGCTCGAGATCCATAGAAGGTTGGGGGCAGACAAGATTGGTAATCCGAGGCGCACTAGTACTCGCAACTGTTTGTTATTCTCTGGTCGCTCCAATAGCGACGCGGTGTGCAGTCATTGCTGCACTTCCGCAATTTCTCCCGGTTGCGCAGGTACCGAAGCAAAGGGATTCACAGCCGAAAGAGGACGACACAGCTAGGGCTTTACTGGACCGAGTCGGCAAACCGGATCAAGCTGTTGTCGAGACCTTCAAGAAGGCGGGGATGCAAGACGTTAAGCCACACACTCTTACGTCGGAGGAGCGTAAGGCGGTCGAGGCCGCGTTAGCCGCGTTGCCGGCGCTCAACAAGCGTGTTCTGGAGCGACACCTGCATAATCTGGCTTTCGTTGACGGCATCCCGGGAGAAGGCACGGGCCTTACATCTCCAAGTAAGAAGACAGGCCTATCTGACATAACGCTGCGAGCAAGTGTAATTGATGAATCACTTACAACATTTCTGACAAACAAGGAGCGACGTGTTTATAAGCAAGACGCCTCAGGAATGACCATCACGGTTGCGGGAACAGGTACAAATGCGCTTACCTACGTCTTATTGCATGAATCGACGCATGTCGTAGATATTAGTTGCGGTATCACGACCACTCCGGGCGGACCATTTGTTCAAAGCATCTGGACGGATTACTCAACTCTGGCTCCGTCGCTTGCAGTTATTACACCTACCACTTACTTCCGCGGCGCCGATCACCTTCCGATGGCGAAGGCTACAAGCCTGTATGACGCTCTAGCGCAAACACCATTCGTGAGTTTATACGCCACGGCCTCTCGACAAGAAGATTTGGCGGAACTAGTAGCGTGGCACGAAATTTATACGCAAGGCGGCGGCGATCTGACGATCGAGCTGCAAGACCCCGGGGGAAAGACCATCAGGCAGTGGCATCCTCTGACGTTTCCCAAGGTGCGGGAGCGTTTTACCGAAGTGGATCAGCTTCTCTCGTCCCAACCGGGCTGTGCAAGTCAGTCCTAGACCTAGCACGACCCGAAACTAGGAGGACACTTGATCTACACAGCATTCTCACGTTTCCTTTTTGTTGCCGTTCTGGCATCCTTCGGAGCGATTCACCTCCAAGTTCTTGGGCAGCAGCCAAGTCCTATACCGGAGGTCGGAAGGATGATCGATATTCCGGGAGCTCACGAGACACCCACTCCTGCGCTCGACTACAAGGTCATCTTTGACCTGAACTCTACAGCTGACAAAGTTGATGATGCAAATCCAGGGTTGACCACGATCGCGGCGCTCGTGAATACCTTCGCGCACTTCGGCGTTGAGCCTGCCCATCGTCACTTCGTAGCCATTTTCCATGGACCCACTGTGGACCTGGTCATGAACGACGAAACCTACCGCAAGAGCCACGCAGGACACGCTAACCCGAACATCACTCTAATAAAAGAGCTCACGGCTGCAGGAGTACAACTCGTTGTTTGCGGTCAATCTGCTCTTCAGCATCATATCGATCTGAAAACAATCCAACACGAAGTGCAGCTGAACTTTTCAGCCACAGTAACGTTGATGAATCTTGAAACGCAGGGATACATAAGGATAGAGGAGTAATTCAGATCATTCAGCCGCCTCTTCAAACAAACGATGTGAGGTCCTGTGAAGGCCCATCTTCCTCAGAATCAGTTCGCTGAGGAGACATTGGGTGTGCGTGCGATGGTAAGCAGCAATGCAATGAATGAGCATCGCGCAAGTGCATGACCTCCCCGCATGCTCAGCAAACAGCCAAGAATGAATTGGTAGTCCGTACTTTGCTCGAAATAAACGACGGGATGTGCAATTGCTTTCGATACTCATGCGCTGGAACGCTTCTCGATGGACATTCCTTGTTTGGACGATAACGTACCTATGTACCCTCCCTGCTGTTATTCAGGCGGAGTCTTTTCATATGAATAAACGTGGAAGCTCTTCGCACGGTCAAGTGCTGGTCGTGCAGGAGAGTTTGAATCGAGTTCTGATCTTTTCCAAGGACAATCCAAGCGAACGTGCAATTGTGCAGGTTGGCGAGAAGCCGCATGAGATCGAGACGTCCCTCGACGGAAAGACAGCCTACGTCTCAAATTTCGGGCTACTCGAAGCGAATCACAAAGTGGGAACGCCAGGAACGACGATTTCTGTTCTCGATGTGGAGCAGAAGAGAGAGCGTACTCGTTTCATACTTCCTTCGGGAGCCACGGCGCCTCACGGTCTCAAGATACGACCGCAGCATGCGACCGAGCTCTTCACAAACACGGAAGAAGGTATAGAAGAGATGACAGTCTTTGACCTGAGCACAGGACACGTCATTCGTACATTTCCCCTGCCCCACGGAGTTCACAACTTCATCTTCAGCGCGGATGGTGCAGACTGCTATGCTTTCACTACTGTCGATAGCGTCATTCGGTTAGACCCAAATGATGGTCGGGTACTCTCGCGAGCAACTGTCCCACATGTGAGAGGATTGGCCTGGACCAGCGATCATTCACATCTTCTCGTTGGATCCCAAGGCCAGATATTGTTATTGGACCCTCAAGATCTCAGTGTCACACGTACTTTCATAGGTCTCCCTGTGGGACAAACGTTCTATCCCGCTTCTAGCCCCGAGGGCAATACGTTCTTCGTGCCGGCGGTGCTCGACGGAGTGCTACTCGTATTGGATGCGAGAACAGGGAGGGTCTGTCAGCGTTTGGCAACGGGAAGCCCCCTCCAAGCGATCTTCGACGGGGCGTATGCCTGGATTTCAAACGTCAAAGTCCCCACTTCTATGCTTCCACCGGGGGCGCCGGAACGCCCCGGCGGACTTGTCCGCTTGAACCTTTCCAACTTTAGCTTCACAGTTATCACGGATACCGAGGATGCCAATGGTATTGCGACGACTCATTGAGTTGAGGTGTGACTGCGGGGCCGGAGACGTCGGATCGGTCTATCGGCTTCGCAAGGAACCGACAGTCTATTGGGCGATGGGATGAACCCAAGCCCGGGCATGTACTAGGTCAACGGTGACGTCGTACTGCATAAGGAAGCTCGTACCGAGATTGCCATCGAGAATGAGGTCCATAAGACGCGCCGAACCAACAAAAGAAGACCCGTTGGTAAGACTCAAACTGATGCGCTGAGGAGTCTTAACGGTAGGATCGAGCTCGAAATTGGAGGCGAGATGTCTCCCGACGAGCACCCATGGGCTTGTGTTGCCTGAGTCAAGCTCAAACCAAGCGATGCCATCGGTGGTATGTACGGGCAGATTGACTGTTAGGGCCATTCCTTCCGCATCACGGACCATATGGATTGGCATGGAGCGACTCAGCTCAATACTCTTTGCTACGGAGCCCGGATCGAGGATCTGAAGGGTGTGATGGACGTACGAGAAGCGGACCGTACAAGATGCAAGCACGTCAAGTGCGATCGTACCATCGATACCACTCATAGAAGGTGGTAGAACTTTGGCTAGATCGAAGACACCGACGGTACCCGGCTCTGATTGAAAGGCGCCTAGGCGCACCACTAAGTTGTCGCAGCGCTGCATATCGAGGCGCTGGCCGGTCATCTGGGCACCGGAAATCAAGCCCCAAGGTTTGCACCCGATCTTGCTGGCAAACTGCGGGGTGATGTTGCTGACACCACTTCCGCTGTCGAAAAGAAAGGTTCCTTCGTGACCGGCGATCGAAGCACGGACGGTTAGAAATCCTCCGCTC
Organism: Acidisarcina polymorpha; assembly: GCF_003330725.1. NCBI lineage: Bacteria > Pseudomonadati > Acidobacteriota > Terriglobia > Terriglobales > Acidobacteriaceae > Acidisarcina > Acidisarcina polymorpha. The sequence continues at coordinate 587,044 of NZ_CP030840.1, read as the reverse complement.
AGCGGTTGTAACGGTATCTCTGACGATGAATGCTGTGCATGAAGGTTAGGCGAGGCGAAGAGCAGTAGAGAGGAGATGATTGTAAGGAGAAGTCTCATTGTCCGAGATACGTAACGCATGCGGTACGGGTTCCACAGAGGGGCTGGAAAATCTCGTGTTCTTACGATGGACTTGAGGTTAAACCGCCTATCGTGTCAGAGGCAATCTCGGTAAAGTTGCATCCGAGGTGAACTGCTGAAGATCTTCGCTGAACTGCCGACGCACTTCCGGATCGAGGTAGAACATGTGCCCCCCTTTGTAGCACCGAGTGATGATACGAGACTGAAGACTCGGTCCTTGTCTCGCTACGATCTCCGAGCTGATCGCGCAAGTTGATCGAGAATCGTAGAGGCCGTCTGCAATGAGCAATCTCAAATGAGAGTCGAGGGCCATTGCCTCAGCGGTGTCGGGGGTTTCCTGCCCACGAGGGGATTCGCCGTTGGCGAGGTTCTCATCGTCCTCTCTTTCGAGTTGATCGCCACTTACGTAGGTGCTGAAAAAGCCCTTTTTGTAGTCCCACATTGCATTCGGACCTTGAATCCCGCCATCATCTGGTGAAAAGCCGTTGAGCACATGATCCACATCGATGTACGCCAGATCGGTGATATAGCCGAGATCATGCCGAAGATAGCGCTCCTCCACTTGAATGTTTTCTCTGGGAGACATGTCGGTTGTTTGTCTCATGTCATAGGTATCAAGTACCTTGCGTTGGTCATGGAGAAGTTCCGTAAGAAACTGATGTGGATAGATCATCAGATTGGATCGGTTGATCTCACGCTCAGGTATGCCTGTGAACTCGGAGAGTCGATTCGCGATAGCATCACGTTGCGCATGATCCAGGTCATCAATATGCTCAAGCGCTGGTACATATGTCGACATCACCCATTCATGGACCAGCTGCTGCAACGCGACAGGATCTTTTGGAAGATCCGTTGAGGATTTACCGTGATATTGGGCGGCCAAAGCTTGCTGAACGGTACGTAGTGCGCGCAAGACTATGTCAAGTCTTGCATTGGGAAGCGCTGGACGGCCTGAGATGGCGATGATACCTGCTACCTGGATTCCTTGCTTTTCTAACCGCAGTGCGACTGCCGCAGCTCGGAAAGCACCCCAACTCTCGCCCGCAAGATAGATTGGGTATTCCTCCACGCCGAAAAGCAGCCTCCAGGCGCGCACAAAATCTGTGAAGGCACTCACATCGCCGCGCATCTGGTAAAACTGGTCCGAAAACTCGGACCGCGTGACCCGACTGAAACCTGTTCCCACAGCATCGACAAACACCAGGTCAGTCGATGCCAAAGCCGTATCTCTGAAGTCGACAGTTTTGCCGTTCGCGGCGATCAGTTTGGGTCCAATCGACTCCAGATGCAGCGTAGAGGAAGGAGACCCAGGTCCACCGTTCCAAAGGAAGGTGATTGGCCGCGGCTCAGTCGAAGAGACACAGTAGGCGACGAAGAACATGTTTGCCAGCACCTCATCCGAACCGCCCGCCCGGATTGGGACGCGTCCCATCTGTACGGTATAGGCGAGTGTCTTGCCGTTCGAAAGGGTCATATGACGAGAAACCGTCCGAAGCGTGTCAACCTGAGCATGCGCGAGCACCGAGATGAAGAGAATCGATAGGCATAACAAGCGAAATAAACTTGAACCCATTTTGCCACATGCGCGAAATGCCATGCTCCTCTGCCGCACGAAGGGAACACCGATGAAATTGATGACGTTAGTCTCCGAAGCTTCTTGCTTCTCTTCAGTTGAAGGTAATTGTTTTGTATCAATGGAACGGCCACCTTTTTGAGGTCATCACCCTCATAAAGAAAGATCCTGAATCGACTCACTGATTCGTAAAAATGCTTTTGTATTCGCGTGCAAACGTTTGAATGTTGCGCGGCAGTTGACCAGTCACTGCCTTTACGTCTTGCGAGATTGATGCAGCCTCGCCACGACGATAATGCGCATAATCTTCGACGAGCCCTTCAGCCTGCCATGATGGCATGTGAAAGCTAAGCAGTGCGTTAAGCATGTCAGCCTCTGAGATATCGACGAAGCGGATCTGCCGTCCGATAGAATCCGACAAATGGCTCGCTATCTCTGCGTGGGTGAGTGCCTCGGGGCCGGTGATGTCGTAGGTTTTCCGTCGTGTCCGTCTTCTGTGAGCGCGGAGACTGCGACGGCAGCGATATCGCGCACATCAACGATGCTCACACGTGCATCTCCAATCGGAGCAGCAATCTGATTTTGCGTGGCAATCATCTGTCTGAAGAGCAGCAGGCCTTGCATGTACAGATTGGGACGTAGGTTGGTGAATGCGATGCCTGACTGTTTCAAGGCGGACTCGACGGCTGCGTGATAGCGAAGGAATCGCACTGGAGAGTCTTCCTTGGCGTGTAACTGCGACAAATACACGATGTGTTTTACATTGGCTCTGCCGGCTAGATCGAGAAAGCGCAGCTGCTGCTCTTCAACTCTCTCTGAGGATGGTGTGACGAGAAAGACTCGGTCAATACCTTCGAGTGCTCGCCTCAGACTTGGGGCGTCGTCAAAGTCAGCAATTGCAATCTCAACACTGTTAGGAAATGCGGGCTTATCAGGCTTCTTGCGCACCATTGCACGAACAGCAGTTCCTTGGTGGCAAAGAGCTTTGATAATCTCGAAACCGTTGTTGCCCGTTGCGCCCTGTTATCAGAATCATACGTAGTTCCTCCATCTCCTCACAACTATCAGTTCACAGCGTTGGTGGGTTTCGTCCTTTGATCAGAGCACTGGTAGATCGAGTCGCTGTTGCTTTGTATGACCATCGGCCATCAATGGGGAAACCCATTAGTCAAAGGTTTCAACTCTACACGTAGCAGCTTTGCTGGCCTAGGACCATCTGGAGGGGGAGAAGCAGTCCCACCGTCGGTCGTGAAGTAAGATACTCTTCCCAGGTCACTCGGCCCTCTCCTCCACGCTCCTGCGGATGGTCCGATAAGTTCTTCATTGTAAGGGTCGCCTGCAATACTCTGGGTGAAGCCACTGTTAAAGCCTGGATCCATCGAGACGATATCGATCGTGTTTTGGCGGTGCGTTGTCAGGTAAATTACCTCCGCATCTTCGTCGATCAGGAAGTCGTCCCCCATTCTGCCGGCCACAACAACCTCCGGTGATCCGACAGCCTCCAGCGTGCTTGGATCGACTTTGACCCGCATAAAGAGCTTTTTGGCAGTTGCAGTGTAGTAGAGAAAATTTGTCTTCGCTGCATAACGAACACCGTTGACACCCGGCTGCTCTGGTTTCATCTTTCCTGGAAAGTAGCCCATGCTCGGATCTTCCAACCAAACCCGAAACGAGGGGGTCTTTCCGTCAGCAGGAAAGTCGACACGCCATATCAGACCTGCGAAGCAATCCGCGACGAGTAACACGCCCGGAGCAAGGAGACAGGCTCCATTGACGCCACGAGCGCGCTCCGGGAACTGGCAAATGGTCTCCGGACTGATGGCTGTTCCCGCCTTCCAATTACGAAGATCCAACCGATGCAAGAACGACTCATGAGTGGTGTACACGTTTCCGCTTAGCACTACAAAAACGTCTGGCTCCATCTCAACGATCCCACACGCATTCTCCTGATAGGTATGAATACGGACTGGTTTGACTGTTTCATATCCGTCAGCGGGGGGAACGTACCATAGCTCCTTCTTGTTGGCTACTTGGACTAATACAGAGTTATCCGCCCGGACAACTAAATTCTCGAGAAAGTATTGTTTGGGGAATTCCGCAACAGTGGTAAGTGTCGCTTGCGGAGCTTTATTGTGGGACATTTGTTGGTCTCCTTTTTGCGCCATGTAGGGCTGTTTACTGTGACTCGAAGTTGATCAATAGCTGCGGGCCGCGGTTCATCGCGTTTGAATAGGATTCACCACAATGCTGCGTTAGGAAATCAAACGCCGGTACCACTCAATGGTCATGGCGGCTACACGTTGAGGTTGCTCAGGAAAAAGCGCGTGGCTGGCGTCGGCAATGATCTCGGTCGTAACTCGATCGCCCAGCTGCTGGCGTAGCTCTCCCCAATACGGACGAGGTTTGAACGGGTCTGAATCAGGAATAATTTCGAGCAGTGGGGCGTTTCCGGCGCGAGAAAACTCATCCGCGGCCGTCCGACCGACACTGCTCACCTGCATCTGCATGGTTTCCGGGTACCAGCCATTCAGCCAGATAGTGGCATCATGGTTGGGGGCGAAAAAACCTTTCCTGAGCGCGGCCAATCGCTCTTCCACAGGCGCCTTGAGATCGCAAGCTTGATGCGGTGTCCGCTCAATCTCTGGCGATACTGAACTGCACTGTGCTGCGGCAACGATGACTCCCGTCACAAGTGAGGGGTAGTCTGCAGCAACCGTCTTTGCCACCCCGTGACCGAAGGCGTGGCCAAGCACTACTGCCTTTCCATCGCTGAGTTCGCGGATGACGAGAGCAACATCATCTGCTTGGTCATGCAGTGAAAGGCCCTCCATCTTTCCTTTCGATCCAGCGATGCCGCGCGGTTGTGGGCGCAGAACTTTGAACCCGGCCGCACTCAACGTGTTGGCAAAGAAATCGAAGTCCTCCGCTGCGCCGCGTCCATAGGATGGGAGGACGACGAGCGCAGGACCAGCGCCATCTGCATAAACTTCTAGGGCGACGTCCTTGCCGGAAATGCGGTAAGTGTGTCTTGTCTCGGCCACTATCACCTTCCTCCGTTTCTTTGTTGCAGAAAGCCCGCATAATTCGTTGGCCTTTTCGTCTATGTAGAATGCCGTACGGGTGCCCATCAGTCAGCGTGCACTCCTGGAAGAACTTCCAACTAGTGGAAGAAGCCGTCCGGAACTTTTGCCGCTTGCTCGTCGAGAGGAATGCCACCGGTACGAATGAGCCTAGCGAGGAACATGTAAGAGCCGATCACGTAGAGCATCTCGGTAAGGGCCCTGGGTGAAAAGTGCTTTTCTGCTTCTGAGTACGTCGAATCCTTGACCTCAATTAATTCAATGGTCTCGGTTGCGAATTTGAACGCAGCCACTTCATCTGCGTTAAAACATGCCGCCTGCAAATTGCCTTCGTGGAGTTCAGTGATCTTCTCGTCGGAAATTTCTAGACTCTTCGCTACAACGACATTCTGCCGCCAGATGTACTCGCAACCGGAAAGCTTGCCTGTCAGAAGCACAACTAGTCGTTCAATCCGGGCATTGAGCTCCAAAGGCTTGAACAGATGTCCGAAGTACTGCATGTAGGCTGGAGCAAGCGAGGGTGCGTTCGCAAGTGCGCGAAATACATTAATCGGTGGAAGTCCGGCTGCCGCCCCGGTTAGGAGAGGTTGGATAGCGGAGTCATTCGGTAAAGGCAATGGATGCCTTATGGTCGAGTTTCCGTGTGTTTGCGTATCACTCATAGATTCCTCTTTATTTACTGAGCTAGGTCGCACGGCGGTCAACGTTTCAGTCCCTCTGCAAACGAAGGAACGTCGTGGAACATGAGCGTAAACGCGACCATCGTGAAGTAGCCCATGATGACGGCGAGGTCTGATATGGCGTTCGTTCCGAGTTCCTTGAGCGCGCGATCATACAGCCCTTTTGGAACGTAACGGGAATTCACCAAAGTTGAAGCTATCTCATAGACGACCTGTTGTCGGTTGTCTTCGAAAGACACCGGTAAACCAGAAATAACGCGCTCGACCTGTTCGGCTGGAATCCCGGCCTTCGAGTACCCGCTGGTGCCCTCAGCAATCCATTCGTGCTCACTAAGTGGGAACGCAGCGCCCCATTTTCCCAAGAGCACAAGAACAGCAATCTCTCGTTCCGCTTCGCTAAGCCCCGATCCGCTCCTGTAGTAAACCCCCATGGGAATCATCAATTTCATGAGGGCCGGACTCTCTACCCAAATTTTGTATGGGCCTGGGCATATCCCGCGATCCTTGATGATCGAGTCATAGCCTGTACGCTGTTCCGGGGTCATGCTGTCGAGCGGAATTTCGGAATATCTTCCAAACGTTGGGTCGGCCATATCGTTGTCTATCCTTTCTGTTGATTGAAGAGTTCCCGGACAGATTCGGTCAGCCGTAGGACTTCCGAAGTCGGTTGCAGCCCATATCTATGCGGGGCGGACCGAACTATCTGTCACGCATACTTCTGATGCACCGTAAAGAATACGAACGCATACTGTTTTAGTGGACGGGTATACCCACAAGGTATCGATGGTCGCGGAGACGTCCGATCCGACACTTACCCAACACTGTGGCACTAGAAAGAATGACGCTTCTACACCGTTGCACGGGAGCTGTACTCAGCGATGGGTGAAGTCACTTCAAATGGTCGCAAAGAATAAGTATCGTCATGCGGTAGACCCTGCCGACATCTGCAATGACGAAACAGCAACTCGTTCTTACCTCCTCGTTGTGTGTAAACCGATTCAACGCTCGTCTTATGCGAGCAAGAAGGCCGATTTCGGAAAGTTGGTCACTCGCCGATACTTCACTCTCTCTGAGCTTGTCCAACCAAAGCCATTCTTGAAGGCACTTCAGGAAGGTTTACTGGATGACCCAGTTGAGTATCAGGAAGACTTCAAAAGGCGTCCGCCGAAGTCCCTGAGTGCAGGGGTTTCAGGTATGCGCTGCCGGATGACACAGAGATGCACGGCGGTCGAGCTTACTTAAGCGACCGCAAGATTGTTCTAGATAGCCTCTGCAGAGCCATCTGATAATTTTCTTGGCCGCGCACACAACGCGGTGACCACTACTGATTTGATCAATCCTGATCGAGAGGAACGCGGCATGGTTTCTAGCGTCACTGAGACACAGGGGCCGCGGCGCACACTTGCGCTCACCAGTCTTGTCCACGCACTGCACGACGGTTACACGGATATGATCTACGTCCTCCTACCGGTGTGGCAGGCGGAGTTCTCGCTAAATTATGTCGCGCTTGCGGTTCTGCGCGCACTCTATGTAGGCATCCTAGCGGCTTTCCAAATCCCCTCCGCCCATCTTGCTAAGCGCCTTAACGCGCGGACTGTCTTAGCGCTCGGGACAATTCTCTGTGCTACAGGCTATGCTCTGGTCGGTTTCTCGGGCGGTCTCGTGGGATTGTGTGCATCACTCGCGCTGGCCGGTGCTGGCGGTAGCACGCAGCATCCGCTTGCTTCGGCCGCAGTTTCTCGCGCTTATGGCGTTAAAGCGCGAGGTCCACTCGGCACGTACAATTTCGCGGGTGATCTGGGAAAAGCGACGCTTCCGCCACTCCTCTCTCTGTTGCTGACCGTGATGCACTGGCGCTCGACATTATGGGTGGCCGCCGGCCTAGGCCTGCTTGTTGCCGCATCTATCCTTTGGCTGATGCCGCCAGTTCCGGCCCCTCCAACCGAATTGGAGATCGTCGCAGCACCTAATCTAGAGACTCCTGGAAGGGGTGGCTTCAAACTGCTTTTTGTCATAGGTATCTTAGATACCGCCGCCCGCATGGGCTTTTTATTGTTCCTGCCTTTTCTTCTCAAAACGAAGGGTGCACCCCTGACGACCGTCGGGCTCGCCTTGTCATTCGTTTTCATCGGCGGAGCTTTTGGCAAGGCTGTCTGTGGTTGGCTCGGCGTGCGTCTCGGACTGTTGGCAACGGTGCTCGCCACCGAGGTCGGTACAGCCGCAGCTATCTTGGCGCTGCTGGTTTTGCCTCTCGGATCGAGCCTGATCCTTTTACCCCTGCTCGGCGTCATGCTCAATGGCACGTCATCCGTACTCTACGGCACGGTTCCAGAGCTAGTGGAACCGCATAAGATTGAGCGAGCTTTTGCCCTTTTCTACACAGGCATTCTCGGATCGAGTGCCTTAGCGCCAGTGCTTTACGGTCGTGTGGGCGATGCGGTTGGCTTGATCAGCGCGGAAGTCGCGCCGGCTATCACGGCGCTGGCGGTTGTGCCACTGATGCTTATCCTCTCGCCCAGACTCAAACGACCAGGGGTCGTTTGCTAATGAGATCGCTGTATGGAGAATGGTAATCTTCATTACGCCGGAGATTGGGTAGCTTTGAGTCTGGACGATTAAGTCACAATCGAGGGGCCAGGTGTCTCTGGAATTTCACTACTTTGATTGTGGAGAAGGGCGGTCTAGTCAGGGGCTCGAACATCAATTGAATGGTGGGCGGAGCCTGAAGCGCCTACTCACCGATCACATTGACCAGTTCCATAAGTATCATCTCGGTCCAAAGGCGCCCATTGAAGAAGTGCCAAACGCGTAAACGGGACAACTGAACCTTGTTGCTGGGCACCTGGCTGGCCAACTCCGGGTGTCGCGAGAGAAACGCGCCGAAATACGCATGATACTGGCATATTACGCCATATGGCACCCCGGTAAGACCAATCGAGATTGTATTCCGCCAGAAGCACTCGCAACTAGCTGCGTCCCGACTCGCAGCGACACGACCAAGGATTCGTTCCGACCGCGACATTTGGATAGGTAGCTTAGTGGGCGGTAAGTGGCAAGAACCCGAGTAAAGATATCGCCCGCCGCTGGATTGCTCAGGCTTTGTAGCGAGATCGTGGTGGCGTCTAACAAGGAGGATCATGAACACGCAGATATCAATCTCACGAAGCTTAGCGGAAGCGATCCATAGCATCGTTCCACAACGTGCGTACGAACGTCGTCGCGGGTTCAGCCTTCGCGTATCGCGCGGCCTGACCGGCCCACATCTGCATGCGTTCGGGGTCGTTCGTGAAGAATGCCTCATCTCGCATTCCGCGCGTGAGCGCACGCTGGACGGGATAAGGCGCGGGGACCGGAGCATCGTCGGCTGCAGCCGCTTCGACATAGCGGTTTCGAATAGCTCTGCCCGTACGGCCTGAAAATGCCCTTGTCAGGCGGGTGTGATGCGCTTCCGTTCTCGCCAGTCGGTCGCTGTACGCCTGATGGATCTTCGCTTCAGGACAGCGCAGAAAGCCTGTGCCGATCTGGACCGCGCTTGCACCCAAGACAAGAGCTGCTGCAATGGCCCTGCCATCCGCTATGCCGCCGGTAGCGATCACTGGGAGAGACACAGCGTCGCAAATCTGGGGCAGGAGAGCGAACAGTCCGACACTTTCAGCCTCAGCTTCGGCTGCATGAAACGTTCCACGATGGCCGCCCGCTTCCGCCCCCTGAGCCACAATCGCGTCCGCTCCAGCGGCCGCGGCTGCGCGAGCCTCGGAGACCGTCGTCGCGGTCGCAAACCAGAGAATACCGTGAGCCTTCATCTCTGATATAAAAGCGGGCGGGAAGAGGCCCATGATGGAAGAGATTACCCTTGGCCTGGCCTGAAGAAGGGCCTGCAATTGTGCCTGAGGATCCTCGAGTTGGGCATCGGCTGATTCGGCAGGGACAGCCGGTCCCCAGGTGCTGAGGAAGGTGCGCTGACGGTGTTCCGATGCTGCGTCACGGATCGGGGCCGGATCGGACACCCAGAGGTTCATCTGAAACGGCCCGTCGCTCTCGCTTCGAAACTCCTCAGCCCAGGAGGCTATCGATGCCGGAGACAGCAAAAGCGCTCCGCAAGCCCCCATTCCACCCGCGTTGGAAACTGCCGCTGCCAAAGATACCGGCGAAGCACCAGCCATCGGTGCCATTAGGATTGGTATTGCAGCATCGAGCGAGGCTGCGAATTTGCACGCACGATCAAGGGTACGTTCGATCATAAAAGTATTGTCTCAGCCGGGAATAGTCCTCACAAACGTTTCATCGATCACCGATCATTCCGCCCGGCTGGCGCTGTTTGCTGGAAGTCGGATTATAGGAAACCGTAAACACTTCAGAATCGATTCGGACCTAGCAAACGCTCATTGATAAGAAGGGCGGAAGGATCATCACGAACGTTCGTTTGTAGAGAGGGTTCGGGCTGAGTACTTCCCCTTTCGGGAATAGCAGGTTACTCCAGATGAGCTGCTAATCTGCTGCGGCCCATGCATCATCTCCAGCTTTCGACGCTCTCAAGAGTTCCTAAGGGGCTAGTGCCGGGATGTCTAGCCTTTGAACGAGGTCAAACTGATAGCTCACTGCAACTCATGAATCACGATGATCATGTGAAAGGTCCCGCATTGACAAGGATCTGCTAAACGCAGCTTTGATTTAGCGCCAGTAAGCTAGATGTGAGTCGTTTCCGAGATTTCGGTTACCGAGGAATCCGATTCTTGGAAGCTTTTCTGACTGGAGCGGCGTCTCATTCTAAGAGCAACAAGCCGAGACGATCGCTGCAGCGGCCGGAGCTTCTGCAGCCGCCACCAGTGACGGATAACGTGATCAAGAAGTAAGAACCTAGCTAGCAATATCGATGCCTAACCGGTCTCGCATAGATTCAGATGGCTCTTAGGACATGAGCCGCCTTGACGAAACTCGCAGTGAGAGGTGTGCGTCTATCATCCCGAAAGAAAAGCACGAGGGGAGCGCGAGGCGGAGTTGGCGTCACTTCCCGGAGGACTAATCGTTCCCCAATTGTCCGGGCCAAAACGTCATAGAAGAGCGCGACGCCCCGTCCGGCTTCTACGGATGCTATAACGCCTTCGGCACGGTCGTGTTCCTCTGCCACTTTGAACGAGTTGTTGTACGGAGTAAGCAGCCGAGAGACATAGCCGTTGTACCACTGGAAGTCGGAGAGCGTGACCGAAATGATCGGTTCGTGAGCTAAATCGCCCAAAGGAATTTTGTCTAGCCGCGCTAATGGGTGCTGGCGCGGAACTCCGGCTAGCATTCCGTAACTACCGATCTCCTCTACAGCAAAGTCCTTCAGACCGGGATTAATTTCACCTATGGTCAGACAGATGTCGAGTTCCCCGCGGTTGGTCAACTTAATCATCTGACTCGTCGTCATCGTACGAAGCTCGATCTTTGCTTCAGGATGCAAGTTTTGGAATGCTCGCAGGATCCTCGGTAGGGCCTCGACCGAGGCAGCGGACGAGTGACCCACTCGGATCCGAATTCCGTCACGCTTGGCGAACTCTCTTGTGAGGACCAAGGCATCATCAAATCGCTGCAAGACGGCTCGAGCTTCGCTTAAGAACACCTCTCCTGGTCCAGTCAGGATCAGACGTCTTGAATCTCTTACGAAGAGAGCTACGCCCAACTCGGCCTCAAGATCACGTATTTGGCGGCTCAGCGGAGGCTGCGAGACATGCAGCCGCTTCGCCGCTCGACTAACGCTTTCTTGTTCCGCGACGGCGACGAAATACCGCAGGTGCCGCAACTCTATGTTGGCGATTTCCATCACTTCTAGTTTACGCCGTCGGTTCGGTGGCCGCCGACAGATCGGCGGAGAACCGCGGGCCGGCCTGCGGCCTTATCTCGCTATACCACTCAGACGGCGGCGAGGGCCCTGATCTTTCCGGTGAGCATCAGGCTCTTAGTCGGTCCAAGGCGCGCAGAGCAAGATGCAACCTATACCCTTTCTGAACCTAACTGAACATTGAAGGTATGGATCAGCTCTATCTCTCTTGCATCGAAATGCTAGATGGATGGCGTATAGCGCGACCGCCACGACTCGTGGACTCAGGAAGTCGAGGAGTCGATTAGTTGCGACGGGACTATTAGCACCTCCGCGGGCGATATGCCTTAGCTTTTCGAAAAGGATGGATTCATGTCTAAGCCGCAGAATAGGGCATCCGGGCCATACACCAGGAAGCGTCTTCTACAGGTCAAAGAGCCTCGAGCAAAATGTCGTCTTCATCAGGGAGATCATCCATGTGGCGTCCGCACAAGCCCCGGATCCAGAGACGATCATCACTATGACGTCGATCCGGCTACGGCGGCAGCGGAGAGATAACAGGCACTCTCGATATTGGCGGACCGCCGTTGCCTTTTCGCTGTGCCTCATCTTCCATTCTCGGACGTCGGGCACTTTGGTTGAGCCGGAACGGACTTCGAATGGGTGCCGATTCCATATGCGAACCGACAGCCGCCCCTGAGGAAGGCTTCGTAGCCCCGTATAAAGACGCGGAAGAAAACATTTATTTAGCAAAGAGGAAACTATGTCCCAGAAAACATCTTTCGCCACTCGCATGCTGATAGACGGCAAACTGTTGGAAGGAGAGCGCTCGATGCCAGTGCGCGATCCTGCGACAGGCGAGACGATCGCCGATGTTGGAGCAGCCTCGCAGGGCCAAGCTGAAGCCGCAATTCAGGCGGCCAAGAGAGCGCAGCCGGGCTGGGAGGCACTGGGCTGGGAGAAACGGAAAGAGTTTCTTCTGGCTTTTGCGGATGCGTTTCGGGCTCGTGCGGACGAACTTGCAGAAGTGATGGTCCGCGAACAGGGCAAGCCAAAGCAAGAAGCCATTGGCGAGGTTGCCTACACCGAGGCGTATATTCGGCATTTCGCAGGATTGACCATTCCAATTGAAACGATCAAGGAAGACAGAGAAGGCAGCATCAAGGTTTATCGGAAGGCCTTAGGTGTTGTTGTTGGAATTTGCCCCTGGAATTTTCCCCTAGTGACTCCAACGGCCAAGCTGGCCGCCGCGCTCATGACTGGAAACACATTCGTACTTAAACCGGCCCCGACGACGCCCATCTGCGCACTGATGCTGGGAGAACTGGCGCTCCATATCTTTCCAGCTGGAGTCGTGAACGTCATTGTGGATGCGAATGATCTCGGAGAGTTTTTAACCTCTCACCCTGACGTAGCAGTAGTGTCCTTCACAGGGTCCACTGCGACGGGTCGCAAAGTGATGGCGAATGGCGCGGCACGGTTGAAGCGTCTCATCCTGGAGCTTGGTGGAAATGATGCGGCAATCGTTTTGAAGGACGTCGATGTACCTAACGCTTCTCAGAAGATCTATAACGCAGCCTTTTATAACGCCGGCCAGGGATGCATGTTGATCAAACGCGTCTATGCCGAAGGTGAGATCTACGATGAACTTTGTGAGTGTCTTGCGGAGCTTGCTCGCAAGGCCGTTGTTGGCAATGGGCTGGATGAGGGGACACAGATGGGCCCCCTTCAGAATACCGCTCAGTTTGAAAAGGCCCGTCACTTTCTGAATGTCGCTCATCGCGATGGCAGGGTTGTCGCGGGAGGAACATTTAGCGCCGGTGCCGGCTATTTCGTTGCGCCAACAGTGGTCCGTGACATCGAAGACGGAAGCGAGTTAGTCGATCAGGAACAGTTCTCGCCCATCCTTCCTGTGGTTCGTATCAAAAGCGCCGAGGACGGATTAGTCCGAGCCAATCGGTCCGATTATGGACTATGTGGCTCAATCTGGACCAAGGATGTGAGTCGCGCGCGGAAACTTGCATCGCAGATGCAAACAGGCACTGTTTGGATCAACCAGCACGTAAACTTTGGTCCACATATCCCTTTTGGCGGCGCGAAGCAGTCGGGTATAGGTGTGGAATGGGGCCAATTAGGCCTGACTGAACTCACCCAAGTGACCGTTATCAACGAAGCGCCGCAAGGTTGACCTCTCCAAGCCGTCGATCAATATCTTGAGCTTTCCCCCTTTCCCAGCGCGTTGCCCCAACCAGTCAGCATATCAAGGTCAAGGAATTTCTATGCCAGATACTTTGCCGATAGCCTCGGAAGAATCATCGTTTGCTTTTGCTCAACGCGTCCGAGCCAATCAGAGTCGACTCGCTGCTGCGCTGCAGACGTGGTACGACTTTATCATCTGCGGATCCGGCTCTTCTGGTTCCGTAGTCGTCAGACGGCTGGCTGAAAACCCACATGTACGCGTTCTCCTGCTCGAAGCTGGAGGCACGGATGATATTCCCCAGGTGATGGATCCCCAACAGTGGGTAACAAATCTTGGAAGCGAGCGGGATTGGGGGTATCAAGCTGAGCCAAGTTCATATGTCAATGGCCGCCGCGTTCCGCTTACGATGGGGAAGACACTGGGTGGTGGTTCCAGCATCAATGTTATGGTCTGGGCGCGCGGCCATAAGAATGATTGGGACTTCTTTGCTGAAGAATCGGGAGATCCAGCCTGGAGCTACGAATCGGTTCTTGATATTTATCGAAGAATTGAAACTTATGAAGGGGCGCCGGACATCGCGCGCCGTGGCTTAGCCGGGCCCATGTATGTTCGCAACACATCAACCCTGCACCCATTGAATGCGGCGGTGCTCGAAGCGGGACAGGCGGTAGGCATACCACGTTTCGACAGCCCGAATGGCAGCATGATGGAAGCTGCTGAAGGATGCTCAAGCACCGACCTTATTATTCGGGAGGGTCGACGGCAGTCTGTCTTCCGCTCTTACGTATACCCCGTAATGGACCGCCCAAACCTAACTGTGCTTACCGGGGCACTCGTCACGAGCATTCTCTTTGCAGGCAAGAAGGCCACGGGGGTAGAGTTCGCTTACGAGGGCAAGACTCGCCGTATTATGGCCGCTTCAGAGGTCGTGCTCTCTCTAGGCGCCCTCAATACACCGAAACTGCTGATGCAGTCAGGCATTGGTGACAGCGACGAACTCGGGAAGTTTGGCATTCCTATAGTGGAGCATCTTCCAGGTGTGGGCAGAAACCTCCAGGATCATCCCTCATTTGGACGGGTCTTTCAACTCCCGGAACCACTGCTATCAGGCGCCACTTTTCTGGGGGAGGCGGTCGTGTTCGGGAAAAGCGAGTCCGGCATGGCAACGCCTGACTTTGCGATCTTCCCCCTGCTCGTTCCTTTCACCAGTCCAGAGAATCAGGAGAGGTTTCATCCGTCTCCAAACTCCTGGACACTCTCCAGCATCCTGCTACATCCAAAGAGCCGCGGAGAGGTTCACTTAACAGGAGCAAATCCGCTCGATCCGCTGCGCATCGAGGCCAACTTTCTATCCAACGCAGAGGACATGAAAGCGGCTTTGGCAATCATGGCGATTTGCAGAGAGATAGGCATGACCGATGCTCTCAAACCCTTCGTAACAAGAGAAGCAATGCCAGATGATCTTGGAGAAGATGACCTGAAGGATTTTATCCGTAATGACTGCACCAACTATCGGCATCAGACTTGCACTGCAAAGATGGGCCGAGATGCCCAATCGGTCGTCAACGCACAACTTCAAGTTTACGGGATCGACAACCTGAGGATCGCAGATGGCTCTATTCTCCCGCGGGTCACTACGGGCAACACGATGGCGCCTTGTGTCGTCATCGGGGAACGCGCCGGAGAGATGATTAAAAAAGCTTACCAACTATAAGGTGGAGAGCCACACGTCGTCTTCTGTGATCATCGAGGCCAATTTCATTGGGCCTCGCGGGGTCCAACGGAAGGATGAACCACCCGACGAGGATCGCATACAGCAATCGAAGCCGAGATCGGAGCAACGAGCAGCCTCAGCGACTGTTGTCTGTTCAATAGTAGCGGAGAAAGCGAAAGAGCTCTTAACGGCCTGCCGTGGTCCTGGATCGAACGGGCTTTTGAATCATTCGGTGCGCCGCGGTTTCACAACGGTCCCCGAAAAAACTGACAGTCGTTCCAGAGCTTTTTGCGTATAGAACACTTCGGCCGAACGAGATGACGAAAATACGTTCGGGGTATTCCTTTTGGTGTTCCGCTTCGCATCTCGTGCTGATCGGATGCTCTACAGAGGCCCCAACCCGCTGTGGGCACAAGACCTAACCGGCTGCGATCTTGACAGGGCCTGCGAACCTACGGTTATTGATGGTCAACCTGACACCTTCCCGGTCGAGGCATTCCAGGGGAACGCGTCCTACGCTCTCTGTACATACAACGACTTGACTGCGTATTCCGTAGTCGTTTCAGACATCATTGGGCTCAGGTGTCAGTAACGACGCAACGTTATGTGTGACGTTTGATCTGCCTCAGCGTCCTACGCTGCTTCAGTGGCGTTGAAGGGCGTTGACGGTTCCTTTACCTTGTCCAATCTTCGGATCTTCAAGGGGGCCAGACACGATCTGGTTCCCCTTGCCGCGTCAGGTATCGCCGTGAATGGACACGATCAGTGGCCTGGCTCTGAACAGCGGCGAATTCCTGCTAATCCATCTCGAATAAGATGATAGTTTCTCGAGTGGGAGCAAGCAGCCCATTGACTAAGACGGATTCAGCTTATTCAGCCACTTGCCCATGACCACACGCGGAGCCGACTCAAATCCCAGGTGCTCGTAGAAACTAACGGCATTTGGATTCGTATCCCGTACGAGGAGCTGTGCTTTAGACACGTCTCTAGCACGCAGCCAATGTTCTGCAGCTTCCACCATCTTTCGTCCGATACCATTCCCTCGAATGTGGGGCGCGATAGCGACATAGTAAAGCCACCCACGGTGTCCGTCATAGCCGACCATCACCGCCCCTGAGATCTCATCGTCTTCACTCTCGTAAACCAATACGTCAGAGCACGAAGAGGAAACTGCGTTCATAAAATCCAGTCCAGGATCGTTGTAGCTGACCACCAATTCACACGAGCTCCACAAACGGACTACGGCGGCTTCGTCTGTTGCTTTGGCTGTTCTTATCGGCATCGAATCTAGCTCTCCTGTCAGTCAAGCCTAAGTTTTCGGTGATCCGGTCGTAAGATGAGTGGATTAGGCATTGGGAAACAAGCGGAGATCGTGACCCTTTCACGAACGACACTTATCTAATTATTACTTGATGATTGACTGCTGGTTTGGCTTCCAGAAAATGATTGGGCACCACCATCGGAGATTGGTCGGCGGAAGAGCTTCACCTTGGAACCGGTTGCGCCACGCTCGTACTAGGCGCACTCTTCGCGGTTGTGCTCGCCATGGGAAGAAGGACTCGATGGACATCCAAATTCGCCTACTGGTCCGCGATTGTCGCCATACGGGCGGCCGGAACAACGGCAGGCCAGTGACTTCTTTCCGAGACGGCCAAGGTCTAGGCAACGGTCTCTGACTTGAGACTTTCTTGGAGCACGTCCATAAGGTGCCTCTCTTCGTTAGCGTCCTGATGTGGCAAGATCCGCCAGGTTAGTCGCGGCAGCGCGCAGCATCATAACGACTGCCCAGAACCATGCTTGCATTGTTCGAATTTGAGCGGCGCTCACCGGGCTGGGCATGTCGGAGGCTTTCGTATAAGGCTAGCAGATCTCGTCGATGAGTCCCGAGGCGAGCGCGAACTATGTTGGATCATCGGTCGCGAACCGAATCGCTTAATTCACGAGCAAGTCGGATCGGACCGAAAGGTTACATGGCGTCAGAAGAGGTCATTCGCGGTGGTCTCTCCAACCTCCGGCCTTTTGCAATCTGGGGAGGATGGTCTTCTTGCCGCCATCCTCCTCTTCCAGAGCACCATAAGGCATTTCGGTGTCATTGAGGTCTGACAATCTCGCTTCCATCGTCGGCTCAAGTGCTGACAGAATCACGCTGGCCGTCTGCTGGATAACTTCCAAGCTCTCGGCCAACAACGAAGCGTTTCCCTGATAGAGCTGGATGTAGTCGGCGGAAGCGCTGTCGTTGACCAACCCAACCGCATTACCCACAACGAAGGCCACGGACTCAGCCTCCAGCTCTCGTATCGTCTTGGTGGTTGCCGTGCGTCGCTCCGCCTTGTGCAGCATTTCATGGGCTGCTTCATGCACGAGCGTTGAAAACTCTTCCGCCTTGGACTGACCGGGCAGAATAGCGATGCGTCCGCCGTAGCTCATCCCCAAGGCGGGGGCAATCTTCGGGTTGTAGTCGATCTGGATGCCCTGCGCTCTGAGGAAGGCTGCGAGACGGTCAATGCTCTCGCCGGGGTCGCCCGAAACTTCGCGCAACTCAGGCAGGTCTACGCCGTTGGTCTGCGAGATATCGAAGACGTAGGTATTTCTGAAACCAAGCAGAGTGCGGGTGTTCTGCTTGGTGATGTCCTTTTCTGCTTCCTCGTCCTTCCTGCGACGAACGCCAACAATGGGAGCAAGAATGCGAATGCCCTTAGCACCTGCATTAACGAAACGGCCGAGGTTCTTCCAGGTCCAGAACCCTGCAACGCGGGTTGCGGTGGGCATCTGCCGCGCGATCTCCAGCACGTTCCCAAAGCTGTACTTATGGAAGCGGCTCATGGCGCTGAGGTAGTTGGTGAGGGCTTCGGAATGTCCTGTCTCTAGTTGCTCAATCAAGAGCTTGATATTGGCGGTGATGAGTTCCTGTTTGGTGGTGGGCTTCTTGCTGTCGATGGTGGTGGCTACGCTGCTCATGGTGTGTCTCCTTTGCGGTTGCTTTTGCTTTTCATGCCATGCGTGGCATGTACCTACATGCCGAACGCCTCCTGGCGAAGGCGGGGCGGCAAAGCGCAAGGGGAGGGGTATCTCCCATCCGGAGCAGAGCGGAGGACGAGCGAAGCGAAGGTCTGCACAAGCGCAGCGAGGAAGACTGTTGGGAAACCCCTTGCGCTGCGCCAGGGCGGCGCCCTCAGGAGGTACCGGGGACATGGTTTACACGCAAGACCGAAGACATGGTTTACAGCGGAGCGCGACGGCTACAAATTTTAGGCATTTGGGCACATACGACCATGTCGTATGCACTGGAAAGAGCCTCAGATCATGGATCAACGCCTGCAGTTTCTGCCGAGTTATTAGAGGGGAGAAATGTCAGTAGCGGACCTGCGCCGCGCCTACCCTTTCGTCCGAAAGCCAAGCGTCTTTCACCCATCACGTCGAATGAATGTGTACTCGGGATCTATGCCAGGCTGGTGGACCGGAATCGGAGCCTGAGTACGACCGGAACTGCGCTTATATTCACTATCGCTGCAAATAGCCAGATGGCTCCCGGCCAGCGACCTCTGACAACCATGTAGAACGTCGAGAACAGGAGTGGGCCGACGATGGACGCCATGCTCATCGCCGCAGCCAGGACACCTTGAAATTGCCCCTGTAACTTCTGGGTGACCAAGCGAGTCGAGAGTGATTGCAGTGCGGGAGTTCCGACCCCAGCAAGAGCAATGACCGGCAGGACAGCAAATACCATCCAGGTCCGCCGCATGAAGGCCATCGCCACAAGTGCAAGGCAGGCTCCGGCAATGCCGCCAAGAAGAGTTCGCCGCTCGCCAAGGTACCGAGTGGCGGGGCCGGGCAGGAAGGCCTGGCCTATGGTCTGACAGATGCCGAATGCACCAAGGGATAAGCCTATCCAGTAGCCGTTCCATCGGAACACATCATTGCCCCACAAAGCCCAGCACGTTCCGTATACTTCGCCAGCTCCACTCAACAGGAAGAAGCTTGCAATGACAGGCAAGAGAGTCTTCATTGATAAAGCCCATCGCAGCGGCTCCAATGGATTCAGTGATGCAAGCCGAAGCCTTTCACCGCTCGGGACATGCGACTCCGGAAGGATAAAAAGCGCGAGTAAGAAATTTGCTCCGTTCAGCCCCGCAGCAACGACGAAAGGGAGCCTCACCCAATGGTCCCCGAGGACGCCGCCCAGGACGGGACCGAGTATGAAGCCGATACCGGACATGGCATTGAACACGCCGAAGCGTTTCGCTCGCGTGTCCTCCGGTGAGATGTCAGTGATGTAGGCGGTCGCAACCGACATATTCGCGCCTGTAAGCCCAGAGATAGCGCGTCCCACAACTAGCAGCCAAAGCGAAGGCGCGTAGGCCATCAAGAGGTAGTCGATAGCAGCTCCGGCAAGGGAAGCGAGTAATACCGGCCGACGGCCTAAACGGTCGCTGAGTGCGCCTACGACAGGGGCGAACACGAATTGCATCGCGGCGTAGAGTGCCGTCAGAAGCCCGATGTAAGAGACGACATCGCGCGTGTGGGTCACGTCTTCGATCAGGCGTGGAAGGATCGGGAAGATGAGACCTATTCCGACCGCGTCGAGGGCTACAGCCGCAAAGATCACACCAAGCGGCTTCTTCATCGGGAAGCACCGGCCACGGGTTCGCCGTCGTAGAAGAGTCCACCTGTCGGACCATCCGAAGTGAGTGTGGCAGCCCAGACGACGCCTTTTGCGGCCTCTGCCGGAGATCGGTCGTTTTCGTCCTCGCCCCGTTCAGGATGAGTGGCCACGGAGCCGGGATCCACTGCGTTGACCAGGATGCGCGTATCGGACAGTGCCGCGGCGGTTGTGGCCGTCCATGCATTCAGCGTGTACTTGGCAAGGGAATACGCTGGCGAGAATAGCGGCCCCGGCTGTGGGTCCGCAATGTGCCTAGCAGCTGCGCTCGATACGTTGACGATACGGGCTGCAGAGGCGCGCTTCAGAAGCGGTAGAAGCGCCTGAGTAAGCGCACAGCAACCAAACAAAGTCACTTCAAATATGGAGCGAAGTGCATCGAAATCCATTTCGAGTGCCGAGCGGGAACCGAAATCCGGCATGGCGCTTGCATTGTTTATCAGCACGTCGAGATGGTCGATCATGCCGGCGAGGCGTTCGGCGGCATCGGCGATGCTGGCCGAGTCTGCCAGGTCAAGACGCAGCGCGCTTGCTTGCAGGCCCTCTGCTCTGAGTTCGTCGGCGAGCACTTCCGCCTGATTCTGTTCTCTCGCCGCCAGTATGACGTGGAAATCCTGCTCGGCTAGTTGGCGAGCGACTGCGAAGCCCAGGCCTACACAACGGCTCGCTCCGGTGATCATTGCTGTGGATGAAGATGAAATGGAAGTATTGTTTTGCATGAACCGCTCCTCGGGGTGTTCGACCTGAGCGGTTCGTCGGTTGCAGAACCACACGGACGAACAAAGTGGACGTTTTGCGTCCTTTGTTCGTCGTGGGGATCATTTGCACGAAGCAGATGATCAGAGCTTCCGTTTCCAGAAGGACTTGGGCTTACCAAACCAAGTCTGCCTTTTCCGACACAACTAGTGTAGCACTGACACGACGGCTGGGTGACAGGACAAACGACCACGCTCGTTTCAAAACATGAGGTTTTGGATAGATGTCAAATCCCCGAGTCACTCGTTGAGAAAGGCCGCGCTGGAAATGTGCATTGGCCTGTAGTCACCGGTCGAAACCTGCCGGTCTGATCTCTTAAGCCTTACTTGGCCATGTCGCCATTGCCATTTCGATAACTTGATGCAGGTCGCGAGTAGATGCACCATTAGAAGCTTGGACAGAAAGCCCCGTAACAATCGACGTGAAGTACTCCGCCATGACCTTGGTGTTTGCTCCTGACGGGAGTTCACCCTTTCGCTTTCCTTGTTCCAGACGCTTCTGCAAAAGCTGTGTAGCCTGCCGCTGTAGCGCGCCTAACTCAGCGCGAAGTTCCTTTGTATCGGCACTCCCTGTGAGGGCTCCCTGCACGAGGAAGCAGACGAAGGGCTCCCCTGTCTTGTAGTGCAGTCCCCGCGCGAGTCGTAGACATGCCTCGACCGCTTCACGCGCGGTGGGCTGTTCTAGAGCCTCCTGATACACCGTCGTCGCTTGCTCTGCATAGAAGGTCATGGCTTTCCGGAAGAGCTCAATCTTGTCCCCAAATGTTGCATAGATCGTTGGCTTGCTCATGCCGGTGGCTCTTGTGAGGTCCGTATACGACGTTCCGTCGAAGCCCTGTTCCCAGAAAAGAAGCATGGCGGCACGCAGGGCTATCTCGCGGTCGAAGCTGCGCGGGCGCCCCGGCCCGGTCTTCTTTTGCGGTCTTGATTCGCGGTCCATGGTTAGAATTAGACGCCGCAAAGAGGGCATCGGAGATATTTTCTACCGTTTGGTTTAATTCGTGAATCCAAGCGGCTCCGGGTTCATCCTTTACCGTACGGTAGGAAAATGCACCCGATCGGGCTGCGCTCCGCCGCACCCATGTTTCAGGAGCATTCAATTGAATCAGGCAAATCCAAGTTCTCTCGGCACAGCAGTAGTCACGGGCGCATCATCAGGCCTTGGCAAGGTGTATGCGCAGCGCCTCGCCGCACGCGGCTACGATCTTCTTCTCGTCGCGCGGCGAGAGGACCGATTAGAGGCGATCGCCACTGAATTGCAATCCCGTTACCCCGTGCAGGTTCACGTGCTTGCAGTCGATCTCGCCGGCCCTGATGGATTGGCCAAAGCATCCGAGCGTATCAGCGCCGATACCGCGATCACGATGCTCGTGAACAACGCAGGCACCTCCAGTGTCGAACCCGTTGCCCAGGTCTCAGTCGAAACCATCACCAATCTCATCGCACTCAACGTGACGGCACTCACCGTTCTTACGAAGGCGGTCCTAGCTAATTTTATTCACCGGAATACGGGAACCATCATCAACATTGGGTCAGTGGTCGGCTTCGCCGGCTTTGCCTGGGTTCCGGCGTATGGAGGTACCAAAGCCTACGTGCAGAATTTCACGCAAGGCCTGAAGCTGCAGCTTGCCGAGACGAAGATCCGCTTGCAGTACGTCGCACCCGCTGGTACGGTTTCTGAGATCTGGGACGTCGTGGGTGTCCCCATGTCTAGTCTTGGTGAAGGCGCGCTCATGGATACAGAAGCGTGCGTGGATGCCGCTTTGAAAGGGTTGGATGATGGAGAATTCATCACGGCACCTTCCGTGCACGACGAGACCCTACTGCAGAAGTATGTCGATGCGTCTGAGACACTCCTCGCGGCATCGCAGCAGCCACAGCCCGCGCCCCGTTACACGTCTCGCAGCTAAATTTCGCGCGCCGAGCGGTTTCCGAGGACGTACGGTCGTCCTCAGAACATCCTGCTCCATAAATCTTTTGTCTTGGCTGGCAATAAATCGCCGAATCACTTATTGAACGAATGAGGATGAGCGCATTGGCCTGTGCTCACCAAACAAACTCTCTGCAGAAGACTATAGACTTACGGCGACCTCGCCCGAGCAATCCTTCCGTGCCCCTTCACCGGACGGAGTGAGATTTACGCCTTGGTATGCTCATGCAATGGACTCTTGGACCGTCAAAGCTGCCGTGCTCGCCGTGCTGTTCATACCCATGAGTGGTAACTCACAGACGGCGGCTGCGAAGCTGAACCAACTTGCCGATCGTTTTGTAGATCAGCAACTTCAGTACGATCCAACCTTAGCCTATTCCTATGGCTTTCCCACCCGTGACCACAGCCACTTTGCGGACCGAAGCCCCCAGGCGCTTTCAGTGCATGACCAGGAGGAACGCGAGGATCTCACAGCGCTTCTCGCTTTACCAGTCGCAAGCTTGGCTCAATCAGACCGCGCTACCTATGTAAATCTGCGTGAGCGGTTGGAATCCGATCTCCAGCTTCGAGTATGCAAAACGGAGCTTTGGAATGTGAACCACTTTGATGGCTGGCAGTCTGAGTTTGCGGAGGTAGCTGAAAGGCAGCCCGTGGATTCAGCCGAGGAGCGTAAGCAGGCCCTGCGACGTTGGCGGAGCATGCCCCAATACCTGGATGTGGAGATTGCCAATCTCCGAGTTGGGCTCTCGCTCCACTACTCTGTGCCGCAGTCTGTCGTGCGCAGAGTGATCCAGCAAATGAATACTCTGGTGGTTGTAGACCCGCGGCAGTCAGTTTTCTACTCGCCTGCGAAACGAAGTGGAAATGCTGCCTTTCAGAACGCATTCCGCCAGATCGTTGCAAACCGGATCAATCCTGCCTTGAAGTCGTACCGCGACTTCCTTCAAACGGAATACCTGCCGAAGGCGAGGGAGGGCGTCGCGATCTCCGATCTACCTAACGGTGCTGCTTGCTACCAAGCATTTCTTCGCTCAAGTACCACGCTGGAGCGAACACCGGAGGAGATCTACGACCTTGGCGAGAAGACGGTGCGCGAGAACGTCGCGGAGATTGCAAAGATCGGAGAAGCGAAGTACGGCAGTACAGACCTGCCGAAGATCGTGGCAAAGATCAAAAGCAACCCCGTGGAACACTTCCGATCGAAGGACGACCTTCTTAACTTCTCGCAGCAGTTCCTTCAACAGGCGAAGGAGGTGACGGCTGAGCAACTCATTACGGGGATGCCCGAGCAGGATGTTGTCATTCAGCCGCTATCACCCTTTGAGGAGGATGCAGGTGTTGGGTCTCGTTTCCAACGACAGCCGGATCCCGGCAAACCAGCTGTCTTCCTGATTAAGCTGGGTGACTGGAGTACCGAAACGCGCTCCGATGCGGAGATCGTCACGATTCACGAAACAGTGCCCGGACACTATCTACAGCAGGCCCTTGCACGGCAACTGCAACCAGCAACGCGGTTGTCTAAGCTGATCGATAACGACGCGTACGCAGAGGGGTGGGCGCGGTATGCGGAGACTATGGGCGAAGAGGCCAAGATCTACGATACGGAGGACGCTGCCGTGATGCGCCGGCTGTGGCCGGCGCGCGGCATGGTCGTCGATCCAGGCCTTCACGCGCTCCATTGGACGCGGCAGCAGGCGGTGGACTACATGGTTTCCTCCGGCCACTTCTCGGCGGATGCGGCCAACGACTATATCGACCGCATTGCCGTGATGCCCGGACAGCTTACCTCCTACGACACGGGCGGACTGGAAATCAAAGCACTGCGGGCCGAGGCGCAAGCGCGGCTAGGCGCTCGGTTTGACCTGCGTCGCTTCAACCGTGCGGTGCTGGACGAGGGAGTTGTTCCTCTTGGTGAACTACGTTCTCACCTGGCCGCCTGGATCGCCGACGAACTATCTCAGAAATGATTGGACTAAGCGGGCCAGAGGTCCAGTCGTCGAGCAATGTTTCTTGCTTACGTCGATAAGGTCTTCGTCTATATTTCAATCCTAAGTGAGCCGCTATCGTGTCCAGCTGGCGAGAAATCGCCAAGGCACTCATCGACCGATCACAGTAGGCGTTCGTTGCGGCTGCGGCTCGATGTGTAGCCAGTGCTCCCACGTCATCTGACAAAAACAGCCCATGCAAGTGACAGCGTGTGGGAAGCATGGAAAGCCATGAAGCTGGCTTCCCACCCCCTTTGGAATCCCTTCGGAATTCCCACATCCCCACATCCCCACGGCCTCGACGACTGGACGTATGTCTTTTCATGCCCTTCAAGTCAATCCATCGTCACCGCAAGGGGCTTGTAACGGATGTCTCAGGCCCACAAGGTAACGCATATCCCGGTACATTCGGCCCTCAGCGAGGTTTGGTTTTCTATTCGTGCGCGCAGCGCACCTGATTGTCAGGGTCGCCTTGCGGCAGGAACAGGCTGCTGTGGTGGGAAGCGAAGAATGCGGAGCAGTCGCAGCGCGGGAGGAGACCCCTCCCTTGGATGGCGATTGCCATAGGCATTGGAGATGACCGATGATGGAGGTGGAACGGGTACGCACCGTTCTGGGGTGTCGAAACCCCGATAGACAAGTGAGCGCCGCCGGGCGCTCTGAGCAACTCCCTAGACCTTTTGGCGTCGGGGAGCCTGTGGCGTATGTCCAGGCCCCTAAAGCTAAAGGCCGCAGGAGCCTGTCTATCGGCTTTCGAACTCCCCGACATCGGGTTATAGGGCTGTTTGCGGGGGCGCACCGCAGACGTTTTCCCCTCCCCTTTGATTGAGGAGTTATGCTGGTTCCGCATAATATTTCCCCGAAATGCTTCGTGCCGGTCTCCAAGGGCCCGGGATTTGTGTTGCCCTTAGAAAAGCGATGGAGGCACGGCTTTGTGCGCATGACAATTCCATGTGCGAGAGCGACGGGGTATCCGCGATGAGCGCTATTCGCGAACTGAACTTCGCGCCCAAAGGTGGAGGACGTCTACCGCTGCCGGAGCGATGCAGCCTTGATCTCTCCTGCTTTGAAGAACCCGAAGTACAAGACGCGCTGGCCGTCGCCATCGAAGAAATACTCTACGTCGTCACGTTTTCCGGGATTGAGTTGCAGGCGTTGGACGGCGTGACGGTCACCTCGGACTGCCGTGCGGCTGCGTGTGCCCTGCAAGACCTTCCCCAAGGGCAGGTTCCGTTAGAGATGAACCCACAGCCGGAGGTCATGGAGATGGCACGGACGGCTGCGGTCCGCCGCGAGGGAGACCTGCGTTTCCATATCGTGTTGCGCCGCGGTCTCGCGTTATCGACACTCTCTCCGGAGCCGGAGATGCAGCGGTTGGCGCTGGGCTGCATCGCCCACGAAGCCGCGCATGTGGAACACGAGAGCCATCTCTACCGGATGTTTCCCGACAGCTATGGAAAGCCGCTGGAGTGCGGCAACCGTTCGCGCCAGACCTTCTTAAAGGCGATGGATGTCTGGAGCGAATATGCTGCGTGCCGGTCCTCGGCGATGTTTCGCCCGGAAGCGGTAGAGGAGTTTGAAGGGATTCTCTGCCGGGCGATCGAAGACAGCTTTGCAGCGGCATTGGAACAGATCAAGGCACATCGCGAAGGGCGCGGCGCCGGCGATGTGTTTCGCGAACTTCAGCAAATCTTCGGTGATGTTTTTATCTGCGCCGGTTACCTGCTCGGCCACGTCCACGGAATAGAACGGAGTCTAAAGGATCGCACGCCGCACCTCGAGGAGATCTTCCGAAAGAAACCGTCCGTCAAAGACCTAATGACCCGGCTTGAACGTATCCTGCATGAACTCTGGCTACGGGAATTTGCTTGGGACTCCATCGAAGTGTTTGCGCCTATCTACGATCTGATCTGCGAGATGATGGCCCAGTGCGGACTGGTCTTTGCCAGACATGAAGAGGAATGGCGAATCTTCATGTACGAGGAGCCCGAGGCCGTCGAAGAGGCCAGAAAGGCCTTTGGAAGGATGGGCCAAGCAGTCCGAGTCACGTGAACAATAACGATCTATTCCTAGGGTTTGCTTCAAACTGCTCAAGGAGCGACTTGGCCTGTTCTCGTCAATCGAAATCGGAGCAGGAAGTGCCTGTCTACGACCTCTGCCGGGGTTCGGCAGAGGTCTGTAACAGGCCATTTCGCAACCCACAGAAACGAATGATCAAGGCACTCGCAGTTCAATCGCTATGGGTGCAGAAGGGTGCTGAATTGTGGATCACTTCTTTTTCGCGGAGCCGAAGTAGAAGGCAATCACGACCAGCGGGGCTTCCTTGATCCCTCTATCCTCCATGCCAGATAGGGAAACCAAGCAGAACGTGAAGATTACGATCAGTGCAACTAATAGGAGCGCGTCCCAGCCCTATCCCAGTTGAATGAAGGAGACCTGTATGCCTCTCTTCTCCAGAAACCATTGCAGTACAGCAAGAACAATTATGAGTTGGAGAAACGGCCGGACAGAGGACGCTGCAACAGCGGCATCCACAAAGTCACGCCGTAATCAGAGGTCTACCGAACCTCGGGCCGCATTATGGCTGCGCATCGAGAAAATCCATGATGCCGTTGTACGCAGTTGCCAACTGTGCCTTCAATGCGTCCCGCTCCCGCGATTGAAGGTGCTTCGTCTGCTTGCCACCCTTGGTTTCGAATGGATGGCTGTCAGGAATACGATTACGGCGATCGTTTGCAGCTCTGAGCGCCGTCGCGATCGCGATAAACTCGCGCGCGAAGGCGGCGTTAGCGTCCAGGAGCTGACCGAACGTCCTGAGTTTTTGCCCGCTCCCATCCACCAACGGCATGGCACCAGCCAGGTTGTTGTCCGCCAGATACTTCTGGAAGGCGCGAAAGACGGCATCGTTGAACGAGTTCTGGGATGCGAGCCAGCCGGACCTATCCGAATAGAACTTGCTGTCGGCGTTCAGGAGCAGGTTGAGCGCGTGCTGAAAATTCGCATCGAGAAGTGGCTTCCAGCCTCGCCAATAGCGCAGCCCGAATCTTGTGCGGATCACGTCGCCAATCTGGTCAAATCTCGTATTGCGAGTGGCGCCGATCAAACCCAGTCCCTTGAAGACGTTCTTGGTCTCGGGTGGGATCCGATTAACTCGTAACCTCAAATTCTGCGTAGAAATATCGCGCTGCACTAACTCTTCAGCCAGCACCATCCCCGCAGCCGGTGCGTGCTGTTCAATAAGGTCAGCGACCACACCGCCGCGCTCGTAGTCGTCATCCGCGAGGTGCGGTATAACGAGCGACTGAACATATGCGGTACTGGTACGGAGCTTGTTGAGGACGCGGGTCGCGGGAACGACGCCAGCATTCCTGCACGTCAGGAAGAAAGCAAGAAGTGCACGCTGGATGGGAAACGAGAGGTGTCCGGTTCTGGCGCGCCGACGGGCGATCGGCAGCAACGCTGTAAGATCGCTGGGCTTCCCCAAGCGAGCAGCCAAGAGCCAGAGTTCGCCTTCGACATAGTCGTACAGAACTCCTTGGGTCAGCATCGCTTGAACCTTGGTCATGATCGGCCGCGACCTGGAATAGTTCTGGAAATACGCCGCGAAGGCATCGATATGCTCTGGGTGCGAAGGAAGAAGTTTCAAGGTCGTGGCGAGTATTTTCCGTGATGCACCCGCTCGGTAGAGGACGAAACGAAGACGGCTCTTGTCCTTCACTCGCAGCGGCCGGCCCCCAACCGCGTCGTTGAACACTGCGACCGCCGAATCATCGTCAAGCTCGGCCTCGTCGTCCGTCTTGCCCGTTGATTCGGCGATGCTGGGAAGCGTGCCTAGCGCGTCTGCAAGCGTCGCCGCGTACATCACACTAAACTTCGAACTCTGCGGTATAAGGCTCCAGCGCCGGCACTCCATCTCGAGAATGATTGCGGCCTTGCGAACTTGCTCCTCGGTGCGAGCTAGAACGCGGATGTCGTCGACGTAGCGGATATACGGGATTCCAGCCTTCACCATCGCTTCGTCGAGTGGAAGAAGAAATACCTCCGCGAGGAAGTCCGAAGCCACTGGCCCTTGCGGGATGCCATGGTCCACGGGGATGCCGCCGGCGCCAGAGGTCCAAACGCACAGCCAGTCCCGGATGAGTTTCCAAACTTCGCTGCTCCCACCAGATGGAGCCACGATGCTTTGCAGCGCACGGTGAGAGATAGTCTCATAGAACGCAGCCAAGTCAAAATGTGCGATCCAGTGGTTCCCGGCCATGAGGTGACGACCGAGGCGCGTCGAGAACCCGCCATAGGTGCGGCGCCAGTCCTGAAGGAAGAAGATCGACCTCGGATCAGGGTTCAGGCAGTTGCTGAAGACGACATTTCGTTCGACAGCGGCACGCCGCGCTGCCATCTGCTCGGCGACCTCATTGGCAATCGCTTGAAGGACGATCTGGTCGTCCAGGGAGAGGAGGGAAAGCGGGCGGAGAAGCTTTGAAGCCTTCGGCATATAGAGCCGAATGGGACTCGTCGGTTTCCATGCGCCATGCAACTTCTCATGTAACAACCCAAGGTTCGGCTTCCGACCCGGCTCGTAAGCCTGGTACAGGTGCCGGAACATCCGCTTGTGCTGCATATTCGTCGCCGTGGTTATGCGCGCCCAGGCGAGATCGAGATTTCGGATGGAAATCAGTGAGGCTTTATTCATAGAAGATTGCCTGCGGCGCAGCGAAACGATTCTACGTCACTCGAAGCTTCTTCATGGAACAGCAACCCAAATTCTGCTAAGGTGCCGACTTCCTCCGCTCAACTGGGCAGTCGAAGAATCGAAATTGTGATCGGCCCGTCACCGCCGACGCGTGACCCAGTTACCGTCCGCATCGAAGTTCTGTGATGCTGGGAAGCCGCATGCGTTCCAGATCAGATCGAACATCGGCTTCAGGATTAGTTGCGCAGGCGTCGCAAAGGTTTCCACGATTGTTTCGGGAAGGATGATTGTTTCGGCGTCGATCGGATAGCCAGCCTCGTCTCGGAGGAACGTGTCGACACCCATCCAGAGATCCTTCGTGTTGGTCAGCGTCATCGCTACAACGATGGGCAGCCCTGCTCCGATGGTCTCCAATAGCCGGAAACATTGCGGTAGATACCGCACAATGTATTCCTCGAACGCCACGCTCGGGATCACGAGACGCCCTTCATGTTGGCTTGCCAATATCCTGCCCTGGACGACCTCCAGAACACCATTTCTAAATAGCTGCGTATAGGTCTCGCATGGCTGTCGGTTTCCGAAAGCGACGACGCCATCCAGGTTGAGGCGATGG
Source organism: Acidisarcina polymorpha (assembly GCF_003330725.1). Lineage (NCBI taxonomy): Bacteria > Pseudomonadati > Acidobacteriota > Terriglobia > Terriglobales > Acidobacteriaceae > Acidisarcina > Acidisarcina polymorpha. Next base: position 557,245 of record NZ_CP030840.1, on the reverse strand, counting down.
CCCCACACTGTGGTTCCCATGGGGGCAATCAGTTGAGGGTTGTCATAGATCGGCCGCACATCATAGGTGGGGCCGCCCGCGAACGCCTCCAATGGAATGAAATGGATGATGACCTTCGGCGAACCCATGAACGGGATCGGCGTCTCCGCGTTCGTTAGCGCTATGATTCGGTCCGTTCGGAAGGCGGGTATCTTCTCGGTAGCAGTGTTTGAAAGCGTGAAAGCGGCGCGCAATTCGTTAACATCTAGCGGATATTTGCCGCCGGAGTTCCGGCCATAGAACTTGTCATGGCTGCCATAGATGACCGGTGCGGGCCGGCCCAGCTGCGCTCAACCCTGATGATCAAGACGCTCGGCCCCGCCGCTGTCGTCACCGACCTTATGGAGTGGCGGATTCTGGGGCTCAGGCCCGCAGCGATGATGCTGTCGAGGCGTCGCACCTCGAGATCCAGGTCCGCGGCGCCTGTTCCCGTGATCAGTGTCGGCAGGCCGCCGGCCTCGTCCATACCGAACACCAGGTCGCCGCCGCCAGTGTTCGCGAACGAGGAGACGTCGGCCAGAAGCTCCTTTTTATCGCCATCGCTGTTGCCTGGCAGATCGCGCTTGTAGTCGATTGTGCGCCCCTCGGCGACGCCATTAGTGACCAGGGAGACCAGGTCTTCTTCGGTGACGGTATTCAGTGGTTTCGGGATCATGGGCCTGTCTTCTCTACCGACATCCTATTTGACCTTCAGAAGGCGCTCCCATTGTTTCAGATCGGTGAAGACTGGGAGCATGTCCTGCAGGATGATGTGTCGTAGCAGGCGACATAGCAGCATGATGGATGCTTCATGTAGAACATTCGCGTAAGTCAATAGACCGGGACAGGAAGCATTAATATTGCGCGCGGAACTGACCGGTGGCAGCTCAAGAAATCTTGAAAGAATGACCCCGCCGTGAGCGATCTGATTTCGAAGGATGTAGATGTCGGATGCTAAATCGTCCACGCTGTAGGGAGGTACTCCTTGAGCTTCCAGCCCAGGGAACACTTCAGTCTCTGGGCCGAGAATCTTGCAGAGCCGTTGCTTGAAGACCTTCGCTTTTTCCGCCATCAAGATAGAGTCCATCGCGGCCACCCACAGCAATGTTTTCACGTATATGTCTCCGCCTGACATACCGTTTAGGAGGAGCCCGAGCGGGGTATTCAAGCGCGGCTGTTCGGTCTCTATAAGCGCAAGGACACCGTCCACGACCTTCTCTATTTCCCCAGGGCTGAGCGCGCCTGCGCCGCTCATTCGGGCGCAGCCCGCCGATGTCAGGACCTGGTTGTGATCAATCTGGTAGAGGTTGAGCGACGTATCGCCGGACTGGATGAAGATGTCGAATATGTAGCAGCCTACAGGTGCCACTACTTGCAGCGCCAGCATCGTATTCGCCAGCGTCCTGCTCGCCTTCGCCTCGATCGGTGTACCGCCGCCTTGGTGAGGGTGCTCGACCTCGAAGTCCAAACACATCCATCGGCTGAACTGAGAAACTCTCGCTATCTCATTGGGGCTCATGAACTGACCCCAACTGCCTACATCCGGTTTCTCAGCTTCCGAAAGCGATCGGATCGAGACACCGTTTCGGAACCTCATGTCAGGCAGCTGAAGATGGAGCCACAGGGGTAGATAGGCTTTTCGGACGCTCGACACTCGCGAAGCCTCACCTCTCCTGGTTCTGAATGCTGACAGGGATCAGCTTAGCAGGCGCTGACGCCAGTTGTTCTTACGGCCGCTAGTGTTGGTCAACGCCCTCATTAATCGGAATGACGACGTCTGGCGACTCCTATGGAGGAACGCCGACCTGTATCGAGGTTCGGCGGAGGCATCTCTTCTGCCGAAATAGCGAAAAATACGGATCTTAGAATTGGCGCGTGGTTTTCCCCCGTCCATCCGTTAAATCCAATTTATTCGTTGAGGAATTCGCAATGCAAACCGGCGACATGGGCGACGACATCTCGATCAACTCTGATCAAAAAGAACGGCTGGCGTCCCTTTGGCGTGAGGCACAAGATCAGACCATTTCGGTGAGCAACACCACGCCACAGGCGCTGTTCGAAGGCGTAAACTTCCGGTTTCACCTTGGACATGCCATGAAGGCTGCCCTCGAAACGGCAAAGGCTGTGGTTTCGTTCGGCAAGGCGTTCCATAGTCCCTTCGAAATTTGGTCTTGGGTGGAGTGTGGCGCTGAGGCTGGTGCGGCTCTAATGTCCGTATTCGAGTCTCTCGTTCAAAGGATGAGCGCGATCCAGTACGTCACCGCGGTTGTGCTTTCCGAGCACATACCCGCAGGCATTAAGCCAAACGCCTTGGAAGCAAAGGTGAAGGACTTCCTGAATGATCCGAAGTCGCACGAATACGCTTGGCACCTGGGCATGAGCAAAGGGCGCCTCAGCGAAGCGAAGGAGGCGATAGGCGACGAAGATTGGTTCGTGTTGAGCTTGGCAAAATTGCGGGACTTGGGCTTCATCTTCGACGAACCTGTCTCTGGCAAGCTGATGTTTAAATCAATCAATTTCGTAGTCGGTGTGAAGTCCGAAACCGGAGGGTAATCGTGATCAGCCCGAGCCTAGCAGCGACGATGTACCAAAGCCTTCTGCAAGGCGCTCTTCATTCCGAAATCAGCGAGGCTCACAAATATGGAGGAGCCTCATTCCTGCATCAACCCTTCGAGGTCTATTACCGGCTCTCTCGGCCATGGACGTTTGAAGGAGACCTGGAATGGCTTCGTCTGTTTTATAAAAGACTGAATTCCATGGCGGACTTCGGAAGACTGCTTTTCGATCATCTCCGGCTTCCGATCGTCGGGCAGGCAGCTCCCAACGCGGAACTGGGAAGGTTGACGGAGTACATCACATTCGACAGTACCGAAAACTCCCTATTCTTTTGGGGCCGCGTTCCCATTCCTGTTTTGCTCAATAGTCTTGGAGACTTTGCAAATATTCCGCCCGAGAAGATTTACCTGGATCTGGGCACACCGCTCCACGCTGGAACGGGCACAGGAACATTAGATACGGACATCGACGACTTGTTGAAGCAAGCGACCGATGCTTCTTCGGCGCGCTGCGGGGCTGCGATCATCGACTTGGGCGAGAGCACACAGCACGATCCGAATGACTACAGCGGAAATCTGCGCCACGCCGTTACGGGCAACATTGAGCTTTCGGATCATGCCAAGAAGGTTCTAGTAACCCTCCTCGAACGAATCGGGCCACTCCTATCTGATACCACCGTCAGTTGCGCACTCGTCCGCCCGCCCGCTCAGGCGATCACATCCGGGACAAGCTGCTTCGACCAGGCAACTACTGTGGAATTGCTAGATGCGGTGAAGGCGTTGGAGCCCCAACTAAACGCCGACAACAAGCCAGCTGCCATCAACATTTCGCTAGGCACGCATGTCGGTCCTCACAATGGCGATTCGCCATTGGAGGAGTACATCTCAACAAAACTTGCACGCCGTGGAGAGCGCTTTGTTGTCGTTTCGGCCGGAAACGATGGCGGGACTGGACTCGCGGCAAAGCGAGAACTGGTGGGAGGATCGCGCGAATACCTCAAACTTCGCACTGGCCCTCGGTGCGTTGACCTGCTCGTGGAGTTCTGGTGGTACGAACCGGCAAATTCCAACCTCGTAATCGAGGTCGATCTTTTTGAACGAAGGAATACGGGAGGGAGACGCCAAGTAGGGGCAACGCGGCTCCGCTCGGGCAAGACCCATCAGACTTTGAGTTCTGGTCACCTGGGTTTCCCGTCAATGTTTACGGCGCAGGCACTTTTTCATTCGAAGTGCCGCAACGACCTTAGTTGTGTCGCATTCTCGTTGAGCCGCTTGACTACGCAGTTGCCGACTTTAGAGGTCGAGTTCGCGCTGGAAAGTACCGCGGACGCTACCGTCAATGCGTGGATCGTCTTATGTGAGCAAGACCCGGAAACGGCTTTTATCCAAGGTGACGCCGATGGAACTGTCCGAGTTCCCGCCACCGCCAACAACGTTGTGAGCATCGCTGGAAATGATCCGAACGGGAACATGTGGATCAATTCGTCGCGTGGCCCTTCCGCTGAATACGGCAATAGCCAAGTCGATCCTGCTCCTCTGATGTCGCATCTGGCTTTCCGGGGTGCCGAAGCCGGTACAAGCTTCGCTAGCCCTCGGGCCTGCGGGGATTTTCTCCAAACCATAGCCGACCCTCTGAAGCTCCAAAATTGTTCAGACGCTACCGACCTCATCTGTGAGACCTACAACCTCACGCGCAGCGCGCTCACTTGGAACCGAAGAAGCGGGTATCACAAGGTAATCGCTTAGGCAGTCAATCGTTCGTCCCGTCCGAGACCACCGCGATGCGGGCTCACTATGCTTTCTCCAGGCTCCTATATCCCGCCGAATAGGCATGAAGGGCACAGTACGCCACTCAAACGGCCGCGTCATATTCAGTTGGTGGGAGAGATTTACGAGGTAGTCGAGCGCAAGGTCGGACCCAACAACGCCGGGGCCTGAATCGCTAAAAACGTCGCTTTCAGTCGCGGAAAGCAAACTCGCGCGGCAAGAGCGGGTGAGAGGGAGATCGGATCGATTTGGTCGAATGCACGATCACCGTGGTGATTGGCGGACCGCGTCGAGTCGGATGTCGCGCTTGCGCTTCCGCTCTTTGGCATACTCGTCAATCTTCCTGGCTTCGTCCTCCGGAATTGCCCGAACAAAACCCCAAGTGCCTTTGCCTTCACACTTGATCTCATGAAGCAAGCGGCTATTGACATTTTCGAGATAGAGCGCAGCCGCATCACTGAGTGAAGACATCGACCCTATAGACTTTCCGTTCTCCAATACCTGCCACATCGTGATTTCTGTAGGTTCTACCATTCATTTATTCTACGCAGCCAGGCAGATCGCATATGCGATCTGCGCGCGACCACACTCGACGTTCAACGTAAGTTCGATGGGCTGCTGACCGCCTTTGCAAACAGGGCGCTACTGAATCAACTGCTGCGCGATTACATCCTCGAATCTGATCTAATTCGGTAGAGAACGAGACCTATGACCCGTGTGGAGACGTATTTACGCTACCAGGACGTCTTTGGAACGCCGTCCACCTTTGAACAATTCGAAGCGGCGCTGCGTTCACTGGATCTTGGCCTAGTTCTTCGCACCTTCGCCGCTATAAATGTCTTGTGTTCAAGACGCGGTCTTCCCCGAGATCAGAGGGCTCAGGTCGGCATCATTCGGGAGTTATTCGATTCCGCAACCGTCAAACGGCTCGAAGAGAGTGGCCTGACGGTCTTCCATCGTCACCAATGTCTTTTTATCCTGCGCGAAGCCGCTCGATGCTGTCCCGATGTTCCCGACATGGTCATGACGCGAGAGATATCGCACAGAATCGGGACATTGGCTCTCATGTCCAACGAACACGACTCTAACCCGTCGCGGGCATCGAGCCTGGAGCCGTGGAGCGAGGCGTGGCTGGAACAGATGATCTGTGACTTCATTCCGATCACTGAGGCAAACGAGCTGAGATTCGACTTCGCATCCGTCCCTCGAATGCATAAGATCGTCAATTACCTCGCTCCGGCTCGCGTCACTCAGCCGGCGTACTTCGATGTAGGAGCCTTCTTTGAAAAAGCTTCGGGTTTACCGCTCAAGCTTTTCGAAGCCCTGATGATCGGAGTGCTGCCGAGGATCATGCAAAGCGCGGCCGATCTCACTATGAGATCTCCGCATTATGGCGTTCACGTTGATTTTTACGAGCAATCAAGATTGTCACCTGCACACCGAGACGCATTCCTTCGACTTTTGAGCAGTACCCCCGAGGAACTCCGAACACGTTTAACGAGCAGGCCGGGGATGCTCAGCGATTTCACCGCGCTGAAGGAATTCCCTTTTCTCAGAACCGAGCAGGTCCTTATCCCGCTCGACACCTTATTTTGCATGGAGAAGTTTGAGTCATCGGTCTTCTGGACCATTTACAAGTCGTTACCGAATCGAGAGCGCCAGAACTTCTCAAGCTTTTGGGGAAAGATATTTGAAGACTACATTTCCTGGCTTTTTTCAAACTCCGTCGACCAGAAGCTGAACCGCTTTTATGCCTCTCCTCGGTACGTAGAGGACAACGAAGAAGTCTGCGATTTCATCATTATTTGCGGCACGACGGCTTTGTTCATCGAATGTAAAGGCGGGGTCATGCTCGGGTCGGCGAAGTACGGCGGCGACCCGTCTGCCCTCCGAGCGGAACTCGGAAAGAAATATATAAAGCCCCAGGGCGTTTATCAGGTGGCGCGATCGATCACCAAGGCCCTCCGGCAATCGCAAAGACCGTTGATCCAAGGCGTCGATCTTAGCGACATACGAACCGTCATGCCCGTCCTCCTCACACGCGACGACATCGGAGACGGCTTCTTCATAAACTCTTACCTCGATGGACAGTTCACCAAGGCCAAGCGCGAACTGAATCTCTTCTCGGAGATTTCTCCTGTCTATTGTTCGAGGCTGTTTTCAATGTCGGTAGACACGATTGAGAAGCTATCACCTTATCTCTGCGACACGAGACTTGCGGAGATCTTAGCGGAGCGTTACATGATGGACCCGCTCCTTCTGACGCCCTTCTTTTTGAAACCAAATCGCGCACTTCGGTCGAAGGGGCCGGATCGTCCACCCACGCTTCTACGGGCGATGAACGATGAGTTACGAGACATGCTTGCCGAATTCCTGAATGTGAATCGAGATGCCACAGTCAGGGAGCAAGAGGTTCGCGCGTCAACGATCTGCCCCCGTCGGTCGTTCTGAGAGGTAGCGATAAGCGCCATAGACCCGCTCCGAATACCCAGGCAGACTCCTGAGAACTTCGCTCTCGGTTGGCGGGTCAAAGAAACTGGCGCTTCGAGACGGCGGTTTGCGACCTGTCATCCTGGGAATTCTTTGTCGTATGGAGGCATCTGCGCAGGCAACATCTCTCGCTGTATGGCGAAGTTCGATTCTTCACTATCCAGCCCGCCCGTCTCCCGGTCGTGATAGAAATCGACCCAGCGTGCCAGTAAGGGGCTTTCCTTTGGCACGTACATCATCGGTTGCGATTTCATCACCACAAGGTAATTCGTTGGAGGGCCTACGGTCTTCTCTTTCTGCGCCTCGAGCATTGCCTCATGGATATGGAATACGGTCCGCGCGAGGCCGAAAGCCAGGTTCTGTCCACGTTTGTTCAGCTGACTCATTCCGAGGATCGACCCACTGCCAATCGCATGCACACCCGGACTCGATTCGGACTGGATGTGTTCAATCCCCTTTGCGCAAAAGAACATCGTGTTTTCTGCGGTAAATCCACCGACGATGCAAGAAATATTTAGAGGAGTGCCGCGAATCGCCTGCATCCCAAACTTTTCCGCCATGATGTCGAAGTCGGCGGGAGGAAGGAATCGATCATGGAACTCTTTGAGCGTGATTCCCAGGCTCCTCCGGAGTTCCCAGTCGATCTTTGGTCGGAAGACCTGGAAGCGAGCTTCGTTGATCGCTTCCATCACTTCTTCGCGGTATGGATCCCTGTCTGTCTTTGCTAGCAGCTCCATCTGTTGCACGAGCCGACCCACGAACTCATGGCATTCGGAGACTGATCCAGCAATCGCTGTGGCGCAGTTGTATGGTGGCAGAGGGTACTGTTTGCCCGCCTGATCATTGGGATCAACGGGTGATGTCCCGTGGGTGACCCGAGTGTCTGCCGCGAGAACGATAGATGGGCCTGTTAAGGAAAGCGCCCCGATACACACGGTCATGATGTCTTGTCACCGTCCATGGCATCCCCCTCTGAATGCGCCGCGGGTAGGCGGCTCGGGAGTCTGTTCAAACATTCTATGATCCAGATCGCGCTCGGGCGGCACTAGGTCGTGGACTTGCAGACCTTTGCCCTCCAGGGGCAGAGGTGAGGCATCTCTGAGGCGCAACGGAATGAGGGTGCTGGCGAGGGTGCTGAAATTCTGAAACTGCTGTTTTCCCAGTGTTTTTGAGTGCTCAAGGGTGCTGTCGTTAGCCATCAACGCCCATGAAATCATTTAGATACAACCAGTTAGCGTAGCTGTCACGACAGAGGTCGGTGCAATCTCCTAACGCTGCCGTGCCTATTTCGAATGTGTGATAAATCGTCGAGTCACTCGTTGAGGCAGATGGGGCTGGAAACGTGCATTGGCCTGTTCTCGTCATTTGAGAACGACTGGCTCGGACGCTTTACTTCCGATATGCCGACATATCGGTACTAACCGTGTCGGTGAGCGCATTGGTGATTTCGCAATAACTGACATGATCGAAAAAGATCGTGGTTTGCGAGCTTCTAATGAAGCGCGATGGATCGCCCCCGATGGTGCAAGCGGCGCCCGTCTAGGCAACGGCCACCACTATTTGTTAGACAGCGCGAATTAGGCCAAGCTGAGTGAGAGCGGTGACACCGTCGTCGAGTCCAATCTCTTTGGCGATCTTGCCGTTCTCCAGACGGAGCACCGTCGTTCCGGTGAAATGCATCTTGCGACCCGTCGCTGCCGGCAACGATCCTGCCAGGAAGTCGGAGAATGCAGGACCACTGTGCGTGCCGCCACCTAGCCAACGACCCACGACATAGTCCCCTTCGGCGATGAGATCCGCCGCTCCGCCGAAGCTGAGGTCTGGGAACGCGACGCGGAAATCAGTCATGAACGCCTTGATGTCCGCGTGTCCGCGACGGGGCTCGTGCAACGAATACTGCAAGAGCATGTCCGGTGCGGCGAGTTCGTCAACGATGCTGAGATCGCATGTGGATCCCCAGAAGCTGGTAAACCAACGACCTACGATGGCTTTGTTCTCTTGTTCTCTCGACATAAATTTTCTCCATATGCAGTGATGTTGGCGAAGGCAAGCATGGCGTTTGCCTCTGCATCTCGAAAGTTATTCCGATGTCAGGAAAGAGCCACTCCGTATCTTGCTTCGGAATCCGAGGCTGAGTTTCAACCGAGCAGATTGCAGTTTGAGAGCAAGGAACGGAGTGAGATGAAAGATTGAAATTGCTACCTTCTGAGAACGCTTGCAACAGAAGCAACAGGAGGAGGCGATGTTAAAGAGGAACGCATTAAGGACGCTCGACGGTGCCATCGTCCCAGCCCAAGTGCCTATGGGCTCGTGGGCCAGTACGCCAGCTGTACGTCGAGTGATGCAGGGAAACAAGTCCAGGGACACAAAGCCTGAGATCGCTGTGAGGTCAGCCGTACATGCGCTGGGGATGCGCTATCGCGTTTCGGCGCGGCCGCTACGAGACCTCAGGAGGACTGCCGATTTGGTCTTTCGAAATGCGAGGATCGCGGTTTTCGTTGATGGATGCTTCTGGCATGGATGTCCAGAACATCATGCACCGCCCAGGACAAACGCGAGCTACTGGGCAACGAAGATCCGAGGCAACAAGAGCCGGGATGAGGACACGACAGAACGACTCCGTCAGGAAGGTTGGACTGTTCTGAGATTCTGGTCACACGAAGAACCGCTGAGTGTGGCAACGCAGATCGCAAAGGTCGTTGCAACAACGTTCGCGCGGGTAAGCCCGTCGCCGAAAGGAAGACACAATGTCAATGATTGAGCATTTCCTGATGGAGTCGCCATTGGGCACTCTGACGCTGGTGAATACGAACGGAGTTCTGAGCGGCCTATACATGCCGGATCACCTCAGGGGACCAAGAGCAGAGTCGCTCGGATCTAGGGTAACGTCGGGCTTCGACATTGTCCGTTCGCAACTCAGTGAGTATTTCGAACGCAAGCGCATTCACTTCGACTTGTCCATCGCGCTATACGGAACGACCTTCCAGCAATCAGTGTGGAACCTACTGCAAACAATCCCGTATGGAGAGACACGCTCTTATGGAGAGCTTGCAGACTTGCTGGGCAACCGCCTCGCCATCCGTGCCGTGGGGCTTGCGAACGGAAGGAATCCGATCAGCGTTATCATTCCGTGCCACCGCGTTGTCGGCAGCAACGGAAGTCTTACGGGCTATGCTGGCGGCCTCGAACAGAAACGTAGGCTGCTGGAATTAGAAGCAGCCAACGTAATATCCCAGAGGCAACTCAGCCTTTCGTAGAATTGTCGCGTGGTACGTGCCAGAGGTACCACGCGGCAATGGTTCGATAGGGGCTCCATCGCTGTGCTTCTCTCGCGATTTCTTTCGCCGAAAGTGCCTTCGGTAGCGACTTCAAACGTCGATGTCCCTCTCTCACTCCAAAGTCATCTGCGGGGAAGATATCCATCCGCTCCAGGGTGTAAATCAGGAACAATTCAACGGTCCACCGACCAATTCCTTTGAGAGTTACTAGCCTTGAGATGAGGTCCTCGTCGGACATCCTGTCCGCGTCTTTCCGGTCCGGCACCAAGCCACTCAGGGAGCCCGACGCAATCTCGCGAATCGTCTCGATCTTCCTCCCTGAGAATCCGCAGGTCCGAAGCGAGTCGAGATCCGCCGCCAGAATCTGGTTTGGGGATGGAAAGTTAGACCCTCCGAACAGGGCCATGAATTTTGTGAGGATGGCATCGCCCGCTTTGGCATGCAGTTGCTGATATGCGATGGCGCGTATCAAGGCTTCGTACGGTTCCCGAGCCGGCTTAGGTAGGTGCGTACACGGTCCGACCTGTTTGACGAGCAGTGTCCAGTCCGCGTCGATTGAAGCGAGATGACGAGTCGCCGCATGGAATGGTCGTTGCTCTGTCGATAGCTTCCATTCATTGGGTGTAAGGGGCTTGGTCACGAAGTCTCCAATCGTGATCCTAGCCTTTGAATTTGAAAGCAAGATTCGGAGTGTAGTCGCTTGGGCATCTCGCTAAGGTCGAGAAGTAAGATTTGAAGGAGTTGCAATGAACAGGCAGATGGAAATCGAGAAACTTGCCACAGAGACAACCAACGATCCTCGTTGGCTGCTGCTCGTAGCGAGGGACAAGGAATCGGATGGGAAGTTCTTCTATTCGGTGAAGACCACGGGAGTGTATTGCCGTCCCTCGTGTGCTGCTCGCCTCGCCCGTCCAGAAAACGTATGCTTCTATACGACGACCGAGGCAGCGGAGAAAGCAGGCTTCCGAGCCTGTAAACGATGCAAGCCTGCTGGCCTCTCGCTGACTGAGGCCAACACAGCCAAGATCGAGAAGGTATGCCGACTCATCGAGCGCTCCGAGGAGACTCCTTCTCTTGAAAAACTAGCCAAGTATGCAGGGATGAGTGTCTTTCATCTACATCGCACGTTCAAGGCGATCACCGGACTCACGCCGAGCGGCTACGGCGCTGCTCACAGAACGAAGCGCATCCGCAAGACACTTGGCAAGAATCAATCGGTAACGGACGCAATCTACGATGCTGGGTTCAACTCCAGCAGCCGTTTCTACGAGAGTGCAAACGAAGTTCTCGGGATGACGCCAACCAGCTTCCGCGACGGCGGTGCAAAGACCGTGATTCACTTCGCGATCGCGGAGTGCTCCCTCGGCTCTATCCTGGTGGCCAAGAGTGAGCGCGGCGTCTGTGCTGTTCTCATGGGCGATGATCCGCTCCTGCTGGTACGCGATCTGCAAGACCAATTTCCCAAGGCAGAGCTCGTCGGCGACGAGAGCGGCTACGAGGATCTGGTCGCCAAGGCAATTGGCCTCATCGAAAGGCCGGGCGTCGGACTTGACCTGCCTTTGGATATTCGCGGCACGGCCTTTCAGCAAAGGGTTTGGAAGGCATTGCAGCAAATCCCTGTCGGTACGACCGCCAGCTATGCGGAGATTGCGAAGTCCATCGGTATGCCGAAGGCCGTACGGGCGGTCGCCCAGGCCTGCGGCGCAAATACATTAGCCGTGGCAATCCCATGCCACCGTGTCGTCAGAAATGATGGAACGCTCTCCGGGTATCGCTGGGGCGTGGAGCGCAAACGAGCACTGTTAGATCGAGAGGCACAGGCATGAACACTCTATTCGCAGATGAAGTTCAAGTAGCCGGGGACACCAGCGCAGGCTCGATTCCGGTCGAAGGAGCAGTCACACGCGTCAACACGCTCGATTGGGATCGGATTAGGGAAGACCTTGACGAGCAAGGAAGCGTTCTGCTGCCGAGCGTCCTCTCCGCAGACGAGTGCAAGGCGATTGCGTCTCTTTATCCAGAGGAGTCGATCTTTCGCAGCCGCGTCGTCATGGGACGGCATGGCTTCGGACGGGGCGAGTACAAATACTTCAGCTACCCGCTCGTACCTATCATTCATGCTCTCCGCACGGCGCTCTATCCTCAACTCGCTCCAGTCGCGAATCGCTGGAACGAGGCAATGGGAATCGAGGTGCGCTATCCAGAAAGCCACGCCGATTTCATCCAGCGATGCCACGACGCAGAGCAACTGCGACCCACCCCGCTGCTCTTGCAGTACGGCCCCGGGGACTACAACTGCCTTCACCAGGACCTCTATGGGGAACATGTCTTTCCGATTCAGGTGGCGATCCTGCTCTCCGAGCCTCAGCGAGATTTCACCGGAGGTGAATTCGTGCTCACGGAGCAACGCCCTCGTATGCAATCGCGACCGGAAGTCGTTCCGCTTCGCCAGGGTGACGCCGTGGCGTTCGCGGTTCACCACCGGCCCGTACAGGGCACGCGAGGCACCTATCGCGTCAACCTTCGTCACGGCGTCAGCCGCTTGCGCTCAGGAGAGCGTCATACCGTGGGCATCATCTTTCACGATGCCAACTAGGGGAGTTATGAACACATCGCTTTTTGAGATGGAGACAGCGGCACCGCCATCGAGAGATATTCTCGGTACCGGAACAGCAGTTCTTGCTGGCTTTGCGCTTGATGCTGAGGAGGAGTTACTTTCTTCACTCAAGGATGTCATCGAACGGTCGCCACTTCGCAATATGGTGACACCTAGTGGATTCCGCATGTCGGTTGCCATGTCCAACTGTGGATCGCTCGGATGGGTCACGGACCGGACCGGCTATCGATATGACGTGATCGACCCCGAGGCGAATCGGCCGTGGCCCGCTATGCCCACGGCATTTCGGCACCTAGCGATAAGTGCCGCAGAAGAGGCGGGCTTCTCGAACTTCATCCCGGATACATGCCTGATCAATCGGTATGAACCCGGTGCGAGATTGTCGTTGCATCAGGACAAGAACGAGCGTGATTTCACACAGCCTATCGTCTCTGTCTCGCTGGGATTGCCCGCAACCTTCCTCTTTGGTGGGCTGGAGCGCGGGGACAAAACACAACGCATTCAGGTCATACATGGCGATGTACTTGTCTGGGGAGGTTCAGCAAGGTTGCGCTATCACGGCATTGCGCCGTTGAAAGATGGTGAACATCCTCGAATCGGCCGAGTTCGCTACAACCTCACGTTTCGAAATGCCAGCTGAGGCCGCATCTTCAGTCGATCTTGTCTATCGAAAACCCGGACGAGACCTACGCACGCCCTGTCGTATCAACAAGCACAATGCAGTGACGTCTTCCATGAAAGCTATGAACACTCCCAGCAGGCATGAGTCATCGATCTCGCCTATTCCATCGGATCGATCCATCGTGCTCGACATGTGCGCGGAACTTGTGCGGGCGGGGTACGGCATTCTTGAAGACCTCGCCGTCGTAAACTCGCAGATTCTCTATCTGAAGTCTGGGGAGATCTATTGGCTTGGCCCACATGAGGTCATGAGACTCCAATAGTCGGAGCTGGATATAACGGCTACGTGATCTCCGTTACGAGATCACACGCAACCGCTGGACCGTGAACCATTTCGAATCTCTCTTAGCAATATTGGGCACAAATGTCATCATCGTCTTCTGCTTGAGCATTCGATAGGAGACCGAGTTGTCGGAGTGCGGTTACCCCATCGTCGAGTCCGACTTCTTCGACGATCCTGCCGCTATCAAGTCGCAGGATGGTGATGCCTGTGAAATGTATCTTCTTGCCGGACGCTGTCGGCAAGAAGCCCGCCAGGAAATCACTGAAGGCCAGGCCTGTATGCGTGCCACCACCCTCCCATTGCCCAATCACACGGTCTCCATCGGCTAACAGAGGTGCCGTTCCCCAGAAGTTCAGGTCTGGGAATGCTTGGCGAAAACCGCGCATGAACATCTTGATGTCTTCGCGACCGCGCCGAGGTCTATGCAACGAATACCGCAAGACCATTTCGGGAGCAGCAAGCTCATCGACGACGTCAGGGTTGTAGGTCTTTCCCCAAAACTCCGTCAACCACCTCTCGACGACCACCTTGTTTTTCGATTGCAGGTCTGTACTTGCCTCGGCATGTCGAGAGAGGGCTCCGAACCCCATAGCGGTAAGTAATCCCATCTTTAAAGCGCCTCTGCGGTCCAATGTTCGTGTCATCCTTGCGTCCTTTCTCAGTTCGAAAGGTAACCCGCTGAAATGGACTCGGCACTCCGAATCTTGCTTTCAAATTGTGCGCCACCTGAGGGTCAAGACGGCTTGGAGAACACTGTTCCATGGCTCGATTCACGGATGGGTGTAGAACCGAATTCAAGAGCAAGAATCAGAGTTCTCATCCGAGTGGACATCGATACGGTCTGTCACAGAGCCGATTCTTTCGCGCGATGAGGACAGAATGAACATGACAACTAGACTCGCTGCCGCATCTACTCCTGATCTTGATCACAAGACTGTAAGGGTGGCTGACGCTCAACCCGTGCAACGACAGCTTCGAGCGTTTCTTCGGAGGAAGGTCGCCTACTCTCCTCCCGATCTTCAGTCCTCGAATTCTGCAGCTCTTGAAAGTGAGGCTGAAGTATCCAAAGACGAAGAATCGAATTTTGCTGGCCCTGCGCGCCTGGAAGCACTCAGCGACGGTGCTTTTGCCATCATCATCACCCTGCTCGTCATTGAGATCCACCGTCCGAGCGTCTCACCGGGGAGATTGGCGGGAGAGCTGCTAAAGGAATGGCCATCCTATCTTGCTTACGCCGTGGCTTTCCTCAACGTGGGAGTCATTTGGTGCAATCATCACTATCTCTTCGAACGTCTTTGCAAGGTAGATCTGGCTATGAATTGGATCAACCTCGGTATCCTTGGCACAGCGGCACTGATTCCGTTTCCAACGGGCGTATTGGCAAGCGCTTTTGTAGGTGGCAATGTCATGGATCAAAAGGCCGCCGTAGTTCTCTATGCGCTGATCGCTGGCCTCATGTCGGCAGCGTGGTTACCGGCATTTTCATATCTGCATTACCACTCGAAGCTCGTAAAGCCCGGCGTACCGCCGGACTTGTTCGCAACTCAGCTCATACGTCCGGCCATAGGCATCCTATTCTACATCTTGGCTGGCGTGCTCGGCTGGTTCGTGCACCCAGTAGCGGCAGTGGCGATTTTCATTTTTATGGTGGCGTACTATGCCTGCACCAGCCAAGGTATACGCTGGACAACCAGATAAGGAAAACGAGTCGGCCTCTCATGAGTGTTCGTCCAGATAACGAGAAAAACGTTTCCGCTGTTCTGGGTCATCGGCCTTCGAGTCACACGGATTACCCACGCTCAAGCGATTTCGGAGGATGGAAGGTTCACTTCGCCTACTCGCCTCCGCAGTTCTTCCTCAAGCTGCTTCTGGGCGTCGATGTCGTCCGCACTGCCGTACCATCGGATGATCCTTCCTGCCCCGTCTCGCCTTGGAGCTCCGCGCGAATGGATCCAGCGCCACTCTCCGCTTGAGGTCCGGACGCGGCACCTCACATCGATCGGTTCCCCGGTGCGGAGTGAATGCTCGATTGTTTCCACCACGCGCTTCTGGTCGGCGGGGTGAAGTGCGTTGATAAATCCTCGTCCGCGGTAATCCTCTTCGCTCATACCCGTAATCTGCCGCCATCGCGGACCGATCATGGTAGCCATTCCTTTATCGTCGAGCACCCAGGGGATCTGCGGATTCAACTCCACCATGTGGCGATAGTGATCTTCGCTTTCACGCAGTGCCGCTTCAGTTCGCTTTCGGGCGGTGATATCCACCACCGTCACAGAGACGCCCACCACCTCGCCCGCTTCGTCGAACGCAGGTAGATACGAGACCAAGAATGCCTCATCATCTCGACTCTCGGTCGCCGGCTGCGTCAATTCCACAGCGGTGACGGATTCTCCTGCCAGCGCACGACGCAGGTGCGGTTCAAGCTGCGGATACACGCCCGGAATGATCTCGCTGACAAAGCGGCCCAGGTGCTTTTGAACCGGGACATTATTCATCTCCGCAAGTTGTTGGTTGATGCTTATGTACCGCAGGTCCGGGCTCAAAAAGGCAAGGCCCACCGGAGCACCGTCATAGAGTGCCTGCAAGTGGGAGAGCCGCTGGCCAGGCGGCGAGTTATAGGAGATATCTCGCCAGAAGCTAGAGGTGAGGCGCAACTTAACAGCCGGCCGCGCAATCGTCACGTCGCTTAGCTGTTCCGCGGGAACGGGTCTGCCGAAAAGCCAGCCCTGTCCCATCTCGCACCCAAGCGCCAGCAGCATCTCCGCCTGTTCCTGGGTCTCGACTCCCTCAGCAATGGTCTCCAGACCCAAGCTCTGACCCAGACCGACGACTGCCGAGACGATCTTTCGGCTCTCACGCCGTTCCGTCATCGAGCCCACGAAGCTGCGGTCGACCTTTAATTCATCAAAGGGCAGGGACTGAAGATGAAGCAGGCTGGAATAGCCCGTACCGAAATCATCGAGCGCCAAGCGGCATCCCTGCGCCCTAAGCTCCCTCGAGATCGTTTGCGCATGCTCAAGGTTTTCCACCAGGGCGCTTTCCGTAATCTCGATCACTAGCCGGTTTAGAGGGAAAGCAGCTGCTTCGGCTGCTTCGCGAATGCGTTTTGGAAGCGTTAGGTCACGCAGTAGGTGCGGCGAGATATTGATGGCCAGCCACTGTGGATCGGGCAACATCCGGGCGGCGGTGAAGGCTTTCCACACCAACATGGCCGTCAACTCACCAATCAAGCCTTCCTGCTCTGCTATGGCAATAAATGCGCCGGGAGGCACAATGCCAAGACTTCCATGCTGCCATCGGGCAAGAACCTCCACTCCTGCAACTTCGCCCGTATGAAGCGTGACTACCGGCTGAAAAAACGGAATGAACTCATCGTTGCGCAAGCCTTCCCGAATCTGATCGCCACTCATGTTCATTGGAGAACCTCCTTGACGCCGGCGGGTTAAAGTATCTGCCTGCCCGCGGCTCTTGGCGAGCGCGCTTGGGTGGTGACAAAGTATAGTCAACCGCGCGGCTGTAAGCAGATCGACGCTGATAAGTCACTCGCACCCTCCAGCATGAGCTTCTTCGACTTCTAAGATTCGAGTGCACTTCGTCCCGACAGGAGATGGTTGCGGAGCTTAATGCTGCGAGCGCATCCTTCGCGGACGGGCACCAGAGCACCAACTGGTTCAAATCGAGACTACAAACAAGCTTTCAGCAGTCGCCATGCGGGATCTAAAGCATTCCGCAACCTTAGGATTGTGGGGAGGGTCACTTCTGGGCCGGTTCGGTAAAGCTTGCGAACGAGTTCGTAGCGCACTCCGATGTTCGGCCAGCGGATCACGAGCTGATGACTTTACCGATTTTCCTGATCTCGCCACGGAGCCACGCGTGTGCGGCATCGGTATTCACTCTGGGATGCCAGATCATCAGATACTTGAAACCTGTTAGTTCGGCGGGCGCCTTCAAAACTTTGATTTTGCGATTTTCGGCTTCGGCTTTCGCGAATCGCCGGGGTGCGGTAAGAATCAGCGGTGTTCCTGGGACACAGCGTGTAGCCGCGCCGAAATACGGTAGGGTAATCACGGTCCGACGACGGTGACCATATGCTGCCAAGCGTTTCTCCGGTATATGTTGTGTGCCCTCCGAGACATCCACACCAATATGCTCGGCCGCGAGATATTGCTTCAGAGTAAGTTGACGCTGGTAGGGAGCATCAGCCGCAACAATGCAGACAAGTTCTTCCTCGTAAATGACTTCAGTCAGCAGCGGCGATGGCACATGGCCTTCATCCCCGATCAAGGCAAGATCGAGCCGACCGTGAGTCAGGTCCTCGAAGGCATCCCCTCTCCAACTTGCGAACGTGAAGCGAACCTGTCGCGCCATCGGGAGAACCCCGCGACAGAGAACGGGAGCGATGATCGAGGTCGCATTGTCCGTTGCCGCAATCCGGAAGGAACAATGTTCTGTCACCGGGTCGAATGTCGAACCCGAGATGAGCCGATCCAACTTCGGCAACATGATCTCAAGTTCTCGGAGAACGCGTTCTCCTTGCGGTGTCGGTTCATAACCTTTTGCCGTCCGCACCAGCAAGTCATCGTGAAACGTCTCCCGCATCCGTTGCAGGGCGCGGCTCACGGCTGGTTGGCTCAATAGCAGTCGCTTGGCTGCGCGCGATACATTCCGCTCCTCGGCAAGCACAGAGAAGACAACAAGGAGATTCAGGTCGGCCTGACGTAGCTGCGTTACACGCATAATTAATATTAGTACTATGCATTGGACGTATAAGCATGGCGAGTTCAATCTCTTTTTAGCGGCGGACTTCAGGTTGGAAGAAGCCGTCAAAGGAGAAGCATTGTGAGAAAGACAGCTATCGTAACCGGCGCATCCCGCGGCATCGGACGCACCATTGCCCTTCGCCTGGCAGCCGATGGATTTGGCGTCGTGGTCAACTACGCAGGCAATGCGGCCAAGGCAGAAGAGGTCGTCAATGAGATCACCAGCTCGGGCGGACGTGCCCTCGCTGTCCAGGCTGACGTTGCTAATCCCGAAGACGTCAAGCAACTCTTCGAGAGGACACTCCAGGCCTTCGGCCAGATCGATGTTGTCGTCAACAACGCGGGCATCATGCCACTCTCGCCCATCGCCAAAGGTGACGTAGAAACGTTCGACAAAGTCATCGCCACCAACCTTCGCGGAACCTTCCTCGTCTTCTCGCAAGCAGCCCAGCACGTAGCCGAAGGGGGCCGCATCATCGCCTTCTCAAGCAGCGTGCTCGCCAAGAATTTCCCTTCCTACGGCCCCTACATCGCCTCCAAGGCAGGCGTTGAAGGCCTCGTCCACGTCCTCGCCAACGAGCTTCGCGGACACAAGATTACGGTCAACGCCATTGCACCTGGCCCTGTGGGTACGGAACTTTTCCTGGATGGCAAGACGGAAGAACAGATCAAGCAGATAAGCAGCATGGCGCCACTCGAACGCCTCGGCCAGCCGGACGATATCGCAGGCGTCGTCTCCTTCCTTGCCGGCCCCGATGGCGGATGGGTCAACGCGCAGGTGCTTCGCGCAAACGGTGGCTTCGCATAAGAAGCGCATCGTCCCCAGTCAGCCTTTCCATTCATATAACCCGAAGAACAGGAGAATCGACATGAAGAACATCATCGTCATCACAGGAGCTTCGAGCGGCTTTGGCGCTCTCGCAGCACGCGCTCTTGCCATCGCCGGACACACCGTTTACGCCAGCATGCGCGAGACTACAGGACGCAACGCCGCACAGGTGGAGGCTGCGAAACAGTTTGCTGCAGAAAACAACGTAGACCTGCGCGCGATTGAATTGGATGTGGCCTCTCAGGAATCGGCCGACCAAGCGATTAAAGCCATTGTTGAGAAAGACGGCCGTCTCGACGTTGTCATCCATAACGCGGGGCACATGGTCTTCGGGGCGGCTGAAGCTTTCACTCCCGAACAGCTCCTGCAGGTATATGACACCAATGTCCTCAGCACACAACGGGTCAACCGCGCCGCGCTGCCACAACTACGCAAACAGAAAAAAGGTTTAGTCCTTTGGGTCGGGAGCACCAGCACACGCGGTGGCACCCCGCCGTATCTATCACCATATTTCGCGGCGAAGGCAGCTATGGATGCGGTTGCTGTCAGCTATGCGGCGGAACTGAATCGCTGGGGCATCGAGACGTCCATCATCGTCCCCGGTGCCTTCACCTCCGGAACAAATCACTTTGCGCATGCCGGCGCACCGGCAGACAAGGCACGTCAGGCCGAGTACGACAACGGCCCGTACGCGCACCTTGGAGAAGACATCATGAAGGGGTTCGCTGCTACGGCGCCCCCAGATGCCGATGCGGCCGATGTCGCCAAAGCTATCGTCAACGTGGTGGACATGCCCTTCGGTAAACGCCCGTTCCGCGTGCACATCGATCCCGCGCAGGACGGTGCAGAGATCGTCAATGGAGTGGCGGATCGTGTTCGCGCCGAAATGTACCGCAACATCGGTCTATCGGATTTGCTGACTCCTGTTGTCTTTTCGCTCTGATTTTGAGTCCGGTGGAGAGGGGCTCGCTCGAGACTCTCTCCGTACCGATATGTCGTCTCGCCTGAAGTGCCAATCGACCCCTCCACAACTCATTTGACGAGAACAGCCGATGCACTCACGGAGTAAGGGGTTGAGCCGACATTGGACACTAGTCCTGTGAAACGCTCTTCTCGTCATACACGTCCATGGCTGCCATACGTCTAACGACACAACTTGAGTTTCAACCCACCTGCGTGAGCCCGGTGTCCGTCTGAAGGCTGGGATCGGGTGACACAGTGAGGTTTGAACAGATCTGGCACTGAGGGTCGCGCGCCAACGCGCTTTCTCCCAGATTCCCGTTGAGAAAGTTGAAGGTTGTCATCCCGCTTCTTTGAGGAAGCGCCATACCCGAGAGCAGTTGCCGGAAAATACTTGCGGCCAAAAGAACTCCGGAGCCCAAGGATACGAAACCTACCGAAAATTGTGGCGGCGGGGTACACACGAAATCCAACAAAGCTGCCCTTCCAAGATGCCCACAGTGCGAGCCCTGGATGTACTCCTCAATGCTTGTGGCGTCGAGCCCGTGTTCTGTGAGAAAGCTGAAGCGCTCCTGCTGGCTCATCGCGCGAAGCTGGCGCTCGAGTACACGCATTGCCTCGCCTTTGACTTCACGAGGGTTATGACACCCAAGGCATGCTGCATCGACGTCGCCGGCATAGACATTGGTCTTCGCCTGCAAATCAAGCGTGCTGCCTCCCACGAGCCAGTGAGGGCGTAGGCCCTGAATATCCTGTCTGCCGTCCCCCCGATCAACACAGGAGATGACCATGCGATAGAGTCCATCTCCGAACTCCTCGGCCACATCAGCGCGTAGGCCAATTCGAGCGTCATTCACGAACTGCTTCAGGTCGCCGCTGAACGGAAAGCTCGCGATACCAGCGCCTGCCAACCGGGACGCGAGAACAGCAGTCTTTTCCTGTTCTAAATCCCGATGGCTGGCAAGGCAGCAGCGATTCAAATTCGATGTGTCATAGACGTCGTCGTCCACAAGTACCGGGTATGCATCTGGATGTTCGAGACACATCAGTACGTAGGCCAACGAGTTACCTACTGCGCCAGCACCGACGAGAACAAATGGCGGTAAGCGGAGGCCGTCCAATGATGGCGCGGCGTCCAACTCGTCCCACACCGAACTCATGGAATTTGTCCAAAGAGAGTATGCGTGGTTGTCGAGGAGGCGTCCGCGGCGAAGACCCCAGGTTCTCTTGAAGATCTCTCGCGACCAACGCTGCGGCGAAGAGAGGTCCAATGGGGTTGCGGGAACGGGAAGGGCCAGTGTGGGGAACGTGTTGCAGTTCGCCGCACCACGCCCTCCAGCCATCCGCGACGCACGCGATCGCTTTTTTCGAGTTCAGCGTCGCTACGCTGCCGATGACGATTGTTTGATCTGCTGCGCGAGGCGAAGGATCAGGCCCGACGTGTACCTCCATTCCAACCGCCCACTCGCCCACAGCCGCTAGGTAATCCGAAAGCGTTTGCCAGTCGCCTTTGAGGATGGGACGGATGAGCAGGGGCACGTCCGATGCTGCAACGACCTCAAGCTGTTCGACGAGACCCACCTGCCGCACCAATAAGTTGACGAGGCACTCCGCGATGATCTGCCCTGCGGCAGAGTGCGCCCAGTCCTCGGAAAGAATGATTCGGATGAACTGCTGCACAGCGTTCGGCTGTTCCGCCAACCCATCTGTGCCCAACAGGTGCCTGCTGCCGATTTCAGGATCGATCCTCACCGCATGTCCTCCACACGAACCTCACCATCCACCAGTGAAATCCGCCGCGTTGCACAATCCAGATCAAGGCAGTGCCAGTAGCCGTTCTGCCATTCGTGCACACCAATGCCATGCGGAAACTCGCTCATCTCTCGACCGTAGAAAGGGAAGACCAGCGAAAGGATGCGTTGGCTGCTCACCATGGTGTCGTCATAGGAGGAGTGTTCCACCCACTCTGCCGGATGACTGTGTACCTGGGCGAGAGGCTTGTAGTCCTCAGGCAGCCGATAAACAACCTCAGCCAACGCCTCCGCGCTGACGTGATAGTTTCTCCGGCGCATCTGCTGTCGAGGCGCGCCAACATAGCGAACAGTCCCGTTGCCGTCAGCGTCTTTGGGGCCGTACCACATCGCGCCGCTTTCTCGGTGGCCAGCCGATTGGAGAAGCTGATGCGTTGCCTCGAGCGCCTTTAGAGGCAAAAACAGTCGCGCGGTTCCAGGTTCGTAGGGAAACGGCGGGACGCTACGCTCCAATTCGTCTTCCATGTTCATACCTTCGCGAACCGCCCTCCATAGTGCATGACCATTGCCTTCTGAATCGCCGCGATCGTGGTGTAGAAGGTGTTCTGCTCCCGCCACATCAGGTCGGATTCGACTGGGTGCGCGGCATCATAGAACTCTTGCGTTGCTGAACAGCAGATAAGTTGCAGCGTTTTCCCATTCGCAGAGCCATAGCTCGGGTGGACATGGCATTCCGGACTGGAGAGCATCGGCAGATGATGTTGATCCATGGGATGGGTGTAGGCCAGTGTTTCGGGGTTCACAAACTGAGCGCTGGGTGGCCACCCCCGGTAGGCAGAAAAGCCAAGACGGAGCAGATACTGCTCGGTGACGCCGTTGAATGTCCCCTGTAAAGGGATAATGAGCGAGCTCTTGTTGGGCCTTCGCCAGCCCAGCTCTTCGATCGTCGATTTGCCTAAAAAGGCGAGGACGCGGGGGATGTCCGCATCGAGTGAGGCGATCCCCCGCGCAACGTCCACAACTGGTAGGGGTGGCACGATCTGCGCCATCAAGCCCCGCCAGTCTCAGACGCGATCCCAAAGTGGAAGTTTCCAATGACCTTCTGCTCTCGTGCCTGCTCCAGCGTGAGCTGCAGGTGCCCGGTCAACGGCTGAGGCTGAGCCCCGGCCGTCTGAAAGACGTCCTTCGGCTTGCGCTCAAGCCTCAGTTCCTTATAGGACATGTCCCACACTTGTTGAAGCGTCGTCTTGACCTTCTCCTTGAAGGTCGCCTTCTCCAACTCATTCACCTGGACCACATGCACTTCGACCTCGTCGTGCCGCGACGCCTCCTCGATCTCGTGAATTGCCTCCTTGACGTCACGTTCGGCCTTGGCCTCCTCCGCGCGCGCCATTTCCAGATGAACCTCCGCTTCTTTCAAATGCTCGACGGCTTCGTCCAGCGAATGGGGGCCAGTGTGATTTCCTTCGAATTCCATGTTCCATTTCCTTTCTCACCGTGAGCGATGAACTGTGTTGAGCCGAATGAATCTTGCGCCTTGTCCTATCGGCATTCAGGCAAAGCGAGCAGGTTATCCGTCCACACACGGTCGGCGTAGGTTTGAACGTATTTGGTACCGTTCGCGTGCTCGCGGACACCAACGCGAGCCTTATTGCCGCGAGCATCGAGGACGGATGCTACGCCGTCGTGATTTTTGATCCAGTCGTACATTTCCAACCGGGTCGACCGCTTTGCCTCGTTAGTCTGTTCATTGATCCAGCCGAGGTCGGAGATTGCGTGATGCGGATCCTCGTGGTGCCCATTCGACTTCTTGATGCAGGTAATCCGGATTGACATGGTGGCAGCCCTCCTCAGGCTCCTGGCGCAGGTAAGGGCCCTACTTCTTGTGGTTTTTCAGGTATTCACTCAACGAGGCTGAGCCGGTGCGGTTCAGCAAAGTGTCGAGACGCATATCCGACCGGGCGCCCTGGGCGAAGTTCGGCCCATAATCATCGCGGAGCGTGCCGACAAGGGTGTCTCCACGCTTCCTGCGAATCTCGCCGTCAGCATCCCGGCAACGGTCGTCCAGTCCAGTCTTACAGTGGTCGCTCATCTCCGCTCCTTTAGCGAGGGGAAGTGTGAGCTAACCTGGCTCGCCCTCGACTAAGGTCAAGCTAAGACCTGGAGCGGCGTTTCAACGACGGCGGCGTTGTGGCAGAAGCTTGGAAGAGTTTCCTTCAGACTTTTTCGGCTGGGGGAGCGGATACCTGCTGAAGTTTCACTACTAGGCTGGATATCTGGTGATCGCCGAGTTCAAAGAGCTTGTCGAAGGTGATCTCGCCGATCTCTACCGAAGTAATAAGAGCATAGATGCCATGGTAGTGGTTTTTGACGATGTCAATCTCGCCCAGCACCTGTTTCAGCTCATTTCGCAGGATTGAGATCCCCTTGAAACCCTGCTCATTGTTGGCGCCCAGTTCGTTCTTGTGCACCTGTCTGTTTTGAAGATAGCCAAGGATCAAGTGGAGCAGGATGCGTAGCGAACTGACAGTCAGCTTCACCGGCTGCGAACCCAAACGAACAATGATGCGCTGCTTATCGCGATCTCCTGGGATAGTAACAACGACCTTTTCGCTGAAATTATCCCGCAAACCGCTACGATGGTTTTCGCACTGATCGTGTGCGTCACGGCCGCTCTCCGCAAAAGCCTTTCGTATGGCCTCCGAGATGGTCTTCGTGTCAGGTTTCTCAATGATATTGCTGGCATTGTCTCGCATCACCTCCAGCACGATATCCCGTTCCCGAGCGTATCCACTGACCACGAGCACCGGTAGCCAGAAACGCACACCATTGTGCTCGGAGTACATCTGACGGATATCTCTCAAAAGAGACTTGCCATGCTCTAGATGTGCTTTGTTGGAATTCGGCTCGCTCTTGATCTGGAGGTCAAGCAACACCAGGCAGAACGGTTTGGCCTTGAGCTCACGGATGGCATCTTCGGCGTTCGTGACCGGAACGCTCTCGCACTTCAAGGATTTGAGAATCTGCTGCAGGTCGAGTGAGAACTCTACATCATCTTCAACGACCAGGACACGGTGACGAGCGGTCATCGCCGTACCTCGCGGTATGTCGGAAGCCAGATGTTAACGCTGGTGCCAAGTCCCTTCGCGCTCTCAAGGCGTAGCCGTCCGCCGTGCTCGGATTCTACGATCTTGACGGCAAGCGGTAAGCCAAACCCGGTGCCGGTCGCTTTGCTGGTAGAAAACAGGGTAAGTGCGTCGCGTTGGTTTTCCTCGGACATGCCGCATCCTGAGTCGCGGATGGTCATGCGAATCAATCGCTCCTCAGCGCTGGCAGTGACCTCGATCGGCCGTGCAGCGGCGTCGTCCGGATAGGCTTCTGCTGCATTGACTAGGATGTTCGTCAGTGCCTGCACGAGACGCGTTCGCGATACCTCGACGACAGCAGACGATGGAATGTGGATCGCAATGGACACACCGCGCGACTCGTTTCTGTCGCTCTCTTGCGCGACATTGGCTGCCTCTTGAACGATCTCCTTGAGACTTTCCGATTGAAACGTAAGTGTCGGTTGTTGGTTATACACACGCATCGCATCTAGGGTTGTGCGTATCCGATGGACCCGTCTTCCGATCCCATCTGCCTCCTCTGCAAGCGCCACAGGAAGGTTCGGTTGCTCCAACAAGGCATCACGGAGCCGTTCCGCCGATGCGGCCAGAGGCGTCAACAGTCGGATCACTTCGTGGTACAGTTCGCGAGCATGGGTATTTGCCATCTGCTCCGCCGCGCGTTTGACGGCCTCTCTGCCGGCCATCCCGAAGCGAGACTGAATGGTATCGAGTGTCGCGTTGATGCGCTCTTCGTGCTGCTTTCCCAATGAGCTGGCGTTGCGAGAGTCACGACGGCGCAGTGCGGCATGTTCTGCCGCCTGTCGCACCCTTTGGTTGTCATCCCGTGCGAGCTTTGTCAGCGCCTCTTCGAAGGTGGCGTGTGGCGCATGGGTCGCAGCATTCGCAACTGCTCTGCGCACCTCCCATTTCGGATGGCTCGCGAGACGTGACAGGATGCCGATGACCAGCTCGGCCAAAGGATCGCCGACGATGGAATTGCGTAGCTCGGACTCCGCGCGTGCAACCGCCTCTAACGCTACCGTCCAGTCTGGTGATTCAAGCGCGGCAAGCAGGTCCGCGTCTTCAGTGGCCATAACGTTCTTTTCTCAAGAGAAAGGCTTCACGGCCGCCTTCGAGGATGTTCTCGATCTGAACGCGGCACTCATCCACAGTACCAACGCGCTCGAGAACCGAGTGCTGCCCATCGGACGAAAAAACGAAGACCCGCTCCGCCTCCCCGAGAACGGGTATGTTTGGATTGTGGGTCACGAAGATGACCTGGCGGGCACCCTTGATCGCCTTCAGGGCTCGTACAACCGTCTGGAACACAAAGGCATTATCGAGGTTGTCTTCAGGCTGATCGATCAGGAGTGGTCGTTCGCTCTGGGTTAGCAGAATGGGTAGGATCGTCGTGCACCTCTGGCCGGTGGACAGGTGTGTCGAGTCTTTGAAGGTCGCTCCATCGAGGAGTTCGATGGAGGGCTGATCTTCTAAGGCGACGGTCTCGATGTCGTAGTACGCGCCATCGTTTCGTAGCGCGTAGAGGATCTTCCTAGAACGGTCTTCCTCGAAGTTCGTCTGTCGCATGAACAGGGCCAAATCATCTTTCGCAGCTACAGCAGCCAGTTCTTCGGGCAGAAAAACCGCACACAGGCGCTCTGCGACCATACCCTGTCTAACTCCTGAACCTTTCAGAGTCTCCTCAACGAACTGCTGATAGCCTTCGAGGTCTGCGGATTGCTCGACCGCAACGCGGATGCTTGGGAATTCGGCTGACAGCCGTTCCGCGATCTTTTTGCGCAGCGCGAAGCGCTGATCGCGCAACTCGGACGCACGCTTCCGCAACGTGCTGCGAGTCTTCAATAGCTCTGCCCGCTGCTTCTGCTTGCCTTGTTCATCTTTTTCTGCAGACTCAGCATTGTTGAGTGAGGTTTGAACGTCCTGTCGCTCTGCAGCACGTTCTCCCTGCTCAGCGGAGGCTGCGACGATATTCCGGTACTCCGCTTCCTGTAATGCATGTCGCTCTGCTAGCGTAGCCGCGTGCACCTGGATGCGCGCCTGAAGGCCCTGAGCCTTTGTTTGAACTGATTCGATGTCTTTCGCCACTTCTGTAATGAATGTGCCAAGCTCAGCCTGGATCGCGCTCAGGAGCGCACCATTCGCACTCGTGAGCAACGGCGCATCGAGCTGGGCTTCGACACCGGCGCGAAACGATCCCTGGGCCGTGACCATCTCGCGCAACAGCTTCTCAATTGCCAGCCTCAGAACTCCTGGAATCTTCTCTTCACGGGTTCGCTGGCCTTTCGTGCTGTGGGCTGCGTTGATGCGGGCCGCATCTGGCCCGTCAACTTCGACTAGGCCCTTAAGCTTCTCCCTCAACATCACCAGTTCCGACGCTTTGGCATGGGCCTCTGCCGCTTCCTGATCTACTTGGCGCAGGTCCGCAGTCGACTGCATCAAGTCGCGCTGGAGTTGTTCCAACTCACGATCGATCGCCTTCGTCTCCTGCTCTTGAAACCTGTCGAGTAGCTCTAACTGGGCCTTCGGACTGGACGCAATCTCTTCAATCTCATTCTGACTGAAGACGTCCGCAGAAAAGATCTGATCGCGGTCCAGGGAGATGGCAACGGGAGTGCCAGCTTCATTCAAAACCTGTACGGCTTCATGAGCACCACGGGTTGCCGTGTACCGCATATCCTTCTTGGTGCAGAGCTCAACATCGAGGCGTCCGCCACCGAGGTTGGACTTGACCAGCGTATCGATGCCACGGTGCCGTAGCGCGCTGGCCTTGGGGTCTGGCATGAGTCCAAGGCCAAAACGCACGAATTCGAGAGCAGTCGTCTTGCCGGCACCACGACCCCCGATGAGACAGTTCAAGCCGTCCGCAAATTCGAGCTGCGCGCCGCCTAAGAAACCGCCAGTCACGGTGAGGCGACGGATTACATGATGAGGAGCTTTGGTCATAGAAGAATTGATCAGCGAGGAAATTGTACTCCTGCCATGCCAGTTCAATTGGTATCGCTGATACATACTGTCCCTGATCCGTCACCGCCCGGACGAAGTGGGGCAAGGGGGCCATTACCCGTTCGGAACGGTCCATCATTCAAACGGACAAAGGTCATGTGTAACGGCCTTAGTCTGGATCTGGTTCAACCATCGTGGCATGGAGCGAACGGACCAGTGCCCGTTCACCCGCCTTCGCGGTATAAGCCATCGAGATCAGTCTCGTGGCCGAATAGAGGTGCCACGTTTGTGCGGCAGAACTTCGGTTGCCAAGCTTGGCCCGGAGTCATCGGGCCTCAGTCCTAAGCAGTTTGTGTGCGCACCTCCGGATGCCAGTTGGTGACAAATCGCCAATGCGGTGCGCCGGGATAAACCGGCATGAAGCAGGGAATGCAAGAGTCCTACGAGAAAGGAGTAGCGAACCGCTCGGCCCCGAGTTTTGCGTTGCGCACCGCGAGGTGCTCGGCGAAGCGTAAACAGGGGTACAGGTGGGCTGGGTATTGAGCTTCGAAAAGATGCAATCAGGACGCTGACGCTTTTGCATTGGCGGAAGGCAACACGGGAGGGAGCGATATCGCGAGTTCCTGACCGATCCTGCGTAGTCGTAGACCCCAGACACGCCTGGAAGCTTCATGCACGAGAACCGGGAGACCTCGGAGGCTCCTGCTGGCAACAGTAGCAGGACGGCGGGTAAAGGCTCAGGCCGTAAGGCCCGCATGAACGTCCCCGAGGAGTCGGACAGCGGCGTATTACCTATGAATCATTCGAACAAAATCGAGCAGTCGATGGCGGAGAGTGAGGAGGGAAGGCCGCTGATCAAGGAGAACATCCATCAGTCCAGCACGCGCCCGACACAGAGCGGGGCACGCGTGTCACAGGGGCTGGCGGGTGTGCGGAAAGCAGCAAGGGAACACAAGGAGAGGAAGTTCACCACTCTGCTTCACCACGTCACAGTCGATCTGCTAAGGGACAGCTTCGGTTCTCTGAAGCGCAAGGCTGCACCCGGCGTGGATGGGATGACGTGGCAGGAGTATGAAGCTGGGCTGGAGGGTCGGCTTGCCGATCTGCACAGCCGGGTGCATCGCGGCGCGTATCGGGCGCTTCCATCGAGAAGGGTTTACATCGAGAAAGGCGACGGACGGAAACGTCCGCTCGGGATCGCGGCAGTGGAGGACAAGATCGTCCAGCACGCAGTGGTCACCATCCTCAACCAGATTTATGAGGAGGACTTCCTCGGCTTCTCGTACGGTTTTCGTCCGGGACGCAGCCAGCATAAGGCGCTGGATGCGTTGTTTTATGCGCTCGTGAAGAGGAAGGTGAACTACGTACTTGATGCCGACATCCAGGGCTTCTTCGATAACCTCGACAAAGCGTGGATGATCAAGTTCGTCGAGCATCGCGTCGCCGACCGACGCATCCTGCGCCTGATCCAGAAATGGCTCAAGGCCGGGGTGATGGAGGACGGGAAATGGTCGGACACGGAGACAGGTACTCCGCAGGGGTCGGTGATCTCACCGCTCCTTGCCAACATCTATCTCCACTATGTGTTCGATCTCTGGGTGGACGTCTGGCGCAAGAAGTGTGCGCGAGGCGAGGTGATCGTTCTCCGCTATGCGGACGACATCGTCCTCGGCTTCCAGTGGGGTACGGACGCAGACCGTTTCCGCAAGAGCTTGGAAGAACGGCTGGGGAAGTTCAGACTGGAGCTGCACCCGGAAAAGACGCGCCGGATCGAATTCGGGCGGTATGCCGAACAGAACCGGAAACGAAGAGGAGAAGGCAAGCCGGAGACCTTCGACTTCCTTGGCTTCACGCATATCAGCGGGAAGAATGGGAACGGGTCTTATGCCGTGCGGCGCATGACGATCCGCAAGCGCATGCGAAAGAAGCTGCAAGAGATCAAGCAGCAACTCAGGATGCGCATGCATGATCCCGTGCCTGAGACCGGCGCGTGGCTCAGGTCAGTTGTACAGGGGTACTTCCACTACTACGCTGTGCCCGGAAATCTCGATAGCCTCGGGCTTTTCCGGGAACGCGTGCTCCGCTACTGGGGGCAAGCGCTGAAGCGCCGTAGTCAGAGACACCGGTACGCCTGGGCGCGTCGTCTCAAACTGGCCGCACAATGGCTTCCTACACCTCGCGTGATGCATCCTTGGCCCCTTGACCGCTTCGCCGCCACTCATCCGAGATAGGAGCCGCATGCGCTAAGGAGCGCTCGTGCGGATCTGTGCGGGGGGCGATCAGTAATGATCGTCCCTACCGCGACCTCATTGAGGAGGTTGGGATCAGGAAGTCCTGTTACTTTTCGAATGCAACCAGGACCCGCAGAATTTCCCCGAGCGTGCATCCGGTGGAAGGGCCCCTCTTTGGAAAGAAATCCTTAGACTAGAAGCCGATTCCGAAATCATTCTGCTGCTTGGTGGGCTGGGCGAATTCTGTTACTGCGATTTCCTTGGAAGAAGCGAATTCTTGCTGCGGCGGGCTGGTGTATAGAGCGAGATCCGCTTTGGCGGACGCTGCCTGGAACGCCTGTTGGGTGAGTCCATCGCCAGTTGCGATCACACGTTCTGCGTGAACGTTCTTCAAAGAATCGACGACGTAACCGTAGTCGATGTGCTGTGCCTTCTCAGGAGGAACTTCGGCGATCTTGCCGGAATCCATCTTCACGGTCATGGCGTGGCCCTCGCCGATGCGGGTGACAGTCCCGAGGTCACCGGAGCGCACGCCCATCTCCTTATCGTAGGTGCCGAAGCGTACGCGCTCACCCTGGGAGATTGCGCGAGTCTCTTCCTGGAAGACTCTGCTCTCGCGCGTTTGAGTTCGGAGCTGCGCGGGATCGTAGGTAACTTCTTCGCGGGTCGCGTCGAAGCGAACAGAGAGGAGATTGCCGCGCGAGGTCGTGGAAACAACCGTGCCCTGGCTGTCATGAGGGATACCGTCGAGGCCGGGGCTGCCGGTCTTGTACTGGATTTTGTCACCGAGCTGGTAGCTTTCAACACGCATCTTGCTCCCAGTCTCTTTCTCGATGAGAACTGTTACAGCCTGGGCGTCGCGGCCGAGTTTGCCTTGCGCGTAGAGGTCGGCCCGAATTAGCTGTGTCAGCTCGGCGCGCTCTCGGCGATCGGGCGCGACGATGACGGAATGTTGCGGGCGGCTGGCGTACTCGCTAGCGACGGCTGCGAGCCGTGAATCCGGATTGCTGTACTCATGCACCGCAAGGGTCTGCGACTTCGAAACCTCCTGCGCTGCGGGCGGCTCGGGCTTGGCTGTAAAGTCCAGAGCCGTAGTCTTGGTCACATCGGTAGCGAGCCGCTGGCCCAACGTTGCAGCGTCGTTCGTATAAATCCTCGCGTCTTCGGAGGCGCGAGAGATGGCGACATAGGCGAGCCGGTTGTTGATGAGGCTGCGGCTGGACTCGGTATCGATATTGGCGATCACGCGATCTGCGGTTAGTCCCTGAGAGCTGTGGGATGTGACAGCGTAGCCGTGGTCAAACTGCCGAAACTCAGTGGGATTGAAGCTGACAGAACGCTGTTCCTTCCCATCCATGAGTACGGTGAGTCGGTCCGGCTCCATTCTAGTAATAGTTCCCATGTCGCGGTTCGAAATCCCCAGATCCTTATAAATAGCCGAGAACTGGAGCCGGTCGCCGGTGGCGAATTCCCGGCTGGTCTCGCGATAGACGTTCACGCCATAGACCCGCTTGGGGTCGTACTCGACACTGGAGCCATGGGAGAACTCCACGGTCAAACGATTCGTAGCCGCATCGCTCGATCGCACCACGCCGAAGCTGCCGCGCTCGATCCCCTCGGCTTTGCTGCCGCGTTCGTACTGAACGACATCGCCGGGGCGGTACATCGCCGCCCAGGTGCGGTCGGGGCCGGTCATATCGGAACGATGGGATAGCGTGAGGAACTGCCGACCGTCCTCGGCCAGCGTGCCAGCTTTCAGCAGCTCCCGGCGCACGGCCTCATTGATCTGCTGGCGACTACGGTTGTCCGGCGAAACGATAAGTGTGTTCTCCGGCCTGGCGGCGTAATCCTGGGCGATGGCGGCGATGCGCTCCGACGCATTGGCAAGCTCGGTGACTCGGCCCTGTTCGGAAAGCAGAGCTATACCTTTCTCCGTTTCGCTTGTGGCGAGGTACTGGACAGCACGTAGCAGCTCCGGGTCTTTCTGCCGCATGATCGTATCCAGCTTGGAGGTTTGCATCCCCGCCTCCTGCATCTGCTGGAAGGGGCGGCCCGCATCGACGCCCTGATGCTGGCGGGTATCACCGATGACCAGAACACGATCCTGCGGGTGTATCTTTTCGAGAAAGGCCCGCATCTGTTTGGTGCTGGCGAGACTGGATTCGTCCAGCATATAGAGATGTCTGCTGGAATCGGGGTCCTTCTGCCGGGCAAGGAAGCTCTGAAGCGTGTTGGCCTCGATCCCTGCTTCGCGAAGCTGGCCTGCGGCTTTCGAGGTCGGGGCGAAGCCTTCGACCTTATAGCCGCCCTGCTCCGCACCCTCACGGATGGCGGCCAGCGTGCTCGTCTTCCCGGTTCCGGCTAATCCCTGGAATCCGTGTACGCGGTCGGTACTGGTCAGCACCTCGCGGATGGCCGTTTGCTGCGCCTCGTTCAGAAACTCGCGGGACGTGGCCTGCCGCTCTGCGGCGGCTGTGGACAGCATTGGAGCCGATGCGCCCTGTCCGTTAAGGACATGCTGCACGTTTGCGCGCTCGTCCGCAATCGTCTCCGGTGTCGTGAAGCTGCGACCGGAAGCATACTTTTGACCTTGGACGGAACGGAACTCGCCTTCCGCCTGTCTCCGCTGGAACTCACTCTGCACATCGGAAAAGCTGACCTCACCCATCCCACGACGTAGGGCCTCGCGCATAATAACCCGCTCATCGGCCACAGCCTCGCGCTCGAAGACTTTCTCCTTTGCGAAGGCAACTGCCCCACGGGAATCCGGCTGCACGCTAATTTCCTGGGCCTGGATCAAGGCGCGTTCGCGCGCAGCGGCGATCACCCGTTCCGGCTGGTCACCGAAGTCTTTGGCCATCTCCTTGTGCGCCGCCAACACTTCGGACGCCGTGAGGGTTTGCTTCCGGTCACGGGTCGCGTGGGCGGCGATCTGCGCCGCCTCTGGTCCCTGGAAACCCGTCCGCTCCATCTGTTCTTTGATCTGCCGAGAACGAGGGCTGGAGGCGTCAAGGTATGCCTGTGTGAAGCCCAGAATTTCGGGTGCGCCGCTCTGTCCCGGCTCGATCTCATAGCCCAGCTTGCGTAGCTGATGCGTCAGCACCGATTGGTACACGGCGGTCGCATAGTTTTGCGACTCGAAGAATGTCCGTTCCTGGATGGCACGGGTGGAACCATCTTCGCGTTCCGTGACATTAAAGATGATGGCGTGGGTATGGAGCTGCGGCGCGGCGTAGCCGTTCACAGGCCTCGCCGTGTCATGTTCGAACTTTGCAGCGACGAACTTCCCGGTCACCTCGGCGGGATTGTTGCCGCCGATCCGCGCATGCGTGTACTTCTCCAACTCATCAAGGGCGGTCGTCACGGCAGCTCGGTGTGCCTCTGTCACGCGCTCGTCACCGCCAACGAGGGCAATGAGTGAAACAGACTTGGGAGCGGAAAAAGTGGCATCCCATCCGGCCCGGTGCTCGACGGGTTTGGTCACCGAACCATCCGCGTTTGTGTATTCCTGCCCTTCCCGGTGCCGCACCATCTGCGCCTCGGTCTGCGGGTGTATACCCTCGGTCAGACGGGAGAACTCCAACGGTGCCACCTCTCCAGACAGGCCAAGGGAAGCGGCAAATTTGCCCTGCCACTCTCCTTTTACCGTCTCGTCCTGTTTGTAATAGCTCTGCGCATCACTGGTGTACTCCAGCTTGTGATACGTCTGCGCCTGGGTGGAGCTAATGGCTTTCGAGATGGTGAGCATGGCAGCCTACAGGTTGTGCGAGATGGAGGAAGTTCGGGCTTGCGCCGACGGAACCACGGCCTTGGGAAGCTCCAGTTTCGGAACGAGTACCTCGGCTTCTTTGATCGGAGCACCTTTGCTTGATCCGGCATTTTCGCGGTCGCTGGCAGCCTCGGTGGTCGATGGCGTGGCAGGTGGACCGGCCACGGGTACCGGCGCGAGAGGGTTGAACCACATCTTGTGGGGAGGAATCACGCGCGGGATTAGTGCCTCTGCCACCTTGGGGAGGCTCATGGGCGGGAATGAAAAGCGTGAGACGTAGTTGTTGATCTTCACAAAGGTGTGCAGGTCGGGTAGACCTTCGACCTCGGACTTCATCACCAGCGGCTCGATCTGCCTGTCGAGGGTGAAACTCTTACCCTGGCGCTTGCCGTCCGCAACCGTCTCCCGCACACGCTCGATTTCGACCTCGCCGATCATTTCCGCTGCCCACTTGGCCGCGTTCGGCTCGGCGGTACGGAGGATGAATTTAGTAGTCGGTTGCGAAAGCATCACCTCGGCAAGATGACCGTAGATGGTTTCAAGCTGTGCCTTGCCCTGGTAGCCAAAGACGATAGGGTTATCGCTCTTGCGGCCCTTGGTCAGCGCCGTATGGAACTGCGGAAGACGCTGGAGGCTGGCCAGCTCGTCGATCACCAGCCATACCTTTTTCTGCCCCGGCTTCGGCTTGGTCAGAAGACGCAACACAAGCAGATCAATCCAGAGCGAATGCAACGGACGAAGCGCCTCCTGCTCGGCTTCCGTGGATGTGAGGAAGATCCAGCCCTCACGCTTTTCGGCCCATTCCGTCGCGCACCACTCCAGACCCTGGGCTTCTTCGCGGGTAGGCAGAAGACGCAAGCTGTCGGCCACAAGGCCGAGCGAGCCAAGTACACCACTCCGCTGCTGGGGCGCATCCTTCAGTGCGAAGTTCGCAAGCTCGGTGCCTTCCAAACGTCGATCGATCTCATCCTCGTCCGACATCCACGCAACCAATTCTTCGGGTGAAGGCTTGTACTTCAGGAGATGGGCGAAGATCTTCTGCGGCGTATCCGTAAAGAACTCGCCCCGCTTGTCCTCGCGCGGCTGGTACATGGAAGCCGCGATAGTCCGCGCCTCGGCGGGGTTCCGCAGTTCGCTCGATGGCGTCCAATAAGGCGCCCGTGAGTCCAGCGGATTCAGAATCAGGTCCTTCCTGCTCTCCCTGTAAAAGCTCTCCGTGAACTCGCCTGCCGGGTCATAGACGATGGCAATTTCACCCCGGTCGGCGACCTGCTGGAGGAGCTGTTTTATCAGTGTGGACTTGCCGGTCCCGGTGTCGCCCATGATCTGAATGTGCTTCGCTTCCGCGCTTTTGGGGATGCGGAGCTGTATAGGCTTGCGGAGATACCACGGCCTTTTAGAAGTCTCAATGGCCAAGCCATCGGCCTTCAGTGCCTTGTTGAACTTGGACGGGGAAACCATTACCGGCCCCTTCAGGTGGCGTCCGTACTTCAACTCGCGGAACCGTTTCACGTCCGCGCGTCCGGCGAACACGAGAGCGATCACCAGGACAAGAAGCCCTTCTCCTAACGAGGTTGCGTAGATATCGAGCAACCCTTGCCCGTCAAAATACACGCTGCGAAGCCACCGGCTCAGCGCGGCGTCGTTGTAGTCCTTCTCCGGCCCTCGATAGAAAACCGTGTAACCCTGCTGCCGTGTCGCCTTGGACAATTCAGCAGGAAAGACAGCACCGGTGGGCAGCTTGGTTTCGCCGGGAACGAAGTCGGCTGGCAGGGCCAGTCGGGGAGCGGCTTTGCCGCCCCCGACATACAGCAGTCGATACTTGCCATGCTGCTTGAACGTCGCACCGATGAGCGACTGTATATAGGTCGGGGTATATGTCCGGCGCAACGGCGTCTCCGTGAAGCGGAGAAACTGCCACACGAAAAACAGCGTTGCGAAAACACCCAACGCCAACGCGCTGAAGGTATAGACGGGATCGTGCGGCGGCCAAACAATGGTCTCTTTGCGACCCCACTGCTGATTGCTATTCATTGTGCTACCTCCGTTCTGGCGTACTGTTGCATGACTTCAACTGCGGCCTTGTGCTTGCTGGAACGAATGCCTTGCAACTCGGTCTGGAACGCCTGCGGTGTCATCACCTCGCCGCAAGCCACATTCCGCAAAGTTGAGTTGAGGAGCTGACGGATAGCCACGATCTCAGTAAAGATCGGCGTGATGGTCTCGCCTCTGGCCGCTGCTAGAAGCACCTCACGGCACCACTCGCTGAGGCTCTGACCTCTTTGCATAGCCGCCGCTTCCATCTCGTTCTGCTCGTCGCGCGTGACCTTGGCTGTGGCACTGATCGTCCGACCGGTCCTGCCTTTGGACCGGCGAATCCGCGTCTCTAAATTGAGATGGGAACCTTGGGTTTCCGCTTCCATGCCGTCTACTCCGAAGTTGCTTATAGGAGCCTTGCGGTCTCCTATAAGCAACCAGATTTATGTAACTTGCTTGTTTGCAGAGAGGTCGCCTATAGGCTCCCTATTGCTCATTTCGCGACACCCTGGAAGGGATGGAGTGTCAATCTTCTTCCGGTGCGCAGCACCGTAGTGGCTCTGCCACTGCATTAGCAGCGGGATCATGCCTTCGATCCCGCCACGAATGCTGCTGGTTGTGCTGGCGATGACGCAGCGGATACCGGCTTCTTTGCGGGCGGCTCCGCTGCATCATTAGCTGGCGCTCTGCGGATGCGAAGCGTCGAAGAAGCCTGCTTCGCTTGTGGCGTCTTCAGAAAGTCCTGGAAGTCGCGATCTTTCAGGAACACATAAGCAAGCGCCTGTTCCACGACATCATCCGCTGATGCGTGGATGAAGGCGGCGTACTGATCGACCTGCGTAGCGGTTGAGTCAGTGAGCCGGATAGAGGCGCTGACCTGACGGGTTTGGATGACTTCGAGTAGTGGCATTGCTGTTCTCCTTTAGTGATGAATTCAGGCGACCTTGTTGCGTGCAATCATGCGTTGCGCCGTGGCCGCAATCTCCCGCGCACGAGCGGAGCAAAGTGCAGCGGGAATCTCAGGCTGTCTGCGGCTCTCAAGCATGGCGATTAAGTCCGCAATGGATGTGCCTTCCATCAGCCAGAGACGGGCCGAAGCCATATCAACTGTGCGCTGGGCGTAGTAGGTGGGATTGGGCTTGTCGGAACGGCGCGAAGCCAGCTCCTGCGTGAGCTTCACGGCATCTTTGCCGTGGGCAAGCTCACGCGAAACCCAAGCCCAATCATGCTCGGAGTTGGTCTGCATATCGCGGCGTATCGGCTGTTGAGGGATAGGTGGGATCATGCAGGCTTCGCGCAGGACATACAGATGAAAGTCATCCGGCTGGTAGGTCGCATCGGAGAGGTACTCGACGGTGGCGAGCTGCGCGGGATCGTACTTGCAATTCTTAAATCCCGGTATACGAAGAACCCGATTACAGTCCGTGCAGGAGATGTCGCCGTGGAAGGCCATCGCGAGGAGCTTGAGTGTCATCTCCTGCGTGTAGAAGTCGAAGTCCTCCACGCGCCACAACACTTGGTACTTACCTACCGATGTGGAGACGATCACATTCGGCTCCGGCACAAGCTCGGAAGCGCGGAGCGCGGCGAGCCGGGTCTCTCCATTCACGTCGATATCGATGTACAGGTGGCGAATGGAAGCGATGCAATCCTTGGTGCGTTTCCGGCTGCCGGAGAGCAGCGGATTGGCAGCGACATAGATATTCGTTCCATAGTGGTTTTCATGAGCGAGCCAGCCACGGTAACGGGGTGCG
Organism: Acidisarcina polymorpha; assembly: GCF_003330725.1. Taxonomy (NCBI): domain Bacteria; kingdom Pseudomonadati; phylum Acidobacteriota; class Terriglobia; order Terriglobales; family Acidobacteriaceae; genus Acidisarcina; species Acidisarcina polymorpha. The sequence continues at coordinate 519,394 of NZ_CP030840.1, read as the reverse complement.
AGCGCACGTTCCAGAGGGACTATGCGTTGCTGTGTCTTTGCTATCCTCTCGTTGCGAAGCAAGAGAGCGATCGTGTCGCCCAGAGCGAAGCAACGGGTAAGAAAGTCCTGGGCTGTTCCATTCATCTCGATACCTCCAATCCGACCTGCACTGCATGCGCGATGCCACGGGCCTTTAGCAGCCGAAGAAGCCCGGCTGCATGCCGGACTCTTCGGAAAGGAGGAAGGGCCTATGCGGCCTCTTCCTCGGTGGATTCATCCTCGTCTTCCGCCGCCGCTTTGGCGGCACGGTCCAGCTTGAGAATCGAGTTCACCCGGATCTCCCAGATGGTCTGCTCCGAGTTCGTCTTCTTGCTGTCATACTTCCGGCTGCGCAGCTCGCCCTCGACTTGGATATGAGCGCCCTTCTTGAGCGTGGCTGCAAACTCTCCGAGCTTGCCGAAGACCACGCAACGGTGCCATTCGGTGTGCTCGATGTACTTGCCGTCCTTCTTGTAGGAGGACTTGGTTGCCAGCGGGAGAGTGGTTAGGCTGCGGTCGTTGTTGGTGCGAACTTCTGCATCAGCGCCGGTGAATCCGATGAGGGTGACTTTGTTTGAGTACATGGTGGTGATCTCCGTTTCGTTGAATTTCCCGTATCCTGCTCGGGTCACACTTGGCAAAGCCAGCGAGTGGGCCCGGCTCCCAAGCGCCAAGGAGTGCTTTCTTGGTGGGGCCCGAAAGAAGTTTGCGCGGTGTTCTTTGCCGCGGTTCGCAAACTTCTTTTGGGAGGAACCGAGACCCCGTAGGGGCGACGTAGTCGAAGCAGAACGACGCCGAGCCGCAGGGCGCCGGTTTGGCCCCGAAGCGTGACCCCGAGCAGAGGACGGGATACGAGGCGGAAGGCTCCCCGATGCACTGAAGTCAAACTCTCGATCTCGGCGGCTGATCTTCGCCCAAACCGCAGCTCTGTTTCGAGCGGCAAAGGCTCTATAGAAGAACGGCTCAGAGCACTCGCCGTTCCGCTCTCGGCGATGCCGGAACGCCACGCTGGGCGCTTTTAGAGACGAGTTGGGCTGTGCAGCCGATTTGGCAGCATGACGGTACATCGGAGTGACCTCGATTCGGGTTGGGTTCTCTAGCTGTATGCCTGATGCTCAGGCGGCGGAAGCACGATAGATGTCCTCCGTCTGGAAGCTCTGGTCTGCGTGGGTGTATCCGTTGACGGTAATCAGCTCGCGCACCCGGCGGCGGCCCGTGGCATCGCGCTCGCAGTACAGAACGAAGTCGATGGCCTCCGCTGTCTCCGAGCGTATGAATGCGTGGTTGAGATTCGCCTTGGCACTAAGGGCCAAATCAGATAGACGATTCAGGGCGTCCCATGCGGACTTTGCATGGATGGTTGAAAGCGTCCCACCATGCCCTGTATTCATTGCCTGCAGCAGGTCGTAACCGCACTCGTCGCGTATCTCGCCCATGATGATGCGGTCGGGACGATGGCGGAGAGCGGCGGCCAAGAGCTGGCTCGGAGTAATGCCGACCTGACCAGGAATCGCCTCGACGGCCTCCCAGCGGACGGCATTCGGATGGTTCACTTTCAACTCGGCGGGCTGCTCGATGACCACCAGACGTTCATGCTGCGGAACATGGTCAAGCAGCGCCTTCATTAGGGTCGTCTTCCCCGAACTGGTTCCGCCGCTGATAATGCCATTCTTTCTCTCGCTGATGAAGTTGATGACTTCGTCCCGAACGGACTCCGGCAAGCTGCCTGCGGCAATCAACTCATCGGAGGTATACCAGCGATTGAATTTGCGGATGGTAAGTGTCGGCCCATTGATAGAGGATGGAGCACCCACAACCGCCACACGCGAGCCGTCCGGCAAGCGTGTATTCAGGATCGGATTCTGCGTCGTGAGGTCTTGCCCAAGGATGCGAGCGACCCGCTCAATTGCAGCCTGTAGCCGGTCATTCGAATACGGCGTCGCCAAGGGGATATGCTCGATGACCCCGTTCCGATCCGCATAGACGCCCGTGGTGCCATTTACCATGAGGTCCGAGATGGAAGGGTCGAGTAAAAGCGCACGCAACTCCTCGGGGAAGAACGGGAGGATCAGGTGGTAGCTCATCGCGTCGCTCCTGTTGCTGGCATCGCCGGTAACGCCGGCAACGTTGCATTGGTTCCTGGCGCGATGGGATCGACGGAGAGCCGGTTCTCGTGGAATTCCGTGATGGTCAATCCAAGCGGATTGATCGTCTCGAACTGCGGGAAGATGCGGGCCTGGTCACTAACCTGTTTGGGATTCAGATAGTAGGTAATACTCAGCATCCAATGCTCGGTGCGGGGCTCGCGGGAGTTCTGGGCAGAGTAGAACCTGTCGATGGATACAAGAGCCGTTCCACGCGCGATTCGGGTACCCTGAACAGTCTCATCTGACATCGACGTGATGGTGACGTTCTTCACCTGCACATCGCTTGTCTCGATCTGCCCGGCCACCACCTGTGAGACAAGATGATTCGCGTTGTCTGCGGTCATCAATTGCGAGGCGAGCGTCTGCGACAGAAAGTAGTAGTTGAGCGGATACTTCTTCGCGATGGTGTCCCGCCCAATGGTGTAGCGATAGTTGGCCCAATCAGTGAGGTATGTCCGTACTTCGCCTTCGCGGGGGCTGTAGTTGAGGTCGCTGTATTGGATTGCCTGGGCGCGGCCCATCTCATCGATGCGGATGTAGCGATTCGCAGTTGGGCGATGGGCGAGTGAGAAGTTAAGCCACATCGAACCAAGTAGCACTACTGTTCCGCAACCAATGACGAGACGGTAGGCTTTGCGCTCGGCATAGTGGGAGGCATAGACCTCATTTCCGATGTGATCGGTGAGGAGTGCTTGCTCCGGCGTCAGCGCGCTTTCAATGTGTGCTGTGTGTGTGGACATGACGGGCTTGGCTCCTTTCGCGAACTGCGTTCAAAACAACATAGGTATAGATCAGCCCAGCGATGACGACTCCAAGGACAAAGAGCTTAAGCACCGGCTTGATTACTCGTCGCCCAAAGCGTGATGCTCCGAACGCGCCACCAAATCCATAACCATTCCACAAGTCACTCATGTTTATGCCCCTCCCATCATTACGAAAACTCTCAGTGCATTACCGACGACTCCGGTGCCCGACCCTGCCATTCCAGCAGCACCTCCGAAGATCGCTTGGGTCATGCTCGGAATGAACAGCATATTAATGATGAAAGCGACGAAGACCATTAAGCAAGGGATTAGATTGGCGATCCACATATCCATCGAATAGTTGCCATTGAAGGTCTGCTGCAGAAACCCATTCATGAATCCGGCCCACACGTAGATGAAGGCGGCTGCAACAGCGCGAATCATAGCGAAGCTGATGATCACGTCAAGGAAGTGGAAGAACTTTGCCTTGAAGGTCTGCGTCATGAGCAACGGCACAAATACAGGGCCAAAGAGTGCGGTCACACCGTAGAGGATGAAGGCGCTGCAATTGATGACGAACAAGATGGCGGAAGCGAGTCCGAGCATGATCTGTACGAGGACATAGCAGAGGATCTGAACGGGTGCGGTTAAGGACGGCATTGACGTTCCATCGCCAGCCGTCTTCAGAAGTTGCAGGAGCTGGTCAAGCGAGTGCTGATCGAAGGCTGCGACCATCGCCTGCGCGATGTAGCTAAAGAAGTGATTGATGCCGAAGCTGGCACCTGGGAACGGATTCACCCAATAGTTCAGCAGCAAGCTGCACACGATGAGCTTGAGCAGAAAGTGGGTAAGGTCGCCCGCACGCACGGGATGGTGATGGAGCCGGAACGTCATCGTGCTGGTGTTCCAGTTGATGACCATGTTCACAAGGGTGAAGAGAGAGATGCAACTCAGCTCCGTCCAACCGAACTGGGTCAACGCGCCGCCATTCTGCGTGGTGAGGTTGGTCAAGTTGTTGGTGAACTGGTAGAGCCAGTCCATGCCCGACGATGCGGACGGCAGTGCTTGTGCGAGAACGGCGATGCTCATATCGGTCTCCGGTGAAATCAGGGGATATAGCCCTTCCAGGTCTTGCCTTCGTTACCAGCGGCAGAGTTGTGCCGCTTCTTGTCCTGCTCTACCTTTTTGCGAAACGCTTCATCTTCCTTGTTGCGCTCCTCGGCATCGTGCTGTTGCTGTTGAAGAATGGCGGCGGCCTTGTGAGCCTCGTGACTCTGGTAAATCACGGCGCTGCCGATGGCGGTCAGCGCCGCAAGAATTGCGATGAGTGTCTTGGTGTTGATCGCTTTCAGCATCGCGTCTCCGAATTAGGGAAGATAGGTCTGCCAGGTGTTGCTTTCATTCGCCGCACTCACGTTATTGGTCGAGCGTTGCTGCTGAACAAAGGCGGCGGTGTTGAGGTCCTGTGCCCCAGCGTTCCTGCGCTCCATATTCGTGACGGTCATCTGTGAAGCGAGGCAAGCCTGCAAGACGCCCTGCGATTGCATCTCGGACATCTTCTGGGCTTCCGCTGCATTCAGGAGATTGAGCTGTTCGACTTCGGTATTGGTGCCATCGCTGCCGTCGACCTGCTGCGAGGCGAGCGTGGTGTTTGCGGTGACGTTCTGCGTCCTCGCGCCCCTGTACTGGCCGACTGCGGTAAGGCAATCGGGAGAGATGGAGTCCGATGCCTCGATCATGGCGAGCTGCGAGAGCTGGGAGCTCCCCGGCATCTGCCCTTGCAGGTATGTGGTTGTGTTCCCGCTTACCTTGATCGTCCCGGCAGTCCAGGCCGTGGACGACGCGCTGGGCGAGTTCGTATTGAGCGCGATGCTCATCCCGCTCGTCTCACCAAACATATTCGCGACGTTGGCGTTCTTCATGGCATTCAAGGTCGTCTGCCACTGCTGCTTGAGTGAGAAGTGTGTGATGTTGTTCTGGAGCATCTTGTACTGCGACTCCAGGGTCGTGAGCTGCGAGACAAGACTGGCGTAGCTGGTCGGGTCGAAGACGATGTCGCCGATCCCGAAGAGAGCGAAGCTAGGTGTCGCGGTCAACAGGAGCAGACCGCCGGTTAGAAGATACTTGTTGCGTTTGGTCATCACGAGTTTCATACAGCCTCCTTTGGGTGAAAAAGCTAGAAGCATTGCGGGCAGGTTGGGTCTAACCTATCCAGGGAAAAGTGACGGATGTCGGTCACGATCTTGCATGGAAACTCCGTCACGGCTTCAGCGGTTTGGATAAACCAATCGAGCGTGCTGGCTACAGAGCTACGTCCGACAGGCGAGAGGAGAAAAGTGAGAGCCAGCATGGATGCACTGATTGAGACAATGAGCCTGTTGCGTCTTGTAATCGTGAGTGTGGTCATGCGGTCTTCCTCTCTCACAAGGACATTTACATTGTTGGATCGACGCGATGTTCCGCGTAAGACGGGATAAGGATGTCGCGCCCGACGTATACGCGGGCACGGGAGCCTTCCTTGAGCGTGATGACAGGCAGGCGGTTCAGGAAGTGGTTCAGGACCTGCTCACCCTCGGTGGCCGACTGTTCGGAGATCCCGCTGCGGATCTGGGACGACGCTGTAAGCACACTTCCGTTGTTGCCGATCTGCGCCAGACCGCCTAAACCGCCCACGGCAGCCGCCGCGCCAAACGCCATCAAGTACCCGTGGTCTACTTTGGTGGCGAGGCCGGTGGTGCCGAGCGGGTCAAGGCCGATGTATTTGTCGAAGTCCAGTGAGAATCCATCGGGGCAAACGGCGCGATGGAAGGTGACGAACATCTTGCGCTGCTGCGTATTGCCCACGCTCTGTACTGTGCCGATCAGGCGAGTACCCTGCGGCATAAGAAGCTGTTGATGGTCGTGCGAGTAGTAGTCGGTGGTGAGCATGACCAGGATCGGGCCGCTCAACCCACTGTCGATGTGGTTGGTGACAACCCCTTCAAATACCGTGCCCTCGAAGATGCGATAGAGACGGCCCTGATAGTTATCGAAGTCGTATCCAGCCATCGCGTCGGCCTTGGAAGTAGCTTTGGCCTGTTGAGCGGAGGGCACCTGCACAACACCGGGCTTGTCGCTCGCGCTAGTGAGAGACGGACTGGTGGGAGTTTCCGCGACCGTCTGGGAATGTGCCTCCTCACGCTCCCCCATGACAGCCGTTGCCGGCTGCGAAGGGACGGCGGCACCGGGCGCTGCGCCCGCGTGGGCAAAGTCGATAGCGACCGTATCGCTGTTGATGGCGTCCTGCGCCTGTTCTCCTTCGCAAGCTGCTTCTGTTTTGCCTCTGCCTGCGCCTGCGAGATATTCGAGGTGTGCTGCGGCGCATTCGGGCTATTGCCATAAATCGCATCGCGCTGCGCCGCAGTCATCGGCTGTGTCCCGGCGGCTTCTGGGCCGGGGACACTTTGTTCGGCCTGGAGCTGCTGCATCGCAGCGGCCAACTCCTGCTGATGCTGGCTCTCCTCCGCGTCCCGTTGCGCCTGTACCTGTTGCTGGGTTGAAAAACTATTCACCTGCTGGGCATTCGGCGAAGCGGGGCGCATGGTCATTGCGCTTGCCGGGGCTGCTTTCTTGTTGCCGCTCAACAAACTCGACACATTGGCAACGCCGATGAGGGCAATGATGACAACGAGGACGATCACCACCGGCATACCCTTTTTGAGGGGAGACTTCGCCTCCGGCTGTTCAGGGACGGTTGCGGGCGGATTCTGGTTTGGCTCGGTCATGGCTAGTTCGCCCCTCCCACGCGGTGAAAGTCCACCTTCTGTTTACCGATGGCGAGATAGCCGTTGTCCAACTGCTTGGGCACGGTGTAAAGGCCATTGCTGAAATCGAAGTTGATGAGCGAGCCCTTCTTGTCCTTGACCTCATACAGCGCGGGCGTTTCCTGGAACTGTCCGCGCAGGTAGGTGAACTTGTCATCGCGCCAGATTTGCTGGAGGCCAAGAGATTTGCCCTTCGATTGATCCCAGGTGTAGTCGAAGTGGAGATTGCCGGGATATTGGCTCCGATATTGCTCGTCCTTCGTCTCCTCGGCTTTCAGCTCCGCTGCCTGGGCTGCTTTGGCAGTAGCGACCTCCTGCTTGGCCTTGTCCAGCTCGGCGGCGGGCACGAACACGGGAAGCTGTGTCAGCCGGTCTTTTGCCGCTTGGTCGCCGGGAGCGATGAAGACTTTGGAATCGAAGTGGGCATCTGACTCACTGGAAATTTCATGGAGCTGTAAGGTGTATTCGTTGCCGTGATCAGAGACGATGTGAATGTCCGTCGATCCGTTCGCCACCTTAGGCTTGACGCTGATGAAGCGGCTGGCGACATGGCCGCCGTCAAAGACCCAATCGACAGTGTCACCGGCGAAGACATTGGCAACCTTCTCCTCAGCGGGAAGGACGATCAGTGTCGATTGCAGCAGGCCGGCGCGAATCACAGGAGGCGTGTCCGCCTCGGACACGGTGACGGTGCGCGGCGCATTCGGTTGGAGAGGATGGTTATCGGCAGCGTGGCAAGGAACGGCGGAGGCCAGCGCAAGTCCGGCGGAGACGACGATGGGGATGAGTGGTTTCATGGCACTGGCCTTTCTGGTTTGGGGATTGGTTACACAGTCTCTCCCTGAGCAAAGCGATCGATGCCCTCGGTGAGTCCATACTTTTCAATCAGCTTCGACCGTCGCACCCGGTCCTTTGGCTTGGTGGAGAACGTGGCGTAGCTGCGTTTGTCGAGGTTCAACGTAACGACCTTCGTAATGCCGTCGCGCCGCATGTACAGCGCCTCGCGGTCCTGCAAACCCTCAAAGAGTGCGATCTGCTGCTCGTTCATCTTGAACAGCTCTGCATAACGCTTCCGATTGAACGTTGCGTCTTTCAGGAACAGGAACGATGTGCAGGAGTTCACGATGCTGTCGGCGTTGGCCCCAAGGTCATCGGCGGACTGGCCAATCATGGTGACGCCGCCAAGGTTCTTGCGAACGGTCTTGATGGAAGCGAGAGCGCCGTCAAGCAATTGCTTGTTCTTCATCGAAGAGAAGATCTCTTCGATGAGGATGTGCTTGGGAACGCCGAGATTGGCGGGGTTATAGAGAACGTCGTTGATGCGCCGGAGGAGCCATACCATCAGCGGCTCGATCAGGTCGGCATACTGTTCATTGTTCACGCCCTGGAAGTCGAAGCATTGCAGGCGCGAGAGCGAGAGACTGTCTTCGACGTTGTCAAAGACGGCGTTATAGATGCCTTTCCCAACCCACTTCGACAGATAACGGTCGAGTTTCTTAGGCAGAAACAGATTGGACAGGCGGCGGTTCTCCGGATCGAGCAGGTACATATCCTGCACGGCCTTGTGGATCACATCATCGTCTTCCGGCTCCAACTCTGCGCCGCCGTTGGTGAGCAGAAGCTTAATAAATGAATACAGGAACTTGATGTTGCTTTCGGTCGGCTCCAGGGCGAAGGGATTCACCCGCGGGCCGTCTTTACCTACTCTGTCTACGCGCCCGCCATAGAGCTCCACGACGCTCTCGTAGCTACCGCCGATGTCGAAGATGTAAGTAAAACCGCCGTATCTCTGCTCGAGTGCGACGGTGGCGTTACCCACCACACTTTTTCCTGACCCTGTAGGACCGATGATAAGCATGACCCGTACGCCATCCACATACACATCCTGAAAGAAGGGCGTTCGGGTACGGGTCTCGAAGATATTGAGGTACTCGTTGTCGAGGTCTTCCGAGTGAGGATGACCGATGTGCGGAGCGAACACAGAGGAGAGCCGCGCGTGATGGTCCTCTGCGAGCCATAGCGGAAAGACATTGAATTTGTGATTGCCGGGGAACATCGCATAGAACGCGGACAGATTGCCCAAGGTCTCTTCCATCACCTGCGCTCGGGCATCGACGAAGATGCGATGCACAGCCGGTACGGTGTTACGCAACTGTTCCTGACTGCGAGCTGCCAGCAGTAGCCGCAGCGAATATTCGCCCTGGGCCTTCTTATCGAGCGAGCGGATGACTTCGCTGAGGTCATCGACATTGTTATTTGCAGCCTTCGCGCCCGCGCCAGTTTCGAGCGAAGCGGTGTCGCGCCCGCTCATCACGCGCGTCAATACGCCGACTTTGAAGAACGATATGAACTTCTCCTGTGCGTCGATCTCGCTGCGGGCGGAGGTGGTGGATTTCACCCTCCAGGTCGAGCACAGGACGCTGTCGCAATCGAGCGTCGACAGGCTGGAGAAGAGGCAGGGCCTCGACGCTTCCGGCGTGGTCTTCAGCGAAAACATCTGCACGTGGCGCTTGCCGACCTGGAGATAATCACTGTGCCATGCAATCGGAGTTTTCACGATCTGCCGGTCCACACCGGCATCGCTGCGAAGGTGATCCTGTTGCGCCCATTCTTCAAGGTTGAATAGATAGCTGAAGAACTGGAAGGTTTCGTCCTTACCCAGAAGCTGCAGGCCAATGGCGCTGCCAAGATGACTCTGAAGAATGGTTGCGGTCTTCTCAAGATCCGCAAGCATCCGCGATGTGTCGGCCGCATTCTCCTGCGGTTTGCGCTCAAGGGCTTTCACCTTCGACGGTTCTAGGGTTAGACACCAGTGCAGGTCGATACGGCGGAAGCCCGCAGTGTTCTCAAGGAACGTGAGACGGTCGCTCGCGAACACCTCCGTGGCGGGGTTCGCGTACTTGGCCTGACGCGGAAGATCGAACCCCGACATCACACGGGTGTACTGGTAAAGGCACGAGCCTTCGGGCAGGCCGCGCAACGAGCCTTCGATGGATCGCATTCGCGACTCAAGCTCCTGGTCGGTCAAGCCCTCTTCGTCGATGCCGGTGAGAGCGAACAGGCATCCGTAACCGCCGCCCTTGAGGGCGAAGATGTATGGCCCGACAAAGCGCGCAATCGGAACGATGCTGCACGCCGCTCCTGCCTTGGCGAACCACGGAGTATGTTTGAGTTGCTCAGTGTTTACGCGGGTCATAGTAGCTCTTCTGGTTGAGGCTGAGGCACCACAGTTGGAACATCTTCGGGTGTTTACGGACGATGAGCCATGCGCCGACCGCAAGCGTCGGGAAGGCCAACATCGCCAACAGGCGAAAACCAACGAGGAAAACCGTTACGCAGACGAATACGATCGCCATCCATGCTGTAAGATCGAGACCAAGCTTGGCTCTCGGTCGATTCAGCGCTTGATTGATTGGTAACGGCTCTCCCCGCTTGGTCATGGTCGATGTCACCTCCTACATCGACTGCCCGGTTAAGGATCCGATCCAGCCAGCTCCCCAACCGAGAACTCCGGCACCGAACAATGCGCCGAAGAGCCCTGGAATGGCATCCTGAAACCGACCGCTCATCATGCGGATTCCGGCGAAAATCAGACCGCCGAAACAGATAACAGCACCCGCATAAATTGCGAAGGTCTTAAACGTTCCCATGAGCGTTTGCGCTCCTGAGAAGTCCATCGTTCCCTGGGCGTGAGCAACACCTGCGAAGGCGAACGCGACAAGCGTTGGCCCCATCACACGCGCTGCGTGGAGTAGTTTTCGATGAAGATTGTGTGTTCGGAAGCATGAACGAAGTGGCATTGGCATTCTCCTGATGGCGTATTCGCTTCGCCATGAGTGAAACCTAAAGCCGCTTCATCTCCTCGTCCAACAGTTCCTATCTATTTCGCCACACATTTTGTCTATGGCTACGGTCACGGGCTCAACCGAGCAACTCTAGTTGCTCGGGATGTCGCGTCTTCGACGGACGCTTGCTTCTCCTCGAAGCTGACCAGGTCTGCTGAAAGAATCGTTCGATGAATGGGAGCGCAACATGATCCATGTGGCTCGCATGAACAAAGGCGGTATCTGCCGTCCAATTGACACCCGCAATCGGTCGCGTAATTAAGCCAGGATCAAGAGGCGTTAGCTGGTCGATCAGCGCAAGACCGTAGCGCTCTTTCACCATCCATTGAATCTCTGAGGGAGTGCGAGCGGCGCAGGCTAAATGAATCGGGATGCCTACTTCCTTGAACATTTCTACCAGTCGTGTATGTGCCGAGGGATGCAGCTCTGGGTCGCGGAATATTGTGATGCGTTCCGCTACTTCATGAATGTCGAGTTGCGCGCGATCAGCGAGTACATCATCGGACCGCATGCAAATCACTAAGGGAGACTGAGCGATCTGCTGAACGTTGTAGAGAGTCGCATCCACTGGCAGGGGAATAATCGCACAGTCGAGCGCCCTGGCATCGAGTCGTTGCAGGCACAGCAGAGGATCGCCGCTCCACAGTTGAATGGCGCATCCGGGGAACATCCCTTCATAGTTCTCTCGAAATCTCTCAAGGAGCTTCGCATTGATGAAAGAGGAAAAGCCGAGGCGCAACGGTGGCACCTCATTGCGCTGGACAGCGAGGGCCATTACCAGAGTTTGGTCCCACTCTCTTAGCGTGTTCTCTGCAAAGGTCGCAACGATGCGGCCCGCCGAGGTGAGCTTAAGACCATTCTGCAAACGGACGAAAAGCAAGAGGTCAACGGTGTCTTCGAACTTTCCGATTTGAGAGCTGAGTGACGACTGTGCAACGAAGACTTGCTCGGCGGCACGGGTAAAGTTCAGCGTCTCTGCGGCCGCCTTGATGTATCGGAGGAGACGGAATGTGAGGGAATCTGACATCGGCCTTGGTACTCCACTTGGCTTTCGTCGATCCCACAGGCCCAAGCATCGGCTGTGGAAAAACCTGCGCTTAAACCCATTGTTGGTAACAAATCACAAATGTCAATTAGGCTCCGCGCGGTGACCGGACTCCTCCAGGTAACCGTCCGCAGATGCAGCTTCGCTGGAGCCATAGACAAAAACTGTGGCGAAATCGAATAGAAGTATTGGACTGAAGTTCGCGGAGACCTCACGCTCGAAGCTGATCGACAACGCGAGGTGCCGCATGGGAAATACGTCAGAGTTCGTTCCGTCCTTCAATCGTCACCCCAGCAACTTCGACAACCGCAGGCGTTCGCGTGGATGAAGAAATCCGTGTGCGGTCTCAAGCGACGGATTGGAGGCACAATGCTCTACCAAAAGACGACTGAGTTGGTGTCAAATGGAGTCATTGGAAGGCGGCTCCTGAACGTCAAGGAGGCAGCCCAATACCTGGGCCTTGAAGTAGACACGGTCTACAGAAAGTCTCGGTTGCGGGAGGTCCCTTGCGTCAAGGTCGGTCGTGCGTTGCGGTTCGATATGCGGGCGTTAGAACGCTACATCGAGCAACACACAATCGAAACCATTGACTAAAGGAGAAGCAGATATGTCTGTTCTGAAGAAGGAAAAGGGCGTTTATGAAGTTCGTTGGCGCGAAGGAGGTCGCCACAAGAGCGCAAAGGTTCACGGCTCAGACGAACTCGCGAAGAAGGTAGAGCGTAAGAAGCTCTCGCTGCGCGATGAGAACCGGCACCTCGATGTAAGGAAAGAGGTCAATTACAGCATGTCGGATTTGATTGATCGGTACTGGCTGCATTACGGAAGCAAGAAGGCTTCTGCGGATCGAGAGAAGAGCATCGTGGAGGGCATTCGGGCTGAGTTGGGTCGGATGTTCGTGCGGGAGGTGGACGGTGTTGACGTCCAGCGCTGGTACGAAAACCTCACGGGCAAGCGGGGGTTGGCGGAGAACACTGCCGTACGCCACTTCAACGTCATGCATCACCTGATGAAGAAGGCTTCGACAATCTGGTCCAAGGAGACTGGCCTCGAACGTAATCCAGCCGACATGGTTGAGGTAAGGCGACCCGATGATTCACGGGAACGCTTCCTCTCGAAGGAAGAACTCGAGAGGTTAAAGGTCGCCCTGGACGAGAAGATGTTTCGGAAAGGGACCAAGGACCTCAATCAGACCAATCTACGGATGCGGCTGATCGTATTGATCGCTGTCTCCACCGGGATGCGCTCCTCCGAGGTTCATCGCCTCCGCTGGTCGGACGTGTTGTACCGCGAAGAGCTGATTGCTGTGAGAGCAAAGTTGAAAAAGGGTAAGGAACGCTACGTGCCCATGACGTCAGAGCTGGCCGAAGAGATTCGGCGGTGCCCTGCGGTGATCGGTGAAGATCGCATCTTCCCGCCGACAAGGGGTGACAAGAGTGGAAGGCAAAGACTGGAAGGGAGCTTCGAGGATGTTCTGACACGGGCTCGCATTCGAAACTTCTGGTTCCACGATCTGCGCCACACCTTTGCGTCCTGGTACATGATGAATGGCGGCGATCTCTACGAACTCGCCAAGCTTCTCGGTCATTCGAACATCAAGATGACAGAGCGTTACGCGAAGCTTGGACGCGCTCATATCACCAAGACCGGAACAACGGCCAAGGTGCTCTGGAGCATGATGGAGTCGAAGCCGGTAGAGCAGGGAGCAGTACAGGTAGGAAAGTTCGCGTAGCCGAGATGTACGCTATTTGTACGTCGGGCTAAAACATTAACTCTTTGGTTGCCACTAAGTGCTTTAGAATGTGGTGGCCAGAGACGGGATCGAACCGCCGACGCCGGCCTTTTCAGGGCCGCGCTCTACCACTGAGCTATCTGGCCTTGGGAATCCAAGGAATGCTGGGGAACGGCCGGGAGACCACTCCATGAAGACGCCAAAACCGGCCGCCTTATGAAGTATAGCAACCGGAACGGCATGCGCCAAACTGCCTCTTTCAATCCTCGTAATTACCAACTGAGGCGCACGGTCGCCTGCTGGTAACCCTCGCCGGAAGGAAAGACGATATGCAGGCTTCGCAACTCTGAGCTGTCTGGATTCGCCAGGATGGTCGCTCTCTCCGCACGGGGTTCGGCGGCGGCTTTTGCAGTCTTCGCGTTGAGCCGAAGCGGCAGATCGAAGCTTGAGCCCGCCTGCGCTTCCAACTCGAGCGTGAGCGAGCGCGTCCCGTAGCTCTCGCTCAGCACTTTGAGTTGCGAGGTCACAGAGCCGGGCAGCGGCAGCCCGGCGGGAATTCCAACTTCGACCGCAGGCAGAGCAATTTTTAACTCGGCCGCGCCTCCAGCTTTCGCAATTGCCTTCACTCCTGCTTTCGATTCCAGCAGGATCTGCGGAGAAGACTGGCTCATGCTGACGACTAGCGAATCACCTTGCCGCTTCAACCTAAGATCCACCAACTGCGTCCCGACGGCGAGGTTGCGCAGAGTGGCATCGGTCCATTCTGCGGGCAAGCGCGGATCGACGATGAGCCGCTTGTCATCAGCGTCACGAGTGATGCCAAAAAGTCCCCGAACCGACGGGATAATGACCATAGCCGAAGACCACATCTGGTGCGATGTGCTGCGTCCAAACGGCACGAAGTAGGCCCCGGAGAGTAGCTCGGTGACGGCGCCGAGGTCCTGTTGCCAGGTGAGCTCGGCATTCTGCATCAAGTGTGCGTAGCCGGAGAGCGGCCGGCCGGTGCGGTATTCGGCGATCGATGCCCAGCCCGTGAACAGCGGCCACACCGAGCCTTGGTGGTAGCTAATCGGATCATAAATTTGCTCATGTTCGCCGACGTCGCGGGTGCCCCAGTCGGTTGAGAATTCGTGAGAATCCCACCGTCGGAACATCGCGTCCGGCTGTTTCAGAGCGTAATGTCCATCCCACCACGCGATGGCCGGATAGAGGCTTGCCGTCTTGTCGAGCGAGCCATTGCCGTTGTAGCTGAAGGCATACATGCTGCCCGCATATTCCTGCTCGATCTTTGCCGCCACCGAAGCAGCACGGGCTTCTGCCGCCTGCGCGATCGAGCTGTCTCCAAGCTTCTTGCTCATTCGGCTCATCGCGCCGCTCGCCTGCTGGTCCAGGGCGGCAAGGTAGATCTCCTGGTGAGGCATCGGAAACGGGTCCCAGTTCTCCACCCATCCCGTGCCCTGAGAATTGTCGTAGATGCCGTCGCCATCGGAATCATGAGTCCGTTCAAAGTCCCATGCTTTCTGGATCGCCGGCCAGTTCTTGCGCAGATAGTCGACATCTCCGCTGGCATCGACATAATCCTCCATCGCCATGAGGAACAGCGGTGTTGCGTCAGCGGCGGCGTATTCGTACGGGAAACGCTTCCAATCCACCAGGTCCGCGGTCTGCGACCACTCATGCGGCATCTTGCCATCCTCTCGCTGTCGCTTGAGGAGAAAATCGAGCGCCTCCCGTGTCAGCGCGAAATCTCCATAGCTGTTGACCGCATAAAGCGTATAGAGCGTGTCACGGCCGAAATACCAGCCGAACCCCGGCCGTGCTGAGTCTCCGGAAGAATAAAATCCAGCGACCAATCCGACTTCATCGCCATGCCGCACTTGCACCTGGTCGATGGAGATCTCTGCCCACTTGAGCGCTTCATCAAGTAGTTTGTCGGGGGTTTCCACTGTCAGCTTCTTGTCGAAGAAGTGGGCGTAATAGTCCGCCGTTTTCGAGTAAAGCTGTTTTGCGTCAGTATTCAACCTGGCGAGCCGCTCGGCGAGCGCCGCCTTGTTGGCAGTCTGAGAAGTCGTGCCGATTGCCATAGTCAGCGGAAAATATTTCCCGGCATCGCGTTTCGGATCGAAATCCAGGATCAATTGCAGCGGATAAGTCTTTGGTTTCTCCTGAAACGGCGCGAGGATGCCGGGGCGTGTTCCCGGCATTGCGATCGCACCAGCCAAGTCAGGGAAGTCTTCGTGCAGCAGGTAGTAGCCGCTGGTTGCGGTGCCTACCCATTCTGGGGAAGGCGGCCCATAGTTGGGTGCAGGCCACATCCGGCGGACCTCCGGCGTAAAGGAAAAAGTCAGCGTTACCGGACGCACTGCATCGATCTGAAAGAGCGCAATCACCCCCGCCCCCGCATCAGCGGCGCTGGTGCAGCGGGTGGCAAAGAGGATCTCCCGCACTGTAAATGCAATATGCGAATAGGTGATCGTCGTGTGGTCGGGAGCGACGTCGATCTCGGCAGCATCGGCATTCAAGTCGATGGGCACCGGATAGCCTTCAACCGACGCCGCAATCGTAAAATGGCTGAGCAGCTTCACCGGAAAGATCCACGCCTCGAAGCTGCCATTCTGCTCGCCCATGAAGGCGCCACACTGGCCGGCAACTGTGAAAGGCTTGCCAGATTCGGCATGTTGATGGATGTTCAGGCCGCTCGATGCGAGCGGGAACTGCGGCAGCGGCTTCAACCAGTCCAGCTCACCATGCTGCGGTTGCGCTAACGCCTCAGCACTGACGATCAACGTCGTTAAGGCAAGCAACATTGCTGCATATTTCATCCCATGCCATACACTTATCCCAAAGCGAAGAAACTGCATTCTCAACAAAACCTCACGGGGCATTATGTTACTGAATCATTATCAATTCCGGCGAATTCATCAAACCCGCCATCCTGGGCGAGCGCCTCAGCTCGGATTTGCCTGGCTTCAGCGAGGCCGAACGGTAACTGTTGTTTCGGCTATATCCGCACTTTTTTCGATCCTCAATCCCGGTTTTGTCCATGCAGCAAAAGCCGCTCCGCCCGCCAATCCCGAGGTTCGCGCCGCTCGCGCCCTTGACGAAGCCGCCAAGACCGGACCGGCCGCGCTGCGCGGCTTCCTCTATGCGATGCCAAAAGGCGCCGATCTGCACATGCATCTGACCGGAGCAGTCTACGCCGAGTCGTTCATCAGTGCCGCCGCCAAAGATGGCTTGTGCGTCGATTCCGCGTCTCTAGCTTTCGTGAAAGCGATGGCCCAGACGCGCAGCATCCCACCCCAGCCCGTCTGCGGCGAGGGCAGGGTGAGGGCTGATTCGGTGACCAAAGACCAGCACCTCTACGACGAGCTGATCGATTCATTCTCGATGCGGACGTTCATTCCCGTCTCCGGGAAATCCGGCCACGATCAGTTTTTCGATACCTTCGAACGCTTTGATCCGGCTGGCCATCACGTCGGCCTTTGGCTTGATGAGGTCGCTACCCGCGCCGCCGCGCAGAATGAGCAGTATCTCGAGATTATGCATACCCCTTCGCAATGGAAGCAGGAGGCCGACCTCGCCGAAAAGGTCGGCTACCATGCGGACTTCGCGGAGTACCGCCAGCTGCTGCTCGACGGCGGATTTCGCGACGCAATCCCGGCGATTCGCGCCGAATTTGATAAGGCGGAGGCCGAGCGCAGGGAACTCGAAGGCTGCGGCACAGCCGAAGCCAGACCAGCCTGTACGGTCCAGATCCGCTACCTCGACCAGGTGCTGCGCGCGATGACCCCCGACAGCGTTTTCGCGCAGATTCTACTTGGCTTTGAACTAGCCTCGGCCGATCCGCGAATCGTCGGTCTGAACCTGGTTCAACCGGAAGACTCTTACGTCGCCATGACCGACTACCACCTGCACATGCAGATGATCGAGGCTCTGCATGCGATCTATCCCAAGGTTCACATCACTCTCCACGCCGGAGAAATCGCGCTTGGGCTGGTTCCGCCCGAGGGTCTGAAGTTCCACATCCGCGAAGCCGTCGAGATCGGCAGCGCCGAGCGCATCGGCCATGGCGTCGATGTGATGGACGAGGACAAGCCCTACAACCTGCTCCAGGAGATGGCCGCAAAGAAGGTGATGGTTGAGATCAATCTCACTAGCAACGACGTCATCCTCAACGTGAAGGGTGGCGATCATCCGTTACCGATCTACCGCAAGTATCATGTTCCCGTCGCGCTCTCAACCGACGACGAAGGCGTCTCCCGCATTGACCTCACCCACGAATATGTCCGCGCCGTCGACACCTACCACTTTACCTATCCCGAACTGAAGGACTTGGTTCGCACCGGCCTCGAACACAACTTCCTCCCCGGCGAAAGCCTCTGGCAAGCGGCCAAGATCGGCGATGACTTCGCGCGCCCGGTGGCCGTCTGCGCCGGACAGTTGGGCAAAGACGAGCCAGCCGGTAAATGCGCGGAGTTCCTGAAGGGCAGTGAAAAGGCACAGCAGCAGTTTGAATTAGAGCGGAGGTTTCGGGTGTTCGAAGCCACCTTCTAGAGCTAACGGCTGCCGCTACGCGCCGGCTCTTCTCTTACTGGTGACCAGTGCGGTGTGAGTGGAAGCTCATGGCGAGGCAGGTATTCGAAGCGGTAGCTCGGTGAATTTGCCCCGGTCTCGAAGCGGTCGTTCCAATCGAGTCGATAGCCGACTGATTGTTCATCATCCGGAAAATGCTCTTTGGCAGAGTACGGATATCCGCTCATCGCGTGGAAGGGCATCGCCGCGACCGTAAAGGGCATGGCCTCGTAGTAATCCATGTCTTTCACATAGCCGTTGGCGTAGAAGAAGTAATCTCTCGTCCAACCGGCGGGAAGCGCCGGAAGCGATGCGCTGTCGAATTCCAGATCCATGTCTTCTCCGCTGCCGAAGATGACGAAGCGGTCATCGATGGCGGTGAGCAGCGGCGTGACGTCCCCGTAGTGAGTGTAGGGGCCGCGCTGCCGGACGAACGGACCAGTGGCGCTGGCTTCGTCGTAGTGGTAAGTCAGATCGCCAGGGGTCGCGCCGTCGATCTGCCGGGGATAGCCGCGGAAACCGAGAGATGCAGAGGCAAGCGGGATCTCTGTTTCGCGCATCGACCCGACCGGCTCTGATTCATTCGAGATCAGCACCTGGTCCCAATAGATCTGAAGATTGGTAGTGATGCGAATGCGGGTAGCTCCGGCGGGCAGATGGCCGGTGAGATCCGTGACAATGGTGCGCGGCAGGCCGGCAGGGAAGCCCATATCCTCGATGATCCGCTTCCAGCTGCCATCAGGCATTTGCGCCTCGACGTAAGGGGAGATAGGTCCAATTCCTGCCTGCCATGCGGAGTAGAGAGAAGTCGCGCTGAAGTATTCAATGAAGCCGTGCATCAGCAGCCGAAGCGGCTTATCGGCCGACCATGGTCCGAGGTCGAGGGTCAACTGGTGAGGGTTGGCGAAACCAGCATAGGGAAGGTTGGTGAAGTCGCGCACATACTGATGGTCGAGCTTGGTGAGGGTCGCCAGAACGTCGTTGCCATTGCTATCCCATGCTCCCGCGGCGGGATGACTTTCCGCGGTGAAGATGGTCTTCCGCTCAGCGAACGGAGGATCGTTCTTGAAGCGCTCGTTGGGGAAGACTTTCGAGTTAGCGGGATGATCGACGGCCACTAGCCTAGCCTGGTCGACGAAATTGACCTCCTCCATCGGCTCCCCCATTCGTAGGCTCAGATAGCCATTTTTCGACTGGAGCTGGGAGCCATCGATCTTGATCCATTCATCGGGGTCAGGAATGTTTCGTGAGTAGGGAGAGACCCAATGACCGATGACGGCCGCCCCGATCGTGTCAGTGATGAACTCGTACCGGTCACCATTCCAGGCGAAAACAACGGGACAGGAGCTACCGCGCCGATCGAGTTCCTTGATGCTGTCCACGCCTTTGGCGGCGACATTCAACTCATCCTGAGGGACGCCCGTCGGCCATAGGAGACGGACAATGACCGGCTGATCCCAGTCGCCGAGTCCGGCAAGAATGCTGGTAGGTCCCTGGCTGAGAAACCCGCTGGCGCCCGGGACTTCCCATTTCTGCCAAAGGCCGCCTGCGAAGACCTCGAGCTTGGTACCCAGCGCGGTCTTGTTGTCGGCATTGCCCTCAAGATGGATGAGCACGGAATGATTGCGATTACCGCCATCATTGCGCAGCAGCGCCGGCGGGCCGTCCAGCGAAGAGATTAGCAAATCGGCGTCGCCATCGCCGTCTACGTCGAGCGCCTCGACCGAGCGCGCGGAGGTGGGCAGCGGTTTGTTGAGGCCTAAGGCGGCGGTGACATCCTCGAAGCTGCCGTTCCCTTTGTTCCTGAGGACCCGCAGCGCGCTTCCCGAAGACGTCTCGACGATCACGGCCAGATCGATCCAGCCGTCGTTATCCACATCAATGGGGGAGACGCCCCAGCCGCGCTGGACGTCGGCCAACGGCAGCGGCACCCGTTCGAACCTTTTGCCATCGATGTTCTTCCAGAGAGTGATCCCGGGGGATCCATCATGAGTCACGGCAATATCCATCCAGCCGTCCTTGTTGAAGTCGAGGACAGTGAGACCCAGGGCCGGCGGAAGATCGCCTTGAGGATAGAGCGGCTGCTCGAGAAAGTTCCCTTCCCGCGGATTGAAATAGAGGCTGACCCCCTGATCGCCGGCGACGGCGAAGTCAACAGCACGATCGTTGTTCAGATCGGAGAGGATCGCCGAGACGGTGTGTCCCTTGCCATTGAGCGCGGTCGGAGTCGTCCACTCGGTGAACGTCTGGTTGCCATTGTTTCTCCAAAGCACGTTCGAGGTGGGCGATGGAGTCCCTTCGCGTGGTGAGCCGGTAATGAACAAGTCGACATCGCCATCATGGTCGAAGTCGATAAACGTGAGTCCGGCTGGGGTGTTCCACTGGGTGATGCCGCTCTTGGCAGTGACATCGGAGAAGGTGCCGTCGCCCATATTTCGGTAGAGAATCACACGATCGCTCATCGCGATGGCTAAATCGGGATGCGTATCGTTGTCGAAGTCTCCAACCGCGCAGGCGATCGCGTGCCCTGAGGCAGTAAGGCCAAGCTTCTTGGCGGAGCCGAGTTCGAAGCCGCCATTCTGCTGAGAGTGATAGTAGCCGATTGCGCTTTCCCCTTCACCCATGACGAGCAGATCAGGCTTGCCGTGTTCCTCAAGATCGATCATGCACATACCGCCGCCTAAGCTGCTGTTCGAAGCAGCCGCAGAACTTGGGGTAGTCGCAGCGCCCGCGAAGGGGGGCAATGAAACGCTTGCGAACGTAATCGGTATCATCGGCCCGACCGGCGGCGATGCGGACTTGATCTCCTCCGCGAGCGAGTATGCGCCCTGATCGCCATAGGTCGGCGCCATCACCGGCCCGAGCTTCTGGTGGGTGATGTGCTCGAAACGGGCTAGGTGGACGCGGGCTTCTGTCGGATTGCCGGAACGCTGTAAGGCGCGGGCAAGACCGAACTCCGCCGACGGATGCATCGGGTTCAGACGGATGGCCTCGCGGTATTCGTCGGCGGCCTTGGCAAATTGCTGTTTTTCGAGATAGCAGGATCCCAGAAAATAGTGCGCATCTGCCGAAGAAGGATCGAGCTTAACTACTTCTTCAAAGGCATGGATGCTGCCTTCGCAGTTGCTTTGTGCCCGTTCGAGGAGACCGAGGTTGTACCAGACACGAGGATTCTGTGGGTCGAGCTTGGCCGCCTGGTCGAGCTCCTGCTTCGAATCGCTGAGCCGTTGCAGGATGAGTAAGACGATCCCGGCATTGAGGTGAGGGATGGCGAGAGATTTGTCGGCGGCGATGGCCAGCTTGAACTGCGCGAGCGCATCCTCGCCGCGCTGCTGGTTCATATAAGCCACGCCGAGATTGTTAGGACGGGCAACTTCTTTCAGGTTTGGCGCTACATCAGCCGATCGCGCCGGAAGAGCCCCCAGGAACGAACCGGCCGCCAGGATCACCATGAACCGCCATGCGGACCGAAGCATGCGAGAACTCGCTAACTCTGAAAATCGAAGCGCGATCAAATCGGAAACAGCGCTGGCCTTCACTCGCAGCCAGGTTTTGCGTACTGCTGTCATCGGATAAGCTTTCTTTCGCCCCTGCGATCGCACTGCAGATTTCGTGGCTGCATCTTGTTGGACGTATTCCGACAAATCCCGCCGGCTTGTACCCTTGTAATGTAAATGTCGAATGACAGCAGTCACAAGCGAAGCGCCAGCGGCCTAGAAGGAACTTTTGAGCGAACTAACAATTAAGCCTGCTTTAGAACTTCTCCGAATGTTGCGCCAGCGCAGTCTTTCGGCAGTGGAGCTCGCCGGGGAGCACATTCGCGAGATTGAGCGTCTGGATCCTTCGCTCCATGCTTTTTCCCACTTTGACCCTGAACGACTCCTGCTGGCCGCAAAGGATGCGGACAGCCGAATTGCCGGCGCCGCCACTCCTCTGCTGGGATTGCCGATGACCGTGAAGGCCTCGATTGCGACCTCAGGCTATCGATGTGAGTTGGGGAGCTTGCTCAACCAGGGTTCGGTCGCAACCGAGGACGCGGTGGTCGTGCAACGCATGAAAGCCGCCGGTGCAACGATTTTAGGAACGACCAATTGCTCTGAATTCCTGATGGCCTACGAGACCGACAACCTGCTCTACGGGAAGACGGCGAATCCCTGGAACCTTGCTCATTCGGCTGGAGGCTCGAGCGGCGGGGAAGCGGCTGCCATTGCGTCCGGTCTATCGGCCGGGGGTATCGGCAGCGATAGCGGCGGCTCGGTGCGCCTACCTGCCCACTTCACCGGCATCTGTTCGTTCAAGCCGACTCCGGGACGCTTGCCAAGCCGGGGACATCTTCCTCCTGGCGGGGGCCCATTCTCTCTGCTCGGCTCGGTCGGGCCGATGGCGAGGACGATGACCGACGTTAGCTTCTTCTTCGAGGTATTGTCGGGCAGAGACGTTCTCGATCCGGCAGGCACACCGCTTGTCTTTCGAAAGATGGCAGATGCAGAACTTCGGACTAAACCGATCGCGGTGCTTGAGGATGATGGCCTGGTCCCGGTGACCGAGGAGACTCGCGCGGCCGTGCGTTCCGCGGCTAGGGCTCTGAAGTCGAGGGGGTTTGCCGTCGAGACCTTCCATTCGGCTTCACTCGAAGCAGCGCGCCGGCTGTGGTGGGCATTCTTCATTCGCTGCGGGCGAATGCTGCTGGAGCCGCTGATTCGGGGAAGGGAAGAGCAACTGAGCAGCACCTTTCGCTACTTCCTGGAAGCCGCCCGGAGCGAACCCATCCTCAGCGGGGACGAGTTACTGGAGGCTTGGACAGATAGCGATGTTGTCCGGTCGAAGTTACTGGAGGAGTTAGCTCCATATGCCGCGCTGATCACTCCGGTCTCGAGCATTCCTGCGTTCCGGCATGGGGAACGGGAGTGGATCGTCGAGGGCCGGCGATTGGAGTATTTCAACGCAATGCGCTTTACACAGTGGTTCAATTTGCTAGGCGCTCCGGCGGCTTCCGTGCCGGTTGGCCGGTCGGGAGACGGGCTTCCGATCGGCGTTCAGGTGGCAGCCCGTCCCTATGAAGATGAGTCAGTCTTAAAAATTGCAACTCTCCTCGATGAGGACTTCGGGTACGTGGCTCCTCCGATGGCGGTGCTGGTTGGTTAGCACCTCGGTGAAGGCAGGACCGGAGTGGGCGGATTTTCTCGGCAGAGTTCCGGTAGCTGTCGATGAGGCGCTTGCTGCTTTGGCTGTCGGCGGACGACGTGTTTTGATTACTGGTGCGGGAGGATCAATCGGGTCCGGTCTGGCGCAGGCGGCGTTGCTTGGGCAGCCCGAACTACTGGCGCTTCTTGACGTCTCCGAAAGTGCGCTCCATCAGAGCTTTCGAAGTGTTTCCAGCTCTTCGCTGCTTCGCGATGTTGAGGTAATTCCGGTGACCGGCAACGTTAGCGATGAGCGCCTGCTCGAACATCTATTTCACCGATATCAGATCGACCTCATTCTCCATACCGCCGCCTACAAACATGTGCCTTTGATGGAGAGCAATCCCTTCAGCGCGATCGCGAACAATTCTATCGGCACTTACAAGCTCGTCAAGGCTGCACAGGAGGCTGAGGTCGCCAGCCTCATTCTACTTTCCACCGATAAGGCGGTCAGGCCGCGAGGTATTATGGGCGCTTCCAAGCGGCTCGCGGAGCTAGTCGTTCTTTCGCATGCAACCGAATCGCTGAGGATGAATGTGGTCCGATTGGGCAACGTTCTTGGCTCCTCAGGCAGCGTTGCTCTCGTCTTTCAGGAGCAAGCCACGCAGGAGCAAGCCAGGCAGGAGCAATCCGGGCAGAAGCAAGCCGGGCCTGGTTGTGCGCTTACCGTTACCGATGCCGAGGCCTCCCGTTACTTTCTCACGCAATCCGAGGCAGAAGTGGCGATCTTGAATGCAGCTTCGAGCCCGGATTCGGGGAAGATCTATATCGCTGATTGCGGCGAATGCATACGGGTTGTCGATCTGGCAAAATACATCGGAGGTCCGGCCGCGAATATCCGCTACATTGGTCTGCGGCGCGGAGATAAGTTGCACGAAGAATTGATAGCGCAGGAGGAGCGGGTCGCTCCCGAACTCTTCGGAGGGATGCGGGTTGTGGATGGCTTCCTTCCTTCGTCAGAGTTCGTGATTCAGACGATAAAGCAACTCGAAGAGGCAATTTTTAAATACGATTACCCGGACATGATTAAAGCAGTTCAGAATCTGGTGCCAGGTTACCAGCCGGATATTACGGGATCTAAAGTATCTAGGATGGGCGCGCGATGAGCAGGACGATTGCGGTCGTAACCTCCTCTCGCGCCGACTACAGCCATCTTTATTGGCCGCTCCGGGCACTTGCCGAACATGCCGATGTGCAACTGAAGTTGATTGTCTTTGGGGCCCATCTCTCCCCGGAATTCGGCTTGACTGTCCAGGAGATCGAGAGAGACGGTTTTCCGATCGATGGCCGCATCGAATGTCTGCTTAGTTCGGATACCGATGTCGGCATGGCGAAGACGATCGGGCTCGCCACGCTGAGCTTTGCCGACCTCTTGGGCAGCATGCGTCCGGACATCCTGCTAATTATTGCCGACCGCTATGAGATGCTGGCGCCCGCTTCGGTAGCGCTGGCCTTACGGATTCCAATCGCCCACATTGAGGGCGGCGAGGTAAGCGAAGGCGCTATCGACGATGCGGTGCGCAATGCATTGACCAAGATGAGCCATGTGCATTTCACATCCACTGAAATGGCGCGAGAGCGGGTGATTGCGATGGGCGAAGAGCCGTGGCGCGTGCATCGGGCCGGCGCTCCTTCACTCGATCACTTGATAGAGCGCAAGCTGTATTCCAAGCAAGAACTTGAATCTCGCCTGGACATCCGACTGGGTGGGGATACACTGCTGGTGGCGTATCATCCCGTTACCTTGCTGCAACAGACAACCGCGGAGTCTGATGCGTTGTTTGGGGCTTTAGCCGCGATCGAGGGGCACGTCCTGTTTTGTTATCCGAACGCCGACGCTGGCAGCCGCACCCTGATCCAGCGCTCGCGAGCGTTCGCCGCAAGTCGTAGCCACAGTCGCATCTTCACCAACCTCGATGCCCTAACCTACTGGAGTCTGCTTGCGCAGGTTGAATTATTACTTGGTAACTCCAGTAGCGGAATTATGGAGACAGCTTCGTTCCGGCTGCCGACGGTCAATGTCGGAATACGCCAGAAGGGTCGCGAACGCGCCCAGAATGTCATCGATGTTGCGTCGAATTCGGAGGACATCGTTGCCGCGATTCAGCGGGCGCGGAGCCCTGAATTCAAGGAATTACTGGCTGGCATGGAAAACCCGTATGGCGACGGCCATGCCTCGCAGAGGATCGTCGATGTGCTCACCACTGTGCCACTCGATCGGTGTCTTCTGATCAAGCGGGCTACAGAGATTTCTCATTGATGGAGATGCGAATTCCGCTTTCCTCTCCCGACATCGACGAAGACGATATTGCCGGCGTCGTGAGTGTCTTGCGGAGCTCCCGGCTGAGTCTCGGCCCCATGCTGGGAAGCTTTGAGCAGGCGGTTGCCGAATATCTCGGGATAACCCACGCGGTGGCCGTGAGTTCGGGCACCGCTGGGCTGCATCTCGCGTTGCTGGCGCTGGGGGTTGGCACTGGGGATGAGGTGATCGTACCGTCCTTCACCTTTATCGCGGCTGCGAATGCGATCCGCTATGTGGGCGCCCAACCGGTCTTCGTTGACATCGATGCGAGTACGCTGAATCTCGATCCCGAGCGTGTCGAATCATCCATTACCGCGCGTACCCGGGCTTTGCTGATCGTACACACCTTCGGTGTCCCTGCCGAGATGGATTCCTTGATGCAGCTGGCGAAGAGACATGGGCTCCTGGTCATCGAAGATGCTTGCGAAGCCATCGGAGCCGAATATAAGGGTCGTCGTTTAGGAACATTTGGCGATGCCGGGACCTTTGCCTTTTATCCGAATAAACAGATCACCACCGGCGAAGGTGGGATGGTGGTGGCGCGGGATGGAGACGTTGCCGCCAGCATTCGCTCCTTGAGAAACCAAGGCAGACGCAAAGGAGATAGCTGGTTTGAACACTCCGATCTCGGTTATAACTACAGGATTTCGGAGATGAACTGCGCGCTAGGACTCTCGCAGTTGAAACGCATCGACAAGATCCTTGAGCGACGAGCCGCAGTGGCGGAGGAGTATGACGTCCTCCTCCGAGGATCCTCCGAGCTAACGTTGCCGCCGCTTTCTTTGCCCGACCGAATCATCAGCTGGTTTGTGTATGTGGTGCGCCTGAACGCAAGATTCAGCGCTGCGCAACGCGATGTGATAAGGAATTCTCTCGTAGCGAATGGGATTGGATGTGGGAGGTACTTCGCGCCGATCCACCTGCAACCCTCGTACCGCTCGATCCTCTTGGAAAAGCTTCACTTGCCCGTGACGGAATCAGAGGCTGAGCGCACATTGGCTCTGCCGTTTTTTAATCATCTGACGAAGGCGCAAGTAATGGAGGTGGCGGAAAATTTGCTAGGGGCACTCCATCCATGAAAGAGACCGAAGTATTTCCTAGGGCCTCTTCCATAGATGAGTTTTGTATTGGGACTAAGCAGTGACCGGCTCGAGCAACCTCGCCCAGTGACGAGACTTCCGGGCTTCATAGGCCTTCTTATGATAGGCATATCCTGCGATCAACGGCACCGCGAGGGTAGCCTCGCTGTAGACCATTTGTTCGTAAGTCGTATCGACTTTCCCCCACGAGCTCGCCTCTTTCAGGGTGCTCGAGGAAAGAGCGCCATCGCGGACGTCGGCGACCGTAACCTGAATCGCATATTTGTGCATGGGAGCATCCTCGGTCAGGATCTCGGCCGCGACCACGATATCTTGAGCAAAGTTCTTCGGGACGCCGCCGCCGAGCATGAAGAGGCCGGTAGTGCGATTGGCAATCTTGAGTTGTGTGATTTCGTAGAAGTCCTTGGCAGAGTCGATCGAGATCTTCGGCTTGTCGCCGCGCTTATGCTGATGCATGACCAGACCGAACCCGGCGGAGCAATCGCTGAAGGCAGGGCAGAAGATCGGCACGTCAAGCTGATAGGCCGCGTAGGTGATCGAATCGACGCCACCCTTTTCTGGAGTCTTGCCATGACTTTCGAGATAAGCGCCCATGGCGCGAATGAATTCACGAGAGCTGTAGGGGCGGGGGTCGAGCGAGTCGGCAATCTCTCCGGTGATCGCGTCGCAGTCGCGCAATTCTTCCTCATTGATCATGGTGTCGTAGATGCGATCGATCATGAGTTCACGGAGCTCGTTATCCTGAGTGCCGGACTTATAAAGGTCGTCGGCGATCCAATGGCGGTATCCTAAGGCTTCGAAAAAGTCCTGATCGACAATGTTTGCGCCCGTCGAGACGATGGCGTCGACCATGTTGTTGCGTAGCAAATCGATGAAGACCTGCTTCAACCCCGCAGAGACCATCGAGCCGGCGAGGCAGAGGATGACCCCGCAGTCGGTATCTCGCAACATGCGCTCGTAGATCGAGGCTGCCCGGTAGAGATCACGGGAGCTGAACGCCATATGCTGCATGGCATCGACCAGAGCAACGACGTTGTGCTGCTTGATATCGATGTGCTGAATGGGTTGAGTGAGGAGTTCTTTTTTCGTTGTCATAGCCCATTAATGATATCAAGGAAACCCGCGTATTTACAGGGGAATTGTTAATTTAAAGCAGTCTGAATCTTAGGCATTTTCGATCGACGCAGCCAATTGAACGAAGTAGTCGCGCCGGCCGCGCGAACGGCCCTGCGCGCGTGCTAGCAAGGCGACCGACACAGGCCCCCTATGGCCACGAGCACCCGGAGCGTTTCGCTCAAATTGTTGAAAAGTGGGACGCGTATACTGCCGGGTATATGTCGCCCATTTTGCCTAAAATTCTCCGTGCTTCCGCAGGCTTCTTCGCCGTCTTGTTGCTGCTGCCTATGCCGGCCTGCTTCGGGTGGGGGAGTGACGGGCACCGCATGATCAATCGGTTGGCGGCGGAAAAGCTTCCTGCCGGGGTGCCCGCCTTTCTGCAAACCGCTGCGGCGATCGATGAAGTCGAATACCTCGGGCCTGAGCCTGACCGGTGGCGCTCAATGGGAGAGCCAGAGTTAAGCAACTCGCAAGCGCCCGAGCATTTCATCGACCTCGAGTTGGCGGATATGGTGGGTCGGCTGCCGCGCCGTCGTTTCGAGTTCATCGCGGATTTATACGCGCAAGGCCTCATGCACCCCGATCTGGCGCAGCAATTGCGGCCGGAAAGGGTTGGACTGCAGCCCTACGTCACCACTGAGGTCTATCAGCGGCTGAAGGCGGCGATGCGAGAATATCGCGAGCAGTCGGCAGCGCGTAAAGACACGAAGCCGGTGGAGCAGGCAATTGTGTTCTACGCCGGCTGGCTGGGACACTATGTCGGGGATGGTTCACAGCCATTGCATGTCACGGTGAACTATGACGGTTGGGTAGATAAAGAGAATCCTAGTGGCTACACGACGGCCCACGGCATCCACTCGAAGTTCGAAACGGCATTCGTGGCGACAAACCTGAAGGCTGCGGACGTCGCCCCGCTGATGACACCGCCGCTGCTAGTCGGCGACGTATTCGACGACTATGTTGCGTATCTGCGACGCTCCGCATCGCTTGTTCAGCGCACGTACCAGTTGGAGAAGCTAGGCGGGTTCGATGGCCCAGGCACCGTGGAGTCGAAGCAGTTTACCGCGGAGAGGTTGGCGGCCGCTGCGAGCGAGCTGAGAAATCTGTACTACACCGCATGGATAGAGAGCGGAAAGCCTGTTCCGGAGCGGCCGGGCACAACCCCGGCAAGTGGGAAGCCTAGCGCTGGATTGTGATTGTGGCGGCAAGTGGAGGCCGGTCAGCCCGCGCCAGCAGTCGCCGCATTAGCGGACGCAGTAGCACGGCGAGCAGCAACGTCATGGGCGGAGCAACGATCAGCCATCCTAAAATCGCATGCCATTGACCGCTGAGCAAAATCTGCGCTGTCTGCGTCGGCGAGGTCTTTGCCAGCTGAAGAAGTTGCTGTGGTGAGAGTGGCATCCGGGAAGCATGAACGACGCGTTCGCCCAATCGAAGGAACGGGATAAAAAGCCCGAGTTGAAGCGGCAGAGCCAAATAGTTGCCCACTTGGATGGCGGGCAGGTTTAGCCCGAATGCAACAGCGACGATAGTGCACAGGATAGTAGTGGTGCCGAAGATGGGAAAGCAGCTCAGGCCGACGCCAAGGGCGATACTGAGGGCGAGTTTTTGCGCTGTAAGGCCTTGGCGGAGAAGATGAAGCAGGCGGCCCGCGATCGATCGATGGGGAAGTAGCAACGTTTTCAGCTCCCACTCTCCTGGCGAAGTGGCTGCGCGACGGACATCTGGAGTGGGCGACCTTTTGCCCGCCATTCGCTCATGACGATGAACGACTCGATGACGAGCATTCTGTGGCCGCTCTCCGGAGCCAAAGACATTCTACCCTCTCTCGCACCGAGGCCATTAAGCGCCGCCACGTGCGCGGACAGTGGCCAAACCTCCATCGACGCCAAGAATTTGACCCGTAATCCAATGCTGGCGCGGGTCAAGGAGCCATTCGATGGCCGAGGCGACATCGGCTGGCTCGCCAAACCGCCCCAGGGCGTGCATGGCAAGCGATCCCTTGGCCACAGTTTCATTGCCGGTAATGCGCTCGGTGAGTGGCGTTCGGGTGAGACCGGGGGCGACACAGTTGAATCGAAGATTACGCGGCGCATAGCTGGCGGCGGCGGCGAGAGCGAGGCCTTGGATGCCCGCCTTCGCAGCAGCGATGGCTTCATGGTTGGCCATCCCCAGCCTCGCAGCGGCGCTCGAGACAAACACGACGCTTCCCCCTGTCTTCAAGAGCCGGCCGGTGGCGCGGGTCACGGCGAAGGCGCTCTTGAGATTGATGGCTAAAGTCGACTCGAGTTCTTCGTCGGAAGTGAGATGGGCTGGTTTGAGTAGCAGCGAGCCGAAGCAATTCGCTACGCCGTAAACGCTGCCGAAGCTCTCGACTGCCTGGGCGATAGAAGCCTCGATCTGAGCAGAGCTTGTGGCTTCGGCAACAGCATAGGATGCTCCAAGCTCCGACGTTAGCGCGGCAAGCCGAGCCTCATCCCGGCCAACCAGCAGTAATTTCGCGCCTTTTTGGGCCAGTTGGCGCGCGAGTTCGCTGCCGATGCCGCCATAGGCGCCGAGAATCACATAAGCAAGTGGTTCAGACATGGAAAGCTCCAGGTGCTTCGTGCTTAAGCCTACCGGGATTCACAAGTGCGGGATCCTTGCCGGGGAAAGGTACTTTGCTGCGATGGAAATCGGTCTTTAGTCTTGGATCATAGGAAACATTACCCAAGCGCAGTGAACGCGCCATTCTCGCTACCGAACCAAATTGATCGCCGACATAGCATGATGCGGGAAAAGTACATTACCAGGCAGCAGGTAGCTCCCGGTAGTTAGTGTGCTCAAGGATGACGATCGATAGTCGCCAGCACCGAGCCGTTGATTCCAGTGACCGCCAACACTTCTAAATGAGTTGCTATGACCCCATCGGTAAGGGGGTTCACATTGACCAACCCATCTGCGTCGGAGATCGCTTGGACGGTCTGTTGCTGCACTAAAGGAGAGAATGGACAGGTGCCCTGGCTGGGACAAGGGGGCCTCCACTGCCGGAGGGTCTCGTAGAAAGTGACGAAAGCTCCTGCAACCGGGTTTGCCAAAGCGTCTACGACCTTCAGCACGAGCGGAGCAGGGGAATCGCTGGTCGACAGGACCTGGTTTGTGCCGCTCAGTGCGGTCAAACCCGCCGAGGCTGGATCCGAGCTGGCGATGGTGAAAGCGACGCATGCGCGGCCAAGCTCAGTTCCGCTCGCGATGCAGGCACTGATGCTGGCGTTCCCGGCCAGCGGAAGCGGGCCGACGGTGGATTGCGTCCAGGTAATTCCACCCGGACCGCTCGAAGTCCTGGTGGAAGACAATGCCGTGCCAGCGCCAGCCGTCCAAGTGACCGGTTGCCCCGGAAATGGCTCTCCATTGCTCAATACAATTACCTGCGGATTCCAGTCGAAGACGGCTCCGGCGGCGAGATGTAATGTTCCGCTAACCGGAGCGATCGCTGGAAACGTTGCCCCAGAAAACAGCGCTTCCACGTGAGAGCTGTTGGTTAATGACGCCGTCACGGCAGCCTTGTGCCGTCGAACTCGCGGCCACTGTCATGGTGGCGAGGCCATCGCCCCGGGTGATGACGGTGCAAGTGGTTTGGCCGCATCCGAGGGATGCATCTCCTTGTGTAACTGTGTAGGCTACAGATATTCCGGGGGCGGGAGCGACTCCATTGGCGGCGAGAGTCTTCACCGTGAAAGCTAATGGCACTCCGACGGGGACTGCGTTGGCTGGCGCTGTAACGATGCTGATTTGGTCGCTCATGGCCGCTTCATAACTCAAACTCGTGCCGGAGGCTGCTTCAATCGTCGCCCACCCTCGCGTTACTGGATCTGTAACCGTGACGTCTACATTTCCGGTCTGGCCTCCGGACGAGGCAGGTGCAATGGCGCTGATCTCCATCGGAGCGATGCTGGTGACTTGCGCCGCAATTCCGCCCACAGTGACAATGCTCCCGGGACGAAAACCGACGCCGTCGATGACGATGGGCCCGCCGCGGATTCCGACCCGTCGAGGCGTGATGGCATCCGCATAGAGCATACGGCCCCGATACAAGTAGTCGGGCCGCCCATCGCCCCGTTGATCCGCCAGAGCGATGCGAATTTCACCATCGTTGCCGCTTTCGAAACTGAGGGTCGTAAGTCCCGTAACTACAGCATTGAATGGGTCTGGAGTGCTCACGTCGGGCGAGACTCCCACGGCATCGTCACCGTTCCAAACCCCAGCGACGATGCGTGCTTTGTCGGCCGTCTCCAAACCTTCCTCCTGCAGCGGCTGTGCCTCGACCGTCAACTGCCGCCCACCCCTTACATGCCAGCGCAGCCAGCTCTGATGAGCGTAGCCGCTGATCCGTGCCAGCCATTCGCCGGTGATCGGGACCTCGATGGGCGAAAATTCGACGCCATCCCCGCCCGAGTTAGAGTCTTCTGCCGAGTCGGCGATGGTTTCGTTCTGGATGACAGCTGATCCGGCCGTAAGTTCGCGCAGGATCACGGTAGTCATGGTGCCGGAGGGCGCGACTTGTCCAAGAGCGTAGGGTCCGACCGATTCAGAGCCGGTGTAGAGTGGATTTACCGGTTCGAAGGAGATCTGATAGTCGGCCCGACTGTTACCTGGGGGCAGCGGAATGCCACTGAGGTCGTACCATCCTTCAAGTGTCGCAGCGTCTGTGCCAAATACTCTAAGTGGCCTACCCAAGCCGTCTGATCTCCCGGTGATGGAGTTTCCCGCGTTGCCATTAAATAGATGACCGCTTACCGCCGACGCCGGGTAACGCATGTCTGGAACGTCGGTTCCGGAAACTAGGGGACGAGCAACGACATTGACGCCTTGCATCCCTTGGCCGTTGCGAAAGTGGATCGTCCCCTGAATAGAGATCGTCGCAGCCGCAGTTACGAGCTTGCCCGGGAAATTTCCTATATTTCCTTCCGTAACGGGATAAAGCCGATTGAGGGCGGCGATATCATCCGTCCGGGGTGCAATTGTGCCTGTCATGCATGGATTTCCATTCGAATTGCACAGTTTTTCCACCGGATGCATTAGCGGCCATCCGAGCAGCCCGTCGGGGGTTGTACTGCCTGGAAACATCTGATCGTTGGCCTGGGACCAATCGAGACCAAGTATGCGTCCAAAGCCGCGTAGAAGCTCGTATTGCAACAAAGCGATGTGAGCTTGATCGGAGGCGCAGCGTCCATTTATAAGGATCAATGCGTGGGCAATCGTAGCGTTGGTGGAAAAATTATCCACAAGCGTTGTTACACCGTTCAAGTTGCATGAATTCGGGTCGCTCGCACCTTCGCCTTGGAGAGCGTCGAGCACTGCTCCATCAGCGTCATAGATGATGGCGAGCGGAACTCCAATGGCGCTGCTTTGCACATCGGACGGCATGGCCAGACCGCCCGGACCGTTGAGAAAATTGCTCCCGTTCACATCCTCCGCCAGGCTTCCGGCAGCCTCGATTGCGAGCGCCGCTGTCGGTATGCCGCTCCATAGAGCTGCCGCAGCGGAGACCATGGCATTAGCTTGCGCCTGGCTAACGGTAGCACTTAAATCGCCCAGGTCGGTGTAGTAGCGAAGAATGCCCCTCGTCCAAACCACGGGACGGCCGACAACCGTCGGGTCGAAATAGGATCCACCTGCAACCCATCGCGGTCCGCCGGCGGCTGCGCGCGGGGAACACAGCCCCGAAATCAAAAAGCAGAGAAGCCACGAGATTGTCTGTGAACGGAAGAACATGCTTCCATTCCGCCATGAGTGCTGCCCACGACGAATGGAAAAAGCAGCAAGTAAGACCACCGAGTTCCAGAGCGGGCGCAGGAGCTAGAGGTGTCCTGTTATGGAACACAAGCTATGTTGCTTACGTGGAATCCTGTAGCTGCTGCGCTAGGACATAGCCCACGCCCGAAATTGGGTCAGATTTCCGGATAAAAATCAAAGAACGCATCGATGCTTTGCCGGAGCTGGGCTTCAATTTCTTCGCGCGAGCCCTCTAGAATGTGCATCGTAACTCGGGCCGCGTTGCCGTTCTTTAACACCACCGGAGCTTCGCCAACTTCGGCGACCTCCTCAGCCGGGAGCAACCTCATACCGTATACCAATGTCAAATTCGCCATGGTCCAAGTTTAGTCTGACTGTGCAGTATTTGGATTCTCTCGGGCTGGAGGAGGTGAGCCGCTCCTGAATCCAGCACCGTCCATTAGAATCAAAGAGAAGCTAAAATCATGTCAGAAACCGTACGCGATACCGTCATCCTCGGCTCCGGCTGCGCCGGACTCACCGCCGCGATCTATTCTGCCCGCGCCAACTTGAAGCCGCTGGTTCTAGAGGGTCATGAGCCGGGGGGCCAGCTCTCGATCACCACCCTGGTGGAAAATTTCCCGGGTTGGCCGGAGGGCATCCAGGGCCCACAACTCATTGAAAATATGAAACTTCAGGCCGCCCGCTTCGGCACCGACTTTGCTATGAACCATCTGGTATCAGTCGACTTGTCAAAGCGCCCTTTCGCGTTGAACCTCGGCGCTTCGACGATCCACACCCGTACGCTGATAATCGCCAGTGGCGCTTCAGCGCGCTGGCTCGGCCTGCCCTCTGAACAAGCTTTGATTGGCCATGGCGTCAGTTCCTGCGCCACGTGTGATGGCTTTTTCTTTATGGACAAGGAAATTGCCGTCGTTGGCGGCGGCGATTCGGCGATGGAAGAGGCGCTCTTCCTCACCCGCTTCGCCTCCAAGGTAACGCTGATCCATCGCCGGGAGAGCTTTCGCGCCAGCAAAATCATGCTGGAGCGGGCGATTGGCCATGACAAGATAAAATTTCTCACCAATACGGCCGTTGAGGAAGTGCTCGGGGTTGAACAAAAGGAAGTTACCGGGCTGCGTCTGCGCAATGTGGCAACCAGCGAGCAGTCGATTTTGCCGCTGAGCGGTATGTTCCTGGGTATCGGCCATGAGCCGAATGCCAAGATGTTCGCCGGCCAGATCGACCTCGATGAAGATGGCTATGTCCGCACGCACGACAACGTCTTCACCCGTGTGCCAGGGGTGTTTTCTTGTGGCGACGTTCAGGACCGGCGCTACCGGCAGGCGATCACTGCCGCGGGTTCGGGATGCATGGCGGCGCTTGAGGTGGAAAAATATCTTGAGGAACATGGACGCTGAGCCATGTCGTTTGTAATCGCCTTGGTCTGAATTAGGTCGATTCGAGCCGTTTCTTCCCGTATAGACTGATCCACGGAGGATTCGCCGATGAGTTGCAGGCATCTATACCTGGTATTTACCGTCTTGATTGTTGGCGTTCCATCGGCCCGCGCTGCGACTCCACAGCCATGTCCCATCAGCTATTCTCATCTGTCGATGCCGTACAAGCATGAACACGGCATGTCCACACCGATGGTCGAGCTCGCGTTCACCAATGACACCCCAAAAAAGATTGTGCGGGCGAAATTCGGGCTCATCGTGACCGGACCTGAAGGAAATCAGGTGCCCTACGAACAGGGACTGACCTTCACTGCGGGGGCGGATCCGGGCGTGGTGACGAAGAGCGAATGGAGCCTGGATATGGAGAAAGTTGATATTCACCGGCTGGGTGAGATTGTTTATCTCAAAAGCGCACGTTTCGAAGACAACACCACCTGGCAGGATGATGGCAATCAGCGCTGCAAACAAGAAGTTTATTATGGGCCCAAGTGAGCCCAGTCTGGTGTATTGACGCCTTGGGAACCGTTCGTTCACACTTTGCTCTAATCTTGATGGAGTGAGCAACTTTCGCGACAATTTAGGCCGTGTGGAAGAGAAAATCGCTGCCGCCTGCCGGCGGGCCGGGCGTCCGCGTGGCGAGGTCGCGCTAATGGCGGTTTCAAAAACCCATCCTGCGAGTGCGATTCGGGAAGCGATAGAAGCCGGGGTCGCGCTGTTTGGCGAGAACCGGGTGCAGGAGTTTCAGCAGAAGTCGGCGGAGTTAGCTGATGCCAAGATTGCAGTTCGTCTGATTGGACAGCTGCAGTCGAACAAGTCCGCCAAAGCTGCCGAGATATTTTCGGGGGTTGACTCGCTTGACTCCATTCGCTTGGCGCAGCGTTTGGACGAAGCAGCCAAGCGCCTGGGCCGCACGCTGCCGGTGCTGCTTGAAATCAAGCTAAGCCGCGAAGAGTCGAAGACGGGCCTCGAACCCGAATCGCTGGAACTGGTCCGACTGCTCGAAAGGCTGCCGGAATTTGCGAATCTCCGATTGGGTGGCCTGATGACCGTGCCCCCATGGTCGGAGGACCCGGAATGCGCTCGCCCGTATTTTGTTCAGCTGCGACATCTTCGCGACCAGCTTGCCGCCCGGTGGACGGGGCTCGACTTCTCTGAATTATCGATGGGCATGTCGGGAGATTTTGCGGTCGCCATCGAAGAAGGATCGACCTGCATTCGCGTCGGAACTGCGCTCTTCGGCAAACGTCCGTATCCGGCGAAGCCGGAAGAACCGTGATCGCGGTCCGGGACACACCAGCTGGCGCAACCTTTTGCGTCCGGGTGCAGCCTCGAGCGAAGAAAACCGCAATCACAGGTGTGATGGGCATCGGGGAGGTCTCGGTACTCAAGGTTGCCTTGAACGCTCCTCCGCTCGATGGGCGCGCCAATCAGGCGATGGTTGAATTCTTCGCTGAGCTTCTCGGCGTGGCCCGCTCACAGGTGAACATCTTAGCGGGAGAGAAGTCCCGAGCGAAGGTCATTCGCGTTCAAGGGCTGACGGCGGAAGACGTCCTTTCCGCCATTCGCCGAGTCAGCTAGAACCAAGCGAGAACCGCTCGATTGACCGATCGCAGTTTCGCGATCCGTTTTCCTCCCGTACACTGCGACAAATGACCCTCCACGCCATTGTCCTCGGCATCATCGTTCTTACCCTGTTGACGGTTTCGCTTGCACGAATCGGCAAAGTCAAAACCAAAGCGGACTACCTCGTCGCTGGCCGCTCGCTGCCGACGTTCGTCCTGGTCTTCACTCTGCTGTCATCCTGGATCGGCTCGGGCTCGCTGTTGGGCGGCGCGGAGAACGCTTACCGGCACGGATTTGCCGCGTTGTGGCAGGGAGGGGGAGGATGGGCGGGACTGCTGCTGATTTATTTCATCGCGCCTCGTGCGCGGAAGTTCGCGCAGTTCACCATTCCTGATCTGCTGGAGGCGCGCTACAACCAGACCGCGCGGCTTTTGGGAGTGATCGCAGTACTGTTCGCTTATACAGCGATCACCAGCTACCAACTTACCGGCGGCGGCGACATCCTTCACCTGATCTTTCCCACCGTGATTACAGCAGATCTGGGAAAGTACATCATTGCCGCCTTCGTCATTCTCTTTACTGCCATCGCTGGGATGTCTTCTGTGGCATACATGGATGTGGCGATCGGCTCGCTGACCACGGTGACGATGCTGATCGCGCTGCCGATCCTGATTCACCATGCCGGAGGCTGGCCCCATATCACTCAGTCCCTGCCGCCAACGCATTTTCAGGTGCTGGGTGATTTCACCTTGATTCAAGGACTGGAATTGTTTTTGCCAACCTGCCTGCTGATGCTCGGCAACCAGGCGATGTATCAGAAGTTCTTTTCGGCCCGTTCGGAGAGCGCTGCCCGCAATGCGGTCGTCTTCTGGATTATCGGGACGGTGGTGTTGGAGACGATCATTGTCGCGCTGGCGGTGGTCGGGTCGGTGCTCTTTCCGACCGGCGAGGTCCATGATCACCCGCGCGAAATTCTCGCCTGGACAGCGCTTCACGGACTCAACGGCAGCCCCATCCTGAGCCTGATAGGAGCCTTGTTGATGGGCGCGATCTTTGCCAAGATCCTGTCGACGGCGAACAATTTCCTTTTCTCTCCGGCAACAAATCTGGTGAACGACATCTTTATCCGGTATCTCGCCCCGAAGGCTTCGAACAAAAGAATCCTGGCCATCTCGCGATTAATGGTGGTGCTGCTAGGCTGCTGGGCGCTCTATCAATCGCTGCATACCGAGTCGGTCTTGAAGAAGACGCTTTATGCATACACGATCTACTCCGCGGCGCTCACGCCGGTAATTCTGGCGGCCTTCTATTCGCGGCGGGCCAATGGGCATGGAGCGGTGTCAGCGATCGCAGCGGGAACGGTGGTTACGGTCTGCTGGGATTTGCCGCTGGTGCATCATCACTTGCCCGCCTGGCTGGCCGCGAGAGACGCCATCTTCCCGGCCCTGGTGGTCTCGCTGTTGTGTCTGGTAGTGGTCAGCGCAGCGACCCGTCCGCCGAGCCGGGAACAAGTGGCCCAGTTTTTTCCGGAATGACGCTCTTCCGGGCGTTAGCAAGCACGCAGCACGGCCTCAGGGTGTAATGCAGAGATGCCCGGCCTCCGATCCCGCGCCACCCTGGCTAGCGACCAGCTGGTTGAGGGATGCCTGTAGCTGCTCCGCGACCCTGCTGAGCGCCGACGCGAGGAAGCAGAAGGCCACCAACGGATTTCGCGCAGCGACCTTCGACGCCTGCTCATCTCGGCCCTGCCGGAAACACCCTTTCTCGCCCTTATTCTGCTCCTCCGTAGCTTGCGATTCGAAATCAGGACGGAGGAAAACGTACTCCCAACCCGGCAGCTCCTGGAATGCGGCAGACGGCCACTGCTGCGTTGCGGTAGGGACATACGAGGCCCCCTGCCGGCAGGCCTTGCACGATGACCCACGTGACCGGATACTGCTCGGCTAGCCTTTGAAAGTCGACAAGCTGAAATTGCTTCCAGCCTTGCTGGGCCTGCTGCTCGCGAGACCACTCGGGCGCCAATTGGGGAAAGAGTGAGACGACGCCGGCGTCTTTATAGACATCGGTCAGGGCGGAGCGCTCGGCAATGGCGCGGAAGACATGGCTGTCTTCCCCGGGGAGCGCGATGTAGTCTGGATCGAGCGCAAAGACCGCATCGAGAGGTGTATTCGAGCGCACCCAGAGGAATGCGGCTACCCAGGGATTGGCCGGTGTCGCCCCGGGCCACTCCAGGTGACGGCTGTTCGGGTAGGCGCTTCGCTGGAGCAGAAACATGCCGATCCAGAGAGCAGCGAACGTGCCGATCCAGAGCCAGTAGCGGCGTTCGAGAACATACTCGCCGAGAACTCCGCCCAGCAGGATGAAAAACACGATGTAGATCAGCTGAAAGGTGCGCAGGGGTTGGAGACGAGCGAAGTTGTCGAAGGAGCTGCTGGCGGAGAATACACATCCGGTGAGAGTCGAGACCACTCCCAGGATCGTCGCGGCCTGCGCCAGCCTCCCGTACGCGCTGGTCGCTCCGCGTGGCGGATTTCGGCTGGTCCAGAAAAGAAAGAGCATCGGTACTGCCAGCCCGGCCCACTCAAACCATCGCCAACGCGAGAGAAAGAGGAAGGAGCGCATATCTAAAACTCTTCTATATTCAGGAGAAACCGGGGCGAAGTTGAAGCTTTGCGGGGCCAAGCTGCCAACCAGAACCGCTTGTTTTCTTGCGGAGGAGTCGCCCTGCTCCGCCGCGGTCCGGCGCGAAGACAACAGCAGTATTGCAAGCAAGGCGGCTGTGTAAACCGCCATCAGGGGATGGACCAGGGTGGCGAGGATGATCCAGAAGAAGGCCAGCCCCGGTCGTCGAGACAAGCATGCCGTGAGGGCAAAGATAGTAAGCGGCGTGGATGCGGAACGCGCGGTGAGGAAGGGATCCATCAGTACCAGCGCGGTACCTGCGGCGGGAAGGGTCAGCAGTCCCGTCATCGAGAGAAGCGCCGACCAGCGAGCGTGTGGAGAGTCGAAGCAGACCGATGCCAGCTGCCAACAGGCAAGCAGGAAAGCAAAGACGGTGCCCGTATACCAAAGGAAGATCGTGAAATCGGCAGTCAGGTGGGTGACGCGGGCCGACCATCCAATCACCGCAGCAAACTGCGAGAGCCTGGCATGGGCCTCGAAGAAATCGGCGCCAAAGGGATAAAGGCGCGGGTCAATGATTCTCTTGACCGCAGGAAGATAAATGCCGGAATCATCGACTCCCAAATGATACCCGTGGATGAACAGGGCTGCGGCAGTCAAGAGGGCCAGCCGCCAAAGGGGAGTCGTCGAGCCTGCTCCCGTCAGCTTCGTGGAGGTGACGGGAGTTCTCAGTTTCGCCTCACAGTCCGGAGCTCGGCGCGAGTTAGGGACAGCCGTGCGGTCCCGAAAGAATCCATGCGCAGTCATCTCTTGCGTAGACGGAGTTGGCGAAGATCTAGTCGGCAGTGCCTATGATCCAAATCTGGCGTGAGCTGATCCAAGTCTAGCGTGAGCTTAGATTTGTCGCTACGCGGGAGGTCGAAGCAATCGCAACTTTGGCGAAAAAGGGGGTTGAGGAGACTGAACGAGGAGCAGCCCTTCGCAGCGGCACTCTCGTCCTGGTGTAGATCTGTTTCGTTTTGCCGATGAGCCGAATGGAGGCTGTTGTCGAATGTGGTAACCATGGTTACTCGCCTTGCGGTAATATGGGCCGTATAACGGAAGTGCGGCGTAGAGTTTTATTTTGCTACGTTGTGCCCTCCGGCCGGAAGCTAGGTTTTCGGATCACGCGTTTGTCGGAAGTCCCGGCGTAAGCCGGCATGAGGCAAAAGGCAGACGGAGCTTGCCCCGGTTGGTACCTGTTGTTTTGATGTCATTCCCTGGAACGAAGGCCGAAGTAGTCTTCCCAAGGGATCTCTGCTCGAGTCGTATGTACTTTCTCGTTGTCTAAGTTGAGGGCCCGGTAATGAAATCCAGTGGTGTTACGTCCCGCAGATGCCTCGCCATCTTCGTATGCCTCCTTGTCTTTACAGTTGGAAGCTTTGGCGCCGTCTCTTCGATCCAGGAGCCGGTAGATGAATCGGTGCTGGTGACGTTAAAGGGAAACGTTCATCCGGCTGCGAAAAGCGCGCTCGACAGTGGTCCCGCGGACCCCTCTTTGCCAGCCGCCCGGCTGATGCTGGTCTTGAAGAGGAGCGCCGCTCAGGAGGCGGATTTTCAGCAGCTGCTCTCCGAACTCCACGACCGGAATTCGCAGAACTATCACAGGTGGTTGACGCCGGCGCAGTATGCGGAGCGTTTTGGCGCATCGGCATCGGACGTCAAGACCTTGACCGCCTGGCTCGAAGCGCACGGGTTCACCGTGAGCCCTCCCGCGGCCTCGCGTACCGCGATCGAGTTCTCTGGCAATGTCGGGCAGGTGCAGACGGCTTTTCATACCAGTCTGCGTCGCTTCCAAGTGAATGGCCGCGAGCATCTGGCCAACATCTCCGATCCGCAAATCCCGGCAGCGCTGGCCGGAGTGATCGGCGGCGTCACTGGCTTGAACGACTTTTTCCCGGCGGCGGAGCTTACCTCACCGATTCCGGCTACCTATGACCGCGCCACCCACCTCGCCAAACCAGCAGTCTCGACGACTGCGGGCGGCAATTTACTGTACCTGGGTCCGAGCGATGCAGCCACGATTTACGACACGCCGAATGCGCTGAATGCCAACTACCAAGGTACGCAACCTTACACGGGCGCCGGAGTCACGATCGCCGAGGTAAGCGATGCCAACATTAATACCGCTGACGTGGATACCTATCGCTCCTTCTTCGGACTGCCGCAGAATACACCAACGGTAGTGATCGACGGGAACGACCCGGGAGTCGATTCCGTGACTACCGGACACACCCAGCAGGCGTTGCTCGACCTCGAAGTGGCGGGCGCGCTGGCGCCGAACGCAAAGTTGATGTTGTATACCGCTAAAGACACGGTCCTCGTTAGCGGCATGCTGCTGGCCATTAATCGCGCCCTCAACGACAATATTGCCGATATCGTGCAGGTGGGATTCAGCAGTTGCGAGGCCGAGCTCGCGGCGAGCGGCAATTCGTTCATTCAGAATGCGTGGGCGCTGGCCGCGATGCAGGGGGTTACGGTGGTGGTCGGCGCAGGCGATTCTGGATCGGCCGGCTGTGATGCCGCTGCCAATGACGCAACCGCGCATGATGGGACGGCGGTAAACGGGTTGGCCTCGACGGCTTACAACATCGCGGTTGGCGGGACCGACTTTGACGCCTTGCCCGGAAACCTGAGCACGTATGTCGGCGCCAAAGGCGCGGCGCTGAAATATATTCCCGAGCTTCCGTGGAACAATTCCGTGGCGTTGGGCGGAAACGGTTTGGCGGCCGGCAATACGCCGTTCCTCGACAGCAACGGCTTCACCAATCTGTTCGCGGGTGGCGGAGGCCCGAGCACGTGCGAAAACGGCGCTTCCAGCAGCGCGACCTGCACGGGCAACGCCCCGCATGGCTATGGCAAGCCGGACTGGCAGGCGACCGCCGGCAACCTGAACATCCCCCACGACACGGTGCGCGATGTGCCTGACGTGGCAATGATGGCGGGTAGCGGCGAGTATGGCGCGACCTGGGCAGTCTGCGGGAATGACTACGATGCTTCTGGAAATCCGGTTGCAGACTGTGCGACTAATAGCGGCAATTCGGCCAACATTCAAGGCATCGGAGGAACCTCAGCGGCCGCCTCGGCCTTTGCCGGCATCCTGGCGCTGGTCAGCCAAAGTCAGTCGAACCGGCTCGGCCAAGCCAACTACCCGCTTTACAATCTGGCGAACCAGAGCAGTCTTTACAACTCGGTCTTCCACGACATCAAGAGCGGAAACAATGCGGTGGTTTGTAGCAATGGCAGTCCGCAATGC
Organism: Acidisarcina polymorpha; assembly: GCF_003330725.1. Taxonomy (NCBI): domain Bacteria; kingdom Pseudomonadati; phylum Acidobacteriota; class Terriglobia; order Terriglobales; family Acidobacteriaceae; genus Acidisarcina; species Acidisarcina polymorpha. Next base: position 477,095 of record NZ_CP030840.1, on the reverse strand, counting down.
GGGACAAACGGCTTCCTGAGCGGATACAACGCCGCTGCTGGTTACGATTTCGCAACTGGACTTGGCAGCGTCGATGCCAGCGCGCTGGTCGCCAGTTGGAAAGACGCCTCCTACACGCCCACAACCACCGTGTTGACCGTGAATGGCAGCGCAGGCCCTTTTACCATCAAGCATGGAACCTCGGTCACCTATGAGGTGACGGTGAGCTCTGCCAGCGGTATTCCCTCTGGCCGCGCAGGAGTGATCTCGAACGTCGACCCGCTGAACGGCACCTATGGGGACGATGTCGGCTTCGCTGGCGCATTGGGAGCCAACGGGACCTTTGTCTATCCCGCACCTGATACGCCTGGCGGGACATTCAACCTCTATGCCCGCTACGCCGGCGATCTTACTTATGCGGCAAGTCAGTCGGCGCCGGTAGAAGTGACCGTTTCTAAGGAAGACAGTACATTGAGCCTGGCTGCGTACACCCGCGATCAGTCCGGGATCCATCCGGTGACGGGCCCGGCTACCTACCCCTACGGAACCTATGTAGCCGTCGATGCGACGCCGCAGGGGCTTTCCAAAGTTGGAATTGCGACCGGCACCGTCAACTTCGAAGATGGCCAGGCGGCCTTGACCACCCGTTCGAACAACCTCAACAACGATGGATTCGCGGAAATTCCGACCTACTATTGGCCGGCAGGCAGCCACTCCATTACAGCCTCTTATCTTGGCGATAACAGCTTTAACCCGAGCACAACGTCTGCCCCGGTCCACTTCGCGATCACCCAGGCGGCGACCGGGATGACGCTTTCGGCAACGCCAGCATCGCTCTTGAGCGGGACATCGACGGTGACGGGAACAGTTACACCCACGATCCCGAACCTGGGCGCATCCCCGTCGGGAAGCATCACGTTAACCGATACGACTACCGGCACGACCTTAGGCTCGGCGACCCTGGTCGCGGGCAAGGATCCGAAGACCGGGGCCTCCATCGCTGCGTTCACTACGACCGTAAACGCCAGCTCGCTTGCAGCTGGAGCGAATCTGGTCACCGCGACTTATGCGGGCGACACTAACTACACCGGAGCATCGGCGACGACAACGATTACCCTGCTAGTCAAGACGGCGAGCACTTTGACGATGACGGCGACGCCCGCCGCGCTCGTGAGCGGCACAACCGTGATCACGGGCGAAGTAGCTCCGCCGGCTGCGACCAATCCGGGAGCGCCGACTGGAGCGGTCACGCTGACGGACAGCACCAGTGGGGCGACCCTGGGCACCGCAACCTTGGTCACCTCGACCGACGCAAAGACGGGGTTGCCAGTGGGCGCATTCACCCTGAACGTGAATGCCTCGTCGCTGGTTTCAGGGGCTAATACCCTGACCGCCACCTACGCGGGCGATTCGAATTACACCGGATCCACCGGTACGACAGTGGTCACATGGAACGCGCCCACCCGGGGAAACTCGCAATTCACGGTGGCGGCAACCAACGTGACGATACAGATGCCGGGCCAGACAACCGGGAACGTATCGACGATCGCAGTGACCCCGGTCAACGGCTTCACCGGTCAAGTAAACCTGACGGCGGCTATGGTCTCTAGCCCAGCCGGCGCTCTTGCTCCACCTACCTTGACACTGTCTGCTGGTTCGGTCACGATTACTGGCCCAACCGCTGCGACCATCACTGGAACGGTCGCCACCACTGCGCTGACTTATGCGTTGCAGCATCCAGGCGAAGCCCCGCCAGATCGTAGCCGCTGGTACGTCGGCGGGGGCGCTGTACTGGCCAGCCTAGTCTTCTTCGGCATTCCAGCCCGGCGTCGGAGCTGGAGAACGATGCTCGGCCTGCTGCTGTTTCTTGGGGTGGGGATGAGCGTCGGATGCGGAGTCCACCTCAACCAGATCATGACCGAGAATACGACGGCGGGAACTTACATTTTCGCGGTCACCGGCGTCGATCAAGCAACCGGGCAGGAGACGGCGAGCGGAACCCTCACCGTCACGGTCATGCCAATGCAGAAGTAGAAAGAGCTGCGAACTAAGGACGGGCCTTACTTGCAAAGGGGGCACAAGAGGCCGTCCTCGTGCCTGCCCTTGTCGCAGGGGATTGAGGCATTCTCGCGCCGTGGAGCCGGTTACCCCTGCTGGTAGGTCTTCAACACATCCTCCGAGGTCACCAGGCCCTCCAGGAGCCCTTTTACAGCGCGGTTGCGCACCGGCAAGAGCGGCCAGCGCGCGAAGTGCGGCAAAGTGCTGTCGAGCGGCAGATCGGGAAAGAGGACCGGCGCCCGTTCCGGGCGGAGAACATCCTTGACGGCGGTGTCTTCGCGCAGCGTGGCCAGCGCCTCGTCCAGCTCGCTGACGCGAAGCACATACCAGGAACCATCGTCGAACTTCACCAGAAGGACGCTGGGCTCGCGCGTTGGGGACTCCCCGGTTCGTTCCCGCAACTTTGCCGCTGCTCTGGCCAGCGTGTCGGAGGCGCTCACCACCGGCACATCGACGGGCCGCAGAGCATCTTCAATGTGCCGGGCGCTTTCCTCGCGCTGCTCCTCCATGGATGGCAGATCGAGGCCGTCCTGGTGAGTGAAGACTTCGAAGATGGGTACCGGCGTCAAGACTCGCGACAAGAGGTATGCGATCGTGTTCGCCAGAATCACGGGAAGAATGATGGAGTAGTTGCCGCTCACCTCGAGCACCATGAAGACCGAGGTCAACGGGGCCCGGATGAACCCGGCGAAGAGCACTCCCATCCCCACCAGAGCGTAGGAGCCGATGCCGCCAGTGAGCTGATGAAAGACAAGCTTTTCAAAGGTGCCGACCGAAGCGCCGAGCATGGCCCCGATGAAGAGCGTCGGCGCGAACATACCGCCCGGTGTTCCGCTGGAAAAGGAAAGCGTAGTCGCCAGTATTTTCAGCATGGCCAGGATCAGGAGGAACGTCCAGGTGAATTGTCCATGCGCAGCCTGGTCGATGACCTCATATCCTGGCCCCATGACCTGAGGAAACCCGTAGAAACCGATCAGTCCAACCAGCAGACCCGCGATGGCGGGTTGGAAGATATGGCTTTGCCTGGGGAGATTGCGTAGCCGGGGCCGGAGCCACCCCAAGGCCTTCGAGAGGATGAGCGACGCAACCCCGCCGAAGACGCCGAGCACGGCGTAAGCAATCAACTCGCGCGGGTCGCGAAGAGTGACGGAGGGAATGCGGAACATCGGCTCCGAACCCCAGAACTGACGCATCACCACGACGCTAGAGATTGCCGAGAGCACAATCGAGCCGAGAACGGCCGCGCTCCACTTGCCGATGACCTCTTCAATGACGAACAGGATGGCTGAGATGGGCGCGTTAAACGCGGCAGCGAGCCCGGCGGCGGCGCCAATCGGGGCAAAGAGCCGGAGCCGCTCGCGGGAGAGATTGAGATGCCGGCTCACGATCGAGGCGACCCCGGCGCCGATCTGCAGCGACGGGTCTTCGGGACCAAGCGAGTGGCCTCCGCCAATGGCGATAGCGGCGGTGAGGAACTTGCCGATCATCGTCTTGAAGGAGATATAGCCGTTGTAGATGTAGAGGGCCGCTTTTGTCTGGTTGACGCCGCTGCCGCGGGCTTGGGGAAAGATCCACTGCACCATGGCGCCGACGATGATACCGGCGATCGCGGGAATGTACAGCAGGCGGTATTGGCCGGCATGGGGAGCCGATCCGAGACCGAGAATCTTGATCCACTCAATCACGACCCGGAAACAGACCACCAGCAGGCCGGAGATGACTCCGATGAAGATCGAGAGCACCAGAAATAGTCGATCTTCGCGATTGGGCGCGAGTTTTGCGAGATGCAGGCGAGGAGCTGGACGGTCCTCCGCCGGGGGCGGCGCCAGATCTTCCGCGATAGTTTTTTCAGCCATGGGCGGAGCTTCAGGATTCGGCATTTATTGGGCTTCCACTGCTCCGGGATTCTTAGCGATTCGGCTTAGCAAGGCATTCTCCGCAGTAGGTGTAGGACAGTCCCTATCCGCCGCGTTGACGGTTTCATAAACCAGATCGAGTACTTGCTGACGAAGGGCTTCGTCTTTTTGCAAACGGGCAACGGTGAGATTCGCCCAGTTCGGTAATTGTGTCCATTTATCCATCACCGGACCGATGAGGGGGCCGGTGATCTGCCCCCCGGGCTTCCCGGGAAGTGACACACCGCAAGCGCCGAGTCTGTCGAAGACGAGGTTACGGTCACGTAGCACTCTCTCCGCCTGAGCGCGGGTGCTTAGTGATGGGGATGGGTAAAGCAGCAGGATTTGCACCGCCTCCTCTAGCAAATCGCGCAGGTCCTGGCGAGCTTGAGCCGATTGGGTCGCGATCGCCGGGTGGTTGAGCGCTTTTTCCAGATAATCGCGCGCCTGAGCATAGTTTCCTAAAGCGAATGCGGTCCTTCCGGCGCCTTCGAGAGCAGCCAGATTGGGAGCGCCGTGCTGCAAGATTTTTTTATAGATCTGAGAAGCGCTGGCGGGGTCGCCTGCCTTCTCCATGAGCGCAGCGATCTCGAGCCGTGTGGGAATATCATCTGGAGCGTTGCCGACGGCAATCAGCAATTCACTGCGTGCTTGCTCGTCGCGCCGCATGCCGATGAGATAGTCGATCAACTCAAGGCGGACCTCGCGGCGCCTTGTCGTTCCATCGCCTTCCCAGGTCCCGTAGATCGAGGCGCGGTAGTGTTCCAGCGCCTCATCTTGATTATTTTGACGGGCCGCGAGTCTGGCGAGCTGGAGATTGATGATTCCGCTGCCTGGCTCAGCCTCCCAGAGAGTATTGAAGTAGGACGTTGCCTCTTGCGTCCGCCCGGCTCCCGCCAGCGCCTCTGCCAGCTCAACCTCAATGGTTCGCTGACCGGGAGAATACGCGAGAGCCGACCGCAAGTCTTCCACTGCCAGCTCGGGATGGCCATTGTGCAGGGCTGCTTCGCCTCGGGCAAGCCAGCGCTTGGCTAAACGGGAGCGCAAATTCGTGAAGGAGCGAAACAGGAAGACGGTCCCTGTGAACAGCGCCGCAGTGACCACCAGCAAAGTGAGTAGCGCGATTGTATCCCTGAGTACTACCTTTCGTTTTTGCGAACGCTCTTCCGGAGTGAGCACGAGTTGCGACTTCAAGAACGGCATCACTTTCACTCTATATCGGACACGCTCCAGATCTACAGTCTCCTCTAGTCGGATGCGGGCTGGAGGTGTGAATTCTGCATCAGCAAAGTCTCATTTCAAAGAGCATCGTGGCGGAAGTTGGAGCATTCTGCAGCATTTTCGAAGTTTATTGACTTAGACTGTATTTAGATATATCTTTAGACATATCGAAACGAAAGGATACAACATGTTTGAAGAGGTATTTGCAAGAGAAGTAGAGGAAGCACGCAGCCGGCATTGTGGATCAGGGTCCGGATTCGGTCGCGGACGTCATTGCGGTGATAAACATTTTCGTGGACGGCACAGCGAAGCTGGCGCCGATTTTGGCGGGAGACACTTCGGCGGCCGGTTTCGCGGAAGAGTCTTCGACAACGGGGACCTGCGTTTTGTGATCCTGAAGCTGATTGCCGACAAGCCTCGCTATGGCTACGACATTATCAAGGCCATTGAGGAGCGGCTTGGCGGTTCGTACGCGCCCAGTCCCGGAGTCGTCTATCCAACCCTAACGCTGCTCGAGGAGTTGGGCTACGTCACCGTAACCACTGGCGAAGGCACGAAGAAGCTGCATACCATCACGCCTGAAGGGACAGCGGCGCTTGAGACGAACAAGGCCGCAGTGGATGGTCTCTTCGAGAGAATGGACCAGGCCGGTGCTGCTTTTGGCCGGGGTCGCGCTCCGCAGATCATGCGGGCGGTGGAGAACTTCAGAATGGCGCTGCGGCTGAAGACTTCGCAGGGATCACTCAGCGAAGAGCAAGTTCGGAAGATCGTTGAGGCGATCGACGCAGCGGCGCGCCAGGTGGAGCAGAGCTAGACCGAGTCAGGCTGATTTCATCAGCCGCTTTCTAGCAAGGCTAAAAAAGCCACCCTCGCTAAGGAGGATGGCTTTTTGTTTGGTATTGACTCGATGAGGTGACGCTACCTCTGATCGGCACTCGAGCACGTCGCTGATCAGCGAGACTGCACCTCGACCGGCTGCTTCAGGTGATCGCCGGGCTTGACCTCGACGGGAACACTCTTTGCCCAGAAAGCTTCGAGGACGGCGGGATTCGCCCATTCGAGCTCCCAGCCTTTTTCGATCGCCAAAAGACGGTAGTGCCCGGGAACGACATTTTGTAAATCGAATGTGCCATCCGAGTCGGACTGATCGCGGCGAAAGAGAATCTCGTTGTTCTTGGGGTCGAGGGGAGCAAGCAGCACTAAGACCGCACTTGCCGGTTTGCCGCTGCGAAGGGCGACCCCTTCGACCTCGCCTTCGCCGCTCCCGGCGATGATCGTGAGTTTCGGGGTGTCGCCGGCTTTCAGGGTCAGCATACGGCCGGTGAGGGAGGCTCCGTTGGCGGTGAGTCCAGCGATATACATGCCGGTGACATTACCGATGACTTCGTAAGTTCCCGGCTGGAGGGAGATGGTGAACTCTCCAGCATCACTCAAGGCGGCGAATTCCTGACGGTGTCCATGCGAGGACCGGAATGATATTCCTGCTGGCGATGGCAACTTGCCGGTGCCGGAGGCGACCTTGCCGGTGAGGCTGACTTCTCCGATCCCGGTGTCTTCAGCGAGCTCGGTGGCTCCCCCGCTCACATCCGCTTCAAAGTGCTTAGGGTCTGAAGCCCGCTGCCCCTCACCCCCAAACCGGCTTACTGCGACATCGTAGTGTCCGGGCAGAATGCCGTCGACTTCCACGGTTCCGTCAGGGCCAAAAGTCATTTGCGTGGGGGAGGGTTCTACCTGCCCGAAGAGAGACTGGGAGAGCATCACGGAGGTGCCGCGCCGGCTTTCCCCTGATGGAAGATTCACTCGCAGCCGCAAGGCTTGTTGAGGCGACAGAGTCAGGTTCGCCTCAAGCCGTTCGCCACCTTTGACCGGAATAGGCGTTGCTGAATCCTCATCGGTCACGCCGGGGTAGAAAGTGGTGGGATATGCCACATCCAACGCCTGAGACTCGCTAGCCTCGCTGTTAGCTTGGTCCTCCTGAGCGCCGCTCGTTGTTCGTTGAAGCCGCTGCGCATACCAGGGTCGCGCGGTCACCACCAGGAAATAGGCGCCCGGTTTGATTCCGGCAATTTCATAAGCGCCGCGGTCGTCGCTCATCACTGCCTGCCGCTGCACGGTGCTGCGCCTGCCGCTATTGTCCTGATCTTCGAAGAGCCGGATCTGCGCTCCCCGGACCGGATCTCCTGCTTCGTCGACAATGGTGCCGGCCAACACGGCTTCGGCAGTCAGCTGGAAGACCAGGTTCTCCGGTTCGAGACTAGGGCCGACGGCGATGGCAGTCGAAAAATCGTCGTGCTCTTCATAGGCTTGGGTGAGGTAACCGCGGCGTTGAGCGGTGAGCGAATACTTTCCGGGAGGCACGTCGTTGAAGGCGAAGCTGCCATCGTCCCCGGAGATCAGGGTGCGCGACTGAGTGCGTTCCTTGACGTCGGCGATCTGGACGGAACACCGGCTGAGCGGCGCGCCGGAGTGTGCATCGACGACTTTCCCAGTGATCCGGTAGCCGCTGGCGGCGGGGCGGTTCGTCGCCCTGGCAGGGGCCGTTGGTGGCTGCTGCGCAATGCCGGGCGGCATTGCGATTAACGCAATTACTGTAAAGGCCACGGCCATTTCGCTGAGAACGCGAGAAAGATGTAAGCAGCCCGGGAAGAGCTTCACCCATTTGCGGGGAGTGGCAATCATGGCTCGCCATTCACCAGATTGACTTCAACATCGGCCTTTCCGTTCGGAGTTACGGTCACCTCCTGGCCAAGTGGGGCATAGCGGCGGAGCGCCTCCAGGTCGTGATAGGCCAACTCTTGAGGATGATCCAGGGCCACGGCTAGATAACGGCCTGGAGCGACTCCGGTCATCGTAGAGTCCGCAGAGAGAGCATTCGATGGAATCTGGACTTCCTGGCGGATGAAGTCTCCGAGCGGCAACAGGTAGACCGCCGCGCCTGATTGAGGCTGACCGTTATCGGCGCGCGGATCTCGCACAGATACATGGACGGATCCGGAATCATTCCGCAGCACGATCCGGATCGAACATCCCGCCGCTCCTCCGGTGACGACCAGTTCTTCCCGGGTCAGATCGACGCTCCCGCAGTAGGCCGATGCCACATACCAACCGCCATCCGGCGTCGAGAACAGCGTATAGCGTCCTGGCGGTACGCTTTCAAACTGGCGCGGCCCCGGCCCGCCGGGAACTTCGTAGGAATCGCCATGGTGAAGCGGCGCCGCGAAGAGCATCGAGTACGGAGAATGCGGATCGACATTGACGAGTGCGATGTTCGGGGAAGGAGGCTGTTGTACGGAGCCCTCCGCGGGTTGATTGACGGTCGTCAGTTCGATATCGACGGGGATATTTGCAGCTGGCTCCAGGGTAAAGCCGACGCCGCTAACCGGACCTTCTGGTACGGTGATCGCCCGCGTCGATTCAAGTTGTCCGCGACCTCTCATCCCTTGCTGGTAGGCGGTTGCCGTCACCATGTATGCGCCGCCGGGAAGCATCAAACGGAACTCCCCGGTATGCGCGAAGAAACGGACTATGGGAGTAATTTCTTCACCGCTCGCGGTTTCGATATGGAAGCTGACGTTTCGACTCTCCCCGTATCCGCTGACTGTTCCGGTAACCGGATAGAGTTTTTCCACGTTGGGGCTGAGGGTGGCTTCGCGATGATCTCCCGGAGCGACGACGATCGCGGATGCCTCGGTCGCGCCACCAGCCTCCGGATATTGCGCCGGCACGTAGGCGACGGCGGTTTGGGAGTCGGGTAGACCGTCCAGATGAAAACCGGTAGAAAGCGCGTATTTACCGGCAGGGAGTTCGTAGAAGCGAAACCGGCCCTCGGAGTTGGTCGTGGTTCCCTGACGCTGCACCCAGCGGTTCAGTCCGTTCGAGACGGTCAGAGTCTTCAATTGAACATGGATGCCTTCGAGCGGGCTGCCATCCTGGCCGGTAACGGTGCCTGAGATCACCGCCTCGGGCACTAACTTTACCACTACGGGATCGTTGTTCGACTGAGCCCCCGGAGACGAGCGTTGAAAGCGGTTTTCGGCAAAGTATCCGGGTTTCATCGCCCAGGCTGGAATTGCGGGCGAGGTGACATCGTTAAACTCGAAATGACCTTCGTGGTCGGTCAGCGTCGCGAACTCTCCTCCAACCTGCACCAGAGCCCGGTAAATCGGTTCTCCCGTCACGCTGTTGACGACTGTCCCTTGGACGGTGTGCGGCTTTTGTTCCCCCTGTACTGGTAGGGGACTTTGTCCCATCGCAAAAAGTTGGATTCCAGAGCCAGAATCCTGTCCAGTCGCAGTCAGAGAACCAGCAAGGGCAAGGAAAACTATGCGGAGGCGCATCCACCTTTTCCATGCTCGTGTCATGACAGCAGCATCCTGAATAGGTCCCCAGCGGAGTCAGAGTAGCACTGTTTATCGGAAGCGACATCGAGGTTCTCCGGCGTGCGGGCCCCGTCGATCTTCCTTACTTCACCTCGACCATCCTTTGGACGCAAGAACGAAGGGGGCTGTGAGCCGACACATTCGTATCGGAACCGGCCGACAAGCTCCGAAGCATTTCAGCTGGCGGACAGATCGGCCCCTCGAGATTCCCGTCCGAACGAGGTAACCAGCGCCAGATAGACCGCGCCGATCAGCACGGTCAGGGCAAGGACCTTTCGGTATCCGCCGAAGCGAACCGCAGCCTCAGCCTGCAAGACCGAGTTGCGCGACGTGATCAAGTTGCCCAATTGGTAGGCCAGGCCTGGAAAGGTGGCGCGCACGGGTTCGGGTGAGAGTTCACTCAGGTAGGCAGGGATCACTCCCCAGGCTCCCTGGACCATAAACTGCATGAGAAATGCTCCTGGAATGAGAAGCCACAGGGGATGGGAGAGCGCAAACAGGGGGATGATGGGAATCGAAAGCAGAACGGCGCCGATGATTGCAGGTTTGCGGCCAAACCGCTCTGAAAGTGTGCCGACCGTAATCCCGCCAAGGATCATGCCTATGGTGTAGACGATGGCGATGCTGCCGGTTGCGGCCGGTGAGAGCAGATGGTCATGCTCCAGGAAAGTGGGGTACAAGTCCTGAGTTCCATGGGAGAAGCCATTGAAGCCGGTCATCAGCAAAATGAGAAACAGGAACGTGAGCCCGTAACGCCGGAGGTTGGCGCCGAAGGTGGGCCGAACCGTGGCGGCGGCCTGTCGAATCCGTCCTTCCACCCAGACCGGGGATTCTTCCACCTTCAAGCCGATATAGGCGACCAGCACGGCCGGCGCCGCCCCTACGATGAACATGCCGCGCCATCCGATGAAGTGGAAGAGCAAAGTGTAGGCGAGAGCAGCGAGAAGATAGCCCAAAGCATATCCCTCCTGCAACAGACCGGAGAAGAAACCGCGGCTCTCCTTCGGCAGACTCTCCAAGGCGAGGGCCGCTCCTACTCCCCATTCGCCGCCCATGGCGACCCCAAACAGCGCTCGCAGAATGAGCAAAACATGGAGAGACGGAGCAAAGGCGCAGGCCAGTTCCAGAACCGAGAAGCAGCCGATGTTGATCATCAAGGCAGGACGCCGCCCATAGCGGTCCGCAAGCGCACCGAAGAGCAAAGCGCCAACTGGACGAAACGCTAAAGTGAGAAAAATTGCCTGGGTGACCGCCGGCACACGGGCATGAAAGTCCCTGGCGATCGCGGAAACGCAAAAGACCAGGATGAAGAAGTCGAACGCATCCATCGTCCAACCGAGCAAGCAGGCGAAGAAGGCGTGGCGCTGGGCGCTGCTGATGGAGCGAAAGTAGTTATGCCATTTCATGAAAGATTGCTATGGGATGCGTCGAAGCATACCAGAGACGCACAGGACCAGGAATATCGCGCGAATATGCAAATAATTGTTGCAACGATTATCTCTGTGGTTCATCTTTAGGAAGCACCCTGTTGCTTACCAGACAAGGGGCGGGAGGCTGGAACGATGAAGGTTTTCAGTAAGGCTGGTTTATCGAAGTTTTTAGTTATCGTTGGGATGGTAGCGGGAACCGCTATCGCGCAGGCACAAACCTCGACCTGGAAGATCGATCCCGCTCACAGCGAAGCGGATTTCACCGTCAAGCATATGGGAATTTCCAACGTCCACGGTCGATTCGGCGGAGTGACGGGCACGGTCAACCTTGATGAAAAAGACCCGGGCAAATCCAGCGTCAATGCGACCATCGACGTGACCACCGTCGACACCGGCAACTCGAAGCGTGATGATCATCTGAAGAGTCCCGACTTCTTCGACGCAGCCAAATACCCGACGATGAACTTCGTGAGCAAGAAACTGACCGATGACGGCGGCAAGAAGCAATTGATTGGCGATTTGACCATGCATGGCGTCACCAAAAGCGTCACTCTTGACCTCGACGGGCCAAGCAAAGAACAGGTTGATCCTCAGGGCAAGACACGCATTGCATTCTCAGCGACTACGTCGATTCACCGCCAGGACTTCGGACTCATTTGGAGCGGCAGCCTGAAGTCAGGGGACTCCGTAGTTGGCGACGACATCAAAGTCGAACTGGACGTCGAGATCGTCAAGCAATAACCAACACGTTCCAATCTGAATCAAAAGCGTGCCGTATGAGATCGCCGGAGCGGGTTCTGCCTGCTCCGTAGGGCGATTCAATCGAGGGTAGAGGATGGGAGCCAGACTCCAGGAAGAAATTAAGCAGAACAAGCCGTTTTCTGGTCTGGAACAAGAGACGATCCTAAACATCCACCGGACCTCCGGCCTTATGCTGCACCTGATCCAGCAAATTCTTAAGCCGCGCGGGTTGACTGCGCCGCAGTACAACGTGTTGAGAATCTTACGAGGCGCCGGCGAGCCGGGTCTTCGATGTAGTGAGATTGGAGAACGGATGGTCAGCCGCGATCCGGATATCACCCGTTTGCTCGAGCGCCTGGAGCGCGAAGCGCTTATCGAGCGCCATCGCAATGACCGGGACCGGCGGGTGGTCTACTCGCGAATTACTTCGGCCGGTCTGGAGGTCCTGGCCCAATTGGATCCGGTCGTCGATGCCTCGGCAAAGTCGATGCTGGGCCACATGACAGAAGAAAAACTTCGGTGCTTGATAGAACTGCTGGAAGAGATTCGACAAGGGATCGCGGCTTAGATATTCAGAGCGGGACAAACCATACAGCGCCTTACGGCGTGACCGGTTAGATCTTTCCCAGCTTGTCGGCCGGCTTCGCTGCCGAAGAGGCGCCATCTGGTATCAAGTGATGATGGAGACAGTAGAGCGCGAGTTCGAGTCGATCGGAGACTCCGAGCTTGTCGTAGATCTTGCGTAAATAATTCTTGATGACCTGTTCGGTGGTTCCAATCTGAAAAGCAATCTCCTTGTTTCTCTTTCCTTCCGTGATGCAATGGATGATCGAGAGTTCCTTCGGAGAGAGCCGGGGCTGAGTGCGAGGATTGGTAATTGCGGCGGCATTGGAGCGGTACGCCTCGATCACCCAATTGACCGACTGGTTGTCGATCCAGGTCTCGCCCTGGGCGATCTTGCGAACACATTTCACCAGCAGGTCGGGAGAAATGGAGCGGGGAATGATGCCTCGCACCCCTCGCCGGTATAACTCGACTGTATTCGATTCATCCGCCGCCAGGGCCTGAACGATGACCTTCGCTTGCGGAGCGAGCCGCATGAGGTCCGGAATGGCATCGGTCTTGCCTGTTAGGAGGCTGCCTTCGAGCAGCACAATATCCGAAGGAAATCTCTGGACTGCGGCATGAAGGCTCTCGAGCGTATCCACCTGAGCGACGACGCGAATATCGTCCTCTAACGCGAAGATCTTGCGGATGCCGACGCGGTAGATCGCCTGAGAGTCGGCGAGAATGACACGGATCAATGGAAGACTCTGGGTGGCAGCCGCAAGGCCGTCCTCCGATGGAATCTCCTCGAAGAATTCGGTATTGGTCGTTACCATAAACTCGCCAGACAGCGTTAGTGGCTAAAACGGTAATCGTCAATTACAGCAGCGGCATGATAGTGCTCTTGTTCCAAATAAGAACGTACGACTCTACCAACACAGTGAAGGGTCACGTCATCTTCGGCGCCAATCACGCTGGCAGGCATTTTGAGGAGAAACTCTACTCGGCTATCGACGCCTAGATCTTCGCGTGACTGAAACAACACACCACTGGCTGAGATATTTTCGGTGATTGCGTCGTAAGCCCCTTTGGCGGTAATTACCTGGATCGGCAGACACAAGGGAAATCGCACCGCACAACGCACTTCCACCGCTCCTGGATTTTCCGGAAGGGATACGAGTTCTATCTCTGGTCCCATTTTGGTGAGCATCCAGCAAGTGACCTCTTCTACTACCATAACTGTCTTTCTCGTTGATCACGAGTTACCTAAGTTTACATGTAGTGGACCAAGGCCACCAAAATTAATTGATTCGGCTATCATTGGGAAAGCAATCTGCATCCACCCATCAGGTTTGTAGAAGCCTGAGAGACACTTTCCGTATAACTGCTGTCTGGTGTTCGAGCCGTACCTCCTGCGGAGAAATTCCCAAAGACTTAGCTGAGTAGGGTTGCTACTGTTTGCGTCGTCAGGATGCACGCGGCGGACAAAAGGCGGCTGATCCTCCGACCCATTGTTGATCCCGGTTATGGTCTACGCCCATCATCTTGCCGCGGCCGAGCCGAATCAACGATAGAACCGGATCCAAGTCTCCCCCATCGGGCCATAGGTAAAGAATTCGGATTTCGGCTTGAGTCATGCCGAAAGGGGTGTCGATGACTGGCTCAAACTGGACCCTCTCCTGGAGTAGGTACCCCCCGCGTTCCGGCTCAGGAATGCTGAGCAGATCTTCGTCCGAAGGGGCGAACTGGATTCCTTTTCCAGCAAAGGAGAAGAGCGGTTTCAAGATCAAGAGATCGCGATCGGCGGGTAGACGATCCCGCTCCCTACCTTCGAGCCATTCATTGAGAAAGACGGCAGGAGGAACCGCGGGATGGTGGAGAAAAGGGAGCGAGAATTTGCTGATATGAAAGTACCAGTTCGGATGGCCCGCCCACTCCACGTCGATTGGCTCGCGATAGTCGAACGGGAGTTGAATGTTCCTTCGAACGAGTTCATCGACGATCGCCCGATTATAAATCCGATGCACGGGCACCAGGCGATGCCCATCGCGGCGGAAAAGTTTCGGCGGCCCTCCAGCCTGCTCGATTTTCACCAGTTCCGAAATATCAACGATGGAAATGCCGAGACGGTCGGCTGTGAGCCGAAAATCAGGCAGCGTCTTTTGGTGGAGCGGATCCACCTCGCTGAGGACGACGTTTTCAGGATCATGGTCGCCAAGAATGACACGAGAAAAAAGCCTCCAGAAGCTGTTTTCCGTGTGGCCGCCCAAGAACGGATCGAGGCCGTCATCGAGTGCATAGGTTTCGCGATAGGCCTCGGCCAGAAGGCATTGATAGGCAAAGATGGAGGGAAATGCCTGGAGTTCGACGAGCCTCGGTTCGAGTTCCCCCTGAGGGGTGCGCACCAGGCCAAAATCCGCAGTCATAAAGTGCGGATGCTCCGACTGCTCCGGCATCCGGTAAGCGTCTGGAATGGCAGCTCGGGAGCGCCAGAGATAATCAGGATCATCCACCAGCCTGCGGGTGAGTTCACTGCCGATCGCAGCGATGTGTTCCATCAATTCCATCGAAAAAAAACAGGGACTTTCGGCCACGCGAAACTCGATTGGCCCACCAGTTGCTCTTTCCAACGAGGCCAAGAGGTTGGAGTAGAGTTCGGGTCGATATTGACGATTGAAATCCTGGCGGAATTTCCGGATCACGAGGTTTTCCGATTACCTCAAGCGGGCGCCCCACGGATATCCCTTATGGAGCAGCGCGAGAAGTTCCATAAAGAGAAAATTCAAAGTACCAGGATAGACCGGTTAGAGGAAATGTGTAATTTTCGTAGATATAAGTCGGAATACAGTATTACAAGATTGGTCTATTTGGCTCTTGTCAGAAGTACTAGAGTCATGCATGTTGATAACACGAGATTACCATTAACGACTGAAGATCCGTGCCACCTTGGCCACGATCCCTGAAAAACGAAGGCGTTGCGGCCTCTCTCGGCTATAGCGATTCCACTTTCCTGCTGCTTGGCTGCCGGCACTGCCCGACGTATGCGCTAGACCGGCGTCGGTTCCCTAAGGCGTCGGTTCCCTAATTAGTCAGGTAACATCGCTGCAACCATCCCTATTTGCCACTAAGTTCAACAATATCACCTGAGGAGATTCCCATGCCGATCAAGACTGTTCGCTCGAGCGTTTTTGCCGTAGTCAGCGCGTTTCTGCTGTTTAACTCTCCTAAGGATGCTTCTGAGACGCACTTTACTCCCCGGCCTATACCCCAGATAGCCGGCCCCGGCCTGCCTGCTCCCAAGGTGCCGACACGCAGCATGGGTGTGATCGAAGTAGCCGGCCCTGGCCTTCCAGCGCCGAAGGTTCCGACGCGTAGCATCGGTGTGGAAGTAGCCGGCCCTGGTTTGCCCGCGCCGAAGGTTCCAACGCGCAGCATGAGTGTGATCGAAATAGCTGGCCCCGGCCTTCCCGCGCCAAAGGTGCCGACGCGTAGCATGGGCGTGATCGAAGTCGCTGGCCCTGGCCTGCCTGCCCCGAAGGTTCCGACGCGCAGCATGGGTGTGGAAGTAGCCGGCCCTGGCCTGCCCGCTCCGAAGGTTCCAACACGCAGCGTCGGTGTGATCGAAGTAGCCGGCCCTGGCCTCCCAGCGCCGAAGGTTCCAACGCGTAGCATCGGTGTGATTGGGGGAACGGGCCTGCCGTTGCTCCGAAGGTTCCGACACGCAGCGTCGGTGTGATCGAAGTAGCCGGCCCTGGCCTCCCAGCGCCGAAGGTTCCAACGCGTAGCATCGGTGTGATTGGGGGAACGGGCCCTGGCCTGCCTGCTCCGAAGGTTCCGACACGCAGCGTCGGTGTGATCGAAGTAGCCGGCCCTGGCCTCCCAGCGCCGAAGGTTCCAACGCGTAGCATCGGTGTGATTGGGGGAACGGGCCTGCCGTTACAAGCGTAATCTTCCAGTAGACGGGTCGGGTTTGGAGCGGCGTTCCAATTAGATAAGCCGTGTATTCTGTTCGCTGGGAGGGGTTACCACGCCACCCCCACAGCTTCGGCTGGAGCAATGAATGGATCTAACCAGCATCGACGTAGCTCTTTTGTTGTTCAGCGATCTCGGCCAACTCGCGCTTTTTCTAATATTGGCCCGTCGACGTTTTGACCGTTCGTTTCCTCTTTTTACAGCGTACATTCTCTATTCATCGTTGTCGGACCTGTTGATCATGCTGTCTTTCCGACATGTCTCCGAGAAAACCTACTTCGTCATTTATTTTGCTAACGCGGTGCCGGAGTTTCTGCTTCAACTCGGAATCTTGCTCGAAGTTGCAACCAACGTCGTCAGTCCAGTAAAAAAGTCGCTGCCGAGATCCGCCCTGATCCTTTTTGGCTTTATTGTCGTTATCGGGGTACTGGGCGCCATCTTACTGACGGCGCATTCAAGCCCGGAGTCGCTGAATCGGTGGGGAAGATATTTTCTACGGATGAATTTCACCTTTGCAATCCTGCGTTTAGTGATCTTCGTCTCCATTATGGGATTTTCACAGATGCTGGGCATCGGATGGAAAAACCATGTGCTTCAAATCGCAACTGGGTTTGCCGGGTATTCTGCAATTATTCTGGTCGTCGAGCTCACCCACCACTTCACGGGTAGGGACGAATACCGCTACCACCTGCTTGAACAGATGAGAATCGTCGGCTGGTGTGTAGCGTTAGGTTACTGGAGTTACGTCCTGGCGAAAAAAGAGGTCGCAAGACGCGAATTTAATCCCAAAATGGCTAGTTTTCTGATATCAATAGCGGAAGTAGCAGGTGAAAATCGCGCTGCAGCTGCTCGCTTATCCAGAAAGTAACCAAAGTTACCATATGTTGCCACTTATCCAGGTATTGATTACCGCTCTCATGCTCGCCTATGCTGGTTATTGGAGAAGTCGTCAATCGAAACGCCGCGCCGAGACATGGGACCAACTCGTGGTTAAGCTTCGGCCGAACGATTGGGGTTTCGAGGATGTTACCAAGCGATATTTGTATAGTGACCAGGTCAGCGCTACTCCCGAAGACATATGGGACCGGATTTCTGGAGCTAAGGGTTTGTGGGCTATGTACAGCAATGCTCCGGTTTTGGTTCAACTAGCGGACTATGCGTCGGAACACGCGGACCGCGGCGCCATACCTGAAGAGGTGCTGGAGAGCATCCGCAGCGATGCCTTTCAAATTCGCATATGTGTCCTAATCGCTCTGGCGCAACACGTTTTCTCGCAATCATCCGTTGCCGCGCGAATCAGCGCTCATCGTGCCACAGTCGCCTATACTGCGATGTTGGCGAGAATGACCTCGACCTTTCAAGAACATTCCGCGCTACTGTTCCCGAAGTTTCTCGACGCAATGTAGGTAACCGGAGAACCGCAAGTCTAAACGCACAGCGAAAAAACGGGACGCCGTTGAAAGCGTCCCATGTGCGGAGCGAGAGTGCTGATTTTCGAATCGTTGTACCGCACTTCTCTGTTATTTAGATTACTGGCGCGCTCCCTGGGTTGTATTAATAAACTCCCCGATCTTCGCAATTTCTTCCCGTTTGAGTACCAGAGCGGCAGCGGCAAGGGTGCCGTCGACCTGATCGGGACGCCGGGCGCCCACAATTGCAGCCGTGATGGCGGGATTCTGTAGCGTCCATGCTACAGCCACAGCACCGGGTTCAACTCCGTATTCCTGTCCGATTTCCTTTAAACGCTCAACCAGTTTCAAATTCTGAGATAACTTAGGCTCGTTGAAGTTGGGGCTGCGTTTACGCCAGTCGTCCTGCGGCATCTGCTGGATCCGCTTGGCAGTCATTTTCCCGCTGAGAAGCCCTGAAGCCATCGGCGAATAGTTGATGACTCCGATGTTTTGCGCCAGGCAATAAGGGAGAATCTCCGCCTCAACACTCCGGTTCAGCAGCGAATATGGGGGCTGAAGCGAGGTTACGGGGGCGATCTTCTGGACGCGCTTGATTTGATCCACGTTGAAGTTTGAGACCCCGAGATAGCGGACCTTGCCCTGCTGCTGCAGTTTGGCCATCGCCTCCCAGCCTTCCTCGATCTCGTCATCGGGATTGGGCCAGTGGATCTGGTACAAATCGATGGTATCGACGCGCAGCCGGCGCAGCGAGGCTTCGATCTCCTCTTGGATCGACCCGGGCTTCAAGCTTCGGTAGATTTGCCGGTCCTCTGTCCATCGCATGGAACATTTCGTGAAGACGTAGGGCTTCTTGACGACGTGCTTGAGGGCTTTGGCGACGATCTCTTCCGAGTGTCCGAGGCCGTAAATTGCCGCGGTATCGATCCAGTTGATGCCGAGATCCAGGGCATGTTCTATGGTCCTGACTGATTCGTTATCGTCTTGCGCACCCCAGGCGAATTCCCAGTTACCTCCGCCGGTTGCCCAGGCGCCGAACCCGATGCGGGTCAGATGGAGATTGGAGTCACCGAGTGGACGAGTCGTCAGATTCGCTTCGCTGAGGGAGCCAGCTTTGCTTGCGTTGGTGGATGCAGTAGACATATCCCGTTCTGATGCGGGCGAGGGAAACCACGATCCTTTTTGCGCGAGGAGCGAGCTTCAGTCTTTGTGGGAATCTCGGAGGGGAAAGCGATCGCCACGTTACCTTCAGACTACGAGCCGCGTCGGGAGTTCAGCAGAAAGAGCAATGCGGATGCTTGCCGGCTGTTCTCAGACAGGCTGATACTTCGAGGTCTTCTTGTGAAGAGAAGGCCAGAGCGGCGCCCGCTTCTCCAGAAAAGCATGGATGCCCTCGCGGAAATCGTCATTTTGCTTCGCGCGGGCATTCCACTGAGCAGCCCGTGCGGTCTCCAGATCAAGGCTGTCGCGGACATGCTCGCCAAGCAATCCTTTGGTCCAGCGCATCGCTTCAGGGCTGTTCTTGAGCAGGCAAAGACCCTGATTAAACGCTTCCCGCAACAGAATCTGGGGATGGACGATGATCCGTGTGACGAGTCCAAGCTGGTGCGCTTCTTTGGCGTCGAAAATTCTGCCGGAGAGCAACAGATCGCGGGCCTGCTTCTCGCCTAACTGACGAAGCAGGAAGGAAGACACAATGGCGGGCACAAATCCGATCCGGACCTCGGTATAGCCAAAGGTCGCATCGGAAGAGGCGTAGGTGAAGTCGCAAACCGTGGCTAACCCTGTGCCCCCGGCGATCGCGGGGCCGTTCACTGCGGCGATGGTCGGTTTGGGAAAGTCGTACAGCAGCCTCATGAGCTTGGCGAACTGTTCAGCGTCGGAAAGATGTTCTTCGATGGTTCGAGATTCCATTTGCCGAAGCTCTTCGAGGTCCAGCCCGGCGCAGAAACACTTCCCCGCTCCGGTGAGAATGAGGGCGCCGCAAGGTCCGTCGGCAGCGTGTTCGAGCGCAATAATGAGTTCGGCGATCATCGTCGCATTCAGCGCATTGCGCCTTTCCGGACGATTCATCTTGATGGTCCTGACGTTGCTGTCGTCGCAGATTTGGATGGTGGTGTACTTGCTCATCGTTCTCTCTCGCCCCCGATAAGGCCGCTGCCTTGTGCCGTTACTGAATTGCTGCTCCGAACTTGTCTGCAATGGCCTGATTGGCGGCGATGATCCCATCGAGGGGCGCAAGCGCCGGAAGTTCGGCGCCCAACCGTTTCAGCTCCGCGATGGCCAACTCAGTGGCCAAGTTGCCGACCAATGCATCTTGTGCAAAAGGACAACCGCCCAGGCCGCCAACGGCCATGTCCATTCGCCTTATGCCCGCACGATACGCCGCTGCTACCTTGAGCGCAACATCATTTGGATGGGCGTGAAGATGCAAGCCAATCTCGATGTCATCGTGGACCGCCAGCACATCGGTTGAGAGATCTTCAATCTGGCGCGGTGTCGCCAGGCCGACCGTATCCGCAAGAGAAATCTGAGTAATCCCCATATCGACAAGCAGATCGCAGGCGGCGATGACTTCTTCGGTGTCATAGGCGTCGCCATAGGGGTTTCCGAAGGCCATCGATACGTAAGCGACAATATCCAGGCCGGCTTTAAAGGCGAGTTGGCCGATTGCCTCCAACACATCGAGGCATTCCTCCGGCGTCTGGTTCTGGTTGCGCTTCAGGAACTCGGGCGAGATGGAATAGGGGAAGCCGAGGGTTTGCACCGCGGCAGTAGCGATGGCTCGCTCTGCGCCCTTTTCGTTGACAACGATGGCGATGATCTCTACGTCCTCGGGCATATCGGGAACCGCCGCATCGAGGTACTTCAAGACCTGTTCGGAGTCGGCCATCTGCGGAACCGCCGCCGCCGATACGAAAGAGACGGCGTCGATGTGCTTCAGTCCGGCGGCGATCAAGAGGCGCAGGTAATCGGCCTTGACTTCGGCGGGAATGGGCCTGGGGAGAGCTTGCCAGGCGTCACGGGGGCATTCGATCAGCTTTAAGGCGGGGGTTCTGTGCTTTCTCATGGAACTTCGATGCTGCCGTTGGAGCGAGTACGCTCAGGAATGCGCCGCGACAAAGATCAATCCTACCGCCATGAGGTGGAGCAGCGTCAACCACAGGATCGCTGCGGCGGCTCCTTTGGAGCGATGGATGAACATCGCAAAGACTCCATAGAGCGGGAACTGCAGGTACATCATGGCTTGTGAGAGCGTATCGCCGAGCGAATCGGAGAGTGCGAGGAAATGCAGCTTGGGGACCAGCATCCACGGGTAGAGCAGGCGCAGGGCATCAGGGCCGGTCAAGGCCATGAGCGTGGCCGCCTTGACGGCAATGGGGGTCACGGCGATGCCAACCAGGAGCGGCCACCATGCGATCCAGCCCGGGGATTGTTTCTTGCGGCTCTTTCGCCTCGCTGAGGGCTTACGTTTGGGGAGGGTCGATGCGGTAGCGGCCATAGTTTGAGCTTACGTCGGTGGAGTGATTGCGGGAATAACCAGTAGGGAACCAAAGTCGGGCATCGCAGATGGAATGGTCTCGTTTGTGATGCTAGAATGTATCACATGAAGAGCGCATCCGTTCGCGACCTCCGCTATGACTTCCCAAAGATTGAACGGCTCCTGAGCCAAGGCGAAGAGATTCATATCACCAAGCGCCGTAAGGTGATCGCGCGGCTCGTGCCGGAGAAGCCGCATGCTCGGCCGGAATTGCCCGACTTCTTGGCCAGGTTGCACTCGATCTACGGCGATAGGGTCCAAGAAGTGAGCGGGGCGGAGTTGATTCGTGAGGACCGTGATCGCTATTGAAGATTTATCTGGACGCAAGCTTCATGGTTTCGCTCTATAGTCTCGACGTTCATTCCGTCGCTGCCGGAGAGGCCCTGCGATTGGCTTCAATATCGGACACTCTTCTCACCAGCACTTTCGGCGAACTGGAAGTCGTGAACGCACTTCGATTGCGGCTTTTTCGCAAGCAGGCTTCCGCTGCCCAGATTCACCTGGCCTTGAAGGCGTTTGATAAGGACCTGAAGGCGGGCGTCTTCGACGTGGTCGCTTTGCCGCTAGACGCCTTTGGACGCGCACGCAAACTGGCGCTGGAGACGACGGCGCGGCTTGGTACGCGAACCGGCGATCTGCTGCATGTTTCCACCGCGTTGGAACTCAGGGTAGACCGATTCTACAGCTTTGATACGCAGCAAAGAACGCTGGCGCAATCCCTTAACCTGATGCTGAATGATTGAACTTGAGCCAGCGCCCTTGTTCCATCGGATGATTCCGGGCTTTTGCGATGAGCCTAAGCCATGCTGTTGGGTATATAGGCTGGGTATAGAGGCGGCTAAGCCAAGATCATGCGCTCTCAGGTCTGAATCACACCCGGATTGAACTTGGCCACATCAGGATTTAGCGCCACCGCCTCTAGCGCCAGCAGCAGCGCAGTCCGGGTTTCGACTGGTTCGATGATGGCATCGACCCACAGGCGGGCAGCGGCGTAGCGGCAGTCTGTCTGGGCTTCGTAGGTGGCCTTGATCGACTCCAGGAGCTCTTGTTTCTCGGGATCGCTAAGTTTTTTGCCGTCGCGTTCGAGTTGCCGTATCTTGATCTCGACCAGAGTGTTGGCGGCGGAGGCCCCGCTCATGACCGCGTATTTGGCTGTCGGCCAGGCAAAGATGAAGCGTGGATCGTAAGCCTTGCCGCACATCGCGTAGTGGCCGGCGCCGTACGATCCGCCAACAATGATGGTGATCTTGGGAACGGTTGAGTTCGCGACCGCGGAGACCATCTTGGCTCCGGCGCGAATGATGCCGCTCCACTCGGCATCGCGGCCGACCATGAAGCCGTTCACATCGTGGAGAAAGATCAGCGGGATCAGGTTCTGATTGCAATCCATGATGAAGCGAGCCGCCTTCTCGGCACTCTCGGCATAGATGACGCCGCCAAATTCGGTGCGTTTCTCACCGTTAGGTGCGGTATGCGGCTGGTGTTCCTTCTGGTTAGCGACGATGCCGATCGAATGGCCCCCGATCCGCCCGTATCCGCACAGGACAGTGCGGCCGTAGTCGGGGCGATATTCATCGAACTCGCTGCGGTCGACGATGCGCGCGATGATTTCGTGCATGTCGTAGGCATTCGTCGCTGCCTCTGGATTCATCAGCGAATCAAGATCCTGGGCAGGAAAGAGCGGCGCGTCGCGCTGCTCCACGAAGTCGGCCCGGTCGAATGGGGCGGAAGGCGGATGGCCGAGCCGGCTGATCAGAGAACGCAGCCGCGCCAGGCAGAGATGGTCGTTGGGCTCCTTGAAGTCGACAGTGCCGGAGATTTCGGCGTGCATGGCCGCCCCGCCGAGCTCCTCGGCTGTATATTTTTGGCCGATTGCGGCCTGCACCAGCGCCGGGCCGGCGAGAAAAAGTCCGCTGCCTTCAGTCATCAGAACGGTGTCAGTCATCACCGGCAGATACGCGCCGCCGGCGACGCACATGCCCATGATCGCGGTGACCTGAGGGACGCCCATTGCCGACATCACCGCGTTGTTGCGGAAGATGCGCCCAAAGTCATCCTGATCGGGGAAGACGTCTTCCTGGAGCGGCAGGAAGACACCCGCCGAGTCGACCAGGTAAATCGTAGGGATGCGATTCTCCATCGCTATCGTCTGCGCGCGGATGACCTTCTTCGCGGTCATCGGGAAGAAGGCTCCTGCCTTCACCGTGGCATCGTTGGCGATGACCATGACCAAGCGTCCCGCGACGCGGCCTAGGCCGGTCAGCGTCCCGGCTGCGGGCGCTCCTCCCCATTCTTCATACATACCGTAAGCTGCGAACAGCGCGAGTTCGAAGAAAGTCGTGCCTGGGTCGAGCAGCAGTTCCACCCGTTCGCGCGCGGTGAGGCGGCCTTTGGCATGCTGCGCCTCCACGGCCTTCTGGCCGCCGCCTTGCTGAATGAGCTTGGCTTCCTCAGCCATCGAGGAGCAGAGCGCCGCCATCGAGGCGGCATTCTTTCGCGAACGCGGGCTCGCGATGTCTAAGCGGGAAGCAAGGACATTTTTCAGCAGCTTGGGCGGCAATGGCGTTGTATGAGGTTCTTCTGGGCTGGAACTCGCTGCTTTTGGATCGAGGCTCATAGGAACATGGAGAATAGCATTTCGATCATGCCGTTCGCTTGCGAGCCGCACTTACTCTGCACCCGCAGCCCGGCGTTTATGAATGCCTTATGTTGTCAGGGGCCCGCCGGTGTGATAATGGAATGGTCATCCGAGGTGGGACTGATGTCCTCTGGAAGGCTTTCGCAGTTCTTGCACAATCCGTTTGTGAATCCCTGGGCGCATCAGGGCAGCGAGCGCGACTCCTGGCCGGAGACGAAGGCAACGGTTGCCGATTGCCTGAATCTGTCCGGAATGTGGGACGAGGATCGTCCTCATGCTGATCTTTACTCGGTCCGCTTCACCTACTGGGTGTATGACCGCATGCACACTGGTTGCTTCAAGACGCGAACCAGGTACTCTCCTGGAGAGACGCTGATGGTGCGCCACGACCCGGTACGTCCCGAACGGAATAGCGCTGACCCTGAAGAGAAGTTGCGGACTGAGCTGCTGATTGTGGCAGCAGTGAGCCTGATTGCGCTCTACTTCGCTCTTGTCGTGCACTTTTGAGGTGCCAACGGTACGAGCGGTTGAGTGTGCCTGGACAGCTCACAGGCTAGCTAGGTTGCACTCCTGCTAGCCCCAACTCATCAGCATTTTTCTGCATCGCTTCCAGGCAGAAGGCGATGTGCTGGTCGAGATCGACGCCCAGCTCCGCTGCTCCGTTAAGAATGTCTTCGCGATGCACCCCGCGCGCGAAAGCTTTGTCCTTCATCTTTTTGCGGACTCCAGCCACATCCACATCGAAAATTGATTTTGTGGGTTTGACCAGGGAGCAGGCGGTAAGGAAGCCTGCGAGTTCATCGCACGCGAAGAGAGACTTTTCGAGATGAGAGTTGCGTGGGACGCCCGAGTAGCTGGCATGGGAAAGAATGGCGGTGCGAATCTCTTCAGGCCAGCCGAGTTCAGCGAGGATCTTGTTTCCGGCAAAGGGATGATCGTCGAGGGAAGGGAAGCGTTCGTAATCGAAATCGTGAAGCACTCCGGTGATGGCGTATTTCTCGATGAGCGAATCACGTTCGCTGCCAACCAGGCTGCGCGCATCAGCCTCGCGAACGCCATAGGCGCGCACACAGGTTTCGACAGAGAGCGCGTGTTTCCGGAGGCTCGGTGAGTCAGTGTAGTCGAGGACCAACTGCCAGGCTGCCTCGCGGGTGAAGGGTGACTCAAATTTTCCGTCCATCTCTTTCGGTTCCGCCTTTTCCGGGCATTTGCCCTTTTCTTTAGGGAGTCTTAGGTTATTTTACGGAAGACTCATACTTTCCACTTGACAACTCAGATACTCCACCCGCACTCTAAGGAAGTTAAGTGAGGACTCGCATACAATGCGATGCCGCACTTACGGGCGCCCGCTCTGGCCTCCGTACACAATCTATGGCAACAATCGTCGCCAACCCCGTAGCCACCACTGAGGCACGCGCGGTCCTTCGTTGCGAGCACTGCAGCCTGGTGCAGTTCATGACCGCAAACGCGCTGTGCAGGCGCTGCCACAAACCTCTAGAAGTCGATGAACCTGAAGCGCTGGTACCCGCGCTGGTCTCTTCCGCCGGGCGGTCCTCGGACGACGGCGGCTTGCAAGTGGCTCGTGCCGTCCGCGACCTGCGGCATGAGCGCAATCTAAGCCAGCGTCAACTGGCCGGACGGATGCAGGTGCCGCGCACCTATATCTCGAAGATCGAGAACGGCAAGGCGACCCCGACTCTTTCCTCGCTGGAACGGCTGGCGCATGCGCTCGAGGTGGACATCTGCCATCTCGTCCACGACGCGCGCAGCCGCCGGCACGATGAGACGGCCACGATTCTTGCCGATCCTTTTCTGGCCGAAATAGCGCCCTACGTTGCGCATCTGGACGGGCTCCAGCGCTCTATTTTTCTCAACCAGGTGAGGGACATGGCAATGGGCCGGCGAAAGTCGGCCTAACGCTGTCCGAGACAGCGGTTCGACGGTATGGTTTGCGGCTGATGTAGCCATGTGCTACGTTCGTCCTTACGAGCGAGTGTTTTGCCATTATCGTCGCCAAGCCGTGTCCATGAGCTGCCTGCCGACGAGCAGGCTGTTTACCGCCGTCTGAACGCAGATCGTTTGCCCCGCCATGTCGCCATCATCATGGACGGCAACGGACGATGGGCTGGCAAACGGATGCTGAAGCGTTTTCTGGGACACCAGCAGGGCGCGGAAGCCGTGCAGTTTGTCGTCGAGACTGCATCTCGAATTGACCTTCCCTACCTGACCCTCTACGCGTTTTCACTGGAAAATAACCTGCGCCGCCCTAAGGCTGAAGTCAGCTTCCTCATGCGCCTGTTGCGCGCGTATCTGGGCAATAATGTGCAGCGCATGAACGACAATAACGTCCGCATCCGTTATATCGGCCGCACCCAGGAACTGCCGTCCGAAGTGCAGGAGAAGATGCACTGGGCGGAAGAAGCCACTGCAAGAAACACCGGCACAGTGCTGACGCTGGCGCTGAATTACGGTGCCCGCTCGGAGTTGGTAGATGCGGTGCGTTCGATCTGCGCCGAGGTGCGCGAGGGCAAGCTGAAGATTGGGGAGATCGGCGAAGAAGAGATCCAGCGCCGTCTTTACACGGCCGACATGCCTGACCCTGATCTGGTGGTTCGGACTTCCGGAGAGATGCGCGTTTCAAACTTTCTGTTGTGGCAGATTGCGTACTCAGAGATATTTGTAACCGATCGGCTCTGGCCAGATTTCCGCGGTATTCACCTGTTAGAGGCAATCGAAGACTACCAGCGCCGCGAACGCCGCTATGGCGGCCTGGGGGACGGCACCGAGTCTGACGATATTTCAAGCCTGCCGGCGAACACGGTCCTGGTTCCCCGCTAGCAGATCCAGAACCCCAACGTCGCCTCAAGTAAACATGCTGACAATAGCTTCATTCGCGCCTTCTTGCAGGCTCATTGTTGCGATGCGAACGGTTCCGGACCGGGCACTCAAGCCGCAATATGAATGCCCGGGGACATCGTTTATCGGGAAGCGGAGGATTCACTTCCTGGGATGAGGATCATCTTTGCGGCATCCACCTTGACACCGGAAGCCGAGACCTTCAGTTTCAGCGGCTGGAGCTCGGTCTTGTTTTTTGGCCGGGCAAGCAGCCCAAGTTCATATTGGTTTTCCAAACGGGTGTGCAGGTCGTCGAGAAACGGGTCGAAAGAGACCGGATTACCGAAACCCTGCCAGTAGGCGTGCCCTCCGGTGCCGTCCGACACCTGAAGGAGGTAATTTTGCGCACCGGATTCGGTCCACTCCCCGCCGTCGAAACGGCCCGTGTCGCGATAGAAGATGGAGTGGACGATGACCCCTGCCCGCTGAGCATCGGTGACCGCCGATTGCACGTAAGGGTCGTTGGGATCGTAGCGGCGCCCATAGTAGAGATCGACGCCGTCGGTGATCATCAGGACTTCACGACGGTCAGGAGTGCTGCCGGATGGCCAGTTCTTCACCAGGTCGGAGAGGCAGAAGTACGGGCTACCGGTCTCGCCGGGAACGCCGGAGGTCAGCCGCAGGGAGTTGGCAGCTAGGGCACGGTCCGGGGTAATGTTCTGCGCCATCGCGGCACGGCCGTTCTGCATGTAGGCGACGCCTACTTGAGCGCCTTCAGGGAGCTTCTGGATAAAGCTTTTCAGACTGCTGAATTGAAGACTCAACGAGCTGCGGGCCGAGCTGTCGATCAGTATCACGATCTGGAGTCCAGAGCGTTCGCCGCGGAGCGGCACGAAATCGCTCACCTGCGCCGGCTTGTCCCCTACGGTAGCCTTGAGCTGTTGGGCGGTCAGTGAGGCCGGCTGCTTTCCGTTCTTCGGCATGACAGTCACGACCGTCTGGGCCTGGACACCCGACTGCGCGTGAAGAAGTGGGGCCGCGATCAGGCAGGCAGCCATCAACAAGTTGGAAATTCGGTTCTGAAGACTCATATTTTTCCTTTTCTAATAAACCCGGCTACTTATTAGACGCCACAAGACGCCGATACGGAGAGGGCGTTAGTTTAAGCCGGCGCTTCGGAGTCGATTTGAGCCGTGTATTCTCCTTAAAGCGATGAAAAGAATACTCACGGCAGTGGTGCTTATCCCCATAGTCCTGCTGCTGGTTCTAAGGGCGCCTTTCTGGTTGATTACGGTGGTGTCCGCGGGGGTGGCGTGCCTGACCGCATGGGAGTATCTCGGAATCGCTGATACCAGCGATGCCCGGCCGCCCCGGGTCCTTACCCTGTTATCGATCGCGACATTGTTTTTTTGCGCCTTTCGGAACGCCGACCTGATTGGCCCGGCGATCGGCGGACTGGCCCTCATTCTTTTTATTTTTTGCGCCTTCCGATCGCCGCTCGATCGGGTACTACGGGACACGGCGACCGCCGTCTTCGGCTTGATCTATATCGGATTTACGCTGACCACGATCCCCCTGCTCAGCGCCCAGGAAAACGGTCCGTCGCTGTTGCTGCTCTTGCTGCTGGTGGTCTGGTCGGGAGACATTGCGGCGCTCTATGTCGGCAAGAGCCTGGGGCGCAGGAAGCTTGCGCCGCGACTTAGCCCCAACAAGACGTGGGAGGGCGCGATCGCTTCAGTGGCCGGCGGCCTGCTGGTGACCGCGGGTCTGGTGGCCTTCGCAGCTTTTCTGGCGAGACGCGGGATCGAGCTGGTGGCCTATCCGGGCTCGCTGCTGCATTGGCTGTTGCTGGCGCTGATTCTCAATGTGGCCGCGCAAGTTGGCGACCTTGCCGAGTCCGCTATCAAGCGCGGTGCCGGGGTGAAGGATTCCGGAACGCTGCTGCCCGGACACGGCGGCATTCTCGACCGAATCGATGCGCTGCTGCTGGCCGCCCCGGCGCTGTGGTACGCTCAGCTAGTCCAGCAGTGGTTTTAGACTTGGCTCGGCGCGACTACGAAACGTCTTGAAGCAGATCGCCATCCTCGGTTCCACCGGTTCCATCGGACAAAGCACTCTTTCCATCATTGCCAGTTATCCCGAACGATTCGCAGTCGCCTCGCTGGCTGCAGGCCGCAACCTTGATGCCATCTTCGAACAGTGCAGGCGATGGCGTCCGAGGCTGGTTTCGGTCGCCACCGAGGAACTAGCGAGCCAGCTTCTCGCCAGGCTTAAATTCGCCGGCATCACTGGGGTCGAGGTGGTTTGGGGAACGGATGGAACGGTCCGGGTCGCCACCCTGCCGCAGGTCGATTTCGTAGTCTCGGCCATTGTGGGAGTGGCGGGCCTCGAAGCAACCTTCGCCGCCGTTCAAGCAGGGAAGCCAGTCGGCCTTGCCAATAAAGAGGCCATGGTCGCTGCCGGCGAGATTCTCATCCGCGAAGCCCGCCTTCATCAGACCGCTCTGCTTCCCATTGATTCCGAACACAATGCCATTCATCAATGTATGCGGGGTGGAAGCCGGACGGAGGTTCGCCGTATCTGGTTGACGGCTTCAGGGGGCCCATTTCGCAAACTGCCGCTGGCCCAGTTCGCCGACATCACCGTCGAACAGGCGCTGAAGCATCCAACGTGGAACATGGGACGGCGGATCACAATCGACTCAGCCACCATGCTGAACAAGGGACTCGAGGTGATCGAAGCCTGCCGCCTCTTTGATCTTCCGGCGGCTGAGGTCAAGGTAACCATTCATCCGCAGTCTACGGTGCACTCTTTGGTGGAGTTCATTGACGGAAGCATCCTGGCGCAGATCTCGGTGACGGACATGCGGCTGCCGATTCTGTATGCAATGACTTACCCGGAGCGCATCGATACGGGTGAAGCCGAGGGTCTGGGGTTTGACATGACCAGGCTGGGGCAACTCGATTTTGAACAGCCGGATCTGGAGCGTTTTCCGTGTCTACGGCTCGCCTATGAGGCGGCCGCCAAGGGAGGCGCGCACTGCATTGCGCTGAACTCCGCCGATGAAGTCGCGGTCGAGGCCTTTCTGGCTGGCGATATTCACTTCCTGGACATCCCGCGTACAATAGAGGCAGTGCTTCAGGCGACTCCCGAGTCCCATCCGGAGACGATCCAGGACGTGCTAATGCTTGATCAGGCGGCCCGCCAGACTGCTCACGCGAAGCTCTCCGACCTTTCGCTCACGGGGGCAAGCCGGACATCTTCGGGATAAACGCGGCTTCGAGATAAACGCGGCAGCGACCCTCTGGTTGCACAAATTCATTGTTAAAAAAGCAGTTAAGGTCTTCTAAGAATGCCCTTCGCAATTACCGCCACTCTCTCCACCTTAGTCGTGCTCGGCATCATGGTGCTGGTGCATGAGTTCGGTCATTTCATAACGGCGAAAGCTTTTGGTGTACGCGTCGAAGTCTTCTCGATCGGCTTTGGCAAGCGGCTATTCGGATTCCGGCGCGGCGACACCGACTACCGCATCAGCCTGGTTCCGCTAGGCGGCTATGTCAAGATGTCAGGCGAGACTGCCGGCGATGGAGTTCCGACTTCAACTTCCGGGGATGCTGCCGCCACCGCGCCTGATCCCGGCGATTTCTCGGCGCATCCACGTTGGCAGCGCATCCTGATCGGCTTGTCTGGTCCATTCTCGAATTTCGTACTGGCCTTTCTGCTGATGACTGGCTTGTACATGATGCACAACGAAGTGCCTACATTCTATTCGCAGGCCGTGGTTGTTGAGATGGTCGCTCCGAACTCACCGGCGTCTAAGGCCGGAATACTGCCCGGCGATCGCATCGTTCGCTTCGATGCCGAGCAGAATCCCACCTGGGAGCAGCTGGACATTCGCGCCGGACTGGACGCGAACACCACGGTTCCAGTGGCAGTCGAGCGCGATGGGAAGGTCATCCAGACCAGCATTACCGTCCAGAATACGGGAACGAGCGACGAGTTCGATTCGAAGACGCTCGGGTTGCTGCCGCAAGTGCAGGGGCATCCGCTGAAGGTGCAAGCGGTTGAGCCTTCCATGCCGGCAGCCAAGGCAGGGCTCAAAGCCGATGACGTGATTGCCTCGGTGGATGGGCATCGGTTTACGTATGTCGGGTCGATGCTTGCTTATCTTCAACAGACCGCCGGCAGGTCAGTCGACCTCTTGATCCAAAGGGGAAGTGAGACCTTGCATATCCCGGTGCAGCCGGCGCTTGCCGACGACGGTACCGGACACAACACCTACCGGCTGGGATTTTTGCCCGCGCCTCCGCCTTACACCGTCGAACAACTTTCGCTGCCCGAAGCAGCGCGGCGCTCCGCCAAGACCAATTTGCAGTATTCGGGGTTGATCGTAGAGGTGCTGCACAAGCTCTTTACCCGGCGCTCGGCAGTCCAGAACCTCAGCGGGCCGATCGGAATCGCGCGTCAGACGGGCGAGGCCATTTCCATGCCCGGCTGGCAGCCGATTATCGGCCTGATGGCCTTGATCAGCCTCAACCTTGGCATCTTCAATTTGCTGCCGATCCCGATCCTGGATGGCGGCATGATTGTTCTGCTCTTGATTGAGGGCATCCTGCGGCGCGATCTCAACCAGGAATTTAAAGAGCGCGTCTACCAGGTTGCCTTTGTCGTGCTGATTCTTTTTGCTGCATTTGTCATGTTCAACGATGTCACCAAGTTGCCTATCTTCTCGAAGCTGAAGCCTTAAGGTCTTTATGCCCGGCGCCCTGTGGCGCCCGGGCATGAATCTTCTTTCTGCACAAAATTCTCCGTCCCGAGTTCAACATGACCGATGGAACTGCGCCTTTCCGCACTACTGTCCGCGTCCGTTATGCGGAGACTGACCAGATGGGGGTCGTTTATTACGCCAATTACCTGGTCTGGTTTGAAATTGGCCGGGTCGAATTTCTTCGCCAGCTCGGCTTCGACTACAAGCAAATGGAGGTTGCGGACGACTGCATGCTCCCGGTGGTCGAGGCGATCTGTCGATACAAGGCCCCCGCTCAATATGACGACCTCATCGTCATCGAAACCAGAGTGACGGCGATGCGGACCTCGATGCTTAAATTTTCCTACGAAGTCTATCGCGCGGAGACGATTGACGGAACTCCAGTCGCGGGGAAACTGCTGGCCTCCGGCGAAACCTCGCACGTCATTGTCGGGTACGGCATGCAGAAGACGGTCTTGCCGGAGAAGTACGCGAGCGTGATTCGGGCGACGCTGGGTCCGTTAGTCGACGAAGAGAATCTTCCCACCATCCCAGGAGTGGATTGAAGATTCATCCGTGAGATGTTTCGACTGGTACTGAAGTGATCCTCCCTCACGACCGCAGGTGTCCATACTGATGCTAACGATCTGGGCTAAGTGGTCATCCTCGCCGAGGTAAATGGAACCCTAAGTCGGTAGTACTTCTAGCCCTTACCTGGGTAACTCTAATGGAAACGTAGGTAATTGCTAAGTTACTTTAAGGTTAATGGCTGGGCATCAGAATACCTCAGGATCAGCCTTAGATCCGATAGACTTTGCTGGAAGGTAACAGGGAGAAGGTTACATTTGGGTGCCGCTACCCTGCGGGTAGCGGCACTCTACGTCTTCCAATTGGGACTCCGGCGCCCCGTAGGATCCAATACTCAATGGACTAACTTTACGATCGAACCGCCTAGGTCTCAAGGCGCTGAAAGTATGTAGTTAGATGAGTAAGTCAACCCTACTGGGAATAGTTCGCGTAAAGATAAATACATTCTTCTCTATGCAGAGACTTTTGCATTGCCTATAAGAGACGCAAGAGAAACGGACTTGGCCTCTTATCAAGTTTAGGGGCCTATCTTTCTCCTTAGCGAGCGCGAGTTGCGTCCCGGGAACGAAATGAGGAGTTTCGAATGCAATACAGATCCATGCACCTCGTCGGTATGGAAACCCGAGCTCAGCTCGAAGCGATCGATAAGGTCGGCAATGGGGTGGTGGTTGCCTTTGATGACGGTCAGACTGCTTTTTTTTCTGCCGCTCTGCTCCATTCCATGTTGTCGCAGGCCAAGCCTATCAAGAAGTGCAGCGAGGACTAGCCGGGAGCCGCAGCCAGTTAGTTCTTGTGCTCTTGCGCGTGGTTCCTCAATCTTGACTTCTTGTCCTGAACCGCTTTAGCTCAGCCTGGGCATTTAGGCAACTTACGGCCATAGGCTGCCAGAACAAGCTCCTGTGAGCAGGAGTGAGGGGTGGATAAGAACGTCGACAGTCCTAAAGGCCCGAAGCCATCCGTGGCAGGTAAGCTACCACTGCTTTACCGAGCCTTCGAGACTCGCGGGAGAATAGAGCGGAGCCGAGGCGCTGCTCCTGCGAGAGGCTTTCGGAGACTCCGAGTTTGCCATCGCATGAACCATCTGCAACAGCGGTCCGAGACCCGTTCCTTTCCGGTAAAACGCGTCAGCAGCGACACCGTCCGGAAGGGCGTCATCGAAATAGGAGCCGCCGCTCATGGCGATGACCTGAATGGATGGAAACCGGCGTCGAATCACCGAAAGGAGTTCAGGTCCCGGGATGTCGGGCATGTTCAAGTCGGAGATCAAAATTCCTGGCACTGCCGAATGGATCTCAGCAAGAGCGCAGGCTCCATTCCTCGCCGACCGTACATGGTGGCCAAGATGCTCCAGGATTTGCACCAGGGTTGTATTGAGGGTGTATTCATCGTCGACCACCAGTATCTTAGCTCGTACCTTGGCTGTCATGACTACTCTCTTCAGTTCTTGAAGGGGCATTCTGATGAAGTGTAGCCTGTGATCGGGATCAGTTCTGTCCTCTTTGGCTCACAACTTAGAAACTTTAGCTAAGGAGCCCTTGGCTAGGGCTTTATTGCGAAGATGCAACTGGGCATCAAAGATGGATGGCTTCTCCGCGTTGTCGTCGGGCATCTTGTCATGGAGAATCACGTTTAACAGTGATTTGTGGACGCGGATGCGGCCGTTGTATTCGACAAATCCCAATTTACGGAAACGGTTCATAAAGAAGCTGACCCGGGACCGAGTGGTGCCGATCATCTCCGCAAGCGTTTCCTGGGTCACCTGAGGAATCAGTGTCTCAGGCTCTCCCGGTTTGCCAAACTCCGCCATCAGCAAGAGAATCCTTGCGAGTCGTTTTTCACTTGAATTAAACAGCTGATCAATCAAATCCTCCTGAGTTCTCATGCTGCGCGCGAGCAGGAATTTGAGGAAGAGATCTGACAAGGACGGTTCGTCATGCATCACGCGAACCATTTCCAACCGATCTATTTTGAGCGCGGTGCATGCGGTGATGGCAATCGCCGTAGCGATGCGCGTACCTCCCATGTTGGCCAAAGATTCTTCCCCGACGAAGTCGCCCGGAGCGAGCAAGGTAATTGTCGCCTCTTTGCCCTTCTGTGAGACGACGGTAAGTTTCGCGCGTCCTTTTTGGAGATAGAAGATGGAGTCGGCGGCATTGCCCTGGGAGAAGAACTTGTTCTTGGGCTTCAGCCGGACGATTCGTCGACCCAGACCTGCTTCGGTCAGAAAGGCTACGGCGTCGAAGATCTCGGGACTAGCGCTTGCCATCTCGCGGTTCTTTCTCGTTCCCTGAGGCGGTGCGCCTTCGGGTTTGACTGGTTCTCAATCCTGGCGACCGCGAAAAGATGGTGCATCTGGACTACCCATGGAGACCAATCCAGAGGAACTAAGGGCTTTTCACCAGAGCGATATCACCCTTTACCATTATGAGTTTTGCACTTAAGAAAAGGGAATACAGTGCAATATTGCTCATTTCTTGGAGGGTTGACCCACGCCAAGACTCGAATTGCTGGACGGAGAGGAGGGTATTTCTCCACTTCGATCAGTGCCGCTGGAGATGAAGCATGTGGTGCGCCCGAAATCTACATCGCGCCGTCTCCGCTGGATGTGCAAGTGGTCTCTGATACCGGGCCAACGGAGTGACTGAGCACAAATGACCAGTATTGCCTGTATGTTTCTGAGAGAGTGGGTGAGGAGCTTAACGGAGCTTCGGCGACCGTTGCCCGACGGGCCCGCAAATTCGGCCACTTCCCAGTGTTTTGTCAGTCATAGATGCGCGGAAAGCAGGAAGATAATCTCACTCCCAGCGTTGGTGTTCGACGAAGATGCATCAAGAGCCCTATTTCCCGTCCAGAAACAAGCGGTGGAAGAGCCGAGACCTCTCGGACTTTCGCTGCCGACACGCATCGCGTTCATAGGGAACTACCTGCCCCGCCAGTGCGGTATCGCCACCTTTACCACCGACCTGTGCACGGCAATGGGTGCTGAGTATGGGGTCGGCCGAATGTTTGCGATCCCGGTCAACGATCCCGAATCGAGCTATGAATACCCCGAGGCGGTGAGACTCGAACTCGAACAGGAGGAATGCTCCTCGTATCAACGCGCCGCCGACTTTCTCAATTTCAACGGAAACGATCTAGTCTGCCTGCAGCATGAGTATGGAATCTTCGGAGGACCGGCCGGAAAGCATATTCTCACGTTGCTGCGAAGGCTGAAGATGCCATTAGTGACGACCCTTCACACCGTGCTGCGCGAGCCTGATTGGGACCAACGCGCGGTGCTCGAGGAGATCGCCCAACTCTCCGATCGGCTCATTGTAATGAGCGAACACGCTGCCGATCTTCTGCAAGAGGTCTATGGGATTCCGCGGGGCAAAGTGGACGTAATCCCGCACGGGGTGCCCGATCTTCCCTTTATGGATCCGAATTACTTTAAGGACCAGTTCGGAACCGAGGGCAAGTCGGTGGTGTTGACATTCGGACTGCTCTCCCCGAACAAGGGCGTCGAAAACGTGATTAACGCGCTGCCGGCGATCCTGGCGATCCATCCTGATCTGGTTTACATCATCTCCGGCGCCACCCACCCTCACATCAAACGGCGAGAGGGCGAGCGGTATCGAGATTCATTGAGGGCGCTGGCGGAGGAGCTTGGAGTCGGGCCGAACGTGATCTTCAACAACCGTTTTGTGAGCACCGAGGAATTGGTCGAGCACGTGGGTGCGGCCGACATCTATATCACTCCCTACCGGCAGGAAGCGCAAGTGGTCTCGGGCACGCTGGCCATTGCAATCGGTGCCGGCAAAGCTATTATCTCGACGCCCTACTGGCATGCCAAGGAATTGCTCGCTGACGGTCGCGGGATCATTGTTCCATTTGACGATCCGGCTGCTATCGCTGCGGCCGCGACAGCACTTCTGGATAACGACGCTGACCGCCACGCCATGCGGAAACGCGCCTATCTTTACGCTCGCGCCACCACCTGGCCGGAGACGGCCCGGGCGTATATGGCGAGCTTTCAACGCGCACGGGCAGAGCGGATGTTACGGCCGCGAGCTACCAGAGAGGATGCCGCAACGCTGGAGGAATCAGCCACCCTGGCTCGACTGAATACCCACCATCTGCTGAGCATGACCGATGATACCGGTATTCTGCAGCATGCAATCTTTTCTTTGCCTAACTGCCTGGAAGGGTATACGACTGATGACAACGCCCGCGCTTTGATTGTCGCGGTACTCCTAAATGGATCGAGCCACGCAGGCTTATCGCGCCGCTATCTGACATTCCTTTGGCATGCTTTCAACGATAAAACAGGCCGATTCAGGAACTTCCTGAGTTATGACCGGAAATGGCTGGAACCGTCCGGGTCCGAAGATAGTCATGGGCGAGCCATGTGGGCTTTGGGGACGGTCCTCGGCAACACGAAAGATGCGGGACTGCGAGGCGCTGCGGGAAGACTGTTCGAGAAAGCATTTCCCGCTGCTTCCACCTTCAGCAGTCCGCGCG
Organism: Acidisarcina polymorpha; assembly: GCF_003330725.1. Taxonomy (NCBI): domain Bacteria; kingdom Pseudomonadati; phylum Acidobacteriota; class Terriglobia; order Terriglobales; family Acidobacteriaceae; genus Acidisarcina; species Acidisarcina polymorpha. The sequence goes on along the minus strand of NZ_CP030840.1, from coordinate 440,616 downwards.
CGTGGGCGTTCTCAATCCTGGGTATGCAGGCGTATCTTGACTGGTTCCCGGGGGACAGAGTTGTCCAGGGAGCGCGTAATCTGCTCGCAAACCGGTTGCTTGATATCTACATGCGGGCAAGCTCGCCGGGCTGGAAGTGGTTTGAGACAAGCCTCTCCTACTCGAATGCCAGGCTCTCGCAGGCGCTTCTGCTTGCTGGACACCAGAGCAAGAACCAGAGGATGGTGGAGATGGGCTGCGAATCTTTGAGATGGCTGGTTGCCGAACAGCACCGCGGAGACAGCGACATCTTCGTGCCCATCGGTTCAATGGGTTTTTTTGCGGAGGGCGGGGAGAAGGCCCGGTTCGATCAGCAGCCGGTCGAGGCATGCGCCACCATTGCCGCGTGTCTGCTTGCTTATCGTGTCACTGCCGAAAGGCACTGGCTTGACGAGGCATGGTCGGCCTTTCGCTGGTTTCTGGGCGCGAACGATCTCGGAATTCCGCTGTATGACCCTGCAACCGGCGGGTGCAGGGACGGGCTGCATCCAGACCGGGTCAACGAAAACCAGGGAGCGGAGTCGACGCTCTCCTTCCTGATGGCGCTGCTTGACATGCAGAGTCTAGAAGCGCCCACTGTAGATACCATGGTCCACGAAATGAGCGTGTCCAGTTGAGTTCAATCCTTGCTCCGGTCTTAGAACCGGAGCGCGCACCAAGTGAACTTAGCACGTCGGAAACGTACTCCGAAGAACCTCTCTTCACCCGTAACCCCGCCAATCCCATCCTCAGCCGCAAAGACTGGCCCTACCCGATCAACAGCGTCTTCAACGCCGCGGCCGTTCGCCTTGATGACGGCGATACTCTACTGCTCTGCCGCGTCGAGGACCGGCGTGGTCTGTCGCATCTCTGCGCCGCCCGCTCAGCCGATGGAGTCGATGGATGGCGTATCGATTCGCCACCGACCTTGACCCCCGATCGTGAATATCCGGAAGAAATATGGGGCATTGAAGATCCTCGCATCACTTATGTGCCCGAGTTGCAGCAGTATGCGATCGCGTACACCTCATTCTCACGAGGCGGCCCCGGCGTGTCTCTGGCCATGACGAAAGACTTCAGGACCTTTGAGCGCTACGGCGTCATCATGCAGCCGGAAGACAAAGACGCCGCGCTGCTGCCAAGGCGGATCGGAGGTCTGTGGGCAATGATTCATCGTCCAGTGACGACCTTGGGCGCCCACATGTGGATCTCGTACTCCCCCGACCTGCGCCATTGGGGCGGACATAGAATTATGCTCGAAGCGCGACGCGGGGGTTGGTGGGACGCCAACAAGATTGGGCTCTCCTCTCCGCCGATTGAGACGGCAAAAGGCTGGCTGGTCCTCTATCATGGGGTTCGCCAGACCGCGTCCGGGAGTATCTACCGACTAGGCCTTGCGCTCTTCGACCTGGAGAAGCCGGAAGTATGCCTGCAGCGAGGCGACTCCTGGATATTCGGTCCAGAAGCGCCCTACGAATGTAGCGGAGATGTCAGCGGTGTGGTCTTCCCATGCGGGCAGACGATCGGCGCGGACGGGGATACCATTCATCTTTATTACGGCGCGGCCGACTCTTGCATGGCGCTGGCCACGGGCAGCATTCGACGGCTTCTCTTGTGGCTGGATCAAAACTCCAGTACGGGACTCCTCAACGTCTCTTAGTTGCCTTCATTCCGATCGTGAGGATAATCCATGAACACTGCTCGTCTGAACTGGCCTGGCCCGCTTCCGAGGCTACTTTGGATGCACCGGCAGTGTCCGCTCTGTAGCTCGATCCGGTTTCAGCCTGCAGAGCCCGAGTCTCTTGATAGGCTGTTCGGTCTGTTTGCGTTGCGGCCGGTCCGCTGCGTGAATTGCTGGCGGCGGTACTACTGGTTCGCCAAGACGGGATAGATCTGCGGCCCTCAATCAGGGCGTCTAATTGACGGACTCGCTGGCTGCATTTCGCGCCGCAGTCCCGCGCTCGAGGCTGGGTACGCTTTCGATCAGACGCTTATCGTCGTCGATGCAACGGGGACGAAGGTTCCGAGTTACTTGAACGATTCGCGGCAATCCTACAGGGGTCGTGCCGGAACGTGTTCCAACCTGCCGGGAATGCGCGGCCGACCGCATGGTAAGTCAGTCAGTTAGTAGTGACCAGGCCTGATCCCGTGATTCGTCATAGGCCGCTCGTATTCTCCTGCTTCACTTTCTGGAACGCGACCCGGGCAGCCTCGATCTTGTCGTGATTGGCCTCAGCCCAAATCCAGACGCCGCAGAAGGCAGCGGTTAGACCTTCTCCAAGTTCGGTCAACTCATATTCGACTCGTGGCGGGACCACGGGAAAAACCGTTCTCTTTACCAGGCCGTCGCTTTCCATCTGGCGCAGGGTCTTTGTCAGCATCTTCTGGCTTACATCACCAATGCGCTGGCTAAGAACAGTAAATCGAGCTCGTCCGTACTCCTCGAGATTTTCGAGAATGAGCATGGTCCACTTGTCGGCAAGACGGCCGATGATCTCCCGTACGATCCTGTCTACCTCCGGCGTGGTTTCGGGATATCGAGATTGCCTCTGAATCTTCTTCTTTTTCGCTGGAGCATTCATGATGGTTTCCTGGGGGTAAGTATAGTTCCAAAAAGTGCCTACTTTCCAAAGGAGAGCGAGCGAGATAGGCTGCTTCTTAGGAGTAGCTATGAACATCACAGGCAATACCATTCTCATCACCGGTGGCACCAGCGGCATTGGAAAGGCGCTGGCGGAGGCTCTGCACGCGCGTCAGAACAAGGTCATCATCGCCGGGCGGCGTCAGCAACTGCTGGACCAGGTCACGGCTGCGAATCCTGGCATGATTGGTCTTCAGCTGGACGTTGACGATAAGGGCTCGATTGAGCAGTTTGCAGCGCAGGTGCAGAGGCAATTTCCCGAGCTGAACGTGCTCATTAACAACGCCGGTATCATGCGGGCCGAAGACTACACCGCCGAGAAGGTCGATGTAGCAACAGCGGAAGCCACGCTCACTACCAACATCAGCAGCGTCGTGCGCTTGACCGCCGCTTTGCTCCCCACGCTGAAAGCGCAGCCGAAGGCGACACTGATGGCGACGACCTCTGGCCTTGCGCACGTTCCCATGGCTGCATTTCCAACCTATTCCGGAACCAAGGCGTTCCTGCATGCCTGGCTGGAGGCAGTTCGCTTTCAACTTCGCAACACCAACGTGGAAGTGCTGGAACTCACTCCTCCGTACGTGCAAACCGATTTGACCGGCTCTCATCAGGCGAACGACCCGCGGGCCATGCCCTTGGACGAGTTCATCACCGAGGTCATGCAGATTTTGGAATCAGGCAACACGCCTAAGGGCGAAATCCTTGTGGAACGGGTGAAGCCTCTGCGCTGGGCGGAGAAAAACGGCAGCTATGAACAGCTCCTCACGGCACTGGGATCGCAGTAGACTGAATGCCGGTCGGCGACTGCGGACGAAAGCTAACGGGTCAGGACACAAGCCTGGGTGGTCCCTGCGGCGAATCGAGATAGATGAACGGTTCGCCTGTCCATCTCGTCGTCATTACAATCACATGAGGGTCATTCCGGTAACGATGGGTCGATAGAAGTCTAGCCGTCGGCAAAGCGTATTTCGTCATGCTTGGACGGGAGGGCTTCAGCAGCCCTCCGCCCGGCACTCGAGGGTGAGGTGGGTAAAAATCGCAGAAGAGGCGGCGCCCAGCTTGAGAGCGGTTGGCGCGCCTGGGTCACGCGGCGTTCGGGCACGCTATTTTGCATTGTGTCGGCAGTATGGATCGGGATCCTGTACCACGGCGTCTTCGGCGCACCGTTCCTCTACGATGATCTAGACCAGGTCGCGAACAACCCCGCTCTCGAGTCCTGGCGCGCGGTTTGGTCAAAGTATCTGCTAAGGCCCTCGCAATTAGGTTCCGGGTTCCTGGAGAACGGCGGCTCGAGCTATCGCCCGGGGTTCTGGATCGCATTGGCACTGGAGCGGCACGTGTTTGGCGCCGGGCCCGCCGGATTTCATTTCACCAGTCTGCTGCTTCACTGGATAAATGGCGTGCTGCTTTTCGTGCTGCTGCGCCGACTGAAGGCAGGCGTACCCGTCGCTGCGCTGGCAACGTTGGTATGGCTGGGACTGCCGGTGAACAGCGAAGCGGTGGCGTGGGTCAGCGGGCAGTTATATCCGCTGAGTACGGCGTTTCTTCTGCTCGCTCTCCTGCTGGCGCTGGGGTATCTGCGCTCGGGCGGCTGGGGTTGGTTGGCGGCATTTACGGGAGCAGCTCTGTTGGCAAATCTCTCTCATGAGCAGGGAGTGCTGCTGGTGGCGTTCCTGGCCTTGGGATATGCTCTGCTCGAAGCAGACCGGCGCCCCCGGCGCTGGGCCTTGCTAGTGGGGTTCGCACTGCTGGCGGACGCAGTCTATGTTGCCTGCCGCCTGGTGGTGGGCACTCGCGCGGGCGGGGGACCGCACCACCCTTGGAGTGCAGGCGAAGTTTTCTGGCGCTATATCCAGCTGATCGTACTGCCGGTGCACATGAGCGTCGAGCGCTCCACTGTTGTTCCGCATGCCGCGCTGACAGGCGGAGCCGTAGCAGCGTGGGTGGCGTTGTTCGCCCTCATGATCGTCGTGATTCAGTTGCGCCGGCAGGCGCCCATGCTGGCTGTGGGTCTGAGCGTAGTGCTGGTGGCGGTCTTACCTTATTGCGGATTCGTTTACATCTACCAGGGCATGGCGGAGCGCTACGTTTATTTAGCATCCATCGGTTTCGCGTTGGGGATCACGGCGGCGGCCGCGGCAGCCCGGCCCGTAGCGCGAGAGATTGCTTTCACCAGTCTCGCGATCTGGATGGGGTGGTCAGCGTGGAGGCTAATGAGGCGGGTCGAGGACTGGCAGGACCCCATTGCGCTTTACGGCCATTCGCTTGAGGCCACGCCAGAAAGCGTGTTAATGAATCTCAATTATGGAGCAGCGCTACAGACGGCAGGGCGTCAAGCGGAGGCCGAGAGCCAGTACCGGCACGTGATCTCACTGGCTCCTAAGGACAGCACTGCTTACGTCGACCTCGAGAGCCTGTACATCGAAGAGGGCCGCCTTGATGAAGCCATCGCGATGTATAAACAGGCCGTTGCGGTAAACCCCAACGACTCGAACGCGTACTTCGATCTGGGCGTGATGTTTCAGCAGCGCGGACAAGACCGGGAGGCGTTGGCCTTCTATAAGAAGGTTTTGCAACTGAAGCCCGGTGACCAGCAGACGTTGCTCTACTTGAGCAAATTGCAGGGAGTTCAGCAGTAGCAAACGCGGCATCCCCGTATCTTCAACGAAACTTCATCGATCGCTGCTTGACGGCCTGCCGTCACGAACGATGCTCACTTCAGAGGATCTTCACTTTGGTGAGAGAGTCGGCGCCCGATTTTTCTGGTCACCTTCGGGTGTCTTTCGTTGTTTGACGATGTTGGTTCAGCCCCGACTAGCTTTACGGCCCAGAGAAGCGTCGAGTCGCGCAGCGAGAGGCGGAAAAGCAGCGGTGGCGCCCTGCCAACGAAGCTCTTCCACTGATTCGAAAAGAGGAATATCGGTGCGCAACGTCGCCAAGTCCCGAAACAAAAGGGCATGCTTGCGCTCTCGATGAAGCGTCTCAGATAATGCGAACGGGTTCACAACGTCGACACCCCAGTCGCGCCAGCTTTCCGGGATGAGCTCGATGTGGAGATACCTGGCAAGCACTCTGCTCGTGGATTTTGCGCCCCATCCGGCTAAACCAGGATATCCGTCCGCAGCGTCTCCCACGAGCGCCAGGTAGTCGGGGATTGAGAGCGGTCCGACGCCGAACTTGGCAATGACGCCGGCCTCGTCGCGAATTATATTTTTGCGGCGATCAAGTTGCACCACCCGAGTTCCTCGGACGCACTGGGAGAGGTCCTTATCGGGTGTGCAGATAAGCACCCGATCAACGGCAGGGTCTTTCTCGGAAGTGAAGGCGGCCGCCGCCAACGCATCGTCGGCTTCGAACTCGACCATTGGCCAAACCACGACTCCCAGAGCGGTGAGGGCCTCTTCGAGGAGCGAAAACTGCGCCAGGAGATCAGGCTCGACACCTTCGCCGGTTTTGTAGCCGGCCCAGAGTTTATTGCGAAACGATTCGATGACGTGATCGGTTGCGACTGCGATATGGGTCGCGCCTTTCTCGATCATCCCGAGAATGGACGCGATGACGCCGCGGACAGCCGCAACTTCATGGCCCTCGCTGTCGCGCATCGATGGGAGCGCGTGGTAATGACGGAAGAGTTCATACGTCCCATCGATTAAGTGGACTTCCAAATTGGCGCCCCGCAATTTCTGAAGCATCGCAGTGGCGGAGAGGCGGCCAAATGCGATCTTGACTTGCACCTATTGCGTTTATTCAACCGTAATCGCTGCCACTTCATAGTTCTTTAAAGAGGGAATCGTGAACTGCAACAATTGGTTCTGAAGCACGAACGAAGCACCCTGACCCGCCTTAAGAAGTTCGACCGCCTTGACCTTCATCTGGCCGGGCAGTCTCATCGTCACTCTTTGCGGGCCAAGTGGGCTAACTGAACGCAGCCAACCATGGTGAGCGTTGGGGCTGGAGTAATTGAGCAGGTGAATGGCGTAGCCTGACGAAGTCTCCCAGCAAAATAGCTCGACAAAGCCGGCGCCATCTACATCAATTACCCGTTCATCGTGAGTGACCCAGCGGATTGTGTTGTGTAGCAATCGCGATAGATCCTGGTGGCCAGTAAGCCAGTATGTACGCTCGATGTCTCCTGGAATCCAAGCGGTACGGCTTGTTCCCAACTCTCGTAGAACAAGCGCCGGCTCGTTGGTGTGTGAATCTGGCGGGTAGGCCAGTTCGGGAGGATAACGGACAAAGCCTGGAACCACGGTGAGCAACGGACTCTCGACCGGCTTTAATGGCACGCGATTCTGAGCGCCCGCGATCCAGTTCGTCTCGGCAAAACCTTCAAGGATGGGTGGCATCCGGTCTGTGTTGGGCTTCTCAATGCGCGCAGAGTATGCATTGCCGTTCGTGCCGATCGCATCGCCGGCCTTGCTTATGCCCATAAGATCTGCAAGGCCGAAATCCGACCGCGGTTTCAGGTCCTGATCGTAGAGGCTGGTTTCGAAACTAGCCATCAGCGATCCGCCCGAACTCACATAGTCGCGCAATTGTTGGCATTGACTGTCGCTGAGCATGGCAACATTGGGCAGCAGTAGGGCACGATATTTCTTCAGACGCTCCGCCTGGAGCCGGTCTTCATGCACGAAGTCGAAGGCGAAGCGGCCCTGCAGCAATACGTCATAGATGCCTTGGATGGTCTCGTGGGTATAGAGGCGCGAGCGCGCCGAAGTGGGACCTGGATAAAGAAGCTGCGTGCTCTGTCCGAAGACGACTCCAATGTTGGCAATAGAGCGGCGCGTCGTGAAATGCGCCTCGTGCTGCGCGTTCCAGGAGAAATAATCTTTACCAACACTCTGCCAACGGCGGTCTTCGCGAAATCCGTTCTCCGCCCCGACAAAGTGAAAGTACGGCACCATACCACTCGCCAGAGTCTCATTCAGCCACATCTCGGATTCATCCGGACTCTTCGAGACATTGCGCCATCCCGGGCTGCCTGTCGAGTAGGCGGCCGTAACGTTAGCGGCGGGTTTACCATCGAGCACTGCATTGCAAACCCGGCCTTGTAGGCTGCATCCCCAGATGGCTGCGTCATCGTACGTCCGGCCCTGATTGTCGGCCTGGAACCAGTCAGCAACTTGACCAAGACGTTCGAGATTCGGGCCGCCACGCACGTTGCCTCCAGAGTTAGCGAAAAAGAAGCTGTCGCTTTTCTTCTCTTTGGCAATCAAGTTGTATTTCTGCCATAAAGCCAGCACACGGTCGGTGAAGACGCGCCAATAGGCAGGGGTGCCGCTAGCGGGCAGCTTGATGCAGATGGAGCAATAGCATTCGGGCAGAGCGCCTAATGGAGGCCAGCCATTGGTATAAAAGCAATCGACGTCGTAGAGCGAGTTGACCTCCCGCATGATCGCCGGCACATAGTCGTCCATGTATGTCGAAAACATACAGGTCTTGAACAAGCGAGGTTCTTCGCCGCTGTGCTGCACCGATCCGTCCTGATAACGCATCGCCCATTCCGGATGGGCTTCCAGCGCATCTCCCCAATTCAGGTCAGGACTCATACGCGCCACGACTCGCATGCCGCGCTTCTTCGCCGCCGCCGTGCACTCGCCGAATAGATCCCGGTTGCGAAGGAACTTGCCGTGGCGATGAAACTTTACCTTGGAAGGATAAAAAGCCAGAATGCCGGTAACACTGACAAAGACCAGGTCCGCCTGCGCAGAGTGCCAGTAGTCTGCCCATTCCTCGACGTTCATCACGGCCGGGTCGTATTCGGTAAAGTTGGTCTGCCCCACCCGTCGAATCTTTTGCTGCCAGGGAACATTGTGTTGGTCGATTGGAGGCAGTCGTTGGGGAAGGGAAATGATTTCCACCCCGGCCCCTGCGCCATCCTCGGCGTGAGCCGACTCGACAAACGAAGACGGTGTGGTTTCTGAGAGCCTCGATGTTAGCGGGATGACTCCTGCTCCAGCCGTGAGACTCGTTTTCAGGAAGCTGCGCCGGTTCAGCATTGACCCTCCAAATCTAACACGAGGAAATCAAGCCGAAGCTCGACATTCTCCGGCATCGGGCTTCTTTCGATCTCGCCGCTAGCTCACCGATTGAAGCATTCGGCTGAAGTCGACGTTTGGACTTGGGCCGCCTTCTCCAGTCTCGACGTATTGTTTGAGACTTACCAGGTAGTAGCCCCAACCGGTCGTGCACATGGCGTATATATCGTCCGCCTTCATATAGCCCCTGTGGGCAAATCGAATGTCGGTGCCCGCATTGCTGCGAGTGAGATGGAAGGCGATCTGTGTGCCGTTCCATTCTGAGATAAAGGAGCTCTGGATCCGCCACGTGACCTCCTGTTCCGGCATCAATGCTTCGATGGTTATTCGGTGGATGTGGCCTGGTCCATAATGCAAAAAGCGGAACTCTCCGGACCCACCTACCCAAGGTTCGAGATCGGCATCGCGGACCCACCAGGATCGGACCCCTTCGGTCGTCGTGATGGCCGCATAGACTCGTTGCGGGTCCGAGCTGATGCTCAGGCGATGCATGATGTCAGGCATGCTGGGCTCCTCCTAATGGAACCTGGTTAGGGCGAGCGCTCGGTCTTCGAGCAGAGTCCCTGTAAGAAGACACAGGAAGATGAGTGCACAAAATGCAACCGGTGCGACAAAAAAGTATCTCCAACTCAGAATCACCACCAGGCCGAAGCAGACGGTGAGGGCCCATGCAATGGCGCGCACAGTCGGCCACTGCGCCGAACTAACTCCAAGCTGCCAAGCGATCACAGCAGCCAGCAGCAGAAGAACAGTCACGAACAGGCCAAAGCCGACATAGAAGTCCCAATAAGTTCGGCTAAAGCCTTGCGTGCGGAAGTGGACCGACTTCATCGCACCGAGCATGTTCTGAATACCCCAGCTTGGATCGATCTGCCGAAAGCCTAATGTGTGGCCAGCGGCAAATAGAACGATGAGCACAGCAGCGATTCGAAAAAGAAGCGATGCCTTCAAGTGGATTACTCCTCTTTTACGCGATGGTCTCGACCTTTTCTTTAAAGAGGCGCAGCAAGCTTCCCCAGCCGCCTTCGGAATCAACCTGACCGCGCATTTTTGCACACGCGCCGCCATGCTTCTGTAATCCGCGGTGCTCCAACTCGACGAGAGTTTGGCCGCCCGCGGCGGGCGTAAACCGCACTTCCACCTCGCTGCACCGTGCAGGATCCGGTTCAAACTTCCACTCCGGACTGACCTGCCAGGCCATCACGAACCGGCTCGGAGGCTCCCACGTAAGGACCGTTCCCCACTGACAGATCGTGTCGTTTTCCTGGCTCGTGTAAACACGCCCTCCCGCACGGCCCTCGACGACAACTTCTTTCATCGGCGAGTCGCCAATGTGGTGGGTGCGAGGCCACCATGTATCCATCTGCTCGGCAAAGACGCGAAAGGCGCTTGCCTGGCTGGCATGGACCAGCACACTCTTACGCACTGGTTCTAATTCGCTTGCTGTGGCGAGTTCAATGACCTGTGTGGTTGCGCTCACGTCCTTCATTTTCCGTCTCCTCTACTTTCACTTTGAGTGCTTCCAGGGCGTCGCCCCAGAAGGTGTCGAAATAGGCCCGTAGTGCGGCAAAGCCCTTCGGATCCAGCTCATAAATGTGCCGAGTCCCCACGGCACGATGGCGTACGAGGTGGGCCCGCTGGAGGACGCGCAGGTGCTGCGAAACCGCCGGCCGGCTCACAGGTACCGCCCGGGCTAGTTCTCCTACTGGGGCGGGACCACGTCGGAGCCGTTCCATGATGGCCCGCCGGGTGGTATCGCCAAGAGCGTCCAACTGTTTCTGTCGGTAAGCCGGCATGAACCGTAAGTTACGACTAACAGAACAGCGGCGTCAAGTGTAAATTTCGGTCCCAAATTCGGCGGAGCGCGAGGGAGGAAAAACAAAGGATTGTTAATAACCACCTCCTGCTCGCTTCTGTTGAGGCGCGGGAAAACCAAAGGTGTAAAGTACTTCGTAATACGAAAGGACGATCTTGGAGATATGCTGGAGCCAAAAACTTATCCCGTGGAAGAAGCCGTAAAGGCGCAAAAAGCGTTGCGAGCAGCGAGTGGGCTCGGGCCCGAAATGTTTCCGATACAGGCTTTCGTCGGCATGATCAGTGACGAGATAGAATCACTTCGCAAACGCGGTAAGAGCGATGCGGAGATCGCGCAGCTGATTGAAGAGAACAGTGAAATTCGTATTTCCCCAGAGGAGATCGCCAATCATTACGCATCGCCCGAAGAACGGCACAATCGCGGCGAGTGAACACAATGCTGGATCGGCCCGGTCAAAGGGCGCGGACTCTCTTTCTATCCGGGAGGAGGGCATCGACGGGCTCCTCCGTCGCGGTGTTCTGCACCCTTCGGTAGTAGCGATCATTCCGATTTTGCGGCCGCGGTGTTCATCAGGCAGTCGCAATTGTTGACGTGAATGCAGCCGGGCCAAATGAACGTTTCCTAATTTATTTTCATACCCGGCATCGCGGAGTGGTCCATGTTGTCGTGCCCCTGATCATCATCATCGATGGACCAGACCTTCTTCGGATCGGTTTCGAACGGATAGACGTGGACCATCCATCCGAAGAAATGAGGATGGAACTCTCCTCCGGCTGCGTCGCAGGCATCCTTCGTCGTAATCGAACCCTCCAGACCGAATTTTGCCCGCGGCCCAAAGTACTCAGACTTATGATCGGGAGGCGCTTTGCAAAAGTTGATATGTTGATGCCACTGAGCGATGCTCAACGGGATCCGCTCATTCAACTCATCTTCGGTAGCGTCTACCCGATCGGTGTACATCGCTCCGATCAACTTATATCCGCCATCCGGTGTTTTTTTGTAGAGCAGCGAGGTCGGCTTGGTCGGATCGAAGTGAGACCACGCCTCCCGTCCGTACTCATAGTTCGTGAAGTGATACTGGGGTTGCGGCACATCGGGGAGGAAGATCTGGTAGCCGTCGGCTAAAGCCTTTCGGTAATCCACATAGTGGGCCATAGCGGCCTTCGCGTCAGCTGCGACCGCGTCGGCCTTTGCCTGATCACCGGCCTGCACAGGCCGCTGGGTAGTCATGTGCATGTGGCCCATGCGGCCCATGTACGCACCGGGAATTCCGGCAGCTTGCGCGGGATCAGCGGAGGCTTGCTGTGCGTCGAGTATTCCGCTTAGTCCAGCCGGGAGAATTACCGCGCACAAGAGATAAGAACGAACGGACAGGAGCCGGTTCATGACGATCTAGCCTCCACGGAAACACTGTCGCTGCGATCAGCAAAGCCTTAGACACGGTTTCCGCTTCTATCGTAGACTCGTCCTCGCCATCCGCTAAAGCTTAAGGTGGGTGCGCTGCGCTATCGTATAGCGTGTCCAACCCGCACAGGGTGAATCGGGAGCGAGGCTAGAAGGTGGCGAAATCGGTCAATGGGAGCGAGATGCTGATCGAAGAGCGGCGTCAGCATGTTTTAGCTCGCATTCAACGTGAGGGTCGCGTGGTGGTAGGCGAATCGTCAGCGCAGCTTGGCATTTCGCGCATCACCATTCGCAAAGATCTGGAGCATCTCCAATCCAGGGGCTTAATTCAACGGACCCATGGCGGAGCGCTTTCCGTGCAGTCCGACTCGTTGTTCGATCCTTCATTGTTGGAGAAAGAAAAACTCCATCGTAAGGAGAAACAGCGAATTGCGGCCGCTGCCGTCAAGCTGGTAAACGAGGGCTAATGTGTCATTCTTGACTCGGGTACCACCACGACAGCCATCGCGCGCTTTGCGAAAGTTCTCGCGACTAACCGTGATCACGAACGCGCTCAACATCGCAGCGGAACTCTCCAGTACCCACTTCGAAGTGATACGAACCGGGGCTACTCTAAGGAAGAACTCCTTTTCCCTGGTGGGCCACCCGGCGGAGGATCTCTTGCACGATCTCAACGCCGACATTGTTTTCCTCGGCGTGGACGGATTTGACCCAGCTACCGGCGTCACCACGCCCAACGTGCTCGAATCCCGCGTTAACCGCGCCATGGCGCGCGCCGCGCAGATGGTCGTTGCCGTGCGCGACTCCAGTAAATTCGGGCGCCGGAGTCTCGCACTCATCGTTCCGACCAATGAAATCGACCTGGTAGTCACGGATGCGAACCTCGCCCCGGAATACGTCAGCGCCATGGCCGCAGCCGGAGTTACCGTCAAGATGGTGTAACGCTCGAGGGACTTGCGCCGCTTGATGGCCCTCGGAACGGCTATTGAGGCTGAAACAATGCGCCTGACCAACTCCAATCGGTCCAGAGCGGCTCTGCAACATAATCCCTTGCGCAAGTTAATCCTCTTGACAAAACGCTTGAAGCAATACTAAAAATAGGCACTCGAAACTTTTCGTAAGCGATAATCATTCGACGGATCATACAGTCGTCAACTCTCACAGCGCACGCCGCCTTAAGAGAACGACGAGCTGTCGGTCGAGTGTGCCGCGGGATCTCGAATCGGCTCGCACCGATAGAGAAACATAGTTCGATTTAAAAAGTCGAAGAGGACCGCCATGAAGTCTTTCGCTGCGTGTTTGTTCGCAACAGTTCTGCTCGCAACTGGCGCTGTTGATAAAGAGATCAAAGATGCGAGGCAAGTGGCCAATCTTCGGGCGCTCGCAGCGCTGCATCCGATCGATGCACATGTCCACATTTGGAAGACCGATCCTGAGTTCACAGCGATGCTCGAACGATGGAACCTCCATGTTCTTGACATTCTTTACGTGGACGACAAACAGCCTTCCTCTTTGTCGCTGAATGCACAGCGCGCTGCAGCCCTCGGCTTCGTGCGATCGGCGCACGGGCACGCCTCTCTTTGCACCACCTTCGACCCATTCCGGTTTTCGCAGCCCGGCTTTATCGAGAGCACGATCAACGGTCTGAATGCCGACTTTGCGGACGGTGCGATTGCCGTGAAGATCTGGAAAAACATAGGTATGGAACTCAAGGACAGCGACAATCGCTATGTCATGCCAGACGACCCCCGGCTGGAACCCATCTATCGCGACATCGAGGCGCACAACAAGACGCTCATAGCGCACCAGGCGGAGCCGGACGTGGCGTGGGGTCCGCCTGACCCGAAAGCGCTCGACGCCTCTTACTATGCCGAACATCCTGAATGGAATATGGAGAAAATTCCCGGTGCGCCGTCAAAGCAGACCATCCTGGCTGCCCGCGATCACCTTCTCGCCCTTCATCCGCACATGCGGGTGATAGGCGCGCATCTTGGCAGCATGGAGTCGGACGTGAACCTGATCGCGCAGCGTTTCGACCTCTATCCGAACTTCGCCATCGATACGGGTGCACGCGTGCCTCACCTAACGATTCAGTCCTCAGCCAAAGTCCGCGCGTTCCTGATCAAGTATCAGGACCGGGTGCTTTATGGCACGGACAACGAGTTCTCAGGGCCGGAGACGGGCAGCGCGGCAGTCGAAGAATGGGAGAAGCAGCTAGCGCTCGACTGGCGCTACTTCGCAAGCGCAGATCGCTTCGACTATAACGGCCGCACCGTGCAGGGGCTGCACCTGCCTGCTCAGGTTCTAAAAAAGATTTTTCACGACAACGCAGTTCACTGGCTGCCTGGCATCAATGATTCCGCGAGCCAGCATTGAGGTGTTTCCGCTCGATCACCAGCCTCTGGGCGGGGCCCGTCGTGACTTCGAAGTTGCCATAATTCGTAAGAAATGATAACAATGCGGAAGGCCAGAAGTTGAGACGCTAACATGCAATCCCTGGATGTCACGATCGCCGGCGAGATCAACCTCGACCTTATCCTCTATGGCCTTCCTCGGGAGATACCCGTCGAGCGTGAGGTGCTCGCGAGCGGTCTCGAGGTCACGCTCGGCAGTTCCTCGGCGATACTTGCCCATAATCTTGCCACACTTGGCGTCGCGACAGGGTTTTTCACTCGTATGGGGCGGGACGAGCTAGGAGAGATCGCCTTCAATCGCCTGGCGCAAAGCGGCGTCGACCTCTCTCGCGTGGTCCGTTCAAGCGGATCCACAACTACAGGCTTGACCGTTTTGTTGCACCATCGCGAAGTGCGTCGAATCATTACCTATCCGGGGACGATGTTTGAGATGTCGAGGGCCGATCTCGACATTGAATACCTCGCCTCCGCCCGTCATTTTCATCTCTCGTCGCTCTTTCTTCATCGCGCATTAAAGGCGGACCTCCCTCAGTTGTTCCGGGAGTTGAAAGCGCGCGGGCTCACCATTTCGCTCGATACAAACGATGATCCGGAGGATACGTGGGGCAGTCCGCTTCAGGAACTGTTGCCTCTTGTCGATATACTGCTGCCGAACAAAGATGAGTTATGCCGCATAGCCCGTCGCGACAGCCTGGACGAGGCGCTCGGCGAGTTGGCAGCTGTCGTCCCTATCATTGCCGTCAAGTGCGGGCGCGATGGGGCCATTGTCCAAGACCATGGAAAACGCACTAGGGTGGCTGCGGTGCCAGTTGACCCTGTCGACACGATCGGGGCGGGCGACAGCTTCAACGCGGGATTCCTTGCCGCATGGCTCTCCGGCTGCAATGCCGAAGAGAGTGCCGCGGCCGGCAACATCACGGGAGCCTTCTCAACGCAGCGGCCCGGCGGAACCGAAGCGTTCCGTTCACCAAAGGAGCTTGCATCCTTTCTGCGAAGGCACCAATTTCCCGTTATGCGCGGCGAGGTCCTCCGAGGCAAGCGGGAATCGCATACGATATGAATCGCTTTCAGTGTTGTCGCTTGCAGGCGGTTTGGACGTCTTTTGAATGGCGTGCCTTCAAAGGCGTAGAGTTCGCTCGATGATCTTTCAAAATCGCTG
Source organism: Acidisarcina polymorpha (assembly GCF_003330725.1). NCBI lineage: Bacteria > Pseudomonadati > Acidobacteriota > Terriglobia > Terriglobales > Acidobacteriaceae > Acidisarcina > Acidisarcina polymorpha. The sequence goes on along the minus strand of NZ_CP030840.1, from coordinate 425,126 downwards.
CTCTCGCTCTTGAGCGCATTTCAGAGCGACCTGAGAGCCTAACCATGTTTAAGGAGCCTATACAGCGTGAACCCGTTAATGGCGCTACTGGATTTACCGGAGACCGAAAAGAAGAGGCGAGGGATCGTCCATACACCACCGGAGATCGCGCAACAGCCGGATACCTGGGCTGGCACGTGGGGAATCTTCATGGAGCGCCAGCAGGAGATACAGTCCTTTCTTGAATCCGCCGGCATCCGCAACCCGCCGGGGGAGCGGCCGACCGTCTTCCTGATTGGAGCTGGCACTTCGGACTATATTGGGCGCTCGTTGCACCACCTTTTGCGTCAGCGCTGGCAGTGTGAAGTGATACCAGTACCCAGCACCGATCTGCTCATCGACTTCTCCGACTACATCCTTCCAGGCCGGCCGTATCTCTGGATCTCGTTCTCCCGATCGGGCGATAGTCCGGAGGGAGTCGCCGTGCTGGAACGGGGTCTATCCGAACATCCGCTCATCCACAACCTTGTGGTCTCGTGCAATGCGGATGGCAAGATGATTCGCATGATCGAAGGCAAGCCGAACTGCCTCGAGATCGTGTTGGGAGCGAAGACAAACGACCAGGGTCTGGCGATGACTAGCTCCTTCACCAATATGGTGATCGCTGGCCAGGCGCTCGCGCACGCATGGACCGCGGAGGAATACCAGCCCATCCTCGACGCGATCTGCGAAGCGGGACGAGCTTTTCTCCCCACTGCCGCTGAAAACGCGGCAGAGCTTGCCGGGAAGGATTACAGCCGCGCCTGTTTCATAGGTTCCGGCCTGCTCGCCGGGACTGCGCAGGAAGCTGCGCTTAAACTACTGGAGCTGACTGCCGGAAAGATCAAGACGATGTCGCAAGCAACACTCGCGCTGCGGCATGGCCCTATGGCGGCGCTCGATCGTGAAACTCTCCTAGTGAGCTTTCTCTCGACGCAAAGCATCCGGCGGCATTATGAGATCGATCTGCTTCGCGAGGTTGAGCGCAAGCAGCTTGTCGGCGCCTCTGTGGCCATTGTGGGCTGCGGATCGACTCCGCTCCCGCAGTTGAAGGGCACGCGCATGGTGGCGCCGGCCGGGCAGTATGCGATTCCCGATACTTACCGCCCCGTAGTAGACATCCTGTTCGGTCAGCTTCTAGGACTCTTTTCAAGCTTGCGCTGTGGTCTTGCTCCGGACGCGCCAAGCCCAAATGGCGCCATAAGCCGGGTTGTCCAACCCATTGAGATCTACCAGTAGAGACTGGCCACGCGCGGTGACAGATCGTCATGTCAGTTTCGAAGCGAATCACTTTATTGGTTGCGGGTGAATAGAGTAGGCACCTATCAAAGCGGATGCAAACTGCCAGTTGACTTATTGGTCCAATTTGGTGACCGGCCGCAAAGAGGAAATTGTAAGCCGAATACGCGTGAGCTGAAGGAAACTATATGAAACCTGCAATGTCACAGGTCCAGCATCTTCGCGCTGGGACGATGAAGATAGAAGTACATCCGAGCCGCGCGTCTGCGGGCGCCGCTGCCGCCCATGCGGCCGCCGGAGCATTGCAGCAGCTGAAGGTGACGCGCGATGTGATTGGTGTCATCTTTGCGACCGGGGCTTCGCAGTTCGATACGCTCGAGGCACTCACCAGCATTGCCGACCTTCCCTGGAACCGTATATCGGGTTTTCATATGGACGAGTACGTCGGAATCTCCGCAGACCATCCGGCTTCATTCCGCCGCTATCTGCGCGAGAAGCTGACCCTGAAGGTGTCGATGAGAGAGTTCTTTGAAGTCGACGGATCGGCGCTCGACCCGGTGCAGACCTGCCGCGATTATGCCGAGAAACTCCGCTCGGCTGATCCGCAACTATGCCTGCTCGGGATTGGCGAGAATGGCCATCTCGCCTTCAACGATCCGCCGGTCGCTGACTTCGATGATCCGCTCGATGTGAAGGTCGTGCGTCTGGATGCCTTGTGCCGAGAACAGCAGACGGCCGAGGGTTGGTTTGCCCGCGTTGAGGATGTTCCGGAGGAGGCGATCACTCTCACCATTCCGGCCCTGCTGCGTGTCCCTAAACTAATCGTTTCCGTGCCGGGACCGCGAAAGGCTGCAATCATGCGCCGCACCATCAAAGAAGACATCTCGACAGCGTGCCCCGCAACCATCCTGCGAACACATCCGGATGTGACGGTTTACCTGGATGAAGATTCCTCAGCCGAACTGGATGATTTGCTGGCGATGTAAATAGGAGCAGATAGAAGTAGCTAAGTCAGATGGATACATTCAGCGACGTGAAGCCTCCGATGGTCAATGCCTTTACTCATGGCAAGAGGCCTGAACGCGCGCGCTGGTGGATTGTCTGGACGTTATTCCTCTCGACCACGATCAATTACATTAGCCGGCAAACATTCTCCGTACTGGCGCCGCTGCTGACCGCCCAATTCCATCTCAGTCATGTGGAACTCAGCAGGATACTCGGCGCTTTTCAAATATCCTTTGCGCTCGCCTGGCTCTTGGGAGGAATGTTTCTGGATGCGGTCGGTACGCGCCTCGGTCTTGCGGTCGCAGTTATCTTCTGGTCATTGGTCAATATCTTCACCGGTTTTGCCGGTTCGGTATTCACTTTCGCTGCTTCTCGGTTTCTTCTTGGAATGGGCGAGGGCGTGAATTGGCCGGGAGCCAGCAAAGCAGTCGCAGAGTGGTTCCCCAACGAAGAGCGCAGCGTGGCAGTGGCGATCTTTGACAGCGGATCCAGTGTGGGCGGAGCCCTTGCCGCTCTGATCATCCCATGGATTGCCCTCACCCTCGGCTGGCGCTGGTCCTTTGTCTTTTCAGGGATGCTTGGATTTGGTTGGCTCGCAGTGTGGCTGCACGTTTACCATCCGCTTGACCGTCATCCGCGGGTGACCAGGGAAGAAGTGGCTCTGATTCGCGCTGGCCATAACACTGTTCCCTTATCTCAGCCGGGAGAAGGTCTATCTCGCTGGCCCTCTCTGCTCCGCAATAGGAATGTCTGGGGGATCGTTGTAGGCCGCGCGCTTACCGATCCGATCTGGTGGTTTTATGTCTTTTGGCTTCCTCAGTATTTGAGCGATGCCCAGGGATTCAGCCTGAGACGCATTGCCTTGTTCGCCTGGATACCATTTGTCGCGGCCGACCTGGGAAACTTTACCGGCGGCCTGATCTCCGGTTACTGCATTCGGCGAGGTATACCCGTCATCCGAGCGCGCACATGGATCTGTGCGGTTAGCTGTCTGCCGATCCTCGCCGGTATTCCTGCGGCACGCGTGCATAATGCCTATGCCGCGTTGACTCTCATCTGCGTGGCGTTATGGGGCTATGCGAGTTGGTCCACGATGGGCCTTACGCTGCCGTCCGATCTCTTCCCAGAAGAGATCGTTGCCACGGTGACTGGCGTTAGCGGTTTGGCCGCAGGGTTGGCGGGGGCCGCTTTCACTTTCGTCGTGGGGCTCACAGTAGACCGATTCTCGTACGGACCCGCATTTCTCGCCGCCGGGCTTTTGCCCCTTGCTGCTACTGCTGCATTATTCCTATTGATTCGCAGCCCCGGCGAAGCAATAGAAAACGAGATTGTTGGCAATGGCTGAGTTGTCATTCAAAGAATCGCGGCCACACAAGCCTATCAGGCTGAAATGGCTTGTGGCTCCCGGGAGCAGGCCAGACACGATGAAACCCGCATTCACTTCTTGACAAGGAGATCGAACAGCGGTATGTTTCGTAGCATTAAGGTTAAAAACGTAATAAAAAGAAACAGAAAGCGATTCTGCTTGAGGGGTCTCATTGTTTCCTCGGGGGCAGCATGGATGAGGCAGGCCAGATCGACCGACGAACACTGCTGAAGAGCGCCGGAGGCGCGCTGATGGCCGCCTGCATGGATGCGCGTTCTTATGCGCGGATCCTGGGAGCCAACGATCGTATCCGCTTGGGACAGCTCGGGTGCGGAGACCGAAGCGAAGGCCATGTACACATGGTGCAACTCGCCGCAAAGCAGATGCCGGTAGAAACTGTAGCTGTCTGCGACTTATGGACCCTGGCGCGGGAACGTCGTGCCGCCCAAGTGAAAAAGGCCTTTCTCCAGGAGCCAGCAAGCTACAAATATTCGGAAGAGATGCTAGGCCGGAAGGATCTAGACGGCGTGATGATCGCAACTGGCGACCACCAGCACGCAAAACTTTGCATCGAGGTGGTCCAGGCTGGCAAAGATTGTTATGTAGAGAAACCTTTCGCCAATGTGCTTGCCGAGGCTAAGAACGCGCGCGACGCAGTCAAGGCTTCGAAACAGATCGTACAGATGGGAACGCAGCATCGCAGTCAGCCCTACATGCTCGCCGTTCGCGACATCCTGCGCTCAGGAAAGATAGGCGACATCGTCCAGATCGAACAGGAGTGGAACGTCAACGAAGAGCGCTGGCGGTTTGTGGGAGTGGACACGGGCATTTCGCCAGAGATGCTGATGGACAAGAAGATGGAATGGAAGAGCTGGCTGTATGGCCGGCCATCCCAACTTCGCGAGGAGGATACGGACTGGAAGCGCTGGTTGCTCGGCAAACCAGATCGGCCGTTCGATCCGCACGTCTATCTTGAGTTTCGGCTTTACAAGGATTTTTCCTCCGGGATCTTCGACCAGTGGCTTAGTCATGGGTGCGACCTGGTTCACCTGTGGACAGACCAGACCCATCCTGTAAGCGCAGTCGCTAACGGCGGGACCTTTATCTGGAAAGATGGTCGTGAAAATCCTGATACCTGCGTGGCTGCCGTGACCTATCCTAATGGATTTCTGTATACCTACAAGACGACATTCGGAAACAGTTATCGGAGCTTTTCGCGCATCCTCGGGCGGAATGGGACCATCGAGAATTACGGAGGCGAAGGCGCCTCCCTCTTCGTTACCACTCAGGAAGGCGGCAGGCGGGAATTCGACCCGTGGGAGTCAGGCCCCGTCTACACCCCGAAATCGCTACCGATGCCCCTCGGGGAAGGGGCGGAGACACTGCAGGTTCCCGGAGCGCCGCCCGCTACATCGCTAGGGCCCGACGATGACGATGCCGGCCATCTGGTGAACTGGCTCGAGGCCATGCAGGCGCGTAAACAACCGAACGCCACTGTTGATCATGGCTTCTCGCACTCTATCGTCTGCATGATGGCCGCGCAATCGTACTGGTCAGGAAAGCGCTTGTACTGGGACGCTTTGCGCGAGGAGATTGTCGACGAGCCGCTCAGCCCCACCTGATTATAGGGTCGGGTATTGAACTTCGCGGATGATTCAGAGAGAAGCTGATGGCTTGCCACTTGACCGCTCCACGCCCGTTGTTTATGGCAGCACCCGACAAGCACTCATAGGGGTCCGCACCGAACCGCAGCGGACACGTAAGCTCCCAAATCGAACTGGCAAGTGAAGAGAACGACTGAATACAACCGTCGCACCTTATACAGCTTTACCCTGGAGGGCACCATTGTCACACAATGATTGCATTTCTAATCCCCAACGCCAGATTCCTAAGTGGCCAGCGTTCAGGGTTGCTTTCGTTTTCTTATCTTTGTTCGCCGGCCTCCCGGGGATGACAACGGCGCTTGCCCAGTACACGACCGCCCGGCTCAGCGGCATTGTGGCAGACCGCACGAATGCGGCTGTGCCAGGGGCGACGGTGACCGTCTCGCAGGTGACGACGGGTTATAGTCAAACGGCCAAGACCAGTGCCACGGGGGAATACTCGTTTCCAAGCCTTCCGGTAGGCAGCTACCAGCTCACAGTCGAGATGACTGGCTTTAATGAGTATGTTCAAAAGGGCATTGTCCTCGAAGTCGGCCAGGCCGCGAACCAGAACGTTACACTCAGCGTAGGCGGCGTGAGCCAGCAAGTGACCGTGGAAGCGAATGCATCGCTCGTGACTACTGACGACCCCGCGGTCGGACAGGTGATCGAGCAGAGGAGCATCCAAGGTCTGCCGTTGAACGGGCGCGAAGCGCAGCAATTAGTGTTCCTCGTCCCGGGAGCAGTCGATGTTACGTCGCTGAACTGCGGCGTCGGGTGCGAAGGCGGTGTTCTGCCTGGGGAACAGTATGCCAAGGTCAACGGCGGTGGCGCGAACGGCGTCTACTACCTTCTGGATGGCGTTGACTATAACGATCTCTATCTGAATACGAATCTGCCTTTTCCTAGCCCGGACGCGCTTGAGGAGTTCAATGTCCAGACCGGCAACATGAGCGCGACATATGGAAATGCGACGGGCGGCGTCGTCAATGCCGTCAGCAAGTCGGGAACAGACAGTATTCATGGCAGCGCCTTTGAATACCTCCGGAACTACGCCATGGATGCGAAGAACTACTTTGCGACTTCCCCAAACCCCCTCAAGCAGAACCAATTTGGCGGAACGATTGGCGGACCTATCCTCAAGCGAAGGCTGTTCTATTTTGGTTCCTATCAAGGCACCCGGCAGAACACTGCAATCAATGGCCTGGTCGCCTTTGTGCCCACTGCCGCGGAACGCACGGGCGATTTCTCGGACCTGCTGGTGGTCTCGCCCTCGAATCCCACACCCATTCAGCTGGTTAACCCGAATACAGGCGCAAGCTACAACAACAATCAGGTTCCGCTATCCGATCTCGATCCGACCGCCGGCTATCTGTTACAGCACCTTCCTCTTCCGAATGGCCCCGGCCGCCAGCTAACTTACAACGGCGCTCCTTCCATACAGAAGACCGACGAGTATCTCGCGAAAGTGGATTACAACATTGGGAAACATCACTTAAGCGTGCATTACTTTCAGCTGAACTACAATATTCCGGTGATTCTGCCCCCCGCAGACAACATTCTTGCAAGCAACACAGAGTTTCCTCAAAGTCTGGGGCTTAAGAACATCAGCGTCGTAGATATTTACACGATCTCTCCGACGATTCTTTTGAACAGCTATTTCGGATATACGAGTCAAACCGGACAGACCCTTTCTCCTGCTCCTTTCACTATCCAGGATGCCGGCTCGCTGATCGCGCAACCCACCAACTTCAAACCCACGCTCAACGTGGGAGTGGCGGGAAACTTCACGATTGGGGAACAGCCGGCCAGCGGCACCTGGGACCGGGGGGACCAATCGCTTCGTGAAGTGGCCACCTACATCAAGGGCGCTCATCAGATTCAATTCGGCGGCGAAATCATGCGGGTGACCGCACCGATGGGCAATTCCTATCAGGCGGACGGTGTATTTACTTTCTCAAACAGCCTCACCGGCGACAATGTCGCCGACTTCGAACTTGGTGCTGTCTCAAGCTTCACGCAGGCCGGCGGGTTGTATCTCAACTTCACCGGCTTTAACTGGAGCGCCTTCGTCCAGGACAATTGGAAAGCAACTCCACGGCTGACGCTGAGTGCCGGCTTACGCTGGGACCCTTTCATTCCTTACAAAGACAGCCAGGGCCGAGTGGGCTGTTTCGTTCCCGGGGCACAATCTCTGAGGTATCCAAACGCGCCCGCAGGGCTGATTTTCGGTGGGAGTAATCACGATCCGGGCTGTCCTTCGTCTTCGATCTATAGCACCTTCAGCGAATTCGGACCACGCCTGGGATTCGCATACCAACTCACGTCAGATGGAAAGACAAGTGTGCGCGGCGGAGCAGGCTACTACTACCAACCGCCCAACCTGGTAGCTTTTGAAGATGTTGTCGGAATCCCTCCGTTCGCCCCTATCGTGAATCTTTCGGCCGTGAACTTCACCGATCCTTATGGGAGCGGCGGCATAGCAAATCCATTTCCCGCGCAGTTCGGTCCCAACACCCCTGGTGCGGCTGCCACATTTCCTCAGGACATTTCGTTCACGCAGATTTTCGATCGGCACTTTCGTCCGCCGCAGATCCTGATGTGGAACATGACTTTGGAGCATGGATTTGGAGCAAACTGGCTAGTACGTGCCGCATACTTGGGGAACAAAGGCACTCATCTTGGAGGCACCGGAGATCAGGAAGCTGGACTGCTAGCGGTCAATCCGGCTGTTTACATCCCAGGACAGTCAACGGAAGATAACACCCAGCAACGGCGTATTTACCCGTCGTTCGGTTTTGTGGATTCGATCAATTCCGGAGTTATCAGCAACTATAACTCCCTCCAACTCTCGCTGGAGAAGCGCTTGACCCACGGGCTCTCATTTCTGACAAATTTCACCTGGTCCCGGTCCCTCAATAACTTTGGTCCTTACGGCCAGCCTGGTGCGCTCAATACGAACTCATGTAGCTGCGGCCGCTATTTCGATTACGGCCCGGACGGCGGAGATGTCAATAAAGTCTTCAGGATTTCCGGTGTCTATGCATTTCCTAACGCTCGGTTCAAAGGGGTGCTAGATAAGGTCGTGAATGGATGGAATCTGACCGCCATCATGAACTGGCAGACAGGCTTTCCATTTACTGTATTCAGCGATTTTGATAACTCCTTCAGCGGAATGGGGGCCGATCGCGCGGACCTCACAGCTCCTAGCATCAAGAACGTGGTGTTAAGCAACGGGCGATCCCATGCGAACTTAGTCAACGAATGGTTTAACACCAGCGACTTCGCCCCAAACCAGGTTGGAACCTTTGGCAACACAGGAAAGAATGCTCTTCGCGGACCGCGATTCGCCAACACCGATCTGGCCCTGTTAAAAGACGCAAAGATCAATGAACGCGTTGGGCTTGAGTTCCGGGCAGAGTTCTACAACGTCTTCAACAACGTAAACTTCGGCGCACCGGATGCCGGGCTGACTGATAGCGGTTTTGGCCAGATCACTTCCGCTTTCGATCCCCGAATCCTCCAGATGGCCTTACGGCTCTCATTCTGAAGCCGTACGCTAAGCGAGCATATAGCAGATCACTTTTCTGCATTGCTTCATCATGGCTCGTAAGAGCTCCGATTTCTTCGCTGTTACCGGCCTGTAAGAAATCGATACTGCTGTTATCGGTAAGCATTCCTGGATTGATGGAGGAACGGTGAGAAATAGTTCGACGATCGCGGTTCGATGGTGCATGGCTGCACTGCTTGCTGGAAGTAGCCTGGCCGCCAGGGGTGAGCACACGTCCAGTTATGAGGGCGCTCTTAAAATCGGAGTCGATCCGACGACAGGAAGGTACACGATCGCGAGGCCGGCCTCCGACGCTTACACGCTTCAGGCAGGAGCCGCGGTGCAGGTAGATGGGACCTGGCTTCACGCTTCGGATTATCCGCACCATACGATCAAGCAATCTAAAGTTGATGGACTGCTCGGAAAGGCATCCGAGTGGGAAGTGACTTACTCGGGCATTAAGGGCAAGCCCGATTTGACTTATCATCTCCGCGCGTATTCAGACCAGGCGTTCGGGGACGTCCTGGTGACTGTTAGGAATACCACCAACAAAATGATCCATATTGGTGGGATCCGTTCTGTGGACGCGACCGACCGGGATTCAACCGGCGGACGAATCCTGGATCTGGGCGGTCCCCCAGCCGAAGACCGAGTGCTCTCAGATAGCTGGAGTGAAGATCGTCCTGGTATGACAATTCACAACCTTGCGGATTCCAAACAGCAGATGCATCGCGCTGTGGGAAGCCAGCTCATCTACAACCTTCAGAGCCATGAGAGTCTGTTTCTGGGCGCGCTTACATCTGAACGCTTCCTGACAGTTCTGAGGCTTCATCTAGTCACCGCATCTGGCGGAGAACCGAGTCTCTCATCCTACGAGGGCGATTCAACTGGGACTACCGAGCTCCAGATGGAAAATTCGCTCGAACATTCCCCCGCAGAAGACCAGGTGCCATTGAGTCTTCCCCTCGACCCGGGCGCGGAGCTCTCTTCGGAGCGCGTGCTCTTCAGCGTCTCCAAGGATTACCACCACCAGCTTGACACCTACGCCTCGCTGATCCGGGAGATCCACCACGCGAGAACGTCGGCTCCTCCACTTATGGGTTGGTGGAGCTGGACGGCTTATTATTTCGGCCTGAACCAGGGCGCCGCTCTGACCAATGCTCAGTGGGAAGCGGAGCATCTTAAATCCCTCGGCTATAACATCTTTCACATCGACGAAGGCTACCAGTATGCTCGCGGAGAATATAGCACACCCAACGTAACCTTATTTCCTGACGGTCTCGCGCCGCTCTATTACAAGGTGAACCGGCTGGGGTTGACCCCGGGTATCTGGACGGCTCCTTTTGAGGTATCGGAGCGTTCGTGGGTCTATCAGAATCACCCTGAATGGCTGGTCAAGAATGAAAAGGGCCAGCCGATACATGCGGGCAGTGTTGAGGATGAAAAAGATCAACTTTTCGTTCTCGACACAACCAACCCTGCCGCACAGGATTACCTGCGAAAGACATATTCCACGCTTGTGAATGATTGGGGCGTTCGATATATCAAGATGGATTTTATGGATGACAGCGCTATAGAAGGCTATTACTACAAGCCAAATACAACCGCCTTGGAAGCGCAGCGGATTGGGTTACAAACGATTAGAGACACTGTTGGGAACGACGTCTACCTGGATAAGGACGGAAGCGCCATGCTGAATCCAGTAGGCTTCGTGGACTACGGCCGGATCTCGCAGGATACCGGGCATACCTTCAGCGCCAGCAAAGAGGCCGCAACTGGAATCGCTGCAAGGTACTACATGAATCGTAATTATTTCGTGGCAGATCCGGATGCCTTCACCGTATCGACGCAAACAATCCAGGATCGTACATGGCACGAGAGCACCAAGCCTGCAACGTTGGATGAAGCGGAGGTCTCCATTTCGCTTGCTGCTGTCTCGGGCGGCATGTTTGAAATTGGTGACAATCTGACGTCGTTGACCAAGGACCCTGTTCGCTTAGCTCTCATTGAAAACCCCGACCTGATCCAGATGATACGGCTGGGAAAGGCCTCTGTGCCGATCGATCTCATGACCTATGCAGTAGAGGATGAGCAGCCGAGTATTTTCCTTCTTAAGGAGGACCGTCGACAGAGCATGTTGACCGTGTTCGACTGGACCGACAAACAACGGGCACACTCAATCGACCTTTCAGCGATCGGACTGCCTGCTGCAGGCCATCACTACGTGGTCACAGATGTTCTCGATACAAAGGAGATGCCGACCCTAAGCGGTGGCATCTTATCGATCCAGCAGCCAGCGCATTCCGTACGCGTGCTGAAAATCATTGATACAAGTGTTCCTGCGACGGGTCCCACCGTCGAGGCGAACCATCCCTCGGACGGTAAGGCGGGGGCCGTGCTTCGATTCTCAGCCCGGAGTCACCAAGCCGATCCGGTGATCTCCTATCGTTGGGACTTCGGAGATGGCGTTACATCGGAAGGCATTGATGTGGAACACACCTATACAGAATCGGGTGAATATCACGTTGTTGTTACGGCAACGGGCCTTGGCGGGGAGAGTTCTCAAGATCGTTTTCACATCCGCATCTCTGGTCATATGCCGACGACCTTCGACCCGTCCAACATCATGCGTCCTCGGTCAACAAAGGAGTAGGTCTTCAGGCAGGAATTCCTGCGGCTTGCATTTGGTGGGGGCTCATTGCATTTGAAATCTGCCAGGGGCATGAAATCAGCTTGGTTCGATCCCTCGTCATCAGGTTCCGAGCCGCATTAGCCAGCCAAGTTGACCATCGGCGAGGTCGGTGTAGCTCTCTTCCAAAGAGATTCGAGACGATTGACGCTGACTACGCCAGGAGAAGTTTTCTTGCGAGAGGCAAGAGCAATCCTTCAACGATTGACGACTGCCACTCAGACGATGTCGAGTCCGAGATCCAGGGACCGGATGTTGTGAGTCAGCGCTCCGACCGAGATAATGTCTACTCCGGTCTCGGCGATCTCGCGAATGCCGGCGAGCGTAACCCCGCCGCTAGCCTCAACCAGCACACGGCCTGCAATCTCTGCTACGGCCGAAGAGAGCTGTGCTGTGGTGAAGTTGTCGAGCAGGATTGTATCGACACCTGCGGCGAGGACTGCCTCGATCTGCTCAGGCCGGTCGACCTCTACTTCGACGTGCGTGGTGTGGGAAAGACGGGTACGCATGGATTGCAGTGCTTCCGTCACATTCACGGCTCCCGTGGCTGCCAGGATGGCAAGATGATTGTCCTTGACCATCACGGCATCGGAAAGGGAGTAGCGGTGATTATGGCCGCCTCCGCAGCGGACGGCATAACGTTCGATAAGACGGAGACCCGGTGTGGTCTTGCGCGTGTCGACGATCCGCGCCCGTGTCCCTGCAACGGCTGTTACATATTGCGCCGTCTGGGTTGCGATGCCGGACATGCGCTGAACGAAGTTGAGAGCGACACGTTCTGCCTGCAGGATGGCTTGGGCCGGTCCATCCACTGTGGCGAGCACTGCTCCTGCCGGGAAAGACTCTGCGTCATGCAGATGGAAGCGCGTGTCGATGGCGGAGTCGGTGAGCGACATGGCGGCGGCAAAAACATCTTCTCCGCTAAGTACGCCGGGTTCCCGCGCTACCAGGCGCGCACTTACGCGTGCCGACGCCGAAATGAGGGATTGCGAGGTAAGGTCGCCCCACGGAGCGTCTTCCTCCTGCGCTATGCGGACAAGACGCTGGATGGCTTCGGTGCCCGGCCGGATCAGCATGTGGTCGTGGTGTTCGCAACTTCCTGTGAGGCGACCAAGGAGTGCTGAAAGCCGGTGGAGGTTTCAGGAAAATCTTCCCTGAAATGCGCGCCGCGCGATTCCCGCCGTGCCAGAGCAGCAGCGACCATCACTCTTGCAAGCGCGAGCAGGTTGGCGGTTTCGAGGTCGTGTATCGTGCCTCCTCCCGGACGCCATCGATCCAACTGCTTTGCGCAAGCGCCGAGACTGGAAGCAGTTCGTTCAATTCCAGCTGCATTCCACATCAGGCTTTGCAGCGCCTGCCGGCTTACTGGTTCGCTGTTGTTTGCGGAGAGATGTGGTGACAGCGGAAATGTCACAGCGGCTTCCTTCGCTCCGGTGATGAAGGGCGAAAAAGGTGCGGACTTTATCTCGTTGACATCTTCCTTAAGCAATAGTTCCGCGCATCGCCAGGCGAAGACTAGGCTTTCTAGCAGGGAATTGGAAGCGAGGCGGTTGGCTCCGTGAACGCCAGTGCAGGCGACTTCGCCGACAGCGAAGAGACCTGGCAGGGAAGTGCGTCCCCAAATATCTGTGCGCACGCCGCCCATCCAATAGTGGGCTGCGGGGGTCACTGGTATCGGTGTCCCGGACCAGTCGAGGCCGCGAGTCCGGCAGGCGGCGTCGATGGTAGGAAAGCGTCGGGCAAGGAACGATGCACCTAGGCTCGTCGCGTCGAGCATCACCGGCAGGCCATTTTGCGCGGCCATCTGGCGGGCGATCCCTCGGGCTACCACATCGCGCGGGGCGAGTTCGGCGCCGGCATGAATGTGCTGCATAAAACGGCGCCCATTGGCGTCGAGCAAGACCGCTCCATCGCCGCGAACCGCTTCCGAGATAAGGAAGGTATCCGGGCCTGCCAGCGCTGTCGGGTGGAACTGGTAGAACTCCAGATCGGTAAGCTGCGCGCCCGCACGGAGTGCCATGGCGAGGCCATCCCCGGTAGCGACCGATGGATTGGTGGTGTGCGAATAAAGTTGGCCTGCGCCGCCACTGGCCAGCACTACAGCGTCAGCGTAAAGTTCATGCAGGGCGCCATCGGCTTCCAACACGTCAAGGCCTGCAACCCGTTCCTTACGCAGGATAAGGTCGCGAGCGAAGGTGTGTTCCATCACCGGGATACCGGCCGCGCGGACAGCGCGGGCCAACGCCAGCTCTATGTTAAGTCCAGTGGAGTCTCCGCCGGCGTGCAGAACTCGAGCGCGGGTGTGAGCGGCCTCGAGTCCTCGCGCCAGCTCTCCATTGTGCTGGTCAAAGGCAACCCCGAGCCTTACGAGATCGCGAATGCGCCGCGGCCCCTCGGAGCAAAGCACTTCCACAGCCTGCGGATCGCACAGGCCGGCGCCGGCGCGCAGCGTGTCAGCGATGTGCTCAGCGACGCTGTCGTCAGAGAACATCGCCGCAGCGATGCCGCCCTGCGCGAAGCGGGTGTTGCTGTCTTCAAGCCGCGCCTTGGTGACCAGGGTGACCGCGTGCTTGCGGCTAAGCTCCAGAGCAGCGATGAGACCGGCGATGCCGCTCCCGACGACAAGGATGCGCTTCATAGGGATGCCACCGGGCTCTCGATCCTGGATTCCGGTTTCGACTCCGGTTTGAGGCTAAGCATGCGTTCCAGGGCGATGCGCGAGGGCTTGGCGATCTGCTCCGGCACCGTGATGCGATTCAGCACCTCACCACGATTGAGCGCTTCGAGCACCCAGGCCAGATAGCTCGGATGGATGCGGTACATGGTCGAGCAGGGGCAAACGACTGAGTCCAGACAGAAGATTTTATGCTGCGGATACTGGTTGGCAAGCCGCTGCACCAGGTTGATCTCAGTTCCGATGGCAAACGTACTGCCGGTGGGGGCAGCGGCGATCGCCTTGGTAATGTAGTCTGTCGATCCCGAGGCATCCGCCGCATCTACGACGGGCATTGGGCACTCCGGGTGCACAATGACGCGAACTTCAGGGAAGCGCTGACGCGCGGCTGCGATCTGATTCACGGTGAAGCGCTTATGCACCGAGCAAAAACCGTGCCAAAGGATGACGCGGGACCTCTGCAGCGTCAATGCGTCTGAACCGCCTAGCTGCCGGCTGGGATCCCAAAGCGGCATTTGCTCAAGCGGGATGCCGATCGCTTTACCGGTGTTGCGGCCAAGGTGCTGGTCGGGAAAGAAGAGGGCGCGCTGACCGCGAGCCAGAGCCCACTTGAGCACTTCGGTCGCGTTCGACGAGGTGCAGACAATGCCCCCGTGCTCTCCGCAGAAGCCTTTCAGGGCTGCCGAGGAGTTCATATAAGTTACGGGGACCACCGGCTGGCGGCCTGCTCCGTCTGGCGCGTCCCCAAGAACCTCTGTGAGCTCCTCCCAGCAGTCCTTGACGGAATCAAGGTCGGCCATGTCCGCCATCGAACAGCCGGCTGCCAGGTTCGGCAGAACGACGGCCTGATCGGGGCGTGAAAGCATGTCGGCGGTTTCGGCCATGAAGTGCACGCCGCAGAAAACGATGAACTCGGCCAACGGACGGGTTCTGGCGGCGTTCGCGAGTTGGAAGGAGTCACCGACAAAGTCGGCATATTGCACGACTTCGTCGCGCTGGTAGAAATGGCCCAGGATCACCAACCGCTCCCCCAGGGCAGCCTTGGCTGTGCGGATCCGCTGATCGAGTTCGCCCTTCGAGGCCTGTCGATATTCCTGCGGAAGAAAGCCCTGGCGCGGCGAACTGGGCGGCAGAGTGTCATGCATGGACGCCCCAGGGCCATAACCGGGCTCCTGCATGTCAAACAACCAAGGCTCATCTGCCAAATCGGTAGAGCATGCACCGGTGGCTGATGGCACGGACCCGTTTGTGCCCGCGGGCCGTTCGCCTATGCGAATCAACTGAATAGTGTCGTCTACTGATAACAATTTCTCTCCCGCGGGCGTTCGTGCCGACTCTGCTGATTCCCGATGGTGGGGAGCCGCTCGAAGCAACCTCGTTTAGATGTCTAAGGGCCAAGATGCCACGTTCACAATCCTTCGATCCCGATGCTACGCATTTGACTCTGTGCGATAGCCGGTGGATGCAGCGAGATCGATTCTCCCGTCCAAAGCAATGCGAATGAAGCAGATTAACAAATTCAGCCTTGGCTGCTTATGGGGAAGGGAGATTAACGAAAGCGATTCGATTGAATCAGGAATGCCCCGCGCGAAGACGCAAGGAAGACGCTGGCGTGGCGGGTCGCGGCAACGCGTGTGGTTACTCGCGGATCGTCTTGTCAGGCTCCGGCAGCGCGTCTGAAACATTTTATTCCAAGCATCGTCGTAAGTGCGCCGGCATTCGGGGCAAGGTGTCTCTGATCTAGAAGGTAGGATTTCAAGGGCAGTCAACAGGCTCGAGCCCATCTCGGTCGATTCATATTCGACTCGCGGCGGAACCGCTGTTTGTCCATTCGTATCATCCTTGCGCCCGAGCCTCAAGATTGTGCCGTCTTCCGACAACTTCGGAGGCCAGTTTTTAAGTATCCCATGATCAATTGCGATGTGAATCTTCGCCGCTACCTGTCAACAGGGAGAACAATCGCATAGCGCAATCAACCGGCACTAGATGGTGATCACCGCAAGAACTGACATTAGCACTGCCGGTGCCACTCTTACTTCGGCAACTTGCCCTCATAGGGGGAGGGTGATTGGGCTTGTGCGGACGAGGAATCTGCTCCAAATCGCAGTTGCTCTGACTTCTCGAATTCGCGAGAGGCGTCTTGCGTGCGCCCGGACGCGTGGTACGCCTGCCCGAGCAGGTAGTGGGTAATGTAATTCCCAGGATCCATATGCAAGGCGCGCTCAAGATACCCGGTAGCAACTAATGGATTCCGCTCTCGAACCAGCACTTTCCCCAGCAGGATGTAAGGCCCTGTAGAGTGCGGATCGAGCAGGAGAGCGCGGTTGAGCGACTCTCTCGCCTGCTCGTCGTCCCCAGCACGGAAATAGGCGTCGCCGAGGCGTTCGTAGATTGTGGCGTCTAGAGGATTGAAGTTGCGCTCGCTTTGAAACTCCTGGATCGCCTGGTTGATATCGCTCTTCGCCAGATAGATCTCGCCCAGTAGTTTGTGCGCGAGCGGCAATCGAGGGTTAAGTTGGAGCGCTTTCCGAGCCGTCGACTCCGCGGGAACCATGCTTTCACGGCGCAGCAGGATTCGCGCGGTAAGCAGGTAGGCGGAGGGAGAATCAGGAACGAAACCGTATTCGGCGGCAAGGGTATGCCGGGCGTCGTCGTACCGATCAACATCTATGTAGCAGAGGGCGAGGAGATAGCTGGGATCGACATTCGTCATAGCCGGGGAGGAGTGTTCCGCCTCGAGAACCGGAATCGCGTCGGCGGGTCTACCCTGACGATACAGCGTGATTCCCAGCATCTGCCTCGACTCGCGATCCTGCGGATTCTGGGAAATTGCTCTCCTGAAAGCGATTTCTGCCTTCCTGAGATCAGACTGCTGATAATAGACGAAACCTCTCAGATACTCGAGACCAACGAGTCCCGGGTGGTCAACAGCCAGCGCATCCAGCTTTCCGAGCGCCTCTTTGAGATTTCCCTCATTGATCAGCTGGGTGGCATCTTCGGTGATCACCACGCTCGGCGGTTCTGTGGCCTTAACCGCGGCGGGGTTGGAGCGAGATTGCGTCTGACTCAACGTCTGCGAGGCAGCGCCCAGAACCAGGCAAACGATGTAAGCAGAAAGCCAACCCATGGTGTGCAAAATCGTACAGCAAATTAAGCGCGTATGGGTGAGCGAATAGAAATCATGCCGGCGCTATCAAAGATACGTTGGCACGCGAAATTCATCCCTTTGGGCGATCAACGACCGCCGCCGAGCCCGTAAACTTGCCTCCGACGCAATAGGGCATTCGACACCAGCCCACGCGTCTCCATCATGAAGGACCGTTTCCACTCAGTCCAGAATACATTTTGCATCCACCTGATTGGGGTCTCCGGTCCTCAACGCAGGCCCAGGGTTCGCATGATCTTCGTGGCGACCGAAGGAGCCAGTGCTGTCTACGAAGGTCAGGGAAGTTGGTCTAAATGCATTCGTTGGATACTGCAACTCCCCCTTCTCGACATCAGCAGGCAAGAATTGGTGACCGCCCGAAGAGAATTCGGTCGAGATCGTTATGCGGCCCTTCCCTTAGTAAAGGCGTCTTTTCTGGAGCTCGAGGCCTTGGGATTGCAACGAGCGGACAAATGATCCTTCTGAGACTCTTTCGTTCCCCACGGGCATTACCGACGCCCTGCCAACTAGGTCAGTTCCGCCAACATCCCTGCTTCAGCTTCCGGGTCTTCGGTAGACGAATGGTGATTTTGTCCACCCTGGGGCTGAAGACAAGGAGTGAGGATACGCGCATAATTAGCGCCGTGGCCAATTACGTCTTTGCGAACTCAGCAGTCATTTTCTTGCGTCTGCTCCGGGCGTCCCGGTGGAGCTTAGTAGCCATCGCCCTGCTTGGGGTCACTGTCTCTATTGGAACTCCGACAGCGCATGGACAGCAACCAGCAACACCCCCGCTTTACGGTGGCAGCGCCGCAACACCGCAGCAAGGCGGCTCCGCAACGGCGGGCACATTCGCTCCCGTTCTTGACTCGGAGAAGCGGCCCATTACCGCAGGTGGTTTCGTCAAGAACGGACCGATCGTCTATCAGGACATCTCCGCGAAGGCAGGCCTTACTGGTTGGCGCCATAAGATGGGCACGCCGCAGAAGCCTTTCATTCTGGAAACGATCGGATCCGGTGTGGCGCTGCTAGATTATGACAACGACGGATGGCTGGATATCTATCTAGTGAACGGCTCCACGTATGAGGCATTGGATGGAAAGGCCGAGCCACCGCACGCAGCGCTCTTTCACAACAACCACGATGGCACGTTCACGGACGTATCAGCGCAGGCTGGCGTAACAAACGGGAGATGGGGATTCGGAGTCGCGGTAGGAGACTATGACAACGATGGCTGGCCCGACCTGTATGTGTCGAATTTCGGGAAAAACCGGCTCTATCATAACAACCACGATGGCACCTTCACCGATGTTGCCGAACATGCCGGAGTGACACTAGGGAACTGGTCGACAGGCGCCAGCTTCGGTGACTATGACGGTGACGGTAAGCTCGACCTGTTTGTCCCCGGGTACATCCATTATGATGTTAGTCACCCGCCGGCGCCGGGTTCGGCAGCGGTGGGATTTGGATTCTGCCAGTACCGGGGGGCGCCTGTGATGTGCGGTCCGCGCGGGCTTCAGGGCGAGCCAGACCATCTCTTTCACAACAATGGGGATGGGACCTTTACCGACGTCAGCGAAAAAGCCGGTGTGAGTGATACGCATCACTACTATGGATTCTCCTCTACCTTCGTTGACGTAAATAACGACGGTAAGGTAGATCTTATTGTCGCCGACGACTCGACCCCGAACTACCTCTATATCAATAAGGGCGATGGCACCTTTGATGACGCCAGCTTCTATTCAGGCTTTGCGCTCAACCAGGCCGCCCGTGAAACAGCTTCGATGGGGCTGGCCGTAGGAGACTACCTTAATAACGGCAGGGTTGACCTTTATACAACCACGTTTTCCGACGACTACAAGACCCTCTTCCGCAATGAGGGCGACGGCAACTTTTCCGAAATTACCCCGCAAATGGGAATCGCCGAGGTCACCTATCCATTCTTGAGTTGGGGCACAGAGTTTATCGATTACGACAATGACGGATGGAAGGACATCATGTCGGTCAGCGGGCATGTCTATCCGGAGGTGGACAAGTATGACTGGGGCACCACCTTCGCCGAACGTCCCCAGTTGTTCCACAACGTCAAGAAAGGGAAGGCGTTTGAAGTCGTTCCCGCGGTCGAGGGCACGGGACTGGCGATCGTCGTCCCTAGCCGTGGAGCGGCGTTCGGAGACCTCTTTAATGACGGCAAAATCGACGTTGTTATTAACTGCATCGATCACACTCCCGTTTTGCTCCGCAATGTCAATGCGGACACTAACCACTGGGTGGGCCTCAAGCTCGTTGGCGGTCCAAAGAGTCCTCGCGACGCGGTCGGCGCGACTGTTTACGTAGCAGCAGGCGGGATACGGCAACGCGGCGACGTAATGAGCGGCGGTAGTTTCGAATCATCCAACGATCAGCGGCTTCATTTTGGTCTGGGACCGGCGAGCGCGGTTGACAGCGTCGAGGTCCGATGGAACAGTGGTTTAGTCGAACACGTCAATCTTCCGAGCGTCGATCGCTTTTTTGTTATCGAAGAAGGCAAAGGTCTGGTACCGAGTGTCTACGATGCGATCGCGAACAGCGCTGCATCCGCGATTAAACCACGGTCGGCTGGGAATTAGCAGCGGGCACTGCAGGAGCTTTTCAAGCTGGCTCGATGCCAGCGCCTTGCAGATATCAACTGAGTTGGCACTGAAACACTATGGATGGCCTATGCAATACATCAGGAAGCGTTTGACTCTAGTTGCGGCTTTTGCCGTCGGCGGTCTGCTTGCTTTCGCGATCTCTACCGGATCAGGGTTCAGCCAGGATCAAGTTAAAGATCAATCTACTGAATATCAAGCCGCTAAAGATCGGTCCGATCAAGAACGCAAACAATACGCCGCAAAGGTCCGCGAGACCTATAACTTTCGCTTCGGCAAGGACAACCTGTTTGTCCCCGGAACAATGCAGGTGCAAGGTGACGATTTTGTTCAGCCCGGTGCATTTCCAAATGCCGCTTACTGCGCCCACTGTCACCAGGAGGCATACAGCCAATGGCGGCAGGCTCTCCACTCAAATGCCTTCCGCACACCCTTCTATCGGGCGAGCGTGAATATTCTGGTCAATACCAAGGGCATTGAGTTTGCGCGCCATTGCGATAGCTGCCACAACCCCGTCGCCGTCATGGCGGGCGGTTTGACTGAGGATTCCAAAGTTGATCGGAAAATGGACCAGGATGGGCTCACCTGCGCCACGTGCCATTCGATTCAGAAACTGCAGTCGATCAAGGGGAACGGCGGCTTTGTTATGGGAATTCCGTCGGTGATGGTGGATGAGAATGGAAACCGCATCCCCGGGGAAGTTCCATACAAGGAGATATTGGAGCATACCGACCGCCATTCTCAAGCAGTCATGCAGAGCTTCTACCGGACCCCGGAGTTTTGCGGCGCCTGCCACAAAGCCAATCTGCCGGCGCCCCTGAACGACTATAAGTTCATCCGGGCGTTCACTGCATACGACGAATGGCAGAACTCGAAATTTTCCAAGCGGAACCCATTGACGTTTTATTCCGGCGACTTTACCACTTGTCAAAACTGCCATATGAAGCGAGCCGCCAATGTCCTGCCGGACTACGGGGCGAAGAATGGCACGTTCGCATCGCATCGCTGGCTCGCCGGCAACACCGCGGTGCCATTCTATTACGGCTTCGACGAGCAGCTGGAGAAAACGATCGCGTTCTTGCGGGCTGGGAACTTCCTGAATGTCGATATCGTGGGATTGAAGAAGTCGGGTGATGAAAAGCTAATTGCGCCACTCGGGTCGGTCCCTTTCAGCCTGGAGCCGAATAGCACAATCGAGGCACTGGTGGTCGTCCAGAATAAGAACATCGGACACTCGTTGATCCCCGAAGTACGCGACCTATATGAGGCTTGGATCGAGTTCACCGTGCAGGACGCCGCCGGCAAGGACATCTACCACAGCGGCTTTCTGAAGCCAGACGGGTATCTGGACGAGCGCGCCCACAGCTTCACCAACCGCCCTGTGAATTTGGAGGGTGAGTTCGTCGACAACCACAAAGTCTGGACGATCCACTCCGTCGCCTATGACAACTCGGTTCAGGCGGGACGGTCGGCTTTGGTTCGGTATCAATTCCGGATACCCGCGCAGATTCAAGGTGAGATCAAGTTGACGGCGCGGGTGAACTACCGTCACTTCCGGCAGAGTTATTTGAACAATGTCTTCGGCCCTGACCATCCGGCATATCCGGTCGTTGAGATCGCCTCCCGCACCGAGTCGCTGAATATAGGAAAGAATGAGCCTACCCAACCTGAACCTGGCGATAACGCCGACTGGATGCGGTGGAACAACCTGGGAATCGGGTACCTCGACCAGTTGCAATACGCGGACGCTATCCGTGCATTCAATGAAGTGGTAAAGCTCAGGCCCGATTATGCTGACGCTTACACCAACATCGCACTCACCGAGATCGAGTGGGAGAAATACGGGTCAGCTCGCGCGGGCATCGATAAGGCGCTCGAGCTAAGTCCCAATAATGCCAGGGCCCTTTACTATGCGGCGCTTCTCGAAAGGCGGGCAGGTCACTCTGACGCCGAGATCGCCGACCTGCGAGAGGTCGTCCGGCAATACCCGGACTCCCGCGATGCACGCCGGGAACTGGGCATCTCCTACTACCAACAGCATAAGAACGATGAGGCGATGGCACAGTTTGTCGAGCTGCAGAGGATCGACCCCGACGATCTTGCCGCGCACTACAACCTCTCGATCCTCTATCGGCGCGCGGGCATGAAGGATAAGGCGGCAGAGCAGCAGGCTTTGTTCGTTACTAAGAAATTCGATCCGGGCGCGCCCACTTACTCGCTCGACTTTCTGCGAAAACATCCTGAGATATCGATCGAAAGTGTGCCATGGCACATGCACACGGATGACGTCCACGATATGAGCGAACCGGCCTCAGGAGCACAGTAATGAGAAAGTTCTTCAAGCTTAAGACCGAAGCGCTTGATTGGGTAGTCCTAGCGGGATTGGTGATGATCTCCGCACTATGCAATGCTGAAGAAGGTCACTGCGCCTGGTTGAATGAGGCCACCGCATCGGGTGTGCTAAACGGGTCGGTGACCCTCACTCTGGAGAGTGCCCCGGATGATCAGACCATCTGCACGTTCACCAATTCGAAGACAGCAAAGGACTACTCCGCTCTGCGCATTATGGTGCAGCCATTGAAGGATGTGAATAATTCCATTGTGTCTCACAAATCCTTGTGTACTTCAACGCCCACCGCTCTCAAGGCCATAGGAAATGAAGCGGTGTCCTGCTCCGCCGATGTGGGTTACTCGCGCGGGGAGCAGGTGATCGGGCGCGTGCGCGATCGTCTCTTCATCGTGGCCATAAGTTCGACAATGGCCCATGACCCGTTGATGGCGCGTCCAGCGCTCAAGGAAAAAGCCAAATTGATTGCCGAGCAGGTGAGCGGCGCGTTGTTCTAGCACTGACCTCCGGCCAATGACCCGAGTATGTTACGTTTACGGCGGAAGTGTTGTTTGGGGAGGATCAACGGTGCTCTCTATGTCGGCCCAGCGACCGAGCGGCGGTCGAGCCAATCAGAGACTGAGGACGAATGATCTCTGGTAACAGTCTCATAGCAGAAAAGGTTGAAGGACTGCAGTCGAACAAGGAGCAATGCACACAATGAGCGAAGATAGGCTCTCCAATTTAGCGGCCAGGCTTGCGGCTGCACTCGAGCTTCGGCAGCCGCCTGTGGCGCTTGGCTTTTCGAGGTTCATCCCCTCTGGCATGAGCGAACATACAGGCCGGGTACCCGCAGGATGCAGGTTCTGGGAGGATGCGGCAGACGCCGCGTTTGCGACATCCGCCGCGGACCACAGTCTCTGCGCGATCGGTGTTTATACTCACCGTCTTCAGGAATCTCCAGCCCAGCAAAGCGATCTCATGGATGCTCTCAAGGTATTTGGCGAGCTCGGCTATGTGACAGCGCAGGATCTCGCGACCATTCCAGTGCTGGAGTCTCAGCACGAATATGTTCTCTATTCGCCGCTGTCTAGAGCGCCGTTTGTGCCGGACGTCGTGCTTCTGTTTGTCCTGGCAAATCAGAGCCTGATTCTCTCCGAAGCCACGCAACAAGTCGAGAACCAGAACCCCCCCGCCATGGGCAGGCCGGCATGCGCGGTCGTACCGCAGGTCATGAATACCGGTCGCGCCGCGCTCAGTCTGGGGTGTTGCGGAGCCCGCGCCTA
Source organism: Acidisarcina polymorpha (assembly GCF_003330725.1). Lineage (NCBI taxonomy): Bacteria > Pseudomonadati > Acidobacteriota > Terriglobia > Terriglobales > Acidobacteriaceae > Acidisarcina > Acidisarcina polymorpha. The sequence goes on along the minus strand of NZ_CP030840.1, from coordinate 401,555 downwards.
CCTTGACGTTCTCACCGACGACATTGCCCTCTTTGCGATTCCGGGCGCCAAGCTTGAGGCTTATGTCGAGAGAATCGAAACGCTCGCGAATGCCAACAAGGTTCTAACCGCCTTCCATCAGCTTCGCCGCCGCGATGTCGAGAATGGGAGGGCTCCGACTGTCCAAGAGTCGTTGCTGGAAATGGGAGCATGATGCCGCAGAGGCGGCTCGCGTTGAGTACTCAACATTCTGGCGGAAGCGCGTGTGAGTCGAACACACCGTCGCCCGTTAAGAAAGCCCACTGGTTTTGAAGACCAGGAGGATCACCGGAGCCTGAGCGCTTCCTGCGCATTCGGCAGCGTACCCGCCGAATCACTGCTCGCACTCTCCACTCGACCTGACTTCGGCGGATGCAGACGCGCTCGCAAGCTCACCTGCCGCTTCCCCGGAATGGGCCAAGACCCCATTCATTATGGAAGCGACAACGTCAAGCGCGTTCTACTGGATCTTCAAACTCCTCTAACATACCTAAGTAGAAGCTGCGTATCACCTCATGCCTCCGTGCCGCGATGGATCGTCCTGTAACCGTTCTAAAGCCTTCTGCCAACTTCAACAGCTTCGCCGGGAAGTGGTCCAGGGCGAAGTCGGCATCGTTCAAGGCCCTTCGTTTTCCGCGAGGGTCAGAAGGTTCGTAAAGTGACGATCCCATTCGGCCCGCGGTGTAGAAGCACCTGGCAATGCCTGTGAAACCTATGGCGTCTAGGCGGTCGCCATCCTGCAGGATGCAAGCTTCTAGAGTGACCGGCGCGATCCCCGCCGAATAGCTGTGACTCTCGATGGCTGATGCTACCAAGTCGATTCGCGTAGCGCTCCATCCCAGGGCGGTGAGCCGGGCGATCGCTTCGGCTGCGGCTAGCCGGGACGCCTGTGACCTCAAGGGTGACTGCTTTGGCACGTCGACACAATCATGCAGGAGAACCGCAGCGGCCAGAAGCTCCAAGTCTCCGCCCTCATGATGCTGAATTTCCTTCACATTCCGCCACACTCGCGTGAGGTGCGAGACGTCATGCGCACCATCGGTTCCGGACAACATGGGTAAGAGCTTGCTCGCAAGTTCATTGAATGGCGCAAATAGATCAGAGTTCATCATTCTTCCTTTGCTGCTCGGCAGCTGCGTACTATCGGAGGTATGTCAGCTGAGTCCACTGTAAATTTAAATCTCTGGAAAAAACACCTTGGGAAGGTGCCGGAGGAGGTCTGGGAAGTTGCCGCCCAGCTTGAAACTCTGGTTCTTGCGGAGAATGATCTAACCGAAGTTCCTGAGAGGTTTGGCACGCTTACGCGACTTCGTATGTTGGACCTGGGGCACAACAATCTTGCTGCACTGCCATCAGGGCTTGGAGCGCTGATCGGGCTCCGCGATTTCCTTTATCTGCATGATAATGAGCTGGTGACATTGCCGGTGTCTCTTCGGCGCTTGACGAGACTTCGCTATCTAAACCTTAGTGAGAACCGCTTCGAGGTCTTGCCCGAGGCGGTATGCGAAATGGAGAGCTTGATCGAACTGCGACTCTGTGACAATCAACTTCGCGATTTGCCGGACGCAATCGGTCAGCTCGCGCAATTGAGAGAGCTTCACCTGCGAAACAACGAGATCACGGTACTTCCCGAGTCGGTTGGTGGTCTTAAAGAACTCCGGCAGATGGACCTCCGCCAGAATCCCATTCACTCGTTGCCCGATACCTTGCTGCAACTGCCGAAACTGGAGAAGTTGGATCTCCGTTGGGTGCCTACTCTGGCGCCGCCAGTCTGGCTGTTTGAGTTGGAAGCCAAGGGTTGCGCAGTTTACAGATAAGTGCCTGTGCTCACGGTATCCGCCCAATTCAGAACGGCAATCGAAGTCGGTCACGGCCTTATCTATCTCGGCTGCTCGCTTAAGTCCTTGCAAGGGATTTTTTGAGAGACCCGTGCCAGAGTTGAAGCATAGGTGGCAGGTCACGATTTGATCGGATCTTGGTTATTCACTTACTAGGTGATGGCGGATCTTAATCTTCGGGCGTATGATCTGGGGCGACTGGAAAGCCCTCGGTTGGTCCCCCGCTGGTGCTAGGAGTGCCGCCTTGAAGTATCTACTCCGCCTTCGCGTGACGTTTCGTCTCTCTGCCTTCCCGTTAGCCGCTTTCGCTCTTTTCGCCTCAAGCTCGTTGCATGGGCAATCGGTAGTCCACACCGGGGCATCGCCAGCCCTCAATTTTGGCAACGTCAACGTCTGTCCAGCGGGTTCAACTTCCCCCTCGCCCTGCAACAAAACGCTGACATTGACTTACAGGGTCACAGCGACTGGAACCCTTGGCACGCCGAAAGCCGTCACCAAAGGGACGCCGAAACTCGACTACACCCTGGCCAGCGGCAGTACCTGCACCGGCCTGGTCACACAGGGCACGTCCTGCACGGTTAAATTGAAATTCACGCCGCGCTTCTCGGGATTGCGCAAGGGCGCGGTCGAGATCGTAGACTCAACCGGCAAACTACAGGCGACGACGCTGATTCATGGAATAGGAGTAGCCCCACAGATTGCGTTCGATCCCGCCGTACAAACGACCGTCGCCATAGCTTCCTCCTCCTTCGGCAGTCCTTTTGAAGTCGACGAATTAGGCTATTTCTATGTTGCCTACACTGGCGACGGAGTAATCGACGGGATAGCGAAGATTCCTCCCGATGGCGGAACTCCGACCATTTTGAACACCGCAGGACTGGACGTAGGCGCTCCTTCGGCATTGGATGGCGCAGGCAATGTTTTTGTGAGAGGAAGTCTGGACCTCGTCGAGCTGCCAGCCGGCGGTGGTGAACCTACCGCCCTTCTCCTCGGTGATGGCTTCGATGAGGCATTGGACATGGCGGTGGACGGGTCTGGAAATCTCTTCGTTTTATACGAGCATTATGTTTCGGGAATTCAAATGTTTGCGGTCGCGGAAATCCCAGCCGGGGGCGGCCCTGAAATCCCCCTTCCGTTCGCCTTCCCGAGCGACGACTATCGGGCTCGCGCAGAATCGCTGACTATAGATAGTCTGGGCAACGTTTACGTATTGTTTGTTACTTTCCCTGGCTTCACCGGGCAAGTATACGAAGTGCCGGCTGGTGGCGGCAGTCAAGTGGTGCTACCCCCTACCTTTAATGTCGACGGAGGGTACATGGCGGCGGACGCTGCCAGCAATCTATTCGTTGGCAACGCTCCCCAGATCGAGGAGATTCCGGCCGGCTCGAGCTCAGCTATTACGATCAGCACTTTTCCGAAGCCTGAATACTCGGACCATCAGAACGTGGCAGTCAATCCCGCCGGCGATGTTTTTTCCATCCTACCTAGTGGCGATCTGGTCAAGCTGCATCGTTCCCAACCGCCCCCATTAAGCTTCCCCGAAACCCCGTTGGGAACCACCAGCATCCCGTTGTCAATCAATGTTCAGAACACCGGTAATGCATCACTCACGCTCAGCGGCATCACTGCGAGCGGACCATTTGCCACGCTTTCGGGCGCTTCCTCGGACTGCACAATCGGCTCTTCTCTCGCGCCGGGTGGGCGATGCGAACTCCGCGTCACCTTCAGGCCAGACTCGGAAGCCGTGACCACCGGCTCGATTACGCTCACGGACAACGCGCTGAACAAGTGTGGCGCGGCCCAGGTCATCGAGTTGGCGGGAACCATTGGCGACCCGCCAATGGCCAAGCTTTCGGCGACGACGCTGCACTTTGGGAGCATCGCTTATTCCACCAGCTCGACGCTTCCGTTGACGATCACCAACATTGGCGGTGGCACGCTGACGCTTGCGCCCTCGATCAACGGGCCCAGCTATACGATCGCGTCGAGCACCTGCTCGGCGGGAGTGGCCGCAGGCAAGAGCTGTACTTTGCAGGTGGAATTCGCTCCGGTTTCTGTTGGGAACCACAATGACAACCTGACCCTGGTCACCAATGAATCGCTCAACAATGGGCCGACCACTGCGAACGTCGCTCTTAGGGGCCTCGGTACCGGAGTCGGTGCTCTCGAAGCTAACAAGATCGTTCAATTCCCCGACTACGAGGACGGGCAGGGCGACCCCTTTCCGGTTGTCGCACTCACGATTTACAACTTCGGTGTTCCCGGTAAGGTGACGGTGAGCACTCGCATCAACGGCCAGAGCTACAAAATTGTCGGCAGTACCTGTACTGCTGGCCTCACGGCGGGCAGCACCTGCACATTGCAGGTGGAATTTATCCCGCAAGCGCTGGGCTATCATAACGACATTCTGACGCTGACTCCCAGTGGGGGAGCCGCTCCCAGCACCGTCTACCTCAGGGGCTTTGATGAGGAGTGCTGCGGCTAATTGAGCGGCTGCTCTCCGCTAGAATCCGGGATCCGCTCTTTGGCGCGGGCGTTCCTGCAGGTGCACCCATTAGCGTTGGAATGAAGGGTACAGAGGATTGCGCAGAGCGTTGTACCCAATGCGGTGGCAAACAAAGCGTCTCGCAACATTCTGGATTAAGATTGAGCCGTCCGAAGGCGGAAACTGCATGAAGCCGGTTTTGCTGTGCGCAATGCTGCTCGTTTGGGGACTTCTCTCTCCTCGGGCCGTCGCCCAATCCGATCCTGACATCTTTCCGCTTGCTGGCGACTGGGATGGCGTTTTGGCGGTTCAAGGCGCCGTCGACTTGGTGTCTCCAAGGCGCTGGATGACTGGCTCTTCAACTCTGCGAAAGGCCTTAAGTCGGAAAGGGTGTATGCTCTGTGCTAGTCGGCGATTTGATGTCGTCTTCAGAACCTTCGTAGGTATGTATCGACTGCTGTTAGCCTGCCCCATTTGCCCCGGCTTCACCGCGACAGTTTACTTCGTCATAAGAATACCTTCTGTGGGCGGTGCGTTCGATGCGGCGAAGGGATCAGGTGGAATTAGCCAGAAAAGCGGCGCAGGGACTCGAGCGTGTTGCTCTCGGCTACGATCATCTCGACCAGCCGCCGATAGCGTGTTCCCGGCACTACTTCCGCAAAATGCGCGGGGGACTTTCGCATCAATCGGATAGGTCTTCGCCAGCCGGCCTACTGCTGGTGCGAAATCTCGAACTTATCCATGATGTTCACCTTGACTCGTGCTTGCGAGATGGGCGCTCAACACAGCCCGGCCCTTCATTCGAGCTAGTAGTGGAGCAGCAGGTGTAGCGATAGCTAAGGGCCTTCAGAGACCCGCGCAGGAACGATTCTGACTGGAGACATAACAATGGACATAGCAAAGGTATTGAAGACGATTGGCGAACAGATCAGCACATTCGCGAGCGGAAAGCTGGCCTTTGCCGAGCCTGTTTCAGTGGCAGATCGAACCGTCATCCCAGTCGCTTGGGTGAGATACGACTTCGGTGCAGGTGGAAGCACTCCTGCGCCATATCGCCGGATGGCTCAGGAAGCTGGCGGCGGTGGAGGCGGCGGACAGGTGTCTGTCATCCCTGCTGGGATCATCGAGATTACTCCTACCCGAACGCGTTTCATCCCGATCCCGGATGGGAAGAAGATTTTTGCATTGATTGCATCGAGCTCCGCAAATTCAGGAATGAACAACGGAGGATCGCCTGCGAAAGAAAACCATCCGTTGGGCGCCTCGGACACGCCGAGCAAACAACTGGCCACCGCATATGGATCAGCAGCCAATAAGAAAGCTGCAGGAAAGCGTTCTATGCCGGCACAGAAGAAGGCCAGGGTTAAGAAAGTGCAGGCGAAAAAAGCAGTCCCGGTGAAGACCTCCCGGTCTTTGCCACGGAAGGTTGCGTCCGCTAGTACCTTTGCGAAGAAGGTGGCACGCAAGAAGAGCGCGGGGAGACAGCGCTAACAGGTGGAGCGCTCCGAAGCACGTCCACCCACTCGGAAGAGGCACCACGGCTTAGGCTTGTGGCATGCAGCGGGCATCCATCCGATAGAAATCCATCGAGGTGAGTGTGTGCCGGAGAGTCATACTATTCTGGCTGCTCTTCGGCGTCCATTAAAAGCGTGAGAACGCAATGAGCAGCAGAGCATAGAGGGCAATGACCAGTCCAAGCCCGACTAAGGTGGTTTTTCTCTCCGTCGACTTCGCCGAGGTCAGCCACCAGGCAAAGCGGTCGCTGGTCCACGGTACGATCTGATTCATCAGCAGGACGCCCACGAGATTTCCCGCGAAGAGTGCTAACCAGAACGGCCAGTGTAGGCGCCTGACTAGAAGTGGTTGCTGAACAAACGCTCCAAACAAAAACACTTCCGGATAAAGCAGCAGAAGTACGATCATGTTCTGCTTCCATACCGGTGCGGATAGCGCACTCGTAGTTGAGCGGGGAAACCATTGGTCGAACCCGCTGTGCACGACGCGAGTGTCAAAACGTTCGGTGAATGATTCTGATTCTTTGATGAGATTGAGCCGCTCGGGGGAATTAAGCCACTTGTCTAGGTTTTGCTGAGAATCAAACCGGATGATCGACAGCCAATCATCCTGAACACCCTCAATCGGAGGCTCCAGCCTATATCCTTGAAAGCCGGCTGCCCTAGATTGGGCGGCTGCAATACGCTGTTCCCAGCTGCGATACTGGCTCTCCTGACCCGGTAGCAGACGTGTCGAAATGACGACAGAAGCAGCTGCTGGGAGTACCCCGGAGGCACCGTCTTTCACGATGTGCACATCATCAATACCAGCGAGAATCGGTTGCAGCTTTTCGATCAGCCTAAGGCGTTCAGGTGAACGCAGCCATCCGGTTCCGGCGTCAAGAGAGGAAAAGCGGAGCAGAATCACCCAATCGAATTGGAGAGGTGGGTGCGGTGGAATAACTTTCTGCTCAACAAAGCCAGGCCACTTCGATACCTCCGTGCGGATTTCATCCTGCCAGCTTCTGAAGGCATCCTCTTGTCCAGCGATTGGTCTCGTCTGCGTGACGATCGTAACTAGGTCTTGATCTACTTCACCGGCTTTGCTAACGACATTCGGCACTTGCGCATTCTCCCTCAAAGCAAAGAGCCATTAACGAGGGCATGGCGACCAGAATGCGCATAATTGATCATCTTAGGTACCCGGCTGACCGTTCAGCTAATCTTACCGGTCGACCGCATGGGCGCAACATAATTCATAAGTAACATCAGTAATGTAAATACGATCTTGTTGCCCTGACCTCCCCCTCATATTGCGTGGACTATGCATGAACAGAATGATAGGATCCATTCGCTCATGGCAAAATGTGGATGCGGGACTAGGTTGCGCAAGATGTACCGGGCAACCTCGCCACGATACTCTGTCGCAAAAAAACTCCTTCGTAAGAATATGTTGGTTTTGCTTTGCGGGATAGCTGCAGTGCTCCCTCTACCAGCCCAAAGCTCTGAGGAAAGCGGCCTCAGCGCAAACCCCGGTGCCGTGGATATTGTAATTGGCACTGGTCAACTGGGACGCCTGCTCGGCCTCGACAAAACGTCAGGTGTTCATCTCGGAGGCGTGTGGCTCGGGGATGCAAATTATCTAATTTCCGGCGGAGTTGAACCTGGCAAGTCAAGCTTTAACAGCTTGCTGCTGCTGGATCTAGATCTGGACCTAAATAAGTGGATGGAGATTCCGGGAGCCCAGTTCGGTGTCGTTTACCTTCAGTTCAACGGCCAAACGTCGAATGCACAGGCGGGGGTCGTGGCAGGGTATAACAGCCTTCCCGGACTGTCGCCATTGGCGCGCAGTGAACTTTATGAGTTGTGGTGGCGGCAACGCCTCTTTCGCGACAAGCTTACGTTACGAGTCGGAAAAACTGTTCCGACGAATGACTTTAACAACGTGACTCGACCGCTACAGCTTCACGACCTGACTCTTTCCATCCCAGCGGTGTCGGGCTTAATCTATACGCCCGTATTTGTAAATCCGACTCTACTCGGTGTCATGCCGGGCTATTACAACTCGGCTTATGGCATCACGGCGAGTTTGGCGCCGACTAAGAATGTTTATATGTCTTATGGGCTGTATGATGGCACGGGAGCTCGGGGCGATCAGACAGGGCTGCGTGCCGTACCCGCGTTCAACGGCTATTTCTTCAACGTTGGAGAAATCGGTTACGCCTGGCAGCTTGCTTCGCTTAAAATGCCCGGCACCTTCGCTGTGGGCGCATGGGGGCAGACTGGTAAGTTGTCGGGCGGAGGGAAGACAGAAGACGGCGCCCAGGGGTTCTATGCATTCGCCAGCCAACGGTTGTGGCTAACGAAACCGGGCATCGATAACAGCGGAGTCACCAGCTTCTTCCAATTCGGCATGAATGAGTCCAAAACGCTGATTGTAGACAAGTATATAGGTGGCGGCGTCACCGGTTTCGGCCTGGTTCCCAAGCGTCCCAACGACTCTCTAGGCATAGGCGCGGGAGTGTCGCGATTGAATAAGAATGATGGGTTCCGAAACAGCGAGGCTATAATCCAGGGATATTATCAGATCCACCTGGTGGGAGGCATCTACTTCCAACCCACGTTGACGTATGTTCCTGACCCCGGCAAGACCCCTAGCTTGTCCGCTGCAACGGCCGTCACCATGCGAGTCACGCTTCTGTATTGAGAGAGCGAATGAGCAATCATTCAGAGATTGGCGCCAAGCTCGGATGAAGCTAACTTGATGCCAGCTCGGCCGCATCGCCCGCTACCATCGAGACCATCCAATCGAGATCGCCGCACTTCCCGGCAACTATCAGTTTCCAGCCGAACGATGACGAACTCCGCGTCGGTACTACCAACCCAACTTCGGACAGATCGATCACAATCGCCTGCACTTCGTCAGCGCCGGTGGCATTCTATTCGGCGGTCGTGCATATTCACCTCGGTACCGCCACATCTTCTGGGATACCTCATGCCGCCAGCAAGCTATGCTGTTGAGTACTTCGACGGATATCGCGTAGTTTACGATCCGGTTTCGTTTGCCACCTGAATTTTATAGACACATTTGGAGCCAATGAAAGGATGAAGCAAGGTGTTTGCTAGCGCCCGTACAATGCGGTTGTGTGAAGTGTCACTGTTTCGGTTAGAAATGAGAGGATGGCGAAGTTATGGCGTTAGCGCAAACTTGTTCAAATATTTTCTTCAGGTACGCCGACTTTTCCGGAGAGGTTCCGATCAAACGATGAGGCGCAAAGCTGCTTGTGTACTGTTGTTGAGTGCAGCAACTGCATTGTGCATGGCGTGGAACGCAGCGGGGGGGCAGGTGACGTTCGCGTCTATCCCGCCGGAGGTGAGTTCCACCCATTTCACTGTGAAAATCGGCCACAAGAGTACGCCGGTAGTGAGCGCTGCCAGTGGGTATTACCTGCTGAACTTTGACATTTCGTCCCCGGTTCAGGTGACGGTAACCGCGAGCGATCCGCATTATTGGGATCGGGGAGTCGAAGTGCAGCCTATGCGATTCGGGATTCGCCCGCGAAGGGACGGGGCGTCGATTACGTTTCCTCTGGAGCAGCCGGCAAAGTTAACCATTACACGGCCCGGCGAACATTATGCAGATTCGGAGATGCTGTTTCTGTTTGCTAATAAGCCAGAAAGGTACAGGATCACGGCGAACACCCCGGGGGTCCGGTACTACGGGCCCGGGGTGCATCGCGAGAATATAGACGCCCATGAGGGAGACAACATTTACCTGGCGGCAGGGGCAGTAATAATGGGAGCGCTGAATATCTGGCAGGTAGATAATGTGCACGTTTCCGGGCTTGGCATGTTGCTCTATAACGGACCGCAGGATCCGGATCACGACACTGGTTGGATGCACAAACTGAATTGGCACGTGATCACGATGGACAGTGCGCATGGTATCGAAATTGAGGGGATAACTGCGGTGGTGCGAAGCCGAACGTGGATGATCCAGATGCGGGATTCGCGTGGGGTGACGTTTCGAAACGTAAAGGTGGTTGGCGGGAGCCCGGGAAATGCCAATCAGGATGGAATGGACTGGCTTGGGGGCGGGGATACCCTTGTGCAGGATTCATTTATTCGCGCGGCCGACGATATCTTCGCGATGTATGGGAACTGGGATGGGTACACGGAAGAGGCGCTGGCGACGCCAGGTCATGAGGTAAGCAATATCACAATCGAGAGCAGCGTGTTGTCGACAAGTATCTCGAACGTGGTGCGGGCGAACTGGCCAAAGAAGATCTTCGACAGCAACCATTTTACGCTGCGTGACTCGGACGTGATTCACATGGGAATGGGAAGCTGCGGAGTTCCGTTCGCGCTGGTGGAGCTATGGGCTGATCCAGCGGGGAAGGGGCTACAGTCAAATTATCGCATCGAGGATGTTCGGCTGGAGGACTGGTACTCGCTTGTTCAGCTACGACAGCCAAATCCGGCCATCCGCGATGTACATTTCGAAAACATCTCGGCCATGGATGGGCCGGGGCTTGCACCTTCTGAGTTGAAGGGTGATGTAAGTGGCGTGACGTTTCGAGATGTCAACCTTGGGGCCGGCAATGTTCGGGAAGACGCGAATATTCCGTTGCAAGTGATGGATGGGGCAGCTGAACCTGCCTATGGTCACTCGGCTGAAGCGGCGGACTTTAGTTATACGGGTGGGTTGATCAGGCCGGGAAGAAAGGTAACTTTTACGGTGCCCGCCGCGATTGGAGTGCGCTATCACTGGCTGTTTGGGGATGGGGCGGCAGCAGACGGTGCGGTGATCCAGCATTCGTTTGCGGATGCGGATGGCACCTTACTCGATGGGACGGGGCGTTATCGTGTGCTGCTGGCGGCGACTGATGCTAGTGGCCGCACACGGTGGAGTTCTCGGACGTTGGTTGTAAGGCCTTCACTCATGGCAGCACAAACAGAGGAGGGCATGCCACAAGGGTTAGTGAAGATCGCCGGAAGCGACGCTAGTTACGAAGGGATGGTGAGGATACCGGCGGATGGAGGGTACACGTTGACGCTGCTGACTAGCACCACGGCTTCACTATCGGTCGATGGAGAGCGGACGCAAAGTGGAATGCTACGACCGCAGGTGTGCGGGTCGAAGGGGGCAGCGGTGCAGGCGGTGCGCGTAAGTGTGGCGCTCGCGGCTGGCTTGCATCGGGTGGAGATAGATCGCGGACCTGAGATAGAAAACGCGGCGTCATCCAAGGAGCCGGTGCTGCTCTGGGAGGGGCCTGGGATGATGCGTGAGCCTGTGTCTGCCAGTGCGTTGCTTCATGCGGCGCATTAGGAAGGGGATTGTCGGCTCAATCGATGCGACCGCCAGACAGTGGCGAAAGTCGAGGGTTTGAGTTGATGGTATTGGAGGAAGTGACTATGACGTTTCGAGTTCACACTACCGCTGTCATCGGCTCGGCGCTGCTTGCATTCCTATCTCTTGGCGGCACGAGCGCCGCAGACCGAGCAGCCACGCTCGCGAAACCGGTGAATTGGGGGTCGCCGGACCAGCCTTACGCCAAGCGGCGCCCGGTTACTGCTGCCGACCGCTCTGCCATCCAGAGCTATCGCTCCGGACACAAGCTGCCCGTCTTTTCTACCAATTTCGCCGACGCTGCCGAACTTCAAGCGGATTGGACACTGATTTCGGATGATGGCAGGATGTGTCGACGACCTGGGAACGTGGAAGCGACGAGCAGTGGCCTGAGACTGAAAACATTAGCCGCCAAGGCAGACTGCCACAACCAGAGCTTGAAATGGTCCACTGGCTCTATTCAAAGTAAAGCAGACTACGGTTATGGCTTTTTCGAAGCTACTATAAAAATAGCCGACGTCAAAGGAATGAACGACGCGTTCTGGATGAACACGGAGAACCAGCCGGCAACTGGCGACTATTTCGAGATCGACGTCTCCGAGGTGCAGTACCCAAGCTATGATCACATCGGGCTGCAACAGTACCCGGCCAAACTGAACAATGTCGCTCTTCCAGCGTGAAGCATACCGGGATGGGATGGGGAGCCAAATTCGTCGACGATCTATCGGCCGGTTTCCACGATTACGGCGTACTTTGGACCCCTAAAGAGCTGATCTTTGAAGTCGACGGAGAGCCCGTTGCCGCGGCTGTCACGAACAACTCGATCAAAGCTCACGCCGATGTCATGTTGTCGAGCGCGCTGATCTATCCGGGCATTCCGGACCATCCTGAGGGCCATGACATGTTCGTAAAATCGCTGCGCATCTATGCTCTGCAGTAGAGGCGGACGGAGAGACGATGTCCGACCGAGCGAGATGAGTCCGGCAAGTTCATGTAGCTACGACCCGTCTCAACCAGGCGCGTAAGCTTGACGGCCAAATGTTCGAACGCGGATGAAAACTCGATTGAGGAGTCGCGATCGAGCCGCGCTTTTGGTTCGGTGGCGGGATGAACGTGGCCTCCGAATTCTGTTCCCGCCGAAAGAGCTTGTGCTTTCCAGCGGCCCAGCAAATTTGTGGAAGAACGCACGTGCCATCTAGGACCGACCGGCGTTATGGGACCCAGCCGCATTCCTATCTGTTTGGCGCTTGGAAAGACGCGTAGATCAGTCAACCCTCGAAGATCAATCAACCATCCTTTTACGTGGCGGGAAAGGCGGATGGCTTGGCGGAACTCTATCCACCCTTCGAAAAACTTCGCGCCAACCTTCCTGGTCTCGTGGGGAGTTTCGAAATCGACGATGTGGGCCACTGGGTGCATCACGAAGCCTCTGCCATCGTCAGTGACCAGCTACTGAAGTTCCTGCAGGCCGTAAGCGCCACCTAAACATTAGCGCGTCGACCATAGGCCATTCTCTACCTCGCGTCAGCTCCAGCAATATACGGCTTGACCATTTTGGCCGGATCGACCACGCGATCAAACTCCTCCTCGTTGACGAGACCAAGCTTCAGCGCCGCATCTTTCAAAGTGAGATCATTCTCCAGCGCATAATGCGCAACTTCGGACGCCTTGTCATAGCCGATGATCGGCGCGAGCGCTGTCACCAGCATCAACGAGCGGTCCACGTATTCCTTGATCTTCTTCAAATTTGGCTTCGTGCCTTCGATAAGAAATTTGCGGAAGTTTGTGCATCCATCGGTCAGGATCGTGATTGATTGAGCGATATTGAATATCATCAGGGGCTTGTAAACGTTCATTTCCAAATAACCGCCCGCTCCTCCGAATCCTACCGCGACGTCATTGGCCATGACTTGGACGGCAATCATGGTGAGAGCTTCAGCTTGAGTCGGGTTTACTTTGCCCGGCATAATGGAAGAGCCCGGCTCGTTCTCTGGAATCAACAACTCTGCAAAACCTGCACGCGGACCGCAGGACATAAGCCGTATGTCGTTGGCGATCTTGTATAGCGATACCGCCAGGGTGCGTAGACATCCGGAAAATTGCACCAGGGCATCGTGAGCACCCTGTACAGTAAACTTATTCGGCGCGGTAACGAAAGGAAGGCCTGTCAGCGAGGCAATTTCAGCCGCAACCGACTCGGCGAAACCGGGATCTGAATTGATTCCGGTACCGACCGCAGTACCGCCTAGAGCCAGATGGTATACGCCCTGCAGAGCGCACTCGATGCGTTCGAGATTGTCGACGAGCATGCCTACGTAGCCTGACCACTCCTGGCCAAGGGTCAGAGGCGTGGCGTCCTGCAAGTGGGTGCGCCCGATCTTGACAATGTCTTTCCACTCCTCGGCTTTAGCATGAATCGCGTTATGTAAAAGCTGCAGAGACGGCAGCAGCCGTTGCTTCACGTTGACAGCTACCGCGATGTTCATGGCAGTTGGAAAAGAGTCATTGGTCGATTGTGACATATTCACATGGTCGTTCGGATGAACCGGCGTCTTGCTCCCGAGCGGCGTGCCCGTCAGCTGGCAGCAGCGGTTCGAGATTACCTCGTTCACGTTCATATTGAATTGCGTGCCGCTGCCCGTCATCCAAACATGGAGCGGAAACATATCGACGTGCTGACCGGCGAGGATTTCGTCACATACCCGAACGATCAATTTATGGCGTTCATCATCCAGTCTTCGTCCGGCATGGTTCGCACTGGCCGCACCTTTCTTCAGAACTGCATAAGCGCAGATCATCTCCCGAGGCATAAGGTCGGAACCGATGCTGAAATACTCAAGGGAGCGCTGCGTCTGCGCCCCCCAGAGCTTGCCGGCTGGAACCGGCACCTCCCCCATGGAGTCCCTTTCTATCCTCATCTCTGTCTCGGTCATTCATTTCCTCCTACAAATTACTTAGTCTTCTTATCGGGGTAGGCGCCATACCAGGTGAACAACCCTATTAGGACGGTTCGATCGTCGCTGATACCTTATGAGGCCGCACCTCGTTGAAGTTCGTACGGCACGTAGGCTGGCTCCCAGATATTTGCATCGAGTTCGCGCCTGAGGGCATCTTCGTCTGATATCTGCGCCTGCCCATCGAGAATCGCCTGCTTACCAACAGCCTGCGCGATCAAGCGTCCGAGAGCGCGGGCCTCGGAGATAGGCGGGAGAAGGCTGGCCAACTTATCCTTCTGTGTGGGTACATGTCGTATCAATTCCGTAGCGGCGGCCTTCACCATGGCATCGGTCACGCGCCTCGCTTTGGAAGCAACAATGCCGAGAGCCAGGCCGGGAAAGATATAGGAGTTATTGGTCTGTGCGATGGGAACCTTCTTTCCATCGACATCAACGGGATCGAAGGGACTGCCAGTGCCAACCAGGGCGCGGCCCTCTGTCCAGTTGATAAGATCTTGCGGAATAGCTTCGCTGCGCGAGGTCGGGTTCGATAGGGGGAAGATGACTGGGCGGGCAGTGTGCTTCGCCATCTCGCGAACGGCTTGTTCAGTGAAGGCTCCCGCTTGACCGGAGACGCCGATGAGGACGGTAGGCTTGGCGTTGCGGACCACATCGAGGAGCGTAATCTCGCCATTTTGTGAGCTCCAGCCCTGCACTTCCTGTTCTTTGCGCGCGTAGGGCATCTGCTCGGGGCGCACATCCTTGCCGTGTTCTGTAACCAGGCCGTATCGATCGATCGCATAGAAGCACTGACGAGCCTCGTCTGGAGAGACGCCTTCGTCCTCAATGAACTGGGCTAACAGGTTGGTGATGCCAAGACCAGCGGTCCCGAATCCGACGACCACGATTTTCTGCTGCTTGAGCGGAATGCCGGTAACGTTGATCGCCGAGATCAGCGTAGCCGCAGCTATCGCTGCGGTACCCTGGATGTCATCGTTGAAGGTACAGAGCTGGTCTCTATAGCGAGCCAGGAAGCGAGCGGCATTCGAGCCGGCAAAGTCCTCCCATTGCAGTAGAACGTGTGGCCAGCGCGCCTTCACGGCAGAGACAAAAGTATCGACAAAGTCGTCGTACTCCTGGCCACGGATCCGGTGGTGTTTCCAGCCAACATAGATCGGACTGCTTAATCTCTCCTCATTGTCCGTACCCACATCAAGCAAAATCGGAAGACAATGCTCTGGATGAATCCCACCGAGGGCGGTATAAAGTGCCATCTTTCCGATCGGAATGCCCATACCGCCCGCGCCCTGGTCGCCGAGGCCGAGGATTCTCTCTCCATCGCTGACCACGATGCATTTGATACCGTCGTACCGGGGATGGCTCAGGATCTGGGTAATCCGGTCTTTGTTTGGATAGCTTAGAAACAATCCTCGCGGCTTCCGCCATATTTCGCTGAAGCGCTGGCAGCCTTCACCAACTGTTGGGGTGTACACCAGGGGCAGCATCTTTTCGACGTTGCGAACTAGGAGGGCATAGAAAATCGTCTCGTTCGAATCCTGCAGGTCGCGGAGAAAGGCGTATTTATTAAACGGCGTCGATTGGTCGTTTAATCCCTGCATCCGGCGCTCCACTTGTTCATCCAGCGTTCCGACATGCGGAGGCAATAAGCCATGCAGATGAAATATGTCGCGCTCTCTATCGGTGAAGGCTGTTCCCTTGTTGAGACGTGGGGAATTGATCAGGTCAAATCCCGAAAGAGAAACCTGAAGGGTCGCTTCCTCAGAGGTGGCTTGCTGCTGAACGTTCATGTTCATTCCTCCTGTCCGGTTTAGATCGATATCGCATCAACATTTGTTGCTCTTACTTAGCAGAACCGGGATAGATCGCCCGCTCGACATGTTTCTGCTCCTTTGCGAAGAGGGCGTTGGGCGGGAACAGTGCGCCGGTTAAGGCTCCGGTTACGGTGAAGCGGCGACTTAACATGGCAACCGACCCAACTCTGTTCATTGTGAGTCTCCCATGAATCGTTTTCTGATGCTGCCGTTCAAGACTTAGAGGTCTCTTCCGCCGAAAGATCTCCCGAAGAAGATGATCTAAGGCAGAGATTTTCTTCACCTTTTAATCTGCTTGGGGAAAGGAGTGGCATGGCTGAGGGCAGGCAAAGAATTCCCAAATAACTGAGGAGGATAGGCAAAGTACATGCATGTCGGCGGCGGACGTTTCGTGTAGATGGAAGCCATCAAGGATCGATTGAGTGCAAGGGGGCAGTGAGGGAGTGGCCGGATTCGCGCCTTTAATAGCTCGGTCCCCCCAACTGGAGAGACATTGACACTGACGGTCGTGAATTGAGACTTGTCGGGATCCAAGCCAGCGCAGATCATCCGAGGGGAACGCTCCGGAGCTTCAGCAGAGGCCGACCTCCTGGACGCCGAATTGCGCACCGTCTAACAGCTTCAAACAGCCGAACGCCGTCGCGGCCAGGACACCAATAAGCCTCAGATAACCAAGACTGGGCGGCTGTTCTAGACGACGGTGGCCATAAGCGACTTGCTGGATTGGAAGACTTCATACTGGTTCTTGCCGCGATGTTTGGCGACATACATAGCGGAATCGGCTTTTGCAAGCAGTTCCTCAACATCGAGCGCCGAATCCGGGTACAGTGCGATGCCGAGGCTGCACGTTACCTGAAGTTCCACTCCCTCAAGCGCTACGGCGGGCTGGAACGATTCAATGATCCTTTCGGCGCGCGCGTTGATATCCGCCGGACGGTCGATTCCTGGCATGACGATCACAAATTCATCGCCGCCGATGCGGATCACCGAGTCGGACGCGCGTACCGAATTGCTGAGGCGGCCAGCCACAGCTAAGAGAACTCCATCCCCGGCGGCATGCCCAAGGCTGTCATTGATCCGCTTGAAATTATCAAGATCGATTAAAAGCACGGCCACCTTATTCGCACAGCGCTTAGCCCGCTCGATCGCCTGCGCAACTCGATCGTTCAAAAGGCTGCGGTTCACCAAGCCAGTCAGGGGATCGTGTTGAGCCTTATAGAAGACGCTCTGCTCCTTCAGCTTTCGCATAGTCACATCGGATGCCCAAATCGCAAGCCCATCCTTCAACTTCACCGCCTGGACGCGAATCCAGTTGCTGATGACTTCATTTTCCTTGATGGCAAACTCGTAAGTCAGCGGTACTCCAGTAATTACAACGCACTGGTAGAGCTCGAGAAGACCAGCAGCCCGGTGAAGGGGAAACATCTCGAACATCTTATTGCCCAACAGCTTTTCAGGGGGCTGATCGACTATCAGTTCGACGTTCTTGTTCAGGTAGGTGAGAAGGAAATCTTCGATCTCTCCGCGGGTGTTTCGCACCGCCGTGCAGATAAATAAGGCATCCGTGCTGGCTTCCGTCACTGCACGCAGCCGGTCGCGGTCTTCGCTCAATCGCTGGTAGAGCTCTCGGTCGAGGATCGTGGTCAGCAGAGCGCCCAGCAAGACGAAACCAGTGGTCAGAACAACCGCAGCGACGCCCAGGTTCGAGATGCGAATCGTGTGTTCCGTAGAGAAGGCCATCATCCCCCCGGATCGGAAGGTGACCGCGCTCATCGCCGTGTAATGCATCGCTGCAATCCCCAGGCCCATCAGCGTGGCTCCACCCAGCCGAAAAACCTCCCGGTGGTCATAGCGCTTGCGTACCGAGAACGCGATCCACAGCGACGTCCACGAGAATCCGACCGCAACCACAACCGAAAGCAGAACCAGCGGCGCATGGTACTGGTGCATTGCCGTGGACCGCATGGCATGCATGCCGGTGTAATGCATGGCACCGATGCCGGACCCCATCAGTACGCTTCCTATACCGATCTGCCACTTGCGAAGTTCTTCTCTGCTGACGACCATGAGAGCGATAACTGAGGCGGCAACTGCGAGAAGCAGGGAAAGCAACACGGTAGGGATGTGGTAAAAGACTTCTACCGGAAGGCGGACGGCCAACATGCCAAGGTAGTGCGTGGACCATATGCCGAGACCCATAGCCAGCGAACCGCTAGCCATCCACACCCAATGCGCCACTCCTTTGGAGTTGGCGAATCGTTGCGCAAAGCTGAAGGCGCCGTACGAAGCAGCGATTGATATCAGCACTGAAACGGGCGACCAGCCAGTGAATCGTTGTCGTTGCGATTGGTTGCATCGTTTGTACCCGTACAGCGAATTCATTCATCGCGAAACGTCACATGGCTGTGAACGTTGCCTGGCGATGGATGGCTTCGAGTCAGTCCTCTTTCTGCTATCGGCATTCGGGCCGGGGAGCTTGAATGCGGCGGCTCCCCGAAGTCGGGGCTCCTTGCACCGCCCCTTCACTTGCTCGCTTTGGAAATTTATGATGGCTTTCTCACGGGTGCTGTCGTTCCAACTAGATCGGAGGATCCCGGATGTGCAGGAATATCAAAATGCTTTTCAACTTCGATCCTCCAGTCACTGAGGAGGAGGTCCGCGCAGCTTCGTTGCAGTTTGTAAGGAAGATCAGCGGGTTCAACAAGCCGTCGAAGGCGAATGAACCAGCATTCTTATCTGCGGTCGAGGAGATCGCCCAGGCATCGAGCCGCTTGCTGCACCTACTCGAAACCAGCGCTCCCGCGAAGAGCCGGGAAGAAGAGGCAGCCAAGGCAAAGGCGCGCAACGCTACCCGGTTTGCCGGCTGAGCTTTTCTACCTGCATCGATTAGCGCTTGATACCAACCAGGCCGTTGAACTCCGGGTTCTTTTGGAGGTAGTTGGCGACCAGCGGGCAGATGACATCGACTTTGAGATTCTCGTCGCGGGCGTATTCAAGCGCGGTGCGGGCGAGGGTTGCGGCGATGCCTCGTCCGCGCAGGGGTGGTGGAACTTCGGTGTGCCAGAGGGTCATCCATCCCTGGTCGTCGCGATCGAACTCGAGCCACGCTACCTCTCCGTCTTCTTCAAACTCGAAACGGCTTTTAGTGACTTTGCTGGGGATGGTCATATCCACTTCCTCGGAGTATGGGAAAGATTCTACTGCTTGAGAAAAACGACGGATGAAGGTGTCCTATCCTTCGTGCTCCCCGATGAAGCGTGGTCTCATAAACTGGCGCGCTCTCGTTCTCGTTGTTGGCCGGTCCATTCCGATCCGGCTTGACAAGACTTCACGGAGGGTAAATCTTGGACTCAACTATCCGCCAATCGACAGAAGACCTTCATCTACGCTTTACGGTTTCGAGGAATTCATCCGCCGGCAGCGTATTCAGCACATCTTCCTTGGTCAGCCAGGCCCTCCGCAGCTGCCTAATTCCATAACGCATATTCTCCATCTCGCTGGTGTGGTGGGCGTCGGTATTGACGACGATCTTGCAGCCGGCTTCTTTAGCCATCTTCAGATCGCGATCGCATAGGTCGAGGCGGTTGGGGTTGGAGTTGTGTTCCATGGCGACTCCCGCTGCGGCCGCAGCTTGGAAGATCTGCGGCAGGTGGATCTGGTAGGCGTCGCGGCGGAGCAGCTTGCGGCCGGTGGGGTGTCCGAGAATTTTGAGGTAGGGGTTTTCGAGCGCGCGCAGCACCCGGGCAGTCATCTCCTCGATCGACTGGCTAAAGAGAGTGTGCACACTCGCGATGACAATGTCCATCTGAGCGAGGGTCTCGTCAGCGAGGTCGAGTTGGCCGTCGGCAAGTATATCGACTTCGATTCCTGCCAGGACCCGGATCGGCAATTGCCTTGGGGAGGTGGCCGTTCCACTCGAGCCAGGGCGGGGCTTGAGTGGACTACCCTCAGGCTCTCTTTTTTCCCTCTCGTAGAATTCCTCAGCCATGTCCCTCTCGACCTGGCGAATGGCGGCGATGTGGGTCAATGCCCGCTGGTCGTCGAGGCCGTTGGTCATGGCGAGATTTTTGGAGTGGTCGGTGATGGCGATGTACTCGTAGCCGCGCGCCAGCGCCGCTTCGGCCATCTCGCGAATGGTATTCGAGCCATCGGTGGCGACGGTGTGCATGTGGACGTCGCCGCGGATGTCGGCCTGAGTGATCAGTTGCGGGAGGCGGTGTTCGAGGGCGGCTTCGAGTTCGCCGTTATTCTCGCGGAGTTCGGGGGCGATCCAGTCCATGCCGAGCGCCGCGTAGATCTCCTCTTCAGTGGCGCCGGCAACAAAGGCGCCATCTTCAACCTTGGCCAGGGCGTACTCAGAGAGCGTGTAGCCGCGCTTCAAGGCCCGCTGGCGGACGGTCACGTTATGCATCTTGGACCCGGTGAAATATTGGAGCGCAGCCCCGTACGAGCCTTGCGGGAGCAGCCGTACATCGACCTGCAGGCCGGAGCGCAGACGGAAGCTGACCTTGTTCGCGCCCTTGGCAATCAGCGAGGCGATTGGAGGGTAGGCGGCCATGTAGTCGACCGCTGGCCCGACTTTGTCTTCCTCGCAAATGGGACCAGTCGCGAGCAGGTCCAGGTCGCCAACCGTATCGCGGCCGCGCCGCAACGATCCCGCAGGCGTGACCCGGTCGATGCCGGGAAACTCAAGCAGGTAGGCGGTTATTTTTTCAGCGGCAATCTCGGCATCGTCAAGATGGAAGCGGCCGGAGTTCTTGCGGTATTCGGCGATGCCTTTCTTCAGCTTTTCGGCCGCCTTGGCGCCGAAGCGGGGAAGTTCCTCGAGCTTGCCCGCCGCAATGGCGGCTTCGAGCTGGTCGATGTCGGCAACCTGGAGGACCTCCCAGAAGAGCGCCACGGATTTCGGCCCCATGCCAGGAAGCTTGAGGAGTTCGAGCATCGAGGGTTTGTACTTGACCAGCAACTCCTCGCGAAGCGGCAGGGTCCCGGCCTTCTCGATCTCCAGAATGTTCGCTGCCATGCCCTTGCCAATGCCGGCGATCGTAAGCAGTTTTTTGGGGTCTTCAACAGCCAGTTGACTGAGGGGGATAGTGGAGGACTCAACCGCTTCCGCGGCGCGGCGATAAGAGCGGATGCGGAATGGGTCGCCGGCAGCGATTTCGAGCAGGTCGGCGGTTTCGGCGAGAAGATTGGCAATCTGACGGTTATCCATAGAGAAAGAGCAGCCGGCAAGAGAAGGATGCTCTCGCGATTATCTCCAACAAACGACACTGTGTGATAGTGGGAAACAGGCGGCGGCGAGTGGGTATCGGCTTTGAGAATTGTTCGACTTTTCGCAGAAGCAGGCGACAGCGGGGTAGGCAGATGAATCCCAATATGGAATAGCTGCGACTATCAGAACGTAATGGGGTTATTCGCAATAGTAAGAAAGGAATAGCATGGAGAAGTCATCTATGAATCAGTTTGTTTCGTCAGCATGTAAGTTTTCGCGGTCTCTGGTTTCCACTCGCTCGCGCCGAACCGCAGTCCGATTTGTCACTTTTATGCTGGTATTGCCGGTAGTAAGCGGATGTTTGTCACCAGGACGAGCGGCAGCGACCCCAGCCGCGGGTGCGCAAGCTCCCCCGAGCTCCTCCGCCGATTCGTATGTCGATCCAATGACCGGCCACAAGGTAGTGCGTCTCTCCCGGGAACCGGGACGGGGTTCGTACAGCATTTATTTCCATCAGAACGTATTCACAGGAACCGGAGACAAAGTGGTTTGGACCCATATCAATGCGGGTCCTGGTCAGAGCCTTTGGTCGACCGACATCAGCGGTGGGCAGCCGTTCGGGAGCGGTAAAAGCACTCATCTTGCCGACACCATCCGTCTCCTCGGTTTCCCGGTAGTGGGCAAACAGAGCAGAGATGTCTATTACATCAATGATCACAGCATTCTAGCCACCAATCTGGACACGTTGAAGACTCGGACGATCGCGACCACGCCTGCAGACTGGGACATGTCGGTCTCGGGCACCCAGGGGTTGAGCATCAACGCGGATGAGACTTTGCTGGCGGGCGCGGTGACTACGGGTGCCGACAAGATCGGCCAGGCGCCCGCAGGGGCGAGCAGCGCGCAGGCTGCTGCGGCGCGGCAAAACAAGATTCAAGCGACCTTTCAGGCTCATCTTCCCAGCTTCCTGTATACCGTGGACCTTCGTTCCGGCAAGATCAACGTCATCCTGCGCGGTACGGATTGGTATGACCATGTGCAGTTTTCACCGACAGATCCGAATTTAATGTTGTTCGATTATGAAGGGCCGTGGGACAAGACGGACCGGCTGCACCTGATCCACGCAGACGGCAGTGGCCTGGTCAGCTTCCGTCCTAAACAGACGCCTACAGATGCGGTCGGCCATGAATTCTGGGGTCCGGACGGGCAAACGATTTGGTTCGACCTCTCCCAGAACAATGGCAAAGGCCGTTTCTTGACGGGCCGTAGCGTACAGGGCGGCGCGGAGAAACAGTATGCAATTGAGCAGCCGGAGTTTTCCCGGCACTACAACATCTCGCATAGTGGCAAAATCTTCGTTGGCGATGGAGACACCGGCGGCTCGCATAATCCGATGATCCAGCTACTCCTGCCACAGCCGAATGGGACGCTGCAGCAGGTGCCACTGGCAAGCGTGGCGCAGAATGATTACAGCAAGCGCGAGCCGAATGTGATCTTCACCCCCGACGATCAATGGGTGATCTATTCCTCCACCCAGAGCGGGCAAAGCGAGGTCTACGCAGTCAGCGTGAACAAGTAGCTGTCCTAAACACGACTGCCTCCCAAGGTTCCTCAAGGAACCTTGGGAGGCAGTGTTCTATTCGGATATCTGGAAGTTCTGCGCCTTTTAGATCGAAGAAGGCAGAGCGGTCTTCGTCGAAGGACGATTAGCGCGGACAGTCTCTCATAAACTGGACCGTTGTCCGCTACCAGGACGGCAATCAGGATGAACGTCTGCACCACGTCTCGTTCTACTTTCAACCTCTGCGTAATACATCCTTTAAGGTCTGCCCCTGATCGGCCACCTGCTCGATGATGCCTTCCAAACGTCCGAGCAGTCGCTGTCCAGCCTTGACATAGTCTGGCACATCGCTCCAAAATTTTCGCACCCCTTCTGGATCTTCCAGCAACGCGACGGCCGCACCTGCCGCGACCACTGCCAGGGCAGCTTTGCGCCTTCCCGTTAAGAGAAGGACGGCGCTGGTCAATAGAGTTCCGGCGGCCAAGGATCGCGTCCAAGGCACAGAACTCAGGTTAGAGGGAAGGCTGCTTTCAATTTGCTTTGTCACGTTCGATAGGCTCATAGGTTTTTCTTTCAAGTTAGGAGATGCATAGCGCAAACAATATGGTGCCCTCGTCTCCCGTTTTTGGAGGTGGTCGCTCCTTTTTTGAGCATTTCACACCTTCCCGCGAGTTGAAGGGGGCGCCAATCGTATTAATCCAGATCAAATTCCCGAAGCGGCTTGCCCGTTCCTGGGGTCTCCTTGGCCTTGCGTAAGGCTTCCGCGAAACGCTTCTCCAGCAGATCCGTCTTATTCTTCTCTGCATCGACGGCTTGCCGGAAGATGCTTTCTTTGCGCTCATCCTGCTCCCGCATCCCTCGAGCAGCGGATTCCAGATCCTCAAAAGTGCGTTTGCGAGGAGCCGGAGTGTGAGCAATGATGGACCGGGTTGAAGCATCCACCTTCAACATCGCGCCACAGTCCGGGCAAACGAGTTCGAAGATCTGATTGTCGTTTTTGTTCTTTGCCGAAGTCGCCATAACACCTTCCGAAAGCCGATTTTAGAGCATTGCCGCGATACTGGATAGACAAAGGAATCGGACGCGGTAGCTGCTCAGAGCCCTACGGTCAACGACCTTTTGCGCAAGCGCGCAGGTATGGCCAGGGTTTCAAGTTGGCGATGGGTCGTCAGATGCAAGTCGCCTGGAGGAATTCAGGCTCAGCATGAAGCCCCTCCCGCGTTCAGTGCCTGGCAATCTGAGATGACGACGGTTAGATCGGTTTCGGGCTTGTATTGTGAGCTTCGGTCACGTTGTCGGGAGTGTCGGAGAACGTCTTTCCTGGCGCGTAGGCAAACTTCTGATATTTGGTGCCCACTTTGCGAATGACATCATGCCAGCCATCGTCCCAGCTGACTCGTGCCTCCCCATCGACGTAGGTCCAGGTACCATGATGGGAGCCAATCGACTTCTTGGCCTCGCCATCGTCTTCCAACTCGATGCTAAAGTCAGAGCCATTACCTTGTCCGGCAATCCATTTCCCCAGGAAATGCCCTCTGCCCGGAACCAGCAGAGCTGGGATCGCGATCGGGGTGGTGACGCCCGCGGCATTCTTGAATTCCATCGCGGAAATAGCGGAAGCGGGAATTTTCTGTTGGTGTCCATCCCGGAAGACGATGACTACCGTGCCGCTGTCATCAGCAGCTACCGGAGCGGCAGTGGCGTCGACGGCCAAGATCAACGTGACGAATAGAACACCAACAGTGGTCTTACCCATGACTTGCTCCTCGGGATTACAGCCAACAAGACGAAGGGGAAATGCTCGCAGAACGTGCAAGCTCCATCGAGCGGTTTGATGGCCTCTGCGGGTTTATACGCAGGGCAAGCAGGATTGTTCCGAGAGAATTTCGTACGAGGCGCTAGAGAAATATAGCTTTATGTCCCGGACATTCCTGCGCCGCATGTTCAACCAGCAGGGAAGGCAGTGCCTCGCCATAGCGCGAAAGAAACCAGGCTGCTCCGATAAGCCGCTCCTGGAGGTGATGATCGGGAAAGAGGGCTAGAGCTACCGAATCGGCATGGCGGCGCAGGCTTGCTTCGCGCTGCAATTGATAGTTCGCGCTCAGTCGACGCAGCCGGTTCATCTGGTAGCGCATTTTCGAGGCCGCTACCAGGGCAGATCGTCCCAGGCCTTCATCGAGCGATCCCATGTAAGCGGTAAGTTCATCCAGTTCGGCCTCAAGAGACTTTCCGGTTGCCGACAGTTTGCGCTTGCTTTCGATTGGCATCGCCCGCGCACCCAGCCGGACCGCCAACTCCTCGGGGCGCAGGGAGATCACATCCGTTAAGGCCAGTTCGTGCCGATGCAACAATTCCGCGGCGGACGGCTCGATTAGGGTCGCGCTCAGCCTTGGTAATACCGGCGTCGTCCGTCCCAGCATTCGTTCATAGAGCACCTGTGACTGGGCGAAATAGGCTATCTCGGCTGGTCCGCCGATATATGCCGAGGTAGGCAGAATGGCGTCCTGAAAGACCGGCCGCAGCAACGCATTGGGGCTTAGCCTCTCCGGCTCTTTCTCTAGGATCTCGAGCAACGCTGACTCAGAATAGTTCTTTCTGCCTGCAGCAAACTCGCCACTTCCGGAGCGTCCACCCACCCGCTTGAGCGGCAGGCGCGCCCCGGTTTCGGCATCGATCAAGAACAGCAGCCCGGACTGCGGCGTTACCAGCACCTGGGAGTGGTATCCGTGCTCCACCAGGAGCTTGTCCCGCTCGATCAGCGCGTTGTGCAGGACTTCCGCTGAAGTAATCGCCTGGCGCAGGACCTCTGCTCCCAAGGCATGACATTCGCGGCTCGACGCATCAAGAACGATCAATCCTTCGGCCTCGAAGACCCGCGAAAGCAGCCGCCCAAAGGCGCGGCTAAACCGTTCTCCTGGCTGATAGAACTCCTCGAGAGCCTCCATCACCGGACCGGGCTCGAGTAATCCGGCAGCTTCGCTCACCACCCTCTGGATGGCGTCACCCAAGGCCAATCCTCCGACCGGGGAGACGACGGCTCCCTCCGGCATTCGGAGCTTCAGCGTATGGAGTTCATGCCGGGACGGAAAGGTCACGTGATCGGCTTCGGCCAGATCATGGTCTTCGCTGGCCAGCCAGAATATCGGAACATGCGGATGACCGGCGGCGCTGGCGTCATGTGCCTTCCGGATTGCGGTTGCTGCCTTAAATAGCGTATACAGTGGACCGCCTAACAGCGTCACCTGCTGTCCAGTCACAACTGCGTTGGCGCCTCGCCGCAGCGCCTCGATGTTGTCCGAAGCTTTCCTCCCGGCGCCAAATTCACGACTCTGCTCCTCAAGGACATCGGCTATCCTTTGCCGCGACGTCTCGGGAAGAAGGGAGCGATGGAGCATCCAGCCGTTCGAGTAAGGGCTGGATGGAAAGAACGGCAGCAACGGTTCACGATGCTCGGCATAATCCAAAAAGAGCTTGCTGGAGTGCGGAAGGATCGATATCGGGTAACACTCCGTATGTTGCGTCATTGCCTCTCGCTTCCAAGCTGGATCCCTTAACCCTGGCCTATCTTTGCCAAAGTTAGAGGTGGGACAAGTCAAATCAACTCAAGATTAAGTTAGGCAGTTCGGGAGGAAAAGCCCGCGCTCCTCTAACGGGATGAATGCTAAATCCGTTCTCTCGCTTCTTCATTTTCCGGGCCGCCGTTTCATCCGCGCGGCCGGAATATTCAATTGCATTGCCTTTTCCAAATCGGACCGATTCTTGACCGGAAGGGTCGCGATCGCATTCTGGGCCAAGGCCTGGTAGAGCGTGTACAGGTTGGGATGCGCCAGCAATCCCCGAAGATGCAGTTTCACGGTGCCAACGTCGCCCCGGGCAAAGGCTCCGCTGAAGCTCGCCGTCCTGCCCCGCTCGAAGTAATTCCTTAAGGTCGCCATAGCCAGCGTCTGGACGACCGCCTCGGCGTCCGCTTTCGTGAGCCCAGCCATTCCGGCCATTGAGACTGCGCCATCGATGGCGCTGACAAGTAAAGGGGAAGCCATCGTGGCTGCTGCGTGGTAGAGCGCCTTTTTACTGGAATGAACGTGGATCGGCCTGCCGCCGAGTCTTCGCACCAGCGCCGCCAGCTTTCTCGAGAGCGGCGGCGAGGATTCCACGGCAAAAAGGACATTCTCAAGCCCAACCGGCTCTCGCGTCGGAAAGCTGAAAATCGGCGCAATAGCGGCCACTGCCGCTCCGCGCTGTTTTACCACGGTCAGTTCCTTCACCGTCAGCGCTCCGCTCGAGTGCAGAACGGTCTGCCGTCGCAGATCTGCCCTGCGCTCCGCAATCTGTTGTGCAACTCCAGCAATTTCTCTATCTGGAACGCAGATCCACAGGACCTCAGCATCGAGTTGAGCCTCTTCCCAGTCCACCGCATTCGGGCTGCCCCAGGGCGGCGGACGATCGCTCTTGGCGCGATTGACCACTTCAGCGAGCCTTAATCCAGACTTCACGATCGCCAGCGCGAGAGAAGTTCCCCAATTTCCTGCGCCAATTACCGATATTCCTCGGCGAAGGGGGAAACGTGCTGCTTTTTTCCCTGAAGAGGCTGCGCTCATATACCGGATGGTACCGTTGAATTTGGCTATCAGCACGGAAGTGCAGCATCGGAGAGACAAACGACATGGCAAAGGAAAAATCCAATAAGAAAGAAAAGAAGGACGCGAAGCAACGGAAGGAGAAATCCGTTTCCGCTACGGCCGCGGCGAAGTCCAGATCCAAACAGCCCGAAACCGCCGAGGTGCTCTCGTCGAAGCTTCAATATCAGGGGCCGCTCTTCAGCGTCTTCAGTGATCATATCGTCGAACCGAATGGCGTCGAGTGCACCCGTGATGTCGTCCGGCACGGTGGATCCGTGGTCATCCTGGCGGTCGATGATTCTCAAAGCAAACGCGATCCGATGATTGTCATGGAGCGGCAGTATCGGCACGCCGCCGGTCAGTACATCTGGGAGCTTCCGGCTGGCAAGATCGATGGCGACGAGAGTCGGTTGGCAGCAGCGAAGCGCGAGCTGATCGAGGAAACCGGCTACCGGGCGAAGAAATGGTCGCCGCTCGTTCGCTATTTCGCTAGCCCGGGATTTCTCGGAGAGTGGATGCAGATCTTTCTCGCTGAGGGCTTGACACTTGGCGATGCGAGGCCGGAAGAGGATGAGCGCATCGACCTGTATCTGATCTCGCTTTCCGAAGTTCTTCGCTTAATCGATGCTGGAGCCATTCTGGATGGCAAGACGTTGATTGGGGTTCAGTTCTACGCGCGGAACCGGAAGCAGAAGACAAAGTCTTGAGAGAGTGGAATGGAAGCGTGTTGCCACTATCACGGCTTCCTCAGTTTCATGGAAAACCAATCTTCCCTGGAGTGCGTCTCTTGAAGAAGGCGGAATTGGGGTGACACTCAAGTTTCGATCTGGCTCTTGAGGAAGGTACGGCTCGTGGCTGCTTACAAAGGCAAAGTGAAGTGGTTCAACAACGCAAAAGGGTATGGGTTCATCGGCCGTGAAGACGGTCCTGACGTCTTCGTGCACTATTCGGCAATTCAATTGGACGGTTACAAGAGCCTCAAAGAGGGCGACGACGTCGAGTTCGACATCGTTCAAGGGCAGAAAGGCCCCCAAGCTGATTCGGTTCTACGTCTGGGAACCGCGGCTTGATCGCATCCCGATGGGCAAACCATCGCTCTCTGCCGATGGTCAGCAATGGTTTGCCTCGTACCTCCCGGCCGGCTCCTCCAGAACTGCGCTCGTAATCCCGCGTACATAAGTCCAAAGTTCTTCTGTAGAAGGGGTCACAGCCTAAGCGATACCTAACTTTTGCTGCGCTTCAAGGCTGATCCTAGCGGGACTCCATTTCGGTTCCCATACCAGGTTGACTTCGGTCGTACTCACCTCTTGAAGACCAGCAAGGCGATTGCGGATCTGCTCCGTGATCTGGGCGTGAGATGGACACCCTGGGGTCGTCAAGGTGAGATCGATGATCACCTTTTGTTTTGGTACTAACCCGGGGGCATCCGGGTCCGCCGCTAAATCAACTTTATAGACAAGCCCGAGATCGACGATGTTGACCGGCAGTTCGGGATCGTAAACATCCCGCAATGCATCACGGATTTCTGCTTCGGTCAATGGCATTTCAACTCCACGCTTGTTCCTTCTGCACCAAATGAACTGCCTGATCTCCAGGCCGAATGGCTAATTTTTCCGCTCCACCAGGTATCTCGCGACCGCTTTCAGAGCGTCGGCGCGCTCTCCATAGGGCTCAAGGTAGGTAAATGCTTCGGTGATCAGCCGATTTGCATCTTCTCGTGAACGTTCAATACCGAAGACCGCTGGCCATGTGGCTTTGTCGCTCGCCAGGTCTTTCCCGGCAGTCTTGCCCAGATGTTCAGAGTCCTCAGTCATGTCGAGAATGTCATCGACGATCTGGAAGGCAAGCCCGGCTTTTCGCCCGAATTCAGTGAGTCGGTCGACATCGGCTCCTCCGTCAGGAGTGCCGCCACTGTTTCCCGCGTTACTTCCATAAACTGCCCCGGCGGCAAGGCTCACCCGGATCAGCGCGCCGGTTTTCGCACGGTGGATTGCGTCGACCATCGCTGCGGTTGGCTGGTGATGTTCGGCTTCGAGGTCGAGCACCTGACCGCCGATCATTCCCTCGATCGTACCGGTCGCCTGGGCAACGAGCCGAATGATCTCGACCACCGCGGCAGCGGATCGAGGCAGGGTCGCCAGGGTCTCGTAGGCCTGTGTCTGGAGGGCATCCCCGGCAAGAATGGCAATGGCCTCTCCGAAGACCACATGGCAAGTTGGCTTACCGCGGCGCAGCTCATCGTTATCAAGTGCGGGCAGATCGTCATGGATCAGCGAATAGGTATGCAGCATTTCAATCGCGGCCGCGAGGTTTTCTGCGCCTTCTGGCGGTTCGAGGGTGCCGGCAACCATGCGCGCGGCTTCGATACAGAGTACGGGCCGGAGACGCTTGCCTCCAGCGAAGACGCTATGCCGCATGGCTTGATGGATTGCAGTGGGGACCCGGGTTTCCGAAGGAAGCAGCCGGTCAAGGGCGCGGTCGGTGCGCTCCGCGCCGCAACGCAGGATCTCTTTCACATCTACGAGCATTTCAATCATGATATCCGACCTTCGGCTTTCCGCCGCAGCCCAGCTAGCAGCAGCAAAGCTGCCAGTGACACCGCGCTCAGGCCTCGCCCCAACCAGACGTCCGGAGTCGCCGAATATGTTATTTTGATGCGAGTAAGTCCCCTTTGGACGGGAATTGTCAGCAGGCCATCGTCGCGATGCGGACGGGCAATGACTACAGTATCGTTTGCTCTGACTACCCAGGCGGGATAGTCCATCAACCGCACAACGGCGAAACCCGGCTCGGCGCTCCTTACGCTGAAGGCGATGTCCTCGGTCTGCCACCGTTCGATGCGAAACTCGCCCGCAACGTGACTTGATGGATCGATTGTGTAGGAAGGGTTCGCCTGCTCGTCGCTGGCCGGCGGTACACCGGTTTCCGCATCAGCGGCATTCAAGATGCGGATCGGGGGAAGAGACTGTTGAATGATCGAGTTGTCCACGCCGAGAGGTGTGTATTCATCCGTGCCCTCGAAGCCGCTCCCGCCCGGCCAGAGAGTTAGTTGTGCGGATACAACGTCCTCCTCATCGCAACGCTGCCAGAAGAGCCAGGTCGACGTCGAGACGAGGGCAATGGCGGCCACCAGGGTCAAGATCTTTTGTAGAACGAATCGCGATTTTAGTTGATTTCGGTTCGGGGGCAGGGCTGCCGCTCCCAACGAGAGGGCGAACGGAATGCTCAAGACCAGCGACCAGCGCCAGGGGAACTGCAGGAATTTCAGCTCCGGTGCGTGGGTCCAGATGAATTGGCTCCAAGGAAGTTGAAGGGCGAGCAAGAGTGCGGCGGTCGCATAGAGAGGCCAGAGAAAACGGCGTGGGCTTTGACGCTTCCCGGCAAACAGGCCGGCTGCGGCGATGGTCACAAGCATGCTGACGAATATCCAGGAGGCGGTGCGGAGAACCTGATCGTGAAACGATTCGCCGGTGCGGGCGAAGAGGAAGCTGTCTTGAACTCGCATTCCGGGTCCGATGGCGCGGGCGATATCGACCCAGCGGCGTTCGTAGGCAGCGGGAACCAGGTAGAACGATGCGAGGCCAAGGCCGAGAAGCAGGGCGATCGCGGAGTCGAGAATTGGCTGCCACCGGCGGAGACGGATCGACTTCCACAGGATGATGGCTGCGAGGGTGTAGCAGCTCATCACGGCGGCGGGCGCATTGGTGAGCCAGACGGCGGCGATGGCCAGCGCCAAGGCAACGACGTTCCTTGTGCGTGAGCGCTCTGTTTCAGCCCCCCACGTTTCAGAGCCAAGAGTTTCAGAGCCAAGAGTTTCAGAGCCAAGATAAGCGGTGCCCGATCGAGTGCCATATAACACGATCAGCGGAAGCCAGATGCCGGCCGCCAATTCTCCATAGGCGGTACGTTCGTAGGCGACGAAGAGCGCATAGGGATTGAGCACATAAGCGCATCCGGCAAGGGCTGCGGCATTCGGCGGCAGCCACCTTCGCGCCAGTTGGTACATGCTCAAACCGCATCCAGCCATCACCGAAAATGTGAATACGCCAGGTACGGCAGCCCACGGCATCACTATGCTTAGAAGCGCGCCGAGCATCCAGGTCAATGGCGGATAGAAGACGAACCGTGGTTCACCGGCACCGTAATTCGCCGCTTCGACCCAGTGCGGGTAAATCGTCGCTTGATGCCAATGCTGGACGACCGCTAGCCACGATTGCAGATGGAAATCGAAATCGTGCCCGCAGGAATTACCGCGGATTGCGAGAGGTAATGAGACAAAGATGGCGCAGACGGCGATCAAGCCCCGCCACCGCCATTCGCGCGCGGCTGCTGCAGTCCACTTCACGGAGTGAGCCGAAGGGTGTGTTTCGCAGCGGCGGTAATCGCCTGTTCGCTGAACGGCAGCGTAAAGGTGGTGCGCCCATACCAGTACGGCCACTGATCGCTATACCAGGCGCTGAGCGGGTCGCCCGACTGTCCATACACGATGTTTTCGGTAGAGCCATCCAGGTTGCTCCAATCGACCGTAAGCCGCTGCGAAGGTCCGAGGCTTGCGCCCATCTGGTCGACAGTTGTGGGGTCGCCGTAGCGGGGCTGCACTCCCGTCCCGGTCCACTTCTTGAACCAGGGCAGCATGCCGTAAATCGGATGCGCCAGCTCGATCTTTCGAATCTCTCCATACTGCCATCTGCTGAGATTGGCGGGTGCGTGTTCGTCTTCGAGTCCCTTTTTCACGACGGCGGTTTGGAACTCGTTCCAGTTAGCGAAACCACTGGGTAGCCAGTGTGCAGGAGTATGGGTGAGGAGTTCCTCCTCTGCAAAGTATTTCTCTCCCCAACTGTAGAGTTTCCATCCGTCGCCCAGTTTCGGTTGGAGCAGGGACGGCCAGAAAGCCTGGCGAGCAGCGGCGATCACCGCAGCCGGTGCGGAGTTGGCGTTGATCACCCCGTCCCAGGAGCGAAGCAGGTCGGCCGCCTGGCGCAGCTGTGGTGAGGCCTTTGGCGTGTGATCGATCGCATAGGCATAGCGCCGGGCGAGGTCCTGGTCGAGGCTAGAGTAAATATCGGTCTGCAGCGTCAGCATATCGGCTGGGGTCAACTTGTTCTTGCCCGCCAGCCACTTCCAGATCCGTTCATTGCGATAAGGCGCGGCCCACTCGAGGGTGAGCGGGTAGGGATAGCCGTCGGGAGTGATCCGGGCATTCGCGGTCGCGAGGATGCCATTCGCGGGATCAAGGACGCTCGGCAGTTGCTCGAAAGGAACGAAGCCTTGCCACTCATGAGTCCCGGAGGCAACGGGAATGGACGAAAGGCCGCCCTCACGCATCGGAATAAAGCCAACCGCCTGATAGCCGATATGCCCTTGATCGTCGGCGTAAATGACGTTGAGAGACGGTCCCCACCAGGACTTCAAAATGCTGCGGAACTCGCCCCAGTTGGAAGCGGCGTCAATGTCGAAGAGCGGAATGCTGTTCGCGCCCGGATCGTAGGCAGACCATTTCAACGTGAGCACGCGCTGTTCGTGCGCAATGGCTGGAGTGAGGATGGGACCGTGGTCGGTGTGGCCCACGTCGACGACGATGTCATTGCCGCCGCGTACCCGGATGGTTTCGCGGATATGCTCGATCGGCTTCCAACCGGTCGCGCTCATGTATTCATCCCGGTTGTTCACTCGTTCGATGTAAATGTCCTGCGTGTCGCCGTAGAGGGAAGTGAATCCCCAGGAGATGTGATCGTTGTGACCGGAGGTGACAAAGGGCGAGCCCGGAGAGCCGACTCCGGCAACGTGGAAGCCGCCGGCTTTGAGGTCGACTTCGTACCAGATGTCGGGAATCGTATGGGTGATGTGCATGTCGTTCGACATGAGCGGCTTGCCCGAGGCGGTATGCGCGCCTGAGATCGCCCATTCGTTGGATCCGACTGCGCAGCCATCGCAGCCACTATGGCCGAGCAGGTCACGAAGCCCGAGCAGGTCTTCCACCGAGGACTGGGATTCGTCGAGAGGTACGTCCGGAATCGGCGGCTGCGGCGCAGTCAGGTCTGGCAGCGCCTGGGTCGGCGGATGGTCGCGCCATGAACCAACCGGAAACAGATCAGCCGCGAGCGTCGGGCCGAGCTTAGCCACCACTTGTTCATGCTCGAGCTTGCTCTCCCAGCGCTCGTCCTCCATCTGCACCATACCCAGCAGAACCAGCACCGAGTCGACCGGCTGCCACAGTTTCGGCTTATACCTCAGGAAGCCGAACTCAGCCGGCAGCGTGTCTGGATGTGCAGCGATGAAGGCGTTCACGCCGCGCGCATAGTCGTCGAAGAAGCGGCGGTCCCTAGCACTCAATCCGGCGGTAATGCGTTCCGCCATCGGACGCATTTCGAGCAGGCGCTGCACCCGGTCGTGCGCCACCAGATTTTTGCCGAGAACCTCGGCAATCTCCCCGGCCACATAGCGGCGGGTCATGTCCATCTGCCAGAGACGGTCTTGCGCGGTGACGTAGCCTTGGGCGGCAAAGAGATCGTCTAAATTGGCAGCCTCGATATGCGGGACGCCGTGTTCATCACGCCGTACGGAGACCTCAGCGGTCAGGCCCGCCAATTTGGTCGTGCCGTCAATCTGGGGCAGGGAAGCGCGCATCGCGTGCTTGAGCCAGAGAGCGCCTCCAGCGACTGCGGAAATCACGATAATGACGAGAGCAAGCAGCAGCCAGCCGAGCAGGCGTAGCCAAGGACTTCTTCTTACCGAGCCAGACACGGAAATGGATACTCCTGAACTTCGTTCCGCAAAAGCTCATTGTCTCACCGAGGGCTTGGTTCATCCGATGCGGACAAATAGCCGCCCGATTCCCCGTCAACTCAAGGGAGCAAAGGAACGGCGGAACGACACCGCTTAAAGCACGCCGTCCCAGAGCCTGCGCTCCGCGTCTTGCGGCTTCCGCTCGATGCGGCTTTGGGTGTCGAAGATCATCGTCGGCCGGGCCGTCGTAGAGTACGCCGGCCACTCTGGCAGGCCAGGCGCGGCAGGAGTGTCGCCGCGGATAAAGGCGACCCATGCCTGGTGAACCTGTTTCGCGAGGGCCGCCTCGGCCGACTCATTCTCCGCGTCGGCATGCGGGCGGTTCCAAACCAGGCCCACATCGAGCGAATGATAGGAGTAGCCGCGCAGCCGTCCGTTGGTTTCGGAGAAATCGAGTTGATACATCCAGGCGCTTCCGCCGCCTTGAAGATGCGCGTCCGCCACGCGAACGGTAGGAATCCAGTATTCCTCGGCGGTAACGGCGCGAATGCGCAATTGCTCCTCGGTCATCTCTGGATAGATCTGCTTGTAACGTTCCAGGACTTCTTCAAATTTCGCCAGCGAAAGATTGCCCAGGTCCTTGGCCGCTGGATCGCTCTGCGGATGGGGACCGATGAAGAGGGCGCTCTCGTCGCGATTCGTGCCAATGAGCAATCGTTTGCCACGCGTTGATCCTGCAGCGATCGTCTGAATGGGGAGTCGCGGGATCAAGTCGCCATCCACCTCGGCGCGCAAAGGGAAATGCTGCGGCCACTGTTCGAGGAACGAGTGTTGGCTTTCAATAATCAGGCTCGCCGGAGCAGTTTTCAAGCTGGGAAGGTCTTTTCCGGAGGACTTGCGCCATTCTTCGCCGAAACCATTCGCGACAGTGGCCGAGTTGGCCGCCGTCCAGATACGCTCCGCGCCTCCACTCTCGGAGATCATCTGGTGGAAGAGCGGCTGGGCTGAGGG
Organism: Acidisarcina polymorpha; assembly: GCF_003330725.1. Classification (NCBI taxonomy): domain Bacteria; kingdom Pseudomonadati; phylum Acidobacteriota; class Terriglobia; order Terriglobales; family Acidobacteriaceae; genus Acidisarcina; species Acidisarcina polymorpha. The sequence continues at coordinate 366,471 of NZ_CP030840.1, read as the reverse complement.
AACGCCCATGAGAATGTCGGTCAGCTTGGCCCCTGCCGATTCGCCTCCGATGGTGACCCGGTTGGGATCGCCGCCAAAAGAAGCCACATTCTCGCGGACCCACTCTAAGGCCATGATGATGTCACGGAGCGCGTTGTTGGCAGAGCCGGCGTATTCGCTCTCTGCCTTTTCATCGAGCAATGGACCCAGATCGAGGAAACCGAAGACCCCGAGCCGGTAACCCACGGTGATCAAGACGATGCCCGCTCGGGCGAACTCGGTCCCGTCATACATCGGTTCGAAGGCGTGGCCGCTGACGAAACCGCCGCCGTGGATCCAGACAAAGACGGGAAACGGCCCGTTGCCCTCAGGCGCCCAGATGTTCAGGTAGAGGCAGTCTTCGCTGTGTGTGATGGGCGGCTCGCCGGGCGCGATGGTCTCATGCCACTGCATGGCGGAGGCCGGGAAGTGTGTGGCGTCGCGTTCACCCGACGACGGCTTCGCCTTAACGGGTGGCCGGAAGCGCAGCGCACCGGCCGGCGGCTCTGCGAACGGGACGCCGCGAAAGACGCGGACGTTGTTGGCGATCTCGCCACGGAACGTTCCGCTCGGAGCGCGCACGGTCGCCGAGACCGGCGCGTCAAGGGCCAGTGCATGTCTCGACTGGAAAGCGAGCGCGGCGAGCGAGGCTCGGGTGACGAAGGCACGGCGGGAGATAGGGCGACGCGACGAGATCTGATTTTTCATTCGGCAGACTTTTTCATTCGGCAGACTATGGCTCAAGAGGATTGTAGTCAACGAACCCGCCAATGTGGCGGCTGCTGGGCTTTCCCGAGCCAAAGACCTTCCCGCGCCCAAGAGCAGCCACGTTCATGCCCCCACGTTCATGCCCCGACCGGAACCAAAAATAATAGGTTCCGTGCTAGAGTGAATGGCATTCAAGTGCCGTCAGTCGCTAGGAGCATGATGACCGAACGTAAGGGAGATCTCCCCATCTGGTGCAAGACACCAAGCAGCCGGCGTCGGGCCGCTAGCATCGTCTTTCTGCTTTGGATCACCTCGGTGTCGATGCTGATCTCGGCCTATGTTTGTTCCATACCATGGCCTTTAAAGCTTGTGGAAGCAATGTGTGCAGCCTACTTCATCGTGCACCTCGTTCCGATGACTGGCACCCTCTTTAGAAGCTTGCTGGGAGAATGGAAGGAGACTGATGGTGAAAGCCGGAGACCCCAATCCGACCAGCGCGTACAGAATCATACGAGCCGATGAGCGAAAATTCCCATGTGTCTCCTATAGAAGCTCCCTGCCTCACTTGACAGGCGGCGGCTTCCCAGCAATCCTAGAGAATTCGTTATAGGAACTCTGGCGTCGGGGGCTTGTCCGTCCGTGTGCCGGGGAATGGGGATTCGGGGTTGAAGGTTCGCGTCTTATATCATGATCGTTGCTTCGACGGAGCCTGCTCGGCCTCGCTGTTTACCCGTTTTCATCAGCAATGCATTCAGCCCGAGGCGCAGTATGAATATCACGGGCTGGTGCACCGCGCGGGCGCGCTCTTTCAGGATGATGACTTCGGCGATCAGGAAAATGCCATCGTCGATTTCAAATACTCAACATCGCCGCGGCTGACCTGGTGGTTCGACCACCATCTGAGCGCATTTCTCACTCCCGAGGACCATGCCCAGTATTTGCGCGGACTGGCCGACGGCAGCTTCACCGATCGGCGATTTTACGATCCCAAGTACACCTCCTGCACCAGCTTCATCGCGCACATCGCGCAGACGCGCTTCGGCTTCGACGTCGCTCCGGTAGCCGATCTCATCTATTGGGCCGACATCGTCGACGGCGCGCTCTATGAGAGTGCGGAGGCGGCGGTCGAAATGGCTTCGCCGGCTATGAAGCTGACCTTGATCATCGAATCCAGTCAGGATCCGGAATTCATTCCACGAATGATTCCTTTGCTGACCACAGAATCGCTTGATCAGGTCCTAAGGGAGCCTTTTGTAGCAAGTCAGCTTCCGCCCCTGCTCGAGCGCCATCGGGAGGCAATTGCCTTGATCCGCGAGCGTTCGGAAGAGAACGCCGGAACCATCTTCTTTGACATCGCAGACCGGCCCTTAGAGGGATACAACAAGTTCATCCCCTATTACCTGCACCCGCATGCGACCTATTCCGTTGGGCTCTCGAAGTCGAGCTTTCGCACCAAGGTCTCGGTCGGATCGAATCCCTGGACGAAGGCTGATCCCGCCTACCTGTTGAATCTCGCTTCCATCTGTGAACGCTATGGCGGCGGCGGGCATGCGCGGGTGGGAGCGATCTCCTTTCCGCCAGATCAGGAGCAGCGCGCGCGCGAGGCCGCTGCCGAGATCGTTGCTGAGCTCCGCGCTCACAATCCGCTGGCCGCTCAAAATCTGGCCTAAGATGAAAATCCTGGTCCGCGTGCCTGCCTGCAAGCGCCTCCTGCTTGGGGCAATCGTGGCTGCGATTGCTGCTATCGGCGTTGCGATGCCGGCGATGGCCGAAGACCGCGGCTGGCAGATTGCGCCATTCGTGCGGCCGGCGAGTGGCAACCCGGTCATCACTCCAGACAAACGCGCCATCTTTCAGGATCCAATCCTGCAGACCCCAGTTACCTGGGAGGCGCTGCATACCTTCAATCCTGCGGCGATCGTTCGCGACGGCAAAGTCTATGTCTTATACCGCGCCGAAGACGACAGCGGCGCCATGCAGATCGGCATGCATACCTCGCGCCTGGGTCTGGCGGTCAGCGATGACGGCGTCCATTTCTCACCGCAGAAAACACCCGTCTTTTATCCGGCAGTAGACGCTCAAAAAGACCGCGAATGGCCCGGCGGCGTCGAAGATCCGCGGCTCGTCGAAGGCGAGGACGGGACTTACGTGCTCACCTACACGCAATGGAATCGTAAGACCTACTCGGTCGGTATCGCGACTTCCAAAGACCTCGTCGCCTGGACCAAGCATGGTCCAGCCTTTGGAAACACCGGCAAATATGCTGGGCTGATGTACAAGTCAGCGGGGATCGTCACCAGCCTTCAAAGTGGACGATTGATCGCCGCGAAGATTCACGGCAAATATTGGATGTACTGGGGCGAGATCCATGTCCATTTAGCGACTTCAGAAGACTTGATTCATTGGGCCCCGGTCGAAGATGGCGCAGCACAGCCGAAGGATTTGCTGTCCGCACGTCCTGGACATTTCGACAGCAGCTTTCCCGAGACTGGGCCGCCACCGGTGCTTACCAAACGCGGCATCGTCGTGATCTATAACGGCAAAAATGCTCCAGAGAACGGCGACCCAAATTTAGGACCGAACGCCTATGCAGCGGGAGAGGCGTTGTTTTCCGCAGCCGATCCGACGAAGCTGCTGGAGCGAAGCGAGAGGCCCTTCTTCTTCCCGGAGATGGCGTATGAAAAAACCGGACAATACGCGGCGGGAACCACTTTTGCGGAGGGTCTAGTCTGTTTTAAAGGGAAATGGTTTCTCTATTATGGTTGCGCGGATTCACTGGTTGGCGTCGCCGTAGATGACGCTTCGCGAGAGTGAGGCAAATGGTTGATGAATCCTGCCGCCTCCCTGTCGGACCTGGTCGCTGAACTCGCTCAGGAGGCTGGTTTCGCGGCGACCGGCATTGCTGCGGTTCCCGATCCAGCTTCGCCCGAAGACTACGCGGAGTTGCAAAACGTCGAGCCATGGCTGGCTTCGGGCCGCGCCGGGGAGATGGAGTATCTCAAGCGCCGCGACGAGGCCGGACGACTGCTTCGGTCTTCGCTTCGAGTCGCCCTGCCCTGGGCGCGTTCGGTGATTGTCTGCGCGGCCAACTATAACTCCGGCGCACCCAATTCGACCGAACCTGCCCCTTCAAGCCGAGGGTGGATCGCCCGCTACGCCTGGACCGGGAAGCCTTCCGGCGACGGCCAGGTGCGGCCTTCGGACTATCACAAGGTGCTCTTACACCGGCTGCGATCGATGGAGACGAAACTCAAAGATCTGTACGGAGACTTTCAATCCCGCTGTTACGTGGATACAGGACCCATCGTGGAGAGGATCTATGCCAAATATGCAGGCATAGGCTGGATTGGAAAGAACACGTGCATCCTGAACGAGCAGTTAGGGTCATGGTTATTCCTCGGAGTGATCGCAACCTCGATCGAGGTGAGCCCGGCATCGATCGCTGCCGTCCCGGAGGATCGCTGCGGCAGTTGTCGCCGCTGTATCGAGGCATGCCCGACAGGCGCGCTCACCGACGCTTACCGCATGGACGCGAGCCTCTGCATCTCTTACCTCACGATCGAAAAGAGGGGGGAGATACCGGAGCAGTTACGCGCCCAGATAGGACGGCAAATCTTTGGCTGCGATATCTGCCAGGACGTCTGCCCATGGAACCGGAGGGCCCCGCTCGGTCGGGATGTTGAGTTATCCACGCGCGCCGACTTGGTGAATCCGGCGCTCGACTGGCTCGCGGCAATCGACGAATCGGGCTTCGCAAATCTCTTCCACGGCTCGCCGGTTACCCGCACTAAGCTTTCGGGCTTGCGACGCAATGTGGCGATCGCGATGGGTAATTCGCGGCTGCGGAGCTTTCTTCCGAAGCTGCAAGAGTGGTCCCAGGCAGCAGACACCGTCCTGGCGGCGACGGCGGCCTGGGCCATCACCCAGATCGAGAGTCAACCATCAACCGATGGCCTTTAAGCGGAGAGCTTGATCAGAAGTACAGCTATTGAATGCAAAGAACCGAACTCGGCGGCCGTTTTCCTCCGAGGAAAATGCCTATAGAGCTGTTCTCCGGCAAATGCATCCACCTGGACTGCTGCTCTGGATGTCGGGTAAAGCTCTAAGCACGATTTCGATGAACATTCGCGGCGTTAAGTCCCTTGGGCCCCTGCTGGCATTCGAATTCGACTGCCTCTCCCTCATTCAGACTCTTGTACCCGTCTTCCTGAATGGCCGAAAAATGAACGAACACATCTTCCCCGGTTGAACGCTGAATGAACCCATAGCCCTTGGCACCATTGAACCACTTGACGACGCCGTGCTCCCTCATCCTTAACTCCTTGTGACTTCCTGTTTAGATCCAGAATGCTCCTGAAAACACACAAGCCGCCGGCGGCGCAGGCGCGACGCGATGGCAGCTCAGAGAAACAGTCCCATTCTCGAATCGGTGATACCAATACATCTAAAAGAGCGGCCTTCCGAGACTTACTTCCGTACCTTTAAGTTGGGTACTTATTTTTTATGACAGGAAAGAGTTGCAAACGCAAGAAAAATTTGAAGGCGGCAGAGGCCGTTCGGCCCTATGCACTGCGATCATAGTGAACTCAAATTGAGTGGCCCTGTTCGGACTGATAGCATCGCCACACGGAGCCCACCTCGATTTTCTCCATCAAGCCAGCCATACCGGAGCATCGCGAACCGGCCGAGCAAGCAGCCAACGCCGCTCGTCGTCCTGCGAATCAACCGAGGGCAAGAATCTCCTTGGAGGAGATCGGGACCCAGCTTGTCTCGCTCGCCAAATACCTTAGCCAGACCGAAGTTCATACCTATGCGTTCAGCGTTGCCGCGAACGCGATTCTGTCGCTATTTCCCTTTATTGTCATGATGTATACCGTAGCGCGCCGTATCTTCCACTCACGTTCGATGGAAGATGTCATCGGCAACATGGTGCGCTATTTTCTACCTACCGGGCAGGACTTCGTCGTAAAGAACATGAGTCTGGTGGCCAACGCTCACAGCGGAGTGAGGGTCGCCGCGGTCATCATGTTGCTGATCTCCTCGAGCGGGATCTTTTTGCCCCTGGAGGTAGCGCTCAATCAAGTCTGGGGCGTGACCAAAAATCGATCCTATCTGATGAACCAGCTGGTATCCACCGGGCTGGCAGCGAGCGTCTGCGCACTTGTTCTGGGCTCTGTCGCGGTGACCGCTTTTCAGCATTCGCTGCTCAGATTCATCTTCTTCGGTCATGTCGACAACTTCGTCTTCCGATTTATAGCGCAGTGGCTGCTCCAGCTGTCGGCCGCATTTCTCAGCGTGACCTTGTTCTTCCTGATTTATTGGATCCTGCCCAATCGGCGGCTGCCGTGGCAGGCGGTCTTGCCCAGCGCCCTGATCACCGGTTTAGGGTGGGAGGTGGCCAAGATTCTCTATGTAGGAGCGCTTCCGTGGCTGGATTTCAAGGCAGTTTATGGTCCCTTCGCGACCTCAGTCGGGCTGATGCTGTGGGCCTTTCTCACCGGCATGTTGCTGCTGGCGGGAGCCCATTACTCGGCGACGCGCTACACCCTCAAACTGGTGCATCAGGCAGATATCGAAGCCGATGCCAAGCCGTGATTTAGCACTCGCGCTCCCTCCACCCAAAACCGCGAAGAGAAAATCGTCCCGCGCAGAAGTACAGCTGGCGCCATGCGAAGAATCGAAGTTGGCACGTCCTTTCCTCATGGAACAGGCCTGCAGAACCAATCTTCGGCATATCACGCCACTCTTACTTCTGAGCTAAACTCAGGTCTACATGCCCGGTCTGCTACGAAAATTCGAAAGCGGCGTCTACCGGCGGCTGGGCCGGGTTCCACCCCAGACCAAGCTTCACCGAACCGCCTTCTGGCTGCTGATCAGCTACCTGCTGTTGGGGGTTGGCAGGCTCCTCCCGGGCAACTGGGGCCACTCCTTTTCCGACATGAGTGTGCTCGTGCTCTGGGCATTGATCGTGTGCTCGATCCCGTTGTTCTGGCGGTGGGTCATGCGCCGGGTTTTGTGGAAAGTGAGCCATCGGCTGGTAGTCACCTACTTGCTGATGGGGCTGGCGCCCATAGTGTTGTTCGGCACTCTCGCGTTGGTCGCGACGTACACCTTTTCCGGACAGTTTGCGACCTTTGCGGCGACCTCAGAAATCAACCGGGAGTTGGCCCACATCACCGCGGAGAATCGCGCTTTCTCGGTCCATGTCGCTCGCGAACTGGAAGCCCATCCGGAGACAAAGGCCGTCACTCTTCCGGAGTTCGACGATGACTCCGCCTTCGACCGGGGACGTGTCGGGCTCGAAGTAGCGGCATTTGAAGATGGCAAACCATTGGCACTCGCGACTGCACGCCCTTTGCCGCCTGGCCTGACTTCCATTCCTCCCTGGTTCAAAGACCATTTCCGCGGCCTCGTCCTGGGTCACGGAAGGGTCTTTCTCCGGGCAGCGGACACCCAGACAGTTGGTTCGCACCAGATTGTGCTGGTGACCAGCTTGCCGCTTGAGAAAGGAAACCTCGACCAGATCGCTAGCGGACTGGGAACGGTCACCATCGTTCCCGGCATGAATTCAGAAGAAGAGAATGATCGCGGTCTCGAGCCAAACCTAGTCACGCATGTGGAAGGCGATGCGAAGAACCGCGCAGTTGCTCCCCATGCGGACCTGCCACCGCCTGCTCCGCCGGCTCCCGGCGGTGTCCATATGGCCCTCGGCAGGCCGGACAGCGGGAACTCTGAAATCAGGGTTAACGGCAAGCCGCTCGGGGATGAAGAGCGGCACGGCGGTGCGGTTACTGGCGGCACATTGCCCGAGCCGACCCACTTCTTCGATGTGACCGTCTCCTTCGTGGCACCGATGCAAGCCATCATTTGGTCGTCGGGTAAAGAACATGAATCGTTTATCCATGTAAATTCCCGGCCATCGCTGCTCTACGAGCGGCTCTTCATCACATCGCTCCAGGTGGCCACGGTCATCCAGGACGTTTTAATCAGTATTGCCGCCTTTTTCGGCCTCTTGGAGTTAATCGCCTTTGTGATGGCGGTCCGATTGAACCGCACCATCACGAACTCGATCAATGAACTGTACGTCGCAACCCAGGCAATCGATGAAGGGGATCTCCACCATCGCATCATCGTGACACGTCACGATCAGCTCGCCGCTTTGTCTAAATCGTTCAATGAGATGACCGCATCTCTTGAAGAACTACTTGAAGAGCAGCGGGAGAAGGAACGCTTGCAGAGCGAGCTTGAAATTGCCCAGCAAGTGCAAGCAAACCTGTTTCCGCGCCAGGATGTAACCCTGTCCATGCTGGATTTGCACGGCGTCTGCCGTCCTGCCAGGAGTGTGAGCGGCGACTACTACGACTTCCTGGTTTTCGGACCCTCCACCCTTGGCCTGGCACTAGGCGACATCAGCGGCAAGGGAATCTCGGCTGCGCTGCTCATGGCGACCCTGCACTCGGCGGTGCGCGCCTATCAGTTTGCCAGCGAGGAACTGATCACTGTCGGCACTGATGCCATGTTGTCGCCGTCCTTCCAGATGGTGAAGAGCGGCGTTCAGGAGATCAACTGCGGTGAGATGTTCGAGTCTCCCGGCAGGGTGCTGGCGCTGCTGAACCGGCATCTATATCGCAGCACGCAACCCGAGAAATACGCGACCTTATTTCTCGCCCACTATGAAGGCAAGGGCAGCCGGCTGACGTACTCAAACGGCGGCCAGCTGCCGCCGCTGGTGCTGCGCGGCGATCGTTCGGTGACCCGGCTGGATCGCGGCGGGACCGTCGTCGGGCTGATGGATGGAATGAGCTACGACGAAGGGACCATCCATTTGACCAGCGGGGACATCGTGATCGCATACAGCGATGGAGTCACAGAGCCTGAAAACGAGTTTGGCGACTTTGGCGAGGAGCGTCTGCTCGAGGTGGTGAGCCGAAACCGGCATCTGCCGCTGTCGGCCATCTCCGACCTGGTCATGCAGGCGCTGCGAAGCTGGATCGGCACCCAGGAGCAGCCGGACGACATCACCCTGGTGCTGGCCCGGCAGCGCTGACGAGTTGGAAATGCAGCCTTATGCCGGTGAGATCCTCCAACGACTAATGAAGCTTAAAACTCTTCTGACGAACGCGGATCGTTTCGCCGGGCTCAAAGCGAAGCGTAATCACACTGTCTTGGATAGCGGAGCGGCGTAGAGCCTCCGAGCTGGCTTCGCCTCGAGGTGGCCAGCAATGCGCCGTATTTCTATTCGATATCGATCACGCACTAGCCCCGTGCGCAGAGCCCTCGGATGAAGCCTTCGGGCCATGCGTCCGGCAATGCAGGGAGAAGCTCGATCCCACCAGCCTGCGACTGCAGCAGCATTTTTGCTAGACCCGCCGCAACGGTCTTGCCTTCCAGAGAGAAGATATTGAGGTGCGTTACTTCAAGAAAGAATGGTTGCGGAGCCCGTATGTATCTCGCTGACCTATCTCGCGGCACTTTGGCCGTCGTTGCTGCTTCGATCTTTCTCATGTCACAAGCGCATGCGCGACCCGGCGCGATTGAGACGCCGCTGTCCTTTGAAAACGATCTCGTCACCGTTCGGTACGACCGTCAAACCGGAACTATGGACGTGCTTTGGCGCGACGGTCACAAGCTGCTTGGCATATCAAGTGCCGCGCAGCTTTCGGATGGTCGAACGCTGTCAAGCACGACCTACAGTGCGCACGAGTTGATACCGGGAATGACTGTCAGTGCAGGCGAGCGCGAATATACGATTCGTAGCTCCTCCGCTACGTCGCCGGCGTTGTTACAGCACATCTGGCTATATGACGGCCATCCCTGGATTGCAGTGGAGGCAGAGCTCGAACCGGAAGCCGCAAGGAAAGGAACCCGACACTTCGACGCAGTGGTGGTAAGGGAGAACGGCGTACACATAGGGGAAAAGGCCGCAATGCGTTTTCTCCATGTTCCGTTCGACAACGATATGTGGTTTCGCTACGACAGCGTCCTGGTTGCGGCCATGAAGACTGACGAACGTTATTCGAGCGAGGAAGTCACCGCGATCGATGACAATACAAGTCGCAATGGAATTGTTCTTGGATCCTTGACGCACGATGTGTGGAAGACGGCTATCGATGTACACGCGGCCGGCGGCCAGTTGACCGGCCTCGATGTCTATGGAGGCATCGCATCCCCGACCGGTGTGCGTACCGACACGCACGATACTTTGCCCCACGGCCTGGTGAGTGGCGAGCGGGTGCATTCGCCGCGGATCTTCATCGGCTCGTTCTCCGACTGGCGCGATGGCCTGGAAGCCTATGGCAGAGCCAACGCCTCCGTCCATCCTCCCCTTACGTGGCCGGCAGGAGCGCCGATGGGCTGGAACAGTTGGGCTTCTTACGCCGAACACATCGACTACCAGCGCTACCTCGGAGCCGCTGCGTTTGTGCGCGACTCTCTGGCTCCGGAGGGATTTGGGCGCAATGGAGTCGCTTATATCAACCTCGACGCTTTCTGGTCGAAGCTCGACGCCGTGCAGCTGGCAGACGCGGTCGCGACCGTGAAGGCCATGCGCAGCACGAGTGGTCTTCGCTTTGAACCCGGAATTTATTGGACGCCATTCGCCTATTGGTCGGACAATCTCGATGCCTATGTCGAAGGCACTGGCATGATGTATCGGTATCGGGACATTCTTCTGAAGGCGCCCGATGGATCCCTGCTCCCAAAGGTGGATGGGGGCTGGCCCATCGATCCTTCGCACCCCGGCACCAAGCAGCGAACCACATACTTTATTGCGAAATTCAAGCAGATGGGATTCGCATATCTTAAGCTCGACTTTCTTTCTCATGGAGCCCTGGAAGGAGCTCACTACGATCCTTCCATCCAGACGGGGATCCAGGCTTATAACCAGGGCATGAAGCAGATCGTTGTTGAGAACGCCAACCAGATGTTCCTAAGCCTGTCGATCGCTCCCTTGTTTCCGTCAGGCTATGGTCACGCGCGGAGACTCTCCTGCGATAGCAAGGGACACGTCGGGGGCGGCGATCAGTCTACCGAGTACATGCTGAATTCGCTTACGTATGGATGGTGGACAGACAAGAACCTCTACATTGCTGATCCTGATCATGTCGCGCTGGGCGAGAAGGCCGACCTGGGAGCGCGCAGTGTCGCGGAAGGAAAGAGCCGTCTTCTTTCCGCGGTCATCAGTGGAGGCATGATCCTCGACAGTAGTCGTCTTGCCGATGATCCGCAGGGGCAGTCACTGGCCAAGTCAGTCTATAGCGACCGTGCCATCCTGGCCGTCGCTTCGGAGAGTATTGCTTTTCGACCCGTTGAAGGCGGCACCGGAAACGAGGCGGCCGCGCTCTTCACGCGGCGATCCGCCGATGGGTTTTACTTGGCGGCGTTTAACTATAGCGACAAGGACTCTAAGACGATTCGTATTCCACTGCAGCGGGTCTCGCAGGAACTGGCGCGTAGCGCTGTATCAGTCACGGATGTGGCTTCGAAAGCTAAGCTTGAGAACGTGAATGGAGTACTAACGATCGACTTGCGACCGGCAGAGTCTAAATTGCTGCTCATACGGGAGGGACAGCCTGGTACAGCTCCGCGATAAAGCGATTTATTTCTGTTGCTCGAGCAGCTGGTGAGCCAGTATATTCGGGTGTTCCGCGAGCTTAGCAATCAGCTGCGTGCAGACCTCCTGAAAGGCAGTTCCAATGGGGTACTCAGAGATCGGGATCCTCGCGCTCGTAGCATGTTCGATTGCAGCACAGGCGCAGTCTGAATCATCGAACCGTTGCGCCGCCCTGAAGACCGCAACGCTCCCCGGCGTCGAGATCACGAACTCCGAGCCGGTTCCGGCGGGGAAGACCATTGCACCTGCCTACCCCGGGGCATCGAGCGTAGGACCGCTGCCCGCACACTGCCGCGTCGACGGCATGATCAACCGCCGCAAGGGCACTGATGGAGTGGAATACGGCATCGGGTTTTCGGTGGCGCTTCCGGATCCGAGTGTCTGGAACGCCGACCTCATGATGCAGGGCGGCGGAGGCGGCAACGGTGTCGTGGCGTACCCAACCGGGGCAGGCTACACAGGAGACAAGCCGGCGCTCTCTCGCGGCTTCGCTGTGGCAAGCACGGACTCTGGACACAAGGCGAAGACCGGCGGCTTCGATTTCACCTTCATGCGCGACCAGCAGGCTTATCTGGACTTCGCATATATGGCGAACGCCGAGGTTGCGGGGGCAGCCAAGGAAATCATCGACCGTTATTACGCGAAGCCTGCGGCATACTCCTATTTTGTCGGGTGCTCCACCGGTGGCCGAGAGGGAATGATACTGTCGCAGCGCTTTCCGACGGTGTTCAACGGGATTGTCTCGGGCGATCCGGCGATGCGTACAGGCCTGTCGAACCTCGCGATTGCACAGTGGATTCCAGTCGCCTACAACCAGGCGTCGCCGAAGGACGCGTCCGGTAAGCCGGAGATCGACAAGTTTCTGACGGAGACGGATCGCAAGGTCTTTATGGACGGCCTGATGAAGCAGTGCGACGCGCGCGATGGCGTGGCGGATGGCATGATCTTCGATCCAATCGGGTGCGACTTCGATCCTGCGGTGCTCGCATGCAAATCCGGGCAGGCCGACACGTGCATCGCGCCGGAAAAAATCACGGCGATCAAGAAAGCGTTTTCAGGGCCAAAGAATGCTTACGGATCGCAGGTCTACCCTGGCTTCCTTTACGACGCGGGCATTGCTTCGAAAACCGGCATACCCGGTCTGCTGGCGCTGAGCAAAGATGGGTTGTTCGGTCCGTACACCACCGCTACCGAACTCGACGTAGATGCCGCGGCGCTGCACGCGTCTGATCCGCTGGTCGAGCCGGCCTCGACGAACCTGTCTACGTTTTCGCAGAACGGCGGGAAGCTGATCTTCTTCCATGGCGACAGTGATCCATGGTTCTCACCCCTCGACACGCTCCGATACTACAAGTCGTTGGCCGCGACCAACGGCGGAGCCGACAAGGTCACTGAGTGGAGCCGGATGTTCCTTGTGCCGGGAATGGCTCACTGCGGGGGCGGCCAATCTCTGGACCACTTCGACATGCTCAGCGCACTCGTCGGGTGGGTTGAGAAGGGCGCAGCGCCCGAGTCCGTCGTTGCCACCGGCGCGGCGTTTCCAGGACGCAGCCGTCCGTTATGCGCCTATCCCAAACACGCGCAGTACACCGGAAGCGGAGACCCACAGGACGCCCAAAACTTTCAGTGCCGGTGAAGACCCACAACTCCCGAGAAAAGGTTTCCTTACATGGTTCATCGTTCCTGCCGCCAAGACCATTCCGGACAGATACATGGCCCGGCAAAACAGACAAGACACGGCGTGTTGAAAGTGCCCAACGAGTTGTTCTGAGAGCAAGATTGGAAGTCCACAGGAGAATCCAATGATGCGGTTGAGAACTGAAGTCCTGCGCCCGGTTTGTGTATTCGGGGCGCTATGCGTCGGGCTGTACGTTCATGCGCAGCCGGCGCCTCAGCAACCCGCAGCACAGCCGCCTTGGCCGGCGATGCAAATGCCGGCGCCCACACCGAACGACACGCTGAAATCGGTCGAGGTAGAGCCCGACCGTCGTGTCCGGTTTCGCATCTGGGCGCCGAACTCCACCGAGGTGAAGCTGCATGCCGAGGGCCCGGAGGCCACACCGGGAGTCACGCCGCAAGAGATCAACAAGTACATGGCTGGTGTGCCCCTTACTAAGGGGGATCAGGGTATCTGGGAAGCAACCATCGGTCCGATCGAGCCCGGAGTCTATCGCTACACCTTCACGGTGGATGGCGTGAGCACGACGGACCCGCGGAATCCGCTCACCTCGCAATCGCTGACCCACGCGTTCAGCATGTACGAAGTTCCGGGCTCGGACTTCACGGAGTACAAAACGGCCGTACCACACGGCGCAATCTCAACGGTCTACTATGACTCGTCTGCCACCGGCGGCGAACGCCGCATGCACGTCTACACACCGCCGGGCTACGAGAACGGCAGTGCGAGATTGCCTGTACTTTACCTGCTTCACGGGGGAGGAGACTCTGATGACTCATGGCCTACGGTCGGCCGGGCAGGTGCGATTCTCGACAACCTGATCGCTAGCGGGAAAGCTGTCCCGATGCTGATCGTGATGCCCGCAGGCCACATCTCCACGGAGTTCCGTTTGACGCCGGGCGTCCGCATGGGCCATGACGCCTTCAACGATGACCTGGTAAAGGTGGTGCTGCCCTACATCGACGGGCATTATCGCACCATCGCTGACCGCGACCACCGCGCTCTCGCTGGCCTCTCGATGGGCGGTCTGCAGACCTTGAATATCGCGCTCGACAACTCAGCGGATTTCGCCTACGTGGGCGTCTTCAGCTCCGGATGGTTTCCCAACTCGATTAAGGAAGAGCAGGACACGGACGTGGCGCAGTACCGCGCGTCGGGCAAGCCGTTTCGCCTGTTCTGGGTGGATGCGGGCAAGTACGACATCGCGCTTCAGAACAGCCATGCCACCGTGGCCATCCTGAAAGATGCCGGTATCAATGTGGAGGAGCACGAGAGCGGCGGTTTTCACGCATGGCCCAGTTGGAGAGACTATCTGCATCAGTTCGCGGCAATGGTCTTCAAGTCGTCTGAGGCGCACTAGAGCGCGCTTGCTGAAATTAGCTTTGGAGAGGAAGTATGAAAACTCGTGTGACGAGAATCATCGAATGCATTGCCGCCTGCAGCGTAGCACTCCTGTTTGCTTCAGCGGCACCCACTGCAGTGGCTCAGGAACCCGCAAATCTTCCTTACATGAATCCGCAGCTCTCCCCAGAGCAGCGGGCCACCGACCTGGTGCGTCGCATGACGCTGGCGGAAAAGGCGACGCAGATGCAAAACAACTCGGCCGCCATTCCCCGGCTCCAGGTCCCCGCGTATCAGTGGTGGAGTGAGGCCTTGCATGGCGTCATCAACCAGGGTGTGACGGAGTATCCCGAGCCGGTAGGCCTGGCGGCGACCTTCGACGCAGCGGGCATCCACACCATGGCCGCGCAGATTGGCATTGAAGGCCGAATCAAGCACGTGCAGAACCAGCGCGAAGGACACACCGGCATTATGGGCGGCCTCGACTTCTGGTCGCCCAACCTCAACATCTTCCGCGATCCGCGATGGGGCCGTGGGCAGGAGACCTACGGCGAGGATCCGTTCCTCACCGGTCGCATGGGCGTAGCGTACGTTACCGGCTTGCAAGGCGACGACCCCAAGTACTACCTCGCTATTGCCACGCCTAAGCACTTCGCCGTGCACAGTGGACCGGAGCCGACCCGTCACTTCGCCGATGTCGACGTGAGCAAGCACGATGAAGTGGACACATACGAGCCCGCCTTCCGCGCCGCCGTGACCGAGGGCAAGGCGGGATCCGTCATGTGCGCTTACAACGCTATCAACGGCGAGCCTGCCTGCGCCAACCAGTACCTGCTTCAAGATCAGCTTCGCGGGAAGTGGGGCTTCCAGGGCTACGTTGTCTCCGATTGCGATGCGGTTCGCGACGTTGCGGCGAATCATCGCTATCGGCCCACGCAGGCTCAGGGCGCCGCAATCTCTGTCTTGCGCGGCATGGACAACGAGTGCGTCACCTTCACCTCTCGCTTTGGCGAACCCGTCGAAAAGGCTTACATCGATGCCGTGCAGCAGGGCTACCTGCCTGAGAACACGCTCGACACCGCGCTCATTCGCCTCTTCACCGCGCGCATCAAGCTCGGCATGTTCGATCCCACTGACATGGTCCCATACGCAAAAATTGATGAGAAGGAGCTCGATAGCGAAGCACACCGGGCTCATGCACGCAAGCTGGCGAACGAGTCCATGGTGCTGCTCAAGAATGACGGAGTTCTTCCGCTCAAACCTGAGATCAAAAAGATTGCTGTTGTCGGTCCGCTGGCGGATCAGACTCGTCCGCTGATCGGCAACTACGCTGGCCAGCCAACGCACATCGTCTCCGTTCTCGACGGTCTGCATGCTGAGTTCCCCAATGCAACGATCACTTATGTTCCGGGAACGCAGTTTCTGCGCACAAATGGAAAACTGGTGCCGGATGCGCTGTTGACCACGCCCGACGGCAAACCCGGCCTCAAAGCTGAATACAGCGAAGGCCGCATGTCTCCCGGGTCGAAGACCACGCCGATCCTGACGCGCACCGAAGCGAATGTGAACCTGAGCGAGAGCAATCTGCCCAAGGAAGTTGCCGGGAAGAAAGCTTATGGCGCGCAATGGTCGGGGACGCTGACGCCCTCTGAATCCGGAGACTATCAGCTCGGCGTTCGCTGCCGCGGCTTCTGCCGGCTCACCGTAGATGACAAGCAGGTGGCAGCGGCATTCGGCGGAGGCGAAGAGCTGTCCTCCGGTATGGGCCGTCTTCGCCTGGAGAAGGGGATTAAGACGACGATCAGCATGACCTATGGCACGCAGAGCAACAAGCCGCATGCGGAGCTGATCTGGAACAAAGCGCAGACCGGTGTCTCGCCCGAAGCAATCGCGGCGGCCAAGTCCGCCGATGCCGTTATCGCGGTCGTGGGCATCACCAGCCAGCTCGAAGGCGAGGAGATGCCCGTCAGTGAACCGGGCTTCCTCGGGGGAGACCGCACCAGCATCGACTTGCCGCAGCCGGAAGAAGACCTGGTGGAAGCCGTGGCGGCTACAGGCAAGCCGCTGGCGGTTGTTCTAATGAACGGCAGCGCCCTGGCCGTGAGCTGGATCAACCAGCACGCCAACGCCATCGTCGAAGCCTGGTACCCAGGCGAAGAGGGCGGAGCAGCTGTCGCCGAGACGCTGAGCGGCAAAAACAATCCTGCGGGACGGCTGCCGGTGACGTTCTACAAGGGCGTGGACCAGTTGCCCAACTTCGAGGATTACGGCATGGCGAATCGTACGTATCGCTACTTCACCGGTAAGCCGCTTTATCCATTTGGCTACGGATTGAGCTATACGAAATTCAGTTACAGCGATCTCAGTATCCCGCCACAGGCCGTTGCTGCCGGACAGCGGGTGGATGTGACCGTGACGAACACGGGCAAGCTGGCCGGCGACGAGGTCGTTCAACTTTATCTGAAGTTCCCGGATGTCAAGGGAGCGCCGCGGATCGCACTTCGCGGATTCGAGCGCGTTCATCTCGACGCCGGCGCCAGTCAGAAGATGCACTTTGATCTGAAACCACGCGACATGGGGATGGTGACGGAGGATGGGAATCCGATCATCGCCCAAGGCGAGTACATAATCAGCGTAGGTGGCGGGCAGCCAGATACGGGAGCGCCCGTTGCTACGGGCAAGTTCCACGTTGATGGGCAATACGCGCTGCCGGAATAACCAGGATTGCGCTGCTAAGAATCGGCAGCGCAGTTCCGAAGCGAATGATTCTAGAAACACGAGAGGAGAAGCAGTTCATGGCGAAGTCAAAGGAATCTGTTGTTCTCACGCGGCGTGAGGCGCTGCTGCTGTCCACTACAGCGGGGTTGGGGGCTGCGCTGGGTAAGCCTGCCTTCGGCTCTGACAGCGTGAAGACCGGCGCGCACCAGGAACCGGGAAATGTGTCGACGCCGCGAACGGCCGTGGCGACGACGCAGTACGGCAAGGTACGCGGGTTTCTCGATGGCGGCGTGCTGACGTTCAAAGGAGTGCCGTATGGGGCAACGACGGCTGGGGAAAATCGGTGGCTGCCGGCCAAGCCGCCTGCGCCGTGGACGGACGAGTATCCGGCTCTTGCGTACGGCGCGAACTGCCCGCAAAGCCTGCACCCGTGGACGGCCATCGAGCAGACGTTTTTGTTCGATTGGGACGACGGCTGGCAGAGCGAGGATATGTTGAAGCTCAATATCTGGACGCCTGGCTTGACGGGAAAGCGGCCCGTGATGCTCTACATGCATGGCGGCGGCTTCAGCTTTGGATCATCCTACGAACTGCCATCCCACGACGGGGCGCAGATGGCGCGCCACCACGAGGTGGTGCAAGTCTCGGTGAATCACCGCCTGAATATCCTCGGGTTCTTCGAGGCGGCGGAGATTGGCGGTTCGGCATATGAAGACTCGGCGAATGTAGGGATGACGGATCTGGTTGCAGCGCTGAAGTGGATCCAGGAAAACATCGAGAACTTCGGTGGCGATCCGAATCGCGTGATGATCTACGGGCAGTCGGGCGGCGGATCGAAGGTGACGACGCTGATGGGTATGCCCTCCGCAGTCGGCCTGTTCCACCGGGCTGCGGCGCAGTCCGGCGGCGGAGGGAACATTCCCAGCAGGGATCAGCAAAAGGAACTGGCGCGGCAGACGATGAAGGAACTCGGGCTTGCGTCGAACGATATTGGTTCGCTTCAGAAAATGGAGTGGACCAAGTTGCTTGCGGCCGGGAACGCTGCGGCTGCGAAGATCAATCCGCCAGGTCGCCCCATGATGGGACCGGGGGCGCCCGGGACGCCGCGCGTAGGGTGGTCGCCTTGCGTCGACGGGAAGGTGATCAACATGCGGTCGTTCTTCGACGCCGCCCCGGAGATATCGAAGAATGTGCCGATTCTAGTAGGTTCGGTGAGCGAAGAGGGTAACCAGATGTCTTCGCGCCCGACCGAAGAAGAGTGGCATGCAAACCTTGCCAAGGCGTACGGGGAGGACAAGGCGACGGCCATCGTGGCGGCGCTGAAGAAGGCGTACCCGCAGAAGAAGATACAGACGCTTTCCTATATCTGCAGCGGAACTCCGGGGCTGAATGGGCTCGGGATGCGAAACAACGTGGTGAAGATGGCGCAACAGAAACATGCGCTGCAGGCCGCGCCAGCGTACGCATACTACTTCACGTGGCAGACTTCGATTCTCGATGGTGTGCCTGGCGCATGGCATACGGCGGATCTTCAATTCTGTTTCGATAACACGAAGCGCTGTGAGCAGGGGACGGGTAATACGCCGCAGGCGCAGGCGCTGGCGAAGAAGATGGCGTCTTCGTGGGCGGCATTTGCTGCAACCGGGAATCCGAGCATACCGGGATTAAACTGGGCGCCCACCAATCCGAACACCAATCGCGCGATGATCTGGGACAACGAGTGTCGAATGGCCGATGACCCGGAAGGAGAAGCTCGCAAGATTATCTTGACCTGAGGGTCGCTGAGGTCATAACGCTGGCTTTTAATTCCACGAAGCAAGAGGTCGAGTTGCTAAATGTGCATTGCTCACGCTTCGTGTAGCTCGATCCATACGCTTCGTCGTCAGCTGCCGGAGTAAACATGGCAACCGGTGTTTATCCATCGCCCGTTCTTTCTCAAGAACACCTCAGTTGCCCTTCCACTTTGTTTTTGAATTGGCCCGGGCATCTTCCGGATGTGTAGACAAGATGCCAGGGCGACAGCGGTTAGATCAAAAGTATCCAGCAACCTCCCTGCAATCCGACAAATGCTCGTGTAAGCTGTTGAGCCAGTGAAAAACGAGGGGGCGTTGAAAAGAACAGCTGCTCTTCTTGAAGTGCTTAGTATCTATCTTGCAGCAGGGGCGCTTGAGGACAAGATCATCAGCTTGATGGTGCACTGGCAGTTCGCTGTGCCGGCGAGTCCCTTAGATCTCCTCACCGCCCATGCCACAGACGCCGACCTGCTGCTTGCTACCCGCCGGTTGCTGCTGATCTGGCTCCTGCAGTATGGATCGTATTTCCTGCTGATCATTCCATTGAACTGGTGGTACCGGCGACGCGGACCTGCAGCCTACGGGCTGACGCGAGCTGGGAACACCTGGGGCTGGCTCTTGTCGGCGGGCGTCACCGCGGCGTGTCTTTCGGAATGCCCGGTGCTCATCCATTCCCTGGTCGACACTGTTCATCCTCTGGGCGCGATGGCACCCTGGCGGCAGGCCTTCTTTGATATGTCTTGGCGTCGATGGCAGTTCTGGCTTTTCGCAGCGGTCCTTAGCTATGCAGCGGTTCCGGTCCTTGAGGAGTTACTGTTTCGCGGCTACTACCAGCGGCGCCTGGCTGAAGATTGGGGTGATGGCCCCGCAATCGTGGGAACATCGTGCCTGTTTGTCTTCGCGCATCGACAATATTTGATTCCCAACGCCTACAACATCACGATGGTCGCCAGTCTATTTTGTCTCGCCGCAGGATTGGGCATCGTCTTTGCCTATACTCGCTCGCTGATCCCTTCCATGATCGCCCACGCCATCATCAATATTCCGATGACACCTGGGTGGCAACTGGCAACGCTGATCGCATTCGTAATTGGGATTGTGATGACATTTCGTGCCGGAGCGCTTGCGACCAGAACGGTCTTCAGGCATACGGCTCCAGCTGCATGTGTTCTGCTTGCCCTGATAGGGACAGCCTACGTCATTGCGTCGCAAAGGATGATGTTTCTGTCCAGCGTCTCGATAATCTTCTTGATCATAGCGATAGTTCTCGAATGGCTGGAACGACGACGCAAAGTCCCGGCGACTTAAGTTTGCGCGCAGACAGTGGCAGCTTCTGGCAGACCCATCATCCTGAAGAAGGAGCATCGATAGGTGCTGTTAGGTCGATAACCATACTGTCAAGGTTTCTTGGAGGCATCCTGAGCTATGCATCCCAATACATCATGTGTTCCCAGCATCACCAGCCTCAATCCTCAGGCGCACCTCTTTACCGGACTGAATTGCAACGATCAACGGCACTGCTTCGAACCCGGGGACAAGATTGAATGTGCGCTCGCCGGGAATCGGGTCGAAGCGATGGGCGGCGTCGATGCTGACGATGAGTAAACCTTTGGACTTCGAGATACGGACGCTCTGCGGGCTCAACTGCTCGACCCGCTCGCCCTTTCCGGCAATCAGCGGGACGATCAATTGCAGCGAAGCTGACGCCGGCAACTGGCCGGTGGCGCTGGCTGCGAGTTCCACGCTTGATTCAGCTATCGTCCAGCGCACGTCATACCGCATGCCATCGCCCTCCATCGACTTGTGCGCGTTGCTCATCAAGCGGCCATGGGCTTCGAAGACTGCTCCCAAGCTCGAGCGTGTCGCCGAGAGCGTAGCCTTGTAGTCATTCAGGTTCGTGTATGTGTCACCGGAGATACACTCGATGCGCGGGGTGAGTGGCATGTGCGGTGCGGCGCGCTCCTGTTGTTGGTTGGAGATCTCGATCAGCTCGTACTGGGTCATGCTGGCGGTGAGAATGGGGCCGAGCGCCATGTGGTAAAGCGAAGAGAGGGTGCCACCGGTGACATGGCCACCACCGCTGCTGGCCTGCGCATGCTCCTGATACTCCCAGTCGTAGTCGATGACAGTGGCGCGCCAAGCACCGACGCTGGCGAGATGTGTACCGATCGAAGGAAAGCTTTTGATGCCGTAGGGCTCGTCGCGCGGAAGCGCGGGCCGCTCGGAAACTGCGGGGAAGACGCCGCGGTCGAGCGCCGAGGCCAGGGCCTTCGCGTGGGGGAAAGTGTGATGGATGCAGGGCAGGTCCCCGTGGGCCTTGTAGTCCGGGCCGCCATAGAGCAGGCTGTCTTCCGTGCAGACTGCCATCAGCTCCGTATTGCGGCGAGCAACTTCGCGGAAGCGCGGGTCGTGCCCGGCCATGAGCAGGTACCCGGGTTGACAGCCATCGCTAGTGCGGCTGCCCCACCAGCTCCACTTGTAGTTGCGCGTGCCCCAGCTGTTGTCCCACGAGCCATCGGGAAGCAGAAATTCCATATGCGTTTTGAGAGCGGCGATCACCTGCTGTTCTACGTGCTTGTCCTCAGCAAGCAGGCTGTACAAGGCGAGCGCCGGCAACGACTCCTCCACGTTATAGCCTAGATCGACGGGGCGGCAGCCCTTGGGCGAGACCCCGTCGAGGGGATGGCCTTCACCGAAGAGGAAGCCTTCGGGAGTGAACTGCTCCATGACTCGCTGAGCGAGCTTGCGGCCGCGGTCGATGTAATGGGACTGGCCGAGCACCTGGCCACCAAGCACGAAGGCCAATGTAGCCGTAGCGGGGTAGTTGACGTTACCGGTTTCGATGCTGATGAAGTGATCAAGGAATTGGATCGCTGCCGCAAGGCGCTGGGTCCAGGCGCTGCGCGTGGCCGTGTCAAGCACCGCACCGTGGTGTGTAAGGGCCTCGGCCAGCGCGATGGAATGGAAGACAGTGATGCCCTGCCAATGGCCGAGCGTAACATCGTTGATCCAACTGCCGTCCGGCCAGCTCACCTGCGCCTCAGACCATTCATAGACGAGTTTTGCCGCGCGAACGTATTTTTCATCGCCGGTGGTATGTGCCACTTTGAGCAGCGGGTAGACCGCGTCGCCGCAGCGACCGTGGATGAGAGCACAGGCAGGACAGAGCAACCCGCCATAGAATGCCGGATCGCGCATCGCCACAATCTGACGGGCGATGAGGCCGTCGCACCAGGTCTTGAGCAGGCCCGAGTAGAGCTGGTTCTCGGGCAGGGGCGACGATGCAGGGGCAGCGTGGGCAATGGCCGGAACGAAAACCCTGTTAGTCGGCAACGCAGCTACTGCGGCGGCGGACAGGCGAAGCATTTCTCTGCGGTTGAGCTTGCCTTGAGGATGCCGTGGACTCATCATTGCTCCGTATCGAAGTGGCATTTCCGTGCAAAGACACATTGTGCACCACCCATGTGACCCCGAGCTTTCTGAGAATCGTGTTCATCATGCGCTCGGTTGTTTGCACGGCGACATGCCTGGGAGGAGCTGTATTTGCTGAAGCTCACAGCAGCGGGTTGTAAAAATGCAACGTAAGTTTGCGGATCCCTCTACAACATCGGAGATGGCTTTACCTTTGAGACTGGCAACAAGGTCATCGAGGACGGGCTTGCTGACCTCGTATCTTTCGGCCGGCCATTCATTGCCAATCCGGATCTCGTTCATCGCTTTCGCAAGGGCCTTCCTCTCGCCGACCCGGATAAGAATACCTTTTACACACCGGGGCCAGAGGGGTACACCACGTACCCGGCCGCAAGCTAGTGCTTTTCGTTTGTAGACATGACCACCAGCCTGTCTCTGGGGCGGCAGGCTGGCCGGGCTTAGACTTACGTCCACGCTAGGGAGATAACGCGATCACAGCAGCCTGTGCAACGCTGGCGGAGCGACCGTGTCAATTCAAGGCCTAATTAACCGCACTACGGCGCGGTGTGAGCAAAGGCATGCCGCTCGATGATGCCGCGGCCTTCGCGGACGACGATCCATTGATTGGCGTCCACTCCGTGAATCGTTTCCACGTTGGTCACAGGGCCGTCGGGCCAGCGGATCGTCAGGTCTGCTTTGGCAGCATGGCCCATGCCGAAATGGACGCGGAAATCTCCCTGGGATATGTGATATCCGCCGCTTCGGACCTCGTCGATCTCTTTCCGCTCTCCGACGGTCAGAGTGATGCGCGCGCCGACCGCGTCGCGTCCCGTTGCGGTAAGCGCGCGGACAAGCAGCGCATTGCCTCGAGGCCCAAAGTTCTTGAGCAGCGATGGAGCCTCGAAGAGATTCACGGTGACAATCTCTTCGGAGCCGTCGTTATCGAGATCGCCGACAGCGATGCCGCGGGAGGAGTGTTTTGCCGTAAGGGCGGAGCCGCCGGTCGAAGACACATCGAAGAACTGGCCGTCGCCGCGGTTCCAGAATAACTGCCTGGGCTGTTTGAATTCTTCTCCGAGGTTGTACTTTTCCACGAACGGGTACACGTGGCCGTCCGCGACGAACAGGTCGGGCCAGCCATCGTTGTCAAAGTCCAGGAACGCCGCACCCCATTTCACGTACTGGGTGTGAACCGCGAGACCGGTTGCGCTGGTGACGTCGTCGAAGACGTTATTGGGAAGATTCCGGTAAAGCGTATCCGTGTCGTTGGAGAAATTGGTCTTGAAAATGTCCAGACGCCCATCGCCATCGTAGTCGGCGGCAGTGGCTCCCATGCCGGCCTGCTCGCGGCCGTCCTCGTTGACCGCAAGTCCGCTGGCGAGGCCCATCTCTTCGAACGTTCCATTGCGTTTGTTGTGGAAGTAGAGACTGGGGGTAGAGTCACAGGCGATAAAGATGTCGGGCCAGCCGTCATTGTCGAAGTCGCCAGTGAGCACAGTAAATCCGTAGTACTCACGCGGGGTTTCAATTCCTGACGGTTTCGTGACATCGACGAAATGCCCGTGACCGTCGTTGTGATAGAGGGTCATGGTCTCGCCCTTCAGGCCGCGGGGTCCGCAAGGAACAGGCATGCCCTTCCAGTTACAGCCGCTTTCGGAGCGAGGCCGCGGCGAATCCTGTGCTTTGAAGTCGACGTAATTAGCCACCACGAGATCGAGGTAGCCATCCCGGTCGTAGTCGATGAACGCGCATCCGGTGCTCCATCGCGACTCGGGCCGGTCAAGGCCGCGCTCTTTCGTCTCCTCCTGGAAGACGCCATTTCCCATGTTGCGCAGGAAGACGTTGTGTCCCCACTGGGTGACGAAGAGATCGACGTGGCCGTTGTTGTCCGGGTCGCCCGCGCAGACTCCCTGCCCCCAACCGAGGTGGCCGATGCCGGATTTTGCGGTGACGTCCTCGAAACGAAGGCCGCCCAGGTTGTGGTAAAGGTGAGGAGTCAGCGGCGGAGCAGAGCTCTGCAGACGGTCACCTTGCACCAGAAAAATATCGGGGAGTCCGTCGTTGTCGTAATCAAAAATCGCCACGCCGGTGCCGGTATTTTCGACAATGTAGGTTTGGTCCAATTCGCCGGAGATGACCTTCGCGGTGAGCCCGGCCTGCGCGGCCAGGTCGCGAAAATCGACGATGGGCGCCTTCATGCCGGGAGGAAGAGGGCGCACCGGCTGATCGGTAGCAGTTCCCCCAACCATCTGGGCGGGTAGCTTCACTGAAAGCAGGGAAGCCGCGAGCAACGAGAGACTGATGGCGAGCGGAAGAGATCCGCGAATGGATCGCACTAATCCACCTTCCTTGCGGCAGAAGTCGTGTGCTGGTTTCGCGCCTCGGCGATGAGTTGCAGCGCGCGCTGGATCTCGGGATCCGCCGGCTTGAGGGCCTTTGCTGCCAGCAGCTCCTTTTCGCCGTTGTTGAGGTCTCCATCCTGACAGTCGATCAGGCCGAGCTTTTTATGGAGGTCGGCTTTGACGGCGCAGTCGCCGCACTCGGCGATGGCTGCACTCAGCTGGCGAGTAGCTTCAGGCCAATCGTGGGCGGAGGCGGCGACCACAGCATTGTTTGCCAGAGTGCCCGCACTGTCCAGGATGCGGCGTTGCTTCTGGATCTCGGTATACCGGGCCATGAATTTGCCGGACTCGTCGGGATCGGACGACCGCAAGGCACGCGCCAAGCCGAATAGCGCCTGGCTGAGGTTCGGATCGATGGCGATGGCCTGCCGCCACGCCGCTACAGCTCTGTCGGTATCGGACTGCTTTTCATAACACTGGCCCAGCAGATACCAGCCCATCACGTTGCGGGGCTGCAGCTTGACGGTCTCTTCCAACAGGCCGGCGGCGGCGGCGTACTTGCCCTCCTGCTTCGCGATGAGGGCAAGGTAGAACGGAGGCTCGGGTATTTGTGGAACCAGCCGGTGGGCGATCTCGAACTCCGGTTGTGCTTCGGTCGCGCGGCCAAGGTCATACAGCACCCTGCCGCGATAGAAATGAGCGACCCCGGACTGGGGAGCCAGACGGACCGCTTCGCCGGTCTCCGCCAGTGCCGCGGGCAGATCGTAACTGTCGGCGAGCGCGAGCGCGAGATCCAGATGGGCGGCGGCCAGATCGGGCCTCAGCACCACCACTTTGCGCAGCAGGGCGACTCCTTCGCTCATCTTGCCCATCTGCGCCAGGGCCTTACCGACGGTGGAGAGGGTGTCGGGACCCTGAGGATCGAGCGTGACGGCCTGGTCGAGCTCCTGCTTGGCGCCAGGCAATTTCCCCTGCTGGGCAAGAATCAGGCCGAGGTTGAGATGGCCTTCGATATACCGCGGATCGTCTTCGAGAGCCTGGCGAAGCAGCTTCTCGGCAGTCGAGAGATCGCCCTTTCTGGCGAAGATCATGGCCAAGTTGCCGCGGGCGTCGACGAGCTGCGGTTCGAGGTCCACGGCTGACTGGAGTGATTGCTGGGCAGATTCAGTGTCACCGTCTGTAAGTTCCAAGCGGCCTAATTCGGCGCGAAGCTTCGCCAATGTCGGGTCGACACCAATACCTCTGCGAAGCGCTTCTTCAGCCCCCTTCGTGTCATGCATCGCTTCCAGCGCCAGCGCGAGGTTGTAGGCGGTCCAGGCGCTGTCGCCTTTCTCTTCAAGCATGCGGCGATAGATTTCGGCGGCCTCCGCCGGCTTTCCCGCCTCGAGCAAATCGTTGGCTTTAATGCCGTCCGAGGTCAGCTGACTGTTTCGGAATTCAACATCGGTCGTCTTGCGGAACTGCTCGACGATCTTACCCGCTTCTTCAGTCTGACCGAGCGAGCGCAGGACTGCCGCAAGTTGGAACTGGGCCGACTTGTCTGCCGGATTCAGCGCCACTGCTTTTCGCAATTGGGGCAGCGCTTGCCCAGGTTTGCCGAGCTTGGCCAGAACGAAGCCAAGTTGATACCGCGCCGCAAAATCCTCCGGTGCGCCGGCGATCCCAAGCTCCAGTTCCGGCTCTGCCTTGGCGTAGTCACCGAGACCGCGGTACACCATCCCGAGCAGGATATGTGCCGAAGGCTCGTTAGGCCTCAGGCGCGCATAGTCGCGGGCCGGCGCAAGCGCATCGGTGAACGCAGCCGCATCGACGAGCGCCTTGACCTCGGCGGCTAACGCCATCGTGTCCGCGGAGTCCTGCTGGACAACGATGCGGTATTCGTCAGCGGCCTCGCGAAAGCGCCGCTCATTGGCATAAATGTTGCCGAGCGTGAAGTGGGCGGCAGTCGTGCCGGGATGCTTCTCGATCAATCCCGTAAGAAGGCGAATTGCGTCCGCCACGGTCGAGCCTTCGACTGGCGGCTGTCCATCGGCCTGGCGGGCTTTGGCAGTCTTGTAGACGGCGGTGTCCAAGGCGAGCTGTAAATCGGGATCATCGGGTTGAAGGCGCACAGCCTGCTGCCAGTAATCCCGGGCGGCATCGTACCGGCCGCCGTTGAAGAGAACCTGGGCGAGGCCATCCAGCGCGCAGACAAGCTGCGGATCGCTCGCGAGCGCCTTGCGAAATTCCGCTTCTGCCGCAGCCTGGTCTGACAACGCCGAGCCGAGTGCGCAGCGCGCCTGCAGCAACTTAGGATCGTGTTGTAAGGCGAGCTGAAATTCGCGGACGGCGGCATCGGTCCGCTGTTCGCGTTGCCGGGCAAGCCCGAGATCGAAATGCGCCTCGGCCGAATGCGGATCGAGACGCAACGCCTCCTCGAATGCCGCCACAGAGCATTTCAGATCGCCCTTTTCGGCGAACCAGGCACCCACCGCGTCATAGACCCTCGCCGGCGGCGTGCCCGGAGGCGGGTGCGCCGCGGATGCGGGTGGCTTACAGGCGGCCGGCAGTTGCGCAAAGGCCGGCGTTCCAAAGAGAAGCAGCAACGCGCCACAACCAAGGAGCGGTCCGTTCATGATGCGTTTACACTGTGTGATCGCACCCTCCACCACTAGCGCTGAGCGCCTTCCCCCGGCTCCGTCACTACCAAAGCCTGGTCCACCGACACGTCGTGCAGCAGCTGGCGCGTACCTGACGGCCAGCGAATCTCGATTTCGCGAATAAGGCGCGAACTGCCGACACCGAAGTGAACGCGCGGATCGCTGGACCCGGCATAGCCGGTGCTGGTGGTGGCCTCGTTGTAAAGTCTCCTCCCATCATCGGTGGTGAGGCAAATCTGTGCACCAAGCCCCATCCGGTTGCTTTTTGATCCGACCAGTTTCAGCAGAATCCAGTGATTGTGAGTTTCGGTGACATTGCGCAGCACGCTCACCGGGCCACCCAGCGCAGTGATCACTAGATCGATGCGGCCGTCGTTATCGAGGTCACCATAGGCAAGGCCGCGGTGCGCCGCCGGCCGCGTGAAGTCGGCCCCGGCCGAGACGCTAACATCCTCGTACTTGCCGTTGCCAAGATTTCGAAACACGGCGTTCGGTTCGGCATAGCGAAAGTGCCGGGATATTTGCTCGATGTTATCCAGCACATTGCCGCGTGCCACGACAAGGTCCTTCCATCCATCGTTGTCGAAATCGGCTATGCCGTTCGACCAGCCGGACATGGGCATTGTCAGGTTTGCAAGCCCACTTTCGTGTCCCGCATTGGCGAACCTGCCTTTTCCCTTGTTGAGATAAAGTGGGAACGTCTCGTTTTCGAGCGCGGTGTGCCAGATGTCGGGTAATCCGTCGTTGTTGAGATCGCGGAAATCCACACCCATCCCGGCCAGGACGTTGCCGTCGTCGTTGTAAGCCACTCCAGCCTCCAGGCCCACCTCTTCAAAGCGCTTTCCTCCGAGGTTATGAAAGAGACGGTTCGGGCTGTTGTCGTTAGCCACAAAGACATCGGGCCAGCCGTCGTTGTCGTAATCGGCAAATGCAACTCCCATCCCTCTGCCATCGACCTTCGATATTCCTGTTTCTTCAGAAACGTCGGTGAACGTCCCGTCGCCGTTGTTGCGGTAGAGAGTGTTTCGCAGGGGAGGAAAGCTGTCGGGGTGGCAGTAACCGCGGCCATCGATGCCCATGCAACTGGGTTCGTAACGCGGGTCCCAGTCGCAGTAATTCACCACGAATAGATCCAGCAGTCCATCGCGGTTGTAGTCGAACCACCCCGCCGCAATCGACCACATCTTGCGATCCTTGTGCTTTGCTCCACTCACACCGGCTTTGGCGGTGACGTCCGTAAAAGTGCCGTTACCGTTATTGTGGAACATCTGGTTTCCGTTGACGTTGGCGACAAACAGGTCGGGTCGGCCATCGTTATCGAAATCGCCTACTGCTGCGCCCATTCCGTAACCTGCCCCCTCGAGCCCGGCATGTTCGGTGACGTCGGTAAAGGTTCCATTTCCATTGTTGTGAAACAAGCGGTTGTAGTATTTCGGGCCGGTTTTCACCAGGGACGGCATCTCCGCGCCGTTGACCAGAAAGATGTCGAGAAACCCGTCCCCGTCGTAGTCGAACAATGCAACGCCGGCGGGCATGGTCTCGGGCTGGTGCTTCTCTGCGGTCGGACTGTTCTCAGTGACAAAATGCACGCCAGCTTTTTGGGCGATATCTTCGAACCGGATCGGACCCGGCGAGACGCTCTGTCCACACGCGATCGCACCCGGCGCCAGAGAGCCAATAAGAATGAGCAACTCTAAACGCATTCCTCCGCACCATCGCCTTTGAGCATAGCTCACTCCATCTAAAGAATGGCTCCACTGCTGCAAGCGCGTGCAGCAATGGAGCCATTGTAGTTACAAGCTACAGTCAGGGCTAATAGTAGAACTTCAGGGCCACTTGCAACTGTCGCGGTGAGTTTTGCTGGGTCTTGATCTGTCCGAATGTCGTGTCAGAGATGGTCGCATCCGGAGTGTTGAAGACGACGTTGTTGAAGAGATTGAAAGAGTCGACGCGGAACTCGAAAAATCTCTGTTCTCCGAGCCCAACATGGAATTGGCGAAGTACGGACAGGTCTACCTCGTGACGCATCTGCGCGGTGTAGGGGTTCACCTTCTCAGTGCCGTACGTGTATGGCGCTGGTGTTACAAATGCGCTGGTGTTGAACCATTGCTCCCGGGTGCGGATGCCAGGCCCGCTGTTCGGATTACCGACCACGTTCAACCGTTCCTGCAAACAGCACCCGATATTCTCCGGATCGCTGCCGGTGGTCACCGTGTAGGGCTGTCCGGAACTGAACTGCACGATGCCGCTGAGCGCCCATCCGCCGGCAAAATTGGAGACCCATCTATTGGGAGATCTGGTGAATGGAGATTGTGCCGTGAACGCCGCTGAAAACGCGTGCTTCTGGTTCAGGTCAGATGTGCCGTAATCAGCGGCGCGATTGTACGGATTGGAAGAATTGCAGCTTGCGCCAAGCCCGCATCCGTCATCGTTCGAGTGGCCGAGTGTGTAGGCAGCCAGGAACGTTACGCCGTGGCTCGTCCGTTTGTTGACTGTGATCTGAAGGGCATTGTAACGGCTGTCACCGGCGCTCTGGTCAAACCACTGCTGCAGCATGTACGGGTAAGGGCGCCGGGCCTGCACGGTGCCCGGTCCGGGCTGGGGAGTATTCATCGTGGGGCCCCAGTCTAGATGCCTTCCGACGGAGCCGACGTAATTTGCATCGAGCGCAATGTTAGCGGGCAACTGCCGCTCGACGCCTATGTTCCACTGGTCCAGATAAGGAGTTTTGAAGTTCGGATCCACCATCCATTGGCTGACCTGGCTGAAGTCGTTGATGGGGTAAATGAGCGCTCCACCGCCGCCTAATCCCAACGGATCGGCCGTATTCACGGTGGGAATGTTGTTATTCAGCCCGGCATTGTCGATCGTATTGACCGCTGGCCAGTTGCCGGCGAAGTTTTGCGAGAGCTGAATGATGGTTGCCCACAGATCGTACTGGCGACCGTAACCGCCGCGGATGGTCGTCTTGTCGTTCAGACGGTAGGCCCCGCCGAGCCGGATGGCCCAGTCGGCCAGCGAATTATTGATCATCCTGGGATTCGAGCGGACGATCGCGTTCGGGGGAAGTCCGCCCGGCGCGGGCGTAGTCGACGAGGTGTAGATGCCATTGGGGATACAGGGCGCGCCCTGGGTCGCCGAACAGTTCGGGGGAAGCGCATTGAGGATGTACTGTCCGGTGACAGGGTTGGCCTCGCCCGTATAGAAGTTCCCGCCGTTGCCGGTTCCGTAAATCGGCGTGAACACCATGTCGTTACGGAAACCTATGTTGATGGTAAGCCGGCTCGTGGCTTTGAACTGGTCTTGAAGGAAGAACGCATCGATCCATCCCCCATGCACCACCTCATTGACATTCCGATAGCTGGCTTCGCGCGGAATACCGAGCAGCAAGGATGCCCAGCTGTTTCCGCCCACGCCTTGATCGGCCCCAAGCCCCCCGGTCTGGGCGACCCCGAAATTCGATCCGGCATACGCGATCGGCGAGACGAAATTGTTGGTCTCAAAATCGCCGCCGGCTTTAAACGTGTGCTTGCCCACGATCTTGGTAAAAGAGCCACCGAACTGCCAGTTATCCGCCAATCCGCTTCCCTGCAGTTGCGAGCCGGTAAATCCGACGTAATTGTCTGCCGAAAACTGGGGCGGGTACAGTTTGCCGTCCAAGGTCATCCAGGACGTAGAGACCCCAAGCGCCTGCAGCTTCCCGGTAAATCCCGCGCCCTGGCCAGGCCAGGATGTGCCGATCAGACTGTACCCATAGTTTCTGCCGAAGTACACGTCCGAGAAGGCGGTCGGACTATAGGTGTGGGTCCAGTGCCCGATGTAGTTATGCCCGGCGACCTGATCGAAGCCAGCGCCGATTGTGCCCGATGGGGAAATCCCAAACTGACCGAACTGGCTATAGCGGAACATGAGCTGGTCGCTGTTGCCGAAGCTATGATCGGCCCGAATCGTTCCCGAATCCTGGTTGGTCCAGGAACTTCCGCTGACGAAGACGTTGCTCCCGTTCACCAGAGCGCCGCTCTGCGGGATAGCCGACTGGTATAGCGCCGAAACTGGATTGATCCGGCTGGCAGGGATGCAGTTGATATCGCCGCCGCAATACGCCGGATTGGGCTCGTTGTACTCCTGGGTGAAGGTCTGCCGCGTGTAGGCCCCGGTGGCAGGGTCGAGAACGGTCGTCGCCGGATCGTAGATCGGGGTGCCGAGGGCGCTGAAGTCGCCGTTGCGCATTGCGTCCGTCGGTCCGAGCGCTCCAGTTTCCTGGGCGGATGCGTATCGATAACCTTCCCACGCTAGATAGAAAAAGGTACGGTTCCTGCCGTCATACAGCTTCGGGATGGAAATGGGACCACCGGCCGAAGCGCCGTATTGATTCTGCCGAAGCGGTGTGCGGTTTGCCTCAAAGTAGCCGCGCGCATCCATCTGCTCGTTTCGCAGGAACTCCCAAACGGCTCCATGGTACTGGTTGGTTCCGCCCTTCGTGACCACCGTTACGGCGCCTCCGGCGGCCCCGCCGTATTCAGCGAGATCGTTGTGGTCCTGGGTCTTGAATTCCTGAATGGCGTCGACGATCGGGGCATAGTTGTATACCCCCGACAGAGTGTTCAAGTCGTTCGCGCTATCCAGAATAAACATGTTGCTGCGGTTGCGGGCTCCATTGACCGCCGGAATATCGGTGGTCCCGATCGTTTTACCGTTCCACCCACCGCCTCCGCCGCTGTTCTGGTCGGTATTGATATTGGCCACGCCTGCGGTGATCGTCAACAGTTGAGTGAAGTTGCGGCCATTCAGAGGCAGGTTGTTCACTTCTGCTGTGGAAACGACCGTACCCAACTCGGAACTTGAAGTCTGCATCGCGGCCGGAGCGGCGGTCACGGTGACGTTGCTGGTCGCAGCGCCGATGGTCAGTTGAAAGTTGAACGTCGCAATTTGGCTGACCTCGAGCGTTACCGGCGGTTGCGACACCGCGGCAAAGCCGTCTGCAGAGGCTTGCATCCCATAGCCGCCTGGCGCCACGCTGGGAAAGTCATAGGCTCCGTCGTTGTTGGTAGTCGTTGTCCTGATCACGCCCGTGTTGACGTTTGCGAGTTGCACCCGTGCGCCCGGAATTGCGGCGCCTGACGGGTCAGTGACCACGCCGTTGACGCTCGCGGTAGCCTGCTGCGCGCGGGCGGTAAAGGACGTGAGTACCAGAAGACAACATAGGATCAAAGGGGTGCTGAGGTACCGGAGTGGATTCCAGTGCTTTACGAGCGACTGTTTCATGATGGTCTCCCAAGAATTTACTTCACGAGCGTGGCGGTCCGGATTGCATCAGGCTGCGTTTTAGTCGACAGACAACCACTACTTTATCGTTAACGCGAGAATCCTATTCATGCACGGATAGAAGTGTCAAGGATTTCCTTGGGAAGCGTTTTCTGCGCCGGGATGATCTCGCCATCGGACGGAAGAAGTACTCCCGGTTTCGGGCTCCGGGTGTATCGCGCTGGCTTTTGCACCAAACCACGCTGGGTTGCGGCTCAACTTAGGTCATCACGTGCAGTCGGTCCGATTGTATGTCCGACCTGCCGCTGTCCAAACCGCCGGGACCGATATGGTAGCGTTTACTGTATCGTCTTAAGTCTGGTTCAAGCGAGCCTGAAGAGGAGATCAAATAGCTTGATCAAGACGGCGGAATCGATGAAGGTCTGCACTCCAACGGACGAATGTGTGAACGCTCCTTTTCGGATGGAACACCTGAGAGCAGAGTTTTGGCTGGAGTAATGAGGCATCCAGATATGCGGTCAGGGTTTTGACTGGCGACTTGGATGCCCAATCGATGACCTGCGCTCGGCAGCTGTTGTGGTCGCGTGCAGCAGCTAATGTAGAAGAGAC
The DNA here is from genome assembly GCF_003330725.1 of Acidisarcina polymorpha. Taxonomy (NCBI): domain Bacteria; kingdom Pseudomonadati; phylum Acidobacteriota; class Terriglobia; order Terriglobales; family Acidobacteriaceae; genus Acidisarcina; species Acidisarcina polymorpha. The sequence continues at coordinate 333,337 of NZ_CP030840.1, read as the reverse complement.
GTGATAGCTCTTACAATCAGCATTCGAGCACAGCTTCACACAATCGTGCTCGGCTGATCTATCTGACCTATCGCGTTCTCGAAACATCGGAGAAGCTATGGATCGACGCGTATTTCTCTCGGCAGCGAGCGCCGCAACTCTGGCCGCCGCCCTTCCCGTAAAGCTCTTTGCACAACATGCAGAGCCTCCGATCGAACACCGGTTGCCGCCTACCGATGCTGACTTCCAGCGTTCCAGCTCCTACATCGAGGATGTCCCTCTGCACGAATATCACTGGGCCTCTGAGCGCGCCGTCGAAGCTTTTCAGGATTTAAAATTCGGCCTCCGGATTCATTGGGGACTCTACTCAATCTTTGGTCGACGGGGTGAGTCCTGGCCTTTTCTCACGCTTCCCTTTAGCGAGCGTGAAAGCTACAACCACGCTTATCAAACCTGGAATCCTGACCAGTTCGACGCCGATGCGTGGATGAGTTTGTGTCAGCAGTCCGGCCTGAAGATGTTTGCTTTCACCTCGAAGCATCAAGAAGGATTTTCCATGTTTGATACCAAGACGCGAGTGCGTCAGCGCGCCAACTGGACGGCAGCCGGCGGACCGAAGATCGAGGATTGCGATCTCTCCTACAGCATCATGGAGACTCCTTTCCGCCGCGACGTAGTCAAAGAGCTGACCGACGCTGCGCATAAACGGGGAATCAAAATCGATCTTTACTTCTCTCATTCCGACTGGTACGATGCTGACTTTCGCCCCTATGGCTGGCACCCGCTGCAGGTGCCGTCGTCCCCTGAACTCACAGCACGCGAGTCAGGAGACGGAACGGTGCAGGAGTTCTGGGACAAGCTAAAGAAGCGATTTGCCGGTCAGCTTGTGATCGTACCCGACCCCACGCCAGAGGAAGTAAAGAGGATGGTCCAGCGGCATCGCGCCCAGCTGACCGAGTTACTCACCAACTACGGCAATATCGACATGATGTGCCTGGACATCTTCTGGGGGCCGAAGGTTTGGCCTGAGATGCGGGAGACGATCGTCAAAATGAGGCAGCTTCAGCCGGACGTCATGTTGCGCGCGAGGGGTATCGGCAATTATGGCGACTACTACACTCCTGAAGGTTTTGTTCCCTCCTCGAAAGAGGCCACCAGAATGCCGTGGTTTGTGATTTATCCACTCGGCTCTTCGTTCTCCTATGAAAGCGATGGGTCGAAGTACAAAGGCACAGGATGGATCGTCAACAACCTGGTCGATGCGACGGCGAAAGGTGGTAACTTCATGGTTGGTGTTGGCCCGAGCGGCCAGGGCAGCTTCCATCCGACGGCGGTTGAGCAACTTCACGAAACCGGAAAGTGGCTGAAGGTGAACGGCGAAGGCATTTATGCCACCCGCCCCCGGCCCGGAACTCTATGGTCTGAAGGCGATAACCTGCGGTTTACCCGCAGCAAGGACAATAAGACGATTTATTGCTTCCTGCTTAAATGGCCTGGGAAAATCCTTTCGATCAAATCAGTGGAAGCGGCACAGGCGACCAGCGTGAAGATGCTTGGATACCCCAATGACCTTGTAACCAGATGGGACGCGCAACAGGGGTTAGTCGTCACGGTTCCTGAGCAATTACAGCAGGAGTCGAATCGACCGTGCGACTTCGCCTGGTGTCTCAAGCTCACTGGTGCACATACTGCTTGATCCCCGATGATCCTCCGGCCGGTGTGGTTGCTGCGGAATAGATGGAAGAAACCATTCCGGAGATATTGTCCTATGAAACATCGTGTCTCGAGCACGAGTTCCCTTGACAGCCAGCATGCGGCAGTTGTCAGGCGCCCGATGCAGGGACCTGAACGTAGAGGCGCAGTCCTGTTCGCGCAGGAGAGTCATCGCGTCGTCGTTCTCCGGATCCGGTGTTTTTCCCGTGACGTCGGCAGCGACTCCGAGTATCGCGGCCACCAAAGATAAAGCTTCACAGACAAGGTCGAAAAGACTTTCTCTAGAATGGTGGCGCCGGGCAGTCGGCTATCTCAGTGCTTTTGCAAGTCGGATGAGTGCTTGCCGTATCGCAAGCTCGTCGAATCCGCCAAAGCCGAGGAGCAACGCGTTTGGATCAGGACCTCTGACAGTGAATCGATCGACAGCAAGAACCTCAACACCCTGGGCCGCCGCCAGCCTTTCCGCCTGCCGTGAAGTCATTTGATTCTTGAGGTACCCGATCGTGTAGAGGCCCGCCCTGACGTTCGAGATCTCGAGCAACCCACCCAGGTGCTGCCTGGCTCCTTCGATGAGCGTTGCGAGGCGCTCCGCATATAGATTGCGCATCCTTCGCAGATGACGCGCCAAGTGGCCATCGATGATGAAGTCACAGAGCACCGCCTGGTCAAAAGATGAATTCCGGAAGTCGGTTCGATAACGGAAACCCAGAAAGTGGTCGATTAATGGCGCAGGCAACACCATGTAGCCCACGCGTAAGGCTGGGAATAGCGTCTTGCTGAACGATCCGATGAAGATCACACTTGAGTGATTATCGAGGCTTTGCAGGGCAGGTACAGGTGGTCCCTCAAACCTGTATTCGCTGTCATAGTCATCTTCGATAACAAAAGCACCAGCGCGCGAGGCCCAGCTGAGAAGGGCCATCCGCCGCTCCAGCGACATCGTTACCCCCAGCGGGAATTGGTGTGCCGGCGTTACGTAGGCACCCTTCGCATCCGGACAGATTCTAATTCCAGCGGAAACAGATATCCCTTCATCATTCACTGGTACCGGAATGATCTTAGCTCCGACAGTATCAAACGCGATGCTTGCTCCGAAGTATCCAGGATCTTCGATCCATACCGGATCACTCTTTTTTAAGAGCAGACGTGCCAGCAGGTCGAGCGCTTGTTGTATTCCGGAGACAACGATGATCTGTTCCGCAGTGCATCGCACACCCCGTGACGTGCGCAAATACTCGGCGATTGCATCGCGCAATGGCCGGTACCCACGCGGATCAGCCTCTTTCTTTAACCATGCCCCAAAATTACGTGCTCGGTGTGCGGCGACACGTCCCCAAAGCTCAGAAGGGAATTCGTTGATGGCCGGCTCCCCGATCCGGAAGGGGCGGATCCCTTCAACCAAAGGCAGGTCGACCCAGGGCTTCGGCCGTTTATAGGTCGAAATGACGCCACGAATGTACGCCGGCGTCGCGGTTGCCAGGCGGGCTGGCCGCGGCGCCTCCACACGATTGACCCACGTCCCGAATCCGATCCGGGAACTGATATATCCCTCGGCTTGTAAACGCTCCAGAACGCTGACGACTGTACCCCGGGAGAGTTCATCCTGACTGGCGAAGTCTCTGGACGCTGGCAATCTGGCGCCTGGCGCGAGCCGACCGTCAAGAATCGCAGAGCGCAGCTCGCCGTACAACCAGTTGGTCAGGGTCTGATTGCGCGCTCGGCTCTTGAGAGTGAGCTCGAACGAGCTAATGGATTTTGGCATTTCAAATGGTCCAAATGAAATCACCTAAAATGGCTCTGTTCAATGTACCACCGTCGCCCTAGTATCAATTTCGAAATCAAGAAGCGCAGGCATCGTTATCGAGTTTCGCGCTTCTTCCGGAGCGACCCATGGTAGATCGAAGGATGAAAGTTGGACTCTGGTTCTATGGATTGGGCACGATTCTCACCGGCATTCTAAATATCGCCTGGGGTGCATTCGATGCCTCTCATCAGCCCATCCAATCTCTGGGCAAGAATCTTCCCGGACAACAAATAATGGCCTACGTCTCGGGCGTCTGGCTGGTCACGGCAGGCCTTGCAGTCTTGTGGCGTCGCACCGCAAGGATTGGCGCCGCGGCATCCGCCAGCGTCTACCTGATCTTTGCGGCTTTCGGGCTACTTGGGTATTCTGCCGGAATTCATACCTATGGCTTGCGAATCGCTGTATTGCTAGGCATCTCTTTCGGGGTCGCTCAACAGGTATTCCTGGCGGCTCCGGCAGCGATCGTTTTTGCGTCTACCGACTCACCGGATCTCCTCCTGCAAGGAAGAGCAGCTACCGCCGCACGTTGGATGTTGGGATTACCTCCTATCTTCTTCGGCTTATTACACCTCGCAGCCATTCAAGCCTTCGCAAAGATTGTCCCGCAGTGGATGCCGTTCGGATACTTTTGGGCGGGGCTGACCGGAATCGCCTTCTTTTTGGCGGGATGTGCAATTTGCTCAGGAATAAAGGATGTGCTGGCAGCGCGGCTTCTTGCTTTGATGCTGTTGCTATTTGAATGTCTCGTAGAAGTGCCTCCAATTGTCACCAGGCCGCATAGTCAGCCCACATGGGGCGCCGCCGTATACAACCTGACTGCGATAGGGGCATGCTTGATATTCGCCGAATACCTCGCCAGCCGCGCAAATCGGGCACGTAGCGGCGCTACGGGGAATGTCGCCGCGTCCAGGTCGGATGCGGTGGTAGCGTGATTGAGTAAGCCTGCTCTTGGCAATCCGCTCAAGACCTAGCGTGAATTGATAGGGCAGAGGATTGCACAGATCGATCCTGCCATTGGCTCTCAGGCGCAATAGCACTTTGCAAGAATTTGGCTACGGTAGGTGCCACCCAGGCGGGGGAAAGTTGGGGCCGCGACCTGGCCGGTGATCCACAGGGTGAGGCTGCCGCCGCTGGCGCTATAGGTGTCTGGCTCGCCGAGATAAGTAACTGCGATCATGTGCGGCACGACAGAGAGTGTGCTCGCAGTGTAGCTCGCAAGGGCGGTGCCATCGAGTTGTACGTTTTCGACGAAGTGGCCATCGACGGCGAAGTCCACAGATCCTTTGGGTGCGGCTCCGCCAGCCACTTGCTGAACAGCAGCGGTGAAGGTGACGTGGCCGCCGGCCTCCTGTGGGTTGGCGTTGGAAGAGAGAGCCGTGGTGGTGCCTCCGGGGAAGTTGAACCGGGCCATGAAGCCGGTAGCGGCCGTCGCGCGATCGGTCTTATCATTGGCGGCGACAGAGGAAAGTCGGAGGAGTAAGTAAACCCAACAAAATGGGGGTCACATGAGGTCGAGGGCGATGGCCGCGCCGCTATCCCCGGGTGCCAGGAGGCCGGACCCACCCAGATAAGTGGAATAGACCAGATGCGAGCTCGTGGCGTTCAAGCGGGTGACAAAGGCACTTGATCCGCCAAACTCTTCGCCTCAGACAAAATGGGTAAAAGCGCTAAGTGCTTGAATAGATGTTGGCGTCCCCGACGGGATTCGAACCCGTGTTACCGCCGTGAAAGGGGGATAGATTGGCATTTGGCTACGTTTGCACTGACTGGTAGGTATTTGTATAAATGTCATTTTATCAGGGTGATAGAACTTAGAACACCCTTGTCTGTGATGAGCAGGATTTGCACCCACGTACATCGTTCTTAGTCCCCACAGCGTCCCCGGAAAAACGCCGGGGTTTTAGGCCGCCGTGTTCGGAGCCGAGGGTCCTACACAAGTACCTTCTACTTAGACGAGCCAGTCTTTTACGACCAACCAATGACGGACTCCGTGTTTCTTTCGGTAGAACAGCTGGAACAGACGCTAAAAGCTGGAAGCGTTACGTCGGATGCAGAGATGGCGCGGCAACTGTCGGGGATGCAATTGACGGAACGGCTAAGCAACACAAAGGCGGCGGCGCTCCGCAGCGGGCTGAAAGGTAAGAAATCGCGCGAGGCGCTCGCTGCTCTCGCTGACCGATCGGTCTTTCGTGCCCCACCGGCGTCGGATATTCTTTCCGATCCACCGGCTGAGCAACACACCCAGGAGCTAATGCTCTCGCGAACGGTCCAATATGTGCAGAAGACTTTGCCCAAAATACCTGATTTCATCGCCGACCGCCTGACGATCTCGTATGAACAGGTTCAGCTGGAGCCGGGACAAACTTGGAAGACAGCGACAGGTGATCAATCCCTGCATATAGTGCAAACGGCTAAATCCACTGTGATGTTTCGGGACGGCAAAGAGGTATCAAATGGCGAGAAGGTCAAAAGATCGACGCTGGAAGCAATTACATTGCAGACCGTCGGGATATTTGGGCCTATCTTAGCCATCGCTCTGGTGGGTGCCACGGCACCTCAAAGCGATATAACCTGGAGCTATTGGGAAAAGGGCCTACGCGGACCAGATGCGGTTTTTCGCTATCATGCCAGGCCGCAAAAACCTCTTTTTGCGGTGGGTGCCGAGTCACTCTCTGAGGACGGGAAGATCGTCCCCTTTCAGATGAACGTGCCGTTTCATGGAGAGCTGGCGATCGATCCGCAAAGCGGAGCTATTCTTCGCCTGACGATGCAGGCGGACTTCCAGCCCAGGATGCCGCTCGATGAATCCGACGTGATGGTCGAGTACGGTCCCGTCGCAATCGGTGGCAACACTTACGTCTGTCCGTTGAAAAGCGTCTCTATCTCCAGACAGCGGCACATCCTGGGTCTTCATGAATGGGGCCTCGACTTCAACGTTTACGCTCCTTTCGAATCGCTTTTGAACGACACAGCTTTCTCCAATTATCACCTGTTCCATTCCACAGTTAGAATGCTGCCGGAGTACACCCCGGCGCCGAATTGACCGGGACGGTTTTCGCGTGAACGGCCACATCAGGCCAGCGAAGTGGTTTGAGGGGACATGCGCATCTAGTTGCTCCACCTGATTGGTGGCACAACATACAGTTATCGGCTGTCGGTTAGCAAGCGGTCGTTATTCGCCTTCGTCGCGGAACTTGCGGCCCGTAGTCCGCTTAGTTGGTGCCTTTGAAGCGGAGTTGGCCAGCTTGCATCGCTTGGGCTTGGCGCATCATCTCCTGGGAAATCTTCAATGCTTCCTCGGGCTGGCGGCCTGGCGCTCCTCCTGACCTAACTTCGGATCTGAGTGCGTCTATCCCCTTGCCGATCCTGAAATAGAGCAAAGCCGGCAGCAGGATTGTGTCTGCTGCCGGCCCTCGCGGGTGGGTAAGTTTACTGCACCTCTTGCGTGATGCTCGCTCCGCTGGACAAATAGGTTTCACTGCCGGTATAAATGGCGGCTATCGCGTGTCCATAAAGCGATAAGCCGGAGGTGGTGAAGCGGGCCACGCCGTCGACAAGCGGGGCGGTGCCGACCACTACGGCGCCATCCTTGAAAGAGACCGATCCGGTCGGCGTCGGGCCGCCGGCACCGAGGGAGACCACTGTCGCTGTGAACAACACAGCCTCTGTCAATGTGGAAGGGTTCGCTGATGACGCGATTGTAGTGGCCGTAGAACTTACTCCCGAGACCAACGTATAAGTTGCGGACGCTACGGCACTGGGGGTATCTCCTGTCAGAGTCGCAATCGCTTTCACCGTCGTTGTGCCGGAAATCTTGAAGGGCCCGGTATAGGTCGGCGAAGAAGAAGTCGGCATCGCGCCATCGGTTGTGTAATGGATGGTCGCGCCCGCCGTGGGCGTCTCGATGGTCACCTTGATACTGATCCCGTAAGTTCCTCCCAGAACAGGAAAGGTTGGTGTCGCGACTTGTCCGCCAGTGATGACCTGATTCAATACGCCGTTGCTTGAGGAGTAGGTCGTTGGCGCCCCCTCGAAGGTAGCCCACCTTCCCTCATAGCTGGCGACAATGGTGTGCTCGCCTGGCGAAAGGTTGCTGGTGGTGTAGCTGGCGCTTCCAGCATTGTCTAGAAACTCGTGCGCAAATACCTTTCCTTTTTCGACAAAGCCCACGATACCGGACGGTATACCGCCGCCAGAAGCCGACGTCACCCGCGCGGTGAGGGTCACTGGTTCACCCAGGACCTGCGGGTTGGCGTTGCTCGTCAGCGTGGTTGAAGTTACGCCGTTCAGGGCGAACTTGGAGACAAACCCACCACCCCCCTGCTCCTGAAATGCGCCTGGAGTTGTGGGAAAGTTTCCTTGCGCAAAGCCTGCCACATAAACATTGTTCAGACCGTCGAGCGCCAAGGGGCCGCAACTGCTATACACTCCTCCCAGATAGCTGGAATACACCAGGGCCGAACCGGATGCGTTCAATTCTGTAAAGATACAGTTGAGATAGCTGTAAGCCGTGCTGCCCATATTCGTTTTCTGAAATGCGTCCGAGGTGACGGGAAAGTCGGTGGCAGCGGTTTGGCCGGTAACGTATACATTGCCCAAACTGTCCAAAGCAGGCGATCCAGCAGAGCTGTCGGCGCTCCCTCCCAGGTAGGTGGAATAAAGCAGCGCGGAGCCGGAAGGGTTCAGCTTGGTAACAAATCCAGTAATACCCCCGTTTGTTTTGTTGACACTTTGGAAGGCACCCTTGGTCGTAGGGAATTTAGCTGAGACAGAGCCTGCTACGTAAACGTTGCCCTCATCGTCTGCTGCGACCCCACCTCCGAAGTTGGAAGAGGAAGCAGAACCCAGGAAGGTGGAGAAGACGAGTCCCGATCCGGCGATGTTTAGTTTGGTCACAACGATCGCGTATAGATTAGGGCCTAGTCCCGGAGCGGACGTTTGGAAGGCGCCCGGAGTGGTCGGGAAATCATAGGAGGACGTGGTTCCGGTGAGATAAACGTGGCCTTCATGATCGACGTAATTCCACAACGACAAAGATTCGGCAACGCTTCCGCCAAGATACGTCGAGTAGACCAGCGCGGTACCGGTAGCATTTAACTTCGTGACAAAGCCGGTTTGATTGCCGCTAGACGCCTTATTTTCGACTTGATATGCACCGGGAGTGACGGGAAAGTCGGTCGAGGAGGCCCCTCCTGTGATGTAGGCATTGCCTTCGGCATCCACGATGACCGAGTCTGGCTGGTCGTAAGCGCTTCCGCCAAGATACGTCGAGTAGACCAATCCCGAGCCAAAAGCGTTGAGCTTGGTGACAAAGCCAGTCTCGAAATAGGTGCTGCTGGTATTTTTATTGACCGTCTGAAATGCTCCGGCGGTTACTGGGAAATAGCTCAAGAACGTGTTGCCAGTCACATAGGCATTTCCAGCTTGATCCACCGCAATACTATTTCCCTCGCTTCCTCCACCCACGGCCGCTCCCGGAACATCGGGCCCTCCCAGGTAGGTCGAATAGATCAGCGCCGTGCCAGATGAATTGATCTTGGTAACAAAAGCAACGTCCTGACTTGAGCTCGCGCGGGTTGGCTGAAAGGAAGTGCCCGTCGTCGGGAAAAATGCCTGAGCATATCCGGTCAAGTAAGCGCAACCCGCGTGGTCCACAGTCATTCCTACAAGCATATTGCCTCCAAAACCATTTGAGGCATCCGGCGCAAGATAAGTAGAATAAGCCAGTACCGGATCGACCACTAACTCCCTGCTATGGTCATAGCTCGCAAGCGTGAAGCCGACGGTGTTGTTAGCCAGCAGCTGAAAGCTGCCTTCGACCGGCTGACGCTGTCCATCCTTCATCTGATAGATGATTGGCTTATGGAAGGCGATCTCTCCGTCCTTGGCGATGATCTCCAAGTCGCCTCCGCTGTTGAGCTTGAGCTTGCTAGCCCCGGCGAAGTGCAGCCGGGCCTGCTTCGGGTCGGCATTGGGCGCGACGACGAAGTCGTACTCCAACTGCCGCTGGTTGCCGTAATAGACCAGGTCGATGCCGGGATAGACATTGCTGTACTTCACCTTGGCGTAAGTGGGCAGGTTCGTATGCCACTGCGACGAGTCTTTGCCGAAGAAGTAGTTCGCTTTGCCGGGCAGCGCGTCGGCCCCGCTCACCTGCATGCCGCGTGCTGCGCCAGCAAGCTCCATGCGCACCACATCCGTCTTGATCTTGGCGGGTCTTTGAAGCGCCGCTTTGCCGGCCATTGCACTGGTCTTCGGCTGCGAACTCAAGTCCTTGCTTAGCGTCAGCACCGCCGCGTTGCCGGTCAGGAAAAGCGTATAGCCTTGTCCGCGGGAGAGGAACTTCACCTGCGGATCGCTCTGGCCTCGGTTAGCTTCAAAGCTTAGCGGCAGCTTGCCGTAAGCGGCTGTGATCGCAGGCGGCACGGCCTTCATTGGAGAGACAAGCTTCGAGGGCGCGAGGTTCTGGTTCGCGGCTGCAACCGAGGGGTTAAGTTCTTGAGCATTGACGACCATTGGGCTCATGGCCAATAAGGAAAGTGCGACGGGCAGAAAGCTCTTCATGGTTGCTCCTCTTGAGATGAGGGAGTGCCGTCATCTTTCGGAACGGCTGCTGGTTACTTTCGCCAAAGGTTAGGGTTAAGGGTGGGGAGGATTGGCAGGTCATTTTCATGTCCCTATCCCAACAACCAAACAACGCCGACCGTGTTGAGGAGCGAAGTTAGGTGAATCGTCGGTGCAGTGTGCGTGTGATGCCTGGCAGCGAGAACTGTCAAGCCGCCGATGATCTGGACGAACCTGAGGAGAAGTTAGCGTAAGCGAGAAAACGGTGCTCCCTGCAAAGCACAAGGGCTAGCGCATGACGACGTTTATATTCGACGACCGCTAGACTGTCTGTACCACCAAAGTTGTAGATTTGATCGAGATCGTTTCAGTAAGCATCTGCGAAGAGGACCCGGCAGCCATCGGTATGACGATAGTGCTTTTGCTTCTTGCTTATGTAAAACATGAGCGCGTTCACGCTTTCTTTAATCATCAATGATTGCCTCCAACTCTTATGGTGCTGGCCGCAGCCTCGGGAGGCAGCTCATTCCTTAAGACCTTCGACATTATTGGACGGGTTCTATCTGGAAGGGCTTCCGGTGCCCCTCGGTAGAAAGCGATCGCCTGTGTCTTTGTCATTTCGGATGACAGGCTGAAAGGTGGTCGGCGCCACGTTGTAATCGGCCTCGGAGATGACCAGGCTGGAAGGAAGGTCGCTGTTGTTGAAGGCGTCGCCGATGCGCTGTTTATCGGATCGTTCGGTAGTAGCGGCCGCACATGGATTTTCATGATAGCAGCGAGCTTACCGTCATTTCGGGGTATCCTCATCGCCTGATACCAAGGCTCCTTCCCCTCCGGGCGTCCAACACTCTATCCAAACACCACAAAGCATCCCCTCTCGCCCTAGCGGGTTAGCGCGAATCGTCAATGCACTCAGCGAGTACTCAGGAAAATCGGAGAACGTCCATCCGTCTGGTGGAGAGAATATTATGGTTGCGCGGAACGACGAAGTGTTCGGTAGACGGTCGGACGTGAGATGGAGAACAGCTCAGCCAAGTCGCTGATCGTGTACTGACCTGTTCCATGCATGCGACCGAGTTCTTTCTGCTGCTTTCTGACAATTTAGGCTGTTTGCCCCAGAGTCTGCCCTTCGCGCAAGCGATCTTCATGCCCTTACGGGTACGCAGCCGAATGAGGTCAGCTTCGAACTCCGCAAAGGTAGCCAGGATGTTGAAGAACATCTTGCCCATGGGATCGGCTGGGTCATAGCGGCCCGGCCTAGTGCAAGCGTCACGCCTCATGCTGCCAATTCATCTGCGATGGACCGGGCATCAGGTATTGAGCGGGCGAGCCGATCCAGATTTGGCACGACCAGAGTATCGCCCTTACGGACACCGGCGAGCGCGCCTGGTTAAGTCCCGGCCTAGCCCGATTCTTTCCGGTCAATCCGTGGTCGACGTAGATCCGGTTCGCAGCTACGCCCAACTCGACGAGTACATCCCGCTGCGCGGTGAGGTCCTGTTTGTCCGTGGAGCATCGTGCGTACCCGATGACAGTTTTTGGCATACGGGCGTAACGTCTGGCGGGCCTTACGTGAGAATATCACCGTACCAGTTATGTGAGACACGGATTGCCTTGTTTCGGCGACTCACTGATCGTTTACAAGTTGTCCGTTGAAGGATCGTCTTACGGACACGGCTCCGAGTTAATTGGTTTATCAATTTATCCGTTTAGCCGCATATCGGTTCGTCCCTTAGTATCGGATCTTCCTGAGCAATGCGGCTGACGACGCAGCGAACAACTGGCGGCGGTTTCTTCCTCTTCAACCCAGTCGGAACGCCGCGAGGACGTGTGCTGTGCTCTCAGCGGGAGAGAGGCCCCTTGTGTCGAAGACCTCGTAGCCCTCCTCAACTGCTTCCTGGTGCAAGTAGCGACTCCAACCCATCATCGCCTCGCTTGCGAGTTCAGGCTGAAGGCGGTCATCGGTAAGGCGAGCGCTGCGTGTAGTGTCGTCGCACTCCACACAAATGACCCGTGCATCTGTAATCCCGCTCGTTTGAAGCGCTTCCCGCACGAACGCGATTCTCATTTGTCCTTCGAATAGAACCGGTTGTCCTAGCGCAAGAACGTCTGCGATTTTGTCGAACCACTCTAGGGTCATAGCTCTCTGCCATGCGCCCCCGGGTTGGTGTCCGTCTCCGTAGGTGGCCATGACTTCTGGGGAGGGAATACCGATGGAGTCGAATCGGAGAACAGTGATCTCAGGATGCTCAGCTTCGATCTTGTGCGCTATCGTCGTTTTGCCAGAACCAGAACCGCCAGTAAGTACAACAATGGGTGCTTGCATTAGCGTCGCTCCGAATTCCATACCTGTTTGTTCAGTGCGCTTTGGGGTATACCTTAAGCTGGCGTACGATCCGGTTGAAAATGATGTACGATAAGACCGCGTTTCAGTGTTATCGTACAGCCAATGACAAAAGTTATAAAGCCTATTCGGACAAAATCTCGAGCTTCGCGGGCGGGGCGGTCGTCAAAAGGGCAGCACGTCGGTTATGTGCGTGTGAGCACCTTGGACCAAAACGAAAACCGGCAGCTTGAGGGCAGGGAACTGGACAAGGTTTTCACTGACAAGGCTTCCGGCAAAGACGCGAAGCGCCCGCAGCTGGAGGCCTTGCTCGATTTCGTCCGTGACGGCGACACGCTGTACTGTCATTCGATGGATCGGCTGGCTCGAAACCTCGATGATCTGCGGAAGATCGTTCTTGGGCTGACGAAACGTGGTGTTCATGTGTGCTTCGTGAAGGAGAACCTGACGTTCACCGGGGAAGAGTCGCCGATGGCGAATCTTCTGTTGAGCGTCATGGGAGCCTTCGCCGAGTTTGAGCGCGAGCTGCTCCACGAGCGCCAGCGGGAGGGGATCGCGTTGGCAAAGCGGGCAGGGAAGTATCGGGGCCGGAAGCCGACCATGACCGCCGAACGAGCAGCGGAGCTGCGAAGGCGGGCGGCGGCCGGCGAATCCAAATCAGGAATTGCGCGAGACTTTGGAATCAGCCGGGACACGCTCTATCGTTATCTGGCTGTTGTGGCTCCCCGCAAGGTGACGGCGAAGCCGGCACGGAAGCGGGCGGGTCGGGAACTATGAAGCGTAAGCAGCCAGTGAAGCAGCGCGGAATCTGCTGCCCCTGTGGGCGGACGGAAATCCTCGCGCTCGGGCTGTGTGCTTCGTGCTATTCAATGAAGCGTCAGGATGAGGAGAACTACGGCGGCCTGCGCGAAGTGGTTTTGGATCGGACGAGCGGCGGTGCCGCGCCTGTCCCAACCTGGAGAGGCGCAAACTATGCGTCCATCATCGAAAGCCTGGCGTATCCAAGCTGGAGTTGATGATTACCCTCTGCACACGCTGCCACGCAATTGTGGAGCGTACGCAGATGGTTCTTGGCGAAATGACGCCGCTGCTGCTGATCTTGTGGCGGGAAAAACATCCACAGGGCAAGGAACAGCTCAGTTTGCCCTTAGACTTGGAATTGCCGAAAGCGATGGAGCAGTTGAGGCTTCCGGTTGAGGTCGAAGACTGAGGTGCTTATGCCGAAGAACGACTGGACATCTGAAGATGTGCGGAACATCCTGCTGAACCCCAAGTATTGTTTGTCAACGCCGCCCGTCATCAGTGAGGGTCAATGGATCGAAGCGAATGCGAGGCTCATCCGTGAGCTTGGACCGGAGATCTATTTGCGCCAGCTCCTCGACACGATGAAAGAACCGGTCTAACCACAAATCTAGGGAACTGCACGATTGGTGAAAGTGTAAGACGGGGGTTGAACGTTGGCTGCTCGTAGAACGATTTGTTACTTCCTGATTGCTGTCCTTGGCTTTGGTTACGCACGGACGACGGTTGCACAGTCCGGCCCATTCGTTGCGGTTTCTGATCCTCCTGAGATGATGGGACCGCCTAAAACTTACCCAAGCGCGTCGCCTGCTGAGAAAGCGTTCTTGGACGTTTTGCAGCAAGTGGGAAAAGATACATCAGCGGCGGACCTCTCGCTGTTAGACCGATTCATTGAGATCTACCCGAAGTTTGGAGATGCCCGGTTCACACGGGCGCAGATCGTAGCGTGTGAAACTAACCCACCAAACCTGGTTAATGCCAAAGGGGACCTTCAGGCCGCCATTTCTGCCGAACGTGGTGACCTTTCCATTTACGACAAGAAGCAGGCACTCTCCCTCCTCGCTAAGATTGCGAGTTCAAGTGGCGAATATAGAACTGCTTTGGATCTTCTCGATAGCGCGATGGAAGAAGACCTCGATACCGCGGACAATATTTTCAATATCCAAGGCACAGAGCCCTCGAAAACATCGGACTTCTGTACTTGGAACTTGACGGACCTCAGTCTGCTTTCTGCCAATGCTCCGAAGGACTGGCGATCATTCGCATTAGTGGGCCTTTACTATCAGTTTTTCACTACATTCGGTGAAAGCACTTTCCCACAAGCGACCGCGGCATTCCAGAAAGCATCTATCCTCAATCCCAGGACGGCAGTTGTGCCTTATCTACAGGGAGAGCTACACATGGCCACTGCGTTTTGGACGAAGAAAGCATGGGCCTCCGATGCAGCACGCGATGCTTTTTACAGAGCTGCGATACCGTCATTTACCAGAGCCATCCAGCTAGACCCTGGATTTGCGAAGGCTTACGCCGCTAGGGCCGAAGTCTACCTGAACTTGAAACAAGACGCCCTGGCAATCAAAGATTTCGACAAAGCTCTATCGTTGAAGCCCGACATTTCTACAGCGCTCTCAGATCGCGGGATTGCCCACCTGGAGCTAGGCCAATACTATCCGGCGATTTCTGATTTTGGTGATGCAATTCGAGCAAAAGATGAAGGGGATTCGTACATCTCCACGCTCTATGCAAACCGCGGCGATACCTATGTCAAGGTGCGAGACTATCAGCGCGCCATCGATGATTACAGCACTGCGCTGAGATAACGATTGGCGATTCAAGTAATGGTTCTGAGCCTCTCCCAGTTCCGGGGTATATATCCCGAGTACGCCTCGATGTCAGATGCTGTTCTGCTTCAGAAACTTAACCGGCTGTTTGCGCCCAACTATGAACCGGCGCCTTTCAATAAGCTTTTAACCCAAGATAACGGCAAAATGGCCATCACCTTCATTCTCAGCGAATTGTATGAGTCGCGTGGCGATGCTTATCTAAAAAGTGGAGATTACAGACGGGGAATTCTCGATTTTCAACGTATCTTCGGCGGTATTCCCGGGCACGTCGATTCCACGGAGAGATGGCGCTCGCTTGGAACCTTCGGGCACGGAGACAGCTACTATCTCGATGTAAAAAGTTCCGAGGTGACGCCTGGTCGGTTGCCGCAATTATGGGTAAAACGAGTGGGTGCTAAAGAATCCGAGGTCATGGCATTTGACATAGACTGTGTAGCGCACAAACTGCGAGGGGCGTCGAGTATCGTTTACGATTCTCACAACAACCCCAAAAGTGATTCCGGCTCAGGGGGAAAGTGGAGCGTCGTGGCTCCAGACACGCTCGGTGAGCAGCTATGGAGTGGAGTTTGCACGAACAAACCATGATTTATGACAGAGGCGATAATTTTCGACGTGCCTGGTAGCCTTCAATGATAGTGTGGGCGCAAATTGCTCGGCTATAAGGCGCTAAGAAGAACGGACTTCGTTCCCGCTCTAGTGGTTGCGGGCTTTCTGCTCCTTGCGATCCCCTCCCATTGGCCGTACGTTTTTTACGTTCTCTTGCGGTTGACGGTTTGCGCTATAGGGCTGTACCTAGCTCGGACCTCGTTCCTTGCTGGAAGAACGGTGTGGGTTTGGATATTCGGCGTCGTCGCCGTCGTGTTCAATCCAATCCTTTCGATGCGGATGCACCGTTCGGACTGGAGCACGTTAGACATGATTGTTGCAGCCATCTTTATCTTGTGGGTGATCGCTTCCATTATGCGAGACAGGAAAGGACTTGGGTGAGAAGACGCGATGGAAAATGAACCATCTGAAGAGTACGAATCCACATACGATGAAGCGGACGCGGGCGAGTACGTCGTTACCCCTCTTCCGACGGCGCACATGCACTTCGCAGCCGCCTTTCTTTTTGGTGCGTGGTACTCGACAATTTTCGCTTCTGCTACGACTACCGGTGTGAAATACCTCTATCGAGAGACACCTGATGCGCATGGGCTGCTGGCGTCAGTTGCTTGGGCGCTAGGATCGGGAATTGGAATAGCTTTGGCCAGCCGCCTGTCCAAGACACATAGAGTGGCGGTCGGAATCTGCTCGACATTCGTACCGGTGTCAGTTTGGATAGCGTTGCTGTTCTTCATGCGTGCTGATTTCGACAAACCAATAGGCGAAAGCGTGTTTGGACATCCACTCTCTGCGAGGCAAGCGATCATATTTCTTTCATCGCTGACGTTGGTCGTCGGGTTGGCGAGTTCTTTTCTGGGCGCTACATCACGCAATGACGAAGAACTGACGGACCAACTCTTACTGATCCCCTCTCGCCATTGGTTGTGGCTCTGGATCGCAGGATTTGTATGGGTATGCGAGTTGCCGCATGTGGCCTATTATTGTTGGCTGCAAGTTGCGACTGCCCTCTACGCAATCATTCATCCTTCCCTTTGGTTCAGTTCGGGTTCCGGGCTTTTCTTCGGAACTATTGGTACCGTGGCACTCCTCTTTGGCGTTCAAATGTCTCTGAAGGCAGTGTCGGACAAAAGTTCCTATGGCGGGGTCGTGTGGAAGCGAGTGCTGATGTTTCTCGTCGGTACCGTCGTGCTCGCATCCCTCGTTACCCCGTTTTCCCTAAATCTCGAAATCGACAGACTCAAAGACATACCCGCATCTTTGGGCGCTCATCCGTGGTGGGTGCTATAGTCGGCCAACAGCTCTAGCGATGGGAAGCCCCATGCCCGGGGAAGCGGAACCATTTTGAAATAAAGTCAAAAGCGCAAGAGGGAAGCACATGGGACAGGTGAAAGACGAAGAAATGTGGAAGGATGAACGATGGGAGGACAGGCAGGCCATGTTCCTTTCCGCCCTTTTCATGCAGCCGCAGCGAGCATCGCTAGCCTTGCCTGTAATAATCGCCGGCGTCCATGCCGACGATAGCCGAGACGCGAGCAAAAGTAAAAGCTCACAGTTTTGCAAGCGTTAGCTCGGCTCTTATTTCGCCCTTTCCCTTCAACGCTATGCTGGATATTTGATATCGCGTATTTGCGTACGGGATCACCGCTACGAGAGATCGAGCATCAACAATTTGAAATGGATCGATCTTAAAAAACTGGATTACATAGGCTGCAAGGTTGATCTCTCTCAGTATGGGGTAATCGATAAACAACTTGTCGAAGCTGGCTAATCCATAGACGACCTGCCCGCGGACTTCCAGGTTCACGTGGCCATCCGCGCCCATGTAGAAGTCACCTATAGTGGTTTGTTGTAAGAGATCCCACCGGTCTTCAAAATGGCCTTCACAGCAGAAGCCTAATCCGCCAAAGTTACAATCTCTCGTGCACACCCAGTGAGGGTATTTGATCCACACTTGAGCAGCTGCATCAACCGACAGCGATACATTCTTGACGGCTGTGGAGATGCCGGAGAGTTTGATTAACGGAGCATTTCGTACATCAATTCGAAGGTGCTGAAGGAAAAATGCAAGCTCAAAGCCGCGAGTCTTGGCTTCCATTTCATTCAGCTCTTCGTCCGATGGACCTTTCCAGCTGTTTTTCGCATGGGATTTGTGTTCACGAACCTTGTTGATCTCTTTCACCCTAACAATATTCGCCTGCATAACACGGCAGCCAATTTCATTGCTGTCGTCGGAGCAATCGATATTCGCTCGCAATATTTTTCCGACTTCTTCCTCGGAGATACGCGGGTGGGCCGCGTCCGTGAAGTTTCTCGGAAAGTCTTGCCAGGTGTTGATTATCGTTAGAGGGTAACTAGCGTCTTGGATGACCTTATCAATGAAAGACTGCTCGATTGCTGCGTACAGATCAGTAGCCATTTGTCGTCCGCCTTTAAGCGATATCTCTGCCCCGATCGCCGGATGGCAAAGACTAAAGGGCTATACCACTGCAAGTGACTTGAAGTCGTACCTTGCGGTGAAGTGCGTTTTAGAAGGCGATCCGCTCGACTTCATCGAGCGCGACGGCTTCGATGGGCGGTGGTAATGTGTGAAATCGCCGTTGTGAGGCTCTGGCTCGTACCGAGACAGCAAAGGCTCTCAGCCGTTCCTGAGAGCCTTCGCCGTGCGATAAGGGGTATTAAGGTGTGAATTCACGCAATGTGATGGCACATACAGCCTGCCCCATTGAGAGCGCGTTCATTAGCAGAGATCATAGCTAGAGGTGGCCATTGGCGAGGTTCCTGCGACGTTGCCGAAACGGTTGCCGACGCTTGTTACTGCCTCCGCGCCATCTATCCTCGTACTTCCGGGCGTATCCTTCTGCCAGACTTTGTCCGCCATACAAAGGGATCAACCGATGGTTGAAATCACTCCCTTTAGCCGGGGCTATCTCAATTTCACCTTACCGGTCCCAATCAGTTTTTCGATCAGGACGCACCTCGAAGCCCACTTATGGAATCTTAAACTTGCGGCTACAATTCTACTTTACGTAATCCTTCTTATCGGACGTAAGCCGTTTAGAATGTGCTAGATACATCTACTGTACCATAGTGATCTGAGGAGCGCCCGGGATCATGTGCGGTCGGTACTATCGAAGATCAGACAAGCAGCGCATCGCTGAGGCCTTTCGCCTTGGGAAACTCCCATCAGATTTCCAGCTGCCTGCCGACTACAACATTGCTCCAAGCACCAATCAACCGGTCATTCGGACTGATCCGGAGACTGGAGAGCGCTGCCTGAGCCTGATGCGCTGGGGTCTGGTTCCGGCGAAGTTGGCCGACCCAGATGCGTTCAAGGTCTACACGACCACGAACGCGCGGGCCGAATCTATCCTCGACAAGCCCATTTGGCGAGGACCGTTTCAGCATACGCGGTGCTTGGTCCCGGTCGACGGCTTCTATGAATGGCTACAACGTTTGGGCCTACCGCAGCCGCCGCCCGTAGAGCCAGGTGAGGGGGCACTACACCAAACGTCAAAAAACGTACGCTAACGGGAAGTTTCAGGTCTCAGACAGTCCACAATTGTTCCCCGAAGACCTAGGCGAGGTTCGATGAGTGACTTGGATTGAAGTCACCACTTGAGCGCCAAACGGTATACACAACCCAACTCGACACCCACCGAGACTTCTTGGTGGCTTAGAAGGGCGTTCGTCAGTCGGAATCTTTCGAGTTGGGATGATTTCTCAACAGCGCGACAGCTTGGTTGCCTGATTCCGGGAAGCGCTCGGCATATTCGAGCGCACTCCCCTCAAACACTTCGTCAAGGCGTTCGTAGTGACCGGGTATGCGGCAGCGCACGCTAAGGTCCGCTCCTCTTTCTAACAGCAGCCGCACGACTGCAAGACCGCGGTCGCCACCCTGCGTAGCAGCGTGGAATATCGGTGTTTGTCCTCCGATCCCGTCCGCGTCTATCAGAGCAGTTTCATTGACGCCGGCACCAGAATCCATCAGTAACCGGGCGACATCAGCGTGCCCGAATTCCGCTGCGACGTGTAGCAACGTGGCGCCTTTCAAGGTCAGCATTCTTTCGCCGGTAGTCCCGATATCAAGGGACGGATACCTCTTCTGCAGGATTGACCGATCCTCGTGAATCAGATCGCTCACCATCTGGACATCACCACGAATGGCGGCGAGGACACCCGGCTCGTCGTACCTGGAGGTGCCTCCGGCATCTTGCAAAAGTTTGATCGATTCGTTCAGAGCATCCGAGCTTCGGACATAGGTCCCCAGGAGGCTGTCCAGGGCAGTTCCCGGATGTGCCTTGCCCATACGCTGCCATCGTGATGCTGTGCCGCAATCGGGGTCTGCGCCATGCTGTAGAAGCCAGCTCAGAGATGTCGGATCGATGACCTCGCATGGAGCGTACAGGATGGGGAAGAAATCGTGCCAGGCTGCATTCACATCCGCCCCGTGGCTCACGAGAAGCGCCATCATGGGTGTTCGCGAACCACTCAGGCTCGCCCTCATCAGTGGCCCGTCTCCTCCCTCATGAACGTCGCATCCACTGCTGATCAGCCACTCCACGAGTTCCAGCCGTTCCTTCGTCGGTTCTCCATATCCGCGGCATTCGGCAGCCCAACTCAACGGCCCATCGCCTCCGTAGCCGATTGGCGCGATTTTCAGTTCCGGGTGCTTTGACAGCAACTTACGAACGTCGGGCAGATCGTCGCTATCAATTGCTCCCTTCAGTGCGCCCGCCAGTGTTAGCGAGAGAACGTGGGCCTTCAGCTTTGGCCAACTCTGAAAGCCGTACAGGCGTGCCGTTTGAAATAGAGCCGATGCGAGCGAAGGCGCGGAGCCGCTTCTGAGCAGATCCTTGGCTTGATCTCTCAGGTGACGGAGGTTGGGGTTTGCAGGAAGTGTGAGCGCGGGGGAACGGGAATCTGACATGCGAACTCCTTTCAAATGCCCGATGTTCGCTTTAGCGGGCTGAAAGAAGTTGCGCTAGGTTGGTCAAGCAAAGGTGGGCTTCTACCCTGTCCGCGAACCGGATGCGTCCTTCACGCTGGTTTAATGCTATACCTGCGTGGGTGCCGGTTCAATCAAAAGCCCCGCCTCGGGGATTTCCGATGATTCTGCTTCTCGCCGGCAATGTGTCTTACTCAGGCTGTGTTGCACAAACGAACGTTTGCGCAACGATCTCAGGGAAGACTCAATCGCGAGCAATTTGAGTTGCAAAAAGCTGTTGCGATTGCTGCTCCATTGGCGACAGGTTTGCGCAACAGGCCCGTATCGCGGTAGGGATGCTCATTGCTGCGCACCCCCCGCACAGATCCCGGCGGGCGTGATTCACGCACCGGGCTCCCACCTTGGGTATTTGACGGCGAAGCGCACGCTGGGCCAAGGATGAAGTATGTGAGACGGTGGCAAGAACTCTGCCGCGAGTTTCGCCATCCGGTTCCAGGTAGTGTGATCGCGTTGGCTGCGCTGCACAAGCGAACGCCTCCAGAGATCGACTACATAGTGCCGGAAGGCACCGAGGCACCTGCTGTTGGTCGGCACCGCGTGATACGCGAAGTATCCGCGAACGACCTGCCGCAGCCACTTGCCCTGAAGCGGGATTGGTTCGTGCATGCGCCGCCGCAACTCTTCTTTGATCGCTCGCAACCTTGCCCGCATCCTATCGCGGCGCGTCTGCCGTTTGAGCTGGAAGGCGCCCCGACGGGACTGGCCGCAGATGTGAGTGAACCCAAGAAAGTTGAACGTTTCCGGCTTGCTTAGACCGCGGCTTTCTCGATCTTTAGCCGCAAAGCGACCGAACTCGATCAATCTGGTCTTCTCCGGATGCAGCGATAACGCGAACTTCCCCAGCCGCTGTCGCATGTCCGCCATGAACCGCTTCGCTTCTCGTTCGTGCTGGAAGCCGATGACGATGTCGTCAGCGTACCGCACCACGATGACCTGGCCCTTGGCATGTTTCTTGCGCCACTGGTCGGCCCACAAGTCGAATGCATAATGAAGATAGATATTGGCCAGCAGCGGCGAGATAACAGTTCCCTGCGGAGTGCCCGCCTCGGTCGGCACGAGATTTCCATCTTCCATGACACCAGCCTTCAACCACTTGCGAATCAAACGGAGGATGCGACTGTCGCCGACACGATGCTCGACGAAGCGGATCAGCCACTCATGGCTGACCGCGTCGAAGAACCCGGCTATATCGGCGTCCACAATCCAGTTCACCTTCGTCATGGTGATACCGACTGCCAACGCGTCCAGCGCATCGTGCTGTCTGCGTCCCGGTCGGAACCCATACGAAAAGCCCACGAAGTCCTCTTCGTAGATTGCGTTGAGCACCTGCACCACCGCACGTTGAACGATCTTGTCTTCCAGAGCGGCGATGCCCAATGGACGCTGCCGGCCATCGAGTTTCGGAATATATCGCCGCCGCGAAGGGAGCGCCCGGTACGTGCCTCGATGCACTTGGTCGTGCAATCTCGCAAGATTGACTTCAAGGTCATGCTTGTAGCTCTGCCATGTGGCGCCATCCACTCCCGGAGCCGCTTCCCGCTTGAGGCTGGAATAGGCGTCCTTCAGTCGATCAACCGTCACATAGTGGAGCAAAGCGGTGAACCGTTCCTTCTTTCTTTGCTGCGCTGCTTCTCGTACACGATCAAGCCCCTGGGACACGCTCTCCCGGCTCTGTGTCCGGCGCATGTGCGGCTCTCCCGTGTTTCCCTCGGCCCTTTCCCTTCGCTCCACTGTCTCCGCCCCCGGTTGCCCGGATTTGTTCGCCAGCTTCATCGCTACTATGGAAAGGTCTGACTTCTCCGGCCCGTGCGTCATCGGCTTCGCCTCCTCGTCTTCCCGATGCGGACCGCTCCGGCACATCCAGAGCGATCAGGCCGGAGATCTCCCGGTTCCCGGATAAAGAGCGTCTCTGCATGCCAGGTTCTAAGACCACGCAGGGCCGAGCAGGCACTCGCACTATCGCGCCCGTCGATGTTGCCTTCCACCACGCTAACGGCGTCGGCTCCCTGAACTGATTTATCGCTTTCGCGGCTCAATGGCTGGCCTACAGACTCCCCTGTCAACGCTTCATCCTGCACCTCGCGATGCAGTACGCATGACTCGGGGCCAGTGTGGTTTGCTATTCCTTCACTGCGCGGGACTCTCACCCGATACTCCTTTCCGGTCTCCCGGCGCACTAACGTACGATTTTTGACGTTTGGTGTAGCGACCCCGAAAAACGCCTCACAATTGCCCGTGGTTACAGCGTTGTTGGGTTTAGCCCAACAATCAGTTCTCCGTCGGCAGAGCGGACGGCGACACTTGCTTCGCAGGCTCGTCGAGCGGAGGGAGACTTAGCTCCGCCTAGGCGAAGTCTAAGACAAACTGGGTTGCTCTCCATTGGCAACTGTAAAGTGTGGTCATCAACGCCAATCTTTTGCAGTAGCGCCGCATGATAGAGAATGGCCAGAGCGCCGGTCAGCTTCATCAGCTGCAGTATGAACGTTTCGTGGCGTGCTCCCCACGGTTCCGTGGGCCACCATGGTGAGAGAGGTCGTTTCGCCGATGTGCGCATTCGTCGGCGAATTGGCAAGGCTGCTTAATTCGATGCTCCAGGGAAGTCTGGAAAACAAGTCCTCGATTCGATCCTTCAGATTCGGTTCAGAGGCAATACTAGTGGCACGATCAAGCCAACGCCGCCTGCGAATATGCGTGCGACGTCAAGGGCAGGCAAATAAACCGTGGGCAGGAAGTACCGTGACTCGTCACAGCTGACCTCGGATACCACATGCCTGTTTCTCCTTCCATTCAGCTTTTAGTTCAGGCAAAATGGCTCTTGCCAACATCTATCACTAATGGGGCTTGAGTTCATTGCACAGGAACTATGAATGACTTGGTTTGACCGGTTTTTAATCCGGCGCAGCGAGCAAGTTTGGCCCGTGAGCGAGATGCTGGTTCAGCTCGGCCGCAGACGTTTCGATGGGATGCTTAAGCCCGCAGAGCTCCGGGTGCTTAGTGACACGGCCCGCTCGCTCGAACTACCGTCTCCCGAGCCAACCGCGCCATGTCCGGAAGGCCATTACGACGAAAGCACTCCGCGCCCTGAAGTGCGCGCCGCCTTCCTTTGCTGGCTGGCGACAGATTTGGAAGCTCGTCCCCTCGTTCATGCAAAGGGGCTTCGTATCTATTCTTCTACTATTACCGGTGACCTTGACCTTGGCAAGCAAGTCCAGATTCCTAGCTTTGACTTTCGCCGCTGCACGGTGACAGGTCGGATATTACTAGAGGGTTCCGAGATCCGAGGTATCAACATTACGGACTGTTCCATGTCCAAAGGCATGAAGGCGAACGGACTCGTGGTGCATGGTCCCGTTATTTTTAAAACGTACAAATTGTGAAGGCGAGATTGACCTTAGCAACGCCACGATCGAAAACAACCTCGAGTTACAGGGGGCAAAGCTAGCTGCCGAAGGCGTCGCCCTCTCACTTGACGGTGCAATGATCAAGGGTGATCTCTCGTGCGACAAGGACTTTGTGTGTCTAGGAGAAATCACCCTGATCCGAGCGCACATTGAAGGATCTGCAGAATTCTCTGGTGCAAAGCTCATGGGCAACGAGGATGCCCTGACTCTGGACAAAGCGACAATCGGAGGGAATCTTCTTCTTAACGGAAAGCTGAAATGCGCCGGCAGAATCCGCATGCCCAACTGTCATATTGAAGGCGATCTGAATTTCATAGGCGCGGATGTTCGCGCTGTGCTCTGCTACAACATGGATCTCTCCGGGGACTTGATGTGGCTCGGTATCCAGAAGAAGCCGGAGACAAACCTCGACCTGCGTAGGGCGCGGGTCAAGACTCTCCGCGACGACGAGGGAAGCTGGCCCGCAGACGGCGAAATGCACCTCGACAACTTTGTCTACGACGATCTTATTTTGCATAACAATCCAACTCAGGAGGACGTGGATGTGGGCAGAGTCAGCCAATCCTTACCTCTTGACGCAGACAGGCGCATCGCATGGCTCAAATTGCAGTCTGTCAAAAACCGACTAAGTCCGCAGCCGTGGGTACAACTGAGCAAATTTTTTGAATCGACCAACAACAAAACCGCCGCCAAGCACGCTCTATACGAGTTCCGCTCCCTACAAGCGTCTGAGAAATGGTGGCTAAAGCGCCGCGCAATGACCGCTTTCGCGTGGCTGGAAGAGGCCCCGACCCGCATCGTACGTTTTATCATTCCGACTCTACTCATTGGTTGGCTGATCTTTACTGGGGCGAGCCCCGATCTCAGCGGAGCCATGATCACGACAGCGCGAGACAAGGACGGACAGCCTCTTGCTGGCACCGCGCTCGCTCGTTATCCCCGTTTCCAGCCTCTTATCTACACGCTTGAGAATGCCGTTCCACTAGTGAAGCTGGGAATCGATGACAAATGGACCCCCGATCCGTCGCACGTCGGGAAGTCCTGGTTCCCAAAGTATACGTGGCTGAACTGGCTAGGGTGGTTCAACAGCTATAGCTTCCTGACCGCCAGCAGATGGCTGGTTATCTTGCTTGGCTGGTTTTATGCTGCAGTTTTGAGCGCTGCACTCACCAGTAGGTTCAAGCCGTAACTCATCTCCAGGCATCTCCAGGCTACCTGGTAACGAATACATGCGCCCCGCTGACGTTCTCACTTTAGACACA
Source organism: Acidisarcina polymorpha (assembly GCF_003330725.1). NCBI lineage: Bacteria > Pseudomonadati > Acidobacteriota > Terriglobia > Terriglobales > Acidobacteriaceae > Acidisarcina > Acidisarcina polymorpha. The sequence continues at coordinate 308,014 of NZ_CP030840.1, read as the reverse complement.
TCTGATGGAAATGCAAGTGTTCCTAATAAGAGAGTTATTCTACAATTTGAGTCCGGTACCTTAATGACCTGAGTGGTCATCAGTAGCTGGCATCAAGAGACTTTCTGGAGGGGGAATCTGCCGGAAGCTTGGCATGACCTGCCCCCGAGAAACTCTACCAGTGGTAGCTGGAGATTCTCGGTTTTTGACCCGCCCCGGAAAACTGCGTCCGCCAGGTCGGGCTGTTTTCTACATTCTCCGCCTTTGCGTTGATGGTCGATATCCCTTTCACGTCGGACAGTTGCTTGGTGAAGAAGGGGACAAGCCCCCAGCGCATGTCGTCGCCATTATGACCACGATGAACAGCAGCCCGCTGAATCCAGGGAACATGTTCTGTGAATATTAGCGCGCTGCTCTGCCACTGCTGGTCGACGAACTTAAGCACGGCTCTCATTCTCCGCGATCTCGACGCACAGTTTTACGCACTCATCGCAGATGTACGCGTCTATCCCGCTAATCAGCATGCGGACGGAATGCCTGTCCATGCCGCAAAAGGAGCAGCGCGGCGGCGGTTCTGGCTGTTTGGGGATGGTCATAGATCAGAGGGTAAATTCGGGCGGCTAGTCTGTGGATACGTTCGCCTCTATTTTTGCCTTATAGTGTCTGCAAGGGCGAAATGCGCAAGGCAAACGAACGTGAGGCCGAGGAGCGGATGCGCTTCTTGAAAATGATCTCTGCGTACCTGCTGTTCACTTTCGGCACTTCATTTGAAAGACGCCAGTCATGGCGGGTTACGCCATAACTGGCATGGAGGTCGTTGCCTCACTGCGGAGCGACTGTCAAATCCGACGCGCAGCGGCGCCTGCCATACAACCAGCACCCACCGCATAGGCGGACGCAATGTCTGAATTCAATGGGATTTCAGATCAAGTTCAAGGTCTGTTGGTTGGGGCCGTAAAACCGAAAGAGCCCATCGACACTAAGCACGCTGCGGATGATCTCAATAAGTTTGAGACCGAATACCACAGGCTTTTCGAGTGCCTCACTCCTTAGCTGGAACCATTCCCAGCTTGGGCGACCTAGCGAAAATCATCCACTCCATCATGAGCATTTTCAAGTACTTCATTGACAGCAAGGACAAGCAGCACCATGACCTTGCCGGTATTTTGGCAACGTTTGAGTTAAGGGAATGGGACCTTGCTGGCACAGCACGTCCAGAACGCAAAAGCACTGCTGCTGCACCAAAAGACGACAAGAATGAGAAGAAACCGTTAGTCGCTCAAACACTTTCGCTCGTGCTGCTAAGAAATAGACCCGCCGCTCCGGTCAACGGCGGGTATGCTGACCCAACCTAAGTGGTTCACAGCGTACACTCACCTCATGACCGCTTCCGAAAAGTAACCGCGTACGACCACATTGCCGAGATCGTCACTGCCGCCACGCAAACGGTGGCTTACTACTCGGACAAGAAGGGCCTAGAAATTGGTCCTGGACCGGCGCGCTCGCCTGCTGCTGACGCCCTGCCTGCGTCCATTCAGGCTCCATTCGACGCGAAGTATGTCGGTCGTATTGACCGCAAACACGAGTGGCGCTGCAGGCGGCGCTAGGTCGGACTTCGGTGGAAATGGCGTGGCCGCTCTATACGGGATGGGTGTTTCTTTTTTTCACAACGTCCGCACCTAGAGGCGGACCAGATCATCGGAGCTACGGTGTGCGTCCGCTAGTATTCTCTCCAAAGTCTCGAGGTCTGCGTCGCCGACTCTAGATAAGTCCAGCCGAGAGGCGATTCGAATAGGACCTTCGTTATTGCCGTCCTCCCCCGTCATCACCTCCTGCTTGTCCTTCTGCCCGAGATACTGCTTTCCGAGCCAGATCAACATCGTCACGTTACCGGCTAACGCTAACTCGACTTGCCTACGTCGCAGGGAGGTGTTTCGCTCGGCGCGCCCAATCTCCATCTCTCGCATGAAGCGCCGTTCGAGAGTCTTCGAGCCGCAGCCTAAGACCTTGCCGATGTCGGCGACGGGACATCCAATTGACGCTAGGATGCGAACCTGTGCGGGATCCACAATCTTGAATGGTCTGCTCAAATGGCTCCTTGTTCCCCTTTTAGGGTGCGACTTTATTCTTCACACATGGTCAGCTCAGCGATGTGAATCCTTGATTTATGCGAAGCCGCTGTAGCCCAGTCCATTCTCGGCTGTCATCTCCGATTGTTTGCGTTCCTATCAACTGCTTTTGCCGAAGACTCACACGATCTTCCGCACTCGCAACGCCGTGCTTGGCGACGCCTCGCGAACACCCTCGGGCGTGGTTATGGTGACAAACGTGTCGATACGGTCGGTTCTCGAGCACGGCGCGAACGCGTTTATTACTTGTAATTCGGCTTTTCGATTTGCCATAAAATCCTCGATCACTTCAGCAACTTCGTTTGGCTGGAAGAAGAATTTCTGCTCCGGGCGGATCCGGAGCTCGAGCAGCCCCCACTGCACGTGATCCAGGCTGTACCGGACTGCCAAGGCCTCGAAGTCCATCAGGTAACCGGCCATTGCCCCGGACACGTCCTGGTTCGGGTATCGGGCCGCCGTCTGGTTCAACAGAACCGCCAGCAATTCGGCCTGCTCGTGCGGCAAATGCTCGCGCGAGGGCGGCTTTATTAGCGCCCACCCGCTCCGCAGCGCTTGATCGCTTAATTTCTCCACGGTTGTCGCCTTTCTGCCCACTCCGGTTTTGCTCCGTGTTGAGCCATTGATGAATAAATTTCAAAATCCCGCTCTTGGTTTTCAGGTATTGGGGATTTCCCTCGCACCAACCTCGCATTGACCGGCACTGCTGCAGCACGTCGACGCCCGGGTAAAGCACTTTCCACTCGGCGATCTGCATGTCCGTCACCGGGAAAAAGGTTTTGTTGTTGAGCGGGAGGAGGACGACGGCAGCGAGTGCGTCAGCGCTCGGTGCATCCGTCTTTTCCTCGGGCACTGGCTCTGGCTGTGGCTCTGGCTCTGGCTGTGGCTCTGGCTCTGGCTGGGACGACGGTGGCATCATTCGAATCGGTTTCGTTTTGGGATTTTCGTGAGTTGTCATGACTTCGTCGTGACTCGATGTCGCGCGCGTCTTATTTCGGCTGAACGGTTTATTGCCATCGGCAAAGGGAAGCCCTTTGTCCTTGAGTGCTTTGTGGACAGCGTTATCCGCGTGCTCGCTCCAGTCGTGAACGATCATGCACTCGCCCACCTGATCTATCCACCTGGAATCAATCAGAGCGGCCACCAAGACATTCCCGTCGCCCGGATATCGAATTGCTCGGGCCAACATCTTCGGGCTGATGCCTGTAAGGTCGCCCGTTTGCCGATACCGAGCGACCCAATGAAAGAATCCCTCGAGGACACCAAGTGCATAAAGTTCAGGAATATCGAGAGCGTCCGCCAAACGAAAAGTTTTTTCGTGCTCCAGGACACCGCGTTTCGCCATAAATCCTCCCGTCAGCGCCGAGCATTGTCGATCCGCTAAATGTCGTTTTCACCAATCCGCACGCATTTACTATCCGATAGACGATGATTTGTCTCGGCCTACATCGGCCCAGATTTTTTGTCACTCACGCCAAGGACTCTCGCAGTTTGCGGCACCGTATATTTCATTTCGTGTCTCGCAATTACTGTGTTTTGGGGGCTAGTAGGAGTATGACCTAGCCGACTTAGGAATTAACGGAAAAGTGCCGGTTTATTTTGATTAGTTCGTATTTGGGACTTGCATCCGGGGGCGGACGAACGCCAAAAGCTCGCTAGCCCTCTTTTGTCTTTGTGCGTTTCATTCGCGTAATACCAAAGCCCATACAGACCGACGACCGCCGCAAGGGCAGAAACCACACCAGCAATGTAATACGCGTTCACAAGGCACATGGTGGAAGTATGTCATGCCTTCCTTTTCTCCCCGCAACATTCCAGGCATTCGAACATTTCACCGCGTCGCAATGGGCGTGGTGTCGCACGCACTGAAGCTGGCTGGCTCTCTATTGCCGCTGCCGATTCTGGGAGACAACACACCAAGATGCCGTCGAGTCTCTCAGACGGTCGCAGCGAGTGTGGATGGGAATCCAAATCACCAGGGATAGTCCTACCCATTGGGTTGCCGACTACAAAGCCAACGCGCGAAGTCATGAAGCAGACCACATGGTCCGACGAAGGCTATACGCTCCATCACTATCGGGATAAGGATCAGGATGAGGTTGACATCGTCGTAGAGGATGAACACGGCGCACTGGTCGGTATTGAGGTCAAAGCAAGCGCAACCGTCCACGCGAACGACTTCAAAGGGATGAGGAAGCTGTTGGACACTTGTGGTGATGATCTGAAACTTGGAATCGTGATGTATGACGGAACGAAGGTAGTCCCTTTCGGGGACCGCTTATTCGCCGCTCCAATGTCTTGCCTTTGGGTTTGACTCTTTCATGCCATGGAGGCGCCTTAAAGCTAAGTTGTTGACGGTAAGCCGGTTATCAACCGGCTAAACCGGCAAAACCGGCCTTCTGGCGATCTTTGACACAAACTTTGACACGAACTTTTCAGGTCCGTGGGCTGGGTCGTGGCGGGATAGCTCACACAGTTCTTCAGAAGCCAGAGTCAATTCACGGACGAAACCATGCGGTTCATCCGGATGTGCAGTACAGACTCTTTGGCAGGATTCTCCGATCCGTTCCACAGCTTCCAGAGGGAGAACCCGACCATGTGGACGTAGCGCCTGACCACCCGAAGCAGAGGCTCCGGGAACTCCGGGATGCTCAGGGCGTCACCAAAGAGCGGCAGGACGAGATGATTGCCGAGGTGACCGCCAAGGCGCAGCCCGGCGCACAGGTTGCCCAAGGGAGGCAAGAACGAGGTGGAGATTGCCGTTCGTTCCATCCCTGCATTGCTCGCTATGAAGGGGTTACGCCCTAAACGGGCTATACAAGCAGAGGATGCATACGACATCTCCTACTGCATCCGCGCTACCCTGACGGCATCGACGCTCTGGCATTAGCTTGTCGGCCACTGCTTGAACATCCGAGCGGCGCCAAGGGATATGGCTTCGTAGAGCGGAAGTTTCAATCAGACGGCTCACACGGCCCCGACTGCGTAAAACATTTGTCAGGAATCCAGATGAATGCGCGATCGATCGGCCGACCAGTTGCAGCGAGACACATCGGCTAAGTCGATGCATGGCTCAGAGCACTCGGTTTGCGAAGGTAGAGCAGACGGATGAATTCGTAGGAGCGCGTACTAATGAATTTTGACGTCGGCGGCATTCTGCCCCGACAGATGGACACAGGAGTTCGAGCCAACCATGCAGAGCAAAGTTCGGTGGACGATTAATAACGAGTTGGACGGCGCAAAGTTCGAGCGGCATTGCGTCGATCTGCTCTATCGCGACGGCTATAAGGAAATCGTCCCAATCGAGTCCCAGGGTGAGGCCTTCATCAAGCAGCTCGCTGACGCCCTTGGCGAGCGCCTAGCGGCCGGGGCTTCCGTGATGTCGAAAGCATGCGGAACAATCGACGAGAAACTGCAAAAGCGATCGTGCCCAGAGAATTGAGGCGCTTCCGTACCCACGACCGCCGCAGACCTTTCAGTAGTTGATCTTCAGATAACTCTCACTAGCCAGCCTCAAGGCTCGTCAACCCGAAGAGTTGAGATGAAATAGGTATTCCTGTGCCCGATGACGAGAACAGGATCAATCCTCCTCCAATATGCTTCATCCCCAGTGGTAAGAGGTGGATGATGGATGCGATGCAGGGAAAGCCCCGCCGGCTAGCCTTCAAGAAATCCTCGCTTGAGCGCGATGGTCACGGCGTGAGTGCGATCGTTCGCCCCAAGTTTAGAGAGGATGCTGCTCATATGGTTCTTGACAGTATCTTCAGAGATCGACAGCCGTTGTGCGGTGATCTTATTTGAATGCCCGCTGGCAACTAGTCTTAGGACGTCGGTCTCCCGATCTGTAAGCGAACTCTGGTCGAAATACTTTGCCATACGTTCTGCGATCTCGGGTGGTATGCACCTTCGGCCGGCGTGGACCAGGCGGATCGTGTCAAGCAAATCCTTTCGAAGCATGCTCTTCAGCAGATATCCCTGCGCTCCCGCCCGCAGTGCCCGCACGGCTTGGACGTCCCCGTCATACGTCGTAAGGACGATGATTCGTGCACCAGGAAACTCCCCTCGAATCACCTTCAATGCTTCAGCGCCGTTCATGATTGGCATCCGAAGATCAAGGAGCGTAATGTCGGGATGGTAACGCCGATAGGCTTCGATAGCCTCTTGCCCGTCCCTCGCCTCTCCAACAAGTTCCATGTCGGGCTGAGCATTCACTGCGCCAGCGACACCTTCCCGGATCATCGCGTGATCGTCGACGCTCAGCACGCGAATCCGGCTGCTAGTGGGCGTCATGCCAATCCCGCCGAAGGACAATAAGCCGTCGGAAGCCATAGGTACCCTTCGCTAGTCTGTAATTTGTCATAGACGAGCGATTCCATCTCATGCACCACGTGGATTAAGACCCGCATCAGGGCCTGGTTAGGGCCTGGCGCCCAAAAGTTCCCTTCCCCAAAGATGAGGATTGCGCAGATCACGCTTGACTGTCGCGGGCACAGGTAGGGCGGCTCCCCAAAAGAAGGTTTTCTATCGAGGCCCGCATATTCGCTAGCCGACATATCTCAAAATGTTACACCGTGTGTTGTGTGGCGCGACCCCCCAAATTTCCTATCCCAGGCCATGACCGGCAGCGTCGCCGCACTTCCGCCACGCGCGTAAGCTCGATATCGTGCAGCGAATGTTCACGATGTTTCCCGCTGGTCTCCCAGGATTCGCCCTGATTTTGCTCCGAGTCTCTGTGGCCGGATCCTTGATCTGGCTTAGATTTGCACTCTCTTCGATAGCGTTGCCGACTTGGTCAGCATTCGCAATTGCTGCGATCGCACTCGCTTTGTCCATAGGCGTTTGGACGCCCTACATGGCTTCTCTCGCCACTGCCGTTCAAGGTCTAAGCATCTGTCGTCTCCACTTTGTTGAAGCGAGCATCCTCACAACCTGCCTTCTCTGCTCTGTTGCGCTGGCGATCATCGGTCCGGGGGCCTACTCATGCGACGCCCGGTTCTTTGGAAGACGGCGAATCACATTCCACGATGATCATTAGGAAATTAGGGATGGAATTGCTGAAGAGCTGTATCGACCTTTGTCTGAGGTCAACAGGCTCCGCTCGCTCGGGAAATTGGTAGTCGATGCGACTCCAGAGTGGTGCCCCCAAATTTCCTACAAGCTTACTCCTACCTTTAGGACTACAGCCGCGAGCAATCGTCGGCAGTCTCTGCTCAGAGGTGCAATCATGCGACTGGCAACTTGGACAATGAGCTCCGAGCCACTCTTCTCGACTACAAACCGCTCCAGTACGCCGAGAGCGGTAGTGCTCTTGGAGGATGCGACTGATCCGCGCACAGTGGATGGCCGAGCCATACAGGAGATGTTGAGCATAATTGTTCAATTGGAAGCGGGTTCGTGCGGCAGTGTTGAGTATCAAGAACGTCACGATCTGACTGGCATCTTCGGGAATCCTTCAGGCCCAGCCATGTGATGGAGCCTATCACCGCCATTGACTATCATCTTCCGCTCCATACGCTCAACGAATACGACGATAGACGCGGGCATGACCGGATCTCGTGAAAGGGGAGTCAAAGACCTATCAGTGCCCTGTCTTTGTTCGACTCACACAGCTGATCTTGCCTTCGCTCATCTTTCCAGAACTCGTGACTTCATTCTTCATGGAACACTTCGCGAAGCTCTTCTGCGCTCAGCTTGTCCTTATTCACGGATGCGGTCCTAGCTGCACGATAAGCCGCGGCGGGTCATCCTCCTGGCAGACGCGACGGACGGTTGAACTGCTCGGCAACAATATCAACGAGCCACTAAGTCTCACAGCTTGGGCGAAAGAGTGTCGACCCTCGGTCAGCCACTTCGCTCGGTCCTTTAAGGCCCCTTTCGGAATGCCCGCTCATCGGTAGATTCTGGCCCAGCGAGTCGAAAAAGCAAAAACCTGCTCGTGAATTCAGACGAGCCTCTCGTCGAGGTGGCCTGTTGTACTGGCTTCGCGGACCAAGCCTGCTTCAATCGAGCCTTCTTAACACTCATGGGTATCAGTCCCGGTCGATGGCGCAGGGCCTTCGAACAGCCTGGGACACGCACCATCACCATTCATATCATCGCAATCTGCACATCTCTTGAACAAAGGCCGGGATATTTTATGATCAACCCCGCCGATCCAGAGACGGGCGGTGACCTGACTAGAGATAGATATCACGAGTCGATGCGGCGAACCCACTATCTAATCTCGTTACTTCACCCGATTCGCCCTACAATCCGGAACTGGCTCGGACGACATGAAGTCACTTTATCCGCTTCCGCATTTGTTCCTCGAAATGGCCGTGAATGGCAGGTCAGACCTTTCTTCCCAAGACGCCTATGCGACGCCACAGTGACTCCCATTTAAAAGGGGAATCAATCGCGCTTAGCGGTGCCGTCAGAGTAATTTCCGTACCGGAACCTAGGCCACTCCATACACTCAATTGTCCGCCTATAGCTTCAGCGCGCTCACGCATACCAGAAACACCCCAATGCCCATTAAGTCCTGCAGCCAACACTTGAGGCTCGATACCGATGCCATTGTCACGAACAGTTAGTGTCACAACAGTCCGTTCGTATGACAATTCTGCCTCTATCTTTGCCGCACGCGAATGTTGGAACGCATTCCGTATGGCTTCGCGCCCTATACAATAAATTTCCCTTAACATCGCCGGGTCTATATGCCGCGCCTCGCCAATTAAGAAGAAGCTGAAAGGGACGGTATGATCCTCCGCAAGTTGCTCGCCGTAGTGCATTAGAAGTTCCGAAAGATCGCCCTCGTTCCTGCCCTCATCGCGGAGACCGCTAATGCTCTGGCGCCCTTCCAACAAAACGTCATCGGCGCGCCCCAGAACGTGTTCGATTCTTCTGTAGATAGGCTCATCATGCTGCAGAGTGTTGAGCACATTTTGGAACTGTAGCATTAGCCCTTGGAACCCTTGCAAGAGAGTATCGTGCAGTTCGCGCGCTATCCGACTGCGTTCCCTGAGTCGCTCCTGAAGACGGAGATTGTGCTGCCGCGTGACTTCTTGCAATCGAAAGCGGTATCCGAACCATAAACATAGCGTGATGCTTGCCACATAAGTTGTCCTGAACCACCAGGTATCCCACCACGGCGGCAGTATGTGAACGTGGAGCGAAACGCCGGGCTCATTCCAAGGCCCCCTGCTCGACGCACTCTGTACGCGCAAGGTGTAGTCACCCTTAGGCAAAGTCGTGTAGCTCGCAATTCGTTGTGTGCTATCGACTTCATTCCACTTAATATCAAGCCCTTCTAGCTTATAGCGATAACGAGTGGTTTCTGAGTTAAAGTAGCTGAGAGCAGAAAACTCGAATGAGAAGATGTTCTGCCTGCTCGTGAGGGTTATGTAATTCGTATCCGTGATTGACTCTTTAAGCGGCGACTTATTGCCTATTGGGACTTCTGCGCCAGCTAGCCGAAAATCTGTCAGAACAATATTCGGGACTTGAACTGTATCGCGGACCCGGCTTGGGTAAAAGGCAGCCGCACCGCTGAAGCCTCCAAAAAACATCTCTCCCGCCGCGCTCTTGTAACATGCACCCCATCCAGTGAGATCAGGGCCAGGAAGACCGTCAGCGGTGGTGTAGTTGTTGAATTGTTCTGTGGGTGGGTCAAAGCTCGACACACCTTTATTTGTGCTTTCCCAAAGACGACCGCGCGTGTCTTCCAGGATACAACTCACAACATTTCCAGCCATCCCCTGCCGTTCACCATAGGCAGCAAACGTGTGAATTTCTGGATTGAATTTATCTAAACCATTTTGCGTGCCAATCCACATCTGTCCTAGGTGATCAAAGAATACAGCGTTGACCCGGTTGTCACTGAGACTTTGGGGATCATCCAAATTATGGTGATAAATCTTGAAACGGCCACTACCTGGGTCAAAACTCAGCAACCCCAGATTGCTGCCAAGCCACAGGCTGCCATTTTCCGCTTCAGCGATAGCGTAATAATTCAAGCCACGCGTGTTTAGATCCGGTTTGTATGTAATAAAGTGCTGGTTCGTTGGATCGAAGCGGCAAAGACCATCCCAGGTTGCCGCCCAAAGATTGCCACGATGATCGATAAGTAGGCGCTCGATAAGATCGCTGCACAATGAGGTGGAATCAGTTGGATCGTGACGGTAGGTGCGTATCCGACCAGTCCTACGGTTGTAACGCATGAGCCCCTGACCACCAGTTCCAAACCACAAAGTGTCCGATCCTTCCTCGATGATCGAGAGGACTTCGTAGTTACGGAGCTGCCTGAAGGTAGAGGAGCGGCCGGTCTTGCGTACGATGCGCTTCACTAGACTTTCTGTAGCTACCCACAAAACGCCCTGCCGATCCTCGTAGAGAGCACCAATCAAAGCTCCTCCCAAGCCATTGTGAGTTCCGGTGCCATGCGTGAAGCTTTCGAACGGCGGCGACTTGCTTTCGAAAAAATTGGGTTCTGCCTGATGCAAGCCGGCCCAGATATTCTCTTCGCTATCCTCGAATAGAGTTATTACCCGCGTATCTGCTAGGCTCTCGCTATCGCCTGGGCGATTATTGTTGCTTATAAATTGCCTACGTTCGCGGTCAAATCTCAGCAAGCCTGTGGCACCTGTTCCAAACCACATTGTTCCTTGGTGATCCTCGAGCATCGTATAGGCCGGGTTTCTTACTTTGCCCGCACCGCTCTCCGGTGTCAGCTCATACCGAGTCAGCGTGCTCGTTTTCCGATCAAATGTCGCTATAACGCCATCTTCGCCGTAGATGATCCAAAACACACCGAATCTATCTTCGTGGAAATAGGTTCCCATCCCGGAATCGCCGAGAGGAATATGCCTTTTCACCTTCCCGCTTATACGATCGAATTCGTCAAGAGTTCTACCAGTCCCGACCCAGAAGGTGCCCGCCCGGTCTTCGCCAGTCGTTTTTATATCGTTGTCACCGAGGCTAGATGGGTCAGTCGGAACGTGGCGATAATGGCTAATCAGCCCGCTCGTGGGATCTAACTTGTACAGACCGCTACCTGTAGATAACCAAAGCATGCCGGAGTCGTCTTGGCTGATCTGATTGATGGCAGTCGCTGAACCGCTCGAATTTTGCGCGTCAATTCGGTAGTGAGTGAATGTTTCGGTGAGAGCGTCGAATCGATCAAGATATTGATCCGATCCAACCCAAATGGTGCCAGAGCGGTCCTTGAATAAGGAATAGATGTAGACCCCGCTCAAACTGTCCGGATGCGCGTTATCGTGCCTGAAGACCTTAAACTTGTAACCATCGTAGCGATTTAGACCGTCCTGCGTCCCAAACCACATGAAACCTCTATCGTCCTGGATGATATTCGAGACTCTGACTTGAGATAGGCCCTGGGCGGCGGATAGCCGGGAGAATCGAATTTCCCTCCCTTCAATAATCGGCAACTTTATAGTCTGCTCATTCACACCGGCCTGCGCAACCTGGAGCGTAGGAGCTGGATAATGATCCGGCTTGCATGGCTCCGCCGCGCAGAGGGCGCAAGAGAATATAAACAATGCCACTACCGGACCACAGGCAGCGATTAAGGAGTCGAGCATACTTCCGGCGGGAGACAAAGAAAGGACCCAAGCAGTACCTTGACCTGCTCCGAGCAGCCTCCAGATCCGCGCCGCTCTCCTCACAGGCGCGACGAAGTGTGGGTCTGGTCTCAATAGATGTTCCCTTCAGGGCGAAAACCACGTCGAATGTGGTGCGTAACAAGCGCGTGAGGAGGTCTCAACTGAGAATTCGATCACAACCTGAGTCACTGTTTCGCTTCAAAGCCCTTAAAGCCCGAGGACACATCGGCCGTCGACGTGCCGGTTGGTCATCCCGAGCTTTGCAATCGATTTCATGTTAGTGTAACGTAGCTTGCCGAAATGCTGAGCATCTGTGAAATCCAGGCACCGTTGGTATTCACGCATTCACGGCGAAACGTGTTTTGAAGCCCGAAGCACAAGAGAACATAGACCTCTGTCAACTGGCTTGGCATTGGGTTAGAAGTAGTCCGCCGCCGCCGGGGCTCTTGGCGCTGCGTGAGCCCTGGATTTGTGGGACACCGGAACTTCCTCGGATTCGTCCAAGTCGCTTGTATGCATATGCTAACCAGACATTTATGAGACCGCTTCTAGTCTCCGCTAGGCGCTCTTGAGCCGATCTGAAATCCCTTTGTGAGCAGCAATCAACGTTCCAACACCTAAAATGTAAAAGCAATCCATGAAGGCCAGGAATCTGGTCCGGACTTGGAGCTGTTCGTAAATACGACCGGTCGCGGCATGGATGGCGTCCGCATGGGAGAGCCCGTGTATCTGGAGATAAGCAACTATCTGCTTCACCGAGGCTTGGAAGGGCACCGTCGATGCCGTCTGGTTTGCAACGACAACCGACTGATGAAAGCTAGCCCGTCTGTCGCTCATGATCGTGACCAGCGCAATTCCAAAGCTGCCTCCCCAATTCCGGAAGAAATTAGTGAGGGAAGACGCCTTATTGTTGTCCTCGGGCGCCAGCTGTGAATAGGCTAGAACAGAAAGAGGAACAAAGAAGAAGGCGTAGCCAAAACCCTGGAGAGACCCCAAGGGGAGCCAACAACGTTATGACCAGCGCCCCCGGGGCAAGAACAAGTCCAGCGTCGATCGCTCGATATCCGAAAAGTGACTGCAGTATCTGAGGAATCATTGTGGTGGAGGCGAACAGCCCGACCCCGAAAACGAAGTAGAAGACGTTCGCGATCGCGAAGTTACGTACCTTCAGGAGCCTAAAGTTGATAATCGGGTCCGGAGTGTGCAGTTCCCAATACATAGCGGCACTGAGACATACAACCGCTATAACCGTGCACCAACGTATGGTCGTTGAGCCGAACCAGTCATCGATCTGGCCGCGGTCCAACAACACTTCCAGAGCGGCAGAACCAATGCCGACCAGAGCAATTCCGATTCCGTCCACCCGCAGCTTTCCATTGACCCGAACTGAAGCGCGCTCTTTGATGAAGGCGGGGGGGGCGTGTACGAATCGATTCGTCAAAATGAGCGACAAGATGCCGACCGGAATGTTGATAAAGAACACCCAACGCCAACTGAAGTTGTCTGTGATGTATCCCCCCAGCACCGGTCCTATCGCTGGTGCTGTCACGATTGCTACGGTGTAAAGCGCAAAAGCCGAAGCCCGCTTAGCAGGCTCGAATGCGTCGACTAGGATGGCCTGCTCGACAGGGGCGAGACCCCCTCCCCTATGCCTTGAAGCACGCGCGCGATAAGGATCACCTGGAGACTCGGCGCGATCCCGCACAGAAAGGAAGTAATGGTGAAGAGAAATACGCATGCCATGTAGTAGTTCTTCCGACCGAATACGCGCGAAAGCCAAGCTGACATCGGGAGGACTACTGCATTCGCAACGAGATACGTGGTCAATATCCATGTCACCTCATCGAAGGAGCGACCGAGACCGCCAGCGATATAAGGCAAAGAAACGTTCGCTATGGACGTATCAAGCAGTTCCATGAAGGTTGCAAGCGTTACTGTGAGTGCAACCACCCAGGGGTTGATGCCGGGGGAGACCTGATGAACTAAATTGATGTTTGTGGAGCTATCCGTGATCTCAGTCACCATATGAACGTCTCCGCTAAATGCGATTAAGACTTTGAACAAGTGGATTGCTTATCGCATGATTGCTGGATCGGGCAAAACGAGAAGGCACTGATTTCGAGCGCGGGCGGTCTGCGGTATGCGTCTGAATCCGCGCAGTTCACATCAGTTGTGCACGATGGTTTGCAACGAACTCTTCCATCGTCATGAGTGGACCGCCGGCAATCTCCGATCCTAGGCTGTCGGTTCCGCTGAGAAGTCCCTCCTGCTGATCAATCTTCACCGCCTCGAAGTGCGCTCCCTTTGCGGTGTCGTTCGGAATGCCAAGCAACTCTAGGAACTCGGGCGTAGAGACCTGTTCGAAGCGAACGTCTTTTCCGAGAACCCCCGCGATAAGCGCCGCAAGCTCGACGTGGCTATATTCAACGGGCCCGTGAAGGGATAGGGCCTGCCCGACGTGTTTCGCTGGATTCTCAAGTAGACCGACCACGATCCGCGCAATATCGCTTGAGGCGATGGGCGCAAAGCGGCTGTCGCCGTCGAACGGAACTACATAACGCCCCTTGCGAATAAGGGCGGAGATGTAAAGTATCCATTCGGCGAAGAACGTAATCCGGAGGTGCGTTACGGGTATTCCTGACCAGTCAAAGACTTGCTCCGAAAGCCAATGAGCCATCGTTGCTTGGCTTCTCGCGAAAGGCCGAGACTGCTTATGAGACATGTTTACGACGAGTTCCAGTCCTTCTTCTTCCGCGGCCTTGGCAGAGATTACCGAGGCCTCGACTTGTCCGTGCGCCAGAGGATAGACGAAATAGGCACTCCTGACACCCTTCAGCGCCGCCCTAATGTCGCCAATCTTCAACATGTCGCCAAAGACGACTTCGGCGCCAAGCTCCTGAAGTGCTCTGGAGCGCCCATCTTGTTTGCGCGCCAATGCTCTTACTCGATGACCTCTCTCCAGCAGGAGCTTCACCGTTGGCCGTCCAGTGTCGCCTGTTGCCCCGGTAACCAGGATCAGCTTTGTGTCCGTGTCAGATGCTGCACTACGCTTGCTTACCTGATCAGAATTCATGGCTCGTCTCACTCGATCTTGGGAATCAGAATCACTTCTGCGTTGCTGATTTACGGTTGGAAGGAGGGCAAAGGTCGAATCCGATCGGCGCGAGCTTGACCCTACGCACCCAAGCGGAGTCGGCTTGGAGGCACGACGACTTCGATCAACCCTGTTGCAACGTCGTAGACAAGCCCAGAGATCATGAATCCACCAGGGATGTCTTTGTTGCTCCTATAGGATTCAACATCCATGGCCACAGCTTTGCGTGGGTCGGCGATCGCCATCAGATCGAGTTGGGACCTGCTAACACCCAGATGGATTGCGAGCAGATCAGGCGCGTGTTTATAACAGCCGATGATGCCGCACTCGGTATGGTGGAGAATGATGAGGTCCCACCCTAAGCCCATCTCTTGGCCTGCGGCTCTGGTCACGATCGGGAGCAAGACCATGGCTTCGACGAGGGCAGGATTGATCCTGCCGCCAACATTTCTGTAAATTGCCGCCTCGCCCGACTTCAACCCGAAGACGTCTACCGGATCGACTCTGGGATCGAGGCACCCGATGATGATGCTCTTCGCTGAGGGGATAATCTTCAGATCAGTCGAATACCGTTCCTTGGCAAACTCGTCGTTTCGTAGAGTGATTGTGTCAACGAAGGTCATGATTTCTCCGAAATCTGGTTCCAACGATAGGATCTCTTCGAGGGTAGGTCTTTGCGGAAGCCGCCAGCGTTTGTCAAAAGAAATCGCTCTCTGGCTGGCGGGTTTGCGATCATTGATTCGCCAATGCACGATGAACGAACTGAATACACATGGAACCTTCTCCAACAGCCGACGCTACTCTCTTCACGCTTTCAGCCCTCACGTCTCCTACAGCGAACACTCCTGGCACATTTGTCTCTAGGGGATAGGGAGCACGCTGAAGACTCCAGTCTGCAAGCACGCTCGTACCCGTCTTTATGAATCCCTTGGTGTCCAAGGAAAGGCAGCCGCTCACCCAGCTTGTGTTTGGGTCGGCCCCAGCCATCATGAACAGGCGCCGGACCTCATGGTCTTCTGATTCGCCTGTCAAGTGATCCATCCAACGAATACCCTCCAACCTGTCTCCACCCTCCAGAGCCAATACAGTCGTGCGCGTCTTCAGGATGATGGTTGGCGAAGCCTCAATTCTTGAGATCAGGTATTTGGACATGTTGATCTTGAGATTTGGCCCACGAACAAGCAGATAGACTTTAGTCGCGAAACTCGAAAGGAAGATCGCAGCTTGCCCGGCAGAATTTCCGCCGCCGACAATTACAACCGCTTCGCCTTGACACAGAGGAGCCTCAAGTTGTGTCGCCCCGTAATAGACTCCGTTACCATCAAAGCGAGCGACATCAGGGATATCCAATCGACGATAACGAGATCCGGTGGCAACGACAACAGTTCGGGTCTGGATCAAAGTTCCGTCATCGAGCTTTACCCGATAAGGATGTTGCTCGCATTGCACCGTACAGGCGCTTCGAGCAATGGATAACCTAGCTCCAAATTTTTCTGCCTGAATGTAAGCAGCGTCCGCCAGCTCCTGTCCCGAAATCCCGAAGGGGAATCCGAGGTAGTTCTCGATGCGCGAGCTCGATCCAGCTTGCCCACCAGGAGCGTTACTCTCAACAACTAATACGTTGAGTCCTTCGGATGCTCCATAAACTGCGGCCGCCAATCCAGATGGTCCAGCTCCAACGATAACCACATCGAACACATTAGTTTGGTCCACCCCAGCGTTCAGGTCGAAACATACGGCTGCTTCTGCATTGCTAGGAGCACGCAGAACCACGTCTCCTCTGCAAATCAGAACCGGAATGTCGGCCACTTCAATACCAAACTGATCTAGAACGGTTTGAATATCGGGATCTTCATCAATGTCCAGATAGGTATAGGGGTGCCCGTTACGTACCAAGAACGAGCGCAAGCGTAGGGTGTCACTGGAATGGGTGGAGCCGATTAAGACTGCGTCACCCACGGCATTCGCAATCAGATAGATTCTTCGTTGCACAAAGGCATTCAGCAGCAGATTGCCGACGACGGCATCCGTTTGCATGATGTGGCGCAATGATTCGCGATCCACTTCAAGAACTTCGCCGGCTGTCGAAACTCGACAAGAGACAAGACTTCTCCGACCAGAGAGCTGAGTCAACTCGCCCGTGAACTCACCCTGAGCGAGTACGCTGATAATGGATTCATGCCCGTTTGTAACGCCGACGAGATCAATACTGCCGCTCAGCACAACGAAGAGCCCATGCTGTAGAGTTTCCCGGTTGAAAAGGACCTCATCCACCGTAGTCTTTCGCACCGAACCTTTTCTCTGAAGCGTTTGGAGGCTTTGAGCGTCAAGGCGAGGAAAGAGTAATGAGTGGTTCTCGTTGTTATCGATCGACATGTGCGAGTCTCCTCTCCGATTGGCGTTGTGCGTTCGATTATGACTAACGCGTCGACGCTGGGGACCCGACGAATGGATCTTTAGTTCGAGCCATTAGTGCCATTCCCTTTGGTCGTCGGCCGACGGGCCGTAGATGCTCGGGACCTTACCACCCATGGGACGGATGTAGGTAGTCAACTGGCCGCGGTGATGAATCGTATCGAACAGAGCAATCCATAGAAGCCCACCCAAAGTATCCCTTAGTAGGATTTCGTCCTTCCCCTGGATCAACCAGGCTCGATGATTCCAACTGTCATCGTCCAAGGCGCCAAGCTGAGCTCTCAATTCGCCGTGGTCTCGTTCGTAGGTAGCCACAGTGTGAAAACGATCATCCAAGGTGGTTGGTTCTTGCCAGTGCATCCCAGTGTAAGAGCTCTTCTTGTTGTCGCAGAGTTGAATACAGCTCCGCTGAGCCGAGATGAGCAGCGCAACTAGCTGTGCCGCTGAACGCGAAAGAGGATGCGGTCGGAAGTCTAATAGATCGATCGGCAATGCCGCGATCACATTGACAAAGGCAGAGTGTTCTTGCTGCCAACGTTTGATAAAAAACTCTCGATTACTAAGCTGCGCGCCAAATCCGTGTGTTGCCATAGCAAGTCCTTTCCATTTCCGCAGAACGTTGTGAGGGCTTTACCGGACCGTCAACGTCGTGGCTCCACTTCTGAAAAGAGAAAGACGAGGCCCTCGGCCATCGTCGGATGTGTAAATGTGGCGTCACGCAAGGTTGTATAAGGAAGACCGGCCAGCATTGCAACTTGCACGATGGCCATGACCTCGCCCGCCTCCGGTCCAATCATGGAGAAGCCCAGAATGCAGTCCCCTCCCACTTCAAGCAGTGCCTTCATGAACCCGTGGCTCTCATCGAGGGTGCGGGTTCTTAGCACAGCAGCCATGGGTAACTTGGTTACTCGTACAGGTATTCCGCGACGGCGAGCCTCCTCTTCTGTCAAACCAATCTGCGAGACCGGTGGATCGGTGAAGAGACAGGAGGGTACCAGGCGGCCGGCTGTCGTCCGATCAATGCCGGCGAGATTGTCACGAATCACACGGAAATCATCGTAGGAAATATGAGTAAACTGCGGACTCCCTGCGCATTCCCCGATTGCCCATATACCCGCAGCGGTCGTCTGGAGACGATCATCCACTTTCACATACCCCTGTTCAGTGAGCTGAACACCAGCGATCTCTAGACCTATTGAGGTGGTGTTCGGGGCTCGGCCGGTCGCGACGAGGATATCGCTTCCTGCAACCGTGGTTTCGCCAGCATCAGTTTTTACGCGCAAAGTGACGCTAGAACCCGATGTCCCCGCCACCCTCAGAGTCTCGGAGACGGCAATCACTTCGATTTCCTCTTTGAGTAACGTTTCAAGTAGAGAGCCAGCGATATCTGCATCCTGATTCGTCAACAACTGCGACCCTCGGTGCAGGATCGTTACTCGGCTTCCGAAACGACGAAACGCCTGAGCGAACTCGAGCCCGACATATCCTCCCCCCAAGACGATAAGGTGCTCGGGGATGCGATCGAGTTGAAGAAGCTCGATATTGGTTAAAGGCCGAGCCTCTGCGAGGCCCGGCACCGGGGGGATAGAGGCGTGGGTTCCCAGGTTGAGGAAGATCCGCTCTGCTTTCAGTGTTCGAGTCCCACCGTCGTTTAGTTGGACTGCAAGCGTCTTCGGACCAACAAACTTTGCCTCACCCATCACAAGCTCAGTGCTACTACTCTTGTAGTGCTCCAAATTCGTAGCGATTAGGCCCTGCACCATTCTTCGCTTGCGCTCTTGGACCGCCTCCATGTCAGATGGGGGTTTGGTGGGAGCCACACCAAAGGTGCTTGCGTGCTGCGAGAGGTACGCGACCTTGGCACTCCAAATCTCGTTCTTACTCGGGAGGCAGTTTACATTCGGGCAGGATCCCCCGATCCAGCGCCGCTCGATTACAGCGACTTGTTGTCCAGACTGTGACAAATGCCAAGCGAGGTATTTGCCACCTTCGCCGCTGCCGATGACGACGTTTTCGTAGTTCTCCACAGTCATAACAAAACTTCCTTTCCATCGATCTCGTCGCGCTTCATCGCTCTGACCCTAGGAGCAAAACAGCTGCCGCGCGGCATAACGCAGCGCGGCAGAGGAAAGGGGCGCATAACGTTGGTCGCACGACATCAATGCGCAAGTGCAGGGAGTTCTTCGGGAATGTGCGCGGTCACTACCAAATGAGCGTTGATCCAGCCAATGATGTCGGCCAAAACCACTTCCTTATCCACATCGTTCAGGAGGTCGTGGAATCCGCCCTCATAGAGCTTGAGCGTTTTGTCGGGAGAGCCAGCATTGTCGTAGAAGTGCTGGCTACCACTTGGCCGTGTGTTCTTATCTTCTGTTCCATGAAGAATGAGAACAGGCAGCGTGATCTGCGGGAGGTCCTGCTTGAGGCGTTCGTCCGCCCGAACCATCGCGGCCATGGTCTGTGTAGGCTGAGTCTCGTTCTCAATCAGCGGATCGTTGTTCATCGCTTCTACAACAACAGGATCCCTTGAGAATCGCTCATTCGGGAGATGAAGGATGTGTGCGTGCGGAGCGAGATGGCTCAATCCTTTGAAGACTGACAAAACAAATTCGGGAGCGGGTAGCTCGTGGGCGAAACTCTCGCAGATTAGCCCCGTTAGATCGGCTGGGTGATCGAGCGTGTATAGACACGCGACGACACCTCCGGCGCTATGACCGAGCATGAACATCGGGAGCGCCGGTTCCCGGGTTTTCACGATCTCCATGACCGCCTCGACGTCACGCACGTAGTCATCGAACGATTCAACAAAGAATCGCTCGCCTTCAGAGTTACCTCTGCCACGAAGATCGACCGCGTATACGGATAGGCCGTCGGCAACGAGGTGCTCGGCTACATGTTCGTAGTACCCGCTATGAGCGTTGAATCCAGGCACAATGACTACGGTGGCGCGGGCTTTCGTTTCAGGACGCCAGGACCGAAAGAATATTTTCAGGTCATCTGCGCCCTGTATTGTTTCTTGGCTTTTCAAACTCATGAGATTCTCCTGACTGCTTTATTGGTTTCTGGTGACGCTGATCCGGCAGTTACGCCCACAGACATGTCTGTTGTGACCATAGAGCCGAGTCGCATAATCTCTCTTTGCCAAAGCGGCTAGGTTTTGTCGAAAGAAAGGACTAATCCGAACGTGTTTCAACCACGCTTGCACCGTAGGTCGGGAGTGCGAAGGCCGCCGAAACATCGAAGCTGAATTCGTCAAAATACAGTTGCAATCAGAAAGAGGATCGCTTTCTCTTTCGGTAGCTTAGAGAACAGTCAGAAACGATCAACTGGGGCGAAACACTTCAAAGCTGCGGAAATGCGCCACGCGCAATAATTACGGCTGCTGATCGTCGACATCCATTTATACGTGCGGAATCCCAGGAGAACGACATGTCAAACCTTGAGAACAAATTGCTGGAAGAGAGTGAAGACCGCGTTCAACATGTCGATGGGACAAGCCAGTTTTCACGCAGAACTATCCTGATCGGCGGCGCTGCAATGGCCACATCGTTGGCGCTTCCGCTTGAGTCTTTCGCTTCACAACACGCCACGGAAAATTCCTTTTCGAGGCCACACTCTGGAGAGGATTCACTGGACATGCTTAAGGTCAAAGACGGAACATCCATCTACTACAAAGACTGGGGCGCGGGTCAGCCGATCGTCTTCTCACATGGTTGGCCGCTAACGGCAGACGCCTGGGATGCGCAGATGCTCTTCTTCGGCGAGCAAGGGTATCGGGTCATCGCTCACGATCGTCGGGGCCACGGCCGTTCGGGCCAGTCCTGGAACGGGAATGATATGGATACCTATGCCGACGATCTTTCGGAGCTGATCGAGAAATTGAACTTAAAGGATGCTGTCCTGGTTGGCCATTCGACCGGCGGGGGCGAAGTTGGCCGGTACCTCGGACGGCACGGCAGCAAGCGCGTATCGAAAGCAGTCCTCATCTCAGCTGTAACGCCGTTCATGCTCGGGACTCCCGATCATCCCGGAGCCCCCATGTCGGTCTTTGACGGATTGCGACAAGGCGTTGTGAACAATCGCGCCGAGTTTTTCCGTGGGCTTTCCGTTCCGTTCTATGGTTACAATCGACCGGATGCGAAGGTTTCGGAAGGCATCAAGAATTCCTTCTGGCTTCAGGGAATGATGGGTTCCGTGAAAGGCGAACTAGACTCCATCAAGGCATTCTCCGAGACGGACTTTCGGGAGGATCTGAAAAAGATCACGGTCCCGACGCTGGTCCTGCAGGGCGACGATGATCAAATTGTCCCTTTGCAGATCTCGTCGCCTCTCACCGCCAAGCTGGTCAAAAACTCCACGCTGAAGATTTACCCTGGTCAGCCACATGGGCTTTGCACCACCTTCGCCGATCAGGTCAACGCTGATGTGCTTGCGTTCATCAAGGGTTGAGTTTTGGGGCTGGCTCCAGACGGCGCGAGGGAGAGTACTAGAGCCCCTTGCGCCCCGTTATTGACTGAGCTGGGCAGCAAGATTGCCAAGTAGGGTATGCCTTCGATATGACGACTCGTAGAACTTTCATCGCCGCGACGATTGCCACAGCAGCTTCGTTGGCGAGCAGCTCAGGCCAAACTTCAGGCGCTTTAGCCGGAGGCGCGGCGGAGTCAGAACACAAGCTCGGAAAGACGGAAAGGGGCAAACATATGCAGGACCAAGCAGAGGATCCAAGGATCACCAGAGCGCGGCTCTCAGGGCCGGAGCAGGTTACGAAGAACGCAACCGTGGCCGAACTTGGGCCGAACGGGGTCATGAAGGTCTTGGTTCAAGGATCGAACGAGTGGGTGTGCGTCCCAGGAGACGAGAATCGAATTGGTTCGCCGCCAATGTGTATGAATCCGCTCGGTATGCAGTGGATGATGGATGCAATGCAGGGCAAGCCGAAGCCGACGAATGCAGCGCCCGGCATGATTTATATGCTCTGCGGCGCAACTCAGCGGAGTAATACGGACGCACGAGACACGACAAGTCCCGCGATCCCGATCGGCCCTCACTGGATGATTACCTGGCCGTTCGATGCTCAGGCCAATGGACTTCCAACTACGGTCCGGGATAGAGGAGCGTGGGTGATGTTCTCAGGAACGCCCTATTCCTACCTGCACGTCTGCGGGAGTCCTTGGGAAGGTAACGAATATCATGTCGGCGACAAGGCTGTATGGACCATGGACTACGCCCGACCATGAACCGCAAGTGACCGGCATTAAATCTTTACCCCACACCCATTAGAATTGAGATCCGATGAGTGACGAGATAACTGCAAGGAACAGGGCGATTGCTATCGAGGCGATCACAGGGGTCTTTATCAAACGAGACACCGATGTGCCCCAAAAGCTGTTCAATATGAACTACACGCAACACAACCCTACAATTGCGAATGGCAGTGTTGCTATCCCTGAGCTGATTCGTGCGTTGCCGGCCGAATTTAGGTACGAAATGGGCATGGTCATCGCTGAAGGCGAGTTCGTCGCCATTCACGGGCGATACACGGGTTGGGCACCCAAACCTTTGATTGCTGTCGATATCTTTCGGGTCGTCGCCGGCAAGCTCGTTGAGCATTGGGATGTAATGCAGGAGGAGGTGCCGCCTGAGAAAACAGTCAGCGGCAACGCCATGTTCATTCCAGCGGAATAACTTATGACATCTGCCGTTTCTCGGTCGCCGATGAGTCCGCCATGTGTCGCAGCCGGGGTCCAGGCCGCAGCGGACTCGCGGTGCCTTGCCTCCGATCGACGATCAATCCTCGTACTCACTGTGCTGGGATCATCCATGGCATTCATGGACGGGTCCGTTGTGAATGTGGCTTTACCGACGCTTCAGGCTAGTTTTAGGGCCACTTCCTCCCACATCCTCTGGGTTGCCCAGGCCTATTCTCTTCTAGGCTCGGCGCTGCTTCTGTTATGCGGAGCTTTGGGCGATCGCTTCGGCCGAACGCGAATGTACCTGTTGGGTGTCGCTGTATTCGCTCTAGCCTCGATCGGCTGTGCAGCGTCGTTGAACCTTACCGAGCTGATCTTGACGCGTGCAATCCAAGGCTTCGGCGCAGCACTACTGATCCCGCAAGCGCTCGCAATACTTTCTGATACCTACCCAGAAGGCGAGCGCGCCGAGGCCATCGGAGCGTGGTCAGCTTGGACTTCTGTTTCGATCGCAATTGGCCCCATAGTCGGCGGATGGCTAATCCAGGTGTCTAGCTGGCGAGCGATCTTCCTTCTCAATATTCCCCTGACTGTTTGGATAATGTGGCTCGCCCCCAAGCTTAGGCGCGCAACAGCTGCCCGTTCGGCAGCCGCCCCTGCTCCTCTGGATTATCGGGGCGCAGCGCTCAACATTCTAGGATTCGCCGCGATCGTTTTCGCCCTGTCTTTCGTGCCGCAACTCGGCTGGAAAGATCCGCGCATCGGGCTCTCGCTTTTCGCTGGATTGGTTTTGCTTATTGTCTTCGTTCTGTCACAACGAAGTAGCAAAAACCCTCTCGTTCCGCTCTCGTTGTTTCGAAGTTCCGCATTTTCTGGTGCAAATGCCCTGACCTTCCTTGCCTATGGGGCGCTCGGCGGGGCGTTCTACATTGTTCCGTACTTCCTGATTGGCGCACGGCATCTCTTGCCCAGCTCCGCGGGCGCTGCTTTTTTGCCGATGATTGCGATCATGTTCGCCTTTTCCGGAAGGGTCGGTACGATAGCTGCCAAAGTAGGTGAAGTAAAGTTCATGGTGGCGGGCTCAGCCCTGACAGCGGGAGGTTTCGCCTTATTAGGCTTGGTCTCGAAGGAAGCCCATTACTCTTATGGCTTTCTGCCTGGAGTCCTGGTATTGGGTGTGGGCATCACTTTGACCGTTGCACCTCTCACGTCTTTTCTCATGTCCTCCATCGCCGCCAGCCGCAGGGGGGTCGCATCCGCAGTGAACAACTCTGTATCCAGGCTTGGCGGTCTCATCTCAGTCTCAATCGTGGCCGTGGCTGTGAGCCACACGTTCAACCATGAGTTTGGAAGGCAAATGCAATCGTCGGGCTTACCGGTCGAGATGCAACGCATACTCGTCCACTCAGAAGGGCTGATGCTTGCTATCCCGATCCCTCAACAGTTTGGGTCTTCGCCGGCGTTGCGTGCGGAAGAAATGGTAGAAAGCTCGTTTGTAACCGCCTACCGGCATGTGATGTTCGGCTGTGCGCTAACCACCCTCGTCGGCACACTTGTAATCCTGACGACAGTGCGGAAGTCCGAAAACGCGCTGGGTGTCGCTGAGACTGAGGGCCGTCTCTAAAAGCCTTAGGGCGAGGTATCCAAGCGACTGGCTACAGAGCACCCAGAGACAAAGTTATTGGGGCAAGCTCATTGAAGACGTTAGCTTTCTAAAGAGCGCAAAATGGCACAGCAGAACAGCTGGAACGATGAACGCGGGCAGCAGCACGAACGGGAAATGAAGAATAGCGACTGTCGGCTGATCAAAGGCGAAGCGCTGGAAGCGAAACGGAGCGGAGAGCATCGCTCGGCCGAGAGCGTTGAGCACACTGAGTAGACAGAGGGCGTTCCAAATGAACAAACCTCTTCTTCCCATCTTTCCGGTGTTGAACGCCCACCACACGAAAGGCACCGTTACACCGGCCAGGATATCGAGATTACCAGCCTCAAACGTCATCAGTGCGGGTACTTGTTTGTACAGGAATAGCCAGTAGAGAGTCGCCTCCACAAAGATCCGGATCGTGTGTACGAGGATGCACCACTTCAGGTCCATCCGATCAACGAAGCGCCTACCAGCTCCCGTGAGGAATAAGCCAGCAATTAGAAGGATGGGCGGGGCGACCACAAGGATGAAATGTGGCGGGATCGTGCTCGTGATCAGGTAAAAGCCACTGACTGCGATAACCGATTGCAACACCATCCAAACCAGCGAAACCACGATCGCCGGCTTGGACCCGCGAACGGCTTTGCCAAACAAGAAGAGAGCCAGAGCACTGACTCCCAGAAAAAAGACACCGATAGGAAGCGGGAGGTAAATCATCGGCGAACTCCTTGGTTGCAAATTTGTGGCGATGCGTGCAACAACATCGTGGAGAAGACTATCGACATGCGGTCATAACCGGGGATCTCTCCAGAGCTTGACGTGCCCGTCGCAAACGAGATTTAGCAGCCGGTACCGACAAGCTGCTTTGTTCCGCGAGTTCGGCCATCGTGTAGTCGTGGTGACGGTAGGCGTCGACCACGGAACGCAGTGAGGGTTTCAACCGGGACACTGCAATTGACAGTAACTCACGCCTCTCCCGTACGACGTAAGAAGCCTCGATACTGATCGTTCGGTCGGGTATGCCATCTAGCCTGGAAAGACCGTGTTCGTTGGGATCATCGAGAGACACGCTAGGTCTCGTTCGCTGCCTTCGCAACTGCATCAAGCATGTGTTGATCACGATTCGAGTCAGCCAGGTCGAAACGGCAGAACGTCCATTGAAGGTCTCGATGCGCCGGTAGGCCTTCAGGAAAGAGTCTTGCACGGCGTCTTCGCCATCTTCTCTGTTCCGCAGGATATGAATGGCCGTGTTCAGTAGACGCTTCTCGTGCCTACCTCGAAGAATCTCGAAGGCTTCATGACTTCCTATCCTGATCTGTTCTACAAGGCGATCGTCAGGTACATGTTGGCTCCCTACCCCCATTCGGGTGTCTCGAGCCGCATTCGATGATCTGAGTCCGTTGTACATTTGCGGCCCCTGGTGTGAAAACAATAATCGTCACACATGCGACTACTTTAGGGATAAGATCTCGACGCGGGATACGAACTAGCCGTTTGAATCAACCGCGTCGGCTGCGGGCGGTATTGGCGCGTCTAACTGGGGGCTGGTTATCTCTAACCGGCTGCCTTGGAGTTCGGGGTAACCTCGAACGCGGCCTTGTGCTTGGTGACGAACTCCTGGATGGTCATCGGTCGGCGTCCCGTAATCCGCTCAACATCGTCGTTCGTTCCGCCGGTTATCCCATTCTGACAATCCAAAGCCACTGCCCCGATGTGCTGGGTAAAGAAGGGCGAGGAGTAGTCTGGGAGCTTCCCGAGAATCGCTAAGAACTCATCGACTTCGAGCGGAGTGTACGTGATGGTGCGTCCCAGCACTTCACTCGCCGCGGCGGCTATCCCATATACGTCAAGTTCGACGGGCCCAAGCAACTTGTAGAGATGGCCTGCGTGGGGAGCGGGATCTGCCAAAATCTTTGCAATCACGCGTCCCTGATCCTCCGTAGTGATCGGCGCAAACTTTCCGCGACCGAATGGCAGCGCGAGTGTGTCCTTGGTCGCATAGTCCTTCCAAGAGAAGGGATAAAGCAACCACTCGGCGAACAGGGTTGGCCGAAGGTGGGTGACAGGTACACCGGACCAGTCGAACACCTGCTCGGCGAGCCAATGGCTCTGAGCCGCATGGCTCTTAGAATCGCGTCTTGAGGTCATTTGGGAGGTGTAGACGATGGCACCAACCCCCGCTTCCTTTCCTGCCTGTCCGAAGGCGACCGTTGCCTCCAGGAGTTGTGGGGCAAGAGGGTAGACAAAATATGCAGCACCAACGCCTTCCATCGCGGCGCGAACGCTATCGATATCCAGGAGATTGCCTACCGCGATCTCCGCCCCCAGGGAGCGCAATTCGTCGGCCCGCGCGTCGTCCTTCAGGACAAATGCTCGTACTTCATGTCCTTCATCGCGAAGGAAGCGCGTCGCCGCGCCGCCGGTTCCCCCGGTCGCGCCGGTCACCAAAATCTTTGACTTTGTCATTTGATCTCCTTTGTTCCGCCCTGGTTGAACAGATACCAGACCAGCTACCAAAGACAGTGTCCCCGGTTGCCAATACAGCGAGACTACTGACCTTGCTCCAAGAAAGATTTTCAAATCGCACTGCATTTTGGCAGTGCTGCTGCCAAATGGTTTCATTCTTTAAGGCGAACTTCTCCCGCCCTAGAGTTTGGCGTTGATCCCTATCGTCTGCGACAAATCACAGGCGTTTTCGCAAAGAACTCCACCCCTTGTTCTTCTATCGTTGCTGCTTGTACGTCATCTATCTGCGATAGATCAAGCGGCGCTAAACACCATGAAAAATCCGTTGCGGGCGATCTCACAAGCGTTCATCCTCACCGTTGGTATCACACCTCCGACACTGCAAAGGAGCGCGGCGCGCTCATCTTTGTGTCGACTCTGCTGGTGGGGATGGTGGTTCTGGCTGTGTTTGTGTTCTTCGTACTCATACGCCATCTCTAGCCTGGCGAATCACAGGCTTCGTGGATAGAGGCGAGGACAGGTCCGATCTTGAGCTATGGGCTCACTCGAACTGAAACTTCGATCGACATACCGGGTAACAAGAGCGGGCCCGCCGCTTCAAGACCATTCAGCCGAATCCGCACAGGGAGGCGCTGCACGACCTTCACATAGTTGCCGGTTGCATTGTCTGGGGCGATCACTGAGTACTTGGAACCGGTAGCCCCTCCGATACTTTCTACAGTTCCTTGGAAATCACGAGCTATCGAATCGACGTGCACAGTTGCAGGCTGGCCAATGCGCATCTTCTTCATCTGCGTTTCCCGAAAGTTGGCAATGGCCCACACGTCCTTAGGCGGTGCGAGAGTTAGCATCAATTGATTGGCTGCCACTCGCTGTCCAACTTCCATAGATTTACGACCCACGATTCCACTGACAGGTGCGACCAGATTGGTGTAGCCGAGGTCAAGCTGCGCATTCCAAAGCGCGGCTTGCGATTTCTTTGTTTCACCTGAAGCGCGGAGCACGTTTGCACGCGCACTCGCGATCGACTCTGGAGCGGTTTCGGCCATGCGAAGATCACTTTGCCGCTCTTTGATTTTTTGGCGTGATGCCTCAATCCTTTGATCAGCGCTGGCGCTGTTGGCCTGAGCGGCTGCAAGAAGTGCCGCGGTACTTTTAGCATCCGTCGCGCGCTGATCGTACTCGGATCGCGAGATTTCGTGTGTCGCCACAAGGGCTTGATATCGGACCCTATCATCTTCTGCTCTGCGATAATTCGCCTCGGTCTGAGCAACCGTCGCTTCGGCTGCGGTCTTTTGAGATAAGGCAGATTCCAAGTCTGCATCTGCCTCCGCAAGCGAGGCCTGAGCTGAGGTCAGCCTGCTCAAGGCGGTCGCTGAAGCGATAGGTAGGTTTAGCGCTGCGGCATGCTCCTGCGCTTCGGAAGCCTGTACTTCGCCTTCTAATCGATTGACTGTTGGTTGATAGTCGTTGGGGTCCAGATGTGCGATCACGGTGCCAGCCGTCACGTAGTACGTATCTTCAACATTTGGGTTTACCCAGGTGATGGTCCCTCCGATTCGAGTGTTAATCGGGTGAACGTGGCCGTCTATCTGCGCGTCATCCGTGCTCACCTCGTTGGGATGAACCACAAAATACAGGCCCAAGAGCGCGCTTATGAGTACCGCGACAAATAACGCGACGAGCAGAGTATTGCTAGCCTTCCCGCCTTTGGTCTCGGTCAATGCCATTAGTGTGCCCCCAGATACGATAAGTAGTCTTGCTCTGCTGTGCCAGTGGCTCGGATGAGCATAAGTTTCGCGACCTGATGCGCGTAGATGCTGGCAATCCGGTTATCCTCGGCCTCCGCCACGGACTGCTGAGCTTGGATGAGGTCGGCCGCATTCGACACACCGACGTCGAATCGGTCCTTTGCCTGGCGAAGGCCTTCGACCGCCAGGGCTTGATTCTCCAGGGATACTTCGACACTCTTGCTGGCAGCTGTCAAATCCAGAAGGGCAGTCCGGACATCGAAGCCTGCCCTTGCCTGCGTGTCGGCGAACTCGGCTCTCCTCCGGTTAGCGGTTGCCTTTGCGCCCAGCACATCCGCCTCGATCCGCCTACCGGTAAAGATAGGCACTGAGATTCTCCCCTCGACGTCATAATCCCGATAGGGGTGTCCATAGGTGATGCCTGTTTCGCCGCCATTGGCGAGTACCTCGACGGACGGCAACCGCTGTGCTCGTTCCGCCTTCACACTCAGCTCAGCTGCATCGAGGCGCGCCCTCGCAGCTCGTAAGTCCTGGCGCTTTTCTGCGGCTTTCGATAGCAGTTCTGCCTGATTGGTGGAAGGGGTTTCAAGGTACCTCAACCCGTCTGTTAACGTGAACTCTTGCTCGATGGGTAGACCAATGATCCGAGTTAGGGCTAGCTTGTCCTTTTCCAGCGTGGTCGTCGCAAGAGTCACCCGAAGGTCTGCAGAACGCATAGCGACGTGCGCTCGTATCTCGTCAATCCGAGGAGAAAGGTCATGTACCACCCTGCTCGACAGAATGGACTCAATGGTCTTGGCGGTTGCGAACTGCGCTCGTGCGGTTTCCAGCCTAGTTTGACTCGCCGCGACTAGCAGGTAAGAACTGACTGAGGCCAGAACGACGATATTCCTGGCGTCGGCCATCGATGCAGCCGAGGCCTCCATCTCTTTGCTCGAAGCTTTCAGATCACGCAGTGCCGGGACATCTACAACTCGCTGTTGGAGTGTGGCGTGAGCCGTCTGGTAGTTATAGCCTTGGACGACGTGCGGTACGCCAAGCTTCTCCGTGCCCAAGGCGTCCATCACGAGATTTCTGTAGTCCTCAGTGGATTCGACCCCAATCTGCGGAAGCAACGTCGAGAGAGCGCGAAGCCTTGCAGCACGCGACCGCTGGTGATCTTGTTCCGAGTCGATGTAACCAAGGTTTGTTCGAAGTGCTAAGTCGACGGCGGCGCGTAAAGAGAGATCAAGAACCCCGGGGAACACCCGTCCTGTCGGCACGCTGCCAAGGAAGGGATTCTGCGATTGCACCGCAAATGCGCTTGGGTTGGTGGTGTTCTGACCGGGGTTGAAGGGACGAGGGGTGTCGACCGTATTTTGCGGGGAGCTCCCGCTTCCGGTACTTTGCGTTCGCCCATTTGTTGTCAAGCAAATTGCCCCACCGAGAGTGAAACAAACTGTACGACCAAACGACCACAATGACCTCTTCATGTGCGCCCTCCAGCGGCTTGCGGGAGGCTGGCAGAGGCCGGTTCGTCGAGAGAAGTTCGCGTGGGTGACGGGGCCGCCGCGCGATAGGAAAGAAGTGGAACGAAGAACACAGTGATCGCGGCCACAAACGCCATCGTGTAAAACGTATCGGCGTAACTCAATACCGAACTTTGCTT
Organism: Acidisarcina polymorpha; assembly: GCF_003330725.1. NCBI lineage: Bacteria > Pseudomonadati > Acidobacteriota > Terriglobia > Terriglobales > Acidobacteriaceae > Acidisarcina > Acidisarcina polymorpha. The sequence goes on along the minus strand of NZ_CP030840.1, from coordinate 277,601 downwards.
CCGGACCATCGCAGACAGAGTTCTGTCACTGAGAAAGGAAGCTTGAACAAGCACGGAAAGGTTCCGATTAACAAAGGCGTCGAAAAGCCTCGACGAATGAAGTGACATCCTTCGGTCGATGAGGACTGCCGATAAGGTGACCCCCATGGATGCGCCGAGTTGTCTGCATCCGTAATACATCGCGCGACCATTCGAAGCCTTTTGGTTGTCGACCGTTGCGAACGCCACAATCCCGAGGGTAGGGACAGACAGTCCAATGAATATCCCATTTAGTGCTAAGGGCAGCCACAGATCTCGATCGGGGGTATCAATCGTTACGAAATGCGCAAAGAGCAGTTGTGAAGCTATTTCCACGGCAAGAGCAAAAAGAAGTACGCCCGTCCCACCAATCTTCGCGAAGAGAGGAATGATTGAACGGAAGCAGCAAAGCACGAGGACAGAGGAGGCACCGCCAATGCTGAGAAGTACACCTGTCTGAAGTGCAGAATGAACTTCAAGATTCCGCAAATACTGGGGAATGACGTAGAGGCTGCCTGCCAGCAACACTCCGACGAGAAAACCCAGGATGGCGCCCCCGCGAGCTAGAGAATTGCGAAGGATCGCAAAATCAAGCAGAGGATATCTATTCCAGGAAGACAGTTCCCACAGCACAAAGACCGAGTTTGCGGTGACCCCCACGAGGAAAAAGGTGGTGAGCGTCGAAGACTCAAGCCAACCGTCTACCTCGCCGCGGCTCAGAGCGGTTTGCAGACATACAGCACCGAGAATGAGAAGTCCTATGCCAATTGAGTCGAGAGGCTTACGCGAATCCTCCTTCGCCCAGTGATTCGCTCCATGCCGATCAAACAACCACGCGGCCGTGAGTAACAGGATGGTTGGTACAACAAATAGGAATCTCCACGAAGCAACATCTGCGAGCCACCCACACACCACCGGCGACAAGAACCTACCAACAAAAAAGTAGGCGATGGCGTAACCAACCAGCGGTGTAGGACGAACCGTAGCTTCATATTGCTGTGTGAAGAAAACGAATGCTCGGACAAGAAACGCTCCTCCAGCGAATCCGGCGATGACGCGAAAGAGAAGAAAGGTACTCAGGTCGCTGCTGAGTGCACACCCCACCGACGCGACCGCATAAGACAGGGAGAGGGCTGTGAGGTAGTGCCGGTTTCCGTATTTGAGGGAGAGGCGATCTGACAGCGCGATAGAGACGGCAAACGCAGCCATGTATACCGTTAGGGCCCAACTAGCCTGGTCGCTAGAGGCGCTCAGCGTACCCGTAAGATCCGTAAGAGTCAGACTCACGCCAGACGTGGTCCAAGTCTCCGCCGCGCTGGCAAGTATCAGCGCGGCAAGCGTGGCGGCCCTGCTGACTTCCCCTGTTTTGTCAGCACCGACAGTCCCGATTGGCGGCGCATGAGCTGGCTGTGTCATCGTTCGACACTACGGGTTGGCGAGAGACATCTCTTTGTAGAAAGTACCGCATTTTTCCATTTCCAACTCAAAAGCTGTTTCATGGTCAAGCGCGCGCAATCTTAGGCTCTTCCCGTCAAAGCATGAGCTTATTTGGGAAGACCCCTGTCGTGGGGAATTCTATGGTCAGGTGGTATGCCGCTCCACAATCTCACAATGAGCGCGCGCTCTGAAGGGGTAGTGAAAGATGAACAGACGAGAGATAGTCTCCGGAATTGGTGCAGCCGCAGCCTGGCTCGTAGCGCCGTCATCCACAAGAGCAATGGTGAAGAAGCACCAACCTGAAAACCTCTCGGGTGGGGTAGGAGCATCGCAAGCAAAGGGTTCCGAGTCCATACCTCCGTTCGTAGAACACCGCGTCCCCCGAGATGGCCATTTCGTGTATGCCCGAGAATACGGGGGGAAGGGGCCAACGTTTGTTCTCTTGCACGGCTATCCTGACAATCTGCATATCTATGACCTGCTTATTCCAGTTGTCGTGGCTGCTGGCCGTCATGTCGTAGCCTTCGATTTTCTTGGCTTTGGAGCTTCCGAGAAACCTGCCGGAGTCGACTATGGCTTCAAACAGCAACTCGGGGATCTGCACGCGGTTGCCGACTTCCTCAAACTCGACAGCATTGTGCCGGTCGCCCACGATGCCGGTGGCGTGGCCGCTATCAACTTCACCTTGTCGAAACCCAAGTTGATTGCAGGGCTCGTTCTGTTGAACACCTTCTATGCAGATGCACCGACGCTCCGTATACCAGAACTGATCGAACTTTTTTCGTTACCTCAGACACGCGCCTTTGGATTGGCTATGGCTTCCGACCCTAAGCAGCTCGCGTTTCTTCTGAGGTTTCAGCAGCTACAGTTTGAAATTGGCGTCTCGCAAGCCCAGATCAACGTGATTGACAAGCTGGTACAGCCGCTCATCTTCAACAATTTTGCTCAACATCCGAGTGCCGGACCTGCCTTCGCGGCTTTAGCTGCAGATCTTCGTCCCCAGATCGCTGCGAACAATCAGGAAGTGAGCAAGCTAGCAGAGTTGGGTATTCCGACGACCATTGTTTGGGGAAAGAGCGATGCGTATCTCAATGTCGGGGTCGCGCAAAATCTTGCTGGCCACTTCGAAGGAGCCTCTGTACATCTGCTCGATGCCGGCCATTGGCCGCAACTTGATCTGCCAGAAGATGTCGGACGCTACCTTTTGGCAGAGCGCTAGTCGAGCCAAGAAACCGTCACCAGGTGTAGGCACGCAATTCACGCTCATTTCCATTGATGTGCCGCGACAAACGGTAAATTTGGCTCGCGACAAAGAACGAACTTCAAACACGGGAGGGAAATCACATGGGAAACAAGAAGATACTCATCACGGCGGCGACCGGTGTTACCGGCAGCGCGGCCGCCGCCAATCTACTGGGACTGGGCATTCCGGTCCGGGCATTAGTCCACCGAATCGATGCCCGCTCGGAGCAATTGCGCGCCCAAGGCGCGGAAATCATCGAAGGCGATCTGCTCGACTTTGCAGTCCTCGACAAGGCGTTGATTGGAATCACGGGGGCATATTTCTGCTATCCAATTCAGATACCGGGGATCATCGAATCGACTGCCTTCTTCGCGCAGGCTGCTTTGGACGCCGGCGTCGGCACCGTCGTGAACATGTCGCAGATATCAGCATGCAGGATTTCCAAGAGCGTGGCTGCCAGGAATCATTGGATAGCTGAACGACTGCTCGATCGCTCAGGCATTCCAGTGACTCATCTGCGTCCCACCTTTTTCGCCGAATGGTTGATCTATTTTGCGGAAAGCATTCGGAAAGACAATGTCCTTCCCCTTCCTTTTGGCGACGCGCGTTATGCGCCGATCACCGCCGAAGATCAGGGACGCGTCATCTCTGCCATTCTCAACGACCCGACCGGGCATGCGGGAAAGATCTATCCACTCTACGGTCCGACGGAACTCTCGGAATACGAAGTGGCCGATCTCCTGACGGAGATCCTCGGACGAAAAATCAGCTATCAGGCCCTTGAGATCAAAGGGTTCATGCCGGTTTGGGAGAAGACAGTCGGATCGAAGACGTTTAACCAGCAGCATATCGCTTCCGTCGCACAGGAGTGTCGCGAAGGACTGTTCTCAGGAACAAACGACTGGGTAGAGAAGATCACGCTTAGAAAGCCACTAGGGATGAGGCAGTTTATTGTGCAGAATAAAGGTCTGTTCGCCTAGAGCAGCGCATAGGGGGAGCGCTGTATCCTGCGGAAATAGCGCAGCGCATCGCGGAGCATGTCGGCGATACAGTTTTGACCGAGCGAGAGATTCAGGTACGCGACTCGTCGCCAGCGGTCACTCGAACAAAATCACGGCAGCACGCCTGTCTGTCTCCGAAGACCCCGTCAAGAATCACATGAGTAGCATTCTTATGAAGCTATCCGCGAACGATCGCAATCATGCCGTTACGATCGCGATGAGGCGTGGCTTCCTCGACGGATAACGTGTCATCCCGCTCTCCGCCCCGAAGTTCAAAGGCTCTCACTTCTTCTTGCGACGTTGCGGCACTTTCCTTTTGGTTAGCGGTGGCTCACTTTTCAGGAGCGTATCAAAGGTTAGTCTGAAGAAATCATCGATCGGTGTCTTCTTTTGCGAATTCTTCATCAACAGCAACGAGCCGAACCATGCCGCCATCAGGTATCTGGCAAGACTATCCGGATCATGCGACTGGGCAACTTCCCCACTCACTTGGGCTGCTCGGAGGGAAGCAGAGACCGCGGCGATCCAACGATTGAAGCTCTTTTCAATCAACTTCCCGAAGCTCTCTGGCAATGCAGAAGATTCCGCGGTTAAATTTCCCATAAGGCAGCCGAGAGAGATCTTCTGCCGCTCCTGAAACTTAAGAGCTTCCTCGAATTGGCCGCGGAGGCGAGCAATCTCCGATGGCTGAGGTTTCTTCGACCTGGGCAATCCTTGTGCGACTTCGGGCGGCGTGAACACCTTGTCGGCGACACAAGCATAAAGATCGAGCGCCTCAAGACCTAACAGTTCTTTGCTCTTAAAATAGTTGTAGAAAGTTCCCTTGGGAACGCCGACCAGATCGACTATGTCTTGCACACTCGTGCCGTTGTATCCGAACTCATAGAATCGGAGATACGCTGCCTCTATGATCTTCTCGCGAGTTCCGGTGTTTGCCATGGCACTCCGTTTACAGTGCAATCATAGCGAAGCTGAGGCCACCTGTCGCTGCTCCTGTGCTGGTTGGCATGTAAACCGACCTGCAATGCAGGTCTGAAAGCCGAATGCTCCCTGCTTAACCCCAATCCTCGGCGTCTCCCTGGGTCTGAAACCGCTCGATGATTTCGAGCATCTCTCGTACCGGCGCGCCCTTATCGATGCAAGCTGAGAAGAGGACCCGCACCTCGACCGGCAACGTATAGCCTTGTCCGCTCAGGAGAACAATGGGGAATGTCGCGTTTGACGCGCGCATTCTGAGCAGCAACTCTCTGCCATTCATCTCAGGCATGTCGTAATCCACAAGAGCTAGGTCGACAGCGTCGAAGTCTTGCTTCAAAGCCTCGAACGGTCGATCGGAGATGATCACGGCGTACCCGTTACTTTCAAGAAGAGTCTGACGGAGCTGAAGGCATACAAGATCGTCATCCACACATAAGATCCGGCGTCCGGCTGATGAGGTGTTCTCTCTTCTGCGCATAGTGATCCTCCAAATGCAAATGAATCTGTGTGCAATCGACTACCGCAACGCTAACTGACATACGCCGAAGTTCTCTTGTCGAAGCCACTCGGCTTTTAGCGGAACAGGCCCGAAAGGTATCCGTGAGGCATTAGGCTCCGATCTCCAACGATTGTTCAGCGAATCTCGGGCGGTTCGCATCGTTGGAACCTCTTGCCTGTCAACAGATTGGCTGTCGCTTGATCGTCGAATCGCGAAAAAAAGGAGGAAACACCCTAAAGGACCCCCCACGAATGGGTAATTCCTTTTCATGGTTTCTGAGTACGACTGGTCGTATTATCAATTGCAGAAGCACATGAAGGCGGTAGCGGACATGAATGACAGACGCAACCCACAGCCCTACACAAACGTTCCAGGGAGCCCGCTCCCTTCAATCGCAGACAGCATGTATACCCCGCCCACATCAGAGAAGCGCGGCAGAACGGCGGTGATACCTCTATTGCCTCACGCCCGAACGACAAATGCTTCGGTTGACTACGTTCATCTGCCAAGGCTGGTCGTCACGGTCCATCTCAACCCTGTCCGCGTGCAACAACGGTGGCTGCTTGATGTTTCTTCCGATCCCAAGATCGACACTGCCGAAAACCTCAGCTTCGATGCTGACGATGCACTTTCACCTGAGGTGGCTCATGCGTGCGATTCCGTGCAGTTTCATCTTCCGCGGACAACACTCAACGACTTCACTGACGCGAACGGGCTGCCTCGGCTCTCCATTGAATGCCATGGGGATCTGACTGATTCTCCGGTCTTTGTCCAGCTCACGAGCCTTATCATTCCCTGCATCGAGGCCCCATCTCTCTTCTCGTCCACCTTCATGAATCATTTTGTGATGCTCTTTTGCTCACATTTAGTTCATCTTTGGAGCTCCCGGCCGAGGGACGAAAAGGTACATCGTGGCGGACTCTCCACCTGGCAGAGGCGGCGGGCGATGGAACTCTTGTCAAAGGGAACGTACGACGATGTCAAGCTGGCGGTAATTGCCAAAGAGTGCCGCTTGTCTGTGAGCCATTTCGCGCGGTCCTTCAAGAAAAGCTTCGGACTTCCTGTCCATCGCTGGGTCATCGCTCAGCGAGTCGATCACGCTAAGCAGCTCCTTCTCAACTCCAATGAATCCCTTATAGAGATTGCCTTCCAAGCCGGATTTTGTGACCAAGCGTCCTTCAATCGAACATTCGCGAAGCTCACGGGCACCAGCCCCGGCCGCTGGCGTAGGGACTTCAAGGTGTAATCTCCCTTGTTGTGGAGTTTGCATATCGAATGACTCGCTAACGCCTGCGAGCACGTTTGATGAGTTCTTCGACAGCGAGTGTTGCGAAACCACGCGAGCCTGAATCGCGCATGAAGCGCTCCGAGACATGGAAGCTGAAGTAGATACCGCAAAGCTCGAAGACAAACTGCTCTGCGTCAAGATCCTGGCGGAAGTCGTCCATTGCGATGGCTTGGGTAACGAGCTGCCGCAGGTGAGTACACCAACGAATTCCTTCCTCTAAGAGAGAATCTCGGACCGAACCTTCACGGTCATCGAATTCGAAAAAGCCAGCTAAGAGTGGAGCGCCGCCTAACGCCGTCGGACGAGACGCCCACGTCAACCAGTTTGCGATGGTGGCTTCCAATCGAGGGAGCCCTTCGGCGACAGTGAGAGCTGGGGACACAACTTCCGAGCGAAAGACACTGCCAATGTGCTTAATCAGCTCCCGGTGAAGTTGCTCTATCGATTTGAAATGTGCAAAGAGGCCACTCTTCGACATTCCTATGTGTTTTGCGAGATTCCCTAATGTCACTCCGGAAAACCCATAGATACAGACGATCTCGAATGCAGCTTGAAGTATGAGCGACCGCGTCCCCTGCTCATTGTTTCTTACAGTCATGCTCGCTCAATCCTTCATCGTTGACAGAAGGTGAACACCCTCGCAGAGGCTGCTCGATTATCTGCGCCACGGATGTCTCAATGGCAACCAGACAACGATATGGTGCCGATCCGCCGAATGCTTGGCTTATCGCGCTGAGTTTTGTCTGAAGACATCGTCAAAGAAGAAAATTGTCATACACATCGCTGCTGTGAGATGGCATGGTAGTACGACTGGTCGTCTTATTTAGATTGCCCAAGTGTTGCTTGGACTTGGGGTGACTGATGCAGGCCTATCACGAATGCGCAGATTACATTCAACGGGTTTCCGGAGTAAAAACGGTCATACAGGGCAAATGGAGCCTGGAAATCCTATGCGCCATGCGAACCGAACCCGTTTGCCTCAGCCGACTCATGAGGCTCATTCCTCAGGCGTCGAAGAAGGCACTAAGAGCCAATCTCCGATCCTTGGAGTCCGCACGGATCGTTGTGAGAAGGGATTTGAGCGATACCTTGCTTCATGTTGAATACGACTTTGTCGATGACACGAGAGTGACAGTCTGGGCGATCTTGGATCATCTCGCCGTTTGGGGAAAGATCTTGCAAGCAAGAGCAAAGGTCCCTCCTTCGCAGGCTTGATTGGTGAACCTGACATTGCCATTCTGAGGATTGTGCAGAATCGCGTCACTCTGTCGATTGTTTCGAACAATCCTGAAGCTCATTTGCCAAGACGAGTTGAAGCCAGATTCGTAGTCTAGGAAATGACCGACGAGTTCGGCGCTCGAAAGATATAGGGACTCCTCATGCATAAGGATCTAGACGGTAGAGTCGCGATCGTCACCGGAAGTTCCAAGGGGTTCGGCTCGGCCATCGCAAAAGCGCTGGCAGCCGAAGGGGCGTCAATAGTCGTGAATTATGTTTCAGACAAGGCCGGTGCGGAAAAGACTGTGGCCGCAATCACTGCGGCAGGCGGCATTGCGATAGCCATTCAGGGATCAGTTAGTAACCTCTCGGAGGTGAGGCGGATCTTCGAGGAGGCGATTGCGGCTTTCGGCAAGGTAGACATCCTCGTCAATAACGCAGGCGTTTACAAGTTTGGTCCTCTCGCGGAGATCGAAGAGGCGGAGTACCGGAGGCAATTCGATACGAATGTCTTGGGAACACTTCTGATGTGCAAGGAAGCTTCTCTTCGCTTTGGCGACGCCGGCGGAAGCATCATCAACATCGGCACCGCCGGTACGACCCTCAATCTGCCTGGCACGGTGATGTACACGGCAACCAAAGCAGCCTCCGATTCCATCACCCATGTTCTCGCCAAAGAACTAGGCAGGCGCGGTATCCGAGTGAACTCGGTAAATCCCGGGATTGTACTGACCGAGGGCGTCAGTGCCTTGGGAATGAATTCTGAGACGGCCTTTGTGGTTGACCTTGTTACCCAAACGCCACTGGGGCGCGCTGGAACGACCCAGGACGTTGCGGATGTCGTTACGTTTCTTGCCTCTGACAAATCACGCTGGGTGACCGGGCAAATCATACAAGCCTCGGGCGGACTGCAATAAAACCAAGCAGGTCGCCGTCGCCACGGATGCACTCTCTCTCTCAATCACGGGTCATGCTGTCTACGTCTCTAGTGGAGGGGTGACTGAGCAATTCATTCGATTCGGCAACCACTGACCCTCACCGAGTGATTGCTCCCCCTAATACAAGTCAACCCGGAAACAGGAGATAACATGAAAAGCTTCAAGATACTCAGGATCGGCATAGCGGCTGGCATCGCGGTCGCAGCACTTCTTTGTACAACAGGACAATCAGCGGCTCAAGAGTTCAAACCCAGCAAGATAGGAACAGTAGTGCTCGTTCATGGGGCATGGGCGGACGGTTCATCCTGGACAAAGGTCATCCCGCGTCTGGAGGAGAAGGGTCTCAACGTGGTGGCGGTCCAGCTTCCGCTGAGGTCTCTGGCCAACGATGTTGCCACGGTTGAGCGTGCGATCGCGATTGCGCCTCCGCCGGTACTCCTCGTAGGTCATTCATATGCCGGAGTTGTCATCACGCAAGCTGGAAATGATCCAAAAGTTATTGGCTTGGTATACGTGGCGGCGTACGCACCAGACGCGGGCGAGTCTGCTGTGACGCTCAATTCCATGTATCCACCTGCCCCCATAGCTGCGGACAATTTGATTACGTCAGACTCTCTCGGAAACCTGAAGCTGCTGCCAAAAGGAATCTTGACCGACTTTGCAGAAGATCTACCTCTGAGAGAGAAGACGACGCTTATCGCGACGCAAGGCCCAACAGCCCAAGATGTGTTGGGTACACCGGTCACGGCTGCAGCATGGCGGACCAAGCCATCCTGGTTCATCATTGCAGGGCGAGATCGCATCATTCAGCCACAGTTGGAAGAGTTCATGTCAAAACGCATGAATGCCGTCACCATAACCGCTGATTCGTGCCACGTGATCATGCTGGCTAAACCAGACGAGGTCACAGACGTTATTGTTCGGGCCAGTCAATCTTTCGACAAGTAAAGACTGCCGGTTGGAAGGCGCTGGCGCGTTGTTCAAGTGAGCTGATGCACCAACTGCCTCACACCTGCCCTCCTCTATTCGGAAGCTGATTGTTCGACTTCTTCCTTTTCGCTGCGAAGGTACGCCAACCCCGGGAGGCTCTTTCGATCTCCTTGAGAGAAAAACAATGAAGGAAACATCACGAACCGCCCGGATCTTGAAGAGCCACTGCAGACAAAATTGATTGAAGAGCATGTTCATCAACCAAGACCTGAAGAGCTCAAGCCTCAAGTGAAAGTTGATGAGACCCCCTTTCGCAAAGGCATGCGAGAGAAGGTCGAAACGGTAGAAGTATCGACATTAAAACCCAAGGGTTAGAAGTAGTCAGACCGCGAGGGTCAAGGCTATCGCCGGACAGATCGACAACATAAAGGGGAGTGGCATGGGAAAGCTCGAAGGAAAAGTTGCTCTGATCACCGGCGGCACGAGCGAAATTGGCTTTGCTACTGCAAGGCTCTTTGTAGCCGAGGGGGCACAGATCTACGTAACCGGGCGCCGCAAAGACAAGGTTGAAGAAGCCGTGACGAAGATCGGTAAAGGATGTATCGGCGTACAGGGAAACGTCGCAGATATGGCCGACCTCGATCGTCTCTTCAATCAAATTACAAAGGAGTTCGGAAGACTTGATATTGTCTTCGCGAACGCAGGAACGGCGGAATACGCACCCATGGGCCAGATCGACGAAGCGCATTTTGAACGAATCTTTAGCGCAAACGTGAAGGGTTTGCTTTTCAGTGTGCAGAAGGCTTTACCGCTGATGCGAGAGGACTCGACGGTCGTCCTGACCAGTTCCGTAGTCGGGAGCAAGGGCTTCTCATCTAATTCGGTGTACGCGGCTTCCAAAGCTGCTATCCGCTCTTTCGCGCGGACTTGGACGACAGACCTCAAGGATCGCAAGATCCGTGTCAACGTCGTCAGTCCAGCACCTACTGACCGCCGAGCATCAAGTGAAGTGAACCAGAACCGGTATGAACAACCCTAGTCACTGAATTTTGAATCTCTACAGTAGCGCGAGCCCATACCCTTAGAGGCTCGCTCAACACACAGCAGGATCCTGGGGGCGCCCTCTGCGTCCCCTCCTTTTTGAGGCACATAGATTTTGCTGCGGGGCCTACGTCCTCTTCATTTGGCGGGCACAATTGCTTGAGGATGTTGATCGACTAGGCGGCCATTTCCGGCCGAGTAGAACATCCAAATTCCTAAGCCGAACAGTAAGCCTACCAGGATGACGATGCTGAGCACCAGCCTGGCTATATTCGCAGCACAAAACTCGCGCACTCGAGCCATTGCGTCTCCACTCTTGTTTGTTGGAGATGCTTGTCTCAGTCGTACGGTTTGTCGCCCGGCGAATTCTTCGATTCGCGCACATGCGCACCAAACTTGGGCAATGACTTTCTCCTTTTCTTCGCCATACCATCCTGGTATGGGCGGTGAAAGAGCATCCACGACGACGCCGTCGTGCTGGCAAGATTTGTTGTAGCTGCGAGTCTGTTCTGCCGGTTTTCGATCTCCCGGGAGAGCGCTACTGCGTCCGCTGCGAAGCTGAGCGTGCGCCTCGCCGGCGAAAGGTTTATCTGTCCTTCATGCTTCGCGAAGGATGGCGATGTGGATTCCTTGAAGAGGACCTCAAGACGCCTTTACCGCGGAAGGTTTGCTTCGCCACGCCCGAGGAGTTGCTTGCGTTCGCCGAACGAGGCGGTGCCGTGATGAAGCTCGAGGATCGCCAGGCTTTCGAGCGCGGCCTATCGATCGGGCGTGGTGTGATTTGGCTGAATTTGAGTGCGGAGCAGTATGCGAAGCTGAAAGACAGATAGTCTAGTTGTTCTCCTGTAGTTCCAAGAGGGTTCCGGCACGCACCCCTTATCGGTTCCATGAGACGGCTGATCAAGCTAAGATACAACTAATAACTTACCTCTTAGATGCGCTGTTTCTATCCGAATCTGACTGGACTACATACCCTTGTCTCATTGACCGCCCAGTAATGCTTCTCCAACGTAACATTTACCCTTGTTAAGCCGGCGACTATTCAGATACTGCTCTTGCCTCTTTGTGCTTGACGTACAGTCACTTATCGAACTAACTTGTATCCCACCAGAACTTAACTTTGATGACAGCACTTGCATGCACAAAAGGAGAGACATGCCATGCTAGAAATTTTCAACGCTAAACGAGTAGGTTCCTCGTACTTCAGAAGCAGGCGCATTGCCCTATGCTACGAGAAAATGGGAATTAATTCGTCCACAACCGTCTTAGACGTCGGGGGAGGGGAGTATTTTTGGAGACTAGTGAAAGATTTGGGCCTGCCGTTCCCGGCGCGGGTCGTAATCTTGAACAATACTGAAAAGCGGGGCAATCCGCCAGAAGGATGCACATGGATAACCGCTGATGCAGCCAACATGCCATTTGCAGATGGTCAATTCGACTTGGCGTTTTCAAATTCCGTCATTGAACATTTGGGCACAGTCGCTCAGCAATGTGCAATGGCATCAGAGATACGCCGGGTCGCTAAACGATATTGGGTTCAAACACCGGATCCGCGCTTTCCCGTAGAGCCGCATTACAGCACGCCATTTGTCCATTGGCTTCCCAAGCCTATCCGACGCTACGCTCTTCGGTTTTCAGTATGGGCGTTGGTCAAGCATCCAACTCCCCAGAAGATTGAGGACATGTTGGCGGAAATTCGGCTAATCCCGCGGGGAGAATTGAGAGTAATGTTTCCCAATTCGACCATTCTAGTAGAGCGGTTCGCAGGATTACCTAAGTCGCTCATCGCCTTTAGCTCTTAAAGGAACCACAAACGCTCTATAACGACGTACTTGTTTTGTTGACGTTGATTGTTTATAGAAACTATGCTTCCTTAAGATTGAACACACTGGAATGACTTTAACCTCAACTAAGTGGCTTGCCCCGTTACAAGGCCTTAGTTGGAGCTCCGGGATTTTCTTCATAGTTCGCTGATGTACCGATTGTGAAAGCAGCGGCCGCTTGGCGATAATCAATCTGCAATTCAATGAGTTCACCCCGAACGCCTGCCTCACTTTAAACAGCATCACATCCTCCACGAAGGCATCTGCTGAGTTTCCGAGTACACGCATGCCTGCGCGCCAAACTGGTGGGCGCACATGCCGCAGCGAAAGCCTGAAGACAGTTTCTGGATGAAGTCTGAGCCGCATCTCTCACACTGCAGGACCGGGTCCGGTACGGGCGCAGCCGGCTTCGATAAGCCCAGCCACTCAGTCTGATCCTCGTGCGACGCGCCGCCCAGCTGCTTCATGGCTTCGATCAGTCCATGAGCCTGGTTGCTGCCGCGCAAGTAGTTCAGTGCCTGCGTTGTCGAATCCACGTCATCATCGTGGGCGCCGGCGGGAAATGTCGACATGACGGTTAAGTAGTCTTCCAGCCACGGTGCCGCCTTTGGTAGGAAGACCTTACCGCATTCGACTAGAGGGCTTGCAGCGTGAGCTCGGGACAGCTTGTCGGTGTCTACCTTGATCGGCCGAACCGCAAAGCGGGTGCTTTGCTTGATCTCCTGCAGAAGCGACTGACCCGAGGCTTTGTCTTCGATCAGGATGATTCGAGGCTTCCACTCTGCAGCCAAGAGTGCTACTTGGCGCTTTAACTCGGGAAATTCAACCCGTTTCTTGTAACGGTGAAGGAGGTAAAAGCCATCCTGAGCCTCTCCCCACGTTGTGCAAACCGAGTAATCGTTCTCTGAGCCCGTCTTGAATGCCGTGTCCCACGACTGAACGATGCGACGAAACTTTGGAAACTCTGTGTAGCTCTGCCACCAGGACCGCTGAAAGACCGCGCCCTCTTCAGTGGTTGGGCGGCCTTGATAGAGCGCGTCGAATGCTTTACCACCGAGTATGGAGCGTTTGGACTTGAGATCCGCCAAGTCGAATCGGTCGGGCCAAAGCGCTTCCCCTTCCTTGCGACCGTCTCCGTCGACTTCAGCGATCGCCGGCATGTTGAGGTAGTCCCAACCTTCGTTCGGATGTTCCCTGAGCAACCAGCCAATGAGATCGTCATGCGACCAGCGCGTCTGGATGACCACCACGGCCCCGTTGGGGGCCAGGCGCGTGTACGCGACCGTGGAAAACCAATCGTGCAGCGTGCGCAGCATAACTTCGCTGCGGGCGTCCTCCATGTTGCGGATTGGATCGTCGATGAGGAGCAAGTTCGCTCCCCGGCCGGTGATAGCCGCCCCCACACCGACGGCAAAATAATTCCCGCCCGCGGTCGTGGTGAATCTCTTCATGGAGTTTGAGTCATCCGCAATTTTGAGCTCCGGGAAAGCAGCCTGCGTATAAGTATCATTGACGAAGTTTCGGACCTGCCTGCCAAAATCGTCAGCGAGGTCCTGGCCGTAACTGGCCGTAATCACCGATTTGTCAGGATTGCGCCCCAGATACCACGCAGGGAAGATCGTCGTAGCCAGCAGTGACTTGCCATGCCGAGGCGGCATGGAGATAAGCAGGCGGCGAAGGCGGCCTGCTTCTACAGCTTCGAGTTTGCGAATGAGCTTCGAGTGGTGCGGGGACAGCTGAAATGAAGGGAACATGAGCGGGGCATAGGCTGCCAGGCTGAGTCGCGCGAGCGCGAAGACTTCCTCACTTTTGACGGACGTCGATGATTGCATGGCTAAGTGCCTCGTGTTTCAAGTAACTGTTGGCGATCCGTGCCGCGGTCTCTTTGTCCAGAGTTGCAAAGAACGCCGATCTTGGCTTTGGAAGAATCTCGCCGCGGAGGTTTGCGATCTCGAGGCCGATCTTGATCCTCTGGCTGAGGGCGGCCACGGCCGCTTGCGTGTGCCCGCGAGTGATCGCCATCCTCTGAACAGACGCGAGGTCCTCATCGCGTGCCTGTAAGAAGTCAATCGAAGACATCAGTGCGGCGGGCCGTGAGACAGAGGCGCTAGCAGCCGAAGTCAAGTGCAGTTCTTTGTGCCGACGCATGTTGGTGTCAGGGAAATCAAAGTCGCGAGCTACCGACGCAACAGAAGCGCCGGAGAGAAGAGCAGCATCAACTTCGTCGCGGCGGCGATCGGTACAAACTCTGCAGGCTCGCGGCATGGGGTTCCTCGTTTCTAAAAAGAAAGGCGCGACCAAATCAAGCTTTGCCCCATCGTGCGCGCAGTTACAGCCGGAACTCGCAATAACAGCTTCGGGAAGGGATGTAAACACCGGACACAGCTAAAACAGATAACCTAATTTGGTAGAGGCTACCCATTCCAGAACAGCTTGTTGGGCGAGTTCCGGCGATACCACCATTAAAGCGACTATTCGTATTCTTAGGTAGCCCCGAGGCCCGTCTGGGACCGAGGCGCACGCTAATGATCGAGATTTGCCAGGCTCGTCTCCAAAAGGAGTAGAAAACAATTGAGGTTCAATCCTGGCCAATAACTGCCGCTACTTTTGCTTCAAGCTCAGCATGATCTTCGGTTTTGCTGAGACTGATTTGAGGCAGAGTAGTTCTCACGATGCGTCTCCTTTCGGATAGTTCGTTAAAGTTGAATTAGGCGCGGCGGCTGTTGCGTATCCCGCGCTGGACTGCCTATTTAAACGCTTCCCTTGTACGCGTGGCGGCTTCCGTGGGAAAGCTTCACGCGGATGCCTGCTGAGGAGCCTCTCTAAAAGTCAAAGACCGCTTGTCGAAGACGATGGGGAATGCGCCCGTCTCGCCGGATCGCTGTTTTGCGATAATTAGCTCACCGTTTGTGCTTAACTTCCCAAACTTTTCGTCGATTTCCCTGTGGAGGAGGATTACTACGTGGGCGTCATTTTCGAGTTGCGATGACTCGCGCAGGTCGCTCATCCTTGGTCGTCGGTTAGGCGAGGAGCGATCGGCTCTTGCGAGTTGCGACAGCGCGATAACAGGCACTGCTTCATCTTTTGCAAGGGCCGTGAGCGCCCTTGATATGGAAGCCACCCGTAGTCTCTCGTCTTTACCGGGAGCATTCACGATTTGAACGTAATCGACCCCGATCAACTTAACTCCATGACGCCGCACGGCAAGCCGGGACTTGGCAACAATCTTCGAGATCGTTAGCCCAGCTGCGTCCTCTATGTGCAGCGGCCACTTCGCGACTTCGTCCGCAGCCTGCTCAAGGTCTGCAATCTCACTGGAATTTGCCAGACTTGGATCCCGGACGCGAAAGAACGGCACTCCACTTATGACTGCGAAGATCCGCCGCAAAAGTTGCTCTGCCGTCATCTCGATCGAGAACAGTAGGGTCGGTACGCCGGCGACGCAGTTTGCGATTGCCATTTGGATTTCGAGCGATGTCTTGCCGGCGCCGGATCCCGCTCCCACAATCCAAACCTCGCCAGGCTGGACTCCTCGAGTGAGGTGATCTAAACGAGAAATCCCTGTTGTCAAACCAAGCAATGCAGCCGTGCGGCCTCTGTCCTTCCGGATCTCGGCCATGGCGGTCGGCACTAACTCGGTAATGGGCTGATTCTGAACTGCGCTTGATTTAGCGAGTAGCTCCAGCAGTGCTTCCTCGGTGAGACTGATAGCTTCCTGCGGATCGATGCTTGGTTCACCGGCTGAGGTAACAAGCGACCCTCCGATCCTGCTGAGTTGGCGGCGCAGTGAGGCGGTCTTGATCGCGTCGACGAAATTGGCCACGCTCCGCCGGGTGAGTAAAAGTCCTTCATCTAGCCCGTTGAGGTAGGCGAAGCCGCCCACCTTCGCGAGACCGCCGATTTTGTCGAGCCGCTGTGCTACGCTCGTGAGGTCCGCAACCCTGCCGGACTCAACCACACTCGCGATCGCACAGAATATTTCCCTGTGGCTGCTGAGGCCAAAGTCCGAAGAGTTCAGGCCCTCTGCAGCTTCGTGAAAGTGGGCATTGTCCAGAAGAATGATCCCCAAAAGTTCATGCTCTGTCCGCGCAACCATCTCGTTCATTGCTGCACCGCCGTTGCATTGCTCTGGTATTCGGGCTCGTCGTAGGGATTGTCGACCAAATACTCCTGAGCGGTGATTGCAGGCTTTGAAGCACGATACTTGCCTTCCAGGACCTTCAAGACATTTGTGTCGTTTGCAATCAGCCACTCAAAGTCCACCCGCCAGCCTTCGCTTCCGCCCCCACAAAGATATGGCGTTGTGGCGCACGTTTTCACTACAGAACGAAACGTCTCGAGCGTCAGGCCTTCAGCAATGCGTTTCTTTAACTTCGCTTTTCGACCGGCGGAAAGCCTCGTAACGGCTGCTAATGAACCGCGGAGTTCATTCCAGGCCTCTGAATAAAGCCCGAGGTTTTCGGACATATATATAGAAGTAGAAGATGAAGAAGAAGAGCAGCTTTTGGGTGCATCTCCGGCATCTTCTCGGGAGCCTTTTGGTAACACTTCCGGCTGCGTTCCGGCAACATTCCGGTAGCGTTGATTTGCTCTGTACTGCTGAGTTTCGCTGAAAATTCTCTGTTTTTCAAAGGATCTGCGTAATCCGTCCTGCATCCACCACTTACCGTCGGCGTCTATCTTCCATGCACCGCGCAGCAGCTGTAGTTTGATTCTTTGCCAGTTGTCGTCTGATGGGTTCCGCAGTCGCGTGCGGATTGCGTGCTCGTCGGAAGCAATCCGGAAACATTCCGGTGATGCTGCAGCTGCGCAAATTAGTAATATGTGGGCGCCGACAGTGTCGAGGTCCATGGACATGACTTCATCGTCACCCGCGAACTGGCGAGGGAAGAATTGAAAGGCAGGAGAACGCTGTTTCACGCGGCCTCCTTTGCAGCTTTTACTGGGGCATACCAGCAGCCGCACTCCGAAATCTCTTCGTGGGCCAGGCGCAGCCGATCAAGCGCTAGTAGCGCGTCAGGGTACGGCCGGCGGCGCCGATCCGCATCTAGGTGAAACTCTTCGATGTGGGTAACTTCGCGGATCAGCTCCGCACGATACTGGCGCAGCTGCACGGCGGGGAAAGGGCATCCCGATTTCGGGAGTGGCACGATATCGTTATTCATAGCTATTCGTAGTCCTTTCTGTACCCTAGGGTCCGCTCCCGACGGGTTTTTTTGACCCAAGAAGTAGGTCTGGCTGTCGATGTCCACCCAGGAGCCCATCCAGCTAGGCTGCACTGCCTCGCTTATTTCGCGTTCAATCTTTGGCTCGAGGGTTTTACGCAGGAAGCCGTTTAACAGCCTCCGCCAGACGAGGCCGCGCACCCTCGCGGATAACGCGATCGCACTCCCCGACCGGAATGAGCAGTCTCGTGCCCACCTTGCTGGAAGCAATTCGCCCGTCATACGCCATCCGTCGCCACGTCCAGCGGGAGATTCCAAATTCCGCCTCCGCTTCCGCGACGCTCAGATACCGCCGCCTTGATCCCGCACTGATCACAACTGCAGAATTGAGCACTCGATCCCTCCACATTGCCTTAGTTGAGCAAGCTCGTTGTTATGCGACACTTGCTTCTAAAAGCAGTACATCGCATAAGAACGAGCGATTGGTGAAGTTTACGTTGCAAGCTAAGCCCATAGCGTGCAACATAAATAAATGGAGATTAGAACGGGTATCACTCCTCAATACTTACTCGGCGCATTGAACTCGTATGGTCTGGCGGGAGAGTTATTGCGGACCTACATGGACGAGTGGATCAACACTGCTTATAAAGACGGTGTCGAGGAGCCTCGAGTCCGCAAGTTGCAAGATACCCTCAGCGCATATGGTCAGGTTCAGGAGTACGTGGGTAGCTTCCGGCCTATGGTCGTCGCCCACGATAGAGGTCTTTCCGCCCTTTTTGGCTCACAGCGACTACGCCTGGGGTTAGAACCGGGTCAGTGGTTGTTGGATGGCAAAGAGGAAGCAGCGCGCATATTTACGCTTTTGATAGATAGTCCATGGCGCAACCGGGTCTTCAAATGTCGAGTGTGCAACAAGTACGGCGTGAAGAGTCGTGAACCAAATGCCCTATATAAGGACGGGATCCGCCACAGTGAGTGTGGAAGGCGTGCAGCAGCGGAAAGTCCTCGGAACATAGCCGCGACTAAGCGTATACAATTCGCAGCCGAGGCTTTCAGCCTCTGGAGACCCACGAAGCGATATGGATCTCAGAAGAAGTACATTGTAGCCCACGTGAATCGCATGATGGGACCTCGTCAAGCTCACATTCAAGAGAAATGGGTGACCCGTAACTGGACAGAGATTGAAGCAAAAGCAGAAGGAGCAGCAAGTGCCAAAGGCTAAGGTACGAGATGGGGTGTTTCAGCGCATAGATCGGCCGGGCTGGTGGGTAAGTTTTGTCGATGCCACGGGCGCTCGCAAGAAGGTCAAGGTACAGGCCAGCACGCGCACCCAGGCGCTAACGGCCCTGCAAGGGTTCAAGACTAAGGCTCAACAAGAGCGGATACTCGGGGTCAAACACACGTCAGACATCACGGTTGAGGCATTGTTTGTGCGCTACAAGCGTCACCAGAAGATGAGGATCCGGCCGACCACTTTCGAACGTCTGGACACCATCTTGAAGACGCTAGTCTCTCATTTGCCATCGCGGGCGAAGGACATCACCAAACGAATCGTGAGCGAGTTTATCTCTGAACGCAGCACCGAAGTGGCGGCCGGCACAGTGACGAAGGAGATGTCTGTTCTGAAACATGCTCTAAAGCTCGCCGTCGAGTGGGAATTACTGCATGAAAACCCGGCGTTAGGGGCAAAGCTGCCGCGGATACCCGAAGGACGGACTCGCTACCTCACGCCGCTAGAGTTGAAAATGGCACTCGAGGCAGCGCCAGAGTGGATGCGAGCCCCAATTGCCATGGCTGCATTCACCGGGATGCGCCGTGGAGAACTGTTGAGTCTGCGATGGATCGACGTGGACATACCGAATAGGCGCCTTTATCTCCGCGAGACGAAGAATGGCAGCTTACGGGTGTTGGTCTTAAACGAATTAGCGGCCCTGGTGCTCATGAGCCTGCCGGTGGGACAGCCGTCGGGCCCAGTCTTTGGGGACGTCGACGCGCATAAGCTAACCGTCTACACGCGTCGATTGTTCGGCGCTGTCGGAATCCAGGACGCATCGTTCCATTCCCTGCGCCATACGCACGCGAGTTGGCTTGCTATGGAGGGAGTCAACCTGCATACGATCGGTCAAATGCTGGGTCATCGTACGCCGAGGATGACCACCAGATATGCGCATTTATCCCCAGAATACATGGCGATTTCTGCCGGGAAGCTGGACCGCGTCTTTGGTGATGTTCTGCCTGTAAATAATGCTCAGACCGAAGAAAAGGGGCGTACGTTAGTCCCCACAGAGTCCCCACTTTGAAGCGGAGATCTCCCCGGTACGCATAAAGTACCATAAGTCGCTCATTCAGTTGAAGATATTTGGCGTCCCCGACGGGATTCGAACCCGTGTTACCGCCGTGAAAGGGCGGTGTCCTAGGCCACTGGACGACGGGGACACACTTGTACAGGAAAGTGCAGGAGGAGTTTCGGCCAGTACCTGCCAATCTGAATCTATCAACGCCCACGAGCAGTGTCAACGTCCGCAGGGAACTTCATCCATAGTACTTCTAAGAACGGCAAAGCGACGAACTGCTCGTTGCATCTTCGAGGAGCCTAATATTTTTGAAGCAAGGTGGGGCGCCCAGCTATCCAATGCGTTAAGTTTAGGGAATCAGCAGGAGTGTGCCCCAATCCCACTCGATTGGTTATAGAATTGGGGGAACTCGAAACGAACAAACAGCGAAAATAGTCAAGCTGAATCGAGCAGCGGCAGTATTGATTCTCCCAATTCGCTTGGGCTACGATCTGCATTTCCCAACAAATCAAGGGTGTTCCACGGGTCGCACGGGAATACGGCTAACCGAGAGACAGCGAGGTTCTTAGTTGAAAAAGGAATGGCGAGAGCGGTACGAGGGAATTGGCGGGATGGTTGTGTTGGCTGCGGTTCTTGCCGTTAGTGGTTGCAGCAAGTCCGCTCCAGCGGCTGCTCCAGAAGCGAGAGCGCTGCCGGTTCAGACGGTCACCATTACCAACTCGCCGGTTCCGAAGAGCGATGAATACACGGCGACAATCAAGTCCCGCAGGTCGGCAACTCTGAGTCCTCAGGTCGATGGAAATCTGACCGAAATTCTTGTCAAATCCGGGGATCGAGTCAAGGCTGGGCAGAGAATGATGGAGATCGACCCGGCGAAGCAGCAGGCGACGCTCGACTCTCAGGTCGCGACCGAACGGCAGAAGCTAGCCGTCTATCACTACAACGAGATCGAAGTGGAGAGGCAGCGGAAACTCTTCGCTGCCGGTGTGATTAGCCGCGATGTGCTCGATCAGGCCGAACAGTCGTATAGCAATTCGAAGGCGGATTATCAAGCAGCCGTTTCGCTGCGGGAGTCGCAAGAACGCCAGTTAGGCTACTACCATATTCGCGCGCCCTTTGACGGCATCGTCGGTGACATTCCAGTGCATCTTGGAGATTACGTCTCCCCGACGACTATGCTGACCACTGTCGACGAAAATCGCGACTTTGAAGCGTATGTCTATATTCCCACCGAGCGCACATCCGAGATACGCAACGGCCTTGGCATCAACATCGTGGACACCGATGGCAAGCTTCTGGAGAGTACCAAGATAGATTTCGTCGCGCCAAGCGTTGACAACGGTCTCCAAGGTATTTTGGTGAAGGCGCCGCTCAAATCAGAGATCGGGAAGTTTCGCACCGCGCAACTGGTAAAGGCCCGCGTCATCTGGAGCACCTCGCCGACCGCGACGGTTCCGGTACTGGCGATCACCCGCATCGGCGGACAAGCCTTTGTCTACGTCGCCGAGCAAGGCGACAAGGGCACCCTGGCCAAGCAGCGTGCGGTCACACTGGGTGACACCGTCGGCAACGACTATGCGGTGCTCGGCGGATTGAAGCCGGGTGAAAAGGTAATCGTTTCAGGAACTCAATTTCTAGTCGACGGCATGCCGGTGCAGCCTTTGGGCTGAGCTGAAGTCCTTCTATCGCAGTATGCACCGCCGCGGCTGAGCCATCGGCGAGAGGAATAATTCCTGTGGTTGACTTCTTTATTCGACGACCGATCTTCGCGACTGTATGCGCGTTGCTGATCATTCTTGCAGGTGCGGTGTCGATCCCCGGGCTGCCAATCTCTCTGTATCCTGACTTGGCGCCGCCGCAGGTCACAGTGACCTCCAACTACGTTGGAGCGAACTCTCAAGTCGTGGAATCGGCCGTCACCATCCCGCTTGAGCAGCAGATTAATGGCGTCGAGGGGATGCACTACATGTCTTCGACGAGCTCAAACGATGGCACGAGCTCGATCGATGTGACCTTCCGCACCGGCTACGACTTGAATATCGCAGCCGTCGACGTCCAGAACCGGGTTGCGACTGCCCAGGGTCGTCTGCCGCAGGAGATTAAGAACACCGGCATTACGATCACCAAGGCCAATCCAAACTTTGTCTTCGCGGCCGGCTTTTATTCTCCGGACGGCTCTCTTTCGAACCAATACATATCGAACTACATCGATGTATACGTCAAGGATGCATTGAAGCGGGTTCCCGGGGTCGGCGACGTCGTCATCTTCGGGGAACGTAAATACGCAATGCGCATCTGGCTTGATCCGGTGAAGCTCGCCACCCGAGGCCTAACTGCCGCCGATGTGACCTCGGCTCTACAGGACCAAAACGTCGAAATTCCCGCGGGCTCCATCGGACGTGCCCCGTCTGACCCAAAGCAGCGTTTTCAAGTCACGTTGCGAGTCGTAGGACGTTTCTCTGATCCTCGCCAGTTTGAGGAGATCGTCCTCAAGAACACCCCTAACGGAATCGTTCAGCTCAAAGATGTAGGCAGGGCAGAGATCGGCGCCGAGTCCTACGACAGCAACCTGTTATTCAGCGGGCATCCGGCAATCGGTGTCGGTGTTCAGCAGCTCTCCAATGCCAATGCCCTCACCGTCGACAAGCTGGCGAAATCGACGTTGCTCGAGTTGAAGAAGTCGTTCCCGCCGGGTATGGCCTATGTGGTCGCCTTCGACACGACGACTGTGGTCGGCGATTCTGTAAAGGAGGTTATCTCGACCCTGGAAGAAGCCGTCATCATCGTCATCGTGGTGATCTTCTTCTTTCTCTTGGATTGGCGCGCGACCATCATTCCCGCGGTCACGATCCCGGTCTCTCTCGTTGGCACCTTCGGTTTCATCAAGTTGTTTGGTTTTTCGATCAACTCTTTGACCTTGTTCGGAATTACGTTGGCCACCGGCCTGGTTGTCGACGACGCCATCGTGGTCATCGAGAACGTTCAGCGCCATATCGATGAAGACAATACCGATGGACACACCGCTACGTCTGTGGCCATGGCCGAAGTATCGAGCGCAGTAATCGCGACGTCGCTGGTGCTGATTTCGGTATTTGTCCCGGTGTCCTTCTTTCCCGGGACTACAGGCATTTTGTACAAACAGTTCTCGTTGACTATCGCCTTTTCGATCGCGATCTCCTTGTTCAACGCGCTCACTCTCTCGCCCGCCCTGGCGGCAATCCTGTTACGCGGCGAGGAGGCGAAATACAACGTCTTCGATTGGACTCACATTCGCCCGCTTGCAAATGGCTACCGAGCATTGGCACATGGGATCGACAACGGCATCCGGGCCATGGGCCGCGGTTACGGCCGCGTCGTCCACTTAGCTTTAAAGCTTCGTTATGTCATGCTGCTGCTGTTTTTTGTGGGGCTCGCTGCGACGGGCTATATGTATACTCACGTGCCGACCGCCTTCGTGCCAGGTGAGGATCAGAACTACTTGATCGTCGTTGTCCAGGCTCCCCAAGGCGCCTCGCTCAGCTACACGACAGATGTGTCGAGCCGCGCGGAACAGATGATCCGCCAGGATCCTGATGTTTTTGCAACCTTTGCAGTTCCAGGGTTTTCGCTTTCAGGTGGCAGCTCCTCGAACGCTGGTTTGATCTTCGTTCCATTAAATCCAATCGACACCCGGACGAAACCGGGTCACGGTGCTCCCGACATTCGCGCTCGCTTGCAGCCAAAATTATTCCAAATACCTGGCGCGATTCTGGTCTGCTTTGAGCCGCCGGCGATTCAGGGTATCGGCTCTTATGGCGGGTTCCAATTCATGTTGCAGGATCTTGGCCGAAACACACTGCAGGACCTCGACAATGTGGCGCACCAGATCGTGGCCGACAGTGCGAACGGCCACGAGCTCACCGGGCTTTTCACCAGCTTCACGGCAAATGATCCACAACTGCTGGTGAGTATCGACCGCAAAAAGGCAGGGGCTCTCGGAGTCCCGATCAGCCAGGTCTCATCCGCGCTCGGCGTCTACATGGGTTCCCAATACGTCAACGATTTCGACTTCAACAACCGCTCCTATCGTGTCTATGTGCAGGCGGACCAGCCGTTTCGCATGACCGCCAAGGACTTACGCCAGTACTATGTCCGTTCGAATACCAACGGACTGATCCCGCTCGACAACATCGTGACCATCACTGAGACTTCCGGGCCACAGGTGATCAACCACTACAATCTCTTCCGCGCGGCAGAGATCGACGGCGTCCCCGGCCCCGGCTTGAGTTCCAGTCAAGGTCAGGATGCAATGGTGAAGCTGGCCAAGAAGCATATGCTGCAAGGCATGGCCTATGAGTGGACAGGGCTCGCGCTTGAGGAAGTGGAAGCGGGCGGCAAGGCGATTGTCATCTTTGGCCTCGGCCTGTTGGTGGTGTACCTGACCCTCTCGGCGCAATATGAGAGCTTTGCGCTTCCATTCATCATCTTGCTTGCCGTCCCGATGGCGGTCTTGGGAGCCTTGGTCTTTGTTTCGCTTCGCGGCTTGCAAGACGACGTGTATGTGCAGATCGGGCTCGTCATGTTGATCGGGCTTTCCGCGAAGAACTCAATCTTGATTGTCGAGTTTGCCGAGCAACTGCGCGGGCACGGACGCAGCATCGTCGACGCGGCCATTGAGGCCTCTGAACTCCGGCTCAGGCCGATCCTGATGACATCCTTCGCCTTCATCCTGGGCGTATTGCCCCTCTACTTCGCTTCTGGAGCAGGGAAGTTGGGACGGCATTCGGTCGGTACTGCGATCGTCGGCGGGATGTTGTTTTCGACCATTCTCAACCTTCTGTTTATTCCGGTGCTGTACGTGATCCTGAAGAGCATCTTGGAGGCGTTCAGCCGGACCACGCCGATCATGCAGGAAAGCTCGACGGAGATATCCGCCGACTAAGCATCCATCTTGCAGGTTGGCTTCCGGGCTGACTTATTGTGTCTCCGCCGGAATGGCTTCCGAGCCTGGGGGCGGCAACAACACTCTGCGCAGGTTGAGTCCTAGTGGGGCCGCCCGAAAGCCGGCATCCTGCAAGTGCCTCGACATGAGGTGAAGGTGCGCAGGCTGTCCATTGATGGTGGTGATCAGCATCCCAGCGCGGTGGTCCGCCGCCTGCTGCCTCATCTCCCGCTGTCCGTTGGCGGAGAGGAACTGTGCCAGGTCTCTTGCGGCATTGCTGCGGTCCGGCTCCTCGGCGGGGAGAAATACCTGGAGATTGGGATTGTTGCGGCGAAGATAAGCGATCAGGTCTCCGTTCCGCAGTATGACGCTCGCGCCAACACTGCGCGTCAGGGAGCGGTTTGCTTGCTCGGAAGTCTCGGGATCTTCGGCGACCACCGGCCAGCGCAAGACCGATCCATAGGCATTTGCGGTATCTGTCGCAGCCATGGTTACAAGCTCGGAACGATCGGCCTGAACGTTGTTGCGCAGTGAGCGCAGCAGATCGACCGCTGCCGGCAGCGCGAACTGGGTGGCTCCCAGACCATCGATAAAGTAGCCGCGACGAATGCGGCCACTCTCCTCAAGCGCCTTCAGGACGTCGTAGACGGCGCTGAAGCCGCCGGGGAGATTTTCCTGCGAGACCGACTCGCGGGTCACGATGCCGTATCGATTGAGAAGCTGTAAAGCAATCGCATGACTCCAATTGGTTTGCTCTTGTGCGCCCGGTGCCGCTTCTGCGATCGGCAGAAGCGCCCAACGGCCTTGCGCACTCGGCGGAGTCGTCCTTCGCGAGCGAAAGGTCTGAACATTGTGCTGGCGCTTTGCTGGCTTGGCGGCGGCCGGCTTTGTTGTGTAAGCGCGCAGAGCATGGAAGGTGTCGTTGGTGATCAACCCACGCCAGACCAGAGACCACAAAGCATCGAGGGTCTCACCCGGATATCCTCCGCCCACTGCTTCATGCAGCTGTGAGAAGAAGGTGGCCCCGCTGCGGCCGAGCTCCCCCAGCAGGGCCTCTTCACGGTCGCTCAGTGGGTGATCAGGGTCGTTGACCAGGATGCGAGGGGGCAGCAGGATTGACAGCTTATCGGAGAGATAGAGCGCAATGCGGCCATCGCGCTCACCGAGAGGCTCTAGCCCGCACCACACCACTTCACCGGCGGCGATCAAAGTATCTAGATCATTGGGCGAGTAATTGGTCAGCCGCGCCGGCAGGATCGATGATTCGAGGATCGACGCGGGTAAAGGCGCGCCCTGCAGATTTTCGATCGCGTCGAGAAGCGCATCGAGGCCGCGCCGGGGTTGCAAAACTCCCTGCCAATGCGTCTCCAGACGCGCAAACATCTGCTGCTCCACTGGCTCGATCTCTTTACGTAACCGCGCCAGTGACTTTCTGCGAATGAGCCTCAGCACCTCGGCATCGCACCATTCGCGATGGACGCCGCCAGGACGAAAACCGCCTTCAACAATGCGCCCATCGAGCAATAGCGAGCGCAGGGCGGCTTCGGTCTGTTCGTTGCCGAGGCCGAACCGAGAGGATGCTTCTTGCAGAGTGAAAGGACCGTGAGTGCGGGCGAAACGTCTCACCAGTTCGAGCACCGGCGTGACTACTGGCCCAAGCAGCGAAGTTGGAATTCCCGGGGGCAGAGGCACGCCGAGAGCGTCCCGGTAGCGACCCGCATCTTCGATGGCGATGAGTCGCTTGTCCCCCGCTATCTTGACCTCCAGAAGCCGGCGCGCTCGCAGCAGCCGGGTGAGATGCTCGAGCAGGCTGGGGGATGCGACACGCCGGGCGAGCTCTTCGCGCGAGAGGTCGCCGAGGCGTAAAAGCAAATCGTGGATAGCGTCGGCAGAGCGCGCTCGCGTCGTTTCGGTCAGTGCCTGCAGCTGCTCTTCTACTTCAGCGATAGCGTCGGCATCGAGCAATTCCCGGAGGTCGGCGTCGCCCAGCAAGTCGCGCAATTGCTCCTGGTCGATCGACAGCGCCTGGGCGCGCCTCTCGGCGAGGGGAGCATCCCCGTCATAGATGTAATTGGCGACATAGCTGAAGAGCAAAGCAGAGGCAAATGGCGATGGCGTCTTTGAATCCACAACATGCACGCGCAGCTGGCGATTAGCTATTGCGCGCAGCGTCTCAAGAAACGCGGGCATATCGAAGACATCGCGCATGCACTCGCGATACGCCTCAAGCAGCATCGGGAACGCCGGGTAGCGAGCGGCCACCGCGAGCAGATCATAGGCTCGCTTGCGTTGCTGCCAGAGCGGGGCGCGACCCTGGGCGCGTCGCCGAGGCAGCAGCAGGGCGCGCGCGGCGCCCTCACGGAACTTGGCGGCGAAGAGCGCCGTCGAACCGAGTTGACGCAGCACGAGGTCCATGGCCTCCGCCGGGTCGAGCAACAGAATGTCGGAGTCAGGAGGATCGTCAGTGCCTGGGAAGCGCAGGACGAACCCGTCGTCGGCCCACATCGTTTCGACCTCGGGTCCGCCAGCCGCGCGGATCCTTCCGGTTACCGCCATCGCCCAGGGAGCGTGAATCCGGCTGCCAAAAGGTGTCAGGACGCAGACTCGCCAATCGCCGAGCTCGTCGCGGCAGCGTTCAATCACGATGTTGCGATCGTCCGGCACGGTAAAAGTCGCCACCTCCTGATCAGCGAGATAGCGGATAAGGTTCTCGGCGGCGACCGGATCGAGATCGTGTTCCCGGGTCAGGCGGCTGATCGCGGCATTGTGCGGGAGCTCGCGAATTTCCCTCACCAGGGCGCCGATGCGGCGGCCAAACTCGAGCGGGCGTCCAGCAGAGTCGCCATGCCAGAAGGGCATCTTGCCCGGTTGTCCGGGAGCAGGCGAAACCAGAACGCGATCATGGGTGATTTCATCGATGCGCCAGGTCGATGCTCCGAGGATGAAGGTGTCTCCAGTGCGGCTCTCAAAGACCATCTCTTCATCGAGCTCCCCAACTCGAATCGGCTTGGTCTCCGATCCGGAGAGGAAGACGCCGTAAAGGCCCCTATCGGGGATGGTGCCGCCATTGACGATCGCCAGCAGTTTCGTTCCCTGGCGCGGGGTGACAACGTTCCGGACCCGGTCCCAGGTGACGCGCGGACGAAGCTCGGCAAACTCGTCCGACGGATAACGGCCGGCAAGCAGGTCGAGTACTCCTTCGAAGGCCATCCGGCTCAGTCCCGCAAATGGAGCGGCCCCGCGTACGATGTCGAAGAGCTCCTCGACGCCCATTTCGGCTTCCGGTGGCGGCTCCCCTCGTTTGCGTTTCACGCGGCTGAGAGCCGGCGGTTGCGCGACGATAGCGACCATCTGTTGCGCGAGTACGTCAAGCGGATTGCGCAGGAAGCGGGTCGACTCGACCAATCCCTCGTGCATGGCGCGGGTTACCGCGGCACATGCGACCAGGTCGGCTCGGTATTTCGGGAAGATGATGCCTTCGCTCGATGCGCCTACGTGGTGGCCGGCACGTCCGATCCTTTGCATGCCGCTCGCGACCGACGGCGGCGCCTCGATCTGGATGACTAGATCAACCGCACCCATATCGATGCCAAGTTCGAGCGATGAGGTGGCGACCAGAGCCTTGATGCCTCCCGCTTTAAGCATCTCCTCAATCTCGGAGCGCTGCGAGGCGGCTAGCGAGCCATGATGGGCCCGGGCCAGGGTCTCGCCTGCAAGTTCGTTAAGCGCTCCGGCAAGGCGTTCGGCGATGCGGCGGCTGTTGACGAAGATCAGTGTCGAGGTGCGGGAGCGCACAATCTCCAGCAATCGGGGGTGAATCGCGCTCCAGATCGAGGTGCGCTTCGGGCCTTGCGAAGCAGCGCCGCTGGGCAACTCTTCGATCTGGCCAAGTCGCGCCATGTCTTCGACGGGCACTTCAATCTTGAGGTCCAGCCGTTTGGGCTCTTTGGCGTTGATGATCGTGACCGGACGGAATTTGCTGATTCCTGTCCGCTCTGCCGCGATGTCGTCTTGTGTCGAGGAATACTCCTCCTCCATCTGCGCCAGCAGGTTCTCGCCATTGGACTCGTCGCCGGCCGGGTTGATAGTGGCCCCGGCGAGGAAGTGGGCAACCTCTTCGAGCGGCCGCTGGGTGGCAGACAGGCCGATCCTCTGCAGCGGCTGTGAAGTGACGGCCTGAAGACGTTCGAGAGACAAGGCCAGGTGCGCGCCGCGCTTGGTCGGGACCAGGGCGTGAATCTCATCGATGATCACCGTGTCGACCGCGCGCAGGCTGGCGGCCGCCTCAGAAGTCAACAGCAAATAGAGCGACTCCGGCGTAGTAATGAGTATCTCGGCGGGATGGCGTTTAAACAGCCCACGCTCCTTCTGGGAAGTGTCGCCGGTCCGGACACTGATTTCCGGCTGGCGGAAGGGAATACCCTCTCGGGCTGCCATGTTAGCGATGCCAGCAAGCGGTGAGCGGAGATTGCGTTCCACGTCGACCGCCAGCGCCTTCAAGGGGCTGATGTAAATGACCCGGCAGGCCTCTTCTTCATCCTTGGGCGGGTGCAGCATCAAGCGGTCGAGACACCAGAGGAAGGCGGTGAGCGTCTTGCCGGTTCCGGTAGGCGCAAAAATAAGGGTGTTTTCACCGCGCGCGATGGCGGGCCATCCTTGCCGCTGCGGGGCCGTCGGTTGGTCGAAGACTGCGCGAAACCATTTGGCAGTGACGGGGTGGAAGAGGTCCAGCACCGCGCCAGGGTCTTCTGGGAGGTCCTTTGCAACTGCGTTGCCGGCTGGGTCCATTTTTGCCTCAGGCGCGGGTCTGGAGCCAATGGATCCTGCGATATTTGCGCTCTTTCGCGAAGCCATACTGTGGTGCAAGCATAAACGCTTACCGTCTCATAGGATGCCGGGAGTCCTTTGAACCTTTGATGGGCCGCGATAGGCGGCCGCTTTCGACCAAAAAGATCTCTACTATCGATCAATTTTTCGAAAGATGTCTCTCGTGCTTTGAGAGCGATGCCGACAAAGATCCTATGGCGCTTCCCCCAAATCTGCTGTTCATTGGCTTCGGTGCAGCGACCGCTCTCTTCTTTGTTCTTTGGCTCAGGACCTGGAACCGAGAGAGCGGCTGCGTCGAGAAGCGGCAAAGTCTTGAGTTCGAGCTTTTGGCGAAGACCGATGAGCTGGCACGCAAATCGGCCGATCTGATCGATGCTCATGCGACGCTTCGGCTCCACTCGATGCGGGACGAGCTGACCGGGCTGCTGAACCGGAGCTCCATACTCGAAATGCTGGATCGGGAGATGGCGCGTTCAGTGCGAGACAAGAACACCCTCAGTGTCGTGTTGGTGGACATTGATTACCTGCAGAAGATCAATGACCAGCATGGTGAGCCCGCTGGGGATGAGGTTCTCAAGGAGGTGGGGCGGCGCATCGAACACGCGATCCGCAACTATGACGCAGCGGGACGCTTTGCTGGGGGAGAATTCCTGCTGGTGCTGCCCCGATTTGAGGCTGATACTGGTGTCGAGAGGCTCCGGAAGATCCACGACTCGCTTTGCGGGAAGCCGGTGACGCTCGCAAACGGCACCCTAAGCGTGACTTGCAGCTTTGGAGTCAGCATTCTGCTGCCTGATCAGTTTTATGCCGTCGAAGAGCTTCTCGAGCGAGCGAAGCAGGCGAGAGCGACCGCCAAGCTCGATGGTCGAAACCGCATTGGCTTCTTCGCCCGGTCGGCCAGTGAAGGCGAGAAAGACTGACTGATGATCCATCTAAAATGCCGTTTTTCAATGTCTTATGGAATATTCTTCATGCCGCACCTCAATTACCATTCGAAACTCAGAGCTGCATCATCGAGTTCAACCCGGGCCCCTTGGACGCCCGAGCTGATCGGTTTAAAGCGCAACAAATTTCGAGTGGCTTCACCCGCTGGCTAACCCCTGACTGACTTAAAGCAGAGACTCTTTAGGTGGCCGCAGTCGTTCGGGTGGGAGCGACAAGGTTTGCGACCCTCTTTCCGACCTGCATTAACGACCCGTTTGTTCAACGCTCGGCGACCATCTGTCCGCACGTCAATCGCTTCTTATAGGAGAATAGAAGCGGTGAAGTATGCGGCGTCTCTTAGGGATTCGTTTGGTGAGCTGGTCCGTGCTGGGGTTCCTGACCCTTACCGCGTGGGGTGCGAAACACGACAAGGGCGAGGCGCCCCCTCCGACGCTTCGGATTCCGACCGATCCGCTGGGCTATCATCCGCTGAGTAGCTTCTACCTGATGGGACGCACCTCTTCGGTCTCTCTGGATTTTGTCGACGACGATCATCTGCTGTTCACCTTCCGGGTACCGGTCCTGCTCAAACGCCTCGTGGAGTGTGGACCCGAAGATGAGGACCAGCTGATCCGTGCCATGGTCATTCATCTACCCGATGGGAAAGTCGAGCGGTCGGCGGAATGGCGGATGCACGATCGGGGACGCTACCTGTGGGCTCTGCGAGATGGCAAGTTCCTGGTGCGGCAAAGAGACCAGCTGTTCACCACTGATTCAAGTCTCAACCTACACCCGTACATAGAGTCGAAATCCCCCATTCGACTGGTCAAGCTCTCTCCGGATGCCCGGCTGCTGCTGATCGAGACGGATCTGGAAAAGCATACCGAAGAGGAGCATCGGAGACTGGTGGAAGAGGCGCGGCAGGCGGGTCTCTCCATGCCCCGGGAAGACGTCCAGCTGTCGGTCATTCAGGTTGATAACCATACCGCAGTGGGTCATGCGCGCGCCTACAATCCGACTGACCTGCCTCTCATAGCGGACGGATATTTGGAGACCCTTTCCGCAAAAGGCGACCACTGGATGGTACGATATAAGCCCTTCCAGGGAGAACCTTCGGTTGTGGCCGAGGTCGCATCCAGCTGTCATCCCAACGAAAGCTCACTGAACGGCCAAACGCTCTTTCTCAGCACCTGTTCGGGTGGAGGAAGCGATCATGTTTTTCAAGCGATCTCGCTAACCGGCAAGAGGCTTTGGAGCTACCGCTGGGACAGCCACTTCATCTGGCCGACCACCGCCTATTCGGAAAACGGACAGCGGATCGCCTTTAGCACCTTGCGAGTCGCGCGGCCGGTGAGTGCTATGGATCCTTTCGATGAAACCGAGTTGCAAGGCCAGCGCATTGAGGTTCTGGATGTGGAAACCGGAAAGCTGGCCATGAGCCAGTTCGCCACGCCGATGTTGAGCGGCGGCCAAAATTACGGATTGTCCGCCGACGGGCGCCGTTTCGTCATCTTGCGCGAAAACGCGATTGAAGTCTACGACCTTCCGGCGGTCACGACGGCGCTTGCGGCGGTGAACTAGACCTAGAAGCAAGGATTTGCGAGGCATACGGTACATCGAGATGGCTTGCCTTCGAGCCCCGTTCCTCATAGACGAAAAGACGGCTGCTGGCCCGACCCTCGCCGCGCTATCACCCTCTGCAGGTTCTAGCGATGGCAAGGTTACTGATCGTTCGCTGGAACAGATTCCTAGAAGGGGATGATTTTTCAATAAAGAGCCCCTTGGCTTCTCGGTAACCATCAAAGCTGGTATTTCGGTATGCGGACGGCAGCACGAAAGTGTATTGTTTGGTAGACCAGAGTTGGTTAGCTTGGTGCTCATCGAGCGGCGGATCGCAAAGCCGCGGAGCTGGAACTTCAAACCCTTGGTTGTCATCCGGTGGCTGTTCTTGGATTGAATTCTATTTGAGCTGTTCATTTTCGCATGCCTCAACTTTGTAAGTACGGATACTCTGCTGCTGCTGCCTCTCACCGGGGACGGGTACGAACGTCCAATGAAGATGCTTTTGGCATCTGCGCCGGCGATGGACTGTTTGTCGTCTGTGATGGGATGGGTGGGGCGGCCGCCGGGGAGATTGCCAGCCGCGTTGCCGTTGACACGATGCTCCGCAGCATCTGCGCGCCATCGAGTTCAGCTCACCCGACTTCTACTGGCCAGGAACCGAATTCTAGAGAAACTCTTAATGGGGCTTCGGTGGAGTGCGACTCGGCCTCCGGACACCCTGAGAATGGGGTCTCCTCACTATTGCGCGAGGCGGTCGCGGATGCCAACCACCTCGTCTTTTCCCAGGCGGCCAACGATGCGCGTCTGCACGGCATGGGAACTACGCTGGTAGCGCTCTTTGCGCAGGACAAAAGTGTCTGGGTTGCCCACGTGGGTGACAGCCGCTGCTATCTCTTCCGCGATGGGAAACTGGAGCAGCTCACCCACGACCATTCGCTGGTCGACGAGCAAGTCAAGTTAGGACAACTGACTCGGGAAGAGGCAGACCGATCTCCCCTCCGGAATGTGATCACCCGCGCAGTGGGATCCCAGCGCTCGGTTACCGCCGAGATCAGCGAAATTGAAGCTGAGCCTGGAGATGTCTTTCTGCTATGCAGCGACGGGCTGACGCGGGAGCTTAGCGATGCGCGCATCCAAAGTATCCTGAACGGGGCGAAGGATCTTGACCTTGTCTGTCGGCAACTGATCGAAGCGGCGAATGATGCAGGCGGGCGGGATAACGTGACTTGCATTTTGGTCCAGTCGGCTGGTTCGGAGAATTCCTAAGCCATTCTCATTCCCAACCGGTTGACAAGGGCGATAATCTTTCTCGTGACAAAGCGGACGGCGAAGGAGTCCCTCAGGACGACTTTGCTGATCAGGGCAGATACGGGACACCGGCCTTATGGATTCCTTATCACTTTCGTTGACATGGTTACCGTTGTTCTGTAGCGGCGATGGTGAAGCGGCGTAGACTTTGTTGAGAAGTAAGGTCAGCAAGATCGGAATTCGGGTGGACGTGGAATAGGCAGATTCAGCTCGGTAGACTTCCTGGGAAAGGAAGTTGGACGTACCTAGTGTGGAAGTCCCCGGAATCCCCCATTGGCCAGACTCCTGTGAAGCTTACATTTCGAATTCTCGCCTCGATGCTCCTCCTTACAGTCGGCTATGAAGGCATGGTGGGTGCGTTCCATCTACTGAATCTGCCCAGCGACCGCGCCGTGTATGAGGGCACGGCAGTGCTCATCCTGCTGGTCGTTCTTCTCCCCTTGATGTTGGTCCGATTGTGGAGGTCGTCATGACAGTATTTGGACAAGTAGAACCACCGCGAGGCTCACAGACGCTTGGGTACGGCGAATTGCCGGTGAAACGGCTGATCAAGGCTGGAGCAGTCGGGGTAGGCGTATTGATCGCGCTTTTTATCTTCTTCAACTACGTCGCGGCGATTACCCGCATTGGCGCCGGCTACACCGGAGTAGAAGTTCTGCTCTCCGGCAGTCAACGCGGCCCGTCGGAGATCCCGATTCGTACCGGCTGGGTCTTCTACAGCCCATTGCGCAGCCAGATCATCGAGTTTCCAACCTTTGTGCAAACGGTGAAGTGGACGCGCGATCTGAACGAAGGCCACGCCGTCAACGAAGAGATGAGCTTCAACTCGAAAGAAGGCATGGAGGTCTATGCCGATGTTTCGTTATCCTATGCCATCGACCCGCAGAAAGTGCCTGATTTTTATCTGAAGTACCGGGTGAGCGACTTAGAGGGATTCACTCATGGCATTCTGCGGGACATCGTGCGCAACTCGCTCAACGAGGTCGCCTCGACCTACACAATTGAACAGATTTATGGCGAGGAAAAGGCCGATTTCTTGCACAAGGTACAAGCGCAGATTCAGGAAAAGCTGGCTGGCGTGGGGGTCGGCGTCCAGCAGTTCGGCTTTATCGGAGCCCCGCGAGTGCCGGATGTGATTGCTCAAGCGATTACCGCGAAGGCGCAGGCAATTCAGCATGCTGAGCAGGCGCGCAATGAGCTGGCGGAGACGCAGGCGCAGGCTGCTAAGCAAATTGCTCAAGCCGATGGCGAAGCCAAGTCCGCTGTGACTCGCGCCCAGGGAGAGGCAGAGGCCAACCGGATCCGGCAGACATCGATTACTCCTCAACTCTTGGAGCTGCGCCGCCTCGAAAACCAGCGCGCCTTGGTCGACAAATGGAACGGTCAGCTGCCTACGGTCGAGACGAGTGGCAGCAACGGCATGATGTTGCAGCTGCCTAAGCCAAACTGAAGTATGGGCCGTCTAAATCCTAAGAAAGAGGATGACGACCCTGAAGTTACGACGATTTGCAGCGCCCTTCTTGTTTCTCGCGTTGTTTTCCCTCCCAAACGGCCTGTCTCAAGAGAGTTCTAGTACCTCTCATTTTGTTGGTTCCGAGACTTGCCGCAGGTGTCACGAAAAAGAGTTTGATGGGTGGAAGCAGACCCGGATGGCGAACGTCGTTCGCGATCCGAAGGTCCATCCGGAAGCCGTACTCGGGGATTTCGACCACCCTGATCCAAATCGTCCCTTTGATATTGGCCAAGTTGCTCTTGTGTACGGCAGCCGATGGAAGCAGCGATACTTCGCCAAAAAGGGAGATGACTATTATCCGCTACCTGGACAATGGGACATCGCGAACCGCAAATGGCTGCCCTATCACGTTGCAGATGGAACTGACTGGTGGGTACCTTTTTATCCAAAAAGCAATGAAGAACGTCCTACTGGCCCAACATGCGATGGCTGTCACTCGGTAAACTACAACCTCGCCACAAAGCAAGTCACGGAATGGAATGTCGGGTGCGAGAAGTGCCATGGGCCGGGAAGCGAACATGTGGCGCAGCCGACCCTGAAGAATATTGTGAATCCCGCGAAACTTGATTTCGTACGCGGGAATGATACGTGCTTGCAATGCCACAGCCAGGGAAGGCCACTCGAGTCCCCGAGCTATGGTAAGTATGTCGATTGGCCAGTCGGCTACCTGCCCGGGCAAAGACTATCCGACTTTTGGAAACTGGAGGACTCGCGACTGGGATCTCAGGATTTCTACTACTGGCAGGATGGAACCGCACACAAGAACCGGATGCAGGGCAATGACTTCGTCCAGAGCGTGATGTACACCGCGAGATGCGTTGTTTCGACTGTCACCAGGTGCACAGCGGCCGGAACCCTTCCAACCTAATCAGGTCCGGGAATGCCTTATGTCTGAACTGCCATACGGCTGACAATCCCGCGGGACTGCGTACATCCGTAGCAGAGCACACCCATCACCCGGCAGGCAGCCCGGGAAGCGAATGCACCAGTTGTCACATGCCCAGGATTGAACAGACTTTGGGCAAGACATCTGTGAGTAGCCATACCTTCCGTTTTATTTCGCCCAAGCTTACGGAGCAGTTCGGGATACCTAACCCTTGCACCTCTTGCCACGAGGGCAAGTCGAACGAGTGGGCCCTCTCGGAACTCGCAAGCTGGAAAACGACTTCGCCTTGGAGGGTATCGCGCTAAGCGCCATGAGCGTTCAGCGCTCAGTTCCCAGAAAATACCAGCATCGATGTGAGTCGACCCGAGAGGAAATCACGGTTGAGACTTCATCAGGATTTCATGGCAATCAGAGCTTCATAGAAGCGCTCTACTTGTCGTTCGCTCGACAGGATCGAGAAGCGGGGTGGCCGACTCGCGAGTTGTGGACGGCTAAGCACGACGACACCATGCTTCGGACAAATATTTTGACAGGGAATTTCAATGATGTGGAAGGCTGTCGTCGAAGGCAGTTGGCGCCCCCGATTCTTAAACCACTTCTTGAGGCGGGAAAACTCTGAGGGATGCTTTTCGCGGCGGAGCTTTTTCTGACAGCGCTTGCAGGCGAGGATCACCTCGCCCGTCCATGGAGCGGAATAGTTCTTCAATTCTGACTCGGTCTTCTCTGCTTTCATCTTTCCACACACCCCTACAAGATGGGATGCGCCGAAAGGCTAACAGCGAGAAGGGCTGAAAGCCACTAATCCTCAGGCCTGCGCAGAAAAGCCACTCAGCCCACCTAGCATTTTCAGTCGAAAGTGAAAGGCCTAGCCTACAAAATCAATCTTGGCGGCGTTGGGGATGATCCCGCGCTCGTGTCCCATTTGCAGCAGCTTGCGAATCGCTTCTCTGCCGTCCTCGCCGTAGTTCAGCGTGCGCTCGTTGACATACATCCCTACGAATTTGTCGGCGAGGCGAGTGTCGAGATCGCGGGCGAACTGCATGGCATAGTCAAGCGCGGCCTCGCGATTATCGAGGGCGTGTTGAATGGAATCGCGTAAAGCCTGGGTCACTGTCAGCATGGAATCCTGGCCGAGCGAGCGCCGGATGGCGTTCCCGCCAAGCGGCAGCGGCAGGCGAGTCTGCTCTCGCCACCATTGGCCGAGATCGAGCACCTTGTGAAGCCCGCTGTGCGAATAGGTCAGTTGGCCCTCGTGAATGATCAGACCGGCGTCAAAGTTGCCGGCGAGGATTTCAGGGATAATGCGATCGAAGGGGACGGCAACCGTTTCGATCTCGGGCGCGAAGATCTTCAGCGTCAGGTAGGCAGTCGTTAACACGCCAGGGATCGCAATTTTGACCTTCCGTATTTCCTCCTGGGAGTAGGCGTGACGAGCGACGATCATGGGACCGTAGCCCTCGCCAACGCTGCCGCCGCAGGCCATCAGAGCATAATTCTCCTGCATATACGGGTAGGCGTGGAAGGAAATGGCAGTCACGTCATAGAAAGCTTCATCAATGGCCCGGCGATTCAGCGTTTCGATATCGGTCAGAGTGTGGTGAAACTTGTAGCCGGGAACGCGGATCTTGTTGGTCGCCAAGCCATAGAACATGAACGCATCGTCAGAGTCAGGACTGTGCGCGATGGAAATGTCCTTGATGCCGCTGACTAAAGGGTGGCCATTGAACGAGGCAGGATCGACTGAAGAGGGTGTCTGCGGTGCAGGTTCAGCCGATTCAATATTGGAAGGGGATGTGCTCACTTCTTCTCCTGATGGTGACGCAGTTGTTCATAAGCCAGGCCGGGTTCACTGGCCTTGGTTCTGTGGAAGTAACGATTAGGCAGAAAACCCGCGATTGCCAAGCGAGGGTGCTCTGCGAGTATAGCCCGGTTCCGGCAAGAGCCAAAATCTTTCCAATTAGCGGGCGAATCTTCAAAGCAAGCGCTCCCACCAGGGGTCACGGAAGCGAAACACCATAGTTGCGATGCCGGCCGCGGCGAAAACTTTGAGCACGTCGCCGGGCAGGAAGGGAAGTACTGCCTGGGCCAGCACCAGACGGATGTCAAGATGAGTGAGCAGCATGAGCCAGGTGGCTCCAAAAACGAGAGTCAGGAGGCTCGCAGCTGCTCCGCTGGCAGCGGCGGAGACAAAGGCCCCAAAGGTAGAAGCCCTTGAAAGGCGCTGGTAGAAGTATCCGGCGACTGCTGCGGCGAACGGATAGCTGAGCAGGTAGCCGCCAGCCGGGCCAAGTAGATGCAGGATGCCCAGAGTTCCTTGAGGACTAAAGACCGGCAATCCCAACGCACCTTCGAGGAGATAGAGGCACAGCGAGGTAAAGGCGAGTCTGGGGCCAAGCACCAGCCCTGAGACGAGCGCCGCCAAAGAAGCCAGATTGAGAGGGACAGGCGTAAACAGTAGAGGGATGTTCACCTGGGCGCACGACGCAACCAGACCACTGGCCGCAACTGCAATAGCCACAGCCTTCAGAAAAGACTTCGATGCCGAATTCTCGCTCCATCTGACTTGGGGAAACGCTATCTCGGCCACGGTGTTCTTCATCTCTGGTCTCGGTTCGTCTCGCGTCCTGAAAGCAGCACTTCTTTATTCTCAGTCAGTTCATCGCCCGACTTTGGCTCGGCCGAACGAGTGGCGTTTTTTTCATGCTGCCGGATATGCCCGGCCGCAGCAAACGCCGCCCAAAGCAGCGCACCGACGCAGAGCACAAAGATCACGTAAAGAACGCGCATCAATTGGTTGTCGACGCCCCGATTTCCTGAGGATAGCCCTGATTCCTGATGATAAATGATGAGGCCTTCGGAGTAGCCATTTGGCGAACTGGGTTCCTCATCGCCAAACCAACAGAACTTCCACTTGACTCGAGGGGCGAAGACTTCTCTCATAAAGATGGATGGTGATGTGCGCAAGTCTTGAGACTGAAGCCCAGCTGCGCGGTGTGCACTGTTGGCCTCGCAGGTTTTCGAGCATCAAGACTGGCTGTGCTCCGCGTTTGCGGACAGGCCAGGCTTAGTCGCTGCAGTGCGCGCAGGCAGTAGAGGGATTTGTGTGAAAAAAATATTGACAAATCGAAGGTCTCGATCTCAGCTGCTGGGTGGGTGTGGCGTTCGGTCTACCGGAATCGCCGCCGGTTGGCGACCGGATCGGCGATGGTGCTGGCTGCCGTGCTGGGGTATTTCGCGGTCGCCGGCGACAACGGCCTGCGGGTTTATAAGCAGAAGCGAATGGAAGATGCGGAGCTTTCGCAACAGATCGACCAGTTGAAGCAGGAGAACGCGAAATTACAGGCCCATGTCGAACGATTGCAGGGGGATCCGGACGCAATCGAACATGAAGCGCGGGAAAAGCTACATTACGCCCGTCCTGGCGAAGTCATCTTCACCTTGAAGGACGGGCCAAACTCGGCCAAGACAAACGCGTCGGGCCAGGCGCCTGCTCCCTCCCCGCCCAAACACAAGCGGGGAAGTGCTGAATAGCGCTTTCCTGCCATATCTCTCGGTGTGGAATGTGACCGGATTGTTGCTGTCCTCGCCTGCATTGCAGCTTTCATCTTGACGATCAAAGAGCGCGAAATTAGGGTTACTGGGGAGTACTCCGGAAACCTCTTTCGCTAATCTGGCGGCGGAGCGCTCCGGTTCGACCTTACTCTGTAAGGACGTGCCTCTAATTCTGCTGAGATATCTGGGGGATTTCATGCGCATCATCAAATACGTGCTCTTTGCGGTTGTACTCGCTATGATCGGTGCCCCTCGCGCGTCTGCCCAAAGCGGCATGACTTCCCAGAACGGACGAAACTTCACTTGTGCGTCCGATGATGGCCGCCGTCATTACTGCCCGGTGGACACCAGGGGCGGCGTACAGATGGTGCGACAGCGCAGCGGCTCCGCTTGCATTCAGGGACAGACCTGGGGATACGACCGCCGAGGCACCTGGGTTGATCGCGGCTGCCGTGCCGACTTTGTCGTTCTCGGCGGCGGCTCAAACTGGGGTCCTGGTCCGGGATATCCGCCCGGCAATAATTGGGGAGGAGGCTATCCTCCGCCTCCGGTGACGGTGCCCGGGAATGGCGGGGTAGTGACTTGCTCCTCGAATAACGGCGGCTATAACTTCTGCAATGCCTACACTCGCCAAGGTGTCAGATTGGTCTATCAACGCAGCGGCTCTCCTTGCATCCAGGGACAAACCTGGGGGTACAACAACAAGGGCATCTGGGTTGACCGCGGTTGCCGCGCTGACTTCTCCCAGGGGAGATAGATTTCTTGCGGAGTAAGTCGCTCAGGGTTAGCGCGCCGCGAAAGAGTGGATAAGACACCGGCTATGCCTGTGCTTCCCCGGATATTGCTGTCCAAATAGGTCAGCGCCATTTTCAAACGCGATTGGCATCGCTTCGCCACTCTTGATAACTTTTGCCAGGAAGTTATTGACCGTTTAGTTAACGGGATTGATTACTCAAGGTTCCTATGTTTCTTTGGTAATACCGCATGGAAGAAATCTGACAATATTTCTTATAGCTCCAAATCCAATTGTTTATCTCTTGCGTATGGCCAGCAGTTCAGGCTCGCCGTCCGGTGGGACGGGTATCCGGGCCGGAAGCGCTGAACAAACCAACGTAGGGGACTATTCAATGGAGAGCAAGGCTGCCGCATCACCTCTTGAGTCGTTTCTTTCTGCCGCTGAACCTGCGAATGGAAATGGAGTGCCGGCGTTTACTCCGGTACTCGCCGGACGCCTCAACATATTTCAATTGCTTCCCGCGGTCCGCTTGCTAAAGGCGGGTACGCTCCTGCTTGAGCAAGGATGCGCAGCCAGTTCCGTTTATCTGGTGCGCCAAGGGACGGTGAAACTGGAACACCTTACAACAAGTGGGCGTGAAATCACCCTCGGACTGCGCTCGGAAGGCTGGTATGCTGGATCCACTTCCGTCCTCATGGGCATCCGAACAATCTATTCTGTGCGGGCGCTCACAGATTGTGTCGTAGCCCGAATCCACGCCTCTCAGTTTTCACGGTTGCTGCAAGCCAGCTCGGAGATGATGTCCCATCTCCTTGAGGTACTATGCCTGGAACTCGCTTCCCAGATCAGTCTACAGATAGAAATGACCGGGTGTTGTGCGGAACAGCGTTTAGATCATTTCATGACAGAACGGGAGAGGGTTCATCCCTTCGGGGTAACCATGGACCCGTTGCCGATCCTCAAGCAGATGGAGCTTGCTCAACTGCTTTCGATTACCCCCGAGCATCTCAGCCGGCTGATGCAAAAGAGGAAACAATCCCGGTGCCGTCGCGTAGCCTGAGATTAGGCTACCCGGATGATACGGGCCGCACCGCAGTATTGTAACTGGTTGGATGGCGCGCTACTCTGCCGTTCTTGATTGCAGGCTTAATCGCTCTCGGCAGACGCGAACATCGGTACTGGCTCATTGAGGCAAGCCGGCCTCTTATTGATTCGCGTCTGCCATACTCCCTATGGTGCCCTGTTCGACAACTCCGCAACATCAAATGTTTCCTGGAGATGTGAAATTCCCCGGTACATCAATCCTTGAATAACTTGTTCAATATCTACGACAATTCCCATTAGAGCAAGTTTTGCGAATAAGCAAGTAAGTTGATTTAGATCAAGATGGTAAATGACGCGATTTGCTACTTTGCTGAGCGAAGGAGATATCAATCTCTTATTCAGTGGAGGCTACACATGCAAAAAGCAATGAGCGGCGGTAAGACTCGTCTCAATCGCGTTTTCATCGGAACAGTTTGTGCCGCCGCGGCACTCACTGCGGGCGCGACTCCCGGCTGCTTCGCCAACACCACCTACCATATCGGCTCGGCCTACGGTGCGCGGGTCAATGTAGGAAGTAAGGTAACTCTGGGCCCGATCGCTCCGGCGATATTGCCAACCTGCGACACCCAATCAGTCGGCACTTTCACCGCAAGTGCCGCGTCAATCAGCCAGGCGCCTTTGCTCAGCACGGGACTAGTCGACACCAGTTCGTCCAGTACCGCGACCAGTTCTAAGGCAACTAGCGATGTCTTCGGAGTCAACCTGCTCGGCGGTGTCATCTCCGCAAACGAAATCAAAGCAGTCAGCACAACAACGGTGGACGAAAGCGGGGTCTATCACTTCAGCAGCGCCGGATCGGAATTCAGCAACCTTTCCGTTCTTGGGCTTCCAGTCGCGGCCAATCCTGCTCCGAACACCACGATCGACCTTCCCGGAATTGGCAGCGTCATCCTTAACGAGCAGATCACTAAAGTCGAATCCGAAGAATCTGCGCTTACCGTGAACATGATTCACGTCAAAGTGACGATCGCGAACGAGCTCTTTAAACTGGGCACCGAGATCATTATTTCCGATGCATCGAGCGAGCTTCGATTGGTCAAAGGGCTCGCCCTGGTAGGCGGCTACGCATACTCCCCGCAACTAACCACTGGTTCAGTGAGTTCGGGACCGCTGGTTCGGGAACTCATCCCTTGCGCCGGCACCAACGGCGCTGTAGAGACGGATTCAGTCGCTTCTACGAACATTCCTGGGGTGGTGACAACCGGAACCGTTACCGTCACCGGAAGCGGCAATATTAACCATGCCGAGGCGACAAGCGAGGCGACTACCTCGGTAGCCGGTGTCAATCTGCTCTCGGGCCTGGTCAGCGCGACGGCGGTGGCGGCGACCGCGAACGCCATCACTACCAATGAGACCTCATTCGACTTCTCCGGCGGCAGCACCTTCACCGGGATCAGTGTCGCCGGACATCCGGAGATCACAGTCAACGTCCATCCCAACACCATGATCAATGTTGCGAATCTCGGCGTCTTGTACTTCAATCGAGTGCTCAAGTTTTCGGACAAAATAAAAATCGTGCCGATTGAACTCATCGTAAATACGAAGAACACTCTAGGATTGCCTGTCGGAGCAGATCTCACTATAGGGGCGGCAGAGGCGCAATTGCATAGCGCGAGCATCCCTTAGTGGCAGTGCGGAACTCGTGGCAATGCGGATCGCAACAGCTTGACTGTTGTCGGAATGAGCGGCCTGCGCTTTGGAGCTTTAGCTCTGGTCGCGGGCCGTTTCCGGCTGCCGCCGCGTAGCCGGACACACCGCCGCAACAGCAATGACTAGGCGGCCGCCTCGTTAAGGGCCGAACTGAGCGCTTCGCTCAATTTCTTTTGCAGCGGCTCGTCCAATTTAGCGCCTTCCGAAGTGAGATAGAAGACGTCGATCGCGATCTCGCCTTCGGTGTCGATCAGCGCAACCTCGATGTTGCAGCGGTGTTCTGCAAAGGTCCTGGCGACTTCGCGGAGTAGCCCCGGATAATCCTGCGCGACCAGTTGCAGGAGCGTGCTGTGCTCCGAAGATGAATTGTCGAATTCGAGGCGGTTCGCAATCTTGACTTTCGAAGGCTTCCGCTGGAAGGCATGGCTGCGGCGGCGCATCAGGGTTTCGAGTGGAGTCTTCAATGAGATGACATCGGTAATACTTTCCTCGAAGCGTCCGATCTCGCTCTGATTCAGCTCCAGGGTGCGAAAGGTGTCGGTGAATTGAAATGTATCGACGATCAGCCCGGCTTCATTCGAAAAAGCGTCGGCTTTGATAATGTTCATGCCCCAGGCAGAGAGCGCTCCGGCCATATCGGCGAAGAGCAATGGGCGGTCCATGGTCACCAGGGTGAGTTCCCAGAGCTGACGTGTTGTGCGGAAGGCTAGTTGCACTGGCTGGTTAGGAAGATCTAAAGCCATTTTGAAGTGGTTGCGGATCTGCTCCGGCAATCGGCTCTGCAGGTAGCGTTGAGGAAGGCCTTCCAGAAAGGCGCGAAGCTCTTCCTTGCGGTCGGGTACCAGAGCGAGTATGCGGTTCAGCATTCCGCTGTCCGCCTCACCTCGATAGCGCACTTCATCGACGCTGCGGTCGAGGAGGTTCGAAGTAGAGATGTAAAGCTGCCACAGAGCGTCAGCCTTCCACGGAGTTAGCGCACCGGGGTGCACGGCCTTGATGTCCGCGTAGGTCAGCAGGCAAAGCATCTTGAGATTGGCCTGGCTGATGACGGATTCGGCGAAGCTTCGAATATTCTCCGGATCGAAGATGTCCCGGCGCATCGCGAGCGACATATTGAGGTGATTGCGGATCAGCGAGCGGACGGTCTCGCGCTCTTCCGGATCAAAGTCGAGCCGCGCGAGCAGGCTTTCCGCGAGTTCGACGCTGGCTGCGCAGTGATCCCCATTGCGTCTCGCCTTGCCGGTATCGTGCAGCAGGATCGCCAGTAGAAAGAGGTCGAGCCGTTCGATTTGGGGTAGAAGCGCCGCGAAGCGCTGTTCGCCATCCTGCCGGAGCTGCCGCAGTTGGTGAATATTCTCAATCACCAGGAATGTATGTTCGTCGACCGTGTATCGATGATAGGAATCCCGGATCACTAGAGCATCGATGCCGTGAAATTCCGGGATGAGTAATTCGAGGACCCCGAGCGCATGCATGGTGCGCAGGGCATGGGCGGCATGGGGACCGAGCAGGATCTCCCGAAGGCAGTTCCACAGGAACGGACCCTCCGGCATGTGGACAGCTAGCACCGGCAGTGACTCGGCTACCCGATCTTCGGCTTTCTGCGTGAGCGAGTATCCGTGAGATGCGATTAAAGCGAAGACCCGAAGAATGCTATCGGCTTCATTGACTGAGGCGGTCTCATCGAGGTCGATCCGGCCTTGTTCGAGGAAGAAGTCGGTGCCGGCGATAGGTGTGCGTCGCCGCCGCACCTGACGGTAGAACGACTGGCGGGCCGGCGGGAGACTTTCCAGAATCAGGGTGGCGCGGCGAAAAACCGCCCGGGCATGCCGGTAGTAGGTGCGCATCCAGTAGGCCGGGTCGGCGGTGCCGCGCGTTTCCAGGCCTATGCTAAGCGCCGCTGCTTCGTCCTGCGCGTGCCAATCCAGAGTGTTGTCATCGCGGTTGCGGCGGAAATGCAGGAAACATCGAGTTGCGGCGAGGAAGTCGAAGGCCGACTCGGAATCATTCGAACCGTTCTGAAACGTGGGGCCGACTTCTTTAGGCCAGCTTTGCTGGTCGTGCAGGTACCGTAGCAGCGTGATCCATTGCGCCAGTTGGTAGTCCCGC
Source organism: Acidisarcina polymorpha (assembly GCF_003330725.1). NCBI lineage: Bacteria > Pseudomonadati > Acidobacteriota > Terriglobia > Terriglobales > Acidobacteriaceae > Acidisarcina > Acidisarcina polymorpha. Next base: position 232,635 of record NZ_CP030840.1, on the reverse strand, counting down.
AGACCGCCAGGGCACTCCTTGACATTGGGTTCAAGGTGAAAGATCGTGTTGCCGTATTTCGCATGACGGACACGCGCCATCTCGGCTAGCTTCTGAGTGATGGCGTTGCCCTCGCGAAGCAGGAGACCAGGCAGTATATCTATCTGAAATCGCCGGTAGAGTGTGTTGTCGCCGGTGATGAAACGCCGGTCTAAAGTCGAAACAATGAACTCGAGGTTGTCTGGATCGATCCTTTCACATTCTTTCAAGGTCCGCATGGCGGGACTGGCGCGAAGGCCGATGTCCCAAAGCCCTTGATTTGCGATCTGTACCGCTTCCCGGAACTCTCGCTCAGCCTCATCGTTCGCAAAGATATAGAGCAAATCGACATCGGAGTAGGGAAACAAATGGCGGCGGCCATAACCGCCAGTAGCAACCACAGCTACGCCAGAACGGTCAACCTCTTTGCCCAGCGCCTGTCTCCACAATGCTTTGAAGAGCGTATCAACTGAAATCGCACGCCGTCGGATGATGGCCGCACCGTCGCCGCTCCGCTCAAAGCTTTGGCGGAGGCTCACGAATTCCTGCTGGTAAGTCTCTCTCAGTTGAGAGAGAAGTGCACCGTCGGTCATGCTAGCGACAATTTCCCCCTGGTATAGCAGTATTCGCAGGCCGGAGAAGCGGTAACTGAGAGAGTTCCGGCAACTCCGCCCGTGGCCGAAGATGATTTGGCCTAACTGGTCAAGGCCGATTTACTTGGGTAAAAAAAGTCTACAGGCAATGCTGCGAATTCAAAGGGACAAAAATCGCCGTCCAGGGGGAAGGACTGAGCTCGGACCCGCGGCCGCTGGCATCCGGGTCCTATTCTGCAGCAGTATCAGAGGGCAGTCTCGCCTCGTTCGTCGTTTCGGATGCGAATGGCTTCATCCACTCGGGTGATGAATATCTTGCCGTCACCGATCTTGCCTGAGCGCGCGGCAGAGAGGATCGCCTGTACGGTTTTCTCGACCATTTCATCCCTGACGACCATCTCCAGCTTGATCTTTGGCAACAGGTCGACGGTGTACTCGCGTCCCCGGTAGAACTCGGTATGACCCTTTTGCCTGCCATGACCGCGAGCCTCAAGGATGGTCATGCCTTCGACGCCGGCCTCGATCAAGGCATCCTTTACTGCATCGAGCTTCGATGGCTGAATGATCGCTTCAATTTTCTGCATAGTTGTTCGCTTTCAACCTGACTGAGCACACGCGATATAAAGTTGATTTCGATGGTCAGAGTATCAGGTTCATCAATCGAGTATGGAGATGCCTCTCACAGGAAGTAGCGCCGGTTGGCGGGAATGCCAACCCTGGAGCGGTCGGGTTGCGGCGGCGGCCGTCATCCCGAAGTGCAGCGAAGCTCAAAATGTTTGAGCTCGACCTCATTGTTTTCTACATCCAAAAGCTGTGCGATTCCATCGGCCTGCATAAGCGGTCCGTGAAGTAGTGCTGTCGCATGGAGCGAAATCTAAGTGCTCCCTTTTGAAAAAAGCAGGCGAAAGTCGCAAAAAACGTCTGGAATGAGTTAGATCGGAGGTATATTGAGAATATGTCACTAGCGACTTCAGATCGATATTTGTTCGGTTCGCTCGAGAGCAGCTCGAAAAATCGCGAGAAGGTGCGAGAAGCCAATTACGGTTATGAGCAACCCGAGGGTGTGTTCATGACATCTCTGGATTTTGCGATCAATTGGGTGCGCAAGAGTTCGGTATGGCCGATGACCTTCGGACTCGCTTGCTGTGCGATCGAGATGATGTCCATGGGAGCTTCGCGATTCGATATTGCGCGATTTGGGGCCGAAGTATTCCGGCCTTCGCCCCGGCAATCGGACCTCATGGTGATAGCGGGCCGGGTGTCACAGAAGATGGCGCCGGTCATACGCCGCCTGTATGACCAGATGCCGGAACCAAAGTGGGTAATATCCATGGGCGCTTGCGCGACGTCTGGCGGCGTGTTCAACAATTATGCTTTGGTTCAGGGTGTGAATCAGGTCATTCCGGTGGATGTGTATGTGCCCGGATGTCCACCCCGCCCGGAACAGTTGATGTATGCAATTACTTTATTGCAAGAGAAGATTCAGCGGGAGCGGGGCAGTACGCGCCGCACATTAAATCTATAGGCGCCCCTGGCGAAGGTTCGAAAGGTTCGAAGTTTTTGAAAAGACCGTGTAGTAACAGCGGCTTAGCGTGTACCATTCATAGTGCTGCAGCCTGAAGTAAGCGCTTCGAGTACGCAACGCGCGGTATTGCAACAAGTTCGGTATGAGTCATTGCGGTCGGCTCATTAGTTTCACCGAGGTCACTTTTCACTAAGGTTTTTGGAGGATAGACGCATGTTTTCTTGTCCCACAGGTTCTCTGAGCCGAATTCTGCTCGTAGCTGGCGCCGTAGGGCTCGGATCATCGAGCTTATACGGACAGAATTCGCCCCCACCGGCCTCTGCCCCACCGGCCGCACCGATATCCAAGATAGATATCTTTCTTGGATATTCTTACCTCGCCCCTCACGGCACAATCACCACCACGCTCGCTGACGGGACGCTCAGCCCCGCGAAGTACTCTTCTGTGGACTATGGAGCGATCGGTAGCGGCAGTTACTTCTTCAACAAGTACGTGGGCGCTCAGGTAGAGATTGGGGTTCATCCGGACGGAAACAACGACGGGGCTTCGACCTATTCCGGCGGTATTATTGCCCGTTATCCCACCGATGAAGGCATCACCCCGTTCGTCCACGCGCTGGCCGGCGGTCTGCGGCTCGGCGGCCCGAACTATGAACCGTTGGCCTCTCACGCTTACACCTGGGGTACGGCTTTGACGGTAGGCGGCGGCCTGGATTATGGGCTGCCATGGTTCGACCATCACCTCGCCTTGCGCTTGTTCCAGGCGGATTATCAGTACTACCATGCCTCCTTCGGCCCCCAACCAGTAACCGGCGGTCGCGCTAACCTGAACAACGCACGCCTGAGCACGGGTGTCGTGGTGAAGTTCGGCAGCATCGTTCCTCCTCCTCCGGTTACCTACAGCTGCTCGGCTAGCCCGGCTTCGGTCTTCCCCGGTGACCCGGTTACGGTCACGGGAAGCGCCCTCAACCTCAATCCCAAGAAGACCGCCACCTACACCTGGTCGGGTTCTGGCGTCAAAGTTACCGGCGATTCGACGACCGGCAATGTCGATACCAGCAGCCTGAGCCCAGGCAGCTATACCGTGACTGGTCACGTCTCCGAGGGTCAGAAGCCAGGACAGTTTGCGGATTGCACGGCAAACTTCACGGTGAAGGATTACGAGCCTCCGACAATCACCTGCTCGGCCAACCCGACCACCATCAAGCCGGGTGATACGGCAACCATCACTTCGCAAGGCGTCAGCCCGCAGAACCGGCCTTTGACCTACAGCTATACTGCATCGGCTGGACAGGTAAGCGGCACTGGAACCACGGCGACCTTAACCACGACTGGCGCTCCTGCCGGTTCGATCACCGTCACTTGCAACGTGGCTGACGATAAGGGTCACACGGCATCCGCAACCACGAGCGTGAATGTGGAAGCGCCACCGCCGCCGCCTGCTCCTAAGACCTCAACTCTCTGCTCGATCACGTTCGGCCGCGACACCAAGCGTCCCGCCCGTGTCGATAACGAAGCCAAGGCCTGCCTCGATCAAGTTGCTCTGAGCGCTCAACAAACGCCAGATGCAAATGTGACTGTGGTTGGCGAAGCTGGACCAGAACCGGCTCCAGCCAAGGGCAAGAGGAAGCACGCTCCCGTCATCGCGAACCTGGCCGCACAGAGGGCCGTCAATACCAAGGATTACCTGGTCAAGGAAAAGGGTATTGATGCCTCCCGCATCTCGGTACGCACTGGAACGCAGAGCGTTGACGAAGTAGAGAACTACCTGGTACCCGCTGGCGCAACATTCGACAGCGACGTATCCGGAACCACAGCCGTTGACGAGTCGACAGTGAAGCCGCAAACGCGGACTCCGCTCGGCGCGAAGAAGGCTGCTCACCATAAGAAAAAGGCCGCTGCTGCTCCAGCACAGTAACCAGGTAGCGACCTGAAACCGAAATGGGCCGACCGATCTTTCGGTCGGCCCATTTTGATTGGCATCCACGCAGTATGCTTGAGAAGGCTTTTGTAGCCGCAAAATCAATTGCAGAACAGCAGGACCATGAAACACACAGCCTTACGCCTCTCTGCCCTCCTCGTTTTATCTCTTGCCTTCAACACCGCAGCCAAAGCTGCTTCCTCCACCGCCTGGGAGCCCGTCGGACCGCCCGGTGGAGATGCTCGGAGCTTTGCCGCCGACCCGACAAATCCCAAGCACATCTATATGGGTACCTTGGACAGCTGGATCTATGAGAGTCAGGACGGAGGGTCCACCTGGAAACGCCTGGTGAAGCTGGGCAAGTCGGAAAACCTGGTCCTCGACAACATCGTTGTCGATGCAGCGGATCCGAAGACGATCCTGGTCGGAGCATGGATCCTCAATCGTCCCGAAGGTGCACTCTATGTAACTCATGATTCCGGGGCAACCTGGTCGACCGTCCCGGATATGGATGGCGAGTCGATCCGTGCGCTGGTGCAGGCGCGGTCGAACCCCAAGGTCATGGTCGCCGGAACCCTGAAGGGCGTCTATCGCAGCGATAACGGCGGCGCACATTGGAAGCAGATCAGCCCGCCAGGCAGCAACGAGCTGCATGAAGTTGAATCGATCGCCATCGACCCGGCCGAGCCTAATACGATCTATGCCGGCACCTGGCACCTGCCCTGGAAGACCACCGACAACGGCTCCAACTGGCGCAACATCAAGCAGGGGGTCATCGATGACTCGGATGTATTCTCGATTATCATCGACCCCAAGCTGCCCACGGTCGTGTATGCGAGCGCGTGTTCGGGTATCTACAAAAGCGAAAATGGCGGAGAGATCTTCCGCAAGCAGCAGGGGATTCCAAACACAGCGCGACGCACCCGGGTGCTGATGCAGGACCCGGTGAATACGAGCATCGTTTTCGCGGGAACCACTGAGGGGCTGTATCAAACGACGAACGCCGGAGCCAGCTGGCAGCGGCTGACCGGTCCGGATGTCATCATCAATGACGTTTACGTCGATCCCTCGAATGACAAGCATGTTCTGCTTGCGACCGATCGTAGCGGAGTCTTGCAGAGCCAGGACGGTGGGGCCAGTTTCGCTGCTGCGAATACCGGATTCTCACAGCGCCAGGTGCAGACGCTGCTGGTCGATAGTCGAAATCCGGCCACGATCTACGCTGGAGTCCTCAACGATAAGACCTATGGTGGAGTGTTTGTTTCCCAAGACGGAGGCAGCACCTGGACTCAGCAGAGCAACGGACTCGATGGTCGCGACGTCTTCACCTTGCAGCAAGCGCCGAATGGAACGATTTACGCCGGAACCAACCGTGGAATTCTAGGTCTTGGCGATGATGGATGGGATGATCACGGCAAGGTTGTCAATACCAGGGAGGAAGAGACCACCAAGATCGTGAAGAAGAAAAAGGTGAAGGTGACGAAGACGGTGACCGAACCGGCAGTGATGCTGGAAGGTCGCGTGACCGGTCTCGACCTGAGCGGTTCCACCTGGTATGCGGCGACTGCCAGCGGTCTTTACACCAGCATCAACCAGGGCTCGACCTGGCAAGGAGGGCCAGTCTCAGGGCACTCCGACTTCCTTCGGGTCGTATCGAGCGGGGATATCACCTACGCGGCTGGACGGCAGTTCATCCTCAGTACTCAGGATGGCGGCAAGACCTGGCAATCGGGCGCAATGCCGCCAAACGTGCCCGTGTTGCGCTTCCTGGTGACCTCCTCTGATGGAAATCTGTGGTTGGCAAGCAGGGAAGGTGTCTTCTATAGCGAGGACCATGCACAGAGTTGGAAACAGCTCTCCAGTCTACCGTTCAGCAATGTCGATGGATTCGACTTCAATCAGGACACCAAACGGCTGATGGTTACGTCCGCGAACGGGACACTGCTGATGGCCATCGATCCGGTAAAGAAGGACTGGAAATGGTGGGACATTGGTTGGAACGTCCACACGGTCCACACCTCAGCAGGACGGTTCGTGGCTGCGTCGCTCTTCGACGGAGTCGTGTTGCAGCCGAAAGCTTCGCCGGAATTAGCGGCGGACGCCAAATAAATCATTCACAATGATTCGTCTTCGCCCGACCAGGGACGCAGATCTGGACCGCCTTTTCGAGCTGGACCAGATCTGCTTCCCGCCAGGCGTCGCCTACTCCCGAGGCGAATTTCGTTCGCTTCTGGGCTCTCCGCGCACGCTCGGCTTAGTGGCCGAGGCCGAGGGTTCGCTGGCGGGCTTCGTGCTCGCTCAAGCCAGCCGCGCTCGGCGCACCACTGGCGGCCACATCGTGACTATTGATACAGCTCCAGAGTTTCGACGCCGTGGTATCGGGAAGATGCTCATGGAGCAGATCGAATCGAAGATGGGCGAGGCCGGAGCGGAGTGGATGCGCCTCGAAGTTGCCGTCGACAATACCGCTGCGCTGGCCTTTTATGAGGGGTTGGGGTTTGAAGTTCTGGGTCGCATTCCCGGCTACTACCATCAAAATCTCGATGCTCTGGTCATGGAAAAGTGCCTGCAGGTGCGTGCTGTCGCAAACGGCCAAGCTGGCGACAGCCAATAGGTTTATCCTGAAAGAGATGGTGTCGAAACAATGACCGTGAGAGAGTTTCCAACTGAGCGCAAGTCTTTGCCCGCCCGCCACCCCTTCCAAACCGACGACCCGCGGCTATTGCCGATCGCCGACAAGGTGATGGCAGAGGAGCGCCTCAGTTTTGAGGACGGCGTGACGCTCTACGGTTCGGGCGACATCCTGGCTGTCGGATGGTTGGCCAACCTGGTCAGAGAGCGTCTCCATGGCAACGTTGCCTACTTCAATGTGAATCGTCACATTAACCCGACAAATGTTTGCGTGGCTGCCTGCCGGCTCTGCGCCTTTGGCCGGAAGAAGGATACGGCCGGGGCATATACCATGGCGCTCGAGCAAGCCTGGGAGACAGCGGCCTCCGGCTATAGCGAGGCGGTTACGGAGTTTCATATCGTCGGTGGGCTTCATCCCGACCTGCCGTTGCAATACTTTCTCGACCTGGTTTCAGGGCTCAAACAGCGCTTCCCCTTGGTCCACATCAAGGCCTTCACCATGGTGGAGGTGGCTTTTTTCGCCCGTCGCGCCAAGTTGACGATCGCGGAAACGCTGCAGCGAATGAAAGCAGCCGGCGTCGACTCCTGCCCTGGGGGAGGGGCGGAGATCTTCGCCGACCGCGTTCGGCACATCATCTGCGACCACAAAATCGACGGCGACGAATGGCTTGATACTGCCCGCCTGGCTCACCAGGCAGGGTTGAAATCGAATGCCACCATGCTTTACGGGCACATTGAGAACGATGAAGACCGGGTCGATCATCTGGTTCGGCTCAGGGCGCTGCAGGATGAGACGGGCGGCTTTCAGACATTCATTCCGCTCGCGTTTCACCCAGACAATACCGCCCTCGATCATCTGCCGAAGAGTACCGGACTGACCGATATCCGGCAGATCGCCGTAGGTCGATTGATGCTCGATAATTTTCCGCATATCAAGTCCTATTGGCAGATGGTGTCGCCAAAGATCGCGCAGATCTCCCTGCGTTTCGGCGCGGATGACATCGACGGCACCGTCGTTGAGGAAAAAATCTACCACGACGCCGGCGCGACGACTCCTCAGGGAATGCGGCGGCAGGATCTGGTCCGCTTGATCACCGAAGCCGGTCGCGAGCCCTTTGAACGCGACACCCTCTATCGCGCGGTAACGCGGACGGAAGAGGCGTTTACCGTGGCTGTTTAGAGCGCCTGTCGTGCTGCAACACCAGCTTCCGGGAAAACGTGAACTCGCGCAAGGCTTTGATGCTCCGCCGGCAGCAACACCCGCAACGTTCGCTAAACTGAAGCCATGACCTTTACTCCCCACCTGATTCCGGTCGAAGCGATACGCCTGCTGGTCTTCGATCTCGATGGAACCCTGATTGACTCTCGTAGAGACCTCGCGAATTCAGTGAACGCGATGTTAGGCCATTTGGATCGACCGGCGTTGCCCGAAGACGTCATTGCCTCGTACATCGGCGATGGTGCGGGTATGCTGGTGCGACGAGCCCTTGGCGACCCTGAGGACGAGACTTATGTCGAACGGGCACTGAAGTTTTTCTTGGACTACTACCGGGAACACAAGCTGGACTATACCCATGTCTATCCCGGAGTGCTCGAGTCGCTGGAGGCCCTGCAGTCTGGAGCGGATGGAAGCGGGAGACAGATGGCCGTCCTCACCAACAAGCCGGTTGGTCCTTCCCAGGCGATCTGCGAGGCACTGCGCCTGAGTCCCTACTTCTTTCGAATCTATGGCGGCAATAGCTTTTCAACCAAGAAGCCGGATCCGCAAGGCCTCAAGGCGCTAATTCAGGAAGCAGGAGTCGATCCGTTCGAGACTGTCATGGTGGGCGATTCGGACATCGATATTCTGACCGCGCGGAGCGCAGGAGCCTGGGCGCTCGCCTGCCGTTTCGGCCTCTCCCCGCATACCCTCGACGCCGCCGACCCCGACTGCTTTGTCGACTCGCCATGGGACTGGACAGACGCGCTGAGCGCCACCGGGATCACCCGATAGCGGCTCTCCCAGGTGGTGCGGGTTTACCGTCCGCCCAAGCTTTGATGAGCGTCCTCGAATTCGTACATCCACCTCAGCTTCGCGTTTTTACAGCGAATAGCGCATGGTGGGCAAGAATGAAGAGCGTCCGGCGATCGTCGCCGCCGAAGATGATGTCAATTGGGCGTTCAGGCACATCGATCTGGGCGATCTGCTTGCCGGCCGGGTCATAGACGAATATCTGGCCGTTGGCCACGAAGACGTTCCCTTGGCTATCGACTGCGACACTCTCGCCGCCGCGATCGGCAAAAGGCTTGAGGTCGCTCAAAGTGCCGTCTGCGTCAACCACGGCACTGTAGGTGCGGTCTTCAGATTCACTGCTGATATAGATTCGCTTCCCCGGAAGGGCAGCGAGAAACCCACAAGTGTCCAGGTTGTCGGAGAAGCGCCAGCCACTGTAGTCCGGCGGTCCCTGCTGAAAGACTCTGCCTGCGGGCAGGAAAAGGCTGCCGTCAGGCGAAACGTACTCCTTTTCCTTGGGAGTCGAGACATCATGGGTGAACATCTCGGTCAGCGTCGTGAACGTGAAGGTGTTGAAGTCGAACTGGTCCTCAAATTCGCCGTTGTTCCAATAGTTGACAGGCAAGAGCGCGGTTGCGCCCGAATGTCGCTGCCTTGGCTGCGGCGCAAGTACGGTGATCTGGTCCTTCGGTGATCCGGGCCGGAAAGAATAGACGGTCCCTTCCGGGCCGGCCGAGGACAGCACGAGGAGATCGCCCGTCTTATCGAAGGCCAGGTTAACGGGGTCAAGCGGATTGTCACGTTCGACGGTGAGACCTTCCGTCGGAGACCAGCCAAAGATGCGCTGCTGATGGTGGTCGACAAAATAGAGCTTGCCCGAGCTATCCACGGCCGCGCCGGAGATGGAAAAGAACCCGTCTTCCAGCTTCTCGACCTTCGCTCCCGGCGCGAGGACCTCAGACGCATCCGGCGGAGCGGGCGTGGGCGGGTTCGCCGGAATGTCCAGCACGGCGAACTCACGCTCCCGCACCTCGAGATGTTGCGTCATATCCTGGATGGCATTGTCGTAGGGAAATTTACTGACCCGCAAGAAAGTGCCGCAGCCGTTTTGGTCGCAGATGGCATATCCGCTCTCTGCGTTGACATGCAGGTTGCGGAAATGAATGCCCTCCGAGTTATAGAGGCGGACTGCCGCGGGGAAAGGCGCGCGGGAACGGGTCACGCGATAACCGTGATAGTTGGCGACGGTGATGTTCTTCGACCAGTCAAATTCGAGCGAGAGAGACTCAGGACTTTCGCCGGCCTCTTCCTCGGTCTGCGGCGCGTTGATGTCCCAATTCGCAACATGGTCGAACTTGATCTCGTTGCGCAGATGATGTTCGTTGGACAACTCGTAGACGTGCCCAGGCGTCGTGGTGTCGGAGACGTAGAAGCCCGCCTGCGCAAAGGTGTTGGGGGTCCAGATATCCGCGAAAGTCCCGCCGCCGCCATGCGTCACCCACAGGCTCGGGTATTGCCCATCCCAACGCTTTTGCAGATCAGAATCAGCGGTGTGGTTGTTGTTGTAGGGGTTGGTGCCGCTGCCATGACCGCCGAGAAAGCGCACATCGTCGATCAGCGAATCTTTTCCAGCCATCCAAAGCATCGCGACTGCGCGAGGATTGATGCCTCCGGTGAAAACTCCGAAGCCGCTGACCATGTTCGATCCGCCGGCCGGCGCGGAGATGACCGCTTTTGGCGTTCCGACACCCTCATAGCCGGGCGTGGAGTCGAGAAGGTCGAATTGGGTCTGGGTCGGATGCAGGCCTATTAAAACCGTGTCCGCTTTCATCGCAAGCGTGTCACTAACAACGTAATGCCCGCTGGGAAAGTAGAGCACGCGATGCGTCTCGATGGCCTTCCGGATCGCAGCAGTATCGTCGGTCGTTCCATCTCCCTTGACGCCAAGGGTATGAACATTAGTCCAGCTTTCTGTCGGCGGCAGCGCCCGGATCGCTGGTGAAAGAGCCGCGGGTAGAGCATTCAGCTCCGTCGCCTCATAGAGCATTCCGATGTTGCCGGTCTTTCCCTCGCCGGGAACGATGAGTCCAAAGTTGAAGTTATGAACCTGGTAGATCGCGCCCTTGCCTGCGACCTTCTTTCCGCTTTCGCGAAAGCGGGCAAAGGTTGGCACGGCTTGAAGCACGGCATTTTCGAAGCTGATCTCGGTGAGCGGGCTCTTCTCGTTGCTGATGATGACTGCGGCGTTGGAGACGTTCTCGAAGCGGCAGTCCTTCACCCATAGCTCGTCGGAATAATGCGGGTCAATGTCGATCGCGGTTGGCACACTGCGAAAGGTATCGCGAATCAGCGTGAGTCCAGCCTCATGCTCGCGAATTGCCGACTCGCGCTGGCCTTCAAACACCGAATCGATGAGCGTGAATTGCCAGGCCGGCGAGGTCTTATCGGTGAGGATGCCGTAGCGTCCGCCGAAGAAATGCAGATCTTCGGCTTCGTTACCGATCTCGGTGAGCGCAGCGAGGCCGGAGCCAATATGGAAATCCATGTGGCTGAGATAAGCGTGCTGGGCGACATGGAAGCGGATGGCGATCGCCGCCGGATTGCCTTCGCCAATCTCGAAATCAATATTGCTCATCGCCGAATAGAAGGTGCCCGAGTTGGCATCGGCAATCGCGTCGTTCGGCGGCACGCTGCCGGGGGGCGGAAAGGGAACTCGACCCGTTCGGGTAGGGTCGCCGGGGCGCGGCCCGGTAAAGATCACCATGTCGCCCACTCCCTTCTGGAAGCCGGGCGTGCTGTCTGCTAACACGAAGGTGGGCCGGGTTGCGCCATACCCGAAAAGGCGCACACCGGGCCAGACGTAGATGGTTCGCGTTAGACGGTAGCGGCCCGAAGGCACAAAGACGATGCCTTCGCGGGCATGATTCTCCGCCTGATCGATGGCTGCCTGGATCGACGCGCTATCATCGGCCTGCCCGTCGGCATGTGCTCCGAAGCTTTGTGAGGTAAGGAAGACCGCCCTTGGATCGTCAAGCCGCGTAGTCAAGACGGATGCGGCCCATGCAGGTAAGTGGGCTGCCAGCAACACCATGGCGCAAAATAAATACTTCTTCATATAGGCACTCATCCTGCTTCTCTGGTTGTACATCACGTAACGTTAATTCAAGAACCCGCCTCTTACCGCCGAATTTGTTCGTAAATCGGACCACTGAAAAGCTGATCCACTTAACTTGGCCTGTTTCTAAAGTGCGATGTCCGGAGGCGTTGTCGAGGGCGCCGCCCGATGTAGGAGCTGCTAAGTTTCCTGCAAAAGACCGGCGCGATCGTCCGAATTTCTTGTGAGAGCAAGGGTGTGACGGTCCAGTGATTTTGGCTTGAACGCGAGGGATGTTTCGTTCACGCCGACGGCGGCCACAGCTCGGTTTTATCAAACTCGAGGTGGGAGCGCTGATACAACGCGCTACCTTTGTCAAAAGTGAAATTAAATCCGGGTGTCTTCGGATGGGTTTGCCAGTAGATGATGGAAGCGAGCCGACCGCAGATTTTTTCTTCAGCTGCGGCTTGGCTAAAAAGTTTCCGTCTCCAGTAGTAGACAGAACTGACCGCGGAACTCACGGTCGCTGCTTCTGTCGAATTGGAGGAAATATCTATGCGGAAACTTCTCTGTGGCATTACTCTAAGTGCCTTTCTCGCGGTTGCCGCGAGTCTAGCGTGGGCACAATCCGGCGACTCTGCTCCACCCCCTCCGCCAAACGGCCACTGGGGACATGGCCCAATGGATCCGGCGAGCATGGCAGCCCATCTCGCCAGACGACTCAGCTTGAGTTCGGAACAGCAGAGCCAAGTACAGGCCCTCCTCACCAGCCAACAGGCCGAGCATAAGACGCTGGAGCAGAATCAGACCATCACCCATCAGCAATTTCTGGCACAAAGCAAGGCGCTGCATGAACAAACAGAATCCAAAATCGAGGCACTTCTAAACGACACCCAGAAGCAGCAGTTTGCGGAGATGAAGGCGCACGGCCGCCCTGGGCCGCCAGCAGACGGCGAGGGAGCGCCGCCTCCGCAATAACGCAGTCGTCATAGGGCCCACACTTACTCGAAGGCCGCTCGGGTGTAGCGGCCTTTCTGCCGTGCGGGGCAGTCACGTGCGGGGATGTTTCCAATTTCACCTGCTTACCAGCCTTAAGCGGCCCGTGTTCTCCTGGGACCCGGGACACGCCCGCGCTTCCGTAAATTTTCAAGCGGCGGCACACTGAGATCCTCAACGATCCGCTTGCCTCTGCATCTAAACTGAGATTATGTGTCCCGAAGCTGTTTCTCCGCTTGCCTCCCAGCCGAGCGTTCCCGCATACGGCCCGACGCTGACCATTGACGGCGCCCTTCATCCCATTGCCGATCATAAGTATCTTGTCGATCTGCTCAATAGTTCAGGCCGCGTAATTCCGCAGGTGTGCTACCACCATCAGCTCGGACCGATACAGACCTGTGACACCTGCATGGTTGAGGTGAATGGCGAACTGGTTCGTGCGTGTGCGACGAAGCCGGCGGCGGGGATGAACGTCAATACGGAATCGAAGCGCGTGGACATGGCGCAGCGCGAGGCGTTCGATCGGATACTCGGGAACCACTTACTTTACTGTACGGTTTGCGACAACAATAACGGCAATTGCACGGTGCATAATACGACGCATCTGCTGGGCGTCGTTCACCAGGCTCGGCCTTACGTCCCAAAGCCTTTTCCAAAGGATATGTCGAACCCGTTTTATCGTTATGATCCGGATCAGTGCATCCTGTGTGGACGATGCGTTGAGGCTTGCCAGAATGTTCAGGTAAATGAGACGCTTTCGATTCGCTGGGAAGATCCTCATCCGCGTGTTCTCTGGGATGGAGGCGAAAAAATTGAGGGATCGAGCTGCGTTTCCTGCGGGCACTGTGTCACCGTCTGCCCGTGCAATGCGCTGATGGAAAAATCGATGCTCGGAGAGGCCGGCTATTTCACCGGATGGCCAGCTAAAGCGCTCGAAGAGATGATCGATGTGGTCAAGGGCATCGAGCCGGAGCTGGGCTATCCCCCGATTCTTGCCCTCTCCGAGACCGAAGCAGCCATGCGGGAGGCCCGCACCAAGAAGACGAAGACGGTCTGCACATACTGCGGCGTTGGTTGCAGTTTTGATATCTGGACGAAGGACCGGCACATCCTGAAGGTCGAACCCGCCGATGGCGCCGCGAATGGGATTTCGACTTGCGTGAAGGGAAAGTTCGCCTGGGATTTCGTGAATGCTGACGATCGGCTCACCTCGCCGCTGATTCGCGAAGGAGATAAATTCCGTAAGGCCAGCTGGGACGAAGCTCTGAAGCTGATCGCGTCAAAGTTTACTGAATACAAGAACCAGTTTGGTCCCGATGCGCTTGGCTTCATCGCCTCATCGAAATGCACCAATGAAGAGAGCTACCTGATGCAGAAGCTAGCGCGGGCGGTGATCGGCACGAACAGCGTCGATAACTGCTCTCGCTACTGCCAGACCCCTGCCACCATGGGGTTATCGAGGACCGTTGGTTATGGCGGCGACTCTGGATCAATCACCGATATTTATAAGGCTGGCTTGGTGCTCATCGTGGGAAGCAACACCAGCGAAAGTCACCCTGTACTGGCGACCCGGGTGAAGCAGGCACATAAGCTGAATGGGCAGCGGTTGATTGTGGCGGACCTGCGGGAACATGAGATGGCGCGTCGGGCAGACATCTACTTCTCGCCAAAACCAAGTACGGACATGGTTTGGCTTTCTGCCGTTACCCGTTACATTTTGGACAACGGGCTGGCCAAAATGGATTTCGTCGACCGATGGGTGAACGGCTTTGAAGAATATCGCAAGAGCCTTGAGCCCTTTACCATGGAGCATGCCGAGTCGGTGACCGGCATCTCCGCGGAGACGCTGCGTACAGTCGCCCATGAGGTAGCGAAGGCCGATGGGGTTTGTATCCTCTGGGCGATGGGTGTAACTCAACATTGCGGCGGTTCGGATACTTCGACTGCGATCAGCAATCTATTGTTAATCACCGGAAACTATATGCGTCCCGGCGCGGGGGCCTATCCGCTTCGCGGCCATAACAATGTCCAAGGCGCGAGTGATTTTGGATCCATGCCGAATTACTACTCCGGCTACCAGAAAGTGGAAGACGATTCTGTGCGGGAGAAGTTCGAGAAGGCCTGGGGCGTCAAGTTGCCCACGAATAAGGGTCTCGACAACCATCAGATGGTGGACGCCATTCACGAAGGCAAGCTGAAGTCTGTCTATCTCAAGGGTGAGGACATGATCACCTCCGACTCGAACGCCAATTATGTTGGGTCCGCTCTCGAGAAGCTGGAATTTTTCGTTGTTCAGGACATCGTCTTCAGTGAGACTGCTCGCTACGCCAATGTAGTGCTCCCCGCGTCTCCGAGCCTTGAGAAAGAAGGCACGTTTACCAGTACCGAGCGACGCATTCAGCGGTTGTACCGGGCGATGGAACCGCTCGGAGAGAGCCATCCAGACTGGCAGATTATTCAGATGGTCGCAAACGCGTTAGGCGCGGAGTGGAAGTATGAACATCCTTCCCAGATCATGGCAGAAGTAGCGTCGCTCACGCCACTGTTTGCAGGAGTCACCTACGAGCGGCTGGAGGGATACAAGACCCTGCAATGGCCAGTGGCCGCCGATGGAAGCGATCAACCGCTACTCTTTACGAAGAGCTTCCCGTTCCCCGACGGCAAGGCAAAACTCTATCCGCTTGAATATGTGCCGCCGAGCGAAAAGTTGGATTCGGAGTACGATCTTCACTTGAATAACGGACGGCTTCTGGAACACTTTGAGCAGGGGTCGATGACCTATCGCAGCGAAGGGATTCGAGAGATTACGCCGAACAGTTTTCTTGAAGTGTCGCCTGAGTTGGCTTCGGAGCGGGGGTTGGAGTCGGGTCGTTGGGTGCAACTGAAGTCCCGCGACGGGCAAATCAAAGTGCAGGTTCTGGTGACCGACCGGGTCCATGGAAAACAGCTTTACATGCCAATGAACACGGTCGAAGAACCAGTGAACCGCTTGACCAGCAGCAATACAGACCGTGCCACCCATACTCCGGCATTTAAAGAGACGGCGGTGCAGATGCGTGTTTTGCCCGACTTAGGAGATAACCCTTTGCCGAAGCGGAATTTCCGCTACGGGCACCCGACCCCGCAGCAGGGTGTCGAAGTGGAACGAAAGTGGAAGCGAAGCGACTATTACGTTCCCGGGACGGGCAAGGACGATCGTTTGGTCCAGATCGAAACAACCAAGAACACTTAATCGGAAGTCGAGGTTGAAAGTGGCAAAGCAGATCGAATTCAAGCAAGTAGCTGCTCCTCCAGAAGAAGCACTGCGTCTAAAAGTTGAGACCGCCCCATTTGAGCACGGCGAGGCATTGCTGAAGGCCTATGCCTTGCTCGAGACGGCCAACAAGCACGGCATACTTGATCTTTTACGCGGCGCCATCAGCGCAGAAGACACAATCCTTAACAAGGTGGCTGGCTATGCGAACACACCGGAAGGCATCAACACGATGCGCAACTTACTGGTGCTGGGCAAATCGCTTGGGACACTCAATCCCGACTTCCTGCGGGAGGCGAGCCAGGATTTAGCCGCCAGTGTGCAGGACGAATGTAAGAAGCAGCCTGCGGGTCTCTTCGCCACAACCCGAAGGATGTTCAGTGGTGACGCTCTGCGGGGTCTTTATATCCTGATCGCCGGCTTGGAAGCGCTGGGGCGGACTGCGCGCAAACGGGAGAAACTATAGCGTGAAACTTCGCATACACGGGAAGTCTCTGCGTCTGCGTATCTCACGGTCGGAGTTGACGCGTTTTGTTGAGACCGGGCTGCTCGAAGAGACGATCTACTTCGGAGTCAACGCAAGTGCGGGACTGACCTATGCTCTCGCTTGGGATGATTCCAGTTTGGAAGTGGGCGTTGAAGCCGCCCCGGGCCGCGTCAAGATTGTGTTGCCTGCCGTGGACTCGAGAATCTGGGCAAGCACCGATCGGGTTGGGCTCGGCGGGGAGGTCGATTTAGGTGTCCGGGGAGTCTTGTCGGTGCTGGTAGAGAAGGACTTTGCCTGCCTGGATCGCAACGAAGAAGAGAACGCCGACACCTTCCCGAATCCTCTGGCCGCTCATGTTTGCTGACTTGGATAGGCCGGCGGCTGGGATTGCCAGTCGGATGGCTGGTTCCAGTTCGTAAAGTAGATTACTTCCGAGCTTTCAAGTGGAAGGCTTTGCACCAGCCCAGCCTCAAGGGCGTCGCGCACAAAGCCCTGCATCGAGTATTTCCCTTGAGCTAGATGGCTTTCGATCAATTGCTGCGCACCCTTGGGGTAAACGGCGGCGAGAGGTTGATATCTTTCTCCCTCCATGGGCACACAGCCGCTTGTGCTGGTGCATTTACAGAGTATTTTGTGCAGCATGGCGGGTGTCATAGCGGGCATGTCCACTGCTAACAGAAGAACAAGATCCTGGCTCGAGCGGGGCAGCACGGCCGCTAAGCCTCCTATCGGACCACAGTCCGGCTCTTGGTCGTGAATTGTTCGTGCGTCGAAGCGCGAATAGTTAACATCCGGGCGACCGGAGATCAGCAGTTCTTGAGCTCCACACGCTCGCAGACACCGAAGTTGGCGCTCCAGAAGAAATTCATCCCCGATTCGCAGAAAGGCCTTATCGCTGCCCATGCGGGTAGAACGTCCTCCGGCCAGAACGCAAGCGGAGAACGCAAGCGGCGGATTTCGGTTGACCTCAGCATTTGTCGGGTCGCGCAAATCCATCGCGGCAATCAGAGATAATTGGAGATCTCGACCAGATTATGATCGGGATCGCGTATGTAGACGGAGCGGATTTTGCCGACTGCCCCGGTCCGGTCGACTGGTCCTTCTTCAACGTGAACACGCAAGGCGGTCAGATACTCGACGACTTCCTCCAGTGGGGTGAGGGTTATGAAACATAGGTCTCCGGAGCCGGGTGTCGGGTGCGCTGCCTTGGGATTGAACTCGTGTCCGCGCTGGTGCAAGTTGATCTTTTGCTCGCCAAATCGCAGCGCCTTCCGGCCTTCAAAGGTGACAGCGTCCATGCCGAGAACTTCAGTATAGAAGTCGATCGTGGCGTTGAGGTTGGCGACGGTGAGCACGAGATGATCGAGTTGTTCGATAGCAAATGCCATAAGTAGGGAATCATAATCCAATTGCAGGTTGCATGATGAACGGAACCAGTCAGTCGATGGCACGTTCGCCGCGACGGAGCGTCGAAGTCACCGAGGTCATCGAGTGGCGCGACGGCGAGACACGGCGCGTCGTCGATTATCTTGCCGCTGAAGAGCCGTTGGAGATTCGCATTTTTTCCGCCGGAGCGTCCAGTGTTCCAGTCTCGGTAACAATGCGTACACCCGGGCACGACCTTGAACTGGCCGCCGGATTTCTGCTGACCGAGGGGATCATTGATGATGCGCAAGAGCTGCTTGGAATTCACGCACTGACCGATGAGACCACTGGCAAGAGCAACGTCGTCGAGGTTGAGATCAGCTCTTCGGAATATGACCCTGCAGCCATGCAGCGGAATTTCTTCGCCGCTTCGAGTTGCGGCATTTGCGGAAAGGCGTCGATTGAGGCAATCCGGAGAAGGGGATTGCGCGCCTCGAACCCTGGTTTCCGGGTGACGCCGGAGGTTCTTTGCTCGCTCGGCGAAAAGCTACGCAGCGATCAGGCGATCTTCGAGATGACGGGCGGCCTGCATGCCGCGGGCTTATTCACAGCTTCAGGTGAGTTGCTGACGAGTCGCGAAGACATAGGCCGTCATAATGCTGTCGACAAGATTGTCGGATGGGCGCTTCTTGAGAAACAGCTTCCGTTGTCAGAGCACATCCTGATGGTAAGCGGTCGCGGCGGCTTCGAGTTGGCGCAGAAGGCGATTGCTGCGGGGATTCCGGTGATGGCTTCGGTTTCCGCTCCTTCGAGCCTGGCGGTCAAGCTGTCACGCGAGTTGGGCTTGACGCTGGTGGGTTTCTTGCGGGGCTCAAGGTTTGTGATTTACTCAGGTGCGGAGCGGCTGCTTCAATCGGCGAGTTGATCCTCGCTGGTTTTCAACTTCTGAAGTGTCCGCGTTGATCTTCGAATCACCCGCCGATGTGGACCATGCTCCGGGATGGTTTGAGGAAGCCGGGCTCGCCGATGTGGTGGCGGGCTTCTTTCTTCTGGATCGTTGCCTCGATAAACGCGGCCAGGTCGGCATCGGTTCCTCCGCGTTGCAGAACTCCGTAGAGATCGTGGTCCGACTGCGAAAAAAGGCATGTGCGGATCTTACCGTCGGAGGTGAGCCGCACGCGGCTGCAGGCTCCGCAAAACGCTCTGGATACAGGGGCGATGATGCCGACTTCGCCAACGCCGTCGTCGAAGGTATAACGCATGGCGGTCTCGCCGATTGTGGTTGGCGGTAGCGGCACCAGCGAACGATAGCTGTTCAGGATGTCCAGCATTTCGTTGTAGCCGAGGACCACATCGGGCGCCCAGACTCGTCCTTCTTCGAGCGGCATGAATTCAATGAAGCGAACAATGACTCCTTCGTCGCGAGAGAAGCGGGCGAAGTCGGCGATCTGATCCTCATTGAAGCCGCGCATGATGACGGCATTGATCTTGACCGGCTCGAGGCCGACCCGTTTGGCAGCTCGAATTCCGGCCACGACGGCTTCATAGCCATTCGCGACCCGGGTGATTCTCGCGAACTTCGCCGGATCGACCGCATCCATGCTGACCGTGACCCGGGAAAGTCCGGCATCTCTGAGTGGCTGCGCGAGTTTGGCGAGCAAGTGCCCGTTGGTAGTGATGGCAACATCGAGCGGTTTGCCGGAACCTGCCGTTGTCATCGAGGAAAGTTGCTCGATCATGGGCAGGAGTTCTCTACGCAGCAGCGGTTCGCCCCCGGTGATCCGCACTTTCTCGATACCCAGCGAGACAAAGACGCGCACCAGACGAACGTAGTCCGCGATCGGGAGTTCAGAGAACGGCACATCTTCTTCGCCGGAACGACAGTAGACGCAGCGATAGTTGCAGCGATCAGTGATCGAAACTCGCAGGTCGGTGATTCTGCGTCCGAGTTTGTCGGTTAATGGCACGATTCTCTGTAAGATGCGCCCACGCGAAAGGGATCGCAATCGCGTCGCTGTGTCAATTCTAAATGGTGATGGAGTTTACGGTTTTTGGGCCAACTGACCTCCGTCGATCCAAAAGGTTCCTTTCATCGGATATTCGGGGGTTGGACGATGCGCGGCGATCAGGCAAATCCGCTGGTTGGTTGTGGATTCTTGCTGCAACAAGTCAAGCACCGCAGATTGCAGCGCCGCATCAACCGCCGAGAGGGGTTCATCGAGCAACAGGATCCGCGCCGGGGAAAGAAGCGTCTGGATCAGGGCGATGCGTTGGGTTTCTCCCCCGCTAAGAGCGCTGGTCGGACGGTCGAGCAGATGCTCCACCTGAAGTTTCTCAGCCAGCTGTCTGCTCCGAATCGTATTCGAATCGCTAAGATTCGCCGCGAAGGCGAGGTTCCGGCCAACCGTCCAGTGCGGGAAGAGCCTCCAGCGCTGAGGCAGCAGAGCGATGGAGCGGTACTCGGGAGCACGGAGGCCGACATCCTTTCCGCTCGCGAGTATGTTGCCAACCGACTCGGCGTGGAAGCCGGCGAGTGACTCCAAAAGCAGCGATTTGCCCGCCCCGCTGACCCCCGCAAGCCACCAGCATCCCGCACCGGGCAAGGTGAAGCTGGCCGGCCCGAGCGTCATTGCGCCTTTGGAAAGCGAGAGCGCCGTCACTTTCAGGGAAGGAAGCCCAGACGAGCCTTCGAACGAGCTTTCAGGCATGTTCGAGCGCCTCGTTCGGCTGTAAGTAATGAAGCACCCCCTGGAGCAACAACCCGGCGATGATCATCAGGGCGGCCAGCGGGCGGACGGCGTCTAGGCCTTCGTTTGAAAATCTTTCGTAGATCAGTACCGGCAGGGTTCGCGGGAAGTAAGCGACGACCAGGATCGCGCCGAACTCCGAGGCGGAGCGAGCGAGCGCTACCGCCGCCCCGCCAAGCAGATTGCGGCGGACGAGCGGGAGTTCAATCTGCAGCAAGGTACGCCACGGGCCAGCGCCGAGGGTGCGCGCGCGCAGGGCATAAGCGGGATCCAGTCCGGCAAAGGCCTGGCGGCAGACCTGCACCTGGTACGGCGCGGAGACGAAAACCATGGCCGCAATAATGGCCGCGGGCGTGCCGAGCAGCGATCCCGAGCCCGGCGAGAGATGGAGCGACTCGAGGAGCCGATTCAGCAAGCCGGGACGCGCAAGCAGCAGGAGCAGCGCGATGCCCGCGACTGGGTGCGGAATGAGCAGTGGGATGTCGATGAGCGGAAGCAGGATGCGGGAGATCCAGACCGGCCGTTTAGCAAGCCAATAGCCGAGCGCCCCAGCGAATACGAGGCCTATTGTGGCTGCGGCAGCGGCGCAGCTAAAGGTGAGGATCAGAGCCTCGCGGACCTCGGGAACGGTGAAGAGTTCAAGGATCGCCAGCGGCGAAACCCAGCTGAGTTGAACCAGCGGGACGATCAGGAAGGCAAGTAGCAGCGCACCCAGAGTGGCCGCGAGGGCATGAAGACGACGGTCGGCTGGGCTTTGCTTCACTTGCTTATGCTAGCGGATGCGGCATGGAGCTTCCCGTCAGACCAGGCAATCATAGGAATCTCGTTTGAACGTTGAAGTATTGAATGCTCTTGGACGGCTCGAAAGGAGATGGCCCGAAATCCATTTTTAACAGCGGCTCCAACATGTTCAGGCGCACAGCATTCTTGCACGCTCCACTTCACTTCACTTTGCCAGCATCTTCAGCCAATCCGGCGCGGTTGCAATATCTCCGCCGACCTTAGCCGCTAATGGTTGCTGAAAGGCTGATTGCAGCGCGTTCCGACCTGCGTCGCCGTAGAGTGCCTGGACGAATTGGGCTGCCGCTTCGGGGTGGGGGGCGTCGGCGGCGATCGCCACGGCGTACAGAATCGGGCGGCCGCACTGCTGCTGGACCGTCCCGGCGTGATGCAGGTCGATACAGGCATTTTTGTAGCATTGTGCGAGGGATGGGTCGCTGAGATTGATCTGCTTGGGCAAACGCAGGAATTTGAGTTGATGCTGCTCGGCGACGGAACGATACTCCCAGGCGTAATCGACCTCGCCCGCGCTTAGCAAGGCAAGCAGCTGGGTGGAGTCGCTGCGGATGTTCTTTTGTGGAATGGCAGCGCGAAGCCTCGCGGCGAATCCAGGCAGGTGATAGTAGCTCTCGGCCAGCGTCCAGGCGATGACGGTGTTATAGCCCTCCGGGTCGGTTTCCGGATCGGAGTAGGCGGTCTGCACCCCGCTCTGCTGGAGGATCTGGGGCCAATTCGCCGCGCTGATCTGGTCGGCGGCCTTCGATCTGGCGGTGTAGGCGATGCCAATCTCATTACCCGCGAAGGTCGACCACCAGGGAAAGCGAGCAGTCTGTGCCGGACTTCCTGGCTTCTCAAACAGAGTGACATCGGCGAGCGCGAGCACATCGACCGGCTGGTTCAAATCCACGTCGCTGTGCAGAAGGAAGCGGGATCCGGCGCTCCGTTGGCGGCATTCAAGAGTAGGCAGGTTTCTGGCTAAAGTATCGAATGGCAGCGTGAGAGTAGCGGCCCGATCGACGATGACGACCTGAGTCGCCTGGGCCAGCGCCGCGGGGATTCCGAGGCCTGCGGCAGACAAGATTGCTGCTCTAAAAAACTTTGACAATCCGTGCATGAACCATCCAATCCGCGCATTTTCATTCATCGACGATCGTATGGAAACGTTATAGAGGAAGTATAGATGACGTCATGTGTCCTGAGTCAGGAGTTAATCTAGGGATTTACGAAGGGTGAACTGACGAAGGGGATGGGAGCGTCTCTCTGAAAGCGCGAAATCTTCACCTCGTTCAGGATGACAGGACACTGGTTTACGAATTTCAGGCTCAGGACACTAGGTCCTCAGCAGTTGCCGCCCCTGGCAACAGGACTCCTTCAACCCAGTGAGACCGGGAAGCGGTAATCTCCTTCTTCCAGATTGGAACGGTTGCCTTGAGAGTGTCGATGAGAAACTTGCAGGCGGCAAAGGCTTCCCCGCGGTGCCCAGTGGCGACGGCTGTTACCACGCAGACCTCGCCCGCAGGAACGGTCCCAAGCCGATGCAGCATGACGATTCCCTGGATAGGCCAACGCCGACGGGCTTCCTCGGCGACTGCGCGGAGAGCGCCAAGCGCCATCGGACGGTAAGCGTCAAACGCGAGTGCGACCACCGGATCGGCATCATCTTCTTTGCGAACCAGCCCTTCAAAGGTAGAAATAGCTCCATAACTCCCAGCCTTATTCACAAGGTGTTTTCGCCAGGGGTGGGCTTCGAGCGGCCCATCCAGAAGATCGATGATGTCGGGAGGAGAGATCGCGATGGCGTCCGATCCGCCGCAGACTGGAGGCAGCAAGGCGACTTCATCTTCCGGGGCAAGTGGATGATTCGGACCAACAACGACCTGATTGACCGCAAGATGAAGGGATTTCTCCAGCTGACCGAGGCGACTGTCACGCTGGCGGTAGTGCTGGTAGACATCTTCGGCGCGGGGAGAACCGGGAAGTTCAAGCGACTCTTCGCGAACGCCGTAGATCTCCGCCAAAGGTCCAAAAAGCAGCACACGGACACGCATGGGGCGAGTATGGCATGCGGCAACTTCAGGAGCAAGTTCCTCCTCCGGACGGAACTTGACCGGAACTTCGACGATTGCTGCCGGTATCCTGAAAGCATGGAAAGTTCTCTTAGCCGTGAACCAAAGCTCTCGCATCTCCGGTCCGACGGTTCGGTGCGAATGGTGGATGTCTCGGGAAAAGGCGATACGCTTCGCGAAGCCGAGGCACAGGCGATGGTTCGACTGGGTCGCGCTGCGCTCCGTGCCTTACGGGACAATCCCAAGGGCGATGTGCTGGAGGTCGCCCGCATAGCCGGAATTATGGCCGCCAAACGGACGGCGGAGCTGATCCCGCTGTGCCATAACCTGCCTCTGACCGGGATCGATGTGGAGGTGTCGGTGCGCGGTACGCTGGTTCGCATTCGCGGGCGGGTACGCACCACCGCCGGCACCGGAGTCGAGATGGAAGCTCTAACCGCGGTAACCGTCGCCGCGCTCACTGTCTATGACATGTGCAAAGCCGCCGGTCACGGCATCACCATCGAGCAAATCTGCCTCTTAAAAAAGAGCGGAGGCCGCAGTGGCACCTATGTGAAGAAGAGCGCGCCGAGAAGAGCGAAGGGATGAGCGAGATTCCGCTACGCGCTGCCGTGATCACGGTGAGTGATCGTGTCCATCGTGGGGTCTATGAAGACAAATCCGGCCCCGCCGCTCAAGCGAGCCTCAAAGAACTTGGATTCGAGATCGTTGCGACGGTAGTCGTTCCGGACGAAGCGCCAGCAATCACTGACGCCTTGCTGACGTGGTCGTCGAAAGCAGAGCTTGTGGTGACGACGGGTGGCACCGGCTGCGCCCCGCGCGATCTCACGCCGGAAGCGACTATGCCGGTGCTGGAGCGCCTGGTGCCGGGAATTGCGGAGAAGATGCGAATCGCGGGGAGTACTTTTGAGCCGCGGTCCTGGCTCTCCCGTGGCGTCTCCGGGCTGCGGGGCAGGTGCCTGATTGTGAATCTGCCGGGTAGTCCTAAAGGTGTCATTGAGAGCCTGGATGCGGTGGGCATGGTGCTAATCCACGCGATTCGGCTGGCGAATGGCGACACCGCGCACTAACTCCTTCGAAGACCAAGCTGTGCAAGGTCTTCCGGCGTATCAATGTCAAAATCGCCGTCCGGAAAATCCACGGCGGCTACCTGATCAAGATGCCGGAGGAGAATGCGACGCGCCCCCTGGTCCCCGGAAAGCTGGAGAAGTTCCGCAAAGACTTCTCGGTCGAAGACCGCTGGCACTCCGACTGTCTCCCGGTAGCGGGAAGCTGTGGCGATTTTCCGCTGCGACGAGTGCGTGCTCAGCAGATTCCGCAAGATCGGTAATCCCAGCCCGGGCTGATCGCAAACCAGGATCAGGATGCACTCGGGCAGGGGACTGGTTTCGAGCGCAGCTTGGACACCGGCTTTGATCGACGAGGCGATTCCGCTCGGCCAATTCTCGTTGACGATCGGCGAACAGCCGAGGTCAGTCAGTTCTACCGACAGCATCTCCGCATTAGCGCCCAGGACCACAAAAGTGGGGCTACACCCCACTTTAAGCGCGAGCCTTGTCGTGCGTCGCAGCAGGGACTCTCTTCCGATCCGAACGAGTTGTTTGGGCTGGCCCAGCCGCGTCGAATCGCCAGCCGCAAGCACAATAGCCGCGCAGTTATTCACCACTGGTAGCCGTAAACAAAAGCTCCGGCGAACTGGCCAGATGCAGAGGGGCGGCACTCCTCTGAGTTAAGGCTGCCTGAATCTCGGCGATGATGGAGAGGGCGATAATCTCCGGAGATCCAGCCCCCAGGTCGAGGCCGACCGGCGATCGCAATGTGCCCAGAGCTTCACGGCGATCAACGCCGGTCAGCCGCGCAATTTCATCGACAATGCGCATCGTTCGCCGCTTCGGACCCAGCACCCCAAGATAGCCAAGCGGCAGCGGTAGAAGGTGACGAAGGATCGCGAAATCCTGCTGGTAGCTATGGGTCAGCACAACTGCGGCATCGCCAGGCGCAATGGGCAGGTCCTTTAATGGGTCATCAAGCGAAAGGATTGCAACTCGCTGCGCCGTGGGAAATCGCGCCTGGCTAGAAAGGTTGGATCGTCCGTCGGCAATCGAGACCTCCCATCCCATTTCGGCCGCCAACTTTGCCAGCGGCTGCGCATCATCACCCGCACCGAAGACAAAGAGGGCCGCGGGCGGTGCGACGTACTCCCCACACACCTCGAACGCCTTTCCTGCGAGTGTCATCGATGCCGTGCTGGATTGCGCACTTTCGAGAACGTCAAGCGCCATCGGCAACAGTAGCCGCTCCAGCTCGGCAGAGATACCGGTTGCTGGTGGGAGGTCTTGACTGGAGGTGATGATCAACCGGCTGCCAACAGGAACGTCCGCTGAATCGGTGCTGACTACAGTCACGATCGCAGAAGGCGTACGCTCCTCAACGGCCACGCGCAATGCCTCAAGGACCCCACTTGCTTCTGACGTCCGCTCAAGCAGCAGCGAAACGACGCCGTCGCATCCCAGTCCGTGGTTCGCTTGCGAATCGTCGTCATAGGCGGTGTTGTAATCCTTGACGGCTGGACCCCCTTCCGTCAGCCACCAAATTTTTTTGCTGACCTCTCCTTCAAGGCAGCCACCACTTACCGTCCCCACACGGAGGCCGCTGCGAGTAATCATCATTCGCGCACCAGGCTTGCGATAAGACGAGCCGGCAACGCGTATCACCGTGGCAAGTGCGCCTTCTTCCCGGTTTGCCCGCATGCTCTTCCACAGTTGCACCAATTTCCGGGTTTCGACCGACATGCTCTATTTTCCCCCGACCGGCGCTAGTCCAATTGTCTGCAGCAGTACCAGCTGGTCAAAAAATGCCACCACTGTATTCGTCTTTGAAAAGAAAAGTCTTATGATACCAGAGAGACACGGCGCAGGCCAACAGGGCGGATTCGAACGTTGATAGCTGCCATATTCTTATTCTAGTAAAGGCCTATGCTTCAGATTGCTCCTGGTACCTATGTCAGATGCAGTGACAACCCGGTTGATTGACGCGAATCATCTTCGATTTGAAGTTATGGAGTGCGGCGAAGGAGAGAAGTTTGCGCTCTGTCTTCACGGTTTTCCCGAACATGCAATCAGTTGGCGCGCCCAGATGCCCGCGCTGGCTGCGGCAGGGTATCGAGTCTGGGCCGTGAACCAACGGGGCTACGGGAGGTCAAGCCGGCCTCAAAAAGTCAATGATTATTCAATCGAGAAGCTGATGGCGGACGTGGCGGGCCTGATCGATCAAGCAACGAGAGAATTCAATCCACGTGAGGTGGCGCTTTTGGGCCACGATTG
Source organism: Acidisarcina polymorpha (assembly GCF_003330725.1). Taxonomy (NCBI): domain Bacteria; kingdom Pseudomonadati; phylum Acidobacteriota; class Terriglobia; order Terriglobales; family Acidobacteriaceae; genus Acidisarcina; species Acidisarcina polymorpha. The sequence goes on along the minus strand of NZ_CP030840.1, from coordinate 205,844 downwards.
GGGAGCGGCGATTGCCTGGTTCTTTGCCATGCGCCGGCTCCGGCCAATCGACGCTTTAGTGATCCTGAACGTTCCGCATCCAGCTTGTTTTCGAGCTGCGCTCCGGCACTGGCGTCAACTTCGCAAGTCCTGGTATATCGGCTTCTTCCAAATCCCGTTGCTGCCTGATCTCCTGTTGCGCGCTGCGCATGGGAAGGCCGTCGAGCGGATGTTCCTTCGCTCTTCGTGCCACCCGGAATATTTTTCGTCGGAGATTTTAGCGGTCTATCGCGAGAACGTCAGCCAACCGGGAGCGGCGACCGCGATGATCGACTGGTATAGAGCATTTGCACGCGGAGGTTTTCAGCGGCAGATGAGAATGGGATTTCCCAGGATCGATACTCGGACCCTTGTCATCTGGGGATTGGAAGATGTGGCTTTGGATCCGATCACGCTGCATGGAACCGAGCGTTACGTGACTGACTATACTCTGCGTACGTTGCCTGGATTTTCTCATTGGGTCCAGCAAGAGGCTCCAGAGGTAGTGAGCGCCATGATCACGGCATTTCTGGCAAAGCATCGTGTGCCCACGCTTCAGGCGTTTCGAGAGAGCGCGGAAGCTGGCCGCGCTCCGTCCTGAGCCTGGCTACTCAGCAACCATAGCTGCGACCCTCTTCGGCCGTTGTCTCCCATGGATAGCTCTGGATTGGCGCGAAGGTGCGTTGGAAGAAACTGTCGTCAACGACATAGCATTCGCCGTCTTCCCCTTTAATGATCCACTCGCCTTTCTGCACATGGCGAAAACCGGTATCAGTGGTGATGGTGCGGGCTTGCTGGCACTGTTCTGCGTCTACGAGAAGTGGTCTGCAGGTACGAAATGCACTCATGAGGAAAATGCCTCCGCCGGAAAAATCCGGCTAGTTCAGTAGATGTCTCCATCCGTAAAAGGTGGATGCGGGAGCTGTAAGTGGTTTGTAAAGAGTGAGCTGCTGAAGTGCTAGCTTTTGGGCGAATAACCGACGAAGATCGCGCTAGAATGTTCTATGCCAATTGCTTCAATCGACCGGGATCATAGCCTTTGTTCCCGTTCGGCCGGGTCCGGACTAGAGTGGGCCCATCCAGTCATACAGGAGTGGTTCGTCGGCCGCTTTGGAACACCGACCGAGCCCCAGGAGCAGGGCTGGCCAAGCATCCTTGAGCATCGTCCGACACTGATCTCCGCGCCCACCGGTTCAGGCAAGACGCTGGCGGCCTTCCTGATTTGTATTGATCGCTTGTTGAGGAAAGCGATAGCCGGCAACCTGGATGCCGTGACCGAAGTCATCTATGTTTCGCCGCTCAAGGCGCTCTCAAATGACATTCAAAAGAACCTGGATGGACCGTTGCGAGAGATTCAGGCGCTCGCTCTGGAAAGGGGCTACCTCTGTCCGGGAATTCGTACCGCGGTCCGAACCGGAGACACGCTGGCCGCAGAGCGACGCAAGATGCTCAAGCGACCGCCCCACATCCTCGTTACCACTCCCGAATCGCTGTATATCCTGCTTACCGCCGAGAAGAGCCGGGAGAATCTGCGCCGGGTGGAGACGGTCATCGTCGATGAAATTCATGCTGTCGCCGACGATAAGCGCGGTGCCCACCTGGCGCTGACCCTGGAAAGGCTCGACGCGCTGGTTCGCGGCGAGAATCGGCTGACTCCCGGCGCCATGATCGCAGGCCGCAGCGCGGCTCCGCTGCGAATTGGCCTATCTGCCACACAGAACCCCATTGAATTGGTTGCGGAGTTTCTCGGCGGCGAGCACGGCCGCGAAGTCGCGATCGTGCAAGTCGGACAACGGCGTCCGATGGATCTTCTCATTGAAATACCGGACGACGAATTGACCTCGGTTGCGACCAACGCCATATGGGACTCGATCTATACGCGAATGGCGGAACTCGCCAACGAGCATCGTTCCACACTCGTCTTCGTCAATACTCGAAGGATGGTGGAGCGTCTGGCTTTTGCGCTAGGTGAGCGACTAGGAGCCGAGAATGTCGCGGCCCATCATGGCAGTCTCTCGCGCAAGCTGCGTCTGGAAGCCGAACGGAAACTGAAGGCGGGCGAGATCCGGCTGCTGGTTGCCACCGCATCTCTCGAGCTCGGTATCGACATCGGCAGCATTGATCTCGTCTGCCAGGTGAATTCACCGCGGGCGATCGCTGCAGCGATGCAGCGTGTCGGCCGCGCGGGACACTGGCGCGGAGCTATCCCCAAGGGCCGTCTTTTTGTCACGACGCGCGATGACCTGATCGAATCGGCGGCTCTGGTTCGGGCGATGCGCAGTGGGGACCTGGATCGGCTCGAGATTCCCGATAAACCATTCGATGTACTGATGCAGCAGATTGTTGCCGCTTGTGCAGCCGAGCCTTGGGAAGAAGAAGCGCTGTTTAAGGTGGTCAAGCGAGCTCACTCTTACCGCAGCCTAACCCGCGACGAATTTGAAGAATTGCTTTGTCTGCTCAGCGAGGGCATCGAAGCAAGTCGCGGCCGCTACGGCGCCTACCTGTTGCGCGATCGAGTCCAGGGGCGCATCCAGGCGCGTCGCGGGGCCCGCACCATTGCGGTATCGAATGGTGGCACAATCCCGGATACGGCTTTGTTTTCGGTGATTGTGCAGCCTGAAGGAGTCCAGATCGCCACCCTCGATGAGGACTTTGCCGTCGAGTCGTCGGCGGGAGATGTGATCCTGTTGGGCAATACCAGCTGGCGTATTCAGCGAGTGGAGAGCGCCGGACGCGTGCTGGTAGAGGACGCGCATGGCCAGCCCCCTAATGTTCCTTTCTGGCGTGGTGAAGCACCCCAGCGAACCATGGAGCTCTCGAGCTATGTTTCCGGTCTGCGCACCGAAATCGATGAACGAACCAGAGACATTCTTCCCGGATATATCAGTCAGACAAATCGTTCTGTAGCAGAGACTGTGACTTGGCTCAAGGAGCAGTGCGGCGTAGACGATGCAGGCGCGGAACAGATGATTGGCTACATCGTGGCCGGACGCGCCGCGCTTGGCGCTGTTCCAAGCTTGACCACGATCATCGCCGAACGGTTCTTCGACGAAGGCGGCGGCATGCAGCTCATCCTGCATGCTCCGTTTGGAGGACGAATCAATAAGGCGTGGGGTCTGGCGCTGCGCAAGCGGTTCTGTCGCGGCTTTAATTTTGAGCTGCAGGCGGCAGCAACCGACAATGGGCTCAACATCTCGCTCGCCGAACAGCATAGCTTTCCGCTGAGTGATGTCTTTCATTTTCTTACTGACCAGACGGTAACGGAGCTGCTTGAGCAGGCATCCCTCGACTCACCGATCTTTCGTTCCCGCTGGAGATGGGACGCAGGCCGGAGTTTGCAGTTGTTGCGTTTCCAGAAGGGTAAGAGAATAGCGCCGCAGGTGCAGCGGACGCGGTCCGATGATCTTTTGGCCAGCGTCTTTCCCCAGGTGGCGGCGTGCCAGGAGAACATCCAGGGCGATCGGGAAATCCCCAACCATCCGCTGATTCGCGAAGTTATGAAAGATGTGCTGACCGAAGCAATGGATCTTGAAGGTCTCAAGCAACTGCTGCTTGCCATGGAATCAGGAGCAGTGCGCTGCCTGGCGGTTGACACGACCGCGCCTTCGCAATTCGCTCACGAGCTCTTGAACGCCAATCCCTATGCCTTTCTTGATGACGCCCCGTTGGAGGAGCGCCGGGCTCGCGCAGTCAACATGCGGGGAACGGTCCCCGACTCGGTTTTGGGTGAAGCTGGAAGGCTCGATCCCGCGGCCATCGCCGCCGTGCGCGAAGAAATATGGCCCGACATCCGCGACGAGCACGAGCTTCACGATCTGCTATGCGTCCTGGTCGCGGTTCCGGCCGAGATGCTGAATGACCCGCGGACCCAAGACTGGAACTTGTTGTTTGAGCGCTTGCTGCAACATGGGCGTGCCGTGATTGGCGAGTTTAACGCGATCGAATACGCGATTGCAGCCGAACGCATTGATCAGGCAAAGTCGTTGTGGCCAGAGATGAAGATCTCGCACGAAATCGTTGTCCAACCCGATAAAAGGCAACAAACCGTTGAGGACGTATTACGGAAATTAGCCTTAGGGTGGCTGAACATCCTTGGGCCGGTGACGTCGCGGTCATTAGGCCTTCGCCTTGGACTGGCTTCCACTGAAATCTGGAAGGCAATGGTGCTGCTGGAGTCTAGCGGAACCATTCTGCGGGGAGTCTTTGAAGGACAAGCAACTGCGGCGGTTACAGATGAAGACGTTGAGTGGTGCGAGCGTCGGTTATTGCAGAGAATCCACAGGCGAACTCTGGGAACGCTCCGCAAACAGATTGAAGCCGTCACCCCGGCGTTGTATATGCAATGGCTGCTTCACTGGCAGCATCTTGCGCCACAAACGCAGCTTGCCGGGGAGCAGGGAGTACTAGATGCGATTCGCGGCTTGGAAGGCTTTGAGGCGCCCGCCGTGGAGTGGGAGCGATCACTCCTGCCGCAGCGCGTCAACGGCTATGACCCGCGCTGGCTCGACTCTCTGTGCATGATGGGCATAGTCGGATGGGGACGGGTTTCACCGCACCCGGCATTCAACAGTGCAGAAACGGGCGGCCTCGCCAACCGGCGCATCGTTCCAACCAGCATGGCCCCGATCACGTTCTTTCTTCGGGAAGAGGCATTGTGGATGGATTTGTGCCTGCAACAGCGACAGATCCCGGAACCCTCGCTTCAGGCTTGTCTCAGCGAACTTGCAGGAAAGCTCAGATCTTGTCTCGCCGAGCGGGGAGCGATGTTCTCCGGAGATCTGGTTCGCTGTCTGGCCGCGCCACCCGCTGATCTTCAACGGGCTCTATGGGAGTTGGTCGCCGCGGGAATGGTGACTGCCGACGGATTCGATAGCCTGCGCATCCTCATCGATCCCAGACGAAAGTCTGCGTTTGCGGCGCCGGCAGGCGTGAAAACGTCACGCCAACGAAGTGGCGCCGGCCGCTGGAGCCTGCTCTGCGAGGATGCAGCGGGAAACCATGCCGAGCGCGAAAAACAGATCGAATCAGCATGTGCCGTGTTGCTGCGCCGCTATGGGATCGTCTTCCGCGACCTGCTCGTTCGCGAAGAAACCATGCCCAGGTGGCGCGATCTGCTGGGGATTTTTCGCCGTATGGAAGCACGAGGCGAAGTACGAGGCGGTCGTTTCCTGTCAGGTTTTGGCGGCGAACAGTTCGCATTGCCTGAGGCAGTTGAATCACTCCGGGAATTGCGGCGAAAACCCGGCTCTTGTAGCGAGGTGAAGGTGGCTGCAGCAGACCCTTTAAACCTGGTTGACATTGTGGTGCCAGGAAAACGAGTTCCCGCCGTCCCCGGAAAGACCGTCACCTTTCGCAATGGCGCAGCAGTGACTGCGGAGCCAGAATTGGACAATACGAAGGAAGCAGAGGCTGAGGCAAATGAAATCGCGGCGGATGAAATCGCAAGTGCTCGACTCTTTGCCTCTCAGCCAAGACCGCTGAGACAATTGCCATTGGAGATTGCCGGTGCCTGAACTTCCCGATTGGGCCTTGACTGGAGAGCCGACCATCGAAGGTGAAGACTATTACTACGACGGACCATACATGGTCTTCACCGAAAAGTATCATCTAAAACGTGGCTATTGCTGCGGCTCTGGCTGCCGGCACTGCCCGTGGAAGGTCGAGCAACCGAAATAGCCTAAAAATCGATCCTTGCAAAAAACTCGATGACTCGCCCGGAATCGGCTCCTGGAGATACGCCGAAGAGCGAATTCTCGATAAGCGCCTCGTTCGTTCCAGCGGAGATCGGCTGCAGGTTTGTTTTGTTGAAGACGTTATAGGCATTCGCCTGAAACCGGAAGTGGGACTCGTGGCCAAGCACGCTGAAAATCTGTTCTTTTGCAGCGGAAAGGTCGGTGTCCATGTAACACGGGCCATTCCAGCTGTTGCGGCCGATCCCCGGAGGTCCAGACTGCCCAATGAGGAAGTACTTCTGGCCGCCGCCAGGGAAGTTGGTTCCATTGATGTAGGCCCCGTTGGAGCAGGAGTTTCCCGCGCCTCCAAAGTAAGCAAGTGGCCGTGTCGGCGCCAGCGTTGAAGCGCTCTGGACCACAGCCACCGTTGGCTGGCCAGTCACCGGTGTCCAGGGAAAGCCAGTATGGAACTGGTAAATTCCGTTGATCTGCCACCCGCTTACCAGGTTCCCAACCAGCCCATGGCCGTTGTGATACTTGGGCAGATCCCAGTTGCCGGCGACCGTAACCCGATGGCGAACGTCGAAGTCGGAGGGTCCATACTCCGACACCGGGTTGGCCGGATCGGTCTGGTTCGACAGGCTTCCCGGGCCTTCGTTCGAAGATTGATCCAGGCTCTTCGAGTAAGTGTAGAACGCAGTGATGTTATAGCCGTGGCTGAACCTCTTATTGAGCTGCAGGTTCAGCGCGTTGTAGTTGGTGGCGACATCGGTGGTGGGAATGTAAGTGTTATTAAAGGGCGACAGCACCGAGCCGGTAGCACAGGAACCGTCGGGATTAGTGGGCGCGCAGGTGGGATAGAGAAAGTTTTGATCGACCAGCCGCGGGAAATGGTGGCCAACTGTTCCTTGGTATCCGACGGTCGCGACGATTTGGTAGGGGAGCTCGTACTGGATCTGGCTCGCGAAGCTGTAGATCATGGGTTGCGCGGTATGAGGCGAAGCCCCGTAGACCTCAATGGCGCCTGCTCCGTTCGGCAAGCCAGTAGTTGGATCGGTCCCCACGGAGAGATAAGGGTTCACCGGATAACTAAAGGCGGATCGGGTGGCGCCGCGGGCGAAGACGATATGGGTCGCTGCGGGAGTCTGCGTGTCCGACGCACAGCAGAGGCCGAACTGAGCATAGCCGGGACCGTTTTCGAAGCCGTTCAGATAGAGTCCGTCATCGAGCCGATCGTAAGACATGCCGAAGCCGCCGCTAACCACCAGCTTGTTGTTAGCCTTTTCGGGCGACCAGGCAAATCCGAATTTGGGTCCCCAGTTGTTGTAGTTGGAGTTGAAGATGTGATTGACCGGGGCAAGCACAGCGGCACTCAGAAACGTCGCATAAGTGGGTCCGAAGATCGGCTCATTGATCCGCGAACCTTTGTTGTAGAGCGGCTCGAAATACTCCCAACGCAGGCCGGTATTCAAGGTAAAGTTCGGCGTGATTTTCCAGTCGTGCTGAATGAAGCCGGCAAGGTTGTGATCGCGGAAATAGCGCTGTCCGATTGCCGGACCGCCGCTGTTCGGATTGGCTGCGATGCTTTCATCGATAGGGGCATCGTTCGCGTAATTCCAGATGCCTTGAAAGACGTAGTCGGGACGCGAGAATCCACTCAGATTGTCGTTGTCTTGTTCCCAGCGAATCAAACCGCCATAACGCAGTGTGTGCGAGCCGAATGTCTGAATGAGCTGGTCGCGAAATTCGTACGTATTCTGAGCAAGGATAGCTGGAGTCGTCGATCCCCAGATCGGACCATCGTAGAACCGACCGAATGTATACCCTTGTACTTCAAAGCGCGGAATACCAAAGTCGACCGTGGTTCCAGCGTCGCTGATCTGGTTATCTTCGTAGCGGCTGTAGTTGGCGCGGGCCTCGTTGACCAGCTTGGGGTTGAAGGTGTGAATGTACACCACCGTTCCAGAAGAGTTGAAAGGTTTGAAGGGAAGGTCGGAGAGCGGCTGCGCCCCGGTGGACGCATCCGGACTCGATTGCGACAGCTTGACGAAGTAAACGCTGGCAGCAAGTTGATCGCTTGGCGTCAGGTTCCAGTCCACCCGGCCATTCCACTGATTCCCGCGATAACGGGAGGTCGTTCTGACCTGCGCGAATTCAACGTCTGGTATGCCGTCGAGTCCTCCGCCGCTGGCGTTGTTGGCTAATGCGGGAGTCGCGGCGTTATAGGCAGGCAAATACGTTCCGAGTCCACCAGCGAAGGAGCCGATGTCCGCTCCGGTCCCCACAGGGGTGCACACGGCCTGCAGATTCTGGCAGGATATTGGCAGCACGCTGACCACTTGCGGTGCGCTTCCCGGACCGGTCAGAACGCCGGAGACGATCCCGCCGCCTCGCAGAGCCGCAAGGCCGCTCAGGTATTGAGGCGTCGGTACGTACTGCTCCGAAAAGCCGCTGTTGATATTGCTGATGCCCTCGTAAGAACTAAACAGGAAAAGCTTGTTCTTCAGAATAGGAAAGCCGATGCTGCCTGCCCACTCCCGTTGCTTATTCTCGACACGGACAGGCAGCGCGCCGGAAGGCCCGCCATATGGCTGAAAGGCGTTAAGCCCGGGCTCGTCATACTGGAAGAAGAGACTTCCGTGGAGATCGTTCGACCCCGCTTTGCTAACGACCCGGGTATGCAGCCCTACCTTATAGCCGTCGCCGGCGTCGAAGCTGCTGGAGGTAGTGGTGATTTCGGCAACCGACTCAGGATTAGGCGTGACCACAGCTGAGCCGCCATGCGAGAGGCTGTCGACGCTGACCCCATCAATCAAATAGGTGTTTGAAGTGACACGCTGGCCGGAGGCCGACGCCTGGATTTGGTTTTCAGTCTGGAAGATTCCGGAGTTCGACTGATTGCCTGATTGATTGTTGGGCAGCGAGACACTGGAACCAGAGCCGCTTCGAGCCGCGTCCGAGACGGTTCCGGGCGTCAGACGAAGCAGTTCATAGGGATCACGTCCGACGATAGGAAGCCGGTTGACGTCGGCCGACGATAAGGACGTGCCGATATTCGCGTTGGACGTATTGAGGACCGAGACGTCGTTGGCGGAAACGGTCACCGTCTGCGACGCCGGACCCACCTGTAGCTTGATGTCCAGGTTGCGCGGAGTCTCGCCGGCCAGGCTCACCTCTGACGTTTCGTTCTGGAAGCCGGTAGCGGTCACGGCTACCGAGTAACCTCCTGGGCTCAATTCGCTGAATCGATAAAATCCTGCGTCAGAGCTGGTGGTCGTCTTCACCGCCTGAGTTGCGGTGTTGGTCAGCGTCAGGCTGGCGCCTCGAATAACCGCGCCAGTCGTATCTGTGACAGTGCCTGACAGGCTGGCGTTAAATTGCGCCTGTAGAGGCGCGGCGCAGCAAACAAGCGCCAGAAATGCGACCGTTCTTAGCCAGCAGACTCGATGATTTGTCATATGCCTCCAAAAAGACCCAAGCCGCGAGTGTCCAGCGGCTCCAATGGTATTTCAGGATCGCGGGCAGCGGATCACGCAACGGCATTCACTTAGTGATCCGAAATGATCGGCGAGTTGCCCGGGGGAGTTACTAGGTTGGTTCCCTACGATCCATTCTCTCCCTAAGCTCCATTCTCTTAGGAGGATCTTATTGCGCGCCCGTTGGCGACGGGGCCGGAGCTGGAGATGGCGTTGGAGTTAATGGCGCGGGTGCTCCTGGAGTTGGAGCTGCGGGCTGCGCGTCGCGGATCAGCAGTGCAGTCCGCGGGAAGCTGAAACTTCCGCCTGCGTCGTCGATGACGTTGATCTGGCAAGTGTAAAGCCCTGCCTTGAGCGCGGTCAGCGGCACATCGAACTGAAAGGCAACGGCGTCCCGGGATGGAGTGTTAATGTCTTTCGCCTCGACGAGCGGTGTTTCGTAGACCTTGGTCGAGCCATTGAGAAACTCGATGCTGGTGAGGACCCGCACCGGCGAGCCGGAAGCTCCCTTGGCCGGCTTCGCCGTCTTCCCATCGGAGGAGCCCTGGTCCGCCGTTCCGGCATGCTTCGGATCGTAGACCTCATAGAGGAAATAGAGGTGTTGGTCCTGGCGGAAGACATGGGGGAGATTGGGAACGAACTCCAACCCATCGCGCACCAGGGGACTGGCGTCCTTCTTATTGGTGTTGGGAATGCGCTGGCTGGCCAGGACCACGGAACTCAGCTTGAGTGGGGCTTTGCGGAGATCGGGCACATTAATGTCGGTCTCGAACGAACCCATCTTCCCAGTCTCGTTCTCGCGGACGACGAACTTGAGGTGGTATTTCCCGATGGGCAGGTTGAATCCGGTTGAATATTGAATGTTCTTCCGCGAAACCTGTTGCGCCTGATCGATGGCCAGCTTCACCGTTTGCCGGGCGTCGCCGATGTCGCGTCCGGCTGCATCCCGCACCACGCCGATGATGTCGAGGGTCGCCTTGTCCCGATCGCCCCCTTTGGTGAAGGGGATCTGGGAACCGGGCACCACGATCGAGACGGGTACAAAAAAGTGGGTTTCGTCGACCCTGAAGTAAAGAGCCTGAAGATAGACGGCGACGTCGGTCGCGGGCAGTTGGCTGGCCAGCTCTTCATCGAGCTCGCGCTCGCGATCTTCATTCGTGGAGTGTTTAAAGTCCGCCGGGGCATAGTAGCCCTGACGGTAGTCGAGCTTTACGTCGTTCCGGTTGATCTTGACTGTGAGCTTCCGATAGCGGCCATCGCGGCGTGGATCCGAGGAGCGGAAGCCGATCGTGTAGTAGGCCGAGGTGTCTTGTTGAAGCCGCTGGAAAGCGGGAGCGAAATCATTCGAATCGAAGAATGCTTTGCCACCGGTATCGGTCGACAGCGTCGACATGACCTCCTGTGAATTGAAGTTGGAGTCGAGATTGTTCTGCAGCGCCGAACCATTGAAGGCTCCGGTGCCGCGCAGGCTTCCAGTGGTGGCGTCGCCGAGGGGAGATATCGCCTGCAGACCCCTGGTGTCCACGCTATAGATGGAGAGGTTGGCGCGCACCGCGGCGTTGACGGCGTTCCGCAGAGACGCCTGGTTTTCGATGCCATCGCGCGAGATGCCGCCGGAGAAATAAAGCAGCGATTTTTTCTCCCCGATATAGGCCAGCGACTTCGAGATCGTGGAGATGGCGAAGAGTTCACGATCGGTATTGATGTCGTTGTACTCGGTCTCGTCCGCGGTGTACGCAGTGGAGTCTTCCACGGTATTTGTAGTAGTGGTCGCTCCGGGCGCGAAGCCCTGGCCCTCCGATCCGTTATATTGGCCAACCGCGTGGAGCAACGCGGCTTTGTTTGCCGTGAAGTCTTGATCGAGTGAAAGGCTGGTGTTCAGGGAGACGACGGCGACCAGATCGGCAGGCTGCATCTGCTTGTTGACATAGTTCTTCGCCGCTTCGACAGAGCGGTCGATGTCCTCCGGCTGCATCGAAGTCAGATCGAAGAAGAAGACGATGAGCCGGTGGTTGCGGAGTTGCCCCCCGCTCACCACGATCGGCTTGTTCAGGGCGTCCTTACCTCTGCTTCCTGTCATCCCGCTTACGGTGGCCTCATTGAGCGGCGTTGCCTGATCAACGCTTTCGAAGTCAAAGGTCGAGATCTTTTGCGGCTTGCCATTTTCTAGAATCGTAAAATCATTTTGCGTGAGTCCGCGCACCACCTCGCCGGTCTTCTTGTCTCGCACCACCACATTGGTTAACACCAGGTCGCTGTTGATCTTGAGCGTAAACGAGCCATTATTGGGTTGAGCATCGGAAGGCGGCGGTCCATCCGGCGTCGGCGGCGGTCCCTGCGCGACCGCAAGTAGTCGAAGGCCAATCATGAGGAAGACCACAGCGGTGAGCAGCGTTGGCGAGCATCTACTTTGACCTCGGAGAGCGCAAAGTTCCTGGGCAAAGAAACGGCAGAAGAGCAAAGCTCGCAAGGTTCGAGACAGGATAGCGGCCTTTCTGCTCTTCGTCGTGTTCATCGCTAAAACCTGTACCTGGCCAGAAACGTGATCTGGCGCATGGATTGAGCGGAGGTGACCTGACCGAAGGCGGTCGAGTCGAACTGCGTATTCACCCCGGCATATTGGACGATGTTAAAGGCGTTGCTGGCGGTGCCGCGGACCTCCAGGCTCTTTGAGTCCTTGAACTGGAATGTCTTCGAAAGCGACATGTTGACGTCGGTTGTGCCGGGCCCGGGGATTGAATATCGCGAGGCGCTGCCGAAGTTGTCGCCAGGCGGAGCCGCAAAGGCAGCGGTGTTGAACCACTGATTAAGGCTGCCCCCGCCAGATCGAATTGACACCCCGGCGACACGATCCGGACGCAGCGAACCGGCCGTGCCGCGGGCGACATCGGCGATCGACGCTGAGATAGCCGGCGTTAGTGGGGATCCGGTGGCCAGTGTGTAGCTCCCGGAGATGGACCAATCTCCAAACGCATGAGAAGCCCAATTTCCATTGCTCAAATAGTGTTTGTCTGGGCCGAAGGGGAGTTCATACAAGAAACTTCCTTTGGCCTGGTGTCGGATGTCAAAGCTGGAATTGCTCTCTTCGGCGAGGATATTTTGCCAGTTCTGCGCGGGCTTCGGAGAGGCCGCACCCACGGACGAGGCATCATCGATCGAATGGGAATACGTGTAGGTCATCTGCAGCGAGATGCCGTTCTGGAGACGCTTGTTTGCGCGAACTGCGAGAGCGTTGAAGTTTGAGAACGCCACAGAGTCCTCGAAGTCGAAGAAAACGCCGCTTGCGGGCGCGTTATTGTAGATTCCGGGCGCACTCAAGACGTCGAGGCGAGTCCCTTTGGCGCCGTTATAGCCGACATTCAGCACGATCGCCAGCGGCAAGCTGCGCTGGATATCCAGATTCCAGACTTGTACGTAAGGCAATCGATAGTTCTTATTGACTGCGTAATTCGCTGCCGCTTGGCTGCCGGAGAAGCCATTGGCCAAGGAGATCGCCGCGCCGGAGGTCACTTCGTTAGTCTGTACGTTCGCGAACGGCGGCTGATAGGCAAGGTCCTGGATGAAATTGCCATATTGGGCGACGGTGTAGTTGATGCCGTAACCAGCGCGAACCACGGTGTCTCTGAACGGTCTCCATGCGAGACCCAGACGCGGCGAGAAGTTGTTGCGCTCCGGATAAATCAGGGAATGCGGATATCGCTGTCCGGAGATCGGCCCGATACCATTCGGGAGCACCCGCTGCACCTCAGTGAATGCCGAATTGTAATCAAGGGTCGCCAGCCGGTCGTCCTTCTCGGAATACGGGGAAAAGTACTCATAGCGGAGACCGGCGAGGATTGTGAGGTTGGGAAGAGCGCGCCAGTCATCCTGAACAAATAAGTCCCAGGTGTCCTGACGCATGTAAGCCTTTTGCTGAGGCGACTGGATCGTCGATTCCTGCGGGAGGCCGAGCAGGAAGTCTGCAAACGAAGATCCGGATAGGGCCACCTGGCTGCCCGATTGGCTGCCCGGCTGTTGAGTCGCAAAGCCGGTGAAGTAGAAGGTGCCAGTCGAGTTCGTTCCGCCGATCAGGTTGAGGTCGACGCGATGAACGTCTCCGCCGAAACGAACATTATTTTTTCCCCGACGCCAGGAACTCGACTCCGAAAGCCCAAAACTTTGAGTAAGGCGGAAGTTGGGCTGGGTTTGATTCAGGCCGTTGAACTGGTTAAAGACCAGGCTTGGCAGACCCCAATTCAATGGGTTCGGATTCAGCGCTGAGCTCCCGCCGGAGCCGAGGATGCCGGTCTGGGTGGCGACGTCTTGAGTATTGGTGAAGAAGTTCCTTAACTCTGAATCATTGTAGTTCCAACTGAAGCTGATGTTGTTGGTTAGCTTGCCTTTGCCGATCGAGTAGCCCACGGTGGCAGAGTAACTGTGCGTCTGCTCTTTCCCACCTAAATCGGGGAATATATTGACCTCGTCAGTGGCCGCATGGCTCAGGTTGAAATTTACATTGAGGCTCTGGTTCAGGCCGTTGCCAGTGTTAATGAACTGTCTGAGGAACGAGGGAGCATTGCCAGTCGACGCTCCAAAACTATGGTTATAGCGAACGCCCAGCACGTCGGTATTTGACCCCTGGGTGGTCAAAAGGCGATAGTTCTGGGTAGTCCCGGGGAGGTTCGGCGCAGGCAAGTACTGCAGCAACGCGCTCGCCTGTGGGCTCAATGGAGTATCGATGGTGTTGTTCGGATATTGCAGGCCGGTCGTTGGATTGTAGATCGGCACCAATGCTCCATTGATGCCAACGAGTTGCGAAAAATTTCCTGTCCGCTCCAAGGCCGTCGGCACGGTCGCGTATTCGTTAAATGGCGAGCTCGTCCGCTGACCGGAAAGAGTCAGGAAGACAAAATCCTTGCTGCTCGGCTTGGTGAGCTTGGGGATGAATGGTTCGCCGGCCAGGGTGATGCCGTAGTGGTTGGTGCTGTAACCAGGATTCTGGGTCTGTTGGCCGCGGACGGCAAAGGGCTGGGCATTCAGTGCCGAATCGCCGCCGTTCCAGAATATGGCGCCATGCGGTTGATTGGGCTTGAAGTTGCGGAAGTTGCCAAAGCCACCGCCGCGTCCACCGCGACCGCCGCCACCGCCCCCGGGTCCGCCGAAACCGCCTCCTGGGCCGCCCCCAAACAATCCAGCGCCCGTGCTTGCCGTTTGTCCCGGAACCTGGGAGAGTCCCTGAAGCTGCTGCTCGTTCTCGAATCCTTGCCGGATCTGGTCACCCATCCCGGCGAATAGATTGGTCGTCCCCGTCTGACCGGTGACGGCTACTGAATCTCCTGAAAAGTCGGAGTTGCCCGAGATGGACGGTAAGGATGCGCCGGCATTGCCTCCGCCTCCCACTTGCAGCGCATCCGCGACCGCGCCGAGGAGAGATAGGGTCTGAGCGCCTCCGGCGCCAAGTTGGCGGGTTGCAGCTTGTTCGCGCTGATCTTGCTGGGCGGCGCGGGAGGCCAGTGTCAGGCCGAAGTCTGCCTGTTGGTCCCTGCTGGTGGCGTTCAACAGCGCTTCTTTGGTCGCCGTAGCAAAAGCCGCAAGCTCCGCCCGGATTACGTACCGGCCATTTTGCGGGATGGTCATCAAATAAGCGCCGGCGACGTCCGTCGTGGTGGCGAATTTCTTGCCGGTAAGGGTGTTGGTTGCGGTGATGCCCACTCCAGGTAAAGGGATCGTGCCGGCCTTCACCGATCCGTGAATCGTCCCACCGGCGACGGTCGCAGCCGGCGGAGTTGGAGATGCTGGTTGGGTAATCGATTGAGTAGTCTGCGCCTGCGTCAGAGATACAACGTTGCTTGTTGTGACAATCACAAGGGACACCAGTCCAAACCAGCCGGCGAATTGTCCGCGGAAGCTCATAATGGATCCAAAATTTGTGGCGAAAGGCCTTGCAACGTGGCCGGCAAATGGAAAACTTACGGATTCGGTGGGGGAGCTCCAGCCGGCCCTTGCCGGTTGCTTTGGCCGCGGTCTTCGCCTCCGGCCTCTCCTCCTCTGACATTCACCGACGTAGCGACGAATGTTCCATCTTTAACGGCTCCCTGAGCGCCGAGCCGATCTCCCACCTGGATATCCGCTAGTGTGATGCTGTCGTGACGTTTTTTGAAGGAAGTATTTTCATCAACTGAAACTGCCTGAGTCGCTCCATCCAATCGCTTTAGCGTGATAGTCGTGTCTTTGATGGAGGTCACCTCGCCGGCCGTCCAGGTCTTGCCGAAATCCTCGCGCATTTTCTTTGCTTGTGCAGCTTGTTCGGCAGTCAAGACAGCCACAAAGACCGCGCCGACCGTCTTGGCCTTGGCGTCGACCTCACCGCCCGCAACCAGAGAATCTCCAGTGTGGATATCGTTCAACTTGATCGGCTGCCGCTCTTTCATGATGTGGCTGTTGGCACTTGTGAAGACCTGATAGCTCTCCCCCTCGTCTGTCTTGAGGGTGATAGTTGTGCCGGAGATAGCAGTCACCGTTCCATGCAGACCACGTCCGCCCAGCATCCCTACCATTCCGCCTCCGGGACCACCCTGTGGGGGACCCTCCTGGGAATAGATCGGGCTGGTAATGGTCGCAAGCATCGCCAACAGCAGAAGGAGGCACTTGGCCATTGAAAAAGCTCGCAGATGTGAAGATTGCGCTTGCATTTCGAAGGGATAGACGGGGCGCTGGAGGGGTAAGACGCAGCAGATCGCGGATCCGGAGACGAGTTACCTCATTCGAGGAGAGGCCTACTCGTCCGGAGGTCTCTCCCCATCAATATTGCCCGGCCCAAATCACTCCTGGCTTCGGATTTTGGAGTTAGCCGCCACCTTCAATTAGACTCCCCTCCATGCATGACACCAATCGGGCGATCGCCGGTCACGACGAAAAACACTTTCAATCGGGAGAGTTGGTCCGCGACGTGGTCATCGGGATGTCCGATGGGTTGACGGTGCCCTTCGCACTCGCGGCCGGGCTCTCGGGAGCAGTCAGCTCCACCCATCTGATCGTTCTTGCCGGCATGGCGGAGATCGCCGCTGGTTCGATCGCCATGGGGTTGGGCGGGTATCTCGCAGCTCAGGGCGATGCGGAACACTACGCGAGCGAGCGAACGCGCGAGGAACGCGAAATCGTCGAACGGACCCGCGACGAGGAAGAAGAGATTTACGAGATCTTTGAGGAATATGGAGTGGAGCGTTCGGAAAGCGCTTCCGTGCTTGAAGCCCTGAAGCGAAATCCGACGGCGTGGGTCGACTTCATGATGCGCTTTGAACTTGGCCTCGAAGAGCAGGAGAAAGGACGGGCCCGGCAAAGCGCGCTTACTATCGCTTTGTCCTACATCGCCGGCGGCTTTGTGCCGCTGCTGCCCTATATCTTGATGGGGCAGGCATCCAAAGCGCTGGTCGTCTCGGTGGGGGTCACCTTGGTCGCACTTTTCACCTTTGGCGCGGTCAAGGGCCGGCTCACGGGGGCTGGCGCATGGAAGAGCGCCTTTCAAACCACGCTTATCGGAGGGGTGGCCGCAGGCGCGGCCTTCGGATTAGCCAAGCTCCTCAACAAGATGTGATCAGGCGACATCAATCAGACTCTTAAATCAAGAATTCGCGAATCCAAATCGCTGCTGAAACAATCTCATGGAATCCGCTGCCGCATAAACACTGCCACTCCTTAAACCATTTGAATTGATGAGGAGTGAAAGGCAACATACGATGAAAAACATGCTCTAAGTAGAGGAGGACGCCTCATCCATGACTCCCAAGCAAATTTCAATCCAAACAACCCTTTCCCAACAATTCTGTAATGTGCGGCAGCAGAGCCTCGAACTCTGTGCGCCGCTGACTGCGGAAGACATGATGGTGCAATCCTGTCCGGAAGCCAGTCCCGCAAAATGGCACCTGGCGCACACCACCTGGTTCTTCGAGACGTTTATCCTGCGGGAGTTTCTCCCGGGGTATCAGGAATACCACCCCGATTTCCTCTGGCTTCTTAACAGCTACTACAACTCGATCTCCGATCATCCCGAGAAGAAGCTTCGGGCTTCCTTCTCTCGTCCGGGACTGGAGGCGATTCTCGACTACCGGCGGCACGTTGAAGCATCGATGGAGCGCCTCTTCGAATCCGGAATGCCTGCGGAGGCGCAGGAGCGCCTGGTCCTTGGCTTACACCATGAGCAGCAACACGCGGAGTTGCTGGCAACCGACATCAAACACGCATTCTGGACAAACCCTCTCCACCCGGCTTACCTCGATTCCCGGTTGCCGGCAAGCGGTCCGGCGGCTGCGATGCAGTGGGTTGAATACCCAGGGGGAGTTCACGAGATTGGGCATACCGGGGACGGTTTCGCCTTCGACAATGAATCCCCCCGGCATAAGCAATACTTCGAGCCATTTCAACTAGCCTCTCGTCCGGTTACCTGCGCTGAGTTTCTCGATTTCATGAATTGCGGCGGATATGAGCGGCCCGAACTCTGGCTCTCCGAAGGATGGGACACGATCCAAGCGCAGAATTGGCGCGCGCCGCTCTATTGGCACCGCGATCAATCCGGAGAATGGAGTGTCTTTACGCTCCATGGCGAAATGCCGTTGAGCGACCTTGCCGGCACGCCCGTCTGTCATGTGAGTTACTTCGAGGCAGATGCCTTCGCCAACTGGGCGGGCAAGCGACTGCCGACCGAGGGTGAATGGGAGATCGCTGCCTCCCGGCTGCAAGTTGAGGGGAATCTGCTCGAGAGTGGAAGACTCCATCCCTCTGCTTGTGAAATTTCATCCACAATCGCGTCCGGGGGGAAGCCTAATGCCGCAACCATGAATCAGATGTTTGGGGATGTATGGGAGTGGACCCGCAGCCCCTATGTCGGCTACCCCGGCTATCGACCCTTATCAGGGGCGCTAGGCGAATATAACGGGAAATTCATGAGCAATCAGATGGTCTTGCGCGGAGGATCTATTGTGACGCCCGCGAGCCATATTCGCGCCAGCTACCGGAACTTCTTTCCCGCTTCGACGCGGTGGCAGTTCTCCGGTTTTCGGCTGGCTAATCGGTAATTGGTAATTTGGAGAACCCGGGGATTTCTTCCCTCTCAAAAATCATGCATGCATTCACCCCACTACCATCCCTGTCAGAGGCAGCCCAGAGCCCGATCGGCGCTGAAGTGCTTCGCGGTCTTTCGGGGCGCCCTCGTTCTTTGAGCCCCTGGCTTTTCTATGACGATGAGGGCTCCAGACTCTTTGAAGCCATCACCGAACTTCCGGAATATTACGTCACTCGCGCCGAACGCGAGATCCTCACATCCCACGCGGATGAGATCATCGCCGGCGCCGGTTCAGGGGACCTGACGATTTATGAACTAGGGGCCGGCAGCGGTTCAAAGACGGGCCTGTTGCTAGAAGCAGCTATCCGCCGCCAGGGAAGTATCACCTATCGCGCTCTGGATGTTTCGAAGTCTGCGTTAGAGGAAGCAAAGCAGCGTCTCGAAGCGGCGATTACTGGTCTAACCGTGGAGCCGATCGTTTCCGACTACACCGATGGCTTAAGCAATGTCGCCGGCCAGCTCAACCACCGCAAGTCCGGTGAACGGCGCATGTTCCTTTATATCGGGTCAAGCATCGGCAACTTTGAGCTGCCGCACGCATTGCAGATTCTTCGGGACGTGCGTGCTCAGCTCATTCCTGGCGACTCGCTGCTGCTCGGTGCGGACCTGGTCAAGGATCGCCAGATTTTATTGCGCGCCTATGATGATGCCGCAGGTGTGACGGCGGCATTCAACAAGAATGTCCTAACCCGCATCAACCGCGAATTAGGAAGTAATTTTAACCTGCAACTCTTCCGCCATCGAGCCAAATGGAATGAGGAACTATCGCGAATCGAGATGCATCTTGAGAGCTTAATCACCCAGATCGTCTTTATTCCTGCTCTCGACTTACAAGTACGTTTGGCCAGAGCTGAGACCATTCACACCGAAAACAGCCATAAATTCACCGATCAACAAGTCGAGTCGCTCCTCCATCGAGCTGGATTCTCGGTAGCCAAGCAGTGGAAGGACGACCTGGGCTGGTTTGGTGAATACCTAGCCGTAGCCGTTTAAAGAGAGAGCTCGGTGGATGACGTTGCAGCTTCTCCGCCAGCTCCACTCTGTGGGAGAGTTTAACGCGGGAGCGCGAGAAGCGGCTCATCACGGTCTCGCGCCCTGTCTCGTGATGAGAACGGATCGCTCTCACCAACCGCAGCAAAGCGCGTACGTGGAAACGCGTCGGGGTAGTTTTTCTGGATAAACCCGATCATCTCTTCGCGGATGATGCAGCGGAGGTCGAAGAGGTCGCTCGCGTTTGCCGAGCTCGCAAGACAACGAATCTGCAATGTTCCCTGACAAACGTCAGTTACCTGGAGAGCATTGACCGCGCGGTCCCATTGCTTCGAGGCTTCGAGCACCCGGGTAAACTCCTGGCGCAAGGCCTCCACCGGCACGGAGTAGTCCACGTAGAGGAAGGCTGTGCCCAGCAGGTTTGAACTCTGCCTCGTCCAATTCTGAAAAGGCTTCTCGATGAAATAAGTGAGAGGCACGACCAGTCGTCGCAGATCCCATATTTTGACTACCACGTAGGTGGTCGTAATTTCTTCGATCTTCCCCCATTCGCCTTCAACGATTACAACATCGTCCAAGCGGATGGGCTCAGTGAGTGCAATCTGCAATCCGGCGAGAAGATTCTCCGCACTGGATTTTGCCGCAGTGGCGAGCACCAGGCTGGCAAGTCCAGCAGAAGCCAGCAGTCCGGCGCCGTAATGCCAGATCGAGGAGTCACGAAACACTGAGAGGATCAGGCCGGCGTCGATGACGATGAGAAAGATGATCGCCATTCGCCGTAACAACTGCATCTGCGTCCGAATGCGCCGAGCACGAAGATTGTCGCTCACGCTCATGTCATAGCGGGCGACCAGCAAATCCTCAAGCATGTACACCGAGGAGACCATCAGCCAGCCCAGCGAGGCAAACCAGAGCACCGCGAGCGTCTTGAATACGACCTTGGTCCATTCCAACGGAACATGCAGCCAGGGAAGTACGAAGAAGATGCCGGTCAGCAGCACAATATAACGGGCTGGCTGATTGAGTCGCTGCAGCGCCCCAAGCAGACGCGGCTGCTCCTTGGGTTGAGTCTTGCGGATGCGGGCAAGAATCCGGAACGCCAGAAAGTGCAAGGCAAGACCGATCACAATCGCGACGCAAAGCGCGCTGACGCTGAAAAACAGTTCGCGGGTATGGGTATGGCTAGTACTTTGGAAAAAAGTAAGTATGGTTCCCATCTTTTCCTCGAAGCGGTTTACTTAAGGCTGATGCGGCGTGGGTCGCAGAGGGTTTCTTCCGGGCTTCGTGGCTCCCACCCGGGAAGAGGATCGATCGATCCTCTTCCCGGGTGATTGCTCCCGTCTGATCGTCGCTATCTGATCGCTGACCGGCTAATTCAGAAGTACAGTCACCACATCCTCGGCTTCGAGGGCTCCCCGATCGGCCGGCACAACAAGGAAGCAATTCGCGGCCGCAGTATTGGCAAGGTCCCCGGAACCTTGCCATTCGATCGGATTGACCTGAGGATGAATGCCGCCACTTAGGATCGCAGGGAGAAATCGAGTGAGACCCGGCTTCGCCTTCACCGTAGATCCCAGGGTCGCCAGGACGAATCTCGGCACGCTGTTGTCATCTCCGGCCAAAGCGCAAAGCAAGGGATGCACAAAGAGTGCGAAGGTGACCATGGTCGAGACTGGATTGCCGGGAAGCGCAAAAAAATACTTCATCCCGCCAGCCTGGGGGAGGCGTCCAAAGATGACTGGCTTACCCGGCTGAATTAGGGCGCCAGTGAAGAAAAACTCTGCGCCGAGCGCTAGAAGCGATTCGGCGGCAAAGTCATATTTGCCCATCGAGACGCCGCCGGAGAGTAGCAGCAAATCCGAATCCATCGCCATCCGAATGGCCGACTGCATACTTCCGGGATCATCGCGGACCAGTGGCAGCCGATGAGGATGTCCTCCCGCGGCGGTCACCTGAGCCGCCAGGGAGTAGCTGTTCGAATTACGGATCTGGTGCGCCAGAGGAGTCGCATCCAGGTCAACCAATTCATCGCCAGACGCAAGGATCGAAACTCTGGGGGGTGCGTACACATGAACCAGGGACGCTCCGCAAGCGGCAGCAGCAGCAATGTGGGCCGGGACCAGTCGCGTGCCCGCGTGAAGAATAATGTCTCCACGGCGCGCCTCTGCGCCGGCGGGCACGATGTTTGCTCCCGATTCAGGCGGATGATTTTGCAGCTGCTCGGGCGTCATACGGATTGTATCCGCCTCTGGGTCGTGCTCGACATGTTCAAACATGACGACATGATCGGCGCCAAGGGGGACCGGTGCTCCGGTCATAATTTCTACGGCGTGGCCTGCCACAAGCGCTGCTCGCGGTATTTCGATCGGATCGCCAGCTCGAATCTGCCCGGTAACCGGAATAGCATTGCCGGTCAGCAGGTCGGAGACGTGGCAGGCATAACCGTCTCTGGTCGAGCGGTCAAATGGCGGCTGATCGCGGTCCGCCAGCACCGGCCGCCCAAGAACCCGGCCGAGCGCGTGTGCCAGGCCTAGAATTTCTGTCTTGCGGGGGTAAGCAAAGCGAAGTGACGCCGCGTGCTCACGGACCAGCGTCGTGGCGGCGGAAAAACTCAGGACGGAGGGGATTGGATTTGCTGCCACATCTTCATCCTAAAGCGTTTCGGAGGCTTAGGGATACAAATTGGCGGAAGAAGGAACTGCGTATCTGGCAGGTTGTCGCTCCCGCACCTTAACTTTAAGAGCGGGAGCGATCCTGAGGAGGACTATTTTTTTGCTTTGTAGCTGCTCTTGACAGTCTGGCCCATCTCGCCAAGAACGCTCTTCGCGTCGTTCGCAAACTGTCCGTCCGGGGCCAATTCAAGATACTTCTGGTAGGCTTCGGCGCATCCTGGAGGCGCGACGATCTTCTGGGTTTTGGGATCGACGGTCGCCTTATTGATGAGCGCTTGTCCCTTCAGGTAGTAGGGAATGGGTTTGGTGGGGTCGGCGGCGATTGCCTTGTCCGCGGCGGTTACCGTCGCTTCGACGTTGCCGGTGCGGGACATCACGATCGTCTCATTCTGGTAATACATGCCGGCTTGCGTCGGGTTGATCTTGGCTGCGGCTTCATAGGCAGCCTGGGCGTCATCCACCTTTTTCTGATTGGCAAGGACTTCGCCTAGGGCGTTGCCGGCCGCTCCCTGTATCTCCGGATTCGGTTTCTTGGAGGCGGCATCTATGTCAATCGCCTTCTTGAGCGAAGTTGCAGCATCGTCGTACTTCTTGAGCCCGGATTGCGCCATTCCCAACTCGAGCCACAATACCGCGGCATCGGGCTTGGCCTGGGTGGCCTGGGTCATCAGGGATTCGGCCTCGGCATAGTTCTTGTTCTTGTTATCGTCGCGGGCCTTCACCAGGTTCGCATTCAGGTTTTTAATGACCGAATTTTCCTTGAGTGCAGCGGCATTCTTTGCCCGCAGATCCTCAGCTTGCTTTCTCTGCTCCGGCGTCATCTTGGCTACATAGTCGGCGCGCGTGAGGTCGAAGTCCTGCAGCGTATCGGCGCCAGCGGCGATCTTCACTTCGGGAAACTGATCAACGACTTTGTCGGGCGCCGTGTCCGGCTTTCTAAGCGAGACCGTGTAGGTGCCGGGAGCGATTCCCGTCCCCTTGTAGTCGCCATTCGGATCGGTATTGAAGGTGTATTTGGCGGTCTTGCCGCCGTCCGTAGAGAGGGTAATAATGCCGTCGGGCATCGCGATGCCAACCGGATCCTGAGCGTGACCGTGAATACTGCCGGTTGCCGCCGGGGCCGCGGCTTGGGCGGCCGCTTGCTTGACAAAGGCTGGAACTGCGACAAGCAGGGGAGCCAACAGGGCGGCTACCAGTGACAATTTAAATCTGCGCATTTTTTTCTCCTTCGAATCTTTTTAGTCAGCTCGGGCAGCCTAGCATCGGCTCGCTAAAGCACGTTCACAAATCTGTGGCTTCTTGCGAAAGCCAAACTGGCCCTTTCTTCAGGAAAAGGTCAGCGGGTTTCTTCGACCTACACCGATTGCGAAAACGCTCCAGCCATTCGGCGGCCGCGGTAGGGAATCTGGTCTTCGACCCCTGCCTGTGCGAATCCTCGTAATCGCAACGCACAGCTATCGCATACGCCACAGGCTTCTTCTTCGCCTGAATAGCATGACCACGTTAAATGGAGCGGCGCGGACAATTCAAGGCCAAGCAGAACGATCTCACTCTTCCGCATATGGATGAGTGGCGTGAGCACTTCGATGTCCGCGTCGCGAGTTCCGGTGCGAATCAGTTGCTGGAACGCCTCATAGTACGCTGGCCGGCAATCGGGATAGCCGGAGCTATCCTGCTCGACCGCCCCGATGAAGACCTTTTTTGCGCCCAGCACCTCAGCCCAACTGACTGCCGCGGATAGAAAATGAGCGTTCCGGAATGGCACATAGGTCACCGGAATGGATTCCCCGATCGGTTCCGCCTCCGGGGCAGCCGGCACATCGATCGAAGAGTCAGTGAGGGCGGATCCGCCGATCTGCCGGAAAATGTCGATCTTCAGGGGTAGAAATTCGGCAAAGCCCAGAGACTTCGCGACATTCCGGGCACTCTCAAGCTCCCGCCGCTCCGTGCGTTGACCGTAGCTGAAGTGAAGGCCAAAAGCCTCAGATTCACGGGCGGCAAGAGCTGCGCAGACGGCTGAGTCCATGCCTCCTGAAAGGCAAACGACGGCTCGCGGGCGCTTCGAAGATACAAGTTGCTGCGGATGACTTACTTGCTTCCCACTCATTCCTTCCCGCTCATTTCCTTCCGACTCATCTCCTTTCCAATGGTAACGCGCCTAGCGAGCCGATGCTCACTCGGCCGGAACTGGAATCTGATGTTTGTCTTCGATCAAGGTTGAGCGCCAATGAACAAGTTGAGCGCCAATGAACAGTGACTTGGCAAATCGAATGAACCGTAGCCAAGCACAACCTCTCAACTGGAAACAAACGATATTGCGAGTTGACAACGGACGAGGCTCGAGGCGGCAGGCGAGAGGGTGCAGCGGCTGTCAGGCTGTCAACCCTGAGGCACGACGCCTGGACATGATGGTTGCCTCAGCTTCATAGACACGAAAAGAATTCCGATTTGCCAGGCCGGTTCCGGGGTACAATCGCGCCAAAGATGCGGCGGCCGCCATGACCACATGCGTCGAGCGAAGCAAATCCGTTTGTGCGACTGATTCCCAGGAGACTTATGACTGAAATCGGCACTCCAGCAACCGCAGCTGCAGGGGAAGGATTAAGCACTCGTCCCCTCAGCCAGGGAGACAGGGTTATCGATACCTTCATCGCTCCCACTAAGACCTTTACGGACATCTTGAGGGACCAGAGTTGGTGGTTTCCATTCCTGATCATGCTTGTCATCGGTTACGGTTTCGTCTTTGCCGTCGAAAAGCGGGTGGGTTGGGACCAGGTGCTCGAAAACGCCTTGAAGACCAACACATCGCAAGCCGACCAGATTAACAACGCCCCAGTCGAGCAGCGCCCCGTTGTCCGCAGCAGAATGGTGGCAAGCTATCGATACATTTCGTATGCGTTTCCTGTCTTCGTCCTCTTCTATTGGGTATTGGCAAGTGCTGTTCTGCTGGGGACGTTAAACTTCGGCTTCGGCGGACAGGCAAAATACCGTCAGATCTTTGCGGTCTTCGTCTATGCAGGGTTGCCGGGGTCGATCAAGTCCGTCCTCAGCATCATCGTTCTTTATGCCGGTCTCAGTGGCGAGTCTTTTCAGTTGCAGAATCCGGTGGGAACCAACCTCGGCTACTACTTGCCGACCGACAGTCCGAAATGGCTGCTCTCGCTTGGCAGTTCGCTCGATGTCTTCACCATCTGGACGGTTGTTCTCTTGATCATCGGCTCTTCAATCGTGGCCAAGGTGAAGCGAGGATCGGCGGCAGTGGCAGTTGTCGGCTGGTGGATATTGCTTACGATGGTCAGCGTCGGCTTCGCTGCGTTTCAGGGATGACCGAGTGAGGAAGACGGGCAAACCGGCGAAACCGCTGCATCGGTCTCCGCCAGGGCTCTATCGGTTCGCGAACGCTTTAGACGTGCTTTATTCGCTCCAGCGTCTAAAGACGAGCGATCCGTTTGTGCCGCCAAAGCCAAACGAGTTCGAGAGCGCGATCTCGACCTCGGCCTGCTGCGGCTTGTTCGGAACATAATTCAGATCGCAATCCGGGTCAGGGTCGACCAGGTTCGCGGTCGGGGGCACAACCTGGTTCAGCAGTGCCTGGATGACGATGCCTGCTTCCAGACCTCCGGCTCCGCCCAGCAGGTGGCCGGTCATCGACTTGGTGGAGCTGACGAGCAGCTTATGGCTCGTGGCGTGTTCGCCAAAAAGCTTGCGCAACGCGGCGGTCTCGAGTGCATCGCCCAATGGAGTTGAGGTGGCGTGAGCGTTAACGTACTGGATCTGTTCAGGCTCGATACCGGCGCTCTTGATGGCGTTGCGCATAGCGCGAAAACAGCCTTCGCCTTCAGGAGGCATTCCGGTGATGTGAAAAGCATCGGCGCTCATCCCGTACCCGATCACCTCGGCCAATATTTTTGCGCCTCGGGCCTGGGCGAATCCAAGCTCTTCAAGGATGAGAATGCCCGCGCCCTCACCGCACACGAAGCCATCGCGGTCTTTGTCAAACGGACGGCAGGCGTGCTCGGGGTCCTCGTTTCTGGTTGAGAGTGCGCGCATGGCGGCAAACCCGCCAACGCCCATCGGCGTGATCGCTGCTTCGGCGCCCCCGGCGATCATGGCATCGGCGTCTCCCCGCTGAATTAGCCGGTAAGCATCCCCGATCGCATGCGCGCTGGTGGTGCAAGCGGTGGCCGTAGCCTCGTTCGGCCCCTTGGCCCCATAGCGAATACTGACATTGCCGGCTGCGAGGTTGATGATCGCGGCGGGGATGAAAAACGGCGAAATTTTGCGGGGGCCGCCTCGCAGCATGTTGCTGTGCTCACGCTCGATGACGTCGAATCCGCCGATCCCGGAGCCGATGTGGACACCGACCCGCTCCTCGTTCTCCGGTGTGACCTTCAGCGCGGATGATTCCATCGCCTCGGCGGTCGCGGCTAAGGCAAAATGGATGAACCGGCCCATTTTGCGCGATTCCTTCTTTTCTATGAACTTGAGAGGGTCAAAGTTCTTTACTTCGGCGGCGAAGGTGACCGGAAAATCGGTGGTGTCGAAAGCAGTAATTGTAGCCATACCACTTTTGCCAGCTAGCAGATTGGTCCAGACTTCGGGGGTGGTGTTGCCAACTCCGCAGATCAGCCCAATACCGGTTACAACTACCCTCCTTGACAAAGCTACTTACCGCCCTTCGCATTCTTCTCGATGTAGTCAGTCGCGTCTTTCACCGTCTTGATTTTTTCAGCATCTTCATCGGGAATCTCGAGATCAAAGGCTTCCTCGAACTGCATGACTAGTTCAACGACATCGAGCGAATCTGCGCCGAGATCTTCCTGGAACGACGCGCTGGGGGTCACTTCCGCTTCATCCACCTGAAGCTGCTCGACAATGATCTGTTTAACCTTTTCTTCCACTGCTGCTGCCATGTCTTCTCCTGTCAAATTATAAGAACTGCAATCACCGAAAAGCGGATGCCTTAAGTGTACGAGATGCCGGCTGGCGAGGTTTATCTCGACGGCGGAGCAGGACCCGATTGTCTTGCTCGTGACACCATGCTGCCTCGAGGAGCGAACCCCGAAACTCCAAGTCTACTGAGCACGAAAGGTAGTGTAAAGCCAACCAGGGGACAAACCAGCGGAGTTTTCCTCCGGCTGCGCTGGCGTTGATGCCAAGACGGTGGAAGGATAGGAGTATGCTCGTTTCCCTGCCGGTCCTGCTTCTTGGTTTCTTGCTTTCGATTGTTGCCGGTTACGTGCTGGGCTGGTTGAGCCAACGAGGGCGGATCGCCTCTCAACAAGCTTCACTCGCACTACTCGCCGAAGACGGGAAATTGCTGCAGGAGAAATTTCGTGAGTCCCAGATAGAAATTGCCAAGCTGGAGGAGCGGCTGATTGCGGAAAAGGGTTCGTTGGCACACGCCCAGGAGGCCTTACACGCCAGCTTCAAGGGGCTCGCCAGCGACGTATTAAGCCACACCAGCAGGGATTTTCTGCTGCTCGCGAAGGAACAGCTTGGCGCCCAGCAGGTGGAGGCCAAGGGAAAACTCGAAGAGAAAGAGACGGCCATCGCAAATCTGCTCGAACCGGTGCGGAAGACGCTCGAGGCGCTGGCGAAAGAGACCCAGGATCTCGAAGTCAAGCGAGAGGGAGCCTACGCTGCAGTCAAGACGCTTGTAGAAGGCATCCAGAGCAGCCATAGCGATCTGCGCAAAGAGACGGGCAATCTGGTCCAGGCGCTGCGGGCGCCGAATACCCGGGGCAACTGGGGAGAACAGCAGCTTAAGAACTGCATCGAGTTCGCAGGCATGGTGGAGCATTGCACCTTCGAACAGCAGGTGCATCTTGCTGGCGAAGGGGAAGCCGACAGATCGGTGCGCCCGGACGTAGTGATCAACCTGCCCAACAAACGCTGCATCGTCATCGATGCCAAGACGCCCTGGGTGGCCTTTCTCGAGTCGCTCGCGGCCCCTGACGCCGACAGCCGCCGGGAAAAACTTCGGCAGCACGCGGCCCAGGTCAAGCGCCATATCGAAGACTTGCAGAAGAAGAGATACTTCGAACGCTTTAGCGGTTCGGCCGATTTCATCGTGTGTTTCCTGCCCAGCGAGGCCCTCTTCAGCGCCGCGCTGGAGGGCGATCCCGGCCTGATCGAATACGGGACCAGAGCCAATGTAGTCCTATCGACTCCAACTACGCTGATTGCGCTGCTTCGGGCCGTCGCGATCGGGTGGCAGCAGAGCGAGATCACGGACAACGCCGTGCGTATTCAAGAAGCCGGACTGAACCTTTACAAAAAATTAAGTAAGACCCACGAATATCTTGTTGAAGTGGGTAACGGGATCCGCAAGGCAGGGAAGGCCTTCGATAGCCTGGTCAATGTAGTCGAAGGCCGCGGCGGAGTTTTTGCGCAGGCGCGGAAACTCAGGGAATTAGGCATCGAGGCGCAGACCGCTGAGCTTGAGAGCATCGGATCGCTGGCACTCGACACCCGCCCACTACGAGCAGAGGACTGGGACGTAACTCCGTCAGAATCCTCCCGCTTATTGCGGCCCTAAGACCAACAGGGACAAAGCCAAACTACTTCTTTTTGGTCTTCGCCGCCGGCTTCTCATCGGCGAACGATCCGGTAGAGTGCAAGCCGGCCGATGTTGCCTCAGGGTGGGGCTTGGCTTGTCCTTGCGACCCCTGCACGTTGAGTCCTAAGAGTCGGCGCTGCAAAGAACGGCTTACGCCGGTAAGGTAAGCGTCCTCTGGCTCGACCGGTTGGACGGCCGTCGGCGCATCAACTTTTGTTGCGTGCTCATCTTCTTTCGCTCCTGCTTCGGGCCGGTTAGAGGCCGGAGTGGATTTCGCCTTCACTTTGGGTGGAGTATTGGCCGCGGGTGTGGATTGCGGCTTCGCTGTAGACTTAACTGTCGCTCTTCCCGGCATGTTGCCCTCGCTGAACTTCTCTCGAAATATTCCTACAGAGTTTTGATTCATTGGATGCGCATTCAGTCGCGGATCCAAAAGGGTGGCGATCAACACTTTTGAACGGACGGTTCAAGAAATGCCTTGCGCATTCTTTCCCAGGTGATGGTCAGCGCCTCAGGCAGGACTCGCGTCTCCGCGGTGGTGGTCATGAAGTTGGTATCGCCATCCCAGCGAGGCAAGGCGTGGAGGTGGAGATGTCCGGCAACGCCAGCCCCGGCCGCCTTGCCGAGGTTCAGACCGAAGTTCATCCCATGCGGCGAATAAAGGTCGGCGAAGAGGCGCTCCGTCTGCTGCGCAAGGTCCATCATTTCATGGCTGATGAGGCGGTCGAGAGCAGCGAGAGAGCTCCCATGCAGATAAGGGACAATCATCACATGGCCGCTCGCGTATGGATACGCGTTGAGACACAGGAAGGTGTGACCGGCGCGATGCACAATGCCAGCTGCGCGCTCCGCTTCTGCAATGGGCATTCCGTGCAGTTCGGCATAGTCTACTGCCGCGATCATGTTGCAGAACACGCAATGATGATCGCCCGGCCAGGCAGCCAGTTCGTGCGGGACACCCTGCCGCTCTGCGCCGTCGGCGGCGCTCACGTAGGCATAGCGCCACGGGGTCCAGAGATGATCCATATGCGTGAGTATAGGCGAGATTGAGGGTGGCTACACGCTCCGCCAAAGGTGAATTAAAGGGCCACGCGCGCCCTCGACCGGATCGGAGTTTGGAAACGGGAGACGGCTCATTCGATCGACGGCGATTGCCGATGGAGCAGCTCGGCAGATGTCCCACGACTGATCGGGCGGGTAAGCTCCAACCACCAGGAAATCCGGGCTGGCGCTGATTTTGCAGTGACCGGTTCCGGTGGGCAGCACAGCTACATCGCCTGCCTCTACCGAGATCTCAAGGCCATTTTCTCCTCCCAGCATCAACTGAGCGTGGCCTGCGACGAAGCCGAGCACTTCGTGAGCGGTAGAGTGGTAGTGATGAAAGTCGTAGACACCGTTCCGCCATTGTGGCGGCCATCCATTCTTGGTGAAAATCTGCTCGAAGAACGCAGCGGCATCCTTTCCGGACGAAATGCGGAAGGCAGATCGATAAAGCAGCACAGGAAGTCTGTCGTTGTTGGGCATCCAGCCGTTACGGGTGAGATGAAGTTGTTCAGGAGAGGATGGCCTTTTCCCGGCTGACCCGCCTTCCGCCAGTATGGACCGAATTGGGAGCAGCCCAAGCGCGCCCAGGATAGACGAAAAGTGACGGCGATTCATTCTAGCAACCTCTTTGGATTACCTTCTCGACAACGATCAAACTTATACGATGCCCAGACCGTTATGTTTGGCCGTAGGATGGTTCAAACGCTAGGAGCCGCGAATCGGCTGGCTTTGCGGCTCTTTGTGGGTACCTGCATTGACACTCATTCGGCCCGATTGCTATAGTTACTGAGTAGGTCTGCGTTCGGGATTTTTTGCGTGACCTGCAAACGCCGCAATCTTGTTCCCTGCCTGCCGGATGCTCCCGATCGGAGACGAAGTAGAGCCGGGCCACTTAACCCTGGCCACTCACTCCTTCCCCCCTCTTGAACGTCCGATCCGTCAGCGACAAAAATTCGGCAGTAGTCCCGGCGCTCTTGCGATTGTTGCAAAAAATTCACAACGATACGCGAAGTAAATCTGCAGGAACTGAGCCATGCTTAAACGAGCATAGCGGCTCGCTAATCTGCAGGGCGGAAAACGGGACCGCCGACCGATCGATCCCGGAGCTGGCACCCAATGGCAGACGTCCTAAATCCTGAACAAACCGAGAGCACACCCCTGAGCACTGAAATGGAAACCCTAACCCTTGATGCAGCGACGGAGCAAGCAGAGCCGTCCCACGAATTCGCCCCCAACCCCGAAGCCGATTCCCAAGAAATTGCGGCCTTGGACTCGCTTCATGCTGTCGCCGATAGCCGGTTAGTGCAAGCCCCGGCGCTCGCAACCGCCGTGCCTGCGGCAGAAGCCGTCGCAAGCGAAAATTCCTCCGCGTCTGCTGCCGATGATTCTGATTCGGACATGTCGATGGAGGATTTCGCCGCTGCTCTAGAGTCATTCGACCGTGAGCAGGCCGCTGAGGCTGCCACCTTGGCCTTTGACGACAATATCGTGACCGGTACAGTTATCAAGCTGACCGACAAGCACGTGGTCGTTGATGTCGGATTGAAGTCCGAAGGACTGATCCCGATCGAGCAGGTCATTGACCATACCGGCCAGCCTAAGCTAAAGCCCGGCGACACCGTTGAAGTCGTTGTCGAGCGCGAGGAGCAAGAGGGCGGATACCTGCTGAGCTACGAAAAGGCGCAGCGGCATAGGGTCTGGGACGTCATCGAAAAGGCGGCGACGGACAAGACGCCGGTCACAGGCATCGTTCTCGGCCGGGTTAAGGGCGGACTGACCGTCGATATCGGGATCAAGGCATTTCTGCCTGGTTCGCAACTCGAGGTTCGGCCGGTTCGCAACCTGGATACATACATCGGTCAGCCGATTGAAGTCCGGGTCATCAAGCTGAACAAAAAGCGTGGCAATGTGGTTGTCTCCCGCAAGGAAATTCTTGAGGAGAAGCAGACCGCCAAGCGGAATGAGACGCTGGAGCACCTTGAAGAGGGCACCATTCTCACCGGCACGGTGAAAAATCTGACTGATTACGGCGCTTTTGTCGATCTGGGCGGGATTGACGGATTGCTGCACATCACCGACATGTCCTGGGGACGTTTGACGCATCCACGGGATCTAGTCAACGTCGGCGATGAGATCCAGGTCAAGGTGCTCAAGTTCGACAAGGACAAGCAGCGGGTTTCACTGGGCTTCAAGCAGCTGACACCGGATCCGTGGCTGGACGCCGTCGAGCGGTACCCCGTCGGGGCTCGAGTTCGCGGACGGGTACTGAGCGTTACCGACTATGGATCGTTCATCGAATTGGAGCAGGGGATTGAAGGCCTGGTCCACGTCTCCGAGATGACCTGGTCCAAGCGGATGAAGCATCCGTCGAAATTAGTCAAGCCGGGCGATGAGGTCGAAACCGTTGTCATCAGTGTCAATTCAACCGACCGTCGAATCTCGCTGGGCATGAAACAGTTGCTCGAGAACCCCTGGGAGAATCTGTCGGGACGGTATCCTGCCGGCACGATTGTCGAGGGCCGGGTGAGAAACCTGACCGACTTTGGCGCTTTCATCGAGATTGAAGACGGCATTGACGGCCTGGTTCACGTCAGCAACCTAAGCTGGACCAAGCGGGTGAAGCACCCTTCCGAGATCCTGAAGAAGGGCGAGAAACTGCGGGCCGTGGTGCTGGGCGTCGAGCCGGAAAATCGTCGGCTTTCGCTGGGTATCAAGCAACTCCAGCCGGACGTCTGGGAGACTTTCTTTGCGCAGCATCGCGTAGGCGATGTCGTCAAGGGCAAAGTACTTCGGACGGCGCAGTTCGGCGCTTTTGTCGAGATCGCTGAAGGGGTTGAAGGACTTTGCCATGTCTCCGAGGCCGCCGATGGCAACGGCAACTCAATCAAGCTCGAGGCCGGCCAAGAGCACGACTTCAAGATCATCAAGATGAATCAGGATGAGAAGAAGGTCGGTTTGAGCATCCGCGCAGTTGGCGAAGAGGCCAGCCGGGCTGAGGTGGAGTCTTACAAGGCTCCGGTCTCTAGTTCGACTACGACTCTGGGTGACTTGATGAACTGGAAGCGTGGCTAGAACTTGTAACCGAGCATAAGAAATGAAAACGCCACCGCGAAGGTGGCGTTTTCATTTTGCGTTAACAAGCTGCTGACTGGGTGCAGGGTACTTCACCCCCCAAGCTTAAGCGAGTAGATCAACAGTTTCTTCGAGTCAAAGGAGCTCACAGTCTTGGTGGAGCTCTTTTTTCCCTGGTACTCAGCCCACACTTCGTAGTCAACATCGGGGGAAAGCTGACCGAAACGGTAGCTGCCGTCCTGGGTTGAGATGAAGCTCTTGATATCGTTGGTCTTGCTGTTTTTCAGATAGACGATCGCCCCCGGTTGAACCTCATCATTCGATCCGACAACCTTACCCTGAACCACCTTTTGGCTGGCCTGCGCCTGGGCAGGAGTTGACAGGCAAGCAACTGTGAGTGTGAAAAAGAAAAAAGTGAGTAGTCCGAAGCAATAAGAGCGATTACTTTTTCGGTGATGGGCGATGCTCATTCCTCTTCCTCATCGACGACCACGGCATCATCGCTTTCATAGCCTTCGTTGTCGACTTTACTCAACTCGAGCGGGTCGGTGCCGACGACCTCATACTCTGCACCGCATTCGTCACAGACAATCACGTCGCCTTCGTCGACCTCTTCGACGTCGAAGTCGAGAACGCTGTCACATTCAGAGCAAATTGCCATTAGACCTCTCCAATCCTTGGAGTATTCTGACTGACTTTCATGGTTATGGCCATCCGAAGATTCCATACAGTTCATCACCGCGGAATGCGCAACTCACAAAGCAATCCATAGGAAAGCTCGGACGCCGCGGGTATTACACTGATGATGACGCAGCCGAGACGATGCATGTTTCCTTCCCAATAACCTACAGTGTTCAAGGGAATAGGGCTCGCTCGCGTCAAGCACACACGTTGAGACCTTTGCTATTCGATTAAGTTGCTCAATCGAGGAGTTTGCGGATGTCCGGATGCTCGTTATCTCTAAAACCAAGGATGAGAAATCGTTCAAGTTTCGGACGCTTTTACTGCAGAGTTTTCCTATTAATCTTAACGTGCTGGGCGAACTGCACATTGCCTGTTTTCTCTGAAGACAACTCCGGCAATATGGATGCCAGCGGTCAACCGATTGTGGCCGCTCCCGGCGATCCGGCGATTCGACAGGCTTTGAAGGAGATCTCGCCAACTCAGATAAGGCAATCGATTGAAAAGCTGGTGAGTTTTCACAACCGGAACACTTTGTCGAGCATGGATACGAATTTGGCTTCCGGGCAAGGTGTTACCGCCGCTGCGGATTGGATCGCCGCGGAGTTTCAACGTTATTCCGTCGCTTGCGGAGGCTGCCTGGAAGTGAAGCGGGACAGCTTCACGCAGCAACCGGAGCCACCACCACAAGGGCGAATTCCCAAGCCGACAACCATCACCAACGTCTACGCGATCTTGCGGGGAAGTGATCCGTCCCAGGCCGCACGGATGGTGTTAGTGACGGGGCATTATGATTCGCGGAACACTGGTCCGATGGAGACCGAGGCCGAGGCGCCGGGGGCGAACGATGACGCTAGCGGCGTCGCCGTGAGCCTCGAGTGTGCGCGCGTATTGGCAAACATGCGAGCGAAGGGTTTGAAGCTCCCGGCCACCCTGGTCTTCGTGGCCGTGGCTGGGGAGGAGCAGGGGCTTAACGGCAGCCTGCACCTGGCGGAGTTTGCTAAAAGCGAGGGGTGGCAGCTGGAGGGCGTGCTCAACAACGATATCGTCGGAGGAAACACGACTCCCGGTGAGACCTTGCAGGACAAGTCGGCGGTACGGGTCTTTTCCGAAGGTATTCCAGCAACGGCGACACCAGCGGAGATCAAGCGGATCATGGGCCTGGGGGCGGAGAGTGACTCGCCTTCCCGGGAGCTGGCAAGAAGTGTAGTTGAAGTAAGTCGCAGTTACTTCGCAACGCCATCGAAGGATGGCAGTCGCGCACAAAGCGGCGCATCGGCCCTCCAAGCCTTCCATCCGGTACTGATCTTCCGTCGGGACCGTTATCTTCGTGGCGGCGATCATACTTCCTTCAATCAGGAGGGTTTTGCGGCCGTCCGCTTCACCGAGTGGCGGGAGGACTATAACCACCAGCACCAGGACGTCCGTACTGAAAAGGGTGTCGAATACGGCGATCTGCTCAAGTTTGTCGATTATTCCTATGTCGCGAATGTGGCGCGGCTGAACGCGGCAACGCTGGCGACACTAGCCTCCGCACCGGCTCCTCCTCAAAATGTCACGATCGTCACGAAGAATCTAGACAACAATACGACGCTCCACTGGGCTGCAGGCCTGGGCGCTCCAGCAAACACGGCCTACGAGGTGGTTTGGCGAGAGACCTCCGCTCCCCTATGGCAGCGAAGCCTGGAAGTCGCCCCGCAATCGGCCGGAATCCTTGCAGTGACTTTGCCCGTCTCCAAGGACAACGTGATCTTTGGCGTCCGTGCTCTCGACCCAGCCGGGCACAGGAGCATCGCAGTGACCCCAGTGCCGGAAAGATAGCGGCCGACGCCGCAGCGATTTGTCTGGCTATGGATCAGAGGTGCGGCGGATGAGAGGTGCGGCGAGAAAAACCTGAGACAATAGGAGACGATATTTATGGCACGCATCGGCTCCAATACGCTCGCCTTCCCCCCCTTCCGCGGCTTTATCAAGCGTCTGGTGCTGGCCAACCTGGCCGTCTTCTTTGTGCTGCTGCTGCTGGGAGCGGTGAATCGTTCAGCAGCCGGATTCCTCTCTGTCCTGCTGTCTCTGACCCCCAGCGATGTGGTCCATGGGCAGGTTTGGCAGCTGGTTACTTATAGCTTCATTCACCATGGAATCCTTGAAGTGTTGTTCAACCTGCTCTCGCTGTGGTTCATCGGCTCCTACCTGGAGGAGGCCAAAGGGAGCCGCTGGGTGACGGAGATCTACTTTGTAGCGGTGGTGGGTGGAGCGCTGCTGGCGACGCTTCTAAGCTTTGCGCACATTCCAAGGCTGGTGCCGATCGATATGGCTGCTGGCGCCCAGGCTGGCATCTTTGGCATGCTGGCCGCGTTCGCGGTCTTGTTCGGAGAACAACAGTTCTTCCTCTTCCCGCTACCGATCGGTATTAAGGCGAAGTACCTGGTCATCATTTACGCGTTGGTCGCGATTGCCGGATTATTTGGTGGGGGAAGCATCCTGCCCCTGGTGGTTTACCTGAGCGGCGGACTCCTGGGGTTCTTTTATGCCCGGCGGTCAAGCAGCCGAAGCATCAGCTTCGCGACCAGCGAACGAATCTTTAGTCTTCGCAATGAGTATTACCGCTGGAAGCGGCGCCGGGCGGCTCGCAAGTTCGAAGTCTACATGCGCAAACACAACCGCGACGTGAAATTCGATCATGAAGGGCGGTATGTCGACCCCGACGAGGCCAAGAATCCGAACGACCGGAAATGGATGAATTGAGGGGATGGTTCCGACACCCTTTCCCGTCAGCGTGTATCTTTAGAATTGCCAGGGAGAACAGTGGGAAGAATGATGATTTCCCTGCAATTGCCGGTGTCGAGCGGCTTCGCTCCAAGGCGATATTTTCGGTAAGAGGTGGTTGATCCGGGTGTCTTCTGTCGAACGTTTTCTGCGCCTAGCGCTGTGCTCCGCATTGTTTATCCTCCCCTCCCATTTGTCAGCCCAGGTTACCGCGACAGCGCCGCCATTGAGCGTAACGCTGGCCGACTACAACAATCGCTGGGACGCCTTCGGCGGGTATGGGTACGCACGATTCAACACCACCATCGGCCACGCGTCGAAGGGTAATCTGATGGGGTTCAAGGCCCAGGTCACCGGATGGATCACACCGGTTGTCGGACTTACTGCGAGTACCGGGAACTATTATGGGAACGTGGGAGTTCCCGCGAACGCGTTCAACATTACGAACCCAGCCATCTCAGAACATCTTTTTCTATTCGGACCAACTTTTCGCCTGCTCCGCGATCCAAAATACACGGTCGACTATCACTTCCTGCTGGGCGGGACCTATGGGATCTTCGATACCTCCTTCAAGTCCGCAGGGGTTGAGCCGAACGTCTTGAACCTCCCCAATAATCAACTGGCATTCGCGTTGGCGACTGGGGTCTCATTCGACTACAACATCAAGCCCAACTGGTCAGCGCGGGCGATTATTGATTTTGAGCCCACTCGCTACGGACTTGCCTTTCAGAAGGACGTTGCGGCCTCGATCGGGGTCGTCTACAAGTGGGGAGCGATCAAGAAGTAGCTTGTAAGAGTCCCCGGGCTACCCTGCAGGCGCAGGGCCGCCCGGGCGTAAATAGTCCGTTGCCGTGATCAGGACTTAGGAAGGCGAAGATCGCCTCCGGTCATCTGATTGGGCCTTTCCAGGCCTAAAATGCCAAGCACGGTCGGAGAGAGATCGCGCAGCGAGCCACCCGGCCTCAGGGTGTATTTGGCCGCATCCTCATTCACCAGAATGAACGGCACCGGGTTCGTGGTGTGCGCGGTGTGAGGGCCACCGGTTACCGGATCGATCATAAGTTCGGCATTGCCATGATCGGCGGTGATGAGCAGCGACCCTCCGCTGTGCTTGAGCGCCTGGTAGATCCTTCCCAGCTGAGTGTCGACGGTCTCAACGGCCTTGATCGTCGGTTCGATCTTCCCCGAGTGGCCGACCATATCGGCATTGGCGAAGTTGACGACGACGAGGTCGAAAGCGGTATCGTCAACTGCTTTGATGACCGCGTCGGCGATGCCTTCAGCGCTCATCTCCGGGGCAAGATCGTAGGTCGCGACCTTCTTCGAAGGAACGAGGAAGCGGTCCTCTCCAGGAAACGGAGTTTCGATGCCGCCATTGAAAAAATAAGTGACATGGGCATATTTCTCCGTTTCAGCGATGCGGAGATTTCGGAGATTCGCTTGAGCGAGGACGTTCGCGAGAATGTTCTCCATCGACTCGGGAGGAATCACGACGGGCAAGGTAAATTGCTTGTCGTACTGAGTCATGCAGACGTAATGCAGGTGATGCGGTACCTCGGCGCGGGGGATCGTTTCGTCGAGCTCCGCTGCTCCGGGAAGATCGGCGCCGTCAACCTTGGTGAGCCCGCTGTTCCGCGCGAGTACACGGGTAATCTGACGCGCACGATCGGCGCGGAAATTGAAGTTGATACACACATCCTCATCGCGAACCACTCCGACCGGCTGCCCATCCGCCTCGCTGACGACGAAGGGAATGATGAACTCGTCCGTAATGCCGTTGTGATAACACTCGTTGACGCGGGCGATGGGGTCGGCGTAGGCTCCGCCTTCTGCGCTACCTTTGACCATCGCATCGAAGGTCTTCTTTTCTCGCTCCCAGCGGCGATCGCGATCCATGGCGTAGTAGCGACCCGAGACGCTGGCGATTTGACCAACTCCAAACTCGAGGAACTTCTGCTGCAGAGCGGCGATGTAGCCCGCGCCGCCGGTTGGGGCGGTATCTCGTCCATCGAGAAAAACGTGGACGAAGACTTGTTGAAGCCCGTGGTCGGCTGCCGCTTTCAAGAATGCATAGAGATGGCGCTGGTGAGAATGGACGCCGCCATCGGAGAGCAGTCCGAGCAGGTGCAGCTGCCGGCGGCCTTCTCCGGCGTGTTTGATGGCCGAGGCGATCACCGGGTCTGACGAGAATTCGCCGCTGGCGATCAATGCGTCAATTCGGGTGATATCCATGTGGACGATGCGGCCAGCGCCGATATTCAGATGGCCGACTTCACTGTTACCCATCTGGCCGTCGGGCAGGCCGACGAAATGATTCGAAGCGTGGAGAAGCGTATTGGGGAAGTCGGCCAGCAATTTGTCATAGACCGGCTTTCGGGCCATGGCGATTGCGTTCGCGGCGGTTTCCGCCCGGTAGCCCCAGCCATCAAGGATGGCCAGGACCAGGGGTTTCTTATAAATCGACATTGCAGCCTCGCTTGCTAATTTTTGGGAGTGGTGGAGGCTGGCGGAGGAGTCGAAGTTGAGGGCGAACTTGGC
Source organism: Acidisarcina polymorpha (assembly GCF_003330725.1). Lineage (NCBI taxonomy): Bacteria > Pseudomonadati > Acidobacteriota > Terriglobia > Terriglobales > Acidobacteriaceae > Acidisarcina > Acidisarcina polymorpha. The sequence goes on along the minus strand of NZ_CP030840.1, from coordinate 167,256 downwards.
GCCGGCGTGGAAGACGATGGCGAAGACGAGGAGCCGGAAGAAGCGCCGGATGGCGAAGGCCCGCCTAACGAAGGAGCGGCCTTTGGCTGGTGCTCTTCGCGATACTTCTTGATGGCTGCGTCGAGTTCATCCTTGTGCCGGGCCTGAACCTCCTGGCCTACACCCTGCTGCTCCTTCTGCACGGCCTGGGCTACTTCGCGGGAGGTGGCGGGGATGCTCTCGAGGAAATGCTTGCCGGCGTCGGTCTTCGAAAAGTCGATGAGCTTAGCGGCATCGTCGGTGGAGAGGTATTGCTTATAAACATCAAGGAGCGCGGGGGTGTAGTCGATCTTCTTGAAGCTGGCATCGAGATCATCCCAGAAATCAGCGGGGATGAAGGAGGCGCGCGACCGCTGCGTGCTTACCATGGCTTGCAGGTTCTGATCAATCGTCTTGTCATATCCCATCGCCACGTAGAGGACCTTCATCTGGTCGAGTGTGAGCGGGTGTTCGGGACCCTTGACGGTGGTGCCTCCCAAGGTGCTCAACTGCATTGGTTGGCTGGCTGGCTTGGCGGTACTTTGAGCCGGCGTTGGCGCCGGGGCAGCAGTCTGTGCGGCTCCCGTCAGAGTGAGACAAAGTCCACAAGCTGCATACTGCAAGATCTTCATTCGAATCTCCTTGAAACACTTCATCAGTAAGGGGCCAGCAGGGCAGATCGCTGGCGCAGGAATTGGGATTTGCGCTACTCGCCGTAGTTGATCGACTCCAGCCCCAGAAACTCGGCTGCTTGGCCCAGCTCTTCTTCGATGCGGAGCAGCTGGTTGTACTTGGCGATGCGGTCGGTGCGCGAGGCCGAGCCGGTCTTGATCTGTCCGGCGCCGGTCGCGACTGCTAAATCAGCGATAAAGGTATCTTCAGTCTCGCCGCTGCGGTGCGAGATGATCGAGGTGTAGCCATAGCGACGAGCGAGTTCGATAGCTTCGAGCGTCTCGCTGACGGAACCAATCTGGTTGACCTTGATCAGAATGGAATTGGCGACACCTTCGTCGATACCGCGCTGGAGCCGTTCGGTATTGGTGACGAAGAGATCATCGCCGACCAGCTGAATTCGCTCCCCGACCAATTCCGTCAGGTACTTCCAGCCATCCCAGTCGTCTTCAGCAAGACCGTCTTCGATCGAGATGATCGGATACTGTTTCGTCCAACTCTCCCAGAAGCGCGCCATCTCTTCGCTCGAGTACTCCGACTTGTCGCTCTTCTTGAAAACGTAGACGCCGCGTTCCTTGTCATAGAACTCGCTGGCGGCGGGGTCGAGTGCGATAGCGATGTCTTCACCCGCTTTAAACCCTGCAAGCTCGATCGCTTCGAGGATGACTTCAACCGCTTCAACGTTGGATTTCAGCGATGGCGCGAAGCCGCCTTCATCCCCCACTGCGGTTGAATAACCACGTTTCTTAAGCACTCCTTTGAGTGTGTGAAAGACTTCGGTTCCCCAGCGGAGGGCGTCGGAGAAGCGTTCCGCGCCGATCGGCATGACCATGAATTCCTGGAAGTCGACGTTATTGTCGGAATGCGCACCGCCATTGAGAATGTTCATCATCGGGGTCGGCAGGATGCAGGCGTTCACCCCGCCAAGGTAGCGATACAGCGGGATGTGCAGCGAACTAGCGGCGGCCCTTGCTGCAGCCATGGAAACAGCCAGGATGGCATTGGCGCCCAGCCGGCTCTTGTTCGGTGTTCCGTCCAGCGACAACATGGTAGCGTCGAGCAGACGCTGGTTGGTGGCATCCATTCCAGCGAGTTCAGGAGCAAGAATGCTCTCGACATTTTCGACTGCTTGCAGCACCCCTTTGCCGAGATAATGGGTCTTATCGCCATCGCGCAGCTCGACGGCCTCGTGTTCCCCGGTCGATGCGCCGCTGGGCACCGCGGCCCGGCCGATTGCCCCACTGGCTAGCACGACGTCTGCTTCGACGGTAGGGTTACCGCGCGAATCAAGAATCTCGCGGGCATGAATTGCAGCAATTTCAGTCATTTCACTCCTAACAATATGGTGCTGTAAGCGGTCGTTCAATTTCGGACGGCGGTCGACCGGGATTGCGTTTCCCGCAGAGTCGCCGATCGTCTCGATAAAACTGTGCATGGCCGATCGACCTCCGCCCTGTCCAATGCGCGTGAATCTCTCTACAGGTGCTCGCTCGAATTCTAACAAAGCGAGGGTCTATTCTTCGTGTATCTGGGCTTTACGAGGCAAGAAGTACCCCCGAGATCCTATCGTTACTCTCAAGGTGCGTTTGGGATTTCAGTGCGGCAGAACTGCTGCATTGCCGCATCATGGAGGTGGAAGGTGTGGGGATTACAGCCGACAGCGTTGGGCACCCTTCTGTTAGAGGTAGAAACTATCAGTTTTTGTGGAGCGATTGTAGGCATGAGCAAGAAACGAGTTGCGGTTGTGTTGATTGCGGGAGTTGCGGCATTTTCCTCGAATCTGCAAGGGCAGAGCATTCCTAAACCCAGCCCTTATTCGGGGGTATCGCAACCGCCGCCGGACGAAACGATCACGACCGGAGACGCCAACTCGACGCCCAAGCTGATCGCTGCTCAGCCGGCCGCTGCAGCTGCAGCTCCGTCGACCGCTGCAACTGCTGCTCCGTCGGCCGCTACAACTGCGGCTCCATCCCCATCGCCGACAGTAGCTGCACAGCCACTTCCGTCAAGCAATGTTCCGCCCAAACCGGCGTCGGATTGGAATCCAGATTACGGGATGATCGGCGACCCTCCAAATGCGCCCTCGCCGGACATTCGCAGCCATCGATCCAGCGCAAACCAGGATGCAGACATCGTGACCAGAGCGCCGGAGCGTCCGGGGGAGCTCTCTGAGGGAACAACGATTCGGATGGCGCTCGATGAGGAACTGGCTACTGGTGAGTCGAAGCCGGGATCCGACTTCTCTGGGCGAGTCGAGGCCGATGTTCTTTCGGCCGGACGTGTGGTTATCCCTCAGGGTTCTGAGGTGCTTGGCAAAGTAGTGCATGTGACCGAAGGCCGCCGGTTCGGCAGTCCAGCGACGATCCGTCTGCGTCCCGATGTGGTGGTGCTGCCGGATGGGTCTAGGTACGTTTTGCGGGCTCAGGTGATCGATACCAACAGCAAGGCCCGGGTCGATAGCGAGGGCGCTCTTAGGCCAAGTTCCCGGCTAAAGACTAATGTGATCAAAGAAGGTGCAGGCATTGGAGCAGGCGCGGCTGCCGGCGCTTTGATGGGCGGCCCAACCGGCGCGATCGTGGGCACCTTGATTGGCGCGGGCGTCATGACGACAAACATCCTCGTGCAGCATCCGGCACCCGTCAAAGTAGCCAGGAATTCGACCCTCACCCTCAGTCTGACTCAGCCTATGTCCATCACTCCGGTGCAAAACAACTAACGACTTTTTTTAGAATGCTCGGCATCGGTTCGTTTTCTTTGACTGCTCCGCGAAGCGGCCTCGTATCAGGGGTTGCCGGGAGAGGGCTGCAAAGCCAGCGCGCTTTTTGTAGCAGGCTTTGCCGGTGGCAGATGGGCATACATCCAATCCAGCATCTTCCCATTGTTGCCAACCTTCTCGTAGTACTCTTGCTGGCTTTTGTATTGGGCCAACTCTGCAGTTGAGGGCAGCACGGAGGCGATGTGCTGCCTGGCGGCAGCCGGTGTCTTGGTATCGTCCCAGAGGCTCTGTTGCAGGCGTAGTGGCACTCGGGTAAATCTCGGGAGCAAAGTCACCGAATCGAACGGGACAACTGGTTTCAGGAAGTCAGGCTTCAGATACTCCCCTCGTTCCGCATCGGGCACGACACGAGATGCTGCCAGCCAAGTGGGCCAATCCCCCCAAGGATTGAGAACATCAACTGCCTGAATGCGGGAATCGACCGATGCCGCCAGCAGGGCAATTGTCCCCCCGGAACCCTCCCCAAAGATGCCAACTCGAGTCATATCGAAGTCGCCGCGGCTTTCCAGGTAGTTCAAAACCATCTGAACGTCGTGGGTGGTGCCTACCAATGACCGCTGAAGGTCGCTGATGAACCATTGCTTCATCGGAACGTCGTGATACCGCTGTCCCGTCAACATCGACGAGAAGCTAACGGCAGCGAAGCCATTCCGGGTAACCGTCTTACACAGGCTGCTGTTGAGAAAGCGGACTGCCTCTCCAGGATATCCGTAGAGATACACAATGACTGGTGGTTTTGCGACCCCTGCAGGACGGACGATATAGAGATCGATAGGATCTCCGGAGCGCCATTGCACCCGCAGCAGTTCCCGAGTGAATTCGGGAACGGTATCGGTCTGGCCGGCAAGCGGAGGGTCGGGGTGCAGGTCGCTCTCGCGAAGCGAGAGCTTACTCCAATCTTCAACGCTGGAGGAGGATGGGGCAGTGTCTTGTGGACGGTCCGGCGCAGTAATCGTCGGGGGCAGCGGAGCGGCGGGCGATTGAGGCCGGGCCTGGAACTGATTACTTAGAAGGAGAATGGCAAAGACAAGAAAAAGCTTTTTTCTGGATAACATGGCGGATTTTGGTGAATCGCACGACGATATCAATTTGAGTTGGAGCTGGATCTGAACGTAGAGTAACTGCTCTCTTACCTGGTTGGGAAGGAAAACAAGAGCGGAGCCAAGGTTCAGCTCCGCTCAACAAAGGAACTTCAGCTACTTTTCGCTGATAACGGTGACTATTGGGCTGGAGTTATCCGAACCTACATACACCTTGCCAGTAACAAAATTAGCTGCGACAAAGAGACCGGAAACCGGCAGTGTCGCAGATACGGTGTTAGTGGCCTGGTTGATTACGCTCACCGTGCCATCCTGAGTGTTGGCGACGAAAGCGAGGTTGGTCACTGGATCGACATCAATGCCGATGGGGGTGTTGCCTACCGGAATGTTGGTAATGACATTGCCCGCCGCGCCGAGAACGCCGACAGTGGAGGATTCAGTAAACACCTGGTTGGTTGTGTAAACATTTCCAGTAAAGAAGTTGACCGCGATGCCCGCGTCGGATGTGCCGACGGCAGTGGTGGCAGTAACCGTGTTGGTCGCTGCATTGATGACCGCGACGTTTCCATTAATCAACGCTGCATAAACCTGATTGGAGAAAGGGTTGACAGCAACACCAAATGGCTCACCTGCAACTGGAATCCGGGTCGTGACCTTACCCGAATGAATTACATCGATTTCGTTGTCGCTTCCGTTGGAGACATAAAGGTCGCCGGTCAATGAGTTGACGGCGAGGCCCTGGATGCCGTCTCCCGGAGTTGAGGAGACATGAATGGTCCCGAGGACCTGTTTCGTGTGGTCGGATACGGTAACTACTTCGCTCTGAATGACGCCATTCTTGTCTTCCGAGGTTCCGCCCACGAAGATCGTGCTGGTCAGCGGGTCGATAGCGACAGCATAGGCGAAGGGTGGGATCTGAATGGTTTTCGTGACCGTGTCCGTGTTGCCGTCAATCTCCTGGAGATAGTCGTAGGGCTTCGCGCCGAAGGTAGGTACGGCGACGTAGATGCGATTGTTAAACGGGTTGACAGCAATCCCTTCAGGAATGTTCTTGAGGGTAACGGTGCCCTTAACGGACTGGGCATTCGCCACAGTGCCTGCGGAGGCCGCGAGAACGGTGACAGCAGCAATTTTAAGATATGGCTTCAGCATCAGATTTGTTCTCCATTCAAGTGGTTGGCTCAGTTAGCCTAGCTACCTGCAATCCCAAGTCAGTTCTTAGCTTTGCTGCTGACGACCTGGGGGCGCCGGATACCTAACTGGCAATTGATCATCTAGCAAGCTAAGTCCCTTATGAGTTAAGTCATCTGCAAAAAAGGCTTCGGTGCTTGAGTGAGTTAGCTGGTTCGTTGTCTGCGCTGAGGTTGAGCAAGCAGTAGAGACCATCTGCCCGCAGGGAAACTTGTTCATTGAATGGTGACGCTAAGCGGGAGGGAAGCGGTGACCGTGCCGTTTCCTCCAACTGTGGTCCCATTACCGGTAATCATGACGGTGGCGCTACCAGGAGCGGCCGACAACATCTTCGAAGACCCTCCGCAAGAGGTGACCGCGAGCATGCTGGCGCCCAGCGCCAGAAAGGCAATCACGCCCCAGATACTGCTCTTACTCGCTGCTTTACGGCGGGCGAATACAAGCAGCAGGCCAGCAAAGGTCCCCGGTATGACAAAAGTCGCGGAACTAATTGAGTTATTGCGAGCAAGCGAGCCGACCACGGTGGCTCCTGAAGCCGTGATGGTGATGGTCCCCTGGGCAGAATTTTCGGTGCCGTTGATTGTCTGACTGCCTGGAAAGACATAGGTCGCGGGGCTAATGACACAAGTTACATTTGCCGGGACTTGACCGCATCCCAAGGTGACGGTGCCCTGATATAGGTTGAGCGGAGTTAGTGTGATTGTCGCCTGCCGACTGAGTCCGGTGGGGACAGTCAGAGCGGGCGGCGCTGCGGAAATGGTGAAGCTTCCCGGAGGCGTTACGGTAAGTTGACCATTGACGAAGACGAAGTAATAGTTGGCCGCCGCAAGTGTGCCTTGACTCGGCACGATGGGGTAGGTTCCAGGCGGGGAAGACTCGGTTGCTGTGGTGGTCAAAAGAGGTATTCCGCTGATGACAGATGGAATATCAGAGTCGCCATTTACGAATCCGCCAGGTTGACCTGGCAAGATCCCTGCTCCGATGGCCGGCTGAAATACAGGATTGGGCGCCCCTTGCTCCCGGGAGTAGTTTTGCGCTACGCCAATGTCTAGTGGGGCCGGGCCAACGGTGAATGTCTGTGACACTGGCGCAGCCGGACCAAAATTGCCGTTGCCACTCTGAGTCGCGGTAGCGATGACGGTTCCCACTCCACTCATGACAAGTTGCACGGTGTTGTTGCCGGAGCTCGTCACGTTTAATCCGTTGTAGTAATATCCGGGGCCGGTCACCGTGAAGGTGATAGGCAGGCCCGAGTTCGATGCCGCAGTCAAGGGCACAAAGTTCCCGTAGATCTGACTGGACGATACCGGGTTCAGACTGATGGTCTGAGGAGTAGGAGAGATGACCAGGCTTCCACTCACGGTTGGTCCAAAGACATAGCTCGAAGCCGCGCCCGGGAGAAGGGCAAGAGTCCCCACACCGACCGTAATCGGGTAGGTTCCGGCATTGGGCGTGCCTGTGGCGGTGGTGTATTGCGCGCTGCCGGTTAGCACGGAAGCCTGCGTGTCGCTCCCGACAAAACCGGTGATGACCGCGGCTGGAAAGCTGCTGGGATTGACCGTCGTTCCGTACGGAAGGGTGACGCTCGGCCCGGTGATGGTGAGAGGTGCGGGGTTGACGACGAGGTTGCGGGTTACCGGCGTTGCTGCGGCGTACTGGCCGCCGCCTTCCTGGCTGGCGGTGATGACGATCGTACCGCCGCCGATGACTGTGAGCGTCGAACCGGTGAGCTTGCCCGGCCCACTGATCAACTGGAAACTCACCGGCAGTCCTGAAGATGCGGTGGCGCTGAGGTTCAGAGTAAAGACCTGGCCATAAGTTATCGCAGGGAGCGCGGCGAAGACGATCGATTGAACGGTGTTACCGGTGACTGTCAATGTACCGGGAACAAAGCTGGCGAAGGTGTAGTTGGCGGCGGCGAGTGTGCCGAGCGAGACGGTGATCGGGTAAGTCGCAATGGGCGAATTGGTGGTGGCGGTTGTCGAGAAGGCCGGTGTGCCGGAGTAGACTCCCGTGGACGCTTGCGTTTCTCCGTTGACGAACCCCGAGATTGTGGCGGAAAACGCTGGATTCGGCTGCCCTAGTTCCTTTGAAGCATTATTGGCGGTCACGATGAGCGATGCGGGATCGACGGTCAAGGTCTTTGTGACCGAGACTGCTGCAGCATATTGGCTGTTGCCTGCTTGCGTGGCGGTGACCGACACTGTCCCCACGCCGGTAACAAGCAACTGAGTGCCATTCAGGTGTGCCGGTCCCGTAACCGTATAGGTGATGGGCAGGCTTGATGTTGCGGTTGCTGCCAGGGTGATGGGATTCACTCCGTACGTGACCGGGTTGGGGTCGAAATCGGGGAAGTCGATGGTCTGCGGCTGAATCGGCGCGACCTGCCAAACAATATCCTGACTATCGGTGATGTATAGATTGTTCTGTTGGTCAAAGGCTATAGTGAAGGGCTCAATCGGAACACTAGTAGCCGGCGACGGGATCGGAGGCGCACTAAGATTCGAGGTAGAAGAAATCTGGTTTGGATCGTCGATGCCGGCAATGGTCGAGACGTACCCGGAGGTGTCGATCTTGCGAACGGCGTAGTCGGTGGAGTCGGAGATATACAAATTGCCAAGACTGTCTAGACTGACGAAGATGGACGGGTCCGTAGTCAAGCCGCCGAACGCTGCTGCTGCAGCTAGGCCGCCGTCGCCGCACGGGGCTAGAGAGCAGTTTGTAAACTGCGGGCTCAAACCATAGCCGGTCGCTGCATAGATAAAGCCTTTGGCCGGCGCGACGGTGTTTCCACCAGCGGGATTGAGGGCCAGATTGAGCAGCGGGGGAACCGCGCCGCCCGCATAAACAATCCGGATGTAGGAGCTCCCCGAGCCGCTTACCGGCGAAATTGCGTCCGCGATGAAGAGATTTCCGGCGGCATCGACCGCAATCGACGGCTGGATGCCGAGAGTCGCTGAGCTAGTGGCAGAGGTTCCATCCCCGCAGGTTCCGGATGTCTGGCAGTATCCGAAGACCTGGCCGGCGACCGAGTAGATGAAGCCTTTCTGAGCGTTTCCAGCCGTGATACCTTCCGCGCTCAGGAGGGGGGGTGGCTGACTTCCCGAGTAAACGACTCGGATAACATCGTCAAGACTGTCGTCGATGAATATGTTCCCGTACTGATCTATTTTGATATCAGTCGGATAAAGGAGGGTGGCAGCAGCCGCCGGACCTCCGTCCCCGATGTCCGTGGATATGCTCGCAACGCCTAACTGTCCGGCAACTGTGGTGACAATCGAGGTCGTTGCATCCACCCTGCGGACGACATCGACGGCCGTGCCATCGGGAGTGGTCTCGTCGGCGTAGTACAGGTTGTCGCTGCTATCGATGGCCAGTCCGTTGATGCTTCCAAACTGCACCATGTTCAGCGGCTGATTCTCTCCGCAAGTTGGATCTCCACCTTCAAGGCAATTGGCATTCGTGAGCCCAGCTATTTGATAGATATCGCCTGCTTGCGGGGTGGCGGTGATGTTCTTGAGCGCTTGTGGAACCTTATTTCCTGCGTAGACGATGTAGATCTGGCCGCTTTGTGTGGCGAGATAGACGTTCCCTTTGCTGTCGGCGACCGCGTAGTCGGCCGGCACGGAAACCTGGGTCGGTATCGACCCATCGGAGTAAACACCGCCGGCGTTGGGGCCGCCGACGAAGTAATTGATGAGGCCCGGCGCGAAACCGGAAGGGACATCGGCAGGCACAGCCTCAGACGCCGAAGGAGCGCGCCTGGTCTTGGCGTTGGAGGTCAAAGGAAGGATGACGAGCAAGGCCAGGAGCGATAGGCAGCATGCGATCGAGCGCCGGCAGGAGCGAGAAAAGTGAGGGCGGTGGGATATCACGAAGCCTTCCGAAAATTGAATCTGGGTACAGAACATGAGTCTCGATATCTGGTGTCGCTGACATCATTCGGCGGGCTGCCCGGAGGCGGCCCGCCAAACAAAGTTGTTTCATTGTTGCGGCCAGGGTCTAGTGAGTTGAACCCTGGGTGTGTCCGGGGAGACCGGGCAGGTTCGACGCGGTGAACGGGCCTTCGATGCCGCCGCCTACGTCGCCACCCTCTTCAGATCCGCCACCGAGGGTGAGGGAGGGAAGCGTCTGGCGATTGACGGAGCAGGTGACCGTCGGACCACGGCCGCCGTCGTTGGCGGTAATGGAGACGCTGTCAGGGATGGTGGTAATCGTGGAGGGGACGAAGTGTTCGCGGTACAGGGCAAGACCCGGATCATTGCCGGCGCCCTTGGTGACACCGCAAACCGGGGTGAAGGGGACGAAGTCAGGAATGTTGTCGTTGACCAGGGCCTGCGCCTTGGCCACCAGGGCCGCCGCCTTGGCCTGGCCGGCGGAGTCGGTAATCATCCGATAGACTGACCACGCGGTGTAGGCGCCGTCGCGGAGGTTGGGGAAAGATGCGCCGTTTGCGATTGGGCAGCTGTAGCTGCCGTTGACCACGGGGCAGGTGGGAAGTACGCCGTTGTAAGCGTGGCTCTCGGAGTAAATAGGATCATGATTGTTGTAAGTGAGATAACGATCGGTCTTGCCGCCACCTACAGATTCATAGCTGAAGAAGGCATAGCCGACCGTGCTGGCGTGGCTGGCAACGTTGTTGACTTCGTCGCCAGTACCGACTGCGCGAAAACGGCTGCCGCTGCCGCAGTTCACGTCGAGAGGATTGCCGCCTGCAGCCTTCGGATTGACACCGGTTTCCTGGGAGGCGCCGCCTGGGACGAAGACGCTCCATTCCGCCGTGTTCATGGTACCGGAGAGAGCTTCACGCAGCACAGCGCTGACTGGGCCGGTTGCACCGGTGACGAGCGAGGCCGCGCACTTGCCGGATCCGCTAAAGAGTGAAGCCGCATTGGCGGTGGTGAGATTGCTGGCATTGGCGGTGGTGCTGCCGGTGGCAGTGCTGGCTACGAAAATGATCGGAGCCGCGCCGATAGGCAGGGTGATCTCGGTCGGGCCAACCTTACCGGTGAACGGATCGGCTCCGCCTGCAATCGCGAAGGACACGGGAGTTGCAAAGTCAGCAGCGGTGAAGAAGCTCTTGATCGATGTTCCGATTAGAAACTGACCGGAGTGGCCAGAGCGAGTATCCGCAACCGTACCGTAACCAAGCGTATTCAATGCGCGGTTGGTTGCGAACAGCGCGTCTTCAGGACGGATGTCGGTGTTGGCGGCGGTCAGCGCCTTATGGTTCAGCGCACTGTAAACCGTGCTGGTGAGGGCCGTATCATTGGTGCCGTCTGACCAGTAGGTGTAATTGGTGGTCGCGCTCACCGGAAGTGCGGAGAGGGCAGCAAGGTCCAGAGTAGAGCGGGGGACGGCGCTGAAGTTACGAACGCCGACGGTCGAGTCGACGCTGAGATAGGCCCAGATACCATTCGTGCTCCAGACAACCCACAGATTACCTGGCTCCTGGGGAATGCTGGAAGAGCGGCTATCGTTGAGGGCAACATAGCAGGTGCTTCCTGGGCAGGGCGCGCTCGCTTTAACGGTATAGTGGAACGCCTTGGCTCCGCCACTCTTTGCCAGCGCGTATGCGGCGACTGCAAAGGGGCCGAACTGAGCAGATGAACCCGCAGTAAGCACCTGCAGGGTCTGCGCAGACGCGCTTGGTACGAGCGCCGCACAAGCTGCGAGCACGAGCGTACCGGTCATTGCTTTCACGAAATGCATAAAATCTCCTTGGATTTTTTTTTCGTTGGAGGTTGTTCCGTTAGCGCGGAGACGGCGATCCTCTTGACTCCCGCCGGAGCGCTATCTGGATGATCGCTTATGCGACCCGACGAAGGTGATCGGTAACTGCCGACTGCGTCGGCAGATCCAATCACCAGCATGGCCACGTTAGACGGGGAAACTCCAAAAGTCGTAACAGGAGGATGAATATAGGATTAATTACAATAAGAATAAATCTCATCTCGATAAGTAATTCATTGCTAGGCAGTCCTTGAGATTTCATGCAACTATGTACGAGCACCCATGAATGCTATCGCGGACATTTAAGCGAGAGAAATACCATGTCTCGTGCCGATCACCTTGCGGGTAAATACATTGAGTCCTCTTAGCGCCATTAAAATCGAGCTGACGAGTTATAAGGTGTTGTTCTTTTATAGTTTTGCGGATTGATCGTCAAGGAATCTGGTTAGCTGTTCTTTAAATAGATGCCAATTTGGAAAATCTGTTCTACTTCCATACACTGTCACCGACTCTACATACAGGGAGCAAGCCGGGTAAGCAACACAAGCGGGTCAAGGCGCCCGGCTCGGATGCAATGAGCTCTATGGAATAGATAGCTTCGTCAACGGACTGCTATGACGTTTCGGAGATCAAGTTATTTATCAACGAGATTAAGTTAGTAATTAAGAGGCAAGTGCCCATCCCTCGATCTGTCTCAACGAAGGTTTCCGTCCGCGGTCACTGAGCTGCCGCACCGAAAGCCGAGCCTATGCAACCACTCCACAGGAAGCTTAATACTATGCCCTACCGTAGAATCACGCGCCTTTATATCGGAGCGTCCTATCTTCTCATTGCCTTACTGTCGGTCTTCGGTCATGCACAAAACGCAAGGTTCTTTGGTCAAGTCACCGACGCTCAAAGTGCTGCTATTCCGCAGGCCAAGATCGATATTACCAACGTCGATAGTGGAGCGCAGTTTCATGCGTTGAGTGATGACGCGGGCGCCTATAGCGTCCCGTTTTTGACGGCTGGCAACTACCGCATTTCGGTTCAGGCGGCAGGATTCGACACGCTGACCAAGGACGTATCGCTTGGTATGGGACAAGGTCTTGAGTTCAATCTGGCATTGAGCGTACAGGGCGCTTCAACGACCGTAAATGTGGAGGGTGGAACCGGCAGCGAAATCACTCAGCTACACCTCGAGAATAGCGAAGTGAGCGGGACGATTGTCGGTAAGGAAGTCGCTGCACTGCAGTTGAACGGAAGGAATTTCAGCCAGCTTATCGCCTTGGCACCGGGGGTCAGCAACCAGACATCCCAGGATGAAGCCAAGGTGGGCATGGCCGGTAGTGTCGCCTATAGCGTGAATGGCGGCCGCACCGAATACAACAGCTTCCAAGTCGATGGCTCTGAGACGCTGAATGTCGGCATTAACAAGAACCACAGTACGCTGATCGTTTATCCGAGCATCGATGCAATCCAGGAAATCAAAGTATTGACCTCGAACTACGGCGCACAATACCCAAGCACTGGCAACGGCACGACGATCGTCACCACGAAATCAGGTACGGATGCTTTGCACGGCAGCCTTTACGAGTTCTTCCGAAATGAGGCGCTGAACGCGAAGGGCTACTTCGACGTAGGCAACCGCGCACCGCTCTATCGCCGCAACGATTTCGGTGGGACTATCGGCGGTCCTGTCTATATCCCCCACCTTTACGACGGCAGAGGGAAGACCCACTTCTTCTTCTCCGAGGAAGCGCGGCTGGAGACCTCCCCGACTGCTTATCGACAAGGAGTTCCCTCGTTGGCGGAGCGGAACGGGGACTTCAGCGATGTGTGCCCTTCGTTGGCAAACGGGACGAACAGTACGTTCAAGCGTGCGGCATATCCGGATTGTCCGGACTTAAGTCTCGGCGGCCAGGCAGGGATCGCAACCCAGACCTTCACTAACAATTCGCTTACCTACCCAGGCCTTGCGACCCAGGAAGGCGTAACCAGCCTGAACCAGAACGCGGTGGCCATTCTTGGCACCGGAATCATCCCGTTGCCCAATGCAACGAGCGGATGCAACTCCGCTGGATCCGCCTGCTATATAGCGGATGCTTCGCTACCAACCTACTGGCGAGAGGAACTCCTCCGTCTCGACCATGTACTGAACTCAAAATGGCAAACTGGATTTCGCTATATCCACGATGAGTGGGATGAGACAACGCCGGTGCCCCAATACGCCTATACTCAGAACAGTTTTCCGACCATACAGAATAGATTTTATGCGCCTGGTTTGAGTATGGTAGCGCGGCTAAGTGGGACCTTTTCCCCCACATTCCTCAATGAGTTTAGCTTCAGTTATACCGACTCCTATATCACGCTGCACGATGTGCCCGCAGCCGGCGTCACTTTGGCGAGGCCTTCGGGATTGGATGGTCCTTGCGCGGGACCCGGTTTTCAATGTCCCCTTACTACCATCTTTAATAATGACGGAGCGGGTGTCGATGGCGTGCCGAAGATACCCGGTATCTCGATCGCCGGCAATAACGCAGAGTATGGTGGATTCGGCTTCGCCTCTGACGCAGGTTACATGCCCTGGGAGCATACCAACCCGACTTACAGCTTTAGTGACAATCTCACCAAGGTGCTGGGCCGCCATAACCTTCAGTTTGGCGCGCAATGGGTGATCTTCCAGAGAAATCAGACGAATGGCCCAATCGGCGCTGCCACGGGCGATACTCAAGGCCTGCTCACTTTCAGCGATCTTAAGGTGAACGGATCTACGGGCAATGCCTTTGCCGACTATCTTTTCAACGCAATCAACAATAACTCTCCTGCCGGAGGTTCCGGCGCGATCTCCAGCTTTCAGCAGGACAGCGCACAAACCAAATATCGTCAGCGCTATCAGATTGTCGAACCATACTTTCAAGATGACTTCAAAGTCTCCCCGCGGTTGACGTTGAATGCCGGTTTGCGGCTCAGCCTCTTCGGAACCTTCCACGAAGCAAATAATCAAGCCTATAACTGGGAGAACTCAGCATTCAACGTGGCGGCTGCCCAGACCGTCAGCGTGCAGGGCACCTACGGTAATTTGCTCAACTCTCCGAGCGGAACCCCTATCACAATTAACCCGAGCAGCCCTTCAAAAGGACTTGATCCACGCATCATCAACGGGATCGTTCAATGTGGGACCGCAGGGAGACCGTCCGGATGCATGTCTGGGCATCTCTTCAATCCGGCGCCACGCGTCGGATTCGCATGGGACCCAACCGGCGCGGGTAAACTTGCCATTCGCGGCGGCTACGGAATCTTCTTTGAACATGGAACCGCCGACGAAGCAAATACTGGATCGCTCGAAGGCGCCGCGCCGATCGTTCTCAGCATGACGCAAACCAACCCGATCGGATGGAGCACCATCGGCGGTGGCAATGCTTTCCCAATCAACGTCACCGCGATCCCCACCAAAGCAGTCTGGTCCTACGTCCAGCAGTGGAGCTTTAGCGTCGAACATGAGCTGCCTGGGAATGCCTTGGCCAGCTTCGCCTATGTTGGCAGCGTTGGCAGGCACTTGACGGCAGAGCGCGAGATCAACCAGCTTGTTCCATTAACGCAGGCCCAGAATCCATTCGGCCCCCATCAACCTTTGCAGATCAAGGGAGCAAACCCAGCGTTCGCCGGAGGTTCCGATTCAGGTGACTGCTCGTACGACACCCAAAGCAACTCCTATACCCTGCTGAACGGAACGGTCATCGGGCCTGGCGACCCGCGATACGTGAACATGAATGTCGCCTGCTACCTCTCCGGCACCGGGAGTGCGCCGAATACCTTCCGTACTTTCGCTCCCGGGCTAGGGGAGATCTATTCTCTCGAGAATATTGCCAATTCAAGCTATAACGGCTTTCAACTCAGCGCCCGGAAGATCCAGGGGCCGCTCACGTTAGGCGTTGCTTACAGCTATAGTCATTCGATCGATGATGCCTCGGATCGCTCCGATGCTACTTTCGTAAACTCGTTCGACCTGAGATCGAACCGGGCAAGTTCCAACTTCGATCAACGGCACCTGCTCCACGTCAGCTATATCTACGATCTTCCTTTGCTACACGCTTTAGATACGGTGTTGCATTTCGCCGACTCGGACCCATCAAACCAGGCGGCGGTGAACTCCGGAAGCTTCTCGGATTCGAGGGCAGCCAAGGCGGTCCTGGGAGGATGGCAGGTGAGTGGTATCACTTTGTTCGAAACTGGGATTCCGTTTACCGTCGTCAACAACGGCAGCCCTACGGGTGTCGGTACCCTCGACAATGCAGGAGTTGGAAATGGCGTCGGGGCTGGTTCCTACCCTGACCGGTCCGGCCTTTCCTCGCACCTGCGGCTCCCGGCGGAGGGAAACAATGGAAAGAGCTTTGGGCCCTTGCTGCTGAACCCGTCCGCTTTCGTCGCTCCTCAAGGACTAACGTTCGGGAATGCAGGCCGCAACGATCTGAATAACCCAAACCGCTGGAACTGGGACCTCACTTTGCTGAAGCATACGCAGCTTGGGGAGCATGTAGATGCGGAGTTCCGTACCGAAGCCTTCAACGTCTTCAACAACACTCAATTTCGTATTTACGATCCCGTCCTCGGTACGCAGGCGCAAAACACCGTCAGCTGTTATGGAGGAAGCGTCTCCTACTACAGTGCAGCCGGTGGAGATGGCAGCGATTGCCTGACCGGAAGCTCCTTCCTGCATCCGGTAGATGCGCACCGTCCGCGGACCATCCAATTTGCGCTCAAGCTCTCCTTCTAAGGTCACTTCGAGTTGAGGGAGATTTCATCGAGCGCGAACGTCCATACGATCACCATCCTTACCAGGGAAAATTGCGCAATGAGAATGTCGGTAACACGATCGAATGCACCAAGACGAACCCGGAAGTGCAACTTCGCTTTGCAACTGAGTGCTCTTATCTGCATCGTCGCTGGGGCCGGCGGCTGCGGAAGCAGCACCAAGCCAGTCACGCTGGTGCCTCCTCCCAATGTCGTTACTGGTCTGCCAACTCCCGCAGCCGCTGGTCCGGTCAACACCTATAACGGAGGTCAAAGCCCTGGCGCCTGGACGCTGAACCTGGATGACACCAAGAACGCCTTCAGTTATCAGCCAGTAACTTATCCGGCGCAACCAGTGACCGGAAGTCTGCAGGTAGGGGGAGGCTTTTCCAGTCTTGGCGCGGCGGGACTGGTGTACGAAGTTCTCGGCAGAGCAGCAGTGTTGCGTCCGGGAAGCAGCGCGACGTCGCCGATCTTTGCCGTTCCGCAAACGGGATGCTACGCAATCACCGGCAAAATGCGTTTTCAGTACATCGACTTGTATCCAGGATCGCTAGCTACCTTCCTCAGCGAGACCAATCTTGATCCACTAGGGTACGGATCGATCGTCGCAAGCACCGACCCAACCGGCAAGACCTGGCAGTTTGAGAATCTACAAGGCAGTGCCGGACCGGTTCCCAATGTGCAAGCTTCGGTTGTCTCTGGTCCAGCTTCTTTCACGGGAAGCTGCGCAGCATCTAATTCTGAAGCGTCGATTGGCCTCTCTGGCCCGTCGTTGCTCGACGCATATTGGGCGACCACCGACGGCACCGCTTTCAACGGGCCAAGTTTCGTATCCTCTCTGTCCCCGACCGCACAGTCCATCGTTTGGGTCGGTCCTTCCGGTTTCTTTGCAGCAGACCAGAGCGACCCGGTACAGGTCCCATCGTCAGGAGCTTCGGTTGCTGGAATGGCCGAACCCGCTTCGCCCTTATCCACCTCGGCCGTGGCAGCCGGCCAATATCTAGGGTTTCTCTATCAGGCGCCGATTTCCGCCTCCAGTGGCTCCGCCGCTACCACCGCGTTCACCGCGCCGGTGGGATTTGGCCAAGTAGTTCCGTCTTCAGGGAGTACCATAACTGGCGGAATTTTCCCGAACGACGATGTCACCGGGACCCCAAACTCCGACACCCAGATTACTCTCGGCACTCAGGACTCGACGGTCAATGGCTTGTATGCGTCGGTTTCGATTACCGTGCTCGATCCGGCTCAAAACTGCGCCAACTTTCCAGGTTCGCCCATCGGGTTTCCGCTTTCGGGCGTCTCTTCCAGTGTGAATGCGCTGGGTTACGTAACCTGCACTTTCCCGGGCGTCGCGATCGCTGGCAATCCAGATGGAAAGTATGCCATCTTTGTCAGCGCCTATAACTGGGCTGCAGCCTTGGGCGGTGTGCCCGAGGAGTTCTTCCTCTTTCAGCAGTAGGGCGCTGCCGCCAGCCTCTATTCCTCGCCTTTCCATACGTACGCGCCGGGTTGAGGCAGCCCGATGTGGGCGAGGACCCGGAAGACGAACTGCGCGGCCATTTCAGTCGCACTGGCTGGAAGGTTATAGAAGGACGGCATCACCGGAAAGATTACCGCTCCGGCGTCGGCGGCGTAGCTCATATTCCGGAGATGTATTTTGTTGAAGGGCGTCTCTCGAACACAAAGCAGCAGCGGACGACACTCTTTCAAGCAGACATCGGCGGCGCGTTCAATGAGATTGCGAGCCAGACCGTTGGCGATTCCACCGAGCGTTCCCATGCTGCAGGGCAACACAATCATTCCCTGAGATGGATAGCTCCCGCTGGCAATCCCGGCTCCGATATCACTTTCGCTTAGCTGGACGATCTTGGAGGACGGTTTGGAAAGCAGTTTCTCCACCAGTTGATTGCGACCGCTCAGTTGAAGCTCTTCTGCGAGCACGCGGAGTGAGCTCTCTGAGGGAATGAAGTTGATCTGGGCCACGCGCACGTCGGCATCGAGCGCCAGCAGCAGTTCGCGACCGAAGACAGCGCCGCTGGCGCCGGTCATCGCGACCGTGAGGTTCCATTTCATGTCTTCGGTCACGATTGGCTTTTGCCCAGAACACGGTCGAAGATGGCGTCCACATTTTTTAATTGGCGATCGAGGTCGAAGCTTTCCGCGAGTTTCTCTGGCGACAGCCGAGAGGTAATCGCCGCATCATGGGCGATAAGGTCGCGGAAGTTGAGTTCTTCTCGCCAGGCGCGCATGGCGTGTGCCTGAACCAGCCTGTAGGCCTCCTCTCGGGCCATGCCTGATTCGGCCAGATCGAGCAGCAATTGGCCGCTGAAAATCAAGCCTCCGGTACTTTCGAGATTCTTTTGCATGCGTGCCGGATAGACCAGGAGATTCTCGATGAGGTTGGCGGTCTTCTCCAGCAGATAATCCGTCAGGATGGTTGAATCCGGGAAGATGACGCGTTCCACCGAGGAATGAGAGATATCACGCTCGTGCCACAGCGGAATATCCTCATAGGCCGCCTGTGCATTCGCACGGACTACTCTAGCGAGGCCGCTGATTTGCTCGCTGGTGATAGGGTTCCGCTTATGCGGCATGGCCGACGAGCCTTTCTGCTTTTCCGAGAAAAACTCTTCCGCTTCGCGAACTTCGGTACGCTGCAGATGACGGATCTCTGTCGCGATCTTATCCAGGGTCGAGACAATGATCGCGAGCGTCGAGATGTAGTGGGCGTGGCGATCGCGCTGGATCACCTGAGTCGCCACTGGCGCTGCTTCAAGGCCCAGCTTGGCGCAGATACGTTCTTCGTGCGCGGGCTGTAAATGTCCGAAGGTCCCGACCGCCCCAGAAAGCTTGCCAACTCGCATGCCTTCTGCCGCAGCTTCGAAGCGAACGATATTCCGTCGGGTCTCGGCATACCAGTTGAGCAGCTTGAGGCCAAAGGTGGTGGGTTCGGCGTGAATGCCGTGGGTACGGCCGATGGTCGGGGTGTGTTTGAACTCGAGCGCGCGCTTTTCGAGGATTTCCGCCAGCCTGCTGAGCCCTCCAGTGAGGATTTCTGAAGCGGCTTTGACCTGCAGCGCTTGGGCTGTATCGACCACGTCGTTCGAGGTTAAGCCATAATGCAGCCACCGGGCTTCCGGTCCTACTTTCTCGGCCACGGCGGTGGTGAAGGCGATGACGTCATGCTTTACTTCTGCTTCGATCTCCTGGATGCGCTGCACGTCGATCGCGCCGCGTTCTCGAATGGCCTTGGCTGCCTCAACTGGCACGATGCCGTCTTCGGCGAGCGTGTCGCTCGCGGCGCATTCCACGGCAAGCCACATCCGATATTTATTTTCGTCACTCCAGACGGCGCCCATCTTCGGGCGCGTGTATCTTGCGATCAATTCACTTCTCCCATCGTTGAATCCTCATTGTAGCTTTCGCTGCATCTTAACGAGTTCAGGCATGAGGCGTAGAATCGACCTTGCGTCATAAGAGGGAAGCTAAGCACCGATGACCGATCAATTTGCTGAACCACAGATCCCCGAAACCCAATCGCGGGAAGCACAAACCCATGAATTGCCCGAGCTGGTTACACTCGGCGAGTTTCCCGAGCCGATCGAAGCGGAGATGGCGAAGCTGCGCCTGGAGTCCGCGGGCATTGACACTTTTTTGTCAGGAGAAAATGCGGCAATTCTGGCGCCGGGACTTGGGCCATTGCATTTGCAGGTCAAGCCCGAGGACGAGCAGGATGCTCGCGCAATTCTAGAGGATACCGGAGAGCCCGGCGTGGTGAGTTCGTATACGGGGCGAGACCTCGAACCAAGCGACTCCTAGACTAGGCGACTCCTGGACTAGGCGACTCCTAGGGCAAGCGCCCCTCAGACAAAGCTCCACAGCGTTCTTCGAAAAGCGCCAGAAGCGAGCGCCAGAAGCCTATCCGAGGCCGAGGCGCTCCAGCATCTCGTCATGGAGGAAGCCTCGTCCGGGACGGTACGGCTGTACCCATTCGCCATCGATGACGAACTGCGGTATGGCCCGTTTGCCAACGTTCCGGAGCACCTCTTCGGCGGCACCAGGCGTTGATTCGATATCAATCTCGGTGTAGACAACGCGATGCAGGTCGAGGAAGCGCTTGGCTTCCCGGCAATCGCGGCACCATGATGCGGAGTAGAGGGTCAACTGCATAGCAGAGAGATTCCGGCGGGCCGAGCGGGGATGTCCAGGCCCCTCGTAGAGATGGACATTCCCGCCGTCTTGGGCTTTAAGTTCTTGGGATCGATGTTCTAAGCAGTTGTTTTTGCGCAGAACTCATCGAATGCCCGAGCCACTTCACCAGCGATCGCCTGGGCGGTATTGGTTTCGATGGCTGAGCGCTGCATCAGGTAAACCAGCTTGCCGTCGCGCATAATGGCTACCGCCGGCGAGGTAGGCGGATGGCCGACGAAATACGAGCGGGCGCGCTCGGTTGCTTCCCGGTCTTGCCCGGCAAATACAGTAATTGCCTGGTCGGGGACGGTGGTGTTCTGCAGCGCCAGGCGGACGCCGGGACGCATCTTTCCGGCCGCGCAACCGCAGATTGAGTTCACCACTAAGAGGGTCGTACCGGGAGCGGACAAGGCGGCGTCCACTTCCGCCGCGGTCCTGGTCTCCTTGATTCCAACCCGAGTCAGCTCTTCGCGCATCGGTATTACCATCATTTCGGGATACATTGTTGTTTCCTCCGGATCTTTCGGCAACTGCCTTATACCTCATTGTAAGGCCTGCGTGATTTCGATGGCACTCATTGTCGGCCGGGTTGCGCTGAAGAGAGTTCCCCGGCTGATACCCTCGATCTGATGGAATTCCTGCAGAACGTCCCGTTGGCGCCTTTTACCACCCTACAGATCGGCGGCCAGGCGGCCTGGTTTGCTGAAGCGGCAAGCGAAGTCGAGGTAATGGAGGCGGTAGAATTTGCCCGCCTTCGCGCCCTCCGGCTCTTTGTGCTGGGTGGGGGCAGCAACCTGCTGGTTTCTGATGAAGGCTTTCCCGGGCTGGTCTTGAGGATCGCTCTCAAAGGGATAAAAGAGTCCTTTGAAGACGACAAGCTCATCGTGCGGGCCGGCGCCGGGGAGGATTGGGACGGATTCGTCGATCAAACCATTGCGCTGGATTGCGCGGGAATCGAGTGTCTGGCGGGCATACCAGGAACCATTGGCGGAACGCCGGTGCAGAATGTGGGGGCTTACGGGCAAGAGGTCTCGCAGACCATTCGCATGGTGCGCGCCTTGGATCTGGACACGCTGGGGCTGGTTGAATTTACCAACGCTGAGTGTGGTTTCGGCTATCGTCAAAGCATCTTCAACACGTCGGCCAGAGGCAAATACATCGTGACTCAGGTCGAATATGAAGTGACGCCAGGCGCTCCGCCGACCTTGACTTATGCAGACCTAAAACGGCGATTTCCCGATGCAGGCGAGCCCCCGTCCGTCGCCAAGGTTGCCTCGACGGTAAGGGCGATTCGACGGGAGAAAGGCATGTTGCTGGTGGAGGGAGATCCCGACACCGCAAGTGCCGGAAGCTTCTTCAAGAATCCGATCATCGAGCAATCTGAGCTTGAACGCATCCGTGCGGCGGTCCCCGCCAACACCGCCATACCCAGCTATCCGGCTGGGGACGGCAAAGTGAAGCTGGCGGCAGCGTGGCTGCTGGAGCAGACTGGCTTCACCAAAGGATACGGAAGCGGACGCGTTGGCATCTCAAGCCGCCATACCCTGGCATTGATCAACCGGGGTGGGGCGACCGCTGCTGAAGTGCTGGGTTTCAGCAATGAGATTGTTGCCAAAGTTGAAGCCAGGTTCGGGGTTCGGCTAGAGCGGGAGCCGGTCTTTCTCGAGTAAGATCCCCTCGTGCATGAACCCCCGACTATTCCTCGCGCAACGTCTTTGCGGGATCGATGGTCGCAATTCGGAGTGTTGGCACTGTAGTTGCGATCACGGCTACCGCCGCCAACATCAGGACCACGGTGAGAATGGTGCGCAGGTCGTAAACTCCTACCCCATAGAGCACCCCGCGCATAGCCCTTAATGCACCCGCGCTCAAGAGCAGGCCCAGAAAGATGCCCAGTCCCGCCGCCCGTGCTCCTGGACCGCCTACGTGGGCCATCGCCCGTTGAATGCTGGAGCCTAGAGCGATCCGGATGCCGATTTCACGGGTTTTCTGGGCGACTATATTGGCTGCTAACGCGAAGATCCCGATCGCACTCAAGAGCAGCCCGAGCGCGGCCATGGCGCTAAGCAGGCTCACCTCGACGCGCTGCGTCGCCAAGGTTTTGGCCAACAGGTCGTTCATGCTGTAGAAGCCGGAGAACGGCAGATTTGGATCTACGCTCGCCACGGCCCGCTGCATCTGTGCTGTCAGCCCTTCGATCGGCCTCGATGTACGGACGATCCAGCTGGGCTGAAACCAGACGTGGACCAATGCCAACACTTTAGCGTCCATCTGGGTCGCTGGAATGTACATGCCTTCCTCGCCGGAAAGTGGCGCCGTCGGGTCCAAACCAGGCGCGATGGCAACGTCCGCAACTACCCCTACAATCCTGGTGTTCTTGTCGACGTAGCGGCCGACTGCTTCTGCACCGTTGAAGAATTTCCGTGCAAATGTCTGATTCACGATCGCCACTGGTTGGGAGTCAGGTCCATCAGCATCGGTAAAAGAGCGACCGTGGATTATCGGGATTTGGAGAGCTGCAAAATAATCCGGTGTTACGTAGGCTTCACCCGTCATCACTTGTTGTCCAGCCTCTTTGCCGTCGCTAAGGATCACGCTGCTGTTTAACGATCGCTCATACGGCACGCTCAACCCGACAGCGGCAACTTGAACGCCTGGAATTCGGCGCATAGCGGCGGTGCTTTCGTTGAGCAGTTTTTGAAATGCGGCTGGGTTGTGAAAGCGGATGTCATCCAGCGAGGCTTTAGCAGTCATCACGCCATCGGGAGTAAAACCTGGAGGCAGGGTCTCGAGATGAACGAGGGTCCTGATGAGCAATCCCGATGCGGCCAGGAGCACTACAGTGAGGGCCATCTCTCCAGCTACGAGTGCCTGCCGCAGACCTAACCGGTCGCCGCCAGTTGCCGTCCGCGTAGCAAGGGCCGAACGCAAGTCAAGTTTACGGGTTGCGAAGCCGGGAAGAGCGCCGAAGAAAGCGCTGGTTAGCAGGGAAAGCAAGAGGGTGAACGACAGTACTCTGCCGTCCAGAGGAACGCTGGCCACCGGAAGAAAGTGTTCCGGCAGGAGTAGGAGCAGCCCGCGGAGTGCAACAAAACCCACGGCGACGCCAGCAAATGCGCCGGCCACGGCCAAGAGAAGACTCTCGACCCAGAGCTGCTTTTGAATCTGCCACCGGGACGCTCCCAGGGCCAGCCGGGTCGCTATCTCCGGTGTACGCCTCAGGAGCCGCACTAAATTTAGCCCGGCAAGGTTGGCGCAGGCGATGAGCAGGATGAATCCCGCCGCCAGCATAAGCGCCAAGGCTTGCGGCCGGAGCGTAGCCGCCTGCCCCTTCTGGAGTGGCACGGAATAGTAAGTCACCTTGGCGCCAGGATTCTCGCTCAACTCATAACGTTCGGTCCGGAGAGACCAGGCGCGATTGAGTTCTGCGTCGGCCTCCTGCCAGGTAGCGCCGTCGCGAAGGCGAGTGATTGCCTCGAAGTTTGTCCCGCCGCCTTCGCCGGTTCGGGCGGGCTGAAGCGCGGTGTAGAGGTCGGCGTTCAAGGGTGTCGTTGCCCCCTCGGGCAGGACGCCTATCACCGTGTACGGCTCCCCCTTTAGCGAAATCGCTTGACCCAAAACCCGGGGCTTCGCGCCGAACGTATTTCGCCACAGGCCATAACTCAGAATGGCGGAGCGGGGACCGTGGGGCCGATCTTCGTCCTCTGAGAAGTTCCGTCCGATAGCGGGTCGCAGGCCCAGCACGTCGAAGTAGTGCGCGGAGACGCGTCCAGCGTGGAGATACTGGACCGGGGAGCCAGCCTGAAGGTTGACGCCCGAGGCGCGTATCCCGGAAACGGCAGAGATCAAGGCAGGGACATTATCCCGCAGCAGTTCCCATTGTTCGCCATTCACGTGATGCCGTTCATCCGAGGGACGAGAACCGGTGACGCGGGTGTAGATCGTGCCCATTCTTTCCGGATGCGCATAGGGGAGACTCTTCAGCATGAGCGCGTTCACGAGCGAGAAGATAGCGGTGTTCGCGCCTATGGATAGCGCCAGGGTCACAATCACCGTCACCGTAAATCCGGGATTGCGCCCAAACTGACGCACCGCAAATCTGATGTTCTGCACAGTAGCCTGCATCCGCGTTCCTCCTGATAAGTCGCTCAGGTTTTATCCGGCGCTCTTTGTGGCTTACGTTGACGCTTGAAGAAAGTTCCGTCTCACGCTGAAGAATGGCTCTCCTCGTTCGTTTGGGGACGGCCGCATGGGACTCAAGTCGAGCCGCTGCGGGGGCGAATTGACGTTAGATAAGCCTCCTGCTGCTAGGCTAGAGAAGATCATGATCGATACTGTCCATCAACTGCGCTGTACCGGCTGCTCGCAGAGAGTCACGCAGCGGGAAGCCAGAAGTAATTTTCGCTGCGCCGACTGCGGCGAGCTGTTTGAAGTGGAATATCCGGCTTGGAGTTCGACGTCGGTAGCGGTCCATGCTCCGGCTCTGGTTCATGCGAACGGCAGCCATTATGAGCTGCCGAACGGCCTGGGCGCTCCATCTCTGCCGACTCAGCCTCGAACCTGGATGCCGAATGCCAGCGCCTTGCGATGGCTCTGGAAGGAACGTCGCCATTCCGCGCTCCCCATCGACCAGAGTGGAGTCTGGCGGTTCCGCGAACTGCTGCCCATCCTGGAAAATCCAAACGACGCGGTCACCTTGCGTGAGGGAAATACACCCTTGCTGGGGATGCCGCGCTGTGCTCAAGCTGCCGGCATGGAGCGCTTGCTGGCCAAGCACCAAGGCATGAACCCCACCGGCTCGTTCAAAGACACGGGGATGACGGCGGCGCTTTCGGTCGCTCGGGAGCGGGGATTCGAGTGGGTCGCCTGCGCCTCGACCGGAAATACCTCGGC
Source organism: Acidisarcina polymorpha (assembly GCF_003330725.1). Taxonomy (NCBI): domain Bacteria; kingdom Pseudomonadati; phylum Acidobacteriota; class Terriglobia; order Terriglobales; family Acidobacteriaceae; genus Acidisarcina; species Acidisarcina polymorpha. The sequence continues at coordinate 141,966 of NZ_CP030840.1, read as the reverse complement.
CGCCATGGCCGCATACGCCGCTCGCGCCGGCCTACGCTGTCTGGTCCTCATCCCCGAGGGCAAGATTGCTTGGGGAAAGCTCTCACAAGCCATGGATTATGGCGCGCTCACGTGCCAGTTGCGGACCGACTTCGACGGCTGCGTACGCGTACTTGCTGAAGTGGTTGAGCACTATCCGATCTACCTGCTGAACTCGGTCAATCCTTACCGGCTTGAGGGGCAGAAGACCCCTGCCCTTGAGATGGCGGAGGAGATGGAATGGAACGTTCCCGATCACGTCATCGTGCCGGGAGGCAATCTGGCCAACTGTTCAGCATTGGGCAAGGGCTTCCAGGAGATGAAACATCTCGGCCTGACTCGTACCGTTCCCAGCATCTCTGTTGTTCAGGCGGCAGGAGCGAACCCGCTCTACACGAGTATGCAGACATCCGCGGGAAGAGAACTGACCCCGGTCCATGCGGATACACGGGCCTCCGCCATCCGGATCGGCAGCCCCGCATCGTGGCGCAAGGCGGTTCGTATCTTGGAGCAAACCGGAGGCTTTTGCGAGCAAGTTTCTGAAGCAGAGATTGCCATCGCCAAAGCGGAGATTGGCCGGGAAGGAGTGGGTTGCGAACCCGCTTCCGCGGTCACTCTCGCAGGGCTTAAAAAGCTGGTCAAAGATGGACGTGTGAAACCATCCGAGAACGTCGTGCTGCTGCTCACTGGCCACACTCTGAAAGACTCTGAATACACCATTGAGTTTCACCGGGGCAATCTGCTGAGTGAGGGGGAAGCGCGTGGCTATGAGTCCAAGATCGCGCCGCTGCGTTCGGAGATGCCAGTGCTCGACGCCTCCGCTGATGCCGTGTTGCGGGTGTTAGCGGCTGGTGTGAGCTGATGAGCTCGATGACCAGAGCCGGCGCCAACATCTCGCAATCGGCCAAGAGCTCCCTCGCTGAGGAAGACCGGCTGCAACTAAGGCTCCCTGCAACCTCGGCCAATCTCGGACCGGGTTTTGACACCCTTGCGTTGGCCCTGACCCTGTCCCTGCAAATCGATGCCTCCCGATCGCCCCAATTTAGCCTCAAAGCGACTGGCCGAAATGCTGATATCTGTTCGTCATTGCAGCGCAATTTAATGCTTGATGTGTATGAACAAACGTTGCAGGCAAACGAGGCAGAGGTGGTCCCGCTCGCGATCGAGATTCACAATGAAATTCCGATTGGAATGGGTTGTGGATCATCGGCTGCGGCGCGTCTAGCCGGGGTCGCTTTGGCAAACCATTTCGGCAAGCTCGGTTGGACCCGCGAAGAAATCCTCGCTGAAGGTTGCAGGCAGGAAGGACATCCAGACAACGCGGCGGCGTGCTGGCTTGGCGGCCTCACCGTCTCGAGTATGGATGCCGGTGAGGTGAGAGCAATCAAGATTCTGCCCGCCGTCCCATGGCGGATCTTGCTGGTGTTGCCGGAGCAACCGCTGGCCACGACCGCCGCTCGGGCCATCTTGCCTTCGACATACATTCAGGAAGACGTAGTCTTCAATATTCAGAAATCGAGTCTGCTGACCGCGGCCTTCGCGCTGGGACGTGGCGATATGCTGCAAACCGCTATGCAGGACCGGATGCACCAGCCGTTTCGAGGAGAGATTTGCCCCCTATTGCCGGCCTTGCTGCCCCTTAGCGGGCGGGGAGGCGTCTTGGGCGTCGCCCTGAGCGGAGCGGGCCCTTCCGTTCTAGTGGTGACTGATGTCGGGAAATCCATCGCCGATGTGCGTGCAGCGGTGGAGGAGAGGATATCCGACACTGGGATCGAGATCCTCGAGACCGATATCGAAGACCGCGCCGCCCTGGTTCATTTTGGGCAAAAAATGTCTGCCTGAGCATACGGGTGGCCAGCAGCGAGACATCTCTATGAATTGTTGTAGGGCATGTTACGGAAATGTTACCTAAGTTTTCTTTACATGAGAACGAAATAGCCATAACTTCGCTCCGTGGGCAGTTCTGGGGGAGGGCTGTCCTAAGCGCCTGTGGCTTCTCTGAAGCTCAGGCGCTTTTTTATTTGGGCTGAACATAGAAAATGGCGATGCGTCGTCGCGGGCCAATCCGGGGTGTCTGCGACTTTCGCGTCCGCTTCGCATCTACTATGTGTTGAAACAAGTATTCTGAAGTGGAACTTGGATTCGAGTGCGCGAAGGAGGAACATGGCTGGGCTTGGAATAACTGAAGTGAGTGACGGTACGTTTGATCAGGAGGTGCTGCAGTCAAAACAGCCCGTCCTGGTGGATTTCTGGGCTGCTTGGTGTGGGCCATGTAGAGCGCTGGCGCCGATCGTTGACGAGGTTGCAACCCAATACACCGGGAAGCTGAAGGTCATGAAGATGGACGTCGACAAGAATGCAGCAACTCCTGGGAGATATGGGATCCGCGGGATTCCGGCGTTGTTGATCTTCAAGGACGGCAAGGTCGCTGACCAAATCGTTGGGTACGTCCCCAAGGACATGATCGACAAAAGCATCGTGAAGGTGCTCAGTTGAGGCTGTGAGGGTGCTGAACGGGCCGGTTCGATGAAGCAGGGCTCAGTCAGACAAGGAAAGGCCTGGATTGTGATCCGGGCCTTTCCTTGTCTGCGCCTATGCAAGTCGGTTGCCGCCCCCGCTTAGGAGCACTTGCGAACAACGCCAAGAACCTTCCCCTGAACCGAGAGGTCCGCCAGGGGAACGAAAATTGGATCCATCTCGGTGTTCGCGGGCTGCAACCGTACCACCTGCCCTTCAATGTAGTAGCGCTTCAAAGTGGTCTCCGACCCCTTGACCAGCGCAACTACAATCTCGCCTTCACGAGCAACGTTGGTGCGCTCGACCAAGACATAATCGCCATCAACAATGTGCTCATCGCGCATGGAATCGCCTCGCACCCGCAAGACGAATGCCTCTCGATTGCCGACAATATCGCTGAAGGAAAATGTGTCGGCATTCTCGCTCGCCTCTACCGGGAGTCCGGCTGCAATCCCACCCATCAGCGGCAGACGATCTAGATTTCTAGAGCGGGCGCGCGGAGGAAGGACGTCAATCGAGCGACTCCGATTGTGGCTGCGTTGCAGCAGCCCCTTATTCACCAAGTTGGTGATGTGCTTGTGCACCGTCGCCAGTGACTTCAGGCCAAGTCCCCTTGCAATCTCCTCGTAGGACGGAGAATATTCGTTTTTCCGAACAAATTCGGCGAGAAAGTCGAGCACTTCTTTTTGCCGTCGAGTAACAGCCATGCCATCATTATAGAGAACAAAAGGCGAATTGCATCGATTTTTATTGATTTTGTCCTTGACTCATGTTGTTCCAGAACCGAACGGCACCTGAGATTCTCAAGTGAAGGCGTCAGCTCGCATACACATGACTTCCGCAGTCGTTGTAGCCGCGCCATGGTTGGTGCCATAGTAGTGAAGTCGGGCGGCAGCGCCATCTACTCGCGGGGATAAAATCGCTCTCCACGCTAAATAGCGGTGGAGGATCGCGGAGACGTTACTTACAGCGCGAACCAGAAGCTTTGTCTTAGGCCTTCTCAGTATTAGGTTCTTGTCTTACAGAGAGTCAGCCGCAGCAAGGTTGCTCGCCCCGATTTAGAACGAGTGGCAGCCTTTCCCATTAACGAACTCAGCCGGCATAAGAACTCATTGATTTAGTTGTGCATTCTTCACCCGCGAGCGATCTTTGGAGGCGAGGCTTAGTAGCAGACCTCAACGGGTGGCGGGTAGCGAATGCGGATATTGATAGCGGAAGACGACGCAGCGTTGGGATTGTTTCTGAAGCGCGGGCTCGAGGCTGATGGCCACCAGGTGCGTTGGACTATGGACGGCGATGCGGCGACTGCCGCCTTCATCGCCGAAACACCCGATCTTACGATTCTGGATCTGAACCTTCCTCGCCGCAATGGGGGTGAGGTGCTGGCCTCCATCCGCGCACTTGGAGACGAATCTCCTGTGCTGATTTTGACAGCCAGACAGGAGATGGAGGTCCGAATCAGCTGCTTGGATGCCGGTGCGGACGACTGCATGATCAAGCCGTTCTCGCTCGAAGAGCTGCGGGCCCGCTGCCGGGCGCTCATGCGTCGCCGCCGAGAAACCAACCTGATCCTGAGGCATTCGGGACTCGAGTTGAATAGGATCGACCACACCGTAAAACGCGATGGACAGACAATCGCGCTGACCAACAAGGAATTTGCTTTGCTTGAATTTCTCCTGTTGCATCGCGGGACCTGCATCTCCAGGAGCACTCTGCTCGATCGCCTTTGGAGCGCGGAGGCGCAGACTGGGACCAATGTCGTTGATGTTTATGTGAACTATCTGCGGCGCAAGCTCCGTGACTTCCCTCCCGACTCCATCATCCAGACGGTGCGGGGTCAAGGGTATTGCATCGCAAGCAATCCGCTTCGATCGATGATCAGCCATTGATTCCGGGTCGGCTGGGCGTCTGCCCATTGCGTCTTTTCGCGCGGGCTTGCTGAGCTTTGAGCATTCAGAGCACCACATCAGAAAGAGGTATCTCGATGGGCTCTTCTTCGACTACGCATCCTCATGTTTCCTCCACTTCCTCTTCAATTACCCGCACTGCCGTTCTGGCGAGTCCGGATCTGTCGTTTCGGAGGCGGGTCAGGGATGCGCTGGCAGGCCTGCGCTGGCAGGTGAGGGAGGCGAGCGGAGGAGCCGAGGCGCTGGCCCACCTGGAAGCTTGCACCGCAGAAGCACTGATTCTTGACTCGTGGCTTCCTGACCTCGAGATTCATGAATTTATCAAGGAATTCGAGCGTCTGCATCCCGGCGTCGACTTGATTACCTTGGATGGCGCACTTTACTCGAGTTCCGTCAGTTTGACGCGGAGTCCGCGCCGAAATGAACTGTTGCATGCTCTGCGCTCCGGTCAGGACGTTGAGGCTCCTCAAGCAAACGCCTACCATCACCCGCTTCAAGAGATCCCGGAGGATCGAGAGATGGTGTCGATTCCGGCCGCACCGGAACCTAAGGCCATGGCTTCTCCCTCCCCGACCTTGCGCCCCGAGAGCAGAGCAAGCATCAACCTTCGGTTGCCCGAATTCATTGGGGAGCACAGCAGGTTACTCGAAGTCAGCCGGCGTATTCGGCTCGTGGCTCCTCGTATGACTCCAGTGTTGATCCAGGGGCCGACGGGCACGGGCAAGGAGTTGGTGGCGAAAGCTCTGCATCGTCTCAGTAGCCGGGCGCAGCGCCCATTTGTGGTGCTGAATTGCGCGGCCATTCCTGAGTCGCTCCTCGAAGCCGAGCTATTCGGCCACACCCGTGGAGCCTTTACCGGCGCTGTCCAAGGGCGAACCGGGAGGATTGAGACCGCCAATGGAGGCACACTGTTTCTGGACGAAATTGGCGAGATGCCATTGCCGCTCCAAGCCAAGCTCCTGCGATTTGTAGAATGTGGCGAGTTGCAGCGGATCGGCGAGAATGAGCCGGTCACAGTCGACGTGCGAATCATTGCCGCTACCCATCAACCACTGGCAAGTCTGGCGGCGAGCGGCGACTTTCGTTCCGATCTATATTACCGGCTATCTGTCTTTATCATCCAAACGCCTTCGCTGATTGCTCATCTCGACGATCTACCGATGCTCGCCGCACACTTCCTGTCCAGATTGGGAACAGGCTCGCCAGTCAAAAATCTGCACCCATCGGCCCTTGGCCTTCTTCTCGGCCATGCATGGCCGGGAAACGTTCGCGAGCTGGAGCATGTAATCGAACGCGGTTACATCCTGGCCGAGGATCGTTCAGAGATATCGGTCGCAGAAATTGAATTTGGCGATGGATTGGCATCTTCGTGAGAAAACACTCATCTGCGATCGATCCGGATGGCGCTCATCTTGCTTGTTATGTTATCGACCGCCTTCAACAAAGCTTGAGCGAAGTCACAAGTAAGTAGACATGGAATGCAGCGTGACACCCGTAACCTTGGGTGCTCGAATCTTCGAGAAACAGGAGTGCACGACGATGCACATATCAACTCCGCTGAGTGGGGAACTGGGGCAGTATCTCGATCTGTCGAGCGCTGAATTGAAGCTGACGGCGGCGAACATGGCGAACCTGGACACCCCAGGCTATCGAACGCAAGGCTTCGACTTCGCCAGCGAAATGCAAACAGCGGTGGCTGAGGCGCAGTGGGGTAAGCCAGGGGGTGAAAGCGGGCCATCCGACCCAATGTCGGTACCCCGGCCTAGAGATGTCGATGGACTGCTAGAGCGCCCCGATGGGAACAACGTTTCCATGGATCGGGAAGGATTGAAAATGGCAGAGTCGCAGCTGCAGTTCCGGACCGGAATAGAGTTGCTTAAACGCGAGTACTCGCGGGTCTCCGATGCCATTCACTCCGACAAATAAGTTGCTCGAGACCCACACTGTATGGTGAGTGCGATGGGACTAGGCGCGATCTGGTTCGTTCGCCGTAGCGGTCGTTCGTGGGCTCGGCGGTCTGTCATCGGTGGTCTGTCAAAAATGCAGCCCGCCAATCCAAGATAGGGATGGGAGAGATTATGAATCTATTCGGAGTTTTGGAGGTCAGCGGCTCAGCACTCAAGGCGGAGCGGATTCGCGCCGAAGTTGTGGCCGCCAACATGGCAAACGCAGAGACCACCCGAACCGCGGATGGGACGCCATATCGTCGACAGCATGTGGTCTTTGGGTCTTCGGCTGAGGCCGGGGACAGTTTCCAGAACCAGCTTCTATCGGCCAATGGACTCGCCTTACGAGGTCCTTCCTATGCCAATCAGCCGCCGCCCGGCGGTGTGGAGGTGACGGCGGTAGTGGCCGACAAGGCCACGACGCTGCGGCGCTACGATCCTCAACACCCCGACGCGGACAAGGATGGCTACGTCGCTTATCCCGACATCAATCCACTCACCGAGATGGCCGATCTGATGGGCGCGACTCGAGCCTATGGGCTCAATAGCTCCGCCATTCAAGCGACGAAGAGCATGATCGCTGCCTCTTTGGACATTCTGAAGTGATCCATTCGGGGCTATCGAGGTGTCGGATCGCGGTGTCTAGGACCGACAGCTCCCGATCGCTCCAGCGACTCAACCCACGTGAACCAAGGAGAGAATCATGCAGACCCAGTTCTCAATTTTACAAGCTCAAGCCGCTTCTCCATCGAGTAGTGGAACCTTGACCGGCGCTGCCAACCCGATCGGTGATGCGAGTGCGCCGTTCGCAGGCGTACTCAGTGATGCATTGGAGAACCTGAAGGGACTGGAAGATCAGGCTTCGAGCAATATCGAGGGACTGGTCGGCGGCCGGGGAGTGGATATTCACACGGCCATGATCGCCACACAGAAGTCGGATTTAGCGTTTGAGATGGCGTTGGCAGTGCGCGGCAAGATGGTCGCCGCTTACCAGAGCATGATGAGCATTCAGTTCTGAATGTATCCCGTTCTATCCTCCCGAGTCACCCGCTCTTGATGTTGCGGTGATTTATGGAGGAAACGCGTTTTGCTGGCAATTCGCAGCCATTCTGGGGAGAGACAGGGAACCGAAGCGATGGACGAGAACCAACAACTTCGGACGGAAGTGGCTGATCAGGGACTCGATCTGCGTCTGCGCGCCTTATGGGAGAGGTCGGCTGCTAGCCTCGCTGGACTCAGCTCCGGACAACGCCGCTGGGCTCTACTTGCTGGAGCCTCGCTGATTCTCGCCATCGGCGGACTGGTTTGGTTCGCTGCACGGCCCGATTGGCGAGTGCTTTATGCCGGGCTCGATCCGCAGGACGCGAGAGAAATCGCGGCGGGACTAACGGCGGCGTCTTTGCCGTTCGACGTTTCTCCCGACGGGGCGACCATCCGTGTGCCGTCGGAGAGTCTTGACAAAGCCCGGCTCGCGACCACTGCAAAGGGACGGCCGAAGAGCGGCCGTATGGGTTTTGAACTTTTTGATAAACCGAATTGGATCGGCTCCGAGTTCGAGGAGAAAGTGAATTACCAACGAGCCCTCGAAGGAGAGATCGAACACACTATCGACTCGATGGGTGCGATCCAATCCTCACGAGTCAACTTGGTCATGCCCCACGACTCGCTCTTCACCGATCAACAGCGCGAGGCCAAAGCGTCCGTAGTGCTCAAGATGAAGCACCGCAGCCTTAACGACGAAGAAGGGGACGCAATCCGCAATCTAGTCGCGAGCGCTGTCGACGGCCTTACTCCCGACAAGGTCATTCTTGCGGATGCAGACGGCCACGCAGTGCTGGGGCGAAAATCTGCTTCAGCGGAGACCGAAGCGCATGAGCAACAGCTGGAGGAGAAGCTAATTGAGACGCTTGAACCAGTTGCCGGCGTCGGCAATGTTCGCGCCTCGGTGAATGTCGATTACGATAGCTCGATCAGCGAGGAAACCGACGAGACCTACGATCCTGCGAGTGTGGTCACGCTATCGATGCAGAAGAGCCAGCAAACTTCAAACCCAGCGCCCTCGCCTGCTGGCGTCCCTGGTACAGCCAGCAACGCGCCCAATGCCCAGCCTCCGCTTTTCCCGACGGCCGCCTCCAGTGTACAGAGCACCACCCAGGAGAACGGAACCTATGGAGCGTCGAAAAGGACGCGCCGCTTGCAGCAGGGAATTGGGAGAGTGCGCCGTGTCACGGCAGCCATTCTGGTCAACGACCGCAAGATGGCCATGTCAGGAAAGTCGAAGCAGACCACATGGCAGCCCCGCAACCCTGAGGAGATGAAGCGCTTGACAATGCTGGCTCAGGCCGCGATTGGCTATGATACTTCACGCGGGGATCAGATCAGCCTGGAAAACATCTCCTTTGACGACAACAATGCGCCGCCCCCGCCGAGCTTGCCAGAACGTCTGCTGAAGAGTGCGGGCCGGTCGGAGCCATTGCTCCGGTATGCAACCATCCTTGCCGCGATGCTGGGACTTGTCTTCTTCGTGATTCGCCCGATTGCCGCCAAGACGAAGCCGCTCAAGGCCCAGGCGGCTTTCTCTCCGGGAGCTGGGCCCGGCGCTTCGAGTCGGCCGGGTCCGGAGTTGCCTGAGGCCAAGGCCGAGGAGCTGCTCCTCGAAACGCAAAAGAAACGCGCTCAGTCCCTCCACGAGGGGGTAGTTGCAATTATCAACAGAGATCCGGCGTTGAGTTCACGGTTGCTACATAGTTGGATCCACGTGGAAGGAGGATAGGTTGAATGACGGAAGCGATCGAAGCACCGAAGCGCCAGGATGCGCTCGCCGCCGTTTCGGCCGGCGGTCCCGCGATGACCGGCATCCGAAAGGCCGCGATTCTGGTTGTAACCGTTGGCGATGAGGTCGCCAGGAAGCTTTTTCAGAACCTGCCGGAGAGTGACGTACAGGTATTGGCCGAGGAGATTGCTAACTTGCGCAGTATTCCTCCTCAGCTTTCAGTTGAGGTATTGAACGAGTTTCATGAACTTCTAGAGACCCAGAACTACATGATCCATGGCGGCCTGGACTATGCGACCAAGTTGTTGATCGATTCTTTTGGCAAACAGAGGGCGGAAGATCTTTTATCTCAAGTAAAGCGGGCCCAAGAGGAGAGCTATGGAAATTTGGCAATGTTACAGAAGGTCGATCCTGAGCAACTGGGCAAGTTTCTCGACAATGAGCACCCGCAGACGGTCGCGCTGGTACTCGCGCATCTAGATCCCAAGAGAGCTTCGCTAGTTCTCGCGAATCTTGGCGAAGAACAGAAAGTGGCGTCCGTACGCCGATTGGCCGAAATGCGCCAGTTCTCTCCTGAGATGGCGCAGAAGGTCGCCATGATCCTGCATCACCGTCTGGAAAATGTCGGCGAATCGGTCCGCAAGGAATACTCCGGGTTTAAAGCGGTCGCCGACCTGATGAACCGGATGGGACCAGAGGAAGCGAAGAAGATCTTGGAACAAGTAGAGGACCAAGATACAGAACTTGCACTCGGAATACGAAACCTAATGTTCACGTTCGAGGACTTGGTGACTATTCCAGCCGCCAGCATTCGGGAGATAGTCTCGCAAGTGGACAAGCGGCAGTTGGGTCTGGCGTTGAAGGGAGCGCGCGAAGATCTCCGAGCTCATATCTTTGCGGCCATGTCGAGCCGGGCGGCCGAGATGCTCAAGGAAGATATGGAAGTTCTAGGGCCGGTACGAGCCCGCGAAGTCAGCGGCGCGCAAGCGGAGATCCTCGGTCTGGCCCGCAAGCTTGAACAAGAAGGCAAAGTCATCCTTAAGATCGAACAAGGCGATGATCTGATGGTCTGACCGACCAGGAGCAATTTCCATCGTTGCTTCTACCTCCCCGTTGTTTCTGCCTACCTTTGATAAGGTGGCAATCTCCTGCTGCGAATGAGGAAGCATGGAAAAGAAGGACACGCAGATCGTTGGAGAACGGAAGGTGCTGGATCAACTAGCGGGTCGACGCCCCGGGCCTTCCACGCGGGTCGAGAAGATGGCCTACAGGTCACCGGGTACGGTATCGGTGACTGCCCAGCCATTTGTGGTGCAGAACGAACCGACACCAGGCGCCGAGGCTTTGGAGTACGCGGCTAGCGTAGCTCAATTCGAACAGCGTCTACGCGAATCGGAGGAACGAGCCGCTGCGCGGGAGAAGCAGATCCGCCAAGAAGGCCAGCAGACGCTCGATCAGCTTCGCCAGGCCGATGATCTCCATATGAAAGCGGCGATCGAAGAACGAGCTCGTCAAGTGGGAGCGGCCTTGTACAGCTTCCGTGCGGAGCGAGAACATTACTTTGCGGTTGTCGAACAGGAAGTGGTGCAACTTGCATTAGCCATCGCGGCCCGCATTCTGAACCGCGAGGCGTCGCTCGATCCGTTGTTATTGGCTGGAGCGGTACGGGTCGCTCTCGGTCAACTGGGAGAGACGTCGGGGGTTCGCCTGCGGTGCCCCATGAACCAGCTTGAGCCATGGCGTGATTTGCTTGCATTGATACCAAACCGGGCATTGATTCCGGAAGTCATCGGCGATGTTGACCTCGAGCCTGGCGACTGTGTGCTCGAGGCGAATAACGGGACCGTCGAATTGGGCGTGAGGGCGCAGCTTGCCGAGATCGAACGTGGTTTTTTCGATCTGCTCGAACATCGCCCTAGTTCCCGGTCAGCCTGAGTTCTAGATGGTGTTTTGACTGGCCGAACCACCTTGAGTCATCGGGTACTAGGATCGGCCGCGTACGTTGGGTAAAAGGCAACGATAGCAGAGCGAGGTTGAAAGCGGCCTGATGGGTGTCCTAGGGACATATTTTTCGCGGTTGAGTCAACGCCCAGCTTGGCGATGGCGGGGGCACGTGGTTGAAGCTGAGGCGCAGACGATCGAATCGGTGGGTCCACTGGCCTCGGTCGGCGAATCCTGTGAGATCGTCGATGGTTCCGGATTGCGACACTTGGCAGAAGTGATTGGTTTTCACGGCGATCGGGTGCTGTCAATGCCGCTTCACACCTGCGACGGGATCCGCTTCGGAGATCCGGTGACAGCGCTCGGTACGACGCCTGAAATCGAGGTCGGGGAGGCTCTAGTCGGGCGCGTGCTTGACGGGTTAGGCCGACCGATCGACGGCGGCAGACGACCATCTCTCCATACCTTCATGCCTCTCGATGGTGTGGTGCCAAAGCCCCTCGAGCGGTTTCCAATTCGAACCCCCCTCGTCACCGGTATTCGAGCAATCGATGGACTCTTAGCGGTCGGCAGAGGGCAGCGAATCGGCATCTTTGGCGGCTCGGGAGTTGGAAAGAGCACTCTTATTGGAATGATGACCCGAAACAGCGAAGCAGACGTTATCGTCGTCGGCCTAGTGGGGGAGCGCGGTCGCGAAGTCCGAGAATTTCTCGATAACTCTTTAGGCGAGAAAGGAAGGCGCCGCTCCGTGGTGATCGTCTCGACCTCAGATCAGTCTCCACTCCTCAGGATGAGAGCGGCCCTCGGCGCAACCTGCATTGCAGAATACTTCGCGCGCCATGGCCGCAGCGTTCTGCTGGTCCTCGACTCGATCACCCGCTTTGCCATGGCGGCCCGAGAAGTAGGACTAGCAGCTGGCGAACCACCAACCGGAAAAGGGTATACGCCTTCGGTCTTCAGCCGGCTAGCAAGGCTGATCGAGCGTGCTGGACAATTTCAGCAAGGCAGCATTACCGCGTTTTACACGGTCTTGATGGAAGGAGACGATCAACAGGATCCGCTGGTCGATGCAGTGCGTGCGCTGCTGGATGGGCACGTTGTCCTTTCTCGAGCGATGGCTTCGGAGGGATGGTATCCGCCAATTCAGATCCTGGATTCGATTAGCCGTTTGATGCCCGCAGTTGCATCGGGTGAACATCGGCGACAAGCCGCGCTGGTGCGAAAGATGTTGGCTGTCTATGCGCGTTCTGAAGATCTGGTCAGAATTGGCGCGTACAAGCCGGGGGCGGATGCTGAACTCGACCGGGCCCTCCGGGTCCGACTGGAAGTTCGTCGTTTTCTCGAGCAGGATGTTAGCGAAGATGCAAGCGCGGCGCGCTCCCTGCAGCAACTGGCGGAACTGGCAAGCCGAATTTGAAGAACCATGCGCATATGTGCATGCAAGGGCGAGGTTGATCGTGATCAAGGCGCTTAAGCGAGTCTTGCGCGTCCGCGCTTTAGAGGAAGAACAATGCCGTCTGGAGCTCGATGAGGCCGCAACCTCTTTGAGGTTGCTAGAACAGGCATCGATCCAAGCGAAGCTTGATGGTCGTGAGAGCCGGGAACGTTCGTTCAAGAATCTGGAAGAGGCTGATGGGAGGCAGGAAGAGATCTCTGCTGGGTGCTCCTCTCAGCTTGGCCGATTGATCGAGGAAGCTTGCTGGCTACGCTCGACGGAACAGCGAAGATTGCTCGAGGCAAAGCGTGTTGGTCTGGAGTTACAGAGGGCGATGGTCGAGGAGCGGTTTCTGGTCAGACGCCGCGAACGTATGCAGGTCGAGACGTTAGTGAAGTCGGCCTTAGCTATCGAGCGCGCCCAACAAGACAGAGACCAACAGCGGCATCTGGATGACTGGTTCCAATCTCGACCTAAAGAGATCCTTCAAAAGGGTGGAGACAGGAAACGACGCTGACCCACGATGCAGAATCGATTAGCGAGTCTGAAGGTCCTCTAAGAAATTCGACGTCCATTCCGTATTCTGTTGGCCCATAACCTGCAATAGCCACTCATGAGGGACTGAAGCATGCAATTGTCAGCAGGGGCAGCGCTCGTTGGCCAGGCGGAGGGGTCTGCGGGTGTCGCAGTGGCCAAGCCGGGTTCCGGGCCATCGAAGGACGGCCTGCCGGGATTTGGCGCCACTTTTCTTGAGACTCTGCCGAGGACCCTCAATTCGCATAAGGCCCCAGATAAAGAAGGGCTCGCAACTGGGACCTCCAAGAAGACCGTACTCGCGGAGATCGCCCGCCAAGGGCAAGCTGAAAAGAAGCAGAAAGTAAATCAGGAAGAGCCATCCGTCTCAAATTCAAGCGCTGCCGAGTCCTCGCAGCTCGAAGGTCTGACTCAAGGAACGATATTACGACTAGTATCTCCGGCCAAGGATCCCAGCCGGGCAAGCGAAGCAGGTGACGAGGCTCTGCCTTCCCGCCGTAAGGAAGTCGGCCTCGGCGTCTCCGAAGGTTGCTCTTTAGGCCCGGCGAATAGCTCGGCAACGAACAGTCTCGGGGTGGAAGGGTTCGCTCGGACGAGAGCGGGGCTCCGTGATGCCCTGGGCGGACATTCAAACGACTTCTCTTCGTCCGCTGCCGCCTCTAGATCCGACGCGTCGAACAGAGTGCCTGTCCCATCGACCGGAAAAGATGCCGCCGCAGCAAGCACCATCGGTTCGAGCCCGGAAGATCCCTCCGGCCAACACCTTGAGGGTCTAGGAATGGTCTGGGCGGCACCGTTCAGTCGTTCTCCGATTGTGCCTGACCGGAGGACGAGTGGATCTGGTGCAGGAGCTGCTCATCAGCAAGCGACGGGTGGGTCGAGTCCAGCGGCAGGCCCTCCGGATGGGGTTCTCAATGAGTCAAACGAGCGACACGCTACGCTCTCCCCATCAGAGAGCACCGTCCCCCAGGGAGCCATTGCGGCTCGCAAACTCGCTGACCCTTCGATGCCAAGCCTCGAGGGTATGGTCAATTTGCTTCCGACCTCGTTCGAAGAGGAGTCGGGCGTTCCGCATCAAAGGGCACCGACCCCATCCATGGATGTAGACCCACCGCATCCGGACAGCGGACACCAATTGGCGGCAACACCCGAATCGAGAGCTAAAGTTTCCGAGCTATTTCCAGAGGGTCGTTCCGGTCAGAATGCTGGAGGTGGAGCAAGGCTCGAAGATCCAGTGACATCGCTGGGAGGAGAGGTCGTTCGACCTTCGATCGCCAACAACTCGGCCGCGGCGCTTCACCTGCAGAACTCTGCACCGGCTGGTCTTATGACAGGTCAGCGGGAAAGCGGGTCTAGCTTTGTATCTACGGCCTTCAACTCGCTTGGGGACACGTTCAGTCAGATTGACTTAGGGGAGGTCTCGACCACTCACCTTTGGCACGCAAATCCTCACCTTGTCGAGGTCGGCATGAATGATCCGGTCCATGGCTGGCTCGAGATAAGGGCGCAAGGAGCAGCCGGCCAGGTGACCGCGTCGCTGAGCGCCACCACGCCCGACGCCCATGCAGCCTTGCATGCGCAACTCTCGGGAATGGCAGATTATTTGGCCGAGCGTGAGCTGGGCGTACATAGCCTTGAGGTTCGGAACGTTTTGGCCAATGAAGGAGGCGGCCTGAACGGTAACAGTTCGGGAGCGCACTCGGAGCGGGGTCCGGGCCAGGGCGCGTCCGGAAACAACGATTCGCTCTCAGCGCCAGAGCTTGCTTCGGGGAGCCGATCTAGTCGTCGACCGGATAGCACTTCAAACGCGTCTCTAGACCTTCGCGAGTCTCTTTCGGCCAGCTCTGCTTTGGAGAGTACGGGCTCCTCTCGCTGGATCAACGTGCGCGTCTAGGCCCGAGTCGCGAAGTTCGTTTCTAGCAGCAGAAAACCGAGGGGAATCACGATGGATGTTATGCAAACGTTGTCCGACTTCAAACAAAACCTCCACAACCAGGCCCATCCTGTCATCAATCAGCAGACCCGGCCGCAACCGGCGTCGAGGGTCTCCGCTTCCGCGTCGTCGGCCAAGCCGGCTGCTGCCGCCAGTGGTAGTAATTCCGGCTCGGACTCGACGACCATCACCGCCAACGACTTTCTGCAACTCCTAGTGGCAGAGATGAAAAACCAGGACCCCACTTCCGACCAGGATCCAAATGCATATATCAATCAACTGGTGCAAGTTAACAGCCTGCAGCAACTGATCTCAATTAACCAGGACTTGACCCCGGCCAGTACCACCCCGAGTAGCCCCACGCCGGGCATCGCACCCGGGCCGCAACTCGGTTCAGCCGCCGGAAGCCAAGCTGCCTCGATCGCCAGTTCAATGGTCCCCACTCGACCGATCAAACTTCCTCTCCAAACTCGATCTCATCCGGGGCCAGGACCAATCCGGCTGACGCTCTCTCCTCGGATTCCGATCTTTCCGCTGCAAGGCTTCCGCAAGGAATCGGTGGAAAGCAAGTCGTCCCGCTGCTCCAGCAGAAGGCAGGGAAACAATCCTGGTAACCGAACCGCCGCACACAGAAGAACAGCCAGATATCCGGAGGAACCATGCCATCCTTTTCGATCCCTTTGACCGGTCTTGAGGCCGATTCGACGGCGCTCAACACGATCGCCAACAACCTTGCTAACTTGAATACCACCGCCTTCAAGGCGCAAAACGTAACCTTCAGCGATCTGTTTTATCAGCAGATCGGCACCGCAGGGTCGGGCGACCCGATCGAGGTAGGCGCAGGCACACAAGTCGCTTCGACTTCGACTGATTTCACTGTCGGCAGCACCACCTCGACCGGCAACGCCAGCAACGTGGCGCTCGAAGGTTCAGGATTTTTCGTCGTCCAGAACAACGGTGAAGTGGAATATACTCGCGACGGCACATTTAACGTCAACACGAATGGCTTTCTGGTCACTCAGTCCGGCCTGAGTGTGCTTGGTTATCCGTCGGTAAACGGAGTAGTGAAGACCGATGCCCCCTTGGCTCCGATCCAAGTGCCAGTGGGCCAGGTCGAGGCTCCCAAGCAAACCCAGAACCTTACCATCACTGCTAATCTCAATGCGAGCGCCGGCGCCGCGGCTTCAAATGGATTTACCTTTGCAGGCAATCTTAACTCGGCTACTACGGGTGGGACGATCGTCAATGAGCCGATTACTCTCTACGATTCCAACGGCCAGGTACAGACGTTCAACGCGGCATTAACCCCCAGTGGCACTGCAAATCAGTGGAACTATGCGTTGACGTTGAATGGCGTCGCAGCATCGGCGAACGGAACCGGGACTCTGACCTTCAATCCGGCAACCGGTGCGCTCACCAGCCCCTCGGCACCTTTGACCGGCATCACCTTTCCCGCAACCACTAACGGGGCGAACCCGCTGAACCTCGGTTGGGATCCATCCAGTCTGACCGAAACCGCTTCAGCGACCGCGCTTACTGGGGCGGCACAGTTAGGTGGCGCTTCGGCAAATACGACCTCGGTCCCGGTCCCGGTGCAGATTTACGACTCGCTCGGGGAACCGCATAACGCGACCGTCACGTTTACCAAAGACCTTACTGGTATTAATCAGTGGAAATATTCAGTGACGCTGCCCCCTTCGGATGCCGGAGGCGCAGTCAGCGCTAACGCCAGCGGAACCCTAAATTTTAGTAGCAGCGGCGTCCTGTCGAAGATCAACGGGGTCGCCGCCGGGCCGGCGACCTCAACGCTTCCGCTGACTTTTGCCGGCCTCGCCGACGGTGCCGCCAACCTTAGCTTCAACTGGAATCTTTACGGTGCGAGCGGGCAGCCAACCATCACTCAAGTCGCCAGCGCCTCGGGAAGTTCGGCAACCAATCAGGACGGCTATGCCGGCGGTGAATACACGGGATATACGATCGACGGCAACGGAGTGATTTCCGCTCAGTTCTCGAATTCGCAAACCACTGCAATCGGGCAACTGGGAGTGGCTTCCATTACCAACGAACAGGGCTTGACCCGGCTTGGCGATAACAACTACGAAACCACGCTGGCATCCGGAGAGGCGAGTACCGGGGTGGCCAACTCCGGGGGCCGCGGTGCAATTCACGATTCCGCTCTTGAGGCGTCGAATGTAGATATCTCAACCGAGTTCGCCGACCTCATCGTGGCCCAGCGAGCCTTTGAAGCAAACTCGAAAGCGGTGACCACCTTCGATACCGTCGCCCAGGAGACCATTAACCTGATTCACTAAGCCTCAACTCTTAGGCATCGGGATCTCTTAGCCGCCAACCTCGCGCGTTCCAGCCTAGCCGTTAAAACCAAGTTGCCTTCGGACGGTTCCAGTGGTATCGGAACCGTCCGATGTCTTTCACGAAATACTCAGACTGCACGTGACATGAGATTCCTCTCACCCTTCCGTCCCAGTTCGGGCCCCTTATCTGCACATAACCCTATCGACAGCAGCGTGAGTTTTGATAGCAGGAAAGTGAAGGGTGAGCATACATGATGACCGAACGAGCGACAGCGGAAGATAAGGCGGCGGGGGAGGAGGCTGGTATTGCCGGTGTCGCCTTGTTGCGGCCAACCGGCAGCCATGCGTCCGATCCGCCCTTTGATGGAAGATTGCAATTGGCGCGGATCTCGGGACTTCCCGTTCAACTGGATGTCCGCGTTCCGCTTCCCAATTTCCGGGTAGGCGACCTGATGGCCCTCGCTCCGGGGAGAGTTGTTCCGTCGGCCTGGCCGAGTACCGACGATGTTCCTCTTACTTGCGGCGACGTTCACCTCGTCTGGACCGAGTTCGAGGTTGTCGACCAGACCTTGGCGGTCAGAGTCACGAGGCTGGTATGAGCAGGAACGATTCCTCGGACTTCGGAACCATGCCTCTCCAAGCAGCAGGCGAGTGGGCAGCGAACCTCAAGCGAAAGTGTTGGCCGATTTGGGCGATGCTAATGGGGAGGCTCAGTGGACGGCAAGCCGAGCAATCGCAGCCCTTGTCAATCTCTGCCCGCTTAAATCTGGGAGCAAAGAAATCCCTGCTCGTGGTTGGCTGCGGAGAACACCGCTTTTTGGTGGCCGACAGTCCGGAGTCAATCTCGGCAATGATCGAAATTGGCTCTTGGCAGCAGGCGTTGACGGGCGATCGGGGTGGCCGCCCGTTCATCCGGACCGCGCAACCGAACCGGGTGACGACCCGCCGACTTCGGTCGCGAAGAAGGCGCTTGCCCCTGGCCGTCGGTCCAGCATTGCCTTCGCTCAATGATCGGATGGCGCTATGACGTTGCTGATATTGTTCCTAGCTCCGGCCGCAAAGCTGTCTTCCTTTTCCGGCCTTGAGTCCCATATCAGTGGCAACAATGCCGTGCCGTGGAATATTGTTTTCACTCTAACTCTGTTGACGATTCTGCCGGCACTGGTGCTTTCGATGACCCCAATGGTGCGGCTGCTGGTGGTCTTCCACTTTCTTCGTCAAGCGCTCGGGACCCAGACTGCCCCCAGCAATCAGACGCTGATCGGATTAGGCCTGTTCATGACCTGGTTCCTCATGCAGCCCGTCCTGACGGCTGTTGACCAGCAGGCAGTCGAGCCATATCGATTAGGGCAAATCACGGGGTTGAGTGCGATTGAAAAAGGAATGGAGCCGCCCCGCCTGTACATGCTTCATTACGCGCGGGAGAAGGACCTTGAGCTATTTGCGTCGGCTTCGCTTGGAGTTCGTCCGGCGAAGCCGGAAGACCTGCCATTGCGAGTCGTGGTGCCGGCTTACATGTTGTCTGAACTGAAGGCCGGTTTCCAGATTGGCGCGGTGCTCTTTCTCCCCTTCCTGCTGGTCGACCTGGTGGTGGCCTCTATCACCACTTCGATCGGCATGTTCCAGTTGCCGCCAGTGGTGGTCTCGACGCCGCTCAAGATCCTATTGTTTGTAATGGTGGATGGCTGGAACTTGCTGGCCGGCTCGCTGCTCAAGAGTTTTTGACCGGACAGCTAGCTGGCTGCCGGTGACATACGCGAAGGAGCGAGACCTTGTCGACCGATCAAGTAGCAGAGTTAATGCGCCAATTGCTGCGTGAGGCAATGATCTTGGGTGGGCCGGTATTGCTTGCCGCGAGCGTAACGAGTTTCTTGTTGAGCCTGGTTCAGACGCTGACTTCCCTCCAAGAACAAACGCTGACGACAGTTCCCCGGCTTTTGATAGTGGTCGCACTCATGCTGATCGGGATGCCCTGGTTCCTGGGGCGGCTGGTCACCTACACGGTGCGGCTGTTCTGCGACTTTCACCGTTTTCTTGGTTGAGACCGGGCGAATAGAAAACCCGCTTTCATCCATAGGTTAGATGTCAAGAATCGAGAAGGAAAGCGGGATGGATAGCCTGATACCGAACGCGAGCCTCGATTGGTCGAGTTATCTCATTGCGATGGTTCTGGTAGCAGTGCGGTTGAGTGGATTGCTGGTGTTTGCTCCGATCTTCTCTTCTCTGGCGATTGCCATGCGAGTGAAGGCGATCTTCCTGCTGGCCTTATCAGTATTGCTGGCGCCGGTGGTCGCCGCGTTTCCAAGGGCCCATCTCGAGCTCGGGCTCGGATCGATTGCGGGTGAATTAACCGTTGGCTTGCTATTCGGCTTTTTGTTGTCCATGGTGCAGGAGATGTTGTCGTTTGCTGGCCAGGTGTTGGGTTTTCAGTTCAGCTTTTCGCTCGTCAATCTGCTTGATCCGAACTCATCCGTCCAGACGCCGCTCTTGGGACAATTCTTTACCTTGATCGGCACACTAGTGCTGATCGCAGCCGGGCTGGATCGAGTGCTGGTAGCGGCATTAATTCGAAGCTTTGTGGATGCGCCGCTCGGTGGAGTCTGGCTGGGTGCGCATACCGGACTGGCTGTAGTGGGGATGGCGGGGGGAATCTTTGCCTCGGCCTTGCAAATGGCTGCGCCAGCATTGTCGGCAACCATGTTGATCGAGGTCACGATTGCGCTATTGGGGAAGATCTCCCCTCAGCTGCCGGTTCTGGCGATTACCGTTCCTCTCAAGACGATTGCGGGCTACGTAGTGCTGATCGGATCCTTGGCATTGTGGCCACGGTTCATCGAGGCCCGCTTTTCCGGATTGCTCGATGCGGCCATGAAATTACTGCGGGAAGGCCTTACGAGGCCGTAGGGGAGAGGCGAGGCAATCGATGGCCGGAGAACGCACGGAACAGGCCAGCCCGCGAAGGCGGCAGAAGGCTCGGGAGCAGGGTGATAGCCCTCATAGCCGTGAGCTTTTGGCGGCCTCCGTGACCTTAGCAGGCAGCTTGACGCTCGGCGCCATAGCTCCGGCCTGGCTGACCGGTTGGATGTCCGCTTTTCAGCGGTTAATGGGGATGGCCGAGACGCCAGCGTGGCGTGGCAAGGGAGGGATTGCCGCGGTTCTCGAATTACGCGGGGCTTCGGTCGCCGTGATGCTGCCCGTGATTTCGGTGATGTTGGCCTGTGTCGGTGCGGCGCTTACCGCTGGGATCATACAGGGCGGCGGTGTTCGATTCTTTGCTCCTGTTCTGCAGCCGAAATGGACGCGCCTGGATCCGATCGCCAACCTGAAGAATTTGTTCTCTCTTCGAAGTGGCGCCCGGCTCTTCAAGACCTTACTACCCGTCGCGGTACTGAGTGTGCTCGCGTGGGGACAGTTGATGCATCAGGCAGAGTTTCCGGTCTTCAGCGTGGCCCGGATGCCCGAGGTCATGGGTGGGGCTTATGCACTTCTGGTCAACGCTGCATGGATCCTCTGCGTCTGGTCCGCGGTCGACTTTTGATCGAATATCGGAGCTGGTCGCAACGGCTGCGAATGAGCAAGCAAGAGTTGCGGGACGAATATAAGGAATCGGAGGGCAATCCCCAAATCCGAGGACGTATCCGCAATCTGCAAAGACAGATGCGTGCGCGCATGATCCGGTCCGATGTCGCCAAAGCGTCGGTGGTCATCACCAATCCGACTCACTATGCGGTCGCGCTGACCTTCGATTTTGCCACCATGGACGCACCCCGGGTTCTAGTGAAGGGAAGAAATTTGGTTGCCGAACAGATCAAGACGGAGGCCCGATGGGCGGGTATTCCCATCGTCGAGAACCCTCCGTTGGCACGTTCACTCTATCGCTCCGTAGAGGCAGGACAAGCGATTCCATTTGAACTCTTCGCTGCTGTGGCTGGCATTCTCGCTTATCTTTACCGCCAGAAAGTCGAGGACCGGGCGCGCCAACAAGTGCTCCGCCGAGCGACTCCGCCTCCGTGGCCCTTTTCGCCAGTGAGCGGTAAACCGGATGTAAAGGAACCCGGAACGAGCTAGGCCAAGCGCAGTTAGAGGAAGCTTCCAATGGTCTGACTCCAGCTGCCGCTTGCTTTCTGCGCACCGTACGATCGGAAAAAGCTCCCAGAGTTGATGCGACACCGTTCTAAAGGAGACCTAATGAGCACTGTCGCACTACCCGCTGCCGCATCCACCCCCACCCTCTCTCGTCCGGCTACGCCGGCAGCCAACCCACCGGAGACTTCGGCCGCGCTCAACGATGTGACTTCCGGGCTATCCACCCCAGCCGCCAGGTCTACGGTTTTCGGCAGTTGGCCGCAGCGGCTGTTGAAGTCGAGCCGGGACTTGGTGCTTCCCATTGCCGCCATTAGTGTGGTTTTTGTCATGCTGGTCCCCATGCCGGCGGTACTGCTTGATGTGCTGCTGGCGCTTTCGATGGCGGCGGCGGTGTTGGTGTTTCTCTCGGCCGTCCAGGTGAGACGAGCAGTGGATTTTTCCGTATTCCCAACACTGCTGCTCCTGCTGACGCTTTTCCGACTCTCGTTGAACATCGCCTCGAGTCGCAGAATTCTACTCCATGGAGGAGAAGGAACGGCAGCCGCAGGCAGTGTCATCGAGGCATTTGGACAGTTCGTGGTGGGCGGAAACTATGTGGCATGAGCATGTTTATAGCAAGCTGGTTGAAGGTGGCCGCCGAAGTTCTTGAGGCGGAATTTTCACAGAGCTTCAATCTATTACCGGGCGCTGCGATTCCCCCTGGCGCGTCGACCATGACTTTGATGGTCGATTTAGCAGGTGACTGGAGTGGGACGTTCACCGTCACCGCTGACGAGACCGCACTGGCGACACTGTTCGCGCAACTCGAAAAGAAGGATGGTTCGGAGACCCGGCGCGAGCCTCTGAACCCGGAGGAAGTGCGGGAGGAGTGGCAGCGCATCTTCCGGAAGACTTGCGTCGAAGCCGCGGCTGCTTTCGGCCGATCGACAGGTAAGGCTTGCGAAGTGGCGATGATTTCCCCCGAATCGGTACCAGTTGGCAGCGAAGGCATGGGATATCAATTGCGAGCCGGTAAGGCAAAGGTGGCGCTGGTTGTTGCTGATCTGGTTGCGGCTGAGCCCGCCCGAGTTGAACCGCCACCAGCTTTTGCAGCAAGTTCCTTTCAGCCGCTTTCCGCTGTTCCCGAAGCAAACGCGTCTCCCCGCGGGACGGAAGTAGTTGGTCCACGCGATGAAATGCCAGGCATCGACCTGCTGCGCGATGTCGAGCTCGAAGCCTCGTTGCGCTTCGGATCAAGAGAGATGGCGCTGAGCGATCTCCTGGCGCTCGGACCGGGAGACGTGATCCAGTTGAATCGAGCCATCTCCGACGCCGTAGATCTGATCATTGGCGACAAGATTGTCGCGCGCGGGGAGGTAGTCTTGGTCAATGGCAACTTTGGTCTGCAGGTCACTGAAGTGGCAGAGCCTCGAAAGAGTTTGGAGAGCATCCGATGCCTGTTCTAGACGGGATTTCACTCGGGGGAAGTTTGGCGAGGCTAGAGAAAGACCACGCGCGGTCCGTAGACACGCGCGATCCAGCTGATGCTTTCACCCGCCGTTGGAGGTTCACCAGTTCACGCCTTCCTACCTGCTCGAATGCTGCCTGCTCAAGCGGCTGGCTGCGTCTTTGGCGGGGACGCCAAGTCCCAGTCTTCGAGGGTGGCTGGGTATGCGGTCCGCAATGCTCCAAGCTCGTGGTAGGCAACGCCATCGCCCGCGAGCTTAAGGGGTGGGATCAGGCCGTCAATGTCCACTGCCATCGCATACCCTTGGGGCTGGTGCTGCTTTCCCAAGGAGCGATTACCCGGGATCAGTTGCGGGGCGCGCTGGCGCGACAGAGGACCTGCGGAGGCAGGATCGGCGCCGTGCTGCAGCTCGATCAAGAGGTCACCGAGAGAATGATCACCCGAGCCCTCGGCGCCCAGTGGGGGTGCCCGGTGCTTACTCTGGAGGACTATTCGCCCGATCTTATGGCGACATTCTCCCCCCGACTGCTCCTCGACGCCTTCGGCTTCCTTCCGCTTCGCGTGGCCGGTTCGGCGCTCCTTTACCTCGGCTTCGAGGACAGAATTGACCGCAGCGTGAGTTTTGCACTGGAGCGGATGACGGGCCTGCGTGTAGCCGCCGGTGTCGTGGACGGGCGAGCATTCGCGGCCGCTCACCGTCGCATTCTCGAGTCAGCCTTTCCTCCAGCGCGGTTGGTCGAAGCCGCCGGGATGAACGCTCTGATCGGGACCTTTACTCGAATCCTGGAGGAGACCAAGCCGATTGACGCCAGGATCGTGAGGATGCATGACTACTTCTGGATGCGAATGTGGAAGCGGACGGACGGGAGCCTGAAGCGGGCAGGCTGCCTAGCTCCGATTGAGGACGTGCTGGGTTCGTTGGCCGAGACGGGCCTCTGAGCGTTGCCGGCTATAGTGGCCTCGGTTGCGGGAGGGTACCTGTGACCGGGCCACTCGGGGCGGACAGGTATGAAGATCACATGTCACTCGTTTTCGTGAGCAAGCACTCTAGCCGCCGCTTAGGGTGCCGATAAAGTAGCCAGATCGCCCCAAGGTTACTTCCTTGTCTTAGACAATGAGAGACCTAGGCGGTGCGGCAGAGCGATTGGCGTCGCCGCTATCTCTGAATGAGGGTGCAACAGATGCGCGAGATAAAGGCACTTATCGTAGACGACTCGTCAGTCATGCGTAAAATCGTTGAGCGCGCGTTGCGCCAGGCAGGCGTACAACTGAGCACGGTGCTTGAAGCTTCAAGCGGCACCGAGGGGCTGGAGGTGCTGCGCCGGGAAAAGGTGCAGCTGATCTTGTCCGACATTAACATGCCGATGATGGATGGCCTCGAGTTCCTTCGCGCTTTGCGTGGTCAAAAGTTGGCTGAAGGCGTACCGGTGGTGATGATCACTACCGAGAGCAGCGAGGAGCATGTGCGTCAAGCAATCATGGCCGGAGCACAAGGTTACCTAAGGAAACCATTTACCGCCGACCAGGTGAAGGAACGCGTATTGCCATTAGTCGAGTAGGATCGATTGCCAGGATCGGAAGGTCCGCGCCTCATCCGGGTTGTTGGCAGCCCGGCCACTCTAGAAGGTACACATCGCTTCATCCGGATAACTAAAACTATGCTGAACCAAAATACACGCGACAAGCAGTCGGCACAAAACGAATTTCTCGACCTCTCGGTTGCCGAGGTCTTTCAGTTAATGATGGACGTCTCTTGTGTCCCAGTCCTTGCCTCAGCGATATCGCCCCCGTCCGACACCGAGACGACGGAAGGAGTTACCGCGATCATCGGTCTAGCCGGGAAGTTAAGCGGAGCTTGCGTCCTGCGAATGCCGGAGACGGTCGCGCTGAAGCTGGCTGAGTTGATGGTAGGAACACCCATGACCCACTTTGATCGAACGGTAAAAGACGCTCTCGGGGAGGTTTGCAATATGCTTGCCGGAACGTGGAAGGGTAAGCAGGCGGAGTTTGCCGCGACCTGCATGCTTTCCGTCCCGGCCGTCATCTCTGGTTCGGACTACGAATTTCACCTTCCGAGGCCGGCATTTCACACCCAGCGAACGTATTGCTTTGTTGGTCAACTGTTTACTTTTTCTATAGATTGTCAGGGGCTTTAAGGTTGGTCGCGAACGCAAGCATACCATGCCCATAGTGTCGATCGCAGAATTCGGTGACGGGCGGTTCTTTCCTCGGGAGCCGATTGGGGCCCTATACTTCCTTAAAAAGTGCTCTAATAAAGCGAACGCCAACTCCCGCGAAGGGCAGCGTGTGAATCTTCCCAATTCCATTACGTTGAGCCGCATTCTCAGTGTGCCTGTGCTCATCTGGCTGCTCTCTCCATCATTTCCACTTCATGATGCTTCGTTCGGCCAGCAGGAGATTATTGCCTCGCTCGTGTTCATCACCGCTTCGATCACCGATGGGGTGGATGGATATCTAGCGCGGCGTCGCGGGCAGATTACCACGATTGGGATGCTGCTGGATCCGTTGGCCGACAAGTTGATGATCAGCGCGGCGTTCATTTGCCTGGTGAGCTATAACCCCCACGTGATGAAGCCTTGGATCGCGGTCCTGGTGATCGGGCGGGAGTTCCTGGTGAGCGGGTTGAGGTCCATCGCCAGCTCTGAGGGATTTACCATTGAGGCGAGCAACCTCGGCAAGCTGAAGACGGTCATCCAGATTGTGTCCGTGGTGGCGACGATCCTGGCGCATCGCTGGTATGAGTGGCATTTCGGCTGGTTTACGTTGTGGGTGTATCCAACGGCGATCACCGCGATCTACTTCATGGTGGTAGTCTCGATCATCTCGGCGGTGGATTATTTTGTCGGATTCTGGCGGAAAATCGACCACGCCTCAACCGTGTCACGCGTAAAGGTCGGGAGCGTGTTGAGCCGCAAGAAGAATATTTCGCCTGCGAGTTGAGCCGCCCGTTACCGTTTGTGTCTCAGGGTTTCGATGTTCCGCCCTCGCGGGAATGACCATCAACGGTATGTCCGTGGAGCATCTGCTCGCTCTCTATCGATGGATCAAGTCTTAGTCTTCTCGCACGAATCCTGGTTGAGAGCTTTTCCGGGCAAATTTTGCTGCACTCCGTTGTTCATTTCTGAACAGACTTCCTGTGTTCCCGGACACGGTTTTTAGCACGAGGTCCTCTCTCCTGCTTTCTTTCTACAATTTACCGTCGCCTCATGATGGTGGTTGACGTGCACATCTCGACCGCGGGAGTACTTCATCATGTTGTTGCAAGATCTGCGCTTTGCCTTCCGCCAGCTGAAGAAGAATCCGGGCTTTGGGTTGACGGCGGTTTTGATGCTGGCGCTTGGGCTTGGCGCCAGTGTGGCGATCTTTGCCTTTGTCGACGCTGCGCTGATCGAGCCGCTGCCGTACGCGGATCCGAACCGGTTGGTGGAAGTGGCGGAGAGTGCCACACTGTTCCCGCGATCCAACATCTCCTACCCCGATTACCTCGACTGGAAGCGGATGAACACCGTGTTCAGCTCCCTCGATGCTTATCACCAGACCCATTATCTGCTGCGTATGGCTGGCCAAACGGAGTCGGTTCCGGCAGGCCGGGTCAGCGATGGTTTCTTTCGAACGCTCGGGATTGTCCCGATCCTTGGCCGGGATTTCTTCGCCGGCGAAGACCGCCCGACTGCGGCCGAGGCGGTCCTTCTCAGCTACTGGACCTGGCAGAGGCGGTTCAAAGGAAGGAGGGATGTGATCGGCGAAACGGTTTCGCTGAGCGGGATGCCGGCCACGATCATCGGCGTGTTGCCAGAGAACTTCCAATTTGCACCCCTCGGCAGTCCCGAGGTCTGGGCCTCTCTGCAGCCAACTGCCGAATGCGAGAAGAAGAGAAGCTGCCATGACTTGTACGGCGTGGCTCGGCTGAAAGACGGCGTCGCGATCACCTCCGCTCTGGCCGAGATGAAGTCCATTGCCAGCCAATTAGAACGACAGTATCCCGACTCCAATCGCGGCCAGGGAGCGAGCGTAGTTCCGTTGTACGAGGCTATCGTTGGCGATATCCGGCCTATCTTGTTAGCGCTGCTCGGCGGAGCGGGGCTGCTATTGTTGATCGCCTGCGTGAACGTGTCGAGCCTCCTGCTGGCGCGGTCGGAGAGCCGTCGGCGCGAGATCGCGGTTCGCGGGGCCTTGGGTGCCTCGGCGTCCCGGCTGGCACGCCAGTTCGTGACGGAAGGGCTGGTCTTGGTCGGATTTGCTAGCCTGTTGGGAATTGCCGCCGCTCAAGGCGCGATTGCGACGTTATTGCGCCTCGTCTCCAAAGACATGATGAACGAGATGCCCTACCTGGCCGGAGTGGCATTAAACGGACGCGTGGCTGTCTTTACCGTGGGGGTTTCCCTTCTAGCCGCTGTGCTGTTTTCCTTGACTCCGATTCTGCGCGTGTCCGCTACCGGGATGGGCGCTGAGATGCGCAGCGGCCTGGCCGAAGGCGGCCGCGGTTCTTCAGGAGCAGTATGGAGGCGTTTTGGCGCGAATTTGGTGGTGCTGGAATTGGCCATCGCCATGGTGCTCTTGGCTGGTGCGGGGTTGCTGGGAAAAAGCTTCTACCGGCTACTGCATGTGGACGTCAACTTCCAGCCGGATCATCTGGCGGTCGTCGAAGTTCAACTGCCGCAGGCCGACTATGCGAAGGACGAAGCGCGAATCCGGGTTCATCGGGAGATTTTGCGCCAGATCGCGAGGCTGCCCGGAGTGAAATCGGCGGGAACCACAACAGTCTTGCCAGTCAGTTTCAACGGGAATACTGACTGGATACGCTTCGAAGGGAAGCCCTATAACGGCATTCACAACGAGGTAAATGAGCGCGACGTAAGCGCATATTACTTCTCGACCCTACAAGCGAAACTGCTGCGCGGGCGCTACTTTACCGATGGCGAAGATGCGTCCAAGCCGCCGGTGGTCATTATCAATCGGGCGCTGGCCGAGAGGTATTTTCCCGGCGAAGATCCAATCGGCAAGCGGATCGGCGACATCCGGTTGTCGCCCGCCTCGATGAAGACGGTGATCGGGATCGTGGACAATATCAAGGAAGGTGCTTTAGATGAAACGATCTGGCCAGCGGAGTACCACCCGTTCAATCAGGATTCGGCTCCTTATTTCGATGTTGTAGCCCGAACTTCACAGGACGCTGCATCGGTGCTCCCCGAGATGGACGCGGTTACCCGCAAGGTGGATCCAGCGATCGGCACGATCGACGAGGCCACGATGATCGAGCACATCAACCAATCCCAGACGGCGTACCTGCATCGTTCCTCGGCGTGGCTTGTCGGAGGATTTGCGATTCTAGCACTGCTGCTGGGCGTTGTAGGGCTGTACGGGGTGATTGCCTATTCGGTGAGTCAGCGGACGCGGGAGATCGGGGTACGGATGGCGTTGGGAGCGCAGCGGGCTTCGGTTTACCGGATGATTTTGACCGAAGCGTTTCACGTGACGTTCTTTGGCATCGTCGCTGGGTTAATTTGTTCAATGGGAGCGGCGACGCTGATGCGAAGCCTCTTATTTGGGGTTCGTGCCTGGGACATCTCGACTCTGGCGGTGGTCGCAGGTGTGCTGGGAGTCTCCGCGATGCTGGCGAGTTATCTTCCGGCGCGACGGGCTGCTTCAGTGAATCCGGTCGAAGCTCTGCGGGCAGAGTAAAAACCAAGTCTCCCCGAGCTGACTGTATTTGCTCCTTGTCTTCAAGCCAAAGCGACTGGTTTCGCGCAGAATGCTCTCCGCCGAGCGCCAATCGGCGACACTTTCGATTTGAAGACGGGGACAATCCCGTGTACACCATTGTGGACGTGGTCGGCGGCGTTGCCAAACGCCCGGGTACGAGCGAGACGCACCGCTCTCGACTAAGCCGGTTTTTTACACTCCGGTGATGGAGACGCCGCCAGGCTGCTCAACGTGGCTCCCCTGTAGCTTCAGCCGAATGGGATATTGCGAACGAGCAGGCCGATTGAAGGACCCACCGCGTCCATGCGAAAGGCGGTTGTCGATCCCCTTGTTGCCGTTTTCGGGTCTTACTCGATGAACCAGCTCCTAGCGCAGCAGCTTCAACAACAGCGAATCGAGGTGATGCTCCTAGCGACGTTGGCCGGGGTGGCTCTATTTCCGTCCTCGATTGGGATCGATGCGCTGATCTTAAATCTGGTGGTGCAGGGGGCAGGAGATCGGAATTCGCATAGCGTTGGGCTCGACAGTCCGCCAGGCAATAGTCGAGGCGGTTCTCTGGGGTTCCTCGCCACCGACGGAGGCGGGCTCGCGGGGCTCGCGCCTTCGCTGATTGCGCTACGTGTGCTCTCAAGCGAAATCCATAAATCAAGACATACGGCGTGTTGCGTTCGCTGCGGTGCCAGTGTTGCTGGCCTCCATCGCCGATGCTGTATGTGCCGACGCTTCGTCTCAGCCGGATCGGCCCGGCTGAGACACTGTGGTGTGAGTAAGCAATGCCACCTGCCGCGCTGCAGCAGGTTTCTGGCACGAATTGTTGATTCCCATCCTTGACGGCGCAGAAGGCGTCAAGAATGGGAACCAGGATCCGGAAGCAGGGAGTCTATGCGGGTATGGCGGTTCTGCTGGGGGTGTGCTGCGCTGGCACGCGAGACTGGCGGTGAACAAAGTGGTACGGCGGCCACGGCCCGGAGAGTTGCATGCGGCAGTCTTTCAGTTGAACAGCCGCAGTGGAGTAACGGTTTTGATAGCGCTCGATGCATTTGTGATCGATCAGATGAGCGATGTCCAGCATCATCTTGCCGGTACCGTCGCGCTTGCAGGAGACTTCTTCGTCGAGCGGCGCGAACATGCGGTGCATCTGCACGGAGACCGCGCGAGCGCGGGTCTGTCGTTCCCGCTGCTGAGTGGCGTTTTCGCGAAGGCTGGTGAGGTATTCCTTGCCCACTCGATTCATGAGGATGGGCTTGTCCTGTTCGCGGCAGCAATCGTCGACGACGACTTTAAGGTGCATCTCGGCTTTGCCGCGCAGACGGTCGAGATTGGTTAAAAACTGGCGCTGATTGGACCGGACCGACCGGCGCAAGGCTTCGTCATCAGAAAAGACAGTACCGAAACGGAAGGGAAGCACAGTGGACATCTTGAAGCAGTCGGCAATGACCTTGGCGTGATCGACTGCAGACTTTTGAACGAGGGGTTCATCGGGATTGTGTTCGCTGACGATTACGGCTAAATCGCTGGCCGGATAGAGGAAGACTTGATTTCCCGAGATGCCCGTCACGGCGTCGAGCGGTACTGGTTTGCGGTGACGGAGGAGATCAGGGAAGGCCTGTTTTTCGCTTATGCAATAGGCATACCACGCCATAGACAGTCACTCCACACAATGACCCTGGGGTCAAGGTTTCTTGAGAGGTTCGATGATTCGGGGAACGACTTCATACGCTGGAAGCTTTACTGGAATGTTTGCAGCAGGTGCTTCGATTACAGGGCAAATCCTAGACTCGCAACGAGACGATTGGCAATGGGAATTGTTACCCAAAATGGGAACGGTCGCAAAAATCAAGCAACATTGATTTCACCAGACCAACTGTTTATTCGATAATGTGAAGGTTTGTTAACAAGATAGTAAACTTCGTTTCCAAACTTTTTGAATGTTAGGGAGAGATCGCAAGCGAACTTTTGCTTTCGCTTCGGGGTGCGCCCAGGACTATTGCTCTCTCGGCAAAATTGGAAGGTAGCCGGAGAGACTACCTTCCTCGATCCACGCTCGCTTCCCCAACTTCATATCTTTGCGGGGCCAATCAATCAAAATCCCATGACGTTGTATCCGGCATCCACATAGTGGACTTCTCCGGTGACCGCAGTGCTGAGGTCGGATGCCAGATAGAGGGCGGCGCCCCCAACCTCGGCCTGTTCTACATTACGGCCTAGCGGAGCCCGGTCGGCGTGGGCCTTCAACATCTCGCTCAGGTTGCCGATTCCCCGAGCGGCAAGGGTCTTAATCGGGCCGGCGGAGATCGCGTTCAC
The DNA here is from genome assembly GCF_003330725.1 of Acidisarcina polymorpha. NCBI lineage: Bacteria > Pseudomonadati > Acidobacteriota > Terriglobia > Terriglobales > Acidobacteriaceae > Acidisarcina > Acidisarcina polymorpha. The sequence continues at coordinate 111,089 of NZ_CP030840.1, read as the reverse complement.
CCGGATGTTCTTTCTGCCGAGATCTGCGGCCAGATAACGGACAGTTGCCTCTAGAGCGGCTTTGGCGACGCCCATGACGTTGTATCGCGGGAAGACTTTCTCCGCTCCGTAGTAGGTGAGGGTGATAATGCTGCCACCCTCAGTCATGAGCGGGGCGGCGCCGCGGCTCAACGCGATCAGCGAATAGACGCTGACATCGTGGGCAATGCGGAAGCCTTCGCGGCTGGTCAGCACGAAGTCATTCTTCATCTCATCGGCGGGGGCAAAGCCAATGCTGTGGACGAGCACGTGCAACTTGCCATAGCGCTCCTTCAGCTCGGCGAAGACGCGGTCAATGTCGGCATCGGCAGAGACATCGCACTGGAATAACTGGGCCCCCGGAAGTTCGGCGACAAGATCCTCTGCGTCGGCGCGAAGGCGTTCGTTCTGGTAGCTGATGGCGAGATTGACGCCGGCGGCATGAAGCTTCTGGGCGATGGCCCAGGCAATACTACGCTTGTTCGCGAGACCAAAAACTACTGCAGTGCGGCCTTCCAGGTTGAGCATGTGCAACTCCTTCGATCTTCCCAGCAGTGCGCCTCTTCTTTGAGGAGCAGAAACGTGGGTTCAAGCGAGTCTGGCATCACTTTCGTGACTCTAGTACTCGACGGCGAACCATCAGAATATCAGCCCCCAAGGTCGACGAGTTCTACGTCGGAAATCGGTTGGTTCAGGAAGCGGGTCCCTAACTGGCGGAATTTGACTACTGAATCGGTGGCATAAAACCTTGTGGCCGGAGAACGGATACCTGCGGCTGGACGGTTTGAGAAAGAAGCGTTGAGTTGACGTTCGACTTCCCTGGCCGTTGCTTCGGCAGAGTCGATGACTGCGGCGGGATGACCCGGCCAGAGTTCGCGAACGCCTGCTTCAAAGACTTCGCGCAGCAGCGGGTAATGAGTACAGCCGAGAACCAGCGTATCGGGGACGAGGCTGGCGTTGGACGCCTGTCGATGCAGTTCGGATAAATAGATGCGGGTGACTTCGGCCGTGACGGGATGGTCGATCCATCCTTCTTCAACCAGGGGAACCAGCAGAGGGCAGGCCTTCTCGATGCTGCGGAGCCCATGCGATTCACAGGCGGCGGAGTAAGCGTGGCTCTCGACGGTTGCGGAAGTGGCGATAACCAGGGTGTCCCGGGTTTGGCTTATGGCAGCCGCGGCGGCCGCTCCGGGTGTAATGACGCCAACCACCGGAACGGCATACGGAGCGGCTGTCAGGCCGATTTCGTCCAGTGCTAAGGCGCTGGCCGTGTTGCAAGCGATGACTAGAAACTCACAGCCCTGATCAATGAGGAACTGGGAACTGGAGACAGCGTACCGGGCAATCGTGGCCTGAGACTTCGACCCATAGGGCAGACGAGCGGTGTCGCCTAGATAAAAGTATTCGGCATCGGGAATGCGGGGAAGGAGGGCGCGGAGGACTGTCAGTCCGCCAACCCCAGAATCGAAGACTCCGATTTTCATTCTTCGATCTTAGCTTCATGATCAAGGGCGCTTCATGTTCACGGGCGGGTTTCGGCTGGTGCAGCCAGGTAGGTGCGAGTCAGATCGGCATGGCCGGCGAGTGTCTCGCGGGATTGTCCGTCGACGAGGAAGCGAACTTCATCAACGGCGGGGAAGTTCTCGTGAAGCGTACCGATGATTGAGAGCAAGGTGAGGCTCTCGACTGCGATTCCTGAAGGATGGTTCTCGGCGAAGGCGCTCGTGAGGTCCACCACAGCGGTTTGTTGACGGGAGCGGGTGGTGTTCGCACCGTCACCCTGGTTGTCGATCTGAGGATTGGGATCGGGCATAAAGAAAACTGCAGTGATTCCTGGGCCGGGAACCAGTGGATGCTGCGATTCGGGGGAGGCATAATCCGACACCAGCTGGCGAAGCAGGACACGGGCGCGCGCCCCAGTTTCCTGAGGAAGAGCGAGGCTGCGGGTGACCGGAGCAAGGGAGCCATCCAGGTCGTTTGCCTCGAGCAGCGTGATACTCTCCGTGGCGGCAGGGACGGGCTCTGTCAGGGGTAGGCTTGCCGGATTCCCGTTCGCGTCGAAGGCATGACTGGTGAGTCGATCGGCGGCTTGTTCTCGCAGTCGGATCAGGACAACGGCCATCACTACCGAGGCGGCAAGCAGGCACCAAAACAGAATTTTCAGCGAACGAGGGATCATGGCTGCTGCTTCCAGTCGGTACTCCATTCAAGCAGAGCGGCGGAGAGTGCATCGAGAATGCGCTGCCGGTAAGCAGGATCGGAGAGAGCGAGCGCCTTGTTGGCCGGCGACGCCGCCAGCGGAGCGATCTCGATGGCAATTGCGGGGCAGGTAAGATTGTCAAGCGGTTGGATCGAGGCGCTCCCTAAAGTGACCGGAATTGCTGCCTGACCCAGTGCGGAGTTTATCTCAGAAGAGAGCCTGAGACTGCGGGTAATCCACGCTGCTTGGGCACTCTGCCACGGAAGCATCACTGGCCCGGTTGTTGGCGTTGTGGGGGCGAGCGACGAGGTAAAGAGGTGAACTCCACTGCCGGTCGATGTCGCATGCAGGACCAGGCAGGCGGCCGCCAATGCATGATTGGCAATGCCGGCACGTTGCGCGGAGGATACGTCGATATCAGATTCGCGGATAGTCAGGACGGTGATCCCTCGAGCGCTGAGAGCGGAGCGCAAGCGTGCTGATAAGGCCAGGGTAATGTCCTTCTCGATCTCCCCATTGGCGATACGAGCGCCATCGTCGGATCCGCCATGGGCGGCATCGATTGCGACCACAAACGACGGCTGTACTGACGCCATGGCCGGCGGTGGAGGCAAGGCAGGCAAGCTAGGCCTGATGGCAGCGGGCGGGGCAGCCGAAGGTGGAGCAGGCGGGGCCGGAACCGACGGTTGCTGAGAACCCGGCAAAGTATCGGCGGTTAGCAGGAAGAACAAGGAAGACGCTAGCGCACGACGGGCAAGCCGCAGCCGGAGTCCCCGCTCAGTCCAAAGCATAGATGGCCAGACCGCTTAGCAGTTTGGGGTAGAAGTCGGTCGATTTCTGTGGCATCACATCGCCGGCGAAGGCGACCTCCCGCAGTTGATCGAGAGTCACAGGATTGACGAGAAACGCTAGATCCGCTTGACCCGTGGCAATCTCTTCCAGAGCTTCGGCCGGCTCGCGATGGTAATGCACATTCCGCTGCTCACGGATAGCTTCCGGAGTGATGCCTAGAAGCTTCTCCAGCACGAGGGTATGGAGGCGGACTATATCCAGCTGCCGTTGCCGGTCAGGTATGGACTTCAATGCATCTACGGCTGCATCCGTTTTCAGTGTGAACAGATACCGCCCTTCAGCCGTGGCTACGATAAAGGCGGTACGACTCGCTCGAGCGGGGGCAAGTCGAGCGAGAAGTCCTTCGGGATCGGTTGCCGTCAGGCTTTCAATATCGAAAAACGTTTCAGCACGTTCCAGAAACCGGACAGTGGAAAAGTCCTTCAAACCGAATACCACACGATGGGTCGGGAGGATGACCAGTCCAGGCGAGTCAATGTTGATGAAGGTCATCATGACCGCCGCTTCGGGATAGGGAGGTTGTGGCATTGCATGGGAGTTCCGCTCCGTGCTTGACGGCGGTTCAGGTACCCGCTCACGGGAATATTCGAGGGCGGTCTCGTAGCGATGATGACCATCGGCGATGATTAGCTTTTTGTCCTCCATTGCGGCGGAAAGAAGATTAATTGTCGCAGGATCGCTTATCCGTGAGATGCGGTGCAACACCCCGAACTCATCGACCACTTCGAGGTCAGCCGAGGCTTCGGCATCGTTACCGAAGAGAAGGCGGTCCACAGTTTGTGCAGGGTCTGAGTAAAGCATGAAGATCTGGCCGAAATGGGCGCGGGTGGCGCGGAGCAGACTGAGGCGGTCTGATATCGGCTTGGCCAGGGTCTGCTCATGGCGGAAGACGATACCCTCTCGATAGTCGGAGAGCTCTCCGAGCGCGATAAAACCCCGCCGCTCTAGGATTGCATCCCGCGAGTCCGGAGTCAAAGCGGAAGCGACCGCGAAACGCTGGGAGTAGGCGAAAATGCAGGGATCCTTTTCACGGTACAGGATGCCCTGGGCGCGCCACTCGGCAAAATCCCGCGCAGAGCGGGAGTACACGTCAGCGGCGGCTCGGCTGTCGATCGCCAGCGGCTGGTCGAAGAGTTCAGGCAGGCCCAGAATAATGCGCACCAGGTTATACGGGCTGCGCTGGTAATAGGCTTGCTGCATCGACGGACTGATTTTGTCGTAGGGCTGAGTTACGACATCTTCAATGCGAACCCGCGAAGGATTGTAGCGAAGTGCACGGAAAGGATAGATGCGGGCCATGCTGGGAACTCGAGCTCCAAGACCGGGATCGGCTTCGACCGGTTGATTTGCTGTGCGGCTTCTCTGTCGGGATTGTAAATCAAGCATCAAGGCTATCCGGACCGCTCAGCCAAGCGTCGAAGAGGAAAGAGGACTGTTTTTCGCTGCAGGAAGGTTGCCTCATTTTGGTATCGCAAGCCGGGTGTCGGAGCCGCATCAAAGTGTAGGAAGCCTAGGGTTGACTTACCGTGCTACGATTCCCACAACGGAGGCTGGTTCTATGGCGCTCCATCGCGGCGTCGGTGCCGCTCGGCCACGCAAATATTCATTCGATTGTTCCCCAGCGCGCGTATTCCGTTTGCGTCGTCCGCACGGGCGCACGGTTGGTGCGGGTCTGCTGTTCGGGTGCCTGCTGGTCCTGATCGGGGGAAGGCCTGCCTTGGCGCAGGATGATCCCTTGAACAAGGTCCACGTTCAGCCGACCCCGCCGGCTCCTCCCCCCACGGCCGCTCCGGGAGCGCCACCAGTCATTGCGCCAGCGGAGGGAACCGCTGCATTGGCTGCCCGCCCCAATGAGCGCATCCGCGTCGACGTGAACCTGGTTCTGGTTCCGTTGACGGTAACCGATCCGTTAAACCGGCTTGTGACTGGTCTGGACAAGGAAAACTTTTATCTCTACGAGAACAACGGCCAGCAAACCATCAAGACGTTCTCGAGCGAAGACGCTCCGGTATCGATCGGCATCATCTTCGACCTGAGCGGCAGCATGACGAATAAGGTAGTGCGGTCGCGTGAATCGATTGTGCAGTTCCTCAAGACCGCCAATCCGCAGGACGAGTTCTTTGTCATTGGCTTCAATGACCGGCCAGAACTGATCGAAGATTTTACTTCCTCTGTGGACGATATCGAGGCCAGGCTGGAGATGGTGAAGGCCGGACATCGGACCGCGCTCCTGGATGCTATCTATTTTGGCTTGAATAAGATGAAGCAAGCCAAGTATCCGCGTAAAGCGCTGCTGGTGGTATCCGATGGCGGTGATAACCGAAGCCGCTATACCGAGAATGAGGTTCGCGCCACCGTCAGAGAGTCGGATGTTCAAATCTATTCAATCGGTATATTCGATCAATATGCGCCGACCACCGAAGAGCGCCTAGGTCCGCTGCTCTTGAATGACATCAGCGAAGAAACCGGCGGCCGGCTCTTTCGGGTGGACGACGTGGCCGATATGGCCGATATCGCGACCAAAATCAGCGCGGAACTCCGGAATGAATATGTACTTGGTTATCGCCCTCTGGATGCAAAGCATGACGGGAAGTGGCGTAAATTGAAAGTAAAGCTGGTCGCTCCACCAGGACTACCGCCGCTGACTGTTCATGCCCGCACCGGATATTATGCGCCCTTGCAGTAAACGACTTCGTTCTCGCATCTACGCACTCACTCTTCTGGCTTGCGCCTGCGTCCCCTTAGCATGGTCCCAGTCGCAGGCTCCTGAGCCGCAAAAGCCGTTGAATGTCGACCGGGATCCGGTGATCTCGCCAGATATGGCCGACAACCAACCGGGAGCAGCGTCCTCCGGGGCAGCGCCGACTAGTTCCGGGGAATCGAGTGCCCTGGCGAAAGGCGACCATGGGTATACGTTGCGGCGCGATGTTGAGGAGGTGGTGCTCAACGTCACCGTCCTCGATGACCATAACCGGCTGGTGATGAACCTCGCCAGGCCCGACTTCAAAGTCTCCGAAGATGGCGTGCCGCAGGCCATCATCTCGTTCCAGCACGAAGATATCCCGGTGTCCATGGGAATCCTGGTAGATAATTCCGGATCGATGCGGGATAAGAGACAAGCCGTCAATTCCGCCGCGCTCGATTTGGTGAAAGCATCCAACCGGGACGATGAAGCTTTTGTGGTTAATTTTTCCGACGAGGCTTATATCGATCAGGATTTCACTTCGGACCTAGGCAAACTGCGAGAGGGATTGGCTCATATCGATTCGAAGGGCGGAACCGCCCTCTATGACGCCGTCGTGGCCTCAGCCGATCAGCTCGCGAAAGGCGCGAAACGGTCGAAGCAGGTGCTCCTGGTGATCACTGACGGGGAAGACAATGCCTCGGTCATGTCGCTTGAACAAACGATCCAGCGCATCCAGGCGCTGCAAGGCCCTGTCGTGTATTCGATCGGGTTGCTATTCAAGGATGAGGGTGGCGGACGCGAAGCCCGCCGGGCCAAGCGCGCCCTCGAACTGCTTTCCAGTGAAACGGGCGGGGTCGCGTATTTCCCTAAGAGCCTCGGAGAGGTAGACGAAATCGCCGCTGAGGTGGCGCGCGATATCCGCAGTCAATACACGATTGGCTATCACTCGACCAAGGCGGCGAGCCTGGGCGGATACCGGCTGGTCAAGGTGGAAGCGCATGCTTCTGGCTACGGGAAGCTGCTGGTCCGCACGCGCAGCGGCTACTATCCGAAGAGCAAGTCGGCTCCAGGAGACAAGAGCAGGCAGGCGGATGCGCGATTGCCAGGATCAAATTAGCCCATCAGCTACCAGTCCAGGCATATTCCCGCTTCATTTGCCAGGATCCGAAACCTGTTTTTCTACAAGTATGCTGGGATAAAAGGTGCCCCCCCGCGCGAACTGCAAGAGGAGAAGTACAGTTAGTGTAATGAGGAGAGCCGAAAACGGCAGGCCCTCTGCCCCAGGAAGAGGCCTACTGAACTGAATCCGGGGATACGACACAATCTGTACTTCTGCTCTAGACTTAGGAGTTTTGTATGCGAGCTTTCGTGGATCATCCCCCTGTTCATACCGGATTGAGGGTTGCCGAAGACATTACCGAGCTGATGGGCCGGACGCCCATGCTGCACCTTCGCCGCCTTTGTGGCCCGGGTGATGCCGATTTATTCGCCAAATTGGAGTTTCTGAACCCCGGGGGCAGCGTGAAGGACCGCGCGGCGCTGGGAATGATTCTCGACGCCGAGGCTCGCGGGCTCCTGAAGCCGGGCTCGACCATCCTCGAAGCCACCGCCGGCAACACCGGCGTGGGGCTGGCCTTAGTGGGAGTGAACCGCGGCTATAAGGTGATCCTGTTTGTTCCGGAGGGTTTCGCCGAGGAGAAGTGCATCCTCATGAGGGCCTTTGGTGCGAAGGTGGTGAAGACGCCTGAGACTGAGGGGATGTCGGGCGCGATCCGCCGGGCGCTTGCCATGGCGAAAGAAATCCCCGATGCCTTCACTGCGCTGCAGTTTGAAAACCAGGCGAACCCGCGCTTCCACCACGACACCACTGCAGTCGAGCTTTGGGAGCAGATGGAAGGCCGCATCGACGCATTCGTCTCTGGAGTTGGGACCGGCGGAACGTTCTCGGGAGTTGCGCAGTTTCTCAAGGAGCAGGATTCGTCCATCTTGACCGTGGCCGTCGAGACCGAGGGGTCGGTTCTTCAAGGCGGCGAACCGCAGCACCACAAGATCGAAGGAATCGGGGTGTCGTTTGTCCCGAAGACCTTCCATCGCGAAGTGACCGACGAAATCGTCAAAGTGGCTGACGCAGATGCCTTCAACATGGTGAGGCGGATGGCAGCGGAAGAAGGCCTGCTGGGGGGATCGAGCGCCGGCGCGATGGTCTTTGCGGCAGCCGCTGTTGCCCGTCGGCTGGGTCCGGGAAAACGAGTGGCTACAATGATTCCCGACTCAGCCGAGCGCTATCTGTCGAAGAAGATCTTTGAGGGCGGGATTTAACGATGGCTGGAGAGAAAGCTGGTTTTGCCACCCGCGCCATCCATACCGGTCAACCTCCGGATCCAACAACGGGTGCGGTGAATGTGCCACTCTATCTCTCCTCGACCTACGCCCAGGAGGAGATCGGCAAAGACAAGGGATACGACTATTCGCGGGCCGGAAATCCAACGCGAACGGCACTGGAAGTCTGTCTGGCCTCGCTAGAAGGCGGTCTCACCAGCCATGTCTTTGGCAGCGGGATGGCGGCGATCGCGGCCTTAGTCACCCTGATGAAGTCCGGGGACCATGTCATCTGCGGGGAGAATGTGTATGGTGGGACGCCACGCCTTTTCAATCAGGTCTTCGCTCCCTACGGCATCGATTTCACCTATGTGGATACCTCGAACGTTGAGGCGCTCCGGGCGGCGATCCGACCCGAGACCAGGCTCGTGCATATCGAAACGCCTACCAATCCGCTCATGAACCTCACCGACATAGCGGCGGTTGCCGAGGTTTGTCACAGCCGCGAGGTCGAACTTTCGGTCGACAACACGTTCATGTCGCCTTATTTCCAGCGACCCATCGATCTTGGCGCCGACATTGTCATGCATTCGACGACGAAATTCCTGAATGGCCACAGCGATGGTCTCGGTGGAGTACTGGTTGGAACTACCCCGGAGCATACGAGCAGATTCGATTTTGTCGAGAAGGCGGTGGGCGGCATCCTTTCGCCATTCGAGAGCTGGCTTATTTTGCGTGGAGTCAAGACGCTCGCGGTTCGAATGCGTCAACATGACGAGAACGGTCGCATCGTTGCTCAATTTCTGGATGGGCACGGGAAAGTGGATCGGGTCTTTTATCCCGGATTGTCTGCCGGACGCAATGCCCATCCGCAGTATGAGTTGGCGGCACAACAGATGACCGGTTTCGGGTCGATGATTACGATTGAGCTTGGATCGTTCGAGAAGGCGAGGTCCTTTACCAAGCAGCTGCGGGTCGCGACCCTCGGTGAGTCCTTAGGCGGGGTTGAGACGCTGGTCTCTCATCCGGCGACGATGACGCACGCCGGTCTAGGAGCCGAAGGTCGAGCCAAGGTCGGCATTACCGATGGAATGGTCCGCCTGTCGGTGGGGATTGAAGATGTTGGTGATTTATTAGAGGACTTTGAGCAGGCCCTGGCAATGGTTTAAAATAAAAATCAACCTCGAAGGAGAGCTGGGCGAAGTTTTCGAATCTCTTCAACTACTCCCCACGTCTTCAGCTGTTGATCCGGCCTCTTCTTGGAAAGCGCCAACGTCGGCATTCATCTGGATGGCCACCTGCACGGTCCAGTAGTTTGCGCTGTTTGCCTTAACGGACTTTAGGTCTTTTTAGATCAAGTCTTCTTTGCCTGAAACCTGGTTGCCAACTGCAGCATTCTCTACGCCCCCCGCTGATCTTGTTGCTTAGGGCCAATGACCATGACGACGATGACAGAAAATGCGATTGGCACCAGTAGAACAGCCTTGCACGGCAAGCCAATCGCTGTATTGCATTACGATCTGCTAGGCGGGGGAGGGGCTGAAGTAGTCGCCTTCGCAATGATCCGGGCGCTGCTCGAAAGTGGCGCGCAAGTAGTAGTTTATTCTTCTAGCCCGGATCCGGAGGCGCGAGCGGTTTTGGGCAAGGAATTCGGCCCCGGCACGGCCATCGAGTACAGAAAGGTCGAGACCCGGTACTCGGGACCAGTTCCCAAAATAGCGCGCGTACTTCTCTTTAATGAGGCTTTGTCGAAGCTTCGCTTTTCGGAAGCGGCAGTCATCAATACTTACTCGGAATTCTGGCTGCGGCATCCGCATCCTGCAACGTTTGCATATATCCACTTTCCGATCTTTGGGCACTCGCTGCAGCTGCAGAGCGAGCTGCGCGGGCTTGGCGTCTGGACCAAATCCGGAGTCATGGGAACGGCCATCTCTTCAGCAGTCCAGCTGTATCTGAAGGCAAGTCGAGCCTCGTTCCCTAAAGTGCTCATGACAAACTCGAACTGGACTGCTCGCCGCATCGCCCGGCTCTACGGCGAGGCGGTAGTGGTGCAGCCTCCTGCCTCGGTGAGTGGGTTTGATTCTCGAGCCGAGGAACCCCCGGATCGTCTGCTAAGAGTAGTCAGTATTGGACGCCTGGTTCCAGCCAAACGCATACCCTGGCTCGCCCAACAGATTGATCTGGTTGCCCGCAGGATCGGGAAGCGGGTCGAATATCACATCATCGGGAGGGGAGAGAGCAGCTACATCCAGGAGCTGCGTCAGAGCCTGTCGGCCCTCTCCTCTGTCGACGCAGTCATTCACGCCGATGTATCGACTGCGGAGAGAAATAGAGTGCTTCGGGCCGCAGATGTCGGTGTGCATGGATTTCCATGCGAACACTTTGGCCTCGCCGTTGCGGAGATGATGGCGTCCGGAATTCCGGTGCTGACCCCGAGAAATGGGGGCCTGGGCGAGCAACTGTTCGAATCGGGACAGTCATATACCGATGCCGAAGACTTCAAGCAGAAACTCGAACAGATGCTGTCGGATCCTGCCTTGTCGATGCGTCTGCGGAGCGGCAATCTGAAGATGAGCAAAGAGTTTTCCCCAGAGTCCTTCTCGCAGAAGATTGTAGAAGTAGTGGGCAGGGAACTTCAGTACTCGGTGCTTTAAGTGGTTCGTTCCGAGAAAAGTAGGATGAAGGCGAAACCGCCAGTTTATGATTAGATAGCTCTAATCCAAAGAGATTTCGGGCATCCAGCTTAGCTGGATTTTAACTCTCAGTCATTGAGCTGTGATAGGTCTTCTCCCGGAACCTTGTTTTCTTGTGTCTTTATTGTCAGAGTGTGGCGTTGGCGTTTCACCGATCCGCTGCGATTCTGTCTGGGAGTTCATCCGAACGAAGCGAGGACAATGGATTTGAAAAGCGGGAGTTCTGCGGGCAGGTTGGCAAAGTCTGTTTCATTGGAATCTTCGTCTCCGGGGGTTGTCTTTCTTGGCCAGGACTACACCCGCGAGTTGCGCAGCGATCGAGCGAGAATGTACCGAGGCAAAAAGCGGGTCCTGATCGTCGGCAGTACTGATCTCATCACGCCGAATGCCGGCAAGCAGTTCGTGTGGCGAGGATTTCTGGACTATCTGAAATCGAAGATGGCCGAAATCGAGGTACTGTACATTGATACTTCGGTGACCGACAACAACAGTTCGGTCATTGGAGATGCAGCACCGGTGGTGACGCTCGCGGAGAGAAGTCGCAGCATGGCGGCTTTGCAGGCCCTGGGTGGCGTCCTCTTTGGAAATCCTCTGCAGCTCGGCCTCTGGTATTCCAGGTCGCACGCCAAATCAATCCAAAAAGCAGCCGCGGAATTCGATCCCGATGTGGTTGTATTTGACACCATCCGGGCAGGTCTCTATTTGCGATCGATCAAAGAACAATTGCCGGATACCCGAATCACCTTATTTCTGGATGATTTGACCTCGCTGCGCTATTCGCAGCTGGCGAAGACGGCAGGCCGGGGAGCCGCGTCGCCACTCGACCGGGTCAGCAATTCAGTGTCCCCGGTGATCTACGCGCTGAGCCATCTGCCCGCACTTCAGCGCATCGCCTACGCTTATGAAGCAGCCACTCTCAGCCGCTGGGAGCGCCGCTTGATAGAGGAGGCCGGCGTCACCACGTTGATGGCGGAGCAGGAAGTGGACTTATCGAAGCAACTGGTGCCGGGCGCGGATGTCCGGGTGATGCCGGTAAGAGCGAAGTCCCGGGCCAATGGGTGTGTGCGGGCGAGCAGCCCCGGGCGCAAGGCCGAACGCAGCCCGATTCCCGAGTACATTGTGGTGGGCGATTGGGGTACGGCCCACAATCGAGATGCGTTGATGCATCTGTGCGAGATGGTTCCTGCGCTGAAAGAGGCTTCGATTCCATTTGCAATCAAGATGTTGGGACGTGGAGCTCCGCAGGAGGCGCTGAATAGCCTGAGCAGCCTGGGCGAAGCGCGGTTTTCCTATCATGGATACGTTCCCGACCTGCGGGAGCTTTATACCAAGGCTTGGTACTCGCTGGTGCCGGTGCGGGTGGCGACCGGGGTTCGGGTGAAGGTCATCGAAGCCTGGTCCTGGGGATTGCCGGTGCTGACGACCGACGCCGGTGTGCGTGGCATGCCATTCGCCGACGGGGTCAACGGGGCGATGTTCGCGGACGCAGAAAGCCTGATTGAGGCGATGGGACGGCTCGCCGACGGCGAAGTCCAGAAACGGCTCGCCTGCGGGGCGACCGAGACCTTCTCGAACAACTACGATACTGCCGCCACCGATTCGAAGTATGCGGGGATTTTGGGGTTGTAGCGCCTTCTACTGCGCGCACCTGTCTCCCACTTCGGATTCTTCATCCACTGCGGCGCCAGGGGGTTGCAGACGAGGTTATTCAAGAGGCTATTGCTGAGGACTGGTTGGAGAGCCGGGGGATAGTGGGAATAAACTTGTGGTTACTCCGGAGGTGGCGATGACGTTCAGAGCTAGAGAGCTTTCGGTTGACCAGAAGATGGTGATTGAGGAGCTTTCGGGGCGTTCGCTGGGCGACGACGAGGCGATCAGCATTCGTGCGGTTGGCTCTAACGCTGCTCCTGAATGGCTGCGCCAGTCCTGGGAGAGTGCGGAGGCGCTTGGCGTCGATCGGCTTTGTATGGAAGAGATCGATGGTGAGATTGATGCTGCCCGCAGGGCGCGCCGCTCGGATGTTCAGTTCATCGCCGGATGATTCGGGTCGTTCTTGACACGGACATTTTGATTTCTGCACTGTTGAGTCCGACCGGGGCTCCGGCGCAGGTTTTTCTTCGAACAATCCTGGGTGGCGATATACAGCTTTGTGTCAGCGGCAAGATTTACGCCGAATACGAAGAAGTGATGCGGCGGCCTCGGCTTCGGCGGTCGGAGAGCGAAGTTACGGGTGCGCTCCGTGCCGTTCGAGATCATGGTTATTGGGTCAAGCCGACAGTTCGCTTGCAGGCCTGCGTTGATGCGGATGATGACGTCTTTCTGGAATGTGCGGTTGCGGCTAGTGCGGACTATCTCGTGACCGGGAATCTCAGGCACTTCCGAAAGAGTGGGAAGGTGTGGAAGTTTTGACGGCGTGGCAGCTTCTTACGTTATCGCTTGATCCGAGATCCCACATCTCAAAACTGACCTAGGGCGTTTGCACATTTGCCCCACTCAAGCCAACAGAAGGCTTGAATGGTCCACCCGTCCTATATGATGAATTCGCCAGTTAAGCTAAAAACGGTCGCGACATTGTGTGTATTTTGACGCGCCGTGGACCGGATGAAAGATATGCCGATTTCTCTTCCGTACTTGGCCTCGCCCGGATCGATCAAGACTGCTCTCGATAAGATTAAGGTCGCTGCCACGCCAGACCGCGTAACAGGTGATTTTGTTTCCACAAAGATACAAATGAAGGGCGGGGCCGGGGCGGCGATCCCACCATTTCTTAAGAAGATTGGCTTTGTTGGATCCGATGGTTCGCCAACTGAAATCTATAAGCGTTTCCGAAACGATGCCACCTCTAAGACGGCTGTCGCCGAAGCCATCAAGATCGGATATCTAGAGCTCGAGAAGGCGAACGAGTACTTCTACGAACTCGACGACAAGGGCTTAATGGCTCTGATCACTCAGGTCACCGGGGCTGAGGCAAACAGCCCAGTTTCCAAGCTCACACTATCGACGTTGAAGACATTGAAGAGCCTTGCTGATTTCGAGACAAAGCCAGCGCTACAAATTGTAGAACAACATAAAAAGGCATCTTCTGACGATGGGGAAGCTTCGAAATTTCCCGTCGTAGCAACCAATGAGGGTGGCGGAGTTGGCCTTAATCTCGCCTACACCATTAATTTGAATCTTCCCGCTTCGACTGATCAGGCCGTTTTCAATGCAATATTCCGAAGCCTAAAGGAGCATTTGCTTTCAAATGAAGACTAGTCAGGCTCTTAAGCAAGTTAAAGCGTTCGGCATGACCAATCAGATGCTCGTCGAAGAACTCTCTAAGATCGGCACTTTGCATGGCATCGATCTGGGTCACGTGCCAGTCTCGGCCAAGATCGTCGAGGACGTTTATTACCCTCAGTTCGATCTGGCCGTCAGGTCTGAAGCGGCCGAAATGGCCAAGCACTATGAGGTCTTTTATTCTCTTGAGAAATCGATTCGCGCGTTAGTTTCTGAGACTATTGAAGCCTCCGAGAACAGCCCGGCGTGGTGGTCATCGAAACGCGTTCCTAATGCGATTCAGGCAGAAGTTGCATCGAGGGTTCAGAAGGAATTAGACGCCCGGAGTATCGCGCAGGTCTTCAGACGAACTCGACTACACGACTTTCGGAGAACTGTCGGTAGTCATCAACTCGAACTGGGACATCTTCGGCGGGATATTCAACAGCAAGAAAGCGGTCGAAAAGGTTATGGCAAATCTCAACGCACTCCGAAATCCGATCGCACACTGTAGTCCGCTAGCAGAGGACGAGCAGCTTAGGCTTCAGTTGACCGTTAGGGATTGGTTCCGCCTGATGGAGTGACGTCCGTTTGTGCAAAACATCCCGATGTTTCCAATCCTAAATATCAAACGGGCATTGTCCCTAAACTTGGTGCTTGACTGCGGCTGCGGTCTTCTTTCCTTTCTTTCCGTTTTCCTTGATCCATATGGTTAGTTCTTCCCATGAGACCAATTAAAACGATTCGTGGTCGGACGGTTTGAATCCTATTTCGTTTTGCCATATGCCAAGCTCGCCATGCTTCTTCGAGCCTGTCCTTCTCGTGATCCGAAGACCAATCTTTTCAATATTTCCTATTGGTAATTCGTACTTGACGCTCGTCGCCACTCTTCCTCCCCGTGTTCGTTCGCATGCCAGAACTAAGATATATACATCTGAAATCGGCACAAGTGGCAAACAAGTAACCGATGGCAATCTCTGCTATTGCAAAGCCTTCGCAATCGCCGCTTCCGCCAGCGGCCCCATTACGGCATAGCCTTCGGCGGTGGGGTGGACTCCGTCTTTGGCGAGGCCGGGTTTCATGGCTCCTTTCTCGTCGGCCATGGCGGAGTAATAGTTGACGTAAGTAAATCCCTCTTTAGCGCAATAGTCCTTCAGCCAGCTATTGATTTCTTTGATGGTTGGGACGGGGTCGACTCCGGGTTTCCAGGGGTAGCTATAGGCGGGAGTTATCGAGGCGAGGATCACCTTGATGCCGTTCTGGCGGGCGATTTCGGCCATCGAAGTGAAGTTGTCTTCGGTCATCTGCGGGGTGGAGGGACCGGTGTTGCCGGCGATGTCGTTGGTGCCGGCGAGGATGAGAACGGCGGCGGGGTGAAGATGGACGACGTCCTGCTGGAAGCGGACAAGCATTTGCGGAGTGGTCTGGCCGCTGATGCCGCGGTTCACATAGGGCTTGCCGGGGAAGAATTCACCGGTGTTGGGCTGGCGGCCCCAGCCGTCGGTGATGGAGTCTCCGTAAAAAACGACTCGAGGCTGGCCGGGCGCCGGTGGGGGCAGGGCGGCGTTGTCGGCCTGGTAGCGCTTGAGCTGCGGCCAGTCGGCGAGTTGGTCTTCCATATGGGCAACTTGTTGGGAGACGGGTGGCGGCGGCTTCGGTTGAGTGGTCTGGGCGGTCAGTCGGGCCGCGAAAGCAAGAGTAAGGAGCAGAGTCAGGTACTTCACGGGGTTTGTTTTCACGGGGTAATGCTAATTGATTCGCGGCCTGAGGGTGGGTGGGATTTCGCGAGAAATCGGTTCGTCCTCTCGAAGCGACGCTGTCGTCTCGATCGAGCCTACTTCGGATTGTCAGACTGACTGAGCGTGTTGATGAGGTTGTCCGCTTCAGCGCTCGAGTCGTCGATGCTTTGGATGAGATCGGCGACATTGGTCTGGATGTTTGCGGTAGTGTCTTTGAGCGAGCCAATGGCCCGGGCGTTCAGGTTGTGCTTGAGGAAGAGGACCTGGTCGTGGAAGGCCGAAAGGACGGGGTCGATCTTGTCTTCGGTCTTATGCATGGCCCGCATGTAGGCAGCCTGGCGAGTCTTCGCGTTGCGGAGCAGGGTTGCGCTCTGGGCTTTGAGTTTCGCGTTCTTCATGCCGTTGATCTCGCCTTGCCACTCCTTGAAGAGATCCTGGCTGACCTGGTCGATCGATTGGATCTTGTCGTGGAGCTTGGAGGCTTGGCCAGCGGCGTCTTCATAGCTGGAATTGAGGCGCTTGTAAGATTTTTCGAGCGAACCGCCCTGGAAGCCGGTGATGGCCTGGAAGTTCTCCATGGTGGTCTTGAGCTTTTCTTTGGTCTCTTCCTGGTCCTTCTTGGCGTCTTTGACGCGGGAGACGAGGATGTCGCGCTTCTCTTTGCCGAGGGTGCTCATTGCCTTGTAGAAGATCGAGGTGCAGCCGGTGAGGGAGAGGGCAAGGAGCAGCAGGAGGGCGGCGGTTCGGTGGGGCATTCGCGGGATGGGCCTCGAGTTGATTGTAATGGGATGCTTGGTGCGGGTTCAGGAAGAACTATGGTTCGCTTTGCGCGTAGCGATCCGATTCTGATCAGGCGGGACACCCGCGACAATGGCCTAATGGCGGTGCTAGCCTGACTGCTTAGAGAGACGATGAGGCGTAGCGATGGCGGATTTGGCGGTAGCGGTGGTGAATCCTTTTGCTTTGACCGAGGAGCAGGAACAACTCCGTAAGGAGATACGCGAGTTCGCGCTGCGCGAGGTGGCTCCCAATGTGTCTCGGTGGGATGAGGCGAGCGAGTTCCCGGCGGATGTGGTGAAGGCGTTAGGCCGGATGGGATTGCTGGGGGTGATTTTCCCCGTGGAGTATGGCGGCTCGGGACTAGGTTATGTCGATTATGTGCTGGCGATCGAGGAACTTTCGGCCGTCGATGGGTCGATCGGGATCATCGTGGCGGCGCATAATTCGCTGGCAACGAACCATATTTTTGTGGCCGGAAAGGAGGAGCAGCGGCGGCGATGGGTTCCCCGGCTGGCATCGGGCGAGTGGCTGGGCGCGTGGGGGTTGACCGAACCAGGATCGGGTTCCGATGCGGCGGGAGCTCGGACCACGGCGGTCCGATCGGACAAGGGTTGGGTCCTGAATGGGAATAAGACCTTCATTACCAATGGGCATTATGCGGATGTCGCGGTAGTGATTGCAGTGACGGACCGGGACAAAGGTGTGCATGGGTTGTCGGCGTTTGCAGTCGAGAAGGGAACTCCGGGATTTCGGGCAGGGAAGAAGGAGAACAAGCTGGGCCTGCGGGCAAGCGATACCTCGGAACTGATCTTTGAGGACTGTGAAATTCCCGCGGAGAATCTGCTCGGCGCGGAGGGCGCGGGGTTTGTCGACTCCATGCGGATTTTGGATGGTGGCCGAATCTCGATCGCGGCGTTGTCGCTGGGGATGGCGAAGGGAGCTTTGGAGGCTTCGCTGAAGTATGTGAAGGAACGGCGGCAATTCGGGAAGGCGATCGCCGAGTTTCAGGGGATTCAGTGGAAGCTTGCGGATATGGCGACAGAACTCGACGCGGCCCGGCTGCTGACCCATCGCGCCGCGGTGATGAAGGATGCGGGGTTGAAGACGACCTTGGAATCCGCAATGGCGAAGCTGAAGGCGAGCGAGGTGGCGGTGAAGATTTGCGATGAGGCGGTGCAGCTTCATGGCGGTTATGGATTTATCAAGGATTATCCGGTAGAGAAGTTTTACCGGGACGTGAAGCTGTGCACGATTGGCGAAGGGACGAGCGAGATCCAGCGGATGGTGATCGCCCGGGAGCTGTTGAAGGTGGCGCCTAGCCGGGGTTGAGGCTATCCGAGGGCTTCTAGTCCCCGCTTTACTTCACGGTAAGAAAGCGGGCTAAGCCGCGCCAACCTCGACCTCGATGAACTGCACTCGAGGAGAACGAGTCGCCTGCGGCTGCTCAAAGTGAAGTTCAAGCGCTTCTTTAAGGTTGGCTATCGCCTCTTGCTCACTTCGGCCCTGACTGGCAATGTCAACATCCAGGCACTGGGCGACGTACCAATCGCCTTCTCGCCAAGTAGTGGCTGCAGATGGCTTCTTCATTCCCATAGTTTGACACAGGCGCTGAGGCTAATGCTTGGGAAGGCTGACAACCCTTGCGTCAGTTCGCCCAGATCGGCTTCGAAGACCTAGGCGCCGGGGTTTGGTCGGCCTTAATCTATGGCTGGTTTCGGACGGTCTGCGCGCTTTAGTGCGGCGTCCAGTGGGGATGGCTGGTGAAGAGGCCGCCGACGATGCCGGTCTGGTAGGAGACGAAGAGGCCGAAGCAGAGGCTGAGCAGTCCTGAGGCGTAGACCATGCGGTGGTTCCAGGCGGAGTAGCGGCGGGAGGTGTAGGCGAAGGGGACGGCGATGAGTCCGGTGATGAGCATCATGCCGGCTACGGTGCCGAGGCCGAAGATGAGCAGATAGACGATCTCCCAGCGGGGGTCCTTGATGGTGGTCATGACCAGCAGGGCGACGGCAGCCGAGCCGGCAAGTCCATGGACGATGCCGATGGCGAGCGGGCGGGCGAGGTTCCAGAGGCCAATCGAGTGCTTGCCCGGCGCGGAGGACTCGAGTGCCGGAGCTTCATTCGGCAGGCTTTCGGTGTCGTAGGCTGGTCCCGTGTGCGGATGGTTGTGGGCGAAGCGGTTGGTGAGGCGCTGCAGCACTCCGGTGAGGTTGAGGATGCCAAGCAGGATCAGCATGAGTCCGACGGCGAGTTCCATGCTGAGGCCGAGGCGCGTGGGAATGACGATCTTGAAGAGGATGATGGCGACGCCGACGATCAGGATGGTGAGCGTGTGGCCAAAGCCCCACATAGCGCCGATGAGCCCGGCTTTGCCGATGTGGCGCTGTTTGCTGACGATGGTGGTCACCGCGATCACGTGATCGGGATCCGTGGCGTGGCGCATTCCGAGAACAAAGCCGACCAGGGCGATTAATGCAAGTGAAGTCATTCCATGTCCAGAGTATCGAAGTTCGAGGTGTTTGGTATTCGCGATCTTTGAGGGCCGAAAAAGCTGCCCTTGTTCCAACCCCCTATGTCACGGCTAAAACCATCCCTGTAAAGCGTGGCCATTCGAAAGCCTGGATCCTCTGAAGCCCGGAATGTTCAACCTACCTGTGCCTATTTCTTCGGCTTGACTCGAGGTAATTCAGCAGATACGGGGTAGTTGTTCTCCGATCTGCATGGGTAGGATGCGGGTGGCTCCGATGGAAGTCTTGGCGACGACCATGCCGGGATGCTGGCTGGTGATTTGGCCGATCTTCGCGGAGTTTTTACCGAGGGGATGGGCCTTCATGACGGCGAGGACGGCTGCGGCATCTTGAGGAGCGACGATGGCGATCAGCTTGCCCTCGTTAGCAACGTAGATCGGATCCATGCCGAGTAGTTCGCAGGCGGCGGATACTTGCGGCCTGACGGGGACGGCGGTCTCTTCGAGCTGGATACCCACTTTGGAGGCTGCGGCAATTTCGTTGAGCGAAGAGGCTGCCCCGCCGCGGGTTGGGTCGCGGAGCACGTGGATCTCCGTAGAGACGCGCATCATGGCGGCGACGAGATCGTACAGCGGAGCGGAGTCAGTCTCGAGGGTGGTTTGGAAGTCGAGACCTTCGCGGACGCTCATGATGGTCATGCCATGATCGCCGAGAGTTCCGCTAACGAGGACGATGTCGCCTGGCTGCGCCCGGAATGGCGCTGGAAACGGGCCTTCGGGCAGGATGCCGATACCGGCAGTGGTGATGAAGCAGCCGTCGGCTTTTCCCTTTTCAACCACTTTGGTATCGCCGGTGACGATGTGGACGTTGGCTTCGCGGGCGGCGCGGGCCATGCGCTCGACGATGGCGGCGAGGAGTTTGATCTCGAGGCCCTCTTCGAGGATGAAGGCGGCGCTGAGATAGAGCGGCCGCGCTCCGCTCATGGCGAGATCGTTCACGGTGCCGTGGACGGCAAGTTCGCCGATGCTGCCGCCGGGAAAGAAGAGGGGATTGACGACATAAGAATCGGTCGAGAAGGCGAGGCGTCCGGGCGGAACGTTGAGGACGGTCGAATCGGCGAGGGTGAGGAGTTCTGCATTGCGGAATGCGGGAAGGAAGATGTTCTCGATGAGTTCGGCCGAGAGCTGGCCGCCCCCGCCATGGCCGAGGACCACGCGCGGGTAGTCACGCAGCGGCAGAGGACAGCTCCAGTTTTCGAGGTCGATCTCTACCGTGGACATGCGAGGCCCTTCGCGAGGATTGCTAGGTGGCACATGCCGGCTCTTCCGCAGTGGTGATGCTTACGGGCGCGAAACGGCCGTAGTTGTAATAAGCGGCGCAGGCGCCTTCGCTCGAGACCATGGTTGCGCCGAGTGGCGTTCTAGGGGTGCACTGGCGACCGAATGCGGGGCATTCGGTGGGCTGGATGACTCCCTGAAGGACCTCTCCGCTATGGCAAAGCGGGGATTCGACGGTGTGGATTTCGCCGACGGAGAAGCGGGTTTCGGCGTCGTATTCGCGGTAGGCGGGACTGAGTTTCCAGCCGCTTTGCGGAATATTGCCGATGCCGCGCCAGGCGCGATCTTCGATGGTGAAGACCTGTTTCAGAAGTGCCTGGGCGGGCAGGTTGCCCTCAAAATTGACGACCCGGCTGTAGGCGTTTTCGACTCGGGCTTCGCCATTTTCGAGTTGGCGAACGGCGGCCAGAATGCCGGCGAGGACGTCCAGTGGTTCGAAGCCGGTGATCACGATGGGGACATGGAAGCGCTCGGCCAGGGGCGGATATTCCCAGAAGCCCATCACGCTGCAGACGTGTCCGGCGGCAAGGAAGGCCTGGACGCGGTTCACGGGTGAGGACATGATGGCCGCAATCGCCGGCGGCACGAGGACATGCGAGACAAGCACGGAGAAGTTCTTGATGCCGCGTTTCTTTGCCAGGTCGACCGCCATGGCGTTCGCGGGAGCGGTGGTCTCAAAGCCGATGGCGAAGAAGACGACCTGGCGTTCGGGGTTCTCTTGGGCGATTTTGAGGGCGTCGAGCGGAGAGTAAACAATGCGGATGTCGCCGCCTTCGCTTTTAACCCGGAAGAGATCTTTATCGCTGCCGGGCACACGCAGCATATCGCCGAACGAGCAGAAGGTGACGTTCGGCAGCGAGGCAATGGCGAGGGCCTTGTCGATGGCGACCAGGGGAGTCACGCAGACCGGGCATCCCGGCCCGTGAATGAGACGAATTTCCTGCGGGAGGAGCTGATCGATTCCATTGCGAATGATCGAGTGGGTTTGGCCGCCGCAGACTTCCATCAGGTTCCAAGGACGAGTGACGAGGCGGCGAATTTCGGCCAGGAGGCCCTGGACCCCTTTGGCATCGCGGAACTCTTCAAGATATTTCATGCTTGCCCTCCTCCGGTTGAATGCTGGCGGTCAGTGTCTGGTCTCGACCGGCGCCGGCTCGACGCCAAATTCCTCTTCGAAGAGGCCCATCTCGCGAAATGTATTCAGGGTTTCGAGAGCAGACTCTTCGTCGATCTTGCTGATGGCAAAGCCGACATGGACGATGGTGTAGTCGCCAATGGCAATCTCGGGAAGGTAGGCGAGACAGACTTCTTTGGTAATGCCGCCAAAGTCCACCCGGCCCATGCGAAGACCATTCTGTTCAAAGATCTCTTTCACCTGACCGGGGATGGCGAGACACATTGGGTTTGCCCTTTCAGAACGCGAACTAGAGAGCCTGAGGATAGATCGATGTTCCCGGCCTGGCAAGACTCGGAGCAGACTCGATTCCGCTCAACATTCCGGAACAGAAACACGATCCATTCCTGTTTGCGCTTAAGATCATGCCCGCAAGTCTACTCCCCTGGAGCGGCGAGGGTCTCGCGCGGGCTGAGCGAACCATTGGCACCGGGCTTGATAGAAGCAAAAGCTGGGCCGGCTTCGCGAACCTGGAGTGTTGGCGCTAGAAGGCTCTCCAAGTAGTGCATCCACTCCGTCATGCCGCGACCGCTTTTGGAGGAGATCTCGAAGATCGTCATCCCCGGACGAACGGCGTGGAGGTTGGCGATTGCGGTCTCGCGATCGAATTCGCAGGCTTCCGCGAGGTCCATTTTCGTAATCAATGCGACATCGGCGCTGTTGAACATGCCCGGGTATTTCAGGGGCTTGTCTTCGCCTTCGGTGACGGAGAGCAGGGCGACGCGCACGGCTTCGCCGAGATCGTAGTTCGAGGGGCAGACAAGATTGCCTACGTTTTCGATGAAGAGGATGTCGAGTTGGTCGAGTTGCCAGCCCTCGAGATGGCGCTCAATCATGCTGGCATCGAGGTGGCAGCAGCCGTGGGTGGTGATCTGGCGAACCGGTGCTCCACTGGCCATGAGGCGGCGGGCGTCGTTGTCGGTTTCGAGATCGCCGACCAAAGCGGCGACGCCTAGGCCTTGCTGACGCAGGTCGGTTAAGACCTTCTGCAGGAACTGGGTTTTTCCCGCGCCGGGACTGGAGACGAGGTTGAGGACGAGGACGCCGGCGGCTTCGAAGCGGGTACGGAGGTGACGGGCAAGTTCGTCGTTCTTATTGAGAACGCTTTTGCGGATTTCGAGAACGCGCGTCTGCATAAAAGCCCCTCTCATTCAGGTTTTGTGCTTCAAAATCCCACCTGAGCCTGCCTTTATTCGACTTCCAACTCGACGGAGACAATGTCCAATTCTCGGCCATGACGAATGTCGCCACTTGGAGTATCGCACTCCGGGCAACAAAATTGCTGGATAGAAGGGCTCACAACGGTTTTCCCGCAAGGCTGGCAGTAGACCGAGAGCGGCACTTCTTCCACATCGAGGCGGGAGCCGGCGAGCAGTGTACCTTCAGCGGCGATGTCGTAGCAGAAAAGAAGCGCGTCCTTGACGACACCGGCAAGAGCCCCGACCTGCAGCTTGACCGAGACGACCCGGACCGCATGGGCCTCAGTGGCGGCCTTCTCTACCGCTTCGACGATGCCGTAAACGAGAGATAGTTCATGCACTTTGCTGGTTCTCTCTAGGAAACTCGCTGGTGCGCCAGCGCTTCCGAAACTGCCGGCAGGTCTGAAAACCGCTCAGTCATGTCTTAATGCAACTCGGCGAGCCGGATATTCGCGGTCATGGTGTGTTCTTCTCCGGGCTCCAAGGTGATGGCGGCAGAGCGAATGTTGGCGGCTTCAACGCAGACGAAGTGTTGCCACTCCTCATCGCCAAGGTCAGCCATGCCGCGGGCGAGCTCGTCCCCGGGATTCCAGACCACGGTGTTCTTGGAGTTCTGCTTGCCTATCAGGATCCGACGGCGCAGTTGCGGGTCGCTCAACTCCAACTCGCTTTCAGTATTGATATATGCGTTGTCAGTGCGCTGGGTGAAGATGTTGTCGCCCTGCTGGACTTTTTCACGGAGGTTGTCTGCGTTGTCGAGATAGGTCACGCCATCCAGGCTGCTGAGGCGAACCTGGCGCACATCTCCGACGCGGTAGTAAGTGTGGAGCGCCTCTTGAAAGTTGAACCGCGCAGCGCCGGTATTGGTGACGGAGAGTTCAAGCTTCAGGTCGGAGCCGATGGTGATTTTGTGGACGGCGTGAAAGTCGTGCGGCCACCATTTCTGGGTAGCCTGGTCATGCTGCGTGGAGAGCGCGACGGCGATGGCGTTGCCTTCGTGGATGATCGATTCGAGTTCCCAGGTCTTGGTGCGGACGAAGCCGTGCGAGGGCGCCTTGGGGTCGTCGGCCTTCGCGTTGAACCAGGGGAAACAAACCGGCACCCCGCCACGAATGGCCTTGCCATCCTGAAACTGTGCCTTGTCGCTGAGGAAGATGACCTCTTCGGCGCCAGCCGGAATCCAGGAGGTGAGATGGGCGCCGTGGAGATAGATCTCGGCCGAAGCGGCGGCGCTGGAGATCTTCACCTTAGGCAGCCCGCCGTTGCCGGGTACGATTTGGGCGATGCTGGGGATGGCGAAGCGATCGTTGAGCCGCTGGATGTCGAGTTCGGTGACTGCTGCTTCCATGAGTTCATTCCTCGTAGTGGTTGTGAACCGAGTAGCGATTATCCCGCACGTCCAAAGCCTACCGCAAAGAAGACTTTCATTATGCGAATGGCGGCTTTGAAGGAGCCGCTGAGCGAGCCGGCGACCTTCGAGACGCCGCCTTGGCGGAGGCGGTAGTTGACCGGGACTTCCAGGATTCTTAGATGTTCGCGGGCGGCTTTCATCTGCATTTCGAGGTTCCAGCCGTAGGTCATCTCGGTCATATTGAGTTGATTCAGGGCATCGCGGGAGATGGCGCGAAAGGGTCCCATGTCGGTATAGCGCACGCCGTAGCGGAGACGCAGCAGCAGGCCGGCGAGCCAACCGGCAAAGATTTGCGACGGAAGCATACTCCCGGGTTCCCGATGGCCGCGGACCCGGGAGCCGATGACGAAGTCGTATTGATCATTCAGGACAGGACCAGCGATGGCGGGCAGCTGCGAGGTGTCGTCGCTGCCATCGCCATCGAGGAAGATGAATACACCGGATGCCGGATGGGCGGCGCGGACGCCTGCAGCGCAGGCCCTGCCATAGCCGCGTATGGGTTCGGCGATGACGCGCGCGCCGGCGGCTTGGGCTTCGGCAGCGGTCCGGTCGGTGCTGCCGTTGTCGACGACGATGACTTCGCGAATGAGTGACTGGAGGCCCGGTGGGGAAAGAAGACTGCGGACGACGTCGCCGATGGCCTGCTCCTCATTGAGCGCGGGTATCAGCACGCTGACGCGAGCGGTCATCGACTCCAACTACAGGCTCCAGCGTAATCCGCAGTTGGCGCAGGCGCGAGGCGGCTCGGGGCTCATGAGGCTGCCGCGAAATTGCTGATACTGGGGGCCATTCCAGATCTCGCGCAGGGTCTGCTGCGAGGCGTCGCCAAGGGTGAAGCTGTCGTAGCCGTGCATCGAGAATGGAGCGATGCAGCAGGGCAGCGCGCGACCGTTGGCGGTGAAGTACATCAGCGACCAGGGGCGACGGCAGAGCGACCAAGGGGAATCGTCGCGGCGCTTCTTGATGCTGGTGCCGGGCTCGGTGGCTCCTGAGGCGTTGAAGCTGATGCCAAGGCTGGTGGCTAGACTGGCGGCGCGATGAATGATCTCTTCTTCTTCGGCTGTCGTCTTTTCGAAGAGGGCGCTCTCGGCGCGGGCGAGTCCTTTGCCATTGTCGCTGAAAAACACCATACGTTGGAGATAGATCTCACGCACATTGACAGAATCGGCGATGCGGACGAAGCCCTCGAGCTGATCGAGCGTCTCGCGAAGGCCGGTGAGCCACAGCGAGACCCGAGGCGACTCGACGCTTTGCTCTTGCTGCATTTGCCGGAAGCGGCGGACGTTCTTGACGATGCGATCGAACATATCGCGGCCGCGGACCATCTGAAAGGCGGTCGGCTCAGCGGCGTCGAGCGAGACCCGGAGTTCGTCGAGGCCGGCATCGATGAGCGCCTGGCCGTTCTTCTCATTAAGCAGCGTCCCGTTGGTGTTGAAGAGCACGTAGACGGAACGGTCTTTGAGATAGCGGACCATGCTGGGGAGGTTCTTGACGAGCATGGGTTCGCCCACTCCGTGGAGCACGGCGCGCTTGAGTCCGGCAGACTGGTCGACGATGCTGGTAAAGAGCTCCCAGGACATGTCCTTCTCTGGCTCTAACTCCTCGAAGGTCCGCGGACAGGTCGTGCAGAGGAGATTGCAGCGGTTGGTAACTTCGAAGTAGATGCAGACCGGCGGGGTCTCGACCAGGATAGATAACTCGTCTTCGGGCTTCTCGAAGTAGCGGCGCATCTTTTGGGTGGTTTCCGGTAAGGAAATTGTTGTGCTCATGAGTTCCTCGCACTAGCGGTTGGAATGAGGGAGGTATGTTCGATGGTCGGGCGAAGATCTGGCAGGGAGCTATATACTCGCATTCTTTGCGCGACCAGGTCGTAGCAGAACATCAACGCAAAGCCGCCGTAGAGTAGCAGATTGAGATGGTACATCGGTTCGCCGGGCGCACCCAGGTTGGTCCCGAAGAGGTAAGTGCTGGCGGTCACAAGATAGAAAGCCGGCCGCCATGGATTTATTGCGATATAGGGCAATAGCCAGAGGAAGTACCAAGGATAGTGAGGTGAATAGAAGACATTCAGCATGGTGGCGATGACCAGCGCAGAAAGGACGAACGCCGAGGAACTGCTGCCTCGGAGCAGCGCCCAGACGCAGATTGCCCCCATAATGGCCGCACAAAAGAGCATATAAGCCAACGGCTGAATGGAGGTATGAAGGGTACGATTCGCGAACGCCAGAAGGAAATAGCGGGTTCCGGAATCAATACCTTCTTCCTGCGCATAGCCGGAGAGATAGCCGAAGACGCCGAGTCCGACGCTCATATAACAGGCATAAGTGAGCGCAATGATAGCGGTGAAGATGGCGACCATCTTCCATTTCGAACGCTGGAAAAACGCCGGCAACAGGGCGGCCGGATACAGCTTGATGAGCGTGGCGGAGGCGAGCCACACTCCTGTGAGGCCGGACTTATCCTTCAGCCGAGAATAAATGGCGAGGGCAAGAAAGGTAAGCGCGGCTCCATCGATGTGGCCGCTGCTGGCGATCTCCCAAAAACAGAGCGGATGCCAGGCATAGAGGACAACTCGTTCCGGCGGCAGGCTGAGGAGCTTCAATATCCGAAGGAGGACGAGACAAGTAACCGCTTCGAAGCCGACTAAGGCCAGCTTCATGAAGGGCACGGTCGCCGAGATCCGAGTTATGGCAAGAAAGAGAAATTGGGCGCCCGGGGGATAGATGGTGTGGGCAAACTCTTTCCGGTTGATGTTGGGATAGATGATTCCGTCGCGGAGAAAGGCGAGATGACTGTCGGCGGGGATATAGCGAAAGGGATTGATGCCGGCGGCCTGGACCTTGCCATCCCAAACATAGCGGTAGATGTCGGTCGATAGAAAAGGCGTGGAAAAGACGCAGTAAAGCCTGGCGACCAATGCCACGGCCAAGATGATCCGCAACGTCCATTTATTAGTGGGACAGCGTTCGATGAGCGAGATTGCGCCGAGGTAGACAGCGATCTGAGCAAATACCGACTCACTGAATCCGTGGACGAAGTGGTGGAACTCGGTGACGCCGGTCCGGCAGAACTCGATTGCAATGATACCGAAAAGCAGCAGCGCGAGGTTTGTTGCCAGGGGAGTTCCCCGGGGCCACAATGCCTGCTTCGCGAGAACAGAGTCGACGTTCAAACCGAGGTCTCCGTTTCCACGCTGCTCAAAAGTGCTGAGTGCTTAAGCGCTGTCAGGAATTCCCGGGTATGTGGCGCAGGATAGCCGCGCGGTAAATTGCTTTCCGGATCAAAGAACTCAGCGTGGAGACGCGCAAGCGAGTCGGCGTCATCGACGTCGTACCAGCTTCGCAATGACTCCATCGGCAAGCCGACTTCCTCCGCTCGCTGCAGTGTCTGCTCTGCGACCACGGCAGTACTCCAGGTGATTCGCTCGAAGAGCTCTGCGACTGGCCTTTGCAAACCGATGAGATAGTAGCCGCCGTCTTCAGAAGGGCCGAGGACAGCACGTTCGCCGTCCTGGAGCAGCGAGATGGCGGCAGTGATGAACTCCTTGGTAGGCACGGTGGGGCTGTCGGAATCGATCAGGCAAACCGCGGAGAAACCGCAGGCGAAGAGGTCTTCTGCGGTAAAGAGCAAGCGCTCGCCGAAGCCGTCGCCGCGTTGCGGGAGCAGGTATGCGCCGGCTTCGAGGATGCCGAGGAAGGCAGCCTCGAAGCCTTGAGGCGTGTAGGAGATCACCCACTCCGCGGGTGCGGCAAGGGTCGCTTCGTGAAGACTGGCGACGGTATCGCGCAAAAAACAGGCATTCAGCGCACAGGCTTCGTCAGGAGTGAGCGGCGGAGTCAGCCGGGTCTTTACCTTCCCAGGTATAGGAGCTTTGGCCATCACCGCGAGCGCGCACTTACCCTGAAAAGTGCGCTGCGGTCGACGAGGGTCGAGAGTGCGATATGAATGGTTCATTGGCAAATCTAGCTCTAGAATCTTCTGAAAGTCTTTTAAGCTGCCTTCTTGCAGACTGCGAAATGATAGCGGCGATATTTCCAGATACGGATGCTGCGCCATGGTTGGGTTTCTACCAGGCTTTCGAAGTCGTTCATGCTGAGAATCCGCGATTGAGGAACTTGCTCGACGGAGAGGTGCGGCCTTCTTAACCGCTGCGTCGCTTTCATCATCAGCAACGGGACGGCTGCGCTCAACCCGGAAGTCGGCTCGGCGATAAAGCAGAGTCCGCCGGGGCGAAGTGCGGTAAAGATGGCTTGGAGGGCGAGCGCCGGGTCAGCGAGAATCAGGAAGAGTCGCGAAGCGACGACGGCATCGACTTGATTTGGAAAATCGGCCAGCGAGAGCGCGTCAGCGCGCAGGAATCGGCAGTTCTCGAGGCCCGAGCGGCGGGCGTGTTCGCGAGCCCGGTAGAGAAGCCGTTCGGAGAGGTCGATACCGGTGATTTGCAATTGAGGGAATTTAGCAGCGAGCCGCCGGGAGTAGAACCCAGGCCCGCAGCCAGCCTCGACCAGGGAACAGGATCGAGAGCCATTGAGCAACGGTAGGAGAGCCGTGGCGATCTGCTGGGTGTGATCGGTGAAGAGGTGCTCGCGGCATAAAGCATACTGGCGCCAACATCGATCAAACAGGCTAGAGGGAAGACTGGAGGGCAGACTAGACGAGAGGCCTGGTGATTGTGCGGCTGCGGAATGCGCTTGCATTTCCGGGGTAACTGGGACAGGATCAACGGATGCGGCCCGACACGAGCGCAATTCCAAAATCTCAGACATCCAGGGGCCTCCGCTGCTTCCCACCGCAAATTCCTGGGGACAAGCTGGGTTTAGCAGCTTTGCGACAAAATGTAAGTGCTCTTGCAAAACGGAACGGCATCTCGAACCCTACTATAACCCACGTTCGGCGACACCAACGATAGCTCCAGTTGCTTCGTTTTGAGCGAAGAGGATGAGACGGAGAGGACGGCCCTTGTTATTGAGGGGAAGGGCGATATCGAAGGTCTGGTTAACTAGGGTGCCGTTGAGAGGAGCGACCCTGGCGAGAGTTCGAGCGACGGCGACATGATCGAGGGTGCGGCCGGCGTTTTCTCCGCGCTCCACACTCGATCGATCGGAAGCGTCGGCGAGCACGGCGAAAAGACTCGTATGCGGTGCAGCGTCGGCGGAATAGCCGATCTCGAGATGCTCGCCGATCTGGTGAAGATCACCGATGCTGATTGAAGTCCGAGGGGAGCTCGTAGCTTGCCGAATCGCTTCCCGCACGGCAGAGGGGTCATTACCGCTTACCTGGTGCTTTCCATTGACGACCATTTGCGGGGCATAGACGCTCTCGAGTCCGAAGCGCTCTGCATAGCTGTTTTGGCGTTCGCTCCATCGATGCGATGAATATGGATCTTGCCAGCCGAGGCTATTCCAATAGTCGACATGTTCGCTAAGGACGATCACATGCGCGTCAGCGATGGGCTGACTGCGATCGATTTGGGCGAGCAAGCGGTCGGCAGGCGGGCAACTGGAGCAACCTTCGGAGGTAAAGAGTTCCACGAGCACCGGAGATGGCGAGCCGGGGTTTGCGGCGAGGCACGGGACGGATAAGGCGGCAAAGACAACGAGCGAAGAGAGCCACGCTCTTGCGCTTTCAGATACGGAGCGGTCGATCATCGACGGACCTCAGCTTTAGAAAGGAACTGCATGACAGTGAGAGTCGGGCCGCGTAAATTGGTTACGATACTCGCGATGATGCTCCTATTGGCCGCGCGCTAGGAAGTTTATAGGTTGATTTCTGGCGCAGGCGGTAATTTACTGAGTTGGCGCGCGTCATAAAGGTTGCAAGGAAAATTGAGGCGAACGATGGACGAGAACATTACCCCGGAACCGGTAGCTCCTGAGACGGAAAATGCTCCCGAGGCCGCTCCCGCAGTGGCGCAGATCGCGACGTTTGCAGAGCGAACAGAAGAGCTGCCTCTGGCGCCAGCTGTCGCGGCCGATGAGCCGCCCGCGGGGAGGGTTAGTCGTTCCGTCATGGAAGAGGAGCCTGTGGCCTCAGCTGCTGCGGTTCAACCGTCACCGAGTATTCGTCTAGAGAAGAAACATCCGCTGGCGATTCGCTGGATGCATTGGATCAACTTCCCGGTACTTGCGGCGATGATTTGGAGCGGCCTGCTGATCTATTGGGGCGACTCTGACATTCCGGCGAAGCATGCGCATCAGGTTTACCGGGTCGGGATCGGATCGTGGACGCTGTTCCGGTTCTTCCCGGAGTGGTTCTGGACCTGGTATGGAGCGGCTTACAAGATCACCGTCGGACTGGGATACCACCTGTTCTTCATGTGGTTTTTCATGCTGAACGGTCTCGCTTATGTGCTTTACACCTGGATCTCTGGAGAATGGCGCTACCTGGTGCCGACCAAGAATTCGTTCAAGGAAGCGATTCAGGTGACGTTGCATGATCTGGGAATCCGCAAAGAGCCGTTGCCTCACCGGAAGTTCAATGGAGCGCAGCAGATTGCGTATACCGCGGTGATCCTGATGGGGTTTGGCTCGTTGGTGACGGGTTTGGCTATTTATAAGCCGAGCCAGGCGCACCTGATTACCCTGGCGTTAGGTGGTTATGAGATGGCGCGGTGGTTTCATTTCTGGCTGACGATGGGGTATTGCGTCTTCTTTGTCATTCATATCGCGCAGGTGGCGAAGGCTGGCTGGAACAATTTTCGCTCAATGGTGAGCGGCTATGAGATCGTCCGTGAAAGTGACCCACCGTATGTGCCGGAGAGGTAGAGATGGCTGACGAACAGATTAAGAAGGACGCGCAGCCGGCCGCAGAAGCGGCGGCCGACCAACCAGTCGGCCCGGTCATTGAACCGGCCACACAGGAAGACCTCGACCGCGAGGTGAAGCGGCTTTCGGCGAACCGGACGCGGCGCAGCTTCCTGGTCGCTGGCATTGCCGCGGCGGGCGGCTATGGACTCTACCGCTGGATTGACAAGAGCGACGAGATTGGAAGGCAACCACTGCCCTTCAGGAAAGCATTTCAGTTCAACGCTGCGGTGGCGCGCGGAGTCTTTCACGAGGGCGTTCTTGCTCCGACCTACCCGAAGGGAAGGGCGGCCTACGACCTGAGATTGAATGGCGATTACGGACTTAAGAGCGATCTGGTGCCGGAGAGTTGGCGATTACAGCTGGTGGGAGTTGAGAACGCGCACAAGTATCCGCAGTTTGCCGACGATGTCACCCGTTGGCAGTACCAGTATTTCGCGGAGGAAGATTCCGCGCCGCAGCCGGCTGCGAACGATGTTAAAGGTCGTCCGCAGATGATGATGACGGTGAAGGTGCATCAGCGCGGATCAGAGGAGGCAGGTCCGTCGGCGAGCGATCTAGCGCCCGGCACACCGGGGCTGCTGTTGGCGATGAACGACCTTTGGAAGCTGCCGCATGTCGAGTTCGTGACCGAGTTCAAATGCATCGAGGGGTGGAGTGAGATTGTGAGCTGGGGAGGGGTGCGGTTGCGGGACTTGATCGCGGCGTATCCACCTGCGAAGCATCCCGACGGCAGCTTGCCGCGGTATGTATACATGGAGACTCCGGACGGCGATTATTACTGCGGCTACGATATGCAAGCGGCGATGCATCCGCAGAGTCTGCTGGTGTACCAGATGGGCGGACGGCCGATCACGCGGTGGCATGGTGCCCCGCTGCGGCTGCATATGCCGATCAAGTACGGGTACAAGCAGATCAAGCGCATTGGGTTGATCGCCTATACCGACCAGAAGCCGGACGATTATTGGACCAAGCTCGGCTACGACTGGTATGCAGGCCTATAAGCCAATCGAGGATACGCAACTCTTCCGTAGTCTGAAACCCCGGGTGCGATGAATCGAGCACAGGCTTTAGAAAGGGAAGGCCTGGAGATCGGGGTCAAGCCAGACGCGGCGCGCTTCAGTAGAGAAGAGCCTGGGGCGGGACCGGTAGAGCAGGAGCCAATCCGATTTTCCTAGAGGGGACGCCATCAACGCGTTGCAGGTCTCATACATGGGTTGGCCCTTGCGGTAAATTTGAGGTGAGGTCCGCGAGAGACGGTGTGGGACGGTTCCGCGCGAAGACGCAGACGGCTGGGGTTATTCGCAAGCGGTTTGTTCCCAGTCTTTTGTTTCTCTCGATAGCTGCTCTGGTGGTGAATGGCCAGACGGTAGCGGCCTCAACTGAGGCCGGCAGCTGTCAGGCACGCCGGGTCAGCGGCCTTCCCGGCAGCGGTCAGTTCGGTAGTGAGTTCATTGAGGCGATCGCGAGCGATCCCGCACCCCGCGCACGGGACGCAAATGTTATCTGGGGCCTGACGGCAGACCTCAGTGAAGCCGTTCCCGCGGCCGAGCGGGCACTCTATATCTCAAAATCTACGGACGGCGGATTGACGTGGAGGCAAGTCTCGCGGCTTGATTCGCGGTATTTCAATGCGGGGATTGGGGAAGGGCTGCGCAACGGCCTGGCGGTAACGCCCGGAGGCGCAGATTTCGTCGTCACAACGCAGCTAGGCGCATTTCAGGTGCTGCCAGGGCCGGATTCCGCTGAGCCGGTGGTACGGCCGATTGCGGGGCCGCGAGTGCCGCATCCCGCGTCCTGGCTGAATCTTCCCAAGACAGAGGGCGATCCGATCCGCGCGGGATCGCTTCAGATCATGCCGAACGGCCGCCACATGATTGTAGGCTTTGGCTACTTTGACCTGAACCCGCAATTATTCGCCTACCACAAAGACAAAGGCGGCGCTTGGGTCAAAGATGGGCCGCTCCCGCACCTTCCCACAGAGATGGACATCCTCTCTATGCAACTGGCAGGGCCTCTCGGGAAGGGATGGCTCTATGTCGGGACTGGCGATCAAGCCTATCGCCTCGATCTGGGGACGAAAAGGTGGACGCGCATTGCCGGTGTCGGCGACGACTCAGCGATCCACGGCATGAGCCTGGTGGGAGGATTGCATCTCGCCGCCTGCTGGGGAGTCTACAACCCGGTGAGCGCCGATGAGGTGATGCGGCTAACCGAGGCGAGCTTCCTGCTGCATCGAGGCGAGGACGAGATTGGCCCGGAAATTCGCGCCTACAGTATCGATGTCGATCCAGCCAGGCATGATCGGGAGGTGATTACCGCGATCACCGGAGTCTACACCAGCCCCGACGGCGGGAAGACCTGGAGGAGATTGAACGCACTGCCGGAAGGAGAGTTTCGTACCGCCCATTTCAATGCCGACGGATCGATTCTCGTCTCCGGCGTGGAGGGGACGTTTTTGGTCGATCCTTTTTCGAAGGCTTGCCTGCCGGGGTTGAAGAGGCGGGCGGAGTGAGTTTGGGATGGGGTTGGCCGACTCTCCCATTTGGCCGGCGCGGCTTGAAGGGGGCACACCTCATCAGTGCCTTCTATAACGAAGATTGACAAGCTTCGCTATAATGCTGAGGATCGTCGGAGGAGGTGCTTGCGTGAATATTTCGATTACTCCAGAGCTGGAGAGGTTCGTTGCGCTGAAGGTGGAATCCGGCCGGTACACCTCGGCCAGTGAAGTTGTGCGTGAAGCTTTGCGGTTGCTTGAACAGCAGGAGAATGCGCGCAACGCTCAACTCGCGGAGTTTAACCGCATTCTGGAGGAGCGGCTCGCGGCTTCCGATCGCGGCGAACTTGTCGATCCGCAAGCTGCGCGGGAGCGGTTGCGGCGTAAGTCGGAAGAGGCAAAGCGGCGCCGCGCTTGAAGCCCTTTAGCCTGAGCGTAGGTGCTTACCGGGACTTGGATGAGATTTGGGATTACATCGCGCGCAACAGCGCAGAAGCCGCAGACCGGTGGATCGATAGTTTGTATGAAGCCTTCGAGTTCGTCTCGCGGACGCCAGGATGTGGACATACCCGCGCCGATCTGACTGATAAGGACGTTCGGTTCTGGGCTTTTAAAACATACGTGATTCTTTATAGGGAGCGCGAGGACAGGGTGATTATCGAGGCGGTAACTCAGGGGTCGCGGCATGTTCCCTCATTCTTGAGCAAGCGCCAGGAATAATAACGATTAGCAAGCCGGATTTGTTTTTAGAATCGCGATGTTGGCTCACCCACTCAACAACAGAAGCCTCGAAAAAGGACCGGAGGGATTTGCTGAGGAATGGTCGATTTTCTTAAGAGAAGACTTCAGGTATTTGTTTCCTCCACGTTCAGTGACTTGAAGGAAGAGCGGCAGGCGGCCGTCGAGGCTATTCTGTCGGCTGGGCACATTCCGGCTGGAATGGAGCTTTTCGCTGCGGGCGATGAGTCTCAAATGGACGTTATCAGGCAGTGGATTGATGAGTCGGATGTCTACTTATTGATTCTCGGTGGCCGTTACGGGAGCGTCGAACCTAAGACCGAAAAGAGCTACACGCAGCTCGAATATGAATACGCACTTGAGTCAGGAAAGCCACTTTTCGCCTGCGTCGTAAATGAAGCCGCGATAGAAGGACGCGTGAAGGCGAATGGTAGGAGTGTCATCGAGACGGAAAACCCGCAACAACTAAAGCAATTTCGCGCTGATGTTCTGACGCGAGTCGTGAAGTTCTGGGAAGACACCAAGGACATCAAGATCGCGATCGCAGAAAAGCTCTCTGACTTCGCTCGACGAGAGGATCTGGTGGGCTGGGTGCGCCCAGAAAACGTAAATGTAGGAGCGCTGGCGGATGAGATTGCGCGTTTGAGTAAAGAGAATGCAGATTTACGTGCCGAGTTGAAGAAGTGGGCGGCAGAGGGCTCCGGGAATATCAGTTTTGATGAAATGCGGAAACTCTTAGCTGCTAAGGGACTCCTGGACTTTCTAGAGCGCTCTCGTTTGCAGCTAGGCCTTAATGGAATGACGGCATCGACCGGTGAGCAGCAACGAAATTGCCCTGAATTGTGTATTCTGGGGCTAATCACGACAGTCGCCATAGGCCACCCGCAACGTTACTCGCTAACGGAGCAGGACGCGGTTTTCTGAATCGGCTAGAGGTTGAGAAGTTAAAATCCCTGTCTTAGCTCTAAGGTCCGTCTTTCTACGCTTCCGCCCCATGGCACTTCTTGTATTTCTTTCCCGATCCGCAAGGGCAGAGATCGTTCCTCCCGACCTTTTCCCCGGTCCGGCGCTGGGCTACTTCGGAGCCGTTGCCGTTGGTTCCGGCCATTCTTGCCTGGTCGAGTTCGCGCTTCTTTTTGCGTTGGAACTCGGCCTCGATCTGGTCAATGGTGGTCGACGGCTGGCGAGTGGGGATCGGCACTGGAGAGGAAACAGCCGACCGGGCTGGCTGGACTGGCTGTGCGCCTACCGGTCTCTCGGCCACAGCGACTGCACCGCCCTGCGGCTCGAGCGCCGGACGGGAAGCAGAACTCGCAGCCGGCGCGGGTACGTTGATGACCGGGCGGGGACGGTTGCCAATCTGCACCGGCTGGCCGTCGGGTCCGATGATCTGCATCAGGAAGAGGAAGCGTACAGTGTCTTCCTGGAAGCGGTTCATCATCGATTCGAACATATCGAACGACTCGCGCTTGTAGGCGACGAGCGGATCCTGCTGGGCGTAGCCGCGAAGTCCGATGCCTTCCTTCAGGTGGTCCATCGACAACAGATGGTCTTTCCACAGACCATCGAGGACGCTCAGCATGATCATACGTTCGTGATAGCGCATCGCCGGCTCACCAATGATCTGTTCCTTGGCGGCATAGTGTTCCTTCAGTTTCTCGAAGAGCGTCTCGCCGAGTTCATGGCGATTCATCTGGGCGATGTCGATCTCTTCGGCTTCGAGATTGAGGCCAAACTGCGTAGCGAGCCGCTCCTTGATGCCGTTGAGGTTCCACTGATCGGGATGAAGTTTCTCCGGAGCGAACTCGTCGAGCATAATGCTGAGCAGGTTCGCAACGTAATCTTCGACGATGAGTTCCTTCTGATCGAGCCCTTTAAGCAGCGAGTTGCGCAGACCATAAACCGCTTCGCGCTGCTTGTTCATAACGTCGTCATACTCAAGAAGGTGCTTGCGAGACTCGAAGTTCTGGGCCTCGACTGCCTTTTGCGCGGCCTCAATGCGGCTGGAGATCATCTTCGACTCGATGGGTACGCCTTCTTCCATCCCAAGCCGTTGGAGCAGGGTTGAGACCCACTCCTTGGCGAAGATGCGCATTAGGTCGTCTTCGAGCGAGAGATAGAAACGAGACGAGCCGGGATCGCCTTGCCGGCCGGCACGGCCGCGAAGCTGGTTATCTATCCGGCGGCTCTCGTGTCGTTCGGTGCCGAGGATGTGCAAGCCGCCGGCTTCAATCACAGCGTCGTGATCTTTGGCAGAAGCAGCGGCGTGGATGGCGTAAGTTTTATCCCAATTCTCTTGGGTGGTTTCAAACTCCTGGCCCTCGTAGTAGAAGCGGAACATGCCGCTTGCCGCGGTCGGGTTGATTGCTCCTTCAGCAACGCTGATGGCGCGGGCAAGTCCTTTCTTGACCAGGTCGCGTTTAGCGACAAATTCAGCGTTGCCGCCGAGCAGAATATCGGTACCTCGGCCGGCCATATTGGTGGCGATGGTGACCTTCCCGTGCTGTCCCGCCTGGGCGACGATTTCTGCTTCCCGCTCGTGGAACTTTGCATTGAGCACGACGTGCTTCACCCCTTTGCGCTGCAGGATGCTTGAGAGCAGCTCGGATTTTTCAATCGAAGTCGTCCCGACGAGCACCGGCTGCTTGGCTTCGTGTAATTTCTCGATCTCATCGGCGACCGCGAAGTACTTTTCCTTGGCTGTCCGGAAGACGACGTCGGGGTTTTCGAGACGGCGCATCGGCTTGTTGGTCGGAATGACGACGATATCGAGCTTGTAGATCTTGTCGAACTCGGTGGCCTCCGTTTCGGCGGTGCCGGTCATGCCAGCCAGCTTTTTATACAGCCTGAAATAGTTTTGAAAGGTAATGGTGGCGAGCGTCTGGTCTTCCTTACGGATGGAGACCCCCTCCTTCGCCTCGACTGCCTGATGGAGGCCATCGGACCAGCGGCGACCGGCCATCAAACGCCCGGTGAATTCGTCGACGATGATGACTTCGCCGTCTTTGACAACGTATTGGACGTCACGCCGGTAGAGCGAGTGGGCCTTAATCGCTGTCTCGACATGATGCTTGAGGCTCCAGTTCTCGACGTCGGCGATGTTGCCGATGCCGAGCAGCCGCTCCACTTTCTCCCAGCCCTCATCGCTGACCGTAATGGAGCGGTGTTTTTCATCGACAACGTAGTCGCCGGTCAATATCTTGGTTTCGCCCTGCTCGATCTCTTCGCCGAGTTCCAGCTCGGGAATGATTTTGTTCACCCGCACGTAGTTGTCAGTGGTTTGATCGGTGGGACCGCTGATAATGAGCGGAGTGCGGGCCTCGTCAATAAGGATGGAGTCGACTTCGTCGACGATCGCGTAGTAATGGCCGCGCTGTACGCAGTCAGAGATATCGAACTTCATGTTGTCGCGAAGGTAGTCGAAGCCGAACTCGTTGTTGGTCCCGTAGGTGATGTCGGAAGCATAAGCGGCGCGGCGCTGGCTGTCGTCCAGGTCGTGGACGATGACACCGACGGTGAGGCCTAGGAACTCGTAGATCTTGCCCATCCACTCGGCGTCGCGCTTTGCCAGGTAGTCATTGACCGTCACGACGTGAACGCCGTGTCCGGCCAGAGCGTTCAAATAGCAGGAGAGCGTGGCGACCAGGGTCTTGCCTTCACCGGTCCGCATTTCGGCGATCTTGCCCTGGTGAAGCACCATGCCGCCGATCAATTGCACGTCGAAGTGACGCATGTTGAGGATGCGTCGTCCAGCCTCGCGAACTACTGCGAAGGCCTCCGGCAGGAGCTCGTCAAGCGCGGCCTTCTCCCCGGCGACAATATCTTCCTCATCGGTCAGCCCTTCAACTTTCGCCCGGATGCGGTTCTTGAACTCCTGAGTCTTGGCGCGAAGCTCTTCATCAGAGAGCCTTTGCAACTCCGGCTCGAGAGCGCGGATGGTCTCGACCATAGGCAGCAGTCGCTTGACCACCCGATCATTATTGGTGCCGAAGACTTTCGTCAGTACATTTCCGATCACTGTGATACTTCCTTGGGCCGTGTTTCGGCTGGGAGTTTGCCTGCGGCGCGAAGGCCGGCGAGACGCAACCTTCTCTTAGTTTATTCGAGTCTGGGAGGGAAGTGCGATGGGATGTGGCGAACGCGGCGGGAAATGCGATTATTTCATGAGAAGCACAGATGGCGTTAGGCACTGCAAATCAGCTTTGGGGGGGCCTTTTCTGAAGGAAAAGGGGCCGCCGAGGTCGGTTCTTCACATTCCAACAACAATACTTCTGCTCTAACTCTGCTTCTCGATGTTATCGAGGCGGGCATCATGCTGTCCGAGGGTCCGATAGAACTGCTCGAATTCGCGATGCATTTCACTGCGGAGGTTGGCGAGGTCGCCGCGCACATCCTTAATTTCGGTGCGCACGTCCCTGATTTCGTTACGCACATCCCTCATTTCACTGCGCACGTCCCCAAGTTCACTGCGTACATCCTGAATTTCGTTACCTACGACCTTAATTTCTTCGCGAACGTCCTTGAAGTTGTTCTCGAGACGGTCCAATCGGCCGTCCAGGCGCGTCTCCACACGGACTAAAGCCTGATTATTGAAGAAGATTCCACCCAGGATCGTGATCAGCGGTACTCCAACAACAATGACGTCGTGCATGTTGTGTTTCCCTTTTGACCGAGTATAGAGGACTTCAAGAAGAAATTCGGGCTCGGAAGCCGGTACGGGAAGGTGGAGTGCTGTTTTGGAGCAGGTCCGCCAGATGCAAATAACGTTGAGCTTTGGCGACATCCTGCATGATCTGGTGTTTGAGGGCTTCCGGAGAAGGAAATTTGCGCTCTTCGCGGAGGCGATGGATAAAAGTCAGCTCGAGAGGAGTTTCCGGGAGCAGGTTGACTGGGTGAAAGTTCAAGAGATAGCTCTCAACCGCATAGGAATCTTCGCCGAAGGTGGGCCGAGTGCCGGCGTTGGTGACCGCATCGAACTCCTCTTCGCCGATCTTCATCCGGGTCACGTAGACGCCGTCGGCGGGAAGAAGTTCGTCATAGGGCGCAAGGTTGATGGTCGGAACGGTCAGGCGGCGGCCGATGGCGCGGCCTGAGGCCGGCGTGGAATGGATGCTAAAGGGACGTCCGAGGAGGGCGCGGGCGAGCGTCATGTTCCCGCTCTGGATCGCTTCGCGTACCCTGCTGCTACTGACCTGAATGCCGCGAATGTAGCGGGGGGAGAAGATCTGCACGCGGAAGCCTTGATCGTGGCCGAGCGCTATCAAGTCGGCGGCCTGAGACTGGGCGCGATAGCCGAAGCGGAAGTTATCGCCCTCATGAACTTCGGCGGCGTGGAGAGCGTCACGGAGGACGGCAGCGACAAAATCCGGACCGGACATCTTGCAAAGCTCATCATTGAAAGGGAGCACCAGGGTCGCGTCGATCCCAGAGGCACGAAGCAATTCCAGACGTTCCGTCATTGGCGTGATCAGCTTGGGAGCGCCGATCGGCCGAAGTAAACGGGACGGATGAGGATCGAAAGTGACGGCCACGGATTTTGCGGATAGCTCGTGTGCGCGGCGGCTAATCTCCGCAAGCAGCCATTGGTGGGCGCAGTGAACTCCGTCGAAGTTGCCGATGCTGACCACTGTCGGGCCGAAGCTGGACGGAATCTCGGGGAGAGCGCGAAAGATATCCATGATTCAGAGCTCAACGGGGATGATAAGGCCGTCATAGGCGAGACGTATGTGCGGAGGCAATTTAGCGTCGATCTCGGCGTGGAGGATTTCGTGCGACATGTGAGTGAACCAGGCCTGACGCGCTCCGATCTTGTCGACCCAAGCGATGGCTTCTTCGATATTGGCATGGCTGGGATGGTGACGTTCGCGGAGAGCGTCGATAACCACCACCTCGACCCCCCTGAGAAGAGAAAGGCTGGAGTCGGGAATGGCATTCATATCGGTGAGATAAGCGGCGTTGCCGAAGCGATAGCCGCCCGTTTCTAGAGGGCCATGGAGGAGGGGGATTCGCTGAAACTCGACGCCGCAGAGGTTCACGCAAGCTTCGCCATTCAGACGGTTGAGTCGAACCCGGGCACGCAGTTTGTACTGAGAATCCTCAGAAAAGGTGTAATCGAAGATCGTTTCGAGGATTCGGGCGGTGGGATCGTCAGCATACAGGGGAATCTTGCCGGTGTGCTTGAAACTGAGCGGACGAAGGTCGTCCATGCCGAGGATGTGATCGGCGTGGGAATGCGTATAGAGGACGGCGTCTACGTCTCCGATCCCATAATTTAGCGCCTGCGTGCGGAAATCCGGGCCGGTGTCGATGATGACGTGGTGGCCATTCCAGACGACCGCCGCCGAGGGACGTAGACGTTTGTCGCGAGGATCGGTTGAGGTGCAGACGCGACACTCGCAGCCAAGGGTCGGAACGCCCATGGAGGTACCGCTGCCGAGGATGATGAGAGATGCCTGCATGGAGGGGAACGGATGGGAGATGCGCCCAAGTTCAAGGGTCGAATTCTTGGGCCGCTCTAGACGACTATACAATCCTTCGCGGAAACGAAAAACGAGGTGAGGGCTACGGGAGGAACCGGCTCTGGAAAGAAAGCGCCGGACGCTCGATGCGCCGGCGCTTTCGTTGTGCCTACTTGCGAAGGTTCGAGCCAGGCAAAGATTAGAAGTTAAACTTCGCCCAGAGCCGCAGCACCCGCCCTTGTGCCAGTGGCCCGTTGTTGACGTTGGATCGAGCGACAGACGGGTTGAGGAAGGTGGAGCCGCCTACGCCCAGGAGATTGAGATCAAGCGGTTCTACGTTGTTATGGTTCCCGACGTCTTGGGCCTCGACACGGAATTGGAACTCGGCCCCTTCGAGTTTGGTGAAGGATGCCGAGATGTCCTTCTCGACAGCCAGGTTCCAATATTGGACACCGGGCTGACGGAAACTGTCGCGGCCGACGTTGCCGGATTGGGTCGGAATGAGGAAATGTACGGCATTCGGATCGACGGGATTGAGAGTTCCAGCGGTGTTATTGATCCCAAGATCATAGTAGACGCCGGGGGTGGGGTTCGCACCGGTGACCGCGTCTGGTCCCAGGTAAGCGCCATCAATGCCGATGGAGGTGTACGGCGCCTTCGCATTGCTGAGGACCGGCCGATCGTTGGCGGCGCTGCCGTCTTGGTTGGTGTCGATCCCGGAGAGGGACCAGGTGCTTGGGGGACCTGACTGCAGAACGGTGTCGCCCGAGATGGTCCAATGGCTGGTGATCAGCGATAGGATGTGTTCCCGGTTATAACCGGGAATCTGGTAGACATATTGCACCGCGAAGTAGTGGGTGTGGTCGTAGGCCGAGGGACTCCACTCCGCGGCGCGTCCACCGGGCGCCAGGTTCGCAGCGTAGGACGTCGACTGGTTGAAGAGCGTGAATACCTCGGAGCCGTCATCCATGGACTTGCTGTAGGTATAGCTCG
The DNA here is from genome assembly GCF_003330725.1 of Acidisarcina polymorpha. Classification (NCBI taxonomy): domain Bacteria; kingdom Pseudomonadati; phylum Acidobacteriota; class Terriglobia; order Terriglobales; family Acidobacteriaceae; genus Acidisarcina; species Acidisarcina polymorpha. Next base: position 69,469 of record NZ_CP030840.1, on the reverse strand, counting down.
CGTTGATCAGGAAGTTATGGGTGAACTCGTGCGAGGCGTTGAGCTCCAACGCGTGATAGATCGAATCCGCAAAGTTGCCACGGGCATTGATCACTCCGCGATTCGGGTTCAAACGTTCCCCGGTGTTGGGGTCGAAGTAGTTGTATTGCTGATTGGCAAACAGCTTCTCTGCCCGCACACCAACGTAGTTAGCGGTGAGTTTGACGTTCGACGGTAGTTGTCTCTCGAAGCCCAGATTCCATTGGTAAGTCTGCGGATTGACAAGGTTGTTCACAACGCTGGTAACAGTAGAGGAAGGATCAACGACCGGGGAGAGGGTACCGATGAGAGACGAGGCTCCCGTTAACCCGCGGCCCGTCGTTGAGATTGCTTGAGGGGAAGAAATGTTCGGGGCGGAAGCTTGTGAATTGTCAACAATGTTAGTGAAGACGCTGTCGTAAAAAATCCCGAAGCCAGCGTGATAGACGGACTTGTCGCGACCAAACCACCCAGCGCCGTGAGGAGCATAGGCGATGCCGATGCGCGGAGCAATGTTGTTGTAGTCCTCATTGACTTTGATTCGGGTATTGATGGGAGCGGTCAGATTGTTGGGATCGAGGGCAGGGTACTGCAAAGAGTTTTCGGGGTTTGCCCGATATTCGTACCGGACGCCGAGGTTCATCGTGAACTCAGGGCTGAACTTGATATCGTCCTGCGCGAAATAAGCCTGGTTGTAGGAGTGGGGATCAACCCGGTTGCTGCCGATATCAATGGTCGCAGTGCCGGAAGGACCAAGGTAATTATCGATGTAATTGCCCAGGTCACTGTAGCCGCCTCCCGACTGGAAAGTCAGTGTGCCATAAAAATCAAATGGCACTTTATCGATGATGATCTCTCTCCCTACGTCGGCCCCTGCACGAAGGGTGTGCATTCCGTGCGTCCAGGTGATGGTGTCCTGGCCCTGGTAGATGTCCTGGGCGCTTCCTTGGGGATAGCCGCTTGGGGCGCCGATGTTTGGAAATCCGGCTTGTTGTTCTGCGAAGAGTGTGACCGTAGGCGTGATGGCGAGGGGATTGGCGAGAGTTGCAGGAGCGAAGTCGAAGCCTCCGTTGGTGCGCAGTTCGGAGACGCGGAACTCATTCAGAAGCCGGGGTGAAAAGACGTGGGTCCAGGTGCCGGCGAATTGCTCTGAGGTAAAGGCCTGGATCGTATCGAAGCCGGGAAGAGACGTCGCGTTGGTGAAGAAGTCGGGAGATAGACTGGTGCGGTCGTGCAGGTAGCGAATGTAGAGAGTGTCATTGGGGCGCGGGAGCCAGTCGATGCGGTAGGCCCACTGCGTGTCCGGGGAGCTTTGGGGAACCGGCGGCCTTTGGAATTGACCAAAGGTTACCGCGGGTCGGGGATTCCCCAGGGCATCGGGGCCCAGATTCACGGTCGTGGTGCCCTGACTCGTGATCTGACTGAAACTTTGCAGGTAAGTTCCTTCATCGAGCAGGCCGAGGAGGGTCGCGGCGTTCGGGTACTGCGGGCTGAGCGCCTGGAGGGTCGCGATTCCGCCGGCGTCCGGAAGCAGGTTGACGGCGGCGGTTTCATTTCCGTAGATCCGCGACCACTGGCCGGATCCGAAGCCGAAGACCTTCTGCTTGTAGATCGGACCACCGATCGAAAAGCCGATCTGATGCTCGTTGAAACGGGCTTTTAGTCCGTGTGTATGGGGCAGTTGACGCTGCTGGCCATCCAGAGCGTTGAGGCCTGATCCTGAATAAAGCTCCCAGGCTCCGCCGTGGAATTTGCTGGTTCCGCTCTTCGTAACCATGTTGATGATGCCGCCGCCTGCTCCGCCATATTCGGCCGCCGCGGAGTTGGTGATCACGCTGACCGAATCGAAGATCGCCGGCAATTGCGGCTGGAGGGCCTGACCAGCGATGCCGGGGTCGTTGATCTCCTGGCCGTCGATCAAGAAGTTGTTGGCCCGCGGCCTGGAGCCGTTGACCTGCACGGACACCCCATTGCCAAGGTTGCCTTGGTCCACCAGCTGAACGCCTGGGGAGGCATAGGCCAATTCGATTGCATTTAGGCTGAAGATTGGCAGGTTATTGATTACTGCCGAGCCGATGTTCTGCGAGAGCTGGGCATTTTCGGTGTTGATAAGGTTGGTTTGGGCTTGCACTGCCACGGTTTCCGAAGTTCCGCCAACATTCAACACCACGTCGAAGTTCGTGTACGTTGAGGGCGCGACATTCAAGTGCGCAACCTTTTTTTCCTCGAATCCCGTCGCTGTCAGGTCAAGCGAGTAGCTTCCCGGGGCTATGGCATCAACGCGATACTCTCCACTAGGGTTGCTGGTCAGCTGACGGGTCTCGCCGGTCGCCTCGTTGGTCAAGCTGATGGTTGCGTTCGCAACCACGGCTCCAGAGGTGTCCCGCACGACTCCGACAAGATTGCCCTTGCTGGTCTGTGCGAAGACGAGGGATGGTGTACTTAGCGCCAGGGCCGCCAGAAGGGGAAGGGCTGCTGTCAAAATTCTATTTCGCATAATCTCCTTTAATACGGATCGCGCCGAAAATCAGGCGGCGGACGTCATAGCAGCGATCGATGTTGGGAGCGTTCCAACCGAGGAAGAAGGAGCAGTCAGTAGCTTTAGCTCGGCCGGTCGCGGACTATCTGGATGTAGATTCCAAGCAATAAATCACTGAAGAAGCAATTGAAGTGCCAAGTCCACCGTTCGTGATGTCTGACGAGAGATGCGCATTCCTGGACGCTTTCAAGTCTTTTCGCCCCGCGAAGCGACTCTGATTCGGCGGTCCGTTATGGAAAGTGGGAGATCTTTCTACGCAAAATGGGAAAGTCTGGAGCTCGGAATGCCATTCAACAGCTGACATTCCAAGCCAAGGAGAGACGCCTTACTGAGTTCCCGATGCCGGGTAGAGCTAACGAGAGAGATTCGGCTTCGGCTTCACCGCCTGGGCGGCGATGGAATTGGTGATTTCGAGGAACATCATGCGGAGGTTGAAGAGCGCCGTCTGAAGGAGCTTTTCTTCGCGATCGGTCAGGTTGCCCTTGGTCTTGTCGACCAGGACGGCAAGCATGTCGATCGATTGGCGTGCTCCGATGATGTCGACGCGAGGCTTCTGGCCGGGCTCGGCGGCAGCGCCCATGGCGATGACCGCGGAGAGGTAGAACGATTGAACGACCTGCTCGAAATCGATCTCGGCTGATGGAGGCGCGCCGGGATTCGCCTGGCGAATCATCTCATCGAGCTGACCGGAAGACTTCTGGTAGGCGGCGTGCTGGTCGGCGCTCTCCTGGCTAGTGGGGAGAGGGCCGAGTTCGTCTTCGATAGAGGAATCGGCCACGCCGGCTTCGACCAGGTCCGACTCCGGGCCATCCCCGTCGAGGGCTTCATCGAGCGGATCGGGATCGACATCGAGGGCCTCGCCCTCGAGGGTAGCTGCGCCCGGAGTCGCGGCAGGCAGCGGCTCGGAAGGAGCGGCGGGAATTACGTGGACCTCTTCGTCGGTGCTGGCGGTGGAGGGGTCGCGGAGCTCTCCGTCAAGAGTGAATTTGCGGCGGTCAGTCACGGTAAAGGTGCTCTGTTGCTCAGACATGATGTTTTCCAAATTTCTGCGATCGCGGTGAAGCTGGTTGAGGAAGAGAACAAGAAGTTGCTGGAGCTCCGGAGATCATGATCGAGGCAATGCTGGCAGATGGTCGAGAACGGTGGCCATACCGCCAGTGTATTCGAGTGATGCTTTTCGTTCGAGGGCTTCGGTGCGGATGAAACCCAGTGCGAGAGTTGCGCTTAAACCGGGCAGGCGAATGGCGGCGATGCTGGTGAGTTGCCCGAGTGACGACGTGTCGCCAGCTGCAAGGATATCGGTCGGCGCCGTCGGAGTTTCCCCATGGAGTTCGAGTTGGCGCAGGTAGCGGTGGACGGTGGCCCGGGAGCGAATCCGTTCGACGATTTCCTGGCCGAGATAGCAGCCCTTAGTGAAGTTGAGAGCGCGAGTCTGGGAGGTTTCCTGGGCCAGATAGCGATCGTTAAAGTCGATCCCATAACGGGGAATACCCTCAAGAACGCGAAGACTCTCAAGAGTCTCGATGCCGATCGGCTTGGCTCCGGCGGCGATCAGAGATTTCCAGAGAGCGGCCGTATGATCGGGTGAAAACCAGATCTCATACCGCGGGATGAGGGGGCTATACGCGTGGAGCAGGGTGACCGCATGGCCAGCGATGCTCGTCTCGACGAATTGCAGGGGAGCGAGCCCCGAGGCACTGAGCCCGAGACTATCGAGCATGGCTGCGGCCTGTGGCCCAGCCAAACCAATTCCGCTGGTGACCTCGTCTAACGGGCGAAGCTCTACGTCATCCATAATGATGAAGTGGTCAAGGTGGGCGAGCAGTCGGGCGGCCTGGGAGCGATCGGTATCGAGGAGCAAGGAATCGGAGGTGCGATAGATGTAGGCGTCACCCTGGATGCGTCCCTGGGCGTTGAGAATGAAGTTATAGTTGCCGCTTCCCTCCGGCAGGGTCTGAACAGCATTCGAGACCATGCCGTTGAGCCAGCGGAGGCGGTCTTCGCCGGTGACTCGGATGCGGGTGCGATAGCCGGAGTCAAAGATTGCGACGCCGGTCGCGGCGGCAGCGATTTCCTCGTCGGTCGAGGAGAAATTTCCCGGCGTGAGTGCGCCGGCGTGCATCCGAAGCGTCAGATGAGGAGATTCACCCTGCAGCAGGTTGGCCAGCGGGGTTGGGGCTGCGGTGGTTTCGGGGATCAACGTCGCTGATTCGCTCATAGGAGCCACTCTTGACGATTATAGCTTCGGTCATGGGACAGGCCTGCAGTTTCGAAGGAATGATGGGATGGATGGCGGCCCGTGAGGCGAATGCGGCTGGCAGGAAGTCGAAGGGACGGAATAGACGTGAAGCGGATGGCATTGAGATGGTTCGGTTTGGCTTGGCTGGCAGTCGGAATAGTTGTCTGTGGTGCGCAGACTGCCCCGACGGCACCGAAGCCGGGAGAAGGTCCGGCGTCGGGCGTCCCGCAGGACAACCCCGATAACGGGAAGAAAACGCCAGAGACACACTTAACTCCCGCCCAGGCGAAAGAACTCTTCCGCTCAGTGGACGATATTCTGCATTTTGCTTCGAGCGATTCGAAGCTGCCGGTGAAGCATGAGGTAAAACGCAAGCTGCAGACACGGACCTCGGTCGAGAAATATGTCGTCGACAAATTCAATGACGACGAAGATGCGAAGCGGATGCAGCGTTCCGAGATTGTGCTGAAGAAGTTTGGGCTACTTGACCGTGACTTTCAGCTGAAGCCTTTTCTGGTAAGTTTGCTCACCGAACAAATTGCCGGCTACTACGACAGCAAGACAAAGACGGTGAACCTGTTGGATTGGATCGCGCCGGATTCGCAGAAGCCGGTGTTGGCGCATGAGCTTACCCATGCCTTACAGGATCAGCATGTCGACCTGGATAGCTGGGAGAATAAGTCGCTGTCCGATGTATCGAAAAATGTGGAGGACGATAACAAGCACCTCGCTGTCGATGAAGTCGACACAGCGCGCGAGGCGGTGCTTGAGGGCCAGGCGATGGCGGTCTTCGTGGATTATTCCTTGAAAGGCTCGGGAAAGACGCTTCTGACTTCGCCGAACGTTGCAGGAAGTCTAAACGAGGATCTGACGGATAATTCAGACTCGCCGGTAATGGCGCGAGCTCCGCTGTTGCTGCAGGAATCGCTGCTTTTTCCTTACCGCGAGGGCTTGAACTTCGAACAGGTGCTGATGAAAGATAAGGGTCTGACGGAAGCCTTCGCTGGGGTGTTGGACCGACCTCCATCAACCAGCTTCGAGATTTTGAATCCCAAGAGTTATGAGCGGCAGGCCAAGGTGCCGCTGCTGCAGATGCCGGATGTTCATGGATTGCTCGACAATCAATATGCGCCGTACGACATCGGGGTGATGGGCGCGCTTGACGTGCGGATTCTGACCGAACTTTTTGCCGGGGAGGATGCCGCGGTGGCGCTCACACCGCAGTGGGATGGCGGCATTTACTATGCTGCCCAGAGCAAGATGGCGAAGACTCCGGAACAGAAGGCTGAGACCGGTTCGGTAGCGCTGATGTATTTGTCCGCGTGGAAGAGTCCCGATGCGGCGAAGACGTTTGCGGCGATTTACGCTGAGGAATTGGGGCGGAAATACTCCGGGGTCAAGCGGCAGCAGGAGCTGGAGTCGAATGGCGAACAAATCTACCAGACGAACGAGGGTCCGGTGCTGATCGCGTTGAATGGTAATCAGGTATTCACCAGTGAGAGTTTTGAGTTAGGTCTTGCGCATAAGCTCGAGTTCCTGATGGAGGGCGCGCAATCGAACGGCAATTTACAGACCGCGCAAACGACCCCTGGTGCGAAGGAATTGAGTGGCGCGATCGTGCATGTCTTCGCAAATTGCGGGCTCATGCGGGTGGGGATGCCGCACTAAAGCAGAAGCAAGAGCGGTTGGAGCGCGCTGAGCATGTCTTTAAAGCACGATGCCTGAGCAGGTATCCTTATGCCTTAGCAGGAAGATCCTGCCACGCGGGAAGCTATGGTCTGGGGCCGTATCTCTGCTCCCAAGATGCCTACCGTTTATACTCACCGAGTACACCTAATTTCTAAAGAAATGAGCGTCCCGGTGTCGGGAGCGCGGTGGAGTGTGGTTTGCAAGAAGCAGAAATCGGCATTATCGGGGGCAGCGGGCTGTATTCCATGCCTGGCCTGACGAACGTTAGAGAACAGCGTATTACAACGCCTTTTGGCGATCCGTCCGACGCCTTTGTTCTGGGCAGTCTAGCCGGACGTAAAGTAGCTTTCCTCTCCCGCCATGGACGTGGCCACCTGCTGCTTCCCTCGGAGCTCAACTTTCGCGCCAATGTCTATGGGATGAAGAAGCTTGGTGTGGAGCGGATCCTGTCGGTCTCGGCGGTGGGCTCGTTGAAGGAAGAGCATAAGCCGACGGACTTTGTGATTCCCGACCAGTTCATTGACCGGACATTTCATCGAGAGTCGACTTTCTTTGGCAATGGCATAGTGGGTCATATCGCTTTCGGCGACCCGGTATGTGCGGTAGTTGGCCAGGCAATCGCCACTGCCTGCGAGAGCGTCGGCGTGGTTGGAAAGCGCGGCGGCACCTACGTCTGTATGGAGGGGCCGCAGTTCTCTACCCGAGCGGAGTCAAACCTCTACCGCAGCTGGGGGGCGGACGTGATTGGCATGACCAATCTGCAGGAAGCCAAACTCGCGCGCGAGGCGGAAATCTGCTACGCGACGATGGCCATGGTCACCGATTATGACTGCTGGCATGAAAGCCACGACGCGGTGACGGTCGAGCAAGTGATTGCCGTCCTGAATCAGAATGCAGCCAATGCGAGCAAGGTGGTGGCGGCGGCCGTGGCGGCCATCCCCGCCGAGCGGAATTGTGCGTGTGGAAGCGCGCTCCAGTATGCGATCCTCACCAGTCCGCCGGCGATCTCTCCAGCTGCTCATGAGAAGCTAGATTTATTGTTGGGCAAATACTTTCGTGTGAAGAGCGAGGCTTAATCGATGTCGATATTAGTGGTAGGCAGTGTTGCATTCGATAGCATTGAAACCCCGCATGGCCGCGTGGACCACGTCCTTGGCGGGGCGGCGACCTTCTTTTCCTTGGCGGCGAGCTACTTTACCGATGTTCGCGTTATAGGGGTAGTGGGAGAGGATTTCACTGACGAGAATGAAGCCGTGCTCACACGCCGCGGGGTGGACACGCGCGGCCTGGAACATGTCGAAGGAAAGAGCTTTCATTGGACCGGCTCCTATTTGAAGAATCTGAATGAAGCCCAAACTCTGAAGACGGAGTTGAACGTCTTCGAGACGTTTGCGCCCAAGATTCCGGCGGAGTATGCAGATAGCGACTATTTGTTTCTGGCCAACATCGATCCAGTCTTGCAGGCAGGCGTGCGCCGTCAGATGCCCAAGGTGAAGATGGTCTGCGGGGACACGATGAATTACTGGATCCACGACCACCGCGAGAACCTGAACAAGGTGCTGATAGGACTTGATGCTCTGCTGATCAATGACGGCGAGGCGAAGATGCTCGCCGGCGAGGACAACTTAATGCGCGCGGCCAACAAGATCCTAAGTACGGGGCCGAAGACGTTGATCATTAAACATGGCGAATACGGAGCGACCGCCTTCTTCAGCGAGCATTCGTTTGGGAGCCAGAACGGAAGCGGCAAACCTGGTTACACGTCCGTTCCATTCCGCGCCCCGGCGCTGCCGCTTGATGCAGTGGTCGATCCAACCGGTGCGGGAGATTCGTTTGCCGGAGGATTCTTTGGCTATCTCGCTTCGCAGCCTGAGGTGACTCCGGCGGTCTTTAAGCGCGCCATGTTCTATGGCGGGGTGATGGGTTCCTTTGCAGTGGAGAAATTCGGCACCGAACGGCTGCAGCAATTGAGCCGGGAAGAGATCGATCAGCGGTTCGCTCGCATTCGCGAGATATCGCACCTTGACTGAAGCTCTGGGAACGCGGGCCTTACTGCCGGAGAGGCAGCTGGGTGGTGAGACCCGCTTTGTCGGGCTGGTTGCCGCGATACTCGGAATCCTTGCATTTGCCTATTGCGCCCGCCATGACCTGCTATTGCTTTATGGGGATGCGGTCGCACATCTTCATATCGCCAGGCGGGTGACCGATTCACTGAACCCGGGTTTTCGGCAACTGGGCTCAGTGTGGCTTCCACTTCCGCATTTACTGCTGGTCCCTTTCGTCCTGCGGATGAGCTGGTGGCAGAGCGGCTTGTCGGGGGCCATTCCTTCCATCGGCTGTTACGTATTAGGCTGCGCCGGCATTTACCGCCTGGCGCGCATCTGGTTGAGCGCCGCTCCGGCTTCGGTGGCGGCGATTTTTTATGGCCTGAACCCAGGCTTGTTGTACATGCAGTCCACGGCCATGACCGAGCCGCTGTTTCTGGCGGAGATGATCTGGGCGACCCTGCTGATCGCCGAGTTCTGTATCGCCATGGGGGGGCGAGCGGGCGAGGACAGGAACGGCCTGTCCGCGTCGAAGTTATTGGTCGCTGCTGGGTTGGTGCTTGTGGCCGCGGTTTTTACCCGCTACGACGGATGGATCTTTGCCTCGTTCGCCTGGCTAGTGGTTGCGGCGGCGATGTTCCGCGGCCGCCAGTGGAGGAGCCGGGTAGGCGGGGCCTTTTTGTTGTTCACTGTGATGCTGGTGGCTTCGCCTCTGGCGTGGATGGCCTATAACGCGAGGCAGTTCGGCGATCCGCTGGACTTTCTGCGGGGACCTTATTCAGCGAAAGCCATTGAAGAGCGGACGACGCCGCCCGGCGCCTGGCATCATCCGGGATGGCATAGCATGCCGGTTTCGGCCTTGTACTTTCTCAAGGCGGCGGAGCTGGGTGCGGCGCCTCTTCATTTCGCCGACACCCTTCTCCTGCTTGCCATCGCCGGGACGGCCGCGGGGCTCGCTCGCTGGCGGCAGAAAAGCATAGCCGCGGCGATGCTGCTTTGGGTACCACTGCCTTTCTATGCCTACTCCGTCGCCTACGGATCGGTGCCGATCTTCATTCCGTTATGGTGGCCGCATTCCTGGTATAACACGCGATACGGGATGGAAATGCTGCCAGCATTCGCGCTGTTTGTCGCCATGCTGGTGGAGTGGTTGATTGGTATGGCACGGCGTAGTACCCCTCGCATCGCGCCTTGGATCCTGCCGGGAGTCTTGCTGGCGATTCTCTGGGACAGCGTGGCCCTGGCGAGGGCGACTCCCCTGGTACTGCAGGAAGCACTGGCAAATTCCGCCTCTCGGATTCCGTTCGAACAGGCACTGGCTCGGACCCTGCTTCCGCTTTCGCACCGGATCCGGGGGCCGATCCTGATGTATACATCGGAGCATATCGGCGCCTTGCAGAGGGCGGGAATTCCGCTAAGGCGCACCATTAACGAGGGCGATTATTATCAGTGGCCGGGGGCGCTGCAAGATCCTGCCAAGTCGGCTTCTCTGGTGGTGGCCATCGATGGAGACGCGGTCGCAAAAGCGGTGAAGGAGCATCCGGAAGGGCTGGTATTACTGACGCTTGTCTGCTCGACTGAACATCAGTGCGCCCGGGTCTATGCTTCGCAACGAGGATTGTCCTCTGGTGTGGGCCCACACTGAATTCACGAGAGCCGGCGGCGATACGGAGTGAACCGATATTCCGAAGCGGTGACGAACTATGACGATTCAGCAAAACGGACATATGCTGAGCTTCAGCAATCTGGAGCAGGTGACATTGACCAGCGGGGTGGCAGCGAGGTTGTTGATCGCGGCTCTTTTCGGCGGCCTCATCGGACTCGATCGCGAGCTTCATCAGAAGCCCTCCGGCATCCGGACGAATCTGCTGATCTGTTTCGCGGCGTCCCTGTTTACCTTTCTCTCCCCAATCATCGCGGGAGAAAATGGCTCGAACAAAGGTCAGATCGCTTCGAATATCGTTCAGGGGATCGGTTTCCTCGGTGCTGGACTCATTCTGCAGAATCGCTACCGAGTGAGTGGACTAACGAGCGCGGCGACAGTCTTTGCGGTGGCCTCGATCGGCATGGCGTGTGGTGCTGGACTCTACGCTCCCGCAACCCTGGCCACAGGAGTTGTGCTCGTGGCGCTGGAAGGCGTGGGCATGTTGGAAAAGAAATTCAACGTGAAGCTCTACTTGCGGATCTACGAGGTGCGGGGAAAGGACTCTTCAGAGATGGAGCGGGCGATCCTCAAGGCCATGGATCAGGAGGGCCGACACCTGGGTGATCTGGAGCGGAGTACCGTCGGCGGCCTGGTACGAGCGACTTTCACCGCCCAAGCGACGACCAAAGGTCACGCCACACTAAAAAAAATTCTAAAGGACTGCGCATGCATCGATGAGGTGCTGAGCTTCCATAGTTCTGAGGACGATTGAAGGCTGGAGGACAATTGATTCAATTTGTAAAGGCGCATGCTTGCGGGAATGACTTCCTGATTGTGGAGGCGCTGGCGGTTGAGGAAGTGGAGCACAAGGCGACTGCCGTGCGGTTGTGCGCCCGAAACACCGGTGTGGGAGCCGATGGGGTGGAGTACCTGAAGTGGACCGGACCGCGGTCCGGACGGATTCGACTGTTCAATGCAGATGGATCGGTGGCCGAGATCTCCGGCAATGGGACGCGCTGCGTGGCTGCGTGGATGGCGCGGGAGGCGCAGGCGAAGGTGAATGAGGTCTTCGCCATCGAGACGGACGCAGGGGTAAGAAGTTGCCGGGTGACTGGTATCGACGGGAACCGGTATGAGATGGCCAGTGATATGGGCGTGCCGGTGGTAACGGAGCGCCAAGTGGTGCTGGCGAGTGGAGCGGTGATTCACGGCGCTGTGGTGTCGATGGGGAATCCGCACTACGTGATCTTTGTTCGGGATGATGGTTTTTCAATCGATGGCGTGGGCTGGGCATCGATCGGGCGCGAAATTTGCTTTCATCCCGACTTTCCAGAGCAGACGAATGTGGAGGTTGTCCGGACAGTCAGTCAAGGGGAGATCGAGATAAGGATCTTCGAACGCGGCGTAGGGCCAACGACGTCTTCGGGTACGGGAACCTGTGCTGCGTCGGCTGCTTCGATTGCCCTTCGCGGGCTGGATTCCGCATTGTCAGTCACTGCTCCCGGGGGCGCTCAGGCGGTGAACTGGCGCGGAGGATCAGCGGAGATGACACTGACCGGACCGGCGGAGCTGATCTGCATTGGAGAGGCTTTTTGATGACCTCTTCCTGCTCGAATCCGTCGATGGTGAAACCTCCCCGGCTCCAGCCTGGGTCCCGGATCGCGGTAATCGCTCCGGCCAGTTCGGCAAAATCGGAGCGCATCGAGCTAGGCATGGAGGCCCTTCGCAAGCTTGGCTACGAAGCAGTGGAGGGACGGCATCTCCGCGGCCGTTCGCCTCAGTACTTTTCGGGAACAGTCCAGGAGCGGCTGGAGGACCTTCACCATGCATTCGGCGACGCTTCAATCGCTGCGATAATTTGTAGCCGCGGCGGTTACGGATCCAATTACTTACTGGAAAATATCGATCTGTCCTTGATCAGCAAGAACCCCAAGCCCTGGTTCGGGTACAGCGATATGACCGTTTTGCAAAATCTGCTGCTCGATCGGACGGGTCTGGTGTCCTTTCACGGTCCGATGGTTGCGGCCGATTTTTGCCGTGAGGATGGAGTTCATCGGCCAAGTTTTGACGCGGCGGTTGCGGGTGGCGCCACTTCAGTGGGAAGTGCCGAGGGGTTGAGGGCGCTGCGTCCGGGGCATGCTTCGGGAACCCTCTACGGCGGATGCTTGAGCATGATTGTTTCTGCGCTCGGCACTCCCTTTGCGGCGGAGACGGAAGGCAAGCTGCTCTTCCTTGAAGACATCGGGGTGAAGCCTTATCAGGTCGACCGAATGCTGCGGCAATTGATTCTAGCGGGGAAACTGGATGGCGTGAGTGGGATCATCTTTGGTGAGATGCTGGATTGCGCGTCACCAGGGGCCGATCCGGACTTGCTGGAGGCGATGATCCTGCGGGTGCTGGACTGGTTTGAGGGGCCGATTGCGATCGGTTTGCGGTCCGGACATGTGTCGAGAGACAATGTGACGCTGCCATTTGGCATCCAAGCGGAGCTGAAGTTGAGTGTAGATGCGGGAGAGGATAAGCCGATGCTGCGGTTTCTCGAACCGGCGGTACGGAATTGAGCGAAATGCAAGCGGCAAAACATATTCATCTCATTGGTATTTGCGGTACAGCCATGGCGTCACTGGCGGGGATGCTGCAGCTGAAGGGGTATCGAGTGACGGGATCCGACATGGCCGCTTATCCGCCGATGTCCGACTTCCTGCGCGAGCTTGGCATCGCGGTCGCGGAGCCTTTTTCGCAGAAGAACCTTGAGCCTGCTCCTGATCTGGTGATCGTCGGCAACGCCCTGTCGCGAGGGAATGCAGAGGTCGAATATGTCCTGGACCGGCGGCTTCCATTTACTTCGATGGCAGCGATTACTCATGACGAGTTTATCGCCGGCCACGAGTCGCTGGTCGTGGCAGGGACCCACGGAAAAACGACGACGACCAGCATGCTGGCCTGGATCTATGAAGTTGCTTCGCGGCGGCGGGCTGAGCTTGTTCCCTCATTTCTGATCGGCGGCATTGCGGAGAACTTCGGATCGAGCTTTCAGTTGCGGAATGGGCGAATCTTCATTATTGAAGGAGATGAGTACGACACTGCATTCTTCGACAAAGGGCCGAAGTTCATGCACTACTTTCCGGACGCGCTGATCCTCACCCATGTCGAGTTCGACCACGCGGATATCTACCGCGATCTGGAGGCAGTCCAGACGGCTTTCAAGAGGCTCGTAAATCTGGTTCCCGGGCGCGGAAGAATTGTGGCTTTCGATGGAACCAAGAATGTAACGGAGTGTGTGGCAAATGCCTTTTGTCCGGTGGAGCGTTACGGCTTCATGGCTGGCTCCTATTGGCAGTTGAAGGATTTGGTTCAGAGAGAGGGGCACACAACCTGGAGCGTACTTCGCGGGGGTGAGGCGTGGGGTTCATTCACGTTGCCGATGGCGGGCGAACATAATGCTTTGAATGCGACGGCAGCAGCGGCGCTGGCCTTTGGACAAGGCGTTGAATTAGCCGCGATTGAAGAGGCCTTGCGGACCTTCGCCAGCGTCAAGCGGCGGCTCGAGGTGAAGGACGTCATCGATGGAGTGACAATTGTCGATGACTTCGCTCATCATCCGACCGCGATCCGTGAAACGCTGCGGGCCTTGCGGGCTTCTTACGCAGGCGCGCGTCTGTGGGTCGTGCTCGAGCCACGCTCGAATACGCTCCGGCGGAACGTCTTCGAACGCGAGCTAGTGGAGGCGCTCGGGCTGGCGGACGAGATCATCCTGGCTGGAGTGTTCAAGCAGGAGAGCATTCCGGAAAAGGAAAGGCTACATCCTGAAGCAATCCTGCGCGGCTTACAAGAGGCGGGCCATCGCGCCGAGCTGCACGCAAGCGCCAATGAGATCGTCGACGCGATAGCACCCCGATTGAAAAAAGGCGACGTCGTGGCGATATTGTCGAACGGGGGCTTTGACGGGATTTACGAGAAGCTCCCTTCCCGCCTGAAAGAGGCAATGCGCGTCGCGCCATGATCTCTTCGCTTACGCTGTTGCTCACCTACATTGTCCTCGCGATTCCAGCCGCGGTGGTGGGGATTCCGTGGACGCTGATCACCGGGAACATCTCGTTGCTCTATCGCTGGTCGATGTGGATCGTGCGGACCGGCGTTCGACTGGCGCGTATTCGGGTCGAAGTCACCGGCAGGGAACTGGTTCCCGCGCACACCGCTTGTATCTTCATGTCCAACCATGTCTCGAATCTCGATCCCCCCATCCTGTTGCCCTTGATTCCTGGCCGCACTTCAGTCTTTTTGAAACGATCGTTAATGAAGATCCCGGTGCTCGGCTACGGCATGAAGCTAGGAGATTTCATTCCTGTCGACCGCGACGGCAGGTTGGAGAGTGCAAAGGAGAGTGTGCGTTTCGGAGCTCGAGTGCTGGCTTCGGGCGTGCATGTGATGACTTTTGTCGAAGGCACCCGATCGCGCACCGGCAAGATGCTGCCATTCAAGAAGGGGCCCTTTTACCTGGCAATCGAGTCGGGCGCGCCGGTCGTTCCAATTTCGATCTGGGGCACAGAAGGAATGATGAAAAAGGGCGGTTTGACGATCACGCCGGGGGTGGCCCATGTGCGGTTCCATGCTCCGTTGTGGCCCAAAGATTTCACGAGCCGAGAGAACTTACTGGCGGCGGTGCGGCAGGCGATGGCTTCGGGATTGCCGGAGTGGATGCGGAGTGAAGAGCTGGTTTCGTCGGCGTCGAAACGTTAAGCGGCGTAAGCGTTCGATTTATTTGATGAAGGCGTTGTATCCCGCGCTGGAGAGTTTTTGACGCATGGCCTTCGCTTCTTCCCGGCTGCTGAAGGGGCCTACCTGGACATGGAAAAGCTTGTCCAGGGACTCGGCGCGGACAGCCGGAGTGAAGCCGTTCTTGCGCAATGCGGAGGCGAGGGCTTCGGCATCGGGGACATTTCGAACCGCGGCGATCTGCACCATGATGCCGCCGCCGGGCGCCGTGGAACGGGCCTGGTTGTCTTTCTCGGGAGCCACTCCAGGGGCGGAGTTATGAATGGTCCTGGCAGAGGCCATGCTGGCTGTCGAGGGCGGTGCTGCCGGAACGAACGCATGGGGTGGTTCGGAGGCATCGGAGTCTTCAGCCGGCGCGGTTTTTGCGGTGGAGGCGGCTGAGTTCGTGGGGATGACGACCCGCGACGTTTCCCCGGATTGATCCGAAATCTCAGCTGACGGCTTCGGTGCGACCGGCAGCGGCTTGGCTGGCACGTAGAGGGGCTCAGACGATACGTAGGCTCCTGGAGCTCGATGGCCCATCATGTAACCGAATCCAAAGAAGACCCCACAGACCAGGGCAAGGCCAAAGAAGATGCCGATAAGAGAGCCAAGACCCAGGTTGAAATCCGCTTCGTTGCCGGGAAATGCCTCCTGCTCAAACATGTGGGCTGTTCTCATGCATGCTCCTCAGGGATCACGATGGGCGTGATGTCGGCCGCCGCCGCACGATTGATCGATTTATTGAACAGGGTCAGCAGTTCAAGCGGAAGCGGAAAGACGATGGTGGTGTTTTTCTCAATTCCAATTTCGGCCAATGTTTGCAGATAGCGGAGCTGCAGGGTCATGGGTTGGGTGGCCATCAGCGCGGCAGCGTCGACCAGCGTCTGGGCCGCATTGAACTCGCCTTCGGCGTGGATGATCTTCGAGCGTTTATCGCGTTCGGCCTCGGCCTGCTTGGCCATCGCGCGCAGCATCGATTCAGGAAGGTCAACCTGCTTGACCTCGACGCTCACCACTTTGACTCCCCAGGGCTCCGTGCGCTGGTCGATGATGGTTTGGATCCGCTGATTGAGCTGGTCACGATGGGAGAGTAGACCATCAAGTTCGACTTCGCCGAGGACCGAGCGCAAGGTGGTCTGCGCGAACTGCGAAGTCTGGTAGACGTAGTTGGCGACTTCGATGACGGCGCGAATAGGATCGAGCACGCGCAAGGTGATGACGGCGTTGACCTTGAGGGTGACGTTGTCGCGGGTGATGACGTCTTGAGGTGGAACTTCGAGGACTTCCTGGCGCAGGGAAACACGCACAATCTGATCGAGCGGACGTAGAACGAAGACAATGCCGGGGCCCTTGGCGGGGACTTGAACTTTACCCAGACGAAAGACCACCCCGCGTTCGTATTCCCGCAAGATATTGATCGAGCTGATCAGGTACAGCACGACGATCACAACGAAGACAAGTGCGGGAATACTGCCCATGGTAGAGCCTTCCTAAAGGTATGTTATAGCGATCCACTAAGTTGTTCCGCTGCTAGTTAGGCCGGAAGCTCCACTGGGAATCCGATCTACTAACAGGGTAAGGTCGCGAACGGCACGGACTTTGACCGGTTCGCCAGGAGCGATGGGTAGGGGAGATTCGGCTTGCCAGAGTTCGCCATGGACGAGGACCTGGCCGGACGGTGAGAGCGGCTGCTGGGCAATGGCGGTGAGGCCGATGAGAGCATCGACGCCCATGACGGATTTATTGCGGCGAGCGCGAATGGCGATGCGGACGAGGAAAAGGGTGATAAGTCCGAAGGCTATCCCGGCGGCGGTGGCAGTGGCGACGTGGACTCGGAGTTCAGGAATGGGGCCGTCGACGAGGGTGAGCAAGCCGAAGACGAGACAGAGCGTACCCGCGGTGGCGAGCACGCCATGGCTGGCGAATTTTGCTTCGAGTACCAGCAGGATGAGCGCCGCGACGACCAGCGCGACCGCGGTGTAACGAACCGGCAGCAGATTCAGCGAGAAGAGCGAGATGCAGACGAGCAGGGTGCCGAGTGCGCCGGGGATAATGGTTCCAGGCACATTGAACTCTAGATAAATCAACAAACCGCCCGCGATGAGGAAGAGGACGGCCAGGTTAGGATTGGTGAGCTTGTCGAGGAGCTGCTCGCGGGTGGTTGGATCGATGACGACGAGTTCCGCTCCCTTGGTGTGCAGCGTCTTGGTAACGCCGCTGAAGCGGGTCACTGTTTTGCCGTCGATCGAATCGAGCAGCCCGCGTTCGCTAGAGTCGACAAGAGTGATTAGGTTCAGCTTGAGGGCTTCCTGTTCAGTGTAGGACTTGGAATTGAGAACGGCATCTTCGGCGGCGGCAGTATTACGGTTGCGGCGGGCAACGAAGGAGCGCAAAAACGCAGTGGTATCGTTTTCCAGCTTCTGCTTCATGATGGGGTCGAGCTGACCGCCCTCGATGACGGGATGGGAGGCGCCGGCGTTGGTGCCGGGCGCCATCGCGGCAATGTCGGCGGCTTCGAGCAGGAAGAAGCCAGCCGAGCCGGCGCGGCTTCCCGAAGGAGCAACATAAACGATGACCGGGGTGGGCGAATCCAGGATTTGACGAACCATCTCGCGGGTGGTGTCGAGCAAGCCCCCCGGGGTATTGAGTTCGATGAGGATGGCTTCTGCGCGACGATCTTCAGCCTCTTTGAGGCCGCGGGTCAGATATTCATCACTGACGGGCTGGATAGTGTCATTCAAGTGGAGAACCACGACTTGGGGGGCAGCGGCCTTGCAGAAGGGGGCAAAAAGGGCGGCGGCGAGCGAGACAAGCAAAGCACTGCGCAGAATGAGGAGGGTGGCGAAGGCGCGGCTTTTGCTGCAATTTCTCACGGCACCTGCTGACCCCTCGATTGTAGCGCTTGCCGCAAGCCAAGGGCGGCAGCGTTCCTGGGTTCGAGCTTGAGCGCCTGACTGACTTCGCCGGCAGCGGAGGAGAGTTGATTGGCCTGGAGGTCGAGCCGGGCGAGCACAAGGTGCGCGTCGACATTCGGCTTTAACTGGAGTGATTGCTGTGCCTGTAGGCGGGCCCCGTCGCTGTCCCCGCTACGCTCACGGATCTGAGCGAGGCCGGCGTGGGCGGCCTCGTTGGTGGAATCCGCTTGGAGTGCGTCTTGAAACTGGCGCTCCGCCTCGAGGAGAAGGCCGTTGTTCAAGTAGCGAACGCCGGTCGACGCAAAGGCGGCGGCCCGTGCAGCGGGCGGGAGGGTCTCCAGCTTCATTGCCTGCATCTGATCGATTTCGTAAGCGGCCTGGCGAAATGCGGACTCATTGTAATTGCGCTTGATACGCTCGAGCGGTCCGGCGGAGTTGCTGTCTGCGGCTCCTGTCGCGAGCGAGGCATTTGTCTTTGCGGCGCCACCGGAGGCCGCGCCCTGAAGAGTCACAAGCAGTGCCTGGGCCTCCGAATCCTGGGGGCGGAGCTTGAGGCACTCGCCTACCTCGCGCATAGCTCCAGGAATATCGTTGCGGCGGCGGAGCGCAAGGGCGAGGTTGAAGTGATAGTCGGGATCCTTAGGATCACTGTCGATCGCCCGCTGAAAAAGCGGGGCAGCATCCTGGTTGCGCCGGCTGGCGGCGACTCCCTGGTTGTTGATGACCTCGGAGAGCGGGAGTTGGGTGGCGACGAAGCCGAAGGCCTCTTCCGCCCTGGGATAGTTGCCGGTGTAGAAGGAGGCGAGTCCGCGATCAAAGGCAGCGTGCAGGGCTCCAGGATCGGTCCTCGGCACCTTGTCGAGCGCTGCCGCTGCGAGTTCAAATTGCTGGTTGATGAAGTAGAGCTTTCCTAGTGCAAGCCACGCCTGGGCGTAGGTGGGATCAAGCCGCACCGCTTCTTGCAAGTGCTTTATTCGTTCTGCCGGAGCGTCCTCGACCAGACCGCGAATGTAGTTCTCAAAGGCGCTGAGCGGAAGTTTCGCGTCGGCGGCCACAAACGTCTGTTCGGCCACCGAATAGGCGGGATCGATTTGCCGAACCAGGCGCCACGCAAGGCTATTGATGCCGTCGAGCAAGCGTGGCAGGTCGACCTGCTCCTCGACCGGTGGATTGAGCTTGAGTGAGGTGATGTCGAGGATGCGAGCATTGATGGTGATCCGCTTGCCGTCGCTGCTATAAGAACCAATGATGACCGAATCGGCATCGAGATTCTGGGCGAGACGAATGGTGCTGGCGCGGGAGGGGCGGAAGTTCGGCGGAAGTCCGAGATGGTCGAGAGCGTAAAGGCGATCTTCGCGAGAAATGGCAAGGAAGCCAGCGGAGTCCAAGCGGCGGTTCATCACTTCCGGCATCGACTCGCTCATCCAATCGACATTCGGCTGCGTGGAGTGGTTTTCGAAAGGGAGTACCAGGATTAAGTGCCCACGCGGAGAGGGATCGGCAGCGAGGGCTTCAGCCGAGGCGGCCGGCTGTTGTGCTGGCGTGTACAAAGGTATTCCGAGTGCCGTTGCGAGAGCGAGCAGGCGAAAGCATGCGGGTAGTTTCACTTCTCCCGATTATAGTTCGCCCAGCTGGGTCGAACGACGCTGAGCACCACTCGAGTTGACTCCGCTTTCATTGCGATAGCTACGCTCGTCCGCCGAACTCACCGGTTTCGGTCGAAACCTTGATTTTCTCTCCTTCTTTGATGAAGAAGGGTACGCGAATCTCGATGCCGGTGTTGAGTTTTGCTGGTTTCGTGACTGCACCGCTGGCGGTGTCGCCGCGCACTCCCGGTTCAGTATAGGCGACGGTCAATTCCACGTGGGTTGGCAGCTGTAGTCCGATCGGGTTGCCGTTGTATTTATCGATCTGAATGATGGTGCCTTCAATGAGGAAATCAAGAGCTCGACCCACCATATCGTCGGTGAGCGCGAGGGTCTCGAAGCTTTCTTGATCGAGAAAGTAGGAGCCGTCGCCATCGCTGTAGAGGTAGGTCGCTTCAACGGTCTGAAGGTCAGGCTCTTTGAACTTGTCGCTCGCCTTGAAGGTTTTGTCGAAGACTGCGTGGGTGAGCATGTTGCGCATCTTCAAGCGGACGAGTGTCTGACCGCCTCTCGCCGTAGGAGTGGAGATGTCCGACTCCAGGCAATAAAAAGGAGCATCTTCGTACTCGAAAAACATCTTGCGCTTGATGTCGATGGCGTCGATGAGTGCTGCCATATTTTCCTTTAGGGCTCGTAGAGTAGCAGATTTCTGGTAGGAATTAATGCGGCCCAGTGCTTCAGTGCAACATGAACTTCCTTAAGGATATCAGGGGGCAGCGCTGATGGAGCGGGTTCCGTCGAACGTGATCAGGTGCACCGGGCCGGTCACCTCTCCGGCAATGCTGCCAATTGCGGACGGTCGAAGTGGAGCACCGCTGCCCATTGTCCGTGACGCTCACCTTCCCATACAACCCGGCCATCGAGTTCCTCGGCGATAGCAATGGGCGTCAGGTCATGGTGGAAGCCAAAAAAGCGGGCATCGAGAGCTTCGCTTTTAGGACCAAGGCTGAAGGGCAAATTTGGCGGGTCGTATTTCGTCGAAAACGCCAAGGCTACGGAGTAGGAATCGGTGATCTGCGTCGCTCGCTGAATCTCGGGAGGAGAAAAGTCTTCGATCTTGATTACCGCTACGGGCCGGCGCACATAGCCGAGTTCGGGCTTGGAGAGTTCGTCGGTGGCCGGCCAGGCGGTGAGCACGGTGGCATTTGGATATTGACGAACGATGCGTCCGATCGCCTGTTGATGCAGACGAATAACATCGGCATAAGCAAGGTTGTCTTCGGGGGCGAAGCGATAGGGCGGGTTGAGTCTAAATCCGGCAAAAAAGGCGACAGCGGTGAGCAGAGCGAGCGCCGGCCAA
This sequence comes from Acidisarcina polymorpha, assembly GCF_003330725.1. Lineage (NCBI taxonomy): Bacteria > Pseudomonadati > Acidobacteriota > Terriglobia > Terriglobales > Acidobacteriaceae > Acidisarcina > Acidisarcina polymorpha. Next base: position 48,675 of record NZ_CP030840.1, on the reverse strand, counting down.
TAGCGAACCCGGCGCCTCCAGGTGTTAACGCAGAGCAAGACCATCAGGGGATAGAGGGGCAGCAGATAGCGAGTGAGCAACGCGCCGCCGAGGACCGAGAACAGTAGTAGGTTGGTGGATATGATGGCGTAAATTTTCGCCTGCGCATCGAACGGAACGCGGGGACGGAGAGGTCCCGACTCCTCGGGCAAGGCAGGCAGGATCATCGCCGCGAACATGCAGAGTACGGGAACGAAGAGGTTCATGTAGACCGTGATGTGCAGGATTCGATGGCCCAGGGCAAGTAATACCCGCATCGGCGTGAGGGTCGCGGTAGCGTTGTAGCGCAGGTACTCGGGATTGCCGAAGACGAAGCCTGTCTTATGCGAGTGATAGACATACCAGAGAGCCAGGGGCAACGCGGGCACGATGAGTAGAAGCGCTTTGAGTCGAAGCGTAAGTGGATTCGACGTGGCACGAATACTTCGAGTCTTGAGGGAGACAGCAAGCTCAAAGAGTAGCAACGAGAGTGGGACGGCGATGGCCGTCTCTTTGCACAGCGCGGCGATCGAGAAAAGCACAGCTGCGGTGACATATTGGCGAAATCCTCCTTGAAAGACAAAGGAAAGCGCCCAGAGTGTAGCGGCTGCGGCGAAGACATCTGCATGCGCCAAGGTGCTTTGCGCAAACCAGACCGGGTAGAGAGCAGTCAATATTGCGGTGGTCGCCGCAACATCGACTCGTCCGGTGAGAACGAGGGCGATGCGATAGCAGGCCAGCAAAGCGAGTGCCGCGATCAAACACATGGCCGTCCGGGTGACCGACGGCACCATCCCGCCCAGCTTCCACCAGAATGCGAGATAAATAGAGGGTAGCGGCGGATGAGCGTTCGAGAGTGTTGTGCTGGGGATGAGCGATCCGGTACGAAAGAAATCGTAGGCGGCGGGAATGTAGTACCCGGCTTCGTCCCAATAATACGGAAGACGCAGCAAGGTGATGTGAGTGAGATAAACGCCAACGAAAAAGAGTGGCAGGAGCATCCACAGCGCCACAGGACGATCACGGCGAACACCCAGAATGCCAGGAGAGCGAAGCTGCGGGATGGGCTCTGATTTCATGGCCAGGATCGGGCGACGCTTCTGGTGGTTTCTGGGGAGGCAATTAGCGATCTTACTGCCTGGCAGAGCAACCAATTTGGCTCTAGTTCACCGGGCCAGTGGGGAGTTGCGGAGGTTGCGGCTCGAGGGCTATGTTGCCAAAGGTCTGCTGGTATTGTGCGAGATTCTGACCGAGGATATTCCAGAATGCTTTGGCCTGCTGCGGGCTGAGATAAATGCCCTGAGAGTTCTCTATATTCACCTCTTCCGGAGTCTCCCGGCGGAGGGTTCCAAAGGTGAGATGAAAATCCCACATGCTGACCCGGATCTGGACACTGTTGGCGTACGTGTCGCGATAATCCGGAGCGTTGGTGAGAGTGACCTTGGGATGAGAAGGGGACGGGGGTTGACTTGAGCTCATGCTCACAGGGTATTTCATTTGGCGCAGAAATACAGCCCGCCTCGGAATTCCTTCAGCAAACTGACTCGTGCGGGATCAAGGGCTCTGACAGCCCGGGGAAGATCACAGATTAGAGATGGTGCGAAAGGGGGGACTTGAACCCCCACGGGTTGCCCCGCCAGATCCTAAGTCTGGTGCGTCTGCCAATTTCGCCACTTTCGCATTGCAATCGACGGCACTTGGGTTTTGCTCTTTCTCTGGTATCCGTTCGTTGCCCATGAGGTCCTGAAAAAACCAAGGGTGATCACCTGCTTGGCTGTGATCCGGATTTAGGGGCATATCGCACGGACATTTTTATTGTACCGTGTCCAATCTACTACTAAGCGAGTTTCCTGGATCGCGGCGCCGGCACTTGCCGATACCGCAGGCACCTAGGCCTCCTTAACAAAGAAAGCCAACGTGTCCCTCGTGTCGGCGATGCTGGCGGCGAACGTCTCCGATCGGCTGCCGACTTCCGCTATAACGAGTTGGTCCGGCTAAGATGCCTGCCCCACGAGCGTTGGAGCAAGCATCTCAGCCATTGCAACTAAAGAATAATGCAGTTAACGACGGGTCGTTTCGAACAAGAACCACGCTCGACGCTGGGACTGATCGATCCAATTCTCGAGGAGACTAGCGGTGGCGACGTCTTCCGCATCATCGCAAAGGGTGTGAACAGCCCGCATGCTCAGGACCAGAGCCTTCTCATCCTCATGAAGCTCGCTAAGCATGTCCTCGGGAGTGACATACTCTGCATCGTTGTCGGCGATCCGCTGCAACCTGGCAATGTGACCAATCGAGCGAACGGTGGTTCCACCGATCTTACGAACGCGTTCAGCGATATCGTCAGTGGCGTCGAAGATCTGTTCTGCGTGGTCGTCGAGCAGAAGATGATAGTCCCTGAAGTGTGGGCCGCTCATGTGCCAATGAAAGTTCTTCGTCTTCACGTAGAGGGCGAAGAAATCTGCCAGCAATACATTGAGTGCGCCGGTGATGTCCTTTCGCGCCTCACCCGAAATGTCGGATGGAGTGGAGAGGGCCGACTTTTGTCGATCCATGAGTTCAGCTTTTGTTGTCATATTCTTACTCCTTTTCTAGCAACGGTGCGGGGTTTATGGCCAATTGGGCGCTGACGGCCGGGTCTATGGGTCTCTATCGATATCATCTCAATTAGCCAAACCACTAGATGCAGCAAAGTAGAACCTGTCATCGCTGAGTAGCTGGCGAACGAAGTACAACAGGATCTTTTTCGCAAACACAAGACGAGAGTGATTGCTCCTATTCAAGTAGATATCAAATCCCCCATTGATTTTATCTCCGCCCTACATTGATTTAAGGGAAAGTTTAAATTCCGTGTGCTGGCACTGGAGACTGTGGGGCGTAGAGGGCCCACGCGCTAGCCAGGTCTTGAACTATATGACCAAGCGACTTGTATACCGTAATTTCCTCGGCGGAGCGGCGGCCTACAATCTCACCCATTAGAACTTGACCGATCTCGGCGACGATATGTTCGTCTCGGACCAAGCCGGCCGCCCTGGCGCGGATGAACTCTGCGCCTTGATGCAGGACGCCCTCGCGACTGTCGGCAACGAATCGCGAGCGGAGCACAAGGTCGTTGTCTACTTCCGCCGGCCCCGCGTAGCTAGACCCAACTAGATTCAGATGGGTGCCTGGTCGCACCCATTCGCCCCGCAAAATCGGCTCAGTTGCCGAGGTAACTGTACAGATGATGTCGGCATGGGCGACCGCTTCCTGTACAGATCCTGCCGTAGATACTGGCAGGCCAAGTTTTGTCCGTAGCCGCTCGGCGAAGCTGTGGGCGCGTTCCGGCGACCGCCCCCAAACGACAATCGATTCGAGGTCACGGACCAAACAGATCGCCCCCGCGTGGCTCGCAGCCTGCTCGCCATAGCCAAGCAGCACAAGGCGTCGAGCATCTTTGCGGGCCAATGCGTCGGTCGCTGCTGCGCTCGCGGATGCTGTGCGAATGGCCGTAATTTCGCCGGCATGAACGGCGCAAACAGGCGCTCCAGTTTCGGGTTCGAAGAGCACGACGAGCCCCTGATGCGACTGTTTGCCGTCGGCGAAGTTATCGCGGCAAACGCTGATTAATTTTGCCCCGAAGGGGGCGTGTGAGCCCATTGCCCCGGGCATGATTCCAAATAATCGACCCTCGGACAAGGGAATGATGGAGCGCAAGAGTTGCTTCGTCTCTCCCCTCGACAATGCAATCATTGCCTGGCGCATGATGGGGATGCATACTTCGTAAGTAAGCCGTGCGGCAACTTCTTCACGGTCGATAAATCGCAATGCAAGTACTCCTGGGTTTTGGTATCAGTTCAGACCGACATGGGAGATTAGCCAGTCTTCTCTAGAAGTCTATCCCTACCTTCATAGCTGCTTTCGCAGGGTCAAGGACTGCTAGATCTTTTACCATCCCCTGCGCGGCCGCCGCTTTCATGCATAAGAACTTCTGGTATCCTTCTATGGAAGTCGTTGCGCGTTACGTTGCGCATTGAGCTTCATCATCGATCGAGCAAAACAAACAAATGGTTCGCTAGAGACAAAGGGCATGCCCGTTGTCTTGTTCAGTGACGGTCTTTTTGGGCGCTGAGTATAGACTCGCTAGTAAAATTTTCCGTACCTTCGCTCTCAGCATTTCGCGCTTTTTGCTTCCTGCTCGATATTCGACATGGCGGAGTGCCGCCCACCTCCAGCGAGGTTCTGATCTATGAAGAAGTGCCGTTTTAGTGTGTGCGGAGTAGCAACGGTTCTGCTGTTGATATCATTGGCGGCTTCGGGGCAACGGTCTGGTGCGCAGAATCCAACCCAGCATGGAGCGAACACTCTAGGCAGTTCGCAAAAACTATTCTCCGAGCTAACGGCTCGCGTAGCGGCCGACCCAGCTGACGCAATTTGCGCACGGTCGGCAGCCGGAGCGTTGGTATCTGATCCGCCATCGATTGCCAGTACCGGGGGAGTGCTCGAGGTAACGTTTCATTACCAGTCGGCAGTCGATGCGGCTGGTCTCACGCGATACTGCTACGTGTATACGGATTCGACCGGCGCTGCACAGGAAGCGCCCACGCTCGAGGTCAATCCCGGCGACAAATTGATCATTCATTTCTACAACGATTTGACCGCGCCTGCGGCCGCCGATGCTGCTGCGCATGTCATGAAGGGAATGAAGATGGCAGCTGCCCCGGGAGCGGCGGCAAGCCCTGCCGACAGCGCCTGTTCGGCGACCACTGTCACGTCGACAAGCACAAATATACATTTTCACGGAACAAATGCAGCGCCTGTATGCCATCAGGATGAAGTCGTGCACACGTTGATTCAGCCGCAGCAGGAGTTTGACTACACGGTGCAGATTCCAGCGGATGAGCCACCCGGCGCTTATTGGTATCACTCGCATGCGCATGGATTCAGCGATCCTCAACTGACCGGTGGCGCCTCCGGCGTCATCATTGTTCAGGGCATTGAAAACGTAAATCCTATCGTCGCCGGCTTGCCGGAGCGGGTCTTTGTAATGCGCGACCAATACCTGCCGGCATCCGAGGCGAATGCGGCGGGAGCTCCGAAGACCGACCTTTCGATCAATTACGTGCCGGTGCTCTTTCCCTCTTATACTCCTGCGGTGATTCAGACCCTTCCAGCCGAGAAGGAATTCTGGAGAGTCTTAAATACATCGGCGGACACGCTGCTTGATTTGGAAGTGCTCGTCAATAACGTCGCCCAACCGTTACAAATCGTCTCCGTCGACGGAGTGCCTTTAACCGATAGCAGTGGCAACCCGACCACGACGACCGTGACCAGTTACGCAATGAGTCCTGCCTCGCGCATCGAGTTTGTGGTGACGACACCGGTGGTAGGAGCGACCGCGCAATTAGTTACCGAGACATGGAATAACGGCCCGAGCGGCGATGCAGATCCCGGTCGCCCCATTGCGAATATTGTGAGCAGCACCAGTGCTCCTTCAGCGGTCCCTGCCATCAAGCGTCTGCCGGCGCAGACTCGCGCGCAGACCGTGACGCGCTTCGCCGCCATAAATGCGACGACACCGGTGACGCAAAGAACGCTCTATTTTTCAGTGAAGTCCGATTTCACTGAGTTCTACATCACTCCGGATGGGCAAACGCCTACCGTCTTTAGAATGGACGGGCCGCCTAATATTACGGTCACTGAGGGTACGGTCGAGCAATGGACCATCGAGAACCGCTCCACGATGGACCATAATTTTCATATTCATCAGTTGCACTTTCAAACTCTTGCAGTGAATGGAGTGGCGGTCAATGATTTAACTCGGCGGGACACGGTCGACGTTCCTCACTGGAGTGGAAAAGCCTCTGATCCTTACCCGAGCGTGACTCTGCTGATGGATTTCCGCGATCCCAATATCGTCGGTACGTTCGTCTATCACTGTCACATCCTCTCGCATGAAGACCTTGGCATGATGGGGATGATCCAGGTGCTGCCGGGCGCAACGACGACCACGTTAACGGCATCGCCAGCCAATACCTCTGCCGGAACGACGGTGACGCTCACGGCGACGGTCGCTCCCAGCGCGGGCAATGGAACCCCGACCGGGACAGTGACCTTTCAGAACGGCGCCACGACGCTCGGCACCGGCACTCTGAACAGCGCGGGGGTGGCCACATTGACGACCACGGCGCTGCCGATTGGCGGTAACTCGATCACGGCTGTCTATTCCGGCGACAGTTCCTTTGCTGCATCGACTGCCACTGCGGTGGCGATCACGATCACCGCCGCAGCCACCACAACCACACTTACGGCCTCTCCAACTTCCGTACAATTCGGCGCAAATGTGACCCTGACGGCAACCGTGACGGCGCCCGCAGGGACAGGCACGCTAGCCGGCAGCGTTACATTTCTCAACGGCAGCACCACCCTTGCAACCGTGCCCCTGAACGCGGCCGGAGTTGCTACTTTCAGCACCACAGCGCTGCCCCCAGGAAGCGCCTCCATTACCGCTACGTACGCCGGGAATAGCGCATTTGCGAGTTCGACCTCGGCGCCGGTTACGGTCCCTGTGCAGGCGGCCACCACAACCACGCTTGCAGCTTCTCCAACTTCGCTATCGTTCGGCGGAAATGTGACCTTGACTTCGACCGTGACGGCGCCCGCGGGAGCAGGTACGGTTTCCGGCAGCGTTGCTTTTCTTAACGGGAGCACCACTCTTGGAACCGCGCCACTGAACAGCGCTGGAGTCGCAACTCTCAGCATCACTTCGCTGCCCCCGGGTAGTGCGGCCCTTACTGCTGCGTACGCCGGGAATAGCGCGTTTGCCAGTTCGACCTCGGCGCCAGTTACAGTGGCCGTGCAGGCGGCGGCGACGACCACGACCCTCTCGGCTTCACCAACCACCGCACTTTTCGGTGCAAGCGTGGCCTTCACGGCGACCGTCGCGGCTCCGGCGGGCGCTGGAATCCCGTCGGGCAGTGTGACTTTTCTAAACGGCGTCACTGCGCTTGGCACCGCGCCCTTGAACGGTAGCGGCGTAGCAACCTTCAGTACAACCACCCTTCCGGTAGGAAGCGCATCGATCACGGCGGCTTATGCGGGCGGTGGCAATTTTGGCGCGTCTACTTCGACCGCGATACCTGTGACGATCACGGCCCCCCCTCCCGCCGACTTTAGTGTGGCGGCCGCTCCGACCACGCTGACCATGGCGCCGGGGGGCACGGGAATGAGCACCGTGACGATCAGCCCGCTGAATGGGTTCAATAGTGCGGTTACGTTTGCCTGCACCGGGTTGCCGACTGCGTCGACGTGCACGTTCAGCCCCGCGAGTGTCACGCCGAACGGGACCGCCGCGATCACGACCACGGTGACAATCAATACAACGGCGGCTTCAGCCAAAGTATTGCCGCTACTACCATCCAACTCCGGGCCGCTGTATGCTCTGGTCCTCCCAGGGATCGGGGCGTTGTTGGGTCTGGGAAGACTGCGCAGGAGATTGCCCGCTCCCTTACAGCGCACAGCCATTGCAACTGCCGCGCTGGCGCTGGGTTTGGGCATCGGTGCTTGTGGGAGCGGTGCTACGATGTCTTCGCCTCAGAATGGAGGCACTCCTGCCGGGACCAGCACAGTTACTGTGACTGCGACTTCAGGAGCGACCGCACATACTGCCGCGCTGACATTAACGATTGCGCATTAGGTTTAAGGGGCAGAGGCGCCGCGTTAGTAACTTAGGGCGGCATTTTCTCAAACTCGTTGTCCCACTCGATCGTGAAGGCCACCAGCACCTGGGAGAAGCGGGGTCCGCAGGAGAGACGAGCTTCAGTCAAGGACCGCTTTCCTGTCGAAAGGGTACTCCAGTGATCGCGCCGGTTCGCTCGCACATTGATGCGCTTCCGGAAGGATGATCGTAGTTGGCGAAGTGCGGGTTTACCCTTATACTCGGATCATCGGTTACGATCTGCGTGAACAGGTCTGCCGATCTTGTGAGGTGCGCCTTCTGCAGTCAGAGTGATTCACTGACGCTCGAAGTTCCGTCATCCGAAACCACGGCGTGGCTAGCCGTGGTCCGCCATCTTCGAAGTTGGCCTCATCTCCTGCGAAGTCCGGTGGACGATGTCTGCTCTGTGTTGTTTCCCTCCTCATGCTGCATCTGCAGCAGCCCCCTTTTGCGGCTTACCCGCTCTCCAATTTGCGGCAATTGCTGGAGTGATTTAACTCCTCAGGGCGGGGTTTTGTGTCTGCGTTGCAGTGAAGATCTACGAATCGCCACCTTTTTCCCGCCGACGACCACCGCCCTCAAGCCAGAGGACCAGTTATGCCAGCCATGTCGTCTTGTTCCGCCTCCTTTTGAACGTGCAGTCGCATATGGAGGCTACGCCGGCACACTTCGTTCCCTGATCCATGCACTGAAGTACGACGGGATGACTGCAATCGCAGAGCGATTGGGAGTACGGTTGGCTGACGTGCTGCTTGAACTCGGCGATCAGGCTGCCTCCGTGGGGATGGCGTGGAAAGACGTCCTGGTGCTTCCCGTGCCTATGCATGCGGCAAAGCAAAAGCAGCGTGGATTCAACCATGCGGAGTTGCTCGCCCGTTCGGCAGCCAAATCTCTCCACGCTCGACGTTCGGAATGGAATCCGCGCTTGAGGATCGGGATGCTCGAGCGGAGAAGAGCGACTGCCAGTCAATCTGGCCTCACTCCGCATCAACGCCGCGCCAATCTGCGCGGCGTTTTTTTTGTGCCTAGACCGGAGCAGGTCGCGGGGCGTCAGGTCCTGCTTATCGACGATATATATACCACCGGAGCGACAGCCCGGGCGTGCAGCCAGGCGTTGCGTCGCGCCGGTGCAGCTTCCGTGTGGGTGGCGACGGTGGCGAGGCCGCAACGCGAGACGTTCGCGGCTCCACAGTTCGTCCAAATCGCCGACGACGAAGAACTGCCAATGCAGGACGACGTCGCCTTCTGGGATTCGAAGCAAGAAGGTTTTCAACTAGGGAAGTGAGGCGCCGCAATCGCCGATTGCGGTGAGTAGGCAAACGGACAGTAGTAATTCAGTATTTGGGGGATAAATGTCTTTAGGCAAAGCCATGATCCACGCGCGTAAGCAGAAGTCTTTGGCGAAGTGCCACACGATGCCCAGCCCGGGTTCGTCCGACGACGTGCGGCTCCAACCTCCAGCCGTCATGCAGAAGCCAGTGCTGGTGCTGAATGCGTCCTATGAGCCGATCAACATTTGTGGCGCGCGCCGGGCGTTGGTCCTGGTGTTAAAGGGCGTGGCCAAGACGGAGGAAGAGCATGGAACGGTTCTGCATGCTGCGCGGGTGCGAATGCCGATGCCGTCGGTAATCCGGCTGCTCGAATATCGCCGCATCCCTCATCAAACGCGAGCGCTCTCGCGCAAAAACATCCTGCTGCGGGACCGGAATACCTGCCAATATTGCGGAGTCATTCTGACCGCCGGCGAGCTGACTTTGGACCATGTGATCCCCCGGTCGCGAGGCGGCCAATCTACCTGGGAGAATTTGGTCGCCTGCTGCCACAGCTGCAACCGCCGCAAGGGAAATCAATTGCTCCATGAACTCGAGACGATGAGGTTAATGCGCGAGCCGCGGCCTTTCTCACTTCACACCAGCCGGCACATCATGCGGATGATCGGGCATTCCGATCAAAAATGGCGTAAGTACTTGTACTACTGAGGGTCTTGAGGCAAGGGACAAGCGGTTGCACTATTGGGCGCCAGAAGCTCCGTCAACGGCGGTTTCCTGAGGCTCCATGAGCCTCACATCTACCCGAAAGCGATGGAAGTCGCGGTTTTCTTCTTTTGTCTCCCCGCGAACGGTGTCAAAGCCGCGCTTAGCTTCGAACGAAACATCGCTTTGGGCAGGCAGCCACACCCCCTCTTTTTTCAAAAAGTCGATGCGCGCAACCGTACCCTTCTTCATTGAGGCGTCATCGGCAACTAATCTCGCTTCGAGACGGCTGACGATCAGGTCTTCGCGATCGATCCACAACCTCAATTGCTTATGAAGGGCGCGGCGGTCTTCCTCGTCAGCGGGACTCACATCCGTCCGCGGAATACTCTCGATTACGATCGCCGGACGGCCATTGACGATCTCTTCGCCGGCCAGCGTGTTGGAGAAGAGTCTTGTCAGTTGAGGCAGCGGAAAGTCGACATTCCAGGGTCGTTTCAGGTAGGCGCGTTTCTCCTCGAGGCTCATCTGGTTGCGTTCCGCAAACGTCTGATCGTAGCGCCTCTGCTCCTCCGCCGCTGCCGGTCCGTCGAGCGGCCTTTGATTTTCCTCAAGAAGACGCCGATAGGGGAGTCCGCCAACAAAAATGACTTCATATTTCGCCGAATAATCGATGAGCAATTTGCCGGTTTGTGTGAAATTACGGTTCCGGTATTGAATGCCGTAAGTGAACGCCATGGCCGCACGCCGATTTTTGAGCGTTCGCGGAATTGCGACAGCGAGGATGGAGCTTGGACTCGATATGTCCAGGGGTGCATCAGCGATTCGAGGAGGTGCTACGGATTTTCGGCCACTCTGATCTGGAGCAGCCTGAAAGGCGCGCGCAAAAGGGTGAAAGCAGAGCGCCAGGCCCGCTCCCAGAAACAAAAATCCCATCATGCGCTTCGTTGCCATACAGCGGATCTCCAGTGGAGAGCTTTTTTATAGTGAAGCTGCAGCAGAAGCGTCTTGAGCTATTCACTGGCAGACAATGTAGTCTGCAATCCGACGCTGAACCATCATCTTGCTACCACATCTTAAAACATGCAACTTACTGCTTCGGGGGCGGCGGTGTCTGTCCAGACTGGGAGCCGGATCCCTGTCCGGAGTTTGTCGATGCCGACGTAGCCGGATGGTCGTAGGTTGAATATTGGCGGGCCGGACGCTTCAATCGCACTACTATCTCCTTCGTGTCGCTGTTGATCTTGTAGTCCTGCCCGTAAGTCTGAAAGCCGTTGGCGATCACCTGCAGCGTCACTGTATCCCCGATAGGGATTACGTCGATAATGGCCTTGCCTTCTTCATTGGTTTTCAGTTCCATGTTGCCTTTGCCTTCTTCGCCGACCATATGGAAGATGACTGCAGCATTCTCCACCGGCTTGCCGTTCGTATCCTTGATGACTGCTACGGAGACATGGGCTGTATCGGGCGGAGGAACGTATTTACGGCCCCGTTTGTCTGCGTCCTGTGCGTGTGCGGCTGCACAGAGTACGACAACTGAACTGAAGATGGTGAGCTTGAACAACCTGCGAAGCTGCAACATCTTCCCATTGTATGCAACCTGGCTTTGCTTGTGAATTACCCTGGGCCAAAAGCCACTTGGGACCTCCAGGGCTTCAAGCTCGGAGTAGCCCAAGCGGGAAAAGGATCGAAGACGTGGATGCATCGGATTTCCGTCGAATCGCACTGAGCCTCGAGGGCAGCGAGGAAGGTTCTCATATGGGCGCGGCCGACTTTCGCGTCGGGGGCAGGATCTTTGCCACTCTAGCCTCGCAGAGCAAAGGCTACGGCAATCTGCAGCTTACCCCCGAACAACAAGCTGACTTTATCGGAGAGCAGCCTGACATTTTTCTCCCGGTGGCTGGAGGGTGGGGAAGAATGGGCATGACCCACATTCGTCTCGCCCTGGCGACGGAGGATGTGCTGGCTGGCGCTCTACATACGGCCTGGAAGTCGCGGCTGGAAAAGAACCAAAAAGCCGGAACGGCAAGGCGAGCTGATCGGAAGAACGCTCCCGCCAAGGGGAAAGTAGCCGCAAAATCAAGTTCTCGAAAATCTAGAAAATGAACTCCCGGCTGGGGGCCGGCCATTCTCGCAGTGGCAGTTCGCTCGCGGTGGCAGTTCGGTAGTACAACCGGCTGTCGGCGGCTGGACCGCTTTCCCAGGATCCATCCGCGGCTGAGACGTTGAGGCCAAAGGAGGCGTGAAGACGACTGCTATGATGGCTGCATTTCACATCGGAGGATGAGTACATGGCCTTTGCGCGGCTGCGCATGGTCGTTGTTGGTGCAGCAGTGTTTATCCCCGCGCTCGGACCGCTCGGTTGCGGTCTGATCCAGGGGCAAAGCGGCGAGCAGGTTGCACCCCCACAACCTCATGGCCACGTCTTCTTTCGAGTTCAGGCTCCGTCCTCGGCCGGCGCTCCCGTTGCCGGCCGGCTGTTGATCTTCGTCCGCCAGGGCTCCGGAGACAGCGAGATTACTACCAGCGAGTTCAGTCAAGAAAACACGTGGGTCGCGGCCAAGGAAGTGATAAGTGCGGCTCCCGGCGAGATGCTCGAGATCAATGCCGATGAATTGGCCTTCCCGAGGCCGTTCATGCAGCTGCCGCCCGGAAAATATGAAGCTCAGGCCGTTCTCGATACAGATCACAGCTATAACTACAAGGGACGAGGACCACAGGATTGGATAAGCCCGGCGACCTCTTTAGGAAACTGGCAACCTGGCTCCGTCTCCGAACCGTTGCTGGTTCTGGATCACCACCCGCCAGGAGACATGAAACGATCCGCCGGCCGTCTTGCCTTGACCGCCAAGGCCAAGTTCGACGGGGCGCATGAAGAAGAGTTCGTGAGTCCGCTGCTGAGCCGTTTCTGGGGGCATGAGGTCAAGATCAGATCATGGGTTATCTCTCCCCCTGGCTACTCCGGGCAGAGCCGCGAAACCTACCCTACCGCCTACTGGACGCAAGGTTTCGGCGCTGGGCTGGACTCTGCACTGCTCGACGGCTTGCGACTCTACGACCGCATGAAGGACGGCACCATGCCGCCCATGTTCTGGGTCATGCTGGATGAGTCAATTCCTCAGGGGACCCATGAGTTCGCTGATTCCGTAAACAATGGTCCGTGGGGGGCCGCGCTGACCACCGAATTCATCCCTTATCTGGAAGCCAAGTACCGCATGGACGCTCGGCCAAATGGCCGGTTCTTGAATGGACACTCCAGTGGTGGATGGGCGACGCTGCAGCTGCAAATCAATTATCCCTACATCTTTGGCGGAACCTGGTCGACGTCTCCCGATTCCAGCGACTTCCACGACTTCAATGGCCCGGACCTCTATGCAGCTCATGCCAATCTCTACCGGAAGCCGGATGGGTCTCCATGGCCGATCATCCGTGGAGAAGGCAAGGTCGAGGCCACCTTTGAGCAGCTTGCCCGTCTTGAAAATGTCCTGGGGCCGTATGGAGGCCAGCTGGGTTCCTTCGATTGGGTCTTCTCGCCGAGAGGACCAAACGGCGCTCCCGAACCGATGTTCGACCGACGAAGCGGTGATGTCCATCCCCAGGTGATCGCCTACTGGCGGGACCACTACGATCTCGCTCACTTGATTGAGAACACCTGGAGCGAGCGGGGGCCGCTGCTCAAGGGTCGCATCCATGTGTTTGTAGGCACCGCCGACACTTTCTACCTGGATGGACCGGCGCATCGCCTGGAAGCCGTTCTAGATAAGCTCGGCGGCGATCCGCATTTCAGTTATTTGCCTGGACGAACCCATTTCAACGTTTATCTTCTTGGCGACGATGCCAACGGTCTGATCGACCAGATCGCGACAGAGATGTATGCCGTAGCCCGCCCGGGGGTAGCCTGGAAAGATGATCTCCGGCGCAACTAACTGATTTAAATGGATTAAGAAAACCGGATCTCCCGGATTGCCTACTCGTGACGCATTACTGAAGATTTCTCGCGAGCGGGCTTCGGAGCGCGAGATGCAGCTTGCCAAGCACACATTTTTGTGCTTGCTTTTCAGCGCATAACTATCTTATAATTCTATAGCTTGTGACTTTCCGGTGCACTGCAACCCACAGGCAGAAGACGATCGTCTTCTTCAAGAGTCTAAAAGCCAAGGAGAAAGAAAACGATGGCAAAGCGTCGTGGCAATCCCAATTGGGGTAAGCCGGAGCCGATTGGCCCGGTGGTTCCTACCGTTACTTCCTTCGAGCAGGTTGTGAAAGAGTTTAAGCTCACCCCTGACCAATATATTCGTTCCACTCGTTTGCGGGAGTGGGCGCGCCGGAATAAGAACTCTAAGTATATTCCAGAAGCGCTTTTGGAAGCATGGGGTTTTGAGATCGAGTCGACACTGTAAAGCTTCAATCTCGGAGTGAGGTAAAAAACGCCGTCCTGAATCCTGGGACGGCGTTTTTGCGTCTGCTCGGATAGAAAGGGGTTCAGCCATCATTCTGGACCCTGTAGCAAGATGCTGTCGGGCGTAATCTCGCGGTTCTCGCTCTCGAGAAATGCTCTACTGTAATAGAGGGCACTCTAATGGAAGCAGTTCGCCTCGAGGAGAAATTTGCCTTGTTCTCGGACCATTGGCGCCCAAAGGTAGTCGCAGCAGCCAATGGCCAGGAACTGAAGTTGATTAAGGTGCGCGGCGAATTTCCGTGGCATCATCATCACGATGCGGATGAGCTTTTTCTGGTCTGGAAAGGTACCTTTCGCGTCGAATTCAAAGACCACATTGTCACTCTTGGGCGCGGCGACGTGGTTGTCGTGCCGGCTGGCGTTCTCCATCGCACGGCTGCCGACGAAGAAGCAGAGATCCTCTGTTTCGAACCTAAGGGGCTGCTAAACACTGGCAACGTCACTGATGCTGAATTCAGCGCGCCAACGGACGTGAAAATCTGAAGCAAGGAAGTACCAGCACTATGAATGATTCCCAACCAATACGGATGGTGTCCCCATTCATTGACGTTCCCGGCGCGCTTGCAGAGTTCAAGGCCGGCCGCATGGTGATCGTGGTGGATGATGAAGACCGCGAAAACGAAGGCGACCTCACGCTCGCGGCCGAGTTCGTTACGCCGGAAGCAATCAACTTCATGGCGAAGTTTGGCCGCGGCCTGATCTGTTTGACCTTGACAGAGGAACGCGCCGACTATCTGCGGCTCGGTCCCATGACGCAGGAAAATTCCTCTCGCTTCGGCACTGCCTTCACGGAGTCCATTGAAGCCCGCGAAGGCGTCACTACCGGGATATCCGCCTATGACCGTTCGCACACCATTCGCGTAGCCATCGATTCACGCTCAACGGCCGCCGATCTTGCCCGCCCTGGGCATGTCTTTCCGTTGCGCGCAAGGCGAGGTGGCGTACTGGTCCGGGCCGGTCAGACCGAGGCCTCAGTGGATCTTGCCCGGCTCGCCGGCCTGGTTCCTGCTGGAGTGATCTGCGAGATCATGAAGGACGATGGCACCATGGCGAGAGTTCCCGACCTCATTGAGTTCTGCAACGAACATGGCATGAAGATGCTTACTGTCGCAGAGCTGATACGCTACCGTCTGCGGAACGAGCGCTACATCTACCGGGTCGCCGAGAGCATGCTGCCGACGCCCTATGGCGACTTTCGCATGATTGCCTACGAAAGCGAAGTGGACGGCGGTGAGAGTCACCTGGCGCTCGTCAAAGGTGATGTTGGGGTGGACGATAAGCCGGTTCTGGTTAGAGTGCACTCTCACTGCTTGTCGGGAGATGTGTTCGGTACGACGCTTTGCGACTGCCACTCGGTGGTGCAGCGTTCGCTCCAGGCGATCGCTGAGGCTGGTTGTGGGGCGTTGATCTACCTGCACAACACTAGTCTGGGCTTCGAGATTGATCGCCGCAGCGAACCGCATCGCCTGATCTTTCACCGTGAGTCTCAACTTCGGAACTCGAGGACCGATGACCATGAGTCTCACGATGAGCGCAGTCGGCGAACGCTCCGCGAAGTAGGCTTGGGAGGACAAATCCTCTCCGACCTGAAAATATCCAAGATACGCCTGCTATCGAACACCCCTACTCACGTTCCGGCGCTCGAGGGCTTTGGCCTGGAGATTGTCGAGCAGATCCCGATTCCAGGCACTGCTGTTGTGACCAGGAGGAGCTAATTGGGTTTAGAAGCAGCGGTATACATTAAGAAAGCTCATATCTCGGTTGAATGGCTAGACGAGACTATAACTGTCGATGAAACTACCGGAGAGGTGATCTCCGAGACCTTCCATATTCCCGCGAAAGCGAAGGAAGCCATAAGCTACCGGCTTGGAAACGGCAAGTACATCGAGCGCTGCCGGCTGGAGATCGAGAAAGTTGCTAAAGGTCGCGGACTGGCGATGCCGGTTCTCTTCCACCAGGTGCTCTCGGGTGAAGTCCAGCCGGGCGATGTGGTGAAATACTCTGAAATCCCCAATCTGAAGAGGGAATTGAAGTTTCTCGAAAGGGCGCCGAAGTTCTCCGCCGACGTCAAAGAGCTTCTCTTTCGGCTAAATAAACTGGTGGAGGCGGCTGAGGCGAATCACAATCCCATCGCCTTTACCTAAAGTCGTGTAGAGGGAAATCGGCAGGAATCGCTCTCCATCTCAATACACGGCTCAGCAGAGAAGACTTCTTTAAAATGCCCGCAAGAGTTCAATCAGGATTCGGCTTGCCTCGCGCAGGACCTCTTGTTCCGAGCGTTCAAGCCGCGCAATCTGGCGGGATAGAGAGTCAACCCGGCGCTTCCTTCCTTCCAAGAGCAACGTCCGTCCTTCCATGGTCGCCGCAATGCGAATACCCCGCCCATCTTGGGCGTCCCGCTCTTTTGTGACCAGATGCTGTCGTTCGAGCGCGTTGACGATCCGAGTCATGGTTGGGGGTCGAACCTGCTCTGTCGCTGCAAGTTCGCCGAGACTGATCGGACCACCGAACACAACGACGGACAGCGCAGAAAGCCGGGGAGCATTCAAGCCACTGCTCTCATCTTCGCGGCGCAGCTTCCGGAGCAGGTGAATGGCGGAGGAATGCAACTGGTCAGCGACCTGGTGAGCTTCCAGCGAAGATTCATCTTTCATAAGCGTCCGGTTCTATGATATATCGTTAGCCAAGCTAATCAATTCTCTTAGAGTCTAAGGAGAAGAAAATGCCCGCTAACGCGCCGCTTGCCAGCACCGCCGCCGTTCGTTTGGACGCCATCGGCCAGATCGCCTTAACCGTTCAAGATCTGGCTATCTCAAAAGAGTTCTATCAAAACACTCTCGGAATGCAGTTCCTCTTCGATGCAGGAACGATGGCGTTCTTCCAATGCGGCACGACACGCTTGATGATTGGAGTTGCCGAAAAGCCCATCCATCCGGAAGGCACGATCCTTTACTTCCGCGTCTCGGACATTCAAGAAGTCTGCTCGGTCTTAGTCGAGAAGGGAGTGGAGTTCCTCCAGCCGCCGCATCTGGTTGCGAAGATGCCCGACCACGATCTGTGGTTGGCGTTCCTCAAAGATCCCAGTGGCAATACCCTGGCGCTCATGAGCGAAGTGGGTCGGGACGTAACTTCCTAGCTGCGCCCGACTTGCTGCCGGCCGAGGTTGAGCACAAAGGTGAATAGACTTTATCGTGTCTCTTGCTTGACTACGGCCTCGATTGGCTTCTTCGCCTTGGTTGTCGTGATGATGACCACGCTAACCAGGACGAACAGCGTTCCCAGGACTGTCCGCAGGGAAAGCGCCTCGCCAGCCAGGAAGTATCCGAGAAGCACCGCGATGACCGGATTGACGTAGGCGTACGTGCCGACCTTGGTTGGAGATTCATGATGGATCAGCCACACATAGGCGGTAAACCCGAGGATCGAGCCCGCGAGGATGAGATAGAGGAGCGAAAGCCAGGCTTTCGGAGTGACATTTGTGGGGGGGAAATGCTGAAACTCTCCGAACGCCGCCGCTACCAAGGCGAGCAGCATCCCTCCAGCCAGCATCTGTGCCCCCGAACTCATGATCTTGGAGGCTGGAAGCGTCAGTTTGCGAGTCAGCACCGAAGCCAGGGACCAACTGATCGAACCGACAATGAGCGCTCCGGCGCCGGCTTTATCGATCGGAGCGCCACCTAGATGCAGCGAGGGGCTCATCAGGACCGCTACTCCACCGAGCCCGATCAAGAGCGCGAAAGCCAGCCGCAAGGTGAGTCGCTGCGTTTTCAGGACAAGGATCTCGGATAACGCCATAAATACGGGGATGGTAGCCATCATGACCGCGGCGAGGCCCGACGGAACGCGCTGCTCGGCCCAGAACAGCAATCCATAATCCAGAACGAAGATCAGCAAGGCCAGCAAACTAACCGACAGCCATTGGCGCCGGCTGGGCACTGGCACGCCCTTTGCAATGACCCAGATAAAAAGAGCCAGGCCGGCAACCGAGAAGCGCATAGCCGCGAAGAGAAACGGCGGAACTTCCCGGACGCCGATTCGAATGGCAAGAAAAGTGGAACCCCAGACGAAATAGATGATGGCGAAGGCTAACAACGTCTTCCACTTCGGCCGCAGGTCTTGAGTTTCCATAGCAGAATCCTACCTGCACGGCGGGGAGTCAGAATTTCGCCAAGATCGGCTATGATTCGCTAGAGTAACGTCGCAGCTAAAATGGCTTCTCTCGAGAAACGCCATGTTGGCCTCTTCTCAAAGCAAAGGCCTGCCAGGCGTAGCCGTAAGTGCGTCCGCGCTTCATAAAGGACTTATGAAACTCATTTCCTGCGCATCGGCCCTTCTTCTCGCTATCTCGTCAGCCTGTATTCTGGCTCAGCAGACCATGCCTCCACAAACCGACACCAGCTTCATCGACGAACAGGGAACTGCCCACATTACCCGTGTCGTTCCGGTGCCCAAGACCATTAGCCCCGCTGCTCAGGCGAGACTTGGCACACCGGCTTCCGACGCCGCCGTTCCGCAGACGCTCGCCGAGCGGCGAAGCAGTACGGATGCCTGGCAGACGCGCGCCGGCGAGGCTTCGAAGGCAGTCTACCCGGTCAACATCGAAAACCGCACCATTGCCGGTGTCCCGACGCGCGTCGTTGACCCGGTCGACGCGACCCCGGCGCATCCCGATCAGGTGCTCATCAATCTGCATGGGGGCGGCTTCAATTCTGATTCAGGCTCGTTCACCGAGTCGATCCCGATCGCTAATTTGACCCACACCCGCGTCGTCGCGGTCCTTTACCGCCTTGCGCCGGAACATCCGTATCCTGCCGGTCTTGAGGATGCGGTCGCAGTCTATCGCGAGCTCTTGAAGACCTACAAGCCAGCCAGGATCGGGATCTACGGAACCTCCGCTGGCGCGATTCTGACGGCGGAGGTGGCAGTGCGCTTGAAGCAGTTAGGGCTTCCACTGCCGGGAGCGCTTGGCATCTTTTCCGGCATGGGAGACTTCTCCCTGCTTGGGGATTCGATTGCAATGTATGCCCTGAATGGACTCTCCGGACACCTCGATGTGCCGCACGATGATAAGTCTGACAGTAGTTATGTCGGCCGCACCAACCCCAAAGATCCGGTCCTGTCGCCAATCTATGCAGATCTCCATGGACTTCCGCCCACGCTCTTTGTCACCAGCGGACGCGACCTGCTACTCAGCGGCACGAGTCTGCTGCACCGAGCTTTCCTCCGCCATGGAGTCGATGCAAGGCTGGTTATCTTCGAGGCATTGCCGCATGCCTTCTGGAACGACGTCAGCTTGCCGGAGTCGAAAGAAGCCTACGGTTATATGGCGGACTTCTTCTCTCAACAGCTGAGCCGGTAACCCGCATTTCTACGAATTCCGAAACGCCAATGGAGCCGAGATTCTCGCAGCGCACTTCATGGGATACGGCTGAGACGGAATGGGCAAGGTTGTTGCGCGAGCGCCGGCTGACCGGACTTCCCATCTTCGATCTGACTGCGTCGAATCCTACGCGGGCCGGCTTTGCCTATGATGAGTCACTGCTAAGACCGCTG
This sequence comes from Acidisarcina polymorpha, assembly GCF_003330725.1. Lineage (NCBI taxonomy): Bacteria > Pseudomonadati > Acidobacteriota > Terriglobia > Terriglobales > Acidobacteriaceae > Acidisarcina > Acidisarcina polymorpha. Next base: position 28,976 of record NZ_CP030840.1, on the reverse strand, counting down.
TTAAGTTCCGCAGCGCTCGAGTACGAACCGAATCCAAAAGGCCTGCGATCGGCCCGCGAAGCGATAGCCGCATACTACGCCGGTCACGGAGCCGTCCTCGATCCAGAGCAGGTGTTGCTGACCACCAGCACCAGCGAGGCGTATAGCTTCGTCTTCCGTCTGCTCTGCAACCCAGGAGACGAAGTGTTGATCGCCCAGCCGAGCTATCCGCTCTTCGATTTTCTAGCCGCTTTGGACGATGTCCGTCTTGTCCCTTATCCGCTTTTTTATGACTACGGCTGGCACTTGGATGAGGGAGCACTTCGGCAAAAAATTACCTCCCGGACGAGAGCGATCGCGCTGGTCCACCCCAACAATCCTACCGGCCATTTCACCAAGCCCGAGGAACGCAAGGCGCTCGAGGCGATCTGTGTCGAGCATGGCCTCACGCTGATTGTGGATGAAGTCTTCCTGGACTATGCCGTGAGCGAAGGCCCCACAGAAGAGAGTTTCGCTTCCGGGGAGCACCCGGTTCTTACCTTTGTCCTAAGCGGGCTCAGCAAAATTGCCGGATTGCCGCAGATGAAAGCAGCCTGGCTGGCCTGCTTCGGCCCCCAGCCCACGCTCTTGTCAGCACTGGATCGTCTCGACGTGATCGCGGATACCTTCTTGTCGATGAATGCTCCCGTCCAGGCCGCAATCCCGTTCTGGCTCAGCTCGCGCAGCAGCATTCAGCAGCAGATCGGGCAACGAATCAAGGCCAACCTCGATACACTGGATGCAATGCTCGCGAAGTCGGGCGTGATACGCAGGCTGGCGATCGAGGCCGGGTGGTACGCGGTGCTGCGCATTCCGGCCCACGGCAGCGATGAAGAGACTGCTTGCCGGTTGATCCGTGAACACGGCGTCGCCATTCACAGCGGAGAGGCTTTCGGCTTTGACGCTGCAGGATGGCTCGTTGCCAGCTTGTTGCCAACGGAATCAGAGTTCAAGCGGGCCCTCGAGTATATAACAGCTGAATTCGAGACGGGCCCTACCGGCAAAATTTAGCGCAATAACTTTCCTGATTCCGCTAAAGCGACGCATTACGTTAGCAGCCAATCGCTCACAAAATAAATCACTTACGAGAACCCAAGGAACGGGTTGCTATCTCGCTCTTTACCGATCGTGGTCGACTGCCCGTGGCCTGGAACGACGATCGTCGCCTCGGGTAGCGGGAGAAGTCGGTCATGAATGGACCGCAGGATCAGGCGTTCGTCCCCGCCCGGAAGGTCGGTTCTCCCGATCGAGCCGGAAAAGAGCGTGTCGCCGGCAACCAGCAATTGTTGGGGTGCGAAGTAGAGGCAGATGCTCCCTTCGGTATGCCCGGGCGTTGCGAGCACTTCCCCTTTGAGGTTCGTTATGCCGATAATGAGCCCGTCATGGGCGTCCTGGTCGGGAGGCGCAACCTCAGGCGAGTTCACACCGAGCCACCCGGCCTGGATGTTCATCATGGAGAGCTGTGGAAGGTCCCGCTGATTGAGGAAGATAGGTGCGCCAGTAGCCCGTTTGAGCAAGACCGCCCCGCCCACGTGGTCGATGTGGCCGTGGGTGACGATGATTTGCTTGAGTTTGAGGCGATGCGAGGCCAGACGGGTCAGGATCTCGGCAACATTGTCACCGGGATCAACGACGACCGCCTCGCCCGTGGTCTCATCACCCAGAATAGTGCAATTGCAGCGTAGAATTCCGACCGGGAAAGTTTCTTGGATCACGACGCTCGCACCCTCGGAACTCTGCGATTATTTGCCGGGCTTGGCAGGTGCGGTAGGAGCAGCTTTGGTCCCCTCGAGTACCGAACGCGGCCCGTTATGACGGGCGATCAGCACGAATAATCCAATGGAGGTCAGCATGAAGATGATGGCCGACCAGGTAGTGAGCTTGGTGAGCAGATTGGCCGCGCCCCGAGGCCCGAAGGCGGTTTGAGAGCCCTGCCCGCCAAAGGCGCCGGCGAGGTCGGCGCTCTTTCCTTGCTGCAGCAGAATCACGCCGATCAGGAAGAGGCATACGATGACGTGAATGATGGTGAGAAAGATGATCATGCTGGTCTTTTCTTAGAAAGAACTGTTGGGTCAATGAAGAGCTGCCGGGGGACTGAGGAAACCCTCCCTATGGACTGCGAAGCTGGCTGAGAAACTTGGTGCGGAAGAGGGGACTTGAACCCCTATGCCTTGCGGCGCCGCCCCCTCAAGACGGTGTGTCTGCCATTTCACCACTTCCGCAATCTACAAAGACCCGCCGCCAAACCCGAAGCGATCCTTGAAAAGTATAGCAAAGACGCGGCCTCACGTCTGGCCCCTCAAATCCACCTCGATGGGGTTTCGGCGGATTTTAGAAGGTCCCGTTGTACCGGAAATCGAGTAGGTTTCAAGTGAGATGCTTTTCTCGAGAAAGAAGTACCAAAAGGGGATTCAATCGACTAGTATGCCTCTGATCAAGAAAACAATATCTCCTGAGATCTTTCATTGGATCGACAATGCATCCAAGACCAAAAGAAGAAGGTTCATCAGGATCGAAAGAAGTTAATCAGAATTCAGCCAAGGCCTGTAGGAAGGGCTGATCGCTGGGAAGAGGGCTTGATGGCAGAGTTGGCGAGAATTGAGAAATTTACCCCCACTGATCTGGAAACCTTGCGAAACGAACTTATGCGAGCCAAGGTGGATTCATGGCAGGCCGCTGATGTGGTTTCCGCGTTCCTTATGGGTCGCGGCTACGGAGTCAATGCCAGCGCGATGCGGAACGCGGTCCCCCATCTGACGGTGCAACCCGGTTCCTATGAAGTCATGCAGGCGGTATTAGAAGCTGTAGCCTTCGTTATGTAGCGCTCAGACATGGTCGAGAGCAGTCACTGGATCCGTGAAGCTGATTATTCGTACTTCAACGAGTCGACCGGATTCATCTGGGCCGCCCGGTTCGCGGGCAAGGTGCCGAAGATCACTCCGACCATGGTCGAAGTGACCAGTGAGATCACCACCGACCAACCCGAGATTGGGATGCGGTAATCGGTAAATAACCTGACGCCAATCGGAATGGCGATGCCGATTACCGAGCCAATTACTCCGCCGCTCAGAGAAATGAACACCGCCTCAACCAGAAATTGAAGCTTGATCTCGCGGTACGTTGCTCCTAACGCCTTCCGAATGCCGATCTCGCGAATGCGGGCCCTCACCGTCGCCAGCATGATATTCATAATCCCCACGCCTCCCACCGCCAGGGTCACGGTCGAGACCAGCAACAAGACGACCGTCAGCGCGTTGGTGACCTGATTTGCCACATCCAGCACGGCGGTCAAAGTTTCCACTTTGTAGACGGAATTTCGATTATGGCGGCTCGATACCACCCGCACGATCTGTTGCGCGGCGTCTTCCACATCGTTCTGATCGCGCACCGAAAAGAAAATCTGTTTTACAAAATCAGTGCCGGTGAAGTAGCGGGCGACCGAGTAGGGGATCAGGATTGTCTCCGCATCGATCTCCGTCTGACCCATGGTATCGATGCTCTCTTTAAAGGTACCGGTGATGGTGAAGGGGATGCCGGTGAGAGCCAGGCTCTGATTGATAGCAGCCTCATTGCTGCCGAAGCGAGCGCGCGCGAAGGCCTCCGTGACCACCGCAGCCTTGGTATGTGTTTCCTCGTCCTGCTGGTCGAAAAATCGCCCGGAAGTGATGACTAAATTGCGCACCTGCGCATACTCAGGACTAACGCCGAGCACCAGAACGTCCTTGAGCTTTCCGCCTGGATAGGTGATGCGGTCATGCATCTCGAGCATGGGGGAGGAAGCAGCAACCGCTGGCACGCGCTGCATTACGGCAGCTTCGTCGTCCAGGTTGAGGAAATCGTTGCGGGTGTCGCTGACCGCGCCAACACCGCCCCCGGCATATTCCAACTCGACCATGTTTGTCCCAACACCCTGAATGGCCTTAAGAACATATTGTTTTCCTGTCAGGCCAATGGTTACTACCAGGATCAAGGACGCCGAACCTATGACCATGCCTAGCGCCGTCAGCGCAAATCTGACTTTGCTCGCCCGGAAGCTGTCCAGGGCCAGTAGCACGATCTCGGAGAGAACCATCGTCCGCTTGGCGCTATCCAGCGTCTTCTGAAAAGAGCGTCGCGAAGCTTGAGGGACCCGCTGAGACTGAGGCCTGACTGGCGGAGTTGCAATGGCCATAGAGGATAGATGCGCCCGCCTGCGAACGGCTTCATCTCCGTTCCAGAAGGCCCCTTCAGTCTATCGCTTACTGCGTACGGAGCGGCAACGCGCTCGGTCTTTCGCTATGAAACTGGACTTCGAGCATGGTGCAGTCGTCGTTGGCGGGCGCAAGTCCACAAAAGTGCTGGACCCGCTCGAAGATTGCTTCGAGGGAGTTGCTGCACACTGCCGCCTCCTCCAGTCGTTCGTCGCCGAAGAACTCGCCAGCCGTATTCTCCGCCTCGGTGACCCCGTCGGTCACCAGCAGAATGCGCGAGCCAGCCTCGATGCGGACCGAGTCGCCGCGAAACGTCGCCTCGCCGATCAGGCCTACAGGCAGGTTGGAAGTCTTCAGATGGTGGACGCCGCTGGGCGAACAGAGCAGCGGGTGAATGTGGCCGCAGTTGATGTAGTCAAGCACCCCGTTGCGGGTGAGCTTCAGGATGACCATGGTGGCGTACTTGCCCACGTCTTTGGCGCAGATATAGTGGTTCGCCACCTCGGCGATACTCTGCAGCGGCTGACCGGCGAGCAACTGCGAGTAGACCATGCCCTGAAGCGTCGAAGCGAGGATGGCCGCCGAGACTCCCTTGCCGGAGACATCGGCCAGCACCAGCGAAAGGCTCTCATCATCGGCCACCACATCGAAGAAGTCGCCGCCGATCTCTTTACAAGGGATGGAGCGGGCAGCGATGGTCGCGTAGGGGAGCGCCGGGATCTTGACGGTCATGAGATTCTGTTGGATCGCGGCGGCGATATTCAGCTCCTCGCGGTAGCGCCGGGCATGCTCTTCGGCGATGGCAAGCTGCGCATTGTCGATCAGCGCGGCGGCCTCGGTCGCGATGGTCTTCAGCAGGTCGTTGTCAACCTCCGTGAGTTTGCCTGGATTCAACCGGCTGTCGAGGTAAAGTACCCCTAAAATCTCGCCTGAGGTGACCCCGTCGGAGTCGCCGGGCTGACGTTGCTCGCGGCGGCGGCGCAGCGGGATGCAGATGACGGTGCGGATGCTCTGCGCCACCATACTGTCAGTCCGCGCGCCGGACTCGGCGGTCAGCGTATCGGTAATCATGTATTCGCCGGCGGTGCGCGTCGCCTGCTGAATGGCGGTGCGCGAGAGGGTCTGGTCGTCGGCCAGCACTTCGCCGCTGCTGCTGCGCCCGACGGCCATGTTCAGCACCCCGGCCTCGTCAACCAGGAAAACGTAGCCGCGCTCGACTTTGGTGAGCTGCAGTGTGGTCTCGACCAGCGACGCCAAGATCTGGTCGACCGCCCCGACGGTGTTCAATTTGCGCGCCGCTTCCAGGAACCAGCGCAGCTTTTCGAGGTCCGAGTTCGGAGAAGAGATGGCCTGAATTTGCCCGAGTAAATCGCGAATGGTGGAATGGCTGGTATTTCCCTGGGCGTCGAAGCGTAAGACTGGCCCATCGATCGAGCCGAAATGAATGGCATCGTTCGCGGTGAGCCGCTGTCTCTCGATGCGCTGGCCGTTGACGAAAGTACCATGACGGCTGCCTACATCCGAAATGAAGAAGGCGCCGGCGTCATAGATAATTTCGGCGTGTTTCCGGGAGACGAAGGGGTGCGACAAGACCAGATCGCGGTCCGGAGCGCGACCGACGGTGAACGGGCTATGCAGGATCACACTCGGAGTTTCGATTGCACCGTCAAGCAGAATTACCGGCGTCCTGGGCGGATCTACCGTCATCCCCACCTTCCAAAGGTAAGACCATCAGGCGAACCCGGATTCGCTCGCGTCTCCGGCGCGCTGAAGCTGGGCGTCGAACACGTTCCTACCAAGATCGCCATTCGCCTGCTAAGTATACACAGCGAAGGCCGGAGACCAGGGAGCCAGAGTATTTTGCGGCCAGAGCTCTTCGGCGATCTGGCATCGCGACTGCGACCATCCCCGAAATGGACCCTTCCCGATATGGATTCCATTGTGACAGTCCCTTGACAAAGTTGGTTCCGCTGACTATACCAATGATGTTCGCTCTTGTTTTTGAGACAGCGAACCGTCCGGGCCACCCGTATACTCACAATCGTTGGTTCGATGACCCTTACCTCCACCTCTAGCCCTCCGGAGAGCGTCATGAACACCAGCTATCCGCATCACGATACCCGTTCCCTTCAATCGTTGAGCAGCGCAGTACGGCCAATCTGCGCCTACTGTCTTCATCTGCTTGGCTCATCTCCGGGACCGATGAGCGCCTCGATGCGCCTGGAGCTCGAAGAGCACCACGAATGCGTTGAAAAGACGACCGCGAAACGTCCGGCGGTGTCTCTCCCGTTCAACTAACGAATTCTCTTGTTAAGGCGCTAGCGCTGCACTGAATTGGCCCGCTCTCTTGCGTCGTCAATTCTCCCGACCCAACTTTACGGTCGTGAATTCCCCTTTTGGGACCATGTCTTGCCCGTTGCCCTGATACACTCACCTGTTTCGCAGGGGTGATGAGGATGGGCGAGATTAAAGTTGCCGGCGTGCTCGGCGCGGGCACCATGGGCAACGGGATTGCTCACGTATTGGCGCGGGCTGGGTTGAGTGTTCGCCTCTGCGAAATCGAAGAGCGGTTTCTTCAGCGCAGCATGGGTACCATTCGGAAGAACCTGGAGCGAGAAGCCAGTAAGGGCAAATTGACTGCCGAGGACGCGATGGCTGCATTCGAGCGGATCACGGGCACACTCAACCGCCTGGAACTCGCCGAATGCGACTTCGTCATCGAGGCTGCGACTGAAAAATTTGAAATCAAGCGCGAGATCTTTCGCGAACTTCATGGCATCGTCCCGAGTCACGTGATTCTGGCGTCGAATACTTCTTCGATTTCGATCACCCGCCTTGCGGCGCAAACCGGACGTCCCGATAAAGTCATCGGGATGCACTTCTTCAATCCGGTGCCGGTGATGAAGCTGGTAGAGGTGATCCGCGGGCTTGCGACCTCTGCTGAGACCTTTGACACGGTGCGCGATCTGGCCGTGCGCCTGGGGAAGACGCCCGTCGAAGTGAATGACGCGCCCGGGTTTGTTTCAAACCGCGTGCTGATGCCGCTGCTCAATGAGGCCATGTACGTGGTGATGGAGGGGGTTGCGAGCGCCGAGGCCGTGGACGAGGTCTTTAAGCTCGGCATGAGGCATCCAATGGGGCCGTTAACTCTAGCCGACTTCATCGGGCTCGATGTCTGCCTCGACATCATGCGCGTCCTGCAGGAGGGCTTGGGGGACCCCAAATATCGCCCATGCCCGCTGCTGATTCGCATGGTCGACGCGGGCTGGCTTGGGCGCAAGACCGGGCGCGGCTTCTACAAGTATGAACAGGAGGGCCAGGGGTAAAAGATTTCCCCTATCCCGTTGCGGAACTGGTGTAACCGCTCTGGTTCCGTTCTAGCAATTGCAACAGTTCGGGTGCAACTCTTCCACAAGGACACGGCGTATTCTGAAGCAATGATGCGGATGACAGTGCTGGCCAGCGGCTCCAAAGGCAACAGCCTGATTGTCGCGAGCAGCCGCACTCGAATACTGGTGGATGCCGGCCTCTCCTGTCGCGAACTCTGCAAGCGTATGTGCGCTGTCCAAGAGGATCCGTGCTCCCTCGATGCGATTCTTATCACCCACGAGCATCAGGACCACGTTCAAGGCCTGGCGGTCACGGCAAGGAAGCTGGGCATCCCGGTCTACTTCACCGAGGCGACGCATCGCGCGTGGATGCGCTGGATGAAACCGCAGAAGCGCATGACGTATGCGGATTGGCTGGAGTTGCGAAAGCAGGCAGCTGCGGCCGCATCGGAGAGTCGCGTTGAGGGGAGTTCAGAAAGTGCTCCAAGGGGAGCAATCCTGCCTGAGCATGAACTCGAACAGGAAGAGTCGGGGAAGCCGGAGGCCGATCCTTGTACGCTTCCAGGAGTCGAATACTTCCGCTCGGGGAGCGGCTTTCTTATTGGCGACATTGCCGTAACTCCCTTCACCATTCCGCACGATGCCGCTGACCCGGTGGGCTTTGTCTTTGAAGCGGAAGGGATCCGCATGGGGTTGGCCACCGATCTTGGTTATGTGCCATCCAATGTGCAGCAGCAGTTAAGGAACTGCGATCTGCTGATGATTGAGTCGAATCACGACCTGGAAATGTTGCGGGACGGCCCCTATCCGTGGTCGGTGAAACAGCGGGTGATGTCCCGGGTAGGTCATTTGTCGAATGACGCTACTGCTGGCTTTCTGGAGAGGAGTTACGACGGAAAAGCGACTTACGTCATCCTGGCGCATCTTTCTGAGAGCAACAACTTACCGGAGCTTGCTAGAGTGGCTGCCGAACTGGCCTTGCGGGAGCGCATGAATTTATTGGCTAACAAGCTGGTGCTTGCTCAGCAGCACCAGCCAAGTGAGTCTATCTGCTTCTAAAGGCTGCTGTTACCCAGATCGGCTTTAGCCAATTCGTTATAATCAAATGACAAAGTTTTGGCTAAAGAACTGTTACGATAGTGTTACGAGTCTGCAAGTCGAGCGTGGCTAAAACAATGACAAAGTGTACCGATTCTGTAATAGGCGACATACTTTCGAGTTGGAGATATGATATTTCCGGCATCGCTCCCGCAATGCGGGGAGATTATGAGCAGCACCTTGCCGACTGCCCCTGCTGTCATTCCCGTCAGCGCTTTCACCGCACCATCGATGTGTCGTTGATTTTGTTGAGCACCGTGTCCACGGCAGCATTCCTGTTGGCATTGGCAGTCATTCATCATATCGATCCGTTGCAGCACTTCGCAATCGTGCGTCTGCACCTGCACGACATCGATGTCGTCCTCACGATGCAGTTCGCCGCTGTTGCCGGATTATTTGCCTCGCTGCTGATCTGGCTGCTGGTGGCATTGGTTACGCCCGCCCCGATGTATATTCGCGGGGTAGCCCTGGAGCGTGCACGAGTCCTGCAGGGACGCATTCCGGAGCATCTGCGCGAGCGGCTGCCGCGAAATGTCGCTTAGAAGCAAATCTAAAGTCGAGTAGACGAGCGAACCGCCAGACACCCGGTCCGTCAAAAGTTCCAAGAGCGCGCCCTTCCCGGGCGCGCTCTTGGCATTTACCCCTAAGCTACTCCCACTCGATTGTTCCCGGAGGCTTCGACGTGATGTCGTAGACGACTCTAGTAATGCCGTGGACTTCGTTCGAGATGCGGCTGGAGATCGTCTTGAGCACTTCGTAGGGTAGCGGCACCCAGTCGGCGGTCATGCCGTCTTCTGAATGGACGGCGCGGATCGCGCAGGTGTATCCATAGGTCCGCTGGTCTCCGGCGACGCCGACACTGCGAACGGGCAGCAGGACGGCAAAGGACTGCCATATCTGCTGATAAAGCCCGGCTGTCTTGATCTCGGTGACGACGATGTCGTCGGCGTCCTGGAGGAGGGAGACGCGTTCGGGGGTGACCTCGCCAAGAATACGAACAGCGAGGCCGGGGCCGGGAAATGGCTGGCGCTGGAGGATCTCCTCTGGCATTTGGAGATCGCGTCCGATGCGCCGAACTTCATCCTTGAAGAGGTCTCGGAGCGGCTCGATGAGCTTCAGCTTCATGTTCTCCGGCAGTCCGCCCACATTATGGTGGCTCTTGATGGTCTGCGATGGTCCTTTGACGGATGAAGACTCAATGACATCAGGGTAGAGCGTCCCCTGAACAAGCCAAGCAACGTTGGCGCCCTCCCCATCTTCAGTGGATTCGGCGCTTTCTCTCAAGATGCGCGCCGCCTCATCATCGAAGACCGAGATGAATTCGTTGCCGATGATCTTGCGCTTGGTCTCGGGATCGGTCACTCCAGCGAGCTTGGCGAGAAAGCGGCCGCTCGCATCGACAGCGACCAGGTTCAGCCCCAATTTGTCGCGCATGGTGTCTTGCACTTTGAAGAACTCGTTGCGGCGCAGCACTCCGTTGTTTACAAAGACACAGGTAAGCCGGTCGCCGATTGCGCGATGGACGAGGACAGCGGCTACCGATGAATCCACGCCACCTGAAAGCGCACAGATTGCGTGGCCGCTCTCGCCAACTTTTTCTCGAATTGCCGCGATGGTGGACTGGATGAAGTGTTCTGGCGTCCAGTCGGGCGTGGCCTTGCAGATGCCGAAGAGGAAGTTTCGCAGCAGCGCTGTCCCCTGCTTGGTGTGGTGCACTTCGGGATGAAACTGGACTGCCCAGATATTCCGGTCGGGATCGGCGATGCCGGCCACTGCGTTCGAGGTCTTCGCGATCTGACGGAATCCAGGTGGCAACTCTTCCGCATGATCGCCGTGCGACATCCATGCGGTCATGGTTGCTGGCAGCCCAGCAAAGAGCGGATTGTCGGTGGTCGCGTTAACTTCGGCGTGGCCGTATTCGCGTTTGCTTGCCGAGCTGACCTTACCTCCGAGCTGGTGCACGATGTACTGCAGCCCGTAGCAAATGCCGAGGACCGGGTAGCCGAGTGCGAGCACCGCTGGATCGGCGGGCGGAGCATCGGCGTCGTACACAGAGCAGGGGCCACCCGAGAGAACGATGCCAATCGGATGATAGGATCGAATCTCCTCGATCGAAGCCGTACAGGGAAGGACCACCGAGAAGACGTTTTGTTCGCGGACTCGCCGTGCGATCAATTGCGTATATTGCGAGCCAAAATCGAGGATGACGATCGATGAAGTGTCCACTCCATAGTCTGGCAGGGAGCGGCCAGCAAGTCTACAGCCGTGCGGAGAGCGCGGAAATTTCTTCTGGTTGCTCTCCGCGGGCATCGACTGAGAGAATCACAACATGGCTATCGAGAACGATCTAGTGAGAATTTGCAGCGTGGGTGAATTGCCTGCCGAGGGAGCGGTACATGAGTTTCCCGCGGGCAAGAAAATGCTGTGCATCGCCAAGCTGAATGGGGTCATTTCCGCGCTCGATAACGAGTGTTCGCACCATGGGGGCCCGCTTGGCCAAGGGATGATCGAGAATGGCAAAGTAATTTGCCCCTGGCACGCGTACGCCTTCGATCTCACCACTGGCCTGTGCGACGACGATGCTGACGAGCGAGTGCGCGTCTTCGAGGTCACCGTCTCGGGTGACGACGTGCTGGTCAAACTCTAGAAGACGAAGGCAGTTCGAACCAGCAAGGATGGCAGTTAGAGCGCGTCGCCGGCGTCTTCCTTGGAGATGTGGCCATCGCCCTTCCAACTCTGGCTGCCCCATAAAATACCGGAAAGAAAAATAATCCAGAGAACGGGTACGACAAAAACGGGGCTGGCATACCAGTGATTTTCCATGCAAATTCCTCTCTTTTTAGCGTCCTAGAGGCACCCTAGAACACATTTCTTTACAGTTTAAATACCTTCGCCCCCGGAAAACGCCCCGTCGCCGATTCTTTCTTATTCCGGGTTCTCTAATATCTCACCAGCTTGATGAAAGATTCCGGATTCAGGCTGGCGCCGCCGACCAACGCTCCATCAATCTCCGGCTGGTTGAGCAGGGACGGAGCATTGTCCGGCCGAACGCTGCCGCCGTAAAGAATGCGGAGGTTGTCGGCTGATTTCCGATCAAGGCGCCGCGCCACCTGGCTGCGAATCAGCAGGTGCGCTTCGGCGGCCATTTCCGGGGTTGCAGTCTTCCCGGTGCCGATTGCCCAAATGGGTTCATAGGCAATTACTAAGCTGCTGGCATCGTTCGGGGAGACATTTCGGAGGGCCAACTCAATCTGACGCATGAGCACCTCCTCGGTCAGGTTGTGTTCTCGTTCTTCGAGTTTTTCGCCCACGCAAAGAATGGGAGAGAGCTTATGCCGAAAGGCAGCATGCAATTTCTGGTTGACGAGTTCATCAGTCTCGTTGAAATACTGGCGGCGCTCCGAATGTCCCAGAATCACATAGGTGACGCCGATCGAGGTCAGCATAGGTGGGGAGATCTCCCCGGTATATGCGCCTTCGTCGGCGAAGTGCATGTTTTGCGCTCCAACAGCGAGATTGCTGCCGGACAGCGTGTCCAAGACGATGCTCAAGGAGACGAACGGCGGACAGATCGCGATTTCATCGCGAGTGTGGTCTTGGAGCGATTTGAGCAGCGCTTCCGCGCAGGAACGGGCTTCGGCCGGAGTTTTGTACATCTTCCAATTGGCGGCGATCAGGGGCTTACGGGACATGGACAGTTCAGTTCCTCGTGGTCGGATTGATGTGGGCTTGGTGTACCTAATTCGGCGATGCGGTATATGTGTGATATATACAAGAGGTGCGGCCGCATCGTCCACTTGATCTCTTAGCTGATTGTATTGGGTTTGACTGGGACGATGCGAACCTGACCAAGAACTGGGACAGGCATCGGGTCACGCCAGAGGAAGCGGAGGACGTTTTCTTCCAGGAGCCAATCATCATGAGCGGCGATGCAGGACACGCGGGCCGCGAAAAGCGGTACCGGCTCCTCGGGCAGACGGGGGCCGGTCGCCGATTGTTTGTGGCTTTTACAGTGCGTCGAAAGCTGGTTCGGGTGATCTCGGCGCGGGACATGAACCGGAGAGAGAGCGAATCATTCGCGAGCTATGAGAAAAACTACACTGAAGGCGATTCCTGAGCTCAAAACGGAAGCGGAAGAATTTGAGTTCTGGTCGAAGGCAGACTCGACGGAGTATGTAGATTGGTCCAAGGCAGAGCGGGTCAAGCTGCCGAAGCTCAAGCCCACGCTGCGAACAATTTCGGTGCGCCTTCCGGTCTCAATGGTGGAAGACTTGAAGATCCTCGCGAACCGCCGGGACGTTCCCTACCAATCCTTGCTTAAAGTGTTTCTAGCAGAACGGCTGGAGCAGGAGCGGGCAAAGCGGAAGGCGGGATAGTCACCCCAGTTTCGCGAAGTCGGCGTCGCAGCATCCCTGAGCGAATGGGCCCAGGTTTGCGTCAGCGGGACACCAGGTTTGAAGGCATGCGTCAAAGCCAAAGGAGCATCCCGTCATCAAGATTGGTGAAGCACTTCTCGCGTTGTGTGCCGCTGGAGTTTGCGGGCTCCGTCATGCGTCGGCATTGGCGCAATCCGCACAGAGTGCGCCGAAGCATTTCCGTCTCACTTGTTCTGACCTATCCCGAGGGAAAGCAGCCGCCTCAGAGCCGGGTTCTGGATGTGCCGGTCACTGCCAAGGGGCCGGGGATATCAGGGATGGATATCAGGGATGAATCTGGCGACTGGTTTGACGGGGCAAGTGGATGGCAGTGTTGAAGAGAGCCTTCAATGTACGGATTTCAAGGAGTCGGCCAGAGGACTTGCTGCGAAGGTGGCCTTCACCATGGAGACCACGACTTCGGAGCCGGCGCTTCGTGCGACCGAGCCAATCCGTCATAAATTGAATTCGATAAAGCATCGACTTGGTCCTGGGGAAGCCGACACTGATTACCAAGAGATGCAGCGGAGGGCTTGGGGCAAGACCGCCCCGGGCTCGCGAATGTATTGCCGCCTGCTCCGCTGATTACGGTTACTGCGGTTGAGATGTAGTGGCTCGTGTTTGTAGAGGCCGAGCGAAGCCGCAGATCCTCGGCTTCGCTCGGAATGACAAATCTAAACCGTTGTTGCAGTCGAAAGATCGACTGCCGGTCAGGTAGTGGGTCAGTTTGAATATAGTCTTTTGGCGGAAAGAGCGGCTGAATCTCGTTGTGAGTCTGCCGCCTATCCATTTCGTTAGTCGGCTGACGCAGCCAAGCGATAAGCGTAAGTCTTAGCTTGATTAGCACATTCTTCATGTGAGCCATTCTACTTCTGCCGAGGCCTGTAAGACCCGCGCTTCTTGGCTCGCTGCTCGGGCAGTAGAGCAATCAACTCTTCCGCGCTCCAAACATGGTCGGTCAGCCCTGCTTCCATTGCTGGCGTCACGCGGATCGATTGATGCACTCTGCAAAAGTTGTAATAGGCGAAGTACAGCGCAACTGCATGACCGTGATTCTCTACCTTTTTGGAGAACCCGTTGGTCAATCGCGTGAAGCGGCGCATCGACATCCGCATAGTCAAGTTCTGGCGTTCGACGTAGCAATTTCAAGCTGACCCACTACTGCCCGGTCAAGACTGCTAGCAATTAAGTCCTCTCACTGAGGGCTTCGACTCCGGGAAGCTTCTTGCCTTCGAGGAACTCGAGCGAGGCACCGCCGCCGGTCGAGATGTGGGTGATGCGGTCCGCGACTCCGGCTTGTTTGACGGCGGAGACGGAATCGCCTCCACCGACGATGGAGACGGCCGTAGCATTGTCGGCTACAGCCTGGGCGATGCCAATCGTCCCTGCAGCAAAGGCAGGGAACTCGAAGACGCCCATGGGGCCATTCCAGACGATGGTCTTCGCGCCGATGATTTCGTCTGAAAAGAGCTCAATCGTTTTTGGGCCGATATCGAGCGCCATCCAGTCCGCGGGAAAGGGTCCGTCGCCTTCGAAGATCTGGGTCTTGGCATCGGCGGCAAATTTATCGGCGAGCTTATGGTCGACCGGCAGAAGGAAGCGCACACCTTTGGCTTCGGCTTTGGCGATCGCCTCTTTGGCGGTTTCGATTTTGTCGGCTTCGAGCAGCGACTTGCCGACATCCTGGCCCTTGGCTTTGAGGAAGGTGTAGGCCATGCCTCCGCCGATGAGCAGGGCGTCGACCTTGCCAAGCAGGTTATCGATGACCTGAATCTTGTCGGAAACCTTAGCCCCGCCGAGGATGGCTACAAAGGGCTTTTCAGGCGCCTCGAGGGCTTTGCCGAGGTAGCTGAGTTCTTTCTCCATCAGCAGGCCAGCGGCTGACTGCTTGACGAAGTGGGTGATGCCTTCTGTCGAGGCGTGGGCGCGGTGGGCGCTGCCGAAGGCGTCGTTGATGTAGATCTCACAGAGGCTGGCGAGCTTTTTGGCGAAACCGGGATCGTTGGCCTCTTCTTCGGCGTGGAAGCGCAAATTTTCGAGCAGCAGGACTTGCCCTGATTCAAGCTGGCGTGACATTTCCGTCGCGATCTCTCCCACGCAATCCGGGGAGAAGGCAACGTTGAAGGCGTCGCCGATCTCATGGTCGAGCAGCACTCGCAGCCGGTCGACCACAGGGCGCAGGCTGTACCTGGGATTTACCTTGCCTTTAGGCCGTCCGAGATGAGAGGCGAGGATCACCTTCGCCTTATGCTTCAACGCATATTCGATCGTAGGCAGCGTCTCCTTGATGCGGGTATCGTCGGTAATCTCGGACCCATCTTCGGTCAAGGGAACATTGAAGTCGACGCGGATGAAAACGTGTTTGTGCTGCAGATCGAGGTCGCGAATCGAAAGTTTTGCCATGGGTGACTCCAGACTAGGCTAGAAAGAATGTGGGGGAAGCATTCAACGCAAGTTCAGGTTGAGACCAGAGACTGGGTTGAGGAGCCAGGGAGTCTGGCAAGGTGGACCGCCGAACTCCCTGGGTTAAGCCGTAACGCGGTTTTTATAGTCCTTTGGCGACCAGCAGGCTGATCAGATCGACAACGCGGGAAGAGTAACCCCATTCGTTGTCATACCAGCTGATGACCTTTGCCGTCTTGTCGCCGACGACCTTGGTGAGCGGTGCGTCGAAGATGGAAGAACGGCCGTCGCCCTTGAAATCGCTCGAGACGAGCTCGCCCGATTCATAGCCCAGAATACCCTTCATCGGGCCTTCCGAAGCAGCCTTAACCGCGGCGTTAATGCTCTCAATGCTGACCGGCTTCTCGGTGGTGAAGGTGAGATCGACGATTGAAACGTTCGGAGTGGGGACACGAATCGCGAAGCCATCGAGCTTGCCCGCCAGTTCCGGAATGACCAGTTTGAGCGCCTTGGCGGCGCCGGTCGAGGTGGGAATCAGGTTGATGGCGGCAGCGCGGGCGCGACGGAGGTCCTTATGCGGGAAGTCGAGGATGACCTGATCGTTGGTGTAGCTGTGAATCGTGGTCATGATGCCGGAGACGATGCCGAAGGTGTCCTGCAGCACCTTCGCGACCGGGGCCAGGCAATTTGTGGTGCACGAGGCATTGGAGATTACGTGGTGCTTGGCCGGGTCATACTTGCCTTCGTTGACGCCGAGCACCAGGGTGACGTCTTCGTTAGTTGCCGGGGCGGAGATGATGACCTTCTTGACCGTTGCCCCGAGGTGGGCCTTTGCCTTTTCAGCATCGGTGAAATGGCCGGTCGACTCGACCACGATCTGGGCGCCTACTGAGGCCCAGTCCAGCTTCGCGGGATCTTTCTCGGCGTACACCTTAATTTTTTTTCCATCGACTGAAATAAAGTCCTCGCCGGCAACGATCTCGTTCTTGAGATTGCCGAGGATGGAGTCATACTTGAGCAGATGGGCCAGGGTCTTGGGGCCGGTAAGGTCATTGACAGCGACAAATTCAATCTCCGGATTCCCGAGAGCCGCACGAAAGACGTTCCGCCCGATCCGTCCAAAGCCATTGATTCCAACTTTTACCGCCATTACGTTCTCCTTCGTTTTTCTAGAACTGTTTCAATACAAAACGGTTAGACTCATGGGTTGAACCGAAAATTTCCAACCTGCGATACTAGCATCACTACTTGAAGATTAAATCAAATGCGCCGCCGCGATGGACGCATACTGGCAGGCCAAGAGAATTTGCGGCGTGGACTAGAGTGTGTTACATGCTAAACATGCGCGAATGGATGCGCGAAAAAATGACAAAACGCACGAAGCGTGGGCCGAACAATTCGGAGTCCACTGGAAGAATTGGCCAGGAGTTGCCGATCGATCAACCTAAGCCTTTGCGGCCCGCTTATCCGGAGGCTTATCAGGAGCAGGGTCCCGTGGAAATACATCATGAAGATCAACCAGTAGCAAGCGAAGGGTTGGCGCCGGAAGAACCGCTGTTGGAGGTGGCGAGCGTTGAGGAATTGCCGGGTGAGGCGGTCCCTGACCTCAGTGGCACACTCGCGGACGCCGTAACCACCAATGTTGAGCCTGAACTGCCGACACCGACCGGACCGGTGACAGCCGCCTCTGATGCCGCTGCATTTCCGGAAGGGAAAGTCGTTGTGGAGACCCAGCCGGAGTCGCTCGGGGTGCCGCCGCCAGAGCTCTCGGGCGTCAAGAGTCCTCGAGGCTACGTAGTGCTCACCATCGGTCTTCCTGGTTCGGGCAAGACGACGTGGTTCAAGCGCCGCGGAGTCACGCCGCTCTCCAGCGACATGCTGCGCAGCATCCTCTTTGATGACATCACTGAACAGCGCTACCAGGGGCTCGTCTTTTCGACGCTGCGCTCGCTTTTGCGGGCCAGACTGATCGCGAAGATGCCGTGGAACTACGTGGACGCGACCAATCTGTCACCCCACGAGCGCCGTCAATGGATCAAGATGGCGAAGAGCTTCGGCTATGACGTGCAGGCGGTCTTCTTCGATGTTCCGTTCGAGGTCTGCATGGAGCGGAACAGCCGTCGTGAGCGCAATGTCAACGAGGAGTCCATGCGGAAGATGGCGGACCGTCTGCGGCCACCCAGCTTCAAAGAGGGCTTCTCGAAGATCACGGTAGTGCGGGTGAAGAGTCCGTCGGCTGCCGAGGGCGAAGCGTCAGGCGGTATTGTCTAGGCGCTGGCTGGAGGAGTTTACATGTGGCATGACGTCGTCAGGGTGTCGTCGCAGCGAGGATCCGGCGCTTCGAATCCCTCCAGCGACGCGGAGCTCGCAGCGTCTCTGGCGACTTTGTGGCCGCACCGTTGGCATGAGTCGAACTGGTTGAAGAATGTGTGCTGTTGCGGCGGCCTGCACAACTGGAAGCAACTCCACTTGGAGGAGCTGCTTCCGGATAGAGAAGTGAGGTTTTGCTACTGGTGTTCCAAGGTCAAGCTGGACGGTGTGATTTACGAGGGATAGTTCGCTAGACCGCTTTGAAAGACGATGACTGAGCCGGGCCGAAAGTCTGGTTTTCGTTAGGAGTTTATGCCAGACGCGGCCATCGAGTTCCGGGACGTCACCTTCAAGACGCCGCAAAACCGCGTACTGCTGGATAAGATCAACCTGACAATTTCCTCGGGGAGCACTGTGGCCATCCTGGGCCGCAGCGGGTCTGGCAAAACCACGTTATTACGCACTGTCAACCGGATGGTGGAGCCGACTTCCGGCGAGGTGCTGGTCGAGGGCAAGCCAATAACCGCGAGCGACCCGGTTATGCTGCGACGCGGGATTGGCTACGTCGTCCAGGAGACCGGGCTATTTCCCCACTTCAAAATCGAGCGCAACATCGGCACCGTGCTCGAGCTTGCGGGCAAGCCCAAGAGTGAGATCGAAGATCGATCGCGGCAGCTGATGCAGATGGTCGGGCTGGATGCGGGGAAGTTTGCCGGCCGCTACCCGCACCAGCTCTCCGGAGGCCAACGTCAGCGGGTGGGCCTGGCGCGGGCGCTGGCCGCCGATCCTCCGGTGCTGTTGATGGATGAGCCCTTCGGCGCGCTTGATCCGCTGACTCGCGCGGAGATGCAGGATGTGCTGCGCGAGCTGATGGCGGGCCTGAAAAAAACCATCCTGCTGGTGACGCACGACCTCGATGAGGCGATGTACCTGGCGTCGCGAATTCTGCTGATTGAAGACGGACGGGTGGCTGCCGATCTGGAGAGCGGCGAGTTCCTGAATTCAAAAATCCCGCAAGTTTCTGCCTATACAAAGGCCGTCCACCGCGGCGATGAATCGGCAGCGGGGCAGCCGCGATGAAAGACTTTCTCGCACAGCATGCGTCGGAGATCGGGACGCTAACGCTTGAGCATCTCTGGCTGACCGGCTCGGCGATGCTGATTGCTGCTCTAATTGGAATTCCGACAGGGATTCTGCTGACGCGCTACGGGCAGTGGGCGAAGCCGGTTCTTGGATTTGCCAACATCCTGCAGACGATCCCCAGCCTGGCGCTGTTTGGGTTTTTGCTGCCGCTCCCTTGGCTTGGAGAGAGTGCAGCCCGGATCGCCATTGTTGCCCTCATCGCTTATGCGCTGCTGCCGATTATTCGGAATACGTATGCGGGCATCCAGGGGATCGACCCGGCACTTTCTGATGTTGCGAAGGCACTCGGAATGAGCAACATGCAACGCCTGTTGAAGGTGGAGCTTCCACTTTCCGCTTCGTTCATTCTGGCTGGATTGAGGACCGCGACGGTGATTTGCGTCGGCATTGCCACGATCGCGGCGGCGGTAGGGGCGGGTGGTTTGGGAGAATTCATTTTTCGGGGCGTGGCGTCGGTAGATAACCGCTTAGTGCTGGCGGGCGCGGTGCCGGCGGCGGGTCTGGCGCTGGCGGCGGATGGGTTGCTGGGCCTGCTGGAGCGATGGGTGCGGGTTCCTGCAGCAGGACGCTCGTGATGACGTGTTTATCGGGGCGAAAGAGTGCGAAGCGCAAGCCGCTCAAAGTCGAAGCTGAGGCGCGTTGGTCTGCATGATACGTCTCTTGAAAGGCCCGCTGGCAGCTTTGCCGCCAGGGATCCTGTTGCTAGCCTTTCTTTGGCTGGGGGCTTGTTCTCCTCCCCGGCCGAATCGGCCGGTTATTGGCGCCAAAAACTTTACCGAACAGGTGATTCTGGGGGAACTGCTAGCTCAGGAGATCGAAGCCAAGAGCGGCCTGAAGGTGGAGCGGCGCTTCTATCTTGCGGGTAGCTACATCGCCCAGCAGGCGCTGGCCGCCGGCCGTATCGACGGCTACGTGGAGTACACCGGTACGGCGTTGACGGCGATATTGAAGCAGCCGGTCGACAAGAATCCGAAATCATCTCTGGCGACCGTCACTCGCCTCTACCGCGAGCGCTACAAGGTCGACGTCACTGCGCCGCTGGGATTCGAAAATACGTTCGCGATGGTCATTCGCGGAGAGGACGCCAAGCGGCTCGGGATCCAGACGCTGAGCGAGGCGACCCGTTATGCATCGCAGTGGCGGCTGGGCGTCGGCTACGAATTCGAGGAGCGGCCGGACGGCTTGCGCGGGCTTTCCGCCGCCTACGGATTGCGGTTCGACGGATCACCGAGAACCATGGATCTCGGTCTGCTCTATCGCGCTCTCAACTCCAAGCAGGTGGACATTGTCGCCGGGAATTCGACGGATGGGCCAATCCAGGCATTCGGACTTGCAGTGCTGCGGGACGACAAGCATTATTTTCCGCCGTATCAAGCGGTTCCACTGGTGCGAGAGGAAGCGCTTGAGCGCTGGCCGCAGATGCGGGCGGCGTTTACGGCTCTGGCAGGGCAGATTTCAGCCGAAGAGATGCAGGCGATGAACAATGCGGTAGATGGCCAGCATCGCGACCCGGCGGCCGTTGTCCGGGAATTCCGAAGCCGTAAGGGGCTTTAGGGGAACTCTGATTGAGCCCGTCAGGCTTCTCTCCGCCGCTAAGCTTGGCAAGCGTTGGAATGGTCGAAATGCGCGGTTGATCCTCCGGAAAAAGAACGCCTTGATTACCGGAATTGCAGATTCACTCGTCCGTTCTTGAAGACGTCGCATGAGCCGCTTGCTGCTTGGCCGTTCGGCGGGGAGGCGCGGAAGTTGACGAGCAAGCTGCCGCCGTTGACTCTAGGCTGGTCGACCTGGATGAAGGCGAGCGGGACATTGGGCAGGCGTGCGCTCACGGCGTTCTTGCAGGAGCGCATGGCATCCTGGGGGGTTTGTCCGCCGGAATTGCTGGCCCCGGCATTGTTGTTGGATCGCGGGTCAAACTGGAAGTTCTGCAACCTTCCATTCTTGGAGATGATGCAGAAGCCGGATGAACTCTGACCGCCGGGAGGCTGAGCGTGGAAGTTAATCATGTAGGTATTGCTGTCGGCATCGGTGCCGCGGTAGGTGCTGATAAAGGCGAGAGGCACTCCAGGAAGACGACCGCTGGCCGTGTTTTTGCAGAGCCGCATGGCATCGTTTGGCTGCATCTGCGCCTGCGCGGGTGGCGCGGCGCTCCCTCCGCCCAGGGCAAAGTCGGCGCGGCACCCGTGATCGACCCAGATGCCGCCCTGGTCGTATCCCCACGAATAGCCTTGGGTACAGGCCGAACCACTGCGCTGCCGGACCATTTGGACGCCATTCGAAGTATTGGCACGGCAAACATGCCTGCCCATGTCATCGGAGGAACAGGTTATGGTCTGGGCTGAAGCAGCGACGGTAAGAATCAGGCAGCTAGCTATCAACAAAATACGAACAAACGAAAGACGAACAGTAGGCATTCTTTCCCGCCTTATCGACCTTTAGGATCCGGGCTACCATGTTGACACAAACCCGGCAAGGATCAAGTAAATTCTTGAGCCTACTGGATTTTCGGTGCTCGCTCTGCTGCTGCGCCTCGGAGAATGCGGCGAGCTACCAAGGTAATTTCCTGAGATAGACTTACAAAAACATAGGGCATCCACGCGCCGCCTGGTTGCGAATTGGAGGATGATTGGCCGAAGCGGTGTCGGGTGTGGAGCATGGCCTGAAGCGGGAACTGCGGCTCCGCGATCTGGTTCCGATGCAGATTCTCCTGCTGGTAGGGGCGACATGGTCGGGAATTGCCGCCCGGCAAGGCTCGACTCATACAGTGCTATGGCTGGCGGGGATTCTCTTCTTCTTTCTTCCGCAGGCAGTGGTGGTCACTTATTGTGCGCGGCTATGGCCGCTCGAGGGCGGCATCTATCAGTGGGCGAAGTTCGCTCTGGGCCCGAAGGTGGCTTTCCTCAGCGCCTGGAACTATGCCATCTATGCGATTCTCACGGTCTCGGGGCTTGGCATCCAGGTCGCCACCAGCTTGAGCTATGCGCTGGGTCCACGCGCGGCGTGGATGGCCGAGAGCCGTAGGCTCACCTTTTCTATCGATGCTCTGCTCTTCGGTACGATGCTGGCAATCAATGTGCCTGGCATGCGTCTCGGACGATGGGTCGCGGGCTTCGGTTCGGGCGTGATGGGATTGCTCGTCTTGACCCTTGCAGTCCTGCTGGTGTGGCACCCCGGCGCGAGCGCAGCGCACCCTCATATCAGCACGCAGCCGCCATTTGCCCTGGCATGGCCGCTCTTGTCTTTGTTGACCTTGAATCTGTATGTCAAAGTTGCCTTCAATGCTTATTCGGGATTGGAGCAGGTGGCAGTCTTCGCCGGGGAGACCAGAGATGCGGGACGCGCGATCTTGCTCTCGGCCTGGATCGCTGCGCCGGCGGTAGTCGTGATCTATGCGCTGATGACCGGCTCCATGTTGACCTACGTGCCGTCGTCCAGGATCGATTTGGCGGGGCCGATTCCGCAAGTGCTCGCGGCTGCCCTGGGTCAGGGAATCGGCGTGTGGCTGGGACGAGTGATGATTCTTGCGCTGACTCTGTTCACAATTTGTTCCTACACCATCATCATGGCCGAGACCAGCCGGTTGCCCATGGTGGCTGGTTGGGACTCGCTGTTGCCGGAGTGGTTTACCCGGCTGAATGCGCGCTTTCGCACTCCGGTACGGAGCTTATGCGTGATCGTTGCGCTGGCCGCCCTGGCGAGCGTTCTCGCCAGCCTCGACACCGGCCGCGAGGAAGCCTTTCAATTGCTCCAAACCAGCGGCCAGCTTTCGTTTGGCTTGTACTACTGCGCGATGTTTGCGGTGCCGCTTTTTACCGGGTCCCGATTTGGACCGCGCCCGGGCCTGTGGCTCATCCTTTGCGCGGTGTCGGGTTTGGTCATCACGATCGTGCAATGCGTCTTGGCGACTGTCCCGATCGTTGAGGTTGCGAGTACCTGGACCTTCGGCGCCAAGGTGGCGGCGACTGCGCTGGCAACCAATCTGATCGGGCTGGCGGTTTACTGGCGGGGGCGCAGATCGGTAGCAGAGATTTCCTGAACAGACCCGCTGCTTCGATCCAGGAGAATAATTTTCAGGAGAGTGAATTTCCGGGAGAATGAATTCGAGGAGAATGAGTTTCCTGGCGAATGAATCGACCTCGCGTTTGAACGGTCGGCGAAAGACAAGGGGGGCGAAATGCCGGAAGCCACAATTGAACCCTGGCTGCGGGGAACTCTCACCGAGGTGAACGCGGTCCATCGTGGAGTTTTGCATGCCTTGCAATTGGCTGAAGAAGACGTGGCCAGGTGGTGCGGCGAACTCTCGGATACCGAAATCCATGAGCGGCCGTTCAATTTGCCATCTGTTGGTTTTCAGATCCGGCATATCGCCCGCAGCCTGGACCGGCTGCTGACCTATGCTGAAGGCGAAGATCTCTCTGCCGAACAACTGACAGCGCTGAAGGCGGAAATGGAGGCAGATGCGACCCGCGAAGCTATCTTTGCTGAATTCAATCAGGCGATCGCCGAGGCAAAAAGACGAGTGGTAGCGCTGCTGGCTGTCGATCTCAATCGATCTCGAACTGTGGGGAGGAAGCGACTACCAACCAGTGTTGGCGGCCTTCTGGTTCACATCGCGGACCACAGCCAACGTCACGTCGGGCAGGCGATCACGACGGCGAAAGTTGTGAGGGCTCCGCGCTAAGTGCTGTGGTCTAGTGTGTCGATTCTGAAGTTCATTCGAGAAGGTGGCTGTTTGCGCATTTTTGTTGGAACCGCAGATCCTTCGCTTCGCTCAGGATGACGGACTTTTCTTGCGCAGACTCAGGTCCCTCGCTGCGCTCAGGATGACGGACTTTTCTTGCGCATTTTAGCCTCCGATTAAGTTTCAGCGAGCTTACTAGCTCAGCATCATCACTTTGCCGGTTGCGAGATCATAGGTGCCGCCGACTACCTTGAGTTTGCCGGACTTCAATGCCGGAGCGACGACTGGCTCTAGGGTATTGAGTTTGACGACGCCGCGATGGACGTTGGCTTCGATCGCATTCTGAAGCGGGTCGCCGGGTTTGCCCTGGCTTTCGATCACTGCGGGCTTGATGCTGTTCACCATCACGTTGATGGCGCCAGGAAGCGCATCATGGTCATGGATGTGCTTGATCGCTGCCTTCACCGCGCCGCATTGGCTATGGCCGAGGACCATGATGAGCGGGACATTTAACTCGGCGACAGCATATTCGATGCTGCCCTTGACCGAAGCTCCGGCGCCATCGATGTAGTTGCCTGCGACCCGGATGATGAAGAGATCGCCGATGCCCTGATCGAAGAGGATCTCTGGCGCTACTCGGGAGTCGGCACAACTGACGATTGCGGCGATCGGAAATTGTCCGGCGGCGAGCGGCTTGAAGTCGTCCGGGGTCCGACCGGGGTGGGTGATCTTTCCATCAACGAAACGCTGGTTACCCGCAACCAGAAGCTGGAGAGCCTGGTCGGCGTCCACTCGAGAGGCCGGAGCAGGACCGTCAGCCAGTGCAGCGAAGGCGGAACGGCGGGCCAGGGTCGAAGCCAACAACGTTGCGCCGGTAGAGAACAGGAAAGTGCGGCGGGACGGAAAACCAGGGTTCAGCATAGATCTCCAAAGGCGGCGCCGACTGCATGCTGAGTCAGCGAGCCCACGTACTGGGATTGAGGAACCGAAGCGATTCTAGCTAAGAAGGTCTTGTGGCGCTAGAGTTTTCGACGGTGGGAGGAGTGGAGGCATTTTCTTAAGGTGAGCGAGCGGGGAAGCGAGCGAGAAAAGGTTTACTTGACCTACCCCATGCTGAAGCTCCAAGCTGGTGGTGGCAATCTGACATGGTTCAGATCGAAGATCTCAAGGGGGTTCTTGTGGCGATCGTAGCGGGCGTGGACTTTGGTACTTTGAGCGTGCGGGTAACGTTGCTGGACAGCGAGCGAGGGCGGCTCGGCACCGCGTCTGCCGAATACCCTTTGAAGCGCAAGCGGGAAGATCCCAACTTTGCTACTCAATCTCACACCGACCAGATGGATGCCCTGGTGGAGGCAATGCTTAAGGTGGTCGAAGAGGCAGGTATCAAGGGCGATGAGATCGAGTCGATTGGGATCGATACCACCGGATCGAGCGTCATTCCTGTCGGAGAAAACCTCGAGCCCCTCGACGACTATTACCTATGGTGCGACCACCGCGCTTTGGAAGAAGCACGGCAGATTACCGAGTTGGCGCATCAGGAGAGGTTCGAGGGAATCGACTGGTGCGGTGGCGTCTACTCGCACGAATGGGGATTCGCCAAACTGCTGCATTGGCTTCGACACAATCCGGAGAAACGAGACAAGCTGGTCACCGCGCTCGAAAACTGCGACATGGTGGCTGCTACCCTGTGCGGCGTTACTGATCCTGGCCAGCTCAAACGCAGCGCCTGCGCGATGGGCCATAAGTGGATGTGGAATCCGAAGTGGGGTGGCTTGCCGCCGCAAGAGTTTCTCTCGAAGGTCGATCCGCTGTTCGATGGCATTCGGGCCAAGTTAGGAGGAGAGTATCTCACTTCCGATAAGCTGGCCGGCCATCTTTCATCGGCCTGGGCCGAGGTGATGGGCCTGCGCGCCGGTATTCCTATCCCGGTCGCGGCCTTCGATGCGCACTGGGATGCCATCGGCGCCGAGTGCCGCGAAGGCGATGTTGTCAACGTAGTCGGCACCTCCACCTGCATCATCGCAATGAGCCACAAATCGACCCTCGTTCCCGGAGTTTGTGGTGTGGTCCCGGGCAGCGTACATCCGGCCTTCACGGGAATCGAAGCGGGTCTCTCCGCCACCGGAGACATCTTCGAGGCCATCGCCAGACGTGCCGGCACGGACGTCAAGCGGCTCTCGCAGGGACTCGAGACGTACCGGGCCGGGCAGACCGGGCTGCTTCGTCTGAGCTGGGATAACGGCGACCGAACGGTGTTGGTCAACTCCGAATTGGGCGGCGTGACGCTCGGCTGGAACCTGATTCACACCGCACAGGACGAACTCTTCGCTGCCATCGAAGGCACTGCATTTCACACCCGGATCATCCTCGAGCGAATGGCCGAGAATGGAGTGCCGGTCGAGCGGGTGATTAATGCGGGCGGCATCCCGCAGCACAATGCGGTGTTGAACCAGGTCTACGCGAATGTGCTCAACAAACCAATCCTGGTGCCCGATGGCATGCCTACCAGCCTGGGCTCCGGGATATTCGCTTTGCTGGCAGCGGGTGCGTTTTCTACGATTGAAGAAGCCCAGGAGAAGATGTGCCTTAAGCACAAGACCTTCCATCCGGAGCCAGAATCGGTGAAGGTCTACGAGAGGCTCTTCCACCATTATCGCGACGTATACTTTGCGCTGGGAAGCCGCGGCGCCGCTGCCGTGAAGTTGGGAGACGTGTTGCCGGATCTGAAGAAGATCGCGGCAGCAGTGGAGGCTTCTACAAGAGGTTGAGCGACCGCGGGTGCTTCGATATCAATGAAGTGCGGGTGCTCGAAGTGCCTGTGCTAGACGTGCCTGAGCTTGATTCGAGCCAAGGCAGATGGGAGGAGCCTGATGAACGAACTGGAACGGACACTGGTCGGGGACAGCGCGGCTGCGCCACCCGCGTACATCCTCGAAGATCTGGATGAGGACTTAGCGCATCGCCATGCTCCCGGTGCGCCGCGCAGTATCTACGAGGAGCTTTGGCACATAGTTTATTGGCAGCAGATGACTCTGGAATGGATTTCCGGGAAAGAGACTCCTTATCCGGAGCAAGCCTCCATCAGCTTTCCCGAAGAGCAGGATGTGAAGAAGGAAGGTTGGGATGATCTGCGTGAACGCTTCTTTGATGGTGTGCTCAAGGCAGCGGCGGCGACGCGAGACGCCCATGAATTGGAGGTAGTGGTACGGTGCCCCTCGCCTCCGGGATCGCCAGTGCGAACCATGACGGTCCGCGAGCAACTCGAGAGCCTCACGGCCCACAATGCCTATCATTTCGGGCGCATCGTCCTGCTGCGGCAGATCCTTGGGTCATGGCCTCCGGCATCCGCAGCGGTTTAGCTCGGAATGAAAAGAACCATCGAATGCAGCATTGCATTCGATCAAAGGCAGCGCCAGCTGGTGAGGGTTCGCCGGCGGTGGTAAGATTTGGCCCATCGGAGGAATTGCAATGGCCCGCTACTCAAGACGAGATTTTCTACGAACGGGACTGGCCGCGGGGGCTCTCGCGAGTGCTGGCACTCTGCGGCTGCGAGCTCAGCCTCAAACCGCGACCGATTGGGTGACGCTCGGTAAATCCGATGTGAAGGTGACCCGGCTCGCCTTTGGCACCGGCAGCTTCAGCGGCAAGGTGCAGCGCGATCTGGGACAGGCGCAGTTCACCAAGCTGGTTCGCTATGCCCATGAGCGGGGCATTCGCTTCTTCGAGACGGCTGAGTCGTATGGTGGCATGCACGAGATGCTGGGTGTTGCCTTGAAGGGAGTTCCACGGGACAGCTATCGGCTGATGTCGAAGGTGACTACCCGACCCGGCGTCGATCCGCAGGCGAAGATCGATGAACTACGCAAGCTGGCGAACACCGAGTATTTTGACATTATGCTGCTGCACTGGCAGCATACCTCCACCTGGCCATCCGATACTGCCAAGTGGCAGGACGGCATCATGGAAGCCCAGAACAAGAAGGCAGTCGTGGCGCGCGGAGCGTCGGTGCACGGGCTGCCGGCCTTACGGCAAGTGCCGGAGATGAAGTGGCTCGATGTGGCGATGATCCGCGTGAATCACAAGGGGACGCGCATGGACGCCGAGGACTATGACACCGAGGGGCTTGGGAACGTCCCTGAAGTTGTCACCCACGTCAAACAAACCCGCCAACAAGGCACCGGCATTATCAGCATGAAGCTGGTCGGCGAGGGAACTTTCAACCGCGAAGACCGGCAGAAGGCGATGAAGTTTGCCTTCAAGAACGCTGGCGTTGATTGTGTGACGGTCGGCTACAAGAATAACGCCGAGATCGACGAGGCTATCGATAATCTGAATCTGGCGCTCGCATAAGGTTGACCAACCGCCGGTAGCGACAGGAAGATCCCGGCTTGGAATCTCTCTTCGCATAGCACGACGAGTTGCACTGCAAGACCAGTACGCTTGCCATGATTGTCTTCATTGGATTGGCTTCATTTCTGAGCGGCCATAAATCCAAGTTCTCAGTCCTCCATTTCCTCCAGATACGATGTCGTGATCTGTATTGACCAGACAGATATTAGCGTCCAGAGTACGTTCACCATGTAGGTAGGTGGGCGACGCTTGACGATGTCTGGGTAGGCCACCTGGATGTGCGAAATTTCCCGTACGCCTCGCCGCGCCAGCCTACCTACCTGATTCGAGGAGGCCATCATGTGCAAAATTGACGACGTGAGACAGGAAATAAGGGTCATCAAAGCACAGCTCAAGTTGAAGATGGAGGAACTCCACGCGGCAGAGTCCGCCGGGTTTTGCCTTAAGGCCGGAGATCTTCTTTTAAAGCAGGAAGGCGAATATGGAAACCCCAAATTCAGGGTCTATATGATTTCAAGGCTGGTATTTCATCCAGGCCAATCACCCACAATATACGGGAGAAAGCGCTTGAAGGACGGAATATCCTTTCACTCTACGCAGACAGTCCTGTGTTTCGGCGCTGACGAGCTACCGACGGCAGTCGGGCATGTTGATTACTGGCAGCAGCTTGCTCGGGCGACACCTAAGATTCGCCAAGGCAGCTGGATCAAACCGGCAACCGCACGCTCTCCCTATCTGGTGTGCAGGCCCTTTCAACAAATAAGTAATTCAGCCCTGATGACGGTTGGCGAGCCGGCTGCCAGCGGGGACGCAGGCCGTTCTTAAGAACGTGAAGTAACAATTCTCTGGCCTACCTCTCTCCGTGTGGGCGCGGGGGCCGACTCTCGCAGCCCCTTCTGGCAATAGTGAATTACCCTAAGAAGCCGAGATTGGCGGTAGGGAAGTTGCCGATGTTGGGAAAGATACTCGCCAGCTCAGCGGCCGGTACGCCGAACCAGGAAGCCAGGGTGGCGGCGTACTGCACGGAGGCCGTGGTGGG